>NZ_CP191982.1:4800000-9600000 GCF_050944675.1 Nonomuraea sp. CA-141351
CTGACATCCTTCGCCGTTTCCTGACAAGATCGGTTGATGGCGAGTTTCGGTCATGTGACATAAACCCGACACACGGCGAAGGGGGCGGGATGCTGGAAGCGATCGGATTGGGCCACCAGGACGAGGAGGTTTACAACGCCCTGGTCCGCCGGACGCAGGCGACGGTGGCGGAGATCACACAGGACTGCCACCTGCCTGCCACGGCGGCCCGGCGCACCCTGCAGTCACTGGTCGAGCTCGGCCTGGCCACCCGCTCGACCGGCCGTCCCACCCGCTACGTCGCTGTCTCGCCGGACAGCAGCCTCGAGGCCATCCTGCGTGAGCGCGAACGCGAGTTGGACGGCGTGCGCACACACGTCCGCGCCCTGATGGACGTCTACCGCGCCGGCACCCGCTTCGCCCATCCCGGCGAGCTGATCGAGGTCGTCTCGGGCCGCGACGAGGTCAACCACAGGTGGGCGCAGATGCAGCAGGACACGCGGGCGCAGATGCGCGGCTTCGACCGCCCGCCGTACGCCGCCCCGCAGGAGCACACCGAGTCCAACCCCATCGAACTCCACCTGCTCCGCCAAGGCGTGAAATATCGCGTCATCTACGACACCAGCGTGCTGGACCTGCCGGGCTGGCTGGAGGACGTCACGGCGGGGGTGCAGCACGGGGAGCAGGCCAGGATCCACGCGAACCTGCCGATGAAGCTGGCCATCTCGGACGACCGCCTGGCCATGCTCCCGCTGCTGCGGGCGGACGACAGCGTGGTCACGGCCTCGTACCTGATCCACCCGTCACCGCTGCTGGACGCGCTGGTCGCCCTGTTCGAGGCACTGTGGGAACGCAGCGTGCCGGTACGCATGACCGCCCCCGGCCGTGAGCTGTCGGAGGACGAGGAGCGCCTGCTGACCCTGCTCGCCGCGGGCGCCACCGACAAGGCCGCCAGCCGCGCCCTGGGGTGGAGCGAGCGAACGGTGCAGCGGCACCTCACGAAGCTGATGCGCCGGCTGGGCGCGCAGACCCGCTTCCAGGTCGCGATGGAGGCGACGCGGCGCGGCTGGATCTAGCGGGGGTAGGCGCCCCCGTCGAGGCTGATGACCTGGCTGGTGAGGTAGCCGTTGCGCAGCACCGCCAGAGCCAGGTCGGCGACCTCGTCCGGGTGCCCGAACCTGCCGACCGGCAGGAGGTGCGGGTCGGCCGTCGCGGGGAGCATGGCGGTGTCCTGGATCAGCGCGGGCGCCAGGGCGTTGACCGTCACGCCGTGCGAGGCGACATGCGAGGCCAGGAAGTGGAGCATGCCGTGCAGGCCGGCCTTGGAGGCCGCGTAGTGGGGGCCGACGATGCCGCCGGTGAAGGCCGCGATCGACGACATGAACAGCACCCGCCCGAACCCGCGCTGCGCCATCCCCGGCAGCGCCCGCTGCGCCAGCAGGAAAGGGGCCCGCAGGTTGACGGCTATCGTGCGGTCCCACGTCACCGCGTCCACCGCGGTGTAGTCCTGCTGGATGGCGTAGCCGGCGTTGGAGATCAGCACGTCGACGGGGCCGAGCGCCTCGGCCGCGGCGCGGAGCAGGGCGGCCGGCACCTGGGGATCGGCCAGGTCCCCGGGCAGCGCGATCGCGTCCACGCCGGCGTCCCGCGCCTGCGCCACGAGGTCGTCGGCGTGTCCGGAGCGGGTGCCGTACGTGAAGGCCGTCCTGACTCCAGCCGAGATGAGCCGGCGTCCGATGGCCTGCCCGATGCCGCCCGACGCGCCGGTCAGCAGGGCCACGCGCCCATTGAGATCGGTCATGGTCATCTATCTTCCACGTGACGGGGGCGTCGAGGGGAGGTTGGAAAGGGGCGTTTCCGTACGCCTTCCACTGTGTGCTCATGCGTAACTCAAGGTCCACCTTGGCGGTCTACGGTGCGCGCATGACGATGCGCAGGTTATTCGCGAGCATTCTTGCCGGTGTCCTCGCCGGCGGTACGGTCGCCGTTGTGCTGACCCAGACGACTCCCGCCACGGCAGACCGCCGCGGCCACGCCCCCATCGTGATCGGCCACCGGGGCGCGAGCGCCCACCGGCCCGAGCACACCCTCCTGTCGTACGAGACCGCCATCGCGATGGGCGCCGACTACATCGAGCCCGACCTCGTCTCCACCAAGGACCACGTGCTGGTCGCCAGGCACGAGAACGAGATCTCCGGCACGACCGACGTGGCCGCGCACCCGGAGTTCGCCGACCGGCGCACCACCAAGACCGTGGACGGCCGGCCGGTCACCGGCTGGTTCACCGAGGACTTCACGCTGGCCGAGCTGAAGACGCTGCGCGCCAAGGAACGCGTGCCGGACCTGCGCCCGGACAACACGGCCTTCGACGGGCTGCCGGAGATCCCGACGTTCGAGGAGGTCGTGAAGCTCGCGCTGGAGCACGGCGTCGGCGTCTACCCCGAGACCAAGCACCCCACCTACTTCGACTCCATCGGCCTGTCGCTGGAGGAGCCGCTGCTGGACGTGCTGAACCGCTACCACGTGCGCAAGGCGTACATCCAGTCCTTCGAGACCGCGAACCTGCGCGAGCTGCGCTCCAAGACGAGGCTGCCGCTGATCCAGCTGATCACGTTCGGGGGCGCGCCGTACGACTGGGCCGCCTCCGGGAGCACCCGCACCTATGACGACATGGTGACGCCGGACGGGCTGCGCGAGGTGGCGACCTATGCGAACGGGATCGGGGTGGACACGCGGCGCGTGGTGCCCCAGGACGCCTCCGGCAAGACCCTCGAGCCCACCACGCTGATCGCCGACGCTCACCGGCGGCGGCTCGACGTGCACGTGTGGACGATACGGAACGAGAACTCTCAGCTCCCGGCGGACTACCGGCTGGGCAACCCGGCCAGCCCCGTCTACGCCCGGGCCACCGGCAACGTGATGGGATGGCTCTCGAGGCTGGTCGAACTGGGGATCGACGGAGCGTTCTGCGACGACCCGGCCATGGGGAGGGCTGTGGTGACCGGACGGTCGGCGTAGGGGCCGACGAGAGCTCGATCGCCGCGCCTGGGGTCCGGCGCGGCGATCGATGGTCCCTGGCCCTATTCCCCACCGGATCAGTAGGTACATTGGTCCGGTGACCAACGACCAGCATGGCCTGGCGGTGACCGGGGCGGGTGCCGCCGCAGTACGGCACTACGACCGGGCGATCGACGAACTGCTGCACTTCCGGGTGGAGGTCGACGCCGAGACCAACGCGGCGCTGGCCGACTCGCCCGGCTTCCCGATGGGCAACGTCCTGGCGGCGTACCTGGGGTTGCTCACCACCGAGGTGGAGGACGCGCGGACGGCGCGGGCGCGCTTCGCCGCGTTCCGCCGCAGGATCGACGAGACGTCGCTGCTGCCACGCGAGCGCGCGCACGTGGCTGCCGTGCAGGCGCTGCTCGACGGAGACTGGCTGACGTGCGGGCGGCTCCTGGGCGAGATCACCGTGGAGCACCCGCGCGACGCCCTGGCACTGGCCGCCGGTCACCAGGTCGACTTCTTCACCGGCGACGCGCGCTCGCTGCGCGACAGGATCGGCGGGGCCCTGAACGCCTGGCGGGAAGACGACCGACATTTCGGGCATGTCCTGGGGATGTACGCCTTCGGCCTGGAGGAGGCGGGACATTACGACAGGTCGGAGGAGGTCGGCCTGCGCGCGGTCGAGCTGAACCCGCGCGACGTGTGGGGCATCCACGCGGTGGTGCACACGTACGAGATGCAGGGCCGGTTCGGGGAGGGCGTGCGCTACCTCGACGCGCGGCTCCCGGACTGGTCGACCGGCACGTTCTTCAATGTCCACAATTGGTGGCACTACTGTCTCTACGCGCTGGAGTCGGGCGACGAGGCGCGGGCGCTGGCGATCTACGACTCGGTGCTCGCCGACGGGCAGTCCTGCATGGAGCTGCTGGACGCCGCCGCCCTGCTCTGGCGTCTCTACCTGGAGGGCTCCGGTCAGGACGAACGGTGGCGCGCCCTGGCCGACGCGTGGCCGGTCCGGGTGGGGGAGCCGTTCTACGCGTTCAACGACATGCACGCGGTCATGTCGTACGTGGGCGCCGGGCGGGTCGGGGACGCGGAGAAGCTGATCGCGACGCGGGAGGCGTACGTGCTGGAGCCGCGTCCCGGCGTCACCAACCAGGACATGACCCTCCGGGTGGGCCTGCCGGTGTGCCGCTCCCTGGTGGCCTTCGGCCGGGGCGACTACGACGCGGTGGTGGATGCGCTGTATCCGATCCGGCACCGGGTCAACGAGTTCGGCGGCAGCCACGCGCAGCGGGACGCCGTACAGAAGACCCTGCTGGAGGCGGCCCTGCGGGCGGGGCGGCGGGACGTGGCACGGGTCCTGGTGAGCGAGCGGATCAACGTCCGCCCGTGCAGCCCGTACAACTGGCTCAAGCAGGCGACCCTCGCCGAAACGCTGGGCGACCGGGGCGCCGCGGCGGCCGCCCGCCTGCGCGCCGCCGACCTGGCCCGCCAGGTTTAGCCCCGGCCCGGCGTTCGGGTGGACGGTGGGAGGGGCTGGGCGGGAGCGGGAACTGTCGGAGCCTGCGAGTAGTGTTTCGGGCCATGGATCGGCAACTAACCCTCATGGTCGTACACGCCCACCCCGATGACGAGTGCCTGAGCACCGGCGGCATCCTGGCCCGCTACACCGACGAAGGCATCCGCACGGTCCTCGTCACCTGCACCAACGGTGAGCAGGGCGACGGCCAGGACGGCGTGAAGCCGGGCGAGGCCGGTCACGATGACGCGGCGGTGGCCGAGCGGCGGCTGGCCGAGCTGCGCGAGTCCGTGGCCCACCTGGGCATCGACCACCTGGAGCTGCTCGGCTACCGCGACTCCGGCATGGACGGCTGGGACGCCAACGCCCACCCCGACGCCTTCGCCAACGTGCCCGTCGAGACGGCCGCCGCCAAGCTGGCCGCGCTGATGGAGCACTACCGGCCCCAGGTCGTGGTGACGTACGACGAGACGGGCGGCGGCGGTTACGGCCACCCCGACCACGTCCAGACCCACCGCATCACGGTGGCGGCCACGGAGTCGACCGGCATTCCCGACAAGCTCTACTACACGGCCATTCCTCGTTCGGCCATCAAGCAGATGTTCGAGATGATGCGCGACAGCGGGGTCGACCTCGGCGGCTTCGAGCCGTCCGACGACTTCGGCACGCCTGACGAGCGGGTCACCAGCATCGTCGACGTCGCGCCTTTCGTCGAGCGCAAGGTCAAGGCGCTCCAGGCGCACGAAAGCCAGGGGGAGAACATCTTCATGCTCCGCATGTCCGAGGAGGCGCAGCAGCAGGCGTTCTCGCACGAGGCGTTCGAACGGAAGCTGTGCAAGGTGGACGCGCCCGACCACGAGGAGGACCTGTTCGCGGGCCTGCGCGACACCTAGCCCCACAGAATATTATTCTGTTGATCGCGGGAAACCTCGTCGGTTATCAGGGCCGGGCAGCAGGGCGTAGAAACTCAAGGGGAACGCCCCCGTAGGCGCGGGGCCGACGATTGGGTTAAGGATGAGGGCACCTGGAACCCGGGAACACCCCATCGGCGACGGCCCAGTCATACTCGTCGAACCCGCCACCAACGAACAAGGCTGGGCCACCCGCACCGCAGGCAAAGATCGCTGGTACCCCATCGACTTCGACGGACCAATCCTCTCCGCCCGCATCCGCCGACAAAACCCCATCTCAACAAGTATCGGCCCCGCACCCGCGGGGATCGTCCCGTCGTGCAGGGTCCCTTCGGCAGCCCTCAGCTGAGCTGTTCGGCCAGCCCGACGACGATGCCCTCGGGGCCGCGGACGTAGCAGAGCCGATAGCTGTCCTCGTACTGCGCCAGCTCGCCGACGAGTTCCGCGCCGTGGGTGCGCAGGCGGGCGACGACGTCCTCGATGTCGTCGACGGCGAACATGATGCGACGAATGCCCAGCGTGTTCGCCGGTGCGTCCTTCGGCTCGGCGCTGATCGCCTTCGGCGAGTGGAACATCGCCAGCTCGATTCGGCCGTGGCCGTCCGGGGTCCGCAGCATTGCGACGTCCTGCCGGACGTCGTCGATCCCGATGACACGCTCGACCCAACGTCCCTCGATCGGCCCCTTGCCCTCCAGCTCCATGCCAAGTTCGACGAAGAACGCAATAACAGCGTCAAGGTCGTCGACAACGATGAGAACGTTGTCCATCCGCTGAATCGCCATGCTGGGTCTCCTTGGTGTCGTACGGCCACGGTGGCCGCATCCGCCCCTGAGACGGAGCTGCCAGGCCGTTCTCGACATCCTCTTGCAACATCTCTTCGGGGATCTCTCGACGTCCATCGGCCCGATCAAGCTGGGCGACCTGCGCGTGGGCCGGCACCGCAGGCTCAACCCGGGCGAGGTGGGCGCGCTGTTCAAGCGCGTCGAGCGCGGACCCAATCGCGATTCTCACGCACGACGGTGAACCCGGCCGATCGATAGAGCGCCACCGCGGCGTCGTTTCTGGACGGTGTCACGACGGCGACCGCGCTCGCACCCCGATCAGCGAGAGCCGCGCACGCGCCGAGCACGACATCGCGCCCATAGCCGTGCCCGCGATGGTCCGGATGGGTGCCGACCGGCTCGAGCAGCCCGCACCTTCCCACGCCCGCGAACCATCCGGTCGCGGCGGCTGCGGGCTCCCCCGCGGGCGTGCGTACGAGCGCCTCCACGGCCAGCCCGCCCGCCGGCGACCGCTTCATCGTGCGCCAGCGCTCGACGGTGAACGTGGATCCCGCGAAGGCGGACCGCTGCACGAGCACCCGGTCGGCCGCACCGGCCTCACCGACCGGCTCGGCGCGGCTCGACACCGGCCGCGGGGTCCACGACATGACGAGCCAAGACTCCTCCTGCTCGAGCTCCCACCCGGGCACAGGCAGACCGTCGGACCAATCGTTGCCCGGCTCGAGCAGCTCCTCGGCATCGGCCGCGAGCGCCCCGAGATCGGCGCCGGGCGCGGCGGTCACGCGCAGCACGCGGCTGTCGAGGAAGCCGGCTGCCACCGGAACCACATCCTCCATCCAAAGAAAAACGGCCGCGTCGTCGGACCGCAGATGCCACCCCACGTCTCCGGGATGGAGGCCGCCGCCCGGGGCATCGACTGGCGTCCACTCGCACAGCGCGCGCAGCGCCGGGCCGGTTTCGGGAGGGGTCAGCCGGTGGCGCGAGAGTGAGATCACGGACGGCAGATTAGCCAGCGCGCCACGGTGTCTCAAAGGCTTTTAACCAGCTGTCGAACCGCTCGACCGCCTCGGCCGTGGGCATGCCCGGGGCATTGGTGACCGGCTGGATCAGGGGTTGTTCAGAGGGGCCGCCTTCCACGGCGACACCTCGTTCGACTCGGCCACCTTCGGCGGCAGGACATCGCGCGGTTGCTGCTCGAGTTCCCGAGGCAAAGAGCCGGCTCACGTTGTCGCCGGTGAGCGCCGCCCATGCGGTGGCGAGTCGTTCGAGGGGGGCGCGGGCGGGGACGTGTGGAGGGCTTCGTCGAGCCTGGCCGCCGGATCCACCATGATCGCTCCGATCGGGGACGAAAGGGAGGACGTCGCGGACGGTGCGGTCGATCTGCGACACCGCCGACAGGTCGGCGGTGAAGCGGTTGCGCATCACCGCCACGGCCACGCCGGAGTCGATGTCGGCGTAAGCCGCCGAGCGGACGGGTGACAGCCTCCCGAAGCCACCACGACAGGGTTCGCCCCGTCGCCCGCCGCACGATCTCGCTGAGCAGGAAGCCGAACGTCTGTGCGTCGTAACCGAAGCGCGTGCCAGGCTCCCACCAGGGCTTCGCCTCGGCCAGCACCGCACACATGTGGTCCCAGTCGCACAACTCCTCGACCGTGGTGTCATACGGCGGGGCAGGGACACCCGCGGTGTGCAGCAGTACGTGGCGGAGCGTCACCCGGTCCTTGCCGTGAGCACCGAACTCCGGCCAAACCTCCACCGCCCGCATGTCATAGCCAAGCTCTCCCCGCTCCACGAGCACATGAGCCACCGCCGAGGCCACACCCTTGGCCGTGGAGGCGGCGTAGAACAGCGTGTCGGAGGCCACCGCCAGCCCTCGGCCGGCATCGGCCAGACCACCGGCCGCCTCCGCCACCACACGGCCGTGCTCCACCACCGCGACCTGCAACCCGACCTCGGCACCGCCGGCCGCCAGGCCATCGACCACCGCCTGGACCCGCTCTTGCGCATCGTCAGCGCTCATGACGTGCGGATCACCCACGCATTCCCGCCGAGACCCATCACTCTGCACGTTTACGGGCCCACCTCTGCACGACAAGGGTACGCCGGCAGCTAGGATCCAGCACCTTCCGCAGGCACGGGGCCGACGCCGGTCCCGTGCGCATCGATCTCGGCACGGAGGGAACTGGCGGGGGAGCGCACCGTCGGCGGGCAGGCATTCGCCCTCCGCCTGGTGGACGAGGGGCGATGGACGTCGTGCCGGTGGTCTCCGGCCCAGGCAAGCGGTCCTTCAGGTGAAGTTGGCCAGGATCGTGGCGAAGTCGAGCATCTGACCAGCCGACCGCCGGCCGGTCTCCACGGTGCCCGCCGCCTTGACCTCGCCGTAGAGCGCCGCCACGTGTTGCACCACGGCCTTGCGCACTCCCGCCGCGTCCCGTTTGACCAGCGCGGCCAGCATGGCCTGGTGGTGCGGGTCGAAGCGCTCGTCGGCGTGCTGGAGGGCCAGCGTGTGCGCGCGGAACTCGGCCATCTGCGGCACCAGCGCCAGGTAGACCTGGAGCAGCAGGTCGTTGTGCGCCGCCCGGATCAGGCTCTCGTGGACCTGCTCGTCGGTGCGCACCAGTACGGCCAGATCGCCCTTGCGTCGTGCGGCCTCGTGCTCGCGGCAGCGCGCCGCCACCTCGTCGATGTCTGTCTGGGTGGCGCGCACGCAGGCCAGCCCGGACGCGGCCAGCTCCAGCCCGATCCGGACCTCCAGCACCTCGGCGATGGCCGGCCCCTGGGTGGCGCTCCAATGGACGAACTGCGGGGTCGGCTCCGGCTCCGTGCGGTGCCGGACGTACGTGCCGCGCCCCCGGACGACCTCGACCACGCCCAGCGTGTGCAGCTTGCGGATGGCCTCGCGCAGCGAGCTGCGGCCGACCTGGAGCTGGCGGGCCAGCTCGGGCTCGGAAGGCAGCCGGTCGCCCGGTCGCAGGGCGCCGGAGTCGATCTCGGCCAGCAACTGCTCGGCGATGACGTCGGGCAAGGGGGTGCGAGCGAGCGGCTCGTACCGAACGGGGACACGTGTCTGCTCGGAGCTCACCGGGATATTCTGCCACACCCGTTGACTGATGTCAGACAGCAGACTACGTTGCCGGACTAACGCGGAGGAGGGTGATGTCGTTGATCAAGGTAGGTGTCCGCTTCCCCCCGGCCACCCGGGCGGACCAGATCGCCGAGGAGGTGCGGCGCGCCGAGCGCTACGGGTTCGACGTCGCCTGGATCGCCGACTCGCAACTGCTGTGGCGCGACGTGTACGCGGCCATGGCCGTGGCCGCCACCAGGACCGAGCGCATCGGGCTGGCCACCGCAGTGACGAACGTCGTCACCCGGCACCCGACCGTGGTGGCCTCGGGCATCAACACGGTGGCGGAGCTGGCGCCGGGCCGCGTCATCCTGGGCGTGGGCACCGGCGACAGCTCGGTGAAGCCCATGGGCATCCGCCCGTCGAAGCGGGCCGAGCTCCAGGCGGCCATCGAGCAGATCCGCGCGCTGCTGGGCGGCGGGGAGTGGGAGTACGGCGAGCGGCGGCTGCGCCTGCGCGACGCCGGCGGCCCGGTGCCCGTGCACATCGCCGCGAGCGGCCCGCGCACGCTGGAACTGGCCGGCGAGATCGCCGACGGCGTGGTCACGCTGGCGGGCATCTCGCCCGAGACGCTCGACCAGACGACGAAGGCCGTGCGCAAGGGCCTGGACGGGTCGGAGCGGCCCTTCGAGTTCACGGCCGGCGCGTTCTGCAAGGTCACCGACGACCTGGAACGCGACGCGGCCGTGCTCAAGCCGATCTGCCTGCACATGGCCACCATCGGCGGGCAGGACTTCCTGCGCATCGCCGGCATCGAGCTGGCGCCGCCGCCGCACGTGCCCGAGGTCTATCCGGACATGGTGCACGCCGAGGACTGGGAACTGGCCATCCGGCACGCCAGCAAGTGGGTCACCGACGAGATGGCGGTCCGGTTCGCACGGACGTTCTGCCTGTTCGGCACCGTGGACGACATCGTGGAGCGCGCGAGGCGGGCGGTCGAGCTGGGCGTGACCGGCTTCTATCTGCGGCACGTCGGCAACTACACGCTGCCGAGCGAGCTGATCGAGAGCTTCGGCGGCCACGTGCTCCCGCGTCTGCGAGAGCTCTCGTGACCGGCGAGTACGTCGTGGACGTGCTGGCCGCCCTGGCCCGCGTCCCCTCCGCCGTGCCTCTGGGCGCGGAGACGCTCATCGCCCCCGACCACCCGACGCTCGTGCGCTACGTCGAGGATCACCTGCGCCCGGCGTTCCTGGCGACGGGCGCGACGGACGTCATCGACCTGCCGGCCAATCAGTTCGCGGTGCGGTTCGGCGACGGCGACGGCCCCACGCTGGCGCTCATGGCCTACACGCCGACCCAGCACCACAACCTCATGCCCGATCCCTGGTCCGGCCGCATCCGCACGCCCGTCGAGCTGGGCGTGGACGAGCCGTGCCTGTTCGGCCAGGGCGTCTCGCAGAACAAGGCGCACCAGGCGTGCCTGCTGGACCTGGCCCGGTGGATCGCCTCGGAGCGGGTCGAGCTGCACGGCACGCTGCTGCTGTGCGTCAACAACGAGGGCCGCAGCAGCCACGACTGCTCCCGCGCCATCCTCGACGCCCTCCCGCACCGCCCTGACCTGGTGATCCAGCTCTTCTGCACCGGGTTCGAGGTGTCGGTCGGCAACCGGGGCCGGGTGGACGTGATCGTCGACGTCCAGGGCACCGCCGCGCACTCGTCGAACCCGCCGGACGGGGGCAGGGTCATCGACGTCGTCGCGGACGTGGTCGTCAGGCTTCGCGAGCTCGACGCGGTCGTACGGGCCCGCGCCGAGCATCCCGAGCTCGGCCGCGAGCAGGTCGTGCCGTACCTGGTCAGCTACGAGCCGCTGGCGCCGCACACGCTCCCCTCGTCGGCGCGGATCATTGTGGACCGGCGTCTGCTGCCGGGCACCGATCCGGCGAAGGCCGCCGAGGAGATCGCCGCGGCGCTGGAGGGGCTGGAAGGCTGCGGGGTCAGGCCTGGAGTCACGATGTTGCCGGCCTATCTGCCGCCCGAGCACCGCGAGGTGCTGGGGCCGCTCGACGCCGCGATCCGGGAGCGCCTCGGCGAGTCCCGGCACAGCGTCTACGGGGGTTCTTTCGACGCGGGAGGGCCGTCCGAGCGCGGCATCCCCACCGTCATGTTCGGGGTACCCGCCGAGGGCGATCTCCTCGGCGACGACTTCGTACGGCTGTCCGCCGTACGCGACGAGGCCGCCGTGCTTCGTGACACCGTCACCCGGTTCCTGAGGAAGTAACCGCCATGGCACAACCGTCCAGCTCCACCCGGGTCGTCCTCGCCAGCCTGGCCGGGACCACGATCGAGTGGTACGAGTTCTTCATCTACGGCACCGCCGCTGTGCTGGTGTTCGACAAGCTCTTCTTCCCCAGCTTCGACGACCTTGTCGGCACTCTGCTCTCGCTGTCGACGTTCGCCCTGGCATTCGTGGCCAGACCCATCGGCGGCGCGCTGTTCGGGCACTTCGGCGACCGGCTCGGCCGCAAGTCCATGTTGGTCGTCACCCTCTGCCTGATGGGCGGCGCCACGCTCTGCATCGGCCTGCTGCCGACGTACGGGGCGGTCGGCGTGGCCGCCCCGATCCTGCTGGTGCTGCTGCGCGTCGTACAGGGCCTGTCGCTGGGGGGCGAGTACGGCGGCGCGGTGCTGATGAGCGTCGAGCATGCCGCCCGCGGCCGGCGCGGCTTCTTCGGCGCCCTGGTCAACACCGGCGCCGCCTGGGGCCTGCTGCTCGCCAACCTGGTGTTCCTGGTCACCTCGCAGCTGTCCGACGACGCGTTTCTCGCCTGGGGCTGGCGGGTGCCGTTCCTGCTGAGCGCGGTCCTGGTCGCGCTGGGTCTGATCATCCGGCTCAAGCTGGCCGAGAGCCCCGACTTCCAGGAGGTCAGGGATCGCGGAGAGGTCAGGAAGACCCCCATCGTGGAGGTGCTGTCGAAGCACTGGCCGCGGGTGTTGCTGATGTGCCTGGCCTACATCCCGGCAGGCGTCACCTTCTACATCGCGACCGTCTACTCGCTGAGCTACGGCGAGAAGAAGCTCGGCATGGACCGCGACATGATCCTGCAGCTCGTGCTGCTGGTCAACGTGTTCACCATCGCCGCCATCCCGTTCTTCGGGTGGCTGTCGGACCGGGTGGACCGCAAGCGAATCTTCTGGGTCAGCATCGTGGCCATGGCGGCGCTGCCGTACGTGTGGTTCTCCCTCTTCCAGACCGGCTCGTTCGGGCTGATGCTGCTCGGCTTCGTGGTGCTGTTCGTCCCGTACGCCGCCAACTACGGCACCATGCCGACGTTCTTCGCCCACGTCTTCCCGCCGGCCGTGCGCTACACGGGCATGTCGGTCGGCTACACGCTCGGCACGGTGTTCGGCAGCGGCCTGGCCCCGATCATCGCCACCTGGCTGTACGACGGCACCGGCTCCTGGCTCGCGATCGCCCTCTACATGACCGCGGCGGGCGTCGCGGGGACGGTGGCCGCACTGTTCCTGACCGAGCGGGCCGGCTCCGAACAGGCGGAACAGGGGGTGCCGGCGTGACGGAGTTCCTCAGCGCCGCCGACCTGCGGCAGGCCATCGAGCTGAAGGCCGCCCACCCGGAGGCCACGCTGCTCGCCGGCGGCACGGACGTCATGGTCGGGCTGAACTTCGGGCACCGCTCCGCGTCCACGCTGATCGACATCTCCCGGGTGCCGGAGCTGCGGGAGTGGTCGCGCGACGGCGACACGATCACACTCGGCGCCGGCGTGCCGTACACACGGATCGTCGAGGAGCTCGGCGGCGAGCTGCCGGGCCTGGCGCGAGCCGCGCGTACGATCGGCTCCGCGCAGATCCGCAACCGGGCGACCGTGGGCGGCAACCTCGGCACCGCCTCGCCCGCCGGCGACGCGCTGCCGCCGCTGCTGTCAGCCCGCGCGACGGTCGAGGTCGCCTCGGCGCGGGGCACGCGCTCGGTCCCGGCCAGGGAGTTCTTCGCCGGTCCCGGGCGCTCGGTGCTGGCCGGGGACGAGATCGTGACGGCGGTGCGGGTGCCGGTGGCCGCGGGCGCGGAGCAGTTCGCCAAGCTCGGGCCGCGCAACGCCATGGTGATCGCCGTCGCGTCCGTGGCGCTCACGCTGGATCCGGGCCGCCGCCGCGTCGGGTGCTCCGTCGGCTCGGCGGCCCCGACACCAGTCGCCGCGGCCGAGGCCGAGGAGTTCGCCGCCGCCGAGCTGGACTGGGAGGGCGGCGACCTGCCCTCGCCGGTCCTCACCCGATTCGGCGAGCTCGTGGCCCGGGCCACCGCGCCCATCGACGACGTACGCGGCAGCGCCGGTTACCGCAGGCACGCCGTCGCCGTACTGGCCCGGCGCACGCTGACGTGGGCCTGGCAGGAACAGTGGAGGAGCTGAACAGGTGAGGGTCGATCTGCGGGTGAACGGGGTTCCCAGGAGCCTCGACGGGGTGGGGGCCGGTGAGAGCCTGCTCTGGCTGCTGCGCGAACGGGTGGGGCTGCCCGGCTCCAAGAACGCCTGTGAGCAGGGTGAATGCGGCTCGTGCACGGTCTACCTCGACGGGACGCCGGTGTGCGCCTGCCTCGTCGCCGCCGGGCAGGCGCGGGGCTCGGCGGTGGTGACCGTCGAGGGGCTGGCCGACGGGGACGAGGTCCATCCGGTGCAGCAGGCGTTCGTGGACGCGGGCGCCGTGCAGTGCGGGTTCTGCACGCCGGGCCTGCTGGTCGCCGTCCATGACCTGCTGGCTCGGTGCGACGACCCGGATGAGCCCGAGATCCGCGAGGCCCTGGCCGGCAACCTGTGCCGCTGCACCGGCTACGAGAAGATCTTCGAGGCCGTACGGCTGGCCGCGGGGCGGTCGCGATGACCATGACACTCTCGGTCGCGGCGGACGGTGTGGGCGCCTCGGCCCGGCGCCCCGACGCGATGTCCAAGGTGCGCGGCGACTTCGCGTACTCCTCCGACCTGTGGCACGACGAGATGGTGTGGGGCGCGACCGTCCGCAGCCCGCACCCGCACGCGCGCGTCGTATCCGTGGACGCGGCCGCGGCGCTCGCGCTGCCCGGCGTGCACGCGGTGCTCACTGCCGCCGACGTGCCGGGCGTCAACCGGTACGGGCTGGAGAAGCGTGACCAGCCGGTGCTGGCCGAGGACGTGGTGCGCTACGCCGGCGAGCCGGTCGCGGTGGTCGCCGCCGACACGCCCGAGCTGGCCCGCCGCGCGGCCGGTCTCGTCCGCGTCGAGTACGCGGAGCTGCCCGCGCTGACCGACCCGGAGCGCGCGCTGGAGAGCCCCGCCCTGCACGAAGGCGGCAACCTCGTACGCCACCTGCGCATCCGCCGAGGCACCCATGCCGAGGCCGACGTGGTCGTGACCGGCGAGTACGAGGTCGGCATGCAGGACCAGGCCTTCCTCGGCCCCGAGTCCTGCCTGGCCGTGCCCTCCGAGGAGGGCGTCGACCTCTACTGCTCGACGCAGTGGCTGCACGTCGACCAGGATCAGCTGGCGGACTGCCTGGCGCTGCCGAAGGAGCACGTACGGCTCACGCTGTCCGGCGTGGGCGGCGCGTTCGGGGGCAGGGAGGACCTCAGCGTGCAGGCCCACGCCTGCCTGCTGGCACTGCGGCTGGGACGGCCGGTGAAGATGAGCTACGGGCGCGAGGAGTCGTTCGCCGGGCACGTGCACCGCCATCCGGCCCGGATGCGATACGAGCACGGCGCCACCCGCGACGGGCGGCTGCTCTACGTCAAGGCCGACATCCTGCTCGACGGCGGCGCGTACGCCTCCACATCGGCCGCCGTGACCGGGAACGCGGGCTGCTTCGCGACCGGTCCCTACGAGGTGCCGGCCGTCGAGGTGGACTGCCGCGCCGTCTACACCAACAACCCTCCTGCCGGGGCGATGCGCGGCTTCGGCGCCGTCCAGGTCTGCTTCGGGCACGAGTCGCAGATGGACAAGCTGGCGGCGGCCCTCGGCATGGACCCGGTGGAGCTGCGGCTGCGCAACGCGGTGAGCACCGGGTCGGTGATGGCGACCGGCCAGCGGGTCGAGGGGCCCGCGCCCGTGGCCGAGCTGCTGCGCCGGGTCGCGGGCAAGCCCGTGCCACCGCCCGCCGGGGACGACCCTCGGCTGCTGCCGGGCGGCACCTCCAACTCCACGCGCGCCGGCCAGCTCGTACGCGGCGTCGGGTACGGGCTGTCGGTGAAGAACATCTGCAAGTCCGCCGGGTACGACGACTACGGCACGGCCCGGGTGCGTCTGTTCGCCCACGAGGGCGAGGCGGTCGCCGAGGTGCACACCGCCGCCGCTGAGGTCGGCCAGGGGCTCGTCACCGTGCAGGCGCAGATCGCGCGGACCGAGCTGGAGGTCGGAAGGGTCACGATCCTGCCCGCCGACACGGCCGTCGGCGACGCCGGGACCTCCTCGGCCTCGCGGCAGACGTGGATGTCGGGCGGCGCCGTACGCGCTGCCTGCCTGGCCGTCCGCGCCCGGCTGCTGGAGCGCGCGGCCGTGCTGCTCGGCGCGGAGAACCTCGTCTACGGCGATGGCGCGGTGACGGCGCCGTCGGGGCGCTCCATCACGCTGGCGGAGCTGCTGGCCATGGGCGACGTGGATGAGACGGCCGTGTTCCGCCACCGGGCCACCGAGGCGCTCGACCCGGAGACCGGCCAGGGCGACGCCCACGTGGCCTACGCCTTCGCCGCGCACCGGGCCGTCGTGGACGTGGACCCGGAACTGGGGTCGGTACGCGTGGTGGAGATCGCCTGCGCGCAGGACGTCGGAAAGGCGATCAACCCGGTGGCGGTCGAGGGTCAGATGCACGGAGGCATCGCGCAAGGGCTCGGGCTGGCCGTGATGGAGGAGATCCGGCTGCGCGACGGCCGCATCCTGAACCCGTCGTTCACCGACTACCTGATCCCTACCACGATGGACATGCCGCCGACCGTGCTCGACATCCTCGAACTGCCGCGGCCCGACTCACCGTACGGGCTGACCGGGGTGGGGGAGCCGCCGCTGCTGTCGGCACCGGCCGCGATCGCGGCGGCCGTCCGAGACGCCGTAGGGGCCGCCGCCGGGGCCGCTCTCAACCGGATCCCGATGACGCCGGAGGCCGTCGCGACCGCCGTGCTGGACCGCCGTCAGGGGCGGGCGCCCGCATAGGACATGTGGCCGCCTTCCACGTGGGCGGCCGGGCATGGCCGAATGCGTACCGTGATGAAGCGTAGAAGGTGGCGTAACCGGTAAGGACTCCTGTATCCGACATCGGCTTCGGGGGGATCTATGCCGGATATGCCACCCAGGCGCGCTGGTGACGCGGCTGGGGCGGGAGACCGTGGGGAGAAGCGGTTGGAGGCATGGTTGCGTGGCGGGCCTCCTGGGCCGTTCCGGGCCGAGTTCTGGCGGAGTCCCCTGCGTGGCCCGTGGCTCACGTCGGTGCTCGGCCTGGTCCTGCTGGTCGGGCTGGTCATCGTCACGGTCACCGGGCTGTTGTCCTACGCCGCCTACGAGCCGCGACTGCCCGGGAACGACACCACTCCCACCAAGGGCCTGCTGGGCTTCTATCTCTTCGACTGGCCGACGGACCCGGTCTGGATGTACCGGCTCACCCAGGGCGCCCATGTCGTCGTCGGGCTGACGCTGGTGCCGGTGCTGCTGGCCAAGCTGTGGTCGGTGATCCCGAAGCTGTTCGCCTGGCCGCCCGCGCGCTCGATCGCCGAGGCCGTCGAGCGGGCCAGCCTGGTGCTCCTGGTGGGCGGCGCGGTGTTCCAGTTCGTCACGGGAATCCTCAACATCCAGGTCTTCTACGTCTTCCCGTTCTCCTTCTACCCGGCGCATCTGTACGGTGCGTGGATCTTCCTGGCCGCGCTCGTCGTCCACGTCGCCGTGCGACTGCCGCGGGCGATCCGCGCCGTACGGTCGCGGGACCTGCGTCGTGAGCTCCGCACGGACCTGGCCGGCACACGGCCGGAACCACCCGATCCCGATGGCCTGGTGGCCGCGAATCCGGCGCCGCCCACCATGTCCCGGCGCTTTCTGCTGGCGTTCGTCGGCGGTGGCTCGGTGATGATGTTCGGCCTGTCGGTGGGGCAGACGCTGGACGGGCCGCTGCGCCGTACGGCGTTGCTGGCGCCGCGCGGGCGCGAGTACGGCACCGGGCCCAACGACTTCCAGATCAACAAGACGGCGGCCAGCCTGGGCGTCACCGCGGCGGAGACGGGCGCGCAGTGGCGGCTGACGGTCGCCGGCGCGAGCCGGATCCAGCTGTCCCGCGAGGACCTGCTGACGATGCCGCTGCACACCTACGCGCTGCCGATCGCCTGCGTGGAGGGGTGGTCGACCGAGCAGACCTGGACCGGCGTACGGCTGGCGGACCTGGCCCGCCTGGCCGGAGTGCCGCCCGGCTCGGCGGGGGTCACGGCCAGGTCCCTTCAGCGCGTGGGCTACTTCGGCCAGGCGTCGCTCAGCGCCGGGCAGGTGGCCGACCCGCGCTCGCTGCTCGCGCTGCGGGTGAACGGCGCCGACCTGTCGCTCGACCACGGGTATCCGGCGCGGATCATCGTGCCGAACGCCCCGGGAGTGCACAACACCAAATGGGTGCGCGAACTCGACTTCCGCGTGGAGACGTCGTGAAGCGGTTGGCAGGCGTCTATGGCGCACCCCTGTGGCACCTCCTCGTGCTGGTGGCCTGCTTCGTGGTCGCGGGTTACGTCGCCACCCGGGTGGTCGCCGCCGGCATCTGGATGGGGTTCGTCGTATGGTTCGTGGGTGCGATCATCTTGCACGATCTGGTGCTGTTCCCCGTGTATTCCGTGGCCGACGGCGCCACCCGCGCTCTGCTCCCGCGAGTAGCGCGCCGGCGACGGACGCCTGCTGTGATCAACTACCTGCGGGTGCCGGCCGCGCTGTCCGGCCTGTTGCTGTTGGTCTGGTTCCCGCTGATTCTCCGCGGTGCCGAGCAGAACTATCGCTGGGCGTCCGGGCTGAGCACCGCTCCTTATCTCGCGCGGTGGTTGCTGATCACTTTGGTTCTCTTCGGCGTTTCTGGGCTGCTGTACGTGCTGCGGCGCAGGAACTCCAGGCGTGCGGATCGTTGAGCGGCCGCCGCTGTGAGCGCGTGCGTATGACGGAGCCCGCGGCCACCGCCAGCGTCGCGACAGCGTAAGCGGCCGTCCCGAGGCCGGCCTGGGTGCTCAGATAGGCGACGGCACCGGCGAACGGGATGCCGAGCCATTCCCAGCGGCCGTCAAGGGCGGCGAGTGCGACGACCAGCAGGGCGTACCAGGAGTAGCCGGGAGTGAAGACGATGAACGCCACCCCGGTCACCACCAGCGCTCCACGCCAGGGCCGTTGGGCGTCGCCCCGGCACAGCACGAACAGGGTCGTGGCCGCGAGAACGGCGAGGGCGGCCGGCAGGGCCCACGAATCGGGCAGAACCAGTCGCAGCACCGCATAGCGGCGGCTATTTCCGGTGTCGTCGTAGCCCTCCTCGTTCAGGTATCCGAAGAGATAACCGAGGACGGACTCACGGGACGCCAGCACGTACGGCAGATACGAGAGCGCCACGACCAGGACGGCGGGCCCGACGACCGCCGAAGCGTCGACCAGCCGACGTCGCACGGAAGGCCCGCCCCTGGCCAGGAGCCCGGACAGGGCCCCGGGCGCGGCCGCGGCGGGCAGGAGCTTGACGGCGGTCGCCGCGCCGAGCAGCAGGCCGCCGCGGACTTTGTGCCTGCTCGTGGTGATCAGGGCGATGACGGTGAGCAGGACGCCGAGCGTGTCGACATGGGCGTTGTTCACCGCCTCGACCGGAACGGCGGGGCACCACGCCCACCAGGCCGCCTGCGCCGGAGCCCTGCGGCGAAGGGCGATCAGCAGGACAAGGGACGTCCCCAACGCCAGCAGAGCTCCGCCGATCTGGAGCGGCTTGTGCCGTGACCCCTCGGGCGAGAGCCGGTACACGACCGAGAAGTACGCCTCCGCCAGAGGCGGGTAGATCGTGTGGACAGCGGGGCGGTTGATCCGCGTACACGATCGGGTGCCCACGCTGGACGGGATCGGGTAGCGGCCGGGGCCGTCGCAGCCGGCGCCCTCCGGGAAGAGCCAGCGGTCGCGCAGCGGCGCGAGGACGGGGTCGGCCGGGGCGTGGTCATAGGGAGAGACACCTGCCGCCTGGACCCGGCCGTCCCAGGCATAGCGGTAGGAGTCGGTGCTGGTGGCCGGAGGCGCGAGGAGGCCCGTGGCGGTCACCGCGATGCCGCCGGCGATCACCAGGAACACCGTGCGACGTCCCGGTATCGTGCGCAGGGTCCACACCGCCGCGGCGAAGAGCGCCCACGCGAGCGTGTACCGCCAGAGCAGGCCCACGCGGTCGGTGTAGAAGGATCCCGCGCTGATCGTCAGTGCGAGCACACAGACCAGGGCGAGCAGGAGCACGGCCGCGCAGGCGAAGCGGCAGCGGATCAGGGTGTCCGGCGTCATGCCCCGGTCCGCGGAAGGCGCTGGAACGGATCCTCCAAGGTCGGCATATGAGTGGTCAGGCCAGCGGCGCTGCGGCGAACTCCTTCATCCCCTCGGCGAAGCCGATGCGCGCCCGGAAACCGAGCTCGGCGGCTGCCCGGTGTGGTGAGGCCACGATGTGGCGCACGTCCCCGAGCCGGTACTCCCCGGTGGTGACCGGTTCCGGGCCGCCCCGCTGCGCCGCCAGGGCCCTGGCCATGTCACCGACGGCATGTGGCTCCCCGCTGGCGATGTTGTAGACGCGCAGCGTTCCGGGCTCGCCGCCGGTGAGGGCGGCCACGTTCGCGTCGGCGACATCGCGGACGTGGACGAAGTCGCGCATCTGCCCGCCGTCCTCGAAGACGCGTGGAGCGCGACCGGCCTCCAGCGCGGAACGGAAGATCGCCGCGACGCCCGAGTACGGGGTGTCCCTCGGCATCCTGGGGCCGTACACGTTGTGGTAGCGAAGGGCGGTCGCCGTACCGCCCGTCTCGCGAGCCCAGTTGGCGGCGAGATGCTCCTGCGCCAGCTTTGTGGTGGCGTACGCGTTGCGCGGGTCCGTCGGCGCGTCCTCGTCGATGGCGGCGAAAACGACGCTTTCGCCGCATCGGGGGCAGCGGGGTTCGAAGGACCCTTGCGACATGTCGGCGGCGGAGCGGGGGCTCGGCCGTACCCGGCCGTGCCGCGCGCAGTCGTAGGCGCCCTCGCCGTAGACCACCATCGAGGACGCCAGCACCAGCCGCCCGACGCCATGCTCCGCCATCGCGGTCAGCAGTACGGCCGTGCCGTACACGTTGACCGAGGCGTAGCCGGGCAGGTCCGCCACGTTCACGCCGAGCCCGACCTTGGCCGCCTGGTGCACGACCACGTCGATCTCCGGCAGCAGCCGGCCGAGCACGGCCGTGTCACGAACGTCGTCGCCGGACCGAAGGTCGAGACCGGCCACCTCGTGGCCACCCGCCTCCAGCGCCTCGACCACATGACTCCCGATGAACCCCGCGGAACCGGTCACCAGCACCCTCGTCATCGCGGTACCCCGATCCGGGAGAGCGCGGCGGCGTAGCGGGACCGCGGTACCATCGCCGCCACCTCGATCGCGTCCTCGACGGTGTCCACATCGGTCAGGCGCGGCATCAAGGCGACGCTCATCCCTGCCTCCTCGAGTCTTCGCAGCTGGATCTCTCCGGTGGCCGGCTCCGACATCGGTACGCCGAGCAGCAGCGCGGGATCGGGGGCGCGTAGTCCGAGCAGCCAGAAGCCGCCGTCGGTCGCCGGGCCGAACACCGCGTCGTAGCCGGAGAGCAGAGACACGGCATCGGTCAGCAGGCCAGGGGAGACCTGCGGGGTGTCCATGCCAATGAGCACGATGGGAGTGGGCCGCAACCGGTGGGTGTCCTCGAACGCCGCGGCCAGCCGTTCGTCCAGACCGTCCCCGCGCTGCGGGAGCACCGTGAAACCGCTGGGAAGCCAGACTCCGGGGGCACCGTCAAGGGCGAGCACCCGATAAACGCCCGGAACCTGGGCGACGGTCCGCAGCGTGTCCTCCAGCGCGGCCCTCGCCAGAGCGGCGGCATCGACGGGGGTGAGAGGCGGAACGAGCCGCGTCTTGACCCTTCCCGGCAGGGGCTCCTTCGCGATCACGAGGATCTGCGCCCGGAAGTCGCCGTCCCGGCCCTCTTCCGCACTCACGCGACCCCGTCCCGACGTGCCATGACCCGGCGCATGTCGCCGATCGCCCGCAGGGTGCCGCGTACCGTGCCGGTCACCTTCGACCTGCCCTTGCGGGGCAGGTAGTCCACCTCGGTCTCGTGGATGCGCCAGCCCGCCGCTCCGGCCCGCAGCACCATCTCCAGCGGATAGCCGAAACGCCGGTCGACCAGCCCCAGCCGGAGCAGTGCGAGCCGCCCGCACGCCCGCATCGGCCCCAGGTCGTGCAGCCTGGCACCGGTACGCCGGCGTAGCCTCCGGGCCAGGACGGCATTGCCGAGCCGGGCGTGCGCAGGCCAGGACGAGCCCGGCCGGAGGACCCGGCGGCCGAGGACGAGGTCGGCCTCGCCGGCCACGACAGGCCCGCTCACCCGAGGCAGTTGTTCCGGGTCGAGCGACGCGTCGGCGTCCATGAAGCACACGACGTCCGAGGCCGCGGCCACCAGTCCGGCATGGCAGGCGGCGCCGAATCCGCGCCGGGGCTCGTGCACCACCGTCGCGCCGAGCTCGGTCGCGATCTTCGCGGATCCGTCGGTCGAGCCGTTGTCGACCACGATCGGGCGAAAGCCGTCCGGCATCCGCCCGAGCACCCACGGAAGGGCCGCCTCCTCGTTCAGGCACGGCAGCACCACGTCGATCTCCATGCCGCCGACGCTAACGCGGCGCCTCGGTCAGGGCCGTCATGAAGAGGCCCGGCTTTCCGAGAAATGACCAGCTCAGACGGCACGTTGACGACTACGCCACTCGAGCGCGCCGGTAACGTCACCGCACGCAGGAGCCACAGTCGCCGCCGACGGGCTGACCGGAGTGGGGGAGCCTCGGCACCGGCCGCGATCGCGGCGGCCGTCCGAGACGCCGTAGGGGCCGCTCTCGACCGGATCCCGATGACGCCGGAGGCCGCCGCGACCGCCGTCCTGCACCGCCGTCAAGGGCCCGCATAGGACGTACGGAACGCCAGGCGTGGTCAGCGTGTGGTCATGAGGGTCAGGCTTTCGTCCTTCACGGAGGTCGCGATGCCGCGGGTGACGCGGTATTCGGCGAGGCCGGGACCGGCGCCGTAGGTGATCTCCTGGGCCGCGAGGCGGCCGAGTTCGGGTGCGAGGTTGACGCCGCTGTGGGTGACGAGCTGACGACGGCCGGTTGTGCCGCCTACGCCTCGGAGGCGAGCCGCAGGCGGCGTCCGGCGGCGGCGAACGCCGACACGATACGGTCCACCTGGGCCTCGGTGTGGGAGGCGGTGATGCTGACCCGGATGAGCGCCTGGCCGGGCGGGACGCCGGGCGAGATCATGGCGGTGCTGAAGACGCCTTCGTCGAACAGCTCCCGCCACAGCCGGAAGCACAGCAGGTCGTCGCCGACGGGCACCGCTATGACCGGCCGATCGGAGGGGACGACCGCGTACCCGATGGAGGCCAGTTCCCCGCTCAACCGCTCGGCCGCCACCCGCAGGCGGTCGCGGCGCTCCGGCTCCGCGGTGATGATCTCCAGGGCGGCCAGCGCGGCCGCGGCGCACGCCGGGGACAGCGCGGCCGTGAACACCATGGACCGCGCGTAGTGCCGCAGGTAGGCGATGATCTCCTCGGGGCCGGCAACAGCGCCCCCGAGGGTGCCCAGCGCCTTGGAGAAGGTGATGGTCTGCAGGTCGACCGCGCGCTCCAGCCCGTGCTGCTCGGCCGCGCCCCGCCCGGTCGCGCCGAGCAGGCCGACGTCGTGGGCGCTGTCCATGACGACACGGGCACCGTACGCGCGGGCGAGCTTGGCGATTCCCGGCAGGTCGCACACGCTGCCGGAGGTGGAGAACATGCCCTCGGTGATGATCAGCCGCCCGGCATCGGGATCGGAGGCGTCGAGCAGCCGCTCCAGATGCTTCATGTCGTTGTGCCGGTAGCGGCGTAACCGCGCTCCGCTCAGGCGTACGGCGTCGATCAGGCAGGCGTGGACCAGCCGGTCGCCGATCACCGTGTCACCGGGCCCGATCAGCGCCCCGAGGGCGAGATTGGCCAAGTAGCCCGCGCTGGTCACCATGACCGCCGCTCGTCCGAGGAAGGCCGCCAGCCGCGCTTCGAGCTCCTCGTGCAGAGCGAGCGAGCCGTTGCTGAGGCGTGAGCCGCCGCTGCCGGTGCCCAGCCGCCGCGTCGCCTCGACCGCTGCCTCCTTCACGCGTTCGTCGCCCGACAGGCCGAGGTAGTCGTTGGAGCCCGCCTGCACGAGCACCCGCCCGTCGATCACGACCTCACCCCCACCCGGCCGCTCCTCGATGGCCTGATAGTAGGGATAGACGCCGAGTTCCTTAACGAACTGGTAGGTCTCGGGCAGCCGGCATTTCGCGAACACATCGGCCATGGCTTCTCGCTTTCCGAGCTGGTTCCCGTGTACGGCTCTCGCGAAGAAGTCTGCTCGATCGGCGGTGGCGGCACGGGCGGGATCTCCACGAGTCCCACGATGTCCGAACCGATAGATGCTCAGGGTGATTACGTGGGAGGCGCTTGTTGGTCGCTGAGGTCCTTAAGGACGACCTCTGCCGCGCTGGAGTGGATGTTCAGGAACGACCACAGGCCGGTGATCTGTAGTGCCCGGGCCGGTATGCCGTGGACATCCGTCACATGCAGGGCTGTGCCCTGCTCCCGCAGGGTGACATGGACGTCTGCCAGCACTTGCAGGCCGGTGCTGTCCATGAAGGTCAGCCTGCCGAGGTCGAGCACCACAGGCCTGCCGGGCAGCATCTGCTGACGGATGTAGGTGTCCAGCTGGTCGGCGTTGGTGATGTCCACCTCGCCGATCACGGTGATCAGGACGACGCCATCCAGGTGCTGGCATTCCAGCCTCAGGGGTGACAGGGCGATCTCCGGGAGGCTCGGCACAAAGATGATGCGAACGGTCATGGCATCCTTCTCGGGCACGAGGGGTTGCAAGCATACGAGGCAAGATGACTCGCTTCTCCTCTTCTGAAGTTTAATGCCTGAATTGCAATACCCGAACCATCGTTCGTCAATGATGAGAAGAGGGGGCCGCCGCGCCCCCTACCGAGATGTGCGCCATGATGGTAGAAGGTGAAGGTTTGTGACCAAGTCCGATAGCCGTTTGCCCGCCTGGACCTTCCTGACCCATCACGCACGGGTGCTGCTGGAGATCGCCCGCGACCCCCGCGTACGGCTGCGTGACATCGCCGCCAGCATCGGGATCACCGAGCGGGCCGTGCAGGGCATAGTGACCGATCTGCACCAGGCCGGATACATCACCCGCGACCGGGTCGGACGGCGCAACGAATACAGCCTCAACCTCGATCTGCACTTCCGCTACCCGACCGAGGCCAACCTGCCGGTCCGCCTCCTGATCGACATGTTCACCCAGCACGATCTCCCGCACGGCGAATCCGGGTGAGGATGCCGGCGGCGCCCCCGGCGACGGCGAGACGATTGCCAACGCCTGCTCAGAGGAGCCTGACAGGCGCGCGATCGGCAAGCTGGGCGGGGGCCCGCCGTGATGCCGGGGCCGTCAATCCTTCGATTTGAAGTAGTGCGCAACCATGTAAGCGGTGACCTTCTTGCCGATCTTCGCGCCCTCCACGTCGGCCGTGCGGGTATGGATTCCGCCCCAGATGCGGGCTTCGATGACCTCGGCGAGCGCGTGCGAGAAGCCGCGGAAGTACCTGGTGGTACCCGAGTCGGCGCTGTACCCGCTGAAGGGGATGTCGTCCCGGCCGAAGAAGTACGTCAACGCCGACATGCTCGCCGCTGTGAAGCAGGTATGTCCGGACGTGTAGTCGGGGTGCGGCGGTGTGACGAGCAATGGCATCCAGTCGGGATCGGCCGTCGTTGCCGGATTGCCGTCGGTGTCGGCCAGGCGGATCGCGGTGACCGGCCGCCAGAAGGTCCACGCCGCCTTCTCGTTGTAGCAGGCGATCGTGGCATCGGCTTCGGCCATGTCGACCATGGCGAACATCCGCGCCGTCTGCAGCGTGCTCAGTCGCTGTTTCGTCGCCAGCTGACGCTTGATCTCCCATTCGGCCAGGTGCCGGTCGTGCCACCAGATCGCGGCCTGTGTCTGGTCGGGCGTCCTGACCGTGCTGGTCGCCGAGCCGATCGTCTTGACCTCGTTGAAGTCCCGGGCGTACCGGTGGCTGGTGAGCGATGGCGGGCCGGATGTGCGGAACATGGAAGCGCCGCGGATGAGGAACGGCTTGAGCTCGCCGACCCATGCCCCGTCGGAGGCGAACGTGGGTGGCGCCGGCCGCCACTGACCGGGCTCGGTGCCCACGGGCCAGGTCTGGTCTCCGAACGCCCCGTCGTTCTGTCGTGCGGCGTTCATCGCGGAGGCCGCCTGAGTGCCCACGGTGATCCCGCGCTGCTTGGCGGTACCGTCGGGAATCGCGGCCAGCGCCTCGTCGTACTGTGTCTTCAACCTCACTTGCTGATCCGGGAACAGAGCGTTCAGCACAAGGAAGCCCGCGGTGGCGACGGCCGCGTCCGTCGACTCGGTTCCATCGGCGGGCGGCGCGATCAGGTATGGCTGGTAGGGAGTGCCGGCGATCGCGTTCACGGCGTCGTAGACGGCTCCGTGCACCATCGCGAAGCTGCGCGCCTGGACCTGCGGTTGCTGCCCGGCGATGTCCCAAATCGCTGTCTGGGCGTTCCTGTCCCAGATGATGACGGCGTTGGTAGACGTGTGCGAAGTCGACGCGTACGCGAACGACGAGCCGAGTCCGATCGGAGACCCGGCGGCGATGACTCCGGCGACGGCTAAGCGAACGGCCTTGCGTGGCAGGACGCCTGCCCAGCCGGCGCCACGTAATTTGACCATGGTGGGAAATTACTATGCCGGCCACATCCGTCACAGCGACCGAACAGTCGAAGACGGGTATTGACGTAACCGAAATCCAGCGCCCCGGTGGCGAAGGCGATGATGATCGCATCGAGGAGCACCGTCACTATCGGACCGAATCCTGACAGGTGCCACCGTGACCTACGCTGTACGCATGCGCGTGACGATGCGGGAGGTGGCGGATCGGGCCGGCGTCTCGATCAAGACCGTCTCGCGTGTGGTGAATGGCGAACCGCACATCCGTCCGGAGAAGGTGCAGCGGGTGCATGCGGCGATCGACGAGCTCGGCTGGGTTCCGAACCGGACCGCCCGGGCGCTCAGGACCGGGCTGATCGGGGTGGTCGGCATCGCCGTCACCGAGCTGCGCCGCCCGTATCTCGCGGGTCTCGTCGAGGCGCTCGTCACCGAGGCGGATCGCTGCGGAATGCTCGCCGCGGTCGAGCCGACGCACGGCGATCCGGCCCGGCTGGAGGCGGTCCTCGCCGCTCGGGGGAAGACGTTCGACGGCGTGGTGCTCATCGGCCCGGCAGCGCTGATCACCGACGGGTTGGACGACCGCCCGGTAGTCGTCGTACAAGGTGGCGCGGCCGAGGTGGACAGCGTCGAGGAGGACGTCGCGGAGGCGGCGGCGCTGGTGGCCCGCCACCTCGCCGTGATGGGCCGGTCGCGCCCGGCTCTGCTCGGAGCGGATCAGGCCCGGATGCTCGCGGCTCTCGCCGGATCCGGCATCGACCCCGCTGCCGTACCGTGTGTGGATCTCGGTGAGGCGGCCGACCGGCGCGCGGGCGCGCGAGCCGCCGTACACGTGCTGGAGCAGCATCCGGACGTCGACGCGCTGCTGTGTGTCAACGACGAAGTGGCGCTCGGGGCTCTCGCGGCGCTCGTCAAGCATGGAGTGAATGTTCCGGGGCGGGTGGCGGCCGTGGGATATGGCAACCTGGAGGACGGTCGGTTCTCGACGCCGTCGCTCACCACGGTCGACCCCGGGCCGGCCCGGTTGGCGCGCAGCGCGCTCGAACTGCTCTCCGATCGCCTCGCCGGCACGGCACCGCGGCACCCGCGCGCGGTCGTGTCGCCGGTCGAGCTGGTACGGCGTGAGTCCACGCTCGGCCGGGACCCGCGATGAAACGCCCGACGCTCGCGGATGTCGCCGCGCGGGCCGGAGTCTCGGCGAAGACCGTCTCCAACGTCCTCCTCGACCGCCCGCACGTCTCGGCCACGACCCGGGCCAGGGTCCAGGCCGCGGTCGAGGAGGTCGGCTACGAGGCGGGGCATGCCACGAGCCAGGCCGGCCGTGGGCTCGCCTCCGGCCGGACCGGCCGGATCGCCGTCGTCGTCCCGAACCTCTACCAGCCGTACTTCGCGGAGAACGCCGAGCGCCTCATCCTCGCCCTGGCCGAGCGCGGGTTCACCAGCACGCTGCGGATCGCCCACAGCAGTGCCGGCGAACGCGACGCGGTCCTCGGTGTGACGACCGCCGACGTCGACGGCGTCATCATCTGCCCGCATCACCTGTCCGATGAGCTGCTCGCCGGTGCCGCCCCGCGGCGCCCGGCGGTGGCCCTCGGTGGCGCTCCGATCAAGACGCTTGACTCTGTGTTGATGGGGGAGCACGCGGGCTTCGTGGCGATCACCCGGCATCTGCTTGCCACCGGCCGGCGCCGGCTCGCGTTCGTCTGGAACGGTCCGGTTGGTGCCGTCCCGACCGGTGACCGGTACGCCGGGTTCCTCGCCGCGCTGGAGGAGTACGGCATCGAGCATGACCCGTCGCTCGTCGCCAACGGCTCGGACTGGGACCGCAGGGCCACGGGCTACGAGGCGATGGTGGGGCTGCTGCGGCGCTCCGGCCCCAGATTCGACGCCGCGGTGTGCGTCAACGACACGATGGCCGTGGGCGTGCTGAAAGCCCTGCGCACGCACGGGATCCGCGTCCCTGACGACGTCGCCGTCACCGGCTTCGACGACACGGACGAAGGCGAGTTCACCATCCCGTCGCTGTCGTCGGTGAGTCCTGATCAGGGCTCGATGGTGGCCGCCGCCGTTCACCTGCTCATCGAGCGCCTCGACGGTTACGACGGCGAGGCCCGGCAGGTGCACACCGGTGTGCACCTGCTGGTCCGCGACTCGTCCGCGCTGGTCTGACCCACCCTTCACCCCTTGATCCGGTGACTTGTCGCCTTCTTTGTCTTGTCGTTGACATCGCTGAAGGAGCGCCCCTAACATCGCTGAAACATTCACCGAGATCCGGGTCACACCCTCCGTCCCCCCTTAGGAGGACCGCATGGCCACCCCACCGGTTCTGTCCCGCCGTGCCTTCGTCGTCGCGGCCGGCCTCACCGCACTCGCCGGGTGCTCCGGCAAGAACTCGACGAGCGATCCGAACACGCTGCGGATCGCGGTCACCAAGCATCCGTTGACCAAGCCGATGAGCACGATGGAGTGGCCCAAGCAGCTGGAGAAGATCGCTGGAGTGAAGATCCAGTGGCAGGAGATCTCGGCCGACTGGGACCAGAAGAAGTCCACCATGCTGGCGGCCGGCGACGTGCCGGACCTGATCGTCGGTACGAACGGGATCACGAATTCCGACATGGGCACGTACCGGACGCTGTTTGAGAACCTGGCCGACGACCTGGACGCGTTGCCGAACGTGAAGGCGTTGTTCGCGGCGAAGCCGCAGCTGAAGTCGATGGCCACGCTGTCCACCGGCGAGATCTACTCGATCCCGGGCTACAAGCGGTTCTGGCCGACGACCGTCACCCACCAGTACATCAACAAGCAGTGGCTCGACCGTCTCGGCCTGAAGGTGCCAACCACCTGGGACGAGCTGTACACCGTACTCGTCGCGTTCAAGGAGGAGGACGCGAACGGGAACGGTGACAAGAACGACGAGATCCCGATGGACTGGTCGCCGGTCGGCACGGGCGGCTTCGGGTACTTCCAGCCCAGTGTGCTGCTCGGCAGCGTGGGCCTGCCGATCGCGGGCGGCGGTGGCCAGGGCTATTTCCTCGAGGACGGCAAGGTCGGCAATTTCCTCGTCGACGAGCGCTACAAGCGAGTGATCCAGTTCCTCCATCGTTGCTACGCCGCGGGCCTGGTCAGCAAGAACGTCATGACGCAGGACTATTCGGCCTACCAGGCGGTCGGCCGCGGTTCCGGCGACGTGGCCAGGGTCGGCTTCAGCTGGGGCTGGACGGCCAGCGACCGGTTCGGCGCCCAGCTGGCCGACCAGTACGTCGCGATGGCGCCGCTGCTCGCGGAAGCCGGCCAGACGACCCCGGTGACCTGGACGTACGACTCCAACAGCGAGAACTTCCCGTCGAACCAGATCGTCATGTCCGCGAAAACGAGCAACAAGCAGGCAGCCCTCAAGGTCATCAACGCCTTCTACGACAAGGAGATGTCGCTGCAGGTGCTGTGGGGCGATCTCGGCCGGTACGTCAAGAAGGTCAGCGACAAGGAGTACGAGGTGCTCCCGCCGGCCGACCCCAAGACCGACCCGTCGACCTTGAAATGGACGGTCACTCTCGCGGACAACGGCCCGCTCTGGATCCGGGACGACATCGAGGTAAAGCTGCCGGCCGACCTCGACGAAGCCGTCGAACAGACCAAACCGCTGCTGAAGGCGCTGGCGAACATGGACGCGAAAAAGGACGTCTACCCCTTCCAGTTCGTCCAGATGACGCCTGACGACACGAACCAGCTGGCGCTGAACAACACCACGATCCTCAACAGCACGATGACGAAGTTCGCCGAGTGGATCACCAAGGGTGGCATCGAGGATCAGTGGGACAAATACGTTCAGCAGGTCCAGAACGCCGGCCTGCAGAAGAACATCGAGGTCTACCAGCGCTACTACGACGAGTACGTGAAGACGCACTGATGACGGAATCGCTTGTGGCAGCTCGCGAGCCGGTGGCCGGCGCCCGGAGACGGGCCGGTCTGGGTGCCGGCCGGCATGTCAGCAGGTACTGGCAACTGTGGCTCATGGTCCTGCCGGCCGTGGGGTTCATCGCCCTGTTCATGTACGTCCCGATGTACGGGATCCAGCTGGCCTTCCGGGAGTTCGACTTCACCGCGGGTCTCGCGGGTGGCAAATGGGCCGGCCTGAAGTACTTCCAGCAGTTCTTCGACAGCCCGCTGTTCTGGCCGTTGCTGCGGAACACGTTCGTCATCAGCATCACCACGCTCGTGGTGGGGTTCCTCGCGCCGATCATGCTGGCGCTGATGATCAACCAGATCGCCGGTGGCCGGCGCAAGAAGTTCATGCAGACGGCGACGTACCTGCCGCACTTCATCTCGATCGTCGTCATCGTCGGCATGCTGCAGGCGTTCCTCAACCCGTCCACCGGGCTGCTGACCCAGGCCTTCGCCTTCTTCGGTCTCGACGACGTGAACCTCCTCGGTGACACGTCGGCCTTCGTGCCGGTGTACGTGATCTCCGACGTGTGGCAGCACTGCGGGTGGAACAGCATCATCTACCTCGCCGCGCTGTCGCGAGTCGACCCCCAGCTGTACGAGGCGGCCAAGGTGGACGGCGCGAACCGGCTGCAGCTCATCCGGCACGTCGACGTCCCGAGCATCGTGCCGACCATGGTGATCCTGCTCATTCTCACCATGGGCGGCGTGCTGAACACCGGTTTCGAGAAGGTGTGGCTGATGCAGAACACCCTGAACCTGCCGGTGTCCGAGGTCATCGCGACGTATGTGTACAAGATCGGCATCTTCAGCACTCAGTTCAGCTACGCCACCGCGATCGGCCTCTTCAACACGGTCATCAACTTCGTGTTCCTGATCGCCGCGAACGCGATCGCCCGCCGCGTATCGAACTGGAGCCTGTGGTGAGCGCGACCTACCCGCAGAGCAAGGGATTCTTCCGCAACAAGACACCGGCCGACGTCGTCTTCATGCTCGCGCTCGGCGCGATTTGCGTGGCGGTCCTGTTCGCGGTGATCTATCCGGTCTACTTCGTGGTGATCGCGTCCGTGAGCAATCCGTCGCTGACGTCCACCGGCGAGGTGTGGTTGTTGCCGAAAGGCGTGAGCTTCTTCGGCTATCGGGAGATCTTCAACGACGATCGGATCTGGACGGGCTATCGCAACACGTTGCTCTACAGCGTGGCCGGAACCGCGCTGAACCTGGTCGTGACCATCCCGGCGGCGTACGCCTTGTCGCGGCCGGAGTTCCGTCCACGGCGGATTCTCATGTTGTTCTTCGTGTTCACGCTGTTCTTCAACGGCGGTCTGATCCCGACGTACCTGCTGTATCGCGATCTCGGCCTGCTGGACAACTGGCTCGTGTTCGTCCTGCCGTCAGCGGTGAACGTCTACAACCTCATCATCGCCCGCGCCTTCTTCGAGCATTCTCTGCCGAAGGAGCTGTTCGAGGCGGCGTTGATCGACGGCGTGTCCTACCTGCAGTACTTCGCCAGGATCGCGCTGCCGTTGTCCAAGGCGATCATCTCGGTGATCGGCCTGTACTACCTGGTCCAGCACTGGAACGACTTCTTCACCGGGCTCGTGTTCGTCCGTGACAACGCCCTGCAACCGCTGCAGATCGTGCTGCGTGACATTCTCCTTTCCAATCAGGCGTTCGCCGGTGGCGCCGGAACCGGCGGAGGCAGCGGCGTCGGCTACGACCAGCAATATGCCGACCAGATCAAGTACGGCGTGATCGTCGTCTCGAGCCTCCCGGTCCTGGTGCTCTACCCGTTCCTCCAGCGCTACTTCGAGAAGGGCGTCCTCATCGGGTCGGTGAAAGGCTGATGAAACGCGTCCTCACCTGGCACACGAGGGCGGGCGAGGTGGGCCTGCTGCTGCTCAAGCTGCACCTGCTGTGGGTGGTGTGGAGTCTGGCCGGTGGCATCGTGCTCGGCGTCTTCCCCGCGACCGCCGCGGTGTACGGCGTCATCCGCGGCGAGTTCCTGCAGTCAGCCCAGCCGTCGACGGGGCCTGGCGAGTTCCGCCGGATCTGGCGGCAGGAGTTCCGCACGGCCAACGTAGTGGGCTACGTCTTCGCGACGGCTTGGGCAGTGCTCCTGCTGGACCGGCACCTGCTGGAAACCGCCGACCTCGGTGTCGTCGAGCCACTGCTCGGCGCGGTGCTCTGGCTGGTGACGCTGTTCGTGTCGTGCATGACCGTGAACGTCTGGATCCTCGCTGCCCACTTCGCTGAAGGACCGTTCGCGCTCGTCCGCCGGAGCGCGATCCTCGTCCTCGCCCGCCCGGTCCTGGCGCTTGTCACGCTGCTCGTGGCCGGCGTGACACTCTGCGTGTACTACCTGGTCCCGGGGCTGGTCCCGGTCTTCGGCGTCGCCGTACCGGCCTTCGCGTCTTTCGCCTACGTCTGGGGCACCGCGGTCCTCCCCACAGCTCGGGGCTCGTGACGGTCTGCCTGCGACATGTCCAGCCATTTCACGACTACTTCTGTTTTGGAGTCCTCATGACCATGACCTCTGCCGCCGCCGCGCGTGCTCGCGACCCGCTGCCGTTGACCGCGGTCACGATCGATGACCGGTTCTGGGCGCCGCGCCGCGAGTTGATCCGTACCCGTACGTTGCGGCACCAGGAAGGCCAGATGCGCCGGCCCGGTCAGCAGTTCGACGCCCTGACCCTGTCCTGGCGGCAGGGTGACCCGCATGAGCCGCACATCTTCTGGGAAAGCGACGTCGCCAAGTGGATCGAGGCCGCCAGCTACTGCCTGGCCACCACCGACGACCCCGAGCTCGACCAGGCCGTCGACGAGGCCATCGAACTGCTGGCCGGCGCGCAGCAGGACGACGGCTACCTCAACGCGTACTTCACCGTCGTCAAGCCGGGACAACGGTTCACCGACCTCCGTGACGCCCACGAGCTGTACTGCGCCGGACATCTCATCGAGGCCGGCGTGGCCCATTTCGAGGCGACCGGGAAGACCCGGCTGCTCGACATCGTGCGCCGCTACGCCGACCTGATCGACACCGTCTTCAGCCCTGACGGCCCCTGCGCCGGCGGCTACTGCGGGCACCAGGAGATCGAGCTCGCGCTGGTCAAGCTCTACCGTGTGACCGGCGAGCGCCGCTACCTCGAGCTCAGCCGGCGGCTCATCGACTGGCGCGGACAGCAGCCCAACTACTTCGAGGCCGAGCTACAGCGCCGCGGCACCCCCGGCTACTTCGGCACCAGGCTTCCCCAACGGCCCGGGGAGACGCGGCGGTTCCGGGAGTACAACCAGAGTCACCAGCCCGTGGCCGACCAGGCCGAGGCCGTCGGCCACTCGGTCCGCGCCATGTACATGTACAGCGCGATGACCGACCTGGCCGGCGAGTACGACGACGACCGGCTGCTCCAGGCCGTACGGCGACTGTGGACCAACCTCACCACCAAGAAGCTGTACGTCACCGGCGGGATCGGCTCCGACCCCCGCATCGAAGGCTTCGGACCCGACCACCACCTGCCCGACGCCCACGGCTACGCGGAAACCTGCGCCGCGATCGGCCTCGTCCAGTGGGCGCAGCGGATGAGCAACCTCACCGGCCACGGCCACTACATCGACACCCTCGAACGTGCCCTCTACAACGGCGTCCTCAGCGGCGCCTCCGCCGACGGCACCCACTACTTCTACGGCAACCCCCTCGCCAGCGACGGCACCGCCGCCCGGCAGGAGTGGTTCGAGTGCGCCTGCTGCCCGCCCAACCTCGCCCGGCTGCTCAGCGAACTCGGCCGCTACATCTACGCCCAAGGACCCGACGAAGCCGTCATCAACCTGTACGTGGCCGGCACCGCCCGCTTCACCCTCACCGGCGGTGAGGTCACCCTCCGCCAAGACACCCGCTACCCCCAGGACGGCCATCTCACGGTCACTGTCAGCCCCACCGATGACGAGTTGGAGTTCACCCTGGCCATCCGCGTCCCCGCCTGGAGCCCGCGACCCACTGTCACCGTCAACGGCGAACCCGTCCAGCAGCCCGTCCTCCGCGACGGCTATCTCAGCCTCTCCCGCCCCTGGCGGACCGGCGACCAGGTCGAGATCGACCTCGGCATGGAAGTGCGCCGTACATGGGCGCACCCCGCCGTCGCCTCGGCCGCCGGCAAACTCGCCCTCGAGCGCGGGCCGGTGGTGTTCTGCGTGGAGGGCGTCGACCATGACGGCGCCGTACACAACCTCGCCCTCGCCCGCGACGTACCGATCCGCGCGATCCCCGACGAGCGGACCGGCGTCGTCACCCTGCACGCCGACGCCACCGCCGACGCCACCGCGGACGGCGGGCTGTACGGTGACCGCCCGCTGGGCCGACGGGGCGTCACGCTGACCGCCGTGCCCTATTTCTCCTGGGGCAACCGCGGCCTCTCCGACATGACCGTCTGGATCCGCGACGGCGGCCCCACCCAGACTTCCGAGCATGTGGAGAGCTCGGACGGCCGCAGATAGCGATGATGCCCGAGCCCGTGGTTGCGGCTCGGCTACCAGGTCTGTCCATCAGCCTTCGCCGCTGGGGACGGTCTCGGCGAGCCGGTCGGCCAGGTAGCGGCGTTCGGCCTCGGTGGGGGCCAGGGCCAGCGCCTCGCGGTAGGCGCCGGCGGCCTCGGCGAGGCGGTTGAGGCGGCGGAGCAGGTCGGCGCGGGTCGCGGGGAGCAGGTGGTACCCGGTCAGTTCGCCCGAGGAGTGGAGGGTTTCCACCAGCTCGAGTCCGGCTGCGGGGCCGTCCGCCATCGCCACCGCCACCGCCTGATTAAGCCTCACTACCGCAGACGGTACGACCTGTGCCAGCCGCCGGTAGAGCGCGGCGATCTGTGCCCAGTCGGTGTCGGCCGCACGGAGGGCCGTGGCGTGGCAGGCGGCGATGGCGGCCTGCAGTTGGTAGGGCCCGAGCCGGTCACGTCGAAGGGCCGCCTGCAGGACGGCGACGCCCTCGTCGATCTCGCCGCGGTCCCATCGCGTACGGTCCTGGTGATCCAGGGTCACCAAGTCACCGGCGGTGTCGACGCGAGTCGCGCGGCGGGAGTGGTGGAACAGCATGAGAGCGAGCAGGCCGTGCGCCTCGGGCTCGTCCGGCATCAGCCGTGTCAGCAGGCGCGCGAGACGGATGGCCTCGGCGCACAGATCCCACCGCACCAGGTCAGTGCCCGCGCTGGCGGAATAGCCCTCGTTGAACAGGAGATACAGCACGGCGAGCACCGAACCAGTCCGTTCCGGCAACAGATGAGCCGGCGGCACCCGGTACGGAATGCCGGCATTGCTGATCTTGCTCTTGGCCCGGACCAGGCGCTTGGCCATCGTCGCCTCGGTGACCAGGAAGGCCCGGGCGATCTCGGCGGTGGTCATGCCGGTCAGGGTGCGCAGCGTCAGCGCCACCCGCGCCTCCAGCGGCAGCGCCGGGTGACAGCAAGTGAAGATCAACCGTAGCCGGTCGTCGGAAACGCCGCTGTCGCCACCCTCGCCGGAGCCGAAGGCGTCATCACCGGACGCCATCGTGGCCACCTCCCGTAGCTTGGCCGCCTCGGTCGACCTGCGGCGCAAGCGGTCCACCGCCCGGTTGCGCGCCGCCGTGGTGAGCCAGGCGCCGGGACGGCGCGGAAGGCCGTCGCGCGGCCAGCGCTCCAGCGCCAGCGCGAAGGACTCCTGCGCGCACTCCTCGGCCAGATCCCAGTCGCCGGTCATCCGGATCAGGGTCGCGACGATGCGGCCCCATTCCTGGCGGAAGGACTCGGCGACCGCCGCCTCGACCTCGGCGGTCACTCCTCCCAAAGCGGCCTCACCTCGACCCAGCCGAACCTGGCGGAGGGATGCTTGGAGGCGACCTCGATCGCCTCGTCGAGGTCCTCGCACTCGATCAGGTCGAAGCCGCCGATCTGCTCCTTCGTCTCGGCGAACGGCCCGTCGGACAGCAGTACCTCACCGCCGCGCACCCGAACGGTCGTGGCATCGCTGCCCGGCCGCAGGCGCGCCCCCTGCAGGCGTACTCCACGGCGGTCCATCTCGCGCACCCATGACGCCGGGTCGGCTTCATCCATAGGCACTCCGACAGTTTCGTTGTCGCAGACGAACATCACGTACCGCACGGTTCCTCCAAGTTGGCGGGCTTGACTGTACGCCGGACGAGTACGCCGGCGAAAGGAAGCCGGAACGTCCTGGTCTTCCGCTGCCTGGCAGCCCTGACCGGGGCGTCGGGCAACGCGGACCGGGCGAAGTCATTGCGCGGCCGCAGAGAGTAGATGGCGGCGAGGAAATCAGGCATGACGAGCCCTCCCATCCAGCGCCCGCTGCGGGCGCTTCGCGATTTCGTGTGACACCCTCACGACGAACGGGAGGACCCCGCGATGGACAGCAGACGTGGTCGAGGTCCGCAGAAGACGAATCTTCGAGCTCTGGTTCGCTGCCACAACGAAATCCATGTCATCGGCTGGTCCAGGGCGCGGTATCCGAGCCAGGGGTGCTTTCCCGGCTTCGATCACAGGCGCTGAGGACCGACGCCGGAGTCGCTCATGCCCCGACGGCGAGCCAATGGACCGAATTTAGGTAGATCTTTCTATATATCGCCCATCAGGGGTTATGTCGGGACAGTGCCTCTGACCTGGGACTTTACTCTCGACGTAACCGTTGAACCTCCCTTGAAGGGCACTTGACCTGCGGAAATGGCAAGGTACTCTCGCCCTATCACAGGCTTCCGGTTTATTCACTTCAGTCCTGCATTACCCCTTTTGTCAGGGTCTGTGGGTTAAGGCCGGTCTCGTCCGGGAGGTTTCCCCACTTCCATGACGCCAGAAATGCAGAAGTTCATCGCACGGCCCAACCCGGATGGGACCCACGGGCAATCTGGCCACGGCGCACCCCGCCAGCCGCCCGGCACCCACGTGGGCCAAGAGCGGTCGCCCGGTGACAAGACAGGCCAGAAACCCCACGACCAGGCCCCTCGGGCAACCGATGACCACGCGCCCCAAGGGCCCGGCCGGCCCGCCGCTGACCGGCCGGGCACGGACGCCGGAGGCCGCCCGCACTCGCAGGGGAAGCCGGCCAGCCCTCTGAACCCCGGTACCAAGCGGGACGACTCCCACTCGTCTCCCGCTGAGGGCCGCCCCACACATGCTCCGACTCGGGCTTCGGACACGCCGCCCACCGCGACAGCCCCAGCCCCGAGCTCCTCCGACGCTCCGACAGGCACCCCGACATCTGACATGCCCGCCACACCCGCCCCCACCTCGACCTCTGACATGCCGCCCACCGCGCCCACCCCCACCTCGACCTCTGACATGCCGTCGGCCACGCCCACCCCAACCCCGACCTCTGAAGTGCCATCGGCCACGGCCACCCCAACGCCAACCCTCTCCGACAAGCCCTCCACGGCCACCGCGGCCCCAGCCCCGACCGCTGACACGCCATCGGCCACGGCCACCGCATCGGTGCCGCAGACGGCTCCGGAGACCAGCGCCCCTTCGTCGACCGCCGCCCCATCCGAGTCGGCCTCCTCCCAAGCTGAGCCGGCGGCCTCTTCCGAATCCGAGCCGACCTCCTCCTCAACCGAGCCGGCGGCCACGTCCGGAGCCGAGCCGACCGTCACCTCCACAGACGCGCAGACCACCACCCCCTCCTCGTCCGAGCCGACCGCGACCTCCGCGGCCGAGCCCGTCCCCGAGCAGGCCACCAGTGCCATGCCGGCGGCGTCCAGCACCACGACCGGGACCGTCTTGCCCGCGCACCTCCACACCTCGATCGCCGGCCCATCGTCGAACTCGTTCACTCCGATAATGATCACCTCGGCCGTGGTGGCAGTGGTGGCCTTGCTCGTGATGCTCGCCGTGGTCAAGGCCCGCCGCGCGGCCCGCCCAGCCGTGGCCGCGCCCATGGCACCGAGCCCGTCCACGCACGTCCCCCGCCACAGCACCGCCGAGCCCGACGAGGGCATCCTGTGGAGGCGGGAACTCCTGGAAGCCATCGAGGCCGCCGCCGCCCTGCCACTCGACACCGTCGCACCCGGCGAACAGGACAGCGACCCACCCGCCACCCCTGCACCCACCGAGCAGGCGAACCGGCGACCCGAGACCAGCCCGTCCAGCCCCGACTCCGGCCCGGCCCCTCAGGAGGAGCCCGCCGCCTTGACCGAGCCGTTGGAGGTCGTCTTCCCCACCGGACCGCTGGAGTCGATCGTCGACACCGGACCGTTCGAGCGCATCGTCATCCCCGCGGCGACCACCCCGTTCGACGCGTTCGCCCCGGACGGCTCCACGGACGAGGACATCTCCGACCCGGCGTACCACGGGCGCAGGCGACGCAACGAGCACCCCGCCGACGATGAGGATGGCGCCGCCGAGAGGACGCCGTCATCGGCCCCCGGCGCCGCCGCTGATAGTGATGTCGTGTAGCCGGTGCCCCTCACCTGGGCGGCGATGCTGAAGTAAGGGCTGGACGTGACCGCGCGGTTCCAGCCGGCGTACCCGGTCCTCGGCGCGCAGGCTCGCCTGCTTCCACCCCTTCGCGGTGGCGACCACGGCGTTCACCGTCCCGTCGCAAGGTCCGCCTACCCGTACGCGGGCGTGACGGTGATCTGGACGGCGGCCGGAGGAAAGTCATGGACGGAAGCTCCACCCGAGAGGCGGTTGCCGGGCGGGAACGGCCGCAGTCACCCCGCGCCGTGCGCTGATCGGGAAGAGCGTCACGGGAATGCACCACATCGGCAATGCGGCGAGCTTTGAATTTGGATTCAACATAGCGGATTCATTGCCATTGGTGGCAGGCTGGACATCCGTACGATCGCAATATGGGAAGCAAAGACCTGGAGGGTCGGCGGGGAGGGGCCGGTGGACTGGGACGTGGCCCCACTAGTGCGCACCATGGGCTGGAGGTCGGATGACATCCCGCGGCGGGGCGCATGAGTCTGCCTACGGCGATGTCGCTGTCTGCGCCGCATGCGCGAAAGGCGTCGTGGTCCAGGGCCGGCTCGCGAAGTTCCTTGCCGGAGGAGCAGTATCCCCGGAGATGCGTGATCTGCTGAAGCGAGCTACAGTACCTGCAACCGTAACGTAATTGGAGCACCTTATGGCGAAGCGTATTGTTGAATCTTTTGTCGACGACATCGACGGCAGTGACGCTGAGAGGACCACGAGGTTCGCTCTCGACGGGGTGAGCTACGAGATCGACCTGTCGGGCGCGAACAGAGAGAGGCTGGAGAAGGCTCTCGCTCCCTTCATCACCAAGGCTCGTGCGGTCCGTGCCGAAAGGGGCGGTCGCGGCCGGCGCGGAGGCGCCGGCACGGCTCGGGGCGTCAGCCGTGACAAGGCCACGGAGGTCAGGCGGTGGGCCAAGGCGCAGGGCCTGCCGGTAAGTGAGCGTGGCCGCATCGCCGCCACTGTCGTGGAACAGTACGAGGCAGCCCACTGAGAAAGCGCGTGTATCAGCGCTCGTCGCTGTCGCGGATGAGTTCGACGTGCGTGCGCGTCGGCCACCGGCTCTTTGCCGGCCCCGTGAAACTCCACGATCACCTTGTCGTCGAGCGTGCTCGGATCGACCGCCACCGCAGCGCGGAGCGGCGCCCCGAACGCCGGTATCAGCCGCTTCTACGCCCTTGATGGGCTTAACTTAGCGCGCAATTTCGTTATTGACGCCCCGTACAGCTTGATGATCCGCTCTCCCTGAAACGTCGAGCGATTTACGGGGACCACATGCAACGCGCCGCGAGGCGCGCGTTTCGCGCGCCTTCATCGTCATGTCTGCATCATCCCGTGTGATCGCGCTGGGGGCGACCCCCGCGAGTGCCGACCCCGCACCCCTCCGCTTTCCACTGAGGGGCCATCGCCGTGGGCGGGACCTCTATCGTGGGCACCTGCTCGATGACCGGTTTCGCCGCGATAGCGGCGCCGGTGGCGGGGCTATCGTCAATGACCCGCTGAAGCTGCTCAACCTGAAGGAGCGGGCAGGGTCGAGGGCAAGCTGGAGATCACCTCATTGGCTCCGGTTCACCGCCTGGGCATCACGTGGTTGTTCATGGGCCTATGATCAACTTCGAGGGCGTTCAGGCGTCTGGTGGCCCTTCCCGCCGTCGGCGCGACTTCCGTCCCCTTCGCCGTCAGCGATGCGCGGATCGCCCCAGCCCACCGGTCGCCCGCGTCGCCCTACCTCTCCTGGAGTGCCTCCGTGCCTGAGGAATCACCCGACGTCTCGGCAACGACCTGCGAGTACGCCGCCCGCTCGACCGGCGTCGACCGTCTGCTGGCACAGGCTCGCGCAGGGCTCCGTCGCCTGCATCCCGCCGAGGCCTGGGCCGCCACGCGCCGCGGTGGGGTGATCGCCGACACCCGTCCCGAGTTTCAGCGCCGGGCCGCGGGCGAGATACCCGGAGCCGTCGTCATCGAACGCAACCATCTCGAATGGCGGCTCGATCCCACCTGCGAGTCCCGCATCCCCGAGGCACGTTCCCACGACATCCACTGGATCGTGATCTGCGCCGAGGGGTACTCATCCTCGCTGGCCGCGGCAGCGTTACGGGAACTCGGGTTGCACAACGCCACCGACGTCATCGGCGGCTTCGACGCATGGGTGGAGGCCGATCTGCCGATAGTCCACCCCGCTCGGCCCACGGTCCCGCGCGGCCCGGGAGAAGGCGGACTTCCGGAAGCTGGTCCTCGCAACGAGGGACTGTACGCCGGCCGGCGCAGCATGCAGTAGGGCGCGCCGTCCGGCTTGCGGGCTGGACCTGCGCCGGCCTGCGGCGCTCTCGCCGACCATCTGCCGGTGCGGCATGCTGGGGGAACTCCGTGCTCGCGACCCGAAATTCAGTCGACGTCCGGGGGCACGGTTGCAATCATGCTCGCCATGACGATCGAGTCGCGGGAACATGTGCGGCGCTACTTCGACGAGTTCGGTGACGCCGAGTGGGACCGGCTCACAGGCGATGTCCGGGGCCGGGTGAGCCTGGAGATCCACCGCCGCTTCCTGACCCGCTTCGTCGGGCCGGGCGACCGGGTGCTGGAGGTGGGCGCCGGCCCCGGCCGGTTCACCATCGAACTGGCCGCCCTCGGCGCGACCGTCGTGGTCACCGACCTCTCCCCGGTCCAGCTCGCGCTCAACGCCGAACACCTGCGGGGCAGCGCGAGCGACGCCGCCGTGGAACGGCGGGAGGTTCTGGACATCTGCGACACCAGCCGGTACGCCGACGGAGAGTTCGACCTGGTGCTCGCGTACGGCGGGCCGCTGTCGTACACCTTCGAGCACGCCGAGGAGGCGATGCGCGGCCTGCTGCGGATCACCCGGTCAGGTGGGCTGGTCGTCGGCTCGGTCATGTCGCTGCTTGGCGCCTGGCGGCACTTTCTCCCCGGCGTGGTCAAGGTGGCCGAGACCATCGGCGAGGACGCCAACGACCGGATCCTGCGCACCGGCGACCTGCGCCACGAATCCGGCCAGGGCATCGACACGCACGTGTGCCAGATGTTCCGCTACCGCGACCTGGCGGCCCTGGTCCGCGCCGCGGACGCCGAGATCGTGGCGGCGAGCGCCAGCAACTGGGCCTCCCTGGGCGACCTGGACGCGCTCGCCGTACTGGAAGCCGACCCTTCCCGGTGGGCCCGCTTCCTGGAGCACGAGGTGACCGCCTGCCAGGAGCCCGGATGCCTGGACGGCGGCACCCACATCCTGTTCGCAGCACGCCACCCGCACGTCTGACACCGCCTCGGGCTAGGTGCGTGCCTGCCGCGCGGTGGCTTACCCCTGCTCCTCATCTCGTCGGATCGCCGCAAAGAGATCGACGGCCGTGTGCGATATTGTCTCTGGTCGCCCAGCACCCTCTTCCAGGGTGTCGTCGACATGAGAGCCGACAACACCGCCCACAAGCGGTCCGTTCAATACTTCCCGGGTCAACACGACGCCGCTCAGCTGGGCCGCGAGCATCAGTGCTCCGCTCACGCCCACATCCCGCATCTTGCCCAGCAGGCGATCCGGATCGCTGCCGTACCGCCATGCAGGTTTCCTTGGATCGAAGGAAGTCAGCCGATCCCCGTCAACGGCATATACGAACAGATCGGTCGCGTAGTCATGCCGGGATACGGATACGAGATCCGTTCCGGCCGACAGCGCTCGCACGGCATCGGGTTCTGTCGCCTCGCTGCCGTTTCGCTCGATGAGCACGGCCCAACCCTCAAGGCGCCCGGCCAGAACCGTACGAGGGAACAGTCCTTCATCCGTCAGTTCCCTGTAGCTCAGCGGACGGATGCTCTCCTCTGCGGCGCCCAACCGCCTTAGTGCTTCTGCCTCGTCGAGACCCCGTACGAAGGTCAGACACCATACGTCGCCCAACTCCCACCCGTGGGCGAGCCAGCGGACATCGGCGTCAGTGATTTTCACCCAGCGCTCCTCGCCGTCAATTTGTTCATCTTCTCCTACCGCAGCGCAGACAGCAGGAGCTCCGTGTGCCGGCGAATGAGCCGGCGGTCATTGGTGGCCCAGGTGACGGCTGCTTCGGCGTGGCGGCGACGGGCGGCGGTGATCTTCGGGTTGTCGATGTTGGCGGCTTCCGTCTCGGCGATGCCGGTCTGCTGGCGCGTCATCGCGTCCAGGAGTGGTTCTGGGGCGACGGCGCCGTAACCGTCGCGGAGTTCACGCAGATGCAGGGCCTGTTGGCTGATCGGTACGTGACCTTCGGACTGGATGCACCAGGTCCATGCCATGTAGCCCAGGTCGTCGAGCCAATTGCCGGGGCGGCAGGATGACCAGTCGATGAAGGCGACCGGCAGGCCGTTCTGGAAAATGGTGTTGAAGGGGCCGGGGTCGCCATGGATGACGCACTCCTGGCCGGCTGCCAGGGCGTGTCCGGTCGTTGCCTCGTGAAGGCTGCGCAGCATGCGGCCTCCGCGCGCATAAGCGCCGGGTGCTCGCTGCGTGGGATGGTCGGTGGTGGTGCCCGGGACGAAAGTCAGGATGTCCCGGCCCTGTTCGTCGATGCCCAGGTAGCGCGGAGCGTGGGGGTAGCCGACGTGCTCCAGGTGGGTGAGTACTTGGGCGGCGAAGTCGGCCCGGTTGTCGCGCGTGCGGCGAACCGTGTCACCGGCACGCACGACTTCCACGGCATTGTTCCCCCCTGCCAGGGGCTCCTCGCTCATAAGGCCATGATGGGTGATGCCTGCGAACGCCCGATCAGTCGTACGGGTCGTAGTCCCGGCGCTCGTGTCGGCGCTGCTCGTAGTCACGCGGCCGCTGCTCGTGCCTCGGCTGCTCGTATCCACGAGGCTGCTCGTACCCGCCCCGAGGCTGCTCGTACCCGCGGGGCTGTTCGTACCCGCGGGGCTGCTCGTACGGGTACGGTCCCGGATCCGGCACCTCCTCGATGGCCGTACGCCCGATCGACGCCAGCAGCGAGAGGATGGCGATGCCGATGATCAGGTTGATGACGGCCGTGACGATCTGCGGGATGAGATCGGCGGAGTGCATGAACGGCAGGAACGTGATGATGACGGTGCAGAGCCCGCCGATCCAGCTGAAGAACTTGGTCGGCTCCGGGGTCGACAGCATCAGGATGTAGAGCAGCAGCGTGGCGACGAGCGCGACGACGGCGGCCGAGATCGCGTAACCGGTGGTCGCCGCGCTGCCGTAGGCGGTTGCCCCGTCGGGGGTGAGGACGCGGATGCCGAGGAGCTTCTTGCTGATCATGACTCCGACCACCACGATCAGTGCGGCCACCACGGCGGCGGCCACGCCGCCTCCCCACACTCGCGCTGGATTCACCCTGGGCCGGGCCCGTCCCGGGCGGGAGTCATAGCGATCATGGGAGGGGTATGACATGCGAATCACCCTTGTCGCGACTGCTGATCAGGCACTTCGAGAACCTTACACGCGCCGTCAAGAGCCTGTACGTCACCGGGCGACGGACGGCGTCAGGTACCCGTTGTGCACCAGCCAGATGGCCCGTTCCAAGTCAGGGGTCAGATAGCGATCCTCGCCCAGGGGCGCGATGTGCTTCCTGATCTCCGCCAGGAGGCTCTGCGTCGTCGTGCCGAGCGCCAAGCCGGACATCTTCTCCGCGATGAGGTCGATGCCCTGGGCCGCCATCAGGTACTGGACCGCCAGGACGATTTCCAGCCGGTCGAGGTTCTCGTGCAGGTGCCGGACGGAGGCCATCGCCATCGTGTTGTGGTCTTCCTGTCCGTCCTTGACCGGCCGGGACAGCGTCCCCGCCGGCGTGGCCCTGGCCTGCATCTCCGGGATCAGGGCCGCGGCGACCGTCTGCACCTGGACCATCCCGGAGTTCAGCCCGACAGTCCCGCCGGCGAGGTTCGCCGGCAGATCGTAACTCCACCTGGGGGACAGCAGCCGCCCTGACAGCTCCTGCGACAGCACCCCGATGTCGGTGATCTCCGCGTTCAGGGTGTCGGCGAGATGCCCCATGACGGAGCCGTCCCAGTTGCCGCCCATCACGAACTCGTACCCCGGGCCCTCTTTGCGTTTGAAGATCAGCGGGTTGGAGGTCGAGGAGTTGGCCTCCCGTACCAGAGCCTGGCGCGCGTCGTCGATCACGTGCCGCAACCCGGCCATGATGTGCGGCGCGGCCCGCACCGACACCGCGTCCTGGACCCGCGGGTGATAGTTCGCCGGATCGAGGCGCTCGCGGCCCTCCTCCGTCATCCAGCCAGAGCCCTCCACCATCGCGCGCAGCCGCGCGGCGACCGCGTTCTCCTCGGGGATGTGGCGTTCTTTGTGGGTACGTGCGTCGAGCGATCCCCGTTCGGCCCTGGTCGCCTCCATGAACAGGGCGAAGGCGCCCTCTGCCTGGTCAGCGAGCACGGTGGCCCGGTGCACGGCGTCCATCAGCGTGGCGGCCAGTACGGTGCTGCCGCTGATGATGGGCAGCGCTTCCCCGGCCTCGAAGGTGAAGTCCCTGGGCAGCCCGGCCTTCGGCAGCATCTCGGAGGCGGGGCCCTCTTCACCTCCATAACGCACGGGCGCGTCCTCGCCGAGCGCCGCCAGCCCCGCCGCCGCCTGCGGCTGCAGGTCCCCGGTGCCCAGAGAGCCGATCTGCGGCATCCGCGGCACGACCCCGGCGTTGACCATGGCCAGCAGACGCTGGGGCACCTCGGGCCGCACCCCGAACGTTCCTCTGGCCATCTGGTTCGCCTTGAGGATCAGGGCCAGCCTGACGACGTTGTCGGGCAGGGGCTCCCCGACGCCCGCGGCGTGGGAGCGCAGGACGTTGCGCTGGAACTGCTCCGCCTGCTCGGGGGAGAGCGGACGGTCCTTCAGCGGCCCGAGCGCCTGGTTCCAGCCGTACACCCGCTGGTCGTCCAGGGCCGCCAGCGCTCCGGCCCGCGTTCTGCTCATGTTCGCCTGCGCGGCCGCCGCGAGGTGCGCCGTCACGGGACGGCCCTCGAGGATCGCGAAGGCGTCCCGGAGGGAGAGCGAATCGCCGTCCAGCTCCAGGTCCAACACCGGCGGCGCCGTGACCGGTCCCGGCATCGCCACCCCTACGGGAGTGCCGACGGCCTGACCCGGCACGCACAGGGCGGCGAGCAGGCCCACGCCGGTTGCAATTCGTCCTACCTTGGTCATCAACTTGTCCCAACGGCCCTCAGTACGAAGATCAATTCCGCTGCCATCTAGCCACGGGACGGGGGAGCGCCAGGGACGGCGCGACACCGGCGGGACGAGTGCTGACGTGGTCTCGACCTGTCCTATGACGGGCGCTTACTCCACCATCAGCTCGATGCCTGCTCCGTAACGGTTGTCTGTCTTTGTCGGGGAATCTCCCTTGATTAGCGACGAACGCGACGAATGTGATCCCCTGAATGCCGGGGGAAGGCGCGTGAGCACACGTTTGCGCCGGTCGCTGCGTACACGGCTGGCACTTTTCGCCAGCATCGCCATGTTGCTGCTGAACATCGTCGTCAGCGCCTTCGTGCTGTACGCCCTCCGGAACGAGGTCGCCGATGCCGAGGCACAGGAAGTGTCCAGCAAGGCGCTGCGCGTGCTTCTCCTGGTCAAGCGGAACCAGCTTGCCCCGCGGGTGACCTCCGACGGCCTCGACGGCGTCCAAGTGGTCGACCCGGCCGGGCGCGTGGTCTCCTCGACGCCGAACCTGGCCGGCCTGCCCCCTCTCACGAGGGAGATCCCGCATCGGGACCACGCCAACGACGTCGCGGAGATCTGCGACCTGCGCGGATTCCCCGGCCGGTGCGAGATCGCGGTCGCCCTGCACGCGTACCAGCCGGACGGCGCATGGGTCATCTACGCCTTCGACCCGGCGGTGCCCTGGTACGTCAGCCCGAAAGTGATCATCTTTCAGATCTGCCTAATGATCTTGCTGGTGTCGTTGACCTGGTACGGCGTGTCACACGTCGTGGCCAGGACGCTCGCGCCCGTCGACAGCATCAGGAAGAAGCTGGCCGAGATCACCGCGGGCGGCGGCGGAATGCGCGTCCCCGTGCCGGAGAACGACGACGAGATCAGGGCACTGGCCGAGACCGCCAACCAGACGCTGGAACAGCTGGAGGCGGCGATGGAACAGCAGGAGACGGCGATAGAGCAGCAACGCAGGTTCGCCGGCGACGCCTCGCACGACCTGCGCAGCCCGATCACCGCGATGCGCACCCAGGTCGAGGGGGCCCTGCTCCATCCCGAGGACACCGACTGGCAGGCGACGGGCAACGAAGTGCTCACCAGCCTGGATCGGCTCCAGGCCATCGTCACCAACCTGCTCACGCTGACCAAGCTGGACGCGGGCGCCCCGGACCGCCGCGAACCCATGGACCTCGGCGAGCTGGCCGCCGCTGAGATCGCCAGGCCGCGCTCCAAACGTGTCATCCCCAACCTGCAGTCGGACGTGGTCGTCACGGGCGACCGGTTGCAGCTGGCCCGCCTGCTGACGAACCTGCTGGACAACGCCGAGCGGCACGCCGAGTCACACATCATCGTGACGGTTCGGCAGCAGGACGGTGAGGCCGTGCTGGAGGTACTCGACGACGGCGCGGGCATCGCGCACGACCAGCGCGAAATCGTCTTCCAGCGCTTCGCCCGCCTGGACGACTCGCGCAGCCGGGACGCGGGCGGCTCCGGACTCGGCCTGCCGATCGCCCGCGAGATCGCGAAGGCGCACCACGGCACGCTCACCATCGAGGACTCCCATACCGGCGCCCGCTTCGTCCTTCGCATGCCGGCCCAGGAGGACTGAGCCGGCCGCCGGCCACCTCGGGCCTCGGCGGTGCAGGATCCGACAGTTGGGTGACGCGGCGGTACTCGCGCGGTGTCATGCCCGTGTGGAACCGGAACGCGGTGGCGAAGTGCTGAGGTGAGGAGAAGCCCAGCTCGGCCGCGATCCACGTGATGCTCTGCCGGGTCTCGGCGAGCAGGGTCCTGGCCCGGCGGATCCTCAGGCGCGCCTGGTGGCGGGCGGGGCTCACACCGAGTTGGGCGGTGAAGAGCTCGGCCAGGTACGACGGCGAGAGCCCGGCCGCCCTGGCCAGTGCGGACAGGGGCAGGCGCTCGGCATAGCGGGTCTCCAGCAGGCGTAGGACGTGGGCCACGGCAGGGTGCAGGCGGAGCCGCCCGGTCGCGTCGCCCGGGGTGAGCAGCCGGGCCACCTCGACGAGCAGGTGCTGAGCGCTGGCCCGCAGCCCGGGGACGCGCAGCGCCCGCGTCGTGGTCACCTCACGCAGGAACGTCTCGAAGGGCGTGACGGCGGAGGCAGCGTCCGCCACGAAGGACGGCAACCGGTGCCAGGGGACCTCGGGCAGCAGGAGCGGCGCGTCGAAGGCGGCGAACATGAACTGCCAGACCGTGTCGGCGGGCCGGGTCATGTGGTGCGCCACGTGCGGGGACACGATCAGCAGCCCGTTTGGCGGCACCTCGTACTCGGCGTCGCCGATCCGCCACCTCGTCGGGGGGCCGTCCGTCTGGAGGTAGAGCTCCCACACCTCGTGGCGGTGCTCGGAGATGAGCCATGACGACGGGGCCCGCTGGTCTCCGGCGTGCACGAGCCCCGGCACGCCGGCCCCGGCGAGGTGGGCGTGGAAGCCCGCTCTCAGCCCGGCCGGGCGGATCACCCCGTGATCGTATACGTATTCGCCGCTCTGGTGAACGCCCGGCGACGGGCCTTGAACGTACCGTTCCGTACCATGATGGATCATCTGCTCCCCACAGACGAGGACGTGGCGTTCTACCGTGCCCACGGCTACTGGATCTCCGGGCCGATCGTGCCCGCGGGCGTGCTCGACGCCGCGGAGGCAGGCATGGCGCGGCTGTACGCGGGCGACACCGACCGGCCGCTGCCCGGCGTCCGGCCCCTCGGCGGCTGGCGGCCGGAGCACGGCGAGGGGCTGCGGAAGAACGACTACGCCTCGCTCGTCGTCGACGAACTGGCGGCGCTCGTCCGGTACCCGCTGATCGCCGCGTGCGCAACCCGGCTCAGCGGCGCGGGGGAGATCCGCCTCTGGCACGACCAGTTGCTCTACAAGCCGCCCGAGTCCGCGCTGCCCGAGGCGGGCGGTGTGAACGTGGGCTGGCACACCGACCGCCAGTACTGGCTGAGCTGCGAGAGCACGGAGATGCTCACCGCCTGGGTGCCCTTCCACGACGTCGGCGAGGCCGAGGGCGGGATCTCGTTCGTGGACGCGAGCCACCTGTGGCCGGACGACGTGGGGCTCGACTTCTTCGACTCCGACCTCTCGACCCTGGACCGGTTGCGCGGCTCGCGGCACGTCGAGGTGGTCGTGCCGGAGATCCCGCGCGGCGCGGTCAGCTTCCATCACTGCCGCACGGTCCACGGCAGCGGCCCCAACCTGAGCGGGCGGCCGCGCCGCTCGCTGGCCGTTCACCTCCAGCCGGGCGACAACCACCCCAGCCTCCGGACCCGGCACGGCAACGACGACCTCGTCCGTCGTGACCCCGAGGGCCGGCCCGACTACGCCGACCCCGCCGTGTGCCCGCGGCTCTGGCCGGTGCGGCCCGGCAACCCGGCACCGACGTCACTCGATCACCTCGCCGGCCTTCCGGGGACGGCCGTCGACGGTGACGACGCCTGAGGCGGTCGAGATGTCGATCGTGCGCCCCCGGTAGGTCAGACCGGTCAGCTCCACGTCCCCGTCGGGGAGCGCGGCAGGGACGACGACCAGGCTGCCGTCGAGCTGGAACCGCACGCCCGCGGCCCCGGTCAGGATCGCCTCCGCACCGGCCAGCCCGGCGACGATGTTGACCCGCCGCCCTGTGGGAGGCGCCGCCGGGCGGTCGCAGTAGTGCTCCTGGGGGTAGTACGGGAAGTGCCGCCCCATCCAGAGCAGTCGTCGCATGACATCCCAGGCGAGGGACGGCTCACCCTGCTCCCAGAGCGTCAGGGCCAGCTGCGGGCCTTCTCCCGTGTACGCACCGCCGCCTGACCAGTCGGTGTCGCCGAGCTCGTAGTGCAGCCGGTCGTCCGCGGCCACCGCGCTGACGCCGTAGGGCGCGAGGAAGGAGCCGTCACGCAGCCGCCCGAGCATGGCCTGGGCCATCTCCGGTGTGCAGGCGCCGTTCCGCATCGCGTCGAACGCCTGGACGTGCTGGACGAGCTCGGTGTGCCCGTCGGGGTAGCGGCAGCGGAACCAGCCCTCGCGCTCATCCCACAGTTCGCGGGCGATAGCGCCCCTGATGTCGCGGGCACGGGAGCGCAGGTCGTCGACCGGCAGCCGCGCGCCGGACACCTCGGCCAGCTCGGCCAGCCGGTCGAGGCACCAGGCGCGTTCGGCGTTGGGGCTGGCGACCACGTGCTCCCAGCCCGTGCTGCGCATCTCCAGCAGGTTGTACTGGCTGCCGTAGTCGCGCAGCACTCCCGCTGGGGTGAAGCGGGCGTCCAGACCCTCGACCAGGTCATGGAGCTGAGTCACCAGGGCGGGGGAGATGCCGAGGTGGGCGGCGACGGCGGTGGCGAGGGTGACCAGGGACCAGCCGCTGTACGCGTACGGGACGCCGAGGCCCGTGCCGTCGGGGGCGATGGCGTAGTGCCGGGTGAGATCCACCTTCATGATCGATTCGAGGACACCGGTGGTGTCGTCGCCGAGCATGAGAGTGAGCAGGTGCGGGGCGTACCCGCCGGTGTCCCACGCGTAGGCGCAGAGCGCCCCGCCGTCCACGCCGGACGTGGCCACGAAGGGCGAGGTGATGAAGCCGGGGTTGTCCCAGAGGCAGACCAGCCCGCTGGTCAGTGAGCCGCGCCAGTACGCCTCCAGCCCGGGGATGTCGCTGGACAGCCGCGGCACGCGCGCCAGGGCCCGGGCCAGCCGGTACTCCGACCGCACGGTCGCCTCGGCGGCCAGCTCCCGCGGCCGCCCGGACGGCATGCCTGCACCGGCGCGGACGGCCAGCGCGAACACCGTGGTACCGCCCGCCGGGACGTCCTGGCGGAGCCCCTCGTGGGAGAGCTCGACGCTGACGTCCCCGGCCTGCCAGGTCCACTGGCCCGTGCTCACGGCCTTCGGACCAGGGGTCGGCGGGACCCAGCCCCATTCGGCGAGCGGGACGCGACGGGGACCGCCGGGTTCGGCGCGCGGATGCAGGGCCACGGTGACGTCCCGTCCGGCCCGATTGGTGATCTCCACCTCCAGGACGAACCCCGCCTGGCCGTACAGCGGGGTGAGGGTGCTCTGGACCCGGAGCGAGGTCAGCTTCCCCTGGTGGCGGCGGTGGTAGGTGCCGTTCCTGACGATCCGGCCGGGCCGCCAGGAGCCACCCGAATAGAGCAGGCCCACCCCGGCCACGCCCGGCGCCGCGCCGTCAGCGATCCGGTGCCCGTCCACGTCCAGCTCGACGGCCAGCCGCGCGTCGGGTGCCGCGTACGGCGGCGCGAACCACCCGCCGGCCCCGCACACCGACCCCGGCGGAGCGTGGACCGTGGTCCAGCCGCTGGTGACCCAGGTGTCGCCGGGCGCCATGTTCTGGCGCAGGTCGAAGGCGAACTCGTCAACGGAATAAGGCATGCGTCAACCCCTTGCCTGAGGGTGGCTGGGTGGGAGATCTCTCCGAAGGGCACGGACGACCGGCGGTCCGGGCGCTCGTGACCGATGCTGACATCGGGCCGTATTCGTCGCAAGAGTTACGGCCGAGTTACTCCCGTTTTTCGTTCAGGTATTGCCATCGAACCGGTCCAGCGCTACGTTCCTGACAAGTGTTGGACCGGTTTGACAAAAGCCGGGCAGCTGAGGAACGTGCATGGAGAAAATCACGATCCGCGATATCGCACGCCTGGCCGGCGTATCGAAATCGACGGTGTCGCTGGTGATCAACAACAGCCCGCGGGTCGATCCGGCGACCCGGCGGCGCGTGCTGGCGGTCATCACGCGGCACAACTACGTGCCCAGTGCCACCGCGAGCGCGCTGGCGAAGGGACGGCCGCCGTTCATCGGCATGATCGTGCCCGGGCTGACGTGGCGGATGGTGGCCCCGCTGAACTTCGGAGTCGCCTCCGTCATCGAGCGCACGCCGTACGAGATCATCCTCTACACGAGCACCAACGACCACGACTACGGGCCGGTCATCGACCGCATGCTCGCCTCGGGACTGTCGGCCGGCGTCCTGGTCATCAGCCAGGACCAGACCATGAAACCGCTGCTCGACCTGCACGAGCAGGGAGTGCCCGTGGTCCTCATCAACACCCTCGGCTCCCGCCTCGACCTGCCGTCGGTCGAGGCCGACAACTACGAGGGCGCGTACGGCGCGGTCCGCCACCTGCTGGAGCTGGGCCACCGGCGGGTCGCCTCGCTGGCCGGACCGATGACGTACCCGTGCTGCCAGGACCGGCAGCGCGGTTACGAGGACGCGCTGACGGAGGCCGGAGTCCCGGTCGAGGTCTCGCTCACCCTGCAGAGCGGGTTCGAGCCACCCAGAGCCCGTGAGCTGGTGCGCGAGCTACTGGGTCGCGCCGACCGGCCGACGGCGGTGTTCGCGCACAACGACGTCACCGCCTACGCCGCCATGGAGGCCGCCGCCGACCGCGGCCTGCGGGTGCCCGAGGACCTGTCCGTGGTCGGATTCGACGACATACCGTCGTCGGCACACGTCAAGCCCGCCCTCACCACGGTCAGCCAGCCGTTCGAGGCGATGGGGGAGCACGCGGCCCGGATGCTGCTCGCCGCGATCTCCCCCGAGTCCGGCGAGGGCTCCGCTCCGGGCGAGCACGGCCCGCCGCCGCCCGCCCGCGTCCACCTGCCCACCACTCTCGTCGTCCGGGACAGCACGGGCCCCGCTCCCGGCTGACGCCTGCCGCCGGACGCACATTCACATCGACGAAGCAAAGACCGGCGCCCTCGGGGCACCGGTCGCGATCCCCCCTGCCCGTCGAAAGAGAGGACCCTGCCATGGGTCGCTTCACGAAGGCACGGCGCCGGCCGGCGTACGCCATTGCCTTGGCGCTGGTCGCGGCGCTGGGACCGGCGGCGCCCCCGGCCGCCGCGGACTCGCCGACCGAGATCATGCCGGCCGACGTCCTCGAATCGTTCACCCAGTTCACGGGGAGCCCGGCACCACAGACCAAGATCGTCGCCGTGCAGGGGCAGCCCGACTTCGACAAGGCGCTGCAGGTAACGGTGACCGGGCAACCGAGCACGTCCGGACTCGACGGCGAGTACTCGCTGGGCGTGGGCGCCCCATCCGCGCTGCCCACGGTCAAGGGCGAGGCGATGCTGGCCACCTTCTGGGCGCGGTCGGTCACGCCGACCGCGTACGGATCCGGCCTGGCCCACTTCGTGTTCGAGCAGAACGGCGGCGGCTACACCAAGTCCACCCAGGCGGCGATGAAGTTCGGATCCGTCTGGCAGCGGTTCCAGCTGCCGTTCCGGATGGCCGCCGACTACGCGGCCGGGCAGGTCCGCATCAACTTCTGGCTCGGCTACGGCCCGCAGGTGCTGCAGATCGCGGGTGTGTCGGTGCTCCGGTACGGACCCGGGACTCCAGCCGGCTGGCCGGCGTCCACCTATGCCGGTCGCGAATCGGCGGCGTCCTGGCGGGCGGCCGCCGACGACCGCATCGAACGGAACCGCAAGGGCAACCTCTACGTCAAGGTCGTCGACTCCCAGGGCCACCTCGTCCCCGGCGCCACCGTCCAGGCGGACATGACCGGGCACGCGTTCAAGTTCGGCTCGGCCGCCGACGGCGTGCGCCTGATGACCCAGAACACCGCGGGGCAGAAATACCGCGACACGCTGCTGGCCAACTTCAACCAGTTCACGCTCGGCAACAACCTCAAGTGGAACCACTGGGAGAACCTCACCGAGCGGAACACCTACACCCTTCCCGCACTCCAGTGGGGGCGCGACAACGGCCTGTTCGTCCGCGGGCACACCCTGATCTGGCCGTCGTGCGGGAACATGCCCTCCGACGTCTGCGGTCTCCGTGACGACCCCGCCGCGCTACGGAACAGGATCGACACCCACATCACCGACGAGGTGGGCACGCTCACCGGCAAGATCGACGAGTGGGACGTGGTCAACGAGCCGTACGCCAACCACGACGTGCAGAACGTGCTCGGCGACGGCGAGATCGACCGCTGGTTCCGGCTGACCCGGCAGGCCGACCCGGGCCCGAAGCTCTACCTCAACGACTACGACATCATCGAGGACAACGGCTGGGAGGTCCGCCACCAGGACCAGTTCTCGGCCCTGGTCCGCTCGCTGAAGGACGGCGGGGCGCCCATCGGCGGCATCGGCATCCAGGGACACTTCGCCGGCGAGCAGCTCACCCCTCCGGCGGACCTGGTCACGCTGATCAACAAGTTCGCCGGGATCGGCCTGCCCGTCGCGATCACCGAGTTCGACGTGGGCACCACCGACGAGCAGCTCCAGGCCGACTACACGCGTGACTTCCTCACCACGATGTTCAGCATGCCGCAAGTCACCGGGGTCAGCACCTTCGGGTTCTGGGAGGGCGACACCTGGGATCCCAAGAGAGCCCTGTTCCGGACCGACTACACGCCCAAGCCGAACGCCCTGGCCTGGCGCGACCTCATCTACGGCAAGTGGTGGACGAAGGCGTCGGCCACGACCGGGTCGACCGGATCGACCACGGTGCGCGGCTTCCTCGGCGACTACACCGTGAAGGTCACGGCCGGCGGCGTCACCAAGGAGGTCGCCGTCTCGATGCCGACCATCGCCGGCAAGGCGATCACGGTGGTCGTCGGCTGACACCAGCACATGGGGCCGGCTGACCTCGGCACATCCAGCCGGCCGGCCCCGGCACATCGAAAGGAAAGACCATGTCAGCCATTCAGCTCAGCCGCCGGCAACTCCTGCAGGCCGCCGTCGCCGCCGGCGGGGCCGCGTTCCTCGCCGGCTGCGGCGACTCCCCGCAGGACGCCGGCCCGGCGTCGGGCACCACGCTGGCGTACTGGGACTGGTACGTCAGCCAGGCGCCGTGGGTGGACAACGAGATCAAGCTCTTCCAGCAGGCCAACGGCAAGGCCACCATCAAGAAGACCACCCAGGTCACCGACAAGTACCTCGACCTCGTGGCGCTGGCGTTCCGCAGCGACACCGCCCCCGACGTCTTCCTGCTGCCCACGAAGCCGAAACTGGAGGTGCACGTCGGCGAGGGCTGGCTGATGCCCCTGGACAAGTGGGCCACCCCCGAGTGGCGGTCGAGGTTCCCCGGCAACAGCTTCGTCGAGGGCGTCAACATCTTCGGCGGCAAGGTCTACTCCGCGCCCTTCAGCGGCCTGGCGCCGGCGTTACAGCTCTACATCCACAACGGGGTCTTCAAGGAGGCCGGCCTGACCAACCCCGACGGGACGGTCCTCATCCCGAAGACGTGGGACGACATCACCCGCGCCGCCGAGGCGATCACCAGCAAGAGCGGCGGCAAGGTCTTCGGGCTCGGCTTCGGCAACGCGCAGAAGGGGGCCCTGCCGTGGCTGATCGAGCTGTTCTGCCGGGGCGCCGGTTCGCCCGGGGGCACGCAGTCGGTCGACTACCGTACGGGCAGATGGACGTACGGCACCGACCGCAACTACGCCGACTTCCTCGCCCTCCTCCTCGACTGGAAGAACCGAGGCTTCATCTACCCCAACTCGATGAGCATCTCGGACGAGCAGGCCAGGGCGTTCTTCTCGAAGGGCCGGTTCGGCATGATCGTCGGCGGCGTGTGGAACCAGGCGCCCTGGGAGGAGGCCGGCTTCAAGGACTACAGCCTCATGACGCTCCCGTCGCCGAGCGGCACCCCGCAGGGCTTCTTCTACGGAGCCCCAGGCAGCTACCTGATGGGCATCTCGGCCAAGGCCAAGAACCCGGACCAGGCGTGGGCCTGGCTCGACTGGTTCTACAGCCGCGAGGCCGGCAAGCGCTGGGTGCAGGGCGGCTACGGCCTGTCGGTCTACCCGGAGAACAACGATCCGGCCGGCGTGAGCTCGCCGACGTTCAAGCAGTACGTGGCCATGGCGAGCACGGCACTCGTCGGCCCGGTGCCCGCGATCCGCAATCCGGAGATCGCCAAGGTGGAGGTGGCGCCGGTCCAGCCGGACCTCCCGGACGTCGCGGCGGGCATCTACACCGGCCAGCTCAAGGACGCGCCCAAGGCGCTCAAGGAACTCGAGGACCGTCTCAACGGCGCCCTGAGCGACGCCGTGTCGAAGGCCCGCGGGCAGGGGCTCAAGGTCAGCATGGACGACTATGTGTTCGCTGACTGGGACATCGCCAAGTCGTACACGACCAAGCGCGGATGACGTGATGACGGACATCCAACTGGTCGGCCGGCCCCGTGCGCTGATCGCGGGAAAGGCGTCCCGCCTGCGGCAGCGGATCGCCGCGGCGCGCTGGTCGTACCTGTACGTCCTGCCGATGCTGGTGCTGTTGCTGGCCTTCGTGATCTATCCCATCGTCGCGTCGCTCGGCTACACCTTCTACCGGTGGGACGGGATCGGCGAGCCCGGCGACTTCGTCGGGCTCGCCAACTTCTCCCGGGTGCTGACGGACTCCATCTTCTGGGGAGCCCTGCGCAACACGTTCTTCTACGTGCTGGCCGTGGTGCCCGTCCAGCTCGTTCTGGCGCTCGCGCTCGCTCTGGTGCTGAACAATCGCCGGCTGTGCGCCAGGACCTTTTACCGGACGCTCTTCTTTCTTCCGGTGGTGACGTCGGCCGCGGTCGTCGGCGTGGTCGTCCAGCTGCTTTTCTCCAATTTCGGCGACGTCGTCAACGACGTGCTGATGTCGCTCGGCCTGACAAATGAATATGTCGACTGGCTCGGCGACCCGAATTTCGCGATGATCATCATCATCGGGGTCGGGATCTGGCACACGCTGGGCTACAACCTGGTGTATTTCCTGGCCGGTCTGCAGACGATCCCCGACGAGCTGTACGAGGCGGCGCGGCTCGACGGCGCGGGCGCCTTCGCGAGCTTCCGCTACATCACCGTGCCCATGCTCAGGTCGGTGGGGGTCGTCATCGTGCTGCTGTCGGTCATCGGCTCGTTCCAGGTCTTCGACCTCGTGCAGGTGCTCACCAACGGCGGGCCGTACTACGCCACCGAGGTCGTGAACACCTACATCTACCACCTGGCGTTCGGCGGGTTCGGCGGCTCCACCGTCGAGCGGGACGTCGGCCTCGCCTCGGCGGCCTCGTTCTTCTACGGGGTGCTGCTCATCGTCTTCGCCGTGGCCCAGGCCCTCTTCCTGCGGGTGCTGGTCAAGCGCAGGGGAGGCCGCGCATGACCCGGCGCGCGCCGTGGATGACGCACGTGCTCCTCCTCGCCGGCGGGATCGCCTGGCTCTACCCGTTCCTCTGGACCTTGGGCAGCTCGCTGAAGAGCACCGACGAGTTCTTCGGCCGCGGCCTGAACCCGTTGCCCGGCACGCCGCTGTGGTCGAACTACGGGCAGGCCTGGCAGGGGGCGTCCTTCGGGCAGTACTTCCTCAACACGCTCACCATCACGGTCTGCACGGTGATCATCACATTGCTCGTCACCGCCATGGCCGGCTACACGCTGGCCCGCACCGAGTTCCCCGGCAAGGGGCTGGTCCTGGTCGCGGTGGCGGGGACGGTGTTCCTGCCCCACGGGTACACCATCATCCCGATCTTCGACATCATGGACGCGCTCGGCCTGCTCAACAGCCTCTGGTCGATCATCATCGTGCAGTCCGCCGGCGGGATCGTCTTCGGCACCTTCCTGTTCATGGGCTACTTCCGGGCGATCGACCGTTCGCTCGAGGACGCCGCCCGGGTGGACGGGGCCAACTTCCACCAGGTCTTCTGGCGGATCATGCTGCCGCTGTCCGGGCCGATGCTGGCGACGGTCGGCCTGTTCACCGCCATCTCGGCGTGGAACAGCTTCTTCATCCCGCTCGTGTTCACCCTCGCCCGTCCCGAACTACGCACCCTGGGCGTCGGGATGTACGCCTTCATCGGCGAGAACTCCACCGACTGGACGCTGCTGTGCGCCGGCTCCGTCATCACGCTCGCCCCCATCATCGCCATCTTCCTGGTGCTGCAGAGGTTCTTCGTGAACGGGCTCGCCGGCGCCGTCAAGCAGTGACAGAGTCGTTCGCCGGCGGAGAGCCGGTCACCCCGCCCGATACAGAACGGGATTGAGCGGGGTGTCCGGAACGGCTCCCACCTCGGCCCCGGGCAGCCACGCGCTCAGGTCGGCCCGCTGGTTGCCGTTGACCGGCCGGGAGACCGTGATGTCGGCGTCCATGTAGATCACGGTCATGACCCTGCGCGGGATGTCCGACCGGTTCGGCGCGGCGTGGTGGAACGTCCACCCGAGGTGATAGCTGACCTCGCCGAGCCGGTACGGCGTCTCGACGTGCGGGAAGTCCCGCGCGGCGAGCGCCTGCTGCAGCTCTCGCTCGGACTCGTCGCTGATGGGCAGGTCACGGCCGTACTCGAAACGATGGCTGCCGGCGGCGAAGGCCAGCGGCCCCATCTCGGCAGGCGTCTCCTGCAGGGGGATCCAGACCGTCACGGTGCGGTCGGTGGCCAGGGGCCAGTAGTACTGATCGGCGTGCCAGGGGGTGAACCCGCCGCCCGGCTCCTTGTACAGCGCCTGGTCGTGATAGAGCCGGACGCCGTCGACGCCGAGCAGTTCGGCCGCGATGCGGGCCAGGCGCGGGGAGAGGACGAGCTCGCGGACCAGGTCGCTGTGCCGCCACAGGTTGGTGACCTGGAGGAACGCCTTGCCGTACGTGTCGCGTTCGGCGAGGGACAGGTGCTGGGTGTTCAGCTCGATGACCTTCGAGGTGATCTCGGGTTCGTACGCCGCGATAGTCCCGGCGTCCAGCACGCCGGGCAGCTTCACGAAGCCGTTGTCGTTGAAGTGACGCAGTGCGGCGGCGTCGAGGTCGTAGCGGGACTCGAGATCGTGGTGAGTGACCGTCATGCGATCAGCCTCGCCGCATCCTCGCTTTCGGGCCACACAGCGGATGACCGATTCCGATACTTTCATGACGACGGAGCACCGTGCGCGCGATCTACGAGCACATCGAGGCCACCTCCCAGCTCTCCTGGAAGCTGTACGTGCGGCAGGCGTCGCACTTTCGCTTCGCCTGGCACTTCCACCGCGAATTCGAACTGACCCTGATCACCCGTGGCACCGGCACCAGATTCGTGGGCGACTGCGTCGAGGAGTACGGTCCCGGCGACCTGACCCTGATCGGCCCTCAGATGCCGCACACGTACCAGTCGATGCCCGGCCACGGCCGGCACGAGGCGATCGTCGCCCAGTTCCGCCGGGACTTCCTGGGGCGGGACTTCTTCGACCGCCCCGAGTTCGCGGGCGTGGCGTCGCTGCTCGAACGCTCGGCGCGGGGGCTGAGCTTTCCTCCACACGCCGTGGACCTCGGCGCGTTCGGCGCGATGCCACCGCCCGAGCGGACCCTCGCGCTGATCGACGCGCTCGTCCGGCTGTCACGCTGCGCGGAGGCGCGCCCGCTGGCGGGTGACCAGCACATCCCAGTGCTGAACGGATCCACGCGGGACCGCATCGACGCGATCGTACGGCTGCTCAACGAGGAGTACGCCGGGCCGGTCACCCTGGAAGCCGTCGCCCGCGCCGCCCACCTGGCCCCGGCCTCGGCCAGCCGGTTCTTCCGCCGCACCACCGGCACCACGATCACCGGCTACCTCAACATGCTGCGGGTCGACGCCGCGTGCCGGCTGTTGAGGGAGACCGACCGCTCCATCTCCGGCATCGCCGCCGACTGCGGTTATTCCAACCTGTCCAACTTCAACCGCCGCTTCCGGGAGCTGAAGGGCATGTCGCCCCGCGAGTACCGGTCGCGCTGGCAGAACAGGAAATCGGATTGATCGGGACATGCGGCGGATGTGACCATCCTCAGATGGAAGAACAGGAACTGCAGCGGATAGAGGCGAACGTCAGCCTCGCCATCGATCAGCTCGGGCCCCTGAGTGACGTGAACTTCGGTCTCAACCAGGAGTCCGTCGAGTGGGTCGAGGGCTTCATCGAGCGCTGGCGTTCCCGGCCGGACTTCGACCTGGAGCAGGTCGGCGGTCTGGTCGGCGTGCTCGGCTCGTTCCTGGGCGCATGCATCGCCGACGCCACGGGCGGCGGCTGGCACAGGTCGGACGATGACGGGTGGGGCGTGCTCCTTCCCGACGGCAGCAGGGCCTTCCCGTTCGCGAAGGTGCGCAAGCAGTTCCGCGACGGGGTGGAAGGAGGCGAATCGATCGCCTCCTTCTACCGGATCGCGGTGGACTTCATCGCCACGGGGAAGCTGCGGGAGGCACGTGAGGGCGGCGCCGGCCCGCACGCGACGTGAGCGGTCACTGCTCCGTGCACTTGGCTGACGCCACGTCGGCGAAGTAGGCCCGGAGCAGCCTGTGGCCCTGCTCGATCATGGCGGGGTCGCCCTCCCGGGAGGCGGCGAAGGCGAGCTGGAGGGCGGCCGCCGTGGCCTGGATGGCCAGCCGCATGACGCGATAGGGGTCGGGCAGCGGCGGCAGCCCGGCTTCCTTCAGCGCGAAGTGGTAGAGCCGTTCGGCCAGCACGTCCCCGCTCTCCTTCACGGTGCCGGGCGGCAGGAACGACGATCCGCCGGGCCGGGTGTCGGCGAAGTCGACCACGGTGAAGCCGGGGACGGTCCTGCGCATCTCGACCGTCTCCGTCAAGACGAGCTCCGCCGCACGCGGCCAGGTGAGGTCGTCCTCCTCGGCCATGCGGCGGCGCAGCCGTACCAGCAGCAGTTCGAGATTGCGCAGCGCCAGCTCGCGCAGCATGCCGGACTTGCCGTCGAAGAACTGGTAGATGGTGCCGCCGGGCACCCGGGCGCTCCTGGCCACGTCGGCCGTGGTGAGTGCGTCGAGGCCCACCTCGTCCAGAAGGCGGGCGCAGGCGTCGAGGATGCGTTCGACCCTGTCGATGCTGCGCTTCTGGACCGGCCGCCGCCGGAGGCCTGGATTGTTCACGGATCAGTCTTAACATAACGTTCTAACGTGACACGCTCTCATGTTTCCCTCGAGAGGACACACATGGACGACGTGTGCCCCACGCCCGTCGAACGGGAAACCGCCGGCTGGGCGGAGGAGGCCCGCAACCGCTGGTAGATCGCCGGCTTCAGCGTCTTACGCGGGCCTGGAGCTACTGATAACGGTTTCAGTAGGCCATGCTCGGGCATGAGGTCAGCATGACCTTGAGTTGGGGAAATGCTGAACGTGTAACGAGTTGGAAACATGCCATTGACACTCCGCGGTCGCTTACTGCCATCATCGCTGACATCGATTTCAGTTTGGAGCTCACGTGGTCACCATCCATGACGTGGCAGCTCGGGCGGGGGTTTCTCCCGCCACGGTCTCGCGCTTCCTGCGGGGCCAGCGGGTGCGCTCGCACGAGGCGGTTCAGGCCGCCATCGACGAGCTGGGCTACTGGCCGAGTGCCGCGGCGCAGTCGCTGAAGTCCGGACGCACCAACACGATCGGCGTCGTCGTCCCGGACATCACGAACCCCTACTTCGCCGCGGTGGTCAAGGGCATGGAGTCCGTCACGCGTACGGAGCCCTACCGCATCCTGCTCGCCAACAGCGACGAGAGCAGCGAGCAGGAGGACGACGTGCTGGCGGACATGGTGCGCAGGGTCGACGGCGTCATCCTCGCCCCCGCCACCGAGCAGGACGAGACCCCGCTGCACGTCCACGACGCCGACGTGCCCCTGGTGTTCGTGGACCGCGATCTGGCCGGCGGCGAACGGTTCGACGCCGTGCTGGTCGACAACGACGGCGGTGGCAGGCAGGCGGCCGAGCACCTGCTCGCCCTCGGGCACACCCGGGTGGCCGCGATCAGCGGCACCCTGGACACCACCCCGGGGCGGCTGCGGCGCGAGGGGTTCGTCGGGACGCTCGCCAAGGCGGGCATCGAGGTGCCGCCCGAGTACGACCTGGTCGGCGACTTCAAGGAGCACAGCGGCTACCAGCTCACGATGTCCCTGCTGTCGCTTCCCGAGCCGCCCACCGCCATCTTCGCCGCCAACAACCTCATGACGTTGGGCGTGCTCAAGGCGCTGCACGACATGCGGATCGACATCCCCGGCCAGATCAGCCTGATCGGCTTCGACGATCTGGACACCGGTCCACTGCTCCGGCCGCCGCTGACCGTCATCGACCGGCCGATGTTCGAGCAGGGCGTGCTCGCCATGCGGCTGCTGCTGCGCCGGCTGGACCCCGACGAGAGCGGCGGCGGCGCCAGCCGCATCGTCCTGGACACCAAGCTGATCGAGCGTGCCTCCACCGCCCCGCCGGGCGGGCGGCCGGCCCCCTCACGCACGAGAAAGACCCGATCGCGATGAGCGTTGTGACTACCTCGCTCGCGGACGTGACCTCTTCGGAGACGGCGTTGCGAGCTTTCCTGCATGGCCTGCCCGGGGTTGACCGGGTCGGCGCGGACCAGCGGGCGGCGATGCTGGGCACCCGTTCGATCAAGACGACGGCCAAGGCGCAGGCGATTGACCTGGCCATCTCGATGGTCGATCTGACCACTCTGGAAGGAGCCGACACGGCCGGCAAGGTGCGGGCGATGTGCGCCAAGGCCGTCCATCCCGGTGGCGGCGCCCCTCACGTGGCGGCCGTGTGCGTGTATCCCGATCTGGTGTCGGTGGCGGTCGAGGCGTTGGGCGGGTCGGGGGTCAAGGTGGCCTCGGTGGCCACCGCGTTCCCCAGCGGGCGTTCCTCGCTGGAGGTGAAGGTGAGCGAGACCGCGCTGGCGGTGGCGGCGGGCGCTGATGAGATCGACATGGTGATCGATCGGGGCGCGTTCTTGTCCGGCCGCTATCTGAAGGTGGTGGAGGAGATCGTCGCGGTCAAGGCCGCCTGCGGGGACGCGCACCTGAAGGTGATCTTGGAGACGGGTGAGCTGGCCACCTACGACAACGTGCGGCGGGCGTCCTGGCTGGCGATGCTGGCGGGCGCGGACTTCATCAAGACCTCGACGGGTAAGGTGTCGCCGGCGGCGACCCCGCCGGTGACGTTGATCATGCTGGAGGCGGTGCGGGACTTCCGCGCGGTGACGGGCCGGCAGGTGGGGGTCAAGCCGGCGGGCGGGATCCGTACGACCAAGGACGCCATCAAGAACCTGGTGCTGGTGCATGAGACGGCCGGCGATGACTGGCTGTCTGCGGACTGGTTCCGGCTGGGTGCCTCCTCGTTGCTGAACGATCTGCTGATGCAGCGGCAGAAGCTGGCCACCGGCCGGTATGCCGGTCCCGACTACTTCACTCTGGACTAGGTGATGGCGATCTTCGAGTACGCGCCCGCGCCCGAGTCGCGCGACATTGTCGATGTCAAGCCGTCGTACGGGCTGTTCATCGACGGCGAGTTCACCGATGGGACGGGCACGCCGTTCAAGACGATCAACCCGGCGACTGAGGAGACGCTGGCTGAGGTGGCCACCGCCTCGGCTGATGACGTGGATCGGGCGGTGCGGGCGGCGCGTAAGGCGTTCGGGGTGTGGAGCGCGCTGCCGGGGGCGGAGCGGGCCAAGTACCTGTTCCGGATCGCGCGGATCATTCAGGAGCGGGCGCGGGAGTTGGCGGTGCTGGAGTCGCTGGACAACGGCAAGCCGATCCGTGAGTCGCGGGATGTGGATGTGCCGTTGGTGGCGGCGCATTTCTTCTACTACGCCGGCTGGGCGGACAAGCTGGAGTACGCGGGGTTCGGTACCAGGGCGTTGGGGGTGGCGGGGCAGGTCATTCCGTGGAACTTCCCGCTGCTGATGCTGGCCTGGAAGATCGCGCCGGCGTTGGCGTGCGGGAACACGGTGGTGCTCAAGCCGGCCGAGACGACGCCGTTGACGGCGTTGTTGTTCGCCGACATCTGCCGGCAGGCTGATCTGCCGGCGGGGGTGGTGAATATCGTGACCGGGGCGGGGGAGAGCGGCGCGGCGGTGGTGGGCCACCCGGATGTGGACAAGGTGGCTTTCACCGGTTCGACCGAGGTGGGGCGGGTCATCGCCCGGGCGGTGGCCGGTACCGGTAAGAAGCTGACGTTGGAGCTGGGTGGCAAGGCGGCCAACATCGTGTTCGCCGATGCCGCGATCGATCAGGCGGTGGAGGGGATCGTCAATGGGATCTTCTTCAATCAGGGGCATGTGTGCTGTGCGGGGTCGCGGCTGCTGGTGCAGGAGTCGGTGCAGGAGGAGTTGCTGGTCGCGTTGAAGCGCCGGCTGGCGAGGTTGCGGGTGGGTGATCCGCTGGACAAGAACACCGATGTGGGGGCGATCAACTCGGCTGAGCAGCTGGCGAAGATCCGGCAGTTGTCGCAGATCGGGGAGTCGGAGGGGGCCGAGCGGTGGTCGCCGGTGTGTGAGTTGCCGGAGCGGGGGTTCTGGTTCCCGCCGACGATCTTCACGGGGGTGGCGCAGTCGCACACCATCGCCCGGGATGAGATTTTCGGGCCGGTGTTGTCGGTGCTGACGTTCCGTACGCCGGCTGAGGCGGTGGAGAAGGCCAACAACACCCCGTACGGGTTGTCGGCCGGGATCTGGACGGAGAAGGGCTCGCGCATCTTGTGGATGGCCGACAAGCTGCGGGCGGGGGTCGTGTGGGCCAACACATTCAACAAGTTCGACCCCACCTCGCCCTTCGGCGGTTACAAGGAATCCGGCTACGGCCGCGAGGGCGGGTTGCACGGGTTGGAGGCTTACCTCGATGTCTGATCGACGTGTGACCGTGCGCAAGACGTACAAGCTGTTCATCGGTGGAGCGTTCCCGCGCTCGGAGAGCGGGAGGTCCTACCCCGTGACGAGAACGGAGCACGCCGCCAGGGCTTCACGTAAGGACGCCCGCGACGCGGTGGTGGCCGCGCGCAAGGCGTTCCCCGGCTGGTCGGGCGCCACCGCCTACAACCGGGGCCAGATCCTCTACCGCGTCGCCGAGATGCTGGAGGGGCGGCGCGGGCAGTTCGCCGAGGAGTTGGGCGGCGGCAAGAAGGCGGCGCTCGAGCAGGTGGACGCCACGGTGGACCGGCTGGTCTGGTACGCGGGCTGGGCAGACAAGATCGCCGCAGTGCGTGGATCGGCCAACCCGGTCGCGGGCCCGTACTTCAACCTGTCCTCCCCGGAACCGGCCGGAGTGGTCGCGGTCGTCGCGCCCGCCGACCCCCTCCTCGGCCTCGTCTCCGCCGTCGCACCCGTGATCGTCACCGGCAACACCTGTGTGGTGCTCGCCTCCGAGCGGGCGCCGCTGCCCGCGATCACGTTCGCCGAAGGGCTGGCCACCTCCGACCTGCCGGGCGGCGTCGTGAACATCCTCACCGGGCACCAGGCCGAGCTGGCCCCGTGGCTGGCGGCGCACATGGACGTCAACGGGCTCGACCTCACCGGCGTGGGAGCCCCCGAGCTGGCGCTGGCCTGCGAGCAGGCGGCGGCCGAGAACTTCAAGCGCGTGCTCACAGCAGAGAAGGACCAAGGAACGAGACGCATGACCGCGTTCATGGAGACCAAGACGGTCTGGCACCCCGCCGGGATCTGATCGACCCCGCACCCGCAAGGACACGGCACATGGGCCGTGCCCTCGGGTCCCCCATCCCCAAATCTGGAGGAACCCCCATGGAACCCACCGGTGTTCTCGTCGTCGGGAGCATCACCGCGGACGTCACGGCGTTCAGCCAGCGGCTGCCGCGGCGCGGTGAGACCGTGCTCGGCGACGACTTCACCCTCGTACTCGGCGGCAAGGGCGCGAACCAGGCCGTGTCCGCGGCCCACTCGGGCGCGCCGACCTGGATGGCCGCCTGCGTGGGCCAGGACCCGTTCCGCGACATCGTGCTGTCCGGCCTGGAGACGCACGGCGTCACGCTCACCGAGGTCCGCACGGTCGAGGGCCGCACGGGCGTGGCCCATATCCGCGTGGACGCGTCGGGCGAGAACGACATCGTCATCACGCCGCTCGCCAACACCTCCCTCGACGAGGCGATGGTCACCGAGAGCATCGAGCGCGTCCGCGACCGGGTCGGCGTCCTGCTGCTCCAGCTCGAGATCCGGACGGACGTCGCCTGCCACGCGGCGCGGGCGGGCGCGGCGGCCGGGCTGACGGTGGTCCTGGACCCGGCGCCCGCCCAGGAACTGCCGGACGAGGTGTGGCCGTACCTCGACATCGTGACCCCGAACGAGAGCGAGGCCACCGTGCTGACCGGCGTGCAGGTCACGGACCTGGAGTCGGCGGAGCGGGCGGCGGCCTGGTTCCTGGAGCGCGGCGTGGGCCACGCGATCATCACTCTCGGCTCGGGTGGTGCCCTGTCGGTCACGAAGGAGCGCACCCGCCACTTCCCCGCGTACGCCGTGACGCCCGTGGACACCACGGCCGCCGGCGACGCGTTCACCGGTTTCTTCGGCGGTGCTCTCGCCGCCGGGCTCGACGTGGACACCGCCATCCAGTACGGCATGGCGGCCGGTGCCCTGGCCACCACCAAGGCGGGAGCCAGCCCCTCACTGCCCAGCAGGGAAGAGGTCGAGCCATTGATCAACACCTCTATGGAAGGAGCCACCCGATGAGGCGCAACCAGGGAACGCTCAACGCCCAGCTCGCCCGCGTGATCTCCGAGCTCGGCCACACGGACACGATCGTCGTCACCGACGCGGGCCTCCCCATCCCGCGGGACGTGGAACGGGTGGACCTGGCCGTCAGGGAGAACCTGCCCCGATTCCTCGACCTGCTGGACGCGGTGCTCGACGAGGTGGCCGTGGAGGGCGTGCTGCTGGCCGAGGAGATCAAGCAGCACAGCCCCGGCATGCTGGGGGCGATCAAGGAGCGGTTCGACCGGCTGGGCCTGACCCTGGAGTTCGTGCCGCACACCGAGTTCAAGCAGGCCACCGCCGGGGCCAGGGCGGCCGTGCGCTCCGGCGAGTTCACCCCCTACGCCAACGTCCTGCTCACCGCGGGCGTCGTGTACTGATCGGGAGCCTGGCATGCATCTCCAGCTTGCCGATGTGCGCAAGTCCTTCGGCGACAACAGCGTCCTGCGGGGCGTCAGCTTCGATGTGGGTCCCGGTGAGATCGTGGCGCTCGTCGGGGAGAACGGGGCGGGCAAGTCCACGCTCACCCGGGTGATCTCCGGCGCGCACCAGCCCGACTCGGGACGGCTGCTGATCGACGGGACCGCGACGGTGTTCAAGGACCCGCAGGCCGCGATGGCGCAGGGTATCGAGGTCATCTACCAGGAGTTCCAGCAGAACCTGTTCCCGCACCTCAGCGTGGCCGAGAACATGTACGTGCTGGACCGCGAGCGCGTCTTCGGCCGCCTGTTCGTCTCCAAGCAGCGCATGGCCGCCGAGGCCAGGCAGGCGCTGCGCCGCCTGGGCATGGAGATCGACGTGCACCGCCAGGTCAGCGAGCTGAGCGTGGCCGAGCGGCAGATGCTCGAGATCGCCAAGGCCATGACGCACGAGTTGCGGCTGATCATCCTCGACGAGCCGACCGCGGCCCTCGACGAGCAGGAGTCCGAGCAGCTCTTCGCCCAGGTGAGCCGGCTGCGCGAGGCCGGCGTCTCGGTGATCTACATCAGCCACCGGCTGGACGAGGTCTTCGCCCTGTCGGACCGCATCGTCGTGCTGCGCGACGGCCGGGTCACGCTCGACGCCCCCACTGAGCGGCTCACCCCGGCCAAGGTCGTCACCGCGATGGTCGGCGACGCCGTGGACGACTTCTACCCCAAGGAGCGCAACGCCGGAGACGAGGTCGTGCTGGAGGTGCGCGCCGGGTCCGGCGCCCGCTTCCACGACATCGATCTCCAGGTCAGGGCCGGCGAGGTGGTCGGCATCGGTGGCGTGGTCGGCTGCGGGCGCAGCGACCTGCTGCGCGCGCTGTTCGGCCTGCAGCCGCTGACCGGCGGCTCCGTGCTCGTGGACGGCTCCGGCGTACGCGTCGCGAGCGTCCAGGACGCGATCGGCAGCCGGATCGCCTACCTCTCGCCCGACCGGCAGGCGGAGGGCCTGTGCATGGGCCAGTCGGTCGAGTCGAACGTGTCGCTGGCCTCGCTGCGCGAGTTCAGCTCCGGGAGCGGTGTCGTACGGCGCGGCAAGGAACGCGCGGCCACCGGCGCGGTCATCTCGGAGCTGCGGGTGCGCGCCGCCTCCCCGTCCATCGCGGTCAGCTCGCTGTCCGGCGGCAACCAGCAGAAGGCCCTGTTCGCCAAGTGGGTGATGACCAAACCGCGGGTGCTGCTCATGGACGAGCCGACCCGGGGCGTGGACGTCGGGGCCAAGACCGAGATCTACCGGATCATCAACCAGCTCACCGCGGACGGCGTCGCCGTCCTGCTCGTGAGCTCCGACCTGCCGGAACTCGTCGCCATGTCCGACCGCGTGGTCGTGATGCGCGAGGGACGGCTCGTCGCCGAGCTGACCGGCGACGACCTCGACGAGCAGTCCATCCTCAAGCACGCACTGGTAGGTGCCGCATGACCTCGAAGCTCAAGATCGTCGCGGCCCGGCTGCGCGCGGTGTGGATGCTCCTCCTGGTAGGGATCGTCCTCTCGGTGGCCTCGCCGGTCTTCCTCACCCCGACGAACCTGCTCAACGTCGCGCTCGCGACCTCCGTGGCCGCGCTGCTCGCGGCCGGGCAGACGTACGTGATCATCCTGGCCGAGATCGACCTGTCCGTGGGGTCGGCGCTCGGCTTCTCCGCCGTCGTCACCGCCCTGACCCTCGGCACGTACGGCCTGATCCCCGCGCTGGCCGCGGGACTGGCGACCGGCGCGGCCATCGGGCTGGTCAACGGCCTGCTCGTGACCAGGACGCGGATGCCGTCGTTCATCGCGACGCTGGCCACGATGTCGGTGTTCGCCGGGCTCACCCTGCACCTCACCTCGGGCAACCCCATCGCGGTGACGGACTACGACTTCCAGGGGATCGGGCAGGCCAGGTTCGCGGGCGTGCCCGTGCCGGTGTGGATCATGCTGGTGGCGTTCGGTGTCTTCGGGTTCGTCCTGGCGCGCACCCGCTTCGGCCGGTACGTCTACGCCACCGGTGACAACGTCGAGGCCGCGCGGCTGTCCGGCATCAGGGTCCACCGCGTCAAGATCCTCGCCTTCGTCATCAGCGGGGTGCTGGCGTCCCTGGCGGGGTTCATCATCACCGCCCGGCTGTCCACGGCACAGCCCACCGCGGGCGCCGGCCTGGAACTGGACGCGATCGCGGCCGTCATCATCGGCGGCACCAGCCTGGCCGGCGGCCGCGGCACCCTGCTCGGCACTCTCGTCGGAGCGCTCGTCCTCGGCGTCATCGACAACGGGATGAACCTGCTCGACGTCTCCCCCTTCCTCCAGGACGTGGTGAAGGGCCTGGTCATCCTCCTGGCCGTCTTCCTCGACCGCAACGTGGACGTCCTGCGCCGGCTCGTGCCACGCAGGGCCGATTCCCCCGTACGCACCCCAGAACTCGCCCAGCACATCTAAAGGAAAGATCCATGCGCACTCCCCGCAAACTCGTCGCCGTCGCGATCCTGGCCGCCGTCTCCCTGACCGCCTGCAGCCGGGGCGGCGAGGAGACGTCCACGGGCGCCACGCAGGCGTCCGGCAAGAAGGACGCCACGATCATCATGAGCACGCTCGGCAACCCGTTCTTCATCAGCGTGAAGGACGGCGCCGAGGCACAGGCCGCCAAGAGCGGCATCACCCTGAACGTGCAGAACGCCGACAACTCCGACGCCACCTTCCTCAACCAGGCGACGACCGCCATCTCCAAGCAGACCGGGATCCTCATCCTCGACCCGGTGGGCAGCCAGTCCGCCAGCAGCTCCGTCACCCAGGCGAACTCGGCGAGCATCCCCGTGATGGCGTTCGACCGCAAGCCGTCCGGCGGCAAGCTCGCCACGTTCGTCGGCTACGACGCCGTCCAGGCAGGCAAGAACGCGGCCGACGCGCTGGCCGAGGCCGTCGGCGGCAAGGGCAAGGTCGTCGAGATCCAGGGCATCCTCGGCACCAACGTGGCCCAGGACCGCAGCAAGGGCTTCCAGCAGCAGATCGCCACCCACAAGGACATCAAGGTCGTCGCCACGCAGGCGGCCGACTTCGACCGGGCCAAGGCCCTGAACGTGATGACGAACGTGCTGCAGGCCAACCCCGACATCGACGGCGTGTACGCGGCCAACGACGAGATGGCCATGGGCGTGCTGTCCGCGCTCAAGGCCCGCAACCTGGTGGGCAAGGTCAAGGTCGTCGGCAACGACGGCATCGCCGACGCGCTGGCCGCCGTCTCCGCGGGCGAGATGTACGCCACGAACGCCGAGTCGCCGTTCGCGCTCGGGCAGAAGGTGGTCTCTCTGGCCGCCGACGTCCTGGGAGGCAAGCAGGTGCAGGCCGACGAGACGCTGCAGGGCAAGCTGGTCAAGAAGGACAACGTGAAGGAGTACGCGGACTACCTCGTCGGCCTCGGCGACAAGTCCGGCGTTCCGGACAGCCTCAAGTAGGGATGACGGCCTGCTCGGGCTCACCCGAGCAGGCCTTTCTACGTTCTCGCCAGCCGGTACTGGGCGGGCGTGACGCCGTACGAGCGGGTGAACCAGCGGGTGAGGTGGGCCTGGTCGGTGAACCCGGCCTCGCTCGCGACCCGCGCCGCCGGATGCCCCTGGGCGAGCAGGCGGCGAGCGGCACGCAGCCGCAGCTGGCGCTGGTAGTCGCTGGGCGCCAACCCGTAGGCCGTACGGAATGCCCGGTAGACGGCGTACCGGCTGGAACCGGTCCAGACGGCGAGGTCGTCGGCGCTGATCGGGTCGGCGTAGCGGTCGTGGATCAGTTCGCGGGCCTTAGCGGCGAGGTGCGTGACGGCGGATGGGCGGAGGGCGGGCGGTCCGGGAGGCGTACGCGCGGCGAGGCGCACGAGGGCGGCGACGGCGGAGGACACCAGCTCGTCCCGCTCGAGCGGGCCGGCGCCGCGCAGCAGTGCGGTGTGCAGCCTGCGCAGCCGCGCCGCGAGGACGGGCGAGCTGAGGACCGGGGTGGCGAACAGGGGCAGCCCGACCGGGCGCTCGGCCACGTCCGCGAGCACATCGGCGATCAGCTCCTGACCGATGTGGACGATCCGATACTCGAAACCCAGCTCATGGGCCGCGTGTCCGTCGTGCACCTCGTCAGGGTTGAACGCCATCACCATCCCGGCCGCGCTCGTGTGCCCGGCGCCACGGCAGGTGAAGGTCTGCGCGCCGTGCTCGGTGACGCCGAAGGAGTACGTCTCGTGGCTGTGCCGGTGGTAGCGGTGGCGTAGGAAGCGCGCGTACATGGCCTCCAGTGGCATCTCGGCCGAGCGCCAGTAGCTGGCCCACTCCCGGCCGGACCTGCCTGTCATGTCATCACCCGGCAGCGTCTTCCTGCGGCGCACGAGCGTACAAGACCGTGGCAACGCCTCGAGCGCAGGATGATCGCTGCCGCCGCGTCCGCCTGCTCAGCCTCCGGGCGCGGAACGTCGTGTCGCGGAGGTGACCCCATGGCAAGCACTGTAACGAGTGGCACGGTCAGGACCCGGCCGTACCTCCTGCTGGTGACGACGATGCTGCTGTGGGGGAGTGGCTTCAGCAGTTCCAAGGTGATCGTCGATCACCTGCCCCACTCCGTGGTCGCGACGTTGCGCTTCGGCGGCGGTGCGCTCGCGCTGCTGATCGCCCTGCGGCTCTCCCGGCAGGGCGGCGGCCGTCAGCGGACGTCGCCGCGTGACTGGGCGCGGGCGACAGGGGCGGGTGTGCTCGGCGTCTTCGTCTACAACCTGTTCTTCTTCTGGGGGCTGTCGCTTGCCCCGGCGATCGACGGAAGCACCATCGTCCCGGTCATGAGTCCCGTACTGACCACGTCGTTCCTGCTGGTCACGCGCCAGGAGAAGGCATCGGCGGCGCGTGTGGCGGGGCTGGCGACCGGAGCGGCCGGTGCCGTGATCTTCTTCGTGGGCTCGGGCGGGGACGCGGGAGCGGGCCAGGCCCGGCTCGCCGGGGATCTGCTCTTCCTGCTCAGCGCCTGCTGCTGGGCGGCGTTCACGCTGTCCGGCCGCCGCGTTCTGGCCGGCATCGAGCCGCTCAAGGCGACGACGTACGCGACGTTGAGCGGCGCGATGCTGCTGGGCCTATACGGCGCGCCGTCGGCCGCCGAGGTCGCCTGGCATGACGTGCCCGCCTACGTCTGGCTGAACGTCGCCTTCGTGGCGCTCGGCCCGACCGCGGTGGCGAACCTGCTCTACTATCGGGGCATTCGTGATGTGGGCCCGGCGTCGGCGTCCATCATGATGTTCGTCGTCCCCGTCGTCGGGACCGCCTGCTCCGCTCTGTTCCTGGGCGAATCGTTCGGCACCGTGCAGGCGGTGGGAGCGGCCGTACTCCTCGTCGGAGCCGTCCTCGCCGTCACCCAGGGCGGGCTCCCAGGTCGGTGGCACGCTCCTGAACGCGCGTGAACGCAGGGCCGTCGAGCCTGCGACTCGACGGCCCTGCAACGTTCAGTCGTTGGAGAAGACGACCACGCGGGGTGCCTGGTGCCCGTCGGCGATCGGCCGGCCGGGCTCGCGCCGTCCCTGCGCCAGGATGTCTCCGGTACGCGGGTCGACGACGCGATAACGCGCCGGCAATCCTTCCTCGCGCATCGGGCGGAGCGCGCCGCCGTTCTCCTGGTAGACCACGTGCAGGCGGCCGGGCACGCGCAGGGCGCGCGGACTGATGAAGGTCTCCCAGTCCGGCTCCATGTCCGTCGTGGGCAGCCCGTCGAGGATCTTGCCGAGGAGCCCGACATAGGTGGATCCCTCGAAAGAGAGGGAGTCGTGCCAGCCGCCGGAGGGGGCCAGGAAGTACGGTGCGTGACCGGGTTCGCCGTCGTGCAGCTTCCACTGCCAGATGTTGGCGGCCCCGTAGACCACGCCCATGGTGCCCCCAGCGCACAGGTTGCTCCACGCCTCGTGGCCCTGCCACCAGCCGGCGGCGTTGGTGCTGGAGCGGGTCTGCTCGTAGGTGGGCTCGCCGTTGGCGACGGCTTTGACGGGGGTGTCGCGCCACATGCCGGCGACGCGTTCGGGCACGTGCTCGCCGCCGTGGCCGGTCTGGCACCACTGGAAGTCCAGCCAGCCGGCGTCCTGCCAGGCCCGGTTGTCGCTGTGCGGGCGGTAGTGGATGCCGGTGGGCTGGGCGTAGCAGTCCCAGGCGTGGACCTCTTCGCCGCCCGCCGGGATCTGCGGCTCGCGGCCGGATCCGTCGGCGCCCACCAGGTAGATCGCCGGGCGGGCGCCGTAGCGGGCCACGAGGTAGCGGCAGTAGCGGGCGTACTCGGCGGGCGGTACGACGGTGCCGGCCACGTCTAGGCCCTTCCAGCCGAACCCCTGGAAGACCGGCTGCAGGACGGGCACGATCTCGTGCTCCGCCAGGACGTCCAGGAGCCGGTCCAGGTACTGGAAGTAGGCGGGGTTGAGGTCGTTGATGTGGCCGGTGGGCAGGTCCTCGAAGGCGACGTCGAAGCCCTGGTCGGCGGAGCGGTCGCGCGGGCCGACGGCGCGCATGTCGGGCTGGACGGACATGAGCAGGACCGCGTTGAAGCCCTTGGCGTGCCGGTCGGCCGCGTAGAGGCGTACCTGCTCCTCCGTGGCACGCCACGGCAGGGCCCAGGCGGTGTCGGCGACGAGGATCGCGGGGGTGCCGTCGGCGTGGACGAGGCTGCGCCCGCCCGGTGACATGGTCCAGAAGCCGTGGCGCTGGAACTGGTGCGCTCCCGGCTCGACGGTGTCGACCTCGACGATCCCGGTCGCCCCGCGAAGGCCGGAGTCGTCGAGGGACGCCTCGGCGCTCCAGTGCCAGCGGCCGTGGGGGAGGGGCGAGCTGAAGCGGAGGCGCCAGGTGCGGCCGCCGTCGTAGAACGCGGGCCGGCGCAGCGTGAGCCCGCTGTCGTGGACGAACTCGGCCCAGACGTCCACGGCGGTGTAGGCGTCGGGGACGTCGGCCGAGGAGGTGAGGGTGATCTCCGCCTCGCGCCAGGCTCCGGCGACGCGCGTGACATCCGCCATCAGCCGTCCACCTGGGCGGTGAGCAGGGCCTTGCGGGCGATGCGCTGTGCGGCCAGGGCGTCCTGGCGGGCCTGCGCCTCGGCGAGGGCGTCCACGTCGAGGATCTGCAGCGCCCGCCAGATCGTCCGCATCACCTCGATCCCGGCCTTGGCCGCCTCCACCGCGTCCTCGCGGAAGGGGAACTGGTCGAGCTGCCAGACGCCCTGCCAGTTCGCCTGGCGCAGGGTGTGGAAGAACTCGAAGGTCTCCACCAGGTGGATGCTGCCGACGACCATGTCGTCGTCCCAGCCGCGGAAGTTGTCGTTGACGTCGATGGCGAACAGGCGGTCGTGGTCGAGGATGAGCTGGGCGGCGTCGGCCGGGGACTCCAGGCCGTACAGGGAGTGGCCGAAGTCCAGCAGGATGCCGACGTTGGGCACGTCCATCTTCTCGATGGCCAGCAGGGTACGGGCGGCCGAGGAGAAGGTCATGCGGTTACGCGGCTCGCGCGGCTTGTACTCGATGGCGAAGCGCAGGTCGGGGTGGCGCTGGGCCACCTCGCGCACGGCGTCGACGGACATCTGCCACAGCGCCTTGTAGTCGGCCTGGAAGGGGTAGTCCCAGCCGTCCTGACCCGGCCAGAGCTTGACGTAGTCGCAGCCGAGGCGGCGGGCCAGGTCGGCGGACTCGCTCACCAGCTCGATGGCCGCGCGCCTGATCTCGGGGTCGGGGTTGGTGAAGCCGCCGCGGCTGAACTTCCTGGTGTAGATCTCGGGCGTCAGCGCGATGGCGCGCAGCCCGTTGGCCTTCAGCCGCTCCTCCAGCAGGTCCACGTCGAGGTCGGCGGGGTTGAACGGGTAGTTGATGTCGACCACGGACAGGCTGCCGACCTGGCCGGCCCGGTCGATCGCCTCCAGGGTGGAGACGGGCGGGCCGTACCCGTCGGTGGCGTAGCGGTCGCGGAACTGGCCGAAGTGCCACAGACCTGCGCCGAAGAGAGGTTCTGCCGTCATGCGATCTTCCCTTGAATTTCTATTCATATATGGCTGTCTATTCAGGCGGAATGTAACGTCGGCGACATGTGCACGTCAAGAAGCCGCAGTGTACGGACCCTGGCGCCTCATTGACACGAGTCGAACGCGAGCCTTAGCTTCAAAATATGCTTAGTCATTATGGAATAGATATTCAGCGCTCTTGTGGATGGGAGCGATGATGTCCATGCTCCCCGCCGATCCGGCGCAGTCGGCCGCCTACCGCAAGGTGTCCGGACGCATCCGTGATGCCGGCGGGCCCACCGCCGCGTCAGAGCTGGATCGCCTGGCCACCGAGGTGCGCCGGAGCATCATCCGGACGATCGGCCGGGCCCGCATGGGGCATATCGGTGGCGACCTGTCGGTGACCGACATCCTGGTCGCCTGTTTCTACGGCGTGCTGTCCATCGATCCCGAACGCCCGCACTGGGCAGGGCGCGACCGGTTCGTGCTGAGCAAGGGGCACTGCGCGGCCGCCCTGTACGCCACATTGGCCCACTGCGGGTTCTTCCCGGCGGCGGAGCTGGACACGTTCATGGCACCGCTGTCGGCGCTGAACGGTCACCCCAACCGCATCAAGGTTCCCGGCGTCGAGACCAACACCGGCGCCCTCGGGCACGGCCTGCCCGTGGCCACCGGATGCGCGCTGGCGGCGCAGCTCGACGACGCGAGCTGGCGTACGTTCGTGGTCCTTGGGGACGGCGAGCTGCAGGAAGGCAGCAACTGGGAGGCCGCCATGGCCGCCGCCCACTACGGCCTGTCGTCGCTGACCGCGATCGTCGATCGCAACCGGCTGCAGCAGGGCGCCAGGACTGAGGAGACCAACGCCCTGGGCGCCCTGGACGACAAGTGGCGCAGTTTCGGCTGGGAGGTCCGCGAGGTCGACGGGCACGATCACCTCGCGCTGCTGCAGGCGATGAGCGGTTCGTCCACCGGCCGGCCGGTCGCCGTCATCGCCGACACGATCAAGGGGAAGGGCGTGTCGTTCATGGAGGACCGGGCGGAGTGGCACCACAAGGTGCCCAGCCCCGAGCAGGTCGAAGCGGCGCTCGCGGAGCTGGCGCGATGACCCTCACCGAGCAGCAGGCCGCGTTCGACTGCCGCCGGGACTTCGCCGAGGAGCTCCTGGCCCTGGCCGAGCGGGACGAGCGGATCGTGGCCGTGTGCAACGACTCCGTCGGCTCCAGCAACCTCGTCGGCTTCCGCGAGCGCCACCCCGACCGGTTGATCAACGTCGGCATCGCCGAGCAGGACCTCGTCGGGGTGGCCGCGGGCCTGGCGAACGCGGGCAAGATCCCGTTCGTGTGCGCGGCGGCGCCGTTCCTGACCGGCCGTGCCCTTGAGCAGATCAAGGCCGATGTCGCCTACAGCGAGGCGCACGTCGTGCTCTGCGGCCAGAGCCCCGGCATGGCCTACGGCGAGCTGGGGCCCACCCACCACTCGATCGAGGACCTGTCCTGGATGCGCGCGGTCGCGAACGTCGACGTGATCGTCCCGGCCGATCCCGTGCAGACCCGCGCCGCCGTGCGCTGGGCGGCGGCCTCCGGCAGACCTTCCTATATGCGGATCCCGCGCTTCAAGGTGCCCGTGGTCACGCCGGACGACGCGCCTTTCGAGCCGCGCCGGGCGGTGCTGCTCCAGGACGGCGACGACGTCACGGTGATCGCGATCGGCTCCTTGACCTCCCGCGCCCTGCAGGCGGCGGCCCGCCTGCGCGAGGAGGGTATCTCCGTACGTGTGCTGAACATGCCCTTCCTCGACCCGCTGGACGAGGACGCCGTCGTCGCGGCCGCCCGCGAGACCGGCGGGATCGTCACCGCCGAGGAGGCCACGATCAGCGGCGGGCTCGGCGCGGCCGTCGCCGCCGCCGTCGTCACCCGTCACCCCGTCCCGATGCGGATCCTCGGTGTGCCCCGCGTGTTCGCCCCCACCGGGGACACGGCCTTCCTGCTCGACCACTTCGGACTGTCCGCCGACGGCATCGCCGCCGCAGTGAAGGACCTGACGAGCCGTGGCTAGCCCGCTCATCCTGGCCGTCGACCAGGGCACCAGCTCGACCAAGGCGCTGCTCGTCGACGCCGGGGGGCAGGTCGTCTCGCGCGCCGTCGCCCCGGTCACCGAGAGCCAGCCCCGCCCCGGCTGGGTGGAGCAGTCCGCCGAGGAACTGTGGCAGAGCGTGCGCCGCGCGGTCGCCGACTGCGTGGATCCCGGGCAGGCCGCCCGGGTCGCCGGCGTGGGCTTCAGTACCCAGCGCGAGTCGCTGGTGTTGTGGGGGCGCCGCACCGGCGAGCCCGCCGGGCCGCTGATCAGCTGGCAGGACCAGCGCACCGCCGCCCAGTGCCACGAACTGGCCGCCACCGGGGCGGCCGAGCTGGTCCGCTCGGTGAGCGGGATGCCGCTGGACCCCATGTTCTCCGCGCTCAAGGCCCGCTGGCTGCTCGACACCTACGACCCGGACCGGCGCCGCAGCCGCGCGGGGGAGCTGTGCCTGGGCACCATCGACTCCTGGCTCCTCAGCCGCTTCGGCGGCGAGCACGTCACCGAGGTCGGCAACGCCTCCCGCACCCAGCTGCTCGACGTCGGCACCGGTGACTGGGACCCGCGGCTGCTCGACCTCTTCGGCGTGCCACGTGAGGTCCTGCCGCGGGTGATCGCCTCCTCCGGCGGCTTCCCCGGGGTCCGGGACCTGGCGCCGCTGCCCGACGGCGTACCGGTGCTGGCCGTCATGGGCGACTCGCACGCCGCCATGTTCGCGCATGCGGGATGGCGGCCCGGCGTCGTGAAGGCCACGTACGGCACCGGCTCGTCGGTGATGGCCATCGGCCACGCCCGCGACGCGCCCGGACTCTGCCGCAGCATCGCCTGGGACCTCGGAGACGGACCGGCCCCGGCGGTCGAGGGCAACATCCGCGCGACCGGCCGTACCATCAGCTGGCTGGCCGAGCTGTTCGGCGTCCGCGCAGACCAGCTGCTGGCCGAGGCGGAGGACATCGACCCGGGCGGCGTGCACTTCGTCCCGGCCTTCGGCGGCCTCGGCGCCCCGTGGTGGGAGCCGGACGCCACCCCTGTCGTCACCGGCCTTTCGCTCGGCACCCGGCGCGGCCAGCTCGTCGCCGCCGCCCTGGAGGCCGTCGCCTTCCAGGTCGAGGACGTCGTGGCGGCGATCGACCAGGCCTCCGGCCACGTACGCGTCCTCATGGCCGACGGCGGGCTGACCCGAAGCGCCCGCCTGATGCGGCTGCAGGCCGACCTCAGCGGCCGCACCGTCGCCCGCTCCGGCGAGCACGACCTGTCAGGCCTGGGCGCCGCCGACGCCGCCGGCCTCGCCGCCAAGCTCTGGACGCTTCAGCAGCTGGAGACGCGGCACCGGCCCACCGAGACGTTCCTGCCCGTCATGGACGACGCCGAGCGCGCGGGCAGGAAGGCCTCCTGGCACGCGGCCGTCCGCAGATCGCGGCCCTTCGATGGAAGGAGCATCACATGACCACAACGGCGCCGAGCCCCATCGGCGCATCCCGCCCGCTGGATCGTCGCCGCCGGTGTCGTCATCCTGGTCGTCCTCATGGCGGTCAGCACCGAGTACAGGACGGCCGAGACCGCGACCGCCCCGAAGCGGTTCGCCCCGGCGGCGTTCGGCGTGTTCGCTAGAAAGTAACCTCCCCGGAGAACCGAGCCCTGGCAGGCGCACAATAGGCTGAATTTATCGTCCCTGTGTGAATAGAAAGTCGGCGGCGACGCCGAGAGGAAGGCGGTGCGCGGTGGCCCCGAACCCGGAAGGGAGGCGCGACACGACCAAGGATCACCTTCGGCTCCTGGCCAGGGTGGCTCGCATGTACCACGAGCAGGAGATGCGCCAGCCCGAGATCGCCGCCGCGCTCAACATCTCCCAGCCCCGGGTGTCCCGCCTGCTCAAGGAGGCGGTGACGCGGGGGATGGTGCGTACGGTGGTCACGCTGCCGGAGGGAGTGCACACCGAACTGGAGGAGGAGCTGCAGCGGCGCTACGGCCTGCGTGACGCCGTGGTCGTGGACGTCGAGGACTTCCAGGACGACGTCATTCCACCGCTCGCCGCGGCCGCGGCCGGCTACCTCAGCGTCACCTTCACCGGTGGTGACGTGATCGGCATCTCCTCCTGGAGTGAGACGCTGCTGGCCACCGTCGAACGCATGCCGCAGAAGAACTCGCAGGTCGCCGACCGCGTCATCCAGCTCGTCGGCGGCGTGGGCAGCCCCGAGGCCCAGGTGCACGCCACCCGGCTGGTGGCCCGCCTGGCCAACCTCACCTACGCCCGGCCCGTCTTCGTGCCCCTTCCCGGCGTGGTCGCGACCACGGCGATCCGCGACGCGCTGCTGCAGGACCCCGGCGTGATCGACGTCCAGGCCCAGTGGAACGATCTGACCGTCGTGCTGGTCGGCATCGGCAGCCTGGAACCGTCGCCACTGCTGCTCAGCAGCGGCAACGCCGTCAGCCAGGCCGACCAGGATGAGCTGCGAGCCCTCGGCGCCGTCGGGGACGTGTGCCTGCACTTCTTCGACGCCGCGGGCAAACCCGTCGACTCGGGCTTCGACCAGCGCGTCATCGGCATCGACGCCCCCACCTTCCGCTCCGTCGGACGCCGGGTCGGTGTGGCGGGCGGCATGCGCAAGCTCTCCGCCATCAAGGCCGCCATCGAAGGTGGCTGGATCAACATCCTCATCACGGACCTGCGGGTGGCTCGCCTCCTCTGCCTCGAGTCCTCCTGACCTGTCGGGGTCAGGCGGCTCCCTCGCGTACCGGGCCGGATTCGTGGCGACTCGTACGGGTCGGCCGGCTCCTCGGTGCAGTGAAAGACTGGGCGAACCTCGAAGTCGAGCCACGGAGAGTCGTACTGTTGCGTCCACTCGTCACCGCGTGCGTTTCGGTGCTGCTGCTGTCCCTCACCGCCTGTGGGGGCGGGCCCGAGCCTCGGACGGCGCAGTCCTCTCCCGCCACATCGCCGCCGCCGGCATCCGGGACGCCGGTGCCCAAGGCACCCGAGACCCGGATCCCCGAGACGAAGGCGCCGACGCCTCGGCCCGCCCTCGCCCGGCCCGGCACCGTGTGCGGTGAGATCCAGCCGCCCGGCGGCGGGCCCATGGCCGCGGTCGCGGTCGCCGCGGGTCGCGCCGACTGCGGCGCCGCCCTGCGGACCTTCCGCACCTACTACCGGTCAGAAACCCCCAAACAGGGCAGCGCCGGAGTCGCGACCGTCGGCGGATGGCGGTGCGCCAGCAACTCGGCCGCCCAGGCGAACACCAGCGGCCGGCTCTCCACGTGCCAGAAGGCCACCGCCAAGATCGTGGCCGACGTCATCCCGTGACGTGCGTCGAGGACGAGCCTCATCGAGGGGGCCACCTCCTTGGTGCGGGCGCGGGGAGCGTCGCTCCTGGTCCGCGGCGGAGGAACTCCCCGCCGCGGACCAGGAGGGCTTTCAGAGCTTCAGACCCACCAGCAGCGGGTCGTGGTCGGAGGAGCGGAAGGGGTCGGGCGCGTACAGGTAGGGCGGGTTGAACTCGGTGTTGTAGTCCATGAACCGGCCCTCATCGGCGTTGACGTGCCAGATGGTGGCGCCGGTCACGAGCTTGCGCGCGCCCTTGTCGGCCAGTACGTGGTCGAGCTCACCGGACAGGCCGTCGAAGACGTAGCTGTAGCGGTCGTCCTTCTTGACGTACTTCTTGCTCAGGCTGGTCAGCCCGCCTTCCTCGAAGGCGTGGATCGGGTCCTCCTCGCCGTAGGCGTTGATGTCGCCGAGGACGAGCGCGTTCTTCAACTGGAGGCTGTCGATCAAGGCCAGCACGGCGTTGGCCTGCTTGACGCGCTTGGCGTTGTAGCAGCTCTGCCCGTCGCCCTGGTCGGCGTCGTCACCGGAGGCCGTCCCGTCGGCGTCGGTGCAGCCCTTGGACTTGAAGTGGTTCACCAGCACCGTGAAGGTCTCGCCGGTTTTTCCGGCCTTGCCGAAGGTCTGCACCAGCGGCGGCCGGTTGAAGATCGGGTCGGACGACGACCGTGCCGGACCGATCGGGGTGACCTTGCCCGGTTGATAGATCAGCGCGGTCTGGATGAGGTCGGTGCCCGGGTTGGGGTGCGTGATCGCCTTGTACGTGCCGGCGCCGGCTTTGGCGTTGAGCGCGTTGACCAGAGTGTTGAGCGCCACGTCGTTGTTGCGCTCGACCTCCATCAGCCCGGCCACGGCGGGGTCGAGCGTCGTGATGTTGGCGACCAGCTTGGCGAGCTGGCGGTCCCGCTCCGCGGCGGTGGTGGCGCCGCGGGACTTGAGCGTGGTGAACCAGTTGAGTGTGTTGAGGCTGGCCACCCGGACGTCGCCGCCGACCTTCGCCGGCTGGGCGGGGCGGGGGTTGTCGGCCTTGAAGACCACCGGCTTGGTCGGCTGGACGCGGTAGGCGTCGAAGCCGTAGGTGAGGACGCCGGTCAGGTCCTTGACCTCGTCGCCGATCCGGACGGTGTTCGAGCCCTCGGTGTGGTAGGGCAGGGTGTCCGGGTTCTGCGTGTTCGAGCCGTCGTCGAGCAGGATGGCGCGCCGCGCGTCCTTCTCGGTGTCCACGTTCTTGCGGTCGGTCGGCTGCCACAGCCGGGCGCCGCCGGCGAGGGTGATCTCGCCGTACCGGCCCAGGTTGTAGATCTCGGAGGCGGCGAGGTCGCCGCCGAAGGTGACGAGCATGCCCTCGTAGCGCTCGAGGGTGATGCCCTTCTTGAGCGGCAGCTTCACCTTGGCCGGCTTGATCGTGCCGGTGCCGCAGACGGTCACCGCGGTGGCCGGCGAGATCTCGGTGAGGCCGTTGTACTCGATCGCCTTGCCGGAGACGAGCACCCGGTCACCGGTCTTGACCGGAGAGGAGGAGAACACGAACAGGCCCTCGGAGGTCGCCGGGTCGGCGTCGGGGGTGGCTGCCTGAATGTAGAAGCCGCCGAACTGACCGGAGCCCTGGAAGGAGCCGGTGACCACGCCCTCGACCCGGACGTTCTGGCCGGCGACCGGGCCGGTCTCGCCGCTGCCCTGCACCTGGGAGATCTGGTGGGTGGGCGCGGTGTCGCAGCTCTCGGTGGGCGTGACGGTCGGGGTGGGGGTAGGCGTCACGGTCGGTGTCGCGGTCGGTGTGGGCGTCGGGCTCCCCGTCGGGGACGGGGAGGGGTCACCGCCGCCGCAGGGAGCCGGGGTGGTGGCGCTGTTGCGCGGCGCGGGGGCCGCGGCCTCGAAGTCGGCGCCGTTGTCGCCCGTGTCGGTGCAGCCGCCGCTCTTGCGGAACCCGCTGGTGGTGTTGGTGAGCGCGGGGGCGGGGGAGCCCTCGAAGAAGTTCGCGCTGCCGTACCCGACCAGGTCGGCGAGCAGCCCGAGCTGAGCGTCCGAGCAGGGGATGGAGGAGCCGTTGCAGGCCAGGCCGTCCGCCGAGCGGACCAGCGCCACCTTGCCCGCGGTGCCGCTCATGTTGATGGAGCCGACACTGTCAGGCTGCGGCAACGCGCCGCTGGGGGTGCTCCCGGCGGCGAGCTGCACGAGGTGGAACTGGCCGGGGGCGAGAGTGCCGGAGATGTCGGCCTTGTTGGAGGCGAAGTTCCCGGTGCCGCTGGCGCTGGTGTACTGCAGGGACCAGCCGTCCAGCGATACGGGAGCGCCGCTGCGGTTGAACAGCTCGACGTAGTCGTTGGTAAGGGAGGCGCCGGAATTGCCGCCTCCACCATAGACCTGACTGATGACCACGGTTCCGGGGGTCGCGGCCGCGGAGGGAGAGGACAGGACTGCGATCGAGCCGGCGACGACGCCGGCCGCAACGAGGATCGCTAGAGCCCGGGACTTAACACGCATGCCGGGGAGCGTAAACCGACAAACGGCAAATAATCCTGTATCGGACGTGGACGCGTCATGAAATCTCGAACATTGACACTTCATGTCCATTCACGGGCGATGAATCTGTCGTCATCAGACGATGAGGATGGAGCTAAGGCACGCCCCTGGCTTCTCCACAGGGCGAGCCGGCCGGCCGCCGCTCATCGATCAGCCGCGTTTCGCGGCCGGCCAGCCATACCCCCAGCCGCCCTGGACCATGGTCTGGAAGGCCCAGCCGTCTTCGGTGCGAACCAGCAGGTCGGCGTAGTGCATGCTCTCCTGCCGGCCCTCGATTGTCATCGTCGCCTCGGTCTCCACGACCACGAGATTGCGGCTGAGGAAGTGCGGCGTTCTCTTCGACTCGAGTCCCAGGCCTGCCGTGCCACCGCTCATGGCGTCCCCCATCGCCTCGATGTACTCCGCCCGCGTCCACTGCCGTACGGCCGCATAGCCTTCGGGCACGTCGGTGGCCAGGTTCATCGGGAAGACCGCCAGGCCGGCCAGCTTCTCGATCGCGCCCTCCTCGGCCAGCGCGTCGTACTCGGCGAACCACGCCTCGATGCTCTTCAGTTCTTCGTTGCTCGGCTGATACATATGTGCCCTCCTTGAGCCGTACGCTGTACCGTACATCATACGGGGACGTTGGGCAAGGCTGTCTGATCCTGCTGTTCGAAGGGCTTTCAGCCGCTCGCGGGTGCCCGGAGGGTGCGCAGTTCGCCGAGCTCGGTAGGTCACGTAGATCGTCGGGCGCACTCGGACGAAAGGATCGGCGATCTTGAGCGCGGTACGCGTGGAGCACCACGCCGCATGTTTCGGCGGCTCTCACCGGGAACTTGACACGGCGGGCCCCGCCGGCGCTGCCTACACGACCACCTGCGCCGCGCCGGCGGGCCATGACCGCAAGGGCGATACGAAGGAGTTCGGGTGGACACGCAGCAGGATGTGATCGCGGTCCTGGTCACCGATCATCGTGAGGTCGAGCAGATGTTCTCCAAGCTCGAGCACATGAAAGGCGACATCAGCGAGGAGGCCAAGACGCTGGCCGAGCAAGTGGTCATCGAACTGGTGCGGCACTCGGTCGCCGAGGAGGAGTACCTGTATCCGGCCGTACGCGAGCACGTGCCCGGCGGAGACAAGACCGCCGATCACGAGATCGCCGAACACGCCGAGGCCGAGGAGACCATGAAACGGCTGGAAGGGCTGGAACCACGCGACGCCGACTTCTGGCCGACCACGGATCTCCTGATCAAGCAGATCCGCCACCACCTCCAGGAGGAGGAGAACGACCTGTTCCCGCGGCTGCGCGAGGCCTGCCCGCCGGAGCAGCTGGTCGAGCTGGGGAACAAGGTGCAGCGGGCCAAGAAGCTGGCTCCCACCCGGCCGCATCCGTCGGCGCCGGACACTCCGCCGGCCAACAAACTGCTGGCGCCGGGGGCCGGCCTGGTGGATCGCATCCGTGACGCCCTCACCGGCCGAGGACGTTCCTGACGATCACGCGGGAGTGTCCGAGTACAGGTCGGTGACGTGTGCCAGGTCGTGCTTGGGGACCCGGAGCAGGACGTCGGCCCCGTCGATCCTGTCGACCTGCTCCCAGCGAACGTAGTGCGTGTGGCGGTGCAGCACCCCCAGCACCGCCCTGACCAGCCAGGGGCCCTTGATGGCCGGGCCGCGCTCATAGCCGAACAGGCGTCCGGTGTGGCGGGTCACGACGATCAGGCCGGCGACGCGGAAGGCGTGGTGGACCTGTTGGAGCAGCGGCCCGTCCTGCACCAGCCGTATGTCGGCGACCTGCCCGACGATCTCGCCTGAGCTGTCGCGGACCGGGCGGTCGAGGAGGTCACTCAGTCTCATGGCGGGCTCCAGGAATGGGTTCGATGAGGTGGGTGCGGATCCAGCGTTCGAGCGCGGGGCGTTCCAGGTCGCCGCCGACGTGCACGGCGCTGGCGATGCGGCTGACGTGCGCCATGGGGATGCGGGGCGGGGCCTGCGCGCCGAGCAGGCGGGCGGCGCCCTCCATGAGCCTGCCGAGCACCCCTCCCACGCGCGGGCCGAGCGCGAGCGGGCCCATCAGGATCGCGGTGACGTACGGTCGGCCCTGGTCGTCGAAGGCCAGCTCCAGGTCGTCGACCTTGCACACCAGGCGGCCGTCGCGGTCGTGCACGACCTGGCGGTCGAGCAGGTGCAGCTGCGCGTGCAGGACGCGGGCCCTGGTCATTGGCCCGCCTTCGTGGCCAGCATGAGCGGGATGGCGGCGATCGACACCGCAACGAGAAGAACCATGAAAATCGTGCCCAGGGTGTTGGAGAAGGCCCCGTTGACCTTGTCTCCCATGTAGTCCGGATCGTTGGAGATCATCAGGACCGGCAGGTACGTCAGCGGCAGCGCCGCCGCCGAGAACACCAGCGAGTACTCGGTCACCATGATCGGGTCGATGGTGGTCAGGATCAGCGCGGTCGCCACGATCATCACCACGAGGATCGTGGCGTGGAATCGGGCCGCCTCGCGCGGACGGACGAACTTGCCCCACTGCCAGCCGAAGTACTGACTCAGGCAGTATCCCGACGACAGCGCCACCTCCAGCGTCGCGCCGAACGTGGCCGCGAACACGCCCAGGATCACCAGCGCCAGCGCCACCTGGCCGGCCCCGAGGGCGACGGGCAGCACCATCTGGTCGAGGGAGTCGACCTGAACGTGGGCCGGCAGGAACACCGTGGCCGCGCACGCGGCGATGGCCAGCGACAGCAGCCCGCCCAGCGGGAACCCGATCAGCACGTTCGCCCGCGCGACCGACAGGTCACGGCGGGACCAGTGCTCCTCCACCCCGCCGGAGGAGAAGAAGAACACCTCGTACGGGGTCATCGCCCCGCCCAGCAGCGCGATCGCGTAGTAGAAGTAGGTGGGCAGCCCTTCGTCCCGCGGCGGGGCGGGATGGCTCGCCTGGTGCCACAGCTGTCCCCAGTCGGGTCCGAGCTGCCACAGGGCGACGACGAAGATCACCAGCGCCAGCCCGGCCAGCCCGAAGACACGCTCCAGCGTCTCGAACCGCACCCGCCACATCACCAGCCAGGCCGCGAACGCCACCGCCGGCACCCACAGCAGGTAGTTGACGCCGGTGGCCAGCTCCAGGGCCAACGCCGCACCGCCGACCTCGGCCGCCACGGTCATGCCCAGGATGAAGAAGGACGCGCCCAGGTTCAACAGCCCCGCCTTCGGGCCGAGCCGCTCGCGTACCAGGTCGAACACCGCGCGTCCGGAGACGGCCGCGATCCGGCCGGACATCTCGGCGAAGACGCAGATGCCCAGCACGCCCAGTAGCACCACCCACGCCAGCGACATGCCGAAGCGCGAACCCACCAGGGCGTTGGCGACCAGGTCGCCGATGTCCACGAATCCACCGATTGCGGTAAGGATGCCCAGAGTGATGCCCAGGAACTTCTTCATTCGTGCTCATCCTGGAAGCGCCGCAGGCTCTCGCCGAGCTCTGCCAACTCCCGTACCGCCCTGGGCGGATCTTCCACGCGATCGCGCCTGACCTCCACCAGTAGCCCCGAGACGACCTTTTCGGCCCGCTCGGTGACCTGCAGTAACTGCTCGCCCAGCTGCTCGGCCCGCTCGGATGGCGGCTGCACGCCCCCGAACTGGTCGTTGACGCTCTGCACCTGCTCGGCCGCGCTGGTCAGCAGCACCTTCAGGTACGGCCGGGTCAGCCGCCCGTCCCCGCCGACGGCCAGCCGCACCACCTGGACCGTCGAGCCGACCGCCTCCGCCGACGAGGCGGCCTTCAGCTCATAGTCACGGTCGTCCCACGCCGGGCTCGAACACCCTGCTACCAGCACACCGGCCAGCACGACCGGCCACGCTTTCCTCATACGCGCCGCCGCAGCACCACATATGCCAGCACCCCGAGTAAGGCCAGGTACTGCCCCCACGCCATCAGCAGGACAAGCCCCTCGTCCATCATGACGGGCCACTGCCCTGTCCAAGAGCGTTTAGGCCTCGGCCGCTGAGCGGACCACCGGGCCTTCTGACGACGCCTCGGCTCCCCGGTGAGGGCGGCGCGGCCGGGATCGGCCAGCTAGGCCGACTCCCACCCACAGCGTCCTCGCCATCCTGCGACTGCCGCACACCCGGACGAACGCGTCGGGAAACGAGGTCCGGGCATCAGCCGCCGAAGCCGGACGAGAACGCGCTCAAAGCCGAGCTCGAAGTGCCGCGGCGACCTGTGACCACAGGCGTTTCATGGGGCGCAGGCGCGGACGATGAGGTCGGCGGCGTCGGCGGCGATGGCGTGGCGCCGTCCGGGCCGCAGGGGCAACATCCCGTACGCCGTCTCGACCCGGCCCTCGGTGATCACCAGGTGCGAGAACTGGCGCGCGGCCTTGACCGGGTCCGGGACCCGCAGCCGGCCGTCGCCGTCGCATTCTCGCAGGTAGCCGACCACTCCGTGGTCCGCTGACGCCGAGCTCTCCCGCCACGTGCGCTGCAGCTCCGGATGGTGCGCCACCTCCGCGATGGTCAGCCGGTGCAGCGCGGACACGCGGGGTGAGAGCGCGATGTCGAGAATCTGCTCGCCGAGCGCCGCGAGGCCCTCCCGCGGATCCTCGCTGAGGACGACCGCACGATCGGCCGGGGTGGCGCTCACCGCCGCCCTGGCCTCGTGGATCGCGGCGAGGAACAGCTGCTCCTTGTCCCCGAAGTGGCTGTACACCGTCTGCTTGCCCACCCCCGCCACCGCGGCGATCGCGTCCACGCTCGTCCGGGCGTACCCCTCGTCCGTGAACACCTTGATCGCGGCGTCGAGGATGGCCCGGCGCTTGACCGGGGAGCGTCGCGGGCCTTGGTCGGCCATGGTCTGTACCCACTTTCTCCGAATGAGCATTAGTCTACGAGACGAGACGGTCTAGTCTAGTTTGAGGGAGCGAGATGAACGCCGACGTCATCGTGATCGGGGCCGGGCCCGTGGGGCTGCTGCTCGCCGCCGAGTTACGGCTCGCAGGAGCCAGTCCGCTGGTGCTGGAACGGCTCGCCGAGCCGAACACCGAGCCCAAGGCGCGCGGGATCGGACCGCTGGCCACCGAGGCGCTGTACCGCCGCGGGCTGGGGGAGACCCTGGCCCCCTACCGGCAGCGGGGACTTGCCGACAAGACGCGCGACCACGGCAGCGAGAAGGGCCACTTCGCCCAGATATTCAAGATCGACCCAGCCCTGCAGGACGAGCCGGAACGGGGCGGCACGCTCATCTGGCAACCGGACCTGGAACGGATCCTCGCCGAACACCTCACCTCATTGACCCGCGAATCATCCGCCGTCCTCTTGCGGGAGCACGAGGTGATCGCGCTGACCCAGGACGACTCCCGCGTCACCGTCACCGTCAGCACTCCGGCCGGGGAGCGGCATCTCTCCGCGCCGTACCTGGTGGGCTGCGACGGGGGACGTTCGACCGTGCGCAAGCTGGCCGGGTTCGACTTCCCCGGTACCGAGCCCACGAGCGTCATGCGGCGGGTCCTGACCGACGCCCCCGGCCTCGACAAGCTTCCCGAACCAGGATGGACCCCCACAGGACGGCTGATGCGGGCGCCCGGCATGGTGGCGACGGTCGAGTTCGACGGGTTTGAGGATCGCGGGCAGCCGCTGACCGCCGAGGAGATGCGCGAGAGCCTGTTCCGGGTGACGGGCGTGGACGTCGAGATCCCGGAGGTGCGCGGGCCGCTGCGGTTCACCGACGGCGCGCGCCAGGCGTCCACGTACCGGATGGGCAGGGTCCTGCTGGCGGGCGACGCCGCCCACGTCCACTCGCCGAACGGCGGCCAGGGACTCAACCTCGGCCTCATGGACGCCGTCAACCTGGGCTGGAAGCTCGCCGCCACCGTCACAGGGCGCTCGCCCGAGGGCCTGCTCGACACGTACACCGCTGAACGCCACCCCGCCGGCGCCGCCGTCCTGCACAACACGCGCGCCCAGTCCCTGCTGTCGCTGCCGGGGGCGCACGCGGCGGCCATGCGCGACATCGTGTCCGACCTGCTCGACTTCCCGGACGTCAACCGCTACTTCGGCCGGATGCTGAGCGGGCTCGGCACCCGGTACGAGCTCCCGTACCCCGCCACCCACCCGCTGGCCGGTCGCGCCTGCCCGGACCTGCGGCTGGTGACGAGCTCGGGCGAGACCCGCACGCTCTCGGAGCTGTGCGGGCCTGGGCGGCCGCTGCTCGTCCACGCGCCGTCGCAGCCCGAGGCCGCGGAGGCGGCGGGACCGTGGCGCGGGGCGCTGGACGTGGTCGAGGCGACCGTACGGGATCGCGACGACCTGGCGTCCGTGCTCATCCGGCCGGACGGGACGGCCGCGTGGGCGTCCAGCCCGGGCCCCGCCGACACGGTCACCCTGACGGCGGCCCTCCGCACGTGGCTGCTGCCCAGCTGAGAAGGCCGCCGTGCACTCACCCGCGCACCTTGGCCGTCGTCAGACGCGGGTCAGCGGCGATCTCCGCTTCGGTGAACCGCTCGGTGACCCACTGTCCGCGCGAGAACAGGACCGTCTGGTCGGTGTGGTGGGGCGAGTCGGGGTTGGCGGAGAGCGAATAGGTCAGGATGGTGCGCGTACGAGGACCGCCCGGGGTGAGCTCGACGGCCATCATGAAGCTGGAACCGGTGTCCACCTCCGGGTAGCGCCCGTCCGCGCCGAGCGGGCCGCGCATGCGAACCCTGTCGAAGCAGCCCTCCCCTTCGGTGCAGCCGGGAATCGGGATCGAGGAGTAGCGCTGCGCCTGGCCCGGGGTGAGAGTCAGGGGGATGCGGTTGGTCTGGAAGTAGAGCACGGCATCAGCCAGGGCCAGCCGCACCACCGGGTCGTCGTCCTTGAGCCCTCGAGGAGTGGTCAGCGGATGCGCGGGATCGAACGGCATCCGCCACGGGCTGAACACGGGCTCTCCCGGCCTGGTCGGACGCTGGAGCCGGGTGAAGAACTCGCGCCACAGGATGGCCCCCTGGCCGTCCAGGGTGGCGCGCCCGTCCCATTTCGCCAGCGTCCCGCAGGCCTCGCGCACGTTCACCTGCTTGCCGTCGGACGTGGTCAGCTCGGTGCTGGTACGGCACAACTTCAGCAGGTCCGGGCGCATGAGCTCGAAGGTGTAGTTGCGCTTGCCCCGCGTGGTGGCCTGCAGCGTCGCCAGGGTGAAGCCGGGATCGCCGAGCCCGTCGGCTCCGGACAGCCGCTGGGCGATCATGTCCAGGCTGACACGGGGGCGCGGCTCCAGCTCGGTACGCGCCTCGCCCCACACGCGCGGGTAGCCGGTCAGCGGCGCCGACGGGTTCGACATCCAGAAGGTGTTGTTGGAGTTGGCGACGTAGTCGGCGCGGGTCAGCTTCGGCTGGCTGCCGGGCCCGAAGATGCCGGGCACGACGGCGTCGCGGTCCTTGCCCCACAGGCACGCGGAGGTCGAGCCGTCCAGGACGTACTCCTCCAGGCCCGGAATGGGGGAGGGCTTGCCGCAGCGGTCCGCCTGGGCGTCGGTGACATGGGGGACCATCGAGGTGTCGGCGAAGTAGGCGGTGCCACTGACGTCGGTGGCGAGCGTATGGACGAACGGCATGCCCTGATACGTGCTCTGGGCCGCACGCAGCTGGGTGAGGTTCCGCGCCCTGGCGATCGCCAGCCACTCGTCGGCCGAGCGCAGGTTGGCGGCGTTGGAGTCGGCCAGCGCGTAGGCGACCTTGTCGGTGTGCCCGGCCGCCAGCACCGGGCCGTAGCGCGAGGTGTAGAGCGTGTGGTCCATGACGGTGCCGTCCTGCAGGGTGACCTGCACCTCCTGGCGGCCCATCGGCTCGGCCCGGCCGTCCACCCGGTAGCTGGTGGGGTCCACGAGATCGAGCTGGTAGAGGTTGAAGCGCTGGGCGTGGGAGACCGTGTGGGTCCAGGCCACGGTCGCGTTGTGGCCGATCTGGACGACCGGGGTGCCGTACAGGCTGGCGCCGGAGACGTCGAGCACGCCGGGGATGGTCAGCTGCACCTGGTAGAAGCGGCGGATCCCGTTCCAGGGGAAGTGCGGGTCGGCCAGCACCATGCCGTGGCCGCCGCGGGTCGCCCGGCGGCCGAGCGCCCAGGCGTTGCTGCCCGCGGCGGGCCTGCGCTCCGGCCCCTCGGCCTCGGCCTCTCCGACGACGTACTCCTTCATCCCGGCGATGCCGACCATACGGTCGAGGTCGAGGACGTTGTTCCAGATGTCGGTGGCGGTGATGGGGCCGACCCAGGCCTTGCCCCGGCAGGTGGGATCCGGCAGGTTCGCCACCCCGGTCTGCTCCAGGTAGCGGTTGTACCCGGCGACGTAGCCGTCGACGAGCCGGCGCAGCTCGTTGCTCGGGCCCAGCGGCGTTCGCCGGGCCAGCAGCCGCGGCACGACGCCGGAGTCGGCGACGCTCTTGTAGTAGACGTCGCTGACCAGGTTGGCGACCGGGCGGACCGGGTCGTCGGACTCCGCCTGGGGGCCGAAGTACCTGGACCGCTCGCCCCGCAGCGTCACCACCCATGAGGCCAGCACGCAGAGGTTGTCCTGCGCGAAGGCGTAGCCGTACCCGAATCCGAGCCCGCCGTAGTCCTTGGCGGACACGTGCGGGAGGCCGTACTCGGTGCGCCGGATCTCGGCGGAGTAGCGGCCGTCGTCCGCCTGGGCGGGCGCGTCGGTCCGCACCGCCACCACGACGGCGGCGACCAGGGCCAGCGCGATCAGCACGGCCGGTTTCAGCTTGAGCTTCATCGCAACTCCTATTCGAAGCGCGCGTTGCCGGGCGCGGTCATACGCCTGAGCAGCGGCAGGGCCGTGAGGATCACCAGGAGGGAGGCGGCCAGGCCGCCGCCGACGGACGCGAAGTAGACCGGCCCGGGCATCGCCAGGGAGGCCCCCTTCATCGCGAGCTGGTCGATGAGCGGTTCGGCCACGCCGAAGCCGGCGCCGGCGGCGAGCACGGCGGCCAGGACGAGCGGCAGCGCCGATTCCAGCAGCACGACCGTGGCCAGCGTGCGCGTGGGCGTGCCGGCCAGCCGCAGCAGGGTGAACGGCTGCCTGCGCTCGACCAGGCCGCCGCCGACCGCCACCACGAGGCTGCAGCCGCCGGCGATCAGGGTGAGCGCGACCATGGCCAGCGCGACGCTCTCTGCCCGGGCGTACAGGTCGGCTCTGACCTGGGCGACCTCGGCGAAGGTCATCGGTGCTTCGGCGGTGTAGCCGGCCAGCAGGGTGCGCAGCCGCTCCAGCGTCGCCGCGTCGCCCGTGCGGATCATGACGGCTCTCAGGTCGAGCCCGGTGGCGGAGGCGGACTGGCTGGTGGGTCCCGCCAGCGGGATGAGCTTGTCGATGGTGAGGGGATTGTCGGCACCGACAACACGGTCGAAACGGCCCATCACGGCCTGCGCGCCCGCGGGGCAGTGGCCGAGCACGGGGAAGCGGGCCAGGCTCGAGCACTCGACGACGGAGGTCGCGGGTGGCGCGCCGTCGGGCGGCGGGCGGAGGTTCTCCAGGTCCGCCCTGGCGTAGATCGGCAGCACGTCCACGCCGGGGTGGGCGCGCAGCCGGGCGAGCAGGTCCGCCCCCGCCCGCGGTGGCAGCCCCTCTATGCCCGGCCGGTAGAGCGTGGCGCCCAGCACGTTGTTGAGCGTGCCGCCGGCCACGGCCTGCTGGCCCGTGACCACCGCCGGTACGAGCGCCGCGATCGTCGTCCCGATGAACACCGCCAGCACCAGCCCGCTCACCGACCTGAACGCGGCCTTCGGATCGGCGGCCAGGCGCTGCGCGGCCAGCAGCGTCGCCGCGCCGCGGGTCAGCCGGGCGGTCAGGCGCGCGGCCAGCATCGTCAGCCACGGCCCGGCCAGCACGAGCCCGATCATGGTGAGCGCGATCCCCGCGTCGGCCAGCAGGGTGTCGGGTTTGCCGTTCTGGAACGCCGGGCCCGCGAACAACCCCAGCCCGACGAGGAGCGGGATCACCCGCCATGCCCTCGGCGGCGGCGGGGCGGCCTTCCTGGCCACGCCGAGCGGTGAGATCCGTACCCGGCGCAGCGACCACAGGGCGGTGCCCGCCGCGATGAGGGGCACGCCGGCGAGCACGGCCGCGTACTGCCCGGGGCTCGGGATGGTCAGCTCGGGGAAGAAGCGCGAACCGGTGATCCGGATCCCGGCCACGGCCGGCCGTGCCAGCTGGAAGAGCGCGACGCCGGCCAGCGCGCCGAGCAGCGCGCCCAGCGCGGCGTCCACCGCGGCGAGGACGTTGATCTGCCGGGAGGTGGCGCCGACCAGCCTGATCGCCGCGAAGCGCGCCTCGCGGCGGGCGGCCGCCAGCCGGGTGGCGGTGCCCACCAGCACCAGCAGCGGGACGATCAGCCCGATGGCGGCGATGCCGAACCCGAACTGGTAGATGTCCGCGCTCTCGTCGGCCGCCGGCTCGGTGGCGACCGTGTCGACCTGCCGGGTGCCGATCATGGCCGCGACCTCCTGCGGCGTCCCTCCCGCCACGATGACCAGCTCGTCGGGCCCGGACAGCGCGGCCTGGCCGATCAGGCCCGCCCGCGTCCCCGGGAAGCGGTCGGCGAGCTGCTCGCGCGGCGCCGAGTCCAGCAGCCTGGCCAGCGCGGGGGAGGCGTAGTACTGGCCGGGGCCGGGCATGCGGGACAGGCCGGGGATGACCGGCGCCCGGTCGCCGAGCGCGGCGGCGTCGAGCCTTGTGATCGTCCGGCCCGCGTAGTAGTCCTCGCGGAAGTTCCACAGGGCGCCGTCGTTGGTGGCGTCCAGGGCCCAGCCGCTGGGCGCGGTGCCTCGCGTGCACTCCCAGCAGGGGCGGTCGTCGGTGGCCTGGAAGGCGTTGAACAGCGACAACGTGGCCAGCAGCACCGCGACGCCGACCGCCACCCCGGCCACGATCAGCACCAGCCGGGCCGCCGTCTCCCTGCCGCTGCTCAGCGATAACCGCAGTCCCAGCAGGATCATCGGACGATCCCGCCGGCGTACGGGTCGGTCACCTTGCCGTCACGCACGACGACCTCCCGGTCGGCGCAGGCGGCGACCCGGGCGTCGTGCGTCACGACGATCACGGTGGCGCCTTCCTCGCGGGCCAGGCCCACCAGCAGATCCATCACGTGCTCGCCGGTGAGCGAGTCGAGCGCGCCGGTCGGTTCGTCGGCGAAGACGACCCGCGGCCGCGCCACCAGCGCTCTGGCGATGGCCACCCGCTGCGCCTGCCCGCCGGACAGCTCTCCGGTACGCCGGCCGCCGAGGCCGGCCAGCTCCAGCCGCTCCAGCCAGGAGGCGGCCCGCGCGTAGGCCTCCTTGCGCTTGGTACGGCCGAGCAGCAGCGGCAGCGCCACGTTGTCGGCCACCGTCAGCTCGGGCACGAGCTGACCGAACTGGAAGACGAAGCCGAAAGCGGTGCGCCGAAGCTCGCTACGGCGACCGTCGTCGAGCGTGTCCAGCCGGCGCCCGTCGAACCACACTTCGCCGCTGTCCGGCGTGAAGATCCCGGCCAGGCAGTGCAGCAACGTCGACTTGCCGGACCCGCTGGGCCCCATGATGGCCAGGACCTCGCCCGCGGTCACCGACAGGCTGGCCTCCAGCAGCGCGGGCGTGTTGCCGTAGGAGCGGCTGATCCCCTCGGCGCGTAGGAGAGCGTTGACGATCACGATTTGCGCACCGTCTCCGCCAGCGCCCCCAGCCGGGCCTGGGTGACGTCGATCCACCGCAGGTCGGCCTCCAGCCGGAACAGGGCATGGTCGGCGAGGAGCATGTCGATCAGCGCGCCTTCGCGCCTGATCTCGGTCAGTTCCCGCATGCGCCGCAGATGCGTCGCGCGCTGGGCGTCCAGATAGCCGGCGGCGTCGCGGTCCAGCATGAGGGCGAGCAGGACCTTGGTGAACAGCACCGTCTGCAGGTACGGCTCGGCCGCGACCGGCTCGGCCAGCCACGCCTCGACCTCGCCCCTGCCGATCGGGGTGATGGCATAGCGCTTGCGGTCCGGTCCGTCGCCCGGCTCGCTCTGCCCGGCGGTGACCTTGCCGTCCCTGGACAGGCGGGCGAGCGTCGAATACACCTGGCCGAAGGGCAGCGGCTTGCCCCCGCCGAAGTAGGTGTCGTAGTCGCGTTTCAGGTCGTAGCCGTGGCTCGGCTGCCGCTCAAGGAGGCCGAGCAGCGCAAGTGGGACGCTCATGCGAGCAGACTATACTCCGAGTGTATATCTGCCGCGTATAAGAGGGCTTCCCGCCGGGCGGCGGGCCGTTCAAGCGGGCAGTGAGGCGAGCCAGCCGGTCAGGATCTTGTTGACCTCCTCGCGGCGCTCTTGCTGGATCCAGTGGCCGCAGCCGTCGAGGATGTGGGAGGAGGTCAGGCCGGGCAGAGTGGTGGGGTATGCCTGGATGGCGTCGGTCATCCAGGTGGTGGAGGCATCCAGCGCGCCGCCGATGAACAGCGACGGCTGAGTGATGGGGGCGCCGTCGAAGTCCGCCAGGTCCTCCCAGTCCCTGTCCATGTTCCGGTAGCGGTTGAGCGCCCCGCTCATGCCGGTCCGCTCGAACTCCGCGGCGTAGACATCCAGGTCGTCCTCGCTGAGCCAGGCGGGTAGCCGACCGGCGGGGAAGCGGTCGCGCAGGGTCCCGCCCCGGGACACGAAGTGCGGGTCCAGGGAGCCGGCAGGCGGCATGGTGTCGGCGGACAGGGCCGCGTACAAGCCGGCGAGCCAGCCGCGGACGTCCGGCTCGATCTCGGCTTCCGCCCGCTCGGGTTCCTGGAAATAGCTGACGTAGAACTCCTCCTCTCCGCCCATGCTCGCGAAGACCTCGCTGGGTCGCGGGCCGCCGCGCGGGGCGTACGGCACGCTCAGCAGCCCGACCGCGCGGAAGACGTCGGGCCTGACGAGGGCGGAGTTCGCGGCGATGGACGCGCCCCAGTCGTGGCCCACGATCACCGCCCTCTGCTCGCCCAGGGCGTGTACCACGGCGACGTTGTCCTCGATCAGGTCGAGCATCCGGTACGCGGCCACGTCCTCGGGCCTGGAGGACCGGCCGTAGCCGCGGACGTCGACGGCGACCGCCCGGTAACCGGCGGCGGCCAGCGCCGGAAGCTGGTGGCGCCACGAGTACCAGAACTCGGGGAACCCGTGCACCAGCAGCACCAGCGGCCCGGAGCCCTGCTCCACCAGGTGGATACGGCCGGCGGGCGACGGGACCAGGTGATGCGTGATCCCCGTGACCGAGACAGGCTGTGACATCGATTCCCCCAAGCATCCTCACGCGTCGAGTCGCACCATCGACCCGCTTCCGGATGAATCATCCGGTGGGCGGGAGAGCGCCACATAATCGTGTTGCCACTTCGGCAAACCGCAGGATGCTTGCGGTGGTGTCCTCACCACCTGAGCGTCTGACCAGCACTCATGTAGGAAGCAATATCGATTCGTTCCCGATATCGCTATTAGACATCGCTTGATCGCATCTGGTTTGCTCCTGATCTCTGACAGGCCGCAGCAAGGAGTTGACATGCGATACCTCCGCCCCCGCCGCGTAGCCGCAGCGTTGCCCGCGACCGCTCTGGCGATCTCCCTCCTGTCCGGTGGCGCCCCCACCGCGGGCACAGCCTCGGCCGCGACGGTGGCGGCGTCCTCAGCGATCGCGGTCGCGGCTTCGGGTGAGGCTCAGGCCAGGAAAGATCTGCGCGAGCTGGAGGTGTCCTTCAAGGGCCGCATCGGCGCGTACGCGATCGACACCGCCACCGGCAAGACGGTGACGTACCGGGCGGGTGAGCGCTTCCCGATGTTGTCCACGTTCAAGGCGCCCCTCTGCGCGGCCGTGCTGCACAAGGCCCGCACCTCCCGGCCCGGCCTGATGAGCAAGCTCGTCCAGTGGACGGCCGCCGACATGAAGCCCAACTCGCCGGTTACCGAGAAGCACGTCAATGACGGCCTGACCGTCGCCCAGTTGTGCGAGGCGGCCGTCACCCAGAGCGACGGCACCGCGGCCAACCTGCTGCTCAAGCTGATCGGCGGGCCCGCCGGCCTGACGAAGTACTTCCGTACGCTGAAGGACCCGATCTCCCGTATGGACCGCTGGCACCCCGAACTCAACGACTGGACCCCCAAGGAGAAGCGCGACACCACCACACCCGCGGCCATCGGCCGCGACCTGCGCGTGCTCACGACTGGGGAGGCGCTGCACGCCAAGGACCGCGAGCAGCTCATCGCCTGGCTGCTCGCGAACAAGACCGGCGGCGAGCGCATCCGGGCCGGCCTGCCCAAGGCCTGGACGATCGCCGACAAGACCGGCACCAACTCCGACGGATTCGGCGGCGGTAACGACATCGCGGTCATCTGGCCACAAAAGGGGGCCGCTCCCATCTTCATGGCGATCTACACCAACCGCACCCCGGGCCTCGCCACCGACAACAAGGCCATCGCGAAGACCGCCACCATCCTGGCCCGCGCGCTCGGCAAGCTCTGACGTCCGGCCGGAGAGCCGGTGGTCAACGTGGGGAGGCGCCGCGACCGTCATCGGTCATGGCCGCCGCGGCGCTCCCGGGCGCTCTAGCGATCAGTCGCCTCGCAGCACCGTCGTGGCCTTGTTGCCGGCGTGCGTCCGGAGCCCGTGCACTGCAGGCTCCGACTCCCGAGCACGTGGTCCGCGGCAGCACCGCCCCGCCTGGCGCATGATCTCTGTCCGTACGTCGCGCGGTCCGGCCGGCCTGGCAGGTGCCGCGTTGTCAGGCGGTGGCTTGGTCGAGGAGTTCGAGGAGGTGGTGGTAGGGCTTGCCGGTGGCGCGGGTGAGGCCGAGTTCGCAGGTGCGGTTGAGTGAGGCGTGGGCGGTGTAGTCGCCGGCTGTCACGGAGGCGGCTTCGGCGTGGGTGGCCGAGGCGGTCAGTTCGGGGTGGAGCAGGCCGCGGTCGCCGGCGAAGGCGCAGCATTGCCAGCCGTCGGGGACCACGACGTGGTCGGCGATGGTCTGGGCGATGTGGGTGATGGCGGCGTCCAGGCCGAGGCGGGTGGAGGAGCAGGTGGGGTGCAAGGCCAGGGTAGGCAGGCGGCGGGCCGGGGTGGGTAGGCGGGGCAGGATGTGTTCGGCGGTGTAGGCGACGGCGTCGAGCACGTGGAGGTCGGGGATGAGGTGGCGGTAGCCCTCGGTGCAGGAGGCGGCGTCGCTGACGACGGGGATGCGGCCGTTGTCGGTGGCTTGCAGGAGGGTGTCGTGGACGCGGCGGGCCATGGTGTGGTGGCCGTGGGTGTAGCCCTTGGAGGACCAGGGTGTGCCGCAGCACAGGCTCGCGATCTGTTTCGGGGTGTGCAGGCGCAGGCCGGCGCGTTCGGCCAGGCGCTGGAAGGCGGTCATGACGCCGGGGCCGCCCTCGGCGGGGGCGAACAGGGTGTTCAGGCAGGACGGCAGGTAGACGGCGTCGGGGTCGGCGGCCGGGGCGGGGCGGCGGCGGGTGCCGCCGCGGGGCAGGTCGCGGGTCCATTGGGGGATGGTGTCGGGGCTGGTGAGGGCGCGGGCGGATCGGCTGGCACTCTCGGCGAGGCGGGGTGGGGTGGCGGCGGCGGTGTCCAGGGCCAGGTTCATCGCCCGGGTGGCTCCGTCCCAGTGGCGGGCGGCGCTCTGCCAGCTTTTCTGTGCCAGGCTTCCGTGTCGTTCGGCGCGTAGGCGTTTGGTCAGGTCGCCGGTGTTGATGAGGACGGGGCAGGCGGTGGCGCACATGCCGTCCACGGCGCAGGTGTCGACGGCGTCGTAGCCGTACTCGGCTTCGAGTTGGCGGGCGAGGGTGTGGTCGCCGGCGGCTTGGGCGGCGGCCAGTTCGCGGCGTAGGACGATGCGCTGGCGGGGGGTGGTGGTGAGGTCGCGGCTGGGGCAGACGGGTTCGCAGTAGCCGCATTCGACGCACCGGTCGACCTCGGGCTCGACGGTGACGACCGTTTTGAGGTCGCGCAGGTGGGTGTGGGGGTCGTCGGTGAGGACGACGCCGGGGTTGAGGATGCCCGCGGGGTCGCACAGGTGTTTGACCTCGCGCATCACCTCATACAGCTCCTGGCCGTATTGGCGGCGGACGAAGGGGGCCATGACGCGGCCGGTGCCGTGTTCGGCCTTGAGCGTGCCGCCCCGGCCCAGGACAGCCTCGACCATGTCGTGGGTGAAGTCGGCGTAGCGCTGCAGGCCGGTGTCGAAGCGCTCGTTGAGCATGAAATGCAGGTTGCCGTCTTTGGCGTGGCCGAAGATGACGCTGCGCTCGTAGTGGTGTGTGGCGAACAGGCCGGTCAGCTCGTCGCACAGATCGGCCAGGGCGGCCACGGGCACGGCGACGTCTTCGAGCAGGGCGGTGGTGCCGGTGGGGCGGGCGCCGGCGACGGAGGCGTACAGGCCCTTGCGGATGTGCCACAACGCGGCCCGGCCGCCGGCCTGCCTGCTCAGCCGCGCCGGCGCGGCCAGCCCCAGCTGCGGGAGGAGCGTCTCGGCGGCGCGTTCACGCTCGGCGAGCAGGTCTGCATGCGGTTCCTGCCATTCGATCAGCAGCGCGGCGTGGTCGTGGACGGCCAGGGTGCGCAGCAGGTCGTCGGCTTGGGGGTCGCTCTGGGCCACCCGCAGGGATTCGGCGTCCAGCAGTTCGACGGCGGCGGGCGCGATGGCGACCAGGTCGGGCATCGCGGCCATGGCCTGGCGCAGGGTGGGGAAGATGAGCAGGCCGGTGGCGGCCAGCGGGTGGGCCGGGACCGTGCGCAGCACCGCCTCGGCGACGAAGCCCAGCGTGCCCTCGCTGCCGATGATCAGGTGGGCGAGGATCTGCGCGGGCGAGTCGTGGTCGAGGAAGCTGTTGAGGCCATAGCCCATGGTGTTCTTGAGCGAGAACTGGGCGGTGATGCGGCGCACCGAGTCCGGGTTGCTCCGGACGCGGTCGCGCAGCCGTTCCAGGCCCTTGGTGAGGTCGGGCTCCAGGGCGCGCAGCCGCTCGTCGGCGTCGAGGGCGCCGGTGTCGATCACGGTGCCGCTGGGCAGCACCAAGGTCATCGACTCCAGGGTGCGGTAGGTGTTGGCGTGCGTGCCGCAGGTCATGCCGCTGGAGTTGTTCGCGACGACCCCGCCGATCGTGCATGCCGACTCGCTGGCCGGGTCCGGCCCCAGCTTGCGGCCGTAGGGGGCGAGGCGGGCGTTGACCTGCCGCAACACCGCGCCCGGCTGCACCCGCACCCGCGCCCCCTCATCGAGCACCTCGATGCCGCGGAAGTGCCGGCGGGTGTCGACCAGCAGATGCTCGCTCACCGCCTGCCCGCTCAGGCTGGTGCCACCCGAACGGAAAGTCACCGGCAACCCGGCGCGCAGCAGCGCCGCCACCTGCTCAGCACTCTCGGGCACCAGCACAGCCTGCGGCGTGAGCAGATAATGCGAGGCATCGTGCGCCATCCCGAGCCGGTCACTCGCCCGCGTACGGGCGATCCCCGGCACAGCGGCCTCCACCGCGGCCAGAAGGGTGGGGTCGGGCGCGGTCAGCCGCCGCGATTCTGGATCGGTCACGCTGAAGCTCCCTTGAAGTCATCGCCGCGGGTCGAGGTGGATCTTAGGGGTCGGTCCGGCGTCGGCTGAGCCGTGGGGGTGGGCGGCGATGGCTCGGGCCAGGTCGGCCGAAACTCTCAGGATACCGACGGTGGTGACGTCCTTGAGCACGCGTTCTCGCACGTCAGGAGGGATTGGCGGCTACTTGCGGGGCTCAGGTTAGGGGAGGTTCGCGGGGTCCTGTGCTGTTCCCGCATGAAGGATCTTGGTAGTCAGGTCGCGTACTGGGACGGCGTCGGCGCGACGAAGGCGTCTACCGCGCTGATCTCGCGAGGCCGTCAGTTGAGGCCCGACCTGCGCTTCGACGCACTGGATTCCCCGCCGACGCTGGCGCATGAGACGGCGAACTTCGATGTCGTCCTGTTCGCGGTGCTGACATGCGTCCCCGACGACGACGCCCAGCGGGCGCTCATCGCCGATCTGGCGCGCATTCGGTGGGTTGCTCTATGTCAGCGATGTGATCCTTCAGGACGATGAACGAAACCGCAGCCGCTACGCCGCCTGCGCACAGGAGTTCGGCACCCGTACGGAGTGTTCGCCTAGCTCAGCTCAGCGCGTACGACGGGGACCACCTCGGCGAAGAAGTGCTCCAGATGGCCGCGGGTCGTCGCGGCGTCGGTGAAGAAGAAACCCTCGAAGCCGACGCCGAACATGTCGTTGCCGAAGTCGGCGTGCAGGGCCAGCAGCTTGTCGGCGATCTGCGCGGGGCTTCCGATCAGTGCCGAGCCCCGCGCGACGAAATCCTCAAGGCTCTCGTAGGGGAAGCCGTTGTTCGCCGCGACCGGTTGCCGTCGGAACCGCTCGAACGCCGGGCGGGCGAGCGCGTACGCGTCCTGCGAGCGAGTGGCGATCACCGGCGAGTGGGCGCCGACGGCGAGCGGGATCGTCGCCGGATCGTGGCCGTGGTGCACCAGCCGCTCCCGGTAGTGGCGCACGAGGGCGAGATAGTGCTCGACCGGCTGGAAGCCGTTCGCGGAATACAGCGGATCGCCGAAGGCGGCGGCGAGCTCGGCGGATCGCTCGCTGGACGCCGACCCGTGCCACACGCGGGGCGCGGGCGTCTGGAAGGGACGCGGCCGGGTCGTCGCCTGGTGCAGGTCGGGCCGGAACCGCCCGGACCAGGTGACCTCCTCCTCTCGCCACAGCCGCTGCAGGAGTTCGTACGCCTCGGCGAGCCGGTCCCACTGCTCCTCCTGCTGCGCCCCGAAGAGCTTCAGCGACGGCGCGTCGTTGCCCTTTCCGATGATCAGTTCCAGGCGCCCGTCGCTGAGATGGTCGAGCATCCCGTAGTCCTCGGCCACCCGTACCGGATCGTTGAGCGACAGTACGGTCACCGTTGTGAACAGCCGGATGGCCGACGTCCTCGCGGCGATGTGCGACAGCAGCACCGCCGGCGAGGAGGAAAGGAAGGCGGGGTTGTGCCGTTCTCCCACGCCGAAGCCGTCGTAGCCGATGCCCTCGGCCCAGACCGCGAGGTCCACGGCGGCGCGGAGTCGTTCGTGCTCGGTCTCGCCTGGCAGCGACAACGCCGGATCGGTCGACAGCAGGGTGCTTGCGAGGAACCTCATACCTGATCCTTTCCCTTCAAAAGAAATCTGAAAAGGGGACTATAGGTGATCGCCGGCTCTGGGTTCTCAATCGGTAGCGAACGTGATCCTCGCCGCCTGATATCACTCGCATGCTGATTCGCCGGAGTCATGCGGAGTGACAGTGGCCGAGCCGGCCGGCCGCTCCTCCACATGCACCGCCCGGCGATGGCAAGGCCATGAAGTACTACGGAGTCACGGACTTCAGCCCGCAGCTGGCCGGACCCGGAGCCGGGTCCCGGATTCAAGGAGTACTTCTGATGACCTCCCCTGCTCATCGTGGGCACGTTCGAGCACCGCAAGGCCAAGATCACGGCCGCCCGGACCGGCGGCAGCTGGTGCACCGGTTCGAGCAGCTCGCAGAGAAAACGCTGGACGCCCAGAAGCGCATGGCCATCGACCTGGCCGAGCTGCACACCCGGGCGACGTTGATCGAGCAAATCCTGCGGACCGCCGGATGAAGGCCATCAGGCACCACGCCTACGGCCCGCCCGCCGTCCTCAGGCTGGAGGACGTCGACACGCCGGCGGTCGGCGACGACGAGGTGCTGATCCGGGTGCGGGCGGCCTCGGTCAACGCCGGAGACCGGCACTTCATGCGGGGCGCGCCGTACATCTTCCGGGCGATGGCGGGCCTGACGCGTCCCAAGACGCCCAGGCTCGGCACCGACCTGGCCGGTCGTGTGGAGATGGTGGGCAGGAACGTCACCTCGTGGCGGCTGGGGGACGAGGTGTTCGGCTGCGCCGACGGCGCACTGGCCGAATATGTCAGCGTCCGTCATGACGGGGCGGTGGCGAGGAAGCCGGCCGGGCTGACGTTCGAGCAGGCGGCGGCCGTGCCGACGGCGGTGCTCACCGCACTGGAGGCGCTGCGTGGCCGGGTGCGGGCCGGGGACAAGGTGCTGGTCAACGGGGCCGCGGGGGGCGTCGGGACGTTCGCCGTACAGATCGCCAAGGCGCTGGGCGCGGAGGTGACCGGCGTGTGTGGGCCCTCCAACGTGGAAATGGTCCGGGCGATCGGCGCGTACCACGTCATCGACCACACCATGTCGGACTTCGCCCGCGCCGAGGGCCGCTACGACCTGCTGCTGGACAACGTGGGGAACCGGTCGCCGGCCGACTGCCGGCGCGTGCTCGCCCCCACCGGGACGTTCGTCCCCAACAGCGGCACCGGGGGCGCTGGATCGGGCCGATGGGGCGTATAGGCCGGAGAGGTCACCCCGGTCGTGGACCGGACGTATCCGCTGAGCGAGGTGGCCGAAGCCATGACCCATTTTGGAGACCGGACACGCCCGGGGCAAGATCGCCATCTCCATGTGATCGCTTGGTCGCCTGCTTTCCTCGCTAGGCGCCGATCCCCGATCCACCGCCGACGACGATGTTCTCTCCGGTGATGAAACCGGCCGCTTTCGAGGCGAGGAACGCTACGACTTCGGCGATCTCTTCGCTGGTGCCGAACCTCCCGAGGGGAACCCGGGAGGCCGTGGCGTTGGCGAGCTCTTCCAGCGCTTCGGGCGGGAGTCCTTGTTTGGCCCAGATTCCGGTGTCGACCGGGCCGGGGCTGATGGCGTTGACCCGAATCCGCCGGGGCGCCAGTTCGAGAGCGAGGGACGGCACGAGGGAAAGGAGGGCTCCCTTGGTGGCGACGGCGACGGACCCGTTGGGGATTCCTCTGGTGGCGCCGATGCCGATGTTGAAGACGATGGATCCTCCATCGTTGAGCAGGGGCAGAGCCTTTTGGAGGGTGAAGAACTGGCCTTTGACGTTGACGTTGAACAGGTCGTCATAGGTGGCTTCGTCGAAGGCCTCGATCGGTTGTGGCCGGACGATTCCGGCGTTGAGGAAAAGCGCGTCGAGCGTGCCGAAGCGCTCCCGGATTTCTTCGGCGAGGCGATCGGTGTCGGCCAGTGATCGGGCGTCGGCGCGTACTACGACGATTTCCTCTGGGAGTTCTTTCCCGGCCGCGGCGATGGTGTCGGGGTTCTGTCCGGTTACGATCACCTGGTATCCGCGTTGATGGAGCAGTTCGGCGGTGGCCTTGCCGATTCCGCTGGTTCCACCGGTGATCAGGGCTGTGGGTGTGGACACGTTCTGGTCTCTCTCGATATCTGAGGGCTGCTCGTCTAGTTGCTGAAGTAGTGGCCTTCGTCGAGGTCCGCGATGAGGCCGGGCCGTGCGGGATGCCAGTCCAACTGCTTCTGGGTCACGGTGCCCGAGGCCGGGATGTCCAGCGAGAAGACGAAGCCCACGAACCCGAAATGGCCGTCTGCCTCCTCAACGGGAATGGCCGTCACCGGCAGCGACAAATGCCGGCCGATGACCTCGGCGATGTCCCGAACCGGCACACCCTCCTCACCGACCCCATGCAGTCGCACGCCCGCGGGGGCTGATTCCAGGGCCAACCGGAACAGATGCGCGGCGTCGAGCCGATGCACGGCGGGCCAGCGGTTGGACCCGTCGCCCGGGTAGGCGGAAACGCCCTTGGCCCGGGCGATGCCGATGAGCTGCGGGACGAAGCCGTGATCGCCCTCGCCGTGCACCGACGGCGGGAGCCGCACCACCGAGACGCGCACGCCGCGTCCGGCGAACGACAGCGCCGCCTCTTCCGAGGCGAACCGGAGCTCCGCGAACGCCCCGGGATCGGGCACGCTCTCTTCCGTCGCGAGCCGGCCCGGCGTGAGCCCGCCGGTTCCCGAGGTGATGACGAAGGGCCGGTCGGATCCCGCCAGCGCCTCGCCCAGCACCTCGATGGCGCGCCGATCCGCCTGGGCGGCGGCCGGAAAGTCCGAGAAGTCATGGATGAAGGCTGTGTGGATGACGCCATCCGAAGCGGCCGCTCCGCTGCTCAGGCTGTCGAGGTCATCGAGGGCGCCGCGATGCACCTCGGCGCCGGCGGCCGTCAGCGACGCGGCGGCCTCGTCCGAGCGGGCGAGGCCGAGAACCTGATGCCCCGCACCCAGCAGCTCACGGACGATGGCACGACCGATGAATCCGGTCGCGCCCGTGACAAACACGCGCATGATGCACTCCATTCGACACAACAAGGGGGAACCGGCCCGATGCGGCACCACGACGGTGCCGGCCGGTGATTCCACCTTGCGTCCACAGAGCGCTCCCGGTCCAATGAATGTTTCGCAAGGCGCGATACGATCCATGCATCGCTGCAGGTCATCGCGGTGAATCGGGGTCGTTGGCCGAGGCCGCGCGAGGGCTAGGCTGGAGGCATGCCCGACTCGCCACTGCCCCCGGTGGACCTCGATCTGCGGTTGGTGCGGTGCTTCGCCGTCGTCGCCGAGCACCGGCACTTCGGCCGCGCCGCCGCCGTCCTCCATCTCACGCAGCCGTCCCTGAGCCGGCAGATCCGCCGGCTCGAACAGCAACTGGGCGCCCGGCTGCTGGACCGTACGCCGCAGGGCAGCCGGCTCACCGAGGCCGGCGAGGTCTTCCTGCCCCACGCCACGGCGCTACTGCGCTCCGCCGCCCAGGCCGCGGCGCGCACCCGGGCCGCCGCCCAGCCCAGCCGCATCACCATCGGCTACATGACGGGCCTCATCGTCACTCCGGCGGTACGCGAGTTCCGCCACCGGCACCCGGACGCCGACGTACGTACCCTGCATCTGGCCTGGAACGAACCGCGCGCGGCCCTGCTCGATCACCGCGTGGACGCGGCCGTGACCCGGCTGCCGTTCCCCACCGACCAGCTGCACGTGACGGTCCTCTACGACGAGCCCCGGGTGCTGCTGGTACCCCTCGACCACCGCCTGGCCGGCAAGGAATCCGTCACCCTCGATGACATCGCCGACGAACCCCTGCCGCGGGTGCGGCAATCCGACCCTGCCTGGAGCGCCTTCTGGCGCCTCGAACCACGCCCCGACGGACGCCCAGCGCCCGACGGTCCACTCATCGACGCCATCGAGGACAAGCTCGAACTCATCGCCGCCGGGCAGGCCGTGGCCATCGTGGCCGGCCTCCGCTCCGGCAGCCTGCGCCCCGACCTCACCGCGGTGCCGCTGGAGGGCGTCGAGCCAAGCCATGTCGTACTGGCGAGCCGCGCCGACGACCGTAGCCGTCTCGTGGCGGCCTTCCGCAAGATCGCCCAAGCCCACCTCACGGGCGACCTCAGCTAGGACCGCTCGGGGGACGACTACGGAGCACCGGCTGTCCGCTCGCGGTCAGAGCCGACACCCCGCCGGCGCCCAGCAGGCCGACCAGCATCCAGACAAGGGGAAACCGGGCGATCCTGCGCATCCAGCCGCCGTCCGGGACTGGATGGTGCGGGGGTGGCTGTCGTGCTCATGGCGACCTCCGTTTGACGGTGGTCGCGCGGCCGGCGACCCGCGGCAAACGCTATTGAGCGCGACAACACCGGCGAATCACCAGCGAGCACGGGTACGCACCACGATGCCCCTCCAGATTCACAGGCAGTACCGCACAAGCCATTCGTCCGCGTCATAGGCCCCCTGGGCGGGGTCCGGCGCGATGGCCGGGCGCTCTTCGATCGTGTCCTCGAGCCGGACCTGTTCCGGGAGCCGGCCGAAGCGGGCACGACGGACGGTCTCGGCGGTGTCCTGCGGCGGCCGCACCTCAGGCGGCTTTCGCGTTGGCTGATCTGTCGGGGCGGATCTTCGTCACGGACACGGGCGGCCGCTTCTACCGGTCGTCGGCGTCGGAGCTGGTGGAACGGATCGGACGCCAGGCCGGGATCGAGGCGAAGGTGACCCCGCACGTGCTGCGGGATACGTGGGCGTCGATCGCGAAGGACCCGGACGCGAACCCGATGGACGTCAAGGAGGCCCTCGACCACGAGAGCTTGGACACGACGATGATCTATCTTCACTCGGCGAACCAACTGGAAAGAGATCCTTTCCAGTTGGTGGCCTCGGCGGTGGAGTGATCTTCTTTGTCCGAGCCGGTGCATGCTCAGCAGAGGGTTGTGGTCACCCGCGATGGTACGTCTGTGGAAACGGAGCTGCCGCTGTAGGTGATCTCACGTACACGTGCGTTGAAGGTGTAATCAGCCCGCCCTTGGCAGGTGAAGCTCACCGGCCACGATCTGACCGTCGTCCCGTCGTCCTGTTGGTTGACAGCTTGGAAGGGGCCTGACTTGATGGTCTCGGTCCCTTTCCGGAGGGCGTAGGTACCCTCGATGACGCACTGTCGACGCTCGTTGCCGATCAGGGTCCGTCGCACGCAGGTGGGAGGTTCCACCGAGGCAACGGGAGCTGGGATGTCCGCAATGCAGACGGTCCACTGAACGTCGATGCCGGAAGTCGTCACCGTCGTGGTCTTGCATTGTGACGCGGCATGGGCAACCCCGCTTCCGGTGCCTGCGGCCAGAGCTTCCGGGAGGATCAGGGCCAGGGCTGCTGCGCCGATGCGGCACGCTTTGAGGCTACGCAATGGGTCCCTTTCATGGTGTGACGAAAGATAATCAAAGAGTAATCAACCCTGGGATGCGTACCGCCGATCTCGATGCTCGGCCTCATTACGTGTCGTTCTGGCCTCCACGTACGTGTGTCCTTGCGCAGGAAAGATGACAGGGGTCGTGGCGGTCGTTGATGGAGTACCTGGGCCAGTACGAGCTGAACTGCGTCCGCGCGGACTACCCGTACGCGATCTTCGACACGACTGGCTGGCCGGCCCGCCGGGAAGTGGCGAGATCACCGCCTGGACGAAGAGCTGTGGGCGGAACGGCACCTGAACCTGTCCCTCCGTCAGGACAAGTCCGGCTCGCGCTGAAGCCGGCGGGCTCGGTCAGCCCTTGCTTTCGGACACCCAGTTCCGCACGGCCGGGGCGTAGCCGGTCGGCTTGTCTCCGACCTTGACGCCAGGACTGACCAGCCAGCTCTGATAGTTCGGCGTGAACATGTTGTAGACCGACGGGGGTGGCACGGAACTCGCCTCGTCGAGCTTTCCGCGCAGCTCGGTCGGCAGTTCGAAGTCGAGGGCGGCCAGGTTGGCGTCAAGCTGTTCCGTACTGCTCGCGCCGATGATCGCCGAGGCGATCCCAGGCTGGGTGGCGACCCAATTGAGGGCGACCTGGGCCATCGTCATATCGAGCTTGTCGGCGACGCTCTCGAGTGTCGCCAGCAGTTGCCATTCCCGGTCCGTCCACGAGCGTCCGGGTGAGCCTCCGCCACTGAGCCGGCCTTCCCCGGCCAAGCCCTGGTCGGCATGGCGGTACTTCCCGGTGAGGAAGCCGCCGCCGAGCGGACTCCACGCGGTGATACCGAGCCCCAGGCTCTGCCCCATGGCGATGTGCTCCAGCTCGATCGTCCGGTCGACGAGGGAGTAGGGCAGTTGCAGGCTGACCACCGGTACGAGGGCGTGAGCCTCGGCAAAGGTCTGGGCCCGCGCCGCGTACCAACTGGGCACGTCGGACAGGCCTGCGTACCGGATCTTCCCGGCTCTGGTGAGGTCGTCGAAGGTCCGCATGACCTCCTCGACAGGAGTGATCCGGTCCCAGGTGTGCAGCAGGAACAGGTCGATGTAGTCGGTGCGCAGGCGGCGCAGTGACGCCTCAACCGCTCTGATCATGTGCTTGCGGCCGTTGCCCCCCGCGTTCGGATCCCCGGGGTCGACGCTGTTGGTGAACTTGGTGGTGAGCACCACCCTGTCGCGCACCTTGGCTTCGGCCATGAGAGTTCCAAGGATGGTCTCGCTCTCACCTGCGGTGTAGAAATCGGCGGTGTCGATGAAGTTTCCGCCTGCTTCGAGGTAGCGGCGGAAAATGGGACGGGCTTCATCCTCGGTCTTGCCGTATGCGGCGTGGAAACCGCCGGTGCCGAAGTTCATCGTGCCCAGTGCCAGCGGGCTGACGCGCAGCCCGGAACGTCCGAGCAAATAGTAGTGGTCCAGAGACATGAGGAAATCACTCCGTTCGTAAGCGGCTTTTCGGAGGCCGCCCAGTCAGCTTGCGTACCAAAAAATGGACTGTCAAGTCCAAAAAAACACCAGGATGACCGCGCTAATATGGACCGGGCAGTCCAACCTGAAGGGGTGGCCATGCGCACGCTGACCCGCAAGGGAGCCGCGACGCGGCAGCGCATCCTCGAGGGCGCGGCCGCGCGCATCCGCGAGCACGGCGTGGCCGCAACGACCCTCGACGATGTGCTGGCCGAGACGGCGACGAGCAAGAGCCAGCTGTTCCACTACTTCCCGGGCGGACGGGAGGAGCTGCTGCTGGCGGTGGCCCGCTTCGAGGCCGACCGTGTGCTGGAGGACCAGCGGCCCCAGCTCGGCGAGCTCACCTCCTGGCCCTCTTGGCAGGCGTGGCGCGACAAGGTCGTCGACCGTTACCGGCGGCAGGGCCGCCTGTGCCCGCTCCACTCCGTCACCTCGCAGCTGGGCAGCGGGACACCCGGTGCCCAGGCCGTGGTCACCGAGCTGATGCACCGCTGGCAGGCCGAGATCGCCACCGGTGTGCGGCACATGCAGGACGCCGGCGAAATCGACCCCGGCCTGGACCCCGACCGCGCGGCGGCGGCCCTGCTCGCCGGCATCCAGGGCGGCGTCCTGATCCAGATGTCCACCGGCCGGACCACCCACCTGGAGGCCGCCCTCGACATGGGCATCGCCCACCTCCGTGCCGGCCGGCTCCCGGCGCCCTGACCAACGGGTTCGGAGCGGGCGCTGCGCCTCATTCCATGAGGGTTGCCGAGTTCAGTGGCCGACGCTCTGGTAGTGGTCGAGCTGGCGTCGCCAGATGAGGTAGGCCAGCGCGATCAGGACCACGCCCAGGAGCGGGGCGGCCAGTGCCCAGGCGTTGTCGAGCTTGCCCAGCAGAATGCTCGAGGGTACGTAGGCCACGAAGGCGACGGGAAGCACGAAGGTGAGCAGCCACTCGACCGCACCGCCGAAGATCTTCATCGGGTACGAGCCGAACTTGCTGAAGACGTCGTCCACGAAGACGCGCAGGGCGAAGGTGTCGACCATGCGCAGCGACAGTGAGCAGAGTGCGAGGAAGAAGGCGGCCTCGATGAGTGCGCCTCCGACGACCGCCACGAAGCAGAAGGCGATCAGCCAGGCGCTCCACTGAACCTGCGCGTTCTGGCCGGCGACGGCGAGCAGCACCGCGCCCACGAGCAGGTCGCCGAACTGGGCGATGCCCATTCTGTTGCCCATGAGCTGGACGAGAGGGTTGAGCGGGCGCAGCAGGAAGCGGTCGAACTCCCCGTCGCGTACCACCCATTGGATGTCGTTCACGCTCATCATGGGGATCATCGCCAGGGCGTGCGCGGTCAGGCGCAGGCCGTACAGGAAGGCGATCTCCGCCAGTCCCCAGCCCGCCAGCGAGGGGAACGTGTCCATCACCACCCAGATGAAGGCGAACCCGGTGCCCTGCCAGATCGCGCCGCTGAGGATGCCGATCACGGTGTTCAGGCGGTACTGCATGGCGCCGCGGGCGGAGGCGCGTTGGAGCAGGAAGTACAGACGCAGGGAACGGAGGATCTCAGCCACCCTGGATCACCACCCTTCGATGGGCCCGGGACCACGTCAACGCGAGTAAGCCCGACAGCCCCGCGATCCAGGCGAGCTCGACCAGGACAGGACCTGAAATATCGGAGATGTGCCCGACGTAGATCGCCGCGGGCACGTACCCCATGTACTTGAAGGGCAGCATCTCGGCCAGCACGCCCAGGAAGCCGGGGAAGAAGGCGAGCGGCACCATCGTCCCGGCGAAGAACTGGCTGACCAGCCGGTAGAGCAGCGAGATGGCCCCGATCTCCATCGTCCAGAAGCCGGCCAGGCTGATCAGCAACGCCAGTTGTACGGCGATGACGTAACCGAGCACCAGAGTGATCACATAGCCCGCGCCGTTGACCGGCACGGTGATCGAGCCGACCAGCAGGACCACCGGGATCACCGGGGCGAGCAGCAGCAGCCCGCCCAAGGTGTTGCCGACCTGGAAGGCGGCCATCTGCCTCAGGTAGCCGACCGGCCGGGCCAGGTCGAAGAAGACCATTCCGGTGCGGATGCGCTGGTGGATGATGCGGGAGACGAGAGTTTGGGTGGCGAAGGCCTGCAGGTTGGCCAAGGTGAGGTAGGACAGCAGGGCCTCCAGGGAGAGCCCTGCGGCCGAGGGGCGCGAGCCGTACACCGAGCTCCAGATCATGCGCAGCAGGAACACCTGGGCGACCAGCGTCACGCAGGTCATGATGATGTTGCTGCGGTAGGCCAGGGCGAGGCGGAAGCCGATGCGCGTCATCGGGTGTAGATCCCTTTGATCACGCTCTCCAGGCCGGGTTCCTCGATCGACATGTCGCGGATGGTGTGTTCGGCCGCGATCGAGGCGATCATGCCCGGCAGATCATCGTCGATGTCGAACACGTAGCGGCCCTCGGCGTCCCGCGACACCCCACGCACCTCCTCCGGCGCGGACTCCAGCAGGACCACCAGCCGCCGCGGCTGGTCGACCAGCGCGTCGATGGCGCCGTCGAAGAGAACCTTGCCGTGGTCGATGAGAATGATCCGCTTGCACAGGGCTTCGACGTCGGCCAGATCGTGCGTTGTCAGGATGACGGTGGTGCGCCCGACGCGGTTGGTCTCGACGATGAAGTCGCGTACGGCCTCCTTGGCCAGTACGTCCAGCCCGACGGTCGGCTCATCGAGGTAGAGGAGCGGCGGTTCGTACAACACGGCCGCGGCGAGGTCGCCGCGCATCCGCTGCCCCAGGCTGAGCTGGCGTACCGGTGTGTCGAGGAACCCGTCGAGCCCGAGCAGGTCGCGCAGCTTCTTCAGCGACGTCTCGAAGCGCGGAGCGGGGACGTCGTAGAGGGAGCCCACTAATCGTAAGGACTCGATCAGCGGCAGGTCCCACCACAGTTGGCTGCGCTGGCCGAAGACCACGCCGACGTTGCGCGCGTTGGCCGAGCGGTTGCGCCAGGGCACCAGGCCGTTGACCTCCACGGTGCCGCTCGTCGGAGTGAGAATGCCGGTGAGGATCTTGATGGTGGTGGACTTGCCGGCGCCGTTCGGTCCGAGGTAGCCGATGACCTCGCCCTCGTCGATCTCGAAGCTGACATCGTCGACGGCGGTCTTCTCCTCGTACTGGCGAGTGACCAGCGTGCGTAACGCTCCCAAAGTGCCCGAGAAGGTGCGTGGCCGGCGGAAGACCTTGGTTAACCCCTCGACCCGGATCATGCCGAGATCTTTCCTGTACGACACGCACGTTGCAACTTGTTTTCATGGCCGCCATGCTGGGCCGCAATTCAGGGCTGGTCGGTGAGCATGGCGTGAGTGGCCTCATCGACGATCTCGCGCATGGCCTGTTCGGCGGCCGCCGCCTGCCTCGCCTGCACCGCCTGGGCCACCTCGGCGTGCCAGCGGATCGCCTCCGGGTTCGGATGCGCCGGCATCAGGTGGTGATGCGTACGGCCGCGCAGCACCTCGGCCACCACGTCACCGAGCGCGGCCATCATCTCGTTACCCGTGGCCTCCAGCAAGGTGCGGTGGAAGGCGATGTCGGCGGTGAGGTAGGCCTCCAGGTCGCCGGACCGGCCGTGCACGGCCATCTCCATGACGGCGCCGACCAGCCGGCCGCACTGCTCGGGCGTCGCGTGGGCGGCGGCGAGCGCGGCCGCCGCCGGCTCGACGCCGCGGCGCAGTTGGCTGAGCGAGCGTAGCTGGGCGGGACGGTCGTCGCCGTCGAGCCGCCAGCGGATCACTCTGGGGTCGAACACGTGCCATGCGCTGGGCGGTGCCACGATGACGCCGACGCGCCGGCGGCTGGTCACCAGGCCCATCGACTCCAAGACGCGGATGGCCTCGCGGATCACCGTGCGCGACACGCGGAACCGGACCTCGAGATCCTCGATCCGCAGGACATGGCCTGGCGCGACATCCCCCGAGGTGACCAGCAGGCCGAGCTTGTCGAGCACACTCCCGTGCAAGCTCAGATTGGTCACATCTTCCGCTGCCACGAGACCTGATCCTCGCACGGTTCCGGCTGCCGGGCACACGTACCGAGTAAAAGGTATGATTTATACGCGTTACCACTTGATTAAGGATTATTAAACATGCGACCCTGTCGCAAGAGCCGACGCCCGCGAGAGGTCATCGCCATGCCCCAGACCGAATCCCCTGACCGCCACGACGGCAGTGGTCCCGGCGCCCGACACGTCACGAGCCCGCAGATCGTCGTCATGGGCGTCACCGGATCCGGAAAGACCACCATGGGGACGGCGCTGAGCGAGCGTCTGCGGGTTCCGTTCGCCGACGCCGACGACTTCCACCCGCCCGCCAACATCGCCAAGATGTCGGCCGGCATCCCGCTCGACGACGTCGACCGCCTTCCCTGGCTTCAGGCCATCGGCGCCTGGCTCGCCGCCCATGCCGCCACGGGCGGTGTCGTCGGGTGCTCCGCCCTCCGTCGCGCCTATCGCGACATCCTGCGCCGGTCCGCCCCCGCGATCACGTTCGTCCACCTGGCAGGCGGGCCCGAGGTCATTCGGGGGCGCGTTGCCGCACGCCCCGGACACTTCATGCCCGCCTCCCTCGTTGACTCCCAGTTCCAGACCCTCGAACCCCTCGAACCCGATGAGCACGGCATCGTGCTGGACCTCACCAAGCCGGTGGACCAGCTCATCGACGACTACCTCACTGCCGTCCGCCAACGTTGAAAGCCTCGTGGCCCGGCGGAGGGAGGAGAAAAGACACATGCACACCCACCCCCTGCTCGCGGTGAGTCAGGACGCCGTCTCCAGCGGACGGCTCATCCCGGCCGCGCTCGTCGGCATCGCCCTGCTCGTGGTGCTGATCACCCGCTTCAAGGTCAACCCGTTCCTCAGCCTGACCATCGGCTCATTCGCGGTCGCGATGATCGCGGGCCTGCCCATAGCCGACGCCATCTCCAGCTTCACCAAGGGCTTCGGCAGCACGGCGGCCGGCGTCGGCATCCTCATCGCGCTGGGCGCGATGTTCGGCAAGCTCCTGGCGGACTCAGGCGGAGCCGACGAGATCGTGGACACCATCGTCGGCCGCTCCAGCCCCCGTACGCTGCCGTGGGCCATGGCCGTCGTGGGCGCGTTGATCGGGCTGCCCATGTTCTTCGAGATCGGGCTCGTCCTGTTGGTGCCGGTGATCTTCCTCGTGTCGCGCCGCTCCGGGCTCTCCCTCATCCGGGTCGGCATCCCCGCCCTGGCCGGCCTGTCCGTCACGCACGGCCTGGTGCCGCCGCACCCCGGCCCCCTGGTCGCGGTCGATGCACTCAAGGCCGACCTCGGGCTGACCCTCGGCCTGGGTGTGCTCATCGCCATCCCGACCCTCGTCCTGGCCGGGCCGCTGTTCGCCAGATACGCCGCCCGCTGGGTCGACGTTCCCGCCCCCGAGTTGTACGAGACGCACGCGAACGGCAACGCCCGTCGCCCCGGCTTCCCCGTCACCCTCGCCACCGTGCTGCTCCCGGTCGTGCTGATGATGGGCAAGGCCCTGGCCGACATATTCGCCGCCGAGGCCAACCTTGTACGGGTGGTGCTGGACTTCCTCGGCACCCCGCTGGTCGCCCTGTTGATCGCAGTCGTCGTCGCCATGTTCACTCTTGGCCGGGGCGCCGGCATGGACCGTCAGGCCATCGCCAGGTCCGTGGAGAAATCGCTGCCGCCCATCGCCGGCATTCTGCTCATCGTGTCCGCCGGTGGCGGCTTCAAGCAGACCCTGGTCGACACCGGCATCGGCAAGCTCGTCGCCGACTGGGTGCAGAACAGCGGCCTGTCGGTGCTGCTCCTGGCCTGGCTGATCGCCGTCCTGATCCGGCTCGCCACCGGCTCGGCGACCGTCGCCACGGTCACCGCCTCCGGCATCCTGGCCCCGCTGGTCACCACCCTCGGCACCGGCCAAACCGCACTGCTGGTGCTCGCCATAGGCGCTGGATCGCTGTTCTTCTCGCACGTCAACGATGCCGGCTTCTGGCTGGTCAAGGAGTACTTCGGGCTGTCCGTCGGGCAGACCGTCAAGACCTGGTCACTGATGGAGACCATACTGTCGGTCGCCGGCCTTGCCTTCACTCTGGCACTGAGCCTGTTCCTCTAGGTCTGTCAAGGGCGCTGCATTATTGCAGTACAAATACGACAATTATTGTATCTTTGGACATATTTGTAGATACATGTCAATACCTCGTTAAATGCCTATGTTCTGGCTACGATGAAGGCTGCCGCCTGCGCTAGGGTTCCACCCACCCCCTGCTCCTAAGGAGATCCGCAATGCGGTTCGGCGCGTTAAGGCATGGTGCTCTGGTTGGTCTTGTGGCGACCCTCGTCATTACGGGGTGCTCCGGCTCAGGCGGCCAGTCATCAAGTACCGCCTCTTCCGGAATGAAGACCGAGCTGCTGATCGGCCAGTACCCCGGCGCGGATTCCGCACCCCTGTTCATCGCCATGGAACGTGGCTTCTTCAAGGAGGAGGGCCTCAATGTCAAGCAGGAGGCCATTCAGGCTCCTCAGCAGGTCCTCGGCAAACTGTCCAACGGTGCCATGGACATCGTCCTCGGCAGCTACGCGACCATCCTGACGATCCAGGAGGCCGGCACCGAGAAGTTCAAGTACATCGCCGACTCCTATCAGGGAGCCACGGGTGCGTTCGGTGTGATGGTGAAAAAGGATTCGCCCGTCAAGCAGGTCTCCGACCTGAAGGGCAAGAAGATCGGCGTCAACGCCCTGGCCGGTCTCGGGACGCTCACCATGAGCCCCCACTTCAAGCTCGCGGGCCTCGATCCCAAGGCGGACATCCAATACGTCGAGGTGCCGACGACCAACTGGCTTTCGGCGCTCGACAAGGGGGACGTGGACGCTGTCTGGATGACGGACCCGTACGTCAGCCAGGCCAAGAAGCAGCTCGGCGCGACCATGCTCCTCGACACGATGTCCGGTCCGACCGAGGGTCTGCCGATCACGGGTTGGGCCGCCACGGAGAAGTGGGTGCAGAAGAACCCCAAGACGCTGGCCGCCTTCCAGCGGGCCATGGCCAAGGCGCAGAACATCGCCGCCACTGACCGCAGCGCGGTGACGAAAGTTCTCCCGACCTACACCAAGATCCCGCCGGAGACGGCCGCCACGATCAACCTGGGGGCCTACCCCACCTCGCTCAGCGCCCAGCGCATCCAGAGGGTCGCCGACCTCATGTACGAGGCGGGCATGCTCAAGCAGAAGGCGAATGCGGCTTCCATGATCTACTCCCAAGGATGACCGGCACGGTCCCTGGGGCACAGGTCCGGCTCGCCCACGCCAAGCTGATGAAGTTCACCCGCCACACTGTTGGCGTGGCGGGTTTTCTGCTGGTGTGGCAGATCCTCGGGATGTCGGGCCTGTTCAGATGGCTGCCGCCGGCAACGGCCACCTTGGTGCGGACTGTCACGCTGGCCTTTGACCCGGCCTTCCTCGACGATCTGCGGGGCACGCTCACAGCCGCGATCATCGGGCTGCCGCTCGCCGTCCTGGTCGCCGTACCGATCGGCCTGCTCCTGGGAACGGTCCCGGCAGTGGAGGAGGCCACCCGGGTGTTCGTGGAGTTCCTGCGGCCCATCCCTTCGGTGGCGCTGATCCCGCCGGCCCTGTTCTTCTTCCAGCCCGAGCTCAACGCCAAGGTGGCGCTCATAGTCTTCGCTGCTTCCTGGCCCATCCTGATCAACACCATCTACGGCGTGCGGGACGTGGACCCGGTCAGCGAGGAGACGCTGCGCTCCTTCGGCTTCGGACGAGGCGCGATCATCTGGTGGGTGTCCCTGCCCAGCGCCGCACCCTTCATCGCGACGGGCGTGCGACTGGCCGCCTCCATCACGCTCATCCTGGCGATCAGCGTGGAGTACTTCGTCGGAGGTTCGAGCGGCATAGGCAGCTTTCTCATCGAGGCGAGCACGGGCATCGGCGCCGATGCGATGATCGACGTGATCGCGGCCCTGCTGTGGGCCGGGGTGATCGGACTCGTCGTCAACACCGTTCTCGTGCGCACCGAGCGACGACTGTTCAGGTGGCGAACGACATGATCCGCACCATTGTCAGGCGGCTGTGGCTGGTGCCTGTCGTCCTGATCGGCTGGGAGCTGCTCGCGCGGTCCGTTGGCAATCCGTACCTCCCGGCGCCGACCGTGATCGTGACCCGCACGTACGACATGTGGTTCTCCGGGCCGTACGTCCTCACCGAAGAGGCGGTCGACAATTTCGTCCCCAGCCTGGTCAGGGTAGCCGGAGCCTGGTGCGTGGCCGTGATCGTGGGAGTGTCGCTCGGTGTCGCACTCGGCAGGAGCGCCGGGCTGGCCGACTACGTCGAGCCGCTGATCGAGTTCGGCCGGGCGGTGCCGCCGCCTGCCATGCTCCCGGTCTTTCTCGTGCTGTTCCAGATGGGTACACAGGTGCAGGTCGCGACGATTGTCTTCGGCATCGTGTGGCCGATCCTGCTCAACTCCATCGACGGCGCGCGCAACCTCGACAATCTGCAGATCGAGACGGCCGTTGTCTTCGGTGTGTCCGCACGTCTGCGGCTCACCCGGATCATCCTGCCCGGGGCCTCGCCGAAGATCTTCGCAGGCCTGCGCCTGAGCGTTTCGCTCGCGCTGATCCTGATGGTCATCTCAGAGCTCAAGGGGAGCACCGAAGGGATCGGCTACCTCCTCAACCTGGCCGGCAACAACGCCGACATGCCGGCCATCTGGGCCTGTGTCCTGGTTCTCGGCGTGCTCGGCTTCACCTTCAACTCCTTGTTCCTCATGGTGGAGCGGCGCGTGCTCAGCTGGCACCGCGACGCGCACCGCATCGCTTAGGAGGCGTCCCCTCTGTGACCGAGACGTTGCTGAAGAACGTGAAGGTCGTCACCCACGATCGGGATGAACCCGTCGGCGCGGACATCGCCATCGCCGGCGGTCGCATCGTCCGAGTCGAGCCCGGGCTTTCCACGGACGGCGAGGTGATCGACGGTGGTGGCAAGCTCGCCTTCCCGGGGGTCGTGGACGCCCACCAGCATTGGGGGATTTACAACCCCCTGCCCGAGGACACCGAGTCGGAGAGCCGGGCCGCCGTCCAAGGAGGCGTTACGACGGCGCTCACGTACATGCGGACCGGGATGTACTACCTCAACAGAGGCGGCTCTTACGAGGAGTTCTTCCCGGAGGTGCTCAAGCAGTCCGAGGGCAGAGCGTACATCGACTACGGATTTCATCTGGCGCCGATGTCGAGCGAGCACATCGACGAGTTACCCGCGCTGGTCGAGCGGTTCGGGGTGCCGTCGTTCAAGATCTTCATGTTCTACGGCGGGCATGGGCTGCACGGGCGCTCCGACGACCAGCGCTCCTTCCTCATGCTGCCCGAGGGGGAGCGCTACGACTACGCGCACTTCGAGTTCGTGATGCGCGGAGTGCAGGCTGCCAGGGAACGCCTGCCCGAGCTGGCCGGCGAGATCTCGCTGTCGCTGCACTGCGAGACAGCTGAGATCATGACCGCCTACACCAAGCTGGTCGAGGAGGCCGGTCAGCTGGATGGGCTGGCCGCCTACAGTGCCTCTCGTCCTCCGCACTCCGAAGGGCTGGCGGTCTTCATCGCCTCCTACCTCGCCCACGAGACGGGACTGACCAACGTCAACCTGCTGCACCTGTCCTCTCGCAAGGCCATGGACGCCGCCGTACGCATGGCGGCGACCTTCCCGCACATCGATTTCCGGCGCGAGGTCACGATCGGCCACCTGCTCGCCGACGTGGACACGGCCGCCGGCATCGGGGGCAAGGTGAACCCGCCGATCAGGCCGCGTGAAGATGTCGAGGCCCTGTGGGAGTACGTGCTGGACGGCACCGTGGACTGGGTCGTCAGCGACCACGCCTGCTGCCGCGAGGAGGCCAAATTCGGCAACCCACGGGAGAACGTCTTCCTGGCGAAATCCGGCTTCGGCGGCGCCGAATACCTGCTGCCCGGCTTGGTCACCGAGGGCCGCCGCAGGGGCCTGCCGTATGGCCGGATCGCCGCGCTGACCTCCCGGAACCCCGCCCAGCGGTTCGGCCTGCGCACCAAGGGCGTGATCGCCCCCGGTTTCGACGCCGACATCTGCCTGGTCGACCCCGCCCGAACATGGACGGTGCGCGCGCAGAACTCGGAGTCGAGACAGGAATACACGCCGTTCGAGGGCTTCGAGATGACCGCCAGGGTGACGGACACGTTCGTACGCGGCAGCCATGTGCTGAACAACGGCAAGATCGTGGGCCCTCCGACAGGGCGTTACCTGCCCCGGCCGGCGTGAGCACACGTGCCGGCGCGGCGGCCATGGGCCGCCGCGCCGGCAGGTCGGTCAGCTCGCGCTGCAGGAGACCGTCGGCCAGGTCGTGTTGCCGTTGTGCTGGATCGTCACGCCCCAGTTGTTGCCGTTGCCGTTGGGGGTGGCGGTCAGCACCTGGGCGCTGGGATAACTGGCGTTGATGTTCCACGTAGCGATGATCTTCGCTGGGGAGGGCACGTTCATCGTCACGGTCCAGTTGCTCGAGCCGCTGACCGAGACATTGAGGTTGTACCGGTCACTCCACTGCTGACCCGCGGACAGCGTCGCGGTGCAGCCGCCGCCGGGGTTGCCGCCGCCGGGGGACGAGCCGCCCACCGTTATGTTGGAGTTCCCGCTGCTCTGATATCCCTCTGTCGCGAGAATCTGGTAGTCGTGGCTGCCCAGGCTCATTCCATAACGGGCCCATGCGTCAAAGTGGTTTCCGGTGGTTATGGTTCCGCCGGTCTTCTTCGACTGCCGGACACTCCAGTACTGGTTGAAAGTCCTGGTGCCTTCGATGGAGGGGGCGTTGTATCGCGTCGTCTGGTAGATGTCGTACGTGCCGCCATCGCTGGTGACCGTGCCCTTGTACGTTCCCGTGGGCCGGTAAGTGCCCCAGTTGTCGACGATGTAATACTCCACGAGTGGGTTTCTCGTCCACCCGTAGAGAGCCAGATAGGCATTGCCGGACGGATTGAAGCTGCCCGAGTAGGTCACGGCCCTGCGCCCGCCGGGATTCCAGCCCTTGCCGGCGACGAAATTCCCGGTGTTGCTCCATGAGGTGCTGTAATTGCCGCCGGATCCCAGATTCATGGAGACCGACCCAGGACTGTCGGTCCAGAACGAATAGAAGTAGCCGTTGTTGGTGCCTGTCTGGTTGGAGGTTATGGCCGCGTTGGCGATGCCGGGCGTCATCGTTGTGGCCGCGGCCAGCGCTACGACGCAGGCACGGATGATGATGCGCCTGATGCGGCCGCGTCTGCGACTCTTCGGGTGGGCGGGGGCGTCGTTCATGTGCGTGTTACCTCCTCGTGAAGGCTGGCGGGAGGCCAGGCAGCGTGATACGACCCGGCGGGGCTGTCGATGGCCGGGGCACTGTAGCGAAAGTATCGGTACAGTGCCGAAAGTATCGGCTCGACTCTGTCGCGCTGTCAACGACTCGTGTCAGGAGCGGTTGATCGGAGAGCCATTACGCCTGGTCATTCCCCCGATTGAGCTTTGGAGGTGTAAATGAAATTTTCAAGCAGCTTCCGAAACTTGCGCCTTACAGGGCGATGAGGTGGACCAGCACGGATTCGTCGGGGAACAGAGGTGGTACGGCGATGCCCGAGGCGGCCAGCGCCGAGCCGGGCAGGACGAAGTCGCCGCTCATCCAGGCCGGGGCCGTCCCGTGCGCGGTCACGGGCATGAGCGGACGCACCGAGTAGACGGCCGCCGGGTCGAGGCCGGGCAGCCGGACGCGGCCCGGCGGCCAGGTGGATGGGCGGTCCAGCATGGCGATCTCATAGATGGCCTCGGTGGCGCCGGGGGCGACCACGCCATGGGCCTGCACACTCTCGGGGACGTCGTCGACGCGGACCACGGCGCCGGTGTGGAGCAGATGGCGGTGCCGTTTGTGCAGGGTGATCCAGGCGGCCAGGTCGTCGAGTTCGCCGTCGGCGAGCGTGGTGAGGTCCCACTCGATCCCGTAGTGGCCGAAGAACGCGGTCGCGGCGCGGAAGGGCAGATCGTGCCGGCGGCCGGTGGTGTGGGAGCGGCCGGCGCCGACGTGGCTGCCGATCAGCTCGGGCGGCAGCAGTTGCCCGGTCCAGCGCATGATCTGCCGGCGTTCGGCCGGGTCGATGCAGTCGCTGGCCCAGACGCGGTCGGTGCGTTCCAGGATGCCGAGGTCCACGCGGCCCCCACCGCCAGAGCACGACTCGATCTCCAGGCGCGGATGTTCGGCCCGGATCTCGTCGAGCAGCCGGTAGACGGCGTGGGTCTGGGCATGGACGGCGGCCCGGCCGGCCCGGATCGCAGATCCGGCATCCACGAGGTCGCGGTTGTGGTCCCATTTGATGAAGTCGAGGTCGTACTCGCCGATCAGGGCGAGCAGCCGTTCCTTGATGTAGGCGTGGGCCTCGGGGTTGGTCAGGTCCAGGACCTGCTGGTGCCTGGCGGGTGGCGGCAGGCGGTCGCCGGTCCGCAGGACCCAGTCGGGCCGGGCGCGGGCCAGGTCGGAGTCCGGGCTGATCATCTCGGGTTCGAGCCAGAGCCCGAACTGCATGCCGAGCTCCTTGACCCGTTCGACCAGCGGATGCAGTCCGCCGGGCCAGACGTCCGGGTCGACGTACCAGTCCCCGAGCCCGGACGTGTCGTCGCGGCGGCCCTTGAACCAGCCGTCGTCGAGCACGAACCGCTCGACCCCGGCCCGGGCGGCACGGTCGGCGAGATCGAGCAGGCGGTCCAGGTCATGGTCGAAGTAGACGGCCTCCCAGGTGTTGAGCACGACGGGCCGGGCTGAGGAGGGGTGGGAGGGGCGGGCGCGCAGGTGGTCGTGGAAGCGGCGGGCCGCCTGGTCGAGGCCGCGGCCGTAGGCGGCGTAGAGCCACGGGGTCCGATAGGTCTCGCCGGGCGGCAGGATGATCTCGCCGGGCAGGAGCAGTTCGCCGCCGCCCAGCATGGTGCGGCCGGTGGAGGTGCGTTCGGCGTAGTGACGGTGGTTGCCGCTGAAGCCGACGTGCAGGCCCCACGCCTCGCCGCGCTGGAAGCCGAGGTCGGCGGTGCCCGCGAGCAGGACGGTGGCGGCGTCGGCGCCGGTCCGGCCGCGGCGGTTCTCGCGCAGGTGGGTGCCGACGGTGAGGGGGCGCCGCTGGGGGATGCGTTCCTTGGCCCATCGTCCGGCCTGGTCGAGCAGGTCGGTGGGCGTGCCGGCGACGGGGAAGGCGAGGTTGAGCGCGTCCAGGGTGTAGGGCAGCTCGTGCTGGTTGCGCAGGTCCGCCCGTGCCCGGAGGAGGCCCGAGCGGTCGAGTTCGAGGATGATCGTGAGGGTGAGACGGGCATGCTCGTCCCGGGCGGTGGCGGTGAGGGTCTGGCCGGCCTGCTGATAACTGACACGGGTGAAAGCAGGTGACCAGTTCTGTCCCTGGTGGTGGCCGGACAGCCCGGGCATGCCCATCCAGCCGGTACGGGCCTCTGGCACCAGCGGAGTCCGTACGGGCACGTCGACAGTGGTGTCCGGCCGGGGGCGGAGCTCGGCCGCCAGGTGAGCCAGCGCCTCGTCGTCGAGGACGCCCAGGTCCGGCCCCCAGTGCAGGAGCGCGGGCAGGGCGTCGGACGGGCACTCGATGACCACGGACACACCGGCGGTTCTGAAGTGCAGGATCTGCATGAACGGCTTTCTGTGAGGCGGAGCGGAGGTCGTGACGCGTCGTCAGCCCTTCAACCCTCCGCTGAGCAGGTCGAGTCGCCAGAAGCGCTGCAGGAACAGCAGCAGGGCGATGAGCGGGATCACCGACACGGCTGCGCCGATGATGGCGATGCCGTACAGGGCGGGCTGGCCCGAGCCCTTGCTGAGCAGGGTGTACAGGCCCACGGTGATCGGGAACTTGGTCTCGTCCGACAACATGATGTACGGCAGCAGGAAGTTGTTCCAGGTCCCGACGAACTGCAGCAGGAAGATCGTCACCATGCCGGGGATCATCATGGGCAACCCGATCGAGCCGAGGATGCGATACTCGCCCGCCCCGTCGATCCTGGCCGCCTCCATCGTCGCGTCCGGGACGGACCCCATCGCGTACACCCTGGCCAGGTAGATGCCGAACGGCGAGATGAGGCCCGGCAGCAGGACCGACCAGTAGCCGCCCACCAGGTCGACCTCGGACATGATCAGGTACTGCGGGATGGCCAGCGTCATGCCGGGTACGAGGACGCCGGCCAGGATGGCGTAGAACAGCAGGTTCCGGCCGCGGAACTCGTACTTGGCCAGGGCGTACCCGGCCAGCGTCGAGATCAGGGTCGAGACCGCGGAGCCGGCGACCGCGTACAGGACGCTGTTGGCCGTCCACCGCAGGTAGAGGCCGTTCCCGTACGTGAACAGCTTGCCCAGGTTGTCCAGCAGGCCCGTTCCGGGGGCGAAGGTGAACGTCGAGAACAGCTCGCCGCTCGACTTGGTCGAGGCCACGAGCACCCAGGCGACGGGCACCAGGCAGTAGATCGCACCGATGAGCAGGACGAGAGTGGGGAGGATCTTGGCGCGCCGGTGGGGGACCACGGTCACTGCATGCCTCCGAACGCCCGCTTCTGGGTGACCTTCAGGAGCACGACCGAGACCACGAGGGTGCCCGCGGCCAGCAGGACGGAGGCGGCCGAGGCCAGCGGCAGGTCGTCCCTGATGAAGGCGTTGCGGTAGATGTGCATCAAGGGCACCCAATCCTGGGAGATCTCCGTGGTCATCGGTCTCACGGTGGTCGGCTCGCCGTACACCTGCAGCGTCCCGATCAGCGCGAACAGTCCGGTGAGCACGAGCGCGGGCGCCACCAGCGGGATCTTGATCCGCCAGGCGATCTGCCATTCGGAGGCTCCGTCGATGCGCGCCGCGTCGTACAGCTCCGCCGGGAGGCCACGCAGCGACGTGAAGATAATGATCATGTTGAAGCCGACGCCGCCCCACACCGCGATGTTGGCCAGCGACGGGTAGATGCCGCCCGCCCCCAGGAACGGGATCTCGCCCAGCCCCAGCTCCCGGGTCAGGAAGCTGAACGGGCTGGTCGAGGGCAGGTACATGAAGCCCCACAGCAGCGAGGCCGTCACGCCCGGGACGGCGTACGGGATGAAGATCGCCGTGCGCGAGAACCTCCTGGCCCGCGAACCGGCGTGGTCGAGGAGCAGCGCGAACAGCAGCGCCAGCCCGAGCGTGAGCGGCACGCTGATCAGGCCGTAGAGGGCGAGCCTGCCGAAGCCGGCGAAGAACTCGGGGTCGGTGAACGTCTTGACGTAGTTGTCGAGCCCGACGAAGACCTCCTCGCGCGTGCCGAAGATGCCCTTGCCGGTCAGCCGCAGGCCGCGCGCGCTGAGGTAGATCGCGTAGCCGATGGGGATCGCCAGAAATGCCAGGAAGAGGAGCGCGGCGGGCGCGACGAACAGGTACGGCGCCCGGGACGCGCGGTCGGCCCTAGTCGTGGCGGTCATGGACTCGCGACCTTGAAGCCGGTGGTCTTCATGTCCTCCACCACGAGGTTCTGCGTCTTCGTCAGCGCGTCCCTCAGCGGGGTGTGGTCCTTGATCGCGGCGGAGACGGCGTCCTGGTACGCGCTCTTGGCGGTGTTGACGTTCGGCCCCCAGCTGATGTGCGGGATCGTGCGCTGGGCCGCCTTGGTGGCGATGTCCCAGTAGTCCTTCTGGTTGGCCGTCAGCTTGGGCGGCGGACTGCTGCTCGCGGCCTGCTGACCGGCCAGCGACGCCGGGTACTCGCCCAACGAGATCTGGACGTCGTACGCCGCCTTGTTGGTGTTCATCCACTTGGCGAACGTGGCCGCGGCCTCGGGGTGCTTGGAGGCCTTGGTGACGGTCAGCGCGGAGCCGCCCTGGAAGGCCACCCGGTCGTCGCCCGCCTTCCACTGGGGGAGAGGCGCGATGGCCCAGTCGCCCGCCTGCTTCTCCGCGACCGAGTACAGCACGCCCGGCGCCCACAGGGCGCTCGGCCAGGTGAGGATCTTGCCCTTGTTCAGCTTGTTGTTCCACTCGGGGGTGAGCAGTGGCTGGGCCTTGACGAGGTCCTTGTCGATGAGCCCCTGCCAGAAGTCGGCCACCTCAAGGGAGGCCTGGTCGGCGATGCCCACCGTCCACGTCTGGTCCTGGACCTTCCACCAGGAGGCGCCGGCTTGCTGGGCCAGCCCGGCGAAGTTGCCGAACTCCGCCGGCGCGAAGGTCGCGAGATAGGCCTCCGGGTCCTTCTTGCGCACGTCCGCCGCGACCTTCGCGAAGTCCTGCCAGGTGGCGGGCGGCTCGATCTTCAGCTCCTGGAAACGTTTCTTGTTGTAGACCAGGACCATCGGGCCGACGTCCTGCGGCACCCCGTAGACGGCGCCGTCGAAGCTGGTCAGGTCCCACACTTCCGGGCTGAAGGCGGCCTTCACGTCGCCGGTGTAAGCGGAGATGTCGGCCAGCGCTCCCGCTACGATCATGGAAGGCAGGGTGTCGTATTCCATGCAGGCGGCGTCGGGGCCGTTGCCTGCCCGGTTCGCTGTGAGCAGTTTGGTCGCCGTGTCCGTGCCGCCGCCCACGTCGGTGTGCTTGACCTGGATGTTCGGGTGGGTCTTGTTGAACGCCTCGACCTTGGCCTTCTGGGGCGTGCCCCAGCACCAGAACTCCAGCGTGACCGGCCCGGCCTCCGCCGCCGGCGTGCCGGTGCTCCCGGGCGTGCCCGACGAGCAGGCCGCCAGGACGGCGGCCGTGCCGAGCGCGGCGATGGAGCCGCCGAGCCTCGTGATACGCATCCGTGCCTCCTTCATACGAAGCGAGCTGGCTTCGCAACAAAGCCAACTTAGAGACAAGGTGAGAGTAATGTCACTACGTATCGCACTTTTCGGAGATTTTACCGTGAAGGTGCGGTTACGCGGTGGACATGATAGTTTCGCCGCAAAGCCAACAGGGGGCGCTGATGGGGGTTGGGACCGGGAGCTGGTCCGGCATGTGGGACGACCTGCCCGACGCGGCACGCTCCATCGTCAAGGAGCTCATCATCCACGGTCCCGCGTCCAGGACCGCGCTGGCCAGGACGTTGCGCCTGTCGACAGGCAGCCTGACGAGACTGACCAAGCCCATGATCGATGCCGGGCTCCTCGTCGAAGGCGAGGTGGTGCACGACCCGGTCAACGGCCGCCCGACCCGCCCCCTGGACGTGGCCGCGGGCGAGCACCGCTTCTTCGGCGTCAAGCTGACCGCGGACCACGTCCACGCCGTCGTCACCGACCTGCGCGCGGAGATCGTCGCGGCTCGCGACGAGCCGATCTCCGACCACACTCCTGAGGCCGTGTGCCGCCAGGCCAGGCGGCTGCTCGACGAGCTGTCCGGCGGCGGCAGACCACCCGTCGGCGCCGGTGTCACACTCGCCGGCGACGCCCGCGCCGCGGTTCAGCTCGGCGGCGAACGGCTGGTCGACTCGGCTTTCCTCGGCTGGCGGCAGGTGCCGCTCAAGCCGCTGCTCGAGCAGGCGCTGGGCGTCCCGTGTGCGGTCAAGAACGACGTGGCGGCGCTGGCCCACCAGCATCACTGGTTCGGCGCGGCCCGCGGGTTGCGTGACTTCGCGCTCGTGTCGATCGGGGCGGGGATCGGCTACGCCCTCGTCGTGCACGATCACCTGGTGACCGCGACCGAGGCGGACCTCGGCATGTTCGCCCACCTGGTACTGAACGGCGGCGGACCGATGTGCCGGGAAGGCCACCGCGGATGCGCCGCCGCGTACCTGTCCAGCGAGTCGGTCGTGACCGCCGCCGGGCAAGGGCTGCGGCGGCCGGTGACGTACGAGGAGGTGATGCGCCTGGCCGCGGGAGGGGACAAGGTGTGCCTCAGCGTCGTCGGCGAGGCCGCGGCCGCTCTCGGCAGGCTCATCGCGCACATCGCGACGTTCTCCATGGTCAAGAGGGTGATCGTGGCCGGCGAAGGCGTTGAACTGGCCCGCGTCGCGAAGGACGACCTCGACCGGGCCCTCAGCGCGGACCGGCGCGGCGTGGCGAACTCGGCCGATGTGATCATCGAGGCGGACGACGACTTTCGCGAATGGGCCCGTGGCGGCGCGGTGGTCGCCATCCAGAGCTTCGTCACCGGCAGCGACTAGACATCACCAAGGAGAGAGCGTGTTCTTCGGCGGAGACTACAACCCCGAACAGTGGCCCGAGGACGTCTGGCAGGAGGATGTCGAGCTGATGTGCCAGGCGCGTGTCAATCTCGCCACCGTGGGGGTCTTCTCGTGGTCGCGACTTGAGCCGTCGGAGGGGGTCTACGAGTTCGGATGGCTCGATCGTGTGCTCGACCTGCTGCACGACAACGACATCCAGGTCAACCTGGCGACCCCGACCGCGTCTCCGCCGCCCTGGTTCACTCTGTCCTACCCGGACGCGATGCCGGTCCGTGCCGACGGGGTCCGGCTCGCCCATGGCAGCCGCGACACGTACTGCGTCAACGCTCCCGCGTACCGGGAGGCCTCACGCCGCATCGTGACGGCGCTCGCCGAGCGGTACGGCGCGCACCCGGCGACGGCCATGTGGCACGTGCACAACGAGTACGGCACGATCTGCCACTGCGATCACTGCGCGGCGGCCTTCCGCGCCTGGCTGCGTGACCGGCACAAGTCCCTCGACGCGCTCAACGACAGGTGGACCACGGCGTTCTGGAGCCAGTACTACTCGTCGTGGGAGCAGATCCTGCCGCCGCGGGCCACCCAGTACCGGGCGAACCCCGCCCAACTGCTGGACTACCGCCGGTTCTGCTCCGACGCGCTGCTCGCCCACTACCGCGAGCAGCGCGACATCCTGCGCGTTCACGGCGACCAGCCGGTGACCACCAACTACGTGATGGCCGGATGGACGCCCCTGGACCACTGGAAATGGTCGGCCGAGGTCGATCTCGTGGCGATCGACCACTACACCGACGAACCCGGCGACGGCGGCCTCGCCCAGATCGCCTTCGCCTCCGACCTCGCCCGCTCCTGGGCGCGCGGGAAGCCGTGGATCCTGATGGAGCAGGGCGTCGCGGCCATGTACACCCCCGAGCGGACACTCACGCTGGAGCCGGGAGAGCACGTCCGGCGCAGCCTCGAGTACGTGTCCCGTGGGGCCGCCGGGGTGCTGCACTTCCAGTGGCGGGCCTCACGCGGCGGGTCGGAGCAGTGGCACCAGGGCATGGTCCCGCACGCGGGCGCCGACAGTCGTGTCTTCCGCGAGGTCACGGAACTTGGCCGGACACTCAGCACTCTGCCTCCGGCGCGTCCCGCCGAGGCCGCCGAGGTGGCCATCCTCTGGGACGACGAGGCAGGCTGGGCGCTCCAGAACCCCGCCCTCCCCGCCACCGGGCTGGACTTCCGTGTGTCGGTGGAGCAAGCGCACCGGGTGCTGTGGCGGCACGACATCACCGCCGACTTCGTCCACCCGTCCCACGACATTTCACGCTATCGGGCTGTCCTGGTGCCGTCCCTCTACCTGATCTCCGACGAGGCCGCCGCCAACCTCGTCGCGTACGTCGAAGGCGGCGGCACCTTGATCGTGTCGTACTTCAGCGGCGTCGTGGACCCCGACACCCGCGTCCGGCTGGGCGGCTACCCCGGCGCCCTGCGCGACCTCCTCGGTGTCCGCGTCGAGGAGTTCCACCCGCTGACCGGCCCCGTGACGCTGTCCGACGGGACGACCGGCGACTTCTGGAGCGAGGCCGTCCGGTTGACGGGCGCCACGGCGACCGCGACGTACGCCGACGGCCGCCCGGCGGTCACCCGGCATCAGATGGGATCGGGCACCGCCTGGTACGTCTCGACCAGGCTGGACGCACCCGGCTACGCCAAGCTCCTGGCACAGGCCGGCGTCACCAGGTGACGGGCAGCTCGTGCATGCCGTAGACGCTGGCGTCGTCCTTGAACCCGAGCTGCTCGGCGGGGACGGCCAGCCGCAGGCCGGGGATCCGCCGGAACAGGGTGTTGAAGACGATCTCCAGCTCCACGCGGGCGAGGCTCTGGCCCAGGCACTGGTGCGGGCCGAAGCCGAACGCCAGGTGGCTGCGAGCGTCGCGCTCGATGTCGAACCTGTCGGCGTCCGCGAACACCTCCGGGTCGCGGTTGCCGGCGTTCGCCAGCGTGAGCACGCCTTCTCCCGCGGGGATGACCGTGCCGCCGAGCTCCACATCCTCGATGGCCACGCGCATGATGGCGAACTCGGCGATGGTGAAGTGCCGCAGGAGCTCCTCGACCGCGCCCGGCGTCTTGCCCGGGTCCTCGCGCAGCGCGGCGAGGGAGTCGGGGTGCTGCAGCAGCATGTACGTGCCCAGCGAGATCATGTTAGCCGTGGTCTCGTGCCCGGCGATCAGCAGCAGGAACGCCAGGCTGAGCAGTGCGCCATGGTCCACCCCGCCGCTCTCACGCTGCTTGAGCACCTGGCGGCCGAGCAGGTCGTCGGTGGGGTCCTCCTCCTTGGCCCTGATCAGCTTGTCCAGGTAAATGGCCAGCTCAAGGGACGCGTGCTGCCGTTCCTGCGCCGTGATGGTGCGGTTGAGCAACTGCGCTGAGTGCGTCTGGAAGAAGTCGTGCTCGTCGTATGGCACGCCGAGCAACTCGCAGATCACCAGTGAGGGCACCGGCAGGGCCAGCGCCCGCACGAGGTCGACCGGGCGCGGGCCGTCCAGCATGGCGTCGAGGTGCTCGTCCACGATCTGCTGGATGCGCGGCCGCAGAGCCGCCATGCGCCTGACGGTGAACTCCCCGATCACGGCGCGACGCGCGTGACCGTGCTCGGGCGGGTCCATCTCCAGCATCATCTTGGGCAGGGGAGACTGGCCCGGCCCCATCTCGCCGTTCAGCCTGGGGGCGTTGGGATGGCGGCGGTCGGCGGTGAAGCGCGGGTCGCTCAGGACCGTGCGGATGTCCTGATAACGGGCGGCGACCCAGGCGGCCGAACCCCCAGGCAGCGTGACCTTGGTGACCGGCTGCTCACGCAGGAAGCGAAGGTGCTGCTCGGGCGGAGCGTACGGGCAGGTGCGGGTGATCTGGAGCGTCTCAGCGGAGTCAGCGGTCACGATTGTCCCCAATCAGCATGCCATTCCAACTTCCCTACATCCGTAGGCTAACCTACAGATGTAGGCCACAGTACACTGAGGCGTGGCCCTCCCCAGAGACAGAGACAGCGAACTGACCGACCCGCGGGTGCGCCGCACACAGGCGGCCCTGCAACGCACGCTGATCGACCTCGTCCAGGACCGCGACCTGTCCCGGATCAGCGTCGCCGATGTCGCCGAACGCGCCGGGGTGAGCCGCTCCACGTTCTACGACCACTACCGTGACGTGCACGAACTGGCCGAGGCAGCCTGCACCACGATGATCGACGACCTGATCGAGGCCATACCCGACCCCGGCACCGGGGACACCCCGCACGCGGCCCCCGACACCCTGCTGACCTTCTTCGCCCACCTCGACGAGCACGCCGGCCTTTACCGCAGCGTGCTCGGACCCCAGGGGAGCGCGCGCGTCATCGACCACGTACGCCGCCGCGCCACCGTCGCGGCCTACCTCGGCGCGCGCCGGGCCGTCACCGGCGAGGACTCCCCATCGCCCACCGACTACACGGTCCACGTTCCGCACGACGTGCCCGCCGCGTTCACCGCGGGAGCGCTCATCGGCGTCGCCACCGACTGGCTTCAGCACGGATGCCCGCGCTCGCCCGCCGAGATGGCCGCCCTGACCCGGCCGCTGCTGATGACTCTTTACCGCGAAGACGACCGGCCCTCCCCGGCGAACGCCGGCCCTCAGTGCTCATAGACCAGCAACGAAGCAGAACTCGTTGCCTTCCGGGTCGGCCATGACTTGGAAGGAGCCCTGATCGTCGCACCGGCGACCGCCGGCCATAAGGATGTCCGGAAATCTGCTGCTAGCGACCGATATTAAGGTGTTTGTGGTAGTAATTGCCTCTTGATGTTCCCGAGTCATCGGAGGAAATTGTGGCGTCCCTCAGCCGACGCAGGTTGTTCCAGGCGAGCGCCGGCATGGTGCCCGTTCTCGCCCTGGGCGCTCGGCCAGCGGAGGCCGCATCGGCCGCGCTCGTCACCACGGGTGTCGTCCCGTCGCAGCTCGCCGGGTTCGACGCGGCGGTGAAGAAGTACATCCAGGAGCGCAACATCACCTGCGCGCAGCTCGCGGTGGCCCGGAAGGGGAAGATCCTGCTGGCCCGCGGCTACGGGACGTACACCCGGAACGGGGTCGCGACCAAGGTGCAGCCGACCTCGCTGTTCCGGGTCGCCAGCCTGAGCAAGAGCCTCACCGGGGCGGCCATCGCGAGGCTGGCCCAGGACGGCAAGCTGACTCTGGGCACCCCCGTCACCAAACTGCTCGGGCTGTCCGCCACGGCGGACCCCCGGCTGGCGAACGTGACCCTGTGGCGGCTGCTCCAGCACACCGGCGGCTGGGACAGCGCCGTGTCGTTCGACCCGCTCTGGTACGACTACGCGATCTCGGCCGCGCTCGACGCGCCGCTGCCGATCGGCCACGACGACATCATGGAGTTCACCACCGGGCGCAAGCTCGACTTCGCGCCCGGCTCGCGTTACGCCTACAGCAACTACGGATACATGCTGCTCGGCCGGATCATCGCGAAGGTGTCGGGGCAGAGCTACGAGTCGTACATCCAGCAGAAGCTGCTCGCGCCACTGAAGATCACCCGTCCCCGGCTCGGCCGCAGCCTGGCCGCGCAGGCCTTCCCGGGCGAAGTGACGTACGAGTCGAAGTACACCCGCAAGACAGTCCTCGGCGGGGACGGCACCATCGTGCCTTTCCCCTACGGCGGCTTCAACATGGCCAACCAGGACGCCAACGGCGGATGGCTGGCCTCGGCCGTCGACCTGGTCAAGTGGGGCTTCATGTTCGACGCCGCGGGGCCGGTGCTCAACTCCACGTCGCTGTCCCGGGTGTTCGCCAAGCCGGAGACCGGAGTGACCTCGGGCGGGTCGTGGTACGGCTTCGGCTGGCACGTGCGCAACAACAACGTCGGTGGGCTCAACACCTGGCACACCGGCTCGATGCCCGGGACGTTCAGCTTCCTCGCACGGGTCCAGAACGGCGTCAGCTACTGCGCCATCTTCAACCGCAGGGCCGAGGAGGGCACCCCCGAGTTCGACTCCATCGACCCGCTGCTCGGCAAGGCCATCGGCACCGTGACCAGCTGGCCGACGACCGACCTGACGCCCAGGTACTTCTGACGCAAGGCCCCGATCCCGCATTCCAGGGCGCGGGATCGGGGATTCCGCTCATTCACGGCTGACGATGATCGGTTCGGTCGGTATCAAGACCGGCCGCCGGAGGGAAATCCGTCGCCGGCCCGGTACGCGCGGTCGAGCCCGAGGACGTGGGCACGGCCCCGATCGGCGTCAGCCTTGATCAGGACTCAAAACGGCGCCAACCTGTACATCCCCACCTCCGCGGCCCTGGGTGGCCAGAAAATCGCTCGCTCCCCGTGCGCACGCTGCGGCACCATGGCCACGGCGGCGTCGGCATTCGGGAGGGCGGATGGCTGTGCTCGGATCAGTCGGGGACTCCGGAGATGGTCCATCTGTACGAAGGTCGGCGGTGCTGCTGGCACTGCGCTACTACTGCGGTGAGCTGACGCGCCAGTGGCGGGTCACGGTGCCCGCGCTGACGCTGCCGGCGACGGGGAACATCTGCCTGTTCTACCTGGCGCCGCTGGCGGTGGCCGGGCTTGTCGGGCATCTGTCCGGTGGCGGGGACGGCTCCGTCGACGCGCTACTGCCCTACGTGCTCGGCTTCGGCGCGCTGCTGCTGGCGGGCGAGGCGCTGTGGCGGGTGGGACTGCACTTCCTGAACCGTATGGACGCCCGGGGCATCGAGCGGCTCAGCGTGGTGGGCATGGACGAGCTGCTGGCCAAGGATGCCGCGTTCTTCCATGACAACTTCGCAGGTTCGCTGACCAAACGGGTGCTGGGGTTCTCCGGCAGGTTCGAGGAATTCGCCGACACGCTCACGTTCTCGATCATGGCGAAGGTGGTGCCGCTGGTCTTCGCTTCGGTGGTGCTGTGGCAGTATGACCCGCTGCTGGTCCTTGTTCTCGTGGGCCTCATCATCGTCACCGGCTTTCTCGTCGCCCCGCTCGTTCGCCGCCGCCAACGGCTGGTCGACCAGCGCGAGGCCGCCAAGGTGCTGGTGTCGGGCCACGTCGCCGATGTGCTCTCCAACATGGAGACCGTCCGGGCGTTCGCCGCCGAGGACCGCGAAGCCACCGAACACCGGGCCAGGATCGCGGAGCAGCAGAGGCTGACGCTCCGTTCCTGGGATTACGGCAACCTCCGGGTGGACACCGTTGTCGCCCCCATATCGGTCCTCACCAGTGCCGTGGGCCTGCTCCTTGCGGTGGCGCTCCGAGGCGGTCTGGGTGTGGAGGCCATCGTGGTGACGTTCACCTACTACTCGAACACGATCAGCATCATGTTCGAGTTCAACCAGATATACCGGCGCATGGAGAGCACGCTCACCGAAGCGGCCCAGTTCACCGAACTGCTCCTCGTACCGGCGACCGTGGTGGATCCGGCCGACCCGCAGCCGCTGCGCCCGGCGGACGCAGGCGTCCGGTTCGAGCAGGTGAGGTTCGCCCACGCCGAGGGCCCGCCCCTGTTCGAGGGCCTCGACCTGGACATCCCCAGCGGCACCAAGATCGGGCTGGTCGGCCGGTCCGGCGGCGGCAAGACCACCCTCACCCGGCTGTTGCTGCGCCTCATGGACATCGACGGAGGCCGGATCCTCATAGGTGGCCAGGACATCACCCGGCTACGCCAATCCGACCTGCGCAGCCTGATCGCCTACGTCCCTCAGGAGCCCGCCATGTTCCACCGGTCGGTGCGTGACAACATCGCGTTCGCCCGGCCGGGTGCGACCGATGCCGAGATCCTCCAGGCCGCGCAGGCGGCGCATGTCACGGAGTTCGCCGAGTCTCTGCCGGACGGATTCGACACCCTGGTCGGCGAGCGCGGCGTCAAACTCTCCGGCGGCCAGCGGCAACGCGTCGCCCTCGCCCGCGCCATCCTGCGCGACGCTCCGATCCTGCTGCTGGACGAGGCGACCAGCGCCCTCGACTCCGAGAGCGAAATCCTCGTCCAGGAAGCCTTGTGGCACTTGATGCGGGACCGTACCGCGCTCGTGGTCGCCCACCGTCTGAGCACCGTCGTCCGCATGGATCAGCTCGTCGTGCTCGACCAGGGACGCATCGTGGAGCAGGGCACCCACAGCGAGCTGCTCCAGAGCGAAGGTTCCTACGCCCGGCTCTGGCATCACCAATCCGGTGGCTTCCTGGTCGAGGACGACACCCCGGACGCGCTCCATCGTTGACCGGCGCCCCAGTCGTGAGATGACCCCCGATGGGGGCAGCCGTCCGGCCACGCTCAGCGCCGGGCCTCGGCCGGGGGGAGCTGCCCGGTGGTCTGGTGCAGGTGTTCGGCGAAGAATGCGTCGATGCGATCCCACGCGTCGTCGGCGGCCTCCTGCCGGAACCCGGCCTTGGCGAGGATCCGCGTGATGAGCAGCGGCTTGTGCCTGTTGAGGAAGCCGTGTCCGGCATCGGGGTATTCGCGCACGTCGTGCGGGACGTCCAGACTGGTCAGCGCCTCTTCCAGGCGGGCGGCGGCGCCCCGCAGGCTGGCGTCCCGTCCGCCGTAGCTCGCCACGACCGGGCACACGCCCGTCAACGCCTGGGCGGCGTCCTTGGGGATCATGCCGTAGTTGACGGCGGCCGCCGCGTAGTCCGACTGCGCCGCGGCGAGGAGCGCGAAGCCGCCCCCGGAGCAGAAGCCGATCACCCCGATGCGGCCGGTGCAGTCCGCTCGTCCGGCGAGCCACGTCCGTGCGGACTCCAGCTCGTCGAAGCTCCGCCCGCGCTGCGCGGACAGCTCCCGGAAGGCTCCCGGAAGGAGCGCATGACGCAGCGCAGCCGGGAGGCGCCGGTCTGCAGGTCGGGGGCGAAGGCGAGCAGGCCGGTGCCCGCGAACCGCTCGGCGTGGGCACGGATGTCGTCGTTCAGCCCGTACGCCTCGTGGATCACGATGACCCCGGGCCACGGCCCGGGACCCGACGGGACGGCCAAGTGGCCGGGCGGCGCGCGCATCATCGCCGAGTCCGGTCACCCCAGCCGGCTGGTGGACCGCCTGGTGGACGCCGGTCTCGTCCAGCGGCGCATCCCCTCGGACGACCGCCGCCGCGTCGAGCTCACACTGACCCCGCGGGGGCGGGCCCTGACCTCTGAGATCATCCAGGCCCAGCAATCGATGCTGGCCTGGGGCGCGGAGGCGCTCGCCGGCCACGACGTGCCCGCCGTCCTGGCGGCCCTGCACGCCATCCTCCGCGACAGCCCTCTGGCGGACGTCCTCGGCGTCACCTCCGAGTGACAGCCTGGGGGGCATCGGCCCTTGTCACGCGGCGGCGGCTCATCCCGTGGCGAGAGTGGCGAAGCCGCCGACGTCGACGCGCACGCCTGCGGGGCCGGTCTCGGCGGTGGCGGTGACGGAGGAGGGGCTGGACAGGGAGTCGCCCATGTCGACGGTGAGGGTGGTGAAGCCCCGGCGGGACAGGTGGCCGGCCAGGCAGGCGGTGCTGTTGGCGTTGGCGATGTCCTCGGGCACGCCGATCGACGGGGCGAACATGCGGGCGGCGGCCCGCCCGTCCGCGGTGGGGACGGTGTGGACGTAGCAGCCGAGCAGGCCGAGGCGGTCGCAGGCCTCGCGTAGGCGGTCCTGGTCGGGCGCCAGGGCGGCCAGGTCCGCGCGGGTCGGGACGGGGATGAGCATCCGGGGCCGTCCCACGGACGCGACGACGGGCGGCCCGGCGAGCGTGGGAAAGAGGGGCAGGATCAGCTCGCGCTCGGGGACGGTGGCCTCTCTGAGCGTGACCGGGCCCGGGTCGAACGACGCCTGGAGCCCTTCGGCCCGCCGCACGGCCCGCCCGGCGAACGAGCGGCCGCCCGCGTGCAGGGTGGTCGCGTACTCCGGTTGCCCGGAGCGGTCCGCGAGCACCGCCAGCGCGGCGACCGTTCCGTGGCCGCAGGCGGGCAACTCGCCCTCGGCGGTGAAGAACCGCAGCGACACGTCCCCATGGCGTTCCGACACGAACACGGCATGCGACGTCCCCCACGCCGCCGGCACGGCGCGACGCTCGTCGTCGGTGAACGCGCCCTCCGGCAGGACGGCGGTGGGGCTGCCGCCGTGGCCGTCGCGCAAACACGCGTGCACGATGCTTACCGACATCACCGGAAGATCGTAACTTACGTGACATATCGGGGACCGTGGCGACCTCTCGCCGGGGCCTGGAGCACGATCCCACGTGGGCGCGGCCGGTCTCGACGTGGAAGGCGGGTTCGTTCCGTCAGCGGAGTTTGGGCAGTACATCGGCGGCGAGGCGATCCATCTGCTCGAAGTCGTCGAACATCGGGTTGAGCAGGATCATGTCGGCACCGGCGTCGATCACGTCGCGGATGCCCCGCACGCAGTCGTCCGGCGTGCCCGCCACGGCCACCGGGGCCAGGTCTCTCAGCCCGAAATAGCCGTAGAGAGCATCGAGTGAGGCGGCGATCCGTTCGCGGGCACGGGCGGCGTCGTCGTCCACGGCGATGTAGATCCGCTTGGCGATCGGGAAGCCGGCGGGGTCGCGCTGCTGGTCGTGGAGCGCCTGCCGGATGATGCGCACATACTCGGCGAACTGCGCCGTGGTAGTGGAACCCGCCCCGAAGAAGCCGTCGCCGAGACGGACGGCTCGCTGCAGCGATGCCGGTGCGGTGGCGCCGAACCAGATGGGCGGGTGCGGCTTCTGGTAGGTCTTCGGCTCCATCGCCGCGTCGGACAACCGCCAGAACCGCCCGTCGAAGTCGACCCGGTCTTCACTCCAGAGCTCCTTCATCAGTCGCAGCCCTTCGGTGAAACGCGCGACGAAACTGTCCGGCTCCACGCCGAAGGCCGCGAACGGCCGGAACCCCCCGCCGGTGGTGATCGCGATATCGAGCCGGCCGCGGCTGAGCTGGTCGAGCGAGCTCAGACTCTTGGCCAGGTGAACCGGGCTGTGCAGCGAGCTGATGAACGCGGCACAGCCGAGCCGGATCCGATCGGTGCAGGCGGCGGCGTAGGTCATGGTCTCGACCGGCCCGAGATGCGGCATGGTGCCGAGCGGCTGCTCGCCGGTCCAGGCGCTGTGGAAGCCGAGTTCCTCGGCGCGGGCGAGATACCGCCGCAGCGCGGCGGGGTCGAAGCTGCCGTCGGAGACGTACTGCGGGATGGAGATGGCGAATCGCATGGATCGAACCGTACGCCCGCTTGGTTACGAAATACAAGTGAATGGTGATGAAAGAGAAGCAGGTGCTAAGCTTCCGCTCGTGCGAAGCTACGGCGAGGCGTGTGCCACAGCCCATGCACTCGACCTGGTCGGCGAGCGGTGGGCGCTGCTCGTGGTGCGCGATCTGCTGCTCGGCCCCAAGAGGTTCTCCGACCTCGAACGCGGCATGCCCGGGATCAACGCCCGGATCCTCGCCCAGCGGCTCCGCGAGCTGGAGGAGGCCGGCGTGGTCCGGCGACGCCGGCTCGGGCCGCCCGTCAGCGCGACGGTGTACGAGCTGACCGAGTGGGGGGCCGACCTGAGACCGGTCATCACGCACCTCGGCCGATGGGGCCGCCGGTCGCCTCGGCTCGACCCGGACGCCGACATCGGCGCCGACGCGGCGGTCCTCGCGCTACGCCAGCGTTTCGACCCCGACGCCGTCCCCGGCCTGACCGCCACGTACGCGCTGCGTTTCGAGTACGACCAGTTCACGATCCAGGTCACCGGCGGAAACCCGCACATCACCCGCGAGGACCCGGCCGACCCCGACGCCGTTCTGATCACCGACCCCCGTACGTTCGGCGCGCTCGTGACGAAGCGGCTGACCGTCCCCGAGGCGCTTGCGCAGGAACGGTTGACGGTCACCGGAGACAGAGCGGCCGTCGAGCGGCTGTTCGCGGCCGTGCCGGGCGGGGGCTGAACGAAGCGCTGCTCTGACGAGCCGGAATTCTTCCCCAGGGTCAGTCGCCGTCCTGGACCGGCGCGCCGACGTCGCGTCACGGGAGGTGAGACCCCCTGGAGATCCTCGCGACGCCCCGTCGTGATCGTCGCTCACGTCGCAGATGGGCATGAGCGGCGTCGATCGGTGCTGGGCGGCCTGGCCATCGTCAACGCCTACTCCTGGCGTTCTTCGACCGGCACCTCGCAGGCCGCCCGGCAGCGCTTTGACCGGGGCGTCGAAGCTGTACCCGGAAGTGTCGATGATCACCAGAGCGCGGCCGTAGGCACGCCGAACCCGCAGCGCCCCCCCGGTCCCGATGCGGCCCCCTATTTCGGCGCCGCGCCCGAACCATCGCCGGCCCTCTGACCGGCGGCTGACGGCCAGGCTTGAAGGGCGGCCTCGGCGATCTGCTTCAGGTCGGTCCGTGCGGCGCCGTCGCGGGCTTGGGCGGACATGCCTTGGATGACGGCCGCGTAGAAGGTCGCGAGGGCGCGAGCGTCGGTGTGGGCAGGGAGCGCTCCTGCCCGTACGTCGGCGGCGATCTTGTCTTCGAGCGCGCGGGCGCCCGCGGCGCGGAGTTCGCGCAGATGCGCGGCGATGTCGGCGGACTGCGGGGAGCAGTTGGTCGCCGCGGTGATCAGCAGGCAGCCGCGCGGGCGGTCGGGCCTGGTGTAGGCGGCCGCCGCCTCGCGTAGCAGGCGTCCTACGGCGTCGCGGGCGTTCGGCTCCTCGGCCAGTGCGCGTGCGGTGAAGGCGCCGTAGGTGTGGATGTAGCGGTCGAGCGCCTGGAGGAACAGGGCCCGCTTGTCGCCGAAGGCCGCGTAGAGGCTGGGCGCGCCGATGCCGAGCGCCGTGGTGAGCAGGGTGATCGAGGTCGCCTCGTAGCCGTGCTCCCAGAACACGGTGATGGCGCCCTCAAGAGCCTTGTCGCGGTCGAAGGACCGGGGCCGTCCCGTTCTCATACCCTAATTCTATAGCGATCGTTAGAGAAGTGCGTTACCGTACTTCTCTAACGATCGCTACAGAAGTACGGGAGGCACAGATGATCAACGTGGGAATGCTGGTCCGCTTCGAGGCCAAGCCGGACAAGGTGACCGAAGTCGAGGCCGTACTGAAGTCCGCACTGGAGCAGGTGCGGCAGGAGACGACGACCGTCGTCTGGGCCGCGCTGCGCCTCGGGCCCACGACGTTCGGCGTCTTCGACGCCTTCGCCGACGAGGCCGGTCGCCAGGCCCACCTGGACGCCTACGGCGAGGCGCTGCGCACGGCCGGGGCCGAGCTGGGCGCCGAGGCGCCCTCCATCGAGCGCGTCGACGTCATCGGCGCCAAGCTCCCCGGCGAGTGACCAGAGGCGACGACCGATGACCGCCTGCCGCACGCCGCCCCCGATACGGCGTGCGGCAGGCGCCGCCAGGACATCGCACGACCAGAGCCCACCTTTGAGGAGGCGTCATGAAACAGCACACGTCAACGACATCGAGCTGCGTCCGGTCGGCCCAGGGGAACGGCGGGTCCGCATAGATGTCGAACAGGTCATCCTCCTTGTGGGCGGGCGTGGAGTTGGAGGCGCCGCAGGGTGAGGAGCCCGCCGACGCCCGGGACGAGGGCACGCCATCGGGCGCCGGCCGCGAGCAGGATGATGGAGGCACTGGTCAGGGGCGGGACGGGACGGTCGTTCTCTGCGGTCATGTCCCTGGTTTCCCGTGCCGTGACGGCAACACGGTCCCGGCAGGGCGGGTCGGCCATCCCTGGAGCTTGGACGCGACTTGTTCGAGCCGCCGGGTCAGAAAGCGTCGCTCGGGAGTCGAGGGGGCCAGCTCGAGGGCCCGATGGTAGGCCGCTCGGGCCTCGGCGTCGCGGCCGAGACGCCGCAGCAGCTCGCCGCGGGTGGAGTGGAAATAGAGGTAGCCGTCCAGGTCGAGGCGGTCGCCGGCGCGCAGCGCCGCGGCCGGGTCGCCGGCTTGGGCGAGCGCCGCGGCGCGGTTGAGCTCGGCCACCGGGGAGCCGGTGAGTTCGACCAGCCGCCGATACATCGCGGCGACCTGCGGCCAGTCGATCCGCTCGTGTGTCTGCAGCGACGCGATCACGGCCTGAACGACATAGGCGCCGCGCCCACCCAGCGCGAGCGCCCGATCGAGCACCGCCCGTCCGGCCGCGATCTGGCGCATGTCCCACAGCGGCCGGTCCTGGTCGTCGAGCAGCAAGAGATCTCGCCGGAGAAGCGGGCCCGCCGCCGGGCGTGGTGGATCATCATCAGCGCCAGCAGTCCGTGCGCCTCCGGCTCGTCCGGCATGAGCGCGGTGGGCACTCGCCCCAGGCGGATGGCTTCGGCACCGAGGTCGACCCGCCTGCGGTAGCCCTCGTCGTAGATCAGGAAGATGACGGCGAGCACCGCATCGAGGCGGTCGGGCAGCAGGTGCGCGCCGGGAACCGCGAACGGGATCCGGTCGCCTTGATCTTGGTCTTGGCGCGTGTCAGGCGCCGCTTCATGGTCTCCTCCGAGACCAGGGACGCCCGCGCGATCTCGGCGGTCTCCAGGCCGTCGAGGGCCCGCAGCGTGAGCGCATCTGCCCCTCCAGCGGCAGCCGCCGGGTGGCAGCAGGTGAAGATCAGCTCGAGCCGTTCGTCCTCGATCGCGGTGTCGTCGAAGTCGTCCATGGTGGCCTCGGGTCCCGGTAGCAGGTGGATCTTATCGGCCAGGATGCGCTCGCGGCGGAGCCGGTCGATCGCCGCGGTTGCGGGCCGTCGTCACCAGCCACGCACCCGGGTTGGGCGGCACGCCTGATGCGGGCCAGCGCTGCGCCGCGATCGCGAACGCCTCCTGTGCGGCGTCCTCGGCCTTGTCGAAGTCACCGAGGAACCCGACCAGCGAGGCCAGCACCCGGCCCCACTCGTCTCGGAAGACCTCCCTCAGCATGGTCAGCGCCGCACCACCGGCCTGACCTCCACCGCCCCGCCGAGCCGGGCGGCCGGGATGCGCGCGGCCGCCTCGATCAGGCAGAAGCCGCCGAGCACTTCCTTGGTGTCCGCGAAGGGGCCGTCGGTCATCAGCGTCCGGCAGCCGACCACGCGCACGCTGGTCGCGTCTCGGCTGGCTGCAACCGCGCGGCATCGACGCACCGCGCGGCATCGGCGAACGCGAAGTACTCCGCGTACGCCGCCTCACGCTCCGCATCCGACGGCGCCTCTTCATGGCCGGGTGCTCGGCGTAGATCATCAAGGCGTACCGCTTCGCAACCTCCGGGGCAATGGGCTCTCACCACCCGGCACCAGTATCCACCGAGCCCCCCGGTACAGCGGCTGCCTTGTTCTCCTTCGTCTCGGATCGCATGACGGAGGAGAACAAGGCGGCCGTCTCACGTCACAGGGAAAGGACATCCTGCGGGAGGTAGAGCGGCATCGAGTCCTCCCACTGGCTGTCGGTCAGCAGTCTCTTGTCGGAGCCGTCCGCGTTCATGCTGAAGATCTGGCCGTACGGCTGGAAGGTGTTGTCGTACAACGCCGCTTCTGCCCGGAAGCCGTACATTCCGCTGTTGTACAGGATGCGCCCGTCGCAGTTCCAGACAGCGTGGCCTTCGTTCGCGCCGCTGCTGGTCAGGATCCGTAAGTCGCTCCCGTCGGGGCGGATGGTGCACACGTCGAAATTGGTCGCGCTCGTCTTGCGGGTGAAGAGGATGCGTGTGCCGTCCGGGGACCAGTCAGGCAGATTGTCGTACTCGTTGGTGAGTACGCGCGTCGCCCCGGTCTGGAGATTGAGGATGCGCAGGCCCTTGTTCTCCTCGCCCCACACGCGATAGACGAGTTCGTTGCCGTCGGCCGAATAACTCGGGAAGCCGGCGTTGGCTGTGCCGTCCGTGAGCGCCTCCCAGGTCGAGCCGTCGCTGCGCACCCGCGCCACCACGGCCGTGTTCACTGCGCGTTGCTGGAACCAGCCGCCCAAGCCGAACGCGATCCATTCGCCGTCCGGCGACCACGTGGGCCGGAACGCGCCGGCCAGACCCTTCGCGACCAGCGCCGGGTCGAGGCCCTTCCCGTCGGTGTCGAAGACGACGCGCTGGTCTGAGCCGTCCGGGCGCATGGTGACGATCGAGGAATTGCCGAGCTGCTTTTCCGTGATCGCGAGGCGGCCTTGCCGGGACAGGACGGGGAACACGTCGCAGAAGCGATACTCCCAGTCGGAATCCCAGCTGTAGAGCGTGGTGTCGAGCGGACGCGTCGTGAAGCCGACCTTCTCGTAGATCACCGACTTCCCGTCGGGCGACCAGACCGGCGAGCGCAGCGACCGCTTGACGGACGGCAGTGTGCCCGACGTGTAGGCCAGGCCTTCGTCGGGTCCGCCCTTGATGAGATAGCCGATCTCGGTGGCGTTCACGAACTGGGGCGCGACTTTCAGATGGGGGCCGGAGGTGTGCTCGACGCGCTCGCCGGTCGTGACATCGACCGAGACGATCTGGGATTCGACCACCCCGATGGCCTCCGGGCGATGGGCGCCCCAGGTTCCTTCTGTGGTGATCTCGTAGAAGACGATCCTGCGGCCGTCCGGTGACCATTTCGGCGAGCCGAGGCAGTATCCCTCCTTGGTCGCGACCTGGCGGAAGCCGGTGCCGTCCGGCCGGATGACGTAGATGCTGAGCTCCTGCGTGTGCTCCCAGCCGCGGCCGTTGTTATGCCCCCGCCAGACCGTGTTGCGGTCGCTGGAGAAGGCGATCCACGCGCCGTCGGGCGACCAGGAAGGGCGGAAGTGGCCGTCGGGACCGTTGGGATCGCCGGCGACCTCCGGGCTGCCGGTCAGGTTCCTCAGCTTGCTGGTGCGCAGGTCGAGCAGCCAGATGTGTGCTTTGTGGTCCCCGCGTGTGGATACGAAGGCCAGTTTGGTTCCGTCCGGCGACAGGGCGGCGCTGTCGTTCATCGCCGGGCCTGACACCAGAGGCTGGACGCCCGTTCCGTCGATACGAGCCCGGTAGAGGCAGGAATTGCCGTCGCCCGTCCGTTCGGAGGTGAAGACCACGGACTGGCCGTCGGCGGCGAGGCCGGCGTGATAGTCGAACCCCGCGGTCCCCAGCAGCTTGCGCTCGTTCGAACCGTCGATGTTGGAGATGTACAGATCCGACGATGACGGTCCGATCCGGTTCATCAGCATCACGCCCTTCTTGCCGCGGCCGGCGGCCGCCACGGCAAAGGGTGTGGGCAGGAAAGTGGCGCCGACGGCGGCCGCGCCGGCCGCCAGAAACGCTCGACGCCTCATACCGGTTTCCATCGCTGTACCAGCTCCCTCCGCTTGGACGGCTGAGTCCCGCCGTCGGCATACGTGCAACCAAACGTGAGATTCGTCGGACGAAATCGAACCGCCGGCAGGCGACGCACGGAAATGAGCCGGCGATCGATATGGAAGGGCCCGGCGGCGCGTCAGGCGCGCTCCTCCGCCGGGCGGCGGCGGGTGATGAGCCCGAGGCGTTTGAGGGCAAGCTTGTCGAGCCAGGTCAGCAGCCCGTTCAGAATGAGCGTCATCGCGATCAGCACGATCAGGCCGGCGAATTCGGTGGCCGCGTCCAGGTTCATCGCGGAGGTGAACAGCCCGTGGCCGACGCCCTCGGTGGAGGCGATGAACTCGGCGCCGATGACGCCGAGGATGGCCAGCGGGCCGCCGGTCTTGAGCGCGGCGAAGAACGGCGCGGCCAGCGTGGGGATCGTCACGTAGACGAGCAGGTGGTGCCGGCGGCCGCCCATCACCTGGACGATCTGGACCAGTTCCCGTTCCCGCAGGCGCAGGCCGAGGTAGACGTTGTAGAACATCACGAAGGCCGGCCCGATCATCGCGATTGTGATCTTCGACCAGGCGCCGATGCCGAAGAACAGCAGGAAGAGCGGCGCGAGCGCGATCTTGGGGATGCCGTTGAAGGCCGCGACGAGGGGCTCCAGCACCCGGCCCGCCACCGGGAAGGAGCCCAGCAGCAGGCCCAGCACGGCGCCGAGCGCGACGCCGATGGCGAAGCCCGCCTCCACCTCGATCACCGTCGTCCTGATGTCGATCCACCCGGACGACGAGCCGAGCAGCTTGGCCAGGGCCTGTGCCACCTCGGTGGGCCTGCTGACCGCGTACTCAGGCAGGACCGGCCCGCTCAGCACCTGCCAGAGGACCAGCGCGATCGCGATCACCCCGACGCGCAGCGCCACCAGGGTGACCCGGCCCTGCCACCGGTCGCTCTTTCGCCTGGTCGCGACGGCAACCTCGGTCTTCTCCATCACCGGTCTGTCGGTGGCAGCCACCATGTTCCGCTCCTTCCAGTCCGCGCCGGCCGGATCACGCGCCGCCGCCGGACGGCGCGTACTTGTTGGTCCAGTCGTTCGCGGTGACGGTCATCACCTTGGGGAGCACGCCGAGCCCGTTGACGAACCCCAGGGTCTTCTTCCACTCCTCGTCGTTCATCGCGGCGCTCGCCGGCCAGCCGGCCTGCCCCAGGCTGGCCTGCAGCACCGGGGCCGGGATGCCCGGCATCAGCTTCATCGTGAGGTTCAGCAGCTCGGTGTCCTGTACATGGGTGTTCATGTACGCCGTGGCATCCTGGACCGCGGCGACGAACTTCTTGGCGGTGCCGGCGTTCTTCTCGACGTAGTCCTTACGCACCACCACCAGCTCGCCGTATCCGGAGCGCTCGGGAGACCACTCGGGGGCCCGCAGAGGGTCGGCCACCACGACGCCCTCCCCGGCGTGCTGGATGGACAGCGGCGTCGGCTCGGAGGTGATGAACCAGTCGATCTGGCCGCTGTTGAGCGCGGCTTTGTTCGCCGACGGGCTCGGCAGCGACACCCACTTCACCTTGGCGGGGTCGACGCCGCGGGTCTTGAGAAACATGCTCGCCTGGGCCTTGGTGTTGGCCGAGCTGGCTCCGCCGATGGAGTTGCCCAGCACCTTGGCCACCTGCTCCGGCGGGGTGGTGGCGGACAGCTTGTTGGCCTCGGCGAACTTCTTGCTGACGACGATGCCGAGCGGGTTGCCGAGGCCGTCCGCGGCGATGGCGATCTGCGGGATGCCCTTGGACAGGGCGGTCAGGAAGCCGGTCGGGCTGGAGTTGAGGAACTGCACCGAGCCCGACTCGAGGGCCGCCGGGCCGGTCGCCGCGGTCACCGACACGAACTTGACCTGGAGCCCGTGCTTGCGGAAGTAGCCGTTGGCGTCCGCCACCTTCAGCGGCAGGTCGAAGATGTTGTCCCCGCTGCCGACCGTGACCGCGACCACGCCGTCCTGGCCGGACGCGGACTCGCCGCACGCGGACGTCAGCGTGGCGCCGAGGGCCAGGGCGGTCGCGAGCGCCACGGCTCGCAGGCCCCGGCGGGTCACCGATGTGGGGCTGCCGACGACGCTGCCGTCGGTGTCGTGGTGTCCCATGTCATCTCCTGTCACCATGCCTCTTCGGTACTGAAGAAGCGCTTCCAAAACTTGAGGCGAGCGGTCAGGCGTTCACGGGTGACGCGGGCTGCTCGCCGCCCTCCGCGTCCTGGTCGGGCCGCGCGGACGGCTCGGCGCTGTCGGCGGCCGTCCGCAGCAGCAGCGCCCGCCGGGCGGAGGCGACGTGGTGGCGCATCGCGGCCACGGCCGCGTCCGGGTTGCGGGTGACGATGGCCAGCAGGATCGCCTGGTGCTCCTCCAGCGACCCGGTCCTCGGGTGCTGGACGGACAGGTTGCGGTACTGGCGCATGACCAGCGGGTACAGCAGGGTGTCGTATGCCCTGGCCAGGGTCTGCTGGTGGGCGGCCTCCTTCACCTGCTGGTGGAATCTGCGGTTGCCCCGTGAGTACCCGGCCTGGTCCCCGCGCCTCTCGCAGTCCTCCATCGCCTCCAGCGTGCTGCGCAGCTCGCGGATCTCCTCCTCGGTGGCCCGCTCCGCGGCCTTGCCTGCCAGAGCGGACTCCAGCGTTTCCCGCGCCTCGAGGATGTCGGCCGCCTCCTCGGCGGAGAAGCTTCTCGTCCGCACCCCGCGGTTGACCTCGCTGGTGACGTAACCCTCCTGGGTCAGCCTGACCAGCACCGCGCGCATGGTGCTGCGCGAGACGTCGAACATCTTGGTCAGCTCAGCTTCGGTGAGCCGCGTGCCCGGCTCGATGCTGCCCGACAGCAGCAGCGAGCGGAGCCCCTCGTACGCCTGGCTCTGCCGGGTCGGCGACGCCTTGCCCGGCTCCACGACCTGGTCGTGATCGCTGACATTCACCATGATCACCTGTGTCCCAAAGAGAGATGACGACTGCTCCGGGAGTATGTCCGAGGTCAGCCCGCCGCCTGGCGTTTTGCGCTCGATTCGGCCGCGCCGGGTTCGGCCGGGTGTGCCAGGCTCGGATACAGCCGCCGCGCCGTACCCGCGAAGATCTCCTCACGGGCGCTCTCCGGCAGGTCCGCGAGGACCTCCTCGGCGAGCCGCAGCAGTTCCGGCAGCGACTGCTCGGCGGCCGGGCAGTTCGACCCCCAGGCGATCCGCCCTGCGCCGAACGCCTCGAGCACCGGCTCCAGGAAGCCGGCGGCCTCCTTGCCGGCGTCCAGCAGCCGCTCCAGGTTGCGGTGGGTGAGCTTGAGGTGCAGGCCGGGGTGCCGGGCGAGCTCGGCCACCTCGCTCCCGGCGGCCGCCGGCGAGGCGGCGATGCCGGGGTAGCCGATGTGGTCGAGGAGTACCCGCACGCCGGGGAACCTCTCCAGCACCTCCTGCAACTGCTTGGTAGCCGGTCCGAGGCGCATCTGGAGGCAGACGGTGACGTCCAGTTCCCCCGCCTTCTCCCAGAACTCGAACGTCTCGGGCGCGGCGAACCATTCGCCCTGGACGGGCACGGTGCTCCCGCTGGTGAACAGCCGCACCCCGGCCAGGCCGCCGTCGCCGGTCGCGGCCTCCAGGGCGGAGGCGGCGTCCGGCCGCAGGGGGTCGAAGGTGCCGACCGCCACGAAACGATCGGGCCGCCGTCGGGTGCTGTCCAGGACGTAGGAGTTGTCGTACCCGTACGCCGTGGTGGCCTGCACCAGCACGCCCTGCCGGATGCCCGCCTCGTCCATCCGGGCCGCCATCCCGTCGGCGGTGACCGGCCGGGACTCGGCCCACTCCGACTGTTTCCCGCCGATCGGCGATCGCGGGTATCTGGTCAGGTCCTGCGAGATGACGTGACAGTGCGCGTCGACCACGTTCACGTGTCCACTCCTTCCGTAGGGGCGCGCTCAGGCGTCCGGGTAGTCGCCGTCGGCGAACAGCGTCCGTGTGTCCGTGGGGAAGTCCTGGTCGAGCAGGCCCTGCTCCCGGGAGTAGCGCAGGATCGCGTGCAGGCTCGGCTCGTTGGCCGCGATGCCGTACGGGATGGGGTCGCCGTCGATCTGCCGCGCCTGGCGGGCGAACCGGGGGAGCGCGGACCAGTCCGGGTCGGCGGCGAGGTGCCGGCGTTTGCTTTCGACCAGCGCCGCGTACAGCGCCGTCGGCAGGCCGGGGTCGCGTTCGACCAGGTCGGAGCGGATCACGATCAGCGAGTGCAGTGGATATATCCCGGTACGCAGATACCAGTCCGCGCTGAGCACCCCGGTGTCGGCGAAGAGCGGATAGGAGCCTTCGCCGTCGAGGTCAGGAGTGTCCGTCCAGTTCGCCCGGGGCGGGCCCGACCGGCCGGTCCCGGCGTTGCCGGTGAGCGCGGCGTCGAGATCGCCGGCGTGCAGCAGTTCGCCCAGGGAGCGTCCGTCGGTGACCCGCTCGACGTTCGCGGGGGCGCGGCCCTCGACATGGTCGTCGTCGTCCACCACCCACGTGATCTTCTCGTTGGCCACGCCGTACTCCTCGGACAGGACGCCGCGTACCCACACGCCGGTGCTCACCGAGTACGCGCGGACCCCGACCCGCCGTCCCTCCAGGTCCCGCGGCACCCGGATGCCCGAGCGCGCGGCGCACTGGACGTCCTCGTGGTGGAAGCGCCGATTGAGGAACACCGGGATCGCGGTGATCGGCATCCCCTCCTGGCGGGCCATCAGATACGACACCGGCGCCAGCTCGCACATGTCGAACTCGAGGTCCCGGATCATCCGCCGGTACGCGGCGATGATCGGCCTCACCTCCACCGGCTCGACCCGGTATCCGTCCACCGCGACGTCGCCGTCCAGCAGCGCCTGCCCGTGCGGGTACTCCCCGAGGGCGACCGAAAGCCTCTCCATTGCCTGCCTTCCGTGTGTCATGGGACTCAGCCGCCCAGGCGCGACGACGGGACGCCGAGGGCCTCGCAGGAGCGCGCGACCAGTTCGTCGAAGTCCACCGGCCGCGGCAGCGCGTCCTGCTCCAGCGCGTACGCCGCCGCCAGCGCCACCGGGCCGCGCAGCGCCTCGAAGCCCACCGGGTTGAGGTCTGCCGGACCGTCCGGCGGCGCGGTGGCGAGCACGTCACGCATCGCGTCGTACGCCGCGCAGACGGCGGCCGAGTGCTTGCGCGCGGCCTTCTCACTGACGCCCACGACATGGTTGACCGGGGCGAATCCCTTGTCCCGTGCCCACGCGGCGGCGACCTGCGCGGCGTCGGGGATGGCGGTGCGGATGCGGTCGTCCACCGGCAGCTCGTTGCCCATGATTCCGAAGTCGAGGCGGCCGTCGAGGAAGTCCGCCTGCAGGCGGGCCCCTGCCGGCGCGCGGCGCACCCAGGACGGGTCGTGCTGCTCGTCCACATGACCGCCCTCGTACACCACCCAGTCCACCTTGCGCAGGTCGGCCCCGTACTGCTCGGCGAGGAAGCCGCGCACCCAGACGCCGGTGGTCTGGCTCCACGAGCGGATGCCCACGCTGCGGCCCTCGACGTCCGCGACGGTCAGGTCGCCGCAGGTCACCAGGGTCTGGTGCTGGAAGCGGCCGAGCGTGGTGACGGGGAGCAGGACCACCGGCCTGTCGTGCGCGACGGCCTGCAGCAGCGTCACGATCGGCAGCTCGCAGATGTCCGCCGACGACTCGCCGACCATGCCGCGCGCGGCCTTGTGCACCGGGCGCACGTCGAGCCGCTCCGGCTCCGTGCCGATCCCGCGGACGGCCGACTCCGCGGCGGCGGCGAGGTCGTCGCGACCCAGAACCAACTTCACTTGCGCTCCTCCTTGATGGGCGTGGGCCGCTACGCCGCACCGGGTCCGCGGCCGGTCACCGGTGGAACCGCTCGTGGTGCCGGCGCAGCAGGTCGATGCCGTAGTCGTTGCCGTTCGGCGTGCGGACGACGGTGTGGATGTGCCGGCGCGACGGCGTGTCGTTGTCGAACATGACGCCGGCCTGGTGCTCGAACTCGACGATGATCACCGGGCTGTGGATGCGGTAGTAGAAGACCCCGTCGGGGCCGGGGTCGCCGATCCAGGCGAAGTACGTCTCCGGCTCGTGGGCGCGGACCTCGTCCATCCGGACCCGGGCGTGGTCGTCGTGGGCCCGGTTCACGTACAGGCCGATCAGGTCGTACGCGATCACGCGCTGCGGCTCGGTGAGCTCGCCCAGCGGCAGGCCCGCGTAGTTCAGCTCGAAGTTGTCGCGGAAGGCGCCGGTGAACAGGTCGGGCGGGAGCTCATCCGCGATCATCGCGCGGTCGCGCTGCTCGCTGGTCAGGCTGGTGAAAAGCCGCTGGCCGACGGCCTCCTCGCGGCGGAAGGCGGTGGTCCCGGCGTACTTGCCGGACTCGGCGACCACCGGCTCGGCGCCGAGGAAGGTGGGGGTGAGCGTCATCTGGTTGCCGACGAAGACGCAGTTGACGCTGACGTGGTGGCCGTCGAGCTGCCAGCCCCACGGGTGGCCCTGCTCGGGCGATCCGTAGACGCTGAACCAGTACAGCCACTCGTTGAGCAGGTGCTCCTCGCCGCGCAGCTCACCGATGGTCAGGTTGAGGTGCATCATGTCGATGACCTGCGTGTATCCGTACGCGCTGAGGCTGGCGCGAACCACGGCGAGCGCCTTGTCCCGCTGGTTCTCGCCGAGGTCCTCCAGGCACAGTCCGTGCCGCAGGAAGTACCGCGCGCCGTTCGCCCAGTGCCGCCAGGTCACGTCGTCCATGGCGAACCGGCCCTGCGCCAGTTCCCGGGCCGTCAGCGCGGCCAGGTAGTCCTCCGCCGCCAGCCGGACACCGCTGACGTCGAGGCCGGTGTCGCGCAGCGGGAACAGCCCCGGCCGTACGCCGTCCGACGTGGCCACCCCGCGGAAGGGCTCCGCGGCCGCGCGCCGCCGCCAGTCGATCTTCGCGAGCAGTTCCGGCGTGAACTCGGCCGGTCGCCGCGTGGGGGCATGGCCCCGCTGTCGTAGTCCCGTCATCGCCGCCTCCCTTCGACTTGCTTGTCGTCTCGCACTCCGTCTGCTCCGGTCGCGGTCATCGCTGGAGGACGGCCGCTTCCTTCTCGATGGCGCCGATGTCGATGGGCGAGCGCACGAGTTCCTGTTCGAGGGCGTACCGGGCGGCGAGGTCCAGGCAGGCGCCCAGCTCCTCACTCCAGCCGGCCGCGACCGCGCGCCCGGCCGGCGAGTCGTCACGGTCCCCGGCGGTGGCGCGGATCGCGCCCGCCAGGGCGTGGTACAGCACGCGCACCGCGTCGGGGGCGGCTCGCAGCACGTCGTCGCGGACCACGACAACATGGTTGGCCGGGACGAAACCGTGCCGGTCCACCCAGGCGCGCTCGGCGGCCTCGGCGTCCGGGATGACCGGGACCAGGCCCTCGCCCTGTCCTCCGATCGCCCGCGGGCCGAGCACGGCGGCTGCGACGCCGCCGTCGCGCAGCAGGTCCGCGACCCGTCCGGCCGGTGACCGCGTCACGTACGCCGGCTCCCGGTACTGCCGCACGTGGGGCTCCTCGGTGGTGACCCAGGTGACGTCGGAGGACTCGATGCCGTACTCCTCGCGAAGGATGCCGCGGACCCACAGGCCCGTGGTCTGGCTGTAGGAGCGCACCCCGATCCGCCGCCCGGCGAGCTCACCGGGGGCGAGTGCGGGGCCGCCGGGCAGGCGGGTGAGCGACCGGTGGTGGGTGCCGCCGATCATCACCACGGGCAGCAGAGTGATCGGGACGCCTGCCTCCCGGGCCTGCAGGTATGTCGCCAGCGCCAGCTCGCAGACGTCGAACTCCAGGTCCCTGACCATCCTGGCGAAGGCGCCGTGGAGCGGGGAGGTGTGCGTGAAACGGCATCCTCCGGGGGGATTCGCCGTCAGCCGGCGCGTGTGCGGGTAGTCGCCCAGCTGGATCGTGAGGGATGTCATCACACGTCCTCGCCGTACAGGAGCCGGCGGTAGGGGACGCTGACCACGTCCCGCGTGATCCGGACGTCGATCACGGTGGGGCGGGGGGCTCGCACGTACTCCGCGAGGGCGGCGCGCAGCTGGTCCGCGGTCCTGACCGTGGCCCCGCCGCCGCCGAGCGCCACCGCGACCGGACCCAGCTCCGGCGTCGGGATCACCGCGAGCTCCGGGTCCAGACCGCCGGCCCGCGACTTGTGGTACTCGGCGCCCAGTCCCTCGTCGTTCATGACGACGACCAGGATCGGGATGTCGTACCGGCAGGCGGTCTCGAACTCCGGAAGGTGCATCAGGAAGCTGGCGTCGCCCTCGACCACGAAGGCGGGCCTGTTGCCGTTGGCCACGATCGACCCGATGGTCAGCAGCGGAGCCTGGCCGATGGCGCCGAACATGCCGTAGTTCGACAGCACCTCGCGGGAGCGCTGGAAGAGCATGGTGCCGAAGTCGACCTGGTGGCCGCTGCCCAGCACCAGGTCGATCTCGCCTGGAAGCTCCTCGTCCAGGACGTGGATCACCTCGCGCGGGTCGAGGCGGCCCGGCTCCCCGCGGAACTCCGCGGGGGCCACCGGCGGGGCGGTCAGCCGCTCCAGGACGCCGGCGGTGTGGAAGCCCTCCAGCCTGACCGACCGGCTCTCCAGCGCCCGGCTGAGCTGGGTGACGGCGGCTATCGCGTCGGCCTGGATGTAGCAGTCGGCCACCGCGCCGTTGCCCATGACGACGTGCGGAGCCGTGTCGATCTGGATGTACCGGGCGTCCGGGAACAGGTATCCGTGCTCGATCGTGTAGCGGTTCAGGCTGGCGCCCACCGCGATCACGCAGTCGGCCTCCTGCAGCAGTTCCATCGCCGTCTTGTTGCCGTACAGGCCGGCGATGCCCACGTGGTAGCCGGTGCTGCCGCACAGCCAGTTCTTCGCCTGCAGCGTGGTGGCCAGCAGGGCGCCGGTCTGCTCCTGCAGGCGCAGGATCTGCTCGCCGGCGGCCGCGCGGCGCGCCCCGCGGCCGGCGATGATCACCACTCGTTTGCTCGCCTGGATGAGGTCGCAGGCCGTCTCGACGCCGGCCGGGTCGGGGAGCGAGCGCACCTGCCGGATGAGGTCGGTGGAGGGGACGTACTGGTCGCCGTCCTCACACTCCTGCTTCTGGACGTCGATCGGGGCGCTCAGCATGATCGGGCGGGACTCGGTCCTGGCCAGGTAGAAGGCCCGCTGTACGGCCTCCTCCGCGAGGTCGGCCCGGGACACGTGGACGAAGCCGCACTCGATCGCGGCGGCGAAACGCCGCTGGTCCAGGTACTGCACGGCGTCCTGGTCACCCCAGGCCGTCTCGCCGCAGAAGGCGACCAGCGGAGTACGCGCCCGGCTCGCCACGACCATCGAGGTGGCGAGCTGCGCGACGCCCGGCCCGCTGGTCGTCGTCACGACACCCGGCCGCCCGGCCGCCCGCGCCCACCCGTCGGCCATGCCGAGGCCGGAGCCCTCGTGCCGCACCTCGTACAGCCGCACGCCGCGCCGGGCGAGCGCGTTCATCCAGTGCATGTTGGCGTCGCCCATCATGCCGAAGACGTCGCTCGTGCCCTCCGCGACGAACGCCTGGGCGAGTACTTCGTAAACCTTCACTTCATGGTCCCTTTCAGCACGCCTTCCAGCCGCCCGAACACCCGCAGTGCGTTGCCGCCGTACACCGCCTGACGGTCGGTGTCGTCCAGCGTCGCGATGGAGTCCAGGAGGTACTTGGTGTCGTCGAACCGCCGTCCGGTCTCGGGGTCCACCGCGCGGACGGCGCCGATCATCTCCGAGGCGAACAGGACGTTCGCCGGCGGGACGACGTCCACCAGCAGTTCAAGGCCGCGTTTGTGGTAGACGCAGGTGTCGAAGAAGACGTTGGGCAGCACCGCCTCCTCCAGCGGCGGCCGGCCCTGGTCCAGCATGAAGCCCCGGTACCGGCCCCAGTGGTAGGGGACGGCGCCGCCGCCGTGCGGCAGGATGAGCTTCAGGGTGGGGAAGTCGGCGAACAGGTCCGACGTGCACAGCTGCATGAACACCGCGGTGTCGCCGTTGAGGTAGTGCGCGCAGGTGCCCTGCAGGGCCGGGTTCCTCGACATCGCGACGTGGATCATCGCCGGCACATCGAGCTCGACCAGCTTCTCGTAGAGCGGGTAGTACACCCTGTCGGTCAGCGGGGGCGCCTGCCAGTAGCCGTCGGAGGGGTCCGGGTTGATCAGGCAGCCGACGAACCCCAGCTCCTCGACGCAGCGTTCCAGTTCGGCGACGCTGTTGCGTACCGAGGAGGCGAGGGCGTCGCCTGGCGACTGCGGGAGCTGGCACACCCCGGCGAACCTGCCGGGGAAGAGCGCGCACACGCGGGCGATCAGGTCGTTGCTGACCCGGGACCAGTCCAGGCTGGTCTGCTCGTCGCCGTAGTGGTGGGCCATCTTCCCCGCTCCCGGGGAGAAGAGCGTCACGTCCGTGCCGCGCTCTCGCTGCAGCTTGAGCTGGCCCTGTTCGATGGCGGTCCTGATCTCGTCGTCGGTGATGAGCAGGTCGCCGGGCGACACGCGGGCACCCGATTCCTCGAACGCCCGGATCTGCCGTTCCCGCCACTCGCCGAGCGCGGGCGGGGCGGTGGTGAAGTGGCCGTGACAGTCGATGATCATGAAAGGCTCCTCGTCAGGCTCGGCCGGTCAGCGCCCGGCCCAGGTCGAGGCCCGGGTACGAGCGCACCGGGGCCGACATCAGGAACCGGTAGCCGTCGTCCAGCACCTGCTTGACGTTGCCGGCCGTGACGTGGGGATGGCCGACGGCGACCCCCCGCTCCGCGCAGACGTCGAGGATCCGGCGCTTGGACTCCATGACGCGCGGGTGGTCGTACTGGCGGGGTACCCCGAGCTCCTGGCTCAGGTCGCCCTCGCCGGGCAGGACCAGGCCGATGCCGGGGACCTGGTCGAGGATGTCCGGCAGGTTCTCCACGCCGCGCTGGTCCTCGATCATGACGGCCACGAGGATCTCGCCGTCCGGGTCGAGCGGCCAGACGTCGCTCCTTTCGTAGTACTCGGCGAGCGGAAGGCCCCAGTAACGCGCCGCCGCGGCCGGGCTGTCGCCGCGCAGGCCGGCGGGTTCGTAGCGGGGGGTGCCGGGCAGCCGGGGGTAGCGGCAGGCCGCGACCGCGTTGTACGCCTCCTCCACCGAGGTGATGTGCGGCCACACGATGCCGTACGCGCCCAGGTCCAGGGCCTGCTTGGCGTGCCACTGCGCCTTCTCGGCGCCGTTGGCCGGGATCCGTACGAGGGGGGTGAGCGTGGCCGCGAGGCTGTCGGCACGGAAGATCTGGCGCCGGTTCAGCAGGTACTGCAAGCTGTCCCGAAGCGCGATGACGTCCCACGGCTTGTGCTCGGTCTCGAAGACCAGGCCGTCGTAGTCGGTGGTGCTGAATTCGACGGCGACCGCCGGATCCGCCGCGGCGAAGGACGCGAAGACGTGCCGCCCCGCCGCCAGGCCGCTGATCACCCTATTCAGCCTGGGCATTGCCACTGCCCGCCTCCTTCGACTGCTCCTGTGACTGCCGGATGGGGATCGACACCGGTCGGCGCCGCTTCAGAAGACGCGCCCACCAGGCGCGCAACCGGCCGAACAGGCCGGCAAACCGCTGTGTCCCGCCGGGGGTGGCGGCTGCGACCGTGACCTCGGGCTCGGCGAAGGCCAGGCCGGCGCAGCGCTGGACCAGTTGGTCCGAGAACTCCCTCGTCATCCGCGTGGCCACGGCCCCGGCGCCCGACTCGACCAGCGGAGCGAGCTTGCCGTTGATGGTGATCTCGCCGCTCACGGCCACCCGTGCATCACCGGGCCCGTCGCCCTGCACCACCCGGAACGTGGCGTGCGCGGTGAAGCGGGTGGCCCGCTGGCCGTCCCGGCCTCGCGCCGACAGGCGACCCTCCAACTCGTCCGCGGCCAGTTCCAGCGTGACCCGGGCGGCGAACCGGACGCGTACCGCACCGAACTTGACGACCAGCGTCCCGTCGAACGAGCCGTCGTCGTGGGCCGCCCCGAGTTCGGCGCCGCTGATGCAGGACACGACGTCCGCGGGGTTCGAGATGACCTCCCAGACGCGGGCCCGGGGACTCGGAACGGCTATCTCTTCCGTGATCGATATCAATGCTGTCGCCCTCGCTCGGCGGCTCGGCCTGTCTTCACGCTGTGGCGTCCGAGGTCTGCAGTTCGGACCTGAACAGGCTCCAGAGGTCGTTGTAGAGCTCGGAGAACTCCGGCGACTCGACGAGGGAGCCGATCTGGCGCGGGCGTTCGAAGGGAACCGGCAGCACGCGGCGGATCGTGCCGGGCCCGTCGGACATCACGATGACCTCGTCGGCGAGGTAGATCGCCTCGTTGAGGTCGTGCGTGACGAAGACGAGCGTGCCGTGCTGCTCCTCCCAGAGGTTGAGCAGGTCCTGCTGGAGCTTGAGCCGGGTGATGGCGTCCAGGGGGCCGAAAGGCTCGTCCATGAGCACAATGGAGGGGTCGTAGATCAGCGCTCGCGCGATCGCGCAGCGTTTCTGCATGCCGCCGGACAGTTCGCGGGGGAAGTGGTTCTCGAACCCGGTGAGCCCGACCACCTTGATCCAGTGGTCGATCCTCGCGTTCCGTTCCTCCTTCGGGACCTTGCGGAACTTCAGCGCCAGGCCGATGTTGGCCCTGACGCTCAGCCAGGGCAGCAGGTTGGCCTGCTGCGTCACGTAGGCCGCCGCGGAGTTGACCGCGGTGACCGGCCGGCCGTCGAAGTGAACCTCCCCCCGCGTCGCCGGGAGCAGCCCGGCGGCCAGGTTGAGGATGGTGCTCTTGCCGCATCCGCTGGGTCCGATCACGGCGACGAACTTGCCGCGCCCGACCTGGAAGGACACGTCCTCGATGGCGGGCCGGTGGGCACCGGGGAACTCCAGGGTGACGTGCTCGAAGCGGAGTGCGTCCGGATGGGGGGCGGGATGGTCGTTCGACAACGTGTGCCTCCTTGACCGCCCAGGGGTGGCGGGTAGGGAAGTTCTGTGCGTGCGTCCGGGTGGCGTCATCCCGGCCCGCACAGTCGCTGGTGCGCTGGCTCGTGGTGGTGCGTCTGGCGTTCGCGCGCCGGTCCGCTCGCCTGTCACTCGGCTCAAAGATTGTCCGACAAGCGATTGAGCGAAACGTAACAGTGTGGACCCATATCTGCAAGAGTTAGCGACTAACAGGCTCTTGATTGTCCAACAATCAGGCGCTGACCTGCGCTCCGGCCTGTCCCTGCGGCAGCCGCCAGATCGCGGGGGTCTCGAGGGTCGCCGGTAGCCGTAGACGATCTGCCGCGGCCGGCGCATACTGTGGCACTACGTGGTTGGCGTTTGGCGTTCTCATGGATTGCGCGGTCGGTCCTCGACTGGTGTTCTTCGCGAACAGAGAGGTCATCGCAACGATGTGGGACTCCGAACACGCCGGAACGCAGGCTTCACCATCCGGGCCGTCCCGTAGAAAGGTGCTGCGTGCATTGGCGGCGTCCGCCGCCGTGCCGATGCTCGCCGGCGCGCAGAGCGCGAACGCGTCCGCCGGCACAGCGCCCGGGCTCCTTTACATCGGTACGTGGCGGGGCACCCAGGTGAACGGCGCCTGGTTCGATCCCGATGGCGGGATCATGACCCCGTTCGGAATCGTGGCGCAGGTGAATGCGAGCTGGCAGGCGAAGCACCCGTCAAAGCCGGTTCTCTACGTCGGCAGCGGGGACGCCGGCGGCACCGTCTCCGCGTTCCGGATCGACCGGGCGACCGGCGCTCTTGATCTGATCGGTCAGGTGACGACAGACAGCGCGGGCACGCCCGGCGGCTTGTCCTATATCGGCACCGACAAACGCTCGGACACCGTTCTGGCGACGAATTTCGCGGCGGGCCTGACCGCGGCCCTGCCGATCCGGAATGACGGCGGACTCGACTCTCCGGCGTCCGTCGTGGTGGACACCGGTTCCGGTCCGCACCCACGTCAGGCGGGCCCGCATCCGCATCACGTGGTCGTGGATCCGAGCGGCAGATTCGCACTGGTCGCGGATTTCGGCGCGGACCGCGTGTTCATCTACCGCTTCAACCGCGAGACACGCGTTCTGTCCGCCGGCGAAACGACCGGACCGCGCTCCTACGCGGTGAACCCGGGTTCGGGTCCGCGGCGCCTGCTGTTCCATCCCAATGGCCGGAACCTCTACCTGCTGAACGAGCTGACAGCGGACCTCCATGTCCTCGACTGGAATCCCTGGAAAGCGCAGATCACGCTCAGCCAGAGCCTGTCCACCGACTCGCCCGAATACTCCGGCACCAAGAGCGCGGCCGAGCTGGGAATGAGCCGCGACGGCCGCTTCGTATACACCTCGAATCGAGGTGAGAACACCATTGTCGTCTTCGCGGCCGACTGGAGAACGGGCCGGCTCACGCTCGTCCAGCGCATTCCCTGCGGCGGCGTGTCGCCATGGAGTTTCTCGATTCACCGCGGCAACAGGTGGATGCTCGTGGCGAATCAGGTGAGCAGCACCGTCAACCTGTTCAGCATCGATCCGCGGTCCGGGAAGCTGACGGACGCCGGGAAATCCATGCCCATTCCGAATCCGGACTGCATAACGTTCGGTTAGACCTGCGTGCCGGATCGCCGCGGCGCCGTCCCGTCAAGGACGGCGCCGGCTGCTGCTCCATCTGGTCGCGCGGGGCGCGCGCTCGACGGCCTGGCCCTGGAAAGGCGTTCGCGGCCCGCGGGTCCGCCCTGACCAGGCTCGGTCTCCGGGGCGAACCCGCCGTGGGCCGGTCAGCTCACCGGGATCGAGAAGGTCGGGACGTTGTAGCCGCGCACCCGCAGGTACGGCTGCCGGCCGCCGAGGTCGGCGGTCTGGTACGCCGCGGTGATCGTGGTGGACTCTCCCGGCCAGAACGTGACGTAGTTGTCGGTGTAGTTCACCGGCACGACCTCGCGCCCCCCGTTGCCCGCCGTGATCTCCGGCCGGACGAAGAAGGCCAGGCCCGCGGGGTTGGCAAGGGTGATCGTGACGGTCTCCTGAGTCCCCGACACCGTGCGCGTGGCCGTGGCGGTGACGTTCGCGGTGGCCAGGCCGTTCAGCCCAGTGAGGTTGGCGTAGTTCTTCGGCGTGGACCTGTACCAGTTGCTCTTGTTGCCCAGCGTGTCGGGCGAGGTCGAGTACCAGTACACGTTGTCGCTGACCTTGGCGCCCACCGCGTCCTTGAGTTGGAGCCTGATCAGGTACGTGCCCGACAAACCGGTCAGCGCTGGAATTGTCAGCACCTGGGTCCCGGCGTTGGCCGGGGCCGTGACCGGGACCGAGGTGCTGTATTTCTGCGTGAGATCAGGAAGGTTGTACACGGCGGCGGTGGCGGTCAGCCCGGAGCGGGCCGTCAGGGTGGAGTTCACCACGTGCACGTTCCTGGTGAAGTAGTCGTAGGAGATGTGCACGGGCTCGGTGGCCTTCTTGGCCCCGAAATACCCGCCGCCGGGCTTGAAGTAGTAGTCGTAGAGGTTCCAGTGCACCGACGGCCAGGCGTTGTTCAGCATCCAGAAGATCGACCCGAACGACTGCACGTGCTGCTTGGCGCTCCACGCCTCGAAGAACGAGCGCGTGTTCTCGTAGTTCTGCAGCTCCGACTTGCGTGAGTAGTCGGCCGCCGAGGTTGCGGTGCCGTACCTCTTGTTGAGCCCGTCGGTGAACGGGGTGATGTTGTCGAAGACGCTGCTCGGCTTGCCCGCGTGGTAGTTGAAGGTCGCGCCGATCGGCCACTGGTCGGCGGGGGCCAGGAACTGCTGGAGGCTCTCCAGCGGCGGCGGCGACTCGGTGCCCTCCTCGCCGGTCGTGCCGAACGCGCTGCCCGCGCGCGACTGGTCCCACCACAGCACCGGGGGCTCCCAGACGTACGGGCCGTCCATCTTCATGCCCGCATCCGGGTTCGCCCAGGTGGCGACGTTGTCGAGGGTGGGGTTCTGCCAGTGCAGCGCAGCGGCGATGTTCTTGTATGCGGCCAGGTGCGCGGTGGTGGGCGGCTGGTCGCTGCCGTAGTTCCACATGAACGTCGCGGCGTGATGCCGCAGGGCGCGCATCTGGCTCTCGAGCGACTTCTGGGCCACCTGCTCCTGCTCGGCGGTCCAGCCGCTGTCGTTCTCCCAGGCGCTGCAGCAGACGTAGCCCGGCATGATCATGATGCCGTTCCTGTCGGCCAGGTCGTACAGCTCCTCGTTGCCCAGCGTGCCCTCCAGCCTGATCGTGTTCAGGCCCATGCCCTTGACGTAGGCGATGTGCGCGGCGTTGGTCTTGGCGTCCCAGCGCTGCATCATGTCCCACACGTAACCGCCGCCGCGCAGCAGGATGGGCTGACCGTTGACCTTGTAGCCGGCGAACGACGTGCCGTTGACCGTGGTGCGGTAGTCGGTGAACTGGCGGATGCCGAAGTCGATCGTCTTGGTGTCGGAGGTGCCTGCGCTGACGGTGAGCCGGTAGAGCTCGGGGCTGCCGAACTGGTAGGGCCACCACAGCACCGGGTTCGTCACGTGGATGGGCGCGAACGCGACTTCCTTCCGCTCGCCGGCGTTCAGCGTGACGTTCTGGGAGAAGCTGAGCGTGGTCTGGCCCGTCTTGGTGATCGTGCCGCTGACTGTGGTGGTGACCGGGGCGTTCGTGGCGTTGATCGCGTCCACGTACACGGTCAGGTCCGCGGCGGTCCCGCTCAGGGTCGTCTTCACGTACGGGTCGCGCAGCGCGACGGAACCGGTGGTGTCCAGGAACGTGCTGTTCCAGACACCCGCGTTCATGTCGGGAACCTCGGGGTTCCAGTCGACCGTGCAGGTGGACAGGTCCTTGCAGTCGTGCGCGGGCGGCGTCACCTTGATCGCCAGCGCGTTGGCCGCGCCCGGGTTGATCGTGCTGGTGACGTTGTAGTCGCGGTTGACGAACGTGCCGACCGCGTTCGCGTCGAGCTGGACGCCGTTCAGCCAGATCTGCGCCCGGTAGCTGAGCCCCTTGAAGCGCAGCCAGTACACCTGCCCGGGCGCGGACGCCGCGGCGGTGAACTCGCCGCGGAACCACCAGTCCTGCCCGGTCAGGTCCGGGACGTTCTTGAGGTTCTGGCCGAAGTAGACGTTCTGGTAGACGCCACCCGCCACCAGCCCGGCCAGCACGGTCGAGGGCAGCGTGACCGGCTGCCAGCCCGCGGTGCCGTACCCGACCTGGGAGATGGTGGCGCCGGTGTCCGCGAGGCCGGTGGCCGAGCGCAGCGCCCAGCCCGCCTTCAGCTCGGTCGAGCCGACGGCGGCGCCGGCGCTGCCCGCGCTCACGATCCCGGTCGCGAAGATCAGCAGAAGCAGGGCGAGGACACGTCGGAACATGCGGACCTCCTAAGAACCGGCAGGCCAGGCGATCTGCGTGGAGTGGTAGTAATTGACCCCCATGACGCGCCAGCGCGGTCCCTGCGCGCCCAGACGCTGCTTGAATGCGGTCCAGTCATGCGTGCTGTATGGCGACCACGCCAGCTCGGCCAGTGCCGGGAGGCGCGGGAACGCCATGTACTCGATGTCTGCCGAGGTCCTGATCGTCTCGGTCCACAGCGGCGCCTCCACGCCCATCACCTGGGAGGGCGGCAGGCCGGTGAGGTAGGCGCCGGGGTCCCAGCCGTAGGCGTCCCTGACCTCGATCGTCCCGGCCCAGGTCTGGCCGAGCGGGGTGCGCCGGTTGTACTTCATGTCCAGGTAGGCGCGGCTTGCCGGGGACATGATGACCTTCCTGCCCGCCGTGGCGACCGCCGTGTCGCGCTGGGTGGTGCCCCAGTACTGGGCGATCGTGGTGGGCAGCGGGGTGGCGTTGACGATGTCGTGCCAGCCGACGACCGTCTTGCCGTGGGCGGCGGCGATGTCCTGCGCCCTGTTCATGAACGTCTTGTAGTCGGCGGGCTGTGTCGAGCTGGCCTCGTCGCCGCCGAGGTGCAGGTAGGGGCCGGGGGTGATCGCGGCGAGCTCGCCGAGGACCTGGTCGACGAACGCGTAGGTGATCTCCTTGGACGTGCACAGGGAGCTGAAGCCGACGTCCGTGCCGGTGTAGAGGGGCGGGGCGACGCCGTCGCAGTTCAGCTCGGCGTAGGAGGCGAGGGCGGCGTTGGTGTGCCCCGGCATGTCTATTTCCGGAATTATCGTGATATTGCGGGCGGCGGCATAGGAGACGATCTCCTGGTACTGGGCCTTGGTGTAGTAGCCGCCCGGGTCGCCGCCGACGGCCGTGCTGCCGCCGTACGTGGCGAGCCGGGGCCAGGAGTCGATCACGATCCGCCAGCCCTGGTCGTCCGCGAGGTGCAGGTGCAGGTAGTTGATCTTGTAGAGGGCGATCTGGTCGATGTACCGCTCGACGGCCGCGACGGGGAAGAAGTGCCGGGCCACGTCGAGCATCGCGCCCCGGTACGGGTAGCGCGGCTGGTCCACGATCCGCCCGCCGGGCACCGGCCACGGCCCCGGCTGCACGGTGGTGCTGTCGGCCGCGTACGGGAGCAGCTGACGCAACGTCTGCACTCCGTTGAACAGCCCGGCCGGGCGGTTGGCCAGCACGGTGATCGCCGAGGTCGTCACGTCGAGCTGGTACGCCTCGTCGCCGCCGCTGACGCTGCCGAGCTGCAACGTGATCCCGTTTGCCGGGGGCGTGGTCACGATCGGGATCGGATAGCCGGTCGAGCGCCGCAGTTGCCGGGCGAGCTGGTCGCCGACCTCTGGCGCGTCGCTGTAGACGGCGGTGGAGGAGGTGATCTGGTACGTCACGCCCGCCGACGGGCTCGCGCCCGCGGGTGCGGGGACCACGGCATCGAAGGCCACGACCGACGCGGCCGTGGCACTCTGCGGGACGGATACGGAGCTGGCTAAGAGGATGACCAACACAGTCAGGGCGCTGCGGATCTTCATTGCCGCCTCCTGGGGGATTGAGACCACCATACGAAGGAGAGCGGTAGTAGTAAATAACCTTTCTTATCCAGCCACGTCGCCGAAAAGGCGCTCTGCCACCAGTACCTCGGGCACCGCGATCCCGCACGCTCGCATCAGCGGCGCCAACTCGGCGTCCCACGCGCGAAGTCGGCGTGACGCCGTCCAGCGCGCGCAGGAGGTGGATGGCGGCGCCGTCCGGCCACCCGGACGTGCGCACCATGGGCGGCCAGCCCGCGCCGAACCGCTGCCGGACGGCGCCGGCACGGTCGGCAACGTGTGTCACCGCCTCGGTACACCGACGGCCGCCTCGGATCGGGCGGTGAACCTACTCGGCGCCGAGCCGCGCTCGCGCGGCTCGGCGCCGAGGGTGATCAGGTGCAGGCGCTCAGCAGGGGGTCTCGTAGAACTCCGGATACGACCCGCGCCCGCCCACCCACGTCACATCCCCGACGCAGTTCTCGTACTTGATCCCTACCAGCGTGGTGTGGGCTGAGTCGCTGTAGTAGTACGTTTCGCAGTGGTAGTCGAGCATGCAGGCGCGGGCGTGCGCGGGCGAGCTGATGACGGTGAGGGTGCCGAGGGCGAGCAGGAGGGCTAACGATGCGCGGCGAATCATGAAGATCCTTCCTGAGGTGAGGAAGCGCTACTGCCCTCGATGATCGATCGCCGAAGCGAACGGATCAATAAGGTCAATACCGGTACTCAAAGGGTCAAAACGAATGTCAGGACGCGGCGGCCTCCAGCCCTGTCAATCGGCACCCGGAGGCGCTGTGGAGCGGCGGACGACCAGGCTCGGGGGCTGGTCAGCAGCCTGGGGGCTACTCCTTTCCCGCCGCGCAGGTCCAGCTCGACGTCGATCGGCTCGGCCGCGTCCAGGTGGCCCTTGCTCATCCGGACGGCACGAGTCCACCAAGGGCTGCTTGAACTGCGTGGAGGTGATTTTCGGAAGGTGCGGTGCCGTCTTCTGCCACGCCGTGAAGTAGCGGCTGATCGTCTGTATGTGAGAACGTTGTCGCCTGTCGGTGTGAGTCCGGTCGGGGCGATTGAGCCTGGCGCTCGGTCGCATGGCGGCCGGCTTGAGGCGTTCCCTGACCCTTGGCAAGGGTAGAGCTGCGGTGTTACGCGCGCTGGGACGGCGACGACCGCCGTGCCGGGCAGGGACGGGACTGCACCCTGATGCTCCCGCACCGGCCGGCCGCCGGACAGCATGTACAGGGGGGTCGGGGGCTTGGGTGCATCGAGGTCCTTCCCAGGAGATGACCGGCAGCAGGGGTGTGGAGTTTGTGAGGAGTCGGAGATGACCATGAATGCAACCGGCGGCGAGGCCACCTTCGCCGATCTGGGGCTCCGATCTGAGCTCCTGGACGTGCTGTCCGCTCTGGGATACGAGGAGCCCACTCCGATCCAGAGCGAGGCGATCCCGCCGTTGGTGGAGGGGCGTGATCTGCTCGGGCAGGCGGCGACGGGCACGGGGAAGACGGCGGCGTTCGCGTTGCCGGTGCTTCAGCGTATGCCGCAGCCCGGTGGTGATGCCGGGCCCGTGACGCTGGTGCTGGTGCCCACGCGTGAGCTGGCCGTTCAGGTCTCGGAGGCGTTTCATCGCTACGGCCGGATCATGGGTACGCGCGTCTTGCCGATCTATGGCGGAGCGCCCATCTACCGGCAATTGCAGGCGCTCAAGCGCGGGGTGGACGTCGTGGTCGCGACGCCGGGACGGGCCCTCGACCACATCGGCAGGGGGACGCTCAACCTGGAGGGGCTGCGTACCGTCGTGCTGGACGAGGCGGACGAGATGCTCGACATGGGGTTCGCCGACGACATCGAGGCGATTCTCGCGGCCACTCCCGAAAATCGCCAGACCGTGCTGTTCTCCGCGACGATTCCGCCGCGCATCGATGGGATCGCTCGCCGCCACCTGCACGACCCGGTACGGATAGAAATGGGGCATGCGGCGGCGGAGGGGCGCGAGGCGACGCCGCTGGTGGAGCAGAGCGCGTACCTCGTCGGCAGGGCGCACAAACCCGCAGCGCTCGGACGCCTTCTCGACATCGAGGCGCCGACGGCTGCGATCATCTTCTGCCGCACCCGTGAGGAAGTCGATCAGCTCACCGAAGCCATGAACGGGCGCGGCTACCGCGCCGAGGCGCTGCACGGTGGGATGGAGCAGGAGCAGCGCGATCGGGTGATGTCGCGGCTGCGGGCCGGGACCGCCGACCTGCTCGTCGCGACCGACGTGGCCGCCCGAGGCCTCGACATCGAACAACTCACCCACGTCGTCAACTACAACGTCCCGTCCGCACCCGAGGCGTACGTGCACCGCATCGGCAGGGTGGGTCGCGCCGGCCGCGAAGGGGTGGCGCTGACCTTGGTGGAGCCACGCGAGCACCGAATGCTCAAGGCGATAGAGCGGGTGACCAAGCAGCGGATCCCGGTGGAGAGGCTGCCGACCGTCGCCGACCTGCGGGCGCGCCGGATGGAGCTGACCCGTGCCGCGCTGGAGGAAAGCCTTCTTCAGGACGACCTTGAGCCCTTCCACGTCGTGGTCGAGTCGCTCGCCGATGAGTTCGACCTGATGGAAGTGGCGCTCGCCGCCGTCAAGCTGGCGCACGAGTCCAGTGGGGCCGCGCTGGACGAGCAGGAGATCCCCGAGGTGGCGCTGCGGACCGAGGACAAGCGGCGTGGGCGGCGGGAGCCCGCCCCGGCCGGCGAGCGCTACGGTCGCGCCCCGGCGGGTGGAATGGCACGCCTCTTCTTCAACGTGGGCCGCAGTGCGGGGATCAGGCCGCAGGATCTGGTCGGCGCGATAGCCGGAGAGTCGAGCCTGAGCGGGCGCGACATCGGCGCGATCGAGATCGCCGACCGGTTCTCGCTGGTGGAGGTGCCGCAAGCCGCGGCCGACGAGGTGATCGCCGCGCTCCGGCGAACCACGATCAAGGGAAGGCGGCCGACCGTCCGCCGCGAGCGTGACACGCGCGGCAGACGAACACGATGACGAACAGACCGCGACACCTCAGGGACACCCTTACGGGGAGGCGTCACCCGCCCGGGGCGGCCGGGACGGCGTGGATCGAGACGGGGCGGGTGGCCGCGTCGTAGGCCGCCCGGGACCCGGTCGCCCCCATGCCGCTGTCGCCGGCCGGCTCGTACAGCCGCTCGGGGCCGCCGCCCTGCCACTGATTGACCCACACGACACCGGCGGGGAGGCCATGAGCCGCGGCCATGTGCGCCGGGTCGTTGGTGTACACGGTGGCCGCAAGGCCGAAACGCGTTCCGGCCGCCCTCTCCAGGCCCTCCTCGACGGTGACCCTGCGCCCGGCGCGGGAGTTGATCGGGTACGGCGAGACCCCGCTCGCGTGCGGCGCGTTCACGTCGGGAGCCCAGGGGTGTCCGGCGGCGAGCGCCGCGGCGCACAGGGCGGAGTCCGCGCCGCCCCATCGGTCCCGCGGCATGCGGAAGATCGGGGTCGGCCCGCCACGCCCGTGGTACGGCTCGTCCCCGAACTCCTCGTCGTCCTCCAGCTTCGCGAAGTAGGGCAGCACGTCCTGCCACGACCAACCGGCGCACCCCGCCGCGGCCCAGTCGTCGAAGTCTTCCATCGGCGGGCGGATCGCGATCTGCCCGTTGATCGACGAACTGCCGCCGACGCCCCTGCCCCGCCAGTAGGGAGCCTGAGCCTGCTTGTCGGTCCGGGAGGAGTTGACACCCATCCAGACCAGGCCCTCGGTGGCACTGGGATCCAGCAGCGCGCGGACGGGGTTCGGTGACCGCCACGCCTCGTGCATCTGCGCCGAGCGGTAGTCGGGCCCGGCCTCCAGAAGCAGGACGCGCTTGCCCCGCTCGGCGGAGCGGACCGCGAGCGGCGCGCCGGCGGAACCCGCTCCCACGACGATGATGTCCCAGCCCATGCCTTTCACGGCGAACCTCCTGCATATGGCTCAGGGAGCGCGGCTCCCGGAATACCCGGACCGCTGTTAGCCGGTAGACTGCCCTCAGCAGAAAGTTCAGTCAATAGTGAAAGTTCATTTTTTTCTGAACGAATGGAGCCCGGTGGTGTCCAGCCCCGTCGATGACCATGCGGACGCGCTGATCGACGACTTCGGTCTGCACATCGGCGCCGCGATGGGTTGGCCGCCCATGGCCGGGCGCGCCGCGGGCGTCCTGATGCTCAGCGAGGCGCCCATGACGATGGTTGACCTGCAGGAGGCGCTGAACGCGAGCAAGGGCTCGGTGTCGGAGACGACACGCCTGCTGATGGTCAGCGGAACTGTGCGGCGGTTCAAGGAGCCGGGCTCCCGGCAGTACGTGTACGAGTGGCGCGACGACGCCTGGATCGGCTGCCTGCAGCACCAGCTGGAGCAGACGACCGAGCTGCTGACGCTGGCCGAGAACGCGCAGACGCACGCGGCAGACCTCCCCGAGCGGCAGCGCGCGCGCCTGCGGGAGATGCATGAGTACTACACCTTCATGGTGCGGCGCCTCGACGCGCTGCTGGGGGAGTACAAGGCGGTCCGCGCACGGTAGCACCGTCCCCCGGCCTCGGGTCCGGGGCGGTGGTTGCGCTGTTGGTTCGGGTTCCCGCTGTCGAGGAACCCGAACCCCGACCGTCGATCCGTTGGTTGAGATTGTTGCCGATCAGCTCGTCAGGAAAGGGTGCAAGCGGCTCCGTTCAGGGTGAACGCGGCGGGTTTGGCGGTGTTGCCGGTGTGATTGGCCTGGAACCCGATGGAGGTGGAGCCGCCTGGCGCCAGCGAGCCGTTGTAGCTGAGGTTCTTCGCGGTGATCTGGCCGCTGGTGGGCGTGTACGTGGCGCTCCACCCGGAGGTGATGGTCTGTCCGCTGGGGAGGGTGAAGACCAGGGACCAGCCGTTGACGGCGGCGGAACCGGTGTTGGTGATCGTGATGTTCTCGGTCAGCCCGGTGTTCCAGGCGCTGATCGTGTCGCTGACGCGGCAGGCGCCCGTGCCACCGCCGGGTGGTGGGCTGGTCGGCGGCGGGGTGTTCCCGTCGAGGCCGAGGAACGAGATGGCATAGGCCAGCATGCCGCTCATCGGCAGGTCGTGGCCGACGCCACTGACGCTGACTCCCTCGATGGTCGCCTGGGTTCCGGTGCTGCCGTACCGGGTCCGGGTCCAGGCCGACTGCGGGTGGTCGGTGAACGCGGGGGTCTGACTCAACCCGTGCAGGTTGGTCCACTGCTTGATCTCTTCCCCGAAGTTCGGGTAGGCCAGCGTGGTGTCCGTGGTGCCGTGCCACAACTGCATCCGCGGATAGCGGCCCGTGTATCCCGGATACATCGTCCGGGCCTGGTCGCCCCACTGTTGCGCGGTCTTGATGAGGTTCCCGCCGGAGCACTGGCTGTTCCACAGGGATCCGTTCGTGGTGGCGAAACACCCGGCGGGTACGCCGGAGAACGCCGCGCCGGCCGCGAACACGTCCGGGTATTCGGCGGCGAGCACATTGGTCATCATCGCGCCGGAGGAGAAGCCGCTGACCACGATCCGTGCGGGGTCGACGTTGTAGCGTTGCCGGGCGTAGGCCACCATCGACATGATGCCGGTCGAGTCGCTGCCGCCGTCGCGCTTGAGCGCGGCCGGCGTGGACACGTCGAAGCAGTGGCCGTCCCGGGTGGCTTCGGGCAGCACGATGATGTACCCGTACCGGTCGGCCGCGGTGACGTAGTCGTGGCCGTTCCAGTTGAAGATTCCGCTGGCCGAACCCCCGCAGTAGTGGACCAGGACCAGCATCGCCGGCTGGGCCGCGACGTTGTCCGGGACGTAGGTGTACATGTTCAGGTTTGTGGGGTTGGTGCCGAAGTTGGTCACCTGGGTCAGCGACGCGGCCCCGGCGGGCCGGACTCCAAGGAGGACGCTCGCGGCGACCAGCGGTATGGCAGCGGCCGCGAGGATGGCTTTGAGCCTCTGTTTCACGGCATGTCCTTTCTTCTTCGCGGATGGGTTGCCCATGAAGCACGGCCGGCGCTCAGGGCGCCGTTGGAGCCGCCGGCCGCGACCGTCACTTCGGCTTGGAAGCCGCCCGTCCATTGGCCGGCGATCGCGTACGTGGCCGAGCGTGACGTGCCGCCTGGGGGCGGGCTGGGCCGCCGCCGGCCTGACGGCCAGGTAGCCGGCACAGAAGGTGCATGAGTTCTCCCGAGAACGTGTGAAGAAAGGTCGCTTACATTGCCGACGTCGGATGCCGGGATTGTCCGTGACCACCTGCTGGGTGTCCGGGGTGTGCCAGTGGCGACCGGTCTGGCCTCATCCAGCAGGCCGATTGACATCCCTTGTTAGCGTTAACACTTGACTTGTGGAATCGAGACCCCTTTCTGCGCAGGGTGGTGGTACGGCGGAGCAAATACGACGCGGCGAAGTCCGGTCAAGGCTCCGGCCTCTCTCCGATCAGGTCCTCTGTCCGTAGGGACGCGCCTGAGCTGTCCCTATGAGGGAGGAATCCGATGGTGCACAAGTCGTCCCGTCTTGAAACTTTCAGAAACAATGCCTCCGGGGGTGGTGAGTCTTACCGAGCTTTGTGTAGCCGGAAAGGCCGCATTTGTCCGAAAATTTCGGGAAACTTTCGAGTCGTTGATCAGGGAGAATCGACGACAAGTCAGGCGGGGAACGCCGAAACTATCGGCGAATACTTGACAGTTGTCGTAGTGATTTCCACACTTGGTCTCCAACTGGCCTCCTGCCGGGGTGGTGGTGAGCGGCAGGTGCCGCCGTCTGTGACGCGGTCCGGCGATGGACCGCGTTCGATGCGGCGGCGTCCCCGCATACCCGTCATCGGTTCAGCATTGGAGGCCAAGACATGGGTGAAGCAGCCATACCCGCACGCCGAGCTCGCCGCCGTTCCCACAAGGTGCTGGCCGCCGGCGCCATCGGGGCGGTCGCGCTCCTGGTGATGTCCGCCCCCGCCGACGCCGCCGGCACCCTTGGCGCGGCCGCCGCCCAGAGCGGCCGCTACTTCGGTGCGGCGGTGGCGGCCGGCAGGCTTGGCGAGTCGGCGTACGCGACGACCCTGGACAGGGAGTTCAACACGCACTCAACAGCGCCGGCCCGAACCCCACCTCGACCCCCACGCCACCTCCCGCTACGGGGGCGTGCTCGGCCACGATCGAGACCACCAACAGCTGGCAGGGCGGATTCCAGTCGACGGTGACCGTGCGCGCGGGTAACTCCCCGGTCAACGGCTGGACCGTGCGGTGGACCTGGCCCGGCGGGCAGAACATCAGCAGCCTCTGGAACGGCGCGCTGACCGTGTCCGGCTCCACCGTGACCGTCGGCAACGCCTCGTACAACGGCTCCATCCCGGCGGGCTCCACCACCACATTCGGCTTCACCGCCAACGGCGCCGCGGCCACCCCGACCGCAACCTGCACCAGCCCCTGACCCCTCCGCACCCGGTTCGCAGCAGCAGGGTCGCCCTCCGGCGACGACCACAGAGGATCACACCGGCGTTCCCTCCTGGGCCGCGGGCCTAGGGGGACGGACGCAAAACATGATGAGGAGACCTAAATGCCCCTACATTGGCGAGCACGGACGTCGTGGCGCTCCGCCGCCACACCCACGCCGCCGCCTCGACCGGCCGTACGCCGCAGGCACGCGATCACTGCGGTCGTGCTCCTGATGATGGCGGCGATAGGGCTGCTGAACGCGCGGACCGCACAGGCCGCCGTCGCGTGCCGGGTCGGCTACACCATCGCCTCACAGTGGAACACCGGCTTCACCGCCAACGTCACCATCAACAACCTGGGCGACGCGATCAACGGCTGGCGGTTGACCTGGTCCTTCGGCGCCGGCCAGCAGATCACCCAGATCTGGAACGCCTCCCAGTCCCAGTCCGGGTCGTCGGTGACGGCGAGCAACCTCAGCTACAACGCCGCCCTGCCATCCGGCGGCAGCGCCTCCTTCGGGTTCAACGGATCGTGGAGCGGCTCCAACCCGGCGCCCACCGCGTTCTCGCTGAACGGCGTGGCCTGCACCGGCAGCCCCGGTGAACCCACCCCGACGCCGACGCCCACCCCGACCCCGACCCCGCCGGGCGGCACCGGGACGCTTCCCACGAGCTTCCGATGGCACTCCAGCGGCGCGCTGATCGCCCCGAAGCCGGACGCCACCCACAACATCGCGGGCATCAAGGACCCGTCGGTCGTCTACTACAACGGCAAGTGGCACGTGTTCGCGAGCACCGCGAACTCGTCCGGCTACAACCTGGTCTACACGAACTTCACCGACTGGTCCCAGGCCGGATCCGCCCCGCAGTACTACCTCGACCAGAGCGGCATCGGCACCGGTTACCGGGCGGCTCCGGAGGTGTTCTACTTCGCCCCCCAGAACAAGTGGTACCTGGTCTACCAGACCGGCAACGCCTCGTACTCCACCACCACCGACATCAGCAACCCCCGCTCGTGGAGCGCGCCGCAGCACTTCTACTCCGGCATGCCCGACATCATCCGGCAGAACATCGGCAACGGCTACTGGGTCGACATGTGGGTGGCCTGCGACAACGTCAACTGCTACCTGTTCTCCTCCGACGACAACGGCCACCTCTACCGCTCGCAGACCACCGTCGCCAACTTCCCCAACGGCTTCTCCCAGCCGGTCATCGCCATGCAGGACGCCAAGAACAACCTGTTCGAGGCCAGCAACGTCTACAAGGTCAAGGACACCAACCAGTACCTGCTGATCGTCGAGGCCATCGGCAGCGACGGCAAGCGCTACTTCCGCTCCTGGACCTCCACCAGCATCGGCGGCTCGTGGACGTCGCTGGCGGCCAGTGAAAGCAACCCCTTCGCCCGGGCGAACAACGTCACCTTCGACGGCACGGCCTGGACCAGGGACATCAGCCACGGCGAGATGATCCGCGACGGATACGACCAGACCCTGACCATCAGCCCCTGCAACATGCGCTACCTCTACCAGGGCCTGGACCCCAGCGCGGGCGGCGACTACAACTCCTTGCCCTGGCGGCTCGGCCTGCTGACCCAGACCAACTCCACCTGCTGACCCCGCCACCTTCCCGGCGAAGGCCGCCTCCGGTGCGAGGGGACTCGACCCCCGCGCCGGAGGCCTCGGCCAGAAAACTCACGCTTCCGATCAAGGCACGGAATACGGGCGAGCCGGTCCAGCCGCCGGTGGCGTCGTCGAGGGGGCGGATGTCACGTTGGGCGCGGCACATCGCGACCGTGCCATCCAACGGCCCGCCCGGGGTCCAGTGTGGAAAGCGTCCCGAAAGGTGTCAATAATGACCCGAAATATTTCGGTCACACGTGGTGGTTGGGCCTGCCATGTCTTGAACCCCATATGGGGCGGGTCTTGGGGGTGTCGCCAGGGACCGGCACCCGAAACGTTTCGAGCTCTTCTCATGGCTGCCGGCATGAAATTTTCATCTCCCGTCCGGCATGGGCCGCATTCCACGGCCAGGTGAGAGCGTCGGGACGACGAGGGGAAGAGTTCGGTCGGCGGGCGAGCGTATTGACGTATCCGCATATGTCGGTGTTCGCTCCACGTGCGCTCGAAACCGCACGCGAAAGGGAGCCGGCGTTCCGGGACCGCAGCCCTTGTTAACGCTCGCAGGATTCGGCCTGAACCTGCTCCTGATCTCGTTGAGCACATCGGTTCGCCCGGCGCACTCGTCGCGGAGAAGGGAACGGAGACATCCATGGTGAGGACGACGCGCCTGCTGAGCGGTCTGGTCGCCGTGCTGGCGCTGCTCGTGGCCACGGTTTACGCCACGCGTGCGGCCGACGCGGAGTCGAACGGCGGCGTGCGGGTGATGCCGCTCGGCGACTCGATCACCGACGGGCTCACCGTGCCGGGTGGCTATCGCATCGATCTGTGGCAGAAGCTGGTGACCGCCGGCTACCGGGTCGACTTCGTCGGATCCCTGTTCAACGGGCCGTCGAGTCTGGGCGATCACGACCACGAAGGCCACTCGGGATGGCGCATCGACCAGATCGACGCCAACATCGTGACCTGGCTGCGCACCTACCAGCCGCGTACGATCCTGCTGCACATCGGCACCAACGACATGTACCAGAACCCGAACGGCGCGTCCTCCAGGCTGGGCACGCTCATCGACCACATCACCGGCAGCGCACCCGACGCCGAGGTGTTCGTGGCCACGATCATTCCCCTCAGCGGGGCCGACGCGACCGTCAGGAGCTTCAACTCGGCGATCCCCGGCATCGTACAGACCAGGGCCGCGGCCGGTCGCCACGTCCACCTGGTCGACATGTACAGCGCACTGACCACCGCGGACTTGGCGGACGGCGTCCACCCCAACGCCGGCGGCTACAGCAAGATGGCGAACGTCTGGTACAACGCGCTCCGCTCGGTTCCCGGCAGCCTGGAGGGGACCCCCACGCCGACTCCGACGCCTCCGGGGCAGGGCGGCGCCTGTACCGCGGCCTACCGGACGGTCAACACCTGGAGCGGCGGCTTCCAGGCGGAGGTGACCGTACGCAACAACGGGTCGGCGCCGCTGAACGGGTGGACGGTGGGCATGACCCTGACGGCGGGGCAGTCCGTCACCAACCTCTGGGGCGGCGTCGCCACCGGCACCAGCGGCGCGATCAGCGTTCGCAACGCCTCCTACAACGGCGTCCTCGCGGCAGGCGGCACCACGACGTTCGGATACGTCGCCGGCGGCAACGGCGCCACCGCGCCCGCCGGGATCGGCTGCTCCAGCCCCTGACTTCGATGAACCCGCAGGCACGGATGCCGAACTGGAACGCCGATCCCTCGGGACCTGCAAGCCCTGACCAGGCCGCCGTCCTCCTCCTTGCGCCCAGGGGGAGGACGGCCGCGCCGGTTCGGAAGCCGGCTATCCGCGACGTTCGCGGCCGTCAGGTCTTGTCGGCGCCAAGGAAGCCTTCCTTACCCAGCCAGTCGGCGGAGACCTTGGCCGGCTCCTCGCCGTCGACGTCGATGCGGGCGTTGAGCCGCTGCATGGTGGCGTCGTCCAGCTTGGCGATCACGGGCTGGAGCACCTTCTCAAGCGCCGGGTACTTGTCGTACGTCTCCTGGCGCAATGTCACGGCCGCGTTGTAGATCGGGAAGAACTTCTTGTCGTCCTCCAGGACGGTGAGGCCGAGCGCGGCGATGCGGCCGTCGGTGGTGAACACCTCGCCGAAGTTGCACGTCTGGCCCTTGTCCGTCTCGGTGTAGACGACGCCGGTGTCGAGCAGGCTGACGCGGTCCTTCGGGATGGTCATGCCGTACGTCTTGGAGAGGCCGGACAGCCCGTCGTCACGAGTGGAGAACTCGGTCTCGATGCAGACCGTGACCTCTTGGGGCTTGGTCCTGGCCAGCTCGGCCACGTCCGAGAGCGTCTTGACACCCAGCTCCTTGGCCTTCTCGGAGCGGATGGCCAGCGCGTAGGTGTTGTTCAGGGGAGTGGGCCCGATCCAGTGGATCTTGTTCTTCTGCAGGTCCGCCTCGGCGGTGGCCTTGAACTGCTTGGCCGAGTCCTGGATGGGTGTGGTGTTCTTGAGGTGCTCGATCCAGCCGGTGCCGGAGTACTCCCAGTACAGGTCGATCTCGCCCGACTCCAGGGCCTTGCGGTTCGGTACGGTGCCGCCGAGGTTGGTCTTGTCGACGACCTCGGCTCCATGCGCCTTGAGCAGCTGTACGGCGATGTTGCCGAGCACGATGTTCTCGGTGAAGTCCTTGGAACCGATGACGAACTTGGCGCCGGCCAGTTCGTTACCCGCGCTGGAGGCTTCGACGGCGTCGGCGGAGCCGCACGCGCTCACGGTCGTCACGGTCAACGCCGCTGCGGCGAGCAGGGTGAACGTCTGTCGAAGGGGGCGGGAGATCATTACAGGGACACCTCTTGATATGTGATCGGGAACTGGCGGATGGGGAAGTTCACATGCCGCGCGGCTTGAGCAGTTTCTCTGCGAGGCCGCCCAGCCAGTCGATGAAGAAGGCGATGCACGCGGTCAGCACACCGCCGACGATGGTCACGGGCATGCGGTTCAGCTTGAGCCCGTTGATGATGAGCTCGCCGAAGCCGCCGGCGGCGACGAACGCGCCCAGAGTGGCGACGCCGACGGTCAGCACGAGCGCGGTACGCAGCCCGGCCAGGATCGCGGGCACGGCGAGCTTGAGCTCCACCCGGCGCAGGACCTGGCCCTTGGTCATGCCCATGCCGCGGGCGGCCTGGATGAGGGCCGGATCGACCTGCTGCACGCCGACCATCGTGTTGCGCAGCACCGGGAGCACGGCGTACGCGACGAGGCCGACCAGCGCGGTCTGGAAGCCCACGCCCATCAGGAACGTGCACAGCACGAGCAGGCCGATGCAGGGGACCGCCTGGCCCAGGTTGCCCACGGTGAGGATGGCCGGCGCGATGAACCGGTTCCTGGCCCGGGAGGCCACCACGCCGAGCGGGATCGCGATGACCACGACGAGGGCCGTGGCGGCGAGCGTCATCTCCAGGTGCTCGACGGCCTTGGCCAGGATCACCGACCGGTTGAGGCTGCGCTGCTCGATGGAGTCGAGCTCCAGCGTTCCGATCCAGACGTACAGCGCGGCCAGCGCGACGCAGATGGCGGCGGGCGTGATGACGTGGCGAAGGCCGCCGGCGGTACGCGCCACGGCCCGGGCCGGGGCGGCGGCCAGCGTTTCAGCGGTCACTGGAGACCGCCTCCTCGGGCCGGCTGCCTACGGCCGCGCACAGCGTGGCGTAGGTGAGCACGCCGGCGGGCGAACTGCAGCGATCGGTGCCGTGCGCCAGCATGAGGTCCAGTGCCTCTCGCAGGCTCGCGTCCACGGTGATCTGCGGCAGAAGGCTGTCCGGCAGCGAGCTCGTGACCGGCACGTCCGCCACGCGCAGCAACGCGAGCCGCTTGAGCGTGGCGTCCTGGCCGATGAAGCCCGCGACGTAGTCGTCGGCGGGATTGCTCAGGATCGCCGCGGGCGTGTCGTACTGGGCGATGTGCGACCCTTCTCGCAACACGGCGATGCGATCACCCAGCTTGATGGCCTCTTCGAAGTCGTGGGTGACGAAGATGATGGTCTTGCGCAGCTGTTTCTGCAGCTTGACGAACTCGTTCTGAAGGTGCTCGCGGGTGATCGGGTCGGTGGCCCCGAACGGCTCGTCCATGAGCATCACGGGCGGGTCGGCGGCCAGCGCCCGGGCGACGCCCACGCGCTGCTGCTGGCCGCCGGAGAGCTGGCGCGGGTATCGGTCGTGGAAGGCCGACGGCTCCAGGCTCACCAGCGCCAGCAGCTCCTCGACCCGCTCGGCGATCCTTGCCCGCGGCCAGCCGAGCAGTTTGGGGACCATGCCGATGTTCTGGGCGATGGTCAGGTGCGGGAACAGCCCCACCTGCTGGATGGCGTACCCGACGTGCCTGCGCAGCTCGTCCGGGTCCAGGGTCAGCGCGTCCTCGCCGCCGATGCGGATCTCGCCCGAGGTGGGCTCGACCAGACGATTGATCATTTTCATGGTGGTCGTCTTGCCGCAGCCCGACGGCCCGACGAAGACGACGAGCTCCCCGGCGGGGATGTCCATGCTGACGTGGTCGACCGCTGGGGCCGGCTGGCCCGGATAGCGCTTGGTCAGCGAGCGCAGCTCGATGCGTACGCCCTCGGATTCACGGTCGAACACGAAGCCCCCTCGGGGTGGTCAGCTGGTGGACGGCGAAGAAGAACAGGTCGAACAGGACGGCGATGATCACGATGCCGAGCGTTCCCGCGAGGGTGGCGTTGAGTGAGTTCACCGATCCGAGCCGGGACAGTCCCTCGAAGATCTGCGTGCCCAGGCCGGGCCCGTCGACGAAGGCGGCGACGGCGGCGATCCCGATCATCATCTGCGCCGATATGCGTATCCCGGCCAGGATCAGCGGCCAGGCCAGCGGCAACTGCACCCGCAGCAGCAGCCGCGGACGGCTCAGGCCCATCCCGCGGCCGGCCTCGACGGTGGCCGCGTCCAGGCCGCGCAGCCCGGTGACCGTGTTGCGGATGATCGGCAGGAAGGCGTACGCGGTGAGGGCGACCAGCGTGGATCCCCAGCCGAGCCCGGTGATGGGGATGAGCAGGGTGAGCAATGCGAGCGAGGGGACCGTCAGGATCGCCGCGGAGATCGTGATCGAGCCACTCCGCGCTCTCGGGGAGTCGTAGGTGAGCAGTCCGATGCCGACCCCGACGACGGTGGCGACGGCGATGGCGATCATCACGACCAGGGCGTGCTCGGCGGCTGCCAGCGAGAGGGTGTCCCAGCGTGAGGCCACGTACTCGCTGAAATTCATGGTGCTACCGCCTTCGCTACGCTTGCATGAGTACGCAAACGTACGCTAACTGTTGCGGTCAGTGCAAAATAAGGTGCAATCAGTGCAACGGTAGTGCAATACTTCTGTCACGAACGGATGGGGATGAGCGAGAAGCCGCCAGTGTCGTCGGCCGGGTTGCGCCGGGACATGGAAATCCTCGATGTGCTCGCTGGTCACGGCGATGGCCGGGATGCTGACGGGTTCGGGGTCAGCTGGATCGCGCAACGGCTGGGCAGGGAGAAGAGTCAGGTCTCCCGAGCTCTGCGCGCACTCGAGCTCGAGGGCATGGTCGAACGGGATCCGCTCACCCGGCGCTACCACCTCGGATGGCGGTTGTTCGCGCTCGCCGCCAGGACCCAGCAGTCCCGGCTCGTCCAGGTGGCCGCGCCGTTCCTGCGACGCCTGGCCGCCGCCTTCGACGATGACGCCTATCTCTGCGTGCTGCGCGGCAACAGGGTCCTGACGCTGATGTCAGTGCCGTCATCGCGGGCTCACCACCGGGTCTGGGAGGGGGTCTCGGTGCCGGTGATCATGGCGGCCGCGGGACGATCGCTGCTCGCCGAGTGGGATGACCGTCAGGTCCTGGCGCTCCTGCGGGCCACCCTGCCCTCCGGGCTGGACACCGCGGTCGGTAGTGAGGAGAAGTGGCTGGCCGATCTCGCCCATGTGCGTTCGGCCGGTTACGCGATCTCGGACGTCGAGCTGGACGACAGTACCGCCGGGGTGTCGGCGCCCGTGCGGGACCACCGGGGACTGATCACGGCGGCGATCAGTGTGTCCGTCACGCGTGCGGCCCCGTCGGACCGCCTGCACGAGATGGGCGGCGCCGTGCTGAAGGCCGCACGCGAGCTCTCGGTCGCGCTGGGCCTGCCGCCCACGGGACAGCTGGCGACAGCCGAGAGCGACGAGAGCCTGTAGTCCCCGCCACACGGTCCAGGCGATCCGCCGGGAATCAGCCCCAAGGCCAAGGCAGGCAGCTGGGTGCATCAGAACGGCGTCCCCGGCCTGCTCAACGTGGACGAGCGCACGCCCGGCGGCACCGGGGAGGGCGTCTACGCCGCCAGCTACCGAAGGTCCGCAGAAAGCCTCGGACTTCAGGCCGGGGATGTATGCGGTCCCCTTTTGGGGGATGGCGCGCCGTGGGTGGGCATCCTGGAGCGTGGACCTGGAACCTCAGGTGGGGTGGCGCTGCTGTTCGATGTACTGCCTGATGATCGATAGTGGCGCTCCGTCGCAGGAGGCGGCGAGGTAGCTGGGTGACCAGAAGGGGCCGTGCATGATGGCGCGGTTGAGCCGGCCGGTGAATTCCTTGCGCAGGTAGTGGGAGGAGACGCCCTTCAACGCGTTGACGAGTTTGCTGATCGAGACTTTGGGCGGGTAGTGGATGAGTAGGTGGACGTGGTCGTGTTCGCCGTTGAAGTCGCGGAGTTCGGCCTCGAAGCTGTCGCATACCTCGATCATGATGTCTTGGCAGCGGCGCAGCATCGCGTCGTCGAACACGTTTCTGCGATATTTGGTGACAAAGACCAGATGGACGTGCATCGCGGAAACCACGTGCCTGCCTCGTCGATATTCCACTTCCTGGCTCATAGACCGGATGATAATGTGTTCGAGTCGGTGAGCCGTGAGCGTCCCATGGGAGACGGGGGGTGTTGCGCATGTTGGCGGGCCGGAAGTACCGCCTGGAGTTCGACTTCGGGCAGCGGGCGTTCGCCGAAAGGCTGGGCGGGATCTGCCGGGCCGTGTGGAACACCGGTCTCGAACAACGGCGGGAATACCGGCGGCGCGGGGAGTGGATCACCTACGCCGAGCAGTGCAGGCAACTCGCCGAGGCGAAGAAGGACCCGTACTGCGACTGGCTCGCTGACGCCCCCGCCCAGGTGATCCAGCAGACCCACCAGCAGACCCTCAAGGACCTGGACCAGGCGTGCCGCAAGCATGGCACGTGGAAGGTGCACTGGAAGTCGAAGGCGAAGTGGCGGCCGTCGTTTCGGTTCCCCACCGCCAAGCACCTGCCCGTAGAGCGGATCGCCCGTAAGTGGGGGCGGGTGTTCCTGCCCAAGTTCGGGTGGGCGCGGTTTCGGATGTCGCGCCCGCTCGCAGGGACCGTCAAGTCCGCGACCGTGTCCTGGGACGGCAAGCACTGGTTCATCAGCTTCCTGCTCGAGGATGGGATCATCGAGCGTGAGGAACACGCGTGCCCTCAATGGGTGGGCGTGGACCGGGGGGTGGTCACGGCCGCCGTGACCTCAGACGGGGAGTTCTTCGACCGCCGCCACGCCGGAACCGGCGGTGTCTCCTCCAGACAGCTGCCACGGGAGACGCAACAGGACCGGAAGGACGACCTGGGGTATCTCACGCCCGGCCAAGCGGAACGGTATCTACGGCTGCAACGCCGACTCGCCCGCACAAAGAAGGGATCGAAGCGGCGCAAGACGGTCATGGCCGCGATGAGTGAGATCATGCGGCGAGTCCGGTGGCGGCGCGCTGACTTCAACGCCCAAGCCGCGCACCGGCTCACCCGCAGGTACGGGCACGTGGTCATCGAAGACCTGAAACACCAAGGGCATGAGCGCGGCCGTCAAGCCCAAGCCCGACCCTGACCGGCCGGGCAGGTTCCTGCGAAACGGCGCGGCGGCGAAATCCGGGCTCAACAAGGCGATTCTCGACAAGGGCTGGTATGGCCTGGAAGTCGCCCTTCGCTCCAAGGCACGCTACACCGGCAGCGCCATCCATAAGATCAACCCCGCGTACACGTCCCAGACGTGCCCGGAACCTGTGTGCGGGAAGGTGGAGGAGAAGAGTCGCAAGAGCCAAGCGATCTTCTCCTGCACTTCTTGCGGGCACACCGAGCACGCCGACATCGTCGGGGCGAGGAACATCAAGAGCAAAGGACAGGCGGCCGGGCTGGTCGTCTCAGGGCGTGGAGACCCACCCGGGTCCGCGAAACGTCAAGCACCCCGTTCCACAGCACGGGCCGCGCACGCGGCACGAGCTGCCGCATAGTGGCACGGGAATCCCCGTCCCTTCAGGGCGGGGAGCAGGTCAATGGGCCGGGTACGCCCACCGCACCGGCGACTACTCGCGCGACTTCGCCCACCAGCTGGCCGGGGCCCACATCCTCGGCCTGGACCAGGAGAACAAGAACATGCTCCGGTCCTTCGCCGCCTCGGCGACCGAGGAGCACAAGTACTACCCGGTCTGGGCGCTGAACTTCGACGCCAAGACCTACCTGGCCATCGACTACCGCTCACCCACCAACTTCGTCCGCGAGGTGCCCGCCACGTTCGAGCTGGTGGAGAAGGCCAACCAGGCGTTCAGATGGACCGGCGACCGGGACTATCTCGACGACCCGGTGTTCTGGTCCTACTACCAGCACGCGACCGGCGACTTCGTCACCCTGCACGACGGCCAGATCCCCAACGGCCCCGTCCAGGTCGCCGAGGGCACGGGGAAGGGAATCTTCCAGGGCGCGGCCAGCTACAACGAGGTCAGCGGCGAGCCACTGGCCGAGGCCGGCGACGCGATCGGCGCCCAGTACCAGGCGTACCGGGCCCTGGCCGAGCTCGCCCTCGACAAGCGCGACCTCAGCACGTCGCGCAAGGCGGCCGAGCAGGCCCGCGATCTCAAGGCGTACTTCAACCAGACCTGGAGCGTGAAGCCGGGCTCCGGCGAGTTCGTCCGCGCGTACACGGTCGACGGGACCCCGCTGACCGGCTTCGGCAAGGAGAACAGCTGGTTCATGCCGATGAAGGGCATCATCGACGCCGGGCCGCGCAACGACGCGTACCTCGACTTCATCGATGCCGAGGCGACCGGCGCGGGGCGGCCGCGCAACATCGAGGCGATCACGTACCTGCCCGACACGTTCTTCAGGCACAACCGCAACGAGACCGCCTGGAAGTGGATGAGACACATCTACGAGCAGCGCGGGACCGGGCACGTCAACAGCCGCCAGGGACTGAACGGCGACTACCCGGAGGTGCCGTTCACCCTGGTCAGCCAGACGGTCGAGGGGCTCATGGGCATCCAGCCGGACGCGCCCCGGCACACCGTCGCCACCCAGTCGCGCCTGCCCGCCGACATCGGCTGGCTCCAGGTGGCCGGCGTGCCCGTGGGCGACGGCACGGTGACCGTACGGCACGACGGGCACACGTCCACGACGTTCACCAACGGGTCGCGCACGCCGCGCGTCTGGGAGGCCCGCTTCCAGGGGGAGCACCGGCGGCTCGAGGTCAACGGCCACCGCGTCCTCGGTCTGCCCAAGGTGATCGACGGCGTCAGGTACACCGTCGCCCTGGTGCCGGTGCTCGGCGGCCGCACCGCCACCGTCAAGGTCGCGAGCTGATCGGGACTCGGTCACGGGCCCCCGACGGAAGAACAGCGAGACCTCCTTTGCCGCACGGTGCCCGGCTGCTCCGGGCGGCTTGACACGAACACCGCGGCGGGGGCGTGCCGGCTCAGGCGGCCCGCCCCCGCACCCGACTCGTATCTGACCCATGCGTCCCGGGACCCTACGTGCAGGGATGTGCGCACGCCGACCGGCAGCGCCGCGACCAGGGGTTGGCGCCATGCGTCGAATCATCCCCGCTCTCGGGCTGGCCCTGCTCTCTCCGCTGGTCGCCGAGTTCCTGCTCGGCGACTTCCCGATCACCCACCTCACCTACCTGATCCTGCTCGCCCCCACGTACGGCGGCGCCACGGTGCTGATACGTGAGACGGCACGGCGGGCGGGCCTCGGCTGGCCGAGCATCGTGCTGATGGCGCTTGCCTACGGCGTGTCAGAGGAGGGGATCATGACGATGTCCTCTTCAACCCCGACTACGCGGGGATGCGGCTACTCGACAGCGGTTACATTCCCGCGCTGGGCATCGGAGTGCCGTGGACACTGTTCGTGCTGGGCCTGCACACGGTGTGGAGCGTGAGCGTGCCGATCGCGCTGGCGGAGGAACTGGCGGGCGAGGCGCGCACGACGCCGTGGCTGGGCCGGGTCGGCCTGGCCGTGGCCGCGGTCCTGGCTGTGCTGGGCGCCGCGGTGACGACGTACGGCACCTATCGGGACAGCTCCTTCATCGCGTCCGTGCCGCAACTGGTGTCCATCGTGGTGATCGTGATCGCGCTCGCGGCGCTCGCCTTCCGGCTGCCCCGCCGTATGCTCAGGGTCGATCGGCAGGCGCCCTCACCCTGGCTGGTACTCGGAGTCACGCTGCGGTCAACCTGATCAGCCACATCGTCTTCGGGCTCGGCGCGGTGCTCCTGCTCGTACTGGCCGCACGCCGTGCCGGCGCCACCGCGGTGCAGAGCCGACAGTCGAACACGTAGGAACCACACGTCAGAGCGGACGGTCCAGGCGGCGCGGGCAGCCCCGCCGCCGCACCCCACCTCGTCGCCCTCGTGCGCACGGGCGTTCCGGAATCAAGCCTGGAACCATGACAGCCATGAAACGAGTCGTGATCCTGGGGCGTGGCGGTTCAGGGAAGTCGACCCTCGCGGCCCGTCTGGGCGCAATCACCGGACTCCCCGTCATCGAGCTGGACAAGCACTTCTGGCGCCCAGGTCTTGAAGCGACGCCTCCCGACCGGTGGGTTGCCATCCAAGGTGAACTCGTCCAGGCCGAGGCTTGGATCATGGATGGCGACCTCGGCCCCTACGACGTCCCCGACGTCCGGCTCCAAGCCGCGGACACCGTGATCCTGCTGGACTTCTCGTTCTGGCGCTGCGCCTGGCGAGCGATCCGACGCTCCCGGCAACGCGCCGACTTCTGGCTTTGGGTCTGGGCCTACCGGCGCCGGAGCCGGCCGCTCCTCCTCTCCGCGATCGCCGCTCACGCAGGTGATGCGAAGTTGCACGTGATCCGGAATCCGCGCGCGCTGAGACGCTTCATAGCGCAAGTCACGACCGGTCAGTCTTCGGGCCGACCGTAACTACATCTATGGCAGCCAAACACCAGCGCCACACCACACAACCTCGTCTGATATTCGTGCTCGGCCTCGCGATCCATCTCCTTGACGTACTGGGCGTCAGGGCCTGGTCTCGCTGCCGGGGCGGCAGCGGCGCACGTAATAGGCGTAGGTCAGCGCGAGCAGTATGGGGCCCCAAAGACCCAGCGGGCTGACGCATACCTTGGCCAGGATCTCCCACCAGATGTTCTCATAGGCGATGCCGTCAAGGGCGCCGATCCATGTGAGCACCATCTCCACCGACACCACAGACAGGATCGCCCCCCGGCTGCTGCCGGAATGATCACAGCCATCGGCCGGATTTGCCGGCCGCCGACGAACGGGATCCAGTTCGGGACGACCTCCCCCCAGCGGCGCACCAGGCCGATGCTCAGCAACGCCGCCAGCTCCGAGAGCACGCTGAGCCCGAATACGTACGGAACGCTGATCCACAGCGATGGCATGTCCGTATCGTTGATCTGGCCCATCTCGAAGTCGAAGGCGAACGGGAGCCGCCAGATGCAGGAGGGTAGCAACAGCAGCGGAAGCAAATGGGCAGCGCGCAGCGCCCAGCGAGGGACGTACCGCTCGGTGTCGCTGTCGGCAGGAGCCGTGTGCATGAACTTGATCGCCATGCTTTTACCATCTTCAAGCGGCGACCCCAAACAATCACGCGGGCGGGTGAACAGTTTCCCCCGCTGGGGGGAGACCGGTCAGCCGGCGGTCGCGGGCGGCCCAGGATCGGATGGTGGCGAGCCTCCCGGGTTGATCGCGAGGAGGTAACGGGCCCGCGCAGGCGTGCCTGCAGGTCTTCTTCCCCCACCTGACCGAGCCGGTCGTCGAGGAACTGGTTGATCACGGCGGCTATGTGCCGGTCAAAGCACGGACAGGCGGGATACCCGTCAACCACGCGGCCGGCGCACGCCAGCAGGGCCACCTGCAGAAGGAACTAGGCGTGTCCCTGCTCGACGCTCATTGCCTGGAGCCGCCTCATTGTCTCCATCTGCGCCGACTGGGTGGAGATGATCGAGGTGGCCAGGTGCTTTGCCGGTGTGTAGGCGCCGTGGACGCGCTCATCCTTGGCCATGCTGATCGCTCCATGAAGATGTTTGATCATCGTCTGCAGGTAGGCTCGATCGAAGACCGTGCTGTGCAGCCGGGCGAAGTGCTGCAGATCCGTGCCGGAGATCGATCCCGGCAGTCCGCGTTCCAGGGAGTTGCTCTTCGCGCCAGGCACCTTCGTGCCAGGGACCTTCGCGCCCCATGTGGTGAGCCAGCCGCTCATCGTCTTGATCTGCGCCATCTGAGCGACCTCGATCTGCGCGGCGATCCCTTTGACCTGGTCGCTGAACGCGCGGCCAGGCACCAGCATGGCCAGGGCCACCGTCTCGCGGTCGTGCAGGGTCATCCTCTCGGCGAACATCACGTCCTGGCGGTTGTGGCCGGCCGTGTTGCCCGAGACGGGAGCCAGCGCTGTGACCGCCGCTGACGCCCTCGCGGTCAGTGCGGCATTCGGCGAGCCGCAGGCGGCCACCAGCGATCCCACCACGGCGAACACGGCCGCCGACATGGCAACGCCGTGCACGCCAAGACGCTCTTTCTGCCGGATGCCGGTGGCCGAGTGGGACCGGCCATCCCGGAGACGCCACGGCCGTATGCCTACCGCGACGGTTGCAGCCGCACGGCCGGACCGGGCCGCCCCGCGAGTCGGTGCGCATCTGCGCATATTGTTACCGTATCTCCAATTTCACCTGCTCCCAGCAAGGGGCAAGTCCGGCGCAGGAAGATCACCCAAACTGACGTCGGCGGTGCCGCGTGTCAATGGCGTAGACGCAGATGCAGACGCGAAATGCCGTGGTCGCGGGTCAAGCTCACCACGTGACGAGCTCCACCGTCGGCCACAGTAGCGGCAGCCTCGTCAGCGGCAAGCACTCGCAGGGAAACCCAGGCACCACGGCACTCCCCTCCATAGCGCCGGCAGGACACCTTGCCGAGGCGAGGCGTCCCGAGATGAGCGCTGTCTCGGCGCAGTATGCGTGCGGCGACGGGGGCGGACGGAGGACTGAGGGGAAGCCGGCCATGGGGACGGCCACACCTCTAGGAATACCGTCCCCGGGCTGGATCCATATCCGCCCGCCTGGCGATGGTGCGAGCGCTCGGCATACTGCATACTGTATCCATGCTGGAGAAGATCATGAATCGCCGTACCATGTTGGGCGCCACCGGGCTGGCGGCTGGAGGGCTGCTCTTAGACGGCGGGGCGGCACACGGCCTCACGTGGACCGCCCGTCGGCCCGCCGCCCCCGACGAGGCTTGGGCCAGGCTCAGGGAAGGCAATCGGCGCTGGGCCGCCGATGCCTCGATCCGCCCCCACCAGGACCTCGCCAGACGGGCCGAGGTCGGCCGGCGGCAGGAGCCGTACGCGGTGGTCGTCTCCTGCATCGACTCCCGGGTGGCTCCGGAACTGGTCTTCGACGCGGGGCTCGGCGACCTGCTGAGCGTACGCAGCGCGGCCCAGACGATCGACCCGCTCGTATCGGGGGCCGTCGAGTACGGTCCGGCCGAACTGGGCACCCCCTTGATCGTGGTGCTCGGCCACCAGCGCTGCGGGGCGGTCACGGCCGCCGCGCACGCGCTGCACGAGGGCACCACGCTTCCTGGCGACCTCCAGCGCATCGTCGAAGCACTCCGCCCCGCCTATAAGAGCGCCCGCGGCGACGTGGACAAAATGATCAAGATCAACAGCACCCAGGCCGTGGCAAGGCTGAAAGCCGGCAAGCTACTCGCACCACGCATCGCCCGCGGGCAACTCAAGATCGTGGGTGCGTACTACTCCCTTGACACCGGGCAGATCACCCGCCTGGTCTAGGATCGCTCGCGTCGCCCGTCCGCCGCGCGCGCGTGAGGCCCGACCGCGAGCGGTTGCACCACGCCAGGACCTCGCGAGGCCGTCACGCTCGACGGCGGCGCGCAGACCGTGCTCGGCCGCTTGCCGCGAATCCTCCACCACGCGCGCGCTACCTGTTCACCCAGTCCATGCCCACCTGCGCCGCGACGGTCATGAACACGATCCCGGCCATGCGCTCCGCTTCGCACGCGGGGCTGCGTGGCATCTCGGCGAGGTCAAGCGGCGATAGCCTCAGGAGCGGCGACCTCGCCAGTATCGGACGAGAACGCGCCCGCATCCTCCTGAACGAGGATCTGTGGCGTCACCGTCCGGTCGTACTCCTACCACCTGAGTGCTAACCAGGATGGAGTACGAGACCGGCCGGCAGGAGGTGCGGATCCGGCCACATGAACGAGGTGCGACGAGGGCTATGACCCGCAGGCTGACGACATGAGCACCCCAGAGATGACGTCCGCGGTCGCCACGTCCAGCGCGGCCCGCGATGCCAGGTCGCCCGGACGGCTTGGCCGGATGCTCGCCGGCACCTCGCTGGCGTGGGTCGCCTGCGCGCTCGCCACCGCGGTCGCGAGCGAGCTGGGGCGGCCCGGCCGCGTCGACATGATCGGCCCCACATTCAGCGAACTGATCTTCACCGGCCTCGGCGCCCGCCTGGTCGGGATCACAATGCTCGCCCTCGCGTTCGCGTCAGTTTGCGTGGTATTCGCGCTCATCGACGGCCGCGCGCCGGCCGACCGCCTGTCCCTGACATTCATCGCCGCATGGACCATCGGGCTGGTGCTGGCCGCGATCTTCCCGATGACTCCGGTGGGGGCGCCTCCGGTCTGGTACGACGCGCTGCACCGCTACGTCGCCCTGGCTGGACTCGTCTGCCTGCCGCTGGCCGGGCTGCGGCTGGCCCGCGGGTTCCGGGCCGATCCGGGCTGGCAGCGCCTGGCGGCCCCCGTACGTGTGTTGTCGGCGGCGAGTCTCGTCGGCGTCGCCGCGTTCCTGTGCACCTTCATTCCCGTCGACGACCCCGTGTGGCTGCTCGGTGCCAGGCAGTACAGCGGCATCACCGAACGCGTGCCGCTCGCCGCCAACACCTTGCTGCTGGCCACGCTGGGGGCGGCACTGCGCCGCCGGGCACGTCCAGGCCCGGAATCAATGCCATAAAACAGTCGTCACAGAGACGGGTTTCGGTACATGATCGGGACCATGGATCTTCCCGTACATCCTCTCGCCGGCCAGCGTGTCGGCTAGCGAACCGGCATGAGCGCTGCCCACGACCGCACCGTGGGCGTGCTGCTGACGTCGCAGGCGTTCCGCGGTCTCGGGTACGGCGTGGCCGCCGTCCAGCTCGGCGCTCTCATGGGCAGCGATGGGCTGTCGGCCACCGAGGTCGGTCTGGTGCTGGCGGCAATTCTGGTCGGCAGCTTTCTCACCAGTCTGGTCCTGGCTCGGTGGGGCGACCGCCTCGGCCGCCGCCGTGCCTACGCGGGCCTGTACGCCGCCCTGCTCCTGTGCGGCCTGGTCATCGCCACCGGCCTGCCCTGGTGGCTGCTGGCCGTGGCCGCCTTCAGCGGAGCGATGTCGGTCGAGGTCATCGAGTCCGGGCCGTTCACCACGCTGGAACAGGTCATGATGGCCGGCACCGGCCGCCCCCAGAAGCAGATCGTGCGGGGATTCGGCCTCTACAACGCGATCGCCGCCGTCGCCGGGACGCTCGGCGCGCTCCTGGGGAGCCTGCCCGCCGACCGGGGACTGCTTGGCGGCATCCTGGCCGGCACAGCCGCCGCCGGAATGCTCCTCACCCTCCGGCTGCCCGCCACCGTCGAAGCTCCGGCACCGGCTCCGGCACCCGGACTGCCGCAATCGCGCATACTGGCCCGCTCCCGCGGCCCGGTGGCCCGCCTGGGGGGCCTGTTCGCCACCGACAGCCTCGCCGGCGGGTTCGTCATCCAGGCCTATGTCGGCTACTGGCTCGCGGTCCGCTTCGGGGCCACCACCCACACGATCGGGATCACCTTCGCCGTGGCCGGGATCCTCCAGACCGCCTCGCTGCTGGCCGCGCCGCGGGTGGCCAACCGGATCGGGCTGCTGCCCACGATGGTCTTCACCCACCTGCCCGCCAACGTCATGCTGGTCGCAGTGCCGTTTGCTCCCTCCCTCCCGCTGGCGATCGCCCTCCTGCTCGGGCGCGCCTGCCTGTCGTCGATGGACGTGCCCGCCCGGCAGGCGTACGTGATGGCGATGGTCCCGCCCGAGGAACGCACCGCCGCCGCCGCGATCACCAACACCGCCCGCTACCTCACCAGGCCCCTGGGGCCGGCGCTGGCAGGCGTACTGCAATCGGTCAGCCTGGCCGCGCCGTTCCTGTTCGCCGGGGTCGCGAAGATTGGCTACGACCTCGCCTTGTGGCGGCTCTTCCGCCACATCCGGCTGCACACCGACTCTCCGCCCCGCCGGGCGCGCTGAACACGCTCGATCACCCAAGGACCTCCTTCACCATGCCCTCGACGCACCAGACGCCGAGCATGCTCAGCAGCCGGGAAACGGCCCGGCCGGCCGGCGCTGACGCCAGGCGCTCCAGCATGCGCCGCAGGAGCCGGGTGCTGCGCGCGTGCCGGTCGGCCAAGCCGCGTTGAGGTAGCCCCTGCCGCCGCCCGGTGCGACAACCAGGAAGAGCCCAGGGGGCCGCCTTCTTCAGCGGGGCGACAATCCGGCCGCGCGGTAGATGGCGTCGATGACCGACATGTTCGCGACGGAATCGGCGGGCGGGGTGAGGTTGCCCGTGCCGGTGCGCACGGCCGACTCGAAGGCGCGCAGCTGGCAGGTGTAGGTGGCCTCGCCGGGAACCTTCTCGCGCCGGCTCACGCCGTCCACCGTGTACGCCAGCCGGTGGAAGAACTGCGGGGCGACGAAGTTGCTCACCCGCATCTCGCCGCGCGTGCCGCGCACCCGTACGCCGATCTTGAGCAGCATACCCGACCACATCGACGAGTGCACCCGCCCGGAGGCCCCCGAGGGGAAGCGCAGGGCGGCGCTCATGGCGCGGTCGACGCCCGGCGAGCGCTCCAGCGCCCGCGCCTCGACGACCGCCGGCTCATCACCGCCCAGCAGCCTGGCCACATGCACGGCGTACGACCCGGCGTCCATCATCGACCCGCCCGCCAGCTCCAGCGAGTAGCGGATGTCGGAGAAGCGCGGCAGCGGGAAGCACATCCACGCCTCGACCAGGCGCAGCTCGCCCAGCTCCGCCACGATCTCGCGCATGCGCTCGGCCAGCGGGTGGTAGCGGTAGTGGAACGCCTCCATCACCACCGTGCCGCTCTTCTCCGCGGCCTCGGCCACCTCGCGCGCCTCGGCCTCGTTCGAGGTGAACGGCTTCTCGCACAGGACGTGCTTGCCCGCCTCCAGCGCCCGGATCGTCCAGGGGGCGTGCAGGGCGTTGGGCAGCGGGTTGTAGATCGCGTCGAGCGCCGGGTCGGCGATCAGTTCGTCGTACGAGGCGTGGACCCTGGGGATGCCGTGCTTGGCGGCGAACGCCTCAGCCCTCGACCGGTCGCGGGCGGCAACGGCGGCGACCTCGACCCCCGGCACGAGGCGGCCGGGATTGACCAGGGCGGCCGGCGCGATCCGCGCGGCCCCCAGAATTCCGATGCGCAGCATAGGCCGATCGTAAGTCCTCATCCACGGTCGTGATCGTGCTGCCGGAAGCCGCGCAAACGTCGGACGTGTCAGCTTGGACCGGCCGTGTCATGCTGAAGGTCGCATCGCAGCGTGCCGAGACCGCCCGCCTGGCCCGGGCAAGAAACGAGATCAGCAGTGAAATCATGGATTCCCCTCGTCATCGGCGTCCTCCTGGCCGCGGTCGGCATTCTGTGGACGCTTCAAGGGCTGGGCGTCGTCGGCGGCAGCGTGATGAGCGGCAACACCACCTGGGCCGTCATCGGCCCCATCGTCCTCGTCATCGGGCTGGTCCTCGCGGTGATCGGACTACGCCGGCTACGAGCCCGGCCCTAGATGTACTCCTAGCGGGCCCGGCTGGCTGCGATGGCGCCTCGGTGCTCCTCGGCCCAGTCGGCGAGCGACCGAAGCGGGACGGTCAGGGACTGGCCGGTGGCGGTGAGTGCGCACTCGACACGGGGAGGGCGCAAGTCAACGACCGTGCGGGTGATCAGCCCGTCGCGCTCAGACCGCTGAAGGGTGAGCGTCAACATGCGCTGGGAGATGCCTTCGACAGCTCGTTGTAGGGCTCGGAACCGGTAGGGCTCACGCGCCAGCGCGGCCACTACCAGGATTGACCACTTGTCCCGATTCGCTCAAGGATGTCCTTTGGCGAACAGCCCTCGGCGCCGAAACGCGCTGGAGCGGTCACATCCGTGCGCCTATCGGTCATCAAAGTGCCTTCTGTTGTCGAGGACGGACGGATTCGGTCGGCCCTGGACGAACCTCACGGACGGTGGCTGGCGGACCTCCTGCCACAGGCGAAGGTGGCCCGCGCCTTCACGCACGTCCAGGACGAGTTGCTTGTGAGTCGTGCGACGCGCCAGCCCGACACCTGGGCCATCGCTGTGGCAGCCGACGACGCCGGCGCTCTCGCGACCGCCAGCGAACTGGTGCGCTCGGCCCGGTACGTGCCGGTGTCCGTGGGCGATCTCGACCACTCGGCCGTCCTCGACCCTGGCGGTCCGCTGTTCCCGAACATGTATCTGCCTGGGGACATGCAGGACCTGCTCGCCGGCGAAGGCGCATAGACCGTGTGACACGGGAATGCCCGCACCACGGTCCACGCTCGGCGTCTCATCGTCTCCCGCCACCAAGCCGGCTGGCCCCAAGCACACATCACCAAGGCAATGGGCATCTCTCGCAACTGCGTCAGGAAGTGGCGCGACCGATACAAGCAGGAAGGAGAAGCAGGGCTCTGTGACCGGTCGTCCAGATCGCACTCGTCGCCCCGTCGCACCAGCACCGAAGTTGAGCAGCGCATCATGGACATGCGCCGTCAGTCGCGTCGCGGCCCCGACTGGATCGGCGCCGAACTCGGGATGCCCCCGCGAACGGTGTCACGGGTTCTGGCCCGGAACGGCGCGCCCCGGCTCTCAACGCTGGATCCCCTCACCGGCGACCTCATCCGGACGTCCAAGGCCACCGCAATCCGCTACGAGCGCACGCATCCTGGCGAGCTTGTTCATATGGACGTGGAAGATCGGGCGCATTCCCGATGGCGGCGGCTGGCGAGCGCATGGGCGTGGAGCCGCCTCGCTTGGCCAGATCGCCGCACGAAAGTCGGCTACGACTTCGTTCACTCACTCGTGGACGACTACTTCGCTGCCCACGGCATCACCCAGATCGAACGCCTGATGACGGACAACGCCTGGGCCTACCGCTACTCACCCCGCGAGTTTTGCGCTGAGAACGGGATCCAACAGAAGTTCATCAAGCCCCACTGTCCCTGGCAGAACGGCAAGGTGGAGAGACTCAACCGGACGCTCCAGACCGAGTGGGCCTACCGCCAGGTGTTTACCGGCAGCGACGAGCGCGCCGACGCCCTCGCTCCGTGGCTCGACTACTACAACAATCGCCGTCGGCACAGTGCCCTGGGCGAACTCCGGCCAATAGCACGTGCGCAACCAACCTAATAGCTGAGTACACCTAGACAGGCGGGGAGGTCGAACTAGGCGCTCGTTGACGCCCTGACCATGAGCTCCGGCTGGAAGACGATCTCCTGATGCCAGTGGCCGCGTCGCCGCGGGCGTCGGTGAGAAGCAGCTCGGCGGCCGCCTGGCCGAGCTGGTGCTTCGGCTGGCGGACCGTGGTGAGCGACGGCGACAGCAGCGCCGCGAACTCCACGTCGTCGTAGCCCATGACCGCCATGTCGTGCGGGACGGTGATGCCGCGCCGCTCCAGCCCGCGCAGAGCGCCCAGCGCCACCGTGTCGTTGACGCAGAGCAGCGCCGTCGGCCACTTGCGCAGGGACAGCCGCTCCAGCGCGGCCTCGCCCTCGCTCGGGGTGAGGCCGGGCAGGGTGATCTCGATGATCACCTCGTCCGGGTCGAGCCCGGCGGCGCGCACCGCCTTCACCAGCCCTTCCCACCGGTCGGCGCACTGCCGCACGATCGACGGCCCGTTGAGGAAGGCGATGCGCCGGTGGCCGAGTGACAGCAGGTGGGCGCCCGCCATCTCGCCGCCCCTGCCGTTGTCGACCGCGACCGCGCAGAGCTGGGAGTCTGCGCCCGGCCTGTCGAGCAGCACCATGCCGATGCCGCGCCGGCGCAGCTTCATCAGATGGGAGATGTCCTGACCGGCGGGCGTGATGAGGATGCCGGGCACCTGGTGCTGCTCCAGGATCTGCAGGTAGTGGGCCTCTTTCTCGAGCGAGTCGCTGGTGCTGCAGAGCACCAGCAGCAGCTGCTCTTGCGACAGCCTGGGCCTGGTCTCGATCCCACGCTGGAACACCTGCCGTCGTTGTCGGACCCGGAGGTACGGACCGGCTACCGCTACGGATTCGGCGCGCGCGGCGACGCCGGCACCAGCCCGCTGGTGCTCGACGCGGTGGAAGGACGCAGCATTTCCTGAGTCGGCGGCGGAAATCTCACCCGCCGCCGCTCGCGGAAGCGCGCATGAACCTAATGGTTGTTGCCTTGAGCACGTGGATTAGATTCCGCCGGTCCTTGCGGCTCTTGCGAGCAACCATCCCCGTTCCCTTCGTGGCTGGTCAAGGAGAATGCTGGTGCTGCAGGAGGTACAGACCTACTCCACGATGACTCGCTCGCTGCTAGGCATGTCGGATCGGCTGCGTTGTTTAGGCGTCACCCGCGTGGTGATGGAAGCCACCAGCGACTACTGCAAGCCCGTGTTCTACCTGCTGGAGACTCAAGGGTTTGAGGTGTGGCTGGTCAACGCCAAAGACGTCAAGCACCTGCCCGGCAGGCCTAAGACCGACGTCCTGGACGCGGTATGGCTGTGTAAGGTCGCCGAACGCCAGATGATCCGGCCGAGCTTCGTGCCTCCTGCCGAGATCCGGCGACTGCGTGATCTGACCCGCTACCGCTACGACCTGGTCAACACGGCCACCGCGGAGAAGAACCGCGCGGAGAAACTGCTGGAGGACGCGCAGATCAAGCTCAGTGTCGTGGCCAGCGGCATCTTCGGCGCTTCCGGCAGGGACATGATGGCCGCGCTGATCGCCGGGGAGCGCAACCCCAAGGTGCTGGCGCAGTTGGCGCGCACGTCACTGCGGCGGAAGATCCCGCTGCTGGAGGAGGCGTTCACCGGGCGATTCACTGACCATCACGCGTTCCTGCTGGGCAAAATTCTCGCCCGTATCGACGCCTTGGAGGCTGACATCACCGAGGTCGAACGCAAGATCGAGGAGGAGATCGTCCCTTTCGCCTCAGCGGTTGACCGATTGGATGAGATGCCCGGGATCGGCCTGACCGCAGCGCATGTGATCATCTCTGAGGTCGGCCTGGACATGCGCCGCTTCCCCACCCCGGGCCATCTGGCCTCCTGGGCGCGATTCGCACCTGGGCTCAAGCAGCCAGCCGGCAAGAATAGAGGCCGCGGCTCCACCGGAAAGGGCAACCGCTACTTGGCCCGGACCCTCGGCGAAGCCGCTGTCGGCGCCAGCCGGACCAACTCCTTCCTGGGCGAGCGTTACCGCCGGATAGCCCGAAGACGCGGCAAGAAGAAGGCCATCGTCGCGGTCGGCCGTTCCATCCTGACCATCGTCTGGCATCTTCTGTCCGATCCCAACGCCCGATACAACGATCTCGGCTCCGACTGGTTCGCCCTGCGTATCAACCCTGACCGCAAGAAGCGTGACCACGTCCGCCAGCTCGAAGCCCTCGGGTTCAAAGTCATCCTGGAGACCGCCGCCTGACCTCCACGCACAGCCAACCCCAACGGCAGTCGTCACGCTGGGGTTCGCTACCGCCTGCACGCGTACTGTCCGATTTTCGGATCAGGCGCACGGCTCCCTCGCCGGAGGCGACTACCAGGAGGGACGCAGCGACCTCGACCTGATCGCGACCCTCGGCCGGGGCGTACACGACCGAGGAGAAACGCTGGCTCGACGAGACGCACGATAAGCTGCCACTGGCCGCGAAGCTGCACTGCAGCTACCTCGTGCCCGGAGAGCTGGACGATCTGGCCCGCCCGCACCTGACCTGGGCCCACGAGGAGCTCACGCGCCGCCCCGTGACCGCCGTGCCAGGCGCGAGCTGCACACCTTCGGTTCCGCCCTGTACGGCGGGCCACCCGCGGCCCTGCTGCCGCCGGTGAGCGACGAGCAACTCGCCCGGTTCGTCATCGAGGGCCTGCGCGAGATCTTCACTACGGCCCTCGGCCTTCACGCGTAGAGGAGTTCCTGGTCGATGGTGACCGCGGTGACGACCCCCGCGGCGGCGCCCAGCACGACCTGCGCCCCGGCGAAGGGCATCGCGGGACGCCTGGCCATGTCACCGGCGGCGTAGACGCCGGGCGTGGACGTCTGACCGAAGTCGTCGACCTCGACCGAACCGTCCTCCAGTAGCCGGCAGCCGAGACGTTCGGCCAGGTCTGAGCCCTGGCGGGTGGCGGGATGCACGAAGAGCGCGTCCCTCTCGAGGTAACCGGCGTCCTTGAAGACGACCCGCGCCAGCGCCGTGCCCTTTCCCTCCAGCCGGTCCACCGTGTCCTCGCGGATCTGCACCCCTCTGTCCGCGAGCATGGCGCGCTGGGTGTCGGAGATCTCGCCGCCGTTGGTGCACAACACGACGTCGGAGCTGAGCCGCGCCAGATGCACGGCCTGGTGCACACCCCAACCGCCGACGTCGAGGACCGCGATGCGTTGCCCCTGACGTTCCCATCCCTGGCAGTACGGGCAGTGCACCACGCCGTTCCCCCAGCGTTCGGCCAAGCCGGGAATTGCGGGCAATTCATCTCGCACCCCGGTTGCCAGCACCAGCCGGGCGGCTTCGGCCCGCGCTCCATCGTCGAGGGAGACCATGAAGCCCTCCCTTGCATGGACGGCGCGCGCCTGCCGAACTTCCACGTCGGGATATCGGGCCAGTTGCTCCAGGGCGGTCGTCCGCAGTTCGGCGGGCGGTATGCCGTCTCGCGAGAGGAGATTGTGCACGGCGCCGCTCACGGCGTTGCGCCCGGGTCCGGCATCGAGGAGCAACGTCCGCCTGCGTACCCGCCCCAGCGTGAGCGCGGCGTTCAGCCCTGCCGGACCCGCCCCGATGATGATCACGTCATACATGGCAGCACTCTTTACTATCGGTGTGTAGTACTAAGTGCCAATAGTAGGCCAGCCTGCTACTATCAGGCAATAGGAGGTGCTGGGTGAGCGACGAACTCGATCGCGCGGCGGCGGTGCTGGGGCCGTTGGAAGGCCGCATCATGCGCGCCCTGTGGTCCGGGACCGTCAAGGAGCCGTTCGTGGTCCGCGACATCCACGTACTCCTGCCGGAACTCGCGTACACGACCGTGATGACCACGCTGCGCCGCCTGGCCGACAAGGGCTTGCTGGCCTCCAGCGCCGAAGCCGGACAACGGGCGCACCGCTACCGGCTGGTGCAGTCGCCCGGCGAGTTCCTGGCCACAGTGAGCGCGCAGGAGACGAGCAGGTTCGTGGAGCGGTACGGCGACGCGGCTCTCGCCGCGTTCGCGGCCCGGCTCGCCACCCTCACACCCGAGCAACGAAGGCGACTGGAAGAACTCCGCGAATGATCCTCTACAGCCTGCGTCGCCGGCCGCTCCTCCTGGTGAGCGTCGTGATGCTGGTTATCCTCCGGCTGCTCTGGACTCCGTCCCCCGGCATGAACATGACGACGGCTGAGTGCTGGGGGCTGGCTCTCGCGATCGTAGCTGGCGTGAGCATCGTCTCCGTCGCGGTCCGGGCCACGTGGCTGGCCTGGCGGACCGCTCGATCGGTCGCGAGGTTGCCGCAGACTACGCTCGCCTGGCCGGATTCGCCCAGGGCAGCCCTGCTGCCCACCGGGGAACCGCTGGCCTTCTGCGCGGGGATGCTGAGACCGAGGGTGTACGTCAGCGCGGGACTGACGGAGACGCTGAGCGGCGACGAGTTGGACGCCGTCCTCTGCCACGAAGCCGCTCACGCGCGGCGCCGCGACCCCCTGCGCAGGGTGTTGATGAATGCCGCCACGGACGTGCTGTTCTTTCTCCCGGTGGTGCGATGGGCGGCCCACGTGCAGAGGGAACGAGCCGAGCTCGCCGCCGACCGCGCGGCGATCGCGCAGGTGGGCGCCCGCCACGTCGCAGGCGCGCTGCTGGCCGTGGATGGAAGCACCGCGCCCCGGGGTGTGGCCGCCTTCGACGGCGCGGCAGCCGCCAGGGTGGCCCAACTCACCGGCGACGCCCCGCCACCGCACAAGGCCGGCCTCGGCGTGGTGGCCCTCTCACTCACCGGTCTCGTCGCCGCCACCAGTCTCATGATGTGCGTCGGCCATAGCCTCTGGGTGCTCGTCGCAAGCTCGTAGGTCCGCCGCCCCTGCACGGCACGTTGGAGTCTACGTCCACAAATCGGCGCTTTAGTCTCCAATCTCCCCTGGCGAAGGAGGCCGTTCCGGCCTGAAAATCGGGGAGGTTGCCCGCCGACGTCGAACAGGAGCGGGCGCCGTCATCGCGGCGCACGTCACTCTCGCGCCTGCCCGCACGCTGCGCTGGATGACGGCATCATGGCCGGTCGTGTTGCTGCGGTCGGCCCACTCGACGATGACCGCACCGGCGACACCACCACCTGAAACACCGGGCACAGAGCCGGTTCTGGGCGGCGACGCGGGCTTGGCAAGGGGACGCGCCCCGGAAGTGGGCCCCTGATCCTGGCCCGCACGTTTCGACCGCGGGGAGCCCTGCGGCGGCTCATCGGGTAAGCGACATTCCGTAATTGACAAGAGAATTTCGCGATTATATCTGGCAATAGACGCACATAAAAGAGCCGATTTATGGGTTTACATAAACGGTTTCCATCCATAACATCACGTTCATGGGAGCGCTCCCAAACGCCGATCCGGCGATGAGACCGCAGCTGCGCGACGACGTCCGGTTCGTCGAATGCCCTGACGGCGCCTACGTGCACAGCGACTATGGGGCGTGCACGCTGCGCGGACGGCAGGCCTACGCCTGGCTCGCCAGGCTGGCACCTGCGCTGACCGGCCGCCACACCCTGGCCGAGCTCACCGCGCGACTTCCCGGCGACAAGCGGGCCATGGTCGAGAGTCTGGTGGGCCGGCTCGCCGAGCAGCGGTTCGTGGTGGACGCCCGTCAGGCGCGGCCGCACGGGCTGACCGGCGCGGAGCTGCGTGCGTACGCGGAGGAGATCGCCTTTATCGGTTACGCACTGGATTCGCCGGAGTCCCGGTTCGAGCGGATACGCCGCGCCCGCCTGGTGCTGGCCGGCGCGGGCCCGCTGCTGGAGGCGCTGGTGGGGGCGTGTTTCGGCTCGGGATGGCGGCGGGTCACTGTGATCTGTCCCGACGCCGCGGCGGCCGGCCGGGCCGCGGACGCCGCCCGCCGCGACCCCGGTCAGGAGATCCGGATGCTGTCCTCCGACGGCGACGCGCTCGGCCGGGCGGTCGCCGGGGACGCCGACGTCGTGCTCCAGGTGAGCGCGGACCTGGACGCCCTGGTGGCGACGGCCCGTGCCTGCGAGGCGGTCGGCGTGGTGCTGGGGCAGGCGCTCGTCGGCCCGGCGGAGGTCTGGCTCAGCGGAGTGGGACAGCCCTCGGTGACGGCCGCGGAGTCGGGCTGGCACCGGCTGGCCGCGCTGCCCGCCGCGGTTCAGGTCACACCGGATGAGGACTGGCTGGCAGGACCGGTGCCCACGGTGGTCGCCTCCATGTTGGCGCTCGCCTGTTTCTCTCACGTGACCGAGCTCGACACGGGCCCGGCGCGCCTGCTCACCCACGTGGACCTGCGCACTCTCGACACGCTCCCGCACCGGTTCCTGGCTCATCCGCGTGCGGGCGCCCGTCCTGGCGGAGGTTCGGAGGAGATCAGGGAGCTGACCGACGCGCTGGCGACGGCCGCGCCGGTCGAGGCGGAAGGGCTGCTCGGCCTCACCGCCGGGCTGGTCGACTCCCGGCTGGGCCTGCTCGGCATGCTGGACGAGCAGGCGCTGGCGCAGTCCCCGCTGGCGGTGTGCCAGGCGGCCGTCTCCGACCCGTTCGGCGCGCTGCCCGGCTGGGCGCCGCCGCCGCAGGCGTTCGGCTGGGGACCCGACCAGCGGACGGCCCGGCTGCGCTGTCTGTTCGCCGCCCTCGCCACGTACGGCCTGCTGGCCCTCGACCCCGACGGGGAGGGGGTGATATGGGGCGTGGAACTGCCGGAGGGGCGGCCTCGCCCCGTACCGGCGGACGATCTCCGGCTCACCGGCACCGGCACATTACGCCCGCCGGTCGGCACCGGCGCCGGCCTGAGATGGCCGGAGGCCCTGGCCGCCGGTCTGCGGGCCCAATGCGAGCACCTGCTGGCCACACACCTGTCGGCCGCCCCGGACGACCACACCGGCCCGACCGGGATGGACGGGCCGATGGCAGCCCCCGCGGAGGACCACGCCGGGGCGGGCGCGCCGGTGGGGCCCGTGGAAGATCCGGTCGCGGAGGCGTTGCTGCGACAGCTCGTGCTGGCCGGTGAGACACCGCGGGTCCGCGACCACACGGCCGTCCTCGGCGTACCCGCCGTCTCCCTCGCCGTCCCCGGTCGAGGGGCGCTCGTGTCAGTGGCCGCCACCGTCCCGGCGGCGCTGCGCGACGGCCTGGAACGGCTGCTGCTGCGCTGGCAGTCCCGGACCGCCCGGCAGCACGCGTACGCCGAGGCCCGTCCCCTCTGGGCGCCGGACGGCGACCCCTCAGAGGCCGTGCGGATGATGGCCGGGGCACTGCGCCGCGCGGGCAAGGTGCCGGTGGCGGTGCCGCTCCACGGCGACCCCGAGGCCGCCCGGCTGCTTCCCTTCGTCACCCGCGTCGCGCTGCTCGATGACTGAGCTCACCATCACCACGGCCGCACCCGCCGCGCACCCTGACCCGGTGACCGTGCTGGGCGAGGGCCGCCTGCACGCGGCCATCCGCGCAGCCCTCGCCTCCACCGCCGGACCGGAGAGCGGCGCGATCGTCGTCGCGAGCGACGCCGACGACGTGCGGCCGTACCCCGCGGTGGCGCGACGCGCGGCCGAGCGGGACGTGCCGTGGCTGCCGGTGCGGATCGAGGCCGGCTGGGCACTGGTGGGCCCGGCCGCCCGTCCGTCCCGGCCCGGCTGCCCGACCTGTGTGGGACGGAGGCGCGCGGGCAACCGGCCGGACGCTGTGGCACGTGACCTGCTGCGCGCGCAGTGGGGCGCGGACCTCGACTCGCGGCCCAGCTCCCTGCTCACGCCGCTCGTCGCGCATACGGTCGCCGCGCTGGTCGCCGATGAGATTCACCGGCTGCGGCACGACCCCGGCTCCGCGCGGACCGTCGGCGCGCTGCTGAAGGTCCACCTGCCGACCGCCGCGGTGCGCCGCCACCCCTTCCTGCCCGACCCGCTCTGCCCCGACTGCGGCGCACGGCCGGACGATGGTCCACACTCCGGGCAGTACGTCCCGCGCCCGGCGCCCAAGCCGGATCCCGCGACGTTCCGGGTCAGCGGCATCAGCGGCCGGGGGGCGGAACTGGAACAGCGGTTCGTCGACGCGGAGACCGGCATCGTGCAGGCTCTGATCGCGCAGGAGCGCGGCGGCGGCCCGATGGCGGTCGCCCGGCTCAGCCCGGCCCGCACCGAGCACGAGAGCCACCACGGTTACGGCCGCAGCGACGACTTCGCCTCCGCGCGGGCCACCGCCGTCGCCGAGGCCCTGGAGCGTATCGCCGGCATCCACCCGCGTGGCCGGCGGACCGTCGTGCGCGCCGCGTACGACGACGTCGCCGACCACGCCCTCGACCCGCGCACGCTGGGCCTCTACCCCGACGACTGGTACGACCAGCCCGGCTTCCTGTTCACCCGCTTCCATCCGGAGCGGCCCACCTCCTGGGTGTGGGCGTACTCCTTCGGCCGGGACGCGCCGGTGCTGGTGCCGGAGAGCTACGCCTTCTTCGGCCCCCGCCCGGCGGACGACCTCGGATTCGCCTACGAGTGCTCCAACGGCTGTGCCCTGGGCGGCCACCCGGCCGAGGCGATCCTGTACGGCCTGCTGGAGGTGGCCGAGCGGGACGCGGCCCTGGCCACCTGGTATGCCCGGATGCCCATCCCGCGCGTCGACCTCGGCTCGGCGGCCGACCGCCGCATCCCGATGCTCGCCCAGCGGGTGCGGGACCGGCTGGGCTACGACGTGCACGCGTTCGCCGCGCTGCTGGAGCAGCGGGTGCCGGTGTTCTGGGTGATGGCCGTCGACGCGCTGGGCCGGCCGGACCGGCCGCGGGCACTGTGCGGCTCGGCCTCGCACCTGGCCCCGGAACGGGCTCTCCGCCGGGCGCTGGAGGACCTGAGCCCGATGCTGGCGAGCCATGTCGAACGCTACGACCCGGCGTCGTCGGCCCGGCTGGCGGCCGACTCCGACGAGGTGCGGCTGCTGGAGCACCATCCCCTGACCTACGGCCACCCGGACGCGTTCGACCGGCTGGGCTTCCTGCCGCTGGACGGGCCCGCGCTGACCGTGGCCGAGGTGACGGCCCGGGTGGGCTGGCCCGAGCACGACGACCTCTGCGCGGACGTGGCCGAGCTGGCCGGGCGCTATCTGGCAGGCGGGCTCGACGTGATCGCCGTCGACATCACCTCGCCCGAGGCGCGGGCGTGCGGCCTGTCCGGCGCGAAGGTCATCGTGCCGGGGACGACGTCCATGACCTTCGGGCACCGTTACCGGCGCGTCCACGGCCTGCCGCGGTTGCTGAGCCTGCCACGGGTCCTCGGTCACCGGGATCGCGACCTGCGGCCCGCGGAGCTGAACCCGTACCCTCACCCGTTCCCCTGACTGGTCGCCGCGGCCCCTGGGGACACGACGAAGGAAGCGAGGCAGACCCTGATGCACACGACCACGGCGACGAGCGCGCCCGGCGCGGCCACCCGCCGCTACCTGGCCGCCATGCGGAACCGGGGCCCGCTGTCCATCGACTGGGCCGCCGCGCCGACCAGGCACAAGCGTTACCCGGGCGCCGAACGCGCGCGGCTGCCCTGGGCCGCCGGCGACGGCTCGCCCCTCGGCCTGATCGGCGAGCTGCTGCGGGACCTGCTCGGCATGACCAGGCTCGTGTGGTCCCACCACCTCGACGACCGCGGCGAACCCTTGGGGCGGCCGCCCATGCTGCTCACCGGCCGGCCCGCACCGTCAGGCGGAGGGCTGTACCCGATCGAGGCGTACGTGGCCGCGGGCGAGCCGGGCCTGCCCGCCGCCCTGTACCACTACAACCCGGTCCACCACGAGCTGGAGCGCGTGCGCGACGGCGACCACGTCCCGGCGCTGACCGGCCTGCTCGTGGACGGTCCTGCGGCGGACATGGCGGTCGTCCTGTCCGCGGTGTTCTGGCGGTCGATGTTCAAGTACGGCGACTTCGGCTACCGCCTGATCTGCCAGGAGACCGGCGTGCTCGTGGCCCAGGCGCTGGCCGTGGGCGGGCGGCTGGGACTGGCGGGCCGGGCCGGCCTGCGGTTCCCGGACGGTGAGGTGGACCGGCTGCTCGGGCTGGACGGCACCCGGGAGGCCGCGCTGGCCGTGCTCACCCTCACCCTGCCGCACGCCCGCGCCCGTGAGACGCCGGCCTCCTCCCGCGTCGGCGAGCTGATGTCGCAGCCGGTGGCGGGGGAGAGCACCCCGCTGCCCAGGGCCATGCCCGAGGGCCCCGCCGCAGCCCTGCACCGGGCCTGCACGTCCGCGTCCCCGGACGTCGGCTCCCGGGACGAGGTGGGCCCATCAGAACTGACCGGAGTGCTGCGGCCGCGGCTGCCTGCGTCGGCGGGCCGGGCCGTCCCGGCTCCCGAGCCCGCGCCCGGGGCCTGGCCGGCCGCGGCGGTGGCGCGCCGTACGTCACCGCTGGCCGGCTACCGGCCGGTGCCGCTCATGGAGAAAGCGCTCGGCGCCGTGCTCGCGGCGGCGGGCGGCGGCTACCCGGCCGACCTGCCCGGTGCCGCGACAGGGCCCGCCGCGACCGCGCTGTGCCTGCTGTCCCTGCGGGTGGAGGGGCTGCCACGCGGCGCCTACTGGTACGACCCGGCACGACACACGCTTCACGAGCTGGCCGGCGCCGGCCAGGTGGACGCCGTGGCCACCGGGCGGCTGCTGGCCAACACGCGGGTGGCGCTGCGCGGGGCCGCCGCCGCGCTGGTCCCCGTGGGCGACCCGGTCGCGGGCGCGCACCTGTTCGGCGACCGCTGGTACCGCATGCAGCAGATGGAGGCGGGCCTGGTCGCCCAGCGGGCCGCGCTGGCCGCCACCGCGCTGGGCCTGGCCACACGCATCCACTCCGACGGCGCCAACGAGACCACCGACGAGGTGCTCGGCCTCGCCGGAACCCCCTTGCGGAGCCTGTCCTTCCTGGCGATGGGCACCCCACCGACCGGCGGGCCCCTGGTGGCCCGCCCCATGCCGGCTCTTGTACGCGAGGAGGTGGTGCCCACTTCGACGACAGCGTGACCCGTTCAGATCAACAGTATTTCGACATCTTCATCTCAGAAGGAGACACACATGTCCGGTGAGAACCTCAAGCTCGACCTGCGCGGCCTGGACGTCGACTCCATTGACGTCGTGTCCGCCGACTCCATCGTGGTGGAGGGCCACGGCACCATCGAGACCGGCGCCTCCTCGGCCACCGGCTACTGCTCGTCGTACCTGACGGCCACCAGCTGCTGGGCCCCGGAGGAGTAGAGCCCGCACGGCCACTGATGTGACGAGCAGGGCCGAGGGCGCCCGTGCCGTGGGCGCCCTCGGCCCCTGGCGAACCCCCACGAGGAGCGCGTTCCATTGACCCATGTAGCGCACGCCGTCCCCGTCGCTGGGGACGGCGACCCGGTAAGGCTCGTTGATCCCGATTATGCACTGTCGCCTGTCTTCGCAGTCCGCGTCGCGGGGCTGCCGGTGGCCGGGCTCGACCGGATGCGCTGCACCCGGACCTGGCGGCTGGTGGACGAGCTCGCGAACGTCTCGGCCTGGCTGCGGCGGGAGGGCGCGGATCTGTCCGATCCGCTGCACGATGTGATCGGCGACGTGGCGGCCGGCCCTCTCAAGTCCGGGCTGGTGGCGCTGCGGCGCGCGGTGTTCTCCGGGCGCCTTCCGTCAGGCGGGGCCGCGTCCGTTCTGGCAGCCCTCCCCGCGGACCTGGCCGCCCGGATCGGCACGTGGACCGCCCTGAGGCGCCGCGCGGACGAGTTGCGCGCGGCGCTGCCCTCCGTACTGGCGGAGGAGTCGCGGGAGAAGACGGCGCTGCTGCGCGAGGCGGTGTCCGACGCCGGTTTCCGTCACGGCCTGGCGCAGGGCAGCCCGGTGCTGGCCGGCCGCCTCGACGCCTGGCTCGCCGGCCCCGCCGACCGCCCGCCGGAACGGCAGGAACTGCTGCGGCTGGCCCGCTACCTCGCCCGGGCGACCGTCAAGACCAGCCCGTACGCCACGTTCACCCTCAGCGGCCTGGGCCGGTGGGAGGCGGACGGTCCCGCGGTGCGAACCGGCGGTGAACCGTCCTGGCGCGTCGTGGTCGAGCTGGACCGGGCGGTCCTGCGCCCGCTGTGGGCGGTGCTCACCCGGCATCGGCGCGTACGGGAGCGGGCCCGGCTGCGCATCAACCCGTCCGCCGCCGACGACGGCGACCGGATCTGGTTCCTCAGCGCCGGTCACGGCGAGCCACTGTCCGGGGTGTCCGCGAGCCCCGCGGTGCGGCAGGCCCTCGACTGGGTGCGCGAGCATGCCTGCGCCACCCTCGCCGACGCCCCGGGGATCGAGCCGCTGGTCGACGCGGGACTGCTGGAGCTCGTCCCGCCGTACGACGAGCAGGGCGCCGACCCGGTGGGCCGGCTGGCGTCGTGGCTGGCGGAGGAGGGTCCCGCGCCGTACGCGCAGGCCGTCGGCCGGGTCGCCGAGGTGTTGCGCGACCCTGATGGTGGCGAGAAGGCGGCCGGGGTCGTGCGGGAGGCGCTGCGGGAGGTGCTGCCGGCCGGGCCGTCGCTGCCCGACAAGAACCTGCTCTGGCACAGTGCCGTCATCCCCGGCGTCGCGGGACGGCTGAGCGCGGCGGCCTGGCGCGGAGTGTGCGACGACCTCGACGCTGTGCGCGGGCTGCTCGGCCTGTTCGACCCCGACCTGCCCGTCAAGATCGCTGCCACCGCGTACTTCCTGGACCGGCACGGCCCCGGCGGCCGGATCCCCGCCCTGGACCTCTACCGCGAGATCCACAAGGAGGAGCCGGGGGAGGGCGGGGCGTTGCTGCGCGGCATGCTGCGCGACCCGGTCGCGGGCACTCGGGCGGTGCCGGACGCCGAGCCCCCACCCGGTCTGGTACGGCTCACCGAGCTGCGGCGGAGCTTCTGGGAGCGGGCCGGCGCGGGGCCCGGCGCCCGGGAGCCGGTGGTGGACCTCACAGCCGCCCGCCTGGCCGCCATGGCGGAGGACTGGCCGAGCTTCGTCCGGCCGCCGGGGTCGATCTGCTGTTACCTGCAGGCCGTGCCGGGACCCGGCGGTGTGCGCGCGGTCGTCAACTCGGTCTCCGCCGGGTACGGGCGCGGCCTGTCGCGGCTGCACCGGCTGGTCGTCCTGGCAGGTGGCGAGGCGCCGCCGGCCGCCGAACTCCGGGCCGCGCAGGGCGACGTCCTGGTGGCCGAGTGCCGCGGGCTCGCAGGCGGCGGCCTCAACGTCCGCCCGGCCACGGCCGACCTCGCCCTCGACCATCCCTTCACCGCCCCCGACGCGCACCTTCCGCGCGTCGCGCCGGCGGAACTCACGGTCGGCTACGACCCCGGGTGTGACCGGCTGACCTTGTTCGACAGTGCGGGCCGCCCGGTCCGACCCGTCCACCTCGGTATGACCGCCCAGTACTGGCTGCCTCCATGGCTGCAGTTCCTGGTGCGGACGTTCGGCGAGCCGTCCACGGCGATGGTGCCCGGCTGGGTGTTCCGTACCCGGGGCGAGGCGCCGGCGGAGGGCGTGGTGGAGCGCTGGCCGCGGATGGACGTCGGGCGGGTGACGCTCGCCCGGGCGGCCTGGCGGCTACGGGCCGGCGCCTTCCCGGTACCGGCCAAGGGCGAGGGCGAGGCCGCCTACCTGCCCAGGCTGGCCGAGTGGCTGGCGCTGCACGGGGTGCCTAGGCGGTTCTTCGCGCGGGTGGTGGACCTCCGGCACGGCCTGCTGGTGGGGCTGCTGAGCAAGGACCGCAAGCCAATGTACGTGGACGTAACCGACATGCTGCTGCTGACCGGGTTCTTGCGCACACTGCGCGACCCCGGCGCGCTGCTGGTGCTCGAGGAGGCCCTGCCCGACCCCTCCCAAGCGCCCAGGTACGGCGCCGGCGGGCGGGTCACCGAGTACGTCGTGCAGCTCTCCGCGCGGCCGGACCGATGACGGCGGCGCGGACGGACGAGGGCCGCTGGGTCGGCGCGCACCTGTTCCATTTCGGCGACCTCGACCCGCTGATCACCGACGTGGTGGGCCCGGTGACGGAGGAGCTGGCGGCGGACGGCACGGCGCGCCGCGCCTTCTTCCTGCGCTACTGGGAGGGCGGCCAGCACGTACGCCTGCGGCTGGAGGTGCCGGACCCGGCGCGGATGCCGCGCGTCCGGGACCTGGTGCGTGAGCGGGCGGCGGCCCACTTCGCCGCGCACCCGTCTCCTTCGGTCGACGCGGCGGCCTACCGCGCCTTCGCCGCCGCCATGGCCGAGGGCGAGCGGCGTACGTGCTACGACGAGCGGCTGCACCCCGCCGGCTCGGTGGCGTTCATCGGCTACCGGCCCGAGTACGAGGCGTACGGCGACGCCGCCTGCGTGGCCGCCGCCGAACGGCACTTCGCGGTGTCGAGCCGGCTCGCGCTGGACGTGCTGGGCGCCGGGACGGAGATGGGCCGGCGCGCGGCGATCGGGCTGGCCGCGCTGACCGTCGCGGCCGCCGTGTGCGAGCCGGACCTGCCCTCCGCCGCCCACCGCCTGGCCACGGGCGCCCGTGAGGCGCAGGGGGCCGGGAGCGGTTCGGCGAGTGAGGAGGATTGGCGGCGCCGTAAGAACGCCCTGCTCGCCCAGACGCGCAAGTTGTGGGACGCGTCCGAGTCCGGCGGCGGCCTGCTGGCCACGTGGGCGTCGTCGCTGCGCGTGCTGCGTGACGACCTCGACACCCTGCACGCCGCCGGCCGGTGCGCGCCGCTCGACTCGGGCTCGCCGCACGCGTTCCTCGCCCTGGCCGCGCCGCCGGAGCGGCGCACGGTGGCCCTGATCCTGATGCGCTGCGTCCACCTGTTCCACAACCGGCTGGGTCTGCGTGCCGGGATCGAGCAGCACATGTCCTTCCTTGCGGCCCGCGCCGTCGCCGGCCTCGCCGACTCCCGGAGGTGGTCCCCTTGACCGGCTCGCCCGTATCCGACTGGCATTGCGTGCACGTCTACTACCACGCGCCGGACAAGGACGGCCTGCTGCTGGACGCCGTGCGGCCGCTGCTCGACGGACTGCGCGGCCAGGTGGAGGCGGCGTACGTACTGCGCCACTGGCGGCAGGGCCCGCACCTGCGGATCAACGTCAAGGCGGCGCATGCTGTCTGGGAGCAGGTCGTGCGCCCGCGTGTGGACGAGGTGGTCGGCGCCTACCTGCGCGAGCACCCCTCGACGGCCGCGCTCGACCCGGCCGCGAGCATGGTCAGGCACCGCCTGCTCGCAGTGCGGGAGCAGGAGCGCGGGCCGCTCACGCCGTGGCCGCCGGACAACTCCGTCCGCGACGCGCCGTACGACTCGCGCCGGCACGTGCTCGGCAGCGACGAGGCGGTGGACCTGCTCACCGCGTTCTACGCCGATGCCACCCCGCTGCTGTTCGGCATGCTGGAGCACGTGCGCGCGGGCCGCGACAGCAAGGTCGGGCTGGCGCTGAGCCTCATGCTGACCGTCGCGCACACCTCGCAGCGCATCAACCGCAGCTACCTTTCGTACCGGATGCACGCGGAGGGATTCATCACCTGGGCGGCCGACCCGGAGGGCGTCCGCGCGTCTTTCGAGCAGAGCTTCCGGGAACGGCGCGCCGCGCTGACGGAGCGCGTGCGGGACGTCGTCACCGCCCTGGACGACCCCGCCGCCCCGCCCGTACCGTTCGTACGGGAGTGGGCGGCGCTGCTGGAGCAGTACCGGCGGCGGGCCGGAGCGCTGTTGGACGACGGCCGGCTGGTCCAGCCGATGACCGAGCGGGGCGAGGCGTTCCGGGTGCGGCCCGGCGACCCGCCCGCGCCGCACCGCGAGCCGAACGAGCTGCAACGCCTGGTCTTCGAGAACCCCGCCTACCACGAGGCGATCTTCACCGACCCGGCCTTCCTGCGCTATCGGGTGCTGCTCAACTACACGTACCTGCACCTGACCCGGCTCGGGCTCACCCCGCTCGACCGGTTCAGGACCTGCCACCTGCTGGCCGACGCGGTGGAGGACGTCTACGGTCTGTCGGGGCTGGACACACTGCGCCGGTTCGCCGGGCGCCCCTCGGCCGCCGGCTGACACGGGTCCCGCCGCACCACGGCGTCGTGCTGGTCGAGCGCCAGCTCACGGTGAAGACGTGGTCACGTGTCCAGGGGTATGTCGCCGTCAGCTCGAACGTGCTGGCCCGGAGCCCAGAAGCGCTCGTAGTTGCCGGTGGTCGACAGCGAGCGTGGCTCGGCGCGGTCGAGGTACAGGACGCCGTTCAGATGGTCGGTCTCGTGCTGGGCGATCCGCGCCGGCCAGCCGGACAACTCCACGTCGTACGCGCGCCCGCCCCCATCGGAGGCCGACAGCCGGACCCGGGCGTGGCGCGGGACGACGGCGGTCAGCCCCTCGACGCTCAGGCACCCCTCGTAGAACGCGTGGTACCGGGACCCCAGGGGAGTGACGACGGGGTTGACGAGTTCCAGCGGCGGCTGGGGCACGCGTTCCCGCTCCGCGGCGATCTCCGGCGGCACGTCGGCGGGGTCCTCGATGACGGCCAGCGCCAGCGGGATGCCGATCTGCGGCGCTGCCAGCCCCACCCCGACGCCCGGCAGGTGCCGGAACATCGCGTCGAGCAGCTCGCGCAGCAGGCCGTCGGGGAGCTGGCCGTCGTACGGCTCGGCCGGGCGGCGCAGCACGGGGTCGCCGACCTGGGTGATGGACCAGGGCCGGGGCGCCGCCAGCAGGGTGTGCACCCGCTCGGCCAGTTCCTCGCCGCCGCTCACCGCGGGCCTCCCGCCGCGTTCGAGCGCGGGCCGTCGCCGACGGCGTACCGGTGTTCCATGCGCAAGGGGGTCCTTTCGGGCAGCAGTCGCTCAACAGACGATAGAACACGCGCGTGCCGGATCACGGCGCCGCCACCGGCATCCGCACGTCCTGGAACGGAGCGAGGCCGGTCGCGGACCTGCTCACACGGCCGGGTGCTTCCTGGTAGGCGCCATCCACATCTCACACCGTGAGACATTCCTTGACTTCCACATTACCTACTTGAAATATAGGTAATGTGCCAAACGTAATCCTGGCCGCCCGGCGCGTGATCGACTTCATGTACGTGGACAGCAGCCTCTGTTAGTGCGCGGTGATCCCTCTCGCGCATCGCCGTGCTGGAGATGTCTCAGGTCGCCCCAGATCAAGGGCACCTCATCGTGTCCGGTGGCCGCACGCCGCCGGTTTCGCTCGTCGCTTCATCCCACTGTTAGGGGCTCGTCATCGTCATGTGGAAATCTCGTCGGCGCGTGCATGTCGCGGTCCTGGCCTCGGCCGTCTCGCTCTTCGGCCTGACCGCCGCCTGCGGCACATCGGTGCCGACGGCGGATCCTCGTCCTCCGCCGGGGCGGGAGCGGTGCTCAAGTTGCAGGATCCGGGCAACGCCGGGCCTCTCGCTTACGCCAAACGTGAAGGCATCCTGGAGAAACGGCTCGAGGCTGTCGGCGCGTCTGTCGAGTGGGGCGGCTCCTACGCCTCCTTCACCGCGACCATCGACGCGGTGCGCTCGGGATCGGTGAACGTCCTCGCGGGCGCCATCTCGCCGGCCGTCGGCTACCTGGCGAACAGCCCGGACATCAAGATCTTCTCGGTCACCGACCCGATCACCGATCCGTCCGCGCCGCAGACCGATGGCCTGGTAGTACGGCCCGACAGCCCGATCAAGTCCGTGAAGGACCTGGCCGGCAAGCAGGTCGCGGTGAACAAGGGCGGCAAGGGCGAGTATCTGCTGCTGGTCGCCCTGGAGAAGGCCGGGGTTCCGGTCGACCAGGTCAAGCGCGTCTACCTCAACCCCGACCAGGGGGCCGCGGCCTTCGCGACGGGCAAGGTGGACGCCTGGTGGGCGATCGTCAAGGCCTACCCCGAGGCAGTGGCCAAGGGCGCCCGGGTGATCGTGCATGGCCGCGATCTGGACGACAAGGACCTGAGCATTCTCGCCGCGCGCAGCGAACTGCTCGAACAGCACCCCGAGGCGGTCCGCGTCTATCTCCAGGTCCTGCAGGAGTTGACCGAGGAGGCCAAGAAGACGCCGGAGAAGTTCGAGAACGTGTTCCTCGATCAGGGGCCGACGGCTGTGAGCGGCGCGCGACTGGCGCAGAACATCGCCACGGCCAAGTACGCGAACATCCCTCGCTACGCCACCAAGGACGACGGCGCCAACCTCCAGCAGGTGGCCGGCCTGTTCCGTAAGTACGGCGTGGTGTCCGCGGCCGTCGACCCGGCGAACGTTCTCTTCGACCTGAAGGCGGCAGCGGGATCACCGTCGCCGGCTTCGGCCGGGTGACGGCCATGACCATGGAGAAGGTGCACAAGTCAGTTGAGACAGAAGGACGGCTGGGCCTCGGAACTCCGCCCGACCTGGAGACCCCCAGGTATCTCGGTAGCAGGCGTCGCGCTCCGGTGCTGTCGGCGGGCGTGCGTATCAGCGTGCCGCTGCTGCTGCTCATCGCCTGGTGGTACGGGTCGAGCAGCGGACGCATCCCACCGGACGTGCTGGCCGCCCCGTCCTCCGTCGTCGGCGCCTTGCGCGAGCTGATCGCGACCGGCCAGCTCACCGACTACCTGCTCGCCTCCGCGCACCGGGCCGGGCTGGGCGTGCTCGTCGGCGGCGGGATCGGCCTGCTGCTCGGTGCCGCCGCCGGAATCTCGGCACTGGGCGAGGAACTGGTCGATCCGACCATGCAGATGATGCGGGCTGTTCCGTTTCTCGCTCTCGTCCCGCTGTTCATCTCCTGGTTCGGGGTCAACGAGACTTTCAAGATCGTCCTGATCGCGGTGTCGGCGGCCATCCCGATGTACACCTACACCTACCTCGGTGTCAGGAACGTAGATCGCAAGGTCGTCGAGGCGGCGCGTGGCTTCGGCCTGCGCGGTCATCGGCTGGCGCTCGGTGTCATCATTCCGAGCGCGCTGCCCAACATCCTGATGGCGCTGCGCATCTGCCTGTCGGTCTCGCTCACCGGACTGATCGCGGCCGAGCAGATCGGAGCGACCGAGGGCATCGGCTACCTGGTCACGCTGGCCCAGCAGTACTTCAGGCCCGATTACATGGTGCTCTGCATCCTCATCTACGCCGGCCTCGGACTGATCTTCGACGGTGCGATCCGGCTGGCGGAGCGTCTGGCCATGCCCTGGCGCCGGCACGTGGTCGCCCGATGAGCAGGAGGTCGCGATGACTGAGCCGACGTTCGGCAAGCAGCACGCCGACGACGACCTGGCCGTACAGATCAGCGGGCTGCACAAGGCCTTCGGCGCGAAGAGCGTGCTGTCCGGGGTCGACCTGGAGATCCGCAGGGGCGAGTTCTTCGCCCTCCTCGGCCCGAGCGGCACCGGGAAGACCACCCTCCTCCGCATCCTGGCGGGCCTGGAGGTCCCGGACGCCGGCACCGTGCTGGCGGCCCGCCGCCGTACGACGGTCTACCAGGAACCCCGGCTCATCCCGGCCAGAAAGGTGCTCGCCAACGTCACCCTCGGACTCCCGGCCGCCGCCCGGGACCCGGGGCGCCGGGCTCTGGCCGAGGTCGGGCTGGACGGGTACGGCGGGGCCTGGCCCGCGACCCTCTCCGGCGGAGAGGCGCAGCGGGTGGCCCTCGCCAGAGCCCTGGTCCGCGATCCGGAGGTGCTCCTGCTCGACGAGCCGTTCGCCGCGTTGGACGCGCTGACCCGGCTCCAGATGCAGGAGTTGGTCGCGGAGCTCTGCGCGCGGCACCGTCCGGCGGTCGTCCTCGTCACGCACGACGTGGATGAGGCCGTACGGCTGGCGGACCGGGTCGCAGTGTTGCGGGACGGGACGCTGGCCGTCGACCAGACGATCGGCCTGCCCCACCCCCGGGACCGCGACAGCCCTTCTTTCGTCGACTACCGCCGGCTGTTCCTGAGCCACCTGGGCGTCGTCCCGGCCTCTCACCAGCCCCGGACGTCGTTCCCGGATTCACCTCGCATCGCTTCGACGTAGACGTAGGAGTCTCATGTCATCCATAGACAAGATCTGGTACACCCGCTGCCCTGTCCCCACTGCCAGCGGCCTCGCACACAACCAGGGCTGGCTGGCGGAGGAGTTCCAGGTGGCCGGACTGGACGTCGGCATCCTTCAGGACGCGGGACCGGAGCTGGCCGAGCACCATTTCGATCATCAGCTTCTGGGGCTGTTCAGGGAGGGCGGCAACGTGCCCGCGCTGGCGGCCCGGTCGGCGGGCGCCCCGACTCGGCTGATCGGACTGACCTGGATCGAGGAGTGGCAGTCCATCCTGGTCCGGGCCGGCTCCGGCATCCTCGGCGCCGCGGACTTGGCCGGTGCGCGGGTCGCGCTACCCGCGTGGGCCGAGACCCGGGCCAGGAGTTTCCCCCGCGCGATGGCCCTGCACGGGATCAAGGGCGCACTGTCGCAGGGCGGGCTGACCCTCGACGACGTCACGTTCGTGGAGGTGACCGCGCAGTTGAGCCCGTCGGTCGGCCGGGACGCGGGCGTCCGGGCGTTCTCCTGGCCGGGCATCGCCGAGTTGGCCCGCGGCGAGGTGGACGCCGTGTACGCCAAGGGGGCCCGAGCCGCGGAGCAGGCCAAGGAGATCGGGGCCGTCGTCGCCGTCGACCTGGACGCGCACCCCGACCGCCGTACCAGAGTGAACAACGGCACCCCCAGGCCGATCACCGTGCACGAACGGCTCCTGGACGAGTACCCCGATCTGGTCATCGGGTTCCTGACCCAGACGCTGCGCGCGGCCGACTGGGCGCGGGACAACCTCGACCGGGTACGCGAGATCCTCGCCGGCGAGACGCGGTCCGGGGCGGACGCCGTGGCCACCGCCTACCGGGGCGACTTCCACCACTCGCTCCACCCTGACCTGTCGCGGGAGCGGCTTGACCTGCTGCGCATCCAGAAAGACTTCCTGCTGGTACACGGCTTCCTCGACGCTGACGTGGACCTCGACGCGTGGGTTGCCCGCGAACCACTCGCATTGGCCCGCGAGCGTCTCGACACCTCGGCGGCGCAGAGCGGTCAGCAGGGCCCAGCACTGAGCGACTCCTCAACTGCGGCCGCCGGGGCGGTGGCGTGATGGCGGCGTACCCGGACTTCCTGGTCACGGTGCCGACCCGGGGCGACGGGCGTGACCCACTGCGGCGGGACCGAGGGGAGTGGCAGCCCGGTGCCCGCCGCCGCCCCCTGCCCCCGTTCGTCACCGATCTGCGGCCCGGCGCCCTCGGCCCGTTCGACCACCTCGCCCAGATCGGCCGGGCCGCGGAGACAGCGGCGATCGGCGGAGCGTTGGTGCCGTTCGATCCCGCCGGTGAGGAGTCCCTGGTGGTCGCCGCCGGCCTGCTCAGACAGAGCCGTCACCTGCGTGTCGTGGCCGGGTTCCACCCCGGGATCGCCACACCCGTCTACGCGGCCAAGTTCTCCGCCTCCCTCCAGCGGTTCACCGACAACCGGCTCGGCTGGCAGCTCGACGTCGATCTCGACCCGGCCGTCGCACGATCGCAGGGGGACTTCCTCCGGGGCGCGGACCGATACGCGCGGGCCGAGGAGTTCCTCACCGTGGCCAAGGGCGTGTGGCACGAGGAGGGCTACACGTACGAGGGTCGCTTCTACCAGGTGCTCGCGGGTGGCTTCCAGTCACCGAACTCGGGCCTGCCGTTCCCTCGCCTCTACCTGACCGGCACCTCGCCGGAGGCGCTGGCACTTTCGGCACGCCACGCCGACGTGCACCTGTTCACCGCGGACCAGGACGTCGAGACCGGCGTCGGCGAACTGGCCGCACAGTCGGCGCAGGAAGGGCGTCCCGTCGAGTACGGCCTGCGGCTTCCCGTCCTGGCACGGGATGACGACGACGAGGCGTGGGCGGAGGCCCGCCGGTTGTGGGACCTCGCCGGCGGCGTGGGGGAGGGCCTGCCTGACCCGGACCCGCGTACCCGCCTGTGGGGAGGGTTCGGCCGGATCGCCGATTCCGGCCCGTTCGGCCTGGTCGGCTCGTACGAAACCGTCGCAGCCGGACTCCGCGGCTACCTCGACCAGGGTGTCACCACCTTCGTCCTGGAATCGCGGCCGCACATCGAGGAGACCTACCGGCTGGGCGAGCGGCTGCTGCCGCTGTTCGCTAAGGAGATCGAGCATGCCCATTGACATCTACTGGCGGATCGGCACCCACGGTGACCAGCAGTCGCTGCGGCGCCGGGTGTCCAGCCGAGGGGAGTGGGCGCCGGTAGTGCCGGGCAGCCTCACTCCCGGGGTGCGAAACGGCCGCCGCGACGGGTACTCGTACGTCGAGCACATGGCCGATGTTGCCAGGGCCTCGGAAAGCTCCGGGTTCGTCGGCGGCCTGCTGCCGTCGTTCCCCTTCACCGACGATCCGTGGGCCGCGGCCGCGGCCCTGGCCCGTGAGACCACCACCTACCGTTTCATGATCGCCTACCAGCCGGGCTTCCTCCATCCGGTGCAGGCGGCTCGGATGTCGGCGAGCCTGCAGCGGGCGACCGGCGGGCGGGTCGTCTACAACATCATCTCGGGGGGCGGCGGTCCCGCCCAGCTGTGGTGGGGCGATCGGGTCGACCACGATGACCGGTACGCCCGTACCTCGGAGTTCCTCGACGTGCTCAAGGGCGTATGGAGCGGTGGCCCGTTCGATTACCAGGGCCGCTTCTACCAGGTCGAGGGGGCGGGGCTGCCCGAGCCGCTCGCGCGGCAGCCCTTCCCGGAGATCTACTTCTCCGGCTCGTCCAAGGCCGCGATCGAGGCGGCGGGCCGGCACGCTGACTACTACCTGTCGTGGCTCGAGCCCTTCCCCGCGTTGGCGGCCAAGTTCGCCCAGGTTCGCGAGCACAGCACCGCGATCGGGCGGGCTCCGAAGTTCGCCGTACGCATCGACGTGCTCGCCCGCGAGACCGAGCAGGCGGCATGGGAGGAGATCCGGCGCGGCTGGGCACACGTCGACCCGGCGGCGCTGCGCAGCGCGGACGGCGACTCCGTCGGGTGGCTGCGCAGCCAGTCGTTCGTCTCCTGGCCGGTACGCGACTACCGGGAACTGGAGGTGTCGCCCAACGTCTGGGGCGGCTTCCACCTGCTCCGCGGCGGTCCCGCGTTCGGACTCGTCGGCAGTTACCAGCAGGTCGCCGAGCGGCTCGACGAGCTGATCGGCATCGGCGTCGACGCCTTCATCCTCGCCGGGGTGCCACACCTCGAAGAGGCGTACCGCGTCGGCGAAGAGGTGCTTCCGCTGCTCCGCGGTCACGACCTCCGCCAGAACTTCTCGCAGTCCCCGGTAACGGTAACGAAAGGATCCATCTGATGAGCGTTCGCGTCGGTTACTTCCCCAACAACAACTCGCTCTGGGTGCTGCGGCACCGGGGCATTCTGGAGCGTTCCCTGCCCGAGGTGGAGTGGGTGGACCTGCGCAGTCTCCCGCAGGGTGACCGTCCCGCCCCGACCGAGGGGCTGCCCTCCGTGCACGGCGACCGTCTTTTCGACGGCGGCTACGACTTCATCGGCACCGGCTCCACGCCTCCGGTCACCGCGCAGGGCAAGGGGCACGACATCGTGTACGTCGCGGTCTCCGGCTCGCGTCATGAGAACGGCCGGCTGGTCGTGCACGAAGACTCCCCGATCAACTCGCCGGCGGATCTCAAGGGCAAGCGGGTCGCGCTCGGGCATGGCTCCTGGCAGACCACGCTCCTGCTGTTCGCCCTCGACCGGGCAGGGCTGACGTGGAAGGACATCGAGCCGGTCGACGCGTACGGGGACGCCGCCCAGCTGTTCCTGGACCGCGCAGTGGACGCATGGGTCGGTTCGTACCCGGCCCTCACCCGCGTCGAGCAGGTAGCCACCACCCGGGACCTCGTCGCCACGGACGGACTGTTCAGCCACCGCTCGCTCTGGTTCACCCGCCGTGACTTCGCCGAGCGGCACCCCGAAGAGCTCGCCGCCATCGTCGCCGCCCTCCAGGAGTCCGACGCCTGGATCCAGCAGAACTACCGGGCCGCGGCGGAGTTGTTCGCCGCGGACGACGGCGGGGATGTCGACGCCTGGGAACATGCCCTGCGCCACCGTCCGTTCGGGCTGCACCCCGTCAGCGAGGACTTCGTCGCCGAGCAGCAGCGCGCCGCAGATCTCTTCCACGCCAGCGGCCTGATCGACCGGAAGATCACCGTAGCCGAGGCCGTTCTCCCCGAGATCGCCCGACTGGTGGAAGCGGCTCGGGTTCCGTAACGCACGGGTGGCGTACCAGGCCCCCGGTCTCAACGAACCTGTCATCGTGCGCCAAAGCTTCCGACCTTTTCCGTCCTTTCTGTCCGAATTGGGGTATCCGACCTTAAGACCGCGGCCCGATATGGGAGCGGTCGTCGATAGGGGAGGAACAATGCGAGCTGAGGGACAGCTGAGTCCTGAGATGCAGCGATGCATCGACGCATGCATGGAGAGTCACAGCTCCTGCGAGCAGACCATGAGCTACTGCCTGAAGCAGGGTGGCCGCCATGTCGACATGGCGATGATGGGCGCGCTCATGGACTGTTCCGACATCACCCGCCTGTGCGCGGACATGATGATGCGCCAGTCCCCGATGGCGATGGAGATGGCCCGGATGTGTGCCCAGGTGGCCACCAAGTGCGCCGAGGCGTGCATGGCCATGAGCGAGGACTCGACGATGAAGCGCTGTGCCGAGAAGTGCAAGGCCTGTGCCGACGCGTGCAAGGCCATGGCGGCCATGCCGGCCTGAGAGGCCTGCCCGGCCGGGTCCCGGCCGGTGCCTTTTTCCGATCATCGCGAAAGGGCATCGGCTGGGACCCTGTACCGCGCCAAGCGCCGTAACCAGGTCATCGGCGGCGCGCGTGCCCTGCCCCAACCTTCGGGACCGCGGACCCGAGCAGGGTCCGCCCCGGAGGAGCACCTCGCTGCCGTCGGCCGGGTACGGCCGGGTCAGGTCGGCGCGGATGCCGGCTGGGCCTCCGCCCGCGCGATGCGCGCCTTGACGTCGCGGAAGTGCAGCCGCATCGCCTCCCGGGCGGCCTCGGCGTCCCGAGCGCGAAGCGCCGCCACGATCCGGCGGTGGTTGACGGCGATCTCCGCGGTCCGCTCCTCCGGCGGGCCGAGCGTCGGCTCGACCTCGTGGTAGACGTCCCAGAACAGGCCGATCAGCTGCAGCACCAGTTCGTTGCCGCACGACTCGTACAGCAGCGCGTGGAACGCCCGATCGGCTTCCCGGTCCCGATCCATGCCATTGGCCAGGGCGTCCAACGCGGCGAGCCGGGGGGCGCTGGTGCTCTGGGCCACCTGGCCGATCAGCCCGGTCTCGAGCAGCTCGCGGACCTCGACCAGATCGTTCAGCGCGCGGATCCCGCCCGGCCCCGAACGCACCCGGAAGGCAAACGACGGGGTCAGTACGTCGAGCGACGCGTGCCCGACGAACGTCCCATGACCGTGCCGGATCTCGACGATGCCCAACGCCCGCAGGGCCCGTACGGCCTCGCGGACGCTGTTGCGGCTCGCCCCGAGCAGCTCCATCAATTGCACTTCGGTCGGCATCGGTGCCCCGGGGGCCAGTCCGCGCTCGTGGATCAGGGCGACGATGCGCTCCTGAAGCGACGCGCCGTCACGTGTAGGCATGCCACCTCCAGGCTCGTCGAAGACCTTGCGTCAAACATCCCACCTCTCGGTCCCGGAAGGCCAGCCGGGGCAGGAAAGTTTACGTCGACGACACAGATGGCCCGCCGGACGGACATGGCTTGTTCGCACGCTCGTTTGCGGACATAGGATGTCCTATATTTTACCGATCTGATAGCGGGGTGCCGTGGAGACGTTGACGCCGGGGGCGCTTGGCGGCACCTGGGGTACGGTCCTGCTGCCCATCCGGGACGACGAGTCGATCGACTGGGCACGCCTTGAGGCGGCGTTGGACGTGCTCGTCGCCGTGGGGCTCGACGGCCTGTACGCGCACGGCACCGCGGGCGAGTTCCACGCGCTCGGCGAGGACGAGTACGACCGCGTCAACGCTCTGCTGGCCGAGCAGTGCGAACGGCACGGGCTGCCGTTCCAGATCGGCGCCGGCCATATGAGCGCGCAGACCTGCCTGGCCAGGGTGGTCCGTGCGCGGGCGCTCCGTCCCGGTGCGATCCAGGTGACGCTGCCGGACTGGCTGCCGCTGTCGCGCCGTGAGGTGGTTCGCTTCCTGGGCCGCGTCGCGGCCGCCGCCGACCCGGTGCCGCTCGTGCTGTACAACCCGCCGCACGCCAAGACGCAGGTGCCGGCCGACCTGTATCCGGTGATCCGCCGCGAGGTTCCCGGGGTCATCGGGATCAAGGTGGCCGGCGGTGACGCGCGGTGGTACGCGGAGATGGAGCGCCACGCGGCCGGCCTCGCCGTCTTCGTCGCCGGCCACGACCTGGCGACCGGACGGCGGCACGGCGCCGCCGGCTCCTACTCGAACATCGCCGCCCTCAGCCCGGCCGGCGCCATGGCATGGCAGCGGATGATGGTCGCTCAACCCGATGCCGCGCTCGATGTGGAGCAACGGATCCGCGAGTTCTTCGCCGCGCATGTCCAGCCTCTGCAGCGCAGCGGGTACGCCAACGCCGCGCTGGACAAATTCCTGGCCCACCTCGGCGATTGGGCCGACATCGGCACTCGGGTCAGGTGGCCGTACGACTCGGTCGACGCCTCGCTCGCCGTGCGGCTCAGGCCACTGGCCCGGGCACAACTGCCCGAGCTCTTCCCAGGGGAGTAGCGGGCACCCACAGGACGTAGGACGTCCTTCGGCTGCCCGGTAATCTCAGATACCGTCAAAGCGCGTACGATGACGCCCACCGGGACCCGCGAGCGCCATCGCCAAGCGATTGGTGTCCCCTTAGCCGACGTGATCGAACGGCAGCCGCAGCCCAAGCCGACCGCCGATCGGGAGGTTCCTCTCTCGGATCAGGTCCAGCTCGGCGTCGGCGAGGGCGCGCCGGTAGACGCGTACCTCGTCGAGCGTCCCGCGGAAGCGGTCCACACCGTCAATCCGCTGTCCGATGTGGATGCCCTCGAGCCCGAACTCCTTGCCGAGGGTCAGTGAACCGGCCGGCGCCGCCGCCGACGAGACCTGCACGCCGTCCACCAGGAGCCGGAGCTCGCCACGTACCCGCTGGAGCGCCACGAAGTGCCACTGCCCGTCGTTGTACGCGCTCGGCGACTGTACGGTCACGTTGAACCGGTCGACGGTGAGGACCGCCCGGATGCGGTTGCTGGCCGGTTCGGCCCGCAGCCACAGCGCCGGCGGGTTGGTGCCCCGGTTCACCCGGTGGAACCAGAGGATCGTGTGCGCGCCGGTCTGCTCCGAGTACCGGATCCAGGAGGTCAGCGTGAAGTCCTTCGCGCCGAGGTCGATGGAGTCGTTGAACGCCACCTCCACCCGGTCGTCCACCCGGTCCAGGGCCAGCCCGTTGCCGAACCGCCCGTCGGTGACCTGCGCACCACCGCGGACATACGCCGCGTTGCGGTACGGCGACTCGTCCGGCGTCGTCGGGCCGGGCGCCGGGGGACCGGGGATGCCAGGCGGGGTGCCGTTCGGCGTCTCCAGGTAGGCCTCGTTGAACCGCGCGAACCGGATCTGCTCGTACGGCGTGATGTTGCCGGCCTCGTACATCAGGGCCGCCTCGTCGCCGTCCAGACGCACCATGTCCGAGTACGCCGACGGCCCCCAGTAGAAGACCTTGCCCTCATCCCAGGTCTCGAAGCTGCGCCCCTCGTCGTAGGACGACCGGATCCCCATCGCTTCCCGGGCGCCCGGGTGCATCGGCGAGGAGAAGAGGATGCGCTCTTCGCTGAACCGCAGCAGCGACGCCTGGACGTCGGTCGTCGCCAGCGCCGGCATGGTGCGGAACGGCGCGTCCCACGTCTCGCCGCTGTCGCTGCTGGTCGCGTACGCCCGGCTGCCCTCGTCGGTGCCGCGCTCGCGGGCCGAGGCGTAGATCCGCCCGTCGGTGAGCTCGACGACGGTGACCTCCTGGGCGATGACCGTGCCGTCGTCGCGGAACGTCTCGGCGCCGATGTTCCAGGTCACCCCGCTGTCGTCGCTGTAGAGCAGGTGCGTGCCGTAGACGTGCTTGCCGACCCGGTCCCAGCTTTCGAAACTCGCCCCGACGACCAGCCGGCCGGCGTGCGGGCCGCGCTTGAGCTGGATGCCGTGCATCGGGCCGGTGGCGTACCAGAAGTTCCACTCCGGACGCTTGCCCTCGGTCATCTCCCTGGCGGCCGACCAGGTCGCCCCATGGTCGTCACTGAACTGCACCCAGGGGTCGCGGTCACAGCCGTTCGGGCACGGCTCCGCACCATTGTGGGTGCTCACCAGCACGACCCGCCCGGTACGCTCGTCAACGATCGGCACCGGGTTGCCGTGGGTCGTGCCGTTGCCCTCCGAGACCACCTGCAGTGGTCCCCAGGTCCGCCCGCCGTCGGCGGAACGGCGCAGCACGAGGTCGATGTCCTCGTCGTCGCCGCAGTCCTTCACCCGCCCCTCGGCGAAGGCCAGGAGCATGCCGTTCGTGGCCCGCACCACGGCGGGGATCCGGAAGCAGCCGTATCCGAAGTCGCCCTGCTTGTAGAGCACCTGCTCGTCCACGAATGGTGCGGTGTCAGCAGTCACTCCGGCCTCGAAGGTCTCCACCGGCGCCGCGGTCGCCGGCGCGCCGAACACGCTGACGAGTAAGCCGGCGAGCACCATCACGGCGCCCGCCCGGCGGCGGCGCCGGGAGCGGCGCCCGGTACGGCCCTCCGGGGGATAACCATCGCGCATGTCCTCGCCCTTCCTGACAGGAGAAGATTTCGGGACATCCTACGTCCAACGTGGGATGTTTAACAGATAGTGAACGTAGAATGTTCGCCAGTGAGGCGAATGCGTTGCCCGGCTCATAACAGCGTGTCCGGTGTCAGAACTGGTGCAGGGCAGCTGACCTTCTGGGCTCGACGATGATCACGTGGGCGAGGGCGTTGACCAGCCATGGTTGTCCCTGGGTCAGCTCGAAGGCCCGGTCCACCGCGTCCTTGGCGAACTCCTGGCCGGCCGCCTGCGTGTGCTGGCCGTACAGCTCGGCAGACGGCCATACTGGTGCAGCAGTTGGCCCGGTTGGTCCGATATCTGGATCTTCCCTTGACTTGTCTGCCGCTGCCACGCCGGCAGGCAGTGTCTGTTGACGACGAGGAAAGCACCCGGTGATCCTGCATATCATCAGCCGGTGAAAGCTTCCGTGATGCTCAATGCCGCCGCGATGCCGGCCAGACCCGCACTTGTGCTTCGCCCGTGGGGCGTGGAGGACGTGGCCGCGGTCGTTGCGGCGTATCGAGATCCTGCTCTACGTCGCTGGACGAGTTCGCGGGTGGAAACCGAGGCCGACGGGCTGCGGTGGGTACGAGCCCAACAGCGAGGCTGGGCGACGGGGAAGCGGTTCAGCTTCGCCATCCTTGACGCGCACCCCAGGCCGGCCTTCCGCCAGGTGGTGGGCAATATTGTCCTCAGGGATGTCGCACCGGGGAAACCGTCCGCCGAGGTCGGCTACTGGACGGTGGCGCACGCCCGAGGACGGGGTGTCGCCGCCGGGGCATTGGAGGTTGTGACCCGATGGGCCTTCGACACCTTCGGCGCTGACGGGCTGGAACGCCTTGAACTACTGCACCAAGTGGACAACCCGGCGTCGTGCCGCGTGGCGCAGAAAAGCCGCTACGAGCTCGACGTAGTCCTGCCCGCGGCACCGCCCACGTATCCGCTCGACGGGCACCTGCATGTACGCACCCACGCCGAAGTCGACGACGACGTCTCGCCAGTGCTGTGACGCTGCGAGCCAGACGAAGATGTCCTGTGTGCCTATCTGACTGTCACGAATGCCTTTGCCGCGCTGCGGTTGTTGCCGATGAGGGATAGGGACGCTTGAACTGCATGGATGAGATTTTCGGCAGGCGCAAAGGCGGTGGAACTGAGGTACGTCCTCGGGGGTGGCCCCATGATGGGCCGGTCCCAGCGCACCGATTGGATCAAGAACGACTGCACCGAGGTGCCCGCGGCCGAGTACGGCGGCACGGAACAACCGGACAACCCCGGCAAGCCCCCGTTCGGTGGTGTTAACAAGCTCTCCAAGAGCGGGGCCTAGACTGCACCATATGATCCGGCCGCAGCGGGGGACGTCGCGTGACGTGCGGCGTACCAACAGGGCCGTGCTGCTGCGCACGCTCTTCTTCGACGGCGAGCGCAGCAGGTTCGAGCTCGCCCAGGCGACCGGCCTGAGCCCCGCCACGGTGAGCAACGTCGTCACCGGCCTGCTGTCCGACGGGATCGCCGTCGAGGTGGGCAGGGTCGAGTCGGACGGCGGCCGGCCACGCGTCCAGCTCCGCGTCAACGCCGACCACGCGTACGCGGTCGGCGTCGAGGTGGGGGAGACCCGCGTCGGCGTGGAGCTGTTCGACCTGTCCATGACGCCACGGGCCAAGGCCGAGACCCCGCTGCGCCCAGGACAGCACGCTCCCGACCTGGTGGCCGGCCACATCCGCGAAGGCGTCGCCGCGGTGATCGCGCAGGCGGGGGTGGACCCCGACCGCGTCCTCGGTGTCGGCGTCGGCGTCCCCGGCATGGTGCGGGGAACGGTCGTCGACTCGCCGACGTTCGGCTGGAGCGGGGTACGGCTGGCCGACATGCTCCCCGGCCTGCCCGTGTTCGTCGACAACGGCGCCATGACGCTGGGCCTGGCCGAGCACTGGTTCGGCGCGGGACGGGACAGCGGCTACATGATCATGGTGTTGATCGGCAGCGGGGTCGGCGCCTGCATCATCACCGACGGCATCACCGTCCGCGGCGTGTCCGGTGGGGCGGGGGAGTGGGGCCATACCACGGTGGTCGCCGGCGGCCGCCCCTGCCGCTGCGGTGCGCGCGGTTGCCTGGAGGCCTACGTCGGCGCCGAGTCGGTCCTCGCCAGGGCGGGGATCGACCTGGCGGGCACCGAGGAGGAGAGCGCCTTCGCGGCGCTGCTGGCCGACCCGGGCGCGCGTCCCCTGTTCGACGAGGCCGTCGGCCATCTGGGCGCGGGGCTGGCGAGCCTGATCAACCTGCTCAATCCCGAGCGCATCGTGCTGGGCGGCTGGGCGGGCCTGCTGCTCGCCCGCGACCACCTGCCCGCGATCTTGACGGCCACGGAGCGCTCCGCGCTGCGCTGTTCCTACGGCCGCGTCGCGATCGAGGCCGCTCACCTGGGGTCTGAGGGCGTCAAGCTCGGCGCCGCCATCCTGGTGGTGGATCAGTTCCTGGGCGGCTGAGGACCCACGTCCTGGCTTATTTTCCTCCCTGATTTAAGGGTCGTACGAAGATGCTGTCAACCCTTAAATTAAGTATTGACGCTCCTGTAAGGTCACCATAAGGTCACGACCGTGGATTTCTCTTAGCCATGGTGCTCACCCACGCCGGCGGCCGGCCACCGGCGTACACCCCCCACAGAAAGTGACCACCCCATGCAAAGACGAGGAATCATCCTTGCCTCCGTGACGGCATTAGCCGTGGCGGGCCTCGCTTCCCCGGCCTCGGCCGCCACCGGCCAGATCACCGGCTACGGCGGCAAGTGCGTCGACGTCGCCGGCGCCAACAGCGCCAACGGCACCCAGGTCCAGCTCTGGACCTGCAACGGCACCACCGCCCAGTCGTGGACCACGCAATCCGACGGCACGATCCGCGCACTCGGCAAGTGCCTGGACGTGGCGGGTGCGAGCAGTGCCAACGGCACCAAGGTGCAGATCTACGACTGCAACGGCACCGCCGCCCAGCAGTGGACGGCCGCCTCCGACGGCACCCTGCGAGCGCTCGGCAAGTGCCTGGACGCCACCAACGTCAGCTCGGCCGACGGCACGCCCCTGCAGATCTGGAGCTGCGGCACCGGCGCCAACCAGAAGTGGACGTTGCCCTCCGGCGACGGCACCCCCAATCCCGGCAAGCTGCCCGGCGCCCCGTACCTCTACATGGGGTGGGGGAGCCCGCCCAACCCGGGCACGGTCATGGACGCGACCGGCGTCAAGTCCTTCACGATGGCCTTCATCCTGTCCGGCGGCGGCTGCACGCCCCGCTGGGACGGCTCGCGTGCGCTGACCGGCGGTGCCGACCAGCAGGCGATCAACACGATCAAGTCCAAGGGCGGCAGCGTCCAGGTCTCCTTCGGCGGCTGGTCGGGCAGCAAGCTCGGCCCCAACTGCGGTACGCCTGAGGCGTACGCGGGCGCCGTGCAGCAGGTCATCAACGCCGTGGGACCCGCGGCCGTCGACTTCGACATCGAGAACACCGACGAGTACGAGAACTACACCGTCCAGGACCGCATACTCAACGGCCTCAAGATCGTCAAGGCGAACAACCCGAACGTCAAGGTGGTCGTCACCTTCGGCACCTCCACCAGCGGCCCGGCCGGCGCGGGCACCCGGCTGATCAACCGGTCGAAGGAACTCGGCGTCCCGATCGACAACTACACGATCATGCCGTTCGACTTCGGCGGCGGGTCCAACATGTACCAGAGCACGGTCAACGCGGCCGAAGGGCTGAAGAACGCCCTGAAGTCGGCGTTCGGCTGGTCGGACGCCACGGCGTACGCGCACATGGGCATCTCCGGCATGAACGGCCTGTCCGACCAGTCGGAGGTCACCTCGGTCGCCACCTGGACCCAGATCCGCGACTACGCCAACTCCCATGGCCTGACCAGGCTCGCCTTCTGGTCGGTCAACCGCGACCGCCCCTGTTCCGGAGGCCTGTCCGAAACCTGCAGCGGCGTCTCCCAGAACGCCTGGGACTTCACCCGGCTGACGGCGGGGTTCTGATGCGTGCCCTGGTCGTCCTCGTGCTGATCGCGGCCGGGTTCATCCTCATGCCGGTCGCGCAGGCAGCCGTCCCCACCGGCCTGACCACCGTGGTCGCCAAGCACAGCGGCAAGTGCGTCGACGCCCGCGCCGCCGCCACCGCCAACGGCACCGCCGTCCAGCAGTACGCGTGCAACGGCAGCGGCGCGCAGCTCTGGCAGTTCCAGGCCACCAGCGGCGGCTACTACCGGGTCAACAGCTCGCTCAACGCCGCGCAGGCCTGGGACGTGACCGGAGTCTCGACCGCCGACAGCGCGCAGGTCCAGCTGTGGGCCTACGGCGGCGGCAACAACCAGCAGTGGCTGCCGGTGGAGGAATCCGGAGGCACGTACCACCTGGTCAACAGGAACAGCGGCAAGTGCCTCGACGTGCCGGGCGCCTCCACGGCCGATAGCGTGCAACTGCAGCAGTACACCTGCAACGGCACAGCGGCGCAGTCGTTCACCCTGTCGGGCGGCGGCGGTGGTGGCCCCAATCCCGACCTGGGGCCGAACGTGCGCATCTTCGACCCGTCGATGCCCGCGTCCACGATCCAGTCGCAGCTCAACTCGGTGTTCAGCCAGCAGCAGTCCAACCAGTTCGGGTCCAACCGGTACGCGCTGCTGTTCAAGCCGGGCACCTACGACGTGGACGTCAACGTCGGCTTCTACACCCAGGTCCTTGGCCTGGGACAGACGCCCGACGCGGTGACGATCAACGGGGCCGTGCACGCCGAGGCCGACTGGTTCGGCGGCAACGCCACGCAGAACTTCTGGCGCTCCGCCGAGAACCTCTCGGTCACCCCGGCGGGCGGCACGGATCGGTGGGCGGTCTCGCAGGCGGCGCCGTACCGGCGCATGCATGTGCGCGGAAACCTGCAGTTGGACGACGGCGGCTGGTCGAGCGGCGGGTGGATCTCCGACTCGCGGATCGACGGTCAGGTCAGGTCCGGGTCGCAACAACAGTGGATCTCCCGCAACTCGGCCTTCGGGTCCTGGAGCGGATCGAACTGGAACATGGTCTTCGTCGGGGTGTCCGGCGCGCCGGGCAACACCTTCCCCAGCCCGCCGTACACGACGGTGGGGCAGGCGCCGGTGGTACGGGAGAAGCCGTTCCTCTACATCGACGCGGCGGGGGCCTACCAGGTGTTCGTGCCCGCGCTGAAGTCGAACTCCGCCGGGGTGTCGTGGCCGGGTGCGGGCACGTCACTGCCGATCAGTCAGTTCTTCGTCGTCAAGCCGGGCAACACCGCTGGTGACATCAACGCGGCACTCGCCGCGGGCAAGAACCTGCTGGTCACGCCGGGCGTCTACCATCTGAACGACACGATCAGGGTCACCAGGGCCGACACCGTGGTGCTCGGTCTCGGGTTGGCGGCGTTCGTACCCGACAACGGCATCACGGCGATGACCGTCGCCGACGTGGACGGCGTCAAGATCGCCGGGCTGCTGATCGACGCCGGGACCGCGAACTCGGCGACGCTCATGCAGGTCGGCCCGGCGGGCTCGGCGGCCTCACACGCGGCCAACCCCACTTCACTGCACGACGTCTTCTTCCGCGTCGGCGGCGCCGGGGTGGGCAAGGCGTCACAGAGCCTGGTGATCAACAGCGACGACGTGATCGGTGATCACACCTGGATCTGGCGGGCCGACCACGGCAGCGGCGTCGGGTGGAACACCAACACGACCGTCAACGGGCTCGTCGTCAACGGCGACAACGTGACGTTCTACGGGCTGTTCGTCGAGCACTTCCACCAGTACCAGGTCATCTGGAACGGCAACGGCGGGCGGACCTACTTCTTCCAGAACGAGATGCCCTACGATCCGCCCAACCAGGCGTCCTGGATGAACGGCTCCACCCGTGGCTGGGCCGCCTACAAGGTCGCCGGTTCGGTCACCTCGCATGAGGCCTGGGGGCTGGGCAGCTACTGCTACTTCAGCGCCAACCCCGCGGTGGTGGCCGACCGGGCCTTCGAGGTACCGAACACGCCGGGGGTCCGCTTCCACCACATGGTGACGGTCTCCCTGGGCGGCACCGGAACCATCGCCCACGTCATCAATTCCACGGGAGGCCCAAGCAACTCCTCCACAAACGTCGCAAATCTCGCCGAATACCCATAACCCACCAACGCGTCCTCCCCCCTTTGCCGAAAGGGGGGAGGACGCGTCCGCGTCGGCTGACGTACAGGGCGGCCAAGACGTCGCCGACCGGCCTGCGGGTCAAGGTCTTGGTGGATGATTCGCTCCCGCCGGTGGATGCCTCGAGTGCCGCACCAGATAGGGCCATGATGATCGGTCGTGTTGCTGCGCTTGGTCTGTCTCACGGTGACGGCCGTCCTCTCGCTCCTGCGGCTGGTGTCCATCGGCGATCGCGATAAGGACATCGAGATCTTGGTGCTCCGGCATCAGCTGACCGGGCTGCAACGTCAGGTGAAGAAGCCTGCGTTCACTCGGGATGATCGCTTCCTCCTCGCGGCACTGTTGCATCGTCTGCCGAAGGACAGACCGCGGCACCTCAGGCTGCTGATTCGCCCTGACACGATCCTGCGCCGGCATCGTGATCTGCTGCGGCGCCGGCACGCCACCCGCCGGGTGCGGATCCTCCATGTCGGGCAGTGGGTCACACAGCTCGGCCGTAACCTCGTCATGGACCTGCAGGATGCGGTCCGTGACCGAGACGCCAAGTTCACTGCGGCCTTCGCCTGGCCGGATGATTAATCGGCACCCGCAGCCCCGTCGCGCTCGCTTCTTTGGGCGAGGCGCTGGGCTTGCCCGTTGTGCACATCGCTGACCCACTCCCAGCCGGGCTTGGCCGATGGGCCGACCCGCGGGTCGCTGGGATCCTGGCCGTCACGCAAGGCGTGCACGTACGCCCGATCTTGGCCGATCCGTGCGTGCACCTGGTCAGCTCCGCCGACGGACCCGTGGCCCGGGACAACGACATCGACGTCGCCCGCCACGCCCTCGAGCAGCCGCAGCGCAGTGAGGTAGTCCTCGATCGGGTCGGCGGTGTCGTTCAGGTCGAGCATAGGAATCAGGACATCGGAAAGCATGTCGCCGGCGACGAGGACTCCGCGTTCCTGGATCAACAGCGCCGCGTGGCCCGGGGCATGCGCTTGATGCTCGATGATCCGGACTTGAGGGCCATCCCAAGGAATCTGCGTAGTTTCGGCGGGCAGACCGGTAATGAGGCCGAGTAAGTCCAGCGGTACCTGCCCGGCGATTTCCGTCTCGAGCAGGTGGGCGGCGATGCGGGCCTTCGCACCTGCGTCCGACAGCTGATCTCGGACGGTGGCCGCGCAGCGCGCCGTGCCGTAACGGGGCGCCTCGCCGAGCTGGGCGTCCCAGAGCAGGTGATCCCAATCCGGATGCGTAGAAAACCCTGCCACAACGGGCTGACCCAACTCGCGAAGGTCGTTCGCGAGGCAGTCGATCTCGGAGCCGGTCACCCCGGGGTCGATGAGCAACACACCGGCCCGGCCCTGCACGACAACGGCGTTGCTCTGCACGAACTCGCTCTCGTGGACCAGCACACCCTCCGCGACCTGCCTCAGCACGAGCTCGCCTCCTTCGCATCCCGGATGGCGTAGCGATGCATCGTGACGCCCTGCTTGAACGATCGCTGCTCGAGCAGGTCGAGCTCGATCGGCACGTCGTAGTCGTCGAACAGCGGCCTGCCGAAGCCGAGGATCGCGGGATGGGTGAAGAGCAGCAGCTCGTCGAGCAGCCCCGCCCGGAGCAGCTGTGTGGCGAGCGCCGCGCCGCCCACACTGATGCTGCCGTCGGTCCCGGCCCGCAGGGCGGCGAGTTGCTCGATCGCGTCGTCTCCGCCGATGATCCGGGTGTTGTGATCGGCGCCGCGGCGGGTGCGGGAGACGAGCACCTTGGGCTTGGCTGTCCAGATCTCGCCGTACTCACGCATGTAGTCCGGCAGCGACGCGTCCTCGCGCGCCCGTGGCCAGTACTCCTCCATGACCTCGTAGTAGACCCGGCCCTGGACCATGAGCGCGAGCGCCCGCGTCTGCGCATTAGCCTCGCGGTGCAGCTCCTCGTCGATGCGCAGCCACTCGCCAGCGCCGTTGTCCCCAGGAACTTGCTCGATCCGCAGGTCGAGGGACACCTGCATCGAATAGACGAAGCGGCCCATCAGCTCCTCTTCCCAAGAGTGATTGCATTCTGCAACTACTATAAGTAGGACGAAATACCTGTCAAGGAGGAATCGTGGAACCACGGTCCGGATGTCCGATCAACGCCGCCGTCGAGGTGCTCGGAGATCGCTGGTCGTTGCTCGTGCTGCGCGACGTCATCTTCGGCGACCGCCGCTACTTTCGGGCGCTGCTCACCGGGTCCATCGAGGGCATCGCTTCGAACATCCTCGCCGACCGCCTTGTGCGGCTCGTCGACGCAGGGATCCTCACCCGCGGCACCGCCGCACGGGGGCAGCGCGCTCGCTACAGCCTCACTGAAGCCGGTATCCAGACTCTTCCGATCATCTACGCCCTCGGCAACTGGGGCCTCGACTGGCGCCCGGGCAGCGACGAGCTCCGGAGCCGGCAGCAGCTCATGCGCGATGAAGGTCCGGCGTTCATCGAGGAGCTCATGGACGAGCTTCGCGTCCGCCACCTCGGCGCCCCGCCGAAGCCGCACGACGGTCCAGGCCCGCTCGAGCGCCTCGACACCGCCTACGCCGCGGCCGCCGAGCGAGAACACGTCGATCAACGGTGACGGAACGGCCCCCGCCCTGACCTTCTTGGGCTCCGGTAACTTGCCGTCACCGCGCACAAGACGCCGCCGCCATGGGACAGACACACTGCCTGCCCGACGTCCTGCGATCCTGCCGGAGCCGAGCCATCGAGGACAGCAAAATCCCAGATCAAACCCTGTGACACAATTTTCGGCACTCACAGGCGGTCAGGATGCGTCCCCGGTCGGTAGGCCGGTCGCTGAACAGGTGGAGCTTGCGGCGCTGGTCATCAGGACCGGCCCACCGTTCGGCGAAACGGAACCCCAGATACATCCCTCGGCGGGCGGGGTCGGCGCCTGGTCCAGGTTGCGGCGGAGCTGGGCGAGGGCTTCCGCGCGGGCGGCCTGCACCCACTCGTTGACGGTGTCGGGGGAGACCACTGACAGCTCGGCGGTTCGGCGTACCGGCATCCCGTCGCGGCGCGCCTCCAGCACAGGGGTCCGCACGTGGCTCATGGCCTGCTCCAGCGCGGCCTGACGCGAGCGCGCCCGCCGGCTCAGCTCGCGGCCCGCGCTTCGCGTAGCAGCGGGATGCCCTCTCCGAGATCGCGATTGATCGGCAACCCGATCCGCATGAGCTCCGGCTTGGCCACCTCGAACCCCTGCACCTTGCAGGAGACGGCCACCGTGCAGTCGCCCCCCGCCAGCCGCATGAGCCGGCCCCGGCGCACGAACGCCTGCAACATCGTGACGTGGAAGATCAGCTCGATGCAAAACGTGATCTTGCCCGCCGGCCGGCCGTTGATCCGCACCTCGACCCAGGGCTCGTGGCGGGAGACGATCTCATGTTCGGCCAGGGGCACCATCTGGCCGATGTCGGAGCTGTCGCTCAGCGTCTTGCGCGCGGCGTCGCGCAGGCTGCGGTACTTCTGCCAGCCGCCGAGCAGGACCGATCCGAGATCGATGCCCTGCAGCAGCTCGCCGCCCGCGCGCGCCGCCTTGTCGAGCAGTTCGCCCGGCGGCAGCCGGGCGTTCTGGCCGATCTCGTCGAGCATCCGGCGCGCGTCGAGGGCTCGCGACAGCTCCTCGACCGCGCTGCTGGGGTCGGCGAAGACCAGCAGGTCGGCGGTGCTCGGGTTGGTGGCGAAGGAAACGGTCACCGTACGATCTCCCTGATCTCCTGGCGGCCCTGGTCGTGATGGCAGACGATGTCGATCCCGAGGGACGGGAGGTCGCGGATCTCCACGGTCGGGGCGGGATCCGCGCACGGCACGCAGACGACGGACGGCGCCGCGGCCTGGCGCGGCCGGCGGGCGCGGCGTATCGCCCAGGTCAGCGCGGACACCGCCACGATCGCGAGCACCAGCAGGAGGGGCAGGACACCGCTCGACGATCCGGTCTCGTCCGGGTCGATGGTGTCGGGCTCCAGCGGCGGCTCGCTGCTCTCGCTGGGGGTGTCGTCAATGGTGGGGGTGACCGGATCGGTCGGCCCGACGGCGCCCGACAGGGTGACGGTGATCGAGCTACCGCGATCGACGACGCTGCCGGGCACGGGATCCTGCTCGCTCACCGTGCCCGACTCCCCGCCGCCGACCACGAGCACGAGGCCGGTGCCGTCGAGGCGGTTGCGCGCCGCGCTCCTGGTGAGGCCCCGCAGGTCCGGGACCGTCACTCCGCTGGGCGACTGGGGAACGCGCAGGGTGAGCGTCACCGTGCTGCCTCGCGCCACCTTCGTGGTGGCGTCCGGGTCCTGGTCGGCGACGACCCGCGGCTCGGCGGCGGACCCTTCGGCCACCACCGGCACGAGCCCCGCGTCACGTATGGCCTGCTCCGCCGTCTCCAGCGGATCGTCGACCACGTTGGGGACCTCCGCGAGCGGCTCGACGAGCGAGATGGTCACGGTGGTACCGCAGTCCGCGATCTCCTCGCTGGTCGGGGTCTGGTCGTCCACCGTCCAGTCGGCCGCGGCGGTGGACGGCTCGGCGACCGGCACGAACCCGCCGAGGCGCATGGCCTGCTCCGCCTCCTGGCGGGTCATGCCCATGACGTTGGGCGGGTTGCCGTCCCGCCCAAGGCCGCCGCCTGTGGCCTCCTGGACGTTCAGCACGGGCGGGCATCCTGGGGCCGGCGTCGTGGGGTCATCGGTCGGGTCGTTTGTGGGGGCCTGGGCCGGCACCGCTTCGGGGACCGCCCTCGCCGACGCCGGCAGAACCGCCGACGCGATCATGATCGCGGCCAGCATCTTGGCCACCAGCCCGTACCGCATCGCCACCTCCTGCGCTGACGCTAGGCGCGACGTGCGCGCCCCGGCATGAGTCACCCCCTACTCAAGTCAGAAGGAGCGCGTCGCCCTCCCGCGGAATACCAGGTGGGGCGGTGCCTTTCCGCCTCATGCATTCCCAAGCCGCTCCCGCTGCCGCTGGGCAACCGCCAGCTGGTAGCGGGCCAGGTCGTCAGGCACCATGGTCAGCCTCGCGGACCACTTCGACGCGGTCGTCGAGGTGCACCTGCGGGGCACGTTCACCTGTGCCCGCGCGAACGCCGGCCCGCGCGCCCAGTATGCGTTACGGGCGCAGGGGAAGCTCATCGAGCACGGACGTGGCGAGCGTCGCGGCGCTGGGCTCGTAGCGGTGGGCCAGGGTGTGGAACACGGTCTCGGCGCGGATCCCCGGCCAGTCGGCGGGCAGGTGTTCGGCGGGCAGACGGGGGTCCTGGCGGACCAGCTGCAGCCAGTCGGTGTGCAGAAACAGCTGCCTGGCCAAGTCGTCCGTGGCCGACGGCAGCGGGTGCGCCGTGTCCCAGCGGTCGAGGAAGGCCCGGTAGCGTTCGGCGATCTGGTCGGTGTCGAACGCCTTGCGCACCAGGTCGGCCGACTCTGTCGGCTTGAACGCCCGGGCCTGGAGCACGGTGACGTTGTCGCCCAGGCCCAGCGGGGCCAGCATCGACTCGACGTCCTTGGCTCCGGGAGCGATCCACAGCCCGCCCTGCAGCAGCCCGAACCCGGCCCAGATGAGCTGGGAGCGCAGGTCGTGGCGGGTGCTGCGCTCGCTGCCCGGCAATGAGAAGCCGACCAGCGTCCAGGTGCCGTCCCAGTCGCGGTTGACCGCGCCCCTCTCCCAGACGTGCCGGCGCCCGTCGTCGAGCACCTCCGTGGCGTGCCGGGTGAGCCCGAAATAGACCTTCTTGCCCTGGCGGTGCCGGGCCAGCAGGTTGCGCTTGACCATGCGGGTGAGCGTCGAGCGCACCGCCTCCTCCGAGACGCCGAGGCGGGCGAAGACGTCGATGACGCTGCCCGAGTAGACCGCGGTGTCGCGCCCCAGCACATAGATGCCGAGAAAGCTGAACATCAGCGACTGGGGGCGCGCCGAAGGCAGCTGGTCCTGCTCGTCCTCGTGCTTCACAGGCATGAGCGTAGACCGGGCAGGGATGTAGGGCAAAGTATTGACTTAGGTTGAAATTATGCCCAACGTTGAGGGCGGCAACGTTATCGGACTCCTGGATCGTTTGGGGTGGAATAGATGGATTTGTCGGGCAAGGTGGCGGTGGTCACCGGGGCCGGTCGCGGTCTCGGCCGGGCCTACGCGGAGGCGCTCGGCGCCGCCGGAGCGGCGGTCGTCGTCAACGACGTGGACGCCGCGGCGGCTGCTGAGGTGGCCGAGGCCGTCGTCGCCGCGGGCGGCAAGGCCGTGGCCGAGGCAGGCGCGGTCGGCTCGGCGCACGTCGCGCAGCGGCTGGTGGAGGCGGCGGCCAAGGAGTTCGGCCGGCTCGACGTCATGGTGACCAACGCCGGCATCCTGCGGGACCGGGTCCTGTGGAAGATGTCCGACGAGGACTTCGACGCGGTCGTCGAGGTGCACCTGCGGGGCACGTTCACCTGTGCCCGCGCGGCCGCGGTCCGCATGCGCGAGCAGGGCGAGGGCGGCCGGCTGATCCTGATCTCCTCGCCGGCAGGCCAGCGCGGCAACTTCGGCCAGACCAACTACGCCGCCGCCAAGGCCGGCATCGTCGCCATGGCCCGCACCTGGGCCATGGAGCTGGCCAGGGCGAACATCACGGTCAACGCCGTCGTCCCGGTCGCGGCCACCGAGATGACCAAGACGATCCCGGCCTTCGCCCCGATCCTCGAAGAGGCCGAGCGCACCGGCGGCCCGCTGCCGGACTGGCTGCGCAGGGACGAGGGCCTCGGCACGGTCGAGGACGTGGCCGGGCTCATCGTCTACCTGGCCTCCGACGCCTCCGCGGGCGTCACCGGGCAGGCCATCGGCATCGGCGGCGACAAGCTGGCCCTCTGGTCGCACCCGAAGGAGCAGGCTGTCGCGTATGCCGACGGCGGCTGGTCCGCCGACGCCATCGCCGCCTCCTGGGACACCGGCGTCGGCGTCGAGCCGGAGACGTACGGCATCCCCGCGCCGAAGGCCCCCACGTCATGAACATCGACGAGCTGGTCGCGATCGACGTGCACACCCACGTGGAGGTCTCCAAGGACGGGCACGGCTCGCTCAGCCCGGAGCTGTTCGGCGCGTCGGCGGCCTACTTCGGCGCGCACGAGCGGCCGACCATCGCGCAGATGGCCGCCTACTACCGGGAGCGGCAGATGGCCGCGGTGGTGTTCACCGTGGACGCCGAGCACACCACCGGCCATCCCCGCATCTCCAACGAGGAGATCGCCGAGAGCTGCGCCGAGCACCTCGACGTGCTCATCCCGTTCGCCAGTGTCGACCCGTGGAAGGGCCGGGCGGGTGCGCGCGAGGCCCGCCGGCTGGTCACCGAGTACGGCGTGCGCGGCTTCAAGTTCCACCCCAGCATCCAGGGCTTCGCCCCCGACGACCCGATGGCCTATCCCCTCTACGAGGTGATCGAGGAGCTCGGCGCGGTGGCCCTGTTCCACACCGGCCAGACCGGCATCGGCGCGGGCGTGCCGGGCGGGGCGGGCATCCGGCTGAAGTACTCCAACCCGATGCTGGTCGACGACGTGGCCGTGGACTTCCCGCACCTGAGGATCATCCTGGCGCACCCGTCGTTCCCCTGGCAGGACGAGGCCCTGGCCGTCGCCACGCACAAGCCGTCGGTGTACATCGACCTGTCCGGCTGGTCGCCGAAGTACTTCCCGCCCCAGCTCGTCCGCTACGCCAACACCCTGCTCAAGGACAAGGTGCTGTTCGGCTCCGACTACCCGGTGATCACCCCGGACCGGTGGCTGGCGGACTTCGCCAAGCTCGACATCAAGTCCGAGGTCCGCCCCAAGATCCTCAAAGACAACGCCGCGCGCCTGCTCGGCCTCACCCCCAAGGAGACACAGTCATGACCACCGTCGCGAACGGTCTGACCGAGCTCAAGGCGCTGGCCGGGCAGGACCTCGGCCACACCGGCTGGCTGGAGATCGCCCAGGACCGGGTGAACCTCTTCGCCGAGGCCACCGACGACCACCAGTGGATCCACGTCGACCCGGAGAAGGCGAAGGACGGCCCGTTCGCCGGCACGATCGCGCACGGCTACCTGACCCTCGCCCTGCTCATCCCGCTTTTCACCGAGCTGCTCGACATCCAGGGCATGAAGATGAGCATCAACTACGGCCTGGACAGGGTGCGCTTCCCCAGCCCGGTCAAGGTCGGCGGCAAGATCCGCCTGGCCGCCAAGGTCGCCGAGGTCGAGGACGTCCCCGGCGACGGCGTCCAGATGTCGCTCGACTTCACTGTGGAGATCGACGGCGCGGCCAAGCCCGCGTGCGTCGCCCGTGCCGTCTACCGGCACTACGCCTGAACCCCCTTCCGAGATGTGAGGAGCCCCCCGACTCATGTCCAATCCCGTCCAGCTGCGCCGCGCGGTAGCCTCGAGCTTCCTCGGCAGCGTCATCGAGTACTACGACTTCCTCCTGTACGCCACGGCGTCGGCCGTCGTGTTCAACAAGGTCTTCTTCTCCAACCTCGACCCGCTGGTCGCCACGGTGGCCAGCCTGGGCACGTTCGCCACCGGCTACCTGTCCAGGCCGATCGGCGGCGTCGTGTTCGGCCACTTCGGCGACCGGCTGGGTCGCAAGCGCATGCTGGTGCTGACCATGCTGCTGATGGGCGTGGCCAGCTTCCTCATCGGGCTGCTGCCCACGTACGCGCAGGCCGGGGTGCTCGCCCCGGTCGCACTCGTCCTGCTGAGGGTCGTGCAGGGGGTCGCGGTCGGCGGCGAGTGGGGCGGCGCGGTGCTGATGTCCGCCGAACACGCCACCGCCCGCCGCGGCCTGTGGGCCAGCTTCACCAACGCCGGCGCGCCGTTCGGCATGGTGTTGTCCACGGGCGCGCTGAGCGGCACCGCCGCTCTCGTCGGCAACGAGGCCTTCCTGGCATGGGGCTGGCGGGTGCCGTTCCTGATCAGCATCATGCTGCTGGCCATCGGCCTGTTCGTCCGGACGCGGGTGGAGGAGACCCCGGTGTTCAGCGCCGCCGTCAAGGAGCGCGCCTCCAGGGCCCCGCTGCTGGACGTGCTGCGCGACCAGCCTAGGACGCTGCTCCTCGGGGTCGGCGTGGGGCTGGCGGCGTTCGTGGCGCAGGGCACGCTCACCACGTTCCTCATCGCGTACGGCGTGGGGGCCGGTTTCGAGCGGCAGACCGTGCTGAACGGGCTGACGCTGTCGTCGGCTCTTGCCGTGCTCGGCATCCTCGGCTGGTCGGCGCTGTCCGACCGGATCGGGCGGCGGCCGGTCGTCGTGACCGGCGCGCTGATCATGGCGGTGTTCGCGTTCGCCCTGTTCCCGCTGGTGAACACGGGCAGCGCCGGGCTGCTCACCGCCGCGCTGGTCCTCGGCCAGGCCGTCGTGCACCCGATGATGTACGGTCCGCTGGCCGCGCTCTACACCGAGCTGTTCAGCACCCGCACCCGATACACCGGGGCGTCGCTCGGCTACCAGCTGGCCGGGCTCGGCGCCGGGCTGGCTCCCGTGGTGTTCGCCCAGATCCAGGCCTCCAACGGCGGCGGCGGGACCCTGGTCGTCTCGGCCGTCATCGCCGGCACATGCCTGCTGGCAGTGGTCTGCACGCTCGCGCTCAAGGAGACCAGTCACGGTGATCTCGCGGAGCCGGCTGTGTCCGAGACCACCACGTCCTGACAGGAGAGGCACGCTCATGCAGAACTCCGGGATCGGCGGCTGGCCGGCGCGGCGCGCCATGATGTCGCCGGACCGCACGGCCTTCGTCTTCGAGGACCGCTCCCTGACGTATGCCGAGGTCCACAAGCGGGTGACGCGGGTGGCGGCGCGGCTGCGGGACAGCGGCGTGCGGGCCGGGGACCGGGTCGCCTATCTCGGGCCGAACCACACCGCGTTCGCCGAGACCATGTTCGCCACGCACGTGCTCGGCGCGATCTTCGTCCCGCTGAACTTCCGGCTCGCGGCGCCCGAGATCGACTACATGCTGGGACACAGCGGCGTGAAGGTCCTGATCCACGCGGCGCAGTGCGCGAACGTGGTGGCGGCGCTGACCGGCACGCCGGGCCCGGATGCGATCATCCCGCTCGACGCCTACGAGAGCTGGCTGGCGGCGGGAGATCCCGCCCCGATCGACGTGCCGGTGGCGCAGGACGACATCGCGCTCATCCTGTACACATCCGGCACCACGGGGCGGCCCAAGGGCGCCACGCTCAGCCACGCCAACCTGATCTGGAACACCTACAACATGCTCATCGGGGTGGACGTGGCGAGCGACGAGACGACGCTGGTCAGCGCCCCGCTGTTCCACGTGGCGGCGTTGAACCAGACGTTGCTGCCGACCTTCGCCAAGGGCGGCCGATCGGTGATCATGCCGTCGTGGGACGTGGATCCCTGTTACGACCTGATCGAGAAGTACGGCGTCACGTGGATGTTCGGAGTCACCACGATGTTCGCCGCGTTCGCCGCATCCCCGCGCTGGGCCGGGGCGGACCTGTCCTCGCTGCGGACGCTGATGTCCGGGGGCGCGGCCATCCCGCCCGCGCTGATCCGCGCGTACCAGGAGCGGGGGCTGGTGTTCTGCCAGGGATACGGGATGACCGAGACCTCACCGGGTGCGACGTTCCTGGAGGCCAGTCAGAGCACGCGCAAGGTCGGCTCGGCGGGCGTGCCCGTCTTCTTCGCCGACGTGCGGGTCGTGCGGGCCGACCTCGGCGACGCCTCGCCGGGCGAGCCCGGCGAGGTCCTCATCCAGGGCCCGAACGTCGCCCCCGGCTACTGGAACGACGCCGGGGCCACCGCCGCGGCCTTCGCCGAGGGCGGCTGGTTCCGCTCCGGCGACGTCGCCTACCGCGACGACGAGGGGCACCTGTACATCGTGGACCGGGTCAAGGACATGTACATCTCCGGCGGCGAGAACGTCTATCCGGCGGAGGTGGAGGCCGTCCTCTTCGAACATCCCGCGGTCGCCGAGGCGGCGGTGGTCGGCGTCGCGGACGAGACGTGGGGGGAGACCGGCCGCGCGTTCGTGGTGACCCGTCCCGGGCACGCCGTCACGGGGGAGGAACTGCGCGAGTTCCTGCTCACCCGGCTGGCCAAGTACAAGATCCCCCGGTACGTGACGTTCGTCGACGACCTGCCGAAGACCGGCTCCGGCAAGATCCAGAAGCTCAAGCTCCGGGACCTGCCGGGCGTCAGTGCGGCGGCAGGCCCGACAGGGCCGTCCGGCAGCGGTTGAGGTAGATCTCGTGTCGCGGCGCTGCCTGGGGGTGAGCCGCGAGAGCATGCGCGCCCGCGCGGCCGGCCCACCCACCATCACCAGGGCCGGCGCGGCACTCGGCGGGCACTTCTTCGGCCAGTCCTCCTTCGCCAGGCACGCCCTGGTCGACGAGCGCAGCCTCGTCAAGCTGCCCGCCGGCGCGCACGACCGGGTGCCCTTCCGGGCTGGAGCCGGCCCGCGAGCTTGGGGACAGCTACACGGTCGACATCACCTCAGGCGATCCCGCCGAGGCGATCAGGGAGATCACCGGCGAGCACGGGGGCGGCGGCGTGGTCGAGACGACGGGCAACGTGGGAGTCGCGGGCGCCGCCGTCGGCGTGCTCTCCGCCCAGGCACCGCGGTGCTGGTCGGCGCCCCCTTCAGCTCATCGATCCCCGCGGACGTCAACTTCATACTGCCGGACCGCACGGTGACGGGCCTGACCCCCGGGCGACAGCGAGACGGAGTCGCTGATCCCGGTGCCGGCCGATCCTGCGGTTCCAGGGACATTCGTTTTCCGGCATCCGGAAAGCGCCGTTCCGCGGTCCCGGTGACCCAGGTCACCATCGTTCCACTGGTGAAGGAGTCGCCCATGCCAAGCATCCCCCGCGATCAGTGGTACGTCGCCGCGTACGGCCGCGAGATCGGCCACGAGCTGTTCAGCCGCACCATTTGCGGTGAGTCCATCCTGTTCTGGCGGACCCGCGCTGGGACCGTCACCGCAATGTCGGACCGCTGCGTGCACCGCCGGTTCCCGCTGTCCGAGCCGCCCAGCCGGCTGGTCGACGACCAGGTGGTGTGCGGATACCACGGCTTCACCTACGGCGCCGACGGCGGCTGCGTGGCCGTCCCCGGCCAGACCCGGGTGCCGCGGACCGCCCGGCTGAAGAGCTACCCGGTCGTCGAGCAGGACTCGTTCGTCTGGGTCTGGATCGGCGACCCGGCCAAGAGCGACGCCACCCACATCCCGCGGGCGCCCTGGCTGGTCTCGCCCGGCTACACCACCGTGTCCGGGATGGAGCCGCTCAAGGCCCGGTTCGGGCTGCTGGTGGACAACCTGCTCGACCTGTCGCACGAGACGTACCTGCACGGCGGCTACATCGGCACCCCCGAGGTCGCCGCCACCCCGATCACCACCGAGGTCGACGAGGAGGCCGGGATCGTCTACGTCAGCCGCCACATGGACGACGCCGAGTGCCCGCCGTTCTACGCCAAGTCCACCGGACTGACCGGGCGGATCATGCGCTGGCAGGACATCGAGTACACCCCGCCGTGCCTGTACAAGCTGCACTCGCGGATCGCGCCGCCCGGGGTGCTGCCGAACGCCGACGGCGCCGACCCGGACGCCTTCCATGTCGAGGTGGTGTACGCGATCACGCCCGAGACCGAGCACAGCACGCACGACTTCTGGGCCGTGGCGCGGGACTTCGCCCTGGACGACCAGGGCGTGTCGGACTTCCTCGCCGAGAACAACAGGACCGTGGTGCTGCAGGACGTGGCCGCGCTGGACGTGCTGGAGCAGGTGATCGCGTCCGAGCCGGAGGGTTACCAGGAGTTGTCGATCAACATCGACACCGGTGGGCTGGCGGCGCGGCGCATGCTGGCCAGGCTCGCTCAGCAGAGCGTCGGCAGCCGGGTGTGACGGGCATGGAGTCGACCCGCATGCTCACCGGGCGTGAGGTGTTCCGGGTGGTGTGGCTGCCGGGTAGCGACGTGCTGCAGGGCACGTGCCACTGCGGCGCCACCCACATTGCCGAGGGGCCGATCGAGGTGTGGGAATGGCTCCTCGCCCACCCGGTCGGCCACTCCCCGAACCGGCCCCTGGGCCCGTCTGCGGTCGTCCTCGGCCCGGCGCAGGTGGCGCACGGCACAGCAGCACCTTTCGGCGCGGGGGTGATCCGATGACCGCAGTCGGGAGCGTGCGTGGCGCGGTCGCGGGCGTCCGGAGCACTGGCGACGGCGCGGCCGAGCGCAAGGTCGTCGTGCACGTGCGTGAGCAGGTGGCCGAGGGGGTCGTCGCGATCGAACTGCGTGATCCGGCCGGCGAAGAGCTGCCCGTCTGGACGCCCGGCGCACACGTCGACCTGGTGCTCGGTGGCGGCGACCTCGTCCGCCAATACTCGCTGTGCGGCGACCCGGCCGACCGGACGACGTGGCGGATCGCCGTGCTGCGCGAGCCCGACGGCCGGGGCGGCTCGGCCTACGTGCACGACGAGCTTCGCCCGGGCGCGACGATCCTGACCCGCGGTCCCCGCAACAACTTCCCGCTCCACTCCGCTACCCGCTACCTGTTCATCGCCGGTGGGATCGGGATCACCCCCATCCTTCCGATGATCAGCGCCGTCGAAGGCGCCCCATGGCGGCTGGCCTACGGCGGCCGCACGGCGGCGTCGATGGCGTTCGGCGACGACCTGCGTGCCGCCCACGGCGACCGCGTGCTCCTGTGGCCGCAGGACGAGCACGGCCTGCTCGACCTCGACACCCTCCTGGCGGAGGAGCCCATGGACACCCTCGTCTACTGCTGCGGCCCCGCCCCGCTCCTGGAGGCTGTCGAGGCGCGTTGCGCGAACCGGCCGCTGCACGTGGAACGCTTCACCCCCAAGGACACGGGCGACCCGGTGACCGGTGCGTTCGAAGTCGAGCTGACCGCCTCCGGTCTCACCTTGATGGTGCCGCCGGACCGGTCGATCCTGAAGGTCGTGGAGGAGGCGGGCGTACCCGTCCTGAGCTCGTGTCGGGAGGGCACCTGCGGGACCTGCGAGACCCCGGTCCTCGCCGGCGTCGTGGACCACCGCGACTCGCTCCTCACCCCCGAAGAGCAGGCGGCGAACGACGTGATGTTCGTCTGCGTCTCCCGCGCCGCCTGCCCCAAGCTGGTCCTCGATCTCTGACTATGGAGCTCTGACCGTGGAGGCGCCGATGCCGTCAGCCGCCGTGAAGACCGGGCCGGTCGTGGCGCGCGCCCTGCAGATCCTCGGCGCGTTCACCCCCGATCGGCGGTCGCTGACGCTCAGCGACCTGTCCCGGCACTCCGGGCTGCCGGTCTCCACCGTGCACCGGCTGGTGGCGGAGCTCGTGGCATGGGGCGCACTGGAACGGGACCCGGTCGGCTGCTACCACATCGGCCTGCGCCTGTGGGAGATCGGCTCGCTCGCCCCGCGCGGGCTGGGCCTGCGTGAGGCGGCACTGCCGTACCTGGAAGACCTGTCGCAGGTGACCCGCGAGAACGTGCAGTTGGCCGTGCGGGAGGGCACCGAGGTTGTGTTCGTCGAACGGATCGCGGGCAGCGGCGCGGTGCCGGTGCTCACCAGGGTCGGCGGCCGCTTCGCGCTCACGGCCACCGGCGTCGGCCTGGTCCTGCTCGCGTACGCCCCCGCCGACGTGCAGGAACAGGTCCTGGCCCGCCCCGTCGGGCGGTACACCGAGCGCACGCTCGCCACCGCCCACCAGATCCGCGCGGCCCTGGCCGACACCCGCGCCCGCGGCTACGCCGTCAGCGACCGCCAGGTCACCATGGACGCCTTGTCCGTCGCCGCCCCCATCCACGACCTCGACGGCGAGGTCGTCGCCGCAGTATCCCTGGTCGTCCACCACGGCACCGCCTCGACCCAGGCACTCGCCCACCTCGTACGCACCAGCGCCCGCGCCATCTCCCGTGCCCTCCCACCGTTCGCGGCCGGACGCTGACGAGCCCGCCTCGAGCGACGAACGCAGCTCTGACCAGTGGCGGGTGTAGGCAGGACCGCCTCCTGCAGCCTTTGGCCAAGGAAACGTCTCTGAGCGGTGGGAAGAGTTGATCAACGATGTCAGGCTCGATATGAGTGACGGCCCGTCATGGAAGAAAAGTTCTCCCGGCATCTGCCGGGAGGACTTCGCTTGTTCCATCGTGGGACGATTCGGTTCGCCGGCAGGTCAGCACTGACATGACCGCGGGCACACGGAAGGGATCCACGTGATCGACGTGGATCCTTTCGGTGCGGAAGCGAATTTTTTGCGAGGGTTCGGGTCGCAGCAGCTCGTGCTGCCATTCGGTCTAGATCGCTGATGTGAATTTGGGTTAGTGGTCGTAGGCGGTCAGGGACCGTTTCACGGGTGCGTCGGTGTTCCAGTTGTGCCAGATTGCGGCGTTGAGGGCGAGGATGCGCTGGCTGATACGGGCCCAGAGGCCGTCGGGGTGGCGGGCGTTGTGGCGTTCGAGGCCGAGCTGGTTCTTCAGTGTCCAGATGATCGCCTCGATGCGCTGGCGCAGCCAGCCGGGAAAGGGCAGGGCGCGTGCAGGCTCGTCTTCGCGGGTCGGCCGGATCAGGAGATGACCCAGATCGGCGGCGGCCTTCTCGATGCCGGCTCCGGCGAATCCCTTGTCGCACACGATCGGGCATGGCCCGTCGGCTATCTGGTGGACGTGCAGCAGGTGCAGGGCCTGCTTGCGTTCATCGAGCTCTTTGGGGTGGGCCAGGCTGAAGCCGGTCACCGCGCCATCAGCGGTAGTGATCAGCATCAGCTTGGCGCCCCAGTAGAAGGCGTGGTGGGACTTGTCCATGCCGTATCCGGCGATCTCACCCAGGTGTGATCTGTTGACCGTCACTCGCGAGGCGCCGCAGCGGATCGGGGTGCCGTCCATCAGCCGCAAAGGCTCGTGCCAGGTCGGGACCTGGCGGGCCAGCCACAACGCCGCCGCCGACATGGCCGGCCCCAGATCACGCAGTTGCCGGTTGTACTGCGACTGGGACGGCAGCCTGGGGAACAGGTGCCCGATCCGGCTGGCCGCCATCCGCATCCAGCGGCGTTCGTCATCACACCGCAGCAGCACCTGCGCCACTGCCACGACCACCGCCTCGGCCGGGGTCAGCACCGGCGGCCGGCCCCGTCCGCGAGGCCGTCCCCGCGAAGGCATCACGTGATCGTCCAGATGCACTGAGGTGCCCAGCAGATTCCGGACAGTCGGCTACATAAGCTGACAGAAGTCTGGAAGAGGTAGGTACGTGACGAGGCGTCGTAGGCAGTTCTCGCCTGAGTTCAAGGAAGAAGCTGTCCGCATGGTGCTGGAGGGCGAGCGGACGGTCGCGTCGGTGGCGCGGGAGTTCGACATCAACGCCAGTACTCTGGGCAGCTGGGTGAACCGGCATCGGGTCGTGAGCGCGCAGGAGGAGCGGCCGCCGGTTTCCGGGCCGGAGCGGGCGCGGATCCGGGAGCTGGAGCGGGAGAACGCCGAACTGCGCGAGAAGTTGATCTTCTTGAAAAAAGCAGCCGCCTTCTTCGCGTCCGAGACTCGATGACGCTCGCCAAGTACGAGCTCATCGACGCGGAGAAGGCCTGCCACTCCATCGTGAAGATGTGTGCCTGGCTGGGCGTGTCCCGCTCGGGCTACTACGAGTGGCGCGAGCGGCCGGCCTCGGCCACCGCGCAACGCCGGGCGCTGCTGACCGCTTTGGTCGCCGAGATCTTCGCCGGCTCCCACGAGACCTACGGCTACCGGCGCGTCCACGCCGCCCTGACCCGCCGCGGCGAGCACTGCTCACCCGAACTGGTCCGCGCCCTGATGCGCGAGCAGGGCCTCATCCCGGCCCAGGTGAGGGCGTTCCGGCCGGCCACCACCGTCCAGGGCGACTACCGTGGCATCCCCGACCTGGTCGGCCGCGACTTCACCGCCGAGCGGCCGGGCATCAAGCTGGTCGGCGACATCACCTATGTCCGCACCTGGGAGGGCTTCTGCTACCTGGCCACGGTGATCGACTGTCACAGCAAGGCGGTGCTGGGCTGGGCGATGGCCGACCATTACCGCACCGAGCTGGTCAAGGACGCGATCCGGATGGCCGCCGGCACCGGCCTGCTTCAGCCCGGCGCCGTGTTCCACACCGACCGCGGCTCGAACTACACCAGTGATGAGTTCGGCCGCTTCCTGACCGGCCTGGACATCCGCCGCTCAGTCGGCCGCACCGGGGTGTGCTACGACAACGCGATGGCCGAGTCGTTCTTCTCCGCGCTCAAGAACGAGTGGCTGCACCGCTTCGTCTTCACCACCCGAGCCAAGGCGAAACGGCAGGTCATCCGCTACATCGAAGGGTTCTACAACCACCGGCGCCTGCACTCGGCGCTCGGTTACCGGCCACCCCTGGAAGTACTCAACGAGTCCCTTACAACCCAAACAGCCGCATAGGCTACGCCCATAAGGCGGCTGTCCGGAATCTCCGTGGCCCCTCACACATAGAGTGCGGTCAGAAGGGCGTCTAAGTCAGTCTTCACACACCGACAATGGACGCCCTTCGTCACGCCCGCGGCCGATCACCAAAATTTCACATCAGCGATCTAGGGCTGGCTATCAGTTCGAGGCATGCACGTACAAACGCGGTCGGATCGAAGCGCGCTTCGCCGCCACCAATCTCACCTGCAATGGTGACGCTGGCAGCAGTCAGCGCGGATGGGTGCCGGCTTGTGGCATGCTCTCGGGCACGAAATCCTCCGCCGGAGCTGTCGGGTGGCTGCCGCTGCGTACAACAGTGTGCCGCGCGGCTGTCTCGGGATCGATCCATTGGTATCGGCGAGGAGAAAACGATCAGCTCGCGTGAACACGGGCTTGGTCATCTGCCGATGCGGCACCATCAGTTGGTGCCGCAACACCAAGATCTCGATCTCCTTGTCGCGATTGATCCGCGGTAGCCCCAGAAACGAGAAGGCGGTCGTCAGGTAGGCCAAGCGCAGTAACACGATCGGCCATCATGCCGTGCCTGCGCGGATGGATATTCGGCACCTGGAGCGCTATTGGTCTCGCGCCCCGAGGCTGGCCTGATCGGCGGCGGTACGGCCTGCCGCCCAGCCCTCCCGGTCCCAGGACGTGCGGACCGCATGCGAGACCAGGTTCGGGAACATGCGCTCGACCGCCTGCTCCACCTCCTGTTCGCGGGCCGCCAGCACCGGCACCAGGTCGGTGCCCCGGCTGGCGGTCTCCTGCGAGACCGCGGCCGCCGTGGCTTCGGCGAGCCGCTCCCCGATCCTGGAGGCGAACGCCGACAGGAACGACTGGCGGAACGTCTTATTCCTCGATCGGCCGGTGCCGTGCTTTCTGGTGCCCGAGTTCACCAGCGCGGTCTGCGCCTGCACCAGCAGCGAGGTGAACAGCATCTCCACCCAGGACAGGTCCGCCCAGAACCCCAGCACGGTGGCGAACCCCAGCTCCTTCGACCAGATCACCCGGCACCTGTTGGCCTCGGCGATGAGAACGAGCAGCACGGCCTTGGGCTGCTCGTACGGCGCGTCGATGCCGACCCGGATGCCCGCCGGGGCCTCACCTCCGCCTGGTTGCGCGCCCAGCATCGCCGCGTCGATGCTGTACTTCGCCATCAAGCTCTGCGCCGCCGACGTGAACGTCTCCGCCTCCGCCTCGTACATCGTCGACTCCGCCTTGGCAAGCAGCGCCCGCACCCGCGCGAGCGTCTTCTCGCTGACCGCGTGCGAGCGTGCCTGGACCGTACGGCGAGCGGCCCCGGGCGGCGGGCTCAACGACTCCAGCCGGGGCAGCCCGGTCAGCAACCCCAGCAGTTCCAGCACACCGGAGACGGTCACCAGGCGGCCGGCCCCGTCGCGCGCCTGCCGCGCCGCCAGGTAGCCGCCCTTCCACCACACCGAAGTCTCCAGGCCGGCGAGCTGGTCGCGCCAGCGCTCATCCACCGTGGCCGGCTCATAGGCCCGCATCTCCCAGACGATGAGGTCGGCCGCCGCCCGCCCGTGCCAGTCGGTCAGCCGCCTGGCCACGATCCTCACCACGTCGGCGGGCTGCCAGCCGTTCCGCCACAACCCCGAGATCGCACGGGTCACAACCTCCACCAGCACGCGATCGGCGTCGTCCCGGTCGGCCAGGAAGGCGGCGGCGGAGTCGAAGGCCGCCTGATCCTCGCGGGCAAGCGCCTCCATCGCCGCGCCGATCAACTCATTGGCCTTACTCACACGTGCCGTCCACCTTAAAGAAAGTCCGCCAAACTCTACCGTGACGGAGCCCCGTCCCCTGCTCACCGGCGCGGCGGAAGGCGGCGAGATCCTGACCGACCCGGGCTGTGTCGTCGTCCCGACCAGCGCAAGTCGGCTCGAGCCCCGGTCCTCAAGCTGCGGAGAATGCTTCCGCTCTTCTGCCACCCTGGCGCAGGGCGCGCTGGGGCATGCCAGCATCGTGCTGACCGCCGACACCTACGTCTCGGTGCTGCCGCAGCTGTGTCACGACAGCGCCCGGGCGATCGCGCGGCTGGTGCTGAAGGCGGTTCGGGTGACCAATCGGAAGATCGGAAAGACCCGGAAGACGACGTGACTCATATGTGGCCCACCATGACTCACGATCAGATGACGCGACTACAGATCCGCGTGGAGCCGCAGGTCGGCGCGGTCCTGACCTCGCTGCCCGCAACGGCCGGCGCCAATACATCCCGGCCGTCATCGAGCACACCACCAGGCGCATCCGCGTGCTCGGCACCACCGCGCACCCGAACGCGAGCTGGGTCATTCAGGCAGCCAAGAATCTTGTGATGGATCTGGAGGATGCGGGTTGCCGGGCGCGGTACCTGATCCGTGACCGGGATGCGAAGTTCCCGGGTGGTTCGCGGCCGATGGGGTGAATCCCGGCGTCGTGGAGCGGTGGATCCTGTGGCTGTCCACGCCCACGTTGTCCGTCGAGGCTTGGGGCGCCGGCATGACCGAACGCCTCTGCTCGGGTGACGCGCCGGGGGCGAACCAGGCCCGGGTCCACGTCGCCTTCATGGTAGGCGGCCCGGAGGCCACCATCATGGGCATCCGGCCCGACGGCGGCACCGTCGTCCTGCTTCGTGAGGAGAGTTGGCAGTTCAGACGTCATGCGGGCGTGGCGATCTTTCGACCCGGGGTGACCAGGCCGGACTCGTACGCCATGGCCACCGCCTGCGCGCGGCTGCTCAGGTTCAGCTTCGCCATGGCCCGGTTGAGGTGAGTCTTGACCGTGGCCTCGCTGACGCATAGCCGGGCGGCGATCTCGGTGTTGGACAGCGCATGCCCCACCAGCTTGAGCACCTCCGCCTCACGCGAGGTGAGGAGGTCCAGCACCGGGGGGTCGGGTGGCGGTGCTCGGGCCGGCGTGCCGCGTGTACGCCTCGACCAGCCGCCGGGTGACGCTCGGCGCGAACAACATGTCGCCGGAGGCCACGGTGTGGACGGCGGCGATGAGCCGCTCCGGCGGCGTGTCCTTGAGCAGGAAGCCCGACGCGCCGGCTCGCAGCGCGTGGTAGACGTATTCGTCGAGGTCGAACGTGGTCAGGATGAGCGTCCGCGGCGGCTGGACGGGGTTGGCCGCCAGGATGTGCTCGGTAGCCGTGACGCCGTTCCATGCCGGGCATCCTGATGTCCATGAGGATCACCTCGGGCCGGGTGGCCGTCGCGAGGGCCACGGCCTCCTCACCGGTCGCCGCGTCCCCGACGACGTCGAGGCCGGGCGCGGCCCGGATCAGCGCGGCCAGGCCGGCGCGGATGAGGATCTGGTCATCGACGACGAGTACGTTGATCATGTGTTCGGCTCACCGTGCGACTCGGCGGGCCGATCGTCTTGGCCCGGGGACGACAGAGGCAGGGTGACCACGACCTCGAACCCGCCCGAGGGCCGGGGTCCGGCCTTGATCGTTCCCTTGTAGAGCTTGACGCGTTCCCGCATGCCGATCAAGCCGTGGCCGTCACCTCCGGGGGCGACGGATGCTCCGGCTCCGTCGTCGTTGATGCGCAGTTCCAGTTCGGCTCCGTAGTGCACGCAGATGCGCGCCGTGGCCGGGGCCGCGTTTTCAGCACGTTGGTAAGGGATTCCTGCACAACCCGATAAGCACACACGTCGATGCCGGATGGCAGCGGGCGCACCGAGCCAGTGATCGACACCTCCACCGGCACCCCCGCGGCGCGTACCCGTTCGGCCAGCGCTCCGAGCCGTTGCAGGCCGGGCGCGGGGGCATAGTTGTCGGCGTCAGGGTCGTCGTCGGCGTCCACGCGTAAGACCGCCAGCAGCCGTCTCATCTCGCCCATGACCTCGCTGCCGGTGTCGGCGATCGTGGCCAGCGCGCCGCGGGCGGTGGTGGGGTCGGAGCCGAAGACGTACCGGGGCCAGCACGGCCTGGATCACGATGACCGACATGTGGTGGGCGACCACGTCGTGCAGCTCGCGGGCGATGCGCACCCGTTCCTCGGTGACGGCCCGCCGGGCCCGGTTCTCCTGTTCCCGGCGCAGCCGGGCGCTGAGCTCGGCCATCCCGCGCGCCGGAACTCAGAGCGGCGGAATAAGTGCGATCGAAGCTCGGACACCGGTCACACGCGTAGGACGGTGACTTCGCGGCCGGACGGGGTGGTCGCCTGTTGGAAGTCGCCGCGTTCCTTCCAGGGCGGGGCTTCGGGGCGGCGGTCGAAGATGACCAGGACGCCGGTGGTGAGGGTGAGGCGGTCGAGGTAGCGGTCGAGCTGGGCCAGGCCCTCGGGCTTCGGGTCGTCGGCGCCGGGTCGCCATACCTTCAGTTCCATGGCCTCGCGTTGCATCAGCCGCTCGCCTTCGGGGCCGCTGTAGGGCCAGCGAACGAGCACGTCGAGGCGTTTGGTGCCGGCGGCGTATTCGCGGTCGAGGTAGCCGCCGCCGTTGACGAGGCGGTGCAGGAAGGCCATGAGGATGATCTGGCAGGCGGCTTCGTGGTAGCCCTCCTGCTGGATGAGGACTTCGCCGTGTTCGCGCCAGAAGACGACGAACTCCTGCAGCAGGCGTGGGAGGTCGAACCGGCCGTCGGGGAGCACGAAGCTGTGCGGGTCGGCGTGGATGTTCTGTTCGGTCAGGTCGCCCAGCACGCGCAGGATGACTTCCCGGTAGATCGGGTTGGCCACCTGCGGCGGGGGTTTCTGGGAACAGCACGACCCGGCGCGGGCAGCGGCGGCACCACTCGCTCAGCGCCTCACCGAACCGGCTGCCCGCCTGCCCCTCAGGCCAGGAGTCCGGTGGCAGCAGTTCGTCGGGCCATCCCGACAAGTCGGCGGTCTCGCGGAGGGAGTCCAGCAGAATCGCTTCCGTGGCGGCGATGTCGTCGCTGAAGACCTTGGCGCGCTCGCAGGAGAACGACAGGGCGACGATGTCGCCCTCGGCGGTCAGGGCATGTCGGCCTGTGTCCATCCATGCCGTGCCGTAGCGCGCACACGCGAGCAACCACCGAGCAACCATGCGTTCTTGACCATTGACATTATCTGCCATTTGTCTACATCTTCTTATGCGCGTTGTAGCGCGCAGGGCCAGGCTGGCGGCGAGGAGTCCCCGAGCTTCATGGCAGATCGAACGCGAATGAGCAGCCACGTCGTGAAAGGGCTTTCGTCCACGACGACGCCGCCGTTCTGGCCGCAGGGGACCCGCCCGGCGATGGTGATTCGGCATCAGCAAGGAAGGTGATCGCGTGTCCCAGCCCGGTACGGCCCCGGGGCGGACTCCCGCGTGGCGCTACGCCATCGGGATGTTCGGCACTTCCATCCCGATCAACATGATCAAGGGGTCGATGATCCTCTTCTACGTCGACATTCTCGGGCTCGACGTTCGCGCTTACGGCGTGGTCATGGTGATCTACGCGGTCATCGACGCGCTCGACAACCCGCTGCTCGGCCACCTCTCCGACCGCACCCGGAGCCGGTTCGGCCGGCGCCGGCCGTGGCTGCTCGTCGGCGCGCCGATGCTCGCGGCCTGCATGATCGCATTCTTCTCCGCGCCGACCTCTCTGCAGGGCATCGGCCTCGTGCTCTGGTTCGCGGTGTTCGCGATCCTGTGCGAGGCTTTCGACTCGATGCTCAACGCCAACTACGGCGCGCTGCTCCCCGAGCTGTACCCGCAGGAGCGCGATCGCGCCGTGGCCAACGGTCTGCGCCAGGGCTTCCAGCTCGTAGCGCTCGTGATCTCGCTCGCGGTCACCCCGTTGCTCACGACGGAGGTGTTCGGCACCGAGGAATCCACCCGGGGCTTCCAGATCACAGCGATCATCTATGGCGCGGTCGCGCTCGTCGTGATCGTGTACATGGCGCTCGGCGCGCGCGAGAGTCCCCGCTACTCCACGCGCGAGCGGCCGCTGCTGTTGCCCAGCGTGTGGTCGATCGTGCGCAACCGGATGTTCTGGACAGTCGGGCTCACCGGCGCCTGTTACGGGATAGCCATGGCGCTCGTACTCTCGGGCATCCAACTGTACGTCCGCTACTCGCTCGGGCTCCCGGTCGGGAACGCCCTCTACCTTCAGGGCATCGTCATCCTCGTCTCGGCGGGCGGCCTCGTGGTGTGGACGCGCGTCGTCGCACGCCGCGGCGCCCTGTGGACCTGGCGGCTCGCCTTCGCGCTCCTCGCGGCCAGCTTCGCGGCCTTGTTCTTCGCCACCGACCTCGTCACCGCGATCGCCGCGGGGGTGCTCGTCGGGGCCGGGTGGTCGGGAATGCTCGCGACGAACGACCTCATCGTCGCGCGTGTGCTGGACGCCGACGCCGCGCGCAACGGGGAGCACCGCGAAGGGCTCTTCCTGTCCGCGTTCGGCTTCTTCGCCCGGCTCAACGGGATCGTGACCGGACTCGCGCTCACATCGCTGGGCGTGTTCTTCGGCTACAACTCGGGCGACGACTCCGGCACCGACCCCGGGCTCGCGTTCCGGGTGTACTTGTGCGTGTACCCGTTCGTGCTGACGACGATCGGCGCGGTCGCGGCGCGGCTCATCTCGGTCCCGATCGAGACGCCGCGTGAGGCGGCTGAGCCGCCGCCCACCGGTCCCGTGGACGAGTCCGCCGCGGAGCGCCCCCGATGACCCGCCGCGTCGTGATCACAGCCGACGATCTCGGCCGGGAACCCGGGACGACCGAGGTCATCGTCGCACTGCTCGCCGAGGGACATGTCACCGCGACGACGCTCATCTGCGTCTCGCCTGCCGCGGAGCAAGCCGCGAACCAGGTCTGGGAGCTCGGCGTCGTGCCGCGGCTGCACGTGACGCTCACGAGCGAGCGCGGGCTCCCGCGCTGGCGGCCCCTCAACGGCGCGGCGAGCCTCGTCGATCCGGACGGGTCACTCAGCGACGATCCGTTCGCTCTCGGAGCCCGCGGTGAGGCCCAGGATGTCATCCGGGAGGCGGACGCACAGCTGCACTGGATGCGCGGCCGGGGCCCCACGCCCGCGGCGGCCGACTCCCATGCCGGCACCCTGTACGGCCTGCACGGCAGATCGTGGCTGGCCGAGGCGCTGGAGTGGTGTGCGCGCCACGGCCTTGCCTTCCGGCTGCCCCGTGACCCGGAGCCGTACTTCGGCGGGCCGCTCCCGCCGCAGCTCGCGGCAGCGCACGAGCGCGCCGTCGCCCTCGCCGACGCGCTAGGCGTGTCCATCCCGCAGACGATCGCGACCAACCGGCGCCCGGCACACGAACTCGGTACTTATGAGCAACTGCGGGACGATTACCTCCGCCGGCTCGCCGCCCTCCCCGAGGGCACGAGCGAGTTGTTCCTGCACCCGTCCCGCGAGGACGCGGTCACGGGACCGGACGGCATCGTACGGACCTGGGAGGCGCGGCTCCTGCGTGACCCGGCGTGGCACAACGCCCTCGAGAGTGAGGGAGTCGAGGTCGTCGGAGGCTGGTGGGCCTGACCCAGCCGCCGGTTCCTGGTAGACGCCCCAATGCGCGTGTTGCAGTGCGTGACCTGCGGAAACACGCCAGAACGCGTCTAATGATCATGGCGTCCGTGAGGCCCTGACCTGCGCAAACATGCCCAGCGCGTCACTGAGACGTCGTATCGCTGACCTATCCCCTAGCGTGCGGACACGCGAAATAGACGCTCAGCATTAACTACAGCGCGTCTATCTCTCGCGTTCCGGACTGATCAGCCTAGCTGTCGGTTGTGAAGCTGTCGGTGTCCGTGTGGAGTTGTCGGTGCTCGTGTCGGTGTTCAGCTTGAGTTGTCGGGATTCCACCTTCGGCTCCGATCTTGGTGGTTCAGAATGCTCGGCCATGACGGCTGCGCGTGCGCTGGCCGGCGGGCTGAACGCGCCTCCGGCCTTGCGGCCGCGGGGCCGACCCGGGTTCAGCTCTGGAGCGGGTTCCCTCCACACTATGAAGACCATCACGCTGGTGATAGTCACAATGCAGGCCAGGCCATACATGACGAAAAGCGCGATTGAGGGAGTTGCCACAGCGATGCTGGCTCCGATCGCCAGGATAGAGGTCGTCGGGAATATCGAGCGGAGCCCCCAGTAGGCAAATCGTCCCCGCGGGAGCGGGTTTTGCTGGACGAAGTGTTCCCAACCGAGGTTGTGCCGTCCCACGCGGTCTTCCACTCCGCTGCGGAGGTAGGCCGCGATGCGGGTGATCAGGTGGGCCTTGTACAGCCATACGATGCCCAAGACCAGCGCCAGTAGGGGGTAAACCAGGACGATAGCGGCGTTGCGCGCTTGAAGACCCACCGGCAGTACGGCGCCGAAGGCTACAACCGTCAGTGTAATCATCTGCGACTGCAGACCAGTTAACTGCACGATCTCGGCGCGCAGGGCGGTGAATTCAGCAACAGCCAAGGGGGTGGGATCCCAGCTGGGAGGAGGATTCTCTGCCACATGTGGGTATGTACCCATCCCGTCTTTCCCCACCGACGTCAGTTTGGCAAGACTCCCTTTACTCCAGTACCGACGCCACCAATTGGGAAGGATCCCTTTCCAGTTGGTTCGCCGTGTGTAGGTACAGCATTGTCGTGTTCAGGTCCTCGTGGCCGAGGGCCTCCTTGATATCGGTCGGGTTCGCGCCCAGGTCCTTGGCGATCGACGCCCACGTGTGCCGCAGCACGTGCGGGGTCACCTTCGCCTCGATCCCGGCCTGGCGACCGATCCGCTCGACCAGCTCCGACGCCGACGACCGGTAGAAGCGGCCGCCCGTGTCCGTGACGAAGATCCGCCCCGACAGATCGGCCACCTCGACGCCGGCGCGGCGCGCCCGGTCCTCCAGGTAGCGGTCCAGCGCATACGCGGTCTCCACCGGAAGGCGCCTGATCTTCGGCTTGTCGCCCTTACCGACGATCCGCAGCGTCCGCACTCCCCGCGCGTACCCGAGCGCGCCCAGCTCGGCCGCGATCGCCTCCTCCACCCGGATCCCGGTGTGCACCAGCACCCGGATGAACGCCGCGGTGCGCAGCCGAGCCGGCCCGTGATCCTTGTCGGCCGCAACCACCAGGCGGTGCGCGTCGTCGCGGGCCAGCGCGGTCGTCTCGGAGTGGTTACGCGGCACCTTCGGCCGCCGAGTGCCCTTCAGGTGGTTGACCTCGATAGCGTCCTCGTAGGCCAGGTAGTCGTACCACGACGACACCGCCGAGATCCGCCGCGCCATCGTCTGCGCGGGGATCGGCGCCCCGGCCTGGAGCTCAAGCCACCGCTTGTAGACATCGCCGTGCCGCTTGCGCGCCTGCATCGGGTCGAGGCCGGTCTCGGCGCAGAACGCGAACCACCGCTCGATCTCGCGACGGTAGGCATCGCGCGTGTTCGGCGAATCGTACGACAGCAGCCACGCCATCGTGAGGTCACGGGCGAAGCCGAGCAGGCTCGGCGGGAAGACGATCCCACCGGCCTCGCTCGGCTCGCGGACGATCTCAGCGGTCACGTCTGCGACTGCGAGCCGGCCAGGTCGTTCAACCGCGCGTCGAGGAGGGCTTGAAGGTCTCGCGACGCAGCTGCGGCGTCATGCCGACCGGTCCGTTCGGCGGCGTCTGCCCACCGGCGCAGCACTATGGGGACGAGCGCCCACTGCTGCGCGGTAAGCCGGGGTTCCACGATCTCATCGGGCGGCGGCCATGCCCCCGAGCCAGGAACGCCTGGTGTCCAGTGCGCGATCTGGTCCCATCCCGCTTCCCGGATACTGTCTGCTAGCTCGACGATCCTCCGGGGATCACCTTCCACAACTTCGACGTTGATCTCGTTGTCCATCGCACTGTCGATGATGCCCCACTGCCTCAGTGTCATGGCGATGGGGTAGCGCGCTTCGTCGGCGGGGGCGTCGTCCACGATTGCGATCTTTCTTGGGAGGGATTGAATCTCCGACGTTTAGCAGATGATCTATAGTCATAACCGCGATTATGACCAGCCATTAAAGATCTTGGATCTAGCCCCAGAAAGTACAGACGGAATGTCCCGTCTCAACTGAGCCGACACAGTCTCAGTTAATCTGACGCATTCGACAGTTTTCTCAGTAGACCTGACGCAAGATCGCCATAGGGGCCGTATGCCTGCGCAACCCGTGGCGGGTGGGCCAAAATGGCCCGCATGACGACTACGCCCGAGAACCATGTCAAGACCGCCCATCCGTCGCGATTCAATGACTACGACAGGATCGCCGAAGGATACACGGCCGAGAACGAGACCAGTCTCCTGAACGCGTACTACGAGCGTCCCGCGATGCTGGAACTCGCCGGGGATGTGACCGGCCGGCACATCCTCGACGCCGGTTGCGGCTCGGGCCCCCTGTTCGCCGAGCTGCGCGATCGAGGCGCCATCGTCACCGGCATCGACGCGAGCGCCGGGATGCTGGAGCAGGCCCGACTGCGGCTGGGTGCCGACGCGGACCTGCGGGTCGCCGACCTGGCCAGCCCGCTACCCTTCCCCGACGACGCGTTCGACGACGTCATCGCGTCCCTGGTGCTGCACTACCTGAAAGACTGGGGACCGACACTGGCCGAGCTGCGACGCGTGCTGAGGTCTGGCGGCCGACTCCTCGTCTCGGTCGATCATCCATTCATGAGCACCCTCATGATGCGCAAGGCCGGGGAAAAGTCCACGTACTTCGAGACCCGCACCCGGACCCAAGAATGGACCATGGGCGGGCAGACCGCCCAGATGAGCTTCTGGGACCGGCCGCTGCACGCGATGACCGAGGCCTTCACCGCGGCTGGCTTTCGCATCAGCGTCATCAGCGAACCGCCGTTTGTGCCGGAAGCCCGCGAACTGTTCCCCGAGGAGCTCCGCGAGATCACCAGCACGAGGTTCCTGTGCTTCATGTTCTTCGTTCTAGAAGCCAACTAACGGAGCCTCGCGATACGACCGACCTGATCGAGCGCGCGGCAAGCGCCGTCGTCGAGGCAAACGAGGGCCTGTGATCACGGGGAGGAGCATCCGCTACGACCGGGACGCCTCGTCCGCCTGATCCACCGGTTCGTAGGTGGCGGCGAACATGTCCGGCTTGCACGGGTAGCGCTCGCCGGCGACGCCGGTGATGATCCAGTCGCCAGGGCAGACGATGTGCCCGCCCTAGAGGGTGTCGATCCAGCCGTGGTCGTGCATGAGGCGGCGGCAGTAGCCGCACAGCCAGTCGCCGGGCACGTCTGGGCGGCGAAAGTACCGCACCACCCTTGCCCTCACGGTCGGCTGGCCCGTCGAGCGGGTGGTCGCCGTTCTTCCACCACTGGTGCGCCTCGACGACGACGGGGCGCTTGCGGAACTGCGGCATCAGCGCCCGTCCCTGCTGGGGAACATGTCGCCCCAGTGCATGGCCGCGCCGGTCGCGAGGACCATGTGCAGCCGCATCCACGCGTCGGCGACCATCACGCACGACTGGACGTGTACGGTGTCGTCGAGGTGCTGGGCGGCGTCGTCGAGGAGATCTCCGGCCTTCGCTGCGGCCAGCTCGGCGGGGGTCACGCAGTCGCCTCGGTCGAGGTGCGCGTGTCCGTCGTCGTCTGCTTGGGGCGGTTGTCGCCGCCGCGGTGTCGCAGCTCGGCGCCGGCCTCCTCGAGGAGGCGGTGGACGAACCCGTACGAGCGGCCGAGCGAGGTGGCGAGCGTGCGGATCGGTTCGCCCGCCTGGTAGCGCTCGTGGACGAGCTGCGCGAGCTGGGCGCGCTCGGCGCCGGTGATGCGGACGTTGGGTTGGAGTCGCATGAGGGGCCTTTCGTGGTCGAGGCGGGTTACGCGGCGCGGGCGAGCTGGTTGCGGAGCTCGTCGCGGTCTTCCGCTGTGGGAGGTACGGGGTCGCCGCGCCAGATGCAGCCCTCGATCGTGGCCAGGTCGGCGAAGTCGTAGACGACCTCGCGGCCGGCCCGGCCGAGGACGCGGGCGGAGTAGCGGAACGCCCATTGGCGGATGGTGCCGGGTTCGCGGTCGAGGTGGGCTGCTGCTTGCTTGGCCGTGGCTGGGCGCACGCCGTCCTCCTCTGATTCGGGCAAAGGGGCGAAGGTGTGCGTGTTGGGCGCGTTCCGGACACGCGAGCGCGCGAGAAAGACCTGCTGTAGTCAACGCAGGCAGGCGAACGGAAGGGTTCGCATAGGAAGGGGATAGGCTCGCTAGCGATCTTGTTAGAAACGATCTCAGAGCATCGACAGCGTTTCCGCAGGTCAAACGCCTACACGCTGCGACGGGGCACACCACACCCGTCGGCGCAAAGTTTTACACACCCGCCGACCTGGCGCAACAGGAGCGGAACTACTAACGCTGAGACGCGTTCGCATGGCGCAAGATGGGAACAACGATGGCCCCAACCATCATGATGAGTAGGCTGAACGCGATCAAGAAGAAAGTCCACCCGTTGAACCAGCGGAAAGCAATCGCGAGCAGCGCCGCCGCTTCACCAACCAGGAATGTGGCGCCAAGACCAAGGGTGGCCCGAAACAGCGAGGTCAACCCGGGGTCTCCGCGCCAGTCCGGAGCACTTCCCTCAGCCTCCCTTAACCGGCTTACGTAGGCTTGCTCGGACTGAATGAAAAAGCCCAGCTCCACTGTCAAAGCGATCAGGATCGTCGGCAGGACCTGCGCGGCGGTGGTGTAGAACGCTTCCGTCCCCATACCACGTCATCGCGCCCCAACCGCCCAACGTTCCGCGCGGCCGGTGTCAGGTGACATCCAATCTGGCCATTGATCATGGCCTAACCTCCCGGTGGTCAGGTCGCCTGTCACCGACCTTGAGGTGGTCGTGTCATTTGACGTGGCCATTTTCCGGTACCTGCGACGGCCATGTCTGAGCCGGCAGCCCCAATGAGCCAGCTATTCCATGCTGATGAACGCAAGGCGAGCAAGGGGGATGACCCCAACCCCCACGATCATGATCAACGTGCTGACTCCGGCAAGACCGAAGGTCCAGCCGTTGAACCAATGGAAGCCGACAGCAAGGACCGCCGTCACCTCACCGACGACGAAAGCCGCGACAAGAACCGCCGAGAGGCCAAACCACGCATTGAGGCGGGTGCCGACTGCTGCCACCAGTGAGGCATCGTTGTCGATCTCGGCCTGTTTGGAAATTTCCCGAAGCTTTTGCAGGGTGAATCCGATCTCTACGATCAGCGCGATCAGCAGAGCTGGCATGATCTGTGCAGCCGTGCCGTAGAACGCTTCCGTTCCCATGTCAGATATTCGCGGTCCGGCCGCCCGCCGTTCCACAATGCCACTTCGGCTGACACTGAGCACCACTTTGGCCACTTCCCCTGTCACTGGCCAGCTCTCTGGCCACTTCGGTTGGCGCGCGGCCAGATCGCGTGTCACCTGACAGCCGGCCCGCAGCAACGAGAAAGGGCCGCCTCTCGTCCCCCGACAGAAGCGGCCCTTCCGGCGCGACCCAGCCCAGGTCAATGCGCCCTCGCACAATCGCCGAGCGAAAGCGTAGCAGCAATAAGCGCCAGCGGAACCACTGACACCTACGCGCCCGCCTCTTCGACGACCAGGCCCCACTCCTCCACCGCACAACCAAGGGTCGGACGCCCACGAGGACAGACAGCTATCGTGATAGTGACGTGGTTCGTTGCCTGCGAACGAGGACACTTATGCGCAAACCCCACTGGTCATGGACAACGACACTTCTGGCACTAGCAGTCCTGGTGCTCCTCGCAACCGCCGGAATCCAGCTCGCGCACATCAGCACCGGCCTAGATGCAGCAGGCATCAGCGCCCTCGCCTCCGCAGCCGCTGCCGTCATCTCCTCCGTCGTCGCCTGGCAGGCGCTTCGCCAACAATCTCGCCAACAAGCTGAGAACAGAGACACTCCGCCCCCGCGAGCCGAACCCCAGAACTACGACGATTGCATTGACCTGGCGTACGTTCGGCTGGAACGCAGCAGAATTCTTACGCGCGCTGACCGGCAGTTCCTCTTGCGCTTCACCGAGGAGATGAGGTTTGGTTCCCGCATTTCTTCCCTTCTCCCAGGGCGTGCCTTCCGGTACATGCCGGAGATGGCGGAGAGCCGAAAGCTCGTGCACGAAATCTGGCAGGCAGGCATACACGCGGAGGAGAGCCTAAACCGTCGTGGCCTTTGGCGGCGGTGGCGGCGTCGGAAGCTGGCACGGCTGTACATTCGCTTCCTGACGCAGGAGACCGCCGCCCTTAGGATCTCCGACCCGACACGGACGGCGGAGCTAACAGCCGAACAGCGAGCCCGTGCCGTCCGCCCGGCGCCAGGCGACAACCTGCTGTAGCTCCATGTAAATGACGGGGCGACTACCCAGCTTCCTTAGCGACCAGGCCCCGCTCCTCCACCTCGCTGACGTGCGCCCCGCACGCCGAGCACACGAAAAACCCCGCCCGCGCTTCCCACCGCAGCGACCGCTCACCACACCGGCACCGCGCCGGCGACGCGCCCCGCGGCTCGTCCTCCACCACCATCCGCAGCCGCTCCTCCCAACCGAGCGACCACTCCACCAGCCCAATCGGCTCACCAGCCGGCCCCGGCCTGAGCACACTCACCACCGACAGCCCCTCCACCGCCAGCACCCCCGCGAGCTGCTCCACCAGCCACGCCACAGACCGCGACCGAGCCAACCCCGACCTCGCCCCCCGCACCCGCGCCGCGCACCCAAGCTCCTCCCGCGCAAGATCCTCGAACTCCAGCAGCTCCCCCACCAGCTCGTCGACAACCTCCGCATCCGGAGACACCGCAGGCTTCGGCCGCGACCCCGACACGCGCGACCAGCGCGACGCAGGCCTCAACCCATCCCCCCGCGCACTCACCACAGCCGCCAGCGCATCCACCTCCAACAACGCCCGCCTCGTCGTCGCCCGACACCGACCACACACCAACGGATCCCCCGGCCGCCAACGAACCTCCGGCTCCACCGGCTCCGCAGGCGGCTCCCCCACCGCACCCTCGCGAAACCCACCGATCCACCGCATCCGCATGCGCATCACGCGCACTCAAGAACGCGGCCCACGCACCACGAGCCCCGCTGTTGCACGGACCCACACACACCTGACCAGCCACAACCCGCCCCCTCCGAGACGACCCACAACAGTACAAGATCAAATCCTTTCCGGAGAAACCAAGGCGAAGAGGGACGTTTTCCAACTTTGAAAAGGTGTCCGAACGCGCGAAAACTCCGCGCGGCTGGCTGCCACGCGGACTCTCGCTGATCGTTGCGCGCTACGCGCTCGGTCGGCGCGTCGCGCGCGTCTCGACGCGAACGCGCGCGGCTTCGGCGCTGCGCGTGACCTGTCCGATCTCGCGTAGCGCATTGGTGCGCGCGAACGTGGTCATGCTGCGCAGTGACGCGAGTGCAGCAACCACGTAGGTTGCGTTTTCCTGCGCCTTGCCGGTGGCGTGCATGCGCGCGTAGCGGGCCTGCTGGTCGTAGTGCTGGAACATCGGCGCGTCGTACTCAACGCGCACGCTGCCCTCCTGCGCGTCCACGCGGACGTGCAGCAGCATCCCGCAAGCGGCCAGTAGGCGCGTGATCTCCGCGACCGCGCGGCGCACCGCTGCCAAGACTCCGGACGGCTCCGGCTCGATGGGCTGCCGGATGTCGTCTAGAGACACGTCGTCGATGATCGCTCCGGACCGCTCCGCGTGCAGGAGGTACGACGTGTGCAGGGACCTACGGCACGTGTCGGACACTCGCCACACGCCATGTAGGTGGACGTGTGCCCCGGGGTCGGTCGAACATCACCGGCAACTGCCGCGGCGGTCTCCACATCGTGCTCGGCCACCGCACAGGCTGGTCAGCCGTTGTACACCCCGTGTTGCGAGTGGCTTCATCCTTTCGATCTTTTGGTGACCCGGCCCCGTACCTACATTGATCAGCCATGCGCAAGTCAGCACTCGCTCTGGCGTTCGCCATCGTGGCATCGCTCTCCGCCGGGGTCACGGCCGCCACCCCCGTGGTTGCCAACACGTTCGGTTTCTACGCCTACCACCCCACCTGGTGCTGCCCCAAGACGGACAACCGCGACGTCTACTGGAACGGCTCCACCCTCACCAGCAACATGATCACCGCGGCCGACTACGGCATGGCCAACCTTGACTACCAGACCGACCTGCGAATAGGCGGTTACGACAGCACCGCGGGCACGCACACCGACCTGGTGATGTACGACGCCTACTACACCGACTACTGGGGCAAGGACTGGGACGGCTCGAGTACGGGCGTCAACATCACCGCTACGACCAAGTGCGTCAGAGTGCTCGCCCAGATCGGCGGTGAGTATCTGTGCGACCGTGCCGAACTCCGCTTCGACCTGGCCGACATGACCAGCTCGACCGTCCGCAAGAAGACGGCCTGCCACGAGATCGGGCATGCCATCGGCCTCGGGCACACCAATCTGACGTCCTGTATGAAGCAGGGCACGTCCACCACCCCGACGTACAGCAGCCACGACCGCTCGCACGTCAACGGGGCGTGGTAACCATGAAGAACCGCTTCGCTGTGATCCTCACCCTCGTCGCCGCCGTCGCCACCGGCGCCCTCGCAGGCACGTTCCTCAACAGCCCGGAGCCTTCCTTCTGGGCGCGGCTGAGTTACGGCACCAGCATGTCCGACGGGGAGTACCTGTTCGACTCGGTGGCCGACATCGTCCCCGGAGCGTCCGACTCCGGCGCCTTCAAGGCCGCCGGAGCGCTCGTCCAGGGCACAGTCGTGGACATCGAACCGGGCATCGCCTTCGCCTCCGACGACTCGGCGGGTGGCTCGGCCGTCGTGGCCTACGACAGCCCGGACGCGGCCATGCGTTACGCCGGCTTGGTCGTGCGCGTTGACAAGGTGCTGGCCGGGCGGCTGGGTCAGGGGTACGCCGACGGCAAGATCCGGGTCCAGGTCGAGCAGCCGGCCACCACCACACTCGCCGAACTCAAGGAGTCCATCGGCACGGCGGGCACCGGCCTGATGTTCGTCCACAACCTGGCGGAACGGCAGCAGCTCCTCGGCCGCCCTGTCACCGACGCCGCCCAGCTGGCCTATGCCCAGTCCGTCTACACGCCGATCGGCGAAGGCCTGTTCTTCGAGGAGTCGGCGGGCAGCCCGGTGATCGCACCACTCATGGACGGCCAGCGCGCGGCGCAGCTCCTCGGGTACGCGTACGTCGCCGAGGACGGCGACGCGGAGCCGGCTCCCTCGCCGACCTGCGACGACCTCATCGACCCCTGCTACACGCCGACGAGCAAGCCTTCGGCTACGGCGACCTCGGTTCCCGCGGGCGGCACTGAGCCGGCGAACACCACGCCGCCCAGCCTGACGGCCCTGCGTACGACACTGGTCGCCGCGGCCTGCGCCGAGGGGACGGCGGTGGACTCCTCGTCGTGCTGAGCCGGCCGACCTGGCCTGAGCCTTTACGACGACCGACCCGCCACATGTCTGATGGTGCTCCGAGGGCTCGAGGGGCGGCGCTGCGGTCAGGCCTTCCGCGCCGCCCCGACAGCAGGGACTAGCAGGTGAAGTTGGCTCAGGAAAGCGCGCGTCAGAAGTGGACGGCGCGAACCTCCGTCACGGTGAAGTCATCGACGGCGTGCAGGCTTTGCAGAAGGAACCCGACCAGGCCCGCCACCGCCTCCACCCCCTGGGCGGCTCTGGCTTGACCGGTCAGGAGGAAGACCAGGGGAGTCGAGGGCTGGCCGAGCGCGAAGTTGCGGCCGTGCCGATGTATGTCGTGCAGGACTTTGATCGGGATCGGCCGGGGCGAGATGAACCACACCGCGACCTCCCACAGCGGCAAGACCGGATCTGCGTCGGCCGCGGATCGGTAGCACGTCACGCAGCCCTGGCTGACATGCTGTCCATGGGGACAGGTCCACCGGGTGATCTCGGCTTGGGGTTGGTTGCGAGTGCCGAAGGTTGCTGCCTCGATGACACGACGGCGCACCGGACGGGCTTTGCTCTCGATCACGTGGAGTGCTCGCTGATGATGAATCCTTCGGTCGTCACAGACACTCTATGTGGCTGGTCAGCCGGTCAGGGTGGCTCGCCGGGTGTAGGTGACAAGGTGGTCGAGCTCGGTGTAGCCCGCCGCCTCGAAGAGAGCCCGGTCCGGCTCCGGGTCGCCGGCGGCGTAGAGGACGGTCTCCGAGGCTTCGTGCTCGCGCAGGATGGTGTCGGCCTCTCGTAGCAGCGCGCGTTCCAGCATCGCGTCCGTGTGCCGGGTGTCGGCACCGAACCACCACAGGACGCCATGGCCGTTCGCCGGCTCTTCGATGACGAGTTCGGCGGAGCAGTCGTTGCCGTGGGCCTTGAGCCACCATCCCGGTGGCGCGGTGCTGGTGACCACCTCGACCGACGGGTACGTGGTGGCGTCGATCTCGCGTGGTGCCGTACGGCGCAGGTATCGCCAGGAGTCGCGTCCGGAGAACCCGGCGCGCTCCAGCGCCTTGCTCGTGACGGGTCGGCGGCCGGTCGGCAGGGCTCCCAGCCCCAGACCCGGCGCGGTGGTGAAGGCGTCGATGACATCCCTGTCGCCGAGGGCGCGCAGCGCGTGGGAAACGAGTGTTTCGACGACGTCCGGGACCTCTCGTGCGTGCAGCCAAAGGATCTGGCCGGCGTTGTGGTGTCGATGTACGGCGTACGACACCGCACCGGCGACGTGGCCGTCCGGGTCTACCAGAACATCGGTCGTGGGCTGTTGGAGCTCTGCCCATGGGGCGGGATCGTGCGGAGAGGTTCCAGCTATGGCCTGGTCGAGCGTGCCGGGTGAGCATGCCGCTTGGCCGGGCAGGCGGTCGGCGTCGGCCAGCGCGAGCACGGCCTCTCGGTCGCAACCGCGGTAGCGACGCATCCTCATGCCCTCGTCCGGTCCACGCGCAGGTGAGTGGCATCGGAGGAGGATCTCGCTCGCCGTCAGCGTGTTGCCCGTGCGGGCGGCGGTGGTCATCGCGGCTGTGGCGACGGGCACGGAGGTGTCCGGCGGGATGACCAGAAGCATGAATCCGTCCTGGCTGCCCCGGATCACGCGGATCGTGTTCGGCGTCGCGCAGAAGCCGCTGACCCGCAGGAAACGGCCGTCGATGAGGAGGTGCGCCGGGACGTCGTCCCATGCGGTCACATCCAGGCGGACCCGCAGGATGGGGCCGAGCCGATCCTGCAGGTTGCTGACGAGGGCGGGCAATTCGCGGTTGAGGTCGGTGGAGTAGGGCCACCAGGCGCCGTCGAGCGTTCCGTCCCTGGTCAGGGTCGGCTCCAGGAACACCCGGGCCGGCTGGAGAACCAGGGTCGCGATGAACTGATGATGGTTCGGCATCTGGCGTGCCGCCTGTCTCCGGCCCGAGAGCCGGCTACGCCCGAGGCGATGCCGACGCGAGTGCCGACATGCGGAAAGTCTCAGGTCAATCCACCATACGCCTTGCCCTGCGCTTCACCGCGTGCGCCAACCCGTGCCAGCGCGGTGAATGATCGCGTTGCCACGCTCCACGGTCCTGCTCGGTACAGACGGGCCGCACGGGCGCCCCGGATCGAGGGTGCGTCGTCACAGCTTCATGAGCTTGGGGTACGGCGCGGCAATGCGGTACGTCTCCGCGCCGAAATCGACGATGACGGCGATGTTCTGCTCGACGGCGATGACCCGGCCGAGGCCGTATTTGTCATGGCTGACCTGGTCTCCCGCCACGAATTGCTCGACAGGGGGAGGAGGGACGTCGGGAACGTTGAAGGGGCTGGTGGGCAGGCGTCGCCGGGCCGCGGCTTGAGTAGGCCTCATCGACACCAGTATGCGGCCAGCCGGGCAAATATATCGACCTTTAGCATGAAATGTCGGTGGATGTGTTCTGCTGTGACCTGGGCGGATGCGTTGAGCGACCGCTCGAGCCTCATTTCGTTGCCGAGGCCGCCGTCGCCGTGACGCGGGCGCCGGTCACGACGAGGCCCAGGCAGACCAGGGCGGCGGCGGCCACCGCCGTCAGCATGACCGGGTAGGAGAGCCACCTCGACAAGGTGGCCAGCACGGTGGGGAGCAGGAAGCCCGCATAGGCGAAGGTGTAATAGACGCCTGTCAGGCCGGCCAGGTCGTCCGCGCCGGCCATGCGCTGTATTTCCAGCAGCCCGGAAACCACCGCGATGCCGTAGCCGGCCCCCAGAACGGCCGCGGCGGCGGCTGCGAGCCACGGCGACAGCAGCACCGCGTTCGCCGCGCACAGCGCCGCGCCGAGGAGCATCACCGTCATCGCCGCGACGGGAGCCCGTCCGGCGCGGGTTCCCGTTCCACTGTGCAGTTTCTTGGCGACGGGTTGCACGGCCGCGCCCATGCCCAGGGTCAGCACGGTCAGCCCGGTTGCGTACACGAGGCCCCAGTGCCCCACATGGGAGCCGACGAGCTGGGGCATGACCGCGTACGCCAATCCGGCCGAGCCGAACACCCATGGCGCCATCGGCAGGACCACCAGCCGGAACCGCTTGCGGGCGGGGGCGGGGACGCGCAGGTCGTTCACCAGTGTCGTGAGGAGTTCCCGGAGCCCTGCCGTGTGCGGGAGCGGCGGCCGTGTCTCCGGCACCCGCAGGAGCAGCACGGGTATCGCCAGGGTGAGGAGAAGGTGGACGCCGTACGGGGTCACCATGGGCCACGGTCCCCACTGGGCCGCCACGCCCGCGACACCTGCGCCGAGGCCGAATCCCGCTGTCTGGCACAGTGAGGCGCGGCGTGCCGGGAGTCCGCTGTCGTCCTCGGTCGCAAGCTCCTTCACCCAGCTGCTGCCGACCGACATGGCGATGCCGACCGCGATGCCGGTGATCAGCCGGCCCGCGTAGATGGGCCAGGCGCTCTGGCCGCCGAAGCAGAGCACCAGACTCGCGACGGCCGAGGCGACGGTGCCGGCCACGAGTACCGGGCGTCGCCCGCGCCGGTCCGAGACGGGCCCGGCCAGGAGGAGCCCCGGCACGAGCCCGACGACGTACGCACCGAGGAAGGCGTCGACGCTGAGCGCGGAGTAGCCGCCCAGCTGGCGATACATCAGCAGGAGCGGCGTGAACTGGTTGCCGCCCCACCCGCAGACGAACATCGCCGCGGCGACGGTCCGCCAGGAGTCTGGCCGGGGCGCGCTGGCAGGCGGTGGGACAGCCTGCTGGGTTTCGAGCATGGAGAGGGGCAGACCTTCGCATATCGGGTGCTGGGTACGGTCGATGCCGTGCTGGACCGTCGAGGCTTCAGCCGTCGTCGCGGGCGGCCGTGTACGGCGAGCCGTGCGTCGCTGTGAGATGACCGAGCAGGGCCGAGGCGAAGGCGGAGCTGGCGCCGCCGCGGAGAAGATCCAGCAGGGTCTCATGCTCGTCGGCCAGCAGAGACAGCCGGTCCGGCCGCGGGCGCAGCGCGGAGATGCTCATCCGCCGCTGCCGGTCACCCAGAGTGGCGTAGAACCGGCTGGCCAGCCGGTTTCCGGACGCTTCGACGATGCACCGGTGAAACGACTCGTCCGCGTCGGCGAATCCGTCGATGTCCGCCACCTCGGCGAGGGCGCGCTGACGCCCCAGCAGGTCCCGCATCTTCTGGTGGTGTTCGTCCGGTAGGCCGGTGCGTGCGATGCGTTCGGCCGCGGACCGCTCGAGTGCCAGCCGCAGCTCCAGCACGTCCGCCGCCTCTCCCGGCGGCACCGGCACCACCACCGCGCCGCGCTTGGGGTGAAGCACCAGCAGCTCCTCCGACTCCAGGCGCAGGAACGCCTCCCGGACGGGGGTCCTGCTCACGCGTACCCGTTCCGCGATCTCACCCTCACTGAGGAGGCTTCCGCCCGGCAGCTCACCGGACAGGATCAGTTCCTTGGTCACCGTGTACGCGGTCTGGGCAGCGGACGGGCGCTTCGCAGGATCGACCATACGACGAGGCTACCAGCATAGATGCAAGCTTGTATCTATGCCTGACGCAGCATGCCGATCACTCCACGCTCGCGAGTTCGCTCTCAAAGCGCTTGCGCAGCGCGTCCTTCTCAGGCTCCGGCAGCCAGCACGCCTCCACCCCGGCCAGCGCCATCGCACGCAACCGCTCATCCCGTACGGCGAGCTGATCGGAGAGGATCCGATACTCGTTCGCCAGCGACGTCGGGAACATCCCAGGGTCGTCGGAAGCGGGAATGACGTTGAGCCCGGCCTCGAGCATCGCCGCGATCGACGCCCGCCGCCACGGCCGCCACGAGCGACGCGAGGTGGTCGAGATGACAGTGAAGGGGATCTGCTCGTCCCTGACCCTGGCGACGACCTCGTCGTCCTCGAGTACGAAGTAGCCGTGGTCGATCCGGTCGCATCCGAGCAGGTCGAGGCAGGTGACCGTGTTGGCGGCGACGGGCGCGTGCTCGGAGGAGTGAGCAGTACGGCGGAGCCCGGCCTCACCGGCGAGCCGGAAGGCGGCCTCGAACCGCTCGGGCGGCCCGGCGGTCTCCAGGTTGTCCAGCCCGATCCCTGCCACGTAGTCGTGCGGGTTGTCCACAACCGTGCGCACCCAGGAGAGCGCCTCCTCGCCCGACTTGCTCCGGTCGATGGCCGCGATGAGCCTGCCCGACATGCCGAAGTCGCGTTCTGCCATCCTGATGCCCTCGGCGTACGCCTCGATCACCGTGGCGTAGCCGAGCTTCTCCTGATGTTCGGTCAGCGCGTCGAAGGAGACTTCGAGATGCCTGGTCGCGCTGGTCCGGTGGGCGTCCTCGAACGCCTCATAGGTGATCCTGGTGAGATCGTCAGCGTCGCGCAGGACCTGGAGAACCCACGAGGACACCTGGAACAGCGAGTAGGAGACCGCGGGCTCGTCCGCGCTCCTGCCCTGCGGAACCGGGATCCGGGTGTTCAGGTACAGTGCCGGGTCCGGCGGAAGCGAGTTCACATCCGCGTAGATCCGCTCGGGCGTGTCGGGCAGGTCGAGCCCCTCCCGCCTGGCCAGGTCGGCGAAGGTCGAGGCGCGCACGGTGCCGATGAGGTGGCAGTGCAGATCGACCTTCGGCATCAGGTCAAGGTTCACTTGCCGGCCACCTCGCGGGTGAAGCGGTCGACCCAGGTGGCGCGGGTGTCGACGAGTTGGGCGGGGTCGAGGGTCTTGAACCCGGCGGCCACGGGGTCCTTCGCCGCCTCGCCCGTCACCTTGGCGATGTCGGCCGGGATCTCGGCCTTCGGGTTCGTGGGCAGGTCACCGACGGCCTTCGCCATGGCGCTCTGCGCCTCGGCCGACAGCATGTAGTCGATGAACTTCGCCGCTCCCTGCTGGTTGCGCGCGCCCTTGGGGATCATCGCCCGGTTGGTGGCCATGTACCGGCCCTTGGCGGGAGCCGTCCAGGCGATCGGCTCGCCCGAGGTGACAAGCTTGGTGGCGAAGCCGCTCAGCGCGTCGGCAGCGACGATCTCGCCCTGGGTCAGCAGGTTCGTGACCTCGGTCGAGGAGGTGTAGAACTGCAGGATGTTCGGCGCCCAGCCGGCCAGGGTCTTCAACGAGGTGTCGATGTCGTAGGGGCCCTTGCCGTACGACTCACCCACCCCCGAGATCATGAGTTGTCCGGCGGTCACCGAAATATCAGGAAGTGCGACCTTTCCCTTGTTCGCCGCGTTCGCGAACAGCGCCCAGTCGGCGGCCTGCTTCTGACTGAGCTTGCCGGTGTTGTAGATGATCCCGTTGAGCTGGTGCGTGTAGGCCGGCCCCTCGTAGGCGCCCTCGGTCGCGAACGGCGCGAGCTCCTTGATGTTGGGCACGTCGACCTTCTGGAAGAGGCCGTCCTTCTGCCCGAGTGCGGCGAAGTAGTCGGAGATCAGCACCACGTCCGCCTCCGGCTCACCCTTGGCGAGCTTCAGCTTCGACAACCGGTCGGCGTTGGAGCCGGTGTCCAGCTCGACCTTGATTCCCGTCTGCTTGGTGAACGGGGCGACGACCGCCTGCTCGAACTCCTTCACCCCGAAGGGGAAGGTGCTGACGACGATGGTGTTCTGATCGGCCTGCTTCTCACCGGAGCCGGAGCCGGAACATCCGGCTGCGGCGAGCACTGTCAGAGCAGCGGCCAGTACGGCACGGCGCGTGGGCATGGGGTCGTTCCTTCTTTCAGAGGGCTTTCAGCGGGGGAGTGGGACCAGCTGGTCGTCTGGCGCGATCACCGCGACGCTCGATCCGGGTGTCAGGGTCGCGCCACTGCGTACGTCGGCGAGCAGCCTGACGGTCGCGCCCGACGGGTCGACCACGTCGAGCGAGACCAGCAGGTCGACGCCGCGGAAGGCCACGTCGGCCACCGTCGCGTCGAGGCCGTGACCTTTCTCGACGATGCGCAGGTGCTCGGGCCGGATGGTCAGAGGGGTGCCGTCGGCCGCGGTGAGGAAGTTCTCGTAGCCGAGGAACTCGGCGACGAAGCGGTCGGCCGGACGGGGGAAGACCTGCTGAGGAGCGCCCTGCTGCACGATCCTGCCCTGGTTCATGATGACCATCTCGTCGGACATCTCCAGCGCCTCGTCCTGGTCATGGGTGACGAGGATGACGGTCAGCTTGGTCTCCGCCTGGATGCGCCTGATCTCGGCCCGCATCTGGACGCGCAGGCGGGCGTCGAGGTTGGACAGCGGCTCGTCCAGCAGCAGGAGCTTGGGCCTGATCGCGATCGCCCTGGCCAGTGCCACCCGCTGCTGCTGCCCGCCGGAGAGCTTCTTCGGCTTGCGGTCGGCCAGGTGCGCGAGCCCGACGAGCTCGAGCGTCTCCATGACCCGCGACCGTCTTTCCGCGGATGGCACCTTGCGCAGCTTGAGCCCGTAACCGACGTTGTCGGCCACCGTCATGTGCGGGAACAGCGCGTACGACTGGAAGACCATCCCCAGATCCCGCTTCTCCGGCGGCGTGCGCGTGCTGTCGACCCCGTCGATGCGGATCGTCCCCGACGTCGGTGCCGAGTAGCCCGCGATCATCCTGAGCGTGGTGGTCTTGCCGCAGCCGCTCGGGCCCAGCAGCGTCGTGAGCTTTCCTGACGGCACGGTGAGGTCGATCTCATCGACGGCGGTGAAGGAGCCGAACTTCTGGGTGACTCCGATCAACTCGGCGGCGGCGGTCATTGATTGATCCCTCCGAAGATCTTGGCGAATCCGACCGTGCGCTCGGCGATCACCGCGATGACCACGGTGGCGGCCAGGATGAGGGTGGAAGCGGCGGCGACCATCGGGTCATAGGACTGCTGCACGTAGTCGAGCATCGTCACCGGCAGCGTCCGGAAGTCGCGTCCCTGCAGCAGCAGCGACAGCGGCACGTTGTTGAACGACGTGACCACGCTGAGCAGCCCGGCGGAGAAGATCCCCGGACGCAGGACGGGCAACGTCACGTTGAAGAACGCGCGCAGCGGCGAGGCGCCGAGACCCCGGGCGGCCTCCTCCAGCACGGGGTCGGCCAGCGCGAGCGAGGCGCCGGTCACGCGCACCGCGTAAGGCAGCATCAGCGCCGTGTGCCCGACCAGCAGGGTGCTGAAGTTGTCCAGGTCCATGCCGATCATCAGCTGCTGGAACAGCGCGAGGCCGACGACCAGCTCAGGGACGATGAGCGGCGACAGGAACAACCCCTCGACCAGGCTCTTACCAGGGAGCTTTCCACGGTGGACGGCGAGCGTCGCAGGCACGCCGATCAGCAGCGCGAGCGCTGTGGCGAGTACGGCGAGCTCCAGGCTGGAGATCGCGGCCTCGATGAACGGCTCGTAGCCGAGCGCCTCGTCGAACCAGCGCAGCGAGATCCCGTCGGGCGGGAACCTCAGGGTGCTTCCCGCCGTGAAAGCGGTGGCGACCACGAAGATGATCGGCACGATCATGATGACGTAGCCGATGACCGCGAGCGCCGCTGTGATCGGCCGCTTCATGAGGTGGCCCCCTTCCGCCCGATCAGCGAGGACAGCCCGGAGACCAGGAAGACCAGGACCGTCATGATGAGCGCCGTCGCGGAGGCGGAGGCCCAGTCGACCGTGGTGCTCGCGTAGTTGAAGAGCTGTGTGGAGAGCATCCGCTGGCTGGACCCGCCGAGCAGATAGGGCGTGGTGTAGGCGGTGACGGACCCCGCGAAGACCAGGGTGGCGGCCACCACGATGCCCGGCATGGTCAGCGGGATGACGACGCTCCACATCGTACGGATCCTGCTCCCGCCGAGCCCGCGCGAGGCGTCGTCCAGGCCAGGGTCGACCTGGGCGACGGCCGAGTAGCAGGAGATGATCGCCAGCGGCAGGAACAGCTGGGTGAGGCCGAGGACGATCGCCAGCTTGGTGTAGAGCAGCTGCGGCGCCACGTCGACGATGCCGAGCTGGACCAGTAGCCGGCCGAGCGCCCCCTTGGAGCCGAGAATCACCAGCCAGCCGAACGTCCGCACCACGTTGCTCAGCATCAATGGGAAGATCGCTACTGCCAGGAAGACCCCGCTCCAGCGTGACGGCGAGCGGGCGAGCCAGTAGGCGATGGGAAAGCCGAGGACGACGCAGATGATCGTGACAGCCAGGGCCAGCCCGACCGTGCGCCCGATCACCTCCAGGTCGTAGGGGTCCGTGAGCATTTCGCCCAAGCGCGCGAAGATATCGCTGGTCGGCACGTCCGGCGGCGCGAAGAGCATCGCGGCGGAGGGGATGAGGAAACCCGCGACGAGAAGGACGAGACCAGGCACCAGTAGAAGGGCCGATTTGGGGGAGATGTCGGCGTCCTTTCTCCGTGGCGTACGCTTGCTTGGAACCGGTTGCGGAACCGGTTCCACGAGCCTGACCATAGATTATGAGCGGCCTCGCGCACAAACCCCCGTGTGAATTCCGTGTAAACGACTCAAGGAGGATCAGTGCCGACACTCGCGGACGTCGCCGCGCTGGCCGGGGTTTCCAAGGCGACGGCCTCCCGCGCCCTGGGCCGGCCTGACCTGGCCGCCCCGGAAACGGTGGCCCGCGTCCGCGCAGCCGCTGAGCGGCTCGGATTCGTCCCCAACCGGGCAGCCACTCAGCTGGCCCGCGGGAGGACCGGGGTGGTCGCTGTCGTGGTGCCCACGCTCGACAACACCTTCTTCACCCCGATCATCGGCGGTGCCCAGGCGCGCGCGGCCGGCTCGGGCATGCAGCTGACCATAGCGGTGCACTCTCTGGAGCACGCAGCCCAGCTCGCCGCGGTCGAGCAACTCGCGCACCAGGTCGACGGCTTCCTGCTCACCGCGCCCCGAGGTTCGGACGAGATCGTCCGCGCCGCCGCGTCGTACAAGCCGACCGTGCTGATCGACCGCGAGATCGAGGGCATGACCTCGGCAGTCGCCGACACGGCGACCGCCTTCGGCGCGCTCGTCGGCTGGTTCGCCGAGAAGGGCCACGAGCGCATCGTCTACATCGGCGGCCCGGCGGGTTCCTGGCAGGATCGCCAGCGCCAGGCAGCCATCCGCGCCGCGGCCGAGTCGAGCGGCGCGACGCTGACCATGCTCGGCCCCTACCCCTCGACGTTCGCCGCCGGAGTGGAGACGGCAGAGGCCGTGGTGGACGCCCGCGCCACCGCCGTAGTCCCCTACGCGACCTCGATCGGCCTCGGCCTCATGTTCGCCCTGCTCAGCCGCGGAATCCGCGATGTCGTGGTCAGCTCGGAGCGCATGATCGTCGAGAGCCTCGGCCTGAGCGACGTCCCCTCGATCGACGTGGACGGCGAGAAGCTCGGCGAGGTGGCCATGGACCAGCTCATGACCCTCCTCGGCGAGCGCAGGGAGCTACCACCCACCAGACGCCGCCTCACCGTCCCGATCAGCTAGGTGGCGGCTTGCCGTAGCGGACGGAGCTCCGGGCCAACTGCGGTGAGTGCGGCGGCGAGGTGCCAGACCTCGGTGACTTTGGCGATGGCTTCGGCGCCAGGTTTGACGTGGCGCATGGCGGTGCGGGGGTTCTTGTGCCGGGTCCTGCCCATGATGAGCTCCAGCGGGACTTCGGCCTCTCCGAGATGGTGGCGGCGCCGTGGCGCAACTGGCGCAGGTCGAGCCCGGCTCAGGTGTCGAGCAGGACGCGGGCGCGGTCGTATCGGACCAGCAGCCCGGCCTCGGTGAGGACGTGCCGCTGCCGGAGCAGGGACTCCCCTGTCGTCCTGTTCTCTGGGGCCGGTCGGCAGCCTGTCGGGAAACCGTCTGATCCCGAGTTCAGGGCAGTAGCGCCAGTTTGCCCACGGTGGTCCGCGCTTCCAGTTCCGCGAGTGCTTTCGGTCCCTCGGCCAGCTCATGCACGGTGGGCCGGCCGGGGCCGAGCACCCCGGCCGCGAGGAGCCCGAACAACTCGCCCATGACCTCGCCGAAGATTTGCGGCGCGGCCTGGATCAGGGTGCCGATGTTCAGGCCGATGACGTGGACCTGGTGCTTGTAGACCAGTTCCCAGTTGGTGATCGCGGTTTCGCCGCCTGCCAGGCCGTAGACGACGACCCGGCCGGTGACCCGCTTGGTCGCGGCCAGGCTGGCATCCAGGGTGGCGCCGCCGACCGACTCCAGTACCAGGTCGACGCCCGCACCGTCGGTCAGCCGCAGGACGTCGGCGGCGATGTCGGTGCCGCGGGAGTCGATGACGTGGTCGGCGCCCAGAGCCCGTACCACCTCGTGCTTGCCTGGCGATGCCGTGGCGATCACCGTCGCACCGTAGTGTTTGGCCATCTTCACCGCGGCCTGGCCGGTCCCGCCCGCAGCGGCGTGGATCAGTACGGTCTGCCCTGCGGCGATGCCGCCCAGTGGCTTGAGCGCCGCCAGCGCGGTCGGCCAGTTCACGACCAGGCCCAGCGCCTGCTCGTCGGCCCAGCCCGCCGGCACGGGGACCGCTGCCGCCGCGGGCAGCACCATGTACTCGGCGAAGGCGCCGCCTCTGACGCCGACGCCGATGACGTGGGCGCCGGGCTCCGGATCGGTCACCCCGTCACCGACGGCGGTGACTTCACCGGCGCCCTCGATGCCCGCCAGATACGGCGGCTGCGGGCCGCCTGCGAACGTGCCGCGGGCCTGTGAGATGTCGACGAAGTTGACACCGGCGGCGGTGACACGGATCAGGACCTCGCCGGGGCCTGGGCTCGGCACCGGCGCGTCGGTGATCAGGCGCAGGTCCTGCGGGCCGTTCAGTGATGTCTGCTGCAGGGCACGCATGGTTGCAGGAATGCTCACGGCGTCGGCTCCCTCTTTATTTATCGAACGACCAACAAATCGTGGCACGGCCGTCCAAGGTAGGTCAAGGTAAACTTGATCGAACGACAAACAAGTACGGAGAAGCATCCCGATGACCACTCGCGGCAGGCCGCGCACATTCGACCCGGACGCCGCCCTGCGCCAGGCGCTGGACCTGTTCTGGGAACGGGGCTACGAGGGCACCTCGCTCAACGACCTGGCCCAGGCCATGGGAATCGCCTCGGCCAGCATCTACGCCTGCTTCGGCAGCAAGGAGGACCTGTTCCGCAAGGTCATGGCGCTCTACGGCACGACCTCAGGCGAGCCGCCCAGACGCGCGCTGCGCGAACAACCGACCACACGCGCCGCGATCCACGCCATGCTGCGCGCCACCGCCGATGAGATCACCCGCCCGGACACCCCGCACTACTGCATGCTCATCCTCGCCGCGCCCATCGGTGCCGTGGAAAACCACGCGGTCCGGGAGTTCCTGGCCGACCTGCGGCGCGACATGCTCACCACCGTCAAGGACCGGCTCGCCCGCGGCGTCACCGACGGCGACCTCACCGAGCCGCCCGCCGGCCTCGACGCCCTCGCCCGCTACTACACCACCGTGGTGCAAGGCCTATCCGTACAAGCCCGCGACGGCGCCACCCGCGCCGAGCTGGAAACGGTCATCACCTGCGCGATGGCCGCCTGGGACACCCTCACCTCCGCGCCGTCACACCCAGTGAGCTAGACGACTACCGGCAAGCACCTCACCGTCGCAGAGTCGAAATGATCCACCCGCTTGTCGGCATATGATCTTTTCATCTGGTATTTGCCCGATTGTCGGAAAGGCCTCCATGACCCACCCCCTCAGTCGCCGGTCCGCCCTGCTGGGCGCCGCGGCCGTGGCCGGCCTCGCCCTGTGGGACAGACCGGCCGAGGCGGTCGGCGCCGCCGCGTTCGACGCCGCGCGTGAGCGGTGGGTGAGCCTGCTGGCCGGCGGGTCGTACAACTCCGCCTACACCGACAAGACGCAGGCGATCGAGGGCTCGGCCAATGCGGTGCTGCGCAAGCTGAAGCCCACCCCCGACCGCCCGAGCCTGTGGCCTGACCTGCCGCTCGAGGACCCCCGGACGGGCAACTTCAACCGCGCCTACAACCGCATGCGCACACTGGCGCTGGGCTGGGCCACGCCGGGCACCGCCATGCACGGGGACAGGCAGGTCGCCGAGACCGCGGTCAGTGCGCTGGACTTCCTGTACGAGCACGCCTACCACGAGGGGTTCGACCCGCGGGGCAGCAACTGGTTCTGGTGGGAGATCGGCGTCCCCCGCTCGCTGACCGACACCTGCGCCCTGCTGTACGACGGCCTGCCCAAGGACCGCCTCGAGCGCTGGCTGCGCCCGTTACGCCGCTGGTGCCCCGACCCCGAGCGCCGCGTCAGCCACCCCGGCGTCGTCGAGACCGGCGCCAACCGGGCGGGCAAGGCCATGGCGGTGGCGATGCGCGGATTGCTCACCCACGACGCACGCCTCATCAAGCGGGCCAGCGACGCGGTCTCCGACCTGCTGCGGCCGACCGCGGGCCCAGGCGACGGCTTCTACCGTGACGGGTCGTTCATCCAGCACGACGTGTACCCCTACACCGGCAGCTACGGCGTGGACTACCTGGAGAGCGTGGCCAAGCTGATCGCCATGCTCGCGACGTCACCGTGGGAGATCGCCGGAATCGGGAACGCCTACGACATCGTGGACCGCTCGTTTGCGCCGTTCATCTTCGACGGGCTGATGATGGACTGCGTACGCGGCCGGCAGATCTCGGTGCAGGGCCACCGCGACTACCACTCGGGGCAGAAGGCGGTCGAGGCCATCCTCACCTTGCTGGAGGCGGCGCCCGAGCGCTATGCCCGGCGCTGGCGACCGCTGGTGAAGGGCTGGCTCACCCGCAACCAGGCCATCCCCTACGACACGCTCGCGCCGCTGGCGAGCATCGCACGGGCCAAGGCCCTGCTGGAGGACCCGTCGGTGCCGGTCGGCCCGCGCACGACGGGCACGTACGTCTTCCCCGACATGGACCGGGTCGTGCACCGCCGTCCCACCTGGGCCTACGCGATCGCGATGAGCTCCGAGCGCATCGGCGCGGCCGAGGCCATGAACCGGGAGAACCAGCACGGCTGGTACACCGGCGACGGCATGACCTACCTCTACACCGGCGACCTCACCCACTGGAACGATGACCTGTGGCCCACGATCGACCCGTACCGGCTGCCGGGCACGACGGTCGACACCCGCAGACGCGCCGATCTCCCGCACGGCAAGCGTCGCCTGCCGCCCACCCCGTGGGCGGGCGGCGTGGCACTCGACGGCGAATACGGCGTGGCGGCCATGAAGCTGATCGCCGACGGCTCCTCGCTGCGGGCCAAGAAGGCGTGGTTCCTCCTCGATGACGCGGTGATCGCCCTCGGCACCGGCATCGCCGCCTCCGACGGCCGCCGCATCGAGACCATCGTGGAGAACCGCAACACCCACGACAGGCATCCGCCGCTGACCCGGGGAGACGGCTGGGTCCACCTGTCCGGTGTGGCCGGCTACGCGCTGCTCGACGGCGTCGACGCGAAGGTGATCCGCAAGAAGCGCACCGGCCGCTGGCGGGACATCGACAAGGGTGCCACCACCGGAGGCGACAAGACCCCCGTCACCAGGCACTACACGACGATCCTCATCGACCACGGCGTCGATCCGCGCAAGGCACGCTACGCCTATGCCGTCCTGCCCGACGCCTCCATCGCGCAGACCGCGGCCTACGGCCGGCGGATCGAGATCCTCGCCAACTCCGGAGCGGCGCAGGCCATTTCCCGCGACAACGTGCTCGCCGCCGTCTTCTGGCGCGCGGGGACCGTCGAGACCGCGGATGGACCGCTCGCCGCCGACGGCCCATGCACGCTGCTGATCCGCCGCGACCACAAGCAGGTACGGCTCGCGGTCTCCGACCCGTCCAGGACCGCCGACGAGGTGAAGATCACGCTGCCCTGGCCGGTGAAATCGGTCAAGGAAAGCGACCGCAGCGTGCGCAGGGCCAAGAGCGCGGTCAAGGTGGAAGTCGGTGGCAGCCGCGGGCACGCCCACACCGCGGTGGTGCGCGTCTGAACCGCCGAGGCGCTCGAAGCCGCACCTCGGCTGACCGGGACCGGCGTCGAGCCGTGGGCAGCCACCCCCGCCAGGAGGGGAGCCTGCGGCGGCCCGCGGGTACGGACTCCCAGCGGTCGTCGGGTCCGCTGTACGGCGTCACCGCCCCGAAGATCGTCGAAGTGGAGACCACGTACAGCTTGGCGGCGCCGTTGCGGCCGATCGTCACGGAGAGGCCGTGCCCGTCCTTGCCTGCCCGCCACCGGTGGCACCGGTGACGGTCTTCAGCGTGCTCCACGTCGAGCCGTCGGGTGAGGCCTGGATGGCCCGCTCGGCCGAGGAGGCGGTGGCCGGACGGCCGAGCGCGGCGTCGGTGGCCGGGCACGCGGTAACTCCGGGATCGATGCCCGCAGCCCGGCCGCGCTCGTGCACGGCTTCGCCGAGGCGGTGGCCATGGTCGAGGCCCACGGATTCCGGCCTGGTCGTCATCCGTAAGGCTTCTGGACCCGTTCGGGCTGAGCGCCGAAGAGGACACTGCCGGTACGGCATGAGCAGGCCGCGCAGGGCGCCCGACCTCGGGCCCCCGGCCGTTCGAGGTAGCGCCGGCCCGCTTCAGGCGCCTCCGCGAGGTAGGCGGCGCGCAGCATGGAGCCTGGCCTCGTACACCGCGCGGGCTCGTTCGTGCAGATCGCGGTGCGCCGCGCGCTGCGCGGCCGTGCTGAACTTGCCGTCCGATTCCAGCAGCGGCTCCAGGAGCTCCAGCCAGCGAAGGCACCACTCGACATCGGCCCGCCGGGCGATGTGATCTGCGATGTACACCGGGCTGGTGTGCGCGTAGACCCCCGCAGGATGCAGGGACCGGGGATGCGGCCCGCCTCCCGCCACGGCCACCACGTACGTCGGCTCGCGTACGACGATCTCGGCGGTGAGCAGGCCGGGGCCGCCTTCCGCGAGGACGCCGTCGGCGGTCCTGAGCTGGAGCCACTCCACCTCGGGGCCGATGGTCCGCGCGGCGATCACGATCGTGTCGCCTTCGGCCGCCTGGACCGTGTCGCCCGGCTGGTGGCCGCCGACGTCGAGTTCGAGCCAGGGTCCCGTGGTGGCGAACGTGCGTCCCCGTCGTACGGCCTCGGCGAAGGACTGCGCGGTCAGCGGCCCGTCGACCCGGGCGTACACCCGCTCCCAGCCGGGCGGGCTGGAGGCGGTGCCGCGCCGTGAGATGGAGAGGACCGCGTCGGTGCCGGCGGTCACCGCGAGCCGGTTGCCGGCCCCGACGAGCCGGCGGTAGACCACGGCGGTCGCCTGGATGGAGGAGTGATTGAGCACGTCCAGGCTGTCGATCAGGCCGAGCGCCGCGTCCACCACGATCTCCCTGGCCGAGCAGTTGCGACCGGCGGCCACGGCCCGCTCCGGAGGGTCGGTCTCGCTCAGATCGGTGTGGAACGGGTGACCGTAGCCGGTGATCGCGCCCAGGCCGCGCAGCTCCGCCAGCGGCGCGCTGTTGGGGTGCGCGTCCGGACTGTCGCCGAAGCCGCTGTGGAAACGGGCGGGCACGTCGGCGAGGCCGAAGGCGCTGACGTGGCCGAGCAGGTCATTGCGGTACTCCACGCCGAACCGGGCGACGTGCCTCTCGTCGGACCACGGCAGGTCCCGCCCGACCCACTCCTCCAGCAGCTCCCGGTCATAGACGCGCTCGCCCGCCACGTTGCCCGCGACCAGGTTGAGCACGTGCAGGTCCTCGCCGATCTGCGCGGCGGCGGCACGCTCGGGGGTCGCCGGGTCGTCGCCCATCCAGTTGAGGTGGACGTGCAGGTCGCCGCCGTACCAGCCGCGGGCGGCCGCGTCGTGGATGCGTTCGGGGGTCAGCTCGACGGTCAGCTCCTCTCCCGGCGACGGGGCCACCTCCACCGTGGCCGAGCCGTACTCCATGCCGCGCGTCACGGACACAGTGAGCGGCTCGGCGGGGACGTCCACCACCAGGTCGTCCCCGTGGAAATACGGTCGCAGGTGGGCATCCACCGCACGAACGGCGCCCTGCGGATACCAGCCCTGCCCGCCCTCGCCGGTGACGGTCCACCTGCACGGGAACCCGGCCCGCAGCCGCACCCGGGCCGCGGATGCTCTCCTGGCGAGGCCGGAGAGGTCGATCCGCTCCCCGGCGATCACCGTGCTGGCGCTGGTGATCGCCACCAGTTCAGCACCTCCCGGTGGAACGACGTGCGCGACGCCGTCCACGATCACGGTGACCTCCTCCGCTGTGCCGGAGTCCAGCAGCAGCGTGGTCCGAAGCGGCGTGTCGTCCAGTACGGCCAGCATCCGGGCCTCCAGCCGGACGCCCTCGGGAGTGAGCCGCAAGGCCGCCAGGTTGTCCGGGACGTCGCCGCCCAGCGCGTCCCGCACCACGCGGTCCAGGTCGAGCTCGCCCATCCGCGCGTCCATGTCGCGGCGCGCCCCACCGAGCTGGCGGAAGCAGGCGGCCCAGTAGTCGTGGCCGTTCATGAGGTAGGCGCTCGTGGCCACCTCTCCGACGTAGGGGATCAGTTCCTCACCCCAGGTCACCCCATGTCGGTCGCGCAAGTGGCGGTACTCCTGCACGGATCCCCCTCGAATTGTCGAAAGCAGGGCCCGGATGTCCTCGTCCCCGGGTTCCAGCCGCGCCGCGTGCTCCAGGTCCGGCCGCGCGCTCTCCTGCTCGCGCCGCTCAGGCCGAGCACATCGTCGCCGTCGACTTCCTGTATGTGGACAGGGTCAACCTCACACGCCTGTACGCCCTGATCATGCTGGAACACGGTAGCCGCCGCGCCCACCTGCTCGGCGTCACCGCCAACCCCACCGGCGCGCCGGTGTTTTGTGAGTACTCGCATGCCGCTGGACTGCATTGTGGAGCAGCAGGTTTCCGCGAAGACCATGCTGCGGGGTCTGTCACTTTCGGGGCCGTCGCCGGGTCGGCCGGGTGCCCGGCACCCGCGTGGGGGTACCGGGCAGACGCTTGGTCAGCCCCGTGAGACCCTCAGCGGGAAGGTGCCGGGACCGATGTTGCCGAGCGTGGTGGTGTTGGCCGCGAGGTACTGGTCCAAGTACGGTGAGCGGTCACCCTGCGTCGGCACGTCGAACCTCGGTGCCTGCACGTCCAGGGCCAGCCGCGCGTCGGAGACCTTGATCGTGTTGCCCGAGGGCACGTCCCGCCAGCGGCCGGAGTCGATGGTCCCGATCTGGACCCCCAGCCGGTGCCCCCGCTCGAAGGTCCAGTCGGTCGACTTCAGGTCGAACGAGATCGGTCCTCGGCGCTCCAGCAGGGCGACGTTCTCGTCGAACATCGTGGCCGTGCCGTCCGGAGCGACGTCCCACAGGCGGACCATCACGTTCCCGCTCGTACTCGCGTTGAGCCTGATCCTCGGCGTAGCGGTGATCCGAAGGGTCTGGGGCGCGGGCGTGGACCAGGTCCAGAAGCTGCCGGCGGCGGCGTCGCCGCGCTTGGCCATGTTCTTCTCGGCGCCGGACAGCGGCTCGATCCGCGGCGCGTGCTCCATGTCCCAGCGGCCACCATCCGCCTGGGCGGTCGCCGTCGAGCCGCCTCCGTCGTCGACGTACTGGCCGGAGGAGAGCCGTGCGTCGTACGACGTCGCGATCACAGGCCAGGTCGGCTGGGCACGCCAGCGGCCGAGGCTGTCCTCGACGGCGTACGCCGGGTCGGTCACCGACGGGGCGATACCGCGAAGGTACTGGTCATAGAAGCGCATCACCTCGTCGAACCAGCCGGCACGCCCCTGCAACAGCCGGCCGTTGGCGTCGGTGTCGTTGCCCCGCACGTGCTCCCACTGGCCGAGCCAACCGCGTTCCCTACTCCGATGGTTGTCGAGGTACTCCTCCATGTCCTCAGGCTTGGTGTTGGGCTCGATGAACCCCTGGGTCACGAATAACGGCGTCCTGGTGCCCGCCGCTTGAGCGGCCAGATTGCGGGCTCTCCAGTACGCCGAGTGCGGGTCGGGGTTGTTGTTGTTGGTGAGGTTGTCGCTCAGGCACTGCGGATGACTCTCCTCGTATGCCGCGTTCGCCTTGTACCGGTCGCTGTCGTCAGCCATCGAAGGGATCGTCGCGATCGAGTTGTACGCCTCCGGCGTGCCCGTGACGTTGGGGCGCGGAACCTTGTTGCTGAACAAGTAGTTGTACATGTCCCAGACTGGCTCTTGCGCGACGACCGCCTTCAGGCTTTCCCGCTTGAGGTTGTTGCCCACCAACCCGGTGACGGCGTCGTACGACTTGCCGTACATGCCGACCTTGCCGGTCGACCAGGGCTGGCCGGCCGCCCATTCGATGGCTGCCCGGACGTCGGCCTGCTCGCCCGGGCCGACCCAGTCCAGGCACCCGGTGCTGCCGCCGAAGCCGCGCAGGTCGACCATCACGAAGGTGTAGCCGCGCGCCATCAGGTCGGCGCCGTCGATGAAGTCCTGGAAACGCGCCGACGGTCCGACCCTGTCCCACCCCTCGGGACCCGTCTGACCCGCGTGCGCGAAGTAGGGGCCCACCGAGAGGATCACGGGCGTCTTCGCCTCGGCCGGCAGGTGTGCCGGGCGGAGCACGTCGGCGTGCAGCTCGACACCACTGCCGTCCGAGGACGGGAAGTACGCCTCCGTCCACGCGGCGCCCTCGGGAACCCGCGGGTTCTCCTCGTGCGTGACCGGGTCCCCAACTGCTTCAGCCGCCGCTCTGTCCTGGGCAGACGCGGGTATTCCGCCCGCGGTGAGGGTAGTGATGGTGACCAGTGCACCGGCAGCCGCAGCGGCCGACGCCTTCCCGCGAATGTTCATAGACACTCCCGTGATCATTGGCTGGCGATGGGAGGGTAACGATTTTCTCCGGATTTGTCTCCACTTGACCTTTGGCGTGGATTGGCCGTGGAAGAGGTGAGCGGTGCGGCGGCCGCGGGCGCATACCGCCCGCGGCCGCCGGTGGGTTCACTGGACAGTGATCTTGTCCACTTCGACCGTTATCCCCCTCACCTGCGGTGTCGAGGTGGCCGTCGTCACCTTGCCGACCCCCGTACTGACCCCCTTGACCTTCATCGAGTAGGTCAGGGTGCCGCCGGGAACCGCCGGTGTGCTCTTGATGACCAGGTCTTCGGTGGGTGGCCCGGTGATCTGGTCACCTGCCGTGCCCTCCGCGTTCTCGGCGCCCACGGTCAGGCCCGCGGCGGCGGGCGGGGCGCCTGGCAGGTGGGCCGGGTCGTAGGCGTAGCTGATGTCCTCGGCGCCGTTGACCCCGATCCACTGCTGGAACACCTTGGTGTCGGTGGTGCCGAAGATGTTCACCTGCCACTCCACCACCACCCAGCGGTTGACCCCGTCCGTCAGGACCGTGGCGAGGATGCCCGGGGCGCCGGTGCCGTCGAGGTCGGTCCAGTAGGAGGCGAGCACGTTGTTCGGCCGCGCCGGATCGGGCAACGACTGCGGCAGGAAGACGATGTCGTCGCCGCCCGCGGTGCCGCCCGCGACGCTGTAGCCGTTGGAGGTCACCCCGAGCCTGGTGTAGGTCTGGCCCGCGAAGGTGAAGGCGGGCACGGTGAGGTTCAGCGCCTGCTCGTCACCGATCGGGATCGGGGTGACGCCGAAGGCGTCCAGAGGGAGGTAGCCGGCTGGTCCCGCACCGGGTGCGATCGTCGGGCGGGCGGGCTGCGTGGCGGCCAGGGTCGCCTTGGTGGTCGCGATCTGGCTGCCCACCTTGGTGGCCCCCGTGACGCTGTTGAGGCGCAGGCGGGCGTCGAGCGTGGTGAGCGCGGTCACCTCCGCGTTCTGGAGCGTGTTGTTCTGCACGGTGACCGTGCAGGTGGACTCGCCGGTGTTCCTCGCGATGGCAGACGGCGCGCAGGTCTGGTCGACCGGCACCGTGCCTTCCTGGCGGAAGAACGCGACCGGCAGGTGCAGCGCGCGCGAGCCGCCGACCTGCTTGAGGTTCACCTGGCCGAAGTACTGCCCGTCGGGCAGCTCCGGCGCGGTGATGATCACGCTCAGCTTGGCGCTCTTGCCCGGCGCGACGGTGATCCGCGGCGGCAGCACGGTGATGTCCGCCCCGCTGACGGTCGTGGCCGAGGCGGAGAAGGTGAGCGACTTGCTCGTGGTGTTGGTGACCGTGCGCTTGGCGGTGATGATGCCCGGCATGGTCGGCGCGTTCACCGAGGGCAGGTTGAGGTCGATCCGGTCAAGCGGGTCGGCGGCCGAGGCGATGAAGTTGGCGGCGCTCTCGTCCAGGGTCAGCCCGGGGTCACCGGCCTTGGTCAGGTCGATGCGCCCGCCGCCCATGTCGAACGGGTCCGCCGGCGTGGTCCGGTCCGGCTTGGTGACGGCGGTCTTGGCCGTGGTCTCCAGCGCCGACTTCACCTGTCCCGGCGTCCAGGTCGGGTGCAGGGCGAACACCAGCGCGGCCGCGCCCGTCACGTGCGGCGCCGACATCGAGGTGCCCTGGATGACCTGGTAGAGGTTGCCGGGCGGCCCTTCGAGCGGCGACTCGGGGGTCGGGGTCATGCCCGCCAGGATGTGCAGGCCGGGCGCGGTTACGTCCGGCTTGAGGAAGTCCCCGCCGGGCCCGCGCGAGGAGAAGTACGTCATCACGTCGCCCTGCCAGCTGGCCTTGACGCTCTGGGTGAACGACGCCGTCGCTCCCGGGTGGGCGGCCAGGAAGGCCATCAGCGTGTCGGTCTCGGGCTTTTCGATGTGCACGGACGGGACCCAGTGGGCGTCGGTGAAGACGTCGAACGGGAAGGCGTTGTAGAGGATCATCCCGGCCGCGCCGCCCTGCATGACGTTGAAGCTCTTCAGCACCCGGTTGGGGCCGCGCTCGCAGGCGACGATCTTCCCGGTGAAGAGGCCGGCCGGCGCCGGGGCGTCACACAGCGGGCGTGAGTACGGCGGCGCCGACGCCAGCACGACCGGCAGCGGCGAGGCGAGACCCCCGGTGACGGAGGCCCCCTTGATCGTCGCCGTGGCACCGCCGCCGGACAGAGTGATCGTGGACTGGAACGTCCTGGTCTGGGTGGAGGCGGCCACCGTGGTCACCCACGGGCTGCGGTGGTCGGTGGTGTTCGCGTCGGGACCGGAGTTGCCCGCCGACGCCGAGACCAGCACACCCGCCGCGTACGCGTCCAGGAAGGCCAGCTCGACCGGGTCGCTGTACGGGTCCGTGCCGCCCGAGATCGAGAAGTTGATGACGCGTACGCCGTCCAGGATGGCCCGGGCGACGGCTTGCGCCGAGTCGGACGGGAAGCAGCCCTCCGCGCCGCACACCTTGTAGACCGAGACCTCGGCGGCGGGCGCGATGCCGTGGATCGGGCCGCGGCTGATGCCCATCGGGTTGGCGTCGGCCACCGCGCCGCCCGCGGAGGTGCTGGCGGTGTGGGTGCCGTGCCCGTTGGAGTCACGGGCGCTGTCGGGGTAGACCTCGCCGCCGAAGACCGCATTGTACGTCTCCAGGAACGGCTGGCCGCCGATCAGCTTGTTGTTGCAGGTGAACGGGTCGTTGGCCGGGGTGAGCGGGTTGTCGCCGAAGTCGCACACCCGCGGCGTGCCGTCCTTGGTCGGCCCCGGGGCGGGCAGGCCGGGCTTGGCGGCGAAGGACGGGTGCTCGGGCCAGGCGCCGGAGTCCAGGACGCCAACTATCACGCCCTTGCCCGCGGAGTCGCTGCCGCCGAGCTGGTTGTAGATGGTGTCGGCACCGATGAAAGCGGGGCTGGAGTCGGTCAGCAGCTGCTGCGGCTTGTCCTCCTGCACGGCGACCGCGCCGGGCAGCTTCAGCACCTCGGCCGCCTTGTTGCCGGCGATCCTGAGCGCGATGCCGCCGTACACGGTCCTGATCCGCTGGCCGACCACCGCGCCGGGGACCTTCTTGGCCAGCTCGCCGAGGAAGGCGTTCTCGACCTCCTGGATGTGCTCGCCGTACTTCCTGGCCTCGGTGCTCCTGGTGTCGAGGGCCCTGCCGGTGGTGGCGGGGCTGGTGGCCGGCAGCCCGGGCAGCCCGCCCCGGTAGGCGGCGAGCGAGTCGTAGTCCAGCTTGACCACGACGTTGACCGGCGCCGGTGACGTGTTGCGCAGGAGCGCCTGATCGCTCTTGGCGAGCTTGCCTGTCGGGGACTTGGCGCCCTCGACCAGCTCGGCGCCGGTCAGGGGAATGGACCGCCATTTCCCGGGCGGCGGCGTCGGCGTGGCCTGTGCTGCGACCGGGCTCATGACGATCACGACACTGAGCCCGACGGCCATCGACGCCAGCCGTCGTACACGGGATAAGCAGGAACGGGATAACACGGAGGACCTCCTCGTCGAGGGGCTGCGTGGCCCGCCCGGGAGGCGTCATGTCACCCCGATTTCCGGCACACCGGAGAGATCACTGACCCTCCCCGGTGGGTGACGAGCTGGACCGCCGCCCGATCAAGGCGGATCAGTCCGAATGGGAGTGTAATCAGCAGTGATCCAGCCGATAACGTACCGACTTGCCAGAATCAGGCCGACAATCCGGCACATTTCGCGATGGAACTCCAGCCCGTTCCGTCTTCTCACGTGATCGGACAAGTGTGCGTCAGCGACTGTCTATGGCTCCTCTTTTAATGATCTTTTCGACAGGGCGTAAAAGACCTTGTTTGCGACGGATTATCACGTGATCAGGAGCATGCGTTGGTGGGTGATCTGGCGTGAAACACGCAGAAGTTTCATGCGATATCCACCGGGAGGCAGGAGATCTGACCGTCACGGGTAGCGACGACGATGTGCCGCGGATCCGTCCAGGCCAGTGCGCTGATCTCGGAACCGGGGGCCCACGTCCGCAACGGAGACATGGCGCGGCTCGGGCGTCCTGTCGCCGGACGCCACAAGAAGAGGTTGCCTTCCCTGCCCCCGGTGGCGAGGACGCCGGATCCGCCGGGCCGCCAGGCGAGGGCGGCGACGCCGTCGTGGCCGGGCAGCATCCTCGGAGTGGTGCCCGCGGGGCCCTTGCCGGAGAAGTCCCAGACCGTGACCTCAGGAGCGCCGTCGGCGGCGAGCCAGCGCCCGGTGGAATCGAAGGCGAGGTGGGAGACCTTCTGCGGATAGCCCGACATGGTGAGTTCGGCGCCGTCGCGAGCGCGCCAGATGTGGATGCTGGAGTCCTGGTTGCCGGTGCAGATCCAGCGTCCGTTCGGGGTGACCGCGATGGCCAGGTGTGATCCGCCGTAAGGGTAGGTGGTGACGGGGGCCGCCTGGTGACGCTCGTGGCAATAGACACCGTTGTAGGCGGTGACCGCCAGGCGCCTGCCGTCGCGCAGCCAGGCCAGGTCGGTGACGGTGCTGGGGGCGGCGACCGTACGCCACAGCTCCTGCCCGGAGGCGTCGAGCACGACGGCGGTGCGCCCGTCGGCGACGGCTACCCGGTCCTGGGTGGCCCAGCGGACACGGGCGGACCATCGGCCGCTCTTGTGCAGGAGCGCCTGCTTGCTCTCGACCTGCCAGACGCCATAGCCGAGGGGCCCGGTCACCGCTAGGTGGGAGGCATCGGGGGACAGCGCGACGTCCAGCATCCCGCCTGGCAGCAGGTACGTACCCCGCGGCTGCCCGGTGGCCGCTTCCAGCAGCCACGCAGTTCCGTCGGCGCCGCCGATCGCGATCAGGCCGCCAACCGTGTTCAGTGCTACCGGGGCGTCGTCCACACTGGTGCGCCAGGCGGCAGCGGTATGAAGCGCCGTGCTCATGCGGCGGCTCCCGTCAGGCAGGCGGCGAAGCCGCGTTCCAGCTCGTCGCGGTCCAGGTCGCGGCCGATGAAGACCAGCCGGTTGATCCGCTCGCCGTCCCAGACCTTTCCGGGGGCACCGTCGAAGAGCATGTGCACACCCTGGAACACGTACTGGCGGTCCTCTCCGTCGACGGCGAGGATTCCCTTGGAGCGGAAGATGTCGGTGCCTTTGGTCGACAGCAGGTCGCCGAGCCAGACGTTGAGCTTGTCGACGACGACCTCTCCGGGGATCTCGATGCCGACGGAGGTGACGCTCTGGTCGTGCTGGTGGTCGGTGTCGGTCAGGAAGGCAGGGTCCGTCTCCAGCACCCGGTCGAGGTCGAAGGCGCCGACGTCGAGGATCTTGTCGAGGTCGATCTTGGCCTGGTGGGAGGGGATGATCTCGGCGAGGGCGTTGATCTGTCGCAGCCGGTCCCTGACCGCGCAGAGGTCGTGCTCGCTGACCAGGTCGGTCTTGTTGAGCACGATGCGGTCGGCGAAGGCGACCTGCTCGATCGCCTCGTTCTCCACGCCGTCGGGTTTGGCCTCGTCCAGGTGCCGGCGGACGTGGGCGGCGTCGACGAGGGTGACGATGGCGTCCAGCCGCAGGCCGCGCTTGATCTCGTCGTCGACGAAGAATGTCTGGGCGACCGGGGCGGGGTCGGCGAGGCCGGTGGTCTCCACGACGATGCGGTCGAAGCGGTCGCGCTGTTTCATGAGCGCGCCGAGGATGCGGATCAGATCGCCGCGTACGGTGCAGCAGATGCACCCGTTGTTCATCTCGAAGATCTCTTCCTCGGAGTCGAGCACGAGGGCGTCGTCCACGCCGACCTCGCCGAACTCGTTCTCGATCACGGCGATGCGCTTGCCGTGCTCCTCGGTGAGGATCCGGTTGAGCAACGTGGTCTTGCCCGAGCCGAGGAATCCGGTGAGCACGGTCACCGGCACACGGTTGTCAGACATGGTTGTAGTCCTTTCTTGGATGAGGTACGGCTGACGCGCGGCCACGAGGACGGTGCTGGGACATAGCGGGCTGGTCCATGGCTTCAGCGCCTTCGGAGGCGACGTGCGGCCTGCGCCAGCAGGAAGAAGACGACGAGGGTCAGCACGACCGTGGCGCCGGATGCCAGGCGCCAGCCGTACATGATGGAGGCCCGATAGCTGACCTCGAGCCCCGTCCAGGCGGCGATGGCCGCCAGGACGCAGGCGAACGGGACGATCACGGGCAGGCGGTCGCTCAGCAGCCGGGCGGTGGCGGCAGGCACGATGAGCAGCGCGAGCACCAGCAGAGTGCCGACCGCTCTCGCTCCGACGACGACGACCAGCGCGACCAGCACGTTGAACAGCAGATCCAGCAGCCCTGACCGGTAGCCCTGCGCGCGGGCCGTCACCGGGTCGAAGGCGATGAGCACCAGCGGCCGCCAGCAGACGGCGAGAGCGGCCAGCACGATCGCGGCGAGCACCGCGGTCTCCGCCAGCTGCGTGGTGCTGGTGAACAGGACCCGGCCGAACAGGAACGCGGTCAGGTCGGCGGTGTAGGACCGGCGCTGGGAGATCAGCACTACGCCGAGCGAGAACATCGTGGTCAGCAGCACAGCCAGACCGGTATCCGCCCGGACCCGCGCCGACACCGCGGTGAAGACGATCGCGGTGAGCACGGCCGCCGCCAGGGCCCCGGGCAGAACCCCCGGCTCCCCGGCCAGCACGAACCCCGCCGCCACACCAGGGAACACCGCATGCGCCGTGGTGTCGGCGGCGAACGCCACACCGCGCAGCATGACGAGGACACCGACCGGACCGGCCAGCAGGGCCAGCACGAGGAGCACGACCAGCGCGCGCGCCATGAACGGAGCGTCCAGGAGGGTCATGGCGTCATCGCCTGGAAGAAATGGTCGGGTTCCAGCACCTGATCCGGGGGGCCGAAGGCACGCACGGTCCCGTTGAGCAGGCAGACCAGGTCACAGGCCCGCCGGGCGAGAGCGAGATCGTGGGTGGCGAGCATGACCGTCGCGCCGACAGAGCGAAAGCCGGCCAGGGTCTCCAGGATCGACTCCTGGCTGGCGGAGTCCACGCCGTTGAACGACTCATCCAACAGCAGCAGCCGCGGCTCGGCGGCGATCGCCCGGGCGAGCAGGACGCGCTGCCGCTGGCCCATCGACAGCGTGCCGAACCGGTCCTTCGACCTGGCGGCCAGACCGACCCTGTCCAGGGCCGATGCGGCGAGCTCCTGGTCATGACGACGGGGGCGCCGGAGCCAGCCGATCGAGCGGTAGCGGCCCATGAGCACGACCTCGCCCGCGGTGACCGGGAAGGAGGCGTCCAGGGTGTCGGCCTGGGGTACATAGGCCACCTCGCGGCGCGCCCGCGCCGGCTCGCGGCCGAGCACGCGCATCACGCCGCCGCTCTCGACCAGTCCGAGTACGGCCTTGATGAGCGTGGACTTTCCGGCGCCGTTGGGGCCGATGAGAGCCAGGGCGCCGCCGTGCGGCACGGTGAGCGTCACATTCGTGAGCACGGTCCGGTGGCCGTAGGACGCCGTCACCCTCTCGCAGGTGACCGCGGCCTCAGCCACCGAGGGCTCCGACGATCACGTCGGTGTTGTGGCGCATCATGCCGAGGTAGGAGTCGGCGCCCGTTCCCGCGGGGCCGAGCGAGTCTCCGTACAGGGAGTTCTCACCTCCCACGACCTGCGTTCCGGCTTCGGTGGCGAGCGCCTGGGCGGTCTTGGGGGGCAGGGTGGACTCGGAGAAGATCGCCTTCACGCCGGCCTTCTTCACGGCGGCGACCAGGTCGGCCAGGTCCTTGCCGGTGACCTCGGCGGAGGTGTCGAAGCTCGGGATGATCGCGCCGACGTAGGTCAGCCCGTAGCGGTCGAGGTAGTAGCCGAAGGCGTCGTGGTTGGTGACGATCTTACGGTCGGCCTCGGGGATGGTGGCGATGCGCTGCTTGATCCAGCCGTCCAGCCGGTCGAGTTCGGCGTCATATGCCTTCTGGCGCTGGGCGTACGCAGCCGCGTGCGCCGGGTCGGCCTGGTTGAGTGCCTTCTCGATGTCGGCCACCATGATCTTGGCGTTGGCCGGGTCGTGCCAGATGTGCGGGTCGTGCTCGCCGTGCTCATGACCTTCCTCCTCGTCGTGGCCCTCGTGCAGCGTGACGCCTTGGCTGGTGTCGACGACCGGGCCGGTGTAGCCGGCCGAGGCGATGGCCTCGTCCAGCCACGGCTCGAAGCCCACGCCGTTCTTGACCACGACCTGAGCGGTGGCCAGGGCCTGCAGGTCGGCGGGGGAGGGGTCGAAGTCGTGCGGGTCCACGTTGGGGCGCAGGAGCTGGGTGACCCGTACGGCGTCGCCTCCCACCTGCCGCGCCAGGTCCGCCACCTGGGTGGTCGTCGCCACGACGCTGATCGTGGTCTGTGCCTTCGTGGCTGGTATGGCTGTGCCGCCGCACGCCGCGGAAACCAGGAGCGCCAGGATCGCGGCGCCCCGGCGCAGTCGCTTGAACACTTTTCTCCTCGAACAGGACTGGTGCTTGCGGCCTCAACCATGTAGAAAATGAAAACCGTTGTCAAGCGAGTGGTGATGGATGTGATGAAGGAATCGCAGTGGAGCGCAGTGCTGGGCGGGGCGGGAATCAGGGTGACCAGGCAACGGGCACGTGTGCTGGACACGCTGGCTCGCCACACACAGCCGGTCACCGTCCAGGAGGTGCACGCCGACCTGCTGGCGCGAGGAGAACCCATCGGCCTCACCACGGTGTACCGGGCGATATCTGCGCTCGTAGAGGCCGACCTGGTGCACGCCTTCTCCCAAGCGGATGAGACCACCTATCGGTTGTGTGGTCCGGCACGGCACCACCATCTCGTCTGCCGGATCTGCGGCCTGGTGGTGGAGCGGCGCGAGAACGACGACATGGGAGGCTTCATGGCCGAAGAGATCTACGGCGTGTGCGCCACGTGCGTGGCGGCGCCATGAGCGCCTTCGCCTGGCGAGGCCTGGTCGAGCTGACCATGGTCGGCGCGATCTGCGGCGCGCTCGGTGTGCACGTGGTACTACGGCGCCTGGCCTATACCGCCGACATGCTCTCGCACGTGATGCTCCCTGGCGCCGTCGCGGCCGGCCTGGCCGCCGTGGACATCCGGCTGGGAGCCGCCACCGCGGTGGCCGCGGCCGGCGGAGCCATCACCCTGCGCCGGACCACCGTCGCCCCAACCGGAAAAGCCGCGGTCACCGGAGTGATCGTCAGTGGCGCTCTGGCCACCGCAGCCGTCCTGGCCTCCGCCTCTGACGGCTTCCGGGTGGACCTCGCCGCCGCGCTGGTCGGCTCGCCACTGACCGTCACCACCTCCGACATCGCGGTGTTCGCCGCCGTCGGCTTGCTGGTGATCGCCACGCTCACATTGCTGGCCAAAGAGCTGCGGCTGTCCGCCTTCGACCCCATCGGCGTCCAGGCGCTCGGCTATCCGTCGCGCCGGCTCGACGCCGTGCCGCTGGTACTGCTCGGCGTGGTGGTCGTGGCCGCCGTGCCGGCGGTCGGCTCGATGCTGCCACTCGCCCTGCTCGCCGGGCCCGCCGGAGCCGCGCTGTTGTGGACTCGCCGCCTCCTGCCGGCCATGGTGCTGGCCGCCCTGCTCGGCGCTGCGGCCGGAGCTGCCGGACTTGCCCTGTCTCTGCACTACCGGCTCGCGACCGCCGCCACCGTCGCCTTGCTCTGCGGCCTGATCTTCCTCGCCGCCTTCACCATGAACCTCAGGAGAAACGGGGGTCGAGCAGCCACGGATCCACGTCGCGGCTCCCATTCGCCCAGTTAGGGGTCTCCTCGATCAGCCCGCCGACGGCTTCTGCAATCCTGCAGAGACTTCCAGAGCGTGGACGAGAACCGTCGTGCACGAGCGGGCAGTTCCCTGGGATCGCTACTTCTCATTCGGAAATTCCCGTTCCTACGAGTGAGGTGGCGTCCAGTTCGTCCATTTTGCGCTCGCTGCGGAGGTGCTGGAAGGTGGTGCGCACCCGTTCGACGGTGAATTCGTCCAGGCCGGTGAGCATGCCGCGGAAGCCGCTGCCGAGAGCGATCCGCCAGGAGAGCATGGGGTCCAGCGGGATGCGCAGGGGTGCGCGGGTCACGGTGACTTGCGTCAGTCCGCGGGCGGTCAGCCACGCGACCAGTTTCTGCTCGGTGTCGATCCGCGACACCGCCTGCTTGCTGGGGGGCGGGCCTATCTGCACGTCTCGTACGCGCTCGACCGCTTCGGTGAAAAGCCGGCCGAGGTCCTCTATCGCTCCTTCGGCCCAGGTGGTGATGACCAGCCGTCCGCCTGACCGGAGCAGCCCGGCCAGGCGGGAGGCCGACGCGTCCATGTCGGGCAGCAGGAACACGCCGTGGACGCATTGCACCACGTCATAAAGGTGACCCTCGTGAGGTTCCCAGGTGGTGGCGTCGGCTTGGATGAAGCGCGCGTTGTCCAGCCCTTCGAGTGCCGCGCGGCGCCGGCCTTGGGCGAGCAGTTCTGCGGCGAGGTCGATGGCGTCCACCTGCCCCTGCGGCCCGGTCGCCTGCGCGGCCGGGATGGCCGAGGCGCCCGCGCCGCAGCAGACGTCCAGCACGCGTTCGCCCGGCTGGATCTGGGCGGCCGTGACCGTCGCCTCTCCAATGCGGTCCCACAGCAACGGTGAGACCTCGGCGTATTCGGTGGCGGCGCTGTCGAAGACGCTGCCGATGCCGGTAGATGTCATAGGGATTCTCCGTCCGTGAGGGTTCGGACCCGTTTCGTGTGGCGCGGTGCGCAAGGCCGGCGCAGTTCGCGATCGACCGCCACCGCTTGTGCTGCCCGTCACCGTCTGTCAGGCGGGTGCCGCTGCGGTCGACCTGGTTCTCCAGCCTGTGCGCGTGCGCTGGGCGCCGATGGCGCGGCAGGCCAGGTAGATGGTGAAGGAGATGGTGGTGACGCAGGGGCTGATCGGAATGCTGCTGCCCAGGGCGAGCAGGGTGCCGCCGACCATGGACGTGATGGCGATCACCTGGACCTTGTCGCCGCCGATCTGCTGGGCGATGTCGCCGTACACGTTGGTCGAGGCCACCACGGTGACCGGCGCGGAGGCCGTCGCGGCGGCGGGGGTGCCGGAGGCTGAGGGAGACGATGAAGATCCGCAGGCTGCCAGCAACGGTACTCACGAGGTGATGGGACGTAGCCGGAGCTCCTGGTCGGCGGTGTGGGCGAGGAGTTCGTCGTCGTGGGTGATGAGAATGACGATGGCGCCCTCGGCGGCGAGGTCGCGCATGACCTGGGTGATGGAGTGGAGGTGGCGGCGGTCGACGCCGGAGCTGGGCTCGTCGAACACCACGATCCGGCGGGCGCTGAGGCGGGCCGCGGCGACGACGAGTCGTTGTTGCTGTCCTCCGGACAGGGAGAGCGGGTGGCGAGTTCTGTGGGGTTCGAGGTCGAGGTCTCGCAGGAGCGCGTGCGAGCGGAGCTCGTGCTCGGTGTCCCGGGGTGCGCCGAGCTGGAGTTCGGCCTCGACGCTGTCGGTGAACAGTTGTCGTTGTACGTCTTGCATGACGATCGCGCTGGCGCGCTGTCGCTGCGTGCGGGTGAGCCGGCGTCCGTCGAGGAGTATCTCGCCTTCGTGCCGTTGCAGGCCGGTGAGGATGCGGGCGAGGGTGGTCTTGCCCGCGCCGTTCGGGCCGGTGATCGCAGTGACGGCCCCGGCCGGAAGGTGCGCCTCCTCGATGTCGAGTACGCGGCGGCCGTGGAAGGCGCAGCGGATGCCGCGCAGGATCAAGCCGGTCTCGGGCGTCGTGGCGGGAGTGGTGTCATGGTCGACGCTCGGCCCGTGCGCGTGGGCTTGGACGGCCTTGGGACGTGGAGGCGGTGTGAGGCCGCGCAGTCCTTCGGCGCGGAGAGTGTCGTCGTCCAGAGCAGCGAACTGCTCGCCTGACCATTGGGCGTGGATGCGGCCGTTGCGCATGGCGATGACCCGGTCGGCGACGCCGCGCAGGAAGTGCAGCCGGTGCTCGGCGATGACGATGGTGGCTCCGTCGGCGCGCAGCCGCGTGAGCGTGGCGGTGAAGTGTTCGATCGCGGCGGCGGAGAGGTTGGAGGTGGGCTCGTCGAACAGCAGCAGGGGCGGGTGATGGGTGGCCGCGGCGGCGCAGGCGACCTGTTGTTGCTGGCCGCCCGACAGGTCCCGCAGCCGGAGGCCGGCGAAGCCACTCAGTCCGTGGTCGTCGATGGTGGAGGTGACTCGTTGGCGGATCCGCCCGGGGGGTTCGCCGAAGTTCTCCATGGCGAAGGCGAGTTCGGTCTCGGTGCTGTCGGTGAAGAACTGGCGGCGGGGATGTTGCAGCACGGTGCCGGTGCGGCGGCCGAGCTGGTCGAGGGGCAGGTCGGTGACGGCTTGCCCGTCGAGGTGGACGGTGCCTTCGAAGTCGCCGTCGTGGAAGTGGGGGATGAGGCCGTTCATGAGCCTGAGTGCGGTGCTCTTGCCGGATCCGCTGGGGCCGCACAGCACGACCGTCTCGCCGCGCCGTACGTGCAGCGTGAGGTCGTCGAGAGTGGGGGCGTCCGCGCCGGCGTAGGTCCAGCGCACGCCTTTGATGTCGATCACCACAGCACCGTGGCCGTGGCCAGTGCCGCCGCGACCAGCACGGCGGCGAGATCAGTGGCGCTGAGGCGCGGTGGGTGCATGGCGGTGGGTCTTGCGGTGGAGCCGAGCCCACGGAGCAGGGCCGAGGCGGAGAGGTCCTCGGCGACGCGCAGGCTCGAGGCGATGAGGGGAACGGTGAAGTGCTCGATGCTCAGCGCAGGGTGGCGGAGCATGCCGCTCCATCCGCCGATGCCGCGCAGCCGCATGGCGTCGTGGACGGCGCGGGCTTCGGTGACGATCGTGGGGAGGAAGCGGAGCATCACGGCGGCGGAGACGGTGATGGCGCGGGGAATATGGGCGGCGCGGAGCGCGGCGGTGAGCTCGGTAGGTGTGGTGGTGCGGATCAGGTGCAGGGCGACGCCGCCGACGGCGGCGAAGCGCAGCACAAACGCGGCAAGGGTGGCGGCGATGCCGATCACAGGATGGGGCATGGCCAGGGGCAGCAGGTAAGCGACGGCCGCGATGGCGGTGGCGGTGAGCGGCAGGGCGAGTGCGCGGGCCCATGCGCCTTCGCCAAGTGCCAGCAGCGTGCCGAGGACGAGGGCGCCGGGGATGAACGGTGCTCCGCCGGGCGCCATGACGACCAGGCTGGTGACGAGCACGAGCAGGGCTTTGGTACGGGGATCCAGCCGGAGCGCCCGGCGGGCACGGACGGTGCCGGCGCGCTCCGGGAGGGTGAGCGGGGTTGAGGTCACGCGAGTCCGGCCTTCTCGAAGTGCTTGCGCAGCAGCCGCAGGCCGAGGAGCCCGCCGAGGAGGCCGAAGACGACCGTGGAGAGGTCGAACGCGATCAGTACCGTCGGGGAGAGCAGCGCCTGCATCTGGCTGGTGTAGTCGGCTCCCATCGCCTGCATCGAGGGGCTGGAGAAGTAGTCGTCGGGCGCGTAGAAGATCGGCATCATCGGGCCGACGTACCAGGCGGAGTAGGCGGCGTAGGCGAGCACGCTCAGGCGGCGGGAGCGGTAGCGGCCCGCCCAGATGATGGCTTCCGCGATGAGCGCGCACACGACGGTGATCGCGAAGCTGATCGGGGGATGGCCGGTGAGCATGAGGATCCCGGCGGTGATGAGCGCGAAGATCGTGACCATGCCCGCGTGGCGCACGCGGGTGAGGAACAGCATGAACGGGATCCCGCACGCCACGATGCTCGCGGGAAGCGAGATGAGCACGGCGATCGGGCCGGCGAAGCCGAGCATGTTGATGGCGTAGAGGACGACGAGGTAGAGGGCGCCGAAGATGCCGATGTTGATGAGGTCCTTCGGGCTCATGCGCACGTCGAAGCGGTGCTCGGCCGGTGTGGTCGTGGTCATGGGGCTTCCTTTCAGCGGAGTTGCCAGCCGCGGGCGCGGACGCGCTCGTTCCAGAAGCCCGCGTAGGTGCCGCCGGCGGCGAGCAGGGTGTCGTGGTCGCCGTGCTCGGTGATCCGTCCGCGTTCGAGGACGAGGATGCGGTCGGCGGCGACGACGGTGGACAGGCGATGGGCGACGACGATGACGGTGCGGTCGCGGGCGAGCTCCCTGATGGCGTCGGCGACGGCGGCCTCGTTGGCCGGGTCGAGGGCGGCGGTGGCCTCGTCGAGCAGGACGACGGGGGCGTCCTTGAGCAGGGCGCGGGCGATCGAGACCCGCTGCTTCTCCCCGCCGGACACGGTGGAGCCGGCCTCGCCGACGCGCGTGTCCCAGCCGTGCGGGAGGCGTTCGACGACCTCGTCGAGCCGGGCGATGCGGGCCACCCGGTCGAGGTCGGCGTCGCTCGCCTCCGGGGCGGCCATGCGCAGGTTGTCGGCGATCGTGCCCTCGAACAGGTAGACGTCCTGGAACACCTGGGCCGTGAGCCGTGAGACGCCTGCGCTGCCGAGCTCGCGCACGTCCCGGTCGCCGATGCGGACCGAGCCGTCGTCGACGTCGAAGAAGCGGCCGATGAGCTTGAGCAGGGTGCTCTTGCCCGAGCCGGACGGGCCCACGACGGCGGTGAAGCTGCCGGAGGGGATCTTCGCGTCGATGCCGTCGATGACGGTGGTGCCTTCGTCGTAGCCGAAGCGGACCCCGGCCAGCTCGATGTCGGCGCCTGCCGGTTCGGCGGGCTGGGCCGGTTCGGGCAGTGGCGGCACCGCGAGCAGCTCGCGTACCCGGCCGATGGCATCGGCGTTGATCTGCACGTGGCCGGCGAGCTCGCCGAGCTGCGAGATCGGCTCGAGCATGCGCAGGGTGACGATCAGCACGCCGATCATGACCGCGAGTGCGACGGTGCCATCCAGGGTGAGGGCGACGGTGAGCGCGATGACGGCGGTGACGACCAGCTGCAGGGTGCCGAAGAATGCGATGAGCCCCCATGCGCCGCGGATAGTGAGCCGCGACTGGGATCCTTGCTGGCGGACCAGGGACTCTTCGAGGGTGCCGAGCTCCGGCCGGTCGAGCACGCCGTAGGCACGCAGTGTCGGCTGCTGGCGGGCGTACTCGACGATGCGGGACGCGGTGGCCCCGATGTCGTGCTCGTAGTCGTCGTCGTTGCGGCGCACGATCGCCATGAGCAGCCGCAGAGCCAGCGCGCACAGCGCCGCTCCGGCCGCGAAAGCGAGGCCGATCCGCCAGTCGAGCACGAAGCTGCCGACGATCATGGTGGCCGGAGCGGTCAGCCCGACGACAACGTGGCGCAGCAGGTGCGCGGGGATGTTGGCGACGTCCATCGTGCCCTTGCCGAGCATCCGCCCGATCGGCCCGGTCCGGTCACCGCGGAACCAGCCGATCGGCAGCGTCGCGAGGTGGTTGCCGATCCGCTCGTGAAAGCTTGTCAGCACGTCCGTCCCGACGAGGTAGCCCAGCGACGTGCTCCAGGCCAGCAGCACGTGATGGGCGGCGACCACGGCGACGATCGCCCCCAGCCAGAGCCACAGACGGCCCCAGCCGACCGGCGGGCTGGTGAGGGTCGCGACGAGCGGGGCCACGAACAGGAACCCCAGTCCCTGCAGCACGCCCTGCCCGGTCTGGGCGGCGAGCATGGTGCGCAGATGCCGGCGGCCGCGCTCGTCGAGCGCCTCGAAGAGGTATCGGATCATGGCGATCATCAGCGGGCCTCCACCCTGTTCACGGCGTCGGTGCGCGCGTGCTGATCGTGCTCCCACAACCGCGCGTACAGCCCCTGGCGGGCCAGCAGTTCCTCATGCCGTCCCTGTTCGACCACGCGTCCCGCGTCGAGCACGACGATCCGGTCCGCGTTGCGGATGGTGCTCAACCGGTGTGCGATGACCAGCACGGTGCGATCGCGCGCAACCTCGCTGAGCGCGTCCTGGATGCGCGCCTCGTTCTCCGGGTCGGCGCTCGCCGTGGCCTCGTCGAGCACGAGCACGGGCCGGTCGGCGAGGATCGCCCGGGCGATGCACACGCGCTGCCGCTCGCCTCCGGACAACTCCGCGTCCTCGCCGGCCACGGAATCCAGACCGCGGGGTAGCTCCTCGAGCCGGTCCAGGATCTGCGCCTTGGCGGCCGCCGCGCGCACGTCCGCGTCGTCGGCATCCGGGCGCGCGAGGCGGATGTTGTCCCGGATGCTCATGCGCAGCAGCGCGGAGTCCTGGAAGACGAAGGCCACATGCCGGTACAGCTCGGCAGGGTCGATGGTCCGCAGATCGACGCCGTACAGCTCCACCGAGCCCTGCTGCGGGTCGTCGAAGCGGGGCAGCAGCTTGGCCAGGGTGGACTTGCCGGACCCGGACGGGCCGACCAGCGCGGTGATCGTGCCGCGCTCGAGTTCGAGATCGACTCCGTCCAGCGCGACCGTGTCGCCGTAAGCGAACCGCACTCCGCGCATCCGGACCACCGGGCCGGCCGCGTCCGCGTCGGGCACGACCGGGTGCGCCGGAACAGGCAGCTCCGCAGTGGAGAGCAGCGCGCGGATGCCGCGAGCCACGCTCAGCGACGTGACCAGCGGATGCACCGACATCATGAGCGTCATGAGACCCGTGGTGGTGACGGTCCCGAACACCAGAAACGCGATGAAACTCGCCAGCGGCAACTGGCCCGCGGCGGTGAGGACGCCGCCTGCGCTCGCCAGGATGACGAGCACGCTCGGCGGCGATACGAGGATCTCCGCGATGACGCCGGCGACGCTCGTCGACCTGGCCCAATCCAGGAAGAAGCGGGCGAAGCTGCGCGACACCTCCTGGAAACGGCGGCTGGCAACTCCTGGCGTCCCGAACGCCTTGACGACCCCGATGCCGTTGACGAACTCGACCGCGGCACCGCTCAACCGGGTCAGCCACTCCATGAACACCGGATACTTCGTGCCTGAACCGGCCATCGCACGCTGGTACACGATCAGACCGACGACCAGCGGCAGCAGGCTGATCAACGCCATCCGCCAGTCGACGGCGAAGAGGTACACGACCGCCGCCACCGGCGGGACCGCGGCCGCCGTGACCTCCACCACGGAGTGGGCGATGAGTTGATGGAGCGCTGCCACGTCGTCCTCGACGATCTTCTTCACGGTGCCGGAATTGCGGTCCGTGAACCAGCCGAGCGGGAGCCTGCGCAGCTTGCCGAGGAGCTCCCGGCGGATGCCGAACGACACCCGGATATCGGCCAGATGCGTCAACAACCCCGCGCCGAAGGTGCCGAACTGCTTCACGACCAGCGCCACGAGCGCCACGACGATGACCGGCCACACATCCGTGTCCCCACGCAGCAGCCGGCGGGCGATCTCCACCACGGCGACCAGCGGCGCCATCCCGGCAAGCGCGCTGACACCGGTCAGGACGGCGCAGCCGATCAGGGTAGCTCGGGCCGCAGCCAGCACCGAAGGCGGCTCCTGCGCCGATGGAACCGTGGAAGTGGACATACGCCACCCTTCCGAGATGGGTCATGGCTAGCTAAACAAAGGCATAGTAATGATAATCATTGTCGTTGGCTACATACCTGACCAGAGCGGCGGATCATTCGCCGCAGCCGGCTCGCAGCTCAATGCTTCCTGGCGGGGTCATTCACCTGGCCGTACTCCTGAAGGCCGCCCAGCTGCGAATGACCGGACGGTGGCCGCTCAGGGAACACTGGGCGGCCATCGCCGTCGGGGTCCTCGCGTCTCTGGCGCGCAATCACGGGAGATGCCATGATCCGGGCCAAAGCGAGGTGAAACATGACGATCTTCCGTCGAATCCTGGCCGTCGCCGCCGCGGCGGCACTTCTGCCCTTGGGGTCGGGCACGGCCGAGGCCGCGAGCCGAACCACCCGGTTCGCCACCTTCAATGCCTCACTCAACCGCAACGCAGAAGGCCAGCTCGTCGCCGAACTGTCCACGCCGGACAACGCGCAAGCGAAGGTCATCGCCGAGATCATCCAGCGGGCACGCCCCGACGTGCTGCTCATCAACGAGTTCGACTACGACGCGAACGGCACCGCAGCCCGCCTCTTCCAGGACAACTACCTGTCGGTGGCACAGGGTGGGGCGCAACCGATCACGTACAAGTATCGGTTCACCGCCCCCAGCAACACCGGCATCGCCTCCGGGTTCGACCTGAACAACAACGGTGCCGTCGTGACGACGCCGGGCGCGCCCGGTTACGGCGACGACGCGTACGGCTTCGGCGCCTTCCCCGGCCAGTACGGCATGGTGGTCTACTCGAAGTACCCGATCGACATGCGCGGCGTCCGCACCTTCCAGAAATTCCTGTGGAAAGACATGCCCGACGCGGCCCTGCCCGACGACCCGGCCACGCCGACGCCCGCCGACTGGTACTCGCCGGAGGAGCTCCAGGTGTTCCGCCTCTCCTCCAAGAGCCACTGGGACCTGCCCGTGCGCATCGGGCACCGTACGGTGCACTTCCTGGTCAGCCACCCCACGCCGCCCACGTTCGACGGCGCGGAGGACCGCAACGGCCGCCGCAACCACGACGAGATCCGGCTCTGGGCCGACTACACGCACCCGGGGCGCGGCGGCTACATCTACGACGACCGCGGCCGCCGCGGCGGCCTCCCACAGGGTGAGCCGTTCGTCATCGCCGGCGACCAGAACGCCGACCCCAACGACGGCGACAGCTACCAGGGCGCCATCCACCAGCTCCTCGACCACCCGAAGATCGACAGCGGCTTCGCGCCGTCGAGCGCGGGCGCGGCGGAGGCCTCCGCGCTGCAGGGCGGCGTGAACGCCACCCACACAGGCGACCCGAAGTACGACACGGCCGACTTCGCGGACACCGCGCCCGGCAACCTCCGCGCCGACTACGTGCTCCCGTCCAAGCGGCTGAGGCCGGCGGGCGGCGGTGTCTTCTGGCCGGTGTCCAGCGACCCGGTGTCGCGTCTCACCGGTGTCTTTCCCTTCCCCAGCTCCGACCACCGCCTCGTCTGGCTGGACGTCAAGTCGTAGAAAGGGCCGCGGCACACTCCGCCACCCGAGCCCTGGCTCCCTCACGGTCCGCGGCGTCGGCGGCCGAAACCGCGCCACAAAGTCAGTGCGCGGCGACGGCCGCCCGGAGACCTGCTGGGCTGTTCGAGCCGGCCGAGGCGACGTTCGCGCCGACCGGCTCCGGCGGGCGCGGAGAGGCCGAGGAAGCGCGACGCGCCGGCCGGGCCGCGTTCCTGGCCGGCGCGGTCTCCGCCCGCGACCGGGTCCTCAGCGAGTGGGGATCTGCAGTGCGCGGAACTCCTTCAGCCAGTACGACGGCGCCGACAACCCGGACGGGCGCTGCTTGATCGTGTACGGGGCGTACACACTGTTGAGCAGCCACGGATCCTTCGCGGGCCCGAAGTTGCTGACCATCGCGTCGTCCTGCTTGAACCCGTACGTCGCCACCGCCAGCCGTCCCGTGCCCCGGTACAGCCGCATCTGGTCCCGCAGGAACCCGGACTGGCTGGTGAACCACGGGCTGCTGCTCAGGAAGTCGTTCCATTGACGCTCGCTGAACGGCTCGTCGATGGCGGCCTTGATGACCTGCCACACCAGGGTGCCGGAGGCGAAGCCGTACTTCTCGGCGTACGTGGCCGAGACCGGGTCCTCCAGGTGCTTCTTCCAGTAATGGACGAGGGAGAACTCGGTGACCAGGAACGTCTGGTCGGCCCGCAGCCGCGGCAGGATGTAGTCCAGGAAGAGCTTGGCGCTCTCCGGCGCGGGGACGTGGGGGTGGATGTCGACGCCCTCGATCTCCGGCGTGTCGCGCACGAAGGTCATCCAGCGCTCGGCGGCGGGCGTGTGGCGGTCGGGCAGGTCGAGTCTGTTCAGCGCGCCCATGTAGAGAGCGGTGCGGCAGCCGGCGCCGCACCGTTCGCGCCGGTAGTCGATCACGTGCCGGGCGACTGTCTCGTAGAACGTGTTGAGCTGCTGGTCGCGTTCGGCGGGCAGGCTCTCGATGAAGGGCTCGTTGCCGATCGTGAGGATGTCCACCTTGCCCATCACTGTGGGCAGCACCTTGTCCAGGCGGGCCAGCTCAGCGGCCATCTTCGCGCTGCCGGGGGAGGGGAAGGACGCCTCGTTGTAGGGGAACTTCAGGCTCAGGACGGTGTGGTAGCCGCGCCCGGCCGCCTCGTTGATGGTGCGGATGGCCAGGTGCTTGGCGGGGTCGCCCTGGTCGGTGGCGGGCATGGGGAAGAAGCCGCGGACCCATCGGGTGCGGGCCTCGCGCAGCTCCCGGTAGTCCAGGGCGTCGAGATTCTGGTTGAAGTTGGCTCCCAGCGCGCCGTACGCGTCGTCGTCGGCAGCGATTGTCGCCGCTCGGCCGACGGGGGCGGAGGCGGTGGCGGGGGAGGTGACGGCGGAGATGGCGACCATCGCGGCGAAGGCGAGAGTCGGCAGTCTGCGCAGCATGAAGCCTGCTCCCTCAAGGTGGGGGACGGTGTGTCGAAGTGCGGCCGGTCAGGCACCACTCATGTTTGCGCTAACTTGAGTGAGCTGTCAATGACCGATCATTGGCTGTGAGGTCAGCGGCGCGGGGAGGCGGTGGAGGACCGCACCACCAGTTCGGGACGGACGAACCGGACCGCGGGCCGAGTCACCTCGGCCCCCCGAGCCTCGATCTGCGCGATCAGGTGGTTGAGACAGTGGCGGCCCACCGCGGCGAGGTCCTGCCGGACCGTGGTCAGCGGCGGGGTGAGGAACGGTGCCAGGTCCAGGTCGTCGAATCCGACCACGCTCAGCTCCTCCGGCACCTGTAGGCCCAGCTCGGCAGCGGCGCGCAGGACGCCCGCCGCCATCTGGTCGTTGGCGGCGAAGACCGCGGTCACGGAGCCCGAGTCGCGGGCCAGCAGCCGGTGCGCGGCGTCGTAGCCGGACTGGGGCGACCAGTCGCCGGCCTCGGCCGGCGGGACGGGCCGGCCCTCCCGCTTGAGCAGCCGCTGCCAGGCGGCCCGCCGCCGCTGGGCGGCGTTGGAGCCGGCGGGCCCCGCGACGTGATGGACCGTGGCGTGCCCGAGGCGCAGGAGATGCTCGACGGCGGCGCGGGCGCCGGCCGCCTCGTCCATGCCGAACGTCGGGTGCCGGTGCGCGGCCCTGCTGTCGGCCACCACGAGCGGCGCCTCCTCGGGCAGCCGCAGGTGGGGGGTGTCGAGCACGCGCGCCTCGATCACGATCACCCCGTCCACCGCCCGGTCGGTGAGCCCGCGTACGGCCGCCTGCACGTTCTTCTCGGTGGGGGCGTCCACCATCGCCACGCTCACCGAGTAGCCCCTGGCCTGCGCGCCCGCCGTCACGGCCTCGAGGATGCGGACGTTGCCGATCGTGCTGAGGTTGAACATGACCACGCCGATCGTGCCGAACCGGCCGGTGGCCAGCGCCCGGGCCGCGATGTTGGCGCGGTAACCGAGCTGCCGCATGGCCGTCTCGACCTTGAGCCGGGTGGCGGCGGTGACCCGGTCGTTGCCGTTGACCACCCGCGACACGGTCTGGCCGGAGACACCCGCGAGCTTGGCGACGTCGGCCATGGACGGGCCGCCGGACGCGCTCGTTCCCGGTAGTCGGGCCACCTGGGGTGTCCTCCCTTCATCGCCGACAGGGTACATCGGGATCGTCGGAGGGTGGAACCCGTCTCCCTGGTCCCGAAACCCCTGGTGGGGAGGGCGTACGGCATCTGTCTTGTTGTTTGCGCAAACATGGCGTGCGTCGACCGGCACCAGGTTCGCGACTGGGGAAGGGGTGGCACTCAGCGAGTGCCGGCGACAATATCCGCGCGTGCCGCCAGTGCATGAGACGAAAAGGGCCGGCTGCCCAAGGCCGATGGTCGAAATGAGGGTCAGCGCGCGCAGGCGCAGGCCGTCCTCGTCGAACAGCCGGAACGCCGGCGCCATCGATCCCGGGGTTGGTCATCGCCGCGGCGACGACCACCGCGCCCGCCTGGAGCGCCTGTTCGACGCCCTCAGCAGCGGATTCGTGCCCCGGCCGTAAGGGTCACCGCCGCACTGCGCCCAGTGGCGGGCAAGGCCGCCACGGAAGACGGGCCGGCGCAACGCCGGCGGGAGACGAGCACGGTGACTCCGCCGTCTGGATGGCTGACCTGGTCGTCGTTCTCGGCGAGAGGCGGGTCGTGGAGGTGGGCACGCACGACGGCCCCGTCGGCGCCGGCCTGGTCAGCCACCTGACGTACCGGGTGGTCCGGCAAAGAGCGTTTCCGGAGCGGCGAGCGCCAGACCGGCGGCGCCGAGCGCATGCTGGGCGTCGCTCCAAGGACGGACGATCACTTGGACGTGGTAGGCAGCGGTGACCTGGCTGGCCCGCATCACGACGGAGAACCCGGGCTCCAGACCCGGCCAGAGAACGTGGTTCTCGCCGATGACCGCGATGGTGGGCGTGCCGAGCAGGTTGACGACGCCGGCGACGGCCCGCCCGAGTATGGCGCCGACCCCGGCGAGTACCCGGGCCAGCGACCGCTCGCCGGAGACCCACCGTGAGCGGAGCTCCTCGATGGTGGTGGACGCCTCGGCGAGGCCCTCGCGACGGGCGGCGCGCAGGATCCCGTCGTCGCTGGTGAACGTCTCCAGACAGCCCCGGGCGCCACAGGCGCAGCGCGGGCCGGTGGCGGCGACCGGCGTGTGGCCGAACTCGCCGGACAGCCCACTCGGGCCGCGGTGCACCCGCCGCCGCAGAACCGCCCCGACCCCCACTCCGTCGCCGATGCCGAGCACCAGGAAGTCGTCGTGCTCACGTCCCGTCCGGTACAGGAGTTCGGCGGTGGTACTGGCCGTGAGGTCGTTGTCGACGAGCACCGGGATCGGGAACTCGGCACCCAGCCGTTCACCGAGGGGAAGGTTGCTCCACCCAAAACGGGGACAGAACCGGATATAGCCCGCATCGACGGAAGCCGGCACGGCCACGCCCACCGCCTTGAGCCTAGGGCCCACGGCGGGGTCGGCCAGCCGCCGGCTGATGACCCTGAGTAGCTGCGGAAGCGGGTCTGCGTTACAGTCGAAGGGCGATACATCGGATGTAATCATCCGGCCATCCAGCCCTGCGACGACGGTGACGAGGTGGTCGGTCGCCACCCGTACACCGATGGTCGCGGCGGCCTCCGGCACGACCTGCAGCGGGATGCGCGGCCGGCCGACCGCCCCCGCCTGCGGGGCGAGGGTCCGTAGATATCCGCAGGTCAATAGGCGTCGCGTGTGTTCGTGTACGGTCGCGTCGCCGAGCTTGAGCCGGGCCGCGATCTGACGCCGGTCCAGGGCGCCCACAGTGCCGAGAAGCGCCAGGATCTCGACGCAAGTCAGATCGCCACGGCCGGCTGTTCGGCGAGCAGTCATCGGATATTTCCCATCACGATCTCATTGACATTACGGATTGCGACGGCCTAGTTTCAAAAGAATTAACTCGGCCCCGAGCTTATTGAGTGGAGCTGCGATGGGCAGGCAGATGCATGGCGGTCGGCGATCATTGGCGGTCGCGACAGCAGTGGTCATCGCGGGGGGACTGACGGCCGGTTGCGGGGGCGACGGCCAGGAATCATCAGGAGGCAACAAGGCAAGCAATGGCGCGGTGACGCTCACCTGGTCGATGTGGGCGTCCGGAACGGAGGACCGAAATGCTTGGCAGAAAGTGGCCGACCAGGTCACCCAGAAGTACCCGAACATCAAGATCACACTCGAGACCTCGCCGTTCAACGACTACTTCACCAAACTCGGCACCCGCCTGGCCGGCGGCAGCGCGGCGTGCATCGTCTCCATGCAGAGCCTGCGCACGGGCGGCTACGTCAGCGGCATGCGTCCCCTGGACGACCTGATCAAGAAGAACAACCTCGACACCGCCGACTTCGACCCCTCGATCATGGCCGGGCTGGCCTCGGGCGGCAAACAGTACGCGCTGCCGTACGATCTCGGGTCGCTGATCATCACCTACAACAAGGACATGTTCAAAGCGGCCGGCGTGCCCGCGCCGAAGGTCGGCTGGAGCGTGGCGGACTTCGAATCGGCGGCCAAGAAGCTGACCACCGGCGGCAAGTACGGCTTCGTGGCCTACCCCTCGGCGCTGGGAATGTTCTCGATGATCATGTCCAAGACGGGCGCGGAGCCGATGGACGCGTCCGGCAAGCTCACCCTCACCACCGAGCCGATGACGAGCGGCTTCCAGTGGTACGCGGACCTGGCCGCCAAGCAGGGGGTCGCACCCAAGGTGCCCGGCGTGAACAACAACTGGGCCGAGACCCAGTTCCTCAGCGGCAGCGTGGCGATGTCGGTGAACGGCCCCTGGTCCGTTCTGGAGCTCAAGTCGCAGGCCAAGTTCGATGTGGGCCTGGCCACCATCCCCGCCGGTCCGAACGGGACCAAGAGCTACTCGGCCGGGTCCGGCTTCGGCATCTCCCAGTCCTGCCCGTACCCCGACGAGGCGTTCAAGGCGATCAGCACGATGACCAGCGCTGACATGCTCGGGCAGCTCGGCTCGGTCGGGCGCGCCTATCCGGCGCGCAAGTCCGTCCAGAACAAGTGGTACGAGAACGCCTTCGAGGGCGCCAAGCCCGTCATCGACGCCGCCAACGCCTCCGCGAAGCCGTTCCGGGCGACCAGCAACTGGGACCCGGTGGAAAAGCTGCTGGCCCAGTACGGCATCCAGGCCTTCAACGGGCAGGCCACGGCGGCGGACGTACTCAGCCAGGTGCAGCAGCAGGCACCAGCATAGGGAGCGACGTGCACGACGATGCCAAACCCCCGCGCCTGCGCCGTGATGGGCGGGCCGCGGCCCTGTTCGCCGCGCCCAGCCTGTTCGGGTTGACGCTGTTCACCCTCTTCCCGATCGTGTTGTCGCTGGTGATGGCGTTCTTCCAGTGGCCCGCGGTGGGCGAGCGGACCTTCAACGGGCTGGAGAACTTCGCGACGCTGTTCACCGATCCCGTGTTCCTGCGGGCGCTGTTCAACACACTGCTGTTCGTGGTGCTCTACCTGCCGCTCAACCTCATCGTGTCGGTGGGGCTGGCGGTGTGGATCTCACCGCGCATCAAGGGCCGCAAGGCGCTGCGGGTGGTGTTCTTCCTGCCCGTGGTCACGCCGATGGTGGCCAACGCGATCGTCTGGCGGATGATCTACCAGCCGAACGGGCTCATCGACGGCTCGCTGTACGCCGCCACCGGCGTGCACGCGCCGAACTTCCTCGGCGAGCAGGGCTGGGCCATGTTCGCCGTCGTCGCGATGAGCGTGTGGCAGGGGTTCGGGTACAACATGCTGGTCTTCTCGGCCGCGCTGGACGCCATCCCGCGCAACCTCCTGGAGGCGGCGCAGATCGACGGGGCGGGACCGTGGCGGCAGTTCTTCCGCGTCATGCTACCGATGATCTCCCCGGCGTTGTTCTTCGCCACGACCATGACGCTCATCACGTCGTTCCAGGTCTTCACCCAGCCGTTCCTGATGACCGGCGGCGGGCCCGGCATCGACACCCAGACCCTCATGATGTTCGTCTTCGACAAGGGGTTCTCGATCTACCAGTACGGACTCGCGTCCGCCGGGGCCTGGATCCTGTTCGTGCTGGTCCTGGGCGTGACCGCGGTGCAGTTCGCCGGCCAGCGCAGATGGGTGAACTACGATGTCTGATCACGCTGTCCGCCGCCTCAGGCTGGTCGTCTCGCACGTCGCGCTCTACCTGGTGGCCGCCGCGTTCGTGTCGCCGCTGGTGTACATGCTGGCCACGTCGCTCAAGCCCGCCGACGAGGTGTTCGGGTCACCGCCGAGCCTGCTCGGCTCGCTGTTCCGGTGGCAGAACTACAGCGAGGCGTTCGAGTACCTCCCGTTCGGGCGGTTCGTCCTCAACGGGCTCGCCGTCGCCATCTGCGGCACCCTCGTGGTGCTGGTGGCATCGAGCATGTCGGCGTACGCCTTCTCGCGGCTGCGCTGGCGCGGTCGCGACGGCGTCTTCCTGGTCTTCCTGGCCACGCTGATGATCCCCCAGGAAGTGCTGGTCGTGCCGATGTTCATGCTGATGCGCTGGTTCGGCTGGGTGGACTCCTTCCAGGCGCTGATCTTCCCTTGGGCGTTCACCGCCTTCGGGACGTTCATGCTGCGGCAGTTCTTCCTGACCATCCCCGAAGAGATGTCCGAGAGCGCGCGCATCGACGGCGCGGGAGCGGTGCGGGTCTTCACCAGCATCATGCTGCCGCTGATCAGGCCCGCGCTCGCGGTGCTGGCGGTCTTCACGTTCATCAACTTCTGGAACAGCTTCATGTGGCCGCTGATCATCATCAACTCGGTGGACGAGAAGGCCACCGTCCCCCTGGGCCTGCAGCTCTTCTTCGGCCAGCAGGGCACCCAGTGGAACCTCGTCATGGCCGCCTCTGTGATCTCCATGGCGCCCACCGCGGCGCTGCTCATCATTCTGCAGAAACATCTCGTACGCGGGATCGCGACCAGCGGTTTCGGCGGCCGATGAAATCTCATGAAAGGAATATTGTGGACCACGCCTGGTTCTCCGAGTCCCGGTTCGGCATGTTCGTGCACTGGGGCCTGTACGCTCTGGCCGCCCGCCACGAGTGGGTGAAGAACCGCGAGCAGCTGACCGATGAGGACTACCAGCGCTACTTCGACCACTTCGACCCCGACCTGTACGACCCGGCGCAGTGGGCGCGGCTGGCCAAGGACGCCGGCATGCGCTACATCGTCCTCACCACCAAGCACCACGAAGGCTTCTGCCTGTGGGACTCGGCGCACACCGACTACAAGGCGACCCGCACCCCCTGGGGCAGGGACCTGATCGCGCCGTTCGTGGAGGCCGTACGCGCGGAAGGGCTGAAGGTCGGCTTCTACCACTCGCTGATCGACTGGCACCACCCCGAGTTCCCCGTCGACTCCCGCCATCCGCAGCGCGAGGACGAGGCGTTCAAGGCCGCCACCGCGGGCCGCGACGTCTCCAAGTACGCCGACTACCTGCACGCCCAGGTACGCGAACTGCTCACCGAGTACGGCCGGATCGACTACCTGTTCTTCGACTTCTCCTACAAGAACAGGCCGGGCGAGTGGGGCGGCAAGGGCGCCGACGACTGGCGCTCACCCGAGTTGCTGGAGATGGTGCGTGAGCTCCAGCCAGGGATCATCGTCAACGACCGGCTCGACATCCCCGGCGACTTCGTCACCCCCGAGCAGTACCAGCCCGCCGGCCCGATGACCGTCGACGGCCGCGAGGTGCCGTGGGAGGCCTGCCAGACCCTCAACGGCAGCTGGGGATACGACCGGGACAACCTCGACTACAAGTCCCCTGACCTGCTCGTACGCATGCTGATCGACAGCGTCGCCAAGGGCGGCAACCTGCTGCTCAACGTGGGCCCGGACGGACGCGGCCAGATCGACCCGCGCGCCCGCCAGAGCCTCGCTGACATCGGCGCCTGGATGGGGCTGAACTCCCGCTCCATCTACGGCTGCGGCCCCAGCGGTTTCACCGCGCCTCCCGACTGCCGCTACACCCAGCGCGGTGATCGGCTCTATCTGCACGTGTTCAGCTGGCCGTTCCGCCACCTGCACCTGCCGGGGCTGGCGGGGCGCGTGAAGTACGCCCAGTTCCTGCACGACGCGTCGGAGATCCGTACGCGCGTCATCGACCCCACCCAGAAGGCCGGGAACACGACCATGGGCGCCCTGGCCGCGGACACCCTGACCCTCGACCTGCCGGTTCAACGCCCCGACGTCGCCGTACCGGTCATCGAACTCTTCCTCACCGACTAGTAGTACTTCGTTGGGTCCGGGATGAGACGGTCTTCGCGTGGCTCCGGCGGACCTGGCTGATGTTCGAGGCCGTCTTGAGGACTTCGCGAGGGTATTCACCTCCTTCGCGCATCGGCACAGCCCTCCAACGGCGGGCTGTGCCGATGTCATCTGGGGTGGTCAAGCGAACTGGTGGCTCGTCACGCAGGCCTGGTCGGGCAATCGCCCCGATGCTCGTCGGTCGGATCAGCCGGACCAGCGAAGGGCCGGTGAAACTCCAATGAGCGGGGGTTCGACGCCCCTGGACCCGAAATGGAGCCCCGAGGACGAGCAGTGACCAGGTGCGCGAGCACACTGGTGACCAGCTTTAGCTCGCGAAGCCTGCACAGGACGGAAAAGCCGTTCTCTGGGTCACGTCGAAGCCGTACCGCTCGGGCAGTGGCCGGTGCTCGTGCGAGTACGCCAAGATCGCCAATGGCCTGGCCGGATGTCCCACGCGGTGCTGTCGCCCTAAACCGTCGGGTCGGGACCCAGGACGGTGTCGAGCAGACCGCCCAGCTGGTCGAGCTGTCCGGCCGTGAGGCTCTGGAACGAGGTCGCGATGACGGTGTCCGCGGCCTCCTGGCCCGCCATCCGCAGTCGTTCTCCCTCCTCGGTGAGCCGGTGCCGCACCGCGCGACCCGGGCCGGGCACGCGCTCGATCAGGCCGCGATCGGCCATCCGTACGGCGAGCGAGCCGAAGGACTGGTCGGTCTGGAAGGTCAGCACTGCGAGGTCATGGAGTGAAGCATCGGGCTTGCGGTGCAGGTGGCGCAGGGTGTCCCACTGCACGAGTGAGAGCCCGAGCGGTGCGAGGGCCCGGCTCAGCGCGCGGTGGTGGCGGTGCTGGAGCCTTTTGACGGCCAGGGCGACGTCCGCCGGGCGGTACTTCATGCCGACGATTCTAGCGGACCAATCCAGCTTCCTTATATAAGGAGCCTGATATAAGGTTCCTTATATACCTCTGAAAGGACGGACCGATGAGCACCTCCACTCCGGCCGGCGTCCTCCGGCCCACCCGCACCGACACCCACGAGCTCGGCACGATTGAGATCACCGTCCAAGACCGTGACCGCACCCGGCCGTACCTGTTGCTGCACGGTGGGGCCGGCCTGGCGACCATGACCGTCTTCGCCGACCTGCTCGCCGAGCGCACCCGCAGCAGGGTGCTGCTGCCCACCCACCCCGGCTTCGACGGCACCCCCAAGGCCGCCGAGCTGACCGGCGTCACCGACCTGGCCCGCGCCTACGTCGCGATGCTGGAGAGATACGGCCTCAGCGACGTGACGGTCGTCGGCAACTCCTTCGGCGGCTGGCTGGCCGCCGAGATCGCTCTGCAAGACAGCCCCCGCGTCAGCGGCGCCGTCATCATCGACGGGATCGGCATCGAGGTCCCCGGCCACCCGATGACCGACCTCAACGGCATGTCGCCCGCCCAGATCCGGACGTACTCCTTCCACGACCCGACCAGGCTGCCCGCCCCGCCGAGCACCGCCGACCCCGGACCCAGCCCTGACGTCCTTGCGCTGATCGGCTACACCGGCCCAGCCATGACCGACCCGACGCTGGCCGAGCGGCTCGGCCGCCTCGACCTCCCGGTCCGGGTGCTGTGGGGAGAGAGCGACCGCATCGTGGATCCGGAGTACGGCAAGGCCTACGCCGCCGCGATCCCGGGGGCGACGTTCACCCTGCTGCCTCGTACCGGCCACCTGCCCCAACTCGAGACACCCGAGGAACTGCTCGACGCGCTGCTCGACCTCGGAGATCTGTAAGCAGGCGATCCCCATGAGGGCGAGCTGGTCGTCGCGAGCCTCGCCGACCGGCGGGCTCTCACTCAGACTGAGGGGCTTGCGGCAGTAGGCCGGCGACCGATCATGGCGCCTGGGCGGGCTGCTGCTCGAGCGGATCGGGATGGACAAGCCGAGTGAGGTCGCCGCGATGAACGGGAAACCGCTCCGCGGAGACCACGGCCGCCTGGCGGCACTGGAGGCATCCCACACCAACCTGCGGAGACTCACCCCGCAGGTTGATTCATGCCGGTGACAAGTGGATCTGGCTCACCTCATGAAGCACTGCCGGCCCGGTCTCGGCAGATCACTCCCACGTCGGGGTGGGCTCGAAGCCGGTCGGCGAGGGTCGAAAGTTTCAAGGCTCCATTTCCGCTGGAAGTGGCGTGTGAAGTGCGTAGACAAATCCAGGGACTGCCGAAACTTTTCGAGCATCATTGACATATTTCGGGAGTGTTTCCACACTGGATCCTCGAGGTGACTGCCCCGCCAGGCCGATGGACATGGCAGGACTCGCTGCCTCTGACGCCCTGGTGGTCTGCGTCTCATGAGGGGTGCGGCGCCGATCTGGCGGGGTGTGTCTCCGCGTTCGGTTCGTAATTCAGCAATGGAGGCTCAGGCATGCCCACAAACGCCCTACCCGCGCCTGAAATCCGACGATCCTTCACCGGCTTCCGCCGGGTTGTGGCGGTCGGGGTTCTCGGCTTAGCCGGCACGATCGCCCCCTTGGCGTTGTCGCATCCCGCCGATGCCGCGGAGACCACGCTCGGCGCGGCGGCCGCGCAGAGCGGGCGGTACTTCGGCACCGCCATCGCCGCGGGCAAGCTCGGCGACTCGGCATACACCACGATCGCCAACCGCGAGTTCAACATGGTGACGGCCGAGAACGAGATGAAGATCGACGCCACCGAGCCGAACCGGGGTCAGTTCACCTTCACCAACGCCGACCGCATCTACAACTGGGCCGTCCAGAACGGCAAGCGGGTCCGCGGCCACACCCTGGCCTGGCACTCCCAGCAGCCCGGCTGGATGCAGTCCCTGTCCGGCAGCACCCTGCGCCAGGCGATGATCGACCACATCAACGGCGTCATGGCCCACTACAAGGGCAAGATCTACGCCTGGGACGTGGTCAACGAGGCCTACGCCGACAGCGGCGGCGGCCGGCGCGACTCCAACCTCCAGCGCACCGGCAACGACTGGATCGAGGTGGCCTTCAAGACCGCCCGGGCCGCCGACCCGGCCGCCAAGCTCTGCTACAACGACTACAACATCGACAACTGGACCTGGGACAAGACGCAGGGCGTCTACAACATGGTCAAGGACTTCAAGGCCCGCGGTGTGCCGATCGACTGTGTCGGTCTCCAGGCCCACTTCAACAGCGGCAGCCCCTACAACAGCAACTTCCGCACCACGATTTCGAGTTTCGCCGCCCTCGGCGTGGACGTCCAGATCACCGAGCTGGACATCCAGGGGGCCTCGGCCACGACCTACGCCAACGTGACCAACGATTGTCTGGCCGTCGCCCGCTGCAACGGGATCACCACCTGGGGCGTCCGGGACAGCGACTCCTGGCGCTCCGGCGACACTCCACTCCTGTTCGACGGCAACGGTAACAAGAAGCCTGCCTACACTTCGGTCCTCAACGCCCTCAACAGCGCGAACCCGAACCCCGACACCACCCCGCCGAGCACGCCGGGCACCCCGACGGCGTCCAACGTGACCGCGTCGGGCGCGACCCTGACCTGGGCCGCGTCGACCGACACCGGTGGTTCGGGCCTGGCGGGTTACAACGTCTACCGCGAGCAGGGCGCCACCGACACATTGCTGGGTCAGTCGACCACCAACTCGATCACGTTGACCGGGCTGACCGCCAACACCCAGTACCAGGTGTACGTGCAGGCGCGTGACGGCGCGAACAACCTGTCCGGCAACTCCCAGCTGGTCACCTTCACCACCCAGACGGGCGGCGGCACCGACACCACGCCGCCGAGCACGCCGGGCGTCCCGGCCGCGTCCAACGTGACCTCCTCCGGCGCGACGTTGACGTGGACCGCGTCCACGGACGCGGGCGGCAGCGGCTTGGCCGGCTACGACGTGTACCGCGAGCAGGGCACGGCCGACACGCTGCTGGGTCAGTCGACCACCAACTCGATCACGTTGACCGGGCTGACCGCCAGCACCCAGTACCAGGTGTACGTGCAGGCGCGTGACGGCGCGGGCAACCTGTCGGCCAACTCCGCGCCGGCGACCTTCACCACCACTGGCGGCAACACCGGCGGCTCCTGCACCGTGACCCCGACCACGCAGACTCAGTGGCAGAACGGGTACGTCATCGAACCGGTCCGGGTGACGGCGGGCAACTCGGCGATCAGCGGCTGGACGGTGACCTTCACCCTGCCGGCCGGGCACACCATCATCGGCTCCTGGAACACCCAGCTGACCGTGAGCGGGCAGACCGTAACGGCCAGGAACGCGGGCCACAACGGCAACCTCGGCCCGGGCGCCAGCACCACCTTCGGCTTCCAGGTCAGCCGTCCCGACGGGAACACCTCGCTGCCGAGCGGGTACACCTGCGCCTGACAGCTCTCTGGCCCATCCACCCCTCACCGGGTGTGGATGGGCCAGGGGCTCGTCCTGGACAGGCTCGGCGGCCTCCACGCTCGCCTCACTGAGCCCGAACTGAACGCGGCACGCAAGACCACGCGTACGGTGCGCAAAGGCCGCTCCACCATGTGACTCACGTATGTCTCACGGTCAGACGATTCGACTACAGAATCGTGGGAAACCGCAGGGGCGCCTGGCCGCGTCTGGTTCCGGCTGCGTCGCTGCCCAGCGCGTACGCGATCGACGGCGCCATCAACGAACTGATGTTCATCGCCGGGCCCGTGCTGGTGTCGGCACTGATGCTGGTGATGCCGGCGCAGAGCGTCGTGACCGGGGCAGGTGCGTCCGTGCTGCTGGTTACGGTGCTGCCGATCGCTTCCAGGGCGGTACGGGACGCGCCACCGCCCGAGCACTCAAAGGATGGCAACTCCCAAGCCTCACGAATGGCCCGGCTGGCCGGACCACTCACCCACCGGCCCACGCTCGTCCTGCTGATCATCGCCGCGTTCGGCACCTTCTCCTTCGGCTGCCTGCGCATCGCCACCGTCGCCTCCGCGACCGCCTTCGGCTCAGCCTCCTCCGCCGGACTGCTGCAATCCGCCCTACTCGCCGAGCATGCCCCTCCCCACTACCGCACCGAGGTCTTCGCCTGGCTCAACACCTTCATGTGGACCGGATACGGTCTGGGCACCGCGATCGCCGGAGCCCTGACCGGCCCCGGCGACAACGGCGCCACAGCCTTCACCACCGCCGCAGGCGTCGCCTTCCTCGGCGCAGCCCTGGCCGCAGTCTTCTACCGCCCCGCGCCGAACCCGTCCCGCCCAGCATCCTTGGAAGCAGGCAGATCGGCATGAACAAGAGCGACTACGGAGCAGCCGGCCGCCACAACCCTGCCCACGATTACTCCTCATGGGCGGCGGCGTTGAGGTCGCGCAGCTCACGGAGCCCTCCGCCCAGGTCGCGTACGCCGCTGGAGGATGAAAGACACCCTCTTGCGAGAATCGCTCAGAGTCTCGTTCGCGGAGGCCTCCAACGTGGTGCGATCACGCGGGCACCGAGTACGTGCTCCAGCAAGGCGAGAGCCTCGCACTCCGCTGGTGCAGGCTCCGCCGCACCGGCCAGGAGCCGCCCGCCGATCGCGCCGCCGTCGTTCGCTGCGTGTTGGAGAGCCTGGCGCCGGCCCATCGGGCCGCGCTGCGCCGGGCCGCCGAGCTGTCCGGCCACCCGGTCGAGGTGGTTCATCTGGTGGGCAGCGGCTCCAAGAACGCGCTGCTGTGCCAGTTCACCGCCGTCGGCCGTGACGCCTGGGCTGAGGCTTCCGCTCTGCTGAACTCCCATAGGTCTTGAGCGGAGAGCAGCGCCCTCCTAGATCGCGAGCCGATCCCTGCCTTCCAGCCTTTCTCCCCGTCGCCGAACAACCAGACGCGCGATCCGGTGTTGATGTCGGTCGGGTAGCCCGGGTCGAACTCCACCGCCGCATCCAACCGAGCGACAGCGTCCGCAGGAAGGGTGACGTCGAGGGCGCCCAGGTTGTCCTGGAGTGCCGACAGGATCGACTCGGTGGTGTGCTGAAGGATTGTCGCATGCCGCCTGACCTGGCCGGATGATTAATCGGCACCCAAGGCGCGCCGGCGTCGGGCACCAAACCTGCCTTTGGCGTCACCACCACTCCCGTGAAGCACCCCGCGGCACTGCGGGCCCCTGGGTGATGATCGAATGTTACCGTCCGAGCTGGGCCGAGGAGCAGTGTTCGGGTGCTCGGGTGGCACTGTCAGTCGTCGGTGTATCCGTACGGGGGAATGATCGACTTCCCTTCGGCGAAGCGGTCCGGAGTGAAGGCCGAGATGTCCAGGGTCTGCGGTTCGCGCAGCGCCATCTCGGCGAGGGCGCGGCCGACCGCCGGGCAGATCTTGAATCCCATCCCGGAGAAGCCCGCCGCCACGAGCAGACCTTCCATCCCGGCCACCGGGCCCAGCATCGGTCGCGCGTCTGGTGACATGTCGTAGATGCCGGTCACCCCGCGGGCGATGCCGGCCTCGGCGAGCGCCGGAACCCGGCGCGCGGCGCGCTCGACCATGTCGACCACGTTCGGCTCGCGGGGGGACTGGGGGAAGTGGTCGGGGTCGATCCCGTCGCGTGGGCCGACGAAGTCGCCGAGCAGCAGGCCGCCGCCGGACTCCGGGCGGAAGTAGGTGCGGGTACCCGAGTCGATGCACGCGGTATGGGCGGCCGGGCCGTCGGGCGCGTCGCGCAGGACGGCGACCTCGTGGTACTCGGCTTCGATGGGCAGATCCACGCCGACTGTGCCGAGCAGCGGCCGAGTCCACACGCCGGTGGCGAGGATGACGAGGTCCCCCACGACCTTGCCCTCGTCGGTGGCCACACCGCGGACCCGGCCCCCGTCCTCGATGAGAGAGCGCACGCGGGTGTTGGGGTGGTAGGCGACGCTCATCTCCCTGGCCCGGGACAGGAAGTCGCCGGCCACGACGGCACCGTCGCCGTAGCCGGCGCGGGGCTCGTACGCTGCGGCGACCACGTCGTCGGCACGCCACCCCGGTTCGATGCCCAGCAGGTCGTCGGCAGTGATGACCTCGGCCTCTGCGCCGCACGCCTGCTGCATCTCGACGTTCTTGCGCAGGAGGTCGGACTCTTCTGCCGGCACGATGCGGACGAACCCGCATTCGCGGAAGACCGGTGGGCGGCCGACCCGTTCGGGCCAGTTACGGAAGTAGGCGAGGCTGTCGAGCGCCAGCCGTACTTCTGGCTCGAACGTGTAGTGCATCCGGACGAGTGCCGACGAGCGGCCGCTCATGCCCTCGCCGGCACGTCGCGCGTCCACGACGGTGACGGATCGCGCGCCCTGTTCGGCGAGGTGGAAGGCGATGGATGACCCCATGACGCCGGCGCCGACGACGATGATTTCGGGCACTGCTTGCGACCTCCTGGAAATGTGTTGTGAACGGGCGGCGGGATCATGCGAGGACCTTGGACAGGAACGCCTTGGTGCGCTCCTCCTTGGGGTTCACCAGGCAGTCGGCGGGAGGGCCCGACTCGATGATGACGCCGCCGTCGAGCATGGCGACGGTGTCGGCGACCTCCTTGGCGAACCCGATCTCGTGGGTGGCCACGATCATGGTCATGCCTCGCCGGGCGAGGTCCTTCATGACGTCGAGCACCTCGCCCACCAGTTCGGGGTCGAGGGCCGAGGTCGGCTCGTCGAACAACATCAGGTGCGGCTTCATCGCCAGGGCCCGCGCGATCGCCACCCGCTGTTGCTGGCCGCCCGAGAGTTGCGCCGGGTAGGAGTCGAGCTTGTCCCGCAGGCCGACGCGCGTCAGCAGCCGCTCGGCCTCCGCCTCGGCCTGCTCGCGGTGAACGCCGAGCACCCGCCGCGGTCCGAGCATCACGTTCTCGATGGCGGTCATGTGCGGGAACAGGTTGAACCGCTGGAACACCATGCCGATGCGCAGGCGCTGCCGGCAGAGTTGTGCCGCGGTCATCTCGTGGAGCCGACCGCCGTCCTCGCGCAGTCCGACCAGCTCGCTGTCCACCTCCAGCACGCCCGCGTCGACCCGCTCCAGCGCGTTGACGCAGCGGAGCAGAGTGGACTTGCCGCTGCCTGAGGGGCCCAGCAGGACGAGCGTCTGCCGTGGGTGGACGGTGAGGTCCACGCCCTGCAGGACGTCGACGCCGCCGAACCACTTCCACACCTGCTCGGCCCGTACCATCGGCTCGTCGTCCGACCGGGTGGGCTCCCACACGTCGTCGCCGGGCGTCGAGACCGGCTTGGCCCTGGCCCGGCCGGCCGCGCGCCGGCGGATCCGCCGTTCCGCCGCGGCGGTGTGCCTGCCGGCGAATCCGCGACCGAAGTACCGTTCGATGAAGTGCTGGCCGATGGTCAGCACCGACGTCAGTAGCAGATACCACAGCGACGCGACGACCAGCAGCGGCATGACCTTGAAGTTCTGCTGGTAGATCTGCTGGATGCTGGTCATCAGGTCCAGCCCGGAGATGACCGACACCAGCGAGGTCATCTTGAGCATGGAGATGGCCTCGTTGCCGAGCATCGGGATCAGCACCCGCATGGCCTGCGGCAGGATGACGAACCGCATCCTGCTCGTCGCGGACATGCCGAGCGACATGGCCGCCTCACGCTGCCCCGCGTCGACCGAGATGATCGCCGCGCGCACGAGCTCGGCGCAGTAGGCCGCCTCGTTGGTGGCCAGCGCCATGATCGCGGCCGTGGCCGCTCCGATGACCGAGCTGGTGGGCACGGACCCGAAGACGACGCCGGTCAGCGGGATCCCGAGGAAGAGGTTCGGGTAAAGCGCCCCGAGGAATCCCCAGAAGATGATCTGGACCAGCAGAGGCGTGCCGCGGAAGAACCAGATGTAGCCCCAGGCGACCCCGGACAGCACGGGGTTGTCCGACAGCCGCATCAGCGCGAGCAGCACGCCGCCGACGAGACCGACGATCATCGCGATGACGGTCAGTTCGACCGTGACGACGAGCCCGCGCAGGATGGAGGGCGCGAACAGGTACTGCCCGATCGTTGCGACGTCGAGATTGGGGTTGTGCCACAACGACCAGCCCAGCGCGAACAGCAGGTACGCGATGAGTGCCGCCGCGGCCCAGCGGCCGTACCGGCGGATCGGTACCACGGCGAGGCGGGGCGGCCGCGTAGGGGTGGGGGAGGGTGTGGTGTCGGCGGGCGCCAAGGGACTCATGGCTACTCGGTGCCCTGGTTGATTTCAGCCTTGGTCAGGGCGATGCTCTCCGCGCCGTACTTGGCGAGGATCTTTCGATACGTCCCGTCGTCCATCAAGGCCTGCAGCGCCTTCTGCAGCGCGGTCTGCAGCTCGGCGTCGGACTTCGCCACGCCGATGCCCTCGATGCCGCCGCCGAACTGCGCGGTCAGCGACGGGGCCTGGACCAGCTCGAACGCGTTCCCGTTGTCGAATGTCTTGACCGCGTACGCGGCGGCGGAGGTGGCCTGCACCCGTGCGACCGCCTTCCCGCTCCTGATGGCGAGGAAGGCCTCGCTGTCGCCTGGGAACCGTAGGAGCGTGACGCCGGGTTTGCCCTCGGACTTCAAGCGTGCGCTCAGCTTGTCGAGCGAGGCCTCCTCCGAGGTGGAGCTCTGTACCGCTACAGTCTTGCCGGACAGGTCGGCGACGTCCTTCAGGTTGCCGGGGTTGCCCTTGGCGACGAGCATGGAGTAGCCGTCCTTGGCGTAGTCGACGAAGTTCAGCGACGCGCGCCGCTTGGGGGTGTCGAAAAGGCCCGCCATGACGATGTCGGCCTTGCCGGCGAGGATCGCGGGGATCATGCCGTCGAAGGCCATGTGGTCGAACGAGGCCCGCACGCCGAGCTTGGCCGCCAGCGCCTGGGACAGGTCGTAGTCGATACCGGTCGGCTGCTGCCCTCCGGCCGTCTCGTACATCTCCCACGGCGGGTAGGGGATGTTGGTGGCCGTCCGGATCACGCCGGCCGACTTGATCCGTTGCGGCAGCAGGTCGTGCAGGGCGGTGTCGGCCGCCACGGATGCCGCGGTGGCGGAGGTGCCGTTCCCCTTGTCGGCGGTCTGTGCGGCGGGGGCGGGCGGGCTCGCGGACAGGCCGCACGCGCCGAGCGAGAGGATCAACCCGGCCGCTGTCGTCACAGCGGTCATCAGGAACGTACGCGTCGGTGCCACTTTCATGAAACTGCTCCTTGTTCGATAGGCACCGGTATCAGGGACGACGCCAGATCGCGTATGAGCACGGAGCTGTCGTCTGCGGATGCCACGTTCGCCAGCGCGTCCAGGAGACGGGGGATCGAGGCGGGCTCCACATGGCCGGTGGCCAGCCATGCGAACTTGTCCCGCATCTCGTCCCAGGTCCAGCCGGGCTCAGGGTAGAGGACATGGTCGAGCCGGCCCGACGACAGGACGGTGCCGTCGGTCAGCGTGATGGTGACCGACGAGGAGTCGCTGCCCTCCGGGTCGTTCACCTCGGAGAGGTAGTAGCGGTGGGTCATCTCCTCCGACACCACCACGTCGATCCGCCGGCACAGCGCGGCGATCTCGGGCGATCCCAGGCGTGAGTCCGCCACCTGCTCGGGTCCGACCCGGCCGTCCACCAGCATCGCCGCGACCGGCCAGGCCAGGTTGAACTGCGCTTCCTCGGTCGTCAGAGGGATCCGGGTGCCCAGCCGCGCCGCGTCGGGGTAGGTCTCGACGACGATGCGGTCGATGGCGCCGGGGTCCAGCGGGTGCCGTGAGCGCAACTCCTCGATCGCGAGCAGCGCCGGGTGGGTCCAGGCGCAGCTGGAGAACCGTTTCCAGGTGATGCCGCGAGGCAGGTAGTAGTCGCGGCCCAAGTCGTCGACGAACGGGCGGAACTCGTCGAAGTCGAGGCCGGGCACGATCCCGGTGAACCCGCGCCGCGCGAGATCGGCCGACAGCAGACCGGTGAGCGCGCCGAACCCGACGCCGTGCTTGACCATGCCCGGCGTGTCAATGGCGCGCATCATCGGCAGGTCGGGCGAGTCGTACTCGGCGATACCCAGCGCGTGGCGGGTGGTGGCCTCGTTGAGTCCGAGGGCATGACAGGCGATCGCGGCGCAGGCCACCGAGCCCCACGACCCGCAGGCCCGGTAGGTGCGTTCCGCCGAGTGGATCGTGCTCTGCTCGTGGTTGAGGCAGCGGCCGGCCCGGAAGGCGATCTCGTAGCCGACCACGATGGCGAGGATCAGTTCGCGTCCGCTGAGCCGCCGCTCCTCGGCCAGGGCGAGCGCGGTGGGGACGACCTGGGCGCCGGGATGACCCCAGGTGTAGATGCCGCAGTCGTCGATGTCCACGGCGTTCGCGGCGACCGCGTTGGCGAAGGCGGCGCCGCCGGTGGCGAGCCGGTCGCCGCCGACGATCGACGTCGCCGTGCCGCCCGGCCACCAATCGTGCGCGAGGTCGGCGGCGACGCGGGCGGCTCGGGTCGCCCGTCCGGCGAGCATGGCCGCGAGCGTGTCCGTCAAGCACATGACGGCGCGCTCGATGACCTCACCAGGCAGCATGTCCCACGTCAGGCTGGTGATGAATCGCGTAGCGGGGGAGCTCCCGCTCATCCGGACCTGCCCTCGTCGTTGTGAGGACCACGAAACGCCCCGGGCATTTATTTCTCCGATGTTTCTAAAGGTATATTTTTGATGCGGGAAACAATCGCATTTGCCAAGATGGCTTGTCAAGGTATGGCTGACCTTGCGTTTATGGAGAGCCGGAGAAGTGGAAATACCCGTAGAGGCAAGTATGGATCGACTGGCTCCGGACGCCGGCCGGGAGGAGGCCGCGCTGGCGGTGCTCTGGACGATCGTCCACGGCCCCGACGGCGGGGCGTCGTTCTGCCGCCGGTGCGCCACGCACCGCTCCTTCCACCGGATCTCGCGGCGGCGCGCCTACGCGTGCGACCGCTGCGGCGCACATGTCTACCCGGCGTCGGCCACACCGTTCGCGGGCTCGCCGATCCAGCTGGCGGCCTGGCTGGACGCCGTCGTGATCGTGCTGGACTCGCCGGGCAGGGCCCGGCCGAACCGGCTGGCCGGGGCACTCGGCATCGACTACCGGCGCGCCTGGCGGATGACGCGCCGCGTCGAGGAGGTCGTACGGGCCGGGGGCGATGACGCGGAGCTGCTGCGCCGGCTCGCCCGGCTCTGGAAGGACCAGGGCCACCACCTGCCGGCACGGACCCCCGACCCAGGCAGTCCGGAGGATCGGATCCGCGTCGCGGCCTGCCGGATCATGGCCAAGCGCGGCATCGAGGCGACGCGCATCGCGGACATCGCCCGTGAGGCGGGGGTCTCGAACGCCAGCATCCACTATTACTTCAGAAGCAAGGACGAGGCGCTGCTGGCGGCCTTCCGCTGGGCGGGCGACCAGTTGCACGCGACCCTGCACCTCCTGCGGGACGAGAAGGTAAGCACCGTCGACCGCCTGCGCCGCCTCATGGACCTCAGCATCCCCAGCGACCAGGGGACCTATGAGGAGTACCTGCTGTGGCTCGAGGTGTGGGGCCGGGTCAGGCGCCACCCCGCCTTCCTCGACGAGTGCGTCCGCATGTCGAGACGCTGGTCGGACGCCGTGCTGGAGGTGTTCGGGGCAGGCGTCGCCGACGGGACGTTCGCTCCGGTGGCCCCGCTCCCAGAGGTGTGCGAACGTTACGTCGCCATCTCCGAAAGCCTGGCCCTGCGCGCCACCCTCGGCTACAGCGACATGTCCACCCGGGCGGCGCGCCGCGTCCTGGCCCGGTTCACGGCCGAGCAACTCGGCATCCCCGTCGCACGCCTCGCCCCGGACGCTTTATGGGAGCGACCGGGGCGGCAGGACCCCCAGAAAGGAACAAGCACATGAGCCGCACAGGCGCGCCCGGAGGCACCGGGCCGGCAGACACGGTCGTCCTCGACGCCCGCGTGATCACCATGGACCCCGCGCGACCGCATGCCGAGGCGCTGGCGATCAACGACGGCCGGATCAGCTATGTCGGCAGCCGGAACCGCATCGCCCCGCACATCGGCCCGACCACAGACGTCATCGACGCGGGCGGGCGGATCGCCTGCCCGGGATTCGTCGACATTCACACGCACACCGATCTCGACCTGTTCGACGACCCGGATTACCTGCTTTTCAAGAACTACCTCATGCAAGGAATAACGACGGTTCTGGCCGGCAACTGCGGAATGTCACGGATGGAGCCCGGAGAACTCCTTTCCCGGCTGGATCTCCGGGCGCCGGCGGTAAATTTCGGCACGCTCATAGGCCACGGATTCGCACGCGCCTCCTGCGGGATTCCGGCCGATCAGGAGGTGCTCTCCGACGGGCAGCTCCAGGCCATGAAAGCCATGATCGGCAAGGCGATGGCGGACGGCGCGTTCGGCATGTCGACCGGGCTCGAATACATTCCCGGGCTTTCCGCCCGCACAGACGAACTGATCGCCTGCGCCGAGGTTGTGGCGGAGCACGGCGGTTTCTACGCCAGCCACATGCGCAGCGAGGGCGACCACCTGCTCGCCGCGGTCGAGGAGGCGATCCGGATCGGCCGCGACTCGGGTGCCCGTGTCCAGCTCTCCCACCTCAAGTCCGACGGCGCCTGCAACTGGTGGAAGACCGAGGCGGTGATCAGCGCCGTCGAGGCGGCACGGGCCGACGGCATCGACGTGGCAGGAGACCAGTACCCATACCCCTTCTTCGGCTGGAACCCGTCCATCTTCATCCCCGGCGAGCACCTGGCAGCGGGGAAAGCCACCCTGATGGACAGCTACCTGCGCGACGAAGACCACCGTCGGCGGATCGAGGCCGGGATCGTCGACCGGATCGTCCGCTACCACGGGGGAGACGGCGACCTGGTGGTGGTGTTCGACTGGACCGACGGCGAGGGACGGCGATGGCAGGGAATGTCGCTGGCGCGGATCCTCGCCGCCCGCGGTGTCGCCCCGACGCCCGAGACGGTGGCGGCCCTGATCCTGGAGATGCTGCCCGACGAGCGGGACGACGCCGTCATGGGGTCCGACCTGAGCACGAGCGACGACGCGGTCCGCCGCTACCTCTCACTTCCGTACATTGCGATCTGCACCGACGGGTTCAACCAGCCCTGGCTGGCCCCGTGCCATCCACGCAGCTACGGCGCCTTCCCGAAGGTGCTGGGCGAGTACGTACGGGTCAAGCGCGCGCTGCCGCTCGAGACCGCGCTCCGGAAGATGACCTCGGTCCCCGCCTCGCTGATGGGTCTGGCGGACCGCGGAACCTTGCGCGTAGGCATGCGCGGCGACGTCGTGGTGTTCGACGAGGCGACCGTCGGGGAGAACGCGACGTTCGACACGCCCGCCGCGCCCAGCGGTGTCGACGTCGTGCTCGTCAACGGGGTGGTCACTGTCGACCGCCGGGCGGGAGGCGACGGGTTCCGTCCCGATTCCAGGTCCCCGCACGGCGCCGGCGCGGGGATGGTGCTGCGACGGCCGGCAGTTTCCGCCAGCACGATGCCGCGGGCGTGCAGCTCGTCCTCGACGAAGACCAGCAGCTCCTTCATCGATCGGGCCACCCGATCCGGTTTGTAGATCACCAACGTGTCGCCGGGCTGCAGCCGGTCCAGGGCGGCGCGCAGCTTCGGCTGCTCGCCGGGGGTGCTCGCCGTCTCCACCACCACCTCGCGGCAGTGCGCTCCGGCGAGGGCGTCGAGCTGGGACTGGTGGTCTTGGCCGCGGGTGGATACCCGGGTACCCGACCGGTGTGTCGGCACCGGGGTTGCGGGACGTTTCCGAGACGATGCTCGGCATGACGACCGCCCCTGTAAGGGGCTACTCCTGCGGCCGGAAAGTCTCATGCGCGACCACACCACCGCGGATCTGGAGTTGGTGGCGGGCTTCCTGCGCCGCTCCCGGCAGTTGTACGAGCGACAGCTGGAACGCGCCCGGACACGCGATCAGCCCTGGCCACCGGACGAGGTCACATGCGCGAGCAGCCTATGGGGCCGCGCCTGCTGAACGTCGCCCGCGACTTCGCGCAGCCGGCCACCTTGCCCACCGCGTTCGGCGGTGGGTAACGGTCTTGTTCAGGAGCCTTTGGAGGGGTTGGCCGTGAAGTATGGGGTGAAGTCGAGTTCCTCCGGGACCTCCAGCAGCTTGCGCACCAGCTTGCCGTCGAACGCCACGACCTGAACCTCGCTGTGTGAGGCGTTGTTGTCCAGCTCCCAGCAATAGAGGTGCGACTCGTCGTACCAGCCGAGCACCTTGTCGCAGTCGGAGAAGAACTTGCGGACCTGCTTGCCGGTGCCGGTGTCCCAGAGGCAGTGGTCGCCGTGGGTGTCGCCGGGGCAGTCGGTCACGAACATCTTGCCCGAGGGCGAGAAGACGCGGTGGGTCCCGGCCGCCAACACCCCGGTATCCGGCACGTCGCGCGTGTGCTTGCCGGAGGTGTCGAAGAAGCGCAGCCCCTGGTCATCGCCATAGGTGATGACGACACCTGCCCCGTTGGCGTCCCAGCCGAAGGAGTCGGCCTGGATCGACGTGTCGGCCACGTTGACCACGCTGACCTTGGCCTGGGCCACGTCGATGATGGCGAAGCCCAGGGTGAGCCAGTCGTCGCCGTTGTTGTTCTTCATCTTCCGCTCGATGTTGAGCAGGACCTTTGAGCCGTCCCTGGACCAGGCGCGGATGGGGCTGATCAGCGGTTTGCGTACGGTCTTGACCCGGAAACTCGAGCCGGCCTCTCTGTCGGTGATGAGAACGGAGTCGTGGTCGTCCGAGGTGTAGTACTGGGGCCTGCCCGCGAGGTAGCGGCCGTCGGGGGAGACCAGCGACTCCCAGTTGGCGGGATACCTCTCGAACGCGCCGTGCAGCGATTGCCTGGCGTAATCGACGTCGTCATCGAGGTTCTTGTTGTAGATCTCGTACGCCGTCAGCGTGATCGGGTCGGACGGATGCTCATAAAGGGTGATCGCTCCCCCGGGGAGCGTCGTCTTCGAGGGAGTGGCCGGCGCCGGGACCGTCTCCTTCGGTGCCGCGGTCGTGGCTCCGGTCCCGGGCGGGGTGTTCCGCAGCGCGGCGGTCACCGCGGCCCCGGCCGGCACGAGCGCCAGGAGAGCCGCGGCCGCAAGGCCGATGACGATCGGCCTCTTGCCCTTCATCCCCATCACGCCAGGCCGGCGGGTCGGCGAGGCCTCCTTGGCGCCCCAGACGAGGAGGCTGGAGTCGGGCACCGGGTACCCCAGCAGCCGCTTGATCACCTGCTCGGCCGACGGCCGCCGGGCCGGGTCCTTGGAGAGGCACCTCAGCACCACCTCGCGCAGCGGCCCGTCGAGCCGGCCGAGATCGGGCGGGGCGTTGAGCACCCGGCTGATCACCGCTTGCAGGGCGTCGTTGCTGAACGGCGCCCGCCCGCTGGACGCGAAGACCATCGTGCCGGCCCAGGAGAACATGTCGGTCGCCGGTCCGACCGTGTGCCCCATGATCTGCTCGGGAGACATGTACGCGGGCGTGCCCACCGGCGTGTCGCTGAACGTCGAAGTGGCGTCGAGCGCGCGGGCGATCCCGAAGTCGATCACGCGCGGCCCCTCCGCGCCGACGATGACGTTGGCCGGCTTGAAATCCCGGTGCACGATCCCGGCCTGGTGGATCGCGGCCAGCGCGGTGGCGGTGCCGATCGCCAGCCGATCCAGCGAAGGACCGGTGCGCGGGCCTTCCTCCTGCACGATCTGCTGCAGGGACGTGCCCTTGACGAACTCGCTCACGATGTACGGCCGGCCGTCCTCGACACCCGTGCCGAGAACGGCCGCGGTGCAGAACGGCGCCACACTCCGGGCGACTTCCGCCTCACGCAGGAAGCGCCCGACGCTGACCGCGTCGTCCGACTGATCCTGCTGCAGCCACTTGACGGCCACGTGCGCGCCTGCGGGGGTTCCGGCCAGATAGACGACGCCTTGCCCGCCCTCGCCCAGCCTGCCGAGGAGCTCCAGATCCCCCAACCGCCGAGGGTCCCTGGGCGTGAGGGGAGCGCAGGGCGGCATTTCGCGAATCTCTGCCCCATGGAGCCGATCTGCGGAAATTTCCGGTTGCTGTGTCATCAGGAATCTTTCTGCCAAGCCGTGACGTCCAGACTCCGAGGCCCACAAGGAGCACCCGAGCTCGAGTCAAACTAGCCCCGGCCGCAGGGGACCCGTCCCGGGCGTGCTCGGCGGAGGCCGCCGGCCGGAAGCCGTCCTTCTCGGACACCTCCCGGGGTGAGCGGCCACCGCGTTCAGCGCGTCATTCGCCGGTCATCGCGGCATGGAGGCGCAGGTACGGCTCGGCGTCCTTCGGCCTGTTCTGGCGCTGGAGCGTACGGCCGAGCAGCAGGCAGGCGTACCCCTCCGCCGGGTCGCGCTCCAGGACCAGCCGGAGCTCGGCCTCGGCCCGGCGGAGCTGGGCCGAGTGGTAGTAGGCGCGGGCCAGCAGCAGCCGGGCCGCCAGGTTGTCCGGCGCCGCGGCCACCACCTGGGCCAGGATGCGGGCGGCCCCGATGTAGTCCTGCGAGTCGAAGAACCGGCGCCCGCGCTTGTACTCCTCGGCCAGCTTCTCGAACTGCATGTTCACTCCTCTCCGGTGTGCGGAAGGCGTTCGGCGGGGATGACGCCCAGGCGGCCGGCCTGGTAGTCCTCCATCGCCTTGAGGATCTCGGCGCGGGTGTTCATCACGAAGGGGCCGTAGTGCACGACCGGCTCGCGGATCGGCTGCCCGCCGAGCAGCAGCACCTCCAGGTTCGGCTCGGCCTGCGGCTGAGCCTGGTCGGCGGCGACGGTGAGCGCCCCGCCCTGGCCGAAGACGACCAGCTGTCCCTTGCGTACCGGCTTGCGCTCGTCCCCGGCGAAGCCCTGTCCTGCCAGCACGTAGGCGAGGGCGTTGAAGCCGGGGTTCCACGGCACCTCCAGCCGCGCGCCGGGGCTCACCGTCGCGTGCACCATCGTGATCGGGGTGAACGTGACGCCCGGACCGGCGTGCCCGTCCAGCTCACCGGCGATCACCCGCAGCAGCGCGCCGCCGTCGGCCGAGGCGAGCAGCTCAGCCTGGCGACCGCGGATGTCCTGGTAGCGGGGCAGGTGGAACTTGTGGGCGCGGGGCAGGTTGACCCACAGCTGGACGCCGTGGAACAGGCCGCCCGAGACCACCAGGTGCTCCGGAGGCTTCTCGATGTGCAGCAGGCCCGATCCCGCGGTCATCCACTGGGTGTCGCCGTTCGTGATCGTGCCACCGCCGCCGTTGGAGTCCTGGTGCTCGAAGATGCCGTCGATGATGTAGGTGACGGTCTCGAAGCCGCGGTGCGGGTGCCAGGGCGTGCCCTTGGGCTCGCCGGGCGCGTACTCGACCTCGCCCATCTGATCCATGTGGATGAACGGGTCCAGCGCGGACTGCGGCACGCCTGCGAACGCGCGCCGTACCGGGAATCCCTCGCCCTCGAACCCACTGGGCGCGGTCGTCACCGACCTCACGGGCCGCCGTGCGACGGAGGCAGGGTCGGGTACGGCGACGCGCGGCAGCGTAAGGGTGTCGGCGGTGATGGCGGGCATGACCCCTCCTGTTCGTTGAATATTCAACTGATGCCCGCCTCAACGCGTGGCCCCCGTCGGGCATTCCCGGACCGTTGCGGTGCGGTCGATCGATCTTGCCTCTCTTCTTGATCGCGAGTGCAAGACATCCCAACTGTCACGCTGATAGCGTTCTGGACCGGTCTGTTGCCGCATTGGGGGTCTAGGGTGAATCAGCCGTTGGTGGAGGACGATCCGCGGCGGTTGGGCTCGTACGACATCATCGCTCGCGTCGGAGAGGGCGGCCAGGGCATCGTCTACCTCGGGCTGGCGGCGACCGGCGAGCAGGTCGCGGTCAAGCTCCTCCATCGCGGCCTGCTGACCGACCCTGACGCGAGGAAGAGGTTTCTGCGCGAGGTGCAGATCGCCCAGCGCGTGGCCAGGTTCTCCACCGCACCCGTGCTCCACGCCGACATCGCGGGCCAACGGCCTTACATCGTCAGCGAGTACGTGCCCGGGCCCTCGCTGCACGACCTCGTCACCAACGAGGGGCCGCGGCGCGGCGCCGCGCTCGACCGGCTGGCGATCAGCACCGCCACGGCGCTGGCAGCCATCCACCGCGCCGGGATCCGGCACGGGGACTTCAAGCCCGGCAACATCCTGATGGGGCCGGAGGGCCCCGTCGTGATCGACTTCGGCGTCGCCCGCGCTCTGGACGCGCCGGGCACCACCTCGCGCGGATCGGTGATGGGAACGCCCTCCTACCTCGCGCCGGAGCAACTCGCCGGGGTGCCGGTGACGGAGGCGGCCGACGTCTTCGCGTGGGGCGGGACCATGGTGTACGCCGCCTCGGGCCGGTCCGCGTTCGGCGCGGACTCCACCGCGGCGGTGATCAACCGTGTCCTCAACCAGGAGCCGGACATCTCCGGGCTGAGCGGAACGTTGCTCGGACTCGTCACCGCCAGCCTGTCCAAGGATCCGGCCAAGCGGCCGAGCGCCGACGACCTGGTCGTCCGGCTGACATCGATGGCCTCACTGGCCGCGCTGCCCTCGCCGCCGGCGCGCGGGCGGCGCCGTACGGTGATCCTTTCGCTCGCAGGCGGCGCTGCTGCCGCGGCGCTGCTCGTCGCGGGCGGCCTGCTGATCAACACGGGTGGCCACCCAGTGGGATCACCCCCCGAGATGGGCTCGACGTCTCAGCCGCCGGTGCCGTCCACCACGGCCCAGCCCACGCTGCGGTCCCAGAGCACGCTGCCGTCACAGACCGAAATCGCCGAACAGCGGACGATCCCCTCGGCACCCAAGCAGACGCCCCGCCGCAAGACGTCGATCCCCGCAGCCAAGCGGACTCGCACCAAGAACCCCGCGAGCACGTCAGTGGGTAACGAGGACAGGGTGGGCTCGACACCCGAACCGAGCGCCGGGCCCACCCCGGAACCGACTGCCGAGACCAAGACCACCACCCCCCAATTCGGTCCGACGTGGACGCAGCCCACTCTCTCGAACCCCTTCACCTGCTGGCCTCAGACGTGTTGACAGCGCCTTCAGGTCCGACGATTACCGTTTGCGCCCTACGCCGCAGACCGCGTTGATCAACGGCTGCTGCTGTGACCCTGGCGGAGGCCGCCAGAGCGGCGTGGAGACCACGCCCGGCTCCACGAGCTCGAGGCCTTCGAAGTAGCCGGCCAGCTGCTCGGGGCTGCGCAGCGTGTAGGGGAAGGCGGCCCGCTCGTTGTAGACGCTCACCGCCTCCACCAGACGGGGGTTGACGTTGACGCCGTCGGACAGGGCCAGGTGGCTGCCGGGCGGCAACGCCGCGACATACCGGCGGACGAGGTCGGCGGCGAGGCCGGGATCGGGCACCTGGCCGGCGATGCTGAGCATCATCAGGCCGATCGGCTCCGCGAAGTCCAGCGTCTTGGCCGCTCCCGCGATGATGGTGCCGGGGTCGCGCACGTCGGCGTCGACGTAGTCGGTCATGCCCTCCGGGCTGCCGGCGAGCAGGGCGCGGGCGTGCACGAGCACCAGCGGGTCGTTGTCGACGTAGACGACGCGGGACTCGGGGGCGATGCGCTGAGCCACCTCGTGGGTGTTGTCGGCGGTGGGCAAGCCCGCGCCGATATCGAGGAACTGCCTGATGCCCGCCTCGGTGACGAGGTAGGTCACCGCTCGCTTGAGGAACTCCCGCTGCAGCCTTGCCACCTGCGCGAAATCGGGGAACATGCGCAGCAGGTTGTCCCCGGCTTCGCGGTCCACGGCGTAGTTGTCTTCTCCGCCGAGCAGGTAGTTCCAGACCCGGGCGGAATGCGGCTTCGTATGGTCGATCCTGGGGTCGGCGTCCATTTCGAAAGCGTATATCGATCTTCCCCGAATCCCCCGCTCGCCGTGGGAGCCGTGAAGTGGCCGGCGAGCTGCTGGAGCGGCGGAAAATGTTGTGCCTGTTGCGGCCAGCGCGGTGCAGAATGGCCGTGATGCTGCCGCTGAGCGAGATCCACGCCATGAGCAAGACCCTTGACGAGGCGTGGCACAGCCCCGTCGCCGACGCCCTCGCTGCCCCGTGGGGAATCGGGCCGAGCCGTTCTCACTTTCTTCGTTCGAGCGCCACCCATGTGTTCGTGGTCAGAGACACCGCGTTCCCGCACGGTGCCCGATTCCTGCGTGCCGTTCCAGGCTGGCATCGAGACCTCCCGGCTGTGGAGCGCAGGGCGGGGCTCGTGGCCGGGCTGGGCCGTGCGGGCGCGGGCGTCGCCGTGCCGGTGCCGTCGCAGGGCGGCCGGGTGGTCGAGAGCGTCGCCACCGAACTGGGGGTGTATCACGTGATGCTGGTGGAAGGCGCGCCCGGAGGGCGGATCGAGGTTTCGACACTGACCGCGGCGCAGGCCACGGTGTGGGGGGCGGCCCTGGCCGGGCTGCATCTGCGTTCGGGCGAGATCGCGGATCCGCCCTCGGCCGTGCCTGATTTGCGCCGCGCGACGGCGGTGTTCGCCGGCGACTCGGAGTTGGTCGCCGCGATCCTGGCGGTGGCCGACCGGCTCGACGCGCTGGCCACGGACGCCTCACGGTTCGGGCTGACGCACAACGACTTCGAGCTGGACAACCTGGCTTGGAAGGGCGGAATGGTCACCGCCTTCGACTTCGACGAGTCCGGCCGCTCGTGGTTCGCGGCCGATGTCGCCAAGGCCGTCGACGAGTTGGAGGGAAGAGCGGGCACGCCGCTGTTCGACTCCTTCGTCGGCGGCTACAGGTCGATTCGTCCGCTGCATGAGGAGGACCTGGCGCTGCTGCCGCTGTTCGACCTGGCCCGCGCCGCGAGCGACCTCATCATGCTGCGCTCGGTGCTCGACATGGAAGCCGCCGGCGGGCATCCGAAGTGGCTGCATGACCTCCACGCCTCGCTGAGCAGGCGCACCACCGAGATACGGTCGCGCCTGCTCGGCGCTTGACGTACGCCGCGATCTGTCCGGGACCCCTCGCTTCACTTGCGCTTGCCCGGTGAGATGGAGAGCAGCGCCTTTCCCTTCTCGATCGACACCAGGCTCACCTCCACCGGAGTACGCGAGCGGAACCCGAAGCTGGAACTCGCGCCCTTGCCAAGCACCTGCTGCGCGCCGCCCCCGTGCGGATACTCCACCCAGTACGTGATCGTGTTCGCCTTGACGGCCACGACCTCGAACTTCGGGTAATAGAACTTCTTGGCGTCGAGCCGGATCGTGACCGGTCTGGACAGCTTCAACAGGCAGTCCCCGTCGAAGCAGTCCTTGACCCTGGAGGTGGGCGTGCGGGACGGGCTCGCAGTCGGTGTGGGTGTGGGCGGCGGCGGTGTGCTCGTGGCAGGAGCGCTCGACGGGGAGGTCGTGCTGCTGGGCGAGGCCGCTCGCGGGCCGGCCTCTGGTGAGCCGCAACCCGCCAGGGCGCACAGGGCGAGCACGGGAAGAGTAATCGCGGGGAGCCGGCGCATGGTCGCGTCCCTCCGATCGATAGAGGAGCCGGCGTCGGGTGAGTGCCGGTGCCACAGGACTATCCGACCGGTCCGGGGAGGGGTCCCGGGTGACGGTAGTCCAGGAATACCCGCAGGGGGACGGTGAGCCGGGCGCCCGTGCCCCGGGGGTCCGGGGCACGGGCGGTTTCACATGGATCAGTCGCTGTACGGAGCGACCGTGATCTTGTCGATCACGGGGGCGTACTGCGAGCGGAGGAGCACTCCAGGGAAGGTCTCCGACGCGTAGGTGGTGCCGTCGAAGTCGGGCAGTTCCGCGGCGGAGAACTCCACCGTGTTCTCGCCCTTCTTCAGCCTCACCGGGACCGTCAGCTCCCAGAAGTTGTTCTCGTGGAACGTGTGGGGGAACATGACGCGCTGCGCGGCGGCGCCGTTCACCGAGATGTCGGCGTGCCTGGCGAGCGGGTCCGGGTTGTAGTGCGTGGCGGCCGACTGCTCCGGGTTGGAGTAGCGGACGCGCATGGCGTACGTGCCGGAGGCCGCCGCCCGCACCGTGAAGGTGAGCGTGTTGGCGTTGCCCGGCGCGCCGCCGATCCCGGTGACCGCGGCCTTGCCGCCGGCCAGGGAGAGCTGCGACGCCTTCGCCGTGCCGGCAAGGCGGGCGGACTCCGCCTCGTAGACGGTGGCAGGGAGCGCGCCGGCGGCCTGCCGCACCTCGAGGCGGTCGACGAGCGGCGTCCCGGACCTGCCGGTGACCGTGACCTTGTTGATGCCGCCGGACAGTGACACCGTCGCGGCCGAGGAGCCACGCCTGGCGTCCGTCACCGGCACGCCGTTGACGGTCACCGACGCCTTGCCGGAGCCGAGCAGCTTCAGGCCGAGAGAGGCCGCGGCGTCCTGGGCGGAGTAGACCCAGAAGGTGGCCGACTGGCCGCGACCGACCGGGACGACCCCCGAGCCCGAGATGCCGCGCTCGTGCCGGTCCTCGTACGACGGGCGGGTCCCGTGCAGGTCGGCCAGCTCGGCCTCGTAGATCGAGGTGGCCGCCCCCGGGTTCGGGAGCGAGAGCCGGATCCGGTCGACGATCGCGTCGCCCTTGGTGGCCTTCGTGCCGTCGAGGCTGCGTGCGGCCAGGGAGATGACGTGCTTGCCCGCCGGGAGCTCCACGGTGGTGTCCGCGTGGTCCCACACCACCCACTTGTAGCCCAGCGGCAGGTACAGCTCCTGCTCCGCGCCACCGTCGACGCGGACGAAGACGTTCGTCGGCCCCTGCTCGCGCACCCGGTCGAAGGTGTTGAGCGAGTTGGCGAACACGCCCAGGTCGTACCGGCCGGCCTGCGGGACCTCGACGGTGAAGTCGAGCACGCCGTCCGAGCCGGTACGCAGCCCGCCCACGTCGTAGCGGCCGGAGGTGTAGAACTTCGACACGTCCGCCGGTGAGCCCTCGGGGCCGTTGCGGCTGTAGCCGCCGCCGGTGTACTTAGCGTCCTCCGCCTCGTACGACCGCTCCCACAGCTTGGGCGCGGGCGCCGTCAGGGTGCCCGCGCCGGCGGGGGTGAGGACGATCTCGTACGCCGACGACTCCTTCAGCCTCGGCAGGTCGCCGCTGCCGAAGTCGAGGACCACGGTGCCGTCCTTGACCGCGACGTCGCGCTCGGCGACGATCTCCGGCTGCGCGGAGTCGCCGATCTGGCCAGTCCACGGGATCTCCCGCACCCAGGCGTGCACCTCGCGGCCGAACACGCCCGCCGGGACGTTCTCGAAGCGGATGTGCCCGGCGCTGTCGGCGCCGCCGAAGATCGCGCGTGCCTGCTTCTTGCCGGGGTCGAGCGTCGCGACGCCCTGCAGGGTGTAGTTCTGCCCCGGGTACGGCGGCGTGACCTGCACGGTGTGCCCGCTCATGCTGCCGTAGGCGTTGAACAGCCACCACTGGCCGTTGCCCCGGTTGGCCTGCACGGCCGAGTCGGACAGGTTGCCGTCGATGTTCCAGTACGCGATGTCGGCGTCGACCTTCGACTCCTCGATGGCCGACACCCACTGGATCATCTGGCCGGGCACCGAGGTGTGGTAGTTGAAGGCGTACTCGTTGACGTTGACGGGCAGCTGCTTCCCGGCGTACTTCGTGCCCGCGAAGACCTCGGCCTCCATCTGGCGGTAGCGCTTGACGCTCTCCCTGACCTGCTCCGGGTGGCTGAGCTCGTGCCAGGTCATCACGTCGGGGACGGTGCCCGCCTGGACGACGTGCTGGAGGTAGCCCTTCACCTGGGCGTACAGCACGCTGGTGTTGGGCCCGGCGATCCGCGCGTCCGGCAGCTTGCCCTTGATGAGCGCATAGACGTCGTCCCACGCCTTGAAGTAGTCGCGCGGGTCGCTGAGCCAGCTGATCCGGTTGTAGCTCCACTCTCCGGTGCCGAACATGTTGCCCTCGGGCTCGTTGAACGGCACGAAGACGATGTTGTCGCGATATTTCGGTTCAAGCTGGAGAACCTGGTCCACCTGCTTGGCGATCTTCTGCTTGAACAGGTCGAGCTTCTCCTCCGGGGTGCTCCCCGGCCACTGGTACGGGAAGCCGCGGTGGATGTCGGTCATGTAGATGTACACGTCGCCGTCGGTGCTGTCGGCCAGCGGCTTGACCACTTCCAACGCGTCGGCGCCCGGATGCTGCGGGCCGTCCTGGGCCTTGGTCGACACCGTTCGCAGGCGCATGCCCTCGATCAGGTTGTTCGTCGGGACTCCTGGCCCGTACAGGCCGTAGAGCGTGCCGGACGCGCCGCCGTGGAAGGGGCCGGTGTCCTTGGCGAGGTCGATGACGAGCTGTCCCTCGCGGATCACCGTGACGGTGGCGGTGACGGGGCGGCCGGCGGCCGTGCCGTTCACGGTGAAGGTGCCGGCGGCGGCGTAGTCCTTGGGGTCCACGGGCGACCAGGCGATGGGCAGGTCGCGGTCGTAGCCGTCGGTGAAGGTGGCGCGGACCGCGGCCGGCAGGGACGGCGCGGTGCCGATGGTCGTCCGCACGGCGAAGGCGTCCTGGGCCAGGCCCGTCGGCGTGGGGCTCGTGCCTCCGGCTACAGCGGCCACCTGCTCCGCCGACAGGGCGGCGCCGTAGATGCGGAAATCGTCGATCGCGCCGTCGAAGAGCGGATCCTGATAGAACGAGCGCCCGATGAAACCGGCGGACGTCGTGGCCGCGTCGATCAGCTGCGCGGCGGTCACGGTGGTGGAGGCGGAGGCGACGGCGGCCCCGTCGAGGTAGGTGGTGACGCGCTTCGCGGCGGTGTCGAGGGTGACCGTCAGCGTCTTCCAGACGTTGGCCGGCAGCGGGGCATAGCCCGTGACCTGGGCCTCGCCGCCGCCGGACGAGGTGGTGACCGCCGTGCGCAGACGGCCGTCGCCGTTGTACGGCGTGCTGAACAGGTAGCGGTTGGTGTCCTTGCCCAGCGCGTAGATCCACTGCCAGGCGGAGGCGGTGCCGTCCCACTTCACCCGGGCCGACACCGTCAGGTCGGTCTTGTCCTTGATCGCGGCCAGCGGCAGCCGCACGTAGGCGCCGTCGGAGGTCGGCGCGCCGCCCGGCAGGTTCAGCGCGTGGCCGCCTCCCGCGCCGTCGACCAGCGACGCGGTGGAGCCGTTGACCAGCGTCCCGTCCAGGCCGTTGCCGGAGGAGTCGCTGATCGTGCCGGTGGAGAGGTCGTCGGTGTCGAACGCGTAGACGAGCGCGGGGGCGGGCGGATCCGCGGTCGCCGCATTCGCGAGGCCCGTGGTTAACGCCATGGTGAGGGCGGCCGGGAGCAGCCCGGCTCGCATGGCCTTGGTGAATGTCATCACGATGTCCCTGGGAGGTGTGAGCGTTAACAAATCTCAGGGAGGACGGTCGGCAATGCAACTGAGGGTTTCGCGTAGGTTACGTAGCCGCGCCCCGCGCGTCAATGGGGCGGTCTTTTGTGTTTCCGGCATGTCACGATTCTGTATCGCAGGCCGCCCTCGCTCTTGACGCCTGCTGCCTGCCGGAGCAAAAGTCGAGCCACATCGTTGAACCGGTTCGCTGATTCCGGCGACCGCAGGTTGAGACTGTCCGGCTCCGCGTCGGATCAATCCTGCTCACTCCCAGGAAAAGGCGGCATCCGTTCAACGACATGAGGGCGTTGGCAACGCAGCTGTCGAACCGGTTCAACTACAGGAGGTGAGAGTGGCGACGATCGGAGACGTGGCCCGGGAGGCCGGGGTGAGCCGCAGCACTGCGTCGTACGCGTTGTCGGGCAAGCGGCCCATCTCGGAGGAGGTCCGCCGCCGCGTGCTGGCGGCCGCCGAGGCGCTCGCGTACACGCCGAACGCAGGCGCTCGCGCGCTGGCCACAGCCCAGACCAAGGTCCTCGGTCTGCTCGCCCAGTTCCACGAAGACGAGTTCGCGCCCGCGATGATGCAGTACATCCTGGGCGTCACCGACACCGCCCGCGACCTGGGCTACGACACGCTGCTGGTCACCGAGGCCGACGGCGCCAGGGCGCTGCGGCGCATCACCGACTCCCGCATGGTGGACGGCGTCGTCCTCATGAACATCGCGGAGGACGACGCGAGGCTGCCCATCCTGCGGGCGGCCCCGCAGCCGGGCGCCCTGGTCGGCCTGCCGGGTGACTGCTCGGGGCTCGACGTGTTCGACCTCGACTTCGAGGAGGCCGGCCGGGTGATGGTGGACCACCTCCACCGCCTCGGCCACCGCGAGCTCATCCTGATCTCGCAGCCCGAGCACGTGGTCGAGCGGGGCGGCGCGTACGTGTGGCGCCTGCGCGACGCCGCACTCGAACGGGCCCGGCAGCTCGGCGTCACCCTGCACGCGGTGTACGGCGAGTCCCGGCAGCCGGCCGTGGGGCGCCTGCTCAACGATCTGCTCGACGCCTATCCCTCGGCGACCGGCCTGCTGATCAACAACGAGGCGGCCACCGCGGCGCTGCCCTCCGTCGCCTACGAGCGAGGGCTGCGGGTGCCCGAGGACCTTTCGGTCATCGGACGCTACTCCGCGGAGTTCGCCGCGACCTTCTCCCTGCCCTATTCGTTCATCGAGAGCGCGCCCGACCGCCTCGGGTCCATGGCGGTACGCCAGCTCGTGCGCCGCGTGGAATCGCCGGCGGCGCGCGACGAGCCGTTCGTGGTGCGCTTCATCTCTCCCGAACTGGTCTCCCGGGGAAGCACCGCACCCCCGGGAGCAGCTCTTCCGAACGCCCGCTAGCACCGGGCCCGACCCCCCCGACACCTTCCGGCCCGCGCTCAGGTGTGAGCGCTAACATTGGAGTGAACGATGAACCGTCCGTCGATGTCCACGAGGGCGACGGTCTTCGGAACCGCCGTCCTGGCGCTGTCCGCTCTGGCCGCCTGCGCGTCCGCTCCCCAGGGCGGCACCACCGCCACCGCCTCCAAAGATGGCGGCGCAGACGGCGGGGCGTACACGTGGTGGGACCCGTACCCGCAGCACGACGCGTCCTCTGCCTGGGCGAAGCGGGTGGATTCCTGCGGGCAGCAGGCCGGCGTCACCATCAAGCGCACGGCCTACGACACGACCGCGCTGACGAATCAGGCCCTGCTCGCCGGCCAGGAGGGCAACGCGCCCGACGTCATCCTCCTCGACAACCCCGCCGTCTCGACACTCGCGGACGCCGGGATGCTCACCACGATGACCGACTTCGGCCTGGACACGGCCAGGTTCGACAAGAACCTCATCGCCGCCGGCGAGCTGGACGGCAAGACGTACGGCATCCCCATCGGCGCGAACACCCTCGCGCTCTACTACAACAAGAAGATCCTCGACGCGGCCGGCGTCGACCCGAAGTCGATCAAGGACTGGGCCTCGCTCGACGCGGCGCTGAAGAAGGTCAAGGCCGCGGGCAAGAAGCCGATCACGTTCGCGGCCATCGGCACGGAGGAGGGCTCGTTCCAGTTCCTGCCGTGGTTCTGGGGCTCCGGCGCGCAGCTCACCCAGCTCGACTCGCCCCAGGCCGTCGCGGCGCTCGATCTGTGGACCAAGTGGGTCAAGGACGGCACCGCCCCCAACTCGATCATCAGCAACTCCCAGAACACCACCTGGGAGGAGTTCCTGACCGGGCAGTTCGCGTTCGCCGAGAACGGCACCTGGCAGATCAACAGCGCCAAGAAGGCGGGCTTCCCCACCGGGATCGTCCAGATCCCCGGCAAGGACGGAGGCACCGCCCCCACGCCCACGGGCGGCGAGTTCATCACGGTCCCGGTGCAGAAGGACACCAAGCGCTACGCCGCCACCAAGAAGATCCTCGAGTGCATGACGACGCCCGAGGGCCTGGTGGAGACCGGTACGACGTTCGCGTACTACATCCCCTCCACCGCCGAGGGCCAGGAGGCGATCCTCGCCAAGGAGCCCGACCTGAAGCCGTGGGTCGACGCCGTCCGGTCGGCCAAGGGGCGGACCAGCGACAACCTCGGCACCAAGTACCCGAAGATCTCCGAGGCGCTGTGGACCGGAGTGCAGAAGGCGCTGAGCGGCGCGGCCGCCCCCGCCGACGCGCTCAAGGAGGCACAGGCCCAGGCGAAGCAGGCCACCGGCAACTGATCCGATGACATCTCTTCGCACCGAAGCGGTCATGGCGCGCCGGGCGGTCCACGAGGCTCCCCGGCGGCGGTCCCGGCAGTGGACGGCCCTCGCCTTCCTCGCACCGCTCGTGATCTATCTGCTCGTCTTCTACGCCTACCCTCTCTACCGCAACATCGACCTGAGCGTGCACAACTACACGCCGCGCGCGTTCGTGCGGGGCGATCCCGAGTTCACGGGGCTGGACAACTACCTGGACATCCTGTCCGACGACACGTTCGTCCGGGCCCTGCGCAACACGGCCGTGTTCACCCTGGTCTCCATCGCCGCGCAGTACGCGCTCGGCCTGGCGCTCGCGGTCTTCTTCCACCGCAACTTCCGCCTGTCCGTGGTGCTGCGCGCGATGTTCCTGGTGCCGTGGCTCCTGCCGCTGATCGTCTCGGCCTCGACCTGGTCGTGGATGCTCAACAGCGACAACGGCATCGTCAACGCGGCCCTGCAGGCGTTCGGGATCGGCCAGATCAACTGGCTCACCTCTCCCGGCACCTCGCTGCTGGCCGTCACCATCGCCAACATCTGGCTCGGCATCCCGTTCAACCTGGTCATCCTGTACGCCGGGCTGCAGAACATCCCGGCCGACCTGTACGAGGCCGCCGGCCTGGACGGGGCGAACGGGTGGCAGCGGTTCCGGCGCATCACCTTCCCGCTGCTGCGCCCGGTGTCGGCGATCACGCTGCTGCTCGGCCTGATCTACACGCTCAAGGTCGTCGACATCATCTGGATCATGACGAAGGGCGGGCCCGCGGACGCCTCGACGACGCTGGCCATCTGGTCGTACCGCGAGGCGTTCGGCACCGGCCAGCCGGACTTCTCACCGGCGGCGGCAGTCGGCAACCTGCTCATCCTCATCGCCCTGGCCGCGGGGCTCCTGCACGTGCGCCTGCAGCGAAAGGAGGAACACGCATGAAGACCTGGAAGACAGTGGTGGGCGTCGTCCTCGTCGGGCTGATGCTCTTCCCGGTCTACTGGATGTTCAACGTCTCGCTCACCAAGACGGGCGACATGCGCGCGGACCCGCCCCACTGGTTCCCGTGGAACCCCACGTTCGAGGGGTACGCCGCGGCGCTCGCCCAGCAGCTGCCGGCCCTGGCCACGAGCCTGTTCATCGGCCTCGGCACCGTCGCGCTCACGCTGCTCGTGGCGCTGCCCGCGGGATACTCGCTGGCCAAGCTGCGGCCGCTCGGCGGGCGCGGGATCGACTTCCTGCTGCTCGTGGCGCAGATGATCCCCGCTGTCGTCATGGCCATGGGCTTCTACGCGATCTACATCAGGCTCGGCATGCTCAACACCGTCGCCGGACTGATCGTCGCCGACTCGACGCTGGCCGTGCCGTTCGGGGTGCTGCTCTTCCGGGCGTTCATGGCGAGCATCCCCGGCGAGCTCATGGCCGCGGCGCAGATCGACGGGGCGAGCACCTGGCGCACGTTCCGGTCGATCATCCTGCCGCTGAGCCGCAACTCGGTGATCACGGTCTCGCTCTTCGCGTTCCTGTGGGCGTGGTCGGACTTCATCTTCGCCTCGACGCTCAACCGCAACAGCGACGTGATCCCGATCACGCTCGGCATCTTCCGCTACATCGGCAACAACACCACGGAGTGGAACTCGATCATGGCGACCGCCGTGATCGCGTCCATCCCCGCGGCCTTCCTCCTGGTCCTCGCGCAGCGCTACATCGCCGCCGGGGTCACCGCGGGCGCCGTGAAGGACTGACCACCCATTCGTCGAAAGGTTCACCACATGACCAGCCCCGTGCTGCCGTCCCATGGCCGGGTACGCCCCCTCGGGCTCGCGCAGGTCTCGATCACCGGCGGGTTCTGGGGCCGGCGCCAGGCCGTGAACGCCACGGCCACGCTCGCCCATTGCGAGTCGTGGATGGAGCGCCTCGGCTGGCTGGCCAACTTCGATCGTGTCGCCGACGGGACGACCTCGCCCGACCGGCCCGGCTGGTCGTTCTCCGACTCGGAGGTCTACAAGCTGCTGGAGGCCCTGTCCTGGGAATGGGGCCGTACCGGCGACCCGGAGGCGGAGGCGGCGATCAAGCGGCTCACCGCGCGCGTCGCCCGCGCCCAGGACCCCGACGGGTACCTCAACACCTGCTTCGGGCACGGCGGGCAACAGCCGCGCTACAGCGACCTCGAGATGGGCCACGAGCTCTACAACACCGGCCACCTCCTGCAGGCCGCGGTGGCCCGGCTGCGCACGCACGGCGAGGACGACCTCGTACGGGTCGCGCGGCGGGCCGCGGACCACGTGTGCCGCACCTTCGGCCCGGACGGCAGGCCCGGGATCTGCGGGCACCCGGAGATCGAGGTCGGCCTGGCCGAGCTCGGCCGGGCCCTGGGGGAGGAGCGCTACGTCGAGCAGGCACGCCTCTTCCTCGACCGCCGCGGGCACGGCACGCTCAGGGACATCCCCCTGGGACGCGCCTACTTCCAGGACGACATCCCGATCCGGCAGGCCGATGTGTGGCGCGGCCACGCCGTCCGCGCGCTCTACCTCACCGCCGCGGCCGTGGACGTCGCCGTCGAGCGCGGCGACGACGAGCTGCTGCGCGCCGTCGAACGGCAATGGGAGCGCTCGGTCGCGCGCCGCACCTACATCACCGGCGGCATGGGCTCACGACACCAGGACGAGGGCTTCGGCGAGGACTGGGAGCTGCCGCCGGACCGGGCCTACTGCGAGACGTGCGCCGGCGTCGCCTCGATCATGGTCTCCTGGCGTCTCCACCTCGCCACCGGCGACGTGCGCTACACCGACCTGATCGAGCGCACGCTCTACAACGTCATCGCGACCTCGCCGAGCCCCGACGGCCGGGCGTTCTTCTACGCCAACCCGCTCCACCAGCGGGCCCCGGGCCGGCCGGCGGACGCGGACGAGGTCAGCCCGCGTGCCGAGGCCGGCGCCAGGGCCGCCTGGTTCGACGTCTCCTGCTGCCCCACCAATGTCGCCAGGACGCTGGCCGGCCTCCAGGGCTACCTCGCCACCACCGACGACGACGGCCTCCAGATCCACCAGTACGCCCCCTCGACCATCCGCGCCGAGCTGCCGGACGGGCGGGAGATGGCGGTGGAGATCGAGACCGCCTACCCGGAGAGCGGGACCATCCGCGTCCGGATCCTGAACGACGCGCTCTGGACGCTCGCCCTGCGGGTCCCCGCCTGGGCCGCCGGGGCCACGCTCGTCGACGACGGACATGCGCGGCCGGTCGAGCCCGGCATGGCCACGGTGCGGCGGGCCTTCCGAGCGGGCGAGGTCATCACGCTCGAACTGCCGATGGAGCCCCGCTTCACCTGGCCGGACCCCCGCATCGATGCCGTACGCGGCTGCGTCGCCGTCGAGCGCGGCCCGGAGGTCCTGTGCGTCGAGTCCCACGATCTCCCGCACCCCGGCAGGCTCGACGCCCTGGCGATCGACCCCCTGCCGGGCCCGCGGGCCGAGCCCGGCGGCGCCCGGGTCCGCGGCCGCCTGGCCGCACCTCCCGACCGGCCGTGGGCCTATTCCGGTGCCGCGGCTGCTCCCGCGGCGGGCGTCGAGTGGATCGACGTGCCGCTGCGGCCGTACCACTCGTGGGCCCACCGCGGCCCGTCGAGCATGCGCATCTGGTTGCCCATCGAAAGGGAGTGACACGATGTCCCGAATCCGAGTGCTCGCCTTAGCCCTGGTCACCACGGCCACGGCCCTGGTGACCACCGCACCCCCGGCCGCCGCGGCGGGCGCGACGCTGACCGTCAACGTCGCCCAGTCGTTCAGGCCGGTCACCCACGTCGCCTCCGGCGGCCTGTACGGCCTGGCCGAGAACTCCCGGCCGGCCGACTCCACCCTGCTCCCGATCAAGGTGAACTCCCTGACCCAGCCCGCGCCCGGCGTCGGCCAGCGCCCCAACGGCCAGCCGCCCGGCGGCGACTCCCTGCTGGTGGCCCCGCAGGCCACCCGGGTCGGCGCTGGCGAGTTCATCCGCATGCCCGACATCTACCCCGACTTCCCGTACAAGTGGGTGAGCTGGGACGACTGGCTGGCCAAGGTCAACACCATGGTCAACGCCCGGCTGTCGGCCACCACGGTCACGAACGTCATCGGCTGGGAGCTCTGGAACGAGCCCGACTACACCTGGAACACCTCCGCCGCGGGCAACTTCAACGACGGCTGGGTGCGCACGTACCGGGCGGTGCGCGCGCTCGACACGCTCACGCCGATCGTCGGCCCCAGCAGCGCCACCTACAACCGTTCCTGGATGCAGTCGTTCCTCACCAACGCCAAGAACACCGGCACCCTGCCCGACATCATCTGCTGGCACGAGCTGCAGAACCCCACCAGGATCGCCTCCGACATCGCCGACTACCGCAACCTGGAAGCCTCGCTCGGCATCAGCCCGCGCCGCATCTCCATCAACGAGTACGCCGCAACCAGCGAGATCGACGTGCCCGGCCGGATCGCCAGTTACGTCGCCAAACTGGAGCGGGGCGGAGTGGAGTCCGCGCACCGGGCCTTCTGGTACGAGTACGGCACCATGAACGGCCTGGTTGTCAACAACAACCAGCCCACCGGCACCTGGTGGCTCTACAAGTGGTACGGCGACATGGCCGGAAACATGATCACGACGACGTCGACCACGCAGAGCGGCCTGGACGGGTTCGCCTCCTACGACGGCACTCGCAAGATCGTCAACGTGGTGTTCGGCAACGAGGCCGGAACCAACACCGTCAACCTCACCGGCCTCGGCGCGCTCGGCTCCAGCGTCCGCGTCACGCTGTCGTCCACCCCGTCCAGCGGCCGCTTCACCGCGGTCACCGCGCCCACCACGATCTCCACGACGACCCAGACGGTCAGCGGCGGGCAGCTCAGCGTGTCCGTTCCCAACATGGCGGCCACCAGCGCCTACCAGCTCGTCGTCGAGCCGGCCAGCGGGGTGCCCTCCTACCAGCAGCGGTACGAGGCCGAGAACGCCTCCGTGTTCCGCGCCGAGCGGCTGACCGCCTCCAGCGCGTCGGGCGGCGGCTACGTGGGCCGGATCGACAACTCGGGCACGCCGCGTACCGACAGCTACGTCGACTTCGTGGTGAACGTGCCCACCGCGCGCTCGTACACGATGACCATCGGCTACGCCAACGGCACCGGCGCCACCGCGACCCAGGGGCTGGCCTACAACGGCGGCGCCTGGAGCACCGTCAGTTACCCGCCCACCTCGGGCTGGGGACAGTTCGGCGCCACCATCGGCACCGCCGTCACGCTCCGAGCGGGCTACAACGTGATCCGCCTGGCCAAGGGCTCGCCGTACTTCGCGGGCGGCACCGGATACGCCGAGCTCGACTACATCCAGCTCACCTGACCTGATCCCCGGCGATCCGGCGGGTCTCCGCCGGATCGCCGGACACCGTGGTCGGTACGTGGCGGGCATCTGGGTGGTCAGGCCGCTGCTCACGGCGAACGAACTCGAGGTGACGCTCGCGGTGGCGGCGGTGAGGCCGGAGGCGGTGGCGCGCAACGTGGTGGTGCCCGGCGTGCGTGCGGCTCTGACGAAGTCCCGGTTGATAAAACGGTTTACCGTAAGAACCTGTCTCAGCAGCGTCAAGAACCGTCATCAGTGATGTGGCGGAGGCTCGGGGCTGACCAGGGGAACCGGTGGCATAGCCGGTGAAAATTTCCTGCGCCGGGGCGCTCGAACTTCGCTACGTTGCGTTTCGTTCGGGAAGTCGGCTAAGGAGCCCTGATGAGACAACACGTGCACATTTCGCTGCCCAACGGCAGTTCGCTGGCGGCGACGTTGGCACTGCCTGAGGGGACCGCGCCCGCGGCCGGATGGCCGGGGATGGTGGTGGTACACGAAATCTACGGCGTCGAACCGGACATGCTGGATGTGGTGGACCTGTTCGCCGAACATGGATACGCGGCGGTCTTGCCGGATCTGTACAGCCACGGCACCAAGATCGGTTGCCTGGCGCGGGCGATGCATCAGTTGGTGACCGGTAGGCCGGGCCGGCCGGCTGCCGGCATCGACGCGACCCGGCAATGGCTGGCCGGCCGCGAAGACGTCGACGGCGGCCGGCTCGGGGTGATCGGATTCTGCATGGGCGGCGGCTTCGCTCTCGGGTACGCGGCGAGCGCGCCGCCCGGTGTGCGGGCCGCCTCGGTGAACTACGGCGCGGTTCCCCGTGACCAGGAAGAGCTGCGGTCGGTGTGCCCGGTCGTGGGCTCCTACGGCGGCCGCGACCAGGGCTTCGGGCCGCATGGCACGCGGCTGCGGGAGCACATGCGGGCGCTCGGCATCGAGCACGACGTCGAGATCTATCCGGCCGCCGGGCATTCCTTCATGACCGACGGCCATCACCCCATCGCGAAACTCGCGCTGTTCCCGCTGCGTCATGGCCTTGTCCGCCCCGCGGCGGACGACGCCTGGCAGCGCACGTTCGACTTCTTCGACGAGCACGTCGCGAACCACGCCTAGATCGCTGATGTGAAATTTTGGTGATCGGCCGCGGGCGTGACGAAGGGCGTCCATTGTCGGTGTGTGAAGACTGACTTAGACGCCCTTCTGACCGCACTCTATGTGCATCTGGACGATCACGTGATGCCTTCGCGGGGACGGCCTCGCGGACGGGGCCGGCCGCCGGTGCTGACCCCGGCCGAGGCGGTGGTCGTGGCAGTGGCGCAGGTGCTGCTGCGGTGTGATGACGAACGCCGCTGGATGCGGATGGCGGCCAGCCGGATCGGGCACCTGTTCCCCAGGCTGCCGTCCCAGTCGCAGTACAACCGGCAACTGCGTGATCTGGGGCCGGCCATGTCGGCGGCGGCGTTGTGGCTGGCCCGCCAGGTCCCGACCTGGCACGAGCCTTTGCGGCTGATGGACGGCACCCCGATCCGCTGCGGCGCCTCGCGAGTGACGGTCAACAGATCACACCTGGGTGAGATCGCCGGATACGGCATGGACAAGTCCCACCACGCCTTCTACTGGGGCGCCAAGCTGATGCTGATCACTACCGCTGATGGCGCGGTGACCGGCTTCAGCCTGGCCCACCCCAAAGAGCTCGATGAACGCAAGCAGGCCCTGCACCTGCTGCACGTCCACCAGATAGCCGACGGGCCATGCCCGATCGTGTGCGACAAGGGATTCGCCGGAGCCGGCATCGAGAAGGCCGCCGCCGATCTGGGTCATCTCCTGATCCGGCCGACCCGCGAAGACGAGCCTGCACGCGCCCTGCCCTTTCCCGGCTGGCTGCGCCAGCGCATCGAGGCGATCATCTGGACACTGAAGAACCAGCTCGGCCTCGAACGCCACAACGCCCGCCACCCCGACGGCCTCTGGGCCCGTATCAGCCAGCGCATCCTCGCCCTCAACGCCGCAATCTGGCACAACTGGAACACCGACGCACCCGTGAAACGGTCCCTGACCGCCTACGACCACTAACCCAAATTCACATCAGCGATCTAGCGCCGCGGCAGTCGTCTCTCGTGTCACGAACCCCGAACGGCGACGTCCGCTGACCGTCACGCCTCTCGCACGACACCCCCGATCACCGTGGTCACCATTTTGTGGACGGCTCCCTCATCTGGCGGGGTGCCCTTCCTGTCCGCGAACAGCAGGTGTCCGGCCCCGATCAGCGTGGGAGCGAGCGCGTCGATGTCGGCGTCCGCCGCGACGCGGCCCAGTTCGCGCTCTGCGGTGAGGTAGGAGGCGACCATGATCGCGGCCTCCGTAAGGACCGGGACGCCGGCCGGCCAGGTCTCGCGCAGCCGGTCGCGCAGCTCGTCCCGGAAGATGACCAGGGCGACGATCGCCACGGCGACCGACCCGAACAGTGCGGTCAGCGCGCCGGTGAGGTTGCCGGCGACCGTGCCGGTCCCGGCGGATTCGCGCAGCGCTGCGGCCTGAGCGTCCATCCGGTGGATGCGGTCCAGGACGAGCTCGGCGAGGAAGGCGTCGAAGTCGTCGAAGTGCCGGTGCAGGACACCCTTGGCGCAGCCTGCCTCGGTGGTGACCGCCCGGCTGGTCAGCGCGTCCGGCCCGTCCCGGAGCAGGATGCGCTCGGCGGCGTCGAAGAGCTGATCGCGCACGTCCCGGATGGCTATCCCTGTCGGCACCGGCGTCCTCCTGGCTTGCTGAGTGGGCAAGTGCCCACTATGGTGGGCGCATGCCCACTATACCCGAGGCGGAAAAGCCTTTTCCTGAGCAGGGACCCCATCAGGCTCGGCAGATGGCGGAGTCGTTCGGCGTGGACGCCGAACGCTATGACCGGGCCCGGCCCCGCTACCCCGACGACCTGATAGAGCAGATCGTCTCCGCCGGCCCCGGGCCCGACGTCCTCGACGTCGGCTGCGGCACCGGGATCGCGGCCCGGCAGTTCCAGGCGGCCGGCTGTACGGTGCTGGGCGTCGAGCCCGACGCGCGGATGGCCGACTTCGCGCGGCGCACCGGAGTGCAGATGGAGGTGGCGACGTTCGAGGCATGGGATCCGGCCGGCCGGACATTCGACGCCATCGTCGCCGGGACCGCCTGGCACTGGGTGGACCCGGCCGTCGGCGCGGCCAAGGCGGCACAGGTGCTGCGGCCCGGCGGCCTGCTGGCGGTGTTCTCGCACGTCTTCGAGCCCCCGCGCGCCGTGGCGGAGGCCTTCGCCGAGGTCTACCGGCGGGTGGCGCCCGAAGCGCGGTCCTTGATTCAGCCGCCGGGGCGGGCCGTGGACCTCTACCAGGCGGGATTCGCCAAGTTCGCCGACGGGATCCGCGAGGCGGGCGGTTTCGGTGACCCGGAGCAGCGGCGATACGACTGGGAACAGTCCTACACCCGCGAGGCGTATCTGGAGTTCCTGCCCACGACCGGTGGCCTCACCCGGCTCTCGCCCGGTCAGCTGGACGAGGTGCTGGAGGGCGTGGGGGCCGCCATCGACGGGATCGGAGGCGGCTTCACCATGCCCATCACCACACTGGCCGTTACCGCGGTGCGCACCTGACCTCGCGGGTGCGGTCATGTCAGACTGCTGATATGAGCCACACCCATGATGAGGACCCGGCGTGTGCGGTGGCCCATCGCGAGGCTCCTGGCGAGCTTGCCGGGCGGACGCTGGTCGCCGTCTTCGCCTCCCCGGTGGCTGACTGCATGCTGAGGTTCGGCGCCGAGCTCGGCTTCCGCCCGATTCTGCTTGAGCCGGATCCCGGGCGGCTCAACGACGGATCCACCGCGGTGACGGAGCTCGGCGACTATCTCGACGCCACGGCCGATGTGGTGCTCACCGACCATCACCGGGAGGAGATCGGCCCGATCCTGCGCGACCTGCTCAAGTTCCCTGTCCGGTGGCTCGGCATCATGGGCAGCGCCCGCCACACCGCACCGCACGTGCGGGCGCTGACCGACCTCGGTGTGCCGCCGGAGGAGATCGCCCGCGTGCACCGGCCCATCGGGCTCAACATCGGCTCGCGTACTCCTCCCGAGATCGCCGTCGCCACCCTGGCCGGGCTGATCGCCGACCGCAACGGCCGCCCCGGCGGTTTCGCTTTCTAGCGCGTACCGCCCTGTGGCTCGGGGTCGCCGGGGTCACGTGTCGCCGCGATCACCCGCATCAGCACCTGATGCAGGTCTTGCAGCTCGTCGAGGTCCATGCCGAGGCGGGCCACGATGGCGGGCGGGATCTTCTCCGCCTCCGCTCTCAGCTGCCGGCCGGCGGGAGTGAGAGTCACGGCCAGGGCGCGTTCATCCTTGCTGTTGCGTTCGCGATGGATGTAGCCAAGGGCCTGGAGCCGCTTGAGCAGGGGTGACAGGGTGCCTGGGTCGAGCCGCAGCAGCTCGCCCAGCTCCTTGACCGACAGGGGCTCGTGCTGCCAGAGCGCGAGCATGGCCAGGTATTGCGGGTGGGTCAGTCCCATGGGCTGCAGCAGCGGCCGGTAGAGGCCGATCACGCTGCGCGAGGCGATGCTGAGGGCGAAGCACACCTGCCGGTCCAGTGCCAGGAGATCTGTTGTCTCTGTCACAGGCTCCATCTGTACCCACCTCCGCTGCCCTCTGGTACCTTGCTTTGTGTACAAACTAATAGTCCACAAATAGCTGTCGCGCAAATTATATGGGCCGGGCCTTGGAGGATGTTCTCGTGTTTCACCGCAAGCCGCTGGAGGAGCGCATCGCCGAGCGTCAGGCCAAGCTGCCTCCTTTGAAGGAGGGCAAGCACTTCGAGCACGGCCCGGCCAAGTTCGTGTTCATCTCTCTGATCGTCGTGGTGGTGCTCACGCACGTCGTCGGGCTGGCCATCGCCATGCACTTCTACTCCTGACGGCGGGCGCGTACGGACGTCAGAAGGCGTTGACGAGGGTGACGTACGCGGCGGTGCCGATCCCGACGCTCAGGATCGTGCGGCGCCCGAAGGCCAGGTGGACGCCTGCGGTGACGGCGACCGCGAGCAGCGCGTACGGCGCCGCGTGCGGTTCGGCGACGATGGTGCCGTGCAGGGCGGTCACGGCGAGGATCGCCAGGATGCCCACCGGCATCCACGCCGACAGTTGCCGCACGATCGCCGAGGTGCGCAGCGTGCGCAGCACCGCGAAAGGGACGGCACGCAGGGCGAGCGTGATCGTGAAGACGATCGCGAGGACCGCGATGAGGTAGCCGGCGCTAGGCATCGGCGGTCTCCAGAGCGGATCGGCGGGCGGTGAGCGCGTGGCGGGCCAGCAGCAGGCCGACGAACAGCAGCAGCGCGGTGAACATGGCGACGCCCGGAGTGAGAACGAGGGCGACGGCCACGCTCGCCCCGGCCAGCAGCACCGAGGGGATCTCGCGGCGGGAGCGGAACGCATCCAGCGTGAGCACGGTGAACAGGGCGCACAGGGCGAATTCCAGGCCCTTGATCGGCGTGGGCAGGGCCACGCCGATGGCGACGCCGACCAGGCCGCCACCGGCCCAGTAGGTCTGGCAGGCGATCTGCATCGCCAGCAGCCGGGGCGCCGAACGCTCCGCCGCGGGCAGCGAGGCGTTGACGGCGTACGCCTCGTCGATCATCGCGTAGACGGCGTACGCCTTCGCCAACGGGTTCTTGACCAGGTGGAGCGGGAACGAGAAGGCGTAGAAGACGTGCCGGAAGTTGACCACCAGAACGGTCAGCGCGACCGCGGCGAGCGGCGTGACGGTGGCCACCATGCCCACCAGCAGCAGTTCCAGGGAGCCGGCGAAGGCAGCCAGGGACAGGGCGGGAGTGAGCCACCAGGGCAGGCCGGCCTGGAGGACCATCAGGCCGAGGGCGATCCCCAGCGGGAAGATCCCCAGCCCCGCGGAGAAGGAGTCGCGCACCCCCGCGGCGATCTGCCGGCGCCGGGTGGCCGAGGCCGGTGCGGTCATCATCGTCGGAACGTCGTGTTGCACCCCACTATGCTCTCGCAGAACGAGCGACATGTGGTTGCGAATATTGCTCACACAGCTGTCTGTGGTGCAATCTTCTTTCATGGACGCGATCGACAGAGCAATCATCGCTGAGTTGGAGCGGGACGGGCGGTTGACGAACGTCGAGCTGGCGAATCGGGTCGGGCTCACCACCGGCCCGTGCCTGCGGCGCGTCCAGCGGCTGGAGGCCGAGGGCGTCATCCGCGGCTACCGGGCCGTCATCGACCCCGGCGCCGTGGGCCGGTCCTTCGAGGTCCTGATCGACCTCACCCTCGACGCCCAGGACGCGGAGACGGTCGAGCGCTTCGAGCAGGCCCTGGCGCAGGCCGAGGAGGTCCTTGAGCTGCGCCGGCTGTTCGGCAGCCCCGACTACTTCGCGCGCGTGGCCGTCGCCGACCTGGCCGCCTATGAGACCTTCCTCAGTCAGCACGTCATGACCATCCCGCGCGTCAGGGGCATCACCTCGCACTTCACGATGAAGAACGTCAAGCCGGCCCCGTAGGACCGGAGCATCGGCTCGTCACGGTTGAGGGACGAGCCGGATGCGGATGCTGGTGTCGTATGGGACCACGATCGTCCGGTCGCGTCCGAGCTTCCACTTCGGGGTGACCAGGAAGCGGGGAACGGTACATTACGCGCATGCCCTCCGCTCCACGCCCGGATGACCGCGTCGCGTCCGCGTTCCGGTTCGCCACCGAACTGGTCGCCTGGGTCGCGACCCCGTGGGCCCTCGCCCCGCATTCCGTGCTGCTGGCCGTGCTGTCGGTCGTGGTGCTGATCGGGCTGCCGACGCTGTTGTCCACTCCGGGCGACAAGCGGAGCGTGATCGTCGCGGTGCCGGGGCCGGTGACGATCGTGCTGGTTCTTCTGCAGCTCGTGGCCGCGGTGGCGGCGGCGTGGGCCGCCTGGCACGTGTTCGCCGCCGCGCTGGTGTCCGTGCTGGCCTTGGTCACCCTCGTCCTGGAGCTGCCACGCTGGCGGTGGCTGGTCTCCCGGTAAGGGGCAGGACCGTCACGATGACTGCGTGAAGGCCGGCTTGAGTACGTCCTCGCACCATTGGCGGAAGCTGGTGGGGGTGGTGGACTGCGGGGTGCGCGGCTGGGTGTTGTAGATGCCCCGATCGACCTCGGTCGTCATGTCGATCATGCCTTGGGCCCACGCCTCGCTCATCCCGTGCCGCATCAGGGTGGCCTTGTAGGCCTCGCCGGGGACCTGCTGGAAGCGGACCGGTCGCTCCAGCACCTCCGACATGATCTGCGCCATGTCGTCGGCGGACAGGTCCTCGGGCCCGAGGATCGGGACGCCGCCCTGACCGCTCCAGGAATCATCGAGCAGCAGCTCGGCCGCGACGGCCGCGATGTCGCGGGTGGCGCAGGCCGGGATCCTGCGATCCCCGGACATCGGGAGGAAGAACGCGCCTTGGCTCTTGATCGGCTCGATCTGCCGGAGCATGTTCTCCATGAAGCCCGGCATCTCCAGGGCCCGGTAGCTCACGCCGGTCTTCTCGATCAGCTCGTCCATGGCCAGCGCCGCCGATATCTGCCCGGCGTTCTTCGCCACCCCGCGGCCCAGGGTCGAGACGCCGACGACCCGCTGGACGCCCTGGCTCGTGATGGCCTCGCACAGCGGCTGGGTGAAACTCAGGCAGTGACCTTCGACGCTTGTGGCGCCGGGGTCGGGGGGCACGACCCAGAACACCGAGTCGGCGCCGGCGAGCGCCTCGGTGAGGACGTCGGGGTCGTTGTGCGATCCCGGCACGACCTCGACCCGTTCGCGTACACGCGGGGCGAGCCGGGAGGGGTCGCGTGCGATCACGCGGATCGCCTCCGCGCTGTCGAGGATGTTGTCGAGGACCTGCCGGCCGATCTGGCCGGTGGGAGTGGTGATGAGGATCATGCGGCTCAGTCAACCGGGATCGCAGGCAGACCTGAAGGACCGATCTGATCGCCATTGATACCCTGGAAGTATGAATGATCTGGAGGTGCGACAACTCCGGTACTTCGTCACCGTCGCGGAAGAGCTTCACTTCGGCCGCGCGGCCGAGCGGCTGGGCATGGCGCAGCCCCCGCTCTCCCGGGCGATCCGCGATCTGGAACGCCAACTGGGCGTGCGGTTGCTCGAGCGCACCACGCGTCAGGTCACGCTCACGACGGTCGGGGAGGTTTTCCTGCGGGATGCCCGTACCGTGCTGGACGCGGTCGCCGCGGCCGGCCGGCGAGCCCGGCACGCCGGCCAGGCCACACCGCGGCTGCGGCTCGCGCTCAAGGCCGACAACGACGGGGGGCTGCTGCCGCGGATCCTCTCCGCCTACCAGCACGAGGAAGCGGCGCTCGCGGTGGAGCTGGTGCTGGGTGCGCGCGGAGAGCAGGCGCAGGCGCTGCGCGATGGGCGAGCCGATGCCGCGCTGCTGGTCAGCCCCTTCGACGACCGCGGCCTGGACGTCGAGCCGCTGCTGACGGAGCCCCGCCTGGTAGCACTGGCGGCGACCGATCCGCTGGCCGCGCGGTCGTGCCTGCGGCTGGCCGACCTGGCCGGCAGAAGGCTCCCCGACGGAACGCCCGCCGACCAGGACCCGTCCTCGGCTGTGCACGGCAGCGTCGGTGAGCCGCCGCGGACGGCACACCGCGGGCTCGTGGCCGGAACCCATCAGACGGCCACGGACATGGCCCAGGTCTTCAGGCTGATCGAGCTGGGCGACATCGTCTGCCTTCTCCCTGCCTGGGTGGTGCGGCGTTACACGTGGCCCGAGATCGCCTACCGGCCGGTCAGCGACGTCGAGCCGGCCACGCTGGCCGTCGCCTGGCCACAGGACGCGCGCTCGGCGGCGGTGGCCGCCTTCGTACGGGTAGCCGTTTCGGTCGCGGCAACGGCTCGGGCAGAAGAGGAAATATCCCAGAAGGCGGTCATATAAAACGCCGCCCCCTGGCCCGGTACGGCTCCCGCTGTAATCAGGGTGTGTCGAACACGGCGGAGGCGGGTGCTCAAGGCACCTGACTCCTGTCGCCAGAAGGCCGTGTCAGCCAAGCGTAAGGAAAAGGGTCCGCGGCGACCAGGGTAAAGAATTCGGGCCGCCCGAGGGTGGCGGCCCGAATTCTCAGCAGCCCGTTTTCCGGGTGGCCGTCACTTGCCGAACCCGGCGGTCAGGCCTGCCAGCAGCTGGCGGCGGCCCACCACGTACAGGATCAGGATGGGCAGCGAGGTCAGGACGACGGAGGCGAGCACCGCGGGCACGTTGATGCTGTACTGGCCCTGGAAGCTCCACAGCGCCAGTGGCAGCGTGCGCTGCTCGGGGCTCTGCGTGAGGATCAGCGGCAGCAGGAAGCCGTTCCAGATCGTCAGCGCGTTGTAGATGGTCACCGTCACCACGGCGGGCCTGGTCAGAGGCAGCGCCAGGTTCCAGAGCGTGCCGAGCTCGCTGGCGCCGTCCAGCCGCATCGACTCGAACAGCTCCTTGGGCACGTCCCTGATGAAGTTCGACAGAATGAGCACCGACAGCGGGATCGCGAACGCGATCGACGGCAGGATCATCCCCAGCAGCGTGTCATAGAGGCCCATCTTAATGATGATCAGGTAGATCGGGATGATCGTGGCCTGGTGCGGGATGGCCAGGCCCATGAGGAACGCCGAGTTCGTCCAGCGCAGGAACCGCCCCTTGCCGCTGCGGACGATCGCGTACGCCGCCATGAACGACACCGCGACGGCGGGCACGACCGCGCCGAGCGTGACGACGACGCTGTTGACGAAGTACCGGATGAAGCCCGCCTCGATGACCATCTGGTAGTTGGCCAGCGTGGGCTCGGACGGCGGCACGAGGGGGTTCTCGGAGTAGTAGTTGCTCTGCAGCTTGAAGCTGGTGATGAGGATCCAGTAGATCGGCACGATCACGATCGCCAGCCAGATCCAGGAAACCGTGCCGGCCACCCAGTTGGGGCGGCGGGTCACGCCTTTGTGGCCGGGACCGAGGTGCTCCACGGCCACCTTCGAGGAGTCCTTGGAGAGCGTCGTCGCCATGTCAGGCCCCTTCCAGCTGGCTGTGGGTCGCGTCCCGGCCGCCGAGCCGGCGCAGCAGCAGCGCCAGCGCCAGGCCCACCAGCACGAGGACGACGGCGATCGCGCTCGCCGGGCCCATCAGGTTGGCCCGGAATCCCCTCTGCCACATATCCAGCGCGAGCACCCGGGTGGCGTCTCCGGGGCCGCCCGCGGTGAGCACGAAGATCAGGTCGAAGAAGACCAGCGAACCCACGACCATCAGGGTCGAGGACGTGATGATCGTGTACTTGAGCTGGGGCAGGGTGATGTTGAAGAACATGCGGACCCGGCCGGCGCCGTCGATCTCGGCGGCCTCGTACATCGAGCGCGGGATCTGGCGTACGCCGCCCTGATAGATCAGCGAGTGGAACGGGATGAACTGCCACGACACCACGAAGATCACGACGCCGAAGGCGAGGACCGGCTCGCCGAGCCAGTCCTGCACGAGGATCGGGATCCCCAGCCCGGCGCCGAGCCCGAAGTTCGGGTCGAGCAGCGCCTTGAAAGTGATCGCGATGGCGGCCGAGCTGAGCAGCAGCGGGATGAAGTACAGCGCCGCGAGCACCGCGCGGTAACGCTGGAAGCCGGCCAGGAACGTGCCGAGCAGGATGCTCGCCGGCGTCTGCACCGCCCACGACAGCGCTGTGACCAGGAACGTCACCCACAACGCGTGCGGCAGCCCGGGATCGGTGAGCACGGCGCGCCAGCTGTCGAAGCCGCTGACGCGGATCTCGCCGAGCCCGTCCCAGGAGGTGAAGCTGAGCGCGAAGACACCGACGAGCGGGATCACGGCGAAGGCGACGAAGAACAGCAGCGCCGGCACGGCCAGCCAGGCGAGGCCGCGCCCCTGGCCGCCGGGCACGGCGGCCTGGGACGCGTTTCCCCTGGCGGGGTTCGGAGGAACAGTCACTTGCCGATGACCTCGTTGAGGTTGGTGGCGAACTGCTGCGGCGAGATCGACAGCTGGAACAGCTTGGCGATGTTGTCCAGCAGGACCTCGGCCGCGGTCGGGCTGAGCGCCTGGTCCCAGGACTGCTGGAAGGACTTGGCGTTGCTGGCGGTGTCGTAGACGAACTTCTGCCACGGCCCTTCCTTGGAGGAGCCGAACTCCGAGTCGATGCCCTTGACGATCGGCACCTGCGTGATGCTGACCCAGTCCTTGGACTGCGCGTCGGAGTTCATCTCGGTGAGGAAGAACTTCTTGGCGATCTCCTTCGCCTCAGGGGTCGCCTTGGAGGAGATCGACATGTACTGGGCCGGGTTGCCCACGGTGTTGCCGGGGTCGCCCTTGCCGCCCTGCACCGACGGGAAGTTCATGTAGCCGAGGCTGCCGCCGGAGACGAAGTCGCCGCCGTCGGTGTTCATGGACCCGTACGTCCAGCCGCCGTGCAGCATCATCGCGGCCTTGCCGGTGTAGAGGAGCGCCTGGTCGGCGTTGGAGTCGGCGGTGATCGAGGAGAAGCCCTTGACGAAGCCGTTGGCCTTGATCAACTCCTGCATCTTGGTCAGGCCGTCGATGGCGGCCGGGTTGTTCCAGGCGTCCTTCTCGCCGTCGTAGATGGCCTGGAAGACCTCGGGGCCGCCGATGCGGTCGAAGAGGAACTCCAGCCACATCATGTTGGTCCAGCGGGACTGGCCGCCGAGGGAGATCGGCGCGATGCCCGCGGCGTTGAACTTCTTGACCAGGTCCATGATGTCGCCCCACTCCTGCGGGGGCTGCGCACCGACCTTCTCGAAGAGCTTCTTGTTGTAGTAGAAGACGATCGGCGTCACCGTTTCGACCGGTACCGCGTAGATCTTGCCGTCGACCGTGGCCGCGCCGAAGGAGGACGGGAACAGCCGGTCCTTGTAGGCCTGGTTCTGGTCGAACCAGGAGGTGAGGTCGTCGACCTGGCCCGCCTGCACGTAGCTGCGCAGGCCGCCGCCGCCCCAGCCCCAGATGATGGTGGGGGCCTCGCCCGCGCCGATCGCTGTCTTGATCTTCGTCTTGAAGGCGTCGTTCTGGAAGGTGGTCGTCGCGATCGTGCTGCCGGGGTTGGCCTTGTTGAAGCGCTCCACCCCGCGTCGGCGCACGCCTTCGTTCGGCTCGACGCTGAGGTACCAGTAAGTGGCCTTGCCGGCACCGCCGCCGGCGCTGGTGGCGGGCGCGCCACCGGCGCCCGTCTGGGTGGGCCCGGAGCTGCCGCAGGCGGCCAGGGCGGCTCCCAGGGGAAGGCCCATGGAGAGGCTGAGGAACGTGCGGCGAGAGGTTGTCCTGGTCTCCACGCTGATCTCCGTAACTGAACGCCGGGGGGTTGGCCGCGCGGCTCGTGGATCGTCGGGTGTGTGGCGGGCCGCCATGGCGCCGGCCCCACACTTCGCTGCTCTTGAATTAACTTGTCGAAACATTTGCGACATACCGCGTGGTCCGTCAATCTAAGTTTCGGCCATGTGCCTGTCAAGACCGCCGCACCTGGGAACCTGCCCATCCGGGCAGGGCGTGTGTAAAGTACTCAGGCGCGGCGTTCAACTGGTCATCTGGCGCCGAGGAGGTCTCGCTCACAGGTCGGTCACGACCCCGAAACATTTCGAAAATCTCACGGTGGACATCGCCTTGAAGGAGAGCAGCAGATGACGGCTCTAGACCGGACGCCCGCGGTTGACGGCGTGCTCCGTCCGTGGCAGGACCCGGCCCTTCCCGTGTCCGACCGGGTCGACGCCATCCTTGCGGAGATGACCCTGGAGGAGAAGGTCGGCCAGCTCGGCAGCCGGTGGATCGGCAACGACATGCAGCACGAGCCGGTCGAAGAGGCCGAGACGCTGAACGTGGCGCCGATGCAGGACGTGTTCGCGGCCTCGGGCACGGTCCCCTTCGACGAGGCGATCAGCCATGGGCTCGGGCACCTGACCCGGGTGCACGGCAGTGGTCCCGTGACCCCTGCGGAGGGCGCCGCCGAGGTGGTCAGACTGCAGCGGGCGGTCGTCGAGCGGTCCAGGTTCGGGATCCCGGCCATCGTGCACGAGGAGTGCCTGACCGGGTTCACGACGTACGGGGCGACCGTCTATCCCGCGGCCATCGCGTGGGGTGCGACGTTCGATCCCGAGCTGGTGGAGCGGATGGCGGCCGCGATCGGGCGCGACATGGCCGCCGTGGGCGTGCACCAGGGCCTGTCGCCGGTCCTGGACGTGGTGCGCGACTACCGGTGGGGGCGGGTCGAGGAGACGATGGGCGAGGACCCGTACCTCGTCTCGATGCTCGGCGCCGCCTACGTGCGCGGCCTGGAGAGCGCCGGGATCATCGCCACGCTCAAGCACTTCGCCGGCTACTCGGCCTCGCGGGCGGCCCGCAACCACGGGCCGGTGCCGATGGGGCGTCGCGAGCTGATGGACATGATCCTGCCGTCGTTCGAGTCGGCCATCGCGCTGGGCGGGGCGCGGTCGGTGATGAACTCCTACTCCGACGTGGACGGCGTGCCGGCCGGGGCGGACCCCTGGCTGCTGACCGAGGTGCTGCGCGACGACTGGGGCTTCACCGGGACGGTCGTGTCGGACTACTGGGCCGTCCCGTTCCTGGCGACCATGCACGGCGTCGCCGACGGCACCGACGAGGCCGGTGTGCTGGCGCTGGGCGCGGGGATCGACGTCGAGCTGCCCGACACGCTCGGCTTCGGCCGGCACCTGGTCGAGCGAGTGCGCGGCGGCGAGATCCCCGAGTCCCTGATCGACCGGGCGGCGCGCCGCCTGCTGACCCAGAAGGTCGAGCTGGGGCTGCTCGACCCCGACTGGACGCCGGAGAAGTCCGTGTCCGGGGCCGCCTCCGTGGACCTCGACTCGCCGGGCAACCGGGCGCTGGCGCGCGAGCTGGCCGAGCGGTCGATCGTGCTGCTCGACGCGGGGACCGCGCTGCCGCTGCGGCCCGGGCTGCGGCGGGTCGCCGTCGTCGGGCCGTGCGCCGACGACCCCCGTACCTTCATGGGCTGCTACGCCTTCCCCAACCACGTACTGCCCCGCCACCCCGGCCTCGGGCTCGGCGTCGAGGCGCCCAGCCTCCTCGATGCGCTGCGGGCCGAGCTGCCGGACACCGAGATCGTTCACGAGCGGGGCTGCGAGGTGCAGGGCGACGACCGCTCCGGGTTCGCCGCCGCGGCCGCCGCGGCCCGCGAGGCCGACCTGTGCGTGGTGGCCGTGGGCGACCTCGCCGGGCTGTTCGGGCATGGGACCTCGGGGGAGGGCTGCGACGCCGACGACCTGCGGCTGCCCGGCGTGCAGGAGGACCTGCTGGCCGAGCTCGCCGCCACGGGCACGCCGGTGGTCGTGGTCGTGGTCTCCGGCCGCCCGTACGCGCTGGGCACGGCCCACGCGGGCGCCGCCGCGCTCGTCCAGGCGTTCATGCCCGGCGAGGAGGGTGGCGCGGCCATCGCCGGCGTCCTGTCCGGCCGGGTCCAGCCCTCGGGCAAGCTGCCGGTGCAGATCCCGCGCGGGCACGGCGGACAGCCGGGCACCTACCTGCAGCCGCCGCTCGGAGCCAACAGCCACGGCATCAGCAACCTCGACCCGACGCCGCTGTTCCCGTTCGGGTACGGCTCCTCCTACACCACCTTCGAGGTCGGCGACCTGCAGATCGACGCCGCCGAGGTGCCCACCGACGGCGAGTTCTCCGTGGCCGTCCGCGTGCGCAACACCGGAGGTCGGGCCGGCGAGGAGGTCGTCCAGCTCTACCTGCATGACGTCGTCGCCCAGGTCACCCGGCCGGTCCGGCAGCTGACCGGGTTCGCCAGGGTCCGGCTGGAAGCCGGGGCGAGTGCCCGCGTGACCTTCCGGGTGCACGCCGATCGGACGGCCTTCACCGGACGTGATCTGAGGCGCATCGTGGAGCCCGGGGACATCGAGGTGCTCGCCGGCACGTCGGCGGCCGACCTGCCGTGCCGGGGCACGGTGCGGCTGACCGGCCCGGCCCGGGTCGTCGGCCACGACCGGCGCCTCATGACCCCCGTATCGGTGGAGCAGCAGGAGGGAAGCGATGCCGGTCAGTCCTAGACGTGCCACGCTGGCCACGGTCGCGGCCTCGGCAGGCGTGTCCGTGGCGACCGTGTCCAAGGTGCTCAACGGCCGCAGTGACGTGGCGCCGGCCACGCGTTCCCTGGTGGAGTCCCTGCTGCGGGAGCACGACTACATCGCGCCGTCGCCGCGCCGGGGCGAGGCCGTCGTGGCGGACACGGTCGAGGTGCAGTTCGACAACGACTTCAACGCCTACTCCACGGAGATCATCCAGGGTGTGGTCACGGCCGGGGCCGAGGTCGGCGCCGGGGTCGTCGTCAGCGTCAGGAAGAGGATCGACCACCCGGCCGCGTGGGCCCGCGACCTGGTCGCCGCCGGGCGCCGGGCGCTGATCGCCGTCACGTGCGACGAGCTGAACGCCAGGCAGCTGAACGCTCTGTCCCGCGTCCAGCTGCCGCTGGTCGTGATCGACCCGCTCAACCTGCCCTACGCCCAGGTGACCAGCATCGGCTCGACCAACTTCGCCGGCGGGCTGGCCGCCACCCAGCACCTGCTGTCCCTCGGGCACCGGCGCATCGCCTACATCGGCGGCCCGGCCACCGCGGCCTGCAACCAGGCCCGGCTGCACGGCTACCGCGCCGCCATGGAGGCCGAGGGGGCGCCGGTGCGGCCGGAGTACACACGGTCCGGGCACTTCCGCTACCAGGACGGCCTGGAGTACGGCGGGGCCGTGCTCGACCTGCCGCAGCCGCCGACGGCGATCTTCGTCGGCTGCGACGAGAGCGCGCTGGGCGTCATGGAGGCCGCCAGGGCGCGGGGCCTGCGCATTCCGGAGGATCTGAGCATCGTGGGCTTCGACGACACGCAGATCGCCCGGATGGCCTCCCCGCCCCTGACCACCGTCCGCCAGCCGCTGCGCGAGATGGGCGGCGTGGCACTGCGTACGGCGCTGCGGCTGGCGGCCGGAGAGAAGATCGACTCCCACCACGTCGAGCTGGCCACCGAGCTGATCGTCCGCGCGTCCACGGCGGACGTGGCCTGCGCGAAACATGCCTGAGAGCTAAGACCGCGGGACCAGGCGCCTCTGGGCGTCCGGTCACGCCCGTCGCGCGAGCTGCACCGAGCTCCGCACCAGCCTTGCCGAGGCCCACGCCGCCGGCGGTGCGGACGGGGCGCGTACCCTCCGGCGGAATGCCAGGCGGGGTGATGCATTTCCGCCTCATATTCCCTATTCAAAGTATGGGTTTGACCGGCGCCAACCAAGCGAATACTCTCATGGCTCAATTGGTCTTTTCCGGTAGACACTGCAGGTAGGTGGGTTGCCGGTCGCACGAAAGTTGGGTTCTCCGGTGGCCGATCTCCCCCTCTCCCGGCGCTCACTTCTGCGGTCTGCCGCGCTCGCGGGCGGGCTCGCGTCCCTGCCCGGGCTGCTGGCCGCCTGCGGTGGCTCCACCGCCCCCGCGCGGCGGCAGCAGGGGAGCATCGACGTACTTCGGGTGGCGTTGCCCTCCTCCATCGGCTCGCTGGACGCGGGAAAGGAGGCAGGGATCATGAACTACGTCGTCGGTCTCCTGGTGCAGGAGGCCCTGGTCGGGGTCGGCCAGGACGGCAGCCTCCAACCCTCCCTGGCCGAGTCGTGGACCAGGAAGGACGCCAGGACCTATGTCTACAAGCTGCGCGGCGGCGTGACCTTCTCCGACGGCACCCCGCTGACCGCCCAGGACGCGGTGGCCAGCCTGAACGTGCACGCGAAGAAGGGCTCCACCACGGCGTTCGCGTACGCCTACGCGAACGTGGACACGATCGAGGCCACCGGCCCTGCCGAGGTCACCATCACGCTCAAGAGCCCCGACGCGTCCTTCGCCTGGACGCCCTCGCCCGGCACGCTGATGGTGACCAGCGAGAAGTTCATCGAGGCCACCGGCGAGCGGATCGGCACGCCCGAGGGCAAGCTGCTGGGCACCGGGCCGTACAAGGTGGCGGAGTTCGCCCCGGACTCGCATGTCACGCTGGAGCGTCATGACGCCTGGTGGGGCGGGCGGGCGCCATTCCGGCAGATCAAGATCGACTTCATCCCCGAGGAGTCCACTCGCCTGCTGGCGATGCGCGGCGACCAGGTCGACGTCGCGCTGAACGTTCCCGCCGAGCAGATCGACCAGTGGCAGGCGATCCCGGACGTCCAGCTGAAGACCGCCGCCGACCGTTCCCTGGTCACGCTCGCCTTCAACACCTCCAAGAAGCCCTGGAACGACGTGCACGTGCGCAAGGCTGTCGCACACGCGGTGGACCGGGCGGGCATCGTCAGGAGCGTCCTGCGCGGCCACGGCAAGGTCGCCACCACGATCCCCGACCCCGCCCAGTGGGGTGGCGTGCTGGACCAGGCCGAGGTCACCAGCCTGTACGCGTCCATCCCGCAGTACGAGTTCGACCTGGCCAAGGCCAAGGCGGAGCTGGCGCAGTCGGCCACGCCCGGCGGCTTCAGCGACGTGCTGACCTACCCGAGCAGCGGCCCGCAGCTCGGCCGGGCGGCCCTCACTCTCGCCGAGAACCTCAAGGGCATCGGCATCACCCTGGAGGTCAAGGAGGTGCCGCTGGAGCAGTGGATCGCCGACCTCGGCAAGCACGCCTCCGGCATCTACCTGGGCTGGTACTTCGCCACCACCGGCGACCCGGCCGAGTACGTCAACCAGCTCTTGCACGGTTCGGCCACCGGCGCGAACGGCACCAATATCGCCGAGTACGACAACGCCGAGGTGACGAGGCTGCTCGACGACGCCAAGGGCGGCACCGACGACGCGGCCCGGGGCAAGCTGCTCGGCGAGGCGCTGGTCAAGGCCGCCGCCGACGTGCCGTACCAGCCGCTGTGGTGGGGGGAGGCGGCGACCGCGTTCGGAAAGGCGGTCACCGCCGACGGGTTCGGCCCGTACTTCTTCGTCGGCCCTTGGGCCTCGAAGGTGGCCGCCCGCTGATGACCTCGCCCATCGATGTTCATCGTGCGCTGGCGGGGCTGCGATATCCGGAGTCCGTGGCGCTGCATCCGGACGGTGACCGGGTCGCGTGCGTGCTCGACGGGGCGGCGCACGTCATCGGCCTCGACGGCCGCAGCACGCCCGTGCCCGGGCGGCGGCACGCGCTGACACGCTGGCTGCCCAGCGGGCGGCTGCTGCTCGCCTCCGGCGGCGACCGGGTGGAGATCAGGTCGGGCACGACCCTGGAACCGGTCTGGCAGGGCAGGGTGGACGGGGAGATCGAGGACCTCATCTCCGGCGACGACGGCACCGTCCTGGTGCGCCTGGCCGACCCTGGCAGCGAGCGCGACGGCAGCCACCTGGGCCTGCGTGTCCACGACCCCAGCGACCCCTTCGTCCGGACGCCTGGCGGGCGGTTGCGGCGCCTGGCCTGGTTCGGCGCGGACGGTGACGGGCCGCACGAGATCGCGGTGCCGGGGCTGAGCGTGTGGGACGCCGACTGGCGGGACGGCCAGGCGCTCGCGGTCAGCTCCGAGGATGAGACGCCTGCGGGCTACTACCGCCCCAGGCTCGACCTGATCGACGCCCGCACCGGCGACGTGCGGGTCTTGCACACGACGCCCTGGCAGCTCAACCGGCCCAGGCTGGCTCCGGGCGGGCGGGCGGCGGTGGTGGTCGAGGGGCTGTCCATCGTCTCCGGGCGGATCCTGCGCGCCGACCTGGATACGGGCCGGGTGGCGTACTTGGGCGAGGTGGACGACGTGACCGACCTCGGCTGGCTGGACGATCGCACCCTCTGGTTCACCGGCTGGTCGGGCTCCGGGGTGCACGGCGGCGTCCTGAGCGCGGCCGACGGGCGGGTGCTCAGCCGCTGGAGCGCCTGGGGCACCCTGGGCGGTCGCGACGGCCAGCCGTCACTGTCGGTGGACCGCTCGGGCACGCTGGCCGCCGCCGTATGGGAGACGGCCGAGTGTCCGCCCGAGGTGGCTGTCGCCTCGCTCACCGCCGGAGACTGGCGTCCGATTACAAAGGGGAACGCCGCGCTGGCGCGCCTGGCCGTCCGGCAGGAGGAAGTGTCCTGGACCGGCGAGGGCGGGCAGGTGATCTCCGGCCTCCTGCTCACCCTGGGCCCGGCGGGGCCGCGGCCGCTGGTCGTCATCGCGCACGGCGGCCCCACCTGGTTGTGGTCCAGCGCGTTCGCCCCCGCCGAGTCCAACCAGCTTGCCGTGCCGCTCGCGCACGCGGGCGCCGCGGTCCTGCTGCCCAATCCGCGCGGTAGCAGCGGTCGCGGTCAGGACTACGCGCGTGCCGTCATAGGGCGGGTCGGCGAGGTGGACCTCGGCGACCTGCTCGCGGGGGTGGACCACCTGGTCGAGGCCGGAGTCGCCGACCCGGAGCGGATGGCCGTCATGGGCCTGAGCTACGGCGGCTACCTCACCGCCTGGGCCACCACACGTACCTGCCGCTTCCGCGCCGCCGTCGTCATGTCCGGCGTGAGCGACTGGCTCAGCTTCAGCACGGCCAGCAACCTCGCGGGCGGCTTCGACCCCCTCTACCACGGCGGCGCCGACCCCACGACCCCGCAGGGCCGTGAGCATCTGGCCGCCCGTTCGCCCGTCTACCACGCGACCGGCGTCGCCACGCCCACGCTGATCCTGCACGGCGAGCAGGACCGGACCACTCCGCCGGGCCAGGCAGAGCAGCTGTATCGCGCCTGGTCGGCGGCGGGAGTGAGCACCGAACTCGTCGTCTACCCTCGGGAGGGGCACGAGCTGGTCGAGGGCGCCCATCGCACGGACGCCGCCGAGCGCGTGATCGGCTGGCTGACCGGGGGCGGGGTGTTGTGATGGGCTGGACCGGGTTCCTGCTGCGCAGGTTCGCGGGCACCGCCGCCGTCGTGCTGCTGCTGTCGGTCGGCGTGTTCCTCCTGCTCTACCTGGCCCCTGGCTCCATCCAGCAGACGCTGCTCGGCACCCGTCCGGCCACCGCCGAGACCATCGCCGCGATCCAGGCCCGCTACCACCTCAACGACCCGGTCGCCGTGCAGTACCTGCGCTGGTTCGGCGACGTCCTGCGCGGCGACCTCGGCACCTCCATCAGGACGGGCATGCCTGTCTCCGACATGCTCGGGCAGCGGCTGCCGCTCACCCTCGCCCTCGTCGGGTACGGCACCTTGCTGGCCGCGCTCGCCGGGCTCCCGCTCGGCGTGCTCGGCGCGCTGCGCCGGGGCCGGATCACCGACCGGCTGGTGGTGACCGCCGGGGTGGTGGGGCTCAGCGCGCCGCCGTTCGCGGTCGGGCTGCTGCTGCTCGTGGTGTTCGCCCTCTGGCTCGGCTGGTTCCCCGTCTACGGCGCCGGGCAGGGCGCCGTAGACCAGCTCTGGCACCTCACGCTGCCCGCTGCCGCGCTGGCGCTCGGGGCCGTGGGGTTGCTCGTCAGGTTCGGCCGGGCCGCGCTGGTGCGCGAGCTGGAGCAGGACTATGTGGTGTTCGCCCGGGCCCGGGGGCTGAGCGGGCCGCTCGTGCTCGGGTACGCGATGCGCAACTCCCTGGTGCCGGTCCTGACCGCCGCCGGGCTCGTCGTCACCGGCATGCTGGCCGGGACCGTGCTGGTGGAGGTGACGTTCGCGCTGCCCGGACTGGGGTCGTTGCTGGTCGACTCGGTCACCTTCAAGGACGTCCCGGTCGTACAGGCGCTCGCGCTGCTGCTCACCCTGCTCATCGCCGGCGTCAACCTGCTCGTCGACATCGGCTACTCGATCATCGACCCCCGGGTACGGCTCGGCCGGAGCGCGTCGTGAGCCGCCGCGTACCGCTCGGTGTGGGCGTGGCGCTGGCCGTGCTCGCGGCGGTCGCCGTCGCCGCGGCGTTCGCGCCCTGGCTGGTGCCGGGCGCCACCGCGCAGGACCTGATGACCGGCATCTCGGGGCCCGGCCCCGGCCACCCGCTGGGCACCGACGACCTGGGCCGCGACGTGCTGCGACTGCTCGTCGCCGGGGCCCGCACGGCCGTGCCGGGGGCGCTTGCCGTCGCGGCCGGGTCGATGGTGATCGGGAACCTGATCGGGCTGGCCGCAGGATATTTCGGCGGATTGGCGGACACCTTGGCCATGCGCTGGGCCGACCTGATGTTCTCGCTGCCCGCGCTGCTTGTCGCGATCGTCGTGGCGGGCGTGCTCGGCGGCGGGTACGGGCCGGCCATCGCCGTGCTCGTCGTACTGTTCGCGCCCACGGACACCCGCGTGGTGCGCGGAGCCGTCCTGGAGCAGCGGCACCGGCCCTACGTCGAAGCGGCACTGCTCAAGAACCTGTCCTCCTGGCGCATCATGACCAGGCACATCTGGCCCAACATCGCCTCTGTCGCGCTGGCCTCCGCCTTCCTCAACTTCGCCTACGCGCTGGTGTCGCTGTCGTCGCTGTCGTTCCTCGGCCTCGGCGTGCCCGCCGGCTCCCCGGACTGGGGGCGGACGCTGGCCGACAACCGCACCCAGCTGCTCGCCAACCCGTGGGCCGTCGTCGCACCCGGGCTGGCCATCATCGCCACCGCCGCCGCGCTCAACATCGTGGGCGACTGGCTGCACGAGCGCGTCGACCGGCGCGGAAGGGCGCGCTGACATGCTGCGCGTGGACGACCTCACAGTACGGCAGCCCGCCACCGGCCGAACCCTGCTCTCCGGCGTGTCCTTTGAGGTCGCGCTGGGGGAGTCGGTCGCGATCGTGGGAGAGTCCGGCTCCGGCAAGTCCTTGACCGTGCGGGCGCTGCTCGGGCTGCTGCCCGGCGGGCTGGAGTCGCACGGCCAGGTGGTCATCGACGGGCAACGCGTGGACGACGACCCGCGGGCCCGCCGACGGCAGCGCGGCGGTACCGTGTCCCTGCTCATGCAGGACCCGTTCACCCTGCTCAACCCGCTGCGCAAGGCCGGCAGGCAGATCGCGGACGGACTGCCGTCCGGTGCCGACCCGAAGGCCGAGGTGCCCAGGCTCCTCGCCGAGGTGGGCTTGCCCGCCGAGGTGGCCGGGCGCTACCCGTTCCAGCTCTCCGGCGGCATGCGGCAGCGCGTGGGGCTGGCCGCCGCGCTCGCGGCCGCGCCACGTGTCCTGGTTGCCGACGAGCCGACCACCGCTCTGGACGCCACCACCCAGCGGGAGGTGCTGGCCCTCATCCGGCGCGTCCAGCGCGAGCGGGATATGACATTCCTGCTCATCACCCACGACCTGCGGCTGGCCTTCTCGATGTGCGACCGGGTCGTGGTCATGTACGCGGGCCGGGTCATGGAGGTGGGGCGCGCGGCGGAACTGCGCGAGGAGCAGCGCCACCCGTACACGCGGGCGCTGCTCGCCGCCGAGCCGCCGGCGGACCGGCGGCTGGCCGTCATCCCGTCGGTGCCGGGCTCGGTGCCGGCGCACGACGCGGTCGCCGACCGATGCGGCTTCGCCGATCGCTGCGGGCACGCCGTGGCCGCCTGCCGGGCGGGCGTGCCGGAGCTGCGGCCCGTCGCAGGGGTCGGCGTCCCGAAGCCGCGGCCGCTGGACGCGGGACGGCTGTCCGCGTGCGTACGGGCCGAGGAACTGCCGGTCGCGCCGCCGCCCCCGCTCGGTGTGGCGGCGCCCGCGCGCGCCGCGACCAAGCCGATGCTGGACATCGGCGACCTGCGCAAGACCTACCCCGGCGCGTCCCGCCCCGCGCTGGCCGGCGTGAGCATGAGCGTGGCCCCCGGCGAGATCGTCGCCGTCGTCGGCGAGTCGGGCTCCGGCAAGACCACCCTGGCCCGCTGCGTGACGGGCCTGGAACGCCCTGACAGCGGCACGATCCTGCTCGACGGCGACGACTGCTCGGACTACACCCGCATGACTCGCCAGGCCGTGCGCCGGGCCCGCCGCGCCGCACAGATGATCTTCCAGGATCCGTACTCGACGCTGAACCCTGCCCGCACGGTCGGTGCGACGCTCAAGGAGGCCCTCGCCGCCGACGGGCGCCCGCCCGACGTCGGCGCGCTGCTGGACCTGGTGGGCCTGGACCCGGCCCTGGCCGCGCTCCGCCCCGCGAACCTGTCGGGCGGCGAGCGCCAGCGCGTGGCGATCGCCCGGGCCGTGGCCGGCGAGCCCCGCCTGCTGGTCTGCGACGAGCCCGTCTCCGCCCTGGACGTCTCCGTCCAGGCGCAGGTGCTCACCCTGCTGGCCGGGCTGCGGGAACGATTGTCCATGGGCATTCTGTTCATCACCCACGACCTGGCCGTGGTGCGCCAGCTCGCCGACCGGCTGTACGTCCTGCGGGCCGGCGAGTGCCTGGAGAGCGGGCCGGTGCAGCGCGTGCTCGACGAGCCGGGCCACCCTTACACCAGGGAGCTGCTGGACAGCGTCCCCGACGGCTCGGGGGCCTGGCCGGGTCAGTCTTCCGAGTAGGAGATCAGCGTCAGCACCCGGCAGCCCTGCTCTCCGGTGACGTAGACATGATCGAGCTCGGCGGCGAAGCGCACCGCGTCACCCTCGCCCAGCAGCACGGACCACGTGCCGGTCTCCACCGTGACCTCGCCCGCCACGACGTAGGCGTGCTCCACCGACCCCCGCCCGTGAGCGCTCTTGGCGCTGCGCGTCAGCGGCGGCAGATCGCCCTCGGCCAGCTCGAAGCGCCGCCGGTCGGGTGCCGCGAACAGGCTGCGTACCGTTGTGTCACCCACCTGCAGCGGCATGCCCTCGCCCCGCCGGATCACCTCCGGACCGGCCAGATGAGTGCGGGTCAGCTCGGCGAACGTCAGATCGAGCGCCGCCGCCAGCCGGGTCAGCACCTCGATCGTAGGGTTGGCGACGCCTCGCTCGATCTGCGAGATGAGCGCCTTGCTCACCCCGGTCAGCTCGGCCAGCTCCCGCACGCTGAACCCCCGCGCCAGCCGGGTACCGCGCAGATTGCCGGCGATCGCCCCGCGCACCCCCGAGGCCGGCCCTGCGGTGGCCGCGACGGCGGAGGTCTTGTCGTGCCGCACGTGGGTCCCTTCCGTCGAACGCTGCCTCCATCATGCCGTGCCCGTCCTCGTGATCGACGTGAGCTCCGTGACCGACGCTCTGGTAGTGGTCGAGCCGGCGTCGCCAGATGAGGTAGGCCAGCGCGACCAGGACGTCGACCGACCTCCTGCACGCCGAGACCGGGACGAGGATCGACCTCGGCGCGATGCCCCCTGAGAGCGTCGCTCGATGCCGGGCAGCGTGGGCGCGGCTCACCGGACGTCAGACATGCGTCGTCCACGGCGACCCCGACAACCCTGGCAACGTCCGCATGACCGCGAATCAAGTCGCGCTGATCGACTGGGACGAGTCGCACGTCGACGTCCCCGACCTCGACCTCGTGCTGCCCGGCAACGCCGCCGGGCTGGACGACGGCGCGTACGACATCGCCGCGCAAGCGTCGGCCGCATGGGAAGCCGCCGTCTGCTGGGACGACGAGTTCGCGGTCAAGCGGCTCGCCGAAGTTCGAGCGGTCTGAGAACGCGTTCGAGTAGTGGGGTTATTGGCGGTCGAGTGCGCACATCACGGCGCGCGGCCCCGGATGTCATCGTAGTGATGACAGATCGGTCATCACTACGATGACATGCCGACTTGGCGCTTCAGTTGGCGGATGTGCGCTCAACCGATGGCAAACCGGGCTGTATGTCTGCGCAACCCGTGACGGGCGGGCCAAAATGGCCCGCATGACGACTATGCCCGAGGGTCATGTTAAGAACGAACATTTGTCCCGATTCAACGACTACGACAGGGTCGCCGAGGGGTACACGGCCGAGAACGAGACCAGCCTCGTAAACGCTTACTACGAGCGGCCCGCGATGCTGGAGCTCGCCGGGGACGTGACCGGCCGGCGCATCCTCGACGCCGGCTGCGGCTCGGGTGCCCTGTTCTCCGAGCTGCGCGATCGAGGCGCCATCGTGACCGGCATCGACGCGAGCGCCGGGATGCTGGAGATGGCCCGACGGAGGCTGGGCGCCGACGCGGATCTGCGGGTCGCCGACCTGGCCAGCCCACTGCTCTTTCCTGACGACGCGTTTGACGACGTCATCGCCTCCCTGGTGCTGCACTACCTGGAGGACTGGGGGCCGACGCTGGCCGAGCTGCGACGCGTGCTACGGCCTGGCGGCCGACTCCTCGTCTCGGTCGATCATCCTTTCGTCATCACCCTCATGCAGCACATGGCCGGGGAAAAGCCCAGCTATTTCGGAACCCGTAACCGGATCGAAGAATGGACCATGGGAGGGCAGACCGCCCAGATGAGCTTCTGGGACCGGCCGTTGCACGCGATGACCGAAGCCTTCACCACGGGGGCTTTCGCATCAGCGTCATCAGCGAACCGCCGTTTGTGCCGGAAGCCCGCGAACTGTTCCCCGAGGAGTTCCGCGAGATCACCGGCACGAGGTTCCTGAGCTTCCTGTTCTTCGTTCTAGAAGCCAACTGACGGCGTCTCGCCACGATCGGCTGTGGTGACTCAGCGTTTCAGCGGATGATTCCCGCCAACTGAAGCGCTCGGTCACACGGCCTTACCAGTATTGGCTGTTCCCCGCGGCCCGCAAGGTCGTCGTCCTGGATTGCTGCTTCAGCGCGAGAGCCATGGACGGACGCATGGGCGGGGCCATCCCTGCACCAGCTCACCACCGACGAGGCGCTCCCCGGCACCTGCGTCCCGACCTCCTCCGCCGGGAACCGGGCCTCGATAGCCACCCTCGGACGATCCCCGCCCATTTCCCGCCCACCAGCCCGCGGGCGGGAAACCGCAGCCCGTGCTCAGCCAGGCCTCGGCCAGGGGGCGACCCCGGAGGTCAGCGGGAACGGACCAGCCGGAAACGGATGAAGGAGTCGTCGACGATCTCCTGCGAATAGGCCACCGGCTCGTTGCCCGAGGTGTAGTGGATCTCGCGCAGGGCGAGGTGCGGCGTGCCCGGCGGCATCGACAACGGGGACCCCGCCCCTTCGGGCACCACGGACGGAACGATCTCCACGACCGAGTGGTCGATCTCGCGGCCCGGCCAGGACTGGCTGAACTCGAAGATGGTGTCGGGCGCCTCGACCTTGTGGCCTTTGGCCAGCTTGCGGCGCGTCTCCTCGCCGACGTACTCCAGAGGCACTTCCTGCAGCAGGTGGACCGCCGGAGTGCCATCGGCGAAGAGGGTCTTGTGGTGCACCAGCATGGGCGTGGACGTGCCGACGCCCAGCGCCGCCATGGCCGCCTCGCCGCCGTGGTCGCGCACCTCGAAGCACTGCTCGACGCGGACCTCGTCGTGGTGGGCCTCGAGCATCTCGCGAAAGCCGATCAGCCGGTGCAGCAGGATGCTCTCGCGGCCGATGTGCGGGCGCACCTGGGTGCCCCGCGAGGGCGCGCGGCTGACCACGCCCAGCCGTTCCAGGGTCTGCAGCGCCGTGCGGATCGTGGTGCGGCTGACGCCCAGCTGGGCGGCAAGATCGGGCTCGTTGGGCAGCCGGTCGCCGGCGAAGCGCCGCTCCATGATCGCTTCGAGCAGGACGACGGTGGTCTGCTCGGCCAGCGAGCCCTGGCCGATGCGGGGCAGCGCGCCGGGCGCGCTGCGGGCGCTTCGACGGGACGGGGAGGCGGTCATCCTCGGGCGTCCTCTTCGGATCGGAGGTGATCAGTCTTTGTCATTCATCGTACCGACTACCCGCCGAGGGACGGATCTCCGCTTGTCCCGACCCCGAAGGGAGGTCGCGTGAAGCCGGCGGTGTTCTCCTACGTGGATCCCAGAACACTGGAGGAGGAGCTCGACGTCCTCGAGCGAATACGGCGACAAAGCCGGCGCCGTGCGGGTGGGCGCGCTCGCGCGGGCCACGACCGTCGAGCGCGATCCCGCCGTCGCGGCGGCCCTGCCCGTCCGCTGAGCCGCCCGGTCTGGCGCGCCGATCGCTGACCCGCCCGAGGCATGCTGCCTGCCGACCCCGCCCGGCCGCTGCTCTGGCCGGTCGGGGCCGCCTCCGGAGGGAGGGGCGGTGGGGAAGTACGGCTGCTGGGCGTCGGCGGGCCGGGCTCGATGGATGGAGGCTGGGCTCAGCGGGGGGCCTGGTCGAAGACCGGTGGCTCGCCCGCCGGCAGCGGCGTGCGGAACGTGGCGAGCGACAGTGCCAGCGTGTCGTAGTAGCCGGCCAGGACGACCAGCTCGTACAGGTGTGCCGTGCCGAGGGCGGCCTCGGCGCGGGCGTAGAGGTCGTCGTCGAGCCCTCGGTGCAGGACGAGAGACCTGCACACGGCGCGCAGGGTGCGCTCGGGCTCGTCGAACGTGCCGGCGTCCGACCCCGAGCGCAGTGCCGACAGTTCCTCCTCGGTCAGGCCCGCGTTCCTGCCCACACGTTCGTGCGCGTACCACTCGAAGTCGCTGCGGCGCGCGACCGCCACCTCCAGGATGGCGATCTCGCGCCACCGGGCAGGCAGGTCCGTCGCGTACCGGATCGCCGCGCCCAGCCGCTGCAGGGGCCCGCCGACGCCCGGGGCGGTGAGCATCGCGTTGAACGGGCCCTCCAGGCGACCCTCCGGATCCGTCAACCGGAACGGGCCTGTGGCGCGCGGTCCACTGGCTATCTCGTCGTACACCGCGCGCTGTTCCGAGGTCAGGAACTTCGGGCTGTACCAGGGGATTCGTCCGTGCACGGGCTCTCATCAGCTCCTTGGTCCTGAAATTTGTATTACACCACCCGAGGTGATTCTGTGCGCGACGAGACCGGCGCGGTGCGCGCCCTGCTCGACACCTGCCGGCACCGCGGAGTGCCGCTGTGCCGCGCGGACCGGGGCAACGCCCCGCATTTCCGGTGCGGCTACCACGGCTGGACGTACGCCAACACCGGCGCGTCGAGCAGTGGCAGTCGGCGCGCGACCACGCCGCCGTGGTCGCCCGGGCCATCGCGGCGGGCCGGATCGAGGGCCGCCGCAAGGTCGTCGAGCGCACCCTCTGGCCCGACGCCCTCGCCTGGGCGGAGCAGTCCCTGACCTGACCGGCGTCCGGTGCTGCATTCGTGACCTTTTGCCCCGATACTGATTCCCCGTACAGAGGGTCTGCCAGGGAGGAAACGGGTGGAGGCCAAGGGGCGCACCGCCGAGATAATGGTCGCTGAAGCCCGCAAGGCGTTCTGGGTGATGGTCGGGTTCCTGGCCGTCATCTGGATCATCCAGATCCCCAACTGGGCGTCGGGCTACGCGCTGAGCTACCAGTACGGCGTCCAGCCATGGAACCCGGCACGGCTGCCTGACATCATCTCATCGCCGTTCCTGCACTGGAGCTGGGAGCACATCGAGTTCAACTCGGGGCCGCTGTTCGTCTTCGGCTTCCTGGCCGCCTACCGGGGCGTCGCCAAGTTCCTCAGCGTGACGGGACTCATCATCGTGGTCAGCGGCCTCGGCCAGTGGTTCACCGCGGACCCGCGGAGCATTGCCGTGGGTGCGAGCGGTGTGCTCTTCGGCTACTTCGGCTACGTCCTGGTGCGCGGTGCCTTCGACCGGCATCTGATCGACATCGTGGTAGGCGTGGTCATGGCCCTGTCCTTCGCCTACCAGTTCGCCGGGCTGCTGCCTCAGGAGGGCATCGGCTGGCAGGCTCACGCGTTCGGCTTCGCCGCCGGCGTGCTGGGCGGCTGGCTGTTCCGCGACCGCAAGAGTCCCCGGCCGGCGCCGCCCTCCCCACAACCGAACTCCAGGGCCGCGCTGCTGAAGGAACTGGACGACCTCGGGCTCTGATCGGAACGCCGCCATGCTCGTCTCCGACGACAGCGCGTCCGACGGAGGCGTCCACATGTGATGGCCCGCTCGGCCGAAAGTACGACCTCACCGGTGGCTGAAAGGCCGGACCGGCGCGAGCCGTTCCGCCGATGACCGCGGCCGCCCCCGGCCGCCACCATCGAGGCATGACCGACACGAAGCGGGGATGGCTCATCCCCGCAGGCCTGCTCGCCCTCAGCTTCGTTCCGGTGCTCGCGGGCGCCATACGCGTGAGCGAGCTGACCGGCGGCGCCGACATCACGCCGGACAACGCGCGCTTCTTCGCCCAGCCCGTGCCCGTGCTGCTGCACATCGTGGCCGTAACCGTCTACAGCGTCCTGGGGGCCTTCCAGTTCGCGCCCGGCTTCCGCCGCCGCAGGCCCGCGTGGCACCGGGCGGCCGGGCGGGTGCTGGTGCCGTGCGGCCTGGTCGCGGCGCTGACCGGCCTGTGGATGACCCTGTTCGCCGAGCTTCCCCCCGGCGACGCCGGGCTCCTGACCGGCTTCCGGCTCGTGTTCGGCTCGGCCATGGCCGTCTCCCTCGCGCTCGGCCTCGCCGCGATCCTGCGGCGCGACGTCGCCCGGCACCGCGCCTGGATGACGCGCGGCTACGCGCTCGGCATGGGCGCGGGCACGCAGGCGGTGACCCAGTCCCTCTGGCTCGCGGCCACGGGCGCCACGCCCGGCGAGGTCACCAGGGCGCTGCTCCTCGGCGCGAGCTGGGTCATCAACCTCGCCGTGGCCGAATGGGTCATCCGCAGGCGCTCCCCGCGATCGGGGCGACCCTGATGACCGCGGTATTGCGGGTGTGATCGCCGGGTCTCACGTTGCGCGGCATGCAGGCCGTCACCTCGCCCGCCTGCACCGCCACCCCCCCGCTTCGCCGGGTCGTTCCTGCAGCACCGGAATGTGATGTGCCGCACTGTTGTCGTTAACTTTTCTGACAGACGGACGTCCATTCGGCCGACTTACCGTCGGCGGGCCGCCCCTTTCAAGGAGGTCTCGTCGATGGAACGTCGCAACTTCTTACGTGCCTCGGTGCTCGGTGCGAGCACGGTCGCCTTCTCCGGCAGTCTCTGGCAGGGTGCCGCTCTCGCCGCACCGGCTCAGAACGCCCCCGGACCCTACGGCTCGTTGCAGGCCGCCGACGCCAACGGCATCCAACTTCCGGCCGGCTTCACCAGCCAGGTGATCGCCCGCTCCGGCCAGGCCGTCCCCGGTACGTCCTACACCTGGCACAACGCCCCCGACGGAGGCGCGTGTTTCGCCGACGGCAGCGGCTGGATCTACGTCTCCAACTCCGAGATCAACCCCGGTGGCGGAGCCTCGGCCATCCGCTTCGACTCCAGCGGCGCCATCACGTCGGCGAACCGGATCCTGTCCGGCACCCGGCAGAACTGCGCGGGTGGGAAGACACCTTGGAACACGTGGCTGTCGTGCGAGGAGGTCAGTCTGGGCTTCGTCTACGAGACCTACCCGTTCGGCGGCGCGGCCGTGCAGCGCCCGGCGATGGGCCGGTTCAAGCACGAGGCCGCCGCGGCCGACCCGGTACGCAAGGTGATCTACCTCACCGAGGACGAGACCAACGGACGCTTCTACCGGTTCATCCCCACGACGTGGGGCGATCTGTCGTCCGGCACCCTCCAGGTCCTGGTGGCAGGCTCCGCCACGTCAGGCTCGTTCACCTGGGCGAACGTCCCGGACCCTGACGGTTCGCCGACGGCGACGCGGAGCCAGGTGTCCGGGTCCAAGTCGTTCAACGGCGGCGAGGGCTGCCACTACGCCGACGACACGGTCTGGTTCACCACGAAGGGTGACAACCGGGTGTGGCAGATCAACCTGACCGGCAACACCTTCGAACTCGCCTACGATGACAGCCTCGTCAGCCCCGGAACCCCGCCGCTCACCGGCGTCGACAACGTCACCGGCTCCACCTACGGCGACCTCTACGTGGCCGAGGACGGCGGCAACATGGAGATCTGCCTGATCACTCCAGACGACAAGATCTCCCCGTTTCTGCGGATCAACGGCCAGAACTCGTCGGAGATCACCGGGCCGGCCTTCAACCCCGCCGGTAACCGGCTGTACTTCTCCTCCCAGCGTGGCACCTCGGGATCGTCGTCCGGCGGCATCACCTACTGCGTTACCGGCCCATTCCGAATCTGACCCAGAGAAATACTGAAATGGGCCGCCGGAATGGACCGGCGGCCCATTGATGTCATGGCCTGACTATCGTCTTCTTGGCCCCGCAGTAGGCGAATTTCACTTTGTACGGCTTACTCACACAGGCCCAGAGCTCGATCGTGCCGTGCGGCATGCTGACGGTCTTCTGCTCGATGCAGTCCTGGTCCTTGTAGTAGTTGGCGTACTGGTAGGTGTGCCCCTTGTACCTCACCTTGGCCATCGCGTAGCGGTGGTCGGTGCTGCGGTCGCAGACGAGGATCCTGTTGTGCTTGGACAATTGGGCCTCGGCCAGCACGTCCCCGTGGCTATTGGTGACGTACGTCCCGGGATTGGCGCGAGCGGTGGCCGACGCGGCGGTGGATCCCATGACGGTGAACGCGAGTCCGGCAACGGCGGTGAGGAGTAGCAGTTTTCTCACGATGCCCCCTGTCTGTGATGCTTTCCGTAGGAAAGACGACAGGTCGACCGCCGAAGTTCATGAAAAATCCAGCTTTATTCATCCGGCTTTTGGATGTCATCCCATCGGACCGCCGAGGGCCGGTCAGCCGCGCGGGTTCCAGCCTGTGAGGTCGATGTCCAGCCCGAGGCGGCGAGCGATGTCGTCCCACTTCACATATTTGAAGTCCGTGTTCTCGCGCACCTCGCCCTCGGGGTCCGACACCTCGGGGGTGTTGGCGCCGTCGTGCGTGACGAACAGGCCCTTGGGGAACTGGCGGCCGAGCGGCACGTTGATCACCATGGTTCCGTCGCTGCCCTGCACGCCGTCGATGCCGCCGCTTTCGCCGACCCGGAAAGAGCCGATGTAGGCGTTCTTGCCCCTGCGGTCATAGACGGCGAAGGTGTCGTCGCCCTGGCTGGAAGCGATCAGGTAGCCCTTGCCGTCGCTGCCGTAGTAGATGGTCAGGCCCTCGGCGTCCGCCGTCAGGTTGTGGCCGCCGTACCCGGGGTCGGCTCCGGCGACACACTCCTCGGTGGCGGCGTCGTAGGTGGCCGGCACGCCGTACTCGCGGACACGGTCGATCAGCACCGGCGAACCGGTGAGATCACCGGAGATGCGCCAGATGCCGACGTCCTCCTGAGCCGCGTAGAGCGTGCCGGTCTGGGCGTCGACAACCATGCCCTCGACCTGCGGGCCCACGCCCGGCTCGTCGCAGGGACTCCAGCTCTGGCCGTTCGGCAGGGTGAAGCTCGACGGGAGATCGATGGTCCGGACCGTCGTGTAGCCGATCTTGCCGCCGGGAGCGTCGGTGAGCTTCAGCAGCGCGAGCCGCGTTGTGTGCCGGCGGCTGACCAGGACGTAGGTGCCCGAGCCCCGCTTCCACGTCGCGAGGCCGTACACGGTCTCGGCGTCGTTCACCTCCGCCTGGCTCGCGTTGAAGACGAACGGCGCGGCGGGATCGGTGATGTCGGTGAGCGGCTGCCGGCCCTGGCTCGCCTTCGCCGCATCGACGCGGTAGACGCGCAGCTTGTCCGAACCGCGATCGGAGGCGACGAAGATGTCCGACCGGCCCGCCTTGGACGCGTGCCCGTAGACGACGTCCACGTTGTTCAGCCGGCCCGGTGCGTCGTCCTGGCCGGGCGCGGCCGGTGCGGGCAGGTGCTGGAGCTGATTGCCGTCCAGGTCGTAGACGTACAGACCGCCCTCCTTGGCGGTGGCGGCGATCAGGCTTCCCGCCGGAGAGGTGGGGTGTACCCAGATCGCCGGGTCGTCACCGTTGGCATTGCCGCCGGCCTCGTCGTCGAACAGGGGCGCGGTCTCGACCCGAGGCTCGACGGCAGGAAGGTCCTGCGCGTTCGCCGGAGGGACCAGGGCACCGAACAGGCCGATCGTCAACACTGCGGATGCCAGCGAGGTCAGGGGGCGCATCGACTTCTCCTCATTGGGGAACCTTGCAGCCTTGATCCTCATGAGGGAAGCCGACAGGGCGATGAACCGTACCGGAACTCCCGACCAAATCGGGGCGTTGCCGACATCTCGGCCGCACTCTTCGGCCCGTCACGCGTGACTGGCACCGCGGTCTCGGGCCGCGATGGTCCCTGCCACTTTCAACGTATATCGGGTGAGGGCACTTGCCCAAAGCCCTCCGTCGTGGCCCATGATCGCAGGTCCGCGAGCCGCAACGGCCCTGAGTGGACGGACCGCACGTCGAGGCCGCGGGTAACCGGGGAGGAGCAGGCGACGGTCGATGACCAGTTCGCGGCGATCGGTCCGGCCGCCGAGGACTGCGATGTCCTGCTGGGGTGCGGGGCGCGGTCTGGGCGAGATCTTCATCGCTGAGGGTCCGCACAGAGCAAGATCGTGCCAAGTGTTGGCAGGAGGCACGTGTCACGTCCCCTGCGAAGACCTCGTGGGGCGAATCTGCCGTTTGGTGCCAGTGCCGGTCCTCCGGCCCTGGCGGTCGAAGGCGGTTTCCGCTCGACGAGAGGAACATCATATGAGGCGCATCCCACGGATGTGTTACCCGGTCGCCCTGGCGGCGGCCCTACCCCTGACAGTGTTCACCGCGGCCCAGGCGAACGCCGGGCCTTCCGCCCAGGCCCCGGCGGGCCTGCGCGCCGCGCAGGACCCTGCATCCTGCCCCGAGCAGGTGTCGCTGGTCAACGGCGGCTTCGAGGTGCCCGTCGTCACCGGCAGGCCGTGGGCCCCGCTCCCCGACGCCTCGCAGGGCGGCGCGAACTCGGTGCCCGGGTGGCGGACGACCGCCACCGACCACGTGATCGAACTTTGGACCACGCGGATGGGCGTCCCACCCGCCGAGGGCGGGCAGTTCGCCGAGCTGAACGCGAACCAGGTCTCGACCCTCTACCAGGACCGCCCGACCACTCCGGGCCAGAAGCTCTACTGGCGGCTCTCTCACCGGGGCCGCCTCGGCACCGACACGATGGCCCTGGACATCGGCGATCCCGCACAGCCGGTGAAGCAGGCGACCATGTCCGACGGCAACGGACGGTGGGGCGCCTACTCAGGCACCTACACCGTGCCCGCAGGGCAGACGACCACCAGGTTCGCCTTCCACTCCGTTTCCGCCGCCGGGGGGAACCCCACCTTCGGCAATCTCCTCGACGACATCTTCTTCGGCACCCCGCCCTGCGTCATCGTGACCAAGTCCGCAAGTCCTCAAAGGCCCGTGAACGTCGGGGACGTGATCACCTACCGGCTGACCGCCGTCAACAAGGGCGGCGGCGCGGCGGACGACACCCGGCTGACCGACACGGTCCCGCCGGGCACCACCTTCGTGCCGGGCTCGCTCCAGGTCGTCGACGGCCCCAATGCCGGAGCCAAGACCGACCAGGCCGGCGACGACCAGGCCGAGTTCGACCCCGCCACCGGGAAGATCACCTTCACCCTGGGCGACGACGCGACCGCCGCGGCGGGCGGCCGACTGCCCGACAGCACCACCGTGGAGTTCCAGGTCAGGGTCGGCCGGGCCGCCGCGGGCGGCAAGGTCACCAACCGGGCCGTTGTCGACTACGAGAACCGGCTGGGCACCCAGCCCGAGCCCTTGACCTCCACCAGCGGCGACGCCGTGACCGAGGTCAACCCCGCCGTCGACCTGAGCGTGGTCAAGGCCGCCGAGCACACGCGGGTCTCCGTCGGCGGCACGGTCACCTACCAGCTGGCCGTCCGCAACGCCGGGCCGAACGACGCGACCGGTGTCGTGGTCAAGGACGCGCTGCCTGCCGGGCTTACCCTCCTGTCGGCCACACCCTCCACGGGCGTGTACGCCGGCGACATGTGGACGGTGGGCACGCTCGCCGCCGGCGACACCGCCACGTTGACCGTCCGGGCCAAGGCCACCGCGGTCGCCGAAACCATCAACACGGCCACGGTCAGCGGCAAGGAGCTGGATCTCGACCCGTCCAACGACAGCGACAGCGTCAAGGTCTGCGTCGATCCCGCGCCCGACTGCCCGTACTGCACACCACCGAAGGCACAAAGGGTGAGAGCTAATCTGCTGGGAGTGATCGGCCTCTGACCTGCTTCCGCTCTGCCGTGAACCCGTTCGCGGCAGAGCCTGTCCGCCACAACCGGCGGACGCCCGGCGAGTAGGCAAGGGGGCCGCCGAGCGGCTGTTCGGCAAGGCGGTCACGCATCGGCGCGGCCCCCGTAATTGGGTTGCGGGTGGCCCGCGTGATCCTTTTACCTGGGCAGCGTGACCATGCCGAATGCGGGCGCCGCCACGCCGATCGATTCGTACTTCGTCTGCGCCACCCCTCGCACCGGAAGCTCGCTCCTCCTCGGCCTGCTGGAGTCCACCGGGGTCGCCGGTCGTCCTCAGGCGTACTTCCGCGAGCCGGACGAGGCGCTGTGGGCCGAGCGGTGGGGGCTTCCCGGCACCGCCGGTTACGACGACTACGTGCGGGCGGCGCTCGCCACTGGGCGGACGGGCAACGGCGTGTTCGGCGCGAAGCTCATGTGGGGAACGCTGGACCAGGTGGTCGCCAAGCTCGGTACGGCCCACCCCGATCTCGCGGGTCAGGACGTGCCGCTGCTGGAGCGCGCCTTCGGCCGTACGCGGTTCGTGTACCTGCGGCGCGACGACGTCCTGGCGCAGGCGGTGTCCTGGCTGCGCGCCGAGCAGACCGGCACCTGGTACGTCGGCGGCAACGGCGAGATCGGCGGCGCCACGACCGGCGAACGCGAGCCCGGCTACGACGCGGACGGCATCCGAGCCCTGATCGAGCAGATCGACGAGCACAACGCGGCCTGGGAAGAGTGGTTCGCATCGCATGGAGTGCGGCCGTACCGGGTGCGGTACGAGGACCTCGACGCTGACCTGGCGGGCGTCACGCGGCGGATCCTCGGCTTCCTCGGGCTCGATCTGCCTGAAGGACACGCGATCGCGCCCAGGCACCGCCGCCAGGCCGACGATCTCAACGCCGCCTGGATCGAGCGCTACCGCCTGGAGTCGACTTGAGTAACCGGTCAATCCCGAGCGTCTCCGGCGCCGCCCCTACCCGCGGAGGCCCTCGCTCCGCGGGTAGGCCTGCCACTCAGCCGAGCCAGCCGGGCGCCACGAGGAGGGCCCAGGCCGCCAGGGGGCCCACCACCACGATCGCCGCCCCGTACGTCAGGAGCTTGCGGTAGAAGGCGTCCCTCTCCATGCCCCTGACGTTGGCCACCAGCAGCGCACCCGTCGTCGAGAACGGGCTGACGTCCACGATGGCCGAGGACACCGACAACGCCGAGATCATCGCGATCGGGCCCAGGGTGCCCTGGTTCAGCAGGGGAACGGCCAACGGCACCAGCGCGCCCAGGATGCCCACCGTCGAGGCGAACGCCGACACGACACCCCCGACGTAGCAGATGAGCAGGGCCACCAGCAGCGGGATGCCGATCGCCGCCACCGCCGAGCCCACGTAGTCGACGGTGCCGATCTCCTGAAGGACGCCCACGTACGTGACGACGCCGCAGATCAGCAGCACGGTCGGCCAGGCCACCCTCTCGACGGCGCCCTTGTTCGTCTTCGGGGAGGTGAGGGAGAGGACGACGGCCACGGTGACGGCCGTGAGGCCGACGTCGAGCTTGAACACCAGCACGGCCAGGCAGAGGGCGACGATGCCGGTGAGCGTCAGAGCCTGGTGCGGGGTGAGGCGGAGACCGCCGGCCCCGGCGTCAGGGGCCTCCGTCGCCGTGACTGTGCCGCCTGACGCGACGGGATCGGGTGCGGCGCCGTCAGCGGCGTCCACGGGGACGGACGTGGCCGCGGCGCTGCCGGACGAAGGAGCGGGCGCGCCGGTGGAGGGCGCCATCGGGGAGGTGGCGGTGGCGCCGCGGCTCATCAGCTGACGGCCGCCGAAGATGAGGAAGACGACCGCCGCCGCGGCGGCGTTGAAGAAGAAGCTCGACAGGAAGAGCGTCAGGTTGTCGCCGGGCAGCTTGGCGTCCCTGGTCACGCCGTTCACGATCCCGCCCAGCACGCTGATCGGCGAGAACGCGCCGGCCTGGGTGCCGTGCGCCACCATGAGCCCGATCAGCATCGGATGGATCCGGTAGTCGGCCGCGAAGCCGAACGCGATGGGCGCCAGGATCGCCGCCACCGCGGGCGCCGGCGCGCCCACGGCCGTCAGCAGCGCCGAGATGGCGAACACCACGACCGGGATGGCGGCCAGCCGGCCGCGTACCAGGTGTACGGCGGCCCGTACGAGCCAGTCGACGGTGCCGTTGTTGGTGGCGATCGCGAACAGCAGCGTCACCCCGACGAGGATCACGAACAGGCTGCCGGGGAACGCCCCCAGGATGTCGTCGGCGCTCATGCCGGCGGCCAGCGTGCCGACGAGGAAGGCGCCGACGAGGGCCAGCGCGCCGAGGTTGACGGGGAAGACGGTCGCGATGACGAACATGACGATGAGGGCGAGAATGGACAGGAGCTCTGCGGACACTGAGTACTCCGATCTCCCCCGAGCGTTAGGGCAGGTCGACCACCTGGTGAAGGAGTTCGACCGGGTGGCGGGCAGCGCGTCCCGCACCGTGGGCGATCTGCTGGCGGCAGGAGACCCCCGTGGCCGCGAGCAGGGTGTCGGGCGAGGATGCGGCGATCGCCGGGAAGAGCCGGAGGCCGCCGATCTTCATGGACAGGTCGTAGTGCTCGCTCTCGAAACCGAACGATCCGGCCATGCCGCAGCAGCCGGCGTCGATCTCTTCCACCTCCGCTCCGGGGATCCTGGACAGCAACTCCCGTGTGGCAGCGGTGCCGACGACGGCCTTCTCGTGGCAGTGGCCGTGCAGGAGGATCTTGCGCCCGCTGAGGGCGTCGCCCGGCCTCAGCGAGCCGTCGTCGATGGCCTCCGTCAGCAACTCGGGGATGAGCCTGGCGCGGGCCGCCACCGCCGCCACCCGGGGGTCGCCGGGGAGCAGGGCGGCGTACTCGTCCTTCAGGGTGAGCAGGCAGGACGGCTCCAGCCCGGCGATCGGCGCATCCGACCCGGCGAGCCTGCCGACCATGGCGTCGGCCATCGCGCGGGCCTGCTCCAGCAGGCCCTTGGAGATGCTGGAGCGGCCGCAGCACCCCTGCGACTCGAGCCGTACCCGGTAACCGGCCTGCTCCAGCAGTTCGACGGCGGCCCGCCCGATGCCGGGCTCGCTGTAGGTGGTGAAGGAGTCCGCGAGCAGGATCACCTCTCGCCCCCCGGCCTTGACCGGCCTGCGCCCGAACCAGCGGAGCAGGTTGTCACGCCGGAAGAGGGGGAGCGGCCGCCGCCTGCTCAGCCCGAGCGGCCCGCGCAGGGGAGCGGCCAGCCAGTTCGACAGCGGCGCGGTGGCCGACCCGAGCCGGTTGAGCGTCCTGATCGCCGCGAACAGCCGCGACCGCAGCGGCACGCCGTGAATCTCCTGGTACTGGTGGAGGAACTCGCTCTTCATCGCCGCCATGTCCACGCCCAGCGGGCACTCCGACTGGCAGGCCTTGCACTCCAGGCAGAGATCGAGGATGCCGTGCAGCCGCTCGTCCCCGAGCGCCTGCCGGGGATCGTCCGACGACAGGGCCTTGACCAGGGCGTTGGCCCGGCCGCGGGTGGAGTGCTCCTCCTCTCGGGTGGCCATGTACGACGGGCACATGACGCCCGTGTCGTCCTTGCGGCAGACCCCGACGTTCATGCACCGGTCGGCGGCGGAGTGCATGCCGCCCGCGAAGGTCCCCCCGAACGACAACGTGGTGCGGAGGGGGCGCGGCTCGGGCATGGCGGGATCGCGCAGGTGCTCGGTCATCGGCGGCGCGTCCACGATCTTGCCAGGGTTCAGCAGCCCCCGCGGGTCGAAGATCTGCTTGACCTGCCGCATCGCCTCGTAGACCGGGTCGCCGAACAGCCGCCGGTTGAACTCGGACCTGGCCAGCCCGTCGCCGTGCTCGCTGGAGTTCACGCCGCCGTGCCTGGCGGCCAGTTCGGCGATCTCCTCGGCGACCGCCCGCATCGTGCCGATCTCCTCGGGCACCCGCAGGTCCACGAAGGGGCGGATGTGCAGGCAGCCGACCGAGCAGTGCCCGTAGAAGCCCGCGGAGAGCCCGTGCCGGGAGAGGATCTCCGCGAACTCCTCGACGTACGGCAGCAGCCGCTCCGGCGGTACGGCCGTGTCCTCCACGAACGCCAGCGGCCTGCGGCTGCCCACGCTGGAGGCCATCAGCAGCCCGAGCCCCGCCTTGCGTACCTTGAGCACGGCCGCCTGCTGCTCGGCGGTGACCGCCCGCAGGGTGTGGTAGCCGTGGCCGTTCGACTTCCAGGTGGCGGCGAGCTTGTCCACGCGGTCGGCCACCTCGGAGGGGCTGTCGCCGAAGAACTCCACGAACAGCAGCGCCTCGGGATCACCGGAGAGGATGTCGCCGAGCCTGGCGTAGTCCACGCGCTGCCTGGACAAGTCGAGGATGGCCTTGTCGATCAGCTCGACCGAGGCGGCGTCGAAGGAGAGGGCGTCCGCGGTGGCCGCGATGGCGGACGGGGTGGAGGCGAAGTGACCCACCGCGATGGCCTTGGCCCGCGGCCGGTCCACCAGCCTGACCGTGGCCTCGGTGACCACGGCCAGCGTGCCCTCGGAGCCCACCATGAGCTTGGTGAGGTCGGGCAGGTCCCGGGCGGCCAGGTCCAGGCGGTAGCCGCCCGAGTGGCGCCAGAAACGCGGGAACCCGGTCAGGTCCAGGCCCCGGAGCACCTCCGACACCGACGCGCTCAGCCGGGCGTCGGAGGCCAGGTCGGGCGTGGTGGCGTCGGCGAGCACGACCCGCAGAGCCTCGACGTGGTCCACCGTGGACCCGTAGAGCACGGAGTGGCTGCCCGCCGAGTTGTTGCCGATCATGCCGCCGATCGTGGCCCTGTTGCTGGTCGAGGTGTCGGGCCCGAACATCAGCCCGTGCCTGCGGGCCGCCCGGTTGAGCTGGTCCTGTACGACGCCCGGCTGCACGCGGGCGGTCGTGCCGTCGATCTCCAGGATCCGGTTCATGTGCCGGGAGAAGTCGACGATCAGCGCCGAGCCGACCGTCTGCCCGGCGAGGCTGGTGCCCGCCCCGCGCGGCAGCACCGGCACCTCCAGTTCGCCGCATGCGGCGACCAGCGCCTGGACGTCGCCGGCGTGCCGGGGGAAGGCGACGGCGAGCGGCTCGATGGCGTACATGCTGGCGTCGGAGGCGTACAGGTGCCTGGTGTACGGGTCGTCCCGCACGTCGCCTTCGATCAGCGGCGACAGCGTCCGGGCCAGGCTCACGCGGCCCCCTCCAGACAGGCCAGCGCCGCGCGTGTCCCGCCCTCCTTGATCGGCACGCCGGCCCCGCTCAGCCCCATCTCGACGCCGCTCAGCGTGCCGGCCAGCGTCAGGTCGTTGAAGTGGCCGAGGTGCCCGATCCTGAACACGCGGCCGGCGAGCCGCCCCAGCCCCGTGCCGAGCGACATGTCGTAGCGCTCCAGGATGAGCTTCCTGACCGTGTCGGCGTCGTGCCCGTCCGGCATCAGCACCGCCGTGAGCGAGCTGGAGTGCTCCCGCTCGTCGGCGCAGAGCACCTCGAGCCCCCACCCCCGCACGGCGCGCCGCGTCGCCTCGGCGTGCCGGTCGTGCCGGCGGAAGACCGCGTCGAGACCCTCCTCCTCCAGCAGCATGATCAGCGCCTCGCGCAGCCCGTACAGCAGGTTGGTCGGCGGCGTGTACGGGAAGAAGCCCCCGCGGTTGGCCGCGATGATCGGCTCCCAGTCCCAGTACGAGCGGGGCAACCGCCCCCGGTGCGCGAGCGCCTTCGGGCTGATCGCGTTGAGCCCGATGCCGGGCGGCAGCATGAGCCCCTTCTGCGAGCAGCCGACGGTCACGTCCACGCCCCACTCGTCGTGACGGTAGTCCATCGAGCCCAGAGATGAGATCGTGTCCACCAGCAGCAGCGGCGAGTGCTCCGTCCGGTCGATGGCCGCGCGGATCTCCGGGATCCGGCTGCGTACCCCGGTCGAGGTCTCGTTGTGCACGACCATGACGGCGGCGTGCTCGGCGGTGAGGCGGTCGGCGATCGCGCCGGGGTCGGCGCCGTGCCGCCAGTCGCCGGGCACCAGGTCGACGACCAGCCCGAGACGTGCGGCCATCTCGCACCACAGCGTGGAGAAGTGCCCGGTCTCGAACGCCAGCACCCGGTCGCCGGGGGACAGCGTGTTGACCAGCGCCGCCTCCCACGCGCCCGTCCCCGACGAGGGGTAGACGATCACGTGGTGGCGGGTCTTGAAGACCGCCTTCAGGCGCTCCAGCACCGAGCCCGCGAGCCGGGCGAACTCGGGTCCGCGGTGGTCGACGGTGGGCTGGGCGATGGCGCGCAGCACCCGGTCGGGAACGTTGGTCGGTCCTGGGATCTGCAGGAAATGGCGGCCCACGTTGTGACGCTCCTTGCGTGCCGTGTCACGGCACGGTGTGCCGTGTTGCGGTTCATTAACATTAAAATCAGTCCGCAGAGGAGTCAATGGATGCAGAACGTGCTCAATGCCCTCCGGGTGCTCGAGGAGGTCGCCATCCGTCAGCCCGCCGGGGTCGGTGAGCTGGCGCGGGTGCTCGGCCTGCCCAAGAGCACGGTGCAGCGCTCGCTGCGGACGCTGCACGACGCCGGGTGGATCAGGCCCGCCGCGGGCGAGGTCACGCGCTGGCAGGTGACCATCAAGGCGCTCCAGGTCGGCCGCCGGGCGGAGCTCGGCCTGCGCGACGCGGCGATGCCCGTCATGGAGGAGCTGAGGCAGCGCACGGGGGAGACGATCCACCTGATGGTGCCGGAGGGCGACGCGGTCGTCCTGATCGAGCGCCTGGAGACCGACAAGCCGCTGCGCATCGTGCTGCCGCTCGGCATCCGGCTGCCGCTGCACGCCTCGGCCAACGGCAAGGCCGTTCTCGCGCACCGGCCGAGTCCCCCGGACGAGCTTCCGGCGTACACCGACACCACGATCATCGATCGCGAGGCGCTCAGCGCCGAACTGGAGGCTGTCCGCGCGCGGGGTTATGCGGACAATCGCGGCGAGTGGCGCTCCGACATCGCCGCCGTCGCGTCCGCCGTCCTGGGTCCGGACGGTCCGATCGCCAGCCTCAGTATTTCCACCCCGGCCAGTCGTATGCCGGAGGATCTGCGCGTGGAGTACGGAAAGCTCGTCACTCTGGCGGCGCGCACGCTGACAGAGTCCCTGACCTGACGGCAGCCGAACGGCAACTTGTCAGCTGGGCATCCGGAAACTTTCTGGAAATCTCGCCGCCAATGCTGGGCTCATCCTCGCGGTGATCAGCGCGAATATAGCAGTTTGCATCCCCCTTGACACGCCGAAACCTTGACCCCTAAGTTGCCGCAATATTAACGGGAATTCGTCGAAAGTTTCGGCGTCATGCCGGGGAGCAGCCGAAAGGATCGCATGAGGGGCCAGGTACCTATCGAAAAGTGGCGGGACACGCGGTTGTCTCCCGCCGAGCGGGCCGAGGCGCTCATCCCGCTCATGACGCTGGAAGAGAAGATCGCCCAGCTCGTCGGCGTCTGGGTCGGCGCCGATGCCACAGGGGGAGGCGTCGCACCGCACCAGGCCGACATGACGGGCGTCGAGTGGAGCGACGTCATCGCCCACGGGCTGGGCCAGCTGACCCGCCCGTTCGGGACCGCGCCGGTCGATCCGGTCGCGGGCGCGCGCTCGCTGGCCGCCTCGCAGGCGCAGATCGTGGCGGCGAGCAGGTTCGGGATCCCGGCCCAGGTCCACGAGGAGTGCCTGACCGGGTTCGCCGCCTGGCGCGCGACCGTCTACCCGGCGCCACTGAGCTGGGGCGCGTCCTTCGACCCCGAGCTGGTCGAGGAGGTGGCCGGGCGGATCGGCCGGTCCATGCGGGCCGCCGGAATCCACCAGGGCCTGGCCCCGGTCCTGGACGTGACCCGCGACTACCGCTGGGGACGCACCGAGGAGACGATCGGCGAGGACCCCTACCTGATCGGCACGATCGGAGCGGCCTACGTCCGCGGGCTTGAGAGCGCGGGGATCGTCGCCACGCTGAAGCACTTCGCCGGCTACTCCGCCTCCCGCGGTGGCCGCAACCTCGCACCCACGCACATGGGGCGCAGGGAACTGGCGGACGTGATCCTGCCGCCGTTCGAGATGGCCCTGCGCCTGGGCGGCGCCCGGTCGGTGATGAACTCCTACGCCGAGGTCGACGGCGTTCCCGTGGCGGCCGACGAGAGCCTGCTGACCGGGCTGCTCCGGGACGAGTGGCGCTTCGCGGGCACGGTGGTCGCCGACTACTTCGCGATCCGGTTCCTGCAGAAGCTGCACGGCGTCGCGGCGGAGGCGGCCGACGCGGCCGGGCTCGCCCTGCGGGCCGGGATCGACGTCGAGCTGCCCACGGTGGACACCTTCGGCGCCCCCCTCATCGAGGCGGTCAAGGCGGGGGAGGTCGACGAGGCGCTGATCGACCGTGCGCTGCGCCGGGTGCTGGCGCAGAAGGCCGAGCTCGGGCTGCTCGACGAAGACTGGCAGGCGCTGCCCGGCGAACCCGAGGACGTGCGCCTCGACGACGAGGAGAGCCGGGAGCTCGCCCTGCGCCTGGCGCGAGAGTCCGTCGTCCTGCTGCGGAACACCGGCGGGATCCTGCCGCTCGCCCCGGGCCGGAAGGTGGCCCTCGTGGGCCCGGTGGCCGACGACCCGATGGCGATGCTCGGCTGCTATGCCTTCCCCGCGCACGTGGGCCCGCATCCCGAGCACGGGCTCGGCGTCGACATCCCGTCGCTGCGCGAGGCGCTCGGCACGCTGATCCCCGATCTGACGTACCAGCCGGGCTGCGGTATCACCGGCGACGACACCTCCGGTATCGCGGCGGCCGTCGCCGCGGCCGCGGAGAGCGACGTGTGCGTGCTCGCCGTCGGCGACCGGGCCGGGCTGTTCGGGCGCGGGACTTCCGGCGAGGGCTGCGACGCCACCGACCTGCACCTGCCCGGCGTGCAGTCCGAGCTGGTCAGGGCCGTGCTCGCGACCGGCACCCCGGTGGTCCTGGTGCTGCTGGCCGGGCGGCCGTACGCGCTGGGGCCGGAGTTCGACGCGGCCGCGGCCGTGGTCTACGGCTTCTTCCCGGGCCAGCGGGGCGGCCAGGCGCTGGCCGAGGTGCTCACCGGCGCGGTGAACCCGTCCGGGCGGCTTCCTGTCAGCGTGCCGCGCGACGCCGGCGGCCTGCCCGCGACCTATCTGTCGCCGCCGCTGGGCCGCCGGACGGAGGTGTCGTCCGTGGACCCGACGCCCGCGTTCCCGTTCGGGCACGGGCTGAGCTACACCGCGTTCGACTGGGACGTCACGGGCACGGAGCCGGGCGACTGGCCGGTGGACGGAGAGGTCACCGTCGGGGTCACGGTCCGCAACACCGGATCGCGGCCCGGCGCCGAGGTCGTCCAGCTCTACCTGCACGACCCGGTCGCCCAGACGACCAGGCCGGTGGTCCGCCTGGTCGGTTACGCCCGCGTCGAGCTGGAGCCGGGCAGGTCCGCGCACGTGACGTTCGAGGTCCCGGCAGACGTCACGTCGTTCACCGGGGTGCGCGGCACGCGCATCGTCGAGCCGGGCGACGTCGAGCTGCGCTTCGGCCGCTCGAGCGCCGACGTGGTGGCCGCCGTGCCGCTGCGCCTGACCGGTGCCGAGCGCGAGCTCGGCCACGACAGGCGACTGCTGGCCACGGCCCGCATACTGGAGGGCGCGGGATGAGCACGACCTTGGACGATCCGCCGCAGGGCACACGTCCGGCGCGGCCGGCGTCCGGCCGGCGCAGGCGGGCCAGGCCGGGCACGTGGCGGCACGCGATCCGCCGCGACTGGCAGCTGTACTCGCTGGCGATCTTGCCGCTGCTGTTCTTCGCGGTCTTTCGGTACGCCCCGATGCTCGGCAACGTGATCGCCTTCCGGAAGTTCGAGCCCGGCGGCAGCATGTTCGGCGAGACGTGGGTGGGCCTGCGGTACGTGAAGATGTTCCTCAACGACCCGTCGTTCTGGAGCGTGTTCACCAACACGCTGGTCCTCGGCGCGCTGACCTTGCTGTTCTGCTTCCCGCTGCCGATCGTGCTGGCGCTGCTGCTCAACGAGGTGCGCAACCGGCGGATGAAGCGGTTCCTGCAGTCGGTGTCGTACCTGCCGCACTTCCTGTCGATGGTCATCGTGGCCGGCATCGTCATGCAGATGCTGGCCATCGACGGGCCGGTGAACCAGGTGGTGAAGGCGTTCGGCGGGCAGGCCACCGCGTTCATCCAGAAACCGGAGTGGTTCCGCACGATCTTCGTCTCGTCCGAGGTCTGGCAGACCGTCGGCTGGGGGACCATCCTCTACCTGGCCGCCCTGACCACCATCGACGAGCACCTCTACGAGGCGGCCCGGATGGACGGCGCCGGCCGGTGGCGGCAGATCTGGCACGTGACCCTGCCGGGCATCCGGCCGACGGCGATCACGCTGCTGATCCTCAACATCGGCACGTTCATGGCCGTGGGCTTCGAGAAGGTCCTGCTGCTGTACAACCCGCTGACGTATCCGACCGCCGACGTGATCTCCACGTACCTGTACCGCATGGGTGTGGAGTCCAGCTCCATGAGCTACGCCGCCGCGATCGGCCTGTTCGAGGCGCTGGTCGGGGTGGTGCTGATCGTGGGGGCGAACGTGATCTCCCGCCGCACAGTAGGGACGAGCCTGTGGTGACGATTGCCAAGAGCCGTGGCTACCGCGTGTTCCAATGGGTCAACGCCGTCATCCTGACCGGTGTCGTCATCGTGACGCTGTATCCCTTCGTCAACATCATCGCCCGCTCGTTCAGCGCAGAACGGTACATCGTCGGCGGGCAGGTCAACCTCCTCCCGCGCGGGTTCAACGTCTCGACGTACAAGCTCGTGGTCTCCGACCCGATGTTCTGGACGAACTACCGCAACACCGTGGTCTACACCGTCGTGGCCACGGTGATCGCGATGGTGCTGACGACCTGCTACGCGTACGTGCTGTCCAAGAAGCACCTCAAGGGCCGCACGTTCCTGATCTGGGTGGCCGTCTTCACCATGATCTTCTCCGGCGGCCTGATCCCCCAGTACGTGCTGGTCAACAGCCTCGGGCTGACGAACTCCATCTGGGCCATCGTCCTGCCCAACGCCATCAGCGTCTTCAACCTCCTGGTCATGAAGGCGTTCTTCGAGGGCCTGCCGCAGGAGCTTGAGGAGGCCGCCGCCATCGACGGCCTCAGCACCTACGGCATCCTCCGGCGGATCGTGTTGCCACTGTCGAAGGCGGTCATCGCCACGATGGTGCTGTTCTACGCGGTCTCGTTCTGGAACTCGTGGTTCACGGCGTTCCTCTACCTGAACGAGTCGAAGTTGTTCCCCGTGACCATCTACCTGCGCAACCTCATCGCGGGCGCCACCGGCGCCGAGTCCGTCGGCGCGGCGATGAGCGAGGTCTCGGCGGCCGCGGCCAACATCCAGTCGGTGACGATCATGCTCACCGTCGTCCCCATCCTGGCGGTCTACCCCTTCGTCCAGCGGTACTTCGTCTCCGGAGTCATGCTCGGCGCGGTGAAGGGATAGCCATGTCCCTCCGAAAGGAACCCCCCATGCAGCACATCTCCCGGCGTCAGGCACTCATCGGGCTGGGTGCGCTCACCTTCGTCGTCGCCGGCTGCGGCGAGGACGAGGCCCCGAAGAAGGGCGCGGACGTGTCCGCGAACAAGGCGGGCGCGATGGCGAGCTACGGCGTCAACCAGCAGTTCAAGGCCACCGAGCCGGTCTCGTTCGACGCGCTCTACAACAACCACCCGTTCTACCCGGACAAGAGCGACTGGCTGTTCTGGCAGGAGCTGACCAAACGGACCAACGTGACGCTCAAGCCGGTGGAGGTGCCGCTCAGCGACTACGAGAAGAAGCGCGGCCTGCTGGTGGGCTCCGGTCAGGCCCCGCTCATCATCCCGAAGACGTACCACCCGTCCGAAGAGGCGTTCGTCTCCTCCGGCGCCGTCCTGCCGGTCAGCGACTACTTCGACCTGATGCCCAACTTCAAGGACAAGGTCGCCAAGTGGAGCATGCAGCCGGAGCTGGACACGCTGCGCCAGGCCGACGGCCGCATCTACCTGCTGCCGGGTCTCCACGAGGAGATCTGGATCGACTACTCCCTGGCGGTGCGGACCGACATCCTGGAGAAGCACAAGCTGGAGATCCCGAAGACCTGGGACGATCTGTACACCGTGCTCAAGGCGCTGAAGAAGGAGTACCCGGACCTCTACCCGATGACCGACCGGTTCGGCGTCCCCACGCCCGGCGGCAACCTGCTCAAGCTCGTCGCCCAGGCCTACGGCGCCAAGGGCGGCTGGCAGTACCAGCACGCGACCTTCGACCCCACGGCCGGCAAGTTCGTCTACACCGGCGCGATGCCGCAGTACAAGCAGGCGCTGGAGTACCTGAACAAGCTGGTGAAGGAGAAGCTGCTCGACCCTGAGGGCTTCACCCAGCAGGACGAGCAGGCCAAGCAGAAGTTCAACTCCGGCAAGTCGTTCGTGATCAGCGCGAACGCGCAGTCGATCGTCAACGACTACCGCCCAACCCTGACCAAGCTCGTCCCCGGCGCCAAGGTCGCCAAGATCCCTGTGCCCCTGGGCCCGGTCGGCGAGTACAAGATCGACACTCGGCTCGAGAACGGCATCATGATCTCCAAGAAGGCGCTGGAGAACAAGAACTTCGTCGCCATGATGCAGTTCATCGACTGGCTCTGGTACTCCGACCAGGGCGAGGAGTTCGCCAAGTGGGGCGTCGAGGGCACGACGTACACCAAGGACGCCTCCGGCAACTACAAGCTCGCCAAGGACGTCGACTTCGTCGGCCTCAACCCCGGGGCGCCCAAGCACCTGCAGAAGGACTTCGGCTTCTCCAACGGCGTGTTCGCCTACGGCGGCACCACCAAGCTGCTCAACTCCACCTTCTCCGAGGAGGAGGTCGCGTTCCAGGACGTGATGAACGCCAGGAAGGCCTGGCCGGTCGAGCCGCCGCACCCGTTCACCGACGAGGAGCGCGAGCAGGCCACGCTGTGGGAGACGCCGCTGAAGGACTACGTCACCCAGCAGACGCTCAAGTTCATCCTCGGCGAGCGTGACCTGAGCGAGTGGGACGCCTACGTCAAGGAGCTGGAGGCCAAGAACTCGACCACCTACATCAACCTCGTCAACACCGCCTACGAGCGGTTCAAGAAGGACCACGGCTGATGCGGGTGCCCTCGGAGGCCTCGGGGCGGCTGTCCGACGCCTGGCGCTTCTGCGTCGGGACCGGCCGCTTCGAGCTGGCGCTGCGCCGCGACTACCAGGATTCGCTGGCGCTGATCCAGCGGGAGATCGGCTTCCGGCACATCCGGGGGCACGGGCTGCTGAGCGACGGGGTGGGCGTCCACCAGCCGTACGAGTACGCGGGCACGCGGCACGTGCGCCACTCGTTCACGTACGTCGACCAGGTGATCGACGCCTACCTCGAGCTCGGGATCCAGCCCTTCGTCGAGCTCGGCTTCATGCCCTCGGGGCTGGCCTCCGGCGACCAGACCGTGTTCTGGTGGCAGGGCAACGTCACCCCGCCCAGTTCCTGGCGGGAGTGGGCCGACCTGGTCAGGGCCACCGTCGCGCACCTGGTCGACCGGTACGGGCTCGACCGGGTGCGCACCTGGCCGATCGAGGTGTGGAACGAGCCCAACCTCAAGGACTTCTGGCTGGCCGCCGACCAGGAGGCCTACCACCGCCTGTACGAGGTGACCGCGCACGCCGTCAAGGAGGTGGACGCCTCGCTCCAGGTCGGCGGCCCGGCCATCTCGCCCGGCTCCGACGAGTTCCTCGTGCGCTTCGCCGACTTCGTGATCGAGCGCTCGCTGCCGATCGACTTCGTCAGCCGGCACGCGTACACCTCCGGCCCGGCCCAGCACGTGCCGTTCGGCGTGCACCAGACGATGGCGCCCGCGTCGAAGCTGCTCGAGCAGTTCGCCACGCCGCGGCGCCAGCTCCAGGGCGGGCCGCTGGAGGACCTGCCCGTGCACATCACGGAGTTCAACTCCTCCTACCGGCCCGACAACCCCGTCCACGACACGGCCTTCCACGCCGCCTACCTCGCCCCGGTGCTGGCCGCCGGGGGAGACCTGGTCGACTCCTTCTCCTACTGGACCTTCAGTGACATGTTCGAGGAGCAGGGAGTGCCGACCTCGATCTTCCACGGCGGCTTCGGCCTGCTGACCCACCGCCAGATCAAGAAACCCACCTATCACCTGTACGCCTTCATGACGCGGATGGGCGACCAGGTCCTGGCACGCGGGGACGACCACCTGGTCACCAGGGACGGAGCCGGCCGGGTCACCGTGCTGGCCTGGGCGCCGGTGGACGTGACCGGCGCACCCCCGATGAACGGGCACACCGTGCGGCTGTCGGTCCCTCTCGCGGGAGGCTCTTCGGCGTTCATGCTGCGCTCGTCGGTGAGCGAGGAGAAGGGCAACGCCTGGGCGGCCTGGTGCGAGATGGGCCGCCCGCGCTCCCCTCGCCCCAGGGAGCTCGACGTGTTGCGGGAGGCGGCCGAGCCGGTCCGCAGCCACCGCAGCCTCCCGGTCGCCGGCGGGTACGCGGAGCTGGATCTCACACTCGACCGCCACGAGGTTACGCTGGTCGAGCTCACGCCGGTGGTGGACGAGACGCCGCCGTGGTGGGACGACAGGCGGCTGCTCGGCCTGGGAGAGGAGAGCCGATGAGCGAGGTGACGGCTGAGCGGCGGTTCGGCCAGGGGCCGCTCTCGCGTGCCGCCACGCTGGTCTACAGCCTGCTGGCGGTCGAGGGCATGTTCCTGGTCGCGAGCGCGCCGGGGCTGGTCGGGCTGACCCTGCTCGGCGGCGACGCCAGCAACGTGCCGCTGGCGGCCGCCTGCGCGCTGCCGCTCGGCCCCGCGCTGTCCGCCGCCCTCTACGCGCTGCGCCACCGCAGCAGGGACCTGACGGACCTGCACCCGGCGGCGGCGTTCTGGCGCGGGTACAAGGCCAACGTGCGCGGGGTGCTGAAGATCTGGGTGCCCTGGCTGGCGGGCCTGGCCGTCGTCGGGACGAACCTGGCGAACTTCGCCGCCGCCGGCGTTCCGGGATGGTGGGCGGTGCTGCTGGTGCTCGTCGCGCTGGCGGCGACGTTGTGGGTCGCCAACGCCCTGGTGATCACGTCGCTGTTCGAGTTCCGGACGGTGGACGTGGCGCGGCTGGCCTCGTACTTCCTCATGCGCCACCCGAAGGCCACGTTCGGCAACGCGGCCCTGCTGGTCGTGGCGGGCGGGCTCACGATGGTCGTCACCGAGCTGGTGCCGGCGCTGCTGGCCTCGGCGTTCGCCGCGGCGCTCCTGTGGAACAGCCGCCCGTTGATCGCCGAGGTCCGCGAGCGCTTCACCGCCTAGTGGATGCGCCTTCCGTGCGCGTCGGGCACGCCTGACTTGCGGAAGAAATAGGCGTTGATCTGGTCGCGCCACTCCTCGGCACAGCGCAGCTGCTCGTCGAGGAGGTCCCGCACCCGGGCGTACACGTCTGGGGCCACCGCGCCGGTGCCCGCGAGCTTCTCCCAGAGCAGCCGGGACTCGGCCACCTCCTCGACGCCCGCGAAGTGGGTGTCGTAGATGTGCTGGATGACCGTCGAGCCGCTGTGCAGCACGTGCCCGTACGGGACATGGTGGAAGAACAGCAGCAGCTCGTCGGGGCAGCGCTCGAGCGACTCGTAGATGTCCGACCACGGCTCGGGGTACTGGCCGGTGAAGCCGGTGCCGGTGGCGCGCGTGCGGTCCACGCCCACGCCGTCGCGGTCGGCGAAGTGGTACGTGCCCCACGGCGTGTACTCGTACCCGTCCACGTCCGGGCCGTAGTGGTGACCGGGACGCACCATGAAGCCGACGCCGAGCGGCGCGGTGTAGCGCTCGTACGTGCGCCATGACCCGTCCATCATGGCGTGCAGGGTGCGCCGCAGCGCCTCGCCGGGCCTCGCGAAGGTGAGGTCCATCCACTCGTCGAGGATGGCGGCCGGGTCGAGGGCCGGGTCCCAGGCGAGGCGGCCGAACGCGTACAGGTTGGCCTGCGCGAGCGGGTGGCCGGTCCAGTAGCGGTCGTCGCCCACGTTGGAGACCGCGACCAGGTCGCCCGCTTCGGCGACGTCCTCGAACGCGAGGACCTCGCTCCACATCGGGGCCAGGTAGCAGACGTGCCGCTGCTGGCCGGTGTACTCCTGCGTCACCTGCAGCTCCACCGCCAGGCGGGTTCCCTGCATGTCCAGAATCACCGGGGAGACCGGCTCACGCGTCTGGAAGTCCATGGGGCCGTGTTTGACCTGCAGGATCGCGTTGTCGAGGAACCGGCCGTCGAGCGGGGCGAAATGGTCGTGGGCCGCGCGGGCGCGGTCGGTCGAGCGGTCGCGCCAGTCCTGCCGGTGGTTGTAGACGAAGGCCCGCCAGTGGACGACCCCGCCGAAGGGGGCCAGGGCATCGGCGAGCATGTTCGCGCCGTCGGCGTGGGTGCGCCCGTAGGCGAACGGGCCCGGTTGCCCCTCCGAGTCGGCTTTCACGACATATCCGCCGAAGTCCGGAATTGTCGCGTAGACGTGCTCTGTGGTCTCCGCCCACCACTTCTGGACGTCCTCGTCCAGCGGGTCGGCGGTGGGGAGGCCGCCGAGCGCGATGGGGGAGGCGAAGTTGACCGACAAGTGCACGCGGATCCCGTACGGGCGCAGCTCGCTCGCGATGGCGGCCACCTCGCCGAGCCGGTCGGTCAGCAGGTGGGCCTCGGTGGCGTGCACGTTCACGTTGTTGACCGCGACCGCGTTGACGCCGGCCGCGGTCAGCAGCCGCCCGTAGGCCCGCACCCTGGTCAGGTCCGGGCGCAGCGCGCCGTCCTCCCAGAAGATGGACCCGCCCGCGTAGCCGCGCTCGACCTGGCCCATCACGGGGTGCACGTCGATGTTGTCCCAGTGGTCGAGCATGCGGCGCCGCATCGCGGGCCGGTGGTGCTCGACCGGCCGCTCGCCCTCGAACGCCGCCTCGCCCAGCCGTACGACGTGGAAGAACCCGTAGAGCAGCCCGGCGGGATCGCCGCCGGCCACGGTCGTGACGCCGTCCTGCCGGGAGAGCGCGTACCCGTCCTCGCCCTCGGCCTCGGACAGGCTCAGCACGAGGTCGAACGGCCCTCCGTCTGTGACGCCTCCGCCGTACCGGGCACAGGCCTGCGCGACCTCCTCCCGCACGGTCTCGGCGAGCGGCCCGTCCGCCCGCACGAGGGTGCGGCGGGAACCGATCGCCCTGAACGCCTCGGGCGGCAGCCACGCCGGATGGACGTCGGTCAGTTCGGGAATGCTCACAGGGCTCCTTCGGTACGGCACCGAGGGATGAATCTACCGAAACGGCCCCCGCCGAGAGTGGTCAGGGGCCGCATCCGTCAGGCGCCGCCCGTCCCGGGACGGGCGGCCGACCTTTCAGCGCACCTTCACCTGCGAGGCCGCCGTTCCTCCGGCGGAAGCCTCCCAGCCCGCCACCACCGTCGGGTGGGCGGCGAGGGCGCGGGACAGGGGCACGGTCACGGTCGTGCTCCCCTTGCGGGAGACCGTGACGACGTGGCTGCCCGCCGTGCCCTGGTCATCCCGGACGAACACGTGAGCCTTGCCGGCCGCGTTCGCCCGCACCGTCACCTTCACTCCCTCCTGGCCGGTGGAGGCGGAGGTAGCCCACCCGCTCTGCGACTCCTCGGCGGCGGGCCCGCCGCCGAGCGGCACGTGCACCCGTACCGCCTGCTCCAGCGACTGCGGCGAGTCCAGGCTGGACAGCGCCGTGTCCGGGATCACCGGGTCGGGGACGGGCCGGTCGGCGGGCGGCTGGTAGCCCGTCAGCGTGGCGACGCCCCACCGGTACGGGTCACCCTGCACGCCGCCCCACGTCGACCAGCCGATGCGGGTCTGGCCGGTCTTGTCCTGGGTGTCGGAGTCGTAGACCAGGATGTTCATGCCCAGGTGGGAGGGGTCGACCGAGCCCGGCAGCAGCGCCATCGGGATGGACATCTCCACGGTGTAGCCGCCTGAGGCGACCTTCGAGGCCACCCGCATGCCCGGCGCGGTCTGCTCGCCCGGTCCCTGACGGTTGTCGGCGTCCCGCTCGAAGCACGGGGGTCCTTCGGCGGTAACGGGCAGCACCGCCGCCTTGAACGTCGTCGAGGTGTTCTCGGACGTGCCGCGCGGGTCGAACGTGACCTCCACCGAGTCCGTACGCCAGTGCCGCTTGCAGTCGGCGGCGGCCAGCCGCGTGCCGAGCACGTCGTCCTTCACCTGGACCAGCAGGTAGAGGGTGTCGTCGTGCCAGGCGAGCTTGGCCGTGCCCGAGCAGTCGGCCGCCGACGAGCACGCGGTGCCCTCCCACAGGCGCGAGATGTCGAGGGCGGCACCCGGGTACTCGCCGTCGCCCTCCACGCCGTCCACGGACGGAGACGCTTGCGGGACGGCGGCGGCCGGGACCAGCTCGAGCGCCGGCTTGCTCGCGACCGCGCCGTCCACGCTGATGGTGTACGCGTAGTCGCCGCCCTGGTTGGACGTCTTCAGCGAGGGGTCGGAGTTGGTGACGGTGAACGGCACCGTCGTCGAGGCCCCGGCGGCCAGATCGGTGTAGGGCGCCTCTGCGTGGTCCGCGGTGAACCCGGCGGGCAGGTCGACGCGTACGGTGCCGGACCTGGCGGCGTCGCTGACGTTGGTCACCACGACGCCGACCTGCCGGGAGCCGCCGGAGGGCAGGGTGAGCACGGGCGTGACGATGCCGCGCAGCTGCGGCACGCCGACCTCGGAGGTCCACTTCTCGTACTGGGCCACCTGGGGGAGGAGCTGCTGCGTCGCCCGTACGGCGGGGCTGACCTCGACCTGACGGTCGGTGTACCCGCGGCCGTGCTCGGTGGTCAGCGTGGCCGAGACGCGTGCCCGTCCGGTGCCCTGGGCCGGGGTGACGGTGAACGTCGCCGTCCTGGTACGCCCGGCGGAGAGCCCGCCGAGGTCGCCCGGGCCGCTGACCTGCCAGCCCTCGGGGACGCCGAGCTTCACCGACGACCGGCCCAGCGACTCGCGAGAGGGCGCGGTCGCCGCGACCTTGACGGTGAACGGCGTTCCAGGCCGGACGTCGAACGCGCTGGTGCTCAGGCTGAACAGGGTGCCGAGCGGGACCGTGCCGGAGGCCCTGGTCAGCGCCCCGTCAAGGATCGCCGTGGGCGCGGCGGCCGCCGCGCTGCCGGGCGCGGGGAACGGCACCCGCGAGTCCACCTGCGTGAAGAAGTCGCAGCCGAGCTGGCCGGGGTCGGACGGCACGTCGGGGAAGACGGCCCACCCCTGGGAGGCGTACATGCGCTGCGCCTCACGCTCGACGGCCGCCCACGTCTTGCCCTGACTCCGGGACGGCTGCCCGCTCCACACGCCGTACACGTTCTGCGCGGGGTTGGTGGGTTGGAAGGTCGAGACGCAGGAAGGGCCGGTCTGCGAGGTGCCGCGCCCGCCGCCGAGCAGCAGCCGGGCCGGCGCGAACGGCTTCAGCCCCTCACGTGTGATCTGCTCGGGGAACGCCTTGGGGTCGGCCGCCGCGTAGAACGCCTGCACGGCCAGCCGCGCCGCCTGCTGATGGTTGCCGTGGTTGCCGGGTGAGGGCGCCGGATCCATCGTCAGGATCACCTCGGGCCGGGTCTGCCGGACCACCCGCACGACCTTCTCCAGGGTGTCCGCGCCCCAGATCTGGTCGGTCAGGGGTGCGCTCACCGTGTAGTAGAAGTCGACGTCGTCGAGGTTGAACACCTCGCGGACGCCCGCCTTGCCGACCGCCGACCGCTCCTCGGCCTCGCGCAGCAGCCCGAGCGCGGGACCCTCCTCCGGCCCGACCGCGTTGCCGCCGCCCTCGCCCCGGGTGACGGTGACGACGCCGGTGCGGACGTGGTGGTCCTCGTTCCACTGGCCCAGCGTGGACAGGCTGAACGCCTCGTCGTCGGGATGCGCGCCGACGAACAGCGCGTCGAGGTCCACGGGCGAGTCGGCGGAGGCCGCGGACGGTACGGCGGGTAAGAGGGCGAGCGCGACCGTGGCGGCCAGCACCAGCGACAGGCGTTTACGCATGGAACCTCCGGAACGACGGTTACTCGCGGACTGCCCCCTGGAGCAGCCCGCGGACGAAGTGACGTTGAAGGAACAGGTAAAAAATCACCACCGGCGTCGCGACGATGACCGAGCCGGCGGCGAGCAGGGTGAAGCCGGAGGTGTACTGGCCCTGGAAGAAGGCCAGCCCCAGTGGCGCGGTCCGCAGCGACTCACTGGTCACCATGATCAGCGGGATGAGGAACTCGTTCCACGTCCACATGAAGACCAGCACGGTCAGCGTGACGACGGCGGGCCGGGCCGGCGGCACCAGCACCCGCCACAGGATGCGCCAGGTCGAGGCGCCGTCGATGCGGGCGGCCTCCACGATCGCGCGGCTGGAGGCCCGGAAGTACGCCCGCATCCAGAACGTGCCGAACGCCACCGACAGCGCCACCTGCGGCAACGCCACCGACCAGAACGTGTCGATCAGCCCCAGCGAGCGCAGGTCGAAGTAGAGCGGCACCGCGACGGCCTCGCTCGGCATCATGATCCCGAGCATGAACAGGTAGAACAGCGCCGACTGGCCGCGGAAGCGCATGGTGCCGAACGCGTACCCGCTCATGATCGACAGCACCACGCTCACGACCACGACGAACGACGACACCGCCAGGCTGCTGCGCAGGTAGGTGCCGAAGTGGCCGATCTCCCACGCCGCCGTGAAGTTGCCCAGCCCGGACGTGCCGCCGCTGTCGGCTGGGCCGAGCGCGGCGGACAGGATCGTCACGATGGGGAAGAGCGCGAACGCGGCGAACACCGACAGGATGACGTAGTTGGCCACCCGCTCACCGCGCGAGATCACGAGGCACTCCTGTCCGCGAACCGGTTGATCCCGAACGAGATCACGAAGATGACCACGGTGAGCGTGACGCCGATGGCCGCCGCCGAGCCGATCTGGCTGAGCCCGAAGGCCCGGTGGTAGACCTCGTACGACGGCACCGACGTGGAGTCGCCGGGCCCGCCCCGCGTCGTGACGTACACCAGGTCGAACGTGCGCAGCGCGGCGATCACCGTCAGCGTCAGCGCGACGGCGATCTCCCCGCGCACCGACGGCAGCGTGACCGCGAAGAACTCCCTGAGCGCTCCCGCGCCGTCCAGCCGCGCGGCCTCGTACAGCTCGCCGGGGATGCGGCTCATCCCGGCCAGCAGCAGCACCGTCACCAAGCCGGTCTCGAACCAGGTGCCCACCACCCCGACCGCGGGCAGCGCGAACGTGTAGTCGCCCAGCCAGCCCCTGGTCAGCGAGTCGAGCCCGAGCGCGCCGAGCAGCGTGTTGAGCGTGCCGTCGGGCGCGTAGACGCGCCGCCAGGCCACGGCCACGACCACCATGGCCACCACCTGTGGCAGGAACACGACGGTCCGGAAGAATCCGAGGCCGCGTACCTTGGCGTGGTTGAGTATCGCGGCCAGCCCCAGCCCGATGACCAGCGGCCCGGCCGCGTAGAACACGACCAGGACCAGCGCGTGGCCGAACGCGGCCCGCAGCCCCTCGTCGGCGACGATCGCGACGTAGTTGTCCAGGCCGACCCAGCGGCCGAGCGACAACCCGTCCCAGTCGTACAGCGACAGCTGCACCGCGCGCCCGATCGGGTAGAGCAGGAAGACCGCGTAGACGGCGAACGCCGGAAGCAGGTAGAGGTAGGCGACGCGGCGCGGCTCTCCGGGAGGCCGGCCCATGCTCACCCGTTGCTCTCGGCGAACGTCTTGTAGTCCTTCTCCAGCGTGGCCAGGAACTCCTGCGGGGTCTGCTTCTTGGCCAGCAGGTCCTGCAGCGCTGCGCCCAGCGTGTCGGCGAACGTCGGGGTCGCGTAGTCGAGGTAGGGCACCAGCCCGTCCTTCGCCGTCGCCGTGCCGAACGCGGTGAAGACGTCCTGCTGCGGCCCCGCGGGGACGCTCTGCTGCGCCGTGTCGGCGACGGGCAGGTTGCCGGTGGTGGTGAGCACCTTCATCGCGTCGGCGTTGGTGATGAAGTCGATGTACGCCGCCGCCGCGTCAGGGTTGGGGCTCTTGGCCGTGATCGCGAACGGCAGCCCGGTGCCGCCGGTCGCGACGGGCGGCGCGTCGGCCGTGGCGCCCGGCGGCAGCATGAAGCCCAGGTCCTTGCCCAGCGCCTTCTGCAGGTCGGCGAGCAGCCAGGTGCCCCCGATCAGGAAGACGCCCTCGCCCTTGCCGAACGCCTGCCAAGCCGGGTCGTAGCCCTGGCCGTTGAAGCCCTTGTTGAAGTAGCCCTTGTCGACCCAGCCGACGAGCTCCTCGGCGGCCTTGGTGTTCTCCGGCGTGTTCCACGAGGCGCCCTTGCGGCCGAAGGCCAGCGTGCTGATCTGGTCGGCCGGGACGGCGCGGCCCTGCACCGTGCCGAACACGTGGATGGCCGGCCACTTGTCGAGGTTGCCCAGCTGCATCGGCACCTGACCGCCCGCCTTGGCCTTGTCCAGCGCGGCCCCGAACTCGGCCCACGTCTTCGGCGGCTGCAGGCCGAGCTTGGTCAGCTTTGCCTTGTCGTAGAAGATGCCGACGACCTCGCCGACCTGCGGCAGGCCGTACAGGTTGCCCTCGCCGAACACCTTGCCGTCGGCGCTGTAGCTCGAATAGCGCAGCACCGACTGCGGATAGCGCTTCTTCCATCCGTACGCCTCGGCGTAGGCGTCCAGCGGGCGCAGCTGCCCGGCCTTGACGAACGCGCCCATCGACGAGCGCCCGTTGTTGGCCTCCACGATGTCGGGCGGCTCGTTGCCGCTCAAAGCCAGGCGCAGGGTCGTGTTGAGGTCGTCGAAGGAGCGGCTCACCCGGTTGAGCTTGATGTTGGGGTACTTCGCCTGGAAGGCGTCGTTGAGCTGCTTCATCTGGGCGGCCTGACCGCCGCGTACCTCCTGGTCCCAGATCGTGAGTGTGACGTCGCCGAGCTTCGCGGCGTCGGTGCGCACCGCCGAGGCGCTGGGCTGCGCGGAGGTGGCCGCGGGCGGGGCGGAGGATCCCGGGGCACACGCGGTTACGGCCAGGGCGCCGGCGGCGAGCACCGCGAGCGCTCGGAGCGGGGGGTGCATGGTGTTACTCCTTTTGCGCAGGCACGCGAGGCGTGCCGGGGTCCTCGTCCTCGGGCCGGTCGGGCCGCGTCGCGGGGGTCTTGGGCCCGACGTCGGCGTACCGGGCGATGGTGGCGGCGGCGCGGCGCACGGCGCCCACCGGGACGGCGGGCACCAGCTTGTCGAGGAAGGCGTAGCGGCGGGCCAGCGAGTTGCCGTAGGCGCCGGCGTGGTCGGCCGAGTCGCGCACCTCGTGCCACCAGTCGGCGATGTCGCCCCAGCCCGGCGCGGCCAGCGAGCCGCCGAACTGCTGCACCGCCAGCGCCGCGCAGAGCTGCGCGAACGCCAGCCGGTCGGCCAGCGGCCAGCGGCACAGCGTGCCGAGCACGAAGCCCGCGCCGAAGACGTCGCCCGCGCCGGTCGGGTCGAGCGCCGTCACCCGCGGAGCGGGCACGAACGCCTCCTCGCCCGTCGCGGAGTCGATGGCCATGGCGCCGTTGGCCCCGTCGGTCACCACCGCGACGGGCACCTTGTCGGCGATCGCGTAGAGGGCGTCGCGCGGGGTGTCGGCGCCGGTGTAGGCCATCGCCTCGACCGCGTTGGGCATGAACGCGTGGCAGAGGGCGAGCTGGTCGAGCAGGGACCGCGACCACACACCCGAGGGATCCCAGCCCACGTCCGCGAAGATGAGGGCGCCGTCCCTGCGGGCCAGCTCCGCCCAGTTGCACGGACTGTCGGGGGAGTCGAGCGGCTCCTCGGTGGACAGCGGCACGATCACGGCCTTGGAGCAGGGCGGCTTGCCGATCATCTCGGACGCCGCCATGGGAGCCGGATGGCCGTGCGTCACCATGCTGCGGTCGCGGTCGACCGCCATGGAGACCGTCACCGGCGAGTGCCACTGCTCGAAGCGCCGCGACCTGGAAAGATCGACCGACTCCTGCTCCTCCAGCGTGCGCCAGCAGAAGTCGCCGTAGTCGTCGTCGCCGAACGCGGCCGCCAGCGAGGTGCGCAGGCCGAGCCGGCTGGTCGCGATGGCGAGGTTGGCGATGCCGCCGGGGCACGAGCCCATGCCCTCGGCCCAGATCTCGGTGCCGGCGGCGGGCATCGCGGGCAGGCCGGTGAAGACGATGTCGAGAAAGACCGTGCCCGCCAGGAAGACATCGAACCGCGGCCCGTCCGGGGTGCGCTCGTCGGCGAGAGGGTCGTAGGCCTGCATGGACACGGAATGAATCCTCCTCGATAGGCATCGAGATGTGCGCAATCTTGCACGTTTGCTCGAACACTTCAAGTCTTCCCTGGGAGTTTCTGGTCAAAGATGCATACTTCTGCGCGAATCTGACTGATACACTCGCGCCGTGCTTCAGCGCCTCAGGCATGCCGAGATCATGCGCCGGGTCCGCCTTTCAGGCGCCACCAGCGTTCGCGATCTCGCCAGCCAGCTCGGCGTGAGCCCGTCCACCATCCGCAGGGACCTCGAGGTGCTCGACCGCGACGGCACCCTGCGGCGCGTCCGCGGCGGCGCCCTGCTCCTCGACGGTGGGGTCAGCGTCGACGCCGACGCCGACCGGCCGTTCGCCGAGGTGGCGGCCGTGGACGAGCACGACAAGGAGGCGGTGGCGGTCCGCGCCGCGGACCTGGTCAACGACGGCGAGGTGGTCCTGCTCGACATCGGCACGACGACCATGCGCCTGGCCCGGCGGCTGCGCGGGCGCCGCGTCACCGTGGTCACCTCCAGCCTCGCCGTGCTCGACGTGCTGCGCTCCGACTCCGAGGTCGAGGTGCTGCTGCTCGGCGGCATGGTGCGCCGGCCGTACCACTCGCTGGTCGGGGTGCTGACCGAGGCGGCGCTCAGCCAGGTGGTCGCCGACCGCGTGTTCCTGGGCGCCAGCGGCGTGCGGCCGGACGGGCAGCTCGTGGACACCACGCTGGCCGAGGTGCCGCTGAAGCGGGCCATGATCGCATCGGCGGGGCAGGTGGTGCTGCTCGTCGACCGGCACAAGTTCCCCGGCACCGGCGCCCTGCGGGTGTGCGGTCCCGAGGACATCGACGTGATCGTGACGAACAAGGGCGCCGACGAGGAGACGCTGCGCAACTGCGCGGCCGCCGGCGCCGAGGTGCTGCTGGCGTGAAGGGGTTTGGATGAAACTGGCCGTTCTCGGGGGCGGCGGCTTCCGTGTGCCGCTCGTGTACGGCGCGCTCCTGCGCGACACCGCCAAGCCACGCGTGGAGCAGGTGGTGCTGTACGACGTGTCGCAGGACCGTCTCGAGGCCATCCGTCACGTGCTGCGCCGGCTCGCCGCCGGGCACGACGAGCCGCCGGAGATCCACATCACCACCGACCTGGACACCGCGCTGCGGGATACCACGTTCGTCTTCTCCGCCATCAGGGTCGGCGGCCTGGCCGGCCGGACCGCGGACGAGCGGGTCGCGCTGGACCTGGGCCTGCTCGGCCAGGAGACGACCGGCCCCGGCGGCATCTCCTTCGGCCTGCGCACGATCCCCGTCGCGCTGCGCGTGGCGGAGCGGGTGGCCGCGCTCGCGCCCCGGGCGTGGGTCATCAACTTCACCAACCCCGCAGGCATGATCACCGAGGCCATGCGGCACGTGCTCGGCGACCGGGTGATCGGCATCTGCGACTCGCCGATCGGGCTGATCAGGCGGGCCGCCGCCGCGCTCGGGCTCGATCCCGCGCGCGTGTCGCCCGACTACGTGGGGCTCAACCACCTCGGCTGGCTGCGCGGCCTCGTCCATGACGGGCGCGACGTGCTGCCGGGGCTGCTGGCGGACGATGACGCGCTGCGGCAGGTGGAGGAGGCGCGCATCTTCGGCGCCGACTGGGTGCGCACACTGGGCGCGCTGCCCAACGAGTACCTGTACTACTACTACTTCACCCGGGAGTCCGTGGCCGCGATCTCCGGGCGGACGCGCGGGGAGTCGCTGCTGCTCCAGCAGGACGACTTCTACGCGGCCGTGCGCGCGCGGCCCGAGCAGGCGCTCGACGAGTGGGTCAGGGCGCGCAGGCTGCGCGACGAGACGTACATGGCCGAAGCCCGAGACGCCACCGAGGCCGGCGAGCGCGCCGCCGCCGACCTGGAGGCGGGCGGGTACGAGGGCATCGCCCTGGCCCTCATGGCGGCCATCGCCCGCGGCGAGCCCACCTCCATGATCCTCAACGTGCGCAACGGCGCCGCGGTGCCCGGCCTGCCCGCGGACGCGGTCGTCGAGATCCCGTGCGCGGTGGACGGCTCGGGCGTCCGCCCCTTGGCCACCCGCCCCCTGCCGGGCCGCTTCCTGGGCCTGATGCAGCAGGTGAAGGCGGTGGAGCAGGCCGCCATCGAGGCCGCCACGACGGGCTCGGCCCGCCTGGCGGTCGAGGCGTTCGCCCTGCACCCGCTGGTCGACTCGGTGACGACGGCTCGCCGCCTGCTCGACGGCTACCGGGCCCGCATCCCCGAGCTCGCCGCCGTCATCCCGGGCTCCTCCGACTCCTCAGGGGCGTGACCGGCGGTCCCTTCGAGGGCGTCATGGGCGGCCTGGAAGAGGTGGAGCTCGCGCCCGGGACGGCAGACGAGCTGCAGCCCCACCGGCAGGCCGTCCACCGTGCCGGCGGGCACGGTCAGCGCGGGCAGCCCCAGCACGTTCCACGAACTCGTCAGGCCGAGCAGAGCTTGCCGCACCGCGGGTCGGCCGTCCACCTCCGTCTCGAGCAGCGGGGCGACGATGGGCACGGTCGGCAGCGCCAGGACGTCGTGCCGCTCGAACAGCGCCCCGACGTCCCGGGCGAACCCGGACCGAGCGGCCTGCGCTCGCACGTACCGCCAGCCGGGGATCTCGGCGGCCGTGCGCAGGCGTTCCAGCACCTCGGGGCCGAACAGCTCGGGCGCCCCGGCCAGCCGGTCGGCGTGCACCGCCGCGGCCTCGCAGCTCTGGATCGCCGTGTACGTCTCCCGCAACTCCTCGCCGAGCCCTTGCCGCAGCCGCACCTCCGCCACGTCACCTGCGACGGCGCGCACCGCGTGAACCACCCGCGGGTCCCCGGCGAACAGCCCGCCGGGATCGAGCCAGCCCACACGCGCGGGACCGGCGTCCTCACGTAGCTGGGCGGAGGCCAGGCAGCGGTAGGCGAGCAGGCAGTCCCGCACGTCCCCGGCCAGGACGCCGACGTGGTCGAGGCTCTGCGACAGGGGGAACACGCCGTCCGCCGGGATCGCCCCGTACGCCGGTTTGAACCCGGCGATCCCGCACAGCGCGGCCGGAATGCGGACCGAACCGCCCGTGTCGGTGCCGAGCGCGAGCGGCACCAGGCCCGCCGCCACGGCTGCCGCGCTGCCGCCGCTGGAGCCGCCGGACATGCGTGCCGGATCCCTGGGGTTGCGCGACGGGCCGTTGGCCGAGCGGTCGCCCGTGGGGCCGTACGCGAACTCGTGGGTGGTGGTCTTGCCCACGATGACGGCTCCGGCTCGGCGCAGCCTGGTCACGCATTCGGCGTCGGTGTCCGGGACGTGTCCGGCGAAGTGCCGCGAACCCATCGTCGCGGGGAGCCCCGCCACGTTGATGAGATCCTTCACGCCGACCGGCACGCCGTGCAGCGGACCCCGGTCGGTGCCCGCGGCCAGCTCGGCGTCCGCCCGCCGCGCCGCGGCCAGCGCCCCGTCGGCGTCCACGGTGACGAACGCGTTGAGCTCGGGGTCGCGCTCGGCGATGGCCTCCAGGGCCTGCTCGACGAGTTCGGAGGAGGTGGTGCGGCCTTCGCGCAGGTCCTGGGCTAGGTCGGTGACGGCACGGCCGGTGAAGGGACCGGGGGAGATCGGCATGGAGTCCTTTCCAGGCATCGTCGGGTGACGGAACCACTGAACACCACGCGCTTCCCCTTTGCGAGGCCGGGCTTCCCGTCCCAGCGCGCCGGCCGCGGTCAGGAGGCGGCCCCGGCAGGCGCGGTCCGTACGGTCCTGAGCGCCCCGCTCCACGACACGAGCTGGTCGAACAGCGCGGTCAACGCCGGCTCCTGGTGGTCCCCGGGGCTGAAGGGGCCGCCGAAGCCGTCGAAGTCCGTACGCAGGTTCAGGGTCACCTGCTGGGCCACCCCGGCGATCCGCAGGGCGGCGAGCACCGGGCGCAGCGCCTCGACGGCCCGCACGCCGCCGTCGACGCCGTACGAGACGAAGGCGGCGGCCTTGTCGTTCCACTCGGCGTACACGCGGTCGAGGGCGTTCTTCAGGCTGCCGGGATAGGAGTGGTTGTACTCGGGTGTGACGAACACGTAGCCGTCGTAGGCGGCGACGGTCTCGGCCCATAGGTGGGTGTGGGGGTGGGTGTAGCGGCCGACGGCGGGCGGGAGGGGCTCGTCGATCGGGGGCAGGTCGACCTCGGCCAGGTCGATCAGGTCGAAGTCGGCGTCGCTGCGCCGGCTGGCCCGTTCGAGCACCCAGTGCGCGACCGCCTGGCCGGCGCGGCCGGGGCGGGTGCTGGCGAGGATGATGGCGATCTTGGTCAACGGGACTCCAGGGTCGGGGTGAGGAAGGGGTCGAGGGCGGCGTACGTGGTCTCGGGCCGTTCGCGGACGGGCAGGTGGCCGGCGATCGGCCGGACGCTGCCGGGTCCGGGCGCGTTGTGCGGCAGGAGCACCGCGGGACCGGAGCCCACCACGCGCACGTTCGGTTCCGCAGTCATGTCAGCCCTCCTCGGCGTACTCGGCGAACTGCGCGACCAGGCTCTTGGGCGCGTCGTCGGCCATGCAGACCAGCAGGCTCGCGGCCGATTCCGCGGCGGCCTCCCCGGCGCGCGCGAACATGCCCGCCTCGTACGCCTCGAGCGCCGTCTCCGCGTCCCCCGGGTGGGCCAGGAGTGCCTGGGCGAGTTCGGCGGCGTCCAGCATGGCGTTGTTGGCGCCTTCTCCCGCGAACGGCGACATCACGTGGGCCGCGTCCCCCAGCAGCGTCACCCCGGGCACCCGTTCCCAGCGGTGACCGACCGGCAGCGCGACGATCGGCCTGGGCACGAGCGCGCCGTCCGCGTCGGCGACCAGGGCCCGCAGGCTGGGGTCCCAGTCGCCGAACTCCGCCAGCACGGCCCGCTTGGCCGCGCCGATGTCGGCGAAGTCGATGCCGTCGAGCCAGGACACATCGGTCTTGAGCGCGGCGTAGACGTGGAGGCTGCCGTCGGACTCGCGGTGCGCGAGGAAGCCCCTGGCGTCGGAGAGTGCCATGAGCATGCCGCCGCCGACGACGGCTGCCGCCTTGGGGTGGCGCGCGTCGGCGTCCCACAGGTCGCACTCGACCATGACGACCCCGGTGTACGCGGGCCGCTCCGGGGTGAGCAGCGGGCGGACCTTGGACCAGGCGCCGTCCGCGCCGATCAGGAGGTCCGTGGTGAACGCCCGGCCGTCGGCGAGGGTGACCTCGTGCCGGCCGGCGCCCGCCCCGCGTACGGAGGCGACCTTGGCGTCCCAGCGCACCGTGCCCTCGGGCAGGGAGTCGAGCAGCAGGTCACGCAGCCGGCCGCGATCGGCCTCCGGACGCCCGCGCGAGGTCCCGTCGTCGATCTCCTCCATGTGGACGGTGGCGTGCTTGTCGAGGATGCGCATCGACTCCCCGCCGGGGAACACCAGCGCCTGGAACTCGTCGAGGAGCCCGGCGGCCCGCAGCGCGACCTGGCCGGAATCGTGGTGGATGTCGAGCATGCCGCCCTGGGCGCGGGCGTGCCGGTCCGCGTCGAGGTCGAAGACGGCCGTCTCGACGCCGTTGACGTGCAGGACGCGGGCGAGGGTCAGCCCGCCGAGGCCCGCGCCGACGACGGCTATGGGGTGGTGGTTCATGGTGAGGTCCTCCTGGGTCTTCACTCGCGAGGGGTGACGCGGGTGCCGTTGATGACGGCACGGAAGATCCACGCCAGCTTCTGCTCGGGGGTGCCGGAGACGATGTCGTCCCCGAGGGCGGCGATGCGCGGGTGCGTCTCGGCGGACACGTCGCGCAGCGCCTGGACGAGCGCGTTGTGTTCGTCCTCGGCGGAGATGTCGTGGTCGCGCACGGACTGCTCGGCGGCGGTGGCGGTGGCCACCTGGAGCAGCACGTCGACGCCCCATGCGGCCTGCCCGTCCGGTACGCCGCCCGCTTGCAGCAGCGCGAGGATCGCCTCGAGCAGGGCCAGGTAGTGGGGGCCCGACGGGCGGGCGACCAGGGCGGAGTTGGCCAGGCTCGGATTCCGGAACAGCACCAGGGTGTACGAGCCGAGCACCGCGGCCAGCCGGTCCCGCCAGTCGCCTTCGGCCGTGACCGGGGACAGGTCGACGTCGGCCAGCATCTCGTCCAGGATCGCGGCGTGCAGCTCGGCGGTGTTGGCCACGTAGACGTACAGGGAGGCCGGGCCGGTGTCGAGCTCCTGCGCCAGGCGCCGCATCGTGACGCGCTTCAGCCCTTCGGCCTCCATGAGGCGGACCGCGGTGGCGATGATGCCGGCGTGGGTCAGGGCGGGCTTGGCGGGGCGCTCGCGGCGGCTGCGGGGTTCGGGCGTTCTCGGTGCCATGCCCGCCACCATAACGAACATGTTCGTAACGAACAAGTTCGTCGTTCATTTCCGGAGGCGAGGCACCGTACTGTGCCTGCCCGCTCGGGAAGTTCCCGCGCGGCGGCCGTGTTGCTGCGAGCGTGGAGAATCGTTTCGCGGACGACGATGTCATCAAGCGCCTGCTTCATGAGGCGCAGACCTGGGCCTTCGTGGGGCTGAGCGACAACCCGGAGCGTACGGCCTATGACCAGGCGCAGCTGCTCCAGGCCAGAGGCAAGCGGATCATCCCCGTACATCCTGCCGCCGAGACCGTGCTGGGCGAGCCCGGATACCCGTCGCTGGCCGAGGTGCCGGGGAAGGTGGACGTCGTCGCCGTTTACCGGCGTTCCGAGTTCGCGGGGCAGTCGGTTGACGAAGCGATGGCGATCGGGGCCGGGGCGGTCTGGCTCCCGCTCGGGGTCATCGACGAGGCCGCGGCTCAGCGCGCCTTGAACGCCGGCCTCGACGTCGTCATGGATCGCTGCCCGGGCGTCGAATGGGCCCTGCGCAGAGGTGCTTAGGACTCGAGTCCAAGATCAATCACTCGCATCCCCCGCCTTCCCGTCGACCGACAGCTTGACGACGAGTTCCCTTCGCCGCCCGTCAGCCCCCAAACGAGGGCGCCTGCCGACGGCTCCTGGCGCGCCAGGGCCCGGCCGACGATGTCGGTGACCCTGACCTCGCCCCTCCTTCGTCCCGTCAGCGACAGTTTGAACGGGAACCCCGCCGCGTCGCAGGCCGGAGTGAAGCAGAAGCCGGACAATCGGAGGCCGCCGTGGGCAGCGGGTGATCAACCCATGTCGACGTCGTCATTCCAGGATTCCTCGACGCCGACCCGTACGGGAGGCTCCGAAGCGGAAACCCTTCCTTGACATCCTCCCGGAACGGCCCGATCAGTACCGTGGCCGCGAAAACACCGACGGCCGGCACAATGGACACGGTGATGCCGGTGAGAATGGCCGGCTTTCGCTCAGACCGATTCCCGGCGTGCACAGGTGATTCGGTCGGCCCGGATTCTGATGGAATCCACCGGGTGGTGGGGGCGCAGGAGGCCTTTGGGCAGGTGGCGGAGGGGCCCGGCCATTTGGAGGAACCCACCTCATCGCGGGGTCAGGAGGAGGGGCATTGTGCAATTCGGGCGATTCTCCAGAATTATCCGGCTGCGAGAACCGGTCCCCTGGCGTGGTCGGGGAGTCATGATGAGGCAGCCCATTGGGGCGGTCCAGGGAGCCGGTGGAAAAGCCGCAGCGTAGGCGCGGGTGGGGGACCTTCGCAAGATCACCGGTAGGGTTGCGACGCAAAAAGGAGTTCCGAATTGTCGCGATTAGCCCTGCTCATCTGGGTGGCCGCCCTGGCCGCCGCTGCCTATCCCACCTGGGACACGTGGCGTCCTCAAGACGGAAGCGAGTACGTGGAGCTCATCGGGTGCTTGGGCGACTTCGGTGACTGGGACGATTCGCCGTTCCTGTCGCTGCGGGGCGATCTCGCCACGATCACCGATCTCGCGACGACGTGGGCATTCCCCTCGCTGACTGTGCTCGCGGCTCTCGGTCACTGGCACTCGGCCGCGGCGGGCCGCCGGGCCGCGGCGGCCCTCACCCTGATCGCCTTCGTCCGGCCGCTCACCCCTGCCTACTCCGGAGATGAGCCATGTGATGGGCTGCTGCCGCTGTTCAGCCTCGACTGGTTCAAGACGGTGGCCACCGCATGGGGACCGTGGGAACTGTCCCTCCTGACGGCCGCCCTGCTCGTGCTTCTGGCGACGCACGCGCTCGGCCCCGCCGAGGAGCCTGCCGTCGCCGTGCCGTCCAGGCCGGGGTGGCATCGGGTGCTGACGCTGCTGATCGACTACCTGGCCGTGACCGTGCTGGTCGCACTTGCCGTCCGCCTCACCGGGGGCTGGTCGATCGAGGTGGGTGCCGGCCTGCTGCACTGGCTCGGTTTCGATGAGGTGCTCGACGAGCCGGCCAGGCTGCTCTTCTACCCTGCGCTGATCCTCTACATCCTCGTCAGACGGCGCTTCACCAGCCGTCCCACCTTGGTCCGCCCAATGCCGGCGGCACCGCGAAGCAGGCGCGCACCGGTCATCCGCCTGCAGCCGCGGCGATGAGTGTCCTCCGCGCCGGCCGCCCTCGCCGCCGCCCCCTGGCTCCCCGAGCTGCGTCGCCGCCGGCGTCGCACGGCTGCCCTTCTTGACCGGTGCTGCCTCTGCAACTTGCCCTTTTCCGAAGGACCACGTCCGTGGATGGTCGGAGAGTGGCCATCCACGGCCTCGCGGGTTGACGTCCCTTGGGGGAGAGGGGTGATCGGCCCCGGTGGAGACGGTGGTCGCCGGTCCGGCGCGCCGTGCGCTGGGGGTGGCGCATCTGGTCGGTGCCCAGGGTGCACGGGACGCGCGGTCGGCGTGTCGTGCTCGGCCGGTGGCTTGCCGCGTCGGTTGCGCCCCGCGCTCGGCGGGTGGCCGGCCGGGGGGTCAGCGGGTGGCGCCGAGGCGGTGGGCGAGGCGGTCGAGGGAGAGGTTGATCAGGATGAAGATGGCCGCGATGAGGATCGCCGCCGGAATGACGTTGGAGAAGTTGGCCGCGATCCCGTTCAACCCCCGATCCACCAGCTCGTCGTACCCCACGATGAGCCCCAGCGCCGAGTCCTTCAGCAGCACCACGAACTGGCTGACGATGGCGGGCATCATGGCGCGGAACGCCTGGGGCAGCAGCACGAGCCGCATCACCTGCCCCTTGCGCATGCCGATCGCGTAAGCCGCCTCCGCCTGCCCGCGAGGCAGGCTCTGCACACCGGCCCGGATGATCTCCGCGATCACCGAGCCGTTGTAGAGGGTGAGCCCGAAGACGACGGCGGCGAAGGCCGAGATGTTCGCGCCGATGAGCACGTACGAGCCGAAGAAGGCGAAGAAGATCAGCAGCAGTAGCGGGACGGACCTGAAGAACTCCACCACGGCGGCCGCGGGCACCCGGATCCACCGGTGGTCGGACAGGCGCGCGGTGGCGAAAACGAGCCCGAACAGCCCCGCCAGCACCACCCCCGCCAGGGCCGCGCCCAGCGTCCCGGCCAGCCCCGGCAGGATGAACGTGGCCCAGACGTCGCCGCGCAGCAGCGGCGTCCACTTGTCGGCCGTCCACTGGTCCTTCGCGTCGAACCGCACATAGACCACGTACGCCAGCGCCAGCAGCACGAGCGCGACGCCCGCCGCCAGCACCCGGTTGCGCCGGATGCCGCGGGGTCCGGGCGTTTCGTAAAGGTTCGCGTAACTCATCACATCACCGCCAAGAAGTTCATCTCGCCACCGCCATCCGCCGCGACAGCCAGCCGAACAGCAACCCCATCGGCAGGCACAGCAGCACGAATCCGGCCGCGAAGCCGAGGAAGATCTCGATGACCTGGTCCCCGTACGTCTCGATCATCTCCCGCATCCGCACGGACGCCTCGCTCACGCCGACCACGAGCGCGATCGTGGTGTTCTTGGTCAGCGCGATCAGGATGCTGCCCAGCGGCGCCACCACGGCGCGGAAGGCCTGCGGCAGCGTGATCAGCCGCAGCGTCTGCACGAAGCCCAGCCCCAGCGACCGGGCCGCCTCCGCCTGCCCCACCGGCACCGTGTTGAGTCCGGAGCGCAGGGCCTCACAGACGAACGCCGAGGTGTAGGCGGTCAGGCCGATGACGGCGAGCCAGAAGTTGTTGGTCGCGATGTCGTCCGACAGCTCGACCCCGAGGTTCGCCCCGACGCCGAGGCCGGTGAACAGCAGCACCAGGGTGAGCGGCGTGTTGCGGGCCACGGACACGTAGGCGCTCGCGGCGCCGCGCAGGGAGGCCAGCGGGGCCACCCGCATGCCGGCCAGCAGCGTGCCCAGCACCAGCGAGCCGATCGCGCTGACCGCCGTCAGCCGTATCGTCATCCAGAACGCGGCGAGGATCGTCTCGCGTTCCATCAGCAGTGCTTCCATACGATCAGTACCGCTCCAGCTGCGGGGCCTGCGGGAGGGCGAAGCCGGAGGCGCCGACGCTGGCCTGCAGCGCCTTCGTCCAGCTGCCGTCGGAGAACATCTTCTCCAGCGCGTCGTTGACCGCCTTGCGCCCGGCCGTGTCGTCCTTCTTCAGCCCGATGCCGTACTTCTCGGTGCTGAACGGCTTGCCGACCACCTTGAGCTTGCCCGTGTGCTGCGCGGCGTAGCCGGCGAGGATCACGTTGTCGGTGGTGATGGCGTCGAGCTGGCCGCCGAGCACGCGGTCCACGCAGGCCGAGTACGTCCGCTCCTCCTGCAGCTGCACCTCCTTGGCGTACTCCGTCTTGACCTTCTGCGCCGGGGTGGAGCCGGCGACCGAGCAGAGCTTCTTGCCGTTCAGCGCCTCCGGCCCGGTCAGCGCGGCGTCGGCCGCCCTGACCAGCAGGTCCTGCCCGGCCACGAAGTAGGGGCCGGCGAAGGACACCTTCTGCTTCCTGGCGTCGGTGATCGAGTACGTGGCCACCACCATGTCGACCTGGCCCTGCTCGATGAAGGCCTCCCGGTTGGCCGACACGGTCTCCTTGAACGTGATGTCCTTGGCCTCGACGCCGAGCTGCTTGGCCACGTACTTGGCGACCTCGATGTCGAAGCCGGTGAAGCTGCCGTCGGGCGTGCGCAGCCCCAGCCCCGGCTGGTCGGCCTTCACGCCGATCACCAGCTTCTTGTCGTTCTTCGCCTTGTCCACGACGGAGGCGTAACTGTCCTCGCCGCCGCCGCAGGCCGTGGCGGCGGTGGCCAGCGCGATCACAGTGAAGGTCGCGTAGAGGGAACGGCCGAACATGGAAGCTCCTTAGTGGGTGAGGATCTTGGCGAGGAAGGACTGGGCGCGCTCGCTGTTCGGGGAGCCGAAGAACGCGTCGGGGGTGTTCTGCTCGACGATCTCGCCGTCGGCCATGAAGACGACCCGGTCGGCCGCGCGCCGGGCGAAGCCCATCTCGTGGGTGACGACGACCATGGTCATCCCCTCGCGGGCGAGCGAGGTCATGACGTCGAGCACCTCGTTGACCATCTCGGGGTCGAGCGCCGAGGTCGGCTCGTCGAACAGGATCGCCTTCGGGTCCATGGCCAGCGCACGGGCGATGGCCACCCGCTGCTGCTGCCCGCCGGACAGCTGCGCGGGGAACTTGGCCGCCTGCCCGCCGATGCCGACCCGGTCGAGCAGCTCCTGGGCCTTGCGCTCGGCCTCCGCCTTCGGCCGCTTCAGCACGTGGACCTGCCCGAGGACGACGTTGTCCAGGACGGTCTTGTGCGCGAAGAGGTTGAAGGACTGGAAGACCATGCCCACCTCGGCGCGGAGCTTGGCGAGCGCCCGGCCCTCAGCCGGCAGTGGTGTTCCGTCCAGGCTGATCGTGCCGGAGTCGATGGTCTCCAGCCGGTTGATCGCCCGGCACAGGGTCGACTTGCCCGCTCCGGAGGGGCCGATGACCACCACGACCTCGCCCTGCCTGACGGTCAGGTTGACGTCCCTGAGCACATGGTGGTCGCCGAAGCGCTTGTTGACCTGGTCCAGGACGATCAGGTCCGCGTGAGTCATGCGTCACGCTCCTTGTCTCGGTCAGCGTTGGCGTAACCGTAGGAGCCGCATGTGTCACCGAAAGGCTTATGCGCGTTCTGCTCAGCGATTGGCGGGGCGAGATTGATCAGCTGTGGCGCCGGAGACGCCGATGGTGTCCTTGTAGGCGCGGTCCCACTGCCCGTCGCGCAGCCACTGACCGATCAGCCCGTTGAGGTGGTCGCGGAAGCCGGTGTCCTGCTTGCGCACGCCGATCCCGTACGGCTCGCGCCCGAACGGCTTGCGCGCCAGCCGGAACACGTCCGGATGCTGGTCGAGCAGGCCGAGCAGGATCGTGTCGTCGGTGCTGATCGCGTCGACCCGCCCGGCCATGAGCGCCGGCACGCACACGCTGTAGGCGTCCACGATCTCCAGGCGGGCGCCGGGCGCCAGGGTGTGCAGCCGGTCGCTGGAGGTGGAGCCCTTCGCCGTGCACACGTCCTTGCCGTCCAGGTCCGACACGTCGTCGATGGTGGTGTCGGCGACCCTGACCAGCAGGTCCTGCCCGGCGTAGTAGTACGGGTCGGTGAAGGTGACCAGCTGGGCGCGGGCCGGCGTGATCGAGTACGTGGCGATGACGACGTCCACCACGCCCTGGGCGATGAAGTTCTCGCGCTCGCGCGACACCGTCTCCACGAACCGGATGTTGCGTTCGCTGCCGGTGAGGTCCTTCGCGATGAGCCTGGCGATCTCCGCGTCGAACCCGGTGATCCGCCCGCTGGCCGGGTCCTTGTAGCCGAACATCGGCTGGTCGAACTTGATACCCACCGTGAGGATGCCGCGCTCCCTGATCCGCCACATCGTGGAGCCCTCGGGGAAGGGATTGTCCTCGCCGCAGCCCGCGGGCAGGAGACAGAGCAGTACGGCGAGCAGCACCCTGAGCGTGCTCACCGTACGCGGTACCGGTGCTGCGGGCGTCCGGTCGGCCCGTACTTGGGACGCCCCTCGACCAGTCCGCGGTCGGCGAGATGCTCCAGGTAGCGGCGGGCGGTGGCGCGGCTGACGCCGATCATCCCGGCCAGCTCGTGCGCCGAGGCGTCCTCCGTGACGGCGGACAGCGCGTCGAGCACCAGCTGCTCGGTCGCCGCCGAGATGCTCTTCGGCCGGGAGCCCTGGTCGAGGTGGAGCGAGCGGAAGATGCGGTCGATCTCCTGCTGCTCGACGAACCGGTCGCCCGCCTCCAGCTGCTCGGCGGTGGCCGCGTAGCGCAGCAGCGTCTGCTCGAGCGTGCCCGCCCTGGTCGGTTTGACCAGGTAGTACAGGGCGCCGCGCTGCATGGCCGCGCGTACCGTCGCCGACTCCTTGCGCCCTGAGATCACGATGACGTCGGCGGACGGCTGGTCGGGCCGGCGCAGCCGGTGCGCCACCTCGAGTCCCGGCAGGTCCGGCAGGTGCAGGTCGAGCAGCACCAGCCGGGGCGCGAAGCGGCCGGCGGCGGCGAGCGCGGCCTGCCCGGTGTGCGCGATCCCCACCACCCTGAACCCGAGTACCCTGTTCACCTGCGCGTGCAGCGCCGCGGTGACGACCGGATCGTCGTCCACGATGAGAACGGTGATGTCCCGGGGTTCAGGCATCGCCAGCTCCTCGTCCAGGTCCAGTTACTACAAATCAGAGTGAGCTTAGGCGGGTTTTGTTACAAAAGATCGAGTTTTGCGCGTTCTGCTCACCGGGATCCGCCGCGCGTGTCCGTTCCCTCTTAATCTGTACCCCGAACGACAGGGGGGAGGACGGACGCCGGTGAGATGGCTGCTCGCGGTGACGGCCCTGTGGACGGTGCTCGGCCTCCTGCCCCTGGCGCTGCTGACCTCCTCCAGTATCTCCCTGTCGGAGCAGGCCGTGACCGACGAGGTCACCGACCGGGTCAAGACGACCGCCTCGGTGAGCCGGGTCGTGGTGGAGCAGCAGATGGGCTCGCTCGAACAGCTCGTCACCGCGTTCGCGCAGCGCCCGGGCGTACGCGACACGGTGGCGCACTCCACCGCCGGCGCCATGCGCGACCACCTCGGCGAGCTCAAGCAGATGCGCGACGGTGTCAGCGGGCTGATCCTGGTCTCGTCCGACGGGCGCATGCTGGGCGCGGAGCCCAAGACCGTGCTGCCCCAGGACATCAGCGCCACCGACTGGTACCGCGCGGTGCGCGACCGGCGGGCGGCCCACATCTCGCAGGCGTACACGCCCACGATGGTCGGCGTGTCCAGGGCCGTCGCGGTGGCCGCGCCGATCCCCAGCGCCGACGGCAAGCGCATGCTCGGCATCCTCGCGGTCGTCTACAGCCTGGACGCCATCCAGGACTTCGCCAAGGAGGCCGCCGAGGCGCAGGACATCCGGCTGCTGATCACCGACCGGGCCGGCGTGCTCGTCGCCGACCCCGACAGGAAGCTGCTCGCGCTCACTTCCCTGCGCGAGGACCCGCGGGTGGACGCGGCGCTCGCCGGCCGCACCTGGAACGGCAGGTTCCCCGGGATCGACGGCACCGTCCTGTCGGCCTCGGAGCCGATCCCCGGCATCGGCTGGACGGTCACCGCCGAGGTGTCCGCCGCCGAGGCGCTGGCCTCGGCCGAGCAGCTCAGGGCGAACGTGCTGACCGTCGCGGCGCTGCTGGCGCTGCTCATCCTCATCGGCCTGGGCCTGCAGCTCCACACGACGCGCGGCCGCCGCCGGGCGCAGGTCACGCTGGCCAGGTACGCGTCCGAGCTGGCCGCCGCCAGGGACGACGCGGTCAGCGCCTCCAGCGCGAAGTCCGAGTTCCTGGCCAAGATCAGCCACGAGATCCGCACCCCGATCAACGGCGTGCTCGGCATGAACTCCCTGCTCATGGGCACCCGGCTGGACGACGAGCAGCGCCACTACGCCACCACCGCCCAGGAGTCGGCCCAGAACGTGCTGCGCCTGCTCGACGACTTCCTCGACCTGTCCAGGATCGAGGCGGGGCACCTCCAGGTGGATGAGGTGCCGTTCGACCTGCCCAGGCTCTGCGACGAGGTGGTCGCGCCGTTCGCGCCGCACGCGTACGAACAGGGGCTCTGGCTCACGCTGCGGCTCGGCGAGGACGTGCCGCGGCAGGTGTCGGGGGACCCGGCGCGGCTGCGCCAGATCCTCACCAACCTGGTGGGCAACGCGCTGAAGTTCACCGTTCAGGGCGGCGTCGACCTGCACGTCACCCTTGACGAGGGGGAGCCGGGCGACCCGCGCGCGGTGCTCGGGTTCGCGGTCGCCGACACCGGGATCGGGGTCGGCCCCGACGACCGGGAGAAGGTGTTCGGCGTCTTCCGCCAGGTCGACTCGGCGATCACGCGCAGGACCGGCGGGAGCGGCCTGGGGCTGGCCATCGGCCGGCAGCTGACCGAGCTCATGGGCGGGGAGATCGGGCTGGACAGCGTTGAGGGCGTCGGCAGCCGGTTCTGGGTGCGGCTGCCGATGGACGTCCTGACCTGGTCGGAGCCGTCGGTCGAGGCCCTGCAGGGGCGGCGCGCGCTCGTCGCCGACCCGCGGCCGGAAGACCGCGCGCTGGCGGTGCGGTCCCTGGCGGGCGCGGGGCTCGAGGTGGACGAGAGCAGGGACGGGGAGTCCACTCTCTCGCTGCTGCATGCCGCCGCGGCGGACGGGCGACCGTACGAGCTGGCGGTCGTCGCCCTCGACCTCGGCGCCGACGCCGAGTCGATCGCGCATGTGATCCTCACCGACCCGCTGTTCCACGCCACCAGCGTCATCGTGGTCGTCACGCCGGGACGCGCCGGCTTCGCCTGGCCCGGCGCCGCGGGGGAGCGCGCCGTGCAGTCGATCACCCGGCCGCTCAGCCGCCGCCGCCTCCTCGCCGCCGTGGAGAACACCCTGGTCACCACCGAGTGCCCCGGGGAGCCGCGCGAACGGGCGGAGACCGCCGCGCAGGGCGCCCGGATCCTGGTGGCGGAGGACGACGAGGTCAGCCGCCAGGTGGCGATGCTCGTGCTGCGGCAGGCCGGGCACGAGGTCGAGGTGGTCGACGACGGCGAGCAGGCCGTGCGCGCCGTGCTGGGCGGCGGCTACGACCTGGTCTTCATGGACTGCCAGCTGCCCGTGCTCGACGGCCTGACCGCGACCGAGGAGATCAGGCGGCGCGAGGACACGCACACCCCGATCATCGCGATGACCGCGGCGGCGATGCCGGACGACCGGATCCGCTGCCTGGAGGCCGGGATGGACGACCACCTGGCCAAGCCCGTGGACTGGGCGCGCGTGCTGGCCAGGATCCCCGAGTGGGCGGCGTACTCCGGGCTGCCGCCCGAGCTGGCGGGCCTGTCGCCGGAGGCGCTCGCGGACGTGGCGGAGGCGTACCTCGTCACCGCCACGCGGACGTTCGAGGAGCTGCGGCGGGCGGTCCAGGCCGGCGACGCGCCGGAGGTGGCCTCGCTCGCGCACCGGCTCAAGGGCAGTTGCGCGACCGTCGGGGCCGTACGGGAGGCCGAGTTGTGCCAGCGTGTCGAGGACCTGGCGCGTACGGGCGCCGTCGAGCGGGAGCCGCTCGACGAACTGGGCGAACTCCTCAAGGCAGCCCCCTCGTGGATGAACACTGCGTAGCAGTAAGTTAACGTCCGGGAAATTTGTCTAAGTTACTGTCGCGATGTTGCTGAACATGATCATTTGTAGTGATTGGAGGGTTGATGGCTGATTCCTCCAGTGAGCCCAGCCCAACGACCACCTCGAGCCCGACGGCCACGAGCAGCCCTACCTCGAGCCCGGCGCCGACGAGCAGTCCCACCTCGACGCCCACGGAGTCGCCCAGCCCGACGGGCTCCCCGACTCCGACCCCCACACCTACGGGTTCGCCGAGCCCGACGGGTTCGCCGAGCCCCAGCCCGACGGGTTCGCCGAGCCCGAGCCCGACGGGTTCGCCGAGCCCGAGCCCGACGGGTTCGCCGAGCCCCAGCCCGACCCCGTCGGACACCCCCACGCCCACGCCCACGTGGCCGGGCACCCCCACGCCCACGTGGCCCGGTACCCCTTCGCCGACGTGGTCGGCTCCTCCCGCGCCGTACCCGTACCCCCGCCCGTCCCCCGACCCGGAACCCACGCCCACCCCGGGTGCCCCCGGCGGCCAGGTCCAGATCGACTGGACGTCGATCCGCCGCCTGGCCGAGCTCTTCGACAAGACCGGCGACGACGTTGTCGCGCTCCACCGCAAGTCCACCTCGCTGGCCACCACCTCCGACCTGGTCGGCGGGGACGGCGACGGGCGCGCGTTCGCCGAGTGGTACAGCGACGGCTACGACTCGCTCACCGACGCCATGCAGCGCATCGCCGACAAGAACTTCAGCTCGGCGGGGAACTTCCGCGACCTGGAGAAGTTCTGGGACTTCCTGGAAAAAGAGATCATCAACACGCTGCCCAAGATCCCCGATGTCGGTGAGCCGCCGATCCCGAAGGCACCGCCGCTCAAGGAAGGTGCCTGATGTTCGATCCCTTCCAGGCGCTGGCCTGGTTCGCCGACGTGCACGTGCCGGTGGCCGACGTGAGCAACCTGCGGGATCGGGCCAAGGCGCTGCGCGCATTAGCCGCCTCCATCGGGAAGATCGCCCACCAGACCGGCACCGGCGTCGCCAAGGAGCGCAAGGCGAACGACAGCCGCTCCGTGGACCGTTTCGCGGACGTGTGGCCGGAGGAGCTCGCCCCCCGCTACGCCGCGCTCCAGGAGGAGCTGCTGGACCTGGCGGCGGGCTGCGAGGACTACGCCGACGCCGTGGAGGAGCACCGCGAACAGCTCCGGGTCATCGGCACGATGCTCGCGGCCATGGCCTTCACGATGCTGTTCGGCTTCGTCTACCCGGCGGCCAGGGAGGCGGCCAAGAAGGCGTTCAACTGGCTGGTCGCCAGGGCCAGGCTGGAGCGCACGCTCTTCCAGAAGATCACCAAGATGATCCTGGAGATGCGGATGGGCAAGCGCCGCGTCGGCCAGTACTTCGTCCGGGAGGGGCTCGACGCGCTGGCGGACTCCGTCCTGTGGACCGCCCTGAAGACCGGCGTTCACGCGGGCAGCTCCGCGGCCACCGGGAATCCGACGGGCAACCTCTGGGAGTACGCGGGCAAGCACTTCGCCGCCGAGATGGCCTACAACGGCGGCATCAAGGCGTTGAGCGACGTGCGCAAGTTCTTCCCCGCCACGAAGATCACCGACACGCTGCTGGGCACGGGACCTGCGGGCAAGTTCTTCCGCCGCACTCTGTCGGCCGCCACCATCTACCCGCTCGTGGCCAGCGGCTCGCTGACGCCACAGGGCGCACTCCGCTCGGCGCTTGCGCACGCGCCCAGAGCGTTCATCTTCAAGCGCTGAGTGAGTGAGGAACAGCGATGACGACACCGCACACCGGTGACCCGGAGATCGATCGCGCTCTGGCCGAGATGGCGGCGCACACGGCTCGCTTCGAGGAGGTGAGCCGCCTGCTGGATGAGACAAGGGGGCGCGGCGAGAGCGCCGGCGGGCAGGTCGCCGTCGAGCTCAAGGCCACCGGCTCGCTGGCCGCGCTGCACATCGACCCCCGCGCGATGCGGCTGGGCTCGCAGGCGCTGGCGGAGGCCATCGTCGCGGCGTTCCGGCTGGCGGAGGAGGACGTGGCGGCGCAGTCGTACGACGTGGCCAGGACCGTCTTCGACACCTGACCACCCCCGGACGCGCGTCGTCCACGCGGCGGGGGCGGACAGCCGGTTGGAGCGGTATGCCGTGAATGGGGGTGGCCCGCCGCCGAGGCCCGCGACGTCCGCGACGCGGCGATCCGCGCCGTCCGCCCCGCACAGCGCCTGCGCCGAGGCCCAGGGTCAGTTGCACGAGCAGTCGCAGCAGTCACAAGAATCACAAGAGTTACAACAGTCGCAGCAGTCCGAGCAGCCTGAGCAGTCGGGGCAGTCCAGGTCGCGCAGGAAGCAGCGCTTGTCGCCAGGCTGACCGTCTTCGCTGCTCCACCACTGGGGCCGCCACAGGCCACAGGCCAGGAGCGTCGTGACGGCGGCCGCCGAGGTGCGCATCCAGCCGGGACGCTCGTACGGCCCCCGGAACGCCCGCTCCACCGCCCGGCGCACCTCGGTGCCGAGCAGCGCGTCCACCAGGTGACGCTCCTCCAGCTCCACGTCCCGCAGGGCCAGGGCGAGGCCACGCGCGGCGTCGTCGCACAGCCGCCGCGCCTCCCGCGCCGTGGTGCCCGTCGCGGTGAGCGGGTTGAACGTGCCCCGCGCGGCGTCCGCCGCCTGGTCCTCGACCGCGTCCAGCAGATGCGCGAGCCGGCCGAAGAACCTGCCCGACTCGGCCAGCGCGGCGGCGTTGCCCGGGCGCCCGGCGAGCACCGCCGTGTGCGCGAACGCCGCCGCCACCGCCTCCTCCGTGGGCGCCGTCAGCTCCAGCACGCTTCCACGGGAGGTGACGCGGCGTTCCAGATCGAGCTGCCGGTCCACGGTCGCGACCAGCACGGCCGTGTCGAACCCGACCCCGGCCCCCAGCCGGGCCCCGCCCGCCTCCCACCGCGCCGCCAGCCGCCGCCGGGCCAGAGCCGTCCCGAAGGCGGCGTCGCCGTCGGCCAGGTGGTCGCGGAGCTTGCCCGCGCCCAGCACCAGCGAGACCGCGGCCGCCAGCCGCGCCCCGGACGCCCGCGCGTCCACCACCTCGGCGGCGCGAAACCCGCGCAACGCGCACGGCCCGGCCATCCGGCGTGGTGCGGCCGATGGGAGCTGTGCCTCGGTGAGCACCGAGATGATCAGCGTGTCGTAATTGGTGGCCAGACGCGCCCCGTGCCCCTGCCCGTCCCGCAACGTCAGGCACAGACCGCACAGATGCGCCTGCCACGCCGCACGCAACGACGGGCAGCCATGCTCACCGCAGGGGCGGATGATCCCGAACACTGGGGAATTGTACGGGTACTGGGTGGTGCGGCACCTGCCGGCCCGCACCACCCACACCGATCCGCTGAGCAGGCTGAGTCCGCGCGAAGGCGAGCCGCCGTGTCCTGGCGATCCTCCGCTACCTGGACACCTGACCGGCCGCGCGGTGCGGCATCCTCACTCGCGCCGGGAGAACGGCGAGTCGATGGTGCCCTCGGCGATCAGCCTGTCCATCGTCTGCCGCATCGCCTTCGCGTCGTTCAGGTGCGGGAACGGCTCCCCTGCCGGGACGTCCACACCCAGGAACCGGCAGAGCGGCTCCCACCCTTCACGCACGTCGAAGACCAGCAGCCGCTCCGCGGGCAGGCTCTCCTTGACCGTGGCCACGTGCCGCTCGAACGCCGCCAGCGCCACGTCCTCGTCGGGCAGCCCCTCCCTGAGGCTTCCCCTGCCGTCGAACACGGACCGGGAGATCAGCTCCAGCACCGGGCCGAGCCGCGCCATCCCGGCGAACACGGCCGCCGCCGCCTCGGGCACGTCCTGTGGGAGCTGCCGCCCCGGGCCGTTGGCGGCGAGCGTCTGCATGCTCCTGTACCAGTCGTGCGGGTCGCGTACGGTCAGGACGACCTTCGCCTCCGGGTACGCCTCCGCCTGCTCCCGCCAGAAGAAGGACGCCGGCCAGTCCTGCGTGGAGCGGAAGCCGTCGAAGACGTGCTCCCAGTCCACCCGCTCGCCGGCGGCCAGGGGCAGCCACCTCTCGACGCGGTCGGGGTTGGTGAGGATGTCGAACATGTGGTGGCACGGCCCGAACCCGAGTCGTTCCAGTGCCGCCTTCATCGAACTGGTGCCGGTACGCGGGAATCCCGCGCCGATCACTCTCAACACTGTTGCCTCCATGGGGTGTTGGCTGGCTCCTCCGATGCTGAACGGAGGAGGTGGTTCCGGCAAATCACCGGTCCCCTAGTTATGAGGCGCGTCGCGGCCGAAAGGTGACAAAGCGCGGCACCGGGGGAGGATCACATCCATGACCATCACGCTTAGCGACGGACGGAAGATGCCGCGGCTCGGCCTGGGCACCTGGCCCATGGACGACGAGCAGGCCCGCCAGGCGGTGACGCAAGCCATCCCGCTGGGCTACCGGCTCATCGACACCGCCGCCAGCTACGGCAACGAGGCCGGCGTGGGCGCCGCGGTCGCCGACGCGGACGTGGCCCGCGAGGAGCTGTTCGTCACCACCAAGCTGCGCGGCTCCCAGCACGGATACGACGCGGCCCTGCGCGGGTTCGAGGAGAGCAGGGCCCGGCTCGGGCTCGACTACGTGGACCTCTACCTCATCCACTGGCCGCTGCCGGGCCGCGGGCTCTACGCCGACACCTGGCGCGCCTTCGTCCACCTGCAGGAGCAGGGCCTGGCCCGCTCCATCGGCGTCTCCAACTTCACGCCGGAGCAGATCGAGCGCCTGGTGGAGGAGACCGGCGTCTGGCCGGCCGTCAACCAGGTCGAGCTGCACCCCGGCTTCGCCCAGCGCGAGCTGCTGGCCTGGCATGCCGAGCACGGCATCGTGACCGAGTCGTGGACCCCGCTCGGCCGCGGCCCCAAGCTGTTCGACGAGCCCGCGGTGGCCGAGACCGCCGCCGCGCACGGCCGTACCCCCGCCCAGGTGGTGCTCCGCTGGCACCTGCAGCTCGGCGCCGTGCCTATCCCCAAGTCGGCCGACCCCGAGCGCATGCGGCAGAACCTCGAGGTGTTCGACTTCAGCCTGACGGACGACGAGATGGCCAGGATCAGCTCGCTCGGCGGCGGCCGCCAGGGCGGCGATCCCGAGACGTACGTCGAACTCTGAGGCTTCTGTCGAATCGGGCCGGTCGCCGTTCGTCTTGCTCATAAAGACCGAAGGAGATGGGCGACGTGAAGTACGTGCTGATGTTCGTGGACACCGAGGAGTACGAGAAAGAGCTGGCCGCCATGACCGGCGACGAGCGGGCGGAGGCCGTACGGCAGGTGGAGAAGTGGTTCGCCGACCACGCGGGCAAGGCGCGGATGGGCGGCAAGCTGCAGCCCGCCCACACCGCCACCACGGTACGGCTCCCGCGCGGCGGGGGCGAGCCGATGATCACCGACGGGCCGTTCGTCGAGGGCAAGGAAGTGGTCAGTGGATTCTGCGAGATCGACGTCGAGGACCTGGACGAGGCACTGCGCATGGTGCGCAGCTGGCCGGCCTGCCCGACGGTCGAGATCCGCCCCGTGGAGACCATGCCCGCCGGGAGATGACCGACGCGTGCCGGTCCGCCGGCGCTCAGCCTGGTCGGTTGGAACATTCGGAGTGTCTCGTTCGTCCTTCGGAATGTGACCAGCTTGCCGGAGCTTGACGAGCGGCTGCGCGACGCGGCCGCCCGAATGCATCGGGCCGACCACCTGCGGCGGCTGCGCGAGTCCACCGCCGAGCAGATCCAGCAAGCCGAGCGCACCCTGACAGACCTGGAGCTGGCGTTGTCCCTGGAGGAGAAAGACGTCACCCGCCTGGAAAGCGGGGTGTCCGCCATCCTGGCCCGCCTGCTGGGCATCCGCGAGGAGAATCTGGCTCGCGAGCGCGCCGAGGCGGCCGCCGCCAGGCAGCGGGTCGACGGCCACCGGGCCCGCCTGGCCCAGCTTGAGGCGGATGCGCGTGCGGCCGAGGCTGAGCTGGCCGGGCTCGCGACGGCCTCAAAGGAATACGCGGAGTTGCTCGCCGAGAAGGAGCGACAGCTCATCAGCAGCGGTGATGCCCGTGCCAGAGGGCTGGCCGATCTCGGCGCCGCCCTCGACCGCGTGGCCGCGGGAGAGCGTGAGCACGCGGAGGCCAACCAGGCCGGGAAGGCGGCACATGACGCGCTCGGTGAGGTGCTGCGCCATCTGAACTCGGCCAGGCGCGCCTCCACCTGGGACCTTTTCGGCGGCGGCCTGATCGCCGACGCCATCGAGCACAACCGGCTGCTGACCGCCGACGAGGCGGCCTGGCACGCCCAGCGGGCCCTGGACGTCTTCTCCCGCGAGCTGGCCGACGTCGGCATCTCCGCACGCCCTCACATGCCCAAGGTGGACACGCGGTGGTTCGTCGACACCTTCTTCGACAACGTCATCACCGACGTGATCAAGCATCAGCGGATCGAGAAAACCCGCGCCGAGGTCGCGAAGACGGCCCAATGGGTCCGGGACATGAACGCGCGCGTGCAGGCCCGCCACGCCCAGCTGTCCGCTGAGCGTGCGCGGCTGCTGGCCAGGCGAGAGAAGCTGCTGCGCGGTTGAGGCCGCACAGGGGCCGCCGGGGGAGCCACCAGGAGATCACGGTGACTGTCACCCGGCTGTAGGCCCTCGTCGGCGGCACGTGGCTTATAAGCGCCCTCATCGGCAGTGGGTTTCCGTCGTCTGGCTGTATGCGCTCATCCGCGTGGGCGAGTGCGAGCGCCGGCGTATGAGCACCGCGGCGATCGCCAGCAGCAGCCAGGCCGACGTCAGCGCGATGAGCCAGGTCCAGCCCGCGTGCCCGTACACGATGCTGCCCACCGTGCCGCCCGCGCCGCTGCCCAGGTAGTAGCAGAGGGTGTAGACGCCGGCGGCGCGGCCCCGGACGTGCGGGGCCGCCTCGGCGGCGACCCAGGCGTTGGCGATGGCGTGCGCCGCGAAGAACCCGGCGGTCAGCACGGCGAAGCCGGCCACCACGAGCGGGAGCGACGTGGAGACGGTGAGCCCGGAGCCCGCCGCCGTCAAGAGCAGCGCCGCGACCAGCGCCTTCGAACGTCCGAGGCGGCTCGCCACGCGTCCGGCGGCGGCCGAGGAGGCCGTGCCCATGGCGTAGGCGAGGAAGACGAGGGAGGCGGCGGCGGGGGTGAGGGAGAGGGGAGGGGCGGTCAGGCGGAACCCGGCGGCGTTGTAGAGCGCGACGAACGCCCCCATGGCCAGCGCGCCCACGGCGAAGGGTGCGACCAGCCCGCCCCCCAGCCGCCTCCCTGCGTCCGCCTGCCGGGCGGGCTCGCCCAGGGGCACGCTTCGCGTGCGGCCGGCGGTGCGGCCGGTGGACTGCGGGAGCGTCCGCGCCGCGTACAGCGCGCACAGCCCGGACACCACCGCCACCGTCAGCAACGCGCCGTGCCATCCCATCGGCTCTGCGGCGAATCCGGCGCCGAGCCGCCCCAGCATCCCGCCGACCGAGTTGCCCGCGATCATCGCCCCCACCGAGCCGGTGAGCCGCGCCGTGCCGACCACGTCGGCCAGGTACGCCGCCGCGACCCCGGCGAATCCCGCGATCGCCACGCCCTGGACCGCCCGCATCACCAGCAGCACCGGAAAGGACGGCGCCAGCGGCAGCAGCAGCCCGATCACCGCGGAGAGCACCACGTACCAGAGGATCACCCGCCGCCGTCCCACCAGCCCGGCCATCCAGGCCACCGGCAGCACGGCCACGGCCAGCGACGTCGTCGCCACCCCGATGGCCAGCGAAGCGCTGCCCGGATCCAGCCTGAACGCCTCGGCCAGCTGCGGGAGCACGGGCTGCGGCGCATAGAGGAGCGCGAACGACGACACCCCGGCCGCCGCCACAGCCGCACTGACCCGCCGCGTGCCGGGAACGGGAGGAGCATCGATGACCACCACGCCAGCAACGCTAAGCAAGGCTAATAAATACGTCTAATACGGAAATAGGCGATAATCCATACTGTGATGGATGAATCCGACGAAGAGCTGGTCGCGCATTTGGCCCCCGCCCTGGCCATCCTGGCCGCCGTGGGTGAGACGGGCCACGTGACGCGCGCCGCCGAACTCCTCGGCATCCCCCAGCCCACGGCCAGCCGCCGCCTCGCCGCCCTGGCGGACCTGATCGGCGCCCCGCTCGTCGTCCCCTCCGGCCGCGGCATCCGCCTCACCAGGGCGGGCCGTACCCTGGCCGCCGCCTCCACCCACGCCCTCACCACGATGGCCACCGCCGCCCGTGAGGTCCGCGAGGAGATCGACCCGACGACCGGCCGCGTCGTCCTGGGCTTCCTCCATCTCCTGGGCCGCGAGCTCGTGCCGGCCCTCATCGTCGGCTTCCGCGAGCGCCACCCCGGCATTCGCTACAGCCTGGTCCAGGGCTCGCGCCAGGACATGCTGGGAGCGCTCCGTGAGGGCGCGATCGACCTGGTGTTCGTCGCCCCGATGCCCCTGGACGACCCCGACCTGGCCGGCACCCCGCTCGCCGACCAGGAGCTGGTGCTGTCCGTCCCGCCGTCCCACCGCTTCGCGAACCGGGCGCGGGTGCGGCCGGCCGAGCTGGCGGGGGAGGAGCTGGTGACGTTGGAGCACGGGTACGGGCTGCGCCAGATCACCGATGACCTGTGCGCGGCGGCGGGGTTCGAGCCGAGGATCGCGTTCGAGGGGCAGGAGTCGGAGACCGTACGGGGGCTGGTGGCGGCGGGGCTCGGCGTCGCGATCCTGCCCCGCTCCACCCCGGGGGCGGCCCGCTCCCAGTCCGCTTCGGGTGTGGTGGAGATCCCGCTGTCTCCGCCGGTGTTCAGGACGATCGGGGTGAGCTGGTCCAAGGGGGCGCGACTGACGCCGGCTGTGCGAGCCTTCAGAGACCACGTGTGCTCGGGAACCACCGACCTCGGCCCCGGCTTCCGCCCCGCCACCCCATGACGTGGCTCCACTTCGCGCCCCCTTGCGCCTGCTTTTGCCTTATGGCCTGCTCGCCAGCCTTCGCGTGCTTATGGTCCTCATGCCTGGAATCGTCACGTCCGCTCGGCTGTATGGTCCCGCTCGGTCAGGTGGTCGAGCAGGACCTGGCTGATGTCCGATAGTTGCCGCAGTTGTTCCGGGGTGAGCAGGTCGATCAGGTGCTCGCGGACGCTGGCCACGTGCTGCGGGGCGGCGGCGCGGAGCGCGGTGAGTCCGTCGTCGGTGAGCACCGCCAGCCAGCCACGCCGGTCGTCGGCGTAGTGCTCCCGGCGCACCCAGCCCTTCTGTTCGAGCTTGTTGACCGCGTGGGAGATGCGGCTGGGCTTGGAGTTGGTCCAGTGTGCCAGCTCGCTCATGCGCATGGTGCGCTGGGGGGCCTCCGACAGCAGGACGAGCAGCTCGTAGTAGGTGGGCGGCATGTCGGCCGCGGCCAGCAGGTCGCGTTCCAGGCGGTCGGTCAGCAGGCGGGTGGTCAGCCCGAAGGTGCGCCAGGCGTGCTGCTCGTCGTCGGTGAGCCATCGCGTCATGAAGCGATCGTACTGGAAAGTTGCGCACTGAAATAAATCTAAGTACTGTCGTGCCGAATCTTCCAGCGCTGAACTAAATGGAATGAGAGCATGACCATGTACCCGAGCGAGCTCACCGGCGCCTACACCATCGACCCCGCGCACAGCCGGTTCGGCTTCGTCGCCCGCCACGCGATGGTGACCAAGGTGCGCGGCAGCATCCCCGTCCGAGAAGCCACCGCCCACCTGGACGCCGGCAACCCCGCCGCCTCCACCGCCCACGTGGTCCTCGACGTGGCCGGCATCCAGACCGGCAACCAGCTCCGCGACGACCATCTGCGCACCGGCGACTTCCTCGACGCCGCCGCCCACCCGCACATCACCTTCGACTCCACCTCCGTCAAGCACACGGGCGGCGACAGCTTCGAGGTCACCGGCGACCTGACGATCCGCGGGGTGACCCGGCAGCTCACCGTCCCCCTCGACTTCACCGGCACGGTCATCGACGCCCAGGGCCTGACCCGGATCGGCTTCGAGGGCAGCACAGTGATCAACCGCAAGGACTTCGGCATCACCTACAACGCCGCTCTCGAGACCGGAGGAGTGATGATCTCCGACAAGATCACGCTCGAGTTCGACCTGTCCGCCGTCAAGACCGCCTGACCCATCCAAAAGCACATCATGCGTAGACTCGCCATCTCCGCCCTGACCGCCCTCGCCCTGACCCTGGCCGCCACCGCCGCGCACGCCTCCCCACGACGGCGGGCGGCGGCCTGGGGCACCGCCGCCCAGCCCGCCACCCCCAGCACTGATACGGCCCCAACTGGTCCCAGGAAGGCTTCGCCCGCCAAGGCCCCCGAAACCCTGCGCCAAATCGTCCGCCTCAGCACCGGCGCAAGCACCGTGCGCGTCAGGCTCTCCAACGCCCAACCGAGTCCCGCCAGCGCTCGGTGTGCCGGCGCGACGGTCGTCGATGGGTCGCGTGCGGTGGGCGGCGGTACGTCGCGTGCCCCGGACGGGCCAAACTGGTGGCCATGACACACGATGGCGACGCGGGTGCGCCGGGGTCGTTGGCGAAGGTGCTCGCGGACGTGGCGGCCGAGCGGGCGGCGCAGGACGCGATGTGGGGCATGCAGATCCTGCCCGACGGGACCGGCGACGACGGGACGGTGGCCGAGTCCGATCGGGCCAGGCGCGAGACGGAGGCGGCGGCCGAGGGCGGGGCGCTGACGTGGAGGCACATCCTGGCAGAGGAGGTGCTGGAGGCGTTCGCGGAGACGGACCCCGAGCGGTTGCGAGCCGAGCTGATCCAGGTGGCCGCCGTCGCGGTCAAATGGACCCAAGCCCTCGACCGCCGGCCACTCCCACGCCCGTCGCAGGCCCTCCGCCAAGCACCCGAGCCCGACGACCAACCGCAGCCGCCTGATCCGGCCCAGGCGCGCACGCCGGCCCAGGCGTCCGGCTCCCCGAGCGGCGACGGGCAGGGAAGAGCGGCGCCAGACAGCCGGATCCTCGAGAGCGACCCTGGCCACGCGACACCGCGGCGGCGTTTCCGGGCCATCGTCGACGTGCACGTGCTCCTCCTCCGCGACACCCACGTCCTGCTCGGCAGACGCAAGGGCACCGGCTACGGGGACGGCCTGTGGCACCTGCCCTCCGGTCACCTCGAGGCCGGAGAGTCGGTGACCGAGGCGGCCGTCAGGGAGGCGAGAGAGGAAGTGGGCGTGGCGATCGACCCGGACGACCTCGCGTTCGCCCACGTCATGCACCGCGCCCCGGAACGCGTCGGCCTCTTCTTCGCCACCCGTGAGTGGACCGGCGACCCGTACAACGCCGAACCGGACAAGTGCTCGGAAATCGCCTGGTGGCCCTTGGACGACCTGCCCGGCGACATGGTCGACTATGCGGCGGCCGCCATCGCGAACGTCCTGGACCAGATCCCCTTCGCCCTGCACGAATGGTCTACAAATCGTTGATGATCCGATAAGAGCGTGTATACGGTCGGGGCATGCTCGACGGACGACTGCTGGTAGACGCCCACCTGCATCCGCCCAGATTGTCCACGCTCAAGCCCGCCTGGACGCGATGGGCCGAGCGGTACGGAGCTCCCGGGTGGCGGTCGGCGTTCGATGAGGACGGGGTGGTCGTTCCGGCGGCGTTCGACGAGTTGCTGGAGGCCGAGGGCGTGGACCGGGCCATCCTGCTCTGCGAGTACAGCCCCAAGGTCACCGGGATCCAGCCGGTCGAGGACCTGCTGCCGATCGTCAAGCACAATCCGGACCGGTTCGCGTTCCTGGCCAACGTCAATCCGCACGTGCACTACCCGATCGCCGCGGAACTGCTGAGACAAGTGGAACTCGGCGCCGTCGGCCTCAAGATCCACCCGGTGCACGGCGGCTTCTCCGCGGCCGACCCCATGATGTACCCCGCGTACCAGACCTGCGCCGAACGCGGCCTGCCGGTCGTCGTGCACTGCGGCACCAGCACGTTCCCCGGCTCGGCCAACACCATGGCCGCGCCCGAGCTGCTCGACCCCGTCCTGCGCGACTTCCCCGAGCTCACGGTGGTGCTCGCGCACGGCGGGCGCGGGTGGTGGTACGACCAGGCGGCCTTCCTCGCCCTCATGCACGAGAACGTCTGGATCGAGCTGTCCGGGCTGCCACCCGCCCGGCTGCCCGACTACTACCAGCGGTTCGACCTGCGGCGGCTGGCCCGCAAGTTCGTCTTCGCCACCGACTGGCCCGGCGTGCCCGGCATAGCGCGCAACGCCCGCGCCCTGGCGGATCTCGGCCTCGACGACGACACCCTCGCCATGGCCCTCGCGGGCAACGCACTGCGCATCTACTTCAAAAGTACTACATACTCTTGACGCGACTAGCGGTCGCTGTTGAACTTGAAGGCATGACCGGACACCCAGAGGTGTCGTTCGACACCGATCCAGGCCGGTACCGCCACATTCGGCTGGAGGTGGACGGCGAGATCGCCAGGATCGTGCTCAAGGTCGATGAGAGCGGCGGCATCGTCCCCGGGTACGACCTCAAGCTCAACTCGTACGACCTCGGAGTGGACATCGAGCTCCACGACGTGGTCCAGCGCCTCCGCTTCGAGCACCCGCAGGTCCGCGCGGTCGTCATCACCGGAGGGCTGGACAAGGTGTTCTGCGCGGGCGCGAACATCCGCATGCTCGCGCAGTCGTCGCACGCCTGGAAGGTCAACTTCTGCAAGTTCACCAACGAGACCCGCAACGCCATCGAGGACGCGACCGCTCACTCCGGGCAGATGTACCTCGCCGCCATCAACGGCACCGCGGCCGGGGGCGGCTACGAGATCGCCCTCGCCTGCGATCGGATCATCCTGGTCGACGACGGCTCCACGGCCGTGTCTCTGCCCGAGGTCCCGCTGCTGGGCGTTCTGCCGGGCACGGGCGGCCTGACCCGCCTCACGGACAAGCGCGGCGTCCGCAAGGACGTTGCCGACGTGTTCGCGACCCGGAGCGAGGGGGTGCGGGGGCGGCGCGCGGTGGAGTGGAAACTCGTCGATGAGGCGGTGCCGCGCAGCAAGTTCGAGGAGACCGTACGCCGCCGCGCCGCCGAAGCCGCCGCCCGCTCCCACCGCCCGGCCCAGGCCACACCCATCCCCTTGCCTGCGCTGCGCCCCGACGGCTACGTGTATTCGACGGTCAAGGCCGAGCTGGACGATCACACGGTCGCCATCACCGTGTACGGCCCCGGGAAGGGCAACGGGGCTCAGGCCGCCGGCGGACTCAGCGGACCCGATGGTGGCGAAGCCGGCGAGGACCACTGGTTCCTGCGGATGACCAGGGAGCTCGACGACCTCATCCTGCGGCTGCGGACCAACGAGCTCGAGCGGGGCACGTGGGTGATCAGGACCGAGGGTGACATCGACGCGGTCCTGGCGTACGACATCACGAGCGACGAGTGGCCCTACGGCGAAATGAAGCACTACTTCAAGCGGACGTTGAAGCGGCTGGATGTCACAAGCCGTAGCCTGATCGCGCTCATCGAGCCGGGCAGCTGCTTCGCCGGGCCGCTACTGGAGCTGGCTCTGGCCTGCGATCGCCAGTACATGCTGGACGACCCCGGGGAACCCAACGCCATCCAGCTGACGCGCGCCAACTTCGGGGACTACCCCATGGGGAACGGCCTGTCCCGGCTCGCGTCGCGGTTCCACGCCGAGCCTGATCAGGTGGTCAAGCTGGAGCAGGAGGCGGGGCGGCGGATCGACGCGGCCGAGGCGCTGGAGCTGGGGCTGGTGACGTTCGCTCCCGACGACATCGACTGGGATGACGAGGTGCGTCTGGCACTGGAGGAACGTGCCGCGCTGAGCCCCGACGCGCTCACCGGCATGGAGGCCAACCACCGCTTCGCCGGCCCCGAGACCATGGAAACCAAGATCTTCGGCCGCCTCGCCGTCTGGCAGAACTGGATCTTCACCCGTCCCAACGCCTCGAGTCCTGAAGGCGCGCTGCGCCGTTACGGCACCGGTCAGCGGCCCGCGTACGACCGGGCGCGGGTGTGAGGCGCATCCCGGCGCGGGCTGCCGAAGTATGAGGAAGAGGGTCTGAGATGTCCATCGACTACTCCGAGCGCATACCGAACAACGTCAACCTCGCCGAGGACCGCCGCCTGCAGCGGGCACTGGAGTCGTGGCAGCCTCGCTTCCTGCAGTGGTGGGCGGACATGGGGCCGGCGCTGCCCACCCAGGACGTCTATCTCCGGACGGCCATCGCGGTCGGGCGGGAAGGATGGGCGCATTTCGACCACGTGGCGTTGCCGGAGTACAGGTGGGGCATCTTCCTCGCCGAGCGTGACACCGACCGGCGCATCGCGTTCGGCCAGAACAAGGGGCAGCCCGTCTGGCAGCAGGTCCCCGGCGAGTACCGTGCGGACCTGCAGCGGCTCATCGTCATCCAGGGCGACACCGAACCGGCCAGCGTCGAGCAGCAGCGGCGCCTCGGCCTCACCGCCCCGTCGCTCTACGACCTGCGCAACCTCTTCCAGGTGAACGTGGAAGAAGGACGGCACCTGTGGGCCATGGTCTATCTGCTGCATGCCTATTTCGGCAGGTCCGGGCGAGATGAGGCCGAGGCGCTCCTGATGCGCAACTCGGGCAGCGAGGACTCACCGCGCATCCTGGGTGCCTTCAACGAGGAGACGCCGGACTGGCTGTCGTTCTACATGTTCACGTACTTCACCGACCGGGATGGGAAGTATCAGCTCGGCACGCTCAAGGAGTCGGCGTTCGATCCGCTGAGCCGTACCTGCGAGTTCATGCTCAAGGAGGAGGCCCACCACATGTTCGTGGGGACCACGGGCGTGGATCGGGTGGTGGAGCGTACGGCGCAGCTCATGCGGGAGCACGACGGCGACGACATCTGGGAGTACGGCGGCATCCCGCTCGACGTCATCCAGAAGTACATCAACTTCCACTACAGCGTGAGCCTCGATCTCTTCGGCGGCGAAACGTCCACCAACGTGGCCAACTACTTCACCGCCGGGCTCAAAGGGCGGTGGCAGGAGGAGCGGCGCAAGGACGATCACCTGCTCACCGAGGCGGTCGCCGTCGTGCCGCAGGTCGATCAGGGACGGCTGGTCGGCGTCGAGCTCCCCGCGCTCACGGCGCTCAACGCGGACCTGCGCGGCGAGTACGTCGCCGACTGCGGCACCGGCGTCAACCGGTGGAACCGGATTCTCGCCGACTACGGTCTCGACGCGACGCTCTACTTGCCGCATGTGGGGTTCAACCGCCAGGTGGGTATGTTCGCCGGGCACCACATCTCGCCGGACGGACGCGTAGCCGAGCCCATGACCTGGGAGGCGTCCCGCGAGCGCTGGTTGCCGACGGCGCAGGACAAGGCACGTGTCCAGGCCCTGATGCGTCCCGTCTACGAACCGGGGAAGATCGCCGCCTGGGTGGCGCCGCCCCGCAACGGCATCAACGGCCGGCCGTTCGAGTACGAGTACGTCCATCTGACCTCTTAGCGGGAAGTCGCTCCCGCCGCTCGGAGGAAGGGGATGGCCGACGGTGCTGTGCCATGCGCGCGCGTCATCTCCGAGGGGACGTAACGGGTGGTTGCTCTCCCGCCGTCGGGGCTGGGCTCCTTGAGGGAGGGGAGGGGCGCGCCGACTCCGCCGCGCGCGGCCCGGGGATCACGGGGCGCGGCGTGCCCTGCGAGCGGTCGCCGTCCGTGCAGTGCCCCGTCGGAGGTCACCGTCGTCCAGCGAGCTCCGTCGGAGACTGCCGTCCGGAGCCACGGTCAGTCCGTGCAGAGCTCGGACCAGCGGGTTCGGGCGGCGGGGCGCCAGGTGTCGTGGAGGTCGTTGAAGACGTTGGCGGCGCGTACGCCGATCCAGTCCGGAGGCAGGAGCTCCAGGGGCAGCTCCGGGTCCAGCCGCGGAAAGCGCCGCCAGGCGTGCACCAGGCGGATCTGGGCCAGCAGCACGGGATCGCCCGGCTTGGGGCGCAGGCCGGCGAACTCCTGGAGGAAGCCCTGGTACTGGGCCGCCAGTTCCCCGAGATGCCACGCCTGGTCGACGAGGGTGCGCTCGGAGCCGATCCCCGCGTACGGCCCGTTGAAGGAGTACGCCGACAGCTCGAGCCCCAGCCCCTCGACCACCTGCTTGGCCTCGGCCTCGCGGGCGGCGTGCGGGCTCACCCACACCCCGGGCACGGGGCTGCCGAAGCCCGCCCAGCTCAGGCCCGCGCGGAGCTGGTGGCGCAGCTCCCTCCTGGACTCAGGCACGGTGGTGATCAGGACGACCCAGCGGCCGTCCCACGACTCGCGGCGCCGCCCGAAGGCGTAGATGCGCTCGGCCCCCTCCGCCAGGAACTCGCGCCCGCGCCGCGTCAGCGCCCACCGCACCCGCCTGCCGGAGCGCTCGGAGGAGATCCACCCGTCGGCCGCCATCCGCGACAGGGCCTGCCGGGCCGACTTCTCCTCCATGCCGAGACCGCCGAGCACGTGCAGCAGCGTCGACGTCCACGCGGGCCTGCCGTCCGGCAGGACGAACTCGCCGAACACGGTCAGGAGCAGCGCCTTGGCGCTCGCCTGACGGCCGCCGGCGCCGGAGGGCCAGGGGGTGGGCACAGGGCTCCTTTCGAGAGCACGACGTTCGGTACTTCAATGCTACAAGTCATTGACGGGCCATCAATTCCATGTAGAAGATTTGGCTACGTATATACGCCTGCGGATGGGGACGCCCATGACGTCCGAATCGTTCAACGCCAGCGTCTTTCTCGTGGACCGCCAGGTCGAAGCGGGCCGAGGGGATCACGTCGCCGTGACCGGCCCCGCGGGTACGTTGACCTACGCGCAGCTCGCCGCCCACGTCGCCGATTTCGCGGCCGGGTTACGGACGCTTGGCGTCAGGCCGGAGGAGCGGGTCCTGCTCGTCATGTCCGACCGCCCGGAGACAGTGATCACGATCCTGGCCGTCATGCGCATGGGCGCGGTCGCCGTACCGGTCTCCACCATGTACAACGCCGCCGAGCTCGCCGAGCTCATCCGCGACTCTCGGGCGAGGGTCGTCGTGGCCACTCCCGAGTTCGCGCCGGCAGTGCTGGAGGCCGTCCCGAACACCCCCGACGTGGCGGTGCTCATCCATACGGAAGCACTCACCGACGCGTCGGAAGCCGCGGCGGAGGTGCCGGTATGCCGGTGGTCCGACGTACTGGAATCGGGGAGGACGCCGAGCCACGCCTACGACAGCTGGCGCGACTCGCCCGGGCTCTGGCTCTACACCTCGGGCACCACCGGCGCTCCCAAGGCGGCCATGCACCGGCACGGCGCCATCCAGGACGTCTGCGAGGGGTACGGGCGCCAGATCCTCGGCATCCGCCCCGACGACCGGTGCTTCTCGGTCGCGCGGCTGTTCTTCGCGTACGGCATCGGGAACTCCATGTTCTTCCCCCTGGCGGCGGGCGCCACGACGATCCTCGACCCTGCGCGGCCGACCCCCGCCGGAGTGGTCGCGCGGGTGATGGAGGAGCGGCCGACGCTGTTCTTCGCGGGCCCGACGTTCTTCGCGGCGCTGCTCGCCTCCGACGCCCCCGACGACGCCTTCGAGTCGGTACGGCTGGCCGTGTCGGCAGGCGAGGCGCTGCCCGCCGAGATCCACCGCCGCTTCACCCAGCGCTTCGGGGTGGACATCATCGACGGCCTCGGATCCACGGAGGCGCTGCACATCTTCATCTCCAACCGCCCGGGCCAGGTGCGGCCGGGCAGCTCGGGAACCCTCGTACCCGGCTACGAGGCCAAGCTGCTCGACGAGTCCGGCGTCCCCGTCAAGGACGGGGAGCCCGGCCACCTGTACGTCCGCGGCGACTCGGTGGCCACCGGCTACTGGTGCCGCACGGCCACCACCCGCCAGGTGTTCCTGGGAGAGTGGCTGCGTACGGGAGACACCTACATCAGGGGCGAGGACGGCTTCTTCCAGTGCCTCGGCCGCTCCAACGACATGATCAAGGCGGGCGGCATCTGGGTGTCGCCGATGGAGGTCGAGGCCAGGCTGCTCCAGCACGAGTCGGTGGGCGAATGCGCCGTCGTGGCCTACATCGACAACGAGGGGCTGGAGAAGCCGGTGGCCTGCGTGGTGTCCGCTCCGGGCCGCACGGTGGACGCCGGCGAGCTCATCGGATTCTGCCGGGACGGTCTGGCCTCCTTCAAGCGCCCCCGCGAGGTCCTGGTCCTGGACGAGCTGCCGAAGACGGCGACCGGCAAGATCCAGCGCGTGGTGATCCGCCAGATCGCCGCCGACCTCCTCGGTAAGGCCCCCTGAACTACGCGGGGAACGCGTCGCGCAGCTCCCGCTTGAGCACCTTGCCCGAGGCGTTCTTGGGCAGGGCGTCCACGAACACCACCCGCTTGGGCGTCTTGAAGGCCGCCAGCCGCTCCCGCAGGAACGCGGTCAGCTCGGCCTCGGTCACCCCCGCCGCCTCGCGCAGGACCACCGCGGCCGTCACCGCCTCGATCCACTTCTCGTCCGGCACCCCGAACACCGCCGCCTCCGCCACCGCCGGATGCTGGTAGATGGCCTCCTCCACCTCGCGGCTCGCCACGTTCTCGCCGCCCGACTTGATCATGTCCTTCTTCCTGTCCACCACGGACAGGTAGCCGTCGGCGTCCATGACGCCGAGGTCGCCGCTGTGGAACCAGCCGCCCCTGAACGCCTCCGCGGTCTTGGCGGGGTCGTTCCAGTAGCCGAGCATGGCGTGCGGGCTGCGGTGGACGATCTCGCCGACCGCGCCGGCCGGCACGGGCCGGTCCTGGTCGTCGACGATCCTGGTCTCGACGTTGAGGGCGGCCCTGCCGGCCGAGCCGAGCCGGGTGAGCTGCTCCTCCGGGCCGAGGATCGTGGCGACCGGGGCCATCTCGGTCTGGCCGTAGAAGTTGAACAGGCGGACGTCCGGCAGGCGGGTGGCGATCTCCTTCAGCACCTCCACGGGCATGATCGAGGCGCCGTAGTAGCCCTTGCGCAGGGACGACAGGTCGCGGCGGCCGAAGTCGGGGTGGCGCAGCAGGCTGATCCAGACGGTGGGCGGGCAGAAGAGCTTGGTGGCCCGCTCGCCCTCGATCGTGGCCAGGATCGCCGCGGGGCTCGGGCCGGGCAGCACGATGTTGGTGGCGCCGAGGTAGATGCCGGGCGTCAGGAAGCAGTGGAGCTGGGCGCAGTGGTAGAGGGGCAGGGCGTGCACCTCGACGTCGTGGTGGCTCATCTCGCCGTCCACCACGCACGTGACGTACTGGGCGATCAGGCTGCGGCTCGACAGCGTGGCGCCCTTGGGGCGGGACTCGGTGCCGCTGGTGTACATGAGCTGGATCGGGTCGTCGTCGGCGATCTCCACCTGCGGCTCCGACGCGTCGCCGAAGGCCGCCCACTCCGCGAACGGCTCCCAGCCGTCCGCCGACCCGATCACGCCGCGCACCCTGACCTGGGCCCCGACGGCCGCCTCGGCGACCGGGAGGAGCGCCTCCTCCACGAGCATCCCGCTCGCTCCCGAATGCTCCAGGATGTACGCGACCTCGGCCGATCCGAGCATGAAGTTGATCGGCACGGAGATCGCGCCCAGCCGCGCCAGCGCGAAGTACGTCACCACGAACGCGTGGTTGTTGTGGCTGAAGACGGCGAACCGGTCGCCCTTGCCGACGCCGCGCGCGGCCAGGGCGTTGGCCGTGCGGTTCACCGCGAGGTCGAGGTCGGCGTAGCTCTGCCGCAGGCCGCCGTAGACGATGGCGGTCTTGCCTGGGTAGCGGGCGGCGGAACGACGGAGAAGATCACCGATGGCGTGCCGGCGAGTCGTCATGCGGGGTTTTCCTTTGATCGCAGAACGATTTCGGCGATCGTACCCCGCAAACGGCTCAATCCAGAGGATCTCCGGCAATGCGGTCATAGTGGTCGTGCAGCCGGCTCATCAGCGTGTCGTCCTGGGGCAGCGGCACGTCGTCCACCCGGCCGACCGGCCACACGCCCCAGGAGTTGCAGAGGAAGACCTGGTCGAATCCCGGCAGGTCGGCGACCTTGACCGGCCGCCGCTCCTGCGGGACGTCCATCCGCTCCAGCAGTCGCATCGTGATGCCGTGCAGCATCGGCGCGTCCGGCCAGATCAGCCGGCCGCCGGCGAACGCGCCCAGGTTGGTGATCGAGCCCTCGCTGATCAGGCCGTCCTCGGTGGTGAGCAGCGCCTCGTCGAAGCCCGCACGCCCGACCAGCCGCCCGACGTGGGCTTGCAGCATGCCCGACGCCTGCTTGATGTGCGGCAGATAGCGCTGGTAGGGGACCGGCTGCACGCTCTGCGGGCCGCTGGGCGCCTCGTGGGGCGGGGCGGCGGTCGCGATCACGTGCGGCCGGTCGGTCTCGACGACGTACACCCGCACGCTCGCGTCCCGTACGTCGTCGCCGAGCACGGCCCTGATGGAGCCGAGCACCTCGGCCCGGTCGAGCGGCAGGCCGAACAGCTCGGCGTTGGCCGCCTCCAGCCGCTCGAAGTGCAGGTCGAGCCCGCGCACCCGGCGATCCCTGACCTGCATGGCGGTGAAGTGGCCGTAGCGCGCGTGGAGCATGAAGCGCGCGTCGGCGTCCACCAGCCTGCCCTCGATGGCAGCGCGTTCCGTCACGCGATCTACTTTACGTAAACCCCCACCGACCAGCGAACCGGGCGATTGGTGGACTCGCCCCAGACGCCCGTCCGCCCCTTGATCGTCACCCGCTTGCCCTTGGGCACCTGGAACTCGGCCATGGCCATGGGGAACGGGCCTGTCTTCCAGACGGCACAAGTCGTGGTGGTGGTGGACCCCTGGACATCCATCGTGTACGTGAACCACGCCCGCATGGCCAGGTCACCCGCACAGAGCTGCTCGATGGCGATCTTCCCGCTCTCGCTCTTGACCACCAGCGAGAACGACTGATCCCTGTCCGACACACCCGTCGCGGAGCGGGCCAGCTTCCAGCCTTCCAGCCGGGCGGGGAGAACCTCGCCCCGCTCGGGCTGGACCCGGCGGCCGGGCGGCGTCCATTCGTAGACGGCAAGCCTCCAGCTGGTCCCCTGCGGCACGACGGGCCCGCAGCGCCCGCCCTTCTCCTGATCGCAGCCCGGCGAGCCGTAGACGGTCGTGTCGAACGTGACCGTGGCCCCCGTGGCGCCGGGCTGGATCCTGGTCAGGGGGAGCAGACTCATCCCCTTCTCGCATGGTGTGAAGCTGGATTGGGGGTCGTCGCGGCCGTCCACGGAGACATTCGGCGCCGGGCTGCCCTCATCGCCATCGCACGCCGCGGCCACCTCCAGCGGCTTGCCGGAGACGGGGACCTTGACCGACGTCTTCGCCTCGCCGTCCTTGAGCATGGCGGTGGCCAGACGGCGGTACGCGGTGCCGTCAGCCGAGGTGAACGACTCCGGCAGCCCGGCGGGCTGGGCCGCCGTCGTGGCCGTCGCGGTCGTGTCGCGGTCCGGCGCGGTGGCCGTACCGGGGAGGAGGTAGATGCCGGCCGCGATGACCGCCACCGCCCCTGCGCCCGCCGTCACGCGCCTGCGCAGGCTGGTCCTGCGGATGCGGGAGCGGACCTCGTCGTGCCGGTACGGGTTCGCCGGCGACGGGGACTCGGCTCGCTCCCGCAGGACGTCACGCAGGTCTTGCACGGTCATCGGTGCAGCTCCTTCACGATCGACTCGTCCACTCGCAGCTTGGCCAGCGCCTTCGCGGTCTGGCTCTTGACCGTGCCCTCCTGGCAGCCCAGCAGCCTGGCCACCTCCGCCACAGGCAGGTCCTCGTAGAAACGCAGCACGATCACCGCGCGCTGCTTGGCGGGCAGCCGGCCGACCGCCTCCCACAGCTCCTCGCGCCGGCCCGCGTCGTCGCGCGCGGGCTCGTCCGGCAGGTCGCCGCTGGGCAGCTCCGTGCGCCACCTGCGGCGCCACCAGGACGTGTACGTGGTCACCAGGACCCTGCGCACGTACGCCTCGGGCTCGTCGATGCCCGGCCAGGCGAACCACGCCTTGGCCAGCGACTCCTGCAGCAGGTCCTCCGCCGTCGCCCAGTCGTGGGTCAGCAGGTACGCGGTGCGTAACAGCCGGTCCGACCGGGCCACCACAAAGTCCTGAAATATCGCCCTATCCGCCAACTTGATCCGCCTTCTGATCGGAGCCTACCGACGGTAGTGACGCATCGAGCGCGACACGAGGTTGCCCGCGGCCCGACGAACCTCAGGGTCAGACCGAGCCGGCGCGGGTCACCGTGAAGGGGGCCAGCTCGCCCAGCCCGCGCACCGACAGCCGGTTGACCTCCCGTAGCTGGAACGCCCGGTCACCTTCCAGTTCCTCCGCGAACTGGGGATCCGCCAGGATCGTCCCCGGCAGCGACAGGGCCGTGAGCCTGCTGGCCAGATTCACCGTGGTGCCGAACACGTCCCCCATGCGCCAGATCACCGGGCCGGACGCCAGCCCCACCCGCAGCTCGGGCATGTCCTTGATCCGCGCGTGCGTCTCCACCAGGCGCAGCGCGATCTCCGCCGCCACGTGCGCCTGGTCGGCCACGAACAGCACGGAGTCGCCCAGCGTCTTGACCACCCGCCCGCCGGTCGAGGTCACGATGTCGGCCGAGCGCCCCTCGAACCTGTCGATCAGCCTGGACAGCTCGCTCCCAGTGATCTGCCTGCTCAGCCGGGTGAACGCGACCAGATCGGCGAAGCCGACGGCCAGGCGTACCGCGCTCATGTCCTGCTCGGCGATGCGCCCCGCCGCGGCGGCGAGCTGGCGCTGCCAGGCGTAGACGAGCAGCCGCGCGAGCTCGGGCACCACGATCTCGGCCCGGCGCCGCCAGGCCCGTGGGCGCTCCGCCAGCGGGACGCCCGCCTGGTCGAGGGTCTCGACGCCCAGCTCGGCCTGCGACTCGGCCAGCCTGGTGGTCGCGCTGCCGAGCGAGCGGGCCACCAGCAGCATGTGCTCCTCGCTGTAGACGCCCGAACCGACCAGGTCGAGCATGATCCGCAGCGCCTCCACGTCGGAATCGGTGAACTCGACCGCGTCGTCGGCCACGTTGGCGAAGCCCAGGGCACGCCAGTACCGCCGCGCGCGGTAGACCGGCACCCCCGCCATGTAGGCGACCTGGTGGCTGGTGTAGCGGCGCGGCTCGCGCAGAAAGGCCTCTATCAGCTCATCCCCATCCACGCCCGCCACGCACGCAACATAACACCCGCTACCTTCGCCGACCTGGGCGGTCCCACGCCCACGCGACACGCGGAAGGCATCAGTCCAGCAGGGCCCGGAGGGAGGAGCGCTCGCCGGCCGGGACGTAGCCCGCGTAGTAGTCGTACATCGCCTTCCTGGACAGCCGGGCGGCCAGCGGGCCGTCGCCCGCCCGCATGGCGTCCAGCACCTCCTCGTGGTGCTGGATGCTCTGCCGCATCAGCGCCTCCCGGTCGTCAGCGTGGGCGATCTTCTCCGAGACCAGCTTGAGCACGATCGAGCGGACCACGTCCGTGCAGATCTGGATGAGCTTGTTGCCGCTCGCCCGCGCCACCGCGTCGTGGAAGGCCACGTCGGCCTCGCCGAACGCGTCCCGGCCCGCCTCCACGGCCTCCCGCATGGACGAGACGGCCGAGGCCATCTCGGCGAGCTCCGCGTCGGTGCGCAGCCGCGCGGCCAGCAGGATGGCCGAGGAGTCGAGCACCATCCTGAACTGCACCAGCTCGGCCAGCGACAGCTCCTCCACCCTGGCCAGGGTCGTCATCGACTTGTGCAGCGCGGCGGGCGAGAACGGCAGCACCTCCGCCCCGTTCGGGTCCCCGGGCCGTGACCGCACCAGGCCGCGTGCCTGGAGCACCCGCAGCGCCTCGCGCACGGTGGACCGGCTGACCGAGAACTGCACCATGAGCTCCCGCTCACTCGGCAGCCTCTCGCCCGGTGAGAGCGAGCCGCTCTCGATGGCCTCCTCGACCTGCTCCACCACCCGTTCGTAGGCCCGTACGGTACGCACCGGCTCGAAACGTGGACCACCCATGTAAGCCCCCTTGACCCGAGCCGCCGTCGACTGGCAATGTGCGTAGCCTACTGGTCCGACCAGTGCACTAGCCAGGAGGCTGTAAGACATGAGGCGAATCGGGATCTGGATCGCCGCCGGCGGTCTCCTGCTGGCCACGGCCGCCTGTGGCGGCACCTCCAGCGGCGGTGGCAGCTCCACTCCCCAGACCCAGACGTTGTCCGTGGGATTCGTGGCCGAGCCCGCGAACCTGGACTTCACCTCGACCGAGGGCGCCGCCATTCCCCAGGCGCTGCTGGTCAACGTCTACGAGGGCCTGGTCAAGCTCGACCAGGACGGCAAGATCGTGCCGCTGCTCGCCGAGAAGTGGGAGGTCTCGCCCGACCGGAAGACCTACACGTTCACGTTGCGCAAGAACGTCAAGTTCAGCAGCGGCGCGCCGTTCACGGCCGACGACGTGGTGTTCTCGCTCGACCGGGTGAAGACGGACTGGAAGCTCAAGATCAAGGCCCAGCTCGACGTCGTCGACAAGGTGGAGAAGAAGGACGACTCCACCGCCGTCGTCACGCTCAAGAAGCCGAGCAACGGCTTCCTCTACTCGATGGCCACCAGGCTCGGTGCCATGTTCAGCCGGACCGGGGTCGCCGACCTGGCCAACAAGCCCGTCGGCACCGGCCCGTACACGCTCGGCTCGTGGCGGCGCGGCGACTCCATCCAGCTCAGCGCGAACCCCTCCTACTGGGGCACGAAGCCGTCGCTGTCGTCGATCACGCTGAAGTACTTCAAGGACGCCACGGCGATGAACAACGCGCTGCTGACCGGCGGCATCGACGTCATCTCCAGTGTGCAGGCGCCGGAGTCGCTGCAGCAGTTCGCCGACCCCAACCGCTTCCAGACGGTCGAGGGCACCACGAACGGCGAGGTCGTGCTGTCGATGAACAACAGCCGCCCGCCGTTCGACGACAAGAAGGCCAGGCAGGCCGTCCGCTACGCGATCGACCACAAGGCGCTGCTGGAGACCGCCTGGGCCGGGCGCGGCCAGCTGATCGGCTCGATGGTGCCGCCCACCGACCCCTGGTACGAGGACCGCACGGGCGACTACCCGTACGACCCGGCCAAGGCCAAGCAGCTGCTCGGCGGCAAGACGCTCAGCGTCAAGATGCGCATCCCCAACCTGCCGTACGCGGTGGCAAGCGCCCAGGTCGTCAAGTCGCAGCTCGCGCAGGTGGGCATCAACGCCGAGATCGAGCCCCTGGAGTTCCCGGCCCGCTGGCTGGACGTGGTGTTCAAGCAAGGCGACTACGACTTGTCCATCATCAATCACGTCGAACCCCGCGACATGGGCATATTTGCCGATAAGTCGTACTACTTCCGCTACGACAACCCCGAGTTCGGCAAGCTGCTCGCCTCCGCCGACGAGGGCACCGAGCAGCAGCAGACCGACGACCTGAAGAAGGCCGCCAAGCTGCTGTCCGACGACGCGGCGGCCGACTGGCTCTTCCTCTTCCCGAACCTGATCGTGGCGAAGAAGGGCGTCACCGGGCTGCCGAAGAACGCCATCGCCGAGTCCTTCGACTTCACCGCACTCTCCAAGCAGCAGTGACGCTTTACCTGATCAAACGCCTGGCGGTGCTCGTCGCGAGCACCGCCGTGGCCGGCGTGGTGGTGTTCGCGTTCATGGCCCTGCTGCCCGGCGACCCGGCCGAGATCGCGCTCGGCGTGAACGCCACCCCCGACGCGGTGGCGGCGCTGCGCAAGCAGTTCGGCACCGACCGGGCGCCGGTCGTGCAGTTCCTCGACTGGTTCGGCGGGCTCGTCCACGGCGACTTCGGCACCTCGTACGTGACGAGCTCGCCCATCGGCCCGCAGATCAGCGACCGGCTCGGCGTCACGGCCGTGCTCGTGCTCGGCGGCATGGCGGTGGCGCTGGCCATCGCGGTGCCGCTGGGCACGTTCGCCGCCGTGCACCACCGCAACCCCCTCGGGGCGGCCATCAGCGCGGTCAGCCAGGTCGGCATCGCGATCCCGGCGTTCCTGGCGGGCATCCTGCTGGTGTTCGTGTTCGCCGTGCAGGCCCAGGCGCTGCCGTCCGGCGGCTACGTGCCGATCGCCGAGAACCCGGGGGAGTGGCTGCGCAGCCTGCTGCTGCCGTGGTTGTCGCTCGGGCTCGTGCAGGGCGCGGTGCTCACCCGGTACGTGCGCAGCGCCGTGCTCGACGTGATGCGCGAGGACTACCTGCGCACGGCCCGGGCCAAGGGCAGGGGCAGCACCGGCGCCCTGTGGCGGCACGGCCTGCGCAACGCCTCGATCCCCGTCGTCACCGTGCTCGGCCTGCAACTGGCCACACTCCTGATCGGCGCGGTCGTGGTCGAGCGGGTCTTCGTCATCCCCGGCCTCGGCGACCTGCTGCTCAACGGCGTCGCCGGGCGCGACCTGCTGCTCGTTCAAGGCGTGGTGATGGTGCTGGTGGTGGCCGTGCTGCTGATCAATTTCGTGGTGGACGTGGCCTACCACCTGCTCGACCCGAGGCTGCGATGAGGGGCCGGATCAACGCCGGGCTGGTGGCCGGCGGAGTGCTGGTCGGGCTCGTGGTGCTGGCGGCGGTCGTGTCGTTCTTCTGGACGCCGCACGACCCGACGCTCGTGGACGCCGCGCGCAAGCTCCAGCAGCCGGGCGGCGGCTACCTCCTGGGGGCCGACAAGTTCGGCCGCGACACGTTCAGCCAGCTCATGGTCGGCGCCAGGACCACCCTCTACGTCGGCATCGTGGCCGTCGGCATCGCCGCCGTCATCGGCACGCCGCTCGGCGTGGTCGCCGGGATGACGCCGCGCGGCTGGCTCTCCGAGCTGATCATGCGGGTCAACGACCTGGTGTTCGCGTTCCCGGCGCTGCTGCTGGCCGTCATGCTCGGCGCGGTCTACGGGGCGGGCACGCTCACCGCGATGATCGCGATCGGCGTGGCCACCGTGCCCGCGTTCGCCCGGGTGGCGCGCGCCGCCACGCTCCAGGTCATGGTGACCGACTACATCCTCGCCGCCAGGGCCGCCGGGCGCCGCCGCACGGCCATCGCCGTGCGGCACGTGCTGCCGAACATCGGCTCCGTGCTCATTGTCCAGGCGTCGGTGTCGTTCGCGATCGCGATCCTGGCCGAGGCGGCGCTGTCGTTCCTCGGCTTCGGCACCCGCCCGCCGACCCCGTCGTGGGGGCGGATGCTGCAGGAGTCGCAGGAGCTGCTGTTCTCGACCCCGCGCCTGGCCCTCTGGCCGGGCCTGGCGATCGCACTGGCCGTGCTCGGCTTCAACCTCCTGGGCGACGGACTGCGTGACTACCTCGACCCGAAGCTCAGGAGGATCCGTGCTGAGAGTTGAGGGGCTGACCGTACGGGCGGACGAGCTGGAGCTCGTCCACGAGGTGTCGTTCGCCATCGCGCCCGGCGAACGGGTCGGGCTGATCGGCGAGTCCGGCTCCGGCAAGTCCCTGACCGCGCTGTCGCTCATGGGCCTGCTCCCGGAGGGCGTCACCGCCACGGGCAAGGCAAGGATGGGCGAGCACGACCTGGTCGGCGTGCCGGAGAGCCGCTTGAAGCGCCTGCGCGGCCAGGACGTCTCCATGGTCTTCCAGGAGCCGATGACCGCGCTGAACCCGCTCATGCGCATCGGCGCCCAGGTCGCCGAGGTCATGACCCTGCACGGCCGCTCCCGCCAGGAGGCCCGCGAACGGGCGCTCCACCTGCTGGAACGCGTACGCCTGCCCGAGCCCGCGCAGATCGCCCGCGCGTACCCGCACCAGCTCTCCGGCGGCCAGCGGCAGCGCGTCATGCTCGCCATCGCCCTGGCCAACGAGCCCGAGCTGCTCATCTGCGACGAGCCCACCACGGCGCTCGACGTCACCGTGCAGAAGCAGATGCTGGAGCTGATCGCCGAGGTCGCGCCCGCGCTGCTGTTCATCACCCACGACCTCGCCGTCGTCGCCTCCGTCTGCGAGCGGGTCCTGGTCATGTACGGCGGACGCGTCGTCGAGAGCGGCCCCATCGGCGAGGTCTTCACCAGCCCCCGCCACCGCTACACCGAGGGCCTGCTGGCCGCCTCCAAGCTCACCCCGCGCGGCACCCGGCTGCCCACCATCAAGGGCAGCGTGCCACCGGCCGGGCAGTTCCCCGACGGCTGCGTCTTCAGGAACCGCTGCCCGCACGCCACCACCAAGTGCGACGACGTACCGGCGCTGACAGGAGACGTCCATGCCTTCGCATGCTGGCACCCCGCTGATTGAGGCCCGGAACGTCAGCCGCGTCTACCACCGGCCCCGCACCTCGCTCACCAAGCCGGCCGCCGCCGTGCAGGCGCTCAAGGAGGTCTCCCTCACGGTGAGGAGGGGCGAGCGGTACGGCATCGTGGGCGAGTCCGGCTCGGGCAAGTCGACGCTGCTGCGCCTGCTCTGCGGCCTCGACCAGCCGACCAGCGGATCCATCCGCTTCGACGGCCAGGAGATCGCCGGCAGGCCGGAGCGGCGGCTGCGCTTCCTCCGGGAGAACCTCCAGATCGTCTTCCAGGACCCGATGAGCTCGCTCGACCCCCGCATGCGCGTGCGCGACCTCGTCGCCGAGCCGCTCGCCGCCCTCGGCCTGCCGGTCGGTGACCGCGTGGCCGAGCTGCTGGAGGGGGTCGGGCTGCCCGCGTCGGCCGCCGACCGGTACCCGCACCAGTTCTCCGGCGGGCAGCGGCAGCGCATCGCCATCGCCCGCGCGCTCGCCCCCCGGCCGAAGGTGCTGGTCGCCGACGAGCCGGTGAGCGCCCTGGACGTCTCCGTACGCGGGCAGATACTCAACCTGCTCGCCGACCTCGTGGACGAGCTGGGGCTCACGCTCGTCTTCGTCTCGCACGACCTGTCCGTGGTGCGGCACGTGTGCGAGACGGTCGCGGTCATGAGCCACGGGGAGATCGTGGAGGACGGGCCGGTGGACGAGGTCTGGGCCGCGCCCGCCCACCCCTACACGCGTACGTTGCTGCAGGCCGTACCGACTCTGGAGGGATTGTTTTGATCGACGTCGATGCCGACGGAGTGGTGGAGTTCACCCAGGCGCTGGTGCGGATCCCCAGCACCAACGACCCCGGGCGGCGTGAGCGGGCCGCCGCCGAGCTGGTGGCGGCCAGGATGCGGGAATGGGGCTGGGAGCCCACCGTGTACGAGGTCGAGCCCGACCGGCCCAACGTGGTGGCCGTGGTCGAGGGCGGCGGCGGTGACGGCCCGACGCTGATGTTCGAGGGCCACACGGACGTGGTGACCGAGGGCGACCTGTCCACCTGGACCGTAAACCCGTTCGGCGGGGAGATCAGCGACGGGAAGTTGTGGGGGCGGGGCAGCGCCGACATGAAGTCCGGCCTGGCCGCCACCCTCTACGCCACCCGGGCGCTGCAGCTGGCTGGACCGTTCCCCGGGCGGATCAAGGTGTGCGCGCTGGCCGACGAGGAAGGCCTCATGATCGGCGCTCACCACTTCGTCTCCGAGGGGCTCACCGCCGACGTGGACGGCGCGATCGTGGCCGAGCCCGAGGCAGGCGAGATCTGCGCGGTGGCCAAGGGGGCGCTGCGGCTGCGGGTGGACTTCACCGGCAAGATGGCGCACGGCGCGATGCCGCAGCACGGCCGCAACCCCCTCCCGGCGGTGGGCTCGCTGCTGGTGGGGCTGAGGTCGCTGCAGGAGGAGCTGCAGGGCCACCATCCGGCGCACGAGCACCTCGGCGAGGTGTACGTCACGCCGACCGTGCTGCAAGCCGGCTCCGAGGAGCAGGTCAACGTGATCCCGGCTGTCGCGTCGGTGTACGTGGACGTGCGGACGATCCCCGGGGTCGAGCACAAGCTGATCGCCGACCGGGTGGCCTCGCTGGCCTCCTACGACGGGATCGCGGCCGAGGTGTCGGTGCTGGTGGACCGGCCGCCGGTGAACGTGCCCGTGTCCGACCCGGTGGTGGCCGCGCTGGCCGCCGCCCACCGTTCCGTCACCGGCGCGGAGCCGGTCTACGGCGGGGTGCCCGGGTCCACGGACGGGACCGTGCTGACGCACTGGGGCGGGATCCCGTCGGTCGTGTACGGGCCCGGCGGGAAGTGGATCGCGCACCAGGCGGACGAGTTCGTCGAGGTCGCCGAGATCGTCCAGTGCACCCGCGTCTTCGCCGAGGCGGCCCGGCGGTTCTTGAACGGTGACTTCTGATGCGTCCCGGGCCCTCCAACTCGCTGGTCGACGTGGCCGGCCTCCGGGTCGGCCACGCGCAGCGGGTCGGGGGCGGCTACCTCACGGGCACCACCGTCGTCCTGACCCCTCCCTCAGGGGCCGTGGCGGGGGTTGACGTCCGGGGCGCCGCGCCTGGGACTCGCGAGACGGAGCTCCTGGATCCGCGCAACCTCGTGTCGCGTGTCCATGCCGTGGTGCTGACCGGCGGGAGCGCGTACGGGCTGTCGGCGGCCTGCGGGGTGGTGGACCGGCTGGCCGACGCGGGCATCGGGTACCCGGTGGCCGGCGGCGTGGTGCCCATCGTCCCGGCCGCGGTCATCTTCGACCTCGGGCGCGGTGGCACGTTCCGCGCCGTCCCCGACGCGTCCCTGGGCACGGCCGCCTACGACGCCGCCGCACCCTTCCCCCTCGGAACCGCGACCCCGGACGGTCAGGTGGACGCTCTCCCGCCGCTGGCGGCCGGTGTCCCCTTGGGGAGAAGAAAGAGGAAGGGGCCTCTGCACGGCGGGTCGCCGGACGGCGCCGGGGGGCTCTCCGAAAGGACGGCGACCCCGGCGGCGAGCGGGTCGATCGGAGCGGGCACCGGGGCACGGGCGGGTGGCCTGGCCGGTGGCGTGGGGACGGCGAGCGTCGTGCTCCAGGACGGCACCACTGTGGCCGCGCTCGTCGTCGCCAACCCCGTGGGCGCGGTCCTCGACCCCCGGGACGGCACCGTCGCGGGCGCCAGGTACGGTCTCCCCGGCGAGTTCGACCACCTCCAACCCCCACGCCAGGCGGAGCTCGACGCATGGCACCCCGAGAACGCCCCGTCGTTCAACACCACCATCGGCGTGGTGGCCACCGACCTCACCCTCACCAAGGCCCAGTGCGGCAAGCTCGCAGCGGTCGCCCACGACGGCCTGGCCAGGGCGATCAGACCGGCCCACACCATGACCGACGGCGACACGATCTTCGGCCTGGCCACCTGCGCCCGCCCCGAGCCCGGCCACGACACCCTCCAAGAGGTCCTGGCCGCCGGAGCCGACGTGTTCAGCCGCGCCATCGCGCACGCCGTCCTCGCCGCCACCGGTCGCGAGGACGCGCCCGCGTACCTCGACGTGTTCCCCAGCGCTCTACGGAAGCAGCCATGACCATCGACATCGCATGGCCGTCCGGCCTGCCCATCGGCGACGGATGGGTGGAGACGGCGGAGACCGACGACATCACCTTCCCCTACGACGGCTCCCCGGTGGCGAAGGCCCCGAGGGGCACGAAGGCCCTCGCCGAGCGGGCCCTGGACGAGGCGCTCGCCGTGGCGCCCGCCATGGCGGCGCTGCCGTCGCACGCCCGCCGTGCCGCCCTCATGAAGGCCCACGACGCCGTCGAGGCCAACCGCGAGGAGTTCGAGCGCCTGCTGGTGCTCGAGACCGGCAAGCCCCTGGCCGACTGCAAGGTCGAGGTCGCCAGGACGCTCGTCACCCTCGTCACGGCCGCCGAGGAGGTGGCCAGGCTGCACGGCGAGACCGTCCCGCTCGACCTCCTGCCCTCGGGCGAGGGCCTGATCGGGTTCTGGACGCGCCGCCCGATCGGGGTGGTCGTCGGGATCACCGGCTTCAACTACCCCCTGCTCCTCGCCGCCCACAAGATCGCCCCCGCCGTGGCCGCGGGCTGCCCCGTGATCGTCAAGCCCGCCCCCACGACGCCGCTGGCCACGCTCTGGCTGGTACACCTCATCCGCTCGGCGAACGCGCTCCCCCCGCGAGCCGTGCAGCTCGTCACCGGGGACGTCGAGGTCGGCCGGACGCTGGTGGAGGACCGGCGGATCGGCGCGGTCTCGTTCACCGGCTCGGCCGCCGCCGGGCACGCCATCGCCCGCAACGCCGCCCCCACGAAGGTCCTGCTGGAGCTGGGGTCGAACGCCGCGCTCGTCGTGGCGGCCGACGCCGACCTGGAGGCCGCCGCCGACGCCGTCGTGCGCGGCGGCTACTACGCCTCCGGCCAGGCGTGCATCTCCGTCCAGCGGGTGCTGGTCGAGGAGCCCGTACGCGAGCGGTTCGTGTCCCTGCTGGCCGAGCGCGTCAAGAACGTCACCGTCGGCGACCCCCGCCTGCCGGAGACCCGCGTCGCCCCGCTGATCGACCAGGCCGCCACCGACCGCGTCCTGGAGTGGATCTCCGAGTCGGGCGGCGAGCCGGTCACGGGCGGGCACCGCGAGGGCCGGGCCATCGCCCCGACCGTGCTCGCCGGCGTCGCCGACGGGGCCGCAGCCTGGGACGAGGAGATCTTCGGGCCCGTGGTGGTCGTGCGCTCGGTGCCCGACCTCGACGCCGCCTTCGCCGCCGTGAACCGGTCCAGGTACGGCCTGCACGCGGCGGTCTTCACCCGGTCGCTGGCCACGGCCTTCGCCGCGATCGAGCGGATCGAGGCAGGGGGAGTGGTGGTCAACGAGGTGCCGGGGTTCAGGGCGGACAACATGCCGTACGGCGGCGTGAAGGACTCCGGCATCGGGCGCGAGGGTCCGCGGTTCGCCATCGAGGAGCTGACCGTGACCAGAATGGCCATCATCCGGCCCTCATAGCGGGCATCGGACCCGCGTTCCGCCGGGTCGTGCACGGTCGTGGAAATCCGGGACCGTGCACGACCGGCGTTCTGCCGCCGCCTAGTTGGGCGGGTCGAAGCGGCCGTCCACGGCCGTCCAGCCGCCGTCCACGTACAGCACGGAGCCGGTCACGAAGCTCGCCGCGTCGCTCGCCAGGTAGACCACCGCCCCGGCCATCTCCTCCGCCCTCGCCCACCGGCCGAGGGCGCTCTTGGCGGCGTACGCGTCGTACCAGCCGGGGTTGTCCTTGATCTGCTTGGTCAGCGGCGTCTCCACGACGCCGGGCGCGATGGCGTTGACCCGCACCCCGTGCGGCCCGAACTCGGCGGCGGCCGTGCGCAGCAGCTGCACGAGGCCCGCCTTGGTGGCCGAGTAGACGCTCTGCCCGGGCTCGGTCACGGACGCGCGGATCGACGCGAACCCGATGATCGACCCGCGCCCCCGCTCGACCATGCCCGCCCCGAACGCGCGCACCACGTCGAACGAGGCGCGCAGGTTCAGGCCGACCACCCGGTCGAACTCCTCGCCGGAGTAGTCGAGCAGCCGCTTGCGGACGTTCGTGGCGGCGGTGAACACCAGCACGTCGGCGGGCTCCTCCTCGGCCGCCCTGCGCACCTCCGCGGCGTCCAGCACGTCGAGCAGCCGGGCGGCCCCACCGCATGCGGCCGCGGTCTTCTCCGCCGAGTCCAGATCGCGGTCGGCGCACACCACCGAAGCCCCGTGGGCGGCCAGCGCCAGCGCCGCCTCCCTGCCGATCCCGCTTCCTGCCCCGATCACCACGGCCCGCCGCCCATCCAGGCGGAACAGCGCGTCATATCCCATGGAGGCACCCTAGCGACTGGTCCGACCAGTGCACCAGGTTGGGGTCAGCGGGTCTCCCAATCGGCGCGCGTCAGCTCGTACTCCACCTCGCCGTGCTCGGTGCCCGGCAGTGGCTCGTCCCATTCCAGGTGGAACGTGCGGGTGTGCTGCAGCCCGCTCTTCTCCATGACCCGCCGCGACCGCACGTTCACGGCCATCGTCTGGGCGTAGACCCGGCGCGCGCCCAGCTCACGGAACGCCTTGTCGACCAGCGCGAGCGAGCCCTCGGTCGCGTACCCCTTGCCCCAGGCGGACTTGTGCAGCCGGTAGCCCAGCTCCGGCTCGTCGTCCGGCTCGTCCTTGCGTGCCCGCAGGTGGAACCAGCCGAGGAACGTTCCCGACGGCTTCTCGACGGCCACGAAGAAGCCGTGCGTGATGAACCAGGGCAGCGTCTCCTCGACGATCTCCTCGCGCGGCGTGGGCTTGCCGCCGTTGAGGAACTCCATGACCTCCGGGTCGTTGTGGAGCGCGAAGAGGTCGTCGGCGTCGGACTCGGTGAAGCGGCGCAGGATCAGCCGCTCGGTCTCCAGGTAGATGTCCACCCGCAAAACGCTAGACACCCGGAGGCGGCGGCTCGACAGGTTTTCGGCAGCGCGCAGCCCGGTAGCCCCTGTACGTTCCCGTACCGGTACAGGACGCCCATCGCCTCGAAGAGGACCACCTTCACGCGCACGGAGGCTACCGGGGACGGCGGAGGCGAGGGTCTATGTGGATCTTCGGGGCGCCGCCCCATTGCGGGAGCCGTTCCCCGGCCAGCACCATGGCCGCCTCGTCCAGCGAGACGGTGGCCGCGACCAGGGGCCGGGGATCGACCTGGCCGGACGCGTACAGGTCGGTGGCCCCTGCCAGGCCGCCGGACGCGCTGAGGATCCCGACGGCCGTGACGTCCTTCAGCACGAGCCGCCGCGTGTCGACCGGGCTGGGGTCCGCCGACAGCCCGATGAAGACCACGTGCCGTCCCGGCTCGACGAGCTCCAGGGCGAGGGCGGGGGAGCCGGGGCCGTTCGAGGCGTCGATCACCGCGTCGAACGGCTCGGAGGGCGGGGTCGTCCAGGTGCGGGGGAAGCCCAGCGAGCGGGCGAAGTCCAGCGAACGCTCCGTGAGGCCCAGGAGGTGGACCTCCACGCCCTGCGCCGCCGCGATCAGGGCCGCCAGCAGCCCGATCGTGCCCGGCCCGATGACCAGCAGGCGCTCGCCGGGCGCCAGGGCGGCGGCGCGTACGGCCCTCAGCGCGTTCCCGCCCGGCTCCACCAGCGCGCCGAGCGTGGCATCGACCGTGCCGGGCAGCGGCTGGAGCGCGCGGGCGGGCACCGGCAGGCGTTCGGCCAGCGCGCCGGGCCAGCCGTGGCGGACGCCGATCTCGTACCGGCCGGCGCACAGGTGCTGCCTGCCCGCCCCGCAGCGCGTGCACCGCCCGCACCCCAGCATCGTGTCTCCGGTGACGCGGCGGCCCAGCCAGGCGGGATCCACGCCGTCGCCGACCTCGCGCACGATCCCGGCCCACTCGTGGCCGATCCGTACGGGATAACGTGCCTCTCCCGTGCTCAGGTACGTCATCGCGCCCGAGTAGAACTCCATGTCCGTGCCGCACACCCCGGCCCGCTCGACCTCGACCACCACCTCGCCCTCGTGCGGTGCGGGCGGCTCGACCTCCTGGACCTCCGCACGTCCCGGACCTGTGATGACGAAGGCGCGCATGGCGGCAGACGCTAACAGCACCGGCCCCGCCGCGTCGACGGCGTCGCGATCCTCCCTGGTGCAATGTGGGAAGGAACCTCGAAGTTGCCACAGTCCGACTGAGAGGACCCATCATGCACGCGAGCGTCGGTGACATCCTGATCGTCCACGGTCACATCGTCGGCCAGGGAGACAGGAAGGGCGAGATCATCGAGGTCCGGGGCGAGAACGGGGCGCCGCCGTTCTTCGTCCGGTTCGACGACGGGCACGAAGAGCTCGTCTACCCGGGACCCGACGCCGTGGTCCACCCGCCCGAGCCCTCATAGCCGAGCGACCTGAGCGCTCCGGCCGCGCTGCCGGCCGAGCCGATGGCGATCTCGTTGCCGTCCCCGTCGCAGGCGGTGGCGATGACCCGTTCCCAGGGATCGAGGGTCAGGGTGATGGTGTGGCCGGCACGCAGGAGCGCGTCGGGGTCCGCGCGGCGTCGCGGAGCCGGCCTGTCGAGCAGGCGGCGGGCAGCGATCAGGCCGGCGACCGGGGTGCGGTGGCGGGTCAGCAGCACGGGCGTCTCGTCGTACGGCTGGGCGACCTGCCGTACGAGGTCTCCCAGCTTCCCGCGGGCCGTCGAGAGCGACAGCACGGGCAGGCCGCTCAGCATCCCCGACACCTCCGAAAGCGGGACCAGCGCGGCCCACTCCCAGCGCTCACGGGTGATGAGGGTGGTGGCGCCGCTCCTGGCGCCGCTCACGAGGGCGCCCCAGCGTGCGCGGGCGTCCTCGACGCCGAGCGGGGCGCCGTGGCGGGCCACCAGCTCGTCGTACGGGGGGCGTTCGGCGTCGATCATCCGAAGATCGTAAGGCGTCTTACAAAACTTCTGCAAGCCGCCTTACGATCTGACCGCCTGCCGCTCGTCGAACCCGGCCTCGGCGAGGACGGCCTCCACGTGGCGGCCGCGGGCGAAACCGTACGGGACCTCCTCACCGGGAGGCCGCGCCGTCCTCGGCCGGTAGCCGGGTGCGGAGGGCCGCGGTGCACCAGTCGAGGGCGGGGACCAGGCTCTCGGGGGCGGCCCAGCCGTTGATCACCGCCAGCAGCTCGAGGTAGCGCTCCCTGCGCGGGTCGTTCGCGCTCTCCAACTGGGCCAGCAGCCGCCGCCGCAGCGCGGGGGAGTCGGGGAGGCCGCGGTCGTGCGCGTACCGGGCAGCGACCGCCGCCACCACGCGATCCGCCTGGGGTGAGGCCGGATCGATGCCTGCCGACAGGGCGGGACGGGCGTGGTCGCGAGCCAGTGCGGCGGCGCCGGGGCGCGGGGGAGCAGGAGCCTGCGAACCCACGTGGTGCTCGGCCGTGCGGCGGAGGGCGGTGCGGAAGTCCGGGTCCTGCGTCAGCTCCGCCAGCTCCACCCACGCCTCCAACTGCTCGGGCGACGGGTCGTCGGGCAGCTCGGGCGTCATCGAGCCCATGATCCCGGCGAAGCCCGGGACGGTGGTCAGACCGTCGAAGGCGGCGTCCAGGAAGTCGGCGACGAGGCGGCGGCGTTCGTCCTCGGAGAGTCGGGCCAGTCTGTGCATGAGATCCATTTCCTCGGGGCTGGAGCCGCGCCTGGCCACCGCCGCGAGCACCGCGCGCCGCAGGTGGAGCGTGCGGATCTGCACGGCCAGCGCGTCGGCGTGCGCCGCGGCGACCTCGGAGAGCGAGACCTCCCGGTCCACGACCTGCTGGATCGTGGGAAGGTCGAGCCCCAGGTCGCGCAGTGTCCGTACGAGCTCCAGGCGTGCGACGGCGTCGACGCCGTAGCGGCGGTATCCGGCGGGGCTGCGGTCGGCAGGCGGCACGATCCCGCGATCGGAGTAGAACCGGATGGTCTTGACGGTCAGCCCGGTGCGCCGGGCCAGCTCGCCGATCGAGTAGTGCGCCATGCCCCCACCTTCGTGTCTCCCCTAAATGGAGACTCAACCGGTTGACGGTGTTTTGTGCCACTTATTAAACTCATTAAGTAGTGAATTAAGGAGCGAGCCATGCGCAAAACGCCTGCAGCCGTCGTCAGCTCCGCCTTCTTCGTCGTCGCGCCCGGCACCGTCGCCGTCCTCGTCCCGTACTGGATCAGCGGGTGGCGCCTGCGCGACCCCTTCCCCGACCCGGTCATGATCCCGATCAGGGCGCTCGGCGCGATCCTCGCGCTCGCGGGGCTGGCCGTGCTGGTCAACGCCTTCGTCAGGTTCGTGGTGGAAGGGCTCGGGACGCCCGTCCCGGTCGCGCCGCCCGACCGGCTGGTGGTCGGCGGGCTCTACCGGTACGTACGCAACCCCATGTACGTCGCGATCTTCGGCGCAGTCATCGGCCAGGCCATGATCTTCGGCGACCCGTGGCTGCTCGTCTACGTCGCCGTGATGGCGATCCCCGTCTACGCGTTCGTCCACTGGTACGAGGAGCCGCACCTGAGCAGGACGTTCGGCGCCGACTACGAGCGGTACAAGGCCCGCGTTCCCGGCTGGTGGCCGACCGTGCATCCGTACCGTTCGTGAAAATTGGGGTCCCATGTCCGGACAAGTTTGACTACCAGTGAGGAAATATGGTCGCATCGTGACCTATGTTTCTGATGGGATGAATTACACCGGTCCGGGGGAGAACGTTTCATGCCGCACGCCCTTCTGCGCGTGCTCGCTTCGACGTCCATCGCAAGCGCCACAATCTTGGTGGCCGTGCCGCCGAGCGCCCAAGCTCAGGCTCAGCCTCAGCCCCTGGTAAGGGTGCAGCCGGTGCCCGCCGTGCAGGAGCCGCCGGCCGCCACGGTCAGCGTTCCCACGCGGCCGTCGCTGGCGGTCCGGCCCGCGGGGAACGGGCGCGTGGGGCCGAGCGAGCCCGAGGTCACCACGCCCGCCGGGCCGGGACTGATCGACGAGATCACCGCCGAGGCCGCGTCCATCCAGGAGAAGCAGGGCCTGGGCAGGCAGGCGCCCGTCGTGCGCAACATCCTGCCCGACACCTCGCAGGCCGAGACGCTGACGCTGATCAAGCCGCTGGCGGGCGTCGTCAAGACGTTCGACGTGCTGGGGAAGGCCCTGCCCGGGCTGACGTACCGGCTCTGCGTCGAGAGCGAGGCCGTGCGGGTCTCCTGCACGATCTCACAGCCCGTCGCCACGCCGGCGGCCGCCGACGTCACCGGCGACGGCAAGCCCGACCTGGCGGCCGACCTCGTGCCCACCGCCAACCCCACGGAGGGGTCGGTCGGGCTGGGGTTCGCCGTCAAGCGGCTGTCGCAGGAGAGCCTCAAGGCGCAGGTCTGGGCCGAGTACGACGGCAAGGTGTCGGTCGGGTTCGACGGCCTGCGGCGCGGCTCGTCGCTGTCGGCCTTCGACTGGGGGAACTTCACCGTCGACCTGGCGGGCAAACAGGTAAAGGCCAGCCTCAAGCGCACGGAGCCGGGGAAGTCAGCGGCGGTGATCGCGGGGCTGACCGGCCGCAGCGCGGTGAGCCTGCGGCAGTCGCCCGCCACGGAGAAGCTGGCCGTGACCGCCGCGCTCGATTCGCCCTTCCTGGACGTCGACGCCTCAGGACCCGCCAAGCTGGAGGCGCTGGCCGTGACCGGCAGCCAGTTCACCGAGGCGGTGCTCGACCGGATGCCCGCCCGTGCCAAGGTGCGGCTGTCTGGTGGTGAGATCCGCTTCACCGGCCCGTCCTCGATCGCCCGCGCCCGGGTGCACAACTTCACCTACCGCGACGGCAAGTTGGCCAGGGTGCTGAGCGCAGAGCTCACGAAGGTGCCGCCGTCCCTGACCGCCCAGTACGGCACCGCGAACGGCAAGCAGACCCTGACCATCGACTCCGGCAAGGGCCGGGCCGGGGGCGGCACGCTGCTCTACTACGACCGCGCCGCGGACAAGACCGTGGTGAAGACCGAGCTGAGCGACCTGCCGGCCAAGGTGCGCCTGGTCAACGACCTGGCCGAGCACCGCGTCACGCACACGACCAGCTCGCCCATCGGCAGGTTCGCCGTGGTGCTGCAGCGCAACGAGGGCGCCATCTCCAGCCCGCGCGGCGGCCACGTCACCATGATCAAGAAGGGCGACGCACTCGGGGTCTCCGGGCTGCTGTCCGAGCTGTCCGGGTTCGACGTCACGTACGGGGACGTGCCGCACGCCCACCTGGAGGTGGGCTCCAGCGGGCGGTCGTTCGTGGGCGCGGCCAGCATCGACGGCACCCACCTGGCCCGGCTGGAGATCTCCAACACGCCCTCCGCCGTGGACGTCACGCTCGACCCCGCCCGCAGAAAGGCCGTCTACCAGGCCAGCGGAGTGATCCGGAAGTTCCGCGCCGCCTACGCCAACCTCAAGTCCGGCCCGACGATCGACGGCACCGTCCTGGGCGTGCACGACGACGTCAAGGCGTCATGGGAGCTGGGCGAGCACTCGACCGTCAAGGTGGCGACGTCCTCCAAGATTGACCAGATCCACATTTATGCCAATAAGGGGTACGTAACCTCCCCGTCCGGGGAGGACCTGCAGGCGACCGTCGAGGGAGTGCACAAGAACGTCGAGCTGGTCGCCGACACGAACGCCAGGACCCTCACCTGGAACTCGGACGAGCCGGTCGGCAAGGTCTCCGCCCTGGCCAGGGCCAAGCTCGGCGACCGGTACGCCAGGGTGGCCGCCGAGGTGACCGGCGTGCCGGCCCGCTTCGACGCCTCGTGGGCCGCGGCCTCGTACCGCTTCCGCGGCCTGTCGGGGCCGGTCGGGTCGGCGGAGCTGGCCTTCACCAACCACGACGGCGCTCAGTCGCCCACGGGGCCGCACCTCGCGGCGCACTACAGCCAGGCCACCGGTGACCTGGACGCCAGCGTGCTGGTGAAGGGGTTGAAGCAGGTCGAGTTCAGCCCCTCGGCCGGCACGGCGGCGCAGGGCTTCACCGCCGACTTCCGCTCGGCCAGGCAGACGCTCGCCGTCGACACCGACGTCACGCAGGGCGACACGCGCTACGGCCTGATCGGCACGCTCGGCCCTGTGCCCGGCCGCCTGGCCGTCACCTCGGACGGCGGCAAGCTCACCTACGCGGGCTCCCACCTGGACGTGCGCGCTCGCGCCTGGCTCGGCAAGACCGGGGCGCTCGACCGCATGCGTGCCGCTCCGGCCGTGGCGGGCGGGGTGTCGCTGGTGGACGGCGGCTGCGCGGCCGGATCGCCGGGCTGTGCGCAGGGTCCCTTCTGCACGCCGGACCGTGGCTGCTTCGGCCTGCAGGGCTACCTGGACGTGACCGGCCTGCCCGACCAGGTGACGGTGGACATGACGGGCAAGACGTTCGCGTTCTCCGGCTTCAGCCCGCGGCGCAAGAGCCTTGGCGTCTATCTGGCCAGCAGCGTCCTGTCGCCCGTGCCCGTCAAGGCCAGGGCCACCCTGACCGGGTTGCCCTCCAAGATCACCAGCATGTCGATGGGGCCGTTCGGCGTGGCCCAGGGCAATGTCGTGCAGGCCGCGTACCGCATCGAGCCTCCCGCCACGCTCGGCTCGCTCGACGTGCAGGCCGAGACGGGTGACCTGCGCGGCCACGTGGCGATCGACCCCGTGCCCGCGTCGGTGTCCGTCCAGGGCACGTACGGCGCCAAGACCCGCATCCGCGTGAACAACTCCGCGGCCGTCAAGCGCCTCGACGCCAAGGTCACCTTGGCCGGCAAGGGCACCGGGGAGCTGCGGTTCGCGGACGTCCCCGCCGTGTTCGGGGTCGATGCCGACGCTTCGGCCGCCGGGCTGAGCGTGCCGGCGGTCACGTACAAGTCGAACGTCAGCACGCTCGACGGCTACCTCGGCGTGGAAGGCGGCCTCGTGGACCCGCAGGGCCGGCTCGGGGACGTGTCGTTCTCGGTCAAGGACCTGGCCGCCGACACCACGATCCGGCTCAACCCCGACCAGTCGCTCGACCTGGTCTCGCGTCCCGTCCCCACGGGTCTCGTCGCGCTGCACGCGGGGCTCCGGGTCGACGCGGTCGCGCCACAGCAGATCGCCGTGAGCAAGCAGGTCCCGTACACGACCGGCTTCCTCACCTACAACGTCGGTGGCAAGTTCGGGCTCGCGCCGAGCGCGGTCAAGGACGTTTCGCTGCAGGCCCAGCGGGTCTCGTGGCTCCGCATCCGGCCCGGCAAGATCCCGTTCGGCCTGAAGGCGCCCCCCGCGCTGGGGTACCTCGCACCCGGCTTCGAGGGGAACTACGGCCAGGTGAAGCTGTCCGCCAAGGGCGTGGACCTGCGGCCCGACGTGACCCTGGACGTCCGGCTGAGCAGGGAGGTCGGCAATGACGTCTTCCACGACTCGGTCCGGCTGGCGCCCACCGGCTCGCTCGCGCTGCGCCGCTACGACCAGCGAATGCGCCGGATCGGGGCCAAGCAGGAGATCAAGGCCGCCGGGATCAGCCTGGCGTGCGTGACGGTGGACGCCAAGCCCGGCTTCGCCGCCGGGGCGGGCACCAACACCATCACGCTACGCGGCGCCGACGGGCCCCAGATGGTGTCCCTGCTGGATCCCGGGGGCCAGGTGCCGGACTACGCGGTGGACCTGCTGACCCACTTCATGAGCCCGTTCCCGGGGGCGGAGTGGAAGGTCGCGGGCGCCAACGCCGGCTCCTGCGCCGCCGATCACAACACCCACGGCCCCGAGTCCCGCTAGGACCTGGATCACGCGCGCCGACTGGCCGGCCCGCCCGGGTGAGGGGCGGCCACGTCGAGCGCCGCCGTGCGCGGGGGCGCGGCGAGGTATGCGAGGAGAGCCAGGCCGAGCGCGGCGAGGGCCATCGTCCAGTACCACGCCCGATGCCACCACAGAACGGGCAGGCCGATCCAGGGAACGTGAAGCCGTCCCAGCCCGAGGACATTCTGCGGCGGCGTGGAGGTGGAGTCGGGCGTCCGGTTCGCGTCGCCGGAGGTGATGATGTGCCCGTTGGGCAGGAGCTTGTGTACGCGATGCGACAGCAGCTGGGCCGGATGGGCCGGGTCGCGTACGAGCACCACCTGGCCCGGCCTGAGCGTGTTCATGGGCACGTCCTGGTAGACCACCACGTCGCCCGCCATGATCCGCGGGCCCATCGAGCCGGTGAGGATCACGGCCGCCTGCCAGGCGGGAAGCAGGGCAGGCAGCTGTGACCACGTCAGCAGGCCGATGAGCACGCCGAGCGCGGCGCGCGCCGCCGCGAATCCGATGAGCCGGATCGCGAACGCCGCACGCCGCGCCCTCATGACGACCTCGTGATCAGGTGTTCTGCGCTTCCCAGATGAAGGAGACATGTGGCGTGGAGCCGTCCTCGGTCGAGTTGGGGGCTGAGGAGTCGAACGTCCAGGTGATGCGGTACGACAGGCTCTCCGGCGGGTTTCCCGTCAGCGCCCATGGCCCGACTCCGTTGCCGAAGTTCGTCTTGGTCGAGGTGAAATTGGCGAGGGTGCCGGTGTAGGCGGCCCCGCCCACGGGCGTGAACGCCGCGCAGCTGGCGAACGTGCCGCCGTTGCCCTCTTCAATGGTGAGGTTGATGTACGAACTGATGTCGTTCGTCGGCACGGCGGAGAAGTCGGAATAGAGCTTGACCGTGCTGGGCACGCTGGCGCTGGAGGTGACCTTGATGCAGCGGGACCCGGAGTTGCCCGGGACCATGTTCGTGATCTGGAACATCGGAACGCCGCCGCTGTCGTTCGTCAGCCCGACGGATCCGGCTGTCCAGTTGTTGCCGGCGTTGACCGTGCTGCCGACGAAAGTCGCGTTCGATGCGTGCCATACAAGCGCCCCGCTGAGCATCAGCCCGACGGGCATCGCTAGAAATCGGGATATGTTTCGCACTTTGTCCGTTTTTGTCATAGTGAGTCCCCCCGGTCGTCATAGTTGATCGCCCCTGTCCCAGCACTTTCCCCATGCGAAATCGCGGCGAACGGGAGGATCGTGCAAAACAATGACTATTTCCGATCAAGAAGCCGCCAGCGTGAAAAAAGCGGTCGGCCCGGTGGCGACCGAGATGGACGAAAACCCGCTCAGCTGTGCCGGGGTTTTGCGGTTGGTATGGTCGCCCAGCCCGAGCTGCCCGAAAGAGTTGTTCCCCCAGCACCACACCGAGTTGCCGGTGGTCCTCTTGCCGCACGTGTGAGCGGCGCCGGCCGTCACGGCCGACCAGGTGCCAGGAGTCGTGACCTGGACCGGGCTGGTGCGGTTGGTGGTGTCGCCGAGCCCGAGCTGGCCGCTGGAGTTGTCGCCCCAGCACCACAGGGTTGTGTCGATCTGCCGGGCGCACGTGTGCGCCCCGCCCGTCGCGGCGGGTACCTCCCACACGTTGAGAGTGCCGACCTGGACCGGGCTGAGGCGGTTGCTGGTGTCGCCGAGCCCGAGCTGGCCGCTCGCGTTGTTGCCCCAGCACCACAGGGATTGGCTGACGCGTACGGCACAGGTGTGCGCACCGCCCGCGCTGACTGAGTTCGTCGGCCCGATCGCAAGGACTTCGGCAGGGAGCCTGCGGTTGATGGCGTTGCCGAGCCCGAGCTGGCCGCTGGAGTTGTCGCCCCAGCACCACAACGTGTTACCGTCGCGCCAGCCGCAGGCGTGAGCCTTTCCCGTTGAGACCGACTGCCAGGTGGTGAGGGTGCCGACCTGGGCCGGGCTGGTGCGGTTGACGAGGTCGCCGAGCCCGAGCTGACCTTTGGAGTTGTCGCCCCAGCACCACAGTGTGCCGTTGGTGCGGACGGCGCAGGCGAAGGCACCGCCGGCGGACACGAGGGACCAGGTGGTGAGGGTTCCGACCTGGGCCGGGGTGGTGCGGTTGGTGGTGTCGCCGAGCCCGAGCTGGCCGCTGGAGTTGTCGCCCCAGCACCACAGTGTGCCGTCGGTGCGGACGGCGCAGGCGAACGCACCACCGGCGGCGGGTTTGGCCCACGTGGTGGCGGATCCGACGTGCACGGGACTGGGGCTGTCGGTGGTGCTCCCGATGCCGAGCTGGCCGGAGCTGTTTTGACCCCAGTCGCTCAGGTTGCCGCCCGGATAAACCGCGGCAGAAGTCCACGTACCTGTGGTCGATGTGATCGCACGGAAAGCCGCGGAGGCTTTGTCCAGTGACAACAGCCCGGCCAGGACCGCGCAGGCTACCAAACCGATCAGCCAGCGCATTGCTTACTGTTCCCCGAATTCTCCACGTACAGAACGCCACCCAATAGGCGCCGTCCGCCACAATAGCAGGGCATCCTCGTAATCGAGGGGCGTGCACGAGATACTGCATGTCGCGCCGAATTTTCCGCATACGTCTGGCGGTTATTCGATGCTATTTGTTCCGTGGGGGACCACTTGAACCGGGGCGCGAATTCTGCTCGCCTATTTCGTGAGTCAGGCGTTGCGGTCAGCGGGGGCCGCGGTAGTCCGGAGGCGGGACATCGCCCTCGTAGGCGTGCACCGGGCGGCCGGTCAGGAACGCGCGCAGGAGCCCCAGATACGCCTCACTCCGGTACGTGCCGCCGCCGATGTAGGCGAGTGCGGCCGAGGGCAGCGCCCGCCGGTAGTCCATGGCCGATGCCCAGCTCTGCTCGTCACACGCCGCCTTGACGATCAGTACGGGCGCCGTCGCCTCGGTCAGGCTCGACCCGAGGGAGCGGGGCGCGGCCCGCCCGATCAGGCCGACGTAACCGCCGGAACCGGTCGTCGCGGCGGCGGGGCAGGAGTGCGGAGCGCCCCGGCGGACGAGGTCCAGGTAGGCGTCCAGCTCCCGATCTCCCGCGAACGCGTGCGCCGCCAGGGGGTCCACCCGAAGCAGCGTGGAGACGGCGAGCAGGCGCGGATCCGGCGAGCCGTCGCGGCCGAACACCGCCGCCGCCTCCACCTTGCCATCCGCCTGCGGCCCCTGAGGCTCCGTGGCGAGGGACGGCCCGGTGGGCGACCCCGCTGGGGAGCCCGGGACCAGCCCGGTGGGGGAGGCGAGGACCGCTTTGGCCACCCGGTCGGGGTGGGCGGCCAGGTAGGCGGTCGCGAGCTGGGCGCCGTAGTCATGGGCGATCAGGTTCAGGCGTCCGGCGCCCACGGTCTGGCGGATGGCCTCCAGGTCCGCCACGTCACGGGTCAGGCCGTACCCGCTCGGGTCCCGCAGCCGTTCGGAGCGTCCGGCCCCGAGCTGGTCGTAGACGTACACCTGGTAGCCGTCCGCCGTCAGCTCGCGGAAGAACGCCGAGGACGCCGCCAGGTCCGCCACACCGGGTCCGCCGTGCAGGAACACCACGGGATCGGGCCGGGTGACCCGCTTCGGGGCGAGCCGTACGTACGCCAGCTCCGAGCCGGTCGGCAGCCGCCACTCCCGCTGCCCGGCCACCGGCGCCGCGGGAGCATGGACCGGAGTCGGCCGCAACGTCGCCGCGGTCACGTGCCAGACCACCGCGATCTCCACTCCGAGGATCACCACGCTCCGTAACCAGCGCCCCCACGCAGCCCTCGGCCTCGGCACGCACAGCAGCAGCCCCAGGAAGGAGACGGACGCGAACCCCGCCAGTCCCGTGACCGCGAACGCCATCGGCTCCGCGCCCACCATCGCCATCCCGGCCAGCGCGGCCAGCCCCAGCACCGGCGACAGGGCCAGCACCCCGGCACCCGCCGCCGCCCGCCCGGCCAGCCTGGCGAAAGAAGCCATAAGGGGACGCTAGTGCACCCGTGCCTTTCCGGTCAGGGAAGTGAGCGGCCCAGGCGCAGGCGCAGGCGGTCCCCGTGGCGTACGGCCTCGTGCACGCTCCATACGCGCTCGTCGATGACCGTGCCCCTGGCCGTCATGTAACCGCCCATCCGGAGCACCGGCCTGCCCGTGTCGTCGCGCAGCAGCTGGGCCCGGGACTCCGAGTCGTCGCCGAACTGCACGAGGAAGTCGTCGGTGTCGGCCGGGGCGTCGAGGACCAGGCCGGGATAGAGGTGGGAGTAGGGGATCTCGATGACGTATGTGCTCACATGATCCCCCTACCCCGCCCTGCCCCTTTCAGCGTCCAGTCTGCTCAAGGCCGGCCGGGAGCCCGGGGATGGGCACTTCTCGTCATTGTCCTACTTCGTCGCCTCATGTGGCGGCGGACCACTGTCGATCATCAGGAATGCATCGAGCAGGAGAAACGCCCAGACTGACGTCCGAGCGTTCGACCCCGAGGTTGGGAAGCGCTTCCTCTCGGGTGCAAACACGCGGGGCTCCTCTCTAGATAGCATTGAAGCTCAGCACCAGGGTGGTGTGCTGCTTGCGGATGAGCATCCCTCCGCCCACCGCCCGGGCGGGGTCCGGGTACGCCACCACGCGGAGGTCGCCCATGTGCGGGCGGCCGGCCTCGTCCCATGCCCGCAGGTGCCCGGCCAGCTCGGCCGCCAGCTCGGCGCCGCCGGGCCCGTAGCCCTGGGCCGACAGTCCGGGGCCGGTGGGCCCCTGGCCGCGCGCCACCTGCGAGCCCTCGGCGGCGAGCAGCGCGATGCCGTCGCCGTCGACCAGGCCGATGCTCATGCCGTACCCGCCGCCCAGCTTCCCGCTCAGGGCGCACAGACGAGGCTCGTGCAGCGCCAGCCACAGGGCGACGTTGTGGGCGCGGGCCGGCTCCACTCCCTCGACGGCGACGTCGACAGGGACGGCGTCCAGCGCGGCCAGCACGTCGCCGACCTCGCGCCGCTCCGGCAGCGCCAGCATCAGGTCGGGGTCGCGGCGCAGCACCACGACCGCCTCGGGCCCGGCGAACGGCCCGCGCATCCGCATGAACCCGCAGGGAACGACCGACAGGCCGGCCCAGTGGTCGCCGGAGCGTTCGAAGGCCACGGACGCCTGCACGCCGCGCAGGTCGAGCGGCGCCACCAGTCGCCCGCCCGCACCCAGCTGCTCCCGCCAGGCCGGGGCGAGGTCCCACACGCCGACCGTGGCGATCACCCGGTCGTACGGGGCCAGGGCGGGGTGCCCCTGGGCACCGTCGGCGCACACCGTCTCGATCTGGGACAGCCCGGCGGCGCCCAGGTTGCGCCCGGCCTGCGCGACGATGTCCTCGTCGATGTCCACGGTGACCACGCGCCCTTCCGGCCCCACAAGGTGAGCCAGCAGCGCCGCGTTGTAGCCGGTGCCCGCGCCGATCTCCAGGACCCGCTGCCCCGGCTCGACGCCGAGCTGGTCGAGCATGGCCGCCATGATGGCGGGCTGCGAGGAGGAGCTGATGGGCCGGCCCGCGTCGTCACGCTTGGTGACGATGGGCTCGTCGCGGTAGGCGTCCTCGGGGGCGACGTCGGGCACGAACAGGTGGCGCGGCACGGCGAGCAGCGCGGCGGCCACGCGGTCGCTGATTTCCTGCCGCTCGCGCAGCAGCTCCACCATCGCCCGCCTCTGCTCCGCGAAGTCCATGACCCCCATTGTCCACGGGCCTCGCGAGGAAAACTTGGTAAAGAACGAGTCAAGAAGGGTTGAGTGCGGAGACAGGGGGAAGGGCAGGCAATTCCTGAACGTCGACCGTGAGGAGGAGCCGTAGTGCTCACCCTGACAGCCAACGCCGCCCAGGCGATCCGCGATCTGACCGCGGCCGCGCCCGAGCCTTCTCAGAGCGGGATCCGCATCTCGTCTCAGGGGGAGGGATCGAGCTCGCTCACCCTGACGCTGGCCACCGCGCCCGAGCCGGCGGACGAGGTGGTCGAGGCCGAGGGAGCCCGGGTCTACCTCGACCCCGTCGCCGCAACCGTGCTGGAGGACAAGTCCCTGGATGCCGGAGCCGATGACCAGGGGAGCGTGTCCTTCCTGGTCAAGGAACAACCCGCGTGAGCCGGGCGCCCGCCGTGCCTGGGCGCGGCACGGCGGGCGTACCCGTCAGACTTCGCTGAGGAGCTTGTGCAGGTAGCGCAGCTGCTCCTCCGACTGGAAGCCGCCGCCGCCCTCGTGGCCGTTCCAGGGCCAGACGCTGATCTCCTTCGGGCCCTGCCAGTGGTTGTACGCGGCGAACACCGTGGACGGCGGGCAGATGTCGTCCATCAGCGCCACGGAGTAAAGCGCGGGCACCTGGCCGCGGGCGGCGAAGTTGAGGCCGTCGAAGTACGACAGCGTGCGGAACACCTGGTCGGCGCTGTCCCTGCGGGTGGAGAGGAAGCGGACCAGCTCCTGGTACGGGTCCTTCCCCGTGATCTCGACGGCCCGCCGGAAGTGGGTCAGGAACGGTACGTCGATGAGCGCCGCCTTGACCGACGGGTGCAGCGCGGCCGCGGCCTGGGCGATGCCGCCGCCCTGGCTGCCGCCCGAGACGACGACGCGGCCCGCGTCGACCAGCGGGTGCTCGAGGGCGGCGTCCACGGCCCTGACGGCGTCGGTGAAGACGCGCCGGTAGTAGTAGTCGTCCGGGTCGAGAATGCCGCGGGTCATCATGCCCGGCGCCTGCGGCGTGGCGCTGCCGTGCGGGTCGCCGGTGGCGCCGGGGCTGCCGGGGTTCGCGCCGCCGTGGCCACGGGTCTCCATCACGAACACGGCGTACCCGGCGGTGGGCCAGAACAGGTGGTCCTTGGGGAACCCGCGCCCGCCGCTGTAGCCGATGTAGTGCATCACGCACGGCACCGGAGCCTCCACGCCACGCGGCACCAGGAACCACCCGTTGATCCGGTGGCCGCCCCAGCCCGCGTAGGAGACGTCGAACACGTCCACGGAGGCGAAGGGCAGGTCGTACGGGACGTACTCCGCGCGCAGGTCGAGCTCTCTGGCCTCGTTCAGGGTGCGTGACCAGAACTCGTCGAAGTCGGCGGGCTCGTCGCGATCGGGGAGGTAGCCGCGGAGTTGCTCAAGCGGCAGGTCGAACAGTGGCACGGAATCTCCAGCCTGTAGAGGGATGCTGATATTTCACCGCATCACGCCAATCTGTATTTCACCGCATCCAGCAGGAAAGCGCTATCCCGGTGGAGGCTGCCGACTGCGCTGCGGCTCTATGGACCTTCGGGGGTCCGGTGGGCTGGACGCGCTGGAGGCTGCGCACGAGGCCGTTTCGGCCCATCACGGCAACAACTATCTGCCGCTGCTGGACCAGCACTACCGCTCCCACCGGTCAGCGTTGTTCACGCTGGTGGAGGCGATCGAGCTGGAATCCACCAGCGCCGATCGCAGCGTGCTTGAAGCGGTGCTGTTCCTGCGGGCGCTGCGCGGGGCGAAGGCAGCGCTGGTGCCGGAGCGAATGACGCTGCAGCAGCCGGGCCCGGACGGCGAGCCGGTCATGGTGACGCTGTCGATCGACGTGGAGGCGTTCGCCTCGGGCATGTGGCGCAAGATCCTGCGGGACAAGAAGCGGCCCGGCATGCTGGTACGTCGTCACCTGGAGGTGTGCGTGTTCTCCTACCTGGCGGCCGAGTTACGCTCGGGCGACATCGCGGTGGCCGGATCGGACTCCTACGCCAACCTGCACGATCAGCTCCTGTCATGGCAGGAGTGCCAGCCGCTGGTGGCCGCGTTCTGCGCCCAGGCCGGAATCCCGGCCGAGCCCGGCGAGCTGACCGCGCACTACCGCTCCAAGCTCGCTGAGGTCGCCGTAGCGGTCGACGCCGGATGCCCCGGCAACACCGATCTGCTGCTCGAAGGCGGGCGGCCGGTACTGCGCCGCCGCAAAGGCGCCGAGCGGCGCCCTTCGGCGCTGGCCTTGGAAGCGGCCATCCACGAGCGCTTACCTCAGCGAGCGTTGCTGGACATCCTCACGCGCACCGCCTACCTGTTGAAATGGCACCGCCACTTCGGACTGGCTTCCGGCTCCGATCCCAAGATCCGCGACGCAATGGGCCGGTATGTGCTGACCACCTTCTCTCACGGCACGCTGCTGGGCCCTACTCAGGTCGCCGCGCACATGCGGGGCCAGGTCAGCGTGCACGAGCTGAGCCCGGCGGGCAACAAGCACACCACCGCCAGCAAAATCGACGCCGCGTCGGTCGATGTCATCAACGCCTTCAACCAGCTCGACGTCGCCGGAGTCTGGGGTGACGGGAGGACCGCTGCGGCCGACGGCTCCCAGATCGACACCTGGGAGGACAACCTGCTGGCCGAGACCTCCATCCGCTACGGCGGCCATGGCGGCATCGCCTACCGACTCGTCTCCAACACCTACATCGCGCTGTTCTCCCGCTTCATCCCCTGCGGGGTGTGGGAGGCGGTCTACCTGATCGATGGGTTGTTGAAGAACGCCTCCGACATCCAGCCCGACACCGTCCACGCCGATACCCAAGGCCAGTCACTGCCGGTCTTCGGTCTCGGCGCCCTGCTGGGGTTCGACCTGTTACCACGCGTCCGCAACTGGCACGATCTGGTCTTCTACCGGCCCGATGAGCAGACCCGCTATCGGCACATCGACTCCCTATTCGGGGAGGAGGCGGTCGACTGGAAGCTGATCGAGGCCCACTGGAGCGACCTGCTGCGCACCGCGATCTCGATCCGGGAGAACAAACTGTCGTCGGTGACACTGCTGCGCCGTCTGGGCAACCACTCCCGCAAGAACCGCCTGTATCGCGCCTTCCGCGAGCTCGGGCGCGCCATCCGCACCATCACCTTGCTGGCGCTACCTGTCCGAGCCGGCCCTGCGCGAGCAGATCACCGCCATCACCAACCGCACCGAGGCCTTCCACGGTTTCGCCGACTGGCTGATGTTCGGCGGCAAGCTGATCGGCCACAACGACCCCGACCACCACGAGAAGGTCGTCAAGTTCAACGAGCTGCTCGCCAACTGCGTCATCTACTCCAACGCCTGCGACCTCACCGACGCCGCCAACGCCCTGGCCGCCGAAGGCCACCCCATCGACCTGGACGACCCGGCCACCATCTCGCCCTACATCACCCACACCATCCGCCGGTTCGGCATCTGGACCCTCAACCTCAACCCGCCCGACCAGGCACCCGCCACCCGGCTGGACCTGGAACCACGTGTCCTGTTCGGCGCCTCACCCACCTGATGGCGGCGAAATATACAGGTCCGTCCAGTCAATGACCGGTACGGTCCCGCTCTAGTTAGAGGGCTTCTGCCGTGCCTCGGTGGTCGAAGTCCTCGCGCGCTTTTATGATGTCGGGCACGTGTTCGACTGACCATTCGGCGATCGCGTTGGCCAGGTGCCCTGCGCTGACTCCGAGTTCAGTGAGGGTGTATTCCACTCGAGGTGGCACGGTGGGGTAAACGGTGCGGCGTACCAGGCCGTCGCGTTCCAGAGCGCGCAGTGTCCGGGTGAGGACCTTCTGCGTGATGCCATCAAGACGACGTCGTAGCTCGTTGAACCGCAGCGGACGCTCCTGCAGCCTGAGGATGCCGAGAACGAGCATGGACCACTTGTTGGCAAACGTCTCGATAACGGTGCGTGAGGGGCAGTCTGGCCGGTAGGGCCCGACCGCGTCCGACGGGACTTCAGCACTCATAGTATCTCCGGGGAACCTAGATGTCAGGAAGGTGCCTTCTTCCCAAATGGTACTGACCTCTTCCAGGATCATCATCGAGAAATGTTGGCTCTGCGAGAGGAACATCGTCGATGCCTGAGTGGATGCGCGCTGTGAGCCAGCGCGTTTTTGGGGGCCCGGAGGTGCTGGAGTTGGTGCAGACCCGTCGGCCCGAGCCGGGCCCGGGCGAGGTGCTGATCCGGGTCCACGCAGCCGGCGTCAACGCATCAGACTGCAAGGTCCGTGCCGGCAAGGTGCCGGTGTTCGGTGATCCGCCATTCACCGTGGGAGTGGATGTGGCCGGCGTCGTGGAGGCTACCGGTGATCAGGTCGTCCAGTTCACTCCCGGCGACAAGGCCTACGGCATGGTCTTCCCGCCACGCGGAGCGTACGCCGAATATGTGGTCGCGTCGGCAGACGCGCTCGCCATCCCGCCTGCCGGTCTCGATCACATCCAGAGCGCGGCGCTGCCTCTGTCGGCTCTGACTGCTTGGCAGGCCTTGGTCAACACCGCCGCGCTCGCCGCGGGGCAGCGCGTACTTGTCCACGCCGCAGCCGGCGGAGTCGGTCACCTCGCGGTCCAGATCGCCAAGAGCCGTGGCGCCTACGTCATCGGTACCGCGCGGGCGGTCAATCACCCCTTCCTGTACGAGCTCGGAGCAGACGAGCTCATCGACTACACCCGTACGGATTTCGCCGCTGTCGTACACGATGTTGATGTCGTGCTCGACACAGTCGGCGGCGACTACGGACTCCGCTCCGTGGACACCATGACGCCCGGCGGACTACTGATCGACGTGATGGGCACTACCGGCGCCGGCATCGAGCGAGACCGGGCCCGCGACATTGCCACAGCGCGTGGCATCCGATTCACCGAGTTCTACGTGACCCCTTCCAGAGCCGACTTGCAGGACATCAACACATTGGTCGAAAGCGGCAAGCTCCAGGTCACCATCCAGGAAGTGCTGCCTCTCAAAGAAGCGGCCCAGGCGCACGCGATCAGCGAGACAGGACACACCCAAGGCAAGATCGTGCTCAGCGTCGCCTCCTGATACCAACCCATGATCACCAGGTTGAGGTTCGCTACCGCCTGCCCACTGACCGACCGATCTTCGAGTCAGTGCCGGGCGCACTTCGTCCCGCGCGCCACGGGATGTACGTGATAGCAGGCGTACATGAGCTGCAAGCCGCCGTGGTCGAGCAGGAGATTCGTTCCCCAGGACAGTGCGCGACCAGCGCACGTTATCCGGTACATCATCCGGACGTCGGTGTGATGGCGGTCGCGGGCCGGAAGGTCTCGCCGCTGCGCGGCGACGGCGTCGACCTCGCCGCGGCCGCCGAGCAGTTTCTGTCGACGAACAGGATCGGCAATCCAAACACGCATCGCGCCTACGCTTCGGCGATCGACCGGACCGTCGCGGTTCTGGGTGCGAGCCGGCTGTTGACTGACGTCGCCGACGACGAGGTCGGAGCTGCGCTCACCCGGTTGTGGGGTGAGTGCGCGCCAGCGACGTGGAACCGCAACCGGGCCGCAGTCTCCTCCTGGTTCACCTGGTGCACGACGAAAAAGCGGTGGGCGGCCCCATCGGTGCCGGGCGATGCCGAACGGCGCCGCGAGACCCCGGACGAAACCAAGGCGGTCACGAAGACGACGATCCACCGGCTGCTGTCGCGCCGGGACGTGCCGCTGCGTGAGAAGACCCTGTGGCGGATGCTCTACGAAACCGCCGCCCGTGCTGCCGAGATCCTCGCCCTCAACGTCGAAGACCTTGACCTGGAAGGACGCCGCGCACCGATCCGATCCAAGGGCGGCGCGATCGAATGGGTGCACTGGGACACCGGCGCCGCCCATCTCCTGCCCCGGCTGCTCCGGCTGCCCAACAGGACGCAGCGCGCCCGGGGGCCTCTGTTCCTGTCCGAACGTCGCCCCGTCCCTGCCCGTCGGCCCGCGGCCGCCGACATCTGTCCATATACCGGCCGGGCCCGCCTGGGCTACGACCGCGCCCGCGTGCTGCTAGAGAAGCACGCCGGACTCAACCTCCACCAGCTCCGCCACTCCGCCGCCACTCACCTCGGCGACGCCGAAGTTCCCTGCAGCTCATCATGGCCAAGACCCGGCACAAGAACCCCCGCACCGCCATGCGCTACATCCGGCCAGGCAGCGAAGCAATCGCCGCAGTCACCGAACACCTCGCCCCACCCCACCGACGCCACTAACCAGTAGGAACACCCGGCCGCGGTGTCTTTCTGTCGTATTCCGGCTGTCCCCCCAGAGGAACGACAGCGGCACCATGTACGGGACCCCGCCCTCGTCCGCCGTGGCCACCCAGGCGTCCACGTCGTGTTCGAGCCGGTCCAGGGTGTTGTTCGGGGGAGCGAGGGGCAGGGCGGGTCATTCGGGGCTCCAGTCACATCGGTCTCATGCTCGTCATATTGTCGACGGCCCACGGGCAAGGAATGCGACCGAGCCCGGCTGAAAGCCTGACGCGCCCGAATATCCGGAATGCCGAGGCGCCGCGAGGGCGGCGATTACCCTCTGTAAGGGAGACGTATCGCTATGTCATAGGAAAAAACTCATGCGCACTTTGTTGCTGACCGCCCTGACCGTCGCCGCTCTCGGGGGGTGCGCCGGCGTGCCGACGGACACCGCGGGCCTGGCGCCGCATACCGGCACCCAGCCATCCGAGCAGGACAGGGCCTGGATGCGGGCCATCCATGAGGGCAATCTGGCCGAGATGCAGGCGGGACAGCTCGCGCAGGGCAAAGGCGGCGCGCGGCGGGTCAAGGCGATCGGGAAGATGCTCGTCATGGACCACACCGACCTCGACACCAAGGTCACCAAGGCGGCCACGGAGCTCGGCATCAAGCTCCCCGCGTCCCCGAGCGCCGATCAGCGCGCCGAAATCGTCCGGCTGCAGGACGCGACGGGCAAGGACTTCGACCAGGAGTTCATCGCCGGCATGATCAACGCGCACACGCAGGCGCTGGCCGCCACGCAGACGGAGGTGGCCCACGGGTCGTCGCCCGCGGTGGTGGCGCTGGCCAAGGTGGCGGTGCCGTCACTGCAGAAGCACCTGTCCGCGCTCCAGCAGGCCCAGAGCGCCAGCCCGGCGCCGCAACCGTCCCCAGGGTCGGAGACGCCCCGGTCGCCGATGACGCCCACCGGTCACGAGTAGAGCTCGATCTCGTTGAGCATGCTGCACGTCCGGCCGATCTCCGGGTCGCAGCGGGAGGTCGGGTCGGTGACGATCTTGATGTGGCGGCCCGTGGCGGCGATCTCCGAGTAGTGGAGCGCGTAGTCCGTCCTGCCGGTGATCGTCATGACCGGCTCGCCCCATGAGCGGCCGTCCTCGGAGACGTACACGCGGGCGCCGGCCGCGTGGCCGGGGCGCAGGCTGAGGCCGATGCGGGTGAGCGAGTACTGCCGGTCCAGGTGCAGCACGTACCGGCCGCGGCCGGCGGCGACGGCGCTCGACCAGTAGCCGGTGCTGCCGTCGAAGGCCGCGCTGGGGCGCGACCTCGGCCGGCCGGTCCAGCGCATGGTGGTCTCGATGCCGAGCGTCCCGCGCCGGCGCATGGCGGCCAGGTCCAGCAGGCCCGGCGCGGGTCCGGCGATCGTGAACAGCCGGCGCTTGATCGCGTACCAGCCGCCGTTCTCGAAGCGCCCGTGGGCCGGGCAGGTCGTCTCGTTCAGCAGCCCGTCGGGACGCACTCCGGGCAGCTTGCAGTTGTCGAACACCTGGATCAGCTTGTGCGCGCCCAGCGCCGCTATCCCGGTGTAGCCGGACGAGCCGTGCGTGTCCCAGATGCCGTCGCGGTTGTGGTACGTCACCTGCGGCCAGAGCCATTCGCCGCCGAGCCCGTCGGGGGAGACGGCCAGCCAGTTGTCCGGGCGCCCGGCGCTGAGCACCAGGACGCCGCCGGGGGTGAGCAGCAGCCGCGGGGCCACGCCGCGCACCACGCAGTCGATCGGACCCGCTGGGCCCGAGAAGCGCAGCTCGCTGACCGGCGACCAGGTGCGGCCGCCGTCGGTGGAGCGGCTCTGGTGCAGCGTGGAGTACGGGCCGCCGTCGCGGCGCAGCACCGCCAGCAGGCTCCCGTCCATCGTCTGCTCGACGGCCGCCTCGTTGTAGACGAACCCCTCCGAAGGCCGCGCGATCACACCGCGCCGCTGGAACGTGCGCGCGCCGTCGCGGCTGGCGTACACCTCGGCCTGGTACGTCCCCGTGTCGCTGTAACGGGCGTACACCGTGATCAGTATCGTGCCGTCGGCGAGCTGGATCGGCACCCCGTGCGAGGCCCCGCCGGGCATCAGGTCGCCGGGGGTGGACAGCGTCGACTCCGAGCGTTCCCAGCTTTCCTGGTCGTCCGGCGACCTCGAGGTGAGCACGCCCAGCCGGGTCGTGTGCGGGCCGGTCCGCTGCAGGTAGTACTCCGTGGCGAAGTAGCGGCCGTCGAGCAGTTCGATGGGCGCCTCGCGCAGCGGCGTCCGGCTCGCCGGGCCGAACGTGAGCCCGCCGTCGTCGGAGACCGCCGCCGCGTTGGTGAGGGTGACGATCTCGTCCACGTTCGTGGTGAAGGTGCTGAGCACCTTCTGGCGAGGAGCGCCGTCGTGCCCCACGACGTCGAGAGCCGACACGTTGGGGAAGCCCGCGAAGTCCAGCCGCTCGGACTCCGTCGGCTCCCGGTTGGCGGGCGGCGGAAGGGGATGAATCCAGCCGAGTGAGGAAGTAGTGGCGATCGGGTTAGCCTCGCTCGCGACGGGCTGATCCGGTAGCCGGCAGTAACCGGTCTCCGCCTGCGCCACGCCCGAGCACGTGGGCGCCGCCACGGCCACCGACAGGGCCACGACCATGGATCTTGCCATCGGCACCGTCCCGTTCCTCCCCCGAATCACCGCGCTAGCGGAACCGTACGGACTCTAGATGATCCACGCTCCGTAACACGGCATTCACCAGCGGGAAGTCGCCGGTTCACCGGGCGGGGCCCGCGCCCTCCCCACGATCCATACCGTCTTCGTTAAGTGACAGTTGACAGAAATCCGCCCCGTGACGACTATCGGGACGGCACTATTAAGTGTCAATTTACGTAGGCCGCAGAAGGCCACGGGTCAGGAGGTGGCCCCAGATGAGCATCGAGCCGAGGGCGAGAGTGGCCCCAGAGCGAGTGCTGCCAGGCCCGGTGCCCCTGGCGCCGGAGACAGCCGCCCAGCAGCGGGTGGTCCAGGGGATCTGCGCCAGGGTGGCGCCCGGCGGCATGGACGTCGGCGTCGACGAAGTGCCCCCGGGCGGCCTGCAGGTGTGGATCGACACCCCGGTGCCGGTGGGCCGGCAGGAGTCCTGGGTGCTCTACCACCGCATGGCCCGCGAGGTGGCCCTGGTCGGCTGGCACTGCGAGGCCGACGCTGACCGCCTGCTGGTCCTCGGATGGAGCGCCGCCTGCCTGCACAACCGCGTACGCCTGCTCCAGAGCGGGCTGCGCCGGCTGACCGACTTCGAAGCGACCGCACAGCGGGCCGTGCAGCTCGACGGGCAGCGCCCGGACCAGCCCCCCGCGCAGGTCGTGGCGGCCGTGTGCGCCTCGATCGAGCGGCGGCTGCGCTGGCCGGAGCGGCTGGCCGAGCTCGAAGGGTTCGAGCGCAGCTCGGGTCTGGCGCACCTGCAACTGCTCCTCGCCCAGGTCCTCGGCCTGGAGTCGAAGGTCGCGGCCGCCTGCGAGGAGCACCTCGTCATGGCGCGGGTGCTGGCCAGAGCCGTGTGCGAGCAGTACGCCCGGCACTCCGACCTGTCCCGCGCGCAGCGGGACGTGCTGGCAGAGTCGCGCCGATGGGTGCATGCCAGCTCCATGATCCGCGGCTCGGCCGGCGCCCGGCCGAGCTCGGGCGGCACCGCCGGCCGTCCCCACATGGGGCTGGCGGAGCGCCGCATCGCCGCGAGCGTCATCAACCACGGCGTGCCGCGGGCCAACCCCGCGGCCGTCACTCCGCTGGTCGAGCACCTCGACCACCCGGAGGGCGCACGCTGAATCAGATCCGCTCAACGGCGAGCGGTCGCCCGGAAGAACCCGTTCGAGTCCGGTAGGAGAGCCCCCGTCATGCGAACCCCCCCGCACCTGCCCACCAGAACCAGGCGTGACACTCGAGACACCGACACCTCCAGAGGCCGCCGGCACCCGTACGGCCTGCACGAGGTCCCCGTGCAGGCGCCGCCGCGCGGGACCCTCGAACTCGCCGACACCACAGATGTGCCCGACGTGCCCGACGTGTTCGTCGAGCAGCGGCTGCTCGGCATCAGGGAGATGTCCAACCAGGCCATCGGCTCCATCGACGACCTGCTCCAGCACACCGCGTGAGCCGAAAGAGGAGAGTCATGCAGGAATTAGAGCGACTGGAGCTGAGGTCGCACGAGGTCGGGGGCCACCACCCGCGCTCCGTGGCGGGAATCGACGCGCCGCGCAGCCTCGACGAGGTACGCGCGCTCGTACGGCGGGCCACGGCGTCCGCGCGCCGCCTCTACCCGATCAGCACCGGCAGGAACTGGGGCATGGGCTCGGCCATGCCGGTCACCGACGACAACCTGGTCGTCGACCTGAGCGGCATGAACCGCATCCGCAGCCTCGACCTGGAGGCCGGCTACGCGGTCATCGAGCCGGGAGTCACCCAGGCGCAGCTCTCCGAGGTGCTGCGTGACACCCCGTGGATGCTGAACGTCACCGCCTCCTGCGCCGACACCTCCGTCGTCGGCAACGCGCTCGACCGCGGCGACGGCTGCTTCCGCTCGCGGGTCCACGACGTCGCCGGGATCGAGGCCGTGCTCGCCGACGGCAGCGTGGTCACCACCGGCGGGCTCGACCCGGTGGGGCGCTACCACGGCCGGGTCGCCGGGCCCGACCTGACGCCCGCGTTCGTCCAGCACAACCTGGGCATCGTCACCGCCATGGCCGTCGCCCTGGTGCCGCGCCCGCAGACCATCGCCCTCGTGCACGGCCGCTTCCAGCGCGACCAGGTCGGGACGGCGATCGGCGCGATGACCGGCTTCCTGCGCCGCGGCAACCCGGCCGACGGGCTGCTGCGCGTGCGCGAGCTGTCGCTCACGCCCAGCCACGGCGACTGGAGGCTGCCGAAGGGGGTCGACCCGAGCCTGTTCAGCATCCTCGGGCCGCTCCTGGGTAGCGACGCCGCCGTGGAGCTGGCCGAGGAACTGCTCCGCAAGGCGCTCATCGAGGTCGAGGGCGCCGAGGCGCTGCGCGTGGTGGACGCCGCCGAGGTGGCACCCAGTGACCCGCTCTACGTGAGGGCGCTCATGGCGCAGGGCATCCCCACCTGCCTGGGCGTGCGCAACGCGCTCGGCGTGACCTCGTGCGACCAGATCGACGAGGGCAAGATGGGCTTCCTGGCGCTGATGCCGCTGATGCCCATGCACGCGCGACGGACCGAGCACATCCTGACCGCACTCCAGACGGCCGTGGACGCGCACAGCACCGCCCTCATGGTCGAGTGGAACCTCGTCAGCCGGCACATGGCCAACGGCGTCATCCAGATCTTCTTCGACCGGGGCGCGCCGGACGCCCCCCACCGCGCCCACCAGCTCCGCAACGACGGCAACTGCCTGCTGCGCGGGCACGGGTGCGCCATCTACCGCTCCGACATCGACCACGCCGCGGCCGACGTGTGGTCGGAGACCAGCACCGCCAGCCTCGGCATGCTGCACCGGCTCAAGACCGCTCTCGACCCGGACGGCCTGCTCTCTCCCGGCCGTTACGGCGCCTGACCAACCGGACTTCGAACGATCTGTCCCGACTCCGCCGGTCGCACAGCCGGAGTGTGCCGGTCGGCGGAGACCACTCATAGCTTGGAGGTGACCACGTGCGTTCGTCACCAGCGCGGGGGACGAGCACCGTAGACCGCCGTCACGCAGTGATGCTGCGGCTGGTCGGCGCGGGTGTCATGTTGACGGTGATGGCCGACACCACGGCCACCACCCTGGCAGTCGGAGTCCTGCGGTACACACCCGCCGGCGCCGCCATGCCGCTGGGCGACCTGGTCTGGCTGACCAGCGCGGCGTTCATCCCGATCGCGGCGCTGCTGGCCACCGCGGGCCGCTGGGCGGACCTGTGCGGCCGGCGGCGGGTCCTGGCCGTCGGGCTCGTGGTGTTCGTGCTGGGCGGGATCGCCACCGTCCTGGTGGACTCCTGGTCGTACGTCCTGGCGGCGCGGGCCGTCCAGGGCGCAGGCGCCGCGGCGATGATCCCGGCCAGCCTCGGGCTGCTGCTCGGGGAGCTGCCGGAGTCCCAGCGGCGCGGCGCGATCGCGCTGTGGAGCTCGGCCTCCGGGCTGGGCTGCCTGCTCATGCAGGCGGGCGGCGGCTGGCTGGCCGCCACCGTCGGCTGGCGGTCGCTGTTCGTCCCCGACGTCGTGATCGGCGTCGCGCTCCTGATCGCCTGCTTCGGGCTTCCGCCGGGTAAGCGCGCCGGGGCCAGGGGTGTGCCGGACATGCTGGGCGCGTGGCTGCTCGCCGCGGGCATCGCGGTCATCGTGCTGGCCATCTCCAAGGCGATGGCCTGGGGCATGGACGTGGTGTGGCTGGCGCTGGCCGCGCTGGCCCTGCTGGGCGGCGCGCTCGCGCAGGCCAAGCACCACCGCCTGCCCGCGATCGACCTGGCCCTGTGGCGGCGCCCCAGGTTCGTCTGGGGCTGGCTGGCGACCTGGGGCTTCGGCGCTCTGTCGTACGGCCTGCTGACCGTGCAGCCGCTGTACCTGCTCCACCTGGGCTACCCCATGCTCGAAGTGGCCATGTGGCTGACGCCCACGTCGGTGGCGGTCGTCGTGACGAGCTTCCTGGCCGGCCGCCTCGTCAAGCGGGTCGGCGCGTACGGCCTGATCTACGCCGGCTCGCTGCTCTGCGGCGGCGCCTGCGTGCTCGTGCTGACCCAGGCCGGGCCCACCGTGTGGGGCCTGGTCGCCAGCGTCGTGGTCGGCGTCGGCGTCGGCGCGCTCGCGCCCGGCACCTCCGTCGCCACCACCCTGGCCGCCCGTCCCCACCAGTACGCCTCCGCCGTCGGCGCGGCCACCATGGCGCGCATGGTCGGCGGCGCCGTGGGTGTCGCCGTCGTGTCGGTCGTCATCGACCACCCGTTCATGACCGGCCCCTTCGCCGGCCTGGCGGGCGCGCTCGCGCTGTGCGTGGCCATTTCGGTGCTGATCGGCGCACTGGCCCTCACCAAGATCACCCGGCTGCGGACCGACCCGGGCGACGTCATGATCAAGGTGCCGCGCCGGATGCTGCTGGAGTTGCGCATGACCCTCGCCACCGTGGCGGCGGAGGCCGACGCGTTGCTGCCGGTCGAGACCCGCACACCCCCCATGGACACCGCTGCGGACCCCGCCATGGAGCCCGCCGTCGACCCCGCCATGGACACTGTCCCGCGGCAGCGAGCGGCCGAGCCGGGCCCGCTCGCCTCCACCCGCGGGCACACGAACTAGTTCAACCATTTGAAAGGGCTCTCGTCATGGCAACCACATCGTGCGACGTAGCCATCGTCGGCGCCGGACTCGGCGGCTGCTTCCTCGCCTTACTGCTGAGCCGCCGCGGCCAGCGCGTCGTCGTCATCGAGCAGGGACCCTCGGTCCCCAGCGCGGGCGCCGACTTCCTCAAGCCCCCCGGGCTCCGGGTTCTCGCCCGGCACGGGCTGGCCGACCTCGCCGGACGCCATGGCCTCAGGCGCGACGTCATCCGCTACTACCACGACGGCGAGCCCATCCAGGACTGCCGCTTCCCGGACGGGTTCCTCATCCGCCCCTACCGGGAGCTGGTCGAGCTCATCTACACGTGCTGCGCCATGGAGGGCGTCGACTTCTGGTTCGATGCGAGCATCGACGACATCGCGATGGATGACGGCCGTGTCGAAGAACTGGCGCTGTCGAACGGGCGGCGGCTGCGGGCCGGCGTCGTGATCGGCGCGGACGGCACCAAGTCGGCCGTGCGGCAGGCGCTCGACATCGAGCCGTGCACGGTGCCGTACGAGCGGGTGGTGATGCGGGTGGCCACCGTGCCGCTGACCGCCAGCATCGCGCAGCTCAACCGGCTGTACTTCAGCTCGGATGGCTGGTTCACCTACTTCTATCCGCTCAACAGGGACCAGGCCAGGGTGTTCGTCGGCCTGCCCCCGGAGGACGACAGGGAGATCTTCCAGGACGGCATCCCGGCGCTGGTCGACGCGCTGAAGAAGTTCGTCACCGACAGCTCGGACGCCTTCGACTCGCTCCAGTCGGCGACCTGGCAGCGGATCAAGGTCTCCTCGCTGCGGCTGGGGGCGTACCACAAGGGCAACGCGGCGCTGCTGGGCTCGGCCGCGTTCGCCTGCCACCCCATGACCGGGATGGGCATGAGCTACACGCTCCATGACGCGGAGATCCTGGCCGACGTCATCTGCGCGGCCGGCGGCGACAAGGAGCTGCTCGACCGGCTGCTGTCCGCCCACTACGAGCCTCGCAAGCATGCCCACGGCCAGCTCATCGACTACGGTGACGCCCTGATCGCGACCTTCCGCGACCGGGACGCCTATCTCGCCGCCTTCCGCCCGGACCTGCACGTCTACGGCGAGGCCGCCATGCCCGTGACGGAGCTGCCGGCCCTGCAGCCGATCTGAGCCGGCGCCCCCGCCGCCCGCCATTCCCCACCAGGTGAGGTCGTCCAGTGCCACGCTGAGTGCGGTGGCCGGCCCTGTCCCCAGGCGGCGGGGGCAGCCTTTTGGTAGGGCCAGCCTTACCAAAAGATGGGTGAGCGCGGGAGTTCGCATAGACTCCGCCACAGCGATGCTGATGAGTATTCGCGTTCGGGAATCACCAGCATCGGAGACACACTGTGACTGTGGTCGAAACTCCCCGTAACCGGGCATCGAGGGAGCGGGGCAGCGACTTCGCGAAGCTGTCGCGCCGCATCGCCCAGGCGGGGTTGCTCGACAAGCGGCCAGGCTACTACACGGCCAGGATCGGCCTCGTCGGGGGGCTGTTCGCGGGGAGCTGGGCGCTGTTCGCCGCAGTCGGCGACTCCTGGTGGCAGGTGCTCGTGGCGATGCTGCTCGCCGTGGCGTTCGCCCAGGTGACGCTGCTGGCCCACGACCTGGCGCACGGTCAGATCTGCCGGTCGCGGCGCATGTCGCGGATCGCCGGGCTGCTGGTGGGCAACCTGGCGATCGGGCTCGGCTACGGCTGGTGGATGGACAAGCACACCCGCCACCATGCCAACCCCAACCACGAGGATCACGACCCCGACGTCTCGCCCGCCGTGCTGCTCTGGTCGGGTAACCAGGCCGAGGTCGCCCGCGGGCTGCCCCGCTTCATCGGGCGCTGGCAGGCGTTCCTGTTCTTCCCCCTGCTCACCCTGGAAGCGCTGAACCTGAAGGTGGCGAGCTTCCGCGGGCTGCGCCGAGAGTCGCTCAAGGGCCGCAAGACCGAGGGGCTGCTGCTGATCGCGCACAACGTGGCCTACCTGAGCGCGGCGTTCCTGGTGCTCTCACCCGGCAAGGCGCTGGTGTTCCTCGCCGTGCACCTCGCGTGTTACGGGATCTACCTGGGCTGCACATTCGCGCCCAACCACAAGGGCATGCCGGTGCTCACCGCGGAGGACGAGCTGGACTACCTCCGCAAGCAGGTCCTGACCTCACGGAACGTGCGCGGCGGCCGGCTGGTCAACACCGCGCTCGGCGGCCTCAACTACCAGATCGAGCACCACCTGTTCCCCAACATGCCCACGGCGAACCTGCGCAAGGCGCAGCCCATCGTCCGTGAGTACTGCGAGTCGATCGGCGTCGACTACATGGAGTGCGGCCTGGTCGAGTCGTGGTCGCAGGCCATGCGCCACCTGCACGAGGTTGGACGTCCGCTACGCATTGGTAGGGTTTAGACGCAAATAGGTGGATCTGAACGGGTGGGATAGGTGGAGGTCGAACAGACAGCACTGCCGGGCATCGGGCTACTACACGATTTCACCACTCGTAAAGGACAACGGGTCGGCGTCGTGTCACACCGCACCGGCCGCCGGGATCTGGTGATCTACGACGCGGAAGATCCCGACGCCGTGTGCCACGTGGTCAAGCTCAACGACGAGGAGGCCGACGCCCTGGCCGAGCTGCTCGGCGCGCCCCGCATCGTGCAGCGGCTCAACCAGCTGCACCGGGAGGTCGAGGGCCTGGTCAGCGTGCAGTTGCCCATCCCCGCCGGCTCTCCCTACGTCGGGCGGCCCATGGGCGACGCGCGCGTGCGGACCCGTACCAGTGCCTCCATCGTCGCGGTCGTGCGCGCGGGGCAGGTGTTCGCCAGCCCCGGCCCCGAGTTCGTGTTCAGGGCGGGCGACGTCGTGGTGGTCGTGGGCAGCGAGGACAGCACCGCTGACGTGGCCGGCATCCTGGCGGACGGGTAGGACCGCGGGTGCACGAAACCGCGGTCCTGTTTCTCGAGTTCGGTGCAGTTCTACTTGGTCTGGGGGTCCTGGGCGCGCTGGCGCTGCGCGTCGGCATCTCGCCCATCCCGCTCTATCTGATCGCCGGCCTGGCCTTCGGGACCGGCGGTGTGCTGCCGCTGGCCACCAGTGAGGAGTTCATCTCCGTCGGCGCGGAGCTGGGCGTCGTCCTGCTGCTGCTGACGCTCGGCCTGGAGTACAACGCCGACGAACTGGTCACGAGCCTGACGGGCAACGCCCGTGCGGGCATCGTCGACCTGGTGCTCAACGCCGCGCCCGGCGCCATCTGCGCATTACTACTGGGCTGGGGGCCGGTGGCGGCCGTGGCGATGGCGGGCGTCACCTATGCCACCTCCTCCGGCATCACCGCCAAGGTCCTGTCCGACCTGGGGTGGATCGGTAACCGGGAGACGCCGACCGTACTGTCGCTGCTGGTGTTCGAAGACCTGACGATGGCCGTCTACCTGCCGATCCTGACGACCATGCTGGCCGGGCTGAGCCTGGTGAGCGGGGCCATCTCGGTGGGCATCGCGCTGCTGACCGTGAGCGTGGTGCTGGTCGTGGCCCTGAAGTTCGGGCGGTACATCGAGGCGTTCGTGTCCAGCCCGAACTCCGAGGTGCTGCTGCTCAAGGTGGTCGGCCTGGCCCTGCTGGTGGCCGGGCTCGCCCAGCAGCTGCAGGTGTCGGCGGCCGTCGGCGCGTTCCTGGTCGGGATCGCGCTGTCCGGCAAGCTCGCCGAGGACGCGCACGCGCTGCTCGCGCCCTTGCGCGACCTGTTCGCGGCGGTGTTCTTCGTGTTCTTCGGCTTGCAGACCGACCCGGCCAAGATCCTGCCGGTGGCGGGGCTGGCCGCGCTGCTCGCCCTGATCAGCATGGTCACCAAGCTGCTGACCGGCGCGTACGCGGCCAGGAGGGCGGGCATCGCCAAGGCGGGCCAGGCGCGAGCGGGCATCGCGCTCATCCCGCGCGGTGAGTTCAACATCGTGATCGCGGGCCTCGCGGTGGGCGCGGGAGCGCATCCCGACCTCGGCGCGCTCGCGGCGGCGTACGTCCTCATCCTGGCCGCGTTCGGGCCGCTGGCGGCCAAGCTGGTGCAACCTCTCATCACGGCCATCGCGAAGCGGGCCTGATCCGCTAGTTTGTTCGCATGGTCCAGCCCACTGAGAAGACGATCTGGTCCACGGACTGGGACAGCATCGAGATTTCCGGCGAGAGTTACCGCCGGGTGCTGTTCCAGGACGTGGACATGACCGAGCTCGCCGACCACGGCTGCTCGTTCGAGGAGTGCCACTTCAGCAACGTGCGCTTCAACGTGTCGGTGCACGACGACGCCCGCTTCCTCAACTGCACGTTCACGCGGTGCTCGTTCTTCGACGCCACGTTCGACGGGTGCAAGCTGACGGGCAGCGTGTTCGACGGCTGCACGTACGGCCTGCTCAAGGTCGAGGGCGGCGACTGGTCGTACGTCAGCCTGCCCAACGCCGACCTGCGGGGGAGCGCCTTCCGCGGCACCCGGCTCCGGGAGGCCGACCTGGCGGGGGCCCGGCTGGCGGGCGCCGAGCTGCGCCGGGCCGATCTGTCCGGGGCGTCGCTGCGCGGCGCCGACCTGACGCGGTGCGACCTGCGCGGCAGCGACCTGAGCACGCTCGACCCGCACACCGTCACGCTCAAGGGCGCGATCATCGACCCCTTCCAGGCTACGGTCGTGGCCACAGCCCTGGGGCTGGACGTGCGGGACTAAGGCACCTCGCCAGGAATTCACCGCCCGGCAGGCGACTCCTTACCTGGCGTGACCTGTCAGCACAGGGCCATCGCGGTCTGCCACACTCCCGGCAGGGCCGCCAGGACGAGGTCTCCCCGGCGGCGGCGGTCCTTGCGCGTCTCGGCACCCAGGTCGGCCAGCAGCTCGCGGAAGCCGTCCTCGTAGCCCGACTCACCGGCCGCCGACCGCTTCGCCAGGCAGCGCGCGTACGTGGCCACCAGCCAGAAGACCGCCTCCCGATGCAGCCCGCGCCGGATCAGGTCCCGGGTGCCGTCGATGGCGATCGGCCGCGCCAGCGGGGAGATGTCGGAGTCGAACCGGTACGAGGGCGCCCGCACGGCGGCCGTCGCGTCGAACACCTTCTCCAGGGCGGCCAGATGCCGCTCGACCCGCGCCGCGCTGAGGTTCGCGCAGCCCAGCAGGTCGAGCAGGCTCTCGTGGAAGTCCAGCCGCCCGTGCTCGGCGAGCAGGTCGCGCACGGCGACGTACCGGAGGCGGATCGTGGGGTTGCGCAGCCCGGCCACCAGCAGGACGTGTGTGGTCACCCCGGTGCCGAACAGCCACGAGGCGACCTGGTCGGGCAGGGACGCGCGCTCGTCGATGCCGTTGATGAACCCGCGCACCCGGTCCATGGCGTTGGTGCAGCGGGCCAGGATCCATGGCCGCTGGGCGAAGTCGCGTGAGACATCCCGCTGGATCTCGGTGAGCCGCCCGGACGGGTCGGCCAGCACGCACGGGAGGTGGAAGCTGCCGGCCAGGTGGTAGTCGCTCAGCACGTCGTGCGCGGAGCCGAGCACGGGAACGGAGGAGACCTCGAGCAAGATCCCCTTGTAGGTGAATTTTCCCAGGTGGGCCGGCTTGTCCGCGACCACGACGACGTCCACGTCGGAGGTCGGGGCCAGCTCATCGGCCGGGTCGGCCCACAGGGCCGACCCGGTCAGGAACGCCCCGTCGAAGCCCGGCAGTGCGGCGCCCTCCTCAAGCACCCACTGCCGGGCGATCTGCCGGGCTTCCTCAATCCGCATCCACTTCCTCCCGATCTCGGCCGCGGCGCGCGGTCCAGATCAGGACGAACGCACCCAGCACGACAAGCACCGCCAGCCCGCCCCAGATCCAGCCGGGAACACCCGCCGACGCCGCCGCGGACTGCTCGCCGGCCGCAGTAGACACCGCGGCGGACGCTGCCGCCTGAGGCGGCGTGCTCGCCGTCGGTCCCTTGCCGGTGGCCGATGAAGAAGCTGATCCTTTCACGCTGAAGGGGATTTCGCCCTCAATGGGATGCCCGTCGGATGAAACGACGCGCCAGGCGATGACGTAGGCGCCCGGCGCGAGTGGCTGGGGCACGTCGGTGAGCACCTTCGGACCGGCGAGCCGCGGCTTGCCGAGCGGGACCGCCTTGCCCGCCGCGTCGTGCAGCACGACGAACGGGAACTTGACGCCGGCGCTGTATTCGAGCTCGATCTCGTCGACCGAGCCGACCTGCGCGTTCTTGGCGGGTGAACTGCTCTTGAGCGAGTCGTGGGCCAGCGCCGGGGAAGCGGTGAACATCAGGGCGAGGGCGCACGCGAGTGCCGCCCCGAGGATGTGACGTGGCAGGAACGCCATGATGGGTCTCCAGAACGATCTTCCGGGCCGCGCGTGGCGCCGTCCGGACAAAGGCAAGGGTATGCCCCAGCGGGGCGTGCCAAGGGACATGTACTTCAGCCGAAGTGCCCTGGCCCGCCGGGCGGGCCTCGCCTGCTGATCGCGCCGGAGACGGTCCTGCCGGCGTACACGGGGAGATCGGGGGTCACCGGCCGCCACGAGGGCGTGGTGAGCTCGGCAGTGACCTCGGCCGGGGCGGCGGCGAGCAGCCGGATGAGCGGCGGCGGCCCGGCGTGGAGGCGGATCATGAGCCACAGCGCGCGCTCGCCCCGATGCAGCCACCACGCCGTCAGCGCCGCGACCGTGAGATGCACCAGCGCCATGCCGGACGCGGGATGCCCGTGCCCCGGGCTCGCCCCCGCGGCCGGTGCGAGCCGCTCGAAGAGCTGGTGCAGCACCATCTGGGTGCCGGTGGTCGCCGCCAGCACGGCCGCCGGGCCGCGCTCGTGCCCGTCGATCAGGTACGCCAGCCCGAACGCCGCCAGCACCCCGGCCAGGTAGACCCCGAACGGCACGAGCCCGCCGCCCGCCAGCGCGTGCCCGCCCGCCGACACCGCGCCGCAGACCGTCGCGAACACGACGGCCCGGCCAAGACGCAGCACTGACGACGCGGAGGACACAACCGATATTCTCCTCGAAAATCTGGGAGGAAGTCTCAGATTTCACGCGCGGCCGAACTCTCCTGGGCGACGAGGGGCGTCGCGAACCGCGCGACAGGCCATCGTGGCGCCAGGTCGCCATGATGCGTCTTTTGTCAAAGACGCGGCCCGGTAATGACACTTTTTCACCGGCTCTTTCCGGGCACGGGGAATTTGCCATCGGCGTGGCGTTGTGCGCATGGCTCGAGGCTACTGCGAACATCGTATCGATCTTGTTCGGCCCGCTTGGCGGGCAGGTATGGGCCGCATTACAGCCCCCGGGTCAATTGCGACAGATTTCGAGAGGAAAGGTATATGTTCACGCCCAATTCCCGGACAAAAGCCACAGCCACGCCCACCCGGCCTATGGCACGTCACGCGATGAAAAGGGCGATATATGGCTCCCTTTCGATGGCTCTGGTCGCGACCTCGACCCCGGCGGCGACCGCGGACGACGACTCTTACATCCGCGTCGGGGTCGCGATCCCGTCCCCGGCCCCGATCCCGATCCCGTCCCCGGCGGTGATGGCGGCTCCGACCCGGACCCCGACCCCAACCCCAACCCCAACCCCAACGGCGACGGCGACTCCTACCCCGACCGCGACTCCTACCCCGACTGTCACCACGACCGCGACCGCGACGGAGACGGCGACATCGAAGGAGACGGCCACCGCCGTCCGTCCCTTCCCCCACATTGCCGTGCCCCACGGCAGGTGCAACGAGCATCTCTTCTTCAAGGTCAATATGATTTCGCCGCGAAACTTCTTCCTGCCCCGGACCCGCTTCATCGACGGCCCCGGCGGCACGATGACGGTGTCGGTCACCAGGGAGCACGAAATACGCGCGTTCCTGGAGACCGAGAATGAGAGGCTATGGACGTTCACCGAGAAGTTCACCACGGCGGACGTGGTCCGGCAATTGCGCCTTATGGGGCTTCCGCACCTCGAAGAGCGGCACATGGTCTTCATCGGCCACGAATACTCGCGGGAGATCAGCAAAGGGAAGTACGGCAATCTGTGGTACCGGGTCTTCGGCTACCGCATCGGCTGGTCGGCCTGGTCGCAGCTCGGGACGTGCCGCGACGTCGAGGTCGCCAGCGGGATCGCCAACGTGCCCGCCAGGGTGGAGGGCTGGAAGTACTGGGAGACCAAGCGCCCGAAGTTCCAGGGGCGCCAGGTATTCAGCAAGTGACCGGGAAGCCACCCTTCTACGCCCGCTTGTGCATGGTGGCCCTTTGAGGGGAGAGCCGGGGGACCTGGTCGGGTCGAGAGCCGAGGGGGCGAGCGGAGCGGCGCGAGGTCGTGCGGCCGGCGGTGGGTCGTGGGAGACTTCTCGTGGCGCCGGCCGTTCCCCCGGGGCGGCCCGTGCGGGAGCAGGACCCACGGACAGAGGCATGACGAAGGATGGCGATTCCCCCCACGATCCGGGTGGTCCTCGTCGAGGACCACGCCATGGTGGCCGAGGCCATCGGGCTGGCGCTCGGTAGGGCGCCCGGCTTCGAGGTGGTGGCTCAGACGGGGACCATCGCCGGGGCCGTGGCCGAGACCGGGAGGTTCCAGCCCGACGTCGTCCTGCTCGACCGCCGCCTGCCCGACGGTGACGGGATCGGGGCCATCGAGAGGCTCGCCGCGGCGGCGCCCAAGGCGCGAGTGCTGGTGCTGACCGGCGAGGCGACCGCTTCGGTGGCGGCCAGGGTGGTGGCGGCCGGGGGCGCCGGGCTGGTGGTGAAGTCGTCCCGGCTGGGGGAGCTGGAGTCGGCCGTGCGGGAGGTGGCGGCCGGCGGGGTGGTGCTCGCGCCCGGGTTGCTGCCGGGGATGCTCGACCGGCTGACCGGACGGGCGGGGCTGCTGGGTGCGGCGCTGACGGCTCGCGAGCGGGAGACGCTGCTCCTCCTGGCAGAGGGCGCCGGCACGCTCGAGATCAGCGAACGCCTCGGCGTGGCCCGCAACACGGCGCGCAACCACGTACAGCACGTCCTGGAGAAGCTCGGTGCCAGGTCCAAGCTGGAAGCGGTGGCGCTCGCCCGCAGGGACGGGCTGCTCGACTGATGCATTTGCACCATCTCGCGTCCCCCAGCCGTACCAGGCGGCTTGGAGCGGTTGCGTCTCGTGATCGGGTGCCGCGTTACCCGAGAGTAAAGGGGTGGGCAGCGAGGAGGTGGGGCCGTACCAGGTGGACACGCCCCTGCCGAAGGAGATGGGCAGCATCACGGCGGCGCGCCGGATCGCCCGGCGGGCCCTGGCCGAGTTCGGCTACCAGGGCCATCACGAGGATGTCCTGCTGGTGGTGTCCGAGCTCGTGACGAACGCGCTCGTGCACGGCGACGGCCCGCCGTCCCTGCGGATGAGGGGCAGCGCGTCGCAGGTGCGCGTCGAGGTGGGCGACGCCGGGGAGCGGCTGCCCGAGCCGCGCGAGCCGGGTCCGGCGAACGGCTGGGGGCTGCACGTCGTCGGCCTGCTGTCCACCGGCTGGGGGATCTCGCCCCGCGACGGAGGGAAGGTGGTGTGGTGCGAGCTGGCGCCCAGCCTCGCCCCGGTCCAGAGCCACCGCTGCGAGCCCTGATCGCGAAGGCGGTTTGAGACCTCACGCTGTGTCGTGAAAAGCTGCGGTATGGCCGTGGATGATCTCCCACAAGAGGATATGAGGCTGCTCGTCCAGAGCATCCGCGATTACGCCATTTTCATGCTCGACCCCCGCGGCAGGATCGTGAGCTGGAACGCCGGAGCTCAACGCATCAAGGGGTACACCGCCGAGGAGATCATCGGCACCCACTTCTCCGTCTTCTACCCGCCCGAGGACGTGGCGGCCGGCAAGCCTCCCATGGAGCTGGAGACGGCCGCCTCCGACGGCCGGTGGGAGGAGGAGGGGTGGCGGGTGCGCAAGGACGGCACCAGGTTCTGGGCGAGCGTGGTCATCACCGCCCTGTACGACGAGCACGGCGACCTGCGCGGATTCGGGAAGGTGACGCGCGACCTGACCGAGCGGCGCAGCATGGCCAGGGCGCTGGACGAGCGCGGCCTGCTGCTCGCCCACCTCGTCCAGGCCCAGGAGCGGGAGCGCCGCCGCATCGCCTCCGACGTGCACGACGACACGATCCAGGCCATGATCGCGGTCGGGATGCGGCTGCGCGCCCTCGGGGAGCGGCTGCCCGAGGAGGACGCCGCCGCCGTCCGCGCGCTTGACGACGCCGTCGAGTCCGCCGTGGGGCGCCTGCGCGACCTGGCCTTCCGGTTACGCCCGCCGGGCGACGGGCTGGTGGAGGGGCTGGCCGCGTACCTGGAGCGGGAGATGGCGGGCATGGCGTACGAGCTGGCGCACGATCTGAGCGGCGAGCCGCCCGCCGAGGCCGCGATCACCGTGTTCCGCATCTGCCAGGAGGCCCTGACGAACGTGCGCAAGCACGCCGGGGCGAACTCCGTCAGCGTGCGGCTGGCCTCGCTCGACGGCGGCATCCACGTGCGCGTGCGCGACGACGGGATCGGGGTCGCGAACCGGGAGAGCCAGGACGGGCACTTCGGGCTGATCGAGATGCGTGAGCGGGCCGAGACGGCGGGCGGCTGGTGGGACATCCGCGGCGCGCCCGGCGAGGGTACGTCCGTGGAGTTCTGGGTGCCCGCCATCCCGCGCGCTCGTCATGACCCGATCAGCCCGTTGTGACCGGTCGGCCCGTCATGGCCCGATCAGGGCGACGGCCTGGCGGGCGATCTCCCACTCCTCGTCCGTGGGGATGACGAGCACGGCCACCTCCGCGCCCGGCGGCGACACCGCCCGCTCGTCCGGCGAGGCGGCCGCGTTGAGCGCCGGGTCCACGGCGATGCCGAGGCGGTCCAGCCCGGCCAGGGACTCGGCGCGCGTGGCGGCGTCGTGCTCCCCGACCCCGCCGGTGAACACGATCGCATCCACCCGCCCGAGCAGCGCGTAGTAGGCGCCGACGTACTTGCGGATGCGCCGGGTGTAGACCGCCAGGGCCAGCCGGGCCTCGGCGTCGTCGCGGGCGCGTACCTCACGCATGTCCCCCGTCCCGGCGAGCGCCAGCAGGCCGCCGTGGCGGTCGAGCGCGCTCTCCGCCCGCCGCGCGTCCATCCCGTCCACCCGCGCCAGGTAGCCGCCGAGCGCGGGGTCCACGTCGCCCGAGCGCGTGCCCATGACCAGTCCCTCCAGGGGCGTCATGCCCATCGAGGTGTCGACGCTGAGCCCACCGGAGATCGCGGTCGCGCTGGCGCCGTTGCCCAGGTGCAGCACGATCAGGTTCAGCCCGGCCAGGTCGCGGCCGAGAAAGGCGGCGGCGCGGCGGGAGACGTACGCGCAGGAGGTGCCGTGGAAGCCGAAGCGCCGCACGCCGAGCCGCTCGCGCCAGTCGCGCGGCACCGCGTACGTGTACGCCTCCGGCGGCAGCGTGAGCTGGAACGCGGTGTCGAACACCGCCACCTGCGGCACTCCGGGGAAGGCCGTGCGCGCGACCCGGATGCCGGTGAGGTTGACCGGGTTGTGCAGGGGGGCGAGGGGCGCCAGCTCCTCGATCGCGCCGATCACCTCGTCGTCGATGAGCACCGCCTCGGTGAACCTGGTCCCGCCGTGCACGACGCGGTGCCCGACCGCGACGGGGTCCAGCTCCGGTCCGGCCATCTCGAAGGCCTCCATGACCGCGTCCAGCCCCTCGCCGTGCCCGGGAAACGGGCCTTCCCGCACGTACGGCGGCCCGTCCCCGGCGTGGTGCGTGAGCCGCCCCCGCTCCTCGCCGATGCGCTCGACCAGACCCCTGGCCGGGCGTTCCCGGGTGCGCATGTCCACGAGCTCGTACTTGATGGACGACGAGCCCGTGTTCAGTACGAGGATGCGTCCGGCCACGTCCACGACCTGATCTCCGGGGCGTCCTCGCCGTGGTCGCGCGTGTAGGTGCGCGCCAGCAGCCGCGTGTCGCTCATGCGCTGGCGCAGATGCGCCTGGGTGGCGCCGAGCCCCGGCACGCGGTCGATGACGTCCATGACGAGGTGGTAGCGGTCGATGTCGTTGAGCATGGCCATGTCGAACGGCGTCGTCGTGGTGCCTTCCTCCTTGTAGCCGCGCACGTGGATGTTGCCGTGGTTGCGGCGGCGGTAGGTGAGCCGGTGGATCAGCCACGGGTAGCCGTGGAAGTCGAAGATGACCGGCTTGTCCGTGGTGAAGAGGGTGTCGAACTCGGCGTCCGGCATGCCGTGCGGGTGCTCCGACGGCTGCTGGAGCCGCATGAGGTCCACGACGTTGATCACCCGTACCTTCAGCGTGGGTATGTGCTCGCGCAGCAGCGCGGCGGCGGCCAGCGTCTCCAGCGTGGGCACGTCGCCCGCGCAGGCCAGCACCACGTCCGGCTCGGTGCCGTCGTCGGTGGAGGCCCAGGGCAGGATGCCCAGGCCGCGGGTGTTGTGCGCGATGGCCTCGTCCATGGTGAACAGGTCCAGCACCGGCTGCTTGCCCGCGACGATCACGTTGACGTAGTCGCGTGAGCGCAGGCAGTGGTCGGCGACCGACAGCAGGGTGTTGGCGTCCGGCGGCAGGTAGACGCGTACCACTGAGGCCTTCTTGTTCACCACCACGTCGAGGAAGCCCGGGTCCTGGTGGCTGAACCCGTTGTGGTCCTGCCGCCACACGTGCGACGACAGCAGGTACGTCAGCGACGCCACCGGCCGCCGCCACGGGATCTTGTGCGACGACTCCAGCCATTTGGCGTGCTGGTTGAACATGGCATCCACGATGTGGATGAACGCCTCGTAGCAGTTGAACAGCCCGTGCCTGCCGGTCAGCAGGTAGCCCTCCAGCCAGCCCTGGCACAGGTGCTCGCTCAGCACCTCCATCACCCGTCCGCCGGGGGCCAGGTTCTCGTCCGTCGGCAGGATCTCGGCGCCCCACGCCCGGTCCGTGACCTCGAACACCTCCGACAGCCGGTTCGACTCGGTCTCGTCGGGGCCCATCAGCCGGAACGTCCGGGGGTTCGCGGCGATCACGTCGCGCAGGAACCCGCCCAGCACGCGCGTCGGCTCGCTCGACTGCGTGGCGGGGGACTTGACCTCGACCGCCAGCCTGCGGAAGTCGGGCAGCCGCAGCGGCACGAGCAGTTCGCCGCCGTTGACGTGCGGGTTGGCGCTCATCCTGCGCGTGCCGCGCGGCACGGTGTCGAGGATCCCCTCCACGGGCCTGCCGCCGGAGTCGAACAACTCCTCCGGCCGGTACGAGCGCATCCACTCCTCGAGCATGGCCAGGTGGGTCGGGTTCTCGCGGACCTTCGCCAGCGGCACCTGGTGCGCCCGCCACGTGCCCTCGACCTGCTTGCCGTCCACCTCGCGCGGCCCCGTCCACCCCTTCGGCGTGCGCAGGACGATCATCGGCAGCCGGTCGGCCTCGCCGCGCTTGTAGGCGGCCATCTGGTCGAACGCGGTGTCCAGCGCGCGTGCCATCTCCCCGTGGTCGGGGCCCACCATGTGAGGGCGGTAGCCGTACCCCTCCATGAGCTTGAGCAGCTCGGTCTCGGGGATGCGGGCGAGCACCGCCGGATTGGCGATCTTGTAGCCGTTCAGGTGGAGTATGGGCAGCACGATGCCGTCGCGGTCGCGGTCGAGGAACTTGTTGGAGTGCCAGCTCGCCGCGAGGGGGCCCGTCTCGGCCTCGCCGTCGCCGATGACGCACGCCACCACCAGGTCCGGGTTGTCGAACGCGGCTCCGTACGCGTGCGCGATCGAATAGCCCAGCTCCCCGCCCTCGTGGATCGAGCCGGGCGTCTCGGGGGCGACGTGGCTCGGGATCCCGCCGGGGAAGGAGAACTGGCGGAACAGCCGCCGCATGCCCTCCACGTCCTGAGAGACGTCCGGATAGCGCTCCGAGTACGAGCCCTCCAGCCACGAGTGCGCCACCGCGGCGGGCCCGCCGTGCCCGGGACCGGCGATGTAGATCATGTCCTGGTCCCGCTCTTTGATCACCCGGTTGAGGTGGGCGAAGCAGAAGTTCAGCCCGGGCGTGGTGCCCCAGTGGCCGAGCAGGCGCGGCTTGATGTGCTCCGGCCGCAGCGGTTCGCTGAGCAGCGGATTGTCCAGCAAGTAGATCTGCCCGACGGACAGGTAGTTCGCCGCCCGCCAGTACGCGTCGATATGGTCCATGTCCCTGCAGCTTCCTCCACAGGACGTGCTGAATCCATAAATCGCCCGATAGGGTGCCGTACATGGCTTTGAGGAGTTCGCTCTGGTATTCGGGAAATGACCGCAACTCCTACATTCATCGGGCGTGGATGCGGCGCGGCCTGCCCCGCGAGGCGTTCGAGGGCGGCAAGCCGCACATCGCGATCGCCAACACCGCCTCCGACCTCACCCCGTGCAACTCCCACCTGAACGAGGTGGCCGAGAGCGTCGCCCACGGCGTCTGGGAGGCCGGCGGCGTCCCGCTCAACCTGCCGGTCGTCTCGCTCGGCGAGACCAACGTGCGCCCGACCGCCATGCTCTGGCGCAACCTGGCCGCCATGGCCACCGAGGAGATGTTGCGCGCCAACCCCATCGACGGCGTGGTGCTGCTCGGCGGCTGCGACAAGACCATCCCGTCGCTGCTCATGGCCGCGGCCTCCGTGGACCTGCCCGCCGTCGTGATGCCCGGCGGCCCCATGCTGACCGGCCACTTCCGCGGCGCGCCGCTCGGCTGCGGCACCGACGTGTGGCGCCTGAGCGAGGAGGTACGCGCCGGCACGCTCTCCCGCGAGGCGTTCCTGGAGTCCGAGTCGTCCATGATCCGCAGCCGCGGCCACTGCAACACGATGGGCACCGCCTCCACCATGGCCTGCATGGCCGAGGCGCTCGGCATGACGCTGCCCGGCACCGCGGGCACCCCGGCACCTGACAGCCGCCTGCTCGAGCGCTCCCACGAGACCGGCCGCCTCGCCGTGGACCTGGTCCATCAGGGCCGCAGGCCGAGCCAGGTGATGACCAGGGGCTCGTTCCTCAACGCCATCGTGACCCTGGCCGCCGTCGGCGGCTCCACCAACGCCGTCGTCCACCTGCTCGCCATCGCCGGCCGGTTGGGCGTGGACCTCGCCCTGGACGACTTCGACCGCACGGGCTCGGGCGTGCCGCTGCTCGTGGACCTCCAGCCGGCCGGGCGGCACCTGATGGACGACCTGTTCAGGGCGGGCGGCCTCGCGGCCGTGCTGAAGGAGGTCGAGGACCTGCTCGACCCGGAGGCGATCACCGTCACCGGGCGGCCCCTCGCCGAGCACGTCGCGGGCGCCGAGATCTGGGACGAGAGCGTCATCCGCCGCCGCGCGAACCCGCTGCTGCCCGACGCCGGCATCGCCGTCCTGCGCGGCAACCTCGCCCCCGGCGGGGCGGTGATCAAGCCCGCCGCCGCCTCGCCCGAGCTGCTGCGGCACCGCGGCCGGGCCGTGGTCTTCGACAGCATCGAGGACGTGTACGCCCGGCTGGACTCGCCCGACCTGGACATCGACGAGACCTCGGTGCTGGTGCTGCGCGGCTGCGGCCCCAAGGGCTACCCCGGCATGCCCGAGGTCGGCAACCTCCCGCTGCCCGCCAAGCTGCTGGAGAAGGGCGTGCGCGACATGGTGCGCATCAGCGACGCCCGCATGAGCGGCACCGCGTACGGCACGGTCGTCCTGCACACCGCGCCCGAGGCGGCGGCCGGCGGCCCGCTGGCGAAGGTGCGCACCGGCGACCCCATCGTGCTCGACGTGGCCGCCAGGCGGCTCGACGTCGACGTCCCCGACGCCGAGCTGGCCGCCAGACAGCCCGCGATGAACGGCCACGCCAAGCCCGTACGCGGCTGGGAACGCCTCTACGTCGAGCACGTCACCCAGGCCGACCGCGGCGCCGACCTCGACTTCCTCGTCGGCTCCAGCGGCGACCACGTGGGCCGCGAATCCCACTGAGGTCGTCAAAGAGTCCGCTGCGCCATGCGCGGAATCAATCTCGGTGGGTACAGGGTTACGGCACGATGGTGATCCGGTTTGGCGACACGAGGAGGAAGCGTGAACGGCGATATCACCCAGAGCCAGGAGTGGGCGGCTCTCGGCAAGCACCACGAGGAGCTGGCGGGCAAGCAGCTGCGCGAGCTGTTCGCCGAGGACCCAGGCCGGGCCGAGCGCATGACCGCGACCGCCGGCGACCTTCACCTCGACTACGCCAAGCACCGCGCCACCGAGGAGACGATCGAGCTGCTGGTGGCCCTCGCCGAGCGGGCGGGGCTGCGCGACAGGATCTCCGCCATGTTCGGCGGCGAGCACATCAACGTCAGTGAAGGCCGCGCCGTCCTCCACGTGGCGCTGCGCATGCCCCGAGACGCCGAGCTGGTCGTGGACGGGCAGGACGTGACCGCCGACGTGCACGCCGTCTTGGACAAGATGAGCGCCTTCGCCGACCGGGTCAGGTCCAAGGAGTGGAAGGGCGCCACGGGCAAGCCGATCGAGACCGTGGTCAACATCGGCATCGGCGGCTCCGACCTGGGCCCCGCCATGGCCTACGAGGCGCTGCGCGACTACGCCGACGCGGGCATCGCCGCCAGGTTCGTCTCCAACATCGACCCGGCCGACATCACCGGCAACCTCGCCGGCCTCGACCCGGCGACGACGTTGTTCGTGGTCAGCTCCAAGACGTTCACCACGCTCGAGACGCTCACCAACGCCAGGGTCGCCCGCCGCTGGCTGGTCGAGGCCCTGGGCGAGGACGCGGTCTCCAAGCACTTCGTGGCCGTCTCCACCAACGCCGCGAAGGTCGCCGAGTTCGGCATCGACACCGACAACATGTTCGGCTTCTGGGACTGGGTCGGCGGCCGCTACTCCTACGACGGCGCCATCGGCCTGTCGCTGATGATCGCCATCGGGGCCGGCAGGTTCCGCGAGATGCTCGCCGGCTTCCACGCCATCGACGAGCACTTCCGCACCGCCCCGTTCAAGGACAACCTGCCGGTGCTGATGGGCCTGCTCGGCATCTGGTACAACGACTTCTTCGGCGCCGAGACCCGCGCCGTGCTGCCGTACAGCCAGCGGCTGCACCGCTTCCCGGCCTACCTGCAGCAGCTCACCATGGAGTCCAACGGCAAGTCCGTGCGGGCCGACGGCACCCCCGTCTCGGCCGACACCGGCGAGATCTTCTGGGGCGAGCCGGGCACCAACGGGCAGCACGCGTTCTACCAGCTCCTTCACCAGGGCACCCGCCTCGTGCCGGCCGACTTCATCGGCTTCGCCGAGCCGTTCGAGGACCGCGAGGGCATGCACGACCAGCTCACCGCCAACCTCTTCGCCCAGACGTCTGCGCTGGCGTTTGGCAAGACGGCCGAGGAGATCGCCGGCGAGGGCACCCCGCCCGACATCGTGCCCCACAAGGTGATGCCGGGAAACCGGCCCACCTCCACGATCCTCGTCCCCAAGCTGACCCCCTCGACGCTCGGCCAGCTCGTGGCGCTGTATGAGCACATCGTGTTCGTCGAGGGCACGATCTGGGGGATCGACTCCTTCGACCAGTGGGGCGTCGAGCTCGGCAAGAAGATGGCGCTCGACCTCGCGCCCGCGCTCACCTCGGACGAGCCGCCCACCACGTTCCCCGACGCCTCCACCGAGCAGCTCGTCCGGAAGTACCGCGAGCTGCGCGGAAGGCGCGTCTGACATGGGACATACGTCCAAGGGAGGGCACGCGCACGGCACGGAGCGGGCGGGGGCCGTGGTGCTGTTCGGCGTCACCGGCGACCTCGCGCGCAAGATGCTCCTGCCCGCCCTCTACCGCCTCACCGCCGACAGCCGCCTCGACGTGCCCATCATCGGCGTGGCCAAGACCGACATGGACCTCGACGCGCTGCGCGAGCACGCCCGCGAGGCCGTCGGCGGCGTGCGCGACGCGGCCTTCGACAAGCTGGCAGGCAACCTGCGGCTGGTCGCGGGCGACTACCGCGACCCCGAGACGTTCGCCAAGCTTCGCGAGGAGGTGGCGGGCAAGGGCTTCCTCGTCCACTACCTCGCGGTCCCGCCGTCGCTGTTCGCCGCGGTCGCCGAGGGGCTGGCCGGGGTGGGGCTCCACCAGAACGCCAGGCTCGTCGTGGAGAAGCCGTTCGGCCACGACCTCGACTCCGCCCGCGCGCTCAACGACGAGCTGCTCAAGCATTTCGACGAGGACCACCTGCGGCGCGTGGACCACTTCCTGGGCAAGGAGCCGGTCGAGGACCTCATGGTCTTCAGGTTCGCCAACACCCTGCTCGAGCCCATCTGGAACCGCAGCCACGTCCGCAGCGTCCAGATCACCATGGCCGAGGACTTCGACGTGCGCGACCGGGGCGCCTTCTACGACGCCAACGGCACCGTCCGCGACGTGGTGCAGAACCACCTGCTCCAGCTGCTGGCCATCCTCGCCATGGACCCGCCGCCGTCCACCGACGCCCGGGCCCAGCTCGACGAGAAGTGGCGGGTGCTCCGCGCCGTCCAGGCCATCGACCCGTCGGACGTCGTACGTGGCCAGTACGACGGCTACCTCGACACCGATGGTGTGCGCCCCGGCTCCACGACCGAGACGTTCGTCGCCCTGCGCGCCTACGTCGACAACTGGCGCTGGGCCGGCGTGCCGTGGTGCATCCGCTCGGGCAAGGCGCTGCCGACCACCGACCTGGAGATCGTCGCCGAGCTGCGCAGGCCGCCGGTGACGATGTTCCGCGGCGGCGACGCGCCCCCAAGCCCCAACCTCATCAGGTTCCGGCTCCAGCCGGACGCCGGGGTCACCTTCGACCTGCTGGCCAAGGAGCCGGGCAAGCAGCACACCAGGCCGGTGCCGGTCAGCGTCGACTTCACCAAGGTGCTCGGGCCGTTGGAGGCCGCCTACGAGCGCATCCTGACCGACGCCATCAGCGGCGACCCGCGGCGTTTCGCCAGGTTCGACCTGGTGGACGAGTCGTGGCGGATCGTCCATCGGGTGCTCGACCTGCCGGATCGGCCGCTGCCGTACGAGCGGGGCTCCTGGGGGCCGGAGCCGGCCGCGAAGATCGCGCCGGGCGGCTGGCACGAGATCTCCACCACCTTCGACTGAGGTGGCCAGGCGGGCGATCCGTGGTAACGATGGGGGAATGGACATCATGAAGGTGGTCGAGCAGGCGCAGGACACCACGACCGTCAGACGCGTCTTCGGTGAGCCGATCCAGCAGGGCGACCTCGTCGTCATCCCGGTCGCCAGAGTCCTCCACGGAGGCGGCGGAGGGCAGGGGCAGGGCAAGGACGAGAAGGGCGACGAGAGCGGCAGCGGCAGCGGCGGCGGCTTCGGCCTCAGCGCCACGCCCGCGGGCGTGTTCGTGCTCAAGGACGGCGACGTGCAGTGGCGGCCCGCGGTCGACGTCAACCGCATCGTCATCGGCGGCCAGATCGTGGTCATCGTGCTGGCGCTGACCATGCGCTCCATCTTCAAGAAGTGGCGGCGCAGGCGCTGACGTGCTGGTAGACCTGCTCGACGCGGAGCCGGCCGCCCGCGACTTCCTGATTCCCGGCTCCAACCTTCCGGTGCGGCAGGCCCCGCTGGAGGGTTCGGCCTGGCTTGTGCGCTTCCCGCCGGGCTGGGCCCGCACCGAACGCGGGCACTACCTGGCGGGAGAGGAGTTCGTGCTGCTGGAGGGCGAGCTGTGCGTCTCCGGCATCACCTACCGGGCCGGGCACCACGGATGGCTGCCCGCCGGGGCGCTGCGCCACTCCAGCGCCGCCCCCGGCGGGGCGCTGGCGTTCACGTCCTTCGACGGGGAGGACACCTGGGTGCGCAGCGACCTCGACGAGCCGGACGGCCCGACCCTGCGCACACCGCTCGAGACCGTCGTCATCCCCGAGGGCGGCCTGCCGCTCACCCCGCACTCGGCGCTCCTCGACACGCCCGTCGCCCTCGACCGTCCCGCCGAGATGATCACCGTGCCGACCTGGACATGGGAGCGGTCCACCTTGATCCCGGAGGGGCGGGTGCTCGTAAGGTGGACGGCATGACCTCTATGGTGCAGATCGTGGGTTTCGGGGGAATCGTGCTGCTCGGGGCGATGTCGCCCGGCCCGGACTTCGCGGTCGTCGTCCGCCGCTCCGCCGTCTCCGGGCGCCTGCACGGCATGGCGGCGGCCACGGGCATCGCCGTGGGCGTGTTCGTGTGGGTGGTGGCCGCCGCCACCGGCATCGGGGCGCTGCTGGCAGCCTCGGCGATGGCGTTCACCGTGGTGAAGGTGGCCGGTGCCGCCTACCTGCTGTACCTCGGGGCCAGGGCGCTGTGCTCCGCCCTGCGCAAGGGCGGCCGGCTCATGCTGGACCTGCCCGGCCCGGGGCGGCGCAGCACGTGGGCGGCGTTCGCGGAGGGCCTGTTCACGAACGTGCTCAACCCCAAGGCGGCGCTGTTCTTCGTGGCGCTGGTGCCGCAGTTCGTCGGCTCCGGTGGCTCGGTGGGGCAGACCCTCGTGCTGTCGGTGATCGCGCTGGCGGGGACGGTCGTGTGGTTCCTGGTGGTGGCCAACGTGGTGGGCACGCTGCGCAAGGTGTTCGCCAGGCCCGCCGTACGCAGGATCGTGGACGGCCTGACCGGCGTCGCCCTCATCGCCCTCGGCGTCAAGCTGGCCGCCGCCACCCGTCCATGAACCTCTGGCGCGTCATGAGACGGTGACGCCCAGCAAGTGCCCGAGGCCGAAGGTCACGGCGGCGGCTGCCACACCCAGCGCGAGCTGCCGCAACCCGCCCAGCCACCACGGCCGCGCGGTCATCCGCGCCACCGCCGCCCCGAACCCGAACAGCGCCAGCACGCTCACCACCACGGCCAGCACCAGCCCGGACGCCCCGAACAGGAACGGCACCAGCGGCACCAGCGCCCCGGTCGCGAACGCGCAGAACGACGACCCGGCGGCCACGTAAGGCGAGGGCAGATCGTCGGGATCCACGCCCAGCTCCTCGCGCACGTGCACCCGCAATGCCTGCTCGGGATCGACCGACAGCCCCGCGGCCACCCGTCGCGCGAGGTCGTCGTCCAGCCCCCGCGCCCGGTACAGCGCCGCCAGCTCCGCCTGCTCACCCTCCGGATTGCGGACCAGTTCCCGCCGCTCGACGGCGATCTCCGCCCGCATCAACTCGGTCTGCGACTTGACCGACGTGTACTCACCGGCCGCCATGGAGCACGCCCCCGCGATCAGTCCCGCGGCCCCGGCCAGCACCGCTCCCCGCCCCGCTCCGGCCGCGCCCACGACCCCGGCGATCAACGCGAGATTGGACACCAGCCCGTCCATCGCCCCGAACACCGCCGGCCTCAACCATCCACCGTTGACATCCCGGTGGCTGTGGTGCTTTTCCGGCGAATAAGGCCGAGTCAGCTCAATCGTCATTAAATGCCTCCTGATATTTCGTCAGGCAATGTAGGCATATGTCCCCAAGATCCGCAACGAAGGCGAGGCTTCCCTGACCTGCGAAGAAGCGGGTTTTTGTGAACGGGGCGCCCGGTGGGTCAAGCTAGCGTAATGTCGTCGCGTCACTCGGTGTGATCGCGTGAACGCGTATGGCCGCGAGCGGATGCGGCATGCGAGACTCGGTTTATGGGAGACGACATGAGTGCTCTGCCGATGGAAGGCTGGCTGGCCGCACATCCACCCCCCAGGCGGATCGCCCTGTTCCCAGTCGCTGAAGACACCGGTTACACCGTCGAGGACTGGCTGAAGCTGCCCGAGTCCGGGGAGCGCATTGAGCTGATCGACGGGAGTTTTGTGGTGAGTCCTGTGCCTAGGCCGCTGCATGCAGTATGCGCCGGTGGCCTGCGCGCTGTCCTGACTGCGGCGGCCAAGGCCGCGAAGTCTGATCTTGTGGTGCTGGAGACGGTCGGCGTGCGGGTAGGGGAGGATAGCCTCATTCCGGACGTGGCAGTGGTTCCCCGTGATCTGGCCATGGCAAATCCGGCCGTCATCCCGGCCTCAGAGGTGGTGGCGGTGGCCGAGGTCGTCAGCCCCGGGCCGAGCAATCGCCGACGAGACTACGAGATCAAGCCCCCCAAATACGCCAAAGCCGGCATCGAGGTGTTCATCAGGGTCGAGATCGAAGGGACCGACGTTCCGCACGTCGAGGTGCTCGAGCTGGGCCCGGAAGGCTATGAGACGGTCGGCCAGGCCAAGGCGGGAGAGGTGCTGACGTTGACCAAGCCCTTCCCGGTGTCTTTCGACCCCGCCGAGCTGTTCGAAGCATAGGCGGCGGCGCCCGCAGCGGCGGGCGCCGTGAGAAGCCGTTCAGGCGTGGATCGGGGCCGAGGTGGCGGGCTCCGGGGTGCGGATGAGGGCGGTGCAGTCGTCGATCGCCCCTTCCAGCAGCCTTCGCAGCAGCGCGTCCGGGTCAGGGATGCAGGCCTGGACGATGCCCACCACCGACAGCTGCACCGCGTTCGGCGCGGCGTACCGGCGGAAACCCTTCTCCGTGATCCTGGCCGCGCGGCTGAAGCGGCGGGCCTGCTCGGCCGCGTGCGGCACCTCCTGCATCGCCCGGAGGCTCAGCTGACTGAGCCGTCCCGACGGGGCCCCGTCGAGCCGGGCCAGCATCTCCTCCGCCGCCAGCACCGACACCGCCAGCGCGAGCTGGCGCTCGGCCGCCGCCACCGGCAGGGCCGTCGTGGCGCAGCGCAGCGCGATCTGCGCGTCCACCCTCAGGTCGTCGCTGGCCAGGCCGATGATGGACGGCACGAGCCGGACGAGCTTGGCGCGGCTTTCGTCGCTGGTGTTGTCGTTGACCAGGCGGGCGAGGGCGGCCAGCAACGGGTGGGTGCAGGCGGGATGGTCGCTCCACCGCTCGCCTGCCAGGTAGGAGGCCAGCTCCATGAAGCAGGCACCGCGTTTCGGGTTGCGATGTCTGCCACGGGACAGGACCGGCATGTGATCAAGCTGATTGTCCACGGGTGCTCCACTGCTCCACGCGATCGCCGTCCATCCAGTCTGCGCTGTGGCGACCGCCAACGCCAGTGATGTGCATTCCTGGTTACTGTTCCCCCTACGCGGGAAGTCGCACCCATATCCGGTGCAGGATTTCCCAAGGGCGCCGGTCGGACGCGGCACCCCGCGCCCGACCGGACTCCTGCGCGTCAGACGGCCGTGCGGCCGCCGTCCACGTGGAGCGTCGTCCCGTGGATGAAGCTCGCCCGCGGCGACGCCAGGAACGCGATCGCCTCGGCGACCTCCTCCGGCGTCCCCGGACGGCCGGCGGGAGCGGCCGACGCGAGCTGGTCCAGGTCCTCACCCATGCCGGCGGTGCCCTCGGTACGGGTCGGCCCCGGACTCACCGCGTTGACCCGCACGCCACGCGGTCCGAACTCCGCCGCCCACGACTTCGTCAGCAGCACCACGGCGGCCTTGCTCGACCCGTACAGGCTCATGCCCGCCACGCCGAACTCCGCCGCCATCGTGGTCACGTTGACGATCGCGCCGTGCCCCCGCTCGGCCATGGCCGGAGCGAGCTCGGCCACCAGGAAGTACGGGGCCTTGACGTTCAGCCCGTACACCCAGTCGAAGTCCTTCTCGCTCATCTGGTCCGTGGGGCCGAACGGGTAGACCCCGGCGTTGTTGACCAGGACGTCCACATGGCCGAGCAGATCGGTCGCGGCGCGGGCCAGCGAGCGGGCGGACTCCTGGTCATGCAGCTCGGCCGCCACGAAATGGGCCGTGCCGCCCAGCTCGCGCAGCTCCGCCACGGCCTGCTCGCCCCGTGCCGCGTTCCGGCCCGACAGGACCACCTCGGCCCCGAGCCGGACCAGCGCGCGGGCCGTGGCCAGCCCTATGCCGCTGTTGCCTCCGGTGATGAGAGCCCCGATGCCCGACAGTTCTGCGGTCATTTCCTTCACCCCTTGCTGATCGATGGTTGCGCTGTGCACGGGGGTAAAGCCGCGGCCGGCCCCAGGTCCTTCCTGGTAGGCCATCGCGGGAGCTTATGGTCGCTATAAGCCGGGTTCGCGGAACCCGCCCACGACCTGGGCCGGCGCGAAGGCCTGCCCGGCGCTGACCATGGCCGGCTTGACCTCGGGGACCAGCGCCTGGCCCTCGGGGGCGGCGGGCCCGAGGGCCAGGCCGTGGCTGCGCAGGATCGCGGTCACCTCGTCGAGCCAGGCGGGGCTGCCGGAGCGTGGGAAGGCCACCCACTCCAGCCGGGAGAGCGCGTCCGGGCGTACGGCCACGAACGCGCGCAGCTCGCGCGGCTCCATACGTCTATCGCATCACACACACGAACACCGCCACCGTGCGGCCCGGCACCCTCAGCGTGCCGGTGGCCGGGTCGAACGCGGACTCACGTACGACCGGATCGCCGGACGCAGCCTGCACAGGATGGAGCGACACCGCCTGCCCCGCCAGCGACTCCACGACCTGGGTGCGCGCCGACGGGGTGGCGTTGAAGACCACGCTGACCGACGACCACCGCGGATCCAGCCCGGACGTGTCCACGTGCATCGTGATCACGCCCTCGGCCGACGCCGGGAACGACAGCCGCCGACGCACCTCGGCCGCGGACCCCAGCGCGAACGCCGGCGACGACGCCCTGATCCGCAGGAGCTCCCCGAACCCGGCCCGGCAGGCCTCGATCGCCGCGCAGCCGGGCTTCAGCGCCGGGTCGGCCAGCAGCGGCCGGGCGTACGGCCACCTGTCCTCGTTCTCGGCCCTGGGCGGCAGGCCCGCGCCGAACCCGTTCCCGCGAGCGCAGTCCCACAGCAGCCGGTTGAACCAGTCGCCGGAGTCGTAGGAGTTGCGGTCGAGGGACTTCGACCGCAGCCGCTCGCTGCCCGCGTGCACGAACGCCGTCCCCTGCGCCAGCAGGACCGTGGCCAGCGACAACACCTGCATGCGCACCCGGTCGGCCATCGGCGTCCGCTGCGGCAGCTTGTACGCCAGCGCGTCGAAGAGCGTCTCGTTGTCGTGCGCGTCCACGTACGCCACCGCCTCGCCCGGCGCGGCCGTGTAGCCGGCGGGAGAGCCGTTGTAGGAGATCTCCGAGCTCTGCCTCCCCGAGGGCAGCACGTAGTCGCGCAGGCTGCCGGTCAGCCCGATCCTGACGAGGTCGGCGTAATAGGCCAGCCTGGCCCGCTGCTGGTCGGCCGGGCCGTTGGCGGGGGACCCGTTGGGCGCGTCCGCCAGCCCCGAGCCGAACCCCTGCACGCGGGGGTCGGCGTCGAACGGGCTGCCTCCGCGCACCGCGTCGCGCAGCCTGTCGTTGAACGTGCCGATGCCGGTCCCCGCCAGGTTCGCCTGCGTGGCCTGCTCGAACCTGGCGCCGCCGGCCACCTCGCCGAAGTTCCAGCCCTCGCCGTACAGGATGATCGACTTGCCGTCCACGCCGTCCTCGGCCGGGGTCAGCTCGTCGAGGGCGCGGCGGACGGCGAGGAGGTTCGCCTTCGGGTGGTGACCCATGAGGTCGAAGCGGAAACCGTCGATCTTGTACTGCCTCGCCCAGGTGACGACCGAGTCGACGACCAGCCTGCCCATCATCATGTGCTCGGGCGCGGTGTTGGCGCAGCAGGTCGAGTCGGCCACCCTCCCGTCCTCCAGCAGCCGGTGGTAGTAGCCGGGCACGATCGGGTCGAGCACGCCGGTGGAGTGGGTGTGGTTGTAGACCACGTCCATCACCACGCGCAGCCCGGCCCGGTTGAGCGCGGCGACCATGCCACGGAACTCCCTGACCCTTTCGTCAGGGTCCGTCGCGTACGAGCCCTCGGGCACCGTGTAGTGCAGCGGGTCGTACCCCCAGTTGAAGGAGTCGGTCGCGGCCGTGCGCGCCACGCACTCCTGCTGCTGGTCGGAGTCAGGGGGCAGCGCGGCGAAGTCGCAGTCCGGTTCGGTCCTGCCGGCCTTCCGCTCGGGGACTGTGGCGAAGTCGAAGACCGGCAGCAGGTGCACGTGCGTCAGCCCGTCCTCGGCCAGCGCCCGCAGCTCACGCATCCCGGCGGAGTCCACGCCGAAGGCCGCGTACGTGCCGCGCAGTTCGACCGGCACGCTCGCGTCGGAGGCGGAGAAGTCGCGAACGTGCAGCTCGTAGATCGACGCCCGGTGCTGGGGGACGGCCGGGGGCTTGGCGAGGCGGTCCCAGCCGGGCGGCTTGAGGGCGGCGCTGTCCAGGCTGACGAGCCTGCTGCGCCCGCCGTCCGGCGTCACGGCGAGCCCGTACGGGTCGGTGACCTCGTTCGTCCCCGAGTGGAGCGTGACGAGGAACGTGTACTCGCGGCCCCACCACGTCGGCAGCCCGCGTACCGACCAGATGCCGGTCTCGTCGTCGCGCCGCATGGGGTGGAGGGTGCGGCGGGAGCCGTACAGGGCCAGCTCGACCTTCCGCGCGGTCGGCGCCCACAGTGAGAGCCTCGGGAACACCCGGCCCGCCGGCCCGATCCTGGCGCCCGCGGCCGCGGCGTAGAGGTCGTCGAGCACGCCGGGGATCTGCACGCCCGTGGCCGCCAGCAGCGTACCCGAGGCGTCCCGCTCCTCGGCCACGACGCGCTCGCGCAGCGCCGCACGCACCAGGCCGGCGTCGCGCGGGTCCACCTTCAGCGCGGTGTACGACGCCAGGTGCGGCCACCTGCTCCGCTGCTCGTCGCTCAGCGTCCCGGGCTCCAGGCGGATGACCCCGGTGCCGAAGGCCAGGGAGTGCTGGTGCGACGGATCGACCTGCCACGCCACCGTGTCCCGGTCGATCCAGTGGGCCCTCGCCTCGCCCTCACGGATCACGACGTCTTGCAATCCTTTCTGGAAATTTCTGAAACCTTCCGAACCGCTCCCTGACGGAGAAGATCGGTGAGCAAGGGTCCACGATAGGGGACGGCCTGCGAAAACGCCGATGGACACGGCGTAACGCGGCCGACGCGCCGCCATCGCGGGCCAATGTAACAACTTGCAGAAACCTTGCGAACCCATCTTTCTCTGAGCGTCATGTCGGCGTAACGTCCGGCGTGTTCCCCACCCCTCGATCGCAAGAGGAGAAGGACATGCGACGACTCTTACCCGCCGCAGCGGTCGTTGCGGCATCCACTCTGATGATTTCCGCGTGTGGCGGCGGTGGGGGGACGGCGCCTCCCGCCGCGTCCGTTTCCGATCCGTCGAAGGTCAGCGGCGAGATCACCTGGTGGGACACGACGCGGCCGGACAGCGAGGGGCCGACGTTCCAGGCGTTGATCAAAGAGTTCGAGGCGAAGTACCCGCAGGTCAAGGTCAAATATGTGAACGTGCCTTCGGATCAGGCGCAGGGCCAGTTCCAGACGGCGGCGCAGGCGGGGGCGGGCGCGCCGGACGTGATCCGGTCGGAGGTGGCGTGGACGTCGCAGTTCGCGTCACTGGGCTATCTGCAGCCGCTGGACGGCACGCGGGCGGTGGACAACGAGGCCGACTTCCTGCCGGGGCCCTTGAGCAGCACCAAGTACAACGGCAAGACCTACGCCGTGCCGCAGGTCACCGACACGCTCGCGCTGATCTACAACAAGCGGCTGCTGAAGCAGGCCGGGCACGAGGAGCCGCCGAAGACGATCGCCGAACTGAAGCAGACAGCGCTCGACGTCAAGGCCAAGACCGGCGCCGAAGGGCTCGCGCTCAACGTCGACTCCTACTTCCTGCTGCCCTTCATGTACGGCGAGGGCGGGGACCTGCTCGACGTGGCGAACAAGAAGATCGTGGTCAACTCGCCGCAGAACGTGAAGGCGATCCAGACCGTGGCCGACCTGATCAGCTCGGGCGCCGCGCCCAAGCCCGCGACCACGGAGAGCTACGCCAACGCGATGACCGCCCTGAAAGAGGGCAAGGCGGCGATGATCTACAACGGGCCGTGGTCGTTGTCGGAGATCTACCAGGGCAAGGAGTTCAAGGACAAGAAGAACCTGGGCATCGCGCCGGTCCCGGCCGGGTCCGTCAAGGCCGGAGCCCCCACGGGCGGCTGGAACCTGGCCATCTACGCGGGATCGAAGAACATCCCGGCCGCCTACGAGTTCGTCCGCTTCATGACGACCGTGGACGCCCAGGCGAAGATCGCCAAGGAGATCAGCCTCCTGCCGACCCGTACCTCCGCCTATGCCAAGCCTGACGTGCAGGGCAACCCCGACGTGGTCGTCTTCAAGCCGATCATGGACACCGCCGTCCCGCGGCCGTGGATCCCCGAGGGCGGGCAGCTGTTCCAGCCGCTGCTGGAGGGCTACCAGGCGCTCGTCGGCGGCACGTCCGCACCCGCGGACGTGCTCAAGAAGGTCGACGAGCAGTACCACGGGATCATGAAGGACTGGAGCTGACCGGTGGCGGTCTCGACCGGACGGGCCGCGGCCGCGGGTGACACCCGCGGCCGCCACGACAAGCCAGGACGGTTACGGCGCTCGTGGTCCGCCCACTGGTACGCGTGGGCGATGATCGCGCCGGTGGTGGTCGTGATGGCGGTGCTGATCGGCTGGCCGCTGGCGCGCGGGATCTACCTGTCGCTGACGGACGCCACCGAGGCGAACATCGGCCGGACCATCGGGGTGAACGTCATCCCGGCCACCTACGAGTTCGTCGGCCTGGACAACTACCTGCGGATCCTGACCTCCAGCCTGTTCTGGGACAAGCTCATCTGGACCGTCGTGTGGACGGTGGTCTGCGTGGCGCTGCATTACGGCATCGGGCTCGGCCTGGCCGTGATGCTCAACCGCAAGCTGCGGTGGAGATCCGTCTACCGGGTGCTGCTCATCCTGCCCTGGGCGGTGCCCGCCTTCGTCGCGGCCTTCATCTGGCGCTACCTGTACAACAGCGACTACGGCGTCATCAACGGGTTCCTCAAGATGGCGGGCCTGTCCGGCGTGGGCTGGCTGGACGACCCGACCACCGCCAAGATCGCGGTGATCGCGGTGAACGTGTGGATCGGGGTGCCGTTCATGATGGTCGCCCTGCTCGGCGGCCTGCAGTCGATACCCGCCGAGCTCTACGAGGCGGCCGAGGTGGACGGGGCCGGCGCCTGGCAGCGGTTCAGGGCGATCACGCTGCCCGGGCTGCGCCAGGTGTCGTCCACCGTGGTCCTGCTGGGCACGATCTGGACGTTCAACATGTTCCCCATCATCTTCCTGGTGACGAGGGGCGGGCCTGGCAGCGAGACCGAGATCCTGGTCACCTACGCCTACCGGGAGGCCTTCACCGGCATCCGCGACTACGCGGGCTCGGCGGCGTGGGGCGTGATCATCCTCATCATGCTGGTGGTGCTGGCGGTCGGCTACCGCCGCACGTTGCGGAGTCAAGGAGACCCATGGTGAGCGAGCTCAGGCGCGGGCGTGGCGAGCGCGGCCCGCTGGCCTCGATCGGCCTGCACGCCGGACTCCTGCTCGCCGTGGCCGTCTCGCTGTTCCCGGTCGTGTGGCTGGTGCTCACCTCGCTCAAGCCACGAGACGGCTGGCTCTCGACCGAGCTGCAGTTCTTCAACCACTCCTCGCTTGACAACTACGTCCGCGTGCTCACCGCGACCGAGTTCCCGCAGTGGCTGCTCAACAGCGTGCTCACCGCCGGTCTGACCATGCTGGCCGGGGTGTTCCTGGCGGCGACCACCGGGTACGCGGTCAGCCGGTTCCGCTTCCCCGGGCACCGCTCCGTGATGTGGCTGCTGCTGATCACCCAGATGTTCCCCGTCGCCATCCTCATCGTTCCCCTCTACAACCTGATGGCCGGGCTGGGCCTGCTCAACCAGATCCCCGGCCTGGTGATCGCGTACATGACCATCGCGGTGCCGTTCTGCGCCTGGATGATGAAGAGCTACTTCGACACCGTGCCGGTGGAGATCGACCAGGCCGCGATGGTGGACGGGCTGACCCCGTTCGGCACGTTCTGGCGGGTCGTGCTCCCCTTGGCCCGGCCGGGGATCGCGGTGACCGCGTTCTACTGCTTCATGACCGCCTGGGGCGAGGTCGGATACGCCACGGTGTTCATGTCACAGGAGGACAAGCGCACGCTGGGGGTGGGGCTGCAGCAGTTCATCGGCCAGCACTGGTCGGACTGGGGGCTGATGACGGCCTCCGCCGTGCTCATCGCCATCCCCGCAGGCGTCGTCTTCCTGCTCGTCCAGCGTCACCTGATCACCGGGCTCACCGCGGGCGCAACCAAGTCGTGACTATACGTGATCGTCGTCCGGGGAGATCCTGGCGGCATGGACGGATTCCTCGACGAGACCTGCGGAGGTGTGACCGAGCTACGCGTGCACGGCGTCTCCGGCACGCCCCCCGAGGGCATGCTGAACCACCCCCACCCCCGGATCGTCGCGGGCGACGGCACCACGGGGTTCTACCGGCGCTGGTCGGCCGACGGCAGGCCACACGGGCAGGACGCGGACGTGCCCGACGCCCGCCGCCGGGAGGCGTACGCGTGGGGCGGCCTCACCTCCGGCGGCAAGACGATCGCGCTGTGGCTGCTCCTGCTGCCGTTCTCGCTGGCGAATCTGTCGTACTTCATGCTCCCCAGGCCGCCGCGGGGGGCGTGGCTGCGGCACGTGACCGAGGCGGCCCAGCGGCTGTTCGCCCTGCTGCTGACCGGGACGCTCGTCGGGGCCGTCACCCGGGCCGGTGTCGATCTCGTCGGCTGGCAGTGCACGGCCGCCGGCCGGGCCTGCACCTACGACACGGCGCCCGTGTGGGTGCACTGGCTGGGCGTGCTGTGGGGGAGCGAGCCGTCGAAGCGGCTGGCCGTCACCGCCCTGGTCCCGCTGGCGGTCGTGGTGCTGCTGTGGTGGATCGCGCGGCGCACCTGGGAGCGCGACGAGCGTACGGTCCTGCCGCCCGGCAGCACCGCCGGTGACGGCCTGCTGCTGGCCCAGCCGCGGCTCTGGCACGGCGGCGCGCCGGTGTGGCGGCTGCGGGTCGTGCACGTGTGCTTCGCGATCGCGTCGATCGGGCTGGCCGTGTCCGCGCCGTTCACGGGCGCCCCGCTGGGGCTCGTCCTGACTGTGGCCAACGCGGGCGTGCAGGTCGTGGCCGCGCTGCTGGTGCTGCTGCCGTGGATCGCCCGGCGGCTGGACCCGGGCTCGGACGAGCGGATTCCCGGGTGGCTCACGTTCGCCTGCCAGGGGCTGCGGGTGGTCGCGCCGCTGCTGTGCCTGGCCACGATCGGGGCGGCGCTCGCCGGGATGTCGCCGGCCGCGCCGGGGCGGCAGCTGCCCGGCGTGGGGGTGGGGGCGTTCCAGCTCGCGCTCACGGTCGGGCTCGGGCTGTTCATGCTGGTCACGACCTGCGTGCTGGCCTGGATGGACCGGTCGTCCGGGGAGCCGCGAGCGATGGGCGGGATCGCCGCGTGGTTCGTGCTGATGGTGGCCGCGGGCAGCGCGAACGTGCTGGCGCTCGGCGTGCTCTTCTGGACCGCCACGTTCTTCGGCGTCCCGGGCACCTCCGCCTCCCCTGAGCCGCCCGGCAGGAGGCTCTTCCTCGACGACCCGGTGTGGTGGACGGCCGCGCTGGTGCCGCTGCTGGCCGCCGGGTTCGCCGCTCTGGCGATCATCCTGTACGCGATCCGCGGGTCCGTCGCCGGCCGGCTCACGCCGAAGCTGACACGCTATTACGGCGAGCGCTACGACGACGAGGTGGCCGCCAAGTGGGGGCTCGCCTCGCTGACCGATCGGGCCGGGCTCGTGCTGGCCGTGCTCACCGGCATCGGCGTGGCCGGGTTCGCCGCGGTGACCGTGATCTACCAGTTCCGGCTGTTCACCCCTGAGGGTGGTCTCGCGGGGCTGCTCGCCACGCTCGGGAGCTGGGCCATGGCGGCGGTCATCGTGGGCCTGGTGCTCCTCGGACGCCGAACGTACAGCGACTCCGGGCTGCGCCGGACGATCGGCATCGTCTGGGACATCTCCACCTTCTGGCCCCGCGCGATCCACCCGCTGGCCCCTCCCTGCTACACCGAGCGGGTCATCCCCGAGCTGATCGACCGCGTGGACAGGCTCGCCAGGACCTCGCGGGACCAGGTGGTCCTCTCCGGGCACAGCCAGGGGAGCGTCATCACCGCCGCCCTGGTGCTGCAGCTCAGGCCCGAGCTGCGGGCCCGGGTCGGGATGCTCACCCACGGGTCGCCGCTGCGCCGCCTGTACGCCGCCTTCTTCCCCGCCTACTTCGGCACCGGCGCGCTGTCGGCTGTCCGGGACGCCGTTCCCTGGTACAACCTCTACCGGCTGAGCGACCCCATCGGCGGGCCCGTCTTCGGGCGCGTCGACCCCCTGGCTCCGTCGTCCGGCCACCCGAACGGGGTGGACCTGTTCTGCTGGGACCCGATCCAGCCCGGTCCGGGCGAGCCGCTGCCCGAGGCGCGCTGGCACTCCGACTACTGGCTCGACCCGCCGTACGACGAGGCGCTGAACCGGCTGATCATCAAGAAGCCCGCCGTCTGATCACCCGGCCCGGTAGGGTTTCGGGCGTTTCCCGACAAGGACGGGGGTCCGACAGTGAGGTGGGTGCTGTTACTTCTGGTCTCGTCCGCCCTTTGGTGGGTGACCTCGCCTGCCCAGGCGTCGGCGGCGGAATCCGGGGCGGCGGCGGGGCGGGTGGCGTTCATCGGGGTGCCGGGGTTGCTCTGGGACGATCTCGACCCGGCGGACACGCCCCACCTGTGGCGGCTGGCCGGCGAGAGCGCGCTCGGGTCCGTGTCGGTGAAGGCCGTGGGCACCGTGACCTGCCCGTACGACGGGTGGCTGACCGTGTCGGCCGGGGTGAGGTCGGCGGTCGGGCACCGGTGCGGGATGCCGCCCGATCCGGTCGCGCAGGGGAGCGGGGCCGTGGTCACCGAGGTCCGCGAGCTGCTGCAACTACGTGACGGGACCTACGCGGGCACGCTCGGGACCGCCGTGCACGCAGCCGGGCAGTGCACCGCGGCCGTCGGGCGCGGCGCGGCGCTGGCCCTGGCCGACCGGGAGGGCAAGGTCGACCTGTACGCCTCCTCGCCCGGCGCGCTGGCCGACTGGACGCGGTGCCGGGTGCTGGCCGTGGACGTTGACACGATCGTGAAGCCGTACCTGGTGGACGACAGGCTGCCGCAGGACCCCGAGCCGATCGCCGCTGAGCGGCGGCGCGCCCTGGTCCGCGAGGCCGACGCCCAGGTCGGCGCGGCGCTGGACAAGCTGCCCCCGGACACCGAGATCGTGCTGGCAGGCATCGGCGACCACGGCTCGGTGCCGCACCTGCGCGTGGCGATGTGGAAGCGGCCGGGCGCAGCGGGGCGGCCGGGGGCGTCGGGCGGCGTCGCGGGGCCGTCCGTGGGCACGAACTCCACCAGACGCGACGACATCACCGTCCTGCCCGACATCACGCCCACGATCCTCACCGCCGCCGGCATCGCGCCGCCCCCCACGGTGATCGGGCTGCCGTGGCGGCTCGGCGACCTCACCACGCCTGACGATCTGCGCAGGGCCGACCTCAAGGGCACCGCCGTGCGCGGCACGACCGGCGTCTTCTTCACCGCCTTCGCCGTCGTCCAGGTCGCCTTCTACGTGCTCGCCTACGTCCTGCTCTCCAGGCGCAGGCGCCTCGGCCCGGTGGGCACCGCCGCCATCGTGCTCGCCTGCGTCCCCGTCTCCACGTACGCGGTCAACCTCCTGCCATGGGAGCGCAGCCCCTATCCGGTGCCGACGCTGATCGGCGGTGTGCTGGCGTGCACGGCGCTCATCGCGGCGGTCGCGCTGGCCGGCCCGTGGCGGCGCGACCCGCTGGGACCGCCCGCCGCCGTGGCAGCGGCCACTGCCGCCGTGCTCGTGGGCGACCTGCTGACCGGGACGACGCTGCAGTTCGACAGCCTGATGGGCTACACCGCCGTGGTCGGAGGGCGCTACTACGGGCTGGCGAACATCCCGTTCGCACTGCTGGCCACCGCCGTGCTCATGGTGACCGCCGTCGCCGCGGAGCACCTTGTACGCGCGGGGCGCAGGCGGCTGGCCGTGGCCGGCGTGGCGGGGCTCGGCGTGGCCGCGATGCTGCTGGCCGGCTGGCCGGGCGTGGGCAGCGACTTCGGCGGCGTCATCGCGTTCGTGCCCGGCATCGCGGTGACCGCGCTGCTCGTCGCGGGCAAGCGGGTGTCGGTGGTGAAGCTGGCCGCGTTCTGCGTGCTCGGCGGGGTGGCCGTCTCCGTCATCGCGGTGCTCGACCACCTGCGGCCGCCCGCGCTGCAGACGCACCTGGGGAGGTTCGTGGGGCAGGTGATCGACGGGACGTTCTGGCCCATGATCGGCCGCAAGCTGGGCGCCATGCTCAACACCATGCTCTCCCCGAACCTCATGCCGATCGTCCTGGCCGGCCTGGCCTTCCTGGTCTTCGCCGTGCTGCGGCCGGGGCAGATCAGCGCGGGCATCGTGCCCAGGGCGTTCGCGCGGGCGCCCATGCTGCGGGCCGGGCTCGTCGGGGCGCTGGTCAGCGGCGTGGTCGGCATGCTGGTCAACGACTCGGGCACCGCCGTGCTGTCCATGGCGGTGGCGCTGGCCGTGCCGCTGGTGTTGTACGCGGGCGTCCGCTCACCAGGCGAGGAAGAGCTCCTCGGGGGCCCGGTGGATGAGCGTGGCCGCCATGACGACGTCCTCGCCGGCGAGGCGTAGGCCGGGCAGCTCGCGCACGAGCAGCTCCAGGGTGATCCTGAGCTGCTCGCGGGCCAGCAGCGCGCCCGGGCAGCCGTGCACGCCGTGGCCGAACGACAGGTGCCGCGCCGGCTCCCGGGCGATGTCGAACTCGTCCGGCCGCTCGAACACCGCCTCGTCCCGCCCCGCCGAGCCGAACGACACGAACACCGCGTCGCCCTCGCCCAGTGCGGTCCCCGCCAGCTCCAGGGGCCTGGTCACCGTGCGGCGGAAGCCCTGCACCGGCGCCTCGAACCTGGCCGCCTCCTCGACGGCCGCGCCCGCGAGCTCGGGCCGCCCGCACAGCAGCTCCCACTGGCGGCGCTCGCGCAGCAGGCGGTGCACGACGGTGCCGAGCAGCGCGGTCGTGGTGAGGTGGCCGGCCAGCATGACGTTCTGCGTGTTGGCCACGATCTCGTCGCGCTGCTCCGGCGTCGGCTCGCCGGGGCCGGGGGCGAGGCCGCGCGACAGCTCGCCGGTCAGGTTGTCCTGGGTCCTCGACCTGGCGGCGTGCGCGTCCAGCGAGCGCCGCAGCGCCGCCACCTCGCGCGCCGCGGCGACCTGCCGCTCCTCCGGCATCGGCGTGAACAGCAGGTCCTCGGCCCTGTTGCCGGCCTGGATCGCGCCGGGCACGTCGGCCGGGTCGAGGCCGAGCAGGTGCCCGATCACGGCGGCCGGGAGCGGCCTGGCGTACGCGGCCATCCACTCCACGTCGCCGGCCTTCGCGAACGACGCGACCAGCTCGCCCGCCGTGGCCTGGATGAACGGCAGCGCGGCCGTCACCTTGGCGGGGGACAGGCCGCGGTTGAGCGGCCTGCGATAGCGGGCGTGCGCCTCGCCGTCCGTGCTCAGCACCACCGGGGCGTTGCCGGGCACGGCCGCCAGCTCGGCGAACGCCGCCGGGCCCGGGAGCACGTCCGGCCGCAGCGCGCCCTTGGAGGAGAAGTCGTCAGGGCGCCCCAGCACCTCGCGCACGTCGGCGTGCCGGGCCACCAGCCAGGCGTCCAGCTCCTCGACGAAGGTCAGCCCCGGCGCGGCGCGCGCCCTGGCGTAGAGGGGATACGGGTCGCGGTAGAGCGCCTCTCGATCCACGCGTCCATGCTCCTAGCAGGGCGGCGGCCGGGCAAGATCTGAAATTTTCTTTTAATTCACCCTTAAGTCTTGAAAGTTATATCCACGAGCGATTGAGTTCGGTCGTGCAGTCCCTCAGAATCCTGGCCGCCGCGGCCCTGGCGTTAGGCCCCCTGGCCCTGACCGCCGCTCCCGCGCAGGCCGATCCCACGACCCCCGCAGAGGACGCGCTCGAGGCGTCGTCCTATCCGCCGCCGTCCACGCTGCTCGCCCAAGACGCCGGGCAGAAGCTGGAGACGGCCAAGAAGACCCGGCCGGTGGCGCCGGGCATCTCGCTGACCTCCTTCGACACCTATGACGAGCTCGGCTGGCTGCGTGCGGACGCCGTCACCGCCGACCTCGGCGGTGCCAAGGCCGACTACCTGTTCTCCGGCGAGGTGACCAAGACCGAGCCGCTGTCCGGGCCGGCCAAGCGCGCGCACGCCGTCGCGGCCGTCAACGGCGACTTCTTCGACATCAACAACTCCGGCGCCGCCCAGGGCATCGGCGTTCAGGACGGCTCGCTGGTGCAGTCGCCGGTCGCCGGCCACGAGAACGCGGTCGCGGTCACCGGCGACGGCGTCGGGCGCGTGCTCAAGATGTACTTCGAGGGCACCGCCACGCCGGCCGGCGGGGCACCGATCAAGCTGACCCAGTTCAACCAGATCGTGCAGAGCGGCGGTGTCGGGCTGTTCACGCCCCTGTGGGGCTCCTACACCCGGGCCCGCGCCGTCGAGGGCGCCGAGTCCGTCGCCGAGGTCGTCCTGGTGGACGGGGTGGTCTCGGAGGTACGCACGTCCGCCGGCACCGGCCCCATCCCCGCGGGGACCACGATCCTGCTGGGCCGCGACGCCGGCGCCACCGCGCTGTCCGCGCTGAAGGCCGGCGACCGGGTCGACGTGAGGTACCAGCCGAAGCCGTCGGACGGCAGCCAGGTCAAGGCGGCCGTCGGCGGCAACTGGGTGCTGGTCAAGGACGGCGTCGTGCAGAACTCCACCGACCCCGCCGCGCACCCCCGTACCGCCGTCGGGTTCTCGGCCGACGGCAGGAAGATGTACCTGCTGACCGTGGACGGCCGCCAGGTGGACAGCCGCGGCGTCACGCTCAACGAGCTCGCCGCCATGATGGCCGACCTTGGCGCCGCCAACGCGCTCAACCTCGACGGCGGCGGCTCCTCCACCATGCTCGCCCGCGAGCCCGGCTCCGCCGACGTCCAGGTGGAGAACAGCCCCTCCGACGGCGGCGAGCGGCACGTGCCCAACGGCCTCGCGCTCTACGCGCCCGAGGGCAGCGGCAAGCTGAAGGGCTTCTGGCTGGAGACCGCGAGCGACCCCGACCAGGCGCCCGGTGTCGGTCCCGTCGCCGGCGGCCGCCCCGACCGCGTCTTCCCCGGACTCACCAGGCGGCTGACCGCCGCCGGATACGACGAGACGTACGGCCCCGCCGCCGGCACGCCGTCGTGGCGGGCGAACCCGGCGGTGCACGGCGTCATCCGCGACGGGAAGTTCCACGCGCTGGTGCCCGGCCAGACCACCGTCACCGCCTCCCGCGGCAGCGCCAAGGGCACCCTCGACCTGACCGTCCTGCAGCCCCTTGAGCGGCTCGGCGCCACCGCCGACCGGCTCGGCATGCCGGGCGCGGACGGCGTGGCCACGTTCGGCGTGGTCGGGTACGACCGCAACGGCAACTCCGCGCCGATCGAGCCCTCCGACGTCACGCTCGACTACGACCAGAGCCTGTTCGAGGTGACCCCCGCCGAGCAGGGCTACTACTCCGTCAAGGCCAAGAAGGCCACCGGGTCCGGCCTGATCACCGCCAAGGTCGGCAAGATCAGCACGGCCGTGCCGGTGACGGTCGGGTTCGAGGAGAAGCCGGTCGCCGACTTCGAGGACGCGGCCAAGTGGACGTTCGCCGCCGCCCGCGCCACCGGCTCCCTGTCGGCCGCGCCAGGGCAGACCGGCGGCGGCCTCAAGCTGTCGTACGACTTCACCACCTCGACCGCGACCCGGGCCGCCTACGCCAGCCCGCCGCAGCAGATCACGATCGACGGGCAGCCGCAGGCGTTCGGGCTCTGGATCAACTCCACCGGCAAGGGCGAGTGGCCCAGCCTGGAGTTCTACGACGCGCTCGGCCAGTCGCAGATCCTGCGCGGGCCGTACATGACGTGGACCGGGTGGAAGTACGTCGAGTTCGCCGTGCCGCCCGGCGTGAACTACCCGCTCAAGCTGCGGCGCTTCTACGTGGCCGAGACCAAGGCGGACGCGAAGTACACCAACGAGATCCTCATCGACGGCCTGGTCGCCAAGGTGCCGCCGTCGATCTCCGCGCCCGCCGCGCCCAGGATCGCCGACCCGGTGGTCAAGGCGGACGTGGCCAAGATGCCGTGGCGGTTCGCGGTCATGTCGGACGCGCAGTTCGTGGCCAGGGAGCCGGACAGCGACATCGTCAAGAACGCGCGCCGCACGCTGCGCGAGATCAAGGCGGCCAAGCCCGACTTCCTGCTGATCAACGGCGACCTGGTGGACGAGGCGTCGCCCGAGGACTTCGCGCTGGCCAAGAAGATCCTCGACGAGGAGCTGGGCGGAACGCTGGAATACCACTACGTGCCCGGCAACCACGAGGTCATGGGCGGCAAGATCGACAACTTCAAGGCCGTCTTCGGTGACACGTACGGCACCTTCGACCACAAGGGGACCCGCTTCATCACCCTGGACACCTCGCGCCTGAACCTGCGGGGCGGCGGCTTCGACCAGGTGGCGATGCTCCGGTCCCAGCTGGACAAGGCCGCCGAGGACCCGTCGGTGGGGTCGGTCGCCGTCCTGTTCCACGTCCCGCCGCGCGACCCGACGCCCGGCAAGGGCAGCCAGCTCGGCGACCGCAAGGAGGCCGCGCTGGTGGAGGGCTGGCTGGCCGACTTCCAGCGCGCCACCGGCAAGGGCGCCGCGTACATCGGGGCGCACGTGGGGACGTTCCACGCCTCGCACGTGGACGCGGTGCCGTACTTCATCAACGGCAACTCCGGCAAGAACCCGGCCACCCCGCCCGACGACGGCGGGTTCACCGGGTGGTCGCTGTGGGGCGTGGACCCGGTGACGCCTTCGGAGGCGGAGCACGTGCGGCGCAACTGGTTCGCGGACGCGCCGGAATGGATAGGCACGCAGGTCCGGCCGCACGTGGACGACCTCGCGCTCACCGCACCGGCTTCGGTCGCGGTCGGGAAGCCCGGCACGGTGACGGCGACGGTCAAGCAGGGCACCCGGACGGTTCCCGCGGCCTACCCGGTCTCGGCCGCCTGGTCCGGGTCGCCCAACCTGCACATCGGTTCCCGTGAGACGGCCAAGCCGTGGCACGTGGCCGTCCTCGACCCCTCGACGGGGACGCTGACGGCGCTGCGGCCGGGGCAGGTGACGGTGGCCGTCACGGTGAGCGGCGTCACCCAGCAGGCCGCCGTGGCGCTGACCGCCAAGGCAGCCGCCTGACCCGGCTGCCCTCCGGGCGGGTCGCCGCCCACGCCGCATGGCCGGTTCCATCGGCCGCGGCGTGGTGCGGTGGCCCGCACGGGCGCGCCTGGCAAGAGTCTTGAAAGTGGCGGCAGTCCGCCGGCAAGCCGCCTGAAATCGGCGCGGCGCACATTGGGGGCATCTCACCACGAAAGGACGGCCCCCGATGACGATCTCCCGTACCCTCGCCGGTCTGACCATCGCCGCCACCGCCACCCTCGCCGCCGTCGCCCCCGCCGCCCAGGCCGCGACCTCCGCGGACTCGGCCGGCACCGCGTGGGGCCCGTACTACGCGCCCGGGCACGCCGCCGAAGCCGCGGGCACCCTGACGGCCACGGGGGAGGACCACGCCGACCTGCCGACCGCCGACGTCGTCCGGGTCTCGGGCAAGGTGAGCGACCACACCCGCCGCGCCACCACGTGTGGCTGGGCGGTCTTCCGCATCACGTACCGCTCCGGGAACAACCTGCCGTTCCGCCAGCACACGGTCCGCGACTGCTCGTACCGCACCCCGAAGCACTTCTCGTTCTCCTACCGGGACGTCTACCAGGTCGAGCTCAAGATCTGCGCCGAGTCCAAGGCCACCAAGCCGTCCCTCGTCTGCCTGTACGCGGGCACCTGGAAGACGCTCTACCTGTCGAAGTAGGCGGAGGGCGCCGCGCCAGGGCCAGGAAGCGGCGCGGTCAACGGCGGCCGGGGTCTGCGATGGAGCGGTCCCGGGGCCGGGAGGGTGCCGTGGCGAGCAGCAGGGTCCAGACCGGGAACAGCGTCCAGACGACGATGCCCGGTATCCCACCGGCGGCCCACGCCCAGGACACGCCGGACGCGACCGTGATGAGGGCGCCGAGTCCGAACGCTCCGGCGGCGATCGGCAGTCCGATCACGACGACACGGCCGAGGCGGGCCACGGCCCCGGGCAGGGCGCCGGTACGCGTTCCCGCGGCGCTGATCGCGCCCGCCCAGCACATGGTGAGGACGGCGCTCAGGCTCACCGGGACGACCTGGCTCTCGAACGGCATCGCACCCGTGATCAGCAGAGCCTGCAGCACGATGACGGCGACGGCGGCGACGAGGCCGATCCCGGTCCACACGCGGGCACGGGCGTCGCCCGCCATCAGGCGTCCCAGGCCGAGCACCACCGGTACGAGCGCGAGGTACTGGATCAGCACGAGGACGTCGTTGGCCGGGCCGAACCAGCCGTCGCCGGGATGGTCGGTCCAGGGTTGGGCGGTGAGATAGAACAGGACCAGGAAAGCGTTCGCGATCAGGCCGATGGCTCCGCTGGCCGCCGCCCACCACCTCGGCGGCGTCCGGAACGGATTCGTCCTCACCGGTGTCCTCCTGCCGTCGAGACGGGCGCGTCGGCGGGCACGGGCCGCGCGCGGCGGGCGGCGTGCAGCGCGGCGGCGAACAGCAGCATCGCGTTGAGCCCGTGCAGCGCGCCCAGCCAGGGCAGGCCGTGCGCCGCATAGCCGAGCATCGCCTGAGCGGCCACGAGAAGCAGCACCACCGCGGCGAACGCGACCCCGCGGGGGACGCGGGCGAAGAACGAAACGATCAAGAGGAGGAGGGCGACGACGGGGATCACCATCCCGCCGTTGACACCGTGCACGATGATGCCGACGACCTCAGGGAAGGGGAGGTCGTCGTTCTCCATGACGGCCTTGTCGAACACGTTGCCCCAGCCCAGCGGCACGACGCCGCCGTCCGACGGAGCGTCCAGCCGGACGGCGGTCGCCACGACGCCCAGCACGACCAAGGCGATCGCCACTCCCGCCGGAGTCCTGCGCGACCGCCGTGTCGAGGCCCACCAGGGCCGCCATGCGGACACGGACTCATCCTCACCGACACGCGTCAGGGAAACCATCACCCGGAGGCCTACGGTTTGGCCGGGAAGTCAGATAAACGCGCCACCGGTCAACCGGGGACGGGGTTCGAGGAGTGTTCAGGGTGGCTTGTCACGACGAGAGGAGACGGTGTGGATGCTGACTTCGCGGAGTTCGTACGGCACCGAGGCGAACACCACCTGAAAACCGCGGTCCTGCTGACAGGGGACTGGCACTCGGCCGAGGACCTGGTCCAGGCCGGCCTGGGCAAGCTGTACAAGGTCTGGCACCGCCTGGACACCACCAGCGGGCCGGACGCCTACCTGCGCCGCATCCTGGTGAACACCTACCGCTCCTGGTGGCGGGCCCGCTGGCGGAGGGAGATCCCGCGCGCCGACCTGCCCGACAGGGCGGGCGCCACGGACGTGGGAGAGGCGCGGGCGGTAGCCACGGACGTCCGCCGCGCGCTGGCGAAGCTGCCGGTCAAGCAGCGGACGGCATTGGTACTGCGGTTCTTCGCGGACCTGCCGGAGGCGGAGGTCGCCGAGCTCATGGGCTGCTCGACCGGCACGGTCAAGACCCACACGCACCGGGGCCTGCGCGCCATGCGGCAGCTGATCTCGCCTGACGCGCTGGTCAACGAAATCGAGCAGAAGGGGAGTGGCATCCGGTGAGAAACCAACACGAGGAGCCGTTCATGAACGAGCAAGAACTCCGCGTACTGCTCACCAAGGCCACCGAGGACGTGCCGGCGAGCGTGCGGCTGATGCCGGCGACGCGGGCGCCCAGACGGAGAGGGGCGCGCGTGCTGTTGCCGGCGATCGCCGGGCTGGGCGTGGCCGCCGTGGTCGGCGCGACCGTGCTGGCCCCCTGGAGCAGGCCTTCTGCGCAGGCCGAGGTGGCGACCGCGGTGGACAACACCTCACAGGACAGTTTCCGCCTCCACACGACCTCGGGAGCCAAGACGTTCGACGGGGCCATCGACCCCGAACGGCACCTGGCTGTCATCACCAACGCGGCGGAAGGGTCGGAGACCCGGTTCGTCGGCGACCTGATGTACATCCGCCCCGACGCGTCCGCGCTGTGGACGGCCTCTCCGCGCGCGGAGGCGGTGCCGGTCGACGCGTCGGAGGCCACGGCCCTGGCCAAGCTGGCCACGCTGGACCCCGTGCAGGCTCTGCGGCGGCTCCGCTCGGCCACCGACGTCCGAGAGGAGGGCCCCGCCTCCGGTACGGGATGGACCGGAAAGCGGTTCACCTTCTCGCTGGCGGACACGAGCGCGAAGGGCGAGCCCGCCGGCGCGTCGGGGGCCGTGGACGTGGACGAGCAGGGCCGGGTCAGGCGGCTGGAGATCACATTCAGCGACAACGGCGAGCGGCTCGTCACGGACTTCACCGACTTCGGCATCTCGGTCGAGGTCGAAGCCCCGCCGGCCGACCAGGTGCAGACGAAGCCGTCCCCGGAGCAGGTCACCAAGAAGCCGGCCAAACCCTTCTGACGACCGACCGGCACCCTCCCCGGGCCCGTTCCCTCCCGAGAACGGGCCCGGCCTCCCGCATCGCACGGGTAGGGGTGTCGCGCGGCCGTGACTGCTTCCCCCGCGGGCCGGTCCGGCCTTTCCGCAGTCCTCGGTCAGCCGCGGCGGCCCACCAGCAGGTCCACGAACAGCGGCAAGTGGTCCGAGGCGTCGCTCGTGCCGACCGCGGCCACCTTGGCCTGGACGCCCGCCGAGGTGAACACGTAGTCGATGCGCGCGGTCGGGCCCGTCGCCGGATGCGTGTAGCCGTCACCGGTGCCCGCCCGGGTCCAGGTGTCGGTCAACGTTTCGGAGAGGGCGTGGATCTCAGGCGCGTCGGGACGGGCGTTGAGGTCCCCGGTGAGCACCACCGGCTCCTCCCGCTGAACGACCAGCGGCTGGATGGCGCGTACCTGCTCCAGGCGCTCGTTGGCGTCGTTGTGCTGGAGGTGAGTGTTGAACACCTGTACGCGTGCTTCTCGCGGGCCATGAACTCGATCAGGGTGCGCGCCGGCGCCGCGAGGGCGGCCGCCGCCAGGCACAGGTCGGCCCATTTACGGCGGGTGGGGCCGTCGACCAGGGCCTCGTACAGCGCCAGGCACGATTCGGGGGCGAAGGACGGCTGCCGCTCCCTGACCTGGTCCTCGACGGTGACCCTCATCGAGAACGCCGGGCCGCTGCCGGTCACACGGTAGGCGAGGGGCAGCAGGTGGCCCAGGTCGGCCGCGCTCAGCCGGGCCCCGTCCGGCCACGGGCCGGGATGGCCGGCACCGGGCTCGGTCAGGTGGCGGTGGAGCTGCTGGGCCGTGGGGGAGAGCTGCATGCGGTGTCTCCTCGATCTGCCATGAGGACCGTTGATCCTCGCCTTCACCGCAGGAGAGCGCCGCACGCCACCGACAGAAACCAGACGCCCTCCACCATCGTGCTCAAATACTGGCGTGGGACATGTCCATAAGCGTCAGGCCTGTTCGTCGCTTTGGTGAAACGCCGTCGATTCGAGGAGCGCGCGATGAAGTACATGATGTTCGTCTGCACCGACACCGAGCCTGACACCGACAAGGAGAACCTGCCGGACATCGAGGCATGGGTGGCGGAGAACGACGCCCGCGGGCGGCGTGTGCGGGGCGCGGTGCTGGCGCCGGAGTCCGCGGCGACCACCGTCCGCGTACGCGACGGCGAGCTGATCCTCTCCGATGGCCCGTTCGCCGAGACAAAGGAGGTGATCGCGGGCTTCGACCTGCTCGAATGCGCCGATCTGGACGAGGCGATCGAGGTCGCCCGTGCTCACCCGATGGCCAGGCAGGGACGGCTGGAGCTGCGTCCGTTCGCCGACTTCGAACAGTGAGAGCGCGCCTGGAGGCCGTCGCCGCCGTTCAGAGGTGAAGCAGACTGCCGTGCTGGTCGATGTGGTCGGCCGATTCGTCGTCGAACCACACGCCACCGGTCGCCAGATAGCGGAACCGGTGGATGCCCGGCGGGAGGATCACGGACACCGTGCGCATGCCGCTACGGCGGAGCAGGAGTTCGTGGCGGCCGGGTGACCAGTCGTTGAAGTCGCCGACGACGCTGACGATGCCGGCGGGCTGGTTCGTGGGCAGGGTGAAGGTGATGCGTGTCTTCGTACCGAACAGGGGCGTACGCCTGAGCATCGCGAATCCTCCCGGAGGGGTGCGGGGAACGGCCCCTAGCTTGGCGGGATCAGACAGTTCGGAGGAACGGGACACACGGGTCGTAACTTACTTTTCACAGAGTTCACAGGCCCCGGCCCGGTACAGGGCCGGGCCTGGACGGGAAATGCGGGGGTTGTTAGCCTTTCAGGAGGTTTTCCTGGTGCTCGAGAGGCCAATGGACAGACTCTCTGACGACGACCTGGCGCTGTTGCTGCTGATCCGCCTCTTCGAGCGGAAGCTGCTCACGCTCTTCGAGCGGGGAGAGCTCAACGGCACCACCCACACCTGCCTCGGCCAGGAGTACGTCCCCGTCTCCCTGCGGACGCTGCTGCGCGGGAGCGACTGGGTGTTCAGCAACCACCGAGGCCACGGCCACTACCTGGCCAGGTTCGAGGACCCGGAAGGTCTGCTGGCCGAGATCATGGGCAGGAAGGGCGCCATCTGCGACGGCGTGGGCGGCAGTCAGCACCTGAAGCGCGACCGCTACCTGTCCACCGGCGTGCAGGGCCAGAGCCTGTCCGTGGCGGCCGGGGTCGCGTTACGGCTCAAGCGACACGAGCCGGGCGCGCTGGCCTGCGTCTACATCGGCGACGGCACCTGGGGCGAGGGCGCCGTGTACGAGGCGCTCAACCTGGCCCAGCTCTGGCGGCTCCCGTTGCTGGTAGTGGTCGAGCACAACGGCATCGCCCAGTCCACGCCGACCGCGCTGCAGATGGCGGGCACGGTCGAGGGGCGGGCACGGGCGTTCGGCGTCGAGCACCGCCGGGTGGATATAGCGGATATCTCCGTCATTCGCCCCCAGCTGGCTCCCCTGATCGAGCAGGTCCGGGAGGAGCCGCGCCCATTGGTGGTGGAGTTCGCCACGCACCGCCTCGGCCCCCACAGCAAGGGCGACGACACCCGGCCGCCGGACTTCCCCCTCGTCGACTGGTACGCCGCCTACCAGGCCGCCCACCCCGAGCAGTGCGCCAGGATCGAGGCGGAGGCCCGTACCCGGATCGACCGGATCGCCGCCGAGGTCGCCGCCCGCCCGCCGGCAGTCTGGACCGCCGCGTGAGGGCCGGAGAGAACCTCAACCGCGCCCTGCACGGCCTCCTGGAGGACGACCCCTCCGTGTACGTCCTGGGCGAGGACCTCCTCGACCCCTACGGCGGCGCATTCAAGATCACCAAGGGCCTGTCCACCCGGTTCCCCGACCGCGTGCTCACCACCCCGCTCAGCGAGGGCGCCGTGGTGGGCGCGGCCTCGGGCCTGGCGTTGGCGGGCGGCAAAGCGGTCGTCGAGATCATGTTCGCCGACTTCGCGGCGCTCGCGTTCGACCAGATACTCAACTTCGCCAGCAAGTCCGTCACCATGTACGGGACCCGGGTGCCCCTGCCGCTGGTGATCCGCTGCCCGTCCGGCGGCCACCGCGGCTACGGGCCGACCCACAGCCAGAGCCCGCAGAAGCACTTCATCGGGATCCCCGGCCTGTCGCTCTTCGAGATGTCGCCCTTCCACGACAACCGGGCCGTGCTCGACCGCATGCTGGCGCTGGGGGAGCCGTGCCTGCTGTTCGAGGACAAGGTGCTGTACACGCGGCGCATGTACGAGGTGGACGAGCCGTTCAGGTGGGACCTCGCGGGCGATGTGGCGGTGGTCCGCCTCGACTCGGGCGAATCGGATGCCCTGGAGATCCCGCCGGGCGATCTCGACTACGTGCTGATCGTCCCGGGCGGGGTAGCGCACCGGGCGATGGCCGCCATGCGGTCCCTGCTGCTCGATCACGACCTGGCCGGGGTGCTGATGGTCCCCTCGCGCCTGTACCCCTTCGACCCGTCGGCGCTGCTGCCCGTCCTCGGGCGGGCGCCGCTGGTGTGCGTGGCCGAGGACGGCAGCGCTGGCGGCACCTGGGGCGGTCACGTGGCCGCCGACCTGCACACCCGGCTCTGGGGACGGCTCCGTCACCCGGTCAGGCTGGTCAACTCGGCCGACAGCGTGATCCCGACGGCCGCCCACCTGGAGCGCGAGGTGCTGGTGCAGGACTCCACGATCCGCCGCGCCGTACTGGAGGGCCTCGATGGCTGAGATCCGGGTGCCCAAGCTGAACACCAACGACGAGGCGTACCTGCTGCTCGAATGGCTCGTGGCGGACGGCGCTCGGGTGCGCGGGGACGAGGTCGTGGCGTCGGTGGAGACGTCCAAGACGGTCGAGGAGCTGGTCAGCGAGCACGACGGCATCCTCGTCCACCTTCTCCCGGCCGGCGCCGAGTGCGCCCCCGGCCAGCCGATCGCCCGCATCGCCGACCCGCGAGCCACACCGCCCGCCTCCGCCGGGACCACGTCCCCGCCCGGTGATGTCGCGGTGCCGCTGATCACGGCGCCCGCGCGGGCGCTCATCGACGAGCTCGGCATCGACCCCGCCCGGGTCCGTGCCCTGCCCGTGAAGGTGGTACGTCGAGCCGACGTCGAGCGCCTGGCCGCATCGGCGCCCACCGCCCACGCGGCCACTCCCGAGAGGGCGGCGCCGCCGGGCGGGAGCTTGCGGGCGTTGAGCGGCAACCAGCGCGCCGTGGGCAGGACGGTGAGCCTGTCCCACCAGACGATCCCCGCCGCCTACGCCGCCATCAAGGTCGACGTGGGCGGGGCCACGGCCGCGGCCCGCGACCTCACCAGACGCCTGCGCAAGCTCGTCGGCCTTCCCGACCTCCTCGTCGCCGCCGTCGCCCGCCTGCACGGGGACTTCCCGCTGTGCTTCGCCACTCTGCGGGACGAGAGCACGGCCGCCGTCCCCGGCAGCCCGCACGTGGGGGTCACGATCGACCTCGGCTCCGGCCTGTACGTGCCGGTCATCAGGGACGCGCACCGCAAGAGCGTCGAGGAGATCGCGGGGGAGCTGGCGGGGTTCCGCAGGCTGGCGCAGCACGGCGGCTTCAGGCAGGAGCAGCTCGAGGGCGGCAACATCGTCCTCACCCTGCACCACGACCCCGACATCGTCATGGCCGTCCCCATCGTCTTCCCCGGCCAGGCGTGCGCTGTCGCGCTCACCTCGCCGCAGCGGGAGGGGGAGCGCACGGTGGCGGTCGTCGGCCTCGCCTACGACCACCGGCTGGTCAACGGCAGGGACGCCGTCCTGTTCCTCCAGGCGCTCAAGGAGGCCCTAGAGACGGCCTCGTTCGAGGGTCTGTAGGCCGACCAGGTCGTCGGGGGCGGCGTCGGCGCCGCCGTCCACCAGCGCCGGCAGCCGCGAGCGCAGCGCGACGACGGCCAGCACCGCCATGGCGAGCGCGAAGAGCACGTACATCAGCCCCACGCCGCGCCCGTCCCCTGTCCCGATCAGCGCGCCCACGGTGGAGGCGAGCGGCCCGTCCTGGGCGAGCAGCGGGTCGAGGACCGCCGCCCCGTACGGCGCCACCAGCCCGAACCCCAGCGGCAACGTCGACCAGGCGATCAGCGTGTTCAGGGCGAACACCCGGCCGTGGAACCGCTGCGGCACCTTCACCTGCACGATCGTGGCGTAGATCCCGTTGAGCAGCGTCACCCACAGCGACATCCCGAACGCCCCGAGCCCGATCGTCACCAGATCCGCCCGCAACCCGGTCACCAGGCAGAACGCGGCCAGTGCGAGCGTGCACCAGAGCACCGCCCGCATCCGCCCGCGCCCGGGCCCGCCCCACACCGTCATCGCCAGGCCGCCGGCCAGCACTCCGAGCCCGGACAGGAACGAGATCCGCCCCACGTCCGGCAACCCGGCGAACGACAGCACGAGCGGCGAGATCATCAGGAAGAGCGGCGACAGGAACACGTTCAGGACCGCGAAGAACAGCAGCATCCGGCGGAACCCGAGCTGCCCCCACGAGTACCGGAACCCGGCGACCAACTCTGTCATGACCGGCTCCTTGCGCCGCCACGCCATGGTCGCCGGGAAGCGCACCAGCAACGTCACGACGATCGCGAACACGTAGCTGGCCACGTCCAGGACCAGGATGCCCTCCAGCCCGATGACGGCCATCAGCCCGGCGGCCGCCAGCGGCACGATGAGCTGGCTGACTCCGTTGGCCATCTGCACGATGCCGTTCGCGTGCCCGAGGTGCCGCTTCGGGACGAGCTGCGGCACCGAGGAGGCGTAGGCGAGGCGCTGGAACGTGAGCGCCACGGACAGCAGTGCGAGCAGCGGATAGACGTGCCAGGTCTGCAGGTTGCCCGTCCACAGCAGCACGCCGAGCAGGAGCTGCGTGCCGAGCGCGGCGTAGTCGCCGCAGAGCATCACGGTACGGCGGTCGGTCCGGTCCACGATGGCGCCCGCCAGCGGGGCGGCCACCATGCCGGGGACCAGGCCGAGGACGGCGAGCAGGGCGAACTGGGCGAGGGAGCCCGTGGTGAGATAGATCCAGATGGGGATCGCGAACTCGGTCAGCGCCGACCCCATGATCGAGACCAGCTGGCCTCCGGCGACGCCCAGGAACCGCCGCATGCTGGGCTGCGGTCCTGGAGAAGGGGCCGGCCGGTCGGCGTGGGAGACCTCGCGCAGCCGCCAGTTCGGGCCGGACACGGCCTGGCCCGAGTCCAGGGCGAGATGGGTACGCGTCACGATCTCGGCCAGCTCCCGCGCCCGGTACTTCAGGAAGAAGTGCCCTGCCTCGTCCAGCTCCACCACCGCGGTCGCCGGGCTCAGGAAGTGCCACTCGCGGTAGCGCTCCTCGAAGTACTCGGTCGCCGGATCCCGCTCGCCCGCCACGCTGATGATCGGCGCCCGCAACGGCGCCACGGCGCTCTCGAACAGGCCGGTGAAGTACTCCTCGGCGGCCTCCGTGTCCTCGCGCATGTTCCTGATGATGTGCCGCGCCTGCCCGGGATCGAGCTCGCTCATGTCGAGCCCCATCGACGTCAGCCAGTTGGCGTAGCTGCGGTCGCTGCGCAGGTACTCGCGCCGGGCCAGCCGGGACAGCGCCGCCAGCGCCCGGTTCCCCGGCCGGGCGAACGGGAAGATCGCCCCGATGTAGACCGCTTCGAGCCGCCGCCCGGCCGCCTCCAGCCGCCGCGCGATCGCGACCGTCAGCGCCGACCCGACCCCGCAGTGCCCGTACAGCGCGAGCGGGCCCCGTACCTTCTCCAGGATCTCGCGCGCGCACCGGTCGGCCACCTCCTCCAGCGGCAGCCGGTCCTCGTCCAGCCCCACGTCGTGGCCGGGGATGGCCACCGCCCACAGCGCGTGCGTGCCGGGCAGCGCGTCGGCCAGCGGCTGGTACGCCACCGCCGAGCCCCCGCCGTACGGCACGCACACGTACGTGAGGTCGGTACGGGTGCGGCGCGGCGTCAGCTCGTGCAGCAGCCCCCGCGGGCCGCCGGCGGCGCCGTCGTCGGCGAACGCGGCCAGCCGGCGCACCGTCGGATGCTTGAACAGGTCCACCACCGCGACCGGCGACGCCAGCTGCCTGCGCAGTCTTGCCACGACCTTGATGGCGAGCAGCGAGTGCCCGCCGACGTCGAAGAAGTCGTCGTCGATGCCGAAGTCCTCCCCGTCCAGCACCTCCGCCCAGACGGCGCTCACCAGGCGCTCGGTCTCCGTCCGCGGCGGGGTACGCGTCCCGGCCGGGGCAGCCGAGGGGGCGGGGAGGCGGCGGCGGTCCACCTTGCCGTTGGCCGTGAGGGGGAGCTGGTCGAGGGCGACGAAGCGGGTGGGGATCATGTACGCGGGCAGGGTCTCGGCCAGGTGGGCGCGCAGGCGTACCGCATCCAGCTCGGGCGTGACCACGTATGCGACGAGTTGCGCCCGCGTGCCCTCCCCGTCGGTGGTGACCACGCACTCGGCCACGCCGGGGTGGCGGGCGAGGTGGGTCTCGATCTCGCCCAGCTCGATCCGGTAGCCGCGGATCTTGACCTGGGCGTCGGCCCGGCCGAGGAACTCGATGACGCCGTCGGCGTCGTACCGGCCGAGGTCGCCCGTGCGGTAGAGGCGCTCGCCGGTGCCCGGGTGGGTGAGGAAGGAGGCGGCCGTCCGCCCGGGGTCGCGCCAGTAGCCGGTGGCGACGCCCGCGCCGCCGATGTACAGCTCGCCGGGCACGCCCACCGGGACGTCGCGCAGGCCCGGGCCGAGGATGTGGAAGCTCTGGTTCGCGAGGGGGCGCCCGTACGGCATGGAGGTCCAGGCCGGGTCCACCTCGCCGATCGGGTGGGAGATGGACCAGATCGAGCCCTCGGTGGCGCCGCCCAGGCTGACGACCTCGGCGTGCGGGGCCAGGGCGCGGATGCGGCCGGGGAGCGTGAGCGGGATCCAGTCGCCCGACAGCAGGACCAGGCGCAGGGAGCCGAGGTCGGTGCCCTCGTGCTCGGCGTGGTCCACCAGGAGCTCCATGAGGGCCGGCACGGAGTTCCAGACGGTGACGCGTTCCTCCTCCACCAGGCGGGCCCAGGCGGCGGGGTCCTTGTCGGCCGCCGGCTCGCCCATGACGAGGGTGGCTCCGACGGCCAGGGCGCCGTAGACGTCGTACACGGACAGGTCGAAGCTGAGGGCCGACAGGGCGAGGAAGCGGTCGGCGGGGCCGACGTGGAAGCGGTGGTTGAGGTCGCGGACGGTGTTCAGGGCGGCCCGGTGCTCGATCACCACGCCCTTGGGGGCGCCGGTGGAGCCCGACGTGAAGATCACGTACGCGAGGTCGCCGGGCTCGGCCGGGCAGTCGAACGCCGGTGCGTCGCCCTCGGTGACCGTGAGGCGGGTCACGCCGGAGGGCCAGGCGAGGTCCAGCCAGGGCTGGGTGACGGCGATCGCGCATTCGCCGCGCTCGATCAGCTCGAAGCGCCGCTGGTCGGGCAGGTCGGCGTCGATCGGCAGGTACGCGGCCCCGGCCGCGTTGATCGCCAGCACCGCGACGACCTGCTCCCAGCCCCGCTCCATCACCACGGCGACCAGCCGCCCCGGCCCGGCCCCGGCCGCCCGCAGCTCGGCGGCCAGCGCCCGCACCCGGCGGCGCAGCTCTCCGTACGTGATCTCGCCGCGTGGATGCCGGACGGCGACGGCCTCCGGCGACGCGGCGGCCATGACGGGCTCCTGCAGCAGGCCGGGAGGGCCGAGATCGACGGCGGTGTCGTTCCAGCGGCGCCGCTCCTCCCGCTCCTCCGTCGTCAGCAGCTCCAGCCCCGACACCGGCGCCGCCGGATCGGCCGCCACCCCCTCCAGCAGCGTGGCCAGATGCCCGGCCATGCGCTCGATCCGCACATCGGAGAACAGCGCGGTGTTGTACACGAACAGGAACGACCCGCCGCCCCCGGTGTAGAGCTCGAGGTCGAACCGCGTCGCCCATACTCCCGGCTCGAACCCCTCCAGCGTCAGCGGCCCGGGCTCCGGCTCGCCGCCGTAGTTCTGCATGGCCAGGATGACCTGGAACACCGGCGACCTGGACGGCTCCCGCGCCACGTTCAGCTCCTGGACGAGCCGCTCGAACGGCACCTCCTGGTGCGTGTACGCGTCCGTGGCCAGGTCACGTACCCGGCACAGCAGCTCCGCGAACGACGGGTCCCCGGACAGGTCCACCCGCATCGCCAGCATGTTGACGAAGCACCCGACCAGGTTGTCCAGCTCGGGCAGCGACCGCCCGGCCACCGGCGAGCCGATCGCCACGTCGTCCTGCCCCGCGTACCGTCCGAGCAGCACCGCGAAGGCCGCCAGCAGCACCATGTACGGCGTCGCGCCGTGCTCGCGCCCCAGCCGGTCCAGCCGCTCGGCCAGCTCGGGGGCGACCGAGAAGTGGTGCGCCGCCCCGGCGTAGGTCAGCTCCGGCGGCCGTGGCGCGTCGGCCGGCAGCTCCAGGGGCTCCAGCCCGGCCAGCCGCTCCCGCCAGTACTCCACGTCGCCGCCGTACTGGGCGCGCTGCCAGGCCGCGAAGTCCCCGTACGTCACGGGCAGGTCCGGGGCCGTCCCGCCGGTGCAGAACGAGAGGATCTCGCACAGCAGGATGTTCGCGGACCAGCCGTCGGCCGCGATGTGGTGGACGGCCAGGGCCAGCACGTGGTCGCCGGGCGCCAGCCGTACCAGCAACGCCCTGATGACCGGCCCCGACACCAGGTCGAACGGCTCCGCCAGGAACGGCCCCACCAGCTCCCTGGCCGCCTCCACCGACCCGGCCTCGGCGACGGTGAGCGGGACCTCCGCCTCCTCCCGCACCAGCACGTCCGGCTGCCCGTCCGCGCCTTCCGGGAAGCGGGTGCGCAGCGGCTGGTGCCGCTCGCACACCTTGCGGAGCGCCGCTTCGAGCGCGTCGGCCTGGAGCAGCCCGCGTACCCGGCGCACCAGCGGGATCGTGTACGCGGCGTTCCCCGGCGCGTACTGCTCCATGAACCACAGCCGCTCCTGCGCGTACGACAGGGGCGGGGGCTGGTGGGCGGGCAGCGCGGGGATGCTCGGCCGGGGCTTGTCGCGCCTCCGGAGCCGCTGGCTCAGCAGCGCCCGCTGAGCCTCGCTCAGCTCGGTCATGAGCCCTCCTTCGTCGGTCTCATGACCAAGGTGCTGTGCCTATTGATGACCTCGACAAGCTCGGTCATGAGCCCTCCTTCGTCGGTCTCATGACCAAGGTGCTGTGCCTATTGATGACCTCGACAAGCTCGGTCATGAGCCCTCCCGAGGTAGCGGATCGAGCAGGCTCCTGGCCTGCTCGTCGGACAGCCCCGCCACCTCGGCCACCAGCGCCTCCTCGACGGCGAGGGCCAGCGAGGCGACGGTACGGCGGTCGAAGAGCGTGCGGATCGGCAGGTCCACGCCCGCGAGGGCGCGTAACCTGGCGGCCACCCTGATGGCCAGCAACGAGTGGCCGCCGAGGGCGAAGAAGTCGTCGAACGCGCCGATCTTGTCGGCGCCGAGCACCTCGGCCCAGACATCGGCGACCAGCTCCTCGGCGTCGGTCCTGGGCGGCGTGTCGTCGCTGCCCACGGGGCCGTCCGGCTCGGGGAGCGCCGCCTTGTCGAGCTTGCCGTTGCGGGTGAGGGGGAGCGCGTCGAGCATCACCCAGTGCGTGGGAACGAGGTACGGCGGCAACGCCCGCGCCACGTGGGCCGCGAGGGCGGCCGGCGGTTCGCCGGGTGAACGCGGGACGACGTAGGCCACCAGGTCGCCGTCTCGGGCGAGCACGGCCGCCTGGCGGACGTCGGGGTGCGTGAGCAGGCAGTGCTCGACCTCGCCCGGTTCGACACGGAAGCCGCGCACCTTCACCTGGGCGTCCAGGCGGCCGAGGAACTCCAGCCGGCCGTCCCGCCGCAGCCGCACCCGGTCGCCCGTGCGGAAATAGCGGCCGTCCGGCAGGGTGACGAAGGGCGCGCCGGGCGCGTTGAGGTAACCGCGGGCCACGCCCGGGCCGCCGATGTACAGCTCGCCGGCGGCTCCGGGCGGTGTGGGAGCGCCGTGGTGGTCGAGGATCTTGATCGGGGTCGCGTGCACCGGGCGGCCGATCGGGGGGTGCGGGTCCCCGCCGGTCAGCTCGGCCGCCGTGGCGATGATCGTCGTCTCGGTGGGGCCGTACGTGTTGACCAGGCGCACCCGATCGCCGAAGCGGTCACGCCAGCGGGCCACCGCCTCCGCGCGCACCTGCTCGCCGCCGAGGATCACCAGGCGGAGCCGTTCCGGCCAGGCTATCTCGTCGATCAGGTCGACCAGGTGATGGAAGTAGGCGGTGGGCAGGTCGAGCACGGTGATGCCGGGCCGGCGCGCGAGGAGGTCGGGCAGGGTGGCGCCGCCGCCCGGCAGCAGCTCGACCGTGGCGCCCGCGGCCAGCGCCGGGTAGACCTCCTCGGCGTGGGTGTCGAAGCTGAGGGACGCGAGCTGGACGACGCGGTCGCCGGGGCGCAGGCCGTACGCGCTGCGCATCCACCTGACCCGCTCGGCCAGCCCGGCGTGCTCGACGGCGACGCCCTTGGGGGTGCCGGTGGAGCCCGAGGTGTAGATCACATATGCCAGCCCGGGCCGGGCCTCGGCCCGCTCGCCAGGCTCGATCCTGAGCCCGTCCGTGACGGTGAAGGACGTTCCTGCGGCCATGGCGCGCAGGCGCTCCGGCGGGTACTCCGGGTCCAGCGGCACGTACGCGGCCCCCGCCCGCCAGATCGCCAGCATGGCCAGCACCGCGTCGATCGAGCGCCCCATCCGGAGCCCGGCCAGGTCCCCTTCGCGTACGCCCCGTCCCGCCAGGTCCGCGGCCAGCCGCGCCACCCGCCGCTCCAGCCCGGCGTACGTCACGGTCTCGGCGCCGCAGCTCACGGCCACCTCGCCGGGATGCGCCGCCACCGACTCGGCGATCAGCCCGAGCACCGTGCCCGCCCCCGGCTCGGAGACAGGGCGATCCACGGACGTGAGCAAGGCCTCGTCGGAGGGCGTGAGCACCGGCAGCCGCGACAGCGGCACCAGCCGGTTCCCCGCGTCGGCCACCCCCCGCAGCACGACCACGAACCGCTCGGCCAGCTCCGCCACCGTCTCGGCGTCGAACAACCCGGCGTCATACCCGAACGCCACCCGCAACCGCCCGGGCGACCGCCACGCCTCCACGGTCAGGTCGAACTTGGCCTGCCGGTACCCGTCGTCGAAGAACGACATCCGCACCGGGCCGAGGCTGTCGCGTTCGCCGTCGGCGGTCTGGCTGTTCAGCGTGAACAGGGTCTGGAACATCGGCTTCCTCGACAGGTCCCGCTCGACGTCCAGCTCCGCCAGCAGCTGCTCGAACGGCACATCGTGATGAGCCATCGCCTCCAGGACCGTCCCGCGCGTCCTGGCCAGCAGCTCCTCCACCGTCGGATCGCCCGACAGGTCGCCGCGCAGCACCAGCGTGGTGCTGAGGTAGCCGATGAGCGGCTCCAGCTCCACCCGGTCCCGGCCCGCCGTCGGCGACCCGACCAGCACGTCGTCCTGCCCCGTGTGCCGGGACAGCAGGATCTGGTACGCCGCCAGCAGCACCATGAACAACGTCACCCGATGCCCGCGCGCCGTCTTCTCCAGCGCCGCGAGCAGGTCGCCCGGCACCTCCATCACGTGGAAGTCGCCCCGCGTCGAGCCCGGCCGATGCGGCCGGTCCGTGTGCAGCTCCAGCGTGGGCGGGTCGGCGAGCCGCGCCCGCCAGTAGTCGAGCGCCGCGCTCCGGTCCTGCTCCCGCTGCCACCCGGCGACGTCCCCGTGCTGTACGGCCAGCGGCGGCAGCTCGGCCGACGCGTACAGCGCGGCCAGGTCGTCCAGGAACACGGTGATCGACCAGCCGTCGGCCACGATGTGGTGCAGTACGACGCAGAGCACGTGGTCACCGGCCGCGAGCCGGACCAGCGTGACGCGCAGCGGCGGCGCGGCGCCCAGGTCGAGAGGGGCGTTCGTGCGGGCGGCGACCAGGGCACGTGCCTCGGCCTCGTCCCGGGCGGCCAGCCGCTCGATCGTGACGGGCGCGGGCCGCTCGACGACGGCCACCGGCCGCCCGTCCACCTCGGGGAACCGGGTCCGCAGCGACTCGTGCCTGGCGACCAGCCCGGTCAGCGCCCGCTCCAGCGCCGCCTCGTCCAGCGGGCCCTGGAGCCTGCGCACGATGTACATGTTGTACGAGGCGTCGGAGGGATCCAGGCGGTGCAGGAACCACAGGCGTTCCTGGGCAGGGGAGAGCGGCGGCAGCGTCCCGGCCGGGCGGGGCACGAGGGGGCTGCCCTGCTCGCCCGCCAGGTCCTCCAGCGTCGCGGCGAACCCGGCCACCGTCGGATGCGTGAACAGCTCCCGCAGCGGCGCCGTGGTCCCCGCCGCCGCCAGCCGGGCGATGACCCGGGTGGCCAGCAGCGAGTGGCCGCCGAGGGCGAAGAAGTCGTCGTCCGCGCCGAGCTCGCCGGTGCCGAGCACCTCGGCGAAGATCCGCGCCACCTGCCGCTCCCTGGCGGTGACGGGAGCCCCGCCCCGGCCCGCCGCCGGGCGCGCGGGCTCGGGCAGCGCCCGCCGGTCCACCTTGCCGTTCGGGGTGAGCGGCAGCGCCTCCAGCGGCACGACCACCGCCGGGATCATGTACGGTGGCAGCCACTCGGCGGCCCGCTCCAGCAGGTCACTCTCGTGGGTCGCGGAGGCGGGCACCACGTAAGCGACCAGGTCGTCGCCCCGCACCACCACGGCGGCCCGGCGCACTCCGGGGTGGCGTTCCAGCGTGGTCTCGATCTCGCCCAGCTCGACCCGGTGCCCCCGCACCTTGACCTGGCCGTCGCCCCGGCCCAGGAACTCCAGCGTCCCGTCGCCCAGCCACCGCACCCGGTCACCCGTCCGGTACCACCCGTCCGCGAACCGGTCCGGCGGCTCACCGGGCGAGCGCAGGTAGCCGAGCGCCAGCCCCGCCCCGCCGATGACCAGCTCGCCGGGGACGCCGATCGGCGCGGGCGAGCCCTGCCGGTCGAGCACCTGGACCGTGGTGTTCGCGAGCGGCCGCCCGATGCGGACGCCATGGGGCGAGTCAGGCACCTCCCAGGCCGTGGACCAGATCGTGGTCTCCGTCGGCCCGTACATGTTGAGCAGCCGACCCACGCGCCTGCGCAGCCTCCTGGCCAGCGCGAGCGGCAGCGCCTCGCCCCCCGCCAGGGCCACCAGCCCGGACGGGTCCAGCCCGCAGGACAGCAGCATGCTCCATCCCGACGGCGTGGCCTGCACGTGGGTGACCCCGGACGCGCCGATCAGCCGGGCCAGCGCCATCCCGTCGCGAACGGTGGCGTCGTCGGCCAGCACCAGCCGCCCGCCCGTCACCAAGGGCAGGTACAGCTCCAGCCCGGCGATGTCGAACGACAGCGCCGTGCTCCCCAGCCACACGTCGCCGGGACCTGATCCCAGCAGCCGCTCCATACCGGCCAGCAGGTTGACCAGCGCGGAGTGCGGCACCGCCACCCCCTTGGGCGTGCCGGTGGAGCCCGAGGTGTGCAGCACATAGGCCGCGGCCCCGGCCGTCGCCGCCGTCCCGTCATATGCGGCGCGGGTGGCCGGCTCGATCCGCTCGACGTGCGCGGGCAGGGGCGCGGACGGGACGGCCAGCGCGACCCGCACGCCTGCCTGGGCGAGCATGGCCGCGACGCGCCCGCCCGGCAGAGCCGGATCCACCGGCAGGTACGCGGCCCCCGCCATCATCACACCCAGCAGCGACCCCGGCAGGTCGGCCGACCGCGGCAGGCACACCGCCACCACCGACCCGGGCCCCGCCCCACGCGCGAGGAGCTCCGCGGCGACGAGCCGGGCCCGGGCGGCCACCTCCGCGTAGGAACGCACGGAGGAGCCGGACTCGACCGCCACGGCGTCCGGCCGCAGCTCCGCCTGCCGCAGGAACAGGTCCACGACCGTGCCGGACGGCACCTCCAGTGCGGTGTCGTTCCAGGCGGCCAGGAGCCGCCGCTCGTCGGCGGGCAGCAGCTCCAGCTCGGACACCCGCGCATCGGGACGGCGGGCGACGGACTCCAGCAGCGTGCGATAGCGCGCCGCGAAGCGCTCGGCCGTCGGCGGCTCGAACAGCTCGGCGCTGTAGACGAACGCGCCGCGCAGGCCGCCGCCCTCCCGTTCGCCGTCCGGCCACAGGTCCACCCGCAGGTCCACCATCGCGGGCGGCGCCCCGTGCGGGAACGGCACGCTCTCCAGCCCCGCGAACGTCGAGGCCTCGCCGTACCCGACCGCCGCGTTGTGCAGTCCGAACATGGTCTGGAAGAGCGGCGTGCGGCTGAGGTCGCGCTCGATGTCGAGCGCGGACAGCACCCGCTCGATCGGCGTCTCGCCGTGCGCCATCGCCTCCAGCACGGTACGGCGGGTCCGCCGCAGCAGTTCGGTGAACGTGGGATCGCCCGACAGGTCGCCCCTGAGCACCAGCGTGGAGGCGAACAGCCCCACCATCGGCTCCAGCTCGGGCCGGTCGCGCCCGGCCGTGGGCGAGCCCACCACGATGTCGTCCTGACCCGTGTGCCGGGCCAGCAGCGCCTGGTACGCGGCCAGCAGCACCATGAACAGCGTGCACCGCTCCGCCCTGGCCAGCCGCCGCAGCGAGCCCGCCAGCGCCGGGTCGATGGCGAACCACGCCTCCCCGCCCGCGCTGCCCCGCCGGGCCGGGCGCGGCCGGTCCACCGGCAGCTCCAGCGGCATGGCACCGTCCAGTTCGGCCGTCCAGTAGGACACGTCCGCGTCCGCGGCCCGCTGCGCCTCGGCGTACTCGGCATAGCTCGTCGCCGGCTCCGGCAGCGCGGCCCGCCTGCCGTCCCTGCGGGCGGCGTAGCACGTGGCCAGGTCGTCCATGAGCACGTTCAGCGACCAGCCGTCGCCGATGATGTGGTGCAGCACCACGCAGAGCACGTGGTCGTCAGGGGCGAGCCGGACCAGCGTGACGCGGAGCGGCGGCGCGGAGCCCAGCTCGAAGGGGGTGTTCGCGCGCTCCTCGAGCAGCCGCTCGGCCTGCTCCGGCGTGCCGAGGTCGACCCGCTCGACCGGCACCGGCCCCGGCGGGTCCACGACGGCGACCGGCCGGCCGTCGTCGCCGGGGAAGCGGGTGCGCAGCGACTCGTGCCGCGCCACCACGTCGGCGAACGCGCCGGTCAGCGCGCCGGTGTCGAGCGGACCGCGGATCCGGCGCACGACGGCGACCCGGTAGGCGGGGTCGGCCGGGTCGAGCCGGTGCAGGAACCAGAGCCGCTCCTGGCCGAGGGAGATCATGCGCGCAGCCCGCTGACCGCCGCCGCCACGCCGTTGACCGTGGGATCGTCGAGGAACACGTCGAACGGCACCTCGACGCCGAGCCGTTTCCTGATCCGCGCGCTGATCTGCGTGATCGTCAGCGAGTGGCCGCCGAGGTCGTACAGGTCCTCGTCGGGGGCGATGTCGTCGATCCGCAGGACCTCCATCCAGATCTGCCGCACCTGCTCGACCAGCTCGCGGTCGAGCGTCGCCGTATCCGCGTGCGGTACGGGGGCCTCCACCGGCGGCGCGGGCACCGGCACGGCGGCGGGCAGGGGCAGGTCGGCGAGCCTGAGGCCGGGGTCGGCGGCCAGGACGGCGCGCAGGTGCTCCCCGACCAGCTCCACGAGCTCGCGCTCGATGATGTCCGGGCTGTAGTGCAGGGTGAGCTGGAGCCCGTCGTCGCCGTCCACGGCCTGCAGGTGGAGCACGTTCCTGACCATGTGGTTCGACATCTTCCACTCGGCGGCCAGCGCCAGCCCGGGAAAGGCCGCGTCGGCCGCGCGCCGCCGGAAGCTGATCGACACGGGCGCCAGCGCGGGGCGCGGCCTGATGCCGCCGGCCGCCCTGGCCGCGGGGACGTCGCGGAAGCGGTTCAGCGCGCGTAGCTGCGCCCGCAGGTCGTGGGCCAGCTCCGCGAGGGTGGTGCCGGGCGTGGGCGCGGAGTAGACGGGTAACTCGGTGGCGAACAGGCCGATGTGGTCCCTGGTCTCCTGCCGTCTGGTGGACATGGCGACGGCGACCGCCGTCTCGGCGTTGCCGTACCTGAAGAGCAGGGCGTGCACGGCCGCCAGGAACAGCTCGAACCGCGTGACCCCGGCCCGCTCCCACCCGGACATCTCGGCCGTCAGGTCGAGCAGGACCGTCTCGCCGTGGCCGGCCGTCCGCGCCGTCCTGGCCACGCCGCCGGCCACCACCGCCGACAGGTCCCGCCAGCGCTCGCGCCAGTACGCCTCCGCCTCGGGCGGGATCGAGGCGGCCGCCCCGTACGGCATCGGCAGCGGCGGCAGCGGCCCGCCCGCGTATGCCGCCGCCAGGTCGCGCACCAGCAGGTCCTTCGACTCGCCGTCGAACACCAGATGATGCCCCACGAACAGCAGCAGATGCCGCGACGGCGACACCTCTGCCAGCGTGAACCGCGCCAGCGGTCCCCGTCCCAGGTCGAACGGCCGGGCGATCTCCTCGCGGATGAGCGCCTCCGGGACCGCCGCCCGTACGAACTCGACCGGCGGCAGGTCGGCGGCGGGCACCAGGTGCAGCTCGCCGTCGCGGTCCTCGAACGCGCACCCCAGCACCGGGTGGCGGGCGAGCACCGACTCGCACGCCTTCAGCATCGCCCCCCGGTCCAGCGGGCCGTCGAACCACATGGCGAACGGCATGTGGTAGGCCGTGCCGGTGGCGTGCATCACCTCGGTGATCCACATGCCGTGCTGGGCCTGCGATGCCAGGACCATCTTCACTCCTCTGCCATACGGCGCAGTTCCCGCTTGATGACCTTGCCCGCGGCGTTCCTGGGCAGGGCGTCCAGGTTGAGCAGCAGCGAGGGCAGCTCGTGCCCGGCCAGCCGGTGGCTCAGGAAGGCGCGCACGTCGCTGAGCGCCAGCGGCTCCCCGGCCACCACGGCGGCGGCCACGGCCATGCCCATCACCGGGTGCGGCACCCCGAACACCGACGCGTCCGCCACGGCCGGGTGCTCGTGCAGCGCCGACTCCACCTGCAGCGTCGAGACCTTGAACGCGCCCGACTTGATCACGTCGCTCTCCCGGTCGACGAGATACAGGTAGCCCTCGTCGTCGAGGTAGCCGAGGTCGCCCATGCGTACCCAGCCGTCCTGGAAGGCGTCGTCGCGGTCGGAGCCGTAGTACGCGCGCGGGTGCGCGGCGGCCCGCAGCCACACCTCGCCGGTCTGCCCGGGTCCGACCGGGCCGCCCTCGGCGTCGGCGATCTTGAGCTGGGAGCCGCCGGCCGCGCGGCCGAGCGAGCCGGGGCGTTCGGCGTCGTAGATCATGATGGTCTGCGCCGGTGCGGCCTCGGTGGAGGTGTAGTAGTTCGCGACCGTGGCGTTCGGGAACGCCGCGGTCAGCTCGGCGGCCACCTTCGGGGGCAGCGCGGCGGCGGCCGAGCCGAGCAGCAGCACGCTGGACAGGTCGTGGCGGTCCTGCACGCGGGCGCCGAGCAGCTCGACGGCCATGGCGGGGACGACGAAGACGGTGCCGGCCGCGTACGACTCGATGAGGGCGGCGAAGCGGGACGGGGTGAAGAGCGGGAGCGTGACCACCGCCGGGGCGGCGGTGAGCGCGTGGAGCAGCATCACCTGGCCGGCGTTCGTACCGATGGGGAAGGCGTGCACCAGATGCCGGGAATGCGCGAACGGGCGGCGCTTGGGGTGGACGGGCGGGGAGGTCAGGTTCGCGTGGGTGGCGGCGACGCCCTTGGGGCGGCCGGTCGTGCCGGAGGTGTAGAGGATCTGGGCGAGCGACCGCGGATCGATCTCCGGCAGGGCAGCTGTACCGGATTGTTGCGATAAGTCCTCGTACGGGATGCCTTGGGGGAGCGTCGTACCGCGGCCGTGCACCACCGTCGTCGCGCCGCAGTGCTCGACCATGTACGCCAGCTCCGGCGGGGCCAGCCGGTCGGACAGCGGCACCGCCACGCCGCCCGCCTTCAGCACGGCCATCCAGCTCACCGCGTAGTCCAGCCAGTCACGGCCGCCGAAGACCAGCGCGACCCGATCGCCCTCGAGCGGCCCGGGGAGCGCGCGGGCGACGGCGGTGGAGCGCTCGTCCCACTCGGCCAGGGTCAGGCTGCCCTGACCGGCGACGATCAGCGCTTCGTGGCCGGGGTCGGTGGCGGCTCGGGACGTCAGGAGATCGGGCACTGGAAGGGCCGACTGAACCACCCCCAGAATAATTTTCGTCGTGCCGCTTGACGCTAGAAAAAATGCACAAATGCGTCAAGCCCTACCTGCAGGCGCTTGCCGACATCTGGCACCGCGTGACACACTCGCCCCGGATTCCCCGACGAGGGAGGGTTCACCAGGTGCTGATGGATGGGGAGCTCCACGAGCGGCTCGCCGACATGATCGCCACGGCCGCCGACGGCGCGGTCGATCCGGCCGAGGTGCTGGCCGGGCAGGCCCGGCTGAGCGATCTCGGCGTCACCTCGCTGGCTTATTTGCGGCTGATCGACGCGGTGGAGGACGAGTTCGGGGTCGAGCTCGACCCGGCCGCCGTCGACAGCCTGGACGCGTTGGTGGACTACGTACGGCTCCATGCGTGAAGCCTGCGACGTGCCGCTGACTGTGCCGCTTACCTGGGGGCAGCAGGACATCTGGCGCGCGGTCGTCGCGGCCGCCCCTCAGGAGCGCTACCTCAACATCGCCCGCTCCTTCGCCGCCCCCAAGCGGCGGCCCATCACCGTGGAACGCGCCGCCCAGGCCCTCGAACTGCTGGTCGCCAGGCACGAGTCGCTGCGCACCCGGCTCGCCGGCCCCCGCGACGCGCCGTTCCAGCGGATCTCGGCGGAGGTTCGCCCTCCCTACGAGGTGGTCCCAGCGGCGACCTCTGGGCCTGTCGAGGAGGTGTGCGAGAGGCTGGCGGCCGAGCCGTTCGCGTACTGGGAGGAGTGGCCGCTGCGGGTGGCGTTCGTGGTGGCCGGGGGACATGTCCGGCACATCGCCTTGGTCCTGTGCCATCTCGCCGCCGACGGCCACGCGGCCGACCTCGTGGTCAAGGACTTCCGCCTCCTCCTGCTCCGCGACTCGCTGCCGCCCCCGGGCGGCGCCACGCCCCGGGAGCTGGCCGCGTGGCAGCGCTCGGACGCCGGTCGGCACTTGTCGGAGGAGACGATCGCCTCCTGGCTGGAGGAGTACGCCCGCATGGACCCCGTGCCGCCGTCCTCGCACGTGCCGGGGGAGCCGCGGTTCCTGGAGGCCACGCTGCGCTCGCCCGCGCTGGCCGCCGCCGCGCAGGCGCTCGCCGCCCGCAACCGGGTCAGCTCCTCGACCGTGCTGCTGGCCGGGGCGATGCGGCTGGCCGGCGGGCTCACCGGGCAGCGGTTCTGCGGGATGCGGGTGATCGTCAACAACCGCTTCGCGGCCGGCCGGCGCGACGTGGTCTCCACGATCTCGCAGGAGGCGCTGGTGGTGCTGGACCTCGACACGGACTCCTTCGACGCGCTGGTACGCCAGGCGTGGGGGACGGCGCTGCGGGCGTACCGGCAGGCCCAGTACGACCCGTACGCGATGCAGGAGGCGGTCACCGGCGTGGGCCCCGGGATCAGGTCGTTCGGCTGCTTCAACGACCAGCGGCTCGTGCAGGAGGACAGCGCCTCTTCCAGCGCGGTCGAGGGCAAGACGGAGCTGTCCTGGACGGATGCCATGGACCGCAACATCTGCGACTTCCGCCTGCACATCGGCGGCGAGCCGGACCTCATGGAGGTCTCCTGCTACGCGGACACCGCCCTGTTACCGCCGTCCGGCATCGAACAGTACCTCCTTGACCTGGAAGGACTGATCGTGGCGGCCCGAGGATGAGCCTGTACGCCGAGGCGACGTCGTGCGCGCAGGGGGAGGAGCTCCGCTTCCGGCTCCTCGACGGGAGCGGCGGCCCGATCACGGTGGAGGACGTACCCTCGGGGCGGGTCATGCTGCGGGACGAAGCGGCCGAGGAATCGATCTGGACCCTCAAGGTAGGGCAGCACTGGCCCAGCTCCCTCTACCGAGCCATTTACCACGATATTTCGGCATATTTCGTGGTACGCGGCGCTGAGCCCACTTCGCCCATCCTGGTGTCCATCCCGTTCCCCACCTGGGAGGCGTACAACCGCCCGGGAGTCCCCGGCGAGGGCCTCTATCAGTCGGAGCAGCCCGACCGGGCCGTCAAGGTCACCTTCGACCGCCCGGGCGCGGGCCCGCAGATCGAGGAGTGGGAGCTGGGCCTGCTCCGCTGGCTAGGCCCGGCCGGCTACACGGTCGACTACTGCTCGGGCCTGGACCTGCACGACGGCCTCGGCTTCCTGTCCCGCTACCGCCTGCTGGTCGTCAACGGCCACGACGAGTACTGGTCGTGGGAGATGCGGGACACGGTCGAGGAGTTCGCCCGCCGCGGCGGGAACATCGCCATATTCTCCGGCAACACCTGCTGGTGGCAGGTCCGCTTCGAGGACGACCTCCGTACCATGGTCTGCTACCGCGACGCCACCGCCGACCCCATGGCCGCCACCGACCCCGGCAGGGTCACCGTCGAGTGGCCGAGTGACCCCGTCAACCGCCCCGAGAACACCCTCACCGGCCTCTCCTTCAGGAACGGCGCCGGCTGCTGGGTGGACTCCCGCGTCATGTCACAGGAGTCCTACACCGCCAGGTTCGCCGGCCACTGGGTCTTCGAGGGCACGGGGCTGGCGGACGGTGACACGTTCGGCAGGGGAGCGATCGGCTACGAGACGGACGCCGCCGACCTCGAATGGGTGGCCGGCGTACCCCGGGCGAGCGGCCGCGACGGCACCCCGCCGTCGTTCGTCGTCCTCGCCACCGCCGACCTGACCCATTGGCGCCGCTACGGCAAGGGCGGCGCCGCCACGATGGGCATCCACCGCCTCGGCTCCGGCACGGTCTTCAACGCGGGCACCATCAACTGGGGCAACACCCTCCAGGACCCGGTCCTGGCCACCATCACTCGAAACGTCCTCAACCGCCTCTCCCGCCGCTCCTCCACCCCCGCCTGGGACACGATCGGCCCAACCCCGCACCCGCCCGCTTCGCCTGGCTCGGGCGCTGCGCCGGGCTCCGCCGTACACCGTCTCCCCGACGCGGCGCCCCAGAGGGCGAAGGGTGGCGCGTCGGATGCGGCGCGCCACGGGACGGCAGGCGGTGCGTCGGGCACGACGACTGGCGGTCTGCCCGGTGCGGTGGATCATGCGGCGGCGGGCGGCTCGTCCGGTGCGGGGAGTCACGAGACGGCGAGCGGCGCTTTCGATGCGGTGGCGGGTGACTCGCCGTCCAGGCCTGGCGTGCGGGCGCTCGTGTGCTGCGAGAACCGCCTGTACGCGGTGTCCTCGGAAGGGACGCTCGCGGTTCGCGACGTCTCGGGTCAGAACCTCCCCTGGCAGGCGATCGGCGAGACCGACGCGATCGCCCTCGCCGCGCCCAGAGAGGCGCACGGCGGCCCGCCCGCGGGCTTGTACGGTGTCGCACCCAACGGCGCCATCCGCTACTGCGACCCTGCCCCAGCCCCCCAGCCGTGGCAGGACGCTCCCGACTGCGAGCCCGTCTCGGTCCCGCAGCCGTGGAAAGACGTCAGCCGGGCGCCCGAGGGCACCATCGGCCTGGCCGCCGTGGACGAGGGCTTGTTCGCCGTCACCTCGGCCGGCGAGCTGTGGCATCTGCCCATCCGGCGGCTCGACGCGCACGACTGGAGGAGGGTGGGTCCGGCAGCCGGAGTGGTGAGCCTGACCGCCATGAACGGCCGGCTGTTCGCCGTCTCGGCGGACCGGATCCTGGTCAGGTCGGCCGAGCGGCACGAGTCACCCTGGACCGACCTCGGCCCCGCCGCCGGACGCACCGCGCTGGCCGCCACCGGGGGGCGGCTCATCGGCGCGGGACCCGACGGTCTCCTCCGCTGGCGCTCACTCGTGGGCGGCCCCTGAACGGCGGCCCCCGAAGAGCGGCCCGTGGACGGGGGGTTCCCTACGGACGGTCGCTCTCGTAGGCGAGCCACTGCGCACACGTGTGCAGCCCGTAGTCCAGCGTCACGCTCGCCCGCCACCCGAGCTCGACCCCTGCCCGCTCGACGTTCACCAGCGCCCCCGCGGGCTCGTCCGATGTCTCGACGTCCATCGGCCGCACCGCCTGGGACACCGCCTCGGCCAGCTCCCCCATGCGCACCCGCTTCCGATGGGCGATGTTGTAGACGCGCCCCGCGGAACCCCGTTCCAGCGCCGCCAGCACCGCCTTGGCGACGTCCTGCACGTGTACGAGCTGCACCGGGCACCCGGAGACAGGCGCGGGCCGGTTGAGCGACGACCGCAGCACCAGCTCCGCAACCGGTCCCCGCTGCGGCATGCCGGGCCCGTACGGCTCGCCGAGCCGGAGCACCACCGCCCCGGCCGCGGCCTCCTCCACCTGGAGCAGCGCCCGGGACAAGGGCGTGGCGGCGGGGCTGACGGGCGTCTCCTCGTCCGCCCACTTCCGCTCCGGGTAGACGTGGAACGAGCTGAGCAGCACCCCGCCGGGCCCGCCGGCGAAGGCCGCCCGCGCCAGGCGTACCTCCTCCCCGGGGTCGGCGTCCGGGGACCAGCCGAGCGCGCAGACGTGCACCACCGGCACGCCGGCCTCCGGCCCGGTGAGACGGAAGCCCCGATCGGCGAGCGCGTCCGACAGGTGCTCCCGCACGAACGTGCTCGAACCGGTCACGGCCACCGGCCCGCGATCCACACAGCGAGTCGAGCGGTCCGCCCGCCCCGCCTCCAGCTCTGCGCGCGCCACGTCGCGTCCCGTCCCGAGCCCTGCGCGCGCCACCTCGCGCAGTCCGGCCTCCAGCCCCGCGCGCGCCACGTCGTGCAACTCCGCCGACAGCCCGGCCAGCTCCCGCCACCCGAGCTCGTGGCACAGCCCGCCCGGCCCCATCGTGGCCAGCGCCTCGTCCAGCACCCGCGCGTCGCCCCGCTCGCCCCGGTGCACGGCCCCCATCGTGTACGCCGTGAGCCACAACGGCCAGTGCCGCCCGGCGCCCGCCCGAGCCCGCAGCGAGTCGGCGTCGATGCCCAGGCCCGCCAGGTAGTCCTCGCACCGCAGGTCCCGCCACCGCCTCGACCCGGGGACGCGTACGGCGCACTGCGCGACGCCCCGCTTGAAGAAGGGGATCACCGGCAGGTCGTCCAGCACGGCGCCCTCGCCCCGGTCCGCCAGCGGGTCGTCGGTGAAGAAGCACGGCGAGCGGCGCAGCCCCTGGAAGTCGTTGTCCACCAGGCTCGCCAGGTCCTCGTGCTCGGCCAGGCTCGGCACCGCCACGAACACCCGCACCCCGGCCTGCCGCAGATAACGCCCCATGAGCACGTCGTCGGGCCAGGTGTCGCCCCGGTCCTTCGCCCACTCCACGTACCCCTCGGCGACCTCCCTGGGCAGCAGCAGCGCCGCCACCGGCGTGTACTCGCCCGCCCCCGCCACCCACCGCGCCCCGGCCAGCGCCCCCTGGCGGACGGCGGCGCCGTTGCGGGAGTTCCAGAACGCGAACAGGGCGAGCGCGGCGTCCGGCATGGCGCGGGCGGCGCGCTCGGCCCGCTCGAAGAAGGTGCTGGACAGCACCATGTCGTCGTGCAGCAGGAAGTGGTGCGTGGAGCTCTCGGGGATGCTCGACCAGGCCAGCAGCGACGTGCGGAACGCCGAAGGGCGGCCGGCCGGATCGGGGTCGGTGACGACGTCGAGCACGTCGCCGGCCAGCCGTTCGGCCGCCTCCCTGCGCCGGGGATGCGCCATCACGGCACCGCTCAACCGCACGCCGCCGATCCCGGTCATGTGCCCAGGCATGCGCCTACCGCGAGCTCGCCCGACTCCACCAGGTCCAGGGCGTCGCGCCGTTCCTCGCCCTCCCATTGCACCTCGCGCACCACCAGCAGCCCAGACCCGCAGGCCACCAGCACCCCGCCGACGCCGGTGGACCACACGGGCGCGAGCACGGTCCCGGCGGGTTCCGTCCCGCCGTACTCGACGAGATCCGCACTGTGCACGTACAGCCGCCGCCCCGACACGGACGTGAACGCCCCCGGATAGGGCGCGGCCAGCGCGCGCACCCAGTCGTAGAGGTCGGAGGCGGGACGGGACCAGTCGATCACCCCGTCCTCGGGCCGCCGCTTCTCCCACCAGGACCCGCCGGGCTCCTGGGGGCGGGCCACGACGCGGCCCTCGAGCAGCAGCGGGATGTACGTCGCCAGCAGGTCCACGTTGATCTGCGTGACCTTGCGGTAGACCGCGCTGACGTCGTCGCGCCGGCTGATCGTGAACTCCCGCTGCGCGATGAGGTCGCCCGTGTCGGCCCCTTCGTCCAGGAAGAACAGGCTGACCGCGCTCGTCTCCAGCCGCTTGATGATCGTCCACGGCAGCGCGGCCCGGCCCCGCCCCTCGGGCAGCCGGGTGGGATGCAGCCCGATCGACCCCAGCGGGCAGGCCGACAGCAGGGGTTCGCGCACGAGCTGCGACCATCCCGCGATCACGAACAGGTCCATGCCCTTGACCAGCTCGTACGCCTCTCCGTCGTTGATGTCGGAGGTCTCCAGCAGCGGGATGCCGTGCTTGTCCGACGCCTCCCGCAGCGGCGCGTACCCGGAGCGGTGCTGCAGCTTCGGCGGGTAGCCGATCAGCAGCGACGGGGGAGTGCCCTGGGCGACCAGCACGTCCACCGCCGGAGCGGCGAACTCCATCCCCGTGGCGAACGCGTACGTCTTCACAGGACCTCCCTCAACACCCCGAACGCCTCCGCATGAGTGACACCGATCTCCGCACCGCGCAACGTGGCCAGCGCCGTCACCGACTCCTCGCTCCTGATGTGCGGCGAGGGCCGGTGCTGGCTCTTGTACGCCCGCAGCGCCGCCAGCTTCCGTTCCATGTAGGCAGAGATGTCGCAGTACGCGGTCGAACGGGGCATCGGCTCGGACGCCCACTGGATCTTCGACATCTCGTACATGAAGACGTTCGGCACCAGCCACTTGCCGAACTGCTGCGCGATCGGCCGGGCGGCGGCGAACCCGGCGTCGAAGACCGCGACGTGGTCCTGGTCGTAGTCGGCGAAGCTGGGCAGCAGCAGCAGGTCGGGCCGCCGCTCGTTCAGCGCCTGCTCGAACAGGTCGACCAGCTCCCTGCGCGGCAGCGTGTCGAGCCGCTCGGTCAGCCCGCCGTCCCCGTACGCGATCTCGAAGGTGAAGCCGAGCAGGCCCCGCACGGCCTCGATCTCCTCCAGCCGCTGCGGGTAGGTCGTGGCGCCGTCCAGCCCGTAGTGGCGCATGCCGTCCACCGCGAGATACAAGACGTGCACCTCGGCCCCGGCCTCCGCCTGCGCCGCCATCAGACCGGCGCAGCCCAGGACCTCGTCGTCGGCGTGGGGGGAGATCACCAGGACGCGGTCAAAGCGGCGCATTCACTGCCCTTCGGTCCTCGCGGGCGCGGTAGTAGTCGGCGGTGCTCAGTATCAGCTCGTCGAGCGTAACGCGCGGCCGCCAGCCCAGGTCGGTCGCCGTCCTGAGCGCCGGGATCTTGTGGAACGACTCCGCCTCCGCGTAGTGGGGGCCGTGCACGCTCCTGCCGTCCACGCCGACGATGGGCGAGGGGCTGCCGAGCAGCGACTTCACGCGCTCGGCCAGCTCCATGACGGTGACGGCGTTGGCCGGGTTGCCGACGTTGATGATGACGTCATCGCCGTCCAGCGCCATGTCCATGTAGCCGATGAGGAACGCCGTCAGGTCGCTCGCCGCGACGAACGCCCTGACCTGCTCGCCGCCCGCGAACACCGTGATCGGCCGCCCGGCCAGCGCCTGCTGCACGAAGGTCGGCATCACGAACCCGCCCGCCCGCGACTGCCGCGCGCCCGCCACGTTGAACGGCCGGATGACGATCCCGCGCAGCCCGTGCCGGCGGCTGTTGCAGACCATGGCCTCGGCCAGCGTCTTGGCGATCGCGTACTCGATGCGCGTGTTGTACTGGGTCGGCACGACGATGTCGTCCTTCTCGTCCAGCACGCCGCTGCGCCCGTACACCTCGGCCGAGCTGAACATGCACAGCGGCACCCCGGCGCTGACGCACGCCTCGATGACCGGCGCGGTGCTCCCGATGATGTCGTGCCCTAATCGCCCCGAGCGCGACAGGATGCTGGCCGGGCCCACGTAGGAGGCGGCGTGGATGACCCGGTCCACGCCCGCGAAGTCGCCTCCGGTCGCCAGGTGGTCCTCCACGCGCTCGCGGATGACCGTGCAGCGGGGATCCGCGTCGTAGTCCTCGCCGTCCACGACCGCGCCGGCGTTCGAGTCGATGATCCGTACGCGGTGGCCCGCCGCGAGATAGGCGTCCACCAGATGAGAGCCGATGAAACCGAGACCGCCAGTGATGACTACTTCGCCACCTGGTGCTCGCACGGACCCGCCTTTCCCGCTCGAGGAAAACGGTCACACAGGGCTATGTAGCCCCTTAGTCACTTAGCCAGGGATTAAAACAGTTTTCGTGGTTCTTGTCACCCATGGCCACAATTTTCACCATGGCGCGTGAAGCCGGGCCGACAGGGGTAGCACCCGGGTGCGTTGACCTTGGGAGACGCCTTGGGAGACGCCTTGGGAGACACTTTGGGAGACGTCGCCGATGTCCATTGAGCTCGACCTCCTGCCCAGCGGCTTCGTGCGGGCCATCGAGGAGATGGCGCTGGTGGACCACCACGTGCACGGTGTCACGTCCCACGACCTGTCGCGCAAGGCGTTCGAGGAGATGATCACCGAGTCGGACCGGCCGGTGCCTCCGTGGATGACCCAGTTCGACTCCCAGCTCGGCTACGCCATCCTGCGCCACTGCGCGCCGGTGCTCGGGCTCGACCCGTACTGCACGCCGGAGGAGTACCTGGCCAGGCGCGCCAGGCTCGGCGCGGACGAGACGAACCGGCTGCTGCTGGCCGCCAGCGGCATCGGGCACTTCCTCGTCGAGACCGGCTACCGGGGCGAGGAGCTGCTCGGCCCGTCCGGCATGGCGGAGGCCAGCGGCGTGCCCGCCGACGAGGTGGTGCGGCTGGAGACCGTGGCCGAGCAGGTGGCCGCCAGCGGATGCGGGGCCGGCGCGTTCGCCGACCGGTTCGCGGAGGCGCTGTGGGAGCGTACGCGCTCGGCGCGCGGGCTCAAGAGCATCGCCGCCTACCGGTACGGGCTCGACTTCGACCCCGCGCCGCCCTCGCGCGAGGAGGTCACGGAGGCCGCCGGGCGCTGGCTGTCGGAAGGGGGCAGGCTGGCGGACCCGGTGCTGCTGCGGCACCTCATCTGGACGGGGCTGGAGCGGGGGCTGCCGCTGCAGTTCCACATCGGGTACGGCGATCCGGACGTGGACCTGCGCCGGTCGGACCCGCTGCTGCTGCGCGGGCTGATCGAGCTGGCCGAGCCGACCGGGGTGCCGCTGCTGTTGCTGCACTGCTACCCGTACCAGCGGCACGCGGGGTTCCTGGCGCACGCGTACCCGAACGTGTTCTTCGACGTGGGGCTGGGGGTGAGCTACACGGGGGCGCGCAGCGTGGCGGTGGTGGCGGAGAGCCTGGAGGTGGCGCCGTTCGCGAAGATCCTCTTCTCGTCCGACGCCTTCGGGCCCGCCGAGCTGCACCACCTCGGGGCGCTGCTGTGGCGGCGGGCGATGGCGCGGGTGCTGGGCGGGTTCGTGGCCGAGGGGGAGTGGTCGGTGGAGCAGGCCATGCGGGTGGCGTTCATGGTGGGCGCCGGAAACGCCCGCAGAGTCTACGATCTGGGGGGCGGCTAGCGACCTTTCCGGCGAGGACGTCTAGGCTCGGCCACGATGGACCTCGAAACATTCGCCCCAGGTTCGGGACTCCTCGAACCCCGGGCCGCACTCCGCTCCGACGCGCCCGCCCTCGACCTCAACGGGACGTGGCGCTTCCGCCTCTCACCCACCGCGAACATCCCCGATGACTTCGCCCAGCCGTCCTTCGACGACTCGGACTGGGGCTCGCTCCCGGTCCCGTCTCATTGGAACCTGCACGGCCACGGCGCGCCCGCGTACACGAACGTCGACTTCCCCATCCCGATCGACCCGCCCCGAGTCCCGGACGAGAACCCGACCGGTGACTACCGCCGCGTCTTCGACCTGTCGGAGGGCTGGACGGGTGGGCGGCTGCGGTTCGAGGGCGCCGACTCCTTCGCCAGGATCTGGCTCAACGGCCACGAGCTGGGCTTTTGGACCGGCAGCAGGCTGCCCGCCGAGTTCGACGCGGGGCCGTACCTCCGGCCCGGGCGCAACGTGCTCGCCGTCCGCGTGCACCAGTGGTCGGCCGCCACCTACCTGGAAGACCAGGACATGTGGTGGCTGCCCGGCATCTTCCGGGACGTCACGCTCACCCGCTCCACCGCCGACGTCTTCGTGCGCACCTCCTACGCCGACGGCCACGCCACGCTCAGCTTCGAGGGCTCCGGGAGGCTGAGCGTCCCCGAGCTCGGCGTCGCCGACCTCGCGCCCGGGGTCGAGGTGCCGGTGGAGGCGGAGCCGTGGACGGCCGAGACGCCCCGCCTGTACGACGCTGTCGTGACGTTCCCCGAGGAGACCGTACGGCTGCGCATCGGCTTCCGCACGATCTCCATCGTCGACGGCGTGCTGCTCGCCAACGGCCGCCCGCTGCTGTTCAAGGGCGTGAACCGGCACGAGTTCCACCCGTCGCGCGGCCGGGTGGTCCCGTACGAGACGATGCGCGAGGACGTGCTGCTGATGAAGCGGCACAACGTCAACGCCGTCAGGACCAGCCACTACCCGCCCCACCCCGACTTCCTCGACCTGTGCGACGAGCTGGGCCTGTGGGTGATCGACGAGTGTGACCTCGAGACCCACGGCTTCGGCGAGGTCGGCTGGCGCGGCAACCCCACCGACGACCCGCGCTACGCCGACGCGCTGCTCGACCGCATGCGCCGCATGGTCGAACGCGACAAGAACCACCCCAGCATCATCATGTGGTCGCTCGGCAACGAGGCGGGCGTCGGCCGCAACCTGGCCGTCATGGCCGACTGGACCCGTTCGCGTGACTCGTCCCGGCCGATCCACTACGAGGGGGACCGGTCGTGCGCGCACACGGACGTGTATTCGCGCATGTACGCCTCCCACACCGAGGTCGAGGCCATCGGGCGGCGCGAGGAGGCGCCCCTCGACGACCCCGCGCTGGACGCGCGGAGGCGGGGCATGCCGTTCATGCAGTGCGAGTACGCCCACGCCATGGGGAACGGGCCCGGCGGGCTGGCCGAGTACCAGGAGCTGTTCGAGCGGTATCCGCGGCTGGCCGGAGGGTTCATCTGGGAGTGGATCGACCACGGGCTGGCGCATCCTGTCCATGAGTACGCGTACGGGGGCGACTACGGGGAGCCCGTGCACGACTCGAACTTCGTGATCGACGGGCTGGTGTTCCCCGATCGCACGCCCTCGCCTGGGCTGGTCGACCTGAAGAAGGTGTTCGAGCCGGTCCGTTTCGAGTTCGGGGACGGCGTGGTGCGGGTCGTCAACGGCCACGGCTTCGTGGACCTGTCGCACCTGGAGTTCGTCGCCACTGTGGAGGAGAACGGGGAGACGGTGGCCGAGCATCAGTTGCCGGTGCCCGCTGAGGGCGGGGAGGTCAAGCTGCCCTTCACGTCCGGCTCCGGCGACGGGGACGGCTCGGAGGCCGAGCTGTGGCTGACCGTGCGCGCCGTTCTGGCCTCCGACCAGCCGTGGGCCGCGGCGGGGCACGAGATCGCCTGGGGCCAGACCCGCCTCACGCCCACCGGAACGCCCACAGCACCGCGACCCGCCGCTCCCGGCTCTCCGAGGCGAGTCGTCGTGGACGGGCAGGAGCGTCACGTCCTCGGCGACGCGGCGTTCGACCCGGCCACCGGACGGCTCGTGCGGCTCTTCGGCCTTGACGTCGAGGGCCCGCGGCTCGACCTGTGGCGGGCGCCGACCGACAACGACCGGTACGGCGGCCTGGAAGCGAAGTGGCGCGGCCTCGGCCTGCACCGCCTCACGCACCGGGTGGACTCCGTGGACCTCGGCGACGAACTGACCGTACGCACCAGGGTCGCGCCCGCGGCCACCGACCTCGGCATGCTGGCGACGTACCGGTGGGCCCTGTCCGGGGACGGCGAGCTGCTGCTGACCGTGGACATCGAGCCCGACGGCGACTGGCAGGATCCGATCCCGCGCCTCGGCCTCACGATGACCCTGCCGGGGACCGCCGTGGACCGGGTCACGTGGTTCGGGCGCGGGCCGGGCGAGGCGTACCCGGACACGGGCATGTCCGCGCGGGTGGGCCGCTGGACGGCCACCATCGAGGAGCTGCAGACGCCGTACGTCTATCCGCAGGAGAACGGCCACCGGGCCGGCGTGCGGTGGGCCTCCTTCGGGGCGTTCACGGTGTCAGGCGATCCGGTGTTCGGACTGACGGCACGCCGGTGGAGCGCCGACGAACTGGCCGCCGCCTCCCACCGGCCCGACCTGGTGGCGGGTGACCGGGTGCACCTGCACCTGGACCTCGCCCACCAGGGCATCGGCACCGCCACGTGCGGGCCGGGGACGCTGCCGAAGTACGACCTGAGGGCGCACCCCGCCACCTTCAGCCTCCGCTTCGCGCCAGGGACCCGCTGACACCGCGGGCCGGGTGCCGCCCACGACTGTGGGCGGCACCCGGCCGCAACGGGACGCGGCGCTGACCGGCGGGAGCCGGTCGGGTCAGTCGGCCACCGTGAGAACGGTGCCCGCACCGACGGTCAGCCCGCCTTCCCGGATCGCGAAGCCGAGCCCGGGCTCCAGCGCCACCGCCTTGCCCAGCTCGACCACCACGTCCACGGTGTCGCCCGGCTGAGCGGCCACCGAACCACCGGGCTCAGCCGGCAGCAGCGTCATCTCACCGGGCACATCCGTCGTCCGCAGGTAGAACTGCGGCCGGTACCCGGACGCGATCGGCTTGCGCCGCCCGCCCTCCTCCGCGGTCAGCAGGTAGACGCGGGCGGTGAAGGACCGCTGGGCCCGCTGGCTGCCGGGCGCCGCCAGCACCATGCCGCGCCGTACCTGCTCGCGCCGGACCCCGCGCAGCAGCACGGCCGCGTTGTCACCGGCCTCGCCCCGCTCCATCGTCTTGCCGAACGTCTCCACGCCCGTCACGACGGCGCTGAGCCCGTCCCCGAACCCGATCGCCTCCACCGTGTCACCGACCCGGACCGTGCCGCGCTCGATGGCCCCGGTGACGACCGTGCCCCGGCCGGTGACCGTGAGCACGTTCTCGACCGGCATGAGGAACGGCGCGTCCACGTACCGCACGGGCACGGGGATGTGGTCGTCCACAGCCTGGAGCAGCGCCTCGATCGACGCCGTCCAGACCGGGTCGCCCTCCAGCGCCCGCAGACCGGACACCCGCACCATCGGGACGCCGGTGTAGCCGTGCTCGGCCAGCAGATCCTGCAGCTCGAGCTCGACCAGGTCGATCAGCTCCGGGTCCGCGCCGTCGGCCTTGTTGACGGCCACGACCAGGTGCTCGACCCCGACCCGCTTGGCGAGCAGCACGTGCTCCCGGGTCTGCGGCATGATCCCGTCGTGCGCGGACACGACCAGGATCGCGCCGTCGAGCTGCGCCGCCCCCGTGATCATGTTCTTCACGTAGTCGGCGTGGCCGGGCATGTCCACATGGGCGTAGTGCCTGGTGGCGGTCTCGTACTCGACGTGCGAGATGTTGATCGTGATCCCCCGCTGCGCCTCCTCGGGCGTGCGGTCGATCCTCTCGAACGGCGTGTACGTGGCCTGCCCCCGCTCAGCCAGCACCTTCGTGATGGCAGCGGTCAACGTGGTCTTCCCGTGGTCGACGTGCCCCATCGTGCCGATGTTGAGGTGAGGCTTGTTCCGTACGTAGGCCTGCTTGGCCATGATTCCTTCCCGACATACCTGGAAATTTCGTGACCCGTCCGGGCCGACAACCTCCCCCCGCCGGGTCACCTCAGGGACATACGGGAAGAGGTCAACGCTCCAGGCCGTCGCAGACACGCTCAAGCACACCCGGCACCGCGGGCGTCGCAAGGTGAGCGTGCAGGAACATGAGGAACATGGTGCGACCACCAGCACGCAACCGCAACGGAATATTCCGCAGGCGCGCCGGCACGCAGTCGCAGAGGTAGCCGTAATGCGCAGGCCCTCCCCGAACGGGGTGTCCAGGCGGCGATGGCGGACGCGGTTGAGCCGGACCACATCGACTGGCACGGCCCGCCAGGTCTTCCGCACACCCGCCCGGCGGCGCGGCCGTGCGGCGTGGATTCGGTGCTCAGGCCTGTCGGGGGGAGCGGATCAGTAGGGTGGCAAGTGCTTCGTCTGGGCCGACAGTGCTGTAGATGTGTGGGACGTCGGCCTGCCAGGAGATGTGCTCGCCTGGCGCAGCCAGCATGGGGGCGTCGGCCGGGCCGGCGCGCAGCACGCCCGCGTAGACCGTGACGTGTTCGGTCACGCCGGGGGCGTGCGGCGGCGAGTGTTGCACGACGCCGGGACGGACGCGCATGCGCAGCAACTCGAACGTTGCGGTCGGCTCCTCGAAGACCTCGAGCAGTGTGGCCGTTACGGCGGCGCCGGGCACGCGGACGGCCTCTGTGGGCGGTGCGCCGGGCTCCAGAACCAGGGCCGTCAACGGTACGCCCAAGGCTCCTGCCACCGCGTAGAGCGTCTCCAGCGTCGGGTTCCGGGTGCCCAGTTCCAGGCCGGACAGGGTGGCCTTGCCGATGCCGGCGCTGCGGGCCAGCGCCGACAGGGAGATGCCGCGGGCCTCCCGCAATCGCCGCAGCCGGCTCCCGATATCCGTACCACGGCCGTCCACCCGGCAATCCTTGCATTCCGCCGCCGGGCTTGTCTCGCGGTGGCCACGTGGTTATGGTTCGTTCCGTAAACGGAACAATTGAGAGTCTGTCGACACCGAGGAGTGGGCGTGCGGGTGCAGGCCGTCATGGCGGGGCTGGTCAGCGCGGTGGTCGGCTACGCCAGTTCGTTCACCGTCGTGCTCGCCGGGCTGCGTGCTGTCGGGGCGACACCGGGGCAGGCCGCGTCCGGGCTGCTCGCCCTCTGCTGTGGCGTCGGGGCGGTGGCGGTCTTCCTTGGTCTGCGGTACCGCATGCCGATCAGCATCGCCTGGTCCACCCCCGGCGCGGCGTTGCTGGTGGCGACCGGTCCCGTGCCCGGCGGCTTCCCGGCCGCGGTCGGCGCGTTCATCGTCTGCGCCGGGCTCATCGTCCTCGCCGGCCTGTCGCCCTGGCTGACCCGGTCGATCGCCGCCATCCCGCGTCCGATCGCCGGTGCCATGCTGGCGGGCGTCATCCTCAGTCTGTGCACCGCACCGGTCCGCGCCGTCGTCGACATCCCGCTGCTGGCCGTGCCCGTCGTCCTGACCTGGGCGGTGTTGCAGCGGTACCTGCGGCAGTGGGCCGTTCCGGGCGCGCTCGTCGTGGCGGTCATCGCCATCGCGGTGAACGGGACCGGCAACGGCCTGTCCGGCGCGGCGCTGCGGCCCGCGGTCGAGTTGACCAGCCCGACGCTGAACCCGTCCGTAGTGGTGAGCATCGCCATCCCGCTGTTTCTCGTCACCATGGCCGCGCAGAACGTCCCCGGTATGGCGGTCATGGCGACATACGGGTACATGCCGCCCCTGCGCCCGGTCCTCGTCGCGACCGGCCTGGCGAGCGCGGCGGCGGCGCCGTTCGGCGGTCACGCCGTCAACCTCGCCGCGATCACCGCAGCGCTGACCGCCGGCCCGGACACCCACCCTGACCCCGGCCGCCGGTGGATCGCGACGGTGGCCCTCGGCGTCGGGCAGCTGACACTCGGCCTCGGCGCCGGCCTGGCCATGGCTCTGGTGCTGCTGTCCCCACCCGTGCTGGTCATCGCGGTGGCCGGACTCGCGTTGCTGTCGGCGCTCGGCTCGTCGCTGGCCGGCGCGGTGACCGAGCCGGAGGGACGGGAGGCCGCAGTGGTCACTTTCGTGGTCACCGCGTCGGGGATGACGATCCTGAGCGTCGGCGCGGCGTTCTGGGGCCTGGTCGCGGGCGGCCTGACCGCACTCCTGCTGCACAGGCGACCACCGTCGCAACAGCAAGCGTCATCCACCGCGGAAGCCGGGGCGGAACGTCCCGAGGGCCGGGTGGCCGGCATGTCGGCCGATCAGCCATCGTAAACGTCTCGGCGTCCGGGGAGTTACACCGAGTGTGGAATCACGGGCGACGTTCAGCAGGCTTGGCCGTCAGGTCTGATCCTTGGGGGAGGAGTTCACTTCTGGCGGGGCCTCACGCTTACCCGGGATCGAAGGCGACTTCTCAAGAGGGCCCCGCGCGCCGAACTCCTTCCGAGCACCCTTGAGTAGGTCGTCACCGGACCAGATCTGCGCGATGCCGTTGCCAGCGCGGCGACCACGGTCTTGCCGGTGCCGGTGGCCATGACGACCAGGTTCCGCGACCGATCGTGGATCTCCGGCTCGGCGGCGAGCCCGTCGAGGATCTCCTGCTGGTACGGGTAGGGACGGACGTCGGCGTGCGCGAAATCGAGCACGACCGCCCGGCCGCCGGTCCGCTCGGCGGACAGGGCACGGTTGAGCCGCTCGGCATCCCGCGCCGGATCGCAGGGCTCGAACGAAGGATCGCCCCAGTAGTCGTCGAACGTGGCGGTGAACGTGTCGATCAGGTGCGGCTGATCGGCCCGTACGCGCTGCCGGAGTCAGGCCATGGAGGTCCACATCGCCACTGCGTCTTGGGATGTGGCCAGATTCTAAAATATCGTTCTAGTATCGCCTCAGAGGAATCCCGAGCCGGCAAGGGCCCCAGGAAGGACAGCCATGGGCGTACTGGAAGGCAAGGTAGCGGTCGTCACCGGAGCGAGCAGGGGCATCGGCGCCGCGATAGCCGTACGGCTGGCGGCCGAGGGTGCGAAGGTGGTTGCCGCCGCCCGTACCGTCGAGGCGTCGCAGAGCCGGCTCGAAGGGACGATCGGCGACACCGTCGCGCGGATCGAGGCGGCCGGTGGCACCGCCTTCGCCCATGCCACCGACCTGTCGCGCGAGCAGGACAGACAGGCACTCATCCAGGCGGCCGAACAGGGGTACGGCGCGGTCGACATCCTGGTCAACAACGCCGCGGTCACCTACTTCACGCCGGTGTCGGAGTTCACCGACCGCCGCTACGAGTTGATGTTCGAGGTGCAGGTCAACGCGTCCTTCCACCTCGCCCAACTGGTCATACCCGGGATGCGGGAACGCCGTGAGGGCTGGATCCTCAACATCTCCTCCATCGCCGCCCGCCACCCGAGGTTCCCGCCCGGCCCCCACGCCGGCCGCGGCGGCACGGTGTACGGAATGTGCAAGGCCGCCCTCGAACGCTTCACCACGGGCCTCGCAGCCGAGCTCTATGCCGACAACATCGCCGTGAACGCGCTGTCGCCCAACAGGGTCGTTCCCACCCCCGGCACCCTTTTCCACCGCCTCACCACCGACGACGACCCCAACGCCGAGTCTCCCACGATCATGGCCGACGCCGCCCTGGCTCTGTGCCACCGCCCGGCCGCGGAGCTCACCGGCCGCATCGCGTACTCCCAGGACCTGCTGGCCGAGCTCCAGGACGGCTGACGCCGAGATTGTCGGTGGGGTGGCCGGCTGTCGCCGGCACGACCGACGCCTGGGACGGGGCACGTGCGGCGGATCGATGCCGAGGACGCCGACGCCGTTGAGTGGCCGGCTGCCTATGGATCGCGGATGCGCTTCGTCCCCAAGGGATGACGGTTCGCTTCGGGCGGCGTCCGGGGTGACGAGCCGTCACGGCCAGCGGCCGCACTTTCTCGCTGCTCGCATCGAGCCTCTGATGTCTCAGCGGGCTGCCGTCAGGGGCGGCAGCCGATGGCCCGGAGCTCGTCGTCGGCCTCCTGCTCCCGGCCCGGCAGCAGGCGCGCGGCGGCCCACGCGCTCTGCTCCGCATTGCTCGCTGGTCGGCATCCGTATGGCCCGACTGAATGCACGGCAGCAGCTGTGCGATGTTGCAACTGGTCAGCCCTGCAGCGTAAAGCTGCTGGTAGAAGCGGACCCGATCGACGTCGGACTCCTGGTAGACCCGCTGACCGGCAGGTGTCCGCTCCGCCCGGAGCAGGCCCTGTCTCCTGCCTCTGACGTCAACGTCAAGTTTCAGATCACACGGCGACGTTCGCGCGAACCGCTCGTCACGTGATCTCCACGCCCGCCTCGCGGAGGACCGCAGCGGCCCCCTGCCACGGAGACGAAGCCGGGTACCAGGGGCGCGTCGTGTGGGTCAGCCCTGGACCTTCATCGGACGTTGGCGAGCTGTGGGTACAGGAGCGCAGGGTCCTCGCCGAGGCGCGCCTTCCACTGCCGCGTTTGTTCGTCGCCGAGCACCTCCATGGCGCCCGCCTCGACGCCGTCGACCGCCTCGTGTCCCGCACCTCGCCAACCCGCGCTCCGCAGGTTGAGCTGCGCCGGATCGCGACCAATGGCATCCACGCCAACGTGGCCACGGCCGGCACCGGTCCCGCGGTCGTGCTGCTACACGGCTTTCCGCACACCTGGCAGCTCTGGAGCGAGATCATCGGCCCGTTGTCCGCGCAGTACCGGGTCATCGCCCCGGACCTGCGCGGGTTCGCTTCACCGGCTCAGACGGAGCAGTTGGCGCCGCCATTCTCGCCTTCGTGCTGCGGGCGTTGGCCTGCGGGGACCGGTTCTCATGGAGTTCTCAGGTGAGCTTTGTGGCACTTTGGGCCGAGTTTTATGAACATGGGGACATGGAGCGCGTGCCGCAGGAGGCTGGTGCGGCCGAGGCTCAGGGAGCTGTGGCCGGGAGGGCTCGGCGGTTTGTCGTGGTGGGCGGCGCGCTTGTCGTCGTGGCGGTGTTGGCGTACTGGCTGGGAAGCAGCGGCGGGAACGGCGAAGAGGCCGCGCCCAGACCGAGCGTGACGCCGACGCCCAGTACGGCGCTCACGGTGCCCGACGTCTTCAAGAGGGTCGGGCCGTCGGTGGTGGTCATCCGGGCCGGGGAGTCGCTCGGCACTGGGGTGATCGCGGCCGAGGACGGGACGATCCTGACGGCGCACCACGTCGTCAAAGGTGCCAAGGGCAAAGGCGCCACGGACGTCACCGTGACGTTCGCTGACGGCACCAAGTCGAAGGCCGTTGTCGCGTCGTCGAATCCCAAGCGCGACGTCGCGACCCTCAAGCCCGCGAAGCTGCCGGAGATCGTCGTCCCGGCGACGCTGGGTGGCGCCGTGGCCGTGGGCGCGCCCGTCGTGGCGATCGGCAATCCACTGGGCCTGACCTACAGCGTCTCCACCGGCGTCGTGTCGGGCCTGAACCGGACCACCGAAGACGGCGATCGCGACCTGGGCGGGCTCATCCAGTTCGACGCCTCCGTCAACCCGGGCAGCTCCGGCGGTCCCCTCCTGGACGCTCGTGGCCTGGTCATCGGGATCGTCATCTCGATCGCCGACCCGGGCGGCGACGAGGCATTCGCCGGCATCGCGTTCGCGGTGCCGATCGGCGCGGCCCTGGGTGGTAGCGAAGGTGACGGCCCGCCGGGCGATGGGCCGCAGATATGACCGAGCTGACCGAAGCGTCACGAGAAGGAACATCATATGGCCCCGACCAAGTCCCCCGATTCGGCTGGTCCGCTCGAACAGGTGCTGTTCGAGGTCAAACGCACGATCGTCGGGCAGGACGTGCTGCTGGAGCGCATGGCCGTCGCCCTGATCGCCGACGGTCACCTGCTGGTGGAGGGCGTGCCGGGCCTGGCCAAGACGCTGGCGGTGAGGTCGCTGGCCGCCGCGATCGCCGGGAGTTTCCAGCGGGTGCAGTTCACTCCCGACCTGGTGCCCGCCGACCTGGTGGGCACGCGGGTCTACCACCAGCACTCCGGGGAGTTCAAGACCGAGCTCGGCCCGGTGTTCGCGAACCTGCTGCTGGCCGACGAGATCAACCGCGCCCCCGCCAAGGTGCAGAGCGCGCTGCTGGAGGTGATGCAGGAGCATCAGGTGACGATCGGCCGTGAGACGTTCCGGGTGCCTGAGCCGTTCCTGGTCATGGCGACGGAGAACCCGATCGAGTCGGAGGGCACCTACCCGCTGCCCGAGGCGCAGGTCGACCGTTTCATGATGAAGGTGGTCGTCGACTATCCGACGCAGGCTGAAGAGCAGGCGATCGTCGAACGGGCGCTGCGTCCGCCCGAGCCGCCACAGCCGATGGTGACGTCCGAGGACCTGATCGCGATGCGGGCCCGCGCTCAGCAGGTGTACGTCGATCCGGCGATCGTCGACTACGCGGTACGGCTGGTCTCCGTGACGCGTTCCCCCGCGACGGCCGGGCTCGGCGAGCTGGAACGGTACGTCACCTACGGGGCGAGCCCGCGGGCGTCCATCGCGCTCGTCACGGGCGCCCGGGCGCTGGCGTTCCTGCGCGGCCGCGACTATGCCCTGCCGCACGACCTGTCCGAGCTCGCGCTCGACGTGCTGCGCCACCGGCTCGTGCTGTCGTATGAGGCCCTCGCGGACGACGTCGACGCCGACACGATCATCACCAGGGTGCTCGGGGCGGTCCGGGCGCCCGACGTCGTCCTGCAGAACCGCTGAGCTGCCATGGCCACCGCCCCAGAAAGGCTCCTGCTCCGCCTGGAGTGGAAGGTCGTCCGCAGGCTGGATGGCCGGCTCCAGGGCGCCCACCGCACCGCGCACCGCGGCTCCGGGATCGACTTCACCGGGTTGCGCGCCTACGGCGACGGCGACGACGCCCGGCACATCGACTGGAACGTGACTGCGCGGCTGGACGAGCCGCACCTGCGTGTGTTCACCGAGGACCGCGAGCTGACGGTGTGGCTCGTGCTCGACCGGTCGGCGTCGATGGCGGCAGGCCGGCCGGGGCGCGGCAAGCACGACGTACTCGCCGAGCTCGCGCTCGTCCTGGCCCGGCTGTTCGGCCGGGGCGGCAACCGCGTCGGCGCCCTGCTGTTCGACACCGGGATGCTGCGCGTCGTGCCGCCCGGCACCTCCCGGCGGCACGCGCTGCGCATCGGCGCCGAGCTCGAACGCACCTCCGAACGCACCGCTGGGGCGCGCGGGGGAGCCACCACCGACCTGGCGGAGATGCTCGATGCGGCCGGACGGCTCGCGCGCCGCCGCGCACTCATCGTCGTGCTGTCGGACTTCATCGGCGACGGCGACTGGGAACGCTCGCTCCAGCGCCTGGCCCGGCGGCACGAGGTCGTCGCCCTGCGGATCGTGGACACCGCCGACGACGTGCTGCCCGAAGCCGGGCTGATCGCGGTCGAGGACGCCGAGACCGGCGAGCAGCTCGTCGTCGACTCCGTCGACCCGCTGCTGCGGGTCCGCTTCCGGGAGGCCGTCGACGCCCGCGACGCCCGGCTCGCGGCGGGCATGCGCCGGGCCGGGGTGCCCGTCCACCGCATCGACACCGACCGCGATCTGGCCGAGGCGCTCGTCGAGGTCGTCGCCCGAACCCGGGACCGGTCGCCATGACCGGAGTCGTCAACGGACGCGGAGGAGGCTCATGACCCTGTCCTCCCCGCTGCTGCTGGCCGTCGGACTGCTCGTCACGGCGGCGCTCGCCTGGGCGGCCGTCGTCTCGGCGCGCCGCCGGACGGCCGCGCTCGCCGCCGCCGGCGTCGCCGTGCCGGGCGGCCACCGGGCGTACCTCGGCATCGGCCTGACGATCGCCGGCGTCGCCGTGCTCGCGATCGCCACCTCCGGACCGGCGGCCATGGTGCCGGTCCCGCGGACCGCGGGCACCGTCATCCTCGCCATCGACGTCTCCAACAGCATGGGTGCCGACGACGTCGCGCCCACCCGGCTGGCGGCCGCGCAGCGGGCGGCCCGCGCGTTCGTGGCGGCGCAGCCCGACAGTGTCGACATCGGAGTCGTCGCGTTCGAGCGGGGCGCGCTCACGACAGCACGGCCCGACGCCGACCACTCCATCGCGCTCAAGGCCATCGACCGGCTGAAGATCACCGGCGGCACCTCGCTCGGGGCGGCCATCACGGCCTCGCTGACGGCGATCACCGGCAAGCCGGTGGCCGTCGGCCGCGACGGCGCCGCGCCCGACATCGGCTACTGGCCGTCGGCGACGATCGTGATGTTCTCCGACGGCCAGAACCAGGGCGCGGACGTCGAACGGGCCGCAGCCGTGGCCCAGCGGGCGGGCGTCCACATCCACACCGTCGGGGTCGGCACCACGGCCGGGGCGACGGTGCAGGTCGACGGCTACCACCTGCAGACCTCGCTCGAACAGGACACCCTCACCTTGATCGCGCAGACCACCGGCGGCGCCTACCACCCCGCCTCCGACACTGCGCGGCTCGACGGGATCGCCGACACGATCGATCTGCGGCTCACCGTCTCCGACGAGCCGCTGCCCCTCGCCGGCGCCCTGATCGGGCTCGCCCTCGCGCTGCTCACCGCCGGAGCGGCGGTGTCCGTGCTCCGGTCCGGACGGGTGATCTGAATGTCGTTCTCATGGCCGTGGGCGCTGCTGTCCGTGCTGATCATCCCGCTGATCTTCGTCATCCGCGAGTGGGCGCGGCGCCGCCGCCGGCGCTCCGCCGTGCGCGTCACCTCGATCGCGCTCGTACGCAGCGCCCTGCCCGGCCGTACGCGCTGGACGCGGAAGATCCCCGCGGCACTGTTCGTGGCCGGGCTCGCGCTGCTCGCGGTCGGGGCCGCGCGACCGCAGGCGTCGGTGCCGGTGCCGCAGACCTCGGCGACGATCCTGCTCGCGCTCGACACCTCCGGCTCCATGTGCTCCACGGACGTCGACCCCAACCGCATCACCGCCGCGAAGAAGGCCGCCGCTGACTTCATCGAGTCCCAGCGGGGCGGGCCGCGGATCGGCCTGGTCACCTTCGCGGGCACAGCGGGTCTGCTCGTCCCTCCCACCGACGACACCAAGTCGCTGATCGACGCGCTGGACGGCCTCACCGTGTCCCGCGGCACCGCGATCGGGCAGGCCATGCTCACCTCGATCGACGCGATCGCGGAGGTCGACGCGTCGGTCGCCCCCACCGGCGCGAACCCCACCGGCATTGGCGGGGGAGGCTACGCCGGTGCCGCGATCGTCGTGCTCACCGACGGCGCCAACACCCAGGGCGTCGACCCGCAGACCGCCGCCCAGCAAGCAGCCCTGCGCCGCGTCCGCGTCTTCACCATCGGCTTCGGCACCACCAACCCGGCCCCGATGGTCTGCGACAACTCCCAGTTCGACGGCCGCGGCTTCGGCGGCTGGGGCGGCGGCGGCCGCGGCGGATTCGACAGCGGCCGCAACGTCCGCATGATCGACGAGCCCGCACTCAAGCAGATAGCCCAGACCACCGGCGGCTCCTACCACCGCGCCGAGAACGCCGACCAGCTCCAGAGCGCCCTCGACGCCCTCCCCGGCAGCTTCACCGTCATCCGCCAACGGGTCGACACAGCCGCCGCCTTCGCCGCCGGCGGCGCCATCCTCATCACCGCGGCCCTGTCCCTCTCCCTCTGGTGGAACCGCCCCCGGACCCCGACCCGCTGACGGTATGTGTAGCCGAAGCGCCTCAGCCGTCCCCGCCGGTTCCCGGCCGTCAAACCCGCACGGGTTCAAAGGTCATGGCGGGAGCACCTGCGCACACGCGGCATTCTCGCGGTCATCCCCGTCCCGGCCGACCGGCAGGCCCATCGCCTACGTCCCCGGCAGCTCGGGCGGCCGGACGCCGTCTTCAACCGCGAGACGTACAAGCCGCGCAACTCCTTCGAGATCCAATCGGTTCGCGGGTTTCCGGACTACCAGAGACTGTCGCCGATGTAGACCAGATGCGGATCGGCGAAGAATGATTTCACCAGCGCGGGCATCTTCTGTAACCGTCGCAGTGCGCCTACTGCGCGATCGGCAGCGTGGCCGTGTTCATGGCCGCCAGCTCGCTTCCGTCCACGGTTCCGGACACCGCGAACCAGGTCGGCTGGCCGGCATTTGTCTCCACGGTCAAAGGCGTGGTGGCCGCCCAGCGACGCGAACGCTCTCGCATCCGCAGTGAACGACAACGGCGCTGGGATGTCCCCCGGCCCGGGCAGCGTGATCACGCCACCCGGTGAACGTTCGTGGTCACCGCACTAGACTAGGTGATCCGGGTGAGATCGATGATCACGTAGTCGTCGCCCAGGGGATAGGCGACCAGATTGTTCGCGCTGATGCCCGGCTCCACGCTGCGGCTGCCCTTCCCGTTGGGGGCCAGGCGCAGGCCCAGGTCCCCGGACTTGCCTGTGGCCAGGTCCAGCAGCAGCTGCCGTCGTACGCGCTGGTCCAGAGTCCACACGGTCATGAAGCGGTCGTAGGCGAGGCCCATCATGGCCGGCTGCTGGACCTGCCGTTCGTGTGAGCCATCGCGCAGGCGATAGAAGGGCTTGTCGTCCGCGGCAATGCCCACGCACGTCGTCACACCGCAGCGGACGTACTGGTCTCCGGGACGTACCAGCGCCTTGCTCGTCTCTCCGGTTTCGACGTTGCGGATCTCCTCGAAACTGGGCTCGTTGTCCGGTGTGTACTCGCCGGGGGTCCCCACCCACGGCCAGCGCAGGATGTGATGGCGTTCGGCGTGGGCGACCGGGGTCACAGCGCCGCCTGTCAGCGGGAGCGTGAAGACGCCGCCTTCCATGACGGAGAAGGCCAGCCTGTCGCCGACGACCACCATGGTGTCGGCACGACCCTCGACCGGGGCGTCCGTGGGGATGGGCGCAGGCTCCCCACCCGCGATTGGCACCGACCAGAACGTGGTCCGCGTGTCGTCGATGGTCTGCCAGACGATGCGGTCCTGGCCCGCCGCGTAGTTGGAGGCGTATACGCCCTTCGGGGTGCGGATGTCCGCGATCTTCCGATGCCCGCCAGTGGTGAGGTCGTAGGCGTAGATCGCGTCCGCCTTCTCGAAGCTCTCCCAGGTTTCGAGGAGGACGGTGTGGTCGTCGATGAAGACGCGCGGCTGGTACTTCTTGACGCCGGGCAGCTTCGCCGGGATCTTCCATACGGCCTGCGGCCACACCTGGTCGATAGGTCTGGGAGCGGGGGCGCGGGTCGTCGCGGCGGACGCCGAAGGCGTGGCGACCGGGTCCAGCACCACCGGGGCGTTGTCGCCCTGCCCCCGCACCGCCCATCCGACGCCGCCCGCCACCACGACGACGGCGAGGGCCGCAGCCACGGCATGGCTACGCCCCCGGCGACGGCGCGACCGGCCGACGATCTGCGCCGGGAATCCAGCCGGCACCTGCGGCGCACCCTCGGCCCCGCGCATGATGACCCGGTGGAGATCGTCTTCCAGATCCTTCGTCACGGGACGTTCCTCTCAGCAGATGTGGTGCGGGCCTGCGGCCTCGTCATGCGGTCGTGGCCGGCGGGTGTGGGACGGGCCTTCGTGGGCGACGCGCGGCGCGCGGCCATCTCCGAACGCAGCCTCGCCAGTCCGAGTGAGGCATGGCTGCGAACGGTCCCCTGAGAGATCTTGAGCAGGTCGGCGATCTCGGCGTCGGCCAGCTGCTCGTAGAAGCGGAGCACGAGAACGGCGCGCTGCTTGCGCGGCAGCCCGGCCAAGGCGTGCCAGAGATCCTGGTCGCCGTCGGAGGGCAGGGTGTCGTGGAGCGGGACCTCCGGTAAGGCCCACGACAGGCGCTCGCGCCGCCTCAGCCGCCACCGGCTGATGTGCAGCCTGGCCATGATCACCTTGGCGTAGCGCTCCGGGTCCTCCTTGCTGCGCACCCGCGCCCATGCGCGGTGCAGCCTGATCAGGGCCTCCTGCGTCAGGTCCGCCGCGTCATGGGGGTTGCCGCTGAGCGCGTAGCCGTAACGCATGAGCGCGTTGGCCCGCTCGGCGACGAACTCCGTGAAACGGGAGTCGTCTTCCACTTGTCGTCTCCACCCTCTCCCTGGTCTGTCATCTCACAGACGGGGATGGGGTGCGTTTTGTTGAAGAACATCCGCAACTCCAAGAAAAACCGCGATTCCGGCCCAGATCCTGGCGGCGTTGCAGGCGTGTGCGGACGCTGCGGGGAAGATCGGCTGAACGGTGAGCGTGGACTCCACCATCGTCCGGGCTCACCAGCATGCGGCCGGAGCACGCCGACAAGGTCACCCGCAGAAGGAGCCGCCCGCACGGGCGCGCAGTGAGCGGGCCGATCACGCGCTCGGGCGCCCGCGCGGCGTAACCAGTGGCTCTCAACGCCTTTGAAACTCGACCTAGGCGGTATCCGGGCCGTAGAGCGCGGCGATGTCCTTGGCGGTGGCCCACCGGCTGTAGGTGGGCGACTGCGGCCAGCCGTCGGGCGAGTCCTGCCACTCTTCCTGCCGTCCGTACGGCAGCAGGTCGATCAGCGCGAAGGTGTGGCTGAGCTGCTCGGTGCCCCGGCCGTCGGTGTGCCAGGTGCGATAGACGGTGTCTCCGTCACGCAGGAACACGTTGACGGCGAAGCCTTCGCCGGGCGGTGCGCCGACGTCGGTGCCGAACGGGCTGTTCGCGGTGGAATACCAGGCCATCTTGTTCCCGACCCGCCGCTTGTAGGCGAGTGCCTCGTCGATCGGGCCCTGGGTGACGATGACGAACCGGGCATCGTAGTTGTCCAGGAACTCCAGCCGGGTGAACTGGGAGGTGAACCCCGTGCAGCCCGGGCAGTGCCACTCCTTGCCCGGGAACCACATGTGGTTGTAGACGATCAGCTGCCTCCTGCCTTCGAAGATGTCCGCCAGCCGAACCGGTCCGTCCTCGCCCTCGAGGGTGTAGTCCGGCATCCTCACCATGGGCAGGCGGCGGCGCTGGGCGGCGATGGCGTCGAGTTCCCGGGTCGCGGCCTTCTCCCGGGCACGCAGTGCTTCGAGCTGACGTTGCCAGGTGTCGGCGTCGACGACGGGCGGTAGTGCGTTTGTGCTCATGGGTCCCTCACTGATCATGTGCGGCAGCTTGCCGTGTGCAGGGGTAGACCTGGCCCGGTCGCCGAATTCATCGGTGGCCGGTCAATCCGTTCGGGAAAGCTACGGAACGAGAGCGCACACAGCCGCCCCCGGATCGCGTTCGGCGTGCACCGAGCGCATGTCGGCTGCCAGGCCGGCGCAGACGAAATGCCCCAGGTGCCACGGGCCGCTATGGCGGTACTGGTTCCGCCGGCCGGTCGGGTGCGACTACGTGGAGCTCCAGTTACCTCTCCGTCATCCACGGCCAGCGAATCTGATGGCGTCGGGGCCGTCTTTCACGCCGACCTGCCGGCCGACGTCGTCGGCTTCGGCGGCGTCCAGCACCGCCTGCATCAGCCCGGGAAAGCGCGTCTGCAGCTCCTCCTGACGCAGGAGAACGAAGCAGCGAGTGCCCTCCTGACGGGTGCGCGTCAGCCCGGCATCACGCAGCACCCGCAGGTGATGGCTCAACGTCGACTTGGCCACCGGCGCTCGCAGCTCTCCCCAGCCGCGCTCGCGCCCGTCGGCCAGCACGCGCACCAGCCCGACCCGGATGGGATCACTGAGCGCGGCCATCACCGCGGTCAGCGTGATGTCGCCCAGCTCAGGGTGATGTGCATGCTTCATCCCCCCATGCTAGCGTGTTCGATGTTTCACGAACATCGAACGATGGGGGGATCGCGTGTCAGACCAGTTCGTGAGCCGTCTGCGGGAAAAAGCCGTGATCGTGACTGGAGCCGGGTCCGGGATCGGCCGCGCCACTGCGATCGCCTTCGCCCGTGCCGGAGCACATGTGCTTGGGGTCGGGCGCCGCGCCGACGCCCTGCAGGACACGGCGGCCCGGCATCCCGGCATCGCCGTCCTCGCTGCCGACATCACTGCTGCAGGCGTGCCGCAGGCCGTGATCGAGGCGGCGACCGGCCGATGGGGGCGGCTGGACGTTCTGATCAACAACGCGGGAGCCACCGCGGTGATGCCACTGGCCGACACCGACGCCCAACGCGTCAATGACCTGCTGGCCCTCAACGTCACCGCGCCCAGCCTGCTTGCCCGTGCCGCGCTGCCGCACCTGCGTGCAGTACGGGGGACGATCGTCAACGTCTCCAGCACCTATGGTCACCGGCCGCTGCCCGGCGCGGCCCACTACGCCGCGTCCAAGGCCGCCCTGGAGCAGCTCACGCGCAGCTGGGCGCTCGAGTTGGCCGCCGAAGGCATCCGGGTCAACGCGCTGGCCCCCGGTCCCACCGAGAGCCAGGCCCTGGCCGCCGCCGGCCTGCCGGACACCATGGTGGAAAATATCAAACAAGACGAGATCGCCCGCATCCCGCTCGGCCGCCGCGGCGATCCCGAGGAGGTGGCCGCCTGGATCGTGCACTTGGCCGACCCAGGCGCTACCTGGATCACCGGTCAGGTCCTCACCGTCGACGGCGGACTGGAACTCGTCTGAGCCGTGAGTGTGGCTGTCATGGCGCGAAGTTGATCGTGGCGGGGATGCCCTGGCGGGTCATCTTCGCGCAGGGGGATGGCGCGGACGCTTGGGCGAGAGCGGGTCATGGGCGGTGCCAGTGCCGCAATTTGTCGGGGTTCAGCACGATCCATACGGCGGTGACCTCACTCCCGGCAATGCTCAGGACGGCCACCGCCACGGCCTGGCCCGCCCGGCGCAACACCAGGCCGTTACGGCCGTTCACGGGCTCGACGGTCAATATGGTGCCGGGTTGGCCGGTCAGGAGAGCCGTGACGAAGTGGGCGACCGCGTCTGCGCCGTGGGTCGGGTGAATCGCGGCGCGCACCTTGCCGCCGCCATCGCTCACGACCATCGCGTCGGCGGCCAGGATCGCTTTCAGGGCAGCCGCCTGTCCCGTCTCGCACGCTGCCGCGAATCGGCGCGCGACATGATCATGCCTGTCGAGCATGGCCTGGTCGTGACGGAAATGGCGCTGCACCGAGCCGGTGACAGGGGCGGGCCGGTGAACCGGGACGCGGGCAGCGGGCGCTGCGGCCCGGCCGGGTTCCGGTGTGCCGATGGCGGCTCGGACCGTGGCGGCAGAGGCGAGCAGCTCCAGGCAGATGCCTCCGGCGACCCGCGTCAGCCAGGCGCGTGGCACCGCGATGCCGGCGCGTTCTTCATCGTTGAGGGCGTACCAGCGGCGGTAGGTCTCCTCGACGATCCGGTCAGCCGTGATCTCCGAGCCGAACATCCACAAGGCGATCTCCAGCAGGTGCTGCCGTTCGTCCAGCATCTCTGCCAGCGAGGCGGCGGCTGCCCCGGCACCCGTGCCGGTCATGGCCGGTCGTCCTCGCCGGCCTCGTGACGAGGCGAGGGTGACGGGGAGCGGGGAGGCTGCTTGTCTTGTTTCCGGGCCGTGGAAAGGCCTGCGTGGGCACCGGCCATCGGGATCGTTCGCACGTTGTCCTCCATTCTGCTGTCTCGCCAGCTAAGACCGGGGAGCCCGTCCTGTTGTGACTTCTCCAGCGCGCTTCAGGCGGGCCGGGCCGCGGTGATCTTGGCGGGGTTCATCATCCACAGCACTTGGTCGATGCCCTGGTCGGAGGCGTTGACGGTGAGGACGGTGAACACCTCCCCGTCGCGGCGCAGCAAAGCCGCTGTCTGCCCGTTCACATTGGCCCATTCCACCTCGACCCCGGCCCAGAACCGGTCCGCGAACGCTCTGAGGTACTTCGCCACCCTGAACGCGCCCACCACGGGGAAGCGGGAGGCGCGTACGGCGCCACCGCCGTCGGAGTAGCTGATCACGTCTGCCGCGAGGATTTCCTCCAGCGCGGCGAGGTCGCCGACGCGGGCGGCGGCGACGAAGGCGGTCAGCAGCCTGCGCTGTTCGGCTCCGGTCACCGGTGCGCGGCGCTCGGAGACGAGGTGTTTGCGGGCCCTGCTGACGAGTTGCCGCACCGCGGCCTCGGTGGTCTGGATGATGTCGGCGATCTGCCGATAGGGGTAGTCGAAGGCTTCTCGCAGCACGTAGGCCGCGCGTTCAGTGGGTGAGAGCCTTTCCAGCAGGAGCAGGACCGCGAAGCTGAGGGCTTCGCCTCGCTCGGCGCCGAGGTGCGGGTCGGCGCTGGTGTCAACGGGTTCGGGAAGCCACGGGCCGATGTAGGTCTCGCGGCGGACCCGCGCGGACTGCAGGGCGTTGATGGCGAGGCGGGTGGTCGCCGTCGCCAGGTACGCGCCGGGGTCGGCCACGGTGCTGCGGTCGCAGGTCTGCCAGCGCACCCAGACGTCCTGTACGAGGTCTTCGGCTTCGGTGGAGCTGCCCAGCATGCGGTACGCGATTCCGAACAGGCGCGGCCGCACGCTCGCGAAGACCGCCGCGGCCTGGTCGAGATCCTCCGGCCCATGGTCCACCGGTCCGTTGTCTCCCATGATGATCGCTTCCGTTCCGCTGGCAGATAGACGAGTTCGACGAAGGCGGAAGCAGCTTGTTCGAGCGTGCTCGCCTGTTCCTAGAGGCCTGGATGCATGTTCACGCCACCGGAGGCGGCCGGTTGGCGGTGGTCACGGGTTTGCCTTTCCGGTGTTCAGGGCGGCCCTGAGCACCTGGATGGCCTGGGCGGTGGCCGCTCGCGCGGCGTGGGTGTCGCGGACCGGGTTGAGCATCATGAAGTCGTGCAGGATGCCGTTGTAGCGCACGCTGGTGGTGGGTACGCCGGCCTCGGTGAGCTTGCGGGCGTACGCCTCGCCTTCGTCGCGCAGTACGTCGTTCTCGTCCACGATGACGAACGCGGGCGGCAGCCCGGCGAGGTCCTGCAGGGACGCGCGCAGCGGTGAGGCGGTGATCTCGGCGCGCTGGGCGAGGTCGGTGGTGTAGGCGTCCCAGAACCAGGCCATGGCCCTGGCCGTCAGGAACGGGCCGTCGGCGAACTCGCGGTAGCTGTCGGTGTCCTGGGCGGCGTCGGTGACCGGATAGTACAGCGACTGGTGCACGAACCTCACGTCGCCGCGGCGCTTGGCGAGGATGGTCAGCGCGGCGGTCATGTTGCCGCCTACCGAGTCGCCCGCCACGGCCAGGCGGGACGCGTCGAGCCCCTCGTCCGCGCCGTTCCTGGTGATCCACTGGGCGGTGGCGTAGGCCTGCTCGATCGCGACCGGGTAGTGGGCCTCGGGGGAGCGGTCGTACTCGACGAAGACCACAGCGGCGTTCGCGCCGACGGCGAGCTCGCGCACCAGCCGGTCGTGGGTGCCGGCGTTGCCGAGGATCCAGCCGCCGCCGTGCACGTACAGGATCGCGGGCAGTGTGCCGGACGCGCCGGCGGGCTTGACGATCCGCACCCGCACGTCGCCGGCCTCGGCCCGCACCGTGATCCACTTCTCGTCGACCTCCGGCTTGTCGACCGGGGCGGCCTGGATGTCGTCCAGCACCTTGCGCGCGCCGTCGGGACCCAGCTCGTACAGGAACGGGGGTTTCGAGGTCGCGTCCGCGATCTCCTGCGCCGCCGGCTCCAGGATGTGCCTGCTCATGATGTTCTCCTCTCTTCCCGGTGAGTCTGCTCACCTCCACGGCTCTGCATTTCCTCGCGGAAGTCAATCTTTCGGTGGGTTCCGTCGCACAGCGGTTTGTTGCCGGAATGGCCGCAGCGGCACAGCGTCATCCTGTTGCGGGTCTGCAGAGGCAGGCCGTCCGCCCGCAGGACCGGCACTCCACCGGTCATCCACAGTGCGCTGGCCAGTCCGTTCTCCTCCTCAAGGACCGAGATGGCCTGCGGGAGGTCGGGCTCGATGGAGTCACCGCCGCGTTGGAGGGCATAGCTGTACGACCCGGAGGGGCAGTGGTCGATCCGGCCCATGACGCTGGAGCGGACGTCGCTGTCGCCGGTGTCGGCGAGCATCTCGGCGATCGGCCTGGTGCGCCCGATGCAGAACGCGGCGTGGATGCAGAGCTCCCCGACCCGTTTGGGCCGAGACGCCCACGCCGTCGTGGACATGCTGAAGCTCCTCGTACGGCCGGACGCCGGCGGTTTCCGTACCGTCGAACCCGATCAGGGCGTGTGTCCCGTCGCAGAAAGGCTTGGAGCCCGAGCGGCCGCAGCGACACAGCGCGTAGGTGTCCTCGGTCGCCAGCGTGTCGCCGGTTTTCCAGGTCAGCGCGTGGTCGTCCGCGGAGACGATCTTGCGTTTGCGTCTGAGCGGGACGGCGCCGTACACGACGTATGGGCCGTCGGGGAGTACGACGATCCGCTGCCGCTCGCCGATGCTCCACCGGCGTAGCTCGGGTGCCACGTATTCGAAGGTGGGGCCCGCTGTCGTGCCCCTCCTCGTCGGGCATCCGCATCAGGGCCTGGGCCTGGGCCTTGAGCGCGTACATCGTGCCCGTGGCGACCGCGAGCAGCTTCGGGCTCCCGTTGAACGCCTGCTCGAGCAGATGCAGGATCGCGCAGTAGGTGTGGTTGAACTCCTCCTGCGCGGTGCGGATCTCGCTGCCCGGAGCGTGGTCGGCCAGTCGCGGATTGCGCCTCATAGGACGTACGCCGGCCAGGTCCACGGAGACCGCCTCGCCGGTGGGCCCGGATTGCGGGGTGTCTCCCCGCCGGTAGCGCCGGCCGGCCTTGAGCTCCTGGAACCGGTAGTAGTGCGCGACCTCGTCCCGTTCGGGATGGAAGACGTCCTGGTCGCCGTCCCAGACCTCGCCGCGGGCCGTGCCCTCGCCCTGCTCGACGATCTCCTCCAGCGCGGTCAGCGCGGAGGCGAGGCCGTCGACGGCGATCAGCCGTCCGGCGGTGTGCCGGAAGTGGGCGGCGCTCACCTGGCGGGCCGGGTCGCCGCAGAAGACCTCCTGCTCGCCGAGCCGGTCGCACAGGTGGCGCAGGCCTTGCTCGATCGCGTAGTAGAACTGCCTGATCGTCTCGTAGCCGTCGCCCTCCGCCGGAGCGCCGGGGGGTGCCGGCTGCTCGATCCGCAGGAACATCTCGAGGGCTTCCGGCCCGAAGGGAACCAGCGACAGCTCCAGCGAGCGGTCGCCGTGGGGCAGAGGCCGGGGATGCGGCGGCAGCATCCGCGGTGTGTCCAGCCGCGGGCGGCCGCCGACGGCGTTCAGCAGGTTCGCGGCCAGCGCCAGGTGGAGCATCTCCTCGGCGAAGACGCTGCCTACCACGTCTACGGCTTCCGGGTTCCGCTCCGGGTCGAGCGAGTACAACGCGCACAGGTACGGCGGCAGGGTCGCGTGTTCGAGCTCGATCGCCCACTGGAGGTGCTCGCGAAGGCTTTCGAGGGTGTCGATCCGTGCCGGTGCGACGGCGGCAGGCAGTTCTGGGTGGTTCACGAATTCTCGCTCCGGCTGTCGTAGGGATCTGGCGGCCTCAGGCACGTCCGCCAGATCCCGGGTCGTCTTCCAGCGCCTCGACCGCGCCGAGAAGGCCGCGGAGGCCGACTTCCTCGCGCTGGACGTCGGCCGGATCGAACAGCCACTCGGTGACCGGCAGGCGCATGGCCTCCTCCGGATGGCTCGACTCGGCCATGGTCAGCTCCGCTACGACCTCGACCTCGAGTTCGTACAGAGAGTCGTCGTCCCCGTTGGGGATGGTCATCTTTCCTCCGTGCCGCCGATTGCCAGGATCCTGTACGCCGGGGCATCGGTTGGCCTCCGGTCGCCAGCTATGACCGGGCAGCCCTCCGGTCTGTGACAGCTCCAGCGAGAAAGTCTTCGACGCGGCAAGGCCGCGGACATCCGACAGCTGCGGGCGTCTCCCATGCCCTCACAAAGCCGTCCGGCTCCCGGGGCGGGAACTAGGCTCTAGTCGTTTTCAGGTGGAGATGATCGACGCCGTCAGTGATACGGGAATCGGAGGACGGGGAAGTGAGTCACACGGAAATGATCATGTCGTCGCGGTCTTTCCTCGAATATCGGGCGATGTTCGCGATCGACGACCTTGACCTGGACGGTGTCACTCTCGACTGCGGTGGCGGCGCGTCCAGCTTCGTCGCCGAGGCCAGGGCGATGGGGGCCCGCGCCGTGGCGGCGGACCCGCTGTACGCGCGTGGCGCCGCCGTGCTGGCCGAGCGTCTGTCGGCCGACCTGGAGCAGGGCAACGCGATGATCGGCGCGAACGCGGACCGGTTCGTGTGGGAGTGGTACGGCTCGGCGGAACGACGCCGGGAGATGCGCCTCAACGCCAGGAACGACTTCATGGCCGATATTCGCCGGCGGCCCGGCTCGTACCTCGCCGCCGGCCTGCCGCACCTCCCGCTGGCTGACGAAAGCGTCGACATGGTGCTGTGTTCACACCTGCTCTTCACCTGGGCCGGGCAGTTGGACCGGGAGTGGCACCGGGCGGCGATCATGGAAATGAGCCGGGTCAGCCGGGGCGAGGTCAGAATCTTCCCCCTCGTCCGCCTGGGTGACGGTGAGCCGGTCGCCTTCCTCGGCGCACTTCAGGCGGATCTGCGGGCCGAAGGTCTGGTGTGCGCGGTGCGCAAGGTGCCTTATGAGTTCCAGCGCGGCGCCGACCACATGCTGACCGTTCGCCGTTGACGTCAAGCCGGTCCAGGCGGACCCGGCCGCGGCGACCGTGGTCACAGTGAGGCGCGGGCCCGGTCACGGCAACGGTGGGTCAAGAATCATCGCAGGTCATCGGTATTACGCTGGCCAGGTGGGGATGGATGCTGATATGGCCTCACCTGACATGACACTTCCGGCGATTGTCGTGATCGACGCCGCCGGCACGGTGATCGGATGGTCCCAGGCCGCGGAACAGCTCTTCGGATATCGCGCCGCCGAGGTCCTCGGCCGTTCCAGCACGGTCGTCATGTCCGGCGGCCTCGAGGCAGGCGACCAGGAACAGTGGTACAGCCTGGTCGAGGCCCGTCACCGCGACGGCGGCAGCTTCCTCGTGCGGGTCGGAGGCTCCCGGCTGCTCACACCAGGGGAGACAGCGGCCTGGCTCCTTTCGGCGACGCCGGCGAGCGCTGCGGTCCCCGGGCGAGCGGGCAGGCTGCTGGAGCCGATCATCAACCGCTCCCCGCTGGCAGTGGCCGTTTGGGACCGTAACCTCCGATGCCTCTGGCTGAACCCCGCGGCGCAGCGCCTGCGGACGGTCTTCCCCCACTACGAGGTCGGCCGCTCGCTGGCGGAGCCCCTGCCGGGGGTCGACACCGAGGCCGCTCAGGAGGCGATGCGGACAGTGCTCGCCGAGGGCGTCCCCATGATCGACCGCGAGGAGATCTGGACCTCGGCCGACCAGCGCGAGGAGCGCACCCTGTCGACCTCACTCTTCCGCCTCGAAGGCCCGGACGGCCGCCCATTGGGCGTGTGCACGCTGACCATTGACCTCAGCAACAGCCGGGCGCGTAGCCGCCTGGCCCTGATCCGCGAGGCCAGCATCCGGATCGGGAGCACGCTCGACGTCCAGAAGACCGCACAGGAGCTGGCGGAGCTGGCGGTGCCGGTCCTCGCCGACTACGTCACGGTCGATCTCGCCGAATCGGTCCTGCCGGAGGACGCGCCCCTGCAACGGCTGTCCGCCACGGACGTGAGCATCCCCGTGTTCCGCCGCGCGGGCGTGGCCTCGGTCCATCAGGGGTGCCCCGAATCCCTCTGGCCGCTCGGGGAGGCGGTCTTCGTCCCTCCGTCGTCCCCCTTCACCGAGGTCCTGGCCTCGGGCCGGTCCTACTTCGAACGCGTGCTGGACACCTCGCCCGGCACCTGGCTCGACCAGGACCCGGAGCGGGCGGAGATCATTCACGACACCGGGATGCACACGCTGATCATCGTTCCGCTCAAGGCCCGCGGCGACATCCTGGGCATCGCCGTGTTCGTGCGCAACGACAACCCGGTGCCGTTCACCAAGGACGACCTGATTTGCTCGGAGGAGCTCGTCGCCCGCGCCGCGCTGAGCCTCGACAACGCCCGCCAGTACACTCGTCAGCGCACGGCCGTCCTGGCGCTGCAGCGCAACCTCCTGCCGCGCCGCCTGACCGGCACCGGCGCCCTCGAGGTGGCCTCGCGCTACCTGCCCTCCGGCATGCACGACGCCGTCGGCGGCGACTGGTACGACGCGATCCCGCTGCCCGACGGCCGGGTCGCCCTGGTGGTGGGGGACGTGACCGGGCACGGCATCAACGCCGCGGCGACGATGGGACGGCTGCGCACCGCCGTGCGCACCCTCACGTACATGGGCCTGCCGCCCGACGAGCTGCTCGCCCACCTCGACGACCTGCTCGTACGCCTCACCGAGGAGGACGCGGGTCCCGACGGCTTCCCACTCGACCCCACCGGAGCCACCTGCGTGTACGCGGTCTACAACCCGGCCACCCGGCGCTGCACCATGGCCGGGGCCGGGCACCCGCCGCCCGCGGTCGTGACCCCGTCCGGCGACGTCAGCTTTCCCCGCCCGCCCAGCGGAACCCCGATCGGCCTGGGGCTGGGGTCGTACCAGTCGCTCGAGCTCGAGCTCGCCGAGGGAACGCTGATCGCCCTCTACACGGACGGCCTCATCGAGACCCGCACGGCCGACATCGAAGCGGGCATGGACCGCCTCGGCGCCGCCCTGGCCCAGGCCGCGCTCCCGCTGGAGAACTTCTGCACCTCGGTGATCCGCACCATGGTGGGCGAGGCCCAATCCGAGGACGACATCGCCCTCCTCGTGGCCCGCACCCGCGTGCCCTGAGTCGCCGCCATGAGAATGCGCGCTGGCCCGTGGCGTTTCTGTCGGTGGCGCTGCCTAGGCTCGGGGCATGGCGAAGGTCCATCAGCTCACCCGCCGCGACGCGCGGCGGGTGGCCGTGCGCGCCCAGCTGCTGCAGCAGGAGCGCCCCGCCGACCTGCTGTCGACGGGGCGGCAGCTCACGCTGCTCCAGCTCGACCCGGTCAACGCCGTCGCGCCGAGCGCCGATCTGGTCGCCTGGAGCCGGCTCGGATCGTCGTACTCGCCAGGCGACCTGCGCGCGGCGCTGGACGATTGCCGTCTGATCGAGCTTCGGGCCATGGTGCGCCCCGCCGAGGACCTCGCGCTCTACCGCGCCGAGATGTCCGTGTGGCCAGGGAGTGGCGAGCTCAAGGACTGGCAGGAATACCGCCGCGACTGGGTCCTGGCCAACGACCGCTGCCGGCGCGAGATCCTCGACCGCCTGCGAGAGGCCGGGCCGCTGACCTCTCGCGAGCTGCCCGACACCTGCGAGAAGCCGTGGGGCTCCACCGGCTGGACCAACAACAAGAACCTCACCCAGCTGCTCGAGTTCATGGTGCAGCGGGGGGAGGTCGCGGTCGCCGGTCGGAAGGGGCGCGATCGGCTGTGGGACCTCGCCTTCCGGGTTTATCCGGACGATCCGGTCGTTCCGGCGGAGGAAGCCGAGCAGGAGCGGGACCGCCGGCGGCTCAGTGCGCTCGGGATCGCCCGGCTGCGCGGCCCGGAGTGCCCCGTCGAGCCCGCCGTCGTGGGCGAGGCGGGTGAGCCGGCGGTCGTCGAGGGCGTCCGGGGGGAGTGGCGGGTCGAGCCGTCGCTGCTCGACGAGCCCTTCCACGGCCGGGCCGCGCTGCTGTCGCCGTTCGACCGCCTGGTGCACGACCGGACCCGCACCGAGGAGCTCTTCGAGTTCGACTACCAGCTGGAGATGTACAAGCCCGCCGGGAAGCGGCGGTGGGGCTACTTCGCCCTCCCGGTCCTCTACGGCGACCGGCTGGTCGGCAAGGTCGACGCCAAGGCCGACCGCAAGGCCGGCGTGCTGGTGGTGAACGCCGTTCACCAGGACGTGCCGTTCACCCCGGCCATGACTGCGGCGATCGACCAGGAGATCGCCGACCTCGCAGGCTGGCTGGGGCTCGATCTCCGCCGCGCAAGTTGAGTGGAACCAGGAGGGATCTGTGACGACACTGCCCGATCGGCCGCGTACCGCGCTGCTCGTCCTCGACGTGCAGAACGGCGTGGTGGCCGACGCCCATGACCGCGAAGGCGTGATCGCGAACATCGAGACCCTGATCGGCAAGGCTCGCGCGCAGGGCGTGCCCGTGGTCTGGGTGCAGCACTCCGACGACCGTCTCCCGCGGGGCAGTGAGCGCTGGCAGTACGTGCCGGAGCTGGCCCGCCGCGACTCGGAGCCGCTCGTCCACAAGGGCTACGCCGACGCGTTCGAGGACACCGAGCTGGAGGCGGTGCTCGCCGGGCACGGGGTGGGCCGGCTCGTCGTCGCGGGCGCCCAGACCGACGAGTGCATCCGCTCGACCCTCCACGGGGCCTTCGTCCGCGGCTACGACGTGACGCTGGTCGGCGACGCGCACACGACGGAGGACCTCACCGAGTACGGCGCGCCGCCCCCTGAGCAGGTGATCGCGCACACCAACCTCTACTGGCGGTGGCATCGCGCGCCCGGCCGCCGCGCCGGCACCGTCGACACGGCGGACGTCCGCTTCGCGGCGGGCGACGCGGGCTGATCAGGCTGTCGCCGGGGAGATCCTGCCGGGCATGTACGCGACCGGCGTCGCAGCCGCCTGCACCCCGCCGGGACCCCGGGCCCACCCCGTGAGATGATCTCCTGGCGATATGGGCTGTTTTTGAGCGTTGGGGGAGCGATGTACGCAATATCCCTGGGTGAGGACGGCGCGGAGCTGCGCCCGCTGGAGCCGTGGCGGGCCGAGGAGCTCCTGGCCCACATGGAGCGGGGCCGGGACTTCATCGGGCAGTACATCGCGCTGCCGGACTTCGTCACGGACGTGGAGTCGAGCCGCTCGTACCTCCAGTCGTACGCGGACAAGGCCGCGGCCGACACCGGGCGGATCTACGGCATCTGGACGGACGGCACGCTGGTCGGCGGGGTTCTCTTCCGGACGATGGACGTCGGGCTCGGCGTCGCGGAGGCGGGCTGCTGGCTGGAGCCGTCGGCGGTGGGCAAGGGCCTGGTGACCAGGGCCGCACGTGTGATCATCGATTGGGCCGTCGAGGAGCGGGGCCTCCACCGCGTGGAGTGGCGGGTCGCGGCGGCGAACGAGGCCAGCAAAGCCGTGGCCAGGCGGCTCGGGATGACGAAGGACGGCGTGCTGCGGGAGAGCTACCCGCACCGGGGCGAGCGCCACGATGTAGAGGTCTGGTCGGTGCTCGCACCGGAGTGGCGGTCGGGCAAGCAGCCGTCCTGAGCGCCGACCGGCGAGGAAAATCCCGGTGAGATCGGGCGGCTCCGAACACTACGATGAAGGCCGTGAGACCGACCCCGGGTAAGGCGTTGCGCTGATGGCCGTGAGCATGCACGACGTGGCCCGCGCCGCCGGTGTCTCCCAGCGCACGGTCTCCAATGTCCTCAACGACTACGAGTACGTCCGCCCGGAGACGCGTCAGCGCGTGCTCGACGCCATGGCGGCACTCGGATACGTCCCCAACGCGGCCGCCCGGAGCCTTCGGTCCGCCCGTACGGGGCTCATCGCGCTCGTCGTCCCCGACTTCAGGGCCCGCATGTTCGCCGACCTCGCGGGCATGGTCGTGCGCGAGGCCGAGGCGCTCGGATACACGGTGCTGATCGAGCTGACGGGCCAGGAACGGGAACGCGAGCTGAAGGTCCTGACGGGCGGCCGTAACCAGCTGACCGATGGCGCGATCATGATGGCCATGTCGCTGCGGCCGGACGACGGGGCGCGCTGCCGCGCGGACTATCCGATCGTGCTGGTGGGGGACCAGGCGCTGGAGGGCCAGGTCCCGCACGTCGGCATGCCGAACCGGGAGGCTTCCCTGGCGGCCGTACGCCACCTGGTGGGCACGGGCAGGCGACGGTTGATGCTGCTCGGCTACGCGCCCCGCGTGCACCTGACGGGACGATTGCGGCTGCGGGGCTTTCTCGAGGGGCTGGAGGAGGCGGGGCTCACGGCGGACGAGGAGCTGCTGGTCGAGGCGGGCTGGACCCGCGCGGACGGTCAGCGGGCGATCGAGGAGCACCTGGACGCCGGACGGCCGATGCCGGACGCCATCTTCGCGATGAACGACTCCCTCGCCCTCGGCGCGCTCCGGGCGCTGCACGACCGGGGCGTCCGGGTGCCGCAGGAGGTCGCGCTGGTGGGCTTCGACGACGTCGAGGAGGCACGCTACTCGACGCCGTCGCTGACCTCCGTCTCCCCGAACGTCGAGGCGCTGGCCAGGAACGCCGTCGCGATGCTCCACGAGCAGATCACCGGCAAGCCCAGTGGGCGCGAGCCGCACATCACGGTGGACTTTCAGCTGAAGGTGCGCGAGTCGAGTCAGTGAGGCGGGACCGCGACCCTGCGTCCCGTCTCGAACGCCTCAATGATCCGGTACGCGACCCGCAGCGCCCTTCGTCCGGCCTCCGCGTGCACGGGGGGCGCGGCCCCGGCCCTCAGTGCGGGCATGAGCGCGTCGAGGTGCGCGTCGAACGTCTCGTGGAACGAGCGCCCCCGGTCGTTGAAGTAGCCGGCCTCCCAGACCGTGCGCGCCTCCGAGCCCGCGGCGGAGAACTCGTACCGCCTGGTGGTGTCGTCGATCAACAGCCGCCCCGCGTCCCCGTTGACCTCGACGTGGTGGGTGCGCGGGTAGGCGTAGGAGGAGTCGTACGAGCCGACGAGGCTGCCGACCGCGCCGCAGGCGAAGTGGGCGGCCACGACCAGTGTGGAACCTCCTCTCGTCATCTCGGCGCTGACCGCGTCGATCGGCCCCAGCAGGTGTTCCAGCAGGTCGATGCCGTGGCACTGGGTCTCGATGAGGTTGGCGTACGGGTGGTGGGCGGAGCTGCCCTCGCCGCCGAACCGCCAGGTCGCGAACGACAGCTCGCCCAGCCTGCCGTCGTCGATGTCGCGTTCGGCGCGTACGACGGGCTCGGCGAAGCGGTGGTTGAAGTTGATCGCGAAGAACAGCTCGCGCGCGCGGGCCTCGTCGAGCAGTCTGTCGGCCTCGTCCAGGTGGAAGACCAGCGGTTTCTCCACCAGAAGCGGGATGCCGCGCGCGATGAGCTCCAGCGTGGGCGCGTAATGCTCGGCGTTGGGCAGGCAGACGCTGATCAGGTCGGGCCCGGTCTCGTCGATCATGCGCCCGACGTCGTCGTACGCCTGGGTGGACCAGCGCGCAGCGCGCCGCTCCGCGCGGGCGAGGTCACGGGAGAACACCCCCACGACGCGGGAGTCGGCCCGGCTGGAGAAGGCGCGGGCGTGCTGTTCGCCCCACTGCCCCGCGCCGACGATGGCCACGCGGGCGGGCGCGCTCATCCGTCCTCCTGCGTGACGACCACTTTGCCTGACCTGCCGGACAGGAACGTCTCGAACGCGAGCGCCGTCTCGCTGACGTCGAAGGTGTGCGTCACGATCCGGCCGAGGTAGCCGGCGTTCCGCCGCAGGAGCTCCAGGTTGGCCGGAAAATCCGCGTACGGGAAGTACTCGCTGCCCAGCACCGCGCGTCCGGAGGAGATGAGGTCGGGCGAGACGTCCAGCGGCAGCTGCTCCCCGTGCCCGACGCAGACCAGGACGCCCCTCTTGGAGAGCCTGTCCAGGGCGGAGCGCCGGGCGGTGGTACGGCCCGAGGCGTCCACCGCGGCGTCCACCTCCGGCACGCCGGCGACGGAACCGGCGTGGACGGGGATCCCGCCGAACGACTCGGCGAAGGACAGCCGCCATCCGGAGACGTCGCTGATGTAGATCGGCGCGTCCCCGCCCAGGCTGAGGCGGGCGGCGGCCAGTATCCCGACGCCGACCGGACCCGCGCCCGTGATCAGGAGCGAGTCGATGTCGGGGCGGACGCTCAGCGCCCTGTTGAGCGCGGCGCCACTGGTACCCATGACGTCCAGGAGCATCGTGGCCAGGGGAAAGGACAGGTCGTCCCCGATCGGGAAGAACATCCGCTCCTCGACGACCTCCAGCGGGCCGAGGCCGCCGTCACGGTTGAAGCCCATGTCGCCGGCCTTGTCCAGGCACAGGTTGGTCGCGCCCGCACGGCAGCTGCGACACCGGCCGCAGTAGGCCATGAGATAGATCACCCCGCGGGTCCCCACCGGCGTGGCGGTGTCCGGACCCGCGGCGACGACCGTGCCCGCGGCCTCGTGGCCCGCGACGACCGGGCTTCCGTCGCGGAAGAGGCCGTGGTCACTGCCGCACAGAGCGTTGGCGCGCGGCCGTACGAGCAACTGTCCGGGACCGGGCTCGGGATAGGTGTGGGAACGGCGCTCCACCCGTCCCTCGCCGACGAGGAACGGAGCCGTGGTCACTGACCACCGAGCCCGGTGGTGGCGATGCCCTTGATGATCTGCCGCTGGAAGAACAGGAAGACGATGATCAGGGGCAGTGCGGCCAGGATGGCGCTCGCCATGTTCTGGGCGAAGACGACGCCGAACCCGGTCATGACGGTCTGCAGCCCGACGGGCAGGGTCATGAGATCGGGGTCGTTGGTCACGATGTACGGCCACAGGAAGTTGTTCCACGCGCCCACGAACGTGAAGATCGCCACCGCCGCGATGATCGGCCGCGACAGCGGCAGCACGATCCGCAGGAAGATGAGGAACGACCCCGCTCCGTCCACCCGCGCGGCGTCCTCGAGCTCGCGGGGGATGCTGTCGAAGAACCGCTTCAGGATGAACACCATCACCGGCGCCACCACCTGGGGCAGGATGATCCCCCAATAGGTGTCGACCATGTCGAAGGCGAGCATCTCGTCGAAGAGCGGCACGATGAAGATCGTTCCGGGGATCATGATCGAGGCGACCGTGAGGGCCAGGAGCGGCTTGCGCCCGGTGAAGTCCAGCCGCGAGAACGCGTAGCCCGCCAGCGTGGAGACCACCAGCGTGAGGATCGTGACGCCGGCCGCCACGACGAGGCTGTTGACCATCCAGGTGGGGATGTCGCCCATCTGGAAGATGCGTGCGTAGATCTCCCAGGTGTACCCGCCCTTGGGCAGGATCGTCACGGGGGACGCGCTGGCGTCGGCCTCGGATTTGAGCGAGGTGTTCACCGCCCACAGGAACGGCGCCAGCATCAGGAGGCTGAACAGGGCCAGCACCGCGAACGCGACGACTCTGGCGGGCTTCATGACGACCTCCGGGCGAACCTCAGCTGCAGCAGCGACAGGACCAGGATGATGGCGAAGAAGACGTACGAGATCGCCGAGGCGTAGCCGAGCCGGTAGCCCGTGAAACCGGTGTCGAAGACGTACATCAGGATCGAGCGGGTGGAGTCGTCGGGGCCGCCGGCCGTCATCTGGTAGATCTGGTCGAACACCTTGAGCGAGGCCAGGATCTGCAGGACGAGGATGAGCACGGTGGTGTTCCGCAGCAGCGGCAGCGTGATCGAGGACAGCTGCCGCCACTTGCCCGCCCCGTCGATCGAGGCGGCCTCGTAGACCGTGCCGGGGATGTTCTGCAGCGCGGCCAGATAGAGCAGGAAGTTGAACCCGAGCGTCCACCACGTGGTGGTGACCGCGATCGCCGCCATGGCGAAGTCCGGGTCCTGCAACCATTTCTGGCCCTCGGCCCCGAAGGCGCCGAGTACGGCGTTGATCAGTCCGAGTTCGGGGTTGTAGAGCCACTTCCAGAACAGGCTGACCACGGTCGAGGCGAGCAGGTACGGCAGGAAGAACGACATGCGCCAGACCCACTGCCCCGGCAGCCCCATGTTGACCAGCAACGCCGCCACGAGGGCCAGCACGACCAGCGGGATGGTGGTGAGCACGGTGAACAGCACCGTGTTGCCGAACGTCGTCCACACCATCGGGTCGGTGAGGGCCTCGGCGTAGTTGGCGAGTCCGACCATCTTCGGTTCGGCGCCGGCCGCCAGGTCACGGTCGGTGAGGCTCATCCAGAACCCGTAGACCGTGGGCCAGAGGAGGAAGAGCGCGAAGCACACGAAGAACGGCAGCACGTAGAGGAGCCCGATCCGGCTCCTGCGCACCCGTGACCGGATCGTGGGTGCCTGAGTCACGGCGCCCTTCGTGAGAGTGGCCGACGTCATCGCTTCACCGCCTTGGACATGAGGACATTGACGCGCTCGGCGAAGTCGGCGACCGCGTCCTTGACCGAGGTCTGGCCGATCAGCGCGTTCTGGATCACGCTGCCGAACTGGGTCATGAAGTTCGAGCCGGAACCGGTGAACGAGGACGGCGGATCGTAGTGGAGGTACGTCGCCGTGACCGCGTAGTCGTTGTTCGGCCGCAGTGCCCTGAACTCCGGGGTGTTGACGACGGGCTGGTAGGCGGGGGTGTGGCCGGCCCTGCCCCAGGGCAACGAGCCCTTGAGGATCTTCGAGACCGCCTCATAGGCAAGCTCGCGCCGCGCCTCGTCCGGGTTCGACTGGTGGGGCAGGACGAACGTGTGCGAGTCACCCCAGGTCGCGTCGATGCCCGTGCCGAACATGTTCGGGATCGGCATGGCGCCCAGGGGCATCTTCGCGTCCTGGTACTGCGGGAGCTCCCAGACGCCCGAGAAGACCAGGCCGACGTCGCCGTTGAGGAAGGCCGAGGAGGCCGTGGCGTACTCGGCGCTGGTGGAGGCGACCTCGCCGTCGACCAGGCGGCGCATCGTCTCGACCGACTCGCCGAAGGCCTCGGCGTCGTAGACGAACCTGTCGCCCGCCAGGTCGAACGTGGCGCCGTGCTGGCCGTAGAAGGTCCAGAACAGGCGCCACAGCTGGGCGCCGTCGCCGAGGAAGCCGTACGCGAGACCGTACTGCTTGCCGGTGACCTTCTTGAACTCTCTGCCGAGGCGTTTCATGTCGTCCAGGCTCTTGACCTGGGGCAACTTCCCGCCGGAGTCGAGCAGTCCGGCCTTCTGGGCCAGGTCGGTGTTGAAGAACGTGACGAACGCGTGCGAGTCGAGGGCCAGGGCGTAGACCTTGCCGTTGACGATCGAGCTCTTCCAGGCCGGGGCCGTGAACGTCGACTGCCCGACCCCGTAGCGGGCGAGCCGGTCGAGGTCCCAGGGATCGAGCAGGCCTCCCGGGGCGTACCCGGCCAGGCGGGACATGTGCGCGATGCCGAGATCGGGGGCGCGGCCGCCGGCTGCCGACATCGCGAGCTTGGTGTAGTAGGGGGCGCCCCACGCCAGGACGACCTGTTTGATGCGGGCTCGGGGCATGTCCGCGTCGGCCTTGGTCACGATCTCGTTCATGCGCTCGCCGTCGCCGCCGGTGAGGAGATGCCAGAACGCGATCTCCTGCGTACCTCGGCTGACGGGCCCCGTGCCGCAGCCGGCCAGCAGGGCGGAGAGTCCCGCGACTTGCAGCACCTTGCGGCGGGAGGGCGGGGAAGTGGGCCACTTGCTCATACGTGGTTCCTCGCAGAGGTTCCGGCAGGCCCTCACAACGGGGGGTAGCCGGATGTTGACTCCGATTGGAGGGAGTGTGGCACACTCTGCTACGTAGCAAAAGGTCTTGACTTGCTCCATATCTGCGAATTTCGAAGGTTGTCAGATGCCGAGTTCCGCCCCCCACGACGTCCCCCGTCCGGAATATCCCCGCCCGCAGATGGTCCGCCAGGACTGGCTCACCCTCAACGGGCCGTGGCAGTTCGAGATCGACGCCGGAGACTCCGGCCTGGAGCGTGGCCTGCGCGAACGCGAGCTCTCCGGGACGATCATCGTGCCCTTCGCGCCGGAGTCGGAGCTGTCCGGCCTCGGGCACACCGACTTCATGGAAGCGGTGTGGTACCGCCGCACCGTGACGATCCCGGCCGCGTGGGCGGGCCGCCGGACGCTGCTGCACTTCGGCGCCGTCGACCACGACGCCACGGTGTGGGTGAACGGCATCGAGGTGGCCCGCCACCGCGGCGGATTCTCCCCGTTCACGGCCGACCTGTCGGCCGTGGCGCGCCCCGGTGAGGACGCCACGATCGTGGTACGCGCCCGCGACCCCCGGCACGGGCCTCAGGCGCGTGGCAAGCAGTCCACCAGATACCAGAACTACGAGTGCCTCTACACCCGTACGACGGGGATCTGGCAGACGGTGTGGCTGGAGCCCGTCCCCGACGTGCACCTGCGCCGCCCACGCATCACGCCTGACGTCGCGACCTCCTCCTTCACCGTCGTCGTCCCCCTGTCCGGCAACCGCCCCGGCGGTTCGGGCCGCGTGACCGTCTGCGACGGGGACGGCGCCGTCGCCACCGCGACCACCCGCGCCGATGTGGACCTCGCGCCCTCCGTACGCCTGGAGCTCCCGGCGGACCGGGTACACCTGTGGGAGCCGGGCGACGGCTTTCTCTACGACGTCAGGATCGAGCTGCTCGACGCCGGGGGCGCCGTCGCGGACGCCGTGGACAGTTACGCCGGGTTGCGCTCGATCGCGATCGACGGCAAGCGCGTGCTCATCAACGGCCGTCCCGTCTTCCAGCGGCTCGTGCTGGACCAGGGCTACTACCCGGACGGCCTCATGACCGCGCCCACCGACGCCGCGCTGCTGCGGGACATCGAGCTGTCGGTGGCCGCGGGCTTCAACGGCGCGCGCCTGCACCAGAAGGTGTTCGAGGAGCGCTTCCTCTACCACGCCGATCGCCTGGGCTACCTGGTGTGGGGCGAGTTCGGCGACTGGGGCGCCTCCACCGGGCACGAGCAGCGGCCGACCGCCTCCTTCGTCACGCAGTGGCTGGAGGTCCTGGAACGGGACGTCTCGCACCCGTCGATCATCGGCTGGTGCCCGCTCAACGAGACCCACCAGGCGATCCACGACCACGTCACCGAGCTCGACGACGTCACCCGCGGCATGTTCCTGGCCACGAAGCTCGCCGACCCCACTCGCCCCGTCATCGACGCCTCCGGCTACAGCCACCGCGTGCCGGAGACGGACATCTACGACTCGCACAACTACGAGCAGGAGCCCACCGCATTCGCCGGCCAGCTGAGCGGCCTCGGCAAGGACGAGCCCTTCGTCAACGGCGAGCCCGAGCGGCCCATCTCCGTCCCCTACCGCGGCCAGCCGTACTTCGTCAGCGAGTACGGCGGCATCTGGTGGAACCCCGAGCTCGCCGGGACCGAGCAGGACGCGGACCGCGGGAGCTCCTGGGGCTATGGCCAGCGCGTGCGGAGCGAGGAGGAGTTCCATGCCCGCTTCGCGGGCCTGACCGAGACGTTGCTGGACGACCCGGACATGTTCGGCTACTGCTACACGCAGCTGACCGACGTTTTCCAGGAGGAGAACGGCGTCTACCGCTTCGACCGGACGACCAAGCTGGACGTCGAGCGCGTCCGCGCGGTCCAGTCGCGGCCGGCCGCCTCCGAACGGTCCAGCTAAGCCCGGCGCGAGGCCCGCAAGATATCAAGCGCTCCGCAAGATATCAAAGGGAGGGACTTTATACCGCCAATAGGTGAGCGGGCAGAGGGGAGGGCATAATGGCGCATGAAAGGACAAATCCACCCGAGCAGATCCAGGGGGAAATCGTGTACGCATTCCTTCCGCAGGAACTGTACAGGCCGGCTCCGCGTACGGTGGTGCGCCGCTGGTATGAGGCCATCATCCTCGGCGAGCGGGGTTAAGCGACACGGGTGCTGCGGTCGTATTCCGGCCGCAGCATTCACGAATGGCAAGCCGGACGACGGTCGCTGAGGAGGCCTTTCTCCATGGCACTGCCAATTTATCCCAAGGCTCAGCGCGACGGCGCGGTGGAAAATCTATGCGGCTTTACGATTTCTGACCCTTATCGCTGGCTGGAAGCCGGCGACGACGCACGTGTACGGGCGTGGGCGGCACAGCAGGATGAGTTGTTCGCCGCGCATCGTGATGGATGGCCCGACACCGGCAACTGGCGGGCCATGATCGAGGAGTTGTCCACCTTCGGGGTGTCCGATCCTCCGATGGTGCGTGGATCGCTCATGTTCATCGCCGAGCAACTGCGTGACGACGAACAACGCCGCCTGGTTGTGGTGGACGGCACGAGCGACAGGCGCGTGCTGGTGGATCCGGTCGAGCTGGATCCATCCCGCCAGACGCGGCTGCACGCCTGGTGGCCCTCACGTGAGGGCGAACGGGTAGCGGTTCAGATGGAGGTCGCCGAGCAGCCTGCCAGTGACATCGTGGTACTGGATGTCCGTACCGGCGAGGTGATGGACGGCCCCCTGCCCCGCGCGCGCAACACCTCGCTCGCCTGGCTGCCGGGCGGAGACGCCTTCTACTACGTCAACCGAGTCCCCACTGAGGAATTGGCTCCAGGAGACCAGCGGTTGCACCGTCGCGTCCGGCTGCACCGGATCGGTTCCCCACCCGAGAGCGACCCCGTGGTGTTCGGCGGCGCCGATGCCCCCGACTGCTACTACGGGCTCGTCGTCAGCGCCGACGGCCGTTACCTCGCGATGACGGTGGCGGACGGGCCCGCTCCCTGCAATGACGTGTGGATCGCCGAACTGACCGACCCGCAGGCTCTTCGCTTCGTGAAGACAGTGGATGGACGTTCCATACGTGCCAACGTCCTGCCGCGTTTCCTGCCTGACGGCAACCTGCTGCTGGTCACCGATTACCAGGCGCCATGTGGCCGCATCTGCACGGCGCCCAGGCGCCACGCCGACCCGTCGGCATGGCGCACACTGGTACCCGAAGACGCCCAGGCCCCTTTGGACGACTGTCTGGTCCTGGACGATCCGACGCTGCCGCGTCCTTTGCTGCTGGTGGCGCGCGCCCGCCACGGCGTGTCCACACTGACGGCGCATGACCTGGCCGACGGCCGGCCACTCACCACCGTGCCCCTGCCCGGCATCGGCGTGGCGACATCCCTGCAGACCGAGGTCCCTCACGGACGTCACCTGTGGTTCAGCTACTGCGACGCCGCCACCCCCGCGGCCGTCTACCGCTACCACGCCGCCACGGGGGAGGTGGAACCCGAAGCCACCAGCACGGCACGCAAGCCCGACTCGACCATCAGCAGCCGCACCGTTCGTTATCCGGCCGGCGACGGCACCGAGATCACACTGTTCCTGTTCACGCCGTCTGAGGAGCTTGACGGCCCCCGCCCCACCCTCCTGTACGGCTACGGCAGCTTCGGCTTGACGATGCGCCCGCTGTTCTCTCCGATGGCGGCCGCATGGGTCCACGCCGGCGGAATCTTCGCGGTCGCCTGCGTGCGCGGCGGCGGCGAAGAAGGCCAGCACTGGCACGACGCCGGTCGCGGGCCGCGCAAGCAGCAGTCGATCAGCGACTTCAACGACGCCGCGAGCTGGCTCGTCCGCACCGGCCACACCACCCCCGGCCAACTGGCGATCTATGGGATTTCAGGTGGTGGGCTGCTGGTCACCGCCGCCGCCACGCAGCGCCCGGATCTGTACGCCGCGGTCATCGCCGACGGCCCACTGTGCGACATGGTGCGCTACGAGCGCTTCGGCCTTGGATGCACCTGGACCGAGGAATTCGGCACCGCCACCCAGCCGGAGCAACTCCAGTGGCTGCTCGGCTACTCTCCCTACCACCACGTCACTCCAGGAACCGCCTACCCCGCTTTCCTGCTCGCCGGCGCGGTCACCGACCTGCAGACCGGTGAGGCCCACGTCACCAAGATGTGCGCGGCCCTCCAGCACGCCACCAGCGGCGATCGCCCCGTTCTGATGCGCCGCGAACCCGACAGCGCCCACGCCGGGTCATGCGCGAGCAAAGAACGCGCTTTGGCTACCGACATCCTCGCCTTCGCCGGGAAATACACCGGTCTTTCACTGAGAACACGACACGCACCGCCGATGGCCGACGACGGCGCGCATGCTGACGAACAACCACAGGGCACGGGCTCCTGACGGTCACATCGTGTCGAGCACCAGACGGCCGCGCACGTGTCCGGTCTCTCCGATCACGTGCGCGGCGAATGACCGCTCCTTTCGCTTGCGACCGAGCTCATTGGAAGGCTTCGGCGTGTGTCTGCGCCCATTGTTCGAAGGTACGGGGCGGGCGCCCGGCCACCTCTTGCACGGTCGGCAGGACCTGCGACTCATCGAGCGTGCCGTCGACGTAGAAGCGGAAGAAGGCATCGACGTACTCGGCCGGCATGGTCGCCTCCATCTGGGCCCGGGCCTCCTCGTTCGGCAGCCCCTCGCAGCGCAGGTCCCTGCCCAGCACCTTGGCCAGCACGGCGACCTGGTCGGCGGGCAACAGCGAGTCCGGGCCCGTCAGCTCGTAGATCCGGCCCTCATGCCCGTCGCTCGTCAGCGCCAGGGCCGCCACGGCCGCGATGTCGGCGGGGTCGATGGCGGCGGCCGCCACCCCGGCGAACGGTACGCGCACCAGGTCGCCGGCCCGAAGCTGCGGCAGCCAGCGCAGCGCGTTCGACATGAACGCCCTGGGCCGCAGGAACGTCCAGGGCACGCCCGACTCCCGCACGGCACGCTCGGAAAGCGTCATGTAGCGGGAGATCGCATTGCTCATGTCCGCAAGTGCGGCCGAGCCGCCCGTCAGCAACACGACCCGTTCCACCCCAGCCTGGCGCATGTGGGCCAGGACGCCGGGCATGTCCGCATATCCCGGCAGCAGGAACACTCCTCGCACGCCCGTCAGCGCATCGGCCAGACTGCCGGGCCGGTTCAGGTCGCCGGTGACGGGCTGGACGCCGGGCGGCAGAGTGACGGCCTGGGGGTCGCGTACCAGCGCGCGCACCCGCTGCCCGGCCCGGGTCAGCGCGGCCACCACTTCCGACCCGGTATTGCCGGTGGCGCCGGTCACTAAGATCATCATGTCTCCCATCGGATCATCGGTCTTCGGGCGGCGAAGAGCTCAAGGCACTATGCGGCAGCGGCGAGACCGACGGCCAGGGCGATCAGCGCGGCGGCGAGGAGCAGGGCCCCGCCGCGCGTGAGCATCGTGCCGGGCGAGCGGGCGCCCTGCCTGCCGACGGCCAGATGCAGGAAGAACCCACCCGACTGCGCCAGGACCCCGGCCAGCAGGGCCGCGCCGGCGAGCCACTCCAGGCCGTCGGAGAAACCGGCGCGGGGCAGGTAGAGGAAGTAGACGAGCGACAGCACCAGCAGCACCCCGGCGTGCGCGTGGCCGGCACGGAAGAACCGCTCGCGGAACTCGCCCAGCTTCTCGCGATCAGTGGTGATGAAGCGCAGCAGCGCGTGCCCGCCGAACTCGACCGTGACCACCGACACGATCGCGATGATCGGCAGAATCTCGGTGGCTTCCATCAGCGTGCGCCCAGGCCTTCCAGGGCATAGGGCGAGCGCTTCAGCATCGAATCTGCTCCCTTGTACGGCCATGGCCCAGGCCATGGTGATCGGATGTCCGTGACGATCACATAGGTGATCTCACACGCAAATGGTGGCAGCGACGGGAAAAGCGCCGATAGTGTCCCTGTAACCACGCGGGTATGCATTTTGCACAGGCAGCGGGGGGATCTGAGTGCGAGGGACCGCTGACGAACTCCCGCTGCGGCTCGCTCGCGGCATGCTGTGGGCGTCGTTCGGCATCCTGGTCTACCTCCGTACGGTGAGCGGGTTGTGGCGCGACGTCGCCCCGCTCGCGTTGCTGCTCACGACGGCGTCGTACCCGCCGCTGGTCGCGATCCTGGGGCGGCGCCGGCGCCCGAGCGTCCGGCATGGGCTTCTGTCGGCGCTGGTGGTGCTCTACTTCCTGCCCTTCCTCGTGGCCGGACCGGAGTGGGACTGGATGCCGTGGACGGTGGCCGCCGGCGTGCTCTGCGTGCTCCCGCCGCGGCTGGCCTGGCCGCTGTTCGCCCTTCTCCTGGCCGCCACCGGCACGACCGCCGCCCTGCTCGGGTACGGGGTCTACGATTCGATCTGGTTCATGATCGTCACTGCCGACGACGCTCTCATCGTGTTCAGCCTGGCCGCGCTCGTCGGGACGGCGCGGCGGCTGCACGACACCCGGGGGGAGCTGGCCCGGCTGGCTCTGGTCAGGGAACGCCTGCGGCTGGACGGCGAGCTGCGCGACGCCCTGGGCGGCAACCTTCAGGCGATCGCCTTCCGCATGCGGAAAGCAGCCCGGCAAGAGCCGGTGAACGCCCGGCCTGACATCCGCGAGGGCGTCGAGCTCGCCCGGCGGACCTTGGCAGAGGTGCGGGCGACTGCCGGCGCCTACCGTGCCAACACGATCGCCGAGCCTCCGGCGCGAATCGAGTCGCCGCGGCTGGCTCGGTTCGTCATGCTCGCGGTGCTGCTCATCCAGTGCGTGCTCGTGATGATCAACCTGTACTACTGGGAGCACATCGGCCCGCCGACGCTGACCTGGGCATTGCTCGGGCTCGCCGGGATCGTGATCCTGCAGGTGATGCCGCAGACCCGTGCCACGTTCGTCGTGCAGGGCGTGCTGTTCCTGCTTCCCCTCGCGTTCATCCCCGGCTCCTGGGACCGCGTGCTGAGCTTCTTCACCGGCAAGGTGCTGCTCACCGTGCGCCCGCCTCGATCGTGGGCGATCGCCGGTGTCGTCCTGGCCGGGCATCTGGCATGGCTCCTGTACGACGCCACCACGGCCGGGGGTTCCACCCTCAACGCGCTCGCCAACTTCGGCGGTCATGTCATGCTCGCGTGGCTGGTGTACAGCCTGGGGCGCCTCACCGGGCTGGTCGGCGTACTGGACCGGGCCCGGCATGAGCTCGCCCAGGCCGCGGTACGGCGAGAACGGACCCGGGTCGCGCGCGACCTGCACGACGTCCTCGGTTTCAGCCTGTCGGCTGTCGCTCTCAAGGGCGAGCTGGCCGATCGTCTGCTGGACACGGACCCCGACCGGGCCAGGACCGAGCTCGCCTCGCTCTTGCCGCTGGTCGAACAGGCCCTGGCAGAGCTGCGGTCCATCGCCGGCGACCGGGTCGAGTTGCGGCTGACGGCCGAGCTGGACGCGGCGCGTGAGGTGCTGAAGGCCGCCGGGATCGAGGCGGTGGCAAAGGTCGAGACAGGCCCGATGCCGGCCGAGGCCGACACGGCGGTGGCCACCGCGCTCCGCGAGACCATCACCAACGTCCTGCGGCACAGCCAGGCCCGGACGTGTGAGATCACCGTCTCCGGCACCGAAGAGGTCGTACGGTTGCGCGTGGTCAACGACGGCGCCATGTCCGTCGCCCGAGCCGGATCCTCCACGCCGGGGCGGCACGGATCCGGGCTCCGCAGCCTCGCGCAGCGCACCGGCGGGCGCTTGACGGCGGTGCGTCACCCCGGTGGCAGGTTCGAGGTGGTCGCCGAGTTCAGGTCAGATCCACCCAGCCTCGGTGGCGATCCGGATGGCGTCCACCCGGTTGCGGGCTCCCAGCTTAGTGACTGCTGAAGTGAGGTAGTTACGGACCGTGCCGTAGGTCAGGAAGAGCCGCTCGGCGATCTCGGCGGGCTGGGCCCCGCTCGCCGAAAGGCGCAACACCTCGGTCTCCCGCTGGGTGAGCGGGCTGTCCGGCGCCTCCAACGCCACCAAGACCAGGGCCGGGTCCACCACCCGCCCGCCCGCGGCGACGGCCCTGATCGCCGCGGCCAGCTCGGCCGGGCGGATGTCTTTCGGGACGAATCCGGCGACCTGCGCGCCGAGCGCCCTGCGCAGGGTGCCCGGCTTGGTCAACGCTGTCAGGATGAGGACGCGGCATTCGGGCAGCAGGTCGTGCAGTTCGGCTGCCGCTGAGATGCCATCCAGTCCCGGCAGATCGATGTCGATCACGGCCACGTCGGGCCGGTGCTCCAGCGCGGCGGGCACGATCTCCAGACCTGAGGCGACTCCTGCCGCCACCGTGATGTCGTCCTCGAGTGACAGCAACTCGACCAGCGCTTCGCGAAGGATGTGCATGTCCTCCGCGATCAGAATCCGAATCACGCCATTCCCGATCACGACCACTCGAACCCACCCGCGAACGCCCACAACGCCTGACCCGCCTGCGGGATGCGGCGGAGGACGTCACATACACGCGAACGGACATTTTATAGCGATCTACCTGCTCTGAACTCTCGACGACGACTCCGCGCGGGCAGTTCCTCATCATCGCCCCGCAACTGATCTGACCCCGGGCGAGCGCCTGACCGAAAACCGTCGCGGACATTACGTAAGGTTGCCATTCGATCGCGCACCGTTACTATTGCTTAGGTCGGGTCCCGCCCCTTCCCCCGATCATGGAGTCCCGCATGGAGCGAACGGTTCTGGCCGCCGTCACCGAACGTCCCGACGCCGATTCGGCACTCGCCGAGCAGATCCGCCGCGTGTGCGCGGCGATGGACGAGCTCGGGCTCCAGGTGCGCTGGACCCACCGGGCCGAGGACGCCCTGGCGGTGGTCGGGTCGGACGCGTCGCTGGCGGCGGTGCTGGCGGCGTGGGACGCGCCGGGGGCCGAGGACCTGCTGGGCGCGGTGTCCAAGCGGTTCCGTGGCCTGCCCGTCTTCCTGATGACGCAGGAGCAGGAGCTCCCGCTGTGGGTGTACGAGGTCATCCAGGGCTACGTCTTCCCGCTGGAGGACACCCCGCAGTTCATCGCCGGGCGCATCGCCTACGCGGCCGACCAGTACGCCGAGAAGATCCTTCCGCCGTTCTTCGGCGCGCTGCGGCGCCTTCAGGATCACCATCGCTACTCCTGGCACACGCCGGCGCACGCCGGGGGCGTGGCGTTCCTCAAGTCGCCGGTGGGGCGGGCCTTCTTCGACTTCTACGGTGAGCGGCTGCTGCGCACCGATCTGTCCATCTCCGTCACCGAGCTGGGGTCGCCGCTCGATCACACCGGCCCGATCGGAGAGGCCGAACGCAACGCCGCCCGCGTCTTCGGCGCCGACCGCACGTTCTTCGTGGTCAACGGCAACTCCACCGCCAACCGCATCGTCGGTCACCACGCGATCGCCCGCGACGACACCGTCCTGGTGGACCGCAACTGCCACAAGTCGGTCCAGCACGCGCTGGCCATCAGTGGCGCCCGCCCGGTCTACCTCGTGCCCGAGCGCAACGGGCTCGGCCTGGCGGGCCCGATCCCGCCCGCCGCGCTGGAGGCGGACGCGGTCCGTGAGCGCGTGGCCGCCCACCCTCTCGCCGCCGGAGGGCCAACGTACGCGGTGATCACGAATTCCACGTACGACGGGGTGTGCTACGACGCGGTGCGGGTCGGCGAGCTGCTGGGCGCCAGCGTGCCGCGGCTGCACTTCGACGAGGCGTGGTTCGCCTACGCCCGGTTCAACCCGCTCTACGCCGGCCGCTACGGCATGGCGATCGGCGAGCGCACGCTGCCCGGCCCGGGCCGCCCCACCGTGTTCGCCACCCAGTCGACGCACAAGCTGCTGGCCGCGCTGTCGCAGGCGGCGATGCTCCACGTACGCCCCGCGGAGCGGGCGCCGGTCGACTACGACGCGTTCAACGAGACCTACCTCATGCACGCCTCCACGTCGCCGCTCTACCCGATGATCGCCTCGCTGGACGTCGCGGCGGCGATGATGGACGGCCCGTCGGGGCCGTTCCTCACCGGGGAGGCGATCGTCGAGGCGGTCCGGTTCCGGCAGGCGATGGTACGGCTGGCCGACCGCATCCGCGAGGACGGCCTGCGGCCCGGCTGGTTCTTCGGCGTCTGGCAGCCTCCCACGATCACCGAACCGCGCACCGGCAAGACCATCCCCTTCGCCGACGCCGACCCGGCGCTGCTGTGCGCCGAGCCCCGCTGCTGGACTCTGGAGGCCGGGGCCGCGTGGCACGGGTTCGACGGGATGTCCGAGGGCTACTGCCTGCTCGACCCGGTCAAGGTGACGATCACCTGCCCGGGCGCCGACGCCGCCGCGGGCACGCTCGAGTGGGGCATCCCGGCCCGCGTCGTGGCCGCCTACCTGCAGCGGCGCGGCATCGTGGTGGAGAAGACCGGCGACCACACGTTGCTGGTGCTGTTCTCCATGGGGATCACCAAGGGCAAGTGGGGCACGCTGATCGACGCGCTCACCGACTTCAAGAAGGCCTACGACGACGATCTGCCCCTGGCGGAGGTGCTGCCGGGCTTCGGGCCGCCCGCGATCTCGCTGCAGAAGTTCTGCACCCTGGTCCACGAGAAACTACGTGACTCCGAGCTCGGGAAGCTGCTCGACCAGGTCTTCACCACCCTGCCCGAGCCGGTGTCGACTCCCGCCGACTGCTACCAGGCCATGATCCGGGCCCGCACCGAGCGTGTCCCGCTGGCCGACCTGCCGGGCCGGGTCGCCGCGGCCACGGTGGTGGTCACCCCGCCCGGCATCCCCATGCTGATGCCCGGCGAGGCGACCGGCCCGGCCGACGGCCCGCTGCTGACATACCTGCGGGCTCTGGAGGACTTCGACCGGGCCTTCCCCGACCTGGCCACTGACATCCACGGCGCCCACCGTGACGGCGACGGCCGCTACCGGGTGGAGGTCGTCAAGGACTGAGCCCGGCGTCCATGTGCCGCCTCTCGCGTTCGCCGAATGGCGGGGTACGGTCACGCCGGACGTGTCCTGACTGTGGACAGGGCAGTCCACCGTGGATCGGCGGGAGGCGGTCCCCGCGCGCAACGCCCGGCAGCGCACGTTGCCGATTGGGACGCGTGCCACGTTGCCGATTCGGACGTTTTCAGACCGGAATCGTCATGGCATTCTCGCCTCAGGAAACCTGTCATTAACAATCCGGACGCGCCGATCTGAGGCACTGGCCCCCTGACGCGCGGGACAGGTCACGTCTGGCGTACTCCGCGCACGCCCTTCACGCAGTTGGGGTGATTCACCATGCCCGCAGCCGGGGGTCTTCCCCTCGCCGGTCTCCGTGTCATCGACCTGGCCGACGGCAAGGCCGAGATGTGCGGCCGGTTCCTCGCCGACCTCGGAGCCGACGTCATCCGCGTCGAGCCGCCCAGGGGCGCGGCGACCCGGCGGCGGGAGCCGCTGCACGACGGTGTGAGCCTCTACTTCGCCACCCACAACGCCGGCAAACGCGGAGTCACGCTGGACCTGCACGACCCCGCCGACCGCGACCGGCTCCTGGGCCTCGCCGCCGGGGCCGACTTCCTCATCGAGACCGAACGGCCCGGCACCCTCGACGGGCTCGGACTCGGTGCGGACGCGCTGCTCGCCCGCAACCCCGCCCTCGTGGTCATCTCGATCACCGACTTCGGCCAGAGCGGCCCGTACCGGGACTGGATCGGCTCCGACTGGACGCACCTGGCGCTCGGCGGTGTGCTGTCGCGTTCCGGCATCCCGGGCCGCGGGCCGGTCGTGCCGCCCGGCTCGCTGGCGTACGAGTCGGCGGCCGTCCAGGCGGCGTGGGCCGGCCTGCTGGCGTACGTGAACCGGCTCGAGACCGGGCGTGGCGACCACGTGGACTGCTCGGTGTACGAGATGACCGCCCAGGCCCTGGACCCGGGCTTCGGCATCGGCGGTTCGGCGACCGGCGGCGTGCCGGCCACGAAACTGCCGCGCGGCCGTCCCGACGCAGGCAACCTCTATCCGATCTTCCCGTGCGTCGACGGATACGTGCGGATCTGCGTGCTGGCCAAGCGGCAGTGGCGGGGGATGTTCGGCTGGCTGGGCGAGCCCGAGGAGTTCGCCGACCCCAAATACGACACCCTCGCGGGCCGGTACGGCGCCACCGAGCGGCTGCACGCCCTGATCGGCGACCTGTTCAAGGACAGGACCAGGGACGAGCTCGTCGCCCAGGGCCAGGAGCGCGGCGTGCCGATCGCGGCGCTGCTCGAGCCCGGCGAGGTGCTCACCAGCCCCCACTTCCTCGCGCGAGGAGGACTGCTCGACGCCGAGATCGCCCCCGGGCTGACCGGCCGCGTGCCGTCCGGGTACGTCGAGCTGAACGGCGTACGGGCCGGATTCCGGCGCCGGGCCCCCGAGGTGGGCGAGCACAACGACGAGGTCTTCGCCGAGCCGGCTCCCGCCGTGCCCGCGACGCCGGACGCCGCTTCCCGGCGGCGGCCCCTGGAGGGGCTGAGGGTGCTGGACCTCGGGGTCATCGTGGTCGGCGCCGAGCTCGGCCGGCTGCTCGCCGACCAGGGCGCCGAAGTCATCAAGATCGAGAGCCGGGCCTACCCGGACGGCAGCCGGCAGTCGCTGACCGGCGAGACCATCAGCGCCGGCTTCGCCTGGGGACACCGCAACAAGCTCAGCGCCGGAATCAACCTCCGCTCGCCCGAGGGTCTGGAGATCTTCAAGCGGCTCGCCGCCGAATCCGACGTGATCCTGTCCAACTTCAAGCCCGGCACCTTGGAGTCGCTGGGGCTCGGCTACGACGTCATCAGCGAGCTGAACCCGCGCATCATCATGGCCGACAGCAGCGCCCTGGGCTCGACCGGGCCATGGAGCCGGCGCATGGGCTACGGCCCCCTCGTGCGCGCCTCCACCGGGCTGACCGGGCTCTGGCGTGACACCGGCGTCGAGGCCGGGTTCTGTGACGCGATCACCATCTACCCGGATCACATCGCCGCGCGGGTCGGCGCCGTCGCCGTGCTGGCCACGCTGATCCGGCGGCGGCGTACCGGGACGGGCGGCACGGTCAGCGTCTCCCAGGCCGAGACCATCCTCACCCAGCTGTCCACGAGCTTCCTGCGCGAGTCGCTGGAGCCCGGCACGTTCACCGCCCACGGCAACACGGGGGAATGGGACGCGCCGCAGGGCGTCTACCCGTGCGCGGGCGACGACGAGTGGTGTGTGGTGAGCGTCGAGGGCGACGAGCAGTGGCAGAGCCTGTGCGGCGCCATCGGCCGGGCCGACCTGCTCGCCGACGCCCGGCTGGCCACCGCCGCGGGCCGCCGCGCGCACCGCGAGATCGTCGACGCCGCCGTGACCGTGTGGACGGCGGCCACGCCGCCTCGCGAGGCCATGGAACGCCTCCAAGCGGCCGGCGTGCCGGCCGGGACGATGCAGCGCGTCATCGAGTACCTCGACGACCCCCAGCTCACCGCGCGCGGATTCCTGCGCGAGATGCGCCACCCGTACATCGAGCACCCCATGCGGACCGAGAACGGCCCGGCGACCTTCCACGGGGCGGCCGACCCGGAGCTGCGCCCGGCGCCCCTGGCGGGGGAGCACACCCGGTTGGTGGCGACGAAGCTGCTCGGCCTTGCCGAGCCGGAGATCCAGGCGCTCATCGAGGCGGGCGTGCTGGAAGAACCATCTGAAGGAGTTGACCATGGGTGAGCCCGCCGCGCTCGTCGAGCGCCGCGACCACGTCATGTTGATCATGTTGAACCGTCCCGAGGTACGCAACGCGGTGAACGCGGAGCTGACCCGCGCCGTCGGCGAGGCCCTGGACGAGGCCGACGCGGACACCGCGATCCGGGCCGTGGTCCTGACCGGGGCCGGGGACAAGGCGTTCTGCGCCGGCGCCGACCTCAAGGCGGTGGCCCGCGGGGAGTTCTCCACCGAGGGCTTCAAGCCGCACTGGGGCTTCGCCGGGTGCGTGACGCATCCGATCGCCAAGCCGGTCGTCGCCGCAGTCAACGGCTTCGCCCTCGGCGGCGGCACCGAGATCGCCCTGTGGGCCGACCTGGTGGTGGCCGCCGAGACGGCCCGGTTCGGGCTGCCGGAGGTGAAGCGCGGCATCATCGCGGGCGCGGGCGGCGCGTTCCGGCTGGCCGCGCAGCTGCCGGCCAAGGTGGCCATGGAGATCCTGCTGACCGGCGAGCCCGTGACGGCGGCCGAGGCCCTGCGGCTCGGCCTGGTCAACCGGGTCGTGCCACAGGACCAGGTGGTCCCCGCCGCGCTCGCCCTGGCCGAGGCGGTCAGCGCCAACGCGCCGCTCGCGGTGCAGGCCAGCAAGCGGATCGCGCGCGGGATCTCGGACGGCACGATCCCCTCGGAGCGGGCCGCGTGGGAGCGGACCGCCGCCGAGGGCGCCGCGATCATGCGATCGGCGGACGCGAAGGAGGGGCCGCGCGCCTTCGCCGAGAAGCGCGCCCCCGTGTGGGAGGGCCGATGACCATGGCAACTGACAGGGCACCCGTCATCGCCGGTCTCGGCATCACCGAGATGGGCAAGGTCTACGGCCGCACCGCTCCCGAGTTCGCCGCGGACGCCGTACGGCTCGCCGTCTCCGACGCGGGGCTGGAGCTGCACGAGGTGGACGGCCTGCTCACCAACACCGGCATCACCGGCGACGTCGGCCTGGGCCTGCAGCGCGATCTCGGACTGCGCCACCTGCGCCTGCTGTCGGAGGTGCAGGCGTACGGCTCGTCGGCCGGGGCCATGGTCCAGTACGCCGCCATGGCCGTGGCCTCCGGCATGGCCGACGTCGTGGCCTGCGTCTTCGCCGACGCGCCGCTGAAGGACAAGTCGACGGGAGGCGGCGCGGCCTACGCCGGCGCGGGTCGCAGGCTCACCGGCTGGCAGGGCCTGACCGCCGCCTCGGGGATCTACAGCGCCAACACCATGTACGCGCTGGCCGCCCGCAGGCACATGCAGACGTACGGCACCACGAGCGAGCAACTCGGCCACATAGCCGTCGCCCAGCGCGCCTGGGCGGCCAGAAACCCCCTGGCCCAGATGCGCGACCCGATCACCCTCGAGGACCACCAGAGCTCCCGGTGGATCGCCGAGCCGTTCCACCTGCTCGACTGCTGCCTGGTCAGCAACGGCGGTGTCGCGGTCGTCGTCACCTCCGCCGACCGGGCCGCCGACCTCGCCCAGCCCGCCGTGCACATCCTCGGCTGGGGGCAGGCGCACCCCGGGTACGTCATGGGCAGAGACAGCGAGTTCGGCCTGGTCAGCGGTGCCGCCCTGTCAGGCCCGACGGCGCTGAAGATGGCCGGGGTGACGATCGCCGACATCGACGTGGCCGAGCTGTACGACTGCTACACCTACACCGCGCTCATCTCGCTGGAGGACTACGGCTTCTGCGCCAAGGGCGAGGGCGGCCCCTTCGTCGCCGGCGGCGTGCTCGGACCGGAGGGGAGCCTGGCCGTCAATACCGGCGGCGGCCAGCTCTCCTCCTACTACATGTGGGGCATGACGCCGCTGTCGGAGGCCGTCATCCAGGCCCGCGGCCAGGGCGGCGAGCGCCAGGCTCCCCGCAACGACCTCGTGCTGGTCAGCGGCAACGGCGGCCTGCTCGACCACCACTCCACCCTCGTCCTCAGCCCGCACGCGCGATAGGAGCATGCCGATGCCCGTGGGAATCGTCCACCGCGACGCGGCCACCGCCGAGTTCTTCGACGGCACCGCGCGCGGCGAACTGCTGATCCGGCGCTGCGGCCAGTGCGGCGCCTTCGCGGCGCCGCAGGCGCGCACCTGCCCGGGCTGTGCGTCCCCGGAGCCGTCCTGGACGCCTGCCGCCGGGACGGGGCTGGTGGTGAGCTGGTCGGTGGTGCACACCAAGGGCGCGCCGCCCATGGTGGTCGCGATCGTCGAGCTGGACGAGGGGCCGTGGCTCCAGGCCCAGATCATCGGCGCCGCGCCCGAGGACGTGTACGGCGGCATGCCGGTACGTGTCGCCTTCGAGCGCCCCGAAGGGGGTGAGGCGATCCCGGTGTTCCACCCCGCCAACGGCTGATTACGCTGGGCGGGGTGGACATCCAGCAGCTCAGATACTTCGTGGCCGTGGCCGAGGAGCTCCACTTCGGCCGTGCCGCCGGGCGGCTGCACGTGACGTCCTCCCCGCTCAGCCGCCGCATCCGCGAGCTGGAGAAGGAGCTGGGCGCCGACCTGTTCGACCGCCGTTACCACCAAGTGGAGCTGACGCCGTTCGGGCGGACGTTCCTCGGCCCCGTCCGTGATGTCCTGGCCCGCTTCGACGCGCTGCCCGAGCTGGCCGCCGGAGCCGCCGCGGCGCCGGCGGTCGTGCGGGTGGGGGCCACCCCGCTCGCCCCCACCCAGGTCCTGGACCTGGTCCTGGAGACGTTCGAGAAGATCGCCCCGGGGGTCGAGCTGCCGGTGACCCTGGAGCCGTCGGCGGGGCTGCTCGGTCTGCTGGCCGCCCGCAAGCTGGACATCGCCGTGGCGCACCTGCCCGTGGACGACCCGGGACTCGCCAGTCTCGCGCTCGCGGAGTACCGCTTCGCCGTCGTCATGCGTGCCGACGACCCGCTCGCCGGACGCTCCGAGCTCACGGTGGGTGACCTCGCCGACCGGGAGATGTTGCTCACCTCGCACAAAGTGCACCCCCTGGTGATGAACGGGCTCCGCGATCACCTGCGCGAGGGCGGCATCACCCGGATCCGCGAGCTGCCGCACAACGACGTGGTCCAGATCGCGGCGCACATCACCCACTCGCGCGCCCTGTCGCTGGCCACCCTCAGCACCATCTCGGGCCGCGTCTTCGGCGAGGTCGGCCTCGTCCTCGTGCCGCTGCACGACCCGGAGCTCCATTTCCAGCTCGGCGTCGTCTGGCACGCGCGCGAGGAAGCGAAGGGCGGCCCGATCGCGGAGGTTCTCGCCGCTCTCCGCGAGCGTCGTGGTGACTCTCTCATCATCCTCTGAGCCGGTTGTCAGAGGCCGGCAGGAGGAGGGTAGATCGCCGTGGCGGCCGTGAGGACGAACCCGGTGACCTCCTCGATGTAGCGCGCGCTTCCCGCGGTCATCTTCGGCCGCAGGTCTTCCGGCGTGGCCAGCACGTGGTTCAGGACTCCGCCGAGGAGGGTGTCGAGGATGAGGGAGGAGGAGGCGTGCTCGCCCAGCTCTCCGCGGGCGATGGCGCGGCGGATGACCGCCCGGGCGTTCAGCACCCTGGAGCGGCGGATCGTGGCGGACAGGTCGGCGAAGAGCTCCGGGTAGGCGCGCGCCTCCACGTGCAGCCGCAGCCCGGCCAGCCCATGCGGGCCGAGGTAGTGGTCCATCATGGCGCGAGCCAGCTCGCGGAGATCGTCCCGCAGGTTGCCGGTGTCGATGGTCAGGGCGGGCGTCGCCAGTTCCCACTCCAGCGCGTCCATGACCAGCTTCTCCCGGCTGGGCCAGCGCCGGTAGATGGCGGCCTTGCCGATCCCGGCCCGCCGCGCGACCGCGTCGAGCGTGAACTTGGCCCAGCCGAGCTCGGCGTAGAGCTCGATGGCCGCCTGCAGCGCCTTGCGGCCGACCTCCGCGTCGCGGGGGCGACCGGGTCCGGCTGTCCTGATCGCGGGTACGGACACGGGTTACCTCCTGGAGGAAACAGTAGTGGCCTTCACGGTGTCCCCACCCGAGGCGAGGCGGCCGCACGGCAGTTGCGAGCCGAGATCGTCAGCGGTGTGCCGCGTCACGGCGAGGTCATCAAGGACGCCGACATAGCCTCGAGGCTCAACCTCCCCCGTTCGCGAGGAGATCGCCCAGCTCGTCACCGAAGGGCTGATCGAGGCGATGCCCAGCCGGGTGCGCAGGGCCGCCCCGGTCACCCGCGAGAGCGCGATCGAGGTGATCGGCGTGATGGGCGTGCTCGGCGGCGCCGCCCTGGAGCGGGCGATGCCCCGCGCTGACGCCCGACCTGCTGGCGCGCACCAGCGCTTCTGGCTGATCTTCGTCGCCGTGAAGGAGCACCTGGCCGACGGGGTGATCCTCGGCGGTCAGGCGGAGAGCACGAATCCCGCGTAGCCGTCCGCCGTGACCTGGTCGCATTTCTGCCGGTAGGCGCCGACGCCGCCGACGTACGGCATGAACACCCGGGGCTTGCCCGGGATGTTGGCGCCCAGATACCAGGAGTTCGCCCGCATGTAGAGAGTGCGGCCGGCGACCTCGTTGACATGGTCCACCCAGGCGTCCTCGGCCAGCGGGTCGGCGTCGATGGTGGCGATGCCGCCGGCCCGCAGCCGTTCCAGGCAATCGGCGATCCAGTCCACGTGCTGCTCGATGGAGACGATCATGTTGCTGAGCACCGACGGGCTGCCTGGGCCGGTGATGGTGAACATGTTGGGGAAGCCCGCCGTCATCAGCCCCAGGTACGTACGTGGCCCGGCCTCCCACTTGCGCCGCAGCGACAGGCCGCCCTTGCCGGTGATGTCGATGCCGAGCAGCGGACCGGTCATGGCGTCGTAGCCGGTGGCGTACACGATCATGTCGGCGGCGTACTCCGCGTCGGCGGTGCGCACGCCGGTCGGAGTGATCTCCTCGATCGGCGCGTCGCGCACGTCGACCAGGGTCACGTCGGGGCGGTTGTAGGTGGCGTAGTAGCCGGTGTCGATGCAGATCCGCTTGCTGCCGATGGGATGGTCCTTGGGCGCCAGCAGCTCGGCCACCTGCGGATCCGCGACGATCTCGCGGATCTTCTCGCGGACGAACTCGGCACTGATCTCGTTGGCCTCGGGATTGATCGCGATGTCGCCATAGGCGCCGAGGAACGCCGTGCCGCCCTTGGCCCAGCGGGTCTCGAATTCCCGCAGCCGATCCTCCTCCGTCGCCTCCAGCGCCGATGCCGTGTTGGAGCTGGACATGACGCCCGCGGTGGAGGTGCGCATGGCGGCACGGATCTCGGCGTAGTTGGCCTTCACCCACTGCGCGTACTCCGGGTCCATGGGCCTGTTCCAGGCGGGCAGGCTGTAGTTGGCGGTGCGCTGGAACACCGTCACGTGCTCCGCCTGCGCGGCGATCACCGGGATGGCCTGGATTCCGGAGGAGCCGGTGCCGATGACGGCGACCCGCTGTCCGGCGAAGTCCACGCCCTCGTGCGGCCATCGCCCGGTGTGGTAGCTGGGCCCCTGGAAGGATCCGACGCCGGGCAAGCCGGGTATCCGGGCCGCCGACAGGCAGCCCACCGCGGTGATGAGGTACGTCGCCGACACGTGGTCGCCGCGGTCGGTCTCCACACGCCACAGGTTCGCGGTCCCGTCGTAGCCGGCGCGGGTCACCCGGGTCTCGAATTGGATGTCCCCGCGCAGGTCGAAGCGGTCGGCGACGTGATTGGCGTAACGCAGGATCTCCGGCTGGGACGGGTAGCGCTCGCTCCACTCCCACTCCTGCTGGAGATCCTCGTCGAAGGAGTAGGAGTACTCCATGCTCTCGACGTCGCAGCGGGCGCCCGGGTAGCGGTTCCAGTACCAGGTGCCGCCGACGCCGTCGCCGGTCTCGAAGACGCGGACGGCCAGGCCCAGGCCGCGCAGCCGGTGCAGCATGTACATGCCGGCGAAGCCCGCGCCGACGACGACGGCGTCGTAATTCATCGCAGGCTCCCGTCGATCGCCTCGACGACCATGGCGAGCGCCGCCGCACTGCCGGGCAGCACGTTCACCATCGTGAAGAAGGCGTGCATCTGGCCCTCGAACCGCTTGAACCGCACCGGGACGCCGGCCTGGCGCAGCCGCTCGGCGTAGGCCTCGCCCTCGTCCCGCAGCACGTCGTGCTCAGCGGTCAGCACGACGGCCGGCGGCAGGCCCGACAGGTCCTGGGCCCGCAGCGGAGAGGCGTCCGCGTTCGCCCGCGCGGCCGGGTCGGGTGCGTAGTGGTCCCAGAACCACACCATGCTGTCGCGGCTCAGCATGAGCTGGTTGGCGGGGTCGGTGTAGGAGGCGTTGTCCAGGTCGTGGTCGGTCACCGGGTAGATGAGGACCTGCAGCGCGATGGCGGGGCCGCCCTCGTCGCGGCTGCGCTGGGCCACGACGGCCGACAGGTTGCCGCCCGCGCTGTCCCCGGCCACGATGACCGGCAGGCCCCGCCCCGGTCCCTTCGCGGCCCAGCACAGCGCGTCGTAGGCGTCCCGGGCCGCGACGGGGTAGCGGTGCTCGGGGGCGAGCCGGTAGTCGACGAGGACGACGGTGCAGCTCGTCCGGTGCGCCAGCATCCTTCCCAGGGTGTCGAACTCGTCGATGGCGCCGACGACCCAGCCGCCGCCGTGGTAGTACACGATCACCGCCCGCGGGTCCTCCACCGGGATCAGGACGCGTGCCCCGAACGATCCTCCGTCCGCCGCCTCGATCACGGCTTCTTCCACGCGGGCCATCTCCGGGCCCTTGCCGTACAGGTCGCCCAGCGCGCCGCCCATGGCGCGCGCCTCCTCGGGCGTCATCTCGTGCAGCGGCTTGCCGCCTGCCTCACTCATCTGCTTGAGGAACTGAGTCGTCGCGTCGTCAAGAGACATGGAAGGTCACCTCACCGGGGGCGTGGAGTGATCTGCGTCACTGTCCTCAACCTAAAATGCGGAATGCATCGGGTCAACGGACGATAATCGTCCGGTTCGGCGTCCTCAGGAGAGCAGCCCCGACAGCTCGCGCAGGCGTGCGGCGCAGTCGTCGACGAGCTGCCTGGCGATGTCCGCGGCCGGGCGCAGCTGCTGGAAGGAGCCGACGACCTGGCCGATGAAGAACGACTCCAGGCGCAGGGCCCCCTCGTTGCCCTCCTTCGCGGCGGCGTCGATGCGTGCCCACGCGTCGTTGACCAGCATCGGCTGCAGCGGCATGGGCAGGGCTCCCGGGCTGTCCTGCCGCTCCCACTCCTCGTGCCAGGCGCTGCGGAGCTGGCGGGCCGGCTTGCCGGTACGCGTGGGGGAGCGGACCGTGTCACCGCTGTTCGCGGCCAGGAATTTCGTCTTGACGGGCAGCGGGGTGATGTCCTCGTGGCTGTTGAGCCAGACCGACCCGCACCAGACCCCGGCGGCGCCCAGGGCGAGCGCGGCGGCCATCTGCCGCCCGGAGGCGATGCCGCCCGCGGCCAGCACCGGCACGTCGCCGGCGATGTTCACGATCTCCGGCGTGAAGATCATCGTGGCGATCGTCCCCGTGTGCCCGCCTGCCTCCGTGCCCTGGGCGATGAGCAGCTCGACTCCCGCCTCCAGCTGGCGCCGGGCGTGTTTGGCCGAGCCGACCAGTGCCGCCACGACCACGCCCGCGCGCTTGCCCCGCTCCACCAGGAACGGCGGCGGGGTGCCGAGCGCGTTGGCCACCAGCGAGATCTTGTGGCTGAACGCCACGTCGAGCAGCTCCTCGATCCCCTGAGGGTTGATGGCGGCCGACAGCTCGTCCGCGGACGCGTCCTCCGTGGTCTTCCGCTCGGGAATGCCGTACTTGTCCATGAGTCCCGCCACGAACGCGTGATGCTCCTCGGGAATCTGCGCGCGCAGGCTCGCGATGAGGTCGGCGGCGTCGCCCTTGGCGGTCTTGGCCGGCACCAGCACGTCCACGCCGTACGGCTTGCCTCCCACCTGCCTGTCGATCCAGGTGAGCTGGGCGTCCAGTTCCTCCGGCGTGTACGCGGTGGCGGCCAGGACGCCGAACCCGCCCGCGTTGGTGACGGCCGCCACCACGGCAGGGGACCGGTTGAACCCCACGAGCGGCTCGGCCACTCCCAGCATGTCGGTCAGTGCGGTACGCATGGCTGCTCCTTCATGAAATCTGAACGGAAGTCGTCCGTAATGAGTGCAGGCTATACTGACGGCAACCGTTCAGCAATAGGAGGTAGGCCCGATGGCAACCACTGCGGGCAGGCGTCGCGACCCCGAGGTCGATCGCAAGGTCACCGGCGCCGCCATCGCGCTCTACGGCGAATGCGGCTGGGCGGGCTTCAGCATCGAGGCGGTGGCGCGGGCGTCTGGAGCCGGCAAGGCGTCGATCTACCTGCGCTGGCCGAGCCGCGAGGCGCTGCTGCTGGACGCGCTGACCTCGCGCATCGCGCCGATCACCGAAGTCGACACCGGCAACGTCCGTGACGATCTGCTCGGCCTCGCCCGGCAAATGCTCGATCTCTACCTCGGCGACGCGGGCCGCGCGGCCCTGCGCATGGGCCTGGAGGCGGAGGGCATCCCGGCCGTCGACGGGCCCTGGCAGGCGTTGCGTGCCTCGCAGTCCTCCGCCGCTCGCGCCCTGGTCAGGCGGGCGATCGACCGTGGCGAGCTGCCCCCGGAGACTCCGGTGACGATGCTGCTCGACCTGCTGTGCGGCGGCGCCATGATGCACGTCATGGCCACGCCGGCCGGCCTGCGTGAGCGGCTCGCGGCGGACCCCGGCGAGTTCGCGAACCGCTTGGTGGGCTTCCTGCTCGCCGCCGTGAACCGCTGACCCGCACTCCTGCATTGCGGAACGCTTACCGTCTGATTTAAGTTTAAGAGACGGATACCGTTCAGCAATTGGGAGTCGTCGTGATCAAGACTGTTGCCGTGAGCGATCAGGAGGCCGCCGCGTTCGCCGAAGCCGTGCGCGGTGTGCTGGCCCGCACATGGCCGGATGCCCGCGCCGCGAACGCCGGTGGGCTCGGCGAGGTGTGGCCGGCCGCGGCCGCCCAGGGCTGGTTCGAGCTCGGCACCGAGGGCGCGCTGGCCCCTGCTTTCGCGGCGGTGCGCGAGCTCGGCCGGGTGGCCTGTCCCTTGCCCCTGCTGGACGCCTATCTCGCCACTCGGCTGTTCCAGCACGACGAGCGGGTGCTGGAGGCGATCACCAGCGGGCGGATGCGCGTCGTCGCCGCGATTCCGGGCGACGACGGCCGGGCGCGGCACCTGGACGCCGCCGCCGAGGCGACCCACCTGCTGGCGATCCCGTGTGGGGGCGGTTCCGTGACGCTGAGCCCCCTGACCGAGGTGCGAGCCACTCCTGGGCTGGCCGCCCCTGACTGGTCGGACGCCGCTCCGGGGGAGACGGAAGCGCACGTGGACGTCTCGGCCGAGGACGCCGACGAGGCGATCGTGCTGCTCCGCCTGCAGCTCGCGGTGCGTGCCCTGGCCGCCGCCGGCCGCGCGCACGAGCTGGCCGTCGAGCACGCCACGCAGCGCCGTCAGTTCGGCAAGGTCATCGGCTCCTTCGGCGCGGTCCAGCAGCGCGTCGCCGCCTGTCAGATCGATGTGAGCGCGGGCGGCCTGCTGACGGATGACGCCATCCGCGCCTTCGAACTGGGTGGCGACGACCGCCTGCTCGCCGCCGAGATCGCCGCGGAGCACGCTCGCGCGGCGGCGCCTCGCGTCCAGCTCGGCGCCCACCACACGCTGGCCGCCATCGGCTACTTCGAGGAACACGAGGCCCCGTGGCTGTTCCGCCGCGTACACGGTGATGTGACGCGGCTGCAGACCTTCGCGCGGGCGGCGGGCGACGTCGCGGACGTGCTGGTCGAGGGGGATGACACGCTGCCCGCAGCGGATGCGGGGGAGCCCGCGGAGGTGTTCCGCGCCCAGGTCAGGCAGCTGTTCGCGGGACGTTCCAGCACGATCGGGATGGCCGTCGACAAGGACCTGGTCAGCGAGATCGCCGAACGCGGCTGGCTCGGCATGGCCTGGCCACCGGAGGCCGGAGGGCGCGGCGCGTCCCTCGCCGAGGAGGTCATCCTGAACGAGGAGGCCGCCTACCACCGCGCCCCCGTGAGCAAGGCGCTGGGCGCCGTGATGCTGCTCGGCAACTCCATACTCAAGCACGGCACCCAAGCGCAGAAGGACACCTTCCTCCCGCTCATCCGCCGTGGCGAGGTGGACTTCTGCCTCGGCTACAGCGAGCCCGAGGCAGGCTCTGACCTGGCCTCCCTTCGCACAGGCGCGGTACGCGACGGCGACGACTGGGTGATCAACGGGCAGAAGCTCTGGACCACCGGCGGCCACACCGCCAACTGGGTGTGGCTGGCCACCCGCACCGACTCCGGCGCCCAGCCCCGGCACGCCGGGATCACCGTCTTCCTGATCCCGATGGACACCCCCGGCATCACCGTCCAGCAGCACCGCGCGCTGTCCGGCGAGATCTCCTGCACGGTCTTCTACGACGACGTACGCGTCCCCGACAGCATGCGCGTCGGCGAGGTCAACGGCGGTTGGAAGGTCATCACCGACGCCCTGGCAGGAGAGCGCATCACCATGGGCAACATCGCCGCCGCCCTGCACCGGCAGCTCGACGACCTGCTGGCCATCGTCCGCGCCGCTCCCGAGAGCGTCGGGCCACGAGGCTCGGCCCGCCGCGCCCGCCTGCGGGATCTCGCGGTCGGCGTGCAGGCCAACCGTGCCCTGGTCGCCTCGGCCATCAAGGCCGGCGGCGACTCACGCCTGCACGCGCCGATGGCCGCGGTCATGGGGGGCGAGCTGGCCGAGGAGTTCGGCGAGGCGGTGCTCGACATCCTCGGCCCGCGGGCCGCCCTGTCGGCCGAGGTCCCCGGGGTGCCAGGTGAAGGCGCCTTCGAGTACGGCCTGCGCCTGTCGGTGATGTACGTCGTAGGCGGCGGCACGAACGACATCCAGCGCGGCCTGATCGCCCGCGGCGTCGGCCTGCCACGCTGACTCCTGCCTGTCCGCACTGCCTTGAAAGCCTGGCTTCGCGCATACCCTGGACCGGCAAAATAGATCATGTAAGGTGAGCCCGGCATATCCCCCCAACGGCCTGGAGCCCGCCGTGCCGCACATGTCCCGTCGCCAGGTTCTCTCCCTGCTCCCCGCCGCCGGTCTGCTCGCCGCGGCCACCCCCGCGCGCGCCGCGGCGGGGATCGATCACGCGCGGCTGCTCGCCAACACCGTGGCGATCTTCGCGGGGACCCCGGACGTCAACGCCCGGCCCGAGGTCGCCGGCAAGCTCGCGGCCATCGTCGCGACCGCCAAACAGCGGCTGGCCGCCATGGACAAGGCGGGCGACGGCGAGCTGTTCGCCGGCCTGAAGCTCGGCACCGACGACGCCAAGCTGCAGCTGGCCTTCCAGTACCTGTACGAGATCGCGCTCGCGACCCGCACGCCGGGCGGTGAGCTCGACAACGACACCGCCGTCCAGAGGCGGGTCGTCGACGGTCTGCTGTGGTTGCACGAGCGCTACTACGGTGACCAGTCCAAGGGCTACTACGGCAACTGGTACAACTGGGAGATCGGCATCTCCACCCAGGTGAGCAGGACGCTGGTCCTGCTGGCCGACCGGGTGCGGGAGGAACGGCCCGACCTGACGGCGACGTACATCGCCTCGATGGACGCCTACCTGCGCAACGGCAAGAACGGCGACGTCGACCTCGACTCGCGCTTCCACACCGGGGCGAACCTGGCCGACATCACCGCCAACCGGATCCTGCAGGGCGCGCTCACCGCCGACGACGCCCGCGTCGGCAAGGCCATCTCCGACCAGGCCACCGTCTTCGCCACGGTCGACCCCTACAACCTTCAGCACGGGGTCACCGACGGCTACTACCGCGACGGCTCCTTCATCCAGCACCACTCGGTCGCCTACACCGGTTCCTACGGGCGCATCCTGCTGACCCGCGTCGTACAGACCCTCAAGACACTCGAGGGCGCGACGAGCGGCGGCGCCTCCGACCTGGCAGGCGTGGTGTACCGCTGGATCGCCGACGGCTTCGCCCCGCTGATCTTCGAGGGGTGGATGATGGAGATCGTCAAGGGGCGGGCTGTCTCGCGCACCACCACCGGCTACGCCGACGTCGGAGTGATCGTGGAGGCCATCGCCGACCTGGCCGACCATGTCGAGGGCGCTGACGCCCTCGCCCTGAAGAAGTACGTCAAGTTCCTGCCGGCCGCCGATACTGCCACCTTCGCCTCCCCGGTCAGTGTCGCCCGCTACGCGGCCATCCGCGCCGACTCCGCCGTCCCGGCCGCCGACCTGAACCCGCCCGAGCGCTGCATGGCGTACAACGCGATGGACAGGACCGTCCACCGGCGCCCCGGCTACGCCTTCGCCCTGGCGCGCAGCTCCGACCGGATCAGCAAATACGAGTACATGAACGGCGAGAACCTCATGCCCTGGTTCCAGGGCGACGGCGCCTACTACCTCTACCTCGCGGGCGAGGATCAGCGCGAGGTCTTCGGCGTCGACTACTACACGGCCGTCTCGCCGTACCGGCTGGCCGGGGTCACCGCGCCGGTGGAGGAGCGGCGGACGGTGCCCGAGCTGTACGGCCGGTTCTGGTACGAGAACCCGGGCCATCCGCTGAACTTCACCTCCTCCTCGGAATCCCAGAACACCTACGTGTACTTCCCCCGCGCGGGGAACGCCTTCTCCGGCGGCGCGACGCTCGGCGCGTACGGCGCGGCCGGCATGGTCCAGTCCGACGACGCCGCCTACACCGCCAAGCAGGCGGGCATCCTGCCCGACGACTTCGTCGTGTACCGGAACGCCGGCGCGACCAAGTCCTGGTTCATGCTCGACGACGAGATCGTGGTGCTGGCCGCGGGCGTCTCCGGTCAGGGCGGCCGCGAGGCGGTGACCACCGTGGACAGCCGCATCGCCGCTCCCGGCGACGCGGTCACGCTCACCGGCGAGGGCTGGGGCGGCCGGGCCTGGCAGGCGAGCGGCACCACGCCGCCACGCTGGCTGCGCTACGCCAACGGCACCCGCGGCACCGCGGTCGGCTACGCCTTCTTCACCGAGCAGCCCGTCGCGGCCGGGCTGGAGACGGTGACGCGCAGCCGCAGAGTCGTGCGCGTGTCCAATCCCGACACCAGCGTGACCAAGAACGTCTTCACCGCCTCGATCACGCACCCCGCCACGGGCGACGTCCCCGCCCTCGCCTACGCCCTGGTCCCGAACGCGACCGAGACCCGCCTGCGCGGCTACGCGAACGGCCCGCTGGCCGTCCTGGTCAACAACCGGCACGTGCAGGCGATCAGGCACAAGAGCCTCGGGATCGTCGCCGCCAACGTCTTCGCCGACGGCCCGCGCCACGTCGAGCACCTGCTCATCGACGGCCCCGCCTCGGTCATCGTCAAGTCCGGGAAGCGCACGGTCGTCGCGCTGTCCGACCCCACGATGAAACGCGAGCGCGTCTCCGTCGTCCTGCACGGCGCGCCTCTCCGCCTCGACTCGGCCGACGAAGGCGTGACGGTACGGCCCGTGCCGGGCGGCACCCTGGTCCAGGCGACGACCCGCCACGCCTACGGCCGCACCTTCACCGCCACCCTCCGCTGAACCGGCCCCCGGCGCTCATGGCGACCAGTGGCACCGGCACCGCTCGTCACGCCGGGGCATGCGCTAAGCGGATGGATCCCCCTTGTCGGCCACGACCCCGAGAGGGACGCCACGCAGGCTGAGCAGCAGGAGGAGGGCACAGCTTCCGGTGAGGGCGATGTCGGCGACGTTGCCGACGAACAGGCCGCCATAGTCGATGAAGTCGACGACGTGACCCTGGGCGAAGCCAGGAGCGCGAAAGAGACGGTCAAGCAGATGGGAGGTGGCGCCGCCCAGCAACGTACCCAGCACGACGGTCCAGGCGGTCGAGCGCAGCCGACGTCCGACGTACAGGATGCCGGCAACCGCGGCGGCCGTCGTCAGGGTGAACACCCACGTCGCCCCCTCGCCGATCGAGAACGCGGCACCGGAGTTCAACAGCAGCCGCAATTGGATCAGCTGCGGGATCACCGTGATGCCCTCACCGCCCGAAAGCGCCGAAAGCGCCCAGAACTTGGAAATTTGGTCTGCGAGAAGGACTGCTACGGCCAACACGAGCATCCACCCGTATGGTCGCAAGCCCAGTCTCATCGCCTGCGAACGTCGTTCGTCCGACACCCTTGCCTCGCAATCCGCATCTTCTCGAAACGCAATCTATCCAAACGTTGCCTTCCCGCGAATATGTGCGCATGGGATGCCAGGTGGGGTGGGCTTGAAGTTCCCGACGTTGCCGTACCAGGTCCCTCGTCGACCGGGGCTGAGCCGGCGCGAGCGAACGCAAGGTAACCATCACGTTACTGATCACTGAGTCCTGTTGTTTCTAGATCACAACGGATATTTGATGTGATCATCGGTCACTTACCGACCTCCTCCTTCAAGGGCGTTGAATGACAACAAACCTCCCCTCCTTCCCCGCCGTGGACGAAAACCCACTCGACACCTGCATCCGGCTCCGGGAGATCGCGCCCGTGGTCGAGGTGGAATTCCCCGGGGGCGTGCCCGCCTACCTGGCGCTGACCCACAAGGCCGTACGGGAGATCCTCGCCGGGGACAACAAGACCTTCCTCAGGGATCCCCAGCACTGGCCCGCCCTGTACGACGGATCGATTCCCGAGGACTGGCCGCTGCGCGCCATCATTCAGGGCGGTCACCTGTCCACCATGGACGGCGGCGACCACAGGCGGCTGCGCGGTCTGGTCGGCAGGGCGTTCACGCCGGCCCGGGTGCAGGCCCTGGAGCCGCGGATCCAGCAGATCATCGACGGCTTGCTGGATGACGTGGCGGCCGCCGGTGACGGCGTCGACCTCGTTCCCACCTTCACTGAGGCGCTGCCGATGTGGGTGATCTGCGAGTTGTTCGGCATACCCGCCGAGGACCGGCTCCGGCTGCGGAACTGGACCGCGACGCTGCTGGCGCACACCACTCCGCCGGATGTGGCGTTCGCGACGCAGAACGATCTTCAGGCCTTCCTGCACGACCTGGTGGAGCGCAAGCAGCGGGAACCGGGCGACGATCTCACCTCCGGCCTGGTCCAGGCTCGCGACGAGGGTGACAAGCTCACCACCGGCGAACTGGTCGGCGTGCTGTGGCTCATGCTCGTCGCCGGTCACGAGACCACCGTCCACCTGCTCGGGTACGCCATCGTGGCGCTGGCGCAGAACCCCGGCCAGCTCGCGCTGGCCAAGGCCGAGGACCGGTGGGCCGACGTGGTCGAGGAGACCGTGCGCTACCGCCACTCGGTGATGATGACCAGTTTCCGTTTCACTGCGGAGGACGTGACCGTCGCCGGGGTGCACATCCCCAAGGGCAACGCGGTGGGCGTGGTCTACCAGGCGAGTGGCGTCGATCCGGTGGAGTACGGCGAGAGCGCGAACCAGTTCGACATCACCCGCGAGCAGACCGGGAACCTCGGCTTCGGCCACGGCCCGCGGTACTGCATCGGGGCGCCGCTGGCCCGGCTGGAGAGCCGGCTGGCGCTCGCCGCGCTGTACCGGCGGCTTCCTGAGCTCAGCCTCGCGATCGACCCGGACGACATCCCGTACTCCCCGTCGTTCTTCACGATCGGCCCGCTGTCCCTGCCGGTCAACCTCGGTACAGCCAAGTCCTGACGCGCCACCGTCCGGCCCGGCAGCCCACGGCTGCCGGGCCGGACGGCTCGTCAGCGACCCGACGAGAAGGTCTTTCGCGGGATTGTCTTTCCGCCCGCACCCGCGTCCGTCCCGCCATTCCGTACGGCTTCGCCAACTAGCCCGCACGCGCCGTAGCCGCCGGCCGTCCGTCATGGCCGGTCGTGAAGGCTCACGGGCCGCTCGCCGTGACGACGCGCATTCTGGGCCTGCTCCGTGGTGAAGCGGCCACAGGGCACGCACTCGGCTCCTGAGCGGCGTCCGAAGCGCCTGTGTCAGGACGTGAAATCGATATTGTACCGAGCGCTGCCTTCACTGATCATATGGGCAAATCGTGATGCCTTTCAGGACAGCCCATCTCAACATCTGAGATCGTGGCTGGCCGGCAGGAGGAGAGACCGTGCGCCCTGTACGTATGATCGCGGTGCTGGCCGCCCTGGTGATGGCCGCGTCAACGCCCGGTGTCGCCGCCGCGGCCCCCCTGACCTCTTCGGACCGTCACGCCGGCGTCCTGACCCGCGTGCACACCGCCGGTCGCGTCGAGGTCGACGGGGCCTTCGCCAAATACAGCTGGCCCGGGGTCTACTTCGAAGGCAGGTTCCGCGGTACCGGAGTCGGGATCGTGCTCAACGACGCCGCCGCCGACTACGACGTCCAGATAGACGGCACGAGCGCCACCACCTTGGTGACCCCGGGGCAGACCACGCACTGGGTCACGGGACTCGGAAAGGGCGTGCACGACGTCCGGGTCGTCAAGCGCTCGGAGAGCCCGTGGGCGACGAGCGAGTTCGGCGGGTTCGTCGCCGTCCCGCATGGCGCGATCCTGCCCGGGCCCGCCGCGCGGCACCGGCAGATCGAGTTCATCGGCGACTCCTACACCGCGGGCTACGGCAACACGTCCACCACGCGCGACTGCACCGGCGACGAGGTCAACCGGACCACGAACGCGGACCTCAGCTTCGACGCCGTCGCCGCGCGGCGCCTGAACGCCGACTACCAGATCAACGCCTTCTCCGGCCGGGGCATGGTGCGCAACTACAACGGCAGCGAACCCCAGTCCGACTACCGCACGTACTACGACCGGGCGCTGCTGGGCGTCGAGGGTGACGTATGGAAGAACCCGGGCACGTGGCGGCCGCAACTCGTGGTGATCGGCTTGGGCATCAACGACTTCTCGACGGCCATCAACCCGGGGGAGCAGTGGACGCCGGAGACCCTCCTCGCGGCCTACCGCACCGCCTACCACGCCTTCCTCGACAAGCTCCGGGATCGGTACGGCCGCGCCACGACCATCGTGGTCAGCGCCACGCACATGTCCAACACCACGGTGTACGCCGAGACCGCCCAGCAGATCGTCCAGGAGCGCAACAGCCAGGGCGACGACCGGGTCCGCTTCTGGTACTACCCTGAGACCGGCCTGGACTACGCGGGCTGCCACTGGCACCCCTCGCTCCACGACCACCAGATCATCGCCGGCCGGCTCAGCGATTTCATCGCCACCCTTCCCTTGCGCTGGTGACCGGGCGCCGTCCAGCCCCGACGAAAGGATCAACGTGGCCGGAGCAATGGATCAGCGGCTTCCCGAACTGATCGCCGAGTACGAGGTGCCGGGCGCCGCGCTGGCGTACCTGCATCAGGGCGAGCTGCACGAGCACGCGGCGGGCACGCTCAACACCGCGACCGGCGTGGAGGCGACCCCGGACGCGCTCTACCAGATCGGCTCGGTCACCAAGCTGTACACCGCCACCCTGCTCATGCTCCAGATCGAGCGGGGCAGGCTCACGCTGGACACCCCGGTGGCGGAGGTGCTGCCGGAGTTCAGGGTGGCCGATCCCGAGGTCACCGGGACCGTCACGATCAGGCACCTGCTCTCCCACACCAGCGGCATCGACGGGGACCTGTTCCTCGACACGGGCGCGGCGACGACTGCGTGGAGAGGTACGTGGCCGCCTGCGCCGACCTGGCCCAGGACCACCCGCTCGGTGCCACCCAGTCGTACTGCAACTCGGGCTTCGTCATCGCGGGCAGGGTGGTGGAGCGGCTGGCCGGCAAGCGGTGGGACGACGTGCTCAGGGAGGAGATCGTCGAGCCGCTCGGCCTCACCCACACCTGGACCCTGCCCGAGGACGTGCTGCGCTTCCGGGCCGCGATGGGCCACAAGGACGGCGAGCCCGCGCCGCAGTGGGGTCTCATGCGCGCGATGGGCCCGGCGGGGCTGATCTGCTCCCGGCCCGCCGACGTGGTGGCCTTCGCCCGCGCCCACCTGGAGGGCGGGCTGCTCGCCGACGCGCGGGCGATGTGGGAGCCGCAGGTCGACGTCCCGAACCCGTACACCCTGGGCAGGCAGTGGGGCGTCGGCTGGATCGTCGACGAGTGGGACGGCCACCGCGTCATCTCCCACGCCGGCAACACCATCGGCCAGCACGCCATCCTCTGGGCAGTCCCCGGCACCGGCACCATCGTCTGCGCGACGGCGAACGGCGGACACGCCGGCTCCTTCACCCGTGCCCTGGGCGCCGAGCTCTTCGCCGAACTCGACGGCCTGACCGTGCCGCCACCGCTCGGCCCGCCCGAGACGCCGGTGGAGGTGGACGCCGGGCGGTTCGCCGGGGTCTACGAACGGGCAGGGGCCCGGCTGACGGTGTCGACCCGCGACGGAGAGCCCCGGCTGCGGCACGAGGCCACGGGAGGGCTGGCCGCCCTGCAGGACGAACCGGACGAGAACCGGCTCGTGCCGCTCGACGACGTCACGTTCGTCTGGGAGTCGCCCGGCGGCGCCGACTGGACGCCCGTGGTGTTCTACGAACTGCCCGACGGCTCCCCGTACGTGCACGTGGGCGCCCGCGCGACCCCCAGAACCAGTTGACGCGCTGGCTCAGAGGGTGATCCACTCCGTGCTGGTGGTCACCTCGTCGAGCACGCCGGGGATCGGCTCCACGCCGAGGCCCGGCCCCGTGGGCACCTCCAGGTGGCCGTCGGCCAGCTCGAACGGCTCGGTGATGTCGGTCGCGTAGTAGCGTCGCGACCCCGAGGTGTCGCCGGGCAGGGTGAAGCCGGGCAGGGCGGCCAGTGCCACGTTCGCGGCGCGGCCGAGGCCGGTCTCCAGCATGCCGCCGCACCACACCGCGACCCCGTTGGCCCGGCACAGGTCGTGGATGCGCCTGGCCTCGAGGTAGCCGCCGATCCGGCCGGGCTTGATGTTGACGATCGAGCACGAGCCGAGCGCGATGGCGGCGGCGGCGTGCTCGGCCGACTCGATGGACTCATCCAGGCAGATCGGCGTCTTGAGCTGCTTGGCCAGCTTGGCGTGCTGCACGAGGTCGTCGTTGGCGAGCGGCTGCTCGATCAGCAGCAGGTCGAACGCGTCGAGCCGGGCCAGGCGCCGGGCGTCGGTCAGGGAGTAGGCGGCGTTCGCGTCGACCTGGAGGAGCACGTCGTCGCCGAACCCCTCCCGCACGGCGCGGACCGGCTCGACGTCCCAGCCGGGCTCGATCTTGAGCTTGATGCGGACGTACCCCTCGTCCAGGTAGCCCGCCACGGCGTCCAGCAGCTGCGGGACCGAGTCCATGATGCCGACCGACACCCCGCACGGCACGCGGGTGCGGGCCGCGCCGAGGAACCGGCCGAACGACTCGCCCGCCGCCCTGAGCTGCGCGTCCAGCACGGCCGTCTCCAGCGCCGCCTTGGCCATGCGGTGGCCCTTGATCGGCTCGAGCGCGCGGCCGACGTCGTGCACGTCGAGAGTCTTCGGCAGCGCGGGCAGCAGGAAACGCCGGATCACCTCGGCCGCGCCGTCGGTGTATTCAGCGGAGTAGAGCGGCTCGCCCATCGCCACGCACTCGCCCCACCCCTCGGCGTCCGGCGTCACCACCCTGACCAGCAGGACGTCACGGGCCGTCTCGGTGCCGAACGACGTGCGGAACGGCGCCACCAGCGGCATCGCGATCCGCCGCAGCTCTACTCCAGTGATCTTCACACTCTCTCCACAACGTAGTAGTTCTTCCCGTGGAACCCCGTGACCGCGCGGCCCTCGGCCATCAGGCCGCCCAGCACGTCGCGTACGGCGTGCCGCCACGCCTTGGCCGTTCCCGGGTCCGCGCCCCGCAACCCTTCGACGTCCGCGGGCACGGCCACCAGCACCGCGTCCGCGTCCGCCGGGCCCGGCACCGGCCCCCCGTCCTCGTCGGCGAGCGCGACCACCGCGCCGTCCGGCACCGGCATCGGGTACGGCTCCCGCCGCGCCAGCGCCTCCACGTGCGGGTCCGAGAGCGACCAGACGGCGAGCAGGCGGTCGGACTCGTCGCCGTGGTTGATCGCGTCTTCCATGACCCCGTAGAAGCAGGGCAGATACTCGGTCGGGCGGGCGCCCAGCTTGGCCAGGTTGAAGTGGGCGTTGCGGCGCACCAGCGGGTCGTAGGTCCACGTGATCCGCTCCAGGCCGCGCTCCAGCGCCCAGCGGCGCTGGTGCAGCTTGAGCTCCAGCCCGATGCCGCGCCCCGCCGCCGTGCCGGTGACATGGGAGTGCAGCGCGCTGCCCGCCGCGAGGAACCCGACCGAGCCGCCGACCAGCCGGTCACCGTCGAAGGCGCCCGCCACGTAGCCGCCCGCGTGGGAGATCGCCCGCATCAGCTCGATCGTGACGGGCGGGCTGGCGGGCCCGAAGTGCCAGATGTCGTCGAACAGCGCGCTGACCCGCTCGAACTCCGCGATCTCATGCAGCTCCCTGACCTCGGCCAACCTACCCCTCCTCCTGCCGGACGCTCACTCGCGACAGTATGCGATGGCGCGGTGCCCGCGGCATCCGGGAGGCCGAGGGGTCGTGTCACAGGTTTAAGGTTGCGCGAGTGGAAGATGAGATCGCGCGTGTGCTCGGAGGCGTTGACGCGGTCGTCGAGCCGCTCACGCACAACCCCAAGAACGCGGTCACGGGCGGCATCTGGCGGGTGCGCAGGGGTTCGAGGTCGGCCGTGCTCAAGGTGCTGACCCGGCGGAAGGAGGGCAGCGAGGGCTGGGGGCACTCCGACGACCCCCGCCACTGGAACTACTGGCGCAGGGAGGCCGACGTCTACGCCGACGGCCTGCCGGGGCTGTGGGCGGCCTCCGGGGTGACCGCGCCGAAGCTGCTGGAACTGGTCGAGCGGGACGACGGCGACCTGGCGCTGTGGACCGAGGACGTGGCGGGACGGCCGGGCACCGCCTGGGACGTCGAGCGCCACGCGCTCTTCGGCCACCAGCTCGGCCTGGCCCAGGGGGCGGCGGGCGAGGTGGAGCGGCCGTGGCTCAGCCGGTCGTTCCTGCGCGACTACGTGGGGTCGAAGCCGGTTCCGTACGAGCTGCTGGAGGACGACGCGGCCTGGCGGCACCCCCTCATCAGCGAGAACTTCCCGCCCGGGCTGCGCGGCGAGCTGGTGCGGCTGCACCGCGACCGGGAGGAGTTCCTGACCGTGCTGGAGTCGCTGCCGAGGGCGCTGTGCCACCTCGACGTGTGGCCGAGCAACGTGATCGACCGGGACGGGGAGAGCGTGCTGGTGGACTGGGCGTTCGCTGGCGACGGCGCGCTGGGCGAGGACGTCGGCAACCACATCCCGGACAGCGTGTTCGACCTGTTCCTGCCCGCCGACCTGCTGCCCGGCCTGGACGCCGCCGTCTACGGCGCTTACCTGAGGGGGCTGCGCGAGTCGGGTTGGCGCGGAGACGAGCGGCTGGTACGGCTGGCGGTGTGCGCCTCGGCGGTCAAGTACGACTTCCTGACGCCCCTGATGCTCGCCGGAGCGGGGAGCGCGCAGCTCGGCTACGGCGGCGCCAGGCCCGTGGACGCGGCCCGGCGCCACAGGGAGCGGGGCAAGGCGCTGATGTTCCTGATGGGCTGGGCGGACGAGGCCCGCAGGCTGGCCGAGTCCGTCTAGCGCAGGCTGCGGGTGTCCAGCTCGCGCAGCACCCGTGAGACCACCACCGGATCGGCGTTCGGGTCTCGCCGGGCGTCCAGGATCGCCTGTCTGGCGGCCGACAACATCTCGCGCTGCACCCGCCGTACCAGCCTGACCCGCTTGGCCCGCTGCTCGAACGCCTCCCGCCGCTCCTCGTCGGCCACCTCCGGGCTGATCCTCAGCCCGAGGTCCACTATGCGCCCGCTCAGCACCTCCACCACGTCGTCGGGGAGGTCCTCGGCCTCGTAGATCTCCCGCAGCCGCCGCCTGGCCGCATTGCCCGCCCGGACGGCCAGCGCCTTCTCCAGCTCCCGCTCGGCCGCCAGGTCCGCCTTGACCCCGAGCCGCGTCACGATCCAGGGCAGCGTCAGGCCCTGGACGACGAGCGTGGCCAGGACGACGGCGAACGCGATGAACACGATCACCGCCCGCTCGGGGCACGGCGCCCCGTTGTCCAGGCGCAGGGGGATGGCCAGTGCGAGCGCCACCGTCGCCACGCCGCGCATGCCCGCCCACCACATGACCATCGTCTCGCGCCAGCTCAGCGGGATCTCGGTGTCCTCGCGCGCGGCCCGACGCGCCAGCCAGGCCGCCGGGAGCAACCAGAGGAGCCGTACGAGGAGCACGACTCCTACCACGGCGGCGCTCCAGCCGAGCAGGGGCACCAGCCGCCCGTGGACGGTGCCGAACACGGCGTGCAGTTCCAGCCCGATCAGCCCGAACGCGACCCCCGTCACGAGCGTGTCGACCACCTGCCAGAACGTCGCCCCCGCGAGCCTGCCGAACACGTCGTCCGCGTCCGCCATGCGATCACTCAGATAGAACGCGGTGGTCAGCACGGCCAGCACCCCCGATCCGCGCAGCGCGTCGGCCAGCGCGTAGCTCGCGAACGGCACCAGCAGCGACAGGCCCACCTGCAGCATGGCGTCGCCCAGCAGCGCCATCAGCCTCCCGCCGAGCCACCCGAGCGCCAGCCCGACCAGCACGGCCACCACCGCCGACAGCACGAACTCCGCGAGCGCGCCAGGCCACGAGAAGGAGCCGGTGACGACGGCCGCGATGGCGACGTGGTACAGCACGATCGCGGTGACGTCGTTGAACAGCCCCTCGCCTTCGAGCACCGACACCATGCGCCTGGGCAGCCCGAGCCGCCCCGCCACCGCCGTGGCCGCGACCGGGTCGGGCGGCGCCACCAGTGCGCCCAAGGCGACGGCCGCCGCCAGCGGCAGCCCCGGCACGAGCACGTGCGCCGTCGCCGCCACGGCCGCCGTCGTCACGAACACCAGCGCCACGGCCAGCAGGAAGATCGGCTGCCAGTTGGCCGCGAACTGCCGCCACGACGTGCGCCGCACGGCCGCGTAGAGCAGCGGCGGGAGCAGGAGGGGCAGGACGATGCCGGGCGGGATGTCCACGTTGGGCACGAACGGGAGCACGGCCAGCACGATGCCGAGCAGCGTCATCAGCACGGGCGACGGCAGCCCCAGCCGCTCGCCGACCGGGACCGTGACGAGCGCGCCCAGCAGCACGAGCATGAGCAGCACGAACTGGTCCACGACGCCCCCCGGTGATCGCCGCAACCAGCGTAATCGAGCGCTCACACTCCGTGCTCGACCACCCGCCCGCTACCGCTCCAGCACGTGCAGCGTGTGCGGGTACGTGCCGAGCGGGAGCGGCCCTTCGTCCGTGCAGACCGCCACGTCCGCCACCCGCGCCCCGAACAGGTCCGGCACGTAGATGGCCGGTTCCAGGCAGAACGTCATCCCCGGCGCGAAGACGGCGTCCTCGCCGGGCCAGGGCCCCTCGTCGTGCCCCAGCCCGACGCCCCGGCCCACGTGCGCCGCCGCGAAGCGCCCGTACCCGCTCCCGTCGATCACCTCGCCGACGGCCCTGGCGACCTCACCGACCGGACCGCCGGACCGCATGGCGGCGAGCCCGGCCCGGTGGGCGGCCAGCACCACCGAGTACATGGCCTCGAAGTCCTCCGGCGGCTCCGCCACCACGAACACCCTGGCCACCTCGGCGCAGTAGCCGCCCCACCGGCCGCACACCGACACCGCCAGCGCGTCCCCGGGGTTGATCACGCGCTCCCCGGGCACGTGCGCGGGCCGCGCCGAGTGCTCGCCCGCCGCCACCCGCAGCGACAGCAGTTGCTCGCACCCCGACTCGGCCAGCAGCACCCGCAGCCGGTGCGCCATCGCCCGCTCGGTCGCCCCGAACCAGGCCAGCTCCCGCGCCTGCCCCAGCACCCCTTCGGCGGCCGCCACCGCACCCCGGACGGCCTCGATCTCGTACGGCTCCTTGCGCAGCCGCAACGGCCACAGCACGGAGGACGCGGGCACGAGCTCGGCCTCGATCGCCAGCCCGAACAGCTCGCGCACCGGCATCTCCGGATCCACCCCGACCCGCCGCGCCCCGTCGGGCAGCACCCCGGCCGGATCGGCGGTCTCGGCCACGACATGCCGCGTCACCACGAGAAACGCGCCCTCGCCGCCCCCCAGGAACCGGGAGTCCGGCGAGGAGCGCAACACCAGCGCGTCCACCCCGGCCTCCTCCATGGCCGCCCGCACCGCCGCCACCCGCGCCGTAGCCGTCTGCGGCGCGGGTGTGTCGTGCGGCGCGGGCGTCACTTCGGCTCGTGCAGCCAGCAGGCGACCGGCCCGAACTCCGGCTCCTTCTCGCGGCACACATCCATCACGAACGGGCACCGCGGGTTGAACCTGCACCCTCCCGGTGGATTCGCCGGATCAGGCACGTCGCCGGGCAGCTCCGCGGGCAGCACGCCCATCCCGTCCGGCTTGGGGATGGCCTGCAGCAGGGCCTTCGTGTACGGGTGCCTGGGATCGGCCCACACCTCGGCCGTGTCGCCCACCTCGACGATCTTGCCGAGATACATGACGGCGATCCGGTCGGCGATCAGCCGCACCACGGACAGGTCGTGGCTGATGAACAGCAGCCCCGCGCCCGAATCCACGGCCAGGTCCCGCATCAGCCTGGCCACCTGCGACTGCGCGGAGGCGTCCAGCGCCGAGATGGGCTCGTCCCCGATCAGCAGCCGCGGCCGCGCGGCCAGGGCCCGGGCGATGGCGATGCGCTGCCGCTGCCCGCCGGAGAACTCGTGCGGATGCCGTCCGGCGAAGTCCCGCGGCAGGCCGACGCGTTCCAGCAGGTCGGCGGGGGACGTGGCGGTGTCGTTCGAGGTGCGCAGCCCGTCGGCGATCTGGTCGCCGACCCGCCGCCGGGGGTTGAGCGACGCGTACGGATCCTGGAACACCATCTGGATCCCGGTCAGCTTCCTGCGCCGCAGGCCGAGCGGCGTGACCGGCTCCCCGTCGAACGCTATCGAGCCGGCGGTGATCGGGTTCAGGCCGCAGACGGCGCGGGCGAGGGTCGACTTGCCGCACCCGGACTCGCCGACCAGGCCGACGACCTCGCCGGGGTTGACCGCCAGGCTGGCCCCCGCCACGGCCCGCACGGCGGGACGGCCGGGGGAGCGGTGCTCGACGACCAGGTCGTCGATGGACAGCAGGGTCATCGTGCCTCCGCGTCAGGCAGTGAGTCCAGCAGGGAGCGGGTGTAGGCGTGCTCGGGCTCCCGCAGCACCCGCTCACGCGGGCTCGACTCCACGACCAGCCCGTCCTTCATCACGCTCACCTCGTCAGCCACCGCCGACATCACCCCGAGATCGTGCGTGACCAGCAGCACGGCCAGCCCCAGTTCGTCGCAGAGCCCGCGCAGCAGCCGCAGCACGCCCGCCTGCACGGTCACGTCCAGCGCGGTAGTCGGCTCGTCGGCGATCAGCACCTTGGGGGAGCAGGCCAGCGCGATGGCGATGGCGATGCGCTGCCGCATCCCGCCGGAGAACTGGTGCGGATAACGTCCGAACGCCTCCTCGGCCCCCGGGATCCGCACCTTGCCCAGCAGCTCGACCGCCCGGGCCCGCGCCTCGCCCTTGCCCAGCCCCAGGTGGTGCCGCATGTGCTCGGTGAGCTGCTTGCCGATCGTCAGCATCGGGTGCAGGCTCGTCGCGGGGTCCTGGAAGACCATGGCGACCTCGCCGCCGCGCACCCGGTTCAGCTCCTTGGGCGGCAGCGCGAGCAGGTCGCGCCCGCCGAGCCGGATCGCGCCCGACACCCGGGCGCCGTGCGGCAGCAGGCCCAGCACGGCCAGGCCCGTCATGGTCTTGCCCGAGCCGCTCTCCCCGGCCAGCCCGTGCACGCGGCCCGGCTCGAGCGTGAGATCGACGCCGCGCAGGATCTCCTTGCCGCCGATCGTCACCTTCAGCCCGGTGATGCTCAGCGTCGTCATAGGGCACGCTCCTTGATCGCGCGGGCCGTACGGGGGTCGAGCGCGTCCCGCAGCGTGTCGCCCAGGAAGTTGAACGCCAGCACCACGGTCAGGATCGCCAGCCCCGGGAACGTCGCCACCCACCAGCTGTCGAACACCTCCACCCCCGAGGCCACCATCGCCCCCCACTCGGGAGACGGCGGCTTGGCCCCGAGGCCGAGGAACGACAGCCCCGACAGCAGGAGCAGGGCGGTGCCGATGTCCAGGGTGGCCAGGACGAGGATGGGGCCGGTCACGTTCGGCAGCACGTCCACCCGCAGCGACCGCCACACCGAGAAGCCCAGCAGCCGGCCGCTCAGCACGAACTCCCGCTCCCGAACCCCCAGCACCAGCCCGCGCGTGACCCGCGCGTACGCGGGCCAGGCCACCACCAGCACGGCCAGCACGGCGTTGGTGAGGCTGGCGCCCAGCGCCGCGGCCACCACCATGGCCAGGATCACGGTCGGGAACGCGAACACCAGGTCCGCCACCCGCATGATCGTCTCGTCGACCCACCTGCCGAAGTAGCCGGCGCACGCGCCGAGCAGCCCGCCGATCAGCACCGACAGCACGACCAGCAGCAACGTCAGCGGGATCGACACCCGCGCCCCGTACATGACGCGGCTGAGGATGTCGCGGCCGAGCTGGTCGGTGCCGAACCAGTGACCGGGACCCGGCGCCGCCAGCCGCGGCAGGTCCTGGGCCAGGGGGTCGTGCGGCGCCAGCACGGGCGCGGCCAGCGCGATGACCAGCCAGGCCACCGCCAGCACGCCGCCGGCCACGGCCAGGGGTTGCCGCCAGGCCTCGGGCAGCCGCTTCAAGATCATTGAAGCCTCACTCGGGGATCGATGACGCCGTACAGGACGTCCACGATCAGGTTGATGACCAGGTAGACGATGCCGACGACCAGGCCGACGCCCATGACGGCGGGCAGGTCGAGGGTGGTGGCGCTCTTGTACGCGTACTGGCCGACGCCGGGCCAGGCGAAGATCGCCTCGACCAGCACGGTGCCGGACAGCAGGCTGCCGAACGCCAGGCCCGCCACGGTGATGACGGGCACCAGGGCCGAGCGCAGCACGTACCTGAACAGGACCACCCGGCCGGGCAGCCCTTTGGCCCTGGCGGCACGGACGTAGTCCTGCCCCAGCACCTCCAGCACCGCCGAGCGCGTGAAGCGCGTGAGCAGCCCGATCGTGTAGAGCGCCAGGACCAGGGCGGGCGTGACGAGGTGGCCGACGGCGGAGGCGAAGACGTCCCACCGGCCCGCCAGGAGCGCGTCCACCGTCTGCAGCCCGGTCACGGCAGGGGCCGCGCCGCCGAGCGCCGCGTCCACCCGGCCGCTGCCCGGGGTGAGCTGCAGGCGGTAGAAGAACACGTAGAACGCCACCAGCGCCAGCCAGAACGTCGGCACGGAGATGCCGATGAGGCTCAGCAGGCGCAGCACGTGGTCGGACGCCCGGTCCCTGCGCAGCGCGGCCACCACGCCGAAGGCCACGCCCAGCAGCAGCGACACGAGGATCGCCGCCCCGGCCAGCTCCAGCGTGGCCGGGACGAACTCGGCCAGGTCCTGGCTGACCGGGCGGTGGCTCTGCTGGCTGATGCCCAGGTCACCGTGGGTCAGCCCCTGGAGGTGGAGCACGTACTGCTGCCAGAGCGGCTTGTCGAGCCCGTGCTCGGCCCGCCACTGCGCCACGATCGCCGGATCGCCGAGCGCCCGCTGGCCGAGGTTGGCGGCCACGGGGTCGCCGGGGACGAGGTTCGTCAGGACGAACGTGACGAGCGTGATACCCCACGCCATGAGCACGGCGAGCAGGATGCGCCGGATCAGGAAGCGGACGAGCGGATGGCCCCGCGCCGCCCGGCCCCGGCGGGTTGCGCCCGGGATGTCGGACACCTGCGAGGCTCCCTTACTTCACGCCGAGGTCGGCGACGTCCACCGTCCACACCGGGTGGTACTCGAGCCCGGTCACGGAGGCGGCCGTCACGATGTTCTGGCTCGGCTGGATCAGCGGGATGAACGGGCCCGCGGCGTTGAGCTTGTTCTGCACGTCCTCGTAGGCGGCCTTGCGGGCGTCGTCGCCGATCGTCACGGCGGCCTTGTCACCGGCGGTCTCGATGTCCTTGGCCGCGCCCGCCTTCCAGCCGGCCCGCAGGCCCACCGTCTTGCCGGGCAGGAACGCCAGGTAGTCGCTCGGGTCGGGGTAGTCCGGGCCCCAGTACCACAGGCCCAGCTCCTCCTTGCCGTTGCGGTAGTTGTCCAGGGCCGTGGTGACCGGCGCGGGCTGCAGGTCCACCGTGATGCCGACCTCCTTGAGGTTGGCCTGGATGCGCTCGGCCAGCGGCTGGAACGACAGGCCGTTCACGGTCAGCTCGCTCGGGTACTCCAGCTTGACGGTCGGGTTCGTCAGGCCGCTGGCGGCCAGCGCGGCCTTGGCGCCCTCGACGTCCCGCTTGGCCGCCGCGGCGGCGGGCAGCGCGCCGAGCAGCTGCGACGGGATGACGCCCGGCGCCTGGGCCGAGCCCTCGCCGGCCAGCTCCAGCAGCCCCGCGTAGTCCACGCCCTTGCGGACCGCCTCCACGAACTTGGCGTTCGGCGTGGTCTTGCTGACCCCGGAGTCCTGGTTGGCCAGCAGGAAGATGACGTTCGCCGAGGCGGTCTTCTTGACCTGCAGGGTCGCGGGCATGCCGGTGACCTGGTCGCCCGACAGGTTCAGCGCGACCTGGCTGTCGCCGCGCTGCACGTTCAGCTTCTGCGTGGCGGCCTCGACGTTGCGGATGACGACCTTGTCGTAGGCGGGCTTGGTGCCGTAGTACTTCGGGTTCGCCTTGAGCGTCACCTGGCTGCTCACGTTGAACGACTCGATCTCGTACGGCCCCGAGCCGGCAGAGGCCGAGTTCAGGTACTGCTCGGCCTTGTCCTGGGCGTCGGTGGTGGCGCCGTGCTCCTTGGCGACCTTGCTGTTGATGATGCCGAGCGCCGGGTTGGGCAGGATGTACGGCAGCGCCGGGTTGGCCGCCTTCGACGTCAGAGTGATCGTCGAGTCGTCGGTCTTGGCCACCTCGACGCCGTCCAGCAGGAACGACGGCGTGCCCTTCATGTCACGCACACGCGTGAGCGAGAACACCACGTCGTCCGCCGTGATCGGCGACCCGTCCGCGAACGTGGCGCCCTTCTTGAGCTTGAGCGTCAGCGTCTTGCCGTCCTTGCTCAGCTCGTACGACTCCGCCAGCGCGGGCACCGGCTTGGTCACGTCCGCGCCGTCGAACGTCAGCAGCGTCTCGTAGACCGCCTTGCCGACGATGAGACCCGTCGGCTCGTACGTGCGGCCGGGGTCGGCCGTCTTGAGGTCGAAGGACGTGTCGATGACGAGGGTCTTGCCGCCGCCACCGCCGGAGGCGGCGGGGGACTGGGAGCTGCCGCCGCTTCCGCAGGCGGCGAGGGCGAGTGCACCGGCGAGCAGCACAGCCGCCGTCTGCGAGCGGGTCGCCATGGTTGGTCCTCCAAGATTGGACGTTCGGCAGGAAGATGTCGAGGATTGTCCGGCAGAACGTCCAGGTCCCGCGCGGTCAGCGAGACGTATATAAAGGTCGATGAGGTAATGATGAGTGAAATTTCCAGAAATGGTGCTGGCGGTGGCGGTCAGCCTGGACGGATCGGCATCGGTCTCGAGCTGGACGAGGTCCACATGAAGATCCTCGAGGTCCTGCGCGAGAACGGCAGGATCTCGGTCGCCGCGCTGGCCGAGCGGGTCGGGATCTCCCGGGCGAACGCCTACACCCGCTTCGAGGCGCTGCGCGCGGACGGCGCGATCAAGCGCTTCACCGCCGAGATCGACCACGTGCGGACCGGGCTCGGCATCACCGCGCTGATCTTCGTGACCGTGCGACAGCAGATGTGGAAGCAGTTCAGGGCGGAGCTGGCCCGGATGCCCGAGGTCGAGTACTGCGCGATCACCACAGGGCAGCACGACGCCATGATCCAGGTACGCGTGCCGGACGTGGCCGCCGTGCACACCATGGTGACCGACCGCCTGGCCAACATCCCGGCGGTCAAGGCGACGGAGACGGTGTTCATCCTGGACGAGGTGCTCAGGCGGCCGTACGTGCTGCCCAGCGACCGCGACCAGGCCCGCTCGCCGCGACGGTCCGTCCAGGAGGGGAGCCAGGGCGGCGTGCCGCTCGGCAAGATGCGCTTCGTCGGCGCCGCCGAGGGGCGCGCCGCCCTACGCAAGGACGACTAGCGATGTCGCCCTTTCCGTGAGTGCGGCGATCAGCCGACTTCCCGGCACACGCTCACGTGGACCGTGTCGTCCCCGTCGAAGCTGAACTCCTCCACCAGCCGCAGCAGCCCGTCGTTCCCCGCCTCGATGCGGCTGCTGCTCTGGCCGGCCGCCGTCCCGCCTGCCTTCAGCGCGTGCACGTACGAGATGGCCACCAGTTCGCCGTCCCGCGTGCCCACGAAATGCCCGTGGGTCACGGTGTCGCCGGAGTAACTTCCCCACACCACTCCGTCGGACTCCTGGTAGCGGAACTCCGTAGGGCTGTCCTGGTCTACTGCGCTCGCCGTCGAGCTCACCATCACGAATTTGCGGCCGTTGAGATTCACGCCCGCCATGGTGGCCCACATTTCCGAAATATCAGCATCCGGCTGGACAGATAGTGAGAGACAGCGGTCAATGATCGGCAATCCGTCCAGCCGGGGGGCAGGGCGGCACGTCGTACAGGAGCAGGAGTGCTTGCCCGGGACTTTACCTTTCCGCGCCTGACGACATCATTGCGCTGTGTGATAGTAATGTGACGTTGCGTATCCGATAGAGGTTCGGGAGATTCTTCATGGTGGCGTACCTGCTCTCGATCTTGGCGGCGGTGAGCGCCGTGGCGCTCACCGCGCTGGTGTTCAGGAAGGTCAAGAGGGCCGGAGAGGACCGCGATCCCAACGGGCCGTCCGCCGCGCACGCGGGGGCCATGCTGTCGGCCATGTTCCTGCTGGTGTTCGCCATCGCGATCATCGTGCCGTGGACCACGGCAGACGCCGCCCGCCTCAACACCCACGCCGAGAGCCAGGCGGCGGTCGACGCGTACTGGGCGGCCGCCTCTCTGCCGGGCACCGCGCCGGTGGACGTGCGCAGGGCGCTGCGCGACTACGTCACGTTCGTCGTCAGGGACGAGTGGCCGCTCATGGCCGAGGGCCGGATGGACCCGGTCGGCGCCGCCAGGATGGACGAGCTGCGCGGCCGGGTCATCGACCTGACGGTGAGCGGCGACCAGCAGGAGGAGGCCAAGACCGCCGTGCTGGAGCAGCTCAGAGCCCTGTCCACCGCGCGGGCCCAGCGCACCGCCGACGCCGCCGCCACGCCCCCCGAGGGGCTGCTGATCCTGACCATCCTCACCGGCGCCCTGGTCATCGTCTTCCCGTTCCTGGCGGGGGCCAGGCCGAGGGGGCTGGCGATGCTGCCGCTGCTGGCGACGGCGGCGCTGCTGGGCTTCGGCACGTACCTGACATGGGACATCTCCCACGCCTTCGCCGGGCCGCTGGCCGTCGGGCCGCAGGCGTTCCAGGGGGCGCTGCAGGAGTTCGCGCGCATCAGCGGAGGGATGTGAGCGTGGGCGTCAGGCGCGCGCCGCTGCTGCTGGCCGCGGCCCTGGCCGCTCTGGCCGTCGCGGGTCCCGCCGCGGCCGACAGGGAGCCGTGGCCCCGCCCGGTGCCGCAGGTGTCCGTACGCCCGCCCGCGCCCCCCAAGGGCGTCACCGTCGGGCCCACGGTGTCCGTGCCCCGGGTGCGGACCTGGCGGTCGCCGGCCCCCGGGGTGTCGATCTCGATGCCGCCCGGGAAACGGCGGGCGGCGCCCGCGGTCACGCTGCCCCACGTGACGGTCTACCGGGACGGGGTGTGCACCAGCCGCGTCCAGGTGGGGGAGTGCCCGCGCAAGGTGCCGCGTCCGGTGCGACGGCCCGTGCCCTGGATGGCGCCCGTGCTCGTGCCCACCCCCACGCCGAAGGCGACTCCCCGGGCGCACTTCCAGCGGGCCCCGGCCGCGCCGGCCCGTCGTAAGAGCCCGATGACCACCGTGCTGGTGATGGCCGTGCTGGTGTCGGCGATCACCTCGACGACGGCCGTGGCGTTCCGCGCCCGCCGCTGACCAGGGGGAGGGCTTATTCGCGTGCCGCGTTCCGGCGCCGCATGGCACACTGTCCGCCGGGCTCGTCGATCTTCCTTCGGGCTCGGCGGTTGTGTGCGGTGATCGGGGGAGAGGCGGCTGTGGCCGACGAAGAGGTGCTGACCGGCGGCGGCGTCAACCACGTGGTCAGGGTCGGAGACACCGTACGGCGGCCCGCGGGGGCCTGGACGCCGGCCGTTCACGCGCTGCTCGGTCACCTGGAGGCGCGCGGGTTCGACGGCGCGCCCCGCTGCCACGGGATCGACGCCGAGGGGCGGGAGATCCTGGACTTCGTGCCCGGCGACGTTCCCAGCTATCCGCTGCCGGAGTGGGCGCTGACGGACGAAGCACTGGTGGCTGTCGGTGCGCTGCTGCGGGGGTACCACGACGCCACCGTGGGCTTCCCGATTCATGGGGACTTTTCGTGGTACCTCCCTCCGGTGGCGCCGGCGGAGGTGATCTGCCACGGGGACGCCGCCACGTACAACTGCGTCTTCCGCGAGGGGCTGCCGGTCGCGTTCATCGACTTCGACACGGCCCACCCGGGGCCGCGGGTCTGGGACGTGTCCTACGCCGCCTACCGCTTCGTGTCGCTCAGCGACTCCCGGCATGAGGGGGTGGGCTCGTGGCCGGTGGAGGAGCAGGCGCGGCGGCTGCGGGTGTTCGCCGACGCGTACGGGCTCGGGGACACGGACCGGCGCGCGCTGGTGTCCACCGCGCGGGCCCGGCTGGACCATCTGATACGCCTCATGTACGACCAGGCCGCCGCGGGCAACGAGGCCTTCGCGAGCCACATCGCCCGGGGCGACGATCACTTCTACCGCACCGACATGGCGCACTTGGCCCGCCACGAGGCCACGTTCCGCTCCGCCCTCACGGCCTGACCCGCGGATGGCGGCAACGTGGGCTCTGGCGGCCGGTGGGAAGACCTCGGTCCCCCCGGCGGTTTCACGTGATCGTGGAGAAGACCGAGGTAGTGGTGATCGGCGCCGGACAGGCGGGGCTGTCCAGCGCGTACTTCCTGCGCAGGTTCGGGTTCGAGCCGGTCGTGCTGGACGCGGGCGACGGGGCGGGAGGGGCGTGGCGCCACCGGTCACCCTCGCTCACCATGGACAAGGTACACGGGATCTTCGACCTGCCCGGCGTGCCGCGTCACCCGGGCGTGGACGGCCGCCGCCCCGCCGCCGAGGTGGTCCCCGCGTACTACGCGGCCTACGAGGAGGGACTCGGGCTGGACGTCGTGCGGCCGGTGAAGGTCACCTCGGTGCGGCGTGGCCGGGACGGTCGCCTGGTGCTCGCGACGGACGCGGGGGAGTGGTCGGCCCGTGCCGTGGTCAACGCGACGGGCACCTGGACCCGTCCGCACTGGCCCTACTACCCGGGCGCGGCCGGCTTCGAGGGGCGCCAGCTCCATTACGCGAGCTACCGCGGGCCCGCGGAGTTCAGGGGGCGGCACGTGATCGTGGTGGGCGGGGGAGCGTCGGCGATGCACGTACTGTCCGAGATCGCCGGGATCGCCGCCGGCACCGCCTGGGTCACCCGGCGCCCGCCCGTCTTCCGGGACGACGACTTCGGCGAGAACGCCCGGCGCGAGGCCGTCGCCCTGGTCGAGGAGCGGGTCCGCGCCGGTCTCCCGCCGCAGAGCGTGGTGAGCGTCACGGGCCTGGGCTACAGCACGGTCGTACGCGAGGCCCTGGCGAAGGGCGTCCTGCAGCGCCTGCCCATGTTCCACCGCATCACCGAGCACGGGGTCACCTGGCCCGCGGACGAACCCTCGGCGGCAGACCGGTTCCTGGCCGCGGACACGATCATCTGGGCCACCGGCTTCCGCTCCGCCCTGGACCACCTCGCGCCCCTGCACCTCCGGGAACCGGGCGGCGGGATCAAGGTGGACGGCACCCAGGTCGTGAAGGAACCGGGGCTGCAGCTGGTCGGCTACGGCCCGTCCGCCAGCACCATCGGCGCCAACCGCGCCGGGCGCACGGCCGCGGGCAACGTCCGCGGATACCTGACCACGCACCCGGCCCGGCCCGCCGCCTGACCACAAGCCCGTTCGGGAGAGCCGCGGTCGTACCGGCATCACAGAAGATCAGCGAAACCTACTATAGGAAGTAGTAAAAATACCGATTGCGGCCTCAGGGCGATCACTCGCGTGCAGAGGGTCGACACGGGGTGTGACACCAGGTTAGCGTCCTGACATAAGGATCTTTATCCCGTCAGGAGGTCCCAATATGGAAGTTCCCGGCTACACCGAGATCCGGGAACTCGGACACGGCGGGACAGGGCGGGTGATGCTCGCCTTACGGGACTCCGACGGGCAGTCCGTCGCCATCAAGCACCTGTCCGAGCCGCTGCGCGCTGACGAGGACTTCGTGGGGAGGTTCCGGGCGGAGGCGGACGTCATCCGCGAGATCGACAGCCCTCATACCGCCCGCCTGCTGGAGTACGTCGAGGGCGACGACGACGCCGTCATCGTGATGGAGCTGGTCGACGGCGTCACGCTGCGGCGGCTGCTGGAGCACGAGGGCGCGACGGGCGCGGAGGCGGCGCTCGTGGTCCTGAAGGGGGCGCTGCTCGGGCTGGCCGAGGCGCATCGGCGCGGGGTCGTCCACCGCGACTTCAAACCCGAGAACGTCATCATCACGCAGGACGGCGAGAGCAAGCTGGTCGACTTCGGCGTGGCCGCGCACTTCGGGGAGACGGCCTCCCTCGTCGGCACCCCCTCCTACATGGCTCCCGAGCAGTGGGAGGACGCTCCGGCCAGCCCCGCGACCGACGTGTACGCCGCCACGCTGGTGTTCTACGAGTGCCTGACCGGCCATCGGGCCTTCCAGGCCGAGAACGTGGCCGCGCTCGCCTACCAGCACCAGCACGTGTCACCCCCGCTGGAGGACATCGACGAGCCGCTGCGCCCGCTGGTGGAACACGGTCTGGCCAAGGACCCGGCGGGGCGTCCCGAGTCGGCGGAGGCGTTCCTGATCGAGCTGGAGGACGTCGCCCTCGCCGCGTACGGGGAGGAATGGGATCAGCGCGGACGGGCCGGGCTCGGCGTCCTGGCCGTGCCGCTGGCCGCGCTGCTGCCGAGGGCGCAAACGGTTGCCGCGGAGAGCACCACCAGCGTGTTCAAGACGACGCTGGGGCCGGCGGGCAAGTTCGCGGTGACGGGCGGGCTGGTGCTGGCGACCGCGGCCGCGGTGACGTCGGCGTTCGTGATCTGGGCCGACTCCCCGGAGCCGGGGCCGGGCGTCGCGCTGCCGCCCGCCACGCCCTCCCAGGTGCCGGCCTCGCCCACGTCGGCCGCGCCCAGCTCTGCTCCGCCCACGTCCGCGGAGCCCACCCCGAGCGAGTCCATCACGGGTACGCCGACCGTCACGTACGCCGGTGAGCCGAGTGCGATCCCGACCGTTCCACCCGTGATCCGACCGACTGGGAGGGGGCCCCGCACCGAGCCCCCCGCGCCCACCCGTGAGCCGGCCAACCGTCCGACGACCCGGCAGCCGACGCGCTCCAGCCGGCCGAGCACCCGGCCGCCCACCAGCGAGCCGCCGGCCACCCGGCCACCGACGACCAGGCCGCCGGACACCGAACCGCCGACCACCCGCCCACCGGTCACCCGGCCGCCGACGACGAGGGCGCCTGATCCCGGCACGCCGCCTCCTCCCAGGAACAGGGAGCCGCTCATCTCCGTCTCCGTCAAGGTTTCGGTCAACGTGCCGATCCTCAGCGGCGAGGGCGACGGGCTGCTGGACGCCGACGTCGGCCTCGGCCTGGGATCGAGCCTTCTGGGGCTGGTGGTCGTACCCGGTTCGGTGCTGGCCGGACGGCAGATGGTGGTGCGAAGGGTACGGCGGCGGCGCGATACCGAAAAGTCGTAAGTTGCGTGCCGGGCGGCATGATCCTCTACTATCAGCTGTCGGATAGAGGGCGTCCCCCGGCCTGAATAAATGCTGACCGGAACCTGCCCTGCGGCTCGGGGTAAGGAGAAGTGTGGCGGTTGCGTCCCGTGCCGATCGGCTACGCGGTCCAGTCCGTACGCTCTCTGTGGCGACGCTCGGCGCGGCGCTCCTGATGGCGGGGGCTCCGGCACAGGCCGAGCCCAAGCCCACGGTGAAGCAGCTCAAGAACGAGCTCTCCGCGCTCCAGAAGGAGTCAGACAAACTCATCACCGAGTACTACAACAGCAGGATCGCCCAGCAAAAAGCTGACAAATCCGAAAAAGCGGCACGCGAGAAGCTGGCCACCGCCCAGGCCGTCTACGAGCGCGAGTCCGCCGAGCTCAGAGCCATGGCCGTCAGCCAGTACATCGGCGGCGAACCCGGCCAGATCGGCCTCCTCGTCGGCAACCAGGACCCGACGTCGTTCCTCGGCCGCATGGCGCTCAACCAGCACCTCGTCACGCTCCAGGACGCGCGGCTACGCGGCTACGCCCAGGTCAGGAACGCCCACCAGCAGGCCAAGGACGAGGCCGACGCCCGCGCCAAGGAGCTCACCCGGACGGTCGACGACCTGGAGCAACGTAAGAAGAAGGCCGAGAAGCAGATCGAGCGGATCAAGGACAAGATCGATCAGCTGTATTCGGCGCCGGGGGTGCGGCGGCCGGACGGCACGTGGGTGCCGCAGCTGCCCGGCGGGTCCGAGAACATCACGCCCAGGATGCGGCTGGTCAAGCAGCTCGTCCAGGAACGGTTCGACGTTCCGTTCGGGATCGGGTGTTACCGGGCGATCCAGGATGGCGGCGAGCATCCGCTCGGGCGCGCCTGCGACTTCATGCTGAGCCGGGGCGGCGCGATGCCGTCGGCGGGGGAGGTCGAGCGCGGCAACCAGATCGCCGCCTGGGCCATCAAGAACGCCAAGCGGCTCGGGATCATGTACATCATCTACCGGCAGCGGATCTGGCACGTCAGGACGGGCACCTGGCGCACGATGTCCAACCGGGGTGGTACGACCGCCAACCACTACGACCATCCGCACATCTCGGTCTATTAGCGGCTCGGGTTCATAGCGCGCCGGGCGCACGTCGGTGCTGCTGGGCGTCGTGGCGTCGGCTCTGTGTTGCGGGGGTCAGTCCTTCGCCAGGGCCGCCAGCAGGCGGTCCTCCGTGACCTCCGGGCCGGTCAGCTGCTCCGTGATCGCCCCGTCGCGCAGCACGACCACGCTGTCGCAGTTGTCCACCAGCTCGCTCACGTCCGACGAGATCAGCAGGATCGCCAGCCCGTCCACCGCCAACTCGTCCAGCAGCGCCTGCATCTCCACTTTGGTCGCCACGTCCACCCCCCGAGTCGGCTCGTCCAGCAGCAGCACCTTCGGGTGCATGGCCAGCCACCGCGCCAGCAGGACCTTCTGCTGATTTCCGCCGGACAGCTCCCCGGCCGGCTGCCGGGGCGAGACGGCCTTGATCCCGAGCCGCTTCATGAACGTCGCCACGATGCTGTCCACTTGCGCATCCGACACGATCCCCGCCCGCGACAACCGGGGCAGGGCCGCCAGCGCGATGTTGTCGCGCACCGACAGCGTGGGCACGATGCCCTCGGTTTTCCGGTTCTCCGGCACCAGGCCGACGCCGGCGCGGATGGCGTCCCTGATGGACCATTTGCGGGAACGCGCCCCCGCAACCGTCACCTGGCCCGCGTCCACCGGCAGCACGCCCGCGATGGCCCTGGCCGTCTCGCTGCGCCCAGCGCCGAGCAGCCCGCCCAGGCCGATCACCTCGCCCGCCCGCATCGCGAGCGACACTCCGTCCAGTACGTGGTGGCGGGTCAGGCCCTTGGCCTCCAGCACGGGCAGGTCGGCGGGCTCCGACGGCTCGCCGGTCTGCGGCGTGGGCTCCACCGGGTGGAACGGCCGCCCGAGCATGAGCGAGACCAGTCGTAAACGGTCGAGCCCGGCCATCGGTCCCGTGTGCACGACCCGCCCCTCGCGCAGCACCGTGACCCGGTCGCAGATCCCGTACAGCTCCTCGAGCCGGTGCGTGACGTACACGACCGAGCGGCCCTCCTCGCGCAGCCGCCGCACGGCCGCGAACAGCGTCTTCAGCTCGGCGTGCTCCAGCGCCGACGTGGGCTCGTCCATGATGACCACGCGGGCGTCGGCGGAGGCGGCCCTGGCCAGCGCGACGAGCTGGCGCGCGCCCTCGCCCAGGGACCCGAGCGGGCGCCGCACGTCCACCTTCAGCCCGTACGCGGTCAGCACCCGTTCGGCATCGGCGTGCACGGCCGCGGAGTCGATCAGCCCGAACCGTCCCCTCGGCTCCCTGCCCAGGAAGAGGTTGCGGGCGAGGCTCATGGTCGGTACGAGGTTCGTCTCCTGGTGGATCGTGGCGATTCCGGCCCGTTTGGCGTCGGCAGGGCTGGCGAACCTGACCGGCTCGCCCTGGAGGCGCAGCTCACCCGCGTCCGGCTGGTACACACCCGAGAGCACCTTCACCAGGGTCGACTTGCCCGCTCCGTTGCCGCCGATCAGCGCGTGCACCTCGCCTGGGCGCACGGACAGGGTGACGTGGTCGAGGGCGGTGACACCCTGGAACGTCTTGAGAACGCCTGCCACCTGTAGCACGGTTGCCTCCGCCTCGATCGTGGTCGAGGAAGGAAACATTATAGTAACGGGCTTGTCACATTCGATCAGAACCGAGCGGTAAACGAGCGCAACGTTCGCCGCCTGAACGCTCGGTCATCCGCCCCTGCGCCTCCAAACACTCGGCGCGTCCGCCTGGTGACCTGCGGCTCGGGTGGAGCGTCCGGCGCGTGCCCGTTCGGAGGCACGTCGGCGGATGCGGAGATCCGGGCGACCGGAGTGGGTGCGTCCGCCCATCGGGTGAAAGTGTGTCCTTCGACGGAAAGACGCGTGCCGCTTCCCGGAAATGTGTCAGAACTGGGCGACGTGGAGGCGGACGCCGCGGGCGCTCAGGTCGTCGAGCACGTCGCGGGGCGCGGCGTCGTCCGTGACCAGGTGGTCGATCCGGTCGGGCGGCACCGTCTGGACCATCGTGTCCACGCCGATCTTGGTGTGGTCGGCCAGCACCACGACCTCCTCCGCGGCCGTCGCCAGCGCGCGGTCCACGCCCGCCACCTGCATGTTGGGCGTCGACAGCCCGCGCTCGGCGGTCAGGCCGTTGCCCGAGATGAAGGCCCTGCGTACCCGCAGCCCCGCCAGCGAGTGCTCGGCCGCGCTGCCCACCAGCGCGAGGATCGAGCCGCGTAGCGTGCCGCCGGTCAGCATCACCTCGACCCGCGACGACCCGGCCAGCGCCTGGGCGACCAGCAGCGAGTTGGTCACCACGGCCAGCTCGGAATGCCTGGTCAGGCGGCGGGCGAACTCCTGCGTGGTGGTGCCGGGACCGATCACGATCGCGTCGCCGTCCTCGACGAGCGCGGCGGCCAGGTCGGCGATGGCGCCCTTCTCGGCGGACTCCAGCGAGACCTTGTGCGCGTAACCGGCCTCGCGCGACAGCTCGCCCGGCAGGGTGGCGCCGCCGTGGTGGCGGTTGAGCAGGCCCTCCGACTCCAGCGCGCGCAGATCGCGGCGGACGGTGACCTCGGAGGAGTGGACGGCCTGGGCGAGCTCGCGGAGTGACACCGCGCCGTTGGCGCGCACCAGCTCCAGGATGCGCTGCCGGCGTTCAGCGGCGAACACGGGCCGGCGTCCGTCGCTCTGCGTGTCGCTCACGTCCCGATCATAGTGGACGGGCCAAGATGCGTTCGCCTCTGACCGTATGAGAACGAATTTGATCGAAAATCTTGACCGGCTCGGTCCGCCGGTGCTTACTTTGGAGCATGTCAGGGTCAAAAGCTGTCCGAACCTGATCGGCGCGTTTCGAAAGGACCCCCCGTGCGTAAGCGCCTCGCGTTGTCGCTGGCCGTACTGATGTCCCTGTTATGGCAGCCGTCCCCCGCCACCGCCGCTCCCGACGCGGCCGCCGGCGCGCGGAACGGGCTGCGCGGTGACTACTACCTCGCCTCCGGGGCGGGGAAGTTCGACTTCGCCGAGCTGAAGGCGAGCGTTCTCGACCCCAGCCTGGAGCTGACAGACCTGAATCCGACGTTCAAGCTGCTGACCGGCAGGGAGGACGACGTCTCCGTACGGTGGACGGGTCAGATCCAGCCCAAGTACTCCGAGACGTACACCTTCTCGATGATCGGCGACAACGGCTTCCGCCTGTGGGTGGACGGCAAGCCGATCATCGACCACTGGGTGGACGACTGGGACCGCGAGCAGACCGGCACCCCGATCGCCCTGGAGGCGGGTAAGAAGTACGACTTCAAGGTCGAGTACTTCGAGCACTTCGGCGGCGCCAACCTCCGGCTGCGCTGGCAGAGCCCGAGCCAGCCGAAGGAGATCGTGCCCGTGGAGGCGTTCACGCTGCCCGAGGGCTTCGACCCGCCCGGGCCGTCCGACGCCAGGGTGAACGCGGGCGGTGACGTCGCGACGCTCACCTTCGCCAAGGCTCTGAACCCGCTCCCGGAAGACGCGGCAAGCAAGCTGGACATCACGGTCGCAGGCACCAAATGGCCCACAAGCTCCGCAGTCCTGAAAAATCCGCAAACAGTCGAGCTGAAGCTGAAATATCCGATCCCGGCCAAGGCCGGCAGCACCATCCGCGTCGCCTACAACGGCGCCGGCGGCCTCGTATACACCGACGGCACCCCCGTCGAGGCCTTCCCGTACGCCTTCGTGATCAACGGGTCCGGCTACATCCTGCGTACGAAGTGGGCCGACGACGTCAACCCGGCCAACCCGCTGCCCGAGTATCCCAGGCCCCAGCTCGTCAGGGACCAGTGGCGCAGCCTCAACGGCAAGTGGCAGTTCGCCCCCGCTAAGGCGGGCGAGGCCGCGCCCATCGGCCGTGACCTGCCCGAACGCATCGTCGTGCCGTACCCGGTGGAGTCGCAGCTGTCCGGCATCGGCCGGCACGAGGAGCGCATGTGGTACCGCCGGACGTTCGACGTGCCGCGCAACTGGCGCGGCGAGCGGCTGCTGCTGCACCTCGACGCGGTGGACTGGGACTCCACGGTGTACGTGAACGGCAAGCAGGTCGCCACCCACAAGGGCGGCTACGGCCGGATCACCGCTGACGTGACCGACGCGCTCAAGCGCAGCGGCCCGCAGGAGCTGATCGTCGGCGTGTACGACCCGACCGACACGGGCACCCAGGCCATCGGCAAGCAGCGGCTCGACCCGAGCGGCATCTGGTACACCGCCAACTCCGGCATCTGGCAGACCGTCTGGATCGAGCCGGTCGGCAAGGAGCACATCGACCGGGTCGACACCGTGCCCGACCTGCGCGGCCAGGCCCTCTACGTGACGGTCCACGGCACGGGCGGCAAGGCCACGGTCGTCGCCAGGGACGGCCGCCGCGTCGTGGGCAAGGTGACCGGCGAGGTGGGCCAGGAGCTCAGACTCCCGGTGCCGAACCCCAAGCTCTGGACCCCGGAGAACCCGCACCTGTACGACCTGGAGGTCGCACTCAAGGACGACAAGGTCGAGTCCTACTTCGGGATGCGCTCCATCGCGGTCGCCGGCAACCGGGTGCTGCTGAACGGCCGGCCCGTCTTCCAGCTCGGCCCTCTCGACCAGGGCTTCTGGCCCGACGGCATCTACACCCCGCCGACCGACGAGGCACTGCGGTACGACCTGGAGCAGACCAAGGCTCTCGGCTTCAACACCGTGCGCAAGCACGTCAAGGTCGAGTCCGACCGCTGGTACTACTACGCCGACAAGCTCGGCCTGCTGGTCTGGCAGGACATGCCGGCGGCGTTCCGCACGGATGACAGACCGCAGTTCGAGGCCGAGCTGCGCGAGCTGGTGGACCAGCACCGCAGCAGCCCGTCGATCGTCATGTGGGTGCCGTTCAACGAGGGCTGGGGACAGTACGACCAGGCGCGCATCGCCGACCTGGTCAAGAGCTGGGACCCGTCGCGCCTGGTGGACAACATGAGCGGGGTCAACTGCTGCGGCGCGGTGGACGGCGGCAACGGCGACGTCAAGGACTTCCACATCTACCCCGGCCCGGGTAACCCCGGCAAGCCGTCGGGAACGCGGGCGAACGTACTCGGCGAGTACGGCGGGCTCGGTCTGCCGCTGATCGGCCACACCTGGTCGGGCGGCGGCTGGGGCTACGCCGTCGAGCCCGACCCGGAGGCCCTCACCACCCGGTACGTCGGGATGATCAACGAGCTCGCGCGGCTGCACGCCTGCGAGCAGCTCAGCGCCGCGATCTACACCCAGACCACCGACGTGGAGACCGAGCTGAACGGCCTGATGACGTACGACAGGGCGATCACCAAGCCCGACGTGAAGCGCGTGCACGACGCCAACACGGCACTGACGAGCGCCATCAACCCGCCCTGCACCTGAAACACCCCCACCTCAAACACGCACCTGAAACACCGCACCTGAAACACCGCACCTGAAGCGGCGCACCTGAAGCACCTCACCTGAAACGCGCGTGAAGCTCGTGCACGAACCGCGGGCGCCGAGTTCGCGCCTGAAGCGCGGGCGTGCACACGGCGCCCGCGGGTGAAACGCCGGTCGCCCGGACCCCTGTGGTCCGGGCGCCCGGGCTGATAGGAAAGGAACCGCCATGACCCCCCATATCCGGACAGCCGCATTAGCGCTGGCCGTACTCCTCACCGCGGCCGCCTGCGCCAAGGCGGAGCAGCCTCAGAGCGCGCCCGCCACCGCCAGCACGGCGGGGCAGCAGGTCGTGCAGTCGCCCAGCGGCTCGGCCGGGCCGACGTGCACACTCGACCAGTTCGGCGGCAAGAAGTTCGACCTCAAGACGGCCACGGTCGGCTTCTCCCAGTCGGAGAAGGAGGCCAACCCGTTCCGCATCGCCGAGACCAAGTCGATCAAGGACGAGGCGGCCAAGCTGGGCATCACCAACCTCAAGGTCACCAACGCCCAGTCGCAGTTCTCCAAGCAGATCACCGACGTACAGCAGCTCATCGCCCAGGGCGTACAGCTCCTCGTCATCGCGCCCCTGAACTCCGACGGCTGGGAGCCCGTGCTCCAGCAGGCCGCCACCAAGGAGATCCCGATCATCACGGTGGACCGGAAGATCAACGCCAAGGCGTGCAGCGACTACCTGACGTTCATCGGCTCGGACTTCTACGAGCAGGGCAAGCGCGCCGCCGACCGCATGATCGAGGCGCTGAACGGTAAGGGCAAGGTGGCCATCCTGCTCGGCGCCCCGGGCAACAACGTCACCACCGAGCGCACGAACGGCTTCAAGGACCGCGTCAAGGAGAAGGCCCCCGGCATCGCGATCTCGTTCGAGCAGACCGGCGAGTTCGCCCGCGAGAAGGGGCAGCAGGTCACCGAGCAGCTCATCCAGTCCAACCCCGACATCAACGGCATCTACGCCGAGAACGACGAGATGGCGCTGGGCGCCGTCACCGCGCTGAAGGGCGCCGGCAAGGAGCCCGGCAACATCAAGATCGTGTCGGTGGACGGGACCCGCAGCGCCGTCCAGGGCATCGCCGACGGGTGGCTGCACTCGGTCATCGAGTCGAACCCCCGCTTCGGCCCGCTCGCCTTCGAGACCGCCCAGAAGTTCCTCGACGGCCAGCCCATCCCGGACAAGGTGATCATCTCCGATCGCGACTACGACACGAGCAACGCCAAGGACTCGCTCGGTGAGGCGTACTGACTTGGAAGCTGTTCTCGAGGCTCGGGGGGTCAGCAAGCGCTTCCCCGGCGTGCTCGCTCTCGATGGCGTGTCCCTCGCCCTCCGCCCGGGCGAGGTGCACGCTCTCGTCGGCGAGAACGGCGCGGGCAAGTCTACGCTGATCAAGGTCTTCACCGGCGTGTACCGGCCGGACGGCGGCGAGCTGCGCTACCAGGGCGCGGACGCCGCGTTCGGCACCCCCATGGACGCGCAGCGCGCCGGGATCTCCACCATCTACCAGGAGGTCAACCTCGTCCCCATGATGAGCGTGGCCCGCAACCTGCTCCTCGGCCGCGAGCCGCGCGGCCGCTTCGGCGTGATCGACGCGGCCGCGATGTACGGGGAGGCGGAACGCGTTCTCGCCGGGTACGGGGTCGCGACCGACGTCCGCCGTCCCCTGCGCACCCTCGGCGTCGGCGCGCAGCAAATGGTCGCCCTGGCCAGGGCGGTCTCCGTGGACGCGCGGGTGGTCATCATGGACGAGCCCACGTCGTCGCTGGAGCCGCGCGAGGTGGAGACGCTGTTCGGGGTGATCCGGCGGCTGCGGGACGCCGGGATCGCCGTCATGTACGTCAGCCACCGGCTGGACGAGCTGTACCGGGTGTGCGACCAGGTGACGGTGCTCAGGGACGGTCGTGTCGCCCACACGGGAACGCTCGCCGACGTGGAACGGCTGCGGCTCATCTCTCTCATGCTGGGCCGCGACCTGAACGAGGTCCGCAGCGGCGGCCTCACCCGCTTCTCCCGCACCCGCCACCGCCCAACGACCGCCCCTGCGCCGCCTGGGTCTGTGCCGCCTTCGATTGCCGCACCGCTGGATGCCGCGGCGGCGCCGGGCAGGGCGACTCCTTCGAGTGCTGTGCCCGCGTCGAGTGCTGCGCTCACGTCGGGCCGTGCGGACGCACTGGGTGACGCCGCGCACGGTGGCCTGCCTCCGTCGGGTGCTGAGGACTTGATGGGCGAAGAACGTGGTGCGGTGCCTGATCCCGGCTCCATGGCGAGGGGTCGCGATGGCGCCACGGGCGCGGCGTTTGACGGCGGTGCTGCGGCTGCCATGCCCAGTGACGGCTCGGCCGCGCTCGGTGGGGCTTCGGCCGGTGCGATCGGTGGCGTCGCGGACGAGGACGCGCCTTCGGCCGGCGTGGAGGGCCCGGTGGACGTCGGTGGGGGAGCGGCCGTACGAGAAGCCGGGCGTGCGCCCGAAAGGCGGGGAGTCCCCGTGGGGCGGAGTGCGTCGGCGGAGGAGGTCTCCGGTGCACCGGCCGCGCCGAATGCGCGAGGCGGGTCGGAGTCGCTCGGCGAGGGGGTCGTGGCCGAGACGCCCGTCGAACCAGGCGTGCCCGTGGTCGAGGCGCGGGGGCTTACGCGGCGTCACGTGCTCGACGGCGTCAACGTCTCGATCAGGCCGGGCGAAGTGGTGGGGCTGGGCGGGTTGCTGGGCGCGGGGCGTACCGAGACCGCGAAGGCCATCGTCGGCGCGTTGCCGCTCGACGGCGGGCAGGTGCTGGTGGCCGGGCTGCCCCTCCGCGGCGGGACGAAAGCGGCGATCAGGGCGGGGATCAGCCTGCTGCCCGAGGACCGCAAGGCCGAGGGCATCATCCCCACCCTCTCGGTACGCGAGAACATCGCGCTGGCAGCCCTCCCCAGCCTGGGCAGGGCAGGCGTAGTGTCCGATGCGAAGATCGACCGGGTGGTGGAGATCTTCATGCGGAGGCTGAGGATCAAGGCCGCGTCGCCGCACCAGCTCGTGTCGGAGCTGTCCGGCGGCAATCAGCAGAAGGTGCTGCTCGCCCGCTGGCTGGCCATGCGCCCCAAGGTGCTGCTGCTCGACGAGCCCACCCGGGGCATCGACGTCGGCGCCAAGGCCGAAGTGCAGGCGTTGATCGACGAGCTGGCCGAGGAGGGGCTGGGCGTGCTGCTGATCTCCTCCGACCTGGAGGAGCTGGTCGAGGGCGCCGACAGGATCCTCGTGCTGTGCGAAGGCGCGGTCGTCGGTGAGCTGTCGAACGACGAGGTGACCGAGGAGAGGATCATGGCGACGATCGCGGACCAGACGGTCGGGGAGCGGGCCGATGGCTGAGGTCACCGTGCAGGCTCGCGTGGCGGTGCTCAAGCCGCGCGTGTTCGCCTGGGTGCAGGACTACGGAGTGTACGCGGCCGTGCTGGCGCTGCTGCTGTTCAACGTGCTGTTCACCCCGCACTTCCTGGACGCCGCGAACTTCCGGACCCAGCTCGTCCAGGTCACCCCCATCGTGATCGTCTCGCTCGGGATGGCGCTGGTGATCGGCACCCAGGGCATCGACCTGTCGGTCGGCTCGGTGATGGCGCTGGCCGCCGCGCTGGTCGTGCTCTACCTCGGGTACGGCTGGCTGCCCGCGGTCATCGTGGCCGTGCTGGGCGGGGCCGTCGTGGGCGCCGCCGGGGGAGCGCTGGTGGCCTACGTCGGGGTGCAGCCGATCGTGGCCACGCTGGCGCTGCTGGTCGGCGTGCGCGGCCTGGCCAACGTCCTGGTGCCGCAGCTCGTCGAGTTCCGCAATCCCGACCTGATCGCGCTCGGCAGCAGCTCGGTGGCCGGGATCCCGGTCATCGTGCTGATCGCGGCGGCGCTGACGTTGATCGTGCTGTTCGTGGTGCGGCGGACCACGTTCGGGCGGCAGGTGGTGGCGATCGGCGGCAACCGGTCGGCCAGCGAGCTGTCCGGTCTGCCGGTCAAGCGCGTGCTCCTGACCGTCTACGTGATCTCAGGGCTCCTCGCCGCGCTGGCCGGGGTGCTGGCCACCGCCCGGCTGCAGGCCAGCGACCCGACCTCGCTCGGCCTGTTCATCGAGCTGTCGGCGATCACCGCCGTCGTGGTCGGAGGCACCCCGCTGACCGGCGGCCGGATCAGGGTGCTCAGCACGGTCATGGGCGCGCTGCTCATGCAGCTGCTTTCCGCCACGCTGATCAAACACAACCTGCCGCAGTCATGGACCCAGATGGTCCAGGCGGTCATCATCCTGGCCGCCGTCTACGCCACCCGGGAGCGTCGATGAACCGTGAACAGGTGAGCCGGCTGCTCCAGCAGCACGGCGCCACGATGGTGCTGGGCCTGCTGGTGATCGTGGGCAGCCTGGCGTTCGACTCGTTCGCCACCCCGGAGAACGCGGCCAGCGTCGTCGTCTCGTCGTCGTTCCTGGCGATCATCGCGATCGGGATGACGTTCGTCATCATCAGCGGCGGGATCGACCTGTCGGTGGGATCGCTGTTCGCGCTCGGCGGCGTGCTGGCGGCCTACGGGTCCCAGTACGGGCTGATCGTGGCGGTGCTGCTGCCCCTGGCGGTGTGCGGGGTGGTCGGCCTGCTGCAGGGCCTGGTGATCGCGCGTACGGGGATGGCGCCGTTCATCGTGACCCTGGCGGGCCTGCTCGGCGTCCGCGGGCTGATGCTGGCCATCTCGAACGAGGGCGCCACCACCTATCTCGTGAAAGATCGGGCGTTCGCCACCTTGGGGCAGGGCGAGATCCTCGGCCTGTCGTACCCCGTCTACATCACGATCGTGCTGGCCCTGCTGGCGATGGTCCTGCTGCAACGCACCGGCTTCGGCCAGAACGTCTACGCCATCGGCGGCAACGAGCAGGCGGCGGCCCTGATGGGTGTGCCGGTCGCGCGCACGAAGGTCTACGTGTACGTCATGTCGGCCCTGCTCGCAGGCCTGGCCGGGGCCCTGAACGCCGCCCGGCTCTCCTCCGGGGTGACGATCCTGGGCATCGGGCTCGAACTGGACGTCATCGCGGCCGTCGTGATCGGCGGCACCCTGCTGACCGGCGGAGCCGGCGGGATCACGGGGACGGTGGCGGGGGTGCTGCTGCTCGGCGTCATCCAGAGCCTGATCAACCAGGTCGGGAGCCTGACCTCGGCGTTCCAGCAGGTGGTGAGCGGGTTGTTCCTGGCGCTGGTGGTGGTGGCGCAGCGGCTGCTGAGCAAGGCCCAGCGGTTGACGTGAGCCCGAACGGGCGCGTCCCCGGAAACCGGCTTGCCGCGGCGCACGTCGGATAGGGCATGACCATGCTGGAAATACGCCCAGGCACGGCAGACGACCGCGAGTGGATCTACCGGCTACGGCACGAGGTCTACGCACGCGAGCTCGGCCAGCACACCCCTAATCAGGCCGAACGCCTGACCGACGCGCTCGACGGCGACAACGTCTACCTCGTCTCCGCCGGCGGCGGCGAGCCCGTCGGGTTCGTCAGCGTGACGCCGCCCTGGGCAGCGTCGCGGGCGTGTTCGGGGTGGCGTGGTTCCTGCCGCTGGTGGGAGTGGTGCTGCTTGGGGATTCCGTGCTGGCGGTGTTCGTCGCGGTGTCGCTCGCGGATATCGCGGGCCGTCGCCGTGGGTGCGCCGCTGGGCGATCTGCTGGAGTCGATGGTCAAGCGGGGGGGCGAGGGCCAAGGGCTCGGCGTCGTGGCTGGCAGGGGCGGGTGGGCTGCTGGACCGGCTGGACTCCCTGCTGCTCACTCTTGCCCTGGCCCTCCTGCTCACCTGAGCGACTGATCGCTCCACGCGGGCCGTGATCCGGCGCACGATTTGTGAAAGCGGTTTGCAAGATTCTCTGCCCATAATTCCCCTATGCCGCCGATAACTGAGCTCAGAGCAGGGGATCCCGCCGGTCTCGGGGGCTATGAGATCCGGGGACGGCTGGGAGAAGGCGCCCAGGGTGTCGTCTATTTAGGCGTGGACGAGCAGGGGAGACGGGCGGCCGTCAAATGGCTGCGACCCGAGCTGGCCGGTGACGGGGCGGCGGCGGAGCGGTTCGCCAGGGAGGTGGCGGCAGCGCGGCGGGTGGCGCCGTTCTGCACCGCGAAGGTGCTGGACACCGGCGTGCACCAGGGTCGCCCGTACATCGTCAGCGAGTACGTCGACGGGCCGACGCTGGAGCGCGCGGTGCGCGAGGAGGGGGCGCGCACCGGGCCCGCGCTGCACCGGCTGGCCATCGGCACGGCCACCGCGCTCGCGGCGATCCACCAGGCCGGCATCGTGCACCGCGACTTCAACCCCGGCAACGTACTGCTGGGCAGCGAAGGGCCCCGGGTGATCGGGTTCGGCATCGCCACGGCGCTCGACGTCGCCTCCAGCAGCGCCACCGTGCCCGTGGGCGCGTCGTTGTCCCTGGCTCCCGAGCAGCTCCTCGGCGATCCCGTCGGGCCGGCGGCCGACATGTTCGCCTGGGCGAGCACGATCGTCTTCGCGGCCGGCGGGTCGGGGCCGTTCGAGGCGGAGAATGTGCCCGCGACCGTGCAGCGGGTGCTGAACGCCGAGCCGGACCTGGCGCGGCTGTCGGGCACGCTGCGGGAGCTGGCAGCGGCCTGCCTGTCGAAGGACCCCGCCCGCCGCCCGACGGCCGAGCAGGTGATCCACCGCCTCCTGGAGCACCCGGCCCCGATCCCGGACGGACTCCACCAGGCGGCCGCCACGGTCGGCGACACCTCTCCGAGCGCACCGCTGACGGGCGGCGCGTCTCCGGTGGGTGGCGTCCCCTCGGCGGGCGGCGCACCTCCCATGGGAGGAGGGCCGTCGGCGGGTAGCGGGCCTCAGTGGCAGCCGCCCGGCGCCGACCGGCCCTCCGGTTCCGGCCGGCAGCCGTGGCCCGGCGGGCAGCCCTACCCGCAGCCGTCGCAGATCCAGTACCGCCCGCCGGGCGGCGGCCAGCCACCGCCTCCCACCGGGCGACCGGTCTTCGAGCCTCCCGCGGCCTTCCACCAGCCAGGGACGCCACCCCGGCCCATGCCGTACGGCCCCCCGCCCCGACCCCACTCCAACAGGAAGAACTGGCTGATCGGCGGCACGATCGCGGGCGTGGCACTGGTGGCGGCCATCACCATCGTCGTGGTCACCGTCATCAACCTGCCGTCCAAGAAGCAGGCGCTTCCCACACCGCTTCCCACCACCACCACCACCACGACGTCCCCCAGTCCCACCGTGTCCCCGGTCCCGACCGCGAACCTCACCCTGGTCCGGCTCCCCGGCACCGCCGCCACGTTCTACGAGAGCCCGGACGACCCGGTCAGGCTCACGACGTACATGGTCAGGGACGCCAAGACCAAGGACTGGGTGTACTACGCCCGCGACTCCCTGACGGGATCGTTCACGAAATATCAGGACCAGTGGGAGGCCGTGCTCTCGCCCGACGGCCGCTACCTCGCCGAGCGCGGCAAGAACTTCATCGACCACTACGACAGCGTGGAGATCACCGACAAGACGACGGGCGAGAAGTTCTCGATCAGGACCTCGCAACAGCCGCTCAGCGCGTACATCCAGGGCTGGTCGCGCGACAGCACCCGCCTGCTGGTCAACGTCGGCAACCCGGTCAAGGACGTCTGGCAGTCCACCGGCTTCGCCATCGTGGACCTGACCACCAGGAAGGCCACGATCGCCTCCCTCAGGGAGGGCTCGCTCAAGGGCATCAGGTACGGCTTCGACGGTGCCGGCACCGGCGTGGTCGCCATGTCGAACGACACCGGCCAGCAGGCCCTGCGCTTCTTCGACGCCGACGGCACGCGCGTCCGCCGCATCCCGAATGTGGGCTCCGGCGTCGCCGACTCGCTGTTCTCCCCGTCGGGCAAGCTGTTCGTCACCAACTGCCCGGGCCTGACCAGCGGCAACAACTGCGTGTACGACGCGCGGAGCGGCGCCGAGGTCAAGCGGATCGAGTCACCGTGCGGCGGCCTGGCCACCTGGTTCGACGACGATCACCTGGTCTGCTGGGTGCGCCCGGACACCACGGGCGACGGGCAGCAGATCCAGGTCATCGACTTCACCGGCAAGATGGTGCGCCTGCTGGCCGACGTCCCGACCGGGGCGGCCGACCTCGACGTCATCTACACGTACCGGAGCTAATGGCTGTCCCGTCGTTCCTCGGCCCCCCGAGGAGAACGTGACGATCGAGCGATCGTAGCCGTGGTTGCGGAGAAGCGCGCTGATGGCACCCGGCGTCGTCGAGCAACTGCTGCAGGTGGCTCACGACGCCAGCCTGGACGCCGAACAGGGCGGCGTCGGCTCTTGCCTGGTCAGGCTCGTACGTGCCGGGGGCGAACTGGACGAGCCGCTCACACACCTTGATCACTTGACCGCCCATTGGGCGGCCGTGGCGGTGTCTCCGGTGTCCTTGTGCACCCAGGCCATGCTCCACAGCGCCCCGGTTCGCAAGTTGAAGACGCTGGTGACCATGTCCTGGTCGGGGGACCAGGCGATCTCCCCACGATCGAACCGCTGGCGCCGCCCGGTGCGACCTGGGACGTCCTCCTCCGGGCCGAGGGTTCGCCGAACGCTCCGGCCGCCCCGCCCCACTTCGCGGTCGGAGGTTTGATCGGTACCGGGCTCGGCGCCCGCCTGATCATCCAGACCGCCGTCGAAGCCGAGGCCGACGCCTTCCTCGGTCGCGCCCGCCACCAGCGCGCCGCCACCGTCACCGCATCGCCCGCCCGAAGCACCGACAAGTTCGTCTGCGGGTCGTCGACACCGCCATGTCGCCGGGCATCGATATGGGCGTCTCCGCCCTCGTCGAGGAAGCCGCTGAGCTCGGCTTCACCCGGAGGGCCTCGCAGCAGGCAATGACCTGGACGGTCGGCCGCATCGCGCCGCGCACCGGAGTGCTGCACGCCGACGGCATCACCAAGGACCACATCGACCGCAAGAAAATCCCTCTTTGCCGTCAGGAGGAGCTTCGACGCCTGCTGAGTTCTGTACCTTTCCTCTTCAACTTCGGTGGCGACCGCGGCTCCGTGTGGTTGAGGACCTATGAGGCCGGCCCCGGATCTCTCGGCTGCTGTTGCGGTGCGACGAGGCGTTGGTAGCGCTCGATCGCGGCGGTGACGCGCTCGAAATCACCGGTGGCGAGGAGATCGAGCAGCGCGCCACGCAGGACGGCCAGGGCCAGGGTGCGTTCGGCCATGGCCGTCGCCGCGTTGGGATCCTGAGGCTGGACCTCGGTCAGCAGAGCGAGCCAGTCCTCGACCGTCTGCCGGGCGAAGTGCGCCCAGGGGCCGTCCGGCTCGATCAAGGAGCGCGCGTACGCCTCAACCCAGAGCTTCAGCAACGGCCGCGTCGGCTCTCCGGACAACCATTGCCAGGTGAGGCGTACCGCGGTGGCCAGGTCGCTGCCGGCGCCTTGGTCGTTGGCTCGGGTTCGGGCGAGGAAGTCCAGCTCGTCGTCGCGCGCTCGGGCAAGCAGGGCTTTGATCAGTCCGTCTTTCGACCCGAAGAGGAACAGCAGGACGCGGGGACTGGAGCCGATGGCGGCCGCCAGCGGCCGCAGGGACAGCCCCGACAGCCCTTGGTCCAGGGCATAGCGATAGGCCCGTTCGAGGAGTTCTTGTTCGCGGGCCGAGGCGGGTCGCGCTGTCTGGCTCATGAGGCTACTCTGGCACTGAAACGACTGTTTCAGTGGTCAAGGGATGAGAATTTCCCGCCACATGGAGGTGTCATGGGAGACCGGTCGATGGAGACGATGGCCATTCGCCGCCTGGGTCGGCCAGGTGATCTCGGCTGGGTGGTGATGGCCCACGGCGAGATCTACGCAGCCGAGTTCGGGTGGAACGCCGACTTCGAGGCGCTCGTCGCGCGCATCGTCGCCGACTACGCGAGCGACCACGACGTGGCTCGCGAGGCCGCCTGGATTGCCGAACTCGACGGCCGCCGTGTCGGCTGCGTGTTCTGCGTCGCCGCCGATCAGACGACGGCGCAACTGCGCATCCTGCTGGTCGACCCTACGGCGCGTGGCCACCGGCTCGGCGCCAGGCTGGTGGACGAGTGCATAGCCTTCGCCCGCCGAGCCCGCTACGAACGCATGAAGCTCTGGACCAACCATCCGCTCGTCGCCGCCGGCCACATCTATCGTTCCCGCGGTTTCCGTCTGGTAGAAGAGGAAGCGCACCACAGCTTCGGCATGGACCTCATCGGCCAGGTCTACGAGCTGGACCTGCGCGCTACGGTCTCCACGGCCGACAGCACGGCTGCGGAGCGTCCCCGATGACCTCAACCATCAGCCTCGACCACTTCGCCGAGACCCTGGCTTCACCCGGACACGCCCCCGAGCACGACTGGCGACCGTACCTGGTGCGACTGGCCGTCGGCGAGCACCCCCGGTTCAGCGCGCTGTGCCGGCAACATGGCATTACGCTCCTGGACACCATCGACCGCCAGCTCGACGAACTGGCCTCGCTGCGGCCACCTGAGGGCGAACGGTCACGACCGGCCGTACCAGCCGACCTGGCCGCGTACGGATGCTGGGCCTGGCTCCCCTGGACGGCGCAGGTCGCACACCTGCTTCCCCCCGACGAATATCTCCGGGTCGTAACCGACCGGAACCGCAACAAGATCACTCGTACCGAACAACAGCTCCTGCGCACCAAACGCGTCGGCGTGCTCGGCCTCTCGGTCGGCGCGGAGGCGGCGATCGTGATCGCCCAGGAACATCTGTGCGGACACCTCGTGCTGGCCGACTTCGACCGCCTGGAGCTGTCCAACCTCAACCGGCTCGGCGCCAGCCATGCCGACATCGGCCGGCCCAAGACACGCATCGCCGCCCGCCGCATCGCCGCGATCGACCCGTACCTCCAGGTCACCCTCCTGGAGGAGGAGATCAACCAGGACAACGTCGAGGACTTCCTCCACAGCCTCGACCTTCTGGTGGAGGAGTGCGACAGCGCCGCAACCAAGTACGACACGCGCACCGCCGCCCGCCGGCTCGGCCTGAACGTCGTCTACGCCGCCGACGAGCGCGGCTTCCTCAGCGTCGAGCCCTACGCCACCCACCCCGAGCTTTCCCCGTTCCACGGATTAGTCACCCCCGACCTCGCTCACTCGGCCGACCGCTTCACCGCCCTGGTCGAATGGCTGGGCGGCCTATCGGCCCTGTCCGTACGCTCGCAAGAGTCGGTCGGCCTCATCGGAACCGACCTGTCCGGATACCCCCAGCTCGCTGGTGAAGCCCGCTATGCCGCCGGCCAGATCGCCCACGTCGCCCGCCGCCTCCTCTTGGGCGAACAAATATCACCCTTCCACGGCCACCTGGACCTGGCAGCAGCCATCACCTGACCGCCCACGAGTTGGACATCAGGCGCTAGGGCGCCACCGACCCTCCGACAGCACCACTTATCAAGGGAAGCGCATTATGTTCCTGGCCTACTGCGGCGAGTGCGAAGAGCGCTTTCTGCTGCCTGCCAACCACGTCATCGGTGTTCACAACCTCGAGATCGGCGTCATTGCCGTCGAGTTGACCTGCTACGAAGGTCATCACATCCTGGTGATCAGCGGGAACGACATTGACATCCCCGGACCCGCCACCGTCTGAGCTGCTGGGTTGATGACCAGGCGACGGAAAGCTCACCGCCATGCACCCGGCTGACCGCCGGCGCCGCTCAGGATCGGCCGGACCGCGATGCGACACTCGGGTCACGACCCTGAAGCAGTCCAGGCAAAGAGGTGATCCGAAATCGGTGGTTCAGTGGGCGGGCGGCAGTGAATACCAGCGGTGGCGGGCGTTTCATCGATCTCAAAACGGCCCGATAGGTCCGTTTTGCGCAGATATGGAGAGTCGTGGTGCGGGTCGAGCGACGACCCGGACGGAATCCTCCGGTCACGTGCGGGTCCATCGTGAACACAGCCATCGCAGTGACGCGCCATCCTTCCACACCCAGTGGGCCCCCAGGCTCAAGGTCTGGTTGATCAGGCTGATCGGGGTGGTTGATCGTCGTGGGACTTTTCCTCATCGGGGCTCTGGTTCTTCTTCCGGTCCATCCCGACGGCGATGGCGATGGCGATCAAGATGCCGATGGCGGAGATTGTCCAGCCTGCCGGGTCCATTGGCCTCCTTTGGGTGGTTCTCTCTGCGGTACTACGTGGCGGGTGCATTGGAGCGTCGACGTTCCGCCGTTGGCTGTGATGTGATCGACCGGGCGTTCCCGTGTCCGCGTGCTCCCGGGGCGGGGATCAGATGGGGCAGTTCGACATCTCCTTGGTGATGACGACCTTGTCCGGGTTGGAATGGCCGATCTTCTTCTTCCCGCTGCTCCTCGCGTCGACCGAGAAGCACTTCCAGAAGAAGTTGTGGTTCTGCTCCACGAACTTCAGTTCGATCCACCGCCTCTGGTTGCAGTGATTGTTGAAGTACACGGTGGTGGAGACGTTGCCTTGACCCCAGGAGATATTGATCCTCTTGCCCTTCGGTGAGGTGCATCTAGCTGACTTCCTGTCCACGTCCAGCGCCTGGGCTCCGGCCGCGAGCCGCGCCACGGACGACGTGGCGTACGAGGGCTTCGCCGAGGCGGTTGCGGCGGACGGGACAGTCAGCATCGCGAAGGCGGTGCCGACTCCGGCCACCGCGGGGACGAATTTCGAGTACCTCATGATCCTCTTCCTGTCTCGGTGAACGCCCCGGATCCGCTTCGACGTAAGGCCGATTTGTCAGGGCTATCCCGGCTATGACGGTTCTTGCGCCCAGCCTGACGGCAGGGATTGGCCCCGGACGGGCACCTGGAGGTGCGATTGAACGGCAACCCGCTCACGACGTGTTCGTATCGATGGGGGCTTGAAGCGGGCCCCTTCGGGCCGTCGCTTGATCTACGAGGTAGCAAACTCAGATCGCCGATATCCGGGACCGCAGCAAACCGTCCTAGCCGGTTCTCGCAAACGACTCTACTGAGACCTGTCCGGGGGAAGTCAAATCCGTTCAGAAGCAGTTCTTTGTGATCTTCGCGAGATTCACTGCGACCCCTTTCCCGAATTTCTTCTTGCCGCTGGTGCCGCCGTTCGTGGCGAGGCACTTCTTCTCCGTCCCCAACGGGCCCTTGAAGTGCAGCGTGGCGTACACCCGGTGCGTGCAGTGATTGTTGAAGTAGACCGTCGTGGAGGTGTTGCCGTCCTCCCAGGAGTAGTTGGTCCTCTTCCCGCTGGGCCGTATGCATTTGATGCTCTCCCGCTCGACCGCCTGGGCGACACCCGCGGAGGCGGAGGCCGCCTCGGACATGGTGGCCCGAGTCGCGGCAGTCGTCGTCTGTGCCGTGGTGGTCGTAGCAGGGATGAGCAACAGCGCCAGTGCGCCGCCGAGCACGGCCCGTGTCAGCTTCCTGTAACTCAATTTCTCGCCCTTTCTCTCCGTGGGAAACGATCGACGAAAAGGGAGCTTCCCATGGTCGAATCGGATTTCACCTTCCCCTCGCGGCGCCGAAATGAGGGCGGCGCCGACACGGGCAATCGCCTGCGAGCTTCACCAGTTTCGTGATCGCGAATATCGCGGCAGGCGGTCAGGCTCGCGGTGAGGTGAGGAATGGATCCGACTTTGCCGGATTTCCCGGACCGGCAGCAGCAAAGATTCACCGGGCCGTCGCCCAAACAATGTCCAGACACCAGTTGGACAATGAAAACCGTGGGTGAAAGCTTTACCGGACGGTACCTGGCCAGCTCGGCCGGCCGCTCGCGGATTGGCGCGCCCGGCCCGCACGGCGGTGGCGGCGCGTCAGGCGTCCTCAGCGGCAATTGCCCCAGGCATTGCGGGAGCCCTGGGCCAGGGGGCCGCCGTGTCCGCCGCTGCTGATCGCGCCGTAGAACCTGACGCACTGCCCGGAGGTGTGCTCCGCGACCGCGGCGTAGTGGCGGTATTGTCCGTTGTCCTCCACGTCGCCCTCGGCGCCGCTTCCTGAGCTCCGGTAGAAGAGCACGGCTTGGGTGAACGTGGCGGTACCGTGCCAGGACGACTTGAGTGTCACCACGCAGTTCTGCCCGTACCTGCTGCTCCACAGCAGGTACACCTTGCCGTACCTGGTGCCCTTGCGATTGATGGCCGATCGTGAATCCTGAGTGGTGTAGGCCCCGGATGACCATCCGCATCCCTTCGATGAGCGGACGACCTCAGAGAGGCTGTGTGCCGAGGCTGGTGTCGATGTGAGGCCGATCACGGCAGCGGACAGCAGGGTGGCTGCGGTCGCGTTGGCGAATCGCCTGAATGGATGTCGAGCGAATGCGGACATCTGCTCCTCCTCGGTTATCGAACCCGAGATGACCAGCGAGTCGAGGACGTCCCGGATGTGGATCTCGTGTATCAGAGCTCTGTCGGCGGTCCCGTCAGTCGGGCAAACCCTTGGGTCTACCCGTCCGCGGCCGCCCAAACATGCTCCGGCGCGCCAGATTCTTCGTCACGCACGACGACAAGCACCGGCAGATCAGCGCCCCAGATCGACGCCAAGGCCGGGCACGTCCCCTTGGGCTGTCATCGATGTCTGTCAGGAGACTGGGCCGCTACGGGTCCGCCGCCGGTCGTCTGCGGCGGCGGGCGGAGCGGCGGCCTGGGATCAGGCCCAGGTGCACTCACGCCCACGGTCGATGCAGGAGGGATCTGCCCACATTTCGAAAGGTGGGCAGATCCCGATCCAAACCGTCGAAACCAGTTTGGCTAACGGGCAGATGGAGGTCCGGCTCCGGCGATGGCCCGGCTCAGCATGAGGCAGAGCCGGGCCATCGGCCTCCCCGGGACCCGCGTGCCCACGCGGAGCGCCCGCGTGGTTAGTCGCAGGCCTTCGCTGTGGTGCCGCTGCCCTTGTTGGCGCGGCCGGCACCGGCCGTCACCGTGCCCGTGGCCTTGGCACAGACGCCGCTGGGGGCGTAGATCATGTTGCCCCAGTGGTGCCCGCCGTTCCCGGGCCGGTAGGTGAAGGATCTGCTCTTGGCGCTGGTGTAGACCGTGATGGTGCCGGAAGCGCTCGTGGCAACCGACACCTCGCCCCAGTTGGTGCCGCAGTGGCGGGAGTAGAACAGCCGGATCGTGCCGAGGTGGTCTCCGACCTCGTTCTTCAGCGAGGCCTTCTTCCCTGTGTTCACCTTGGACTTGGCGCACCCGCTCCTGTAGGGGTCCTTTCCGTCGTACGAGTGAGCGCCCGCCGGCCCTGCGGTTCTCGCGACCGAGAGGGAGGCGGCGTGGGCCGTACCGTTCATCAGACCGGTGGCCAGGAGACCACTGGCCAGGGCGGCGCTCGTGCCGAGGACGGCCATCTTTCGGGTGATCGACGTAGTGGTGCCGTGACTCATAAGGTGACGGCGGGCCTGCTTGTCAGAGTGCATCGCCCGGCCCGTTGTTCCGTCGTTTGGGCGTCTGTCCTTTCGTGGTCCACTCTTGCGGCAGTCTTGCTCGCGAGTCTGTGTCGAAGTGCACACTGGCGGAACTTTTTGGACAGGCCGAAGACACGGCACATCGTTCAGGGCTCTTCTACGGGGGCTTTCAACATCCGCTGAGCATCGACTCGGGAGGCTAACGAGCAGAAGCGGCGTCGGCGTTCTGTGTCTGGTTGGCGTATGGGAGAAGTGTGCAGCCGCGACGGACAGGCCGCGGTCGACCGGCTCCTGTCCCGGTTCGCCGACATCCCCACACCTGCCGGACCTACGGCCGGCGACCTCGGCACGCAGTCGTCTTCCGCCCGGCCGTCGTCAAGACTCCCGCCATCATCACCATCGTCATTCTGACCTGTCGCATGCTCGCCGGGCTTGTCCGTACGATCTGGCGCCACCCATCGCGTCCATCATCGCGGTAACGCTCGGTGCTGCCTGGTACTTCTACGGCTGGCCGATGGTGGCGTCCCTGCTCGGCACTGTCGTCTTGGTCCTGGTCTCGTGGGGCGTTCATCGACCGAGCCTCCTTCGCTCGCCTGGTCGGCTACCGATTGCTGGCCTGGTGGCGACTCGTCTGGATCTACCGGCGGCACTGGCAACCCGTCGTGATCGTCTAACAATCTCGAACGAACAGAAGGCACCCCGTGACCGCTCCCAAAGCCTCGGCCTGCCCGGTGTGCGCGCGTCCGATCCAGCCCTCATCCCGCGGCCGCCCCTCTATCCACTGCAGCAAGCCCTACGCCAGACCACCCACCGCGCCCGCAGGCAAGGCGGAAGTAACTTCCGCCGGAAGCCGTTCGGAGACAGACGACCAAATTCGTCTGTCTCGTGTCGTAGCAGGTCAGGCAGGGGTCTGTGATTGCTGCCCCGCTCGTGGGGGCCCACGCTGTTTATAGGCACCTCGTTAGGTGAGGCGTCTGTCTCGGATATAGGCCACTGACAGAGATGATGTAGGTGAGCACCTCCCGCCAGGGTCTGACCCAGCCTCTGACTGACTTCGAGTCTTCAACGGGATCTGTCGGCCTGGGGCGGGAGGTGCTCGCCGGCACTCACTGGACGTGGCGTTGTGACCTCATAGGAGCCTGGCCAGAGGCCCCTTCTCTGTCTTGTCCGCGTTGCCCGGCTGGTGCGTGCCGCCCTGCCCACCGGTCAAGAGCACAGGACGACGATGCCCTCCATTACACCCCAGGCCGTGACGAGTAGCGAAGTCGCCGGCGGCGTCGACACCCATCAAGACACCCACACCGCAGCCGTGATCGACATGGTCGGCCGGGTCCTGGGCAGCGAGCAGTTCCCCACCGGCACCGCCGGATACGCCGCGCTGCTGACCTGGCTGCAATCGTTCGGCACCGTGAAAATCATCGGAGTCGAGGGAACCGGCGCCTACGGTGCCGGACTGACCCGTTACCTGCGTGAGCAGGGGATGGAGCTGGCCGAAGTCGACCGGCCCGATCGCAAGACCCGCCGTTTCCAGGGCAAGTCCGACCCGATCGACGCGATCCAGGCGGCCAAGGCGGCGCTCGCCGCAGACCACACCGGCACCCCCAAACAGCGCGACGGCCGCGTAGAAGCCCTGCGCTGCCTGCGCATCGCCCGCCGCTCGGCCGTCGACCAGCGCGCCGACGCACAGCGCCAGATGAAGGCCCTGATCGTCACCGCCCCCGACGACCTGCGCGCCCAGCTCCGCGCCCTGCCCGTCAAGAAACTCATCACGACCTGCGCCGCCCTACGCCCCGACCACGCCCACGCCCACGACCCGGCCACCGCGACGACGATCGCGCTGCGTTCCCTGGCCCGCCGCCACCAGCAGCTCACCGCCGAGATCAACGACCTCGACGAACTCCTGCACCCCCTCGTGGCCGCCATCAACCCCGCCCTACTCGCCGTCCACGGCCTCGGACCCGACACCGCCGGCCAACTCCTGGTCACCGCCGGGGAAAACCACGACCGGCTCGGCTCCGAAGCCGCCTTCGCCATGCTCTGCGGGGTCGCCCCAATCCCCGCATCATCCGGCAAAACCCACCGGCACCGCCTCAACCGCGGCGGCGACCGCCAAGCCAACGCAGCCCTCTGGCGCATCGCCCTCGTCCGCCTGCGCTGGGACCCCCGCACCCGCGACTACATGGAACGACGCACCCAAGACGGCCTGTCCAAGAAAGAGATCATCCGCTGCCTCAAACGCTACATCGCCCGCGAGCTCTACCAGATCCTCACCAAAAACGATCATTATCCCACCGCTTGACATCAATAGGAGCATCCCCACGACGTCGAGAGACGCCCAGGGTCAGGACACCTCTCCCCGGCCTAAGGGGTGAGGCCAGGTGGCTTCCCGCCGGTCGCGCGGGCATACGCCGGGCAGTGCCGAAGCTCTTACGAGACGCGGGGTGCGTCGCTTGTCGCGAGGCGAGCCCCGTCATGGACGCAGCACCGCAGGCTTGTGGTGCCCGGCCGGACGGAGGTGAGGACGTGTCCGAATGTAGTAGGTGGGGTCGAAGTCGGCCCATGGCTCGCGTGTCCTCATCTGCCTGCGGCATGCGATAGCCGCCTTCTCTCGTTCCCGATGTTCCGTTCTGGACGACGGACACAACATCCACGGAGCGCTGGGCACCATCCGGCACGGCGCGACTGGGCCCCTGAGCTTGTCCGCCATGCTCAAGACGCTGCTGGCGATCATCGGGCCTGGCCTGATCGTCATGGCCGGCGACAACGACGCCGGCGCGTTCGCCATCTACGGGCAGGCCGGCCAGGACTACGGCACCACCCTGCTGTGGACGCTGCTGCTGCCGTGGTGGAGAGGCGGTCGGGCGAGCACCCCCTTCCCTGGGGGCCTACGCCGGTCCCGGCCGGGACGCGGCAGAATACGTGGCCGCCTACTCGGCGGTGGCGCGGGCGGAGGGCTCCTCGCCCAGGCGCACGTAGGGGGTTACCACATGAGCCCAGAACCCACATTGAGTGGATCTTGGTGACAGTGGGAAGGCTGCTGGGTCAGCGCCGCGGTGCCCGCATCGGCCACCTACGGCAGCTGCCAGAACGGGTCTGTGAGGCCGCATTCATCGAGGAGCCGCTGATTGTGCTCGCGGCTGTGCGGTTGAAACCCGGGGTCCAGGCGATCGCCGTACCACGGGCCGGCCAGTCGCCAGACGGTCGTCGCGTCAGCGATATAGCCGCTGCCCGGCGCGTTGTCCGTCGTCCACCGCTCAGCGTGACTGCGGTCGCAGAACGCGCGGATCATCGTGCAGGTGCCGACCACGTCATCCCACCATTCCTGAGCGGGCCGCGGAAAGCGGACCGCGAGCCCCACGGGCGGCGGAATCTCCGGGCCTGCCTGAAAGCTGATCGGGGCCCCGCACTGCGGACATGCCGTGTCAATACGGACGTCCAGATGGAGGGCGGCGCTGATGCCGAAGGAATCCCACGCACATCCGCCCCACCAGCGGCGGTCGTCATGCCCATCCAGCGGTGTCACCACGAACGCCATCGGTGCCGACGCGAACGGGTGCGCCATCCGCACCGCATCCCCATCAGGCGTCAAGACCAGAGCATGGGCCTCCGCCAGGTCGCGCAAGGCCCCCTGGACCGCTTCGACAGTGCTCTGCGTCCTCCGTGCCAGCTCGGCCACTGACGGCGCTCGCCCCTCCGAGGCGAACGTCTCATAGACAAGATCGCGCACTCTCCGCGATTCCGGCGTATTCAAAGGATGTCTTCTGCTTCTTGCGCTCGACGTTTGACTCGAATCGTGCGCAGGTAGGTTACCCGCGCTCACCGGTCCCGAGCGAGTCACATCGCAAGTGCCGCTGTCCGGAACGATCATGGCCCCTCACCGGCAAGGTGCATGTGTCTGCCGAGCGGCGATGCCGTCCGTTGTCCTTCGTGCTGACTCCGGTTCGTGCTGATTCCGGGCCAGGCGGGAGACAGCCCGCAGTTTCGTGCCGTGCTGAAGCGCATCAAGGTCCTCCTGCCCGTCGGCCGCCCGCGTACCCGCCCGGTCAGTCATGATCCCGATCTCTAAAGGAGCGCAACACGGCGGAAGATCCGAAGTCCGTACAGGCCCTCTAGCGCACCCGCCCGCGCGGCTTCAGCCGGGTGGCCGGCAGGACGGGCGCGGGGAGCGGCGCTCCGTCGAAGCCCTCGACGGCGCCGAACCCCTCGCCCTCCATCCAGTCCTTCCTGAACGCGGCGATCTCGTCGTGGGAGCGGCCCACGAAGTTCCACCACATGACGATCTCCTCGCCGAACGGCTCCCCGCCGATCAGCAGCACCCGCCCGCGCCCCGACAGCCGCAGCCCGGGCCGCCCCGGCGGCAGGTACGTCAGCGCCCCGGGTGAGACCTGCTCCACGGCACCGTCGAGCAGCAGCACCCCGTGCTCGAACCCGGGCGAGAGCGGCACCTCACACACGCCGTCCACCGCGATCTCGGCACCCACCAGCGGACTGAACGCGGTGGCGGGCGAGGCGACGCCGCCGAGCGACCCCATGATCACGGTCGCCTCGAAACCGGGCCCCGCCAGCACGGGCAGCACCCCATGGTGTTCGAACGCGGGCCCGGTGTCCCGGTGCTCGCCGGGCAGCGCCACCCACAGCTGCACCCCGTGCAGCACCGTCTTCGGCGACTCCTCCGAATGCGAGATGCCGCGACCGGCGGTCATGAGGTTGAGCTGCCCGGGGCGTATCTCCTGCAGGGTGCCCAGGCTGTCGCGGTGCAGCACCTCGCCCGCGACCAGCCAGCTGACGGTCTGCAGGCCGGTGTGCGGGTGCGGCGGCACCCGCATCGTCGCCGGCTCGGGCCCGTAGGCGTCGACGAAGCACCACGCGCCGATCATGCGCCGGTGCGCGCCCGGCAGCGTCCTGCTCACCGTCATCGCGCGCGGCCCGCCGAGCGGCACCGCGCGCCCCACCAGCACCTCGCCGCCGCCGCCCGCTTCTGGGCCCGCCTCGGCGCCGCAGCGGATCTCCTGCGGGTCACGTTCCAGGTTGCTCACCCCAAGACTCTACGGCCGCGGGGGAGGCCCGGCTCAGCTGAGGGTCTCCCACCAGCCCTCCACCACCTGGGCGGCCGAGGTGTCGACGGCCTCGCCGGGCCGCGGTACGACGATCTGGACGTCGCGCGCCTTGGACTCCCGCCACAGCCGCTCGACGGGCTCCGCCCACGGGTGCAGCGCCAGCGTGAACGTCGCCCAGTGGACGGGAAGCAGCAGCTGACCGCCCAGGTCGAGGTGGGCGTTGACGGCCTCCTCCGGGTTCATGTGGATGTCCGGCCAGGCGGGGCTGTAGGCGCCGATCGGCATCAGCGTCAGGTCGAACGGCCCGTGCTCCGACCCGATCCCCCGATAGCCCTCGAAATAGCCGGAGTCGCCCGCGTAGAAGACCTTCTTGTTCGCCCCGGCCACCACCCAGGAGCCCCACAACGTGTCATTACGAGTCAAGGCCCGGCCGGAGAAGTGCCGGGCCGCCGTCGCGACGAAGCGCAACCCCGCCACCTGGGCCTCCTCCTCCCAGTCGAGCTCGATGATCCGGTACGCCGGCACACCCCACCGCTCGAGGTGAGCCCCGATGCCCAGCGGCACCAGGAACGGGGCCTTCTGCGTCCTGAGCAGCGAGCGCACGGTCGCCAGGTCGAGGTGGTCGTAGTGGTCGTGCGAGATCGCGACCGCGTCGATCTGGGGCAGCTCCCCGATCTCGACGGGCAACGGGTGGTGCCGCTTGGGGCCGACGAGCTGCGACGGGGAAGGCCGCTTGCTCCACACCGGGTCGAACAGCACCCGCTTGCCCTCGATCTCCACCAGCGTGGAGGCGTGGCCGTACCAGACGGCACGGAGGCCGTCGGCGGGCGGCGGGTCGGACGGCGGGACGCGCAGCGGGACGGGGCCGCCGGGACGGCGCTGCTCCTTGTTCCTGGCCATCTCGCCGAGCAGGCCGACGGGCGGGGTGGTCATCAGGTTGGTCGGCTCCGGCATCGGGTTGAAGAACGTGCCGTCTCTGAACTGCGGCGAGCGCCGCATCCTCGCCACCCGGTCCGGCCCCGACGTCAGAGGCCGTACGCCCAGCTCGGCGGGGACCTCGCGCAACGCCCAGCCCGCCGCGGCCAGGGCCGTGCCACCTACGAGGATCCGCCGTGCCGTCCGCATTCCTGCCATCGCTCACTCCCCTGGAAGTCTGTTCATCCCGCCCCAACCGAGCGGGATTCCCCTGTGTTCCCGTCTATACGATATATCGCGATAGTTCAGGCCGCGCTGATTGCTTCCGCGGGGATTCTCCCGGCGTCGGGGGATGCCAGCCACGTCACCAGAGCGGCGACCTGTTCCGGTCCGAAGAACTTACCGGTCGTCACTCCCGCGCCCGACGGCAGCCCCTTTCGGAAACCGCTCCATCATGGTCCCTGATCTTCAGCCTCTTCGTTCTGGCCTGGTCTGCGGTTCGGGAAGGGCCACGGGTTCGGGCGGCAGCGGTCCAGCGACTTCGACTGCTGGGTCATGACGGGGGCCAGGCGCCCGGGTCCCGGGCAAGCGCGGTGCTCGTGTCCCAGGCTGTGGCCGACCTCGTGGCTGATCAGATAGTTCCGGTACGCGGTCAGGTCGCCGCCGTACTGCGGGACGCCCTTCGCCCAGCGCCGGGCGTTGATGACCGAGCGCTCGCCGTTCCAGCAGGACAGCTCGCCTCCCGTGTCGAGGGGACTGCACTGGCGGATGGTGAGCCCGGGGCTCGACAGCGCGACGCGGACCCGTACCGGGCCGTGGTCGACGCGCTCGAAACGCGCCCAGCCGCGTACGTCGTTGAGCGTGCGGTGCACCTGAGCGGCGAACTCGGCCGGGTCGAACGGCAGACCGAGCTCCTCCTCGACCAGGTACCGCACCACCTCCCCGCGTCCGGGCCGGGCAGGCGCGCCGCCGGGCACGATCGCGTAGACGCCCGACGCCTCGTACGGGACCTTCACCTCCTTGGCCGGCCGCTTGGCGGGGCGCTTCCTGGGAGCGAGGGGAGGCTTGGGCGGCAGCGGGAGCACCGATGGCCGTGACGGGGGAGGCGGTGGCGGCGCGGTGGCGCAGGCGGACGCCAGCAGGAGCAGCATCAACAGTGTGAGCAGCGGCAACGCGGCCTCCCCACAGGTTCACGGTGGGGAGGAATCCGATGATACGTGCCTGCTTGTCACACTTTTCGGGCAGGGCCCGGCTCAAGCGGGGGCATAGGGCGTGATGTCGATGGGCGGCTCCTCGCCGAGGGCGAGCGCGGCGGCGATCTCGCCGGTGAACGGGCCCGCCGTCAGCCCGTACGCGCTCAGGCCCGTCGCCACCACCACGCGCCCGGTCACCCGGCCGATGAGAGCCCGGCCGGGAGCGTACACGGGGCGCAGGCCGACCCTGGCCTCCGTCACCGTCGCCGCGAACAGCCCGGGCGCCACCCGCAGTCCCGCCCTGATCACCTCGTCGAGCCCGCCCAGGGTGACGCGCGGCGCGAACCCCACGTCCTCCACGGTCGCGCCGATGACCACGCGCGAGTCGGGGAAGCCCAGCAGGTACGGGCCGACTCTCGGCAGCACCATCGGCCACCACGCGGTGTCGACGCCTTCCATGGTGACGTGCAGGATCTGCCCCCGTCTGGGGAAGATCGGAAGCTTCACGCCCAGAGGCCTGCACACCTGGCCCGTCCACGCGCCCGCGGCGACGATCACGCTGTCGGCCTCGAGCCGCACGCCCTCGTCCGCGAACCGCGGGGGTCTCGTGGACGTGGGGCCCTGCGGCGCGGCGGGCGCGAGCGGCGCGCCCTGCCGCCACGACCCGGCCTGGCCCGCGGATTCGCCGGGGGCGCCCTCAGGGAGAGTCGACGGGGGTGGGACGGTCTCGCCCTCCACGAACGCCTCGCGGGCCAGGGCGTGCAGGAAGACCCCGCCGTCCGGGCCGAGGGTCGCGGCGCCCGTACGCACCTCCGCGCCGTGGGCGACGGCGGCGCGCAGCAGCGCGTCGCGCACCGAGCAGCCGTCCACCCGGGCGGCGCCCGGCACGAGCAGCGCGCTCAGCGTGTCGGACAGGGGCGGGAACAACTCGGACGGGGTGGGCACGTCGGTGACCTCCCCCATCTCCGGCGCGTCGGGGTAGCGGCGGCGCAGCAGGGCGCGCACCGGCTCCAGATCGACCGGGTCCTCGGCCACCAGCAGGGCGCCCACCGTGGCGTACCCGATGTCCTCGCCCAGCGCCTCCACCAGCCCCGGGTAATGGCGGGCGCCCTCGCGGGTGAGCCGGTACCAGTCGTCGTCCTCCGGGTGGTCCACCCACGGGCACACGATGCCCGCCCCCGCATGGGTCGCCTCGCCGGGGTAGCCGCCGTCCACCACGGTCACCGCCGCGCCGCGCAGGCTCAGGTAGTAGGCCGCGCTCGCTCCGACGATGCCGCTCCCGATCACCACAACACGCATGCGTCCAATGATCTCAGCCTCGCTGACCTCGGTTGATGCCGGGATCCCTCCACATCCGGGGACCCGTGTCCGGCATGGGGGATCCAGGCGGTTATGGTCGGCGCATGGACGTCGCCGTCACGAGGATCGAGCTGCCGAGTCCCGTCCGGGCGGCCGCGTCGGACGGCACCTCCGTCTGGTGCGCGAGCACCGGCGGGGTGCGGGCCTACACGACGTCCGGCATGCCGCTGGACGCCGGGGACGAGGGCGGCGAGCTGCCGGAGTTACGCTCTCTGGCGGCGGTGCCGGGCACGGTGGCCGGCACCGCGGGCATGCCTGGGGCGTTGGCGGGGACCGTGGTGGTGCCCAGGACGTTCGCCGCGGCCCCGCCCGTGGACTCCCTGCCGCAGGGCTCCCTGGCGGGGACCTCGGCCGACCGGGTGTACTGGCTCGACCAGCGCGGCTTGCCCGTCGCCAGCGCGCGCTTCGAGGGACGCGTTCTCGCGGGTGGCGGGGAGATCTGGGCAGTCGGCGCCGGTCAGGCACGCCGGCTCATCGAGCCGGGCCACCTCGGCGAGCCGGTGGCATTATCCGGCCTCGACCTGTGCGCGATCGAGGGCGAACGCCTGTGGTGGACGTCGAAACGCGACACCCTGCTGCGCGGCGGCCCCAAAGAGGTGGACCTGGGCTCGCTCGAGCGCGGCGGCATGGTCGTGTGCGCGGGCTCCCTGTGGATCAGCGTGGCGGGCGGGCTGCTGCGCGTCTCCGCCTGGTCGGGCGAGCCCCGGCGGTTCGTGGGTGCTCCCGCGGGGCCGGTGCCGTTCCTCGTCTGCGCGAACGGCGTGCTGGCCGGCGGGGGACGTGACCTGTTCGCGCTCGCCCCGGCCGCAGGCGTCGCGGCCCGCGTGATCCGGCTGGGACTGAAGACGCCTCTCGCGCTGATGATCGCGGCCGGCAAGCACGTGTGGGCCTTCCCCGCGGACCACCCGCAGGCCCTGATCGTGCCGATGTGACCCGGCTGGCGGTGGACCTGAAGAGCGTTTACGCTGCCGCGACCTGGACGCTCATCAACGCGCGCACCTGGGACCCGGTCTCGGCTGTGGGTGCCGATGTGACCCGATGGAAACGTCCGTAACAAATATTTATTCTGGTCCTCATCGGCGGGCAACGCGGCCCACCACATCCTTGGTCACACGGCACCAACCGGATGGGGCGCGACCCGTGACATTCATCGCAGACCATTCCGTCATCCCCCACGATCCACCGTCCTCCCAGCACCTCGATCCCGTCTCCGGCCCCGCGAGGTCCACCTTCTCCCGCCTGCTGAGGTTCGCGCTGGCCAACCTGCGGCGCAGACCTGAGCGGGCGCTGCTGTCCGCGGCAGGCATCGGGCTGGCGATCGCCGCCGTCGTGGTGGTACGGACGATCGCCGCCGGATACCAGGACGCGGGCGTCGCCGCGGTCACCAGGGCCGTGGGCGGCGCGCCATACTGGGTGGTCCCGGATGGCGGCGTGCACTACGCCAACGGCGCGCTCGTCCCCGCCGGGAGCCTGGCCACGCTCCAGGTTCCCGCCGATTGGAACGTCGACGTCACCCGGGCCGGCGCCTCAGCGTGGGCCACGCTCACCACCGGCGCGAGCCCCGATGAGGTCGCGGCCGCCACCGGCCTGCGCGTGGTCTCCGACCCGGCCATCGCCCCAACCCCTGGGGAGGGCGGCCTGATCTACACGACGCGGAACGAGGGGACGCGCGGGTCGTTCGTCGGGTTCGAGCAGAAGTACGCCGCGCTGCTCGGCGGGCAGGTCGAAGCCTCCGTGCTCGGGCTGATCGGGCAGGCCGGACTCGTCCTGGGGTTCGTGATCGCGGTCACCGGGTTCATGGCCTCGGTGCGGGAGCGGCGGCGCGAGTTCGGCATCATGTCGAGCGTCGGCCTGTCCGACGAGGTCCTGTACTTCTTCATGGTCGAGTCGCTGCTCGTGTTCGCCGCGGCGTACCTGTTCGGAGCGCTGATCGGCGGCGCGGTCGTGGCCGTGCTGCTGCCGGCGTTCTTCGGGCTCTCGGCCTGGCTGACGGCTGCGGGCCTGGTGGCCATGTACCTGCCCGCGCTCGGCATCGTGGCCGCGCTCGTCCCCGTCCACCGGCTGCTCCAGCAGCGGCCGGTCGCCTTGCTCGTGGAGCACGCGTGAGACGGGGGTTGGCGTACGGGCTGCTGGCCGTGCGCCGCAGGAGCCGGACGCTGGCGCTGCCCGCCGCCACCGTCGCGACCGGGGCGTTCCTGCTCGTGCTGGTCATCGGGCTGCTGCCCGGGCTGCGTGCGCAGGCGTTCGGCGACATGAGCCGGGCCTCGGTCGTCATCGCTGTGCTCGTGCTGCTGGTCGGGGCCATCGAGGTGGCCATCACGGCCACCCGGTCCGTGGTGCAGCGGACCAGGGAGATCGGCGTCCTGAGCGCCTTCGGCGTGCCGTACCGGGCGATCGTCTGGGGGCTGCTCGCCGAGCCGGTCGCGACGGCGGCCGCGGGCGCCGCGGCGGGGGCGCTGCTCGGGGTCGCGGCGACCGCGGGCGTGGCACTCGGCGGGGTGGCCGGCGTGCCGTTCCAGCCCGGGGTCGCGACGGTCGCGGCGCTCGTCGCGGTGGCCGTCTCGATGGTGGCCGCGGTCGCCGCCAGCGCAGTGCCCGCCTGGCGAGCGGCCCGCCATCCGCCGCTCACATCACTCACCGACTAGGAGCCGACGAGGGGCAACAGATGGCGACCGTACAGGTGGAGAACGCCTGGAAGCTGTACCAGGTCGGCGACGAGGTGGTCCGCGCGGTCGTGGACGTCAGCCTGACCGCGTCCGAGGGCGAGTTCGTCGCGCTCATGGGCCCGAGCGGCAGCGGCAAGTCGACGCTGCTGCACCTGCTCGGCGGGCTGGACCGGCCCACGAAGGGGGAGATCCGCATAGCCGGGCAGCCGACGTCGGGGCTGACCGAGAGCCAGTTCGCGGCGCTGCGGCACTCCACGATCGGCTTCGTCTTCCAGTCCTACAACCTGATCCCATTCCTGTCGGCGGTGGAGAACGTCGAGCTGCCGCTCATGTTCGAACCGGTCGACCAGGCGTCGGTCCGGCGTCGCGCCCTCGACCTGCTCGACCTCGTGGGCCTCGGGCACCGCGCGAAGCACCGCCCCGGCCGCATGTCGGGCGGCGAGCAGCAGCGGACCGCGATCGCGCGGGCCCTGATCGGCTCGCCCACGGTGGTGCTCGCCGACGAGCCCACCGCCAACCTCGACCAGCGCACAGGGGAGTCGGTGATCGCGCTGCTCCAGGACCTGTGCTCCCGGCTGGGGGTGACCGTCGTCGCCTCCACCCATGACCCGATGGTCGCCGGGCACGCCACCCGCGTGCTGCGCATGTCCGGCGGCCGCATCGCCGAGGGGAACCATGAGTGAATCCCGCCTGCTCACCGAGATCGTCCCCGACCAGGTGCTGCCGAAAGTCCTGCGCACCTTCGACCTGGTCGCCGTCTACGTCTTCATCATCTTCTTCGTCTCCGGCGCGTCGATCATCGCGGGCGGCGGCTGGGCGTCCATGTCCATGTGGATCATCGGGTTCGCGGTGTTCCTTGTCCCGGCGGCGCTCGCGGTGCTCGAGCTGTCCGGGCTCTGGCCGGCCCAGGGCGGTGTGTACGTGTGGGCGTACCACACGATGTCCGAGCGCTGGGCCTTCCTCGGCGGTTTCCTGTCGTGGATCCCGGTGATTCTTTCAGGCACGCTCACCCCGGCCGCGGCTGTCGCGTACCTTTCGCTCGCCTTCGGCTGGCACCTCAGCCTGACCGCCAACATCGTGCTCCAGCTCGTGCTGCTGTGGGGCTGCGTCGCCTTCGCGCTGCGCAAGCTGCGCCTGGCACAGAACTTCGCCAACGGCGTGTTCGTCTTCTATGCCCTCCTCGTCACCGGCGTGTTCGCCGCGGGCCTCGCGGTGGCGCTCGGCGACGGCGGCCCAGCCGTGCCGATCGAGCACCTGGTGACGGCGGACTTCGGCACGTACGGGTGGATCTTCGGTGTCGTGCTGCTCTACCTGGTCGGCGTGGAGACGCCGTTCAACATGGGCGCGGAGTTCACGCGCGGCTCGAGCGCCAAGCGCATGGTGTGGGCAGGCTCGGCCGCGCTCGCCGTGGGCTACCTGCTGGCCACCGCGGGCGTCCTGCTGTCCACCCCGGCAGACAAGATCGACCCGGTGACCGGCGTGGCCCAGGTGTTCGGCCGGCTCGGCGCGGGCTGGCTCCAGTCGGTCGCCGCCGTCGGCATCGCGCTGATCAGCCTGACCGCCTTCACCGTCTACCAGTCGGCGTACTCCCGGCTGGTATTCGTCTCCGGGTTGGAGAAGCACCTGCCGCGCCTGTTCACCCACCTCAACGCGCGCACCAGGAACCCGGTCACGGCGCTGCTCATCCAGGGCGCGATCTCCTCGGTCGCGGTGGTCATCCTCTACTCGCAGCAGTCGCTCACCACGATCTTTCTCAGCATCCAGGGCGCGCTGACCGTGCTGTGGCTCGCGTCCAGCTACTTCTTCCTCGTCCCGCTGATCATCGCGCGGTACAAGCACGCCGACCGGTACGCCGGCGAGACGTTCTGGCGCATTCCGGGCGGCCGGATCGTGGCGATCGTCGTGTCCGGGATCGGGATCATCGGCACCACCGTAGGCATCTACTACACGTTCACGCTGCCGTTCAGCACCGAAATCGAAGCAGGCGTGTGGATGATCAACCTCACGGCGATTTGCGGTGCGACACTCGTTGTCGCAGGGCTCGTCTACTTCTTCGGCCGCCGCTCGGCGGGCCGGCTCTCCGAGGACCAGCGGCTCGCCCACCTCGCGACGCTCACCACGGAAGGAAACCCGCAATGACCCAGACGGACAGCTCCGTCCCGGCCGGCACCTCCGTCCGCCACCCGCTCGCACCGCTCACCGAGGAGGAGGCCGCGGCAGCCTGCCGGGCAGCGCTGGCGTCCGGCGCGGTGGGCTCGGGGGCGCGCATCGCCTACTGCGCCCTCGCCGAGCCTCCCAAGGAGGCCGTCCTCGGCTGGGACGGCACGCCGCTCCCGCGCGAGGTCACGGTGGTCACATACGAGAAGGATCTCGGCAGGACCAGTATGGTCACGGTCTCCGTGCCCGACGGCGGGCTCGTGTCCTGCGAGTACGCCCCCGCCGCGCAGCCGCCGATCATGCTGGAGGAGTGGCTGGCCAACTCCGAGACCGTGCGCAGGGATCCTGGGTTCCAGGTCGCGTGCGCCAGGCGCGGGGTCACCGACATGTCGATGGTCCAGATCGACCCGTGGCCCGCGAGCAACTTCGGGCTGCCCGTGGACGGCGAGGGGCGCAGGCTCGCCCGCTGCGTCGCGTACGTGCTCGACGGGCCGGGCGACAACGCCTACGCCCACCCGATCGAGAACCTCGTCGTGCTGCTCGACCGCGACACGGGCGAGATCGTCGAGCTGCAGGACGGCGAGGTCGTCCCGGTGCCGCGCGCGCCGAGCCGCTACGACGGAGGAGTCCGCGAGCTGGCGCCGCTGCAGATCGTCCAGCCCGACGGGCCCGGCTTCACCGTGGACGACGGCGCGCTGCGCTGGGGGCCGTGGCAGCTGCGGGCGTCGATGCACCCCATCGAGGGCCTCGTGCTGCACGAGATCTGCTACGTCGAGGGCGAGCGCGTCCGCCCCGTCGTCTACCGCGCGAGCCTGTCCGAGATGATCGTCCCGTACGGATCGACCAGCATGAACCACTGGTGGAAGAACGCCTTCGACGCCGGTGACGTCGGGCTCGGGAAGATGGCCAACGCGCTGGAGCTCGGCTGCGACTGCCTCGGCGAGATCGTCTACCTCGATGCGGTCATGGTCAACGAAGACGGCGTGCCCGAGACCCTGCGCAACGCGATCTGCGTGCACGAGGAGGACGACGGCATCCTCTGGAAGCACTTCGACCTGATGGCCGGCAGCTCCGAGGTCAGGAGGTCGCGGCGGCTGGTCGTGTCGTTCATCGCGACCGTCGGCAACTACGAGTACGGCTTCTTCTGGTACTTCTACCTCGACGGCACCATCCAGGCCGAGGTCAAGCTCACCGGCATCATCCAGACGCAGGCGGTCGTCCCCGGCACCGGTGCCCCGTACGCGAACCTGGTCACGCCGGAGCTGGCCGGGCCGCACCACCAGCACCTGTTCAACTTCCGGCTCGACGTGTGCCTCGACGGCCCGCTCAACTCCGTGTACGAGGTCGAGGCCGCCCGCGTCCCTCCCGGGCCCGGCAATCCGTACGGGAACGCCTTCACCGCGACCGCGACGCTGCTGAAGACCGAGACGGAGGCGCAGCGGATGGCCGCTCCCGAGAAGGGCCGCTACTGGAAGGTGGTCAACCACGGGTCGCTGAACGCCGTCGGGGAGCCGGTCGCGTACAAGCTGATGCCCACGCACGTCGGGCCCGTGCTGCTCGCCGACGAGGGGGCGGCGATCAGCCGGCGGGCGGCGTTCGCGACCAAGCATCTGTGGGTGACGCCGTTCGGCGCGGCCGAGCGCAGGGCGGCCGGCGACTTCCCCAACCAGCACCCCGGCGGCGCGGGGCTGCCCGAGTGGACGGCCGCGGGACGGCCGGTCGTGGACGCCGACATCGTGCTCTGGTACACCGTCGGCACCACGCACTTCTGCCGGCCCGAGGACTTCCCGGTGATGCCCGTCGAGTACACCGGCTTCACGCTCAAGCCCGTAGGCTTCTTCGACCGCAACCCCGCGATCGACCTGGCGGGTCCCTCGGGAGGTCACTGCCACACGTAGTGCCGAACCCCTGGTCGAAGGCGTTATGATCAAACAACACGCCTGCGACGAGGAACGATGTCGAGCATCAAAGAGGTCGCCCGGCTCGCCGGGGTCTCCGTGGGCACCGTGAGCAACGTGCTCAACCGGCCCGAGATGGTGGCCGCCGACACCCGGCTGCGGGTGCGGGCGGCGATCGCGCGGCTCGGTTATGTCCGCAACGGCTCGGCCCGGCAGTTGCGGGCCGGGCGCAGCCGCACCATCGGCGTGGTCGCGCTCGACCTGGCCAACCCGTTCTTCATCGACGTGCTGCGCGGTGTCGAGACGGCCGCCCAGCACGCGGGGCTCACCGTGATGGTCTTCAACAGTAACAAGGACGCGGATCGCGAGGCCGCGCTGCTGGAGACGTTCGAGGAGCAGCGCCCGCTGGGCGTGCTGATCACGCCGGTCAACGACCTCGGCGAGGAGGAGCGGCTGAGCCGGCTCGTCTCGCGCGGCATCCCGGTGGTGCGGTTCGACAGCTCCGCCCGGCACCACCACGGCTGCGCCGTCGCGGTCGACGACATGCTCGGCGGGCGGATGGGCGGGCGGCACCTGCTCGAGCGGGGGCATCGCCACATCGCGTTCGCCGGCGGGCCGTTCACCGTACGCCAGGTGCGGGAGCGGCACGACGGCCTGGCCGCCGTGCTCGGCCGGGCCGGGAAGCTCACCGTCATCCCCTTGCCCGACCTCACCGTCGCCACCGGTCGCGCGGCCGGCCAGGAGATCGCCGCCCTGCCACCCGCCGAACGGCCCACGGCGGTCTTCTGCGCCAACGACCTGGTCGCCATCGGGGTGCTGCAGGAGATGACCCAGCGCGGCCTGCGGGTCCCGGGCGATCTGGCCATCCTCGGCTACGACGACATCGACTTCGCCGCCGCGGCCGCGGTGCCGCTGTCCTCCATACGGCAGCCGCGCGAGCAACTCGGCCACACCGCCGCGCTGATGCTCCTGGAGGAGGCCAACGAGTCCGCCGCCCACGAGCACCGCCAGGTGATCTTCCAGCCCGACCTGGTGGAACGCGCCTCCACTCGCTGACCACCGCCGTCGCCCGCCCGCCGGCACACCGGCGGCCCCGGCGAGACGCGGAGGGGCGGAGGCTAGCGGCCGGCGTCCCAGCCGTGGGCCTTCATGAGCCGGGCCGCCACCCTGGCGAACCGGTCCCCGTCGAGCACCGCGCCCTCACGCCGGATGTCGTCCTCGTCCAGCACGAAGACGCGGTCCAGCCGTACGTACGACACCCGGTCGTCCCGCCCCCAGGCGCCGAGCTCCAGCCAGTCGGGCCCGTCGTCGCCCTTGCTGGACAACATCATGCCCAGGAGCCTGCGCCCGGTCCGGCCCACGATCAGCAGGGGACGGTCCTTGCCGCGTTCCGGATCCTCCTCGTACGGCACCCAGGCCCAGACGATCTCCCCGGGATCGGCCAGGCCGTCGAGGTCGGGGGAGTAGGCCAGGGTGACGGAGCCGTTGAGCGAGTGGATCTCGCGTACCGCACCCCGGGCGGGCCGGGGGTCTTCACCTAGATCGCGCATTGGGGGAGCCTACGGGGACGCGTCGCCGAAAATCCACCCGATCCGCCGGCCTACTCACCGCCGGTCAATCTCTTTCGCAGCTCGCGCAACTGGTCATCGACTTGCGGATAAAGGCCTTCTCTCTCCTCCAAGTCGGCGATAAGCGCCCGTGTCCGGTCGCGTTCGTGCAGCGCGCTCGTAAGCCATTCGGAGGCGCGCGGATGGCCGTCGGCGGCCAAAGGCCGCAGCAACTCGACGGCCTCCTCCAGAGGGCCGTGTTCCATGAGGAGATCGACCGCCTGCCGCAGAAAGAAATTGCCGGCTTCGACGTGCGGGCGCAGGGCGTCCACGGCCTCCTGGACCCGGCCCTGCTTCTTCAGCATAGAGGCGAGCTGACTGGCACTCAGCGGATCGTCGATGTGGTCGCGCAGGAGGCGGATGGCCACGTCGAGGCGGTCCCATCCGCTCAGGGCCCGGGCCAGCTGCCTGACGGTTTCTTCGACTGCCGTCGAGCCGGAGGTCAACGAACGCAGGACGTCGATGGCCTCCGCCACTTGGTCCTGCGTGGCCAGCAGCACGGCCAGGTCCTCAGCCGCGGCATGGTCGTGGTCCTCGACGCCGGCCCGCAGGATCGCGACGGCCTCCTCCTGATGCCCCTGCTCCAGCAGCGCCTCCGCCAGCCGTGCCACGACGCTGTGCCCTCGGATCGCTGCGATCTGGGTCAGGCGCGGATGTTCGTGCCGGGCGCTGAGGGCCCCGGCCAGCTGCGCCGCGTTCAGCCGACGAGCATGGAACGACTCGCGGACCCACCGCATGACCGTCCGCCCGGCCCAGGTGAGACCGATGTCCAGCATCTGCGCCACCGGGACGTCCTCCCGGTCGCCTCGCCGCACGGCGGGCTCGGCCATGCTGAGCATCCGTTCGGTGAACGCCTCCCGGAGGGAGGCCAGCCACTCCTGTGACGGCGGGTCGTCCGTGGACGCCTGGAGGTGGGTCAGCAAGCGGTCGCAGGCGGGGTCGTCCCACACGAGCGCCACGTCCTCGCCGACGGCGTCCCGGACGACCTCCTCCGGGCTCGGACCGCCGTACGAGCGCAGCAACAGGTCGGTCTGCCAGGCTCGCAGAGCCCCTGCGGGGTGGTCGTCCGACTCGGCCGCGTGCTCGACGACGTACCGGTAGGCGTTGTACGCGGCTTGTCCGGTCAACCCGGCGAAGCACCTGCGTAACTTGCGCAGGATCCGGTCGGCGGAGGCGCCGGTGAGCATGCCGGTCACCCCGGCCAGCTCCTCCGTGGCACGCCCCGCGGTGAGGTCGGCGACCACCCGGTCCACCGCGCTGTCGGCAAGGTCGCTATCAGGGATGCGCATCAGGAAGTACCGGTGGAAGTAGTCGGGGTCGCCGACGCCCCGCAACCGGGGCGATGCGTGCTGGGGGAACAGGTCGTTCACGATGTCGGCCAGCCCGTCGGCCACGCGCTTGGGCACGTCGGCCTTCGCGAGCGTCTGCCGCCAGCCGATGCCCGGCTCGCTGCCCCAGGGTAAGGAGAACGGCCGGAGGCTCGTCGTGGGCTTGCTTCCCTCGAACTTCGCCTGAAACCTCTGGTCGCGCTCGGCCCACTCCTGGGCGGGACTGAGCGGATTGAGCCAGAACAGATCCGGGTCCCTGGAGCTCGCCAGGGACCAGTACAGCACCACGAAGTGGTGCTGCAGGAAGACAAGCAGCGCGAAGTCGACGACGTCCACCTCATTCGGGCCGACCAGCGGCAGGTACACCGCCACCCGCGCCACATAGCGGTACACCGCGCGCGGCTGGTCCAGCACCATGCGCAGGACCGTGTCCCAGGCCCAGCGCAGCCTCTCCCGCTGCTCAGGGGTGAACTCGGCGCCCAGGCCGGCGAACATGCGCTCCATCTCCGTGATGAGCAGAGTTGCCAAGCGCTCCGGAACGATCGGCGGGATCCACAGCTGATACTGGACGATCTTCTCCAAGTACACCCGCGCCCGGCTCGCGTCGCCGTTGGCGATGGCGGTCCGCGCGAGCGTGTCCTGGATCGTCACCGCGTCGAAGGCGAGCAGGTAACAGATGCCGGGCAGACGCCCCAGCAGGCGTACCGCCTTGAACAGCGCGGTCAGCTCTTCCGGGTGCAGCCGGTCCACGTCGTCGATGACGATGAGGGTCGGCGCGCCGACCTCGCGCAGCCGTTCGGCAACCTCCTTCCCTCGTGCCTCCACTGTCTCGGATCCGGCGAACTTGCCCATGGTCTCGGCGATGCCCGCCGCCGCCTCCCCGCCCACCGGGATGAGCTTGAGCAGCGGCGAGACCTTCGCGGCATACCGCATCAGCGCCTTGCGTACCCTCCTGCCCGCGCTCCCCTTGGGCAGTGTCGACGCGATCGTCTCGAAGAATGCCTGGATCAGCGACGCGTCGTCCGGCAGCGCCCAGGGGTTGAACCAGGCCGAACGCCACTTCCGGCGGCCGAGCCGAGCATGAACAAGGTTCAGCAACGAGGTCTTCCCGCTGCCCCACGGCCCGACCACGGCCAGAACCACCGACTCCGGCCCTGCCACCGCCTCGAGCACCCCGGTGACGCGGTCGGCGAACGCCTTGTATCCGAGGACGTCCTGATGGTCCTCGATGATCGGCTGGTCGGCGTAGCGCCCCCAACTCTGCTCCATCCCGACAGCATCACACGCACCGATGCACCAGTCGATCACTGCTCCGGCATCTTTGGGGCCCGTCGGTCCGCTCCTTCGCCGGCCGCGACGTGCTACCTTTCCGCCCGGCCGGCGGCCGAAGAGCGGGATCACAGACCCGCGAAGAACGCCCTGATATCGGCCGCCAGGGCCTCCGGGGCCTCGAGTGCGGCGTAGTGGCCGCCGGCCGGGAACTCCGACCAGTGCACCACGTTGTGCGCCCGCTCGGCGTACCGCCTGACCGTGCTGTCCCCGGGGAAGACCGCCACGCCCGTCGGCGTCTTCCCCGGCGCGTCCGGCACCTGCCAGTCGCCGCCGCTCTCCCGGTAAATGCGGGTGGATGATCCGGCCGTGCCGGTGAGCCAGAAAATGGTGACGTTGGTGAGGATGTCGTCAGCGGACACCCCGCCCACGTCCCGCCCCCACGAGGCGAACGCGTCGAGGGTCCAGCCCAGCAGCCCGGCGGGGGAGTCCGCCAGGGCGTACGCGAGCGTCTGCGGTCTGGTGCTCTGGATGGCCGCGTACCCGGAGAACTCCCGCCGCCACCGCTCGACCCCGCGCGCCCGCTCCAGCTCCGCCTCCGTCAGCCCCGACATGTCGTCGGTGACGAACGCGGTGAGCGCGTTCACGTGCACGCCCACCACCTGTTCGGGAGCCAGCCGCGCGACGGCGGGCGAGACCAGGGCGCCGAAGTCGCCGCCTTGCGTGCCGTACCGGGAGTATCCGAGCCGGGACATCAGCTCCGCCCAGGCGGCGGCGACCCGCCGCACGCCCCAGCCCGGCTCCGTGGCCGGGCCCGAGAACGCGAACCCGGGGATGGACGGGATGACCAGATGGAAGTCGCGGCTGAGCCGCTCGGCGACGCGCGAGAAGTCCGCGAACGTGCTGGGCCATCCGTGCGTCAGCAGCAGCGGCAGCGCGTCCGGCCGGGCCGAGCGCACGTGCGCGAAGTGCACACGCTGCCCGTCGATCACGGTCGTGTACTGCGGGAACGCGTTGAGCCGTGCCTCGTGACCGCGCCACGAGTAGCCGTCGAGCCAGTAGCCGGCCAGCTCGCGCACCGCCTCGGGTGGCACGCCGTACGACCATCCGACCCCGTCGAGAGCGTCCGGCCAGCGGGTGCGTTCCAGCCGCTCGCGCAGGTCGTCGAGCCGGTCCTGGGATATGTCGATGACGAATTCGTCCATGTCCGCGACGCTATGCGCAAATGCGGCCAGGATCGGGCCACAATAGTGGCGTGTTGGACACCTCGGCGAGACTGCTCCGCCTGCTGTCGCTCCTGCAGACCAGGCGCGACTGGTCCAGCGCTGACCTGGCGGAGCGGCTCGGTGTCGCCCCGAGGACGGTGCGCCGCGACGTCGACCGGCTGCGCAGCCTCGGCTACCCGGTCCATTCGGCGCCCGGCGTCTCCGGCGGCTACCGGCTGGGTGCGGGCGCGGAGCTGCCGCCGCTGCTGCTCGACGACGAGGAGGCCGTGGCGGTGGCGGTCGGTCTGCGTAGCGCCGCGAACGGCACCGTGACCGGCATCGAGGAGACCTCCCTGCGCGCGCTCGCCAAGCTCGAACAGGTGCTGCCCGCCCGCCTGCGCCATCGCGTCAACACGCTGCAGCGGCACACCGTGCGGATCAACCGTGAGGGCCCCACCGTCGACGCGGAGGTTCTCACCCGCGTGGCCGCCGCCTGCCGCGAGCACGAGCAGCTCCGCTTCGACTACACCGGCCACCAGGGCGGGACCGCGCTCAGGAAGGCGGAGCCGCACAGCCTCGTCACCAAGGGCAACCGCTGGTACCTGGTCGGCTGGGACGTCGACCGCCGCGACTGGCGCACGTACCGCGCCGACCGGATCCGGCTCAGGACCCCCAACGGCCCGCGCTTCACCCCGCGCGAGCCGCCCGAGCCGGACGTGGCCGCATGGGTGCAGCATCGCCTGGTCCACCAGATGTGGCCTTTCGAGGCCCGCTTTCTCGTGCACGCCCCCGCCGAGCGGCTCGCGGGCAGGACGTCGGGCGCGGTCGAGCCGGTGGACGATCGGACGTGCCTGCTCACCCTGCGCGGGGACGACCTGAACCTGATGGCCGTGGTGGTGGCGTTCCTGGACGTGGACTTCGAGGTGCTGGAGCCCGTGGAGCTGAAGGAACGTCTTCGGGGTCTCGGTGAGCGGCTGCTCTCCTCTAGAATCTGATTCTGTGTCAGCGTTCTTCACGCAGAAGCAGGGTGAGCTGGTGCCCGCGCCGCACGCCCGTGGCCCCTGGTCCTCCGACATGCTCCACGGCCGCCTGCTCGGCGGACTGGCCGCCCGCGCCATCGAGAGGCGGTACGCCCAGCCGGGGCTGCACTTCGCCCGGTTGACGGTCGATCTGTTCCGCAACAGTCCGATGGTGCCGGTCACAGTGGAGACCTCGCTGGTCAGGTCCGGGCGCAGGATCCTGGTGGCCGACGCGATCGTCGCCACCGAGCAGGGAGTGATCGGGCGGGCCAGTGCGGTGCTGCTGCGGCAGGGCGAGCAGCCGGACGGGGAGCAGACGTTCGTCACGCCCGGGTGGGACGCGCCCCCGCCCGACGGGCCGCCGGCGGACGCGCGCGCCGCCTGGACCCCGCCGTTCGACCTGTGGCGGGTGACGGAGTGGGGGGAGCCCGGTGCCGGGCGGGTGTGGCTGCGGGAGACGTACCCGCTGGTGGACGAGGAGCCCGTGACGCCGTTCGTACGCGCGGCACTGGCCGCCGACTTCGCCAGCCCGCTGAGCAACGCGGGGGTGGAGGGGCTGCGCTTCATCAACGCCGACTACACGCTGACGCTTGCCCGGCTCCCGGCCGGTGAGGTGATCGGGGTCGAGACCACCGGTCACCTGAGCGCCGACGGGGTGGCGACCGGGCAGGTCACCATGCACGACACGGGCGGGCCCTTCGGATTCTGCGTGGTCACGGCGGTGGCCAACACGATGGGGATCGGCGGCCGCTAGCCCCGGCTGGATTGTCGTACTCGTCGCGTAACGTTCGGCAGGTGCGTTCAGCTGTGCGTCTTGCCGCCGGGGAGGGGTTCCGCCTCGACGCGGTGACCTGCGTCGACGACCATCGCGGGTGGTCGGCGGCGGAGGTGGGCACCGGGCACCGCCTGGTGCTGGTGCGTCGTGGCCTGTTCCGGCGCAGGGCTGACGGCCGGGCCGCCGTGATCGACCCGGCGATGGCGTACCTCTCCACGCCCGGCGTGGAGGAGCACTTCGCCCACCCGGCCGGCGGCGACGTGTGCACCTCGGTGTCCCTGTCGCCCGAGCTGTGGTGCACGCTCGCCGGCGAGGCACCGCGGCCGGCCCGGCCCACCCTGTATGTGGACGCCGGCCTGGACCTCGCGCACCGGCGCTTCCTCAGGGCGGCGCGCGGAGGTGACGCCGCCTTCGAGCTGGCCGAGTCCCTGCTTTCCCTCATCGGCGCCGCCCTCTCGCAGCTGGTCCCCGCCCCGACCCCGGCCACGTCTGCAGCGGGTGCGTTGGGAGCGGGCACCGAAGTGGTGCGTGTCTCAGTTGCCGGAGCCGCCGACGTGAAGGCTCATGGCGCCGGGACCGGTGCCGCCGAGGGGAGCTCTTCCAAGCCGAGCGATCCTGCGCCGGACAACCGCAGGGCGGGCGCCGTCGTCAGGTCCAGCGCGAGGATCGCCGATGCCGCTCGTGAGGCCATCGCGGCCGATCATCCGGCGGCCGGTGGGCTGTTGTCACTGGCCGAGCTCCTGGCCGTCTCGCCCTACCAGCTCAGCCGGGCCTTCACCCGGGAGCTCGGCGTCTCCCTGACCCATTACCGCAACCGCGTGCGCGTGGGCCGGGCGCTCGACCGGCTCGAGGATGGGGAGCCGAGCCTGGCCGGGCTGGCCGCCGACCTCGGGTTCGCCGACCAGGCCCACCTGACCCGTACGATCCGCCGCCACGTCGGCCACACTCCTACGGCCCTGCGCCGCCTGCTGGCCTCCCGAAATCCCTGACCGGCTGGGAGGTGCCCCGGGAAGACCCGCACGGCGGCGCCCTGAGCCGACGTCAGGCCGGTTCTCGGGGGCCCCTAGCCTTCCATGATGCAGAAGGGGTGGCCTTCGGGATCGATGAGCACGGTCCAGTCGGCGCCGCCCGGCTGGAAGCCGGGCACGGTGGCGCCGAGCCCGGCCAGCTCCTTCATGGCGGCCTCGACGTCGGGGACCTTGAACTCGAGGTGCACGTGCTTGCCGCCGTCCGGCCAGCCGGGGCCCTGGTAGCCGTCGATCCGCTGGAACGCGATCGACACCGGGCCGCCTTCGAGCCCGACGAAGTCGTCGTCGCCCGAGCCGACCTGCCAGCCGGTGGCCTTGGCATAGAAGCCCGCCAGGGCGGCGGGGTCGGCGCAGTCGATGACGATGGAGGTAAGGGTTGTTGTCATGCGCCCAGCCTGGCGGCGACGGGGCTGCCCGGTCTTGAACATCCTTGCACCGTCACCGCCCGGCGCCCCACGGTCGGCCCGCCGCCGTCGCGGGGCCGCGCGCCGTCAGCGCCCAGCCCCGGGCACGTGTTACGCCGGGTGTTCCGTGCGGTCGCCGGACCAGTCGGTGTGGAAGGCCCCTTCCTTGTCCACCCGGTGGTACGTGTGCGCGCCGAAGAAGTCGCGCAGCCCCTGCACCAGCGCCGCCGGGAGGCGGTCGCGGCGCAGGCCGTCGTAGTAGGCGAGGGCCGAGGAGAAGCCGGGCGTGGGCACGCCGATCTGGATCGCGGTCGTCACCACGCGCCGCCATGCCTCCTGCGCCGCGTCCAGAGCGGCCGCGAACGTCGGGTCCGCCAGCAGCGTCGGCAGCGCCGGGTTGGCGTCGTACGCGGCCCGGATCCGGTCCAGGAACTTGGCGCGAATGATGCACCCGCCGCGCCAGATCGTGGCCATCGCCCCGAGCTCCAGGTCCCAGCCGTACTCGCGCGAGGCGGCGGCCATCTGGTCGAAGCCCTGCGCGTACGCGACGATCTTGGATGCGTAGAGGGCCTGTCGCACGTCCTCCACCAGCTCGCGCCCCCCGACCCCGGAGAGGCTGGGCCCCTGCAGGGAGGCAGCGGCGGCACGCTGCTCAGGGTGGCCGGACAGGGCGCGGGCGAAGGTCGCCTCGGCGATGCCCGTCACCGGCACGCCCAGGTCGAGCGCGCTCTGCACGGTCCACCGGCCGGTGCCCTTCTGCTCGGCCTGGTCGACCACGACGTCCACGAACGGCTTGCCCGTCTCGGCGTCCACCTGGTCGAGGACCTCGGCGGTGATCTCGATCAGGTACGAGTCCAGGTCGCCCCGGTTCCACTCCCGGAACACCTGCGCCAGCTCGGCCGGCGTCGCCCCCAGGGCCTGGCGCAGCAGGTCGTAGGACTCGGCGATGAGCTGCATGTCCGAATATTCGATGCCGTTGTGGACCATTTTCACGAAATGTCCGGCACCGTCGGGGCCGACGTGCACCGAGCACGGCACCCCGTCCACCTTGGCCGAGATGTCCTGGAGGATCGGCCCGAGCGCCTCCCACGACTCCTTGGAGCCGCCGGGCATGATGCTGGGCCCGTGGAGTGCGCCCTCCTCGCCGCCCGAGATGCCGGTGCCGACGAAGTGCAGGCCACGCTCGCGCAGCGCCGCCTCGCGCCGCCTGGTGTCCTCGAAGTGAGCGTTGCCGCCGTCGACGATCATGTCGCCCGGCTCCATCAGCTCGGCGAGCTGGTCGATCACCGCGTCGGTGCCGGCCCCCGCCTTCACCATGATGATCGCCCGCCGTGGCCGCTTCAGCGACGCCACGAAGGCCGCCAGGTCTTCGGACGGGACGAACGTGCCCTCCCCGCCGAACTCCTTGACCAGCTGCTGGGTGCGGCCGTACGTCCGGTTGTGCACGGCCACGGCGTATCCGTGCCTGGCCAGGTTCCGGGCCAGGTTGCGCCCCATGGTGGCCAGGCCGGTGACGCCGATGTCTGCCAAGTCCATCTCAAGCTCCTTTGTAGGGGATACGCATGATCCAGCCCGGTGGTTCTGCGGGATATTCCAGCCTCAGTCGCTCTGCCGCACCCCCAGCTCGTCCAGCCTGTCCAGCATGTCTGCCGGATCGGCGTAGACCCTGAACGCCCCGGCACGTTCGAGCTCGTCCCTGCCGTACCCACCGGACTGCAGCCCGATGCCCAGCGCGCCGGCCCGGCGGGCGGCGAGCAGGTCCCAGACGCTGTCGCCCACCACCATGGCATGCGCGGGGTCCACGTGCACCAGGGCCGCACCCGCGAGGAACAGGTCGGGGTCCGGCTTCGCCCGCCGCACCATATCGCGGGTGATCATGGGGGTGTCCTCCGGCAATCCCAGCATGTCCAGCGCCAGCCGCGCCGTGCGGGCGTACCCGCTGGTGGCGATCGCCCAGGGCACGCCGCGCGAGGTCAGCTCCGACAGCAGCTCGGCCGCGCCGGGCAGCGGCCGAACGGAGTGGACCTGCTGCTCGTAAGCTTCCATGTGCGTGGTCTGCAACTGGTCGATCTGCTCCCGCGTCAGCTTCAGTCCGGTCTCGCGCAGCAGCGCGCTGACGAACAGGCCGCCGCTCATGCCGATGCGGCGGTGGATCCGCCACACCGACAGGTCGATCCCCATGCTGGACAGTGCCTGCCGCCACGCGATGACGTGCTGGTAAACGCTGTCGATCAGGGTGCCGTCCAGGTCGAAAAGAAATGCCGGGGTCGGGGCCTCGGGGAACGCATTCATAGGTCCATGACACCATGGACGATTATGCGGATCATCATCGCGGGTGGGCACGGGAAAGTCGCGCTCAGGCTGGCGGAACGCCTCAAGTCGGGCGCGGTCGGCATCGTACGAAATACCGCCCATGTCGCCGACGTCGAGGCCACCGGAGCCGAGGCCGTCGTGTGCGACCTGGAGAAGGCGGCCGTCGAAGAGGTGACCGAGATCGTCGAGGGCGCCGACGCCGTGGTCTTCGCGGCGGGCGCCGGGCCCGGCAGCGGCGCGGCCCGCAAGGACACCGTGGACCGGGCCGCGTCCGTGCTGCTGGCGGATGCGGCGGAACGGGCCGGCGTGCGGAGGTTCATCCAGATCTCCTCCATGGGGGCGGGCAAGCCACCGAGGGGCGGCGACGAGGTGTGGGCCGCGTACATCGAGGCCAAGACCGAGGCCGAGGAGGACCTGCGCGCCCGCGACCTCGACTGGACGATCCTGCGGCCGGGGCGGCTGACCGACGAGCCGGGCACGGGCCTGGTCCGGCTGTCCCCCGAGGTCCCGCCGGGGTCGGTGCCGCGCGACGACGTGGCCGCCGTCATCGTCGCCCTGCTCGAAGCACCCGGTACGGCCCACCAGATCCTGGAACTCGTCTCCGGCGAAACGCCCATCTCCGACCTTGTTGCGAGAGAGTGATACTTGTGACTGAATATCGCGTACTTGGACGTACTGGACTAAAGGTGAGCCCGCTCTGCCTGGGGGCGATGATGTTCGGCGGGTGGGGTGAGTCCGACCCCGGGCAATCGGCCAAGATCATCGACCGCGCGCTCGACGCCGGCATCAACTTCATCGACACCGCCGACGTCTACACTCAGGGCCAGTCGGAGGAGTTCGTCGGGCAGGCGCTGGCCAAGTCGGGCAAGCGCGACGACGTGGTGCTGGCCACCAAGGTTCACGGCGCCATGGGAGAGGGCCCCAACCAGCGGGGCAACTCCCGCCGCTGGATCATCCAGGAGGTCGAGAACAGCCTGCGCCGCCTCGGCACCGACTGGATCGACCTCTACCAGATCCACCGGCCCGACCCGGACACCGACGTCGAAGAGACCCTCGGCGCGCTCACCGACCTCGTGCGCCAGGGCAAGGTCCGCTACATCGGCAGTTCCACCTTCCCCGCGCACCAGATCGTCGAGGCCCAGTGGGCGTCGGAGCGGCGCTCGCTCGAGCGGTTCGTGTGCGAGCAGCCGCCGTACTCGCTGCTCGTGCGCGGCATCGAGACCGACGTGCTGCCCGTGGCGCAGAAGTACGGCATGGGCACCATCGTGTGGAGCCCGCTCGCCGGCGGCTGGCTGAGCGGCCGCTACCGCAAGGGGCAGGACCTGCCGCAGACGCGCAGGGCGCAGCGGCTGCCCGACCGGTACGACATGACGCAGGAGGTCAACCAGCGCAAGCTGGACGCGGTCGAGCAGCTCGCCGTGCTGGCGGAGGAGGCCGGCATCACACTCGTCGAGCTGGCGATCGCGTTCACGATCAGGCACCCGGGGGTGACCTCGGCCATCATCGGGCCGCGCACCATGGAGCACCTGGAGGGCCAGCTCACAGCCGCCGACGTGCGCCTGTCGGACGACGTGCTGGACCGCATCGATCAGATCGTCCCGCCCGGTGTCACGATCAACCCGGCCGACCGGGGGTGGCAGCCGCCGGAGCTCGCCGACGCGAATCTCCGCCGCCGTCCGTGATCTGATGCTTTGCCGATTGCTGGGGTGTGGCTTCCGGCATATGCGGTAGGGGGCCCCTGAGGTAAGGGGGGACCTTCGATGTCGTTCTTTGGCGGTGACCCGTTCAGAGGGTTCGAGGAGCTCACGGGCCGGGTGTTCGGCGGCATGGAGGCCTGGCCGCCGGCCCGGCCCAGTGTGCAGCGCGTGGACGTGGGGCGGCTGCTCTCCGCCTCGGCCAGGGAGGCCCTGCGCCGGGCCATGGACGCGGCGGGTGAGCGCGGCTCGCCCGACCTGGACGTCCTGGACATTCTCGACGCGCTGATCGACGAAGACTCGATCAAGACGATTTTGAGTACGGCCGGAGTGGACGTGGGCCGGTTGCGTGACCGCATCGACGCGATGGCCGGAGCCGGCGAGGCAGGGGAGCCGCCCACGACGCTCTCGCCGGCCGCCAAGAGGGCCATCCTGGATGCCCAGCGGATCTCCCGCGCCCTGCAGTCGTCCTACATCGGGCCCGAGCACCTGCTGCTCGCCATCGCCGCCAACCCCGACTCCAGCGCCGCCCGCGTCCTGCAGGAGCAGGGCGCCTCCGCGAACGAGCTGCAGGACGCCATGATGGCCGGCCCGCAGCGGGCCGAGGGCCGCCGCGCGGCGAGCAACACGCCGACGCTCGACGAGTACGGCAGGGACATCGCCGAAGAGGCCAGGCAGGGCAGGCTCGACCCGGTCGTCGGCCGCGAGGACGAGATCGAGCAGGCCATCGAGGTGCTGTCGCGCCGTACCAAGAACAACCCGTGCCTGATCGGCGAGCCGGGCGTCGGCAAGACCGCGATCGTCGAGGGCATCGCCCAGCGCATCGTGAACGGCAGCGTCCCCGACACGCTGAAGGACCGGCGCGTCGTCGGCCTCGACCTGACCGGGATGGTGGCCGGGACGAAGTACCGCGGCGAGTTCGAGGAGCGCATCAAGAAGGTCATCGACGAGGTGCGCGCGCACTCCGACGAGATCATCGTCTTCATCGACGAGGTGCACAACCTGGTCGGGGCCGGCGCCGCCGAAGGCGCCATGGACGCGGCCAACATTCTCAAGCCCGCCCTGGCCCGCGGCGAGCTGCACGTCATCGCGGCCACCACGATCGACGAATACCGCAAGAACATCGAGAAGGACGCCGCGCTCGAGCGCCGCTTCCAGCCCATCCTGGTCGCCGAGCCGACCGTGGAGGAGACAGTCGAGATCCTGGCCGGGCTGCGGGACGCGTACGAGGCGCACCACCAGGTGCGCATCACCGACGAGGCCCTCGACGCGGCCGCGACCCTGTCCGACCGCTATATCTCGGACCGGTTCCTGCCCGACAAGGCCATCGACCTCATGGACCAGGCCGCCGCCCGGGTGCGCCTGCGCTCGCGCACGCCCGGCGCCGACGTCCGGGAGCTGGAGGAACGGCTCGACGCGCTGCGCCGCGACAAGGACCAGGCCATCTCATCCGACAACTTCGACCGCGCCAAGGACCTCACGACGCAGATCGACAAGATCAGGCCGGAGCTCGAGCGCGCCAGGCAGGGGACGGACTCCGTGCCCCTGGTCACGGTGGAGGACATCGCCGAGATCGTCTCCCGCCGCACCGGCATCCCGGTCACCCAGCTGACCCAGCAGGAGCGCGAGCGCCTGATGCGCCTGGAGCAGCACCTGCACGAGCGCGTGATCGGCCAGGACGAGGCCGTCACCGCCATCGCGGAGGCCGTACGCAGGGCCAGAGCGGGGCTGAAGGACCCGAACCGCCCGATCGGCAGCTTCCTGTTCCTCGGCCCGACCGGTGTCGGCAAGACGGAGCTGGGCAGGGCGCTCGCCGCGGCGCTGTTCGGCGGCGAGGACCACATGGTCCGCATCGACATGAGCGAGTTCCAGGAGCGGCACACCGTCTCCCGGCTCATCGGCGCGCCGCCCGGATATGTCGGGTACGAGGAGGCGGGTCAGCTCACCGAGGCCGTGCGCCGCCGTCCGCACGGCGTGATCCTCCTGGACGAGATCGAGAAGGCCCACCCGGACGTCATGAACATCCTGCTGCAGATGCTCGACGACGGCCGCCTCACCGACGGCCAGGGCCGCACGGTCGACTTCACCAACACGATCGTGATCATGACGAGCAACATCGGCGCCCAGCTCATCCTGGAGTGGTCCGGCGACGTCAAGCAGCTCGAGGACCAGCTCATGGACGTGCTGCGGCACTCGCTCCGGCCGGAGCTGCTCAACCGCATCGACGAGACGATCATCTTCAAGCGGCTGGAAAAGGATCAGCTGCGCCAGATCGTGGACCTGATGCTGGAGCGCACCCGGCAGCGCCTGCGCGGCCAGGCGGTCATGCTGCAGGTCACGGACGCGGCCAAGGACTGGCTGGCCGAGCGCGGCTACCAGCCCGAGTTCGGCGCCCGGCCGCTGCGCCGCACCGTACAGCGGGAGGTGGACAACCGGCTGTCCACGATGCTGCTGACCGGTGAGGTCACGGAAGGCGGCAAGGTCACGATCGACGTCGAGGGCGACCGTCTCGTGTTCCGCGCCACCGCCCCGGAGCCCGCCGCCTGACACCCAGGCCGCCGAGGGGTTGGTGAGGGCGTCGAGGTCGTGAGGTCAGAAGGGGCCGAAGCGGCCCCAGGCGACGAACGCGGCCAGGACGAACAGGACCGCGTTGAAGGCGATCGCGGCCGGTTCCTTGCCTGGGCCACCCCCGGCACCGACCTGCCCCCGCTGGAGCCGGCCCCCACACCCGCGCCCTTTATCGCGCCATGGTCCGCCTCACCCGCCCCACAACACTCCCGACAGGGAACTCTGGTTGCGAGTGCGCAACAGCGGCGGCCGGGGGACGCCGGTCTCGCCGGTGGCACCTTCGCCGGCCACACGCAGTCGAGCATCAGTTTCGCCTGGACGATGGGCGGCCGGACGGCAGACCAAGATCGATACGACCGGGTCGGTGTGGAGGCCTCCTACAGTGGATGTTTGTGCTTTATGGCAGATCTGCGGAAATCGGTGCGCTCGACGAGGTGATCGCGCGGGCTCGCAACGGCTCCGGTGGGGCGGTGGTGCTGCGGGGCGAAGCGGGTGTGGGCAAGACGGCACTGCTGGAGGCGGCGGCCGGGCGTGGCGGTGGGATGCGGGTGCTGCGGACGATAGGTGTCGAGTCCGAGTCCGACCTCGCGTTCGCGGCGCTGCATCAGGCGCTGTGGCCGGTGATCAGGTCGCTCGACGCGCTGCCCGAGCCGCAGCGTGACGCTGTGCGCGCGGCTTTGGGGCTGGCCGCGGGCAGTGTTGGTGATCGGTTCCTGCTGGGTGCCGGAGTGCTCTCGCTGCTGGCCGAGGCGGCCACGCCGGATGGGCTGATCTGCGTGGTCGACGATTTCCAGTGGGTGGATCGAGCCTCGGCCGACGCGCTGCTGTTCGCCGCCAGGCGGCTGGCGACGGAGCGGATCGCGATGGTGTTCGCGGTGCGTGGGGAAGCTCCGGTGAAGGGGATTCCGCTGACGGTGGATGTGCATGGTTTGCCCGAGTCTGCTGCGGCCGAGTTGCTGAAGTCCCGTCATGGTGTGCTGCCCACCTCTGTGGCGCGGGAGCTCGTCACGCTGACCCGGGCGAACCCGCTTGCCCTGGGCGAGATCGCTGTCCGCCTGACGCCCGCGCAGCTGGCCGGGCGCGAGCCGCTGCCCGAGCCGCTGCCCGGTGGCGCCCGGCTCTTCGGTGATCGAGTGGCTGCTTTGTCCGGCCCCGCCCGGCTGGTCGCCCTGATCGCCGCCGTGGAGGCCGACCTCGACCTGGTGCTGCGCGCGGCCGACCGGCTCTCCGCTCTGCCGGCGGCAGGGGGCGACGAGAACACGGCCGGGACGGTGGCGGGAGTGGTCACCACCGCACGCGGTACGACGGCGCCGTCCGAGTCACGGACCGCGGCGGCGCTGGCTGAGCTGGAGGCGGCGGGGCTGGCCGGGGTGGCGGGCACGAGCGTGCGCTTCCGCCACCCGCTCATCCGGTCCGCCGTGCACGAGACGGCCGCCCCCGCCGACGTCCGCCGGGTGCATGCCGTCCTGGCGAAGCTGACCGAGGGTGATCGCCGGGCCAGGCACCTGGCTGGAGCGGCCCTGGGTCAGGACGAGCGGGTGGCCGCCGCACTGGTGGCCGCCGCGGAGCGGGCGCGCGACCGCGGCGGGTACGGCAGCGCCGCCTCGGCCCTTGCCAGGGCCGCCGAGTTGACGCCCGAACCGCGTGCTCGGGCCGTACGGCTGAAGGACGCCGCCGTCGCGGCCTGGCTGGGCGGTCGCCCGGGACAGGCGGAGTCGCTGCTGGCCGAGGCGCGCGAACGGGCCGGCGGGGACGCCGCCCTCGGCATGGAGATCGCCCAGCTCCGGGGGCGATTCGAGCTGAACTCGGGCAACGCCGCCGAGGCCGTACGGATCCTGGCGGCCGGTGACAGCCTGGACATGCTGGCCGATGCCGTGGAAGCGGCCTCGTACGTCGGGGACACGGCGGCCATCGTCGAGCTCGGCCGGCGGGCCGCAGCGCACCCGGCGGGGTTCTTGCGGGACACGGTGGCAGGGATCGGCCTGACGCTGGATGGCGACGCCACCGGGCCGGGCCTGCTGCGCCGGGCCCTGGAGCAGGCAGACAAGCTGGAGGACGCGGCGGGATACCTGTGGGCGGCGGCTGCGGCCAGCGCTCTCGGCGAGCCGGATCTGGCCACCGAGATGGCCGTCCGGGCCGGGCGGGTGGCCAGGGTGTCGGGGATGACCGGGCAACTGCCCGTCGTGCTGGAGTTCGCGGCGACCGCCGATCGCCTCGCCGGGCGGCTGGCGCGCAGCCAGGCCGTCTCCGAGGAGGGCTTGGAGCTGGCCAGGGAGGCCGGGTACGAGAACACGGTGGCCGCGCACCTGGCCAATCTGGCGGTCCTGGCGGCGCTGCGGGGCGAGGAGGAGACCTGCGAGCGGCAGGCCCGCGAGGCGCTGGCCATCGCCGTCCCGCACCGGGTGGGATTGCGGGCGGGCGTGGCCGCGTACGCGCTGGCGCTGCTGGACCTGTGCCTGGGGCGCTACGCGGCGGCTCACGACCGGTTCATGGCCATCGCCGCGGCGGGACCGGGCGCCGGGCATTCGACTGTGGCGGGGCGGAGCGCGCCGGACCGGGTCGAGGCCGCCGTGGGAGCGGGCGACGAGGCCGGCGCGCGGGCGGCGCTGGAGGCGTACGAACGGTGGTCGGCCCACGCCGCGACACCGGAGTCGCGCGCTCTGCTGGCCCGCTGCCGGGGCCTGGCCGACTCGTCCGAGGACGCCTTTGCCGAGGCGTTGCGGCTGCACACCAACCCGTTCGAGGCGGCCAGGACGGCTTTGCTGCTGGGTGAACGTCTGCGCCGCACGCAGCGGCCGGGCGAGGCGCGGGCGCATCTGCGGATGGCGTGGGAGACCTTCGAGCAGGCGGGCGCTCGGCCGTGGGCGCGGCGCGCGCAGGTCGAGTTGCGTGCGGCGGGCGAGAGCGGGCAGGCCCCGCCCCCGGCCCTGCTCGACGCGCTGACCCCGCAGGAGCAGCGCATCGCGGGCCTGGTCGCTGACGGCTTGTCGAGCAAGCAGATCGCCGCCCAGCTCTTCCTGAGCCCGCGCACGGTCGAGTACCACCTGTACAAGATCTATCCGAAGCTGGGCATCGGCTCACGTACGGATCTGGCGCGACTAGTAGTTCTACAGAAGGCGCCCGTAGCCGAAGGCGACATGCTCTGAGACATGCAGAACGTGAACATCTGGAGTGAAGAGTTCGGCGCCGAGACGGACGCGCCGATCCTGCTGATCATGGGTTCGATGTCGCAGGGCATCCTGTGGCCGGACGAGCTCGTCGGCCGCCTGACCGCCGGAGGCCGCCGGGTGATCCGGTACGACCACCGCGACACCGGCCAGTCCGGCACCGTCGACTTCGCGGCGGAGCCGTACACATGGGACGACATCAAGAACGACATCTACCGGGTGATGGACACCCACGGCCTGGAGAGCGCGCATCTGGTCGGCCACTCGGCAGGCGGGCTGCTCGGCCAGTTCGTCGCGGTGGAGCGGCCGCAGCGGGTGCGCTCGCTGACCGTCATCGCCTCCTCACCGCTCGGCGGCGGCGAGAGCCAGGTGCTCGTGCGGGCCCTGACAGGGCAGCCGCAGTCCGAGGGGAGCCTGCCCGAGCCCACGCCGGAGTTCGTGGACTTTTACCGGGCGCTGATGGCCGCCCCGCCTCCGCAGGATCGGCGTGCGCTGATCGACGGCATGATCGCCGAGCAGCGCGTACTGCACGGCACCGGGCTGCCGTTCGACGAGGACGCGGCGCGCCGGCTGCAGGAGCGCATCTACGACCGCGCCCGCGACCTGTCATCGGTGGCCAACCACCGGCTGGCCGCCATGGCCAAGCCCGACTTCGAGCCGGTGGGCGTGCTGCACCACGTGAAGGCGCCCACGCTGGTCATCGAGGGCAGCCACGAGCCGGCCAAGCCGGGTCATGGCGCGGTCATCGCCGAGCAGGTGCCGGGGGCGCGGCTGATGATCGTGGCCGGCATGGGGCACACTCTGCCGTCGGAGGTGCACGAGGAACTGGCCGCGGCCATCCTCGCGCACACGGCCGAGTGACGCGCCCGCGCGGCACGGCCACTGCAGGAGCAACGGAAAAGGGATGACACACATGAGCTTCACCCAGGCCGAACTCGACTACCTGGCCACGCAGCACATCGGGCGGCTGGCCACCGTCTCGCCCGACGGGCAGGTGCAGAACAACCCGACCAATTTCTTCGTCGATGCCGCCAGTGGCAGGATCGTCATCGGCGGGGGAGCGCTGGGCAGGTCGAAGAAGTTCCGGAACGTCCAGCAGGGCAGCACGGTCGCGTTCGTTGTGGACGACCTGGCAACGGTTGATCCGTGGTCGCCCCGGGGGATCGAGATCCGGGGAAAGGCGGTGGCGCTGACCGATCATGAACCGCCGCTGCCCGGCCTGTCCCGAGAGATCATCAGGATCACACCCTCCAAGATCATCTCGTGGGGCCTGGCCGGGCCGCGAGCGAGCCGTACGGTCTGACGCGCCGCCATGGTCCTTGGCATCACGCTCCACGCAGACGGAGAGATCTCAGCCACCCGTCGGGCCTGACCCCGGCCGGCCGGAGGTCAGGCGCGTGCCGCGGGCGCGAGTCCTCCCGGTGCATGGATCCGCGGGCAAGAGGTTGGCGTGGTCAGGACAGGGCCGCCATGGCGCGGTCCCGGCACTCCGCCAGGGTGAGTCCCGCCAGCGCCTCCCGTATGGCGGGCACGCACACGGGGGCCATGGACAGGCTCGTCACGCCGAGCCCCACCAGCAGGGGCGCGAGCAGCGGGTCGCCGGCCGCCTCCCCGCAGACCCCGACCGGTTTGCCCGCCTCCTGCCCGGCCTCGGCGCACATGGCGATCAGCTCCAGCAGCGCGGGCTGGCGCGGATCGAGCAGGTCGGCCAGGGCGGAGTGCTGGCGGTCGGCGGCGAACGTGTACTGGGCCAGGTCGTTGGTGCCGATGCTGAGGAAGTCCACCTCCCGCAGCAACTGCCCGGCCCGCAGCGCCGCCGCCGGAACCTCCACCATCGCGCCCACCCTGGCGATGCCGCGCGCCCGGGCGCGCCGCGCGAACCCGGCGGCCTCCGCCGTGGTGGTGACCATGGGCGCCATCACCCACGCCTCGGCGCCCGTCTTGCGCGCCGCCTCGGCGATCGCGTCGAGCTGGGTGTCCAGCACGTCCGGCAGCAGGCGGTCCACGCGCAGGCCGCGCACGCCCAGGGCCGGGTTCGGTTCGGCGGGGAGTCCGAGGAACGGCAGCGGCTTGTCGGTGCCCGCGTCGAGCGTCCGCACGATCACCGTCTCCGCCTGCGCGAACACCTCGGCGTACGCGGCCACCTGCTCCTCGAAAGCCGGCGCCGTCGTACGGTCGAGGAACAGGAACTCCGTCCTGAACAGCCCGACGCCCTCCGCGCCCGGCCGCAGGTCCTTGGCGGAGCCGATGTTGAGCAGCAGCTTGACCGGGTGGCCGTCCTTGGTCCTGCCGGGGCCGCTGCCGGCGGCGAGCCTGGCCCGCTCCGCGCGGTCGTCCTCCCTGACCACGGCCGCCTGCTCCTCGGTGAGCCCGACGGCGACCTCGCCCGTGCCGCCGTCCACGCCGACGACCGTGCCGTCGGGGACGTCCATGATCCCCGCGCACGCCACCACCGCGGGCAGGCCCCTGCCGCGGGCCAGGATCGCGGTGTGGCTCGTCGGGCCGCCCCGCTCGGTGATCAGCGCCAGGACGTCGGGGCCCAGCCCGGCGGTGTCGGCGGGGGAGAGGTCCGCGGCCACCAGCACGTACGGGTGGCCGGGGGCGGGGAGGCCGGGCATGGGGAGGCCGAGCGCGAACGCCACGGCCCGGTGCTTGAGGTCGTCGAGGTCGGCCGCCCGCTCGGCCAGGTAGCCGCCGAGCGCGGCCAGTGCCTCCCGGTGCTGGGTGAAGGCCGCGTCCAGGGCGTGCGCGGCGTCCATGCCGTCGCGCGCCCGGCTCTCGGCGTCCTCCAGGAGCATGGGGTCTTCGGCGATCATGGCCAGCGCCTCGAGAATCTCCGCCGCCTCGTCGCCCGCGCTCGCGTCATCCGGGCCGGGCGCTCCCGCCTCGCCCGCACCCGCCGCCGCCGTACCAGTGGCGCCGGTGGAAGGGCTGCGCCTGGCGGCGGTGGCGCGCCGGTTGAGGTCGGCGGCGACCGCCGTCAGGGCCTTGGCGACGGCGGACGCCTCGGCGCCCGGGTCGGTGACCGGGCGCGGCGGGGGCAGCGTCGGCGGGGCGGCCATCCGGATCACCGGCCCCGCCGCGCGCCCCTGGCTCACACCGAGGCCCGTGAGCCGCCCGCCGGTGGAGGGGGGCAGGTCAGGCATCGAGGGCCTCTTCCGCGTCCAGGTCGCGCGAGAGCAGCGCCACCAGCGAGTCCAGCGCCTCCTCCGCCCCCGGCCCGTCCGCCTCCAGCGTCACCTCCGCGCCGTGTACGGCCCCCAGCGACAGCACCCCCAGCATGCTCTTGGCCGGCACCGCCTTCTCCCCGAGCCGGACCGTCACCGGCACCCCCAGCCGCGCGGCCGCCTGCACGAACAGCTTGGCCGGCCGCGCGTGCAGGCCGCTGGCAGAGGCCACGACCACCGTTCGATGTGCCATCACGAACCTCCTAGGGCTCAATTGTGACCTTGATGGCCGCGCCCCGGCTGACGAGGTCGATCCCGTCGAGCACCTGGGGCAGCGCCAGCCGGTGGGTGATCAGGTCGGAGACCACCACGTCCCCCGAGGCTACGAGCCGCAGCGCCTCCGCGTTGTGGGCGGGGCTGGAGCCGTTCGCGCCGACGATGGTCAGCTCGCGGTAGTGCACGAGGTTCGAGTCGAGGGTGACGAGCGGATTGTCTTTGGGAAGGCCGCCGAAGAAGCTGATCCGGCCCTGCCTGGCCGCCATCCGCACCGCCTGCTCCTGAGCCGCGCCCGAGGCCGCCGCCGTGATCACCACGTCGGCGCCGCGCCCGCCGGTCAGCTTGAGCACCTGCTCGACCGGGTCGGCGTCGATCGCCGCGTCCGGGCGTACGAGCTCGGCGGCCATCGCCAGGCGCTGCGCGTTGATGTCCACGAGGAAGACCCTGGCGGCGCCGCGTGCCCGCGCGAGGCGTACGTGCAGGCAGCCGATCGGCCCCGCGCCCATCACCACCACGTCGTCGCCCGCGCCCACGCCGGCCAGCGACTGGCCGTTCAGCACGCAGGCGAGGGGCTCGGCCACCGACGCCTCCGCGAAGCCGACGCCGGGCGGGATGGCGTTGACCCCGTTCACGGCCAGCACCTTGGCGGGGACCACCATGTACTCGGCGAAGCCGCCGTCGTAGTGGTAGCCCATCGACTCCTGGTTGGGGCAGACGGTCAGGCTGCCCCGCCGGCATTCGGCGCACGTGCCACACGGGATCGCCGCGATCACCTGCACCCGTGCGCCGGTGTCCACGACCTCGCCCGCGATCTCGTGTCCCATCACCCGCGGCGGCCTGATGTGGTGGTGCCCGAACTTGAGGATCTTGGCGTCCGTGCCGCACGTCGAGCAGTTCCGTACGCGGATCTTCAGCTCGCCGGGCCCGGCGACGGGCTCGGGCGCGTCCTCGATCCTGATGTCGCCGGGAGCGTGGAATCTGGCGACCTTCATGTGAGCTCCTTGATGATCTGGGAGACCTCCGTGGCCTCGCGCAGCGCCCTGGCGCGGTCGGGGTCGAGCAGGATCTCGGCCAGCGCCGCCAGCAGCGGCACGTGCCCGTCGTCCTTGGCCGCGATGCCGACGCAGAGCGTGACCTGCTCGCCGTCCCAGTCGATGCCGCCGGGGAAGCGCACCACGCAGATGGCGTCGCGCTTGACGTCCTCCTTGGAGGCGTTCGTCCCGTGCGGGATGGCCACGCCCTCGCCGACGTACGTGGAGATCGTCCTCTCCCGCTCGAGCATCGCCTCGATGTACGGCTCTGCGACCGCCCCCACCTCGACCAGCGCCCGCCCGCACCGGCGGATGGCCGCCGTGCGGTCGGGGGCGCTCTCGTGCAGCAGCACGGCCCGCGGGTCGAGCAGGCCGTCACGCATCGACCGTGCCGCCGTTCTTGATCGTGTTCACCAGCCTGGTCACGGCGGGGTCGCCGAGGAAGATCTGGAACGGGACCAGCACCTTCCCGGGGGCGGCGGCTCTGGCGCGGGCGGCGAGCCCGGCGTGGCACAGGACCACGTCGGCGTCGTCGGGGATGGAGTTCACGGGTGTGTGCTCGACGCTGACGCCGGTGTCCTTGAGCTGCTTGCGCAGCTGGGAGGCGAGCATCACGCTGCTGCCCATGCCCGCGTCGCAGGCCACGATGATCTTGTGGATGTCCTTGCTGTCGATGCCGGCCATGGCTCAGGCCTCCCTGTTAGCGGGTTCAGTGGCGGGTTCGGTGACGGCTTCGTGCGAGTCCTCGGACTCGTCCTTCTTCTCGCCCCTGCCGAAGCCGAGCAGGATCGCGGCGACGGCGAACGACACGCCCGCGGCCGCGAGGATCCCCAGGCTGGAGCCGAGCCAGCCGCCCTTCGGGGTGACCGCGATGTAGGCGAAGATGCTGCCGGGCGACGGCGTGGCGACCAGGCCGGCCCCGGTGACCATGAACGTGAACACCCCGGCCGCGCCGCCCGCGATGACCGCGAGGATGAGGCGGGGCTTCATGAGCACGTATGGGAAGTAGATCTCGTGGATGCCGCCGAAGAAGTGGATGATCATGGCGGCGGGCGTGCTCGGGCGCAGCTCGCGCGGGCCGAACAGCAGGTACGCCAGCAGCAGGCCGAGGCCGGGCCCCGGGTTCGACTCCAGCATGAACAGGATCGACTTGCCCGTCTCGGCCGCCTGGGCGACGCCGAGCGGGCCGAGCACGCCGTGGTTGATGGCGTTGTTCAGGAACAGCACCTTGGCCGGCTCGATCAGGACGGAGGCCACGGGAAGCAGGTTGTGGCCGATAAGCCAGCTCACGGCGTGGCCCGCGGCCGTGGTGACCGCCTGGACGATCGGGCCGATGCCGAACATGCCGACCACGGCCATGGCGGCGCCCACGATGCCGGCGGTGAAGTTGTCCACGAGCATCTCGAACCCGGCCTTGGTCCGCTGCTCCGTGAACTTGTCCACATATTTCAGGATCAAGGCGGTGAGCGGACCGATGATCATGGCGCCGAGGAACATCGGAGAGTCCGTGCCCACCACGACGCCCATCACCGCCACCGCGCCCACGACCGCGCCGCGCTGCCCGTGCACCATCCGGCCGCCGGTGTAGGCGATGAGGACCGGCAGCAGGGTCGAGATGATCGGGCTGACCATCTTCGCGAGCGTCTCGTTGGGCAACCAGCCGGTCGGGATGAAGAGCGCGGTGATCAGGCCCCAGGCGATGAACGCGCCGATGTTCGGCATGATCATGCCGGCCAGATGGCCGCCGATGCGCTGAATGGTGGCCTTGACACCGGTTCCGGTGACCGTGGGTGTGTAACTGTCGGCCATGGGACTTGCTCCTTCGGGGGGATGAGCAGTTGATCAGCCGCTGTGCTGGGTCAGGGGGAGATTGGCGGAAGCGAGGGGGCGGGACGGGTCGGGCGGATGGAGGGTGACGGCTGCGGGGTCGATGTCCGCCGGGCGCGGCATGCGGCTGCCGGGCAGGCGGACCGCCGCGGCGCCCCAGGCCAGTGCCCGCGTCAGCGCGCCGGGGCCGTGCCCGCCGCCGGCGAGGAAACCGGCCAGCATGGCGTCGCCGGCGCCGACGGAGCTGCGCGGCTCGGTGACGGCGGCCTCGCCGTACCAGATGCCCTGCTCCTCGACGAGTACGGCGCCGTCGGCGCCCAGGCTGGCCAGCACGGCACGCGCGCCCGCGGCCCGCAGTTTGCCCGCGGCCTCCATCACGTCGCCGAGGCAGCGGATGGGCATGCCGGTGGCGCCGGAAAGCTCCTCGAGGTTCGGCTTGACCAGCGCCGGCGACGCGCCGAGCGCGCTGGCGAGTGCCGGGCCGCTGGTGTCGACCGCCATGTGGATGCCCGCTCCCGTGAACCTGCGGCACAGCCGGGCGTAGACGTCGGCGGGGACCTCGGGGGGCAGGCTGCCCGACGCGACCACCCAGTCCGCCTCGTGGGCGGCGTCGAGCACGGCGTCGGCGATCGTGTCCAGCTCTTCGGCCGACAGCGCCGTGCCCGGTTCGTTGATCTTGGTGATCGTGCCGTCGGGTTCGGCCAGCGTGACGTTCGACCTGGTCGGGCCTGCCACGGGGACGGTGACCATGTCGAGCCCCTCCGCCGTGAGGAGCCGTACGAGCTGCCTGCCCTCGTCCCCGCCGAACGGCACCACCGCCCGGCTCGCCACGGCGTTGGCCAGCAGGGCGCGTGAGACGTTCACGCCCTTGCCGCCGGGGTCCAGGTGGGCGGCGGCGGCGCGGATGACCGCGCCGCGGTCGAGTGCGGCGATCTCGATGGTGCGGTCGAGGCTCGGATTGAGCGTCAGGGTGAGGATCACGCCCTGATCACCTCCGGGCCCGCCGCCGCGAGGTCGGCGGCCAGGGCGACGTCGAGCCCCGTGTCGGAGATCACCACGTCGATCTCGCTCAGGTCGGCGAACCTGGCCAGGTACGTGTTCGTGAACTTGGTGTGGTCGGCCAGCAGTACGCTGCGCTGCGCGGCCCTGACCATGGCCTGCTTGATCGCCGCCTCCGCCGGGTCGGGGGTGGTCAGACCCCTGGTGAGCGAGCAGCCGTTGGTCGCCATGAAGGCCACGTCCACGTTGAGGCCGGCCAGCGGGCGCAGCGCCCAGTCGTCGACCGTGGCCAGTGTCTTGCCGCGCACCCGGCCGCCCAGCATGATCACGTGCAGGTTGGCGCGGGCGGCGAGCGCGGTGGCCAGCGGCGGCGAGTTCACCACGACGGTGAGCTCGCGGTCGGCGGGCAGCACCTTGACCAGCCGGCCCATGGTGGTGCCCGCGTCGATGATCACGGAACCGTCCTCGGGCAGCTCGGCCAGCGCCGCCTTGGCGATGCGCTCCTTCTCGGCCGTCATCACCTCGTCGCGGGCGGCCAGCGCGGGCTCGAACCCGAGGCGCTCCACGGGGATCGCGCCCCCGTGCACCCGGCGCAGCACGCCCGCCCGCTCGAGCGACGTGAGGTCGCGGCGGATCGTCTCGGTGGTCACGTCGAGCTCGGCGGCCAGCGTCACCACGTCGACGCGGCCCGCGGCCCGCGCCCTCCGCAGGATCTCCTGCTGCCGCTCCTCGGCGTACATGATGTTGATTCACCGCCGTTTCGAGTTGGTTTCATCTTGGTTTATACCCGTTTCCGTTGGGTGGTCAAGGGCTGGTAGGTATAGGCGGATGCGAATCATGCCCCTGGCCGCCGCGGCGGCAGCCGTACCCCTCGTCGTCGGGCTCGCCACGCCGGCCCAGGCCACGCCGAGGGTGCCCGCGGGCACGACGGCCTCGTGGCTGGTGTTCGACCGGCAGGCGGGCAAGTTCGTGGCCACGCGTAACGCGCACAGGAAGTTCCGGTCGGCCTCGGTCGTCAAGATCCTCATCGCGATCGACTACCTGGAGCGGCGGAAAAGCGTGCCCGCCGCCGACGCCAAGCTCCTGAAGGTCATGCTGCGGTCGAGCGACGACGACGCGGCCTCGACGTTCTGGGACCGCGACGGCAAGGGGCAGATCATCGTGCGCATGGCACGCAAGCTCGGCCTGTCCGACACCGCGCCGCCGCCCGCCTCGAAGCCCGGGTTCTGGGGTTATACCTCGCTGAGCGCGTACGACATCGTGCGGACCTACCGCTACCTGCTCGACAGGGCCGACGCCAGGGTCAGGGACACGATCCTGGGCCACCTGCGGCAGTCCACGCCGTGCGGGACCGACGGCTTCGACCAGACGTTCGGCATCCCCGACGCGGTGCCGCGGCCGTGGGCGGTCAAGCAGGGCTGGTCGGGGTTCGGCACGACACCGCCCACGCGGTGCTCCGACGCCCGGGCCGCCGGGGCGCCCATCTCGTGGATCTCCCAGCGGGCCACCGGCTCGGGCGTGCCCGACTACGGCCGCCCGGTGCTGCACACGACGGGGCTGGTGGGCAAGAACGAGCGGTACGTGATGGCGGTGCTGACGGCACACCCGGCGGGCGGCACGTGGAGCGCCTCGGTCAAGCGCATCACCACGCTGACGGGCGAGCTGTACCGGAGCATCTCCTGATTCAAGGGGATCCTTCGCCGCATATGCCACAGGCGACCGGAGGCCGGCGCATCGCCTGGGGCGAGCTGCCTGCCGAGGTGAGGACGTCGATCGAGAAGCTGCTCGGAAGCAAGGTGATCAGCGCGATCAGCCAGCCGGGCGGCTTCTCCGAGGGCGTGGCCGCCCGGCTGCGCCTGGCCGATGGCAGCCGCGCGTTCGTCAAGGCGGCGAGTTCACTCGTGGCACCTGGGGTGGCGCAGTTCCACCGCCGGGAGATCGAGGTTTCCCGGGGGCTGCCCGACGGGGTGCCGGCGCCCCGGTTGCTCGACGCCTATGACGACGGCACGTGGGTGGCCCTGGTGTTCGAGGACATCGAGGGACGGCTGCCGGCCCAGCCGTGGGAGCGTGACGAGTTCGACCGCGTGCTCGCGGCCACGACCAGGTTGGCGCAGGTGCTGACCCCGTCGCCGATCGACCCGGCCACGTTGGGCCGGCCCCGGCTCGGCGGGTGGCTCGCACTGGCGGACGAGGGCGGTGCCGGACGGCTTGCCTCGTTGTCGCGGTGGGCGGGTGATCATCTCGATGAACTGGTCGCGCTCGAGGAGGCGGCTGCTTCGTCTCTTACGGGCGAGACGCTCCTGCACGGAGATCTCTATCCGTTCAACATCATGCTCACACCGGATCGCGTTTTCGTCATCGACTGGCCCCACGCATGGGTCGGGGCCCCGCATGGCGATGTGCTCACACTCCTCTCGAGCGCCTCGCTGAGCGGGCTGGACCCGCAGGCGTTCGCCGAAGAACAACCGCTGACTCGCGACCTCGGCCCGGAACCGATCAACGTCTTCCTCGCCATGCACGCCGGCTTCCTTTTGCGGCTGGCGGCCGACGCCGGACCGGGCGTCGATCGCCATCTGGTCGACATGGCCACCGCGTTGGGCAAGGCATCGCTGCACTGGCTCCGGCAGCGGCTGCAGGCCGTCAGAAAAACGTGAACATGCGCGCGCCCGGCTCGAGCGCCACGGGCGGGCCCGCGTAACGGTGTACGCCGACGCCGAACCCTTCTCCCTCCCCCTCCACCTGCACCCGCTCGAACCCGCCGCCCTCGAACCAGCCGCAGATCCGCGGCACCAGGTCGGGCTCGCGCCGGTGCCTGGTCCAGATCACGGTGGCGTCCGGGGCGCAGAGCCGCGGCAGCAGGCCAACCGTGCGCCGGATGTCGTCTTCGCTCACGTTCCCGAACACGCCGCACGCCAGCACCAGGTCCGCGGGCACCGCGTCGGCATACGCGTCGAGCAGCGCCGCGTCCGCCCGTACCACCTCGACACCCGGAGGGGCGGCACGCCTTGCGGCGGCGGCGTTGTGCTCGTCCAGCTCCACGAGCCGGGCCCGCACCTGGTCGCGCCTGGGGTGGGCGGCGAGCACCGGCAGCAGGTCGCGGCCCTGGCCCGCGCACAGGCTCACCACGCGCACGGCCCCGGAGTCGAGCGCGGCGGCGATCCACTTCTGCACGACGCGCAGCCGCCGTTCCAGGGACGAGCCCGGCACATCGTACGCGTCATGCCATCTCGCCCAGTCCATATCACCCATGATCGTGGTAGTGGTACAGGGGTGGCGGATCAAGCAAGCGCGCTGGGCCGGGTGCTGAGGCAGGCCGGCGGGCAGGAAATCCTCGACGTCCTGGCGGAGCGCCTGTCCGGCGCCGATCTCACCACGCTGCTGCTGGAGGTGACGCGCCGGCGGGCGGGCGCGCTGGCCCCGGCCGACGTGCTGCGCCGCTACGGGCACGACCGGTTCGTCGCCCCGGCGCGTGTCCCGTTCCGGCGGCTGCGGCGCGCGGAGGACGCCGTGCTGTCTGCGATGCCCGAAAGCGTCGAGCTGATCACGCTCGCCCCGGTGACCCCGCTCGGCACCCACTCGGCCGTGGGGCCGGTGGACCAGAACAAGGTGGTCTCCACCATCAGGAACAGCGAGGTCGCCGCCGACCCGACCAATGCCCTCGCCCTGGAGGCGGCGCTGCGCCGCCGCGCCTCACCCGACGTCGTACGGCTGGCCACCCTGCAACGCGTCGTACGCGCCCAGCACTTCGAGGGCGCCGCCCACTACGCCCACTTCACCCTGTTCGCCCTGGTCACCGCCGGGCGGGACACCGGCGACCTGGCGTTCGAACGGCAGCACACGGCCGAGCACCTGGCCATCCTGGCCGACGCCGTACGCGCCTGCGGGGTGAAGGCCCCCGAGGCCCGGGTCACGGTCCTGGACGAACGCTTCGACCGTGTGGCGGCCGGATTGGACGCCGTCCCCGACCCGGGCCGGGAGAGCGGGCGCGGCTACTACACCGGGCTGTGCTACAAGATCCACGCGGACGGGGTGGAGGTGGGCGACGGCGGGTTCGTCGACTGGACGGCCCGCCTGCTCGGCAACCGCAAGGAGCGCCTGCTGATCAGCGCCCTGGGCATCGACCGCCTGGCTACGTGATCCGCGCCTGGGCCTCCTGCTCCAGGCGCACCTTCTTCGGCACGCACATCCGCCACGCCTCCAGCACCAGCTCACGCATCTCCGGCACGTCGATGGCGGCCACGCGCGCCACCACCCAGTTGAAGCGCATGTCGGACTCCCTCGGCATGAGGAACTTGTCCGGCTCGGCCGCCACCAGCGCCGCGCGCTCCTCCTTCGGGAACCCGAAGCCCATCAGCGTCTCGTCATGCGAGAACGCCACATAGACGATCTTGCCTACGCGGAACTTCACCCGGTCCCGGATGAGGTGCTCGGACGAGCGCGGGAGCGTGCGCGCGAACTGCCGTACATCGTCGACTGAGATCACGCGGCAAACGTTACTGGTTGCCCTCCGCGGCGGAAATGTCGGCGAGCGCCGAGTTGGGGTCGCGTTCGAGGGCCAGGTCGCCGAGGCTGACGATGCCGACCGCGCGGCCGTCCTCGACGACCGGCAGGCGCCGCACGGCGTGCGACCGCATGAGCCTGACCGCCTGGTCGATGGTGGTGTCGGGATCGATGGCCTCGACGTACGGGCTGCACGCCTCGCGTACCGGCGTCTGGGGGGACTTCTCGGCGGCGACCACGCGCACGGTGATGTCGCGGTCGGTGATGATGCCCTGCATGCGCCCGTTGTCGTTGACGATCACGGCGCCCGCGTCGTTGTCGCGCATCAGCGCGGCCGCGACGGATACCGGCTGGTCGGCCTCGACCGTCGCGGGGTGAGACGTCATCACATCTGCCACAGATTTCGCCATGGAATCCTCCTGCTCGATCGGTCCAGCCGGCCCCCTACCCGAGCAGGTGCCCGATTCACGGCTCTTTGTCGTGTCTCTGCGTTCGGCTAGAGGGTCTTGGCCGCCAGCCGGATCTCGTCGAGCAGGACGGCCAGGTCGCGCTCGGTGGTGTCGGGGTGGAGGAAGCAGGCCCGCAGCGCGTCGCGGCCGCCCAGCCGGGTGCCGGTGATGAACGCGTTGCCGCGCGCCTGCACCGCGCCCGGGATGGCCCGGTTGACGGCGTCCAGCCGATCGTGCGGTCCTGGCAGGTGGCGGAACGCGGTGATCGAGGTGGTGACCGGGGCGAGCAGCTCGAAGTCGTCCGCCTCCTCGACCATGGCGGCGAGCGTACGGGCCAGCCCCGCCGTGTGGTTCACCAGCCGCGTGACGCCGGACCGGCCCAGGTGGGACAGCGTGGCCCAGGTCTTGAGTGCGCGGAACGGGCGGGTCTGCTCTGGTCCGTACTCGGAGAACCACCCCAGATCGCCCGCGTTGTCGTCGATCAGGTACGACGGCACCAGGCTGAACGCGGCCCGAGCCGCCCCCGGGTCGCGCAGCAGCGCGCAGCCGCAGCCCACCGGGACGCCGAGCCACTTGTGCGGGTCCAGGGCCAGCGAGTCGGCCCGGTCGAGGCCCGCGTAGTGCGGCGCCGCGCCGTCGGCCAGCACGCCGAGCGCGCCGTACGCGCCGTCCACGTGGAACCAGAGGCCGTGCTCGGCCGCCACGTCGGCGATCTCGCCGAGGGGGTCCACCGCGCCGGAGTTGACGGTGCCCGCGCTGCCCGCCACGCAGAACGGCCGCAGGCCTCTCTCGAGGTCCTCTTTGATCATGGTGCGGAGGGCGCCCACGTCCATCCGGTACGCGCCGTCCACGGGGACCGTGTGGACCTGCCGCGCTCCCAGGCCGAGGAGCTGGGCGGCCTTTTGCAGGCAGCTGTGGCCCTCCTCGGTGACGTACATGACCATGGGCGGCCGTCCGGACAGGCCCTCCTCGCGGGCGTCCCAGCCGTCGGCGAGCGCCGCCTGCTGCCGGGCGGTGGCCAGGCAGATCACGGTGGCCATGGACGCGCCGCTGGTCAGCAGCCCGCCACCGGGCAGGTGCGGGAACCCGGCCAGCTCGGCCAGCCACCGCACCACCGCGCGCTCCAGGTGCGGGCCCGCGTGGTCGCCCCCGGCGCAGCTCGGGTTCAGGGCGGCGGCCAGCGGCTCGACGAGCACGCCCGCGGGGTTGGGCGGGGAGTTCACCCAGCCGAAGAAGCGGGGGTGGCCGTTGCCCATCGGGTACGGCAGCACGCGCGTACGGGCGTCTTCGAGCAGCTCGTCGAGTGCCCGCCCGCGCTCGGGCAGCTCCTGGCCGCTCAGCCAGGCCCGCTCGTCGTCCGGAACGGGCCGCCACACGGGCCGCTCGCCGAGACCCGCCAGGTGCTCGGCCGCGATCGCCGCCGCCGCGGCCCCGGCTTCGCGCAGGTCGCGCCCTGCCACGTCGGCCACGCGAGTGTCGTGCGCGGTCGATCCGGAGGGGCGCCGGTCCTGGGTGGTCGTGTCGGTGGGGTGGAGGTCAGCCATCGGGCGATTCCTTCCAGGATTCGTGCTGTCCGGCGCCGCCCAGCTCCATCGCGAGGTAGTAGACGCAGTCGGCGGCGCCGTCGTTGGCGAAGGCGTGACGGCAGTCGCCCGGGTAGTAGACCGAGTCACCGGCCCCCAGCTCGTACGGCCTGCCGTTGATCGTCAGCCGCAGCCTGCCGCGCTCGACCGCGAGATACTCCCGCGACCCCGGCGCGTGCGGCGCGAACTCGCCCGCGTCCACGCCGGGCCCGATGGTCGTCCGCATGAACTCGAACTCCACGTCCGCCAGCACCGGCGACAACACCCGCCGCTCCCAGCCCGACGGGTCGCGCAGCACCCGCTGCTCCTCGAGGCGCAGCACCCGCATGGCTGAGTGCGCGGGCTCGTCGAGCAGCCGGCCGATCGACGTGCCGAGCGCCGTGGCCAGCCGGTCGAGCACCAGCACCGTGGGCGTCTTGGCGCCCCGCTCGACCTCCGAGATCATGCTCCGGCTGATGCCGCTCAGCGCGGCCAGCCGCTCGACGGTCAGCCCGCGCGCCCGCCGCTCCGTGCGGATCCGCAGCCCCAGCTCGGCCATCGACAGGCCGCTCGACAGGACCCCTTCGCCTTCCATGTCTCCACTATAGCGGCGTTTTGTCCGCAATAGCGGAATGTGTCTCCTTGTACGCAGCCAGCACCTGCTTGCGGCGTTTAGCCGGAAGGCGGTCGATGTACAGGTAGCCGTCGAGGTGATCGGTCTCGTGCTGGAGGCAGCGGGCCAGCAGCCCAGTGCCGTGGACGGTGACGGGCTCCCCGTCGGCGTCGAACCCGTGCACGGTGGCGTGGTCGGCCCGGGGGAGCGGCGCGTACTGGCCGGGCACCGACAGGCAGCCCTCGTCGCCCGGGTCGAGGCGGCGCTCGCCCACGCCTGGGAGCTCCAGCGTGGGGTTGACGACGACGCCCTTGTGGTGCTGTTCATCCGCGTCCGGGCAGTCGTAGACGAACACGCGCAGCGGCACGCCGATCTGGTTGGCGGCCAGGCCCACGCCCTCCGCCGCGTACATGCTCGCGAACATGTCGTCCACCAGCGCCTTCAGCTCGCCGTCGAACCGGGTGACCGGCTCGCACGGGTGATGCAGCACCGGATCGCCCACGTGCACGATCGGCCGGACCTCTCCCACGACCAACGCCTTTCTCTGGAATTGCGAACGTTGCGCGACAAGTTTATGGGCTCCATGCGCATGTCTCATCATTCAAGACATTTCTTCTTGAATGATGAGATTGCGCTACTGTGATCGGCATCGGAGCGAAACGAAGGAGTTTGGCGATGGACGCCGTCTACACGCATGGCCACCATGAATCAGTGCTGCGCTCGCACCGCTGGCGCACCGCCGAGAACTCGGCCGCGTACCTGTTGCCCCACCTCAAGCCGCACATGAAGGTGCTGGACGTGGGCAGCGGCCCTGGCACGATCAGCGCCGACCTGGCAGGGCTGGTCGGGCACCTGACGGCGTCCGAGGTGACCGAGGAGGCGCTCGACCTGGCCAGGGCCGAGGTGAGCGCCAGGGGAGTGGACAACGTGGACTTCGCCGTCGCGGACGTGCACGCGCTGGACTTCCCCGATGACACGTTCTGCGTGGTCCACGCGCACCAGGTGCTGCAGCACGTGGGCGACCCGGTGCGAGCGCTGCGGGAGATGCGCAGGGTGACCAAGCCCACCGGATACGTCGCGGTACGCGACAGCGACTACTCCGCGTTCACGTGGTATCCGCTGCTGCCGGAGCTGGAGGAGTGGCTGGCGCTGTACAAGAAGGTCGCGCGGGGCAACGGCGGCGAGCCGGACGCGGGGCGGCGGCTGCTGTCGTGGGCCAGGGCGGCGGGCTTCACCGACGTGACCGCCACCTCCTCCACCTGGTGCTTCGCCACGCCCGATGACCGGGCCTGGTGGGGCGGGATGTGGGCGGAGCGGATCCTGCGCTCGTCCATGGCCGAGCAGGCCCTGGCCGGCGGGGCCGCCACGGAGGCCGATCTGCGGCGGATCTCGGAGGGCTGGCTGAAGTGGGCGGAGGCCGAGGACGGCTGGCTGTCCATCCTGCACGGCGAGATCCTCTGCCGTGCCTGACGAGCCTTCACCGCGGGCGGGTCACAGGCCGAGCGTGTGGGCGCGCTGCCACTGCGGGTCGCGGTAGAGGACCATGTCGGTGCCGATCATCTCGTCGGGCGCCGACAGCATGGTGATCTCGCCCGAGTCCTGCAGCTCCAGCAGCAGGTCTCGGACCCGCGGCCCGACCGGCAGCCGTCCCGCGGGCAGCCCCAGCCCGGCCCGCACCAAGTCGGCGATCTCCGACAGGTGGAACGGCCCCTCGAACCTCGCCACGATCCCGCGCACGACGGCCATCGTGACGACCTGCTCGGCCTCGGCGTACGCGAGCTGCCAGGTGATCTGCTCCTTGCGGCGCCCGGTGGCCGCGCACGCAGTGCAGCCGTGCGTCAGCCCGGGCGCCACCTCCTCCTGGGTGGATCCGAGGCAGACCGAGCACAGCCCGTTCTCGGCGGCGTGCAGCTCGGCCGTCATCCGCCCGGCCAGCACGGCGCCGCACTCGCAGGCGAACGCGTCACCCAGGATGCCGGTCTGCGGGAAGATCGAATGCGTCGTCACCGGGCCGACTCTACAGAACCTCTAGCCGCGCATGTCCGCCAGCCCGTGCAGCCGGCGCAGGGCCTTGCGGGCCGCGGCGGCGACCCGGTCATCGGGGTGGTGGTCGATGAACACCCGCAGCACCTGCCCCGTCCACGGATGCTCCCCGAACGCCAGGATCGCGATCGTCCCCGCCTGCTCGTCGGCGTTCATGCCCATGGCGATCGACTCGATCACCTCGCCCGTCTCGTCCCCGAACTCCAGCAGCGCCGCCGCCATGTCCACCAGCACCCAGGCGATCTCGTCCGGCGCGGGCTGCCGGTCCTCGCGCCCCGTTCTGGCGGCGATCACCGCCCCCAGCTTGGGCTCCTCCAGCCGGCCCGACAGCGCCAGGCGACCGGACTCGCCGAGGCTCGACGACAGCAGCTCCACGCCGACCGCCCGGCTCAGCGGGCTGACCGTGCCGAGCACCGAGGCGATCTCGGCCGCGGCCTTCTCCGTGTCCCGGCCCTTGAGCCACCCCGCCAGCTCCTCGCCGCGCTCCGACTCCGGATAGGAGCGCAGGCCGTGCAGCAGCGCCGCGGCGTCGGCGTCCGCGAGCGACCCCATGACGGGGACGTCCTGCCCGGTGGTCTCCGCGATGATCAGCCGCGCCGTCCACAGGCCGAGCCAGCTCAGCGAGTACGGCTCCGCCTGCCGTACCAGGCCCAGACCGGTCAGCTCCTCGGGCACCTTGCCAGGGTGCGGCTCGCGCGACAGGAACATCCTGATGAGCTCCAGCAGCAGCCCCTCGTCGGTGGCCAGCAGTTCGCGGCAGCGCTCCGCCCAGAAGGCCAGCACCTCCGCGTCGGAGCCTTCCGGCTTCAGCTCCTCGGCCAGGGGAGCGGCGCGTACGGCCGCCGCGAGCGTGGCCTCCTCGGGCAGCCGGACCGGAGGCTGCAGGGGCAGCGTGTCGTCGTTGTAGGACCTCACGAGCCCATCCTGTCGCGATATTTCCGCTACAGTGACCCCAGAGACCGAAAAGTCGGAAGAAAGGAGGCGCTGAGATGTTCGGCAATGGTGTGGGCGCTCACTGCGCCCGCTTCTGCTTCTCGGAGGAATCGTGCTTTTTCGCACCGCGGTCGAGGATGATCTAGACCGCCTGCTCGGGTGTGTCGTCGACGAGTCCATCAGCTGGGCACATCCCGATCGGCTGCTCTCGTACCTGGAGAGCGGCAACTACCGCTTCGACCGCATCTGGCTCGCCGTCGCCGACGACGGCGAGATCCTGGCCCGCGCCGTCTGGTGGGGCTTCCCCGACGGCGGCAGGCCGCTCGCGCTCGACTGCGTCTACGTGCATCCCTCGGTGAGCGACCGCGTGGGCCTCGCCGCCGAACTGCTGCGCCACGCCCACGACGCGTACGGGCAGGCGCCCGAGTACCACGTGTTCGTCACCGGCGGCTGGCGTGACCACCCGAAGACCTCGGCGGCCATCGCCTGGCGCTGGGAGGCCGCGGGCCGCGCCGGTCTGACCGAGGAGCTGGAACGGCTCCGCTACGAGTGGACGGAAGGTCCCGTGCCGGAGCCGTCGGACCGGCTCGTCTTCCGGGGCGAGGAGGACGACGAGGTGTTCGTGGAGGCGTTCCGGCGGGTGGCCGCAGGGACGCTCGACTTCCACACCCGCCAGGCCCTGGTCACGATGGATCCCGTGGCGCAGGCCCGCGAGGACGTCCAGGCCCTCACGTCCATGCCGGGCGACCGGTCGTGGTGGCGGCTGGCGTACGACAAGAGCGGGGACCTCGCCGGGGTCGCCGTCCCGTCGGCCAACGGCGGCGGCCCCGTGGTCGGCTACCTCGGCGTGGTGCCCGAGCACCGCGGCCGCGGGTACGTCGACGACCTGCTCGGCGAGATCACCCGCTGCCACGCCGAGCGCGGCGTGCAGCGGATCGTGGCGGACACCGACTCCGGCAACGTCCCGATGGCCAGGGCGTTCGAACGGGCCGGGTACCACAACTTCGCCATCAGGCTCGTCCTGTCGGCGAATCCCGTGAACACGTGATGCGCGCGGGCCGTCGTGTGCGCCGTGGTCGATCTCATGACATGAGACATTGAGAAGCTCGACCTCGGCGCCTGCCTGGCGAGGATCGGGCACGACGGCCCGCGCGAGCCGGTGTACGAGACGCGGCTCCGAGCGCGTCCCTTCTGCCCACCAGCGTCACGTCATGGATTCTCCACGCCCCAGCCGTGGAGCCGCACCCGCACCACCAGGTCGTGCAGCGCCGCCTCGGCGGTCGCCCGTTCGGGCAGCCCGGAGGAGTCACGGGCCTCCTCCAGCGCGGCCGTCATCCGTTCCACGTCCGCCTCCAGCCCGGGCGCGGAAGGCGCAGGGCCGTGCTCGGCCTCCTGCTTGGCGGCGACCAGCTCGGGCAGGTACGCGGGCCCGTACCCGTACAGGCGCGTCAGATCGGCCTCCAGCTCGCCGCTGCGCATGAGGTGCGTGCCCGTGGCCAGCACGCGGAAGGTGTAGAGCAGCGGTTTCAACTCCCGGGTCTTGGTGAACAGCCGCCACTGCGTACGGGCGAATCCCAGGTAGTGGTGGGCGTGGTGGTGCGTCAGGCAGCCGGGGGCGAGCGCCGTCAGCTCCGCGTGCACCGGCGAGGAGGACACGACCAGCGGCGAGAGCAGCTGCTCCAGCACGTAGCCGTTGCGGCCCAGCAGCAGCCGGCAGAACTTGGCCAGGTCGTGCGTGACGAGATCCACCTCCACGCCGTCGCGCGTCCACATCCGCTCCACGGTCTCCGGCCCGTGCCGCAGGCCCGCGACCTCCTCGACCGGCAGCACGTGCACACCCCGCAGGTCCACGTCCGAGTCCACCGAGGGGAACCCGTACAGGTGCGCGCCGCTCACCGTCGCGAACGCCAGCGGGTACGGCTGTTCTCCGGCCACCTCCGCCAGCCACTCCGGCAGGCCCGTGGTGTCCACGTTCACAGGAACTCCTTGCGCACGCCGACCAGGAAGTCCTCCACCCGCTCGCGGTCCGGCCGGTCGGGCAGCACGCAAGGCGCCGCCGTCAGCTCAGCGGACAGGGAGGCCCGCCAGGCGTCCACCTCCGCCCACGGCACCTCGCCGCGCTTGACGGCCAGCAGCCGCTCCCTGTACGGCCCGACCTGGACCAGCGGCTCCCCGTGCCGCACCAGGTGCAGACCGCTGAGCAGCAGCCGCATCATGTGCATGGCCTGCTTCCACTTGGGCGCGGCCGGGTCGAGGCGGCGGAACTGGTCCTCGGCGTACCCGGCGAACGAGCGCTGCGCCCGCGCCGACACGAACGCCCCGCGCAGGTCGCGCAGCCGCCGCCCGGCAGGCGTGATCACCTCCACGATGGGGGACCACAGACATTCCAGGATCGTCGGGTTGGCGTCGAGCCCGAGGGCGCAGAAGCGCTCGACCTCCCACGAGAACTGCTCGGGCAGCGGCCCGTCCCGGTGCGTGGGCGGCTTGTCCAGCCGCCAGAACGCGGCCGTCGGCGCCACGAACACCCCTCGCCGGTCGGTGTCCGAGTCGTCCGTCTCGAGCCCGTACGCCCTCGACCCCATGACAACGGAAAGGATCAAGTCATCGCTCATCCCAATATCTTGCGTGATGGGGGCGGGGGCTGGTCTGATCGACAAGTGGGCGCTTATGACGAGGCTTACCGGCGGAGCATCGAGGACCCCGGAGCGTTCTGGGCGGAGGCGGCGCGCGGGATCGACTGGGACGTGGCCCCGGCCACCGTCACCGCGGACGGCCGGTGGTTCCCCGACGGGCGGCTCAACACGTGTCACAACGCGGTGGACCGGCACGTCGCGGCCGGCCGCGGCGACCAGGCGGCGCTGATCTACGACAGCCCCGTGACCGGCACCACGGAGACGTTCAGCTATGCCGAGCTGAGAGACCAGGTGGCCAGGACCGCGGGGATGCTCAGGGATCTCGGCGTGGAAAAGGGCGACACCGTGGTGATCTACATGCCCATGGTGCCGGAGGCCGTGATCGCGATGCTGGCCTGCGCCCGGCTCGGGGCGGTGCACTCGGTGGTGTTCGGCGGGTTCGCGGCCAGGGAGCTGGCGGTGCGGATCGACCACGCCAGACCCAAGGTGGTGCTCTCGGCGTCCTGCGGCATCGAGCCGTCCAGGGTGGTGGAGTACAAGCCGCTGCTGGACGCCGCGCTGGAGCAGGCCGCGCACCGGCCCGGCCGCTGCGTGATCCTCCAGCGCCCGCAGTGCGTGGCCAAGCTCGACGAGAGCCGCGACCTCGACTGGGCGCGGGCCGTACGCGACGCCGAACCGGCCGGGTGCGTGAGCGTGGCCGCCACCGACCCGCTCTACATCCTCTACACCTCCGGCACCACCGGCGCGCCCAAGGGCGTCGTGCGTGACAACGGCGGCCACGCCGTCGCGCTGCACTGGAGCATGTCCCACGTGTACGGCGCCGCCCCCGGCGAGGTCTACTGGGCCGCCTCCGACGTGGGCTGGGTGGTCGGCCACTCCTACATCGTGTACGCGCCGCTGCTGGCCGGCTGCACAACCGTGCTGTACGAGGGCAAACCGGTCGGCACCCCCGACCCGGGCGCGTTCTGGCGGGTGGTGGCCACCCACGGGGTCCGCACGCTGTTCACCGCGCCGACCGCGTTCCGGGCCATCAAAAAAGAGGACCCATCCGGAGATTTCGCCAAAAAGTGGGACTTGTCGGGACTCCGTTACCTCTTCCTCGCGGGTGAGCGCCTCGACCCCGACACCTACCACTGGGCCTCCGACCTGCTCGGCATCCCCGTCATCGACCACTGGTGGCAGACCGAGACGGGCTGGCCCATCGCCGCCAACTGCGTCGGCATCGAACCGCTGCCGCTCAAGCCGGGCTCGCCCACCAAGCCCGTCCCCGGCTGGGACGTACGCATCCTCGACCCCGACGGCAACGAGTGCCCGCCCGGCGTCGACGGCGCCGTCACCATCAAACTGCCGCTCCCGCCCGGCGCGCTGCCCACCCTCTTCCGCGACGAAGCCCGCTTCGCGCGCTCCTACCTGGCGCGCTACCCCGGCCACTACCTCACCGGCGACGGCGGCCACGTGGACGCCGACGGCTACCTCTACGTCATGGGCCGCATCGACGACGTGATCAACGTCGCCGGCCACCGCCTGTCGACCGGCTCGATGGAGGAGGTCATCGCCTCCCACCCCGACGTGGCCGAGTGCGCCGTGATCGGCGTGGCCGACGAGCTGAAGGGCCAGCTCCCCGTCGGGTTCGTGGTGCTCAAGGCAGGGGCGGAACGCGACCCGGCAGAGCTGGAGCGCGAGCTGACCGCCCTCGTACGTGAGCGCGTCGGCCCCGTCGCCGCCTTCCGCCGCGCCGTCGTGGTGTCCCGGCTGCCGAAGACACGATCGGGCAAGATCCTGCGCGCCACGATGCGGGACATCGCCGACGGCAACCCGTACACCACGCCGTCCACGATCGAGGACCCGGCCGCGCTGCCGGAGATCGAGGAGGCCGTGAAGCGAACATGACGGGCCGGTAACGTCCGCTGAAGACCCCGGCCGTACAGCGCATGATGGGACATCCCAGTCCCCGGGAGAAGGCACATGATCGAGACCCCGAGCTACGCCGACGCCCTGAGGATCCTCGGATGCAAGGACGCCAGGCTCGTCAAGGTGATCGGGTTCGCCTCGGCGGCGGCCCGCACGGGCTGGGCATTGGCCGGCGCGGGGCAGCTGGCGACCGGCCTGGCCGACATGCGCAACAGCATCGTCCTCTATGGCAAGGACGTCGTACGCCGCATGCCCGAGCTGAAGACCGGCGTCGACCGGTTCACCCGCACGCAGCGGCTGGCCGCCGCGCACGCCGTGATCGTCGTCTCCGCCTACTTCGAGGCCCTCGGTGAGGCGAAGCTGCCGTTCACGCTCGACAAGCTCGACCGCGGCGACAAGATCTCCCGCGGCGTGCCGACGCCCGAGCGCTTCGCCAGGCTGGTGGCGAGCCTGCTCCTGGAGCGGCTGCCCACGCCCGAGCCGCACCTGCCGTACGCCGAGACCCGGCTGGCCGTGGAACGTGCCTACCTGCGCATGTCCGAGGCCATGGCCGGTTACGTGGGCGGCCTGGCCGTCTGGGACGAGCTGACGGTCGACGACCAGCTCCTGCTGCCCCGCATGCTCGCCGAGGGCCCGCCCGCGCACGCGCTGCGCATCTACGACGAGGACTACCGGTCGCTGGCGCTCGACAGCCACGAGTTCGGGGTGCGCAGCCTCGTCACCGAGAAGCCGCCGCCCGCCACGGCGCTGTCGCGGGTGGCCTGGCTGCTGGCCGAGCAGGCCCCGCCCCGGGTCGGCGACCGCCCCATGATCCACCTGGCCAGGATGGCCGCCAACCTGCTCGACCGGCCGCTGCTCCTGGCCGGCAAGCTGCCCGAGGACGTCTCGCTCCCGCTGCTCGGCGAGGGCTACCTCAGCCCCCGCTTCCGGGTGGCCGAGCTGACCCGCGAGGCCGCGCCCGCGCTGCTGAACTGGTGGGATGACCAGCGGCTGCTGCCCGACGCCGAGGCGTTCCTGGTGGGCCACCTGACCTCGCTGCGCGCCACTCAGGCGCCGCTGCTCGTGCTGGGCGAGCCCGGCTCGGGCAAGACCAAGCTGACCGAGGTGCTCGCCGCCCGGCTGGCCAGGTCGGAGTTCCTGCCGATCCGGGTGGAGCTGGGCAGCGTGGCCGCGCGGGCCGACCTCACCGAGCAGATCGAGCAGGCGATCGCGGCCGTGCTGGGGGAGGAGGTGCAGTACGCCGAGCTGGTGACGGCCGCGGACGGGGCCATGCCGGTGATCCTCCTCGACGGCTTCGACGAGCTGGTGCAGGGCCGCGTCAACCGCTACGACTACCTCGAACGGGTGCAGGAGTTCCAGGCCAGGGAGGCGGAGCTGGGCCGCCCTGTGGCGGTGATCGTGACCAGCCGCACCGTGGTGGCCGACCGGATCAGGCTCCCCGAGGGGCTGCTGGGGCTGCAGCTCCAGCCGTTCGACGACGACCAGGTGCGGCAGTGGCTGGACATCTGGGACCAGGCCAACCGCGCCCTGCTCGCCCGCCGCGACCTGAAGCCCCTGCCCGCCGAGGCGGCGCTCGTCCACGGCGAGATGGCCAGGCAGCCGCTGCTCCTGCTGCTGCTCGCCCTCTACGACGCGGGCGGCAACGCGCTGCAGCACGACCACGGCCCGCTCGGCCGCGCCCGCCTGTACGAGGTGCTGCTGCGGGACTACACCGAACGCGAGACCGGCGGCGTGCGGCGGGTGGCCATCGACCAGGAGCTGGTCCTGCTCGGGACGGTGGCGCTGTCCATGCTCGCCGGCGGCCGCCAGGTCATCACCGGCGAGGCGCTCAACCGGGACCTGCCCGCCCTGTGTCATGGCGGAGAGGACGAGCCGGACGACGAGGGCCGGATCGACTGGGTCCGCAAGGCAACCGAGCGGTTCTTCTTCGTGCGCAGGAACGGCCCCAGGAACGGTTACGCGTTCCTGCACGCCACGTTCGGCGAGTTCCTGGTGGCCTGGCTGGCCATGTACGCGCTGCGCGACCTCGACAGGAGGCGCCGGCTGGCCGGGGACGAACCGCTCGCGCTGGTGCAGGCCGTGGACGACGACCTGCTGTACGCGGTCACGTCCCACTCCTGCCTGGCCGAGCGCGGCGCGACCGTGGGGTTCATCCTGGAGCTGCTGGACGAGGTGCCCTCCGCCGTGCGGGCGCGCTGCGTGGAGCTGCTGGCCGGGCTGCTGCGCAGGTCGCTGCACGAACGGCCGCGCCGCCACTTCACCGGGTTCAGGCCCGTACGCCACACGCTGGCCCGCCGCCTGGCCGCCTACTCCGCGAACCTCACCCTGCTCATCGTCTGCGCGTCAGAGGAGCCGGTCCGCGTCTCGTCGATCCTGCCCGGCCCCGACCACCTGGAGGAGTGGTCCTCCCTCAGCCACCTGTGGAAGGGGCAGCTCGGGCAGGAGGGCTGGACCGGGCTGGTCACCGCCCTGTCGGCGCACCGCGTGGTCGAGGACGGCGAGGAGGACGTGGTGCTCGGAGGGGCGGAGACCGGCGGCATGGGCGACGTCGTCGTCGCGGTCGCCACCGGCCACACGCCCCGCCACCGGCGGCTGCTTGACCTGCTGGTGCGGGCCCTGGGGGAGGGCCGCTTCCTGTCGTACCGGGACCGCCTGGCGATCCTGGAGGAGCTGGTGCGGACGGTGGCCGTGCGCTCGCCCGCCATGCACCGGGCGCTGGGCGCGATGTGGGCGGAGGACGGGGCCGACCACGCGGAGCTGCGGCCGCTCCTTCAGGCCATGCTCGCCGACCCGGCCGACCGGATGGGCACGTGGGAGCAGCTCGTCAAGGCGGGCATACCGGAGACGGCCCTCTGGGAGATCCAGGGCCTGGACTGAGCCGTTCAGGGGGCCCGTCAGGGGGAGTCGGCGTGGACGGGCAGCTCGACGGTGATCGTCAACCCGCCCTCGTCCCTGGGCGTGGCCGTGACCGTGCCGCCGTGCGCCTCGGTGATCACCCGTACGATCGACAGCCCCAGCCCGCTGCCCCGGTCGGACCGCAGCCGGTCGCCGTGCAGCCGCCGGAACGGCTCGAAGATCGTCTCGATCTCGTACGGCGGCACCTGCAGCCCCGTGTTGGCCACGACCAGCTCGACCCGGTCGGCCCGCCGCCGCGTCGTCACCCACACCTCGCCCTTCGGATGGTTGTGCCTGATGGCGTTCTCGACCAGGTTCTGCACCAGCCGCTCCACCAGCACCGCCTCGCCCGCCGTCGGAGCGGGGTCGAGCAGCCGGTGCATGGTCACCTCACGCTCGGCCGCCTCGGCCGCCGCCTGGTCCAGCACGTGCTCGGCCACGTCCGTCAGGTCGAACGGCCGCCGGTCCAGCACCGCCTGCTCGCCTTCGGCCAGCGCCAGCAGGCCGTCGATCAGGCGCTCGTGGCGGGCGTTGACCAGCAGCAGCGACTCGCCGAGCCGCTTGACGTCGTCGGTCGCGTCCGGCCGCCGCACGGCCACGTCCACCAGCGTGCGGTTGATCGTGAGCGGGGTGCGCAGCTCGTGCGAGGCGTTCGCGACGAACCTGCGCTGCCCGTCGAACGAGCGCGCGAGGCGGCCGAGCATCGTGTCGTAGCTGTCGGTCAGCTCCTTGATCTCGTCGCGTGAGCCCTCGTACCCGATGCGCTCGCTCAGGTCGTGGCTCTGGGCGATGCGGCGGGCGGTGCCGGTGACCTCCCTGAGCGGGCGGAGCACCATGCCCGCCGTCCGCCAGCCCACCGCGAAGGCGAGCCCGGTGCCGCCGAGCAGCGCGAGCCCGCCGGCGTTGCGCAGGTTGCCGAGGACACTGTTCTGGTAGGTGGTGTGCACCTTGAGGGCGAACCCCCGGGCGAGCTCGTATCCGTCTTCGAACCGCCGGCTCGACAGCCAGCCCCATTGCTCGTGCGGGAGCGTGATGGACTCGGGGGTGAACACGCTCGCCTGGTACTGCAGGCTCGTCTGGACGACGAGATAGACGGCGACCAGTGCGATCCCGGCGATCACGAAGAACACGCCCGCGCAGGCCAGCGCGAACCGCAGACGCATGCTCATGGGATGCGGTATCCCGATCCCGGCACGGTCTCGATGACCTGCGGCTCGCCGAGCTTCTTGCGCAGCTTCATCATCGTGGTGCGCACCGTGTTCGTGAACGGGTCGATGTGCTCGTCCCATACCTTCTCCAGCAGCGTCTCGGCCGAGACCACGGCGCCCTGGGCCCGCAGCAGCTCGGCCAGCACGCCGAACTCCTTGCGGGCGAGCGGCACGTACCGGCCCTCCCTGAACACCTGCCGGTGCGCCCAGTCCAGCCGCACCCCCGCCCGCTCCAGCATCGGCGGGTCGGCCCGCCTGGCCCGCCGCCCGAGCGCGTGCACCCGGGCCACCAGCTCCTCGAACGCGAACGGCTTGGGCAGGTAGTCGTCGGCCCCGAGCGACAGCCCGGCCACCCGGGACCGCACGTCGCCCGCGGCGGTCAGCATGAGCACCCGCACCAGCCAGCCCCGCTCCACCACGGCCCTGCACACCTCGTCCCCGTGCACCAGCGGCAGGTCCCGGTCGAGGATCAGCACGTCGTAGTCGTGCACTCCGAGCCGTTCCAGCGCCGCGTCCCCGTCATAGGCGACGTCGACGGCCAGTGCTTCCCCGCGTAACCCCTCGGCGATCGAGTCGGCGAGCATCTGCTCGTCCTCGGCGACCAAAACCCGCACCGCGCCCCCAAAAGATCGTTAAATGCCCGCCAGTCTGCTCTGGTCGGCATAACGCGCGCATAACCAGAAACGGTGACGTTCAGGTTATAGGTGGCGCGCTGGACTGGCCGCCCTGAAGCCGGGATCCGCCCGGCTGTCTCGGGGGAGAAGGCCATGGCGTCCACGCTCGTGGAGCCGCGCCTGGAACGTGCCGGTCTCGTGCGCGCTCATGGGCTGTTCGGGTGCGTGCTCGTGCTCGCCGCCGCGCTGCGCGTGCTGGTCATGCTGGGGTACGACACGGCGCGGCTGTACTGGTACGACTCTTTCACGTACCTGGACACGGCCGTGCACATGAGGCCGGAGGGCGCGTTCCACCCGGCGGGCTATTCGTGGTTCCTGTGGGTGCTGCGGCCCTTCCACAGCGTGGAGCTGGTCGTCGGTGTCCAGCATGCGATGGGGCTGGCCACCGGGTCGATGATCTACCTGCTGCTGCGCCGCCGGTCGTTGCCGGGCTGGGGCGCGGCGCTGGCGGCCGTGCCGGTGCTGTTGGACCCGGCGTTCGTCCGCCTGGAGCACGCCGTGCTGTCGGACTCGCAGGTCGTCTTCCTCATCGTGGCCGCGCTGCTCGTGCTGATGTGGCGGCGCGAGGCGTCCACGCCCGCCGCCCCGTGGACAGGCCCGTGGACAGGCCCGTGGACAGGCGCGGTGGCGGGCGTGCTCCTCGCGCTCGCCGGCCTGACGCGCACCGCCACCGTCCCGCTGATCGGCCTGGCCGCCCTCTACCTGCTGTCGCGGCGCGCGTGGTGGCGGCAGGCCCTCGCTCTGGCGGTGGCGGGCACGCTGCCGCTGCTCGCCTACGCCGGCTGGTACGCCCAGCACCACGGCAGGTTCGCGCTGAGCGGCTCCGACGGCGTCGCCCTGTGGGCCCGCACCATGACCTTCGCCGACTGCTCGATCATCGAGCCGCCCCCGGAGCAGGCCGCGCTCTGCCCGAACGGCACCGTCCTCGACGCCGCCTCCGAGTACGTCTGGGATCCCCGGGCCTCGCTCAACCGCCTGCCCGGCGACCGGTTCACCCACAACGACCTGGCCAGGTCGTTCGCGCTCAGGGCCATCGCCGCCCAGCCCCTGGACTACCTGCGCGAGGTCGTTCGCGACACCTCGCTCGCCTTCACCTGGGAGCCCGTCGCCCACCCGAAGCGGACTGCCCCGTCTTCGACGTTCCCGCGCGGCGCGTGGCCGCTGCCTTCGGGGCACGCCCTCATCGACCAGGTGCGGAACGAGTACGACCCGGACATCCGGGGCATGCGGTCCGTCGAGCCCTTCGCCTCGATCCTGGCCGCCTACCCGTACCCGTGGTTCCTTCACGGCACGCTCTTCGGCGTCCTGCTGCTGGCGGGCGCGGTGGGTGGGCTGGTGCGCCGCCGGCCGGTCCTGCTGCCGTGGTCGTTCGCGATGTTCCTGCTCGTGGCGCCGGTGGCCGCGCTGGACTTCGACCACCGGTACGTCCTGCCCGCGATCCCGGTCGCCTGCGTGGCCGCGGCGCCGGCCGTCCACAGGCCGCATCGCTGATCCGCTTACCCCGGTGGCTACGATCATGTTGCGTGCCGGAGAGCATCGGCGAGCGCTCCTCGCGCGTCCAAAGGGGCGGGGGCGGCTGCTGCGGTGCTGGTGGAGGCCGCTTACTCGCGTGCCTGCCGTCCTGGAAGTCCCCCCTTGGCGCGCTCTGTGATTCCGCGGCCTGACTTTCCGAGGCTGACACTTCGGCGGAATGTTACGTAATATCCGAACATCACGAGCGTTGGGGGCGCCAGGGTGCCAGGACAGAACGTGGGTGTGGTCGTCGATCCCGGAGTACCTCCGGAAGTAGCCGGACTGCTGCGTGCCAACGCCCCGCTGCTGTCCAGAATCAGGGCCGGATGGGTGCCTCCCGCCGAGGCGCGGCCGTCGCGGTCCAGGAGCCCCTCCGGCGCGGCGCTCCTGGCCGCGACTCCCGTCGTGATCGCCCTCATGGCCGTTCTTCTGGCCTCGCAGATCAGGGCAGCCGGTTTCGTGCTGCTCGGCATGTACGTCTTCATCGTCCTCATCAGGATCGCCTCCATGAACGAGGTGACGGAGGACCACCGGCCGCGCGAACGGGACGTGTACGAGCAGGCCCGCTGGTACGACGGCCGCTACCTGCTCCAGGAGGACTTCGACCAGGAGGCCAGGACCGTTCTGATGAGGGCGCAGCGCGCCATCGGGTCCGTGCTGCGCTCCCACGTCAACGCCGAGGGGCTGCTCGACGACGCCCGCAACGCCGTGATGCTGCCCGCGCAGGAGTGGGAGATCGCCCGCCTGCTCGCCAAGCTCTCGGCGCTGCGCCTGGAGCACAGGGAACTGCTGGCCAGGGGCATCGCGCCGGAGGTCGCCGCGGTGATCGAGCCGCTCGAGCGCGCGCTGGTCAACAGCGAGGCCGCCGTGGTCGCCCGGGTGGAGGCGCTGGAACGTTACGCCGCCCACGTCGCCGACGCCGAGCGCGCCTACCACGCCCGCAGCCAGATCGAGGAGCTGCGTGCCCGGCTGCCGCGCTATGAGGAGCTGCTGGCGGAGTCGGGCGCGGACTCGTTCGCCGTGCCCGAGATCGAACGGCTGGCCGAGGACGCCGACGTGCTCGAACGTACGTTACGGCGCAGCGTCCAGTCCGCCCACGAGGCGTTCCGCTATCTCGAAGGCTGACACTCGGACAGAACGGCTCATAGGATCAATAACGTGCCCGGCCGTCATGCGAAGGTGATAGTCGATCCGGCGGTGCCCGACGACGTCGCGGCTCTCTTACGTGACAACCGCAAGCTCCTCGTACGCATCCAGTCCGGCTGGGCGCCCGCGCACAAGCGCCGCCGCCCCCTGGCCGGCCTCGTGACCAGGCTGACGGCCACCGTGACGGCCGTGGTGGCAGCCGTCTACGGCCTGGCGTTCTTCGTCGCCGAACGCTACACACCCTTCGTCGTGATCATGACGGGCGCGGCCCTGCTGATCGTCAGCGTCCTGCTCAGGCCCAGGCCCGACGCCGAGGTGGAGCGCATGCACGCGCTGGAGCGCGACGTCTACGACCGCGCACGTACGCACGAGGGCCACTATGTCCTCCGCGAACAGCTCGACGAGTCCGCCAGGAGCCTCATGACCCGTGCCCAGGGGGCCATCGACCAGGTCATGTGCTCCAGCGTCAACGCGGAGGGCCTCCTGGACGGCGTGCGCAACGCCGTGATGCTGCCCGCGCAGGAATGGGAGATCGCCCGGCTCCTGGCCAAGCTGTCGGAGCTGCGAGGAGAGCACCAGGAGGTCGTCTCGGAGGGCGTCACCCCCGAGGTGGCCGCCGTCGCCGAGGCCCTCGCCCAGGCGCTCGACAGCAGCCAGCAGGCGGTGCTCGCCCGCGTCGAGGCACTGGAACGTTACGCGGGACACGTCGCCGACGCCGAGCGCGCCTATCGCGCCCGGCACCAGATCGAGCGCCTCAGCGCCAAGCTGCCCCGCTACGAGGAGCTCCTCGCCGAGTCGGGCGCCGACGGGTCGGCCGTGCCCGAGCTGAGCAGATTGTCCGACGACGCCGACCGCCTGGAGCAGGCGCTACGCGACAGCGTCAGCTCCGCGCATGAAGCTTTTCGCCACCTAAGGGGGTGACTTCCCTTAGGATCCGGATTCGTGGCGGATGTGGTAGTAGACCCCGGGGTGCCGCCGGATGACGCCCAGCTGCTCAGGGAGAGCCGCCGGGTGCTGATCAAGATGCGCAAGGGCTGGGCTCCCGAGTCGAAGCGGGCCATATCGAGCACCCATTACCGCATGATGTCGGCCTTCGGAACCGTGGTGTTCTTCGGGGTGCTGGCCGGCTTCGGATTGGTGGGCCGGGGCCTCGGACTGATGCTCGTGCTGCTCGGCATCCCCCTGATGGTCGCCCTGTTCGTCCGCGGTGACCTGCCGGGGGACGAGGAGGAGGAGTACGAGCGCGAGGTCTACGAGCACCTGCGCTGGTACGAGGGGCGCTACGTGCTCATCGACGACCTCGACGAGTCTTCCGGCCGCCTGCTCGCCCGCGCCCAGCGCGCCATCGCCACCGTCACCGAGTCCCAGGTCAACGTCGAGGGCCTGCTCGACGACGTCCGCAACTCCGTGATGCTGCCCGCGCAGGAGTGGGAGATCGCCCGCCTGCTGGCCAAGCTCTCCGCCCTGCGCGCCAAGCACAGGGAGACCGTGTCGAAGGGGGTCACGCCCGAGGTGGCGGCCGTGGCCGAGCCCCTCGCGCGGGCGCTCGACAGCAGCGAGGAGGCCGTGCTGGCCCGCGTGGAGGCGCTGGAACGGTACGCGTCCAACGTGGCCGACGCCGAGCGGGCGTACGTGGCCCACCACCAGATCGAGGAGCTGCGGGGGCGGGTGCACCAGTACGAGGAGCTGGTGGCCGAGACCGGGGCCGACGGGTTCGCCGTGCCGGAGCTGGAGCGCCTGGCGCAGGACGCGGACCGGCTCGAGCAGGCGCTGAGGCGCAGCGTCCACTCCGCCCACGAGGCCTTCCGCCACCTCGACCCCTGAGCCCCGGCCGCTGCCCCTTCGCCCGTCATCTGCCCCCGGACGGCACCCCTCGGCCGAAGTACGGCCCGCACTCGGCTCCCTCAGAAGACCTCGGCCGACGTGCGGCCCGCACTTCGGCTGGCTCCCTAGGGGTGGGTGGTGAAGGGGACGGCCCCCCAGGGAGCGAGAGCCGTCAGGTGGGGCGGGCGGTCTCCAGGAGGAGGTCGCACAGCGCGTCGGCCGCGTCGACGCGGCCGAGCTTGGCCGCCGCCTGCCCCATCGTCTGGCGCAGCTCCGGGTCGGCGAGCAGCGGCATCAGCTCGGACAGCAGCTGCTCGGCAGAGGGATTCGGCTCGAGCAGGGCCCGCGCCGCCCCCGCCGAGGCCAGGTACCCGGCGTTCTTGCGCTGCTCGTCACCACCGGTCGGGATCAGCGGGATCAGCACGGCGGGCTTGCCGATGGCCGTCAGCTCCGACACGGTCCCCGCCCCGCTGCGGGAGATCACCACGTCGGCCGCGGCGAACAGGTCGGCCAGCTCTCCGCCCACATAAGGCACCGGATGGTAGCGATCGGCCAGATCAGAAGGCAGCTCCACGGCCCGCATCTGGTCGATCCACGCGGGCCCGCACTGGTGCACGATCTGCGCGTGCCCCAGCAGCCGCGGGAGAATCTCCGCGATCAAGGTGTTGATCTGCTTGCTGCCCTGCGCGCCGCCCGTCACGTAGATCAGCGGCACCTCGAACGTCAGCCCGAACAGGTCGTACGCCGCCGCTCTGTTGCCCTGCAGCAGCTCCGGCCTGATCGGGTTGCCCGTCACCACGGCCTTGGACCGCGCCGAGGCCGGCAAATAGTCCAGCGACGACTCGTGCGACAGCGCGATCCTGGTCGCCAGCCTGGCCAGGATCCGGTTGGCCAGCCCGATCACGGTCGTCTGCTCGTGCATCACCAGCGGCCGGCGGATCAGCTTGGCCGCCACGCCGATGGGCACCGCCACGTACCCCCCAGTCGACAGCACCACATCGGGCAGGTAGCGGGCCGCGTGCCCCACCGCCTGCAGCACCCCGACCGGGATGCGGAACACGTCGGCGATGTTGGTGCCCAGCTCCTTGAGGTTCGGGCGGCGCCGCAGCTTTCCCGTCGTGATCGCCTTGAACGGGATGCCGTGCTCGGCCGTGATCCGGGCCTCCAGGCCGTTGGCCGTGCCCACCCAGAGAACGTCGTGCGGCACCTGACGTCGCTGGACGGCCGCAAGGGTGGTCAGAGCCGGATAGGTGTGACCACCGGTGCCGCCGCCGGTGATCAACAGTCGCAGGGTTCGTGACATGCGATCAGATTATTGCCGCACAGCGGAAACCCGTGTGCCCGGTCGAGGAGTCAGGCGTGTTGGAGGTGCGGGCGGCCATGCGGTAACGGTTGCAGTAGGAGTCGTGGCACATGTACGAGCCGCCGCGGATCACCTTCGCCGTGCCCTCGGCGGGACCGGCCGGGCTGTCGGCGAACGGCTCCCACTCCGTGCCCCACCAGTCGGCCGTCCACTCCCACACATTTCCGGAGACGTTGTAGAGGCCGTACCCGTTGGGCTGGAACGACTTCACCGGCACCGTCCCCTTGCTGGGCGCGGCAGGGAAGGGGCCCTGCCAGATGTTGCAGCGCTGCCGCCCCTTGGGCGCCAGCTCGTCGCCCCAGGGGTAGCGCTTGCGCTCCAGTCCGCCGCGGGCCGCCATCTCCCACTCCGCCTCCGTGGGCAGCCGCTTGCCCGCCCACGTGGCGTACGCGGTGGCGTCGTTCCAGGACACGTGCACGACGGGATGGTTCTGCCGGTCGCCCACCGACGACCCGGGGCCCTCCGGCGAGCGCCACGTGGCGCCCTCGACCCCCACCCACCAGGGCGCGCCCGGCACGGTGGCGTCCATCACCCCGCGCGCGGCGAACTGACGGAACACGAACGACCAGCCGATCCGCTCCGCCTCGGTGACGTATCCGCTCTCCTTGACGAACGTGGCGAACTGGGCATTCGTCACGCACGCCGGGTCGATCATGAACGGCTCCAGCCGGACCTCCCGCACCGGCCCCTCGCCGTCCTCGGGCCGCCCGTCCGGGTCGTCCCCGCCCATGAGGAACGTCCCACCCGGTACGCGGACCATCCCGCGCGGCGCCTCCCGCCGCACGGCGATCCCGACGGGCTGCCGGTACGGCTCCGCGGCGGCTCCGTCCCTGCTCGGGCCACAGCAAGCGCTCAAAGATCCCCCAAACGTGTCACGACACCTAGGAAGGGTAGTCCCTGAGACATGCCCACGATCACGCGGCCGCGCCAGGACACGGCCGCGCGGTCGCCGGCCCTCACGCTCGGCCACTTCAGGCTCCGCTTCGCTGTCAAAGCCGCAGACCGGTAGCGTTTTCCCATGCGACTCGGCGTGCTGGACATCGGCTCGAACACTGTCCATTTACTGGTTGTCGACGCCCACAGGGGCGCCCGGCCCATGCCTGCCTACTCCCACAAGGAGGGGCTGCGCCTCACGGAATACCTGGACGAGGACAACCGGCTGGCCGAGGAGGGCATCGAGCGGCTCGCCGCTTTCGTCGAGGAGGCCGTGCACCTGGCGGAGGACAAGGGGGTGGAGGACCTGCTGGCCTTCGCCACCTCCGCCGTGCGCGAGGCGGCCAACGGCGAGGAGGTGCTCGCGCAGGTCGAGGCGCGCAGCGGCGTGCACATCGCGGTGCTGTCCGGGCGCGACGAGGCCAGGCTGACGTTCCTGGCCGTGCGGCGGTGGTTCGGGTGGTCGTCGGGGCGGCTGCTGGCCTTCGACATAGGGGGCGGCTCGCTGGAGATCGCCGCGGGGGTGGACGAGGAGCCCGATGTGGCCGTCTCGCTGCCGCTGGGCGCCGGGCGGCTGACGCGTGACTGGTTCACCGGCGACCCGCCGTCCACAGAGGAGGTGCGCAAGCTGCGCAAGCACGTACGCACCGAGATCGCCCGCACGGTCGGCGACGTCGCCAGATTCGGCGAGCCCGACCGCGCGGTGGCCACGTCCAAGACGTTCAAGCAGCTCGCCAGGATCGCCGGCGCGGCGCCCTCGAGCGACGGCCCGTACATCTCGCGCGCACTGTCCAGGGAGAACATGGCCGACTGGGCGATCAAGCTGACCACCATGGGCGCCGCCGAGCGGGCCCAGCTCTCCGGCGTGTCCGAGGGGCGGGCGGCTCAGCTCGCGGCCGGGGCGCTGGTCGCCGACGCGACCATGGACCTGTTCGAAGTGGAGCGGCTGGAGGTGTGCCCGTGGGCACTGCGTGAGGGAGTGATACTGCGCCGGCTCGACCTCCTGCCCGGGCGGCTCGACCAGCTCAACGGTGGAACACTGGAGTAAGGCCGATCTATCCCAAGAAATTGGCATAGAGCGTTGGTCGTCGGGCACTTTCGCCAAATGCTGGAAGTGATCGGCACGATCGGCTCCCTGATGACCGTGCTCCTGCTCATCGTCCTGACCGTGCTGGCCATCTCGGTGGCCGCCCTGGTCGGCTTCGCGGTGCTGGCCGGCTCGATGGCCGACTGGCCCGGACTGTGGCGGCGGCTGACCCGGCGCCGGCCGCGGTTGACGCTGAAGCTCAGCGGGAGCGCGGTGCCCGCCCGGCTGCGGGCGGAGCTGAGCGGGAGCATGCCGCGGCTGCGCCGCCGCTTCCCGCTGGGCGGCGCCCAGCCGAGGGAAGGCAGGGGCGCCGGGGACCCGCGCCGTTCGAGGCTCCACGCGCACCGCCCGGTGGAGCGGCACACCAATCCCTGACCGCGTGCCGAAACAGCGCCGTCGTTTCACGGCGCTGTTTCAAGGGGGCCGTCTTACATGGCCATGAGGTGCTGGCCGGCCGCCCCGGGGGCGTACCGCAGCCGCTTTTCCAGGCAGACCACCGCCCCGTTCTCGTGCCTGTTGACGAAGCGGATGTCATCGGCGAGCGCGCGCATGATCTGCAGCCCGCGTCCGTGCTCGGCGCTGGGCTCGGGGGCGACGATCTTGTTCGGGTCCTTGTCGGGCTCGAAGCCGTTTCCGGCGTCGATGACCTTGATGACGCACAGATGATCGTGGACGGTCGCGCTGACCGTGTAGTCGTCGCTCGGCTCCGCGTGCCTGATCACGTTGGAGCAGGCCTCGGTGAGCATGAGCTCGATGTCATCGCGTACTTGTGGATCGACGCCGAGTGACCGCAGCGTGCCGTCCAGCATCTGTCGGGTCAGCGGAACACTCGCCGCATCCCTGGGCAACCGGAGCGCTATCGTGGCCTCCACTGCCGACTCTCCTCCCACTTGGATGCGTTTGAGCCTCCTGCCCTCGATGGGGTGAGCCAATCGTCTCCTTGGACGTTCAGAGTCCGAAAGCTATGGCTCCAGCAGGCGCCGGGCCACCTCCAGGGTGGCCTTGTGGACCTCGTCCTCGGAGAGCTCGCTCTCTTGAAGCAGCCACTTTCCGGCGTGCAGCGAGAAGAGCGCCATCGAACGGCTGACGCGCTCTACGGGCGTGGCGCCGGGCTCGCTCATCTCGGTCGTGAGCTCCATCATCCTCTCGCGGGTCTTGATGAGCGTCGGATGGTCGCGCATCGCGGTCTGGTTGCGCTCCAGGAACCGGTGCACCCCGATGTGCCGGGTCCCCCTGAGCAGCTCGGCGTAGCGCTCGATCAGCTCGCGCCGCGCCTCCAGGGTCTTCGGCTGGCCCTTGAACCACGCGAGCAACTCCTCGAGCTCGGCAAGCCGGGAGTCGACGAGGCTCGCCACGATGTCGTCCTTCGTCTTGAAGTGGTAGTACAGGGCGGCCTTCGTCACCCCGAGCTCCTCGGCGATCTCCCGAAGCGAGGTCGCCTCGTAGCCCTGCTCGGTGAACAGCCTGAGCGCGACGTCCTGGATCCGGCTTCGCGTGTCTTCCCGCACTTCACACCTTTTCGACTTGACGGCCGGCAAGTAAGTATCTAACTTATTCTATGCTTGCCGGGCGGCAAGTAAGCAAGTCTGGAACTATATGGGGGGTGTGTGGTGGCGGAGGCAGTCGGACGGCGCCGCGAGGTCATGGTAGTCCTGCCGGGGCTGCTGTTAGCGATGCTGCTGGCGATGCTCGACAACATGATCGTGGGCACGGCCATGCCGCGCATCGTCGGGGAGCTCGGCGGTCTGACGCATCTGTCCTGGGTCGTCACGGCGTACGTGCTGGGCACGACCGTCTCGACGCCGATCTGGGGCAAGATCGGCGACCTGTACGGGCGCAAGAACATCTTTCTCATCTCGATCGTCATCTTCCTCATCGGCTCGGCGCTCTGCGGCATGGCGGGCTCGGCGCTGCTCGGCGGGCCGGAGGGCGGCATGGGCGAGCTGATCGCGTTCCGCGCGATCCAGGGGCTCGGCGCGGGTGGCCTGATCGTGAACGTCATGGCGATCATCGGCGACCTGGTGCCGCCGCGCGAGCGCGGCCAGTACCAGGGCATCATGGCCGGAATCATGTCGCTGGCGATGATCGCGGGCCCGCTGGTCGGCGGCTTCATCACCGACAACCTGGACTGGCGCTGGGCGTTCTACGTGAACCTGCCGATCGGCGCGATCGCGCTGATCTTCATCGTGCTGCGGCTGCACCTGCCCAAGCTGCACAACAAGGTGCGCATCGACTGGGCGGGCGCGTTCCTGCTGTCGGTCAGCATCACCGCGATGGTGCTCATCACGGCCTGGGGCGGCAACCAGTACACGTGGGGCTCCTGGCAGATCCTCGGCCTGGCCGCGATCGCCGTGGTCACCCTGGTCGCCTTCGTGGTGGTCGAGCGCAGGACCGAAGAGCCGATCATGCCGCTGCAGCTGTTCGGCAACCGCAACTTCACGCTCATCTCGATCATCGGCTTCCTGCTGGGCTTCGCGATGTTCGGCGCGATCAACTTCCTGCCGCTGTTCCAGCAGATGGTGCAGGGCGCCACGGCCACCAACTCCGGCCTGCTCATGCTCCCGATGATGGGCGCCGCGATGGTCGTGTCGTTGTTCGTGGGCAAGGCCATCACCGCGACCGGCAAGTACAAGATCTACCCGGTGCTCGGCGGCGTCGGCATGGCCGTGGGCATGTGGCTGCTGTCCACGATGGACGTGGCCACGCCCGGCTGGCAGACCGGCGTCTACATCGCCGTGCTCGGCCTCGGCATGGGCTTCCTCATGCAGACCACGATGCTCATCGCGCAGAACAGCGTCGAGCAGAAGGACCTGGGCGTCTCCAGCAGCGCGACCACGTTCTTCCGCTCGATCGGCGGCTCGTTCGGTGTCTCGCTGTTCGGGGCGATCTTCAACAACCACTTCGTGTCCGAGCTGACCGGCCGGTTCGGCGCGCAGGCGGCCGATCGGATCGCCAAGAGCGGCGGCCGGATGGACCCTGCGGCGGTCGCGCACATGCCGGCCCAGATGCGCACCGGATTGCTGGAGTCGCTGGCGACCTCGATCTCCGGCGTCTTCTGGTGGGCCATCGCCTTCGCGGTCGTCGTGCCGGTGCTGGCGGCGTTCATCAAGGAGATCCCGCTGCGCGGGGGCGGCCCCGTGGCCGCCTCGAACGAGAAGGCCGTCACCTCGGCGGCAGGCTGAACAGCCGGTCGAACGTGGTCCTCTTTGGAGAGACCGCATAAACAGGGCGTCAACGCACCACGTGGCGTTGGCGCCCTCGGCATGCCGGTGGTGAAAAATGGGAGGCATGCGTCGGGCGTTTTGTGAAGAATGCCCGCTATGCAGTGCTCCTTCGGTCGCGCGCGCGTGGAAGACGCCCCGGCCATCCACGAGCTCATCGCCGCCTATGACACCGCGGTGATCGGCGCCCCCGACGTGACCCTCGACGACGTCGCCGACGAGCTGGTCGAGCCCGGTTTCGACCGCGACAGGGACGGCTGGCTGACCCGCGGCTCCGACGGCCGCCTCACCGGCTGGGCCTGGGCGCACCGCATCGGCGACGGCGACCTGGTGCACGTCCAGGTGACCGTACGCCCTGGGGCGGACAGGGTGCAGGACCTGGCCGACGAGCTGTTGCGGCTGGTGATCGACCGGGCCCGCGAGCTGGGGGCCGAGCGCGGCCACGACCGCGTCACCGTGGATCTCGACGTCTTCCGCGCCGACGAGGCCAAGCAGGCCCTGGCCAAGGAGTTCGGCTTCGAGCCCGGCACCAGCTTCTACCGCATGCGCATCGACTACTCGGGCCCCGTGGAACCGCCCGTCCCGCCTGACGGGGTGAGGCTGGCCACGGGGGAGAGTGAGGAGGTGCGGCGCGAGGCGCACAAGGTGCAGCAGGAGGGCTTCGCCGAGCACTTCGGGTTCGTGGCGCTCGACTACGACTCCTGGTACGCGCGCCGGCAGGGGCAGTCGGCCACCGACTGGTCCCAGCTCACGCTCGCCCGCATCGACGGGCGCCCCGCCGGGGTGCTGATCGGCAACAACCAGTTCGTCCCCGACGAGGACTGCGGCTACGTGGCCAACCTGGCGGTCCTGCCGGAGTTCCGGGGGAGGGGCCTTGGCCGCTTCCTCCTGCGCCACGCCTTCGCCGCCGACGCCGCACGTGGCCGGAGAGGGACGATTCTGCACGTCGACTCCAACAACACGAGCCCCGCACTGGGGCTGTACGAGTCGGCGGGCATGCGCCCGGTCCTCGTCATCGACGTCTGGCGCCGCCACCTCTGACCCGCGTCCGCGCGGCGCCAGAAGCGGAGTCAGACGCGGTGGCGGGACAGATGGTCCAGGACCGACTGGTTGGCCTCCCAGCCGTCCGGGAACTTGACCGGCACCCCCAGCTGCACCGGCTCCGCCGACGGGTGGGCGTCCAGGAGCTCCGCGATCCCCGCCCGGGCGACCACCACGCAGGCGTGCCGGTGCCGGGAAGCCAGGACGCAAAGCCGCCCCGACTCCAGGTGGAAGGCCGTGGCGTCGCGCCGCCCCGAGAGCGGGTGGAGGACGATGGTCACGTCGTACTCGCGACCCTGCAGCCGGTTGGCCGTGTCCACGGTGATCTCCGCGGGCACCCCGGCGGCCCGGATCGCGGCGACCTGGTCGCGGTGGGCGGCGCCGACGGCGATGCGGTCCGGCGTCACCGGGCGCTCGCCCTGCTCGGAGGAGGCCACGGCACCCCGCTGCAGCAGCCGGGACGCCAGCAGGGCCACCGCCTGCACGGCCTCCCCGTCCGTACGGACCGTGTGCCGGTTGGGCAGCTCCAGCAGCGCCCAACCCGACCGGGCCGCCTCCTCCAGGGCCCGGTCGTGCACGGTCCCCATGCCGCCGGTCATCAGCTCCAGCCGCCGATCACCATGCGACGTGCCCGACCGGAACCCGGTGAACGGGTAGAACGCCTGCGACACCACCGGCGCGGCCGACGCGGGCAGCCGCCACGAGACCGGCAGCCGGTGCACCGGAAGGTCCGGGTTGTGCCGCAGGAGGACCGACACCGCGCTCTGCAGCGGATCCCACGACAGGCCCGACCACCGGTCCCCGTCCACGATCGAGAACGGGTCGAGCTGCCCGGGATCGCCCACGAACAGCGCCCGCTCGAACAGCCCCGCGATCCGCAGCAGCTTGTCCGAGCGCATCTGGTACGCCTCGTCCACGATCGCCCACGGCCACACCCGATCGCCGATCCAGGCCCACTTGTCCGCGGTGGCGATGACGATGTCCGGATCGCCCAGATCCTGGATCCGGGTGCCGACCCGTACACCAGGCAGCTCCAGCAGCCGCAGCGACGGCACGTACCCGCCGGCCGACAGCCGGCCCACGGTCAGGTGGGGGTGCTTCTCGGAGATGCGGGTCACCAGGTCGTCGACCTGCTCGTTCGTCTGGGCGACGATCATCAGGGGCTCGCCGGTCGCCGCGATGTGCGCCGCCGCCCGTACCACCAGCGTGGACTTGCCCGCCCCCGGCGGCGAGTCGACCACCACGCCGCGGTGCCGGGGCAGGTCGGCGAGGACGTTCCTGATGACCTGCTCCGGGCTGCCGGGCTCTGGGCTGCCGGTCACGACCACTCCTCCTGCGCGTCCTCGTCGTCGGGCACGTACTCCTGCGGCGGCCCGCCGTGCGTCCACGGCGTGGCCTCGGCGTCGGGGAGGTTCGGGGAGCCCTGGAAGTCGTCCGTCAGCGAGGTGTAGCAGACGCGCTCCCCGACCTCGGGCACGGCTCCGGGCGCCGCCGTCTTGCCCCGGCCCATGCCCTTGGTGATCTTCAGGGTGACCAGGCCGTCGCCGGCGGACACCAGCTCGGCGCCCTGGCCGCGGCGTTGCGGGGTGCCCAGGGAGGCGCCGGGCGCGAGGCGTACCGGATCGTCGGTCTTGATCACCACCAGCGGGCGGAGCTTGCGGGAGCGGCCCTCGCCCTCGATGTTGTCGGGGACCGTCTCCACCACCTCGCCCGCGAACGCCTCCCCGGTGAGCCGGTACTCGGCCATGACCAGGGGGTCGTCGTAGGCGCGCTGCACGTCGTAGGCGGCCTGGGCGCGTTCCATGCGGGCCAGCTTGGCCGCGGCGGCGATCGCCCCGTCGCGCCTGGGCTGCGGCGCCGCGCTCTCGGCGATGTGTGCCGCCATGCCGCTGAACGAGCCGCGGTCCTGCTCCCACCGCTGAGCCACGCCGGCCCCCTCGGGAAGCCCGGAGAGCAGGTCGATCGCCTGCCACATGAGCCGCCACGTCGGCTCCAGCTGGGTGCGCAGCGCCTCGGTGATCCGCTCGGGCGACCCGTTCTCGATCGCCGGCGCCAGCACCTCGGCGTCGAACCCCGGGTCGGTCGCGGGCCCTGCGGGCGGCCAGATCAGCGGGTCCTCGGCCTCGTCGCTCGGCCCCGTGGTGATCCAGGCGAGCAGCGCGGCCAGGTTGGCGTCCTCCAGGGAGCTCTGCCCGCTCGCCCAGTGCCGCGCCAGCTCCTCGGTCGCCGCCGTCATCAGCGACGAGCCCGGGTACGCCGCCCGTTCCGCGAGGTAGGTCAGCCATCGCCCCAGCAGCGGCACCCCCTCGGGCACCGGATACGGCCCGTCGGTGCGGCGGAAGCGCGTCGAGCGGCCGAGCAGCCTGGTGAAGGCGATGCCGGCCGGGTTCGGGACGATGAGCTGCGGCGCGTCCAGCGCCCGCTCGTAGGGGTCGGCGTTCTTGCGCTCCACCGTCTCGGTGTCGGCCACGAAACCCTCGATGTACGGCAGCAGCACCCCGGCCAGCTCGGCGGCCCAGGCGAAGCGCAGGTCGCGGTTGCGCGGCTGGGCCACCACGAGCAGCTGCGGCCGTAGCCTGTCTGTGCCGAGCATGGCGGCCAGGGGAGCGGCGGCCTCGCCCGACAGCTTGAGCGGGATGAACACCATCGGCCGGTCCGACAGACGGCAGTGCCTGACGGTCGCGACGGGCTGCGCGATGCCCTCGTCCAGGGCACGCAGCCGCGCGAGCGAGGTCAGCAAACTCACGTGAGGCACTCCCTGCGCAGGCGTTCGGCGTTGCGGAGCAGCCGGGCGATCTCCTCCTGCCCCTCGGCGGGGTCGCGGGCGCCGTCGGCCAGCCCGAGCGCCTCCGCCACCGAGCCCACCCCGCCCAGCTCGTCACGCACGTGCCGGCCGAGCAGGTCGGACGCGCCCTCCTGGCGGGCCTCGTCCCGGCAGAAGAAGCACATGTCGCACGTGGACAGGCAGTCGGGCGCGTACCGGGCGGTGGTCCTGCGCAGCGCGTCGGCCAGCTCGGCCACGGGCCGGGTGGGCCGGCCGTCCTCGTCGGGCCGCAGGTCGAACGTCAGGTCGTCGGGCAGCCCCTCGAGCAGCCGGTCGAGCGTGGTCATCCGGGTGAGCTGGCGGCGCAGCACGGCCAGTTGCCTGCGCACGTCGACCAGGGTCGCGACGGGCCGGTTGGCGAAGTTCTCGGGGCAGACCAGCACCACGTCGTGCGAGACCTTCAGCGGGTCGTGGCCTAGCTCCTCCAGCAGCGTGCGCAGCGCCAGCACGTACACCGCGGCCTGCCGCGCGGCCGCCGCCACCGCCGACGGGTCGGCCTGCCCGTCGATCACCGCGAACGACTTGATCTCCACGATGTGGAAGCGGCCGCCGAGCTGGAAGGCCACCACGTCGGGCTCCAGGTAGGCGGTGTGGCCGGCGATCTCCAGGCTGAGCAGCGGGTGGTCGTACAGCGTGCCTGCGTCCTGGCCCTCGCGCGCCGCGCGGTCGATCAGCGCGCGGGTGTGGGAGTGGCGCAGATGGGCGCCGACGTTCTCGACGTCGTGGTAGGCGACCTCGGCGACCGGCAGGTTCAGCAGCTCGCGCAGCATGCGCAGCAACTCCGCGCATCCGTCGGCCTTGACCAGCGACTCGAACACGTTGCCGCGCGTGATCGCGAACGGCGACTGCCCGAACGGCGCGGGAAAGCCCAGGTACCGGGCCGCGGCGTCCTTGTCGATGCCGGCGCCGTCGAGGAGCGCCCGGCGGCTGCAGCCGGGGTTGGCGGCCAGGGCCGCGATCGCGCGGGCGTCGTGCGGCCGCGGTGGCGTCGTGCCCCGCAACGCGTCGAGCCGGTACACGTGATCGCCTTCGCGCTTCAAGCCGCTCACTTCGCCTTCTCCCTCTTGATCGTGCTCAGCGTAGCGGCGCCGAACAGGCGAGCCACGTCACCGAGCTGCGCCGCGGCGCGTTGGGCCAGCTCGGCGCGGTCCCGCGTGTCGCGTTCGCCGTGCACGCGCAGCTCGGCGCGGGCCGCCTCGATGACCCGCTCGGGGTCGGGCGGGCCCAGCGTGCCGTCGGTGGCGCCGGGGATGTTCCTGGCCATCCGGACGAGTAACCGGCCGGCCCGCCCGTCGATCGACTCGTGCGAGGCCACCGCGATGGCGCAGGTCAGGAAGTCGACGCGAGGGCTGAGCGGGCCGACCACACGTCGCTCCATCGGCCAGGTGCTGAGTGTGAGCAGCCCGCGGGCGGGGGAGAGGCGGTCGGTCAGCGCGGCGCACAGATAGTACGGCCGCCCGTGCGGCGAGGACCTGAACGAGCGCTCCTCGTCCCTGCGCAGGCTGGTGAGCTGGGCGCTGCGGATCGTGCCGCCGAAGAACGCGTCGCTGACGGCCACGACGAGCCGCGGCTGGGCGGCCGCGCCGAGCAGCCGCAGCCCCTGCTGCACCTGCTCGCGCACGGTGACCAGGCGAGGCGGCTCGGGCTTGGCCTGGGGCTGCTCACCGCTCACCAGGGCGTCCCATTCCCGCTCGGCCGTACGGAGCTCGGCACGCAGGGCGCGGGCGGTGGCGCCGTCCCTGATCCGCATCGCCTTGCGCACCGCCGCTCGCAGCTCGTCGATCCGGCGCTCGAGATCGTCCAGCCGGTCACTCATGGTGGCGAGCGTACCAACAGTCCCAGTATTTTCCAGTAATTTCGCGATATAGAGCCAAATTGTTGATCTACGATGTAAAGGCGCTCGGTCCGTGCCCTCGAGGCGATCTGTACGGCGGCCGTAAACGACGTGCGTAACCAGGGCGTGAGACGGGGACGATCGCGGTGTGACTCGTGAGACTCGTCATATGGTGGGAGGCGCCGCAGGCGTGCTCGCCCTCGTGCCTGTTTACTACCTGACCGAGGCGGCCGCCAGGGCGCTGCGGACAGGCAACGCCACGTTCGGTCCCTCCCCGGCGGCGCTCGGTTTCCTGGCGGCGGTGGCTGTCATCGTCACCCTCCTGAGCGCCTGGCCCGCGGCCGCCCTCGGCTGCGGCATCCCGCTGGTCGCCGCGGGCGCCGTGTTCGCGCTCGACCTCAACGCCGCGCTCGGCGTGGCGGGGAGCCTGCCGTGGGCGCGGGCGGGCGGGCTGCCGTGGTCGCACCCGGACGGCGTGCCCTGGGCCGAGATGACCGAGCCGCCCGGCACCATGGCGGGCATGACCGGCCTCTACACGCTCATCGGCGCGCTGCTGGTCCTCTCGGCGCTGCTGCCCGGCCGGTTGCGGGCCCTGTTGAACGAATGATCCGTCCGGGGCGGTAAGGGCGAGAGATCAGCGGCGTCCTATCCTGGGCGGGTGAGTGGACGGGACCCGGACCGGCGCAGAGCGCTGCTCGACGCCGCCGACCGGGTCATCCTGGCCCAGGGACCCGAGGTCTCGATGGCGGCCATCGCCGCAGAGGCCGGCATCACCAAGCCGATCCTCTACCGCCACTTCGGCGACAAGAGCGGTCTCTACCAGGCACTGGCCGACCGCCACGTCCGCACCGTGATCGCCCAGCTCCGCCCCGAGCTCGCCGCCCCAGGGACCGACCTGCGGAGCAGGGCGCGGAGCACCATCGGCGTCTACCTCGACCTGATCTCGGCCAACCGCAACCTCTACCGGTTCCTGTTCCACCGGGCCAGCTCCGAGGACTCCAGGATCCGCTCGCACATGACAGCCCTCGTCAGGGGCCTGGGCGAGGAGCTCGGCGGCCTGCTCGTCGCCGAGCGCGTGGTGCCGGAGCCGACCAAGGCGCAGGTGCTCGGGCACGCTTTCGTCGGCATGGTGCAGACGACCTGCGACTGGTGGCTGGAGCACCCCGAGGTGGACCGCGCGGAGGTGGTGGAGGGCCTGGTGGACGTGGTCGCCGCCGCCCTCGCCTCCCGGAGCGCCGCCGTCAGTCCCCGAAGCGGGACAGCCTCCCACGCCGCCGGGCGTACCTGAGCGCCCACGATGGCCACCGGTCAATCGTGCCCGAGCATCCGCAGCAGGTCCCACTCGTTCTCGCACACGCGCCGCCCGATCGCGGCCAGCTCCACCGACCGCGCGCCGCCGCGCAGGTGCCGCATGGTCTGCATGACGCAGATGATGCCCCACTTGAGCACCCCGAACGTCTCCCACCAGCGCAGCGCGTCCCGGTCGACGGGGTGGCCGCCGGCCCGCTCGTACGAGGAGATCAGCTCGTCGTAGTCCCCGAAGCCGCCCACCGGCAGCGGCGAGCCGAACCGCCACGCCTTCACGCACAGCCACCCGAGATCCTCGAGAGGGTCGCCGAGGTGGGCGAGCTCCCAGTCGAGCACCGCCCTGATCCCCTCGGGCCCGACGATGAGGTTGCCGTTGCGGAAGTCGCCGTGCACGACCGTACGCCGCGTGCTGCCCGGCCGGTCGGCGGCCAGCCTGCGCAGCGCCAGCTCGAACACCGGGTGCGGCTCGCCGAGCAGGTCGAGCACGTCCCGCCAGCGCCGCAGCGGGTCATCGCCCGCTTCCTGTGGCAGGACGGACGCCGGCATCCGGTGGATCGCGGCTAGCGCCTGCCCGCACTGCGCCGCCAGCCGGGGCCTGGCGGCCGCGTAGGCGTCGTCGCGAAGGATCTTGCGCGGGATGGTCTCGCCGGGCACGCGCGTCATGAGGATGTAGGACCCGCCGCTGGAGACCACCTCGGGCACCGGCACCCCGGCGCCGGACGCGGCCCGCATCAGCGCGGCCTCCGCAGCCAGGCCGCCGCTGGATTCCATGGGGCCCTCCACGGCGGCGCCGGGGGAGTCGAGCCGCAGGATCAGCTCGTGCCGCTCGGAGCCGGTGACGACGTCGAGCGCCCACGTCTCGCGCGACGCCCCGCCGGGCAACCGGGCGCTGAAGGCGACCGACGCGCCGGCCTCGAACACCTCCTCGACGACGGCGTGGAGGTCGCTCATCGCAGGCCGAACTCCCAGTTGCCGCCCGCGGCGTACTCGCCCAGGATGCGCCGGCCCACCGAGTCGATGTGCACCTCGTCGGGGCCGTCGTAGATCCGCCCGGCGCGCGCGTGCCGGTACATGCGATCCAGCGGCGTGTCAGGGGTGAGCCCGGCGGCTCCGTACACCTGGATGGCGCGGTCGATCACGTTGTGCAGCATGCGCGCCCCCACCACCTTGATCGCGCCGATCTCCACCCGGGCCTGAGAGCCGGCGTCGACGGCCTCGGCGGCGTTGAGGGTGAGGAGCCTGGCGGCCTGGATCTCGGCGTAGGAGTCGAACACGTGCTGCCGCATGAGCTGCTTCTTGGCCAGCGGCTCGCCGAACGCGGTCCGTTCCTGCAACCTGCGGCACATCAGGTCGAACGCCCGCTGCGCCTGCCCCAGCCAGCGCATGCAGTGGAAGATCCGGCCGGGCCCGAGCCGCTGCTGCGCGATGACGAACCCGTGGCCGCGCGGGCCGAGCAGGTTGGCTGCGGGCACGCGGACGTCCTCGTACCGGACCTCGCAGTGCGCCCCGTCGAGCCCCAGCACGGGGGTCTCGCGGACGATGCGGTAGCCGGGCGTGTCCGTCGGCACGAGGATCATGGAGAACGCCAAATGTGGCGGCGCGTCGTGCTCGGTCCTGCACATCACGGTCGTGTACGCCGCCCGCGACGCCCCGGTCGTGAACCACTTGTGCCCGTTGATCACCCATTCGTCCCCGTCGAGCACCGCGGATGTCTTGATCTGGGTGGGGTCGCTGCTGGAGATCGTCGGCTCGGTCATGGCGAAGCTGGGCCAGATGTCACCCCGTACCAGCGGCTCGAGGTAGCGCTCGCGCTGCTCGGGCGAGGCGTGCTCGTGCAGCATCAGCGAGTCCTGCAGCGTGAACGTGCCCAGCGCCAGCTGCCCGAACTCGCTGCGCCCCTGCACCTCGTTGACGTAGACGTAGTCGAGGAACGGCAGCCCGCCGCCGCCCAGCTCGCGAGGGTGGCCGAGCGCCCACAGGCCCTCCTTCTTGGCCTCGGCCCGCAGCTCGTCCAGCGCCGCGGCCGCGTCGGGCCCGCCCGCGTGCAGCACCGGCTCGGCGGGCTCCACCCGCTCGGTCATGAACGCGTGGACGGCGTCGCGGACCGGCCGGACGCCGTCGGGGACGGCGAAGCTCATGTGAGGATCTCATCCCGAAACCAGTTGCCCAGTCAACCAACACGGTCAACCAGCGTGGCCAACGGATTCAGGGCAGCCAGCTCACGCGGCCGTGCAGGATGGCGTACCCGACGAAGGCGACGGCGTCGATCAGCGTGTGCGCCACGACCAGCGGCATGGCCCGGCCCCCCCGCTGGTACAGCCGCCCGAACACCAGCCCCATCACGACGTTCCCGATGAATCCCCCGAACCCCTGATAGAGGTGGTACGACCCCCGCAGCACCGACGACACCGCGACGGCCTTCCACGGACTCCATCCGGCCTGCTCCAGGCGGTGCAGCAGGTATCCGGCGACGAGCACCTCCTCCAGGACCCCGTTCTGCGCGGCCGCGAGCAGCAGCACGGGCACCTGCCACCACACCTGCGGGAGCTGACCCGGGACCACGGTCAGGTTGACGCCCGCCGCCCACACGGCGAGGTAGAACGCCAGCCCGGTGCCGCCGATCGCCGCCGCCAGCAGCGCCCCGCGCACCGCGTCACGGGCCTTGTTCCGGAAGTCCACGCCGATCGTGCGCAGCGACTCCCCGGAGCGCACCATCAGGTAGGCCACCAGCCCGACCGGCGCCACCGTGATCGCGATGTCGACGAGCTGCAGTGCCAGGTCCAGCCACGGCCGCCCGGGCGCCATCGACCCGACGAGCACCGCCTGCTGGCCCTTCAGCTCCTTGGGCGCCGTGAGCGCGCCGATCAGCCGGACGAGCGCCACGAGGGCGCTGGCGCCGAGCGAAACGGAGAACACGACGAGCACCTCGGCCCGGATGAGCTTCGGCGCGAGCACCAGGGGAGGCCCAGGAAAGGACGCGGTGGGAGACTCAGTGCGCATGGCCGCAGGGTAACCGTTCATTGATCGGGTCAAGATAAACGCCGAATTGAGGATTCCAGATGACACCTGCCCCGCACGATGTGCCCACGGCGTCCCAGCTCGTGGCCGCCGTCCGTGACTTCCTCGAGAGCGACGTGCTCCCGGCCGTGGACGGGCGGGTGCGGTTCCACACGCGGGTGGCGATCAACGTGCTCGGCATGGTGGAGCGGGAGATCTCGCTCGGCCCTTCCCAAGCCGGCGAGCACGCGGCGCGGCTGGCCGGGCTGGGCGTGGCCGACGACGCGGAGCTGGCCGCCGCCATCCGCGAGGGCCGCGTCGAGGACGACCACGCCCTCGTCGCGGCCCTGGAGCAGGCCGTACGGGCGAAACTGGAGGTCGCCAACCCGGCGTACCTGACAGACTGACGGCCCGCCCCCTCGCGGTGGGGCGGGCCGTCAGCCGGATCAGCGGCCGGGCCGATCAGTGGTCGGGCCGGTCAGTGGGAGTCGGCCAGATCCAGGTCCTTCACCCTCGGGTCGCCCTCGTCCGCGAAGTACTCGTCGCGGGTCGTCGCGTCCTCACCGTCCGCCACCTTGATCGCCCGGAACAGCAGCGTGCCCAGGGCCGCCACCACCAGGTTGACGATCAGCGCCAGGAACCCGGCGTAGAGCGTCATCTTGGTGTCGAAGCCCAGGTTCGACAGCGGGAACGCCGAGCCGCCGAAGTGCAGCTGGTGCTTGACCGGGTTCGGGATGAGATACAGCATCCACATGCCCGCCACCAGGCCGGCCGCCCAGCCCGCGATCAGGCCGCCCTTGTGGAACCAGCGCGTGTAGAGGCCCAGCGCCACCGACGGCAGCGTCTGCAGGATGATCACGCCGCCGATGAGCTGCAGGTCGATCGAGAACTGCGGGTCGAGCAGCAGGATGCACAGCACCGCGCCCACCTTGACGACCAGCGACACGATCTTGGAGACGTTGGCCTCCTGGGCGTCGGTGGCGTTCTTGTTGAGGTACTCGCGGTAGATGTTGCGGGTGAACAGGTTCGCCGCCGCGATCGACATGATCGCCGCCGGGACGAGCGCGCCGATCCCGATGGCCGCGTACGCGACGCCCGCGAACCAGTCGGGGAACAGCTGGTCGAACAGCATCGGCACGATCGTGTTGGTGTCGGTCCCGACCGGCTTGGTGCCCGCCGCGATGGCCATGAAGCCGAGCAGCGCGATCAGGCCGAGCACGAAGCTGTAGGCGGGCAGCGCCGACATGTTCCGCTTGATGACGTTGCGGTTCTTGGAGGCCAGCACGCCGGTGAGGCTGTGCGGGTAGAGGAACAGCGCCAGCGCCGAGCCGAACGCCAGCGTCACGTACTGGAGCTGGTTGTTGGCGTTGAGGATGATGCCGTCGCCGGGCGCGGGGGTGGCGTCGAACTTGGCCTTGGCCGCGTCGAAGATCGAGCCCCATCCACCCAGCTTGGCCGGGATGTAGATCACCGCGGCCAGGATCACGATGTAGATCAGCGCGTCCTTGACGAACGCGATCAGTGCCGGCGCCCGCAGGCCCGACTGGTACGTGTACGCGGCCAGGATCGCGAACGCGATGATGATCGGCAGGTGCCCGGTGATGCCCATCGACTTCAGCACAGCCTCGATGCCCACCAGCTGGAGCGCGATGTACGGCATCGTCGCCACCAGACCGGTGATCGCTATGACCAGCGCCAGGGTCGGCGAGCCGAAGCGGGCCCGTACGAAGTCGGCCGGGGTGACGAAGCCGTGCACGTGCGACACCGACCACATCCGGGCCAGCACCAGGAACACCAGCGGATACACCACGACCGTGTACGGCAGCGCGTAGAACCCCAGCGCGCCGGAGCTGAACACCAGCGCCGGCACCGCCACGAACGTGTAGGCGGTGTAGAGGTCGCCGCCCACGAGGAACCACGTGATCCACGACCCGAAGCTGCGCCCGCCCAGGCCCCACTCGTTCAGGCTCGCCAGGTCGTTCGGCCGCCGCCACCGCGCGGCCACGAACCCCATGCCGCTGACCAGGACGAACAGCAGGATGAAGACGACCAGCTCGGTCGTGTGCCCGCTCATTTGGTCATCCTGTAGACGATGGTCGTGGTCGTGACGCCGACCACGATGAAGGCGAGCTGCAGCCAGTAGAAGAGCGGGAAGCCCAGCAGGCGGGGCTCGTCGGCGTTGAACAGGAACGTCAGCAGCGGCAGCACGATGGGCAGGACCAGCAGCCAGTTCCAAGGGCTGCGGTCGGTGCGTGGCTGCCCGGGTTCCCCGGTAGTCATCGACCCTCCGATGAGTGGATCAGGACCCGTCTTTGACCGGTTCCTGACGGCTAGTCAATGGAGGGAGGTTAGCTTTACGGAGGTATTAAACCAAATGCCGTTAGTATTACGTTTTGGCCTAAATGATCTGAGCCGCCCGGTGAGCGCCACGCCTGCACCTGGCGCAACTCTAAACACGCCAATGCCGCGATCCCAGCACCCTCGCCGAATGGTCGTTTCCCCGCGCCGAACGGTCACCCCACCGCGCCAGTGGCCTGTAGGGACGCCAGAGCCCGGCGGAAAAGATGACACGAGATGTCGGGTATTCGGGAAACGATCGCTCGCATGATTGCTTTGGTAGCGGGAGCGACCCGCGGAACGGGACGGGGCATCGCGGTCGCGCTGGGCGCGGCAGGCGCGACGGTTTACTGCACCGGCAGGAGCACGAGGGAGCAGCGCTCCGAGATGAACCGGCCCGAGACCATAGAGGAGACGGCCGAGCTCGTGACGGCGGCGGGCGGGACAGGCGTCGCCGTCCAGGTCGACCACCTCGACTCCGCCCAGGTCCAGGCGCTGGCCCAGCGCGTGGACCGCGAGCAGGGCAGGCTCGACGTGCTGGTCAACGACATCTGGGGCAGCGAGCACCTGTGGGACTGGGACACGCCGGTCTGGAAACATGACATGGACAAGGGGCTCCGGCTGCTCAGGCTGGCGATCGACACCCACATCATCACCAGCCGCCACCTGCTCCCGCTGATGATCAGGAACGAGGGCGGGCTGGTCGTGGAGGTCACCGACGGCACCTGGGCCTTCAACGAGACCCGCTACCGGGAGAACGTCTACTACGACCTGGCCAAGATGTCGGTGAACCGGCTCGGGTTCGCCTGGTCGAACGAGTTGCGCCCGTACGGCGGCACCGGGGTGGCGGTCACGCCGGGCTTCCTGCGCTCGGAGTCCATGCTCGACAACTTCGGCGTCACCGAGGACAACTGGCGGGAGGCCGAGGTGGACATCGCCTGGCAGGTCTCCGAAACACCCGCGTACGTCGGAAGGGGCGTGGCGGCCCTCGCCGGCGACCCCGACCGGCAGCGCTGGTCGGGCAGATCGGTGTCGAGCGAGGAACTGGCCGAGGCGTACGGCCTCACGGACGTGGACGGCAGCCGGCCACGGGTGTGGAGCTTCATCACGGAGGTACGCGAGCCGGGCAAGGAGATCGACCCGGCCGGCTACCGGTGACCTAACGGTAGAGGGCGGACATGCGGGCGGCGGCGTCGGCGACCGTCGCCCGCAGCTCCGGCGGATCCAGCACCTCCGCCTCCGGCCCGAACCGGAGCACCTGCGAGTACGCCACCTCCACCGACTCCACCTCCAGCCGCACCGTCCCGTCCGGCTGGAGCGAGGCGAGGGCCTCGTCGACGGCGGCCGGGTCGGCGATGTGCCGCAGCATCCGCACCCCCCGCTCGCTGAGCCGCAACGTGATCACCTCCCGCAGCAGCGACCGGCTGAACTCCGCCGACTGCTCCGCCCAGAAGGCCGCCAGGTCGAACAGAGGGTCCCGGTCGAAGGGCTCCGCGAGCACGGACACCGCGCCGAACCGGTGCACCCGGAAGATCAGGAACCGGGTCCCGAGCCGCGCGGCCAGGTACCAGGTGCCCGCCTTGAGCACCAGCCCGTACGGCTCCAGCGTCCGTTCCCGCCCCTTGTAGACGGCCGAGACGCGGCGGTCGTTCCACACGGCCCTGGCCAGCGGGGCGAGGGACTCCGGCGGCGGGTCGTCGCCGGAGAACCAGCCGGGCGCGTCCAGGTGGAAGCGCTGCGCCGCGACGGCGGGCGCGTCCCGCAGCCCGGGGGAGAGCGCGGCGGCGGCCTTCAGCCGGGCCGTGGCCGCCACCCCCTCCAGCCCCATCTCCCGCAGCGCCGCCGGCACCCCCGACAGGAACAGCGCCTCCGCCTCGGCCCGGTCCAGGCCGGTCAGCCGGGTCCGGTACCCGTCGAGCAGCCGGTAACCGCCGCCCCGCCCCCGGTCGGCGTACACGGGCACGCCCGCCTCCGACAGCGCCAGCACGTCCCGGTGCACCGTGCGCTCCGAGACCTCCAGCTCCTCGGCCAGCTCGGCCGCCGTCATCCCGCCCCGGCCCTGCAACAGCAGGACCAGCGACATCAACCGTGAGGCGCGCACAGCGGCAGCACCACGGAGGACGGATGGTCGGGGGAGTGGAACACCTCGACGTCGGCGGGCACCATCGCGCCGTCGCCGCCGCCCAGGGGATCGCCGGTGCCGTGGTTGCGGGCGATCGTCGGGTACGCCCCCGCCGCCACGTGCACCCTGATCCGGTGGTCGCGCCCGAACCGGTGCGCGATCGGCCAGAGATCCACCGACACCCGCCGCAGCCCGGAACCGGCGTCCGCCAGACGGCGGACACCCTCGCACACGTTGAACGAGCGCCCGTCCGGGTGCACGTCGCACACCCGCACCACCACGTCCACGTACGGCGTGCTCGACCGCACGAACAGCTCAGCCCGCACCGGCCCGATCATCTCCACGTCCGACTCCAGCGCCGCTGAACTGTACACCAGCACGTCGCGCCGCTGCTCCAGCCGACGCTGGTCGCGCGGCCTGGAGTCCCCGAGCAGCACGGGCCCGCCGATCACGGGCGTCGGATGGGAGGGGTCGTACCGGAACCGGTCGGGCGAGGAGTCCAGCGGCCCCTCGACGCCCAGTCCGAACCCGTGCTGCAGGTGCCAGCGCTGCTCCCGCGTCCCGGGCACCGGCCAGTCGGAGTAGTCCCGCCACTCCTCGGCCCCCGTGACGTAGAGCCGCACGGGTTCGGCCCGCAGCCGGGAGTAGTCGCCCAGCAGGTGGGCGCGGAACCAGGCCGACGCGTCGGCCATGGCGGGCCGCCCGTGCCGGGTGTCGACGTGGTACCAGGGCCCGATCGTCAGGTACGGCCGCCGCCCGGCGGCGCGCATCGCCGCGTAGTCCTTGAGCTGCCAGGGCAGGAACACGTCGTACCAGCCGCCCAGCATGGTGACCGCTGCCTCCACCTCGCCCACTTTCGGGGAGAAGTCACGCTTGTCCCAATAGGGGACGGCCGGGTCGGCGTGGTGCGTGAGCAGGTCCTGGTAGAACCGGAGCTGCCGACCGGCCGAGGCCAGGTCCAGCTCGGCCACGGGACGGCCCGACAGGACCGCCCTGTGGGCGTGCCTGGGCGCGGTCAGCACCGCGGCGCCGCCGAAGCGGCGCGACATGCCGTCGGTGAGCGTGGTCCAGCTCAGCGCCGACTCCAGCGCGAACGCGCCGCCCACGTAGGCCGCGTCCCTGAACTGGGAGGCGGTGATCTGCGTGGCCATGGCCCTCAGGTCCGGCCCGGCGTAGGCCGCGACGGCCCACTGCGTGTAGCCGAGGTAGGAGGGGCCGAACATCGCGAACGAGCCGCCGTACCACGGCTGCTCGCGCAGCCAGGCGACGGTGGCCAGGCCGTCGTCGTGCTCGTCGCCGAGCGGGTCGAGCAGGCCGCCGGAGCCGAAGCCGCCGCGGCAGCTCTGGATCACGACGTGGAAGCCCTGCCGGGCGAAGCCGCGGCCGTAGTACCAGCCGAACAGGCCGCGCCGGCCGTAGGGGGAGCGCATCAGGATGACCGGGGCCCTACCGCCGCCGACCGGGTCGTAGTGGTCGGCCAGCAGCGTCACGCCGTCGGGCATCGGCACGGGAAGATCCCGCTGGAGCCGTACGCGTCTCATGTACTTACCAGTAACATATGCCGCCCGCCGTGCGGTATCCCGGGGGCGTCCATTCCGGGTAAGGGCACCCATGGACCGGGCGCCCTTACCCGGGAGCCGCTAGGAGAGCGCCTTGTCCGGGCGCTCCGAGATGCGGATGCCGTTCACGATCGTCGCGCCCTGCCGGGTGGCGAAGCGCACGTTGAGCTGGCCGTCGGTGACCTTCACCGTGTACTGCCTGCTCACGGCCGTGTACGTGCCCGCCTCCAGGGCCAGGTCGAGCGCCGGGATCGCCAGCTGCCCCTCGACCAGCACGTCGAAGACGCGCTTGCCCGGCTGCGTGCTCTTGAGGTCGGCGAAGTCCAGTTCGACGGTGTACGTGCCGGCGGGCACGTTGTCGAACCGGTACTCCAGCATCTTCTCCCTGGCGGTCCTGAACAGCGCCTGGTCGTCGGTCCCGGCGATGGTCTTGGACGTGCTCGACGTGCCGGTCGAGGTGGCCACGTAGCCGTAGCTCCCCGCGACGTACTTCTTGTCGGGCGTCCAGGTGTCACCGGCGCTGTCGACCAGGCTCTTGGTGGCGGCCGCGTCGATGGCCACCTGAAGCTTGGGCACCACGACCGTCACCTTGACCTCGATGGTCGGCTGCCGGCCGCTGGCCGACTGGACGAGCAGCTTGCCCGTCTTCACCGTGCCCGGCGCGACGCCCGCGCTGGAGAGCGTCGCCTTCAGCATCACCTTCTGCCCCTTGGCGAGGTCGCCCGAGGCCGGCGTCGTGGCGAACCAGGGCTCCGAGGTCACCGTGTACGGCGTGGACGAACCGAGGTTCGTCAACTCCAGGGTCCGCGTGCGGGTGGACTCGGCCGGCATCACCACGGTCAGCTCGGCGGCCGACGCGCTCACCCGCCCGGTGACCAGCGCCGTGTCGATCCGCGTCACCGTGGTGGGCGCGATCGTGACGGTCTTGGTGAAGGTGCCGTAGTGCTCCTTGGAGACCACGACGTCGTAGTCGCCGGCCAGCACCTGCCCGTAGAACGAGCCGTCCTCGCCGGTCGTGAACGTGGCCACGTCGCCCACCTTCACCGTCGCCCCTGCCAGCGGCTGCCCGTCGTTGGCGTCGGTGACGGCGCCGGTCACCAGGCCGTGCCTGCTGGCCGTGAACGTCAGGCCCTGCCCGGTGGACAGCACGGGCTCCTCGTACGAGTACAGCATGGCGTCGTCGCCCGCCGCGTTCTCGATGCCGATGGTGGCGCTGGAGCCCTGGTCGCGCTCGCTCTCGATGTCCTTGTACCGGAACCCGATCGAGCCGTCCTCGCCCAGCAGCGCCGAGAACGACACCCGCTGGTCGCTCTCGCTGTAGAAGTTGACGTTGCGCCACTCCACGACGAACGTCCGGTGCGGCGCCGTGCCCGTCACCGCCGTGTAGACCCCGCCCTGGGCGTCCACCGTGAGGTCGTCCCAGTACGGGTAGACCGCGTTGTTCGGCGTGCCCGTGGTCGGGAGCCGGCCGTTGCTGCCGGTGGTGACCCGGTCGGTGGCGAACGAGACGTACCCGTTCGTGCCGATCCACGCCTTGCCGTAGCCCGTGCCGTAGAACGGGACCTGGAACGGGAGCGTCACCTGCTGGGCCTCGTCGTCACCGGCCAGCGCCAGCTTCTCGGTGCCCGCCACGTACGCCTGCGCGCCGCTCTTGCAGGTGTAGCCGAAGTTGTCACCGCGCAGCGGCAGCTCGATGTCCTTGGTCATGTCGCCGGCCACCGAGACGGACGCCGTCGTGCCGCTGGCGCAGCGCGAGGTCGGCGTGACCGTCAGCTCGTAGTCGCCGGCAGGCAGCGTCAGGCTGTAGCGGCCCGCCGCGTCGGTCACCGCGCTGACCGGCGTGCCGGTGGCCGCCACCGTCGCGCCTGCCTCCGGCGTGCCCGCCGTGCTGACCGTGCCGGACACCACACCCGCCGCCTGCCTGGTCATGGTCACGTCCGCGGTCGTGGACTGCCCGGCCGTGATCGTGGCCGATCCCGTGCCCTTGTCGTAGCCGAACTTCTCGGCGCCGACCTGGTAGTCGCCGGGCAGCAGGCGCGGGATGGCGTACGTGCCGTCATCGCCGGTCGTCACGGTGCGGCTCAGCGGCCCGGAGACCGTGACCGTCGCCCCGGCCACGGGGGCGCCGCCCGCGGTGACCGTGCCGCGCAGGTCGCCGAGCCCCTCGTGGGGCGCGGCCTGCACGGCGGCGTACGCGTCGAGCCTGCCCTCGCCCCAGACGTTGTTGTCGGCCGCGGTGCCGCCGCAGCTGGTGTCGTTGACGTCGATCGCGGTGCTGTCGAGCAGCGGCCGGGTGGCCGCCACATTGCCCTGCAGCCCCGGCGAACTGGACCAGATCAGCGCGACCGTGGCCGCCACGTGCGGTGAGGCCATGGACGTGCCGGTGTAGCTGCTGTAGGTGTTGCCGGGGGTCGAAGAGCGCACGTTGACGGCCGGAGCCGCGATGTTCGGCTTGATCTCGCCGTTCTCGCCCTCGCCCTTGCTCGACCGGTTGTACAGGGCGTTGTTGACGTCGAAGCCGCCCGCGCTGTAGCTGATCGCGTAGTCGCCCGGCGAGCCGCTGGTGCGGCAGGCGGGGCCCTCGTTGCCGTTGGCGAACGCCGGGAAGATCCCGGCGGCGATCCACGCCTCGACCGTCTCCTTGTACCAGGGGTCGCCCGGGTCGCCGCCCCAGGAGTTGTTGACGATGTCGGGCGCCAGGTCGGGACGCGGGTTACGGCCGTTCAGGTCCGTGGGCGCGAGGATCCACTGGCCGGCCGCGAGCAGGGAGGCGTCGGTGCAGGTGTTGACCTCGCAGCCCTTGGCGGCGATCCACTTGGCGCCGGGCGCGACGCCGATGCCGTTCGCGCCGACCATCGTGCCCATGGTGTGGGTGCCGTGGCCGTTGTTGTCGCACGGCGCGGCCGACGGGCAGATGTGCGCCGGGTCGAACCAGTTGTAGTCGTGGCTGAACGTGCCGTCCTGGTTCCTGCCGCGGTAGGACGCGACCAGCTCGGGGTGGTCGAACTGGGCGCCGGTGTCGATGTGGGCGACGACGATGCCCTCGCCGCGGTCGCCCAGCTCGTTCCAGACGCGCGGCGCGTTGATCCGGTCGATGTTCCACTCAACCGCGTTGACCTTGTTCTCCGCCTTCCCCGCAACGGGGTCGGGCAGCGCGTAGGTACGGACCGGTTCGATGCTCTGGACCTCGGGCAGGTTGGCGATCTCGCCCGCAAGCTTCTCGCCCGCGGTCACCCGCACCGCGTTGACGATCCAGTACGGGGTGTAGTCCGCGTGGCGGGAGTCGAGCAGCTTGCGCAGGCCCTCCTGGGAGGTCCTGGCCTGCTCGGTCTTCGCCTCGAAGACCTGCTCGGCCTTGGCGTCCTTGGTGACGGCCCGTCGGGCGCCGCTCAGGTCGGCCGCCCCCTTCATCCGGACCCAGAAAGTGGCCTTGTCGTCCTGCGCCAGCCGTGCCTGGACGGTCGCCTCTATTTTGGCGGGGTCCGGCGCCGCGTGGGCCGCGGCCTGCGGGACGGATAAGCCTGCGACGACGACGATCCCGGTCAGGATCGACCGCCAGCGGGGGGTTTTGGGCACGCGCCTCTCCTTCGAGACTTTCGAGACTGGTGATCTTTACGCCTCTGTCGAGAAGCGTGAAGAGATCTTGTCCGGAAAGCAAGAGGTGACGTGAAATGTAACGTGACTGGCGGAAATGTAATCTGGTCAGCTGAAATATCGCCACATGGCCGACCAGGGCCCAAACTAGATCCTTTCGGACCCCTTCGTCGCCGGCCGATAGCCGAACTGCTTCATGATCGCCAGGAAGTACGCCTTGATCTGCTCGGCGCCCTCGTCGTCGGGATGCCCGCCGAGATGGCCCATCACCGCGCTGCTCAGGACCTCCTGCACCACGTCGACGTCGGCGTCCGCCGGGAGCTCCCCGCGGTCCTGGGCCAGGCGGAGCGCGTCGCGCACGACCGCCGCCCGCCGCCCCGCGTTGGCCTCCCGGTACGCCCTCATCAGCTCGGGATGATCGTCGACCGCGCCGAAGACCCGGCGCAGCAGGACCCGGTTGCGCGGCTCGGACAGATGCGCCGCCCAGTCGCCGAACATGTGGTCGAGGTCGCGCCAGCCGATGAAATCGGGGTCGTTGTCGTGGTTGGCCCACTGCAGGGCCCGTACGAGCAGCGCGGTCTTGTCGGCGTACCTGCGGTAGACCGTCGCCCTCGTCACGCCGGCCCGCCTGGCGACCTGCTCGATGCTGGTCTGGGCCACGCCGTACTCGATGAGCAGGTCGAGCGCGGCCGTGAGGATGGCCAGATCGGCCTCCTGGCTGCGTGGCCGTCCAGCCGGCCGCGGTGCGCGCGTGCCGGTCATGCCGAGGTCGTCGGTCGTCATCATGCCTGGCGGGTCACCATCTTGTCGTAGAGGCGGTCCGGCAGGAGTCTATTGACCCACAGCAGCAGATCGGCCAGATAGCCGACGGCGTAGCGGGGCTTCGGGTCGCGCGCGGCCACGATCCGGGCGACGGCCTGGCCCACCACGCGGGGATCGGACGCCTTGCTGCCCGGCCCGAACCCCTCCTCGGCCCGCCGCGCCATCCACTCCGCGACCTGCGCGTACGGCCCGTGCCCGGAGATCTCCCGCAGCTGGCGCGGCGTGTCGCCCTCGAACTCGGTCTTGATGATCCCGGGCTGCACCACCACGACATGCACGCCGAACCGGGCGACCTCCTGCCTGAGCGAGTCCGAGTACGCCTCCAGCGCGTGCTTGGAGGCGTGGTACCAGGCGCCCATCGGGAGAGAGATCTCGCCGGCGATCGAGGAGATGTTGACGATCGTGCCCGAACGCCGCTCGCGCATCCGCGGCAGCACGAGCTGGGTCAACCGGGCCAGGCCGAACAGGTTGACCTCGAACACCTGCCTGGCGCGCTCCAGCGGCACCTCCTCGGTGGCGCCGTGCACGGCTGTGCCCGCGTTGTTCACCAGCACGTCGATGCGCTGGTGCTGGTCGAGGATGGTCCGCACGGCGCGGTCGAGGTCGGCGTCGCTGGTGACGTCCGCGCCGATCGGGTGGCCGCCGGCGGACCGGATGACGTCCATCTTCTCCACCCGGCGCGCCAGACCGTAGACGGTGTGGCCCGCGCGCAGCAGCTCCAGGGCGGTGGCGCGGCCGATCCCGGACGACGCGCCCGTGACGAGGCAGACTTTGCCGTTCATCGCGCCACATCCCAGGTGACGGGGAGGCTGTGCACCCCGTAGATGAGCATGTCCGTACGGAGCGGCACCTCGCCCGGCTCGACGGCCAGCCGCAGCGACGGGAACCTCCTGAACAGCGCCGGATAGCCCGCCTGCATCTCCACCCTGGCCAGCTGCTGGCCGAGGCACTGGTGCACGCCGTGGCCGAAGCCCACGTGCCCGCCGGTGTCCCGGCGCAGGTCGAGGACGTCGGGGTCGGGGAAACGGCGCGGGTCGCGGTTGGCTGACGGGATGGAGACGGTGACCGTCTCGCCCTTTCTGACCAGCTCGCCGCCGAGTTCGACGTCCTCCAGCGCCGTACGCACCAGGAAGGGGATGATGCTGAGGTAGCGCAGCAGCTCCTCCACCACCTGCTCCGCCCGCTCCGGCTCGTCGCGCAGGACGGTCAGCTGATCGGGGTGGCGCAGCAGCGCGAACGTGCCCAGCGCGAGCATGTTCGCCGTCGTGTCGAGGCCGGCGCCCAGCAGCATGAACCCGATGTTGGCCAGTTCCTCGTCGGTCAGGTCGCTCTTGGTGAGGCCGCTCAGCATGTCGTCGGTGGGCTCGGCCCGCTTGGCCGGCACCAGCTCGCGCATGTGCGCCTGCATCGCCAGGAACGCGGAGATCTTCTCCTCCTGCGGCAGGTCCGGCCGCATGAGCTTGACGCCCTCGGCCATGAAGCGGGCCCTGTCCTGGTCAGGGACGCCGAGCAGCTCGCAGATCACCACCGCCGGGACCGGCGCCGCGAACGTCTGCACCAGGTCGGCCGGAGGCCCCTGGCGCTCCATGAGGTCCAGCTGCTCCTTGGTGATCTCCTCTATGCGCTCGGCGAGCAGGCGCATCCTGCGCACGGTGAACTCGCCGGTGAGCAGGTGGCGGTAGCGGGTGTGCTCGGGCGGGTCCATCCCGACGAACATCCCGGGAGGCGAGGGCTGGGCCGCGCTGGTGCTCGCGATGGGGATGTGCCGCAGCTCGGAGCGGGCGCTGAAGCGCCGGTCGGCCAGCACCTCGCGCACCAGCGCGTGGCTGGTGACGAGCCAGCCCCGGTGGCCGTCGGGGTAGGCCAGACGGGCTATGGGGCGGGTCTCGCGCAGCTTGTTGAGGTCGTCGGGCGGGTCGAACGGGGTGGGCCGATCGGTGGGGAGGCTGATCGCCTCGGTCTCGGTCATCTCGGATCTCCTTTCAATGAATACAGTACAGCTCTGTATTGAAAGTCGCGGGCTCGGGGTGGCGGAGGAGGGATTCGCGTTGCGCGATCATGGTCCGGCGGTTAATCTGTGTCCATGCGAACTCACGCCCGGCTTCAGTGGTGGCGCCGCTCCTAGGCGGCGTGTGTTTCGCATTCCTGAACGGACGGCCGCCCCGGATGGCGGCCTTTCTCGTGTCCGCCCCCGGGGCTCGATCATTTGACGTGGTAAAGGGGCAGGACGTGGAGACGAGCGGATATACCACCGCCGGGGGCATCGGGGTGGAGCGCGAAGCGCGCGAGGTGGACGAGGCCGCGCTGGAAGAGATCGTGACCGCCCTCGGGACCAGGCGCGGTGGTGCGTTCTCCTCGGGCATGGACTACCCGGGCCGCTACAGCCGATGGGCGTTCGGCTACGTCGATCCGTGCCTGGAGCTGGTCGCCAAGGGCCGCACCATCTCGGCCACCGCGCTCAACGAACGCGGCCGGGTCGTGCTGCCCGCCGTCGCCTCCTGCCTGCTGGCCGCGGGCAAGCCGGTCGCCGAGCCCACCCCCGACCACATCGCGGTGCACGTACCGGAGCCGAGCAGCGATCCAGGGGACCTGCTGCCGGAGGAGATGCGCAGCAGAAGGCCCACCGTGTTCACCGCGATCCGTGAGGTCATCGCCGCCTTCAAGGGCGACGACCCGCACCTGGGCCTGTACGGCTCGTTCGGCTACGACCTGGCCTTCCAGTTCGAGCCCATCAGGCAGGAGCTCGTCCGCCCCGACGACCAGCGAGACCTCGTCCTCCACCTGCCCGACCGGCTCGTCGTGATCGACCGGCAGCGCGAGACCAGCGTCGAATACCGCTACGAGTTCACCGTCGACGGCGCCACCACCCGCGGCCTGGAGCGCACCGGCGCCGCCGCCGAGCCCGTCACCCCCGGCGAGCTGCCCAAGGACCCGGAGAAGGGCGAGTACGCCAAGGTCGTCGCCGCCGCCAAGGAGCGGTTCAAGCGCGGCGACCTGTTCGAGGTCGTGCCCGGCCAGGTCTTCCACGCCACCTGCGCCGACCCGGCCGCCTTCTACCGCGGCCTGCGGCACAGCAACCCCGCGCCGTACGAGTTCATCATCAGCCTCGGCGAGGGCGAGCACCTGGTCGGCGCCTCGCCCGAGATGTACGTCAGGGTCACCGGCGACCGGGTCGAGACCTGCCCCATCTCCGGCACCATCGCCCGCGGCAGCAACCCGGTCGAGGACGCCGAGGCGATCCGCACCCTCCTGTCCAGCGTCAAGGAGGAGTCGGAGCTGACCATGTGCACCGACGTCGACCGCAACGACAAGTCGCGCATCTGCGTCCCGGGCACCGTCAAGGTCATCGGCCGCCGCCAGATCGAGCTCTACTCCCGCCTGATCCACACCGTCGACCACATCGAGGGGCGGCTTCGGCCCGAGTTCGACGCGCTCGACGCGTTCCTCACCCATATGTGGGCCGTCACGGTCACCGGCGCGCCCAAGACGTGGGCCATGCAGTTCATCGAGGACCACGAGGCCACCACCCGCAGGTGGTACGGCGGCGCCATCGGCTTCATCGGCTTCGACGGCTCCATGAACACCGGCCTGACCCTGCGTACCGCGCAGATCAAACACGGCGTGGCGACCGTGCGGGCCGGGGCCACGCTGCTGTTCGACTCCGACCCCGAGTCGGAGGAGCGCGAGACCGAGCTCAAGGCCAGCGCCCTGCTCGGCGCCCTGGCCGCGGTCAACAGCCCGGGCTCCGTGCCGGTCCCCGAGCCCAGGCCGCAGCCGGGCCAGGGCATGAAGGTGCTGCTCGTCGACCACGAGGACTCCTTCGTCAACACGCTGGCCGACTACTTCCGGCAGGAAGGCGCCGACGTGGTGACGCTGCGCCACGGCTTCCCGCCCCACATGATCGACGGCATCGCGCCCGACCTGGTGGTGCTCTCGCCCGGGCCGGGCTGGCCGTCCGACTTCGGCATCTCGGCGCTGCTCGACCAGATCTACGCCCGCGACCTGCCGGTGTTCGGCGTATGCCTGGGGCTGCAGGCCATGGTCGAGCAGGCAGGCGGCACGCTTGAGTTGCTGGACTACCCTGAGCACGGCAAGCGCGGCCAGGTCTCCAGGGTCGCCGGCAGCGCGCTGCTGGAGGGGCTGCCCGAGGAGTTCACCGCGGCCCGCTACCACTCGCTGCACGCCAAGCGGCCCGGCGTCGTCGGGTTCACGGCGACCGCGCTCACGCCCGACGGCAACGTCATGGCCATCGAGGACGTCGAGCGGCGGCGCTTCGGCGTGCAGTTCCACCCCGAGTCGATCCTCACGCAGGAGGGCGGCGCGGGCGCGAAGATCATCGCGAACGTGCTCCGCCTGTGCCGCAAGTAAGCGGCCCCAGCCGTAGGTAAAACCGCCGCCGGGGCATGCGGAGCTCCCCTAGAGTCTCCGCATGCTCCCCGTAGATCTACCCCGCACGGTGCGTGACGCGCTGCTCGCCCCGCTCGTCGACCACCACTGTCACGGGGTGCGGCGAGACGACCTGAGCAGAGCCCAGTTCGAGCTGCTCATCAACGAGGGCGGCAGCCCGGCGCCGCCCGGCACCACCCACTTCGACACGCCGTTCGGCGCGGCCCTGCGCCGCTGGTGCGCGCCGGTGCTCGACCTGGAGCCGCACGCGCCGCCCGCCGTCTACCTCTCACGCCGTGAGGAGCTGGGCGCGGCCGAGGTCAACCGGCGGCTGCTGGCGGGGGGCGGGGTGGTGGCGTTCCTGGTGGACACGGCGGTGGACACGGCATCGGACGACGTCGAGCTGCTGACGGCCACCGAGATGGGCCGCCACGGCGGGGCCGCCGCCGACGAGCTCGTACGGATCGAGCAGGTCGAGCGGGACGTGGCCGAGACGGCCCAGCTGGCCGCGGACTACCTGGACGGCCTCGGCGAGGAGCTGGCCGCCAGGGCCGCCAGAGCGGTCGGGCTCAAGACCGTCATCGGCGCGCTGTGCGGCCTCGATTTCGACCCGGCCAGGCCCAGCAGGGGATCGGTGATCGCGGCGGCCAACCGGCGGCTGTCGGACCCGAAGCAGCCGCTGACCGACGAGGTCATGCTCCGCCACCTGCTGTGGTGCGCGGTCGACGTGGCCAGGGAGCGCGGGCTGCCCGTGCAGTTCCACACGGGCTTCGGCGGCTCGGGCCTCGACCTGCACCGCACCGACCCGGGCAGGCTGAGCGAGTTCGCCAGGATGCTGCAGCCGCTCGGCGTGCCGATCATCCTGCTGCACTGCTACCCGTACCACCGCCAGGCCGCCTACCTCGCCGGCGTCTACCCGCACGTGTACGTCGACGTCGGCCTCGCACTCCCGCACACCTCCGCCTTGGTCAAGGTCGTGGACGAGCTGCTCGAGCTGGCGCCGTTCCACAAGCAGCTGTTCAGCTCGGGCTGCCACAGCGTGGCCGAGACGGCCTACCTGGGCGCGCTCTACTACCGTCGGGCGCTCGGCGCGGCACTCTCGGCCCGGCTCGCGTCGGGGGAGTGGAGCCCCGCCGACGCCGCCCGCGTCGCCCACATGATCGGCTCAGGCAACGCCCGCCGCGTCTACCGCCTCTGAACCGGGTCACCCCTGACTCGCGCCGAGTGGCCCGACCTGGTTTGCTTGAGGCCGTCACAACACCCAACCTGAGCGGGGGCTCTCCATGGGCAATGCCGAACCCGAGACCGAGATCACGTTCCGCGGCGACATGGACGTGGAGCTGGTGAAGGCTGCCGCGTCGGACGCGGACGTGCTGTGGGCGGCACGGGTCTCCACGAAGGGTGAGAGCTCTCTGGCGGAGGTCGAAGCCGATCCCCAGCGTTCCAAGGGCCTCATCAACTTCCTGATGCGAGACAGGCACGGCACGCCGTTCGAGCACTCTTCCATGACCTTCTACGTCAGCGCGCCGATCTTCGTTTTCCGGGAGTTCATGCGGCACCGGACCTTCTCCTACAACGAGGAGTCCGGCAGGTATCGGAAGCTGACGCCGGTCTTCTATGTGCCAGGACCCGACCGGAAGCTGGTGCAAGAAGGAAAGCCCGGCAAGTACGTGTTCAAGGACGGCACGGCCGAGCAGCACAAGCTGGTCACGGAGGCGACCCAGGAAAGCTACCGGCAGTCCTATCGGGCCTATCTGGAAATGCTCGAGGCAGGGGTGGCGCGCGAGGTGGCCCGCACGGTGCTGCCTGTGGGCCTCTATTCCTCGATGTACGCCACCTGCAACGCCCGTGCCCTGATGAACTTCCTGTCGCTCCGTGTGAAGCGGGAGGACTCCGCGTTCCCGTCGTTCCCGCAGCGCGAGATCGAGATGGTCGCCGAGAAGATGGAGGCGTTGTGGGCGGAGCTCATGCCCTTGACTCATGAGGCGTTCGAGGCCAACGGACGAGTCTGCCCTTGACCTCACGCTCCACGGGGTTGGAAGCAGGCAGCGGAGCCTCTGCCGCATGCGTCAAGGGAGGCGGGAAGTCGTCTCGGAGATCATCTGAGTGAGGATCGCGGCCGCGGCGGGGTGGGTGTCGAGGAGCTCGTCCAGGCGGGCGCGCCACGCGCCCGCCTCCGCGTAGATCGCGTCCGCCTCCGCCTGTAACCGCAGCCGCGTCTCGCACAGCTCCAGCTGGTACATGGACCCCAGATAGTGGCCGACCGTGTCGCTGAGCCACCAGTAGGCGTCCGTGTTCGCGGCGGAGACGAAGATCCGAGCGCCTTCCCAGGCTACCCGCCTGGGATGGAGGACTGCCATGGCCGGATGGTACGCCTGCCGCGACAGGACGGGAATGGAGTCAGCGGTTACCGTTGCCTGTGCCGGCCTGACACGTCCGGTCCAGCAGCCTGGCGAAGGTCTCCACCGGCTGCCCGCCCGAGACCGCGTAACGATCGCCGAAGACGAACGCGGGCACGCCTGAGACGCCCAGCTCGCCGGCCCGCCGCTCCTCCGCCCTGACAGCGTCGGCCAAGTCGCCCCGGGCGAGCATCTCGCGAACGGCCGGCGCGTCCAGACCCGCCTCGGAGGCCAGGCTCGCGAGCAGGCAGGCGGTCTCGCATCTGCGCGGGCTGGTTGATTGGATCGCGCGTTCCGCGCAGGAGATCATGGCCGCGCAAATGCATCACGATCATTCAAAGAGCGGACTACACCAGTAAATGTGATTTTTATTCGTATTTATAGTCCGAAAATCGTGTGCGGAGAATCACGAAACAACTACGGATAGCTCGCATCGCACCGTATTGGGGGGAAACGGTTGTGACGGGTCATCGGTGGTGTAAGACTCAATTTCGAGCGCATCGGAGTGCCGGGGAGGGACCGGGCGCTCGTGACCCGGAGCCGTCAAGGGGGTGAACGACACGACCGGAATACCATTCCGGTCCCTAGGTGGGGTTGGTAAATGTCGTTGAATCCGCGCCTCGTAAAAGAGAGTTTCTCCGTCATCGAACCGCAGGCCGACAAGGCCACGGCCTACTTCTACGGCCGGCTGTTCGCCGAAAGCCCGCACCTGCGTGGCATGTTCCCGCCTGCCATGGACGTCCAGCGCGACCGGTTGTTCAGCGCGTTGACCCGGATCGTGTGGAGTCTGGACAGCCCGGACAGCCTCGCGGCCTACCTGGGCCAGCTGGGCAGGGACCATCGCAAGTACGGCGTGCTCACCGAGCACTACACCGCGGTCGGCAACGCGCTGCTGGCCACCATCCGCCGCTTCGCGGCCGACATCTGGAACGCCGAGATCGAGGCGGCCTGGGTCGCGGCGTACACGGCGGCCGCGAAGCTCATGATGGAGTCGGCCGAGTCGGACTCGGGGGGCTCGCCCGCCTGGTGGCTGGCCGAGGTGATCGACCACGAGCAGCGCCATCGCGACATCGCGGTTCTCACGCTGCGGCCCGCGCAGCGGCTGCCGTACACGCCGGGACAGTACGTCAACGTGCAGACCGCGCGCTGGCCCCGCGTGTGGCGGAACTTCTCCATCGCGAACGCGCCGCGCCCCGACAACACGATCAGGTTGCACGTCCGCTCCGTCCCCGGTGGCTGGGTGTCCACCACGCTCATCAGGCACACCCGCATCGGCGACACGCTCATGCTGGGGCCGCCGATGGGCACGATGGCGCCGTGCGAGCGCAGCTCGCGTGACGTGCTGTGCGTGGCGGGCGGCACCGGCCTGGCGCCGCTCAAGGCGATCATCGAGCACATCATCGCCTCGGGCCGCCGGCCCAACATCCACCTGCTGTACGGCGCGCGCACGTCGGAGGAGCTGTACGACCTGCCCGACCTGATCAGGATGGAGTCGTCGTTCCCCTGGCTGCGGGTGCTGCCCGTGGTGTCGGACGAGCCCTCCTACGACGGGATGCGGGGCCACCTGCCCGAGGTCACGCAGCGCTTCCATTCCTGGGCCGAGCACGACGTGTACGTGTGCGGCCCGACCTCCATGGTCAACGAGACGGTCCGGCGCCTCCAGATCGACGGCGTGCCCCTGTCGCGCATCCACCGGGACGTCGTCCATGCCGAACGCTGACAGATCTTGACATATCGGGTCGAAAGGTGAGAGGTGGAGGATGACACGCCAACGTGGAGGTGGACTGTGCCATCCCCCGCCAGGCGCCGAGGAATCGGCGGGCTGCTGATCGTAACGCTCCTCCTCACCCCCGTTCCCGCCCTGGCGTCCGAGGCCGTCCCGCTGACGGAGCTCGGGGCCGACTCGTACGCGAACGCCACCAGCCAGCACGGCACCCAGGCCGGCCCCGACACCTTCCACTCGGGCACGACCATCGTGGCGGCGCAGCAGGCGGGCCGGTTCTTCGACGGAGGGGCGTCCGGCATCGCGTTCGCGACCTCCACCGACGACGGCGCCACGTGGGCCAAGGGCGTCCTGCCCGGGATCACCACGTTCGGCGGGGGTTCCTACAACCGGGTCAGCGACCCGTCGGTGGCCTTCGACGCCAGGCACGGCGTCTGGCTGATCTCCTCGCTGGCGCTCACCGACACGGGCGGCATAGCCGGTGCGGCAGTGCTCACCAGCCGCTCCACGGACGGCGGGCTGACCTGGGAGGGGCCGGTCACGACCGCCGTCGCCAACGGGGGCGACCTGGACAAGAGCTGGATCGTCTGCGACAACGCCCCGCGCAGCCCGTTCTACGGCCGCTGCTACACGGTGTACGACGACGTCGCCGCGGGCAACGCGATCAAGGTGTCCCGCTCCTCCGACGGCGGCCTGACCTGGCAGGAGACCGGCACGTCCGCGACCGGTCTCGGCGGGCAGCCGGTGGTGCGGCCCAACGGCGCCGTCGTGGTGCCGTACCTGAGCGGGGAGCAGCAGATCCGCTCCTTACGCTCCGGCGACGGCGGTGCGAGCTGGGGCGACAGCGTGCTCGTCGCGACCGTGCGGCGGCACACGGTCGCCGGCGGGCTGCGGGCCGCGCCGCTGCCGTCGGCGGAGACCGACGCGGCCGGCACCGTGTACGTCGCCTGGCACGACTGCCGCTTCCAGCTCAGCTGCGGCGGCAACGACATCGTCATGAGCACCTCGGCCACCGGCGACGAGTGGAGCCACATCACACGCGTCACGAACGACGGCGGGGACCACTTCATCCCCGGCCTCGGCGTCGACCGCGACAGCTCGGGCGGCACCGCCAGGCTGGCGCTGGCCTACTACCGCTACCCGTCCGCCGGTTGCACGGCCGCCACCTGCCGCCTCACGATCGGCTACACCTCCTCCGACAACGGCGGCGCGAGCTGGTCGCGGCCCGGCGAGTTGCACGGGCCGATGGAGCTCGGCTGGCTCGCCAACACCGCGCACGGCCGCATGGCGGGCGACTACATCTCCACCTCGGTCGTCCCCGGCGGCAACGCCTACGTGGCCTTCACGGCCGCGGCCGCCCCCGAGGGCGGCGCGTACGACGTGCGCACCTACACCGTCACGGGCGGGCTGCCGATCACCGGCGGCGGCCGCGCCCCGCTCGCGATCGACGCGCCCGTCGCGGCCGGCGAGGAGGCGCCGGACCTGCCCGCGACGGCCCGCTAACCCTTGTGGAACGCGGCGGCCGTCTCCTCGTCGTTCGGCCAGAACGTCTCGATGGCCAGCTCGGAGACCGTCACGTCCACCGGCGTGCCGAACGTCGCGATCGTGGTGAACATCGACAGCACCCGGTCACCGGCCGCGATCCGCAGCGGGACCAGGATGTCCGCGGGGCCGGGCACGTGCGCCACGTTCAGGTCCACCCCCGGATAGGTGTACGAGGCCAGCTCATCGTGCAGCTCGGCCAGCCGCCCGTCGCCGGACACCTCGGCCTGCCTGCGCAGCTGGTGCAGCAGGTGCGCCCGGACCTCGGCCAGGTTCAGCAGCCGGCCGCCCATCGCCTGTGGGTGCAGCGACAGCCGCATCACGTTGATCGGCTCCTTCAGGAGCTCGGCCGGCGCCCCGTCCATGAACATCGCGGCCGCCGAGTTGGCCGCCACCAGGTTCCACGCCGCGTCCACCACGACCGCCGGATACGGCTCGTGCCCGGCCAGGATCTTGTCCAGCGCCTGGCGCACGACCCCGAACTCAGGGGCGCGTACCTCGCGTTCTGGGTATACCGGCGCGAACCCGGCGGACACCAGCAGCCTGTTGCGGTGCCGCAGCGGCACCTCCAGCTCCTCGGCCAGTTTGATCACCATCTCGCGGCTCGGCCGGGCGCGCCCGGTCTCCAGAAAACTGATGTGGCGGGCCGAAACGTCGGCTTCTATGCCCAGGTCCAGCTGGCTGACCCGTCGCCGCTGCCGCCACGAACGCAGCAGATCCCCAAAAGACTCGTCATATATGGCTACGGCTCCCATGTCCGGAACGCTATCGCTTGGAGGGAAGCGTCTCGATTACCCGCCAGGTAATGCGGCTCCTGTGGGAGGAAAACTCCCAGTCCTCAGAACCTGTCGGTCCCACGTGGCACGATGGCCGCACGACGAGAAGGAGCGAAGCCATGAGTGACGCAGTCCTCGCGATCGGCACCCGTAAGGGCCTGTTCCTCGCCCGCTCGACCGGCGGCGGCCCGTTCGAGATCGAGCCGATCCAGTTCTCCACGGTCGCGGTGCCGTCGGTGGCGATCGACACCCGCGGCACCACACCCCGACTCCTGGCCGGCATCGAATACGGTCATTTCGGTCCGTCCGTCGTCTATTCGGATGACCTCGGGAAGACCTGGGGCGAGGCGGAGCAGCCGCCGATCGCCTTCCCGGACAAGACGGAGACGACCCTGACGAAGGTCTGGCAGCTCGCGCCCTCACCCTCCGAGCCCGGCGTCGTCTGGGCGGGCGTCGAGCCGGGCGCGCTGTTCCGCTCGGAGGACGGCGGCGTCACCTACCGGCTGATCGAGGGGCTGTGGGAGCACCCGCACCGGCCGCAGTGGCAGCCGGGCGGCGGCGGCCTGTGCCTGCACACGATCGTCCTCCACCCGACCGACCCCCAGACCCTGGGCGTCGCGATCTCCACCGGCGGCTTCTACCGCTCCACCGACGGCGGGCTGTCATGGGAGGCCGCCAACCAGAACATCCGGGCCCCGTTCATGCCCGAGGGTCAGCAATACCCGGAGTTCGGGCAGTGCGTGCACAAGGTCGCCATGGACCCCTCCCGGCCGGAGCGGCTCTACCTGCAGCACCACTTCGGCGTCTACCGCAGCGACGACTTCGGCGGGAGCTGGCACGACATCGGCTCGGAGCTGCCGTCGGACTTCGGCTTCCCGATCGTGGCGCACCCGTCGCGGCCCGGCACGGTCTTCGTGCTGCCGCTGACGGCCGACATGGACCGCACGCCGGTCGACCACCGCTACCGCGTCTTCCGCAGCGACGACGCGGGCCAGACGTGGCGGCCGTTCGGCGCGGGGCTCCCCGAGGCGCCCGTGCACGGGAGCGTGCTGCGTGATGCGATGACCGCGTCGGAGGCGGGGCTCTTCTTCGGCACGCGCGACGGCGAGGTCCACTGCTCGCGCGACGACGGCGAGACCTGGTCGCTGGTCGGCCGCCACCTGCCCGACGTGCTCACGGTGCGCGCGGCGGTGCTCTAGGCCATGGTGACCATGGTGGTTTTCGTTCTCCCGGGCATGCTGCGGCGGTGGGTGAGCGGGCGCACGGAGGTCAAGGTCTTCGCCGTCGCCGCCGACCGCGACTCCCCGCCCACCCTGGGGTCGGCGCTCGACATGCTCCGCCGTACGCATCCGCTGCTGGAGGAGCGGCTGCGCGACGAGTACGGGCTCATCCGCAGGCACATCAGCATGATCGTGTGCGGTGAGAACGCCACGGGGTTCGGCGACCTCGACTGCGCCCTGCCCCCTGGCGCGGAGATCTACGTCACGCCCGCGCTGGTCTGAGCGCCGCCGGACGCGGCGGCGCTCAGCTTCGCGGCGCGCACGACCAGGTCACGGGCACGGCGCTGCCAAGGCCGTGCCCGCCGACGGCCCTGGCCGGAAGGCTGCGCGTCTACCTCAGAGGGACAGAAGTGGTAGATCTTTGGGAGAGGTGACATAACGGAAAGAGTCTGCGCCATGATGGGCATGTGGCCGTCACCTCGACAGGCTGATGGCGGCACGGCTCCCATGCCCCCTGGAGATCGCATGTCCCGACCGCTGATCGGCATCACCGCCTACCTCGAGGCCGCCCGCTGGAGTGAATACGTACGCGAGGCCGTGCTGTCGCCTCCCGCCTACGCCAAGGCGATCGGGCGGGCCGGGGGCGCGCCCGTGATGCTGCCGCCGATCGGCACGCCCGCCATCGAGGACTACGTACGCGGCCTCCAAGGCATCGTGCTGGCCGGAGGCGCCGAGGTCGGCGCGGACACCTACGGCGGCGAGAGCGACGAGCGCGTGCCCGAGCCGCAGCGCCACCGCGACCGGTTCGAGCTGGCCCTGGCCAGGGCCGCCGTCCGGGCCGACCTGCCCATCCTGGCCGTCGCCAGGGGCATGCACGTGCTCAACGTCGCCCAGGGCGGCACGCTGATCCCCTGGCTGCCCGAGGTGCTCGACAACGACCGCCACGGCGAGCCCGGAGCCGGGCACACGATCCAGGTCAGCGTCTCCAGCAAGCTCGGCAAGGCCGTGGGCGACCGGGTCGAGGTCACCGCGCCCCACCACCAGTCCGTACGCCGCCTCGGCAGCGGCCTGCTGGCCGTGGCCTGGGCCGAGGACCAGATCGTCGAGGGGATCGAGCTGCAGGGCCACAGGTTCGGCGTGGGTGTCCAGTGGCACCCGGAGCGTGACGGCGACGACCGGCTCTTCGATGCGTTCATCGAGGCGGCCCGATAGGCTGCGATCATGACGCTGCACCCCCAGGCCCGGGAGTACGTCGCCCTCTATCCGTCGGATCTCGACACCGATCTGGCCACGCTCGACCTGGCCAGGATCCAGGAGCTGCGCGCGCAGGACGGCCTGGCCGCCCACCGGGGGCCGCTGACGAAACTGCCCTTCGTCCGGGACGAGCTGGCCGAGGGCGTGCCCATCCGGATCTACCGCGCCGACCCCGGCGACGGCCTGCTGCCGGTCGTCGTCTACTTCCACGGCGGCGGCTGGGTCTTCGGCAGCGTCAGACGCAACGACGCGGCCGGGCGCGACCTGGCCATCCGCACCGGCGCGGTGGTGGTGTCCGTCGACTACCGGCTGGCTCCGGAGCACCCGTTCCCGGCCGCCGCCGAGGACGCCTGGACGGTGGTGCGCGACATCTTCGCCCGCCCCGCCTTCTACCAGAGCAACGGCAGCGTGGCCGTCGTCGGCGACAGCGCGGGCGGCAACCTCGCGGCCGTCGCCGCCTGGCAGGCCCGCGACGCCGGTCTGACCCTCAAGCACCAGGCGCTCGTCTACCCCGTGCTCGACGTGGGCATGGACACGCCTAGCTACCGCGAGTTCGCCAAGGGGTTCGGGCTGGACGCCGAGGAGATGGCATGGTTCGCCCGCCAGTACGCGCCCGGCGCCGACCCGCAGGACCCGCGGCTGTCGCCGCTGCGCCTGCCCGACGTCGCCGGTCTCGCGCCCGCGACGGTCGTGACCGCCGAGTGCGACGTGCTCAGGGACGAGGGCGAGCGGTACGCGCGCCGCCTGGCGGAGGCCGGCGTGCCGGCCGAGCTCCGCAGGTTCGACGGCGCGGTGCACAGCTTCTTCGTCCTGCCGGGCCTGTTCGACCAGGCACTCGAGGCCCGCGAGTACGTCGCCGACCGGCTGCGGGAGTCGTTGTGACGTACGCCAAGCTCAAGATCGACACCCCGGCCGACGGCGTGCTGCGGGTCACGATCAGCGAGCCGTCCAGGCTCAACGCCGTGGACGCGACGGCCCACCGCGAGCTGGGCGAGATCTGGCGCGACGCCGACCGGGACGACGGCGTCAGGGCCGTGGTCGTCAGGGGTGAGGGCGAGGCGTTCTCCGCGGGCGGCGACCTGTCCATGATCGAGGACATGACCCGCGACCACGCCACCAGGCTGCGCGTGTTCGCCGAGGCTCGCGACATCGTCTACAACGTGCTCAACTGCTCCAAGCCGATCGTCTCGGCCATCCAGGGCCCGGCGGTCGGGGCCGGGCTGGCCGTGGCGCTGCTGGCCGACATCTCCGTCGCGGGCCGCACCGCGCGGATCATCGACGGGCACACCAGACTCGGCGTCGCCGCGGGCGACCACGCGGCGATCGTGTGGCCGCTGCTGTGCGGCCTGGCCAAGGCGAAATACCACCTGCTGCTGTGCGAGCCCGTCACGGGTGAGCAGGCCGAGCGGATGGGCCTGGTCAGCCTGTGCGTGGACGACGACCAGGTGCACGACAAGGCCATGGAGATCGCGGTCAGGCTCGCCTCCGGCGCCCAGGAGGCGATCAGGCTGACCAAATACTCGCTCAACAACTGGCTGCGCCTGGCCGGGCCGTCCTTCGACGCCTCCCTGGCCATGGAGTTCCTCGGCTTCACCGGCCCGGACGTGGCCGAGGGCCTGCGTGCGCTGCGGGAGAAGCGGCCGCCGTCGTTCGGCTGACCCACGTGTGTGCTTCCCCCTGCTTCGGGTAGCGGGGACAGGACGGGGCGGCCTGGGGCGCGCGGTTGTCGAGGGCCTGTTCACCGAGGCCGAGAACGTTGCTCCGGGGACGAGGCAGAGACTCACCCCGGCCTGCGCGCACCATGGCCGCCTCCTTTTACTTTAAGTCCGGGGCCTGCGCGCATGGAAGACGAAGGCCGGAGGGGTGTTGCGCCACACCGTACGCCCCGGCACGACCTCCTCGAACCGCTCGGCCAGCAGCGCGCGGAAACGACGGGCGGAGCTCAGCGGGATGGCGTGAATGTAGGAGAACGTCGTGAACGCCGCCCCATGGTTCATCGCCGAGGTCACCGCGTCCAGCAAGGAGTGCTGCAACTCCTGCGGGAACGCCGCCCACGGCAGCCCGCTCACCACCACGTCCGCCTGCCGCAGCCCGCGCTCGGCCAGCAGGTCGCCCAGCCGGGCGGCGTCGGCGTGCACCACGTCCACGGCCGGGAACCGGGCCGCCAGCAGTCGCGCCATCGGCTCGTTGACCTCCACGGCCAGGTGATGGCCGCGCCCGCCCAGCCGCTGCTGGATCTCCTCCGTGAAGGGGCCGGTGCCGGGGCCGAGCTCCACCACCGTCGGTTCGCCGCGCTCGGGGACGGGCGCGCAGACAGCCGAGGCGAGCCGCCGCGAGCTGGGCGCGACCGCCCCGATCGTGGCGGGGGCGCGCAGGAACTGGCCGAGGAAAAGTGCGGTGTCGTTGGACATGCCCCCTAAGCCTAGGGTGAGATCTCTCCCGGGGGCTCCCTCGTCGGGGCGGATCTCTGGCCAGATGGAGGAGGCGGGGTCCTCCGCGCGGAGGATCAGGCCGCCAGGCCGGACGGATACCGTGTGGGCATGCGTTGGCGCGGTTGGCCGCTGGATCTCCTGCTCGCGGTCTCGGGCGTGGGGCTGGATCTGTTGACGACGGCACACGCGGGTGACACCGAGTTCCTGCCCGCCGGGATGAACGTCCCGATGGCGCTGCTGGCGGGCCTGCCGATGGGGTTCGTCCGGCGGTGGCCGGTGCCGGTCAGCCTCTACCTGGCCGGGTTCCTGATCCTGACCGACCAGCTCGGGTCGTTCACGTCCAACACGGCGCAGATCCTCGTCTGCGTCGCGGTCGGGGTGGTGGGATACCGCTCCGGGTGGCGGGCCGTCACGGTCGCGGTGGCTGCCACGATCATGGCGACCGCGGTCAACCTGGCCGATCCCGGCATCGCGCTCACGGCGAACAGCTGGGTGTACTCGGTCTTCCTGCCGGTCTTCCCCGCCTTGCTCGGGGCGTACCTGCGCAGCTCCGCGGGGCGGCTGGAGGAGCGGGACGTCACGCCCGACGCGCTGCTGGCGGCCGGCGGGGTGGCGATCACCGTGCTGGGCACCTGGACCAGCTGGCACGCGGGCAGTCAGCCCGTCTGGATGGTCGGGCTCCTCGCCGTGGTCGGGGGCCTGTCACTGGGCATCGCCAGGCGGCTGCCCGGGCTGGTGTTCCTGATGCAGGGCGTCCTGCTCGTCGCCGCCGACACCTACCTGAACGAGGCCGTCAACACCTGCGTGATCCTCACGCTGGTCGCGATCGGCGTGTTCGCGATGCGGGTGAGCTCCTGGGCGTGGACGCTGGTCGCGTACTTCGCGGGCTGCATGCTGACCGCGATCGCCGTCGTCGGCGCGGACACCCAGGTCACCGGGTTCCGTGTCGGGATCCTCATGACGCTGGTGGCCACGCCCATCGCGATCGGCCGCTACCTCGGCATGCGGCAGGCCGCGACGGCGGCCGAGCGGCTGCGCGCCGAGGAGTCCGCCCGGGCGGCGCTCGCCCAGGTGCGCGCCGACCAGCTCGCCGAGCGCGAGCGCATCGCCCGCGACGTGCACGACATCGTGGCCCACCACGTGGGGGCGATGGTGCTGCGGGCCGGCGCCGCCCGCTACACCGCCCCCGACGGCCCCGTCGCCGACGCCCTCACCGACATCCGCGAGACGGGGCACCAGGTGCTGCAGGACCTGCGCGACCTGCTCGACCTGCTGCGCGACCCCGAACGCCAGCCCGACCTGCTGGCCAACCCCTCCGACGTGGTCCGCGAGTCCGCCGAGCGCATGGCCGCCGCCGGACTCGTCGTGGACCTCGACCTCGACCCCGCCACCGACCAGGCCCCGCTCATCGCCCGGGCCTCCGCCGCCCGCATCGTCCAGGAAGGACTCACCAACGTGCTGAAACACGCCGGCCCCGGCACCCGGGTCCGCGTCGCCGTCACCCCGTCGAAGGAAGGGTTGTCGGTGGAGATCCGCAACGGCCGCCCGGCGAGCGCCGTCGAACGCCTGCCCTCGTCCGGGCGCGGCCTGGCCGGCATGCGCGAACGCGTCCGCACCCTCGGCGGCACCCTCACCGCCGGTCCGGACGGCGAGGGAGGCTGGCTGCTGGCCGCCAGCCTCCCGTCGAGGAGCGCCGCGTGATCCGCGTGCTGGTGGCCGACGACCAGGCTCTTGTACGGGCAGGTGTGCGGATGCTGCTGCAGGCCGCGGGCGACATGGAGGTCGTGGGCGAGGCCGAGGACGGCGCCGAGGCGGTGCGCCTGGCCGAGCGCCACCTGCCCGACGTGATCCTGATGGACCTGCGCATGCCCAGGGTGGACGGGCTGGAGGCGATCAAGCGCGTGCTCGCAGCCCGCCCGGGTGCCCGGCTCGTGGTGCTGACGACGTTCGCCGAGGACGCCAACGTCTACGCCGCGCTGCGAGCCGGCGCGGTCGGGTTCCTGGTCAAGGACGACGAGCCGGAACGCATGGTGGACGCCGTGCGCCGGGCGGCCGCGGGGGAGCAGCTCCTGGCGCCATCGGTGCTGCGGCGGGTCGTGGAGCGGTTCCTGTCGGCCGAGGAGCAGGCCGCGGCGCCCCCGCCCGCCGGGCTGACCGAGCGCGAGCTGGAGGTGCTGGCCCTGGTCGGCACCGGGCTGTCCAACGCGGAGATCGCTGAGGAGCTGCACGTGGGGGTGACGACGGTCAAGACCCACATCGCGGCGGCCATGGACAAGCTGGGGCTGCGCAACCGCATCCAGGCCGCGGTCGTGGCCCACCGTACGGGCCTGGTCGACGCCTCCTTCCGCCCGGTACGCCGGCCGCGCTCGCCCTCCTGAACGGTCGCAGGTCCGCCAGGCGGCGTACGGGCGGTCACCCCGCAGGCTGACGCCCATCCGCGATCTCCGCCCCGAACATTGGTCTTTCCAACTTCCGAGGAAAGGACCTCTGATCATCATGCGGGAAACCATGGTCCAGGCACCCAAGACGGCCGGCCGGATCTCCCCGGGCCTGCTCTACAGCCTGCGCATCGCCGTCACCGCCCAGGCCGCCGCGCTGCTCGTGGCCGCCTCGTTCGCCGGCCAGGCCGTGGAGACCGACTCCATGATCGAGACCCACGTCATGGCCGGCATGGTCGTCCACCTCGTGGCTCTCGTCCAGATCGTCCTGGCCGTCCTCGTCTGGCGCCCCGGCCGCGGGGCGGGCTGGCCCGCGCTGGCCAGCCTCGCGCTGTTCGTCGTGGGGCTCGCCCAGCACGTCACCTGGCTGTGGCTGGGGGCGCACCTGCCCAACGGCGTGCTCCTGTTCGGGCTGATCGTCGCCGTACTCATCTGGGCATGGTCACCGGCAGCCGCCGGCCGCCGCTAGGGTCAGGGGTGTGGTGTATGTGAAGATCTGCGGGTTGAGCGATCCCGAGCACGTGGCCACCGCCGTCGAGGCGGGCGCGGACGCGATCGGGTTCGTCATGACCCGGAGCCCCCGCAGGATCACGCCCGAGCGGGCGGCGGAGCTGGCCGCGGCGGTGCCCGGCCACGTGCTGACCGTGGGGGTGTTCCGCGGGGAGGACCCGGACACGGTGCGGGCGGCGGTGCTGGCGTCCGGGGTGCGCGCCATCCAGCTCCACGGCAGGCACCCGCACGGCGACTTCACCGCGCTCAAGGACCTCGGCCTCCGGCTGATCAGGGCCGTCGACGCGGAGGCCGACCTGCGGTGCGGGGCCTACGACGAGGACCTGCTCCTCGTGGACGCACCGCACGCCGGCTCCGGACAGCCGTGGGACTGGGCCGCGGTCCGCGGCCGTCCCTCGGGCCAGTGGCTCCTGGCCGGGGGCCTCACCCCCGCGAACGTGACGGAGGCGATCGCGGCCGCCGGTCCGTGGGGGGTCGACGTGTCCAGCGGCCTCGAGACCTCGCCCGGGGTGAAGGACTCGGCCCTCATCCGGGAGTTCCTGCGGAAAGCCCGCGGTGTCGGCTGATGTCGCGCTGACCCGCGCGGTGGGCTTCCAGCACGCCTTCGCCCGCCGCAAGGCGCCCCGCGTGGTGGCGGCGCCCGGCGGGTTCGCGGTGCTGGACGATCGTTTTCCCGGCTCGTACGACGACAACAAGCTGATCGCCGGCCCCGCGACCCCGCCCGAGGCGGCCGAGAGCCTGCTGCGGACGGCCGACGAGGTGCTCGCCGAGCGGGACCACCGGCTGGTGTGCGTGGACGACGACCGGCTCGGGACCGCGTTCGCGCCCGCGTTCGCCGCCGCGGGCTACGAGCGGGAGACCCACCTGATCCTGGCCTTCCGCGGCTCGCTCCCGCCCGGCCCGCCGCCCGCGGCCGAGCGGCTCTCCTTGGCGGAGCTGCTGCCCGTGGTACGGCGCGACTGGCGCGCGACGCTGCCCCAGGCGCCGGAGGAGGTCGTCGACCGGCTCGCCCGGCGGGTGGAGGCCCGGCTGCGCGGCGCCGACGCGGTGAGCTTCTGGGGGGTACGCGCCCCGGACGGGGAGATCGCCGCCAGGGCCGACCTGTACGTGCACGGAGGCGTCGCCCAGATCGAGAGCGTCTTCACCGGTGAGGGGCATCGGGGCAAGGGCTATGCGCGCGCCTTGATGACCGCGCTGCTCGCGGCGGCCGCGGAGGCCGAGCTGATCTTCCTGGTGGCCGACGCGGCCGACTGGCCCAAGGACTTCTACGCCAAGCTCGGCTTCGTGGAACTGGGCCGCACCCACGCCTTCCTCCGCACCTGACCACCCCCGCTGCGTCGGAGTTCCACGCAGTAGGGTCTGCTGCGTGAGCGAAACTTCCGCCGAGGACCGGATCTGGACGATTCCCAACCTCCTGAGCTTCCTGCGACTCCTGGGCGTCCCCGTGTTCCTCTGGCTGGTTCTCGGACCCAAGGCGGACGGGTGGGCCATCGGGATCCTCGCGGTGGCAGGGTTCACCGACTGGCTCGACGGGAAGATCGCTCGGGCGTTCAACCAGACCAGCAAGCTCGGCCGGATCATCGACCCGGCGGCCGACAAGCTCTACGTCTTCGCCACCATCGTCGGCCTGCTGCTACGTGACGTCATCCCGTGGTGGCTGGTCGTGGTCATCCTGGGCCGTGAACTCTTCGTCGGAAGTTTCATTCCAGTACTTCGCAAACATGGCTACAAGGCACTTCAGGTGCATTTCCTGGGCAAGGCCGCCATGTTCAACCTCATGTACGCTTTCCCTCTCCTCTTCCTTGCCTCCCACACGGGGTGGTATGCCGATATAGCCCGAATTGCCGGGTGGGCGTTCGCGCTCTGGGGAACGGGCCTGTACTGGTGGGCAGGCGTGTTGTATGTGGTACAGGTGCTCCAGCTCGTAACCTCGGCCAAAAAGGAGTGATCGGGTGAAGGCGGTCGTCATGGCAGGGGGAGAGGGCACTCGGCTGCGTCCCATGACCGCCAACCAGCCCAAACCCCTGCTTCCCGTGGCCAACCGCCCGATCATGGAGCACGTGCTGCGCCTGCTCAAACGGCACGGCGTCACCGAGACGGTGGTCACGCTCCAGTTCCTGGCTGCCCTCGTGCGCAACTACTTCGGCGACGGTGACGAGCTGGGCATGAGCCTCGAGTACGCCACCGAGGACGTGCCCCTGGGCACCGCGGGCAGCGTCAAGAACGCCGCCGACCGCCTCCGCGACGATCGCTTCCTGGTCATCTCCGGCGATGCACTGACCGATATCGATTTATCGGACATGATCCGATTTCACCGTGAAAATTCGGCACTTGTGACAATTGGTCTGAAGCGTGTGCCGAACCCCCTCGAGTTCGGGATCATCATCGTGGACGAGGAAGGGCGCGTTCAGCGCTTTCTCGAGAAGCCCACGTGGGGCCAGGTCTTCTCCGACACGGTGAACACCGGAATCTACATCATGGAACCCGATGTCCTCGACGCGGTGGCCCCGGGCGAGCCCGTCGACTGGTCCTCCGACGTCTTCCCCGCCCTCCTCGACCGCGGCGCCGCCATCTACGGCTATGTGGCCGACGGCTACTGGGAGGACGTCGGCACCCACGAAAGTTATCTCAAGGCCCAGGCCGACGTCCTGTCGGGCAAGGTCAACGTGGACATCGGCGGCTTCGAACTCTCACCGGGCGTCTGGGTCGCCGACTCGGCCTCCGTGGACCCCGACGCCGTCCTCAAGGGCCCGCTGCTCATCGGCGACTACGCCAAGGTCGAGGCGGGCGCCGAGCTGCGCGAGTACACCGTGCTCGGCAACAACGTCGTCGTCCGCGAGGGCGCCTTCCTGCACCGCGCGGTCGTCCACGACAACGTCTACCTCGGCCCCGGCGCCCACCTGCGCGGCTGCGTCATCGGCAAGAGCACCGACATCATGGCCGGCGCCCGCATCGAGGAGAACGCCGTCATCGGCGACGAGTGCGTCATCGAGCCCGAGGCGTACGTCTCCAGCGGCGTCAAGGTCTACCCGTTCAAGACCATCGAGGCCGGCGCCGTCGTCAACACCAGCGTCATCTGGGAGTCGCGCGGCCAGCGCAACCTGTTCGGCCCCAGGGGCGTCAGCGGCCTGGTCAACGTCGAGATCACCGCCGAGCTCTGCGTCCGCCTGGCCAGCGCGTACGCCACCACGCTCAAGAAGGGCGAGTACGTCGTCACCTCCCGCGACTGCTCCCTGGCCGCCAGGGCGCTCAAGCGGGCCGTCATCGGCGCGCTCACCGCGGGCGCGATCAACGTACTGGACCTCGAGGCCGCCCCGCTGCCCGTCGCCCGCTTCCACGCGGCACGGGAGTCGGCCGCGGGCGGCATCGCGCTGCGCACCACGCCGGGCGACCCGCAGAGCGTGGACATCGTGATCATGGATGGCCGCGGTGCCGACCTGCCCCCGGCCGCCCAGCGCAAGCTGGAGCGGGTCGTCTCCCGCCAGGAGTACCGCCGGGCCTTCCCCGGCGAGATCGCCTCGCTGACCTACCCGGCCAGGACCGTCGAGGACTACACCAACGAGCTGCTGCGCCACGTCGACGTGGACGACGTCAGGGACATGAAGGTCGTCGTGGACTGCGCGGGCGGGACCTCCTCGCTGGTGCTGCCCAAGCTGCTCGGCCGGGTCGGCGTCGACGTGCTCACCGTCAACGCCCGCCTCGACGACGTCTCGCCCACCGAGACGCTCGCCGAGCGCCGCCGCGACCTGCAGCGCCTGTCGGAGCTGGTCAGCTCGTCGCGGGCGGCGTTCGGCGTCCGGTTCGACCCGGTCGGCGAGCGCATCGCCCTGGTGGACGAACTGGGCCACCTCATCAACGAGGAACGCGCCCTGCTCGTCGTGCTCGACCTCGTCGCCGCCGAGCGCAGGGGCGGTCAGGTGGCGCTGCCGGTCACCACGACCAGGGTCGCCGAGCAGGTCTGCCGCTTCCACGGCGTTCAGGTGCAGTGGACCTCCACCGCGCTCGACGCCCTCACCTCGGCCGCCGCCGGCCCCGACATGATCTTCGCCGCCGACGGGCGCGGCGGCTTCGTCGTGCCGGAGTTCAGCCCGGCCATCGACGGGCTGGCCGCGTTCATGCGCATGCTCGGCCTGGTGGCCCGCACCCGCCTTTCGCTCAGCCAGATCGACGCCAGGATCCCCGAGGTGAAGATGCTCAAGCGCACGGTGCCCACGCCGTGGGCGGCCAAGGGCGCCGTCATGCGCTCGGTCATCGAGACGGCCGAGGCGGAGCAGGATGGCCACCGCATCGACACCACCGACGGCGTGCGCGTGGCCCGCGACGACGGGAGCTGGGTGCTGGTGCTGCCCGCCGCCAGCGAGCCCGTCACCGACCTGTGGGCCGAGGCGAACGACATGGACAGCGCGCAGGCGTTGCTCGAGCGGTGGGCTCGTATCGTCGAGCAGGCCGCCGGTTGATCAACTCTCACAGAGAGTGATGGAACGGTCTCTGGCGATGAATCTGGTGAAGAACGCTACTCACAGTGTGCGCGTTCAGTGCCGCAAGATCGTAATGTAGAAACGCGCGGCGGCATGGACCACGGGGCGGGGCGACGGTAACTTTGTCTGCGTCCAAACCATAGTCCAGTGCCCCGCCTTGACCTTTGCCGCTGATCAGCGTATGTTGCGGCATTCGCAAACTTGAAAAAGCGAAGCGAGGCGCGCCCTAGAGCACCGTCGCCGCGTCTTCGCGGTAGGAGGCCGAGCCGATCGATGCCGAGCGTCTACTGCACGCAGTGCGGGCACGCCAACCCCGAGGATGCCCGTTTCTGTTCCCGTTGTGGGTCACCGCTGACCAGGCCCGAGGTCTCCGGGGACACCACATCGACGATCTCCATCGCGGGAATCGAGGCGTACGAGGCTGAGACAGGCGACATGCTCCTGGCCGAGCGGGCCCTCGTCGAGCAGCTGCCGCCCGGTTCGGCGTTGCTCACGGTGACCAGAGGCCCCAACCAGGGCAGTCGCTTCCGGCTCGACAAGGAGCTCACCACGACCGGGCGCCATCCGGAGAGCGACATCTTCCTCGACGACATCACGGTCTCCCGTCGCCACGTCGAGTTCTACCGGCACCGTGGTGGCCAGTTCTCCGTGCGCGACGTGGGCAGCCTCAACGGCACCTACGTCAACAGGGAGCGCATCGAGGAGGTCCCCCTGCACTCCGGAGACGAGGTGCAGATCGGCAAGTTCCGCCTCGTCTTCCTGATGCGGACCAACGCCGGCGCATGAGCGAGCGGAGCGAGCGACCGGCACGCACAGCCCCATGTGAGCTCATGGGGCCGCCGAGGGAGGCCGCATGAGCGCACAGGCGGCTCGCTCGCACATGAGCATCGGGGAGGTGCTCGCGCTGCTGCGGGGCGAGTTCCCCGACGTGACCATCTCCAAGATCCGGTTCTTGGAGGGTGAGGGGCTGATCGAGCCCGAGCGCAGCCCGTCCGGCTACCGTAAGTTCACCCACCTGCACGTAGAGCAGCTGCGCTTCATCCTGACCGAGCAGCGTGACCACTACCTGCCGCTGCGGGTGATCAAGGACAGGATGGCGGAGAGCTTCGGCCGCCCGCGCGCCGTGCAGGAGAAGCGGGAGGTCCGGCTCAGCCGGGCCGAGCTGCTCGAGGCGGCGGGGATCGACGAGGAGACGCTCACCGAGCTGGAGGACTACGGGCTGCTCGCCCCGGTGGCCAGGCGCTACGACGAGGAGGCGCTCAACGTGGCCCGCAGCGTCGGCGCCCTGGCCCGCTTCGGCCTGCACGCCCGCCATCTGCGCGCGGTCAAGGCGGCGGCCGAGCGCGAGTGCGGCCTGGTCGAGCAGACCGTCGCCCCCATACTCAAACGGCGGGCTCCCGGCGCCATCGGAGAGGCGGACGAGGCCGCCAGGGAGCTTTCCGCACTCCTGCTCGATTTGCACGCATCCCTTGTGCGGTCGGGGATCCGGTCCGTTCTGGGGCGCTGAGACCCAGTCGAGCTGGGAGGTGGAGGCGCGTTCCATGCCCGCCGGGTGTTACGTTGAATTGCAGTAGCCAGTCAGCAGAAGCGACGAGCCAAATAACTGTGCCGGATGACCGGTCAGGAATACGGAGCAGCCCGTGTTGCAGATGGAGGTCGTGGGCGTTCGAGTAGAAATGCCCACAAATCAGCCGATCGTCTTGCTCAAGGAGGCACACGGGGAGCGGTTCCTTCCTATATGGATTGGCATGACCGAGGCGACAGCCATCGCTCTGGCCCAAGCGGAGGAGCCACCTCCGCGGCCGCTCACCCACGACCTCTTCCGAGACGTGCTGAGCGCTCTGGGCGTAGGCCTGCGAGCAGTCAACATCGTCGCCCTGCGCGACGGCATCTTCTTCGCCGACCTGGTGTTCTCCAACGGCGTGGAGGTGAGCGCGCGGCCGTCCGACTCGATCGCGCTCGCCCTGCGCACCGGAGCACGCATCTTCGCCAGCGAGGAGGTCGTCCAGGAGGCCGGGGTCATCATCCCGGATGACCAGGAGGACGAGGTGGAGAAGTTCAGGGAGTTCCTTGACACGATCACACCCGAAGACTTCGGCAGGGCGGGGTAGGTATTTCGGTGCATTTACGCTTCACGACGCGCCGAGCCGGATCGTTGACTGAGCATGGTCACGGTCCTACGGTGCAAGTGAAACCCGTGGTCGCCCTTTACGAACCCCCAGATCAGGCCACGGGATGAGAGAAAGCCGGAGGTCCGCGTGGCGGTCAGCAGCGGCGAGGGAAAGACAGCCGGCCAGGAAGATCCGGTGCGGCGCGAGAGCGCGCGGCAGCGTGCCGGGGAGCAGGGTCTGCTCTTCGACGAGCAGCCGGCGTCGCTGCCAGGCGACATCGGATACCGCGGGCCGACGGCCTGTGCGGCGGCCGGCATCACCTACAGGCAGCTCGACTACTGGGCGCGCACGGGCCTCGTGGAGCCCACGATAAGAGCCGCGCAGGGCTCAGGCTCCCAGCGGCTCTACAGCTTCCGAGACATCCTGGTGCTCAAGGTCGTCAAGCGGCTCCTCGACACCGGGGTGTCGCTGCAGCAGATCCGCACGGCCGTGCAGCATCTGCGTGACCGCGGGGTCGCCGACCTCGCGCAGATCACGCTCATGAGCGACGGCGTCAGCGTCTACGAGTGCACCTCGGCCGACGAGGTGATCGATCTGCTGCAGGGCGGTCAGGGCGTGTTCGGCATCGCGCTGGGCCGGGTCTGGCGTGAGGTCGAGGGATCCCTCGCGGAGCTGCCGGGGGAAAGAGCAGCGGTCGAGGACACCGTCCCGGCCGACCACCCCGCTGACGAACTCGCCCGCCGCCGCCGCGCGCGGCGCATGGGCTGAGCGCGAACCCCGCCGCCCGCGTGGGCCCCCGAACGGGGCCCCCTACGCGCGGGCGGACTAATCACGCCCTGTCGTGGAAATTCGCCCGTAACGGATAGGGTTGTAATCTAGGACAGCAAGGCTGACGACCCCGTGCGGGAGAGTCTCCGGGCCTACGGGTCCCGGGGCGCCGAAGGAGCAACCCTCCCCGGAATCTCTCAGGCATCCCGTACCGCTCGGGCGAGGCAACTCTGGAAAGCAGGCGCACCGGCCAGGCGCGTCTCACCGACGGTGCAAGCCCCGTTTTCGGGGTGAAGCTCTCAGGTCGCGGTCCCGCCGCGCTGACAGAGGGGGAGATCCGGCACTCGCCCGCGCCCTGGCGCCGGTCTCCATAGCCTCGGGAGGCACTTTTCATGACCGACCTGTCAGCCCCGCCGTTCTCATCCAGGCACATCGGCCCGTCGGAGTCCGAGCAGCAGCGCATGCTCGAGACCGTGGGCTTCGAGTCCGTGGCGGATCTGGTGGCCGTGGCCGTTCCCGAGGCCATCAGGGCCAAGGACCGGCTCAATCTGCCCGCCGCCGTCGGGGAGGCCGAGGCCATCGCCGAACTGCGCGCCCTGGCCGGGCGCAACCGCGTGCTCACCTCGATGATCGGCCTGGGCTACTACGACACGATCACGCCCGCCGTCATCCGCCGCAGCCTGCTGGAGAACCCGGGCTGGTACACCGCCTACACCCCGTACCAGCCGGAGATCTCGCAGGGCCGCCTCGAGGCGCTGCTGAACTTCCAGACCGTCGTCTCCGACCTGACGGGCCTGCCCGTCGCGGGCGCCTCCCTCCTCGACGAGGGCACGGCGGCCGCCGAGGCGATGACGCTGGCCCGCCGCGCGGGCAAGTCCAAGAGCGACGTGTTCGTGGTGGACGCCGACGCGCTGCCGCAGACCAAGGCCGTGCTCGCCACCCGGGCCGAGCCCCTCGGCATCGAGCTGGTCGAGCACTCCCTCGAGGGTGAGCTGCCCGAGTGCTTCGGCGTGCTCGTGCAGTACCCGGGCGCGTCGGGCCGGCTGCGCGACTTCCGCGCCGTGGCCGCCGCCGCGCACGAGGCGGGCGCGCTCGTCGTGGCCGCCGCCGACCTGCTGGCCCTGACGATCGTGGCCGCCCCCGGCGAGCTGGGCGCCGACATCGCGATCGGGTCCTCGCAGCGGTTCGGGGTGCCGTTCGGGTTCGGCGGGCCGCACGCCGCGTACATGTCCGTACGCGAGGGCCTGCAGCGCCAGCTCCCCGGGCGGCTCGTCGGTGTGTCGGTGGACGCCGACGGCGACCCCGCCTACCGGCTGGCCCTGCAGACCCGCGAGCAGCACATCCGCCGCGAGAAGGCCACCAGCAACATCTGCACCGCGCAGGTCCTGCTCGCCGTCATCGCCAGCATGTACGCCGTCTACCACGGCCCCGAGGGGCTGCGCGGGATCGCCCACCGGGTGCACCGGCACGCCGTGGCCCTTGCGGGAGGGCTGCGCCAGGCGGGGCTGGAGGTCGTGCACCCCGAGTTCTTCGACACCGTGCTCGTACGCGTTCCCGGCCGGGCCGCCGCCGTGGTCGCCGCCGCCGCCGAGCGGGGCGTCAACCTCTGGCAGGCCAACGACGACCACGTGTCCATCTCCTGCGACGAGAAGACCGGGGCCGCCGAGGTGGCCAAGGTGTGGGCCGCGTTCGGGATCGAGCGCACCGACGTGGACCTGGACGCCGACGCGTTGCCCGCCTCGCTGCCGCGCGAGTCGGCGTACCTGACCCACCCGGTCTTCCACAGCCACCGCTCCGAGACCGCGATGCTGCGTTACCTGCGCAAGCTTCAGGACAAGGACATCGCCCTCGACCGCTCGATGATCCCGCTCGGCTCCTGCACGATGAAGCTGAACGCGACCACCGAGATGGAGCCGATCACCTGGCCGGAGTTCGCCGCGATCCACCCGTACGCGCCCGACGAGCAGGCTGAGGGCTACCGGGAACTGATCGGCACGCTGGAGGACTGGCTGGCCGAGGTGACCGGCTACGACCGCGTCTCCATCCAGCCGAACGCCGGCTCGCAAGGGGAGTTCGCCGGGCTGCTGGCCATCCGCGCCTACCACCGCGCCAACGGCCAGGACGGGCGCGACGTCTGCCTCATCCCGTCCTCGGCGCACGGCACCAACGCGGCCAGCGCCATCATGGCGGGCATGCGGGTCGTGGTCGTGGCCTGCGACTCCGACGGCAACGTCGACCTGGCCGACCTCGACGCCAAGATCGACAAGCACCGTGACCAGCTCGCCGCGATCATGGTGACGTACCCCTCGACGCACGGAGTGTACGAGGAGACGATCACCGAGGTGTGCGCCAAGGTGCACGACGCCGGCGGCCAGGTCTACGTGGACGGGGCCAACCTCAACGCGCTCGTCGGGTTGGCCAAGCCGGGCGAGTTCGGGGCCGACGTGTCCCACCTCAACCTGCACAAGACGTTCTGCATCCCGCACGGGGGCGGCGGTCCCGGCGTCGGCCCCGTCGCGGTACGCGGCCACCTGGCTGCCTACCTGCCCGGCCACCCGCTGCACAACGGCACGCCGGTGGGGCCCGTCTCGGCGGCGCCGTACGGGTCGGCGGGGATCCTGCCGATCTCGTGGGCGTACATCAGGATGATGGGCTCGGAGGGGCTCACGGCGGCCACCGAGCAGGCCATCCTGTCGGCGAACTACCTGGCCAGGAGGCTCGCCCCGCACTACCCCGTGCTCTACACGGGGCGCGGCGGGCTGGTGGCCCACGAGTGCATCGTCGACCTGCGGCAGATCACCAAGGAGACCGGGGTCACCGTGGACGACGTGGCCAAGCGCCTCATCGACTACGGCTTCCACGCGCCCACCATGTCCTTCCCCGTCGCCGGGACGCTGATGATCGAGCCGACGGAGAGCGAGGACCTCGGGGAGCTCGACCGGTTCGTGGACGCGATGATCGCCATCCGCGGGGAGATCTCCAAGGTGGCGTCCGGCGAGTACGACAAGACGGACAACCCGCTGCGCAACGCGCCGCACACGGCCGAGTCGGTCAGCGCGGACGAGTGGCGGCACCCCTACTCGCGTTCCGAGGCGGCCTATCCGGTGCCGTCGTTGCGGGACGGGAAGTACTGGGTGCCGGTGCGGCGGATCGACCAGGCGTACGGTGACCGCAACCTGGTGTGCTCGTGCCCTCCGCTGGAGGCGTACGAGGACTAGGAGATCAGGCGGGGCGGCGTCCGAAGCCGGTCAGTCCATCCGCGTCAACTGAGCAGACATGATCGACAGAAGTCGTTAGGCTCGGTGCGACCGTCGCCAGAAGGAGCTCTCTTGACGTCCTCAGAGCTGGAGACCCCGCCTCTCGACATCGCCCGCCGCCTGGCCGAGAGCGGCGACCTGGACGGCGCCGCCGCCATACTCGCCGAGCTGGTCGCCGACCCCGACGGTCCCGACCGGGCTCAGGCGGCCGTCGGGCTCGCCGTGGTGCTGGAGGAGCGCGGCGACGTGGAGGCCGCCAGGGCCGCCGCCAGGACCGCGCTGGCCACCGGACACCCGGAATACGCCGCCCAGGCCGCCTGCCACCTGGCTCAGGGGTTCGAGCGGGAGGGGCGGCCCGAGCAGGCCAGGGCCGCCTGGCAGGCCGTCCTGGGGGTCGGTACGGCCACATACGTGCCGCTGGCCCACCTCGCGCTGGCCCGGCTGGCCGTGGGCTCCGGCAACCCGGCCGAGGCCGAGGAGGAGCTGCGCGCCGCCATGGAGGCCGGTGACCCGTACGTCGGCGCCCACGCCGCCCAGCAGCTGGCCGGCCTGCTGCTGGAGCAGGGGGAGCCCGGGGCGGCGGCCGACGTGCTCATGGACGCCCTCGAGGTCGCTCCGCCCGAGGAGGTGCCGGGGCTGCGGGTCCAGCTCGGGATCGTACATCTGGATCTGGCCTGCGCGGAGTTCGCGGAGAGCGTCGAGTACGGTGCGGATCCGCAGACCAGCGCCCTGGCCATCGAGCTCCTGGCCCGGACCCTGCCGCTACGGGGACGCGACGACGACGCGGGCCGGGTGTGGTCGTACGGGCTGGAGCACGAGGACGAGACCCTCGCCGCCGAGGTCCGCCTCCGCTACCACCGCGACACCTGACCGAGAGCCAGGCTCACTGGTAGTACCCCTCGACCGGGACGCGCGCCTCCTCATACAGGCCCGGGCCCTCATGCGGCACATGCGGCCAGCCGCCACCCGGTTTGAGGCCGGTGAGCTGCTCCTCGGAGAGGGCGAACACGACGCGGCCGAGCCCGGACCGCTGGATCGCCCCCGTGCACATGGTGCAGGGCTGGCAGCTCGTGTACATGGTCGTGGCGGCCGCGGTGGCGGGATCGAGCTCGCGGGCCGCCCAGCGGGCCAGTTTCAGCTCGGGATGCGCGCTGATGTCGGCGTCGGTGAGTGTGGTGTTCCGCTCCTCGGCGAGCACGCGGCCGTCCGGACCTGCCAGCAGCGAGCCGAACGGCGGGTTGCCGCCCGCCCGAGCCGCGGCGGCGAGCTCGATCGCACGGCGCAGAAGTCGTTCCTCGTCCTGTGTCACAGTTGCTCCATTCGCGGGTGAAGGTCCCAATGAGCGGCGACGGCGGCGAGCATCTGCCATTTCGCCTCGGGGTGGAGGGTCTCGTCCGGGTCGCCGTCGAACGGGTCGAGCACGACCGTCTCGGCGCCGAGCAGCCGTAGCTGTTCGAGGTCCTCTATGACCTGGCCGATGGTGCCCTCGCCGGCGAGGCGGTCGGGACCGGTGACCTGCGATCGGGTGATCCGCAGGATGATGCGCGGGACGAAGGCAGGTGCCGGCCGGTCACCGGCGATGGCCTTCACCCGGTCAACGGCGTCGCGCAGCCAGGGGAGAGTGTTGCGGAGCGGGTGCCACGCGTCGCCGAGGCGAACCGCCCGGCGGATGCCGGCGTCGCTGTTGCCGCCGATCCAGAGCGGTATCGGTCCGGCGCGGTAGTCCTCGGTGTCGTCCCGGGCGGCCCGGATCGCCAGGAGGGTGTCGTCGGTGAGTTTCCCGCGCCGGCCGAACGGCACGCCCAGCGCCGCGAACTCCTGCCGGGCCCAGCCGGAGGCCACACCGAGGACCAGCCGGCCGCCGCTGAGCTGGTTGAGGTTGGCGGCCATGCGGGCGGTCAGGAGCGGGTGCCGGTACGGCGCTATGAGCACCGTGGTCCCGAGCCGGACCCGGCCGGTGATGCCGGCGAGCCAGGCGAGGGTGGTGAACGGCTCATAGAACGGCGCGGGATACTGCTCGGCGACATCGGGCGTCACCACGACATGGTCGGAGACCATCAGCAGATCGAAGCCCAGCCCCTCCACCGTCTGCGCCCAGCCACGCAGGACGCCGGGGTCGGTGCCGGGCCCGAAGTTCGGAACGTTCACACCTATTCGCACTGGTTCAGGCTATCCAGGCGATCACCATGTGATTAAGAGATTCCTTCCGGCATAAGCGGAAGATATCCGGGATTCTGCCGGTATGTTTGCCGGATGGCCGAGAATCTCGACGCGACCGACTGGACGATCCTCGTAGAGCTCCAACGAGACGGCCGCGTCCCGTTCACCGAACTGGCCCGGCGCGTGAACCTCAGTTCCTCGGCGACGACCGAACGGGTGAGACGCCTGGAGTCGATGGGCGTCATCGCCGGCTACCACGCCGACGTCGACCTGGAGAAGGCCGGGTTCGCGGTGCTCGCCGTCGTACGCCTCAAGTACCCGGGCAACCGGCACGAGCCGCTGCACCGGCTGCTCTCCGAGCGGATGGAGATCCTGGAGTGCCTGCGGACCACCGGCGACGACTGCTACACGCTGAAGGTCGCCGCGGCGTCCATGCGGCATTTGGAACGGCTGGTCGGCGAGCTCGCCGAGTTCGGAAGCACGACGACCAGCATCGTTTACAGCCAGACGCTGACGTACCGCGGTCCGCAGCGCCCGCCGGACGCCTGATGGCACGTGCACGGCGGGGCACTCCCGTGGCCTGCGCCGAGTACCCGCGAGGTTCAGTTGCGGCGCATCACGGCTCCGGCGGCGGCCACGTTGATGATCACGATCGCGATCCACGCGATCGTCAGCCCCGTCAGACCCGCGTAGCCCGCCGCGATGGCCGTCAGCGGGATGCCGATGCCCATCGAGCCCAGCGCGATCGGGATCATGGCGGCGCCCGGAGTGCTCTTCTTGCGCGGCGCGGCGCCGTGATGGTCCAGCTCGGCCCGCACGCGGGCGGAGATCGTGGCGTCGAGGCGCTCCACGAACGACTCGACGAGCGCGGCTTCGTACTCGGGACCCAGGTCGCGGCGGGCGTCCAGCGTGGCCTGCAGTTCATCCCGGATGGGGCGCGTGTCTGGCATGTGAGCAATCATCCACCGCGTACGGCACGCCGTCATCCGACCTGAGAGCTAACGTGAGATCCTCCCCAGGTACGGTGCTGGCATGGAGGTCATGACCCCGCGAGGGCCGGCGCTCGTCCAAATGGACGAGGTCGCGGAGCCGCGGCTGCTGCTGGTGCTCACCCATGGGTCGTCCGGGGGAGTGGACGCTCCCGACCTGCTGGCCGTACGGGACGCCGCGTTGAGGGCCGGGGCCACGGTGGCCAGGGTGACGCAGGCGTTCAGGGTGGCGGGGGCGCGGGCGCCGGGCTCTGCGGTCAGGCAGGACGAGGCCTGGGAGATCGTGCTCAAGGAGTTGCGTAAGCGCCGGCCCGGGCTGCCTGTCGTGCAGGGCGGGCGGAGCAACGGGGCGCGGGTGGCCTGCCGTACGGCCAGGGCGGTCGGCGCGGCCGCGGTGGTGGCGCTGGCCTTTCCGCTGCACCCGCCGGGGAAGCCGGAACGCTCCAGGGCCGATGAGCTACGTGGCGCCGGGGTGGACGTGCTGGTGGTCAACGGGGACCGGGATCCGTTCGGCGTGCCGGAGGCCGAGGACGCCGCACGCCTGGTGGTGCTGCCGGGAGAGGGACATGATCTGAAAAAGGACCCCGCCCGGGTGGGCGAGGTCGTGGCGGAGTGGATCGTCCACTACGCGTAGTTCACGCGGCGCCGACGACGGGCCGGTGCGGTTCGATGGTGGCGCCGCTGGGAAGAAGCTCCCCGGTGTCCTCGAACAGGACGACGCCGTTGCAGAGCAGGCTCCACCCCTGCTCGGGGTGGCAGGCGAGAGTGCGTGCCTTCTCGCGGTCAGGCGCCTCGGCATCCGGACAGGCCGGGTCGTGCGGGCACATCGGCGTGCCTCCGATATCTCGTGGGATGCTCCCGTTTGGAGGGTCCGGGAGCCGGCTCGGATAGTTGTACTGGCAAGTGTGCGACGGATGTCACACTCTCGGCATAGCCCGTTGCGGACCCGTTACGGGAGATTTGCCCGGTCGTGTGACCTTCGACACAGCGTGCCTTATGCAGAATAACGGGCCAAGCGTGACACGCGCACTACCTTTGCAATCCCTTGAGCAGAGCGTCGAGTCCGCGCTCGAAATCCACATCGGCTCTTTCGTCACGCCTGACCCACTCGTCAACCTCGGGATCGGCCCAGCCCGACTGCTGCACCTCGACGGCCACACTCCCGAACACGAAGGCCCGCAGCGCGCGTACGGCCTCCGCCGCGCCGGGCAGGCCGCCTTCGGTCAGTTGCTCCGTCTGCTCCCTGATGGCGAGGGCTGTAGCGCCTTTGGGCGGTTTGGTCAGGGCCAGTGCGAGTACGCCCGGATGCTCGCGCAGGAGCTCCCTCTCCGCTCTGCACCATGCCTTTGCGGTCTCCTGCCAGGAGGGCCCCTGCTCGACGTGGACCGTGGTCACGTGCTCGGCCAGGGCGTCCATCAGCGCCTCCTTGCCCCGGGGCAGGTGGTGGTAGATGGCCATGGCCTCCACCTGCAGGGCGTCGCCCAGGCGGCGCATGGTGAGCCGGCGCAGGCCCTGGCTGTCGGCGATGTGGAGCGCGGCCTCGATGATGCGCTCGCGGGAGAGCGGGACGGGCGGTCTCTTGGCGGGCATGGAGATCATCTTACTTCGTAAAGGCCGCCGCGCCGGGCCGATTTCCCGCTGTGTCGCGCGACGGCGTACCCTTGGCGCTTGAACGAGTAATGGCAGCGTGAAGGGGCAGGTTCGATGGCGTTTTTCCGTCCGCGGGTGAGCCGGGAGGCTGAGGTTCGCTACCACGCGGACCAGGAGATCTCCAAGAGCTATCCCGAGTTGCTCGAGAAGGCTCGCCGGGCCGAGGAGACGGTGCGGGAGCTGCGGGCCGCCGCTGCCGACGAGATCGAGCTGCTGGCCGCCGGGCGGGAGTTCGACCGTACGCTGACGGACGCGCTGCGTGCCGCCGAGGCGGGGCAGCGGTCCACGTTCGGGGTGAAGTCGTACGACAACCGGATCGCGCGCCGCAAGGCCAAGGCGACGCCCGCGGGGGCCATGTGGACGGCCGAGGTCGATCGGCTGCGCACGCTCCGCGAGGACAACCGGCTGTGGGGGATCCCCCGCGTGCCCCGTTCGGTGCCCGCGACCCTCTGACACAAAGGTTTCTGGCGGTTTCCAGGGCCTCGCGGCGGCCGAACTACGCCGCTGTCACCCACGCCCGCACGAGTGCCGGGCCGGTGAGGAGCGGTTCGACGCCACGCGTGCGGCAGGTGTCTTGTGCTGTTGCGTTTGGCGCTGCCGGCCGCGGGCGGGAGTGGCGGGGGGCCTTGCGCCGAGTCCCTTCGCCGGGCGTCTCGCCGACGCGGGCCCGCAAGGCGAGAGCCGTCGGCATGGCCCCGCCGCGCGCGAGGCCGGTAGGCCGTCTGGGGCCGGACACGGTGAAGCCCCGGCACATCCTCCCTCGTTGTGCCGGGGCTTCCCGGAATGTCAGCTGGCCCAGTCGAGCAGCGGACGGGTGTTGCTCGGGTGGCGGAGCTTGGAGAGGGACTCCTTCTCCAGCTGGCGGATCCGCTCCCGCGTCAGCCCCAGGTGCTTGCCGATCTCGTCCAGCGTGTGCGGCTTGCCGTCCACCAGGCCGAAGCGCAGGGCCATGATCTTCGACTCCCGGGGCGAGAGGTTGTCGAGGACGCCACGCAGCTGGTCGCCCAGCAGCTGGCGGTCGACGATCTCCGAGGCCTCCGGCGAGTCGACGTCCTCGATGAGGTCGCCGATCGTGGTCTCCCCGTCCTCACCGATCGTCGCGTTGAGCGAGATCGGCTGACGGCTCGTCCGCAGCAGCTCCTCGATCTGGTCCGGCGTCTTGTCGAGCTCGACGGCCAGCTCCTCGGGCGTGGGTTCGCGCCCCAGGCGCTGGTGCATGTCACGCTCGATGCGCGACAGCTTGGACAGCATCTCCAGGACGTGCACGGGCAGCCGGATCGTACGGGCCGAGTCGGCGAAGCCGCGCTGGATGGCCTGCCTGATCCACCACATGGCGTACGTGGAGAACTTGAACCCCTTGGTGTAGTCGAACTTCTCCACCGCCCTGATCAGCCCCAGGTTGCCCTCCTGGACCACGTCCAGGAGGGACATGCCGCGGTCGGTGTACTTCTTGGCGACCGACACCACGAGCCGGAGGTTGGCCTCCAGCATGTGGTCCTTGGCCTGCTTGCCGTCCTCGACGACCAGAAGCAGGTCCTCCCGGTAGGAGGGGGACAGGTCGGGCTGCGTCTCCAGCTTGTACTCGGCGTACAGGCCCGCCTCGATCCGCCGGGCCAGTTCGACCTCCTGCGCGGCTGTGAGCAGGGTGCGGCGGCCGATGGACTTCAGGTAGGTGTGCACGGAGTCGCCCATGGCCGACTGCGTGTCGTCCAGGTCGATCTGCTCGTTCTCGATTTCGGCGTCGTCGGAGCTCAGAGCGAGGTCTTCAGGGACGTCCTCCTCGTGCTCCGGCTTCGTCTCGGACGGGGTCACAGCCTTGGCGGCGGTTTCCGTGGCGGTTTTTGCCTCGGCCACCTTGCGGCCGGTAGTCTTTGCACGCGCAGGCTTCCTGGGCGTCTTCTTAGGGGCGGTCTTGCTGAGAGACGGTTCGTTCTCGGCAGCCAGGCTCACGCCGCTCTCCGAGAGCTCGCGCAGGATCGTGCGGCCTTCAGAGGGGCTGATACCGGCCTCCGCGAACGCGTCACGCAGCTCCGCCAGAGAAAGGTGACCCTGGGCTCGCCCTCGTTCAATCAGTTGGTCGAGAGTCGCAGGTGGGGTCGCTACGGCGGTTCTGGGCATGAGGACACCTCCTCCGTACGGAGTCGAAGCGATCAGGCAGGTTGTGGTGGGGCGGCTTCTGTCCGCACGGCGCACCAGTATCAATAACGCCAATCGCCGTCATTTGTTCCCGGGGGGACGAAAAAGGGGCGGATCGCCCCAAAGGAACGACCGCCCCCTTCCCCTGAGTCTTATTCCCGAACCTCGATCTCTCCAGCCGAGACTTCGGGCATGGGCATCGGCTGGGCGTCCTGCATGCGCTGGTCCGTCCAGTAGTCGATGACGGTGCGAGGGTCGGGATTGACCTCGTGCGAGACCACGATGCCGTCATCGCCGGCCGTCGGGGACGGTGACGCCTTCTCCACCACGGCTCTGGTCTCCTTCGCGACCTGGTCGAGCTTGCCCGCCGAGGCGGCCGCCGCGATTGAGGCGCCTCCGGCGACGATCGCGCCGACGACTGCCGCGGATGCCCACATCTTGCGGGTCTGATCCATGAAGGCTCCCTCCTTCTCCCCAATTTGACGCAGCCGCAACTCGTCAGGTTCCTGCCCGAAGCCGTACCAAATCGGTCTTGCCGTTCGGCAGCAACGGGAGCTGGGGCACCAGGCGAAGATCGCGTGGTGCGGCGTGAGAGGGAAGCCTATCGCGGCAGTATGCCCGCAATTGAGCAAGCGTAGGGGGCGTGTCGGGGTTGGCGGGGACCACCACGGCGGTGACACGCTCGCCCCATTCCAGGTCGGGCGTGCCGACCACGGCCGCGTCGGCCACCTCGGGGTGGGTGCAGAGCACCGTGACCACGGCGGCCGCCACGACCTTCTCGCCGCCGGTGTTGATCACGTCGTCGGCCCGGCCCAGCACGCGCAGCCGGCCGCCGGTCAGTTCGCCCAGGTCGGAGGTGCGGAACCAGCCGCCGTCGAACGGATCGGGCCCGCCGAAGCGGTAGCCCGAGAACAGCACGGGCCCGGAGATCCTGATCAGGCCGTCCTCGCCGATCTTGAGATCTACATTGTAAAGGGGCTGGCCGTCGTACACGCAGCCGCCGCACGTCTCGCTCATCCCGTACGTCGTCACGACCCGGGCACCGAGGTCACGGGCCTGGTCCACCAGGCCCGGCCTGGGCGCGGCGCCGCCGAGCAGGATCGTGCGGAACACCGAAAGGTCCGCCCCCAGCTCGACCAGCCGGTGGAGCTGGGTGGGGACGAGGGAGACGTGGCCGGCCCCCGAGCGAAGGACCTCGTCAGGGTCGAACCTGGCGTGGATGATCGGCTCGCTGTCCGACAGCAGGGCGCGTACCAGGACCTGGAGGCCGGAGATGTGGGAGACGGGCAGGCAGCACAGCCAGCGCTCGCCCTTGGAGGCCTCCACGCGGCGCAGCGAGGCCGCGGCGGAGGCGCGCAGCGCGGTGGCCGAGAGCATCACGCCCTTGGGCGCGCCGGTGCTGCCGCTGGTGGCGATCACGACCGCCACGTCGGAGGGCACGCCCGTGCCGTCGCTCTGGAGCGCGCCGTTGACGTGGGTGGGGCGCAGGGCGGCGATGGCGGCCTCGGACTGGCCGGGAGCCAGGGGGAGCACGGCCGGGCCCTCGCCCGACAGGGCGTCGCGGACGGCCCTGAACAGGGCAGGGCCGGGAGGCTGCACAATGGCATGCAGCGGACGGTCCGGATGCGACGGGTTCCTCCACATGCTCGTAAGGTTAGTGGCGACAGGTCGGATTGAGGCGCAGGGAGGGTCGTGACGCGTTCTCCCGTGGTCTTCCGCATCCCCATGCGCACGCGGTTCCGTGGGCAGACCGTCAGGGAAGGCGTGCTGCTGCACGGTCCCGCGGGGTGGGGGGAGTTCTCCCCGTTCCCGGAGTACGGCCCGCGCGAGTGCGCCCGTTGGCTGGCATGCGCCCGTGAGGCGGCGTTCGAGGGATGGCCCGAGCCGGTGCGCGACAGCGTCCCCGTCAACGCGACCGTGCCCGCTGTGGGGCCTGAGCAGGCGTACGACATCGTCCGGTGGTCCGGCTGCGGCACGGCCAAGGTGAAGGTGGCCGAGCGCGGTCAGACGTTCGACGACGACGTGGCCAGGGTGGAGGCCGTGCGTGACGCGCTCGGGCCGGGCGGCCGGCTGCGGGTCGACGCCAACGGCGCGTGGGACGTCGACGAGGCGGTGCGGCGGCTGAAGCGGCTCGACCGGTTCGACCTGGAATACGCCGAGCAGCCGTGTGCCACGCTGGAGGAGCTGGCGGCGGTGCGGCGGGCGTGCGACGTGCCGATCGCGGCCGACGAGTCCATCCGCAGGGCCGAGGACCCGCTGCGGGTGCGGGCGGCGGAGGCCGCCGACATCGCGGTGGTCAAGGTGCAGCCGCTCGGCGGCGTGCGCAGCGCGCTGCGGGTGGTGGAGGCGTGCGGGCTGCCCGCCGTGGTCTCCAGCGCCGTGGAGACGTCCGTGGGGCTGGCGGCGGGTCTGGCGCTGGCGGCGGCGCTGCCGTCGTTGCCGTACGCGTGCGGGCTCGGCACGATGGCGCTGCTGACGGGCGACGTCGTGGACGATTCGCTGGCGCCCGTGGACGGATGCCTGACGGTACGCCGTCCCTCGGTGAATTTTCAGCATTTGTCGGCATTTGAGATTGAATCTCCCCAGTGGCTTCGCCGGATGCAGGAGGCGTCACTTTGAACCCCGCTACCGCGCTGGCCACGGTGCTGGTCGACGAGCTGGTGCGCTGCGGCCTGACCGACGTGGTGCTGGCCCCCGGCTCGCGCTCGGCCCCTCTGGCGCTGGCCCTGCACGCCGAGTCGCGGGTGCGCCTGCACGTGCGCATCGACGAGCGGTCGGCGTCGTTCCTGGCGCTGGGGCTGGCCAAGCGCTCCGAGCGGCCCGTGGCGCTGATCTGCTCGTCCGGCACGGCCGTGGCGAACTTCCACCCGGCCGTGATCGAGGCGGGTGAATCGGGCGTGCCGCTGCTGGTGCTGACCGCCGACCGGCCGCCCGAGCTGCGCGGCACCGGCGCCAACCAGACGATCGACCAGATGAAGCTGTTCGGCACCGCGGCCCGGTGGTTCGCCGAGGTGGGGGTGCCCGAGGACCGTCCCGGGCAGGTGGCCTACTGGCGTTCGCTGGCCTGCCGCGCCTATCAGCGCGCCCTGGGCCCGTCCGACCCGGGGCCCGTTCACCTGAACCTGGCGTTCAGGGAGCCGCTGATCCCCGACGGCGACTCCTCGTGGTGCGAGCCGCTCGACGGCGGCGCCAACGGCCCGTGGGTGCGCGCCAGGGTCGCGCCCCCGCCGGTCGCCCTGCACATCCCGCCGACCAGGCGCGGCGTGCTGGTGGTCGGCGACGGCGCGGCGAACGTGCGCCGATACGTCGCGGCGGCGGGCATGGCGGGCTGGCCGGTGCTGTCCGAGCCGAACGGCGGCGGCCGTTACGGCGACCACGCCATCTCGACCTACCACTACCTGCTGGGCACGCCGGAGTTCGCCGACTCGCACAGGCCCGACGTGGTCGTGACGCTCGGGCGGCCGGGGTTGTCGAGGCCGCTGCTGTCGTGGCTGAAGCGGGCGGGGGAGCACATCGTGGTGGCGCCCGACCTGGCCCGCTGGCCCGACCCGACCCGGTCGGCCACGCAGGTGGCGCAGGCCGTGGAGATCCCGGTGGCCGCCGGCGACGACACGTGGCTGCACGCCTGGCGGCAGGCCGACCTGGCGGTCAGGTCGTCGATGGACGCGGTGCTGGACGCGTCCGGCACGAGCGAGCCGCGCCTGGCGAGGGACCTGGTCGACTCGCTGCCGAACGGCGCGCTGCTGTTCTGCGGCTCCTCGATGCCCATCCGCGACCTGGACCAGGCGATGCGGCCGCGGCGCGGCATCAGGCTGATGGCCAGCAGGGGCGCCTCCGGCATCGACGGCGTGGTGTCCGCGGCGATGGGGGCGGCGCTGGCGCACAACGGGCCCTCCTACGCGCTGATCGGCGACCTGTCGTTCCTGCACGACCAGAACGGGCTGATCCTGGGGCCGCGCGAGCCCCGCCCCGACCTGTGCTACGTGGTCGTCAACAACGACGGCGGCGGCATCTTCTCGCTGCTGCCCCAGGCGGCGGTGCGCGACCCGTTCGAGCGGGTGTTCGGCACGCCGCACGGGGTGGACCTCGGCTATGTGGCGGCCGCGACGGGCACGCCGTACACGCTGGTGGGGGACATCAGCGACCTGCCCAAGGCGCTGCGCGGGGAGGGGCCGCGCGTGGTGGAGGTGCGCACCGACCGCGAGGAGAACGCGATCGTGCACGCCCGCCTGCGGGAGGTCGCGCAGGAGGCCGTCCACTCCTTCCTCGACGATCAGCACTGATCGGCTCCACCGGCTTCGCCGCATCACCTGCCACCTCCCGCAGGGACCCGTCGAAAGTGCGGCCGGGCGGGGAGGCACAGGACGGCCGTGCTGACGTGCGGCGAAGAGCGGCCTAGGCGCCGAGCGCGTCGAGGAGGCGGTTGAGCGGGCTGTCCAGGCCGTAGCGGTCGGCGAGCCGTACGAGGGCCTCCGGGTCGCGCGGCTTGGCGGGCAGAGTGAGGTCGGCGGGCGGCAGCGGCGCGTCGGGGGCCACCTTGACGACGGCGGGGGCGGCGCTCAGGTAGTCGCGGGCGGCGGCCAGGCGGGTGCGGCTGCCCGCGGGGAATCCGTCGGTGGCGCCCGCGTCGAGGGCTTCGAGCAGGGCGTCGAGCGAGCCGAAGCGGGTGATGAGAGCGGCGGCGGTCTTCTCGCCGACGCCGGCGACGCCGGGCAGGCCGTCGCTGGGGTCGCCGCGCAGAGTGGCGAAGTCGGCGTAGGCGCGCCCGGGGATGCCGTATTTGGCGGTCACGAACGCCTCGTCCACGATCTGCAGGTTGCGGATGCCTCGGGCGGTGTAGAGGACGCGTACGGGGCGGGCGTCGTCGACGAGCTGGAACAGGTCGCGGTCGCCGGTCACGATGTCGACGGCGCCCGTGGCCTGGTGGGTGAGGGTGCCGATCACGTCGTCGGCCTCGAAGCCGGGCGACTCCAGGCGGGCGATGCCGACGGCGTCGAGCACCTCCTGGATGACCGCGATCTGCGGGACGAGCGCCTCCGGCACCTCTTCGGCGTCGCCGTGGGCGACCCGGTGCGCCTTGTACGTCGGGATCGCGTTGACGCGGAAGGCCGGCCGCCAGTCGGCGTCCATGGTGGCCGCGAGCGCGGTGGGGGAGTGCTGGCGGACGAGGGTGGCGATCATGTCGATGAGGCCGCGTACGGCGTTGACCGGGGAGCCGTCGGGGGCCTTGATCGACTCCGGCACGCCGAAGAAGGCGCGGAAGTAGAGCGACGGGGTGTCGAGAAGCATCAGCACGCGTCTATGGTCGCACCCCTGACAAGCCCTTACATGCTTTGCCCAGGTACGGCCACCGCCAGGAGGCAGGCGTCGTCCTCGGGGTTCGGGCCGCCGATGTCGGCCAGGAGGTGGTCGAGCCCGGCGTCCAGGTCGCGGGCGGGCACGTCGCGGGCGGCTGCCAGGGCCAGGTCGAGGCCGACGTCGATGTCGCGGGTGCGCCGCTCGACCAGCCCGTCGGTGAACATCAGCAGCAGGTCCCCGGGCAGCAGCCGGGTGGTCGCCAGCTCGTACGGGCGCTCCGAGGCGGCGCCGAGCAGCACGCCGCGCGGCTGAGTGAGCTGGCTGGCGACCCCGTCGCGCACGAGGATGGGCGCCAGGTTGCCCGCCTGGCTCCAGGCGAGCACGCGGGTCTCCGGATCCAGATGGCCGATGATCGCGGTGGCGGTGGTCTCCTTGAGCTGGTGCAGGACGAGGTCGTTCAGCCAGGCCAGGAGCCGGTGCGCGGGCTGGCCGGTCATGGCGAGGCCGACGAGGGCGTGGCGGAGCTGGGCCATGTGGGCGATGGCGGGCAGTCCGTGGCCGGAGACGTCGCCGATGGCCAGCAGCAGGCGTCCGTCGGCGGCGGGGGCGGCCTCGAACCAGTCGCCGCCCAGGTTCGCGGTCTTCTCGGCGGGCACGTACCGGACCGCGACGTTGGCGTGCGGCAGGTCGAGGCGTCCGGCGTAGTCGGGGAGGATGGCGTCGCGCAGGGCGAGCATGACGTGGCGTTCCTCGGCGGCCTGTTCGCGGGCTTCCAGGAGCTGGCGGCGTGACTCCGACATCATGCGTTCGGCGCGGCGGCGGCCGGTGATGTCCTGGATGACGCCGTGCAGGCCCACGGGGCCGCCGGGGCCCATGAGCGGTTCGAGCACGACGCGCAGGTCGCGCAGCTCGCCTCCGCGCCGGATGCGGAACTCGGCCTGGACCGGCTCGACGCCTTCCATGGCCGACCACAGGAGCCGGCTGAGGGTGCCCACGTCGTCATGTTCGACGTGTTTGGCCAGCTCGGGCAGGGCGATCGGGCCGTCGGCGGGGTCGCGGCCGAAGATCAGGTACACCTGGCCGGACCAGATCGTCTCGCCGGTGTGCATGTGCCACTCCGCCCAGCCCATGTTGCCGAGCCGCTGTGCGTGCGCCAGCCGGGCGGCGAGCATCTCGGCGTCGCTGCCGTCGCTGCCGTCGCTGCCGTGGCTGTGGTGGCTTTCGTGGCTGAGCAGCTCGGCCGCGCCGATGACGTCGACCATGGTCCTACTCTCGAAGTGCAGTCGAACTGGACAATTGACCCCACACTACGTGATCAACTCTGGACGGAGTGTAGCGATGGGCTGCTGTGTTGTGAGAGCTTTTCGCGGATTTTAGAGGGCGCGGTCCGAGTAGATTATGGGCTGTGACGTCCTCAGACTTGTATCCCGTGTCCCGTCTCGCCGCCGTCCAGGAGGCCACCGCCAAGGCCGGTCTCGACGCCCTCCTGCTGACGCCCGGGCCGGATCTGCGTTATGTGAGCGGATATGAAGCCAAGCCGCTGGAGCGGCTGACATGCCTCGTGGTGCCCGCCACCGGTGACCCGTACATGATGGTGCCCCGCCTGGAGCTGCCCGCGGCGGAGGCGTCGCCCGCCTCGCGGCTGGGGCTGGAGTTCGTGGCGTGGGACGAGACCGACGACCCGTACGCCCTCGTGGCCGCCCGGCTCGGGCGGGTCGGCAAGGTGGGGCTGGCCGACCGGATGTGGGCCATGTCGTCGCTGCGCTTCCGCGAGGTGCTGCCGGAGTCCGAGCAGGTGCTGGCCGGGACCGTCCTGCGGGAGCTGCGCATGCGCAAGTCGCCCGCGGAGGTCGCCGCGCTGCGCGAGGCCGGAGAGGCGATCGACGCGGTGCACCGGCGCGTGCCGGAGTTCCTGCGGGCCGGGCGCACCGAGCGCGAGGTCGGCAGGGACATCGCGGAGGCGATCCTGGCGACGGGCCACGCGACGGTCGACTTCGTCATCGTCGCCTCCGGACCGAACGGCGCCAGCCCGCATCACGACGTGTCCGACCGGGTGATCCAGGCGGGCGAGCCGGTCGTGGTCGACATCGGCGGCCAGCTGCCGAACGGATACTGCTCGGACTCGACCCGCACGTACAGCGTCGGGGAGCCGCCCGCGGAGTTCAGCGCGTACTACGAGGTGCTGCGCCGGGCGCAGGACGCGGCCTGCGCGGCGGCGCGGCCTGGGGTGTCGTGCGAGTCGATCGACGCGGCCGCCCGCGACATCATCGCGGAGGCGGGGTACGGCGACTACTTCATCCACCGGACCGGGCACGGGATCGGCATCGAGACGCATGAGGAGCCCTACATCGTCTCGGGCAACGGGGCGCCGATGGAGCCGGGCTTCGCGTTCTCGGTGGAGCCGGGGATCTACCTGCCCGGCCGGCACGGGGCCCGAATCGAGGACATCGTGGTGTGCACGGACGCGGGCGCGGAACGCCTCAACAACACACCCCGCGACCTTGTCATCGTGTAGGTGAGCCAAGGGCGGCCCACCCCTTGACCGGCGAGGTGGTGGGCCGGCTGACGCCCGGCCCGGGCTTGGGTGCCTTGCGTGACATTCCTGAACGGCCCGGAGGTGGGCTGCCAGGCGGGGTGGCGCGTTGGTGTGGCACAGTCGCTGTCATGTTCGCGGAGGTCACCTACGCCAGCCGGCCCGGGTCAGAACGGCCCAACGAGGACCTGGTGATCGCCGGGCCGTCGTGGATCGTCGTGCTCGACGGGGCCACGGCGGCGGCCGGGGTGGACAGCGGGTGCGTGCACGATGTGCCGTGGCTGGTGGCGCGGCTCGGGAGCGCGCTGGCGGCGGGGCTGGTGGCCGACCGGCCGGAAACGTCGCTGACCGGCATGCTGGAGGCGGCCATCGAGGCGACGATGGCGGCGCACTCCGGCACCTGCGACCTCGGCAACCCCGACTCGCCGTCCGCGACGGTGGCCATGGTGCGCAGCGTCCGGGGACGTGTGGAGTACCTCGTGCTCGGGGACTCGCCGGTCGTCTTCGCGCCGGCGGGCGGCGGGGTCCGGGTGGTGAGTGACGACCGGTTGGAGGGGCTGCCGGGCGGGCGGCCGTACACGGTGGAGCTGGTGCGGCGGATGCGCAACGCGCCCGGCGGGTTCTGGGTGGCGGGCAGTCGCCCTGAGGCGGCCCGGCAAGGGGTGTGCGGTGCGGTGGTGGACGTGCGCGGAGTGGGGGTGCTCACCGACGGGGTGTCGCGGCTCGTCGAGTGGTACGGGTGGAGCTGGGGTGACCTCGTGACGGCGCTGGAGGGGGAGGGACCGGAGGCGGTGATCCGGGCGGTACGGGAGCTCGAGAGAACCCGGGGACCGGTGCGGGGCAAGCGGCATGACGACGCCACCGCCGCCTGGGGCCGGGTCGGATCCCGGACCCCCGAGGAAGTCAGATCAGGATCCAGGTGGTCACCACCGGGCCGCCGCGCTCGGGGCTGACCCGTAGCCGCAGCGGCCCCGGCGCGAGTTCCCCTGTGGTGAACCGGCCCAGCTCGTCCGCGCGCACGCGCGTACCGCCGTCGCGGCGCTGCACCACGATGTCCGCCGGCCCGCCGCCCGACAGCCGCCCCACCAGCCGCCCGCCGGCCACCTCCAGCTCGACCACCACCTCGCCCGCCGCGAACGTCAGCAGCCGCGCCCGCCCCCCACCCCGCACCCGGGTCGCCGACAGCTCGTCCCACGAGTCGAACATCAGCTCGGCCAGCTCCGCGTCCAGGGACCTGAGCGCATACGCCCGCATCGCCTCCTCGAACAGCTCCGCCGGGACCGGGTCGAGCCGCTCGGCGGTCGCCCGGAGGAGTTCCTCCAGCTCCATGTCCCCGTCGTCCACAGCGTCGTTCACGGCGTCGTTCATGGCGTCGTCCATGCCGTTCACCCCCGGATGTCGCTCACGCCGCGCTGGTTCATCAGCACGCCCAGCCGCTTGAGGCACCGCCCCCTGTTGGGCCCGATGCTGCCGACCGCCATGTCCAGCCCGTCCGCGATTTCCTGATAGCTCGGCCGCGGCGAGGCGATGAGGACGCGCAGCAGCCGGCGGCAGCGCTCCGGCAGCTCCTCGAACGCGCTCCACAGCGCCTGTTCGCGCTCGGCCCGCTCGTTCTCCTCCTCGGCCTCCAGCAGCAGGAGCTCCGGCGAGCGCTCGTCGACGTCCATCCCCAGCAGCTCCAGGTCGCCGACCGGAAGGGCCCTGCCGCCGGTGCGCAGGACGCGCAGCGCCTCGTGCCTGGCGGTGCTGGCCAGCCAGGAGCCGGCCCGCGCGGGATCTCTGAGCCTGGTCAGGTGTTCGGCGAAGCGGTACCAGGTCGTCTGGCACACGTCCTGGGCGTCGGCGGCGTTCACGAGGTAGCTCCGCGCCACGGCCCACACCAGCCCGCTGAAGCGCTGGTAGAGCTCCTTCCACGCGCCCGCGTCGCCGTCCGCGGCAGCCGCGACCAGAGTTGCGGTGTCGTCCACGGCGGCGGCTCCCTGTGTTCAGGTGGGATGCCCAATATATGGGGCATCCCGCCGCTGAGCCGATAACTCACCCTCATCTGAGCAAACCGCTCAGATCCGGTACGGCCAGCCGCCCCGCCATGAGCTGCGCCGCGGCCACCCGGGAGGACACCTTCTCCTGCGACATGCGGGCCGCCACCAGCCCGGCCACGATCGGCGTCGCGAACGACGTGCCGCTCCACTCCGCCAGGCCGGTGAACGTCGCCTTGTCGCCGTCCTGCAGCGTCGCCAGGCAGGTGCAGCCCGGGTAGAGGCCCTGGTCGGAGAAGCGGCAGGTGGTGCGGTGCGGGTAGCCGTACTGGTAGGGGCCGGAGGTGAAGGCGTTGACCAGGCGCTCGCCCGGCGCGTACACCGTGACCCAGTCCCCGTGGTTGCTGAAGCAGGCCCGGCCGAGCCCGTCCTCGCGTAGCGCGCCCACCGAGATCACCACGTCGCCGGAGGCGTTGACCGGCTCCGCGGCGTACGCGGCCGGCCAGAACGGCAGCGTCTCGCCGTCGTTGCCCGCCGCGGCCACCAGGAGCGTGCCCGGGTGGGCGGCCAGCTCGTCCATGAAGGCGGCCAGGCCGAGCAGCGCGCCGGCGTTCTGGCTCCTGGTGCCGGCGGACAGGGCGACGATGTCCGGCCATCCGTGGGCGTCCAGCGTCCGGAGCAGGGTCAGGCCCAGCTCGTCCTCCAGGGCGGCGCCGGCGTACGGGAAGGCGTTGTAGACGCGCACGTCGGCGGCGGGGGCCACGCAGCGCAGCACGCCGGCGATGAACGTGCCGTGGCCCACGTACGGCTTGATGAGGCCGTAGGTGTCCAGTTCGTCGCCGGGGGCGGTGACGTCGCCGGTCACCGGCGGGATGTTCGGCATGCCCGAGCTCTGGGCCAGCCACTGGTGGTCGAGGTAGTCGTGGACGAGGCCGGTGTCGAGGACGGCGACGGTCACGTTCTCGCCCCGGTCGCGGCCGGAGAGGGGCGGATTGAGCGGCCCCGCGCTCGGGACCGGCTCGTCGCCCGGGCACAGGTTGACACCCGCGACGGACACGAAGTGGACGAGGCTCGACTCGATGTTCTCACCGGCCAGGTGCTCGACGGTGCGGTGGAGGTCCCGCGAGCCGACGCAGAGCCTGCGTACGGAGCTGCGGCCCGCGCTCCTCGGCCCGGCCACGCGGACCGCGTCGGGGCCCGGCAGCAGGCCCTGGACGGCCGCGGCGGCCCGGTGCGCGTCGGCGTCGCGTACCAGGACGTGCTCGTCGAGGTGGGCGAAGAGCGGCTGGACGTCGGAGCCCGGGGCGGCCCCCTCCGGGCCCGCCGCCGCGCGCATGCCGTCCGGCAGGGCGGCGTTGATGATCTCCAGCTGCTCCCAGAATCGGGTGTCCGATGTGGCCATGCTCTCCGTCCCTCTTAGCGTGTACGTGTGTATGAGCGGCCAGAGGGCCGGCTGATACAGCACGGGTCTACCATCGACTCGTGTCCCGTGAAGATCCGCATGACCTGCTGGCCATGGTCTTCGCGAGGCCCCGTGAGGCCCTGGCGTCCGCCAAGGCGATGCTGGCCGCGGGGCGCGGACCGTACGAGTCCTCGATCGCCAGGCAGGCGCTGGGGATCCTGCACCGCGAGTTCGGCGACCTCGAGGCGGCCATCCGGGAGCTGCGGCAGGCCGTACGCCTGGCGCGGCGCGCGGGCTCGGCCGACCGCGAGGCCGACGTGCTGGCCACGCTGGGCATCGCGCTGCTGCACGCCGGGCGCTCCAGAGCGGGGTTGTCGGCGCTCGACTCGGCGGCGGCGCGGGCGGACGGGACGACCCGGGCGCGGGTGCTGTTCCGCCGCGCGGGGGCGCGCTGGATCCTGGGGCGGCACGCGGAGGCGCTCGACGACCTGCGGGACGCGGTGCCCGCCCTGCTGGCGGCGCGCGACACGGTGTGGGCGGCGCGGGCGATGACCCTGCGCGGGCACGTCCAGCTCGCCCTGGGCTCCGTCGCTCCGGCCGAGGCGGACTTCCGTACGGCCCACGACATGCTGGGCACGACCCGGCAGGAGCACGACTCGGCCGTGGCCGTGCAGAACCGGGGGGTGGCGGCGTTCCGCACGGGAGACCTGCCCGCGGCGCTGGACCTGCTGGACGAGGCTGAACGGCGGTTCGGCGCGCTGGGCACGCCGATGTTCGACCTGATCGCCGACCGGTGCGCGGTGCTGCTCGCCGCGGGGCTCGCCAGGGACGCCCTGGAGCAGGCGGACGGGGGGCTGCGCCTGCTGGCGCGGCTGCGCGGGCAGGCGACCCGGCGCGCCGAGCTCCTGCTCATCGCCGCCCGGGCCGCTCTCCAGAGCGCCGACCCGGTCACGGCCATGGAACGGGCGGGGGAGGCCCGGCGGCTGTTCGCCCGCCAGCACCGCACCTGGTGGTCCGAACACGCCCGCCTCATCCTCCTCCAAGCCGAACACGCCACCCTGACCGGGAACGGGGCACCCCTCGAGGCGCGGGCCGCTGCCGGGGGTGGGGCGTCGCCCGATGGCGGTGCGGCCTGGCGGAAGCTGCTCGCCGAGGCTCGGCGGCTCGCCGGGCGGCTGGCGGGGCTGGGGTCGCCTGAGGTGTGGCAGGCGCATCTGCTGGCGGGCCGCATCGCGCTCGTCCTGGGCAGGCCAGGCGCGGCCGAGCGGCACCTGGCCAGGGCCGCGGACGTCAGGCACAAGGGGCCCGCCACGACCCGGGTGGGCGGCTGGCTGGCGGAGGCGCTCAGGGCCGAGGCGGCAGGGGAGTCGCGCCGTCTGCTGCACGCGTGCCGCGCCGGCCTGGCGCTCATCGAGGAGCATCGCCTCACGTTCGGCTCGTCCGAGTTACGCGCGCTGGCCACCGCCCAGGGCGCGGAGCTGGTCACGCTCGCCCAGCGGCACCTCCTGCGCGCCGGACGGCCGCGCCGCCTCCTGGCCTGGACGGAGCGGTGGCGGGCCACCGAGCTCGCCGTGCCCGCCGTGTGCCCGCCCGAGGACGACCGGCTCCTCGCCCAGCTCGCCGCCCTGCGGCAGGCCGAGCACCTGCTGGCCCAGGCCCGCCAGGACGGCGCCGCCTCGGCCGCGACCCTCGAGCGTGACAGGAGCCGCCTGGAGTCCCGCGTACGGGCCACGACGCTGCGCACCCGCGGCGGCCGCGAGCGCAGCGAACGCGACGACGACCGGACGGAACAGCTCCTGGCCGCCCTGGGCGAAGGCCGGCTGGTCGAGTTGGTCGCGGTCGACGGCACCCTGCACGTCCTGCTCTGCGGGGACGGCACCGTGCGCCGTCACACCGTGGGACCGATGGATCGGGCCGTCGCCGAGGTCGAGTTCGCCCGCTCCAGGCTCCGCCGCCTGGCCTACGAACGCCACCCCGACCAGCGCGAGCTCCACGACCTCGGCGCCCGCCTGGAACAGGCGCTCCTCGGCCCGATCGCCGGTGGGCCGCTCGGCGACGCGTGGCCGTTGAGAGGGGAGCCGCTCGTCGTCGTGCCGCCCAGCACCCTGCACACCACCCCCTGGGCCTTGCTGCCCTCCCTGCGCCGCCGGCCGTTCACCGTCGCCCCCTCCGCAGGGGCCTGGCTGCGCGCCAGGGCCGCCCGCCGTCCCGATGAGGGCCGCATCGCCCTCGTACGCGGGCCCGGCGTCCCCCACGCCGACGCCGAGATACGCGAGATCGCCCGGCTGCACGGCGACATCGCCGTCCTGGCAGGGGGCCAGGCCACGGCGCCCGCCGTCCTCGACGCCATCGACGGCAGCCCGCTCGCCCACCTGGCCGCGCACGGCACGTTCAGGGCCGACAGCCCGCTGTTCTCCTCCCTCCACCTCGACGACGGCCCGCTGACCGGCTACGACCTCGAACGCCTGCGCCGCGCCCCCCACCACCTCGTCCTTTCCAGCTGCGATTCCGGCCAGATGGCCCCCGTCGGCGCCGACGAGCTGCTGGGCCTGGCGACCGCCCTGCTCCGCCTCGGCACCGCCGCAATCGTCGCCAGCGTCGTCCCCGTGAACGACGAGACCGCCGTGCCCGTCATGGTCGGCCTGCACGACGGCCTGCGCCGCGGGCTGGGCCTCGCCGAGGCGCTGTGCCAGGCCAGGGGCGACGACGTGTCGTTCATAGCCATCGGAGCGGGCTGATCGGCCACGCTGCTGATACCTTGATCGGAAGCGCGTGATCATGAAACAATTTCCTAACAGATGCATATATCCCAGGGGTATTTGGGGGACGGTCGCCCATGATCCGCGAGCTCATCGAGCGGCCTTAGGATGCCCGACCACGAGCTGGACGAGGCGTTCGAGCTCGGCAGGGCATGCGCGCTGGCCGCTGAGTGCGGCAGAGACCTGCGGCGCTGCGCCCAGATGTACAGGGGGCTGTTCCCTGCGGCGGCCTTCAACGCCGATGATTACAGCGCACTGACCCTCTCCATGGCCTTCAGCGCCCCCTGGGCCACCGCCGCGCGCCTGAAGGTCGCCAACCGGGCCGCTCTGTGGGTCCTGGCCGTGGACCGGCTCGTGGACCACACCGCGACCACCCGCGAGCAGGTGAACCGCCTGACCAGCGAATGCCTGTCCGTCGCCGACGGCGCCGTGCCCCGGTCGGCGGTCACGCGGTTCCTGGCCGATCTGCGCGACGAGTTGGCCACCGTCAAGGAGTTCGACGGCCTGCGCTGGCTCTGGCGCGACCAGCTCGCCAGGATGCTGGCGGGCATGGCCAGGGCGTGGGTGTGGCGCGACACGCGCACCGTCCCCACGCTCGACGGCTATCTCGACAACGCCGACAGCCGCGGCTCGTGCTTCGTGGACGTGTCGCACTGGATCTACACGGCCGACGACTGGGCGAAGGCTCACCTGGACGAGCTGCGGCCGGTGAGCTGGCGGGTTCAGCGCTACCTGCACCTGCTCGGAGACGTGGCCTCGTACCGCAGGGACATGAGCTGGGGCGACCTGAACGTGCTGGCGCTCGGTGTCAGCCGCGCCGAGGTGACCGACGCGATGGCCGAGCTGGCGCGCGAGGCGGCCGGCCTCATCGAGCCGGTACGGGCCCGCAGCCCCCGCACGGCCGTCTACCTGCGAAGACAGATCGGATTCAATGCCGGTTTCGTCGGCATTTCGGGCTACGGTCCGGCACGTTAAAGGGCGTGTCGGATTCCATGACAAGCATGCTTGACAGATTGCCGGTTGGTCCGGCGAATAGGGTGAGGCAGGCGACAAACCGTGACATTTAGTTTCTTGTAAAAGATTGCGGCTTGAGTGGAAAATGTGGCGTTGCTATGGTGTCTCGATGCCAGGCATGTGGAGCGACCTTCTCAACACACCTTGACAGGTACCACTGACCACGGCACCTCAGGGGCGGGTTGTGCATGCGCGGGAGATGTACAGGCGGTGCTGAATGCAATTTGGTCGCTCTGACCACTGGCGGCTGCCGACGGCGATCAAGATCTTGGTCGCCGGAGGATTCGGCGCGGGCAAGACCACGATGGTCGGGGCCGTCTCCGAGACCAGGCCGCTGCGTACGGAAGAGGCGCTCACCCAGGTAGGGAGCCACATCGACGACCTGTCAGGCGTCGAGAGGAAGCTCACCACCACCGTCGCCATGGACTTCGGGCGCATCACCATCGCCAACGACTACATGCTCTACCTGTTCGGCACGCCCGGCCAGGAACGTTTCTGGTTCGTGTGGGACGAGCTGGCCATGGGCGCGCTGGGCGCCGTCGTGCTGGCCGACACCCGCCGCCTCGACGACTGCTTCCCCGCCGTCGACTATTTCGAGAAGCGCGAGCAGCCGTTCATCGTGGCGCTCAACCACTTCGACGGCACCCGCCAGTTCACCGTGGGTGAGGTGCGTTCGGCGATAGGCCTGGAGCCGGAGATCCCCATCGTGCACTGCGATGCCCGCAGGCGCGACTCGGGCAGAGAGGTGCTCATCACGCTGATGGAGCACGCGATGCGTATGGGCGCCTCGCCTGTCGGGACCATGTCGTGACCATGACCGGCTAACCTTTTGGCGATGGAGGAGATCGACCGCCGGATCGTCACGCTGCTGGCACGCGACGGCCGCATGAGCTTCACCGACCTGGCCAGGGAGACCGGGCTGTCGGTCTCAGCGGTGCACCAGCGCGTACGCCGCCTCGAAAAACGCGGGGTCGTGCGCGGATACGCCGCGATCATCGACCACGACGCGGTGGGGCTGCCGCTGACCGCGTTCGTGTCGATCAAGCCGATCGACCCGGCCGCGCCCGACGACGCCCCCGAGCGGCTGGCCCACCTGACGGCCATCGAGGCGTGCCACAGCGTGGCGGGCGACGAGAGCTACATCCTCAAGGTACGCGTGGCCTCACCGGCGGCGCTGGAGGACCTGCTGCAGCAGATCCGCGCCTCGGCCAACGTCTCGACCCGCACGACGGTCGTGCTGAGCACCCCGTACGAGCACCGCGCCCCCGAGGTGGCCGCCGAGCCCCCCTCCGGCCCGGACGCCTGACCACCCTCCGGTCCCACCCTCCGGTCACGGCGGCACCGGTTCATTCCAGCCCGCCGCGCTTGACCAGCTGGCCGGCGATGACGTTGCGCTGGATCTCGTTGGTGCCCTCGCCCACGATCATCAGCGGCGCGTCCCGGAAGTAGCGTTCCACGTCGAATTCGGTGGAGTAGCCGTAGCCGCCGTGGATGCGCACGGCGTTGAGCGCGGCTCTCATGGCGGCCTCGGAGGCGAACAGCTTCGCCATGCCGGCCTCCATGTCGCAGCGCTGACCGGTTTCGTAACGCTCGGCGGCGTGCAGGATGAGCTGGCGGGCGGCGGTGAGCTCGGTCGCCATGTCGGCGAGGTAGTTGCCGACGGCCTGGTGCTTCCAGATGGGTTTGCCGAAGCTCTCCCGTTCCTGTGCGTAGCGCAGGGCGTCGTCGAACGCCGCCCGGCCCACCCCGAGCGCGCGGGCGGCCACCTGGATGCGGCCGACCTCCAGGCCCTTCATCATCTGCGCGAAGCCGTGACCTTCCTCGGTGCCGAGCAGGGCGGTGTGCGGTGCCCGGTAGCCGTCGAAGGCCAGCTCGCAGCTCTCCACGCCCTTGTAGCCGAGCTTGGGCAGGTCGCGCGAGACCGTCAGGCCCTGCCGGTGTTCGACGAGCAGGATGGAGACGCCCTTGTGGCGGGGCCGTGCGGCGGGGTCGGTCTTGCACATCAAGGCGATCAGCTGGGACCGGCGGGCGTTGGTGATCCACGTCTTGGCGCCGTCGACCACGTACTCGTCGCCGTCCCGGCGCGCGGTGGTGGTCATGGCCTGCAAGTCCGAGCCGCCGCCCGGTTCGGTCAGCGCCATGGTCGCGCGGATCTCGCCGGTCGCCATCTTGGGCAGGTAATGGTCCTTCTGCTCTTGCGTACCGAAGGCGAGGATGAGCTTGGACACCACGGTGTGCCCGCCCATGGCACCGGCCAGGCTCATCCAGCCGCGCGCCAGCTCGGCGGTGACCAGGGCGTAGCACGGCATGGACACCGGTGCCTCGCCCCAGGGTTCGGGGATGGCCAGGCCGAAGATGCCCAGCTGTTTCATCTGCTCGATGAGCTTGCCGGGGTACTCGTCGGCGTGTTCCAGGTCGCGGGCGACGGGCCGGACCTCGCGGTCGACGAAGTCGCGGACCGTGTCGACGACGGCTTGTTCCTCAGAGGTGAGCATGGTCATGCCTTCTCGGTGATGGGGCGGGTGATGGAGGGTGGTGCGCCGATCGCGCTCGCCGTCACAGCGGAATTCGTACCCCACGATGACGAACGCCATCGCGCCACCGCGGCCTTGCCCGACCTCCACGCGACGGACGCTGGAACGGCGCTCGATCTCGTCGCCGCCGGGATCGGCGGCAGGAACGCGGCCTCGCGGGGATGGCCGTCACTTCCAGGCGGGCTGTCGGTACGAGTCGCGTCATGAGGTACACGCGATTGCGTCAACGCAGATCGGGACCGCTCGGCGAAGATCCGCATCGGGATCTGGAACTCGTCCAACGTGCCCACGGTCCACCCACCGCCGTGCAGGTAGACGAGCGCCCCGTACGGCCCTGTCCCCGTGCCGGGGGTATGGGCCCGTACCGGCACCGACCCATGCGGCCCGGGCAGAAGGAGAGTCTCCACCGACCCGATCGTCGGCCAGGGTCCCTCGGCGAGCACCCGATGCGAACGCCGGGCATCGGCGATCCGCTCATCGGCACCCAGAATCGTCGCAGAAAGCCTCCTCTGTGGCCGCCTGCCCGCCGACCCCGCCGATAGCGCCAAGGCACAGCAAGGGCGTTTTCAAGATCGGCCCATCAGCCAGGAACAGACCCCTGCTGGTCTGGGCCGACGCAATCGCGTGTACCTCAGTACATGAGTCTTGCCGACACCCCTAGGCGGGCGGTGAGCCGGCCTGGTCCACGATGACCTGGGCCAGCGCGCGGGCCGCCAGGGCCGGGCGGGCGGCGGGGCGGGTCACGGCGTGCGCCAGCACCCCGTCGATGAGGACGAGCAGCTGGTCGGCGCCGAAGCCGGGAGAGGGGTGGCCGAGGCGGGTCAGCTCGGCCGCGAACAGCTCGTGCAGCCCGTCCTTGTACGCGCGCACCGCCGCGTGCGCCGGATGGCCGGGATCGCTCAGGGAGAGCTCGGCGGCGGTGTATCGGCAGCCGTGGAACGGCGAGCGCGTGGCGATCCGGTCGAGCTCGTCGAAGACGGCGAGCACGCGGTCGCGCGGGTCGTCGCCGGCGGCGTCCATGACCTGGTGGTAGCGCTCCCGTGTGGTGGCGCCGGCGGTGCGCAGGACTTCGGCGATGAGCTCGTCCTTGCCGCCGAAGTGCTGGTAGAGCGAGCGGCGCGCGACGTCGGCCTGCTTGAGTATGGCATCCACGCCGACGTGCACGCCCTCGGTGTAGGTGAGGTCGCGGGCGGTCTCGAGCAGCCGCTCGCGGGGTCCTGGTCGCGTCATGGTCACCTCGTCGATCTCTGGAACGCCCTTGACCGTATACCGATCATTCTATCTAATTCGGCTGTGAGTATACCGACTGTTCTATCTACTCCCTCGGCCCGCACGGGCACCCTCCCCACGGTCCTGACCGGCGTGTTCATCACCATCCTCGACTTCTTCATCGTCAACGTCGCGATCCCGGCCATCCAGCGCGACCTGCACGCCGGCACGGCCGCCGTCGAATGGGTCGTCGCCGGGTACGGCCTGGCCTACGGCTCCGGGCTCGTCCTCGGCGGGCGCCTCGGCGACATCGCCGGCCGCCGGCGCATGTTCGCCATAGGCCTGGCGCTGTTCACCGCCGCCTCCGTCGCCTGCGGCCTGGCACCCACGCCGGCCACCCTCATCGCCGCCCGCATCGCCCAGGGCGTGTCCGCGGCGCTGCTGACGCCGCAGGTGCTGGCCATCCTGCGCGCCACTTACTCCGGGAGCGCCCAGGCCAGGGCCATCAACGCGTACGCGCTGACCATGGGCCTCGCCGCGGTGTTCGGCCAGCTCGCCGGCGGCCTGATCATCCAGGCGGACCTGTTCGGGCTCGGCTGGCGGGCCTGCTTCCTGATCAACGTGCCCATCGGCGCCGTCGCGCTGGCCCTGGTGGGGCGTGTGGTGCCGGAGAGCCGTTCGGAAGGCGCCGTACGCCTCGATCTGGGCGGGACCGCGCTGGTGACCGTCGGGCTGGTGGCCGTCCTGCTGCCGCTGATCGAGGGCCGCGAGCAGGGCTGGCCGGCGTGGATCTGGCTGTCGTTCGCGCTGGCCGCCGCCCTGTTCGCCGCGTACGGCAGGCGCCGCCACGACGCGCCGCTGATCGATCCGGCCATGTTCGGCGAACGGGCCTTCACCGCCGGGCTGTTCACCCAGCTCGCCTTCACCATGGGAATGTCCGCGTACTTCCTGATCTTCGCCCTGTACGTGCAGGACGGCCGCCACCTCGACGCCCTCCAGGCCGGCCTGATCTTCATCCCCATCGGCGCGGGCTACCTGGCCGGCTCGCTCCTGGCTCCAAGGCTCGCCGCACGCCTGGGCCGGCAGGTGATCGCCCTGGGCGGCCTGACCAGGGCGGCCGGCCTGGCCGCGCTGCTGGCGCTGGTCGCGCAGGACCGGCCGCTCGGCTGGCTCGTTCCCGCGCTGCTGCTCGACGGGCTCGGCATGGGGCTCGCGCTCGCGCCCATCATGAGCACCGTCCTGGCCCGGGTCAGCCCCCGGCACATCGGGTCGGCCGCGGGCGTGCTCACGACCACCCAGCAGGTCGGCTCGGCCCTCGGTGTCGGGGCCGTCGGCATCGTCTTCTACGGCGCCGTCGCGGACGGCGTCGGCCCGGCCTTCCGGCACGGCCTGGTTTACCTCATCGCCGTCACCCTGCTCATCTCCGCCCTGGTCCAGCTGCTGCCCCGTGCAACTGGCCCAGGACGGCCCTAGCCCGCCCCCGAGGGGTCGTAGCGGGCGCGCAGGCGGGTCTTGGCGGCCTCCGCGGCCCCGAGGTGCTCCAGGCCGAGCAGCGCCGCCCCCACGATCGGGGGCACGTCGGCCAGCACGAGCTTCGCCCGCGGCGCCCGTACCGCGAACGCCGAGTCCAGCAGTGACATCAGCAGCGGATCCCGGGCCGTCAGCATGCCCCCGCCCAGCACCACCTCCGCCGGCGTCTCCAGCAGGCCCAGGCGGCGCAGGCAGACCTCGGCCAGCACCGTCACCTCCTCCGCCTGCCGCTCCACCAGCGACCTGGCCACCGCGTCCCCGTCCGCGGCCATGGCCAGGACGCCCGGCGAAAGCTCGTGCAGCCGGTCCTCGGCCAGGCGGCCGAAGTGCACCTCCAGCACGAGCTCCTCGACCGTCGCCGTGCCGAAGTGTGAGGTGATCAGGCCGGTCAGCGCGGTCGGGGTGCCCCGGCCGTCCTCGGCGCGGGCGGCGTACCACAGTGCCTCCTCCGCCAGGCCCTGGCCGCCGCCCCAGTCGCCGCTGATCCGGCCGAGTGCGGGGAATCGGGCCACGGCGCCGGTGGGGGAGACGCCGACCGCGTTGATGCCCGCCCCGCACACGACCGCGACCCCCCAGGGGGCCGACGCGCCCGCCCGCAGCAGCGCGAACGTGTCGTTGCGCACCACCACGTCCCCGCCGAGCCCTCTGGCGGCGAGCTCCCGCGCCAGAGCCTCCTCCTCGACGGGCAGATCCGCCCCCGCCAGGCAGGCCGACACGTGGTCGAACCCGCCCGCGGGCCGCGGCAGCGTCGAGAGCGCCTGCTCCACGACGCTCACCGCCGCCTCCACCCCGTCGCGCTGCGGTGCGAACCCGCCAGAACGGCCTGTGGCGAGCACCTGGCCGTCCTCCGACACCACCGCGACGTCGGTCTTGCTGTTGCCGCCGTCCACGGCGAGCACGAGCCTGGGGCTTGCCACTAGCCCACCGTCCAGGGCAGGTGCGCGCGGTTGGCCTCCAGCAGCAGGCCCGTCAGCTCCTCGGCGATCTCGTCCTGCCCGACCAGGGGGTGGGCGAGCAGCGCGTCCCGCACCCGGTCCGCCCCGCCGTGCAGGGCCGCCTCCAGGGCGAGCGTCTCGTACGCGGACACGTGCGCGATCAGCCCGGCGTACAGGGGCTCGACGGCGGGCACCGGCAGCGGCACCGCCCCGCCCGCCCCGACGGTCGCCGGCACCTCGATCACCGCCTCGTCGTCGAGGAACGGCAGCGTACCGGCGTTGCGCACGTTGACAATCTGAGTGTCGCCCCGGTCCCCGAGCAGCGACGCGATCAGCGCCACGGCCGCCTCCGAATAGAACGCCCCGCCCCGCTCCGACAGCAGCTCCGGCTTCGTCACCACGGCGGGGTCGGCGTACAGCTCCAGCAACCGGCGCTCCAGCGCCGCCACCTCCGCCGCCCGCGACGGCTTCGAGCGCTGCTCGCGGACCACCGCGTCGTGCGCGTAGAAGTAGCGCAGATAGTACGACGGGATCGCGCGGAGCCGCTCCAGCAGGGCCGGCCGCAGCCCGAGGCTGTCGGCGATCTCCTGGCCGTGGGTGCGCAGGATGGACGGCAGGACGTCCTGCCCGTCCAGGTAGACGGCCCGCTCCCAGGTCAGGTGGTTGAGCCCGACGTGGCCGAGCGAGATCCGCGAGGGGTCCACCCCCAGCTCGGCGGCGAAGTGGCGCTGGAAGCCGATCGCCACGTTGCACAGCCCGATCGCCCGGTGCCCGGCGTCGAGGAGGGCCCGGGTGACGATGCCGACGGGGTTGGTGAAGTCCACGATCCACGCCTGCGGCGCGAGCGACCGTACGACGGAGGCGATCTCCAGCACGACCGGCACCGTGCGCAGCGCCTTGGCCAGCCCGCCCGCGCCTGTCGTCTCCTGCCCCACGCACCCGCAGCGCAGCGGCAGCGTCTCGTCCACCTCCCTGGCCGCCTGCCCGCCCACCCTGAGCTGGAACAGCACCACCCGGGCCCCCGCGACCCCCTCCTCGACCGAGGAGGTGGCCAGCACGCGCGCCGGGTGCCCCGCGTGCGCCAGCATCCGCCGCGACACGCCCGCCACCAGCTCCAGGCGCGTCGCGTCGGGGTCGATCAGGGCGATCTCCGTCACCGGCAGCTCGTCGCGCAGTCGCGCGAACCCGTCGATCAGCTCAGGCGTGTACGTCGAGCCACCCCCGACCACGGCCAGTTTCAACCCTTCACCCCCGTCAAAGTCACGCCCTCGATGAACACTCGCTGGGCGAAGAAGAACACGATGATCACCGGTGCGGTCACCAGCAGCGTGGCGGCCATGGTGAGGTTCCACTGCACGCTGTGGAACGCCTTGAACGTGGCCAGGCCGAGCGACAGCGTCAGATGGCCCTGCTCGACGCCGGCGTACAGCAGCGGCCCGTAGTAGTCGTTCCAGCAGTAGAAGAACTGGAACAGGGCGACCGCCGCGACCGCCGGGCGGGCCATCGGCAGGATCACCCTGACCAGGATCGTCAGGTCCGAGCAGCCGTCCACCTTGGCCGCGTCGGTGTAGTCGCGCGGGATCGTGACCAGGAACTGCCGCAGCAGGAAGATCGAGAACGCGTCCCCGAGCAGCATCGGCAGGATCAGCGGCCACAGGCTGTCGGTCAGCCCCAGCCGCGCCCACACCAGATAGATCGGCACCGCGATGACCTGCGGCGGCAGCATCATCGCGGTGATCACCAGCAGGAACGCCAGCCGCCGCCCAGGGAAGCGGAAGCGGGCCAGCGCGTACGCCACCGGAACGGACGACACCACGGTGAAGAGCGTCCCGAGCACCGCGTACATGAGCGTGTTGGCCGCCCACCGCAGCAGCATCGACTTCTCGAACACCACGGCGAAGTTGTCCCAGTTCCAGCTGCGTGGCCACAGGTCGCTGGTCAGCGCCTGCTGGTCGGTCATCAGCGCGGTCAGCCCGATGAACACCACCGGCGCCAGGAACATCAGCGCCAGCGCGACGGCCAGGGCGTGGGTGGCGATCCAGACCAGCAGCCGCCGCCTGCGGGCCCTGACGCCGTCGTGGCGCGTGTGCGTGGCCACCGTGCGGGGCGGCGCGGTCACCGTGGCGCTCATGACGCCTCCTCGGCCCGGCGGAACTGCCGCAGCAGGATCAACGTGAAGATCATCGAGGTGGCGAACAGGAGCAGCGCGAGTACGCAGGCGTACCCCATGGTGTAGTCGCGGAAGCCGACCTGGAACAGCCACTGCGGCAGCGTGAGCAGCGACTCGTCCGGATAGCCGGGCGAGAACGAGCTGCCGGGGGAGTCGGTCGCGCCCGAGGCCACGCGGGAGGCGATCATCGCCTGCGTGAAGTACTGCAGGGCGAAGATGACGTTCGTGACCAGCGAGAACATCAGCACCGGCGCGATCGCCGGCAGCGTCACGCTGCGGAACTGCCGCCACGGGCCCGCCCCGTCGATGGCGGCGGCCTCGTACAGGTGCCGGGGCACGTCGAGCAGCGCGGCCATGAAGATCACGACGAGCTGGCCGCAGCTCCACAGCGACAGCAGCGTCAGGCTCGGCTTGGACCAGGCCGGGTCGCCGAACCAGTCGGGCCCCTGGATGCCGAACAGGGCGAGAAACTGGTTCCACGGCCCGGTCGCCGGGTTCATCAGGAAGACGAACGTGATCGTGCCGGCCGCCAGCGGCACCAGCGACGGCAGGTAGAAGATCGTGCGGAACAGCCCGGCCCCGGCCTTGAGCCTGACCACGAGCTGCGCCAGCGCCAGCGAGCACAGCACGGTCGCCGGCACCATGATGAGCACCAGCCACAGCGTGTTCTTCGCCGAGGTCAGCACTCTCGGGTCCTCGAACAGGTAGCGGTAGTTGTCCAGGCCGGCGAACTCGAGGGTGTACATGTCGTAGCGGTGGAAGGAGAAGTACACCGTGGACAGCAGCGGGTAGACGAAGAAGATCGCCAGTCCGGCCAGCCATGGCGACAGCCACACGAGAGCGCGCAGGCCCTCGCGGCGCCGCCACACGTCAGCGAGCGAGGTCACCTCAGCCCCCGGACAGCTTCAGCTTGTCGTCGATCTGCTTGTCGACGCTCTTCAGCCCGGCGTCGAGGTCGGGTACGGCGCCCTTCTCCCACTTCTCGATGAAGCTGGACAGGGCCTCCTGGTTGAAGACGCTGTTCACGCTGGCGGGGATGGTCGAGGTCTTCGGATGGGCGAAGATATCCAGAAAAGTCTTGAAGTTGGCGTCTTTGGCGAGATCGGGGGAGTCCATCGCCGCCTTCGTCGTGGGGACGTTGCGCAGCGCGTTCGACAGCGTCACCAGCGAGGCGGTGTCGGTGGTGAGGTGCTTGATCAGCTCCCACGCCTGCTGCGGATGCTTGGCGCCCTTCGGCACGCCGATCACGGTGCCCGCGGTGAAGCCGCTGCCGTACAGGTCGGGCCGGTCGTCGGCGACGGGCAGGGGAGCGGTGCCGTAGTCGAGGTCCTTCGCGTCGCCGGCGATCATGGCGTTACGCCACTCACCGTCGAGCACCATGGCGACCTTGCCCTCGTAGAACGGGTGCTTGGCGCTCCACTCGTCGCCCAGGCTCTTGCGGAACTTCTCCAGGTTGGCGTAGCCGTACCAGTCGACGAGCTCCTTCTGCCAGGTGAGCAGCTTCTTCCAGGCAGGGTCGGAGCCGATGGCCGAGGTGCCGTCGTCGTTGTACCACTTGGCGCCCGCCATGGGGGCGAGGTGGCTGGGACTGTTCTCGTAGTACTGGACGCTCGGGATGAAGCCGGCCACCTTGATCGTGCCGTCGGCGTCGCGCACGGTCAGCTTCTTGGCCAGCGCCGTCAGCTCGCTCAGCGTCTTGGGCGGCGCGTTGCCCTTCATCAGGGCCTTGTTGTAGTAGAGGCCGTACGCGTCGGCCAGCAGCGGCAGCGTGCACTGCTTGCCCTCGAAGCTCGAGTAGGCCCGCGCCACCTCCGGCAGCACCGACAAGTCGATGCCGTCCTGCTTGATCACCGGGGTCAGGTCCTGGAACGATCCCGACTTGCACCATTGGGCGACGCTGTCGGTCGTGAACGAGGCCGCCACGTCGGGTGCGTTCCCGCCGCGGATGGCGTGGGTGATCTGATCGTCCTGGACGCCCTTGACGGCCTTGACGGTGATCTGCGGGAATTTCTGGTTGAAGCCCTTGATGGCGTCCTCGAACGCCTTGACCTCGGCATCGGTGGAGAAGCCGTGCCACAGCTCCAGTGTGGCCGCGGGGAGGGGCTGCGAGGCGGAGCCCGAGGGTCTGGGCTGGGCGCCGAGCGACGGCCCTGCCTCCTTGTTCGCTGTGCACCCGGTCAGAGTGCACGCGGTCAGCGCGAGAGCCGCGGTGACCGCCAGGGGGACGAAGCGCACGGGGGGTGCCTCCTGCCGGGGATCATGGTGAGAAGGTAGGTGCGGAAGCCGCTACCTGCGGTGAGCCGCCGGACGCGGCCACGGTTGAGCTGAAGACCTCGTCGCGGACGGTGTGGAGGGCGAGATCGAGGGCGCCGGCCAGGACGGGGTTGCCTTCGACGTTCGACAGGCGGACCCGGGGCTGCGGGATGGTGAGCGCGTGCAGCTCGTGCTCGACCAGCTCGCGCAGGGTCTCGCCGCCCGACAGCACGATGCCGCCGGTCAGGATCACCAGCCCTGGGTCGACCACGGAGGTGATGGCGGCCAGCCCCACGGCCAGGCGGGCGGCGATGTCGCGCAGCCCGGCCCTGGCGTCGTCGGCCTTCTGCCCCTTGCCCTGGGCCGCCTTGACGGCGTTGGCGACGGCGTGCTGGAAGTCGGCGCCGCGCACGCCGTAGGAGCGCAGCAGCTTCAGCACGGCCGGGCCGCCTGTGAGCGCCTGGTAGCCGTGGTTGGCGTAGCGCCCCGCCTCGCGGGCCGTGGGCGCGCCCGGGGTCGGCATGTAGCCCACCTCGCCCGCGCCGCCCGTGGCCCCCCTGTGCATGCGCCCGCCCAGCACGATGGCCGCGCCGATGCCCTCGTCGGCCCAGAGCAGCACGAAGTCCTGATGACCCTGGGCGGCGCCGTGCGCCTGCTCGGCCAGCGCGACGAGGTTGACGTTGTTCTCCACGTCCACCGGCACACCCAGGCCCGCGCTGAGGGCGGGCACCAGGTCGGGGATCTGCCATCCTGGCACGTCCTTGGCCGCGGCGTACCCGAGCCTGCCGGTGGACGGGTCGACCGCTGCCTGTACGCCGATCACGACCCTGCGCGGCTTGTCCGGCGGGTTCGCGCCCCGCAGGGCGGCGTCGAGGCGGTCCACGAGCTCGCCGTGGGGCCGGCGCGGGGTCGGCAGCGTGTGCTCGCCGACGATCGTGCCGGTGATGTCGGCCACCTTGGCCTCGATCCGGTCCGGGGTGACGTCGAGAGCGGCCACGTACGCCGCCGCCGGGTTGATGCGGTAGACCTCGGCCGTACGCCCGGGCAGGCCCTCCCTGATGCCGTCGAGCACGACCAGCCCCGCCTCCTGCAAGCGGGAGAGCAGTTGAGATGCTGTCGGCTTGGACAGCCCGGTCAGCGTGCCGATCTCGGGGCGCGTCAGCGGGCCGCGTTCGAGGAGGGCCTGCAGGGCGGCGCGATCATTGATGGCGCGTAGCAGACTAGGGGTCCCCGGGACCGGACCGCTCACGAATGGATCTCCTTGCTAGCGAGTTAGGAAAGTTTCCTAACTCGGAACATAAGGAGTTGGCCCGTGCCGGTCAAGGGGTGAGACCAAGACGTAACAGGAGGGGATCAAGAGGAAAGAGATGGAGTGCCTCAACAGGCATGCTAATGTCGTCGTTTGTCGTAACAACAAGCAGAATGGCCCGGAGTGTCCCATTAACCACAATAATGGTCAGGCGGCAACTCGTCAAACAGAGCTCGCCAGGGAGCAGGCGTACGTCACCCGACTCTACGACCGCCTCGACGAGCTGCGCGAGCGTACCCAGCGACAGCTCAAGGAGGTCCTGGCCGCGGGGGCCGTCGGCACGATGCAGAACAGGTCGGAGCGCGACACGTTCGCCGAGATGTACGCCACCAGGCTCGCGCGGCTGTGGGCGGTCGAGCGCGGCCTGGTTTTCGGTCGCCTCGATCACCTCGACGAGGGCCGGCTGTACATCGGCAAGATCGGCATGACCGACGACGAGCAGATGCGGCTGCTCATCGACTGGCGGGCGCCGGTGGCGCAGCCGTTCTACCGCGCCACGCCGGCCGCGCCGATGGGCGTGACCAGGCGCCGCCACCTGCAGACCAAGGGCCGCACCGTGGTCGTCGTCGACGACGACCTGCTGGACCTCGACTCGCTCACCGACGACGACCGCGCCACGCTCAACGGCGAGGCCGCGCTGCTGGCCGCGCTCGACGAGCGGCGCACGGGCCGCATGCGCGACATCGTCGCCACCATCCAGGGCGAGCAGGACCGCGTCATCCGCAGCGACCTGAACGGCGTGCTGGTCGTGCAGGGCGGCCCCGGCACAGGCAAGACCGTCGTGGCCCTGCACCGCGCCGCGTACCTGCTCTACACCCACCGCGAACGCCTCGAGCGCCGCGGCGTGCTCATCCTCGGGCCCAACCTCACCTTCCTGCGCTACATCGAGCAGGTCCTGCCCTCGCTGGGCGAGACCGACGTGCTGCTGTCCACGGTCGGGGAGCTGTACCCGGGCGTGACCGCCGCCGCCAGGGAGCGCCCCGAGGTGGCCGCGCTCAAGGGTGACCTGCGCATGGCCGAGGTGATCGCCAAGGCCGTGCGCGACCGGCAGCGGGTGCCGCGCAAACCCGTCGATGTCACCATCGGGCGCATCACGCTCACCATCGACCAGTCCATGCTCGAGGCCGCCAGGAACAAGGCCACCCGTTCCCGCCGCCCCCACAACCAGGCCCGCGCCGTGTTCGTTCGCTCGCTGCTCAACGCCCTGGCCAGGCAGCAGGCCCGCAAGATCGGCAAGGGGCTCATCGACGAGGAGGAGCTGGCCGACCTGCGCGAGGAGCTGCGCACCGAGCCGGTGGTCAAGTCCGCGCTCAACCGGCTGTGGCCGTACCTGACGCCGCAGCGGCTCCTGCTCGGCCTGTACGGCTCCCCGGAGCGCCTCGGGTACGCGGCCTCGGGGCTGAGCCCGGAGGAACGCGCGCTGCTGCGGCGCGACGGCGGGGAGTGGACCGAGTCGGACGTGCCGCTGCTGGACGAGGCCGCCGAGCTGCTCGGCGAGATCGACGAACAGGTGCTGCGCGCCACCGCGATGCAGGCCGAAGAGGAGCTGGCCGCGGCCAGGCAGGCCGAGGAGCGCGAGCGCGAGGCCGAACTCGCCTACGCCCGCGAGGTCCTGGAGCTGACCGGGCTGTCCGACGTCATGGAGGCCGAGCGCCTGGCCGAGCGCCAGCGCGGCGAGGGCCCCTACCTCACTACCGCCGAACGCGCCGCGGCCGACCGCACGTGGGCCTACGGGCACGTGATCGTGGACGAGGCGCAGGAGCTGTCGCCGATGGCGTGGCGGGCCGTCATGCGGCGGTGCCCGACGCGCTCGATGACCATCGTCGGGGACATCGCGCAGACCGGGTCGGCCGCCGGGGCGCGGTCGTGGGAGGAGGTCCTCGACCCGTACGTGGCCGGGCGGTGGCGGCAGGAGCGGCTCACCGTCAACTACCGCACGCCGGTGGAGCTGATGGCGGTGGCCGCCCGCGTCCTGGCCACCATCGACCCCTCGTTGCAGGCTCCGACCTCTGTGCGCGAAGCAGGCGTGCAGCCGTGGTCGGCGCCGCTGTCGGCGCTGCCGGAGCTGGCCAAGGCCGAGGTCGGGGAGGGCGGCAAGGTCGCCGTGGTGGTGCCTGACGCGCTGCTGGAGCCGCTGGGCGCCGAGGTGGCCGCCGTGGTCACGGGCGCGGTCGTGGTGACGCCCGGTTCGGGCCGCTCCCCGGGGACCGGTTCGGGGCGTTCTGAGGGGTCCGCTTCGGGAAGTTCTGCGGGGTCTTCCTCGGGGCGGGCCGGGGCGGCGGCGGCTCTTGACGCCCCGGTGGCCGTGATGGCGGTGGCGGACGCGAAGGGGCTGGAGTTCGACTCGGTGATCGTGGCCGAACCCGACCTCATCGCCGCCCAGTCGCCACGCGGCCCGAGCGACCTGTATGTTGCTCTCACCCGTGCCACACAGCGGCTCGGGGTGGTGCACGAGCGGCCGCTGTCGCGGGCGCTGAGTGGCCTGCCAAGCCGCTCACCGGCGCCCAAATGAGCTTTGATCGGCTTCCGGCCCATGTCCTACCTGCGAAAACTTGATGTTTCTGCTGATCGGGACACGGTTGACATCTGAGGTGGAGTCGGTAGTTTGCTGCGCAGTCCAGCACGGGACTTGGCCGGTTGGCCGTCTCTGACATCGTCGGATCCTGCGTCCGTGACGGAGCGTGACTTCGTCCACACAGCCAGGTGCAGGGCCGTCGGTCCGTCGAGTCGGGGCACCCCAACCGGGCGGGGGGTTGGACCCGGGACGGGTCCGGGAGCCCAGTAGACAACGGAATTCCGCGCTCGCCGCCGACGAGACGGGTCCGGTCCGAAGGGTTTCCGGGCCCTCTTCCCGCTCTCGTGCGCAGGACCGACATGTGCGCCGGGTGATCCCGTAGGCCGCGGGATCACCCTGCCGCCCCCTGAAATGCCGATTCTTTCGATCTTCTGGTGCCGCGCTGGCTTTGAGCGCGCCCGCGGGGCGGTAGCGTTTTCGCAAGCAGGCGTGCGATTCGGCGGAGGAGACCCCGGAGTGGTTCAGGAGAGAACGAACCTACCGCCCACCCCCGGGCGCGACTCTTCGCATGCCGATGCCCCGCCACCGGCCGCCGCCGCGCCGGAGGCGCCTGTGAACGGAACGCTTCCCGACGGCTCGCTTTCTCCCGACGCTTCGCTTTCTCCCGAGGCTTCGCCTTCGACCGGCGACGGGGGAACGCCCGCACCCGACGCGGCACCGCCCACCGACGCCGCCCCCGCACCCGTCGCCGCCACGGCCGACGCCGTTTGGTCCTCCGACGCCGCGCCCGTAGCCGCCCCGTCGGACACCGCGCCCTCTTCGGATGCCGCGCCCGCGTCGGCACCCACGTCTGGGGCCGCGCTCGCGTCCGACGCCGCAGCCGCCGCCACGTCCGATGCCGTGCTCGCGTCTGGCACCGCGACCGTGTCCGAGGCCGCGCCTGTTCCTACGCCCGCGTCGGCGCCCACGTCCGCGCCCGGGGCCATGCCGCCGCCCGGCACCGCGTCCGAGTCAACGACGGCCTCCATTCCCGAGTCAACGACCGGCCCCGCGTCATCCGCATCCGCGCGAGGCGGGCGCGTGGAGGGCCGGGGGGTGCTCGCCGCACGGGTGGTGGCGGGCGTGGCCGGTGGGCTGGCGCTCTACGCCGCGTTCCCCCCGCTCGACTGGTGGCTGTGCGCCCCGCTCGGCATCGGGCTGATCGTCGCGTCCCTCTACGGCGCCAGGCCCAGGAGGGCCGCCTGGCTCGGTTATCTGACGGCCGTGGTGTTCCTGCTGCCCACCCTCGCCTGGGTGCGGACCATCGGCGACGACGTCTGGCTCATGCTGGTCGGCACGGAAAGCGTGTTCTACGCCGCCATGGCCGCGCTGGCCGCGCTGGTGTTCAGGCTGCGGGCCTGGCCGTTGTGGTTCGGCGGGTTGTGGGTGGCCATGGAGTGGGCGCGCGGCCTGGTGCCCATCGGCGGGTTCCCCTGGGCACGGGTGGCGTTCAGCCAGAGCGAGTCGTTGTTCACCGAGTACGCCGCGCTGGGCGGCGCGCCGCTGGTGTCCTTCGCCGTCGCCCTGTGCGGTGCCCTGCTGGCCTACGCCGCCCTGGTCAGGCCCCAGGCCGGCCCCGAGGCCCCACAGGGCAATGCCGCATGGCGCAGGGCCGTGCCCGCGGCGCTGGCGCTGGCCGTGCCGGTCCTGACCCTGGCGATCCCCAGGCCGGGCGACGAGGGGCGGACCGTCAACGTCGGCATCGTCCAGGGGAACGTCCCGGGAAGGGGCATGGGCTTCCTGGGCGACGAACCCGCGGTTGTCCTGAAAAATCATGCTAACGAGACGAAACGCCTGGCTGAAGCCGTACGCGCGGGAAAGCTCCCCAAACCCGACTTCGTCGCCCTCCCCGAGAACTCCACCGACATCGACCCCTACAGCGACCCGTACGCCCGCCAGATCATCCAGGACTCCGTCCAGGACGTCGGCGTGCCCACGCTGATCGGAGCCGTGGTCGCGATCGGCGACGAGAACCGCGCCACCCGCAGCCTCGTGTGGGACCCGGTGACCGGGCCCGGCGCCTACTACGACAAGCAGCACCTGGTCCCGTTCGGGGAGTACACGCCGTTCAAGGACATCGTGCTGGCCCTGTGGAAGCGGGCGAGCCTGGTCGGCAGGCAGTCGGTCGCGGGCGACAAGCCGGGCGACCTTAAGATGGGGCCGGTCACGATCGGCGCGGTCAACTGCTACGAGGTCGCCTACGACGACACCGTGCGCGGCACCGTACGCGCCGGAGGCACCCCCCTGGTGATGCAGGCCAACAACGCCACCTACGCCCTGTCCAACCTGCCGCCGCAGCAACTGGCCATGTACAAGCTGCGCGCCGTGGAGCACAACAGGGCGGTGGTGGCCGCCGCCACCACGGGGATCTCCGCGTACATCAGACCTGACGGTAAGGTCTCCTGGCGGACCCGCGAACTGGTCGCGGACATGAATGTGGTCAAGGTGCCCGTACGCACCCAGGAAACGATCGCCACAAAAGTGGGCGCGCTTCCCGAATGGGCATTGATGGTGATGGGAGTGGCGGCGGCAGGAGTCGCCGCATGGCGTGGCAGGCGGCGAGGCGATCGGATGAGGAACGATTGATGATGGAGACTCTCGGCCGGGTGCTCGTCGTCGTGCCCACCTACAACGAGCGCGACAATCTGCCTACGATCGTGGAGCGGATTCGGGCCGCGGTGCCGGAGGCCAACGTGCTCGTGGCCGACGACGACAGCCCTGATGGCACGGGCGAGGTCGCCGACGGGCTGGCCGCCGCCGACGATCACGTGCACGTCCTGCACAGGGAGGCCAAGCAGGGCCTCGGCGCCGCCTACATCGCCGGGTTCCGCTGGGGCCTGCGGGAGGGCTACGACGTCCTCGTGGAGATGGACGCCGACGGCTCGCACCAGCCCGAGGAGCTGCCCAAGCTGCTCGAGGCGCTGGTCGACGGCGCCGACCTGGCGATCGGCTCCCGTTACGTGCCCGGCGGCAAGGTGGTCAACTGGCCCCATCGGCGTGAGCTGCTGTCCAAGGGCGCCAACCTCTACACCCGGGTCATGCTGGGCCTGCCCGTACGCGACGCGACCGCCGGGTTCCGCGCCTACCGCGCCGCCACCCTGGAGAAGGTGGGCCTGTCAGGTGTGGAGTCGCAGGGCTACTGCTTCCAGGTCGACCTGACGCTGCGCACGTCCAAGCACGGGCTGCGGGTGGTGGAGGTGCCGATCACGTTCGTGGAGCGCACGATCGGCAAGAGCAAGATGAGCGGCAAGGTCATGTCCGAGGCGCTGTGGCGCATCGGCCTGTGGGGCGTCACCGGCCTGCCCAAGCGGCTGCGCGGCGGCGGCCGTAACTGAGCGTGGTCTCAGGACGGACGGAACGCTTTCCGGTCGCCGCGCGTTGTTCGTGCTGTAACGCGCTTGTGCGGAATCGAGGAAACGATGCGGCTCCTGCTCTTCCTGGCCTTCCTGGTCGTCCCCGTCCTGGAGATCTGGCTGCTGATCCAGATCGGCTCGGTCATCGGCGGCCCCGCGACCGTGGCCCTGCTCATCGCCGACAGCCTGTTGGGCGCGTGGCTGGTGCGCCGTGAGGGGCGCAGGGCCTGGCAGGCGCTGCAGGAGGCGCTGCGGTCCGGCCGGATGCCCGACCGTGAGCTGGCCGACGGCGGCCTGGTCCTGGTGGGCGGCGCGCTGCTGCTGACGCCGGGGTTCTTCACCGACGTGTTCGGGTTCCTGTGCATCCTGCCGTTCACCCGGCCCCTGATGCGCCGGCTGGGCGCCTGGTTCTTCGACCGCAGGGTCAAGAAGCTGGCCGCGAGCTCCCCGTACTCGCATCTCTTCCCGACCGGCCAGGACACCGGAGCGGCGCACGGCGGCCGGGTGGTCCACGGCGAGGTTCTCCGCGAAGACCGCGACTGACTTTTTACCCACGGGGCATGCGTTCGGGATCGAACGACTCGCGGGAGGGACGCATGCCGCACGTGGACAGGATCGCCGAGCCATGGGGGACGCGGACGCCGTACGGGGCGGGGGAGCCCTGGCCGGTCCGCGTCGACTCCTTCCTCGAACCCGGGGTACACGCGCAGGACGTGGACCGCTGGGTGCAGAGCGCGACCATCCTGCACAGCAACGGTGACGGCCTGGACATCGCCGTCAAGGGCGGACGCGTGGTCGGGGTGCGCGGGCGCGCCGAGGACCGCGTCAACCACGGCCGCCTCGGGCCGAAGGACCTGTACGGCTGGCAGGCCGTCAACGCGCCCGACCGGCTCGTACGCCCACTCGTCCGCCAGAACGGACGGCTGGTCGAGACCGACTGGGACACCGCGATGGAACGGGTCGCCGTCCGGGCCAGGGAGCTCCTGGACGAACAGGGGCCGAGCGCGATCGGCTTCTACACCACCGGCCAGCTGTTCCTGGAGGAGTACTACACGCTCGCCCTGATCGCGCACGGCGGCATCGGCACCAACCACCTGGACGGCAACACCCGGCTGTGCACGGCGACGGCGGCGGCCGCGCTCAAGGAGTCGTTCGGCTGCGACGGGCAGCCCGGCTCCTACACCGACGTCGACCACGCCGACGTCATCGCGCTGTACGGGCACAACGTGGCCGAGACCCAGACCGTCCTGTGGACGCGGATCCTCGACCGGCTCGCCGGCCCGAACCCGCCCGCGCTCGTCTGCGTGGACCCGCGCGAGACCCCGGTGGCCCGCGCCGCCACCGTGCACCTGGCCAACCGCCCCGGCACCAACGTCGCGCTGATGAACGGTCTGCTCCACGAGATCATCGCCAACGGCTGGATCGACGAGCGGTACCTGCGCGACCACGTGGTCGGCTTCGAGGAGCTACGGAAAAGGGTGCACGACTTCCCGGTGGAGGAGGCCGCGCGGATCTGCGGCGTCCCTCCGGACGCGCTGCGCGAGGCGGCCCGCCTGATCGGCACCGCGCAGCGGCTGCTGTCCACCGTCCTGCAGGGCTTCTACCAGGCCCACCAGGCCACGGCCGCCGCCGTCCAGGTGAACAACATCCATCTCGTACGCGGCATGCTGGGCAGACCCGGCTGCGGCGTCCTGCAGATGAACGGCCAGCCGACCGCCCAGAACACCCGCGAATGCGGCGCCGACGGCGACTTGCCCGGCTTCCGCAACTGGTCCAACGACGCCCACGTGCGGGACCTGGCCCGCGTCTGGAACGTCGACCCCATGGACATCCCGCACTACGCCCCGCCCACCCACGCCATGCAGATGTTCCGCTACGCGGAGGAGGGCTCGATCCGTTTCCTCTACGTGACCGGCACCAACCCGGCCGTGTCGCTGCCCGAGCTGGACCGGATCCGCTCGATCCTCGCTCAGGAGCAGCTGTTCCTGGTCGTCCAGGACATCTTCCTGTCCGAGACCGCGCAGCTGGCCGACGTGGTGCTGCCGGCCGCGACGTGGGCCGAGAAGACCGGCACGTTCACGAACGCCGACCGCACCGTCCACCTGTCGGACAAGGCCGTCGAGCCGCCCGGCGAGGCCCGCCCCGACCTGGACATCTTCCTGGACCTCGCGCACCGGCTCGACCTGCGGGACAAGGACGGCGCGCCGCTGGTGAAGTGGAGCGACCCGGAGGGGGCGTTCGAGGCGTGGAAGGAGTGCTCGCGCGGGCGCCCGTGCGACTACAGCGGGCTGTCGTACGCGCGGTTGCGCGGCAGCGGCGGCATCCAGTGGCCGTGCGACGCCGGCCGCCCCGGCGGGACAGAGCGCCTGTACGCCGAGGGACGCTTCTGGAGCGCGCCCGGCTACTGCGAGGACTACGGGCGCGACCTGGTCACCGGGGCGCCGCTGTCGGACACCGAGTACAAGGCGCTCAACCCCGACGGCAGGGCGATCATCAAGGCCGCCGAGTACGTCCCGCCGCACGAGCAGGCGGGCGGCGAGTTCCCGTTCTGGCTGACGACCGGGCGTACCCTCTACCACTTCCACACCAGGACCAAGACCGCCAGAGCGCCGCAGCTCCAGCGGGCGGCCCCGGAGCCGTGGGTGGAGATGTCCCCCGAGGACGCCTCCCGCGAAGGCTTCGCCGAGGGCGACCTGCTGGAGATCGCCACGGCCCGGGGCGCGGTACGGGCGCGGCTGCGGGTCACCGCGATGCGGGACGGGGTGATCTTCCTGCCGTTCCACTACGGCTACTGGGACCTTCCCGGCGGCCGCGGGCCCGGGGCCGGAGCGGGCCGGGCGGCCAACGAGCTGACGATCACGGACTGGGACCCGGTCTCCAAGCAGCCCATCTTCAAGACCGCCGCGGCGCGGGTCTCGCTGGCGGAGGTCTGCCCCGGCACACCGTCCCGGGCGCCGACCACCACGGCGTCCCGGCCCGTCTCTCCCGAGGTCCCCGAGACGGCCGGGGGTCCCGACGCCCAGGCCGAGGAGGCCCTGTCATGAACCTCGATCTGCTGCTCCGCGAGCTGCACCACTCGGAGAACGAGCTGGCCCACGTGCTGCTGCGGATGTCCGAACGGCACAAGACCGACCACGAGACGTACCACGTCGCCCGCGATCTCGCGGGCTGGTGCAACGAGCACGTACGGGACCTGGCCGAGGTGGGGAAGGACTACGGCCTGGACCTGGACCCGTCTCCGGCGGGCGACCCCTCCATGGTGGGCCTCCTGCGTGAGAAGGCCGCCGAATGGCTCGGCCGCCGCCCGGGGCCAGGGCTGCTCCTGCTGGGCGACTTCCGCCACCTGTACCTGGTGGCCTCGGAGGTCTCCCTGGACTGGGAGCTGCTGGCTCAGGCCGCCCAGGGGGCGAAACGGCGGGACCTGCTCGCGCTGGCGCAACGCTGCCATCCCCAGACGCTCCGGCAGCTGCGGTGGGCCAACGCCCGCCTGAAGGAGTCGGCTCCCCAGGCTCTGGTGTCCTGAAGGGGCCGCGGTTGCGGGCATGAAGAAACCCCCGGGCTTGCCGCCCGGGGGTTTCACCGTGAGAAGAGGTCAGGCGCTCTTACGACGCTGGGCCCGCAATACCGCGAGCCGCTCGTTGAGCACCTCCTCAAGATCTTCGATGGACCGCCGCTCCAGGAGCATGTCCCAGTGTGTCCGCGGGGGCTTCACCTTCTTGGACTCCGGCTGCTCGCCGTCCACTCGTACCGCGGTCACGCCGCACATGCGGCACTCCCAGGTCGCTGGGATTTCAGCCTCGGCTGCAAGCGGAACCTCGAAGCGATGGCCCTTAGGACAGGTGTAGGACACCTCCTGGCGCGGGGCCAGATCCGTGTTACGGTCGTTCTCGTAGCTGGTTGCCCCGAGCCGGGTGCCACGAAGCGCGCGCTCGCCCATGTCTAAATGCCTCCTACAGGGCCCCCTTGCGTGGGGGGTCTGTCTCCCACGGTGTCTAACGCTTGGTACCGTGATGGGATTCCCACCCGCGGGGTGATCCAATCGCACTTGGGGCGTCGGGTCTTCACGCCTTCGCCGATCGGGCCCGCGTCCGGGCCGTGACCAGGGCCGACGCCAGCCAGAGCCCGCCGATCATCACCAGGACGCCGTGCGCGACACGCAGCGGGTACGGGCCGAAGAACTGCGGGATGAACAGCACGAACCCCGACGCCAGCGCCATCCCGCTCCACTTGGGCAGCGTGCCGGACCGCCATACGGAGATCGCGGCCATGACCGTGCCGGCGCCGAGCAACAAGAGTCCGGCGGCGAACATGGTGATCGCCACGGGCCCGTACCTGAACTCCTCGACCAGCTCCATCAGCGCGGGCGCCTGGTCGCTGAGCGAGCGCCGGGCGATCACGTTCAGGCCGAAGTCCTCGGCGCCGTAGTACGGGAGGGTCAGGCCCGCGCCCACCCAGGTCACCGCCGCGGCGCGCAGGGACAGGCGGTCGCCGAGCACCTGGTGCAGCCCGAGCACGGCCAGGCCGAGCAGCACGAACCCGAGCATGGCGGCCAGGTGCCCCGCGACCCACGCCGTGGAGGCGATCGTGGCGGCGTCGTCGGCGGAGGGGCGGATCGCGGGATAGAGGAGGAAGAGGATCCCTCCGGCGGCGAAGGCCGCGGGGGTGAGTCTGGGGGCCATCAGTGCTCCTTGAAGAGGGCAACGCTCTTTTGCGAGAGCAATGCTCTCGCCTAGGGGCCCTGATGTCAAGAGCGGTGCTCTCTCTTTGGAGCAGTGAGTTGAGTCAGCGGGGGCGCCGGCGGGTCAGAAGGGGAACCAGGGTCCTGTCGCCGAGGCGGGTCATCGCCGCCAGCGGCTTGACGGCGGCTCCCACCAGCCAGGGCAGGCCCGGCGTGCCGGTGGCGCGGGCGAGGCGGGGGCCGAGTGCGGCCATCATCGCCGTCAGTCCGGGCAGAGGGCGGATCCACATGGTGACCTCCTCGATCAGTCCGTCCTCGCCCACCTCGACCAGGGTCGCCTCGTGGATCTCCTGACGGCCCAGCCGGGCGGTCGCGGTCAGGGTCCGCGTGCGTTCGTCGCCGATGTCGTTCTGGTAGCGCAGCTCGGACAGAACGCCGAACACGACCGTGAACAGCTCCCGCACCTGCTCCTTGCCCCTGAAACCGGCTGTGGCGCTGAGGGGTGAGCGGAAGACCACGTCGTCGGCGAGCGTGGCGATGAGGGCGTCGACGTCATGCGCCTCGCCGGCCTCGCGGTACGCCCTGGCAGGTGAGTCCTGAATGTGAACTGTCATGGGTTCACTTTATCAACCCACTATCCTGGGTGCATGAACAGGTTCGGTGAGATGCACTGCTCCATCGCCCAGGCCGTCGGCGTGGTCGCCGAGCCGTGGACGCCGCTGATCCTGCGCGACCTGTTCCTGGGGCTGCGCAGGTTCGACGATCTGGCGGAGGACCTCGGGATCTCGCGCAACCTCCTGACCCGCCGCCTGGAACACCTGGTCGGGGCCGGGGTCGTGGAGAAGCGGCCGTACCAGGAGCGGCCGGTGCGTTACGAGTACGTCCTCACCGAGGCGGGCCGCGACATCGTGCCCGCCCTGCTGACGTTGATGGCCTGGGGGGATCGCTGGTCGACGCCTCCGGGGGGCCCGCCCGCGCTCCTGGTGCACTCCTGCGGCGAGCGCTTCACCCCCGTGGTCACCTGCCCGCACTGCGGCGGCGAGGCCACGGCTGAGACGGTGACGGCCGTAGGCGGCCCGGGCGCGGCCCAGGGCCCGGGCACCATGCTCCTCGCGGGCCAGGGTCCGGGCAACACGCTCCTCGCGGCCCCGTCCTGACCCGCCCGTCGCCCCGCGGTGTCGTCATGGCCCGGCCGCCCTGCCGCGTTGCGGCGCCGGCGTGGCAGGACCTCTGCCTACGCGCTCGTCTCGTCCGGCCCCAAGGCGTTGCCCGCTCGGCCTGGTGTGCCGCTGGGGTTCACACCATCCCGTACGGCTCCTCCCGTACGGGAAGGCTTTATGATCGACGTGGTAGACATCCTTCATTTTCGAGAGACGTTTGGATCCAGGAGGCCCGCTGTGGGCAGGCGAGCACGGCAGCTCTCTCCAGAGACGGAGATCCGACCGGGGCTCAGCAGCGAAGAAGAGCTGCTGCTCGATATCGTGCTGCGGGCCGGTGGGCCGGTGGGGGCGCGGCTGGCCGGGCGGCAACTGCGCGAGGCCGGCGTGGTGGTGAGTGAGGCGACGATCTCGCGGATGTTCAAGCGCCTGGACGACTGCGGGCTCACCGCGCCATCGGGTCAGAAGGGGCGCACGCTCACCGAGCAGGGATCGAAGACCGCCAGGGAGCTGTCCACTCGTCAGCGCCGCGACGAGGCGTTCACCAGGGCGCTGGACATCCGCAACGTGGAGCAGCTGCTCGATCTCCTGCACGGCAGGCGCGGTGTCGAGCGCGAGCTGGCCGGCCGGGCGGCGACCAAGGCGACGGCTGAGGACCTGGAGCGCCTCGAAGGCATCCTGCGCAGCCACGAGGACCACATCGCAGCAGGCCACGACACCCGCCAGGTCGGCATGGACTTCCACCGGGCCGTCGCCGAAATCGCGGGCAGCGACCTCCTCCAGGTCCTGGCCAGCATCGTGCTCAACGATTCGCTGGTCCCGCTGGAGAAGGTGCTCGACGTGATCACCGGCGGTCACGGCACGGTCGGCCAGTCGGCGCCCGAGCACGAGGAGATCCTCTCCGCGCTCCGGCGCCGCGATCCCGTGGCCGCCGAGGAGGCGATGGCCAGGCACATCTCCCGGCTCATCGACGAGGTCGCCGAGTTCGCCGAGAGCGACCACGTCAAGCTGTTCGACCGGCTGCTGATGTTCACCCGGTGAGCGCTGGACCCCGCCCTCCGAGGTGGCCGATGACCTCCTGGATGGGCAGCACGTCGGCGTAGCGGGCGTTGATGTCGAAGAGGTTGGCCTCGTGGGCGGAGGCCGAGCGGTCTCCCACGGCCTCGGCCGGCACGATGGCGCGGAAGCCGTAGTCGAGCGCGCTCTCACAGGTGGAGCGGATGCACCCGCTCGTGCTGCAGCCCACCACGATGACGGTGTCGACGCGCTGCGCGACCAGGATGCTGAGCAGGTTCGTGTTGAAGAACGCGCTGGCCCGAGGCTTCTCGATGAACGCCTCATGCGGCAGGCGGCGCAGCTGGGGGACCAGCTGCACGCGGTCGGATCCGCGGATCATCTGCTCCGAGTGCGGGGTCTTCAGCCGGGTGACCAGGGGCAGATCGGAAAACGTGGCGTCGTAGGCCATGGTGGTGAACACCACCGGGATGTCGTCCGTCTTGCGGACGACATCGAGCAGCAGCCCGATGTTCTCCAGCACGCCGCCCAGATCGCTGCCGATCATCTCCTCCGGCCGGGTCCAGGCGCCCGCCATGTCGATGACCAGGAGTGCCGGGCGTTCACCCCAGCCGACGCGCCCGGCGAACCCGGCCGCCAGGTACTGGTCGAGCAGTTCCCGGTTGTCCATGCGGTGCGGTTGCGGCGCTGCGGTCATGTGGCTCCCTTTCGTAGTCCCGTCCGGCGACGGGGATGCACTTCCCATTGTTCCTCAAATATGAGGGATGTAGGCAAGAGTCTCTTAAGTTTGATATACATCTGTCAAAACGATGGATCGGGGAGGCGCTAGTGCAGGATGACTTCGACCTGGTCGTACGCGGTGCGCTGGTGGTGGCCGAGCACGACATCGAGGTCATGGACGTCGGCGTCGCCGGGGAGCGGATCGCGGCACTCGCAGCCCCTGGCACGCTGAGGGCGACGCGGACGATCGAGGCGCCGCCTGGCGGGGTCCTGGTTCCGGGCGGGATCGACACCCATACACACATCGCGTGGCCCATCGCCGACGGCGTCCGCGGCCTGGACGACTTCGGGTCGGCCACGAGGGCCGCCGCCGTGAGCGGCACGACCACCGTGATCGATTTCGTGCCGGCCACCACGGGCCCGCTACTGGCTGCCGCCGAGGCGCGTCTGGAGGAGGCGGCGACCTCGGCGATCGACTACACCTTCCACCCCGTGCTCACCCGGATGACCCCCGAACGGCTGCGCGAGATCGCGGGCCTGGTCGACGCGGGCCTGGCCTCGTTCAAGATCTACACCACCTACGACGACCGGCTGGACGACGGCGAGATTCGCGCCGTCATGGAGACGATCGCGCAGGCGGGCGGGCTGGCGGGATTTCACGCCGAGAACCACGCGATTCTCGAACGCGCCAAGACCGCCGTGCTCGCCGGTGCCGGCGCCGCGATCGAGGGGTTCCCCGGCAGCCGGCCCGGCAGCGCGGAGAGCGCGGCCATCGGCCTGGTCACCCATTTCGCCAGGGAACTGGGTGCGCCGGTGTTCGTGTACCACGTGTCCGGGGGCGACGCGCTGTCAGCCATCGAGTCCGCACGCGAGTCGGGCGTCCAGGTGCAGGCCGAGACGTGCATCCACTATCTGGTCCTCGACGACGGCGTCTACAGCCGCCCGGACGCCTGGAAATACGTGATCACGCCGCCGGTCCGGGGGAGAGACGACCAGCTCCGGCTCTGGGATGCGCTGCGCGCCGGCGTGCTGGGAAGCGTCGCCTCAGACCACTGCGCCTACGGGCTGGAGCACAAGCTGCCCGGCGTCGGCGACTTCACGCTCCTGCCACCGGGAGCGCCCGGACTGGACGCGCGCATCCCGATGCTGTGGCAGCACGGCGTCACCGAAGGGCGTCTCGATTTGCGCCAGTTCGCCGAGGTCTCGGCCACCGGGCCGGCACGGACGTTCGGGTTGTATCCCTGCAAGGGGGCCATCCGGGTGGGCGCGGACGCGGATCTGGTCCTGTGGGATCCAGCCCGCGCGTGGACCTGGCCCGTCTGGGAGCGGGGCTGGGGCAGCGACTACGAGCCCTACGAGGGCATGGGCGGGGCCGGGCTGCCCGTGCTCACGCTGTCCAGGGGCCGGATCGTGGCCCGCGACGGCCGGTTCGAGGGCGACGAGGCAGCCGGGCGGTTCGTGCCGCAGCGCATCGACACGCAGGTCTGGCCGCGGTGAGGAAGGCGTACCCATGAGCAGTGAGCGGCGGATGTTCATCGACGGCGAGTGGGCCGACGCGCGGGACGGCGGGCGCATCCCCGTCTTCGAGCCGTCCACCGGCGCGCCGCTGGCCTCGGTGCCCGCGGGGACCGAGGCCGACGTGCACAGGGCGGTGACGGCGGCCAGGCGCGCCTTCGACGGAGGCGCGTGGAACGGGGAGGTGCCGCCGCGCCACCGGGCCGCGGTGCTCAACCGCATCGCCGGGCGGATCCGCTCACGTGCCGGCGAACTGGCCCGGCTGGAGGTGCGCGACTCGGGCAAACCGCTGGGCGACGCCCTGGCCGAGATGGACGAGGCCGCCTTCATCTTCGAGTACTACGCGGGCTGGGCCACGAAGCTCGCCGGCGAGATCCCGCCGGTCGGGCCGGAGGCGCTCAACCTGATCACCTACGAGCCCGTGGGAGTCTGCGGGCTGATCGTGCCGTGGAACTTCCCGCTGGTGATGGCGGTGCAGAAGATCGCGCCCGCGCTGGCCGCCGGCTGCACGGCGGTGCTCAAGCCCGCCGAGGACACCCCGCTGACGGCGCTGGAACTCGCCGGGATCGCGGCAGAGGCCGGGCTGCCCGCCGGGGCGCTCAACGTCGTCACCGGCACCGGGCCCGAGGCCGGAGCCCCGCTGGTCGCGCACCCCGCGGTCGACAAGGTGAGCTTCACCGGCTCGCGCGACGTGGGCGTACAGGTCGCCACGAGCGCTGCCGCCACGCTCAAGCGGGTCACGCTGGAGCTCGGCGGCAAGTCGCCCAACGTGGTGTTCGCCGACGCCGAGTTCACCGAGGCGGTCGCCGGGACATGCAGGGGGATCTTCACCAACCAGGGCGAGGTCTGCTCGGCGGGCAGCAGGGTGCTGATCCAGCGCGAGATCTTCGACGACGCCCTGGAGGCGCTGGCCGCCCAGGCGGCCCGGATCCGGCTGGGAGACGGCCTTGATACGCGCACCACGATGGGGCCGTTGGTGTCGGCGCGGCAGCGCGACCGGGTGATGCGCTACATCGAGATCGGGGAGAAGGAGGGCGCGCGGGCGGTGCACACCGGCTCGCTGCCCGGCGAGCCGGAGCTCGCCGGTGGTTACTTCGTCCCTCCGGTGATCTTCCACGCTTCGTCCCACGACCTTCGCATCGCGCAGGAGGAGATCTTCGGCCCCGTCATGACCGTACTGCCCTTCGACGGCGTCGACGAGGCGATCCGGCTGGCCAACGACACCGCTTTCGGCCTGGGCGCGGCGATCTGGACCAATGACGTCCGCAAGGGGCTGCGCGTGGCCAAGGCGGTCCGTGCCGGCGTCGTCTGGCTGAACGACACCCAGGCGGCACCCTCCGAGGGTATCTGGGGCGGATTCAAGGCCAGCGGGGTCGGACGGGAGCTCGGCCGCCAAGGCCTGGAGGCGTACCTGGAGGCCAAACAGATCCACATCAAGCTCACGTAAGGAGAATTCATGTCGGTTTTGAAGGGAAAGGTGGCCTTCGTCACTGGTGGGGCGCGCGGCATCGGCCGGTGCGTCGCCGGGGCGCTGGCGGCCGACGGCGCCACTGTGGTCGTGGCCGACCGGCGCGTCGACGAGGTGACGGCCGGGGAGGACGGCATCGCCCGCGTGCACCAGGCGGACGTGGCGGTCCGGGAGGAGATCTCCGAGGCCGTCCGCGCCACGGCGGGGGAGTACGGCGGGATCGACATCGTCGTCAACAACGCCGGCATGGACGCCGCCCGGCCGGACACGTGGAACCAGCAGCCCGAGGAGTGGTCCCGGGTGATCGACGTCAACCTCAACGGCGCGTGGTGGTGCACCAGCGCCGCGCTGCCGTACATGATCCCGAGAGGGGGCGGCAGGATCGTGTTCGTCGGCTCCAACGCGGCGCGGCTGGGCGGGTTCGGGGTGGGCCACTCGCCGGCCTACTCCGCGGCCAAGGCAGCGCTGTCCGGCCTGGTCGTCGCGCTGTCGTCGCAGCTGGAGCAGTTCGGGATCCGGGTCAACGCCATCTCGTCCGGCCCTACGGGCACGACCGGCACGCCTCCGACGGAGGCGGAGCGGGAGGATTACCTGAGCCGGTTCCCCCTCGGCTACGGCGGGCCGGAGCCCATAGCCGCCGCCGTGCGCTACCTCGTCCACCCGTCCGGTGACTGGGTGAGCGGTTCGGTCATGAACGTCAGCGGGGGCGAGCACCGCGGCATCTGACCCTCGACGAGAAAAGGGGGGTCGCCCGAGTCACGGGCGACCCCCTTTTCTCCTTTTCGTCAGCGGACGGCGACGATCAGCTCGATCTCCACCGGCTGGTTGAACGGCAGGCTGGAGGTGCCGATGGCCGAGCGGGCGTGCTGGCCCCGCGCGCCCAGCAGCTCCACCATGAGGTCGGAGAAGCCGTGCATCACCTGCGGCTGCTCGTGGAAGCCCGGCGCACTGTTCACGAAACCGAGCGCCTTCACGATGCGGTCGATCCGGTCGAGATCGCCGAGATGCTCGCGCAGCGTCCTCAGCAACTGCACGCCCGTGGCGCGGGCCGCGAGGACCGCCTCCTCGAGGCTCACCTCCTCGCCCACCTGCCCGCGGAAGAGCAGGTTGCCGTCGTTGTCCTCAGGGCCGTGGCCGGAGACGAACAGCAGGTCCCCGTGCTCGACGACCGGCACCAGGCCTCGCCCCGGCCCGATCTTCCCGGGCAGCTCGATGCCCATCGACGCGAGCTTGCTCTCAATGACGCTCATGAAACTCCTTACGACGGCAAACGGAAGGGGCGCAGCGACCCCGGTGAGACCTCTTCGAGCGTCCGGCCGAGCCGGTCGTGCTCGGGCACCCGCTGCCACGACCGCTCTCCGGCCTGCTGGAGGCGCTCGGCCAGCCCGTCCTCGTCCACGGTGAGGACCTCGCCGTCCCGCATGACCCAGGCACCGTCGATCATGACCGACGCCAGGTCCTCCTTGGTGGCGTAGTAGACGAGGTTCCTGATGGGATCCCGTACCGGGGTCATGGCCGGCGTGTCCAGCCGCCACAGCAGCAGGTCGGCCTTCGCGCCCGGCGAGATCCGGCCCAGGTCGTCCCGGCCGAGCAGCCGGGCGGCGTTCACGGTGGCGGCGTCCAGGAGGTGGCTCGCGAGCCACGAGTCGGCACGCCGGTCGGCCACCTTGCCGAGGATCGCCGACCAGCGGATCGACTCGATCATGGACTGCGGTGTGGTGTCGGTGCCCAGCGTGATGTTGATCCCGTCGCGCCGGTAGCCGGGCAGCGACTCGACCACGATGCCACGCCGGGCGAACGTCCAGGCGTTGTACGAGACCGACGCGCCCGAGTCGGCGATGCGGCGGGTGTCGTCACCCGGCAGGTTCAGCCACGACGTGCCGGTGGTGAAGATGGCATGGCCGAGCACGACCCTGGGCCCGAGGAAGCCGACTGACTCCAGGTACTCGATGGGCGTCATGCCGTGCGCCGCCATGATGTCCATCACCTCGAACACGGCCTGGGCGGCATGGATGGTCAGCGGCACCCCGAGGTCGTCCGACAGCCGCCGCGACTCCTTGAGCAGGCCCGGGGTACAGGTGTTGGCCTGCCAGGGCGACAGGAACCCCTGGACGCGACCCGATCCCCGGCCGCGCAACTCCTCGATGAGCCGGGTGGCACGTTCCAGCCCGGCGAAGCCGCCGTCCTCGTCCCAGTCGTACGCCACCCGGTTCCCGTCCGGCGTGTACCAGCGGCCGGATTTGTAACCGTCGGCGATGTAGGCCCGCAGGCCCGCCCGCTCGCACGCCTCCGCCACCCGCCTGCCCCGCACACCCTGGTGCATGACGGTGGTGGTGCCGGTGCGGATGAGCTCGGACATCGAGAACCCGACGCAGGTCTCGATGCCGGCCTCGTCGATGGCCGCCTCCTGCAGCAGGAGAGTCTCGACCAGGCCGGTGTAGAAGAACTGGCGGGGCGCCACGTCCTCCTGGAAGGACTTGTCGAGCGGGGCCGTCTCCAGGTGGGCGTGAGTGTTGATGAACCCCGGCGTCACCAGCGTCTCGCCGGCGTCCACCTGCTCGTCCGCGTCGCCTTCGTACCCCTGGCCGACGAAGACGACCTGGTCGCCGTCCACGACGACGGTGCCGTTCTCCAGCAGCCGGTGCTCACCGTCCTGGTACGCCACCACGTAGCGCGCGTCGATGCGCACGACAGCCATGCGGTCCCCCTTTCACTCGGTAGTCCAGGCGTCGAAGATGTCACTCAGCCTGGCGATCCACAGGTCCGGCAGCGAGGTCACGTGCTCCAGGAAGCGGTCGAGCATCATCATGTGGTGCGGCCGGCCGATCGACTGCGGGTGCAGCACGAGCGTCATCACGCCCGGCGTCACGTACTTCAGGCCGTACTCCAGCGAGTCGTTCCAGCGCTGCAGCACCACGTCGGTCGAGGACAACCCCATCGAATAGCCGCCCACGTACTCGAAGGCCACCCAGTCCTCCAGGAACCACGAGGTCGGGAACTCCAGCACCCTGTACGGCCGGCCGAACACGGTCGCGCCGTGCAGGTTGATCTCCTTGATCTCCCGCGGGTAGTAGGGCTCGAAGTCCCGTCCCGACAGGCTGCTGTGCCAGTCGAAGCCGAAGTCCTCCAGGATCTCCATCGTGTTGTAGCTCATGGTCCCCGACGGCGCCCGGTAGCCCCTGGGCCGGGTCCCGAGGATGTCGAGGTGCTGCTCGATCTGGCGCGTCATGAGCTTGCGCTCGATCGGCTCGGGCATGTCGTTGAGGTTCTCGTGGTAGACGCCGTGGGCGCAGATCTCGTGCCCCTGAGCCAGCACGTCCTTGCAGCGGTCCGGCCAGGTCATGATGGAGTGGCCGGGGATGCCCCACGTGGTGGGGATTCCGTAGCGGTCGAAGATGTCCAGCAGCCGGGGCACGCCGACCTCGGCACCGAACTCGCCCCGAGCCATGGTGGCGGGGTCGTTCTTGCCCTTGGCGAGCCAGGCGGCCTGGGCGTCGAAGTCGACGGTCACCGCGAGGGCGAACGTCTTGCCGTCGGGAAGTGGCATGGGGATCCTTTCAGAGACAGGTCACTTGGGTGCGACGGTGGCCAGCCCGGCGGGCTGCGCGGCCATCGCGCCCCCGTCGACCAGCAGTTCCGTCCCGGTGATGAACGAGGCCGACGACGAGGCGACGAAGAGCGCCAGGTCGGCCACCTCCTCGGCGCGGCCGATGCGGCCGAGGGGCCTGATGGCGCCCCACCGCCTGATGGCGTCGTCGGCGTCGCCGGACAGCTCGGCCTCGGCCCGTAGCGCCGGGGTGTCGACAGCTCCGGGGAGCAGGGAGTTGACCCTGATCCCGTACGGCGCCGCCTCCAACGCCAGCGCCTTCATCAGCCCGCCGAGCCCCGCCTTGGCGGCGGCGTAGACGCTGGTCTCGGCCATCGTCCGGTAGCCGTGCGGCGATCCGGTGAACAGGATGACCCCCGACCGGTTGTCCCGCATGGCCAGGAAGGCACGGCGGGCGACGAGGAACGCGCCGGTCAGGTCGATGTCGAGCACCTTGCGCCACTCGTCGGGCTCGGTGGCGGACACGGGCTTGATCCAGCCGACGCCGGCGTTGCAGTACGCCACGTCGATCCGGCCGTCCTCGGCGAGCACCGCGCCGAGCGCGCGCTCGACGTCCTCGTCCCGCGTCACGTCGCAGCTTTCGAAGCGAGCCCGCCCGCCGCCTGCCGTGATCTCCTGCGCCACCTGCCGGCCGCGCTCGGCGTCGAGGTCGAGCACCCATACGGAGGCGCCGGCGGCGGCGAAGGCACGCGCGCTGGCGGCGCCGATCCCGCTGGCTGCTCCGGTGATGACGACGGTCGCGCCGCTGAAGTCGTACGTGGTTCGCATCGGTCGCTACTTCCCGCCGCCGTTGACGGCCGCCTCGGTCACCGCGGCGGCGGACAGGTTCCACTTGTCCAGGATCCGCTGGTAGACGCCGCTCTTGATCAGTTCGTTGATGCCTGCCTGCACGGCCTTGCCGAGCTGCTCGTTGTCCTTGGTGAACACCACGCCGTAGGGCACACGGTGCATCGGCTCGCCAGCCGTCGGCGCCCAGACTCCCGGCTCCACCTTCATCTGGTACGCCTGCGGCTCGAGCCCGGTCAGGTTGGCGACCGCCCTGCCCTGCCGCACCTGAATGAGCTGCTCGGCGGCCGACACCGCGCCGAGGGACTTGATGGGCTGCTTGCCCGCGCAGTGTTCGGCGGAGAGCTTCTCGATGACGCTGAAGTAGCTGGTGCCGTTCGCGGCGACGACCGTCTTGCCGCACAGGTCGGCGACGCTCTTGTACGAGCCCGCGTCCTTGGCCAGCGTCAGGAACTGATCGCCGGTCATGAAGTAGTCGACGAAGCTGACCGACGCCTGGCGCTCTTTGAGGTCCTTGACCGCCGACATGACGATGTCGGTGCGCTTGGTCTGCACGGCGGGGAGGAGCTGGGTGAAGTCGTTGACCGTGGAGGTCTTGATCTGGACGCCGAGCACCGCGCCCAGCGCCTGGACGAGGTCCAGGTCGACGCCGATCAGCGGCCCGCCGGTCGCCTCGGTGTACTCCATGGGCGCGTTGGGTGACTGCACGAGGTTGGTGAGGTAGCCGCGGTCCTGGATCTCCTTGGGCAACATGGCGCGGATCCCGGCGTTGGCCGACGGCGTGGGCACGCTCGCGGACGGCTCCGCCGCGGCGGCGTCGGACGCGGCCGGCTCCGATCCGCCGCATGCCGCGGTGAGGGCGAGCAACGCGCCGGCCAGGACGCCGGCGACGGTTCTGTGGGGCATGTCGAAGGCTCCAAGTCTTGCTGTGGGGGTTCAGTGGAAGATTCGGGAGACGAAGGCCCGCGTGCGCTCGTGCTGGGGGCGTTCCAGCACGTCCTCCGGGCGGCCCGACTCGACGATCACGCCGTCGTCCATGAAGAGGACCTGGCTGGCGACCTCGCGGGCGAAGCGCAGCTCGTGGGTGACGACCATCATGGTCATCCCCTGCTCGGCCACCGCGCGCATGACGTTGAGCACCTCGCCGACCAGCTCGGGGTCGAGTGCCGAGGTCGGCTCGTCGAAGAGCAGCACCTTGGGCTCCATGGCGAGAGCCCTGGCGATGGCCACGCGCTGCTGCTGGCCGCCCGACAGGTGGCGGGCGTAGGCGTCGCACTTGTCGGCCAGGCCCACGCGCTCCAGTGACTGGATCGCCAGCTCTCTGGCCTCGGCCTTGCCCAGCCCGCGCAGCCTGCGTGGGGCGAGCGTGATGTTCTCGGCGGCAGTGAGGTGCGGGAAGAGGTTGAAGCGCTGGAAAACCATGCCGATCTCGCGCCGCTGCCGTTCGGTGTCTCGCTCGCGGCGCTCGACCAGCCGCTCGCCGCGCCTCTCGTAGCCGATCAGCTCGCCGTCCACGGTGATGCGTCCGGCGTCGGGCTTCTCCAGGTGGTTCACGCAGCGCAGCAAGGTGCTCTTGCCCGACCCGCTGCGGCCGATCAGACACACCACCTCGGAGCGCTCGCAGGAGGCGGTGACGCCGCGCAGCACGTGCAGGCCGCCGAAGGACTTGTGCACGTTGTCGATCTGGACCATGGCACTCATCGGGTGCCCCTCCTCATCCTGGACAGCGCGGAGGCGATGATCTGGTCGGCCACGCTGCGCCGCCGCACGGCCGAGCGCTGGAAGCGGCGTTCCAGGTAGTACTGGCCGACGCTGGTCACCGAGGTGGCTATCAGGTACCAGAAGGCCGCCACGAACAGCAGCTCCATGACCTTGCCGTTGACGTAATAGATCTGCTGGGCGTTGGTCAGGATCTCGGTGTAGGAAATGGTGGCCGCCAGGGCAGAGGTCTTCAGCATGCCGATCGCCTCGTTCCCGATCGGCGGGATGATCGCCGGCATGGCCTGCGGCAGCACGATCTTGCGCAGGGTGGTCCGCCGCGACAGCCCCAGTGCGGAGGCGGCCTCGGCCTGGCCCGCGTCGACGGAGAGGATGCCGCCCCGGATCACCTCGGTCAGGTAGGCGCCCTCGTTGATGCCCAGGCCGAGCAGCGCGGCCACGAACGGCGTGATGACGTTGATCGTGGGCTCCTCGAACAGACCGGGGATCCCGAGCGTGGGGAAGATCAGGCTGAGGTTGAACCACATCATCAGCTGCAGGAGCACAGGGGTGCCGCGGAAGAGCCACACGTACAGCCAGGCGATGGTCGACAGCACCGGGTTGGCCGAGAGCCTCATGACGGCGAAGCCCGTCCCCAGCACGATGCCCAGCACCATGGCGAGCACCGAGATCAGGATCGTCTGCGCGAAGCCCGAGAGGATCTTCTGGGCCGTGAAGTACTCCCCGACGACCCGCCAGTCGATCTGGCCGCGGACGAAGGCCGTGAGCAGCAGGACCAGGGCGGCCACGACCAGGGCGCCGGTCACCCAGCGCAGGGGATGTGGTCGTGCGTGCAGCCGGTCCGCCGCCGGTATCTCAGCCGGGGCGCCGGAGCGGGCGGCGAGGTCGTAGGGCGCTGACCGTCCCATCTCCTATCACCTTCTTACTCGTGCGATGGGCAGATCGATCCGTCGTGGATCAAAGGGTGAGTTCGAGCAGGCGTTTGACGACGTCGGCGCCGCGGTCGGCGGCCGCCCGCTCCGCCTCCTCGATCAGCCGGTTGACGTGCGCGAGCATCGTCCGCTCCGCCACGTCGGGGTCACCGGTGCGGACGGCTTCGAGGACGTCCAGGTGCTCGGGCTGGGACTGGGCGAACGTGCCATGCCCGCCGGTGATCACGTCGAGCACCAGCTCCAGGGGCGCCAGCGACTCGTCGAGCACCACGTCGCCGATCGCCTGGAGGATGCGGTTGCGCGACACGCGGAAGATCTCCCGGTGGAAGCGCATGCCGCACAGACGTGCGTTACCGCCGGCGTCGAGTGCCCTCCGGTGCTCGATGAGCAGCTCCTCCAGCCGCGTGACGTCGGCCGGTGTCGCCCGGAGCGCGGCCCACCGGGCGGCCTCGCGCTCCGCGCTGCGCCGCGCGTACAGGAGATCGAGCAGCTGGCGGGCGTCCTGGATGTCCAGTGCCTGGTGCAGCCCGTTGGCCTGCCGCAGCGTACGCCGGTTGAATCGGGCCAGGCGGCGCCCGGCGCCGGTGACCGTCCGCCCCTTGCGCCCCGAGGAGGCCGTCAGCCCCAGCTCGTCGAGCCGGGCCAGCAGGCGTGAGGTGCTGGCCTCGCTCAACGACACGCCGCTGTCGGCCAGGCGGCGCGTGGCGATGCGCGCGCCGACCGGATCGGCCGACTCGGCCACGATGTCGAGGAGCAACTGCTCCTGGTGGGTGAGGTGCGGAGAGGTCGATCGGGGATCTTCGTGCACGGGTCAGGAATCCGTTCGGGCCGGGCCGGTGGGCCCGTGTTTGTCAGTCTCGATGAAGAGACAGCGAAGAAGTGAGGAAGATTTCATCTATCTGTGGCTACAAGGTGGGAAACGTCCGATTAAGGCCGTGTAACGTTCCTCAGGTTTGATACAGATTTTTCGGTGCGCTGATAAGGCCTGGGCGGGGATGAGGATCATCGAGCCGTGTAGCCGCCGTCCGCCGTCCACGCGGCTCCGGTGACGAACGGCGACCTTGCCGTTCAGGGATACGGTCACGTTCACCTCCAGGGGTGGCGCTCGCCGACAGTGGTCGGACACTCTCAGCTTCACAGGCTATCTGTCAATACAGAGGAACTATCGTCATATCTAATCAACGATGTGACGACCAGCATTGCCGTCGGTCGTGGAGCCGCTGCTGAAGCGGACATCATGGAGGTTAGGGGTAGACAAGCGTGGCGAGCGTCTGTCATTTTTGATGGACTTCAGCGCGCGAGGAGGGACGATGCGCCCCATCCGCGGCTCGGCGTCGATCTCGTTGCTGGAGGCGTTGGCGGACACGGAGACACCGACGGGATCCCAGGCCCCCGGTCCGCCCCGCCTGATCGGACGGCCGCCCGCGAGCGCCGCACCGGGACGACCGCGCCCGCACGCATGGAAAAGACAAGAAAGGACCCCAGTGAACCTCAGCTCCAACCAGCGATTCCTCCGGGCGGCCCGCGTCTATCCGGCGGTCGGCGAGGAAGTGCTGAACGACGCGGTGGTAGAGCTCCAGGGCGACCGCATCGTCCAGGTACGCCCGGCCGCCGACGCCGCGGCCGATCTCGCGCGGCCGGATGCCCGGGTGATCGACTACGGCGATGCCACCATCATCCCGGGGCTCATCGACGCGCACTGCCACATCACCCTGACCGGCGACGGCACCCCGTACGAGCAGCAGGTCCTCGACTCCGACGAGATGATGGCGCTGATCGCCGTCAGCAACCTGCAGCGCCACCTCGCCTCCGGCGTCACCACCATCCGCGACAACGGTGGCCGCAACCGCATCGTGTTCGACGTCAGGGAGGCCATCGAGCGGGGGTACATCACCGGCCCGCGCATGTTGCTGGCCGGGCGGCCGCTCACCCACTCGTACGGCCACTTCTACTGGTGCAACGGCGTGGCCGACGGAGCGGACCAGATCCGCGCGGCGGTGCGTCGGCTGGTGGCCGAGGGCGCCGACCACATCAAGATCATGGCGTCCGGCGGCGCGACGGCGGGCAACATCCCGTACTACCCCTCCTACACCGCGGGCGAGATGCAGGTGGCGGTCGAGACCGCGCACGGCCTGGGCAGGCTGACCACGGGGCACTGCCGGGCCGCGCAGTCCATGGTGAACGCGGTCGAGGCCGGCCTGGACTGCATCGAACACGCCGAGTTCCTGGTGCCCGGCGAGATGATGGAGTTCGGTGGCGGCGTCGCCTCCAGCGGCCAGATGGTCTACGACCCGGCCGTGGCCGAGACCGTGCACGACGCCGGCACCTTCGTCAGCTTCACCGCCCAGACCGGCGGGTGGGAGACGCTGGTGGACCTGCGGCGGCAGGCCGAGCACGGCCCCCTCAGCGCTGCCGACAAGGGCCGCGTGTCGGCCATCGAGGCCTACTTCGACATGAAGCTCGGCATCCTTTCGTCGATGCTGGCCGACGGCCTGGCCCCGCGCCTCGCCATCAGCAGCGACGCCGGCCCGTACGACGTCTCCTTCGGCGGCCTCCAGCACGGCATCGAGCTGGCGGTGGCGGCCGGCATGACCCCCGTCGCCGCGATCCGCGCGGCCACCGCCGTCGCCGCCGCGGCCTGCGGCATCGCCGAGCAGGTCGGCACGCTCGTGCCGGGTCGCCTGGCCGACCTGGTGGTGGTCGGCGGCGACGCCACGCGCGACGTCTCCAGGCTCTGGGACGTCCGCGCCGTCTACCAGAGCGGCGCACTCGTCGCCCCGCTGATCGCCCACTCCGGCCAGGACACCGGCACGCGCCCGCTCACGCCTAAGGGCCGCGCCGCCTCCGTCCCCGACTGCTGAGGAGCCTGTCATGTATCCGCGAAACCTCAAGGGTTACGGTCAGCACCCGCCGCACGCGAACTGGCCCGGCGGCGCCAAAGTCGCCCTCCAGTTCGTCATCAACTACGAGGAGGGCGGCGAGCGCTCCGTCCTGCACGGCGACGGGTGCTCGGAGGCGTTTCTCACCGAGGAGCCCACCCGCGAGCTGGCCAACATCCGCAACATCAACGTCGAGTCGCAGTACGAGTACGGCAGCCGCGCGGGCTTCTGGCGCCTGCACCGCCTGTTCACCCGGCGGGACCTGCCGGTGACCGTGTTCGGCATCGCCACGGCCCTGGACAGGAATCCCGAGGCCGTGGCCGCGATGGACGAGGCCGGCTGGGAGATCGCCTGCCACGGCCTTCGCTGGATCAACTACGCCGAGATGCCCGCGGAGCTGGAACGCCAGCACATCCGGCAGGCGATCGAGCTGCACACCAGGGCCACCGGGCGGCGCCCGGACGGCTGGTACACCGGCCGCATGAGCCCCAACACCCGCCGCCTCGTGGCCGAGGAGGGCGGATTCCTGTACGACTCGGACTCCTTCGCCGACGACCTGCCCTACTGGGAGCGGGTCGGCGACCGGGACCACCTGGTGGTGCCGTACACGCTGGACAACAACGACGGGCGCTACCTCAACACCTACGGCTACCAGTCCGAAAGCTTCTCCGCCTACCTGCGCCGCGCGCTCGACCTGCTCCGCGAGGAGGGGGAGGAGCAGCCCAAGATGATGAGCGTCGGGCTGCACACCAGAATCGCCGGCCGCCCCGGCCGGGCCGCGGACCTCGTACGATTCCTCGACTACGCCGCCGAGGTCGGCGACGTGTGGGTGACCACCCGCGCCGACATCGCCCGGCACTGGCGCCGGACCCATCCCGCCTGACCCGTTGCCCCCTTCCCCGCTGGAGTCCGACCGGCGCGAGACAATCAGCAGCGCGTCGACGGGCCGCATCGACGGGGCGCTCGCCGGCGGCGCGATCCCGACCGTGCCGGTCGTCGTGTGGAGCGACTCCGAGGCTGCGCCCCTGATCTTGCATGACAGTCGATCCAAGGAGCTGACCGCGTGAACGCGAGGCATACCACCGGGACCGCGATGGCGCGGGCGCTCGCCGCCAACGGTGCCACGCTGGCCTTCGGCATCCCCGGCACCCACAACCTGGAGCTCTACCGCGGCATGGCCGCCGTCGGCATCCGGCACGTGGTGACGCGGCACGAGCAGGGCGCCGGGTACGCCGCCGACGGCTACGCCCGCGTCAGCGGTCGTCCCGGGCTCGTCGTCACCACCAGCGGTCCAGGGCTGATGAACGCGATGGCCGCGATGGCCACCGCGTACGCCGACTCGGTTCCGCTGCTGGTGATCTCGCCGGGCGTGCCGACCGGGCGCGAGCGGGCCGACTTCGGATGGCTGCACGAGATGAAGGATCAGCGGGCCGCGGCCGACGGCGCCGTGGCGCGCAGCCTGCGTCCCGGCACACCGGACCAGGCTGTGGCGGCGGTGCACGAGACGTTCGCCCGGTGGGCCGTCGAGCGGCCGCGGCCGGTGCACATCGAGGTGCCGCTCGACGTCCTGGAGGTGGACTGGGACGGCGAGGTGCCACCGCCGCCGCGCCACGCCCGCCGGGCCGCGCCCGCCCCCGAGGCGGTGGCGGAGGCCGCGCAGCTGCTGTCGGCGTCGCAGCGGCCGGTACTCGTCGCCGGCGGTGGATCGCTGGAGGCCGGCAGGTCACTCCGGGCCGTGGCCGAGGCACTCGGGGCCCCCGTCGTCACGACCACCGCCGGGAAGGGTGTGCTCGACGAGGAGCATCCCCTGTCGGCGGGGGTGCTGCCCGGCGCCTCAGGGCTGGTGAACGAGGCGGACGCCGTCCTGGTCGTGGGCAGCGAACTGGGCGAGTCGGAGATACCCGCGGGGACCCTGAGCCCGTCGGGCGTGGTCATCAGGATCGACCTCGACCCGGCCCAGCTCCACAAGAACCTCCGCGCCACCCTCCCCATCCACGCCGACGCGCGGGAGACCCTGACGGCGCTGGTTCCCCGGCTCACCGCGGGTGGCGAGGCCGCTGAAAGGGGTGGGCGGCGGGCGGCGGAGGCCCGGGCTCGCCTGCTCGATCAGGGCGACGGGAGGTGGCGCGGGATCCAGGAGGCGTTGCGGGCCGAGCTGCCCCGCGACGTCGTCATCGCCGGCGACAGCTCCCAGGTCTCCTACCTGGGCACCGCGCCTTACTGGCGGTTTTCGGCACCGCGGCGCTACCTGGTCCCCGTCGGCTACTCCACCCTCGGCTACGGGGTGCCGGCCGCGATCGGGGCACGACTGTCCGATCCGGCGCGGCCCGTGGTGGCGCTGCTCGGCGACGGCGCCTTCATGTTCAGCGCGCAGGAGCTGCTCACCGCCTCCGAGCTGGGCCTGCCGCTGCCGGTCGTGGTCATGGACAACCACGGCTTCGGCGAGATCCGCCAGAACATGCTCGACCGGGACATAGCGCCATACGCTGTGGACCTGGCCCGCCCCGACTTCACGGAGCTGGCCCGATCCATGGGCTGCCACGGCGTCAGGGTGGCCGATGCCGCCGAGGCGGCCAAGGAGGCGGCGGCCGCGCTGACCGCTTCGAAACCCACCGTGATCGTGCTGGACACCGGCCCGATGGCTCCACTTCCGTGATCCTTACCCGACCTGCCCCCGCCCCCTCAGGGCGAGCTGCCGCTGTCAGAGGCGGTCGGGGACCTCGTTGCCCGCCGCGCGGATGGCCTTGGGGAGGTTGGTCAGGGCCAGGAGGACGAAGCCGACGACGAAGAAGATGATCATGGAGACGATGGCGATGCGGTAGCTGTTGGTCAGTTGCAGCGCGATCGTCACCGTCAGGGAGCCGATGAAGGCCGACCCCTTGTCGCTGATCTGCAGCAGGCTGAAGTACTCGGCCTCCCGCCCCTTGGGGATCACCTGCGAGAACAGCGAGCGCGACAGCGCCTGCGTGCCGCCCAGCACGATCGCGATCGCGAACGCCATCAGGTAGAACTGCAGCTCCTGCCCCTCCGCCACGAACATCGCCGCCACCACGATCGCCGTCCACAGCACGAGGCTCGCCAGGACGGTGCGCTTGGTCCCGAAGCCGCGGGCCAGCCACCCCAGCAGCAGCGCCCCGAAGAACGCCACGAACTGCACCATCAGGATCGCCGTGATCTGCACCGTCTTGTCCAGCTTCAGCGCCTCGGAGGCGAAGGCGGCGCTGTTGCCGATGACCGTCTGCACGCCGTCGTTGTAGATCAGGTAGGCCACCAGGAACAGCAGCGTCAGCGGGTAGCGGCGCAGCTCGGACAGGGTGCGGCCGAGCTGGCGGAAGCTGCCGCGGACCGAGCTCATCGCCGTGCTCTCGTGGACGGGCACGGGCCGGTTGCGCAGCCGCAGCAGCGGGATGATCGTGAAGATCGCCCACCACAGGCCCGCCGACATCATGCTGATGCGCACCGCCATGCCCTCGCCCAGGCCCAGGCTCTCGTGCTGCAGATAGAGGACGAGGTTGAGCGCCAGCAGCAGGCCGCCGCCCAGGTAGCCGATCGCCCAGCCGCGCGAGGACACCCCGTCGCGCTCCTCCGGGGTGGAGATCTGCGGCAGGAACGAGTCATAGACCACGACCGAGGAGCCGTACGCGAGGTTGGCCAGGATGAACAGCACCCCGCCCAGCATGTAGCGGTCGCCCTCGACGAAGTACAGGCCCATCGTGGCCAGCGCCCCGATGTAGGCGAAGCCGCCGAGCAGCTCCCGCTTGCGGCCGGTGTGGTCGGCCAGCGCGCCCACCACGGGCAGCGCGAAGATCTGCAGCAACACCGCGATGGTCAGCGTCAGGCCGAAGAACGCGGCCGGCCTGATGTCGGCGCCCAGCACGTCGACGTACCCCAGGCCGGGGTTCGCGGCGGCCAGCTTGTCGAAGTCGGCCACGCACGTGTCGGACGCGACGGTGGGGAAGTCCTTGGCGCAGGCCGCGGTCTTGGCGACCGGGATGAGGTACGGGCCGAGGAAGACCGAGATGATCGTGGTGTAGAAGGCGGAGTTGGCCCAGTCGTAGAAGTACCAGCCGCGCTGCTCGCGCCTGCGCGCTGCGGGGGAGTCGTCGAGGGCCGCGGGGGGTGCGGGTACGGGCATGGGTCGGGTCGCTCCTATGCGCCCGGGAGGGACCGGGCTACGGGCTTGTGGGGGATACTTACGCGGCCAGGCTGCCGGGGTGCCACTGGCCGCGGCGCTCCAGCACGCCGCGCAGGGCCGTGACGTTGTCGGTCATGATGCCGTCCACGCCCAGGTCGAGCAGGCGCTCCATGCGGGCGGGGTCGTTGACGGTCCACACGTGCACCTGCATGCCGATGGCGTGCGCCGTACGCACCAGGCGTCGTGTGGTCACGCGCAGGCCGCGGAAGCCCACCGGCACCTGCGCGCACGGGACGCCGGAGCGTGACAGGCGGGCCAGCAGGCGGCCGTAGCCGGAGGTGGACGCGGCGGCCCGCAGCGCGGCGACGCCGCGCGGGCCGAGCGCCGAGCACACCTCCTTGCCCAGCGCCGCCCTGGCCAGCACCAGGCGCTCGTCGGAGAAGGAGGTCAGGCAGATCCGGTCATAGGCGTTGGTGCGCCGGATCGTCTCCGCCAGCGGGGCGATGGCGGCCGCCTCCTTGACGTCGATGTTGAACCGGACCTCCGGCCAGGTGCCCAGCAGGTCCTCCAGCAGCGGGATCTCGTGGACCCCGGCGATGCGGGCCTGCCTGACCGCCCGGTAGGGCAGCTCCGAGATGCGGCCGCGCTGGTCGGTCACCCGGTCGAGCGTGTGGTCGTGGAAGGCGAGCAGCACACCGTCGGAGGTGGCGTGCGCGTCGGTCTCCAGATAGGTGTAGCCGAGCCCGACCGCCCGTTCGAAGGCCGCGACGGAGTTCTCCGCGCCCTCGGCGGCGCCTCCGCGGTGGGCGAAGGCCAGCGGGCCCGGATGGTCGAGAAAGGCGAATCGACGGCTCAGCACGTCCTGAGTATGCCTTCCGTGGGTGAACGGTTCGGTTACGGTTCGGGGAGATTCTCCCACTCTTGGCGGCGGGCCTCGGCCAGTGCGATGGCGGCGGCCACCGCCACGTTGAACGAGCCCACCCGCCCCACCTGCGGGATGTAGCAGACGCCGTCCACGGCCTCGAGCAGGGCGGGGGAGCAGCCGTGGTCCTCGCTGCCGACCACCAGGCACACGTCGCGGGCCAGGCCGGCCCGGTGCAGCGGCACGGCCTCCGCGGTCAGCTCGATGGCCAGCACCGCGTACCCCTCCTCCTTGGCGGCCTTGACCGCCTCGGTGGCCAGGACCGGCTCATGCCAGGTGACCAGGCGTTCGGTGCCGAGCGCGGTCTTGCCCGCCTTGGGGTTGGTGGGAGGGGTGGCGTTGCCGGCGAGCCAGATCTCGTCCACGCCGAACGCGGCCGCGCTGCGGAAGATCGAGCCGATGTTGAACGGCCCCGTGACCGACTCGATGATCAGGCCGAGGCGGTTTCCGGTGTTCCTGCGCCAGGTGCGGTTGAGCCGCTTGACGTCGGTGGGGCGCAGTTGCCTTCTCATCGGGTCACCTTCAGGATGCGGTAGGCGGCCCGGCTGGCCTCGCGCGAGGCCTGCCAGCCCTGCTCGCCGAGCCAGCGCTGCAGGGAGTCCGAGCCGAGGTGTTTCTGGACGACCAGGTAGGCCACGCCGTCGGGCGTGAGCCTCGTCAGCCACCTGGTGAGCATCTCGTGCAGAGCCTGCTTCCCTATACGGATCGCAGGATTAGACCAGATTGCCCGAAATTTCACTTCATCTGGAACTTCATCGACATGCACTGACCTTACTTTGTAAAGGCGGGCGGCTTCGGCATTCCGGGCGGTCAGCTCCAGGCTGCGCCGGTTCACATCGACGGCCCACACCGTCGCCTCGGGCGCCCGGGAGGCCATGGTCAGCGCGATCGGCCCGTACCCGCAGCCCAGGTCGAGCAGGTCGCCCTCCTGCGGGGGCGGCGGAACGCTCTCCAGCAGGATGCGCGTGCCCACGTCGACCCGCTCGGGCGAGAACACGCCGCTGTCGGTCTCCAGCCGCAGGTGCAGATCGGGCAGGACCAGGTCGACCGATCCCGGCCTGCTCGCGGTCTTCGGCTGCTCGGAGAAGTAGTGGGCCACGTCGCAAAACGTTACCGGACCTCCCCAGGCCTCCCGCCCACGCCGTGGTGGTCAGAGAGCGTGCTCCAGGTCCCTGAGGTGGTCCTCCGTCATCGGGGCGCGTCCCGTCTCGACGTCGGCCAGGCGGGCGAGCATGGCGCGGAGCAGCGGGACCGCGATCCCGTCCGCCTCCGCCCGCGCGAGCACGGGCCTGTAGTGCTCGTGCACCTCCACGGGCCGGTGCCGGACGGCGATGTCGCGCCAGATGCCGCTGCGGTCCTTCGGCTGGGTACGCAGCCACGCGGTCAGCCGGTCCGTGGCCGACTCCCGCGCATCCTCCGAGGCGCCAGGGAGATAGGCGGCGGGCGAGAACGCGTCGAACGGCTCCAGCCGGAGCCCTCGGGCCACCGCGAACACCTGGCCCACCAGCCCGTACATCAACGGCCTGTGCCGGTCGATCAGGTCGGCCATGGGCGCGTCGGCCAGCGCGGTCGCGCTGAGCATGGCGCCGAAGCCCAGCTTGGCCCACAGGTATCCGCTGACGTTCGAGGTGGCCGTGGCCCCGAGCCCGGACAGGCCGGCCACCAGCTCGGAGACCCGGGCGCTGGGGGCGCCGTTCAGCTCGCCCACCACGAACGCGCCCGGCCCGCCGTCCCGGATGACCCCCGGCTCGACCACGTCGGCGAACAGGTTGACGAACGCTCCCACGACCCGCGGCTCGCCCACGTAGGAGGCGATGAGCGGCTCGTTGAGCCCGTTCTGCACCGACACGACGTACCCGTCGGCGGCGAGCCGGGGCGCGATCCAGGCGGCGGCCTGGTCGGTGGCCTGGGCCTTGACGCACAGCAGCACCCGCCGCAGCGGCCCGTCCACCTCCTCAGGGGTGGCCGCGCGCACCGGGACGCTCTCGGAGGCGCCGGAAGGGCGGCGCAGCACCACTCCGGAGCGGCGGATGGCGGCGACGTGGGCGGGGTCGGCGTCCACGAGCAGCACGTCGTGCCCGGCCCGCGCCAGGTGGAACGCGACGGTGCCGCCGATGGCCCCGCCGCCGACGATGGTGTGAGTCATGCGCGCTGTACCTCGCTCGTTCCGCTCCAGTGCAGGGGCAGGGCGTTCGTCCCCGCCGAGGCCCCTCCGTCGACCCGCAGCACCGCGCCCGTCACCCACGCGGCCTCCTCGCCGGCCAGCCAGCGGACGGCCGCCGCGACGTCCGGCGGGAGCCCGCGCCGGCCCAGGGGGTTGGCCGAGACGGCGGCGGCGTACTCCTCGGTGACGGGGTTGGCGGGGCTGTCCACGGTGACGAAGCCGGGGCCGACCGCGTTGACGCGGACGCCGAGGGGGCCGAGCTCGACGGCGGCCGCCTTGGTCAGCATCTCCAGCGCGGCCTTGGACGTGCAGTAGTGCGCCGCGCCGGGGCGGGCGCGCAGGGCGGCGCCGGAGGCGATGTTCACCACGGACCCGGTGCGGCCGCTCGCCGCGCAGGCCCGCCCGAAGGCCGCCGTGATCAGCATGGGCGCGCGTACGTTGACGTCCTGCACCCGGTCCCACTGGATCGCGGTCATCTCCAGGAACGGCGTCGCCGGGTAGATGCCGGCGGCGTTGACCACCACGTCCACCGGGCCGTACTCCTGCCAGGCCCGATCCACCAGGCCCGCGGCTGCCTCCGCGTCGGCCAGGTCGGCGACGAGCGTCCCCGCGCCGAGCCGCCCGGCGAGCTCGGTCAGCGGCTCGGCCCGTACGTCCGCCGCGGTGACGCGGGCCTCGCCCGCGAACGCCTCACAGATCCCGGCGCCGATCCCGCCGGCCGCGCCGGTGACCAGGACGTGGGAGGTCATGTCAGCTCCTTCCCCTTGGTCTCGGGCATGGTGGCGTAGACGATCACGCCGACGAGCGCGGCGGCGGCCACGTAGATCCAGACCTGGTCGCGGTGGCCGTTCGAGATGAGCCAGGTGGTGATGTACGGGGCGGTGCCGCCGAAGACCGCCACGGCCAGCGCGTACGGCAGCCCGATGCCGGTGGTGCGCACCTCGGCGGGGAACTGCTCGGCCATGATGACGGCGCAGTTGGCCGAGTATCCGACCATGAAGACCATGCCGATGATCTCGATGACGAGCAGCGAGCCGAAGCCGCCGTCGAGGAAGCGGAAGGCCGGCCAGGCCAGCAGCAGGAAGCCGATTGCGAACGCCAGCATCGTGGGTTTGCGCCCGGCCCGGTCCGACAGCAGCCCGCCGAAGGGCAGCAGGATGAGGAAGACCAGCACCGCGATGGTGTTGGCGAGCAGGGCCTGGTTCAGCGGGATGCCGGTGCTCTTGGAGGCGAACGTCGGCATGTAGCTGACCCAGATGTAGTAGAGCAGCGTGCCGGCGATGGTCACGCCGGCCACGCGCAGCGCCGCCCGCGGATGGTCCCTGACCATCGCGACCAGCGGGTTGGCGCGCCTGCGGCCCGACGACTCGACCTGGGCGAACGCCTCGGTCTCCGGCACCGACACGCGCAGCCATAGCCCGACCAGGCCGAGCAGCCCGCCGGCGACGAACGCGACCCGCCAGCCCCAGCTCTGCAGCGCCGTGTCCTCCATGGTGGAGGTGAGCAGCGTGCCGAGCGCCGAGGCGATGAGCACGCCGCCGCCCACCGACACCTGCTGCCACGATCCGGCGAACGCCCGCCGCCCGCGCGCCGCCGACTCCACCAGGAACGCCGACGACGTGCCGAACTCGCCGCCCGCGGAGAAGCCCTGCACCAGCCGGGCCAGCACCAGCACGATCGGCGCGGCGATGCCGATGGCCTCGTACGGCGGGCAGATCGCGATGGCGAACGACGCGCCGGCCATCAGCGAGATGGTCAGCGTCAGGCCCTTCTTGCGGCCGTGCCGGTCGCCGTACGAGCCCAGGATGGCCCCGCCGATGGGCCGCATGAGGAAGCCCACGGCGAAGACGGCGAGGGTGGAGAGCAGGCTCGCGGTGGAGTCGCCGGAGGGGAAGAACTGGCGGGAGAACACCGACGCGAACGTCGTGTAGATGGCCCAGTCGACCCATTCGACGGTGTTGCCGATCGCGCCGGCCACGATCGCCTTGCGCTGAGCCCCGGTCAGCCGCCCGGGTGCGGTCTCGACGGTCATCGGGCCTGCTCCAGGACGTACTCGGCGATCTGGGCGTGGGTGGCGTACCAGACGCCGTCGTGCCCGCCGACGTGGTCGAGCAGCGCCTCCAGGGCGGCCATGCGGGAGCGGTGGCCGATGATGTGCGGGTGCATGGTGAGCTGGAACAGCCCGCCCTCGGCGTAGGCGGCGTCGAACTCGTCCCGCCAGATCGCGGCCACCTCGCGCGGCGGGGTGTAGGGCCGCAGCGCGCCGTAGCGCTCCATCATCAGGTACGGCGCGTCGTCCCTGATCCACTCGACGGGGATCTCCACGACACCCGTCGGCTCGCCGTCCTGGAGCAGTTCGTACGGCTCGTCGTCGGCCATCAGGGACGAGTCGTAGAGCAGGCCGAGCTCGCGGGTGATGGCCAGGGTGTGGTCGGAGAAGTCCCACGACGGGGTGCGGATGCCGACGGGCCGGACGCGGGTCAGCTTCTCGAGGGTGCCGGCGGCGCGCAGGGCCAGTTCGCGCTCGTCGGCCGGGTCGAGCTGCATGTTGCGCTCGTGGATCCAGCCGTGCATGGCGACCTCGTGCCCGGCGGCCACGTAGTCGCGTACCTCTTCGGGGTGCAGCAGCGCGGAGACGGCCGGCATGAAGAACGAGGCGGGGATGCGGTGGCGCTCCAGCAGGCGCAGGACGCGGGGCGCGCCGACGCGGGAGCCGTACTCGCCCTGGGAGAGCTTGCCGGGCCGGGTCTCGCCGTCGCGCAGCGGGATGGTCTCGTGGTCGGAGTCGAACGACAGGGCGACGGCGGCGCGGGCGCCGCCGGGCCAGGAGGCGGGCCGCAGGCTGCGGCCGGCGCGGACCCGGGCGACGTGGCCGCGCCAGGTCTGCTCGTCCCATTGCCAGGGCTGCTGTTCTGTCATGGTGGGGGAATCTCCGTTCGTGCGGCGGGGGTGGGGACCCAGGCGCGTTTGAGCGTGGTGAGCTGGAGGGTGACGTCGGCGGCGCGCAGGCCGGGCAGGGCGCCGACGTCGTCGGTGAGGTAGCGGAACAGGTCGCCGTAGTGGCGCAGCGCCACCTGCCCGGCGAGGTTGAAGCGTCCGGTGGTGGCCGACAGGTAGCGGGTCGAGGGGTGTCCTGCCAGCTGCTGCCCGGCCTGTTCCAGCAGTCCCGGTTCGACCTCCAGCCACAACATGAACTCCACGGCGAACCCGAGCACGTCGGGCTCGGCCAGCGTGCGGAAGCGCAGGCAGCCGCGGCGCACGAGTGACTCGACCCGCCGTTTCGCGGTGGACTCGCTGCTGCCGACGGCCTGGGCGAGCGCCTTGTACGACATGCGGCCGTCCCGGCCGAGCGCCTCGACGATCGCCAGCTCCAGCTCGTCGAGCCGCTCCGGCGTGCCTTCCCTGAAGCGGTCCTCGAACGGCATCTCGGCCGCGTCACGCAGTTCGGCGGTGGCCTGGGGGTCGAGCACGCCGGGGTTCCAGTCGTGGTTGGAGACGAAGGTGCGGATGACGGCGTGCGTCTCGCTCTCGGTGACGTGGCCGTCGCCGGGCACGTCGGCGACCATCACCCGGCCGATGGCGGCGTGGGTGGGCACGACGAACTCGGCCACGCAGTCGGCGCTGCCGGACACCACCGCGACGAACCTCGCCTCGGGCCGGGCCGCGATGGCCGCGGCGACCTCGTACGTGCTGCCGGGCCTGCATCGGAAGCGGCTGAGCACCGGCACGCCGATGCCGCAGCGCAGCACGTCGACGACGCCGATGACGCGCAGCAGCCCGCTGTCGCCGAGCACGGCGGCGCGGCGGACCACGGTGGACTCGCTCGCGCCGACGAGCCGGGCGATCAGGCTCCAGGGGGCTCGCCCGTTCAGCTGGAGCGCCGCGACGATCGCGCGGTCCAGCTCGTCGATCTCGACGCCATCTTGCATGCACTACATCGTTACTGGTGGAATCCTGCGAATGCAAGTAAAAGATGACGTTATCCGCTGATTTCCCGCTTTGTCTCGGTGAACCCGTTGCGGTGCCTTGGGGAAGGGGGAGGAGCGGTCAGGGGATGCGTGAGCCGAACAGCACCGCCGCCCCGGCCACCAGCAGCCCGGCCACGATCGCGGCCACGATGAACCACTGGGTGATCTCCTGGTTGACCAGCTTGTAGCCGAGCGAGGTGCCGATCTGCTCGTAGACCTCGCGCAACTCGCTGCCGGACTCGGCGGCGTAGGCGCGGCCGCTGGTGCCGTCGGACAGCGACTGCAGGGTCTGCTTGTTGACCGGCACGTTCACCGGCCTGCCGTCGATGTTGACGGTGCCCTCCTGGGTGCCGTACGCGATCGTGGAGACCGGCACGCGGGCCTGCTGGGCCGCGTCGATGGCCTCGTTCACCGATCTGCCCGAGGTGTTGTCGCCGTCGGACAGCAGCACGATCGCGGCCGGCGGCGGGTCCGTGGCGGCCTGCTGGTCGAACGAGCGCAGCGAGTCGAGCGAGTTGAAGACCGCCTCGCCGATCGCGGTGCCCGGGCGGGTGGTGAGGGTGCTGAGGGCGGTGACCACGGCCTGGTGGTCGGTGGTGGGCGAGATGACGACGTTGGCGGAGCGGGCGAAGGACACCACGCCGACGTTGAAGCGGTCGGGCAACTCCCTGACGAACGCCTGCGCGGCGGCCTTGGCGGCGCTGATGCGGTCCGGCTGGACGTCGTCGGCGTCCATGGACAGCGACACGTCCAGCGCGATCATGATGGTGGCGCGGTCGCGCGGCACGCGTACCTGGTCGGCGGGTTTGGCCGCGCCGACGACCAGGAGCGCCATCATGGCGAGGAACAGCGCGGGCGCGACGTGGCGGCGCCAGCCGGGCCCCGCGGGGGCGACCAGGTTGAGCAGGGCCAGGTTCGTGAAGCGCACGGTGTAGCGGCGGCGGGCGAACATCGACGCGATGTACCCGGCCACCAGCAGCCCCACCAGCAGGAACAGCCACAACCACCCGGGGGCCAAAAATGTCACGTAGGTCTCCTGTGGGCGAGGTGGCTCATGCGGCGCTGGCGCAGGACGAACTGTGCCACGTCGAACACCCAGTCCCGGTCTGTACGCAGCACCAGGTGTGCGATGCCGGCGCGGCGCAGCGCCACGCGGGTGCCCTCGCGCTGCAGGGCGGCCGCCTCCGCGTATGCTTGCCGAACCTTGGGTGAAAGATGCACTTCGCGTACGTTCCCGGTCTCGGGGTCCGTGAACGCTACCCGGCCGACGTCCGGCAGCTCAAGCTCGCGCGGGTCGATCACCTCCACGGCCAGCACCTGGTGGCGGGCCGCCAGCCGCCTGATGGGCCGCTCCCACGGGCGTTCGGCGTCGGGGTCGAGGGTGGGGTGGGCGTCGAGGAAGTCGGAGACGATCAGCCGCACGCCGCGCCGCCTGCGGCTGGCCGACAGCACCTCGATGCCCTCGGCCAGGTCGGGCGCGTCGGGCACGATCCGGCCGCGTGGGGCGTCCATGAGCGAGTGCAGCAGCCCGTAGAGGGCGGGGCGGCCGGTACGGGCGGGCATGCGGTGCACGTACTCGTCGTGCAGCACCAGCGCGCCGAACCGGTCGCCCATCCTGCTCGACAGGAACCCGATCGCGCCGACGGCCGCCACCACCAGGTCGCGCTTGTCGGTGTCGGCGGTGCCGAAGTCCATGCTGGGCGACAGGTCGGCCAGCGCCCAGGTCTCCAGCTCCCGGTCGGCGATCAGGTCGCGTACGTGGGGGACGGTGGTGCGGGCGGTGACGTTCCAGTCCATGCGGCGCACGTCGTCCTCGCCGGGCACGTAGACGCGGCTGTCACCGGCCTCGCTGCCCGGCCCCGGCAGCAGCCCCTGGTGGGCGCCGTGCAGCAGCCCGTCCAGCCGCCGGGTGACCGTGAGTTCCAGCCGCCGCAGTGCCTGTTCCGCTGTGCTCATTGGTCGCTCACCGGCTCGTCAGTGCTCAACGGTTCTGGTTCCAGACGACGAGGGGCGGGGGAACGGCGTGCAGGATCTGCCTGACGACCTGCTCGGGATCGACGCCGTCGGCCAGGGCGTCGAAGGTGAGCATCAGCCGGTGCGACATGACGTCCACGGCCACGTCGCGTACGTCGTCGGGCAGCAGGTAGTCGCGGCCGCGCAGCAGGGCCAGCGCCCGACCGGCCGCGACCAGGCCCAGGGTGGCCCGCGGGCTGACGCCGATCTCGATGGTCTCGGCGAGGTCGGCCAGGCCGTACTCGGCGGGGTTACGGGTGGACATGACCAGCCGTACCACGTAGTCGGCGACGAGCTGGTGCACCGAGATCTCCTCGGCGGCCTGCTGCAGGGTCAGCAGCTTGCCCGGGTCGAGCACCCGCTCGGGGACCGGCGGGGTGACGCTCATCCGGTGGAGGATCTCCAGCTCCTCGTGGGCGCTGGGGTGCGGCACCCGTACGCGGAACAGGAAGCGGTCGCGCTGCACCTCGGGCAGGGGATAGACGCCCTCGGACTCGATCGGGTTCTGGGTGGCGAGCACGATGAACGGCTTGGGCAGCGGGTGGGTGACGCCGGCGAGGGTGACCTGCCGCTCGGCCATGACCTCCAGCAGCGCGGACTGGACCTTGGCGGGGGCGCGGTTGATCTCGTCGGCCAGCAGGAAGTTGACGAACACGGGACCGAGCTCGACATCGAACTTCTCGTTGGAGGGGTGGTAGACGCGGGTGCCGACGATGTCGCTCGGCACCAAGTCGGGGGTGAACTGGATCCGGGCGAACGTGCCGCCCACGACAGTGGCCAGGGTGGAGGCGGCGAGGGTCTTGGCGACGCCTGGGACGCCTTCAAGCAGGCAGTGCCCGCGGGCCAGCAGGGCCACGATGAGCCTTTCGACCATGTGGTCCTGGCCGACGATGACACGCCGGACCTCGTCGAGACTTTGACGCAGCAGCGCCACGTCGTTTCCGCCTGGCAACTCTTCGGCGACGCTCATGACGCCATTCCACCAAACGCGCCGCAAACGTGCACGACGCCACGTCTGTGCTTTCATGGCAAACGTGGCAAGTCCCCTGCAGTACGGCGATCCGCCTCGGCTGGGTCCATACGTGGTCCAGGCCCGCTTGCACGCGGCTCCAGCCGGTTTCGTGTACCTGGGCCAGGGACCGGACGGGCGCGCGGTCTCCCTGGCCGTGCTGACCAGAGGGGCCGCGTTCGACGCGGCGGCGCGCGAGAGGTTCGTGACCGCGGCCAAGGAGGCCAGGGGCGAGCGGTCCGGAATGCGCGGCTGGTTCGTGCGCCCCGGGCGGTCGCGGGGCGCGGTGCTGGACGGCACACCCGAGGTGCTCGACCTGAACGACGGGCACGCGCCATGGGTGGCGGTGCCGTACGTGCCGGGCCGGCCGGGGGCGGAACGTTTCCTGGAGCCGGTCATGGTGGGCGGGACGCTCATCGGGCAGGCCCACGGGCCCGACTTCGTGCCGTACTGGCTGACCGACCGCGCGCCCGCCCTGCCCGGGCCGACGCGGCGGCGCAGGCCGCTGACCGAGACCCGCAAGCGGGTGCTGACGGCCGCGCTCGCGCTGGTGCTGCTGGTGCTGCTGGTGACGGCGATCCTGCTGCTGCTCCTGCTGGGCAGGCGCGACAGCGAGCCGCAGCCCAGGCAGCTGCCGCCGACGGTGTTCGTCCCGACGCCGCCGCCGACGCCGGCGAGCCCCGAGCCGCGGCCCTCGCCGTCGCAGTCTCCGTCGCCATCGCCGTCGCAGAGCGGCCAGATCACGCCGGGGCCGACGCCAGGGGACGACGCGGGCGAAGGAGGCCCGCTCTGAAATCGATTTGAGGCTCACGTTACGTGAGGCTTTAGCGTCCGCGGCATGGAGTTCATCGTTCACGACACGCTCACGGCCATGGCCGCCCTGCTTCAGGAACCGCTCGGACGGCGGCCCGGCGCGCTGCGGGAGATGCTGGCGCCGATGCGCCAGGCGATCCCGATGCCCGGCGACATCGTCGACATCCACCACCAGGGTGGCGGCCTCCGCGTCGACGCCGACGACCCGCGCTACCTGGCCGCCGTCCAGCGCATGATCGACGCCGACGTGCTCGGCCAGGTGGGTCGGGAGCTGGGCCGCGCCTCCGAGCGGCTCCACGGTGCCAAGCAGGTCGATTCACTGCAGGTCATGTTTGTACTGGGCGATCCGGACAACGAGCACCTGATGAAGGTGACCGGCGGCTACTACGGCATGGGCGGCGCTCCCGGCTGGCTCTACCTGCTGGCCTGGCCCTCGGACGAGGTGATCGGCCGCATCGCGCACCTCGCGGTGCACGAGTTCCACCACAACGTCCGCTACACCAACGTCGAATGGAACCCGGTGACGGTGACCGTGGGCGAGCACGTGGTCGCCGAGGGGCTGGCCGAGGCGTTCGTACGGGAGCTGTCGGGTCCCGAGGCGATGGGGCCGTGGTCGTCGATGGTGACCGGGGAGGCGTACGAGACGGCATACGAGCGGATCATGGCGGATTTCGAGCTCGCCGGGATGGGGAACACACCCGCGTACGTGCTGGGGGACAGCGCGATGCGGAGCTTCGGGCAGGAGCCTCGCGGCATTCCCGACATGGCGGGATACGCGGTGGGGCTGCGGCTCGTCGACCAGGCACTGGCAGCAACGGGGCTGACCGCGACCGAGGCCACCCTGCTGCCCGCCTCCGAGCTCCTGCGCCGCGCGGGCCTCCGGCCGTGACCACCGGCCCTGCCCGCCACCGCTCACTCCCTCCGGCCTCAGCAGGGCCCTTCTCCTCCTCTCCCCCAAGGACAAACCCGTCGATCGGGATATGGGGCCGAAGGGCTCAGCCGGGGGAGACGAAGCCGGACTCGTAGGCGGCGATCACGGCCTGGGTGCGGTCGCGGGCGCCCAGCTTGGCCAGCACGTTGCCGACGTGCGTCTTGACCGTCTCCTGGCTGACGACCAGCTCGGCGGCGATCTCGTTGTTGGACAGGCCCTTCGTCATCAGGCGCAGCACATCGCCCTCGCGGCCGGTCAGCCGGTCGATCCCGGGCACCCGCGCCGAGCTCTGGGGGCGGCGCCCGGCCAGCATCCGGATCGCGGCCGGGAACAGCAGCGACTCGCCCGCGGCGACCAGCCTGACGGCTCGCAGGAGGTCGTCCGGCCTGGCGCGCTTGAGCAGGAAGCCGCTGGCCCCGGCGCGCAGCGCGTCGTAGACGTAGTCGTCGTTCTCGAACGTGGTCACCACGAGCACCTTGGGCGGGTCGTCGAGGGCCAGGAGGCGCTCGGTGGCCTGGATGCCGTCGAGTGCGGGCATGCGTACGTCCATGAGGACGACGTCGGGCCGCTCGCGGCGCACCACGGGCACGACCGCGGCGCCGTCGGCGGCCTCGCCGACCACGGTCAGGTCCGGTTCGGCGTCGATGATGATCCGCAGGCCCGCGCGGATGAGGTCCTCGTCGTCGGCGATCACGACTCTGAGCGTCATGGGCTCGACCGTAGTGGCAGGCGTACCGAAACCTTCCATCCGGCCTCGGTGGGCCCGGCCTCCAGCTCGCCACGGAGCAGCCGGACGCGCTCACGCATGCCGGTCACGCCCCTGCCTCCGGAGCGGGCGCCGTTCCCGCCTGCGGGGTTGGTGACCTCGAGGCGCAGGTCGTCATCTTGCACGGCGGCGGTCAGGCGTACGGGGCCGCGGCCGTGCTTGATGGCGTTGGTGAGCGCTTCCTGGACGATGCGGTAGGCCTCCCTGGAGACCACGGCGGGCACGGCGGACAGATCGCCCACCTCCTGCCGCACCTGCGCGCCCGAGGCGGCGACCAGCTCGTCGAGGTCGGCCAGCGTGGCCCTGGGCGCCCTTGACTGCCCCTGGGCCGCCACGCCCTTTCCCGCTCGCTCCGGACCCTGCCCGGCTCGATCGCGCCTGGCTCGCTGGGCCGGATCGCGGTCCCTCCGTACTTCGGCTGAGGTCCCAACGGGGAAGGAGGGGAGGCGGGCACCCCCTGCGACGCCGGCCACGCCGCGGTCGTGCTGTGCGACGTCGGCCGGATCGCCGTCGCCCGGGGAGATGCCGGCGGGGTTGTGGTCGGTGCGGGAGTCGCCGGCAGGTTCGCGGTCGCTCGCCGGGGCTCCGGGTCGGGCATGGTCGCTCCCCGGGACTTCGGGCCGGGCATGGTCGCTCGCCGGGACTTCGGGCCGGGCATGGTCGCTTCGTGCGACGCCGGCTGGGCCGTCCTCGCGTAGCAGGCCCAGGACACGGTCGAGGTCCTCCAGGGCGGCGCGGGCGGACTGTTCGACGGCGGCCAGGGCGGTTCTCGCCGTCTGGGGGTCGCGGTCGAGGACCCGGCCCGCGGCCGCGGCCTGGAGGGTGACGACGCTGAGCGCGTGGCCGACCGAGTCGTGCAGCTCGCGGGCCAGCCGGTTGCGTTCGGCGAGCGTACGGGCGTGCTCCTCGGCGGCGGCCAGGCGTTCGGCCGGGGTGGGGCCGAGCAGGACGGGAGCCAGCCTGGCCAGCAGTTCGCCCGCGCCCGCCGCCACCGCGACCAGCGCCGCCAGCAGCGCCAGCCCGCCCGCCACCCACGGCACGGTCGGCCATCCCGGCTCGACCGCGATCCCGATGATCGGCGTAGCCCCTCCGGCGAACGGCAAAGCGAGCGTGACCAGCGTGAACGGCACGATCGCCAGCGTGCAGCCGCTGACCAGGCCGCCGATCGCCAGGTGCAGGGTGAACCAGGCGGCGGTGCGACGGCGCTCCTGCCAGGAGCGGCCCGCCTGCCTGGGCGGGGTCTCGACGTGCGCCCCGAGCAGGCCCTGCGCCGCGTTCACCTCCAGCCCGCGAACGGGCAGGAACAGCCCGGTCAGGGCCACCACCGGCAGCACCGCCACGAACACCCCGATCTGGATGGGCAGCAACAGGTTGGCGCTCTGCCCCTGCCACTGGGTCGCGAGGACCCCGGCCATCATGTACGGCATCAGCAGCGCGCCGCCCAGGATGAGGCACGCCCATCGGCGGGGCAGGTTCCTTCTCACATCCGCGATTGTATGTCGACGGTTATTCGCTCTCAGTGGAATGCGCCCTTAGAGAAATGCGCCCCCAGCGAAATAATCCCAGAATTACCGGCCGCCGGGTCTAGCGTTTTTCCCGGAATACCCAGCACAGAAAGGCGACCGGTCATGACGGAGACCCAGCGCGCGACCTGGCCTGACCAGCTCAGCCAGCGGCTGCTGAAGGAGCGCATCGTTGTTCTCGGCCAGGAGGTTGACGACGACATTTGCAACCGGCTCTGCGGGGAGCTCCTATTGCTGGCGGCCGAAGACCCCAGGCGCGACATAACGCTTTACATCAATTCGCCGGGCGGATCCGTGACCGCTGGGATGGCGCTCTACGACATGATGCAGTTCATTCCGTGCGACGTGGCGACGGTGGCGATGGGGTTCGCCGCGTCCATGGGGCAGGTGCTGCTGTCGGCGGGTGCAAAGGGCAAGCGCTACGCCCTGCCCAATGCCCGCGTCGTCATGCACCAGCCGCTCGGCGGCATCGGCGGCTCGGCCAGCGACATCCAGATCCAGGCCGACAACATGCTCTACACCAAGCGCCGGATGGCCGAGATCATCGCCCACCACACGGGCCAGCCGCTGGAGCGCATCCAGGCCGATTCCGACCGCGACCGCTGGTTCACCGCTTCGGAGGCGCTCGAGTACGGCATCGTCGACCACATCGCAGAAGGGATGAACTGATATGAGCGGCCGTTACGTGCTGCCCTCGTTCACGGAGCGCACTTCGTACGGCGTCAAGGAGACGACCCCGTACACCAAGCTCTTCGAGGACCGGGTCGTCTTCATCGGCGCGCCCATCGACGACGTCGTGGCCAACGACGTGATGGCCCAGCTGCTCACGCTCGAGTCGCTCGATCCCGACCGGGACATCAACATCTACATCAACTCTCCCGGCGGGTCGTTCACGGCGATGACGGCCATATACGACACGATGCAGTTCGTCCAGCCGGAGATCCACACCGTCTGCATCGGCGAGGCATCCTCGGCGGCGGCCGTCCTCCTGGCGGCGGGCACACCCGGCAAGCGCGCCGCCCTGCCGCACGCCCGCATCCTCCTGCACGAGCCCCACGCGGAGGGCGGGCGCGGCCAGGGGAGCGACCTGGAGATCCGCGCCAGGGAGATCCTGCGGATGCGCGACCAGCAGGAGGAGATCCTCTCCCGGCACACGGGGCGGGGCATCCTGGAGATCAGGAAGGACATCGAGCGGGACCGGATCTTCACCGCGGAGCAGGCGCGCACGTATGGGCTGGTGGACGACATCTACGCCTCCAGGAAACGCACCCTGACCGCCGCCCGCTGAGCCGCCGCCTGGCGTCCTCGCACCCGGGCCCTCGCACCAGGGCCCGCCGTGGCCGATCATGATGCCGAGGTCACGCGGCTCGCGTGTCCCTCACGTCTTCCCGGTGAGCGGGCTCGTCCCCGCTCACTGTTGGAGGGTCTGGCTGCGCTCGACGAGGTCCAGCATCGCCTTCTGGATCCGGCGCAGGACGACGACGGTCTCTCGGCGGCTGCGGCGATGGCCGGCCCACCGGGGGCGACGGGCGGCTTGAGCAGTTGGGCCACGGTGTCGGAGAGGATCTCGTCAAGGTCGTCGGCGCCGAGGGGAGCGGTGGCCGGGGCCGACATGGCGGCGCTGAACCCGGTGAGCACGGCGTGTACGGCGTAGGCCTACTCGGGCAGGGGACGGTCGCGGCGGATCAGGCCGTGTCGGCGAAGGACCGGCATGCCCGTCTCGCACAGGGCGCTGGGCGTGGTGCGGGCGAACAGTTCGCGGTCGCCGGCCTGCTGGGTGAGCAGCCGCAGCAGGCCGGCGTCGCCGCCGTGCAGGCGGTACGCCAGAGGGAGGCGCAGCCCTGTGTGGATCAGCAGTGGGGCCAGGTGGCGTGCGAGAGGCCCTCGATCAGCCGGCTCATCCGGGCGGTCATCGTATTCCGATCGTGCTGGGGCCGGGTCACACGGCGGCGACGTCGAACGTCTTGTTCTTCATGTCCGCGCCGTTCATGATCTTGCCCATGGCCTGCCCGATGACCGGCATGCGCATCAGGCGGAGCATTGCGGCGCGCAGGACCTGCTCCTTGCGGTCGTGGGGCGTGAAGATCCTGCGCATGATCAGCGCGCTGTTCTGCTCGGTCTGGATGAAGGGCCGCATCCGGGCCTCCCACGCGTCCAGCGCGCCCGGCAGGTCACCGGGGTGGCGCTGCAGCATGGTGCCCAGCAGCTCGCCTCCGGCGATGCCGCTGGAGGCGCCCATGCCCGCGTACAGGGTCACGCACCAGGCGGCGTCGCCGACCAGGACCACCCGACCCTGGTGCCAGCGCGGCATCTTGACCTGGTTCACCGAGTCGAACAGGAACTCCGGAGCCTGCTCGAACGCCGTGAGCAACCTCTCCAGGAGCGGTCCGGTGGGCTGCGGGCCGAACGCGGCCCGGATGGACTCGATAGGTGGGCGGGCGAATTCGGCGTCGACGTCGGCGGTGCGGTAGGAGAACAGCAGGCCCGGGGCGTGGTCGGAGAAGGGGAAGATCCACGCTGAGCGTCCCGGCTCGGCCAGGGTCAGGCCCTGGTCCTGGCCGAGGCCCTCGATCGGCTTGTCCAGGACGGTGGCGCCGATCATGTAGTTCAGCGGACGCAGGTAGTTCTCGGGGCCGAAGGCCAGCTTGCGCACGGTCGAGCGCATCCCGTCGGCGCCCACCACCAGGTCGAAGCGCTCGGTCACGGTGGCGCCGGAGGCGGTGTCGCGCAGGGTGACCTCCGCCGCCGAGTCGTCCTGGGTGATGTGGGTGGGCACGGTGGAGAAGCGGATCTCCACATCGGCCGGCAGCGCCGAGAACAGCGCCTGCTCGACGTCGCCGCGCAGCACCACCCGGGGTTTGCCGGGCAGGCCCGCCAGGCTCATGCCGACGGTGTGGCGTCCGGCCCGGTTCACCTCGTACGGGACGGCCTGTGGGGTACGGTCGCCGATCGCCTCCAGGACGCCCAGCCGCTCCGCGGAGGCGAGCCCGGCGCCGAACAGCAGGATGAAGTACCCGTTCGAGCGGCGTGCCGGGGCCCGCTCCACCAGCACCGGCTCCCAGCCGACCTGCCGCAGCCGCAGCGCGGTGGCGATGCCCGCGATCCCGAGCCCGACCACCAGCGCACGGCCGCGCACTGCAGCATTCTTCATGCCCGTTCCCCTTCTTTCACGTCATCGCCACGCTATCAGACCAACTGACCATTTCGGTTCAATTGGTCAGCGCCTTCGGCTGTCAGCGCTTGGGGGCGCAGTCGTAGAGGGTGGTGCCGCCTCCCATGGGGCCGCCGGTCGCCGGACTGCCGGGCGAGGAGGCGGTGGAGCTGCCGCCATAGGCGGTGGCGGGGACTTCGGCGCAGTTCTCTTTCATCCATTGCGCGCGGTTCGTGCTCGTCGTCCCACCCAGCATGGCGGCGAAGCCGGCCCGGCCGGATCCCAGGACGAAGCGCAGTTGCCCGGAACCCGTCCAGTCCTTCAGCTGCCGGACGCTCGGGGCGTCGTCGATGCCGACGAAGCCGCCCATGCCGATGACGGTGACGTCGCTGTTGAGGATGAAACCGGAGGCCGACATGGCGCCACCTTCGACGGCGAGCTTGATCCGGGCGGAGCCGGAGTTTTGGACGACATAGTCGAGGATCTTGCGCTGGTCGGAGCTGAGCGCGGTGCCGTCGCCGGGGAAGCCGCCGGAGAACCCGGGCGGCATGCCTCCGCGACCGCCGGGGAATCCTCCCGTTCCGCCGGGGAATCCTTCGGGGAGCTCCATGCCCGGCGGGAGTTCCATCCCTTCAGGGAGTTCCATGCCTGGCGGGAGCCCCATCCCCTCCGGGAGCTCGAATCCGCCCGGAGTAGCGCCGCCTCCGCCTCCCCGGCCGAAGGGCATGGTCAGCGGACCCGCGGTGGGATTGGCGCCGCCCATCATCGAAGGGGAGCCGGGCACGCTGATCGCCCAGGCCGCGGGAGCGGACAGCACCGCCAGGACCGCGACGCCGAGCGCGGCGGGAAGCAGCCGTCGCCGGCCGGCGGACACGAGCAGCAGCACGATCGCCGCCACTCCCGCCACGCCCACGGGCCACACCAGCCAGCCGTTCCAGGACGGCACCCGCCCGATCATGGCCAGTGCCCAGGCCGTGGTCACCGCGACGGCCCCGGCTCCCAGCGGGAGTGCCCAGCGAGCCCCGGCCCGGTGGGCGCGGGCCAGCGTCGTGGCGAAGCCGGCGGTGAGGGCGGCGATGGCGGGGGCCAGCTGCGTCGTGTAGTACGGGTGGAAGATCCCCTGCTGCGTGGCGAACACCACGCCGCAGACCACCAGCCACGTCCCCCACAGCACCCATCCGGCCGCGCCAAGCGGCTCACCGGGCATCGTGACTCCGCGCCGGCGCAGGACCGCGACGGCCACGGCCAGCGCCAGCGCCACCGCGCACAACGGCAGCAGCCAGCTGATCTGCCCGCCGACCTGCTCGTTGAAGAGCCGCCCTGGACCGGCCGCCCCGCCGAAGGAGATGCTGAAGCCACCTAGGCCGCCGCCCATGCCGCCGCCGCTCCCGCCGAGGACCCGCCCGAGGCCGTTGTAGCCGATCACCAGGTCCCAGGCACTGCCGTCGGTGCTGCCGCCGATGTACGGCCGCTCGCCCGGCCAGAACGCGACCATCGCCACCCACCACAGGGAGGACACCGCGAGCACGGCCCCGCCGACCAGCAGCCTGGCGAGCCGGCCCAGCCAGGGGCCCTTCGCGCCGACCAGCCAGGCTGCCGCGAAGGCGGGGATCACCATCCAGGCGGCCAGCATCTTCGCCATGAAGCCGAGGCCGATCAGGAACCCGGCGGCGCAGAGCCACCGCAGGCCGGCCCGGCCGGATGGCGTCCGCAAGGTCCGGGTCAGCGCGTACGCCGCCGCCACCAGCGTCAGCACCAGCAGCGTGTCCGGGTTGTTGTCGCGGTTGATCGCCACCGTGATCGGGGTCACGGTCAGGACCAGCGCGGCCAGCAGCCCCGCCGCCTCGCCCGCCCACAGGCGCACGGTGCGGTGCAGGAGGAACACCGCCGCGACGCCTTCCAGCAGCTGGGGCAGGATCATCGCCCAGCCGTGCAGGCCGAAGATCTTGGTGCTGAGCACCTGCGGCCACAGCGCCGCCGGCGGCTTGTCGACGGTGATCACACCCGCCGGGTCGAAGGCGCCGAACAGGAAGTTCGTCCAGCTCTGACCCATCGACTTCACGGCCGCGGAGTAGTAGCTGTTGCCCCAGCCGAGGGAGCCGAGGGCCCAGCCGTACAGGCCGGCGGCCAGGAGCAGGATCGCCGCCAGCGCGGCCCGAGCCGCCCAGCCTGGGAGCGGACGGGCTGCGGCACGTGGGGTGGACGGCAGAGTCATCGTGTGTGTCGCTCTCTGGAAATGGCGGCGGGGTCAGGGGGTGGTACGACGGAAGACGGCCAGCCGCAGCACCACGAAGCGGACAGCGGTGACCAGCACGGAGGAGGCGGTGAGCACCAGCGTCTCGGCCGCGGCCGACGCCTCGGGCTGGTAATGGCGGAACAGCAGCACGGCGGCGGACGTGACGACGTACCCGATCAGGAACAGGGCTCCGGCCCCCAGGTGTGCCCGCCCGGCGCCAGTGCCGGACCAGCGGAAGGTGAGACGGCGGTTGGCCTCGGTGTTGAGCACGGTGAGGACCAGCAGCGACACCAGGTTCGCGAGCACGGGCGGCCACCACGCGCGCAGCAGCCAGTAGAGCAGGGCCTGGCCGGCCGTGGAGAGCACGCCGATGGCCACGAAGCAGCCGACCTCCCAGGTGATCCGGGAGCCTGCCCTGGCGGGGGCGAGCACGGCGTCGGGGTGCTCGGCGGCGGGGGCGGGACGCCTGGGCAACGGCACCCGTGCGGAGCCCGACGCCTTCATGCGGGCCACTCGCCACAGTCCGCGCAGGTCGTCCGCGGCGGTGCTGACGACGTCGACCCGGGTGTCCACGTCCTCGACCCAGTCGACCGGGACCTCGTGGATGCGCAGGCTGTTGTGCTCGGCGAGCAGCAGCAGTTCGGTGTCGAAGAACCAGGCGTCGTCCTGCGTCCGTTCGAGCAGCGGGCCGAGCACGTCCGTACGCGCGGCCTTGAAGCCGCACTGCGCGTCGCTGAAACGGGCTCCGTGGGTGAGCCGGATGATCGCGTTGTAGCAGCGGGAGATCAGCTCGCGGCGGGGGCCGCGCACGGTGCGCGCGCCGGGGGCCAGCCGGCTGCCGATGGCGAGATCGGAGTGGCCGCTGGCGAGCGGCGCGATCAGCGGCAACAGCCCGTCCAGGCGGGTGGACAGGTCCACGTCCATGTAGACGACGATGTCGGCCTCGCTCGCGCCCCACACCGTACGCAGCGCCAGGCCGCGGCCTTTCCGGTCGAGGTGGACCACGTCCGTCCCGGGCAGTTCGGCGGCCAGCTCGTGGGCCACCTCCAGCGTGCGGTCAGTACTCGCGTTGTCCGCCACGGTGATCCGCCAGGGGAACGGCATCCGCTCCCGCAGGTGCGCGTGAAGGGTGCGCAGGCATCCCGGGAGCGCCCGCTCCTCGTTGTGGACGGGAATGACGATCTCGACGCTGGGACCCTGTGGGCTGAGCTGATCCGGACTCTGCGAGTGCTGGAAATCGCGGCAAAGGCCTGGGCCGCGGGTGGTGTTGGTCACTGATCTCCTCATGTAGCCGATGCCGGAGGGGCGGCGGGGACGAGCCCGCCGTCCACCGCGCCGGGGCATCGTGAACGAGCCCGGAAGGCGCCGGTCGCGCCCGGGCCGGCAGGAGCAGAGCGGCACCACGGCCGGCGCACCGGACGCACCGCGCCGGCATCGTTGTGGGCACTACCAAGCCTCGCGGCGTCGTCTCGGCGGAGCGTCCGCCTGGAGGAGGGTTCTGAACTGCGGCGATCGCAGTAGGCGCCGGGGGCGGGTTACCGCGCCCGTGGGTCCCGGCCGATCAGCGGGCCTGGGGACGGACCAGGCCGGTCTCGTAGGCGATGATCACCAGTTGGGCGCGGTCGTGCGCCTTCAGCTTGGTCATGGCCCGGTTGACGTGCGTCTTGGCGGTCACCCGGCTGATGCCGAGCAGGTCGGCGATCTCGTCGTTGGTGCGTCCGTGGGCCACCAAGATCATCACCTCGCGTTCGCGTTCGGTGAGCACGGCGAGGTCTTCCGGTACGTGCGTGGCCGTGACGCCGGGGCTGGCCAGAAAGCGGTTGATCAGGCCTGCGGTCGCCGCCGGCGACAGCAGTGCCTCGCCCCGGGCCACCACCCTGATGGCCTCTTGCAACTCGCCGGCCTCCACGCTCTTGCCGAGGAAGCCGCTGGCGCCCGCCCGCAGCGCGGCGAAGACGTACTCGTCGATCTCGAACGTGGTCAGGACCAGCACCCGCACCCCGGCCAAAGAGGAGGTGATCTCGCTGGTCGCGGCAAGCCCGTCCATGCCGGGCATGCGGACGTCCATCAGCACCACGTCGGCTCTGGTCTCGCGCGCCAGCCGTACGGCGTCATGACCGTTGGCGGCCTCGCCGACCACCCTCAGGTCGGGCGCCGAGTCGACCAGCACCCGGAAGCCGGCGCGGACCAGCGCCTGGTCGTCGGCGAGCAGCACGGTGATCGTCATGACCGGTTCTTCCTGGAGGCGGGGAGCACGGCGTGCACCCGGAAGCCACCGCCCGCCACGGGCCCGGCCAGGAAGGTGCCGTCGACCGACAGGGCGCGCTCTCGCATGCCGATCAGCCCGTGACCGGTCCCCGAGGAGCTCCCGCCGGGATGACCGGCACCGTCGTCGGCCACGTCGACGATCACCTCGTCGGAGGTGTAGCTGATCCGCACGGTCGCGGTCGCCCGCGGGGCATGCTTGCTCACGTTGGTCAGCGCCTCCTGGGCGATCCGGAACGCGGCGAGGTCCACAGGAGCGGGCAGCGGTCGCGGGTCGCCGTAGACCATCCAGCCCAGCTTCAGCCCCGCGGCGGTGAACGAGTCGACCAGCTCGGGCAGCCGGTCCAGCCCCGGCGCGGGCTCGGTGAGGAGCTCGTCGCGGCTGCCAGGACGGCGCAGCAGCCCCACCGTCGTCCGCAACTCCTCCAGCGCCTCCTTGCCGGCATGGCGGACGTGGCCCAGCGCCGTGCGGGCCTGCTCGGGCTCGGTGGCCAGCACATGCTCGGCGACCTGCGCCTGCACGTTGATCAGCGCGATGTGGTGGGCGAGCACGTCGTGCAGCTCCCGAGCGATGCGCAGCCGTTCCTCCATCACCCGGCGTTCGGCCTCCTCCTCGCGGGTCTCCTCGGCCCGGCGCGCCCGCTCCTCGACGGCGGCCACATAGGCCCGGCGGCTGCGCAGCGCGTCTCCGGCGGCGGTGGCCATGCCGACGAAGGCGATCGGTGCCAGCACGTCGGGCGCCAGCCACGCGGTCCCGCCGAACACGACCCTGACCACGATGACCAGGAGCGCGACGAGCTCTCCGTAGACCCACGCCGTCCGGCGGGGGCACCGCGAGGCCACCGTGTACACCGCGATCGCCATCGCCAGATCCAGCGGGGCACGCCTGCCGTCGATCATGTCGTAGGTGACGAACCCGGCGACCGTGACGGCGAGGACGGCGCGTGGCCACCGCCGCCGGAGGACCAGAGCCCCGCAGACGACCGCGGCCAGCGCGATGCCGTGCGCGGTGAGGTGCTGCATCCGGCCGTGCCACTCCGCCCCGGGCGCCACCGGCGGCCCCGGCGCCACCAGCGCCATCGCGAACGCGCACGCGGCCAGCATCGTGTCCGCCACATAGGGGCGGGAAAGGAGCTTCTGCCTCAGCCAGGCCTGCGGACGCACCCCTCCACGGTAGGCCTGACCTCGGGACATTCCCTCATCCCTGGGTACCCCCCGCTCTACTGCGACCGCAGTACGGGCCGGGCCCACCGTCACTGCTGGAGGGTCTGGCTGCGGTCGATCAGGTCCAGGACCGCGGCCCGGATGTCGCGGAAGAGAGCGATGATCTCCTCGGCGGCCGCGGCCTCGGCCTCTTCGCCGGGCGGGTCCGGGGGGTCGACCAGGGTGGCGACAGTGTCGGCGAGGAGCGCGGCCGGGTCGTCGACGCCCGGCGGGGCGGCGGCCGGGACGGTGGCCGGGGCCGACATGGTGGCCAGGAACCCGATGAGCACGGCGTGCAGGGCGTAGGTCTGGCCGGCCAGGGGGCGGTCGTGGCGGATCAGGCCGTGGCGGTGGAGGATCGGCAGGACGGCGTTGGCCATGGCGGCGGGGTTGGTGCGGGCGTACAGGTCGCGGTCGCCGGGGTCCTGGACGAGCAGCCGCAGCAACTCCGGGTCGCCGTTGTGCAGGCGCTGTCCCAGCGGGAGCTTCCGGGCGGTGCCGACGATGAGCGGGGCCATGCGGCTGGGGCGGACATTGGCGGGGTCGGTGGTGAGGGCGGCGATGAGCTCTTCCAGGGTGGCCAGCAGGTCGCGGGCGAACAGGCCCCGGATGAGATCTTCTTTGCTGGGCCAGTACAGGTAGACGGTGCCTTTTCCGACGCCGGCCGCCTGGCTGATCTCGGACACGGTCACCTTGCCCGCGCCGTGGTCGAGCACCAGTGCGCGGGCGCTGTCCAGGATGCGGGCGGCCTTGCGTGAGTGGAGTTCGACCAGCTGGCTCACCGGGGACTGTCCTCTTGCCTCGTGCTCGGTCTGGCCGGGGGTGGCCAGCGTTCCTGGCCATTATCCCGCCCATGGCCGCGCGATGGTGGACCAGTGGGCACGGGCGGCGATGGGCGGCGGAAACCGGGCAAAGTGCACCTTGTAAACTCTTGACGTTTATCGGGGGAAACGGGGAGTGGCGTTGCCGCTGGAGCAGGTCCTGGTGTTGCTGGCCGCAGCGGCAGGCGCGGGGTGGGTCGACGCCGTCGTGGGCGGCGGCGGGCTGTTGCAGCTTCCCGCGATCATGATGACCGGAATGCCGACCGTCGAGGCGATGGCCACCAACAAGCTCTCCTCGGTCTTCGGCACCGCGTCGGCCGCCGTCGCCTACGCCCGCTCCACCAAGATCGATCGGCAGGTGGCCTTCCCCGGTGCGGGACTGGCCGTGCTGAGCGCCGGATTGGGAGCATGGGCGGCCGCGGCGATCTCGGCCGAGGTGCTGCGGCCCGCCGTCATGGTGGTGCTGCTCGGCGTGGCCGCGTTCGTGACGTTGCGGCCCTCGCTCGGGGCCGTGCCGGTGCCTCATCTGCGTACCGACGCCAGGGTGTTCGCCGCCGTGGCGACGGCGGGGATCGGGATCGCCTTCTACGACGGCATCGTGGGGCCCGGTACGGGCACGTTCCTGATCATCGCCTTCACCACCATCCTCGGGCTCGACTTCGTCTCGGCCTCCGCCTCCGCCAAGATCATCAACGTCGGGACGAACCTCGGGGCCCTGGTGGTCTTCGGCCTCCAGGGGCACGTGAACTGGGCGCTCGGGCTCGGCATGGCCGTGTGCAACGTGGCCGGGGCCCAGCTCGGCGCGCGGATGGCGCTCAGGCGCGGCGCCGGCTTCGTGCGGATCGTCCTGCTGTGCGTCGTGGTGGCCCTGGTCGCCCGGCTGGGGTGGCAGCAGTTCGGCCCCTGAAGGGGCGCCTCCATGGCAGGCGGGGCGCCCCCAAGACGGCTGCGGGGGTCAGGCCAGCAGGGAGCGGACGTAGTCGCCGATCGTCCGCGTGTGGCGGCCGATGAGCTCGCGTAGCGTGCCTGGCGTTTCGTCGAGCCAGCCACGGGAGATGTTGACGTCCACGTCGGCCAGAAGCTCCGCGAACGGGCCCGGGAGGCCGGCACCGGCCAGGACGCCCGCGTACTCGTCCTTCGGCAGGTTCCGGTAGGCGACCTCCTTGCCGGTGACCTTGGAGATCTCGGCGGCCAGGTCGGCGCGGCTCCAGGCGGTGTCGCCGGCCAGCTCGTACACCTGGCCGTCGTGGCCCTCGCCGGTCAGCACGGTGGCCGCGGCGGCAGCGTAGTCGGCGCGGGAGGCGGAGGCGACCCGGCCGTCGCCCGCGGCGCCGTACACGGCGCCGTGCTGGGGCGCCGTGACGATTGACTGCTCGTAGACCTCGTTGTACCAGTTGTTGCGCAGGATCGTGTACGTCACCCCGGACGCCTTGATGTACTCCTCGGTCGCCCGGTGGTCGGCGGCCAGGGCGGCCTCGGTGGTGTCGGCCCTGGGCGCGCTGGTGTAGACGAGCGCGGCCCCGGCCCGCTTCGCGGCGTCCACGACGGCCGCGTGCTGCCGCACCCGCTGGGGTTCGATGCCGGAGATGAGCAGCACCTTGGCGGCGCCCCGCATGGCGGCCTCGATCGTCTCGGGCCGGTCGTAGTCGGCCTCGCGGACCTCGACGCCGAGGTCGGCGGCCTTGTCCGGGGTACGCGCGGCCGCGACGACCTGCGCGGCGGGGACCCGCTTCGTGAGCTCCTCGACCACCAGCCGGCCCAGGTGCCCGCTCGCTCCGGTTACCACGATCATGGTTTCTCTCCCATCGGTACTTTCTATTTGATAGTAGTTTCTACAAGAAAGTACGCCCAAAGGCGTAAGCTGGCAGCCATGGAGGAGTTCGATGAGCTGGTGGCCGATGTCTTCTCGCGCAGGTGCACCTCGCGCACGGTGCTGGAGACCCTCACCGGCCGATGGGCGATCCTGGCGCTGGTGGCCCTGCACGAGGGGCCCTATCGCTTCAACGCGCTGCGCCGCCGCGTCGACGGGGTGAGCGAGAAGATGTTGTCCCAGACCCTGCACGCCCTCGAACGCGACGGCATGGTGCTGCGCGTGGCGGAGACCTCGATCCCGCCCCGGGTCGAATACAGCCTCACCCCGCTGGGCCGCGAGGCCGCCGAGCGCCTGATCCCCCTCCTGGAGTGGGTGGAGGAGCGCATGCCCGAGGTGGTGTCCGCCCGGGAGGAACACGCCTCGCGCTAGCAGCTAGCGGACAGGCGTTCGGGTGCGCAGCGCTGTGGCGGTCAGGGCGACGAAGGCGGCCAGCACCGCCGGGATGGCCAGCGCGAGGGGCAGACCGGCCAGCTGGGCCGCGGCGCCGATGAACACCGGCCCCGACAGGAGCCCCAGGTATCCGATGGAGGCCACCCGCGCCAGCGCCCGGCCCGCGAAGGCGGGATTGCGGTGGCCGGCGGCCGAGAACACCTGCGGCACGATGCACGACAGCCCCGCCCCGAAGCAGCCGAACCCGATCACCCCCGCCACCGGATGCCCGCCCAGCAGCGCCAGCCCCAGCCCCGCGGCGGCCAGCAGCCCGCAGCAGCGCACCAGCGGCACCGCGCCGAACCTGGCCGCCAGCCGGTCACCCGCCAGCCGCCCCGCCGTCATCATGATGGAGAACGCGGCATACCCCGCGGCGGCGAACCCCGGCGAGGCGGCCAGGTCCTCGCGCAGGTAGACCGAGCTCCAGTCGGCCGAGGCGCCCTCGCCCACCAGGCAGCAGAACGCCAGCACGCCCAGGAACACGATCCCCTTGGGCCGCGCGTCCGACCCGCCAGAGCCAGAGTCAGAGCCGTCCGGGTCCTGGGCGGAGGACGGGACCGAGCGCAGGGCCCAGCGGGCGGCCCAGATCGCCAGCAGCGCGATCACCGTGCCCATCGACAGGAACGTGGCCGCGGCCGACAGGCCGAGGTGGGCGAACAGACCGCCCGCCGTGGCGCCCGTGAACCCGCCGATGCTGTAGACGGCGTGGAACGACGACATGATCGGCCGCCCGTAGGCCCGCTCGACCTCCACCGCGTTGGCGTTCATGGCCACGTCCAGGATCCCGTGCACGATGCCGAACGCCAGCAGCGTCCCCGCCAGCGCCCACAGGCTCGGGGCATAGGCGGGCGGCACGAGCACGACGCCCTGCAGGAGAGCGGCCGGGATCATGACGCGGCTGCTGCCGTGCCGGTCGACCAGCCGGCCCACCGCGGTCATCCCGGCCATCGCCCCGCCCGCGATGGCCAGCAGGGCGAGGCTGAACTGGCCGTCGCCCAGCCCGAGGTGCTCCTTGATGGCGGGGATGCGGGCCGTCCAGGTGCCCATGGCCGTGCCGGCCAGGAAGAAGAGCAGGTAGACCGCCGTACGTTCCCGCCTGAGGACGCCCTGCCGGGTGCCGGGCGCGGGTCTCACGCGGCCTCCCTGACCGTCACCCCGGCCGCCACCAGGGCGTCGCGTTCCTCGCCCGGTATGCCGGAGTCCGTCACCACCACGTCCAGCCGCGAGATCGGGCAGACCGCGCCGAAGGCCGTACGCGCGAACTTGCCCGAGTCGCACGCCACGATCACCCGCCGCGCCGAGGCGATGGCCGCCTGCTTGATCGCCACCTCCGGCAGGTCGTGCGCGGTCAGCCCGTGCTCGGCCGACAGCCCGCAGCAGCCGATCACCGCCGTGTCGAACCGCAACGCCTTCAACGAGCTCTCGGTCAGCGGCCCCATGAAGTTCAGCTCGCCCTGGCGTATCTCGCCGCCGGGCAGCACCAGCCGCACGCGTGGCGCGGCGGCCAGCAGCGACACCGACTGCAGGGCCAGCGGCAGCACGGTCAGGCGGCGGTCGTGCAGGGCGCGGGCCACCTCCAGCGCGGTCGTGCCGCCGTCCAGCACCACCGCCTCCCCATCGGCGATCAGGGCCGCGACCTCCGCGCCGATGCGCTGCTTGGCCTCCACCGCCTCCCGCTCGCGCACGCCGAACGGCGGCTCCTCGCCGCGCAGCAGCAGCGACAGCGCCCCGCCCCTGACCCGGCGCACCACCCCCTGCTGGGCCAGCTCGTCCAGGTCGCGCCTGATGGTCATCTCCGAGACGCCGTGCTCGGCGGCCAGCTCGGCGACCGAGACGCTGTCGTTGGTGCGCAGGGTGTTCATGATGGCTCGCAAACGCTCCACGCGTTCATACAAACACGACATATGTGCGCAATACAATGGGTGCATGCGTGCCAGCCGCCTCCTCTCGCTGCTCCTGCTCCTGCAGACGCGCGGCCACATGACCGCGCCCGAGCTGGCCGCGGAGCTGGAGGTGTCGGTCCGCACCGTCTACCGCGACGTCGAGGCGCTGTCGGCGGCCGGCGTGCCGGTCTACGCCGACCGGGGACCGGCGGGCGGCTACCAGCTGCTCGACGGCTACCGCACCCGCCTGAACGGGCTGACGGCAGAGGAGGCCTCGTCGCTGTTCCTGGCGGGGCTGCCCGGACCGGCTGCCGAGCTGGGCCTGTCGGAGGTGGTGGCCACCGCGGAGCTGAAGCTGCTGGCCGCGCTGCCGCCCGAGCCGCGCTCGCACGCCTCGCGGATGCGCGAGCGGTTCCTGCTGGACGTGCCGAGCTGGTATCGCACGGCCGACGACGTGCCGCATCTGAGCGAGGTGGCCGAGGCGGTCTGGGAGCAGCGGCCGCTGCACATGACCTACCGGCGCTGGGGGCAGCAGGAGGTCGACCGGGTGGTGCACCCGTACGGGCTGGTGCTCAAGGGCGGGTCCTGGTACATGGTGGCCGCGCCGCAGGGCGGCAGCCCCCGCACGTACCGGGTGGCGCGGATCCTGACGCTGGAGACGACGCCCGGCCGGTTCGCCCGGCCCGAGGGGTTCGACCTGGGCGCGTTCTGGCAGGACTACGCCAAGGAGTTCCGCGAGCGGATGTACACCGCCGAGGCCGTCATCAAGCTGGCCCCCGGCTATGGCGACCTGCTGGCGTACACGATGGGTTCCGACGTCGTGGGCGCCGCGCTGGCCGCCGCGGGAGAGCCCGATCCGGAGGGCTGGCTGACGCTCACGGTGCCCATCGAGTCGATCACGCACGCGCGCTGGCTGCTGCTGCGCATGGGGGTCGCAGTCGAGGTGCTCGGGCCGCCGGAGTTGCGGGCGGCGATGTGCGAGGCGGTCGCGGAACTGCACAAGATGTACGGCTGAGGCCGCCCACGCGATGCACGTATAAATCGGGCGATATTCGGACGCGGTTCTGCGACCATGCCCGGCATGTATCTTCTAGCTTTCGCGGGCGCGTGCGTCCTGATCGCCATGGTGCCGGGGGTCAGCACCGCGATCATCCTGCGCCAGACGCTGCGCGCGGGCCGCGGTTCGGGCCTGGCCGCCACCCTGGGCAACGAGACCGGGATCCTGCTGTGGGGGTTGGCCGCCGCGTTCGGCCTGTCGGCGCTGCTGGTGGCCTCGCAGCTGGCCTACGACGTGATGCGGATCGTGGGCGCCGTGGTGCTGGTGGCGATGGGCGCGCAGTCCCTGTGGCAGGCGCGCAAGGGCTCCCGGCAGTCGGAGGGGGCGCCCGAGGGGGCGGTCGTGCCGGGCTGGCGCGCCCCTTACCTGGCGGGCGTCGGGACGTGCCTGGCCAACCCGAAGGCGGCGGTGTTCGCGATGTCGTTCCTGCCGCAGTTCGTCCCAGCGGGGCAGAACGTGCCGCTGACGCTCGTGACGCTGGCCGTGGTGTGGGTGCTGGTTGACCTGCTCTGGTACGGTCTGCTCGTCTGGACGGTCGCCAAGGCCAAGGCGTGGCTCGGCAGCCCCGGGGTGCGGCGGAGGCTGGAGCAGATCTCCGGCGTGGTGCTGATCGGGCTGGGTGTACGACTGGTGGTGGAGGCGCGATGACGATCTGGCATGCCGAGCGCGGCACGGGCGAGCCCGTGGTGCTGCTGCATTCGAGCGCGGCAGACTCCCGCATGTGGGACGCCCAGGTCGAGGCCCTCTCCGCCCGCTTCCGGGTGATCACAGTGGACTTGCGCGGGTACGGGCGCAGCGCGTTCCAGGCGGACGGGCCTTACAGCGATGCGGGCGACGTGGCCCGGCTGCTGGCCTCTCTCCAGGTGGACCGCGCGGCGCTGGTCGGGTCGTCCGGAGGGAGCCGGGTCGCGCTGGAGCTGGCCGCGGCCGGGCTCGCCGACCGGCTCGTGCTGCTCAACCCCATCTCCACGCTGGAGCCCACGGACGACGTGCGGGCGTACTGGAAGGAGGAGGGGCGCCTGCTGGAGCTGGGCGACGTCCAGGGGGCGGCCGAGCTGAACGCGCGCACCCTTCTCGGCCCCGAGGCGACGCAGGAGGCGTTCGGGCGCGTGGTGGAGATGCAGCGGCACGCGTTCGAGGTGCAGCTGGCCGCCGATCCGGAGCCCGAGCAGGTCGCGGGGGAGTTCGTGCAGGCGGAGATCGACGTTCCCGCGCTGGTGGTGGCCGGCGCGCACGATCTGCCGTACTTCGTGGCCAGCGCCCGCCACCTGGCCGGTGAGCTGCCCCAGGCGCGGCTGGTGGAGCTGGAGTGGGCCGGGCACCTGCCGGCCATGGAACGTCCTGAGGAGATCAACCAGCTGCTCCTGGATTACCTTTAGGGCATGACGAACGACCTGGCGACCCTCGTGAGACAGGCACAGGACGACGATCCGCTGCTGGCACTGCACGCCACCACCGCGCTGCGCCGCGAGATCGAGCGTCTGGAGGCGGTCCAGGTGCGGCGTGCCAGGGTGGCGGGGCTGGCGTGGGCGCAGATCGCCGACGCGATCGGGGTCAGCAAGCAGGCCGTGCACAAGAAGTACGGCCGCCGCTAGCCCTTCCACTGGCCGGCGAACCAGCGCAGCGCGATGTTCCAGGAGTAGCCGCGCCGGATGCGCCCGGCCACGTCCGGGGGCAGCGTGTCCAGGCCGCGGTGCTCCAGCATCACCTCGGTGCCGCCCTCGACCGGGCTGAAGGCCACCTCGATCTCCATCCGGCCGCTCTCGTTGATGAGGTCGGCCCAGACGAGGCGGCGCGGCGGCTCCCAGGCGATGATCTTGCCCGTGTCGACGTGGCCGCCGTCGGACCACAGCTCGCGCAGGTAGCCGTCCTCGAGGCGGATGCCCACCGCGCGGGCCGGGTCGACCCAGCTGTGGAGGCCGCGTACGTACCAGCGGTCGATCTCGTCGGTGAAGATCCGGAACGTCCGGAACGCGGTCGCCGGATCGACCGGGACGGTGACGCCGGCCCGGACGGAGCTCACCGGCCCCGCTCCACGTGGTCCTTGAACGAGCCGAGCTGCTCGGCCCAGAACGCCTGCACCTGGTCCAGCCAGGCCTGCAGCGCGGCGAACGGCTCCTGGCGCAGCGTGTAGAGGCGCAGCCGGGCGTCGGCGCCGCCCGCCTCGGCGCGTACGAGACCGCCCGCCCGCAGCACGCGCAGGTGCCTGCTGAGGGCGGGGGCGCTCATCTGCACGGCCTGCGCCAGCTCGCCTGCCGGTCGCGGTCCTTCACGCAGCAGGTCGATGACCTTGCGCCGGGTGGGGTCGGCGAGCGCGGCCAGCGTGGCGTCCACATCGTTAACGTTGGTGTTAATTGTTGCCTGCTTTCGTTACGCTGTTAATCTTTAACGATAGCGGCAATTATTGCGGAAGCGCGTACGTGAGTGTCGCCACCGCCACTGTCGCCGGACCGCGCCGCGGCTGCTCGGCAGAGCGGGCACCCGCGACGACGAGATCGACAACGGCTGGGGGAACCGCCAGAGACCGACAACCCGTTGACCGTTGCACTGCTACGCCGCAGAGGACGCCGGTGCGGCCACCGAAGCACTGCCTCCCTTGGGGGAAGATCAGGTAGGCGGTGCGACTGACACGGTACGGTGGTTGACGGGGGGAGGCGTCCGAGAGGCGGATCAGGAGCAGCCGGGCCTCTTCCGACGCGAGCACGAGACGTACCTGCACGTCACGAACATCGCCGTGCCTATGGGCTTCGGCTGATGCCGTCAGGTCGACGGTCATCCTCTGGCGGGGCTAGTCGGGGGCCTTGACGGTGGCGATGCCGAGGGTGCTGGTCATCGGCAGGAGCCCGGCCTCGAAGACCGCGCCGAGGAACGGGGAGGCGAGCTGAGCCAGGCGCTCGGCGCGTTCGTCGCCCAGCAGCCGCCACGGCTCGGCGGCCAGCTCGTCGGTCATCCGCTCCACCTGGTCGCGAAGTGCCCGTCCCTGCTCGGTGGCCTGCCCGTCGGGGCCGACCAGGCCGCGCGCGGCCAGCCGTTCCCGGGCGGCGTTCCACTCCTGCTCGCTCCAGCCGCGCCCGGCGAAGTTGGCCACCGGGGCGGCGTCGATCGCGGCGAACGACACCAGCGACTCGCAACCGTCCAGCCCGGCCGCCTGCAGCGCCGCCAGGTGGCCGTCGCCGCGGTGCTCGCGCAGCACGGTGGCGGCCTGCCACAGCACCAGGTGCGGCTCGGCGGGCCAGGGCAGGTCCAGGTTGGCCGCCGCGAGCGGCCGCCCGGCCACCGTCACGCTCTCCGCGGCCCGTCTGGCCAGCTCCGCCGCCTCCGTCACGTCCGGCCCGGTCACCTTGTCGCCCAGCAGGTGGCGGTAGGTCCTGTCGACCGCGGTCAGCCGCGCGTCGAGCACCCGCTCGGGAGAGGCGACCTTCCAGACCGCGGGCACGTGCTCGCCGATCGTGCGCGGACTGAAGCTGTAGTACGCCGCCGTGGCCAGCCGGCTGCCCGCGCGCCCGAGCGGGGCCGTGCGGTAGGCGAAGTAGCTCGGCCAGCGGGACTCCACGTCGTAGCCGAGCGCGGCCGCCTCCTCGAACGCCTGCGGCGAGAAGTACAGCACAGCGTGGATCGGCTCGAGCTGATGCCACATGCGGCGGGCGAGCCTGGACGATGCACTCATGGCAATCCCTCACTGTCTAGATAAGCTATGCCAGTGACGATAGAGGCTTGGCGCATCACTGGTCAATCGCAAATAGACAGTTATGTCGGCAGGTGGGCGGAGCTGGCCGTCCTGCTGGTCAACGAGCTGTCCGTCGCCCGGGCCCACGGCCGTCCCGTGGACCCGCCGGCCGACCGGCGGGCGGCGCTGGAGCAGGCGTTGACCCGCCAGGGCTGGACCCCCGGCCGCGCGCTGACCGGCGTGGACGCCGACCGGCTCGCCGGTGTGGCCGCCGAGCTGCACCCGGCGTTCACCGGCGACGTCGCCACGCTCAACGAGGCCCTGGTGCGCCACGCGGCCGTGCCCAACCTGCACGGCGACCCACCCGTCCTGGCCTTCCACGCGCCCGGGGCGGATCTGGTGGACGCCTGGGCGGCCGACGCCGCCACCGCCCTGGCCATGGTGATCGGTGTCGGCCAGGGGCGGCGGCTGCGTAGCTGCGAGGCGGACGGGTGCGAACTGGTCTTCATGGACATCACCAGGAACGCCTCGCGCAGGTTCTGCGGCCTGTCCTGCCAGAACCGCGCCAAGGCCAGCGCCTACCGCGCCCGCCGCCGCGCCTGAGTCGCCTTGTAGGTGGATTGGACGGCGCCTGCGTCGAGACGTGGCCGAGTGGCCCGAACGGCGGCACCCCGTCCCAGGAGGGCGGGGACGGTGGTGATGGTGATCTCGTCGATCAAACCCGCGCGCAGAAAGGTGCGATGACCTGGCCGCCGTCGACGTACACGCTCTTGGTGCCGTGCTCGGCCAGAGCGTGGAGAAGTCGGCCGAGGTCGTGGTGGACGGTGACGGGCAGGTCGGCATCCCTCCTCGAGGATTTTGTCGGTGAGGGCGGCCAGGATGTACGCCATGGCTTCATGGCAGGAGTTCGAACGGCAGGCGCCGGAGCTGGCCGAGGCGGCGCGGCGCGTGCTGGACACGTGCAAGCACAGGGTGCTGGCCACCTTGCGCAAGGACGGCTCGCCCCGGGTCAGCGGCATCGAGACCACGTTCAGGGACGGCGAGCTGTGGACGGGGTCGATGTCCGGCGCGGTCAAGGTTCACGACCTGCGGCGGGATCCGCGCATGGCGATCCACGTCGCCTCCCCCGAGCCCGATACGGCCGATCCGTCGTCGTGGGAGGGCGATGTGAAGCTGGCCGGTCGGGCCGTGGAGGTCGCCGATGAGGCGGCGCTGACCAGCCCGGAGTCGCACCTGTTCCGGATCGAGCTGACCGAGGTGGTGTGGACGCGGGTCGACGGTGACGAGCTCGTCATGACCACCTGGCACGAGGGGGCGGCTGTGAGGGAGATCCGGCGTAAGTAATCTACAAAGTAAAGGCGCCCGGTTCGGTCGGCTGACCGTCAGTGCACGGAGAAGCCGCCGTCCACGAAGAGCACCTGGCCGGTGACAAAGGCGGAGGCGTCACTGGCCAGGAACACCGCCGCGCCCGCGAAGTCCTCGGGCACGCCGTTGCGGCCCACCATGTGGCGGGCGGCGAGCGCCTCGACGCGGCCCGGGATGGCCTGGGCCGGCTCGGTGAGCGGCGTCAGCACGAAGCCGGGGATGATCGTGTTGACGCACACGCCGCGGGGCGACCAGGCCTCGGCCTGGGAGCGGGTCAGGCCGGCGATGGCGGCCTTGGCGGCGCCGTACGCGCCGCTGTCTCCGAAGGCGCTGATGGACTGCTGGGAGCCGAGGTTGATGATGCGGCCCCGGCCGCGGGCGGCCATCTCCGGCCCGAAGTGCTGGCCGAGGAGGTAGGGGGCGGTGAGGTTCACGGCGATGGTGAGCTCGTAGTCATCGACGGTGAGCTCGGCCATGGGCTTGCGGATGTTGTTGCCGGCGTCGTTGACGAGGATGTCGATGTCGCCGGCCGTGGCGCACACGCGCTGGACGTCGTCGCGGTCGGCGAGGTCGGCGCTGATCCAGGAGGCGGTGACGCCGTGCTCGCGCAGCCGGGCGACGGCCTTGTCGAGCTCGCTCTCCCTGCGGGCCACCACCACGATCTCGGCCCCGGCCCGGCCGATGGCCTCGGCGATGGCGTAACCGATGCCGGAGCTGCCGCCGGTCACGAGGGCACGCCTGCCGTCGAGGGAGAACAGGTCCCGCAGATAGTCAGACACGATCGGACAAGCTAGCACCCTCGCTCTGGGGGCTCGCCGTTGGCCATGGTGCCGAGGCGCGCCCGCCCGGTGCGGTGCCGTAAGGTCGGCACGAATCCGGCTGCGACGGCCCTGCTGGCACAACCTTCGGCAAAGGATCACGAAGGCGCTGTTTCGGGCGGTTCCGGGGCGGAATGACCTGTTCGGTCATGACTACCGCACAAGCTCCCGCTGACGATGCTGACGGCCATGGCGCGGCGGGCGCGTCACCGTGGCCGTGGGCGTACTGACCGGCCACGTCGCCGGCTGAGGGGATGATCATGTACGGGGTGCATTCGGAGGTCGGCAGGTTGCGGAAGGTCATCCTGCATCGGCCGGAGCTGAGCCTGCGGCGGCTGACTCCGGGCAACCGCGAGCAGTTGCTGTTCGACGACATCCTCTGGGTCGAGCACGCCGAGCGCGAGCACGACGAGTTCGCCGCCCTGCTGCGGGAGCGGGGCGTCGAGGTCTTCTACCACCAGGAGCTGCTTGCGCAGGCGCTGGATGCCGGGTTCGAGGCCAAGCAGCATGCCGTGGAGGAGGCGGTCACCCATCTGACCCTCGGCCCGGCCCTGGTGGACGGGGTACGGGAGACGCTGGCGGGCTGGAGCGGCCAGAAGCTGGCCGCGCATCTCATCGGCGGGCTGACCAAGCAGGAGTACGGGATCGAGGGCCTGGAGTCGCGCTCGCTGGTGGCCGCCTCGGCGCGGGCCGGCCAGTTCGTGCTGCCGCCGCTGCCGAACTCCCTCTACCAGCGTGACCCGGCGGCCTGGCTGTACGGAGGGGTGTCGCTCAATCCGATGTTCTTCCACGCGCGGCGGCTGGAGACCATGAACCAGAGCACGATCTACCACTTTCACCCGATGTTCGCGGGCGGGGACTTCGCCTTCTGGTACCCGTACGAAGGAGATGACAGCCGTTTCGACGAGGAGGACTACGGCACTGCCGCGATGGAGGGCGGCGACATGATGCCCATCGGCAACAGGACAGTGGTGATCGGCTTGAGTGAGCGCACCAACGCCCGCACGGTGGAGCACGTGGCGCTGTCGCTGTTCGCCGGGGGCGCGGTCGAACGGGTGATCGCCGTGGAGGTGCCCAGGCGTCGCTCCTACATGCACCTGGACACTGTCTTCACGTTCCTGGACGTGGACAAGGCCGCGGTCTACCCGCCCTTCCTGGAGACCGCCGCCACCTACTCGCTGCGCCCGGCCGACAAGCCGGGCACGCTGGACGTGCGTACCGAGGCGAGCTTCGTGGGGGCGGTGCAGGAGGCGCTGGGGATCGGCCGGCTGGAGCTGATCGCCACCGGCGGCGACGAGTACCAGCAGGCCCGCGAGCAGTGGGACTCGGGCAACAACTTCTTCGCGCTGGAGCCTGGGGTCGTGGTGGGCTATCACAAGAACCAGTTCACCAACCGGCAGTTGCGTGAGCACGGCGTCGAGGTGATCGAGATCGAGGGGTTCGAGCTGGGCAAGGGCCGCGGCGGCGCCCACTGCATGACCTGCCCGATCCAGCGCGACCCCGTCTGACGGCAGTCGCAGGCCGGTTGACGTTGCGCGCGGACGCGTACGGAGTTAAGCTCGGATGCTCCATTTTGCACGCACGAGCTCCACAGCCCTCCGGTTAGGAGTATACCACCGAATGACTAATCGTCAAGATGGTCTCGCGGAAGCCCTTGACAGCGAACAGCGCACTGTGTCCTGGCTGTACGGCAGGCTCGACGCCGCCAGGGGGCACGCGCAGGCGGCGCTTCGTGAGGTGTACGCCAGGGCCGGCGGCACCCGCCAGGCGATGGTCGAGCGCGAGGCGATGGCCTCGGAGCAGGCCAGGAGGCTGGCCCAGCTCAACGCGGTCGAGCGCGGCCTGTGCTTCGGCCGCATCGACGACGCCTCGGGCGCCAGCACGTACGTCGGCAGGATCGGGCTGCGCGACGAGGACCACGAGTCGGTCCTGATCGACTGGCGGGCCCCGGCCGCCCGCCAGTTCTACGTGGCCACGGCCACCGATCCGGGTGGGCTGGTGCGCCGCAGGCACCTGCATCTGAAAGATCGCACGGTGGTCGGCATCGACGACGAGGTGTTCGACCTGGAGAGGATGAGCGACGGCGACAGGCGCGCGCTCGTGGGCGAGGCGGCGCTGCTGGCGGCGCTGCGGCGGGGCAGGACGGGCCGGATGGGCGACGTGGTGGCCACCATCCAGACCGAGCAGGACCGGGTCATCCGCGCCTCGCTGCAGGGGGCGCTGGTGGTGCAGGGCGGGCCGGGCACCGGCAAGACGGTGGCGGCGCTGCACCGGGCGGCGTACCTGCTCTACACCCACCGCGACACGCTCGAGCGGCGCGGCGTCCTGGTGGTGGGCCCCAACCCGATGTTCCTGCGCTACATCAGCCAGGTGCTGCCGGCGCTGGGAGAGACGCAGGTGGTGATGACCACGGTCGGGGAGATGTTCCCGGGGGTGCGGGTGAGCGCGGCCGACACTCCGGCGGCGGCGGTGGTCAAGGGCGACGTGCGGATGGCCGAGGTGGTCGCCCGCGCGCTGGAGCTGCGCCAGGGGGTGCCCCAGGGCGACCTGGTGGTCGAGCTGGACGGGCTGCTCCTGCGGGTCCCGCGCGAGAGGTGCATGCGGCTGCGCGACCGGGCGCGGGCGGTGCGCCTGCCGCACAACATGGCGCGCAAGCTGTACGTCACCGAGATGCTCAAGGAGCTGGCCAAGGCCGAGGCGCGGGCCCTGGAGGAGTCGCTGCACATCGAGGAGCTGGTCATCGAGGGCGAGCCGGAGCTGTCGCAGCCGCTCGACCTGGAGGGCGACCTGGACGAGCTGGATCTGGAGCTGGCCTCGCAGCGGCTGTGGGGCGAGCCGGCGATACGGCGGGCAGTGGACGAGCTGTGGCCGGAGCTGACGCCGCAGCGGCTGATCTCCGAGCTGCTGTCGTCGTTCGACACGCTCTGGGCGGTGGCGCCCTCGGGCCTGGAGTGGCACGAGCTGCTGCGCCCGTCGGAGGCCGAGTGGACGGCCGGGGACGTGCCGCTGCTGGACGAGGCCGCCGAGCTGCTGGGCGAGGACGACTCGGCCCGCCGGGTGGCGGCCCGGCAGGCTTCGCAGGAGCTGGCTTCGGAGGAGCTGTACGCGCAGGAGGTGCTGCAGTCGACCGGGGTGCTGGAGGAGGGCATCTTCGATCGGGCCGACGTGCTGGCCGAGCGGCACGCCGACGACGGGCTCGCCCTGACCACGGCCGACCGGGCGGCGGCGGATCGGACGTGGGCGTACGGGCATGTGATCGTGGACGAGGCGCAGGAGCTGTCGCCGATGGCCTGGCGGATGATCATGCGGCGGGTGCCGGCGAAGTCGCTGACCGTGGTGGGCGACCTGGCGCAGACCGGGTCGGCGGCGGGCGCGCGCTCGTGGGGTGAGGTGCTGGACCCGCACCTGGCGGGGCGCTGGCGCGAGGAGCGGCTGCTGGTCAACTACCGTACGCCGGTGGAGATCATGGCGGTGGCCGCGGACGTCCTGCGGGCGTTCGCGCCGGACCAGGAGCCGCCGGAGTCGGTACGCGAGGGCGGCGCCCGGCCGCGCGCGGTGCGCATGCCGTTGTCCGGGCTGCCCGGCCTGGTGGGCGAGGAGGTCGCCTTGATCGGCGAGGGCCGGGTGGGCGTGGTCTCCTCGAACGCCCGCCACGCGGAGGTCCGCGCGCTGTTCCCTGAGGCGGATCTCGACGCGCCGGTGGTGGCCCTGACGGTCGGGCAGGCCAAGGGGCTGGAGTTCGACGCGGTCGTGGTCGTGGATCCGGCGGGCATCCTGGGGCAGTCCCCGATGGGGGGCCAGGACCTGTACGTGGCGGTGACGCGGGCGACGCGGCGGCTGACGGTGGTGCACGAGGGCGATCTGCCGGAGGTGCTGTCGCGGCTGACTACGGAATCTACATTGTAAAGGCGCGGGGCTTGAGCATGTTCCTCCCTGCCGTCGATCAGACAAGCCCAGCCGCCGAGGAGCATGCCCAGGGCCTCAGGACTGACCGCAAGTCGCAGGACAGAACTTGACCTCCGGGTAGCGCGAGGACGGCTTGTCCAGGATGGGCTGCCGCTGCGACTTCAGGTGCTGGTCGAGGAAGGCCGCCACGTAGGTGTGGGTGAGCTCGGCGGCGCGCGCCGCGGGCAGAACCCCGGAGGGGGTCTTGATGCCGAGGGCGCCCGCCATCAGCGGGCTGTCGGTGAAGGACTGGTGTTCCGCGCCCGACAGCACGATCCAGCGCTTCCACCCGGTCAGCAGCTTCCAGTCGCGGTCCCACGAATTGTCGCGGCCGCCGGGCGTGTGCGGTGGCGAACCCATGAACATGAACGGCCGGGAGAGGCCGCTCTTGGGGATCCGGGCGTAGGTGGTGCCGTCCATGTCGATTCCGGCGCGCACTCGGGAGTCCTTCACCATGGCCGCCACGGCGCTCGCCCCGCCGATCGAGTGGCCCACCATCGCGATGCGGGATCGGTCGATCAGGTCAGAACCGTCCCACTTCGATGGCAGCTGGTCGAGCACGAAGGAGACGTCGGCCGCCCGTCCCTGGACCACCCCCGTGCCGAAGCCCGGGTCGGCGTCGCTGTCGCACGCGAGGCATTCGGCGACCCGCCCGCCGGGCAGGGTCGTGGCATAGCTCTCGTAGGTGTGGTCGATCCCGGCCACGATGTACCCTCGGCTGGCCAGGTCCTCGGCCAGGGACGTGAGTGTGCTCATCGGTTGGGTGAAGCCGGGGGAGAGCACCACCAGCGGAAGCTTCCGCCCCGCCGGTTCGGCGTCTTTGACGGCGTTCGTCCGCGTCTTGCTCAGCGTGTCGTACGGCACGTCCGTGACCCTCAAGCCCTTCAGGGTGAGCTCCGACTCCTTCGGCGTCATGTACGGCGCCCGCTGCCCGTCCCGCTGCTTGGTCGGGTACCACAGGGTGACCTTGAGCTCCCTGGCGTCGGCGTCGAGGTTCCAGGGATCGGGGCGGGAGAGGTCTTTCAGGTACAGGGCGGTGGTGCCCACCGGATGGGCGCCGGTCGGGGCGGGCAGGGTGGCGGGTCCGGTCGGCGTGGCCGACGGGCCGGCAGCAGACCGGGGTGGTGCGGGTGCGGAGCAGGCGGACGCGGTGAGGACGGCCAGTCCCACGGCGACGGCCAGGATCTGTCTCATGGAGAGGTCCATTCACTTGTGCAGCAAGGTCAGGGCCTTCGCCAGGGCGGCGTCGCGCCCGGCTGCCGCGTCCTCGGGGGTCAGGGGCACGTAGTGGTCGGGTGGGACGCCGATCCGGTCGATCACCTCGCGGTCGGGCCCGAGGTGATGCCTCGATGGGAAGCCCAGCAGGGTGTTGTTGCCGAGCAGGTACGACTGCGCCGGGCCGGAGATGACCCCGGCGGTTCTGGTGCCGACCAGCCGGCCGGCACGCAGGTCCTTGACCGCGGAGCTGAAGTGCTCGCAGGCCGAGGCGCAGCTGCGGTCGGTGAGCACCACCAGCGGCAGGTTGAGCAGTTCCACGGTGTCGTCGGTCCGCGAGGCCGCGCACCTGCCGTCCACGGTGCACTGGAAGGCGGTGACCTTGCCGTGCACGAACGCGCTCAGCAGCCGGATCGCCTCGGTGGGGCTGCCGCCGCCGTTGCCGCGCAGGTCCAGCACAACGCCGGACAACGTCCGGCCGGTGCGCACCCTGGAGATCGCCTTGAGAACCCTGTTCGCGGAGTCGGGCGCGAATCCGGTCAGCCGTACATAGGCGATGTCGTCATCCAGCAGCTTCGACCTCACCACTTGCAGGGCGGCCAGGTCTCGCTGGTAGAGGCCGGGTTTGAGCGTCACGCTCCAGCGGCGGCCGGTGCTCTGCCGCAGGAGCCGCAGCCGGACCGGGCGGGCTTGCGGGTATTGCGGGTAGAGGGCGGCGATCGCGGGGGTGGCCTTCCCGTCGATGAAGGGCGCCGATCCGTTGATCGATTCGATGATGTCGCCTGGGCGCAGCCCGGCCGCTCGCGCCGCGCCGCCCTGCACGGTGGTGACGAACAGCGGGGGGAGGGCGACGCCGGGGTTGCCGTCCACCTGCGGGCCGTTGACGTTCGCCTGGAGACCCAGGCCGTAGCCGTCGCCGTCGTAGTAGCCGGGCGGCCGCTTGACGTCGTGCGTCCAGCGGGCGTGGTTGTCGCCGAGGCCGGCCACGATGGCCTCGAGGGTGACGACGGCCAGCTTGTCGCGCAGGCCGGGCACCTGATCGGTGGTCTTGCGGTAGGTGGTCTCGAAGGCGGCCCAGTCGGCTTTGCGGTCTCCGGTCAGCGCCGGCATGGTGGCCTCGGGTACGTCGCGTCCGTCGCGGTTGAGCTCCTGGGTCAGGGCGACGAATCCGGCGCTCAGCAGCGAGCGGGCGTCCAGTGTCGCGCCGCTGTAGTAGTTGCCGAGGATGCAGAAGTACGCCTGCTCGATGACGTCGATCGTGGTGGGCGTCTCCGCGCCGGGGGCTCCTTGGGGCGCCGCGCAGGCCGTACTGGCTGCGGTGCTCGCCTGGCTGCGCGGCGGCGTCGGCGCCGTGCAGGCCGCCGCCAGGAGGAGGGCGAGCCCGGCTGCCACGGTTTTGACGGTCATGACAGGCGCCTGCGGATCCACCAGAAGCACAACCACGTGAGGCCGAGGGTGAGCAGGGCGTAGATCCCGGTCTCGGTCCACTGGAACGGCCAGAAGCGCTCAAGGGGCTGGTAGGTCACCTTCTGCCGGTAGCCGAGCCTGCTGATCTCAGCCGGGCACGCGCGCGGTCCTGCTCCCCGCGGTGAGCAGGGTCCCGAGGTCGTGGAGACCTGGACGGCGCCTCCGTCGTCGCCGCCGATCGAGCGTCCGGACGGATCGACCAGGTCGTTGGACAGGACCCAGGCACCCGCGTGGCCGGGAACGACCGACTTCAGGAAAAGCCGCGGAGTTCCACCTCCGTCCCGTGACATGGAGATCCCATCCATGTTCGCCTCGCTGATCTCGAAGGTCGAGGTGACCGGGGGCATCAGGTGGGGCCGGACCAGCAGCGGCATGGCGAGCTGGATCGCGGCGAAGACGGCCAGGGTGAGGGCCATGGCGGGCAGTGTGCGGCGCACCAGCATGCCCACGGTCACGCCCAGGACGAAGGCGAAGGCCGCATACCCCATCGGGGCGATGCCGCGCGCGCCGAACACCAGGGGAGCCATCAGGGCCAAGCCCTCCGGGGCCGACTTGTCCAAGGGTGCGGACCACCAGGTCACCGCGAGGCCGCACAGGCCGGCGGCGGCCATGGCGGTCAGGCCGGTGAGCCCGAGCTTGACCGCCAGCCAGCGGCTGCGGGTGATGCTCTGGTTCCACACCAGCAGGTGCGTGCCTGCCTCCAGCTCGCGGGTGATCAACGGTGCTCCCCAGAAGAGCCCGACGAGAGCGGGCAGGAGCAGCACGACGAGGCTGACGGCCACGAAGGGGGTGTCGTACTGGCCGAAGAAGCGGTCGAAGAAGCGGACGCAGGTGTCGTCCTGGGTACAGGCGGCGATCCCGGCGGAGTAGTCGGAGGCCAGGCCGGGGCCGGTCAGGGCCAGGACGACGGTGAGGATGACGAGTACGGCGGCCATCATCGCGGCCGAGCCGCGGAGCTGGCGCCAGGTCAGCCAGATCATCGCTGTACCTCCAGGGCGACTCGCCGGTTCTCGGCGGTGTGCCTGTCCATGTAGGCCAGGACGAGGTCTTCCAGGCTGAGCTGGGTGACCGTCCAGGCGGGGTCGTGGATCGGGGCGTCGGTGCGGACGACGATGGTGCTCTGCCGGTCGGTGTGGCGCGCGGAGACCACATGCTGGTCGGCGGGCAGGCGATCGGGGTCGCGACGTGGACCGGTGAGCCGGTGATGGGTGGCCAGGAGCTTGTCGACCTCTCCGGCCACCTCGACGCGCGAGTCGACGAGGACGATCAGGTAGTCGCAGACTCGTTCCAGGTCGGAGACCAGGTGGGAGGAGAGCACGACGCTGAGCTCGTGCTCGACGGTGGCCTCCATCAGGATCTGCAGGAACTCGCGGCGGGCGAGCGGGTCGAGTGAGGCGACGGGCTCGTCCAGGATCAGCAGTTCGGGCCGTTTGGCCAGGCCCAGGGTGAGGGCGAGCTGGGCGCGCTGGCCGCCGGACAGTTTTCCCGCCCGATGGGCGGGGTCGAGGCCGAGCTGCTGGATGCGTTCTCGTGCGAGCGCGGCGTCCCAGCCGGGATTGAGCCGTGCTCCTAATTGCAGGTGGTCGGCGATGCTGAGCCCGGCGTAGACGGGGGTGTCCTGGGCGACGAAGCCGACCTTGGCCAGCTGTGCCGGGCCGCCGGCGGGGTGGCCGCCGAGCACGGTGATGGTGCCTGAGGTCGGTTGCAGCTGGCCGCAGGCCAGTTTCAGCAGCGTGGTCTTGCCGGCCCCGTTGGGGCCGACCAGTCCGACGACGTGGCCGGCGGGGATGTCGATGGTGCAGTCTGTCAGCGCCCAGCGCTTGCCGTACTTCTTGCCCAGCCCCTGGGCCCGCAGGACAGCGGTGCTGTGTTTACTGATGCCCTGGCTTGGCTCGGTCATGCTATGTCCTCCTGCGAGGCGGTCCGAAAGGTGGTCATGAACAGGGCCTCGATGCTTTCGTCGTCGAGGCCGGCCAGGCGGGCCTTGGCCAGCCAGCGCCGTAGGTCCTGGCGCAGCGGGCCGTGCGCGGCCAGCGAGGCGTCGGTCAGCGTTTTGGTCACGAACGTCCCGACGCCCGGCCGGGCGGCTGCCAGGCCCTCGTGCTCGAGTTCCCGGTAGGCCTTGAGCACCGTGTTGGGGTTGATCGCCAGCCGCGCCACCACGTCCTTGACGGTCGGAAGCTGGTCACCCTCACGCAGCAGACCCAGCCGCAGCGCCTGCCGGACCTGATGGACCAGCTGCAGGTACGGCGAGACACCGGACCTGCCGTCCAGATGGAACTCGATCACTGCACCTCCATTTATCTAGGCTCCTAGTACTTTAGAGTCCTAGATGTTAAAGGATCATAAGGATCGCTGCGGCGGCTGGACGCTGCACCAGGAGGGGCCTTCACATAGCCGCGCTCAGGTGCGCAAGAAACGTCAACGCGTGTACCTGGTGGCAGAAGTCTTGCCGACACCCCGAACTCGCCTGCGCCGTTCATGGCTGGCAGCATCGACGCTGTGAGGGCCGGGGAGGAGATGACGCCGCACTTCGCCGTTCGCGAGGGGTACGCGCTCTATCGCGGTCCGTCGACGGACAGCGCCATGCATCGTCATGCCGCCTTCCAGGTCGCCATCGCCTTCCAGGGCGAGGTGGCCATGGCGGACGATTCCAATGATCTGCATCATGCCGCGGCGCTGATCGTGCCACCGATGACGCGGCATCGGATGCTCGCAGCGGGGAGCCTGCTCACGTTCTTCGTCGAGCCGCACTGCGCGTTCGCCGACTGGCTGCGCGAGCGGTGCGGCGACGGCATCACCGCCGCCGCCGAGCTGCGTGGCCTCGGTGAGGAGGATGTCCGCCGCGCTGGCGCGCACCCGTCCAGCGGGCTCGACTCCCGCCTGCTGGCGGCGATGGACCTGCTTGCGGATCGGGGGGAGCCGATGCCGCGCCTGGCTGCGGAAGTCGGACTTTCGCCCCAACGCCTGCGCGCCCTGGCGCGGCATCAGCTGGGCATGCCGCTTGCACGCTGGCGTATCTGGCTGCGCCTGCGCCGCGCGGCTGAGGCTCTGCGCGAGGGGCAGTCGCCGGCCGACGCGGCGATCACAGGCGGCTTCGCCGACCAGGCGCACTTCACCCGGCGGATGCGCGAGATGATGGGCCTCACGCCGGCCGCCGTGCTGCCGGTGCTGCGCCCGTCAATCGCGGCGAGCGACGTAGACCGAGATGGATCCGCTGAGCGTTGACACGACCTCGGCCTCGCGCACGTCACGGAACCCGGCTTCGGACATCAGCCTGGGCAGAACGCCGTCGGCGTTGGGCTGGGTGTCGGCTGTGCCGTCCGCGAGCTGCACGAGGCGGAACGCCAGGCGCATCAGCCTCGTGCGCTGCAGCCCGTAGTCGGCGACCACCAGCTTCCCGCCGGGCCGCAGCACCGCGTACATCGAGGCGAGTATCGCCCGCTTCATCGCGATCGGGCATTGATGCAGGACAAGGCTGGAGACAACCGTGCTCGCCGAGCTGGCACCCAGGATCTCCTCCAGCACATCACCCATGCCGGCCCGCCATTGCAGCGCCGCGCCGGCGGCATCGGCCTTGCGCCGCGCCATCGCCAGCACGTCGGGGTCGGGGTCGACACCGACGAGACGCGCCCGCGGCTCGACACGGTTCAGCAGCAGCGCCAACGAGCCGGTGCCGCAGCCCACGTCGATGATCACGTCGTCGGGTTGGGGAGCCACGTGCATCGCGAGCAGGCTGCGCCACAGGCGCTCGCGCAGCAGGGCGGCCACCGGGTCATAGAGACGCGTGGGGGCGAAGCGGCCCAGCGCGGGGGTGAAAGCTCGATCGGTCATGCCGGAAGTCTCGGCGGCGCGGCACCGCACGGTCTTGAACGAACCGCTCGCACTGCGGAGAGCTTCGCCCATGGTTCGCCGGAGCCGGCCGATCCGTTCGAAACCGGCGCCCCGCGCGCCCTCCCCGGGACGCCCGCTCGCACATGATCACCGTCACCGGCACGGACACCACCACGCCGCTCGGCCGTAAGAACGGCGCGGGATGCACGTCACGGCCACAGTGATCAGCACATCGAGGTTCAGATACCGGTTTTCCACGCTCAGTGGCGGTAGGGGCTCATCTGCCCTCCGTGGCAAGCAGACGAGCGTCGGGTTGCCCGGCAGCGGAGGCTACATGGTCGTCCCGCCTGAGACGTCCAGGCGGTGTCCGGTGATGTAGCGGCTGTCGTCGGAGGCCAGGAAGGCGACGGTGTCGGCCACGTCCTGCGGCGTGCCCAGCCGCCCGAGGGGCGTCTGCGACGACAGCCAGGCCAGGGCCTCGCCGACCAGGCGTCCTTGGTGCATGTCGGTGTCGATGACGCCGGGGGCCACGAGGTTGACCGTGATGCCTCGCGGTCCGAGCTGCTTGGCAAGGGCGGTGGTCAGGACGTCGAGCGCGGCCTTGGACATGGCGTAGTCGATCGCCCGGGGCATGGCCGCGCCCCGGGTCAGCATCGTGCCCACGGTGATGATCCGCCCGCCGTCGCGCAGCCGCGGCAGGGCGAGCTGGGTGATGAAGAACGGGGCGGTGGCGTTGACCGCGAACAGGCGCTCGAAGCCCTCCCGGGTGACGCCGTCGATCTCGGTCTGGTCGCCGAGGACGCCCGCGTTGTTGACCAGGATGTCCAGCCCGTCGGCGTGGGCGTCGAAGCCGGCCCACAGGGCTTCGGCGTCGCCTGGCGCGCCCAGCTCGGCCTGGACGGCGAAGGCCTGTCCGCCGGCTGCTTCGATGGCGGCGACGGTGTCCTTGGCGGCGGCGTGGTTGCTGCCGTAATGCACGGCGACGCGGGCGCCTTCGAGGGCCAGCCGGGTGGCGATCGCGCGGCCGATGCCGCGGCTCGCGCCGGTCACCAACGCCGTCTTTCCGGTCAATCTCATCATGATCACGCCTTTCCGTTATGCGGTGTAGGGGTTGGTGGCCTTGGCGTCGCGCAGGATCCGCGCCCACCAGCTCACTTGGTCAAGGAGGGTCTTGGCGGCCGTGGCCGGGCCGACGGGGTCCTTCGGCTGTCCGTTGCCGTCGAAGCACTCCCAGGCGCCGTGGAAGCTGACGGTGTCCCGGGTGGTGACGGCGTGCAGTTCGGCGAAGACGGCACGCAGGTGCTCCACCGCGCGCAGGCCTCCGGAGATGCCGCCGTAGGAGACGAACGCCACCGGCTTGGCGTGGAACTGTGTGTTGTGCCAGTCGATCGCGTTCTTCAGGGCGGCCGGGTAGCTGTGGTTGTACTCGGGGGTCACCACCACGAACGCGTCGGCGGCCGCCAGCCGCGGGGTCAGCTCGCCCAGCGCCCTCAGCACCGGCTCCGGCACGGACATCGACGGAGCCGCCGCCCCGATCGGCGCGTCGGCCAGGTCGATCACGTCGACGTCGAGGTCCGGGCGCGCTGTGGCCTGGCCGGCGAACCAGCCGGCCACGGTCGGGCCGAGGCGGCCGTCGCGGACGCTGCCGACGATGACGGCCAGCCGAAGCGGGTCATCGGTCACGGTGTTCTCCCTTCGTTGCGGCGGCCTCTCGCAGGGCCGCAAGCAGTGTGGTCTCGGTCTGGGATCCGGTGAGCGGGGGCAGGTGCTCGATGAGGAAGACCGGCACGCCGGTGATGCCGAGGCGGCGCACTCGGTCGAGCCGGGCGCGCACGGTGGCGGGAGGCACGCTGCCGATGGCGACGCCGACCTCGGCGGCCAGCTGGGCGAGTGTGGCGGCCTCGCCGATGTGCAGCCCGTCGGTGAAGTGGGCGCGAAAGAGGCGCTCCGCCATGGGTTCGGCCTTGTTCTGGTGTGCGGCGTCGGCGATGAGGCGGTGAGCGTCGAAGGTGCCGGTGGCGATGGCCTTGCCGTACGCGAGCCGGAGGCCTTCGCGGGCCGCGCTTTCGGCGAAGTCGAGCGCGCCGGCGACCGCTTGCGGGCCGAAGGTCTGTTCCAGGACGGTGAGGAGCGGCCGTCCGTCGGTGGGGGCGCCTGGGGCGAGTTCGAAGGGCAGGAACTCCACCGTCACCTCCACGCCCTCGGACCTGACTTGGTTGGCGGCGCGGGCGAAGCGGGTGTAGCCGAGGTAGGAGTGCGAGCAGATGACATCCACCACGATCTGGGCTTTCACGCTGTGCGGCATGCGTCGCTCCCTCACGCGGCCGCGGTTGCGGGTTCGGCCGACGGGGTCCGGTCGCGCAACGGGACCTCGCGGATGAACCAGGCCAGCGCGAAGGCGAGGACGCCCAGCGCGGCCGCGCCGAGGGCCATGGCGTGGATGCCGCTGGAGACGGCGAGGTGAACCGCCTCCTGGGCGGAGGCCGGGAGCTGGGCGAGCGCGCCGGGAGTCAACTGACCGGAGGCGATCCGGGTGCCGGTCGCCGCGCCGAGGCGGTCGATCAGGGTGTCCTGCAGCCGGGCGGTGTACAGGGCGCCCAGGGCGGCCGCACCCAGGGAGGCGCCCATGGTGTGCCAGAGGGTGACCGAACCGCTGGCCGCTCCCATGTCGCGGGGCTCGGCGCTGTTGACGGTGATGATCGTGGTGGACTGCATCAGCAGGCCCACGCCGAGGCCGCCGATCAGCGTGAGGCCGGAGGCGAGCGCCAGGCTGGTGCCGGGCCGCAGCATGAGCAGCACGAGCATGCCGGCCGCCACGGTGGCGCCGCCGAGGATCGGATAGATCCGGTAGCGGCCGGTACGGCTGATCAGCCGGCCGGTGCCGATCAGTACGGTGACCATGCCCAGCATCGAGGGCAGGATCAGCATGCCGCTGGCGATCGGTGAGGCGCCGTGGACCAGCTGCATGTATTGCGGCAGGAAGGTGGCCGCGACCACCATGCCGACGCCGCCCAGGAAGCGGATGACCTGGGCCAGGGTGAAGTTGCGGTCGGCGAACAGCCGCAGCGGGACGATCGGTTCGGCCGCGCGCCGTTCCACGAATACCAGGGCGGCCAGCGCCGCCGGCCCGATCAGGATCAGCCCGAGAATCGGGGCCGAAGCCCAGGCGTACTGGGTGCCGCCCCAGCTGGCGACCAGGCTCAGCGCCACCAGCGCCACGGTCAGCAGCAGCGCCCCCAGGTAATCGACGCGCGCTCTGATCCGGCGCGGCTCCAGCCGTACGGCGGTGCCGATGAGCAGCAAGGCGGCCGCGCCGATGGGGAGATTGACGAAGAACGCCCACCGCCAGCCCAGATGCTCGGCGAACAGGCCACCGAGCAACGGTCCGGCGATGAAGGCGATCGGCATCATCGTCCCGAACAGCCCCATGAGCCTGCCGCTGTGCCGGGGCGGCACCAGCTCGCCGATCAGTGCCAGAGCCCCGGTCATCAGACCTCCCGCGCCCAGCCCCTGCACCATCCGGAAGCCGACGAGCTGGATCATGTCCTGAGCGACTCCCGACAGGCCCGATCCCAGCAGGAAGACCACGATCGAGGCCATGTAGACCGCTTTGCGGCCGTACAGGTCGCCGAGTTTCCCCCAGATCGGTGTCGAGGCGGCCATGCAGATCAAATAGGCCGTCGCCACCCAGGAGAAGTACTCCAGACCGCCGAGATCTTTCATGATCGTCGGCAGTGCGGGCCCGAGCATCATGCCGTCCAACGGGGCTGTGATCATGCCCAGCATCACGCCGATCACGCCCGCGCGAAGCGATCGATCCATGCCTTCTCCATTTCGCGTACTGCGTACTTGAAATGGACCATAGCCATTCAGGTACCATGTACGCAAATGGAGAGAAGGGGTGCGCATGGCCGACGAGGAACCGACCAGCATCTGGATGCAGCCGGAGCGGCACGAGCGCTCCGGACCGGGACGGCGCCCCGGCTACAGCCGTGAGCAGATCACCCGGACGGCCGTCCAGATCGCCGACGCGGAAGGGCTGGAAGCCGCGACCATGCGGCGGATCGCGTGCGAGCTGGGCACCGGCGCCATGTCGCTCTACCGCTACGTGCCCCGGCGCGACGACCTGTCCGATCTCATGATCGACCTGGTGATGGGCGAGATCGAGCTCCCCGGCAGCCCGTCCGGTGACTGGCGCTCCGACCTGACGCTGCTGGCCCGGCAGATCCGCGCCGCAGGCCTACGCCACCCCTGGCTGATCGCGCTGCTCACCGGCCGGCCCACGCTGGGCCCCCACCTGTTGCGCGTGCACGAGTTCGCGCTCGGCGCGTTCGACGGGATCGGACTCGACATCGACGACATCACCGGTTTCGTCGGCATGCTCAACGACTTCATCCACAGCGCGATCCGCCGTGAGATCGGCTGGCTGGAGGAGGCCCGCCGTACCGGCCTGGATCCCGAGCGCTGGAAGCGGGACTACATGGGGCCGTACGTGCGCGAGGTCGTCGAGTCCGGCGCCTTCCCGCTGTTCAGCCGATCGGTTCTCGACTCCCGCACCGCCCACCTGGCCCCGGACGATCGTTTCCGGCACGGGCTCGACCGCATCCTCGACGCCATCGCCGCGCTCATCCCGTCGCTCCGCTCCCGTTGAACCGGAAGGCAGCCCCGCTCCTGCGAAGCAGTGGCCGGGATGTGCACACGTCCGCGGCCCGGGCCAATCCGGTGGCTTGCACTCGTTGCTGCTTGCCGATCTCGGCCGGCGGCGTCTCCAGCGGTGAACTGCCGCTCGAACGGCGCCTCGGCGGTCCCGACTGCGCGCTCGACCTGCTTGGGGGCGGTACTGGTCTGCGGGGGCTACGGCGGGAAGGACAACGCTGACTATCGCCTCTCTCGGCTACGCGCGCACCGCGCCGCTGCCCCGATCGCCCGCCGCCATCTGACCGAGGGGTGTCGGCGGGTCATGGGAACGGGGCGCGATCCGCGATCGGGGATGGAAACCGGCGGCGAGGGTCAGTCGTTGTAGAGCTTGTCGGCCACCGCGCGGATGGTGCGGGTGATGTGTTCGAGGGAGCGCAGGGTGTCGGTGTCGAGGTGTTCGAGGATGCGGCGGTAGTGCTCGAAGCCGGCGTTGTTGATCTCCTCGACCAGGGCGGCGCCGGCGGGGGAGAGCTCGACGCGGCGCACGCGGCGGTCCTGGGGGTCCTCGTGGCGGGTGGCCAGGCCGTGGGCGACGAGGCGGTCGACGAGGCCGGTGACGGTGCCGAGGCTGACGCCCAGGTGGTGGGCGAGGTCCTGTCCTGAGGCGGAGCCGTTGAGGGCCAGGAGCATGACGACATGGAGCTGCCGCATGGTGAGGTTGGAGGAGAACAGGGGGGATCGGTGCTGGGCGAACACTCGCCCCAGACCACGCTGCGTCTCGGTGATCCGGCGGATCAGGTCTTCGCGTTCGTCGCTCACACTCACCTCTCGCTTCCTGAGAAGGTTATCAGGAAAGCTCAATCTGTCTAAATATTCGTACAAGGCGAAGTGTTAGTCTGGGGCGAACTCTTGGAGGGGGACGCCTGTGACCGCATTCGCCCGGTTGAGCTTGGTCAACCGCACACTTGTGATTTTGATCGCGATCGTGCTCAGCGCGTTCGGCGCGTTCACGATTCCGCAGTTGAAACAGCAGTTGCTGCCGTCTTTGAGCTTTCCCGGCGCGTTCGTGGTCGCGTCATATCCGGGCGCCTCGCCCGAGATCGTCGAGGACCAGATCACCAAGCCGATCGAGGACTCCTTCCAGGGCCTGACCGGCATGGAGCAGATGACCTCGACGTCGAAGGAGGGCCTGGCGCAGATCCAGGTCGCCTTCGCCTTCGGCACCGACATCGAGTCCTCGCTGAACAAGATGCAGCAGGCCATCGGCAGGGTCACGCTCCCGGACGGGGTGGATCCGCAGGTGGTGGCGGGCAACACCGACGACATCCCGGTGGTGGTGCTGGCGGTGGGCGACGGCGGCGACGAGCGGGCGATGGCCGACAAGCTGCGCCGGATCATGGTGCCGGAGCTTCAGGGCGTGGAGGGTGTACGGGAGGCGCAGGTCACGGGCACTCGCGACGAGGTCGTGACGATCGAGCCGGACGCCAAGAAGATGGCGGCGGCCGGGGTGTCGGCCTCGCAGATCCCCGAGGTGCTGAAGGCCAACGGCACGCCGATCCCGGCGGGCACGCTGACCTCCGACGGCAAGTCACTGACGGTGCAGGTGGGCGCGCGGGTCGACTCGGTGGCCAAGCTGAAGGACCTCTACCTGACCCCGGCCCAGCCGGCGGCGGTCAACCAGCAGGGCACCCAGCAGGGCACGCAGCAGCCGGGCCAGTCCCAGACGCGGACCCCCACCGGGCAGACGGCGCGGCCGGGCCAGGGGCAGCCGAGCCAGGCGGCCCTGGCACAGCAGCAGGTCAAGCCGAAGCCGCTCAAGCCGGTCAAGCTGGGCGACGTCGCGGAGATCAAGCGGGGGCTGGCGGACGCGACGACGATCACCCGTACGGACGGCCGGTCGAGCCTGGGTGTGTCGGTGACGATGGTGCCCGACGGCAACGCGGTGTCGATCTCGCATGACATCCGCGACAAGCTGCCGGACCTGACCAAGGCGCTGGGCGACGGCTCGGACACGGCGGTGTCGGTGGTGTTCGACCAGGCGCCGTACGTGGAGGAGTCGATCCAGAGCCTGACGACCGAGGGCCTGCTGGGGCTGGCGTTCGCGGTGCTGGTCATCCTGGTGTTCCTGCTGTCGGTGCGTTCGACGCTGGTGACGGCGGTGTCGATCCCGTTGTCGGTGGTGATCGCGCTGATCGTCTTGTACGTGGGCGACTACTCGCTGAACATGCTGACGCTGGGCGCGCTGACGATCGCGGTGGGCCGCGTGGTGGACGACTCGATCGTGGTGCTGGAGAACATCAAGCGGCATCTCGGCTACGGCGAGGCCAAGCTGCAGGCGATCTTGGCGGCGGTGCGCGAGGTGTCGGGCGCGGTGACGGCCTCGACGTTGACGACGGTGGCGGTGTTCGCGCCGATCGCGATCGTGGGCGGCATGGTCGGCGAGCTGTTCGGCCCGTTCGCGGTGACGGTGGCGGTGGCGCTGCTGGCCTCGCTGGTGGTGTCGCTGACGGTGGTGCCGGTCATGGCGTACTGGTTCTTGAAGGCGCCGGATCTGACGCCGGAGCAGGCGCGCAAGCAGCGTGAGGAGGCCGAGGCCAAGGAGCTGCGCTCGCCGTTGCAGCGGGCGTACCTGCCGGTGCTGCGCTTCGCCACCCGGTTCAAGCTGACGACGGTGCTGATCGGGGTGGCGGTGTTCGTCGCCACGATGGGCCTGGCGGGCGGTCTGCAGACGAACTTCCTGGACGCCTCGGGCCAGAACACGATCTCCCTGTCGCAGAAGATGCCGGTCGGCACTGACCTGGCGACCACCGACAAGGCCGCCCAGAAGGTGGAGGGCGTGCTGAAGGACGTCGACGGGGTGGAGACGTACCAGGTGAACGTGGGCGGCGGCAACGCCATGCAGGGCGGCGCGGTCGGCGGCGGCGCGGACCGGGCGTCGTACTCGGTGACGATCAAGGAGGGCTCCGACCCGGAGAAGGTGCAGCAGCAGCTGCGCGACCAGATCAAGGCGCTGTCGGCCGTCGGCGAGGTCACCGTGGGCGGCGCCGGCGGGGGCGGGTTCTCCTCCGACTCGATCGACGTGATCGTGCAGGCGCCCGACGCCGAGACGCTGCGCACGGCGGCCGACACGGTCAAGACCGCGATGGGCGAGGTGTCGGGGCTGCGCGATGTGGCCTCCAACCTGGAGGCCAGCGCGCCGCGGGTCGACGTCGCGGTGGACCGGCAGAAGGCGGCCGAGCGCGGGCTGAGCGAGGCGCAGGTGGGGCAGGCGGTGGCGCAGGCGTTCCGCGGCGCGCCGCTGGGCCAGATCACCTTGGACGGCCGCTCCAGCGACCTGGTGCTGCGCGGCGCGGACGCGCCCGACGACATCAAGGCGATCAAGGACCTGAAGCTGCCGACCGCGGCCGGGCTGGTGAAGCTGTCGTCGGTGGCGGACGTGCGGCAGGTGGCCGGGCCGACGCAGGTGACGCGGATCGACGGTGAGCGTTCGGCGACGGTGTCGGGCAAGGTGGCCGACGCCGGGAACCTGGGCAGCGTGACCCAGGCGCTGACGACCAAGCTGGACGGGCTCGCGCTGGCCTCGGGCGCCACCTACGAGATCGGCGGCGCGTCGGCTGACCAGGCCGATGCGTTCTCCGACCTGGGGATGGCGATGCTGGCGGCGATCGCGATCGTCTTCATGATCATGGTGGCGACGTTCCGCAGCTTCGTGCAGCCGCTGATCCTGCTGGTGTCGATCCCGTTCGCGGCCACGGGCGCGATCGGGCTGCTGGTGGCGACCGACACGGCGATGGGCGTGCCGGCGCTGATCGGCATGCTGATGCTGATCGGTATCGTGGTGACCAACGCGATCGTGCTGATCGACCTGATCAACCAGTACCGCGAGCAGGGCATGGGCGTGGTGGAGGCGGTCATCGAGGGCGGCCGGCGCAGGTTGCGGCCGATCCTGATGACGGCGGTGGCCACGATCTGCGCGCTGACGCCGATGGCGCTGGGAGTGACCGGGTCGGGCGGGTTCATCTCGCAGCCGCTGGCCATCGTGGTGATCGGCGGTCTGATCAGCTCGACCCTGCTCACCTTGATCCTCGTTCCGACGCTCTACACGATGGTCGAACGGGCCAAGGAGCGGATGCGGCGCAAGCCGGCCGAGCCCAAGCACGAGGCGAAGGTCCTGACCCCGGCCTCCTGATCGGGGCCCCGTCGAAGCGCCCGTACGGCTCCGGTGCCGTGCGGGCGCTTCCGTGTGTCCGGACAGTAGAAATCTACTTAGTAAAGGCGGCGGGGATGAGCATGTCCAAGGGGCAGGTCCGTCCGGTGATGGCGGGCCTGGTGCTCGCCATGCTGCTCGCGGCGTTGGACCAGGTGATCGTGGCCACTGCTCGGCCGTGCCCTCGGTTGAGGAGCTCCACGCCCTGCTCAAACCCTTGGTCGCCGCCCTCCACCGTAGATCACCGGGTCACGAGCAGCAGTCCTGAGGCGCCATCGGCGCCGGGCCGCACATCTCCGCGATCCGCGGCACGTTCAGCTGTCCACGGGTTCGGCGCGGTCCGGGCCGCCAGGCCGGCGTCCTTGGCGGCCGGACCCGGTCTCAGGCCATCTCGGGGAAGTCGGTCTCGGTGGTGCCGATCGTCTGGGTCACGGCCGGTCGCGCCGTGCGCAGGTAGCCGTACCAGGCCAGCGCCACCAGGACGGTGGCCAGGAAGGCGAGAACCACGGCGTTCAGCGGCCACTGCGGCCAGGGCACCACGTTGACCCAGAACACGTAGGCCATCCCGGCCACCGACACCACCACGCAGGGCCACAGCAACGGCAGTCGTACCCCCTCGCGGCGCAGGAAGATCGGCGCGGCCAGCGCGACGACCGCATAGGCGATCATGTAGCCGTAGGTGCCGTAGGTGTCGATGTTGACCACGATCTCCATGCCGTCCACGCCGAGAGCGAACAGGATCGAGGTGAGCAGCACGACTCCGGGCGCGACGGCCAGGATGGCGCGGTGCGGCGTCTGCTGGGTGCGGTGGGTACGGCCGAGCGAGGCGGGCAGTACGCCCTCCTTGCCCATGACGAACACGATCCGTCCGATGACGTTGATCGGCGCGACCACCACGGCGAAGAACGACGCGGTGACGCCGAGGCTGAGCACCGGCCTGATCCAGTCGGGCAGTCCGGCGGCCTTGGCCAGCTCGTCGAGCGGGTTCGCGCTCGTGCCCAGGTCGCCGAGCGCGTGGAAGCCGGCGACCTGTACGTAGGAGGCGAAGATGTAGAGCAGGCCGACGCCGAAGGCGCTCCACATGATGGCCCGCGGGATGGCCTTGAACGGGTCCTTGGCCTCCCGGCCGAGCGCGTCGGAGCTGGAGAAACCGACGAAGCCGAGGATGCCCAGCACCATGCCGACCGCGATGCCGTGCGGGGAGGCGCCCGAGAGCGTCAGCTGGTCGGTGTCCACGATTGGGCCGCCGCCCCAGAAGAGCACCACGACCAGCATCAGCGTGATGATCGTGATGGAGATGATCTCCAGGATCAGCGAGATCCTGGCCGAGAGCCGGATGCCCCAGACGGTGAACAGCGTGGCCAGCGAGCCGATCGCGACGGCTAGCACGACGTTCCATGCCGTGCCCTCGATCGGCAGGCCGATCTGCGACAGGAAGACGTTGAAGTGGTAGACGGCCCCGCCGAGGGAGCCGGCCGCGATGCCGAAGCAGCCGATGATGAGCGTGACGCCTGTGAGGTAGGCGCCGAAGGGCCCCAGGCCCTGCGCGGCGTAGTTGTAGAGCGAGCCCGCCGAGGCGCGCCGCTTGGCGAACTGGGCGATGCAGTAGCCGACGGCCAGGATCACGATCGTGGCCAGCGTGAACGACAGCCACGAGGCGTTGCCCGAGCCGGCGTAGATGCCGGCCACGCTGAAGGCGATGACCGCGCTCGGCGCGATGTTGGCGATGGCCTGGGCGACGACCTCGCCGGCCGACATCGCGCCCTGCCTGAGGCCGTCTTCGGCCTGCTGTACGGGGGTCTGGGTCATGGGGGATGTCTCCTCAGGGGATCAGGAGGGTACGCAGTGCCTCGCCGCTGGCCAGGGCTTCCAGCGCGAGGGGGGCTTCGTCGAGGGCGGCGCGGCGGCTGACCAGCTGGTCGAGCCGGAGCAGGCCGTCCATGTAGCGGTCGACCAGCGCCGGGATGTCGATCGCCGGGCGGACGCTGCCGTAGTTGGAGCCGAGGATGCGCTGGTCGGCCTCGGCCAGCACGAGCGGGTCGAAGCGGGCCAGGGTGTTCTTGGGCGGCAGCCCGACCGCGACGGCCGCGCCGCCCAGGCCGAGCATCTTGATCGCGGCCTCCAGCGTGGACTGGTGGCCCACCGCGTCGAAGGCGTAGTCGACGCCGTCGGGTAGCAGGTCGCGCAGCGCCTCGACCGGGTCCTCGCCGGGCAGCTGGTCGGTGGCGCCGAGCGCGGCGGCCAGGGCGGTCTTCTCCGGCCGGGTGTCGATGGCGATGATCCGCTCGGCGCCGGCCAGCTTGGCGCCCTGCACGACGGACAGTCCGACGCCGCCGCAGCCGATCACGGCCACCGTGCTGCCCGGCACCACCGCGGCGGTGTTGGTCACCGCGCCGACCCCGGTCGCGACCGCGCATCCGACCAGGGCCACCGTGTCGAGCGGGGCGTCGTCGCGGACCTTGACCGCGCCGGAGGCGGGGACCACGGTCTCCTCGGCGAAGGACGAGACGCCCAGGTAGTGGTAGACGGTCTCGCCGCCGCGGCTGAGCCTGCTGGTGCCGTCCTGCAGCACGCCGCCCGGGGCCACGACGTTGGCCGCGACCTGGCAGCGGGCTTCGTGGCCGGACCGGCAGTACCGGCATCGGCCGCAGGGGGCGACCCATGAAAGCACCACGTGGTCGCCCTCGGCCAGGCTGGTGACGCCCGGCCCGAGCGCGGTGACGACGCCGGAGCCCTCGTGGCCCATCACCAGGGGAGCCTGGACGTCCCACTCGCCGCGCCGGACGTGGAGGTCCGATCCGCACACCCCGGCGGCGGCGATCTTCACCCGTACCTCGCCCGGACCGGGCGGGGCCAGGTCCACGTCCTGGATGGTGACGGGGGACTCGGCCGACTCGAATACCGCGGCTCGCACGTGACCTCCTCGATAGGGCCGGGAACAGGGAAGATGTCACCCGGCGTTACGCAACGTGATGGCCATGGTATGAATTGGCGCCTGGGCGCAGCATGTGGCCAAATGTCCATTGAGCGGGGATAAGGGCGACGATTGGCAATGTTGGAGACGGTCGGGGACGTCGCGCAGCGCTTCCGGCTACGCGTGCTGTCCGGCGATTCCGCCCTCGACCGGCCCATCCGCTGGACCCATCTGTCAGAGCTCGCCGACCCCACCCCGTGGCTGCAGGGCGGCGAGCTGCTGCTGACGGTCGGGCTCACCCTCGACGACCCCGCAGGCCAGTGTGCTTATGCCGAACGCCTGGCCGAGGCCGGGGTGGCCGCGATCGGGTTCGGCGTCGGGCCACACCATGTCAGGACGCCGCGTGCTCTCGTCGAGGCGGCACAGGCGTGCGGCCTGCCGGTCCTCGAGGTGCCCGCCGGGGTCGCCTTCCAGGATGTCACCTTCGAGCTCAACGCCGATTTGCTGCGCTCCGACGCGGCCCAGGCGCGGCTGACCGCCGAGGGTGTCTCGGCCATGACCAGGGTGGCCCGCAGCGCAGGCACCCAGGGCATCGTCACCGTGCTGGCCGCCCGCATCGACAGCTGGGCCGTGCTGCTCGACCGGCACGGCAAGGTGCACGCGGCCGTGGGCGCCGCGCGGGTGCACATCGACGACGCCCGTGCCGCCGCCTCCGGCCAGCGCTCGCGCATCCGGCATCCGAACATCACCGTGTACGGCGTGGGCGACCCCGTCCGCCCGCGCGCTCACCTGGTGGTGGCCGCGCGCCCCGACAGGATCAGCCTCACCAGGGAGCTGGCCCAGCACGCCGCGCTCCTGCTCGACCTGGCGCTCAACCCGCTCAGCGGCGGCGACACCTGGCATCTGACCAGGGCCGACGCGGTGGACGCGCTCATGTCGGGGGATCAGGGCCTCATCGAGCGGGTGGCCGCCCGATGGAACCGGCCCGCCGGCGACGTGGCCGTGGCGCTGCTGCGCTCGCGCTCGCGCGCCGTACCGCTGGAGGAGAGCGTGCTGGACTGGTGTGCCGAGCTGGACCTGCCGCAGCTCGTCAGCTCCGACTCCTCCCAGGTCACGGTGCTCGTCCCGGAGGGCGAGCTGGGCCGCTGGGCCGATCGCGTGCGCGCGGCCGCCGCCGACGGCGTCCCGGCCCGCTGCGGCATGGGAACCGCACAGCCGCTCGTCCGCGCCGAGCTCAGCCGCCAGCAGGCCGAGCAGGCACTGGCCGTGGCCGTGGCCGACGCCGAGCCCATGGTCGTCTTCGGCGAGCTGGCCACCGGGCGGCTGGTGCTGCAGCGCCTCGACCCGGCCGCGCAGGCGGCGCTGCGTTCACCGTTGCTGGCGCTGCTGGACAACCCGGTGCTGCTGCGGTCGCTGCAGGTGTTCCTCAGCGAGAACGCCGGCTGGGAGGCCGCCTCGTCACAGCTCGGCATCCACCGGCACACGCTGCGCCAGCGCATCGCCCGGGTCGAGGAGCTGACCGGGCTGTCGATCAACGCCACCGAGGACCGGGTGATCGCCTGGCTGGCGCTGCAGGCGCTGGCGACCCACCAGCCGCCGCCCCACGGGGATCGACGCAGTTGACGCAGGACGTCAGCTGAGAGTCGCCGCGGAGGTCCTCACCCCAGTCTCCTGATCGGGGCGCCGAAGCGCCCGTACGGCCCGGTGCCGTGCGGGCGCCGGCAGGTCAATAGACTTGTCCGACGTGACGTCCAAGCCGCGTATCCCGAATGTCCTGGCCTCCCGTTATGCCTCGCCGGACCTGGCCCGCCTGTGGTCTCCCGACTACAAGGTCGTCGCCGAGCGGCGGTTGTGGCTGGCGGTGCTGCGGGCGCAGGCCGAGCTGGGGGTGTCGGTCCCCGAGGGCGCGATCGACGACTACGACAAGGTGGTCGAGCAGGTCGATCTCGACTCGATCGCGGCCCGCGAGCGGGTGACCCGGCACGATGTGAAGGCGCGCATCGAGGAGTTCAACGCGCTGGCCGGCCACGAGCAGGTGCACAAGGGCATGACCTCGCGCGACCTGACGGAGAACGTCGAGCAGCTGCAGGTGCGCGACAGCCTGCTGCTGGTGCGTGACCGGGTGGTGGCGCTGCTGTCCCGCCTGGCGCAGCTGGCCGTCGAGCACGAGGCCACGGTGATCGCCGGCCGTTCCCACAACGTGGCGGCGCAGGCCACCACGCTGGGCAAGCGGTTCGCCACGGCGGCCGACGAGCTGCTGGTGGCCTACCGGCGGCTGGAGGAGCTGATCGGCCGCTACCCGCTGCGCGGCATCAAGGGCCCGGTCGGCACCGCTCAGGACATGCTCGACCTGCTGGGCGGCGATCGGGGCAAGCTGGCCGAGCTGGAGGGGCGGGTGGCCGCCCACCTGGGCTTTTCCGAGCGTTTCACCAGCGTCGGGCAGGTTTATCCGCGCTCGCTGGACTTCGAGGTGGTCAGCGCGCTGGTGCAGCTGGCGGCGGCGCCGTCGTCGCTGGCCAAGACGATCCGGCTGATGGCCGGGCACGAGCTGGTCACCGAGGGGTTCAAGGAGGGGCAGGTCGGTTCGTCGGCGATGCCGCACAAGATGAACACCCGTTCCTGCGAGCGGGTCAACGGCCTGGCCGTGGTGCTGCGCGGCTACGCCTCGATGGCCGGTGAGCTGGCGGGCGACCAGTGGAACGAGGGCGACGTGTCGTGCTCGGTGGTGCGGCGCGTGGCGCTGCCGGATGCGTTCTTCGCCTTCGACGGGCTGGTGGAGACGATGCTGACGGTGCTGGAGGAGTTCGGCGCCTTCCCCGCGGTCATCTCCGCGGAGCTGGACCGCTACCTGCCGTTCCTGGCGACGACGAAGATGCTGATGGCGGCGGTGCGGGCCGGGGTGGGCCGGGAGACGGCGCACGAGCTGATCAAGGAGCACGCGGTGGCGGCGGCGCTGGCGATGCGCTCGCGCGGCGCCGCCAACGAGCTGCTCGACCGGCTGGCCGCCGACGCCCGTTTCCCGCTGGAGCGCGCCCAGCTGGACGGGCTGCTGGCCGATCGGGTGTCGTTCACCGGCGCGGCGGCCGACCAGGTGGAGGCGGTCGCGCAGCGGGTGGGCGAGGTCGTGGCGGCGCACCCGCAGGCGGCCGCGTACCGGCCCGGCGCGATCTTGTGACGATCCGCGAGCTGCGCGACGTCCGCCAGGTGCGGCAGGCGTGCGGCGACGACGACCTGCTGGTATGGGCGGCGCAGGGCCTGCGCGGGGGCGCGCGGGCGTGGGCGCTGGGGGACGCGGTCGTGGCCGCCGGTCCCGGCGCGTCGCGGCGGGACCGGCTGGGCGTGTGGGGCGGGGTCTCGTGCGCGGTGGAGCTGGTGGGCCACGCACTCGCCGAGCTGGGCCCCTCCTTCCGGCCGTTCGGGGAACGGGAGCTGGTACGCGAGGTGACGGCGAAGCTGGACGGGGTGGAGCCGGCCGGGGAGTTCTCCTGGATGAGCCTGCACACGCTGGAAGGTGCTTCGCCTGATGAGGTGGGCTGGCTGGAGCCGGCCGCCGACGCGGAGATCGCGGCGCTGCTGGCCTCGGCCGCGCCGGAGTCGTACGCGGTGCCAGGCATCGCCGGGGTGAGCCGCTGGGCGGGCGTGCGCGTGGAGGGGCGGCTGGCGGCGGTGGCGGCGGACGCCTGGTCGGCGCCCACGGTGGGGCTGCTGGCCGGGGTCGCCACCCGGGCGCCTTTTCGCGGGCGGGGCCTGGCCGAACGGGTGTGCCGGTGGGTGTCGCGTGAGCTGCTGGCGGCCTACGGGCGGGCGGCGCTGATGGTGGACGACGGCAACGCGGCGGCCATCACCGTCTACGAGCGGATCGGCTACCGGCGGCGGCGCGTGATGGCCTCCCACGTGACCCCCTGACCCGCCCTGTCACCGCAGAGTCGGGGCCGGAGGAAAACCGGGTGAGGTTCGGACGGCGCTGGGGCAGAGTTGACGGCGTGATGTCCAATTTTGTTCCTGGTATTGAGTTGTCGCGCGCCTTCTACGGCGAAGTGGTGGCGCCTTTGGTTCCCGGGGTGGCGCACAGTGCCGCATTGATCGGGCCGGGGTCGGAGGTGCTGGCGTTCGACACCGCCCGCTCGGCCGACCACGACTGGGGGCCGCGGGTGCTGGTGTTCGTGGCCCCAGAGGCGGTGGCCGAGGTGCGGGCGAAGGTGGTGGCCGGCCTGCCGGCGCGTTTCCGCGGCTTTCCCACCGTGTTCGGCTACCACGGCAACATGCAGCCCGGGGTGACGGTGACGGAGCTGGGGCAGTGGCTGGTGGAACGGCTCGGCTTCGACCCCCGGGACGGGGTGTCGCTGCTGGACTGGCTGTCGGCGCCGTGGCAGAGCCTGGCCGAGGTGACCCGGGGCGAGGTGTTCCACGACGGGCTGGACGGCGCCGTCACAGGGGGCGGGCTGGAGGCGGCCAGAGCGGCGCTGAGCTGGTATCCGCGGGATGTGTGGCGGTATGTGCTGGCGTGTCAGTGGCGGCGCATCGCGCAGGAGGAGCCGTTCCCCGGCCGGTGCGGCGAGGTGGGCGACGAGCTCGGCTCGGCCGTGGTGGGGGCGCGGCTGGCCCGGGAGGTGATGCGGCTGGCGCTGCTGCTGCGGCGGCGCTACCCGCCGTACGCGAAATGGCTCGGCAGCGCGCTGGCGCGCATGCCGGGCTCGACCGAACTGGGGGAGAGCCTCGGGGCGGCACTGGCTGCCCGCTCCTGGCGGGAGCGGCAGCAGGGACTGTCGGGTGCGTACGCGCGGGTGGCGGCGCTGCAGAACCGCGTGGCGCTGGCCGAGCCGGTGGATGAGCGGGTACGGCCCTTCTTCGACCGGCCGTTCGAGGTGATCGGAGGGGACCGGTTCGCCGAGGCGTTGATGGCGTCGGTGTCCGATCCCACGATCAGGGACCTGCCGGTGGTGGGGTGCGTGGATCAGCTGTCTGACTCGACGGACCTGCTGATGCAACCGGGGCGGGCACGGCCGGTGACGGCGGCGGCGCTCGGCCTCAAAGCTTAGTGATCTACATTGTAAAGGTCGTGGGTGATGTAAGCGCCATCCATTACGCCAGGCAACCCCTTATCTGCGAGGGAAAACGCCGGCTCCTCGACGTGGATGGTGGGTCGCCGATGTGGGTGATCGCACCCGATTGGAGGCGGGGCGTGGTGAAGGGCGCGGGCGGAGGGTGCCGACGGTGGCGATGTAGTTCTCGTGGATATGCCTAGGTGGTGCGGCGGGCGTTGGCGTGGATGGCCTGGCGGAGGTAGGCGGCCAGGCCGGGGGCGTGGGCGTCGTAGACGGCGGTGTAGCGGGGGTCGCCGGTGTACAGGTCGCCCAGGCATCGGTGGATGTCGTAGGTGCAGGTGTAGAACCAGCGGGTGATGTGGCCGCGGTGGCGTTCGGCGAGGTCCATGGTGTGCCGGCTGTCGGCGGGCCGGCCGGTTTGGAAGGCGGCGGCCAGGTCGGCGGTGATGGCGGCGGCTTCGGCTTTGATCTGGAGCCAGTCGTCTTTGGTGTAGGAGGCGATGCGGCGGCTGCTTTCGGCGTATTCGGGGGTGTGGCTCCAGCGGCGCTGGACTTCGGCGTCGTGGTCTTCGGGGCGGAAGTCGCCGAAGACCTCCAGGCGTTCGGCGGGGGTGAGGGGGATGTTCGTGGTGTGGGCGTTCATGGCGCGTTCGACGGCGGCGATGAGCTGGTGGAGGTGTTCGGCTTTGCGGGTGAGCAGTTGGTGCTGGCGGCGCAGGTGGGCGAGGTCGTCGGTGGTGCTTTCGCTGAGGATGGCGGCGATCTCGTCGAGGGGGAAGCCGAGTTCGCGGTAGAGGAGGATCTGCTGCAGGCGGGCGAGGTCGGCGTGGGTGTAGCGGCGGTAGCCGGCGTGGGTGCGCTGGCCGGGGGTGAGCAGGCCGATCTGGTCGTAGTGGTGCAGGGTGCGGATGGTGATGCCGGCCAGCTTGGCGACCTGCCCTACGGGGAAGCTCATGGGTTCCAGCTTGCCGTGGGGTGGGCTTGACTTCTTCTCGGGACTACGTAGGTACTCGAAATAGGTACCCAAGTAGGGGTTTCTCACGTCTTTTTGTGGCGGGTGGTGAGGCAGTCTGAAGGTGTAGGAGAAGGCTGGATGTGAGGAACGGGGGATCAGCATCATGTGCACGCATCAGCCTCCTTGTCCTCCCGCGGACGCCATCGATCATCAGGCCGCGCGTCTGGTGGCGTACCACCCAGAGCAAGGATGGGGACTTCTGTGCAACGGGGTCGTGTTCTTCGACGACACGGGCGAGCTGCTGCCGGACGGCCGCAGCGTCGTGCCTGCACTGAGCGGGCAGGCGGCATGAACGCGCCGCTGACGTCGTGGACGTTCACGCCTGGGGCCTGCTCGGTGTTCAGGGCTCGGCATGCGGCCAGGGCCCAGCTCGTGGAATGGGGGCTGCAGCACGTGTGTGAGTTCGCCGAGCTGCTGATCAGCGAGCTGGTCACCAACGCGGTGCGGCATGCGCGTGGGATCGTGCGCCTGAGCCTGTCGGCCGCCGATGGGCTGCTGCGCTGCGAGGTCGAGGACTCCAGCCCTCTGCTTCCTCGCCCGCGCTTGGCCGCCGACGACGATGAGGGGTCGCGCGGGCTGCTGCTGGTGGAGGTGCTGTCGTCGGGTTGGGGCAGCGTCCCGACGGGCCGGGGCAAGGTCGTCTGGTTCGAGCTGCCCGTGCCGGTGCCGGCCACGCTGGACGCCTGATGTGTCAGTGCGGCGAGTACGGCCGCGCATCGCGCAGTTAGTCCGGCTCTCGGGCGAACAACTCCTTCTCCTGCCGCGCGTCCTTTCTTGCGTTCCCCCTGCCGGCCTGCCGGTGAAGTACGCCGTAGCCGTGCCGCTGTTACGCCATGCGATGGCCAAATCTTGTTGTGGGTTCTTGACCGTGCTCGTCTGGGATAACGGCCGGGACATAACCTGGACCACGTGGGATGCGGTCGGATGGAGACCCGCCGGCCGCATCGCGGAAGGCGCCAATGACAGCGGTGACTGCCGGCACCGTCCGGGGGCGGCCCAGCGGCGGGCTGCCTGCCGAGGTGACGAGTTTCGTGGGGCGTCGGCACGAGGTGGCCGAGGTCAAGCAGCTGCTGTCCGCTTCCAGGACTGTGACGCTGACCGGCGTGGGCGGAGTCGGCAAGACCCGCCTGGCGCTGCGGGTCGGCCAGGAGGTACGGCGGGCCTTTCGCGACGGCGTCTGGCTGGTCGAACTGGCCGAGCTGGACTGCTCCTCCATGCTCGCCCAGGCTGTGGCCGAGGCGCTGGAGATCCGCGATCAGATCGGCGACCCCCCGATGCGGGTGCTGACCCGCTACCTGCGCGACAAGCAGGCACTGCTGATCCTGGACAACTGCGAGCACATGGTGGGCGAATGTGCGGTGCTGGCCGAGACGCTGCTGCGCGCGGCCCCCGACCTGCGGGTGCTGGCCACCAGCCGGCAGGCGCTGGGTATCGCCAGCGAGCAGGTGGTGCCTGTGGCGCCGCTGCCGCTGCCGGGTTGGGAGGTGCCGCGGCCGCCGTTGGAGACGCTGGTGAAGCAGGATGCGGTGCGGTTGTTCACCGAACGGGCCCGCGCGGTATTGCCCGCATTCGCCGTCGACGACGACAACCGCGACGTCGTCACCCGTATCGTGCGCCGTCTGGACGGGCTGCCGCTGGGCATCGAACTGGCCGCGGTCCGGCTGCGCGCCCTGTCGGTTCAGCAGCTGCTCGACCGGCTCGACGACCGTTTCCGCCTGCTGACCGCCGGGTCCAGAGCGGTACTGCCCCGGCACCAGACGTTGCGGGCACTGATCGATTGGAGTTACGCGCTACGCCTGGAAGAAGAACGCCTGCTGTGGCAGCGGGCCTCGGTCTTCGCCGGGGGATTGGACCTGGAGGCGGCCGAGACGGTCTGCAGCGGGGACGGAATCGCCCGGGAGGATGTGATCGACCTGGTGATCGGCCTGGTGGACAAGTCCGTGCTGATTCGAGAAGACCACCCGGGCGGCGTGCGCTACCGCATGCTGGAAACGCTTCGCCAGTACGGACGTCAACAGCTGGCCGGCTCCGGCCGCGAGGCCGAGTTGCAGGCACGGCACCGTGGTTATTATCGCGACCTTGCCGCGCAGGCGCGGGCGGAGCTGTTCGGGCCCGAGCAGATCGCCTGGTTCGCCCGGCTGCAGAGGGAGCACGCCAACCTGCGGGCCGCGCTCGACAGCTGGCTGAGCACGCCGCAGGGGGCCCCCGCGGCGCTGAGCATGGCGGGCGATCTGCTGTATCACTGGATCACCAGTTATTACCTGGGTGAGGGGCGCGGCTGGCTGGCGCGGGCGCTGGCCGCCGACACCGAGCCCGGCACGGTGCGCGCTGAGGCGCTGTGGGCTGCCAGCTGGCTGGCGGTCATTCAGGCCGACATGCCCGCCGCCACCGCGATGCTGGAGGAAAGCCGCCGTATCGGGGAGCGGTTGCACGACGAGCCGGTCTTGGCCTACGTGGCGCTGTTCTCCGGGATGGTGGCCATGTACGAGGGGCGGACGGAGGCCGCGATCGAGCTATACAGGGACGCCCTGGCCCGCCACCGCCGGCACGGCGACCCGGTGGGGATCGCGCTGTCGCTCATCCGGCTGACGCTCGCCCACTCGTTCCTGGGGGACTCCTCGCGCGCCATCGCGGCGGGCGAGGAGTGCCTGACGGTGTGCGATGCCTACGGGGAGGGCTGGCACAAGGCGTACACGATGATGGCGCTGGGCGTGGAGGTGTGGCGGCAGGAGGACCTGGCGCGGGCGGCGGAGCTGGAGACGCAGAGCCTGACCTTCAACCGCTCGCTCGGTGACCGGCTCGGCGCGGGCCTCAACATCGAGGTGCTGGCCTGGATCGCGGCCAGTCAGGGCCACCACCAGCAGGCCGCGCGGCTGCTGGGGGTCTTGGAGACGATGTGGAGCTCCGTTGGGGCGCCGCTGTCGGGGTACGGGCACCTGGCCCGCTACCACGAGGAGTGCCAGGCGGCGATGCGTCAGGCTCTGGGGGAGGCGGCGTTCGAGGCGGCCGTGCGGCGTGGCGCCGGCCTACCCCTGGATGAGGCGCTCGCGTACGCGTTGCGGGAGGACAAGCCCGAGCAGGCGGCCAAGGGGGAGACGCCGCTGACACGGCGGGAGACGGAGATCGCCGATCTGGTCGCCCAGGGGCTGACGAACAAGGAGATCGCGGCGGCCCTGGTGATCGCCCAGCGGACCGCCGAGGGGCATATCGAGCACATTTTGAGCAAGCTGGGGTTCAGCTCGCGGGCGCAGATCGCGGTGTGGGTGGGGGAGCGGGCTCGCGCCGACGGCCATGACCGGCCTTGAGGTGCTCGTTTGAACAGCGGAACCGACGCCGCCGGTTCCGCTGTTGTTCATGGGTGTCAGTACGGCAGCGGCCGCCCTGACGGGGTCCGCAGGTCCATGCCCTGTGCTGGGCGGTGTGGCCGCTTGGAGACGCGGATCCTTGTCTGGCGCACGATGCGTCATTCCTTTCGGTCGGTGCCGTCCGGGTGGGTGTGCGGGCAGTCCCGCTCGGAGGTGACAAGCTCGAACCACACGACCTTGCCGGCGATCCCCCAGCAGCACGCCAGCCGGTTCAGCCGCGGGGTGTGGCGCGGTGCGGCGGCTGTGGGCGCGGCCTGGGCGCTGACGTCCTCCACTTCACCGCGCAACAGGCCTTCCTCCACCCAGAGCGTGAGCCTGATCCTGCCGGTGGCGTGCCGCAGGGCGTCGGCTACGAGTTCGCCGACCAGCACGTCGGCATCCTCGGCCTGCTCTTGCAATCCCCACGCGGCCAACCGGACCGCGGTCATCCGCCGGGCGCTCGGCACCGCCGAGGGCTGTGCCGACAGCAGCCACGAGACGGCGCGGTCGCGTCCCACCAGTCCGGCGCGAACGGCCAGGCCGTCCCCCAGGGCCAAAAGCCCGTTCCGCGACAACATCCGCAGCGCGGGTTGGCTCGGAACGACGCCGTGCTCGACTTGCGGCTGCAATATGGCTGGCATTGCATCCCCTCCCCGTGTTGGCGCATGTGTACAGAGCACTTACTCAGCTTGCTCGACCACGCCAAACACCGAGACGGGATAAATCCCCATATAGGTACCTATTCGTCTCGGCCTCCGTGTAGGTAGTCCCCCCTCAGCCCCCGCCCGGCACCACGTCCACCACCGCTGCCCCGTACCTCCCGGAACGCCCATCCACGCTCGCGACGCCGCAGCGAGCAATCCCACCCCGCAAGTAACCCGGGACATCGGCAGGGACCAGGCCGACGGCCATGTCTACGAGCACGACGCCGTCCCCGGCCCGGGTCAGGCGCCCGGCACCGTACCGCCCTCGCGGTCCGACGAGTCGGCGAGGTGGGCGCCCGTCACCGAGCCCGGGACGGACAACAACGCCTGCGGGTGCCTTCGAACAGGACCCGGCCCCCATGCTTGCCGCCACCCGGCCCCAGATCGACGACCCAGTCGGCGCGTTCGATCACCTCCAGGTCGTGCTCGATCACGATGACGGTGCTGCCCGCGTCCACGATGCGGTCCAGCAGGGCGGCCAAGGTGTCGACGTCGGACATGTGCAGGCCCGTGGTGGGCTCGTCCAGCACGTACACCGCTCCCGTCTTCGACAGCTCACCGGCCAGCTTCATGCGCTGGCGCTCACCGCCCGACAGCGAACTGGTCGGCTGGCCCAGGGTGAGGTAGCCGAGGCCGACGTCGACGAGGGTGCGCACCCGGGCGGCAGCCGGTTGCGGATGAACCAGGAGGAGGTCTCGTTCAGCTGGCGCTGCGACTCCACGGCGACGGTGTCGAACACGACGGACGACTTGCCGGACCCGGACACCCCGGTGAAGACCACCAGCTTGTTCTTGGGGATGCGCAGGGACAGGTTCTTCAGGTTGTTCACCCGTGCCCCGGTGATCACGATGCTGTCGTCCATGCGAACACGTTAGGGCAGGGCACCGACACTTCCCCCCGGTTGGGCCGGTCAGGTGGGGGCGGGTGTGGAGCGGGTGGCCAGGCGGTCGAGCGAGATGCCGAGCACGTCGGACAGGGCCGCGATGGTGAAGAACGCCGGCGTGGCGATCCGGCCGGTCTCGATCTTGCGGAGGGTCTCGGCGGACATGCCGGCGGCCGCGGCGACCTCGACGATGCTGCGCTCGCCGCGGGCCTGACGCAGCAACGAGCCGAGCTGCTCGCCGCGCAGCCGCTCCTCAGGGGTCAGCGGAGGTCGCACCATGTAAACCACTCTATACCCGTGATACCGGTATAGTTATCTCCGTTCTTGCTGCCGCCCGCCCGGGGAACGGCCCCCTCGAACACCTCACCGCCCGCTCTTGCCGCGCAACAGGGGATGGGTGCGCATCGCCACCTCCAGCTCACCCGGCAGCTCATCGCGATACCGGCCCAGCGTCGACAGATCACTGTGCCCCAGCACCCGCCGCACCGCGTCCATGTCGACCGCGTCCGCCAGCAGATGCGTCGCCGTCGTATGCCGCAACCCATGCGGCGTCACCGAACGCCGCTGATCGGGATCCACCCGCCGCTGCACCCGGTCGATCACCGCCTGCACATCGCCCCGCGCCAGCCGCCGCCCCCGCCACGACAGCAGCAACGCCTTGTCGGCCACCGCCGGCCGCCCCCGCTCCAGATACTCCTGCAACACCCTCGCCACGTCATCCGGCAACGGCACATCCCGCGTCCGCCCGCCCTTGCCGAAGATCCGCCAGTAACGCACCCCGTCGTTGGTGAAGAAATCCTCCACGTTCGCGCGTACCAGCTCCGACACCCGCGGCCCCACCGTCGACAGCAGCAGCACGATCACCGCGTCCCGCAACTCCGTACGCTGATCACGGCGCTTGCCCTCCGCCGGGACGTCCTGCGGCAACGCGCGCGCCGCCCCGATCAGCCCCTGCGCCTGCTCCCGCGTCAACGCCCGCCGCTGCGGCCGCAGCCCGCCGCGTTCCTTGGCCGTCACCGTCGAGGCCGTCATCGGATTGACCTGCACCCACCCCGCCAACACCGCATGCTTGAACAACGCCGAGATAGACCGGCGAAAACGCGCCTGCGACGACGGCGACTGCCCACCGCTCGCGGTGCGCCGCCGCCCGTCCGGCCGGCGCGCGAACGCCAGCAGCAGCGCGTCCACATCGGCGCCCGTCAGATCGTCCAGCACCACCTCGGCGCCCGCCAGCTCCACCAGCGTCGCCACATCCCGCGCATACACCTCCGCCGTCGACGGCGACAACGCCCCCGTCACCGTCCTGGCCCGCACCAGCTCCACATAACGGTCAGCCGCCTCCGCCACCGTCACCCACTCGAGCTCCGCAGGCCGCACCGGCCGCCACCTTCCCCTCGAATGCCCCTCGCACGAGAAAAGATCCAAGGACGACCGTAGCGGCCGGCACCGACAGGAAACGCTAGATGTCGCGGAAGGTCTCGATGCGCGCTCCCAACGCGTTCAGCCGCTCGGCCAGATCCTCATACCCGCGGTTGATCACGTACACGTTCCGCAGCACCGACGTGCCCTCCGCCGCCATCATCGCCAGCAGCACCACCACCGCCGGCCGCAGCGCCGGCGGACACATCATCTCCGCGCTGCGCCACCGCGTCGGCCCCTCCACCAGCACCCGATGCGGATCCAGCAGCTTCACCGACGCCCCCAGCCGCGTCAGCTCCGTCAAATAGATCGCCCGATTGTCGTACACCCAGTCGTGGATCAACGTCGAACCCTGCGCCGAGGCCGCGATCGCCGCGAAGAACGGCACGTTGTCGATGTTTAGCCCCGGGAACGGCATCGGATGGATCTTGTCGATGGGGGAGACCAGCTTCGACGGCCGCACCGTCAGATCCATCAGCCGCGTACGCCCGTTGGCCGCCGGATACTCCCGCCCCCGATCACAGTCGAGGCCCATCTCCTCCAGCACCGCAAGCTCGATCTCCAGGAACTCCACCGGCACCCGGCAGATCGTCAGCTCCGACGACGTCACCACCGCCGCCGCCAGCAGACTCATCGCCTCCACCGGGTCCTCGGAGGGGGAGTAGTCGACGTCCCGCTCGATGTCGGCCAGCCCGTGCACCGTCAGCGTCGTCGTCCCCACCCCCTCCACCCGCACGCCGAGCTGCTCCAGGAAGAAACACAGGTCCTGCACCATGTAGTTGGAGGAGGCGTTGCGGATCACCGTCACACCGTCGTGCCGCGCCGCCGCCAGCAGCGCGTTCTCCGTCACCGTGTCGCCCCGCTCGGTCAGCACGATCGGCCGCGACGGCGACACCCCCCGATCCACCCGGGCGTGATAGAACCCGCCGGTCGCGGTGATGTCCAGCCCGAAGTGCTTCAGCGCCGACATGTGCGGCTGCACCGTACGCGTGCCCAGGTCACAGCCGCCCGCGTACGGGATCTGGAACTGCTCCGTGCGGTGCATCAACGGCCCCAGGAACATGATGACGCTCCTGGTACGGCGCGCCGCCTCGGTGTCCATCGCCTCCAGCTCCAGCCTCGCCGGAGGCACGATCTCCAGATCGCTGCCCTCGTTGATCCACCGCGCCCGCACCCCGATCGAGGCCAGCACCTCCAGGATCCGGTAGACCTCCTCGATCCGCGCCACCTTCCGCAGGATCGTCCGGCCCGAGTTCAGCAACGACGCGCACAACAACGCCACGCACGCGTTCTTCGACGTCTTGACGTCGATGCTGCCCGACAACCGGCGGCCGCCCACCACCCGCAGATGCATCGGCCCCGCATACCCCAGCGAGACGATCTCACTGTCGAGCGCCTCACCGATCCGGGCGATCATCTCAAGACTGATGTTCTGGTTGCCGCGCTCGATCCGGTTGACCGCGCTCTGAGACGTCGCCAGAGCATCGGCCAGCTGAAGCTGCGTCCAACCACGATGCTGGCGCGCATCCCGGATCAGCCGGCCGATCCGCACAAGGTAATCATCTGCCACAACACGAGACCATATCTCACATATGAGATGCCACAGCGCCCCCGGGGGCCGACGCGCCGGACAACTCACGATGACCCGCCAGATGCTCCGGAGTCACCGACGCCTTCGCCTTGTGCACGAACGCCCGCCGCGCCGCCCGGAACTCGTTACGGTCGTCGAACATGTCCCGGCTCATCTCCGCCAGCTCCTCGGCCCGGTAAGCATCCAGCGGCTTACGCCGCTCATCGACCTCACGCGCCTGCCGCCTGCCCGCCAGCAGCCGATCATAACCCGGATCCACCGCCAGCCGCTCCGCGTACTCCAGCACCCTGCGCTCGAAGTCCAGCCGCGAACCACCCAGCATGCGATCCGCCAGCCCCACCTCGACCGCCTCCGCCGCGCCGACCGGCAACGCCTGCTGCGTCAACCTCCGCGCCGTCTCCGCACCCACCCGGCGCGGCAACACGTACGTCCAGTACTCACTGCCGAACAACCCCATCGTCCGGTAATGCGGATTCAGCACCACCGAATCCCGGATGATCACCCGGTCGGCGCCCAGCCCCATCATCACCCCGCCCGCGCCCGCGTTCCCCCCGATCGAAGTCACCACCAGCTGACTCGTACACCCCACGATCTCCCGGCACACCCCGTTGATCGCGTTGATGTTCATCCACGCCTCCAACTCCGGATGACGCGAAGCCTCGATCACATTCAGATGAATGCCGTTGGAGAACACCTCCCCGCCCCGCACCACCAGCACCCGCGTGTCCTGCGCCGCCGCATACCGCAGTGCCGCCGACAACCGGCGGCACTGATCCGACGACATCGCCCCGTTGTAGAAGTCGAAACTCACCACCCCCACACCGTCACTCCGGTCATAGGTGATCTCGCTGTAACCCGAACGCTCCGGCGCCGAAGCCACCAGATCACCCAGCGCCAGCGCCGACGGAAGCTTGATCGCCCCCTCCTGCTCCAGCCGCACATGCCCCACCCACACCGAACCGTCGCCGGTGTGCACCAGCACCGCGCCCTCACGCCGCGCCACCACCTGCCCCGGCCGGCCCGCGATATCCGGCCCCCGATACACGTCGAACACCCGCACCGGCAGCTCACACAACGTCGCCCGACCCCCAGGCGACCCGTCCGCGGCCCGCACCCGGCGCACAATGTCCTCCGTCGGCTCCTCCCAGGAGAACTCCCGATCGGAATGCCGCATCGCCCGCCGCAACCGGCCCCGCACCTCCGGCGAACGGTAATCCAGCGGCACCGGCACGAACGACGCGTCCGCCGCCTTGGCCGCCACCTCCGCCACCAGCTCCACCGCCGCATCCGCCACCGGCCCGTTGTACAACGCCGACTTACGCGGCGCCTCCGACGGCAGCGCGAACGTCCGATACCCCCAGATCGGGCCCGCGTCCATCTCCTCGACCGCCTGCAACGCCGTCACCCCCCACTCGGGCTCGGCCTCCAGGATCGCCCAGTCCAGCGACGACGGCCCCCGGTCCCCGGGCGGCCCCGGGTGGACGATCACCGTACGGTGGCCGCGCCACAACTGCTCCGGCACCCGCTCCTTCAGGAACGGGCAGATCACCAGATCAGGCTTGGCCAGCTCGGCCGCCTCCACCATCGCCTGCTCCGAGACGGCCAGCTCGACACTCACCTCATGGCCGGCGCGGCGCAACTCCAGCCAGCAACGCTGGGTCAGGCCGTTGAACGAGGAGCACAGCAGCAAGATACGCAACGCGGGACTTCTTTCCAGGCAGGGTAGGGGGACACGGAATCGGGCGGCAGGGGACTGCTCAGCGGGAGGGGCGTTCCCTTCTGTCCCATGCCTTTATGACAGTCCCATATGGCCCATACATGTCTTTGATGCTGACATGGATCGTCCACTGCCGGTGACATTTCACCGCAAAAACCCGCCCAGACCAGCCCTAGTTGACCCGCTTTGCCCGAATCATCCGCCTGTGGTAGCGGCTCGGCCGCGTACCCGCCCTGAGCCGAAACCCCGCTTCCGGGAGCTCCAACCCGGGGGAGAGGGCCGTCACCGTCCCGTCCATCCTTCGGCATCGACGCGGCGACTCCACCCGGACCCCTGGCCCCCAGGGGCCGGGGGCGCTTCGCGCGAGCGACCGCCACTAAGGGGTGTTTGTCGCTGTATTTACCACTTTGTCTCAAACCAGACAGAATCCAGCTTCTGTCTGGTTTGAGATTGAATGTCCAGGTTGGGGTGGGAGGGGTCAGAGGCGGTTGACGAAGCGGGCGGCGGAGCGCTGGCTCATGCCGGTCTCGCCGCGTACGAGGAAGACGGCTTCCTGGATCTGGCCGAGGGCTTTGAGCTCGCGCACCTGGTCGACCAGGTCGACGCTGATGCCGGGCCGGTTGCGCGGGCGCTGGGTGAGCCGGACCGCCAGGATGATCAGCCAGATGGCGAGTGCGGTGATGACGGCTGTGAGCGCGATGAGGCTGGGGGTTGTGATGTCCAGGGCGGGCATGCAGAGCGTCTGCCCGGGTGTGGCCGCTTTATTCTGGTTGCTTGATAATGAACATTATGTCAAGTAGCCCCTTCTGAAAGGGGGTGACCCGGTCGGTCATCTCGCTCATTGTCCCGTCTCAATTGAGCTGACACAGTCTCAGTAGACCTGACACAAGATCGCTATAGTGCTGTCGTCTCGTTGGGGATGAGGTCGTTCTGACCTCGGACCGGTATGCCGGCATCGAGGTTCACGATTGGGAGTTCGGCGGGCGGCGGTAAATGAGCGCTTGGCTGTCGCTGAGGTGGGGCCGGAACTCGCGCGAACGACCCGCGTCGGAGCCTGACCCGTGGATGTGGACCAGATTGAATGGGACGGGATAGCGAGGCCGGTGGGTCTGGTGTGATTTTTCTCTCGGCGGCGCGGCGGGGGCTTGTCGCGCGGGGGCGCCCGGAGTCGGATTGCGCGGTGGGGCCGGGGTTTCGTGGCCGGATGTGGTGGCGTGGCGGGGCTCCCCCGGGCATTGACCGAGGGTTTGACGCTCTGTTGATTCGCTGTCCTTGGCGGGATGCGTTGTTTAGGCTGGGAGATCCTGCCATTCGCACTGCGAGAGGAGCAGCACGTGGGGAGTCAGTCGGTGTTATGTCCGGTGTGTCAGGGGGTTGTGCCCGCTTCGGGTAAGGATGCGTACACGCCGCTGCGGGGGCGTCTGATCGTGACCAATGGGTATTGCGCGGGTGGGTGCGCCGAGCGGCGTGCTGAGGAGCAGCAGCAGACGCAGCAGATGGCGCGTCCGCAGCCGGCTCCGGCGCCTGTGCCGATGGCCTCGCGTGGGCCGGTGCGGTCTTCGGCGGCGCCTGTCCGGGTGGCGCGCTGATCTTTTCCCCCATGTGTGTTGCTTCGGTGTGTTGCGGTGCGTGGCCGGTTGTGGGGGCCGGCCGGGGCGCGGAGTTGGTGGCGGGGTTATTGGTGGCCGTCGATGGTGTGCCAGTAGTCGCGGGTCTGTGTGGCGAGGCCGTCGGGGTCGAAGCGGGCGAAGACGCAGCCTGCGAGGGTGATGGGGCGGCCGTTGTCGTGGGCGTGGACTCGGAATTCGATGGCTGCCTGGTCGCCGTCGACGATGGGCGTGGCGAAGGTGACGTGCGGGTCGGTCTCGCCGGAGAATGACCATCGGATGTAGTTGGCGATGGCTTGTCTGCCCTGGTGCGGGGGGCGGAAGGGCATGCTGGTGTGGACGGCGTCGTCGCGGTAGAGGGCGATGATGGCGGCGGTGTCGTGGTGGGTCCAGCCGTGTTGCCAGGTGTCGGCGAAGCGTTGGGCGGCCGTTCGGGTGTCCATGGCAACCATTGTGTGGGTGGCGCGGGTGCGGGTGAGCGTGTCTCCGACTGGTGGCCGCTGGGCGTGAGGTGAGCGTCGGCTCCCCTGTCCCCTGGTTGTCTGGCGTTGGTACGCCCTGCTCGTGCGCCTGATGCGTGGCGCCTGTCACCTGGTTGCTGGGTGTGGGCCCGGTTTGTGCGGCGCCGCGGTCTCGGGCGGCTTCATGCAAGGGCTTTCCCCTTGTGGTTACCCTCCCTTGAGTTGGCCGCGGCACCTCCTGCCGCGCGGCGGGTGGGTGGCGCGGTCGTTCGTACATGGCCGGGTCTGCTTGAGGTCGCCGCTCCCCCGCGCGTCCGGGCGGTCGTTCAGGGGGTGTAGGGGTGTACGGCGGTGACGGCCGTGATCGGCAGGGGGCCGTACAGGTGGGGGAAGCCGTTTTCGACGCGGATGTCCAGGTTTGTTGGGTCGATGTCGAGGACGAGCAGGGGGTCGGTGAGGTGGGCGTAGAAAGCGGTGTGGACGCCGCGTAGCTGGGTGAGGTCGCGGCTGCAGTGGATGAAGCCTTCTTGGTCGAGGGTGCGGCCGAGGGTGGAGATGCGGTACTCCCCTGCTTTCTGCGCGGCTTCCCAGTCGGCGCGCAGGGCGAGGTGGTGGATCATGGGGTCCATTCGGTGTGGAGGATGGCGTAGATGGTTTCGCTGGTCCATTCGCCTTTGACGAATTCGTTGTCGATGAGGGTGGCTTCGCGGCGCATGTGGAGTTTTTCCAGGACGCGGGCGGAGGCGGTGTTGCGGGCGTCGAGGCGGCCGGTGATGCGGTGCAGGCCGAGGCTGTCGAAGCCGAGGCGGAGCATTTCGCGGGCGGCTTCGGGGGCGTAGCCGTGGCCGTGGTGGTCGGGGTGGAGGACGTAGCCGATTTCGCCCTGGCGGTGTTGTTTGCTGGTCCAGATGAGCAGGCTTTGGCCGATGAGCCTGCCAGTGTGGCGCAGGGTGACGGCCAGGTCGATGGCGTCGCCTTCTTCGAGGATGGCGGTGCGGGTGATCTTTTTGTCGAGGAAGGTGCCGGTGGTGTCGCGGTCGCGGGGTTCCCAGTAGAGGTAGCGGGCGACGTCGGGGCGGGATTCGTAGGCGTGGACGGCGTCGAGGTCGTCGGGGGTGAAGGGGCGCAGTAGGAGGCGGTCGGTGGTGATCGGGTAGTGGGGTTTCAGCACGGGGGCAGTGTAGGTGGGGGTCAGGGGGGCGGCAATGCGTTTTCTGCCGTTTTGACGGCGTGGGTGAGCAGGGCGCGGGCTTGGTCGAGGGGGCGTTGTTCGACGACGTGTTCCAGCCAGAGGGCGGACAGGGTGGTGTAGAGGAGGCGGACACGGGTGTCGGTGTCGGGGAGGTGGAGGGTGTCGGCGACGATGCGGACGCAGCCGTCGGTCCAGCGGCGGGCGATTTGCTGGAGTACGGGGTCGCGGCCTGCGTGGACGTACAGCTCCCATAGGCCGAGTTGGCGGGTGCGGTCGGCGGTGGCGACCTGGTCGGCCAGGGCGGTGAGGCCGTGGTGGGTGATCCAGGTGCGGGTGGTGTCGAGTTCGGTTTCGACGAGTTGGGCGAAGGCTTCGGCGAGGAGTTGGTCGCGGGAGGCGAAGTAGTAGGTGGTGGCGGCGAGGGGGAGGTTGGCGCGCTGGGCGACGGCGCGGTGGGTGACGGCGGCGAAGCCGCCTTCGGTGAGCAGGTCGACGGCGGCGGCCAGGAGGGTGGCGCGGCGGCGGCGTCCGCGGGCCTGTGTGGGGCTGGAGGTGGGGGTCGCGGTGTTGGGCCGCTCCCCCGGCCGGGATCCTTGGCCTGGGTGGGGCCGCTCTCCCGGTTGCCTGCCCGGCTGTGGCTGCTTGCGCGGCGTGGGGTGTTCGGGTGCGTGGTGCTGCTGTGCCGGTGCCGGCTCGTGGCGGGCGGGGGTGCGGGCGTCTGTTTTCGAGGTGTGCGCGGGGCGGGGGTGGTCTGCCGGTGTGTCCTGGTGCGGGTTCAATGGCCACCTGCGAGGTTGAGGACTATGACGCCGCCGATGATGAGCAGGATACCGCCGATCTTGAGCGGGGTGAGGGTCTCCCCCATGAAGGCGGCGCCGATGAGGGCGATGGCGGCGGTGCCGGCGCCGGACCAGACGGCGTAGGCGGTGCCCATCTCGAGTTGGAGCTTGAGGGCTTGGGAGAGCAGGACGAAGGAGGTGATGTAGCCGGCGGCGACGACGATGGTCCAGGCGATGTGGGTGAAGCCGTTGCTGAGTTTGAGTGCGGAGGTGGCCAGGACTTCCGAGGCGATGGCGAGGGAGAGCAGGAGCCAGGGCATGGGGGTCCCCCAATAAGAAAATTGGTACGGCTGTGCCAATTTTATCGTGGGATCCTGCGGAGATGGTGTCCGGGTGTGGTGGAACTGCTTGAAAACCCAGTCGAATGCGTGTTCCATTGGTTGGTGTGGGTTGGGACGCGCTTTCGCTTGTCGAACAGGCCGCTGACGAGCGTCCGCTGATCGAGCGGCGTGCGGTGGCGCGCGACGGTTTCTATGAGCTGCAGGCCCGCACGGTGATCGAGCGGGTGCCGCAGACCGCGGGCATCGCCCAGCAGTGGGCCGTCTCCCCCTACCGTGGCTGCGCCCACGCCTGCCGGGGTTGCGGCGCCCGTGCGGGGCATCGGCGGCTGGGCCTGGATGCCGGTCGTGATTTCGACACGCGGATCGTGGTCAAGGCGAACGCGGTGGCCCGGTTGCGGGCGGAGCTGGCGCGCTGGGACGGTCAGGAGCTGGCGGTGGGTCTCAGCGGTGACTGCTATCAGCCGGCTGAGGAGACCTACCGGCTGATGCCGGGGGTGATCGGGGCGCTGGCGGAGGCGGCGGTGCCGTTCACCGTCTACACCAAGAGCGCGCTGGTGGTGCGGGATGCTGAGTTGCTGGCGCGGGCGGGGGCGCGGGTGGCGGTGTCGATCGCGTTCGTGGACGAGCGGATCCGGCGGGCGGTGGAGCCGGGCGCGCCGGGTGCGCAGGCGCGGCTGGAGTTGGTGTCGGCGCTGGTGGAGGCTGGGGTGGAGTGCCGGGTGCTGATGGCTCCGGTGCTGCCGCTGCTCAGTGACGCGACGGATCAGCTGACGGCGACGGTGCGGCGCATCGCGGCGACGGGGGCGGGGGCGGTGGAGCCGGTGGTGCTGCGGCTGCCGCCGGGGACGCGTTCGTGGTATCTGGAGTGGCTGGCGCAGGCGCATCCGCAGTTGGTGGAGCGGTATGAGGAGCTGTATGACCGCTCGGGGTTGCCGTCGGCGGATTACGAGGGGCGCATCACGGGGCAGATCGCGCAGTTGTGCCAGATGTACGGGATGCGGTGCGGTGCGTCTGCGGTCGAGCGGCGCGAGCCGCGTGCGGCGCAGCTCGCGCTGGTGTGAGGCGGTCGATGCCGCCAGGACGGCGGGCTCGTCCGTCACGTAAGGGCGGGCGGGAGGTCAGGAGGCGTTCGTCCGGAAGGAGGAGCGGTAGGTCTGCGGTGTGACGCCGGCGACGCGTTTGAACCGCTCCCGGAACGCGGTGGCCGAGCCGAAACCGGCCTGCGCGGCGATGCGTTCGACGCCGTGGTCGGTGGTCTCCAGCAGGAACTGGGCGCGGCGTACGCGTGCTCGCAGCAGCCACTGCAGTGGTGTGGTGCCGGTCTGCTCGCGGAAGCGGCGGCTGAAGGTCCTTTCGCTCATCCCGCTGTGCATGGCCATCTGCGCCAATGTCACGTCCTGGGCGAGGTTGTCCTCGATCCACGTCAGCGCCGGCTCCAGGAGTGAGCCTTGGGGGACGGGAGGCTGGTTGTGGAGGATGAACTGGGCCTGGCCGCCCTCCCGTTCCAGGGGCATCACCGACAGCCGGGCCGAGTCCGCGGCGACCGCCGAGCCGAAGTCCCGCCGGATGATGTGCAGGCACAGGTCCAGGCCGGCGGCGGCGCCGGCTGAGGTGAGGATCTGGCCGTTGTCGACGTACAGGACGTCCGGCTGCACATCCACCTGCGGGTACATCTGGGCCAGCCGGCGAGCCGCCACCCAGTGCGTGGTCGCGCTCAGTCCGTCCAGCAGCCCGGCTGCGGCGAGGGTGAAGGCTCCCACGCAGATGGAGGCGATCCGGGTGCCGGCGGTGGCGGCGGTGCGCAGGGCGTCGAGCACCTGCGGGGTGGGCGGGGTGGCTTGCTCGGAGCATCCTGGCACGACGATCGTGTCGGCCTCCCGCAGGGTCTGCAGGCCGTGCGGGGCGATGAGGGTGAAGGTGTCGCTGGCCACCTGCGGTGTGGCGGCGCAGACCAGGACGCGGTAGGGCCGGCGTCCGTCGGCCAGCCGGGCACGCCCGAACGCCTCGATCGGCGTCGCCATGTCGGCCGCCACCACATGGTCCAGCGCCAGGACCGCCACCGTGTGCATGAGGACACCGTAGGCGAGAACTCGCCAGCCGCAAAGGGGCAGGTGGGGCGGCTGACGCGGTCGTCTTCGCAGGTGGGGCCGAATGGCGGGAACTCGTTGGAAATTGTCGATTCAGCCCATGGGGAGCCGTGGGGCGGCCGGTCTAGCCTTTGCGCTGCGAGATCCGGGCACATGAAGAAGGGAGCAGCGCTGATGCATACGCATTCGCCCACGCGCGCCGCGGCGTCGTGTGGTCCAGCCGAGACCTCTCCCCCGGCCCTGTGACCGTCCGCACCGCACATCTTCGACCGAGGAAAGTACGCCGTTGTCTGCCATTGAAGGCATCCGGAACAACCCGATCATCGACACCACCTGGGGCGCGGCCGCCGGGCAGGGGGCCGGCCGGTGACCAAGTTCCTCCTGTCCGTTCACGTCCTGGCCGCCATCATCGCCGTCGGCCCCGTGACCGTGGCGGCCAGTATGTTCCCCGCCGCGGTGCGCCGGGCCGGACCGGACGCGCCCTCGCTCGCCTCCGTCCGGCTCCTGCACCGCATCTGCCGCGTCTACTCCGTCATCGGCCTGGCCGTGCCGGTCTTCGGCCTCGCCACCGCCGGCAGTCTCCATGTCCTGGGCGACGCGTGGCTGATCGTCTCGATCGTGCTCACCGCCGCGGCGGCCGGCGTCCTGGCGTTGCTGGTCCTGCCGGGGCAGGAGCGCCTGGTCGCCGCGCTCGAGGGGGTTCGGCGCTGCGGGGTTCCACGGCGCGCCTGGGCATGCCGACCGGCGTCTTCAACCTGTTGTGGGCCGTCGTGACGGTCCTGATGATCGTGCGGCCCGGCTCCACCACGGGAGTGTGAGTGTGAGCCGTACCGCAAGGCCGTTGCGCATCGCCGCCGCGGTCGAGTTCGCCTCGCTCATCGTCCTGCTGGGCAACCTCGCCACCGTGCACCTGCCCGCCGTCTCCTCGCTGGCCGGGCCGATCCACGGGTGCGCGTACCTGTTCACCGTCGTGGCCGCCGCCCGCGATCCGCGGCGCACCCTCGTGGCCGCCGCCCTGGCCTGGCTGCCGGGGATCGGCGGGCTGCTGTCCCTGCGGCGCCTGGACAAGGCCGCGGCCTCTGCCAACTGACCGCACCCCCACCTCAGAACGGAGTGCCCCACCCCATGTTCATCATCATGCCGATCGTCATCGGGCTGATCGCCGTCTGCCTCATATCCCTGATCCCCGAGCCGCATCGACGCCAGGTCAACGCCGTGCTGGTCGGCGGTGCGGGCGCCGCCTACCTCAGCGGAGGCGGACTGGGGTACTGGGAGCTCGTCCTGCCGCTCGTCATGACCTATGTCGCCTACCGAGGGCTCAAGAGCTGGACCTGGATCGGCATCGGCTGGCTGCTCCACACCGCCTGGGACGTCGTGCACCACCTCAAGGGGAGCCCCATTCTCCCCTTCGACGCGCATTCCTCCTTCGGCTGCGCCATCTGCGACCCGGTCGTGGCGCTGTGGTGCTTCGCGGGCGGGCCGTCGATCTTCGGCTGGGTACGTGCCCGCCTGCTCGGCAAGCCCGCCACGCAGATCGGCCCCGCCGGAGAGTGACCCGGCCCGGCTTCGCGGCACCGCCACTGACGTGGCCGACAGCGGCCGGTGCGGGCGAATCCCTCCCGGAGCAAGCGCCGCAGCAACAGCGGGGTGGGGTCAGCGCGACGGGGACACCAGGCCCGCGTCGTAGGCCATGATGACCAGCTGTATCCGGTCGCGGGCGTCGAGCTTGCCGAGCAGGCTGGCTACGTGCGCCTTGGCGGTGCCGGGGCTGATGTGCAGCTGGGCCGCGATCTCGGCGTTGGACAGGCCGCGCCCGACCAGGGTGAGCACCTCGCGTTCGCGTCCGGTGACGCCCGGGAGCTCGCGCGGCTGCGGGGCGGGGGCGGGGCGGCGGGCGAAGTCCTCGATGAGGCGGCGGGTGACGCTGGGCGCGATCAGGGCGTCTCCGGCGGCGACGACGTGGACGGCGGACAGGATGTCCTCCAGCGCCATGTCCTTGACCAGGAATCCGCTCGCCCCGGCGCGCAGGGAGGCGTAGACGTTGTCGTCGTCGTCGAACGTGGTCAACATGATCACGCGGGTGGCCGGGGACTCGGCGATGATGGTCTGGGTGGCCTCGATGCCGTCCATGCCGGGCATGCGGATGTCCATCACCACGACGTCGGGACGCAGCCGCCTGGTGAGCTGGACGGCCTGGGCTCCGGTCCCGGCTTCTGCGGCGACCTCGATGCCGGGGGCGGTGTCGATGACCATGCGCAGGCCGGCGCGGATCAGCGGCTGGTCGTCGGCCAGCACGACGCGGATCGTCACGGCGCCCCCACCTCGGTGGCCGCGCGGCCGGCCGCGGTCGTGAGCGGCAGGCGGGCGGTGACGCGGAAGCCGCCGCCGGGCCGGGGGCCGGCGCTGAAGTCGCCGCCCAGGAGGGCGACCCGTTCGCGCATGCCGGCGATCCCGTGCCCGTTGCCGTCGCCGGCGGCGCCGCGTCCGTCGTCGACGACGTCGAGGCGCAGTTCCTGGCTCCCGTAGCCGATCACGACCTGGCAGTGGCCGGTGCCGGCATGGCGCAGGACGTTGGTGACCGATTCCTGGATGATGCGGAAGGCGGACCGGTCGACGGCGGCGGGCAGGGGACGGGGCCGGCCGTGCCTGCGCACGTCCACGCGCAGGCCGGCGGCCGTGATCGTCTCGGCCAGCCGCTCGAGGTCGGCCAGCCCTTCCACCGGCGGGGCGGGCTGCTCGCGCAGCACGCCGAGCATGTGCCGCAGCCCCTTCAGTGTCTGCCTGCTGGTGGCCTCGATCGCGCCCAAGGCCTCGCGCGCCTGCTCCGGCCGGCTGCCGATCACGCGTGCGCCGGCGCCGGCCTGGATGGCGATGATGCCGATGCTGTGGGCGACCATGTCGTGCAGCTCGCGGGCGATGCGCAGCCGCTCGCCGGTGATCGCCTGGACCTCGGCGTGCGCGCGCAGCGCCTGGGCGTACTCGCGCCGCTGCCGGATGGACGTCCCGGCCATCCAGGCGACCACGATGCCCAGGCCGAGCAGGAGCGACAGCGCGAGGAAGCCGGGCGCCCCGGCGCGCAGGCCCTGGCGCAGCAGGTCCACCTGCCAGGCCGCCTCCTGCACGAGCGCGGTGGCGGCGGCCGCGGCCAGGGCCGCGCGGCGCGAGCGGCCGGCCGCGAGGAGCGCGACCGGGACGTCGGCGAACGGCAGGAGCGGCCAGATCCGCTGCGCCGGCTGTCCCAGCGTCGTCGCCGCGACGATCTCCGCCAGCAGCACCGCGAGCACCGCGCTGGGCCATCGCCGTGCCCATGCCAGAGGGGCGGCCATGGCCAGGGCGAACGTGGCGTGGGCGGCCCCCACGGGGAGCAGGTCTTGGCCGTCGGTCAGCGTCATGGCGTACAGCAGCGGCGCCAGGACTGCCAGGCCGCACCAGGTGAGCAGTGTCCGCATGCCACGGGGCAACCGCGACCAAAGAGGCGGTCTGGGCGTTTTGTCGCGCACCCGTCGATCGTATTCGGCTGCGCTCGAGCCGGGCATCGGCCCGCAGGCCTATGCCCCCAGGCCACCCCGCCCGCGCGGAAACCGGCCCGCGGCCAGATGCGGCACGTCTGTGACCTGCGACAGCGTGGGTCATGTGATCGAAGTCGACCAACTGACCAAGCGCTACGGCGCGGTGACGGCGGTGAAGGACCTCACGTTCACCGTCCGGCCGGGGCACGTCACAGGGTTCCTCGGCCCCAACGGCGCCGGCAAGAGCACCACATTGCGCATGATCCTCGGCCTGAACCGCCCCACCGCCGGGAGCGCCACCATCGACGGCCGCCCCTTCGCCCGCCACCGGGCGGGGCTGCGTCAGGTGGGCGCGCTGCTGGACGCCGGCGACGTCCACGGCGGCCGCACCGCCGCCGCCCACCTGCACGCGCTGGCCCGCGCCAACGGCCTGTCCCGCCGCCGGGTCGCCGCGGTGCTGGAGGAGGTGGGGCTGGCCAGGGTGGCGCGCCGCCGGATCGGCGGGTTCTCCCTGGGCATGCGCCAGCGGCTCGGCATCGCCGCCGCCCTGCTGGGCGACCCGCCGGTGCTGCTGTTCGACGAGCCGATCAACGGCCTGGACCCCGAAGGCGTGCGCTGGGTACGCGGCCTGTTCCGGCGTCTGGCCGCCGAAGGCCGCAGCGTGCTGGTCTCCAGCCACTTGATGAGCGAGATGGAGAACACCGCCGACCGCCTGGTCGTCATCGGCCGCGGCGAGCTGATCGCCGAGGAGAGCCTGGCCGAGTTCGCCGCCCGCGGCGGCGGTGCGTCCGTCACGGTGCGCACGCCCGACCCCGTCGAGCTGGCGGCCGTCCTCGCCATGGAGGGCGCGCACGCGCAGCCGGACGTGCGGCTGGATGGCGGCGGCGCGCTGACCGTGACCGGGCTGAGTGCCGCCCGCGTCGGCGAGCTCGCCCATCAACGCCGGATCATGCTGCACGAGCTCACCCCGCGTACCGCCTCGCTGGAGCAGGCGTTCATGGAGCTGACCGCGGACCGCGCCGACCACCTGGCAGGTGAGCGGCGATGAGGCCCGCTCGCTTCCGCGACCTGCTCGCCGCCGAGTGGATCAAACTCTGGTCCCTGCGCTCGACCTCCTGCCTGCTCGGCCTGGGCACGCTGGCCATCGTCGCGCTCGCCGCCCAGAGCAGCCTGGACGCCTACAACAGCTGGCCGGGCTTCACCGCCATGGAGAGAGCCAGGTTCAACCCCCTCAACGAGGCGTTCAGCGCCTTGGCCGCCTGCATGCTCATGATCGGCGCGGGCAGCCTGGGCGCCCTGACCATCGTCGGCGAGTACGCCACCGGCCTGATCCGCACCACCCTCATCGCCGTCCCGTCCCGCCACCGCGTCGTGGCCGCCAAACTCACCGTCACCGCCACCGTCACGCTCGCCACCGGCACGCTCATCTCCGCGGGCACGTTCGGCGTCAGCCAGGCCATCCTGTCCGGCCGCGGCGTCGCCGTCTGGCTCGGCGACCCCGGCGTGCTGCGCGTGCTGGCCGCCAACGCGCTGCTCGCCCCGGTGTCGGCATTGGCCGGCATGGGCATCGGCGCGCTGCTGCGGCACACCGCCGGCGCCGTCGTCACCGTCTGCGCCGCGCTGGTCATCGTGCCCACCTTCTTCCAGCCCACCGTCCACCAGTGGCTCAACGACCTGTACGCGCTGGTCCCCTTCTACGTCTGGCGCACCTGTCTGGGCCTGCCGCAGCAACTCGACGACCCCGCCCTGCCCACGGTGGCCGGCTCGTGGGCCGCCTTCGCGCTGTGGCCGCTGGCAGCCGCCGTCTTGACCCTGATCGTCGTACGTCGTCGCGACGTATGACCCGCCCCAACGAGGAGACGCCATGACGACCAACCCCATCCGGCTGCGCCTGCCCGCCGCCGCGCTGACGGCCTGTCTCAGCCTGGCCGCTGTGACCTGCGCCACGACCGCCTCGGCGGCCTCTGGGCAGGTTGCCCGCACTCCCAGCGCGGCCGCAGCGGTCCGGCTGGAACTGCCCCGCCCCTCCGGCCCGGACCCGGTCGGCCGCGACATCCTGTACCTGGTCGACAACAGCCGCAAGGACCCCTGGGTGCCCGAATCGGGCCCGCGCCGGTTCATGATCTCGATGTACTATCCCGCCAGCTCCGCCACCGGCGGCCCCGTTGGTAGCCGGGCCCCCTACATGACCACCGCGGAGGCCGCGTCCCTGCTGCAGCGCAAGGCCCCGGGCGCCGGCCTGTCTCCCGAGATCATCAGCTCCACCCGCACCTACGCCCGCACCGGCGTCCCCGCCGAACCCGGCCGCCATCCGCTGGTGGTGCTGTCGCCCGGGCTCGGCCTGCCGCGCGCCAGCCTCACCTTCCTGGCCGAGGACCTGGCCAGCCGCGGCTACGTCATCGCACTGGTCGACCACGCCTACGAATCCTCCGGCACGACCTTCCCCGATGGGCAGACGATCACCTGCGCTCCCCTGTGCGACCAGCCCAAGCCCCCCGAAGGCGGGCAGGCGGCCATCACCAGGAACCGGGCCAAGGACATCAGCTTCGTCATCGACGAGCTGACCGGCCGGCACCCCGCCTGGAACAAGGCCCGCATGATCGCTGCCAAGCGGATCGGCATGGCCGGTCACTCCCTCGGTGGCGACGCCGGCGCCGCCACCATGGCCGCCGACAGGCGCGTACGGGCCGCGGTGAACCTGGACGGCACCTTCCACCCCGCCATCACGCTCGACCGGCCCTTCCTGCTCCTGGGCAGCCAGGCCGACCACGCGCCAGGCAAAGATCAGACCTGGGATGACAGCTGGCGCAAGATGAGCGGCTGGAAGCGCTGGCTCACGGTGGCCCGTACCGGCCACACCAGCTTCACCGACCTGTCCATCCTGCAGAAGGCGGCCGGCATGTCCGGCGCCGGCGACCTGCCGCCGCAGCGCTCGCTGGAGATCACCCGCACCTACGTGGCCGCCTTCTTCGATCTGCACCTGAAGGGTAAGAAGCAGCCCCTGCTCGACGGCCCGTCGCCGGCCGCTCCCGAGGTCGCCTTCCACAACCCCTGACCGCCAAGCGTCCGGTCCCGCCGTTCGCCTGCCGCGCGGGCGAACGGCGGGGTCACAGTCACCCTCGCGGTGTCAGCCGGTGGCGGGGCGGGCGCGGTATTCCTCGTCGGTGACCTGCTCACCCCACTCGGTTTCGGGTGTGCCGGCCCACCGGTGCCTTCCCACATGGCCAGGTGGGCCATGAAGTGGTCGGGTGCGGCGCCGTGCCAGTGCCATTCGCCGGGCGGGGTGTAGACGGTGTCGCCGGGCCGCATCACGACGATCTGGCCGCCGCGGGACTGCACCAGGCCGATGCCGTCGGTGACGTGCAGGGTCTGTCCGGCGGCGTGGCGGTGCCAGGCGGTACGCGAGCAGGGCGCGAAGCGCACGATGTTGACCCGCATCCGCGACGGCTCGGTGCCGGCGTGGATGACGTCGAACCAGACCTCACCGGTGAACCATTCGGCCGGGCCCTTGCTGGTGGGGCGTTTTTCCAGGACGTTCATGCGTGGTTTCCTCCGTTGCCAGGTGCGTGCTCGGTATGGTGCGGCGCCGGCCGAGGGTCAGTCCGTGAGGCGGATGTTGCCGAGCCGGCTGACGACGGCGGGGTCTCGGTGGTCGAAGAACTGCGAGGCGCCGGTGTCCAGGGCGGCGATGCGGCTCATCTGATCGTCGGTGAGCTCGAAGTCGAAGACGTCGAAGTTCTCGGCCATCCGGTCGGCCCGGATCGACTTCGGGATCACGACGACGTCGCGCTGGAGGAGCCAGCGCAGCACCACTTGCGCGATGGGACGTCCTTTCTCTGTGGGTGCGCGGAAGGGATGACCTGTCAGCGTTCGATCATCCGCATCTGCTCCTCGTTGTGGTGCCCACCGGCGGCCGGAGGCAGGCTGTCGAGCTTCGCGATCTGCTCGGCGGTCAGTTCGACGTCGGCGGCGGCGGCGTTCTCCTCCAGACGCGAGACCCGCTTGGTGCCCGGGATGGGGGCGATGTCGTCGCCCTTGCTGAGCAGCCAGGCGATCGCGACCTGCGCGGGCGTGACGCCGACCTCGGCGGCGATCGCCTGCACCTCCTCGGCGAGCGCCAGGTTGCGTTGGAAGTTCTCGCCGGTGAAGCGGGGGTTGGTCGCCCGGAAGTCGTCGGGGCCGAAGTCGCTTTGCGACCGGATCTTCCCGGTCAGGAACCCCTTGCCGAGCGGGGAGTAGGCGACGAACCCGATGCCCAGCTCGCGCAGCAGCGGCAGCACCTGCGGTTCCTGGTCGCGGGTCCACAGCGAGTACTCCGACTGCAGCGCGGTGATCGGGTGGACCGCGTGCGCGCGGCGGATGGTGTCCAGCCACGCCTCGGACAGGCCGATGTGGCGGACCTTGCCCTGCTTGACCAGCTCGGCCACCGCGCCGATGGTGTCCTCGATCGGCACCTTGGGGTCGACCCGGTGCTGGTAGTACAGGTCGATCCGGTCGGTCCCCAGGCGCCGCAGCGAGCCCTCGACCGCGGTGCGGATGTTGGCCGGGCTGCTGTCGATGTTCCAGGCGCCGCCGCCGGCGTGGGAGACCAGACCGAACTTCGTCGCCAGCACGACCTCATCGCGCCGACCGGCGATGGCCCTGCCGACGAGTTCCTCGTTGGCGTACGGGCCGTAGATCTCCGCGGTGTCGAGGAACGTGACGCCCAGGTCGAGCGCACGGTGGATGGTGCGGATGGATTCGGCGTCGTCGCTGCCGGCGCCGGTGAAGCCGTGGGACATGCCCATGCAGCCCAGCCCGATGCGGGAAACCTCCAGATCGCCCAGCCTGACGTGCTTCATGATCACCTTTCCGGAACGAGTTTGATCGTCGCGGCTCGCGACTCGGGGTTGACGACGCCGCCGATGATGCCGGCGCCGTAGCGGCGGTACTTGGTGCGGTAGACCTCGTCGATCCGGTCGTGGACGGCGGCGTCGGCGGGATCGGCGTCGGTGAGGGCGACGTCCGCCTCGACGCCGCCGGCCGAGATGCGGCCCTGGTGGCGGGTCCGGGTGCCGCGGTACCAGGCGCCGGAGCGGCCGTTCATGCAGCGGACGTACAGGTCGTCGCCGGCGCGGACGACCCACATCGTCACCGGGCGGCGCAGTGTGCCGTCGTGGCGGCGGGAGGCGAGGTCCAGTTCTTCGGCGTCGCCGATAGCGGTGAGTTCATCGCTGGTCCAGGCGGCCATCGTTCTCCTTCGCGTCAGGGCTGGATGAGGACCTTCAGCGCGGTGCGCTCGTCCATCGCGCGGTAGCCGTCGGGCACCTGCTCCAGGCCGATCGTCCGGTCGAACACCCGGCCCGGCTCCACCCGGCCCTCCAGCACGTCGGGCAGCAGCTCCTCGATGTAGGCGCGCGCCGGGGCGGGGCCGCCGGTCAGCGTGATGTTGGGGCCGAACAGGCTGCCGAACCCGATCGGCGCGTCCTCGTACTGCGGCACGCCGACCCGGCTGATCACCCCGCCGGGACGGACGATGCCGACCGCGGTTTCGTAGGCGTTCATGTAGCCGACCGCCTCCAGCACCGTGTGCACGCCCTCGCCGCCGGTCAGCTCGCGCACCTTCTCGACGCCTTCGGCGCCGCGCTCGGGCACGACGTCGGTGGCGCCGAAGTCGATGCCGAGCTTGGTGCGTTCGTCGTGGCGGCCCATGAGGATGATCTGCTCGGCTCCGAGCCGCTTGGCCGACAGCACCGCCATCAGCCCGACCGCGCCGTCGCCGATGACCGCCACCGTGGTGCGCGCATTGACGTGGGCCTGCTTGGCGGCGTGGTAGCCGGTGCCGTACACATCCGCCAAGGTCAGCAGCGACGGCAGCAGCTCTGAGTCCTCGCCGACGGGCAGTTTGACCAGCGTGCCCTGCGCCTGCGGGACGCGGATCGCCTCGGCCTGGCCGCCGCCCACCTCGCCGCGGGCCCAGAATCCGCCGTGCAGGCAGGAGGTGTGCAGGCCCTCGCGGCAGAAGACGCAGGTGTTGTCGGAGTAGGCGAATGGCGCCACCACCAGGTCGCCGCGCTTCAGCCCGGACACCTCCGAGCCGAGGTCCTCGATGACGCCGAGGAACTCGTGCCCCATCGGGGTGCCCTGCTCCGAGGCCGGCAGATTGTGGTACGGGTGCAGGTCGCTGCCGCAGATGCACGAGCGCACGATGCGCACGATCGCGTCGGTGGGCTGCCGCAGGGCCGGGTCGGGCGCGTTCTCCACGCGCACGTCACCGGCACCGTACATGAAAGTAGCTCGCATCAGAGTTTTCCGTATTTCGTATTCGTCGTCGGACCTACCCCCAGCCGATCGACCGGCAGGCCTGGTCCAGGTCGGTCACCCGAATGCCCGGGTTCTCCCTGGTCAACCTCCATCAAACGCGCATGCTCGGGCACGCGGCAGGGCCTGCTGTTACAGGTAATGGCAGAACCCCCCAGCCGGGGTTGGCGGTCCCTCCCGCCGGATCGGCCGGGCATCGGCGCGGTGCGGGGTGCGTTCTTGGGGGTGCGGAGTCAGGATGCCGGTGGCGTGGGTCAGTGCTGGTCCGGGGCCGTCTGCTGTGCCTCGGCGAGGTCCTGGGTGGCTGCCCAGCTGGCGAGCATCTTGAGTCCGTCGGCGGTGGGGCTGCCCGGGGTGGCGGTGTAGACGTTGAGAGTCAGGCCGGGCTCAGACGGCAGCTCCATCGATTCGAAGTTCAGGTCGAGCTCGCCGACCACCGGGTGGCGCAGCCGTTTGTGGCCGCTGCGGTGGAAGCGCACGTCGTGGGAGGCCCAGCGCTGCCGGAAGACCTCGCTCTGCGTCGAGAGTTCACCGACCAGCTCGATCAGCCCCCGGTCGTGCGGATTGCGGCCGGCCTCCAGCCGGAGCATGGCGGCCGCGTCGTTGGCGATCCGGTCCCAGTCGACGAAGAACTCGCGCGCCGCCGGGTCGAGATAGACGAACCGGGTGGTGTTCGCCGGGCGGCGCGGGTCGGCCAGGACGGGGGCGTACAGGGCGCGGGCCAGGCGGTTCATGGCGACGATGTCGTGGCGGCCGTTGCGCACCCAGGCCGGTGCGTCGGTGATGGCGTCCAGCACCTGCTGGATCACCGGCCGCACACTGGTCGGCGGCGTGCGGCGACGCCGCGGGCCCGAGCCGGCAGCCCGGGCCAGCGAGAACAGGTGCTCCCGCTCGGCCTCGTCCAATTGCAGCGCGCGAGCCAGGGCGTCCAGCACGCTGTCGGAGGCCCCGGACAGGTTCCCCCGCTCCATGCGGACGTAGTAGTCGATGGAGACGCCGGCGAGCATCGCGACCTCCTCCCGCCGCAGCCCCTTGACGCGACGGTTGCCGCCGTAGGCGGGTAGTCCTGCCTGCTCGGGCGTGATGCGCGCCCGCCGCGAGCTGAGAAACTCGCGGACCTCGGAGCGGTAGTCGATCTGGCCCATAACCCCAGGGTAAGCACGGTGGCGGGAGTGCAGGAGGTAACGCCAGTACCCCGAACGCGGGTCACTGCCCCGGCCGCCGGGATCGTCGTTGACTGGGCGCATCCGCCAGGGCGTACAACGTCGCCGTGCTCCTCGGCGGTGACTCACCCCGGAACCGGCAGGTCCATCGAGGCGAGCCTGGCCGGGGCAATCACGGTCGCGATGGCGACGATCCGGCCGTCGACGACGGTGAACGCCATGACCGAGAGCGGAGTTCCATCCTCGCGCCAGGAGACGAACCCGGGAAGGCCGTTGACGAGCACCGCTCGCCCTCTCGTGGCTGCGCCGGTGGCGACTCGAGTGGATGCGCCTTCGGCGACCTTGGTGGCGCCGAGGATGACGACCACACCGGTGGGGGTGTCGACGGTCAGCTTCACCTCGGGGTCGAGCACGCGCAGCAGCCCCTCGAAGTCGCCGAGGCGAGCCGCCGCCAGGAAGGCCTGGACCACCTCTCGCTGCTCCCGTCCGGCGGCCGTCGGCCGCTCGCTCGCCTGCACCTTCCTGCGGGCGCGGCTGGCGAGCATCTTGGTGGCGTCGGCAGACTTGCCGAGGATCTGGCCGATCTCGTCGAACGGCACCGCGAACAGGTCGTGCAGCACGAACGCCAGCCGCTCGCTCGGTCCGAGCGACTCCAGGACGACCAGGAGCGCGAGCCCGACCGAGTCGGCGAGCGCCACGTCGTCCTCTGGCGCGGGGCCGTCGTCGACCGTCACGACGAGTTCGGGCAGCCGGTCGTCGTAGGACGCCTCAGGGTGGGCCTGGCGCGATCGCAGGACGTCGAGGCTGATCCGGCCGACCACCGTGGTCAGCCAGCCGGCGAGGTTGTGGATGGTGGCCGTGTCCTGGCGGGAGAGTCGCAGCCAGGCCTCCTGGACGACGTCCTCGGCGTCGGCGTGCGATCCGAGCATGCGGTAGGCGACCGCGCGCAGCCGGTCGCGCTGGGCCTCGAACGCCTCGCCCACCGGGTCCGCCGGGCTGGTGTTGGACATGTTGTTACCTTCCTCGGATCTGCTCCGTCATGGGTAATGACGGGCCCAGAGGGGCCCAGGTAACCGATGAAGGAGTACGACCGATGGAAGCACGCCTGAAGAGCCCGGCGAATCCCGACGTGATGACAGCGATCCAGCATCTGTACAAGGCGATCCACGCCGGCGGAGTCGACCCGCTCGTGCTCGGGCTGGTGCACCTGCGGGCCAGCCAGATCAACGGCTGCAGCCCGTGCGTCTTTGCCGGGGTCGCGTCGGCCAAGAAGCACGGGGAGACCGACGAGCGGCTGCACAACGTGGTCGCCTGGCGCGAGACGCCCTTCTTCACTGAGGCGGAGCGGGCAGCGCTCGCGCTGACCGAGGCCGCCACCCGGATCCAGGACGGCGCGCCAGGTGTGACCGATGAGATCTGGGACGCCGCCGCGGCCCACTTCGACGACAAGCAGCTGTCCGCGATCAACCTGGAGATCGCGCTGACCAACTTCTTCAACCGCATCAACCGTACGGTCCGGGAGCAGGCCGGCAAGACCTGGTGAGCTGGGCGGGGCGTCATCCATCCGGAGGCCGCGGCTCCCGAAGCAAGGGGTGCGGTTTTCGGTTGATCTCGGCCGGCGACAGGGCGCCGCCGTGGCCGGTGTCGTAGCGCTGGTCGGTGGCCTGGATGCGGGCCAGGAAAGTCGCTCGTGCAGACGAGGGGCCACGGCGACCACCGGTGATCACACGGGGGAAAATCGGTGGACGGCGCTGTTAGCGTGCCGTTTGTGGATGTGATCGATGTCGAGGCATTCGTGGCCGACGGGTTCGCCAAGGTCGAGGCGGTGGTGCCGCGCCAGGTGGGCGATGCGGCCAGGGCGCTGCTGTGGGAGCGGATCGGCCTGTCGCCCGACGACCCCTCGGGCTGGACGCAGCCGGTGGTGTGGACGGCCGACCTGACCGGGGAGGGACCGTTCGGGCAGATCGTGCACAGCGAACGGCTGCGTGCGGCGCTGGACGCGGTGGCGGGCGCGGGCGGCTGGGTGCCGCGCGGGAGCGTGGGCAACATGCCCATCCGGTTCCCGGTGGTGCCTGCCGCAGATGATCGCGGCTGGCACATCGACGCGAACACGGCCCGGGCGGACGGCGGCTACGGGGTGAGCGGCCGGCCGGAGACGCTGCTGCTGCTGGTGCTGCTGTCGGAGGTGGGGCCGCGGGACGCGCCGACGCGGGTGCGGGCCGGCTCGCAGCGCGACATGGCGGCGTTGCTGGATGAGCGGGTGCTGGATCCCATGCAGATGGGGCCGGTGTTCGACGAGGCGGGGCGGGAGCGGCCCATCGCGCTGGCGACGGGCTCACCGGGGGATGTGTATGTGGTGCATCCGTTCACGGTGCACGCGGCGCAGGAGCATCTGGGCAGCCGGCCGCGGTTCATGGCGCAGGCGCCGGTGTTCCTGGCCTCGCCGCTGCGGCCGGGTGACACCACGCCGCTGGGGCGGGCCGCCGGCTTCTCCTGACGCCGGCCCCGGCGCGGCAAGCGGCCCACAGCTCAGAGGCGGCGGTGCAGGAGCATGCCGGGCCACTCCCCCACGGTGAAGGGCGCGGCGCGGGTGAAGCCGCAGCTTTCGTAGTAGGCGACCAGGCGGCCGTCGTCGCCGGCGTAGCAGTCGACCCGCACCAGCCCGACGCCCCGCCGGCCGGCTTCGGCGACGGCCCAGTCCAGCAGGGCGCGGCCTACGCCGTGGCCGGCGTAGCGGCGGTCGGTGACCAGGGCCTGGACGTACAGCTCGGGCTCGGTGGCCGGGGCGACGTAGTCGTGGGCGGCGCCGACCACGACGCAGCCGGCGGGCCGGCCGTCGAGTTCGGCGATGCGCATGTCGCCGAGCTCCAGCCAGCCGGTGACCTGGCGGGTGCGCTTGTCGTTGCCGGTGAAGGGACTGCTGCCCCACTGGCCGGTGCGTCCCTGGGAGACGAGCCAGGCGACGGCGCTGTCGAACATGCCCAAGACGAGGGGGACGTCGCTGTCGCGACCTTGACGGATGTGCACCAGATCAGGCCTTGTCCTTGCCATTGAGGGCGCTGCCCTTCTTCCACTGTGAGAACGGCATCTGCCAAAAGCCCCAGCCGTTGTTCCACTCCAGCTCGCGGCTGGTGCCGGTGATGTCGACGACGTCGCCCCGCTGGAAGTTGTCGTAGAACCATCTTGCCTGGTCGGGGCGGGCGTTGACGCAGCCATGGCTGACGTTGCGCACGCCTTGGGCCCAGACGTTGTCCTTGGCGTGGACGTACTCGCCGGAGTTGGAGATGCGGACCGCGTGATTGATCATGACGTCGTAGTAGCCGGGGTCGCCCTTCTTACGGCCGGGCGAGATCATGCGCACGGGGTTGCCGCGTTCCATGGTCAGGTGCACGCCGGAGGTGGTGGTGTACTCGCGCGTGGTGGCCATGCCCGCGCTGATGCGCATGGTCTGTACGCGCTTGCCGTCCTTGTAGACGTACATCATGTGCTTCTTGGTGTCGACCTTGCTGATCTGCTTGGCGCCGATCTTGAGGGTGGCGGAGTAGTCCTTGACCCCGTACAGGCCCTTGCCGCCCTTGATGCCCTTGATGTGGGCGTTGAACTTCACCTTCTGGTGGGCGGGCCAGTACTTGGCGGTGCGGTAGATGGCGATGGTGTCGTTGATCCAGCGCCAGGCGCCGTCGACCGGCTTTTCCGCCTCGACCTCCAGGGCGCGCTCGATGGTGGCCTTGCTGGTGACCGGCTGGTTGAAGGTGACGATGATGGGGGCGCCGACGCCCACGGTCTCGCCCTTGGCGGTGGGGGTCACGTCGGCGATCTGCAGTGCGCGTTCGGGCTTGACGGTGGTGAACGTACTGGTGGCGGTCGTGGCGCCGGCCGTGGCCGAGACGGTGTAGCCGGTGGAGGGCTTCAGCGCCGTCTTGGAGATCCACTTGGTCTTGTCGGTGTTGAAGGCGCCCTCGACCTCCTCGCCGTCGGCCTCGACGGTGACCGTCTCCAGCGCGCCGCCGGCGGAGGTGACGACGACCTTCTTCTCAGGGCTGACCTTGGAGCTGCCCTCCGCAGGGCTGATCTTGACGGTCGGCGCCTGGGGGGTGGCGGACGTGGTGGCCTCGGGCGCACCCGCTCCCCCTTGAGCGGCGGTGCCACCGCCGCCGCCCGATGAGCACGAAGCCGTCAGTGTGGCCGCCGTCAGCAGCGCGACTGCCGTGGCGGGCTTCCTCCAAGCGGGCGTAACGTTCAACACTGTCCTTTCCCCCATAGCACCAAACGCACCCCAAAAACCTTAATGCTCCTGCATGTAAGACGAGGAACCAATTGGGGAAGTTCGGTCACATTTCAATCACTTGTGACTGAAAGGGGTTCGGATCAGAGGCGGTGGGTGAGACCGGTGTGCCGCCGACCGGCACCCTTGGTGCGTACGGCCTGCGCCAGGGCCCGCCGCGAGCCCACGATGACGACGAGCTTCTTGGCCCGGGTGATCGCGGTGTAAAGGAGGTTGCGCTGCAACATCATCCAGGCACTGGTGGCCAGCGGGACCACCACGGCGGGGTACTCGCTGCCCTGGGAACGGTGGATGGAGACCGCATAGGCGTGGGCGAGCTCGTCCAGCTCGTCGAAGGCGTAGTCGACGGCCTCGTCCTCATCGGTGACGACGGTCAGCTTCTGCTCATCAGGCCGGATGTCGGTGACGATGCCGACCGTGCCGTTGAACACCCCGGCGGCGCCCTTGTCATAGTTGTTGCGCAGCTGGGTGACCTTGTCGCCCACGCGAAAGACGCGCCCCCCGTACCGGCGCTCCGGTATGCCCTCGCGGGCCGGGGTGAGGGCCTCCTGCAGGGCGATGTTCAGGGCGCCGGCGCCGGCGGCGCCGCGGTGCATGGGCGCCAGGACCTGTACGTCCCGGCGCGGGTCGAGGCGGAAACGGCGGGGGATGCGGCGGGCGACGACGTCGACGGTCAGGGCGGCGATCTCCTCCGGCTCCTCGCACGGGAACAGGAAGAAGTCGCTCATGCCCTCCAGGATCGGGTGGTGGCCGGTGTTGACGCGGTGGGCGTTGACGACGACGCCGGACTCCTGGGCCTGGCGGAAGATCTGCGTCAACCGCACCCGCGGGATGTCGTCGGCGGCCAGCAGATCCTTGAGCACCTCCCCCGCCCCGACCGAGGGCAGCTGGTCGACGTCGCCCACGAACAGCAGATGCGCGCCCGGGGCGACGGCCTTGACGAGCTTGTTGGCCAGCAGCAGGTCGAGCATGGAGGCCTCGTCGACGACGACGAGGTCGGCGTCCAGAGGGTTGTCACGGTCGAAGGTCGCCTCGCCACCGGGCCGCAGCTGCAGCAACCGGTGCACGGTGGTGGCCTCGTGGCCGGTCAGCTCGGCCAGGCGCTTGGCGGCGCGGCCGGTGGGGGCGGCCAGGATGACCTTGGCGCGTTTGGCGCGGGCCAGCAGCACGATCGAGCGCACGGTGAAGCTCTTGCCACAGCCCGGCCCGCCGGTCAGCACGGCGACCTTCTCCGTCAGCGCCAGGCGGACGGCCTGACGCTGCTCGGTGGCCAGCTCGGCGCCGGTCTGGCCGTGCAGCCAGCTCTCGGCCCGCTCCCAGTCGACGTCGGCGAAGGCCTTGAGCCGGTCATGGCCCGAGCGCAGCAGCGACAGCAGGCCGGAGGCGAGCGAGAGCTCGGCGCGGTGGAAGGGCGGCAGGTAGACGGCCGGTACGACGTTCTCGCCGGCCGGGATGGGCTCGCGCACGGCGCCTTCGCTCGCCACCAGCTCTTCCAGGCAGGCGGCGACCAGGTCGGCGGGCACATCGAGGATCTTGACGGCGTCGGCGACGAGGTTGGGGGCGGGCAGGTAGCAGTGGCCGTCGTCGGCGGCCTGCGACAGGGTGTAGCGCAGGCCCGCCTTGACACGCTCGGGGCTGTCGTGCGGGATGCCGACGGCCTGGGCGATGGTGTCGGCCGTCTTGAACCCGATCCCCCACACGTCATCGGCCAGCTGGTACGGCTGGGTCTTCACGACGGAGACCGACGATTCGCCGTACTGCTTGAAGATGCGCACCGCGATCGAGGTGGACACGCCGACACCCTGCAAGAAGATCATCACCTCTTTGATGATCTTCTGCTCCTCCCAGGCGGCCGCGATCATCTTCGTCCGCTTGGGCCCCAGGCCCGGCACCTCGACCAGCCGCTGCGGCTCCTGCTCGATGACCTCGAGCGTGTCGGTGCCGAAGTGGTCGACGATCCGCTCGGCCATCTTGGGGCCGATGCCCTTGATCAGCCCGGAGCCGAGATAGCGGCGGATGCCCTGCACGGTGGCCGGCAGCACCGTGCTGTAGGACCACACCTCGAACTGCCGGCCGTAACGCGGGTGCGAGCCCCACCGGCCGTGCAGCCGCAGCGACTCGCCGACCTGCGCGCCCAGCAGCGGGCCGACGACGGTGAGCAGCTCGGAGCCGGAGCGCTCGGTGGCCACGCGGGCGATGGTGTAGCCGGTTTCCTCGTTGGCGTAGGTGATGCGCTCGAGAACCGCATCGAAGGATGAAACGAGTGAACCATCCGCGCCCGGCTTCACGCAAACCCCTCTCCCGCCTGCTTTCGTCGCAAGAGTAGAGCAGCACGGGCGAGCCGCCGAGCGATGGGCGGATCGGCCAGCACGTGAGGCATCTCACGGGCAGCCGTTCGCACGCTCGTGCGAAAGTGGATCTATGACGACCCGCGCCGAAGCGCTTGCTGCCGCCGGGCGAGTCCTCGCGGAAGCGCGGGCCCGCCGAGACGCTCTCTCCCCCGAGGATGCCGCCCGCGCCGCCTATGTCCCCGGGGGCCGCTCCGTCGAGGAGCTGACGGCCATCATCCGCGAGCAGCGCCGCCGGGCTCGCGCGCGCCAGCAAGCTGGCCTGAACTGATCTCGCTAGCAATCGCGCACGCCAGATATGCCGCAAATCTATAACGTAAAGGCTCCAAAATCGGGCACCTTGTTGTCCGTAACTGATTGTTACCGGAAAGAACACCAGGTCAACGAGGGTGTGAAACGGTGAGTGGTCGATGATATGTCCTAGTTCGGGGCCTTTAGCGCGGTGATCGCCAATAGGTGGCCGGCGTTCCCCCGCAGCCGCAGCCGTGGCGCGGTATCGGCCGGCGCGTCCGCCGTTCCTCCCCTCTGCATGGGCTCGGAATCCCCAGAGGTGCATCGAGCCGCGTTTCTGAATCCCGCTGCGGCAGACCAGCGAGGTGCGACGCAGGAGACCGGGGAAGGGCACCATCCGCGAAGCGGCCATGGTGACGGGGCAACGCCTCTATGCCATGGTGACGGCATGTCCGAAAATCAGACCACCACGCCGGTCCCGCTTCCCCCGCCCCTGCGCTTCCTGACTGAAGACGAGAACAACGCCGTCTGGGATAGCGTCCGCGCCGCCGTCAGCGGCTTTTTCCCAAACCAAATCGTCCAAGAGGATTCCGTGAAGTGGGCTGAGATGCAGACGGCCGTCTTCGCTGCTCTGGGCAGTAGAGGCCTGTTCACGCCGCCGCCGCAGTTCGAGCTCCGCGACGAGAGCTGCCACGCGTGGAAAGTGGCGTGGGACACCACGCAGTGGCCGGACCGCGAGAATCTCGGGCAGTGGATCAGCTGCGACTACGGTCGCGGCCACTGCAGCGAAGGAGCGACTTTCCACTACGACCCGGGCTCCGCCGTGGCTGATTGGTCTGACGGCGAGCCCGGCACTGTGCCTGACACCAGGACAGCATGACGGCCTCACGACGCGCTGCGTAACTCAAGCCCGGACGGCGGTCCGTCGGCCGGGCCCTGAACGAGGTACTGGCAGCACTGCGCCCACTGAGGGCCGATACGGGGGCGCTGCCCCCTGTGCCTCGCCGGAGAGGCAGGTCGCGCCCACGCGGGGATGTTGATCACCGTGTCCGCCTCTCGCTGTAGCTGATGGGGCCGCCGAGCCGGGCCTGGTTCGCCCGCTCGTACGCGTCGCGGCGGGCGTGCTGCTCGGCCACCAGCGCCGCGTGTTCGGCAGCGCGCTGCTGGACTGGCCAGGGGGTGACGAGTTGCCCGTCCGGGGTGATCCACGCGGACAGTCGGTGCCGTATCCAGCTCGGCAGCCAGCGCGGGTTGTGGGTGTGGATCCAGGGAGAGCCGTCCGGCCGGTGATCGAGGGCGTGCCGGATGTCGCTGATGGTCGCGCCGAGGTCGAAGGCGGACCGCAGCACCGAGCGCAGATGGCGGGCCGAAAGCCTCCGGAACGGGGGTAGTTCGCGAATCAGCCGTTCACACGCTGCGAGCCTGTCCTTCCTGGTGACCGGCGTGACGGTCGCCCGCCACTCGCTGGCCGGTGTCGCAAGCGCGGTGTGTCGTCTCGCGCGCGCGTTACGGGGAGTCTCCTCACCTACAGCAAGGGGGGAGGGCTTGGGGATGCAAGATCCATCCACAGGGGCGCTGCCTGCGGAAACGTCGGACACCAGCTCCAGGTGCGGGCGGGTCGGCACGGTCTCGCACGGCCACGGAACCTCCTCGCTCGCGGAGGGGGCCGCAGTCGCGGGCAAGGTCTCGTCGTCCGCTTCGAGGATGTCGGCCGGGATGATCAGCAGGTACTGGGCGGCTTCGTTACCGCGCCCATCGTCGTCCAGCCCGCACCGGGTGCCCTTCCTCCAGCGAACCGTGGTGCCGGGCACCGCGCGGGCCAGCAACCCCGCCTTGATGAACCACGAGTACAGGTTCGCGATCGTCCGCTCCGACAGTCCGAGGTCGGCGGCCAGGTGCTTCCAGGTGGCACCCTTCTTCGGCGCGGTCAGCATCGCCCACGTCGAGCGGCTCATCACCTGCCAGGCGAACCGCAGAGCATTACGCATCCAGTCGGCGCGCCGGCCGGTGGCCTCAACGAGATACTGCACCGCCTCGGACCACAAGCCGTGCGCGGGCGCGAGGATGTGCCCGTCCGGGATCAGCGGACGAGGCTCGCCCGCCGGACGATCGGGGGCGGGGGGCGATGGGGACGCGGCTGTCCTGCACGCGACCGATTCCGGGCATGCTGGGGCAGCCGCTTGGGCGCGTGCTATGGTCGGCTCCAAGCGTCACGGGTTTTGGCGCGCAGAAGCCCCCGGCAACGGCCCCGGGCCGCTGCACGAAACACCTCAACGCGATGTTGTGAGGAAGCCGGACCGGCGACTCAGCCGCTCAGCTCGTCTGGTTGGCCGCCTGGAGCTGAACGATCTGGTCGCGGGTATCGCGACTTCGAGAGGGCCCCGTACGCGGGGCCTTTTCTCATGTCCGGGGCCTCTCCCCTCCGCCGTGCGCCTGCCATGCGGCAAGGCGACGGCCGCGATCTCGTCGACGCCGAGCGGGGCACACTGCTGGGGTTTCGCGCCGATTCACGTTCACGGCGATGACGCCACGGTGAGGGGCGGAAACACGCGGACGGGCGCCGCATTCACGTTCTGCGCTGCCGATCGTCACACGTCCTTCCCCGATCACTTGACCCCCTCCGGACTGGCCAAAGGGTCCGTTACGGATGGACCCTAGCGCGCTGGTCAACTAATGACCACTCCAGACAGGCACACTTATTGACGGCATGCACACAACCGCACAGGACGCTCCTTCGCGTCCGGTGTTACCCGATACCCACCAGGCCCGCGAAACCCGCTCCAGCGCCCGCACACGCCCGCACAGACCCCCGCCCGACGATCACCGGCCAGCAGCACCTAAGGCCTGTTTCGAAGCCTGTTTGATGAGCAGTGGACGCGGTCGGAGCCGACGTTGCCAAGCTCGAGAACTACAAGCCCGGCCTCGTGTTCGGGGCAGCTCTCAGGCTCCCGTGATCTTGTGGCAAGCTCACGGAATGCTGCGACTCACCGATTTCATCATCGACTGCCCGGACACCATGAAGCTGGCGGCTTTCTACTCCGAAGTGACGGGCCGCCCGATCAAGGAAGGCAGCCACGATAACTGGGCCGGTATCCAATTCGGCGAGATCGAGCTGGCCTTCATCCGGGTGGACGACTACCGCGCCCCGCAGTGGCCCGACAGCGAGCACCCCAAGCAGTTCCACCTCGACTTCGAAGTGGACGACATCGAGTCCGAGCAGCGCCGCCTCCTCGACCTCGGCGCGACGCTGCAGCAGGACTTCATCGGCCCCGAAGGCTACGGCTGGCGGGTCTACACCGACCCGATCGGCCACCCCTTCTGCCTGTGCCGCAACAAGGGTGTCATCTGGACCGACCAGGGTCCGATCTGGCCCAAGCACGACTAGATGCCCGCGTGCTTGCGCAGCTCGGCCGCTTCGCGCGTCCCGGCCAGCACATGACCGGTCGCTACCAGCAGCGCCGCGCGCAGCTCTAGCTGACCGCGCACGCGCCCGCTGGTAGAGGTCGATCAGGTACTGGAGGTCACACCCAGCGCGACACCCGGTTTCGAGGAGGGCGACGACGCCGACGGGCGCAGCCGCTACGACGAGGACCCGTGCTTCCGCATCAAGGAGCTCAACCCGGACGACTTCGAATGAGAATTCACGCAGGTCACAGTGCGTGAGGGCCGCCCTGAGGGGTAGGCGCAGATGGTTATCACCGGTACGACAAGGGAGGCGCCATGAGCGGCGTTCTTTCCTCCGCCACCAAGACCCCAGTCCAGCTGGCGTCACTCATCGCTGGCGCCGTGTCCCTGCTGATCGGCATTCTCGGCTTCATCCCCGGCATCACCACCAATTACGGCCAGATGCAGTTCGCCAGCCACGAGTCGGGCGCGATGCTGCTGGGCCTGTTCCAGGTGTCGGTCCTGCACAACATCGTCCACCTGCTGTTCGGGGTCGCCGGCGTCCTGCTGGCCGGGACGTGGGCGGGGGCACGCGGGTTCCTGCTCATCGGCGGCATCATCTACCTGGTGCTCTGGCTCTACGGGCTGTTCGTCCCGCACGGCGGCGGGGCCAACTTCGTCCCGTTCAACACGGCCGACAACTGGCTGCACCTGGTGCTGGGGGTCGCGATGATCGCGCTCGGGGCGATAGCGACGCGTGCGCGGCTCCAGCACCGCCTGCACACTCGCTAGCCGAGTGCGGCGCGTGTGCCCGCGCGCTCCAGGTCCCCTTTGGTTCGTGCCGGTCGAGCGGGGAGCCGGAGATGCGCGCCTGCGCGATGCACAGCGTCTCGATCATCATTTTCGCCGAGTGGCGCGGGCACGTCTCCACCAGCGCGTCGACGCCGCCCAGCACCGCAGCCCAGTCGCCAGCGAACCGCACGGCCCGGTCGTCAACGTACGTCCTGGCCGGCAGCTTGCACTGTGTGACGAGCAGCTCGCCGCGCTCCTCCCAGAACGTGCGCGGCTCTCCCAGGTCGTCGGCGACGGTGGTGAATCCGCGCCGGCGGCGACCGCCAGCAATTGCGACCAGCCCCACCACACCCCGACCGCCGCGACCCTCATCACACGCCCACCCGCTCGAGCAACTGGCACACCTCTCCGCGCCTCCACAACCGTTCGGCCTTGACCAGCGCGGCCAGCGCGGTCTCGATCTGGCCGAGCGTGCAGTCGGCGACCCGGCCGCCGATCCGCGCCACGAGCTGGTCGACCGGCAGCGGCCCGTCCTTCAGCACGTGCTCGATCGCGGCCTCGACGTCGCCCTGCGTCGGCCCCGCCACCACCGCAGCAGCGGTGCCATCGCCAAGCAGGTCCGGCTCTATGCCGCGCGCCACCATGTCGCCGTACTGCTCCAGCCACCCGAGCGACAAGTGATCCAGCCGCCCCGCTGGCGGCTGCAGCGTCAGCCCGTACACGTCCTTGCAGATCAGGCCCCGCGCCTTCGCTCGCGGGCGCGCATCAGGACCGTTCAGGTAGCACAGGCCCGGCGTGGCCAGGCCCGTGGAGACGAAGTGCGATTCCAGCTTGGAGGGGTCGGCTTCGAGGCCGACCATGTGGTGGTCGTCGCTGCTCTTGGTGCGGAACCCGGCCACGTTACCGGCCAGGTTGGAGCGCAGCCCTTGATCCACCAGGTAGTCGAGGCCGATGTTCTGGGCGATGCCCTCGACGCCGATCCCGGCCTTACGCATCGTCATCACGGCCGTGCCGAGCATCTTCACGGCATCCTTGCCGACCTCGGCGTTCTTCAGCAGCAGCGGCAGCTCGTCGAACAGCGCCCACACCCCCGGCATGGTGAACGGGCGGCCAGTGGCTGGGTCGATCAGCTGATCGCCCGGCAGCAGGAACGCCTTACCCGACCGTTCGCGGCCCAGCTCGTCGATCCACGGCACGGTGGCCAGGAACTGGCTGCGCCGCTGCGACAGGTACAGCAGGCTGCGCAGTCCCCGGTACACGCCCTCGACACCGACCGCGCTGATCTGCGCGGCTTGCAGGCATTCCGGCATTGACTGGCCATCCTGGGCGTCGAGCACCGCGGCGACGAGCTGCGCGCATTGCTGCGCGAGGATGAACTTGGTCTCGGCGTAGCGGGTCTTGCCGGACTCGGTCCGGCCGAAGATGAGCCCCATCTGCATGCCGCCTGAAGGGGTCCAGAACTGGGCGTGCGCGGGGTGGCCGTCGAAGAACGTGGCGACCCGGGCCAGGCCCGCCTGCGGGTCGATCGCCGCGCCTTCCTCCTCGAGGAAGTGGGTCGCGGCGAGCAGGTCATCGGACGAGATGATCGTCAGCATGGCGCGCGAGTTGTCCGGCGGCCGGGTCTCCTCCACCGTCACCTGAGACGAGCCGGTCCCCCACGCCGAGGAGATCGTGTCGACACCGGCCACCATCCTGCCGAACTGCGACTTGCCGCGCGCGCCGATGATCAGCGCCCGGAACCCGCCCGCCACCCGCTCCGGCACGCCGAGCTCGGTGTGCGCGTACACGGAGTTGTTCGGCACCACCTCATCCCGCCACAACACCTGTTCACGCGTCAGCGGCTCCTCTCCCTCCGCCTGCTCCTCCTCGGGGTCGTCCGGGTCGGCGGCCTGCGGCTGGTACCGCGCCTGGTGGGCCCGCCAGAACGGCACCGACCGCACCAGCGCGGCCGTCCACAACACGAACACCCCGACGTCCGACAGCCCAGCCGTGGCGGCCAGCAGCAGCCACACCAGCACGCCGACGGCGCTGCCCCACCACACCCGGCCGCCTGTGCGGGCCACCACGACCACCGCGGCGAGGACGGCCGCCGTCGACCACAGCAGCGCCCACACCGGCCACACGCCGGTCACGGTGTAGAGCCAGCCGAGCAGGTGCGCGCCGCCGCACATCCCGATCGGGGCGAGGTTGGCCAGCATCGGCCTGTGCGTGCGCAGCCACCGCTTGGGAGCCATCTCATACACCGGCGGCTCGGGCGGCTCCACCGGCTGGGTGGGCGCCGGGGCGGGCAATGGGGCGGGCAGGGACAGGTTGCCGCCGAGTTCGGCGGTCGTCTTCGACATGTCGCGTCTCCAAGCGAGGGGGCTGGCGTCCAGGACGAGCCGCCCACCCCGGGGAAGGTGGTGGGCGGCCATCCAGCACGTCAGCCACGCAGGACCGCGATCTCCACCGCAATCTCGTTCGCGCGGTGGCGGGCCGTTGCGAGGGTGTCCTTCAGCACGCGGATGTCGTTGAGGATGTTGCCGTGCTCGGCGAGCTTGGCGGCCATCCCGGCGTTGATCCCGTCGAGCGCCGAAATGTCGTGCGTCAGGTTCTCGGCGGCGGTGAGGAAGATCTGGCGGAGGGCGGCGAGGTTCGCGGCCTCGCTGGCGATGGTGTCGGACATGGGAGAGGTTCCTTCCGTTGAGGGGGTTGAGGGGATGGTGGCGAGTTGGGCTGAGGCGGGCCCGGCAGGCGGGTCCGGCCCCGGCCCGTGGGCAGCTGCGGCCGGTGTGGGCAGCACCTCGACCGCCTCGACCGCCTCGACGATTTCGGCGTCGTCCTTGACGGTCTCGGCCACTTCGTCGGCGGCGACGACGTCTGCGCGGGCGTCGGCGTAGCCGTCTCGGACGGCCTGCACGGTCGTCGTGACGATCCGGCCGACCGCGAGCATCGTTTGCCCGCCGCCGTACAGGGCGCCGCCGACCGTCATCGAGAATCCCGCCAGCAGGGCCAGCAGCCCGGACAGGATCTTGGAGGCGACGTCGTCCTGCCCGCGCAAGTGAGTCTGCGCCCGCTCGTACTGCGTGCGTACCTGCGCGTACCCGGCTGTGAACTCGATCCGGGTCTGCTCCCACCCGGCTCGCCACCCGGCGGCCGCGGCCTGCCGTATATCGGGCCGTTTCTTGAATACGACCGAGACCACCCCGGCGGCGATCGCCAGGGACAGGACCAGCATCATCTCGATCATGACCGGTCCGCCTGCGCCGCGAACTGGGCGAATGCCGCGCCCGCCTGGTCGGCCAGCCACGGCACCGCGTCCGGGCCGGTGAACAGGACCACGGCCAGCATCGACGGCACCACGAACAGCAGCCACTGGCCGGTCCGGTCGAGCTTGCCGTCCTTGACGTCCCAGAAGATCGCGAAACCGGACCCGAGTAGCCCGGCCAGCGCGAACACGCCGATCCCGGTCCGCCACGGGGCCGACGTGACGAGCGTGATCAACAGCCACGCGAGGCCGGTCAGCCCGACCCCGGCCAGGAACAGGGTCGCGCCGACGAAGCGGGGAGCCTTGCCGCGCGCCTGCGTGGCCAGCGCGGGCGCGAGGAAGACGAGTGTGACGGCCAGGCCGAGCCCGGCCGCGACCAACTTGGCGATCATGAGGGGCACCTTTCAGGTGAGTGGTCAGGTGAGTAGGAGGCGGGCGAGGGTCGCGAGCGCGTCGATCAGCCACGCGAGCACGTCGGAGAACATCGGGTTGATCAGCGCCATCAGTCGCACCACGATCAGGGCCACCAGCGCACGCGGCCAATAGCGGACGAACCACAGCGCGAGCTGGCCGAGCGCGTGCACAGGCAGCACCACGGCGAACCCCCACACGCGGGTCACGACCCGGCCGGGCTTCGTGTCGTGGCCACCGCCCGTCCACGTCTGCCACCACAGTTCAGCGACGGACGGCAGCTGCTCGGCCAGCACCGACTCGCCCACCACGGCGGCGATGAACCGCTCGCGCGCCTGCGCCAGCGTGGTAATCGCCCGCTCCAGCCGGCCGGGGCCGCGCTCGTCGACCGGCGCGAGCTCGCCCGCCTGGTCGTCGTGCTCGAGCTCGTCGAGGGGGGCCGGGCTGGTGCCGGGCAGCTGCACGACGGTGCCGATCTCCTCGGCGGCCTCGCGCGGGGTGCGGATACGCCGCACGGCGACCATCACCTACCTCCGGAGTCGGACATACCGGCCGCGTCGTCAGCGGCTTTGAACATCTCGTCGGCGTAGTGCACGTACAGGGCGCTGTCGCCGCGGGCCTTGAGGACCTGCTTGAGGTAGTCGACGGCCGCCGCGAATTCCTCCGCCGGGGTCATGGCGGCGGCGCGCCTGGCCAGCGCCCGGTCACGGCGGGCCTGGGGCACGGACTTCGGCATCGGACTCCTCCGGCTGCTACGGATGGTGACTGTCGGGCGGGGCGGGTAGCCTCGCGCGGGCGCGCGCGCCCGCGCGCGGGTATTGGCCCCCGGTTTCAGGCCTCCAGGCGACGACCGGCGCAGTGCCGAGCCGAGAAGGCGGCTACGTACGGTCACGTTCACGGCTTCTCCTCGCGGCCCAGCACGCGGATCTGCATGGGGTCGGCGTTGAACTCATCCAGCAGCGCCTTGCCGCGCTTCCACTCGCACGCGAGCGTCTGGCGGATCTTCTCGGCCGACAGGTCGTCCTCGTCGAGTCGGCCATCGGCGAGGGCCTTGGCGAAGTCGATGCGCAGCTCCTGGAACGGCCGCTTGCCGCCTCGATGCGTCGAGGGGGGCGGGGTTCGATGCGTCGAGCGGCGGGGCCTCGATGAATCCCCGTCCGTCGAGGTCGATGCATCGAGGGCTCGACGGTTCGATGCATCGAGCCGCGTCGAGGTCGACGCGTCGAGGTCCGTCGAGGTCGACGCGCCGGGCACACGCTGGCCGTTCGCCCGGTCGACGTGCACTCCCATCGAGCCGTTCGCGTGCACGAGCGCACGGTCGCCCAGGCCGCCACCGTGCACGCCGCGCAGCGGGTGGAGCGGCACCAGGGAAGAGGCGCCGCTCCCCCGTCCCGTCTCGCTATCCGTTGTGCTAGCGAGATGGCCGTGGGCGATGAGGGGGAATCTCTCGGCGAGGTAGTCGCCGACCTTCGCCATCTCCGTCTGGCCGACCAGGTCGTACAGCTCGGCCGTGCGGATGCTCTCCGGCGCCAGCCGCTTAGGCCGCAGGATCTGGCCGTCCGCGCCGATCACCAGTTCGCCCGCGCCGGCCAGTTCCCGGTCCGCCTTGTGGCGGGCGGCGAGGATGGCCTTGCCGAGTGTGCGCTCCTCCCGGGTCGAGGTGGGGCCCATCCCGTACCGGTCACACCAGGCCAGGTGCCACGCCTGCTCCACGCTGCAGGCCGGGCCGAGCGCGGTCCGGATCGAGTGCGCCGCCCACTGCAGACGGCCGAAGCGGATCCACCGCCACGTGGCGGTGCGGATCTCGGCGAACGACCGGCCGCCCGCGACCTGCGCGTTCTGCCCGGCGGTCAGCTCGAACAGCAGGATGCCGAGCACGCTGCACAACGCGAGCGTCACGCCCTTCGCCGTCGTCGTCTCCGCTCCGTGCCAGAAGTTCATCCCGGCGGCGGCCGCGGTGAGGATCCACGTCCAGATGCGGTACCGCAGGCTGGGCAGGCGGGCCTTGATCGCCCGGTGGGTGAGGTAGGCGAGGTACCAGGCCGCGCCCTCCAGCGCGGTCGGCAGGATCCACGACCAGCCGCCCAGTCCGAGCATCTCGGCGGCGAACTGCATCTGCCCGCGCCAGGCGATGACGATCGGCGAGCCCATCGCGACGCCGCCGATCAGGAACGGCACCGCGTCGGCGACCCGGGCCGCCACTGCGGCGACGGCACCGCGCATCTTGGCCCATCGTTCAGCCGCCCATCGTGCCTGCGTCTTGCGCTTCTCGGTCTTGAGCGTGAGCTTGGCCCGCGCTCGGTTGAGCTTGCGCTGGTCGGCCAGTCGCGCCCGCTCATCGGCCAGCGCCACCTCGCGCTCGCGCTGCTCGAGCTTGCCGGCGGCGCGGATCTGCTCGGCCTCGGCGGCGGACATGTCGCGCAGGCCCTCGGCGTAGGTACGGGCGGCGCGGCCGTACAGCGGAGGCTGCTGGCTCATCGGTCGCTCGCCGTCTGGGGGCCATTGAGCAGGCGCTGCACGGCTGAGGAGGGGATGCGGCGGTGCCCGCCCGGGGTGAGGATGCTGGAGATGCGGCCCTTCTGCGCCCAGCGGGTCACCGTCTTGGGATCCACGCGCATCAGTGCCGCGACCTCCCAGGGCAGGAAGAGCCTTTCGGACGAGGCATCCACGGCGTCATCGGCAGTGTCGTCAGCTGTGGGGGGCATGAGGGGTCCTTCCAGGTCAGTCAAGGGGGAGGCGGCATGGCACGGCGGAACCGGACATCTTGCCTCCATCAGGCTGCGTCGTGCCCTAGCAGCGGCACCGACTCAATATGTACCATAACTGGACCAGAAGCAACCATAGGAGTACCGAGGCGAGAGAGGCGGAAAACGATCGGCTAACGCGGCGTGCACAGCCACGTCTAAAGTGGGGCCGACGTGCCGAAAGACCCGCGAGACCGCCCAGGAGCCGAATGGACCACGCGCATGCCTAGGCCACCCGCCAAGGCGCAAAGCATCGCCCTCCGGCTGACCGAGGACATCAAGTCAGGCGAATACCGGCCCGGGACGTGGCTCCCCTCCGAACGGGAGCTGGCCCAACGCCACTCCGCCGGCCGAGCCACCGTACGGCACGCCCTCCGCCTGATGGCCGAGCAGCACGTCATCATCCTTGTCCCAGATCGCGGCGCCAAGGTCCTCGACCCCGCCCGGCCACTCGACGCCGACCAGCTGCTGCGCGACGGCCACGACATCACCCTGACCTTCAGCACCGGTCAGGGCGGCCGCATCAACGCGACCGCCCGTGACACAGACGGTCACACCGTCGCGACCGGAACAGGCCTGACGTTCCTACAGGCCATGACCAGTCTCACCCCCCACCCTGGGACAACCCCGGGCCGACCCGTCGCGGAGGACTCGCCGAAGGTGTCATGATGGAGACACCACCTCCGTTTCGGCGATCATGGTGGGCTACGTTTCGGGTAGCGATGGGTCGGCCTCCGGGCGCTAGGGGTAGCGCTGCTATCCGGAGGCCGTTCCCCTTTCCGGGGTGCCCCTGGTATTCATGAAGCCGGCGCGGCTACATCGAACGCGTGAGCGAAGCAGTCGCATCAGATACGGTAGCCGACTTCAATGGTCGAACCGAGATGCTCGGCTCGACCATATACGTAGGTGTTCCGCATGGGATCTCCCATGCGGAACACCTAATCTTGCGATCACATGCGGCGGTCTCGATCCCGTTCGATGAGGCGGCGGATCTGGTAGACCACGAGGGCTGCCGTGCCTATCACGATTCCCACGGCGCCGAGGAGACCGCCTAGTCGGCGCATGTCAGGATCAGGGCTTGCCTTCAAGGCAAGCGAAATGGCGGCGACAATGAGAGCTACGCCTATGAGGATAAGGGGCGTCCATTTCACCTTTGGGGATCCATCCTATGCTGCCATTACCTTTTCTTTTTTGGTGGGCGTGAACGTACACCCGTTGCTCCAGGGATTGTTCCAGCAGTGGTAGTCGACGCCTCGCCCGTTACTCTTATCGTCTGCCCATGTAATTTCGGACATATAGTACGACGCGACTGCCGTAGCCAGTCCGCAAGCGGCTGTGATGAACGCCGTCACTTCCCCGCCAGCTCCGCTCACAGCCGCACATATTGCGGTGCCTGCGACTATCTTAGCGAGATCGCGGATCACATCGGGGACGTCTTCGTGAGCGATATGGCCAATGCAGTCCCAACCGAACCCGAAATAGGTTGATCCGCATGTTTGCCAGCTCTTGCCGCCCTGCGACATCGGCTTCATTAGCTTCTTCGCGCCCGCTGGGATCTTCTTAGATGTCTTTTTCCTGCCATCAAGGTCCAGATTATTGATCGGGTCTTGCGAAGCGTACTCATAACGATTGTCACTGCCTCCCAGGATCGGGTCCATTTGGAGGAAACGCCCCGTCGCCGGGTTATAGAGGCGGGCTCCCATGAGGATGATTCCGCCAACGGAATCGCCGCTCGAGCGTTGGTCTTTGCCGAGCCAACCATATCTCTCTTCGTTGACCGTGCCCTGCTTTTTCTGGCCGAACTCGGCATATTCGTAGTAGGCTGCGAGGCCAGCGTTGGCGTTGTTATCGCAGGTAGCTGTCACGTCGCCGTGCAGGTTGGTCAGTTTGATCTGCGCGGTGTTGTCGCTGCGTTCGACGGCAGCGAGACCGTTGAAGGCGAGGATGTTGCGTGTCCAGGTGCCGTCGGATTCGGCGACCCAGGACGGGCTGTCATCGGCACCGGTGTAGTGGTTGACAGTCGTGCCTATCGCACCGCCTGCAGTGGTGGTGTTGATGGTGCGGATTCGTCCCCTCGGGTCTAGGCCATAGGCCTTGGTGGTCCCGTTCTGGGTGAGTGAGGCGGCCATGTCGTTGGCGTGGTAGGTGACGGTGAGGTCCCCATTGCCGGTGACGTCGGCGGCAGGGACCGTCGTGGTCCGTCCCAGGGCGTCATAGCTATAGCCGGTATTGGTGATGCGGTCGGCGGTGTCAAAAGTACCGGTCTTGGTGGTGGGGGTGCCGGTGGTGCAAGCGCCGTTCGATTCATAGGTGTTCAGAGCGGCGCGATTGCTGTTTGCGTCCAGGGTATAGCGGCGGGTGGTACAGCGGTCGCCCTGAATATCGGCGGTGCCAGTCAGGCGACCAGCGCCATCATAGGTATGGAGCTGAGTGCTGCCGGTTGTGGAGGTGCTGTGCACGACCTCACCGAAGATGTCGCTGTTGTCCCGGAAGCTGAGCCAAGGGGTTGTTCCCTTGGCGTAGTCGAGACGTGTGGCAGAACCGGTACTGTCGTAGCCAGTGGTCGCGGTCACGCCGTTTGGATAGCTCTGCGTCGCCAGTTGGCCGTCTCCGGTAAAGGCCGCCGTGAAGGATCCCAGCCGCTCCGCGGTGAGCGCCGTGGGCAGTCCGCGCCGCTCCGGACGTCCGGCGGCGTCGATACCGTTGTAGGTGTACGTGGTCGTGCCCCGCGTATCAGCCAGTGAGGCGACCTGCCCGTCCAGCGTGTAGCCGATCGTGGTGGTATTGCTGTCGGCGTCCGTGGTGGTCTTCACCCTGCCGAAGCTGTCAAAGGTGTTGGACAGCGTATTCGTTCCCGCAGTGATGCCAAGCCGCAAGCCGGTGGCGGAGTCGTAGCTGATCGTGGACTCGGGAAGCGCGGCACCACCCTCAGCCGGTGGAACGACCTCGATCTTTTCTTTCCACGGACGGCCCGCCGTGTCGAACACGCGAGTCGTGGTTCGCACGGTGGTTCCGGCGGTGTCAACGCTCGTCGCCGCCCCACCGTAGTAGGCGTACGTCGTCGTTGTCACCGGCAGCGGTTTGCCTGTCGGCTGCTCGGCCGGGAACGTCCGGCACTGCAATCCGGCCCACTGCGGCTTGTTACCGCATTCTGTCGAGCTGGGGTGTGCTCCCGCGCTGTAGTAGTCGGTGCGAGTGGTTCCCGCGTCGTTTTCACCGGAGGCGGGCTGACGACGTTCGATCTCTCGACCAGCCTGGTCGTAGCGGACCTTTCTGACGATGTCAGTTCCACCGGGCATAACAGTGGTGGTGCTGGTGGGCTGGCGCAGATCCCAGCCCGAAGGATCACCGGATTTAATCGGGTCGTAGCCGGTCTTGACCGTGTGCGCGTCCGCCGCCATGGGGGTGGCGGTGCCGTCCAGCACGATTGGTTCGGCCTTGGTCATGGTGGCCAGATGATAGGTGGTTGCCGAGGAGGGCTTACCTTCGTCATAGCTGGTGGTGGTGAGCTTGCGCGCCGAGACCATGGTGCCGTCGGCGAGCTGCACCTGCCGGGCGGGGTCGGTGACGGTCAGCGGGTCGCTGTCGGCGTTGTAGGTACTGATCGTGGCCAGCAGATTCGCTCGATCGGCCGTATCAGTACGCCCAGCTACATATGAGTCTGTGTTGGCTGTCGGCGTGAGGGCCTGGGCACGGTTCTCCGGGGAGAGTTCCCACACCGTGTTGCCCTTGTCGTCATACCGGATCGCCGAGACCTGCCAGGCGCCCGCGCCGTAGCCGGCGGTATTGACCGGACGGCCGTTGACATCGGTGTAGACCAGGCTGGCATACTCCCAATCACCGGCAGCGGGCTGGTACGCACCGTCCGCACCGCGGGCAGGCACGTGCGAAGCAGGGAAGACCCCGGCACCTACCACTGGTAGATCAGTAGCTTGTCCCCACTTGGCGGTCTGGGCTGCGGTCAGGTTGATCGGAGCGCCCGTACCGTCTATCGGCACGTCGTACACCACAGCCTGGGTGGGGTCCACATCGCCGCCCTCACGCTGTACGTGTGCCAGACGTCCATGAGAGTCGTATTCCATCCGCCAGGGGGCCAGGCCAGGCGGGGTGATCTGGGAGATGCGGCCCTCGCCGGTGTAGTAGTACATCGTCGACAGGTTGGTACGCGGATCTGTGATCTGCCGCAGATGTCCCGTCGAGTCGTACAGATAGGAGGCGAGCGTCGTCGTCTTCATGGCGTTCGATTCCGGGTCGAAGGCGGTGAACGAGATGCTCTTCACCTGCTCCTTGAAGTCGCCCCAGCCAGAGGCGATACCCGTCGCCGTAGTTGAGGTCGCATAGGAAAGTTCGAGCGCCCGACAGCCTGCTACCAGGGTGGTCGTGCAGGCTACATCCGTGGGGACGGGAGCCAGGATGCGCGTCACGCGTCCTTGGCTGTCTCGGTAGTAGGTGACAGCGGATTCTGCTGCAGGCGTCTGCGTACGCGACACCACCCACTTGCCATAGACCTTGGTGTAAACCGTTATGCCGCCTGCGGAGTCCGTGACGGTCAGTTCCTCGCCAGTAGCGGTAATCCGAGAGCCGTCAGCGGCGTCGCCGATGCCGGTGAGTGTGGTGCCGTCTTTGACGTACGACAGGGTCGCGCCATCAGCACCGATCAGCTGGAGAGATCCGGACTCGCCTGCGCTGGTGGGAGAGAAGTCGGCGATGCCGGAAGGAACGGAAGGGAAGCCGGCGCGCCAGCCAGGCCCGAATATCTTGTTTTCGGCTAGTTGCTCATCTGGGCGATCAGCCGCTGGGGCTAGTGTGGTCAGCGTCCGGTTGACACTGATTCCGAAGAGGCTGGCATCCGAAGCCTCGACGGCAAAATCTCCGGTTTGCAGGGCGACGCGGCCGGGACCGAGATCGGTGGTGGCGTAAGAGCTGCCAAATCCCGAGCGGTCTAGGGTCACGATGGCGTGCTTGACAAATTCTTCGGGCTTGCTGCCGCCAAAGAGGTACGCCATTACCTCGATCTGACCGTCTGCGATTTTCGCATCGGTCAAGGTCTTGGCCATGTTCCATGTGAGGTCGAGAAAGTTCTTGCTGGTGTCATCGCGGGTTTGCGGCCATGCCGTGAGCGGTGCGCCGGAGCCGGGCACGGTTACGTCGGCGGGCGGGATCTCGTAGAGGTTGAAGACATCACCGACGGGCCGGTAGTAGTAACGGACCGAGGTTCGATCTGGAGGCGCAGAGGTGGCCAGCGTTACCGCCCGCTGGACGCGGGCTTTGTCGGCCGGGCTGACCAGACTGCCCGGGCCAAGACCGAGGCTATAGGAGGCCACCGCAGAAACATTGTGGGCTTTGTCCCGGGCGCGAACGTAGATGGTGTGCCAGCCATCGGGAATATCGATGGGCAGGGCCAGGACGGTGCTACCACTGCTCTGGCTGGCGTGAAGGTTGGGCGTTGTCGAGTCGTCGAGCCCCCAGTAATAGCCAGTTCCGTCGGAGGAAGGGGTCTCGGCAGTACAGTACGCGCCAGTCACCCTCGCTGACCAAGCACCTGCCGGATACTTATCGCAGACAATGGCCGGGACTCCGGGAGCCTCTGCGTCAACGGTCGCATTCTGCCAAGTTGACCAGGCCGAATACGACGCGTTGTCAAAGGCGCGGGCTCGCCAGCGGATCTTCCAGGAGTCGGCAAGCTTGCCCGATGGAACGGTGATCTTTGCTTCGGTATTCGCGGGAACGTTGTCCACGGCACCCGACCAGATCAGTCCACTGCCCTGCCCAGCGGCATTCGGGTCGTGCTCCACCTCGTACTCCGCGCGCAGCGATGCGGAATCAGGGTCGTTTATCCAGGCCCGTAGGGTGGGTGTGGTGGAGGTTGCATACATGATCCCGCTCGCGGCTGCCGACGGGCTCACACTCAGGCGGTCGGTGGCAGGAGTGGAGCCGTAGGTGACGGTGAGTTTCGGCCCAGGACCATCGCCGTTGGTTCCCGAGGCGTACAGACCGTAATTTTCCGCCTGGGTTTCGTCCTTACCCTGCAGCACCACACCGTGGTTGGCAGTCCCGCTGGCCCATCGCTGCACGATCGGCGTCAGACGCAACGACCGCGTGCCCTTCTGGGTAGCGCACATGTAGGTGTTAGGGTCGGCGATCGGATCGACCACCGCGTCCTGGGCAGTGCTGGTCGGCTGAGTAGACCAGTTGATGGTGGCTCGATCCCACGCCGAGGTCACCTGTCGCGCTTCCACCCCGGAGGCCGTGGCGTTCTCACAGCCAACTACATAGTTACGCCAAAGTTCCAGACGAGCATCGGTGACCGTTTGCCCTACCAAGGAAGAAACGTCGAACCGGACGAAGGTACGTCCCTTCCACCCGCCCGAGGCCGGATGGTAGGTGCCAGCCTGCAACTGATGATCATAAACATCGCCGTCGCTGTAGACACTAACCGCAGCGGTGGATGCCAGCGTGACGACCGGGTCTACAGTAACCGGAAACTGCGTGGCCGGGTCGGCCAGGAAATTCGCATCAGGCTTGAGTACCAGGGTTTGCTTGTTCCGGTCGGAAACGACTTGGGTCTCGATACCGCCAGGGTCGTTGCTTGCTCTTGGCTCGCCTGCCTGCGTTGGAGTAAATTCTGGGTGCCCGGCAAGGGTGTCGTACATGACCGGCTTGGACGCCAAGGCGATCGCCTTGCCCTTGTCGTCGGTGAGCTTGATCCCACCCTGTTTGGTCTTTTTGAGCTTCAGCCCCTCAGCCTGGATCGGAATCTTGTACTCGACCGGGCCGGACGGACGCTCACGTAGGACGACGTCGTGGCGAAAGCCGGTGGGCAGGGCGGTGAGGACAAGGTCCGCTCCAGGTCCGGCAGCGTCAGGGTACGTGGCCCTACTGCCCTCGATCTTCGGCGCAGGCAGCGGGCTTGGCCAAATGAGGGCGTAAGACTGCTTGTCGGAACGCTCCAACTTGGCGAAGGGCTTGCCCTCGCCTCCGGCGGAGAACTCCACGTCTGCCATGGATGCCTTCGGCTTGAGCACCCCGTCGGCGGTGATCAGGCTGGTGTCGATCGGCGTCCACGTCTTGCCTTGCTTGACCCGAACGGGTTCGCTGGAGGCTTCCAGGGTGATCGTGCCGTCGGGGTTGACGTAAGTCAGCGAGGTCTCGGTGGTCTCATTCGTAACCAACACGCGACTGCCCTGCAGTCGCGCGGTCAGAGCTGCGGAGACACGATCAGGTCGTTCCGCCACAGATTGCGGCTTGGCCGATGGACTGGGTGTGGGGACTACGGATAACGGAGTTAGAGCCCCAGCCGTGTGGCCGGTGGATAGGAGCAACGCTGTCACTATGCCTGTGACGAGGGTTGCTCGGTACCCTGCCCTCCCATTTTTGGGCATGGCAAGGCAGACCTTGCGGGGGGTGTGCACCCGACCTCCAGGTGTAAAGATCAGATAAGGCATTCAGATAGTAGGCCAGTAACGAAAGGTGCGATAGAGGCATATTTGTCGCGAATGTCTCACAGAGTGCACTGTTAACGACGATGGCTCTGGCAGGCTGTGGCGACGCCTCAGCCCCGGTCAGCAGGCGCTACTCGTGCTCGTCCACCTCTGCAAAGGGGAGATGCTGGCAGAGGTCGGCGTCGATATCGCGACCGCCTGGCGCTACGTCTGCGAGCATCTCCACTTCTCGCCCGCCACCCCGCCGATCAAGCTGATCCGATCCTCGAGGCCCGCCGCTCGGCGAGCTGGCCCTTCTAACAGCGCATACGCAAAAGAGCCCCCCGCCCAACTCCGAAGAGGGAGGGTGGACCTGGAGGACCTGTCCTCCAAGTCAGGGGCAGAAGGGCGGAGGCACACGTGACGGATGATCGATTCAGCACGCACAACCTCCAGCTCGGCGACGAGATCGTGACCAAGCGATACACGTCGTGGGAGCGAGGCGAGCCCCACCGGGAATGGGCGGCGCTGACGCTCCTCGCCGAACACGTGCCTGGCCTTGCGCCCACGCCCGTCCGGGCAGAGCTCGACGTCTGTCCCCCCATGATCGTGATGAGCAGGTTGCCCGGCTGCGTCCTGCGCGGCGAGCACGTCACCGAAGAACAGATCCGCGCGATGGCCGATGCTCTCAACCGGTTGCACCAGGAGGTCCCGGCGTGCGTGGTCGAGAAGATCGAGCCGGCCGCCTGGCGGCCGGCCATAGCCGTGAACAAGGTCCGCGCCTGGGCCGAAAAGCAACCCGACCTCGGCGAGGACCCGTTGGTGCGGCAGGCGCTCCAAGCGGGTGCAGCTTGGCTGGCCTCCGCCGCCCCGGACAAACTCACCAAAAACCCGCTGCCACCCGTTCTCGGCTTGGCTGACGGAAACCACGCCAACTACCTGTGGGATCGGGACAAGCGCAAGGTGCGGCTCATCGACTGGGAAGACTCCGGTCGCAGCGATCGCGCCTTCGAACTCGGCGAGGTAGCCGAGCACATCTCCCGCATCGACGGCACCCTGGACGCAGAGCGGCTGCTGTCCTGCATCGACCTGACCCCGCAAGAAACTGACCGCGTATGGGAGTTTCGCCGTCTGTCCGCGCTGGGGTGGTTCCTCATGCTCGGGCCAGATGGGCCCGCCACGCCCCACAACCCGGTCGGCGCTTTGGAACGCCAGGCCGAGCGAGTTCTGTACCTGCTCGGCTGACCCCGTTCCTTATCGCGCTGGAACACTGCTTCTGGGACATGCAAAAGGGCCCCCGCTCGCCTCCGAAGAGGCGAGCGGGGGCTTCGCATATATCCCAGGCCGAGCTGCGCGAGGGGGGTGACGACGTCGAAGCAAAGACGTAACGTCGCCATATGGATGAGCCACAACAGGCCATAGAGGCCGCGCTGAAGCCCGTCCGGGAAGCCTTCCGTGCCCTCGGCGACGACCTGACGCTGGACGAGGTGCGCGTCGCCATCCGCAGGCTTCGCACCGCCACGGAGCAGGCCGACGACGAACTGCGTGAGATCTGGCTCACGGGCCTGCCACGATTCTCGCCGCTCAGCTAACCGCGATCATGGCTCGCTACTTCGAGGCTCCGGGCGGCATCCGCGTCCAGCCGGTGGACGTTCTGCCCGGCAACGCGCACTGGATCTTCGTCCAGATGATCATGCCGGATGTGCGGCCGGGCGAGGTCTGGTACCTCGTTACCCGGGCCGGCGCGGCTGTGGGACGGCTGCCCGGCTACTACCAACTGCACGAGCTAACGGAGCTGCTGGAGACACTGGGCCTCGGGCTGGCGGATCTTCACGAGCCGGACGCTGGCAAAGATGCCGGTACTGCCTGATCGTATCTTTGAAACCCGCACTGCTTGCGTTTCTGCAAATCAATCGTCGGCGCGAATATAGCCTAGCCACTTAACCGCAACGTTTCGGGCCAGCTCAATACGTTGAAGGGCTTCCAGGGCAGCGTCATATGCATTCAGAGCAGTTGTAAATGCCTCATGTTCCGTACCGGTGTTGAACCTCAAACTCTCCAGATCATTGAACCAGTTAAACGCCGGCCATCTTTCAAGTGTACTCGAAAGCCCACCCCGATCTGCCGCTGGCACCCAGGGTATATCCAACTCAAGATATCGAGGACCAATATGGTCATCAATATACCGAGCCGTACGCAGAGCGCTCTCCCAGAGACGATCGCATTTTTCCTGATCTTCAATAACTGCTTTCCATAGAGTCAGCGCTTCGTCGAATCGAGCAACGCTCCGCACCCTGTCCTCTATGCTATCGCGCGCAACGTCGCCTCCTCCCCTGTCGTGTCTTCTCCGAGGCTCGTCATCGGCGTCTTCGGCATGCGACTGTAGAGCGCGAATACCATTCTTAAGCAGGTCCTCTAGTTGTTGCAGCCTACTCTCGTCGTCTCGAACATAGAGCCTATCAAGGGCTTCCGTTATGGAAGAAAACTCTCGTCTGGCTAGGCGTTTAAACACAGTTCTTTCCATTTGCTCTGCTTGATGGGCAGCGACTTGCTGCAATACGATAAGAGCGAACGGGATGCCAAATAGCACGCCTGTAAGCGACGATAGGAGATTGGTTAGAAACGAGCGATCTGTCCACCAGCCATTCAGGTCGCCAAGAATGCCGAGCGCGGCCAGGGCCACCCCAAGCGGCCACATTACCTTGGCCGTTATGCGGAGTGCAGGCCCCGCCTCCTTCCATGCGCGGCCAGCCGTGTAAGCCTTTTCCTTAATCCGGCGTTTCAGCTTTCGCAGGCTTTTTTTGCGCGAGCCCATAGAGCAGTCTTTCGTTCGCGGGAATCTCATCCTGAGGCATTCCCTCTACGGCGACTCCAGCGCTCTTGCATGGTCGAACCTTGACCAGGACATCGCCGGGATAACACGGCCTAGTAATACGGCAGGGCTGCGCATCACCTGACGGAGCACTCCGTAACGGTGGGATTCGTTGAGTCGGGCACAGCGCAGGAAGTCAGCCGCGTCACGCACGAAAGAGGCCCACCATCCCGGAGGATGGTGGGCCTCTTTCCATGCTCAGCGGCAGCCCGTTGTCCCGGGCCGCGCAAAAGCGCCGCCTCACGATGACTGCCTCGCGCCTCCCGCGGAGGACCGCTCGGGTCGCGAAATGATCAGATGCTACCGCTGGTCCAGCGGCAGGTCCGGCCGGGCCGTGTGCTTGGCCTTGTACCCGGACACGTACGTGATCAGGCCGGGCAGCAGCGGAATGGTGAGCGACTCCAGCCAGTCGGGCAGGAACGCGATGAGGTCGAGGTCGGCGTTGATGGCCTGCAGGACGGTCAGGACCGCGAGCAGGCCGAGGTAGGAGCCCGCGGTGGACGCGGTGACCTTCCGCTCAACCAGCTTGCCGTAGGTTACGGGCTCTCCGTGCATGGGTTCCTCCAAAGAAGGGGTTGGACATGCGAAAGGGCCCGCCCGGATGGACAGACCGCTCAAGGTCAGTGCTTTCGGCCAGCAGGGCCCTCTCTGCCGCGTGCCGAGATGAGCCCGGGGCTGCAGCAATTTGACGATCTGAGGGGCTACATAGAAGGCCCCTCCCGGGATCACGCAGAGCATGCTCAACTGACGGGATGCAGAGTGCGATCACGAGCCTCATCGCCATCGTTGGCACACTGCTCGGCGCCGCAGCCACCTACGTCTTTCAGGCGCGAGTCGCAAAGCAGGCGCGATTAGAAGCCCGCGATGAGCGGCTCTGGCAGGAACAGCTCGCCGCCTACAGTGCATTCGCCGGCGCCATCACCTCGTACCGAGCCAGCCAGAGCGCCCGCTGGTATCGGAAGCGCGAAGACCCCAGCGGGTCGGCGTACATCAGCGCTCGCACTGAGTCGCTCAGCGAGCGCACGAACGCAAAGGCGGCGCTGTTCAGGCTGCGGCTGCTCAACCCGGACGCTGAGTTGAATCAGCTCGCGTCGGAGGCGTTGGAGATCACCACTGCCATCCATCATGCCGCGGATGAGGCCGCGCGAGACGAGCAGGCAAAGCGTTCGCAGCTCGCGCTCCTGGCTTTTGTCGAGGCCGCCTCGGGCCATGTCCGGGCCCGGAGTACGATGCGTCTAATATCTGGGCCACCATCTCACCCAGCCTGACATCCTGCGACCCACGGCCGAGACCGCTCCACCTGCTGCGGCGCCTTCCAGGCGGATTCCGGCCGTCTTCGAAGCGCGCCGGTGACGAACGCGCACGCTTGCCCAAAGCTGACTGGGACGAGCTCCAGCCCGCCCCTCACTTCGCGGGTGGCTTCCAGGACCAGGTGATGTCCCAGGTCTCCTCGTCGATGACGCCGGTCGGCTTCAGCGCGACCTTCTCCTGGTAGCTGGCGCACACGGCCTTGGACTGAGGGCCGTAGATGCCGTCGACGTCGATCGTCCAGCCTCGCTTCTTGAGCTTGTACTGCCAGGCGTGCACGTCGTTGCCCTGCATGTACGGGTCGTCCAGCTTGATGACGCGGCCGGGCCAGACGGGGACGCTGTCCTTGTAGACGACCCTGATGGGCTTCTCCATCGGCTTGTCCGGGCGCGGCGCGCCCGCCTTGACCCACGCGTACAGCGGCCCGCCGGGGCAGGAGGTCGCGTAGCCGTCGCGGTGGCCCTTGATCTCGTTCCCGGCGTCGCCCTTGTCGCGCAGGTACTCGATCGCGTCCCGGAGGGCGTGCAGCATGGTGTCGTTCGGCTTGGTGAACCCCGAGTCGCCGACCAGCGCCAGCACCGCGTAATGCTGCGAGTTGAGACCTGGGCCGTTCGCAGCCGGCAGATGGTGCGCGCCGCGGCCGATGAACACGTACCCGTGCGGGCAACATGCCAGGTTGTAGCCGAAGTCAATGTACTTCTCGCCACGGCCGCCCGACATGTGCATCTGCTGGATCTGGTGGACGAGCTGCACGCACAGCTTGTGCTTCTTCGGCCCGGCGATGTCGGCGGGCACCGGCCCGCCGGTGTAATGGATCTTCACGCCGCGCGTGGAGGCTACTCGGGTGTAGGTGCCGGTCGGGGGCGCGGCGTTCCAGGCGGCGCGCGAAACCTGCTTCACGGGGTCACCTCTCGTGAGGGTTGGAGGTTGAGCCATTCGGCCACGGTCAGGCCGAACGCATCGGCGGGGATGTGGATCGGGAGGACGGCGGGTACGAGCAGCACGCCGTCCTGGCACGGGAACACCGTGCCGGCAGGAGGGGAGGACAAGGCGCTGGTCAGCTCCTGGTGAGCTGTATCAGCGCGATCACCGCGCTTGCGAGCGTCACCAGGACGCCGACGATGGCGATGATCTGCCGGGTCCGGTCGGTGAGCTGCGTGGTCGTCACGGCCGTCTTCTCGACCTCGGCCAGCCTGGTCTGGAGCGTCTCGACGTACTTGGCCAGCTCGGCGTGCCGGTCGTCGACCTGGTCGAGCCGCTGCAGGATGAGCGCGGTGGAGCCGTTCGTGCGCTCGAACCCGAGCTCGACCGCGCCGCGCAGCTCGGCCAGCGCCAGCGCGAGGTTCGGAGTCTCATCCACCGGCCACCACCGGCCACGGCTTGCGCCCCATGAAGGTGTTCGGCGGCTTGATGTCGAAGTTCGGCATGACGGGCCCAGAACGGCTGGCGCGGTAGTAGTCCACCGTCTTGCGGCGGGCCGCCACCCGCGCCGGGTCCAACCTGGTCAGCGTTTTGACCGGCTCCAGCGGATCAAGCGGCACTGTCATGGCCAGGCCCACATAGTCGACCACGTCCTGACGGAACTTCCGGTTCTCCGGCACCATGACGACGCGGTGCGTCTTGACCGCCTCGATCCGGGCCAGATGGGCGGCCAGCCGGTCAGCGTCGGGGACGCCCGGCGTCCAGCACGTCGGCAGGCCGTGCATCTCCTTCAGCACCGCGGCCGCGCCTGGCTGCACGGCGGCCAGCGCGTCGCCCGGGTCCGGGATCCACGGCTCATGCAGCACGATGTCCAGCAGCGTGTCCATGTCGTCGGGATCGATCCCGTACTCGGCGCACCGCCACTCCCAGGTCGAGTGCGGGATGATGTGCATGTGCGGGACGCCGTCCGGCCGGACCCGGCTGATCCCCCACATCGGCTCGGCACCGTCGTGGCTGGCGAGCTGGTTGGCCTGCTCTCCACCGTTCTGCAGCAGGCTGGTCGTGCTGTAGCCGAGTTCGGCGTCCCAGATAGTCCAGATATCGGGCACGTGGGCACCCCCCTTTTTTTTCGATGATCAATGGCGGTGCGCCCACCAATACAGCGCCTTGCCGGACCACACGCCGCCGCCCTGAGACCAGGCGGTGGAGAAAGCGGACTGGTTCGACAGGTCCTCGCACCAGTAGAAGTTCGCGTTGGCCGCGCCGTCTCTCACCGTGCAGACGGGGCCCATGTTGGACGCCATGGTCGGCCCGTAGGTGACGGTCCCACCCCCGGTGTCGGGCGGGCTGACGGACGACCCGGCGTGCACGGTGTCGTACGGATCGGCCGTGGCGGTGTCCCACACCCGGCCGCGCAGATACCAGCGGCCGGAGCTGTTGCAGTGGATGTAGGACTGCGAACTGGAAAAGCCGTCGTCGTAGCCGAACCTTCCGTAGCCCTCGGCGACGTCGAGGCCGCCTCCCTTGCGGGTGGATGACGACGGCTGCCGGATGCCGAGCCGTACCAGGCCGGCGGCGACCTGGAGTTCGGCCCGCGCGCTTCCGGAGGAGTTTGTGCCCGACGTGATGAACGAGGTCGTCTCGCCCGGATAGAGCCCATCGACGGCGTAGAAGCGCGAGTAGTTGTTGTTGCCGAGCGCGCCCGGGTAGAACCGCAGGTCGAGTGTGGCGGAGTCGAGGACGAACCGCTGCCCCGTGGGGCTGGAACGCACGATCGAGCCGGTGATCACCTTGCCGCTCAGCGCGTCCGCCTGGATCTTGCTCGCCGTGATCGAGTCAGCGGCGATCTTGTCGGCCGTGATCGCGGCGGCGGCCAGGTGGCCGGTCTGGATGGCCCCCGCCTCGATCTTGTCGGCCGTGACCGCGTTGGCGCTGATGTGCCCGGCCTGGATCGCGAGCGCCTGGATCAGGCCGCCCGTGATCGTCCCGGCCACGATCTTCGCGTCCGCCGGGATCGACCCGGAGATGATGTGCTCGGCGCCGTCGATGACCTCGCCGATCAGGTCGGTATCCACCAGCGGGTGCGTCGCGGCCACCACCCGAGCCGACTCGCCGGACACGTTCCCGGACCGGTCGAGCGCGACCAGCCAGAACTCCCGGTCCGTGTTGTACGGCAGACCCGGCACCACCGCGGTCCCGGCCTGCTCCAGCCATTCCACCGCCTGGCCCTCGTCGGCCGAGTTCAGCGGGTCACGCATCATGACCAGCACCCGGTGAAAGTCGACCGGCATGCCCGTCCCCGAGCTGGTGAGGCCGTCCCAGGTGACGCGCACGATCCCGAGCCGGGAATCGACGACCGGCGTGGACGGGCTCGGCGGCGGGTCCTCATCGTCCGGGATGGTGATGACCGGCGACGCCGCGAGCTGCCCCTTGACGCCCTGGTTCGTGGCGCGCACCCCGAACCGCCACTGCGACTTCGGCGTCAACGGGCTGTAGGAAATGCTGGTGCCATCGGTGTGGCCGAGCACCCGTTCCGCGCCCGTCCCCGGCGGCGTCTGCCCGATCAGCTCGTACCCGTCCACCGCCAGCGCGACGCCGTTGACGTCCGTGCTGACCGGCAGCCACGACACCATGATCAGGCCGTGCGAGTAGCCCTCCGCATCGAGATACGCCTGCGGGTTCACGATCAGACCGGTGGGCGCGGCCGGGACCCGGTCCTTGGCCTCCGGGGCCGGTTCGCCGCCGTTGCCGCCCTCGGTCACCCCGCCGGAGAGGATGCCGTTGGCCCGGCGCGCGAGCCTGATGTCGCGTTCGAGGAATCTGTCGTTGAGGACGAGGTTGCCGCTGATCACGCCGTCCGTGTCCACCGACAGGATCAGCTGCCGGACCCGCAGCCCCTGCATGACCGCCTGATCGCCCGGCGCGCGCACCGTGTCACCCGGCCGGTAGTCCTTCCACGGCAGAAACCGCGCCGCGTACGGCTTGATCTGCCGGGTGAGCTGCACCCGTTCCCCGCTGGCGCGCTGCAGCGCCGTCTGGGCGAGCAGCCGCGCGGTCGCCTCGTCCTTCACCCCGCCCTGGCTCTGGAAAGCCTCCCACCGGCCCCACGGCCGGACCGCGCCCGGGTTCGTGACTTCGACCGACAGGCCCTCCTCGCCGGTGATGAGGATGGCCGACGCGGCGTCCTCGAACGTCGCATCGTCCGGGGCTTGGTCGACGTCGCGGCCTAGCCGGAGCTCCACCGGGCCGGGCCCGCTGGAGAGCTGGCGGCCGAGCGTCGTGTTCTCGTTGAACACGCGCAAGGTGCGGCCCTGCATCTGCCAGTCGCATGCGCCCTGTTCCGACAGGTTCAGCAGCAGCTGCAGCAGGTCGGTGCCGGGGTCCAGGCCGAGCGTCATCGTGACCGCCCACGGATGACCGGCTGAGTCGCGCGTCGGGGTGAAGTCGTAGTCGAGGCCGGGCACGGTGCCACGGCCCTGAGCCTCGTCGATGACCTGGGAGAGGATGTCGCCCACGTTGGTGGTGGGGAACTGGCGCTTGCCCTCGATCATCCCCAGGCTCGGGTAGAGCACAATCTTGCGCAGCTGCCACGCCCAGCCCGGCATCTCATACGACCGCGACAGCGCCTGATCAGCGTCATCGCCCGACCGCTTGATCCTCAAGAACCGGCCGTTCGGCGGCTCCGCCCACGCGCCGCCCACCGACCACTCCACCGCAACCTCACACGGCGAGGCCAGCCACTGCGCGCCGGCCGCGTACCCCGAGTAGGTCAGCCGCAGCGACGGCACATCGTTGAGCGGGGCCGCGGCCTCCCACCCGAGATGCTGCCCGAGCACGCCGAGACGTGCCCCGTTCGGCGCGTAGGGGACCAAGCGGAGGCCATACCGCATTGGCGCACCCGGCTCGATGACTTGCACGTGGCCCCTCCCAACCGCAGGCTTTATGACAACGAACCCAGCGGGACACGAACGAAATAAGAAGATGAATCCCAATTATCAATGACGCAACAGACATCGAAATAGACAGGAGTGGATGGGGTAATACCCCATCCACGATCCGGTAGGGATGGAAAATGAAACAGTGGGCGCGCCATACAACCATTACCCTTGCACTTCTGGTCGCCACCTTCTGCGTTGGCTTGGTCTTACTCGCCTCACCTGTCTTCCTTAGAGATTTCACGATGCTAGTTCCAGCAAATGACTGGGAACTACTCAGTAACATAGGACAGGCATACGGGCCTGCCGCTACTATACTGACGGCGCTATCGCTGATCGGTATCGCATATTCAGCGATAATGCAGGCCCGCAGCGTCCGCGTCGCAAGCCAGCAAACATGGCGAATGCTGCACCTTGAAATGATCCGTCTCACACTCGACGATCCCGCACTAATACAAGCAGATGGCTCAGCGTGGAGCGGCGCACAAGATGACTTCATGACCCGATTGACGCTCACCGCCAATGCATGGACAAGCCAATGGTATGCGATGTATGCACTCGGCATGATACGCGACGAGGAAATGCGGCACGTCGCGAGTTATTACTTTAAAGGAGAATTAGGCCGAGAGCACTGGAAGGCCACATCCAAGCATTATCGCGCTAATGCGTATAGTCGTCGCAATCGCACGTTCTGTCGCATCATGGATAAAGAGCTAGAGGAATCAGTGCACATTCCAGCGCGGCCGATAGTTCGCCCCAGAAAAGCGCCTGCACCGAACCGGACCTTTGTGGCCTTCAGCGCGGGCGCCGCATTAGCTCTTGGAATCGCGACCTACTGGAAACGACGCTCATGAGACGCACACCGAGACGGCCCCGTTCGGCGCGCAGACGACCAAGCGCAGGCCGTACCGCATCGGCTCACCTGGAACGATCACCTGCATGCGCTGTCCCCTCTCGCTGTTTGAGCTGCGCCTGGAGTTGGTCGACGGCGACAGCCAGGACCGCGTTCTCGTACGTCAGCTCATCGATCCGCCTGCGCAGAACCGCCACCACGGCGTTCGGATCGACATGCAGGTCCTCGCGGAGGTCCTCGGTCACGCGCCCCCCAGCAGATGCCGGTCGATCTCCAGCCGGATCGTGGCCACCCGCACCGTGTCGATGCGGACGCGGTCGCGCAGCACCTGCAGCGGATCGGTCGCCGCTTGCGCCTTCAAGCCGGATCGGGCGGCGGGCGCGTCGGTGAGGACCTGGCCGTACCTGTCGCGGCAGGCCGCGATCTGCTCCTGCAGGCGGGCCCGCGCCGAGGCCGCGTCACCTTCCAGCCTGACCTGCGCGTCGGGGTCTCCCTCGGCGTGCATCCACGACAGCAGCGGCTCGTACATGAGCGCCTCGATCGCCTCATCGAGGGACTTAAGCCCATGCTCGGCCATGCGGTGTTCGAAGACGCCCTTCGGGAAGCTGGCGGCGAACGTGCCGCCCTCGCCGTCGACCGGCTCGTACAGGAACGTCCACGCGTCCGGTCCTTCTTCGACGCGGGTGATCCGCCAGGTACGCATGCCCATCACGCTCCATGTTGTCGCCAGGCCCACACGTACAGCAGTGTCGTGAAGTTGGTGGGTGTCGAGGTCTCGTGAGATCGCAGGGTGAACCCGGTGGTGCCGGGCGAGTTGACATGGAACACCAGGCGAGCCGGGTTCGGGTTGTCTGCGGTGATCACCACGCGCGGGTTGGACTGCAGGGTCACCAGCCACGACACGAAGTGCGATGCCGCAGGCGTGGTGAGGTTGCGAGCGAACATGACCAGTCCCGCTGCGGCCTCGTAGTTGAAGGTGCCCCGGAACGCTGTGTACCCGGTCGTGGACCCGGCGCCGCCGTTGTTGAACTGCCACCGGTTCAGGCGGCCCGCGATGTCGTTGTACCCCACCTCCAGCTGGCCCGGCTGCGCGAACATGTAGCCGCCGCCGGCGAGGCCGTCAGCGGTTTGCACCATGTGCATGCGCCACTCGTCGCCGCGCTGGATCACCTCCGAGCGTCGGGTGCCGTCCGGACTGTTGCCGGAGTACAGGCGGATCGCGGCGTCGGTGTCGGTCCAGATGCGGGCGTAGTTGACGCCCGCACCCGGGTAGAAGCGGATCTCCGGATCGGCCGCGCCCGCAGGGTTGACGACGATCCGCCGTCCGAGGATGCCGGTGGCGAGCTGCCCAACGATCGACACCGCGCCGGACGCCGACGAGATGGCCACGGTCTGCACCGAGAAGGCGTCGTACGCCGCCAGCCCGCTTCCGTTCAGCTCCACGCGCGCCCCGGCCGGAGCGCCGGCCACGATCCGCGTCGAGAGGGTAAGGACGGCCTCCAGCTTCGCCGCGGTGACCTGGTTGGCGGCGATGTGCCCGGCCAGGATCTGTCCGGCGGCGATCTTCGCCGATGTGACCGCGTTGGCCACTATCGCGCCCGTGGTGATCGACTCGTCGGCGGCGTCGCCCTGGACGAGCTGCACCGCGGCGATCGTCGCCGACGAGCTCCGCGCCGAGGTGTTGCCCGACCGGTCGACGGCGGTGAACGAGAACTCCCTGTCGGCCCCGTACGGCAGGCCAGGTACGACGAGCGACCCGGCCGCGTCGAGATAGCCGATGTCCTCCCAGCCGGGATTGAGGGGGTCCTGCATCCAGACCAGGACATGCAGCAGATCGGACGGCATCGGCGCACCGCCCACGCCGAGTCCGTCCCAGGTGACGTGCACGACGCCGAGCCGGGATTCCAGCGTCGGCGCGGTCGGAACCGGCGGCGCATCCACGTCGTCCGGGATGGTGACCGCGACCGAGCTGGAGAACGGGCCCTTCTTGCCGAGGTTCACGGCGCGGACCTTGAACTGGTACTGCTGCCCCACCACCAGCGGGGAGAAGGTGGCGTTGGTGTCGGCGGCCTCCGTCGAGGCGACGAGGAACCAGGGCGCTCCGGCTTCGTTGATGCGCATGAACAGCTCGTAGCCGCCGACGTTGAGAGCGACCCCGGCCACGTCGGTGGTGACCGCGCCCCACGTGGCGGTCACCTGTCCCCTGGGTAGGCCGTGCTCGTCAACGTACGCGACCGGGTTCACGATCAGCCCGGACGGAGCGGCCGGAGTGCGGGGGGCCGGGGATTCCGGCGCGGGCCGCGCCCCCGACCCGCCCTCAGCAGTGCTGCCGCCCACGATGCCGGCCGTGCGGCGGGCCAACCGCAGGTCCCGCTCCAGCAGCCGGTCGTTCAACACGAGGTTGCCGCCGAGGACGCCGTCCTTGTCGCGGGTCACGGTGAGCTGCCGGACCCGCAGGCTCTCCATCAACCCGCCCTCGGAGGGGGCGAGGATCCGGTCTCCTGGCCGGTAGTCCCGCCAGGGCAGCCACCGCGCAGTGTAGGGGCTGATCTGGCGGGTGCGCTGGACACGTTCGTGCCCGGAGCGCAGCAGCACCGCCTCGGCGAGCAACTGCGCGGTCCCCGGATCCGAGACGCCGCCCTGCCCGATGTAGGTCTCCCACCGCCCCCACGGCGCAACCGCGCCGCCGTACGTGTACGACGCGCGGAACCCGTCATCCCCCACCACGAGCGCCGCCGACGCGAGGTCCTCGAACGTGCCGACGTCGGGAGCAGCGATGACGTCGCGGCCGAACCGCAGATCCACCGGCGCGTCCCCGGCCGCCAAGTCACGCGCGAGCGCGGTGTCGGCGTTGAACACCTGCAGCGTCCGCCCACTCATGCGGAAGTCGCAGACGCCCTGCTCGGCGAGGTTGATGAGCGTGGTGAGCGCGTCGAGGCCGGGCCGGTAGTAGATCGTCAGGATCTTCGCCCACGGCTGCCCGGCGCTGTCGTGCGTCGGGGTGAAGTCCCAGGTGAGGGCGGGCAGCGCGCCGCGCGCCTGACCCTCCAGCAGGAAGGTCTGCAGAATCGCCCCCGGCATCGCCGACAGGAACGGCCGCTTACCGTCGACCAGCGGAGCAGCACCCGGGTAGAGGATCACCTTGCGCAGCATCCACACATACCCGGGCAGCTCACATGTGGCCAGCCCGGTCTCGTCCACCTGGTCGGCGCGTCGCCGGATCAGCAGGAACCGGCCGTCAGGCGGCTCGGTCCAGGTAACGCCATCCGTGGACCACTCAACCGCGACCTCGCACGGCTGCGCGAGCAGTTCCGCGCCGACCGCGCTGGAGGAGTAGGCCAGCCGGAGGCTGCCGACGTCGTTCAGCGGCCAGGCCGCTTCGACGTTGAGCGGCTGCGGCAGCGTGCCAATCCGCGCTCCATTCGGACTATGGGCAGCCAATCGGAGATCGAGCACACCGCCTCCGATATATCAGTCACTTTCGTGATTACTTTGCGCCGAGATATTCGGCTTCAAGATGTGTGGGCCGAAGTCGAAGGTTGAAATCTGTGCGTCGTCCGCACGGCTTCACTTGACGTAGGCTTCCTTCGTCCGAGTTGAAAGCGGCTCTTAAAGTGGAGGTTTACTATGAACCAGAGCCACCATTACTCCGACTATGGCAGGCGAAGGCTTGCTGTAGTGCTAGTTTATATTCTCTTTACTATTGCCCGTCTGTTCGCGCCGCATTCGGCAAATTCCGAACCAAAGCTGATTGATGTGAGCGGTATTTGTATCTCGATAGGTGGCGATTGCACCACCGGCCGGCGTTGATGCGAACAGATGAACGTCTCTAAGTGGGGCGTTCCCGCGTAGATTGGAGATATCACCTGGAGTAACATGCTGACTTCTGCCGGTCTTCAGCGAGGTGCTCGCTGAAGACCGGCAGAAGTCGCCAACGGCATTGCCAAGCCGTCCACTGGTGCGACAGCCGAATGCACAGAACCACAAGCGCTGATGCGCGTGCCCATCGGTACAGCGTGACGAGCTGAACGCGAGACTCGAGCTTCCAGTCCCCGAGGGAGAACCACCCCGGCAACGTCGTGTCGTCGGTCGTGGTGAAACAGAAGCCCTGCGTGAGCTCGAGCCTGTACGGCTTGTTTGTGAGGAGCGTCATGCCCTGCACCTCGCCGAACTCGATCATGACCCACATGGGCCGCGCCTCCTCGGCGGCCGGAAGCGATCTGAGGAACTCGGTCTTCCACCAGACACCCGCGACTGGGGGCACGGGGGCGCTGATGGTGAGAGGCTTCTTGTAATCGCGATCGGTCGTCCGAGTACAGGTCCGTGCGCCACGTTCCCGTCAAGTGCCTTACAAATAGGCGCGGCGGGCCCGGATCTCGACCTCGGACGCCGCCGTAGTAGAGGTCGCCGTGGTGGTGACGAGCACCGTGCGGGAGTGCGGGTCGCCGACCGCCATGGATGGGGTCAGGTGCAGCCACCGAAACGCGGAGCCGGGGCCTACGGCGGCGATCTGGCCGGTCACATCCGTCCCGGCGGTCAGGTCCCACGTGTCGGTCGTCACCAGGCGGGCCCGCATCTGCCCGCAGTCGATCAGGAGCCGCTCACCCGCGAGCAGCCCCGACGATCGGGCAACCGTGGCGCCGGTGGCCACGTCGGTCAGGGCGGGGTTGACGGCCGGTCCGGTGAAGCGCACCAGCGCGTCCATGATGGGGCCGGTCGCACCGGCCAGGGTCGTCACCAGCTGGTCGGCGCCGTTGGCGGCCCCGGCCCAGGTGGTGTCGAACTCGTCACGCCAGTACACGCCCGGGATGCGCATCACGGCGGTCAGCCGGGCCATCGCCGCATCGGTGTTGATCTCCGGCTCGCTGATCCCGTCGAGGATGACGTCGGCCTGCCGGACGACCGTCCCGGCGACGAAGGTGAGCTTCATCAGCCGGTGCTTGACGCCGAGCAGCGCGCCGAGCGCCTCCAGGTTGTGCTCCATTTGCTCGTACCCGCCGGGCGCGCCCGAGGGGGTGCGCCCGTACACGGTGAACACGAGCGGCATCGTCGTCGTCTCATGATCGAGGCCGACGATGGGCAGCTCCCCGGCGCGGCCTGGCACCTTGACCTGGACCTGCCGCAGGCCAGGTAGTGGCCTGCGCTTGGTGCCCTTCTTCAGTCGCCAGCACCCGGCCGGATGGTCCAGGGCGACCCCGTCGAGCAGGTACGTCGGCATCTACAGCACCCCCAGCATCCCGGCGTAGGCCAAGCCTCTGTTGACGGTCTCGGACGTGGTCTCGGCGGCCGGATTGATCGTGGTGACGTGGATGTTCACCCCGGCCGCCCGGTCCATGCCCACGCCGCCGGTGACGGCGCGGCCGGTCGAGCCGATGTTCGCGGTCAGCTCCGGCCGGAACGACCGCTCCAGGTCCCCGGCGATGCGCGAGGCGGTGGCCAGCACCGTGCGGGCCGAGGACTGCATGCCCTGCGCCATGCCGAGCATCGTGAACTGGCCGATCTCGGCGAACACCGTGGACGGTGAGCTGATGCCCATCGCCTGCCGCACCCAGTCCGGGAGGATGTTCCGGAAGAAGCCCCAGATGACGTCGCGGAACCACCCGGCCGCCGCCTGGATGCCGTTCCACAACCCTTGCAGGAGCTGCCAGCCGAGGTTGTCGACGACGACCAGGAAGTCCAGGATGCCGCGGCCGGCCGTGGCCAGCGCGCCTATGAAGTCGCCGGTCAGGAGCAGCGCGACCGCCTGCACCAGCGTGATCAGTGGCGGCAGCAGAGTGGTGACGAGCTGCAGCAGCGGCGGCAGGATCGGCAGGAGCACCGGCAGTAGCTGGGCGAGCGAGCTGATCAGCGCGAGCAGGTGCGGGGCGAGGTTCACCAGGGCCTGCAGGAGGACCTGGCCGAGCTGCCCTCCGACCTGGCCGAGCAGCACGATCACTGGCCCCAGGATCGGGACCAGCCCGGTTACCAGATGCGCGATCAGCACGGCGAGCTGCGGCAGCAGCGGGGCCAGCGCCGGGATCACGCTGTTGACGACCACGACGGCGAGCGCTCCGAGCAGTGGAAGCACCGGGCCGAGTGCGGTGACAGCCATCGAAAACGCGGCGAGCAGCAGGTTCAGCGACGGCAGGGCGGCCTGCACACCTGCGGCGAGGGTCTGCGCGACGAGCGAGGCGAGCTGTCCGATCAGCGGCAGCAGCGGAGCCGCCGCGATCATGATGGATGACATGGCCTGCGCGAGCGGCACCAGCGCGGGCGCGACGGCGGCGACGGCCTGTCCGAGCGCGGCGAAGATCGCCGACACGCCGGGGAACAGCGCGGCCAGCGCGGGCACCACGGACTGGATGGCGGAGGTCAGGATCGGGCCGAGCTGCACCGAAAGCGCCGCCACCAGCGGGGCGAGCCGGCCGATGCCTTCGGCGACGGCGACGATGGCCGGGGCGAGCGCGGAGGCCATCTGTCCGAGGGCGACGAAGACGGATGTCAGGGTGCGCTGCCCGGCCAGGCTGTTCACCCAGGCGTTGATCCGGTCGAGGATCGTGCCGAGCACGCCGAGCGCGTCTCCTCCGGCGGCGCGCATCGCGTCGAACACGCCGGAGACGATCTGCCACACGTCGGCAGCGATCGAGCCGAGCTGGCGCAGCACCTGGACGGCGTCCTGCATCCAGCCGAGCGCACGGCCGGAGTCGGCCGCAGCGGTGAGGAAGTTGCCGAAGCGGATGGCGAGCAGCGCCAGTTCGGGGGCGAGCCCGGCCGCGAAACCGGCGCCCACGGTGGCGATGCGGGTCAGTCCGGTCAGTACCGGATCGATCGCGACCGCCAGGGCGTCGACGGCTGAGCGCAGCGACGCGAAGGTCACGGTGATCGCCGAGATGGCGGTGTCGGAGCGGGCGAACTCGGCGACCCGGGCGGCGACCCGGCCGAGCGCGGCCGCGACCGAGCTCATGCCGATCGCGACCGGCCCCAGCAGCACGTCGACCAGCGCGGTCAGGTGGCCGAGCAGCGGCTGGAACAGCGCGTCTTGGACGAGGTTGCGTAGGCCGAGCAGCACGGGCCGTAGCGCACGCAGCTCCCTAGCTGCGGCCTGAGCGGCCCCAGACAGGCCCTTTATCGCTTCCTGGAACTTCTCTTCGTCCTCCCCCAGAGCGGGCGTGAACGCGTCCTGGACCCCGTACAGGGCCACCGACAGGGTCGCGAGTCCGGCCGCTCCGAGCGCGGCCACCCCGGGCAGCGCCGCGACCAGGCCGACAGCGGGAGCGAGCGCCGCCCCCAGCGAGACGACGCCGTTGGTCAGGGCGCCGGTCGCGGCCGACAGCAGCGCCATGCGGGCGGCGGTGGCGACGATCGCGGTGCCCATCCGCACGACCGAGGTGGTGGCCTGGTTGATCGAGCCGCGGAAGGAGGTGGAGGCTCGCTGGCTGGTGGCGAGCGCCCGCGTGAGCCGGGTGGAGAACGAGTGGTCGCGCAGGTCCAGGGTGATGAACAGTTCGCCGACGTTGATCGCCACCCGTCCCTCCCTCCTGGTGGGGTCCGGAAAAGGAAGGGAGGGACGGGGGGCGACGCTCCAGGGCGGGCCGTCAGGCCCGCGTATCAGGGCGGGCCGTCAGGCCCCGCGTATCAGGCCAGGCCGAGCACCGACGCGTACTGCAGGCCCTTGTTGACCGTCTTGGACGTCGGTTCGGCCTGCGGGTAGTTGTTCGTCACGTTCACCACGGTCTGGTTGCCGTAGTGGCCGCCGACCATCCCCGGGGTGAGCGTCGCGACCGGCTTCGGCGTGAACGCCTTCGTCAGCTGGCCCGCGACCCCGGCCGCCCGCGCCAGCATCTTCGGCGCGGCCTCGACGATGCCGTGCTCCAGCCCGGACATGGTGAACGCGCCGATCTCGGCGAAGATCTGCGACGGCGACTTGATCTTCAGCGACTTCTTGATCTGCGCGACCAGGGCATTGGCGATGTCCTTCATCGCCGCCTCGATCTGCTTCTTCTGCGAGACGATCCCGGTCAGGAAGCCCTTGCCCGCGTTCTTGCCGGCGTCGAACATCGCGTCGGCGGCGGCCTTCCCGGCCTGCTTGGCGGCCTTCTCGATCATCCCGTACGTGGAGTTGATGCTCTTGAAGGTGGATGAGTCCGCCTGCAGGATCGCCTGCCCCAGCTCGGTACCGGCGTCGGGCCCGGCCTCGATGATCTGCTGCAGCAGCCCTTTGGACAGGCCGCGCTTGGCCAGCTTCTTGATCGTGTTGGCCCAGGTCTTGATCAGCGCGAGCCGGGCCTTCAGCCCTTCCTGGATCTTCTCCGCGCTGGCCGGGTTCTGGTCGGAGAACCCCATGTTCGACAGGTTCGCGAACTGGCGGGTCTGGTCAGCGATCTGCTTGGCGTAGGCCATCGCGTCGGCGATCGTCTTGACGATCGTCTCGCGCTCCTTGGCGAGCTTGGCCAGCTCGGTGTTGCCGGAGCGGATCGACTCGACCAGATGGTCCTTCACCCCGGACGTGATCTTGCCGGACTTGAAGGCGTTCACCACGGCGTCGACCATCCGGCCCGCCGTGTCCTTGATCTTGGACTCTTCGCCCTGCAGGCCAACCAGCCAGCCCTTGGCGGTGTCCGAGCCGATCGCCGCCATCACCTTGCTGGGCGAGGAGATGCCGAGGAGCTTCTTGATCCAGGACACGAAGCCGGAGAACAGGTTGCCGACGGAGGAGACGAAGCCGTTCCAGGCGTTGACGAACCCGTTCTTGATGCCGTTGACCAGGTCCTTCCCCAGGTCCCACAGCTTCTTGAAGGCGCCGATGATGGTGTCGCCGAACTGCTTGACCCCGGCCTTGATGGTGTCCCACGCGCCCTGGAAATCTCCGGTCAAGACCTTGGCCAAGGCGGTGATGATGCTGATGACCATCGGCAACACCGCTGTGCCGAGTTCGATCAGCGGCGGCAGGAACGGCGTCACCGCCGAAACGATCTTCGTGAAGATCGTCGCGAGCCCGAGCAGGATCGGCGACAACGCGGTCACCAGCTGCACGATCGGCGGCAGCAAGCTGGTCGCGAGCTGCATGATCGGCGGAAGGATCGGCAGGATCGCCGCGATCAGCTGGCCGAAGATCTGCGCGAGCTGCGTGAAGATCGGCGACAGCGCGACGATCGCCTGCTGGATGGTCTGCCCGAACAGCACCGCCATCTGCGAGATCGGCGGCAGCAGCGGAGTGATCGCGCCGACCAGGATCGTCACGGCCTGGACCAGGACGCCGCCGAGCGCAGCGGCGATCTGCCCGACCACGGGGATCAGCGGAGTGATCGCCGGGACCAGGCCGGTGACCAGCGTGGTCACCAGCTGCATGATCGGCGGCAGCAGCGGCACCAGCGCCATGATCAGCTGGCCGAACGAGGTCGCGATCTGCCCGATCATGGGACGGATCTGGGTCAGGACCGGCCCGAACGACGCCGCGAACGCCTGCGCCACCCGCGTCAGCACCGGCACCAGCGCGGTCGCGAACGTGGCGACGAGCTGCAGGATCGGCGGCAGCAGCGGGATCAACGCGGCAACGAGCTGACCGAACGACGCCAGCAAAGCGCCGATCGCGGGACCGAGCTGCACCAGGACCGGCCCGAGCTGCCCGGACAGGGTCTGCGCCACCAGCGTCAGCGCCGACAACAGCGGACCGGCCACGGTCGCGCCGAGCTGCACCAGCGAGCCGAGCAGCGGCCCGACCGCCTGCAGCAGCCCACCGAGCCCGGTCACCAGGGTTGCCAGGAAACCGCTGTTGGCCGCGAACGCGGCCGACAGCGGCGCGAGGAAACCGGCCAGTTGCGACCCGAAGGTGCCCAGACTGCCGGCCACCTGGCTCAGCATCGGGACCACCGCGGCGACAACACCTTGAATGGCGGGCAGCATCGGCCCCATGAAGGCGCCGAGACCGGCCGTCAGCTGGCCGATCAGCGGCGCGATCTGCTGGAACATCTGCTGCAGGGCGGGCGCGATCTGCGTGGAGAACATGCTCTTGACCGACCCGGCCGCCTGCGTGAGCGGCCCCTGCAGCACGGACGCGGCCTGCGCCAGGTCGGCTTTGACGCTCTTCTTCAGGTCGTCGAACGCGGCCTTGACCTTCGCGCTCTCCATGGCGGCCTTGATGCCGATGACCGCGATCCCTGCCGTGATCCCGGCGAACACCCCGGCCAGCACGCCGCCCGCGGCCACACCGGCGGCGCCCATCCCGGCGAGCGCGAGACCGGCCTTGCTGGCCAGGCCGAGCACCATCGGCGTGGCCGACAGGGTGGCCGACCCGAACTGGAGCAGGCCCGTGCTCATCGTGGTGAGCGCGCCCCGCACGGTCAGGGACGACAGCCGCACCAGCCCGGAGATGACGGTCCACGCGGTGTGCGCGCGCCGCAGGTTCGTGACGGCGTTCGAGATCCGCTCGTACGCCTGGCTGATCCGGTCTCGCGCCTCCTGCGTGGCCGTCCACATGCCGCGCACCCCGGCCGCGATGCCGGCGGCGGCTTGCACGCGTGGCCGTAGCGCGTCCATGGCTTTGCCGATCGCGGCGCTCACGAGCTGGAACGCCAGCGCAACGGGCGAGAACCCGATCATGGCCGCGCGCAGGCCGGACATCTCGCCGTTCATCACCTTGCGGGCGACGATTACGGCGGCCACCAGGAGCGCCAGAACCCCGATGACTTTCAGGAAACTGCGGCTGGACTCGGACTCGAACAACCGGGCGGCGAACCCCATCGTGCCCATCGCGGAGCCGAAGACGCTCGACACCGCGGACACCTTGGAGATCGCCCCGGACAGCCCGCCGAGACTGCCCAGCACCGCCGAGACGACCTCACCCAGCCGGGTCCCGGACAGGGCCGCGTTGATCACCATTTCGGCCAGTGCGAGCCCGGCTTCCTTCGCGGCTGAGGCGACCGCGTCGCTCATTTTCACCCCGGCCGCCGCCATGGTGTCCATGACGGCGCCGAACAGCGGGCTGGCGGCGCGGGCCTTGGCGATCACCGAGGACAGGCCGCTGCTCACCCGCTCCCGCAACTCCAGGGTCATGAACAGCTCGCCGACGTTCAACGCCACAGCGCTCTCACCTCCAGCCGAGTCAGTCCTTGTCAGGGGTGAGGGCGCGGGCGATGCGGGTGTCCGCGTCGAGCAGGCCGAGGATCCTGGTCCGGAGCCACCGCCATGACCGGCCGGACAGCGACTCCGGCGAGGTCAGGTCGATGCCGTACACGGAGTGCAGGTCGCACTCGATCAGGGCCCAGCGGGTCAGGAGGTCTTCCCAGCCGACCGCTTGGCCGTCACCGCCTTGATGCGCGGGGTCCGGCTCGTACCACTCGTAGAGCCCCGTGACGGGGTCGAACTCGCCGCCCCCGCCTCCGGGGCTTCCTCTTCCGGGCCCGCGTCCCAGTACTTGGCCGCGGTGTCGGCGTCACCGGCGATCCACAGGAACGCCGTCACCCCGGCGTGCTTGATGCGTGGCCAGGTCACCTTGTCGGCGATCATCTCGGCGTATGCGGTGCCGAGGACCCGCCGGTACAGGTCGGTCTCGCCGTCGTCGTCGAGGTTGGCCGCGTCGACCTCGCGGCCGTTGGCGGCGTCGATCCCGGCCGCCATCAGCCGCTGGCAGAACAGGCCCGTCTCTGCGTCGGCGGGCGGGATCCGGTACGTCTTGCCGCCGATGGGCAGCGACAGGCTGTCGTCGAAGAACTCGTCAAGGTCGCGAAACTGAGCCATGGGTCAGGCCGCCGGGTTTGCGATCGAGACCGGCGCGCCCTGGCCGATCAGCTCCAGCTCGAACGGCTCCAGGTCGGTCGTCTTGCCGCCGCCGCCCTTGTAGTCGACGGCCGCCCACCCCTGGTAAGCGTCCGGGCTGCCGTCCCGCCTGTACCAGCGGACCTCGACGTTCGCCTCGACGCCGACGATCAGGCCGGCCTGGCGGACGAAGTCCTGGCCCGGGTCGGGCACGAACGTCGCCGAGCCGGTGTCGCGCTTGCGGTTGCCCTTGGCCTTCAGCGTCCAGGTCCGCTGCGTGACGGCGTCGGAGCTCCAGCCGTCGCCGTCGAAGTCCGAGTCGTCCTCGGTCTTGGTCTTGATCTCCTGCTCGAAGCTGGTCAGGCCGCGGATGTTGGTCCAGGTCGGCGCGGCTCCGGGGCTGGTGTTGACCTGCACCACCCAGTCCTTGGCCAGCAGGCTGCGAAGAGCCATGTCAGTGCCTCCTCAAGGCATGCGAGAAAGCCCGCTGGCGGAACCGCTAGCGGGAAAGGGATCGGTCAGAGTGGGCGGGTTAGTCGCCGTTGCGGTGCGCTGAAGGGCGGTGCGCGACCACCTCGTAGGAGTCGGCCCGCTCCCAGCGTCCGCTGTCGTCGCGGCCCAGCGGCGTGACCAGCCGACGCTGCGCCAGCAGCACGAACGCCCCCGTGGCGAGTTGGTGGTTGGCCAGACCGTGCACCTGGTCGTAGACCCCATCGGCGAGGTCGTCGACGATGCGGGGGTCGGGCCCGCCGCGCATCCGGAACTGGATCTGCACCGTGGTGTCGGCGTTGACGACGTCGTCCATGCCGGTGCCGGACCCGTACATGGCCAGCGCGATCGCCGCGTCAGGCGACGTCGGCAGGCCGCCGATCGTCAGCGCCGTCTGCGCGGGCGTGTAGATGCCGTCCGGGTCCCACTCTGCGACGCCGGCGGCGGCCAGCATCTGCGCGAGCCCGGTCAGCAAATCTCTGGTGAAGGTGCGGCTCACGACAGGGCCCGCTCGATCGCCGCGGCGATGATCCGCTCCACCACCTCGGCCTCTTCACGCGCCGGGTTCTCCAGGTATTTCCACTCGCGTCCGGCCAGGTGCCGCAGCCCCTGGGTTTCGTGCTGGTAGACCGCGTACTCGGTGTCGTACGAGACGGCGGCCCGCAGCTCGCTGGCGTCCACGCTGGCCAGGCCCGAACGCTCCAGCACGCCGTCATCCAGCGGGACCCGCTGGCGTGACACCTGCAGAATGTGCTCGGCCGCGAGGGTCAGCCCGTTGACGGCACCGGCCTTCCAGCGGGCGTTGACCTCGGCGGGGCTGTGGTGCACCCGGAATTCGGTGCTGCTCACCGGCACACCACCTCCACATGATCCGGGGTCGGCAGGCGGCCCCCGTTACGGTCAAAGCTGGTGATGGCGATCATCTGCCGCCCGTAGGCGGTGATCCTGCTCCCGGCCGGGCAGCGGGTGCCCGGCCGGAAGAACAGCGTCGTGTTCGACACCACTTCGGTGCCTTCGTCGTCGCGCACCATGCGGCGCTCGTCGTCGATCAGGCACGGCTCGCCCACGATGGGCGGGTCGTAAACCGGCCCATACGCGCCGTTACCTCGGAACGGCTCGATGTCGGCCGTGTGCGGCAGCATCCACAGCGGCAGCGTGGTTCCCACGTTCCTCCTTGCGTTTCCAGCTGAGATCCAGCGCTGAAAGGTGGTCAACGCCCCTGGAGGCAGAGCCATCTGGCAGGGGCAGCGTGAGCACTTAACGCTCGTTGAGGAGGATGCGTGGAGGTGATCGGCTGATGTTCAGGCCCAGTTGCTTGCGCCTACCCTGGGCGACGTGGCAAACCAGCTTGTTCTCAACGTCATCGTGCCCGGCCCGGCAAGGCATGACGTCGTCAGCACACAATTGCTCGTGGACGGACGTGACCTTCTGCGCGGGCTCTTCCCAGCTGGGCCAGGCGACGATCCCGACTACCTGCTAGACAGACTGGTGCCACAGCCGGAGCCGCATGAGGCACGTCTGGCTGAAGCTCCATGCACGGAAGGATGTTGCGGTGCCCTCTACGTCACAGTGCGTCAAGAAGGCGACGTGATCATCTGGAACGAGTGGCGAAATCCAGACAACCCTCATCTTGACGCGCCCGAACTCCGTTTCAGTCGGAGCGCCTACCTGGCGGAACTCGAACGCGCAGATCGTGAACGAGCCTGGGAATGGATCGGACGCACCTTTGCGCGTCTTCTCCGGGAGCAGATCCATCGCAACCCAGAAGTTCTTCTTCAGTGGGACTGCACACTCGACTTCGTCGAATGCTTGCCGTGGGAGCGAGACAGAGTGCGGCTCTTCATCACCAGCCCGCGACGGCAGCAGATCCGTCAGGACACGCCTTGGAACCAATACGGGATCTTCTTCGACGCCACCGGGGATCCCGTTGAACAACAAGCCAACTCGGCCCTTGCCGCGCTCAAAGACCGTGATCCCCGCACGTGGGCCGACCGCGTCGGCGGCAGCCGGTGACCACGGGCACACACCCGCACGTCATGACAACGTTTGGCCCGAATAGGCCGGGCTACCAGTAGGGGCCGTCGATGACGTAGCCCGGCAGCAAGCCCGCTCTGCGCAGGATCGACACGGCGTCCTGGGCGTAGCGGGGCGGCCCGCCCGCATCGGTCCGGCCGCCGAGCTTCACGCTGCCGATCTGCACGTCCTTGTAGGCGGACGCGACGCCGTACGGGTCACCGACTGCCAGCGACCAGGCCGCCTGCGCGCACGTGGCCCGCTTCAGCGCCTCCCGTTCGTCCGGCTCGATCGGCATCCCCGTGTCGTCGGTGCGGTAGACGGCCACCGTGAGCAGCTCGTCGATCCGCTCCGAGGCCCGCTCCAGCTCTCCCTCGATGTCGGCCGGAGCGGGCTTGCGGGTGTAGTCGGCATAGTCGTCCGGGGTCGCGTACACCAGCACAACGACCCCCTACGGCTGTTCGAGGACCGCGACCGACACCCCGGAGGGGTCGGAGTAGTTGATCCACACCTTGCCGTCCGGCCGCCGGTACACGGCCGGGAGCGGCGGGATCAGCACGTCGCCGGTGGTGGCCGGGATCACGTACGGCCGGTCGGTGATGTCCTGGCCGTCCACCGTGCCGGGGATCTCGATCGTGACCGTCCTCGGCGAGGCGTTGGTGTTCTTGACGCGGATCTGCCGCTTGTCCGACCAGGTGAACATGTGGCCGTCCACCGTGGCCGGGTTCGCCAGCGCGGCCCCCAGGTCCAGGCCCGCGCGCGGCATCGGAGTGATGGTGAGCTCAGTCCTGGCCATCGTCGTCCCCCTCCTGGCCGAACTCAGTGATGAGCGCCGCCTTCGACAGGGCCTGCGCATCCCGCGCGGCCATGCCGCGCGAGATCGCGTAGGCGACCCATTCCTTCTTCGGCTCGTGCTCGGCCGGGCGGATGATCGCGCTGCCGACGTCGGCGAGCCCGGGACCGGCCTGCCCCTGCACGGGACTGGCCGGGGGCTCCTCGGGAGCGCCGATCAGGATCCACGCGTCCAGCGCGTCCAGGCGCGCGGACCGGTGCGAGTACTGCACGACCTGGCCGGTGTTGACGTTCTTGTACTGGTAGGTGGAGGCGACATCCGCGTGGATGCCCTCCACCGTGCCCAGCGCGCCCATCGCGTTGACGTTCTCCCGCGCCGTCAGGGCGCCCATGTGGTCGACGGGAGTGCGCGGCCCCGGCATCAGAAGTTGGCGTCCTTCTGAATGTCGATCTGGATGATGAGGTCGGTCGGCGTGCCGGCCGCGGACACGACGGTCGCGGCGAGCGTGTCGCCCTCGACCATGCGCCGGTTGGCGAGCGACCCGAGCGACCCGGCCAGCCAGGTGCTGGCCGCGTTGACCGACAGGTCGCCGGTCAGCATGGACGCGCCGTTCTTGGTCGCGTTGACGGCCGCGCCGGTGCCGCCGACGCGGTAGGCCCGGACGGCCATGATCCGGCACGGCACGGACGCGCGCCATAGCACGAAGGACCCGGCGGCGATGTCGGCGCCCTTGAGCGTGATGGTCTTCTCGGTCAGACGAGGCTTGTACGCCATCTCTGCTTCTCCCTGTAAGTCGTTGAGAGCCCGCCATCCCGCTAACCATCCAGCTAGCGGGATGAGACGGGTTAGGGCACGTCCACGTCCTTGACCAGCACGGCCCGGTTGGCGTCCAAGGTCTTGGTGCCGTAGAGGGTGTCGATGCTGACGACGTCCTGCTTGAGGTCGATGTCGTAGTCCATGACCACCCGGAGCGAGAAGCCCTTGTAGTTCGCGACCACGGCATTCGCGGCGCCCTGCGGCAAAACCAAAGGCCGAGTCACGAGGCAGAAAGCCGTCCTGTGGAACGCGACGCCGACCTCGGACTTGCTGTTGCCGGACGTCTGCGGCGGCACCTTGATGTTCTGGGTGCTGAACGCGTCGAACCCGAACACGCGCCTGCCCAGCGACGCTTCGCGCAGGCCGTCCGTGTCGCCGCGAACGTCGAGCTGGTGGAACAGCGGGTCGGACAGCCAGTTGGCCTTGATCTGCGGGCCGACCACGACGCTGCGCATGGAGGGCGGGACGTTGCGCTCGTTCAGCACCCGGTCAGCGTCGATCATGCTCTTGGGGCTGTCCCAGGTGTGCAGGTTCGGCAGGCCGCCATTGCCGACCTCCTGCACGACGTCGTCGCGCAGCGCGAGGAGATCGTTGTCGATCTTCTGGCTGATCGCCTCCATCGCCGGGTTCAGGAGCTGCGTCGCGAAGTCCTGAATTTCCAAGGTCATCTCTTCCGCCGTCACAGCGAAGGAAACGTCGGCGAAGTGGTTGAGCGTGACCGGGATCGCCGTCTCGGTCGCGTTCTGGATCTGGATGCCCTGGCTGCGGTCGTACTCGTACGCCGAGAACGTGGCGGGCTTGCGGACGTTGACGGTGTCGCCGACCTTGCCGGCGAAGTCTTCGTCCAGGTCGCGGTGCACGAGCTGCGCCATGACGCAGGTCTCGTACAGGGTCGCCAGCGCGGCGCGGGCGATCACCTGCGGGGTGAGAAAAGTGTTGGCCATGAGGCCGTCTCCTTACGCGGTGGGAGACTCCTTCGCGCCGCGGCGGCGCTTGCGGAAGTCGTCCACGGTGAGCTGGTCATCGCCGGTGCGTCCGCCGGGCCCGCCGCCGAACTCCCCTCCGGACTTGGTGTGCGTCGCCGCCGGGGCGACCGCCTTGAACTTGGGGTTGTCCTCCACCGCCTTGGTGATGGTGGAGGTGATCGTGTTGGCGAACTCCTTGTCGTCCGGGTTCAGACCCGAGACGTTCGCCAGGAAGCTGCGCGAGTCGAGCAGCGCGTCGACATCGGCGCCGAGCTTGACCGCCTGCCGCACCACGGCGAGTTCGACCTGCGTGCGTCGCAGCCGGTCGCCGAGCGCGGCGTGGTCCTTGGTCAGCGTCTCCTTGTCGGCGGTGAGCTGCTCGATCACCTGCGCCGGTTCGAGCGGCTTCTCCTCTTCCGGAGCGACGCCGAGCGCCTTAGCGATCTGCGCGGCCACCTCCTGCCGGGCCGTGGCCACCAGCTCCTCGGCGGTGGGCCCGTCCGGCTTCGCCTCCGACGCCGTCTTCAGCTCCTTGAGCTGATTACGGAAGTCCGCGGCCTCGTTCCGGGTGTCGCGGATCAGCTTCTGCGCCCATGAGGGCAGGTCGGCGACTACGCGCGGGTCCGCGACCGTAGGCTTCTCCGGCCCGGTGCCCGCCCCAGCTCCGGGGCCGGTGGGTGCGCCCGTGACCTCGGTCCCGCCCTCCGGCGCGGGGGCGGCGGGCTGGCCTTCGGGTGCGCCTTCAGAGCCGCCAGCGATCAGGTAGATGGGGCGGCCGGACTTGCGGTAGCCGAGCAGCGCGCCGGGCGCGGTCGGCAGAGCGGCCTGCAGCGGGTGGTGCTTCACGATGGGCCCTCCTGGAGCCAGACATGACGAAGGCCCGCGCCTGGCGGGCCATGGTGGAGAAAAGTGCAGGTCAGCCCCTGCCGGGGCTGGGGGTCAGCGGGGCAGGCGAAGGCCCTTGTCCTTGGCGAGCTCGCGGGCGCGCGCCCGGTACTCGCGTACCTTCGCGTTCGCCTTCCGCTTGGCGTCCGGGTCGATCGACGCGGCCGCGCGGCGTTCCCACCGGCGGGCCTGGCGTTGCAGACGGCGCACCTCCTGGGTGTCGCCGTAGTCCGCGGCCACGTCTGGTTTCGGCGCGGGCCGGGTTACACCGGGCAGGTACGCAGACAGCGAGTGGCGGCAGCCCGGGTGCAGCAGTCCAGCGAGCCGGGCCTGCTCGACCGTCGCCGCGACGCGGACGGTGATCGGCTCGTTGGTGAGGGCGTTCGTCTCCGGCCGCTCGCCCGCCGTCCCGGACTGGGTGAGGACCTTGCCCTCCCACGGGTCGCACAGCGTGCAGGAGTACGGCGTGGTGGACACGATCACCAGGTCGATCCCAGCGTCACGCAGGATGGCCAGGTGGCCGTCCACGGCCGCGCGGGCGGTCGCGGTCCGCATCGCCATCGCCACGTAGGACTCCAGGTCCCAGCTACGGCCCGAGACGTCGGTGAACCCGGTGATGCCCTGGGCGGTGAGCCGGTCGAGCGCCTCCTGAGCCGCCTGGCGGCGGGTCTGGGCGCCGGTCAGGACACGGCCCGCGGTCTCCGCGATCACCTGCCGGTAGATGTCCTCGACCAAGCGCAGGATGGACAGGTGCACGGCGTCGAGCTTGTCGACCGCTTGGCGGGCCAGCTCGTTCACGCCCTGCCCCGGGTTGATCAACTGGGAGGAGCCGAGCCGGCGCGCGTCCCGCAGGGTCCGTTCCAGCCGCTTGCGGACCTTGGCGTCGTGTACGTCGCGGATGGCGGTGATGACGGCCTGGTCCATCCCGGCCGTCCACGCGCCGAGGACCGCGTTGCGGCCAGCGGCCTTGGCCGCCGCCTCCAACCGCTTGATGATGCGTTCGGCCTCGCGACGGAGATAAACGATCTCGGCCAGCCGATTGGCCTGCCACGCGGACGGGTCGTCGTCGGCCGTCTCGACATCGTCGGCGATGCGGGCTGCGATCCGCTGCAGGAGCACCTTTTCGGCATCGGCGTACATGCGGGCGACCTCGCGGGCCTGCTCCAGCGCGGAGGCGATCTCCTGCTCGGGCGTGGCCATCAGCTCGCCCTGCCGGAGCCGACGTCATCGGCCGCCTCGGGGACGATGACGTCGCGCAGTTCGTCCGGGTCGGGCACGTTCAGGCCGAGCTCGTCGCGCAGCCGGTCCACTTCGGCCTTGACCTGCGTCTCGTCCCACTCGGGGTGGAGCATGCGGACGCGGGTGTCCAGGCTCGCGGACTGGGCCCGGTTGAGCATGTCCAACGTCCGCGACAGCGCTTCCGGGTCGGGCATGACACCGTCCGGCCACTCCACGCTCGCCCGCTCCGGGACGACCTTGGTGTGGTAGATGTGCGCGTCGACGGCGAGCAGGCATTCCGCGAGCCACGCCAGCGCGGGCGTCCAGTAGTTGAGCTTCTTGCCGCGCGTGGTGAAGGACCGGCGTTCGCGGGAGTGGATCTCCGTCGCGGTCGCGGCGGCCCCCTCCCCGGCCTCACCAAAGCTCTGGACGGAGTAGCCCGCCCCGCGCAGGATCTGCGCGAGCAAGCTCTTGGCGGTCTGCTGGTGCTCGGCGACGCGGATGTCGAACTGCGAGACGGTGATCATGCTGCTGCCGGAGCCGCCCGGCGGCGGCAGCATCCCGAGCGGCGCGTACACCTCGCGGTCAGGGTCCCACGTTGAGCCCCGGCCTCGGCCGGTGTTCGTCAGGTACACCTCAGGCACGATGATGCGGCCCTTGCCGAGCCGCAGATCCCGCATCCAGCTCGTGAACGTCTCGTCGAGGGAGTCCATGAGCGGCTCGACCCCCGCATAGTCGGAACGGCCCAGACTCGTGCCCCGCAGCAGCCGATGGGGGCGCATGTTCGGGACGTACTCCACCAGCAGCCCGCGCGGGAACCCGGAGTCGAACCCGCCGTCGGCGTCGACCATCTCCGCGAAGATCGCCGTCTCCGGGTGGTCGGTCAGCGGCACCTGCATGCCCAGCTTCTCGTCATCGCCCCGGTACAACCCGTGGTAGACGCGGCCGAACTCATGCCGCTCCAGGTGCCGCCACACGTCCTTGTGATCCTCCTCGAGGATCCGCCAGAACGTGACCGCCCGCAGGCGGCCCTTGACGAACTCCGGGACGGCGCAGTCCGCCGGGAGCGCGTCCACCACCGGGTGGTCGTGCATCTCGGTGTCCCAGCCGACCCGCAGGAAGACGCCGCCGTAGGCGGCGCACAGCTCAGCGCCCTCCAGCAGGATGGCGTTCACGCTGCCCTCCTGGAGGATCGTCTCCAGCCGGGAGTTGCCCGTCTTCCCGCTCACCCGCAGCGTCGGCGCTTCGGAGAACAGCAGGTCGCCGGACGTGCCCGCGATGTCCGCCGCGATCGGGACATGCAGCTTCGTCGAGCGGGACTGCCCAGCCGGGATCGGCGCGCCCCAGAACCAGCGCGAGATCCGGTTGAGGAACCCGCCCCCGTGCGTCAGCGGCCGATCCCACCCCTTCAGGTCGAGCCCGACCCCCGGGATCACCCCGCCGCCGTACACCTTCGCCAACTGGTCCGGGTCGCCGCCGTACCAGGCGCCGTGCTGGGCGTACATGCGCAGCTCGGGCTTCATGCGCGGGGGCGGCCACTCCTGGTCTGTGGTGGGGAGTGGCACGTCACACCCTCTCTCTTTCAGCTAGTAGATTCGCTAGCGACAGCCACGAGTCGGCGAGCTTCTCGATGCGCTCCATCCGGGCCAGATCCGTCTCCAGCTCGGCGTTGGACAGCAGCCGGGCCGCGTTCTGCACGGCCTCATCGACGGTCACGTCAACCTCGCTCAGATGATGGGGACGAGCCCGGACTGCAGCACCGGACGCTCGTCGGGCCTGGTCACGCGCACCCACCCCTGGTAGGTGCCGTCAAGCAGGGTCACCGAGCCGCCGGGCCCGACCCGGATGCGCGCCTCAGCGCCGCCCTGGGCGACCGCGCCCCACGACGCCGGCTGCCATTGGCCCTCGGTCGGCTCGACGCCCGGCTGGGTGAACGCGATCTCCACCAGCTCCGACCCGACCGCGTTGGTGACGAAGAACCGCAGATACTCCAGCGACAGCGAGCTCATCGCGTCCACACCCGTCCCCCTCCCGAGATAGCGCGCCGACCAGGACCTCATCGGCAGGCCGACCCGGAGCGGCGGAGTGCGCCGGATCACCGGGTTGACCTGCCCAGCGCCAGTGACGCGGCCGATCGCGAACAGCTTCGTGGCAGAGAGGGGAAGCACAGCGCCGGTGGAGACGACGCGACCGAGCGGCCCACCCCGCGCATACGCGACAGGCCTGGCCTGCCCGATACCGGTCGCCGGGTGGATGGCGAGGGCCTTGCCCGCCCGTACCGGAAGGGCGAGGCCGGAGCCGGTGACGTGGTTAGCGATCGGGTCGCTGCGCACCGGGAACGCGAAACCGGTCGTGGTGACCTGCCCGGTCGCGCGGGTCTTGCGCCGAATCGCGGCCGTAGCCGTACCGCTCCCGGCGACCTGACCGATCCGTGCCGTATGGACCGCACCCGCAGAGGCGGCCGAGCCGGTCCCGGCCACCTGACCGATGACGACCACCTTGGTCGCGGCCACAGGCAGCGGTCCGCCTCCGCCGGACACCTGGCCAGCGGATCGCGAGTGGGCGGCGAGCACGGCGAGGGCCAGGCCCTGCCCCTCGACACGCCCCAGGACGACGTCGGCCGCTCGGACGACCACTGGACGGTTGGGATATGCGCGGCCGGCCCGGGCCATGGCTCCGCCTCCTCTACCAGTGAGCGGCGCGGTGCACGGCGGCGACCGGTGACAGCACAGTTGCAGTGGCCACAGCGGCGGGACGTATCCGCAGCGTGAAGCCGTGAGCGGCGTACACGCCCGGCGACACCGTGTGGGCGCGGGCGGCCGTGGACGCGGTGTTCTGCCTGGTCAGCTGCGCGGCCACGTAGTCGGCGCTGAGGTCGGCCACCTCGGTCGTCACGCCGGGCGCCGTCCATGCACGACTCGCCGAGGTGGGGTAGTTGTCGCCGCCGACCCACCGCAACTCCATGTCGCCGAGGGCGGGCGTCGGCCCGGCGGGACTGGTTATCGACGTGAGCATCGTCCCGGACACCGTGGACGTCTGGTCGGCCGACACGGCGAACTGCGGAGCCTCGAGCAGCGCGTCAGCGACAGTGACCACCGCCATCGCCATGTACGCGCCATCGACCTCGGGGCCCCCGCCAAGAGTCCAGCTCGTCTCTCCAGCCGTGGCGGGTTTCCACCAGATGCCGGAGGCGAGGACCCCCAGGGTGCTGGACCCGGTGCCGCTGGAGGTGACCTTCGACGTGAGCGGCTCCCACTCAGGTGTCCCCCCAGTCAGGGTGGCGGTCCAGGACAGAGACTCATACGACAGGAACGCCAGCAGCAGGTCACCCGCCTGATAACCGCCCGGCGGCGTAACCGTAGTCGTCGCGCTGATCGCCTGAAAGATGGATGGGCGGACAGTAGGCATTCAGCACCGTTCGACCCACATGCAGGCCGACAGGCTGACGGCTGCCGCGAACTTGGCGCGCAGCACGAAACCCGTGGCGGGCGCGCAGTCCGGCGAATCCCCCAGAGGCAGGTCATAGACGACCAAGCCGCCGTTCGGGGTCAGCGGGAACGTGTCGATGATCGTGAGCGCGGTCGGCTCCGCCGTCCACGTGTGCGCGGCGGTGAAACCGGGCGCGATGACGCGGCCGTACACCTGCTGCGGCGTGACGGCCGTAGATGCGGTGCCTGGCGCGTTGGCGGCGAACGTCGCCGCACATAGCTCGATGTCACCAGGCGTGCCTGCGGCGCTGCCGTACAGGCCGACGCGGATCTTCTTCAGCTCCAGGCCGAAGCCCGCAGGGGCGAGGACGCCGAGCACGCTCTTGGCGGTGTTCGCGGTCAGCGCGACCGGGACAGTGACCTGGGTTGCCGAGTTGACGGTCGCTGCCGTGTATCCACACTTCGACATGGGTCACACCGCCCGGTAGAAGCCGCTGGGGTCGATCTGCAGGACGACGTTCGAGCCGTCCGGCGTGATCGAGAAGTCATGGCTGGTCATCGGCACGATAGCGGTGTCAGGTGAGCCGGTCGCAGGCCTGTAGCAGACCAGCACCTTCGACCAGGCGCCACCAGCCGCCTGGACGTTGAGCCACGTCTGGTCGGGGACGTCGATGTCCGTGCGGTCGTTGGCCAGGTCCGGCAGCACGTCGTTCAGGTCAGCAGCGGCCAGCACCTTCCGGGCATAGCCGGTGTTGGTGGCCTCGTCGGTCGCGCCGGCGAGCACGTCGGCGAGGGACGCCTTGTCCTTCAGGATGGCGTCTGACTCGATATTGGCTGCCGCCAGAACGACGATGACCAGGGCACTGGTGGCGGGATCACCGGTCCGGACGCGCCGGTACAGCTCCACCGACCGCCCCTTGGAGATGTTGAACTCGAAGTCGGCCACGAAACGGCCCTCCTTGGAAATCGTTGGACGTGGGGTGCGGGGGCTACCAGGCGGCGGCGCGGTGCGCGGCAGCGTTACCGCTGACTGGCCGAGCAGCAACAGGGTCATCCAGGAGAGGGCCGATCCAGCCCTGATCTGACCAGGCCACCGAGTCGATCCACGAGGGACTGGTGCCGCTGTTGCTCCCCCCGAACGCGACCCCGCTCCAGGAGCCGCTCACGGCGACCGGGCCTGACAGTTCCAGCGTGTGCACGAGCGATTCGGGATTGGCATACAACCGGGCGGCCACCGTCCCCGAACCGTTGACAGCCTGCAGTTCCACCCGAATCCAGCCGCTGGGCGGCGAGAAAGCGGCGGTATGCAAGTAGGTGGTCTGGAAAGGAGGAGCGAACTGCGACAGCCCCGCCTGGCCACGATCGATCTCGATGCGGAAGCTGACGCCGCCAGAGAGGTTCAGGGTGATCAGGCTGAAGCTGGATTCGCTGGGCTTGGCGTAGCAGCGGGCCCAGCGCGTGCCGGTCCCGCTCAGCGTGTACCCGGCGGAACCAGTGGTGCCCGCGGCGAACGTGGCTGAGAGCGGGCCGCGGTGCACCTCGGCGGAGCTGTAGGCGAGGCCGCTCGTAGAGGCGAACGGGGTTCCGGACGATCCGCCGGAGTTGGCGGGTGTGATCTCGGTCGCCGCGGCGCCGCCGTCGAAGGTGTTGCTGGCGCCCGCCATGCTCGCCGTCTCCCTTCGTGGGCGTGTGAGTGTGGTCCCGGCCGGCGGCTGCCCCTCAACAACCGCGGGCCAGGACCACACCGGGCTCGACGCTGGCGGCCGGAAGGTGCCGTCGCGGAGCCGTCTAACCCCAGGGCCTGTCGCCGCTCGAAGGCGTGCGACCGTAGGAGCACGAGGACAGGGCCCGGGGAGTCGGAGGTCAGGAGACGATCAGTAGGCGGGGACGGGTTCCAGCAGCGGGAGCCATGCCGCCTGCGCCGTGTGCAGGATGTACCGGCCCGCGTCGAGGGCGTGGTCGTCGAGTTTGATAGGGACGTCGTCACCGGCGGCGGCCTTCTTGTCGTCCCAGCTGTAGGAGCCGATCTCCGACAGCCAGCCCTCGCAGGAGCGGTGCACCTTGAGGTTCCCGGCCGCGATCAGGTTGGAGACGGTGCGGATGCCGTCGAGCACCGAGTTGTCGCCTGCGATCGGGGCGAACCCGTCGTGGTACAGCTGCGTGATGAACGACGCGGCGGACGGGTCGACGACCAGCCAGTCCGGCCGCACTCCGTACGTGCCGGGGCCGTGGCTGGCCGGGATGTTCTCCAGCCAGTGCTGCAGCCGCTTGGAGTACTCGGCGTCGGTGAGCTGGCGGCGCTCCTTCTTGGAGTCGTAGCGCAGCTCGCTGGCGAGGTAGATGCGCCGCTGTCCGTGCTCGTCGGGCACGGACACGCCGACGAGCAGTGCGTTGAACGGGTTGACGGTGCCGTAGTCGACGCCGACGCCGATCCACCGCTCCATCAGCGGCAGCGTGTCGACGATGTCGCGGTCGGGGTCGAACATGTCGTACACGGCGCCCTCGGCCATGCACCACTCGCCGAGCACGTAGCGCCGGTACCACAAGCCGGAGTACTCGGCCTTGAGGTTGGCCACGTAGGCCGGGTCGAGCGATGGGTTGTCGTCGAGGACGAAGTGCCAGAACTGCAGGTCCAGCTCGCCTTGGCGGAGGATGAACCGCTTCCGTAGCCAATGGTTCGGCGCGTCGGGGTTCGTGGTGCAGAAGATCATCGAGCCGGTGACGCTGCACCTGGCCAGGAGCTGGTCCCAGAACGTCTCGGGGATCAGGGTGGCCTCGTCGACGTACGCCCCGGCGCAGGTCATGCCCCTCAACCTGCTCTCGGCGCGGATGTCGTTCGCCGAGATGATCTCAATCCGGCGGCCGAGCACGTTCGCGGTCGGCGCGCCCCGGTTGTAGAAGATGCGGCGGGAGACCGGGCCGGTCAGCGCCGGGTCCATGAGCGGCTCGAAGACGTTTCTGGCGATGGTGTCGTTCGTTTTGCCGACCACGACCAGGGAACCACCGCGCGGGGCGGTGGCCACGTACATCAGCCACCGCAGCAGCGACGCGATCGTCTTGCCGCTGCGGACCGCGCCCGACCAGATGTTGATGCGGGCAGTCGCCTCCGCGATGGACTTGGCCTGCTTCGGCGACAGGGTGACGACGCCGCTCACCCCACCACCTCGACCGCCTCCACCTCGAAGTCCGCGTCGGCGGTGACGGACGCCGGGAGCGCAACCTGACCGTTGGTGGCCTCGATCATCTGGAACAGATTGCCGAGCAGGCTGATCACGTCGCTGTTCTCGGCGCCATTGCGGTTGATCAGGTCCAGGCCCAGCAGCGTGCAACGCCGCGAGATGAGCCGCTCGACGGCCTCGACCGCCTTCACGTCGCCGCCGCACGCCTTGGTCCACAGCGACGCCATCATGCGGTCGAGCCGGTCGATCTCGATCTGCAGCAGCTCCTCGCTGGACTCCTGCTGCGCCTTGGACGCCATCTGCAGGGCCCGCGTGACGTCCTTGGACGCGGCGGCGTCGGAGGCGTAGCCGAGCTTGTCGGCGATGGCCCGGTACGGCAGGCCCGCGAGCCGCATTTGAACGGCCTTTGTCCGGCGCTCCGCAATGGCGACCGCACGCGCTTTATTGGGACGGCCCATGAGGGGAACCCCCGAAAGAATCGATGTGACCACGCACACAGTTCGCGGTCGGGATTAATGGGTTAATCTGCGAAAATGCAAGAAATGCGAATGATCACCATTCAGCAACCCTGGGCCGCCCTCACCATCGCCGGTCTCAAACCGGTCGAGAACCGCACGTGGACGACCGCCTACCAGGGAGAACTCCTCATCCAGGCCGGAACCAAGATCGACCCGCGCGGGTTCAAACTCATGGACCAACTCGGCATCGAGCTGGCCGGGCCGCTCCACCGGGGGGTCATTCTCGGCTCCGCCGTGCTGGGCGAGATCGTCCGCGACTGGGAATCCCCGTGGGCCAGGCTGGGCTGCTTCCACTGGCTGTGGTCGAACCCGAAGCCTGCAGTGCGGCTGCTGGAAGCGAAGGGCCAGCAAGGACGCCTCTTCCGCGCGCCCCCAGACTGGCGGCGTGCGTTCGCCGAGCACGACGCCGGCGCGATCCGCCTGTCCCGGATACGGGACGTGCCGGCTGACCAGGTCGCGCCCCGGTTCAGGAAGAAGGTGGACCCTGAGCTGGCGCTACTGGCCGCCCTGAACGGGGGGTGACGGGTGGCACGTACTCGAAGGAGATCACTCCGAGCCGCCGGGGGTCGAGGGACTGCTCGTGCATCCAGGCGTGCTTGCTGCTGGTGCCGAGCGTGCGGTCCTTACGCTGCATCCGCCAGCGCGGGCTGCGGGCGCGGTAGGCGTTCAGCGCCGGGTGAGCGGACACAGCGCGCAGCCGGTAGCCGCGCTCGTACAGGTACTGCCCCATCCACTCGGTCATCCGGCCGCCGAGCGACAGCCCCTGATAGTCCGGCAGGACGACCGTGCGGTGCGCCATTTTCAGATTCCTCGTGCGAGGGTGCTGGAAATGGCGGTAACTCGTGAAAGCCGCTAATTCGCCATTCACGTATCCGGCGAAACATTGGGCACCGCGATGCAATTCGGCGGTCAGATAGTGATGGCGGCTAAACACCTGCCAGAGGGAGCGGTCGGCCTCGTGGATGTCGAGCCGGAGCGGGGGCCGGGGTTGAACCGACCTCCAGGTGAACGAGGCGGCGGTGACGTCGTACACCCAGTCCGGCTGCAGCCAGTCGAGCACGTCATAGTGACAGGTCACGGCCACGAGTTGCCGGTTGCGCCGCCGTACCGCTTTCTGCACGGCGTGCGACGCGACCTTCGCGACCTGCCGGTCCACCACTGAGGTGAACTCGTCGATGACGACCAGGCCGTCACTGTCGGCCAGCGCCCGGGCCAGGCCCGCGCGGAACGCCTCCCCGTTCGACAGCGTACTGAAGGGCCGCATCCACGCCGGGGGCGAGCTCAGGCCGACCGCGCCGAGCAAGGCCACGACGTCCTTGACGCTCATGCCCTTCGGGAAGTCGTCGACCAGCGCCCGGTCCGTCCACTCCTGCTCGCCGACGAGGGCCTCCGGCCACAGCTTGCGCGCGATCGTCGACTTGCCCGCGCCGGACGGGCCAACCAGCAGGCCGACGTTCCACAGCTTGTCCTCGACGGGCAGCTCCACTGACCAGGCGTTGGTCAGCTTCTCCTCGATGGGCACATCGAACAGGCCCTGGAGCTGGAGGACACGTGCGGAGCGTTTGACGGGCGACGACACTGTGATCTGGGCGCGCACCACACCTCCTCCAGAGCAGTTTGGCCAAAGGGCGCCCAGCCCTTATTTCACCTAGGTACGATAGCGACATGGCAGGTCTCGAACGGATCACCCAGCCCACCCTCGACGTACTCGAAGTCCTTGTCCGTGCCTTCGACAACGACGAGCAGGTGCACGGTTGGGCCATCATGAAAGCCACTAAGCGGGCCGGTCCCACCGTCTACAAGGTGCTCGACCGACTCGAAGACGCGCACTGGATCACTGGCGAGTGGGAACAACTCGGTCCAGACCAATCAGGCCCTCGCCGCCGCTTCTACCGACTGACAGGCGACGGCGTTCCCGCCGCCCGGTCCCTTCTCGCTCAGCGTCGGCCCGCAGCGTTCGAACCGCGACCAGCGCTCGGGTTTGTCTCCCTGGCCCGTCTTATGGCGCTCCTGGTCGGTGGTACGCGTTGAATACAGTCGAGATCATCATCGGCGTCTTTTTAGGACTCCTAGTCAATGAGATGTGTGACATCTCGCCCTGGCTCGCGCGCAGGTTGGTGCGCTGGTCGGCCCGCCACCAATACGTCGACCGCTGGCGCGCTGACATCCGTGCTGAAGAGCTTGTTGCCCTGGTCAACGAGCGTCCGGGGAAGCTCTTAAAGCTTGCCAGCGGCCTAGCGTTCGCGACAGCCGCTGTCCTCTCCCGAGGCCGGGGACGCATTGACCTTATCCTTGGGACCATCGCGCACGTCTACCTAAACTGGTTCATCGTGCTCCAGCAATCGCGTGGCCTTAAGTTGTCACTCGCTAGAGATCGCGGCAAGATCATTCCTCGGTTCACATTGGCGAAAGATCAGCAGCCCTATCGTCCGAGGTTCCTCGATGCTCTATGGGTGCGACTAGCCGACAGGATGTTTCTCCTTTATATAGACACCGAGATCCGTCGCTCTGGCAAAAGTCCTCTCGAACTAGACTGAGCGGCTACATGAGGGCGCGGACCTGCCATCCCTCGTCGGCCAGGCGTTCGAGGAGACGGGTTTGTTCGGTCTCGTTGTCGCAGGTGACGATGATGCCCCACACCTCGGGGCGTATGTCCTCGTTTGCGTCGCCCGGGTCGGGCAGCTCCTCGTCGCGGTCGCTGCCGTCCGCGCCTGCGATGGCGTCGGCGAGGTCGGCCAGGTCGTCATCGGTGTAACCGGCCGCGAGTAGCAGGTCCGGGTCGGCGTCGCGCACGTCGGCGAGGACCTCGGCGAGCATCCGCTCTTCCCAGCCGCCCTTTTCGGTGGTGCGGTTGTTCGCGACCAGGTACGCCTCCGCGTCCGCGTCCGAGCGGGACGACCAGCCGCGCACGATCGGCACCAGCCATGTGCCGTCGTCGTCGACCAGGATCCCCTCGGGCGGAGACACCCGGTCGGCCGCCATCTGCTCCAGCACCTGCAGGCGGCCGTGGCCGACGACAAGGCGGCCGGTCCGCTCGTCGAGCTCGCCGGCGACGGTGCAGCCGAAGGCTTCCACCGACGCGCGGATGCCGTCGAGGTCGTGTTCCTTCGGGTTGCGGACAGCGCGCGGGATCTCGTGCAGCCGCATGTGCTCGATCCGCCGCATCAACCCTCCATGTTCTCGGGGCGGTAGCCGTACCGGGTTCGGTCTTCGCCGAGCTTCCGTGCGATGAGCGCGCACGCGAGCACGTCCCAGCAACGGGCCTCGACAGCCTCGTCCGGCACCCGCACGGACGCGCTGATGATGCCGCCCTTACCGGGCCTGGTCTCGATGCCGGGCGAGTCCGCGGTCCACTCCACCGACCAGTGGTACTTCGCGGCGCGGTTGAGCCGGGGCCGGCCGAGCCGTACCCGCTCCAGCTTCAACTGCATCTGGTGGGAGTCGCCCTCGGGCATCGTCACCCAGCCCAGCATTGGCCCGTCGACCGTCTCGTAGCTGTACCGCTTCGGGCCGAACAGCGCTTGGACCAGGTCGAGGCTGATCCGGCCGTGCATCCACCATGGGTCATTCCGCGACCATTCGCCTTCGCGGGCCCAAAGCTGCCAGCGGATCGCCCAGTCGTCGACCGACACGTTGATCGCCCGCGACGTGTAGCCCTCGGGGATGAGGCGGCGCTGCAGCCACGCGCCGAACCCTTCGGTGTGCAGGTACAACGCGCCGAACGGCCACACCCGCAGATGCGCCGCGAGGGTGTGCTCCGCGCCGGCCGCGCCGATGGTGACCTCGGCGGAGAAGACGCCGAACGTGCGACCGATGACGAGCTCGCCTCCGAGCGTCCCAGTCGGTGTGGCGGGCCACCGGCCGGGCAGGTGCATGCCTCCCTTGATGACCGTGTTCCCGGGGCCGAGGAGTGCCCTCATCAGCGGGTCGTTCATCTCGTCGCCTGCGTATGGCCCGTCGTAGGACTGGCCGACCTCCCAGCCGTCAGGGTCGAGACTGCCTTGCGGGTCGGGGCGGACGCCGCATCGGCCGCAGGCCACCCAGCGGGCCGCATCCAGGCCGGGCTTGTGCGGGCCGTACCCGTCGACCACGGGCCGGTGCCCGCGCAGGCGGCACCACAGCATGAGCCGGGGCACACGGTGGAGCGAGAAGCCGCGGTGTACGAGCATGCCGCGCTGGCGGCCGTCCCGCTTGAGGTAGTCGATCGAGTGCCACCACATGAGAGGCCCTTCGGAGGGAGGCCAAGCGCGTCGTCGGCGCCAGCAAGGGTGATCAAGAGGTTGATCGGTGTGGACCCATGGCTTGCATGGCTGAAATGGTGGGCGCATGAGCGTCCCCAATTCGTCGCTGCCACCGCCAAGCCGTGAGGAGGTGGCTGCTCGATGGCGAGCGCTAGCTGCGGGTGACGTGACCCGTGAGGCCGTGCATGCCTGGGCGGCTTCGTGGGTGGAGGGTGAGGGGGCATCCGCCGGCTGCCCTCCCTTGGTCCTCACGGCTCTGCAGTACCTGCATGGGTTTGATCTTTGTCGCGATGCAAACCGTCCCGGCGTCGTGTGGCACGGAACCGCCGACGAGGGCGAGTGGGTTCATTCACTCGACGACATCCGTGATGGACTCGCCCGCTGGCAGGAGAAGTGCGAGTTCTACGACGCGGATCCGCAGGGTTGGATGCAGGCGGTCCGTCAGCAGGCGAGGGCCCTTGTCCAAGCCAGGGAAGGGCCTTTCGGTGCTGGTGAGGGCATGCAAAAGGCCCCTGGACCGGGGAGTATCCAGGGCCTAGCTCGCGATCTTGAATCTGAGACGTGATCGTCCCGGGGGTACCCCGGGATATCGGGAAGCTCGTGTTCGTGCGGGAGAGACGCTCTCAGCGCGTCGCCTGAACCGTGCACGCGGGAGGAAACCTCGCGTACCTATACGAATCCCAGACTGATCATGAGGGTACACACGGTTGTCAAGCCATGGCAAGCGGCGCGCACGACTCCGCAACCGGCCCCACCGTAAGCGCGCCGGACCTCACTAACTTCACTACGATGCGGACACCTGTTAGTCGGCCGTCTTAGCGACTACGGCTAGTCCAAGACTGCTTCCACCGATTAGGACACATCCAACTACGCCAAGGAACTATCTTAAAACTTCCGAGACACGAACATAGAAAAGCTCGCAGCAAAGCAATATCTGGACTGCTAAATAATCTGTGATATCAGATTGTCTGGCGGAAAGTGCGGCCCCGTCTTGCTAAGATACGAGTACAGACGAAGCGGCCCCGCTCTCAGTATCGATGCCGAGGAACGGGACCGTTCGCCTACCTGGCGGGGGCCCGGCTAGGTGTCCTAGCTGAGCCCCCGCACCCTGAGGTATAAATCAAGCGAGGTCAGCAGCAGCTGCAGCAGTGCCAACAGCACCAGTACAGCCCGATCGCCCGACCCCTCAGGGCCCGTGCCTAGCATCCCCTCCATGAGGATCCCTTCTCGTTGATCGATACCTCGGACTGAGGAGACCGAACATGCTCGGCCGCCTCGCGACAGCGGCCCGCGTTTCGAGAAGTTTCCAGGCAACGACTAAGGGCAGTCTAGCGCCACAAAAGACTTCAGGTACGCCATTCTGGCGCACTAGTCAGTAACTCCATGAGGGTACCCGAGTTTTGGCCACGTTTATACTCGGGAGAAACTCTAATAGCCACGTCAGCGGCAGTTTCCACGTCACTCGATCGCTGCGGCGACCAGGTCGGACGGGTCATCTTCCAGCCGCCTGGCTGCGGTCAGATAGATGTCGGTGGTCGAGGAGTTCACGTGGTCGAGCGCCTCCTGGATCTTCTTCACGCTGACGCCCGCCTCCTCCGCCAGCGTTGCGAACGTGTGCCGCAGCTGGTGCGGGTGCAGCCCGGTGATCCCGGCCTGGCGGCCGATGCGTTCTACCAGCTCGTACACGTCCTTGCGGTCGAGCCGCTGGCCGGAGCCGGACGCGAACAGCGGCCCGTCCAGTTGCTCCACCGTCATCCCGGCGCGTTCGGCGCGGTGGGTCAGGTAGACATCGATCGCGTACGCCGCCGCCGGCGGGACCTTCCGCGTCTTCGGCTTGTCGCCCTTGCCGACGATCCGCAGGGTGCGGTGGCCGCGCTCGTGCCCGAGATCGGGCAGCTGCGCGGCCAGCGCCTCGGTGACCCGAATGCCGGTCTCCATGAGCAGCCGGATCAGCGCCGCCGTGCGGAGCCGTTCCCGGCCGTGGTCGTGGTCGGCCGCGTGGAGTACGTCGCGGGCTCCGGCGCGGGTGAGGCCCACCGTCTCGGAGTGCTGCCGGTTCACTTTCGGCCGCCGTACCCGCTCGAACGGGTTGAACTCGACCGCCTCCTCCTCCACCAGGTAGCCGTACCAGGACGACACTGTGGCGAGCCGCCGCGCGAGCGTCTTCGCGGGGAGGGACTGGCCGGCCTGCAGGTCGAGCCACCGCTTGTAGACGTCGCCGTGCGGCCGCCGCACCTCCGCGACATCGAGCTTGGTGTCGGTGCAGAAGGCGAACCACATCTCGATGTCGCGCCGGTAGGCGTCGCGGGTGTTCGGGGAGTTGTAGCTGAGCAGCCACGCCTTCGTCAGGTCCTGAACGTAGCCGAGCAGGCCGGGCGGGAACGCGAGGTCACCGGCCGGCCGTGGCGCCAGCTCGGCGGTCACGGTGCGCCCTCGCCTGGGCGGGTGGCGATCTCGGTGAGCGCCTCCTGCAGGGCGGGGTTGCCGACGGCGAGCCGCTCCAGCTCGGGGCCGGCGACCTCGTACAAGGCGGCGGCCTCCGGCGCGCGGGTCTGCAGCGCGGCGGCAATGCCTTCGGGTGTGACGTCGGGCCAGCGGGTGCGGGCGCGTTGCAGCACCGCGGCGTACAGCTGCGCGTCGGGACTCGTCATGGTGCTCGCTTTCGGGTAGGTGGTGATCCTCCCGGGGTCCCGGGGAGATCATCACCATACACCCCCATAACGAGGATTATGAGGGGTTCTAAAGGATCTTGTTCTGTTCCTAGAAGGCGCCCGCTACCGGATCCCGCACAACCACACATCGATTCGTACCCCGCAGCAGGTCGTCAGGAAGAGCGACCGCACAACGGAGCTGGCCCGCCAGCGGGGGCGCGAATCGAGAGTGGACACCAAGTGTTGGGACCATGCAGCGGGCTCCCCCAGCGTCTCAGCGAGTTTCGCCACCTCGTCGACGAGCTCGTCCTCACCGCCAACTCGATCATCGGCGCGCTCACCTTCGTCCTTGTGCTGATCTTCCTACTGATTGGCGCCTACCGCGCCCTCTTCGGGCGCAACGCCCCCGGCCGGGCTCCTCGGTTGCACCGCCGTTGTCGCATGGCCCGCTCCACCACCAGCAGACGATCCAGCCGCACCACCCGCCGACCCGACCCATCCAACCGCGTCGTCGGCCCGGCCGCGTCCGGCGGAAACCACCCCTCCCCCACCCACCGCCGAACCGACCCCACCGACACCCCACACCGGCCCGCAGCCGAAACAAGATCCACCCACACACCACCAGCATGAGGCAGAAAAGCGACGCCGGATGCAGGCGCCCGCGCGGCCGGCGGCGGGGGGTGGGGGGCGGGGCAAATGGAAGCGCCGCACGCCTGGTTGGCGTGCGGCGCTCGGTTCGCGCGGCTAGTTGATCCGCGCGGCTTCCGCCAGGTCATCCGTGATCTGGCGGAGCACGCCGAGCAAGCGGCGGATCTCCTGGCGGCACGCGTGACGCATCGGCGTGCCCTTCGCCGACTCCGCGCGGCACACGGTCACGTAGGACAGTTCATCTATGGCGATGATGGCGCGGCTCACTGGCCCGCCGATCCACGATGGCGCGTGATCGGCGTAGGCGCGTACGGCCGCCTCTGCCGTGTCGCTGCGGGGCGGCACTACCAGGTCTTCCGTGTCGCCCACGATCGGGCAGGGGATGACCAGGGACGGGCCGTTGGTGCGCGCCATGATCCCCATGAACATGAGTACGGCGTCTTGAATCAGTTCGTTGGTGGGGCGCTTGTCAGCCATGGTGGCTCGCTTTCGGGTAGGGCCGCGCCCCCGGGGAAGTGGGGGCGCGGCGGGCTGGGTAGGTCAGTCGCGTACGGGGATGTCGGGCAAGGTGTCGGCGACCGCCATGGCGGCGTGCCCCATGACGCGTTCGGCGAGGCTGACCACGTTCGCGCCCTCGATCATGTGCGCGTGATCGCGGAGCGCTGCCGTGTGGGAGCGGAGTACAGCAGGGTTGATCATCTCGCCGCGCCCAACTTGCGAGAGGATCTCGTCATAGACGCACCAGGCGCTGATCGCGACCGTGCGCGACAGGGTGTCGGGCATGTTCACGAGCCGCGCGTACATGGTGCGGCGCGGACGGCGCGGCACGTTGGCGAGTACGGCCCCGTCCTTGACGGGGAACTTCGCATCGAGCATGCCCAGGCCGAGAATCCAGAGCACGCGGTTGAGTGAGGCGGTGGCGGCGGTCGCGTACGCGGCGACCGCGTCGGGCCTGATCATGGTCTGATCTCCGTTCGGGTAGGTGCCGCGCCCCCGGGGGTGCGGGGGCGCGGCGTTGGGGGTTACTTGCTGGCGGTGCCGCTAGCGGGTTTGGCCGCGCCCTTAGGGGCAGGCTTGGGGCTGGGGTTCGCGGCCTTGACGTTGTTCAGCTCCGTACGGACGGCGTTCAACTCCTCCGTGAGCCGGGTGTTCTCCTGCTGCAAGTCGGCGTTGCGCATGTCGAGTTCCGCCACGCGCGCGCGGAGCTGCATGAGCTCTTCCGCCCGCTGGATCTCGGCGCGCATGGTGCGCAGCTTTTCGGCGGTCGGCGCGGGCGTCTGCGCCAGCGGGTCGTCGTCCTTGAGTCCGCCGAGCGCCAGCTTGCCGATGGTGCTGCGGAAGATCTTCGGCTTGTTGCCGTCGCGCTTGTCGATGACGTCGGCCTCGACGCCTTCGGGGCAGGCGATCATGTCGTCGGCGTAGTTCGGCTGGTCCTTGCCCAGCTTGAACGTGCCCGCGATCACGTGAGACGCGATGACGGGGAGTCCGGCGCGGCGGACGTCACGGTCCCACGAGCCGCCGGAGCCGGACTGACGCGGGTCGGCGTCGATCGCGGCGAGGATGCGGTCAAGGATGGCGGTCGGCGAGAGCTTGAATTCCACTTGTTTCTCCTGTTGAGAGGGGGCGCGCCCGCCCTTTGCGGGCGCGCCATAGGGGTTACGGGTTGGGGATGGTTTCGGTCGGCGCGTCGCCGCTGGTCTGCGGCGTCTCGCTAGGGGCAGCGTGCTTCCGGCGGCGCTTGTTCGCCTTCCGCGCGCGGAGGATGATCACGGTCACGCCGCCGATGATGGCGAATGCCAGCAGTCCAGCACCGCCACCAGCGACCGCCACCTGAGGCGGTATGCCCGTGTTGGCGACGGCGTTGGCCTGGTTCGCTAGCTGTTTCGCTAGCGAGTTGACCGCGTTTGCCATCGGTCCACCGTTGTCAGGAGTCGGCAAGATAATGGGTTCTTCCGACGCCTGGCGTTCGGTGGACGAGGCGGCGGGCCACGTCGGCGGGACCACGGGCGCGGCCGTTGGCTGCGGCTGCGCTGTGATCGTCTGCAACGAGACTGCGGGCGTGGCCGTGACCGTCTGCGTTGCGGTCGCCGTAGTGGTGGCTGTGGCCGTAGTGGTGTGCGTGGCCGTGGCCGTAGCGGTGGCCGTAGTCGTGGCGGTGGCCGTAGCCGTCGCCGTGACCGTGACCAGCTTCGTTGTGGTGATGACCTCCCCGGGGGTTGTGCCCGTGTCCGTTGGGGACGCGGGCGGTTCGGTGCAGACGACGCCCACGGGGCAGTCGTCCATGGACATGCCCGCGTTGGCGGGCGCTGTGAGGACACAGAGAGCCAGCACACCGGCGGCCGTGGCCACCGTTGCGCTGATCTTGTGTCGTGCGTTGAGTCTCACGTCTAGGAATCGAGAGTCAAAGGAGGTGCGTTACCGACTCATTCATAACGAGGTGATAACGGTAGTTTCCTCAGGTCAGACTATACGCCGACACGTGTAACGCGCGGCCATCTCCTGTAACGCACCCCCGCCGCACCTCCCGAGACACCCCCCAGGACACCCCCGCGCGCACCCCCTAGGGAGCGCTGCGAGCGCTCATGGATGCTCGGGAACGCACCCCCCGACTCCAGGTCACCCCCCCGTGTCGAGTCGCAGAGACACACACAGCGCTTGGCGATCACGTCAGCCTAGGTTGACGAGACGGGTGCTTGTCAGCCCAGCTTGACACCCATAGGCGCTTGTCAGTCTGGACTGACGAGGGTTGTGGATCGGCGTTATTGGATGGCTTGTCTAGTAACTCTTTCTTGGACCCCGCGTCTAATAGCGCCAGTTGCTGACGCCGGGTTTGTCGGGTTCGTCTGCTGCGCTCCCTTGATCTTGAAGCGCTGAGATCCACGCTGACAGCTTTTGATCATGCTCTTGATGGGATGACACCAGAAACCCCCCAGTCGCGTCTCTGTGGTGGTCTGCAGACGCGTCTGGGGGGTTCGAGGGGATGATTCACGCTTGCGGTTTCGCTAGCGATCGCTGCGAATCGGACTTATGAGCACAAACCAGTCAGCGACGAGAGGACATGCCGAGCGCGGGCAGCGGTGGAAGGGTGAGGGCTTGGCGTGCGAGGTTGCGGGCTCGATCGCGAAGGGTGCGCTTGGTCTTGGCTGGTCTGGGCGGCTTTGAGTGTTCGGGGCAGTGGTCGTGCTGGTGGCCGCGCCCTTGGTGGTGGTGGCTGGTCCAGCCTCGGGTGGCGGCTTCGCGGCGGGCTTCGGCGGGGTCGGTTGCGCCGATGAGGACGGCGTGGGTGGTGCAGGCGCTGTGGTTGCAGATGAGGGTGATGGCGGGGATGGCGCTCACTTGGGGCCTTTCGGGATGCCGCTGTTGCGGACGAGGGTCATTCGTGTCCCCTGGTCCTGACGGTGTTGGTCGGCGGTGAGGTTGTGCTGGTAGCAGGTGGGGTCGGCTTGGTCGATGCTCTGGAGCCAGACGCAGTCGTCGCTGAGCGGCGGTGGTTCGGGCTGGTGCTTGGCGAGGCTCATCGTCGTCTCTGGTGGTAGGCGGTCTTCGTGCGGGTGGCGGCCGGCCAGCGGGCGTTGCGTTCGTCGCGTGCGAGCCGGTCGCGTTCCTTGAGGAGGATGCGGCGCTGCCGCGGGTCCTGGCTGTGCCAGGCGTCGAGGATGTGCGTGAATCCGCGGCCGAGGCTGCGGATGGCCTGCCCGATCTGGTCGAACATCGGGGTGAGCTGGATGGTCAGGGTCACGCGGAGTTCGTCGAGGCTGCTGGTCACCTGCCGCTCCGTGCGGGCCGTCTGGGCGGCGTCGACTGCGTTGGCGAAGTCGCTGACGGACGGCAGGGGGTAGCGGCCGTGGCCGCGAAACGGGAGGGCGCCGCCGGTGGCGAGATAGTCGTGCGCGAGGCAGTCCTCGCCTGCGTCGCCGGCAGGGCACTGGTACATCTCGTCGTCGGTGCGGCCGGGGTCGGCGCACCAGCACGACGGGGCGGTCTCGCCGGTCACTGCTGCTCCGTGCGGGCGGCCTGGTCGCGGGCTGCGCGACCGGCGGCGATGATCGGGTCGATTCTGCGGAGCGGGGGTTTCCAGCCGTTGGCGTTGAGCCAGTCGGAGATGTCGGTGACGCGCTCCTCGAGGAGGGCGTCTTGGACGTAGGGCTGGAGGATGCGGCGTACGTTGGCGCGCATGGTCTTCCAGGCGGCTTCGATGTCGGGGTCTGCGGCCATGGGTTTCTCCTTCTCACTCGCAATTTCGCTAGCGGGTTGTCCACAAGTCCGGCGGGCGATGATCTTGCCTTTTCCACCTGTAGGTGTGTGGACGGTCACCACAAGAAGAGGGTTTATGTAGGGGTGTTGTAAGAGGGTTGGGCCCGCCCGCGCGGGCGGGCAATTCAGACGATTGCCCGCCCGCTGGGCCGCGAATGCCCGCCCGCGCGTCCGGTCATAAATCGGACACACCATGATCATCAGCGGGTTATCCACAGGCCAGCACAGTCGAGTTACCCGGACGGGCGGGCGGGCAACTCGACCGACGCGGGCAGCTCCGGGATGCGGTAGTCGGTCGCCCTCCCCCGCACCGCGAACACCGGCGACCCGTCACGCCGTCTCCCGATCGGGACACGCACCTCGACCCCGTGCTCGGCCAGGCGGCGCAGGATCTTCGTCAGCCCGTCCACGGTCACCCCAGCCCGCATCGCGATCGTCTCCGTCGCGGTGATGGACGTGCCGTTGTCCCACTTGTCGATCGCATGCACACGGAACCGCCGCGTCTCCTTCCACGTCCGCTCGGCGATGATCAGCAACACCAGCCGCTCGGCCGCCGTCAATTCCTTCGCCGCGGGCGTAGCCAACCACGCCGCCACCTCGCCCACCAGGCGTGCGCTCACCCAACCCCCTCAACGCGCTCGACGAACTGGCGCGCCCTGAGGGAAGGGCATCACGCTGATCACGGTACGACCCGGACCTATCCACGCAGAACCACCAGCCTGCCGTCCCCGTCCAGCTCGCCCAGGACAGCCACGACGCACTGGTGCCCGTCGACGTCGAAGCACAGCACGCAGTGCATGCGCCGCTCGGCCAACTCCTGGACGTGGTACTGGCACGCGGCGGCGAGCAGCAGGTGCTCATGGATGCACCCGGCGACGAGGCGCACTACCACCTCTCCGCCGCACTCCTCCTCGTGCGGGCCGCTCCTGGCGACGCAGCCGGCACGGGCTCCGGCCTGGCCGGTCATCGTCCCCCCTGCAGGTCGCGCCGGTTCCCGTCCTGGTCGTACTCCGCGATCGGCCACGACCGGCAGATGTGGCCGCGCCGCCCGCACGGCGAACACCACAGCTCGCCACCGCCGAGAACGTCCCCGGCGTGATCCTGGCAGTGCTCGTCCGCCTCCAGGTGCTGGTGGGCGCACGTCAGGACGAGGCGCGTCACCGTCTCGCCGCCGCACTCCGGCCCGTCCGGCCCCCAGCTCCGCACGTTGCACGCCACGGTCACGTCGCCTCGCGCAGGATCGCCCGCTGGCACGGGTAACCCACACTCCAGCAGGCCGCACAACCGCCCAGCCCAGTGCGGCCTTCCCGCAGATGGTGCGAACACAGCAGCGCCACTCGCCGGTGCGCCAGCCAGCACCGGCAACGGGACTCGAACCGGCCCACCGGCTCGTCCCCGCACGCTCTGCCGTCAGGCGTATCGAGGCGCGCTTCGCAGCCCGCGGCCCCCGCCTGCAGCATTTCACTTGCGCGCTCGCTAGCGAGAAGGCTCACAGATCCGTCTCCTTCACTGCCTTGATGAACTGCTTAAACGGCTCCAGCTTCGCCAGCTCCTGTCTGAGCCGCCTGTTCTCGGCCTGCAACGCCTCGATGTCGGCCCGCAGCTCCGCCCGCACGGACAGGAACATCGCGTCCTTCTCGTCGACCTCGCGCCTCAGACTGGCGATTTCGCTCTCCAGCTGCGCGATCGTGGCGGCCGCCGTCTGCGCCTGCTGCAGCATGTCGATGAACTGCGCGAACTGGTCCGGCGCGGGCGCTGCCGGTGCCGCTGCGGATGCCACAGGAGCCGGTGCCGGCTTCGCGGTCTTGCGCGGCACATCCGCAGGTGTCGGCTTGCGGGTGACCGTGAGTCCGCCGTCGTCCCAGGCGTCGCGGATCCACCAGATCGACGGGTTCCCGCGCTGCTGGCAGCGGATGTGGCCGGTCTGCTTCAGGTGAGTGACCACCTCCTCCCGGTAGACCGGATCCCAGTCGTGGCCGACCGTACGCAGGATCGACGACAGCGTGCCCGTCCACAGGACACCGTCCTGCCGGGCGTTGCTGCCCCGCTCGTCGCCGTCTTTCGCGGCCAGCTCGCGCAGCAGCCCCCACAGCGCCTGCGCGTCGGCGGCCAGGTCCTCCTTGCGGCTCCCGCTGTCGATACGGGCGACGTCGCCGATCCTCGGCATTGACTCATCAGCTCCTTGCGGCGTTTCAAGTTCAGGGTCGGGCTCAGGTCCAGGGTCGGACCCGGGGACGGGCTGGGGGTACCGGGCGAACTCGCCGACGAGGAACGTCATCACCTCGGCCTCACGCCTGCGCAGCACGTCCACCCAGGACCGGTTGTCCATGTGGGCGTTGATGCGCAGGCGGCCGTGCTCGATGTCGAAGGTCACACCGGACCGGTACGCGGCGGCGATCAGCTCCTGGATTGCCCAGTTGGCGCCCTGCCGCCGCTCCTGCTCGGGAGTGTCGGCGGCGACGGCCGCCTGCATGGGGGTGCGCGTGGCGAGCTGCCGCACCCTCGACCGCGCGTTCAGCAGGTTCTCGCCACCTACCCTGTCCGGCACGCACTGCGACAGGCCGGTGGCCGGGTTCGTGACCTTCCACTCGTTGCCGACCTTCTCCACCGTGAAGCGGTGTCTCTTGGCCTCGCTGCGGACCATCTTCTCCACGTCGCTCTTGCGGCTCATGCGGGCCTCCCCCACACGGCCATGCCGACGTGCCGGGCGAACGCGGCGGCCCCCGCGGACCCGGTCGACCCGTCGAACAGGTGCGCGAGCATGCCGTACCGGCCGCTCCGCCCCTGCACGAGGCCGATCATGTAGCCGTTACGGATCGGGCCGGCCGCCTTCGCCAGTTCGGGGATGTGCCACGGCGCGGGGTGGAGCTCCACTGTCACATCCGGGACGGCCGCCGCCCACTCGTAGGCGTACCGGTCGCCGCCGGACGGCTTGTCCTTGACCCGGTCGTAGCCGATGAGGAGGCGGAAGCCGCCGTACCGGTCGTACAGCTCGGTCAGGTCCTTGCGGACCTTCTGCCGGTCCGCCAGCCGCGACCCGGTGTAGACGATCGTCAGCTGGTCCGGCTGGCACCAGTAGTCCATCGCGGCAGCGAAGTTCGCCATGACGTGATCCACGATGCCCCGGTCGATGGGGTAGCCGCCGAGGATCTCTTCCAGGATCTCCTCGAAACGCCGCTTCTGCTCGGTCGTCAGGGTTGGCCCATTCATCAGCCTGCGCCCCCGCCGCCCAGCAGCTGGTCCAGCTTGGCCTTGGCCTGTTTCGTGATGTCGGCGACCCGCTTGGCGATCTCCTCGTCCAGGTACCGCTCGTACAGGTCGGCGTGGTCGGCCAGCACGCGTTCCGTCGCGGCCCGGCGCGCGTTCGTGCCCGTCGCCCCCGTCCCGGCAAAGCCGGGCAGGTGGGCGGCGCACACAGCGCGCCGCAACTCGCTGCGGTGAGAGGTGTATCGGCTGGTCTTGACGGTGAGCGCCATCGCGATGGGCGGGCCGCACGGCACGTTGCGGGCCTTCGCCGCCTGGATGCACACGTCGGGGTCGCCCTTCCGCCGGCGGCGCAGATAGATCTCCCGGTAGTGGGACCGCTCGTACAGGACGTACGAGCGGTCGGCGGGCCGCTTCCGCTCAGAGTCCACGGCTTTCGTGTGGTTCATCAGGGTCCTTTCACGTTTGGCCAGCCTCGAGGAGGCTGGCGTTGAGGGGTTGATCGGGTGAGGGCCCGGCCCTTGGCGGTGCCGGGCCCTCACGGGCGGTTCTTGGGCGGGAGGCCGCGTCGTTTCCGGCGGGCGTCGTCGAGCCGGGTCACGTTGTCCGGCAGCTGCTCCGGGACGCCTTTCGTGCAGGTGGCGACGTGCGGATAGAAGACCTGCTCGAACAGCGCCTTCGGCCGGTCGGCGGTCGGCCGGCGCGACCTCCACACGCCGAGCCCGTCGCGGATGCACACCGTGTTGCCGTCCGGGTTCGGTTTCGGGTCGACCGCGAACGGGCGCCCGGCTTCGGTGATGGTCCACAGGATCGGCTTCTTGCAGTCGTCGCAGCGCGACAGCTCATGCCGGGTCGGGGCTAGGGTCGAGCCCCCCGGGCAGGCCGCGCCGGTGGAGGGAGCGGGCGGCGGCAATGTCGTCGGCGTCGACGCCCCACCCTTCGATGACGCAGAGGACGTTGCCGGAGGCGTCGGTGACGCGGGTGATGGGGAGCTGGAGTCGGGCGCGCTTGTGGCGTCGCTGTCCGCGCTTGCGGTCGGGGCGCTCGTACTCGGGGATGAACATCGGCGTCCTTCGTTGTCGGGGCAGTAGCAGCGCAGCGGCGCGCAGTAGCCCGGTGGTGGAGGGGGCGGCGCGTGCTCGGCGCACCGCCACCCGAACAGGTAGAACCGGGTGGGCGTCTGGCCGCACGGACCGGGACCGTAGCCGCACGGCTGCGACGCCCGGGTCACTCCTCGCCGTCCTTCGCCCGCTGGTCAGGCTTGTCCAGCTGGCCGTCCATGATCTTGTAGAAGGCGGGCGTGATCAGGAGCGCGCCGACCGCGAGGATCAGCACAGCGACCCCCTGATCGACCTGGAACACGAACCATGCGGAGCCCAGCGTCGCCGCCAGGACGAGGAAGAGCGCGATCAGCCGGATCACTCGGCCACCTCCAGCTCCGACCACAGCCGGATCACGGCGCCCGGGACACGCAGCGCGTCCGTCTCACCCGGCTGGCCGACATACACCTTGGCCAGCCGCCGATACTCGGTGACGCGGGCGTCGTCTCTCCACACCCCGGCCTGCGTGAGAGCGTCTTCGGTAGACCTCAGAAGCTTCGAGATGTCGGGCGCGCTGGCGGGACGCCACCACAGGGTCTTCGACCAGCGGACACCGGACGGCCACCAGGTCGGCCGGCCGGACGGCTTGTCGCCCATCGTGAACACCATCTCGGCGACGATCGGGCCGTCCAGCCGCTCGAACCCTTCACCGGCGGCGATGCGGCGGTCGATCTCGTCCATGGCGGCCTGGCGCACGTCCTGCCGCCACGGCTTGACGGTCTTGGTCTGCTCGACCATCCGGCCCTTGCCGACGTGCCGCTTCGAGCCCTGCGAGCCGGGCGTGCCGTACACGGTGATCGTGATGAGCGGGGGTGATGTCACTGTTGCCTCCTTAGGCGGGTGGGGACCTCGACGACGAGCCCGCCGAGGGACGGGTCGTCGAGGTCCGGGTCAGGGGTGGGGTCGGCGAGCCGCTCGAGCTCGATGCGGCGCCGGTCGCGGCGCAGGTCGAGCACGACGCTGGCCGCCACGAGCAGACTGATCACGGTGACGAGCACGCCGATCACGGCGAAGAAGCCGACGATGACGTAGACGGCGATCACCGCTGGTCGTCCTGTCCGCGCGCCCACCAGCCGAGCAGCAGGCCGACCGTGGCTCCGGCCACGCCCATCCCGGCCGGCAGCCACACGAGCAGCCAGGCCGAGACGGACACGGTGGTCTGGTACGTCATTGGGGGGCGACTGCCAGCTCGGCGACGCGGACGTTCTCCGCCTGCAGGTCCTGGATCTCCTTCTCGGCCTGCTCCAGCGCGTCCTGGGCGGCGCGCAACCGGCCCGGGTAGGAGCCGGTCTCCAGAGCCTGACCAGCGATGGCGCGGGCCGCGGGCAGACCGGCGGACCAGTCGGCGAGGTCGACGATGTCGTTGAGCGCGTCGCCGTGGGCGTCCGCCTGGGCCTGGGCGGCGCGATGGTCGGCTCGCGCGTCGAGGAGCTTCTTCTGCGTCTGCGCCGCCGCGTCCATGGCCCGGTCGATTTCCCGTGCGGCGGGCCGGATGACGACCAGGTAGCCGATTGCCATGCCGATGAACAGGAAGACCGGGTAGCCGAGCATCCAGATGAGGCCGTTCACCACGTGTCTCCCGTCTCGCACGCGGGATACACCGAACGCTCGGGGCAGTGACGCCACGTGGCCTGGTCGACGACCCGCTCACCCTCGTTCCCGCCGTCGCGGAGGGTCAGGTACCACTCCGGCAGGCTGCGGTGAATGTTGGTGTAGCGGGCCACGCACGTGGTCCTGGTGTGCCGGTTCTTGCCGATGCTGTACGTGGTCGTCTTCCACGCCGCGCAGCTCGTGGACGTCCACATGCGGGGCGGCTGGTAGCGGCGGTGCGTGACCTGCCCTTGCGTGGGCGCTGCCGCGCAGGCGGCGGTGAGGAGAACGGCGACGGTCAAGACCGCCGTGCCGTTCTTGAGAGCATTCATGAGGGGGTTCCTCTCGTTCAGGTGGTGGGCCAGCTGGCCCAGACGGCGGCCAGCTCGGCGGCGAAGACGACGACGATCACGGCGGTCAGGACCCGCGGCTCCAGGCCGCGCGACACCGGGTCGCCGCTGGGGGTGGTCCGCGGCTTGCTGCTGATCCGCCACAGGCCGGCGATCAGGCCGACCGCGCCGAGCAGCGTGAAGAACGCGAACGCCAGTTGGCCCAGGACGCGGCTCACAGGCTGCCCCCGCTCCGCATGTCCCGGCCAAGCTGGTGGGCGATCTCGGGCGGGAGGTGGATGCCGTGCGTGCGCAGGAGTTCGGCGAGTTCCTCCAGCGTCGGGATCTCCCGGGGGGTGACGCCGTAGCGGAAGACGGTCTGCTCGTCGCCGACGTAGCTCTGCGCCCAGAACGTGGCGAACCGCGGATCCCAGCCGGTCGTGGTGAGCGCATCGGCCGGAGAGCCGGGCGGGTCCGGCAGCACGTACCGGCTCGTCACAGCAGCCGGTCCTTCATGGCCGTCTCGGCGAGCGCCGCGGCGTCGGCCGTGTGCATGATGACCACGCTGGTGGTGCCGTGCCCGACCATCGGAGTCCGGACGATCGTAACCCGCTCCAGGTCGGCCAGGCTGACGTTGGTGCGGGCGGCGATCTGCGTCATGTCCTCGATGTCGGCCCGGACGATGTCGTTGCTCTTGATCTCGGTGCTCGTGGTCTCGTTGGCCATGGTTTAGCCCTTCTGCTGGTCGGTGGTGGCGGTGATGGTGGTGGATGGCGCTGCGGTGCCGAGCGCCGCACGTATCTCGGCGGCGCGGGCGAGGTTCGCCCGCGCCCGCCGCACGATCGGCTCGGTTGTCGGCGTGGTGCGGTCGCCCCAGATGTTGACGGCCTCCTGCTCGTAGAAGCGGAGCCGTTCCAGAGCGGCGAGCACCTCGTCGCGTGTGGCCCACTCCTCGTCGAGGACGGGCGTCATGCCTGCGTTCACGCACTCGCGGACGTAGATGGCGACGTGGAGGATCGTGATGGATGCCCACCGCCTGCCGTTCGTGGCCCGGTCGTTGAAGATCCGGCAGCGGGGCCGCCCGTGCTGGTCCTCGATGAAGACCCACCCGGGATCCTTGGGCGGCCGCTGCTGCCACCCTTCAGGGAGGGTGGCGTGCCGCAGCAGCGGGTCATCGTCGACCGGGGCGCCGAGGACGAAGCCGAGCGCGGTGAGGTCTCCGCCGCCCAGCACGTGGGCGGGGATCACCGTGTACTCCGCCTCCTTCGGCGCGGTGTCGTCGAGCAGCGCCTGCAGGTTGAGCCGGGCCGCGTTGTCGTGGCTGTACCGGTCCTCGCAGTAGAGCAGCGACCGGATCGCGACGTCCTCGATGCCCTCCCGCAGGCGGGCGATCGTCGCCTCGGCCTGGCCGCGAGCCGCCTCGTGGTTGCACTCGACCGGGTCGCGGTTGCAGGAGCAGCCGCGCGCACGCGGCCACAGGTCGCGCACCTGCTTGCCGTCGATCCCGGCGCCGTACTTGCGGTACGCGGAGTCGGCCAGCAGGGCGAGCGCCTCGCGCGCCGTGTCGCTGTCGGGGACGGCGATGCTGTTGAGCGGGAGGCCGAAGATGAGGCGGGCCAGATGGTTGACGGCCTGGGCCTCGCCGTTCGTGGAGATCGCCATCACAGCTCCCACGCGAGCTGGACGAGGAGCTGGACGTCGGCCCACAGGATGATCCAGCCGATCGCGATCAGCAGAACACGCGCCGCGAACTCGTAGCCCTTGGCCGCCATCGCGAGCAGGTAGGTGACGGTGTTCACTTGCTGCCTCCGGCGAAGTTCAGCCAGGTGAGCACGTTGACCAGCAGCACAAGCAGGACCGCGACACCGGCGGCCATGCCGAAGCTCATCGGTGGGATGGCCTCCCACCAGCGGTGCAGCAGGTAGGTCAGGCCCATGATGAGCAGGGCGGAAACGCCCAGACCGACCACGAACACGGCGGCCAGCCCCACGATCCCGAGCGAGAGGGCGAGCGCGTCGCCGATGCGGCGGCTCATCTGGTGCCTCCCATCCTGGAGATGCGCACCAGACGGGAGGGGCCGCCGCTGTCGCGGTCGGCGGCCAGCTCGAACGCCTTCACCCAGCCGGGGAAAGCGAGGGCGAGGGCGGCGCGCTGGTCGGCGCTGGCCACCTCGATAGCGGTCAGGAGCCGCCGGTAGAACAGCGGACCGGGCAGGCCGCCCCGGTGGAAGTGGAACAGGACGTGGGCGGCGATGGCCGGAGTGATGTCCGGGTCCAGGTTCTCGATCTCGCCGGTCGGGGTGGTGGTCATGGGCATCCGTTTCGAGGAAGGCTAGCGGAACCGCTAGCGTGATGGGCAGCGGTGTTGCGGTCATGAAGCAGGTGCTCGACCTCCTGCCCCGGCAGGGCGATGCGGTGGCCGAGCAGGGCGGCTCGCAGCAGCAGCATGGTGGGCATGCCGCTGGCGTCTTCCCACAGCGTGCGGCCGTGGCGGGAGATGCCTCGCGTGTAGAAGGTCTGGTGGGTGGCGTCCCAGGCGCAGGTCACGAGGATGCCGTGATGCGCCTGGAACGTCCGGAAGATCACCGCTGCCCCGCAGGCTGCTGCGGCGGTCGGGGGAAGACGGTGGTGTCGCCGGCCTCGGGCGCGGGCTGCGGCTGCACGCCCTGCCCGGCCTGTGCGGGTGCCTGTTCGAGGTACGGCCGGACGCGCTCTGGCTGCGGCTCCTGGACGGGCTGCTGGACGGGCTGCGCGGGCTGGAACGGCGGCCGCGCGGTGACCTCCTGCACCGGCGGGCTGGATTGGGCGGCGGCGGTGATGCGCTGCTGCTCGGCCTGCCTGTGCGCGGCCATGTCAGCCTCGACCTGGCGACGCATCGCCGGGATGATCTGCTCCAGCTTGTCCAGCACGAGCGCCGTGTCCACCAGATCCTTCGCGTCGGCCCGCGCCGCGGTGAGACGGAACTCGGCGATGACGAGCGTGGTGTTGGCGGGCGTCACGTCGAGCCCGACCTGATCCGGCGTGGGGGTGTTCCTGATGGCGTAGTGGGACATGGGCATGATGGGTTCTCCTTGAGGGGTTGGGGAGCCCGGCCCGCGATGTGCGGGCCGGGGTGGATCCAGGGGTGGGTTACTGCTGTACCGTCCACGCGGCTTCGGCCGCCTTGATGGCGTCGTCCCACTTCTTGGCGAGCCCGGCGCAGTCACCGAGCACTTCATGGACCGTGTCCACCTCTTCGGCGGTAAGGTCCTGCAGGCGGTGCACCGGCCGGTTGAGCAGCCTCGACATGTCCCGCAGCCGTTCGTCGCTGCTCAGCTGTTCGTCGAGCCCGTCGAACCGGGCGTTGATCCCGTCGAGGAGTTTGGCCCGCTGCCGCGCCGCCGCTGAGGTGGGCTGGTGCTTCCCGGCGTGGAACTGCTGCAGGAAGGCGTTCAGCTCGTTCGTGGCGGCCTCGCGGTGGCCGACGTTCATGGCCTTGCGGAACGCCCCTGCCAGCGTCTGCGGGGTGCCGCCCGCTCGAGCCCACTCGGCGCGGATCAGCTCGACGATGTGCTCCCGCACCAGCTCGTCCTTGTCCGGCATGGGCGGGCTCGTAGGCGGTCCGGCCGGAGGCGCGTCGGGCGCGTCGAGGTGGTCGAGCACCCGGGCGGCCTGGTCGAACGTCACATCCTTGCGGCTCTCGATCTTCTCGCCCAGGATGCGGCCGATCTCGGCGCGGACCGCGTCGTCGTCGGTGATGCCCCGCTCGGCCAGCGTGGCGTGGATCATGTTCATCTGCGGGCGGGTGGCCATCCGCACCGCCTTGGCCGTGGCCGGCTGGTCCGGCTCGGTCGACGGGTGGCTGGGCGGGAAGACCTCGCCCTCCATCGTGGGCAGCGGAATCTTCTTCAGCTCCTCGATCAGCTCGGCGGCTTGCTCCTCGCTGAGCTGCCGGGCCGACTTCCGCTCGCCGAACTTGCGCTCCACCAGATCCAGGGCCTGCTCCTTGCTTATCTTGCGGTCGCGCATGAGCCTGGAGATCTCGCGGTCCTGGCTGCCGGTCAAGCCGCCGCTGGGGAACGACTCGCGGATGGTGACGGACTCGCGTACGGACTGCCCGGGGTCTGCCGCCTCCTCCTCGTCCATCTGGTCGGGATGAGTGGTCACCTCGGCGGGGTTGGCGGTCGGGTCGAAGTCGAGCCGCACGCCCTCGTCCACGGACAGGCCGATCGCCATGTCGAGCGCGGTCGGGATGGCCTTGACGAGACGCGCCCGGATCATCGTCTTACGCGCCATCTCGTCGAAGTGGTCACGCCAGGGGCCGACGATGCCGCGCTCCCGGCTCTTAGCCATCGCGAACTTGTCGCGGTGCTCCTCCATCTCCCGGCGCGACATGGGCTCGGTGATGATGCTGTGGCCGCGCACCCGGGCGATGGCGTAGTACAGCACCGCCTCGCCGCGGGGACCGCCGTCAGCGGGCGGCTCGTGCTCCAGCGTGTCGCCGTCGAGGCCGTAGACGAGCTTGTACCTGTCGTTCGCGTAGCGGATGCGCGACACGACGCCCTGCACGGCCGGATGGCGGTATGCCAGATCCACGTAGCCGCGGTAGCCGATGATGAGCTGGGCTTCGAGTCGGTTGTTCTCCCTGTAGTTCTTGAACGGCAGCAGCCACGCGTGGCCGAGACCGGATACCCCAGGCCGTAGCCCGAGCTGCGCGCAGGTCATCAGCGCCCCGAGCACCGTGGGCGCAAATGCCTGAGCCAGCTTCGGTGTCGCGCGCAGGCTGTTCAGGGCGTCCTGCTTGAGCTGGGCGACCGTCACCCCCTTGGGCAGCGCGGCCTCGAACTCGGCGGTGTGCTTGCCGATGCGGTGATTCATCTCCTCGATCAGGGCGGGCAGATTGTCGCTCACGCGGCCTCCTCCGTGGTGTCGTCAGGAAGATCAGGCGGTGGCACCTGATCAAGGTGGTTGTCGGGCTTCACATACGGCAGGCCTTTGCTCGACAGCTGGCGCAGCGCGTAGTCGTAGCCGCCGTGCATGGCGCGTCGGGCATTGCCCATGAACGTGCCGACCTTGGACAGGACCAGCCGCTTCCGCGTCTCCGCCGCGCCCACATCGAGCACGGCGGCCCGCAGCTCGGCCGCCAGCACGGGCGGCAGCTGCACCGTGGCGTCCCGGTCGATCTTCGGGTGCAGCTTGCGCACCGTGGCGTACGTGGCCGGGTGGGGGTCGAGGTCCGGCATCTCGTCCCAGAACACCGACGCCAAGAAGTCCTCGGCCGCGTCCCGCAAGATCGCCGCCTCGACGGCGTCGTACTCGATGACGTACTCGCGGAACGACAGGCGGCCGTCCAGCAGGCCGAACCGCCACCGGGGCACACCGAACGTGTCCATGTACCAGACCACCTGCACCCGGTAGTACAGGGGCACCTCGTCGGTACCGGGGCGGCCCCATCCGGAGCCGTACGCGTCGGCGTCGGTCTTGAACTCGGCACCCTCGACCAGCACGCCGTCCTGGAAGCACAACGCGTCCGGGCTGGCCAGCTGGTAGTCCCGCTCGACGTGCACGTACGTGCCGCCGGAGCGGACCGTGAACTCCGGGTGCTGGTCGGCAAACCAGGCCCGGATGCCAGGCTCCAAGTAGTGGCCCCGCATCTGCTCAGGGGTCGACGGCTCCGGCTGGATGAGGCCCTTCTGCAGGCACCACTCCGAGTACGGCGACGCCCACGGCGACTTCCCGATCACCGCGGCGATCGACGACCCGCCCAACCTGCCGCGCCGTTCCTTGCGGCCGCGGCGGCTGTCCGGGCGGAACCGGCCGAGCCGGCGGGCGGTCCCCGCCGTTGCGGTCAGCACGGGCGCTCCGGGCGTTCGAGGCGGCGCTTGCCGGGAGTCTTCAGCCGGAACGGCCCGTACAGCTGGTCCGCCGTCTTGATCCCGTCCTTGTCCTCGAAGCGGGCACCGAACTCCGAGGTCAGGCCGATGCCGTACCCGTTGTCCTCGGTCGCGTGGGCGAGCCAGTCCTTGCCGGTGCTGTCCGTCCACGTGTCGCCGGGAATCGGCGGCCACTCGGCGGCGGCCACCAACTCGTGCCTTGTCGTTGCGTCGTCGGTGCGGAAGTACTCAGTGTCGAACTGGCCGACGCGGAAGCCGAAGCGGTGCGGGTCGCCTTTGTCGACCTTGTCGATGACGCCTTCGTACGTGACCCGGACGCGGTCGCCGAGGCGGTAGATGGGGTCGCTCACCGGCCGCCCTCCCGTTCGAGGCGGACGCGGCCGGGGATCTCCAGGTGGAACGTCCCGTAGTTCCGGACGGCCTTCATCAGGCCGTGCTCGCCGGTGTAGACGGCCGCGAACTCGCTGGTCAGGATGATCGTCGGCCGGTCGGGGTCGGTCTCGACCTGGCAGAACCAGCGCTTCCGGTCGCGGTCGCGCCAGATGTCGCCGGGCAGCGGCGGCCAGTCGGCCGTGGCCACCAGCGTGTGATCGATGCTGGCGTCGTCGGTGCGGAAATACACCAGGCCCTGGTCTCCGTGGCGGAGGTGGTAGCGGGCCGGGTCCTCCGGGTCGACCCGGTAGATGATGCCGGGGATGGTCAGGGTGACCCGGTCGCCTTCGCGGTAGAGAATCGCGCTCACCAGGCACTCCCCCGCTCGAACCAGGTGTAGTCGTGCTCGTCGGCGGGCGTGAGCAGCTGCTCGGCCGGGTTGGCCGGGTCGCGCCACACCGGCTGGGCCGGGGGCTGGCTGACGGTCTGGTCGTCGCTGGCCAGGGCGGTCACCCATGCCAGGTGATCGACGTCGGCGGCGTCGTCGTACGGGCGGCGGCCGAATCTCATCGCTGTCCTCCGGTGGCGGGCGCGGTCGGGGGGAGCTCGCTGCGGTCGGCCAGCTCGGCGCGGACGACGCCCATGAGGAGCTGGGAGACGCCGCCGAGCTGGGTGCCCTCGTCGTAGAGGGCCAGGAGCTGCTCGCCGGGCAGGGCGTGGGCCTGTTCGGCGAGGATGCTGGTGAAGCGGTCGGCGAAGGAGGCGGGGGTGCCCGGGTCGAGCGGGCACCCCCGGCTCTGCGCGTCGGCTACACGATCACCGTGAGGGGCGGTGCACTCCGAAACGGGCGCCATCTGGCTAGTGGAATCGCTAGCGAGATCGGCGTTCGCGGCGCGCGTGGTGTGGTTCATGGGGGTCTCGTTTCGGGTCAGGCGGCGGTGCAGGTGCAGGGGCAGGAACACGTGGTCGTCCGGGGCAAGACGAGCCGCTGCGCCAGGTAATGGACGACGGCCGCGTACGGGACGCGGTGGGAGCGGCTGTGCACCTCGAAGTGCGGCAGGTGACCCTTCTCCACCAGGAGGTTGGCGGTGCGGTGACTGACGCCGAGGATCTTGCGGACATCGGCGACCCGGATCAGGTCCAGGCTCATCAGCTCGTCGAGGGAGACGGGCAGGCCGTCGCGCAGCTTCGCCAGGGTGACGCGGTAGTCGGTGCCGAGCGAGGCGGCCAGCGACGTGTATCCCTCGGTGGTGACGGTGATACGTCGGCCGCCGCCCGCTGCGGGCGCGAGGGTGACGAGCCGGGTTTCGGTGAGGGTCCGCAGCACGTCTGCGGGTACGTCCGGGTCGGTGTCGCGCACGTCGTCGGTGCTCGCTTTGCGAAGCACGTTGAACGCTGCTGTAGCGCGTTCTCCCAGCTTGTTCACGGTTTCCCTCTCCTCTCCCACGCTCGATAGTTGATCTTGTTTAGGACGGATCTTGCGCACGCTGCGACCCTAGTGCGCACCGTGCGCTGCGTCAAGATTTGTGCGTTTTGGAGATGACAGTACTTGGCAGAGCGAGCAATCGCCTCTGAATATGGAGTCGAATTGACAGGAGTTGCCTGTGTCCAAACGGCAACGCGGACTGCTACTGTGACGCCGAAGCGCAAAGTGCGCACCCAAGCGCCAGGTAGGAAAGGGTCGAGCCTCGTGCCAACCACCAGTACACGCGGCGAAGCAGCGTTCGAAGAACAGGGCGCATTCTTCAAGGCCAAACGCACCGAACGCCTGGACGCCATGTCGCTGGTCCAGGCCGCCGAGGCGATCTCCGCGCTGTCGCCCCGCCAGCAGATCTCCAACAGCGGCATATCCCACTGGGAAAGTGGCCGGCGCCGCGCCGATGACCGGTTCGTCGTCATGATGGCGCTCGCCTACGGCAACATCGATCCCGACGAGCTCGACGAGCTCGGCCGAGGCAAAGCCGCCGAATGGCTGCGCAAAGAGCTGGCCGAACGCGCCGCCGACCAGGCGTCAACCGGAGATGCGCACGTGGACATCAGCGCGTTCACCGCCCGGCTTCAACGGCAGATCGCGGAAATCAACACACTGCCCGGAGCCAAGCCCACGGACAAGAAACGCATGATAGAGGCGCTGCTCAAGCACCACGAAAGCTTGGCCGACCTCACCGACGCCCAGCTCGGCCTCGACACCGCCTGATCAGTCGAGCAACCGGCCCAGCCAGCCGCTGCGCACCGCGTGCACACCGAGCTGCAGCCTGGTGTCGACCCCGGCCCGGTCCATGAGCGACTGCACACGCCGGATCACCGTGCGCCTGGAGATGCCCAGCGTCGTGGCGATCGCGCCCTCGGTCGCCCCGCGTGCCAGGTGCCGCAGGATGGTGATCTCCTGCTCGGTCGGCCGTGCCTCGTCGGTGCCGTTGTTGCGCCAGGCCGACCGGCGCGGCAGCGCCTGCGCCCAGTAGGTCTCGAAGACCGCCACCAGACTGTCCAGGATCACGCCCGGATGCACCAGCAGCACCGGCAGCGATTCGCCCGGCAGTTGCGGAACCATGGCCTGGCTGCGATCGCCGATCAGCAACTTGAACGGCAGCTTGTCGATCACCCGGATCTCGCACCCGCTGTCCCTGGAATGCTGCGCCGCCTGCAGCGCCGCCGGGTCCTTGAACACCTCCTCCTCCAGGAGGATGCGGCATCGAGGATGCTCTTCGCCGGGAGCGGGCGGCGGCGGCTCGCTCATCACCCGGTACGGCCACGTCACGAACGACATCAGCTCCTTGCGGGCCGCCTGCTCGATCTGGACGAACGAACGCCGCACCTGCTCGCCGTCCGTCATCACCTCGACCGGGATCCGCTCGGCATGGTGGCGCACGTTTGCCACATACAGCTCTTCCAGCTCCGCCAGCCGAGCCTGCGCGGCGACCACCCCCTCAGCCCGCCGCAGGATCCGGCTCCCCAGGGCCAGGCCCGGGCGCGCGGCGGTCAGCCGGTCGCGCCCGAAGACCAGCCCCTCCGCGCGCAACACCTCGATGCTGGTGGCCTCAGCCGTGCCCTCCGTGAACATCGCCGCTGGCAGAGGGCCGTCAGTCAGAATGCGCCGGTACATTTTCTCGGCATCCTCGCCGAGGCCGAGTGTCTCGTACATCATCTCCCCGTGGAGTGCCCCTGCCAGAGAGAGGCCGGGCTAGTACTTGCAGGTCATCCGCTCAGCGGCATGTGCGGCGTAGTTCTCCTCTGCGTGCAACACCCCCAGCCGGTAGGCACGATAGGCGGCGATCGTGCGGCGCTGGACGGGATACAACTGGGCCGCCAGCTTCGTCACTGGCATAGCCGCGGTGACCAGCCAGACGGCGATCAGCAGCAGTTCGTCTCCGGCGAGCGGGGCCGCGCCCACCACGGCCGCCACGCTGAACATCCAGCTGGCGGCCGTGGCCAGGACGCATGCCAGCCACGAACGGTTGTACCGGCGCGGCATGGTGCCTCCTACGGGTTGCGGGGGTGGCTACCAGCCGCCCATGTGGTCCTGGAGTGAGGCAGGCACCTGACTGGTGGAGGGGTAGGTGCTGGTTTCCGTCGTGGTGATCGTCTTCGTCGTGGTCTTCGTGACGGTGACGGTGCCGTCCAGGTTGGTGACCTTGGTGTAGGTCGTGTTGCTCGTCTCCGTGGTCTTGCCCGGCGTCGGCGTGACCGTCGCGGTTGGCGTCTCGGCTGGTGCCGGGGCCGCAGTGGTGTCGACGCTGACGGTCGGCGTCGGGGTGGGTTCCTCCGCATGCGCGGCTGCAGTTCCGGTCAGCAGCAGAGTTGCCACGCCGGCGGTGGCGAGGAGGGTCCGGGTCGTTCGGGGAAGTCGCGACAGCATGAGCTAGGAGCCTTTCGGGCAATGGGTCAGGAGTAGTCCAGGCAACGACTGACTTGGCTACTGACTGGTAGATACGCAGTCAGCGACACGTGTCATCTGCCGAAGGGCTATGCAATTAGTCCGACCCCTGCCTTGTCTACCGATTCGCGCGGCACATTTCACCCTTGGCACCGAAGTGCCACGAGCACAATAACGAAACTCAGTGTGCCCGAGAGCAGAGTGTGAAAAAAAGTAACAATCGATATCAGCGTGATGACGCTGGATTCCAGAGGTGACAGAGTGTGGCGTTCAACGTTTAACCACCCTCAACGGCGAAGGGGCGATACAACCGATGACCACACCCACGGGGGCGCTGGCCGCACTGGCCGGTGCCGGGGCCAGCTCCACCTTCGTGCTCGCTGTGATCAGCGGGCCGTCGCTCCTGCTGATGGCGTGCGGTGCTGTGCTGGCGTCCGTCTCCACCGTCGCGTTCAGGCGGGCCGTACTGGCGCGATCCCGGCAGCCAGTGGAGGTGTATGCCGCCTACATGGCGGGCTTGCGCGACGGCAGCAGGCACAGTCGCCGCCGGTAACCGGCGTCTCCAGGGCCGCGGGGGGCGGCCCTGGAAGTCGGGTGCTAGCCGGGGAGATCGAATCGGCTGCTGGTGCGGACTCCGTTCAGGAAGATCCGCCACTCGTGCGGGGTGAACTGACTGACCGGCCCCTCCTCGTCCGGCCCGCCGCCGGACACCCGCGTCCTGGCCACCTCCACACGGCCGCGATGCAGCCGCACCCAGACACACCCCGCGGACTCCGACTCCGGGGCCTTACGCCACTCCTCGGTCAACAAGCTGCAGAAACTCCTCACGGATCGAACGGATGAGACCAGCCGACTCTCCTCGAGTCAGCGCCGCGGCGGCCAGGTGCTCGAAGCGGAGCTCGAACTCCGGCACACCGCCGTGATCAACGATCTCATCCACTCCTTCCCGGTACAGCACCGGCGGCATGTCCGGCATCGCGTACAGCACGAACGACGACATGACCGCGGCACCGGCGAGCACGCGGATCGACGTCGTCGACCGGCCGGCCTCCTCGAGGAGTCTGCCGAGTTGGTCGGCCATCACCGTGGGGCCGCCGATCGGCTGGCGCAGCGCCTGCTCGCCAATGATGGCCTCCACCGCGAGCGGGTCGTCGGCGGACAGCAGCGTCTGGCGGGCAATGCGGGCGCGGGCGCGCAGCCGCACCAGGTCGTGCTCCTCCCACGGCCGGTCGGCGGCGATGACCGCGCGGGCGTAGTCGAGGGTCTGCAGCAGGCCGGGCACCACCTGCGCCTGCCAGTAGCGGATGACGCGGGCCTCGGTCTCGTAGATGACGTAGTCGCCGAGAACCTTGCCGTAGGGCTTCCACCACGGCTCGGTGCGGGCGTCCATGATGAGCTGGATGCACCGCCGTTGGGTCGGCTCGTCGGCGCCGTACAGCGCGAGGGCGTCGCGGACGTAGCCGGGCGTCACCAGCGAGTTGCCGTTCTCGACGTTGGACACCTTGCCGCGCGAGCAGCGCAACTTCTGGGCGACCTCGTCGAGCTTCAGGCCGCTGGCGGCGCGCAGTTCCCGCAGTGTCTCTCCGAGCTGGGCCCGGCGCAGGGGCGGGCTGATACGCGACGGCATGCAAGGAATTGTGAAGGAACGGCGGAAAGGACACCCCGGCCGCTCCGCAACCGTGATCGCAAAGTGATCAGGAAAGAGTGCTTGCTGTAAACCGATTGCCGCGCGTAAACGTCTTCAGCGTCCCCGGAGAGACTGGGCCACCCCCGGACATGACGAAGCCCCGGCACCCCATTATTTGTGCCGGGACTTCGCGCGTGATGCTACGGCTCAGCGGGCGTGTTGACAATCGCCTGGATCACTTTGAAATGCAGGCCGGTGATCTTGCTGATCGTAACCCGCGTCACCAGGCTCTTCTTGTCCGCCGCAGGAACCCCTTCGGGTGAGGCCGCAGCCGCCCGGATCGCCTCGTGCCAGGCCGCGGTGGGCTCGGCCATCGCGCGGTCGTACGCCTCCTGAGCGTCCCTGCGTGCGGCCTCGTATCGCTCGGTCGCTTCGGTCAGGGCTGTCTCGGCCTTCGCGCGTTGCTCGGCGGGCGGCAGCCTGCCGGGGTGTCGCCTCATCATGTCCAGCATATTAGTCCTTGCAGTCTCGACTTCGACTAGCTCGGCCACATGACTGTGATACTCCGAGGCCGACCACAGATAGCCGCATCCGCCGACCCGCAGGTCACACTCGATGTAGGTCCCCCCCGCCACCCGGATCAGGGCGCGCAGCTCGCAGTTCAGGCACGGCCCGACCAGCTCCTGCACGTGGACCTGCCACGGCGCGAGCGCATGCGCCGTGCGCCGCAGCCCGGCCAGCTCATCACACATGTCTCCGATCCACCCCTGCCCAGCCGCCCACCCGACGTGCCGGGCCAGCCACACGGCCAGGTCCTCCACGCTGGCGCGCTCCGGATACACCAGGCCGCGGTGCTCGGCGACCAGCCACACCCACGACGTGAGCACGTGCCGCATGTGGGCGGCGTGGTCGATGACCTCCAGCCGTACCGGGACTGGCGCCTCGCGGCTTCCGGACACCTTCACCCCTCCCCCGCTCCCGGGAGCGACGTGGTGGGCGAGCCACCGGTCGAGGGTGGGGGTGATCTCGATATCGCGCCGCAACCGGGTCGTGCAGGCGGCGCAGATCAGCTGGCCGGGTTCGGCCTGGCGAGGCCCCCGCTGTCCGCTGCATCGGGGAGCTGCACACAGCGGGGATTCGCTCAACGCAACACATCCTTTCGCCAGGCCGGGAGGGGTGTCGGCCATTCCACTAGCGTATTAGCTAGCGAGATCAGCCAGCAGCCGCCGCCCGCATCACCGCGGCGATCGACCCGGCGGTCTGGCCCGGTTTGTCCGCCCAGTTCAGGCCCACGATCCTGATCGTGTCCCCGTCGTTCGGCCACTCCGCCAGCCCGTGCTTAACGAGGTGGGCGGCCAGCAGCCGGGCAGCCTCACGTGCCAGCTCCGCGCCTGAGTACGAGCTGGTCAGCTCGTTCGGGTACAGGCCCGCCGCCCTGCGTCATCTCGCCGAGTGGGTAGTCAGTCCTGGCCGAACGTCGGCGGAGGCACTGACAGTCGCCCATGCTTCCTATTTGATTGAGTCCGCCGAGTCGAACCAATGAGTGGAGCGGTCATGCCTGACGGTCTGTGGTGCCGGGCTGGAGCAGCGGCAGTCGGAGGACGAAGCGTGCGCCTCGCGTGCTGTCCTCGATCTTCAGTGTCCCATGGTGGGTGGCGGCGATGGCGCGGGAGATGGCGAGTCCGAGCCCGGTACCGGTGGGGTCCTTGCGCTGCCCATCGTTGAGTCGTGTGAAGGGCTGGAAAACCCGTTCGCGGTCCTCCAGGGCGATACCGTCTCCGTCATCGCTCACCGTGACCACCGCCTGGCCATCCTTGCGCTCGGCACTGACCTCGACGCCGGTTGCGGCATGCCGTTGGGCGTTGACGACCAGGTTGTTGAGCACTTCGGTGAGTTGGACGCGGTTGCCGAGGACCGTCACGTTGCCCTTTACCTGGATGTGCACCGGCACGGGCCACGTCGTCGTGATCAGCTCTTCCTCTACCAGCGCCCCGAGGTCGACCGGCTCGGGAGGCTCGGGAGGGACCGTGCGGATTCGGGCGAAGATCAGGATGTCGTCGATCAGTGCTCGGAGCCGCTCTGTCGTCGCCAACCCTGCTTGGATCACCTTGCCCTGATCGACGTCGTCTGGATACAGCACCGCTTCTTCGAGCTGGGTCTGGAGGCCGGTCACCGGGGTTTTGAGTTCATGGGAGACGATGGAGGCGAAGTGCCGCTGCTGCTCCACTGCCTCTTCCAGCCGGGACAGGGTCTTGTTGGCCGTGCGCGCCAGTTGCCCGATCTCGTCGTCGCAGGCCGGTTCCGGCACCCGCAAGCTCAGTTCGCTGACGCTGATCTCCGACATTCTGGCGCGGATCGCTTCCACGGGTCGCAGTGTCCGTCCGACCAGCGACCAGATCATCCAGGTGGTGAAGACGCTGGCCAGCAGGGCCGCGGTCAGCGTGCTGACCTCCAGGATGTGCGAGGCCAGGGCGGGCGGTTCGGCCCTTCCGGCGTAGACGATGTGAGACTCGCCCCCCCACACGAAGCGGGCCTCCTGGGGTGAAACGCGGTTGGCCGTGAACATGACGCAGCCGCCGTGGGAGCACTCGGTGAGGTGGAGGATGCGGTCGTCGTAGGGCGGCCAGACAGTGCTGAGTGGCGGCTTCCCGGCAAGGGCGGGGCTGGCCGTCACCACCCGTCCGTGCGAGTCGACGAGTTGCAGGAGGTTGACTGCAGTGGTTGGGATCGCAACCGGAGGGCGGCTAGGCTTCATCGACGCGATCCAGTCGGTCGCCACACGCTGCGTCTCGCGGAAGATGTTGTCCCGGATCGCGGTGCGGATCATGAGGTCGAGACCTACCGCGATCACGGTGAAGACGATCAGGGATAGCGCCCCGGCAAGGAGTGTGAGGCGTGCTTGAATGGAGCGATGACGCCAAAAAGGCCACATAAACGATCTCCCACCCGTGTTGGCCTTTTCTACGCATACAGGTACGAAGGCGGAAATCCAAGATCCAATGTCATGGCAGGGGTGAACCTTGGTTAAACGTATGCACGGCGGAGACTTGGAGACCATCTGATCTTGTTTCGTAGTGATCGGTCCGTGTCGGGGGGCCGGTCGAGTCGTTGATGTTGATCGCGCCGAGCGCGCAGACCCGGGACTTGCGCGGGTCGGGGGTGTCGAGGGCCTGCTGCGCATGGTCGTACCAGCCATGCTGGTGCAGCCCGTTGGCCTCCTGGACGTCGGCCGCCTTCAGCAGCAGCGCCCGCGCCTATTCGGTCATGATGTCGCCTTCCGGGCTCGTACCGGGACCGGTCGCCACGGTGGCAGCGGCAGGCCCGCGCCACCAAACTCCACATCAGCAGCAAGCGGCGGAACCAGCACAAGGACACGCTCGACCCGTGCCGGCTCGGGCTCGTCAGCTTCGAGTACATCCCTCCCGCTCCGATGAGGTGGCGGTGACCGGCGTCCAGGCTCTGGAGGACCCGGTCAGAAGTTCCGCCATGGCGGGAAGTCGTATTCCCAGACTCTCGTAAAGGTGTATAGAGGGCTCTCACATGCTCTGGCGCGTAGATAATCGATCCTGCCGTCGGTGCTTCTTCCTTTGACCAAACAGGCAGCCCAAGTCAGCGAGCCAGGCGTGCGAAACATTACTTTGTTTTCGCCCTGCGGCATGACAACCCATAGGGTGCTGGGATCAGTGCATGGCTTCAGGAGAATCCCTTTACCACCACCTGGCGTCGGAGCGGTATCGAATGCTATGCATTGCCCTGTATGTTTGTTGACCAATCTCGCCTGACCAAGGGTGCCTGAGCGGGGAAATCTAAACTTCCACAGCTCCGAGTCATGACGGGTAGTTGGATCGTTGGTCAGTCGGACAAACCCGTCCATGTCCCTCTCGGGACCCCTTGCGTCCATCATGCGCTGGTGGCGGGGCTCCACGCCTCGCTCGGCGTTCCAGAGCCGGAAGAAGCCTGCGGGCCAAGCATGGGCCGGTGCCACGGCGAGCGAGGCCGGAAGAACAGCTCCTGCGAAGAGGATCCGCGTAATCTTACTTAGCCAACCATAATCGCGCATGACTACTCCGCTTCTCAGCACGCTGCCTCTAGAGAAAGGTCAACCGGGACCGGGATGGGATCAGGCGCCATAACGTTGAAACTATTGCCTAAAACTCAGGGTAGTGCACGCGCGCTATTCCGCTCCTGAAACTTCTATATAGAGGGTCTAGATCCAGGCAAACATGGCGACCTTGGTCTAACCGAGACCGGTACCCAATAGAGATCACTACGTACTGTCGTCGGGAGGGTCGGGGATGCGTGCCCACCGGCCGCAGCTCCACGTCGAACGCCGCGTTCCGCAGGCAGTCGACCACCGTCCCGGCCGCCAGCAGCGCCCCGTCCTCGTCCGGTACGTGCCCGGCGTGCCACAGCTGCGCCGCAACGACGTCCACCGGCAGGCTGTACTCCGAGCGGGTGGACACGCCGCTGCCGGTGAACCGGTGACGGGCCTCCACCGCCAGACGGCGGACGATGGCCGCGATCTTGATGTGGCTGCTGACGATGACGGCCTCATCGTTGCGGCCGGTCAGCTGCAGCGCGTACCCCTCGGGAGGGGTACCGTCGAACAGGTCGCCCAGCTCCGGATCGTCGGCTGGCAGCACACGCACCCGCGTGTCGCGGGCATCGATGGTGACGGTGTGGACGCCCATCAGATCGCCCCGTACGGGTCGCGGATCTTGCGCCAGGCGGCCGCGCCGACGCGCACCAGCTCGTCCGGGTCCTTGTAGAAGTCCATGGCCCAGTGCAGCGGGTTCGACTCCTCCGACGCGCTGCACACGGCCAAGGCGAGCTTGACGAGGTCGGCCACCTGGTCGCCGGTCAGACCGAGCTTGGCGTAGCGGTCGAGGTCGAACCGCTCGGTGAGCTCGGCGACGATCTCGCGAGCCACCTGCCGGTCCGCGTCGGGGTCGTGCTCCTCGATCGGCGTGACCGAAGTGACCCTCCCGTCGTTGCTGTCCTCGAAGGAGTACTCGACGTTGAACAGCCCCTGCCGGGCGCCATAGTCGATGGCGCCCTCGGCGATCATCTCCGCGCACGTCACGGCGGCGCGGTGGATGGAGACGGGGTTCTCCTCTTCGCCGCTGACGGTCGTCGGGATGATCTCCACGCCGAAGTTGGGATCGCCCGGCGCCGCGCCGAGCAGGCCGACGACCTCCTTGATGTCCTCGCGTCCGATGTAGGCGCTGATGCTCATGAGCGGGAATCTCCTTCGGTCAGAGCTGATTCGGCGCGCAGGCGCAGCACCGCGTGGGCGATCGCGCCCACGGGGCCGCGGTGCTGGCCGCCGGCGTCGATGTAGTCGTCGGCGACCTCGCACATGAAGCGGTAGTCGAGGGTGCCGTCAGCGTGGACGCGCTGCTCGCCGGGGACGTCGGCCAGGCGCGCGGCCATCCTCTTCACGATGGGGTCGGCCGCGAGCTCGTCCACGGCCTCCAGATACCGGGCAGGCGGTTTGGTGATCATCGGCAGCAATCTCCTTCCAGTTCGCACTCGTCGGGCGAGCACTTGTCTTGGTGGTCGCACTCCCAGCCGTGGGCCGGGCAGTAGCGGGCGTCGTCGTCAGCGAACGGCATGCCGCCCTCCGCGAGGGCCTGCACGAACTCTTCCGCCGTGGTGATGGGGGGCCGCTTCACGGCCGCTCCGCCTTGAGGAGCTGCAGCAGCGCCCTAGCCACCGCGCCCAGGTGGCCGCCGATCTGGCCACCCCGCTTGCGGTACTCGTCGTTGGCGGCGCCCATGAACTCGTGGCGGGGGGTGCCGCCGTCGTGGGCGAGGTTCTCGATCGGGACGCCGCGCAGGCCCTCGGCCATGGCCTGGACGATCGGGTCGGCCGCGAGCTTCTTCTCGATCTCGGCGTGGCTGGGGTCGAGGATCACAGCGGCCTCCACTCGCCGTGCTCATCGGCGTAGGCGATGGTGGTGCATCCGGCATGCTTCTTCGCCGCGTCGAGCGGGGCGAACAGGGCGGGCCCGTCCTCCTGGCCCTCGGGGACGATCAGGCGGCCCTCAAAGCAGAGCGTGCCGTCACCGTCGAACAGCCGGAACGGCAGACCCTCACGCTGGATGTGGAGCCGGTCGGAGATGTCCTGCGTCATCTCGTCGGCGGGCCCTCCCATGCCGCACGCGTCCACGAGGCACGTGGGGGCGTCCGGGCAGTCGGGGTGCTGGGCCTCGTGCCGGTAGTCGCGGGTGATGAGCCACCCGTAGTGGTCCGGCATGGCGGCCTTCTCGCGGTCCGGCCACAGCGGGAACACCCACCGGCCATCCACGAGGCGACCGCAGTGGATGCAGTAGTTGCCGCTGCTGGTGCAGTCGTGCTCGCAGGCGGCGCACTGCAGATGGAACGTGGCGGCCGGCGGGCTGTCCTCGCCGCCCGGCACGTCGTAGGTGTTCTCGCCGCTGTTGTTCACCTCGACCAGCAGCGGCCCATGCTCTGGCGGGATGCCCTCGTTCTCGACGTGCACGTACGTGCCCGAGCCGTCGTTGCGGACGTAGACCAGCATGGAGACGCCGTGCGCCTCCATCACGTACATGCGGGACACGTCGCCCTGGTCGGGGTCGGGGTCGAAGACGCGGACCTCGCAGTCGTCATCGATGGCGATGCTGCGAGGACTGCGCGGCGGCAGGGCCGCGAGCGCCGCCTTGAGCATGTCCAGGCGGCGCAGCCCGAACTGCGGCACCTGCAGCAGCTCCGCTTCGGCGCGGGCGGCCAGGGCGCCGATGGTGTCAATGCCCACGTTCTTCAACGGGGTGGTGACGTGCCAGGTCAGGGTGCGCAGCGTCGTCTTGAGGTCCGCGTCGTCTGGCAGTCCGGCCCTGGCGATCAGCTCGGCTACAGTCCTGTTCACAGGACCTCCCACTTGCCGTTGTCGGCGTTGTGGTAGCGGATCTCGGCCGATCCGGTGTCGGCCTTGGCCCAGTCGAGCGGCGCGAACCACAGCTCGCCGCCCTCCTCCCCGGGCGGGACGATGATCCGCCCGGCGTAGTCGAGGTGCCCGTCGCCGTCGTAGATCAGGAACGGCGTCCCCTCGCCCTTGGAGCGGAGGCGCACCTCGAGGTCGATCTTCTCGGCCGGGGTGCCGATCAGTCTCAGGCGGCCTTTGTAGGTGCCGCCGCAGTGGTCTTCTGTGATGATCCAGCCGTGGGCCATGATCAGGTCTCCTTCCAGGCGTCGATGAGGTTGGCCACGTCGCGCTCCTTGGTGGCGGTATCGGTGAGCAGTTCGGCCGCCATCCGGTAGCCCTGGTTGGCGATTAGCAGGCTGCTATGTCCCGCCTCGTACGCGTCCGTGGCCCGCTGGGCGGCCGTGTCCATCTGCTCGGCGTGGCAGTGCAGGGCGTTGGTGATGACGTGGGCGTGCTGGGCGAGCAGCTCGGCGGCGTGCTGGAGCCGCTGCAGCTCGGCCGGGTCGAGGTCGGAGGGCCTCATCTGTCCGCCTCGCACCGATACTCGAGGGCACCATCAAGGGCGTCCACCGCGACGCGGTACTGGACGCCGTCGTTGAGCAGGTGCGGCCAGTGCTGGTTGAGCTTGTCGCCGACGGCGCGGATCAGGTCGGGGGCGTGCTGGCCGGGGTCTATCGGCTCGGCCTGTTCGTCGTAGCTGGTCTGGTTCATGGTTCTCCTCAGATGGGCTGGTGGGAGGGTGCGGCCACGATCTCGAGCGTCGCCCCACAATTGCTGGCGGAATTGCTAGCAGATTTCGCCAGCGAGTCGCGTGCCGATGCGGGCACCGCCGACGTCGGCCCGGCGGCCGGCGTCGGCTCCGCGGTTCCATGCGTCGCCGTTGACCTTGACGGCGCGGGACTTGCGCAGGTTGGGATAGAGCTTGGCGAACAGCGTGTCCACGACCTCGTCGTTCTTGACGAGGACGAGTGCCGTGCTGACCTCGCCCGGCTGGTCCTTGGCGGTCTGCTCGTCGGCGGCGTGCTTCTCGGCCGCTTCGAGCTTGGCGATGGCCTCGGTGATGAAGCCGAACATCCACGAGCGGCGGTAGATGGTCGTCGACTCGCCGTTGGGGACGTGCTGCTGGTGCATGCCGCCGAGCATCTGGAGCAGCAGGCTGGGGTAGAGCAGTTCGACGCGTTCCAGGTCGTAGGCGAAGCCGACGAGTTCCACGGTCCCGACCTTGCTTCTCGGCATGCGCCTCACGACGGCGCGGCAGCGCAGGGCGTTGGCGATGCCGTGGAGGAGGGCGGCTTGTTCCTTGCTCCACGGGTCGAGGACGGCGATGGAGCGGAGTTCGGGCTTCTCCCGGCCGGACGCGAGGTAGCCGAGCCGGGCCTGGTCGATGCCGTACTTGGCGATCAGTCCCTGGGCGGCTTCCATGAACGCTTGGCGTTCGTGCTCGTTGGTGGTGCCTTCGGCCTTGGCGAGCAGCTTGCGGATCCGGTCGAACTTCTTCGCACTGGCGGTCGTGGTCACGAGGTTTCTCCGTTTCGGGGAGGGATGGGAACGGCCCCGCCTGTGGGGCGGGGCCGCTGTGGGGTTAGTAGCTAGTGGCGTTGCGGTCGTCGTCGGTGAACCCGCCACCGCCGCGCGACAGCATCCGCCCGGCCCGGGTCAGTGACTCCTCGGTCTTGTTCGAGCCGTACGACAGCGCCATGTCGGGGTCGATGCCCATCCGGCCAGCGACGGTGATGGCGTCCTGGTCGGCGGCGAGGAAGACGATCTTCCAGCCCTTCGCCCGCTGCTGGGTGATGAGCGCTTTGACCTGGGCGAGGTTGTACCGCTTGGACCAGTTCTCCTCGCCGTCCGTCTGGATGGCGAGGCTGATCTCGCCAGGCTGCTCGCCTTCGGGCATCTGGTCGAGCTGCTCGTTGATGCGGCTGATGGTGATGCCGATCGCGTCGAGCAGCGCGGTGCTGCCCGAAGGGCGCAGCTCGTAGAGCGGGACGTCGTCCAGGGCGGCGTACTCGTACACGACGCTGTGCTCGCGGGCGAAATCGTAGAGGGAGACGAGCGTCTCGGCCGGGTTGGCCTTCTGCTCCTGCAGGAGCGTCAGGAGACCGCCCTCGGCGTCGTGCTTCACCCGCGCCATGGAGCCGGAACGGTCCATGATGACGGCGAGGAGGCGGCGGTTCTGGTTGGGCATGTCGGTCCCTTTCGAGGGGGTGGAGGGTCGGCTCGGCCGTTCGGCCGGGCCGAGGGTGACGGTCAGTTGGCGAAGAGCACGCGGCCGTCGAGGACCTCGACGGTGGAGTTGATCGCGGCGGCCGCGTTGTCGATCTCGGCACGGTTGGCGTCCCAGTAGGCGGCCTCGAAGACGAAGCAGATGATGTGGCTGCCGTCCTGGTTGCGGAGGGTGCAGGCGACGGCCTGGCGGACGTCGAGGACGACGCCGGTCTTGGGGCAGGTGATCTGTCTGGTGACCATCTGCTTGAGGGCGATGCGGTTGGCGGCGGTGTCGGGGTCGAGGTCGCCGAGGATGGCGGCCATCATGTCGTGCACGTGCGGCTCCGTTCGGGTGAGGCTAGCGATTTCGCTAGCGAGATTGCAGTCCCCTATTCCCCTGCTGGGGTGGTGCGGGGGTCGGTGGGGTGTCCAGAGTTGCAGAGTCCATGCGGATCCGCAACGACTTCTGTGGGGGTCTCAGACGCTCTCAGAGCGTACGGGGATGTGGTCGGGTCGATCACCTCGGGGAACGCGGGATGAGCGCTCCTGAGACTGTCTCGGAAGCGCGTGAGCGGTCGTGCTGATCACGGGACACGCTAGCGCTCCCGCGAGCAACCACAGTTGCGCAAAGTGCGCAATGCCAGAAGACTGGAGGCGCGAATGGACACCGGCAGCGGAGGCGACGGACCCTTATGGCCAGCACAGGCAAGGCGGCAACTCGCGGCAAGGCCGTGCCCGAGGCGCAGTTCAGCGAACACGCGAAGCCAGCGCCGGCCACGACCACGAAGACGAAACCGCCAGCGACTTCGCGCCGCATCGGCAAGCCGAAGACCATGTACCCGCTCAACGTACGCGTCCCCCGCGACATGGACGAGCGCCTCACCGCCGCCGTCGAGCGCACCGGCATGGGCCCCCAGGCCATCGCCCACGAGGCGATCAACGACTACGCCACAGCGGTCGGCGTTCCCGAGGACATCCCCGTCCCCGCCAAGGAAGATCGCCCCTTCCGCGAGCGCACCCCAAAGAAACGCCGCTACGGCACCGCCGAAGAGAACGAAGACCGCCAACTCGGGGTACGCATCACTCCCCTCACCGACGCCCGCCTCACCGCAGCCTGCGACATCACCGGCAACGGCCCCCAAGACTTCGTCCAGACGGCGCTGAACATCTGGCTGCACAAGAAGAAGATCCCCTTCAGCGCCCGCCAGGACTAGCTCGCCGATGGCGGCGTCCGTACATAAGACCCCTTCGTCGTGCCCGACGGGACGAAGACTCGCGCCCGCGCCCCGGCCAGCCCTGACTGGGCTGGCGCCCAGGATCCGACGACTCCCGCCGGTGCCTTCTGCTTCTCCCAGATTGGAAAGCGATAGGCCGTCCCCGAAGGGGGAATTCACCTCCGCTGCGACGCCAGTGCGGACAGCCTGGCGGCGCGGAGCACCCTCCGAGGACGGCGTCTGCACCCCCGCCCGGGAAGGTCCTCCAGGTCAGCTCGGGCGGGGGAGTCTCTAGGTTTGCCCCGCCCACCCGGAAGGGCGGGGCAAGAGGCGCGGCGGCGGGACCGGTCGAAGGGCAGCGCCGCCGCGCCGCTTAGTAGGTGGCCCCGCACATCCGGAGGGATGCGCCCTTGGGTGTGGACTGTGCGGGGCCACCGACCCCGGTCCGCCGCCATTCGCAGGCAGGCCGGGGAGTCTATCGGGGCTCGTGAAGATCAAACGAGCCGTTGCTCATGCCTGACCGTGGCCGTTTCGGGCACTCCATTGTGAAGAGCACACCAGGCTGACGCTCAACAGCGTCCCAGTGCTCCGTGGGAACCATGCCCCCGTATTTGACCTTGACGATCGCGACGTCACAAAACACGCATACGCTCTCGTTCACGGATGGAGGTTCCTCGCGATGTGCGCCAAGCTGAATCGTCATCGCTGCTCCTCGGTGAGCCGGGCGATGAACTCGGCGATGTGCGCGCGTGGTGTGTGGCGTTCCACCCATGCGAGCAGCTCGGCGTGGGCCTTGGCGAGGACCTCGTCCAGCTCTGCGTCGGTCAGCGGCTCGCTCATCCTTCGCTCACCTGCTCAACGAGTCCGATCATCCTCAGTGCGGCGCTGGTCGCCTCGCCAGGCATGAGGCAGGCGACGTGTGTCCCGTCCAAGCGCAGCACGACGGCGGGACCGGCCTCGCCCGGCTCCTCCTCCAGGTGGAGGAGCAGCGTCGGCACGTACGACAGGCCAGCCCCTTCGAGCACCAGGGCCACGCCGCGCGCCTCGGAGCGGTGGATGAGTGGCTCTTGGGTGGCGTGGTCCTCGACGCACCACGACGGACACGCGCACTTGAGGCCCGAGGGCTGGATTGCCGGTTCGGCCTGCCGACGCCGCGTCACGGAAGCGGCGCCGGCAGGCCTGCTCGTGACGCCCGACGCGGGCGATGGTGTGGGGGTTGCGGACCCGTGACTGTCCATATCACGGACCGTAGGAATGGTCGGCCACCGACGGCTAGAAAGTTGCGACTTGTTGCGCCGATTAGTGGGCGTGGAGCTCATCTATGACGGCTTGCACCAGGCCGCGCGCGGCTGCGCCCATGAGCGCAACGCTGGCCAAGTGCCCGAACATACGGTCGTAGAGCTCAATCTCCCGGGGCCTGGTGACCTCCAGGCTGGCCGTTGGCGTCTCCAGCGTCACCAACTCGTCATCGAAGATCCAGAATCCGGCTGACGCCACACATGGCCGCTCGATCATCATAGGGATGATGCGCACCGAGACGTGCGGGTGGGACATGATCGTCAGCAGCCGCTCCAGCTGCTCCACCTGGACGGCGGCGGTCCCGAACCAGGTCCGCAGCGCCTGTTCCTCCAAGATGACGTCGAAGCGCCTGCCCGGTCCGTGAATGACGCGCTGCCGGTCCATGCGGGCATCGACGGCCGCGTGGAGGTCGTTGGGAGCGTCGAGGAACCCGAACCAGAAGGAGAGCATGGCCCGCGCGTAGTCGGCTGTCTGGAACAGGCCCGGGATGACGTTGTGCTCGTAGATGCGGAACCGCCGGGTCCGCTCGTACAGGGGGACAGGCGCCTGCATGAGCCGCTTCATGCCCGCCCGGGTCTGCCGACGCAACTCCTGGTACATCGACTGGATGGCTCGGACGGTGGCGATGAGGTCCGGCACCTGGTCGTCAGCACCGCAGATGCGGCACCAGATCCGGATCTCTTCCTCGGTGGCAATCTTCACGCCGTGTTCCATCCGGCTGACCTTGGTGAAGTGCCAGCCTGCTTGCGCGGCGAGGGCGCGGCCGGTCAGGGCCGCGCCCGTGCGTATTTCCCGTAGGCGAGTGCCGAGTTCCTCGGCGATCTGCCGGGCCGGGCTAGTGGGGCGTGTAGTCACGATGTGGGATGGCTAGCTTCCAGACCGCCTCGAAGGCGTCGCGGCAGAGGGCTATGTCTCTCGGGTCAGTGGATCCGATCTTCTCGGTGACCAGGCCGTTCCCGGCGTAAGTGAAGAACACCACCACGCGGTCGTCGAAGACGTAGAAGTCGTTCGCGGGCAGCATGGTGACGTGGCCAGGAACCGTGAGGAGTCGCCGAGGGACCCACCGGATGTCCTCGCCCGCCTCGACCATGGGGTGGGCGATGCTGTGGGACCAGCGCTGGTAGTCGCTCAGCGGCTCGGACACGAGGCGGGCCCGGCGCACCGTTCGGCCGGCGGCGGCATGCTCGCGCAGCGTCGCGCACCAGCCCTGCAGCCATTCCAGGTCGTCCGGCTCCCCCGCGGCCCACTTCGCCATGTGCGGCAGCTCGATCTCCGTGCCGTACGCCTCGCGAGTCTCGAGATGGATGGCACTATGGTCGAAGCCGGTCAGCAGCGCGTCGAACTCCTGGTCCGAGACGATCACGTGTCCGTCCGGAAGAACGGCACCAGCCTGTCCGGGATCTCGACCGCGGTCTCTCCGTCAGGGATGTTCATCTGCTTGAGGGCGTCAGGGTCGGTGACGACCCAGCCCTGCACGACCCAGCTTTCCCGGTCTGTCCGGTACAGCGTCGGCGACTGGGTCGGGTTGCTGTCCGGATCCTTCGCGACGAACGTGAGGCGCATGATCGCTCTCCTGTCGAGTTGCGGATTGTTGCGCGCCTCGATCCTCATGTGACGGTGAGGAGCCGTCAATACCCTGGGCTGCTGGAGGATGACGGAAAGGCTTCCGTCATCCGAGGACGGAGCCCGTACGATGCCTGATTGCGCCATCACTTGGGACGGCGCAGGCCCTCGGCCAGCGCGATCCGCACCAGAGCTCCCACCGTGACGCCGAAGGAGCGGGCGATCTCTGCGACCGGGCGGTTCGGGTCGGGGTAAGCGACGCGCAGTTCGGCCAACTGCTCCTCCGTGAGCGTGTGGTGCCGCGACCGGCGCGCCGTGTTCTTCGGCCGCCGCACCTTCCTCGCGCTGGCGTAGCTGACGATGGTGCCGATGCTCACGTCGAAGTCGGCCGCGATCTCGGCGACCGGGTCTCCCGCCGCGTACCGCTCCAGGAACGCCTCGATCTCCTGCGGAGTGAGCGGCTCGCCCAACTGGTCGCTCATAGCCGCGATCATACTCAGTGGCTGGCCGAACCGTAGTGGTGATCCGCCGTCTGGCCAGCGCAGTGCGCCGCCCGGCCCGAGTTCACTGCTAGCGGCCGGGCCGGTGGTTGCGGACGAAGTCCCTGTACGCCTGCCGGAACGCGGGATCGGCGAAACGTCGGGCCAGCTTGCGCCGCCGCTGCTCGATGACCTCTGGCCTGCGCCACGCTGACGATCAGCGGACTCATGCAGCAGTGCGGGAGGCCGTCGCATCGGTTGCCTCCACAGGTGGTAGCTGTGCGATTCCAGAGGCTGGGGCTAAGGAACGTAAACCCCTATATCCGACAATAAAGGAGATAAGGAGCGATTAGGCAGTTATCGGATAATTGCCAACGGCAGAGCGAACGAACTGCTCGAAAACATCGCAAAGCGCTACCCATGAGCACACAGTCATGTGACCATGGCGGGTATGAACGAGATAGTGCTTATGCTGGCCGGCGCCGTGGTGAAGACTGCTTTCAAGATATGGGTGGGCGATTCGGCTTTAGCTGAAAATGTTACGGCCGATACCACGGACTACTTTCGCGACAGAGTAACCGGGGCACTTAATCAACGAAAAGCTCGACGCTGGGTAGAAGATCTTGAGGAGCGCGTGCTTCGCCGACTTGAGGATTACATCGAAGTGGAGTTTAGGGGTATCGCAGATAATGAACGCGCTGCAGCTATAGCGGGTGTAGCCGAATCCATTACAAAAGCGGATCTCACAGATAAGGCGATATTCGAGAGAGATCTAGATGCCCTCCGGCTCAAGCGACTCATTCAAAGAAGGGACAGGAATGCGACTCGCGATCTCAGCGAGCAAGGCGCCGAAATGTATGATCAAATACTTCGCGAGGCTTGCGCTTATATAATTTCCTTAACGACCAGCCTGCCCGAGTTTAGCGCTAATTCCTTCATAGAGCTTCTGAGGCGAGACACTATCATCATTGAGAAGATAGACGAAGTCTTGGCCAGGTTGCCAGCGGCGGAAATAAAGGAGTCGGTCACAGCTGATGCGACGGTACTTGATAATGTGTTCGCAACCGCATACAAGCGACAAATAGTAGCCCGCCTGGATCATCTTCGACTTTTCGGGGTTGATACAACAGTCCGAGGGTATCCACTCACTCTTGCATACGTGAGCCTAGAGACGTCTCGAAGGATGGATCACCCCGCAGCTCTGATCTCAGAAGGCGCGAAGTCGATTGAGTCCCTCCTGAAGACTTCGTCGCGTGTTTTCGTTAGAGGGCAGGCTGGCTCAGGCAAGACGACCCTGCTGCAGTGGCTCGCTGTGAGAGCAGCTCGGGATGACTTTCCAGCCGGCCTTGAAGAATGGCGCGGCTTGGAGCCTTTCTTTATACCCTTAAGAAACTATGTAGATGCGCAACTCCCTGATGCCAGCCAGTTCGTACTACACGTTGGCCGTCATGTAGCAGATGATATGCCTGAGGGCTGGGTGGGAAGAGTTCTGGCTGCCGGTAGAGGCTTGATCCTTATTGATGGCGTTGATGAACTTCCTGAAGATCAGCACGAACGAGTTAGACAATGGCTTCACCAGCTCACCATCGACTATCCGAATTGCCGCTATGTGGTCACATCGCGCCCAGGAGCAGTACCTAGCGACTGGCTCGCGCACTCCGACATAAAGAGCACCATGCTAGCACCTATGTCTGGAGAGGCCATCAAAGGATTCGTACGTCAATGGTATGCAGCGGTGCGTAGCGAGATCATCGACGCAGAGGAGCAGAGCCTACTAAAAGGGTATGAATCAGATCTAATCCACGAAATTCTCACCAAGCGTCAGTTGGGTAATCTGGCTACAACTCCACTGCTCTGCGCCCTCATCTGTGCTCTCTATCGCGATAGGCACGCGGAGTTGCCTCACGACAAGATGGGGATTTATGATGCTGCGTTGGCCATGCTTGAACGAAGAGATCCAGAGCGCAATATTAGGCAATTGGGAACCCTAGGACGCCCAGAAAGGCGCTTAATACTACAGGATCTTGCTTTCTGGCTGCTACGCAATAAGCTTTCCGACGCTGCGATAGATAGGGTGGAGCAGCAAATTGCACGGACCAGTAGCACACTTCACAAGGTAACGATGACACCTCAAGAAATATACCGAAGTCTGCTTGTTAGGAGTGGATTGCTTCAAGAGCCTACTGTTGGAACGGTCGGCTTTATTCATAGAACCTTCCAGGAGTATCTGGCGGCTAAGTCCGCAGTTGACGGCGATTCCATTGAGGAATTGCTCGATCACGCTCTCGATCCACAGTGGAGTCAGACACTAGTGATGGCTGCTGGCCACGCTACTCCTCAACAAAGGGAACGCATATTCAAAGCTTTGCTGCGTCCTATACGAGGAGACCGCACTAAAACTCGTTCACGGGGACTCATGGCTCTCGCCTGCCTAGAAACATCTCCTCGACTGCCATCAGAAGTGCTGGAACTAGTGAAAATGGCAGCCTCTCGGCTTCTGCCTCCTCGAACTCGAGCCGATGAGCAAGTACTCATCGCTGCGGGCGATATTGCTATTGATCTCTTGTCTGATATAGATGTGTTCGACATAGAGGCTGCAGCCGGAGTACTGCGAGTGCTGCTTGGCACCAAATTCGAAGGTGCCCTGCCCATGGCAAAGCGAGTCGTTAGGCAGGTTCCGGCTGTAGCTGCTACTCCTTTTTTTGTAACATTTTGGACCTCATTTGATCCGGTCGAGTTCGCTCGCGAAGTCCTCCAACCTAACCGGGACATAATTCAAGCGCTATTAACCGCGCTACCCGAATGCGCTGACGCGTTAACCTCCCTCCACGGCATCCCACATATCCACTGCACAGCTCCCGGTGCACTTCCGGATCTACAGCCGCTTGCTCAAATGCAAGGAGTCGAGTCTCTCGAAATTAGCGCGACCGGCGTAATCGACCTCATGCCTTTTGCTGGCCGAAGGGATCTGGAAATTACTGTTTTCTTTCCGCTCGGATCAAGCGCTAGCTACAGAGAGGCCGATGGAATCTCTCCCCGGGAATCGCTGGCCTATTTCCACCGCTTTATCGTCAACCAAGAGCTTCTCGGGTCGGGCTCCAATCTGGAAATTAAACTATACTGAAGAGAGTCCTTCTAATAGACGGTTGCCTTTGTCCCGGCGGAACTTGTTCGTAGAGCTTCTGGTTTCTCATCCACGTAGCAGGATTCGAGCGCAGCGCATGACGCGGGGCGGTCCGGCGTCGCGGCCGGGCAGCGTCGGGGGCGCTATCGCGTTGCGAGCCCTCCGCCGTCGCGTTGACGGTGACGTGCGTGATCGACCTCGCGGGGAACTCGTTGGCGCGTCCGGAGCGCACATCGAGTGTGCTGCCGTCACTATTGAGGCGGGTGAACAGCTCCCCCTGGTCCAGCATGCTGCGCAGGATCCGGGCCGCATCCTCTGGAGTGACCATGGACGGCAGGCTGCGGATCAGCGCGGCCTTGACCAGGGCCAGGGAGCGCCCCCCGAAGTAGTGGATCTCGGCCAGGCCGGTCTCTCCCCGGTCGAGCAGGTCGCCGAGGGTGTGCACGTCGTTGCGGCGCAGCATGTTGTGCACGCCGGTCGGCAGCCCGGGAAGCGCCTCCTCGATGAGGGCCTCGCGCGGGCGGCCGCTGCGCCGGGCGAGCTCGTCGAGCGGCAGATGGGTGGCGTGAGTCACTGGTGTCCTTCCGAAGGGGTGGGCGAGGCGGCGGTCAGGACGTGGCGGTTCGCGTCCAGCCAGTCCGCGCTGCGGAAGCGCTGCGCGTTCTCGGGGATGACGGCGACCAGGAAGGCCAGAGCGCCGCCGGACACGGCGCCGAGGAGGGGCGGCAGCAGGCTCCGGACGAGCTCGCCGTCGCGGACGCCGAGGATCCGGTCTTCCATCAGCGTGTAGCCGTCCAGGACGACCACTCCGGCGCGCTCGCTGGCGTGGAGGAGTCTCGGGCAGGCCAGCAGGGAGAAGACCGCGCAGTCGAGGTGAAGGCCGGGTTCGAGGGAGTACGGCATGTCCTTCTCGCCGATCATGACCATCGGTCCGGTGAGCGGGTTGCCGCAGGTGCCGCACAGGCGGTCGCGCATGCCCTGGCGCTGACGGACGGAGCAGTTGATGCCGAGCGTGGCGCGGCCTTCGCCGGGGACGCAGTCGCAGATGAGGATGCGGCCGTAGACCGGGTCGAACTCGACGGTCTCTTTGCCGTCTGCCCAGTCGGCGACCCACGGGACGGGGAAGCCGCGTTCTTGGGGCAGGGCCGCGATCTGGGGCGGCATGGGAGGGAGGAGGCGCTTCATGGTTCTCCTGTGTGAAAGGGGGTGCGGCGGCCCAGGGTGGGCCACCGCGCGAGGTAAGGGATGATCAGGCGCTCGCCTCGACCGGCTCGCCTTGCTCGCCCTCCTGCTGGAGGAGCGCGGCCTGGGCGGCGGCGGCCTCCTCCTGCTCGGCGAGTTCGGCGGCGAGCTGCTCGACCTGCTCGCGCAGCCGCTGGGCCTTGCGGTCGTGCCCGGCCTTGCGGGAGGGGGCGTGGTAGCGGTCGTGCGCGTCGCGCAGCTCGTCCAGGCTGGGCTGCTTGAGCCAGTGCTGAGTGAGCTGGTGCACGATGGCGCGCACGGCCCGCTCGGTCTTGTCCGGCACGCTGACGGTGTTGTAGCGGCCGGGCCTGCCGACGTACGGTCCGTGCCTGCCGTCGGCGCTGGTGTTGGACGGGTCGTAGACGCCGTCTCCGGCGAGCGTGATGGTGTTGACGACAGGCGCGCCCGGGCGGGACCGGTAACCCTGGTCGCACTCGTACTTGCCGGTCTCGGGGTCGTCGCCGTACTGCACGCGCAGGTAGTCCGGACGGCGGCTGCCGCCGTAGGTGCTGCGGTCGTATTCGAGCGCGTCCAGGCCGATCCAGAACACGCCGACCCTGACGACGGCGTAGCGGGTGCGGCCCTTGTCGTCGTGGGAGACGTGCACGCGCAACGCCCGCGTGCCCTTTCCGCCCGGCTTGGGGACGCTGATGACGAACGAGTTGACGCCCTCGACCCGGTCGCCGTCCCGGTACGGGTCGTCGCCGAGCTGGCCGAGGATCTCCTCGAGGTCGAGCCCGCCGACCAGCTTGAGCTGGTTGAACGCCTCCATCAGCACGGCTCCGCGCGTGGGGATGTGGCCGGCTTCGCCCTGGTAGACCGGGCAGGTGGCGGGGCATTCCTGCCCGGGTTCGGTCTGGCACAGGGTGCAGGCGGCGCCCTGCTTCGGGAGGGTCTGGGAGACGTCGTACACGGCGGTGCCGACCATGGCCCGGGTGCGGCGGACGATCTCCTCGGTCTCGCCGGTCTGCGGGTTCTCGCGTTCCTCGCGCCGGTTGCCCTGGTAGAGCGACTCGATCCACACCGGGACGGCGCCGTCGCGAAGCTCACGTCCTTCGCCGTGCCACCACTTCTCGCCCTGGACGCGGGTCGCGTCGGGGTCTTGCGCCCACAGCCGCATGCTGTTGGCGAGGGTGTGCCGGTTGTAGTGCGGGAACTGGGCCGCGTACAGCCGGAACTCATCCAGCAGGGCGGGGTTGTCGCGGATCGCCGCGGCGGCGATCTGGGCGGACGCGGCAGCCCAGGAGTTGCCGAGAAGCTGCCGCTCGCGCCAGGCGGCCCATTCTTCTTCGGTCATCTTGGTGGCGCGGCCGACCTTGGGGCGCTCGATCGGGGGACGAATCATGTCATACCTTTCAGCTAGCGATTCCGCTAGCGGATGGAGGTGGGCCTGCTGGGGGCCCATCCGGTAGTTACTGGATGCGAGCAATGACGTCGCCGTGGCAGGTGACGACGGTGGCTTATTTTTCACACTGATGCGACACTTGGCCCATGAATGACTACGGAGAGTCCGCCAGCAAACCCGCCTTATTCGGTCGGCCTTTACGCCGGTGGATCATGACTGTCTTATTTGCCGTTGTGGCTGTACATGCGGCGACGTGGGGAACCGAGAAGCATGGGATCGCGGTAGGTATTGTTGTTGGGCTGTTTTACGGAGCTCTTGCGGTGGCTGGTTGGGTTCCGCGGTTCGAACTGCAGCGCTGGGCCCAGCAACATCCCGTACTGGATCTGGCCCTCTTTCCCCTCGCGCTGTTCAGCGGGTTGTCCCTCTTCACGCCGCTTCCCCTTGTTCTGTGCCTTGCCCTCACGGCTACCGGCTCGATAGTCATGTTTGGACTTGCGTGGCTCGTTCGCCGGTATCGCAAACCCTCTAATCGGGCAGAGTTGCAAGGTCCGCCCTGTTAGCGGTGCGGCATTTTGCCGCTGCACGGTTTTGGACGTTCAAGTCGATAGCGATTCCGATAGCGAGATGGTGCTAGTGGCCAGAGTTGGCGCAGGCGGGCTGTCCGCTCTTGGTGCGGGTGGTGGCGTGGGCGTCGCAGGAGCGGCAGGTGGCCCGCTGGCGGATCATGGCGACCGCGTTGGTGATCCCGCTGCACGCTTCGGCGAACAGCCGCTGCTTGCACGCGCTGTCGGCGTCGCCGAGGGTGGGGACCTGCTCGAAGGCGAGCCGCTCGTCGACGGCCGCGCGGGAGGCCGGAAGGAGGATCTCCTGCACGTCGTCGCGGGTGAGGCCGTACGCGTCGGAGTCGTCGAAGCCCTCGGCCGCGACATGCACGGCGCACACGACCGCCCTGGCGAGCGAGCGCCGCTCGTCCAGGACAGGCCGCCCAACCTCGTAGTGCCTCACCGGGCGGCCGGCGTCGTAGTCGACGGCGACGGCGGCGGCCGGGTCGGCTGGGGCGACCTCGTGGAACTCGTCGCCGCCGAAATCGTCGGCGGCGGGGTCGCCCTCGCCGACGACGAGCCATCCGTGCTGGTCGAGCCGCTCGGCCACGTAGGGGGCGGGCTCGTCGGCGGGGACGCCGGTGTCGATGACGGCGGCGACGCGGTTAGTGGGGGCGAGTTCCAGCGTGCCGTCCTCGTCGCAGGTGGGCTCGGCCTCGGTGATGACCACGATGTGGTTGCCGGTGACGGGCTCACCGGTGAGGGTGTGCCAGTTGCCCGCCTCGCCGGTGGCGTGTGCGAGGTAGCGGGTTCCGCGGGGCGGGAGGAGGATCCAGCCTTCGGCGTCGAGCTCTTTGCGTAGTCTCGGCAGGAAGTCGTCCAGGGTGCCGTCGAGGTCGGCGATGTAGCAGGTGTCGCCGACCTCCAGCGCGTCGACCTGGCTGTAGTGGTCGCCGGGGGCGTAGAAGTCGGCCGGGGCGTCGGTGCCGTAGAAGTGGGCCATCCAGACGGGGCCAAAGTCGCCCGGCTCCGCCTTGCGGTCGATGGCGAAGTGCTTGATCTCGATCTGCCCGTTGGCGGGGTTGGTGCGGGTGTAGAGCCTGGTTTCCATGCCGCTCCTTTGTGGGCGTTTCCGCTGGTCAGCTGGGGTTTCGGGTGGTGCGGACGACCAGAGTTGCAGAGTCGCTCAAGATTCGCAACGACTTCCGGAGGGAAGATCCACGAAACCCCCGGGAGCGTCTCAGATCCACGGAGAGCGCACGAACTACCCACCGCACCCCATGACCTCCGAACCATGATGAAAGCTGTCAGCGACCAGCAGAGAGCTGAAACCCGCTGACGAAAGCGCTAGCGGGAGCGCTGCAGCAAGCGATACACCGTGCCCTGCTGCCCGCGCAGCACCTCACGAATGAGAACGCCCTCCTCCGTCAGCGTTTTCACCGCCCGCGTGAACAATCCTCTGGACGACGGCTGCACGGCGTTGACAGCCTCAAGGAGCACTCCGTACCGCTCTCCCGCTGGCGAATCTGCAAGCACGTTGACGATCGCGCCACGCACGGCTTCCATCCGGTGCCGGCCGGGCAGCTCATGCACGATCGGTGCGCCGTCCGCCCAGCGCGGCACGACCACGATCCGCGCTGGAGCGAGACGCTCCCGCCAAACCTCGATCCGCTCAACGACCGTCATGAGCAGCCGTCTGCGGTCTTCTACCGGCAGGATGTCCCATTCTTGGATGAGTCCTTCGATCACGGGGGCGGCGTCGCGGGCATCGAGCTGCGTCTCTTCCGGCTCCTGCAGGCCCTCAAGCAGGTCCTCGAGCCGCCGCATGATCGCGTCACGCTCGGCGTAGAGCCGATCTCGTGCTGGCACGTAATCCTTCTCGAAGATGATGCCGCGTGACAGGAGATCGGTCTGCCTGGCCAGATCGGCGTCTACTCGTGCGAGATCGCGTTCCAGCCGCACTGATTCAGGCTCAACGGGGGCTTGTGGAGCCACGTGTGCGTTCGCGGCGGCGCTCTCGATGGCGTCTGACCAGTCCTTGAGGACCTCCAACACGGCATCCTGCACCAACGATCGTTGGACGAACACGCTCGTGCATTTCACCCCGTTTGTTTTCGCTCCTTGCCGGATCCTCGCCCCACAGAGGTAGCCCGGCAGACCGCCTTTCGTGGTCATGTGCATGCCCCCGCCACAATGACCGCAGGTGATGAATCCGGAAAACGGGTGCAGGGGTGTGCGGTCCTTTCGCGGCTGGGCCTTCATCTCTTGGCGGGCTTCGCCGTACGCCTCCCACGTCTCCTGCGTGATCACCGGCTGATGCGCGCCCGGGAACAGCACCCTCTGCCTGCATGCCGACGCTTTCCCGCATCTGCATTCCGGATCATGAACGCTGATGAACCCGGCGCCGAAGCCACGGTCGAGCATCCACCCGAACTCGCTCTCCCCCCATTCGGCTCCCCCGGGTGTCCGGATGCCCTGACAGTTGAGCCGTACCGCCCCCTTGTAGAAGCTGCGCTCCTTTAGCCACCACTCGTAGCTGTCGGCGAGGACCTGCGCCATGCCCGTTGCGATGTCCGGCTCGTAGCGTTCAGGGCCATCCGCGGGGTTGGGGAGCGTCCGGTCGTGGAACAGCGGGTGGGGCTGCCGGCCCCGGCGCATGTACCCGAAGTAGTTGCCGCCGAGAGGCGGGAGGCCGCGTTTGAGCCGGTTCTGGAACGCCTCCCCCCACCGCGCACCGACGAGATCCGAGTAGTAGGCCGCGAACTCGAAGTGGATACCCCGGGCAAGCCTGCCGGACGGGGTGCGCGCGTCGACCTCCTCGGTCGCGGACAGCAGTTCGCCGCCAGCCCGTTCGATCCGGCCCAGGTGGATCGGGTTGCCTTCGCGGTCTCGGCCGAATCGGGAGAACTCCCAGACGATGATGGCGTACGCCTTGCCGTGCTCGATGGCCTCGACGGCGATCTTGATGTCGCGGTTGAAGTTCCGGCCGGTGACGTCCAGCTCGATGATCCAGCCGCCCCGGGGCCACTCCCCGTCCGGGATGTAGTAGCCCTTGCGGGCGGCGCATGCGCGGATGGCGTCCATCTGAATCTCGGGTGAGATCTTCTCCCCCAGCATCATGGACACCCTGACGTAGCCGATGGCCGGAAGGAGCTTCTGCTCGTTGACCAGGGCGGATGGCGCTAACGCCCCCATAGTTCACTCGTTTCATGATTCCGAGTGATGCGTTCAAGGACGGCTTCTAAGGCTACAGCGACTGAACCGTCTGGACCATGCGCCACGGAAACTCTCACTCCCCTGCCGTTCTGCGCCCAGATTAGAGCAACAGCCCGGCGGCCACGGACTCCCCACGCGATGCCGGGGCGGTCGCGCTCTCGAGAACTCTCCCACTCACATGCCTGGAAGGCCGGGATTGCGAGTAATCGCGCGGCTTGATCGCCGACATCACGTCAGCGTCACGGCACGGCGACGGGGGTGGAGGTAACGATGAGGGTGTAACGACCAGGGGCCGCCCCATGGCCTCAAGCGGTCACCGCAAATGTCTCTGATCCCCGAGAAGAGGAGACAACCATGCAGATCAAACGGAACTCCATCATCCTCGGAGCCGCGCTCTACGCCGCCTTCGCGCTCTGGCCTGCAGGCGCGCAAGCCTCGCCCGTTCCGACCTCGGACGCCCAAGCGACCGTGACGACAGCTGCGTCAGACCCCACCCCGTACCAGAAGGGCTACGACAGAGGGCGCACGGAAGGGTACTCGCAGGGAGAATCGCGAGCCCTGAACTACTGCGTTCAGGAACCGTTCGGGCCTACCGTAACGGCCAGCGAGGACGCCTACGGGGTCGGCTACAAGGAAGCCTTCCAACTGTCCTACGGCAGAGGATTCGAGGACGGCTTCGCAAAATACTGCAGGCCCGCATAGCAGGAGGGCAGCGATCAGGCCCCACACTCTCAAGATGGCGGGGCCCTGATCATTGCAGCGACGAACCGACGGCCTTCCGGAACCAGCCGATGCGCGAGACTGGCGAGTAAGGGGATCTGCTGGTCCGATCCCCGAGGAGTTGGCCAAGGAGTACGGGCTGATCCCGGACACGCGCCCGGCGCCACCTCCGCCCCCTGGCGGCAGCGAGCCCGCGCATGGGTGCACAGCAGGGTCCTGGGCCTCCGCCTTCGGGTCGCCGCGAAGATCGGCGGCACCAGCCGAGAGGTCATCGAAGAGGCCGGCGAGCTATGGTGACGCTCGAGATCCGCGTGACTTTCGTGGCTCACCTACGGACCACGGACGCGCCCACCGCCGAGGAACTCGCCGCCGGCACCCAGCTGATCTTTGCGGGAGACGAGAGCACCCGAGACCCGCCGCCTCGAGGTCGTCACTCAGTCGGACGACAGCAAGACCGTGTGAGAGGTGCCGGTGACGCACGAGCCGACCGAACACCTGCGCCGACGTCCACTACACGCGGCTCGCGCGTCCGCGATGAGGTAACACCCACGAGCTCGGCGGCGATCTGGGAAGAGCGTGACACGACGTATTATCGCCGCGCCGAAGAGTAGCGCACAGACCGATGGAGACCTGAGAATGAAGCTCGCGCTCACAGCCGCGGCCACTGTGCTCGTCACGGCTGCGCTCGTCCTCGGCATCCTCTACGCCGCAGGAATGCTCACGCTCTCTGGCGTGCCGAACGCCATCACCGAGGCATGCCGGACGTTCCTGGCTGCCTACGACGACGCTGATGCCCAAGCTCAGCATGCACGGCAGGGCCACCTCGACACCGAGTGGGCAGACGCAGGCCCCACCGCCTCGAGCGAATGGCAGACCAAGCACCAGGCCGCACTCGAAGCCGCCGCCCTCGACGTTCAGGACGTCAAGGGCGAGTGGGCGGACGTTGCCTGGCAGCTCGTCAACGCGGCTACCGTCATGAAGCCCGAGGCGCTCACCTCCATGGTCGACCGCGCGCCCGCACTCCAGGGAGCACACGCCGCCTGCCTCGGAAGGTGAGGTGGCGGCAAGCTAAGAGCGGCTGCGCCTTGGCTTGTCCGTCGTGGGCCAGCAGCGCCACGTATTCGGCGCCCGCTGCTGCACGGGCCAGGCGGTGACGAGCTGCCGTTTTGCCGATGAGCGGACGTTCCGGCACGTACACGTTCCGCTGTTCTCTGACGGTTCGGTCGGGGTTGTGGATGGGGACCGGTACCAGGATGATCACGGTTCGTGACGAGAATCGAACGAGTGGGACAGCCGGGGTGGTACGGGCCGCTGGCCTGCGCCGGCGCGACAGGGCCGGTCTACGTTGTATGCGGTACGACGTCGGGATCCGTCCTGCGTGCGGTCGACCTGGACGGCCGGTTACGCTGGAGCCGGTCCGTTGGCGCGCTGAGCGGCCAGATGCGCGTCGCGCCGGACGGTGGTGTCTGGCTGGCCGACGACGCCGCGCTCGTGGAGACGACGGTACAGGGTGCGCCGGGTCGGCGGGTGGATCTCTCGCGTGCGCCTGATGAGCGGATCGGGACGTTCGTCGTTCTGCCCGATGGGTTCGTCGTGGCGTGGCGGAGCAACCCGTACCGCAGCGTGCGCGTCGAGCGCACCGATGGATCGGGCGCGAGACGCTGGTCGGCCGAGTTGCCCGATGTGCATCTGTCTCATGAGGGCGTCGTCGAGATGAGCGCGGCGAACGGCTGGCGTGCCGAACCCATGCCGCCGTGGCGGCCGCGGGATCTGGCTCCAGAGCGCCGAGCCGGGCTGCTCGTTTCGGCGGACCGGGTACTGGCCACCTACACCGAGTGGTCCAGCGGTATCGGCATGGGCTTCTGCCTCGACCTGGCGACCGGGGACCTGGTCTGGGTGACGCCGCCGCACCCGACAGGGGAACGGGCGATCGCCGGGCCGGGCGGTTTCCTGGTCGGCAGCCAGGGGTATGGCGCGTTCTCGACACGGTTGTACGACCGGGACGGCGCGACGGTGGCCGAGTGGCCCAGCCACGGTGGCCTGCTGGTCAGCAGCCGGGGCAGGATCCGCGTCGTCGAAATGGACAATGACCTGTCCTCGGCCCGGAGGGTCCGGCGGCTGCATCGAGACGGCAGCATGACCGATGGCCCGTACCTACCCGGCCACTACACCGTCGGCCCGGTGCTGAGCGGCGACGGCCGGGCCGCGTTCTGGCGCGACGGCAAGCTCCACATCATCGATGCTGACCTTTCCGTCCACGTCTTGTGCGAGGGAGAAGGGGAAGGCGTCGACCGGATGCTGCTGTTGGAGGGCGGACGGCTGTTCTTCGTCCTCACCACAGACTGGGCCAAGGGCGATGGCAGCCTCGTCATCGCCGACACCGATCTGGCTCCGCTGGACACCGGCGTGTGGCCCTGCGGCGAGAGCGATCTGCACGCCAATCCTGTCCGCTGCTGGTAGGAGCAGAGGCTGGGAGTTTCAGGGCCCGCTCGTGCCGATGTGCGCGCACGTCCGTACGGTTTGCCGAAGTGGTTGTTACGTACCACGCTGCGGTCTGTTCCGATGCATCACGACGTGCTCGGAATGGCGACTCTCCGTCGGGACGGATTTGTGGCCGGCCGATGAGTTTGGGATGCTGCGCCGGTCTGTCTACCGACACCACCCGACTCGAAGGGATCACCGCGATGGCAAAGGTCATCTCTACGCTGTTCATCTCGGCCGACGGTGTGGCCGAGATCGATCCCGATTGGCACTTCCCGTACTTCGACGAGAACATGGGCCGTGCCGTCGGCGAGGACTATGACACCGCTGACGTGCTGCTGATCGGTCGCGAGACCTACGACAGCTTCGCCGGAGCGTGGCCCGGCCGTGAGGCGGCGGGTGGAGACGACGCACCGTTCGCCAAGCAACTGGGGGACGTGCGCAAGGTGGTCGTCTCGCGCCAGCCGCTGGAGTTCTCCTGGCGCAACTCCGAGCTGATCACGGGCGATCTCCTCGATGCCGTCACCTCGCTCAAGGCCGATGCCGGCATTAGAGGCATCCTCATCCCCGGCTCAATCTCCGTGGTGCAGCAGCTGCTCGCCGCGGGGCTGGTCGACGAGCTGCGCCTGCTGGTCCACCCGGTGGCGGCGCGTAAGGGCCGCAGGCTGTTCGACGACGGCGACGCGCCGTACCACCTGAGGATGACGGCGACGGAGGCGTTTCCGACGGGCGTGATCCGCGTGATCTACTCGCCGGCCGAGGCACCCACCAAGGTCGGCTACGACGAGGTCAAGGACCAGGTGCCCGGCGGGGAATAGCCGCCTTCTCGGGGAGGATCGCCGCAACGGCGCCACATCCGCCGGTCGGCGATGTGATCGTCCGATAGCGCCCCACGTGGGCGCGATCTGCGGACAAGCACCTCACCTACCGGCGATTGCGGGAGCCGAGTCTGTATGAGGTCGACCGGTAGCTGCCATTCGGGCGGAGCAAGGACAACCGGTTCCGTGCACTGTCATGCCGCTTGCCGTGCGCTCGGTCCGAGTCCGGCGACCACGCGGTCGCGGCAGATGAGTGCAGTGGCGGCCCGCCACGTTGGTCGACAGGAAAGTTTGGCGGGCCGCGTTCGGGTTGGTAACGTTCCCGGAGCCGTGACACCGCGCAAGGAGGTGAGACCCATGAACGCTGTACGCACGTGGGTGCTCCCCCTCGTCTTCACGGTCGGCGATTGACGTAGGTATCGCCGGGAGCGCCGCAACAACAAGGCACTCCCGAAAGGCAACAAACCTATGCATTCTGTGCGTTTCACCACGGACACATCGTCGAACGGTGTCCTCGAACGCGACTTCACCGTGGGCGAGGTCCCCGGCGTGCTCTGGTCGCCCGTATCCGGCCCCGATCACGCCCCCCTGGTGCTGATGGGTCACGGCGGCGGCCTGCACAAGAAGACACCGGGCCTCCTGGCCCGCGCCCACGACACCGTGACCACCTGGGGTTTCACCGTGGTCGCCATCGACGCGCCCGGACACGGCGACCGCCCGCGCACGGCCGAAGACGAGCAGGCCCGCGCCGACCTCCAGCAGGCTCTGGCGGCAGGCGACATCGAGCGCTTCGAGTCGGTCAGCGTCCGCTATGTCACGTCACTGGCGGAGCGTGCCGTCCCGGAATGGCAGGCGACCCTGGACGCCCTGCAGAGACTGCCCGAGATCGGCACCGAGGCGCCGATCGGCTACGGCGGCGGCATGTCGTTGGGCACCGCGATCGGAATCGCGCTGACGGCGGTCGAACCCAGGATCACCGCCGCCATCTTCGGTGGCGGGTTCTTCGTGCACCAGGCGCTGATCGAGGCGGCGAAACGCATCACCGTCCCGATCCAGTTCCTGCTCCCGTTGGACGAGGAGTACGTCGACCGCCAATCCGTTCTCGCGCTGTTCGACACCTTCGCCTCGAAGGACAAGACGTTGCTCGCCAACCCCGGCACCCACCGCGCCATGCGCTGGGTCGGGGTCGACAACGAGTTCCTGGCCCGGCATCTCGGCCGGGCCGGCACGTCAGCGGCCTGACCTGACCGGTATCGGCGTCCGGCTCCGCAGCCGGACGCCGATACCGCTGTCGCACCTCGTCTTTCGCCGGAGCCGAGTCGAAGAGGACCTGATCCACACCTTCGGCCTCTACGACTTGGAGGTGGACACATCGGCGGGCGTATCCGCCACGCTCGCCGAGTCCGTCCTGAAGGCTTGGCGCAAGCGGACCGCGCCGCACGCCATGCAGCCGAGACCGCACGCGAAATGAGCATGGCCCGGGTAACGTCACGCCATGATCGACCCCATGACCAAGCGAGGGATTCCGCCTGCCCGATGACGTGGACAACCACGTCGAGGAATGGGAGGCCGCGTACGAGAAAGTCCGGGCAGCCGTGACCCTCAAGTACCCGGACGGTGGTGAGATTCCCGAGTTCCTCCTGTGCATCGACAACGGTGAGGCGTGGTGGCGGTGGAGCGACGAAGCGTTCGACCACTGATCACAAGCCTGAGCATCGATCTGGAACACGAGGCTCGAGGAAAACGCAGGGCGTACGCGGCGATGCAACCGATCAGCGGCATGAGCGGACGTCTATTGGTCTGGACGGCCGCCGGTCAGGTGGATATGACGTAACCCCGGGCTGAAGGTGGCGACGTGATCGGCGGTGCCATGGTGCGCTTTCGAGGGTGTGAAGCGGCCTTCGCTGACTGCGACGTCGTAGGCGCCGCCGTGAGGGTACTCGGCCAGGATCCCGGTCACCTGGTGCTCGGCTGCCCAGGCGAGTCCGGCGTCCAGCGTGTCGAACACGCCGGAGGCCTGTCGGGCGTGGTCACCGTGGAAGATCCAGACGGCTGGCCTGAGCGGACTGCGCCGGCCGGCGCCGGGCCTGCGGTGCAGGCCCTCGGGCGTGAACGAGAACGCGCCGGAAAAAGGGCCTGGCCGATGACGTACGGCGAGCACCACCGGTTCGGGGTGGGCGCCCCGCAAACCGGTCTCGGGTGCGGTGTTCGCGAAGGCATTCCACAGGTGAAGGCAAATCAAGTCGTCGTCGCGATTGGCGGTGATGTAGGCAAGGGTCTTGGAGTAGAACGGGTTGGTTCCGCCGATCCACAGCGACGGGGGCCCGAACGTCTCAATGACCTCGGACAGCGTGCGGTCCTGCGTCACCCACCCGCCGATGTCGGCACTCAACTGCTGAAACTCCGCCCCCGACAGCACCCGATCCAGTTCCAGCCAGCCGAGACGATGAGCGATCCCGGCGTAGACGGAGGCCGTGGCATCACGCAAGGCGTTGGCGGGAAGAATATCGCTGTAGGCGCCCATGACGCCCGTCGCGGCGAATGCGTCGCGTTCGCGTAGTCGATCGCACTCCGCCCACCACCGCGTCAGGCTCCCGTCCACGGCGGCCATCGCCTCCAGCAGAAGCCGTTCCGCCGCCTCATCCCTGCCGTACATGCCAGGGCGACGAAGCACACTGTTCACCTGATTCAGGTGGCGCCGGCGTGCCTCACCCAGTAAGGGATCGGAGTCCTCACCACTGCTCATCGCATCCGATCATGACACAAACGCGATCCGAGGTATCGGCTCATCCGTAGCCAAGTCGCCAGCCGACGTCCCTCATGCTGCAAATGGCGGCGGATGTCCGGGCTGCCCGCCCGACTGTTGAGGTATGGACATTTTTGCCGATCGACGTCTTGCACCACTTCTGGAAGATCCGATGCTGAAAACCGTCAGCCCAGCTCGGCCGCCTTGCGCAGCAGTACTGAGCGTTCGCGCTGGTTGGCGCACAGCCGGGCCGCCAGCTCCAGCTCGGCGCGCGCCTCCGGTCGCCGTCCGAGCCGGGCCAGCAGCTCGCCGCGTACGGTCGGAACCAAATGCGAACCGGGGAGCCGGTCCGAGGCGATCAGCTCGTCCACGATGGCCAGGGCTTGCGCCGGGCCCGAGGCCATGGCCACGGCGACGGCCCGGTTGAGCTCGACCACCGGCGAGGGCGCGACCCGGCCGAGCGCCTCGTAGAGCAGCACGATCCGGTCCCAGTCGGTCGCCTCGACGGAGGGCGCCGACGCGTGGGCGGCGGCGATCGCGGCCTGCAGGCCGTAGGGGCCGAGGCCGCGAGTCGATGCCTTGGTCAGCGCGGCCAGCCCACGGCGGATCGCCGAGAAGTCCCACCGCCGCCGGTCCTGGTCCTCGAGCAGGATCGGCGAACCGTCCGGGCCGGTCCGGGCCGGGAAGCGCGCGGCCGTCAGCTCGCACAGCGCGAGCAGGCCGTGCACCTCCGGCTCTTCCGGCTGCAGCGCGGCCAGCGTGCGGGCCAGCCGGATCGCCTCGTACGCGACGTCGGGGCGCAGCAGCCGGTCGCCCGACGTGGCTGTCGACCCCTCGGTGAAGATCACGTAGATGACGCTGAGCACGCCGCCCAGCCGCTCCCGGCGCTCGCCGGCCGGCGGCAGCTCGAACGGTACCCCGGCCGCCGCGATCGTCTTCTTGCCCCGGGTGATGCGGGCCTGCACGGTCGGCACGGGTACGAGGAACGCGCGGGCGATCTCCTCGCTGGACAGGCCGCCGACCACGCGCAGCGTCAGCGCCACCCGGGCCTCGGGGGAGAGCACCGGGTGGCAGCTGACGAACATCAGCGCCAGGACGTCGTCGTCGATCCTGTCGGGGTCGATTTCTTCGTCGGCCGCCGAGCCGACCGCCGGGTCGGCCGCCAGCAGGGCATATCGGTCCTGGAGGGCGGTCCGGCGGCGGATCGCGTCGATCGCCCGCCGCCGGGCCGTGGCCATCAGCCAGCCGGCCGGATTCGCCGGAGAGGCGAGCGGCCACGACACCAGCGCCTCGGCCACCGCCTCCTGGGCCGCGTCCTCGGCCAGCCCGAAATCGCCGGTGAACCGGGTCAGCGCAGCGACGATCCGCGCCGACTCGATCCGCCAGACCGCCTCGACATCGGCCGTACCCATCAGATCTGGCCGTCGCTCTCGGGCCCGGCCCAGTCCTTGACGATCACTCGCCGACCTGCGGGACCTCGTCGCTCCCGGGCACCCGCCGGACCTCGATCTTGGACCCGGGGGCCGCCGGGACCCGCTTGGCCCACTCGACCGCCTCCTGTTTCGAGGCGACATCGAGCAGGAAGAAGCCCCCGAACAGTTCCTTGGTCTCCCCGTACGGCCCGTCCGTGACCACCGGGACCTCGCCGCTGAAGTCGACCACGACGCCCTGACCCGGATCGTCCAGCCCTTCGGCCGCGACGTAGACGCCGGCCTTGAACAGGTCCTCGATGAACTGGCGGGTCGTAGCCATCATCTCGTCGATGTCGGCCATCATGGCCGCGTTCGACTCGTCGGTGCCCCGCATGATCAGCATGTACTTCGCCATCGCGTTCTCCTCGTCCAGCGGGCCGCCTCTCGGCTCTCGCACCCTGACGTCGAATGAGTGGCCCGCAGATCGACACGGCCCCGGAGAAATCTCTCGCGACGCAGCCGATCCCTCCGACCCGCGTTTCGCCCGTCAGAGCGGCCCCTGAGCGATGGCTGAGGCGGACGCCCTGCTGATCGGAAACCTTATCGTCGCATCTTTGGAAGGCGGCGACGCTCACACAGATCTGGGAAAGCGTCCGGGGCGCGCTCAGTGATTTCTCTCCGCTACCGGGCTGAAGAGAGGGCGACGGGAAGCCGTAGGGCGGCTGCCCGGCTACTACCAGCTGCACGAGCTGACGGACCTGCTGGGGACGCCCGGCCTTGACCTGGTGCGCTGACCACTAAGGGTGAAGGTTTGGTGAGTGACTCTCGTCGGCCACACTGAGTCCATGGAATACGTCGGCCGGGTGCCCGCCCCGCCGCTCGACCGGTTCATCGACGACATCTACTGCCTGACCGGAGTGCCGCGCCACCGGCGGATGAACGTCCCGCCGATGCCGTCGGCACACCTGTTCGTCAACCTGGGCGGACCCGCCCGCCTGTGGGATTCCGACCCTTCGGTACCGTCGGCAGTGCTCACCGATGGGTGGTTCATGGGTGTATGGACCAGGCGTTTCCTCTTCGAGTACCCCACACCGGTGCGGCTCATCGGGGTGCACTTCAAGCCTTGGGAGATCTCGCCGTTCGTCGACATGCCGGCGACCGAGCTGCGGGACCGATGGGTGCCGGTCGACGCCGTCTGGCAACGGTCTTTGGACCGGATTCGCAACCAGGTCGGCGACATCGCATCGGCCACCGAGACATTGCGGGTATTGGAGCAGGAGCTGCGATCGCGGCTTGCCGAGGCACCGTCGCGCGGTCTCGATCTGGTCCGGCACGCAGGCGGGCGTTTGGAGACCTCCCACGGCGCGGTCCCGGTCGGTGCGCTGACCGATGCCGCCGGGGTGAGCGGCAATCACCTGGCCACGCAGTTCAAGTCTCATGTCGGGGTCACCCCGAAGCGGGTGGCGCGGATCTACCGCTTCGCGCGCCTGATCCTGTCCGTAGACGCCCTGCGTCCGGTCGACTGGCCGCAACTCGCCCAAACGGCGGGCTACTTCGACCAGGCCCACTTCAGCAGGGAGTTCAAGGACTTCACCGGCCACACCCCGACGGAATACCTGGCCCTGCGGCGCCGATTCCCCGCCGAGCGGGGGTTCCCGCCGGACAGCGGCCCGATGCCCGCTGATTGATTTTTTACAAGCCAGTCTCCCCTGGGGACGACAAGATCGGAGGCGACTGCGCAAGGAGACCTGAGGAGAACCTGTGGGCACAGTGATCATGCACAACGTGGTGTCGGTGGACGGCTTCATCGCCGACGAGAACGACGACATCGGGCCACTCCACGACTGGTACTTCAGCGGGGACACCCCGATCACCGAAGGTCGCGACCAGCAGTACGACCATTCCGGAGTTGGAAGCGCCTTCAAGGTCTCAAGCGCATCGGCGGGGTACGTCCGGTCGATGTGGGAGGCGATCGGCGGCGATGGTCACGGCCACGCCGAGCCTGAGGCCGTTCTGCCATCCCTGCTTGACGTTCTTGGTCGGCGGGCGCATAGGGACTCCAGGAGCAGAGCGAGTACACGATTTCCCTTTTCTCGACACGCATTATTCGGGACGCGTGATCGCCGGACGAGGAATGCTCCGCATAGGTCCGGTCAACAATGCGTCTGCCCGGGAAAAGGGATATCCGTACGGACGAGGCCCTGCCGGCTGCACGTGGCGAGCCGGCAGGACCACACGCGCTCAGATCAAGAAACTCTCTCGGTGCAGGCCGGCCGCCGCCGGCCGGTCGACGGCTGGTAGGTCACATCCAGTGATTCTCCGAGCGGCAGCCGCCGCCATGCCGCGACGACCTCCCGGATCCTGGCCCGCACGGGAAGGAGCGTCTTGGCGGTGAGCACGTCCGGCCGGGGCAGGTTTCGACGCCGGCACTGCTGGTCCACCCACGCCAGGCACTGCTCGTCATCAGCGTCGACCCAGGTGGCGGTGCTGATGCCGGCGACGACGCACTCGGCGAGGACCAGCCCGCCCAGGTCCCGGCCGGCCAGGCCCTTCGGGGGCACGCCCCGGGCGATGCGGTCGGCCTCGGCACTGAGGAAACCGAACTCGACGCCGTCGGCGACCAGGTCCCAGAATCCGTTCCGCAGGGGAAGGTGGCCCTCGATGAGGAAGTGCATCAGATCATGGGGAGGCTGGTCGCCGGCCTTCGCCCACGGCCACTTCAGGCCGCTGCCGTCGTCGCGTGTGACATGTACCCAGTCCTGGCGTCCCCGGGCACGGACGAACTTGATGTCCATGACCATCCATTCTCGGCGTGCCCGCGGCTCCCTGGCAGCCGGATTTCCGCCAGGCGTAGAACATGAGACTGCGCCGAAAAGTCGTCGACAAGGCCGCTGCCGGCCACCTATGTTGCGGGCCATGACAGACAGCCCCACGCCGGGTCAGTGCGACTGCGGTGCGATTGCCGGCCCGCTGGGCATGTGCGTGGACTACTACCACGGAATCCTGGCTGAAGAGCAGGCTGATCCTCAGATGTACAGGTGGCACGCGCCTGTGGTCTGCGCGTACCTCCTGCAGCATCCTTCCATGGCCCACGAGAAGTACCTCGACGGCCAGTTCCGCCAGCTGCAGCTCCTCGTGGACAAGGGCCTTGACGCGCTGCTTCGCGTGGCGGCTCATCAGGTGGCGCGGAACAAGCACGGGGCACAGCCGAGCTACGACATGGCGCCATTCGCGGCGTACGCGCCGCTTCCGCCGGGCGGATCTCCCGGGCACTTCCGCGCTTCGTTCTGCGAGCTGCCATTCAGGGATGGCAGCTTCGTGTCTGATGGGCATCTGGCATACGGACGCCGCATCGAAATCATCGCCGAAGCGACAGTGGAGTCCTGGAGATCCCTCCAGAGCTGACGCACGAGCCCGGCCGCGACATCGGCTCCGGCCAGGGCCCCGCTGCCCGCCGCAGCCGGGGCGGCGACACACAGCGGGGCCTCGTCCGACCTCCGCCCTTCAGTACGACTTGCCCGACTGGACGTCCAGCGCTGAGGTACTGCCCGGCCAGACGCCTCTGAGGTCGACCTGGCGCACGCCGCCGGCCCACTGGCCCAGCGGTGTGGGCCACTCGAGGTGCTTGTGGTCGTCGGAGAACACGCCCTTGAAAGCCAGATCGAGAACCAGATTGCCGGCGTCGATGGGAATCGCCGCGAAGGTCGCGCTGAGCCCGGCGGGAATCACCGCGTCCCTGCTCTCGCGCCTGCCCGCGGCCGTGTCGTAGGAGAACCTCGCCTCCACGACATAGGTACAGCCGGGGACGCTGTTCAGCAGCAGCTCGAAGCCCTGCAGGACGCTCGTCCAGTTCTCGATCACCGTCTTGCCGTCGAACGAGGCGAAGGTGTAGGCGACGGGCACGGGACTCGGAGCCGGCGCACCGGGACTCTCGGGCCAGATGTGCTTGGAGACGCTCTTGTCGGCAGAAGTAGTCACGTACGATCCCTTGCCCGACCCCTGCCCGAGCAGATCGTGGACCGCTCCAACGGAGCCGCTCACGGAGAACGTCGTGTTCTCCGACTGCGCTGCGACGTTGACGCCGCTGTCGGCCCAGATGACGCTCGTGACCACGCCGAAGCCCTGGCTGATCCGGTCGCCGGCGCTCATGTTCTGCGTTTCGGCGATCGACTCCAGCCATTCCAACTGGCTCCTGAGCAGGCTCCTGTCCATGAGCTCCTCTGAGGTCACCGCGAACTCCGAGATCATCGACCCGGTCTGCTCCAGTGACCAGGAAACCGTGAGCTCCGCGTTCACCTTCGTACCCGTGTCCGGATCGACGACCGTCGCGTCGGCGCCGAGATCGACCTCCTTGCGCGAGACGTGCTCGGACATGACCGACCACTGCTGGGAGATCGGCCGGGACGTGGTCGTCAGGCCGGGAATGACCACTCCGGCCGAGGTGAAGGTCCCCGTGTTCGGGTCCAGGACACCGACCGCGCCGGGAACGATCGCCGGATTCAGCGACCAGTTGCCCCAGTAGCCCTGCCGTTCTTTGCGGATGAGCTGAGCGAAGATGACGTCCCAGGTTAGAGCCACCCTCGGCCTCCTTGTGTGGGCGGGATCGTTTCTGCTCCATCTTCGGAACTTCAAAGCGGAGAAGCGAGGAGAATGCCGAGGAAAGGGTTCAACTATGGCGAACCAGATGTATCAGTAACTCTGCGCATCAAGACATGCCTGACTTGCAGGGGTTCACGGTTGCGTGTATGACCGTACGGATCCAGGCGACCACTCCTGGTGATCTCAGGTTGCGATCCCGGATCTGGGCGGCTTACCCTGAACCAGGCGTTGATCCACCGCCCAACCTCCTTCAGCCCTCCCGGCGGGGCTGCTCGGTGGAGGCAAAGGGGACAGATCCTCGGATCGCTGATCATCTGCCCTTTCACGGGCTCTTCGCCGGAGGACGAGCCCGTGGTCGCCGAGGGTCAGGATGACAGCGAACAAGAACTTCAAGCGGCGCGTACGTGAACGCGCCGCGCGTACAGGCGAGTCCTACACTGCTGCCCTCCTCCACCTTCGGCGCATCGACGCCAAGGAGCACTTCGTGCAGTGGCAGCGTTTCGTCAAGCCCGAGTTCGGCTACGCCATCCACGTCCCGCAAGGGTGGGACGAGCGGCCGCCCAACCTGAAGAACAGCCCGTGGGAGACCGCCCGGTACGGCGACCGCTCCGACAGGCGGCACAGCATCATCGTCTTCCGCCCAGCGTTCCACCGCCCGCAGATGACGGCGACGGAGGCGGCGGAGATGGCCCGGCACTCGCTCGAAGCCGCCGGGTTCTCCGAGTTCGCACTGACGGAGGCCGAGGTCGCGGGCATCACCGGCGCGCGGCTCACCTTCGCCAAACACGACGCGGGACGGATCTGGGCCGTGAGCGAGTACTTCGTCGTACACGACGACGTGCGGTTCGTGCTGGGATGCGGATCGGCGATCCCGGAGGAGGACGAGTCCCTCTTCACCGCCATCGCCCGGCAGTTCGAGATCCTGCCTGAGGCCGCGCAGCCCACACCCGCCGAGTGAGTCTCCGGCGCCCCGCCGCCGGCGGCGGGGCGCTAACGCCGTGCCGTCCCGCCCCGATAACGCCACAGCGGCCTTTTGCCGGTCACCCGCGCCCAGGAGACAGCACATGAGCGACGAGGTACGCGTCACGATCGAAGCCGTCCCCCGCGCGGGCCTGACCGCGCAGCAGCTGCGCCAGGCGGTGGCCGAGCACCCCGAGGCGCTGGCCGCGCTGGAGGTCGCCGACCCGGCCAGGCTCACCGTGGCCTTCGCGCCCGGCCTGGGCCACGACCCCGGCGAGAACGCGCCGTTCCAGGCCACCGTGTTCGACCCGGTCGGCAACCGCGCCGTCGAGCTGCGCGGCACCCTCGACCGGCCCGAACGCGCCGAGCTGCGGCCCAGCGCCCACCGGCCGCCGCCCAGCCGCGAGGAGCTGGTGGCCGCCGCCGAGATCCTGCGCGCCGACCCCCGCTTCCCCACCGGGGAAGACGTGGTCGTCTACCGGCCCATGCCGCCGCTGGCCGACCTGGAAAACCCCGACGGCACCACCGTGCGCCGCCCCACCCTCGGGATGTACACGCCGGGCGAGCCCACCGGGCTGCGCCACCGCATCGTCGCCGTCGACCTCGCCGGCCGCGCCGTCGACTGGACACCGGCCGGCGTCAACGTGCGCATGCACGCCGACTGCGAGCACAGCGTCCCCGAAGGCGTCGACGCGCTGACCGACCACGGCGGCCCCGACCAGGTGCGGGTACGGGTCCACCGCGGCGCCACCGAACTGTGGAACCTGCTGGTCGTACGGCCGCGCGCCTCGGCACCGCAGAACCCGGGCGTGGGCGGCGGCGTCGAACTGCGCGAGGTCCGCTACCGCGGCAGGCTCGTGCTGCGCCAGGCCCACGTACCCGTCCTCAACGTCGAATACGAGGAAGGCACTACCTTCCGCGACGATGCCAGTTTCGAAACCCGCTTCAACGCCGTCGGCACCGACCCGGTCGGCTGGGGCTGGCGGTTGTGCGAACACCCGCCCCGTACCATCCTGGAACGCCCCTCCACCGACGCCGGCAACTTCCAGGGCGTGGCCTTCCACCACGACGGCCAGGAGCTGCGGATCGTCAGCGAGCTGGCCGCCGGCTGGTACCGCTACGCCAGCGACTGGCGCCTGGGCGACAACGGCGACATCAGCCCGCGCTTCGGGTTCGCGGCCACCGCCAACCCCATGACCTGCCTGGTGCACCGCCACCACGCCTACTGGCGGCTCGACTTCGACATCGACGGGGCCGGCAACGACGTCATCGAACAGATCGACGACACCGGCTCCATCATCCCCGAACCCGTGCCGATCATCCGCGAGACCAGCCGCAAACGCCGCCACCCCGCCCTCTACTGGCAGGTACGCGACAAGGCCTCCGGCCGCGGCTACCAGATCCACCCCGGACCCCTCGACGGCACCGCCGACGCCTACGGCGTCTCCGACCTGTGGTTCCTGCGCCATCACCCGCGCGAGCTCGACGACGGCAACCCCGGCCCGCGCGACCGCGCCGCCATCAACCGCTTCCTCAACGGCGAGAGCCTGAACGGCACCAACGTCGTCGTCTGGTACGCCGGCCACTATTACCACGACCAGGCACACCCCCAGCCGCACCAGGGCGAGCTGATCGGCCCGCGGCTGGTGCTCATCTAACCGGTACTCTTGTCGCCCATGAGCCAGGTGGGAGATGCGACGGCGCGCGCCCTGCTGCGCAGGCTGGCCGTCGAACAGGCCGAATGCAGAGTGCCGTCGCTGACGGCGGCGATCGTGCGCGACGGTCGGCAGGCATGGTTCGGCGGGCGCGGCCGCGTGGACGACGCGCCGCCGACCCCCGCCACCCAGTACCGGATCGGGTCGATCACCAAGAGCATGGTCGCCGTCGTGGTCATGCGGCTGCGCGACGAGGGCGCGCTACGGCTGTCCGACACGCTGGAGGAGCACCTGCCGGGCACACCGCTGGGCCACCTGACCATCGCCCAGCTGCTGTCGCACACGGCGGGACTGACCGCCGAACCGCCCACCGCCTGGTGGGAGCGCACCCCCGGCGTCCCCGTCGCCGACCTGCTCGAACGCCTGGGGCCCGGCGAGCTCAAGCACCGGCCGGGGCGGCGCTTCCACTACTCCAACCTCGGCTTCGCCCTGCTCGGCGAGCTCGTCGCCCGCGTCCGCGGCACCACCTGGCTCAAGGCGCTGCAGGCCGAGGTGCTCGAGCCGCTCGGCATGAACGACACCACCGCCCGGCCGCGCGCGCCGCACGCCACCGGCTACGCCGTCCACCCGTACGCCGATGTCGTTCTGGCCGAGCCCGAGCACGACGCCGACGCGATGGGGCCGGCCGGGCAGTTGTGGTCGACGCCGCACGACCTGGCGCGATGGGCGGCGTTCGTCGGCGGCGAGACCGGCGACGTGCTGAGCCCGGACACCCTCGCGGAGATGCGCGAGCCGGCCGGCGTGGACGACGGGGACGCCTGGACCGGCGGCTTCGGGCTCGGCCTGCAGCTGGCCCGGGTCTCGGGGCGGCGCCTGGCGGGCCACAGCGGGTCGATGCCGGGATTCCTGGCCACCGTGTGGGCCGATCCCGCCGACGGGGTCGGGGTGCTGTTCATGGCCAACACCACCTCGGGGATGAGCGGCACGCTGCTGACCGACCTGCTGGACATCCTGCAGGAGTACGAGCCGCGCCTGCCGCACGAATGGCAGCCGGTCGCGGCCGATCCCGATCTGCTGGCGCTGACCGGGCTGTGGCATTGGGGGCCCAAGCCGTACACGCTGCGGCTGCTGCCCGAACGCGGGCTGGCGCTGGAGCCGGTCGGGGGCGGCGGGCGGGCCTCGCGGTTCGTGGCCCAGCCCGACGGGACGTGGCTGGGGCTGGACGGCTACTACGCCGGCGAGACGCTGCGGGTGGCGGCCGACCATCTGGACCTCAACACGTTCATCTTCACCCGCACCCCGTACGAGCCGGGCGCGCCGGTGCCGGGCGGAGTCACCGGCTGGCACGCCTGAACGGCGATCACGAACGGCACGTGATCGCCAGGCCGGTCACCCGGCCACCTTGTCCAGAAAGGTCAGCAGGTTGGCCTGCGTACGGGCGGCCTTCTCCGCCGGGGTGAGGGACTCGTCGATGACCCCGTGCCCTGGTGCCTCCTTCTTCCCGCGTACGTACAAGGAACATGCCAGGTCGGTGCAGAGATACTGCCCGACCGAGTTGCCCTGGCGGCCGGCCTCACCGGTACGGCGCGCGGTCATCAGCGCCACGCCGCCACTGGTGTGCGTGGTCAGGCACAGCGAGCACATGCTGCGTGAGGTGAAACCTCGCGACGCGCTGGAGGTGACCCGCAGGGCGATCCCGACGAGGCCGCCATCGCGTTCGGCCACCAGGTAGGCGCGTTCGGGCGCACCTGGATCTCGCCATCCGAGGAAGTCGAGGTCTTCCCAGGGGCTGTCGGTGAAGTCTTTGGGGAGGTTGAGACGCTTGATCTCTCCTTTGGAGCAGTTGATGAATGACGCGCGGATGTCGCGCTCGGTGACTGGTCTCATGAGCGGCGAGGCTAGCTCTGCTTAAGGGTATTATGCAAATAATTAAAGCCTTTAAGTTGGCGGGAAGGGGCGGCACATGGCACGCGCGGGGCTGACGGCGGAGCGCCTGACCCGGGCGGCGGCGGACCTGGCCGACGAGATCGGCTTTCAGAACGTGACCGTCTCGGCGCTCGCGCGCGCGTTCGACGTCAAGCCCGCCGCCCTGTACGCCCACGTCAAGGACGCGCAGGACCTGCGGGAAAGAGTGGCTGAGCTGGCCCTGACCGAGCTCGCCGACAGGGCCGCCGCCGCGCTGGCCGGCCGCGCGGGCAAGGACGCGCTGGTGGCCTTCGCCAACACCTACCGGGACTACGCGAAGGAGCATCCGGGCAGGTACGCCGCGATGCAGATCGATCTCGACCCGGACGCGGCGGCCGCCGGCGCGGCACGCCGCCACGCGGAGATGACGCGGGCGATACTGCGCGGTTATGAGCTGCCGGACCCCGACCAGACGGATGCGGTACGGCTGCTGGGCGGCGCTTTCCACGGATATGTGTCCCTGGAGACGGCGGGCCTGTTCCACCACCACCCGCGCGACGTGGACACTTCGTGGTCCAGAGCGCTGGACGCGCTCGACGTCGTTCTCAGACACTGGCCGCCCGCCTGACGGTCGCGCCACGGCCCGCCTGCGATAATGGCCGCAGCGCCGGCGTACGGCCGGAAAACGATGGAGGAGCCCTGTGCCGCTGACCTCGCAGCCGCCCCCGGGGTCCCGGTGAGGCCCGTGTACGTGGCCGCCGCCGTCCACGTACCGGCACCGCCGGAACGCGTGTTCGCGTTGGTCACCGACTGGGACCGGCACCGGGAGTGGATGTTCATGACCGACGCCCGGCAGGTGGGCGAGCACGCCGTCGAGGCATACACCGGGGTGCGGCCGTTCGGGTTCCTGGACACGATGACGATCACCCGCTGGGAGCCGCCGTCGCTGGTGCGGGTCGTCCACACCGGCCGCGTGGTGCGCGGCGAGGGCGTCATCCGGATACGGGCGCAAGACGGCGGCACCCGCGTCATCTGGGCCGAGCGGCTGCGGTTGCCGTTCGGGCTCCTGGGCCGGGCCCTGTGGCCGCTCGCCCGTCCCGTGGTCGTCGCCATCCTGCGCCACTGCCTGCGCAAACTGGCCGCCCTCCCCCACCGGACCTGACGCCGGGGTCACCCTCCTGGACGGAGGAGAACCTTGAAGGCGCGGGCGGTGTAGGCATGACATGGCTCCCTACACCAGACGCCGAGCGCTCATCCTGTGCGGCGCCGCCGCCGTCCTGTCGGCCTGCGCCGCCGACGAGCGGCCCCGGACCGCACCCGCGAAGGCCCCGCAACCCGGGCGGCTGTTCGCCGACACCGCCGCCGGGCTGACCGTCGTGGACCTGGCAAGCGGCACGGTCCGCGCCACCTACCCCGGCACGGTCGCCGAACACCGCTGGGCCAGGCTCTACCAGCTCAACGACGGCCACCTGCGCACCTACCAGGCCGGCAACGGCACCCTCATCGACGACCTGCGAATCGCCGGCCCGAAAACCCGGCAGGTCAAGGCCGTCTCCACCGACCTGGCCGCGCTCGGCCCGCCGCCGGGCCCGCGGTCCCGTACCACGATCACCCTGGCCACCGCCGGACGGCAGCGCACCCTCGACCTCGACGGGAACATCGAGCCGGAGGCGTTCTCCACCGACGGCAGCGCGATGTACATCCTGGATCGCCTGCCCCCGCAGGCCCCCGACCGCTACCGCGTGCGCGTGTACGACCTGGACAGCGGCACGATGGGCGCCCTGCTGACGCGCGACAAGCGGCAGATCCCGCCCGGGCAGGAGGAGGAGATGCACGGCCAGGGCCGCCAGGCCGTCCTCGACCCCGTCCAGAACATCCTCTACACCCTCTACACCCACCAGGACGCCCACCTGCACACCCGCGACCTGGCCGCGGGCAAGGACCTCAGCCCGGGGGTGCACGCCTTCGTGCACGTCCTCCACCTCGACCAGCGCTGGGCGTACTGCCTGGACCTGCCCGCCCCGTTCGGGCTCGGCCCGCCCGAGGCGCACGCGCTGGCGGTGGAGGACGCGCGGCTGTACGTGTTCGACGCCTCCACCGGCCGCGTGATCCTGGCCTCCACCCGCGACCTGACCATCACCCGGACGGGGCTGCCGGGCAGGCTCATCACCCCGGGTCCGGCCTCCCCGCCGGTCCGGGGCTCCGACTCCGGTGCCTGGCAGGCCGGCGGCTCGGGTGAGGCGTTCGCGGTGGCGGGCGGCGGGCGGCTGTTCATGGCAGCGGGCAGGCGGCTGCTGGTGTCCGACGGTGCCACCCTCGCGCCGCAGGCCGCCTGGGACCTGCCGGGGCAGGCGCGCGGGCTGGCGTACCTGGAAGGAGAACTGCTGGCCGGAGCGGGTGAGCAGGTGCTGCGCCTCGAGCCGCGTACGGGCGCCCGGCTGGGCACCATGACGCTCCCGGGCCTGCGCACGCTCCGCCACGCCGAACGCACCGCCGGATGATCTCCCACGGGCCCGAGTAGGGCGGCTAACTCGTGTACGCCGCCTCGCGCCCGGCACGGTGGCGGACGACCGCGGCGGCGAACGCCGAGATCACCGGGTGCGGGCGCCGCCCGTCCCCCCACAACTCCGGCTGGAACATCGTGGCCAGGAAGAACGGATGACCGGGCAGCTCGGCCGCGCGCACCGCGCCGTCGTCGGCGTGCCCGCAGAACACCAGCCCGTGCCCGGCCAGCGTCTGCTTGTAGGACTCGTTCAGCCCGTAGGAGCAGATGTAGGACTCCATCGTGGTGGACTGCCCCATGATGTGCTCCATCAGCGTGCCGGGCGAGATCCGCACCAGCCCCTCGTGCCCGGCCAGCGAACACGCCAGCGGCGTGAGCAGGAACTCACGCGCGCCCGGCTCGTTCTCGGCGTGCGCCACGTCCAGCCCGCACACGTGCCGCGCGTACTCCAGCAGCATGTGCTGGAACCCGCCGCACGTGCCCAGGAACGGGATCCGCTGCTCGCGGGCGATGCGCGCCGCCTCCACGGCGCCCGCCTCGTCACGGTACGGGCTGCCGGGCACCATCCAGATGCCGTCGAAGCGCTCCAGACCGGACACGTCGGTGGTGGAGATCCAGTACGGGTCGAGCGCGATGTCGTCCCGTTCCCGCAGCGCCTCGACCACCAGCGGAATCCGGACGTGCGAGCGAACACTGGGAGAACGATCTCCCACAAGGGCGATTCTCATGCCCCCATCGTGGCAACCGGCCCTGGTTAAGCGCCAACGATGATTTCTGCATCTGCTATAAGCAATGCTGATGGATCCTCATCTGCTGACCACGTTCGTGACCGTCGCCCGGCACGGCTCGTTCTCCGCGGCCGCCGCCGAACTCGGCTACACCCAGTCAGCGATCTCCCAGCAGATCGCCGCGCTGGAGGCCGACCTCGGCCTGCCGCTGCTGAGCCGTCGCCCGGTCGAGCCCACCGAGGCCGGGCGACGGCTGCTGGAACACGCCGGGCCGCTGCTGCTGCGGCTGCGCGCGGCCCGCGCCGACGTGCTGCGCGCCGCCGCCCAGCCCCGGCACCGGCTACGCCTGGCCGCCTCTCCGCTGGCGATCAACCCCTTGCTGGCCGCCCGGCTGGCGCGGGCGCGGGCCGCGCAGCCGCGCCTGGAGGTGACGCTGCACACGTGCGGGCGCGACGAGGTCACCGCGAAAATCGCCGAAGGGGAGGCGGACCTGGGCCTGGCCGACGGCATCGCCGCCCCCAGCGACCCGCTGCGCCTGCCGGACGCCGGCCCGATGACGGCCGCCGGGGCGGCCGAGGAGGAACTGGTCGTCGCCCTGCCGGCCGACCACCCCTTGGCGGGGCGGTCGGCGTTGCGGCTGGCCGACCTGGTGGACGCGCGCTGGCTGCAGACGCCGCTGTGCCCGCTGGCGCGGCTGCGCGACCTCGTGGGCGAGGGGTTCCCGGTGGGGCTCGACTACCGGGGGGACGACGTGCACACGGTGGTCAACCTGGTGGCCGCCGGCCACGGACTCACCCTCCTGCCCGCCTCCGCCCTGCCCGCGCGATCGCCGCATTCAGCGCCGGCCTGCGGGGTGTCGCTGGCCTCGCCCCGGCTGGTGCACCGCGTCGAGCTGCTGCACGGCGCCCTTCCCCTCGGCCCGGCGGCCGATTTGGCACAGGCCCTGTCGGTCTGACGGCATTCGGCACCAGCATGATCACCCCGAAGAACGCGCTGCCGGGCCGGGGGGCAGTCCTCGCCTACCGCCTGGAACGTATCCTCGGCTTCCATGAAGTACGTGCTCATGATCGGGCTGGACGAGTCCAACGTTCCCGAGGAGATCGCCCGCCACGGGTGCGGCGGCTGGAGCGAGGAGATGACGCGGCGGGGCGTGGTCAGGGGCGGGCTCGGGCTGCGGCCGGCCGCCGAGGCCACCACGGTGCGGGTGCGCGACGGCGACGTGCTGCTGACCGACGGGCCGTTCGCCGAGACCAAGGACCAGATCGGCGGGCTGAGCGTCATCGAGTGCTCCGGCCTGGAGGAGGCCGTCGAGATCGCCTCGAAGCATCCGGTGGCCCGCTACGGCTCGATCGAGATCAGGCCGCTGCTGGACCTATGACCGACCTCGAGACCGTCTTCCGCCGCGAATGGGGCCAGATCGTCGCCACCCTCATCCGCCTGACCGGCGACTGGGACCTGGCCGAGGAGTGCGCCCAGGACGCCTTCGCCGCGGCGCTGGAGCGCTGGCCGCGCGACGGCGTGCCCGACCGGCCGGGCGCCTGGCTGACCACGGCCGCCCGCAACCGCGCCACCGACCGGCTGCGGCGCGAGGCCGTCGGCGCCGCCAAGCTGAAACAGGCCGCGCTGCCGGAGGGCCCGCCGCCGGCCGTGGACGACTTCCCCGACGACCGGCTGCGGCTGATGTTCGCCTGCTGCCATCCGGCGCTGTCACTCCAGGCGCAGGTCGCCCTGACGTTGCGCACGCTGGCCGGGCTGAGCACCGCCGCGATCGGCCGGGCGTTCCTGGTGCCCGAGCAGACCATGTCGCAGCGCCTGGTCAGGGCCAAACGCAAGATCCGCGCGGCGGGCATCCCGTTCCGCGTGCCCCCGCCCCACCTGCTGCCGGCGCGCCTGCAGGCCGTGCTCGGCGTGCTCTATCTGCTGTTCAACGAGGGCTACGGAGGCGCCGACGAGCCGGTCAACGAGGGCCATGGAAACACCGACGAGCCGGTCAACGAGGGCTCAGGAAGCTCCGGCGGGCGGGGTCTGCGCGGTGAGGCCATCCGGCTGGCCCGGCTGCTGGCCGGCCTCATGCCCGGCGAGCCCGAGACGGGCGGCCTGCTGGCCCTGATGCTGCTGCACGAGGCCCGCCACGCCACCAGGACCGCCCCCGACGGCACGCTCGTCCCCCTGGAGGAGCAAGACCGCGCCCGCTGGGACCGCGCCCGCATCGACGAGGGCGTACGTGTGCTGGAGGAGGCGCTGGCCCGCCGCGCCGCCGGCCCGTACCAGGTGCAGGCCGCCATCGCCGCCTGCCACGCCACCGCCGCTGTCCCCGAGGCGACCGACTGGCCGCAGATCGCCGTCCTGTACGAGCGCCTGGCCCGCCTGCTGCCCTCCCCCGTGGTCGAGCTCAACCGGGCGGTGGCCGTCGCCATGTCCCACGGCCCCGAGGCCGGGCTGCGACTGGTCGACCGCCTGACCACGCAAGGGGCTCTGGACGGCTACCACCTGCTGCCCGCCACCCGCGCCGACCTGCTGCGCCGCCTGGACCGCCGTGCCGAGGCGGCCGAGGCCTACCGCCAGGCGCTGGCCCTGGCCACCGCCGAGCCCGAGCGCCGCTACCTCACCCGCCGCCTGGCCGAGGTCACCACCTGACCCTCCAGGGGTCCACAACGCCCGCGCGGTGACTGGCAGCCAACGCAGGAATGGGAACCGGCCGTGGCGACCAGTGGCGCGGGTCGAGATCTGCTCGGCGAAGATGCGGGTGATGCCTGCGACCTTGAGCGCGTCGGTCCGGGTGCCGAGTGACCGGCGCAGGGTGCCGCGCCACCCCTGCTTACGTGGTCGGACCGGAGTACTCAAGGGCCAGCTCGTCGGCCAGGTCGGACGCAACTTCGATGGCGATCTCGATCGCTCGGGCTGCCAAGGGAGAGTGGGTACGGCCGGCCCGCCAGTGCAGGCAGACCTTGCGTGGGGGAATGGCCGGTCGCAGTTCGTGGACGCGGAGCCGGTCGTCGGACTCGGCGTCGGCAGCGTGGATGGCGAGCCACGGCAGCACTGCCGATCCCATCCCGGCTCGCACCATCGACAGCAGCGTCTCGTTGCCTGCCGTACGGAAGACGATCTTCGGGTTCGCGCCGGCGCGGGTGAATGCCTCCTCCATCCTGGGCTGGTCGCAGGTCGACGGCCAGGCCACCAGCGGTGCGCCGTCGAGCTGGTCCAGCGGGACTGAATGCTCGGAGAAGGTGCCGCGCCTGGCCACCAGCAGGTACGGATCGTCGAGCAGCTTGACATGCTCGACGTCGCCGTTGAGGGGGCTGTCGTAGAACAGCAGGTCGAGATCGCCGATCTGAGGCGCTTCCGGCTCTTCCTCAGACAGCCGGATGTCGCAGCCGGGGTGCTCGTCGCGCAGCCGGCGTACGAAGACCGGCAAGATCACCGTGGATACGCTCTGGAGGGTGCCGATGTCGATCCGGCCGTCGCCGGCCTGGAACCGGTCCACGGCCTCGGCCAGGGCTGCCGCCTTCGCCAGCAGCTCGCGTCCGTGCTCGAGGACGACGGCGCCGAGTGGTGTGATCCGTACCGGTCTGGGCCCACCCGGTCGATCGAACACCGGGCCGCCGACAGACCTCTCCAACGCGGCGATCTGCTGGCTCACGGTCGACTGGGTGTAGCCGAGGCGGGCCGCCGCCCGGCCGAACGAGCCCTCCTCGGCTACAGCGGCCATCGCGGCCAAGTGCCTCAGTTCGAGATCGGTCACAGGTCCCAGCGTACTCCCAACCATCGCTCCTAGCGATCGAGCTGATCGGAAACAATCGCTTTTCACGATGGCGCCTGGCTCCTAGCGTGGCTGGCATGACAGTAACCACCGTTGCACCGACGAAAGCTCGAAGCCCTCTCCTGCTCGTCGGGGCCGCCCTGGCGATCGTCTACGTCGTCTGGGGCTCGACCTACCTCGCGATCCGGATCATGGTCGAGGAGATGCCGCCCCTCGTGAGCGCCGGTGTCCGCTTCCTGACGGCCGGCCTGCTGGTGGGCGGTGCGCTGGCGGTGCGTGACGGTCTGGGTCGACTGGCCGTGACCCGCCAGCAGCTGCTGGGGTGCGCGCAGATCGGGCTCTTGCTGCTCGTGATGGGCCAGGGCCTGGTGACCCTTGCCGAGAATGGCGGGGCTCCGTCGGGGATCACTGCGTTGCTGATCGCGGCAGTGCCGCTGTGGGTGATCTGCCACCGTGTCCTGTCGGGCGACCGCCCCGCTGGTCGGACGGTGGCGGGTGTGGCGATGGGCTTCGGCGGCATGGTCGTGGTGGTCACCGCGAACGGTCTCGGTGGCGCCTTTCCGGTCTGGACCATGGCAGTCATCCTCGTCGCAGGCCTGTCGTGGGCGTTCGGCTCGTGGTACCAGCCGCGGATTGCGCTGCCTCGTGACCCGTTCGTGGTCGCGGTCTACGAGATGCTCATCGGTGGTGGGGCGCTGACGATCATCGGGTTGGCCGGTGGCGAGCGCTTCGACCCGGCCGCCTACTCGGCCCGATCCTGGGCGGCGTGGGGCTACCTGGTCCTGTTCGGATCCGTCCTGGCGTTCTCCGCCTACATCTGGCTGCTGCAGTCGACGGCGACCTCTTTGGCGGCCACGTACGCGTACGTCAACCCGCTGGTGGCCGTGTGCCTGGGATGGCTGATCCTCGCCGAACCAGTGACGGTGCCGACCCTCGTCGGCGGCGTGATCGTGGTGCTCGCGGTCGCCGTCGTCGTGCGCTCCGAGTTCCACCGATAAATCCGGGTTCCAACGATCAAGGGAGAGTCCAATGAGCACATTCGTGTTGATCCACGGCGGAGGGGACGTCGGATGGTCCTGGCACCTGGTGGAGGCCGAGCTACGAGCGCGTGGGCACGACGTGCTGGCTCCCGACCTTCCAGGTGATGACGAGTCTAAGACCCTGGCGGACTACGCCGACGCCGTGGTCGAGGCCGTCGGTGACAAGCAGGACCTGGTGGTCGTGGGCCACTCGTTCGGTGCGTTCACCGCCCCGTTGGTCGCCGATCGGCTGCCCGTCGATGTGCTGGTCCTCCTGGCAGGCATGATCCCGTCGCCGGGTGAGTCGCCGGATGAGTGGTGGGCCAACACCGGCTACCAGAGCGCGGTGGAGGAGCAGGCCAAGCGCGATGGCGGTTTGACCGGCAGCGCGGATCCATTCGTGAGCTTCTACCACGATGTACCCCGGGAGCTGGCCGAGGAGGCGATGGGCAAGGGACGCGACCATCCGTCCAGGGCCGCGACGGCCGCTCCGTGGCCGTTGGATGCGTGGCCGAACGTGCCGACGAGGTTCGTGATCTGCAGCGAGGACCGCTTCTTCCCGCCCGGCTTCTTTCGCCGGCTGGTGCCCGAGCGCCTGGGTATCGTCCCCGACGAGATCGCGGGCGGCCACTGTGTCGCACTCAGCCGCCCCGAAGAAGTGGCGGACATGTTGGCGGGCTACGCGGCCACCGCGTCTGCCACGAGGATCGAGCAGTGAACCGTTCCTTGGCGGCGGCCGGCCCGACGGGCGTCGAGGCATGGACCCGGCCTGCGCAGACCGCCGCCAAGCGCCAGCTCTGGCACGCCGGGATCGTCGTCGCCATCACCGATCTCCGCCGGCAAGAGACGAGCCCGTATGACGTCGCCGTCGCCCTCTCGCCCGGCGCCGATCCGGCGTTCTCCGCCAAGGCGGTCGCCACCTGGTGGCCGGCGGACCTCCCGCCGGAAACAGTGTCGCTGGACCAGACGCGAGGCGTACTCCGCGAAGGCCTGATCGGTATCGAGAGGATCCGATGACGGTGATGTCCAACCAGCAGGGTCCCCAGATGCGGCCGAACTCCGAGCCGACCGCGGGTGAGCACGGGACCAGGCAGACCGACCTGTTCGACTACGACGCAGAGTTGCGTCTGCACAACGACCTCTTCCGTGCCGCTGCCCGCGTCGGCTCGCGCGACCGTGTGCTCGACATCGGCTGTGGTACGGGGCAGTCCACGCGCGAGGCCGCCCGCGCCGCCGTCACCGGAAGCGTGGTGGGCGTCGACCTCTCTGCGCCAATGCTCGAACAGGCCCGTCAGCTCAGTGACGACCAGGGGCTGCCCAACATTACTTACCAGCAGGCGGACGCTCAGGTTCACCGCTTCCCATCGACGCATTTCGACCTTTGTATCAGCAGGTTCGGAGCGATGTTCTTCGCCGACCCAGTCGCCGCGTTCACCAATATCGGGCGCGCTCTGCGCCCCGGAGCGCGCCTCGTGCTGCTGGTCTGGCAAGATCGCGACCGCAATGAATGGGCCTCCGCGATCCGCCAGAGCCTCACCGCCGCAACGGCCACACCCGCACCTCCCACCGGCGGTCCAGGCCCGTTCTCACTCGCCGATCCGGCCATCACGCAAGGCATCCTGGCGGCGGCAGGCTTCACGCAAGTCAGCTTCACCGACGTGCACGAGCCCGTCTTCTACGGCCCGGACACCGCCGCCGCCTTCGACAACGTGCTGCGCCTACGGGAATACAAAGACCTGCTTGCCGGCCTCGACACCGCGACAGCCGAGCAAGCACGCACGCGGCTACGCGACACCCTCGCCGCCCACAACACCGACAGCGGCGTGTACTTCGACTCGCGTGCCTGGATCATCACAGCCCGCCGTCACTGACCACCGCACCCAATCTGACCCGAACATCCAGCCGGCCAGTGCCACTGCTCCGCGACAGTGGCCGCATCGTCACGACCTCGTCCGTGGCGACCCGGATGGCCGGCCCCCACCAGATGTCCTTCGCCATGACGAAGAGCGCGGCCGAGAGTTCCCGCTGGTCAGCGTGCCCCTCCCCGCTTCTCCCCCAGCCGGAATTGTGACTTTGAGCCTTCGACGGCGAGGACTTGTCGCTTGGTGTCAGCCGGTGCCTGGCCCGACGCCACGCAGGAGGTTGGCGACCAGGCTCACCGCGAAGTCGTCGGTGATGGGCTGGTTGGGCAGGAGCAGACGGTGATAGCAGGCGCCCCAGAGCTGGTCGATCAGGACCTCGGGGTCGATGTCGGGGCGCAACTGTCCGCGTGACTGCCCGCGTCGCATCGCCTCCACGGCGAGCGCTCGCCGCGGGCCGGAGTAGCGCTCCAGGAGGGCGGCGGACAGGTCGGGATCGGTCTGGGCCTGGCCGATGAGCTCGGCGATCACGCGTCCGGCGGGCGTCCGCGTGAGGAGGTGGACGAACGCGCGGATCTGCGAGGTCAGGTCCGCCTCGATGTCTCCGCTGTCGGGGAAGGTCAGGGTGGATTCGACGGCGTGGAAGTAGCCGTCGAGGGCGAGCGCCCCCTTGGACGGCCACCACTTGTAGATGGTCGTCTTGCTGACGCCGGCCTCGTCGGCGACTCCCTCGATGGTGAAGGTGCCCATGCCCTCGTTCAGCAGCAGGGCACCCGCCGCCGCGAGGATCTCGGCGCGCACCTCGTCCGCCGGGCGCCGCCCGCGGCCACGCCGCACCCGCAGGTTCGGTTCGTGCTCTGGCATCCGCAGACCTCCCTCGTCCACACTCCCCCAACCCTGACATATGGACGCCGCGTCCACAATATGTTTATATGGACCATGCGTTCATAAATGACAGCCCTGGAGGCATCGCCATGTCGAACATCAAGAGGGTCGCACTGGTCACCGGAGCGTCAGGGGGCATCGGCCGAGCCGTCGCCCACCGGCTCGCCGCCGACGGCATGGCCGTCGGCGTCCACTACGCCGGCAACAAGGCCGCCGCCGACGATCTTGTAGAGGCCATCGAAGCGGACCACGGCCGGGCGGTCGCGGTCGCGGGCGACGTCGCCGACGAGAGCGCCATGTCCGACGCGTTCGACCAGGTGGAGGCGGCGTTCGGCGGGATCGACGTCGTCGTCCACACCGCCGGGGTGATGGTCCTCGGCCCGGTCGCCGACTTCGACCTGGACGCGCTCGACAGGATGCACCGCACCAACATCCGCGGCACGTTCGTGGTCGCCCAGCAGGCCGCGCGCCGCGTCCGGCCGGGCGGGGCCATCGTGACCTTCTCCACCTCGGTGACCCGGCTCGCGTTCCCCGGCTACGCCCCCTACGTCGCCAGCAAGGGGGCTGTCGAAGCCATGACCTTGGTGCTGGCCCGCGAGATGCGCGGCCGCGACATCACCGTGAACGCGGTGGCCCCCGGCCCCACGGCCACCCCGCTCTTCCTCGACGGCAAGGACCAGGAGACCATCGACCGCCTCGCCGCGCAGCCCCCGATGGAGCGTCTCGGCACGCCGGACGACATCGCCGAAACCGTCTCCTTCCTCGCCGGACCGGGGCGGTGGGTCAACGGCCAGGTCATCTTCACCAACGGCGGCATCGCCTGACGGACGCGACGTCGGATCGCTTCAACGACAACGCCCAAGCGAGGTCCAGGAGATCCTGCTCGATGACGCGACACGGCCTTCGTCGAGCTGTTCGAGGGAGTAGGTGCTTGAGCGGCAACCGAACGGCCCGTGACGTCAAGGAGCCGGGCGGGGCCCGTCTTGTCGTCACCGGCCGTTCCGATGAGGATGCCATGCGGGTTGGAGTGGGTGGGCAGGGCGCGGGCGGGTCAGGTGATGGAAGGCAAGAGAGGGTCATAGCTGTGTGGCCGTGCGGATCAACCCGGCGAGGGCGAGGGAGCGGCTGTGCGCGGGCCAGGCGATGTGGGTGACGACGGGGGGTGCGTCGGTCAAGGGGACGGCGGTGTGCTCGGCCCATAGCCGGGCGCGGGCGGAGTCGGGGAAGACGGCCACGGTGCGTCCGAGGGCGATCAGCTGGGCCAGCTGCGTCTGGTCGTGGATCTCGGGGCCTGGGCCGGGCGGATACGTGCCGTTGCGGGACCAGCGGGCGAGCGGAAGATCGGGGATGTCGCTGATGTCGGCCAGGGACAGAGTCTTGTGCGCCGCGAGGGGGTGCCCGGCGGGCAGGATCGCGATCTGCCCCTCGGTCATCAGTTCCTCGCTGTCGAACCCGGCGAGGGAGTTGAACGGCACGTGCATGAGCGCCACATCAGCGCGGCCATCGCGCAGCATTTCTTCCTGCTCACACATGCCGCTCGGTAGCACCTCGATCTCGGCGGCGTCAGGCTCGGCCGCGTAGGCGTCGAGGAGCTTCTGCAGCAGTTCGTGAGACGCGGCGGCCTTCACTGCCAGCACCAGGCGGTTGCGGGGGGCACCTGGTCTGTCGGCGCCACCGGCGCGACGGGTGCGGCGAGCGGCGGCGGCGGTCGCGTCGAGGGCAGCGCGGCCCTCCTGCAGCAGCACCTCTCCGGCGCCGGTCAGCCAGACACCGCGGCGGTTACGTTTCAGCAGGGAGACGCCGAGGCGCCGCTCGAGTTGCTGGATCGCCCGGGACAGCGGTGGCTGGGCCATGCCGAGGCGCTCGGCGGCGCGGCCGAAGTGCAGTTCCTCGGCGACCGCCATGAAGTACCTCAACTCGCGGGTCTCCAGGGTGTCCACGGCCACACCATACCTCAGTGATACCTACCAGGTATGACAGGGCACTGTATCGGTGTTGGATGCGCCGCTCGTTCGCGAGCGAACATCGACGGCATGAGCGAAACGAAGATCGCGCTGGTCACCGGCGCGAACAAGGGAATCGGGTACGAAATTGCGGCCGGGCTGGGCGCCCTCGGGTACCGAGTGGGCGTGGGAGCCCGCGACGAGGCCCGGCGCGAGACCGCCGTTGAGAAGCTGCGCGCCGCCGGGGTGGACACATTCGGGGTGCCGCTGGACGTCACCAGCGACCAGAGCGTCACCGATGCCGCGGAACTGATGGAACGGCGAGCCGGGCGCCTGGACGTCCTGGTGAACAACGCCGGTATCTCGGGAGAGACGGGGCCGGGGTGGGTGCAGGACCCGACCACGCTCGACCTCGACGTGGTCCGCACGGTCGTGGAGACCAACGTCATCGGTGTCATCCGGGTGACCAACGCGATGCTGCCACTGCTGCAGCGCTCGGCGTCGCCACGCATCGTCAACGTCTCCAGCGCCGTCGCCTCGCTGACCCGGCAGGCGGACCCGGACGTCGAGATCGGCCCCATCATGGCGGCCTACTCGCCGTCGAAGTCGTTCCTCAACGCCGTCACCGTGCAGTACGCCCGGCAGTTCGCCGGTACGAACATCCTGATCAACGCCGCCTGCCCGGGCCTGGTCGCGACCGACTTCACCGGCTTCCATGGACCCCGCACTCCTGAGCAGGGCGCAGCCACGGCGATCCGGCTCGCCACGCTGCCCGACGGCGGCCCGACCGGTTCGTTCTTTGAGGACGACGGCGTCATCCCGTGGTGACCCCGAACCTGTCGTGATCAGCCCAAAGCCCGGTCTCCATCGGCGTCGTCCACAAAACCCTCACAGACGCCCGGCCCGAGACCCAGCCGAACACGTACCCGCCGACCACCCCGCGCACCTTCCGCTCCCGCAGCCACCCCAACCCATCGGTGAAGATCGCCTTCGGGCCGTCGCCCGACGTCCAGGGCGGGCCGTGACCCACGCCGCGAACTCCGGCTCGCCCGCTGCGAAGTCCTTCCACCCGTACGGCCGCCGGATGTCCCGCAGATGATCGAACGGCGTCTCCCGCCGCTCGGTGTACTGCTTCACCTTGGCCGGGTCCTCAACCTCCGGTTGCTCGGCCACGAACTCCAGCACCGTGCCCGGCACATCGAGGGGGTCCTCCAGGAACGACCCCCGGCGGCCCGCTAACGCCACTGGCCGTTCGGTTGTCGCTCAAGTCCCGAGTAGCCGGCGAACTCCAGGCCGGGACGTTGGGCAGACGGTTCAGAGCCAGACGGTGCCGAGCCAGACGGTTGCCGCGGCGGCAGCCAGGAGGGCGATGTTGAGTCCGATCAGCCGGGCCTCGCCGCGGCTCAGGTGGACCGCGATGCCGCCGATCTGGATCAGGACGAGGCCGATCGCCGCGGCGATGGCGAGCCAGGGCGCGATCCCGGTCAGCGGCGGCAGGATCAGGCCGGCCGCGCCGAGGACTTCCAGGACTCCGATCACGCGGACGAGCGGCATGGGAACGGTGTCGACCCAGCCCATCATCGGCTGGAGCTGCTCCTGGCTCTGTGCGCTGGTCACGCGATGGTTACCAGCGGTAAGTAGCCCCATGATGCGTCAATTGAAAGCCCTACAAAAGGCACATGCGTGTGCGCAGATCCCCGGGATCTCCCAGCGCATGCTGACCCTGACGCTCCGGAACCTCGAACGCGACGGCCTGGTATCCCGGACGGTGCACGCCGAGGTCCCGCCACGGGTCGAACACGCACTGACCCCCACCGGCAAACCAATGACCCGATGCCCCTGAACCCCGAACAGGCCCCAAGCCGAAACTCATCACCCGTCCGGTGACATTTGCATCTGTTTGCTCCGGGCCTTCGAGTGGAGGATCGGTTCGCGTAACCCCACCTCAAAGGGAGCATTCATGACCGTCTCACCCGTGGCCAAGACCGTCCGGATCGAGCGCACCTACGCGACCACACCGGAGCATGTGTGGCGCCTGTGGACCACCAGTGCCGGTATCGAGTCCTGGTGGTCACCCGACGGCTTCACCGTGGAGGTCGGGAAGCTGGACCTGCGGCCCGGCGGCGAGCTGATCTACACGATGACCGCGACCGCGCCCGAGCAGGTCGCGTTCATGGAGGGCGCCGGGCTGCCGCTGAGCACCGAGTCGCGCAAGACCTTCGTCGAGGTGGACGAGCCCGCGCGGCTCTCCTACACCTCCCTGGCCGACTTCATCCCGGGCGTGGAGCCGTACGACTTCCTCACCGTGCTCGAGATCCGGCCCTCCGGCGACGGCGTCCACGTCGTCATGACCATGGACGCGATGCACGACGAGGAGTGGACCCAGCGCCTGACGGCCGGTCGCGGCAACGAGATGGACAACCTCGGCCGGGTCATCAGCGCAGGAGAATGATCTCGCCGGGCTCGTGGTGCGCACCATCTCGTCCATGAACGGCCACGACACCGCCACCTTCGGCCCCCGCCTCCGTCGATCGGCGATCGGCGCGGATCCGGGTCCTCGGCACGCTGGTACACCAGAGACCGCACCGGCAGCCGAACCCGGCACCCGGCACCCGGCCGCGGCCTCTACTCTGGTCAGCCAGGTGAGAGGACGGGAGGTGGGCGGATTGGCGGAGCTGTGGCGATCCGACCGCGTCGTCCGGCTGGCTCCGGTCGGCGCGGTCGCCTGCAGCGGCCTGCTGCCCTTGCTGCAGGTCGCGCTGGCGTTCAGCTATGTGGGCAACGACTCCCGCACCGGACTGTGGAGCATCGCGGCGACCGCGGTGTACCTGCCTCTGCACCTGCGCCACGTCTGGTACGCGGCACGTGCCACCCGCCTCCAGGCCGGCCACTGGACATTCGCGGCGATGGCGGTCATCATCCTCGCCACCACTCCACTGGCCGGGAACATGTGGCCCCGCGCCTACGCGAGCCTCGCCGTGTCGGCCGTCCTGGTCCTGCCCGGCCCGTGGTCATTCGTCGCGTACCTGTCGCTAATGATCGCGGCGGCACCCGCCTCCCTGCTGCTGGGCCTGCCATGGAACGCCGCGCCGTGGCTCACCCTCTCGGTGCTCTGCGGCAGCGGGGCCATACTCCTGCTCGTCTGGCTCTCCGCCGCTCTCGTCCGCCTGCAGTCGGCCAGGGAGGTGCTCGCCCAGCGGGCGGTCGCACAGGAGCGGCGCCGCATCGACGACGACCTCCGTCGTACCCTCGGCACTGCCCTGGAGTCCCTCGCGGTCCGCGGCGCACGCGCCGCGGACCTGCTGACGACCCCGCTCGACAAGAGGGCTGATCTGGTGGCGGAGCTGTCCGGGCTCGCCGACGATTCCCGGCGTACGCTCGCCGAGGCCAGGCAGCGGGTACGCGGCTACCGCCAGCCGTCCCTCCGAGCCGAACTCGACACGGCCGCCGCCCTGCTCTCTGCGGCCGGCATCGAGACCCGCCTGCAGCTGCCCCGCACGGGCATCCCCGACACGATCGCGCCGCAGCCCCGGGCGGCCCTGCGCGCGACGGTCACCGGCCTGCTGCGCACCGACGGAGTGAGCGCCTGCACGATCACGGCAACCGTCCTGACCAGCGGAGTACGCCTGGAGGTGCGCGCCGACGACACCACCGAAACCATTGACGTGCAGCCCCACATCGCCACGTCCGAGGCCCGCCCATGACCCCGCCGATCGTGCCGCGGTGGGTCGTGCGCCATCCCCTCTGGCCGCTGATCGTCCTGCACGTCCTGCTGGCCGTACAGGTCCCCGTCTACACGACCCTCGGCATGGACGGCCCACCCGGCAACCCGGTCGCCGCCACCGCCGCCTTCGCCCTGGCCCTCTGCCTGGGCCTGCGACACAGCCTGGCCGCCTCCAGGGGCGAACGCCCGGCGGGCTGGCCCTGGACCCTGGTGGCGCTCGCCGTCCTCGCCAACGTCCCCCTGTGGTGGCTCGGCTCGAACTGGCAGGCCTTCACCGCCTTCGCCCTCGCCTCGATCGTGATGCTGCTACGCGGCCGTCTGATGCTGTTCGCGGCGATCACGCAGCTCCTGCACAACCCGGTGAAGGAGGTGATCGCCATGCTGCGCGACGACGCCCACACCATCCCCCAGGCCCTCCTCCTGGGCGCGTACGCACTGTTCAGCCTCATCCTGTACGCCGGCACGCTGGTCGGCGGCGCCCGCCTGGTCCGGCTGCTGAACGAGCTGGAGGCCACCCGCACCGAGCTGGCCGCCACCGCCGTCGGCGACGAACGCATCCGCGTCTCGCGCGACCTGCACGACCTGCTCGGCCAGAGCCTGTCGGCCATCTCCCTCAAAGGCGACCTTGCCCTCCGCCTGCTCGCCAAGGGCACCGTCGCCGCCCGCGCCGAGATCGAGAGCCTGACCGGCGTGGCCCGTGACGCGCTGCGGGATGTACGGGCGATCACCCGCGACCAGCACACCGTGTCGCTGCGTACGGAGATCGACGGCGCCGCGGCCCTGCTCGGCGCCGCAGGCGTCGACACCCGGCTCGACGTGGCGGACGTGCCGTCGCTGTCCGAGTCCGCGCAGAGCGCCCTGGCGTGGGCCATCAGAGAGGGCACCACGAACCTGCTGCGCCACAGCGAGGCCGGTTCCTGCACCATCACGCTTTCCCGGCAGCGCGGGAGAATTCGGCTGGAAATCGTCAACGACGGCGTCCGCAGCGCCCCCGGCCTGGGCAATGGTTCCGGGCTCGCCGGGGTAGCCGAGCGAGCCGAAGCCGCGTCCGGCTCGTCCGAGGCCGGTGTCCACGACGGCCGCTTCCGGCTGTCTGTCGAGGTTCCCGAGGAGGTCGCGTGATCCGCGTGCTGATCGCCGAGGACATGCACATGATCAGGTCCGCGCTGGTCGCGTTGCTGTCGTTGGAGGACGACATGGAGGTGGTCGCCGAGATCGAGCGCGGGGACGAGGTACTGGACGCCGCGCTGCGGGTGCGCCCCGACGTCGCGGTGCTGGACATCGACATGCCGGGGCTGGACGGGCTGTCGGCCGCCGAGCAACTGTCCGCGCGGCTTCCCGGCTGTCGCACTCTCGTGCTCACGGGGCTCAGCCAGCCGGGCAACCTGCTGCGTGCGCTGAAGGTGCACGTGAAGGGATTCATCGTGAAGGACGCCCCGGCGCAGACCCTCACGGACGGGATCAGGCGGATCGCGAGAGGCGAGCGGGTGATCGACCCCGAGCTCGTCGCGGCGGCGCTCGAGACGGGCAGCAGCCCGCTGACGGCCCGCGAGACCGAGGTGCTTTGTGCTGCGGCGAGCGGCATCCGCATCGCCCAGATCGCCACCCAGCTCTCGCTGTCGCAGGCCACGGTCCGCAACTACCTGTCGAACGCGATCAGCAAGGTCGGCGGGCGCAACCGCATCGATGCCATCCGCATATCTCGCGACGCCGGCTGGCTCTAGCGTGCCGGTACCGGAGGCGGTCGAAGGCGGCGGCCACCGTGAACGCATCGGCATCGAGCACATTACCGAGCCTCCACCCGACAGCCGGCCGCGGCGCCGGTGTCCACGCCTTCGAACAATGCCGCCGCCCGCGCGGCGGTGTCCAAGGCCCAGCGCCCGGTGCTGACCAGCCCCAGGACCAGGACGCCGACCCCCAGTCCGAGCAGCAGCCACCACACGCCGTGCTCCGCGCTGGTGAACGCCGTCCCGCCGCGGCCCACGGCCGGTCCCACGATCGTTCCGGAGATCGCGACGCCCAGGGTGGTGCCGGTCTGCCGGCCGGTGGAGGCCAACGAGGCGGCCACCCCGGCCATCGAGGCGGGCATCCCGGAGACCGCCGAGTTGGTGATCGGCGGGTTGACGGTGCCCAGGGCGACGCCGAACAGCAGATAGATCGCGAGCACGGCCGGCAGCGGAGTGGCCGGCCCGAGCCAGATCGACGCGCCGCCGCCCAGCGCCAGCGCGGCCCCGGAGACCACCAGCGGCAGTCGAGGACCGCGCCCGCCGACCACCCGGCCGGTGAGCGGGGAGAGCACCACGATCAGCACCCCGACCGGCAGCAGGCACAGCCCGGCCGCCAGCGCCGACATGCCACGCACGTCCTGGAGGTACGGGGCGGTCACGAACAGGAACGCGCCGAACCCGCACAGGGCGAACAGCGCCGTCGCGATCGCCGAGCTGAACGGCACACTGCGAAACAGGCGCAACTCCAGCAGCGGGTCGACACGGCGCGGTTCGTAGCCGAGGATGCCCAGCACGCCGAGCACGGAGACGGCGAGCAGGCCGAGAATGACCGGCGAGGTCCAGCCCAACCTGCCGGACTCGATGATCGCGTAGACGACGCTGCCCAGCACCACGATCACCAGTGCCTGGCCCACCGGGTCGAAACGGCGCGCCCGGGCGGCACGAGACTCCGGTACGAACAGCGCGACGCACACGATCGCGGCGGCCACGATCGGCACGTTGACCCAGAAGATGGAGCGCCAGCCGAAGCCGTCGACCAGGGCGCCGCCGAGGATCGGGCCCAGCCCCAGCGACAGGCCGGACATCGCGCCGAACACGCCGATGGCCCTGGCCCGCTCCGCCCGGTCGGGGAACGTGGTGGCGACGATCGCCATCGCCACCGGGTTGAGCATCGTGCCGCCGACGGCCTGCAGCGCACGCGCCGCGATCAGCCAGCCGATACTCGGCGCCAGGCTGCACAGCAGCGAGCCGAGCCCGAACGTGGCCAGGCCGACCTGGAAGATCCGCCGACGGCCGACCCGGTCAGCGGTGGACCCGGCCAGCACCAGGAAACCGGCCAGCACCAGGGTGTACGCGTCGACCGTCCACTGCAGGCCGGACACCGAGGCGTGCAGATCCCCGCGCATCGCCGGCAGCGCGACGTTGACGATGGAGATGTCCATCACCACGACGACGATGCTGGCGCAGCAGATCGCGAGAACCAGGAACCGGCGGCGTCGGCTGAGTTCGGGCACGTCGCGCCGCACAGGCCCGCGCTCGCTCACCGTGGGCTCCGGCCGCATTGAAGCACTCATGACCACGACGCTAGGTCTTGGAGCTTGCTCGAAGTCAAGCAGCGGCCGCTCTGATCGGCCGGCGGTCCACGGCGCTTCGAGGGCCACCGGAACGCCCAACGCCTATCCGCATCAGAGGGATGCCACCCAGGCCGCGGTGTCGTCGGGGTGGCCGAAGCGGAGTGTGCTGAGGGGGGCGAAGCGGGGGTCGCGGGTGCGGCGGTCGATTTCGCGGCGGCGGGTCGCGTGCTGGGACCAGGCCCACCAGGCCGGATGCTCCTTGCTCAGCCAGTCCGCCCAGGTTTCCCTGTTGCCGCCGAAGAGAACCTCGCGGGTGACCGTGCGCCGGAGGGACCGGCGCAGGATCCGGGGCATGATGACGCGTTTGGCGTAGTCGAGCCATATCACGGTGTCGGCCCGGCCCCAGAGCAGGTCACGGACTTCCGGATAGCCGAGCGAGTCGACGATCCAGAGAGGTTCGGCGGTGACTCGTGAGACGTCTTCGGTCAACTTCTCGTTCACGGCCCAATCAGGGCCGGTGAAGTACACCGCGTCCATCTCGTGGTAGGGCAGGTCCAGACGACGGCTCAAGGTCCGGGCGAGCGTGGATTTGCCCGCACCGGTGACACCCACCACCAAGATCCGCTCCATTGGCGCACCCTATATCGGCGACGAACCTGTGCGTACCGCTCATCTACCGCCGCCGGCGGGCCGCGTAATCGATGATCAACGCGGTCGGCCGTGGTCAGCTGACGAGCTGCCAGGGGCGCATCATGTCGTTGTCCTCGTGTTCGAGGATGTGGCAGTGGTGGATGTAGTCGGCCGGGTAGGTGGTGGCGGTGCCGTTGATGCCGGGGATGGGTGGCGCCGGGGTGTAGGTGGCGATGATCCTGGTCACCATCTTCGGCAGGGCGATGAAGCTGTCGCGCCAGCCCCGCTCCTGCGCGGCCGGGGGCATGGGCCGGCCGACGAGATACCTCTTCAGCTCCAGCTTCTTCCCGGGAGGGCGACCCGCCGCCAGCCACCGGCCGTAGTCCCTGGCGTACTCCTCGGCGCGGAACCTCTGCTGGTCGTACAGCTGGAACTGCACGAGATGCACGTGAATGGGATGAGCGTCCCCGGTGGTGTTGATGTACTCCCACACCTCGGTGGCGCCGGCTCGGATGAAGTCGTCCACCGGCTCGAAGAAGAAGCGGCCGTTGATCTGCAGGTGGACGGGGTTGTCGTGCCGGTCGGTGGTCTCGGTGAGGACGCGTTCCCGCCACCTCGTCCGCGCATCCGGCTTGATCGGCTCGAACGGTGGAAGCGCCAGCTGCCCCGGCGGCGTCGTGGGGTCGCGGGTGCTCAGGGGCTCGGTCACCTGGAACCGCATGATCTCGGGGATGGCCGGCCCGCCGCCTCCGCTCGGGTACGGCGTGGCGGCGTCGTTCATGAGCGTGACGCCGCTGCCCAAGGGCACGGCGGCGAAGTCGATGATGATGTCCGCCCGGTCCGCCGGGGCCATCAGCAGGTCCGTGGAACGCAGGGCGTCGCCGCGCAGGCCGCCGCCGATCCCGATGAGCCAGAACGGCAGCCGGGTCCGGCCGTCGCCGAACCACAGGTGGTAGAAGCGCGAGTTGGATCCGTTGAGGACCCGCAGCCGGTAACGGCGTGGCTGGACCTCCAGGAACGGGTAGGCCTTGCCGTTCACGACCGGCGTGTCGCCGAAGAACTCCGGAGACCAGACGGGATGGTAGGAGCTGACTCCCTTGGAGGGGTAGTAGAGGGAGCCGTCCCGGTTGAAGGTACGGTCCTGGACGATCAGGGGGACCTCGAAGCGCCCCTGAGGGAGGCCGAGCGCCTCCTCGGCCTGATCCCGGATCACGTACACCCCGGACAGGCCGGCGTAGTTGTTGAGCCGGGTGAGCTGCATCGCGTGGTCGTGGTACCAGAGCATGGTCGCCTGCTGGCGGTTGCCGTAGGCGAAGATCGCCTCGTTGGGCGCGGCTCCCGGCAGGGAGGCGTACAGGGGGCCGTGCATCCCTTGGGGAGTGAACCAGGCGGCCGGGTTGCCGTCCGACTGCGGCGGGTCCCAGCCTCCGTGCAGGTGGACCACGTTCCATACGGTGACGCCGGCGGGCATGTTCATGTGCCGCCCGCCGGGCGGATCCGGGGATACGCCGGGCAGCTGCCGCCAGAGGGTCTCATCGATCGCCTCGCGCAGCAGATGCGTGGTCGGCAAATGGTTGCGGTAGCGGACGACCGAGGGCCGGTACCGCCGTGCCACCAGGGCCGGCCCGAGGCAGCCGAGCCCGGCGGGCCTGCCTCGGCCGGAGGGATCGGATGCCCAGTACCCCCAGGCGACGGTTTCGCCGAGGTCGGCGTGGAAGCGCCATGGCAGCTGGCGCATGGTCACCTCGTAGTAGTCGGCGTCCGGGTACACCGACGTGTCCGGGACCGCCAAAGGCACACGAGGTAGCCGGTCGACGTACTTGCGCAGACCGCGAGCCGTCGTCGTCCCTGCTTCGCACACTCCGGCACCTGCCGCCGCCGCGGCCAGGCGCATGAACTCCCGTCTGGTGAACCTCACTGTGCCTCCGGGCTGGGTTCATGCGAGCGCGGCCTGCCACGCTCGCCTGCCCGGTCCTCTGCCCCACGCTGGGCGAACCCCGGTCAACGTCCCTCAAAGGCCAGGTCGATATCGAGTCCCTCAGCTTCGAAGAGGCCTCGGCCGTCGGCGTCAACTTCGTCACCGGTTGGCTCGGCGCGGTCGAAACCGCAGAACTGGACAAGGGCGAGACGATCGCCGTGTTCGGCGTTTCCGGCGGAGTCGGCGGGGCGGTCGCGCAGATCGCCCGCGCCCGCGGCGCCCAGGTGATAGGCCTCGACCAGGTCAAACCGGCCTCGGCACCGAGATCAAGAGGCTCACCGGCGGCCGAGGTGTGGACGTGGTCTACGATGCGGTCGGTGGTGTCACGACCGCGTCCGCACTCGCGTCGCTTGCGCACGGCGGCCGACTCGTGGTGATCAGCGCGGTGGGCACACGGACAGTAGAGATCGACCTGTACCGCAAGGAAACCCGGATACTCGGGTGCAACAGCCTGAGGCTCGATGTGGTCGAGTCCGGTGAACGGCTTGCACAGCTGGCCCCATACTTCGAGTCCGGTCAATTCCGTCCACTGCCGATCGCCCGCCGCTACAGCATCGAGGAGGGCAGGGACGCCTACCTGGCGGTGGCGCACCGAACCCGGGGCCGCGTCGTCATCTGCCCCTGAAACCGACATCTCGACGTGCACTATGGGAACGCCGCCGCCGGGGGTCGGGGCATCGGGCCGTCCTCGATGCCCCAGGTGTCCACGACCGCGGTTCCCGGCTCGTGGCCAGGTCAGTGATCAGCGGATTCCCACCACACCAGATTGGCGGCCGCCTGGGCCACCGGCTCGATGATCTCCCACGCCTCGGCGATCAGCCCGTCGTCCAGCCGCCAGATATCGACGACCGCGATCCCTGGCTCGGCACCCGGAAGCCAGCGCCGCGAGTACATCACGACGTGATCACCGTCGGCCAGCACGTGATGGATCTCGACTCGCATGTCGGCGAGCGGGATGAGCGCGGCGCGTACGGCGGCGAGCCATTCCGCCTTGCTCGACGAGGTCGAATCCGGCCTGTGATGGACGAAGTCATCGCTCAGCAACGGCGCGAGTGCGTCGACGTCGCCCGTCCCGACCAGTTCCGTCAGCGCCCGTTGGACGATGCTCTTGTTCTCTGCAGTCATGGAAGGAGTGTTTCTGCCGCTGCGACGGTTGTCGATGAACTCCGATTTCATGGCGCCCCGCTCCACGAGGAGTAGCATCGGCGGTCATGCACACGGTCGGGGAGCTCTTGCGGCAATGGCGGCATCGCCGGCGACTCAGCCAACTCGATCTCGCGATCGCTGCCGACGTCTCGGCTCGTCACGTCAGCCTGGTGGAGACCGGCAAGTCCAACCCGAGCGCCGACATGGTCCTGCGGCTCGCGGATCAGCTCGATGTGCCGTTGCGTGAGCGCAACCGGCTGTTGCTCGCCGCCGGCTTCGCACCCCGCTACGCCGAGCGGCCGCTCGACGAGGACGCGCTGTCGGCGGCCTGGGACGCGATCGAGAGAGTGCTCCGCGCACACGAGCCGTACCCGGCGCTGGTCCTCGATCGCCGATGGAACATCGTCATGACCAATCGCGCCATCGACCCGTTCCTCGCCGAGGTTGCCCCCGACCTGCTCCGGCCGCCGATCAACATGGTGCGGCTGGGACTGGACCCGCGCGGGCTCGCTCCTCGGATCGTCAATCTGGCCGAGGTGCGTGCGGTGCTCCGTACCCGAATCGCGCGTCAGCTTGCCGCTGCTCCCGACTCCGAGCTCACCGCGCTCTACGAGGAGTTTCTGGCGCCCGGCTCCGAGGACGCGAGCCACCCGATCGAGTCCGAGGTCGTGATCCCGATGATCTTTCGCTTCGGCGAACGAGAACTGCGGCTGTTCTCGACGACCACCACGTTCGGCACCCCGATGGACATCACACTGGACGAGGTCGCGATCGAGTCGTACTACCCGACGGACGCGGAGAGCGCCGCCTACTTCACGAAGTCCGACGCTGACGCTCGAGCCGGCACGTCGCCACCTGCCCCCTGATCAGCGAGGGGTCGAGCACACGTTCGTCTCCGCGTGGAAGGCCTTGCCCCCGCGAGTCTGGCGAGCGCCCCGCGGGTGCCTCACACGTTGGCAATCGAACCGTTCGACAGCGGCGGCTGGGTCGGCGAGTTCCGTCATTCGCAAAATCCAATGGTGATCTGCCGAATACCTGTAAAGATGTTGATCGCTTCCTCGGACCTGGGTCAGCCGGTGGGCTCGTCCGTGGCTGACGGGCCGGTCCGGGTGGGGGTGACGTCGTCGAGTCGGCTTCCTGTCCGTACGCTGCACAGCACGTCCTTGATCGCGGCGATGACCAGTTGGGGATCGTCGTCGTGAATGTAATGACCGGCTCGATCGGCGATGACATGCCGGCTGTTGGCTGACAGGTGGGCCAAGGCTGCGTTGAGGCGGTGCCAGCGGCGCCAATCCTCGGGGACCGTGTCACTGTTGCCCGGGCTGCGGGTCAGCACAACGAGAGGCCTGTCGCCCAGTTCCCCCTTGTGCAGGGGCTGGTCGGCCATCGTCAACCGCTTCAGAGCTCGGTGCTCGCGCATGATCGACCGCCGGTCGGCGCCATTACGGATTTCCCGGGAAACAGCGATGAGGAAAGGCAGGGTCACTGCCTCGAAAAACCTGGCACGCCAGGGAAGGCAGTCGCGAAGAATCTGTGCCTGGCCTTCGGTGCTGGAGTCGACCAGCACCATGCCGGCGACTTCCGTGTCATAGAGCCCGGCGAACGCTCTGACATACACGCCGCCGGCCGAGTGGCCGACCAGTACGACGGGGCGAGCGATGCCTGCCGCATCCAGAACCTCGTGGAGATTACGGGCGATATCGTCTGGCGCTCGGTTGTCCAGCGCCCTGCTGCTGGAACCGTAGGCCGCTCGGTCATAGGTCACCACCGTCGTCTCCTCGGCCAGGGCCTCGGCAACCCCCCGCCAAGACTCCGCGTCTCCGCCGAACGCAGGCTCAATGATCACAGCCGGTTCTCCACTGCCGAACAGGGTGACACTGATGCGATGCGGCCCGGCCTCGACCTGAGCGGCCCGACTACTCATCTCTGCCCCCGAAAGGCCGACGATACGTCATGTTTTGTGATCGTAAGTCGCCCTGTCGTCAACTGTCAAAGATATCTTTGACATATGCGAATCACCGATCCGCGGGCCATGCGGGCCCTGGCGCACCCGCTGCGGCTAGACCTGATCGACCTGCTCGGACGGATCGGCCCAGCGACGGCCACCACCTGCGCCAAACACCTGGACACCTCCCAGGCATCGTGCTCCTTCCACCTCCGCCAACTGGCCAAGTACGGCTACGTCACCGAGGCCGAGCCCTCAGGAGACAAACGGGAACGGCTGTGGCAGCTGACCGACCACGAGCAGAAATGGTCTGTCGCGGAAGGCGGTGCGGCGGCGGTCGAGCTGGAGCGGGTGTTCATCGAGAGGGAGGCCGCCCGCATGGCCGCATGGGCCGAAACCCGGATCTCCGCTGCGAAGGCCTGGCACGAGGCGGCATTCGTCTCAGGAGTCAGCGTCCCCCTGACCCCTGAGGAGCTCGACGCGATCGGCAAGGACCTCACGAGGCTGCTCGAGCCGTACATGGCCCGACTGTCAGATCCGTCGCTCACCCCCGAAGGCGCCCAGTCCGCGCGGATCTTTCTCCATGGCGCCCCCCATGCACCTCTTGATACGTGACTCGCGCTTTCGCCGGCTGCTGATTGGGGACGCCGCCTCCAGCTTCGGCGACAGCGCGTTATTCCTGCTCCGGCGCCGACAGCGGGACACCCCGGCCACCGTGTGATTGACGTCCAGCACCATGTGGACGGCTGTCAACCGTGCAACATGGCTCGTTCTCACCCCGCCGCATGTCGACCACGATGTAGATCGACGTCTCCTCACCGCCCAGGCCGCGGTTCCAGGGAGGCATGTCGGCTTCCAGCAAGTTGCGCTCGAGCCACGCGGCCTCGTGCACCGAGTCGCACGCTACCGCCTCCACTCGGGCGACTCGGGCGACCATCTCCGCCAGGTGCAGGCGATCGCGCAGGTCACCCCAGTAAGACCGCACCCGGCTCCGAAGGTCGGTGGCGCGCCCCAGGTAAAGGATCTGGCCGCGCCGGTCGCGGAACCGATAGACGCCAGCCTCGTGAGGCAGCCGAGCAGCCGAGGATCTAGCCGGCACCCGGCCGAGTCAAACATCGGCCGCCAAGAGTGTCAACGATCGTAACGCCGTATCACTTGCCGGCTGTTCGTGGCCACGCAGCGCGTCCTCTGCGGAGACCGCCGGGCGTACTACGTCGGAGGAGATCGTCCCCGCCGACAGCCCGCCGCCGCCCGGGCCAGCACGTCGGTCGCCAGTGCCTCCGTGGTGTCCCGGAGCACCATCCTCCAGACGCACACCCCGAGCGAACTACTCGGCCGTGTCAGCGCCGCTGAACAGATCGTCGGGCAAGCCGGGCCGACATCGGCAACATGCGCGGGGGCCTAGTCGCGGACGCTACCTCTGGGACAACAGCCCTGATCAGCGGCGGTTTGCTATGCCTCGGCGCCGTCGCCGTGGTCGGAGCCATCACGCCGCAACTGCGCTGGTCGTCCGCAGTGTCCACTCCTCATACAGCCTCAACCAGCCCATAAGCCTCTGGTCCGGGCGGACCCGGACCCCTCGGCATCCTCGTCAACCAGCACGTCTGAGAACAGCGGCCGGCGGATACAGCGTGTAGCCCTGGCCTGGTGGTTGCGGTCATGTGCCGGGGTTCGGCGGGGTGGGCTGCGGCCGCTGCGGGCTTGCCTGCTCGGCGGGGGCGGCCAGGGGCAGCCGCATGATGAAGCTGGTGCCGCCGATCGCAGCCTGCTGGACGTGCAGGGTGCCGTGGTGGGCGGTGGCGATGTCGCGGGCGATGGCCAGGCCCAGGCCGGTGCCTCCGCGGTCGCGGCTGCGGGCCTCATCGAGGCGGACGAACCGCTGGAAGATCCGTTCCTGGTCGGCCGGTGGCACTCCGCCACCGTCGTCGCTCACCGTCAGTTCGGCGTGCGATCCTGAGCGGCGCAGCCCTACCCGTACCTGACTGGTGGCGTGCCGTTGTGCGTTGTCCAGCAGGTTCGTCAGCACCCGGGCGATCTGCCCCGGCACGGCGTCGACGACGACCCGCTCTGGCAGGTCCAAGACCGCCGGGTGGCGATCGTCACGCCGGCCTGTCTCGGTGCGGACCACGCTGGTCAGATCGACCTTCTGGATGGCCTGGGGCGCGGTGGCACCCAGCCGGGCGAGCAGGAGCAGGTCGGTCATGATGCCCTGGACCCGATCCAGATCGTCCAGCGCGTGCCGGACCAGGTCGGGCAGGTCGGTGTCGAGGGGATGCATCTGGGCGTCCTCCAGGCGCACGCGCAGGCCGGCCAGCGGGGTGCGCAGTTCGTGCGAGGCGTCGGAGGCGAACTGGCGCTGCCGCTGAAGCGCTTGTTCGGTGGAGGCTTTGGCCTCCTCGAGCCGTCCGAGTGTGTGGTTGATCGTGCGTACCAGTTGTGCGACCTCACCGCGGCAGGAGGGGTACGGGATGCGGGTGCTCAGGTCGCTGACGTTGATCGCGGCCAACTGCGCGCGCAGGAGCTGGATGGGGCCCAGCGTGCGCCCGGTCAGCCTCCACGTCGCCGCGGTGGCCAGGAGGATCAGCAGCCCGATCTGGGCGGTCCAGCACAGACGGAAGACCCGGGACGACGCCATGGGCGAGACCATCCGGCCGGCGTAGACCACCGGGGAAGCAGGGGACGGTGAAACCCGGACGGCGGCCAGGCGCAGACACCCTCGGCCGGTGCCCGTGGCGCACACCTCGACGTCGGCCTGGGGCTGGGCGGGCGAGGGCCACACCTGGCTCAGGGGTCCTCGCCCGCGTGCCGCGGGCGAGGCGGCGATGACACGCTGATCGGCGCCCACGACCTGGATCAGGTCGATGCCGGGTATGTGTGGCTCGATGGTGCCGGCCAGATTCCGGATCCGGGCCGCGGTGGCGGTGAGCCCGGCCTGGTCGCGGGCTCCTGACCGGTCGGGGGCGGCCGAAGCGTGCGCGGCGGCCGATGCCCCCACCATGCCGAGCGGCACCAGCAGGGCGAACGCCGTGCCCATGGCCATGGCGGTGAGCCGGATCCGCGTCGAGCCGAGGCTGATCCGCCGCAGCGGCAAGCCCGGTCTCATGGTGTCACCTCGCCGCTCGTCAGGCCGCCAGGGGCGCCACGTGGGTGCGCAAGCCCGCTGATCAGCGCCGCCGAGAGGGGTGCGGGGGTGGTGTCCCGCCGGTGGCGGTATTCCTCCTCGTCGATCTCGTCGTGCGCGAGCATGACGAGCAACTGCTGCTCCTGCGGCGAGCAAGCCCGCTCCAGGGCTGACGTCCGCCGGTGCAGGAACACCCCGGCCAGCGCCGCCGCGATAGCCGCACAGAACAAGAGCTCGCTGACGATCAAGGACATGGTTCTCCTCCATCGGGTGCTGGATCATGCCGACTGAATAGTATTGAATGATACTGTCGCGAATGATACCGTCGTAGACGTAATGAAGCTAGGCACGTTGAGCAGATGGGGAGGTAGGCGATCTTGGACGTCTATGAGGCGGTGAGAAGTCGACGGGCGGTGCGCGGATTCACTGATCGACCTGTCCCGAAGGAGGTGCTGGAGCGCGTCCTGTCCGCCGCGGCCTGGGCGCCGTCCGGATCGAACGTCCAGCCGTGGCACGCCTACGTGCTGACCGGCGGGCCGCTGGCCGAGGTCAAGAAGCGCGCCGGCGAGCGCCTGGCCGCAGGCGACCCTTGGGACGAGCGGGAGTACGAGATGTACCCGTCCGCATTGAAGTCCCCGTACCGCGAGCGCCGATTCGCCTTCGGTGAGGAGCACTACGGCGCACTCGGTGTTTCGCGTGAGGACTTGGAGGCGCGCCAGCGGGCCGCTGCCGCGAACTGGGACTGTTACGGCGCGCCCGCCGCCCTGTTCTGCTACATCGACCGCGACATGGGCCTGCCCCAATGGGCCGACGTCGGCATGTTTCTGCAGACTGTCATGCTGCTGCTCCGCGCCGAAGGGCTGCACAGTTGCACGCAGATGGCGTGGGCGAAGTATCGCAAGACCGTCGCGGAGGTCCTGTCGCCCCCGGACGAGCTCATCCTCTTCTGCGGCATGTCGATCGGGTTCGAGGACGTCACGGTGGGTTACGCCCGTACGGGCCGGGCGCCGCTCGACGAGACGGTCACGTTCGTCGAGAGTTAGGCCGCTGGAGAAGGACCATGAAGACCGAAGGAGTCGTCGTCATCACCGGAGGCATCGGAGCTCTCCTGCCCGGACGTTTCCCGCGCAACGGCTACACCGTCATCGCCACCGCTGTCAGCGACGAGGCGCCGAAGGCATCGGCCGGCTGGGCTGGCCGGCACTCTGAGCGGCGCACCATCGCCGCCGACATCTCCTCCGAGGTGGACAACGCCGCGTGCCACTTACCGGTGCAGCCGTTCGCCCGCCCGTGACCTGGGCGGCTTGCTCGGCTCTTCCGACACCGACTTTCATCCCCGGCCAGACCGTCAATTTTGACGATGGCAAGTTCATGCCTTGAGAGGAAATGCAATGACTTACACCGTTGGCTACATCGTCGGGAGCCTGTCCCTGAAATCGATCAACAGGAGGCTCGCTCTGGCCTTGAGCCGTCTCGCGCCGCCGGAACTCCGCCTCACGGAGATCCCCATCAGCGAGTTGCCCCTGTACAGCCACGACCACGACGCGAGCTACCCCGCCGTGGCCCAGGAGTTCAAGGACGCGATCAAAGCCTCCGACGCCCTCCTGTTCATCACCCCGGAGTACAACCGGTCCATCCCGGGCGCGCTGAAGAACGCCATCGACTGGGCGACCCGGCCCTATGGATCCAACGTGCTGGACGGCAAGCCGGCCGCGATCATTGGAGCCTCACCCGGCCCGATCTCCACCGCGGTCGCACAGCAGCACCTCAAGACCATCCTGTCCTTCACCAACTCCCCGGTGCTGGGTAAGCCCGAGGCCTACATCCAGTTCACCAAGGAATTGATTGACGACGAAGGCGACATCCAGGTGCCGTCCACCGCCGAGTTCCTGACCGGATACCTGCGGGCCTTTACGGCGCACATCCGGCGCCACCACCACGACATCCCGGACCTGTAGACCGCCGGGGCGCGATGGCAGGTGGAGTGGTGACGGTCCCGCGACCATCGACCAGTCCGCCTGCCACGCGTCCAGGAGCTATCCGTGACAATGCCTGGGTAGAGCACGTCGCGGCCACCGGGCACATTCTCGTGGTGACGCCCTCGGCAAACCCGTGCTGCATCGGGTAGAACGGCTCGATCCCCGTCGGCGACGAAGCCCTGACCGCGCGGGCGCTTACGCCTCACCGCCTGCGGGATAGACAAACCGGCTCAACAGATCCGCCAGCAGCTCGGGCTCGCCGGGCTGCAGTTCGGCTGCCAGACGCTTGGCCACCGGCTCCGCCGCCACATGGGCCGCGTCGAAAAGCTCGAGGCCCTGAGGCGTGATCTCCACTGCCCGCACCCGCCGGTCCCCCGGAACGGTCTTGCGTACGGCCAGCCCCTTGTGCTCCAGGTCGTCCACGACCCGCATGATTCCCGCCTTGTCCGATCCCGTCGCCGCCGCCAAGTCCCGCTGCACCGTGGGCCCGCGGTCGACCAGCACGATCAGCACGGCAAAATGCCGCAACTCGATGCCGAGCGGGCGAAGCGCCTCCGTCGTCACCGCGGCCACGCGCCAGTGCGCCCGGCGCAACAGCAAGCCGAGAGCGAAAGGCGAGGCATCCCCGGGGCGGTCGGTCGCACGCGAGGCGGTGGTTCCGTGGGGAACGTCGGCGGTCATGAGTCCATATTATCAGCCATCCGTTTCATTCGAAACGGTATCATTTGAAATTAAATACACCGGTGGCTCCCGCAGCCCAGCATCCCCGAGAAGGCACGGATCACGCGCTGGACCCCGACCGGCCATGTGGAGTCCGCTCGATCATTTGCCCAGTGGTGTAGGTCCGCAGCTCTGGCGCTGCCCATGTGATCGCCGCCACGGTTGCCGTGGTGAGCAGCCCGCCAGCGCAGATCACTGTTCGGGCATCGAGGATCGATGTGGCGGCCCCGTGTAGAAGGTTCGCGATGTGCGGACCCCCGAAGAGGACGACGGTGAGCGATCCCTGGATCCGGCCGCGCATGGCGTCATGGGTGTGTGCCTGGGTGATGGCGTTGCGGAAGGTGCTCAGCACGAAGTTGACCGCGCCGCCGAGGACGAGCGTTGCCAGTGCGATCCACAGCTGTGCCGCCAGTCCGAGGACGACGACGGTGATGCCCCACGCGGCGGCGGCCGCGGCCATGAGCGCACCGTGGCGTCGGGCGCGGGTGAACGTGCCGGACAACAGGCCGGCCATGACGACCCCGGCCGGATAGGCGGCATAGAGCAATCCCGACTCCAGGCCGCCTCCCGCACGTCCGCCGTAGGTGTGTTGGGCGAGTTCCGGGAACAGGGCTGTCGGCATGCCGAAGACCATCGCCGTGAGGTCCACCGCGAGCACCGCCACCAGCAGCCGGCTGGCCGCCAAGTACCGGAAACTGGCCAGTACCTGGCCGATCGTGGGGCGACGCGTGGCGGGCGGATCGTTCGACGGTCCGTCCGGGTGAGGGTGGGGCGGCAGCGGTGGCAGCTTGACGACGGCCCGCACGACGGCCAGCAGTGCGACGGCGTCGAACAGGTACAGCGCGCCGAGCCCGACAACCGGTATCAACGCGCCGGCCAGTACCGGTCCCAGGATCGACCCGGCGTAGCGGGTCAGAGAGCTGAGGCTGTTCGCTGCCGGGAGGAGCTCGATCGGGACAAGCCGAGGCACCACTGCGCCCATCGTGGTCATGATCGCCCCGAGGGTCAGCCCCTGGCAGGCGACCAACATCATCAAGACGGGAACGGAGCGCCCGCCCAGCACGGCGTGGGTCCACAAGGCCGCGTACGTGAACGCGAGGCCGCAGTGGGCCGCCAGCAACACTCTCCGCCGGTCCATGACGTCGGCGAGGGCGCCGGTCAGTAGCGCCGCCACGACCAGCGCGATGAACGACACCGCCCCCGCAGCGCCCACGGTCGCAGAGGAGCCGGTCACCGTGAACAGCTGCGTCGGTACAGCGACCACGCTGAACGAGCCGCCCACCGCGCAGACCCCCGATGCCACCCACAGCCGCCGGTAGGCCGCGATGGCCAGCGGGCGGCGGTCAACCGTGTACGCGCCGAGCGACCGCGCTGTTGACGTGATCACTGTCCGGTGCCACCGGAAGCGGCCGCGGCCGGTGTCTCCAGGCTCACCACGTCGGCGACGACGCAGGAGATGTTGTCGGGGGCGCCTGCGGCGTACGCCCGCGTGACCAGTTCGTCGAGTACTTGCTGGGGGGCGCCCGGCCCGGTCAGTACCTCGCGCAGTGATGCGGCCGGTACGACGGTGGACAGCCCGTCGGAGCACAGCAGGTACCGGTCACCGGCCACGGCCCCGTGCAGCGACAGTTCCGGCTCGACCCCGCCCGTACCGGTCAGCGCTTGTGCGAGCAGCGAGCGTTGCGGATGCGAGGCCGCTTCCTCCGCGGTCAGCCGGCCCTCGTCGACCAGCGCCTGCACGTAAGTGTGGTCATGGGTGATCTGAAACAGCTCACCGTCACGTACGAGGTACGCCCGGGTGTCGCCGATGTGCACCAGCGCCAGCCGGGAACCCGACCACAGCAGTGCGGTGAGCGTGGTCACCGCCTCACCCGACGGTGTTGACGCGGCGATTTCCCCGATGGCCCGGTCGGCTTCACCGACCGCGTCGGCGAGGGCGCCGAGCAGATCCTCAGCCGACGCGGCCATGGTCTCCAGCGGTTTGAGCGCGTCGATGGCCGCCGCGCTCGCGAGGTCCCCGCCCGAGCCACGGACCCCGTCGGCGACCGCCAGCAACCGGGGGCCGGCGTACGCGGAGTCCTCATTGCTCGTGCGCCCCAGTCCCGACTCCGACCGGGCGGCGTAACGGATCCCGAGTAGGGTCGCCGTCTCTTCCACGGTGCTTCCTCTTCCCGACAGATAGTCGACGAGGAAAGTGGCCAACTGCCCGCGGGCGGCGGTTTCGGCCAGCACCTGTTCCCAGTAGCCGGCGATCTCTTCGGCCGCTGCGGGTGCCGGGAGGTCGCACACCCGCCGGATACGCGCCAACGGCATACCCAGCCGCCGCAACCAGGCGATCAACCGGGCCCGCTCCAGTTGCGTCGGATCGTAGAACCGGTATCCGGACTCGCCGTCCACCGCGGCCGGCCGCAGCAACCCGAGTTCGTCATACAGCCGCAACGCCTTCGGCGACAGTCGCGCGGCGCGGGCGAATGCCCCGATCGTCAGCAGCCGCACCACTCCTCCTCGTCCCGGCCACCGTGGCCGGTGCCGACGATGCTGCTGCTTCACCCAGGGGGAAGGTCAACACAGCGGCGTGGTCCGAGCCCGGTCGACGGGTTCCCCGCTCGGGAAGGCTACCCGGCCACGACCCTGGCGGTGATCCGCCTGATCCGCCTGATCGCCAGGAGCCGAGCGGAGTGCCGTTATTTCATTGCACCCGGGATGCCGCACATGTCAGTGTCAAACCTGCTGGACGGTGATTACGGTGCAGGTGATGTGAAATGAGGTATGCGGGGCTCGCGCTCGCGTTCGTGTCCTCCTGGTGTTTCGCGTTTTCGGGGCCGATGGCCAAATACCTCATCACCGCCGGGCTGACGCCGATCGAGGCCGTGTGGGCGCGGATGGCGGGGGCGGGGCTGTTACTGGTGGCCGTGCTGGCCCTGATCAGGCCGCGGGCGTTGCGGATCTCCCGCTCCAGGTTGCCGTTCTTCGGGCTGTACGCGGTCATGGCAGTGGCCGGGGTGCAGTCGCTGTACTTCGTCGCGATCACGCGGTTGCCTGTGGGGGTCGCGTTGCTGCTGGTGTACATGGCGCCGGTGATGGTGGTGGCGTGGGTGCGGCTCGTACGGAAGGTACGGCTCGCGCGGACCGCGTATGTCGGGGCGGTCGTCGCGGTCGTGGGCCTCGGGATCGTCGTCGAGGCGTGGCAGGAGGTACGGCTGGACGCGCTGGGCCTGGTGCTGGGGTTGCTGGCCGGGGCATGCTCGGCCGGATATTTCCTGATGAACGATAGCTTCGGGGACGACGTGGACCCGCTCGGGCTCATCGCCTGGGGGATGACGGGGGCGGCCGTCGTGCTGATCCCGTTCGCGCGGCCCTGGGACATCCCGTGGGACGCGTTCACGGTGTCCGCCGCGCCCGCCGCGGGTGGCCGGACGTTGCCTGTGCTGGTGGCGTACCTGTGGATGGTGCTGGTCGCGACCGTGGTGGCGTACATCATCGGGGTGAACGCCGTGCGGCGGCTCTCGGCCGGCGTGGGTGCCACCGTGGCGTCGCTGGAGGTCATCGGCGGGGCGGTGGTGGCCTGGGGGCTGGTCGGGGAGACGCTCGGCGTGTTCCAGATCGTGGGCGGGCTGATCGTGTTGTCCGGCGCGCTCCTCGCCCAGACCGCCACCGGCTCCGCCCCCCTGCCGTCCAGCCGTCGCGGTCTTCGGCTCGGTTCTGGGCGGTCAGGCGCAAAGCTGTGAGTGACCGCGAGTTCCTGGACGGCTCGGGCCGCTACAGGTTCGAGCTGGCCGCGCTCAGGGTGAGCGTGGTTGCCGTATTGAACCGTTCTCGGTTGCCTTGGACATGGCTCCGGCGATTGCTGCCAGTTCGGGGATGAACCGGCTGGGGTCGGGCAGACGCGACCGGACGTCGTCCTGCTCAGTCGTCGTGGGCGTGGACATGGCGAGGTCTTCCCTTCTCAGTCTCATCAGAGCTGGTTACTCCCGCTGGCCGGGTTGGTAGTCGCCGGCGGGCTGCTGGGTGATGACGTTCAAGCGGTTTCAGGCGCTCATGAGGGCGATGAGGGACACCAGGGCGGTGAGGCAGAGGCGAGTCCGACACGACCTTGCTCGCCGAGACGATGTACTTCACGACCTTTGCCACGACCGGACGGCACCCATCCGCTGCCGGGGCGTCATCGACCGATTCCGCCCCCGCAGCGCCCATCTGACCGCTACGCAGACGACATGCTTGCCGGTGGTGCGTACCCCTACTCCCGTGGGTGTCCACAGCTTCCCGGAGAGAGATCAGTTCTCGCGTGTCCAGGCAGGCGTGATCCGCACCTCACGGAGGCGCCAGCCCGCCCGCGTCCGTACGACGGTGGAGGCCAGTCGCAGGCCGCCTGTGAAATGGGGTGCCTGGCTGTCGCGGTAGTAGTACACGATCGAGTTCGCCGAGGCGGCCGCCTGGTCGCCGTCGACGTCCACCAGCAGGTCAGTGGTCGTGTGCTGGGCCTGCTGCCCCTCGACCTCCCCCTGTCGCATGAAGCCGACGACCTTGTCGATGCCGCGGAGTTCGCCCCCGCGCGGCGAGTGCACCGCCACATCGTCGGCGAAGACGGTGCCTGCATCCTCCCACCGCTTCTGGTCGAGCAGGAGCGCGAAGCGGGTGAACAGGTCGGCGATCTCAATTCGGTCGGCGATCAGAGTATCCGTGGACATGGCAATGACATCCTTTCGTTGGCGTCTCCAACATTGGCGCGACCCACTATACACAGATTCATTGGCTGCGCCAACGATGTAGTGGAAGAGACGCCCGCACGCCTGGCCGCGCTGGACGAGTTCGGGGTGGCCAGTCAGGCCGAGCTCGGTCGCCGGTGCAACATGGACCGCAGCGACGTCGTGGCGGCGATCAACGAACTCGCCGAGCAGGGCTTCGTCGAGCGCACGCCGGACCCGGATGACCGAAGGCGCAACCTGGTGACCCTCACCACGGCGGGTGATCGGCAACTGCGACGCATGGACGGAGCGCTCGACAAGGTGCAGGACGACCTACTCGGACCGCTTCCAGCCGAGGACAGGCCCACCTTGACCCACCTGCTCACTCAACTGCTCACGCACCACCAACGAGGGCAAGCGTCGCCGCTGTTGCTCAAGCCCCGAGGCGACCGTGCAATGCGCGCTGATCCCCGTCGTGTGGACGCTCCGGAGCTTCGGGGGCCCATCGGGTGATGCGGGCTCACCGGCCACCGGTGAAGGGCGCCTCGCCCTCCTTGAGCGCGCGGAAGCGCAGCGCCGACCACACCTCGTCCACCGCCACCTGCCCGTTGGGACGCAGCCCGTACTCGCCCACGATCGGCCACAGTGTGTCCCGGTTGATGTCCGCCTTGTTCCCCTTCGGGTAGGCGACCCACACGATCGGCGGCTCGGTGACCTGGTCGCGGTGCCGGTCCAGGATCTGCCGGGCCGAGGCGGAGTCGGCGGCGAAGATGAGCGCCACGTCGGCCTCCTTGAGGTCCTCGACGTGGCGCGCGCCCTCGGGCAACGCCCCGACCAGCGGCAGGTGGGCGGCGTCGGAGATCCACACCTTGGACTCCGGCTTGATGAGCAGCTTGGTCGCGACGGTCTTCGACATGACGTTGTTCAGCTCCTTGCTCGGTGGGATGTCTCCACCCTCCCACCGACAAATAAAATTGTCAACGGCGGCCTCACGACTCCAGAAAGTGCAGCACGGCCAGCACCCGGCGGCTGTAGCCGGTCGTGTGCGACAGCCGCAGCTTGTCGAACAGGGAGTTCACGTGCTTTTCCACCGCGCTCTGCGACACGTGCAGAGCCTGGGCGATCGAGGCGTTGGTCAGCCCCTGCGCCATCAGCTCCAGCACCTCCCTCTCCCGTGCCGTCAGCCGCGCCAGGGGGTCCACCTGCGTGGTGCGAGCCAGCAGCTGGCGCACCACCTCCGGATCGAACGCCGCCCCGCCCGCGCCCACCCGCTCCAGCGCGTCCAGGAAGTCGCCCACCTGCGCCACCCGGTCCTTGAGCAGGTAGCCGACGCCCTCGACGTCCGCGCTCATCAGCTCCGTGGCATACCGCTTCTCCACGTACTGCGACAGGACCAGCACCTTGACCTCGCTCCAGCGCCGCCTGATCTCCAGCGCCGCCCGCAGGCCCTCGTCGGTGTGGGTCGGCGGCATGCGTACGTCCACCACCACGACGTCCGGCAGGTGCTCGGCCACCGCAGCCACCAGCGCGTCCCCGTCGCTGACCGCGGCCGGAACCTCGTGGCCCTCCTCCAGCAGCAGCCGCACCAGGCCCTCCCGCAACAGCGTGGAGTCCTCGGCCAGGATCACCCGCACGGCAGCACCGCCGTGATCGTCGTCGGCCCGCCCGCCGGGCTGCTCAGCTCGAACGTGCCGTCCAGCGCCGCCACCCGCCTGGCCAGCCCGGACAGGCCGCCGCCGATCGCCTGCGCGCCGCCCGTGCCGTCGTCTCGCACCCGTACGATCACCGCGGCGTCCTCCTCGTGCACCTCGACCGTGATGAGCGTGGCGCCGGCGTGCTTGGCGGCGTTGGTGACGGCCTCGCACACCACGAAGTACGCCGCCGTCTCCACCGCCATGGGCGGCCGACGCCGCAGGTCGCAGGCTACCCGCACCGGAACGCTCGAACGTTCGGCCACCCCCGCCAGGGCCTCCCCCAGGCCCAGGGAGTCCAGGCCGCTCGGATAGACGCGCCAGGCCACCTCGCGCAGCTCGGCCAGCGCCTGCTGGGCCTCCTGGTGTGCCTGCCCCAGCAGTTCGGGACGGCCCCGCCCGGCGCGGCCGATCAGCATCGACAACGCGACCAGGCGCTGCTGCAGCCCGTCGTGCAGGTCGCGCTCGATGCGGCGGCGCTCGGAGTCGACGGCGGCCACGATCCCGGCCCGGCTCTCGGCCAGCTCGGCGATCCTGCGCTCCAGCGCCCGCGTCGGGTCGGGGCCCAGCATCCGCAGCGCCAGCCGCCGCTCCAGCGCGTGCACCCCGACCACGCCCGACAGGTCGAGGAACAGCAGCACGACCCCGGCCACCACCATGTAGGCGACCAGCGGGATCGACGGCCGCATCCCGTCGAACGCCTCGCCGCGCCCCCACGCCGCGAGGATGAGGACCGCCGCGCCGACCCCGTACACGAGCAATGTGATCACCAGCCCGCCCAGGACGCCCACCGGGACGCGGGCGGCCAGGTAGGGCACCGGCCCGCCCTCCTGCAGGGCGCCGGGGTCCAGGCGCAGGCGGCGGGCTTCGAAGCGGGCCAGCCGCCGGGCCGCCGCGCCGACGTTCGGATGGCTCAGGAACGGCAGCGCCAGCAGCATGAACACCAGCTCGAGCGGCGCGGTGACGGCGCCCAGCGCCACCGCGCCCAGCAGCCGCAGGCCCTCAACGGCGAGTCGCATGCCTGCCCCTGCGCCGCTCGGCCAGCCGCACGCCGACGAACACCACGATCGCCAGCGCCACCAGCGCGATCACCACGTTGGTCCCGACGCCCACGTAAGTCTCCACCAGCGACCAGTTGTCGCCCAGCACGTAGCCGGCCATCACGAAGATCGTGTTCCAGATGAGACTGCCGGCGGTCGTCAGCAGCGTGAACGTCACCAGCGGCATCCGCTCCACGCCCGCCGGGATCGAGATCAGGCTGCGGAAGATGGGGATCATCCGGCCGAAGAACACCGTCTTGCGCCCGTGCTTGCGGAACCACGCCTCGGTCTTCTCGATGTCGGACGGCTTGACCAGGGGGAGCTTGGCGGCGATGGCCAGCGTGCGCTCGCGGCCCAGCAGCGCCCCCACCCAGTACAGCGCCAGCGCCCCGATGACCGAGCCCAGCGTCGTGCACACCAGCACGTCCAGCAGGTCCATCTCGCCCCTGCCTGCGGTGAAGCCCGACAGGGGCAGGATCACCTCGCTGGGCAGGGGCGGGAACAGGTTCTCCAGCGCGATCGCGATCCCCGCCCCGGGTGCTCCGAGGCTCTCCATCAGTCCAACCAGCCAATCAGTCATGGGGTCAAGGCTAGGGATGATCGGGTATGCCGGGAATGAGGCGGGCTTCTGATCGGAGGGTGTGGGAAACCGCACCCCAGCGTACCGTACACTGTACGGCCGTGACCTCGATGACGGATCTGGTACGGCACTCGGCAGTTTTCCAACCCGGCGACCCGCCCAGGTCCGGGCATATGGTCTTCCTCGACCCGGACGGGCCGTCCGCGGTGACGGTGGCCGAGCCGCACGAGGGCACCCGGCAGGTCGCGGCCAGGCTCATCCCGGTGGGCGAGGCGGTGGCGGCGCTGGCCAGGGCACGCATGGACCCGCGGGCCCACCCGGCGGCCCGCTTCTGGGGCGCGGTCGCGCTGGTGGCCCTCCAGCTCGTCACCCGGGGCCGCATCCTGCCGGGGGTGACGGCGGGCGATCACGACTCGTGGCGCGCCGGGCCGTTGGACGCCGCCGACGTCCAGCGCATCCGCGAGCTGGCCGCCTCCATGCCCGCCTCCGCCCGCGCCACCCCCCTCCCCGTCGATGGGTCCTTCACCCCCGGCACCGCAGGTGGCAACCCGAGCGCGACTTCGTGGGACGTCCTGGCTCCTGCCCACGATGACCGCCCCACCTCCGCATCCGACGGCCGCGACGGGGGCGGCGAGCGCCCGGGAGAGGTGTGGTTGCCCGAGGCGGAGCCGCTCGTGCGGGCGTTCCTCGACGCGGTCGCCGACGCCATGCCGCGCTCCCCCGGCGCCGTGCGGGCCACCGGCCTGACCGCCTACGCCGCCGCCAAGCCCGTCAAGGTGCCGCACCTGCGCCCCTGGGCAGAGGAGGTGGCGGCCGGGCTCGACTCCGGCGTACGGCTGTCGCTGCGCCTGGAGGCCGACGACCTGGCCGCCGCCGAGTTCCGCGCCGTCGCCCAGCTGCACAGCCTGGCCGACCCCTCGCTCGTCGTCGACGCCGCGGACCTGTGGCGCGGTCATGACCCGGGCTTCGGCCCCCGCGCCAGGATCGAGGCCACCCTGGCCGTGCGCCGTGCCGCCCGTACCTGGCCCCGCCTGGAGCGCCTGCTCGACAGCGCCGTGCCCGACGACCTCACCCTCACCGACGGCGACGTCGAAGACCTCCTGGCCGGAGCCGCCGAGCGCCTGGCCGCCGCCGGAGTCGAGGTGCACTGGCCCAAGGCCCTCGTACGCGGCCTGAGCGCCCGCGCCGTCATCGGCGAACGCGACAGCAAGCCCTCCGACCTGCCGTCGTTCCTCGGCGGGCACCACCTGACCAGCTTCGACTGGCAGCTCGCCCTCGGCGGCGAGCGCCTGACCGCCGCCGAGATGGACGCCCTGGCCGAGGCGCACCGCCCCGTCGTACGGCTGCGCGACCAGTGGATCCTCATCGACCCCGACCTGGCCCGCAAGGCCCGCCAGCGCGACCTCAAGCCCCTGACCGGCATCGAGGCCCTCAGTGCCGCCCTGACCGGCACGGCCGAGGTCGACGGCGAGCAGGTCGCCGTCGATCCCACCGCCTGGCTGCATGAGCTGCGCGAACGCCTGTCCGAGCCCGCCGACGCCGGCCCGCCCGACGGGCTGGCCGCCACGTTGCGCGACTACCAGCTGGCCGGGCTGGGCTGGCTGGCCCGACTCACGTCGCTCGGGCTGGGCGGCTGCCTGGCCGACGACATGGGCCTGGGCAAGACGATCACGCTGATCGCCCTGCACCTGCACCGCGCCGACGCCGTCGCCGGCACCGGGCCGACGCTCGTGGTGTGCCCGGCCTCGCTGCTGGGCAACTGGGAGCGGGAGATCGCCAGGTTCGCGCCCGGCGTGCCCGTGCGCCGCTTCCACGGGGCGAGCCGCACGCTGGCCGAGGAGGGCTTCGTGCTGACCACGTACGGCACCATGCGCATGGACGCGGCCCGCCTGGCCGCACACCCGTGGGGCCTGCTGGTGGCCGACGAGGCCCAGCACGTGAAGAACCCCGCCTCCGGCACCGCCAAGGCGCTGCGGGAGATCCCCGCCGCCGCCCGCGTCGCGCTGACCGGCACCCCCGTCGAGAACAACCTGTCGGAGCTGTGGGCCATCCTTGACTGGACCACGCCGGGGCTGCTGGGCCCGCTGGCCAGGTTCAGGGCACGGTGGGCCAAACCAGTCGAATCCGGTGACAACAAGGCGGCCGAACGCCTGTCGCGGCTGGTCGGGCCGTTCCTGCTGCGCCGCCGCAAGAGCGACCCCGGCATCGCGCCCGAGCTGCCGCCCAAGACCGAGACCGACCGTCCCGTCCCGCTCACCACCGAACAGGCCGGCCTGTACGAGGCGGTCGTACGCGAGATCATGGCCCGGATCGCCGACGCCCGCGGCATGGCCAGGCGCGGCCTCATCGTCAAGCTCCTGACCGGGCTCAAGCAGATCTGCAACCACCCCGCCCAGTACCTGCACGAGACCGAGCCGCGCCTGACCGGCCGCTCGGGCAAGCTGGAACTGCTGGACGAGCTCGTCGACACCATCGTCGCCGAGGACGGCGCGGTGCTGGTCTTCACCCAGTACGTCACCATGGCCCGTCTCCTGGAACGGCACCTGACCTCCAGGGGCGTGAGCACCCAGCTCCTGCACGGCGGCACCCCGGTCGCCCGCCGCGAGGAGATGGTCGCGCGCTTCCAGGACGGCCGGGCCCCGGTGTTCCTGCTGTCGCTCAAGGCCGCCGGCACCGGCCTGAACCTCACCCGCGCCGACCACGTCATCCACTACGACCGCTGGTGGAACCCGGCCGTCGAGGACCAGGCCACCGACCGCGCCTACCGCATCGGCCAGACCCGGCCCGTCCAGGTGCATCGCCTGATCACCGAGGGCACGATCGAGGACCGCATCGCCGAGATGCTCGCCGCCAAGCGGGCGCTCGCCGAGGCCGTGCTCGCCTCCGGGGAAGCCGCCCTCACCGAGCTGACCGACGCCGAACTCGCCGCTCTCGTGGAGCTGAGATGACCGCCGCACGTGGATTCCCCTCTTTCCCCCCGCAGCGCGCCGGCGCCCGCTTCGCCACCTCCTGGTGGGGGCGCGCCTGGGTCAAGGCCATGGAGGACACCTCGCTCGACCAGGTCCTGCTGCGCAAGGGCCGCGCGTACGCCAAGGCCGGCCAGATCGGCCCCATCACCGTCAGCCCCGGGCGCATCGCCGCCGTCACCGAGAGCGAGTACGACACCGTCGTGCGCGTCGAGCAGCTCACCGACGCCGCCTGGGAACGCTTCCTCGACCAGGTCGCCGCCAAGAGCGGCCACATCGCCGCCCTGCTCGACCGCGACATGCCCCACGACCTGGTCGAAGCCGCCGAGGACGCCGCCGTGCCGCTGCTGCCCGCCGTCGGCGACCTCGAGCCCGAGTGCTCCTGCCCCGACTGGGGCCACCCTTGTAAGCACGCCGCCGCCCTGTGCTACCAGGCATCGTGGCTGCTGGACGCGGACCCGTTCGTGCTGCTGCTGATGCGCGGGCGAGGCGAGCGCGAGCTGGTCGAGGCACTCCAGCGCCGCGACGCTCCCGGCGACGAGACAGCCGCCGAACAGGCGGCCGGCGGTGTGCCGGCGGCTGAGGCGTTCGCGGCAGACGTGTCACCGCTGCCCGAGCCCCCGCCGCTCGAGGTCGCCTTCGCCCCGCCCGCCCTGGATCCGCCCGCGGACCGTACGCCCGGCATGGACGTGGCCGCGCTGCGGGTGCTGGCCGCCTCGGCCGCCTCCCGGGCGCGCGAGCTGCTGCTGCACGGGCGCCTGCCGGAGCTCACCGAGTATCAGGACCGGATACGCCTGGCCGCCGAACACGATCTCGACCTCGGACTCGAGGCGGCCGTGCAGGCATGGAGGTACGGCGGCACGCACGGCCTCGACGTGCACGAGAGCGCCTGGACGCCGCCCCGCCGGGACCTGGCCAGAGCGCAGGCCCTGCTGGAGGCGGGCTGGGAGGGCGAGCGCCCGCCGCAGGTCGAGGCGTGGCGCAACCGCTGGACCCTCGGCGCCCTGCAACTGCGCTACGGCCGGGACGGCCGCTGGTACCCCTTCACCCAGCGCGACGGCGTATGGTGGCCCGCCGGCCCGCCCGAGCGCGACCCCGCGGCGCTCGTCAGCGGATAGACCTCCCGGGGTCAGGAGGCCACCGAGATGACGTGGCGGATCGAGGTGCGGTCGGCTACCAGCTCCAGCATGCAGTGGGCCACGTCGGCGCGGCTCGTGGTCAGGCCGCGCCTGACGTTGAGGTCACGGGCCGTGCGGTAGGCGCTGCGCTCGCCGTCGGTCAGGCGCGAGGGCCGGACGATCGTCCAGTCCAGGTCGCTGGCGCGCAGCAACCGCTCGGCCTTGGCCAGGTCGGCGTAGGAGTGGCGCAACATGCGCTGAACGAGCGGCTTGAGCACGTACCGCGTGACCGGGCCGTCGCCGGCGTCGGTGACCAGGCCGCTGGCGCTGACCATCAGCAGGCGCCGCGCGTCGACCTGCGTCATGGCCTTGATCATGGAGGAGATGCTGTCGGACTGCACGGTGGTGGGGCCGCTCCCGCGCGTGCCCATCGCCGAGAGCACCGCGTCGCGGCCCTTGACCGCCGAGGTGATGGCGTAGGGGTTCATCACGTCGGTCTCGGCGACGTCCAGGCGCCCGCGCAGCTCGGCGGGCAGCCTGGACGCGTCGCGCACGACGGCGGTGACCTCGTGGCCGAGGTCGAGTGCTTGGCGCACGAGCTGCTGTCCCGTGCCACCGGTCGCTCCGAAGATCGCGAGCCTCATCGGTGCCACCTCTCGTGAGTTTGTGAGTATTCACTCACCCTACCTCGCAAGGCCCTCACGTGCCCGTCCGGGGCGCTCAGCCTTCGGCCAGGGGGGCGTCCCGGTAGGCGCGCCAGAGTGCGAGGTCGTAGCCCAGGCCCAGGGCCGCGCCGAGCAGCAGCGGGGCTCCCAGTGCGGCTAGGGTGCCGGTCAGCAGTGTGGTGGCGGCGATGGGGGCGGCTGAGACGGCGATGCTGCGGGCCAGGCTGGTCATGCTGGCGGCGGCCGTGCGGTGTGCGGCGGGAACGACCGCGGCCGTGAAGGCCTGCCGCGCCGGTACGTCGATCTTGGAGACCGTCTGGCGGAGCAGCAGCAGGGCGACGGCGGTGGTGAGGTCCGGGGCGAACGGGATGCAGGCCAGCAGCAGGTTGGCCACCGTGTGCGGAAGGAGCATGGTGGCCAGCAGGCCGCGCCGGGCGGCCAGCAGTGGCGCGGTGAGCTGGGCCAGGGCGGGCAGCAGGTTGGCGGCGAAGAACACCAGGCCCAGTTGTGTGGTGGTCGCGCCGTAGCGGTGGGCGAACCACCAGGCCAGCACGGCCTGGACGGCCAGCCCGCCGGACAGGGCGTCCAGCGCGGACAGCCCGGCCAGCAGGCGGACCTGACCCGGCACCCGCACGCGGTGCCCGCTCTGGCCGGGGCGGGCGGTCTTGGGCGCCTCGGCCTGCGGCGACAGGTGCCAGAACAGCGTCACGGTGCCGGCGGCCAGGATCGCGTACAGGGCGAAGGCGGCGTCGGGGGCCGATGTCCAAGGCTGGAGCCCGAGGGCTGCGGCGGCCAGCGCGCCCAGTGCGCCGGAGGCCATGGCGGTGACGTTGTAGCAGGTGAAGAGGGCGGTGTGGCGGGCCTGGGGGCAGGTCTGGGCGAGGATCGCCTGTTCCACCCCGGAGAACGGCGTGTTGTCGTTGGTGGAGGGCGAGATCGTCCCGATGAAGGCGGCGGCGACCAGGATCGGGTAGGACTCGCAGAGCGCGAACACGACGCCGGTCACCGCCATCAGGCAGCCGCACCCGATCAGCGTCCGCCGCCGTCCCCACACGTCGGCGAACAGGCCCAGCATCAGGCTCGCGAACACCGAGCCGGCCGAGGCAACGGCCAGCAGCAGGCCGGTCTGCCAGGGGGCGTCGCCGTCCTGGGCGAGCAACTCGGCCAGGAGCACGCTGGTGCATCCGTAGCCGAAGGTCCGCAGCGACCGTGCCGCGATGACCAGCAGCCCGTTGCGCCCCACTTCGGCCGGAAATATACCCCTGACCTGCGCATATGACATGCGGCATGATTTCGCGGGCGCTACAGCGGGCACACTGCGAACGCGCGGAAACGCGCAAAGATCTTCCTGCGGCTGCCCTGACATGGCCATGCGGCCGCGAGGCAGCGCCGTACGCTCAGGACTGAGCCGGGCACCCCAGTACGGTGAGTCTCGGGGTGCTCGGCGCTTGGCCCAGCCGTCCTCGGGCGCGAAGGCATCCCCGCCCAGTCGTTCTCGGCACTATTCGGGAGCGTAGAAAGCGGTGGTGTTGGCGACGGCGGCGGCGACCTGGTCCGGCGGGCCCCCCGCGGCCAGGTGGGCCTCACCCCACGCCTGGCTGCTGGCCGTGATGAAGCGACGGCCCTCCGGCGTCTCGTGGAAGGTGTTCTCGTCGATCCCGTCCCGGCCGCCGGTGGACAGGTAGAGGCCCAGCCCCAGCAGCGACAGGTCCCAGCCCACGCCGGTCGCGCCGGGCCCGTACTGGTCCCACATCTCCGGCGGCATCTCGGCGCTGTGGCGCAGCTCGAACAGCGTGCCGCCGTCCTGGGCGGACAGGCGCACCTCCACCTCGGAGAAACCGGGGTTCGGGCCGAACAGCCAGCTGACCTTCAGCAGGCTCGGCGGCTCGCAGCGCAGGATCTCGCCGCCCGCGTTGCCTTGGAGCTGGTACGTGCCCCCGAGCCGCAGGTCGCCGGTCACGGGCAGGAACCAGCGGCCCAGCCGCTCGGCGTCGGTGCAGGCGGCCCACACGTCCTCGATCTCGGCGTCGTAGTGCCGTCGCAGCACCACGGTCTTGATCTCGCCGTCCTTCAGCTCGCGCTGAGCCTTCAGGAGCTCGTCCACAATGTCCATCAGGTGTCCTTTTCGTTCGTGCGGCGCTCGCGCTTGCCGCGGGCCAGTTCCGTCGCCAGCGCGTCCAGCCGTTGGTTCCAGAAGCCGCGAAATCGTTCCAGCCAGAGATCGACCTCCTGCAGCGGACCCGCCTCGACGGCATACAGCCGCCGGGTGCCCTGGGCCCGCACGCCGGCGAAGCCGTTGTCACGCAGCACCCGCAGGTGCTGGGAGACGGCCGGCTGGGAGATGCCGAACTCGCGCTGGATGACGGCGGTGAGCTCGCCCGAGCTCTGCTCGCCGCCCGCCAGCAGCTCCAGGATCCGTCGCCGGACTGGGTCGCCGAGGACGTCGAATGCGTGCACGACCCGAGTGTTTCAGGTTCCGCTTATATAAGTCAAACCTGGGATAGACGTCAGTCGTCCAGCCCGCGGGCGCTGAGCGCCTCGCCGAGGGCGTCGGCGTGCCGGAGCGAGCTGACCACCAGCGGCACGGCGAAGGCCCGCAGACTGCGCTCGACGCCCCTGGCCCGCTGGGCCTCACGGACGCGGGTGGCCAGCCCGGCCACGACCGGCACGCTGCGCACGGTCAGCGACAGCAGCAGCGACAGCCGGAACGGGTCCAAGCCGACGAACCTGGCCGGGGCCAGGCAGCGTTCCAGCGTGGACATCATGGCCAACACGCGGGTGGTGAGCGTGACCAGCCCGGCCAGCGCCACGGCCAGCACCACGCGCAGCGTCGCCGACATCGCCCCCTGCAGATCCACGAATGCCCACTGCATCCCGAACAACATCACCGCGAACCACCGCACCGGCTTGACCTGCGCCCAGGCGGCCGCCACCCCGACCCCGGACAGCGCGTACAGGCCCGCCACGACGACCGCCGCCCCGGCAAGTGCCAGCGGCGAGCGCAGCAGCACCAGCACCGTGCACGCCAGCGCCAGCCCGGCCAGCTTGACCCCGGGCGGCAGCCTGTGGAGCGGTGAGTCGCCAGGGACGAAGGCGCCGGTCAGGCCGTTCACGCCATGATCTTCCGGTAGTGGGCGATGGCCTCGTCCGGGGTGTCGTCGGCGACGATCCTGCCCTGGTCGAGCACCAGGACGCGGTCGAAGTCCGCCAGCAGCGGCAGGTCGTGGCTGACGACCACCACCTGCTGCGGCATCTCGCGCAGCAGGTCGGCGACCTGGCGGGAGTGGCGCAGGTCGAGCAGCGTGGTCGGCTCGTCCATCACCAGGATGTCCGGCTCCAGCACCATGACCGAGCACAGGGCCAGCAGCTGCTTCTGGCCACCCGACAGGTGGTGGGCGGGGTGGTCGGCGTGGTCGCCCAGGCCGTACCTGGCCAGCACGTCGTGCACGCGCCGGTCGACCTCATCGCGCGTCAGGCCCTTGCGCCGCAGGGAGAAGGCCACGTCCTCGGCCACCGTCGGCATCACGATCTGCGCGTCCGGGTCGGTGAACAGGAACCCGACACCCCGCCTGATCTTGGCCGCGTGGCGGCGGGTGTCGAGGCCGAGCACGGTGACACTGCCCGAGGTGGGCAGGGCCAGGCCGTTGATCAGGCGGGCGAGCGTGCTCTTGCCCGAGCCGTTGGCGCCGACCACGCCGACCCGGTGCTCGGGCAGCCTGGCGGTGATGCCGCGCAGCACGTCACGCTCACTGAGCCGTACGTGCACGTCGGCGAACTCGATCACGGCGTACCACCCGGAACGCTGCGAATCCCGATCATGCCGGCCCTCCATCTCGTCCTGGACCGACCACCTCGAACAGGGCGGCCACGCCGAGCCCGCCGCCGACCGCGGCCGCGGCGAGCCCCAGCGTCCCCGGCGGGGCGCCCGCGCGGACCAGGCGGCTGAACAGCCTGGTCACCACGACCGCGCCGCTCGCGCCCCACGGATGCCCGAGGGCCAGCGCGCCGCCGTCGGCGCACACCCGTTCGTCGTCCATGGTGTCGAGCCCGAGCGTGTCGGTGACCGCCAGCACCTGCGCCGCGAACGCCTCCACGATCTCCACCGCCGCGACCCGTTCCAACTCCACCCCCGCACGCGCCAGCACCCGCCGCACCGCGGGCACCGGGCCCCAGCCGGGAAGCTCGGGATCGCACCCGACGACGGACCCGGCCACCAGCCGCATCCCCGGCAGGCCCGCGCGCAACCGCTCGGGCACGATGGCCACGGCCGCGGCGCCGTCACTGACCGGCGAGGAATTACCGGCCGTAACTGTACCTTCCGCCACGAACGCCGCAGGCAGACGGGCCAGTGACGCCGCCCGCAGCGGCCTGGGCCGCTGATCGTCGCAGCGCCCGCCGATCGGGACGATCTCCCCCTTGAACCGGCCCGCCTCCCTGGCGGCCAGCGCCCTGGCGTGACTGCGGCAGGCGTAGGCGTCCTGGCGTTCCCGGCCGATGCCGCGTGCCGCCGCCAGCTCCTCTGCGGCCGGCCCCATGTCGGGATCGGGCCGCCCGTCCGGGGTGAAGGACGCCCTGGGGTACGGCTCGGCCGCGCCTCGATGGGTACGCAGGGGCGCGGTCGAGGCGCTCTCCGCCCCTCCGGCGATCACCAGGTCCATCTCGCCCGCGCGTACCGCCTGGGCGGCGACCAGGATCGCGGCCAGCCCGCTGCCGCACTGACGGTCCACCGTGAGGCCGGGCACCTCGTCGCCCAGGCCCGCAGCCAGCGCCGACACCCTGGCCACGTTGCCGCCCGGCCCCATGCAGTTGCCCAGCACCACGTCATCGACCCGCCGCCCGGCCAGATCGCGCGCCACGGCCGCGATCACGGGCGCGGCCAGCCGATCGACGGTCAGCCCCTTGAACGCGTGCCCGGCCGTGCCGATGGGGGTACGCCGTGCCGCCACGATGACGGGTGCCGTCCCGACCATGGGTTCGTCCGGCATGTCAGGCCAGCCGCCGGATGTCGGGGTCGCCGTCCGCCAGACGTGCCGCGACCAGGGCGCGCGCGGGCTTGCCCGTCTGAGTGCGCGGCAGGCTCGGCACCGCGTACCAGCGGCGCGGACGTTGCGCCGCGTCCAGGCCGCCCCTGGCCATCGCCTCCAGCAGCGCGCGCGGCGGCGGGGAGGCGGACTCGGCCTCGATGACCGCCGTGACCACGGAGCCCAGCGACGGGTGCGGCGAGCCGATCACGACGATGTCCCCCACACCGGGCACCTTCCTGAGCACCTCTTCCACGTCCTCGGGCACGACTGTGGCGCCGCCGGTCTGGATCGCACCGTCACCGCGCCCCCGCACCCGCAGCACCTCTCCTACCCGGTACGGCTCCGCCACGTCGCCCACGGTCACCCAGCCGTCACCGTCACGGCGCAACGGCCCGGCCGCATCGCCCAGGTAGCCGTCGGCCAGCCACGGCGAACGCACCCACACCTCGCCGAGAGCGCCTGCCCCGCCGGTCGTGGGCCGGACCTCGATCTCCACGCCCGGAAAAGGGCGCAGCCCACCCCCGTCGACGTCCACCGCCACGAACGACAGCTCGCTCGCCCCGTAGTAGGACACGACACGGACCCCCGCCCGGACGGCCGCGGCGCGCGTGTCCGGGTCGAGGGCCGCACCGCCGACGACGGCCGTACGCAGCGTCCCCGGGTGTGCCAGCACGTCGGGCAGCCGGTGCGGCACCATGTGCACGACGGTGGCCCTGGCCAGCAGGTCGCCCAGCGTCCTGGAGGGCCGGCGGCCGGGCAGGAGGGCCGTCGCGCCGGTGGCCAGGGTGTGTACGGCGGCGAATGCGTACAGGCTCGACACCAGCGGGCCGGGGACCAGGACGACGTCGTCCGGGCCGATCCCGGCGAGGTCGCTGAGGTGCGGGAACGACGCCGTCCACGACGCGCGGGCGCGCACGATGGCGCGCGGCCTGCCGGTGCTGCCCGAGGTGAAGCACGCCCACGCCCTGTCCTCCGGCCGCGGGTCATGCGTCACCGCGGGACCGGCCACGTACGGCAGCGGCGCGTCCACGTGGACGGCGGGCCTGGCCGCGTTCGGTGATGCCGGGGCGACGCGCGACCACCGCTCCCGGTCCCACATCGGGTCGCCCACCAGCGGCGTCGCGCCTGCCAGGTCCGCCGCCAGCACGGCGGTGAGCACGTCGGCCGGGTCCGTGAGGCCGATCGCGACCAGCGTGCCCGGCCCGCTTCCGAGGCCGAGCAGGTGGCGGGCGGCTCCCTGGACGCGTTCGGCGAGCTGGACGTAGGTGAGCTCCCCCTCGGGGCCGCACACCGCCAGGCGCGAAGGGCGCTCGGCGGCGTGCCGCATCACGTGTGCTGCTACCGGCATCGAGGGTTCAACGCCCCGCGCCGGTACGCAGTCGCTCCTGGTGCACGGCCGGGACCGCATCCGGGTAGGCCCGCTGCGTGCCCCGGGCCACGATCGACGCCAGCACCGCCTTGATCAGGTCGCCGGGCAGGAAGGCGGCGCTGAGCAGCGCCGTCTTACCCAGGGACACGCCGGTGATGGCCGCCTGGACAGGTATGCCGAACAGGTAGATCACGCCGACGCCGCCCAGCAGACACGCCACCACCAGGCGGACGATGCCCGGATTGCGGCCCGCACGCTCGACGAGCCAGCCGGTCAGCGCCGCCCCGGGGACCCAGCCGATCAGGAACCCGGCCGACGGCCCGGCGAAGACGCCCAGGCCGCCGCGCCCGCCCGCCAGCAGCGGCAGGCCCGCGGCGACCAGCACCAGCAGCACCGCGACGGCCAGCGCGGCCCGCCACGTGCCGAGGATCGCGCCCGCCAGCATCACGCCGAGCGTCTGGAGTGTGATCGGGACCGCGTTGCCGAAGACGTTCAGCGAGCCGGGCAGGCCGAGCACCGCGATCAGCGCCGCGAACACCGCCACCCGCGCCAGGTCGCCCGTAGGGAACCTGCGCTGCTTCCCTTCATCCTTCATGGGGTCGATCCCACACCACAACACCATGCTTCAGGCATGGAGGTATCCGACAACTTTCCGCGCGTTCATCTGCGAACGCACGATACCGCTTCCACAAACCGCCCATGCCCCGGCGGACAAGGGGCGGTCAGGCGGCCAGGTGGAGGGCTCGGGCCACGTCCGAGGTGGACGAGGACGTCTCCGTCGAGGTGTAGCCGTCGCGCAGGGAGGCGTCCAGGTCCTTCAGGCCGTTGCCGCTCAGCGTGATCACGATCCGCAGCCCTGGCTCCAGCGCGCCCCGCGCGTGCTGGTCGAGCAGGCCCGCGACGCCCGCCGCCGAGGCCGGCTCGGCGAAGACGCCGTCGCGGCGGGCCAGCATCCGGTACGCCGCGAAGATCTGCTCGTCGGTCACCGCCGCGATCAGGCCGCCGGACTCGTCGCGGGCGGCGAGCGCGCCGTCCCAGGTGGCAGGGTTGCCGACGCGGATCGCGGAGGCCTCCGTATCCGGGTCGGCCACGGGCGCGCCGTGGACGAGCGGGGCCGACCCGGCCGCCTGGAAGCCCCACATGCGCGGCAGCCGGCCGGCCAGGCCCGCGCTGTGGTAGTTGCGGTAGCCGCCCCAGGTGGCGGTGATGTTGCCGCCGTTGCCCACCGGCAGGCAGTGCACGTCGGGCGCCTCACCGAGGGCGTCCACGATCTCGTAGGCGACCGTGCGCTGCCCGGACAGGCGCAGCTCGTTGCCGACGGAGTTGACCAGCGCGATCGGATGGTGTGCGGCCAGCTCGCGGGCCACGCGCAAGCAGTCGTCGAAGTTGCCGTCGATCTCGACGATCTCGGCGCCGTACCGTACGGCCTGGCTCAGCTTGCCGAGCGCGATCCGCCCCTTGGGGACCAGCACGGCGGCCGTCACCCCGGCGCGGGCGGCGTAGGCGGCGGCCGAGGCGCTGGTGTTGCCGGTGGAGGCGCAGATGACGGCCTGCGCACCCGCTTCGGCCGCCCTGCTGATCGCCACCGTCATGCCGCGGTCCTTGAACGAGCCCGTCGGGTTGGCGCCCTCGACCTTCAGCCAGACCTCGCAGCCGGTGAGCTCCGACAGGTGCGCCGAGCGCAGGAGCGGGGTGTTGCCCTCGTTGAGAGAGACGGACGGGGTGTCGGCGGTGACCGGCAGCCAGCGCCGGTAGTCGCTGTCGATCAGACCATGCCAGGTTCTCATGCCTGGAACCGTAACATCTGTTTCATGAAGCTCCACAATCGGGATCTGATGTAACATCTGTCATCGTGGGAAACGATCCGGTAGCCGACCGTCTCAGCGCCGTCTATCCCGAGCTGCCACCTGGAGAGCGGGCGATCGTGCGGGTGCTGCTCGACGACTATCCGTTCGCGGCGCTGGGCTCGCTGCGGGCGCTGGCCGAGCGCGCCGGGGTGAGTCCGCCCACGGCGTCGCGGCTGTTCGACCGCCTGGGTTACGCCGGGTTCGCCGACTTCCAGACCGCTGTGCGTGACGGGGCGCGGGACCGGTCGCGGCTGCTGGAGTTCGTCACGCGATCGCCCGGCACAGCCGAGAGCTCCGCGTCCGGCATGAAAGTTCCCGAGGTGCGGCGCGCCGCCGAGGACCTTCGCGCCGGCCTCGACGGCACGCTCGCCGCCGCCACCGATCCGCTGCTCGACGCGTCGGCGGCCCTGCTCGCCGAGGCCGGGTCCGTGTGGGCGCTGGGCGGGCCGCTGAGCGAGCTGGCCGCCGAATACCTGATCCGCCAGCTCGCCAGCCTGCGCCCCGGCGCGCACCGGGTGCCCGACTCGACGCAGGCCCGGTCCCGTACCGTGCTGGACTTGGGCGGCTCCGATGTGGTGGTGGCCTACGACTTCCGGCGGTATTCACCGGACACCGCCCGCTTCGTGCGAGCCGCTCGCGCCCGGGGCGCGCGGCTGTTGCTCGTCACCGACGCCTGGGAGTCGCCCCTGTCGGCCGAGGCGGAGGTGCTGATCAGGCTGCCACGCGAGGCCGCCGGGCCGATCGCGCCGCTCGCGCACGAGATCGCCGTCACCGAGCTGCTGCTCGTCGCCGCGGCCGCCCGCTTGGCGCCCGCCCAGCGCCTGGCCGACCTCGAGGCGCTCAGGCAGACGTTGTGAGCGGGCCCGGCGCGGTGAGCCGCTTGTAGAAGAAGCTGCAGTCCTGCAGCGTGCCGTCCGGGGATCCGGCGTAGCCGGGGACGATGCCATAGCGGGTCCAGCCGCCGGTGAGGTAGACGTGCTCGGCTGTGCTGCCCGTCTCGGTGTCGAGGAGCAGCAGGTCGGCACCGGCGTCGAGGGCGGCCTGCTCGGCCGTGGCCAGCAGGGCGCGCGACAGGCCCCGGCCCCGTGCCTCGCGGTGGACCATGAGTTTGACGATCTCGGCGCGGTGGCGAGCGTTCGGCTTGCGTGCCAGGGCCAGGCTGATGGTGCCGGTGATGACGCCCTCGTCGCGGCTCGTCCAGACCAGGAGGCTGCCGCCGGCCACCGCCGGCTCCTGCGCCCGCCACCAGGCGGCGGCCTCCTCATGGCCGAACGGCGCCAGGAACCCCACGGACGCGCCGCTGTCCACGGCGTCGACCAGGAGGTCGGCCAGGTCCTTGACGGTGGCGTCGAACTCCTCGGCGGACAGGCGTTCGATGCTGTGCATACGGTTCCTCATCTCGACTGGGGTCCAAGTACGCTCCGGCCCGGGCCGGGTTCCCTTGAGGCCCTTCGGGGAAGGCGACGGACACGCGCCGGTGGCGGAGGTGGGATGGGCGGTCACGGGAGGACGACCAGGATGGCGTACCGGACCGGGGACGGGCCAGGGCAGCGGAAACGGGAGGGTCCCCACAGCCGGAAGCGCAGGCAGTCGCCCGTCTCGACGGTGTAGGCGTAGCCGTTGGCGGTGATCTCCACCGCCCCCTCCAGCACCCAGATGTGCTGCTCCAGCCCGGGCACCGGAGGCGCTTCGTACGAGATGTCCGCCCCAGGCCGCAGCGTCCCCTCCACGACCTCGCCACGCAGCCCGGGGTGCGGCGGCGACACGGAACGCCGGACGAACCCCGACTCCTCGTCCCGGAAGACCGCCTGCGCCCCGGCCCGTACGACCTGCGGCGGCTCGGACTCCACCTCGGCCAGCAGCCGCGACATCGTCCGCTCGTAAACGTGGCACAGCTTGCCGAGCAGGGCGGCGGTCGGGCTGATCTCCCCCCGCTCCAGCCGCGACAGCGTCGAGCGGCTGATCCCCGACCGGCCCGCCAGCTCCTCCAGCGACCAGCCCCGCTCGAGGCGCAGCTCCGAGAGCCGCCCGGCGAGCCGGGCCTCCACCTCCTCAGCCTGTCTCATATCAGGGAATATATCCCATATATGGGACTAGCGGCGGCGCCGCACTTTGATGTCGCGCATGTCAGTCACCGCGAGCTTGAGGATCTCGTGCGGATGCCCATGCGCCTCCAGCGCGGCCATCGCCTCCAGCGCCGCCTCGTCCTCGCCGCCGTCCGGCCCGGCCGGCACCTGGCAGCGGAAGGTGAACGCCGTGACGCTCTGGTCATGGGTGAAAGTCCCGGCCTCGGTGTAGGCGGCACCGCTCGCGGCCAGCACGGCGGCTCGTCCGGCGTCGTCGAGCCCTTTGAACTTTCCCCTGATCGTCACCCTGAACACCGCTCACTCCTCTCGTACGGCATAGGCCAGCACCTGCTCGCCCAGCACGCCTTCCGCAACTTCCAGCAACTCCAGCACCGCCGCGGCGATCGCGTCGGGCCGCTCCCCCGCCGCCGTGCGGCGGCCGATCTCGGCGTAGACCAGCGCGTGCAGGCACCCGATGTGCCAGGCCATCACCCGCGGCAAGGGATCGCTCTCGGCCGCGCCGGTCTCCGCGACCAGCTCGGCGGCCAGTGCCTCGGTCATCTTGTGGCCGAGGTCCTCCAGCCGGGCGGCCAGCGTGGGAGCGGCCCGCATCATCTCCAGCACCGGCCCGAAGCCCGGCGTAAGCCCGACGCTGCGCTCGCGCCCGCGCACCTCCTCGCGCAGCATCGCCAGCACCGCGGCGGCGGCCGACTGGCCCGGCCGCCGCCGCCGTACGATGCCGGCCAGCCGATCCGGCGAGGCCTCCTCCGGCGGCAGGACGAGATCCTCCTTGGCCGCGAAGTAGTTGTAGACGGTGTTCACCGACACCTCGGCGGCCTCGGCCACCTCCGCGATCGTGACATTCTCGAAGCCGCGCTCCACGAACAGCCCGACGGCCACGTCCGAGATGCGCTGCCTGGTCTGACGCTTCTTCCGCTCCCGCAGCCCTTCACCCATGCCTGCAGTCTACTGCAAAGTTTAAGTCGACTGCAGTTTTAGGGTACGATGGACAGTGCCGCGCGGGACATGATCACAATGGGCTCCCCCAGTCCGCTCAACCGCCCGGAGCGCACCCATGGTCAAGCGCAAAGTCATCAGGTCCTTGGCTCTCGCCGCTCTCTTCGTGAGCGTGAGCGCCCCGGGGGCGGCGGCGACGATGAGAGCATTAATCCGACATTTCCGGGATCGGTCTACAAAACGGTCACGGACCGAAGTGGCCTTCTCTCGCTCCAGACTTTTGGACGCCCCGACGGCAGGGATATGGTTTTCCGGATTTCGGGCAGCGTGTACGCGAACGTCGAAGGCAACAGCCTCGACCCGGCGATACGGCACGGCCAGAAGCTGTTCAACATCGAGGGCTACAACATCAGGCGCCTGTACCGGGTGCCGGACACGACACAGCTCTACCAGCTCTCCCGCGAGATCGTCTTCTACACCGACCCGGCCGACCCGACCCGGATCCTGCGGGAGTGGAAGAACCCGATCGACCAGAAGACCTATCCGGTCATCCCCATCAACAACGACACGGTGAATTTCGGCCCGTTCAACGTCACCCCCTCCTACGCGGGCCCGCCGGTGCGCGCGATGCATGATGAGACGGTGTGGACCAGCGACATCGGCGTGCGCGCCGACTTCGGCACCGCGCTCGGCGAGCGGTTCGGGCTCGTGGGCGGCGTGTACGCGGCGCAGGAGATGTTCGACTTCTCCGTCGACGAGCGCGAGGCGGCCGTCAGGACCATCCCGGGCACCGTCCCCTCCGGCGCGATGAAAACGAAGATCAGCTGGGCGCGTACGAGCCCGTGGGCGCCGTTCATGTGTCTGGCGGAGAGCGAGGTGCGCGGCCAGCTCACCTACCACGCCCGCAGCTGGTCGCTGAACTCCTACGCCGAGGTCGAGCCGTGGTTGCGCGCCGAGGTCGAGGCGAACTACCCGCTCTACAAGGCGGCGCCGACCGCGCCCGGCGCCGGCGAGAACTCCTGGAGCTCCTTCTACAACAAGCAGCTCGGCAAGGGCGCCACCACCTGGGCCGGCTGGTGCGCGGCCAACGGGCGCCCGTGACCGCCTACACGGCCCTGGCGCTCCAGATGGAGACCAGAGCCGTCAACGCCGACCCGGATCCGCGCGCCGCCATCCGCGCCGCCATCGGGCGGATCGGCGAGCAGGTCGGCGGCAGCAAGGCCTGGCTCGGCCGCGACCTGCGCCTGGTGGTGCTGCCCGAATACGTCATGACCGGGTTCCCGATGCGCGAGAGCTTCGCCGAGTGGCGCGAGAAGGCCGCGCTCGACCCCGGCGGCCCTGAATACGAGGCACTGGCCCAGATCGCCGCCCGGCATGAGGTGTTCCTGTGCGTGAACGCCTATGAGAGCGACGAGCACTTCCCGGAGCTGTACTTCCAGGCCTCGGTGATCCTGTCCCCGCAAGGGGAGGTCGTGCTGCGTTACCGCAGGCTGCACTCGATGTTCACGCCGAGCCCGTACGACGTGTGGGAGCGCTATCTGGAGATCTACGGCATCGACGGCGTGCTGCCCGTGGCCCGCACCGAGATCGGCAACCTGGCCGTGCTCGCCTCGGAGGAGATCCTCATGCCGGAGCTGGCCCGCGCGCTGGCCCTGCGCGGCGCCGAGGTCTTCTGCCACCCCACCTCCGAGGCCTCATCCCCGGCGCTGACCCCGAAGGCGATCGCCCGCCGCGCCCGCGCCACCGAGAACCTCGCCTACGTGGTCTCGGCCAACAGCGGCGGCTTGACGGGCATCGCGATCCCCGGCGACTCCACCAACGGCGGCTCGGAGGTGCTCGACCACCAGGGGCGGGTGCTCGCTCAGGCGGGCCCGGGCGAGTCGCTGGTGGCCGCCGCCGAACTGGACCTGGGCGCGCTGCGCCGGCTGCGGCGGCGGCCCGGCATGGGAAACCTGCCGAGCCGGGTGAAGACCGGGCTGTGGGCCGAGGAGTACGCCAGGCACGACGGGGAGCGGCCCGGCGGCCTGTCGCAGGGCGTGCGCGAGCGCGCGTGGTTCACCGCCAGGCAGGTGGAGACGATCGAGCGCCTGTACGGTGCCGGCTAGCCCGCCGGCCTGCCGGGCTCCTGGACCACCATGGACGCCACGTCCACCTTCGACTTCAGGTAGCCGAACTCGTACATCAGGTCGGCCACCCGCTGGATGCGCTTGGGGCTGAGCGAGGTCGGGAAGGTGCCCATCGCCATGGTCATAACCGCCTGCCTGGGCGTCTGCGTGTAGAGCGGGACGACCTCGGCCAGCTCGGCGCGGTTGGTCGCGGCCAGGCGCTGCGCCATGGCGACCGCGCGCTGGAAGGCCGCCGTGGTGTTCGGGTTCTTGGCCACCCACTGGTCCGTGGCGGCCAAGCCGTCGATCGGCAGCGCGTCGGTGGGCCCCGTATTGGTGTCGAGCAGCAGCCGGGCGCCGGCCTGCTGGGCGGCCGACAGGAACGGCTCCACCATCCACGCCGCGTCCACCTGACCGCTCGTTAGCGCGGCCAGTTGGGCCTGGAAATCGATGGCCACGAACTTCACCTGTTCAGGCGTCACTTCATGCGTCTTCAAATGCGCGCTCATGGACATCGTGCCGAGGTTGTTCAGCGAGTTGACGGCAATCGTCTTGCCCATGAGGTCTTTGGGCGTCTGCAGCGGGGAATCCTTGCGTACCACGACGCCCGCGATGCCGGGCGCGGCCTGCAAACTATCTGAAAGGATCTTCAATTTGGCGGCGCCGCTGTCCTGGATGTTGATGAGCGAGACGTAACTGCCCTTGAAGATGTCGATGCTGCCGTTGAGGATCTTCGGCATGACCGCCTGCGGCGCCTGGATGATCTCCGTCTTGATGGTCAGGCCCTCCGCCTTGAAGAACCCCTTGCGGTCGGCGATGAACACCGGCGCAGATGAGGGCGTGGGGCTGACGCCGATGGTCAGCGTGGTCTTCTCCAGGGGCCCCGACGGAGCCGTGCTGGTGACGGAGCCGGTGCCGCCGCTGCACGCGGCGAGCGTGGTGGTGGCCAGTAACGCCAGGAACGCGCGAAAAGCAGAACCGGATTCCATTGTGGTTTCTCCTTGGCGGGTCACGCATCCGAAAGACCGCGCTGAACGCCTGACAAGCGAGAACCGGCAGCAGTCACGCGGACAGTCGGTGATCGTACAGGAGGGACTGAGGTAATTGCCATGAAATGTCATGACTCATGACTTGGAAGATCCTCACGAATTGTCCGTAGCTGTCCACTTTTCGGCAATCAGGAGGGGCCGGACCGAATTCGCGGTCAATCAACCATTCCAATGGGAGTCACGTGCTTTGTAAGGTTGGCCTAGCTCGCCGGTGTGTGCTCAAATTGCTCTTCGTCTCCGGGCGCGCATCACGCGTCTCGCATGCCGGCGCGCGTTCAGGCGAAAGAGTGGGGAGCCAGTGACGAAGCAACCGACCGCGCTCGGCCCTCGTCCCCGGTTAGCCCACACCCACAGGAGACACAAGCGCAGGCTGCGGCTGCGGGACTGGCGGGTGCGCGCGCGTCTCGTCGCCCTGATCGTCATCCCCACCGGGGTGGGGGTCGTGGTCGGCGCGCAGCAGGTCATCACCTCGTGGGCCGCGGCGGGCCAGTACCAGCGCGTGCTGGACAAGGCCGAGCTCGGCGACGCCGTCATCGAGCTGACCCACCAGCTCGCCTACGAACGGGACCTCGCGGTCCACTACATCGCCGCCGGCCGCACGCCCGAACGCGAGGAGCCGATGCGCGGGCAGTTCGCCCCTGTCGACCAGGCGGCCGCCGCTGTCCGCGCCAAGGCCCGGGTGATCACCACCGATCACGGCGAGAGCGCCTGGACCATCACCCAGCAGATGCTCAGCCGCCTGCCGGAGATCGCCGCGACCCGCGACACCGTGCTGAAGACCCAGCTGCTCGCCCTGCCCGCGCTGACGAAGTACTCCCAGATCATCGACGCCTTCGAGCAGTTCCACGACCAGATCAGCCAGGGTGGAGACCAGGAGGCACTGGCCAACAGCGTCCGGGCACTGTCGGCCCTGGCCAAGGCGCACGACGCCGCCTCGCAGCAACGCGGCCTGCTCGCGGCGGTGGCCTCGGTGGGCCGCTTCCAGAGTGGCGAGCTCGACCGGTTCACGGCCGCCCGCGCCCAGCAGGAGAGCGAGGTCTCCGTGTTCCGGTCGGTGGCCACGCTGGACGAGCTGCAGACCTACGACGACACCGTCACCGGCACGCTGGTGGACCGCGCCGAGGTGATCAGGCTGCGCGCGCTCGCCCAGGTCACGGAGGGCGACCGGATCGACCTCGATCCGGAGGGCAGCGACGACGCCGACCGCTGGTTCCAGGCGATCAGTGGCACCGTCGACGGCATGTGGACGGTCCAGCGGCGCCTCGGCGAGTCGATCATCGTGCAGAGCCGCACGCTGCAGGACGCCGCCCGCCGCGAGGCGCTCCTGGCCGCGACCTACAGCCTCCTGCTGCTGCTCGCGGTCCTGATCGCCACCGCCATCATGGCCCGATCCCTGGTCAGGCCCCTGCGCAGGCTGCGTACGGAGGCGCTGCACATTGCCGGCGTCCGCCTGCCCCAGACCGTGCGCACGCTGCGCGAGACCGGCGACGAGTCCACCGTGGCCATCGCCCCCATCGGGGTCGACTCCCTGGACGAGGTCGGTGAGGTCGCCCGGGCCTTCGACGAGGTCCACCGCGAGGCCGTCCGCCTCGCCGGCGAGGAGTCCAGGCTGCGCGCCGACGTCAACGCCATGTTCGTCAGCCTGTCCAGGCGCGGCCAGACCATGGTGCAGCGGCTGATCAAGCTCATCGACGGGCTGGAGCAGGGCGAGCAGGACGAGCAGCGGCTGGCCGGCCTGTTCACGCTCGACCACCTGGCCACACGCATGCGGCGCAACAACGAGAACCTGCTGCTGCTGGCAGGCCAGGAGCCTCCCAGGCGGTGGAACAAACCGGTCAGCGTGGCCGACGTCGTACGCGCGTGCCTGTCGGAGGTGGAGAACTACGAGCGGGTCACGGCCCGGATCACCACTCCCAGCGCCGTCTCCGGGCAGGCGGTGAACGACATCATCCACCTGCTGGCCGAGCTGGTGGAGAACGCGCTGTCGTTCTCGCCCCAGACCACCCCGGTGGTCGTCGCCGCCGGAACCGTCGACGGCGCCGGCGGTGGGGGCGGCATCATGCTGACCATCACCGACACCGGCATCGGCATGGTCCCCGACGAGCTCACGCAGGCCAACGAGCGCCTCTCCCGCGCGCCCGCGGTGGACATCTCGGTCTCGCGCCGTATGGGCCTGTTCGTGGTCGCCCGGCTGGCCAACCGCCACGGCATCCGCGTGCAACTGCGCCAGAACGACGCCAGGGGCCTGACCGCGACGGTGTTCCTGCCGGAGGCGCTGCTGCAGCCGCCCGCCTACCCGACTCCGGGCGCGGCCTTCGGCCGGCCGTTCGCCGGCCCCGATTCCTGGGACCCTCGTCCGCCCGTGCCCCCGCCGCCGCGCCAGCGCACGCCGGACATGGCCGACTGGCCGTCGTTCGCCACCGATCCCGCACCCGAGGAGCCCGCGGCAGGCTGGTACGGCACGTTCGACACGCCCGCGGCCAGGGCGCGATTCGACGTCCTGCGAGGCGGCACCCCCATTCCCACCCCCGGCCCCGCTCTCCGCGGCCCGATCGCCAACGACTCGAGCCCCGGCGGCCACGTCGGCGCCGGGCCCATCGCCGGCGACCCGCTCGCCGGCCGTCCGGGCGACCGGGCCGCCATCCCCGGCGACCCGCTCTCCGGCAGCCTGGACCGCTCGGCCGCCGAGCCCGTCACCGACGGCTACCTGCCGATCTTCGCCGCGGTGGAGTCGGCCTGGTTCAACCGCGACAAATCCGACAGCGGCTGGGGCTCACCCGAGGTGGACGCCGGGTGGAGCGCCGCCGAGGCCGCCGCCTTCCCCGCCAACGACGGCACCACCGCCTCCGGCCTGCCCAAACGCGTGCCCAAGGCCAACCTGGTGCCCGGCAGCGCCGACACCGCCTCGGTGCCCAAGGGCGTCGCACCCATCCCGCAGACCTCTCCCGAGGAGGTCCGCGACCGCATGACCAGCTACCAGCGGGGCTTCCGAGCCGCACGCGACGAGATCAGCACGCGCAGCATTCCTCCCTTCGCATCAGGGAGCACGACCCGCGAGGAAGGCCCATGACCCGCGACAACAACCTCGACTGGTTGATCACCGACTTCGTCCGGTCCGTTCCCGGCGTGGCCCACGCCGCCGTCGTCACCTCCGACGGGCTGCCCCTCGCCGTCTCTGCCGGTTTTCCACCCGAGCGCGCCGACCAGCTGGCCGCCGTCGCCTCGGGGCTGGCCAGCCTGACGCAGGGCGCGGCCTCACTGTTCGGGGGCGGCCCGGTCATCCAGACCGCCGTCGAGATGCAGCGCGGGCTCATGCTGAACGTGTCCATCAGCGACGGATCCTGCCTGGCCGTGCTGGCCGCCCCTGACTGCGACATGGGCGTGGTGGCGTACCAGATGACGCTCCTGGCCGACCGGGCCGGGCAGGTGCTCACCCCGGCGCTGCGCTCCCGGCAGACCAGGTGAGCGCGGATGACCGACCCGCGCTGGGGCGGCGGCTGGCAGCCGCCGCCCGACCCCGACGAGCAGGACCAGGACTCGCCCGTCCGGCCGTACGCCGTGACCGGCGGGCGTACCGCGCCCCGCATCAAGCTGGCGATGGAGGCCCTGGTCTGCTCCGCTGACGCCCCGCCGCACGCCTTCGCCCTCATCACCCCCGAGTACGCCGCCATCAGCGAGCTGTGCCGTCAGGTCCGCTCAGTGGCCGAGGTGGCCGCGGTGCTGCGGATCCCCCTCGGGGTCGCCCGCGTGCTCATCGCCGACATGGCGGCCGAGGGGCTGCTGCGGCTGCACCATCCGCGGCTGCCCGGCGGACGGCCTGACCCCGGCCTGCTGGAACGGGTGCTCGGCGGGCTGCAACAGCTCTGAGCAGGCGAGCGCCACGCCATCGGCGTCCGACCGGCCGTCCTGCGCCACAGCGCCAAGGTCGTTCAGCAGGCAGTGAGGGTGTCGCGCCACACCTCGTCCAGGGCCATCTGGATCGCGCCGCCGAGCACGGAGCCCTCGGCCAGCTCCGACAATTCCACGCTTGGCGGGGTGAGGGTCAGGTCTTCGAGGTGCCGTGCGATCGCGTCCAGCAAGACCGCGCCGGCCCGGGCGATGCCACCACCGATCACTATCGCGTGCGGGGACAGCACGAGGACGACGGGTGCGATCGCCTCGGCGAAGACGGCGGCGACCCGGTCGACGACCTCGGCGGCGATCGGGTCGCCCCCGTCGGCGGCCGCGAAGACGGCGGCCGCGTCAGTCGCACGGGCGAGCCTGGACCCTGGATGCTCCGCGGCGCGGCGGCGGGCGAGATCGACGATCGCCTTGCCGCCGATCGCGAGCTCCAGCGGCCCCCGGCCGTCCCCGGTCGCGTCGGGAAGGTCCCCGACCGGACGGATGAATCCGATCTCACCGGCCTGTCCCGCGCCCCGATGCAGCCGCCCGTCGATGACGACACCGGCTCCGAGCCGCTCGCCCCACTGAACCGCGAGCAGGGTGCCCGAGCCGGTGCGTTGGTGAGCCGCCGCCAGAGCGGCCAGGTTCGCATCGTTCTCCACCGTGACCCCGCACCTGAATCGAGCCCGCAGGTGGCCGACGAGGTCGATTTCCGACCAGCCCGGCACACTCGGGGCGAACAGCACCCGGCCGGTGGTCACCTCGACGATGCCCGGGGTCGCCGCGGTGACGGCCGTGATCTGCTCGGCGGCCAGGCCGGCCGTCGCCAGCGCCTCACCCGCTGTCTCATCGACCGCCTCGAGCAGGTGCCGGGCGCGGCGGTGACGGACCGCCCGGCGAATCACGGCAAGGCGCTCACCGGCCAGGTCGGCGATCCCCGCCGTCACGGTGTGCGGCCCGACGTCCAGGCCGAGTACGGGTGCCGCCCGGCCGTTCAGTGAGAACCGCGTCGCCGGTCTGCCCACCGTGGCCGGCTGCGGCGCGTGCTGCCGTAGCCAGCCGGCGGCGAGCAGATCCTCTACAGCTTGGGCGACCGTCGGGCGGGTGAGCTCGGTCAGCTGGGTGAGTTCGGCCAACCGCACCGGCTCGGGCGCGCGGCGTCGAACGGCGTCGAGCACCGCCGCCCGGTTCATTCTGCGCAGCACCGGTGTGCCCGCCGGCCGTTCCTCCTTCATCCACGCCCCCTCACCGTCGCCGGGTCTTGACCTCTCGGTCGCTACGGCTGAGTATATTTCGCAAAGAGTTTACTAAAAGTCTTTACATAATTGCTGCCCCTGCTCGCCCCCCTCGGAGGTGGCCGCCGATGACCCATTCCCGCGAACCGCAAAGCCCCGCCGCACTCTTACCGCGACGATGGCGACCGCCCCTGATGGCGCTCGCCGTCCTGCTGACGATGCTCGCCGCCCCGTTCGTATCCCAACCCAGGGCGGCGGCCGACACGCCCGCACAGTCGGCGCCTGCCCGGCTCGACGGTCCGGCGGCGCAGGCCCTCGAACGGTTGATCGGGACATCGCGCGCCAAGCAGGTCACCCTGCGCGCGATCGACAAGGGCACGGGCCGAGACCGGTTCGAGGTGTATGCCGAGAAGGGCGGCCTCGTCGTCGCCGGCACGACGCCCGCGGTGCAATTGACCGGCTTCGGCTACTACTTGCGCCAGGTGGCACACGCCGACGTCGCGATCAACGGCTCGCAGGTCGACCTGCCCCAGCATCTCCCGCTACCCGCGGCACCCATCGCCAAGACCTCCTCGGTGGATCACCGCTTCGCCCTCAACGACACCAACCAGGGCTACGCGGGCGCGTATCTGAGCTGGTCGGAGTGGCAGCGGCGGATCGATGTCCTGGCGCTGCACGGCATCAACGAGGTGCTCGTCTACGAGGGCCAGGAGGCGGTCTACCAGCGCACCTTCATGGAGTTCGGCTACTCCGGCCAGGACATGCGTGAGTGGATCCCGCAGCCGGGCCACCAATCCTGGTGGCTGCTGCAGAACATGTGCTGCACCGACAGCCCGATCTCCCAGCAACTCATCGATCAACGGATCGAACTCGGCCGTAAGATGGCCGACCGCCTGCGTTCGTTGGGCATGGTCCCCGTGCTGCCCGGCTATTTCGGCACCGTGCCGACCGACTTCAAGGTCCGCAACCCGGAAGCCAACACGGTCCCGCAGGGCACCTGGAACCAGCTCGAACGCCCCCACTGGCTCGACCCGACAGATCCGATCTTCGAGCGCGTCGCGGCCACGTTCTACCGGGTGCAGACCGAGCTGTTCGGTTCCAGCACGATGTACAAGATGGACCTGCTGCACGAGGGCGGCACAGCCGGAAAGGTCAACGTGGCGCAGGCGTCACAAGCGGTGCAGCGGGCCTTGAACACCGCCCATCCCGATGCGCTGTGGACGATCCTGGGCTGGCAGAGCAACCCACTGCCCGCGACGCTCCAGGCCATCGACCGCAGCAAGATGTTCATCGTCGACGGCATCAGCGAGGAATCCGGCACCACCGACCGGGACAAGGACTTCTTCGGCACCGGATACGCGTTCGGCACCATCTGGAACTTCGGCGGTCACGTCAACCTCGGCGCCAGACTGACGCTGTGGAACGAAAAGTTCCACGCCTGGCGCAAAAAGCCCGGCACGGCGATGAACGGCATCGCGCTGATGCCCGAGGCCATCGACAACAACCCGGCCGCGGTCGCGTTCTTCACCGACATGCCGTGGCAGGACGGCCCGGTCGACATGCGGCAGTGGTTCGACGACTATGCCACCGCCCGGTACGGCGGCGACGACCCGCATGCCAAGGCGGCCTGGCGGATCCTCCTCGACACCGTCTACAGCTGGCCCGCCGGCGCGGACAGCCGGCACGTCACCGGCCTGTACGACGACGAGCCCGGCCTGGCGAACACCGGCTACCCGCTGCAGTACGACATCGCCACCTTCGACAAAGCGCTCGACGAGCTGCTCCAGATCGACCGGCGCCTACGCGGTTCCGGCGCCTACCGCTACGACCTTGTCGACGTCGCACGGCAGGTGCTGGCCAACCACAGCCGGCTGGAGCTGCCCGAGATCCGCGCCGCCTACCACGCCAAAGACCTCAAACGCTTCGAGCGACTCACCGGCCGGTGGATGGACCAGATGCGGCTGATGGACCGGCTGCTCGGCACCGATGAGCACTTCCTGCTCGGGGTGTGGCAGAAGGAAGCCCACCGGCAGGCCGCCACCCCGGCCGAGGCGGCGACCCTGGACTACAACCTCAAGTCGCTGGTCACGCTCTGGGCCGACGGCGCCCGTCTGCAGGACTACGCGCGCAGGGAGATGAACGGCCTCGTCGGCCAGTACTACGCCAAGCGGTGGCAGCTGTTCTTCGACAGCCTGAAGACCGCGCTGCGCTCGGGCAAGGAGTACCCCGAGCCGATCGACTGGGCGGCAGTCGCCAAAGACTGGGCCAGAGCCGGCACCGAGCTGGCCTCCGAGCCACGCGGCGACTCCTACCTCGAAGCGAGCCGGGTGGCCGCACTGCCGGACGGCGCCGTGACCGTCGGCGTCGACCGCAAGGGCGTCAAGCCAGGCGGGACGGTGCAGGTCACCGCCGTGTTCACCAACGACAACGCGCTGCGGCCCACCGGCAAGGTCACGCTCCGGCTCGATGCCCCGGACGGATACCGGGTGCAGGCGACGTCCCCGGCCCGCGCCGACCACGTCGCCCCAGGCGACAGGCTCACCACGACGTGGACGGTGACCGTTCCTGCCGGCGAGGCCCCAGGCGGTACTCCGGCGCTGGACGTCACCGCGTCCTGGCGATCCGCCGACGTCGCCCAGCAGGACATGGCCTCGACAAGCCTGCTGATCGCCGGAGCCGTGCCCGCGTCGTACCAGACGATGAGCAACACGCAGGCCGAATTCGCCCCCACCGGCGACGGGATCGCGATCGCGGCGGGTGGTGCGGACCTTTGGCGGGAGACCAACGAGCTGGCCACTGCCTACCGCACGGACGCCCTGGCCGACGGGCAGCAGCTCGCGAGCACGGTGCTGCGGCAGGACGGCTCGTCGGAGTTCACCCGGACCGGGCTGGTGGTGAGTGACGACCTGGCCGCCCCCGGGTCCACCGGCTACGCGAACATCGCCATCACTCCCGGTCACGGCTGCGTATTCAGCTGGGACTCCGATGGCAACGGGCAGTTCGACTCGTACACCGAAGTGGGCGGGTTCACACCACCCGTGCAGGTGCGCATCGGCAAGTCCGGCGACCAGCTCACCGGCTCATGCAGCAGCGACGGCAAGAACTGGTCGCTGGTCGGGTCGGCCCGCGTCCCGGGCGCCGGGGCCACGCTCGACGTCGGCCTGTTCGTCAGCGCGGCCAACCGGCACACCGGCCAGGAGGCAATCGCCATACTGACCGATCCCGCATCCACACCCTCGACCGCACGCGACGGCGCGCGGGACACGCTGCAAAGCCTCCGCAAACCGGTCACCGCGCTGAGCTGGGAGCCGAGCCGGGGCCCAGAGCACGCCAACGACGGCAACCGGGCCAACTCCCCGTACTTCGCCAGTCAGATGACCTGGGACACCACCTGGTGGCAGGTCGACCTGGGGACGGTCAACGACATCTCACGCGTCAACGTGCGCAACTATGTCGGGGGCGGGCGCTACTACGAGTACCGGCTGGAGGGGAGTCTCGACGGCACCACCTGGTACACCCTCGGTGGCCGCCGCGGCGCCCGGGCCGTGACCGACGCTGGAGACACACTGAACACCGAGGCGAAGGCCCGGTACGTCCGGGTGGTCGGCACACACAACAGCGCCAACTTGTCCTTCCACCTCACTGAAGTCAGCGTGTACGGCACGCCGGAGCAATGACCCGCAGCCGCGATCGCTGACCAAGAACGAACGAGAGACCCATCCCCCGGCGCCACCCGGTTCCGGGGGATCTTGTTCCGGCTGGACGGTCAGCCGGCAGGTGCGACGAACTCGGGCTGGTCGATGATACGCAGCCAGCTCCCGTCCGGCTGGCGCCGTACGACCTGCGCCCGCGCGCCGGCGCCGTCCTTGGGCGGCGTCGAGGTGAGCGCGATGTCCCCGGCAACCAGCGTCGGCAGAGGCTCCTCCCGCTCGAAGTGCGGCCGCCCGGCCAGCACCTTCTCCCACAGCTCGCGGATCGCCTCCCGGCCCACCGTCTGGCTGCCGGGCGGGTAGGCCAGCACCGCGTCCTCCTCGTACAGCGCGGCGACCCCGGCCGCGTCGCCGGCGTTGGACCGCTCGACGAACAGGCGCGTGATGTCCTCGGGCCGCATGGCCTTGTCATGGTCCGGCATGGATTCCTCCTCAGGCGTTCGCTGCGTCCAGCCTGCCGCCGCCCTTTCCAGAAGTCCAACAGATGGTTCTCATAGGAACTAGAATTTCCAGTCATGGAACTGAGGCAGTTGGAGTACTTCGTCGCGGTAGCCGAGGAGCAGAACTTCACGCGGGCCGCCGAGCGGGTGCACATCAGCCAGTCCGGCGTCAGCGCCCAGATTCGCCAGCTCGAGCGCGAGCTGGGAGCCGAGCTGTTCGACCGGTCGGGGCGCACCGCCACGCTGACGGTCGCGGGCAAGGCGGCGCTCGAGCACGCCAGAGCAACGCTCGCCGCCGCGGGGGCGGTCGGCGAGGCCGTGGGTGAGGTGACCGGCCTGATCCGGGGGCAGCTCACCCTCGGGATGGTGATCGGGTGCACGATCACGCCGCTGTTCGACGCGCTGGCGGCCTTCCATCGGGCGCATCCCGGCGTGGAGATCACCCTCCAGGAGGACAACTCCGACCGCCTCGTCGAAGGCGTCCACGCCGGCGCCCTCGACCTGGCCCTCGTCGGCACCGCCACCACCGCCCCAGCGGGGCTTGAGGCGCTCACGATCATCAGCGAGCGCCTCGTCCTGACCGTTCCGCCCGGCCATCCCCTGGCCGCGCTCCCCCAGGTCACGTTGCGCGACCTGGGCACGTACCCGATCGTGTGCATGCCGCCGGGCACCGGGCTGCGCGCCGTCTTCGACCAGGCGTGCGCCGCGCAGGGCCTCCAGCCCGTGATCACCCTGCAGGCCAGCGCCGCCGACGCCATCGCCGACCTCGCCGCCCGCGGCATGGCCGTCGGCATCCTCAGCGACTCGATGGCCGCCCGAAACGGAGACCGCCTCGTCGCCCGCACCATCGCCGACGTCGAAACCCCCGCCCTGCTCGCGCTGGTGTGGCGGGCCGGGCACCGCCCCGCCGTACGCGAGCTGCTCGCGCACGCACGCCGGGCCTTCGCGATCCGTTGAACAGCAGCTACGACGGCCGTTACTGGGGGCCCTTGACCTGATCGTAGAAGCGCAGCGCGCCCTTGGCGCCCTCGGGTGAGAAGAGAGCCGCCAGGCCGTCCGTGGTGAGCCGGGCCAAGTGTGCCGAACGTGGCAGCATGACGCTCTCGTAAGCGCGGACGGCCTCGTCGGGGTCGGCCGCGGCGGCGAGAGCGTCGGCCAGCTCGGCGCCCTCCATCATGGCGAGGTTGGCGCCCACGCCGAGCGGCGGCATCAGGTGCGCCGCATCGCCGAGCAGGGTGATGCCTGGCGTGTGCTCCCAGGTGTGGTGGACGGGCAGGGTGTACAGGGGGCGAGTGACGAACTCGTCGTCGGCGTGCCGCAGGAGATCGCGCAGGTTCTCGGCCCACCCGTCGAACATCGCCGGCACCTCTGAGGCAGGCAGGTCCTGCGGCCCCCGGAAGGCGGCGTACACGCGGATGTGGCCGTTGCTGTTGCGCTGGGCGACCAGGGCCCTGTTCTCGCCGTACGCCGACATGGAGCCGTTGCCGACCAGGCGCGCGAGCTCGGGGTGGCGCGCCTCGTCGAAGCCGGTCTCCACGAAGGTGACGCCGGTGTAGGCGGGCACGTCCTTCGACAGGCTCGGACGTACCCGGGACCAGGCCCCGTCGGCGCCCACGATGAGGTCGAACTCCTCGCTGGGGCCGTCGCGGAAGAGCACGCGGCCCTCGCCGGTGACCTCGTCCACCGGACGGCCCCAGCGGATGGTGTCCTCGGCGAGCGAGTCGATGAGCAGGCCGCGCAACTGGCCCCGGTCGATCTCCGGCCTGCTCGCGTCGCCGTCGGCGGGCTCCCAGTGGCGCAGCATGGTCCCGGCCTCGTCGAGGATCCGCTGCTCCTGCCCTTCCGGCCGGGCCAGGGCGTGGAACCGGTCGAGCAGCCCAGCCCTGTCCAGCGCCGTCTGACCCCCGCCGGCGTATATGTCGAGGGTGCCGCCCTGGGAGCGGGCGTCAGGCGACGGTTCGCGTTCGAAGACGGTGACGGGGAGGCCGTGGACCTGCAGGACCCGGGCGAGGGTGAGGCCGCCGAGCCCGGCTCCGACGACGGCGATGCGGGGAGAGATCATGAGACTTCCCTTCGATACACTGTATTGGGCAATACACTGTATCAGGATGGACGGTGTATCATCAGGCTGCAGGTTCTACGGAAGGCGCGATGCGATGACGGCACCACAGGAGCCGATTCTCGTCTGGGAGCGGCCGGAGCCGCCGAGCCGGCCGGCGCCCAGCCCGCTGAGCAGGGAGCGGATCGTCCGCGCGGCCATCGACCTCGCCGACCGCGATGGACTCGACGCGGTGTCCCTGCGCAAGGTCGCCGCCGCGCTCGACGCCGGCCCGATGAGGCTGTACGGCTACCTGTCCACCAAGGAAGAGCTGCTGGATCTGATGGTGGACGAGGTCTACGGAGAGATCGTCCCTTCCGGGCCGGCCGGAGACGACTGGCGGGTGGTGCTGGGGGATCTCTCGCGCCGCACCCGGCAGGCCGCCCTGCGCCACGAGTGGTTCGCCGACCTGCTGGGCAGCCGGCCCCGTCTCGGGCCCAATGCGCTGGCGTTCCTCGAAGCCTCACTGGCCTGCATGGGCGAAGCGCCGGTCGGCACCGTGATGCGGGTCGTCGGCACCGTGAACGCGTACGTGCTGGGCGCGGTCAGGCGCGAGATCACCGAGCTGCGGGCCGAGCGGGCCACCGGCATGAACGAGCAGGAGTGGCAGATCGCCTCGGGCCCGTACCTCACCCGGATGCTGGCCACCGGCCGCTACCCCGCGCTGGCCAGGGTCATCGAGGGCGAAGACGCCAACCCCGACTTCGAGGAGGGCCTCGACTGCGTGCTCGACGGAGTCGCCCCGCTCGTCAGCGGCGGGCGATGAGGCGCATCGCCTGCCGTACGACCTCGGCCTGCGCGGGAGCGAGTCCGTCGAGGAACGGCTCCACCGCCCCCGGCTCCCAGCCGTGCGGGCCCGTGTGCGCCAGCACGTGCTCCACGCTGTAGTCGGCGAGCATCGCGGCCAGCGGCGCCACCCTCGGATCGTCCGGCGAGGCGTCGGCGAGCGCGTCGAGCCGCCGGTAGAACTCGTGCCCGCGCGCCGCCGCCTCCGGGTCGGCGGCCAGCGAGCCGAACATCGCGAACGCCCGCTCCCGATCGCCGTCCGTCGCCACGCTGTCCATCAGCACCAGCAGGTCACGGTCCCAGGCCGCCGCCTTCGAGGCGGGCAGGTCCACAGCGCGCAGGAACGCCAGCAGGTCGGGCGAGGCCGTGTCGTCGGGGCCCAGCGTTCCGGTCTCGGCCCGCTCGAGCACCTCGGCCAGGCGGGCGCGGCGCGCCCGGATCTCGTGCTCCTGTCTGGCCAGGTCCGCGTCGATCTCGGCGAGGAGCTCGGGCAGCTGCCTGGAGCGGTCGTCCGCGATCACGTCGCGCGCCTCCTCCAGACTCAGCCCGAGCTCCACGAGGCGGCGGACGCGGGCCAGGGCGATGGCGTCGCGCATGCCGTACTCGCGGTAGCCGTTGGCCAAGCGCGGCGGCTCCGGCAGGACCCCGTGCTGGTGGTAGAAGCGCACGGTACGGGTGGACACCCCGATCAGCGCGGCGAGCTCTCCGATCCGCATACCTCACCATAAATCATTGGCAATCGCCGAGCCTCACCGGTTATTGTCGAGCACGTCGGATGAACAAAAGGAAAGGCCAGCCATGCGATTCGCAGCCGAACGCGTCTATTGCCGCCACGCGGCGTGCCGCGGCGCGCTCGTGCTCGCCGGCACGGCTTCTGGATAACCCTCGCGAGAGACCGTCCAGAGGCCGCCGGGTACGTACCGGGCGGCCTTTTTCTTTGGGCTGATGGTGAAAAGGCATCACACCTGCCTTGCAAGCAGGAGTTCAGGTTTCGAGATCCTGTCGGTCCACGTCAGAGCATGTCGGCGACGAAATTCAAGGCCCCGTTGGTCTAGCGGTCAGGACGCCTGGCTTTCACCCAGGAAATCGCCGGTTCGAGTCCGGTACGGGGTACGAATCATTAATTTTCTGGCCCTATAGCTCAATGGAGAGAGCGCCGGCCTACGAAGCCGGGTCTGTTGCAGGTTCGAATCCTGCTGGGGCCGCGGTTGTGATGTCTCAGGACATCGGAAACCCTCGAACCTACGGGTTCGGGGGTTTCGTCTTGTTGGGGTTTGCCTGGGGTTGGTAGTCGCGGGTGGGATCGAGGATCAGCTCGCGCAGGAGTTCTCCGGTGATGGCGTTGACGATGCGGACGTGCAGGTCGTCGACGAGCAGGATGACGTGGGTTCGGGCGTGGGTTCGTCCGATGCCGATGTGGTGCAGTCGGCCGTTGACGCGCAGGGTGACGACGCCGGAGGGGTCGATGCGGTCGTGGCGTACGCGGGCGTGGGTGTCGGCGTCGCGGCTGCCGGAGGGCAGGGCCTTGGGCGAGGCGGCGTAGGCCGCTGCCGGGGTGGCGCGGTGCGGCAGGGATCGGTGCGGGCGGTGGTGGTTGTAGGCGTCGCAGAAGCGGTCGAGAAGTGCCTGCAGGGCTGCCAGGGTGGTGGGCTGGTGGGGCTGGGCGCGTAGCCAGTTCTTCATCGTCTGCTGGAAGCGTTCGACTTTGCCGCAGGTGGTGGGGTGGTTGGGGGTGGAGTTCTTCTGTTGGACGTGCAGGCGGCGTAGTTCGTGTTCGAAGGCGTTGCGGCCGCCGCGGCCGCCGGCCAGGCGGGTGGTGAAGACCATGCCGTTGTCGGTCAGTGTGGAGGCGGGCACGCCGTGGGCGGCGACCGCGGCGCGGAAGGTGGCCCGCACGATCGGGCCGGTGACGCGGGCGTGCGCGGTCACCGACAGGGCGTAGCGGGAATGGTCGTCCAGCCAGGACAGGATCTCGGCGTCGGTGCTGTCGGCGAGCCGGTAATGGGTGAAGTCGGCCTGCCAGGTCTCGTTCGGCAGCTCTGCTTGGAAGCGGATGTAGGACGAGCGGGGACGTTTCTTGGGCTCAGGCACGACCAGGCCGCGGCGAGTGAGGTAGCGGCTGATCGTGGCCCGTGACACCGTCTGCCCGTGGTGCTGCCGCAGGTGCCAGGCGATCGTGTCCGGCCCGGCGTCCAGTCCCTGCTCGGCGAGTTCCTTGCGGAGCCGGACGATCAACTCGACCGTTTCGGCGTCGACCGCATTCGGCGAGGTACGCGGCCGACGCGACAGCGGCTCGAACGCCGCATCACCCTCGGCACGGTAGCGCGCGACGAGCTTGGACACCCAGCCCTTGGAGACCCCGTAGGCGCGGGCGACCTCTGCCTGGGACCGGCCCTCGACGACAACGGCGGTGATGACAACTCTGGCCTTGGACACACTGCCCAGGCTCTTGATCGCGGCGGTTGCCTATGTCTCGAGACACACTCCGCTGAAGTTTCCTATGTCTTGCGACATGGGTTTCCTATGTCCTGAACCAGCACACTGCTGGGGCCGCGGGCCGACCATGCGCGAGCTGGGCACGTCGGTGAGCCCACCCGGCTGTAAACCGGACGCTTCGGCTGTGGCGGTTCGACTCCGTCCTCGCGCACTTCCGCCTCGACCCGACGGGGGCCGGGGCGGCTTGGCGCAGTTCGCCGGTTGCGGAGGCGGGATTGCAAATCCTGTCCGAGCGAGTTCGACTCTCGCCTGCGTCTCTTCGATATCCGGGTTGACATCCTCCCCGGGATTCGCTTGTAATGGCCGTCGCGTCGCGTGACGCCGGCCCGGAGGACGGCGGTGGCATGGAGGCGCCGTATCAAGGGGGATGACACCGTGGCTTCACATATCACTGGGCGTGCCTGAGCGCACCTGCCCCCGCCGCGCATTGCGCGCGCGAGGTTCCCACGTCATCACATCCATCCCGCCTTGGAGCGAATACACGCATGCCCACTGACTTCAACCAGCAGATCATCGAGGAATTCCGGGCCAACCGCGGCCAGGTCGGCGGCCCGTTCGAAGGAGCCAGGCTGCTCCTGCTGACGACCGTCGGAGCGAAGACGGGCGCGTCCCATACGACGCCGCTCGGTTACCTGCCCGACGGCGACCGCATCCTGGTCATCGCCTCGGCCGGCGGCGCGCCCCGGCACCCGGCCTGGTACCACAACCTGCTCGCCGACCCGCAGGTGACCGTGGAGGACGGCGTCTTCACCTACCAGGCGAAGGCGCTCGTGCTGGAGGGCCAGGAACGCGAGCGCTTGTTCGCCCGTGCTGTCGAGGCCGATCCCGGCTGGGGCCGCTACCAGGCCACATCCGGCCGGATCCTGCCCGTGGTGGCGCTCATCCCGATCTTCGGCCCGCCCGCCGGCCCTCTGGGCGACGCGCTCAAGCTGGTGCACGACGCCTTCCGCAGGGAGCTGGCCCGCATCCGCGCGGAGGTCGCCGCGTCGGGCTCGAGCCTGGGTGCGCAGCTGCGCGTCAACTGCCTGACCATGTGCAACAACCTGCACGAGCACCACTCGCGCGAGGACGGGTTCGTGTTCCCGGCGCTGGAGGACCGCTATCCGGAGCTCGCCGAGGTCATGGCGCGGCTGCGTGCCGAGCACGAGGTGGTCCAGCGGCTGCTCGAACAGCTCCAGACCCTCCTCGCCGCCGACGACCTGTCCCCCGGCACGCTCCTGAACGAGGTCAACCGGCTCACCGGGGAGGTCGAGGCCCACCTCGACTACGAGGAGGAGTACCTCGTACCCCTGCTGAACCTGGGCTGAGGTCGGTCCCCTACACCTGATCGGCCACTCTCCCGATCCGCGCCAGCCGGGCCAGCGCGGGGCGGGAGAGAACGGCCTTGATGTCGTGCAAGGCGAGGATCAACTCCTCGACCCCGTCGATGGGCGACTCCCGCTCCCTGTTGAGCAGGACGCCCCTGTAATCCTCCGGAGTGACGGCCCCGCCGGGCAGTTCGACCCCGCCGTCCTCCACCCGGAACAGCGCAGGGATGGACGTGTCCAGCGCCAGGGCGAGGCCGGTCAGCTCCGCGGCCGTGAAGGAGCGCTGGCCACGCTCGGCCTGGTGAACGGCCTGCCGGCTCCACGGCCTGTCCAGGTAGCGCCCCAGGGCCTCGCCCAGCTCGGTGAGCGACAGCCGCCGCTCAGTGCGCAGGCGCGCGATCTGCCGGCCGATGGCCTCTTCCACCCGCATCCGTCCCCCTGGTGTCATCGTGGACAATGACATAGATATGTACGCATTGACAGCGCCTTCTCAGGCAAGCTACTGTACCGCTACAGATTTACCTGTCACTGTCACCGATGACAAGTGGGTCGCACATGCGAGACTTTGAATTAGAGGTGATCGGCCCGGTCGGCGACTGCGCCGTGCTCAAGGTCGCGGGCGAGGTCGATGTGGAGACCGCTCCCTTGGTTCGTGAGCGGCTGGTGGACCTGGCGGGCAAGGGCATCCGCCACGTCATCACAGACATGAGCGGAGTCGAGTTCCTCGACTCGACCGGCCTGGGGGTCCTGGTGGGCGGCCTCAAGCGGCAGCGCACGCAGGGTGGCACGCTCACCCTCGTCACTGACGTGGAGCGCATCCTGCGCGTCTTCCGGATCACGGGGCTCGTCACCGTGCTGCCTCCCTACGCTTCGGTCTCCGAGGCGATCGCCGAGGATCCGAGCTGGCGGCAGACGGCCGAGGCCAGGTCCGGAAGCGTCGAAGAATGGTGCCGGGCGCACGGCCTGGCCTGACCTTCATGAATGCCGCCTCCGACCGGCACGCCGTCGTCATCCCCGGCGGGAATTACGGACCGCTGGCCGGGCTGCTCGCCTACGCGGGCGAAGCCGCCGCTCGCCGGGGAGCCCACCTCGAGCTGATCTCGTGGACACCACCGCCAGGCCGGCCGCTGGAGGAGCGCTTGCCCTGGGTCCGTGAGCAGGTGGCGCCGGTCGTGGACGGGCTCGCGGCGCCGCTGCTCATCGGTAAGTCGCTCGGCTCGTTCGGCGCCGCCGTGGCGGCGGAGCGCGGCCTGCCGGGTGTCTGGTTGACGCCGCTGCTCACGGTTCCCGCGTGCGTGGACGCGTTGCGCCGCGCCACGGAGCCGTTCCTCCTCGTCGGCGGCACCGCGGATGACTTCTGGGACGGCGCGCTGGCGCGGGAGCTGACGCCGTACGTGCTCGAGGTCGCCGGCGCCGGCCACGGCATGATGGTGCCGGGGCCGCTCGTCAGGAGCGCCGAGGTCCTCGGTCAGGTGACAACGGCCGTGGAAGCCTTCCTCGACGACGTCGTCTGGCGTTGACCGGCGCGGTCACCCGCCCAGCCCCGACTCCAGATGCTCCAGCGCCCGGTCGAGCTCGGCGGGCCCGTCCATTGAGGCGTCCTGCGCCCACTCCAGCCAGACCAGGGCCACGATCCCGAAGACCGCCCCCATGGCGTTCCGCAGCCGGGGATCGTCCCGCCCGCATCCCGTCTTGTCCGCCAGCAACTCGCTGACCTCCCGCAGGAAGCCGGGGGTCCTGCGCAGATTGGCCGCCACCAGCTCGGGAACGGTCGTCGCGAACACCTCCCGCGCGTGTCCGGCCGCGATCTCCTCGGCCGTCAAGGAGGCGAACGCCGCGCGCAACGCACCCCGCAGGACGGTGACCGGCGCGCCCGGCGGCTGGGCCGCGAGTGCCTCCATGAGCGGCGGGAACCGATCGAGCGTGACCAGATGCTCCTTCGTCGGGAAATAGCGGAAGAAGGTGGCTGGAGAAACCTCCGCGGCCTCGGCGATCTGCTCGGTGGTGGTGGCGTGGTAGCCCCGCTCGCGGAAGAGCCTGAACGCTTCGCGCAGGATCGTCTCCCTGGTCCTGGCCTTCTTGCGCTCGCGTAGCCCGCCGTTGCCCATGTGCTCATTCTGCCGTACTAGAAAATGATGGTTTACTCTCATAAGAGAGTCCACTGTCAGAAAGGCAGAGGGCTGCGACCCCGCATTGGAGTTGACCCGATGAACGATCAGAACGCCGAGACCCCGGTGACCCTGCCCGTCCGGCGTGAGCCCGGCTGCCCGTTCGATCCGCCTCCCGAGCTGGAGCGACACCGCGCCTCCCAGCCGCTGGCCCGCCTGGCCTTCCCCGACGGCCATGTCGGCTGGCTCGTGACCGGCTACGACCCCGCCCGCTCGATCCTGGCCGATTCCCGCTTCAGCGTCCGGCCGGAGCTCAAGCACTCCCCGCTGCCCCGGCGGACACGACAAGCCGGCCGCGCCCGGCTGGTTCGCCAGCATGGACCCGCCGGAGCACACCGGGTATCGGCGCCTGCTCACCGGCCAGTTCACCGTGCGCAGGATGAAGGCCCTCGAACCGCGCATCGCCCAGATCGTCGCCGGCCGGCTGGAGGCCATGGCCGAGGCAGGTCCGCCCGTCGACCTCGTGCAGGCGTTCGCGCTCCCGGTCCCTTCCCTGGTGATCTGCGAACTGCTCGGCGTCCCGTACGAGGACCACGAGTTCTTCGAGAAAGAGACCACCCTGCTCGTCGACCTGGACAACTCCGAGGCGCAGGCCATGACCGCCATGGCGAACCTGGCCGGCTACCTGCGCGACCTGGTCGGGCGCAAGCGCTCCCAACTCGCGGAAGACCTGATCAGCGGCCTCATCACCGACGGCGACCTGAGCGACGAGGAGCTGACCAACATCGCCCTGACCCTGCTCGTGGCCGGGCATGAGACCACCGCCAACATGCTCGCCCTCGGCGCCTTCGCCCTTCTGCGGCACCCCGGGCAGCTCGACGCCTTCCGCGCCGACGCCTCGCTGACCGACACCGCGGTCGAGGAACTGCTGCGCTACCTGACCATCGTCCACAGGGGTGCGCCCAACCGCGCCGCCCTGGAGGACGTCGAGGTGGGCGGCAGGCTCATCCGCAAGGGCGAGACCGTGGTCATGGGGCTGCCCGCGATCAACCGCGACCCGGAGCGGTTCGACGATCCCGCCACCCTGCGGCTAGACCGCGACAACGCCCGGCAACACCTGGCCTTCGGGCACGGCGTGCACCAGTGCCTGGGACAACAACTCGCCCGCATTGAGATGCGCATCGCCTACCGTGCGCTGTTCGAGTGCTTCCCCACCCTCCGCCTGGCGGTCGCGCCGGAGGAGGTCCCGATGCGCGAGAGCGCGCTGGCCTACGGGGTGTGGCGGCTGCCGGTCGCCTGGTGAGGCAGCAAGACGGCGGCCGGTACGCCCCAGAAGAGCACGCCGGGGAGCCCGGCTACGCGTTACCGGGGTCCGCTGGAGCGGAAGCGCGACGGCGAGACGCCGGCCCATGCCACGAACGCCTGCCGTAAGGACTCGGCGGAGGCGAACCCACAGCGGCGGGCGATGGCGGCGACCGGTTCGCGCGTCGCGGTGAGCAGCAGGGAAGCCGCTTCGAGGCGCGCATCGCGCACCAGCCGCGAGGGGGTCCGGCCGACGTACTCGACGAACAGCCTGCTCAGGTGCCGCTCGCTCACCCCCGCGAGCGCGGCCAGCCCGGCGACGCTGAGATCGCCGTCGAGGTGGCTGATCACGTGGTCGATGACCCGCCGCACCAGGACCTGGTCGGAGTGCGGAATCTTGTTGAACAGACTCACCTGCGCCTGATTCCCAGGACGCTTCAGGTAGGTGACCATGCCCATGGCCACGCGCCGGGCGATCTCGGCTCCGTGGTCCTCCTCGATGAAGGAGAGCGTGAGGTCCAGAGAAGCCGTGACCCCGCCCGACGTCGCCACCGCGCCGTCCCGTACGAAGATCGGCGCCGGGTCGACGTGCACCTGCGGGAAACGCGTAGCGAGCTGTCTGGCCTCGTACCAGTGCGTGGTGGCCCGCCGGTTGTCGAGCAACCCGGCGGCGGCCAGCACGGTCGCCCCGGTGCACACCGAGGCGACCCGCCGCGACAGCCCGGCGAGCCGTACGACGTGGCTGACGAACCGCGGGTTGGCGGCGGCGGCCTCGTGGCCCTGCCCACCCGAGATGATCAGGGTGTCGATCGGGCCGTCCATCCCGTCGATCCGGCCCTGCCCGGACAACTCGAGCCCGGAGTCACACCGCACGGGCCGGCCCATCGGGGTCGCGAACACGACCTGGTACGCCGGGTCGGCTCCCTGTTTGTTGGCAAAGTCGAAGCCGGTGGTCACGCACGCGACATCGACGAGCTCGATGCCGTCGAAACCGACAACGACGATCAGCCGCCCCATCATGGCTACACCATACGAGTGAGCGGCTGAGCTGTGCGGACAGAAATCCCAGCGAAACGGACAAGCTCGCCGCCGCCGCGATCCCCGAACCTCCTGTCCCATCATGCTGCTGGCATGCGTCGCACGGTCCGCACCTGGCGCGACGTCCCCTCCGCGCTCACGACAGGGAGATGGCAGCGATGCACGAGACGACTCCGTGGCCGGGCGTCAAGGCGTGGCACCGGCCGCTGCTGCTGGTCGCGGCGGCGACCGCGCCGTTCGTTGTGATCTCGCTCGCCGGAATCGTGCTGGACGATCGCGTCCTGGTCGGTGCGCCGATCTGGTTCAAACCGTTCAAGTTCGCGGTGTCGATCGTGGTCTACGCGGTGACCTGGTCGTGGCTGGTGGCCTATCTGCCACGGCATCGGCTGGTCCGGTGGTCCGCGGCGGTCATCGCGGCCACCCTGGCGATCGAGTACGTGATCATCGTCGGCCAGGTGGTGCGGGGCCGCCAGAGTCACTTCAATGTCGCCACTCCCCTCGACGCCGTCTTGTGGGCCACCATGGCCACGTCGATCGCCCTGCTCTGGCTCGCCAACCTCGTGGTCGCCGTCTTCCTGATGCGCCGCCAGATCGGCGGCCGGCCGCTCACCTGGGCGGTGCGCGCCGGGACCGTCATCTCGCTGTTCGGCATGGGGATGGCCTTCATGATGACCCGGCCGACCACCGCGCAGCGGGACTCGCTGCGCGACGGCGGCTTCGCCGGGATCATCGGCGGGCACAGCGTGGGCGTCGTGGACGGTGGGCCGATCATGCCGGTCACCGGTTGGAACACCGCCGGAGGCGACCTGCGGGTCACGCACTTCATCGGCATCCATGCGCTGCAGGTGCTGCCTCTGCTGGCCATACTGCTGTCACTGCCGGCCGGGAAGGTACCGCTGCTGGGTGCGGAGACCGTCCGAACCCGGCTCGTCCTCATCGCCTCCGCCGGGTACGCCGGCCTCACCGGCCTCACGTTGTGGCAGGCGCTGCGCGGCCAGCCGCTGATCCGCCCCGACGAGCTCACGCTGGTGGTCGCCGGCGTACTGCTGGGGGTGGTCGTGGCCGGCGCTGCGACGGTGATCGGCGCGGGCTGGCTCGCATTGCCGGGACGTCCCGGCCGTCAGCCGCGGTTGTAGTCCGCGAACCCCGTGCGCGACAAGGGCGCGGACGCCGCCGCGGAAACGGCCCGCGATCGCGGCCGCCCGGTGGAGGCCGACCGAGACGCAGTCGGCCGGCAGGGAGCGCATTTCGTCCCGCGGTGCAGTGCCTGTCGTTGGGGTAGTGCCACGCGGCACTACCCCACCCGCCCTAGAAGTCCATGTCGCCGCCGCCCGGCATGGCCGGAGCGGCAGGGGTCTTCTCGGGCTTCTCCGCGATGACGGCCTCGGTGGTGAGGAAGAGCGCCGCGATGGAGGCGGCGTTCTGCAGCGCGGAGCGCGTCACCTTGGCCGGGTCGAGGATGCCCGCCTCGAACATGTTGACGTACTCGCCGGAAGCGGCGTTCAGGCCCTCACCCGGGGTGAGGTTGCGAACGCGCTCCACCACGACTCCGCCCTCGAGGCCGGCGTTGACCGCGATCTGCTTCAGCGGCTCCTCCAGAGCCTTGCGCACGATCGCCGCGCCCGTGGCCTCGTCACCGTTGAGCTCGAGCTTGTCGAAGGCCTTGGCGCCGGCCTGCAGCAGCGCCACGCCACCACCGGGGACGATGCCCTCCTCGACGGCCGCCTTGGCGTTGCGCACGGCGTCCTCGATGCGGTGCTTGCGCTCCTTCAGCTCGACCTCGGTCGCGGCACCGGCCTTGATGACCGCCACGCCGCCGGCCAGCTTGGCCAGGCGCTCCTGGAGCTTCTCACGGTCGTAGTCGGAGTCGGTGCGCTCGATCTCGGCGCGGATCTCGTTGACCCGCCCCGCGATCTGCTCGGCGTCACCGGCGCCGTCCACGATCGTGGTCTCGTCCTTGGTCACCACGACCTTACGGGCGCGGCCGAGCAGGTCGAGGGTGGCGTTCTCGAGCTTGAGACCGACCTCCTCGGCGATGACCTGTCCACCGGCCAGGATGGCGATGTCGTTGAGCATGGCCTTGCGACGGTCGCCGAAGCCCGGGGCCTTGACCGCCACCGACCGGAAGACTCCCTTCATCTTGTTGACGACCAGGGTCGCCAGGGCCTCGCCCTCGATGTCCTCAGCGATGATCAGCAGCGGCTTGCCCGACTGGACGACCTTGTCCAGCAGCGGCAGCACCTCTCTGTTGGCGGAGACCTTGCCGCTCACGATGAGCACGTACGGATCGTCCAGGACCGCTTCGAGCCGGTCGGAGTCGGTGATGAAGAGCGGGGCGATGTACCCCTTGTCGAAGCGCATGCCCTCGGTGAGCTCGAGCTCGAGGCCGAAGGTGTTGCTCTCCTCGACAGTGATGACGCCTTCCTTGCCGACCTTGTCCATCGCCTCGGCGATGAGCGAGCCGATCTCGGGGTCGGCGGCGGAGATGGAGGCGGTGGAGGCGATCTGCTCCTTGGTCTCCACGTCCTTGGCCAGCTTGGAGAGCTCCTGGCTGACGCGCTCGACGGCAGCCTCGATGCCCTTCTTCAGGGCCATCGGGTTGGCGCCGGCGGCGACGTTACGCAGACCCTCACGCACCAGCGCCTGGGCGAGCACGGTGGCGGTGGTGGTGCCGTCACCCGCGACGTCGTCGGTCTTCTTGGCGACTTCCTTGACCAGCTCTGCGCCGATCTTCTCCCAGGGGTCCTCGAGCTCGATCTCCTTGGCGATGGACACACCGTCGTTGGTGATCGTGGGAGCGCCCCACTTCTTCTCCAGCACCACGTTGCGGCCCTTGGGACCCAAGGTCACCTTGACGGCGTCGGCGAGCTGGTTCATGCCGCGCTCGAGACCGCGCCGGGCGTCCTCGTCGAACGCGATCATCTTCGAAGTCATCATTGCTCCTGCTCTTGATGGGGGTTGCCGGGACCGCGCCCGCGACGGACGGTCCGCCGGAAGGCGGACCTCGCTGTCCCGGCACACGCCTTGCCGTTGGCACTCTCCAGGTGCGAGTGCCAGGCGTCCCATCGCACTCTACCCACAACTTGCGTGCCGCGCACCTAGTGCGCGTCACGCAATATCGGATAGGGTTGGGCCATGAACGATGACGCCATGGACCTCCGGGCGCGCAACAAGCAGGCCACCCGGGAAGCGATCAGCCATGCCGCGCTGCGCCTGGCCATAGAGCAGGGTCCCCACGGGCTGGCCCTTGTGCGCGTCCATGACATCGCCGAGGCCGCGGGTGTCTCATCCCGCACCTACAACAACTACTTCTCCAGCAGAGGGGAGGCGATCTGCGCCTTCCAGTCCGACCAGTCCAAGCGCGCCGGCCAGGCGCTGTGCTCCCGGCCCGCCGACGAGCGGCTCGACCAGGCCATCATCGCGGCCATGATCGAGCTCTACACCGACCCCGAGCCCGACAAGGCCGGCCTGCGCATGATCATGTCGACGCCCGAGCTGGAGGGCGAAGCGCTGAAAGCGTTCACCATGGCGGAGGGCCCGCTCACCGAGGCGATCGCGGCGCGCACCGGCACAGATCCCGGACGCGACCTGTTCCCCGCCGTCATGGCCGCCGCGGTCGCCGGGGCCATCCGCGTGGCGGGACGGCACTGGCTCCAACCCGGCAACACCGACTCCTTCGCCACCGTCCTCCGCCATGCCCTGTCCTGCGTCTGCCCCGCCACGCCACCCGAAGGCCCACGGGATCAGTGACCTCGCAAGCGCGGGCCCGCTCCCCCGCTGGAGAGCAGGCCCGCCTTCCGCGTCAGAGATTTCCGACGAAGACCGGCGGAATACGGTCCTTCCACGGCATGGCCTGTTCCAGGTGAGCGGCGATCTGGAACAGCAGGTCCTCACGCCCGTAAGCGGCGACGATCTGCACGCCGATCGGCAGCCCGTCCTCGCTGTGAGCGAGAGGAAGGCTGATCGCCGGCAAGCCGGTGACGTTGAACACCTGAGTGAACGGCCCGTACTCGGTCAACGACTCCAGCCAGCTCGTCAGAGTCTGGCCGGGATCGTCGAACCGCAGGGTGCCGTGCGGCGCCGGGAGGCGGCCCAGCGTCGGGGTGACGAGCAGGTCATAGCCGGTGAAGAACGCGCCCACCGACCGGCTCACCCGGTTCTGCGCGTTGAGCGCGGCCAGCATGTCCAGCGCGCTGTACTCCCTGGCCGCCTTCAAGAACTGCCGGGAGACGGCCTCCATCTCCGCCTCGTCAGGTCCCCGGGGAGCCAGCAGCAGCGTGGCGGCGATCGCGACTCCCTCGCACACCCAGGCCTGCATGACGGCCTCCCGATCGACCACCGGGCTCGCCTCGGCGACGGTGTGCCCGGCCTGCTCCAGCACTCGGCCCGCCTGGACCGCCGCCGCGGCCACCTGGGGATCCACCGTCGTCCCCGCCCAGCCTTCGGTGGTCACCGCCACCCGCAACCGGCCGGGATCGGTCCCGATCTCGTCGGCGTACGCCCGGCGCGGGGGCGGCGCGGTGTACTTGTCGCCGATCCCCGGCCCCTGGACGGCGTCCAGCAGGTGAGCGGCGTCGCGGACAGTGCGCGTCAGCGCGAACTCATAGGCCATGCCGAGCATCAGCTCTCCCGCATCGGGTCCGGGCGTGATGCGGCCCCGGCTCGGTTTGAGCCCGACCAGCCCGCAGCAGGAAGCCGGGACCCGGATGGAGCCGGCCCCGTCGCTGGCATGCGCGACAGGCACCGCCCCCGCGGCGACCAGGGCGGCGGCGCCACCGCTCGACCCGCCCACACCCCTGTCGAGGTTCCATGGGTTGCGTGCCGGGCCGTATCTGAGGGGTTCGGTGGAGAAGCTGACGCACATCTCCGGCACGGTGGTCAGGCCGAGGGTGACCAGGCCGGCGGCCCGGAAGCGCGTCATCAGATCGGTGTCGCGCCAGGCGAGGATGCCCGGCAGGGCACGGCTTCCCAGGGTGAACGGCACCCCTTCGGCCACGGGCCCGTGGTCCTTGATCAGGAAGGGCACACCGGACAGCGGCCCGTCGGCGGCGTGGTCGAGCGCCGGGGAGAACACCGGCAGCGCCAGGCCGTTCACTTTCGCGTTCGCCGCTTCCAGCGCCTGCCGCGCCGTCGCCTCTACCTCGTCGGCGGTGACCTCACCCGACTTGATCAGGTCACGGATGCCGACAGCGTCGTACCTTGCGTACTCGTGGAGCTCCACGAAGAGTCCTTTCGATCACAGGTGGGAATGCTGCATGAAAAGCAGCCCGAAGGGGGCGATGGTCGAAACGCCGGGCCGCGGGGCCCGGGGACCATCCCCTGGCAGTGATCGAAGTGTTTCTACGCTCGGTACATCACGTCCCATGCTGGCAGCGGCCGCACCCGGCCGTCGACCGAATTTCCTCGGTCATGCGGGGCGTGCGTCAGCGAGTGGACTCGCGAGCCATCAGGTCGAAGGGCGCGGTGTACTCGCGGGCCGGGCGTGACGGGTCCTGCATGCGAGCGGTCACCAGCTCGACGGCCTTGGCGGCCATCCACCGGTGGTCCGGCGCCACGGTGGACAGCGAGGGGACCATGTACGCCGACTCGGGGATGTCGTCGAAGCCGACGATACGGACGTCGCCGGGGACTCGGACGCCGCGATCGGCGAGGCCGCGGAGGACGCCCTGGGCGACGGTGTCGGTCACCGCGACCACGCCGTCGACCTCGTGACCGGCGTCGACAAGGTGGTGGGCCGCGTCGCGGCCCGATTCGAGCGTCATCCCGTTGACGGCGTACAGCAGCGCCGGATCGGCGTCGAGCCCCCGTTCGGCGAGCGCGGCGAGGTAGCCCTGGTAGCGGCGCGTGACCACGTTCACGCCGTCGAGGGTGCTGCCGGTGACGATCGCGATCCGGCGGCATCCACGGTCGATCAGATGGGTGGTCGCCGCTTTCGTGCCTTCTTCGTTGGGCATGGCGACGTGGTCGAATTTGGCCTCGAAGTTCTGCTCGCCGAGCATCACGATCGGGTAGTCGCCCGCGGTCAGCCGTGAATCCTGAGGATCGACTCCGACCGCGCTGAGGATGAGCCCGTCGAAGTGAAGGATGTGCGAATGGGTGATCGCCTCGAGCTCCCCCGTCGCGGCCGCGCCGGTCTGCTCGATCGCGACGTGGAAGCCGTGAGCCCGCGCCTGGTCGATCACGTGGGCGGCCAGCTGGCCGAAGTATGGTCGGTCGATCTCGGGCACGGCCAGCCCGATGACGCCGGTCCGCCCGGATCTCAGGGTCCGGGCGGAGACGTTGACGCGGTAACCCGATTGGCGGATCGCCTCCAGCACCCGGCGGCGGACCTGGTCGCTGACTCCGGCGCGGCCGTTGATGACGTTGGAGACCGTCATCTTCGACACCCCGGACAGCTTGGCGACGTCGCTCATGGTGACCATGCCGCTCCTCAGGTCCTGCCTCCTTCGGCCGGATCCGATCCGACCACGTCCGACTGCGGTCGCCGCTTACTTGAGCCTACTGCGCCGCACCAGGCAAGTATGGCCACAGCGGACGGCTGCCCGCGTGGAGGAGCGGGCCAAGAACGAGAGCCGGAAGGCTTGCCCTTCGGCCGATGGTGATGCGCCCGGGGGCGCTCATGCGAGGCGTCCCTCCACGGTGACGAAGGAGTGTGCGGGCAGGTGTACCCGCAGCCCGGACGCGGTGGTCGTGACCTGATCGTGCGCTCGGGGCGCGACGGCGGCAGGCGTCTCGGGGGTGTTGTGAGCCTGGAGTTTCTCGGCGGTGAGGAGACGGGAGCGGACGTCGGCCACGGCGCCGCCGCGCAGGTCCAGGTCGATGTCGATCGGCTCGGCCGCGTCCAGGTTGGACAGTGAGAGGAGTACGCGGCCGTCCTTGCGGCTGGCCGAGATCGAGACGGTCTTCAGCGTCTCACGGGCGGGCACGCCGGCGGGGAGGTCGACCCGCAGGGAGGCGGCGTCCTGGTGGCCCTTGTTCATCTCGAACACGTGGTAGGTCGGGGTGAGCACGAGCGCGCCGGAGTCGGGGTCGGTGAGGATCATGGCTTGCAGCACGTTGACCGTCTGGGCGATGTTGGCCATGACGAGGCGGTCGGCGTGGCGGTGGAAGATGTCGAAGTGCAGGCTCGCGACGAGGGCGTCGCGCAGGGTGTTCTGCTGGTAGAGGAAGCCGGGGTTGGTGCCGGGCTCGACGTTCCACCACGTCCCCCACTCATCCAGCACCAGGCCCACGTTCTTGCCCGGGTCGTAGCAGTCCATGACGTTGGAGTGGCCGGTGATCAGCTCGTCGACCCGTGCGGCCTGGGCCATCGTGGCGTAGTAGTCGTCGGTGTCGAACACCGTGGCATCGCCCTTGTCCTGCCACGTTCCCGGGATCGTGTAGTAGTGGAACGACAGCGCCTGCATGAAGCCCGCGGGCCGATACGCGCACCCCAGCTCGCCGAGCTGCTTCATGAGCGTCTCGGTCCAGGCGTAGTCGCCGGAGTTCGCGCCGGCGGCGATGCGGTGGAGCTTGTTGTCTCCGTGGTCGCGGCAGTAGGTGCCGAACCGGCGCGCCTCGGCGGCGTACTGCTGGGCGGACATGTTGCCGCCGCAGCCCCACGCCTCGTTGCCCAGCCCCCAGAAGCGCACCCGCCACGGCTCCTCGCGCCCGTTCGCCTTGCGCAGGCGCACCATCGGCGAATCGCCGTCGCGGGTGAGGTACTCCACCCAGTCGCTCATCTCCTTGACCGTGCCCGACCCGACGTTGCCGCTGATGTACGGCTCGGCGCCGAGCAGCTCGCACAGCGCCATGAACTCGTGCGTCCCGAAGTGGTTGTTCTCCTCGACGTTGCCCCAGTGCGTGTTGACCATCGCCGGACGCTGGTCCTTCGGCCCGATGCCGTCCATCCAGTGGTACTCGTCGGCGAAACAGCCACCCGGCCAGCGCAGGTTCGGGATGTTCAGCGCACGCAGCGCCTCCACCACATCCAGCCGGATCCCATCGGCGTTCGGGACGTCGCTGTCCTCCCCCACATAGAACCCGCCATAAATGCACCGGCCCAGGTGCTCGGCGAAGTGGCCGTAAAGATGCCGGTTGATCACCGGACCCTCGACATCGAGGTTGATGATGGCGGGCACGACAACATTGCTCACTGGACAATCCTTCAGCGCGATATGTATCGATAAATCGCTCGCAACTTTATCGATACACAAGGGCTTGTCGTCAAGGGGTTGGTCGCGTCCTGGCGAGGCGGCCTTCACCGCAGGCGCGACGCCTGACGCGAGCAGGCGGCCAAGTCAGCGGCCGAACGCCTTCCGGTACGCGGACGGGGAGGTACGCATCGAGCGGCTGAAGTGGTGGCGGAAGGTCACCGGGCTTTCGAAACCGACGGCGGCCCCGACCTCCTCGACCGGCACCGTGGACGACTCCAGCAGGGGCAGGCTGGCCGCGATCCGCTGTGCGATCACCCAGCGCAGCGGGCTTGTGCCGGTCCTGCGGTTGAAATGCCGGACGAAGCTGCGCTGCGACATCCCGGCGACACGGGCCAGCACCGCCACCGTGATCGGACGGGAGAGATTGGCCAACGCCCATTCAGTCGCCCTCGCCACGGCGTCGTCGTCCTCGACGGGGGCGACCGCGGCCTGGACGAACTGCGCCTGGCCGCCCTCACGGTGCGGCGGCACGACCAGCCTCCTGGCCACCGTGTTGGCCACGCTCGGGCCATGGTCCCGGCGGACCAGGTGGATCAGCAAGTCGATGCCGGCCGCGCTACCCGCGCTCGTCAGAACGTCGCCGTTGTCCACGTACAGCACGCCGGGATCGACCCCGACCTGAGGAAAACGTTCCTGTAGCAGGTCGGCGTACCTCCAGTGCGTGGTGGCCGACCGGCCGTCCAGGAGCCCGGCCGCGGCGAGGGCGAAGGCCCCCGAGCAGATCGACACGATGCGGGCGCCCCGCTCGTGCGCCCGTCGCAACGCGCCGATGAGCGCGGGAGAGACCTCGGCGTGGACGTCCGGCACACCCGGGACGATCACCGTCCGCGCCTCGGCGAACACGTCCAGCCCGTGCGTCGCCTGGACGGTGAAGCCGCCGACCGCTCGGAGCGGGCCGTCGTGCTCGGCGCATACCACCAGGTCGTACCACGGGATGTCCAGCTCCGGCCGGGGCAGCCCGAAGACCTCGACGACGCACCCCAGTTCGAAGGGGCTCATGCCGTCGAAGGCCAGGACCGAGACGGTGCGGTTGCTGTCATAGCGCTGGAGCATGGCTGGATATTAGCGGTATTGGGCATTCATGCCACTCGTGAGAGTACGGGGGCGGGCGGCACCATCAGAGGAAACGAGTTGGAGGTAGTCCCGAAAATGTCCGCTGTTCTCGTCACTCCGGCCGCCGACCCGGCCGCCGCCGTCGCTCATTTCTCGGCCCGTCTGGCGTTCGAGACGGACGTGTCCGATGTCCATGCCGATCTCGCCGCGGGCGATTCCCGCATCGTCGTGGTCGACTCGCGCAGCGGGGAGAGCTGGCGCCAGGGCCACATCGAGGGCGCGCTTCACCTGCCCACGGCAGAGATCGCCGCCCGGGCGCCATCGATCGTCTCCCCCGACGTGACCGTGGTGACGTACTGCTGGGGGCCCGGGTGCAACGGCGCGACCCGCGCGGCGCTGGAGTTCGCCAAGCACGGCTATCGCGTCAAGGAGATGATCGGCGGCTTCGAGTATTGGGCGCGCGAGGGCTTCCCCGTCGTGACCGGCTCCGGCGTGGAGAGGCGGCCTGCCGACCCGCTGACGGCTCCCGTCCACGCCGTCGCCTGCGGCTGCTGATCCTGGACGGACTGGCTGCTGTCACGCCATCGGTGGCAACGAGGCTATGCGCGAGTATTGAGGACCCGACATTCCTGACTTGCTCAGGCAGACGCATTGCCGGGGGTCGTCCTCCTCCGGCATACCGCCATGGCCGGCTTGACTGCCGGCGAGAAGAGTGATGAGATCCGTCGTCAGCGTCGCGGTGTACCCGGCAAGCAGATCGCCGAGGGCATGGAGGCGCCGGAACATGGGACACCCATGGAAACACCCACCCGTGACGACCGCCTCAGCGCGTTCGGTAACCAACTGCTCAACGTGCACCTCTGGCTCCGCGAAGAGCTCGCCAGGCTAAGCGAGGACGTTGACGCCCACCTGGCGGGCCACGCCGAGCGACCCCGCGAGCTGCGGGCCCATTGCCTGGCTTTCTGCTCGGTCCTGGAGCGTCATCACACCGGCGAGGATGCCGCGGCATTTCCCGCGCTGGCCGAGCAGTTCCCCCGGCTGCGGCCCGTACTTCAGGAACTGACACGCGACCACCGGATCGTCAGCGAGATCCTGCGCAGGCTGCAGGACCTGCTGGAGGGTCTCGGCACCGACGACGCGGCCCAGCCCCAGCGTGTGCGAGCCGAACTGGACGGCCTGGCCGCGCTGCTGGAATCGCACTTCACCTACGAAGAGAGAAAAATCGTCGCGGCTCTCAACACGTTGGACGCCGACTGGGACGGCTCACCGCCCGATTTCCTGCTCACCACCTCCGGCGATCAGGACGACGGAAGCCTCGGCGCTGCTCACCTCTGACAGAGCGAGTCGCCAGGCCAAGGAAGCCGCCCTGGTGGCGCTCATCACCGCTCCGTCGAGCGTCTACGGTGAGCGGGTGGTTCTCGAGGAAGTTTCGATGTGACGGGACGAGACCTAGGCCGATCGTCACGGTGAAGGCTGGGGCTTTCGGCCGATGCGAGTGTCGCTGCTGTTCTCTAGGGTCTGGTCATGGCTTTCACCTCTGTTGAAGCGACGGATTTGGCTGGTCGGGAACGCGGACGGCCGGCGACGGCCGCGCCCCATGGCACCCCGCAGCACAAACCCGCCGGGTGGACGACGTGATGGGCGAAGGGGCGTCTGGTATGCGTTTCCTGGAGGACCGGCCGGGTTTCCTCGGCCGAGACATCGTGCTTGAGGAGGCTGGGCAGTGAAGGTGGAGACCGCGGTCGTTCTGGGGCCCGGCGGCCCGGTCGGTACGGCGTGGCTGGCCGGGCTGGCGGCGGGGCTGCGCTGGGAAGGGACGGACCTGGGCGCGGCCAATCTGATCGTGGGTACGTCGGCGGGCGCGATCGTGGGAGCGATCCTGGCCAGTGGAGGAGACCTCGAACGGCTCGCCGCGCTGCCCCCGCCGACCGATCCTGGTGGCGGTGTACGGACAGATCCGGAGAGACTTGCGGAAGTGTTTGCGACGCTCGGCGATACCGGGCTTGAGCGAGCCGAGGCCCTGCGCCGGGTCGGCCGACTCGCTATCACCGCCTCGACCGGCGGCGAGGATGCCGCCATCGCCCGGATGCGGTCGCTGGTCGGCGCAGCGGAATGGCCAGATCGGCCGCTCCTGATCCCAGCGGTGGACGCCGAGACCGGCGAGGCGGTGATATGGGACAGGCACGGCTCCGCATCTCTGCCTGAGGCCGTGGCGGCCAGCATCGCCTTCCCCGCGACCGCGCCGCCGATCACCATCGATGGGCGTCGTTATATCGACGGTGCTCTCAGGGCCGGCACCAACGTCGATCTGGCCGCCGATGCGGGTGTGTTGATCGTCGCTGAGCCGATGGCGCACATGACCGGTACCAACGGTGTTTCGGCAGACGAAGGGGTGGTCGTACGGCTGGTGCCGGACGCCGAGGCGATAGAGGCGTTCGGACCGGATATCACCGACCGCGCCGCTTGGGAACCCGCATATCAGGCCGGCGTCAGACAGGCTCCGGACGCCGCCAAGGCTATTGGCTTGATCTTCAACCTCGGTGGTCCGAACGGCGACCCTGGGTAATCAAGGGGACAGCCCTTGGCCCTCGTCCCGCACTCCATCACCTCACCGCCGCGGCAGGAAGGACTGGACCACGCGAATCGGCTGGCAGGGTGGGCTCGGATCGCTTCGCTCGCCGGTGGCTGTGTCGATCTGGTCGTCGGTGGCCTCGACCGGCACCCGCACCGCTGCGGCCGGTGTCGCCGGAGCCCTCTCCACCCGCGGCAGCGTGCGCAGCTTCTCCTTCGACGGCTCCCGCCGGCAGGCGGGTGGAGATCAGCAGGTCCAGAGGGCCATCGGCCGACCCCTCCACCTGGCCGGAGTGGTCGGCGTGCAGGTCTGGGCGAGCTCGGGTGGGCTGCGGTCCTGGCGTGGCGGGTCAGGACGTGCGGTGCTGGTGCTGCTCGGGCAGGTGGCTGTCCGGGTGGACCCACAGGAGGACGTTGTCCGGCCGCGCACCTCCCGCCTGCTCCCACTGCTGCCGGAAGAACGCGAGGACCTGCCGGTCGGAGTGGCGCAGGCTGAAGTGGGTCAGGACGAACAGCGTCTGTGGTCGGGCCTCGACCACGGGTCGCAGTTGGCTCCAGACCGTGTGCCCGATCCGGCTCGCGCGCTCCAGTTCGGTATCGTCCAGAAAGGTGCATTCGGTGATGATGACCGGATATTCGAACAGCCACGGATTACGTCCGAACACGTTCACGTGCGTGTCGCCGAGGAAGGCGAACAGCGGTCGCCGGACCTCGTGGTCGACCTCGACTCCCTCTTGGCGTTTCCGCGCCATGATCCGGCCGAACTCGCCGCCCCTGCCCTGCCGTACCAGGGATTGCCGCAGCTCTTCGAACTCCGGCCGTAGCGCCTTGCTCCGCTGCGAGAAGGCATATCCCACACAGGGCACCTTGTGCTCGCACTCGACCACCCGCACGTGGTGCCCCCGGCGTCCGAAGCTGAACTCGTCGTCGCGCCGCACTCCGTGCAGGCGGTGGCCCGTGGCCAGGGCGGGATCGAACCCCGCTCCGTGGTTCAGTTCCGCGGATGCGCGTATGTAGGACTCCACGTACGGCACCGCCTCGGCGGGCAGGTAAATGTCCGTGCCGGAGGGATTGGCGGCCAGGTAGTCGAGGTCCTTGGAATGGTCGTGGTGGGTGTGGGTCAGGAAGACCGTATCCACCTGTCGTCCTTCGCACAGCCCCGCGTCGAGGCTGCACCGCAACTCGGGGATGTGGAAGAACGTCTTGTCGTTCGCGCGAGAGTAGCCGGTAAGGGTCAGCTCGGTGCCGGGTATCCGCCAGGTCTTCCACTGCCGGAACGGGTGTCCCTGCTCCAGGCGCGCGGGGTGGTCGGCCGGAGTCATGTCTGCTGGGTGGGTCATTTCTCGCTCGGCCTCGTGTGGTCGCTCAGGCGGCGCTGGAGCGCTTCGATCTCCGCCACGCGCTCGTCCACGGCCAACACATCGTTCCCTTCCCATTTGGTCCGCACCTGCAGCTTCAGCCGCACCGGGTCCTTCCACGCCTGGCCGACCGTCAGGTTCGCGCCGCCTCCGGCCAGGTACCGGCGGAGCACGCCTGTCCAGTTCCAGATCGCGCCCGGTGGGTGGAGTACCCGGGGCATGTGCCAGCGCGGCAGGTCAGGGGCCAGATGGCGCAGGTCGTCCGCGATCACGTCGGCGGTCTCCAGGCCGCATGCCTCGGCCACCTTCGCGAAATCGATGTCCAGGTCGATACCCGTGGCCGCGCAGGCGCCCTCCACATCACCGGCCAGCCGCCGCTCGGTCGCGGCTTCGATCATCCACATCGGTACCGCGTCGCTGGTCACCGGCGCTCCCCCAAGACGCTCGCGGCACCGTCCACGATGGACGACTGCGCCCGTTCCACATCAAACTCCCCGGTTGCGTGATCTTCTGCAGAACCTTCGCACAGCGTCCCTCGAAGGGGTACCGAAATTCGACATCGTGAAGAACCGGATCGGCCCCCCGACTATGGCCGGAGCTGCCCGCGTGCCGGCTTACAGGCTCGCAAGTTTCCGCAGTGCCTGCTCAGATGCCGAGCCCGGCTCGGCGGCGAACAGGTCCAGCCCGCAGCACGCCGGCTCGTCGGGCAGCTTGATGAGCTCGCCGTGCAGGGTCAGCTCCCCCACGACCGGGTGGTGCAGCACGTACGCCCGGGACCTGACCTGCGCGACCGGGTGCTCCGCCCACATCCGCGCGAAGTCCGCGCTCAGCTCCCGCATGTGGTCGATGTGCGCCGCGAGTCCGGAGTCCCCGCGATACCGCCCGAGCAGAACGCGTAGATGCGCCACGTGCTCGCGTGCCGCCCGTTCCCAGCCGGTGCGGTGCAGCTCGCGGAGGTACGGCTCGGTGAACAGCAGGTGCGAGAACGTGCGGCGGTTCTCCGGCAGCGCGGGGAAGTCGCCGAACACCGCCACGGCGAGCTGGTTCCAGCCGATGATCTGGGTGTGCCGGCCGACCGCCAGCGCCGGCGTCATCACGAACGACTTCAGCAGGTAGCGCAAGCTGGGAGGCACCTCCGACGAGGCTGTGGCCGCGGCACACGGCACGGGACGCCGTGCGATCCGGTGCAGGTAAGCCAGTTCGTCGGTGTCCATGCGCAGCGCCGTGCCGACGGCGTCCAAGATCTCGCCGGAGACGCTGTCGCCCTTGCCCTGTTCCAGCCGCGTGTAGTGGGCGATGCTCACGCCCGCCAGCCTGGCCAACTCCTCACGCCTCAGGCCCGCCACCCGGCGCACTCCACCGTAATCGCGCAGCCCGACGTCCTCCGGGCGCAGGCGGGCACGGCGTGATTTGAGGAACTCGCTCAGCTCGGTCCGGTCGTCCACGCGACAACCCTACGTCTGAGCGTGCGGCGGGTGATCACGCCGTGAGTACGCAGAACGCGGCTCTGGTCGGGCGGTCGCGGCGGTTCCACGCTGTGTGGCGAGCCACGCGCGACCGGCTCATATCGCGGCATCTACACGAACGAACGGAGAGCATCCGTGCCCCAAACGCTCGGACTCATCGGCAGTGGAATGATCGGTTCTTCCGTTGCCCGACTGGCCGTCGCGGCCGGCCTTGAGGTTGTCCTCAGTAATTCGCGAGGGCCTGAGACACTCGCTGATCTTGTCGCTGAGCTGGGCGGGCATGCCCGAGCGGCCACACCGGCAGAAGCGGCACGCGCCGCAGACCTGGTGGTGGCGGCCATCCCGCTTAAGGCGTACGAACTGCTCCCCGCCGAAGCTCTGGCCGGCAAGACAGTGCTGGACACGGCGAACTACTACCCCGAGCGGGACGGCCACCTGGCCGAACTGGATGCGGGCGAACTGACCTCCAGCACCCTGATGCAGCGCCACCTCGCGGGCTCGCAGGTGGTCAAGGCATTCAACAACATCACCCCGCACCAGCTGTTCACCCTCGCCCGGCCCTCGGGCGCGCCGGACCGCAGTGCCCTGCCCATCGCCGGTGACGACGCGGAGGCCAAGACAGAGGCCGCCCGGCTGTTGGACGTCCTCGGTTATGACGCGGTGGACATCGGCGCGCTCGCCGCCAGCTGGCGCAGTGAACCGAACACACCGGTATACATCAGGCCCTATCTCGGCGAAACGCCCGCCATGAGCGTTGAGGCCTTCCTCCGCTGGACACTCCAGACTCCCGGCATCGTCGTTCCCGCAGCGCACGTCGGCAAGCTCGTCGAGACCGCGGTTCGCCAGCCGGCAGGCGAGGCCAGGCTCCCAAGCGACGACTGACCCCCACGGGGACGGGCTGTTCACGTCCTCGACCTCGCGCTCCAAGCCCTGCCCGCCATCGCCGACAGGGCGCCACCCACATCGCCGTCAAATGTCGAGGTGAACGGCAGGGGTGTCCTCGAACACAAGGTGACTCGCGCCCGCGCCGGTTACGGAACCTGCCGCACCACATCGGACACCAGCCTTGATCTCTTACGTGTCAACGCTGAGACTCCGGACATGAATGCGGAGCAGGAGGTCATCGAGGCGGCCTTCGAGCGCGCCCGCGCTTTGGCCGCAGGAGATCCTGATCGGCTACGCCGGTTGCTGCATCCGGACTTTCACTGGACGTCGCATTTGGGCGAGCAGTTCGATCGAGACGACTATGTGCTGTCCAACACAGCCGGGGCCATCAGGTGGAAGAAGCAGTCCCTGACCGATGCCGAGGTGGTGGTGGTCGGGCAGGTCGCGGTGCTGCGTTGCGTGGCGGCCGACGACGTCGTTACCGGCGAAGGCGACCGCCTGACGTTCCGGATGCCGATGACCCAGACCTGGGTCAAGGAAGAGGGCCGCTGGCTGTGTCTGGCCGGGCACGCCGGCCCGCGCCTCAAAGGATGATGCACGAGCGGTGACGTGCGGCAATGCCGGCGAACCACTGGCCCGGTCTGCAGGACGCAGTGCCCGGCTTTGGCAGGTCATTCCTCCAGGGCTGCCGCTATGCGGTCGAGGTCGGTGAGGAGCGCTGCCATGCGCTGTGGCGGGATCGCCTTGACCATGCGCCGTTCGATGGCGTAGACGGCGGCCTGGACCGCGGCCAGGCTTCTGTGGCCCTCCTCGGTGAGGTGGGCGGGCCGGGCGCGGCCGTGGTCGGCGGTGGCGGGGCGGGTGATCAGTCCCGCTTCCTGCAGGCCCCGCAGGACGACGTTTCCGGACTGCCGGGTGACGAAGGTCGCGCGGGCGAGGTCGGCGTTGGACATGCCGGGGTGCAGGGCCAGGAGCTCGAGAGTGGCGTATTGCGGCACGGTCAGCCCGTGCTCGCGCAGGACCCCGTCCATGGCACCGCGCAGGGCCGCCTGAACGCGTTTGATCAGGTATCCCACGTGTTGGGTGACGTCTTCCGCGAGGTGGGGTGGCTCGGCCGGCATGCTCTCCATCATGTCAGCATTTTGACATGGGCGACCCCGGCGTTCTAGTCTCGGTTATGTCAAAGTTCTGACATAAGAATCGAGGAAGACCATGTCTGTCGCCATCGACGGCCCCGACTTCGTAGCCCTGCAGGTCCGCGACGTGGACGCAGCGGCGGCTTTCTGCGAGCAGCATCTGGGCCTGCGCCGGGCCGCAGTCTCGCCGCCGCATGGGGTCGTGTTCGACACCAAGCCGACCCCGTTCGCCGTCCGCGAGCTCCTCCCGGGCATCGACCTCGCCAACGCCGCACGGCCTGGTCTCGGCGTGGTGCTCTGGTTCCAGACTTCCGATGCTCACAAGCTCCACGACCAGCTCACTGCCGCCGGGATCAAGATCCTCACCCCGATGACGGACAGCCCCTTCGGGCCGATGTTCTCCTTCGAGGGCCCAGAGGGCTACACACTCACCGCACACGGAGGCTGACCGTGACCGCCCTCTCCCCCGCCCCGGCCGGGCCCTTCTCGCTCCCTCCGGCATCCGATTCCTGGAGGGCTTCACCCCCGCCAGCTACATCCTCGCCGCCGGGTGGGCGGAGAGGCTAAAGGCCTACGGAGGGCCGGTAAGGTCACCGCTTGCGGCGGCACAGCCCGGTGAAGCCGGCGTGGAATGGGCACTGCACAGTTGCGTCACGCTCAGCCGGGCCCAGGAGCCAGTGCCGGCGGCACGGCTGGCCGAGTTGCACGGCACTCCCCCGGCGTTACCGGCCAAGCACTTGCAGGCGCTGTCGCGAGCCAGATCGGCGGTTACACCCTCACCAGGACTGCCTCATAGATCAGCGCGCTGGAGGTGCTGCAGGCCATCGACGGAGACGAACCGGCCTACCGATGTGCCGAGATCAGACAGCGGGGGCCGCTCGGCCTCCCCGCCGAACGATGCTCGCGACCATGCGCCATCGCCCGAGCCATGGCGGCTGCCCAGGACGCCTGGTCTCGTGCGCTCGCCCACATCTCCATCGCGGACCTGGCCGCCTGGATCGACGCCGACAGCGACGGCACCGCGATGACCGACGTCCGCCGCTGGCCGGCCACCGTCCGACAATGAGACGCCGGCCCCGGACCGGGGCCGGTTCCGCAGCGAGCCGTCGGGGCTCGGGTTGTCGTCACTGGCCGTTCTGATGCGGGTGGTCGCTCGTCCTGTCCCTCGCTGGCGGCTAATCCCGCACGTGCAGGCCGAAACCCTTGCGGCCCGGCACTTCCAGGCCCTCCTTCAACCGCAGTGATGGGATCTCGTAGTCACCGAAGTTCTGGCGCCGGAACGCGATCGGCTCGGTCGACTCCAGGGTGAGCAGGCGCTGCTCCCATGCCTTGGCGACGTCCGGGTAGTCCTCGTCGGTCATCCGGTCGGTGCCGTACAGCACGAACGGCGGCAGCACCTCCACGCCCGGGTTGTACAGGATCCCGTGGTGGATCGGGAACAGCAGGTCCTCGATCGGGCCGTTGATCCCGCGATCGGTGTAGTGGGACTCCAAGCCCCCGACGGTCACCGACAGGATCGCCCGCCGCCCTTGCAGCGTCCCCTCACCGAAACGCTCGCCGTACTGGGTCTCGTCGTGCACTCCGACGCCGTACGCGAAGTGGTAGGAGAACACCCGGTCCACCCAGCCTTTGAGGATCGCGGGCATCGTGTACCACCACATGGGGAACTGGAAGATCACCGTGTCGGCCCACAGCAGTTTCTCCTGCTCGGCCGCCACGTCGGGCGTGAGCGCGCCGGCGTCGTATGCCCCGGCCGAACTCGGTATCACCTGCAGCGGGCTCGTGGCGTGCTCGCCGAAGTCCGCCGCGTCCACCACGGCCTTCCAGTTCATCGCGTACAGGTCGCTCACCCGCACCTCGTGCCCGGCGGCTTCGAGAGTGGACACGGCGAGGTCCTTCAGTGCGCCGTTCAGTGAACGCGGCTCAGGGTGGGCGTAGACAATGAGCGTCTTCATGGCTGTTCCCTTCAAGGAAGTGTGTCGCCATAGATGCTCGGCCGCCGAGGCCGCGTCGTTCAGGGACGCCTCTTCCATCGGACGGGACTTCCTGGTAACAGCAGGACCACCTTCACGTGCGCTACCGGAGCCATACTGGGGGCATGGACGATCTCGCGGGCTTCCTGCGCACCCGGCGCTCCCGGGTCGACCCTTCCGCCGTCGGCATCCCCACCGACAGCCGCCGCCGCGTCGAAGGGTTGCGCCGCGAAGAGGTCGCGCACCTGTCCGGGGTCAGCGTCGACTACTACGTACGCCTGGAGCAGGGCCGCGCCACCCAGCCCTCCGAGCAGGTCCTCGACGCGCTCGCCGGCGTCCTCGGCCTCGACGAGACCGAACGCGGGCACCTGTACCGGCTTGCCCGGCAGCGCCGCCGCCGCGCGAAGTCGCCCAGCGGGCGCCTGCGGCCGGAGCTGCTGCGCGTACTCGACCTGGTCACCGACGCGCCCGCCCTGATCATGGACCACCGGCTGGACGTGGTCGCCTCGAACCGCCTCGCCGGGCTCCTCTACGGCCGGGAGATGCCGGGCTTGAACACCGCCCGGCACATCTTCCTTGAGGAAGCCGAACGCGGCCTGTACGCCGACTGGGAGGAATGCACCCTCGACGTCGTCGGGCACCTGCGACTGGCGGCCGGCAAATACCCCGACGACCCGCGCCTGGCCTCGCTCATCGGCGAGCTGGCGATGGGCAGCAAGCGCTTCCGCCGCCTCTGGGCCCGCGCGGACGTACGCGCCCGCACACATGGACGCAAGGCGTACCGGCACCCGCTGGTCGGACTGCTGGAACTGCACCAGGAGAACTTCGCGCTGCCGGATGAATCGGGCATGGAGCTGCTGGTGCTGTCCGCGGCACCCGGGAGCCCCACCGAGGACGGGCTGCGCCTGCTGGGCGCGCTCAGTGGTGATGGACATCCCACAGTGAAAGGCCTGCCGGTAACGAAATAAGCCCGTTGGGGTCCGCAGCGGCGATTGGCGGGGCGTCTTCGCGAGTGATGCGTTCGGCTGTGTCTGCGCCGAGGCGGAAGAGGCAGGCGTGCCCAGGATTTCGCCTGGAGTTCGGACGCGGAGTGGTGTCCGGGCATCGGGAAGGGAGCCCTCCCGCTCCTTGTCAGTCAGCTCCTCCCAGGTCGGGGCGAGCGCCCGTCGTGGGGCGAGCTGCTGGTGAGCCTTGGCCAGGGCCAGGGCCAGGACACGCGGGTCGTCGAGCGGGATCTGGGGCAGCGGCAGGGCGCTCTCCTCTACGGGTTCAGAACTGGCGACCTCGCGTAATCAGCTGTCGCGTGTTCGCTCGCTCGGATGCTGTCAAAGTCACGCGGCGTAATGGCCGGCGGATGGGCGGGGCCAGCGCCTCGTAGGCAGTGGAGCGGCCGATCTTGAGGGTGCGGGCGGCCTCGGTGACCGAGACGCCGTCGCCGACCAGGCGGCGCAGTGTGGCCAGTTCGGCGGGGGCGCCGCTCAGCGGCCGCCACTGGCGGCGTGCTCCCGGCGGTCGAGGGCGGCCTGCAGCTGGGCGAGCCACTCCCGGCCCCTTCCGCGTCCGTCGGGGAGTTGGTCGTCGCGGTCCCAACGCCAGGAGACCACGAGGGCGAGGCTGAGGATCCGGCAGTCGGCGAGCAGCCCGGAGTCGGCGCCCGGGTAGTGCGCGGCGACGTCCTCCGGAGCATGCGCGAGGTCGAACTCGACGGGGCCGCGGCAGGCGGTTTCCAGGTCGATGAAGAGCGGTCCGTCCGCGGTGGCGAGCAGGTTGCCGGGGTGCGGTTCGCCGTGCAGGAGCTGTTGCCGCGTGCCGCGGTCCAGGATCGCGCGGCTGATTTCGTGGAGGGTGTCGGTCAGCAGGGCGCGTTCCGCGGCGCCGAGGTCCGGGCTGACGGCGGGGTCCTCGACCACCCGGAGGGCGTCGGCGACGCGGTCGGTGAAGTGCGGTGCGGCGAGGTTGATGCGGCGCAGGCCGGCGTGCAGCCGGGCCAGGGCGTCGGCGTAGGCAGCGGGCGGGTGGCTCTCGGGTGCGGCGGTGGGCTCGTAGTAGGTCCAGAGGGTGACGGCGAAGCCATCGCGGACATGGACGCGGGGCTCGGCCCTCGGATCGAGACCCGCCACTGGGCTGCCGGTCCCGGCGAGGTGCCGGGCGATCTCGACCTCGAAGTCGAGGCGGTGCGCGAGGGGCGCGACCCGGGCGAGCACGCCGCTGGGCCGCAGCCGGACGGCGATCCGGTTCGAGTTGTGCAGCACAGCGGCGTCGTCGGCGCCCAGACCGTACTCGGCGGCCGTGTCGACGGCCGCGGCCACCGCCCGCGGGATCTCGGTGTCCTTCATGTGTTCGGTGCCTCTCCCTGCCGGAGTTGATGTGTGCGGCGCAGGCCCTTGGGCCGGCCGAGCGTCTGACGCGTCGTGACCAGGTCGGCGCGGCCGGGCATAGCGGACCCCGAGGCCGTCGTCGTCCCGTGCCGTCAGGGGACGGTCAAGGAGAGCGCTCACGTCCGGATCACCCCGAGGCAGCGCCGTGCTGCAGCCGTCGCCGCTGAGCCGGCGGCCGGCGTTGCGTCAGCGCCCGTGTACGGTCGACTGCTTCCTGGAGGAGTGCGAGGGGTCCGCCGGTCACGTCTGTATGCAACACCACCCGGTCGGTTCCGTGCATTCGGTTTATTGCCGGTGTCGGAGGAGGGCGTGGGTGTCAATCCCCTGGGAACGTAGTGAGCCTCCCCTCATCCCCAAGAGCGCGGCCCGTTTCTGCCGTAGTTCCCATCCGCATCTATCTCGTGCCCGAGTACGGCCGTCACGCGTTCGGCTATGCCGGTGAACAGCGGAACTGCTTCCTCGACGATCCCGAGCACGCTCCCGCCGCGGTGGTCGACTACGTCGCCGAGCAGCTCGGCCTGCAGGCGGCCGACCTGAAGGGGTACGGCAGCAAGGAGGCCCGCTGGGATCATCAGGAGCAGATCCGCACCGCCTACGGCTTCACCGCCTTCGCCGGCGAGCAGTGGTTCGCGCTGGCCTGCTGGCTCTACAAACGGGCCTGGACCACGGGCGAGCGCCCGATCGTGCTATTCGACCTGGCCACCCACCGCCTGTTGGAGGCCAAGATCCTGCTGCCCGGCGTCACCACCCTGGAGCGGCTGATCGCCGCGCTGCGCGAGCGCGTCGCCGCCCGCCAGTACGCGCTGCTTGCCGCCGCCCCCAGCCCGAACCAGGTCGTCGTGCTGGAGAACCTGGTCAAGGTCGAGGCGGGCCTGCGGGTCTCCCGGCTGGACCGCCTACGCAAAAGCCCCACCGACGTCAGCGGCACCGGCCTGGTCAAAGCCCTGGATCGGCATGTGGAACTGCGCGACCTGGGCGCGGCCGGCTGGGACCTGAGCGCGGTGCCGCCCGGCAAGATCGCCGCGCTGGCCCGCTTCGCCCACGCCGCCCGCGCCCAGGCCGTCGCCGAACTGGCCGGCGACCGTAGGCTCGCCACCCTGGTCGCCTTCGCCGCGACCATGGCCCCGCAGTCGGCCGACGACGCGATCGAGGTGTTCGACCTGGCGGTCGGCGATCTGCTGCGCACCTCGGCGCATCGAGCCGGTAAGGAGCGGATGCGCACCCTCAAAGACCTCGACACCGCGGCGATCGTGCTGCGTGAAGTGTGGCTGAAGATCCGCTCCGTCGCCGAAATCCTCGACGGCGACATCCGCGCCGCCCTCGATGAGATGGATCTGGCCGCCATCCACGCCGCCGCCGACGTCATCGGCGACATCGCCCGCGAACCGGATGAAGACTTCCAAGAAGAACTGCTGGATCGCTACGCCACCGTCCGGCGCTTCCTGCCCAAGCTGCTCAAGCACCTCGACTTCGACGCCGGCGTGGCCGAGACACCTGGGCAAGGGGTGCGGCGCGGCCATGAGGTCCTGCAAGCGGTGGACTTCCTCAAAGCGATCGAGCGCCGCCGCACCGACATCGACCCCCGCGAGGTTCCCGCGGACCTGCTCACCTCGGCCTGGCACCGGCGCGTCTTCCCCAAGCGCGGCGAGCACGCGGGCACCTTCAACAAGGGCGCCTACACCGTGGCGGCCGTCGAGCGGCTGCGCGAATCGCTGCGCCGCCATGAGGTGTTCGTGCCAGGCCTGCGCAAGTGGGGCGACCCCACCGCCGGGCTGCTGAAGGGCGCCGAGTGGGAGCGGTCCCGGCCCCGCATCTGCGATGAGCTGAACTTGTCCCCGCGGCCCGGCGCCGATGTGGAGCGATGGGCGGGCACGCTGGACTTCGCCTACCGCCAACTGGCCGCCGGCCTGGCCGGCGACGACGACGGCCGCAACGACTGGGTCCGCCTGGCCAAAGACGAAAATGGCAAGGACCACCTGGTGCTCACCGGCCTGGACCGCTTGGACGAGCCCGCCTCGCTGACCGCGCTGCGCGCCGACATCGACGCCCGCATGCCCATCGTGGACCTGCCCGAAGCCCTGCTGGAGGTGCACTCCTGGACCGGCTACCTGGACCACTTCACCCACGTCTCCGGCGACGTGAGAGCGTCACCTGACCGGTTCAGGCCAAGATTTCGGTCCCCATCCCCACGACTTCCGCGTCCAAATGATGGTCACCAGGTCGCCGTCGACTTCAGCGGCCACGGCGTTGACCTGACGTGATGCGCTTCGGCTGCCGGGGACGGTGTACGGTTTGCTTCCCTCAGGAGACTATTACTCAGAGCCATATCCGCCCGATTTGGGGTGTCTGTAAGACTGCGATCACCCGGTACACGCGATGGGCGTTTTGCGCAGGTCAGAAGGCAGCAGCGGCACTGTGGGGATCTCGGCGGGGCACAGATTCTCGATATACCCGGCGGCGACGTCGTCGGGCGGGTTGGCGCACAGGCGCAGGTAGCGGTCGTTGGCCTGGCCGAGGCGCCGCTCGAGCTCGGCGCGGTTGTGGCCGGAGTCCTAAGACAGCGCGAAGGCGAAGGTGTGCCGGCGTCGTGCGGGCGAAGCGTGCCGAGCCTGTGCTCGGGGTCGGACACCTGGGCGTGGTGTAGGCGGCCGATCTCGCCGAGGATGGTGTTGATCGAGCGGGGTGACAGGCGGCCGTCGGGGCGGCAGGCAGCGATGGAGGGGGTCGACAGTAGCAGAGCGGCCGCCACGGTGCTGGCGGCGGCGTCACCCGGCCGCTCCGCCGCCAGGTAGTCGGCCAGCGCCTGGCGGGCGTCGCGGCCGAGGAAGACGGTGCAACTGGTGCGGCCCTTACCGCGCAGACCAACGAGGCGCGCCTTCTTGGCCTGGCGCAGCCGGGCGGGGTCGGCTGGCTCCGGCTGGTCCAGGTCCAGGCCGACCACTTCGGCGCGGCGCAGCCGGCCCCCCACTCGGGTCCATGCAACCAGCCCAAAGTAGCTCTCTGTAATGTCTCGGGATCCCCACGTAGCGTTAACGGATGAGCGCTACCGGGCGAAAACGGCTGAGCCCGGCCGACCGGCGCGGGCTGACGGCTCTGTTCTGGTCCCATCTGAACCTGTACGGGCGCTTCGAGCTCGACATGAGTCGCCACCTGGAGCTGGACGGCGTCCCACTCGGGCGACCCAGCACCCCGTGACGCACGGGGGCTGGGCCAGGGCTGGCACCGCTCAGCCCTGGCGGCCCGCCGTTTAGAGTAGGCAACGTGTCATGATCACGCGGCAGCGGCGGGCCCTGGCCGGCCGGACCGCGATGGCGGCGGCCTCATCGGTGAGCTCGCGCGTGCGACCGGCCCCGAACAGAGGCTAGCGACGGACCGGATACCGCAAGTGCAAGGCACGTCGGCTCTGGATGACGATCGGGTCGTCGAGCAGGAGGTGCCCGCCCTCGATCTTGGAGAAGTACGGGATACCCTCGCCGAACAGCACCGGTACGAGGCTGACGCACACCTCGTCCACCAGGCCGAGAGCGAGTGCCTGCTGCGTCACGTTCGCGCTGGCGATCGTGACGTTCCGGTCGCCGGCGATCTGTTTCGCCCGATTGATCGCCGCTTCGACTCCGTCGACGAACGTCGTCGTCGGCCACCTGGCGGCGGCATCCGCCGGCGGGCGGTGCGTGACCACGACAACGGGTGCGCCGGCCGGATGCTTGTCGTTCCAGCCACCGGCGATGTCGAACAGGCGGCGGCCGGCGATGAGCGCGCCGGTGTTCTCGGTCAGGTCTCGCCATGCCTCCGCACCCGCGTCATCGACCTTGACCGAGATGTCCTCGTTGGGGTTCGGCACGGCCACGTCTCCGGACTCGTACCAGTCGAACAGCTCGCCGACCTGGTCATCCGGTTGCGCGATGTATCCGTCCAACGACATCGTCATGTGGCTGAAGATCTTGCCCATGAGGGTCCTCCTCTGTATTGCTCGGCCCGGTGATTCCCGGCCCGTCTTACATGGGGTCCTGAGGTGGACCGCTTTCAACAGCAGAACTCATCGCGCCCAGTCAAAACTCATCACCACACCCCATGAAGCGAAGCCGAGCCGCGTGGCGTCGCGCCTTCCGGTGATCAGGTCGCGCTCTTCGTCCAGGTTCATCTAACGACCGTTTGACGAACGCAACCAAGAACACCCGGCCGAACGGGGACCTCCGTGCGCCGTGTCCGGTTCGGGTGTTCATTTTTCCGTTCATCTTCGATCGCGCTCTGCTGCCGTTCAGGTACCTCGCGCGTGACGTTTGATGAACGGAGGTGCTTCGCCATGGCGCTCATCGGACTGGTCCGGGTCAGCACCGACAAGCAGAAGACCCAGCGGCAGCACGACGCCCTCGATCCGATCTGCCTGACGGTCATCGAGGAGAAGGCCAGCGGCAAGCTCGCCACCAGCGACCGGCCCGACCTCCTCACCGCGCTGTCCTACATCCGCGAAGGCGACCTGCTGACCGTCCAGGAAGTCGACCGGCTCGGCCGCAACCTCCTGGAAGGACTGATCGTCCTCAACGACCTGTTCCAGCAAGGCGTGGGCGTCAAGGTGCTGGAGGGCATAGCCGTCGGCGAGCACACCGAACGCTCCTTCATCCTCGACCTGGCCCTCGCCCTGGCCGAGGATCGCCGCCGCGACATCGTCCGCAAGACCAAGAACGGCCTGGAGACCGCCCGAAAGCAGGGCAAGGTCGGCGGCCGCCGCCCGGTGGTCGACGACGACAAACGCGCCGCGATCCTCGACCGTCGCCGGCGTGGGGAATCCATCCGCACCATCGCCGCCGGGGTGAAGGTCTCCGTCGGCGTCGTCCACAAGACCCTCACGGCCGCTGCTGAAGGCAACCCCACTGACCAGCCCCTGACCTCCTGAGGAGAACGTCGTGCCGCTGCCGAAGATCCCGCTGCTGCTCTACCGATTCCGCACCGCCCCACCGGCGGGATGAGCGTCGGGACCGTGCTGAACAAGCTGGCCGAGACCGCCGAGCACGTTGGCGAGTTCGCCCGCGAGTTCGGCGAACAGAACTAGGTCGACATGGACGAGGACGAGACCGCGGACTGGCGCATGGTCCTCGCGGACCTGGAAGCCGCTGCCGCGACCTTCCGCCGCACCGTGAATCTCATCAGCTAAGCCGAGGCCCCCGTAGGCCACCGACATCAGTACGGCCAGTCACGGTAGGGCGAGCCCGCCGGGCGTGGGCGTGTACGTGCGCGCCGGTCGAGGGTGTCCAGCTGGCCAGCGCGCATGTGAAGCTCACCGGCGGCGGCCAACAGCCGGCGTGTGTCCGCAGCGAACGCCGTGGCGTTCTCGTCGGCGAACTTCGGCGCGCTGGACCTGCAGTTGCCGAGCGGCGTCGGCCAGCTCTTCGACGAAGACGACGCGGGCGCTGCGCCGCTCATACGCCTGAGCGCTAGACAGGTGACGCCGATCTGCTGCCGGTGATTCATCGCCGTCCTTCGCTGTCATCGGGCCCGTAGCAGGCGCCGTCGTCGTAGCTGCCGATGTCATCCTCGGCGTCCTGACCTTCGAAGCCCGCTGGGCCAGCAGATCCGTCGCGGGCGCCGTCGTCGTACAGTCCGCTCACGTTCGTCTCCGTTCGTTGATGCACCAGCCGCGGACCTGCGAAACCGCGACTGTGGAACCACGAGGTGCTCCCGCTCCTGCCCAGCGAGAGCCTCGCCGGGCGGCGGAATCGCACCAGGCATCGTGCGGCCGCGCGGAACCTACGAGCCGGCTTGATCGGAGCTTGGCTGCCACACGATCTGCGGAGGATCAGCGGTGTCGGCGTGCTGGACGACAACAGCGTCATGGGTGATCTCCATGGCGGCAGAAGGAAGAGCGAACGCCAGACGCCCGTCGCTCAGGTCGATCTCCGCCTCGGCCAGAGCGTCGCCCAGGATCGGGTCCACGGCGTGGTGGCTCACCTGGAGCCGGACTCGCCGCCCGTGCCCGAGTTCGCCCACCACGCGGCGGCGAACTCGGCGCTGGAACATGCTGCGTGTGGATGGATCATGTCGCGGTGTCTCCCTGCGCGGGTGCCGGCGGCTCCTTGCTTGCCTGAGGTCGTCATCCCCTGCTCAGGTGTGTCGCCGGGTCCGAAGCGGATGTCAGATGCTCGCTGGCCAGCCATTCGTTGAGGTAGTGGAGCACGTCGTCCAGCCGGAGGACGCAGCCGGGGCGAGACGGCCGCCGGTGCCGGGCAGCACGCGGATCTCCGCGTTGAGCAGCTCGGCTCGGGTGAGGACGGTGCTCCCGGCCTGTCCATCGAGCACGGCCTGCGCGGTGGCGTAGGTGAGGCGTTCATCGTCGGTGAGCACCAGAACCGTTCGGGGGAGGTGTCCGGCAGGTGCGGGCAGGAGCAGCGGCGTGGCATGGGCGCGGGTGAGCCGAGGCGGCTGCGTGGTCACAAGGCATCTCCTTGCTGGAGGCGGGCCGATTGGCCGGCGGGCAGGCTCGGGCCCGGGCTGCTCGGCTGTCGGGTAGGTGACGTGTGCGGTCGGGTGGCGCAGGACGCGGCCGGTGGGGTTACTGTCGAAGCGCACCTGCAGGTAGGCGCCACGGAAGCCGAGGATGGTGCCCGGCAGACCGTTGACGATGATGCGGGCGCGCCGCTTGGCCGTCGGCAGTTGGTAGCGGCGGCGCACGTACAGGGCGGCCTCACCCCCGTAGTCCCATTCCCCGGCTTCGGGGGCGGCCTGACCTGGACGGAGCGGTTCGGTTTCGATGCCGTACACCGCGGCGAGCGCCATCGCGTGGCCACCGCACATGCCCGTACGCATGAGATGTCGTGCTTCCTCAGTCCTGGTGATCGGGTCCGGGCACGGCTGGTTCAACCGGTCGTCCGGCCAGCTGCGGCCGCACTCCTGGCATGCGGTGGCCGCGCTGCTGACCGCGAGCGTCGCTCCATGATCGGGGCACACGCCCCAGCTGATGCCGCATAACGTGCCACACGCGTGGGTGTCCCGGGTCGAGCACGCTGGGCAGCAACGTTCGTAGGTCAGGCGCCGCTGATCTGCGCAGATCTCAAGGGGGTCGCCGCAGACCTCGCAGGGCTTGTCGCCGCCGGTACCGGGCACTCCGGCCTCCATCTCGGGGCAGCCGTGGCCGTCAGCGATCGGGAGCAGCGCCGGGTCCATCGCGTCCGCGCTGTTCGGCCAGGACACCTTCGGCCCGCTGGAGGCGCACCCCGGTCCCGGCCGTCGTTGCGGACGTTCAGTCCACCTCGCAGTGCGGGCACGCGGGGACGGCAACCAGCTTCTGCCGGCCATCCTGCAGGGTCATCGACCGGGAGGCGAGGGGCCGCAGGCGCTCGGGGCTGAACCCTTTGGCCGCACTCCTCGCTGGCGCGAAGGTTGAACATCGTTACCTCTTCTCCAGGGCGCCGGAAAGCTCGGCCGCCGGGCCGGGGCTGCTATACAGGGCGCGCTGGTCGTCCGGGCGGCGGTTCAGAGGGCGGACAGGCGGAACGCGCAGCCTCTCGATGTCGTCCCGAAGCTCGGTGGCGGGGCGCAGATCGTAGGCCATGGTCGTCTCCGGTCTGGCGTGTCCGGCCAGTCTGGCGGCCTTGATGGCGTCCACGACCGGCAGCATGTTGCTGATGAAGGTGCGGCGCATGTCGTGGGGCCGTACTCGGCGGGTCTTCGCCTGCTGGCTTCTCTTGGTCAGGATGTCGGCGATGCCCTGGGGCTGCATGTGCCGGGGCCGGCCGTTCTTCATCCGCGGGGCGCCGTTGCGTTCCAGGCGTGGGAACAGCGCTCCGGCGCCGTCGCCGCGGATGGCCAGCCAGCGCTCCAGCAGCCCGGTGGCGAACGACGAGAGCGGCAGATGCCGTTCCTTGTTGCCCTTGCCGACAACGCGTAGCCTGCCCGCGGTCAAGGCCCCGTAGTCGTTCATCGCTAGGTTGGTTGCTTCGGCGCGGCGCAGGCCGCAGCTGTCGAGCACGGCGATGAGCGCGGCGTCCCGTGCGCCGGCGGGGGTGTCGTCGGCCAGGCAGGTGGCCAGGAGCGCCCCGATCACCTCGTCGGGGATGTAGCAGCCGGCGGGGCCGCGTTCGATCTTGACGTCCTTGACGCTGCGGGCGCGCTGGTAGTCCTCTCCGGTGATCCCGCCCAGCCGCCAGGCTTCCTCCAGCACGCGGCGCAGTGCGCTCAGATGCTTGTTGACGTAGGCGTCAGACCAGCCCTGCCGGAGGATCTGGGCCCGCAGGTGCACGGTGTGCTCGTAGCGCAGCAGCCACCACTGCTGGGCCGCGTCCGCTGACGCTCGCATCATCGAGCGGGCAGCCGAGGATGAGGCGGGTGATCCGGTCGAGGCATCCGCCCATGCTGCGCCGTGACTCGTCGCTGTCCAAGCTGGCCAGGTAGGTGTCGTACGGGTCCTTCATCGCCGCGGCGGTAGCGATGCGATCCTCAGCACCCGGGACGGCTGTGGCCGGCAGTGACAGCGCCGCGAGCGCCAGAAGCCCTGCCTCCAGGTTCGGTGCCGTCCCCGGCACACCCTCGAGTACGGCCAGGTCATCGGTGTCCGGTGTCCGCTGTCACCGGGACCCTCCCGAAGGATGTCGACGGCGGCCCTCCGGGCCGCATGGATGCATTTCGGCGAATCCGCATGACCTCGCGAAGCCGGGGGTGGTAGCTGGCGCAGCCACCCCGAGCGGTGGCGAGGGATGCCTTGGCACGAGCGACCGGGGCGCCGTGGCGATCGTGGCACCGTTCCTGATCCAGCACGGGCCCGGCGGAGGTTCGGCGCGTTCACCGGGCTGGTCGTCGCCCAGCGCGGGTGCGACCAAATCGATAACGGCCATGGTGAAGGCCGCAGCGATGTCTCCTGGAGAGGCTCCCGCCTGCACGCGCATGGCGATCTCGATGCCCGCCTTGTGCAGCACGCGGCCGATCGTCACCTCCTCCACGCCGGGGAGCACAATGCGGAGCTTGTCGGCGAGGTCCCGGCCGACCATGCGCGACCCCTCCAGGCCGGCTCCGGAGGATCGGATGGTCTGCAACACCGCAGTGAATTGGGCGCGTTCGGTCTCGCACGGCCTCTGGGCCGCGGGCCAGAGGCCGTGCTGGTCTTCCAGGCGGCGGCGCACGGCGGCCAGGTCGGGGGCTTCGCCGTGGCGGACGGTCAGTACGAAGTCGCGGTTGACGCAGCAGACCAGGGAGGGGGCGGGTACGGATGCCAGGCAGCCGTGGTTGAGCATCGGTGCTCTCGGCTCTCTTGGCGGCCCATGACGAGCAACTTGTTGATCACGTTGGGAATCGAGGGGTTTGCCTCTGATCTCGCCATGTAATTCGCGTGCGTGCCTCGGGGGTGGTTGCCGATCAGTTGGCGCGGGCGCCTATAGTGGGCGGACGGAACCTGCGGAGACACCGGGCAGGCCCTGAAATCACGGGGTCGCGGGCGGGTTCGTCGTTACTGCTTCGAGTAGATCCTCGTGCGGTTGTCTGCTCCGGCTCTCCATCGCGTCGCTCGATCCGTACGCGATCCGCTCTTCGCGGAATGGTGAGAGCCGTCCGAATCCAGCAACGTGCGATGTCTGCGAGCCCATCGGGGATGACGCACACGCGCGCTCACATGAGGAAGACGCTGTGACAGAGACGATGACGGGTGCCCAGATCCTGGTCCAGGCCCTGGAAGAAGCGGGCGTGGAGCTCATTTTCGGGATGCCGGGCGGGACGATCCTGCCCGCCTACGACCCGCTGATGGACTCCACTCGGCTGCGCCACATTCTGGTGCGGCACGAGCAGGACGCCGGTCATGCGGCGGCCGGCTACGCCACCGCGACCGGCCGGCCCGGGGTGTGCATGGCGACCTCCGGGCCCGGCGCGACGAACCTGGTGACGCCGCTGTGCGATGCCGCGATGGATTCGGTGCCTGTGGTGGCGGTGACCGGCCAGGTCATTCGCCCCCTGCTGGGCACCGACGCCTTCCAGGAGGCCGACATCTGCGGCATCACCCAGGGCATCACCAAGCACAACTGGCTGGTGCGCGCGGCCGTGGACATCCCGCGTGCGATCGCGGAAGCCTTCCACGTCGCCACCACCGGCCGCCCCGGCCCGGTCCTGGTCGACATTCCCAAGGATGTCCTGCAGGAACATGCGCCGTACGTGCGCCCGGAGCGGATCGACCTGCCAGGAGTGCCCCAGACGTCGCGCCCGCACCCGCGCAGTCTCACGCAGGCGGCGGCCGCCCTGCGCGCGGCGAAGCGGCCGGTCCTGTACGCCGGCGGCGGGATCATCAAAGCCGATGCGGCCGGCGAGCTGATGACCTTCGCCGAGCTCACGGGCGTCCCCGTGGTCACCACGCTGATGGCCCGCGGCGCGTTCCCGCGCAGCCACCCGCAGAATCTGGGCATGCCGGGGATGCATGGCACGGTGCCCGCGGTCACCGCGTTGCAGCGAGCCGACCTCGTCGTCGCGCTGGGAGCCCGCTTCGACGACCGCGTCACGGGCGACCCGAAGACTTTCGCCCGGCACGCGAAGATCGTGCACGCCGACATCGACCCGGCGGAGATCGGCAAGAACCGCGCGGTGGACATCCCCATCGTCGGCGACGCCCGCGACGTCCTGACCGGCCTGATAGAAGCGGTCCGCCAGATCGGCGGCCCCACCCCCTGGCCGGCTTCCGGACCTTGGTGGGACGCCATCGAAGCGTTGCGCGCCGCCCACCCGATGACCTACGACCGGCCCGCCGACGGCTCGCTGGCGCCACAGCAGGTCATCGAGCGGATCGGGCAGCTCGCCGGCCCCGACGCCGTCTATGTCTCCGGCGTCGGGCAGCATCAGATGTGGGCCAGCCACTACCTTCCGCTGGAACGGCCCCGCTCGTTCCTGAACTCCGGCGGCGCGGGCACAATGGGATACGCGCTGCCCGCCGCGATGGGCGCCAAGCTGGCCCATCCCGACACCACCGTGTGGGCCGTCGACGGCGACGGCTGCTTCCAGATGACCTGCCGCACCCTGGCCACCTGCACCGTCGAGGGCATCGCGATCAAGGTCGCGGTCATCAACAATTCCGGCCTGGGCATGGTGCGCCAGCTCCAGTCCCTGTTCTTCGACGACCGTCACTTCGGCGTCGACTGCAGCACCCCGCAGCTGCCTGACTTCGCCGCTCTGGGCGAAGCGTACGGCGGTGTCGGCCTGCGCTGCGATCACGCCGAGGACCTCGACGCGACCATCCGCAAGGCCATGGAGATCAACGACGTCCCCGTCGTCATCGACTTCCGCGTGAACCAGCAGGAGATGGTCTGGCCGATGATCGCGGCCGGAGCCTCCAACGACGACATCCGCATCGCCCGCGACACCGCCCCGACCTGGGACGCCGACTACTGAGCCAACCGCGGCTCGCGGCACCTCATCGCCCCGTGGCGGGCGCGCGTCGGCGTGTTCTTCGCCACCCCCCGCCAGGCGCGGGGGCTCGTCAACGCCGAGCCCCCGCCTCCCCCTCGAGGTCGAGGTGGACTTCCATGTCCTCCAGCGGCGCTTCAGGTTGTAGACGTAGTCGCCGAACTTCGTCAGATCCTGTCAGCGATCCTCGATCAGCTGCCAATGGATCGGCTCGCCGAACAGCGCGTCGATGTGCCGGTTGCGCATACCCGGCTCAGGCCGATGGAAGGTCAGGGCCCGGAAGTTGCGGATGCGCGGCAGCAGCTCGAACCCGAACAGGCGCACTGAACCAAGGACGGGGAACGACTGGATGTAGACCGCCTCCCACACCCCGCACGGCACAAACCTGGAAAACAGCGCGATGTAATTGTCGGCTATGTGGGGGTAAGTGACGCCGCCGAAGCCTCCGTACCGGATATGGAACTCGGCGATCAGATTGTCCACAGATGTCGTACTTGGTACCGTCGGCGGCCACCGCGTTCCCCTCCCCCCACAACCGGGGCAGATGCCGGGTGGTCCGGGTCAGAATCTCCAGAAGCGAGCGTTCCGGCAGCCGGCCCTTGACCGCCGTGGCCGGCTTGAGCGCCTCGGCGCTGCGCCCGGCGGACTTGTTGGTCTTGAGCGAGGGCCGGCCCTGCTCATCAATGGCCAGGTCGGCGTTTTCGGGATAGCCCGCGTCCACGGCCGCGGCGACGCCGGTCATCCGCGCCTCGGCCGCGAAATGGGCGATCTTGGAAGGGGGCACCCCCTTCAGCCACGTCCATCATGCCGACCTGCTCCGGCAGGCCCAGCCCATTCCGTACGTGCTCGATCACCTGGGCCGGGATCTCGGCCAGCCGCGGGAACCGCCCCAGCCGCTGACAGCACTTCAGCCACACCATCAGCGACAGCCGCTTCTCATCGCTGTCGGTCATCTCCTGCGCCCAGTCCATCTCCGCCAGCTTCAGTAGCGCGACGTAGCCGCGGTCGTCCAGCAGGACGGTGCACACGCCGCTGCCCTGCCGTGGACGCGCACGTGCTCGTCCAGCCGCAGATCCGAGTTACGGGCATCCCTTGTTGCCGGCATGCGTCGGCTACACGGCCTCAGCCGCCGTACTGTGGCAGGGTGACCGTGCCTGTTGATCGGATGTCCACCGCGCTGGCGCCGTTCGTGACGACGCTGGATGCGTACGATCTTGGGCCTGGCTCGGTCGGCGTTCATCGCGGGCTTCCCTCGTCCACGGTGTCGATCACGATCCCCGAGGAGGACTCGCTCGAGATCGCGTGGGTCGGGCGGCCCGGCTCGCGCACACGGCTCCGGGCCGTTGTAGCCGGACTCCATCTGAGCGCGGCTGAGCTGAGGCAAGAGGGATGTACGCGCGGCGTATGGGTGACGCTCAGCCCACTGGGTGCCAGCGCACTGCTGGGACTCCCGGCGGCGACGCTGGCCGGGCATATCGCCGACCTCGCCGACGTCGTCCCGGCGATGGCGGACCTGCCGGAGCGCCTGGCGGCCTGCCGGTCCTGGCCGCAACGTCGCGCCCTCGTCGAACACTCCCTGCTCACCGGCCTGGCCCGGCACGGCGCACGCGCCAACGACGACGAACTGCGGGCCACGCTCGCGGTCTTGTCCGGGACCACCCGGGTGCAGGAGGCCGCTCAGCTGCTCGGGCGTTCCCGGCGGCACCTGGGCAGTATGGTTCGTGCCGAGTTCGGGGTGACGCCGAAGGAGTATCAACGGCTCGTCCGCTTCGAGGCTGCCCGGGGCCGGCTCGTGGCCGCCGCCGGTGCCGGAGAGGTCGCTCTGGCGGCGGTGGCCGCCGCGTCGGGATTCGCCGATCAGGCGCACTTCACTCGGGAGTGGCGGGCCTTGACCGGGTGCACGCCCACCGAGTGGCTGCGGGCCGAAGGCCTGACCGTGCAGAGTATGTCAGCCGGCGACCGGCCACCAGGCCCCAGTTGACGGTCGATGCGGGCGCGGTTCGTTCCCAAATGTTCAAGACACCTCCGGCGCCCGACTCCACGATGGGTGTATGACGCCAAATATCAACATTTCTCCTCGTCTAATCGTGCCTGACCCGGACCGCGCGTCGGCGTACTACCAGGACGCCCTTGGCGCCGAGCAAGTGTTCCGGGCTCCACTGAGCGACGATGGCCGACCCACCGTCGTTGATCACCGCATCGGTGGCTCGTCCTTCCGAGTCTCGCCCGCCGTCTCATCGTGGGGGTGGCTCTCACCAAGTGATCTCGGCGGCTCCGCAGTTCTCCTCGAGATCGAGGTGGCCGACCCGGACGCAGTCGGCGAACGCATGATCACCCACGGCGCCGAGGTGGTCGTGCCGATCGAGAACCGGTCCTATGGCAAGCGCTCGGGCCGCATCCGCGACCCATTCGGCCATCTGTGGATCATCACCGGCGAACTGCGCTGAGCCACACCTGAGCTGCCTGTTGCTGCTCGGGCTGGAACAGGGTGACAGGCGGCGGCCCGCGTTGTGAACTGCATCCCGTGCCCGATCGGGCACGGCGAGAGATCACGCATCGGAGTGACGAGAGTGCTGGAGTGGCTGCCCGAGTTCCCTGGAGAGGGCTGGGAGCAGCGGTGGCTGGCCAGCGGCACCGATGAGGCGCCACGGGCCTGGTCGCGGCAGTTGTAGGAGGCCGGCAGCGGCGTGGACAACGACCTGTCCAGCGGGCTGATCCGCGTCAACGGCCGGCAACGGACACGTGGTCCACTGCGACCTGGCCTTGGTCAGGCGACTGAGGGTCACACTGGGCGGCGGCGCCGACCGGATGCCGGCCAGCCTCGAACCGGCCATCCCGAGGAAAGCCGACGGCGGCAGGGTGGCCCGTTGCGAGGCCCCGCGGCGCGCGAGCGTCCGCGGCGCCCGACGTGATCGTCCATCCGTATGCGGGGCGGCGGATGGCGTCAGGGCTTCGAGGGCATCAAAGCCGCGCACCGCGTCCGGGCCACGCATCCCGTCGTCGGGGTCGTGGTGTTGTCGCAGTACTCGGACGCGTTGTTGCACCGGCGGGTGGCCGTCGTCCTGTCCTACCTCGGCCTCGGCTGACCGGCCCGAGCGGCCCGGCCGGTCCAATAAGATCATCCGCATCGTCGCCTTACTCCGGGCCGCCGTCGCCCGCTACCAGCTTCGGGCGTCCGGCCGCCGTCGCCGTCGCGCTCTACCTGACTGCCGCCGCGGTCGCCGCCGGGTACGACGGCGGGCGGTGGTTCGCCGTCGTCGCGACAGCGAGTTTCTGGCCGTGGGACGACGGGGCGCGGCTCCTGCCCGCGGCGATCTGCGTGCTCAACGCGTGGGCGCTGTGGCAGATCCTGCGCGGCCCGGCCTCGCCGCGCGCCGGGGCGCTGCCGCGCGACGTGGTGTGGCTGCGGCGCCTGCTCTACGCGGACGTGGCGGGCGATCTGCTGCTCTGGGAGCTCCTCGACGACCTGTCCGGCGTCGCGGAGTACGTCGAGTCAAAAAGGTGCTTGACTTCTTGTGCACGGAGCGGCTCCATGCGGCGGGCTCTCTCATTGAGAACACCCTTAAGATTGCTTTGGGCGCCGAAGTGTGACGCCACTCGAAGGAATGTGATCAGCGTCACATCGGCCGGGTCCGCAGCCCGGCGGCTCAGCCAGGATCCGGGTGGCCCTGCTCACGCGTGAGGCTGTCGCGGTCGCTCAGCACCACCGTATCTCCCACTCCGCCTTTACGCCTGAGGCTCAGTCCGTGTGGCGGTGCAGGTCACGCGATGCAGACACCAAGTGGGAACTCGACCCACTGACGTGATCTCAGCGAATTGCCGGTAGGTAGTCGTACTCGAAATGTGTGAGGACAAGCGCTGCACGAGCGATGCCGCCGATTCTGCTGGGCCGGCGGTGACGTGTGATCGGGGCCCTCATCCCGCCGTAGGAATTCCCGCTCCGGTCGGGGACGCGTCCGGCTCGTCCTGGTGGGGCCGGGCAGCACAGTACGCACTTGTAAGTGCGTACTTGTCGCTCGCCGCTTTACTAACCAATTGTTATTGAGGTAAAGCTCGCCTGACACATGAGGAGATATCGTGCTCGACGCGGCATCGCGAAGTCAGATCGCCCTGGGGACGACCACCGTCACCTACCTGCCCGACGGCGAGGCGCATCTCGACCCGGCCGTCCTGTTCCCCGCGTCGGTCCGGACGGGTGGGCCGCCCACGCGCCCTACCTCGATGCCGACGGCCGGCTCCCGGTCAGCATCGGCTCCTTCCTTATCGACACCGGCGCGCACCGGGTCCTGGTGGACCTCGGACTGGGGAGAGCAGGCTTCCCAGGGATCGGCTCGTTCAGCGACCGAGAGATACGCTTCGGCCGTGACCGCAAGCGCCACCGCCACGGGGTCGATGGCGACACCCGGATTGTGGGGTCGGTCAAGCCTTGAGGATTGGGGATGGCTCACCTCCGGGGAAGCGGTGAACCATCCCCACGGGTGTGGGTTAGTTGTTCGCGGGTCTGGTCAGCGCGCCGACGAACAGGAAGGTGTTGGTCGGGGGTTGGCCCGGTGCGGTGGTGGATCCGGCGCGCAAGCCGTTCATGTGCTTTCCGTCGTCGGTGACCAGCCCCCAGTAGTGCAGTGAGCTGTCGCCATTCGCGGTGTGGCAGGTTTGTGTGGCGGGATCGAGTTCGGCGGTGTTGCCGCGCACGGAGAGCGTCCAGTCACAGCCGTCCGGCGTGTGCGCGTTGATTTTGCCGCGGCTCTTAGGCTTGGGGCTGAACCGGACCGTGCCCTGTTCCGGGTAGACCGTGCCCTTGTCGGTGGAGACGACGTTGGTGAGGGTGTGGCGGTCCGCCGGGTTGTAGCGGTAGTCGCCGAGGAACCGCTTGACGAACTTGCCGTTGTCCTGGCCGCCGACCACCTTGGTACGGGAGCCGGATTTCATGGTGCCGATGAGCTCTGCCCCGTTGGGCTGATGGCTGAGAGCCGTGATCTGCTCCGTCTCCCGGTTGCCCTTGACCTGGACGGACCATTTCGTGAGGTTGCTGGAGTGACCGATCGCCGGGTTGAAGCATTCCTGGGTGGTGGACGACAACTCCAGCCCGGTGGGATGGACGCGGAAATTCCAGGTGCAGCCCTGATCGGTGTGCCCGTTGACCGTCCCGTTGGGACCAGGGGAGAACACCACCCAGCCGACCTGGGGTACTTGCAGCGGCAGCGGCAGTAGCTGGTCGCATTCGCCACCGCCGTCGGGACAGGCCAGCACAGCGACGTTGTTCAGCGTCGCGACATTGGGTTGGTCGTAATTCCACATGCCGTAGTACTTCGCCGCATTCGTGTCAGCGTCAGCCGACGCCGCGGTCACCCCGAACGGCGCCGCCATCAGGCTGACTAACAGCGCGACAACAGCCGCACGTAGCGCGAGCGGGGTCTGCGCGGTGACCGCGCTCGCTCGCGCGAATCGAGAAAGAAATGACATGGCAGTGTTTCCTTTGGTGTCGAGTCACTCGGCCAGCGCGGCCGCAGCGCGTTCCTTGGCCGCCAACGCCACTGTGAGAGCGGTGTCGAGATCGGCTTGATCGATGCCTTCGAAAGCCGCGTCAGTGCTCTCGCGCGCATGCGCATACAACGCCGCGAAGTGAGCCGTGCCGGCCTCGGTCAGTTCCGCCGTGGCGGGGATGCTGTCGTGAAGGTAGGCGACATGGCCGGCTGCCGCGGCGCGCTCCAGCAGCCGCAGCGTGTCCGCCTCGGTCAGGTCCATACGCTGGTCGAGCCCCCTAACCACCTCCTCCACCGACAGAGCCACGCCCTCCTCCTCCAGCAGGGTCAGCAGCATCCAGGTCGCGAAATCCGAATCGAAGTCCGCCAGAGCGCGACGGTGCAACGTGCCGACCAGCCGGTTGAGCTCGCCGAGCGCCCGGCCCAGGCTGGGGCGCGATGCGGGATTCACAGTCATCCGAGTCTCCTTGTGACGTGGCGGTCAGGCAGCACCCCGACTTCTGTGGGTGCCACCAATGATGGTGCCACCAACCATACACAAGATTGATGGTGACACCAACAATCGGTTAACCTGGCGAGGTGGACAGCACTACGCACCCGACACCCGCCCGCCTGCGCGCCCTGCCGAGCTGGCTGATCAATCAGACGGCGATCGCGGCCAACCGGCTGACCGACCGAGCGCTAGCCGGCACGAGTTCCCGACGCCAGTTCGCGATGCTGTCGGCCCTCGATGAGTTCGGCCCATCCAGCCAAGCCGATCTGGGCAGATGCACCGGCATCGATCGCAGCGATGTGGTGACGGGGGTCAATGCGATGGTCGAGCAAGGATTTCTGCAGCAGCGTCCCGACCCGGCCGACGGCCGGCGCAATATCGTCACGCTCACCCCCGCGGGGAAAGACCATCTGGAGAGGCTCAGCGCCCTCATCGCCGACGCCCAGAATGAACTACTGCACGCCCTCTCCCCCTCGGAATCGAAAATGATCGCCGACCTGCTCAAACGAGTCCTCGACAGTGGCTGACGATCCGGACACCCTGCGGGAGATTCACAACATGCTGAAGCGGACCATCCGGCAGGCCCACGTCCCCACCCTGATCCGTCGACACCCCGCCGAACGCGGCCCGCGCAACCGCGCCGACCTTGACCTGGCCCTCGCCGCCGTCTGGGACGGCAGCGCCTTCACCGTCGGCAAGTTGACCGGTTCGCCCGAACCCCGGTCAGCAACGGCAGGCCGCCACGCCAACGGACGCCCCCACCGTCCCTCTCCGCCGAAGGCATGCCCGCCAGGCCCCCGGCCCGTTCCTGTGCTACCTCGCCATCGACGGTCTCGACCCCGCCGACGCCCGCAAGCAGATGCGCCCGCGTGGCCGCATGAATGCCGCTGCCCGCACCGCCGCTGAAGGCCGGTCACCACCTTCCACGCCACCCAGACCAGCATCACCATCGGCATTCGCGGCCTCGACGCGGCCGAACGCATCAACCGGTTCCACCAGGTCATCCAGGGCGATCATCTGCTGACCAAGGACGGCGCGGAGCAACGGACCACGCCCTGGACGAGCTCATCACCGAACGTGGCCGGACCATCCGCAACCAACCCCGCTGACCACAGGCAGCGACGGCGCTGCCGATACTGTCCAAGGCGATGATCTCGCCCGACACCGCCCAGGAGATCCCTGTGCACCAGCGAACCGGCGGCGGCTGACGATCGTGTTACTGCTCAGCCTCGCGCTCCTCACCTGCCTGGTCATCGTGGGGCTCACCACGCACTCCCTCGGCGTTCTGGCCTCTCAACGGCTTTCAACTGGATCGGCGCGTATCTCCTTCTCCAGGAAGTGCGAGATCTCGTTCGCGACGACGTCGGGCATCTCGAGACCACACAGGTGTCCGAGCTCGCTCAGCAGGACCGCACGGCTTCCGGGGATGCGCCGCACGTCGTCGAGCTGCTTGGCTTGATCTACGACGATGTCCTTTCCGCCGAGTATGTAGCAGGTCGGTATGCGTATCTCAGGCAGCTCGTCGGCCTGGCTTGTCAGCGCACCGCCGGCCAGCCAGCCGTGCCACATCTGCTCGGTGACGGTCAGCATGCTGCTCGTCAGACTCGAGGTCTTCGACGGATCCACGGAGATTGCCGCCACTGCTTGCGTGAGGGCCTCGAGATTGCCGTACGCGGCATCGAAGCCGGCGATCACTTCGTCCCCGGCAGTCGTCCCCGCGGCGTTCCACGGAACAACACCAACCAGCGCACGCACCTCATCCGGGTGGTCAAGCGCGATACGCACCGCGATCGCACCACCAAGGGAATAGCCGACCAGGCAGTAAGCGTCGGCGCACGCGTCGTTGATCGCCTCATGCAGGGTCGCGGCCAGCGTGGGCAGTCTCCCGTCCGCCGGCGCGCGTACGGACTGACCATGTCCGGGCAAGTCGAAGATCAAGACGCGGAACCCGCTGAGGTGTCGCGCGATTCCGGTCATGAGGTCGGTCGAGGCGCCGAATCCTGGCAACATGACAAGTGTCAAAGAGCCCTGGCCGTGTTCCTCCCAGTAAATGTCCGAACTGGTGTGTGGCATCGCGATCTCCCTAGCCTAGGCGAAGTTTGTTGTCGTTGGCGTACACGTGCGGCTTGAGCACATCGGCCAGAGCCACCCGCACCGCAGGCCGGTCCCGCTGTGCCGGCAGCACCGGGTCCCGCCATGGGCGCATCATCTCGTTCAGTGCGCCTGGGTGGTGTGGCTCGCGGCGAAGGCCAGAAGAAGCGCGGCGGTCCGCGGCGGATCCTCCATGATGGGCGAGTGCCCGACACCGGGCAGCAACTCGACTTTCGCGTCCGGAACGGCGCGGTATTCGGCGGCGGAGGACGATCGCCATCTCCGGTCGTCCTCACCGAAGATCACCAGCAGCGGTTTGCCGAGGGGACTCAGCCGCTCTGGGAGCGCGCGCTGGTTCACATAGTCGTCGCCGTCCTGCGATGTCGCGATGAAGGCGTGGTAGGTCATGCCGCGCGCGTCGTCCACGACCGCCTGCGGGACCTTGTAACCGGGGCGGCTGAACGCGGTGCTCGCGGCGTTGCGGATCATGCTGTCGGTCCGAAGCCGCCACAGCAGCTGCCCGATGACGGGGTCGTCCAAGAGCCCGCCGACGAAGCCGCTTGAGATGGCGGCGTCCAAACGGGGTGCGGTGTCGATGATCACGAGCGCGGTCACCAGGTCGGAGCGTTGCTCGGCGAGAGCGGTGGCGACCGCGCCACCGGTGGAATGGCCGACCACTACGGCGTGCTTGACCCCGAGCCGGTCCATTGCCTCACCGACCCGGCGTCCCTGCTCCGGCATCCCATAGCCGGCGCCGGCCGGTTTGGCCGACCGGCCGTGCCCGAGCAGGTCGATCCGGACGACGCGATGGGACTTGGTCAGCAGCGGAACGAGCGCGTCCCACGAGCGGGTCGACGCGGCGAGCCCGTGGATCAGTACGAGTGCCGGGGCATCGGGGGGGCCGTCCTGGCGCACGTAGATGTCCCCGCCGTCGAGGGACAGGGTCGGATTCCCACTGGCCTCGGCGCTCTGCCCCGACACCACCACCGCGTTCACGAGAAGCAACCCGACGACGACGAAGAGGACAGCCGAGGCGATCAAGAGGCGCCGCCGGCGCCGTGCCGCGCTGCTCACATCAGCCTGCCGGCGCGGAAACCGCAGGTCGGCGTCGCCGAAACAGCGGGGTCATCGAACCCCAGGGAAATAATCATGGGCCTACTGTCGCCGCCGGTGCGCGCCGTGTCTTGAACAAATGTTCCGGTCTGTAGGCTCGCCTCTAGACGAAAGCCCGATACTGGCTCAACCCCACCGCCGCTGATCGCCTACCACGCACTTGCCCTGATACGGAAAGTCATCACCACCATCAAGGCCACCAGGCAGGCAGCATCCACCAGATAAGGCCTGGCCCTCCCGGGCAGCCACACCTCCTGCAGATCACTACGCTTACCGCTGATTCTCGGCTGAATCGGACCGGTACGGCCGGCGCCCTTGACCGCTGAGCGGCGCCGGGCCCGCCCAGCGCAGGTGACCGCGGCGACGTTCACAGCGGTAGCCGCCTCACCTCCGGCCGGCGACCGAGCCGGAGATCCCTGGAGGTGAGGCTTGGCCATGCGATGTCGTCAACGGCGAGAAACGGCTCACCGGCCACGGTCGCGGGGGTTGCGCCGGTGAACGCCACGACGTCCCGATGCAGGTGGGACTGGTCGGCGTAGCCGGCGTCGGCCGCGACTTGGGCCGGGCCTTCACCCGCGACCAGGCGGTGGGCGGCATGGTCGAAGCGGACCAGCTTCGCGGCGCGCTTGGGCGGCAGGCCGAGCTGCGACCGGAATCGGGACCACAGGCGCTTGCGGCTCCACCCGACCTCGGCCGCCAGTCCGTCGACCCGGGCCAGGCCACGGCTGCCGGCGATCCGGTGCCAGGCCCAGGCCACCTCCGGGTCCACCGGCGGCCCCGCCTCATGCCGGCGGGCGAGCAGCGTGTCCATCAACGCGAAGCGATCCTGCCACGACGAGACATCGCCCAGTTGCTCGCGGATCCGTGACGCCTCCCGGCCCCACAGGTCGTCGAGGGCGATCACGGCGCCGTCGAGGTCGGCGGGCGAGGCGCCCAGAACCGCGCGGGCGATCACCGGGGACAGGCGCACCTGCACGCACTCGACGTTCTCACCCCGCGCCCGGACCGGGCCTTCGGACCCGAGCCCGGGCCCGGCGACGACACTTCCCCGCTGCTGCCGCCCGGCGGTGTAGTCCACGACGGGCGAACCGGTGCCGAACTCCACAAGCAGCGTCACGGCCGGGTGCGGGACCATCCGGAGCGCGTCCAGGTCACGGACACGGAACCCCGCCATGGTGACACCGGCCACCCTGCTGGGCCGCTGCGGGGATGCGACGTCCCACACAGCCGCCCCGTGCACGAACGTCTGCACCGTCCCATGCTACGCGGGCCGACCGAGGGAACATTCGTTCAATACGCGGGCGCCTACCGGCGGCGACAGTGGCCTCATGACTATTCTTGACGGGCGACCGCACCTGAGAAGCGACGCCGAGGCCACCGAGAGTGCGACCCTGTCCCTGGAGGACGGCAACATCCAGGTGTGCCAGGACGGTCCCCGCGACGCCCCCGTACTCCTGCTCATCCACGGGTCCGCCTCCTCGACCCGCTCGTGGGACGCGCTGGTACCGATGCTGACCGGATCCCATCGCGTCATCCGGATCGACCTGCCCGGGCACGGCCGGTCAGCCGAACCGGCCGACCGCAGCTACGCGCTTCCGGACCAGGGACGCCGGGTCGGCGAGGCACTGGACAGGCTCGGCGTCAAGCACACCATCGTGGTCGGACATTCCAGCGGCGGCGTGGTCGCCACCGCCCTCGCCGAACAGCGACCCGACCTGGTGACCGCGCTCGCGCTCATCAACACCGGACCCCACATGCAAGCCTTCATCGCGCAGGAGTCCGCCGAAATCGGTCCCTCGCAGTGGCCGCCGACCGACGAGCAGATCCGCCAGATGGCGAGCACCGGGTTCAGCCGCGAGGGCTACCAGATCCCGCAAGAGCTCGTGGACGATCTGCGCGGTATGAGCTTCCGTGCGTTCGCCGCGGCGATGCAGGCAGTCCGGGACTACCTGGAGCAGCGGGCGCTCCCGGAGCGGCTGAGTCCCCTCGGCAAACCGCTGCTGGTGATCTTCGGTGAGGACGACCGGAGATGGCGATCCACGCCGCACAGACGGGCTGAACGAGACATTCGCGTGTAAGGAGACATGCTTATGCGGATTCTCATCTCCGGCGCCAGCGTTGCCGGTCCGGTGCTGGCGTACTGGCTCACCAGGCACGGCTTCTCCGTCACCGTCGTCGAGCGCGCGCCGACTCTGCGCAAGACCGGCGGCCACGCGGTCGACCTGTTCCGGCCCGCGATGAACATCTCGGAGAAGATGGGCGTGCTCCCGCGCGTCGAGGAGCGGGCCACCGGCACGAAACGGATGACCGTCTACCGGGAGGGCTCACGGCGTCCCATCCGGGTGGACCTCTCCAAGATCTTCAGCGCCACCTCCGACCGGCACGTCGAGATCATGCGCGACGACCTGAGCGAGATCTACTACGACGCCACGCGCGACGACGTCGAATACATCTTCGGCGACTCGATCACCGCGATCTCGCCCGACGGCGAGGTGCGGTTCGAGAACGCCGCGCCGCGCCGCTTCGACCTCGTCGTCGGCGCGGACGGGCTGCACTCCAACGTGCGCCGCCTCCTGTTCGGCGACGAGTCCCGCTTCAGCGCCTTCATCGGCGCCTACCTCGGAGTGCTGACCCTGCCCAACACCTCCGGCCTCGACGGCGAGCTCCTCATGCACGTCGGCGTCGGCCGCACGGCCGGCATGTACGGCGCGCGGCACCTCGGCGACGCCCGAGCGTTGTTCCTGTTCCGGAGCGAGCACGAGCTCGACTACCACCACCACGACGTGCCCCGACAGAAGGAACTGCTGCGCGGAGCGTTCGACGGCATGCACCCCGACGTGGACCACTGGCTGGACGAGCTCGACCACACCCCGGCGTTCTACTTCGACTCGATCATCCAACTCCGCATGGACACCTGGTCACGAGGGAGGGTGACGCTCGTCGGCGACGCGGGCTACTGCCCCGGCCCGGCCGTCGGCGGCAGCACCACCCTGGCCGTCGTCGGCGCCTACGTCCTCGCCGGAGAGCTGGCGCGAGCAGACGGCGACCACGAGCGCGCCTTCCCCGCCTACGAACGCACGATGGCCGAGCAGATACGCGGCAGCCGCGCGGCCGCGCTCAGCGCGGCCAAGACCCTGATCCCCACCTCACGCCTCGGCGTGTCGGGACTGGCCCAGGGCGCCCGCCTGCTCTCCGCCCTGCCCGCGGGGCCCAGCCGCGCCCTCCTCCGCCTCACCACCAAGAGCGCACGCCTCTACAACTCCATGACCGTCGACGACTACCCGCCGTCGCCCGCCGCATCAGGAAACCCAGCCGGCCTCGCGAGCGACCCCGGAGGCGGCCTCGGGAGCGGGCTCGAGGCGGAGTGAGAAGTGCTCGCCCTGCTGCCGGCCCGGCCTGCGGAACCGGTGAAGGAGCAGCCCAACCGACGCCCGCAAGGTTGTTACGGCGTGGGGGGATGCTCCGGACCGGGCAGTCTCGGCGGCAGGCGAGACCAAGCGCTTCGAGTCGATCAACTCCATGGGTATCGCGATTGCTTCGAGAGGTGTTCTCTCCCCCGCGTCCTACCGAAGGATCCGTTAGAAAAGAGGGTCGGCCTCATGACCGATGACGCCACCACATGCCTTCTCGACCGCTTCATCGCCGCTATCCGGCCAGTGGTGCCGTTGGTCTCAATGTGGGCGCATGGGTCGCTCGCGGGCGGTGACTACCAGCCGACCCGCAGCGATCTCGATCTGGTCGCTGTGCTCGGCCGCCCCTGCACAGAGCAGGAGGAACAACGCATCGCTGAGGTGCACGAGGATCTGGGTGGGACCATCCCGCTCGCCTGGCTACAGCGGCCTGATCATGGGTTTCTCAGCGGAACGCTGCATGCCCCCTCGGGGAGTGAGTCGCCGGTGGTCATTGTCCGGTCCGGAATGGACTTTTAGTAGTCAGCCATGTCAGGTAAGTAACGTGGGCGCGCACTTGCCTTCACAGTATTCAGGGGTCTTCAGGCATGTCAGCCGTGTCAGATGCGCTCGAGCGGTACTACTGGCCTGAGCGAGCGGTGGCCGCAGACGAGTCGGTGTCGTGGATGGTGGTCGATGAAGATCTCGGGCTGCATGCCGAGGCGTGCACGTATCTGGCGGGTGGGGCTGCGCCGTACCGCTCCTACCCGCTGGCCAGGTGGTCTGTGTGTCGGTCGGCGCGAGGCGGTTCTCGGTATGACGCGGAGAAGGAGGTGATGGCGAAGCCGCTCGGCCCGAAACCAACGTTTTCCGTGGTTTGTCGGGTATCCATCACGGGCCGTTTTTTGAGGATTGAGTCAGCTGTGGCCGGTGAGGAACATGATGGGCATGACCGATCAGTTGAACACAGCCAGATGGGCGGGGCTTGTCAGCCGTCCTGACTTCTCCGAGTACGCGGAGAAGTATCGCGACTTCTTCGTGATGCGCCGCCGCGACGGCATCCTTGAGCTCCGCATGCACACCGACGGCGACTCGTACGTCCAGACGTTTGCCGGTCACAACGCCTGGGGGCAGGCATGGCTGGAGGTCGGTAACGACCCGGAGAACGAGGTGCTCATCCTCACGGGTACCGGCGACCACTGGCTGGACGCGCGGCGCAGCGCCGACGGGCATTTCGATCGGACGGTTGACGACATTGCCAAGATGTACGAGGACGCGGCGAAGCTGTTGCAGAACTTCGTCTTCGGTATCGACGTCCCGACGATCGCAGCGGTCAACGGGCCCGGACCGCACACCGAGATCGCGCTCGCCTGTGACATCACGATCTGCACCGAGGACGCACGCTTCTTCGACCCGCATTTCCTGGTGTCGACCGCGCCCGGTGACGGGCAAAGCCTCACGTTCCAGGAACTGATGGGCACCAAGCGAGCCGCGTACCACATCTACACCGGCCAGGCGGTGGATGCGCGGCAGGCACTCGAGTACGGCATGGTGTCGGAGATCGTGCCGCGCGAGCACCTGGTGGACCGGGCGTGGGAGCTCGCTGACATGATCATGCGACGTCCGCGTGGCGCGCGCCGGATGACGCACGCCATCCTCAGCCGACCGTGGAAGCAGCGCGTCGTCAATGACTTCCCATTCCAGCTGCACAGCCAGGCTGCGGCACTGTTCCTCGACGGCCCGCGGGCGGGCCGCCCACCGGTCGGGGAGGAGCTTCGATGGTGAGCCCGCTGGTGGACGGGCATGGTGCGCACGGAACCGCGAGCTGGCGGCGTTCAGCGGCATCCTGTACGCCGCCGCAGGCGGGCATGGTGCCGAACGGCGAGCAGCTCATGACCGCAGAAGTACCCGAGTCACCCTGAGGCCGGCCTCAGCCCGTACAACACCGCTCGGGTCACCTCGTCGGCCACCTCGCCGGGTGAGGTGGCCGGCAACCCGTTCTCCCGCCACCAACAAACCGCGCCAACGATCGTCGAGCCGACGATGTGCGCCGTCACGGCCGACTCGTACGCGCACCGTTCGACGAGCAAGCGAGACACCTCGGTGCGCACCGCGCGCTGGATCAGCGGGCGCAGATCGTCGATGTTCCGCCGGCAGCCGTCCGCCCGGCTGGAATCCTCCCACAGCAGCACCGCCAGGGCGTGGACGAGGTCGGCGACCGGCGCAGCCGGGAGCCGGGTGGCGAACCCGTGCCGGATCTCATCGCGCACCATCGCCTCGGCGAACGCGTACTTGTCGGCATAGTGCGCGTAGAAGGTGGCTCGGTTGACGTCTGCGCGCTCGGTGATGTCGCGTACCCGGGCTGCGCGAAAGCCCTTCTCACGGATGACCTCGATGGCCGCCTGGCGCAGCAGCGATCGCGTCCGCCGGACCCGCCGGTCCATGGTCATGCGAGCGCCTCCGAGTCGCCAACCAGCGCGACAACGCGGTCGCGGATCGCCGCAACGTCCCCGATGAGGCAGCCGGCGGGGTGCACGCGAGTGATGCATAGCGTCGTCGCGCAGCGACTCGGCACCGGCCGCCCGCCGGGCCGGGCCGGCACCCGCGCGTCGGGCAAGGACGCGAACATGGCCAGATCAACGAGCGTGGAGCCGGCGTAGAGCAACCGCCGATGCTGCCGCGGATCCGGCGCGGCCCGTCGTCGCGGTATCCAGCCGGAGTACACAGCGCGTCGAGGAAACTCGCGCTCCCCGTACCAGCGCATCGCCCGCCAGGTCACACCGCCCCCATGATGACTCCGCATTCGACAAGTAGACCACGACGGCCCGGCTGGCACGCTGGCCATTTTCTGGCTCGCCACCAACGGCAGACTGGTGAGCTACGAACTGAGCGCCGGGCGAATCGCCATCGATCTGAAGAAGATCCCGATTGACCAGGCCGGGCACCGCGGCGAACACCGCCTCGGGCCCGGCCTGACTGGCTCGACGAGCTCAGCTGTTCGCGATAGCTTCCTGTGCTTCCGCTAGCCCCGTTTTCCGCACGTCGGGTGGTTCGAAGATCGCCGGGTTGCTGTGGTGATCGTCGTCGCGGTAGGACGTGGCGGGTGAGACAGCGTGCGCAGTGGGGCCGGGCCAGTGTCGAGAAGATGCTCGGAGCATTACCGGTGATCGCGGGGTTCTGCTCGCGGTTGCGGATTCGGGAGTTGGTGGATGCGGCCTGTCCGGTGCGGGATGTCGCGGAGTTGACCCATGGGCAGGTGATCGAGGTGCTGGTGGCCAACCGGCTGACCTCGCCCGCGCCGCTGGTGCATGTGCAGGATTGGGCCCGCGAGTGGGCGGTGGGTGAGGCGTTCGGGGTCGAGCCCGCCCTGCTCAACGATGACCGGATCGGCCGCGCGCTGGATGCGATCGCGCCGCATCTGGACCGCCTGGCCGGGTCGGTCGGGCAGGCCGTGTCGACCCGGTTCAACCTGTCAGAGGAGGAACAGGCCTTCTATCGCCGACACCTCACCTTTGACCGCACCTACACGCTGACGTACCAGGTGAACTGGCTGACCGGCGCCTTCCACCGCGCCGACTGCCGCGGCGTCGCGAGCTGGTGCGGGGATGGGCCGCGGGAGAGCGGCCGGCCGGCGTGTCTGGTGGGGTCGCGGCCCTGCTGTCGCGGCACAGCCCGCTGGCCACTGTGCTGAACGACTTTTACCACGATCTGCAGAGTGAGAGCAGGAAGACGCCGTACCCGCTGGAGGAGATCCGCCAGGTTGCCGGACGGCACGCCCTGCCGCTCGAGTAAAGGCCACCTACCGCTTGAGCGAGGCGTACGCCCGTCGGGAAGAAGCTCTGCTCTGGTGAGGCTCCCCCGGTCGACCCAACCCCAATGACTCCACGGCCCGCATGGCGGGCCGCCAGCCCCTTCAAGACCACCATCGACAGCAGAAAGACCACCTGGCCGCCATACGACCATGCCCTTGGTGCCTATCGCCGCGCCTTGCACCCTGGGCTCCAGGGGTGCAACAACACTGGTGCGGAACTCGCCCATCCCAACCGGGGTTCGGCTGCAGCAGTTACTGCGCCTCGACCCGTCTTTGGCGGCAGAGCTCAAGCGGGTGGTGGAGCCAGCCGATCAGGAGCGGTCGGTTCGTTGGTGATGAAGGCGACCGCGAGCGGGTACGGCCGGGTGTATCAGGCCGGTCGCGATCAGACCAGCCACGAGCGCTCCTCCGCGGCCGGATCATCAGCGGCGTGCAGGCCCCACGCCGCCGCTTTCCGCAACCGCGCGGGTACGTGCAGGAACGTCATCGAACTGTGGGTCCATAAGCCCGCAGTGCAATCAACGTGATGATCCTGCGGACCACGGGCATGATCGCGATGTACACCACGGCCGCCGCGGCGGCGCCGACCGCGGCCTGGGACAGCAGTCCGTGCGCCGGCACACCGAAGAAGGCGAAGCCGGCGATTCGGCCGACGACGAAGACGACGAAGAAGACTGGGAGGAGAACGACCGTAACCCCGAAGAAGACCCCGATCATCTGAAGCGTGGGCTTCACGCGGACGGAGACCCGCAACGAGTACAGGCATCCCACGCCCACGTAGATGGCAGTCCCGAGCCCTGAGGCGATGGCGCGCCAAGGCAGCTCGAGATCGATCGACGCGAACGTGGCGAAGAGCCCGAGCGCCGAGACGATCACATAGGGCCAGGGGAACATCTGGCGGACGACCTCCTCGCGGGACTTGTCCTGGGAGGCGCGGATCTGATTGAGCGAAGACTGGGCATCCTGCGGATTCATGAGCCACTCCCGTGGTCGAACATCACAACTCCTGGCTGTCGAAAGATCATGCTGACAACGATACACAATTCCAGAGCACGTGCTCTGTTATAGTGGTGGGCATGCCTCGTCGTCGGACGCATGATCTCGATCGGTTGCTGGATGTCGCCGAGCAGCTGGTGGCCGACGGTGGTCCGGAGCGGTTCACGGTGCGAGCGCTGGCGGCGGCCTCCGGGGTGTCGAACGGGGCGATCTACCACGCGTTCGGGTCGTTGCCGGTGCTGCTCGGGCGGTTGTGGCTGAGGGCGGCGGAAGATTTCCTGGATCTGCAGGTCGAGCTCGTCGACGCGGTGCGTGGGGGCGACCGCGAGGCGGCAGTCGAGGCAGTGGCGGCGGCGGCGAGCGCGCCCGCGGTGTTCGCCGACCGCCGGCCCGCGCGGCCCGGAGCCGATATCACAGTGATCGCCATGAGAAGATCAGCGGCCTTGATGGCGCTCGCGCTGACCGCGGCCTGGCCGCCGGTTTCCAGAACCTCCTGGAGCTGACCTCTGAGCTGGACCAGGCGCACGCCGAGCTCGCCGTCGGCAACCCGGGGCATGGCCGGTCGACCGGGTGGGAGCCCTCGCTTGCCGAGCTCCCCCGCCGCACCGCCTCGGTGGCCACCACCCTCGCCGGCACCGCCCGCAGCCACCAGATCGTCGCCGCCGACCACCACCGCGCCGCCCGCATCGCCGGCACCCCTCACCTGACCAGCGGCGCTCACCCGGCCGGCCCCGAGCGCGCCCACCCACGCGGGTAGGCGTGGCTACTCTCCGCCGTGTGTCAGCGGCTGCGTCAGGACGGCGACGGCCCCGTATCAGAGCGGACGGCGATGGTGGACCTCGAAAGAACACAGCACAAGGAGCCCATCATGCAGAAGTTCGACACCCCCGCCCCGATCTCCGCCGTCCTGGACATCCCCGCGGGACGCGTCCAGCTCATCGCCGCCGACCGGGCCGACACCGCGGTCGAGGTCCGGCCCACGAACGCCTCAAAGAGCCGCGACGTGACGGCGGCCGAGCAGACCACGGTCGAATACGCTGACGGCGTCCTGCGGATCGAGACTTCGGTGAAGAACCAGTACCTCGGCCCGTCCGGATCCATCGAGGTGACGGTCAAGCTGCCCGCCGGCTCCCGCATCGAGGCCAAAGCCGCCAGCGCCGAACTCCGGACCGTCGGCCGTCTCGGCGACGTCGCCTTCGAAGGCGCGTACCGCGAGATCAAGCTCGACGAGACCGCGAGCCTGCGCCTCACCGCGGTCGACGGCGACGTCGAGGTCGGCCGGCTGGGCGGCCCGGCGGAGATCAGCACCGCACGGGGCGACATCCGCATCGCCGAGGCCACGGGCGGCAAGGTCGTGCTCCGCACCCAGTCCGGTGACATCTCGATCGCCGCCGCCGGCGGAGTCTCGGCCGCCTTGGACGCCGGCACCAGCCACGGCCGCATCACCAACGCCCTCAAGAACGACGGCACCGCCGAACTCGACATCCACGCCACCACTTCCAACGGCGACATCACCGCCCGCAGCCTGTGACCTACAGCTTCCGAGGGAGAGGTAGACCAAGCCCGGCGACGACGAACGGCCCCGGTCCCTCCATATGGACCGGGGCCGTTCTGGGCCCTCCACTCGGCATAGGCGAGCGTCGTGGGCTATGAGGACAGGCGGCGCACCGCGTTGCTGCATCCCGACCACGATTGGTTCGCCACTGCGGGGCGATCACGAGCCACACCGCGAGCACTGGGCCGAGCACCGCCATCGCCACGTACAGGCTGAAGCGTTCCTCGTTGTCGTCGGAGATGGACTTCTCTCGGAACGACGCGTACGCCGTGAACGCGATCGACTCGCTGCTGATCAGGAGCGCCGCCGCCATGAACCACCCCCGACCCACAGGGATACCGGCGCGAGGTAGGCCAGCAGGACAGGGATGATGCCGCGCGCGCCGTCCTCAACTCGGGTGTCGGGTGGCGGGGAGGGGCGCGCTTCCTCTACCTGCGGATCGGGGCACGGATGGGACTCTGGGGCGTGGCGCTGACGAAGCGGGACGGTTTGAGGGGTTCGGCCCCGCCTGCCCGCGACAGATGGTCAGCGCTGATTCACCGCTGACCGGAGAAATGGAGTTTCGGGAACTTCGGGACCCGCATCAAGGCCCGCGAGGTGGCTGGCGCCATCGTTGATGTGACCTGCAGCCCCACAGGCTGGGCAGGTACTCGCTGCCGTGCCACCGGAACAGCGCGCCCCCGCCCGGCGCTGCCGACGCAGCCGCCGACCAGACCAGCCACCAGCGTCGATATCGGCCCCAACCGGAATCGCGAGCTCGGCCGAACACCCGGGCACGCCTTCGATGGAACATGCCTTCAAGGCCGGTCAACGTGCCTGAAAAGATCATCTCGCTCTGACCTGCGAGAAGAGGCCGAGAACCCAAGATAGCCATCGATGCGCGTCTCAGCGCCGCGTCCCGCACTGGTGGCCCCGGCCGCCCGCCCTGAGCCTTCAGCGCGCACCTTTTCACCACAGACGCGGGCGAGTACGCGGTGGCGGGTCGGCGGTCGGGTTCCTGTCAAGACGACCCGGACGACAGCAGGGGGATCTCCAAGGGAAACGAGACCGGGTCCCGGACAGGTGTACACAACGTGGCGGGGTTGCCGCCCGGCCTGGGCCTGCGAGGATGATCCCTTCGGCTGGGACGCCGCGCCGGGTGCGGCCCGCAGTCGGGTTTGGGCTTACTTGGATTCGACCCGTCCGAGCGGATTGGGGCCGGCCGTCAGCGCGTCACGCGCTGCCTGCCAGGCGGAATCTCCGGGGTAGAGCTCGGTGCGGAGGTAGGCCCAGGTGAGCCGGCCGACCGCGGCGACTCGCTCGGGGTTCTCGTCCGTGGTCTCGGCGACGTCATATCCAGAGACCCCGCCGAGCCCGTGCTCTGCGTCGAACAGGGTGAGCAGGGACTTGGGGCCCGGGGAGAGGAAGTACGGATCGGTGTGCCATTCCGCACCCCGAACCGTCAGGTGGGCAGAGGTGTCCTTGTCGCCGGCGACCACGAGCGCGGGCGTCGTCATCTCGGAGAAGTCCGTGGTCAAGAAGAACGAATAGTTCTCGGCCACGAACTCGGTTACGGCATCGCCGCCTCTGCCGGGCGCGGCAAGCAGCACACCCGCCTTGATCCGGGGCTCGGCCAGGTTCACTTCCGTTCCGTCGTGGGGATCGGTGAGCCGCGCGCCCAGCAGCAGGCTCGCGGTGTGCCCGCCCATCGAGTGCCCGGCCACGGCGACCTTGCTTCGGTCCAGGCGCCCGAGGAGTTGCGGGACGGCGGCCTCGAGCTCGTCGAGCTGGTCGAGGATGCGCTTCATGTCCTCGGCCCGTGATCGCCAGTACAGCGGCGCCTCAGGGTCGTCAGAATTCAGGTTCAGCGTCTTCGAGCTCAGATGGGTGGGTTGGACCACGACGAAGCCGTGCGCCGCCCAGAAATTGGCGAGTGGGGCGTAGCCGTTCAGCGAGGAGAGGTTGTTCGAGTAGCCCTGACCGTGCGAGAGAAGGATGATCGGCAGCTCGCTTCCGGTCATGGGCGCGGAGACTCGCACCTGCAGGTCCACGGCGCGGCCGGGAGCTGACAGCACTACCGGACTGACCGACAGGACAGGAGCACTGATGGCCTCGTCCGTAATCGCCATGGCTGATTCGCTCATAGGAAGATCTTCCTTGCTGTTTCGTGGGTGATGTAGCCGGATTGACGCGCCGCAGGCCCGGCGTCGAGCCTGCGTGGCGACAATGCGCGGTTTGGTTGACGGGCCCCTGCTCTGACATCATGAGCAAACGGAACCTTGTCCCGTTTGACGATATGGGACGTTGTCCCGTTTAGCAACCGGGTAGCGGAGGGAACGGCGCGATGAACGACAGCGACCGGGGTGCAGGGCATGCAGCCCGGCCCAAACGGGCGGACGCCCGGCGCAACAAGGAGACTCTGCTCGACGCGGCGGCCGCGATCTTCGTCACGTCAGGCGTGGAAGCGCCGATCCGTGACATCGCGGCCAAGGCCGGCGTCGGGACGGCCACGATCTACCGCCACTTTCCGACGCGAGCGGATCTCATCATCGCCGTCTACCGGCACCAGATCGAGACCTGCGCCGAGGCCGGCCCTGCCTTGCTGACCAACGCCGATTCTCCGTTCGCAGCACTCCGTCAGTGGGTCGACCTGTTCGTTGATTTCCTCGTCACGAAGCACGGGCTCGCCAACGCACTGCAATCGGACAGCAGCGGCTTCGACGCGCTTCACGCCTACTTCCTCGACCGCTTGGTGCCCGTCTGCGCGCAGTTGCTCGACGCCGCAGTCAACGCCGGCGAAATCAGGCCCGGTACGCACGCCTACGAACTGATGCGCGGCATCGGCAACCTCTGCATCGGACGTGACAGCGACCCGCGCTATGACCCTCGCCGATTGGTCGACCTGCTCCTCCAGGGACTACAGCGACCGCAGTCATCCTGATGTCGACGACACCCGATGCCCGCGAAGTTGCTCTGGGGCTGTGTGCCTGGATCTGCCTCAGATCGAGGCGACGCACGATCATGGTTGGTCTTCTCTGATCGGGTGGTTCCTTTGCTCGGGCATGCCTGACTGCCCAGCGCCGGGCAAGGGCAACGGTGCTACGGGCGCCGCCAGGTCCGCGTTGCGCCCGCTGGCCGCCGCATGGCGCGTGTGCCGAGGGCTGGGCTGACCGTGTCGCCGCCTGGCTTCTTCGCTCCTGGCTGCGTCGTGGTCATCGGCGAGCTCGGCGGATTGGTCGTTAGGCGGGTGTCACTCTGCTGGTAGAGATCGCTCAGCTGAGTGTGGCTACAGTCAGTAGTCGAACATTGCCGTGTGTAGTGAACTGCGAGAGGACCAGCATGTTCCACCCCCCCGCGGCGCAACCATCCGATCAGCACCACCGGCATCACGGCGCAACCCTCATGGCGAGCATGACTCTGATGGCCACCGCCCCCTGCCCGCCGCGGCGACGGCCGCGCACGCTGCCCAGCACGCGCCCCTGGCGGTGGCGCAGCGCGCGGAGGGGCCGCTGCTGGCCGACGCGGTCGTCGCCTTGGCGGTGGCCACCGAGCGGCGCGAGGGCTACCAGCGCACGTCATTCCGTCACTGGGTCGACGCCGACCGCGACGGCTATAACACCCGTGCTGAGGTCCTCATCGACGAAGCCCGTCACCCCGCCCCAGGTCGGGACCTGCTGTCGGCTGTCGGGCGGGGCCTGGGTGTCCTACTACGACGACCAGACCACCGGCGACGCCGCCCGCCTCGACGTGGACCACGTCCCGCTGGCCGAAGCGTGGGACTCCGGCGCATACGACTGGAGCGCCGTCCAGCGCGAAGCCTACGCCAACGACCTGGACGAGCCCTGGCACCTGGTCGCGGTCACCGCCCGCGCCAGCCGCCAGTAGGCCGACCAGGAGGTGGCCAGCTGGCAGCCGCCGTACGAGCAGCCCGCTGCCGGTACGCAGCCGAGTGGACCGCGATGAACCCGCCGCCATGCAAGAGCGCCGACCTCAATGGAACCGCGCTTACCGTAAGGGCTCAATGGAGGGACGTTTCCATGCGCAGGGCACTGCACACCGTCCTCGGATTGGCCGCCGCAGCCTGCGTCGGCCTGCTACAACCGTTCCCGGTCGCAGGCGAGGCCGACGCCACCCCCGTCACGGTGACCAACGGGGTACAGTTCACCGACTCCGCCGGCGACGTGCTGCACGGGCACGACGGCGGCATGATCAAGGTGGGCGGCTATTACTACTGGTTCGGCGAGAATCCCTACCCCAACAACCGCTTCCGGTATATCTCGGTGTACCGCTCGACCGACCTGCGCACCTGGGAGTTCCGCAACAACGTGCTGACCGAGGCTTCGGCCCCCGAGCTGCGGGTGGCCGCCGCCCTCTGGCAGCCCAAGGTCATCTACAACGACCGCATCAAGCAGTACGTGCTGTGGATGCGCAAGGAGAAGAAGGAGGGAGACTCCAGTGAGGGACGGGTCGCGGTCGCCGCGTCACTCACGGTGGACGGCGACTACAAGTACTGGGGCAGCTTCCGGCCCCTCGGGGTCAAATCCTTCGACGTGGCCGTATTCCGCGACGACGACGGCAGCGCGTACCTGACCTCGACGACCAATGAGCAGAAGGACCTCACCATCTTCCGCCTGACCCCCAACTACCTGCGGGTCGCCGCCAGGGTGGCCACCCTGCGCGGCGTCAGACGGCAGGCGCCGGCGATGTTCAAACGCAACGGCGTCTACTTCCTCGTGACCTCGGGCGTCACCGGCTGGCAACCCAACCAGGCCAAGTACGCTACCGCGACCAGCATCGCCGGCCCCTGGAGCGACCTGGCGAACGTCGGTGACAGCATCGCCTACGGCTCGCAGGTTTCGTCCGTCCTACCGGTGCAGGGCAGCGACACGACCTCCTACCTCTACATGGGCGACCGGCATGGAAACGCTTGGGGCGGCAAGGTCAAAGACTCCGAGTACGTCTGGCTGCCGCTCAGCTTCCCCTCCGATAGGTCGCTGTTGATGAGCTGGTACCCACGGGTCTCCATCGACACCGCGACCGGCGTGGTGGCCGGTGTCGGCTCCGGGTCCGCGTATGAGGAGTTGCGGGCCCAACACAGCGGCAAGTGTCTGACCGTGCCATCGTCGTCCACCGCCGACGGGGCAAGGGTGACACAGCAGAACTGCGGCACAGCCGCGGACCAGAACCAGCACTGGCAAGTGCTCGACCTGGGCACCGGCTACTACCGGCTCATCGCCCGGCACAGCCACAAGTGCCTCACCGTGCCATCCTCGTCCACCGCCGACGGCGTACCGGTGACACAGCAGAACTGCGGCACCGGCGCGAACCAGCAGTGGGACATCATCAACGTTCGTGGCGGCGGCCTGCTCACCGCCCGCCACAGCGGCAAGTGCCTGGACATCCGCTACGGCTCGACCCGGGCCGGAGCGCGGGCCATCCAGTACACCTGTCAAAAGGGCAGCGCCAGCCAGCAGTGGCAGCGGGCCGCCGCGCCCTATTGAGCCCGTCCCACTTCCTTGTTACCGTCCCGCTCTGGCGCCGCCACCCATCGACGAGAGCACGGACCCCACTGATCAGTAACGGTACAGTGCAGTGGCTTTCTGCTCGCTCTACCCGTCAAGACTTACACCCTCCCCCATCGTCGGGAGGCGGCGTACTGGTAGCGGGCGGCGGCCGGATCCCCTGCCCGCCGTGCCCATGGCTCATGGCACGGCAATGCCGCACGGGTGGGGGCCTGGCCTTGGCACGTGCTCCCGCTCGGACCCGGCCGTGCCGGCGAAGGAGGCGTACAACGCCGCCCCGTGCTCGGAGGGGGTATGTAGATGCCCGGCACGGGTCGGTGAGCAGTTCCAGCTCGATGTCGTGTTCTGAGAACACGAACGGTAGTCGTCGCTACGTAGAGCTACTTTGGGGCTGATCGCGCGAACCCGCACGGAGGGTCAAGACCCTTGTGCGCAGAGACACCGGGGTCGACGAATATCGGAACGAAAGTCCCGTTAAAGGAGGTCCCTGGCTGGCGAGCGTGCGTCTTCAATTACTGTTTGATTGCTGGACCTGTCACAGCCACGTGCAGGACGTTTCCGGAATGATCAGCTTGAGAGAGTGGCATCACTACTCCGTCAAAACCCGTGTGACCACCGTGGCGAGCGCCGTCATGGCGCTGGTCTGCGTCTCCGCCACACTGCTGCTGTTGATTGCCGCTCCCCAGCCTCCGCTCTACGGCAGCGCGGCCGTACTGACTGGACTCATCGGTGGTTCGCTCCTGCTGATCACGGCGACAGCGCTCGGGACGTACTGGATGATGAGCAAGATCCTGCAACCGGTGCGCGCCATCAGCGGGAAACTTGCCACGATCCGGCCCTCTAATCTGAGCGAGCGGGTTCCGCTGCCGAGCCATGATGACGAGTTCAAGGATCTCGCGCAGACCACCAACCAGACGTTGGAGCGGGCCCAGGCGGCGATCCAGGACCAGTTGAGGTTCGCCTCGGACGCTTCCCATGACCTGCGCAACCCGCTCACGGCGATGCATACCGAGATCGAGGAGGCGCTCACACGGCGGGAGGAGACCGACTGGGTGGAAACCGCGGGCAGGCTGCTGGAGTCTGTTGAGCGACTGCAGGACTTGGTGACCAACCTGCTGGAGATCTCCCGGCTTGAGGCCGGTGGCACCGGCCAATACGACCTCCTCAACCTTGCCGTCCTGGTGGACGGCGAGCTCGACCATCGGCAGAGCAAGGTCAGGGTGGTCAGGAGGTTCAGCAGCGGCGTGATGGTCTACGGAGAGCGGATCGGTCTCACCCGACTGATGAACAACCTCATGGACAATGCCGAACGCCACGCCAGCTCAACGGTCATGGTCACCGTCGAGCACCGAGGCGACACAGCGGTGCTGGAAGTCTACGACGACGGGAGCGGGGTGCCGCACGAGCAGCGGGAGGTCATCTTCGAGCGCTTCGCCCGCCTGCAGGACGCCCGTGCCAAGGACAGTGGCGGCAGCGGCCTGGGCCTGCCAATCGCCCGGCAGATCGCCGAAGACCATGGCGGCACCCTGACCATCGAAGACAGCGCATCCGGCGCCCGGTTCGTCGCACGCTTCCCCCGGCCGGCCCGTTAGCGCTTGGGGTGGGACGTCAAGGGATCGACGGACACCGGAGACTTGAGAACGGAGATCCAGCAGAACGGGTGATCTTCCACAACCATCCGTCAACAGAATGGATCTCCGTTGAGCCGGCAGTCTGCCAGGTCCGCCCTGGCCTGTGCCATCAGCACAGTCACATCGACACACCCGGCCAGCGGCGGTAACGCGGCGTGGGGCAGCACGGGGTGGCGGTGATGCCGGGCGCCACAGACACGACACGCACGCCCTTGGGCGCGAGCTCCACCGCCCAGGTGGCCGTCAGGAAGTCGAGAGCGACCTTGTACAAGCACTAAACGTGCAGAGCGATCTGCTTGCCAGTCTGTTCAGAGGGTGACCTGCACCGGCGACGCGTCCGGGAACGGGTTCGCCTGCCGGGCCAGCCGAACGCCTGCCGCTGCGCGCGGGGTTTCGATGGGGATCCGGTCGATCGCTTTGCGGTTGGCGGTGGTGGTCAGCCACGCGCCCGGGTTGGGGGCAGGCCGTCGGCCCGCCACCGCTCGACGGCGGTCGTGAACGCCTCGGCCGCTGCCTCCTCGGCCATGCCGAGGTCACCGAAGCGCCTGGTCAGGGCGGCCACCACCCGCGCCCACTCGTCGTGGTGGGCCTGGGTGATCGCCTCCTCGACGTCGCTCACTGGAACGGCCGCACCTCGATCTTCCGATCGCAGACCTTCGACGCCTCGGCGGCGAGCTTGAGCGCCACATCCAGATCGGGGGCCTCCCACACCCAGACGCCGGCGAGGTACTCCTTCGACTCCACGAAAGGCCCGTCGCTGAACACCGCCTGCTCGCCCCGGTTGTCGATGACCGTGGCCGCGTCGGTGTCCGCGAGTCCGCCCGCGAAAACCCAGTAGCCCTCGGCGATCAGTCGTTCGTTGAACGCGCTGATGGCAGGCAGCCTGTCCGTGCTGCCGGGATTGCTCTTGTCATCGATCACGGAAACCAGGTACCGCATCTGAAGATCATCTCCTGTGGTGTCAAGACAGCGTGGTTCGGCGGTAGGGACCTCAGGCCGTTGCATACCGGGGGCGCCCGGCCGGCCGGTAGACCTGGATCGTCACGCCCTTCGAGTCGACCCGCGACTCGACCAGGTCGAGCGCAAGGTCCGGACCGGTCTCCGGGAACAATCGCGCGCCCTGGCCGAGGATCACCGGGATCACGATCAGAATCATCTCGTCGACCAGGTCGTTCTCCAGCAGCCACTGGGTCAGGATGCCACTGCCGTGCACCTGCAGCTCATCCCCGGGCTTGGCCTTCAGCTCACTGATGGCCGCCGCGAGGTCACCGCGGAGAACAGTCGTGTTCTCCCAACGCGGCGCGGTGAGCGTGGTCGAAGCAACGTACTTGGGGGCCTCGTTCAGGGCCACGCCGATGGGATGTGCGCCCATCTGGTCGATTGATCCCCAGGAGCCGGCGAACAACTCGTAGGTGCGCCGGCCGAACAGGAACGCCTCGGCGCGTTGGTAGGTCTGCGTGATGAACGTCCTGGTCTCGTCGTCACCCGCCCCCGGGGCCCATCCGCCGCGCTCGAATCCGTTCCTGCGGTCCTCATCCGACGCACCGCCGTTTCCCTGCATCACTCCATCGATGGTGACCTGAGTCACGGTCGTCAGCTTCATGATCGCGGTTCCTTTACCTCGGCGCCGTCCCCCTTGCGGGCGGCCTCACCCCTGCTACGAACACCACCGCCCCGATCCGACACCGCCTCCCGGATTTCTTTGAAGAATTTTCCGGGGGCGCCGATCGTCAGCGATCCGACAGCACGACAGTTTCGCGGCGACTGCCCTCCACCTCCTCAAGCGCGCCCAGCGCGGACAAGCTCACCCTGGCGATCGGCAACGTGCCCGAAGCCGAGGAGCCGGGCGAACCTGCCGAGGGCCACACGGTCACATATGGTTGAGCTCGGAGATCCGCGCGATGGCGGCGCGGCCGGCTCACCGCCGCCCAGGCCGCGGCACAGACCGCCCAGCAGCAGGAGACCGCCGAGACGGCCCGGAACTCCTATGGCTCCGGCCAGCCGCCACTCGGTCGATCAGTGGGTATGGTGACGGGGGTGCCAGGACCTCGGGAACCTTTGGCGATCGGCACCCGGTCCGTACAGCGGACACCGAAGTCTGCCGGTCGTCCGACCTCAGCCGGGATGTGTCGGCAACTCGGCAGTCCCGCCGATGCTCTCAGTCGTCGTAGTCCTGGTCCTCGTCGTGGTAGGGACCCGCGCACTGCCGTACCTGTCACGTTTCCAGAACCCTGTCGACCTGACAGATCATCGCGAATCGGGTGTAAAGCGGCTTTGGCGAAGCCCTGGCTGCCCGCCCAGCGACGAACCCCCGCCCTTCCGCGCTGGAAGGACGGGGATTTCGGTGGGGGGTCACGTCCGCAGGTCGCGGTCGTCGACCAAGACGGTGCGGTGCAAGTCAACCGGCCCGCCCGCGGCGTCCTCGGCCTCCCAGCGCAGCAGGTCGCCCGGCTGGCACTCGAGTACCTCACAGAGCGCGGCCAGCGTCGCGAAGCGCACCGCCTTGGCGCGGCCATTCTTGAGTACCGCCAGGTTGGCGGGCGTGATTCCTACGCGGTCCGCGAGGTCGCCGACGGACATCTTGCGCCTGGCCAGCATCACGTCGATGTCGACGACGATCGGCATCAGATCACCTCGTCCAACTCGGCCTGCATCTGCGCCGCTTCGACGTCGCGCGCGACGGCCTGGGCGAGCAGCATCCGCAGCACGTACACGATGAGCGCGACCCCCAGGATGGCCAGGCCAATTCCGCCCATGATGACGGTGACGCCCGGGTCGTCCCGCTGGCCCGGCGCATTGATAGCCGTGACCGCGAACCACACGAGGGCGGCCGCCACGATCGCGCCGATCACGCCGTCCACGTACCGGAAGGCGGCGTGGGAGAACACGGTTCCGCGTCGCACCATCGTCACCAGCCGCCATACGCAGACCAGGGCGACCTGGACCGACACCATGCCCAGGATCGTGATCACGCGCAGCGGGGTCAGCGGGAGCGCCCCGTCCTCCGGGTCGCTCCCGCTGACCAACACCCACACCATCGATGCCTGTACGAGCACGGTGCCGGCGAGCACCACCACGAGCACGGCGCGAAGCGCACGCACTGCCAGCGTTCCCATGACCCATCCTTCCATCGAGTTACGATGAAAATCTATCGAATCTCGATAGGTTCAGCAAGGGCTGTCACGGATGCGCGGAAAGCGTTGCTCGGTGTTGGCTACGAGGTGCCGTGAGCCTCCCCAGGCACACCGTCGTCAGCTCGTTAGTGAGCCGGCCGCTACCGGCTCAAGAGTTTGTCGGCACGCAGCCGTACGGCCGCCACCGCGAGCACGAGCACCGCACCGAGCGCCATCACGATGTGGCTTACCAGCAGGATCGCGGGCGGGGTGGGCATGAACGTCCTGGTTTGGAACCCGTGCCAGGTGTAGGTGAGCAGCGCGCCGCCGGCGAGGGCGAGCTGGTGTGCCCGCGTCCAACCCGTCCGGGCCGACCAGTGGGCGACCAGCAGGACAGCGGCGAGGTAGGCGACGAGTACGGCGCCGACGAACACCCACGGCGGGAGCGAGGGCCGGCCCCCGTACCACGCGATGATGAACGCGGACGTGAGGACCAGCGACGCCAGGCCCAGCAGCAGCGGTGCCGGCGTCCGCCCGCCAACCGACCGCCCGCCAACCGACCGTCCGCCGACCGCCGGCGACGGCGCGTCGACCGCTCGCGTCCGGCGAGTCCGACGACCGAGGAATACCGCCAGCCCGATCAACGCGAGCACCGCCAGCGCGCTCACCGCCAGTCGGGCGGGTGAGGCGACGAACCCGCCCGGCTTGCGCGACCGCAGGAGGTTTATGGTCAATCCGGCCGCACAGACGATCGCGACGACCGCGACGCCGATCCGCCCGAGCCATGGAGTGTCGCGGCGTTCGCGGACGATCGACTCCACCAGCACGATCGGTACCGACATGCTCCACCCGACGTGCAGGGCAAGGACGAACAGCGTGTACGGCAGTGCGATGCCGAGCGCCGGGACGTAGCCTCGGTCGAGCAGATGGAGGTGCATGCCGCCGTAGTCTGGGTCGAACAGCGACTGGGTGACGATCGTCTCCTCCAGGATGCTGTAGGCCAGCGCCAGGGTGAGCATGCTCGGCCAGCCCCACCCGAAGCGGCGGCAGACCTCGCGGATCAGCAGCGAGGCGCCGCCGTACATCGGGGCGAGCGCGACGAGCGCGTACAGCGCGGTGATGGGAAGGTCGCCGAGCAGGTACTCCGCTATCAGTGGCGACAGGAAGAACAGCCCGATCGCGGGCAGGATGCGACGCATGAGGGTCCTCTCCTGGGAGCAAGGGTGTACGCGGCGCCGGCCAGGCCGGCATCGGCGCCGATGTCTGCGAAGGTGCGAGATGCGTTCGGGGGTGGCCTATGGGACGGGCAGGCCCGCGGCGGGTTGACGGATCGCATCCTTGAGCTGCGCTGCGATCAGACCCGGCATGTCGGCGTGCACCCAGCGCAGCGTGGCGGACCGGACCGCCGCGCTGACGGTGGCGGCCACCAGCCGCGGGTATCGATCGCGGTCGACGCCGGTGTCCGTACGATCTGCTATCGCAGCGGCGAACTCGACCTCCTCGGCGGCCCCGCCCCGGGCCAGCTTGCCCCGCACGGCGGGCTCGGGGAGCATCAGGCGCATGTCGAGAGACGCTATCGGTGCCCCATCCGGGTGTCCTCAACCCACGGCATGAGACAGCGTGATCTCCACCCTGGAGTGGAGATCACCCCGGGCCGAAGGGCCGGCGAGGTCGGTGTGCTGGTGAGCTTCGATCATTTCTATGTGGACCTCGCCGCGGGCGATGGCCTGCTCCGTTTCACCCTTGGCGCGCAAGCCGGAGTCGCTGGTGCCTAACGGCACCCTCGGATATTGGAACTGTCTGAATACCTGCTCGTGAAGAGGCGTTGGAGCGCTCAGCTCTCTCCGGCGGCCTCGGCAAGGGTCCATGCCTGCTGCCCGGTCTCGAGCTGACCGGCGCGCAGCATGGCGGCGACATCGGCAGCCAGGGCACGGCGGCGGGTGCCGCTGTAGTCGACCCGAAGGGTACGGCGGGCGTGGTCGGGAACGAGCGTGCACATGTGCACGTGCACATCGGGCGGGCCGCAGCGCAGCACGATGCGGACGATCTCGGGGTGCGCGTCCAGTCGGCGCAGCGCCCGGGCCAGGGCCTCGGGCAGCACGGCGTCCTTGCGGTCCGGGCCGCGCCGGGCCGGCGGTGACCCTACGCGGCCAGCGCGCCGAGGTGGGCGCGCACGACTTGCAGGCAGTCGTGTCCGCTCACTAGCTCGGGACGCAGTACGGCGTTCATGCCGAGGCCATCGACGAGGGACGACAGCCGCTCGGTCTCCAGGTCGAGCCGCAGCCCCCGGCGCAGGGTGCCCCTCACCTCCAGACGTTCGAGCACGCGGCTGACGAACTCGCGCGTGCCCACCGCGACCTGCCTGGCCAGGTCCCGCAGCGCGGGGTCGGTTCTGGAGGCGGCGGCGAAGTCGAGGAACACCGTGACCTCGGCGCGACGCCGCTCGTCGAGGGGCAGCAGCTCACCCAGCAACCGGGCGGACAGCTCCAGCAGTTCCTCTGCGGACAGCGCCGCCAGGTCGCCCGCCTCCTCGACCGCTGCCCGCAACCGCTCGGTCACTCGTTCGATCATCGACGTCATCGCGAAGCGCATCAGCTCCTCCTGCGTGGCGAAGTAGTGGCGCAGGGAGCCGATGTTGAGCCCGGCCTCGCTGGCGACGGTGCGCAGGGACGCGCGTTGCAGACCGTCGCGTACGACGACCCTGAACAGGGCGTCCACCACCTCGCGACGGCGTTCTACGGGATCGACCACTTTCGGCACGCTGCTTTTATATCACAGCCGTGATATCTTGTATTTAGCTCGACCATGCTAAATCTTCGACCAGAGAGGCCCAAGATGCCCGCGAAAACGACCACCGCTGCCTGCGCGGCAGTGGCCACGCTCACCGGAGCCTGGCCGCTCTCCACCCCCGCCGCCGGGCCGGTCACAAGCTCCCCCGCACCGGTGCTGCTGGCCGACGCCGACCACGACGGCGAGGTCGATGCCGCGCCGCCGGGCGGCGGCACGGCCGGGGAGGCGATCTTCCTGCCCAACCTCGACGACAGCGAGCGCCGCTGCCGGGTGGCCGAGGTCGACCTGGACGCTCCCGGCGGCGCGGCCGACGCCCGGCTGGCCGCCTGCAACGACGCCGCCGACGCCCGGGTGAACGGCGAGCGCGACGCCGCCGACCTGGCGAGGCTGCGTCTGCTTGCCATGCCCGGCCTCGGCGACGCCGCCACCGGGAGGCTGAGTGCCGACGCCCAGGACAAGGTGCGGATCTTCGCCCGGCGCTACGGCGACCGCCTGACCGACGACTTCCGGCCCACGCTGCCCGAGGGCGGCGGCCTGCTCACCGCCGCGGATCTGCGCGCCGGCCTGGAGCTCGGCGTCGAGGGACGCGACATCGTACGCGACGGGACCCGGTGGGACGGCCGGGTAACGATCACTCTCACCGTGACCGACCGCGGCCGGCGCTCCACCGCCCGCGTCCGCATGCGCGAGGCCCCCCTGCTGCTCCAGAACGACCTGCAGCCGGCCGTCGAGGTGCTGGCCGGCAAGCCCGGCACGGGCCCGGGCTCACCGCCCGCGCTGCCCTTCCCCGACGGCTTGCCTGGAGGGTGGCAGGAGTTCGCCCGCGATTTGCGTGACGCCACGCGCGCGGCCGGTGTGCGCTCGCCCAGGTTCGTCGCGGGCACGTCCCAGTGGTGGAAGGACACCTGGTGGCAGGACATCTTCGAGCCGACCACCGCCTCCATGCCCGTGGCCGGCGGCGTCAGGACCATGCGTGTGCTGGTCAGGTCGGGCAACGTGCTGGACCTGGGCGATGCGAATGCGCCCACGCCCCGGCCCATGGCCCGGCTGCTCTTCCGCGACCTGCGCGGACCGGGGGTCGCCGTGGTGCAGCAGCTCAGCCTCACCCGCCGCGACCACCTGACCGACCTGCGCAATTCCACGGGCAACGTCGAGTCGCTCCCGCCGTATGCCGGCCACCCGCAGGGACGGCTGGTCTACGGCACCGGCCGGACCCGGCGTCCCGATCCCGCCTTCGTCCGCCTGCTGACCGGCATGGGGCAGGGCCTCCAGCCGCCCGTGGTGCTCGACACCGGCTGGTTGATGGTCGGCCACGTGGACGAGACCATGCATGTCGTCCGCGCACGCAACGCGCGCGGATGGACCCTCATGGTCGCCGACCCCCGCATGGCCGCGCGGCTGCTGCGCCGGGCCGAGGCCGCCGGCGCGGGCGGCACCCGGCTGTTCCCCGGCTCCCCTACGGTCGCAGGGCTGCTGGGCGACCAGGCGCTGATGACCGCCAATGACAGGGCCGCGAGGCACATCGATGCCCAGCTCGACACCATGCTGGCCGCGACGGGCCTGCGGCACTCGGAAATCGTGCGGGTGCCCGTGCTGTTCAGCGCGAGCGAGGCCGATCCATCACTGCTGAAGGCGTACACGCCCGGGATCCCCAACGGGCTGTCGCTGACGGCCGGCGAGTTCGCCGCGCCCGACCCGCACGGCCCGGTCGTCGGCGGGCACGATCTGTTCCGGCAGGCCGCGCGGGGCGTGCTGGCGGCTCAGGGCGTGCACGTGCGCTGGGTGGCGGACCTGTCGTGGGCGCACCTGCTCGGCGGCGAGGTGCACTGCGCCACGAACGCCCTGCGCGACACCCGCTCGACCGCCCGCTGGTGGACGCGCTGACTGATTTCCCGGCCGTCAGATGGACAACTGCGGTATTGACGCTTAATTGTCACACCTAAATGCTTTTATAATTTTTTCTATTGTGATATAATGCAGAATTGTGTAGTTAATCTATTCTGTGTGAATCCCAGTAGAACCGCATTGATGGCGGCAGCCGCTCGCGCCGCCCACCTCATCGTCGATGACGAGCCCCGGATCTTCGCCGACACTCTGGCGCAGCCCCTGCTCGCGGGCCGTGCGGACGAGGCGATCGGCTACCACCGCGCCAGCGGTGACCACCCCATCCTGGCGGGCGCCCGGGCCGCCGCAGTAACGCGCAGCCGATACGCAGAGGACCGCCTGGCCGAAAGTGCTCCAGATCAGTACGTCATTCTCGGCGCGGGTCTCGATTCCTTCGCCTACCGCGCAGAGAAGACACGCGTCTTCGAGGTCGACCATCCCGCGACCTCGCGATGGAAACGCGAACTCCTCGCCGAAGCGGGAATCCCGCTACCCGGCACCGTCTCGTTCGTCGCCGTCGACCTCGAGAACGAGCCGTTGACCGAGCAGCTCGTGGCGGGCGGGTTCGACCCGTCCCGGCGGGCGTTCGTGAGCTGGCTGGGCGTCAGCATGTATCTCACCCGCGAGGCCATCGGCCGGACGCTCGGCCTGTTCACCACCCTCGCGCCCGGCACCGAACTCGTCCTGGACTACCTCGTGCCGGAGGAGTTGCGCGACGAGGCGGGCCGGCAGTACGCCCAGGCCATCGCGGGTGCCGCCGCCCAGGGAGGCGAGCCCTGGGTCTCCTTCTTCAGCCCCGAGGAGATGGCCGCCCTGCTGGGTGCGTACGGGTTCGAGGTGGTCGAGCAGGTCAGTCAGCGCGACTCCGTCGACCCCGCGCTCTGGGATCGCGGCGACGCGCTGCACCCGTCCGGGCTGGCCTTCTTCGCACACGCGAAGGTCAGATCCCCAGGTAGGTGAGGACCGCCCGGACCCGGCGGTGGTCGCCGTCGGCCGGTGACAGGCCCAGCCTGGAGGACGACATCCGGCGTGCCTGGCGCCCGCGACCGGCCGCCTGGACCCGGAACAGCTTGATCGGCTCGTCACCCTGCTCGCCGGGTACACACGCCGTAGCGGGGCCGACGGCCGGGCGCTGATGGTCGAACAGGGTCACGGACAGTTCCTGACGTCTGGGGCGATCACACCATGAAGGTTCCCGGGCGGTGCGCCTCAGGTCACCAGGCCCCTGCGGTAGGCGTAGACCACCGCCTGCACACGGTCACGCACGTCGAGCTTGGTGAGGATGCGCGACACGTACGTCTTGACGGTCTCCTGGCTGATCACCAGCGTCGCGGCGATCTCGCTGTTGGACCGGCCGTCGGCGATGAGGCGCAGCACCTCCAGCTCGCGCGGGGTCAGCGCGGTCTCGTCGGGCGTGGTCTGGGTGGGGCGGATGCGGGAGGCGTACCTGCCGACGAGCTGCCGCGTCACCTCGGGGGCCAGCAGCGCGGCGCCGGTCGCGACGGTGCGGATGCCGTGCAGGAGCTGTGCCGGTGGGGCGTCCTTGAGCAGGAAGCCGCTGGCCCCCGCGCGCAGCGCCTGGTAGACGTACTCGTCCAGGTTAAAGGTGGTGACCACGAGCACCTTGACGGGATTGTCGACACCGGCGCCGGCCAGCAGGCGGGCAGCTTCGATGCCGTCGAGCACCGGCATCCGTACGTCCATCACCACTATGTCCGGCTTGAGACGGCGGGCGAGGTCGACCGCGGCTCGGCCGTCACCGCACTCGCCCACCACCTCGAGGTCGGGCTGCGCGTCGATGATCGTCGCGAAGCCGGTGCGGATCAGCGCCTGGTCGTCGCAGATCAGGACTCGGATAGGTGCGTTCACGACGGGTTCCCCGCCGGGATGCGGGCCCGTACGAGGAAGCCGCCTCCCGGCTGCTGGTCGGCGCTGAACTCGCCGCCCAGGGCGTCGACCCGCTCGCGGAGCCCGGCCAGGCCCCGCCCGCTCCCGCCGGGAGAGGCGGTCCGGGAGCCGGAGCCGTCGGTGCCGACCTCCACGCTGATCTCCTTCTCGCCGTAGCGCACCCGGACCGCGGTGGGGCTGCCGTGGGCGTATTTGAGGGCGTTCGTCAGGGCCTCCTGCACGACCCTATAGGCCACGAACTCGGCGCTGCCCGCCGATTCCGCCGCACTGCCCTCCTCGGTGAACTCCACTGGCTGCCCGGCCCGGCGGGTGTGCTCCACGAGCGTGTGGAGCTCGCCGGCGGAGGGCATGCTGACGTCGGTGTCGTGATCGGCTTTGAGCAGGTCGAGCATGCGCCGCAGGTCGGTGATGGCCCGCCGGCCGGTGTCGGTGACGGCGCTCAGGGTCGCGTCGAGGCGATCGGGCGCGGCGGTCAGGTAGCGTGCCGCTTCGGCCTGCACGACCATCGCCGTCACGTGGTGGGTCACGACGTCGTGGAGTTCGCGGGCGATGCGGGTGCGTTCGGCGGCGCGGGTGGCCTCGGCGAGGTGGCGGCGGCGTTCGACCTCGGCGGCCCGGGTGGAGCGCAGCCAGGTTCCGATGCCCCACGCGAGGGCCAGTGCCAGGTAGAACACCACGTAACCCTCCACCTTCTCGGTCGCGCCGAGCCGGCCGAGCGCGAGCGCCAGCGGCACGTACGCCATGGAGAGGAGGACCACGGTGACGCGCCGGTGGCGCTCCAGGTGGGCGCCTGCGCTGATGAGCGCGATGGGCATCGCGCTGCTCGCGAACACGTGGTAGGCGTGGACCTGGTCGAGGACGAAGCCGAGCGACACCAGAGCCAGGCACACTGCCGGCCACCGCCGGCGCACCGCGAGCGGAAGGGACTCCAGGGCGATCATCACCAACGCCAGCGCGTCGAACGGCCGGGCCGGCAGGTCGCCGACCTGCGTCCCCTTGCCGTGGAGCGCCGGCAGGAGCGATGCGACGGCCAGCAGCAGCCCGAAAGGTAAATCCCGGACCACGACGTCGCACCGCCGCCACAGGTCAGTGACCCGCCGTAGATCGATCACTGGGCGAGCGTAGCGGTCGCGCCGCGCCGGAGCGGGACCACGTTGCCGCGCCGGCGGGCCAGCCACATGAACACGATCGTCAGCAGCAGGCCGAACACGACCGCGTACGGGCTCGCCTCCGGTCCGAACTCGCCGCCGGTGAGCAGGCCCGGGCCGGACGTGACGCCGTGCAGCAGCCCCTGCGTCGCGCCGTTGCCCGAGACCTCGGTGCCGAAGATGCCGCCCTCCGCGAAGTTCCAGCCGAAGTGCAGGCCGATCGGCACCCACAAGGTGCGGGTGGCGGCGTAGGCGGCGGCGAGCATGGCGCCGGCCTCGATCGCGATGGCGATCGCGCCCCACAGGCTGGCGTGCTGGTTGAACAGATGCGACAGGCCGAACAGCAGGCCGGTCAGAGCCAGCGCTATCCACGTGCCGGTACGTTCCTCGACGATCCTGAACAGGATGCCGCGAAACAGCAGCTCCTCCGTCACCGCGGCGGCGGCCATGAAGCCGAACAGCCCGACCGCGCCCGCCACCGAGCCCATACCGTCGATCCGGTAGCCGCCGATGAAGGCGATGTTCAGGATGACGGCCGCGAACCCCGCGACACCGATCAGCGTCCCCCGGACGAGGGCGGGGGCGGCGCCTTGCGCCGCCACCTCCACCGGCGCGCGGCGCTCGGACCACCGCACCACCCTGGTGTACACGAAGACCGCGAGCACGGCCGTCGCGACGCCGAGGAGCAAGGTGAGGAGCGGGCTCCCCTGCACCGCGCCCACGATCGCGCCGCCGGCGAATGCGACCACCGCGACGGGCACGAACTGTTTCAACAACCGCATGACAACTCCCTTACGTGGGGGACTGCGCGACGGGGCGCCGCCGCTACGTAGGGAAACGCTAGGGATCCGGCGGTCTGGAATCAGTCCCCGCACGGTGGACATTCGCGGGTAGCTCGCACGGGGGACAGGCGCACCTGCCGATTCGTCGTACGACGTCGCCGCGTTCGACGTTGTCTTCCGCGGCGGGGCGCCCTGTCGTGATTGCCCACGGTGGGTTCCCCGGCCCGCCCGGCCGCCGCACCCGGCGTGCGCGTCTCCACACACCAGGTTCTTGATCTCCTTACAGACCAATTCCAGATACTCTGCCGGGCGTGCGGCGATTAATGACTCCACGGACGGTATGGCTCGCGCTCGCGATGGCCATCGCGGCAGCGGTAGCCGTGATGATCGTGTGTTCTCGTCGGCGCGCCGCCATTGAACCGCAGCCGGTGCAGCAGGAGCCCGGCACCTCGCCCTCTCCCCCTGCGAGCCCTCCGGCTTCTGAGGAGCGGCCTCCTGTCCCGATTCTCGGGATCCCCACTGAAAGCGATTTCGAGCGCTACGCCACCAGGCCGTCCTGGTTGGACCGCCCCGCGAGAGTTCGCCCGCCACGGGAGCCGCTGAGCGCATCAGATCGCCGCCGTCTGACCCGCTGGGGTGCGGCCGGATTAGTGCTTGTTCTGCTGGCTTCCGGCACGCAAGCGCTCGAGTCCGCGGTCTTCTCCAAGGAACCAGCGGCGGTGACTGCCAACGAGGTCGTCATCACGAGGGGGAAACCGCTCCAGGACGGGGCATGCGATGAGGTGCCCTCGGAGAGCTCGGCTACCTGCTTGTTCCTGGCCATCCAGAGTGACGACGATCCGCCCGCGTCCATGTCCACGCCTGCTCGGGAGCCGGCAGCGTCCGCTGCGGAAACCCCCGACGAGGACTGCCGGCCCAAGGACGCCGCCCCGACAGTACGCAAGCTCAACGCGAAGGTGGCCCGGGCGGTCAATCGGCAATGGCGGCGGATCGAGTCATGGCTGAAGGCCAATGCCCCAAGGAGTTACCGCACGCTCGGCAAGCCAGGAAAAGCAGCGGATATCGCGGCGGCGGAGGCCGAGATGGGCCTGCGCTTCCCTGACGACCTGCGGGCGTCGTTGCTGCGGCACGACGGGTCCATCCACCTGAAGGAGACCTGGGCCTTCGGTTTCCTGGGCAACACGAGCGCGAGTGTTTCGGAGATCCGGGATACATGGCGGGGACTGTGCGAGATCGACCACGAGGACGTCGGGGATCCGGGATATTCCGATCCCCGATCGGAATGGTGGGACGGGCGCATGCTGGCCGTCGGCGCCGACGGAATGGGAGATCATCTCGTCATCGACTCGGTGAAGCGTGACGTCGGCGACACCGATCACGAGGGCAGCATGAGTTTCACTCCTGGCGGGATCCGGATCCGTTCGTACTACGCCCTGCTGAAGGCCACCGCCGACGCCATGGAGAACGGCGAATCCATCGGCTACTGGAAGCCCAAGGCAGTTGACGGCGAGCTCGACTGGGAAGTCCTCTGAAGTGGCACCCGCCGAGGATTGATCGGGGGCACCGCCCGCCGTCACCGCTAACCCCGGGAACGCTACCCGCGGTGTCTTTCTGCTGCACCCCGTGTCGGGTCCACGCGCTCGAGCCTGGTCCAGCCGGTCCAGCCCCGCTTCTCCAGCAGCTCGATCAGTCGACGGGCCGGCGGCGCGGTGTCGAACGCCAGTGTGTCCAGCAGCTTGGCGAACGGTGGCTCGATGTCGGCATCGTCGACATAGTCCTCGCCCTGCTCGTCGGCCATCCGCGTGATGTAGGCGGCCATCTTGTCGGCCAGCTCGACCAGCCTCGGGTCGTCGGCGTTCCAGTCGAGAGCCTGGCCCAGGGTGAGATAGAAGTCGATGAGCTGCGGGTCGGCGATCTGCTCCCGCTTGCGTGCCATCCACACCGGGACTCCCTCGGGTGAGTGCGCGGCCAGCGGGATCCAGCCGTCGCGTTCGACCTGGACGATCCGCTCGTCGACCCCGAGCGCCCGCAGCCGGTCGAGAAACTCGACCACCTCCAGTGGCAGCGCCAAGCTGTCCCCGGCGGCGAGCCGGGCGATCCGCTCCCGGTGCCGCTGCCGCTCCCGGATCTCCGCCCGCAGCCGCCTGTCGATGTCTGCGATCGCCGCGGCGAACTCCTCCTCGTCGGCCTGCAGCAGCTCCCGCACCCGCGCCAGCGGGACCCCGGCCTCGGCGAGGGTCCGGATCTTGATCAGCTCGACCACGGCGCCGGCGCCGTACCTCCGGTAGCCGGAGTGGTCCCGCTCCGGCTCCGGCAGCAGCCCCTTGGCGTGATAGTGCCTCACCGCGCGCACCGTCACTCCGGCGTACGACGCCAGCTCGCCGATGGTCAGCATCGGACCAGTCTCCTATTTCGCGGCGCAGATCCGGTAGAGGCGCCGCGACCAGAGGTAGCCGGCCAACCCGATCACCACGCACCAGCCGGTGGCCCAGAGCGCGTCCGAACCAACCGTCGATCCGGCCAGCAGACCGCGGAAGGCGTCCATGATCGGCGTGAACGGCTGGTGCTCGGCGAACCACCGCAGCCCGGTCGGCATCGACTCGACCGGCACGAACCCGCTGCCTGCGAACGGCAGCAGCACGAAGATCATCGGCAGGTTGCTCGCGGTCTCCGGGTCCGGGCTGGCCAGCCCCAGCGCCACGGTGAACCAGGTCATCGCGAACGACAGCAGCGCGAGCAGGCCGACCAGGCCCAACCACTGCATCGCTGAGGCGGCGGTCTCCAGGCCGAGCAGGAACGCCACCCCGAAGACCACCGCGAGCGCGAGCGTGGTCTGGATCATCGCGCCGAGCACGTGGCCGGTGAGCACCGAGACCTTGGCGATGGCCATGGTCCGGAACCGGTCGATGATCCCGTTGGTCATGTCGGTGGCGACCAAGACCGCGGTGCCGATGGACACGCTTGCCACCGTCATCATCAAGATTCCGGGAGTGATGAACGTCAGGTAGTCGCCGCGGTCCCCCGCCGGGGCTCCCCGCAGACCGGCGCCCATGGTGCCGCCGAAGACATAGACGAACAGCAGCAGGAACAGCAGCGGCTGCCCGATCAGCATCAGCGTCATCGACGGGTACCGGGCCATGCGCTTCAGGTTGCGACGCAGCATGGTGGCCGAGTCGCGGACGGCGTACGTCGCGGTGTTCATACCGGCACCTCCTCGGTGGTGGGGTGGCCGGTGAGGGCCAGGAACACGTCATCCAGGTCCGGCGTGTGCACGGTGAGCCCGGTGACCGCGCCGTCGTCGTCGATCTCGTCCAGCAGCCGTCGCAGCGCGGTGAGGCTGCCGTCGTGCGGCAGGGTCACGGTGAGCGCCTCGGCGTCCGGACTCGCTTCGGGCAGCCGACGCGCCAGCTCGGCCACCTGCTCGATGTCAGAGACCTGGAGCTCGACGTGGCCGCCGGGGACCAGCCGCTTCAGCTCGGCCGCGGTGCCCTCGGCGACCAGCCGGCCCCCGTCGAGCACACCGATCCGGTCGGCGAGCTGGTCGGCCTCCTCGAGGTACTGGGTGGTGAGGAAGACGGTGACCCCGTCGGCCACCAGCTCCCGCACGATCCCCCACAGGCCACGGCGGCTGCGCGGGTCGAGACCGGTGGTCGGTTCGTCGAGGAAGATCAGCCGCGGCCCGGGCACCAGGGTCATCGCCAGGTCCAGCCGCCGCTTCATGCCGCCGGAGTACGTCACCGCGCGCCGGTCGGCGGCATCGACCAGGTCGAACCGCTCCAGCAGTCGCTCGACCACGCTCTTCGCGCGGCGCCGGTCGAGGTGGCCGAGGTCGGCCATCAGCCGCAGATTCTCCCGCCCGGTCAGCAACTCGTCCACGGCCGAGAACTGTCCGGTCACTCCGATCGACGCGCGCACCTGGTCGGCTTCGCGGCGTACGTCGTACCCGGCGACCCGAGCCTCCCCGGCGTCGGCAGGGAGCAACGTGGACAGGATCCGGACTGTGGTGGTTTTGCCGGCCCCGTTGGGCCCGAGCAGGGCGTAGACGGTGCCTTCGGACACGGTCAGGTCGACTCCGGCGATCACCTCGTGGTCGCCGTACGACTTGCGCAGTCCGGCGACCTCGATCGCACTGGTTTTCGTGGTCATGCCAACCATGCTGAGGGGTTGACCCTGCGTCAGGGTCAAGCGTCGCGGCGACGTGACCTCCGCACACCCGCGGCCGCCGCCAACCTCTTCTGCTGCGGCCGAACTGTCGTACGAGCGTGCCGAGAACCTGCTCAAAGTGCCACTTACGGCCCGCTGGAGCACGCCTCCAGCCACGTCGTCGTCTGGATCGCATCCACGCGCACTGGGGCGACATGTTGCGCGTGGCCGGCTCGCTCACGATGGGGACGGTGCGCGCCTACGACCTGGTCCGGATGCTGTCGGCTGACGGCCGCCCCACCGGCCTGGACACAGCGACAACATCAACTTCTTCGGGGTGATCAACGTCGACGCGGAAGCGGAACTGGCCAAGCTCGACACCACCGGGTGGCGGCCCCTGCGGCCTGCGCAACTGCGCGAACTTGGGCTCTGAGCCGTTCGGCGCTTTCCTGTTCCCGGCGGTTGGCGAGGGTGACGGGTGGTCAAGCAAGGCGCGGCGGCGCTATTTAACGTCGACGTTCAAGGTAGCGAGTAAGGCGTCGTCCAGGATGGGATGACAGGGCCCTCCACTCCCGAAGCTGACCCCAGCCCCAAAGTAGCTGTGTGAGAGATCACGATTGCGGTTCGTGGTCGTCACGGTGAGTGAATGAGGCTGGTCGGAATTTCTGCTTGATCGTGTTCGTGTCGGAGACGGTCAGGTGGAGGGCAGTTTCGGGTGCGTCGGGAGTGGGAGCCGGAGGAACTGATCGCGACGTGGACGCTGCTGGACGGCGACTGGGAGCTGGTGGGGAACAAGACGGGCGTGACGCGGCTGGGCTTCGGTCTGTTGCTGAAGTTCTTCGAGCAGAAGGGCCGGTTCCCGCGGCATTCAGGTGAGGCCCCCAAGGCCGCTGTCGACTACGTGGCGGGGCAGGTGAAGGTCGACCCGGTCCTGTTCGCGGAGTACCGGTGGTCGGGGTCGACGATCGAGTATCACCGCAAGCAGGTGCGGGATGCGCTGGGGTTCCGCGAGTCGACTCGGGCGGATGAGGATGTGCGCTCTCCCCGACGGCGGCGGCGTGGAGGAGGAGGGGTAGACCCCAGGGATTCGGAGAATCGTCCACCGTGCCCGGCCTGGCTGTGCGATCCCGTCCTTTTGGCCGATCTTTCGAAGGATGCGCGGACGGCTGAGGAGGTGCACCCGGCGTGGGGCGAGGTCGTCGACGTTCCTACCCCTCGTCGCCAAGGGATGATCACAGCGGAACTGCGGGGAAGTCTCGTAGCCGCTCACTCAGCCTGTCACCTCGCGGGCGAAGCTCGGTTCCGCCGCCTCCAGTCGCGGTACCGCGACCCCCAACCGGCGTGCTTCCGCCAGGGTGTCCCGGCAGATCTCACGCGGCTCCTCGGCGTCGGGGTCGGAGTGCGCCGTGAGGCTCACGCGCGCCGGCGCGACATGAGCAGTCAGCCAGGCGAGCACGGGTGCCGTCAGCCAGGTGGGCGCCCGGAACAGCAGCACACCGCCCCGGTGCCGTCGCAGGTCAACGCCGCGCGCCTCGAGGAGCGGCAGGAGCTCGCGGCCGGCCAGCAGCCCCTCGCGAAGGTCGCCCGTCGCCCCGGCCAGCTTGGACAGGGAACCCAGCTGCAGGCCCTGCGAGAACAGGCCGGCATCCGACACGAAATGGACCCACAGCCAGCCGCGGAAGTCAGGCTGCTCCTTGATCCGGAGCCCGGCCTCGCGAAACGCCTGGCGCACGGCCCGCTCCCGGTCGGTCGGAGGCTGGCCGAAGGTGCCGAAGATGACCGACGGCAGCAGCGCCCCACGGAGCACGCCGTCCGCGCCGAAATCGCCACCGGCCTGGGGAAAGCCCCAGGCGATCTGGTCGAGCGGGAGTGCGCCGATCGCGGCCAGGGGCTCGGTCCAGATGTTGCCGAAGACCAGCACCGTGGCCTGGCCGACTCGCGGGGACAGGAAGGCCGTCGCCTCCGCGAGGCGGTGGTGCGGCACGCTGAGCACGATCAGGTCGAAGTCGTGGTCCGGCTCCAGCGCCTCGCGGTAGCGCACCGGCCACTTCTCGGCGACGCGCTGCCCCCACACCCGGCGCCGCGTATCGAGCAGGTCGAGGTCCACCGCGTCTCCGTACGTCGCAGCGCTGCCCGGCCGGACGTAGAACTCGACGTCATGTCCCGCCTGTTGCAGGGCCCAGCCGTAGACGGTGGCGATCACGCCTCGGCCGAACATCAGGATCTTCACGCTGCACCTCGTGGGGTACGATCGATTTGGAGGTCATCTCCAGTTTTCAAAATATGGAGGTCATCTCCACTTGTCAACGTGAGGTAGCGCATGACCACCGACAAGCCGCTGCGGGCCGACGCCCAGCGCAACCGCGAGGCCCTGCTCGCCAAGGCCCGGGAGGTCTTCGACGCCGGAGGCTTCTTCGACCTGCGCTTCGATGACTTCGCCCGCCTGGCCGGAGTGGGCACCGGCACGCTGTACCGCCACTTCCCCACCCGGGAGGCACTGGCCGAGGCGGTCTACCACGAGGAGGTCGCCACGCTGTGCGACCGCGCCCGCCAGTTGCAGACCACGCTGCCTGCGGAGGAGGCCTTGGCGACCTTCCTGCGTGGCATGGTCGGCTACATGGATGCCCACCAGGGCCTCGCCCGGACGCTGGCCACGCTCATGGCCACCGGCTCGGGTGCGCTCGCCGAGGGTAGTCGGGCGCTGGAGCAGGCTGTCACCGACCTGGTGGCCGCCGCCGTGAAGGACGGCGCCGTCCGCGACGACGTGGGTGCCGGTGCCGTCATGATGGCACTGCATGGCATCGGTGCGGCCCATGACCGCCCCGGTTGGCGGGCCGAGGCCGACGGTGTCATCACCCTCGTGCTGGACGGGCTGCGCCGGTCGCACTCAGGCGACGGTCAGCGCGAGCACGAGCGTGTCGTTGATCAGAGTGGTGTTCCGTAAGAGGATCCCCCACCGGAACACCAGCCGCCCGGACAACCGCCCCAGGTCAAGGTGTTCCGTATAGGTGTTCCGCGAACTGTTCCGTTGAAGGCCCCCGTATCCGGAACACTGGAGCGCGTGAACGGAACCCGCGTCGGCTACGCCCGCTGCTCCACCGACGAGCAAGACGTCGTGATCCAGACCGAGCAACTCCTGACCCTCGGCGTCCCCGAAGACCGCATCTACATCGACCGCGGGTTCTCCGGCACCACCCGCCGCAACCGCGCCGGCCTCGACCAGGCCCTCGCCGCCGTGTGGGACGGCAGCGTCTTCACGGTGACCAAGTTCGACCGGTTCGCCCGCAACATGGCCGAGGCCAACGAGATCCTCACCGGTCTGTCAGGGGTCCCGGTAGCAATGAAGAAATTTCCAACGAAGTAGCACCTGACCTGCAGTGATACTGAGCCCTATGAGCTAAGGTCTCGATTCGCTAACGGGTGGCGGAGGCCTGGTGAAAATCTGGGTCGAAGTGCCTGACGTGCACTGATGTGCGTTCCTGTGACCGCCGCCGTGTCGCGAGCCCCGGGTCGGTCCTTGCCGAGGACTTTGACCATGACGTTCCTGCGGCCTGCTCAGTGCTGGGTACGGCTCCGGGCATGAGCAAGCACACACCGATGGACCTCAGTGAGGCCTGCCTATGACCTGACCGTCCCTCACGAAGCTCGTGCTTTCCTGCGGGAAGAGTCGCCGAACACGCAGTTCGTGCCAGCCGGGAACGCCGTGCATGAGGCTCGGGAACTGTTCCCGGACGCACACGCTCGTTTCCAGGCCGCCGTGCAGGCGTTGCCTGCTGAGCAGGCCGGCCCGTTCGCCGCGGCGCTCGCCGAGCTGGTCGCCCTGCAGGCGCGCCGCTTCAATAGCCACGGCGGGTTTGTCCCGCTGCCGGAGTGGGCCGACGTCCTGGACCGGCATTTCCCGGCCGCTGGTCAGTAACGCCCGAGGCCGGGACGCACACCCGGACGCGATCAGGGCCTGCGCGCCGCGCGGGCCCTGATCCGTTGTGGGGTTTGCTGAGGGTTATGCGGTGGCGGGCTGGAGGAGTTCGATCTCGATGGCCAGCACGCCGAGCGCTTCCTTCTCGGGGCCGGGTGGTCACCGCCGCCTACGCCGCCTCCGTCCGCGCCCTGATCGCCGGCCTTGCCACCCTGAACCAGCAGGTCGCGGCCCTGCACAAGGAGGTCGAGGCGCATTTGGGCAGCACCCGGCCGCTGAGATCATCTGCTCCCAGCCCGGACTGGGAAGTGGCCTCCATACGACGGACGCGCCCGGCCGATCAGAACGTCTGCGGACCGCGCGGGCAGGATGAGGACGATGCCCATGCGGGCGAGCCATGCAGCCCCTGATCATCAGCGGCCGCAGGTTACATTACGTGGCAGACGTCGTCCCTGCCGCCCGCAGTATCTGCGCCGTGTAGGGGTTGAGCTCGATCGGCTCGTCGTCGCCGACGATCACCGTGCCACCGAGGTGGACCAGGTGGCGCCCGAATGCATAGTTGGGCTCGAAGGCGAACGTCATCCCGGGCTTAAGTTCCAGGTCGGCCAGGAGGGTGTGGTGGCCGTCGGGCATGGGAGGGTAGACCTCGGTTTCGGCGCCGGGGAAGCGGCTGATGCCTCTGGGGGTGCCGCCCACCGCTAAATCGGGTTGAGCGAGTGTATTCCTGTTTGGAGCACCCAGCCGTCGGCTGCCTTGATCGGTGTGAGCATCGCGTCGACAAGCTCGCCGAAGGTTCGGCCGGGGCGCAGCGCTTGCATGCCCGCGTCGTAGGACGCACGAGCAACGTCGGCGGCGCGCTGGAAGTCCTCGCGTATTTCACCGATAGTGATCGTGACCTGGTGCTGTGTGTGGCGTCCACCGAACTGGGAGAACACCTCGGAGAAGACGATGTCGCCATCCTGCAGGATGCGGGGGGCCTGCGGGCGGTAGCCCCACTGCGGCCAGCCTGTGGAGACGGGGTCCGGGCCTGACCAGAGGTGCATGGCTGGGGGGATCGTCCCGCGCGCGTATCCCGCGGACATGCCCGCCGCGTACACCTCGCTCTCTGGCACTCCAGGGGCGGCGGTGTCGACCATGGCCCGCACCATGGCGTCGCCGATGCTCGCCGAGTAGCGCACAGCGGCGATCTCCTCCTGGCTCAGTGGCAGGATGAGCCGGGAAAGGGCCACAGTAACCGGCCTGAACTCGACGCCTGGGAAGTGCCCCAGGACGCTGTTCCAGAGCTGGTACGGCACCATGGCCTCGGGGTGCCACGGGAGATAGGGTTCCAGGCCGACAACACCGATGTTTCCCTTCGCCAGCCCCAGTTCGTTGAGCGTCTCAGCGATCGCGCCGGAGTCGCGAGACAGCCGGACGTTCTCCGGCGGAATCCACATGATGTCGCCTCTGCGCGTGGATTCCAGGTGGTCCATGGTGAACAACGGCATGGGCAACAGCGAGATCGGGTCGCCGCCTCGCGGAAAGACGACCGTCGTCCCGGCCCTGCCGTTGGTGAACCACATGTCGTAGGCGAACGGCGCCGGGCCTGCGTCTTCGTGTTCGCCGAAGACGAGCAGCGCGTCGAGGCCTTCGCTCTTCATGAACGCGCGCGCCACATCCCATCTGCGATCACGCTCAGCCGTCGAGAAGGTAGGGACTGCTTGATCGCTCATATCGTTCTCCTCAGGTTCGCAGCGACGGATGAGACCGTCGGTGTGGTCGGCATCCGGGTCAAAAGAACGTTCTGCATGACAGAACCAGCAACGAATCGAAACCCTGGCATCTGGGTTCAGCTGGGCCGGGCGGTCAGTACCAGGCTGTCTTCCCACAGCTGATCCGCGCGTGCGACGTCGTAGGAGTCGTGCGACGAACGAATGGCCTGGCGTTGGTGGAAGTACGCGCCGGTGGTGTCGGCCAGCTCGGGGGCGGTCGCGAGCCAGGCCAGCGCGGCGCCGGACTCCTCGGTGGTGTAGAGCTTGTCCGTCACGAACCGACGCACCAACGGCTTGGCGTGCGGCAGAACATGCTTGGCGACGAATCGGAGCGGGGCCGGAGCCGATCGCTGCAGGCCCGTCCCCAGGATCATGCCAGGGTCATAGGCGTTGGCGGTGACACCCTCGGGCAGACGGCGGGCCAGGGCGTACGTGAAATAGATATTGGCCAGCTTGGAAGTGCTGTAGCGGCGCTGACCGGCCACGAAGGCGTTGTCGGACGCGGCGTCGGGCCCGAGCTCGCCGTGCGCCAGAGCGGGCGCGTTGTTCCACGCGGGAACGGGCACGCCGGCCTTCTGCGCCGGATCATGGACGCCGCTCGCCACCACGACTACCCGCGCAGGTGCCCGCAGAACCGGCAGGAGCTCGTTGACGAGCAGGAAGTGACCGAGATGGTTGACTCCGAACGTGGACTCAAAGCCGTCGGCGGTCTGGGTGTGCCTGGTCCCGGCCTGAACTCCCGCGTTGCACACCAGCGCCTGCAAGGGGGGAACCGTGCCCGAGGCCATCCGGCCGGTCAGCTCGGCGGCGAACGCTCGGACCGAGTCCAGGGACGCAAGGTCCAGCGACATCGCCTCCACCGTATTCCCCGCATGCGTAATAGTGGCCAGCTTGTCGACCGCCTCCTGCGCGCGGCCCGCGTCCCTGCTCGCCACGATGACGTGCCACGGCCCCTCGAGAGAGCTCACGAGCGCAGTGGCACATCCGTAACCCAGGCCGCTGTTTCCCCCTGTGATGACGATTGTTCGGGCCTCATCTGCAGGTTGTAATGACATTCGTAGCTCCTTCTCCGCCATCGCGTGGCGGCAAAATCGGTCGTAGGTGAGGGGCCGACGGCTTGGCTGCGTACCGATCAGCCCGGAACCGCGAGGCCGGGACCGCGAGAAGCGACCGATCGCATCGGGCAACCGGGCTCTGGCGTATCTTGCGGGCGGGCGTCATCTCGGCAGGGCGGTTACGCTTTGATCAGTCGCTCGCTCATCTCCCACAGGCGCCGCGCGGACTGCGGGTCGATGGAGTGCGGCACGACGTTCTGCGACCGGATCAGGTCGGCCCCCTGGGCGTTGGGATCCACGGCGTCGTCCAGCGGCGAGATGTCGTTGTCCTTCAGGTAGACGCCGCCGATGTCGGTGAGCAGGGGACTGGTGGCCCCGAACACGATGGTGGCGGCACCTTGCTGCGGCGTCTTCTTCCCGCTCTCGGGGTCGATGATCGGCCGGCCGGACTCGTCGACCAGCCCCATGGCCAGTTGCATGGCTCGCACCCGGTCTACGGGCATCGAGCCGCCCAGGTTCGTGCCGACGATGATGCCCGGGTGCGCGGCGTAGCCACGGATCCCGTCCTCAGAGCATCGGCGGTCCAGCTCGATGGCGAACAGTACGTTGGCGGTCTTGGACTGGGCATAGGCGAGGTGGCCGTCATAGCCGGTGGCGAAGTGCGGGTCGTCCCAGCGGATGTCGGACATGCGGGTTGCACCGGACGTTGTGTTGACCACGCGGGCGCCGGCAGCCGCGCGCAGTGCGGGCAACAGGCCCAGCGTCAGCTGGAAGTGGCCCAGGTGGTTGGTCGCGAACTGTATCTCGTAGCCGCGCGCGTCAAGAACCAGCTCGGCGGGAGCCATGATGCCGGCGTTGTTGAGCAGGATGTGAAGCGGGCGACCTGACTCCAGGTAGCGGCTGGCGAAGGCGTCGACCGAGGCCGGGTCCAGCAGGTCCAGCCGGTCGATCTCGACGCCCCCGATTCCGGCCAGTGCCGACGCTGCGCGGCCGGTGTCGCGCGACCCGACGGTGACCGAGGCGCCGGCCTTGGCCAGCGCACGGGTGGCCTGCAGACCGAGCCCGACGTGGCCGCCGGTGACGACGGCGTTCTTACCGGACAGGTCGATACCCGCGAGGACCTCATCAGCCGTCGAGGCCGCAGTGAATCCGGATTCGAGGGGATGCTGCTTGTGTGTCATGCCACCAGCCTGCCGCCACGCGTACGAACTCTGAATAATTGACAGTGCGTACTTTTTGCGCGAGAGTACGGAAATGGTCGTTGATCAACTCTCCGAGGTGTTCGACCTCATCGAGATCCATGGCCTGGTGTCAGGCGGCTTCGCGACTCGGGGTCCTTGGGTGGCGCGCGCCCCCATCGAGGACCCGCTGAAGCTCATCGCGATGGTGTACGGCCGGGCCCGGCTGACCACCGACGGCGTAGACGGGCCGATCGAGCTCGAACCGGGCGACGTCGCCATCCTGAACAACCGGTCATGGATCGAGCAAGAGGGCGGCACCGGCGACGGACCGCGCCAAGAGATCCTTCCCGAGGAGAACTTCAGCTTGCTCGCCGACGCCGACCGCGGCACCGTCGATGTCGTCATCGGGATCGCCGTCGATCTCAACCCGGCCGGTCAGGCGCTGCTGCTGCAGGCGCTCCCGGCTGTGGGTCACGTCCGGGCATCCACCGCCGCCACCAACCTGCGCGGCAGCCTCGACCGGCTCTTCGACGAGGTGACCGGCAACCGGATCGGTTCGGCGTTCGCGATCCGGCAGTATGGCCAGCTCCTGCTCCTGGAGGTGCTGCGCGCCTACGTCGGCCAGGCCGAACTGCCACCAGGATGGCTACGGCTGCTGGCCGACGAACGGTTGCGCCCGGCGCTGCGCCTCATGCACACCGAACCCGGAAAGCCCTGGGGCCTGCTGGAATTGGCACGCGCCACGGCGATGTCACGAACCTCCTTCGCCGAACGCTTCCGGAGCGTGGCGGGCCAGCCGCCATTGACCTATCTCAACCGCTGGCGGATGCTGCTGGCGCAGCGCGCTCTCCGTGATGGGGAAGTCCGCATCGGATCGCTGGCCTCCGAGCTGGGCTATGCCTCCGAGAGCGCCTTCAGCACCGCGTTCAAACGGGAGGTGGGAGAGTCACCGCTGCGCTACCGATACCGAGTACGCGATGAATTCCCGCCCCGCGCCAAGCCCGCGATGGCGTCGGCCGGGATTGACACCGCGCGGTAGGTCCGCATCGCCTCCTTCGCGCCCGGCTCGGTGATGGAGGCGGCCAGTTCGGACTCCACGACGCCGGGGGAGATGGTGGTGACCCTGATGCCCGGTTCGAGCTCCTGCCGCAGTCCTTCGGTGATGGCCCAGGCGGCGTACTTGGTGGCGGAGTAGACGGCGCTGGTCGGGACCACCCGGTGGGCGCCGATGGAGGCGACGGTCACGAAGTGCCCGCCGCCCTGCCGGCGGAAGTGCGGCAGGGCGGCGGCGATGCCGTGGAGGGTGCCCCACCAGGTGCGAGGTAAGATCGGAGGCGCCCTTGCGGGCAGTGCCGACCATCTTGGCCAAGATGAGTGCACCGGGCCGGATCACCTTGGCCGCCATCAGGTACTCGCGCGCCAGGTTGAACAGCAGCGTGGGCGAGTCGTGCTCCATCGCCCGGTCCAGCAGAAACTGCTCCAGCTCCTTCATCGCCTGGCTGCCCGCCGGGGCGGTCTGCCACTCCAGATACTTGGCGACCAGGCCCAGATGATCCGAGCGAGTCTGATCGCGCTTGCCGTACAGCCGCAGCGCCGCTGGCGCCACGCCCAGCCGCTCCGCGACCCGGGCCACCGCCGCCGGCGGCGCTGAGGCCACATCGTCGGGCACGAACCCGAGCCACGGCAGCGTGCAGAGCTGGACCAGCATGCCCAGCCGGTCGACAGGGCCTCGCCCGCCGGGACTCACGAACGCCACGTCAGCCGACGTCGGCGTGAAATACCGGATCAACTCATCTGCGCTGATCTCCGGGAACGAGCGCAGCTGCTCCAACTGCTCCTCGGAGAAGATCTTCTCTGACAACGCACCACTCCACGTGCCGTACCGGAACGACCGTAGCGGTAGTGATCATCAACCCGCCACAGGCGGTCAACTCCTACGTTTACGCAGGTCAGGCGCTACTTCGTTGGAAATTTCTTCATTGCTACTGGGACCCCTCCAGGCGCCAAGGCGTCTTCGGACCGACCGAAAGCAGCTCACCAGATCCTCAGCCTCATGCAGATGCAGCAGGGAATTGGCTGTGATGAACACGAAGTCGAATGTGCGGCCCAGATCGAAGGCCCGCATGTCGCCCTACGTCCATTCCACCGCCACACCATCCAGGGCTGTGTCAGGTGTAGTAGCCGTCGATCGGGACTCGGGCCTCGTCGAAGAGGGCGGGCCCATCCTGGGAGACGTGGGGAAATCCGCCCTTCGGGTTGAGCTCGGCGTGCTGCTCGGCGGAGAGGGCGTAAACGACCCGGCCCAGGCCCGAGCGGTCGATCGCGCCGGTGCACATGCCGCAGGGCTGGCAGCTGGTGAACATCGTAGTGGCGGCGGCGGCGGCCGGATCGAGCTCGCGGGCCGCCCAGCGGGCCAGCTTCATCTCGGGGTGGGCGCTGATGTCCCGGTCGGCGCGCACCGTGTTGTGCTCCTCGATGAGGATGGCGCCATCAGGACCGGCCAGCAGCGATCCGTAGGGGGCGTGACCGGCGGCGCGGGACTTGGCGGCGAGGTCGATGGCCCTGCGCAGCAGGCGTTCGTCGTCGGGTGTCATGGGTGCTCCTTTCGGTGGGCGGCCACGGTCGCAAGGGCCTGCCACGCGGTCTCGGGGTGGTGGGTCTCGTCCGGGTCGCCCAGGAAAGGGTCGAGCAGGACGCTCTCGGCGCCCAGCAGGCGCAGATGTTCCAGGTCGGCCATCACCTGGTCGATCGTCCCCTCGCCCGCGCGGCGTTCGGTGAGGGGCTCGGCGGTGAGACGCAGCACGATGCGGGGAGCCAGGGCGGGGGTCGGGCGGCTCTCGGCTGCGGCGATCGTCCCGAGCCGCTCCACCGCCTCGTCGAGCCAGTGCATGGTGAAGCGGAGCGGGTGCCACGCGTCGCCAAGGAGCACGGCGCGGCGGAGCGCGGCGTCGCTTTTGCCGCCAACCCAGATGGGGATCTGGCCGCTCCGGTAGTCGTCGGCGTCGTTCCAGGCGGACCTGAGGACCTGGAGGTGCTCGTCGGTGAGCCTGCCGCGGCGTTCGAAGGGGACGCCGAGCGCCTCGAACTCCTGCCGCGCCCAGCCGACACCCACGCCGAGGACCAGCCGTCCGCCGCTGAGCCGGTTGAGGTTGGCGGCCATGCGGGCGACCAGCAGCGGATGCCGGTAGGGCACGACCAGCACCGTCGTCCCCAGCCGTACCCGGTGAGTGACGCCCGCGAGCCACGACAGCGTGGTGAAGGGTTCGTAGAAGGGGGCCGGGTACTGCTCGGCGACATCAGGCGTGACCGCGACGTGGTCGGAGACCATCAGCAGGTCGAAGCCGAGCCCCTCGACGGTTTGAGCCCAGCCGCGCAGCCTCTCCGGATCAGTGCCGGGCCCGAAGTTCGGAACGTTGACTCCAACTTTCACAGGCTCATGCTATCCAGCTGATCGGGCCTATCTGAAGGGAGTCTTCCCGGCTTAGCTGCGGTCTGGCCGTGGATCTGACGGTACTTTGGCCTGGTGACCGAGAATCTTGACGCGACCGACTGGGCGATCCTCACCGAGCTGCAGCGCGACGGCCGCATCCCCCTCACCGAGCTGGGAAAGCGGGTCAGCCTCAGCGCCTCCGCCACCACCGAGCGGGTCAGGCGGATGGAGTCGGCAGGCGTCATCACCGGCTACCACGCCCGCGTCGACATGGCCAAGGCCGGGCTGCCGGTGTTGGCCGTCGTACGCCTGAAGTATCCAGGCAACCGGCACACCCCGCTGCACCACCTCCTCCAGGAGCGCGAGGAGATCCTCGAATGCCTGCGGACCACCGGCGAGGACTGCTACGTGCTGAAGATCGCCGCGACCTCCATGGGGCACCTCGAGGAGGTCGTGGACGAGCTGTTGGAACTCGGCAGCACTACCACCAACCTCGTCTACAGCGAGCCGCTCCCTTATCGCGGCCTGCCGGCCCGTCCGGTCGGGCCGTGAAAATGCCGGGGTCCCCGTCCCGGACATCGAACGACCATCCAGTGTTCGCAGGACCTGGCGTCGCAGGCACCCCAGCTCGCAAACGAGACAGTGACGCTGAGCACAGGGCCACCGGGACGCTGATGGTCACCGTTCGCATCGTCCGCCTGCCGGAACCTGTTGGGTCGGGGCGCCCGCACCCCCGGAGCCGGAACAACAGCGCTGGCGAGACAGCTTCACCACCTACCCGGGCATGGTGAACAGGATCACCGGGTCAACTGGCAGGAGATACGGGTAAAACCGGCCATGAGTCGATCTTGAAGCCCGGCCGTTACCAGCGAGGACCGAGATCAAGTCCGCGCCTCTAGCCCTTCACGTGAAGGGGCCGCGGCGGGACGGATCAGTCGGTCGGCAGGCCGCTGTGCCGGGCCAGCGTGCCCAGAACGCTGCGCAGCGCCTCCGCCTCCTCGGGCCTGAGGTCGCCGGTCAGTTCCGTGTCGAGTTCGGCCGCCGCCCTGGTGCACACCGTCAGAAGTTCCCGGCCCTCCTGCGTCAGCGCGAGCGTCTGCCTGCGCCGGTCGAAGGGATCGCGTTCTCGCCGCACCGCCCCGAGCTCCTCCAGCCGGTCGGCAAGCGACACCACCAGGCTGGGCGCCACGTTCATGAGCTTGGCGATGTCCAGCTGAGAAGTCGCCGTTCCTGATTCCAGCACCGTCAGCAGTCCCACATGTTTGGGCTTGAGGCCGTGGGCCGCCAGTCGTGCCGAGAATCGCTCGCTCACGACGGCGCCCAGCGTGCCGAGCCGGAAGGCGAGCGTGGAGGTCAGCTTGACAGTGTTCATGGCCTGTACGCTACCGTAGCTAAATCATTCATGAGCTGAATGGTTTCTAGGGAGAATCATGCTGAATGACGCTTCTGTCCAACTGGTGTTCGCCGACCTGCAGGAAGGCATCGTGGAAGCCAGTGCCACCAATCCGGCTGCTTCCATCCGCCGGGCTGTCGCGGTCCTGAACGACATCGTCACGGCCCTCGACCTGCCGTTCACCGTCTCCGCCGCACCTCGTCCCGGCGGCCCCGGGACGATCGGCGAACTGCCCGAGAGCCGGCCTTACGTGCGCACCGGCCCGTCCTGCTGGGACGACACCGCCTGGCGCGCAGCCGTTCTGTCCGCGGGCCGTCCCACCCTGGTGATCTGTGGGGTGACCACCGAGATCGTCGTGTTGCGCACCGCCCTCGACGCCCTCGCGGACGGCATCGCCGTGCAGGTCCTGGTAGACGCCTGCGGCGGCATCACCCCCCGTACCGAAGAGGCCGCCCTCCGGCAGATCGAGGCCGCGGGCGGCGTGGTGACCTCCGTGGCGGGTTTCGCCACCGACATGGTGCGCGACTTCACCACGCCCACCGGGCGACAGGTCATCGCCGCCCTGCACCGGCTGGTCTGAATCAGCCGCCGCTTCGCCCGGACGTTCTCGAGCCCCTCCCACTCCCGAAAGGGATCATCCCCATGTTGAAGTCGCTGCTGTACTCCGGTCCCTCACTGGAGGTCCTGCACGAGCAGTACGCCAAGCGCGACGGCGTCGACGCCGTCGCTCCCGTCCAGGCGGTGACCCAAGTGATCATCGATGCCGCGGTCGAGGAAGTGTGGCGCGTGCTGTCCGATCCGACGAGTTGGCCGCGGATCGATCCGGCCGTCAGCCAGGTGAACCTCCCGGCCGGCGTGACCGTGGACGCCCCCTTCACCTGGACCAACGGCAAGGCGAAGATCGCTTCGCGGTTCGCCGTCGTCGACCCCCGCCGACAGCTGACCTGGACCGGCGTGTCCTTCGGGGCCAAGGCCGTGCACAGGCACGTGCTGAGCCGGCGACAGGACGACTCGTCCGCGCTGACGGTCACCGAGTCGATGTCCGGTCCGCTGCTGGGCCTGTTCATGAACAGCCGCAAACTTCAGGCTGCGGTGAACCGGTGGGCCGAGGGCATCAGGCGAGTCGCGGAAAGTCAGGCCAGCCGGGCCTGATCATTTTCGGCCGGCTTGGAGGAGGTCAGCGCACAGGCGCGACACCCCGGGCAGCAGCACTCACCCGCCGCACCACCGCCGCCGACTACCGCCACGCCGCCCGCATCGCCAGCACCACCCCCTGACCGCCAGCGCTCCCCCGGCCAGGCTCCCGCGCGCCCACCCGCGCAGGTTTTCGAGAGGGCTTGCGGGACCCAATCAGAGGGTGTCGTTAAACCTTCCAATCCCGACAGGCCGCCTGGGTGACGTCGTGGCCGCCGGCGGCCGCCGAGGCGGACCAGGAAGGTCGCCGATGGAGACCTGTGGGCGCGCTCATCGAGCGGCACGCCCTGGCCACCGTCGGCGACCCGGCCTCAGCTGATCGCGTGCAACACTGCGGCGATGAGCCGGTGGTTCTCCTGAGCGCCGCCCCCTCCGCCGATGGCGAAGCGATTGCGCGTGTAGCTGTAGGCGATCCCGCTCCCCGGGTCGGCGAACGATTGCGCGCCCACGGCGCCACTGTGCCCGAACGCGCCGGCGCCGAGCAGGGGGTAGCGCACCCCCTGAGCCTCGAAACCCAGGAGGAAGTGGTCGGGCTCACCGGTGACCAGGTCGGTGCCGGTCGCGTGGGGCTTGGTGAACTCGGCCAGGGTCGAGGGGGCCAGCAACGGCGGCCGCCCGTCCATCTCGGAGATGGCCGCGGCGTACAGCGTGGCCAGGCCGCGGGCGTTGCCCACGCTTCCGGAGGAGGTGGGGCCCAGCGCACGCACGGCCCGCGTGTTGGCGAAGTCGACCAGGTCGGTGGGCGGGGTGGCGTTGAGGTTGAAGGCGATCCCGGTCAGGCTGTCCGGCGCCGGGGCGCCCTGGCCGCCGCCACGGGCCGGCTGCACCGGCACGTAACGAGTCTCCAGGGCCTCGGGCAGCCCCAGGTAGAAGTCCAGTCCGTAGGGGGCGCGCACCCGCTCGGCGTAAATCTCCTGGATCGAGCGGCCGGTCACCCGGCGCACCACCTCGCCGATGAGCGCGCCGATGACGAAGGCGTGGTAGCCGTACCCGCTGCCAGGCCGCCAGTAAGGCCTCTGCGCGGCCAGCCGCTGGGCGAGCAGCCGGTCATCGGCCAACTCCACCGCGCTGAACCCGCCCTCCACGCCGATCAGCCCCCCACGATGCGCGAGCAGGTCGCGCAGGGTGAGGTCGCCCTTGCCCGCCGCGGCGAACTCCGGCCAGTGCGCGGCCACGGCCCGGTCCAGGTCCAGTACCCCGTCCTGGACCAGCAGCGCGACGACCAGGTAGGCCGCGCCCTTGCCGGAGGAGTACAGCGCGAACAGGGATTGGCCGGTCACGCCCGGTCCCGCCCACAGGTCCACCACCTGCCGGCCGGCCAGGCGCACGGCGAGCTGGGCGCCCAGGCCGGGTTCGGCGGTGACGGCCGCGGCGAACTCGTCTCTGACCTTCTCGAAGCCGTCGGCGACGGTGCCTCGTACCCGTATGGTGTCCACCCCCTTCACGCGGCCTTGGCGGTCAGCGCTTCCAGCAGGCTCTGGAGCAGGCCGATGGTGGTATCGTCAGTCAGGTTGCCGCCCTCGCCGAAGCGTTCGTGCGCACGGAAGACGATCACCTCGGGCTTGGCGATCACGTCGGAGTCGGTCCAGATGAAGACCTGCCGGAGGGCGAGCTGGGCGCGTACCGAGCCGAAGTTGGTCGGGGAGGCCCCGAGGATGGCGATCGGCTTGCGCAACAGCGGCAGGCCCTCGGTTCCTGTCCAGTCGGTGCTGACCCAGTCGATGGCGTTTTTCAGGACTCCGGGGATGGAGTAGTTGTACTCCGGCGTGGCGATCAGCAGCCCGTCGGCGGCGGTGACGCGCTCGCGCAGCTCCCGCACCACCTGGGGGCGGTGGTGTGGGGTGTCGAGTTCCTGGTCGTAGGGCGGGATGTCGCGCAACCCTTCGTAGATCTCGACTGAGACGCCGCCAGGGGCGTGTTTCTGGGCGGCGCGCAGCAGCGCGGTGTTGTGCGATTGGGCGCGCAGGCTACCGGAGATGCCGAGAATCCTGATCTCGCTCATCAATGATCTTCCTTTTCGTGCAGGCGGGGCCGCCGTCGATGGCGGCGACCAGAACTGTACTGGAGCGTTCATATGAACTCAACTGTTCAGTTCAGGTGGATGCTAGGGTGCGAGAGTGAGCGCAACCACCAAGCACATCCCGTCCGGAGAGCGCGCGGCACGCAAGCGGACCGCCATCCTGCGCGCGGCCCGCGAGGTGTTCCTGGACAGCGGGTTCGGCGCCGGCATCGACCAGATCGCCGCCGAGGCGGGCGTATCCAAGGTGACCGTCTACAACCACTTCGGCAGCAAGGAAGAGCTGTTCATCGAGGTGGTGCGCGACAGCCTGGAGCAGGCGCTCGGGGAGACCCTGCGCGTCATGCGCGAAGATCTGCGGGGCGGCGATGACATCCGCGAGGTTCTGGTCCGCACGGCACGCGGATGGGTGCGCGGCCTGGTCAACCGCGACATCTCCGCCCTGCGCGCCCTGATCATCGCGGAGTCACGCCGCTTCCCCGAGCTGGGCCGCGCCTGGCGCGAGCGAGGGCCGGACCGCTTCGCCGGACCGCTCGCGCAGGCGCTGAACCAGCGCAACGACCTGCGCATACCCAACATGGACCTGGCGCTGGTGCAGTTCTACGCCCTGGTGCTCTACCCCCACATCGTGCACAGCGCCTACGGCGACACGCTGGATGAGGATTTCACCGACGAACTGATCACGACGGGCGTGGACATGTTTCTGAGCTACTACCGTGCCTAGGCCGGCTCGCAAAGGACGGTGAGCCAAGTCGTTGATGGCCACGGTGGCGTTTGAGTCGGTTGATCCAACGTCACGGCGGGCCGTACGAGCCGCGTGCCGGCCGTCGGCTTCACCAAGGGCAAGTGACGAGAGGCGATCAACGTCCCGCGTCTCTGGCCATTGAAGCGAGGGCGATCCCCGTCCCGTACCCGCCACAGAGACAGTGCCACCAACTCCCCGGCAGCGACGCGTGCCAGGGCCCGTCCATAGGGAGAACACGCGCCCTGCCCGGTGTCCCCGGCGTAGCGTCAGCAGCCTTGGTTATGCGGTGATTCGTCCCACGGTGTTCGTTACTCGCCGACGCCGTCAACGACTCCTGCCAGTCCCGAACACCTACTTTGGGGCTGGGGCCAGCTTCGGGAGCGGAGGGCCGACAGGGAGTGAGAAGGTCCCGGCGACATGAGGTTGCCAGGGTCTTGATGTGCGCATCATGGCGGCTCGGTGTCCGTGTTGCCGTGTTTGATGGGGATCAGCGCATTGCGCTCATGGCGCGTTCGATCTTCTCGCTCGGATACGGCGTTGTCCGCCGATCGGACCAGAACAGGTCCCAGTAGAAGTCGTTCATGGCCTCCGCCACGGGCGCGTACCGGCGGAGCATGGCGGCAACAGCCGGCGGAGCACCAGCGGGATCCGCGCCGTCCGCGCACGCGCGGATGTACTCGTTGCGTTGTTCCAGCACGCCGTTCCGCGGCACCGGCACGCCGCAGATATCGGTGACGAGCCAGTTGACCAGCCGCATCAGCGCGTAACCGACGTCGTGAGTCCGGTTGCGGTCCAGGAATTCGATCTCCTGCTTGGACAGGTCGAATCGAGAGGAGGTCGCCAGCCCGAGGTCGGCGAAGTACAGGCGTTCGCCATCGGTGAGGATGTTGCGGAAGTGGGTGTCGAAGTGCATCAGCTCTTGGCCGTTCATGAAGGCCACGTCGGTGAGCAGGTACGACTCGACCATGGTGCTTGCCGCTATCGCCGCGTCTTGGCCGGCGGCCAGCTGAGCGGTCAGCCAGTCATGGAGGTTGTAGGGGATGAACTCCTGAAATAGCACAACGCTGGCCGAAGCCTGCGCGACGGCGTGGAGACGCTCCCGTACCGCCGGTGACCCATCCCAGTACTGCACGACCGCCTCGACATCGGCGAGCTGGTCACTCTGCGACGGCGCCCCCGGCAGCACCCGCCAGTGATACAGCAGCGGAAAGGCCGCACTTCGTCCAGCCAGGACCCAGTTGGTCGTCATGACGCTGGCTGCGAGTTCACGCCACGCACCGAAGCTCGGCCCACCGATCCCGTACTGGCAAGACGGAGGCAGCCCGAACAGGTTGGCCGTGGACATCACGTTGCCCGCACGGCGCTCCAGATCGGTCAACGGCACTCGCTTGGCGAAGACCGGCACACCGTCGATGGCCAGCAGTGTCGAGGTACCGCCTATCCCCGTCCCCAGCATCTGCGCCTGCTCCAGCGTCTCGCCGAGCTGCCGGTCGCTGTGCAACGCCAACGCACTTGCGACATCGCTGTGTCGGTGGACACGCTCACCGTGAGACATGTCAAACCGTGTGTCTTGTAGTTCCAATGGCAGGCACCCTTCATGATCAATTTCGCGGTTTGACGCTACACCGCCGGGGATGGCCCTTTCCGGGTTCATTCTGCGGCGAGGATCTCGTTAACGAGGTGCGGCCGGAGGATGTGACACAGAACTTCGATTATCTTTCACCCCAGCCTTCGGTGGATCGCGTCCGCCCAGCTCGGCGTCCGCAGCCGCGACGGCGACTTGGCTACATTACGAGTCACATCGCCCTAGATCGCTGATGTGAATTTGGGTTAGTGGTCGTAGGCGGTCAGGGACCGTTTCACGGGTGCGTCGGTGTTCCAGTTGTGCCAGATTGCGGCGTTGAGGGCGAGGATGCGCTGGCTGATACGGGCCCAGAGGCCGTCGGGGTGGCGGGCGTTGTGGCGTTCGAGGCCGAGCTGGTTCTTCAGTGTCCAGATGATCGCCTCGATGCGCTGGCGCAGCCAGCCGGGAAAGGGCAGGGCGCGTGCAGGCTCGTCTTCGCGGGTCGGCCGGATCAGGAGATGACCCAGATCGGCGGCGGCCTTCTCGATGCCGGCTCCGGCGAATCCCTTGTCGCACACGATCGGGCATGGCCCGTCGGCTATCTGGTGGACGTGCAGCAGGTGCAGGGCCTGCTTGCGTTCATCGAGCTCTTTGGGGTGGGCCAGGCTGAAGCCGGTCACCGCGCCATCAGCGGTAGTGATCAGCATCAGCTTGGCGCCCCAGTAGAAGGCGTGGTGGGACTTGTCCATGCCGTATCCGGCGATCTCACCCAGGTGTGATCTGTTGACCGTCACTCGCGAGGCGCCGCAGCGGATCGGGGTGCCGTCCATCAGCCGCAAAGGCTCGTGCCAGGTCGGGACCTGGCGGGCCAGCCACAACGCCGCCGCCGACATGGCCGGCCCCAGATCACGCAGTTGCCGGTTGTACTGCGACTGGGACGGCAGCCTGGGGAACAGGTGCCCGATCCGGCTGGCCGCCATCCGCATCCAGCGGCGTTCGTCATCACACCGCAGCAGCACCTGCGCCACTGCCACGACCACCGCCTCGGCCGGGGTCAGCACCGGCGGCCGGCCCCGTCCGCGAGGCCGTCCCCGCGAAGGCATCACGTGATCGTCCAGATGCACATAGAGTGCGGTCAGAAGGGCGTCTAAGTCAGTCTTCACACACCGACAATGGACGCCCTTCGTCACGCCCGCGGCCGATCACCAAAATTTCACATCAGCGATCTAGCAGGAGGTCGCCCGTGTCCGTCGTGACCTTCCCTGGCCGGCCCGGCCCCGCCGCCGACCCCGCCTCGGGCGCGACGCCCGCAGCTGGAATCGGGTCGGCGGTCGAGCGCTTCCTGGACTCCCTCACCGCGGCCAGCACCCGCGCCGGCTACGCCGAGACCCCTTACCTACAGGGTTTGGGGTCACCGCAGGTCGGACGCTACTTCGACCGACCGGCAAATGGATCACTTGAGACGGCGTGTGGTGGGGCGGCCGTCCCACCGGTAGCGGGTGGTGGCGTGGCGGATCAGCATGCGGAGCGTGACGAGTGCGGCGGCCAGGTAGAGATAGAACCCCACGACCGCGCCGTTCCTGTCGGTACAGCGCCGCAGCTTGCCGTAGCCGTTCATCCACGAATGTGTCCGTTCCACGGTCCACCGCTTGCCGGCCTGGGTCGGGGCGGGCACTCCCTTGCGGGCGATCTCGCCGGTGAAGCCCAACTCGCGGAGCAGATCATGGGACTTGGTGTTGTCGTAGCCACGGTCGAGGTTGACGTTCACGTCCTCGGTCAGGGGTCCGATCTGCCCGATGGCGGCTTCGAGGGTCGGCCCGAGGAGAGGCGAGTCGTGGCGGTTTGTCCCCGGCGGCGACCAGGCCGAGCGGGATGCCGTGGGCCTCGGTAGCGATCGAGCGCTTCAGGCCCTGCTTCCCGCGGTCGACCGGGGAACGGCCCGCACGTTCGCCGCCGCACGGGGCCTTGGTGATGCAGCCGTCGACGGATATCTCGGACAGCTCCAGGCCGATCATGCGGTTGTAGGCCTGGAGCGCGAGAGCGTGGACGGCCTCGGAAATGCCTTGTTCCGCCCACTCATTGAGCCTTCGAGGGATGGTGCGGTCCGAGCATCCGGGGCTGGGGAGACGCTCGTAGCCCGAGCCGTGGACCAGCGCGAGCACCACATGCTCGAACACGGTCCGGTCGGGGACCCTCCGGCGGTGGCAGCCGAGCGGGTGGTTCAGAGCGAACTCCGGTCGTGTGGGCAGGAGTTCGGCAAATTGGTCCCAGAGGGGTTCGAACAGGCAAGATGGCAGCGCGGGCACGGCTGTCCTTCGTGATCACTGAGAAGCGATTCCCACACCGAGGGACACGGCTGACCCTCGAACTTCGTGTGCATCAGGCTCGGCGGTGCCGAGGTTGCTCAGACCTCGGCGGGTGGTGCGTCAGGAGTGGTGTCCTGGTCTTGGGGTTCGGGGTCGTCTCGGCGCGGCAGCAGGAGGCAGAGCGGCACCGCTGCGGCGGTGAACGCGGCGGCCCACCAGAAGGCGTCGCCGAATCCCGAGGCCAGGGCGGCCCGGGTGTGGGTGCTGGCGGTGGCGTGCTGCAGGATCATGACGAGGATCGCGGTGCCGATGGAGCCGCCGATCTGCTGGGCGACGCGGCTGATGCTGGAGGCGGCCGGGATCTCCTGGCGTTGCAGTCCGACGAAGGCGCCGCCCATCAAGGCGATCATGGCCGCGCCCAGCCCGAGGCCGCGGACGAACAGCACGGCCATCAGCATGGTGTTGTCCGTGGTGGCAGTGACGAAGCCGAACGGCACGGTGGCTGCGAAGGTGACGGCGAAGGCGATGACGGCGACCGGACGCGCCCCGATGCGGTCCATGTACTTGCCGGCCAGCGAACGGGACAACAGGGTGCCCACACCCTGCGGGATGAGCAGCAGCGCGGCGCCTAGAGCGGATTCGCCGCGGACCTGCTGCCAGTACAGCGGCATGAGCAGCATGGCCCCGTAGAGGGCGGCTCCGGCCAGTAGCAGCAGCGCCGTGGACGAGGCCAGGGCCCGGTGGCGGAGCAGGCGGATGTCGAGCAGGGCGTCGGCTCCGCGCCGAAGGGCCCAGGCGAGGTAGCCGGTAAGCAGGACGACTCCAGCGAGCAGGGGCAGCCCGGCCTTGAGGCCGATGAACCAGTCGGGTCCGCCGAGCTGCGTCAGGCCGTAGATGACGGCGGCGATGCCGGGCGAGAGTAGCAGCACGCCCACGAGGTCCAGGCGGGGGTCGCCCCCGGCCCGAGGCCCGTCTTTGGGCAGGTTGCGCCAGGCCAGGTACCCGCCGACGAGGCAGAAGGGGATGTTGAACAGGAAGATCCAGCGCCAGTCGCCCAGGTGCAGGATGACGCCGCCGATCACCGGGCCGATGACCGGGCCCAGGGCGGTGGGCACGGTGATCAGCGACATGACCTTGCCGATGTTGCGGCCCCCGGCGGCCTGCATGGCCAGCGTGGCCATCAGCACCATCATGATGCCGCCGCCGATGCCCTGGAGAACGCGGAATGCGATCAGGCTCGGGGCGTTCCACGCCGCGGCGCACAGCATCGATCCGGCGAAGAACAGGCCCAGGGCGAGGATCCACAGCCGCTTGCCGCCCAGGACCGACTGGGCCCAGCCGACGGTCGGCATCGTGGCGGACAGGGCCAGCAGGTAGGCGGTGGTCACCCACTGGATGGTGGCAAGCGAGGTGTGCAGTTGCCCGGCGAGGCTGTCGATGGCGACGCTCATGATCGTGGTGTCGAAGATGACGGCGAGCGCGCCGACGATCAACGTGTAGGTCAGGCGCCGCAAGGCCGGGTCGACCCGGTTGGAACCGGGGATGGGTGGTGACTGGGTACCGCCGGCGTTCATGGACGCCCCCTTAAAGATAAAGTGTTCTATCTTACGGACCTCAGGCTAGGGCGCTAATCTAAGATAGGCAAATCTATCTAACTGGAGGAGCGACGATGTCCGAACGGCGCCGCGGAGCGGCCCTGGAGAATGCGCTGCTCGACGCGGCCTGGGACGAGCTCACCGCCACCGGCTACGCCAGGTTCACCATTGACGCCGTCGTCAAACGCGCCGGCACCAGCCCTCCGGTCCTCTACCGCCGCTGGCCCGACCGCGACGCACTCGTCCGGGCGACTCTCGTCCACATCCTGCACAAGAACGTCCTGGCCGTTCCCGACACCGGAAGCCTGCGCGAGGACGTCCTGACCCTCATGCGGGAGATCAACGCCACCCGCGTCCAGCTCGTCACCGTCATGAGCGTGTACCTGGCCGACTACTACCAGGCGACCGGGTCCAGCCCCAGCGAACTGCTCGATCCCTCCGAGACCGGCCGCAAGCAAGCCATCGACACGATCTACCACCGTGCCGTCGACCGCGGGGAAGTCAAGGTGGAGAACCTCACCGAACGCATCAAGACCCTGCCCTTCGACCTGCTTCGCCACGAGTTCCTGACGACCTTCGCCGCCGTACCCGACCAGGTTCTCGAAGAGATCGTCGACACGCTCTTCCTCCCCCTGGTGCGTTGACAAGCGATTACCAAATCGAAGGAGGGTCACGTTCTCCCTGGTCAGACGTCTGTCCGCCACTCGGCTGGCATGCTCGGAGCACCTGTGTCGGTTCGGGGGGCGGTCGGGTTCGTCGGCGGCGTTGCCGAGCTTCCCGACACTTCGTTGACTCGACATCATCACCGAACTGCGCACGAGACTCTTCTCCTATGCACCGGCCGCGGAGCGATCATCCGAACGAGCCTGATGCACACGAAAGTTCGAGCGCCAGCCGTGTCTCTCGGTTTGGGAATCGCTTCCGAGCGTAGAGAACTCCATGATCGCGTGGACCCGTGCCCGTTCTGCCGTCCGGGACCACCTCCCCAGCGCCTATTGCCGGTCGGTCTTATTCATCGAACTCGTTCTCCAGCGTCAAAGGTGGCGATCGACACAATGACGATCATGCCTTGAGTTCAGCGACGAACACGGCCGGATGCCTCAGAACACGGGCAGCGAGAGCTTCCGGAATGAGGCAATGCCGGTCGCCAGCAGTCGCATTGTCAGACCTCCTCCGCAGCGGAGCATCCAGGGCGGCTGGTGGCCGCGTAGAACAGTGCGCTCCGGGGAGCAGCATGCGGCCAATGTCGCATTACTTCGCGATCGCCTCGCGGACGGACGGGACGATCTCCTGGGCCCAGCGGGCCAGGACGGTGAGGTCCGGGGCGCCGTGGCCGGCGGAGAAGAGCGTGAAGCCGGACGCGCCGTGCTCCAGCACGGCACCGGTCAGTTCCTCGACCCACTGGTCGACGGAGCCGCCGAGCCAGCGGCCGTCGCGGTCGCGGGTGGCGGGCAGCGGCCGGTCGGTGATGCGTCCGGGGAAGTTGAAGACCGTGCGGATCTCGCTCGGATCGCGGCCGGCGGACGCCGCCGCCTCATCGATGATCGGCCGGGAGGCCCGGTAGCGTTCGCTGAGCCAGTCGGCCGCGTGACCGGGGATCCAGCCGTCGGCGACCCGGCCGGTGGCGGCCAGTGATTTCGGGCCGACCGATCCGGTCCACACGGGAGGCGCGGCGACGGGAGCGGGCTCGATCTCGTGCACCTGGTAGTGGTTGCCCTGGTAGGTGACGGGAGGGCCGCCGCCCGACAGCAGCTTGACCAGGACGATCGCCTCCTCGAAGGCGTCCACGGCATCGCCGGGCGTCAGTCGCGGCACTCCCATGTCGGCGATGCGGTCCCACAGCCCGCCCGCGCCCATGCCGAGCACGATCCGGCCGCCCGACAGCGCGGACAGCGACGTCACTGTCCTGGCCAGCATGGGAGCGGGCCGGGTCGGCAGGTTGGTGACGTTGGCGAAGCCCGCGATGTGCTGCGTACGCCCGAGGATGAAGTCGAGCGCGGCGTAGGCGTCCAGGCGCCCGCCGATGTAGGGATGGTCTGACAATGTGAAGATGTCAAGCCCGTCCCAGTCGGCCTGCTGGGCCATGCGCAACAGCTCGGGTATGTCGTCAATGCCGGAATGCGCGCCAAAACCGAAGACGACATTATGTGCGGACATTGTTCTGCCTTTCCACGTAACTTTCCGTACAAATGGAGATGTTCACCAGGCGTACGCTTCCGGCGCGGGCTTGGCGCCGTTCGGGCCGGGCGGCGGGAAAAGCTTGTCCAGCCTGGTCAGCGTGCCCTCGTCCAGGGTGATCGCCAGCGCGCGTAGCGAGCCGTCGAGCTGCTCAACCGTACGCGGCCCGATGATCGGCCCGGTCACGCCGTCCTGCGCGAGCAACCAGGCCAGCCCGACGTCGGCGGGGTCCTCGCCGATGCCGGCGCACATCTTCTCGTACGCCTCGATCGTTTCCCGGTGCTTTGCGAGAGTGTGGGCCGATCGCCCGGAGTCGCCGCGAGAGGTGCCACCCTCCGTCTGCTTGCGCAGGACGCCGCCGAGCACTCCCCCGTGCAGCGGCGACCACGGGATCAGGCCCAGCCCGTAGTGCCGCGCCGCGGGCAGCACCTCCAGCTCGGCCCAGCGGTTCATCAGGTTGTAGATGGACTGCTCGGTGACCAGGCCGAGCATATGCCGCGCACGCGCCGTCTCCTGTGCCTGCGCCAGGTGCCAGCCGGCGAAGTTGGACGAGCCGAAGTAGAGCACCTTGCCCTGCTGGCGCAGGACGCTGAAGGCCTCCCAGATCTCCTCCCATGGCGTGCTCCTGTCGATGTGGTGCATCTGGTACACGTCGATGTGGTCGGTGCCCATCCGCTGGAGGGAGGCGTCGCACGCGCGCCTGATGTGCAGCGCGGACAGGCGGCTGTCGTTGGGCCACGCGCCCGTTGGGAGGTAGAGCTTGGTGGCCAGGACGGTCCTGTCGCGCCTGCCGCCCCCGGTGGCGAACCACCGGCCGATGATCTGCTCGGTGCGGCCTTCGCGTACACGTCAGCGGTGTCGAAGAAGTTGATGCCGTGCTCGTGCGCACGGTTCATGATCGTGTGGCTGTCGTGTTCGGACGTTTCCGTCCCGAAGTTCATCGTGCCCAGGACGAGCCGGGACACCGAGAGGCCGCTGCGGCCCAGCTGGGTGTAGTCCATGTCAGGCGGCGCCGAACTGCTCGGTGAAGCGGCCGGTGAACAGGTCGGCGCCCTTGTACGCCGAGACCGTCTCGGCCGGGACGACGGCCGGGCCGTCGGGGGTGGGCAACAGGCCGACACCGCCATGCGGGCCGAGGGGCAGCAGGATCATGGGGTGGGGCAACGGCTGGTAGGTGGCCTCCGGCTGCTCGCCGCGCAGTTGGGCGATGATGTTCTGGGCCACCACCTCGGCGTGCTGCATCGCGGACCCGGCCCTCTTCGTCTCGGCGACGTCGGTGATGTCGCCGATGGCGTAGACGTGCTCATGAACGGCGTCGCGCCCATGGACGTTGAGGGTTTCGGTGACGGGAACCTGCCCCTCCGGCGTACGCGTCGTCAGCCGGCCGTCGGCGAGGTAGTCGCTGTTGACGCGCACGCCGTGCGCGCGGAACCAGATGTCGGCGGTGATCTCCTCCCCGCCGGCCGTGGTGACGGTGAACGTCGCCGCCTGGCCGGGCTCGGTCGCCGGAGGCGCGGTCAGGCCGGTGCCCAGTCGCAGGTGGATATCGAGCTCGTCGAGCTGACGGCGCAGCTCCTCGCGCAGCTCCGCGGGGAAGGAGGCCAGCAGCTGCTCGGCCGGGTCGACGATGGTCACGTGCTTGTGCGGCCAGACCTCCTTGATCTCCCCCGCCAGTTCCAGGCCGACCGGCCCAGCACCGAGGACCAGCACCCGCTCGGAACCCGCCAGTTCCTTGTGGGTCCGCAGCAGGTCGTCCAGGACCTCGTCCGTGGAGTCAGAGGCGGGCTTGGCGGGGTAGGCGTAGCTGGAGCCGGTGGCCAGGACCAGGTAGTCGGCCTCCACCCGCCGGCCTGAGGCCAGGGTGACGCCGCCGGGGTCCACCGAGACCGCGCGGTCGCGCACCACCGTGCCGTGCCTGAGCCACTGGTCGTAAGGGAAGAACATGTTCGGTGCCCAGTCGGGCTGGGTCAGCGCCCGCAGTGAGCCGGCCGAGTTGATGAACGCGTCCCGGGGGTCGATGAGGACGACGTCGGCCTCCGCGTCCAGCGCCTTGGCGACCGCAGAACCACCGTAACCTCCGCCGATGACCACGACTGTACGACTCATAATTGACACTCCAACACAAAAAGGGGTTGAGTTCGTGACACGAACAATATTAGTTCGTATGACGAACCGCAACCTCCTTCTCAGGTTCAGCGCATGCGATCCGGCTCCATGAAGACGGTGGGAACCTTGTTGTCCCCCACGACGCGGCCGAGCAGGGCGGCGAGCGTGTCGCGCTCCGCCGGGGCGAACCGCGAGGTCAGCTCCTCGAGGCGACGGCAGGTCTCGGTGTAGAACTCATCGGCCAGCTTGGCGCCCGCCTGGTGAGCGCCGCATACACGGCATTCACCAGGAATGTGGACCGCACCAGTGCGGCGCCACCGTCCCGATCTGGCCGTCAACATGCTCGCTCACTGGCCGAAAGGGAAGACCGTCGCCGCAGACGGCTCCCAGATCGACACGTGGGAGAACAACCTCCTCGCGGAAACGTCCATCCGGTACGGAGGCTACGGAGGCATCGCCTACCGGCATATCTCCAACACCTACGTCGCCCTGTTCAGCCACTTCATCCCGTGCGGGGTGTGGGAGGCGGTCTACATCATCGAGGGCCTGCTGAAGAACGCCTCCGACGTCCAGCCCGATACCATCCACGCCGACACCCAAGGCATCCACGCGGCATCACCAGGCTTGCCGTGGTGATCGGCTCAGAGAGTCGCGGTCACGGAACGGTGGCCGCCAAGGTGGGCGGGAACAGAGGTGAGCGCCGCCATCACGAGCACGATTGCCAGCACCAGGGCGATCAGCTGCCAGGGCGCGGGAAGCGTGGCCTTGTCGCTGTCGCCGCCGGTGATCGTGTTGATGGCGACGAACAGCAGGAAGCCTCCCGGGATGACACCCATGACGGCGCCGAGGAGCGCGGGCAGCACCTGCGCGGTCGCCAAGGCGACGGTCACTTCCCGCGGGGTGGCGCCGAGGGCGCGTGCCAGCGCCGACGCATGCCGGTTGTCCAGCACCGTCGCCCAGGTGATGACGATGGCGTTGACCGCCGCCAGGGTGAGCAGGATGACCGTCCAGACCAGGAGCACGTGCCGCAGCACCGCCACCTGAGCTCCGGTGTACGCGCCGGTGCCTGGCTGGTCGGCGAGGAAGGCGTTGAGCACCAGGAGGACGTAGATGCCGCTGACCGTGACCGCGATGCTGACCACGCCCAGCACCACCCGTCGCGGGCGGCGGGCGGCGACCCGCAGAGCGAGCAGCAGCGGGACGGACAGTCGCGCCGAGGAAGTGATCAACCAACCGGTGCGGCGAGGTGGGCGTGCCGCGTCGGCCAGCGCGCTGACGGTACTGGCGCGGGCGCCGCGCACGGCCGGAACAGCGGTCGCCACCACGGTGACGCCGAGTGCCACGGCGGTCACCAGACCGATCGTGGACCAGGTCAACGACGCCGTCCCCGCGCTGCCGACGAGGCCGGCACTGGACTCGGTGAGCAACGGAGCGGTCAGCGCTCCGATCGTCAGCCCGGCCGCGGCCGCGACGACGGCCACAAGGAGATACTCCGCGAGCAGCACGGCAGCGACCAGACTCGGAGTGCCGCCGACTGCCTTGAGGAGTCCGACGCGTCGGTGCTGGTCGGCCATCCGGCCGCCGACCAGCACCGAGAGACTGGCCACGGCGAGCAGGCCGAGCAGCCAGGCGCCGATGAGCAGCAGGATCTGGGAGTCTTTGGCCAGGTCGGTGGCGTCGGCGAGGATGCTCTGCCAGGTCTGCATCGGCATGGTGCCGCCATGATCGCCGCCGGTCCGGTCGACGAATGCCTGCACTTTGTCCGGGTCGGCCAGCTTCAGGTTCATCACATAGGACAGGGAGCTTCGGCCCGAGGCGAGGCTCCGCACGTCCGCCTGGGTGAGCCAGACCAGCCCGGGATTGTGCAGCAACCCCGCCGGCAGGTCCCGGTCGTCGGGGATGGCGCCGTTGATACAGCCGGCGGAGACGATGCAGGACGCCCCGGGATAGGGCGGCATTGCGGCGGTGACCGCGACGCCGACGACCTTGAACGACCTACCGCCCAGGGCGACCGAGTCACCGACGCCCACATCGAGCGAGTCGGCGAAGGCGGCCTCGAGCACCACGCCGCCGTCGCTCACCCACTTGCCTTGCGTCACCTCGGGCTGATCGACCGCCGCGATGGTGGCGTCGCGCCCCATGGCCTGGACGTCCGATGTCCGGCTGGACGACTCGAGCTTTCCCGCGACGACGGGGTACGGTCCGCTGTACTCGGTGACGCCGGAGGCGGTGGTCAGTTTCCCGAGCTCAGCGAGGCCGGCGAGGTTGGCGTTGGCTACCACGTCGGGTCCCTTGGTCGCCGCCCGGGTGCTCTGGTACGGGTCGCCGGCCGCGTCGCGCAGGACGAGCCCGAGCGTCAGCGTCGTGGTGGCGGCCAGGATGGCGATCAGCAGAAGCGCGGCCTCGGTACGGCGACGCCGGAGGTCTCGCAGGGCGAGACGGATCACGAGAAGGATGCGGCCCATTCCGGTCAATCCTCCAGCCCGACGAGCGCGCCTGGCTGCCCGGTGGTGCCGCCGGTCAGCCAGGTCTCGTCCACGAACGCGCCGTCGCGCATCGAGAACTTCCGGTCCGCGGTGGCCGCGATCCGCGCGTCGTGGGTGACAATGACCAGCGTCTGCCCGGACTCGTGCAGGTCCTTGAAGAGTTGGAGGACGTCCAAGGTGGCGGCGCTGTCCAGGTTTCCGGTCGGTTCGTCGGCGAGGACGACCAGCGGCTCGTTGCACAGCGCCCGGGCGACCGCGATCCGCTGCCGCTGGCCGCCCGACAGCGCGGAGGGCAGGAACCGCGCCCGGTCGGCGAGCCCGAGCTGATCCAGCAACTCCTCCGCGCGCCGCCGTGCGATCCGCGGCAAGCGTCCGGCCAGCAGCGCCGCCAGTTCGACGTTCTCGACGGCGGTGAGCTCCTCCATCAGGTGGAAAGACTGGAAGACGTAGCTGACCTCGGTCCGCCGCATCCGGGCCAGCGCCTTCTCGCCGATGTCGTCGATGCGCCGGCCGTTCAGCGACACCTCGCCGGCCGAGGGCCGATCCAGCCCGCCGAGCAGGTGCAACAGCGTCGACTTACCGCAGCCGCTGGGCCCCATGATCGCCACCGTCTCTCCCGTGCTGACGTCGAGATCGACGCCGTCGACGGCGCGCACCAATCCTTCCCCTTTGCCATGCTCCTTCCGCAGCCCGCGGGCGCTCAGTACGGGCGTGCCGACGGCATTGCTCACGATCCACTCCTTCCGATGGGTCCGGTTCTGCTTACGGGTCTTGAGCCGGCGCAGGTCCGCCTCAAGCGGGAGGACGATGCCCTCCGCCGACAGCGCTGCGGTCGGGCGGGTCCGGCTCGGCCGTGCGGGGCGCGGGGTGTCGGCGACGGTGAGAGAGGCGGCCGGCCCGGCCGCTGCAGCAGGCGCGTCAAAGAAGCGCCAGCGCCTTGGCCACACCTGGGTCGCGCCCGGTGGCCAGGTCGAGGGCGGTCATGGGTGCGTAGTGGTCGACCGGCACGCCGATCGTGTCGATGATTTCGCGGGCGGGCCCGAGGTGCCGGAGCTTGGGCAGGAGCATGGCGCTGCCGTCGTCGAGGAGGTATGCCTCGCTGGGGCCGGAGACGGCCCCGGCGGTGCGGGTCCCGATGAGGGTGCCCAGGCCGTTGTCCTTGACCGCCGCGCTGAAGTCCTCGCAGGCCGAGGCGCACCCGCGGTCGGTGAGGACGATCAGGCGCGAGCCGAGCAGTGGGACGTTGTCGTCGGTCCGGTTGGGCACGCACTCGCCCTTGAGCGGGCAGAAGTAGCTGGTGACCTTGCCGTGCGCGAATGCGCCGAGCAGCCGTGTGACCTCGCGAGGTGACCCGCCGCCGTTGCCGCGCAGATCGAGGACCACGACCTTCGGTGTGTCCCGCAGCTTGGCGATGACCTGGTCGGCGGCGCCTTCGTAGAATCGGGGCAGTTGGACGTAGGTGACGCCGTCGGCGAGCGTCTTCGACGTCACCGCCGGGGGCTGCCGCGTGATGGGGCCCTCGGTGAGCTCGACGGTGCGGGTCCGTCCTGTTGTGGGCCGCTTGAGCGTGAGCCTTACGGTGCCGGGGGCGGTGACGGCCTGGACGAGGCTCTGGTTCACGGTGTCGCCGATGAACGCCGGCACGCCGTTGGCCTTGACCACGATGTCCCCTGGCCTGATATCGGCCTTGGCGGCGGGGCTGCCGGGCAGGACCCGGGTGATGAACAGCGGCGGCCGGGCCGCGGGGTCGAGCTGCGGGCCGTACTCGGCCGACACGCCCGCGATGCCCGTGCCGGTCGGCTCGTCCTGCGACGGGTCCTGCCGGACCCAGCGGGCGTGGTTGTCGTGCAGTCCGGCGGCCATGCCGATGACCGCGGCGCGCAGGGCGGCGGGGTCGCCCCTGCCGAGGACTTTCGCGAAGGCCGCCCAGTCGGTGTCGCGGTTCCCGCTCAGGGCGGGCAGCCTGAGGTCGGCCCGGTCTGCGCCACGCCGCATCAGGTTCTGGGTATAGGCGGCGAAGGCGCTCTGCAGCAGCGCCTTCGGATCCATGACCGGGCCGCTGTAGTAGTTGTCCAGCACGCAGAAGTACGCCTGCCGGAGCGTGTTCACCGATGTCGGCGGTGCCGATTGCGGCGGTTGCGCCGTGCTAGTGGTGCAGCCCCCGCCTCGGGTGGCCGATGGGGACGCCGGCTGGGATGTCGTGGCCGATGCTGACGCGGATGCGGACATGGAGCAAGCCGCCACCAGGACGGCCGCGCAGAGGGCTCTGATCATGGCCGGCAGCATGACCTGGGGCGGGTTACACGGTCGTGAACGGATCCGTTAACGCCATGGCAACCCCGGTTCGCGTATGAATGTCGGGTGCGCATTCTGGTGGCCGAAGACGAACGCGACCTGGCCGATCTCGTGGCGGTGGGATTGCGCCGCCATGCCATGGCCGTCGACGTGGTGTACGACGGGGCCACCGCGGTGGAACGGTTGGCGGTGCACGACTACGACGTTCTCGTGCTGGATCGGGACCTGCCCGAGATGCACGGCGACCTCGTGTGTCGTGAGCTGGTGGCACGCGGGAGCCGTACGCGGATCCTGATGTTGACGGCGGCGGCGTCGGTGCCGGAGCGAGTCGCAGGTCTCGGGATGGGGGCCGACGACTACCTGCCCAAACCGTTCGACTACACCGAGCTGGTCGCACGAGTGCAGGCGCTGGGGCGGCGCAGCCAGTCGCAGGTACCACCGGTGCTGACGCGGCACGGGATCGTGCTCGACCCCCACCGGCTGCAAGCCTCGCGGGACGGGCGGCACCTGCACCTGTCACTCAAGGAGTTCGCCGTCCTGGAGGTGCTGATGAGGGCGGACGGCGCGGTCGTGAGCTCCGAACGGCTGCTGGAAGAGGCGTGGGACGAGAACGCCGATCCGTTCACTACGGTGGTGCGGGTCCTGATCAGCCGCCTACGGGCCAAGCTGGGGGACCCACCGTGCATTCAGACCGTTCCGGGCGCGGGATACCTGCTGTGACGACGATCCGGGTCCGGCTCACTTTGATCTACTCCGGACTGTTTCTGCTGACCTCGGTCGTGTTGCTGGTCACGGTCAACCTCCTGCTGCGCCAGGCGCTGAAGACGCGGGTCGCCCGGCTACCCGGGGGAGCGGTGGCACCGGGTGATCGGCCGCTGCGGCCGCAGCTACCCGAGCTGGTGAACGACGTGATCGGCTACCAGTGGGAGATGACCACCTTCACGGTGGGGATCTTGACGCTGGTCTCGTTGGCCGTCGGATGGCTGGTCGCCGGGCGGATCCTGCGGCCCATCCATCGGATCACCGCCGCCGCGCAGCGACTGTCCCTGTCGACGCTGCACGAACGGATCGCGCTGGCCGGGCCGAAGGACGAGCTGAAGGAACTGGCCGACACCTTCGACGTGATGCTCGACCGGCTCGAACGCTCCGTCGAGGGGCAGCGGCGGTTCATCGCCAACGCCTCCCATGAGTTGCGGACCCCGCTGGCCGTCCAGCGGGCGGCGATCGAAATCGGGCTCCCCGAGGACGTCGGCGAGATCCGTGGCACGCTCCTGCGCCACAACCGCCGCGCGGAGAACCTCATCGACGCCCTGCTGGTCCTGGCTCAGGCCGAACACGGCCTGGACAATCGGAGACCGGTGGCCCTGGACCAGGCGGTACGGCTCGTCCTGGCGGAAACAGCTTCGGACGGCGTCACCGTGACGGGGCGGGTGGAGCCGTTCGTCATTGATGGGGACCTTGTCCTGCTGAACCGGCTCGTCACCAACCTCCTCGACAACGCGGTCCGCTACAACCACCCCGGCGGAACCGTTGAGGTAACGCTCTCCCGCGGAGTGTTGACGGTCCGTAACACCGGCCCGCACGTGCCCCAGGAACGTTTCGGCGACCTCTTCAAGCCCTTCCGACGGCTCCACACGACCCCTGGACAGGGTGCCGGGCTCGGATTGTCGATCGTCGCAGCGATCGCGAAGGCTCACGGGGCCGACGTGCAAGCGAACCCCAACCCGGGCGGCGGGCTGGAGCTCGTCGTAGTTTTCACGGGATCCGAGGATGCATCCCCCGCAGGAGGAACAGCGGAGTGATACATGTGACACAGAATGTACATTATGTGTCACATCGCCTTTCAGGAGGCGGCTCCATGCCCACCGTGGCGTTCCCCAGCCAGCCGGACCCTGCGACCGAGGCGTGACGGTCACGGCCGCAGTCGAGCGCTTCCTCGACTCCCTTACTGCGGCCACCACCCGCGCCGGCTACGCCGAGACCCTCATCCGGCTGACCGCGGCCACCGGTCCGCACCATCCGGTCGCCGCCCTGCGGCCTGAGCACTACGCCGCAGTGATGGATCACTGGAACACTGCGGCCGCCGCTACCTGGAACCGGCACCTATCCGCGCTGTCAAGAGAACGGGTGCTGGAGGCGGCGCTGGCTGACCGGGAGGGTGTGGCGGCGCTGTCCATGCGCAAGCTCGGCAAGGAGGTGGGTGTCGAGGCAATAACGCTCTACTACTACGTGCCGAACAAGGACGCGGCTCTCGACGGCCTGGTCGAGCTGGTGGTCTCGCGCGTCACCGTCCGGCCGGTCGGCGAGTGGCGGGCGTGGGCCAAGGCGTTCGCGGAGTCGTTCAGGGTGGAGTTGCTCAGGCATCCCGCGCTCATGCCGGTGGTGGCCACCAGGCCTGTCGCCACCCCAGGAGGCCTGCGCACTGTCGAGTCGGCCGCGGCGGCGCTCAAGGAGGCCGGATTCACGCCCACGCAAGCGCTGCACGTGATCAACGCCGTGTCGACGTTCGTCGTCGGGCACGTGCTGGCGGAGGCCGGACCGGGCAGCACCGACAACCCGGATCTGGACCTGGCCGACTATCCGGTGCTCGCGGAGGCGATGGCGGCCGGGCTGGGCAGCCCCCAGGACCATCGCGAGCGCTTCGAGCTCGCCCTGAACGCGCTGCTCGACGGCCTCGACCGGGTCAGAGTCGGCAGCGCGAACACGTGACAATCGTTGACGAAGCTAGACTGCGGAAGCAGGTCAGCGACTCACAACACTAGCCCTCGGTGCCGTCACCGGCCGGTTCGAGCACGAAGACCGGGATCTGACGGTCGGTCTTGCGCTGGTAGTCGGCATAGTCCGGGTACGCGTCCACCGCCCGGCGCCACCAGAGGGCCTTCTCGTCCCCGAACACCTCGCGCGCCCGGTACTCCCGGGTCACCACGCCGTCCTGAAGCTCGATGGCCGGTTCGGCGACCAGGCTGGCGTACCACTGAGGGTTGGTCGGCGCGCCACCCGTGGACGCGACAGCCGCGTAGCGCCCCTCGTGCTCGACACGCATCAGCGGCGTCTTGCGTACCTTGCCGGTCTTGGCGCCCCGGTAGGTCATCAGCACGGTGGGCAGGCCACTCATCGTGACGCCGTCGGTCGTGCCGGTGCGCACGATCTGCTCGACGTGCTCGCGGACCCACCCCGACGCGCTCGGTTCGTAATCACCGGTCAACGCCTTGCCCTGATCGACGTGCCCGGCCCGTCGCGATTCCGCGACCAGAGCGTGCCGGCGGCCGTGTGGGTGGCGGGGGCGTCTGGTGTCGACGTTGCCGGTCAGAGTGTTGAGGATGCCGGGTAGTTCTGCCACGGTCTGGGCGGGCAGGCCGGTCACGGTTTCCTCCGCCAGAGCGCACCATAGCTGCTTGACCTGGTCGGCTAGAGCTTTGCCGCTGTCTGTGAGTTCGACGATGCTGGCGCGCTTGTCGGAGGGGGCGGGTCCGCGGCGGATGTGGCCGGTGGCTTCGAGCTTGCGGGTCATGAGCGTGACGCTGGGGGGCTCGCAGCCGAGCGCCTCGCTGAGCTGGGCCTGGATCATCGGGCCGGTCCGGGCGAGTTCGAGCAGGAGCGCCTCCTGCCCGGGGTGCAGGCCGAGCGGGGCCAGCAGCGCCGCGGCCCTGGCTCGGTGGCGCAGGCTCAGGAGGCGGATGGCCTGGTTGAGGGCGTCGGCTTGCTCGAAGTCCACGGGCTCTCCTTGACAGGTTGGTTATGTGCATAACATTATCCGCATAACTAATTCCAGGCAACATCGAGGGAGCCGACATGACCGTGAAGGTCGCAGTCATCTACTACAGCGCGACAGGCAATGTGCACTCACTCGCGCAGGCCGTCGCCGAGGGCGCCGCCTCGGCCGGAGCCGAGGTGCGGCTGCGGCGGGTCGCCGAGCTGGCGCCCGACAGCGCGATTGCCCAGAACCCGCTGTGGAGGCGGCACGCCGACGCCGCCGCGTCGATCCCCCAGGCCTCGGTTGAGGACCTGGCGTGGGCCGACGCGTTCGCGTTCGGGACGCCTACCCGGTTCGGTGCGCCAGCCGCGCAGCTCAAGCAGTTCATCGACCAGGCCGGCGGGTTGTGGCAGGAAGGGAGACTGGCCGACAAACCGGTGACGGCCTTCACCTCGGCGTTCAACCGGCACGGCGGCAGCGAGGCCACGATCTTGTCGCTGGGCAATGTCTTCTACCACTGGGGGTCGTTGATCGTCCCACCCGGATTCACCGATCCGGTCGTGTACGCCGCCGGCGGCAACCCCTACGGCACGTCGCTTGTAACCAGTGCGCCCACCGGAGAGGACACCGGTGCCGCGGCGCTCGAAGCGGCCAGGTACCAGGGACGGCGGCTGGCTCAGATCACGATCCGGCTGCTCGGGGGCAGCAACGTCACCGATGCCGCCGCGGGCGACGGGGACGCCCGCGGAACCAGGGCCGGAACAACCTCCCAGACCGCGTGAGCGGCGGGTCGGTAAGGGAGAAGTCATGACAAGCACCAACACCGCAACTCGGCGGGCCAGGCCGCAAGCCGGTCCCGTCTGGATGATCATGGCGCTGGCGTGTACCAGCCAGTTCATGGTGATCCTGGACGCGTCCATCGTTAACGTCGCCCTACCATCGATCCGCCGGGAACTCGGCTTCACAGCCACCGGCCTGCCCTGGGTGGTGAACGGCTACCTGCTTACCTTCGCCGGCTTCATGCTGCTCGGTGGCCGCGCCGCTGACCTGTTCGGGCATCGGCGGATGTTGACCGCCGGGCTGTTCTTGTTCTCCGCCTCGAGTCTGGCCGGCGGCCTGGCGACCGCTCCGGAGGTCCTGGTGGCGGCCCGCGTCGCGCAGGGCATGGGAGCCGCCATGCTGGCCCCGGCGACGCTGGCCGTGATCAACACCTGCTTCACCGAACAGAGCGCGCGTGCCCGTGCGTTCGGCGCATGGTCTGCCTCGGGCGGTGTGGGCGGGATGGCCGGCGCGGTCGTGGGCGGTGCCATGACAACTGGCCTGTCGTGGAGGTGGGTCTTCCTCATCAACGTGCCGATCGGCGCGGTGCTGATCGCAGTGGCCATGATGTCGCTGGCCGGAACGCGAACCGGCCGGAGGGAATCGCTCGACCTCACTGGCGCGGTCACGGGGACGGCCGGGCTGGCCGCACTGATCTACGGGGTCATGCAGAGCGCCGATCATAGCTGGACGTCCGTGCTGGTCGTCGGGCCAGCCGTGGCGGGCCTGCTCCTGCTCGTCGTCTTCACCGTGGTGGAGGCGCGTTTCGCCACTCAGCCGATGATCCCCCTGCGGCTGTTCAGAACCCGGGGGGTGGCCGTCGGCAACGGCATGCTGTTGCTGTTCGGAGGGATTGCCATCGCGATGTGGTACTTCACGTCGCTATTCCTGCAGAACGTACTCGGCTACAGCGCGCTTCAAGCAGGGCTCGGGCAGACACCAGCGGCGGTGACGTTCGTGGTGATCGCGCGCTTGGCCGCCGCCCTCCTGCCGCGAACCGGTGTGCGCCCTCTGGTGCTGGCCGGCTGCAGCTGTTTCCTGGCCGGTTTCGGCTGGCTCGCCCAGGCACACGCCGACAGCGGCTACGTCACCAGCGTGCTCGGGCCTACGCTGCTCATCGCGGTCGGCATCGGGTTGACCTTCCCCACCCTCATGGCCGCGGCGACCGCCGACGTTCCCGAGGGCGATGCGGGGACCGTTGGCGGCCTGGCCAACACCGCCAGCCAGGTAGGCGGGTCGGTAGGCCTGGCGGTGCTCACGTCGGCGGCCGGCACCAGAGCCGCGATGGAGGTTGGCGGGAGTTCCCCGGCCGCCGCCCTCGCCGCCGGCTACGACCTGGTCTTCCTCATGGCGGCCGGGCTCGGCCTGGCCGTCGCGGTGGTCAGCTTGCTGCTGCCGCGGCACCGGCGCGGCTGACCGCCGGCGACGCCGCATGCTCACTCGCCGCACCCCCGTGTCCGCGTACGATCCATGCGACGGCAGAGACGGGCAGGTGGGCCTTGTAGCCGTCGTCGCGCTGCCGGCGGCGTCCGGTCGGGGCGATGGTGGAGATGATCCGGTCCGGTGGGGTGCGGCGGGCGGGCGATCCGACAGCGTCCGTCGGAGCCGTCGGCGGGCTCCACGTCTTGGCCGGCGATCTTCGGCTTGCCCGGATCGGCGTTATCGTGGGCGCGGCAGTGCGCCGCGACGATCGTGGCGGCCCCGTGCAGCGCTGGCAGCACCACCATCGTTGCCAGCAGATCCGGCGGCACCGACCGGCGCCCGTTGACCAGCGCGTACATGTCCGCGAGGGACTTCCGGCGGGAACAACACCCGCGATGTTCGGCCAGGAACGCGAGCACGCTCCCAACCGGGATCACTCCCGGCACACGACCCACACTTCAGGCTCGGCCGGAACCCTCCGACGGCCCATCATGACCAGATTCTGAATCCCCGTCTCAAGGGAGCGCCAAGATCTTCAGGACACTCCTGACCCTCGGACATAGGTACGGGCCGGACTCGGTCGGGCCGCCGGTATTCGGCCGTCTTCACGCCTGCTCACAGACCCCGACACCCGACGAGTCACCGAAGTGACAGTTCCGTCGAAAGGCCTATATTCCGCACCCACCTTCAGGTCGAATGGTTGTTGTGACAACACGGCAAGCGCGTCTGCGGCGGGCCCTGATCTGGTCGATCAGCGGGGTCGTCATCACCGTCATCGCCACCGTGACCTTCCACCTGCTCGGCGGCGCACCCGACACCACCTGGTGGCGGCCGGTCCTGGAGCAGCTTCCCGCCTATATGGTGCCGCCGTACTCCACAGAGGATCTCCCTCCCGTGGCGCTCACCATCCTCGCGGCCGCAAGCCTCCTGGTCGGCGTCAGTTGCTGGTTCGCAAGCAAACTGCGTCGCCGCCCCGGCCTGCGGCCGCCTACGCCGGAGGAGATCGAGGCCCACCCGCCTGAGGGATCCTTCGACGCGCTCATCGCCGAACGAGGGACGCTTCTTCAGCGGATGAGCACCTGGGGCGTCACCCTCGGGTTGCTGCTGGCCGCAGGCAGCATGGCCTACACCACCAGGTCCACGGAAACTTCGCAGGAAGGGCAGATCACCAACAGGTACACCCAAGCCATGGAGCAGCTCGGTTCCGAGAAGATCGAGGTCCGCCTGGCCGCGATCCACACGCTGCAGCGCCTGGCGCGGGATTCTCAACGAGACCGTGTGACGACGGTCGATGCCATGGCCGCGTATGTGCGCGAGCACGATTCGATGTCAAAGGCCCGGCTGCTCGGGCAGCCGGAGACCGACGTGCAGATGGCCCTGACCGTGCTCGGCAGCGTCTACGATGCGCCGAACACCGAGCTCGGGCACGACTGGGTCTGCAGCTGTAACTTGGCGAGCATCCGTGTACCAGGCGCAGATCTGAGCGGCCTGAACCTCGGCATCGCCGTCCTGACCCGGGCAGACCTACGTGGGGCTTACCTGAGCGGGGCCAACCTGGATCACGCGGACCTGTCCGGCGCCGACCTGCACGGGGCATATCTGAACAGCGCAGACTTGCCGCACGCGGTCCTGTTCATGACGGACCTCAGCGAGGCGAACCTGAACCGCGCAGTCCTGAGCGGGGCCGATCTGTACGAGGCCAACCTGAGGAGGGCGGACCTGAGCTGGGCGGATCTCAGCGGGGTGGACCTGTTCAACGCAGACCTGCGCGGGGCGGACCTGCGCGGCGTGAACCTGCGCGGGGCGAGCCTGAGCGGGGCGGACCTGCGCAAAGCGAATCTGCGCAAGGCGATCCTACGCGGGGCGGACCTGAAGGGGGCGAACCTCAAGGGTGCGGATCTGACGGGTGCGGACCTGAAGGGGGCGAACCTCAAGGGCGCGGACCTGACGGAGGCGAACCTGACCGGGGCGAACCTGAACGCGGCCAAGACCGACGACGAGACCAAGCTTCCCGCAGAGGCCCCTGGGACATGAGTGGGCGGCGTCCCCTGGCGCTACCTGAACGCCGGCTTCGACCTGGCCACCGCCCAGGCCCTCGCCGGGCATGCCTCCCCTGTCACCACGGCCTGCCGAAAGCACGAACATGACTCTGGTGGTCGAGGACTGTCAGGTGGCGGCCGGCGGTGCTGGCTGCGACGGGGTGCATGGGGTCTGGAGTGTGGGGGCGAACCAGGCTCTCGCTGGAGGAAGCAGGAGCAGAGTCACGATGAGCGCGGACCAGGGTGCGGTGACGACCCACATAAGGGTGTCTTTGATCAGGAAGTGGATGAAGTCGAGCAGCGGGATGGTGAGCTGGACGGCGATGGTGGCGTGACGGACCCGCGGGCGACGGGTGTGCCACTGGTTCGCCAACCAGCCTGTGGCGAGTGGCGGGAGGTAGAAGGGGGCGTAGAGCAGGTCCTCCAGGACGTCATTGGGGGCGAGAACCAGCCCCAGGATGAGCAGAACGATGCTGAGCAGGGTGAGTGTCGCCTGTAACCAGATCAGGTTCCGGGCGACCCTTACAGACAGGGGCATGCTGGGGGGTCCACCTTCAGTTCTCAGGAGCTCGGCGGAGGCGTCCGCGCGGACGGCTCGCCATACCAATGGTCCCATTTCTTCTGGACCGCGAGCTCCACACCTTCCGCGGCGACACCCTTACCTGCGGCTGGGTCGACGAAGCCTGCCACTGGCTCAACCACCTCCGACGCTCGCCCTTGATGCCGACGTGACGTCGCGCGATGTGCAGGACGCTGCTGGCCTCAGCCTCCCTGACACGACCCGCGGTTACGACCGCAACCGTCATCGTCTGGCCCGTTTCCCGCCGGCGGCCTGGCGGACTCTGATGATCGTGTCCGCGCTGACGCCGAACGCCGTGTGCACGATGTCCGCGTCGCGGTTGCCGAGGCGCAGCCTCTTCACGTCAGCCGGGTGTAGTCGCGCTGGTCGACCGCGTACAGCGTGTACTGCGACATCTCGGCGTCGTGGCCGCGTTCCTGCCTCCGGGCGCTGGCCTCCATGTACCAGCCGAGGCCGGTGTCGCTGGCCAGTGCCTCGGTGGCGGGAGGCTTGGGCCGGGTCGCGCTGTCCCACCGTACGGCGAGCAGCGCCGGGACGTGGGCGAGATCCTTGGTTTTCATCACTAGAGGGATCGCTAGCCCGGAGGCACAGACGGGACGGCCAAGGCACGGCTGACTGGCGTACGGCTCGCCAGGTCCGCCCCGGCCGGGCGGCCACCGCCACGAGACTTTCCCGCTCCCTCGGGGCCGGAAGGTTCGTTGTGGATTCGTGGGGGCACGGATGGGAATCTCCCTGCGGATCGGGCACAAGACAGGCGGCCCGCGAAGACATATGGATGAGGCGGATGAGCACCATGGCGACCGACTACGACAGTCCACGTAAGACAGATGACGACTCCGGGGAGGACAGCCTCCAAGAACTCCAGGCCCGCCGCGTCGACACGTCCTCCGGCAGCGTCGACGTCGACGAGACCGACCTGGCCGAGTCGCTCGAACTGCCTGATGCGGATCTGTCGAACGAAGAGCTGTCCGTGCAGGTGATCCCGCCTCAGGCCGACGAGTTCACCTGCTCGCGCTGCTTCCTGGTGCACCACCGTAGCCAGCGCGCCTCCGAGCGGAACGGCCAGCAGATCTGCCTGGAGTGCGCCGCCTGACTGGGACGACGATGACGGGGTCGGGGAACGCAGGGACAGCCCGTACCGCCTATGGCTGTCCCGTCGTTCCTCGACCCGTACAACCTGCGCACCCGCGAGACGGACCAGTCCGCCGACCGGCCGACGGTCGTCTTCACCCCGTACACGGAACTGCTGGACGCCGTTGCCAAGGGCGCGCCGAACGGCTGATGACGCCGTGACCACCCCCGGGGGTGCGGGCCCACGCTGCAGCGGGCTCGCACCCCCGTTCTCTCCCCACCACCTGGAGATCGCCATGCGCCGATCCGACATCGACGCCCAGCTCGACACCCTCTACGCCCGAGTCCCGTCAGCCCACTGCAAGGGCCTGTGCGCCGACTCGTACGGCCCCATCGACATGCACCACCCGCGCCAACGGACAGCGCGCCCGCCTGCGTGAGACGAGCACATCTGGGCGGAGCGTACCGAGGTGCGGCCGGGCAACCACTTCCGCACCTGGTCTCCGCGCGTATGCAGGAAGTCCGACGACGGCGCGGTCACCAAGCACTTGGAGATTGGCTACCCGGTCACCGCGGGCTGGAGACATCACCTCTGTGCCATGCGGCGGTACCTCTGCTTTGGGGCTCATCGCGCCCTCCCGAGCGGAGAGCCGAGGCGCTGGGAGGGCTCGATCGGCCGCACCACCACCCGCAAGGCTTCCAGGCGGGTCGGTCGCGGTGCTCGTCGGTGATCTTGCAAGCGATTGCAGGCTTGCTTTCACGAGATTTCATCTTAGGATGAATTAGAGGCGCTGAGAGGAGAGTCGTGATCACTGAACGTACTGGCGTGCTGGTGTCCGGAGGCGGTCCGGCGGGCGTGATGCTCGGCCTGCTGCTGGCCAGAGCGGGGATCAAGGTCACCGTGCTGGAGAAGCACGGCGACTTCCTGCGCGACTTCCGCGGGGACACCGTCCATCCCTCGACCATCCGTCTCATTGACGAGCTCGGCCTCGGCGAGGGCTTCCGCGCTCTGCCGCAGAGCCGTCTGGACAGGGTGGCGTTCCCCACCCCGGACGGAAGCCAGAGCACTCTCGCCGAGTTCGGCCGGCTTCCGGGGCCGTACAACTACATCGCGCTGGTGCCCCAGTGGGACCTGCTCAACTTCCTCGCCAAGGCGGCCGGCGGCGAGCCGGGGTTCGCCCTGCACATGAACACTGAGGCGACCGCACTGCTCAGGGAGGGCGAGAAGGTCGTCGGCGTCAGGTATCGCACGGCGGACGGCGCCGAGGGAGAGATCCGCGCCGAGCTGACGGTGGCATGCGACGGCAGGCATTCCACGCTGCGACGGGACGCGGGGCTGGTGCCCAAGGAGTTCCCTGTGCCGTTCGACGTCTGGTGGTTCCGCCTGCCCAAGTGGGAGAACGAAGGGGGCGCGCCTGCCAGCATCCTGCCGGTCTCTCAGGGCAGCGAGATCCTGCTCTCGCTGAACCGCGAGGACTTCTACCAGGTGGCGTACTTCATCCCCAAAGGTGCGGACGCGCGGCTGCGGGCCAAGGGAATCGAGTGGTTCCGCGAGCGCGTCGCCCGCCTGCGCCCGGACTTCGCTGACCGGGTGGACCACCTGGAGAACATGGACCAGGTGGCCATGCTTGACGTGAAGCTGAACCGCCTCGACCGCTGGTACACCAACGGCCTGCTGCTCATCGGCGACGCTGCGCACGCCATGTCGCCGGCCGGCGGCGTGGGGATCAACCTCGCCGTCCAGGACGCGGTGGCCGCGGCCGCCATCCTGGCCGGGCCGCTGCGGCGGCATGCCGTCACCCGCGCCGACCTGGCGGCCGTGCAGCGACGCAGACAGCGGCCCGTCGCGATCATGCAGGCGTTCCAGCGAGTGATCCAGCGGGTCGTCTTCGAGTCGGCGTTCGAGGGCAAGTTCGCGGGTCCGCCCAAGGCGCTGCTCGACCTCGCCCGGGTGGTTCCAGGGTTCCGCGCGTTACCGGCCCGGCTCGTGGGCTTCGGTCCCCGGCCAGAGCATGCTCCCGCCTTCGCTCGCCGACGTCCGTAGCGGGTCCTGCCGCCACCAGGGCAGGAAGACGGCCGTGCCGGCCAGCAGGATCTTCCGCGACCGCGACCGCGACCGCGATCACGGTGCAGGCGCTCGTCAGCCCGGGCCAGCACTCCCCATAGGACCGTGACGAGGCGACGGCCGTACGCCCGCTGATGGTCCAGGCAGTGAGCACGTGGGCCTTCGCGTCGGTCGCGGTGCGCTGCAACGCGTCGAGGGTCCGCTGGCCGGTCACCTCTCCGGCAAGGGCCAGGATGGCGGGCCGCTCGTACAGCTCGCACACTGGACCGCGCTGGCCACACGGCAGCCGCTCGCGGTGGATTTGTTTCCAGTAGACGACTCCCCCGAGCACCGGCGTTGGCCAAGCTGGCTGGCGGCGGCTGTATCCGTGGCTGCGGACATGGCTCTGATGTGAGTGCCGTTTCCCGTATCCGGCCGTGCGCGGCGGTGGTGAGCCGCCGATCCCCTGCTCGGGGGTTGAGGGTTCTGTCAGCCGAGCAGCTGAAGAACCCTGTCGGCCTGCCGCTCCAGGGTGCCTGCCGGGTTGTGGGGCGTCGCCGGCCCGTCGGGGCCGAGCTGGAGAAACCAGCCCAGCGCGATCAGGCGGCGAAAATCGCGCACCCGCTCGGCTTCTCCCGGGGCCAGGTCGATGTCGGTCAGCAACTGCTCTGCGTCCAGGGTGCCGTCGAGGCGGGAGATATGCTCGATCATCTCGCCGAGTTCGAAGGCGCGATCGTTGCGGCCGGAGTCTTCCCAGTCGATCAGGCGCACGCGGCGCTCGTGGTCGTCCCACAGGAGATTGGCGTGGTTTCCGTCCGCCAGCCCGAGGATGGGCGGCAGAGGATTCGTGACGAGTTGGTCGGGGGCGGTGGAGGCCAGCCAGGCGGCCCCAACGCGGAACGCCTCCTGAACGAGCGGGTTGTCACCGAGGTCCGGCTGCTTGTCGGCACAGGCGCGGGTCTTGTCCACGGCTGCGGCAGGCCCCCAAGCGGCGGGCTCGACCGCCTCCACCACCGCGGTCGGGATCTGTTGCAACCGGTTGAGTGCAGCGGCCACCGCCTCGATCTGCTCTCCGGTGGCGTGCTCGCCGCGCAGGACGCGGCCGGGCAGCCTGCTCATCACGATCATCGGCGGATGAGCCTCCAGCGCGGCCTCCACAGGCGCGGGCGCCAGGCCAGGCACGTGTTCGGTGAGCAGGGTGAGTGCCGCCCATTCCCGGTGGCGCGACGCAAATTCGGGCTTGGGTGAAGGGCTTGGCGTTCCCTCCTGGACGTCGTCCTCATGGACATCCACGTGCCGGGCACGTCCCTCGGCCGGGATCGTTTCGGGACCCTTCACTGACTACGACTGCGAGCGTACTTTTCGTTACATGACTCCCCCATGCCTCTGAATGCCGTTCTTGAGATGGCCGGACTGAAGTTGACGGGATCGCCTGAACATGCGGTGCTGGCGCTGGGCCGATGGCCGTGACCAGGACCCGCTCGGCGGGCTTGCTCATCTGCTTCTTTCGGGACCGAGCCGAGCACGGTTCCCAGGTCGCGCCCGCCCGCCTGGTGAGGGTGGGGATATCGGATGCTCATGTGGGCGTGCGTGACGAGTATGGCGGCGAGCGCGTTGAACCCGGTCATCGCCTGCACCGTTGATGTCGGTCATCCATGTGGCGTTGACCAACCTGATCGTGGTCGCGCCCTTCCTGGTCCTCGGCCCGTATGTGGCGGAGGAGCATCTCGGCGGAGCGCCGGCCTGGTCCGCGATCGGCATCGCGTACGCCGTCGGAGGACTCGCCGGCGGCTTCGTCGCTGTTCGAAGGAAACCCTCCCGTCCCGTGGGTGCGGCTTTGGCGGTGTTTCTGCTGATGACGCCGCTGCCAGCCCTCCTGGCTGTACCCGCCACCCTCTGGCTGCTGATGCCGGCCGCTTTCCTGGCCGGCTTGGAGGTGGTGATCTACAACGTTCTGCAGACCTCCACCATCCAGCGCCACGTTCCCGACCGCCTCATCGCCAGGACCAGTTCCGTCGTCACGCTGGGCTCGCTCGCGGCGGCACCCCTGGGCATGGGTCTCGCCGGACCCGCCGCGCAGGTATTCGGCACTGGCACCGGCCTCGCGGCCAGCACAGTCCTGGCCATCCTCATCACCGTAACCGCCCTGCTCGTTCCATCGGTGTGGCAGATCCAAGACGAACAAGCGGAGCCGGGCCGAACCCGCTCAGACCGACGACGACTCCAGTCACTCCCACTCGGCATCGGACAGCTCATGGCGACGGATCACCCTCTACATGATCCATAACTCACGATCAACATGACAGCACTTTGAACGACGCTGCCTAGCGTCCTAGCCCGCGCAGTCGCCGGTTGAGGTAGCGCTGCTCCGGCAGGCTCGTCGTCAGCTCCGCGGCCCGCCGGTAATGTTCGGCCGCGGCCTCCACATCGCCGTTCAGCTCCAGCAGATGGGCGCGTACGGCATACAGCCGGTGATGCCGCTGCATGGCGGGATCGGTCAGCAGCGGGTCGAGCAGGGCCAAGCCGATCGTCGGGCCGTGGGCCATCGCAACGGCGACGGCATGGTTGAGCGTCACAGTCGGGGCGGGAGCAACTCGGCTCAGCATGTCGTAAAGAACGCTGATCTGCATCCAGTCGGTGGCCTGGTAGGTCGATGCCTCCGCGTGCACCGCGGCGATCGCCGCCTGGATTTGGTAACGGCCGACGTGCCCCCGCGGCAGCGTCTGCTCCAACAGCGCGACACCCTCGGCGATCAGATCGCGCCGCCAGCGGGAGCGGTCCTGCTCAGCAAGCGGCACCAGATCACCGGCAGAGTCGGTCCGCGCCGGCAGCCGCGCGTGCGTGAGTAGCATCAGCGCCAACGCGCCGGACACCTCGTCATGGTCGGGCAGTGCAACGTGCACCTGACGGGTGAGCCGGATCGCCTCCTCGGCGAGTTCGACGTCGACCAGGGTCCCGCCGGAGGTGCGCGTGTAGCCCTCGGTGAACACCAGGTGGCAGACGTCGAGCACAGCTGCCACCCGGGCCGGCAGTTCCTTGTCCGACGGCATCGCGAACCGTGCGCCTGCGCCACGCAGCGTCGTGCGGGCGCGGCTGAGGCGCTGGGTCATCGTGCGGGCCGGCACCAGGTACGCGGTCGCGATCTGCTCCACGCTCAACCCGGCCACCGCCCGCAGGCTGAGCGCCACCTGCGACGGCCTGCTCAGCGCAGGATGACAGCACAGGAAGAACAAGCGGAGAGTGTCGTCGACCTCAGTTGCGGGAACCTCGTCCGCTCCAGGCGCCACGCCAACGTCATCCGGCTGTCGTGCCCCGTCCAGCGCCTCGCGGCGGGCGCGGGCCGAGTCGGCCCGCGCCCGGTCGATCAGGCGCCGCGACGCGACTCGAATCAGCCACGCCCTCGGATTGTCGGGAACCCCACCGATGGGCCATTGAGAAGCAGCAGCCTCCGCGGCTTCCTGGGCCGCGTCCTCGCAGTCACCGAGGTCGCCGTACTTCCGCACAAGCGCGCCGAGGACGTGTGGCGCCTCCCGACGCCACACGTCCGCGAGTATCCGCCGCACCATATGAGCTATTGGTCGTCGCCGCCTGGCCACATCATCGGCCGCAGCTCCACCGTCTCTCCGGGGCCGGCGAACTTCGCGGCGACCGCTTCTGCGCGGGCCTGGCTCTCGACGTCGATGAGGAAGAACCCGGCCAGATGCTCCTTGGCCTCCGAGTACGGGCCGTCGCTCGCCAGCGGGGAGCCGTCCTGCCACCGGTACAGTCGTGCGGCCGCGGGGTCGCCGAGTGCCTCTCCGCCGAGCAGTTCGCCGTTGGCCTGCAGCTCGGACATCACCTGCTCGAAATCGGCGTTCAGCTGCTTGCGCACGCTATCCGGCAACTCCTGGTGGGCAGCAAGGTAGTCGCTGGTGGGGTGCCCCCACGGCTGTGGATTGGAGTGGATCATGATCACGTACTTCATGGCCTTCAGCTCTCGTCTCGTGCGACGGCCGCTCCGTCGCTCGACTGGGACGTCGGTGCGGACTTGCCGATGTCGACACTATCCGGGAGCTCGAAACGTGCTGGGAGTCGCCCAACACGCGTCCCCGATGTGCGCTGGTCTGGAGGAGCTGTGATGCTGGCGGTCAACGTGGCGCACGGCTGCTCCGGCGGACTCGATGGCACGTCGGGCCTGCACCGGGGGGATCCATCATGATCGAGTGGGGAGGCTATGCCGGCATCATGCGAGACGTGGTCCGCGACTTGTCGGCCGGCGCGATCATCGCCAGCGTCAAGCGCGACGTCAACTGGAATGCCACGTTTCTCTACGTCGTCGACGGCCGGGTGCGCGCCAGGTTCGATCCCAAGTACCGGGGTCACAGTCCCACCCGTCACCCGGACGACCATTCGAAATCCAGCGAGGAAACCGCCAGCGTTTCGGGACGCTCAACGCCTTCAACGCTGTTTGGTAGTCCGGGATAGCCGGGTGACGGCAACCCGACTTCTTGGGAGCGTGAGAGCCGTGCGCAGACGGGCTCGGCGCATTCCCAAGATAGCGGTGACTGAACGTGCGGCGCAGCATGCCCCGCTCCTTCAGCGGCTGCGGTTCGTGTTCCCGCCGGTGGGGATGACACGGCCGGGTCTTTTGTTGGGTGCCGAACTCAGCGAGCTGCCCCTCTCCGGGGTCGGCGGGCGGCCAGCTCGACTCGGGCGAACAGGACGGCCAGCACGGCCAGCACGGCCGATGGGGCCAGGAGCCATAGCCAGCGCTGGGCCCACCAGCCGACGGTTGGCTCCGCCGGCAGGGTGCCACCCAGCCCTTCATAGGCCCACAGCACCACCAGGTACGCGGTCATGTGCCAGAGAAAGATGGTCAACGCGACCACGTTGAGGGCCACCACCGGCTTCCAGGCAGTCGGCCGGCGCAGCAGGCGCTCGGCAGCCGGCGTGACCAGGACCAGCAGCCCGAGCTGAAAGACGGCCAGGGCGGCGATGGTGGCGTTGGTCGGGAAGATGTTGGATTCGGCGCCGGTGGTGGCCACCATCGAGAAGGGGTAGCCCGCTCCCACTGTCAGCCCGACCAGCCCGGCCAGTCCGGCCCCGGCGACCGCCAGCCGCTGCGCCAGCGGCCGCCGCCCCAGCTCCCAGCTGCGCCAGGCGTAGCCGAGCTGGTGGCAGAACAGCCACACCAGGGCGGCGGTCACCCAGCCCGCCCAGGCCAGGCCGGCGCCGCGGTGCGCCACGCTGCCGAGGGCGATCAGCAGCACGAGCGCTACCAGGACCCCGGCTCCGTAGCGGGCGTTCAGGCTCGCGGTGATCGGTACTACGGCGATCAGCAGGCCGTACACGGCCAGGAACCACAGCGGCGTCAGGTAACCGGGGAACCACTCCCACATCCATCGGTGCGGGCCGGGCAGGGCGGCCGCGAACAGCTCGCCGACGAGCCAGACCAGGGCCCAGACGGCAGTCGGCCAGAGCAGCCGGCGCAACCGTCCTCGGACGAACTGGCAGGCGCTCGTCCCGCGCGCCTGAGCCCGCTGCCAGCCGACCAGGTTGGCGTACCCACCGACCAGAAAGAACACCGGCATGATCTGCAGCACCCAGGTGGCCGCCCAGCCACCGGGCACGGCATGGATCGGGTTGGGCATGGCCAGGCTGCCGTCGGCGGTGCGGTGGGTGACCGACAACGTCCAGTGCCAGAGGGTGACGACCACGATGCACAGCGCGCGGGCGGCATCGACCACCCGGTCGCGGGACGCCGGCGTGGCCGCCACCAGCCGGTCCAGCGCCGATCGCTCGCCCGCGACGCGGCGGGGCTGCCGGTCTTGGCGTCTGGCGCTCAGCGGTACAGCTCCTCGATGTCGGCCGCGAAGTCCTTGTGGACCATGGCACGCTTGACCTTCAGGGTCGGGGTCAGATATCCGTTCTGCTCGGTCAGGTCGACCGGAAGGATCCGGAACCTGCGGATCGACTCTGCCCGGCTCACCGCCGTGTTGGCCTCGTCCACGGCCGTCTGGAGCCTGGCCAGCAGATCCGGATCGTCGCGAAGCTCGGCCGGGCCGGCCTGCTCGGGCCTGCCGGTGGCCCGCTTCCATGACGCCAGCGCCTCGGCGTCCAGGGTGATCAGCGCGGCGGTGTACGGCCGCCGGTCGCCGACGACCACCGCCTGGCTGATGAGCGGGTGGGTGCGCAGGCGGTCCTCGAGCGGCTCCGGGGCGAGGTTCTTGCCGCCGGCGGTGACGATGATCTCCTTCTTGCGGCCCGAGATCGTCAGAAACCCGTCCTCGTCCAGGGCGCCGACGTCGCCGGTGCGCAGCCAACCGTCGGCGGTCTGGCTCTCCCTGGTCGCCTGCTCGTTGCGCCAGTAGCCCAGGAACAGGATCGGGCCCTTGATCAGGATCTCGCCGTCGTCGGCGATCCGGATCTCGACCCCGGGGAGGGGCTGCCCCACCGTGCCGATCTTCAGCGCGTAGGGCAGGTTTACGGTCGCGGCGGCACTGGTCTCGGTCAGCCCGTAGCCTTCCAACACGATGATGCCGATTCCTCGGAGGAAGTGGCTCAGCCGTGCGCCCAGCGGCGCTCCGCCGGAGATGGCGTAGCCGACCCGGCCGCCGAGCGCGGCCCGCAGCCGCCGGTACACCAGCCGGTCGCACAGGCGGTGTGTCAGGCGCAAGCGCCAGCCTGGCCGCCCATCGTCCAGCGCATGGCTGAAGGCTACGGCGGTCCGATCGGCCCAGTCGAAGATCCTCCCCTTGCCCTCAGCCTGGGCCCGCTGCTGAGCACCGTTGTAGATCCGCTCGAATACCCTGGGCACCGCCAGCAGGAACGACGGTTGCAGGGCAGCCAGGTCCTCGGTCAGCCTGGCCGGGTCGGCGCTGTGCGCCAGGCGCGTACCCCGCTCCACGCAGGCCACCTGGATCACCCGCGCGAATACGTGCGCCAGCGGGAGGAACAGCAGGGTCGAGGCGTCCTGGCCGAAGATCCGCTCCAGGCTGTCGATCGCGATGCGAGCCTCGTACAGCAGGTTGCCGTGACTCAGCATGCAGCCCTTCGGGCGGCCGGTGGTGCCCGAGGTGTAGATGATCGTCGCCAGGTCGTCGGCCGACACCGCCCGGCGGCGCTCACGCAGCTGAGCGTCGTCCACGTCCAGCCCGCCCTCGCGGAGACGGTCCAGCCCGCCGCCGCGGATCTGCCACACCCGCAGCGGCCCGGACAGGCCCTCGGTCACGTCCTCGACCAAGCGGCGATGCGTCTCGCGCTCGACCACCACCGCGACCGGGCCGGCGTCCTCCAGCACCCAGCGGACCTGCTCGGCAGAGGAGGTCTCGTAGATCGGGACAGGCAGAGCCGCCACCGTCCATAGCGCATAGTCCACCACCGTCCACTCGTAGCTGGTGCCGGCCAGCAGCGCGACCCGATCGCCGGGCCGGATCCCGGCGGCGAGGAAGCCGGCTGCCAGGCTGCGAACGTCGGCCGCGAACTGCCTGGCCGTCACCGGACGCCAACTGCCGGCCGACCGGCGCTGGAACAGGACCATGTCGCTGTTCACCCGGTCGTCGGCGAACACCACGTCGGCGAGTTGGGCGTCGGGAGCAATGGTCATCGGGGCCGGGACGGCATAGACACGCATCGTCCATCTCCTGTGAGGAAAAGGCCAACCAGCTGGCGTCAGTGAACTGCGGCACCGGGCGCCGCATGTACGGCGGCAAGAAGCAGCTAATTAGCCTGATTCCCCAGGTCACCAGGCACACACCTGACAGGCGGAGACTGTACGGCGGCGCAGCCAGGCGTGCCACCATCTGCCCGCGCCGGGGCCGAGGCCCGGTTCATGAAGACCGGCAGGGTCCTCACCCGCCCCGCCGTTCTGGTCCTGGACGACTTCGGCATGCGCGAGCTCACCGCAGCCCAGGCCGACGACCTCTACGAGCTCATCACCGAGCGTGACGGGTAATCACTGATTCTGACATCCAACCGGGCCCCGGCTGACTGGTATCCGCTGTTCCCGACCACTGCCGTCGCCAAGTCCCTCCTGACTCTTCAACAACAGCCACCAGTGCTTCATGAACGGGCCGAGCTACCGCCCGAACAAGAATCCCTCGGGTGTCGTCCCCACCTGGAAGACGAGCGACAAGTAGAATGACAACACGCCCACGACCTGGGGAATTACCTGATCAGAACCCCTGGGGAATAACGTGAGCGCCGACATTCTGGTGGATGGAGACTCTCGTGGCAACCGCCGAAACCGGCAGCGCCGGACCGCCACCATGGACCTGGTGAACCGGCTCGCCCATCCCACCGACGCTGACGTCGCCGCGGTCGACGCGTGGTGGCGCGCCAACAACTACCTGACCGTCGGCCAGATCTACCTGATGGCCAACCCGCTGCTGCGCGAGCCGCTGGCCGACGAGCACATCAAGCCGCGGCTACTGGGACACTGGGGCACCAGCCCTGGCCTGGCGCTGGTGTACGCCCACGCGTCCCGGCTGATCCAGTACACCGGGCAGCAGATGATCTACCTGGCCGGTCCCGGGCACGGCGGCCCGACGCTGGTCGCGGCCAGCTACCTGGAGGGCACCTACACCGAGATCTACCCGCACATCACCATGGACGAGAAGGGGCTGCTGCGGCTGTTCCGTCAGTTCTCCACACCCGGTGGGATTCCCAGCCACGCGTCGGTGCCGACCCCGGGCTCGATCCACGAGGGCGGGGAGCTCGGCTACGTGCTGCTGCACGCGTTCGGCGCGGTGATGGACAATCCGGATCTCATCGCACTGGCGGTGGTCGGCGACGGAGAGGCGGAGACCGGTCCGCTGGAGGGGTCGTGGAACGGGGTCTCCTTCCTGAACCCGGTCCGCGACGGCGCGGTGCTGCCGGTTCTCCACTTGAACGGCGCGAAGATCGCCGGGCCGACCCTGCTGTCCCGCAAGGACCGGGACGAGGTCCGGTCCCTGCTGACCGGGCACGGGTATGACGTGATCGAGGTCGAGGGCGACGACCTGCCCGGCATGCACCACCGGTTCGCCGACGCGCTGACACGGGCGTGGGCGTCGATCAAGGCGATCCAGGCGGCGGCCCGCAGCGGCGACTGGGACGGCACCCGGCCCCGGTGGCCGATGATCGTGCTGCGGACGCCGAAGGGCTGGACCGGACCAGACGTGGTGGATGGGGTGCAGGTGTCGGGCACATGGCGCTCTCACCAGGTGCCGCTGGCCGGAATAAAAGGCAACAAGGAGCACCTGCGGATCCTTGAGGACTGGATGCGCTCCTACCGGCCCGAGGATCTCTTCGACGACCACGGCGCGCCCGAGGCGCCGGCGCTGTCGATCAACCCCGAGGGAGAGCTGCGGATGAGTGGCAACCCGCACGCCAACGGGGGCCTGCTCACCGTCGACCTGGACCTGCCCGACTTCCGCGACTACGCGGTGCCGGTGAAGGCGCCGGGCCGGGACCGGCTCGAGTCGACCCGCAAGCTCGGCGAGCTCATGCGCGACACCTACAAACGCAACCCAGACCGGTTCCGGCTCTTTTGTCCCGACGAGACCAACAGCAACCGGCTCGGGGCGGTGTTCGAGGTGTCCGACCGGGCGTTCGCGGAGCGCGTGACCGAGGAAGATGTCGCGATATCGCGGGACGGCCGGGTGATGGAGGTGCTCTCGGAGCACGCCTGCCACGGCTGGCTCGAGGGGTACACGCTGACCGGCCGGCACGGCTGGTTCGCCACCTACGAGGCGTTCGCCATGGTGTCGGCCTCGCAGACCGTGCAGCATGCGAAGTGGCTGCAGGAGGCGCAGGATCTGGCGTGGCGGGTGCCGGTGCCGAGCCTGAACATCCTGCTGACCTCGACCGCCTGGCGCCAGGACCACAACGGTTTCAGCCACCAGGGGCCCGGCCTGATCCAGAATGTGATCACCCACCGCGGCACGATCAGCCGGGTCTACCTGCCGCCGGACGCGAACACGCTGCTGTCGGTGGCCGACCACTGCATGCGGTCGCGGTCGCGTGTGAACCTCGTCGTCATCGACAAGCAGCCACAGTTGCAGTGGCTGACCATGGACGAGGCGGTGGTCCACTGCACCAGGGGTGCCGGAGTATGGCCGTGGGCAGGCACCGAGGACGGGCGGTCAGACCCCGACATCGTGCTTGCGTGCGCCGGGGACGTGGTCACCATGGAGACCGTCGCGGCGGCGAACATCCTGCGCGAGCGGCTGCCACACTTCGCCACCAGAGTGGTCAACGTGGTCAACCTGATGACGTTGCCGCTGCGCGCGGTCCACCCGAACGGCATGGACGACATCCTGTTCCGGGAGCTGTTCACCGACCACGTCGACGTGGTGTTCGCCTTCCACGGCTACCCGGGCGCGATCCACCAGCTGGTGCACGGCCGGCCGGACCCGGACAGGTTCCATGTGCGCGGGTTCGTCGACGAGGGTACGACCACGACCCCGTTCGACATGGTGGTGCGCAACCGGGCATCCCGGTATCACCTGGTGATCGACGCGCTGAACGCCGCGCGGCGGACCCCGAGCGGGGCCAGCGAGCTGAAGGCGTGGTGCGAGCAGCAGCTCCTCCGCCACGAGCGGTACGTGATCGAGCACCTGCAGGACATGCCGGAGGTGCGGGACTGGTCGCTGGGCGACTGGGCAGAGCAGGGCTGAGCACGGTGGACCGGCCTCGCGGAGGAGGCGTATGAGAGTACCGCCTGTGGTCGAGTACCGTCCGCGAGAGCGAGCATTTGAGAAGTACGCCCACCAGCTTCCAGCAGATGTTCTGACGACGAAGGGGATCGCCGTGGCGCCCTCGATCGCACTCCACCACTCCCGTGGACGCAACCCGCGCGGCGTGCTCTGCCGAGTCCGCCAGGCACCGATCCGACACCGCGTCGAGCAGAACACCGCATCCGCGCGGCGCCGCACCCCGGCCCACACACCACGCCGCCGCCCGGACATCGCGCCCAGGCGGTCAGCCGCGCCCTCCGCGCATCCTGCTGTTCGAACCAGGCCGCCGCCTCGGCGGAGATTACCGTGGTGGCCAGCATCTGCGCTCCCGGGCACGAATTGCGCGTGCGATAGGCGCGCATTCTGCATGCCGGCGAGCAATACTGCCGTCGATCCGGCCGGCAACGGCGCCCCGCACACCAGGCACCGTCGGCCCGGCCTGCCACACCGGCCATCTTCCGCCACCATCACGCTGACGGCCAGCGTCGAGCGGCAGGCCTTCAGTCCCATCGCGGGAGGTTTGGCGGCGCGCCGTCACGTTCCGCGTGTCCCGGTGGGCCCGACCCGCATCGCCGTTGCCGCGGCTCGGATCGGTGAGCTCGTCGAGGCCGCGGCCCGCGGCCGACCGGCGAGGCCAGGCTCCCGGGCGACGCCTGACCCGTACGGCGCGCAGGAGCTGCAGACGGGACTCCGGCTCAGCTCGGGACGGGGACGACCTCGTCGAGGATGGCCAGCGCGCGGGCGAGCAGCGGGCTCGTGTCCCTCGCCCGGTGGACCAGGTGCAACATGCTGACGGTGCCGCGGATGGGCCGCGTCGTGACGCCTTCCCGGTGCAGCGTGCGGTAGGAGCTGGTCATCACGGTCGCGCCGAACCCGGCGGCCACCAGCGCGAGGATCGTCTGGACGGTGCGCCCCTGCTGCAGCACCTTGGGGACGAATCCGGCACGGTGGCAGAGCGAGATCACCTCGTCGTATGAACGGGGAGCGGAGTCGCGGGGCCACAGCAGCAGCGGAACGTCCGCGAAAGCGGATACCTCGACGGGCGCGGTGTCCCGCGCGAGGGGATGAGCGGCCGGCAGGAAAAGCGCGAGCGGCTCACGGACCCACGGCTTGGCAGTCAGCTTCGTGTCGTGCACCGGCAACCGGTGCACCGCCAGGTCGAAGGTGCCGTCCAGCACGCCCCCGGACATCTCGACGTCGTCGAAGAGCTCGACCAGGCGCAGGTCCACGTCGGGAAGCTCGACGCGCAGGCGGCTCAGGGCCATCCCGAGCCGGCCGTTGATCCCGGACCCGGCGAACGCCACGGTCAGTCGCCCGCTCAGCCCGCGCGCCACCGCCGAGACGTCGTCCAGGATCGCGTCGGCCTCGGCGAACACCCGCGCCGCGCGCTCCACCAGCGCCCGTCCCGCCGCGGTCGGCGTCAGGCCGCGCTTGCCCCGGACGAACAGCTCGGCGCCCAGCCGCTCCTCCAGCTCGCGAAGCTGCCTGCTCAGCGTCGGCTGGGTGAGGCGCAACCGGCGGGCCGCGGCGCCGATCGACCCCTCCTCGGCGATGGCGGTGACGTATGTCAGCACGCGCAGGTCATACTTCCAGAGCATGTGCGCGATGCTAATCGATGCCCCTTGGTTTCGTTCAGTGGGACGTTGCCGCACGATGTGCGCATGAGAACGCTGCGGACCGGGTCCCAGCGTTCGTGAACGGGAAGGGGGACACATGGCTGCGCGATCGTCGGCTCCGGCAACATCGGAACTGACCTGCTGTACAAACTCAAGCGATCCGAACTCGTCGACCTCGCCGACGTGGATCTGGGATGGCTGGAGTGCGTGCTCGCCGAGAACGGCACGCCGGTCGCGACCGGGACCGGCGCCGCCGTACTCGGCTCGCCGCTGAGGGCCGTCGCCTGGCTGGCCAACAAGCTCGGCGAGCTCGGGGTGAGCCTGGAGCCGGGGCACGTCCTGCTCTCCGGGTCGTTCACCCAGGCCGTCGCGGCGCGGCCGGGAAGCGTCGTGAGCGCGGACTTCGGCGGCTTCGGCAGGTTGTCAATGACGTTCGCGGAGCAGGAAGCGGAGGCGGTGTGATGGAGCGGATCGATCACCACAGCGGCGGGTACGCCTATCTGGCCGGCGGCACGTTCGCCTCCGGCGGAGTGATCGCGCTGGCCGGGATGGGCATCCGGCACGTCGTGCTCGACCGCCCGGTCCCGCTGCTGCCGGGGCTGGATTTGGTACGCCGGGAGCTCGACCATGCCGGACGCCCGCTGGTCGCCTTGTGCGGGCTGGAGCTACGCCTGCCCGCCGCCATGACCGAGCCGCGGTTCGAGGAGTTCAACGGCCGGTACCTGGAGCACCTCGGCAGGTGGGGACTGCTGCGGGACGGTTCGCCGCCGCTGGCGCGGACCAACGTCGCGCCGTCCACCGCGCCTCCGGAGGTCGCGTCCCTGCTGGCCTTCTCCTACACGGCGCCGACCCTGTCGGACACGGACGACATGGTGATCACCGGGGTGGCCGACGTGGGGCCCGACGGCGCCGCGATCCAGCCAGGCGACATGGTGGAGAGCGCGTCCTTCGTCGCGAAGGAGGTGAGCGCCCGCATCACCGCGCTCGGGAGCCGGTGGGCGCACGGTGACCGCACCCATCTCTACTGCGCGCGCCCGGCGGTGTTCGAGATTGCCCGCAGCGTGCTCGGCCCCCAGTCGTACGGTTTGGTCTGGCACGACAGCGTTCCCCCGGTGCTGGGACTCGAGCTCGAGATCGACGTCCGGCGCCATCACCGCGAGCAGACCCTGGAGATCACATGAACAGGCATCTGGGCATCCTGGGCCACAGCGCGGAAGGGGCGGCGCTCTGTTTCCGTGCCTTCTGCCAGCTGGGTGAGGGGGAACTCGGCGAGCACGAGCACCCGGACGTGACGCTGGACTGCATGTCGTTCGCGCGGTGCATACCCGCGTACGACCGCGGCGACTTCGACTCGATCAGGGCGATGATGGCGGTCAGCCTGGACCGCCTTTGCCAAGGCGGGGGCGGACTTCTTCGTGTGCCCGGACAACACGGTGCACCAGGCAGCCGGTCTACCCGGCGGCTCTCGGACGGCGCGGCATCACTGCCGAACCGCCCGACGCCAGCGACCGGAAACTCGTCAACGACATCATCTTCCGAGAACTCGTCAAAGGCGTCCTCACCGACGAGTCACGCGAGACGTTCAGGCAGGTCATCCAGACGCTCGCCGAGCGGGGATGCGACGCGGTGGCCCTCGTCTGCACCGAGATCCCGCTCCTCGTCACGCCGGAGTCGTCGCCGCTGGCCAGGCTGGACTCGACCCGGCTGCTCGCACGAGCGGCACTGGACGTGGCCATCGCCCGGGAGCCGATGCCTTCATGGCGGGGTGGGCCCTTTGGCCAGGGCTCCGCAGGATCAAGTCCATCGAGCAGACTCTCGCCGACATTGACGCACCGAGGACCAGGCTGCGCAGGGAACTGCGCACCCACCCTGCGCGCCATGGAGGCCGACGGCCTGCTCGCCCGCACTGATCCGGGCAGCAACCCGCCACACGTCGAATACGCCCTGACCGAGCTCGGCCGCTCCCCCTGCTGGTTCCGCTGCGTGCGGTGCGGCAGTGGGCCGAGGCTCACGTGCCGGACATCCTCGCAGCCCACGAACAGGCCAGCGCCGCGGATGCCTACTAGGTGGTTGATCCCAAGGGATGGAGATCAGCTGTTCGGCTGCGGACATGAAGCGAGGACGTTGAAGATCCGTTTGTGACTGGCTACGCTACGGCCGCGCCCACCGGATGGGCCTGTTTCCCTACCTGCCCAGCCAGTCCGGCTACAACAAACGCCTGCGCGCCGCCACCGCCCTGGTGCTGCGCCTGATCCGCATCCTCGGCCCGGGACACCAGCCTGTGGAGCGACGATGTGCAGGTGGCCGACTCCACCCCGGTCGAGTGCGGCCGCTCCCGGCAGACCGTCCAGCGCTCGGAGCTGGCCGACCGGGCCGGATACGGCTACTGCGCCTCCCACTCGTGCTTCTTCTGGGGCTGTGCCTGCATCTGCTGTGCACTCAAGGGTCAACTCGAGCAGTGAGATCGAGCGCGAAGACGACGCGGTCGAGCCCGGGGCCGTCGTAGTTCGGTTGAACGGGAACGTCGCCGTCACCACGTACCCCCAGCAGCATCTTGAAGCCGAGCCGGCCGTGGAACGCCTGAGAGGCGGTGTTGCCAGGGCTGGTGACGCAGTGGATGTGACGGCGGCCATGCGCATGCGCCTGGTCGAAGAAACCTCGGTAGAGGGCGGTGGCTATACCGCGCCCGTGCAAGGCGGGATCAACACCGACGAAGTGGATGTAGGCCACCTCCGGGTCGCTCTGCGAGAAGAAGCCGATCAGGAAAGCGGCGAGGTCACCGTCGGGCCGCTCGGCCAGGTAACTGGTCGTGGCGAAATGCTGGAAGAAAAGCCGCGGCAACAGCAGCGCCCGCTCCATCGATCCAGCTTCGCCGCCGAACCCGCCCCACCAACGATCGAGCACCGCAAGCACCCGCGCATGGTCCACGGCCGCGGGACGACGCACGGTCAATCCCTCAGGAAAATCGTTGATCAACGCCAAATCCTCCCAGCCCACACCTCAGTGGGCAACAGCTTATGCGCGGCCGCCGGTAGGCATATTGATCCTGCCGTGGCTCTGGTAGCCGCCATCGTCCATCACATGCGCACCCCGCCAGGCCACCTCGGCGCCCGAACGCCATGGTGCCGCTTCGCTGCCGTCGAGCGCCACAGGGGCTGGTCACAGCACGCGCTCCAGCTCGGACAGCCGCGCGGCCAGAGTGGTGACCGCGGCCTCCAGCCACTTCTCGCCCTGGGCCACTGTGGCGCGGGACGGGTCCTCGGTGTAGCCGTCGACGTCGCGCCAGAACGTGGCCGGCTGCACGAGCACGTCAGGGACCTGCGGGATCGCAGGGGCGGTCCGGTCAGGCAGTTCCTGGACCAGGTCGGATCGGAGGGCCAGCACCGCGCTCGTCTCGAGGACGCCCGCGTGACTGGGCGCCTGCCCTGCCATGTCCCAATAGTTGAGGTAGGCGGTGGATAGTCCGTAACGCACCACTGCCGCCGACGCCGCGTCCCGGCACACCCCCTGGTTGCCGCCGTGCCCGTTGACCAGCACCAGCCTGCGCCCGCCGCACTCGGCCACGCTCCTGGCCAGATCCAGCAGCACTGCCAGCAACGTCTCAGGACGCAGCGACAACGTGCCGCCGAAGGGCAAGTGCTGGTCGGAGGCCCCGGTCGCCACCGTCGGCGCCAGCACCGTCCGCGCCGACGAGGCTTGGAGCGCCCGCTCCACCACAGTGGTGACCAACAACGTGTCAGTCCACGTGGGCAGATGCGGCCCGTGCTGCTCAACCGCACCCACCGGCAGCACCACGAGCGAGCCGGGCAACAACTCCGTCAAACGCTCCCTGGTCAACTCCGTCCACCGGATGATCACAGTGTCACCGGTCCTCTCTTCTCGCACGAAACTCATGATCGCCTGCACCGGTGCCAGTATGCGCATCGCCTCCCGGGTTGACGCGTTCGGCTACCTCGATCTCCGGGCCCCGGCGTCCGTTGCGTGTTCCGCAAGCCCGTCACGAAGGCGGTGGGCGCCGCCATCGTGGGCGACGCCCCGTCTGCCCGATCGAGACAACCGGACGCGTCGAAGCCGTCCCCAGCGCGATCTCTTCGCATGCCGCTCACCAATGATTCTCGCCTGGAACGGGCAACTTGCTGCTCCCTTCACAGAAGAAACGGTGCCAATCGGTCGAACAAGTCTCCAGGACCGGGATTGTCGGGGTGAGTCGTGCCACCGAAATGGCGTATGACACCCCAGACGGCGTTGAGTGCCGTTTGCACGGCCCCCTCCGCATATCCCGGAACCCACGAAACGTCATCTCCGGCGAGAAAGAACCCTGAGCTGCGCATGAAGTGGGTGAAGAGTTGCGCAGGTCGTCGGCCGACCGCCACAGTTCGTAGAACACGAACGTGCTGAGATCTGCCACGTGGCGTTGGACCTGGTACTGCATCGAGCCAGGCTCGGCCCTGGTCGGCTCCACGAATGACATCAGCAGTCAGTATCGGACTTTCCGGCATGAGCCAGGGTGTTGTGATGGGCGCGAGGGACGCGGTATGGCGCCTCGCCCTGGATGTCGGTAGCGGGGACGGCGTACGACCAGATCAACCTGCTGGCCCTGGCGTGGGCTGCCCGCGCGACTTCGGTCTGGTGGCCCGTGATCTGCCGGCGATCGTGTCCGGTGTGAACGAGGCTTGCGATCTGGACCGGGGCGGGCAGACCAGCGTGGCGTTTCCTGATGAGATCCCCGATCCTTTGCTGGGGCAGGCACCTGATCGTCCGGATTCAGGACGGGTGCTCCAAGCCATCGGCTCGGCGCCGTACGCGGAGGCCACCGTCCTGCCGCCCCAAGGATGGGCGCAAGAGGCCATGGCAGTTTTCTTTCGCATGGTGTCTGTCTGGCCACTGGCAAGTTCTGCTGCGCACGCGATGATTTCGTGTGCCGCATAAATGCGGACGCATTGAAATTGGGGGTTTGGACATGCCTATCGGGCTTCTCGCCCTTGCACTGGGCGGCTTCGGCATCGGGCTCACCGAGTTCGGGATCATCGGCCTGTTGCCTGAAGTGGCGGCGGACTTCGGGGTCACCGAGCCGGTGGCCGGATATCTGGTCTCCGGGTACGCGCTGAGCGTGGCGGTCGGCGCCGTCGCGCTGACCGCGGCGATCGCCCGGTTCGACCGTAAGAAGGTGCTGCTCGCGCTGATGGTGCTGTTCATCGCGGGCAACCTGATCTCCGCGGTCGCACCGATCTACTCGGTGCTGATGGTGGGCCGGGTCGTCGCGGCGCTGTGCCATGGCGCGTTCTTCGGCGTCGGCTCCGTGGTCGCCGCCGACATGGTCGCGCAGAACCGGCGGGCCGGGGCCATCTCGTTGATGTTCGCCGGGCTGACCGTGGCCAACGTGCTCGGGGTTCCGCTGGGCACGCTGCTCGGACAGCAGCTCGGCTGGCGCTCGACGTTCTGGGCGATCACGGTCATCGGCGTCGTCGCGCTGATCGGCATCTGGCTGCTGGTGCCACGGACGCCGGCACCCGCCGAGACGAGCCTGCGCAGCGAGCTGGGCGTGTTCCGCCGGCCACAGGTCTGGGTCTCCGCCGCGGTCACCGTGCTGGCCTTCGGCGGCATGTTCGGCGCGTTCACCTACATCGCGTTCACGCTCACCGAGGTCAGCGGGTTCGCCACCACCACGGTGCCCTGGCTGCTGGTGCTGTTCGGAGTCGGCACGTTCGCCGGCAACTTCGCCGGCGGCAAGTTCGCCGACCGGGCACTGAACACCTCGCTGGGCGTGATTCTTGCGCTGCTCGCCCTGGTGCTCGCCGTGTTCGCGCTGACGGCGCAGAACAAGGTCATGACGATCGTCTCGCTGCTGCTGATGGGCACCGTCGGGCTCGCCACCGCACCCGGGCTGCAGCTGCGGATCATGGGGTACGCCCAGGAGGCGCCCACGATGGCCTCCGGCGCCAACATCGCGGCCTTCAACATCGGCAACGCGCTCGGCGCCTGGCTGGGCGGACTGGCCCTCGGCGCCGGATTCAGCTTCGTCTCACCGCTCTGGGTCGGCGCCGGAGTCACCGCCGCCGGACTCATCGTCCTGGTGGCCGGATCGCTACGGCCACGCCGCCAAATATCGCATGCGGACCCGGACCGGGCTGACCCAAGCGAAACAGCACCGGCCCGCCCCAGAGGCATGGGTGACCACGCCAGTCAGGAAACGGGTTGACGACATGAGGGAAACGGATTTCGCCCTCCCTCATGCCCCGCACGTGCGTGATCTAGCCAAGCGGTTCAGGCCGATACGACCGGGGAAACTCAAGATTTTCTACTCGTCGGGATAGGGGACCCACCTCGAACGCACGCCCGTACATCCCGCCGAGCGAAAGACCGGAGGATGCCTGCAGAGCGGCAACCCGCCGCAGAGCTTGGCGAAACTGGGCCTCGCTGCCGAGCTGGCTGGCGTTGTGGCCGGTGGTGACCAGCACTAGGCGGCGTTCTCGATGCCGAGCCCGGTCGCTTCCGGCGGGCCGGTCGCGGCGTGGATTGGTTGTACGGCCGGGTCAACGTCGACTGTTCGGCTGGGTTCAACGACAGCATCGAGGGCCGGCGTGTGGCATTTGGACACTCGATCCGTCTGGCGACGCCGTCCTAGGGCTTGCTTAGTGCAACTTAGTAAGTTCACTGAATATGTGCGGCGGAGAACGAAGGAGCGCGGCTGGATCGAGGCGGTCGGATCGGAGGAGCGGCGCAAGCCGTACCGCGTGACCGCGAGGGGACGCGACGCGCTGGGCCAGCAACTGGCCACGTTGCGCCGAGTCGAGGAGACAGGGACCAGACGTATGGGGGCTATCATGATGCGCCTGGTGGCAGAGGCGATTCTCAATCTCTATCCCAAGGAGTGGCGGCAGCGCTACCGCACGGAGGTCCGCGACCTGATCGCCTCGCGGCCAGTGCCCCCACGCACGGTGCTCGACTTGGTCGGCGGAGCAGCTGACGCATGGCTGCACCACCGGCGCATCCCCTGGGGCCAAGCCCTTCACCGTTTCGCTCACCCCGATTCTGGCCTGCGCAGCAGCACTCCTATGGATCGTATGGAACCTGGGCCTCGGCGACTCAGCCGCCTACCGCGAAACCTGGACGGAGGCGGCGAGCGCGGGCCCGATCGCCGGCCAACTGCGGAAGATGGCCATGCCCCTGTTTGTCGGGGCGGCCGCCACGGGGGTGCTCGCGGTCGTGCCTCTCCTCATGGATTCCTGGACCACAATGGGCCGCTTCCCACGCGGGTCGGCCGTCCAGACGGCAGCGCAGAGAGTCCTCGCGATGGCCTCGCCGGTGAGTGCCGGCCACATATCCTGTTCCAGGTCGGCGGGGTCGCCTGAGCGCAGGATCCGATTGCTGCGCAGCCGGTCGAGCGCCTGGGCGCCGGTGGCGCTGACCTGGGCGAGGAAGGCGTTGCCGTCGAAGCCCTGGTCCCATAACACGAGCATGTCAGGCGTCGGCAGGTGTAGCAGGCGCCGAGCATAGCCGCTCTCGCCGTCGCTGGTGGGGCCGAAGACCCCGCCGATCAGGGCCCCGCGTTCCGGTCTCGATGAGGGGCTGAGCCAGCGGTCCCTCCTTCGCGGCGTCCCAGGCTCATCGAGGGCCGCCACGCCAGTCGGGCATCGCCCGTTCGCCAACAGCGACCTCATAGGCCGCACGCGCCAGCAGACGGGTCGAATCCAACGTCGGCAAGGGAGAAACCTCGGGCGTGATCAGCAATGGAATCTCGGTGCAGACAAGGGCGACCGCGTCACAGCCTCGGTCGGCCAGCCGTTTGATGACGCGTAGGTATTCCTGACGTGACGCATCGTTGATTACGCCGTTCACCAGCTCTTTGAAGATGACCTCGTTGACGAGGTCGCGGTCGTCGGCGTCCGGCAGCTCCGCTGCGATGCCACGGGCGGCGAGCGCATGCGGGTACAGCGGACCGTCCATCGTGTATCTGGTGCCCAGCACGCCGACGCGGGTGCGCCCCTCGGCCGCGGCCTGATCCGCCACGACGTCGGCGATATGCAGGCCCGGCAGCGGGAGGTCCGGTCCCGGCACCTCCAGAGCCAGGTGGGCGGTGTTGTCCGGGCATACGAAGAAGTCGGCGCCGGCCCGGGCGAGCCGCTGCGCGCTGGTGGCCAGGGTTGCCCGGACGGTTGCGTGATCTCCCACATCCCAGGCGGGCATGCTGTATCCGAAGGCGATGTAGTCCAAGGTGATGTCGGGATGTTCGTTGCGGCCGGTCCGGCGGAATCCCTCCTCGCAGAAGGTGAGGAAGCAAAGGGCGGCTCCTCCCGTGCTGTGAGCGAGAACTCCAAGGTGTTTCACGACGGCTCCGGCATTTCAGGAAATCAGGACAGTTTCATTCTTTACCAGGGGATTCCCACCCGCCGACTCTGAGGCATCGATTGATATGGCACCCATGCCGTGGAGGCATGGATGGATCTGCGGTTGCTGGGTTACGTGGTCGCTATCGCCGAAGAGGGATCCATCAGCGGAGCCGCTCGCCGCCTACAGCTGACTCAGCCGACCCTGAGTCGGCAACTGCGTGAACTGGAACGCCGCTTGGGGGTTGACGTGTTCGCCCGCGTCGGCGCCGCCTCGTTCCCACCGCCGCCGGGGAGGCATTGGTCCAGCGGGCCGTGCACATGCTGGCCGACGCCGAAGCCGCTCTGAACGATGTACGGTTCGCCGCCGAGGGTAAAATCGGCTGCCTGTCGGTGGGGTTCGCCGGGTCGGGCATCAACGGCGCGCTGGGAGACACCCTCGGTCGGCTGCGAGCGGAACTCTCCGACGTCGACCTGACCCTGGTGGAACTGTTCGAACGTTCGACTTTAAGCACGAGCTTGCCGGTGATACTGCCGGACTCGATGCGGCGGGTGCGCCTGGGCGGCCTGCTTCAGCGGCAGCGTGTCGACCTGCGCCCGCAGTTGCCCGCTCGCGGCCACGGCCACAGCCCGACGCAGCGCCCGGCTGCCTCTGCGGGGAAAGCGGCGGAGAACGCGGCCAGGGTGACCCCGGAGACCGTCTTGTTGGTGAACCACAGTTCGTTAGCCGAGATCCCCGACGTCCTCGGCGCCGGAGGCGTTGCCCATGACCACCATCTGGCCCATCGGCGTGAGCAGATCCAGGCTGGTCCGTCGCACCGCACCGCCGACCATGTCCACCACGATGTCGAACCGACTGGACTCTGCCACGTGTTCGCGCAGGACAACCTCGTCGTAGCCGAACGCCTTGGCTGCCTCGATCTTGGCTGGGCTGCCCACGGTACTCACTACGCGGCCCGCGCCGAGCAACCGGGCGGCCTGGCCGAGTCGGCTGCCCGCGCCTCCGGCGGCAGCGTGTACGAGCACGGTTCCCCCGGTTCGATGCGAGCTACCCGGTCGAGCACGAGGATGAAGTCGGCGGAGGGAACGCATGTTGAACTGCGGCACGACACCTTGGTCTGGACGGTTTCGACCGGGGCCGTTCAAGTCATCCTGTCGGCGAGAAGGAGACCTTCAAGGCCAGTGGTCGCAGTCGGACCGAGGCGCCGGCATCCCCGGTGTGCTCATCCACGGCCGCTTCGATCTAGGCGCGCCGCTGCAGTACGCCAGGGAACTCAACTGCCGTCCTGGATCGACACCGCCCTGCGTCGTCGACAGCAGTTCCGAGGTCCTCGCCCCGGTGGAGACGTAAAACGCGACCAACGCCCGATCCCGATGCGACGGCAGCCGGGCGAAGAACTCGTTGAACTCCTCATCCGGGATGAAACGCGGGACCCGTTTGGGGACCTGCGGCCGATATAGCCCGGCCCGCTTGTCGGCGAACGGCTCCATCGGGTTGTGATGCGCATTGGCCCGGCCGCCACGCCGTGAATGATCCAGCGGAAACGGATCGATCAGAATCGGGCCGTCATCGATGCCCAGGTGGAAGTCGTAGAAGCGCGAAGCACCGTCTCGCTGCGCGCCCGCACCGACGCCGCGTACGGCTCCCCCGACGAGGTCTGCGACGAGGAGTCCCGACTCCGCCAGTGCGGACGTGTCGGCTTTCCAGCGACCAGCAGCCAACGGCAGAAGCCACCCGCGTAGCCCGGTTCCAGGACACGTCGATCGCCCACAGAAACTTTCTCTGCACTAAGCACGATGACACGCCACTGCCGAGAAAGTGGCACGAGCGAACTATGTACGACTGAGCTTCGGTGGGTGAAGCGGTCTCAGCTGGCCGAGCTCTCCTCGCGGCGGCTATCGATTGCTGATCGCGGGACGACCCGCTTCCTCGGCAGTAGCAGCATGCTGATGATTCCGCTGAGGACGGTTGCCGTTCCGGCGAGATAAGCGGTCCAGGTCAGGGAGAGCACCTGTGCAAGGCTGGGTCCGACGATCGCGCCCGCGAGCGTGGCCACTGCCTCGCCGGTGAACACCGCGGAGCTGGTACGGCCGAGCACCGCGTTGGGGGTCACTCGCTGGAGCGTCGTTTGTGCGGTGCCTAGGGCCATCGAGCCAACCGTCCCGATCAGGACGGCGGCGGGCAGCGCGGCGATCAGTGTGGTGGCGGAGAAGAGGAGTACGAAACCGACACCGGTGGCTGTGAGCACGCCGCCGAGCAGGTAGGCGGGCGGCACACGGTCGACGAGCATCCGCATGAGTGACGCGCCGAGCAGGAAGCCGACGCCCAGGGCCGACATCACCAGGCCGATCTGGCCGCTACCACCCAGCACGGTGATCCCGTAGGGGACCAGCAGCGCGTCCAGGCCAGCGTTCGCGCCGAGGAACAGTGCGTTGACCAGCAGTAGCGCCCACGCGGTCCGCTCCGCGCGCAAGAATGCCAGCCCTTCGCGCAACTCGACGAGGATGCGGCCGATTCTGCCGGGACTCCGCGTGGTGGGCGCGGCGAGCCGAGCCGTTAGTAGGATGGCGACTGCGGAGAGTAGGTAGGTGCTGGTGTCTAGCCAGACGAGCAGGTCGAACCCGACCCGGCCGAGCAGGATACCGCCGAGCGGGGCGCCGACCAGCCGCACTGCGCCGTCGGTGGCTGCGTTCAGGGCGTTGGCACTGCTCAACGACGGCCCGGTGCCCACGACCACTGGCGTGTGCGCCTGAGCGGCTGGCCGGAACATCACCGTGCCCACGCTCTCCGCCGCCAGCGCGAGGTAGAGCAGCCAGATGTCGCCCGGCTCGCGGGCGAGCAAGAGCAGCGGTATGACCGCGGCCCGGACGAGGTCGGCCAAGATCATGAAGCGCCGTCGGTCCCACCGGTCGACCAGCACGCCCGCGATCGGGCCCAGGAACACTGGCGGCAAGAACTGCGCGACCAGCGTCAGGCCGGTTGCGGCTAAGGAGCCGGTCAGCGTGAACACGTGCGCGGGCACCGCCACGACCAGCAGCCAAGAGCCGAGCAGGCTGACCAGCCGGGAGAACCAGAGCAGGCGGAAGTCACGGATCCGCAGGGCCTCGATCACAACACCACCCCGATCTATTCCATCAAGATAGCTATCATTGGTATTGTCTTGTCAAGACAGTTGGTTGGTGGAGGCGGTCGTGGACAGACATCACCTCGGAGCGCGACTGCGGACGCTGCGGGCGGCAAAGGGGCGCACTGTTGCCTCCGTTGCCATGGACGCGGGCCTGTCCGTGCCCTACGTGGCGAACCTGGAAAATGGCCGGGGCAACCCAACCGTGGACGCGCTGAATAGGATCGCCCAGGCACTGGGCACGCGGGCCACGATCGGGTTCGTCGCCGAAACCGATACCGATACCGGCACCGGCACCGTCGCGCTGCCCGCCACTTTGATACGGCTCGGCCGCGGCAGACGATTCCGTCGCGATATTCAGCTCATCGCCGACACTCTGGGCGAGGACCCGACGGCCCTGGCGGCGCGGATCCTGGACTTGCTGGCCCAGTTCACCGAAGTTACGGGCCGCGACCTCAACGAAGCTGATTGGTTTCGCCTGCTGGATGCGCTGATCCTGATCACCCTCCATCCACAGCCCGGAAGTAAGTGACAGGAGTCAGCGCACTCCTGGACCAGGAGTTGCACCGAAAGCGTGCAGTGCCGAAGTCGGAATGTCCGTGACGGGGATGGGCATCGACACCGCAGTACGTAAGAATTTCTCGATCGAGCCGACTGGAAAGCGAACGGTTGCCTGGTGCGTCCGGCCGCCTGCAAGTCGCGGAAGTACGAAGCCACCGCCTCGACCGGCATCCCGTCGGGATCGACCAAGCGATACGGCTCCCACTGGCTGCCGGTCGCCACCAGTGCCCCACCGCCGGAACACTCAGGGACGCTAAATCCCGCTGCGCTTCCTCTTCTGGGATCACGGGCAGCGACCGTAGACCCACAAGCTCCTCGCCCAGAAGCACCACGGTGACAACCTCGCCACCGATGGCAGGGCAAGTACGGCCACCCGATGCGTGGCAGGATTCTTGCGCATGGTGGCAAGCATGGCACTCGCCGGAGCGGGCGCCGCGGCGGGATGCTGACGGGGTGCGTATCGAGATCGTGGTCTCGACGGCTTCGATGAGCTGGACGTGTTCGGGCCGTTGGAGGCGTTGTCCGCAGCCGGGCACAGTGTTGAGCTCGTCGCCGTCGAGCGGCCCGGCCCGGTGACCAGCATGCGCGGCATCAGGATGGAAACCGCTGTGCCGGGGGTCGGCAGATGGCGCGCTGGTTCCGGGCAGCGGATGGCTGAACCAGGCACCGACGGGCGCCCGGGCCAAGGCACAGCGCGGCGTGCTCCCGCCAACCTCAACGCCTACGAGGAGTTGCACTTCTCCGGCTTTGATGTCGTTTCAGCGCCACATCGCTACCTGGAACGAACCCGGCCTGAACGCTCGACGTGCCGCGATCGCCGAGTTGTGGGCCGACGATGGGGCCTACACGCGGGGCTAGGGGCAACGGCACGTATGTGGAAGCGCGGTTAATCGCCTGAAAAGGTCTCTCCAGTACGCTTGGCAGATTTGAGCGGACAAGTACAGATGACCTCTGCCCCGAAGATCAGCGATGCGGGCCAGGGATCGAAGACACGCTCTTGATCTTAAGTGGGCGTTTGACTCCTATGCAGCTGACGCAGGTGACCAACTGGCTGGCCGACGTCCTCTGCACGCCATTTGAGCTGCAAGGACGCGATCCTGCAGGCCATTACCGATCTAAACAATAGTCGTCCTACATGACCACCTTCACCCAATTGGGCTAGCACCAAGCAGGGATCAAACGCCCACTCAAGGAGAAGGCATTTGAGGAGAAAAGAGGGCGCGGTGCACATGCGTTCTTCTACGCCGGCACTGCTCGCCCTGTCGCTCGGCTACTTCAGCCTGGGTACCGCGTCTCTGGCCGTCATCGGCCTGAGCGCCCCCATCGGAGCCGAACTGAACATCACGCCCGCCGCAGCCGGGACGCTCGTCACCGTCTTTTCGCTGGTGTTCGCCCTGGCGGCCCCGCTGGCGTCGGTGCTCCTCGGCAGGATGTGCCGCAAGCGGGCGCTCCTGTTAGGGCTCGGACTGATGATCGTCGGAGGTGCGGCGGCCGCGCTTGCACCGGACTTCGCCACACTCACGTCGGCCCGGGTGCTGGCCGGGCTGGGCGCGGGCGTCTTCGGACCCGCCGCGTCCGCCGTGGGATCGACGGTCGTTCCGGCCGAGCAGCGTCCCCGCGCCCTGGCCACGGTGTTCGCGGGCATGACCGCCGCCACCGTGCTCGGCGTGCCGCTGTCGGCATCGGCAGGGGGCGTGGTCGGCTGGCGCTGGGCCATGATGGGCGTGGTGGTGCTCACCGCTGTCGCGTTTGGGCTGGTGGCGTGGTTGCTCGGCCCGATTACGCCGGGCCCTGCGCCGTCCGCACGGGTGTTCGGTCAGATGGTGCGCGCCACGGGCGTGTTGCCGATGGTGTCGACCACGCTGCTGTTCATGACGGCGCAGTTCGTCGTGTACGGCGTCGCGGGTGCGTATCTCGCCGCCAGATTCGGCGCCACACAGTCGGCGATATCGCTGGTGCTGTTCATCTTCGGCATCGTGGGGATCATCGGCAACGTGAGCGGTCCCCGGGCGTACCGGCGCTTGGGTGGCGCGCTGACGATCGCGCTCGCGCTGGCCGGCCTGGCGATCGCCCTGCTGGCGCTGTCCGGCGCGCCGTCATCGCTCGCTCTGGGCACTGCGGTGTTCGCTTTCTGGGCGTTCTTCAGCTCCCTGTTCATGGCTCCGCAACAGACTCGCCTGGTCGAGCTGCAGCCTGAACAGCGCGGCATCCTGCTCGCGCTGAACGCTTCGGCCATCTATCTGGGGATGAGCCTGGGCAGCTTGCTGGGCAGTGGTCTGCTCCCCGAACTCGGCGCTCGGCCGCTGTCCGTGCTGGCCCTGGTGCCCCTCGCCTGCGCCGGCACCGCACATGTCGCCTCCGTCCGTACCCCCATATTTGTCCGCGATCGAATCACTGAAGGAAAAGATCATGTCAGAGCTGATCCGCGACTACCTTGAGCTGGTCTGGAACCAGGTCCGCACCGACCTGGCCGACCGGTTTCTGGCCGAGGACCTTATCCAGCACAATCCGAATCTTCCGGATGGCCGCAAAGCGCTGGCGGACTTCGTCGACGGCTTCCGTGGCCAGTTTCCGGACGCGCATTTCGAGATCCGCAGGCTCGCCGCCCAGGATGATCTGGTGTTCGTTCACAGCTTGTTCACCACGCATCCGGGTCACCGCGGCGTGGCCGTGGTCGATGTGTTCCGCATCGCTGACGGGCTCATCGCCGAGCACTGGGACCTGCGAGAGGACGTCCCCGAGACCACGGTGAGCGGCAATGAGATCGTCTGACGCTCCGCTCAGGGGTAAGGTCGCGATTGTCACCGGCGCGGCAACCGGCCTTGGGGCGGCGATCGCGATCCGGCTGGCGGCCAAGGGCGCCCATGTCGTGGTCAATCACCTCCCGCAGCAGGCGGAGCAGGCCGCCGGCGTCGTCGCCGCCAGCGGCGGGACAGGCGTCGCCTTCGCGGCCGACATCACCGACACGGAACGACTCGCAGACCTTTTCAAGACCGCGATCAGCCGGTTCGGCGGTCTGGACATCCTGGTCAACAACGCCGTGTTGCCGGTGCTCAAGCCGATGGCCGAGGTCACCGAGGAGGAGTTCGACCGCAGTTTCCAAGTCAACGCCCGGGCCCCGTTCTTCGCCATGCGGCTCGCGGCTCGGTACCTGCGCGACGAAGGTCGTGTCATCAACATCTCCTCGCACACCACGGGCCTGTTCTTCGCGCGCTACGGGCTGTACGACGGGGCGAAGGGAGCTCTGGAGCAGTTCTCCCGGATCTTCTCCAAAGAGGTCGGGCGCGGCATCACCGTCAACGTCGTCTCTCCTGGCCCCACCGACACCCCCGAATTCCGCACCCGGCCCGCGGAGTTCATCGCGAGCCTGGAGAAGATGACCTCGATGGGACGCATCGGCAACCCCGAGGAAATCGCCAACGTCGTCGCCTTCCTCGCTTCCCCGGAAGCGAGCTGGGTGACAGGTCAAAACATTCGCGTCAACGGAGGAGTTGTCTGACTTCAGTGCTTCCTCGCACTCTTCATGGCCGAGGTGGCTACGGGCGGCAGCAGAGCCCTGACGTCCGCTCCTGCCATCGGGTGCTGGGGGTTGCCGCCGAACCCGAACGCGTCGGCAGTGCGAAGGTCAAGTATTCGATGAGTGCTCACGATTGTGGAGGATGCAGTGGCAGTACTGAAGGGCAAGACCGCCGTCGTCACCGGAGGGTCACGAGGCATCGGCCGCGCGATCGTAGAACGTCTTACACGTGACGGTGCGGAGGTGGTGTTCAACTACGCGCAGAACGGCTCAGCCGCTGCCGAGGTCGTGCGTGCGGTCGAGGAGGCGGGCGGCAGCGTCCGTGGCGTTCAGATGGATCTGACCGAGCCAGGTGCCGCTAAGCGGTTGATGGAGATCGCCGAGCAGGACCTGGGAGGGCTGGACATTCTGGTGAACAACGCCGCGATGACCTTCACTCCGACGCCCATCGCCGAGACCGAGGAAGATCTTTTCGACCGCGTGATGGCGGTCAACGTCAAATCGGCGTTCCTGACCATCCGGCATGCCGCCAGGCGGATGCGCGACGGCGGGCGCATCGTCAACATTTCCACCGTCAATACTGTTCGTCCCGCGCCGGGTATCGCCCCCTACATCATCAGCAAGGGGGCTCTGGAGCAATTGACCGCGGCGGCGGCCCGGGAACTCGGCACACGCGGTATCACCGTGAACACGGTGTCCCCGGGCGCGACGGACACTGATCTCCTGCGAGGCACCAACTCCGCAGAGCAACTGCAGATGGTCGTCGCGATGACCCCTCTCGGCCGGCTCGGACAACCCGCTGACGTCGCCGACGTCGTCGCGTTCCTCACCAGCTCGGACGGCCGCTGGGTCACTGCCCAGAACATCCGGGCCACGGGAGGAGTGGCCTGATCCCAGCGTGCGGCACCCCCCCAAGCGAGTGGAGCTGATGAACGCCCGCTCTCTGCGCACCTTCCTCGACGGAGTTCACTCTTGATCCCTGCGGGGTGCCGCACATCCCCTGGCCCGCAGCCTCCCGTCGTCGGCGGCGCCCGGTGACTGGAGTCACGCACGCCGGGGCGGGGGAAGACTCAGGCGGTCCTGCACTCCGGCGGCCTCACGGCACGGCCCCAAAGCCTGACGGCTGCGGATACGAGATAGTCTTTAACAAAACCATCTACTATGGTCCTATCTGATGCGACCTACCCTGATAGGAGACGTCATTGCCCACGCGGGCCCTCATCGTCGACCCGTCCGTCTCTACAAGCATTGCCTTCGGGGAGATCGCCACCCCCGTCGCCGGCCCCGGGCAGGTGCTCATTGACGTGCGGCATGCCTCGCTCAATTACGCGGATCTCAACAACGCAGGCTCTGGACGCGTACCGGCCGGGGCGCCGCTGGGTCTCGACGCGGCCGGAATCGTCCTGCAGGGGGCGGCGGACGGCACCGGCCCGGCCGCCGGCACCCGCGTCGTACTCTTCGCGGACGGTGCGTTCGCCGAGCGGGTGGCCGTCGATGTGGCGGCGGTAGCCGAGATTCCGGAGGGTGTTGGGCTGGCCGAGGCAGCGGCACTGCCGACGGCGGGCCTAGCCGCGCTCCGCTCGCTGCGGAGCGCGGCGGTCGCACCCGGCAAGCGCGTGCTGGTGACCGGCGCCTCGGGTGGCGTGGGACGGTACGCCGTGCAACTGGCCGCCCTGGCCGGGGCTTACGTCATCGCCTCGGTCGGTTCCCCCACGCGAGGCGACGGCCTCTCCAACGCGGGCGCCGACGAGGTAGTCGTGGGCCTGGACGATATTGAAGAGCCCGTCGACATCGTCGTAGAGACGATCGGCGGGCCCCATCTGGTCACGGCCTGGGAGCTCCTTGCCCCCGGCGGCAACTTGCAGTCCGTCGGGTGGACCTCGGCTGAGCCGGCCGTCTTCCCTCCCTATGCGACCGTCGGCCCGCCCAAGACGCTCACGTCCTACGTCAACGAGTTCGCAGCCGCCGACGACCTGGCCAAATTGCTACAACTCGCGGCCGAAGGCGCCCTGGTGCCCGAGATCGGCTGGCGCGGCTCCTGGAATCGCTTCGCCGAGGCAGCCGACGCGCTACGCGGCCGGCGCGTGGCGGGAAAGGCGGTCTTCGACCTCAAGTCCCACGCGTAAGCGCACGCCGACGCACAGCCGCCTCAGCATCGTCGGCTTCGACGACACCGAGATCGCCACCCTGACCTCGCCACAGCTGACCACCGTGCGCCAGCCACTACGCGCGATGGGCACCGTCGCCCTGCGCATCGCCCTGCGCCTGGCCGACGGCGAGGAACTCGTGCCCCGCCACATGGAACTCAGCACCGAACTCGTCATACGCGGTTCCACCCAGGTGGCCTGACCCGAACAACGATGAAACCCTGGCAAGAGCAGCTACGTGGCCACCCACCCGAGCCAGGACGGGCACGCCTGAGCATTGGAAGATCTTTGAAAGGCGAATTCATGATCCTCAAGACCTTTGACCACAGCGCCGGAGAGATGCCGGAGAACATCGTGGTCCTCGCGGACGGCACGATATGCGCGACGCTGCTGCTGGCGGGCACCGTCTGGTTGTCCAACGGCAAGCCGGAACCGGTTGTCCCGGAACAAGCCGACGCGATCGTGGTCGGGCTCGCCTCGGACGCCGAGGACCGCCTCTACGCCGCGGTGCGCAGCACGACTGAGACCGTTTCGGGAATCTGGCGGCGCGAGGCTCCCCATCACTGGACTCGATTCGCCGCCGCGGAAAGTCGGGCGGGACTCAACGGCATCACCTTCACTGAAGACGGCATTGTGTTCGCGGCGGACTCCGTCAACGGCGAAATCCTCTGCTGTTCCCCCGGCGATGACACGCTGCGGCTCTGGCTCGCCGACGAGAGCCTGGCGCCGACGTCGCCGGACGACCCGGTGTCGTCCACGGGCGTGAACGGCCTCAAGATCTGGGACGGCGCTCTGTGGGCGACCAACACTGCCCAGGGCACTGTCCTGCGTATCGGGATCGACCAGGGACGCGCAGGCGAGGTGACGCAGGTTCACACCGGCATACCCGCCGACGACTTCGCCTTTGACACCTCGGGCACGCTGTACCTCGCCGTTCACCCACGCGACACCGTTCTACGCATTACGCCGGGCGGTGAAAAGACCGTCCTTGCCACCGAGGCTGACGGCCTCGACGGACCGAGCGCGATCGCCGTCATCGACGACGGGCTCCTCGTGACAAGCCTGGGGATGCTCGGTTCGCGGAATGATCCCAACATCGTCCGCCTCCCCCTGGACGTGGCGAAGGCCGCACTCCCCCGCCCGCGAATGCCCCGCTGACGACGAGGAGGGCAGCGCCGCGCATCTGCCGCCCGCACCCTCAAGATAGGCCGTTCCACCGCTCTGGCCGTTGCCGCCCCAGCCTGTGCATCGCGGACGCCTACCGGCGGACTTCTTAGGGTCATCTGAGCGTGATCACAGGGCACGCAGGAGGGCGAGCAGGGTTTCGTTGATCGGTGCGGGGACGCCGTGCCGATGTGCACGCTCCACCACCGCCCCGGTGATGGCCTCGTACTCCAGCGGCCTGCCCGCGAGCCGGTCGTACAGCATGGATGTGCCGTCCTCACCGCTGAACCGGGCGTAGAAGTCCATCGTGGCCTCGACATCCTGTTCGGACAGGCGGGCGCCGTCCGCGATGGCGGTGTCGACCGCCTCCGCGACGAGTGCGCGCGATACCTCGCGAACGCCGGGTGAGGTGAGGACGTCCATGCGCCGCAGGGTAAGGGCGGTGACGGGATTGGCGGCGACATTGGTGAGGAGCTTGCGCCAAGCCGCTGTCTGGAAGTCCTCCTCTGCATGGACCTCGACCGTACCGGCGAACAGGGCGTCGAGGGCCTGAGCCGCATCCCCCGCGGCCACCACCAGTCGGTTGCCCGTCCGGTGCACGATGTGACCCGGGGACAGCCGCTCGACCGCGATGTAAGCCAACGCTGGCACAAATCCCCGCCCCTCACGGACGTGTGCGATGCCGTTCTGCACCACCACAACCCTCGTACGATCCCCGACGAGCCTGTCGAGCCACGCCGACGGGTCATGGTGGGCCTTAACCGTCACGATCACCCAATCGGCAGGCATGGTCTCGCCCGGTGAAGCAGCGAATGCGACCGGTACTACACGCTCGACCCCGCCGCTTTCCAGGACAAGGCTCCCGGGGTGATGACGTACGCACACCGTCACCGCATGTCCCGCCTCGGCGAGCCGGGCGCTCAGGAAGCCACCGATCGCCCCGCCCCCGACGACCGCCACCCTCTTGCCATCCATAGCTACTCCTTCAGAGATGAGAACATCTTCCCATGTTTACCATCAGTAGGCCGGACGTGCACGCTGGACCTAGGCGGCGTCGTGGGAAGATGAGGCCGATGGAGGAAAGGAAGACCACACGGCGGCCGATGCGGAGAGACACCGCGCAGACCCGTGATCGCCTGCTGGACGCCGCGGGCCGGCTACTGGCCGACCGCGGCACCGCCTTCACACTGCCCGACCTCGCACGCGTCGCAGGTGTCGCAACCGCGACCGTGTACCGGCACTTCGCCGATGTCCACGACATTCACCGGGAGTTCTACTATCGCCTCATAGGCGAACTGGTCGATGACCTTGAGAAGATCTCGGCAGAGGCCCACGGCAGGCAGCGTTTCGAAGCTGTGTGCGCCCGGTGGAGCGATCTCGCCGCGAGCTGGGGCCGTGCCGCCACCCACATCCGCAGCGCCGAGGGCTTTCTCGAGCGCGTGGGCCGCGGAGACCCGCCGACCACCGCCCTGTACGGCGCGCTCGCACCGGTAATAGAGGAACTCGTCACCGAGAACGTGGTCCCCGAGCAGAACGTCGAGTATGCCGTGCTCCTGTGGGTCACCATCTTCGATGAACGCGTCATCGTCGACCTGTCCACCACCCTCGGCTGGCCTCCCCGCCGGATCGGCCACGCTCTCGCCCAGACGACCCTCGCCGCCCTCACCCAGACAGGCTCCGGCGACGACCCATCGTCGAGGGCCAATCACCTCTGTCCTCGACCTCGTGATCGCGGGGCGACAGAAGATATGTGAATTCGGTGACTAACTCGGCAACAGGACAGTCGGCGCTGTACCTTGCAGCCTCCCTGTCGGGCGCGCCGTGGTAGCGGCTCCTGCTGGGCCGTATGAGCACCCATCACTTGTGTACGCCCGCTTTTCAGGAATGCCGACCTAGGCCGCAGCCGTCGATTTGCCGCGCCCACGACGTCTGGAGGCTACAGGAGGGACGTTGGATCGCGATGCCAGCACGGAAGTCAACGTTTCCGTACGGATATGACCGCGACCTGACCTCGGGCGCTCACCGCCCCTCCGACCGGCCTGGGGAGGCGCGGAACGCCAGCACCGCCGCAGCGAGAAGCAACAGCCCGCACACGCTCTGTTCCGCGACCATCCAGGCCGGCAGTGGGAGGAACAGCAGCACCCCCACCACCGCGACGAGGATCACGACGAGCACGATCCGCAGGCGGAGGAGCGCCCGGTCGCCCGCGTGCTGGGCGCGGCGGGCGAATGCGAGGGTGAGGATCGACGTGGCGGCCACGACGACGCCGCGCACCCAGGCCTGCGGACTGACAAGGGAGGGGGCGACGGCCGAGAAGACGGCGACCGCGGCGACGGTCAACAGGCTCAGCGCGGTGTAGGCGGCGACCAGGATCTTCGCCGCGTGCAGGCCGCGACGGTCGAGCGCGTCGTCGGAGTCGGACGCGGTCATGAAGCATCCTCCGAATCGATGGTGGGAGCGGTGGAGGCGGGCGTGGCAGGTGCCGGCCGGACGGAGCGTAGGAAAAGTGCGACGGCCTCGCCTATGTAGTGATCGAGGTCCAGCTCGGGATGCCTAAGGAAATAGAACGCCGCCACGTCGATCACGGAGCGGATCGACAGTGCGGTGACCTCGGGGTCGAACACGCCGAACTCGCCGCTGTCCTGGCCGGATTCCAGCAGCCGCCGCAAGGGGGCGGCCGCGTCGTCGAGCTGAATGGTCTGGATGGCGTCGGAGTTCTCGAGGATCCTCTGGGTCGCACCGACGTGTGCGGGGTTGAGCGTGATGAAGCGCAGGTTGGAGTCGAGGTAGGCGCGCAGCTTCTCGGTCGGTGTGCTGGCGGTGCGCAGACGCTCCGCCATGAACGCCGCGCCTGCCTCGTACAGCCTCGTGACGACCGCCCCATAGAGCTCTTCCTTGGAGGAGAAGTGATACAGGGCGGTTCCCTTGCTGGTGCCCGCCTCTTGGGCGATGCGGTCCAGCGAAGCGGCTCGGTAGCCGTCCCGGCTGATCACCCGGATCGCGGCGGCGATCAGGTCTTCGCGTCTGGCCCGCCGGGTACGGCTTATGGCTTCAGATTCTTTCGACCGCATAGTCCAAAGTTAGACCATACGGTCGAGATTGACCAGTATGGTGGCCGGTCTTGTGGTTGATGGGCTCTGTCCAACCAACGGCTGCCGCAGGTACGGGCCTGCCTCCCTTTCGGGGTAACTGGCAGCGGCCAGGAGATTCCCGCCATCAGCGCGGATGCGGTCCGGCGCGTGGTCACTCAGTTGCGATGCGGTAGTCACACGTGAGCCGGGATTCAGATGTTGACCTGGGAGCCTTGACTGACGGTCACAGAAGACACCGTAAGCGGACGCCGGAGGGGTCAGGCGGCGAAGGCTCGGCGGTAGGCGGTGGGTGTGGTGGCGAAGGCTCGGTGAAAGTGCGCGCGCAGGTTGGTGGCGGTGCCCATGCCGGTGCGGCGGGCGACTTCGTCGATGGTGATGGTGCTGTCTTCGAGCAGGACGCAGGCGGCGCGCAGGCGCTGCTGGATCAGCCAGGCACGCGGGGTCATGCCGAATCGCATCTGGAAATTGCGGTGCAGCGTGCGGGTGGACTGCATGCCTTTGCGGGCGAGGTCGGTGACGGTGATGGGCAGGTGCAGGTTGGCGCTGGCCCAGGCGGTGACGTCGGCCAGTTCTGCGTCGGCGGTGGACTGGCTGGGAGGGATGAACTGTGCCTGGCCGCCGGCTCGGTGCAGGGGCATGACCATGCGGCGGGCCCGACGGATGGCCGCGGACTGGCCGTGGTCCAGTCCGACCAGGTAGAGGCAGAGGTCCAGGCTGGCGGCCTGTCCGGCGCTGGTCAGCACCTGGCCCTCGTCGACGTACAGGGCGTTGGCGTCGACCTCGACTCGGGGGTGCTCGCGGGCCAGCTCGTCGGCGTAGAACCAGTGGGTCGTGGCTCGCCGGCCGTCGAGCAGACCTGCCTGCGCCAGCGCGAACGCGCCGGTGCATAACGAAACGATCCGGGTCCCGCGGTGGTAGGCGAGGTCCAGGGCGGCAAGTGCCTTCTCCGGTGCGCGACCCCTGGCGAATGCGGGCACGATCACGGTGTCGGCGTCGTCGAGCGCTTCGAGACCGGCCTGAACGCTCAGGTCGAGGCCGCGGGTGGTGGTGGTGACGGAGGCCCCGTCCAGCGAGCAGAGGGTGGTCGTGTAGTGGTCCTGGTCATCGTGCCCGAACACCTGTATCGCGATCGCCAGCTCGAAGGCCGCCACCAATGGCAGGGCAAGGACGGCCACCCGATGCGTGGCAGGATTCTTGCGCATGGCGGCAAGTATGGCACTCGCCGGAGCGAGCGCCGCGGCGGGATGCTGACGGGGTGCGTATCGAGATCGTGGTCTCGACGGCTTCGATGAGCTGGACGTGTTCGGGCCGCTGGAGGTGTTGTCCGCGGTCGGGCACAGTGTTGAGCTCGTCGCCGTCGAGCGGCCCGGCCCGGTGACCAGCATGCGCGGCATCAGGATGGAAACCGCTGTGCCGGGGCCGGCCGATGGCGTGCTGGTCCCGGGCAGCGGATGGCTGAACCGGGCACCGGCCGGCGCCTGGGCCGAGGCACAGCGCGGCGTGCTCCCAGCCCGGCTGGCGGCGATGGCGCCGCCGGCCCGCTGGGTGGCGTCGGTCTGCACCAGCACGCTGCTGCTCGCCCCCGGCCGGCTTGCTGGCTGGCCGCCAGGCGACCACCAACCCCAACGCCTACGAAGAGTTACGCACCCTCGGCGTAGATGTCCTGGAAGAACGCATCGTCGATGCCGGCAACCGCATCACCGGGCACCCTCAGCACCGAGCTGGATCTCGGCCTGTGGATCACCAAACGAGGATGGGGAACCAGAACCGCCGACCTCGCGGTCACCGCCATCGGATACACGCGCACCGCACGGGTCTATCACACGGGAAAAGGCAAAGCGGATGCCAAGGCCGCTTCGGGGACAGGTATAGCATGACGCCGTTTCGTTAAACCGCGGTGCCGGCGCAGACAGTATCGGGGCGGACAAGAATCCGCACCCGGCGTAGGACCTCGGGGCGCGGCGATGGAGGGCCGCCAGAAGCGTGGTCCTGGACCCACCTTGGCGTCGGTGCCGAAATGCCGCTCAAGAGCGGTGACCTGATGACGCAGCGCATAGGGGACTCAACGTCTCTGTCCCAATCGCTGACTGGCAGCAGCCACAGCACAGCCAAAGTGCTCGTGACGCGACCATATAGGCCAGACGAAAGAGCACGACCGCGCATCTTGCCGCACGCCTCGGAACGGTGCCGCAGATTCCGTACGCCAATCATTGTTTCAGCTGATCCCGAAAGGCATTGACATGACCAACGGGCCTGGGCCCACGATCCGCCCGTTTGTTGCCGACGATACCGAGCGAGTGGTCGAACTCTGGCACGCCTGTGGACTGATCCGGCCTTGGAACGACCCGCGCAAGGACATCGAACGCAAGTTGAAGGTGCAGCCCGAACTCTTTCTTGTCGCGACCGCGACTGGTGACACTTCAACCGATGATGTGGTTGGCACCGCCATGGCCGGCTACGACGGGCATCGCGGCTGGATCTACTACCTTGCGGTCGACCCCGCGTGCCAAGGCCGCGGCTACGGCCGGGCCTTGCTTGCCGACGTGGAGTCGCGCTTAGTCTCACTCGGCTGCCCCAAACTCAATTTCCAGGTCCGCAAGGACAACGGGTCGGTGACCGGGTTCTACGAGGTCCTCGGCTTTGCCGAGGACGAATGCCTCAGCTTCGGCAAGCGCCTCATTCCCGACGCCCCCTGAGAGACAGCACACAGATCAGAAGGAGGGCTATGGACGTGATCCTTCTGATCTTTGGTCGCCGCGGGCACCCACCGAATTGATCGCCGAGCACGTCGAGGCATCGGCCGAACTCCTCGTAGGAGGGCTCGTCCCCCATCTCGGTGCTCTCCATCGTCGCCCTGGCGGAGGTAGCGGCGGTTGCGTTCGCTGGAGGATCCCCGGTCGGTGACCCACACGATAGGTCCTCTGTTCACATTCCTCTTCGATTGGATCCCTTGTGCGAAGAAAGTTAATCCTCTTCGTTTCCCTGGTCGCACTTATCGCCTCCGTCGCGCCTCCGGCACAGGCCGCGACGGCGACTGCGCCTTCGATCGCGTGGCAGCCGTGCGCGGAGAACCCCGCGGTCGACTGCGGGACGGTGACCGTACCTCTCGATTGGGGCGACCCCGGCGGCGAGAAGATCGAGCTGGCGCTGGCCCGGCGCAAGGCCACCGACCCCTCGGCGCGGATCGGATCGCTGGTCGTCAACCCCGGCGGACCCGGCGGCTCGGGCAAGCAGATCGTGCTGCGCGACCGGCTTCCGTTCTCCTCCGACATCACCAGCCGGTTCGACATCGTGGGCTTCGACCCGCGCGGAGTGGCGGGCAGCCATCCCATCCTGTGCTCGCAGGAACTCGCGGCGCAGGCGCCCGATCCGTTCCTGAAGAGCCAGGCCGACTTCGACCGGCTGCTGGCCTTCAACGCACGCTACAAGCAGGACTGCCGTGCCCGTACCGGGCCGCTGTTCGACCACGTGGACGCCGCCAGCGTCGCACGCGACCTGGACGTCCTGCGGGCCGCACTCGGCGACGACAAGCTCTCCTTCTACGCCATCTCGTACGGCACCCTGTTCGGCCAGCTCTACGCCGAGCGTTATCCCGACCGGGTCCGCGCCCTGGCACTCGACAGCAACATGGACCACAGCCTGGGCACCAGGGACTTCCTGGACACTCAGGCCTGGACCACGCAGGATTCCTTCAACGAGTTCGTGAAATGGTGTGACGCGACCTCGTCGTGTGCCCTGCACGGCAAAGACATCCGCGCCTTCTGGGCCGGCCTCCTGGCGCGCGCCGACCGCGGCGAGCTGCACTACCCGGGAGAGCCTGAAACGCCTCTGACCAAGCTGCTGCTCATCTACGAGACGACGGGCGCGTTCTTCGGTCCCGACTGGGCCGACCTGGCTGAGTTCCTGGTGGCGGTCGACAGCGGCGAGGGTACGGCGAAGTCGTCGCTCAAGCCGCTGGTGGACGAGGAAGTGATCAACGACGCGACGCAGGCCTTCTGCCAGGACTACCTGCTGCCGATCAGCGACTATCGCGAGTACGCGGCGCACCTGGCGAGCTCCCGTCGCATCGCTCCCGACATGCAGGCCGGCCCCGAGGCGCTCGCCACGATGGCCGCGTGCCTGGGCCAGCAGGCTCCGATCCCCGACCCCCAGCATCGCCTGAACGTCTCCGGCCCGACGGTCCTGGTGGCCAACGGCCTGCACGACCCCTCCACCGGCTACAACTGGGCGCTGAGCACGGCCGAGCAGCTGGGCCGCGCGGGCAGGCTGTTCACGTACGAGGGCTGGGGACACCGCATCTACGACCATGGCGAGTGCGCCGTGCAGGGCATCGACCGCTACCTGATCTCCCTGGATCTGCCGGCCAAGGGCGCCAGGTGCCCGGCGGTCCCGCCCACCGCGTCCACGCTTTCCACCTACAAGCCGGCTCCCGGGCCTGTTCCCGGCCTGCCGGGCTGGGTGCGCCAGTAACCTGCGGCCGCGAGCCGCGCCTGGTCCGGCCCGGAATTCCTGGGCCGATCCGGCGCAAAGAACTAATCAACCGGCTCCTGACCGGACGATGCGAATCCTGCGATCACCAAGGCGAGGTGCAAGTACACCAGGTCCGGAAAATCGCAGTGGGCAGAACCCCGACACCATCGCCGCGGCCGAGAAATCACTTCCAGACCCGATCGTCGTCATGCGCGCCGATGCCCGGTCACTGATGGACACCGAGCACGCCGTGGAAGAGGCCAAGGAACGCTTCGGCGCGCTCGTTGTCCTGTTCCTCAACGCCGGGATCTCCCGGCGGCAAGCTCGGACTCCCGTCGGAGGTGCTGGAGGCCATGAGCTCCCAGACGCCCTACGGGGCGGGTGGGGATCAGCCAGGACGTCGCCAAGGTCGTGGCGTTCCTCGCCTCCATATAGACACGCCGCCGCTCATGGTTTCGGACTGCCACGCCGAGGTCCGTTTCCTCGCCTTCGTCGCCAAGTAGTGAAAGAACCAGATGAACGACACTTTCGCGTCAGTCAGTCACGCCGTCCCGCCCGTCCTGGAGGATCAGCTGGCCGAATGGTCGCTGCGCGCCGGTATCACGGTGGAGGTATGGGCCATGCCGGAACAGCCGCTTCCCGCCCTCGTCACCGACGTGGTCCATGGCGTGATCTTTGACGTTCTCGGGGAGGTGGAACGGCAGGGGCGGGCCCGTACCGTCTCCGTCGCCCTCACCGTGAGTGCCGGCGGGTTGCGGCTGACCGTCAGTGACGACGGTCGCGGAACGTCGGCTGAGGCGTATGAGGTCCGGCTCAAGGGCAGGCAGGCCGAGCTCCAGGCAATGGGCGGAGGCCTGACCGTCAACGGCGTCCGAGGAGAAGGCACCACGGTGAGCGCCGCCCTACCTCGGCTGGCTCTCGCCTAGGGACGGGATCGGATCATGGCGAGGCAGGACGATCGGGCAGGAAACGATCAGATGATGGCCATCCAGCCGTGTGATGCTCGGCGCTCCGCACAGGACGTGTTCGAGGCGATGCTCGAAGGTGTGGCTCACCCATCTGATCGTCGAGCGACGCAGGACGCATTCGGCCGTCCGCGTGTACCTGGACGCCCTGCGCTTCTTCTGCGACTACGTGACCGCGCCGTACCAGGGGTGGGCTCGGGAGTGCGAGGTCCGCTCCGGTGCCGTCCCCGTGCAGGTCTGCCGGCACGACAGGACGGTCGACCTTCTCGCTGGTCCTGGGCGGCGGGCGATGACGCGTGAGGAGGTCCAGCGTTTCCTCGACCACGCCGACGACCAGGTGGAGAAGGCCGTGCGGCGGGGGCAGAAACGGGCGCCGGCCCGTTACAGGGATGCCGCCCTGTTCAAGGTCGTCTACGCCTGGGGGCTGTACGGCTCGGAAGCGTCCCCACTGGACGTCACCGACTTCCAGCCGCACGACGACGCCCGCGAGCTGGGCCGGTTCGGCGCGCTCCGCGTGCGGACCGGGATGCGGGTCAGGGGCCTGCCGCCGCAACGGCGGACGGTCGTCAGCATGATGCCGTGGGCGGTGGACGCGGTGCGGAAGTACCTGACCGACGTCCGGCCCCGCCCGGCGGGACAGCGGTCCCATCCGGTGGCCGCTTCGGCAGGAGTCGCGGTTATCCCCATAACCGTGGCGCCGACCACAAAGGCCGCTGCCATACCGGCACGCGACCACGAAGGAGGCAAGGCTGTGACCGGTGAGCGGCGCTCGGGCGCGGTGCTCGCGCTGGCGTTGGACGTCGTCATCCCGCTGGCCGTGTTCTACCTGGCGCGCGGCGCCGGGGTGAATCAGTGGCTGGCGCTGCTGTTGGCCGCCCTCGCGCCCGTGGCCGGGATCGGCTGGGCGTGGGCCAGGCAGCGCCGCCTCGACGCGACCGCCGTGTTCGTCATCGTCAGCATGGCGTTGTCGTTGCTGGTCGCGTTCGTCACCGGCGATGCCCGCGTGCTGCTGGCCCGCGAGAGCTGGCTGACCGGGGCGGTCGGGTTGTGGATCCTCGGCTCGGTGGCCACCGGGCGGCCGTTTCTGCTGGACGTGGCCGGGAAGGTCAGCCCCGCCGGTGTCGCACGGCGGGTCGATTCGCTGTGGGCCGGCAACCGGGTGTTTCGCCGCTGGGTGATGCTGGCGAGCCTCGCGTGGGGGGCGGCGTTCTTGCTGGATGCGGTGATCCGGGTGGTGTTCGCCTACACCCTCACCGTGGACAGCGTGCCTGCGGCGGGCACCGGGGCGCTGATCGTCCTGATCGTACTCGCCCAGGGCATCGTGATGGTGCACGGCAGGCGCAGCGGCGCCCTGGCCCTGCTGAGGAACCATGGCTGACCCGCGCGTGATCCTGGTCACCGGCGGGGCCCAGTGGCATCGGCCGGCTCGACACGGTCTGTCTTAACGCCGGCATCCCTGGTGGGCCGGGCCTCGGCGACGACTTCGATGCTGAGAAGTACCAAAGCGCGATGCGCGTCAACCTCGACGGGGCCCGTCTACGGCGCGAGCGCCGCAATACCCGCCTGCGCCGGGGCGGCGTATCGCGCCTGGCGGGTGTCACGGCGTCTCCCGACCTGTACTACGCGACGGCCAAGCACACGCTGATCGGTCTCACCCGCTCGCTGGCGCTGCGCACATCACGCTGAGCATGCGAGATTTTCGATCTTCAAGCTGACCACACCGGCCAACCCCCGCCCGCCGCTCTGAGCACACCGTGGGAGACGGAGGAGCCCGGATCAACCCGACAAACCTCAGCTTGAGCACATCGATGACGGGCTGGTGGGCGGTGTTGTTAGAACGGAATTTCCAGCACCTCCAGCAGCTCGATCAGGCCGCGCCGGTAGTGGTTGGTGTAGGAGGCCTTCAGCGTGGTCCGCACGGTGCGCCGGTAGTCCGGGCCTTTGGTCTTGAACTCGTGCAGCGTCCGTTCGCCATCCCGCACCGCAGGGAAGACGACCTCGCGCACCGTGCCGTCCGGCGCGGCCAGCGAGGCGTTGGCAATGGTGAACAGGAGGTCCTGCTTGCCTGAGACCCGCTTGAAGGCGTTGATGAGCTCCTCAGTGACCTTGCGCTCAGCTCGCGCGCCCACCCGGTGCACCGTGACGATCAGCAGGTCGACCAGGGCGTCGGTAACCTCACGGGCCGCGCCGAGGCCACCGAGCAGGAAGCCGGCCGGGAACGCGCCGCCCGCGAGGACCTGGCCACGCAGCTTCGCGCCACCCAGACCGCGCTCCAGGAGGAGAGCACCAATCGGGCCGAGCTGGATAGACAGCTCACGGAGTCGCGTGCCGAAGTCGAGCAGCTGCGCGCCACCGAGCGCGGTCGTGCCAAGGGCAAGTAGGCACGAACTCGGGCGGCCGGGAACAATCGAACAGCCGTTGGCCTTGGTGTCTGCTCGCCAGCACTGGATCCGGTACCGCGGTCAGTCCCCGAAGGCCGTGTGGTGGGCCGCGGCGCAGACGCACGGAAGGTCCTGCGGCACGATGACGCTGCCGATGACCGTCGTCCGCGGTGCCAGGGGGATCGCCCGCACGCGGGCCGACCGGATCTCGGCGACCTGGTCGGCGGGCAGCACCGTCCAGCCGCGCGGATCCGAGCCGACTTCGACGAGGGTGTCCTGGACCGTCCCCGACGGGCGGCCGGGCGGCGGTTCGATCCCGGCCTCGCGCAGCGAGGCGGACACGGAGTCCGGCGACGGGATCCACAGGTCGCCGCCGGCCAGGTCGGCGACGCCGACGGCCGCGCGCCCGGCAGCGGGGTGTCGTGCGGACACGACCGCGAACAGCGGCTCGGTCCAGGTCGGCAGCACCCGCACCCCGGGTGCCGACCGCACGCCCCTGGCCAGCGCGAGGTCGACGTCCCCCTGCCGTACGGCGTTCAGGCGCGCGGCCAACGGCAGGTCCACGAGCACGACGTCGAAGCCCGGGGCCCGCTCGCGCAGCGCGTCGATCCCGCGTTCCAGCCGGGCGGTGAACTGCCCGGTGCCCGTCCCGATGCGCATCACCCCGCCCCACTCGCTCGCCGTGGTCCGGACCCGATCGACGGCGGCGAGAGCCTCCCTCGCCGTCTCGAGCACGCGGCGCCCGGCCGCGGTGAGCCGGACCCGGCGCGGTGACCGGTCGAACAGCTGGACCCCCAACTCGCGCTCCAGCCGGGCGATCGTCCTGCTGACCGCAGGCTGGGCGATGCGCAGCCGGTCGGCGGCTCGGCCGAAGTGCAGCTCCTCGGCGACGGTGACGAAGTACCGCAACGCCCGTAGTTCCACCGGCCCGCCTCCTGTCCTGCGACGATGCCCCCAGGTTATCGCTGCGCGTCCGGACCGGGCCTGGTTCGCGGCGGACGCTCCTGGTGTACTCGCCGCATGAGCATCGATCTCGGACTTCTCGGCGCCCACCTGCGCGAGCACGAAGTGACCCCGGACTGGGCGGCGGACCTCGAGCGCGTCGGCTACGGCACGCTCTGGCTGGACGCCTCTCCCCCGGCCGACCTCGCCCTGGCGGAACGGCTGCTGGACGCGACCACCCGGCTGGTGGTCGGGACGAGCGTGGTGAACGCGTGGACCGCGGACGCGGAGACCGTCGCCGCCTCGTACCACCGGCTCGAGGCCAAGCACCCCGGCCGGTTCCTGCTCGGGGTTGGGATCGGGCACCGCGAGGTCCACGCCGAGTACGCCTCGCCGTACGCCACCCTAATGTCCTATGTGGATCGGTTGACGCGTGCCGGCGTGGCCGCCAGCCGGATCGTGCTGGCCGCGCTCGGGCCGCGGATGCTGCGCCTCGCGCGCGACCGCACGGCCGGGACCCTCACGGGCCTGATCACCCCCGAGCACACCCGGCGGGCCCGCGCGGTGCTCGGCGCGGGGAAACTGGTGCTGCCCGGTCATTTCGCGCTCCTGGAACCCGACGCCGATCGGGCTCGCGCGATCGCTCGGTCCGCGCCGCCCGGCACCGCATTGGGCGTGACGAACTACGCAAGCAACCTCCGGCGGCTGGGGTACACCGAAGCGGACCTCTCCGGCTCCGGCAGCGACCGCTTGATCGACGAGCTCGTCGCGCACGGCACCCCGGACGCCGTGGCGAAGGATCTGCTCGCGCACCTGGACGCGGGCGCGGATCAGGTCGGGGTGTACCCCCTCGGCAACGACCCGATCGGTGCCCTGCTCGTGGTCGCCGACGCGGTGCGCGCCGCCTGGCGTGGGTGACGGCCCAGAATGAGGGGTCCCGCTTGCAATGAAGAAATTTCCACCGAAGTAGCACCTGACCTGCGGCAACGGCCTACCCGGCCCGGTGGTAAGAATCGCGTCACATGGCCCAAACGAGCGGCGTCTACCCTCCGGGGCGCGCGCGTCATCTAGGGTTATCAGGAGAACTAGCAGGTCAGCTGCTTGAAGGCCTGTCAGGGCACGTTAGGCAAGTAGAGGGAAGCTCGGCTGCGCCGGGGGCATGCTGGGCTCCATGAGAGACGATCAGGTAACCGCTGCTGTCCGTGTGCTGATCAATCTGGCGCGGCAAGTACCCGCCAACTCTACTTGCCGAACATGACTGACTACCGATAGTCACTCAAGATAAGCCGATAATCACTCGCCGCGCAGCGGGAATGCCGATGTAATACCGCCATGCGCATCACCTCGGAAACGTTCACGGACGGCATCCGCGAACAGCTCTTCACCATTGGAGACATCCCTGGGGTGCTCTGGACGCCCGCCGAGGGCTCCGGTCCCCGCCCACTCGTCTTGATCGGGCACGGCGGCGGCCAGCACAAGAAGGGATGGGAGGTCGTCTCCCGGGCCTTCCCCTACGTCACCTCCTGCGGCTTCGCGGTCGCCGCGATCGACGCGCCAGGTACCGGCGACAGGCCGGAACACCCGCAGATCCGGCGGCTCGTCGCGCTCATCCAGGAACGAGAGGCCGCGGGCGAGCCCTTCGGCCCGGCGTGGCCCGCCCTCAACGAAACCGTGGCGGCGCAGCTCATACCCGACTGGCAGACCACCCTCGACGCGCTCCAGAAACTGGATTCCATCGGCGACAGCCAGCCCGTCGGGTACTACGGCCTGTCCCAGGCCGGTGAGATGGGCATCCGCCTCGTCGCGGCCGAACCTCGGATCACAGCTGCCGTGCTCGGCCTCATCGGAAGTGACTGGCTCATCGACACTGCGGCGCGGATCACGATCCCGGTCGAGTTCGTGCTGCAGTGGGACGATGAAGGCAATCCGCGGGACTCAGTCATGAAGCTGTTCGACGCACTCGGCTCCGCCGAGAAGACCCTGCACGCCAACCCCGGCAGCCACTTTCGAGTCCCATCTTTCGAAATCGACAGCTCGATCCGATTCTTCGCTCGGCACCTGGGTAGCGCGGCCGCACGTACGGCACCACAAGCTGGCCCACCGAGGCCGGGATCACGTTCGAATTGAAGGCAACGTTGTTCGGGGTGAAGCCGTGCACCCCGTAGAGCACGAGCTGGGTGTGGGGCGAGGTGACCTGCTGGGGGTCCACGGTGCCGACTGCCATCCAGCCGGATGCTGCGGCGCGCTGCACACCTGCGCCTGGTGCGAGCCCCGGCTAGAGCAGCACGGCCGCCAGGCCCGCCAGCGCTGATCTTCTCGCGGTGGTACCCATTGAGCGCTGAGGGCGCATGCGGGGTACTCGGGGTCGCCGTAGTACTCGCGGAAAATCGGGCGGTTATGGCCCTGACCTGATGCTCTGTATGCGTTACCGGCGTCGCGTGGCCGGGTCCCGGTTGTTCTGCCAGCGGGACAGCGCCTCGGGGGACACGCGGACGTAGCGAGCCAGCGAGGCGACGGAAGTATGCCCGGAGTAGGCCAGCAGGGTGGAGGTGTTGGCGCCGCGTGGGTCAGAGCGGAGTGCCGGAGCTGGTGCAGCGTCCACGGCCCGCCCGGCAGGTCGGCGGTGGCGGTCTCGAACAGTTCGGCGGCGCGCCGGTAGGACAACCGGGCCCGCCCCGAGCCGGGATCGAGGTCGCCGGGCGGGAGTTCGACGCAGGCGCGGCGGCCGGTGAGGAAGATGGGTCCGCTGCGGCGGCCGTCCAGCAGGCGGGGCAGCAGCCGGGCGGTGGCGGTCTGCCAGACGACGACGTCGACGGCGCCGCCCTTGCGCCGTACCCGGGCCCGGCGGTTGCGCAGATCGAGCTCGTCGACGTCGAGGTCCTGCGAGCAGGTGCCGACGCCCGTACTGTCCGGCGAGAGGGGGGTGACCGCGTTGTGGCGTCTCAACCCAATGTCTGGACACCCCTCTCGCCCATGCGCCCGTTATGGCGAGGACGGGGCTCTCATGGCAAGGTGGTGACGCTTTTGCCGGACCTTGTAGCGCAGCCTCCAGCGATCGCCCGGCAAGACGATGACCGCGAGATCCACGACCTGTCCCTGGGCGTTCTCAGCGACTCGGAACAGCACGAACACCGGTGTGTGAGCGGGGATCTGCAGCTGGCGCGCTTCCTCGGGAGTCGGCATGCGACAGTCGATGTATTCGTCGGCGTCGACCACGTCGTGGCCGGCATCCGCCAATCTGGCCCAGATGCCACCGGGGCCCGTGTCTTGTCCCAGCACCGCCGCACCACCGTCGGGGAACAGGTAGAGCGGCATGTAGCTGGTGGCCAGTGAGACGGGTGCGTCGTCCACCTCATACACGCGTGCGCGGAAGACCAATCGCATGTGACTGCCGAAGCACTTGACCATCTCCTCTTCGTGGATCTGTGCCGTGCGGGTGCCTGCCTCGAAATGCCGCACCTGCAGCTCTCGCGTATCGATGTCAGCCAGCATGAACTGGTGCTCAGAATCGCCTTCCAACCGATTGATGCCGTCGCGAAGGAACTTCCTGCGCGTCTTCTTGACCCGACTGCCGCGCTTGGGGGTGCGGTCGATGAGCCCTTCATGCTTGAGCTGATTGAGGGCGCGCTGAGCCGTACCCAAGGACACCCCATACAGCTCGGCGAGGGCCACCTCGCCGGGCAAGAGATCGGTGGGTTGGTTGGCTTCGTCCCGCAGCGTGTTGTTGCGAATCGCGTCGCGAAGGTCATCGGCGATGCGCTCGTACATCGGGCGCTTCGGGGCATGAGTACGGCTTGCAGTCACGAGTAGGCGCTCCAGTTTTTCTCTACAGAAGTCAACTCTCCGATGGTAGACCTGTCAGCCGATTTCTCCAGTCTCCGGGAGGACATCACCATGACCTGCTGGATATAGACCGGTCTGCGATGAGTGTGGTCCTCTGGACACTCACCATCCAATTTCTATATAGAAATGACAGCGGGATTCACCATGAGCGATCCGGCACCTACAACGCCCCTCTCCCCAGAGCCTCCGCGGCAACGCGACGGCATCGCGCAACTGGTGTTCACCTCCACGGTGATCGTCATCGTCATGGTCTGGCCGGACACCATCCCCGTGGTCACGGTGATCGTGGCCCTGCTAGGCCTGCATCAGTCATCCCGATAACCTCGGCCTCACAAACGGAATAGGACAGCTGGGCCCCTTGTGTCGCGGAGCCAAGCTGGCGGAAGCGGGCGACTGTTCGACCGACGCCAGCCGCTCACAGTCGTTCGGTGGGGCAGGGCCATGAGCGCAGCGGTAGCCGCTCCATCTACGTCATGAGCTGTCCGGGGCAGCGGTGGACCCGGTCACTCCCGCTGGAGGGACTCCGCCTCGTCGCGGAGCTGCCGCACCTGGTCGGCGGTCAGGCGTCGGACGTCCCAGATCAACCCGGCCAGCTCGGCCACCGCCGGGTGTGCCGGCGGCAGTTCCTCGGGAAGGTCAATGCCGGTCACGGCGGCCAGATCGCCGGCGGGGATGCCCAGCACGGTCGCGAGTCTGGCCAGCAGGTCAGGGCTCAGCTCCTTACGGCCACGGCCGATCTGCCCGATCGTGACCGGGGACAGGCCCAGGCCGGTGAGGCAAAGCAGAGTCTTGGCCGCATCCGTCCAGTTCAGGTTCCGGTTGGCGAGCATCCGGACGAGCATCGCGCCAAAGCTCGGCTCGTACTGCTCGTACGGCTTGGGCGGCGGGAACGGGCGGGTGCGCGGCTGTTGCGGGAGCGACCGAGCCAACCGCCGCACCCGCTCAATAAGCTCCAGCCGCAGGCACACGGCCTGGTTCACCAGTGACGCCGCCCAACTCCCGGCCTCAGCGTCTAAAGGCGTGAACTCGTCAGGCACCGGCATCCCCGCGAGCACGAACAGGTCCATGTCGTGCCAGTTGAGTGCCGGTGCGAGCCGCAGGAGCAGTGATGGGCTGGGCACCGCGCCGTTAAGTACGTTCTGAAGCTCCAGTTCGGAAACCTCCGCCGGACCGGAGAGGACTGCGGGGGCAGCCGACGATGATCGGACAGCCGCGCCAACAACACATCGAATCTTGGGTATTCCACCACCTCGCCAAACCTAGGGCCGCAGTACTCGGAAACAGGCTGGGTGATTTCGGGATGGATTGCGAGGACAGAACGACCTGGGCGAACGCCTACCGCGAGGCGGCCCGCTCGACTGTCCCGGAAACGAGCGTTTCCGGGACGGGTTCAGGCCTCACGGCGACGCGGCCGGGATCGGCATCTCACAGATGCGCCGGCTCCTGGCACTCCCTGACGTACCGGGCGTCATGCCAGGGTCGGGCCGGATCAGGAGAGGATCTCCCATGGAGATCAGCCGGGATCTCCTGCCGTCTTTGCCCTGCCGCGCATCTGTTCCTGCCCAAGCCACAGCCTCCCCAGAGCAACCCGCCCCAGGGCACACATTGAGTACGAGGTACTCAAGCCATGCTGGTCCCACGCCCGCACGCTGGGTCACATGAAGTCACACATTCTTCGCGCGGCAGCCGTCATCGCGCCCGTCCTCGCCCTCGGCGCGACCACCGCCACCCCGGCATCCGCCGCGCCATCGTCCACGGCCGTCTGGGCCGCGTCGAACGTCCAGCTAGTGAACTGGCAGACCGGCAAGTGCCTGACCATCGCCGGCGGCGTCAGCACCGAGAACAACGTCCACGCCGTCCAGTACACCTGCGACAGCCACCCCTCCCGCCGCTGGGACGTCTGGGGCTACTCCAGCGCGTACCTGCAGATCAAGAACCGCCAGACCGGCAAGTGCCTGACCATCGCCGGCGGCGTCAGCACCGAGAACAACATCGTCGCCCTCCAGTACAACTGCGACACCCACCCCTCGCGCTACTGGGCGCTTGGCAATCAGGTCGGCCAACACATCGAATTCCGGAACGTCCAGACCGGCAAATGCCTCACCATCGCCGGCGGCGTCAGCACCGAGAACAACATCGAGGCCGTCCAGTACACCTGCGACGGCCACCCCTCCCGCTTCTGGGAAATCCGCGACTACTACGGCTGAGCCCCCACGTCCGGACCTATGCTGCGGTGCGGCACGGCGATGATCGCCGGTCACACTTGCAGGCTCGGCAGAGCCCGCAAGTATGACCTTGTCCGCGTGAGGACGGGTTTCTTGGCCGATATCTGGCGTGTGCGTCGCCGGGCGACCGCCGTGTTTCTGCTGTGGATGACCGTCCGGTGCTTGGGGCGCCCGGCGGGCGGCGGGGACACGTGCCGTCTTGTTACGGTCATGGAATGCGGTGGAGAGGTACGTGGCTGGACATCCTGCTCGGCACCTGCGGGATCGGCCTGGATGTGGCGAGGAGTCCCACGGCGAGGATCTTGCCTGCCGAGCGCCAGCTGGGCTGGGCGTCGTCGGGGATCAGCGGGGCCGGTCCGCCGTCGCCGCCGTGCTCGTTGCCCTTGGTGAGAACGTGCGGGGCGAGCTTGTGCACCGTCCAGCCGATCACCGCGGCGACGGCGATCACGATGGCGACGCGCTCGGCCGGATCACCACCACCTCCTACACCGAGGCCAACGGGCTGACCACCGAAAAGAAGGTGACCAACCCGCTCGGCCACGAGACGGCCACCACTCTGGACCCGGCATGGGGCAGACCGCTCAAGGAGGTGGACGCCAACGGGCGCACGACGTCACTGACGTATGACGCGCTCGGCCGGCTGGTCAAGGTGTACAAGCCCGGCCGCACCGAGGCGGACGGCGACAGCCCCCACGTCCTCTACGAGTACGGCGTGCGCCGCACCGGCGGCCCCAGCTACCTGCGCACCAGCACGCTTAAGGCCAACGGCAACCACGTCGCCACGTACACGCTCTACGACGGCTTCCTGCGGCCCCGCCAGACCCAGGCACCCAGCCCCGCCCAGGGCCGCGTGCTCACCGACACCCTGTACGACTCCCGCGGCCTGGTCAGCGTCAGCCGGGCGGCCTACCACGACACCGGCGCCCCCGGCACCACGCTCTACCAGCCGCAGGCCGGCAAGGTGCCGTCGGCCACCGTCACCACCTACGACGGGGCGGAACGCAAGACCGCCGAGATCCTCCTGAAGCTCAACGTCGAGCAGTGGCGCACCACGACGTCCTACAGCGCCGACTGGGTCAGCACGATCCCCCCTCAGGGCTCGACCGTGACCACCCAGTGGATCGACGCCAGGGACAGGACGACCGCGCTGGTGCAGTGGCAGGGCAGAACGCTGTCCGGCCCGTCCGCGACCACCCGCTACGGCTACAGCAAGCGGGGCGAGCTGACGAAGGTCACCGACCCGGCGGGCAACGTCTGGCGGTACACCTACGACGTCCTCGGCCGCAAGTTCACCTCCGACGACCCGGACAAGGGCGTCTCGACCATGACCTACGACGACGCCGGCCAGTTGCTGACCGTCACCGACGCCCGCGGCAGGACGGTCGCGTCGGTGCCCGACAAGCTCGGGCGCGTCGTCGAGACCAGGCAGGACTCGGCCACCGGGCCGCTGCTGACGAAGACGACGTACGACACCCTGGACAAGGGCGCCCTGACCTCCTCGGCCCGGTACGCCGGCGGCCAGGCGTACGTGGGGTTTCGTCGGCGGCACCGAGAACCCCGAGACTGGGCTGACCCGGCTGGGCGTGCGCGAGTACGACCCCGTGACCGGCAGGTTCGTCTCGGTCGACCCCGTCGTCGATCCGATGGACCCGCAGCAGCTGAACGCCTATGCCTACGGCAACAACAACCCGGCCACCATGTCGGACCCCGACGGCCTCAGGTACATCGTGGACGCCGGAGGGTACGTGAGCATGCCGGGGGCGCAGGCCGCCAAGTACATGTCGCTCTACAAGTACAAGATGATGATCTACCGGGCGGCGCTGCGGGCCTTCAACTGGTACAAGCCTCGCACGTGCTACCTCTGCTCGGCGTTCAAGCCGAAGCCGCCGAACATCTTCGACCCGAAGAACTACAACCCCAAGGCCGTCGTGCCCAAGCCCAAGTCCACCCCCAAGCCCGAGAAGACGGTTTCCAGTCCCACCAAGCCCGTGAACTGGGACCGCCCGATCGTCACCGCCGTCCCGAACAGCAACGACGCCAGCGGTTCGACGTCGTTGTGCGCCTCCGCCGCGGCGGCCGTCGGCTACGGCGGCGGGGCGACGGCCTCCGGCGGGGCCTCCTGCCTGCCGGAACCGGGGACGGCACGTCAGTCTCCGGGGCACGACCTCGCCCGGGAGGCGTGATCGCGGACCAGCGCGTGGAACCGGTAGCGGCCGGGCGCGGCCTCCCGCAGGAGGTGCACGTCCAGCAGCCGCTCCAGCAGCCGTTCCGCCCGGGGCGCGGTCGTCTCCAGGAGGGCGGCGGCCGCGTCGGCGCCGAAGTCAGCGCCGGCGCGCGACCCCAGCAGCCGGTACGCACGCCGCTGGTCGGGGGCGAGCCGGTCGTAGGAGCGGTCCAGGGCGGCGGCGACGTCGTGCCGTCCGGCCCTCAGCTCGCCCAGCCGGTCATCGGCGAGCCGGTCCAGCAGGTGCCGCACGCTCCACGTGGGGTGCGCCCTGAGCCGGTCGGCGGCGACGCGGACGGCCAGGGGCAGCAGCCCGCAGCTCGCCACCACCTCCTGCAGGTCGTCCCCTGGCACGCCCGCGACCCGCTCCCGTCCGGCCACATCGACGAGCAGGGCGACCGCCGCCGCCGGGGACAGGACGTCCAGCGACAGGTTCCTGGCGTCCCCGAGGCCGCTCAGGCGCCGGCGGCCGGTGACGATCACGCGGCAGCCGGGGCCTGCGGGCAGCAGCGGCTGGATCTGGTGCTCGTCGGCGGCGTCGTCCAGCACGATCAGCATCCGGCGCTCCGCCAGCACGCTGCGGTACAGCGCGGCGCGGTCGTCGAGGTGCTCAGGGACGTCCTCGCCCGGGACGCCGAGCGCGCGCAGCATGCGGGCCAGGGCCGCGCCCGGCTCGACCGGGGCCATGGTGCGGGCGTGACCGTGCAGGTCCACGAAGAGCTGCCCGTCGGGGAAGCCGGGCGCGAGCCGGTGGGCGGCGTGCACCGCCAGCGCGGTCTTGCCCGTTCCCGCCATGCCGTCGAGCGAGACGACCGGTCCCGCGTCCGCGCCGCGATCGTGCACCGGCACCACCCGCCCGGGCCCCCGGCCTGCCGGTGGCATCGGCTCGAGCTCCCGGCCGACCAGCGACGCGAGCTCGCGTTCCCGGCCGACCAGCGCCGCGAGGTCGGCAGGGAGTTGCCGGGGGACGATCGTCGGGGGCGGCGTACAGCTCCGGACGGGTTCGTCGCCCTCGGCGGCGACCGGCGGGCCGCCGGTGACGGCCACCGGCGGGCCAGGAGTGACGGCGACCGGCAGGCCGCGGGTGGCGCCGGCCAGCAGCGCCCGCTCCTCCTCGTCCAGCCCCAGCGCCTGCGCCAGCAGCAGGACGGACCTGCTGCGGGGTTGCCAGAGCCCGCCCTTCTCCAGCCGGCGCACGGTCCGGACACTGAGCCCCGCCTTCTCAGCGAGTTGCTCCTGGGTCATCAACGCGCGCTTGCGCCATCCACGCAGCAACGCTCCCGCGGAATGCCCGGCGCCGGTTTCCCCGGCGGCGTCGGGCAGAGGCCATCGTGCCGAGTACAAGGTGTCTCCCGCCGTCCCCCATGGAGGGCCGCGGCCGGAGCCGGGCCTCTCTATCAACTGGCAGCGCGTCCATCAGATCCGCGTTCCGGCCGTTCCGGCCACTGATGGGACGACATTGGACGAAATCGGACGATAGGCGTTTGATGCCCGTGGCCGTGGTTTGTCAGAATGACCGCCATGGGCGAGCAGGGGGACCATCTCCGCGAGGTCTGCCCCTACCAGGGTCTCGCGCCGTTCGAGGCGGGCAGGGCCGAGCTGTTCTTCGGGCGTACGCGGGCCACGCGCAGTCTCCTCGAACGCCTGGGACGGCGGCTGACCGGCCACGGGTCCATCCTGCTGGTCTCGGGCGCCTCGGGTGTCGGCAAGTCGTCGCTGTTACGGGCGGGCCTGATCCCGGCGGTCGCCAAGGGAGAGCTGCCGGTCACGGGGGTGCCGGAATGGCGGTGCCTGCTCACCACGCCCACCGCGCAGCCGCTGCGCGCGCTCGCGCGGGGATGGGCCGAGGCGTTCGGCGGGCACGCGGAGACGGTGGCCGGGCGGCTGCGCGACGACCCCCGGCGGGCCCTGGCCGAGGCCGTGACCGAGGAGCCCTTCCGCGGGCGCCTCCTGCTGGTGGTGGACCAGTTCGAGGAGCTGTTCACCCTCGTGAGCGACGAGCACGAGCGCCAGGCGTTCGTGGCGACCCTGCACGCGCTGGCCGGCGGCCCGCATGGCGCCGGAGTGATCATCGGGGTGCGCGCGGACCACTGGGACCGCTGCGCCGCCTACCCGCAGTTCGCCGAGGCCATCCAGGACGGGCAGGCCATCGTCGAGCCGATGTCGGAGGCGGACCTGCGGCTGGCCATCACCGGCCCCGCGGCCACGGCCGGCCTGGAGCTCGAGCCCGGCCTGGTGGAGACCATCCTGGCCGAGCTGCGGGCCGGCGATCGCTACCAGGCCGGCGCGCTGCCCCTGCTCTCGCAGGCGCTGCGCAACACGTGGGAGCGGCGCAAGGACGACACCCTGACCCTGCGGGGGTATGAGGAGTCCGGCCGGGTCCGCGACTCCGTGCGCCGCACGGCGGACGAGGTCCTCGACCGGCTGGGCCCGGAGGACCGCAAGGCCGCGCTGCGGATCTTCCGGCGGCTGACCCTGATCACCACGGGCGGGCAGGTGGCCCGGCGCCGCGCGCGGCTGGCCGAGGTGCACGCCGCCGCCTCCGCGCATTCGGCGCGGCGGCAGGAGGAGATCGGGGCGCTGCTGTCCGCGTTCGCCGACCGGCGCCTGCTCACCCTGCACGAGGACACCGTCGAGATCGCCCACGACGCTCTCCTGACCGCCTGGCCCACCCTGCGGCAATGGCTCGAACCCGACCTCGCCGCGCAGGCGGTGTACGACCGGCTGCTGGAGGCCGCCGCGCAGTGGGCCGACAACCACCGCGACCCCGCGTTCCTCTACCGGGGCGCCCGGCTGCTGGCCGTGCAGGACAGCCGGCCCCGCTGGGAGCGCGACCCCGACGGCTACCCGCCGCCAGGCCCCGTCGTCGACGGCTTCGTCGCGGCGTCCACGCGGGAGGTCCGGCGGGCCAGCCGCCGCCGCCGGCTCGCCGTCGCCGGCCTCGCGATGTTGTCGGTGCTCGCCCTCATCGCCGCCGCCACCGCCGTCAACGCGGCGGACGAGGCCGACGCGCAGCGCAAGGTTGCGCTCTCCCGCCAGCTCGCGGCGCAGAGCGAGGTCACCGGGGATGTCGCCCTGGCCTCGATGCTGGCCGTGGCGGCCTGGGACGTCGCCCGTACCGACGCGGCCCGCAACCGCCTGCTGTCCGCGGCGACCGGCACCGGCAGAGGCAAGCTCTCCGGGCACACGAAAGGCGTCATGTCCCTGGCGTTCAGCGGCGACGGCAGGATCGTGGCGACCGGGAGCGACGACGGCACCGCGCGCCTGTGGGACACGGCCTCGCGCAGGCAGCTCGGCGCCCCCATCACCCGCGCGAAGTACGACTGCTCCAGCGTCGAGCTGGCCCTGAGCCCCGACGGCCGGACCCTGGCCACCGCGTGCCTCGACACCGTACGGTTCTACGACGTGGCCACCCACCGCGAGCTGGGGCCCGAGCTGCACCACGACGAGGTGGTGTCGGCGCTGGCCTACAGCCCGGACGGGACGACCCTCGTGACCGGCGACTTCACCGGCGTCGTCCGGCAGTGGGACGCGGCCGCGCACCGCCCGCGCGGCCCCGCCCTGGGCCGCCCCGACCACGGGCGGGAGCTGGCGAGCATCGTCCGCAGGGTGGTGTTCAGCCGGGACGGCAGGAGCCTGGCCGTCGCGAGAGGCAAGGCCGTACGGCTGTGGGACCCCGCCACGTCCCGCCCGCTGGGCGCCCCCGTCGCCAGGCAGAGCGAGGCCGTGCTCGACGTCGCGTTCAGCCCGGACGGGACCACGCTCGCGACCGTGAGCTTCGACAACACCGCCCGGCTGTGGAGCCTGGCCTCGGGCGAGCCAACAGGCGTGATCAAGGATCGCAACACCGGCTTCAACTCGATCGCCTTCAGCCCCGACGGCACCAGGATCGCCACCGGCGGGCGGACCGGCCGCACCGTGCTCTGGGACACCGCCACCCGGCAGCAGGTGGTCGCGCTCCAGGACAACGGCATGAGCGTGCGGCGGGTGGCGTTCGGCCCGGACGGGAGGCTGCTGGCCGCCGGCGGCGACGACGGCCTGGTCCGGCTCGCCGACCCGCAGGTCCACCTGCAGATCGGGCGGCCGCTGCCCGCCCGGGACGCCGTCGCGCTGAGCCCCGACGGACGGATCCTGGCCACCGGCGCCGCCGAGGGGAAGGGCTCCGGCGTCCAGCTCTGGGACGTGGCCACCCAGCGCCCCGCCGGTCCCCCATTGCGTTCCCCGGACGCCCGCGGCTCCGTCACCAAGATCGCCTTCATGCCCGACGGGCGCACGCTCCTGACCTCCGCCATGGACGGCCTGCGGCTGTGGGACCTCGCGAGCCGCCGCCTGATCGTGCACGACGCCCTGTTCGACGGCCTGGCCGAGCTCAGTCCCGACGGCACGTTCGTCGCGGTCCAGCGCGAGCAGGCCATCGCGTTCTGGGACGTCGCGAGCCGCCGGGAGGTCGGGCCGCGCATCCGCGTCCCCGACCACACCGACGTCATCACGGGGATGGCCATCAGCCCTGACGGCAGGACCCTGGCGAGCGCGGGCTTCGACTCCCGGGTGCGGCTCTTCGACGTGGCCACCCGCCGCCAGCTCGACGGCATGCCCCCCGCGTCCGCCGGTGGGCTGGTCAACGACCTGGCCTTCAGCCCCGACGGCCGGACGCTGGCGTACACGGCGGCCGACGACGCCGTGCGGCTGTGGGACGTCCCGCACCGGCGCGTGACCGGCGTCGCGCTGATCCCCGAGGACGACGTGCCGAACGCGCTCGCCTTCAGCCCGGACGGCGAGGTGCTGGCCACCGGCCTCCAGAGCGGCGACGTGCTGCTGTGGGACCTGCGGGTCTACCGGCCGCTCGGCATCCCCATGACCGGCCACGCCCGCGGTGTGGCCGGCCTCGTCTACGACCGGGGCGGGACGGTCGTGGCCACGGTGTCCCGCGACGGCACCGCGCGGCTGTGGCACGCCGGCACACCCGCCGACCTGGTGGCCGCGGCCTGCGCCAACGCGGGCCGCGCGCTCAACCGCGAGGAATGGAAGATTCTCGTCCCGCAGGAGGAGTACCACCCGACGTGTTCGTGACCCTCGATCGCATCACGGAGAAGGCCGGCATGTTCCTGCGAGGGCTGCGGCGGCGGACGGGCAGGCCGGTGCCGGAGCTGGTCGGCCTGTTCCGTTCGATCATCGACGGTGGCCGCGACGTCCACCCGATCGCCTCGGACTTCCTCCAGCACTTCATGGACGGGGCGGGCGCCTCCCGGACGATGTCGCCGCGCTGGCTGCGCTCGTTCAAGGTGATCAAGAAGGCCGAGCGTAAGAACCAGCGGCGGTTCGAACGGCAGCTCCTCCGGCGGGCCGGGCTGCTGGACGACCACGCCTCGGCCTGGCTGCACGACCACTGGGACGCGCGGATCAACGCCTTCATCGGCACCGAGCTGTTCTACGTGAGCAGGATGAGCCTGCTGCGCTCGCAGGGCTCGTTCGTGCTGACCCGGGAGGGGCGGGAAGTGCGGGTGTCGGGCACGGTCCGCCATCGCTGGTTCGACCCCTATGACTGGGATCGCGGGCGCTGGGTCTACATCCCTCGGCACGGGTTCGTCCCCATCGCGGTCGGCCGGGACCTGGTGGAGGCCGACGAGGCGCGGAACTTCCTGATGGAGTGCCGCCACGTCCAGACTCTGGAGGGCGTGTGCGTGCCCGGCCGGTGGCCCCGGCGCGGCCGGACGACGTTCGTGTGGGCGCTCGTGAGGACGGGGCACTGATGAGCGCGGATCGTCCCCGTCCGCCCGATCCGGCGCGGGCCGCCAGCGTGGCGGAGTTCGTCGGGTCGCTGGTGCGGCTGCGGCAGTGGGCTGGCGAGCCGTCCCTGAGCAGGCTGCGCTCGCTCGGCGGCCGGACGCCGGCCTCGGACGGCGCCCTGGTGGACACGCTGCCGAAGAGCACGACCTCGCACGTGCTGCGGCAGACCCACCGGTTGCCGCGCTGGGAGTTCGTCCGGGCGTTCGTCACCGCGTGCTTCCGCTCCTGCGACTATCCGGCCGAGCTGATCCCCGAGGAGCTCGAGCGCTGGCGCGCGGCGAGGGCGGCCCTGGCCGGACCGCCCCCGTCCGAGGCGATTCCTCCCGTGCCGCCCCCGTCTGACGCCGCTCCTTCCCCACCGCCCGCGGCCGCTACTCCCCCATCGCTCGCGCCCGCCGTCGAGGGGGATGTCGTGGTGGCTCCGGCGGGGAGCGGCGCCGGCCCGGACCCGGCGGTCGAGCTGCTGGTCCGCCGCGTGGTCCGCGAGGAGGACCGGGCACGCAAGGCCCTGCTCGGCGGCTACGGCATCGCCCCCGTCTCCTTCGGCCGGGCCCACCACGACAACACCGGCGAGGAGCCGGACGACCTCCACACGATCGGCCGTTTCTTCACCGGCCTGCGCTCCCAGCGCCTGCTGGTCGTGGGCGAGTCGGGAGCGGGCAAGACGGTGCTCGCCATCGAGCTGGTGCTGCAACTGCTGGAGCCCCTGCTGACCGCCGAAGACCCCCGGCGGATGGTGCCGGTCCGCCTGAACGCGGCCCGCTGGACCCTGGGCAGGCCGTTCGAGATCTGGCTGGCCGAGCAACTGGTGCAGGACTTCGGCCTCGCGACCGACGACGCGCTGCGGCTCGTCCGCGACCGCAGGGTGCTGCCGGTGGTGGACGGCCTGGACGAGCTGGACCCCGAGCCGTCGTCCGGCTCCCCGCGCCGGGCGATCGGCCTGCTGGCCGAGCTCAACCGCTACAGCGACCTGTCCGGGCGGCGGCCCGGCGCGGTCGTCGTGACCTGCCGGGCCGACCGCCACTCCGAGCTGCGCGCCGCCGGGGTCTGGCTCGACGGCTCCGTCCCGATCCGGCTCCACGACCTGAGCCCCGAACAGATCGCCGTGTACCTGAGGGCCCGCTGGCCGGACGGCCACCCCTGCGCGGGGCACCGCGACAACATCCGGGAGGCACTGTCCGGACCGGCGGGCAGGGCCGTGCGCTCCGCCCTCGCCACGCCGTGGCGGCTGCTGCTGACCGCCACCGCCGTGGAGTCCGGTGCCGACCCGTACGACCTGCTGCGCGTGGATCCGCACGCCGACCCCCGCGTAGGGGCCGAGCTGATCGCCCTGCGGCTGCTGGAGGCGTACGTCCCGGCGGCCACTCGCCTGACGCCCCGCGCCGCCCATGGCACCGCGTACCAGCCGGACCAGGTGCGATCATGGCTCGTGCACCTGGCGGCGCACCTGCGGTGGCAGGCGGCCCGCACCAGCGGGGCGGGCCGGCCGCCGCCCGGCCTGACGGCGATCGACATCGTCCCCCACCTGCTGTGGCCGATCGGCGGCTGGCGCCTGGTCCGGGTACTGCACTGCATGTGCGCCGTGCTCCTCGCGGTCATCGCCATGATCGCCTTCTGGATGGGATCCGCGGCCGGTGACCCGGGCGCCGGCCTCAGCGCGGAGCAGGTGCTCACCTTGGTGCTCATGAAGTCCTGGGTGGGCATCGTGACCGGCCTGTCGCTGTCGCCCTGGCCGGCCGCGGCGGGCGGGCGGAGCAACGTCCCCCGCCGGCGGCGCGTGACCGGCGCCCTGCTCGGCGCCCTGGCGGGCCTGCCCGTCGGCGTGCTCGGGGGGCTGGCCGGGCTCGTCCTGACCGGCGGGAACATCTTCGGCCCGGCCTTCGCCGTCGTCGCCGGGGGCACGGGCGGGCTGACGCTCGGAACGGTCATCGGCCTGACCGCCGCCGGCCGCCTCGGAGCCGAGCGCATGACCGTTGCCGACGCGATCCGCGCCGAACCCATCACGCTGGCGGGCTTCGGCCTGTGCGGCGCGATCACCGGGCTGGCGCCGCTGCGGCTGGCCCACGCCGGTCCCCCGGCGCTGGTCGCGGGCGTGAGCGGGGCCTTCGTCCTGGCGTTCGCGCTCGGGGTCGTCTTCAAGATCACCACCGGGGGATGGAGCATGGACGCCGAGCTCGCCCACCCGCGCGAGGCCCTGCACCGCAATCCCGTGATCGGGCTGGCCTTCGGCCTCACCGGCGGGGTCGCCGCCTTCCTGGTGTTCGTCATGAGCCAGGACATCGTGGAGTCGCTGGTGTGCGCGCTCATCGGCGGTGTGACCTTCGGCCTGGCCTTCGGCGCCGTCGCCTGGACCCGTACCGTGATCGGGCTGACCGTCGCGGCGACGCGCGGGCTGCTCCCGCTGCGGCTGTGGAGCTTTCTCGACTGGGCGTGCGAGGCCCGGCTGCTGCGCGTCAGCGGCGCGACGTACCAGTTCCGGCACCGTGAGCTGCAGGACTTCCTGACCTCGCCCGAGGGTGACGGCTGAGGGGCGGCGGACAGCACCCACCTGACTCCGGCCTGGTCCCGCTTGTTACGGTGCTGGCGTGCAGTTCCTTGAGGCGTTGTCCGCCGCCCTGCCCCCGAGCCGGCTCGTTCTCGACCCCGACGTGGTGGCGGCGTACTCCGGCGACCAGGCCGCCTGGGCGCCGAGGGGCAGGGCCGTCGCGCTGGCCAGGCCCGAGGACGCCGAGCAGGTGCGCCGGGTGGTGGCGCTCTGCGCCGAGCACCGGGTGCCGGTCGTGCCCCGCGACGCGGGGACGGGCCTGTCGGGCGGCTCGAACTCCGTGGACGGCTGCGTCCTGCTCGCCCTCGACGGCATGGACCGCATCCTGGAGATCGATGCGGACGAGCAGCTCGCGGTCGTCCAGCCGGGCGTGGTGAACGACCGGTTGCGGGCCGTGGCGGCCGAGCACGGCCTGTGGTATCCGCCCGACCCGGCCAGCTCGCCGTGGTCCACGATCGGCGGCAACGCGGCCACCAACGCGGGCGGCGTCTGCTGCGTCAAGTACGGCGTGACCCGCGACTACGTTCTGGCCCTCCAGGTCGTCACGGCGGCCGGGAGCCTGGTGCGGGTCGGCCGCAGGACCAGGAAGGGCGTGGCGGGCTACGACCTGGCCGGGCTCTTCGTCGGCTCCGAGGGCACACTGGGCGTGATCACCGAGATCACCGTGCGGCTGCTGCGGCTGCCGGAGAGCCCGCCGAAGACGATCGTGGGCGCGTTCGGCTCGCTGGTGGACGCGGGGCGGGCGGTCGCCGCCGCGGCCGCGTCCGGCATCACGCCGAGCGCGCTGGAGCTGGTCGACCGCTACTGCCTGCGGGCCGTGGACGACTGGAAGAACATGGGGCTGGCCGACCTCGGCGACGTCCTGCTGCTCGGCCGCATCGACACCGGCGACGAGGACGAGGCGGCCGCCCTTCAGGCGTGCTTCGACGAGGCGGGGGCTGTCTTCAGCACCCGCTCCACGGACGCGGAGGAGGCGGAGGCGCTGTTCTCGGCCCGGCGGCTGGCCTACCCGGCGCTGGAACGGCTGGGGCCGGTGCTGACCGAGGACGTGTGTGTGCCCCGCGGCCAGGTGCCCGAGATGCTGGCGCGCATCGAGCGGCACGCCCGTACGCATGACGTGCACATCGCCAACATCGCGCACGCGGGCGACGGCAACCTGCATCCGCTCATCGTGGTGCCCGTCGGGGACGAGGAGGCGCGCGCCCGCGCGCAACAGGCGTTCGAGGCGATCCTGGACGACGCGATCGCGCTGGGCGGCACGGTCACCGGCGAGCACGGCGTGGGCCTGCTGAAGAAGCGCGGCATGCAGGCCGAGCTGGGCGAGGACGTGCTGGCACTGCACCGCGCGGTCAAGTCGGCGCTGGACCCGGCCGGGATACTCAACCCCGGCAAGATCATCTAAGAGGGTGGGTCCAATGCCGTGGATCACCAGCGGCGACGACGATGTCATCGCTGGTGTACGCGATGCGCGGGGTGAACCCGGCGGCCTGGCAGAACTGGACCAGTTCGCCGCGACAGTTCTGGCACCCGGCGATCCACGCCGAGTCCCGGTGGTCGTTGAGCGTCTGCCCGACGTGGCCAGCTGAGCAGGTCCATCGGGTCGTCGAGGAGATAGGAGCAGCGGATGCCGTCGTCCGGCACAGTGTCGTCGTAGCGGAACACGATGACCAGGTCGGCCCAGCCGTCGCTCAGCTGCCGCTCGGCCACCGTGGGATGGGCGTCGCTCAGATGCAGGCCCGCCGGCGTGCCCTTCGCGCCTCGGACACGTAGTGGCCCCCTGTGCCGCCTCCGTGGCGCCTCGGAGTGCGTGGTGTCATCGAAGTCCGCCAAAAAAAGTCCCGGTGGGATGTCGAGAACCCGCGCGCGGCTCCGTCCCCTGAGTGAACACGGCCACAATGGGCTGTACCGCACCAAGGAGAAACATGATGGCCAAGTACCTGCTGCTCAAGCACTACCGTGGCGCGCCGGCAGCGGTCAACGACGTGCCGATGGACCAGTGGACGCCGGAGGAGATCTCGGCCCACGTGCAGTACATGCGTGACTTCGCCGCTCGGCTCGAGGGCACCGGCGAGTTCGTCGACGGCCAGGCACTCTCCCCGGAGGGCACGTTCGTCCGCTACGACGGCGAGGGGCGGCCGCCGGTCACCGACGGCCCGTTCGCGGAGACCAAGGACCTGATCGCCGGCTGGATGGTGATCGACGTCGAGACCTACGAGCGGGCAGTCGAGCTGGCCGGGGAGCTGTCCGCGGCTCCGGGTGCGGGTGGGAAGCCGATCCACGAGTGGCTCGAGGTGCGCCCCTTCCTGGCCGAGCCGCCCACGGTGACCGAGTGAACGAGTCGCTGCTGCGGGAGCTGGTGCCCACGGTGATCGGTGTCCTCGTGCGTCGCGGAGCCGACTTCGCGGCGGCCGAGGACGCCGTGCAGGACGCCCTGGTCGAGGCCGTGCGCGTGTGGCCGGACGACCCGCCGCGGGACCCCCAGGGCTGGCTGGTCACCGTGGCCTGGCGCAAGTTCCTCGACGCCGCCCGCGCTGATACCTCCCGACGGCACCGCGAGGTACGCGTCGAGGGCGAGCCCATGCCCGGCCCGGGCGAGGCGGTGGACGACACGCTCCAGCTGTACTTCCTGTGCGCCCACCCGTCCCTGACACCGGCCTCGGCCGTCGCACTCACACTGCGCGCGGTCGGCGGCCTGACCACGCGTCAGATCGCGCAGGCCTACCTCGTGCCGGAGGCGACCATGGCCCAGCGCATCAGCAGGGCCAAGCGGACTGTCTCGGGCGTCCGATTCGACCAGCCCGGGGACGTCGTCACCGTGCTGCGCGTGCTCTACCTGGTCTTCAACGAGGGCTACTCCGGCGACGTCGACCTCGCCGCCGAGGCGATCCGGCTCACTCGCCAACTGGCGGCCAAGACCAACCATGAGGAGGTCGCGGGCCTGCTCGCGCTCATGCTGCTCCACCACGCGCGGCGCACGGCACGGACCGGCCCCGACGGCAGGCTCGTACCCCTCGCCGAGCAGGACCGCAGCCTGTGGAACACCCGCCTGATCGCCGAGGGGGTCGACGTGCTCCAGGCAGCCCTCGCCCGCGACCGCCTGGGCGAGTTCCAGGCCCAAGCCGCCATCGCCGCGCTCCACGCCGACGCCCGGACGGCCGAGGAGACCGATTGGGTGCAGATCGTCGAGTGGTACGACGAACTGGTTCGCCTCACCGACAACCCGGTGGCCCGCCTCAACCGGGCCGTCGCGGTCGGCGAGGCCGACGGCCCGCGGGCCGGCCTGGCCGCCCTGGCGGAGCTCGACCCCGCCCTGCCCCGCCACACCGCCGCCGCGGCGTACCTGCACGAGCGTGACGGTGACCCGGTCACCGCAGCACGGCTCTACGCCGAAGCCGCCCGATCAGCGCCCAACCTCCCCGAACGCGACCACCTCACGCGACAGGCCGCACGGCTCAACGCGCAGCTGCGCAGTTGAGCGGCGGGCGGCAGGCATTCACCGACCCGATAGGGACGGTCTGCTCACCCTGTCGGCCGGCCGGACCGCGTCACTTGACCGTGACGAGCCCGAAGATCCCGTGCTCCTGGCCCCTGCCCGGCGATCACCGCAAGCCGAACCCCTACTGATGGAGACGGCCATCATCTCGGCGAGCGGGAGGCGGGCATAGGTCTTGGCACCTGCTCCAGGCGTCCACACTTCGTCTTGTGCCTTCAGCGTTGTCACGGTGCTCTGGACGCTTCAGAGGGACATGAACTGTCGGAGCCGAGTGCTTGGGTGGGGAGATGCGTTACGGCATCGACGTCGCGATCCTCGGTGACCTCGCCGAGCCGTCCCGTTTGGTTGCTTTGGCTCGGGAGGCCGAGGCCGCCGGATGGGACTCGGTGCTGGTGTGGGACCACCTTGCCTTCGCCTGGGGGACGCCGTCGGCCGACCCGTGGGTGGTGCTGGCCGCCGCTGCCCAGGAAACCTCTCGTATCCGGTTGGGTACGGCGGTGACCGCCGTGGCCCGGCATCGTCCGGAAACGCTGGCTCATACCGTGGCCACTTTCGACAGGTTGAGCGGTGGACGGGCGATTCTGGGTGCCGGGCTGGGCGGGGTGACCGGTGAGTTCACCGCTTTCGGCCTGCCTCGGCCCGGTGGGGTCGTGCTCGACGAGGCACTTGAAGTGATCTCCTTGCTCTGGTCCGGCGACGAAGTGCGCCACCAGGGCGCCCACTACACGGTCGATGGCGTACGGCTGTCGCCGCTGCCCCTCCAGCGCCCTCGGGTCCCGGTGTGGGTCGGCGGCTCGGCTCCGGGCGCTCTTCGCCGTGCCGCTCGCTGGGATGGCTGGATCGTCGGCGGCGACGACCAGGAAGGCCGCATGACGCTGTCGCCCGACTCACTCGCTGTTCAGGTCGGGGAAGTGCGCCGGCACCGGCCTTCGGACGCGGATTTCGACGTGGCGATCATCGGAGTGAGCGAGCCCGGCTCCTCGGTGAAGGCTTATGCCGACGCGGGCGCCACGTGGTGGCTGGAGCACCTCCACGGATATCGGGGCTCCATGGAGCGACTCATGCGGCGCGTCAAGGCGGGTCCACCCTGTGAGGCGTAGACGTCGCCGAAGTACCTGCCGGCGAAGGATCCACGCCCGACCTTGGAATCGGCAAACGGACAGCACGGCGCAAGGTCGCGAACGTCTACGGCATGCCGGTCGGATTGTTGGCGAGCACGCAGGCGACGGGCGGGTCGAGTTCGAGGGTCTCAACCCGGAGGTGGGTGAAGCCGGCCTGGGTGAGCAGGTCCTGGAGCTCTTGGGCGGCTCGGGTGGTGGTGTCCCGGGTGGCGCCGGGGCAGCGGGGCTGGCTGACGAGCGCGATTCGTCCTGCGGGGCGGAGCAGGCGGCGCAGTTCGCGGAGCCGCTCCACCGGGTCGGGCCAGAACCCTGCGGAGTTGACGGCGAGGATGGCATCGAGCGGATCGCCGAAGCTCGGCAACTGCTCCACGGAGGCGTGCGTGAGGTGCACGCGGCCGGCGCGGACGGCGGCGGCGTTGCGGCGAGTGGCCTGCCGGACCATGGCCTGAGAGTGGTCGATGCCGAAGACGTGGCCCCGGGTGGCGCGGCCGGCGAACTCGGCGATGGCGACGCCGGGACCGAAGCCGACCTCCAGCACCCGGTCGGTGGGCTGCACGTCCAGCAACGACACCGCCCAGATGTTGCGCTGCCGGTTGGAGGGGCGAAGAGCGAACATCCAGCCGTTCGCCCACCCGATGATGCCTCGGGGGCGATGGGCCTGGCTCACCAAGTATCTGAGCGCGCGTTGCTTGAGAGATGTACCTGCTGTCTGCATGATCGCCAGTCAACGGCTTCAAGTATGCTTGAAGTCAAATGAGCGAGCAGTTGACGATCGGTGAGCTGGCGAGCCGCACGGGTGTCGCCACCTCCGCTCTGCGCTACTGGGAGGAGCTCGGCCTGCTCCCGGCGCCGGCCCGGGTCTCAGGCCAACGGCGTTATCCGCCATCGGCGGTCGAGCTGGTCGGCGTGGTCTTGTTGCTGCGAGATGTCGGTTTCACGTTGCGGGAGGTCAAAGCGTTCATCGCGTCTCGTTCGCCGGCCGGCGACGGTTGGCGGGAGCTGTACCAGCGCAAGCTCAACGAGCTGGATCAACGGATTGCACAGGCTCAGGTGGCACGTACTGCCATCGCCCATGGGTTGGCCTGCCCGCACAACGACATCTTCGAGTGCTCCAACTTCGCCGGCGGGGTTGCGGCGCTCCTGGCGGGATGTTCTCTCGAAGAGGCTCACGAAATGGCTCATTCGCACTGACCTTGCCATCGAGACAGGCGGCCGTGTTCACGGGTGGCGCGTCGGCGGCCTGGCCGTGGTTTTCGATCCCCTGGTCATATGACGCGTGGCCATCCCGCACAGCGGTGCGCCAGGCACAAGGCTCGGGCTCCGAGTAGGGGTTCAATGGCTCCGTCCGATCGCCGAATGCACCGAACGGCGTGTGGTCCCGCAGCCAGCGGGACCACAGGCTCCGTTCATAAGGCTGCTTTCAGTGCAGGTCGAGCAGCATCACGTCATGGAGGTCCGCGCCTGTCCCCCATGGCCGCGCCTCGCCGATCTTGCGGTATCCCCACGCCCGGTAGGCAGCCGAGGCTGCCTTGCTGCCCGGGTGGACGTTCAACAACACCCGCTCGGCCTCAATGCTGTCGAGCAGCGTCTCGTGCAGACGCCGCGCGATGCCCTGCCCGCGCCACGGTCCGCGCACGGCAAGTTCCATCAGCCCGAAGGTGCGGTGTCCGTCCTCCCGTCGCATGTCGTCGGGCACTGGCTCGGTCAGTTCGTCCCACCAGCCCGTGTCGGGGTCGAGCGGGTAGCCGTACGCCATGCCGACCGGCTCGCCGTCCTGGGTACGGGCCAAGACAGCGCGGAAGGTGTGCTTGCGGGCCTGGGAGGGAAAACGACGGAAGGCGGCGGCGACGTCGTCCTCGGTCTCGTTGTAGGGAGGCTCGGCGAACGCTTCGGCATAGATCAGCCTGAACGCGTCCTCGGCCGGCGCTGCGGCTGATCCGTCCATGCGCTCTATCGCGATGGTCCCCTGCTGCGTCATGTGATGCCCCCTCGGACGGTCTCGCGGATGCGCTCGCCACACTCGCGGGCCGCGGCACTCCCGTCCCGGAACCACGGCTCGTTCAAACTCCCGGATCTTACCCGGCAACCGCGGAGAAGAGACGCCACAGCCTGCGTTCAGAACGGCGCTCATGTGGAGGACTGGGACTGGTGGGCCTCGCTGTAGTCCTGGGGAAATTCCAACGGATTTGCCTGATGTGCACTGATGCGGGCCTGTTCCGTCTATTGATCACTTCCGCTACGGTTCGTACGGTCCTGACCGGTGGCGGTGTGGTGGGTGGCCGATGTCGACCCGGATGTTCTCCGAAGACCAGCTGGAGGGCCAATTCCCGGGTCCAAGGACACGCGCCCGTCGTCGATGCCGATCAGGATATTGGGCTGGCTCTGGACCGCGAGCGGATCCTCGGCCATGACCCCCCCGGGCATACGGACGTCCACCCGGGCGATCGCGGGTTCGGTGATGTCGCTCATAGGCGCATGATCATATGCCGGAGATCCAGCGACTTATCGGACATTGGATCACGCGCCCCTCCGCCGGGGTCGCCCGACGGCCATGCCGAGTAAGCAACAGTCACGGCCTCTGACCAGCCCTATTAACCCTTCCCGGCGTACTTGGTCTGCCCCCTTCCAGTGCCGCCGGTCGGCTGGCTCGCAGCTCGCGCGGGTCCGGAATGTGGTTGTAGAGCGTGCCGGGGCTCACGCCGAGCAGGCGCGCTCAGCGGATGCGCTATTTCCCTGGCCTGGACGAGGTTCCCGACGCGGTGGCCGGTCACATACGCACCGCGCTGGGACTGCCGGACAGTGTGGCGGTCGGGGTGGAAGCGGTGCGGTCGGCTGCGCGGTATCGCGACTACGTGCGCGAGCGCCTGGGGGTGAAGCACGACGCGGCGGGCTCGGGGCGCTGCTCCGCGGTCTTTCCGACGACCTCCCCTACGTCTGGCCCGACTCCGACCGCGTCAACGCCCTGCTCCCACCCCCGCCGTCCTGTCGACTGATCCGCTGGGTCCCGCGGTAGGGACGTCCCGGGCGGTTGCGTCGAGGTCAGACTCTCCCTCCGGCGTCGTCATCGCCCGCCTCGGGAGCCGACGCGAAGGTCACGCAGCGCCCGGATCACCCGCGCCTCCCAGTGGGGTGCCCGCATTGACCGGCTGACGGCGACGGCGCGGTGGAGACAGTCGGCCGCATCGTCGTAACGGCGCTGGCCCTGCCGGCTGTCCGCCAGGGCCAGCAGGATACGCACCTGGTAGTCCTGCTGCAGGTCCTGACGCGCCTGGGTCAGGGCCGCCCGCAGGTAGGACTCGGCGTTGTCGTACGCGCCTTTCCGCGAGCAGACGATGCCGAGCCCATACAGGGCGTGGACCTGGAGACGGGGGGAGCCGGTTTGGTGAGCGGCGTCGAGCACCTCGCCGAAGACCGACTGCGCGTCGGCCAAGCGGTCGCCGGCCACCCGAAGATCACCGAAGATGGCCAGGGCTCTCAGCCGTGAGTAGTGGCCGCCGGCCTCGCCGAGCGCGAGAGCCCGCTCCACGGCCTGCTCGGCGAGGTCGAGCTCGCCGAGATCGAGGTGAAGCTGAGCAGCACACCGCAAGGCCATCGCGAGGGCGCCGCGGCTTCCCGACCTCTGGAGAATCGCGATGGCCCGCTGGTAGTGGAACAGCGCTTCACGGAACCGCCCGCGCTTGTAGTCGATCCAGCCGGCGAGGACGAGAAGGCGGCCGAGCGTCTCCTCGTCCCGGGACTCCAGCAGCGGCACGCTGGCCTCCAGGGCCATCTCGGCCTGTCCCCACTGATGCATGTCCGCGTGCATCAGGGCGAGACTGCCGTTCACCGCGGCTACGCCGAGGTCGTCACCACTCGCGGCGGCAGCCGACAGCGCCACCTGGTGAGTCTGGCGCCACTCGTCGTACGCGTGGTGGGATTCGTAAAGGAAGGTGGCGCCGATCGCGAGCGTCCAGCACGTTCGGTGCATCCCGAGATTCGCGGCCTGGCGCACGGCCGTGACGATGTTCGCCCTTTCGGCGTGGAACCAACGGTGCGGGACTGAGGACCCGCCGTCGGCAGCGGGGTCGGCAGCAGGGGAGCGCCGGTGCCCGCGCGCCACCACGAAGTCGCTGCCCCAGGCCGATTCGTGAACGCGTTCGATCAGGTCCTTAAGCCGGTCGAAGACCCTGCGAAGGGCCTGGCGACGCTCTGTCTCAGGCTCGTCCCTATAGGCGCATTCAGACGCGAAGGCGCGTACGAGATCGTGAAAGCGGTAACGGATTTCCCCGGTATCCGCCACCCGGACTGCGGTCAGCAGATGCGCATCCACGAGGCACTCGGCCAGTTCCTCCGTCTCGGCGGGCGATCCGTCGAGCAGGGCTGCGACCGTCCAGCCGGCGAAGTCACTCATGTCGAGCAGTCCCAGCAGTCGGAACAGCCGCCGCTCCGTGGGAGCCAGGCCGGCGTAGCTGAGTTCCAGGCCGGCACGCACGTCCAGCGCTCCGACGGCCAGTTGGTCGAGCGGGTTCGCGGCGTCGGCGAGGCGGCGGACCAGTGAGGCCACCGGCTGGTGAGGCCGCATCGCCATGCGCGCTCCGGCGATGCGCAGAGCGAGGGGCAGGCGCCCGCACAGGTCGGCCAGACCGGCGACGGCCCGGGGCTCGCCGCCGGCCCGGGCGCACCCGATGATGCGCTCGAGCAACTCGATGGCCTCGGACCGCTCCAGGACGTCCAGGGCGACATGCCGCATCCCGTACGGCTCGGCCAGACGTGCGCGGGTGGTCACTATGACCGCCGAGGTGGCCTGGCCCGGTAGCAGGGGGCGGATCTGGTCCAGAGCGGCCGCGTTGTCCAGAACCACCAGGACACGCCTTTCCGACAGCAGGGTGCGGAACACCTCGGTCCGCTCGTCCACGCCTTCGGGTATGGCGGTCGGATGGACGCCCAGCACGCGGAGGAAGCGGGCGAGAACCTGCGCGGGGTGTGCGGGGTGCGGCCCGTGGGCGTGCAGGTCCGCGAAGAGTTGCCCATCCGGGAAGCGCTCGGTCAGACGGTGCGCGGCGTGGACGGCGAGCGCGGTCTTGCCGACACCCGGCATCCCGGATATCGCGATCATGCCGGCGGACCCCGCGGTCTCGCCGGCCAATGCGCCGACGACGAGGGCGAGGTCGCGCCCGCGCCCGGTGAAGTCCGGCAGGTCGGGTGGAAGCAGGCAGGGTGGGGCCTCGTTCCGGACGGTCGTGGGCGCAGGAGCGTCCAGCAGTCCGAGGTATGCCTCGACGAGTGAGGGAGAGGGATCCACCCCGAGTTCGTCGGCCAGGCGGCGGCGCAGCGTCGCGAACCGCCGCCGCGCCTCGGCGCGGCGGCCGCAGCGCGCGAGCAGCGTGATCACGTGAGCATTCACGATCTCGTCGAACGGCAGCTCATCGGCCAGCCGCTCCAGAGGGTCGAGCGCGGCATCTGGACGGCCGCGCTCCAGTGCCGCTTCCGCCAACCGGCACGCGCACTCGGCACGGGCCTTGTCCAACTCGCCGACAACGGCCGATGCCCCGGATTCCAAGAGCCCGTCGAGCGCGGGCCCCCGCCACACCGCGAGCGCGGATCGCAGCAGCTCCACACGTACGTCCGGATCCCGCTCGTCCCGGGCCCGGCGGGCCAGGTCGCGAAACCTGCCGACGTCGACCTGTTCGGGCGGCACGTCGATCCGGTAGTCGTGTCCGACACGCGTGACGACGCCGGCGAGACCGGCCTGCTCCTCCAGCCAGCCACGGAGCCTGAAGATCGTGGTGTGCAGGGTCCGCTGGTCACAGCCGCTCGGGCCCCAGACCTGATCCACCAGAAAGTCTCTGTTCACCAGGCGTCCGGGCGTGAGCAGCAGTGCGCCGAGCAGCCGCGCGACGTTCCGCCGGGAGATCGCGTGCTCCCCGCCTCCGGCCCATACGCGCAGCGGTCCGAGGACGCCGAAATACGTGGTCGCGACCGAGCCCCCGTAGCCGTCCATGCATCCCACCGTCCCCCGGCGTCGCCTGTCCGGATGCCAATGTGCGGAGTCCCTAAATCAGGAATTTTCCGGTCATAGATCGGTCAGAACGATTTTCTATCATAAGCCTGACCCGGAAATGATCAAGTAGTAAATCTCACCCGCGCCGGAACAGAGCCCCCTGTCCGGAAGGGAATCGCACGACGCCGGGACGTCCGCCCGGCGGTCCCCACTGGGCCGAACGCCGCATGCGCGGCCCTGACGACGGTCGTCACCCCCGCGACCCTCGGATGAGGAGTCCCCATGATCAATCGCTGGTTGAGGTTCCTGGCGGCGCTCGCCCTCGTGGTGAGCGCGCTGGTCACGCTCCCGGTGCCCGCCGTCGCGGCGAAGTCCGCGCCGTCCCCGCCTCCCCGGTCGCCCGCCGGCCAGGTCGCGTCCCAGTCCGCGGCCGCGCTGAGCCCCGCCGCGGGCCAGTACTTCGGCGCACGGGTCAGCGTGCTCTCCAACGTCTCGATCGCGGCCGGCGCCACGATGACGGTCAAGGTGACGGGGGTCGGTACCGTTCCCGCCATCGGGGTCTCGGCTGTCGCGATCAACATTGCGGCCAAGGGCGCCGGCGCCGCCGGAGGCCTGATCGTCTACCCGTCGGATCTGACGGCCGCCCCGGCTGTGACAGGTACCCGTTATCGCTCCGGGGTGTACGACGACGGCCTGCTGATCGTCAAGGTCGGGAGCGACGGCCAGATCAAGGTGCAGAACACCGGTAGTTCGGCCGCCGTCGTCTATGCCGACATCCACGGTTACTTCACCTCCGCCGCCGGGTCGACGGCGGGTGCGACGTACGTACCCCTGGACACGGCCCGGGTCGTCAGCAAGCAGACGGTGGCCGCGGGCGGCACGTCTGCCTTCACCATGACCGGCACCGGCGGGATCCCGGCCACCGGTGTCGCGTACGTGGTCTTCCACCTCATCGTGAAGGGCACAGCGTCGAGCAAGGTCATCGCCTACCCGTCGGGCACGTCGATCCCCAGCGGTTCCGACATCGACTACCGCCCGTCCAGTGAAATGTCCAACCTCGTCATCGCGGCGCCCGGAAGCGACGGGAAAATCGCCATCAACAACGACGGCACCGCCGCGCTGACCGTCTACGCCGACGTCGCCGGCTATTTCGCCGCGCCCTCCGCCACCACGGGCGGGTCCGCCGCGGTGCCCGTGACGCCGGCGCGCATCACCAACAGCGTCACGGTCGCCGCGAACGGCACCTACACCGTCTCACCGCTCGGAGCGGGCGGCGTGCCGGCCACTGGCGTGAGCGCGGTCGCCGTCAACCTGACGGCCAAGGGAACCGCCGCCAGCACGCTGCGGGTCTACCCCTCCGATCAGGCGAGTCCGCCGTCCGGGGGTTCGATCGTCTACCAGGCGGGCGACTGGTGGTCCAACCAGGTCCCGGTCAAGCTGGGCGCCGACGGCAAGTTCGTCGTCCGCAACGCCGGCTCCGCCTCCGTAACCCTCGCGGTGGACACCTTCGCGTATTTCAAGAAGCCCGTCGTGCCATCGGCTCCCACGGGGGTGACCGCGACGGCGGGCGACTCCTCCGCCACCGTCTCCTGGATCGCCCCCGCCGATGGCGGCGCCCCGATTACGGGTTACACGGTGACGGCGAGCCCGGGCGGGGCGAAGGCGACCACGACCGGCGCGACCACCGCCACCGTGACCGGCCTGACCAACGGCACCGCCTACACCTTCACCGTGACCGCGACCAACGCCGTCGGCACCTCGGCCGCCTCCGCCTCCTCGGCGCCCGTCACACCGCGGCCCGCGGTGTCCCCGCCGGGTCCCCCGCTTGGCGTCACGGCGAGTCCGGGGGACGGCTCGGCCGTCGTGACCTGGCGCGCCCCCTCGGACGGCGGCTCTCCCATCACCGGGTACACGGTGACGGCGAGCCCGGGCGGGGCGAAGGCGATCACGACCGGCGCGACCACCGCCACCGTGACCGGCCTGACCAACGGCACCGCCTACACCTTCACCGTGACCGCGACCAACGCCGTCGGCACCTCGGCCGCCTCCGCTCCCTCCGATCCGGTGACGCCGGGCCCGGCCACGCCGCCGGGCAAACCGTTCGTCACTGATGTGCAATCGCGCGACTCGGCCGTCGAGGTCACCTGGACCCCGCCGGACACGGGCGCCACCGGCCTCACCGAATACTTCGTCACGGCCTCGCCCGGCGGCGCCACCCTGCGCGTCTCCGCCGGGCAGACCAGCACGGTCCTCGGGGGACTGAGCAACGGCACCGCCTACACCTTCACCGTGACCGCGGTGAACGCCGCGGGCACCGGCGACCCCTCCTGGCCATCCGACCCGGTGGTACCCGTCGCGGCGGTCGCTCCGCTGAAGCCGGTCGCCCTGCAGGTCTTCTCCGCCGACCAGGCTCTGGACGTACAGTGGGCGGCCCCCCTGGACGGCGGCTCGCCCATCACCGGCTACACGGTGACCGTCAGTCCGGGCAGCGTCACGGTGAACGTCCCCGCGGGCACGACCGTGACCCGGGTGACCGGCCTGACCAACGGCACCGCGTACACCGTCTCGGTGGTCGCGGCCAACGCGGCGGGCACCAGCGAGGCGGCCACCGCCGATCCTGTCACCCCCGCGGTCGCCAGGCCACCGGGCGCGCCCACCCACATCGCCGCCGCCGCGAGCGAGAACGGCTCGATCACGCTCTCCTGGCAGCCTCCGATCGATCCGGGCACCAGTGCGATCACCGGCTACACCGTGACCGCGAACCCCGGCGGGAAGACCGTGACCAGCACCTCCACCAGCGCGACCGTCACCGGCCTGACCACCACCACCGCCTACACCCTCACGGTCACCGCGGCCAACGCGGCGGGGGTGAGCCCGCTGAGCGAACCGACCGACCCGCTGCTGCCTGCCAAGACCGTCAAGCAGGCGCCGCTCGTGCTGTCCAACGCCGACCTCGCCACCCTGCGTGCGGTCCACTCCGACGGCACGCTCGTCTTCGAGCAGCCGCCCGCCGAGATTGCCGCACTGGCCGTCGGCACGATCCTTTACGGCCCGGTGACGCAAATGCTCCCTCAGGGCTTCCTGGGCCGGGTCTCCCAGATCACCAAGCAGAACGGCCTGTTTGTCGTCACCACCACACCGGCGGCGCTCGCCGATGTCTACGCCACCGGTGATATGTGGCTGGACGTGCCGCTCGACAACGGCGACCTGACCTTCGTGCCCACCGCGCCCGGAGTCCGCGTCGTCACGCCCACGGTGAACGGCAGGGCCGTTCGCTCCCTCGCGGCCGGCGAGGTCTCACCGGCGAGCGTGGGCTGGCGCCGCGGCAGCCTCATCCTGGAGGTCAGCAAGAAGTTCGAGTCCGGCGGGAAGCTGCCGATGAGCGCCGCCATCGAGGCGCAGGGCCAGTTGACGCCGCACGCCAAGTTCCACGCCAGGCTGAGTGGATCCAACCCCTACGCCGACTTCGGCCTCACCGGAGACTTCTCCTTCGAGGCCCGCGGCAAGATCGGTTTCGCCGCCGAGGTCTCACCACCGGCGAAGGAGCTGGGCTACGTGGAAGGCCCCTGCTTCGCCGTGGCCCAGTACACGGTGATGTGCGTGCGGGCCAACGTCAAGCTCAAGTTCGAGGCGGACGGCAGCGTAGGCGTCACCTACGCCGCCACCTGGGAGCGCACGGTCGGAGTGAAGTGCCACGTGTCACTGTCGAGCAGCTCGTGCGACGGCGTGAACACCGGCGACGGAGGCGCGTTCAAGAAGACGGTGCAGGCCTACGGCGACGCGAACATCACTGTCTCCACTCCACTGGACCTGCAGTTCCTGATCGACCACATCGTCGGCCCCGCGCCCACGGTCACGCCGTACCTGCAGCTCAAGGCCGACACCACTCAGGACCCCTGGTGGGAGCTGCGGCTGGGGGCGAAGGTCGGTGTCGCGCTTGACCTGGTCGCCCTGGAGAAGGACTTCTCGCCGTTCCGCAAAGACGACCTGATGGACTATTTCGTCACGCTCGCCGCCGGCGGTCCGTACACGGGACTGCTGATCGTCCCCCAGACCGCGACGACCTCCGTCCGGATGCCATACACGTTCCATCACACCGTCTCCCACCTGCCCGACGACGTGCCGGTTCAGTGGTCGATCAAGGACGACACCTCCGCCACGATCGACAGCGACGGGACCTTCCTGTCCGACCATCCGGGCACGTTCGTCATCCGGGCCACGACGCCCGCGTCAGGCACGCACGACGACCTGGAAGCCCAGGCGAGGATGACGGTGGGCGGCAGCTTCGGCGCGCCCCTGGCCCCCACCATTGAGAAGGACTGGTCGGTGCCCACCGTCGGCGGCGTCGCGGTGAGCTGGCAGCCTCCCACCGACGCCGGCGCGAGCCCGATCAGCGGCTATGTAATCACCGCGCAGGAGTTCGGGACGCGCGAGATCACGACGGCGTACGCCGCCGGGGACGCCACGCACCAGTTGCTCCAGGGGCTCACCCCGGGGGTGGCGTACATCGTCACGGTGCTGGCCCGAAACGGCAACGGCGTCGGTCTGCCCTCCGAGCCGCAGACCTTCACCCCGCTGGACGTGACCTTCCCCGGGCCGCCGTCGCCCCGCGGTCTCGACCTGGCCAGCAGCATGGAACAACCGAGCAGGCCCGACTCCACCGGCTCGGCGGGCGGAATGAACGGCGGCACCATCTCCGGCGACGGACGGTACATCGTCTTCATCACCCAGGGACGCAGCAACCTCATGCCGCACGACTCCCCGTATTACCACCCGGCCAGCAGGTACCCCTACATCGTCAGAAGGGACCTCTCCACCGTCGGCCAGAACCCCTTCGTCGTGGCCTCCATCGAGCCGGACGGACTGCCCAGCTACACGATGTACACCGATCCGCTGATCAGCAGAGACGGCAACGTGGTCGCCTACACCGGCTTCAGCTACAACGCCCCGAGCGTCCAAAGGGGCGTCATCCGCGACATCGCCGCGGGAGCCTCGTGGGCGACCGAGGACGGCAGCCTCATCTGGGGCGTCAGCGACAACGGGCAGGCGGTCATTTACACGAAGGGCGGAAACCTCTACCGTCAGGCCAAGGGCGCCGCCGCGCAGCAGCTGACCACCTGCACGGGCAGCGGTGACCCGCAGTGCCCGATCCTCCCCCCTGGCAGGGGAATGCTGTCCGGTGACGGCAACCGCGTCGTGTGGTCCACGTACGGCGCCGACAAGCACAGTCACAGCTGGCTCTACGACGCCTCCGCCGGCACCACCAAGGAAATCTTCCCCGGCTCTGACGTGACCGAGCCGACCATCTCCGGGGACGGGCAGAAGGTCGCCCTCGTCTACACTCCGCCCGCTCCGGCACCCGACCTCGGATCGTGCCTCGTGGTCATGCCGTTGGGCGGCGCCGCCCCCACCACCTCCAACTGCCTCGTGAAAAACGGCACCGACGGATACGGCGATCCGGTCTTCCTGAGCAAGGACGGCCACGCGCTCGCCTACCGCTACACCGTCTACGGCCGTGACCCCGGCGCCCACAATGTGACGAGCCTTCGAACGTACGTCAACGGCGCGACCCACATCGCGGGCGGCTCGTCGAGCACCTGGCCGGCCTACGTGTCCATCGGCGACCACGACCCCCTGTTGCCCAACACGCCCGATGTGCTGGTCTACGCGCTCTGGCAGCGGAACTTCCAGACCAGCACCTCGTCCACCGAAACGACGGTGCCGGGACTCTGGCTGGATTTCGCGAGCGACACCGCCCTCTTCGCCCAGGGCACGGGCGCCGAGATCGGCGAGACGGCGGCGTCCGCCACCTCGGCCGCCCCGGCCAGACCCGAGCCCCTCACGCCAAAGCCGATCAAGGTCCACGCACCCCCACCCGCCACCGGAGACCGAGCCGTCCCACCAGCCGTCGTCCACGATCCGACGACGTCGTGACCACTCGATGAGCGCAGCCAGGGGCCGGGTGGCGTGGTCGTCACCCGGCCCCTGGCCTCGCAAGAGCTGGGGGGAGAGGTCAGCTCTCGGAGGAGAAGGCGGCGTCGAAGGCGGCGGCCGGTGGGGTGATGGCGTTGAGCGAGCGGATGTAGGCGAGTGCCGACACCCGAGTCCGGCTCGTTCACGGTGGTCGGGTCATGACGACTGTGGGGAGGTCGGGAGGCAGGTGACGGTCATGCGGGCGGCGCCGGCCTGTCGGGCGCGGTCCATGCTCTGCAGCGGGAGGGCACGGCCCAGGCCGAGCCGCCGATAGCGGTGGTGTGTGCCGACGGGTCCGAACTCGGTGGTCCGGTTGTGCTCGTCGAGCCAGATGATCGCGGACGCGGTCATGGTCCCGTCCGGGGCTTGCACCAGGATGTGAAGGGCGGAACGGTAGGGCCAGTTTCCGCGAACGCCCTCCGTAGGGTCAGCGAAGCGCGTTCAGCTCTTCGAGGGCGCGATGGCCGCGCGTGACCACCCCTGGAACGGCATCGTGGCGCCCGTGACGGATGGGGACCTCGAGCATGAGGAGGATCTGTGCCGCTGCGAGCACCGCCGCCGCCTCCCAGCCGACCAGGTCGAGGATTCTCGTCCACAGCCGCCTTCGGACACCGTCCAGCAGCGGATCCTGGAAGGTGTACCACACGAGGGCGGTGAGATCAGTCGCCCGCGTGCCGCTGCCTGCGTTCCCGATATCCACGACCGCCACCACCGTTCCGTCACGGACCAGGATGTTGCTGGGGGTTGAGAGATCGGCATGGACCATGTCAGGTGCCTCTCGTGGTGGTGGGACGTCGGCACACACGAGCCGCAGGCGTTCGACCAAGGCCGACACCACGGAGGAATACCCCGAGAGCCTGGCCACGGACTGGCGGAGACGCGACTGCTCCGGCGTCTCGTTGAAATCCAGCCCGGCGACAGCCGAATCCTGACCGGTGGCGACCCGCCAGGCGTACGACCAGTGGTCGTAGGGCTCGGAGGCTTGGCCAGCCTGGAGTTCGATGATCTCCATCAGCTGCTCAACGAGGGACGGGGTCAGCTCTGGCGCGGGAGCCGCGTCAACGAAGTCCATCAGATGCCATACATGAGTGGCTGTGGCCCCCACTCCGAGCCAGGCCGGGGTGGGATAGCCGCGCCTACGCATGTGCTCGACCACTCTCTGGGCCCGCAACGTCTCATCCAGGTGGTTGGGGTGTGCCCGGGGCACTGCTTTGAGCACTGCATTTGCCCTTCCGGCCAACTGGACGCGCATGGCACCCCCATTGACGCCTCCGGGTAGGCGACTGAGAAGAGTGACCTCTGCCTCAACCACGCTGGCCACGTCGTCCAGGACCTCGGCCGGCAGTTCTTCGGGATGGGTGCCGTGGTTCATCGACTCGACCTCGAAATTTCAGCGCATAGACAGAGAGCTACTTGGCACTTGGTGGCAACTTCGGCAGTATCAGGCCGTGAAGCTGGCGCCCCTGGCTGGGAGTGTTCGCGGCGGCGGGGGCTTCGAGACATCAGATCATGAAACAGGTCTCGGCCCGGCGTGTCATGCGAATTTCTTCCCCTCGGGCTTCCCGGTGCGTTCGGGCGGAAGCGGCGTTCGGCCCAGAACGGCCCGTAAACACCGGGGGTGGCCCGCGCCCGGCGCAGACCACCCCAAGATCAACCGCCTACGGCAGCGTCCTGACGCGCACAAGCGCCGGTCAGGGCGTCAGTCCCAGCTCACGCAGTTGCGCGGGCCGCAGCGGCCGCCAGCCGCTGGTGTCGAGCTTGACCAGCTCCGCCTCGACATCCACGTTGATGACGCCGAAGAAGTTGATGTTGTCGCTGTGGCCGGGCGAAATGTGCGACAGGATCTCGTCCGGCACGTCCCGGCCCTGGGAGCGCAGCTCCAGCACCGCTCTAGAATAATATTCGGTGGTCCAGGCGACCACCGCGTTGGTCAGCAGGGTCAGGCACCACGCCTGCTCGGTCTGCTGTTCCAGATGCGGCCGGGTGATCGTGCCCTGCTGGGCGTAGTGCAGGTCGCGGCGCAGCGCGTGCAGGCTCTCCCCCTTGTTCAGCTGACGGGAGATCTTCCGCCTGAAGGCCGGGTCCGACAGGTATTTGGCCAGGTGGACGGTCCTTCTGAGCAGGCCCCACTCCTTCAGCGCGGCGGCCAGGGTGTTCTGCCGGGAGGCGGCAGAACACTTACCGACGATCAGCGAGGCGGTAGCCTGGCACGTACTTCAGCGACCCGGCCATCCGCAGCAAGTCCGGCCAGCAGCCGGCCACCAGGTCCTCGTTCCAGCGCGCGCCCAGCAGCGGCCCGGCGTGCGGGTAGCGCTTGGCGATCTCGGTCACCGAGCCCCTCGGCGGTCAGGCGGCTGAAGCTGCGACTCGCGGCCGAAACGCGCAGGCGGTCATAGCCCGGCTCGATCCCATCGCGCGGGGCTGGGCCGCCTACTACCGCAGCATGGTCTCGTCCAAGGTGTTCGCCGCCCTGGACAACTACGTATGGAGGCTCACCTTCAAGTGGGCCAAGTACGGCCATCCGAACAAGCCGAGGCGCTGGATCGTCGACCGGTACTACGGCAAGTTCAACAAGTTCAGGAACGACTGGTGGGTTTTCGGCGACCAGGAGACCGGCGCCTACCTCACCAAGTTCGCCTGGACCTCCATCGTCCGGCACACACTCGTCCTGGGCCGAGCATCCCCCGATGACCCTGCCCTGGCCGAGTACTGGGCCAAACGGCGTGCGCGGGTGAAGCCCCCGCTCGATCGCTACAGCCTCCGCCTGCTCACCAAGCAGGACGGCCGCTGCTCGCTCTGCGGGGACCACCTGCTCACGGCGGACCAGCCACCCGAATCGCCGGAACAATGGGCGCGATGGTGGTTGAACGTCGTCCGACGCGCGATAGCAGCCGACTACCTGACGCACCACGGACGACCAGGTCTGACCGGCGATGGCCAGACCCGGCTTGTTCACGCCTCCTGCCATAGCGGCTACCTTGCCCGCCAGCGCAGGAGCTCAGCACAGCACAACCTGAACCGCCCTTCGCGGCTTGCTTGAGCCGTGTGCCGCGACGAGTGGCACGCACGGTTCTGAGGGGGCCCCGGTGCAGCAATGCATCGGGGCTACCGGCGAGCGACAGGGTTGGGCAGTCGCGACTTCTCGCTCCCTGTCGCCAGGGATCACCACCAGTAGTAGAGCAGGTTCGCGCCCAGTGCAGCCACCGCGGTGGCGAAGAAGAAAGCCCAGTTCCCAAGCTTCCGGGACCCCACTCGCAGGTGCGCGAGGAGCGCGGCGGCGAAGTACAGCACGAGGCTGTAGGCAGCCAGAGTCCCCAGCATTGGGATGGCGAATCCGCCCAGCAATCCCAAAGAGCCCAACGCCAGCATCGTGCCCAGGACGGGTCCCCACGATCGCGGCAGGCGCTTCATGTCCAGTTGGGCCTTCGGGAATTCGTGACCGATCAGATAGACGATTGCCGCGCTACCGAACAGCAGCGAGGCGAAGATGGTGATCGTCGCGTAAGCGGCGAACATGAGCCCTCCATGGTGGTCGTTACTTCGGGCCTTGCGACCCGGTATTACTAGTCCAACGAAACAGCTGCTGGAAATGTCAGGCGATGGGAGCTGCGGCCCAGGCCGCGGGACGAACCGGTGACGAACCAGATCTTGCTCATCAGGTCCCCTTCATTTCCAGGGGTCCGGTCTCAAGACACCGGGCGATCGAGCGTTGTGACAGGTGTGAGCCAAATCACCAGCCAATGGGCCCGAGACGATCGATGAAGGTCCCGGTCGGCCCGTCGGCGTCGATCATCGCGAGTTTGACGATCGAGTCGGTGCCCTCGGTGACCGTCAGCTGGCCGGTGTGATGGTTCATGTCCGTGGCGGCGAACTTGCGGTTGGCGACTTCTCCGGGAGTGGCGACGTTGAATTTGATGTTCGGGAGCGCCTGGGCGTACCGGACGGTGATCATGTTCAGCGCCGCTTTCGACGAGCTGTAGGCGAGCTCGTGCATTTTCGAGACGGGCTGCTCTGGATCGGTCACGACCGCGAAGGAACCGCCACCGCTGGACACCATCACCACCCGCGGATGGTCCGCCGCCTGCAGCAAGGGAAGGAACGCGTGCGTGACCCTGATCGGTCCGTACACGTTGGTGTCGTAGACGGAATGAATTTCGTCAGCCGTCGCGTCCGCAGGCGCAATGATCTTTCCTGGCGCGCCGGCGTTGTTGATCAACACATCCAGCCGGTCGGTGTGCTCCCGGACCAGCCGTACGGCGCCGGCCACCGACTCGTCCGAGGTCACGTCCAGCGGGACCATGACCACGTTCGCGCCACCATCGGTCAGCTTGTCGGCCGCTGCCCGTCCGCGACCTTCATCACGCGAGCCGAGAAAGATCGTCCAGCCCTGTTCCCCGAGCCGCCGGGCCGCCTCAAAACCAAGTCCCTTGTTGCCTCCGGTGATCAGCACCGAGGTCGTCGTGTTCATAATGGCCTCCCAACCGTGCAGTCATTGCACTGTTGTGCAGTGATGGCATGAAGATATACTTACGCCACCAGAGGCTGTCAACCCGAGGAAGGACGGGGAAACGATGGGCAGTGACCAGCCAGTCCGCCGCGGCGGACGCGAAGCGCAGCGCCGCCGTACCCGCAAGGCGATCGTCGAGGCGGCGGTACGGCTGAGCGCCAACGGAACGGCGCCGTCCATCGACGAGATCGCGGCCGCCGCCGACGTGTCACGTCGCACGATCTACATGCATTTCCCGACCCTTGATCACCTGCTGGTCGACGCGACCGCCGGTGCGATCAACGACCCCCCGGTCCAGGAGGCTCTGGCCGACCCCGCGCTCGCCGACGACCCTGCGGGCCGGGTGGAGGCCCTGGTCAGGACCCTGCTGGCGTACTCACCGCAATCACTTCCCCTGGGCCGACGGCTGATCCGCCTGACCGTCGATCCGCCGGCCGGCGACGGTGGAGAGCCAACCGCCCAGCGACGCAGCCCCCGCCGGGTGGAATGGCTGGAGCGGGCCTGCGAACCGCTCCGCGCCACCCTGAGCGAGGAGTCGTTCCAGCTCCTGATCTCGGCCCTAACCGTCGTGGTCGGCTGGGAGGCGCAGATCGCCCTGCGCGACGTCCGCGGCCTGGACCCCCAGGCCGAACAGGAAGCCATCATCTGGGCCGCACGTACCCTGGTAACAGCAGCGATCAAGGACCACGAAGCGGCGCTACCGTCCGGGTGAACCGCGGAGATCGAGTCCCTGCCACCTCGCTCGGAGGGCGTGGGCGGCGCCTTTGGACGCCGCCTTCGGCGCCTACCCGGCGGCTGGGGTCAGAGAGACAGGAGTCTGGGGCCGTAGAACCGGGCTAGGACGAGGAACGGAGTTCCGCAGCCACCGCCCGCTCCCGCAACTGTGCCGCCTCCGCCCGTACCGCCTCCAGCTCCGCCCGCAGATCCTCGAGCCGTACCCGCTCCAGCCTCAACTCCCCCAGCAACCGATCGCGCTCCTTCACCGCGGCGTCAGCCCGCGACCGTTCCCGCGAGACCAGCTTCCGCTCCCGGGACAGCGCCGCCGAGGACTCCGCCACCTGCTCCTTCAGCCGTTCCACCTCGGCTGCGGCCTGCACGGCGTCCTTGAGCGCCACCGCTCGGTCCCGCTCTGCCTTGGCCGCTGCCCGCTCAGCCGTGACGGCCCGTTCCACGGCCCGATCTCGTTCCTGCGCCGCCGCCTCGGCGCGGGCCTGCGCCCCGACCAGCTCCCGCTCAGCCTGCTCGCGCGTCCGAACAGCCGCCGCCGTCTCGTCCCGGGCCCGCTCGCGTTCCTCGCGTGCCTGATCTGCGTCCTCCTCAGCCTGTACGGCCTGAGTCCGTGCCTCGGCAGTACGCCGCTCGGCCAGCTCAACCCGCTCGGCCAGCTCCTGAACGGCCTGATCCCTGGCCTGCTCCGTCAACTCCACCCGGTGGAGTGCCTCCTTGGCCCGCCGCTCGGCCAGCTCCGCGCGCCGCTGCGCCTCCTCGGCCGTCTGCAACGCCTGCCGTTCGGTGCTCGCCGCCTCCCGCAACGCGGCCAGTGCCTGCTCCCGCGCCCGCTCGGCATCCCCCAGCGCCGTCTCCCGCTCGCCTTCCGCCTCTTCCAACCGCGTCCGCATCTCGGCCGTCTGCCTGCGGGCGTGCTCGGCGGCCTCGCGCGCCAGCCGTACCTGCTCGAAAGCCTGCTCTCGCTCGGTGCGCGCAATCGCGACCCGCGTGTGCGCCTCGGCCTGCACCGCGCTCAGCTTCGCCTCGACCCCCGCCGGGCTCAGTTCCTCGGCCAGCGCCCGCGCCAGCGGTTCGATGGCCGAGGCCAGCCCGCTCTCCATCCGGTCGTACAGCTGCTCGGCCCTGGCCAGCGCTCCTTCCAGCCCCGGCGTGGCCCGCCGCAACTCCCGCTCCCGCTTGGCCGCCGCCTGACAGTCCTTTTCGGGACAGTACGCCTTGGGCCGCCCTCTCCCCCGCCGCTGCTCGATCGGCGCTCCGCAGTGCTTACAAGGCGTTACCACGCTGGTCTCTGCAGTCACGACGCCAGCCTACCATTTTTGATTTTCTAGAAAATCCAAATAAAAAATAAGGATCTGTTGCTCCGTAAGGCTCTGTCTATAACTTGCGAGAAGGAAACATTCCCGCAAGTTATGGAGTTGGACACCGCCATAGGCGGGTGCTGCATGCCTGGCTCAGTGGATCTGACGCGGCTCAGCCAATCCGATGCCGTGACTCACTGGATCTGATGCGGGCTCAGTAAAAGTGATGCGCGACCGCTGTCTGGCATGTGATGATCAGCGCTGCTTCATGGTTGTCGTGGGACATGGTGAGGGCGCTTCGCATCACCGTCATTGAGCAAGCCAGATCAACGGCAAGTCATGATCAGCACCGCCTCGGGAAGGAACTCGAACGATGATCATCCGGGAGTGCCACGAGGACGACCTTTCCTTGCTGGAGCGCCACATCCCCTCGGGCCGCACCCGCGTTCACGAAGTCCGCTTCCATCGCCAGCAACAGGGACTGAGCACGTTTCTGACCGCCTGGATCGATGACATCCCAGTGGGACACGGGGAGATTCGGTGGCGCGGATGCGCGGCTGCCGAAGTGCACGAACGATACCCCGACTGCCCCGAACTCAACGGCCTGGCCGTCTGGCCGCCCGACCGACAATCCCAAGGCATCGGCACCACCATCATCCAGGCCGCCGAGGCTATCGCCGCTCAACGCGGCAACCACTACATAGGCCTGGGCGTGGATGACCACAACCCCCGCGCGGCCGCGCTCTATCTCCGGCTCGGCTACGAGGAAACTGGCTGTCTATACCTCGACCGCTACCACTACATCGACGACCATGGCATCCGGCACGAAGTCGCCGACCCATGCCGGTTCCTGATTAAGCCGCTACGAACACGGATGATCAGCAGTTCTTGAGGAGCTCGTCGGAAACTCCTCGCCAGACCCGGCTGCGCATCCTGAACGCATCACTTTCACTGAGCCAGCCAGGTCCATGGCGGATCAGGAGAACTGATGCCTCCCAGCTCAGAGCGTTGTCGGGACATCATTTCCACTGAGCCGAGACAGCCGGTATACGGCAGAAACCGGCCGCGGGGTGTTGGCGGTGGGACCCGCCACCTAAATTTCTTGGGCGTTCGTCATAGGGTTTCAGCGCATTGGTCACATGATTGCACCGCCCAGATCGGGACAAAATAGCCCACAGTGCTTGTTTCTGCCCTGCATGATCTTCGCGTCTGCGATCTCGCGTCTGCCTGAACTGGCCGTGACGCTGACCCCCTAACCGCCGCGGCGAAGCGTCGGCCGGCTGAATCTCGCCATGCGCGGCGTGGGCGGGGCCTTACCTGTCGCCTGATGGACCTTCTACCCGTCTCCTGAGCTGCTGGCCACTGCAATAGACGTGACCAATTCCATTGAAATCGGGATGAGCAACGATGCCTCGACCAGCGGTTTCGTCATGTGATTGCAGTGGTTGGGCATCACGGCTGCAGTGGAATCTGCCACCGTATCGCTGGGATGACGGCCGGGACTGACGTGTCCTTGCCATGCGTGCCGAGCACCTACAACTAGCGTGGTTGCATGAGCCCTGGGAGTGCCTCTGCGTGCATGCGTCCCGGGGCACCGCTCACCTGGCTCATGGTGGCCTCGCTACGCCGGTCCGGCCGTGTGACCATAGGCCCTCCCGCCCAGGTACGCGGCCCTGGACGCACGGTGCCGTTCGTCGCGGCCGCCTCACATCAATCGAGACGGGACAACCTTCACGGCGACTGGCTCCACCCGGCCGCCGACAACCAGGCGGGTGACGCCTGATGTACTCCTCGCACATCATGGCCATCGACTCGGCCGGCTGCGGCTGCACCGACTGCGGGAGCAGCGAAGGTAAGAGCATCCCCTTAGACCAGGCGACGCCCGAGCAGGTCGTCTCTATGCTGGTCCACGGGATGCCCAGGAACGACACCGACGAGGAGACGTTCGACCTGTCGGTCCACTGGGACCTCGGCGGCGAGCGCACCATGCCGGACGTCCGGCCGGGACGGTTCACCGTGACGACTCCGGGCGGCCGCCGCTGGGAGCTGACCGACATCACCGACTATCGGTGGGCGGTGAGATACCGGTGACGTCCGAGCTCGTCAAGGCGTCGCGCGGCGACCTCGCGTTCCCGTCCGACCTTCCCCCGATCGTGAAAGACCCCGACGCAGGCGTGGCTGATGTCGTACGACTCGCCACACACCCAAGAGGCGTACCGGCGGAACATCAACCGGTGGTTCGACTTCTGCGAGCAGTCAGGGCTCGAACCGCTCCAGGCGCGTAAGCCGCACGGCGACGTGTTCACGAGGTGGTTCCTCGAGACGGCGCGGCGGCCGCCGAAGCCGAAGACGGTCGCTCAGGTGCTGGCGTCGGTCTCGTCGTGGTACGACTACCTGCACGAGGCCGAGGCGATCGAGGCGAACCGCTTCAAGAAGACGAAGCGGCCGAAGATCTCGCGCAAGCGCTCCGAGACGATTGCCCTGACCAAGGCGGACGCTCGGGCGTTGCTGCGGGCGGCCGACGCCGACCACGGGCGTGAGCGTTTGCGCACCGCGGCGCTGGTCCGGCTGCTGCTGCAGGTGGGTGTCCGCGTCTCGGAGGCGGTGGACGCGCAGATCGACGACCTGGGGTTCGCGCGCGGGTATCGGACGCTGAGCGTCACCGCGAAGGGCAAGAAGCCGTTGATCCGGCGGTTGCCGGTGGAGACGACGCACGCGCTGGACGCCTACCTGTCGGAGCGGGCGCGCCTCGAGGGAGTGGAGCTGCGGGACCTGCGGGGCCCGCTGTTCGCTACTTCATCGGGCCGGCCGTGGGACCGGTCGAAGGCGTTCGAGGTGGTGCAGGCGGGCATCGAGTCGAAGGTGACGCCGAACGCGCTGCGGCACACCTATGCGTCGCTGGCCGAGGAGGCCGGGGCTACGATGCGGGAGATTCAGCTGGACTTGGGGCACGCGAACGTCTCGACGACGGAGATCTACGTGCATAGCCGGGATCGGCTGGAGAAGGACACGTCGCAGCTGGCGTCGGTGCTGGAGTAGGAGGTCGGCGTGCCCAGGTCGAGGTCGAGCGCGTTGGACAAGTCGGCTTGGGTGCACCATTGCGGCGCGATCAACCTGGGCACGTGGACTGCTCGGACGGTGTGCGGTGGCTGCCGGTACTCGGTGCAGCACGCCGAGGACGTCGAGCAGTTCCGGCTCGTGCGGGTCTGGTGATGCGGTGCGCGAATCCTCGCATTCGAGGATCAAGGAGTGGCGTGGGCTGGCCTTCCGGTTCGATAAGACGCCCGACAGCTATCTGGCTGGCCTGCACTTACGCGGAGCCGTCTTGTGGATCCGAAGCCTCCGACCGGTCTGAAGATCCGAACCTCGTACAGGCTCTAGGCCGCCCCGGTGCGAGCACGAGATGTGCAGGCGCGGGTGCGCGGGCACCACGCCTGCCGCCCAGCAGCAGGCCGCGTCCGAGTCGGCCTGCGGGATGTTCTCTGCCGTGTAGATGGGCTCGGCTGCCATCGGACAATCTCCGGGCCCTGGCCCACGCACTGCGAGGGACAACGCCCGGCCCGGTGACGCCGTGTACCACGCCCCCCCCGCCGGAAACTGGATGTCCACGCTGTCCTACCCAGATTCCATCGCCCGGCTCGACACCCAGAGCCTGAACGCCGCCGGGTTCTTCGGCGAGTTATCGCCCGAACAACTGCATCGGGCTGCCAGGCGGCTGTCCCGCATCTGGGTGGTGGAGGGCAGGACAAGTTACGGCAATGGCGTGCGGATTCGCGACGATCCACGATTCCGGCGGATCGGCTACTGGTCGTTCCGCACCAGACAGCTGTCCCTGTACGAACGCGTGCCGCGCTGAACGAGAACGGTCAAAAGCCGCCTTCCACGGTCAAGGGTGGGGCTCAGCGGCGTCTGAGCCGCACTGCGGCGCGGAAGCCTTGGTCGAGGCGGCCGCCTTCGGTGGCGGTGACCGGGACCATCATCCATGGCTGGGCCGGGCCTAGGAGGGGCGAGTACGCCGGAACAAAGCCCTGATCGAGCAGGGACACCGCGAAATCGGTCGACACACGGCCTAAGGCGTCCAGAGCCGCCATGCCATGCCAGGGGAGGACAGACGCCCCGCCAAGGTAGGTGAAGCCGAGACAGCCGCTGCGCGGGTTGGGTGTCAGCCGGATTTGGTTGGAGAACATCGCCGCCTCGAATCCCAGGTCACGATCGACCCACAGGACCGCCATGTACTGGATGGTGTCATGCCACGCCTTGACCAGCACCGCGCGACGTTCGGCGGCGATCGGCACGGAAAGCGCCGGGTCGGTCACGTTGAACAGATCGGCGTAGATGTGCCTGGCGAGAGCGGCGTCGTGGCCTTGTGTCGCGGAAACCGTGTACATCAGCGATCGGAACAGGCTCTCGAAATTCGGCATCGCCGTTCCACCACTGCGGTTGTCGCCGATCACTCCGGCTGTGCGGAGTGTGGCCTGCTCGAGTGCGCGCACGGGGGTGGAGACGATGTCCAATCCGACGAGGGCGTCACAGATTTCCGCCACTCGTCGCGGGACGAGGAGGGCATGCTGTCGCATGGCGAGGGGTCCCATGCGTTGTTCGGCGACCTCGTTCAGATCCGCGATCGTGAGAATCTCCGTCCCGCCGACGAGAGCGTGATAGGAGAGCAGTTTCTCCCGGTAGGCGCGCAGCAGACTTCGAGGGTGCGGCCGGAAATGGTTGCCGTCGCCGAGCACGGTGATCGCCAGTCCCGGCGGATAAACCTGCTGCACCGTACGTTGCAGTTCGCGGAGCCGGATCATGGCGGCGAGCTCTGACAGGTCGGGCAGGCTTCCCATCGTCTTGAGCTGGTTGTAGTGGAATTTGAGCGGGAATCCCCTGGTGATGATGGGAATGGGGGCGCCGTCGGCCAGATGGGGCCGGATCTCACGCCTCGCCGTGGCCAAGGGATAGGTCGCCCGTGCTCCTTTGCGGAACTGCGGCCGGGTGAGCAGGTGATAAATATCGGCCGCGAGATCCTCTGTCCGAGGGGCACGCCCGGCCGTATGGATCGCGGCGCGTTCGGCGCCTTCGAGCAGCGTGCCGACCATTTCCAGGGAGTCGCGCTCGCTGAGCCGTACGGCGTGCTCCAAGGAGAGTTCTCCTTCCGACATCTCGGCCAGCGGCAGTTCGGCGAGCGAGTTCGCGTGCGACAGCGCCGGAAGTCTCGTGGCCCGCGCGGTGCGGGCACAGCGTGGGACGGTCTCGAAGGACTGGACGACCTCGGCGCCGTCATAGGGTCGCTCGTGGACGTAGCCGGGCAGGGCCACCGCGACGAAGAGAGCGTCCGTGAGTTTCTTGGCCATCGCCTGCCGGTTCTCGCAGATGTCGTCGAATACGGCGACGATGTCCAGGTCGGCGAAGGTCTGCAGACTCTCGGCCTTCAACTCGTGAACGGGCCGCGAGCGGTCGTCCGGCAGGAAGGCGATGCGTGACCCCGTGATGCCCGCGTAGGCCAGCGCGTGCTCGGTGTGCTCGCGGACCCGCTCACGCCGTCCCGTGTTGAAGACCACGCGGCCGCCGACGTCGTACACGTCCCACACGAAGCGGGCCAGTCCCGGCACCGGCGTGTCCCAGCGCAGGTTTTCCCACGGCCGGAAGAGGGCGCGGCAGAAGGCCTTGTGGTCGACCTCCGCGTCGGCCTCCTGAATCCACAGATCCCAGGCCGGACGATGATACGAGGGCAGAGCCGCGAGCTCGTCCGGATCGACGCCTACGGCTCTGAGGGCGTGGACGACCCGGGCGCGGGGATCAAGCGCACACATGTCGATGTCGAGCATCACGGCCGGCGGTTTGCTCGTGGGATCGTCCCGCCGCAGGCGAGCACGCTCGGCGACCCGGCGCAGCACCTCCATCAGCACGGTGTGCTGACGGCCGTCCACCGTATGGACCGGGCTCTCCCCTGAGGCGTCGAGCAGCGACGCGGCGCTTTGGGACAGGAAGCGAAACTCCCTCGCAAGGACGCGTTGTACGGCATGTGCCGGCATGCCGGCGGTCCGCCCCAAGAGCATGGCCGTATCGGCCAACTCCGCCAGGACTCGCCGGGCCGCTGCCTCGTCCAATCCTTCCCTGGTCACGTCCGGCATCACAATCCGGCCCGTCGCCCGCCCTCCGGGCGCCACTTCGAAGCGGGGCCTGTCCATGCCGATTCCGTACCTGTCGAGGCCGATCCTGAACACCCGGGCCAGCGAGGTGAGCAACCTGTCGGCGCCCGCCTGGACACCGTCCGCGTCCACGACGCGGGTGGCCTTCTCATGGACCGGGTGGTCGGGATATGGCACGCCGTTACGCTCCACGGCGCAATGCAGTCGCAGAATCGGGTCGGTCTCGATAAGTTGGGAAAGCAGGGTGCCGGACGTAGGCTTCTCCTGTCCTGAGGCATTATTCATGCGCTATACGGCCGATTCGCCGACGAATATGACTCCGGTGGCACAGCTCGCACGAAATGGGCGACTTGCGCGGCGAGGCTACCCATTCTTTTCACCTCACTTTCCGCGCGTGCGTTGACGCGCGAAATTTGTGTTGTCCCCGAGATGCCCACTCTCACGTGGGCTCCTGGAAAGCCAGGTTTCCAAATCATCGGGCGCCGGGCCAGGGCAGCAGGCGGTCATTCGCCGGACATGAGACGTCGAGGCGGAGAATCCATACGGGCAGGCAAGCGCCTACGCAAATGTCCGATAGATGTCCGGTCCCTGCCCTGGTTCCGCGCAGAGCCGGGCGGCCAAACTCGACTTCATGAAGATTGTTCCTCGGAATGCGCTCGGAATTACGAGGCCTGGAGCGGCTTGGTGGGCTTGGACATCTCGGTGATGGAGGGACTGGACGAGGTCGGGCAGCCGGACTGGGATCGGCTGGTGGACCGCGACGACTTCTACCTGTCGTACAGGTGGTTGCGGACGCTGGAGGGCGATCCGTACGTGAGCGTTCGGTACGTGCTCGCCCGCGACGACGGCGCCCTGGTCGGCGCACTGCCGGTCTATGACGTCCGGGTGGAGGGCAGCAGCTTCTACGCACCGAGACGGCACCGTCAGGCCCTTACGAGAGGTGGCCGCTGGCTGCTGGCGGGTGGCCGCCGCGGCCACCACAGCGGGATCCTGCTGTCCGGCGACGAGCGGGAGCGCCGGTCGGCGCTGCGGGCGCTGCTGGAGGCCGGGCTCCGGCTGGCCGCTGAGCGGGACGCCCGGGGCCTGGTGTGGATGTTCGCGCCGACCCGCGTCACGAGGTGGCTCCACGCCGAGGGCGGGTCAGTGGCGTTCGACACAGTCGAGGCGTGTCTGACCGCCGACGGGTGGGACGGCTACCTGGCCGGCCTCGGCGGCCGGCGGCGCAAGAGCACGATACGGGAGCGGCGTCGCTTCGAGCAGGCCGGCTACGAACTGGCGGAGCAGCCGTTGAGCGAGTGCTTGCCGGAGCTGGCCACGCTGGTCGCCAACCTGCAACAGAAGTACGGGCACCGCACCACTCCGGAGTCGATGCGGCGGGTGCTGACCCCGCAGGCCGAGTTCCTCGATGACGAGAGCGTGGCGTTCACCCTGCGCCGGGAGGGGCAGCCGGTGGCCGGCGGGTTGCAGTACCGGTTCGGCGACACGCTCTATGCCCGGATGATCGGCTTCGACTACGCCCGGCTGCTGAACGCGTACGAATACTTCAACCTGTCCTACTACCTGCCTGTTCAGTACATGGAACGGGCCGGACTGCACCACCTGCATCTGGGCATCGAGTCGGCGGAGGTGAAGGCCGAGCGGGGCGCGCGACTCCACCCGCTGTGGACGGTGGCGGTGCCGTGTGACGGATCGGCCCTCGTCCCAGCGGAGCGTTGCGCCGCCGGGCGGCGCGCGTGGCCAGAGCGTTACGACGAGCGGGTGCTGCCTTCAGAGGACTGGGACGTGCCCTGGTGAACCCCACGATGAGTGCGCTGGAGGTGAACGCGGTCAGCCGCACCTTCAAGACCGGGTCGGGGACCGTCGAGGCGCTGCGTGAGGTCTCCTTCACGGCTGAGGCGGGCGAGGTGGTCGGCCTGCTGGGGCTCAACGGTGCGGGGAAGACGACCCTGATCAAGGTGATCAGCACCCTGCTGTTGCCGAGCTCCGGCAGCGTCCGGGTGGGCGGGGCCGACGTGGTCACCCGGACCCGGCAGGTACGGCGCCTGCTGTCCGTGGTGTTCGGCGGGGAGCAGGGTCTCTACGGTCGGCTGTCGGGCCGCGACAACGCCCGTTTCTTCGGCACCCTGTCCGGCCTGGACCACCGGCGCCTGGAGCGGCGGGCCGCCGAGACGATCGCCATGGTCGCCCTGGACAAGGTGGCGGACCGGCCGGTGGAGACGTATTCGCGGGGCATGAAGCAACGCCTGCACCTGGCCATCGGGCTGATGGCCGCCCCGAAGCTGCTGATGCTGGACGAACCCACCGTCGGGCTCGACCCCGTAGAGGCGGACCGGCTGCGCCGGGTGATCGGCGAGCTGGCCGCCGGGGCCGCGGGCTATCGACCGTGCATCCTGCTGACCAGTCATTACCTGCGCGACATCGAGGATCTGGCGGACCGGGTGGCGATCCTTCAGGACGGTCGGCTCACTCATGACCTGCCGCTGAAGGAGCTTCTGCGCCAGGCGGGTTCGGCCGCCGCGGTGACGATGATCGTGCGTGGGGACGAACCGACGTGGCGGGACGACGGCGCCGGACAGTCCGGTGTACGGCTGGTGGACTCCCAACCGGCCGGAGTCGGCAGGTGGACGGCCCGCTACGAGGTGGCCCGCTGGGAGCCGGCGACGCTCACCGAACTGGCCCGGCGGTGGCCGCACGGCGAGATCGCCGACGTCCGCGTCGAGCCAGTGGGTCTGGAACAAGTGTTCCGAGACCTCAGCCAAGGCTCCGACCTCAGCAGGGGCGCCGGGCTCAGCGCGGGCGGCGACCTCGGCCAGGGCGGCGGTCGATGATCGCGCGTGCTCTGCTGGCCAGCGCCCGGGTCCAGCTCAAGGGCGAGACCCGGCTGGCCGGCGTGATGGCCGGAGTTGTGCAGCCGGCGGTGTTCATGGCGGTCACCCTGCTGGCCGCCGGACAGGCCGCGGCCGGCGCCCGTACTGCGATCGGCTGCGGACTGCTCGGGCTGTGGGGCGCGACCGTGTGGAGATTCGGGCTGGTACTGCGACAGGAGCGGCAGCGCGGCATCCTTCCGGGCATCGTGAGCAGGCCGACCGGGCTGGTCGTGGTGCTGATCGGCAAGAGCCTCGGCGCGGTGCTACGGTCGGCGGCCCTGACGGTGCTGACCGTCGGGGTGGTGGCGGCACTGGCCGGGCATCCGGTCCACATCGCCGCACCGGTCGTCTTCACGCTCACCGCGCTGGCCGCTCTGGTGTCCGCGACCACGCTCGGGCTGTTGCTGTGCTCGGTGTTTCTGCTGGCCCGCTCGGCGGTGCGGATCGCCGAGACGCTCATCTATCCCGTGTTCATCCTGGGCGGGCTGCTCGTGCCGACTGCCCTGCTACCGGGCTGGGCACAACAGCTCTCCACGCTGATCAGCCTGCGGTGGGCGAGTGAGCTGCTGCTCGACGCCGCCGCAGGACGGGGACAGCAGCCTGGCGACTGGCTGCTGCTGGCCGCGACCTCCGCCTGTTACGCGGTGGCCGCCGTCGTCAGCCTGCGGGTCGTGCTGCGGCGAATCCACGCGGAGGGCACCCTTGAGCTGGTCTGATCCCACCGCCCGGCGCACTGCCAGCGCACGGCATACTGCCACCGCACTGCGTACGATCGCGATCCTTTCGTGGCGCCAATACCGGGCGGTCTACCCACTGCGGGTGGTGCTGGCGAGCTCGCTGCCGCGGGCGATCCTGCAGACGCTGTTCGTCGCGTACCTCGGCCTCATCGCGGCCGGTCCGGCCGGGCGGGACTTCGCACTGGTCGGCGGGGCCATGCAGGTGGTCACCATCGCGACGGTGATCAAGGCCGCCGACATCCTGGTCGAAGATCGGCTCTTCGGCACCCTTTACCGAACGCGGCTGGCGTGGATCCCGCTGCCGGTGGTGGCGGCTACCCGATGGTGGGTCTTCACCGCGGAGGGAGTGCTGGGCGGGCTGGTGGCGGCGACGGCGGCATGCCTGCTCTTCGACCTCCCCGCGCTGATGGCGGACATCTGGGCGGCCATCGGGCTGGTGCTGCTGGTGGCGCTGTCCACCAGCGCGCTCGGGATGGCCGTCGCGGCGGTCGCGATGACACAGCGCGTCGACTCGTTCATCACCAACCTCGTGAGCTACCTGCTACTGGCATTGACCGGCGCGGTCGCGCCGCTCGAACGGCTGCCGGACGCGCTGGAGGCACTGGCACACGGACTGCCGATGACCAACGGGCTGCTCGCCATACGCGGTGCGCTCTCGGGCGGACCATGGCTGGGCCACACCGCCGCTGAGGCGGCCGTCGGCCTGGGCTGGCTGGCAGTGGCCACGGCCGTGTTGACGCTGCAGGCGCGGCGGGCCCGTACACATGACACCGACGGACGGATTTGACGATGACATTTATCCCGCAATTGATCGAAACGGCGGCAGCCGCGCATCCCGACGCGGTGGCCATCGTCGGCCCGACAGGCGCTCTCTCGTACGAGGAACTCCTCGGGCAGGCACGCGGCTTCGCCGGACTGCTGCGCGAGCTGGGCGCCGCGTCGGGTGACGTGGTGGCCGTCGAGGACGACGGAACACCGGCGTCGGTGACAGCCCTTCTGGGCACGCTCTACGCCGGTTGCGTGATCCTCCCGATCGATCCGACGCTGTTGCCGGAGCTCCGCGACACCATGACCGACGTGGCACGCTTTCTGGTACGTGCCGACGGTGACGACCGGCAGATCTTCGAGCACGGGCAGACCCGGCCGAGGGCCGTCCCGGACCGGGTGGAGCCGTTGGCCGAGCCCGCCAGGCTCGACGCCCGCTCGGCCGCCTACGTCTCCTTCACCTCTGGCAGCACCGGGCGTCCGAAGGCCGTGCTGGGCGCGCACGACTCGCTCGCCCATTTCCTCCGCTGGCAGCGGGACACCTTCGAGGTCGGGCCCGGCGACCGAGTGGCGCAACTGTCGAACTGGTCCTTCGAAGTGGTGCTGCGCGACGTCTTCACCCCGCTGATCAGCGGCGCCACGCTGTGCCTGCCGGGGTCGCGGTCGCGGGACGCCAGGCGGGTCTTCTCGTTCGCGCGGGCGTACGGGATCACGCTGGTCCACACGGTTCCGTCGCTGGTCAGGCGATGGCTGGCGACCGCCGCCGTGGACACCGCGGTGCCGAGCCTGCGGGCCGCCTTCTTCGCCGGCGAGCCACTGCACGCGGAGCTGGTGAACGACTGGCGCGGCCGGGTGGCGCCCGGCTGCCGGGTGGTCAACCTGTACGGGCCGACCGAGACCACCCTGGCCCAGTGCTATTTCGAGGTTCCCGACGAGCCGGGCGCGGGCCCGTTGCCGGTCGGCCGACCGTTGCCCGAGTGCTCGGTCAGCGTGCTGCGCCCGGGGTCCTGGCAGCCCGCTGATGTCGGCGAGGTGGTGCTGACGACGCCGTATCGCTCGCTGGGATACCTCGGCACGGACAATACGTTCGAGACGGCTCCCACGGGTGAGCAGGTCTACCGCACCGGCGACATGGGGCGATGGGACGAGCGAGGACTGCTGCACCTGCTCGGCCGGCTGGACCAGCAGGTCAAGGTGCGCGGGGTCCGGCTGCGATTGCCGGAGGTCGAACGGGTGCTGCGCGGTGTGGCCGGCGTCCGTGAGATCGCCGTCATCGACGTCGTCGATGCGGGGGACGTACGGCTGGTCGCCTATCTCGTGGGAGACCCGGCTCCCCCTCCGGTTCGTGTGCTGCGGGAGGCGATCCTGCGGGAGCTGCCGGCCGCGGCGGTCCCGCAGGAGTTCGTCACGCGTACGGATCTGCCGCTGCTGCCGGGCGGCAAGATCGACCGTGCGGACCTACGCGACCAGGCCTCCGCCAAACCGGTCGAAGCCGCGACCTGCCCCGAAGCCGCGACCGGATCCGAAGCTTCGACCGGGTCCGAAGGCGAGGGGAACGCGCTGGTCGTCGAAACCTGCCGGCGGGTCCTGCGTGTCGAGTCCGTCCCGCTCACCGCGGATCTCTTCGAGCTCGGCGTCGATTCGATGTCCGCGATGGAGATCGCCGCACGACTGGAGGACGCGCTGGAAGCCGAGATCCCGTACGGTCTGGTCTTCGACCATCCCACCGTCGAAGAGATCTCCCGCTACCTCGCCGACCGGAGCCTGGGATGAACGGCCCGATCACACCATCGTGGACCCAGCGCAGCCGCCTGCTCCGGCTGGTCGAGGACGCCGAGGCCGGACGCTACCGGCCGCAGCACACGATCTCCGCGTTGCGCGTACGCGGTGAGCTGAACCTCTCCGCGCTGAACCGGGCCTGGATCCGGTTGCAACGACGGCACCCGACCCTGCTCACGTCCTTCGACCCAAGGAAGCCGCTGTGGCGGCTGGACCCGGCCGACCCGGTCGACCTGATACGGCTGCAGTCCCCCGCCGACGCCCAGCAGGCGCTGACACGGGAGGCCGAGCGGCCGTTCGACGTGGAGCGGGGTCCGCTGGCCCGGCTGATCGTCATCCCGCTTCCGGACGCCGCTGAGATGATGCTCGGGCTGGTGATCGACCACCTGGTTTCCGACCAGTGGTCGCGACGGATCCTCGTGGCCGACCTGTACCGCCTCTACAACCTGGAGATCGGCGCGTCGACCGAGACCTTGCCCCCGGCGCCGAACGCATACCTCGGCTGGCTCGAACGCCAGAACAATTACCTGGAGTCCACGGCCGGCCTCAACCTGCGCCGGAAGCTCGCGCGGCACGTCATCCTCCCCCAGGACGGGCCTACCGGCCGGGCGGAGATCCCACGGATCCCGCGGCAACTCAACGCGGATTGGTACGAGCGCCTGCTGCCGGCCGCGAGGCAACACCGGCTGACCCGGCTCCAGCTCGTCCTGGCCGCCCTGGACGCGGCGTCGGCCGAGCTGGCGGAACACTTCCCCACCGCGACACTCATGATGGTCACCGGACGTCCACGGCCTGACCTGCACGGGGCAGTGGGCTGGCTCGCCGATCACGTCGCCATCCCCCACCAGGGCCGGAGCGCCGATCCAGGCGAGCATTTGCGGTCGTTCCGCGAGGCGCTCGTCGCGGCGCTGAACTCGGCGCGCGTTCCCTGGCCCCTGGTCGTCGCGGACAGCGTGCCGGAACGGTTCAGCCGCCCGACGTCGCTGCCGTACCTGTCGTTCAACGCCCAGTCGCTGGGAATGCGCGCGGCCGTGCCACTGGTTCCCTTCGCCAACACCGAGATCGAGGAGTTTCCGGTCCACCTCAGCCGGCCGGACGGGGCGCTCTTGACGTACTGGACGGAGGACGACGACGGCGGCCTACGGGTGGCTCTGCGGTACCAGCCAGAACGCTACAGCGAGGCAGACGTCCTCGCTCTCTGGGAGAGAACCATCACAAACCTTGACCGGTTCGCCGAAGACGCGGGCCGGGCGGTTGGGAGTGCAGAGCGGTGAGATTGTTCGTCATCGGCGCGGACCCGCGCCGTGAGAGGGCCTTTTCCACGTGGCTGCGCGCCGGCCTGTCGGTCACCCTCGCGGACGGGGTCACCGCCGGCTGCTTCGAGCACGCGGTCGATCGTTTCCATCCGGTCGAGGTGCGCGACGAGCGGGCCGACGTGGAGTCGCTCGTCCGGATGGCGGCCGGCCACGACGGGGTGATCGCGCTGGCCGAGGGATCGCTGGTCACTGCCGCGACGGTAGCGCGGGAGCTGGGACTGCCGGGCCCCGGCGTCGGCGCGGCGCGCATCGCCCGCAGCAAGATCCGCCAGCGTGAGGCCGGGGAGAGACACGGCCTGACCGGCCCCCGGCACGCAGCGGTCACCGGCCCCGACGATCTCGTACGGTTCTTCGCCGCCGGTGTCCAGGCCGCGGTGCTGAAGCCGGCGGACGCCTCCGCGAGCGCCTCCGTGTTCGCCGTCCAGGGTGTCGAGGAGGCCCTGGACCGGTGGCCGCAAGTACGAGCGATCTCGCCGAGTCGTACCGGCATCGTGGAGGAGTATCTGCCCGGGGCGGAGGCGAGCGTCGAGGCCGTGGTGCGGGACGGCGAGACGGTCTTCTCCTCAGTGACCCGCAAGCAGACCGGCGGCCCCACCGGCTTCCTTGAGCTCGCCCACACCACCGACCGTGCCGATCGTCCTGACACCGCCGTCAACGCGCTCGTCCGCGACCTGATCGCCGCTTGGCGGGTCGAGTCGGCCATCTTGCACGTCGAGGCGAAGCTCGACGGCGATCGCCCCGTCCTGCTGGAGGCAACAGTACGACCGGGCGGCGACTACATCACCGAACTGGTGTCCGTGGTGCACGGCCGCGACCTCTACCTCGACCAGGCGCACCTGGCGCTGGGCCAACCGCTCGCGCCGGACGGCCCAGCCCGCGCACAGCGGGCGGAGGTGCGGTTTCTGCTGGCCTCCGGGACCGTCCGCCGGAACGTCGCCCCGGTCGAGGTGCTCGACGGGCTGACGGATGTCAAGATCGTACGGCAGCTCGTCCCGGCCGGGTCCCGCATTCCGCCGCTGACCGCGAACTGGGCCAGGGCCGGATACGCCATCGGCTGGTCCGCGGACGACGGCGAGTCGCTGACCGGGCAACTCCGGGCGGCGGTCAGCGATCTCGGCAAGCTGATGGGCACCCCTGAGCTGACCTGACCCGTCAGCACGCTGATGGCGCCGCCGCCATGGATGAAAGGTCTCACTGTCTCGCTCCGATCCCGACTCTCATCGCTGACGCATTTGTCCTGCACATGCCCTCCTTGCGTCCTGGTCACGTTCACCCGAAGACAGGAACCTGAGAAGAGCATGAAGACCTTGGAAAGGGGTTTCCATGGGAAAGTTACTCTCCACCGTGGCGTTAGCCGCCGCAGTCACGCTGGTCGCCGCGCTGGCGCCTGCCGGGTCAGCGACGGCCTCGCGCACGTCGCCGTCCGCGTGCGACCACATCGGTGACAAGGACGCCGCCATCCGCGATTTTGTGGACGGCATCAAGAAGGATTGGGGCCTCGACGTCAAGGCCCGCAACTACGAGGTTCAGGCGCAGGGCGGCGAATGTGTCATCCAGCCCAAGGGGGCTCGCCCCGTCACCAGTGGGGGCGAGGCCCGATCCGATGGTTCGACGACGTCGAGCATGACCACGGTCGAGACAATGCCGGCTTCGGCAACGCCCACGGACGGCGACGCGACGATCCAGCAGGAAGTGGCCTGGCAACAGCCCAGTTGCTACGAATGGACGGACACGGAACGTATCGGCTGGATGAGAGCTTGCGGGCAGTGGGCCACGATGGACTACGCGCAGGCAACTCACAAGAACTACGCCTTCCGCATGTACGCGTCATGCCATGCGCTGGCGGGTCACGCCTTCGATCAGGTCAGCGAGTGCTACGTGGCCGCGGAGCCCTTCTCCAGCACCTCGCTAGTCGTGTGGAATGACTGGGATCCCAAGGCGACTCTGGAATTCAATCCCTGTGGATCTATCCCCATCGGCCTCTCCGTGGGCCCGTTCTCGACGTCCTGGTCGATCAACAGCTGCGACAAGATCGTCCCGTCAGAGAGCCCAAACCCGGGGGTTCCTGACTTGCGAGCAACCTGGGTGGGCAAGTCGTACTACGAAGAGGATGTGCGACAGACAGCAGCCCTCGTCGCCTTCGGCGTGCCCAAGTCCTGGTCCGGGACACCGAGTCTCTACTTCAAACGGGGATTCACGACTGAGGAATGCGTCTGGCCGCCGACCCCCTCCCCCTCCTATCCCTGGTGTGCCATTTGATCGATGCCTTCCGCGGGGGGACGGCATCAACCATGAGGCTATTTCAGCTCCGGCGCGATCGTGACTCCCGAAGGACAAGTCCTCTTCACCGAGTGCAACGGACGCACCAGCGGCTCGACACATATATACGACATCATCGGCAAGAAGATCATTGGCAGTCGATACGAGCACGATCGGATCATCCTGGAGAGGACGACCTGGAAGGTACCCTCGTTCACGGAGACCCTTTCGACAGTGCGGGACGCCGGCCCCGGCCTGGCCTACGACCAGGAGGAGCAGAAGTGGGTCATTCTCACGACCCCCTTCGAGCCATACGTGGGAGACATCGCGTACTGCGTGGCGGCGAGCGACCTACCCGAAGGGACCCAGCTCCCCGAACAGGCCGAGAAACTGTTCGCGACGATGGACTCCGCGGTGTTCTGAGGCACCTTGCGTCATCGCGCCGGGCGCCCATCGCCTTATGAGCCTGGACCCCGGACGACGGGGGGCCATTCGTTCCCCTGCGGTGATTCGAGCGTGCCGTGTCGCCGTGGTCTTGAAGGAGTAACAAACGTGGAAACAGAAACGGCGAGGTCACTGCCGGACGCGGTGGTCAGTCACGCTCTGAGCACCGTCGTTGCGACGATTTCGTCCGACGCGCACACCTGGAACTTGATGTATCTCCAACTCTTGTTCGAGGAACACGGTCACCAGGTGACGAACTTGGGACCCTGCACCCCTGTGGAGGAGATCATCGAAAGCTGCTCGGCCGAGCACGCGAGCTTGCTCGTCCTAAGCACCGTCAACGGTCACGGTGTCATAGAGGCACCCTCCTACATTCGCGCCATTCGCCGGGCCCCTGGACTTGCCGGCCTCCAGGTGGTCGTAGGCGGAAAGTTGGGCGTGGCCGGGCCTCTCCCCGCCGACCAGACACAGGAGCTGCTGCGTCTGGGTTACGACGCGGTTTTCGACACCCCGGACTCCATCAACCGGTTAGACGAGTTCCTCCGCCGCTTCGAGAACGCTCACCACCACGCCCTCACCACGCGAGAGTGACCATGGCCGACGTCCGCAATCTCTTCTCGCGAGCGGTTCGCGATGCCAGCGGGTCCGGTCACCTCGTCGTGCAGCCGCGTATGGGCTTTTCCGATGTCGACAAGATGCGGGCGGGGCTGCAGGCCGTCGCGGCGCTGCCGTACACGGTCGGGACGATCACGCTCGACAGCTATACGCGGAACAGGCAGTACGAGGCGGCGCACGATGCGGTGCGCAACGGCTGGTCGCTCAACGGGTATCCGCTTCTTGCACATGGCCCTGTCCGGACCTCCGGCCTGCTGGCATCGTTGCGTCCGGATTTCCCCGTGCAATTGCGGCATGGCTCCCCAACGCCTGTCGACATCTTCGCGTCGATGCTCGAGGCTGGCATCCACGCGACGGAGGGCGGCCCCATCTCCTACTGCTTCCCTTATGGCCGGACTCCGCTGAACACGGCGATCGCGGAATGGGCGCGAGCGAGTGAACTGCTCGCCTCGTGGCCGGCGGAGGTGCATCTCGAATCATTTGCCGGCTGCATGCTCGGCCAGTTGTGCCCACCGTCGCTGCTGGTGGCTCTGAGCATTCTCGAAGGGCTGTTCGCAACCTCTTATGGAATCCGCAGCCTTTCTTTGAGCTACGCACAGCAGATCAATCCCTGGCAGGATATCGCGGCCATCCGCGCGCTTCGCCGACTCACGACGGCATTCCTGCCCGAGACGGATATCCACTTCGTGATCTACACCTACATGGGCGTTTTTCCGCAAAGCGCCGAGGGAGCTCGTCGACTGATTCTCGACAGCGCCCACCTGGCGCGCGAAGCAGGAGCCGATCGGCTCGTTGTGAAGACTATTTCTGAAGCTTTCAGAATACCTCTCGTCAGTGACAACATAGCCGCGCTCAAACTTGCCGGCGAACAGCCGCCGGGGTCATACCCAACACTGGAAAACGGGCTTGCCGAGGTGCTGGAGAAGGAGATTTTTAGCGAAGCTGAGGCGATGCTGGGAGCAGTCCTGGGGCTAGCTCCCACCGTCCCATCGGCCATCTTGAGAGCCTTCAAGTCAGGGATCCTCGACATCCCTTTCTGTCTCCATCCCGACAATGCCAATCACGCTCGTACGGAAATATCCCATGATGGTCTTCTCAAGTGGGCCTATGCCGGCCGGATGGCGGTGACGTCGACACATGCCCACGGACGGCGGATCGGCGCCGCGGAATTGCAGGACATGCTCGGCTTCATACGTCGCCGGTACGACGAGGTCCCGATCGCGAGCTGGGGTGTGTCCGGTTAACGGCCCTGGCCCGTAATCGGTGGTGGCGCTGAGTGCTCACCTGAGGCTGGGCCGTGCTGAAGATCGACGATCTTGCGGGTGTGGTGTTTGCCGGGCTGTCTGCCCTGCTCATCGAGGGAGTAGAGGACGAGGACGACCTCATTCGGGTCATGGCCCGTACGAGAGACGAGCCGGTTCCATGTCCGCTGTGTGGGGAGCTGGCCGCTCGGGTGCACGGCTACGCCAGCCGGACGGTCACCGATGTCCCGGTCGACGGGCGGCGGGTGGTGGTGTCGCTACAGGTACGGCGTCCAGGAACCGACATAACTCTCCCGACGCGCACGCGCGGACGTCAACTGGTTCACACACAGGTTGGTGGGGACCTTGGCCAGCCACGCCCACGGCGACTCGACAATGCTCGCCTGGTGCCAACGCAGGAAGGCGTCCTGGACGACGTCCTCGGCCTCCTCAGCCGAACCCAGCATCCGATGGGCCAACCCGAACAGCTTCGAGCGGTGCCGCTCGAACTCCTCAACCGCATCAACTGCCACGCCCACCAGCCTCCCAGGTCGCCGTGCGGGCCCGGTCGCCTGGATGACATGCGGCGTCGCTCTCCCTGTCGGCAGCTATCGGGGACGCGGTGAGCGAGTCGTGCGGTTCATTGAGCGGAGCTGCGCGGCGGTGTGAGCCCTCCGCTCCCGAAGGGTGTGTCCAGCTCGGCGGTGACGCGCGGGCTGCCGTAGGTGCCGTCGAACCCGGCGTGGATCTGCTTGATCTCCTCAGCGAGTGCGGCATTGGCGGCCGGTCGCAGCCTTGATCCACCGGGATCAATCAACCGCCCGCGAAACGCGGCTGTTGCAAAGCAGTCCGTCCATGAAGACCGCCAGCATTTGCTCGACACCGGCCCGGTCGGCAGGCGCCTGCTCGCTAGCCCAAGCGACACTGGCGGCGAGGTGCAGGATCGTAGAGGCGTCGATGTCATCCCGGACAGCGCCGTTGCGCTGGGCCGTCGCCACGAGTTCGTATGCTGCGGCGCGCATGACATGGCAGGCCGAGTGCAACGGCGACGTCTCGTTGTGGAGAGCGGTGGTGACGCTTGCCGCCAGCCCTCGATAGGTCATGAGGTGGTTGACGAAGAGCTTCAACCAGGCCATGAGCGCCTCCTGTGGCGAGTGCTCAGCCTGTAGCTTGGCGGCCTCGGCGGCGAGGGCCTTGTAACGGTCGTCGAGGACGGCCTCCACCAGCGCCTCGCGGGTGGAGAAGTGGCGGTAAAGCGTGCCCGACCCCACGTCGGCGTCGCGGGCGATGTCATCGAGCGAGGTCTCCACGCCCGCGCGAGCAAACGCCGCGCTCGCCGCGGCGAGCAACCGTGCCCGATTGCGTTGCGCGTCTGCCCGCATATGACGCGGTGCCCTCGTGTCGCCCATCGATCCCCTTCCGGTCAGACGATCGTACCGGGGACTGTCTCCGGATACCATCGCGCTTACCGGAGACAGTCCCCGGATAGCAGCCGTCAGGTGCGTGGAGGTTTCGGCAGTGATCACAGAAGTGAAGGCGAAGCTGGGACGCGTGGGAGTGTGGCTTGGCGGACCCCACTTGCACGGCACCCCGGTCGAGAGCTGGCGCCACACCGTGCGGCGCGTTGAGCAACTCGGGTACGGCTCACTGTGGGGACCCGAAGGAATCGGCGGCAAGGACGCCTTGGCCAACGGAGGCATTCAACTAGCCGCGAGCAGGCAATTGATGATCGGCACCGGAATCGCCAACATTTGGGCGCGTCATCCCGCCACGATGCAGGGCGGTGCCGCGACGTTGGCCGAGGCCTACCCCGGACGGTTCGTCCTCGGAATTGGCGTCAGTCAACGGTTCCTGGTCGAAGCCAACGGGCTGGACTACAGCCATCCCCTCAAGATCATGCGGGACTATCTCGACGAGATGGATCAGGCGAAGACGCGCAACCCGCCGCCGGAGCCGTTTGTTCGGGTGTTGGCCGCCTTGCAGCCCAAAATGGTTCAACTGGCTCGCGACCGCACGGACGGCGTCCATTCGTTTTCGGCTCCGGTCGAACACACTGCTCTTGTCCGTGAGGCCCTGGGAACCGATAAGTTGCTCATCCCCGAACAGGCGTTCGTCATCGAACCCAACCCTGAGCAAGCCCGTGCCATCGCCCGGCGGTACCGAGGCAAGATCAGCCCCGATTCGCCATACACCCGCAACTGGCTACGTCTCGGCTACAGCCAGGAGGACATTGCCGACGGGGGAAGTGATCGGCTGATCGACGCGCTGGTCGCGTGGGGCACCCCGGACGCCATCGCTGCGCGCGTTCAAGCGCAGCTCGACGCTGGTGCCGACCATGTGCTCGTCCATCCACTCACCGATGACCTGCCCACGGCCATCAAGCAACTCGAACAACTTGCGTCCGCATTGCCACGTGGATTGGTGTGAGCACGTCGGTACGCAACCAGATCCGCACCTACCCGCCAGCTTCCATCCAGGAGTCGCGGCACCGGCTCGCCCGCAAAATCTGCTACGGAGGTGGCGGGAAGATCCGGCCCGGCTGGCGGGACGCGCTGGCCGAGGGCCGCCGGGTGCTCGCCCCCGGCGGCCGGTTCTTCTTCGAGGAGGTCACCGCCGCCGCACTGGCACGGCCCTTCTACCGCGCACTGTTCGATCACCCCACGCGCGACGGGTTCACCGCCGGGGAGTTCCTCGCCGAACGGCCCCGCCACGGTCTGCAGGTCGGCGAGCGGTGAGTCACCCGGATCGGCGGCGACGACCTGCTCGGCGTCGCCGAGCGCGAAGACGCCGTCATTTCCCCGGCCCTCGCCATGCTCACGAACCGCTTGCCAGGCGTCCGAAATCCTTAACTACGCAGCCTTGAGTCAAGAACCGCCGGTAGCGGGCCCGCTGTTCCTCGGACAAGTACTGAAACGACATAAACCGTGACGGTATGAGATCAATGACCGTCTACCAGCCGGTACACCCAAACCGAGATCAACCCGTCCGCGACACCTCGGCCCACACCCCCCTGACCTGCGACGGAGGCCTATCGTTCAATTCCGGCCGGATAGTCCCAAGACCCCTGGTCGGCCTTGCTCGGAATGCACGCCTTGATCCCACGCCGGCGCAGATATGTCCGGTTGGCCTTGCTGGTGTAGGCCTTGTCGGCCAGGACCCGGTCCGGGCGGGTCCTGGGACGGCCACCGCCGATGCGGGCCACCCGGATCTTGCCCAGCACCGGGATGAACTGCGGGCTGTCGCCCCACTGCCCGGCGGTCACCACCGCAGCCAGCAGCTTGCGGCCCTGCTCGCAAGCCAGATGGGTCTTGGTGGTCATCACCGCCGCGCGAGCGCCCCAGCGCATGATCGGCCGGCTCGCTGTGCACCCCGCCGGGTGGTTCCTTTTGCAGGTGGCCGTCCCGGCGTGCTCCGGCGGCGTGCTGGTGAGCCCGGGTGATGGTGGAGTCCACGCTCACCGTCCAATCGATCTTCCTGGCGGCGTCCGCACACGCCTGCAAGGCGGCCAGGATCCGCGCCCAGATCCCCGCACGCTGCCAGCGGCGGAACAGGCCATACACGGTGAACCAGTGGCCGTAGCAGGCGGGCACGTCCCGCCACGGCGCTCCGGTCCGGATCCGCCAGCGGATCCCGTCGATCAACTGCCGCCTGCTCCACTTCGGCGGACGCCCCTTGCCCGATGCGGCAGGCAGATGCGGCTCCAGCGCCGCCCACTGCGCGTCAGTGAGGTCGTGCCGCCTCGTCACCACTACGCTGGCCACGAGGTCTCCGGTATTTCGTTCTTCTTGGTCGTTGAACCAACTACCGGAGACCTCTTCGTTCAACGATCACCGACACGCCTCACACACGTGATCTTTCGAAACACGGCCTAACGCCCCTAGGTTTCCCGTGACGCTTATTGCGCACCAACCCGGGACTGCCGGCGAAGCCGTGGACGGGAAGGCCAGCCTCCGGTCGGCCTGCTTTGTCCGGATATGACAAGAACAGCAGGTCCCGGGCGGCCACTGGTCTGATCGCGCCCGCGAAGCGATGCGGGAGCCCATGGGCTCCTTGCTGACCCTGACCCGCGAAGGCCTGCGCCCTGCAGTGTCGTTCCGGGGCACCACCAGCGTGCGCGCGACGAGGTTGTGGGCAGGAACGCATTGTGGGGAAGATTATCTGGCCCCCTCGCTCCCCGGTCGCGTTCATCGAGGGGCTTGCCTTGCGCATGCCCCGGCCCCCAGTGTGGCAACGATTCACCAGCAGGCCGAGAGCGTCGCCAAGGCGCGTGCTCAACCAAGAACGGGTCGTAAGCGCAAGAGGATGGCCGCGCCCGGCGCAGGCCAACCCCAAGATCGTTTGTCGTTCAGAGCGGACCAGCTGACTGTTGCGAACAACTCCGCGTCCACCTTGACCTGTCCTGCCATGAACTCCACCGCTGGCCGAGGGATGTTCGCCCGGCGAGGGAACCTGGCTTCCAGCTCGAAGAACTTCAGCATCAAGATAACGAAGCCGCGCCGCGTCGCCCCGGATTTGTTCGCCAGCAGCGCGAACTCTTCCTCATCCAGCATCCAGCACTCGATCAGGTCCTCTAACTCCCACTCGCGTCGCATGTGCCGCACCCCTTCTCCTGAACATCCAACGAAGGCCAGGAGAAACATGGACTGTACTCGCCCGGCTACCAACTGGTATGTCGAATCCATGACAGCGACGCAACGTGCCGGAGACATAACGCTTTGCCACTTTGCGGTCGGGCTCGCGAAGGAGTCCATGGTCAAACCGCGCAGTGATAGTCACACAGCGTTACTTTGCGGCTGGTGACGCGGACCCGAGTGGGGGGTCTGGTCGGCGGGCAAATCAACTGGCGTAAACAACCAACGATCATCGGGGTCGACGGCGGACTGCACGCGCAGACCTGCTGGAGATTGCACTCGCTCCCGGCCAGGCGACTGATCTCAGTCCTTGGTCAGGTCGTTTTTGATCCAGTCCAGTACGGAGGTGTGGCGAGGCCGCCAGCCGAGTTGGGCGCGGGCGCGCTCGCCTCGGACCCGGCTGTTGGAGCCGAGTGCGAAGATGGAGGCCTCGTAGCCCCACTCTTGGATCGCGGCGGTGATGTCCCACGCCTCTGCGGATCCCAAGCCCAGCGCCTCGGCGATGGCGGCGGTAATATCGGCGAAGGACGCCTCACCGTTTTCTACGAAGTAGAACGACCCGGCGGGGGCTGCATCGAGCGCGAGCAGATAGAGGTCGGCCACGTCATCAACGTGGACGTTCGACCAGATGTTGCGTCCGGCCCCGACTCTGCGGACGGTTCCGCTCTTGTGAGCCTGCCGGACCAGAGCGGGAATCTGCACGCTGTCGGAGCTCAGCCCGCGGCCGTGGCCGTAGATCAGCGTGTTGCACAGAACCACTGACCGGACCCCACGGCGGGAGGCGGCCAGAACATACCGGTCGATCGCCACCCGGGCTTCCTTGGCGTCGGCCGGCCGCCAAGACGACTCCGCATCGAAAATCTCCTCCCCGAAGATCTCGCCGGACGCCTCGCCACGGGAATCGGTGCCCACGATGCTCGACCCGCTGGTGTGCAGCAGCGGCTTGCCCGAGCCCGCGAGCGCCTCCACCAGTGCCTCCACGGCACCTCGGTGGTCGCTGTCAGCGGCGTTGACAACAGCGTCTGCGGCCTGCGCCTGCTCGGCAAGAAGGACCTGGTCGTCCAGGGTACCCAGGACCGGGGTCACGCCTATGCGCTCAAGCATCCGCGCCTTGTCGGGGCTGCGGACCAGACCGGTGACCTGGTGGCCATCCCGGAGCATCCGGTCGGCGACGGAGCCGCCGATGTATCCAGTGGCGCCAGTGACGAAGACACGCATGAGCCCTCCATGTACGTACAACGTTTGCCTATACATATATTGTTGGTACATGTAATCCTGTCAAACTGGTCCTCTAGGGAGGAGGGACAATGCCACCGATCAGCAGACGCGGCCCGCGCGTCGAACTGCCGTCGAACCTCGAAAGACGCTGGCAGGCGTTGAGACGCCTGGAGGCCGTCGTCCAGGAGGCACTGGACCGCACCCTGCAGAACGAGCACGGCCTGTCCGTCTCCGAGTACACCGCCCTCGCGGCGCTGGCCTACTCCGACGATGGCGGTCACCTGCGCCAGCAAGTCCTCGCCGACGCGATCCCGCTCCAGCAGAGCTCGGTCAGCCGCCTGGTTGCCCGGCTCGAGCGGATGGGCCTGACCGAACGCTTCCACTGTCCGACCGACCGGCGCGGGGTCTACACGCAGATAACTGATCGCGGCCGCGAAGCCGTCACCGCGGCGCGCGCGACCTGTCTCAACGTCCTCGAACAGACTCTTGCCGACATCAGCGGCGACCGGGAACTGGCCGGCCTGATCGAGCAACTCCACCAGGAGGCAGACCCTGCCCCGTAAAGGACTGACCATGGCCTGGGACGACACCGAATCCGAGCAGTTCCAGGAACTGGCGGCATTGGTCGAAAGGGCCCTGCCCAGCCCGCAACTGTCCGGCCCCGACGTCCCCACCGACGAGGTCGACTTCATCGTCACCAAGGAACACCGCCGCTTCACCGAGTTCGCCGACGCCGTCCGCCGTGACCGCTACATCGGCCTGTGCTACGGACCGCCAGGAGCGGGCAAGACGCTATCGGCCCGCCGCTATGCCCACTGGCACGACGTGGAACCTTTCCTGCGTGAATCCCGGGTTCGAGACGGGAGAGGGCCAAGACCGCCACGACTGGCACCACCCTGCTCTACACCCCGACCGTCAACGCCACTCCCCGCTTGATCGACAAAGAGCTCACCAGCATGAGCACGACCTTCGGCACGCTCCGCGCCCCCGCCCCCCTACGATCGGCGCACCTTCACCGGTCCTTTTGGACGCCGCCGGCGCCCGCAACCTGCCCGACCAACTCGACGCGCCGCCGACCGACACCGGCGAGCGGCACCGCGTGCCCGCGCTGGGCCCGGACGCGACCCTCGATCTGCCGGGGCTGCTCGCCGATCACCTGCGTACCACTGGTGATGAAACCGTCCGTCAGGCCCTCGCCTCCGGGCAGGCCATCCGCCGCGGCCACGGCTACTCGGTCCGCATCACAGCCCCGCTCGCACTCCACCGCGCCGCGCTGGAGCAGAGCGCTGCCCACGCGAATGCCGGCCCGACCGAGCGCAAGGCGCACCGCGTGTACACCGCCCGTGTCACAGCCGTTCAGGCCACCTAACTGCATGGGCCATGACCTGCGAAAACCTTTCGGCGAGACGCATTTGAACGGAAAGTCACGGCAAGCCGCTCAACGCTGCCCTGCTAACGGGACTTTTCGTTCGGATGCTCGTCATACCCCATCTCAAGGCCGACCGGATGCTGTTCGGTCACCGACAGCGGCGCAGGCGGTTAGCCGTTCTCCTCATCGTCAGGGTCGCTGGCCGGAGTCCCTGGCCGGGTCCGGATGCCGTGATGGCATTTTGCGGCCGAAGCAGTTGAGGCGGGCGTGGCCGAGAGGCGGGCCACGCCCTCATCGGTCACGCCGATGCCGTCGGTGGATTTCCAGGCCTGGGTCCGTCGATGATCGACGATCGCCGACAGGTACGTCGAATTCCACATCACGTATCAACTGAGCCCTGCGCTGGACCGCGACAAGAGGTGCTCGACCTCGCACTCGTGGGGCCCCCGATCCAATACGACACAACCCATCCATCCCCGCGACATCACCGAGATCCGCGTCTACCTGCACACCCTGGACGGCGAGAAATTCCTGTGCCGAGCGATCCGCCCCGACCTGTCCGGCGAGACCGTCAGCTTGAAGGACATCACCGCCGCCCGTAACGCCCGCCGCAAGCAACTGCGCGGCAGGCTCACCACCCACACCGCCGTCGTCGACGCGCTCCTGGCCGCGCACAGCGAGCCTCTTCCCGCTGCCTACCCGACCTCCGGCCCCCGCACCTGGACGACTCACGACGAAAGCACCGCCACCGACCAGGCCCCGAAGGCCGACCGAGCGGTCCGAAACTCAGGCCCGCGACCAGCCAAGGCCCCGACCAGGACAGCACCACCTCTACCCCCGGTAACGTTCCGCGACTCAAACGCTACTGGACTAGACACCCAGGCGTGGAGCAGCCTTCAGAGCCAGACGACCACGCCGCCGAGCCAGAACTGGCCGACCCGGCCGGCCTTTCCGAATCAGCATCCAGCCGGGCACCCGCCGGCGGGTTGACCTACGCCAGCGATCGCGCCCCAGCGCCCGATCCCGACGGGCACAACGCGGGCGCGGCAGGCGGAAACGGCCTCCCGCCCGGTCCCGCCCCGATCATGGCGACCAAGGAACACAAGCGGTTCCTGGAATTCGCCGACGCCGTCCGCCGCAAACGCTACATCGGCCTATGCTTCGGTGCTCCGAGCGTCGGCAAGACGGAATCGGCCCGCAGCTACACCCGCTGGGACTAGCTCGCCCCGCACCTGGCCGGCACCCGCGCCACCGGTTCCCAGCAGGACGACACCCCCGTCCACGAGGTCCTGGCCGCCCGCGCCGTCATGTATACCCCCAAGGTCCACAGCACCCCGCAGAGCAGCTTTGGGGCCGGCCCGCCATTGCTGAGCTGCGAGACCGGCTGGCCACGGCGGACGGACCGCACGAGATGCTGACGCTGCTCGAGGAGGGGCTGATGCGACGGCTGTGCGAGACCGCCGGCCTGGGGCTGGTCCGCCATACGAGCAGCGTCATCGCGGCGACCAGCGGGGCGGTGGCGATCGGCGACCTGGGCGTGGCAGCCGGTGTCAGCAGCACTCATCTGGCACAGCGGTTCAAGGAGCTCATCGGCGTCACGCCCAAGCGGCTGGCCCGCACCTACCGCTTCACCGCCACCGTGTTCGCGATCAACCCCGCCGGACCGATCGACTGGGGCGACCTCGCCGGTGGCGCAGGCTACTTCGACCAGGCCCACTTCGGCCACGAGTTCCGGGCGTTCACCGGGCTCACGCCGACCCGGTACGTCGAAGTCCGGCGGCGGTTCCTGCGCGAACATCCCGGCCACGCGCTGGACGGCTGGCCGCTGCCGGCCGATTGATTTCTTACAAGAGCGACAGCTCACGACACGCTAATTTGGGGGCACCCCAAAGCAGAGGAGAGCCCCGTGGGCAAGGTGGTCATGTACAGCTCGGTGTCGGTGGACGGCTTCGTCGCGGACGAGAATGACCAGCCCGGACCGCTGTTCGACTGGTTGTCCAGCGGTGACGTCCCGTTGGACGAGAGCGGCGAGCTGAAGATGTCGCAGACGTCCTACGACTACACCCGGCCGTACTGGGACCAGATCGGGGCGACAATCGTCGGCCGCCACGTCTTCGACATAACAAACGGCTGGGACGGGAAGCCTCCGGGCGGGATCGACCACGTGGTCGTCGTGACGCACCGGCCGGAGCCCGAGGGCTGGGACCCCGAGGCGCCGTTTCACTTCGTCGACGGCATCGAGGCAGCCGTGGCCAAGGCGCAGGAGCTCGCGGGTGACCGCATGGTCGAGGTCGCCGCTGGCGACGTCGGTGGCCAGGTGCTTGCCGCGGGCCTGATCGACGAGGTGCGCATGGACGTCGTACCCGTCGTGTTCGGGTCCGGCAAGCGCTACTTCGGGTCGGTCCACGCGCAGCACCTGTTGGAGGATCCTGACGTGGTGATTCAGGGCAACCGGGTGCTTCACCTGCGCTATCGGGTGCGCCGTTGACCGATCTGAGCGGGTACGCGAAGAAGTCCGCTGCGAACGGTGACACAAGATCGGGCCTCCGGCTGCGTTTGCGCATCGCTGTCCCTGGTCGGGCAGCCGACGCCGATCCGCCCCAGCACCTCAGCTGCGGCAAGTTCAACTCGAGATCACTGGTTGCCGGATTCGGTCGTATCTTGGCCGACCCCCGAACGGACTTGGCCTGAGCGTGGCCTCGGGACTTTGGGCCCGATCAACGCACCGACGCCGCCCTCCCATCAGAGAAGCGTTCACCACGATCCACGCCGCCTACGCCGCAGCGCTGAAGCGGGCCCCGCTGGACGGCGACACCCGCCGCGCCTACGACTCCCGGGTCCGGACCTTCAGCGCCTGACTGGAGGCCAGCGGCCTCGACGGCGACCCGCTCGCCGACGCGCACAACCGCGACTTCGCCATCCGCGACTACAAGACCCACATGAAGACCGTGCTGCGCCGCGCGTCGAATACCGTCAACGCGCACCTCACCGCGTTGGACCACTTCTTCACCCAGCTCGGACTCGGCCCCGCCGTCGTCCGCCGCGACGACGCCCCCATGCTCGCGCCCCGCGCCCTGGACGCCCGCCAGCAGAAGCGCTACCTGCGCGCCGTCGAACGCCGCCCCTCGCCAGCGACCGCGCCTTCGGCCGGCTGCTGTTCTGCTCCGGCGTCCGGATCGCCGAGCTCGTCGCTCTGGACGACGACGACGTCCCGCTCTCGGCGCGCAAAGGCAAGGTCATCGTCCGCTCCGGCAAGGGCGAGACGTCCCGCGAGATCCCGCTCCTGGACGGCACCGCGCGGACCTCCATCACCGAGTGGCGCACCGACCGCGCCTCCTGGCCCGGCGCCGACGCCCCGGCGCTGTTCCTCAATCGCCGCGGCGGGCGTCTGTCGGCCCGGGCGGTCGACCAGCTCATGGACGAACTCGCCACCGACGCCGACATCCTCGACGACGCGGGCGCCCTCGCCCTTCCGTCCATATCCTGCGGCACACCTTGGCGACCAACCTCCTGCGCGCGGGCGTCGACATCGTCGTCGCCGAACTCCTCGGCCACACCCGCCTCGACACCACCCGCCGCTACACCCTGCCTACCCACGCCGACCTCGAAGACGCCGTCAGCCATCTCCCCACCGATCAGTAGGGCCACCGCTGACCTGGGCGAACTCAATCGCGTGTACCTGGCTGCACGAGTCTTACCGACACCCCCAGTTCCACTGCGTAGGCGGTCGCCGGGTCCTTGGCCGTGCTGCTGGCGGGCCCGGTGCGCACCGGAGCCGAAGCCGTACATCCCGGTTTCGGTTTTCTGGCCGAGGAGGACGAGTTCGCCAGCGCGTGGCGGGACGCGGGCCTGGTCTTCATCGGTCCGGCACCTGAGCATCTGACACTGATGGGCGGCAAGCAGGCCGCCCGCGCGGCCATGCGTGAGGCGGGACTGCCCGTACTCTCCTCTGATCGAACGATGACCGCCGGGAGAAATCCACCCGCGAAGCGGCCTCGTCTGGCCCGCGCTCGGCGATTCGAGTGCTCTGGCGATCGCGGCCCACAGCTCGGCGTACGAAATGGCGCCCATAACGTCTGCCCCTCCGAAAGCTCAGCTCAGACACGATTTGCGGCTCGTCGCATGTTTCGTACGCCACCCCGTGTTGCCCAGGTTCGGCGAGCCGGAGTGTGCCGATGACTACGCCTAACTTCCTGAATCCCGGTCCATCGGTCCGGCTCCGTCGAGGCGGCGGCGTTCAGCGCGGGATTGCCCAGCCCGGCGTCCAGGTCCCGGCGGCGTCGTGGCCGGCCGCTGTGGCGGCGAGGTGGGCGCGGAGGGTGGCCAGCGCCGGATGGGGGTTGTCGCGGTGCCACAGGAGCGAGTGGGGGTAGACGGGCGTCGGGTCGGTCACCGGGATGCGGCGCAGGCCGTGGTCGGCGGGCCAGACCAGGCGGGTCTGTTCGCCCATGAAGGTGGCCAGGGCCGGGGTGTCGGCGATGGTGTCGAGGAGCGCGTCGGAGCCGAAGTTGGGGCCGGTCGCCTCGATGGTGAGGCCGAATTCGGCGACGAGATCGTCGTAGTAGGCGGCCCACTCGGTTCCGGGGACGATGCCGGGCATCCAGATCCGGTGCCCGGCGAGCTGAGCGACGGTCACCGACCGGGCGCCGGCCAGCGCGTGGGCGGGACCGGTGAGGAGTTGGAGCTGCTCGTCGAGCACCCGTACGGATTCGATGTCCTCGGGAAGGGGCCGGCCGGGCACGGCGACGGCGCGGAAGGACGCGTCGATCGCACCGGACCGGATGGCGGCGAGGGCCGTCTCGATGTCGAACAGCATCACCACGTCGAGCTCGATCTCGGGGTGCGCGCGGTGGAATCCGCGCATCAGGCCCGACGCCGCGCTGCGCGAGGCGATCATGTCGACGCGCAGCGGACGGCGGCCGGTGCGCACGGACGAGACCGCACGCTCGGCGACGCGCAGCAGCTCACGCGCGTGGGGCAGGAACGCCTGCCCATCAATGGTGAGCTCGGCGCCGCGCGGCGTGCGGGTGAACAGCCGCACGCCGAGGTTGCGCTCCAGCGCGGCGATGCGCTTGGAGACAGCCTGCTGGGTGACCGCCAGCTCGGCGGCGGCCTCCTGAAACTGCCCCGCGTCGGCGGCGACGACGAAGGTCCGGACGGTGTCGAGGTCCATGCGCACACACTTTATGGGTACAACCATTTGTTGTGGCTAACGGCCATGCAGTTGTTTGATCCCTTGGTACGGCGCGCGCTTTGATGCTTGCGATCACGAATTGGTTGTGCGAGCGAGTGGCGAGGAGTGTCGGGCATGCGGAGCGGGCACCGGTTGGGGCGGCAGTTCGGGTGGCTCTGGGGAGCGTACGGGACCAGCGCGCTCGGTACGTGGCTCGCCTTCGGCGCGTTCCCGCTGATCGCCATTCAGGTGTTGCACGCCGGACCGGCGCAGGTCGCGGCGTTGTCCTCGGTGGGGGCTTTGGTGGGCGCGGCCGTGGCGGTGCCGCTGGGTCCGTGGGTGGAGTTCCGCCGCAAGCGGCCGGTGCTGATCGCGATGGACCTGCTGCGGTTCGCGGCGCTGCTGACGATCCCCACCGCGTTCGCGCTCGGTGTGCTGTCCTTCCTTCAGCTCCTGCTGGTCTCGGTCGTCGTCGCGGCGGCCGACATCACCTTCCGCGCCGCCTCCGGCGCGTACCTGAAGACGTTGCTGCCGGCCGAGGACCTGCTCGTCGCCAACGCCCGCTTCGAGTCGACGGCCTGGACGACCACGGTCATCGGACCGCCGCTGGGCGGTGCCGCGATCGGCATGCTCGGTCCGGTGGCGACGGTGGTGGCCGACGCGGTCAGCTACCTGCTCTCGGCCCTGGGCATGCGCGCGGCGGGCGGCCAGGAGCCGCGGCCCCAGCGCCGGCAGGCCGCGCGCATGCGGGCCTGCCGGCCGCGCGCATGCGGGCCGGGGACCTGCTCGACGGTTGGCGGTACATCCTCGCCGACGCGACGCTGCGTTCGCTGTTCTTCAACACCGCCGTGTTCAACGGCCTGGTGATGGCCACCGACGCGCTGCTGGCCGTCATGATGCTCAGCCAACTCGGGTTCGCACCCTGGCAGTACGGCCTCGCCTTCGCCGCGCCCGCGATCGGCGGGTTGTTCGGTTCGCGGCTGGCCCGGCCGCTCGTCACTTGGTTCGGGCAGCACCGGGTCCTGGTCGTGGCCGGGACGCTGCGCGCGATCTGGGCCGTCGGGCTGGTCTTCCTGGGGCCGGGGACCGGCGGGCTGCTGCTGGTGATGGGCGTCGAGCTCGGGCTGATCTTCTGCTGCGGGGTCTTCAACCCCGTCTGCGCCACTTACCGCCTCGAGCGCACCGCGCCCGACCGGGTCGCCCGCACGCTGTCCGCCTGGACGGTGACGACCAAGGCCTCGACCGCGCTCCTGACGGCCGCCTGGGGCGTGCTCGGCGGCCTGCTCGGCCCGCGCACAGCCATTGGCTTGGCGGGCGTGCTCCTGCTGGCGACCCCGCTGCTGCTCCCCCGACGCGCCGCGGCGCCCCTCGCAGAGACGGAGCCGACACCGAACCACGCCTGACGGGCCGCCACAGCCGTCACCGCGATCGGGCCGCGGCCCCTTTGGCGCGGTTCGCCCCTCCGCCTACAGCTCGGAGATGAGCGTGACGGCCTTCGCGCCGTGGCCGATGGGGTCGCGGCGTGGCACATCGTGGCTCACGTGCCCAACGTGTAGTCGGCCCTGGCGCGCGATCTCGCGTGTCAGGGCGCCCCCTCATCACCCAAGGAGAGAAAAATGACCGTCACGCCCCCGGCACTGGACCCCCGGACGGCCGCACTGCTCGTCATGGATTACCAGCAGGGAATCCTGGCCTCGCTCCCCGGCCTGGCCAACCCGGAAGCGCTGCTGTCACGGGTGGCCGGTGCCATCGCCGACATGCGAGCGCACGGTGCCGCCATCGCCTACGTGCGGGTCGGATTCACCGAGGCCGACTGGGCGGCGATCCCGCCGGCGAACAAGACCTTCTCCTTCCTCGGCCGGCAGCACCTCATGCACCACGAGGAGCCCGACAGCGCCTTTCACGATCAGCTTGCCCCGGAGCCCGGCGACATCACCGTCCGCAAGACCCGCTTCGGCGCGCTGTCTACGACAGACCTGGACCGGCAACTGCGAGATCGCGGAATCACCACCCTGGTCATCGCCGGCATCACCACCAGCGGCGTCGTCCTGTCCGCCGTCGCTGACGCCGCCGACCGCGACTACCAGCTCTACGTCCTCTCCGACGGCGTCACCGACCCGGACCCGCAAGTCCACCAGACCCTGATGACCAGCGTTTTCCCGAGACTGGCCCACATCATCGACACCGCCGAACTGCGGTCGCTCCTGCACGAGAGTCATCCTGATCGGGCAAAGACCGGCAGGGGATAACCGTCAATGATGATCAGCGACCGTCAGGGGGGTCGCTGTCAGCGGCCAGACCTCGGTTCTGGCCGCTGACGATATGTGACTACCTCTCCGATCCTCCCCGGAGGCTGAGGCGCTGCTGGAAGTGTTCTCGTGGACCGGCGCCGACCAGGCGTTCATCTCCGTCACCGGCGGGGAGGCCCGACTGAAGGACCTGCACGTGACGATCGCCGCGCTGCTCGTAGCACACGGGTGCAACGTCGGATCAACCCCGGTCATAGGCTCCGCCGACGCGCTGAAGTACGGTCGCCTGTCCCACGTCGACCAGACCCTGCTCCGGCTCGCGACGTACCGGGCCGCGAACGCGGTGCTGATCGACTACCAGGCGTCGGTCCCGCTTGCGCAGGCGTGGGGCGGCGGGCTGGTCGCCTCCGTGGATGGCATGCGGTTCGTCGTGCCGGTGCCGAGCGTGTACGCGCGGCCGAACCCGAAGTACTTCGGGCGCCGGGGCGGTGTCGCCTGGTTGAACATGATGGCGGCGGGGCTGGGCGGGAAGGTGGTGGCCGGCACTCCGCGCGACTCCTTGTACGTGCTGGACGTCCTCTCGACCGCGACGGCGGCAAGCGCCCCGAGATGATCGTTACGGACACCGCGTCGTACTCGGACATCGTGTTCGGCCTGCTGACCTTGGCGGGGTTCGCGTACGCGCCGCAGCTCGCGGACCTGCCGGACCAGAAGATGTGGCGCATCGACCGCAGCGCCGACTACGGCGCCTTCCAGGATGCCGCCCGCGGCCGGATCGACCTCGCCCGGATCGAGCGCCAGTGGGAGGACATCCTGCGGATCATCGGCTCCATCCACACCGGCGCCGTGCGCGCGTACGACGTCATCCGGATGCTGTCGCGCGACCGGCGCCCCACCCCGCTCGGCGACGGATCGCGCACTACGGGCGGATCGCCAAGACCCTGCACATCCTGCGCCTGGCCGACGAGCCCGACGCCAGATCAAGGTGCAGGCCAACCTCCAGGAAGGCCGCCACGCGCTCGCCCGGAAGATCTTCCACGGCCGCTTCGGTCAGCTCTACCAGCGCTATCAGGACGGCATGGAAGACCAGATCGGCGCACTCGGCCTGGTCCTCAACGCCCTCGTGCTGTTCGCGACGCGCTACACGGACGCCGCGGTGAACCACCTGGGCGCGGACGGCTTCGACGTCCGTGACGAGGACGTGGCCCGTCTCTCGCCATTCGTGCGGCACCACATCAACATGCTGGGCCGCTACTTCTTCCGGCTGCCCGATCTGCCCGGCGGTATGAAGCCCCTGCGTGACCCAGACGCGGCCGATGAGTGGACCGGGAGGAAGGAGATAGCTGCCGACCGCCGAAATCAGACGCCTTCGCGCAGGTACAGGTCGCGCAGCAGGCCGATCTCGCCGCCGTGATGTGTGACCTCTTTCAGAGCGTGCAGCGCGAGCTTCAGATAGGTCTCGTCGGCCCAACCGCCGGGGCCCATGCCTATCGGCGCCAGTAGGCGCTTGTCGCCGAGGGCTGCGATACGGGAGATGAAGTGCTCCCAGTCGTCGGCGAGCGCCTGGACTCCCTCTTTCGCGGTGCCCGGCCACTCGTGGCGGTCGCCGAGCTCGGGGACGTCCTCGAAGAAGTGGATCACATATCCGCGCAGGCAGAGGTTGCCGATGTGCCAGATGCGCCAGGCGATCGTCGTGACGGGGTCCGGTTCCTCCGGACTCGATTCCGGAAACAGCGTGGCGACGCGGAAGACGCCGTCGTCGCCGGGGCGGATGCTGATGCAGTCGCTGACCGGCTCCCAGTGGTACTCGGCGTCGGTCAAGTCCTCCAGGCGCTCGAACAGCCGGAATCGCACGTTTTCGAAGATCGCGAGAATGTCGCGGGTGACGGGGTCGGGCACGATCATGTCAGCCATGTCAGCTCCAGGGTTCGGTGGGTTCTGGTCGGTCGGATGATCAGACATCTCATCGTGTTTGGTTGTCAACCGGAAGCAGGTTGGAGCTGGGCGTGGTGGGGCCCAGGCCGTCGCCTCGTTGTAGAGGGTTCGGGTCTTGAGACATCCGTGGATGATGCCGACGAAGCGGTTACCGAGCTGGCGCAGGGCGGGGGTTGTAGTCGAGGTCGCGGGCGCGTTGCCTGTCGTAGTAGCGGCGGGCGCCGGGTGAGTTCGCAGCGCGCAGAACACCTGGCGCTGGAGGGCGCCAGCGAGGCGGTTGTTGCGAACGAAGCGGGCCTGGACAGTTCTGGACTTGCCGGACGCCCTGGTGCTGGGGCCACCGATGAGATCCGCGCCTACGACGCGATGCGCATGATCCAGCGGGACGGCAACCCGACCCCGCTCGGGGAGGCGATCGCCCACTACGGGCGGATCTTCAAGACCCTCCATATCCTCACCTACGCCGTCGAGGAGCCCTACCGGCGCGACATCAAGGGCGTACGCAACCTGCAAGAATCCCGCCACGCACTGGCGGGGAAGATCTTCCACAGCAGGAAGGGCGAGATCTACCAGCGCTACTACAAGGGCATGGAAGACCAGCTCGGCGCGCTCGGCCTGGTGCTCAACTGCGTCACGCTGTGGAACACCTTCTACATGGACCGGGCTCTCGATCAGCTCAAGGCAGAGGCCTATCCGCTGGCTGAGGAAGACGTTGCGCGGCTATCGCCCTTCGTCCGCCAGCACCTCAATGTGATCGGCACCTACTCCTTTGCCCAGCCCGACCTCGGTCCCGCTGGCGTCAGGCAGTTACCCAATCCCGATGAGCCGGATTGGGAGGAGGAGCTTCTGTAAAGCCGTGGTCGTACGGGGAGCGGTGCCCCGTAGCGAAATCCGCTTGTGCGGTGTTCAGGCGGTTCGGATCGCAATCACGAAGCGGGGGGCGAGCGCGTACTCAAATGCCGTCTGCGGGGTTCGCATGGCAGAGAGCAGCAGGTGCCATTCACCACAGCCCTGCCATGGGTAGCAGTACGCGGCGCCGCCCTTGACAACGCGGGGTCCTGCGCCGCGGTGGGGAATCCCGTCGGTGGGGAGGCCGTCATGGCTGGGACGGAACACGTCGGTGCAGGGCTCGGCCTGGAAGCCGAACCCGTACAGTCCGAACATGTTCGCGCCATCGACGCCGAGTGCCTCGGTAGCCTCGAACCATTCGTCGCTGTCGGGGACGCCGGGACCGCGGTAGGTGAGGCAGTGGACGAGACCGCCGCGTGCGAGGTACTCCCACTCGGCTTCGGAGGGGAGCCGTAGCGGTGACCTCTCCAGTTCGTCGGACACCTCGTGCGGTGGTAGCGGCGGGCTCGGCGCCTGCGCGACGACCATCGGGCCCACCTCCACAGGTGTCAGCGGCCTCATCAGGTCCAGCTTGTCGAGGAGCGTGTAGTCCTCCTCCCACTCCTCGCGCTGGTCGGCGGCGTGGCGGATCTCGGCCTCCTCCTCAGGTGAGAGGCCGACGTCGACGCCGCCGCCGGGTACGAGGCAGAACCGTACGCCCTGGCGCGACAGCACCGCGATCGGCGAGCCGCCGAACGAGCGCAGTCCGATCAGGGAGAACTCCGGCCCCAAGGCGGTGACGACGGCGTCGATGATCTGCTCCCGGCGCCGCTCGCCGGCCGCCTCCCACGCCGCCATTGATCTCAGTTCCGGTGCCTCCACGAAGACGGCGCGCTCCCACGCACGTTCGGCGAGGGGGCCCAGGTCCGCCGCGCGGCGTTCCTCCGCGCGCTTGTCCCGCAGGTATTGGAGCGCCTTTCGGGCGGCGGGGGTCGGGCGCGGATGGAGCGGACGCGGCGTGCCGCGCGACTCCTCCGCGATGAGCGCCTGCATCCCGTCGCCTCCGGGGGCCTGGTTGATCAACCTCCTACGCGCAGCGGTGACAGCCGGTGTGTCCACCAGGTCCCGGGTGTCCAGCAGCCAGCCGAGCATGTCGATGGCCATATTCATGCGGTCCATCGTCGACAGCACCAGCGCCTCGCGACGCTCCACCGGCAACGCGGCGAGCGCCGCGCGGACCACCGGCAACGGCACGATCGCCTCCACCAGCAGCCGGTCGAAACCCGGATCGAGATCACCGCCGCAGGCCAAGCGGGCCGCCGCGATCGCACCTGCCTGGTCCAGATGCCACCGTTGAGCTCCCGGAGGAACGGGAGCCTCGCCGAGGGCGATCAGGTGCTCACAGACCTCGCGGGCGACCTCGGTGCCTGATACCTCGGCGAACATCCAGGCGAGCATCTCCATCGTCGGCCCTTGCATGTTGTATGCGAGGGAGACGGCTCGGAGGAAGACCCGCAGGATCTCGGTCGGGGTGAAACCCTCCGCAGTAAGCTCATCCCGGATTCTCATCCACCGCGCGGTGCTCTCCAGCGTCGCCGGCGCCGGATCGTACTCGATGAGCGCGGCACCTTCCAGCTCCTCCTCGGAAGGTGTGCCACTGTGCACGGCGAGAATCACCGGTAGCGCACGCTCGTCGAACGACGAGTCCTCGAACACGCACGACAGCATGACTCCACTCCCAACGAAGCGCTGCCGGTCGGCAGACGGCGCCCGGCCCAAGACGTGGATAGCCTTGCACACAGGACTGACACTCACGGTCCGGATGCCTCTGGAGGCCAGTGGCGCTGGGAGAGCGGGGCGGAATCGACCGACTCCGCCCCCTGTGCCGGATCCAATCAGAACGCAGTGCCCGACCTGCTGGAACGAGTCGCCGATCCAATCGGATCCGATCCCAACTTCCGCCTCCCCTTTTCGCCCCCTACAATGGCCGCCACGGCCACGCCGCACGGGCAGAAGATCGGGACATCATGAGCCGCGAACCAGACCCCGCCGTCCTCTACCCGGACGTGGCCGCTCACGGCAGCCTCGCCGCAGCGCTCCAAGCCGCAGCCGCCGACCAGGGTCTGTCGCTTCCTCTAGCCGTCACCCCGTCCGATCCACTGCGTCATGCCACGATCGCCAGCATCGTCCCGCATCGCCATGCGTCCTATGTCACAGCGTGGCATCGCGAACGGCGCTGGAGCATCTGGGGTTCGTCCAACGACAGACTCATGATCTGCGGCGACACCAAGGACCTTCGTGAACTTCCTCGAGTGATCCGCGGCTGGGCCGAGGGAGCCGGCCTCGACGAGATTGGGCAGACCGCTTCCTTTGACCTCCTGACCGGACGTTTTGAGGTACCCGACAAGAACTCCGCCGGCGTCATCGCCTCAGAGTGGCAGTGGCTACTGAAGGACGCCGTCGACGCCGACTGGCCGCAGTACCAGGCGCTCATCGAGTCCGCCCACGCCGAACCGAAGCTCCGCGGGCTCTACCCCTTCACCAGCCACTGGGCACTGAGCTTCTCGAGCACACCCGACTACCCGTTCTCCCCGCCGTTTGTCTCGATCGACTCACCACGGGGAACCGGCGACTACACCATCAGGGAGTGGTGGAACGGCCCCGCCCTGACCTACGTCACCACACCTGCCGAAGCGATCGCCATCGCCGTAGACCGAATCCCCGCCGACCTACTTGAGACGCCTTTTGAGGTCCCTGCGCAGGACTCCTGAGATCAACACCGGACGACCTGGGCAGGGACACGATCGGGCATGACCAACCGCATATACCTTCGGCATTCCACCGACAAGCAGACCGACGCCCGCCAACGGCACGCCCTGGCCGCGCTCCTGGCCGCTGGCGCCCCCGCCTATGAGGACCCCGCCACCTCCAGCCGCCAGCTCTCCCTGGACCGCGCGGGATTCACCCGGCTCCTGCACGAGGCCGCCGACGGCGACACCATCCGCATCGCCGACGCCGCCCGCCTGTTCCGCTCCGTCGCCGACATCCTCGCCCTGCGTCCCGTGCTCATCCGCCGCGGCCTCCACCTGCGGGTCGAAACCGGGCTTCTGTCAGGGATCGACCTGGCCAGCGACGACCCCGGCACCAAGATGATGGTCTCGGTCCTGGCTGCAGTGCTGGAATTCCAGCGCGACATGATCAGCGAGAACACCCGTGAGGGTGTCGCAGCCGCCAAGGCCGCCGGCAAGACCCTCGGCCGCCCCGCCGCCCTCGACCAGGACAAGGCGGCCACCATCGTCGAGGAGTACCGCCAGGGTGCCGCCGTCAAGGCCCTGGCCCGACGGCACCAGGTCGCCCCCAAGACCATCCGCCGTGTCTTGGACGCTGCCGGTGCCCGCAACCTGCCCGACCAACTTGACGCGCCGCCGACCGACACCGGCGAGCGGCACCGCGTGCCCGCGCTGGGCCCGGACGCGACCCTCGATCTGCCGGGACTGCTCGCCGATCACCTGCGTACCACTGGTGATGAAACCGTCCGCCAGGCCCTCGCCTCCGGGCAGACCATCCGCCGCGGCCACGGCTACTCGGTCCGCATCACAGCCCCGCTCGCACTCCACCGCGCCGCGCTGGAGCAGAGCGCTGCCCTCGTCGATGCCAGCCCGACCGGGCGAAAGGCGCACCGCGTGTACGCCGTCCGCGTCACAGCCGTCCAGACCGCCCAAACGCATGGGTCATGACCTGCGAAAACCCTCCGGCGAGACGCATTTGAACGGAAAGTCACGGCAAGCCGCTCAACGCTGCTCCGCTAACGGGACTTTTCGTTCGGATGCTCGTCATGCCCCGTCAGCCGGGCGAGGGTCTCGGCGTAGCCCGTGCGGGTGCTGGCCGCCTGCACCGACCCCAGGAAGCGCTCGACCGCGGTCGTCAACGGCGCCGTCAGCGGCGAGGCGGGCGGAGGCCCGGCGGCCGGGGTCGGCGGGCCGGGGAAGGACACGACGGACACGGACGTCCCCCAGGCAGACGATGTGACGACGATGTGACACATAATGTAGCCGAGTCGCCGTCGTGGCGGCGGAGGCCGAGCTGGGCGGACACGGCCCGATGGCAGCCCATGTGACAAATAATGTAAGTTCTGTGTCATATTGCCTGCCGGGCGGCTGCCGTGACCGGCATGGGATTCTCCACTCCTGCAGGCAAGGACCTCGCCATCAGCCTGTAGTGCGTGCTGGATGCGGCCGGACTGGACGATGTCAACGAGGAGGGCGAGCCATCACGACCTCGTCGGAGCCGAACTTCATGACGAGCGCCGGCCTCGCTGGTCCGGTCTGGTCTGCAGGCCGTCGAGGATGAGCGCGAGGTAGCGCCGCCACGGTTGCACGGTGCTGGCGGTCGGCAGATCCATCACGGAGTCGATCATCGCAACGATGGGCGCGATGTCGTCCACTGTGACGTCCTCGCGGATCGTGCCCTGTTCCTGGGCGCGGGCGATGAGGTGGCCGCAGGACTCCACTATGCCTTCCCGGGTGCGCGCGATCTGCTTGCTCTCGCCCGCGCCCTGCCGTATCAGTTCGCGGAGCCCGCGGTCGGTCGCGGCTTGTTCCAAAGCATGTTCGAGGAAAGCCCTCAGGGATTCGTAGGCGTCCTGCCCTGCCAGCGCGGCCTGTGCCGTGGCGCGGATGTCGTCGAGCTTGCCGGCGTAGACGGCCTCAGCGAGGGCCTCCTTGTTGGGAAACCGTCGATAGACGGTGCCGACACCGAGTCCCGCGTGGTGGGCGACGTCGTTGAGCGTGGCTTGCAGCCCGCGCGTGGCGAACACCTCCCGTGCCGCCGCCAGTGTGCGCTGCCGGTTGTGCTCGGCGTCGCGGCGCAGCACCGGTGTCACTTCACTCATGGCATCCCACTCCTCCGGCTAACGGATACAGCATATCCGTTTCGTGCTAGGCTGCCCGACATAAGCGGATACGACATATCCACTTAGGTTGGGTATGCGGTGAGAGCAGGTGAAAATGCAGACCGTCGTCATCACCGGAGGCACCGACGGGCTCGGCAAGGGGCTGGCCCTCCACTACCTCCAGCAAGGCGCGCACGTCATCGCCATCGGCAGCACCGCCGGAAAGGGGCAGGCTTTGCTCGCCGAGGCCAAGAACCTGCCGGCCGGGCGGGCCAGCTTCGTGCGCTCCGATCTCACCTCGGTGACCGCCACCCAGGATCTCGTCCAACGCCTCACCGAGGATCATCCGGTCGTCGACAAACTCATTCTCTGCGCCCAGCGATACCGGCTCTTCGGCGCCCGCGTGACTACCGGCGAAGGCTTCGAGCACAGCTTCGCGCTCGCCTACCTCAGCCGTTTCCTGCTGAGCCACGGCCTCCACGGCGCGCTGCGGACTGCCCGCCGTCCGGTCATCATGAACCTGGGCACGCCCGGTGTGCCGCTGGGCCGCATCCACTGGGACGACCTGCAGCTGACCCGCACCTACAGCGGAACCAAAGCCACCCTGCAGTCCTTCCGGGCCAACGATCTCCTCGGAGTCGCCTTCGGCGCCCTGCATGCCGACAGCGGCATCTCCTACATCGGCTACAACCCCGGCGTGGTCTCCACCGGCATGCCCGAGAGCCTGCCGCAACCGCTACGGGCCGCGACCAAGGCGTTCTTCACCCTGTTCGCCACATCGGTACCGAAGGCGATAGCACCCATGACCGCGCTCCTGAACGACCCGCCGACCCAGCCCTTCACCGCCCACTGGCAAAAGCGCCGACTGTCGCTGGACGGCCGCGCATTCGACAGGGATGACGCGCTACGCCTCCACGACCTGACGCGAGAACTGATCCCGCACTGACGGCGGCGCCCGTGCTTGCCTTCGATGGGCTGGCTGACTGCCCCGACGACAGCGCCCCCGACCACACCTGGAGAACGTACAGATGTATTTGAGCGACATGACGAGCAAGACCGCCCTGATCACCGGCAGCACCGGGGGGATCGGCATGGAGACCGCTCGCGGCCTGGCCAAGCAGGGAGCCTCCGTCATCCTGGTAGGAATCGATCAGATCCAAGCGCAGCAAGCCGCACAGGACATCCGCACCAGCGCGGGACACGATCGGGTGAGCGCCTTCGCTGCCGACCTCACCAGCCTCCAGGGGCTGATCCAGCTCGGATCCCAGATCGCCGAGCGCTACGAGGCGCTGGACGTCTTGGTCAACAACGTCGGCATGAACCGGCCACACCGCGAGCTGACCGCCGATGGTGTGGAGAAGATGTTCGCCGCACACGTTCTCACGCCGTTCACCCTCACTCACCTGCTCTTGCCGCAGATGAAGCGCGCCGGCCACGCACGAGTCGTCAACCTGACGGGCGGCATTCCCGGCGGCTCCATCGAGCACGACAACCTTCTGGGCGAGCGCCGCTTCATCGGGTGGACGTTCAGCCACTACAACCACACCAAGACCATGACGATGGCGCTGACGGCCCGGCTCGCCCGGGAACTGCGCGACACGGGGGTGACGGCCAATGTGGTCTACCCCGGGCACGGCTATACGCCGATGAACAAATCGACCCCGATCACCGCCTTCCCGAGGCTCTACCGGCCGATCGCGCCCCTGGTCTTGAAGGTCGTCGCTCCGCTCTTCCTGTCGGATCTGACCCGATCGGCTCGCTCCAGCATCTATCTGGCCGCGAGCCCGGAGGTGGAGGGCCTCACCGGCGCCTACTTCGACGACAAGTGCCGCCGCAAGCCGTTGCCGGCCAGCGCTCTCGACGGGCGCAACCAGAACGCTGTATGGGACCTCTGCGTCCGACTGAGCGCCGACGCGCTCACAAGCACCCAAGCTTGATCAAAGCCCTTGACGGTCACCACTGTCATTGGGCCCGTCCACTCCCTTTCGCCGTGGGGAGATCGTGGGGCCTGGCTTGCAGGCCCGGCAGCGCGCAGCAACCACTCTGCTCCGGTTCCGAGCCCGCTCCATGTCGAGGTCGACCTGCATCAGCCACGCTCGGTGGATCTAGCCGCCCTCGTGCCCGGCGTCACCAGAAGCGGGCGCACCGCGTTCGACGCCGAGACCATGATGGCCACCTACACCATCCTCCGACTCATCGTCGCGCTCACCCAGACCGGGCCGTGAGCACGGGGGTGGCCCGCGCCGTGCGCGGGCCACCCGGCCTACTCCACCCGCTGCTGAGCCGCTTCCTTACCGAGCGCGGCGCAGGGCCTGTCAGCGCGTCAGCCCCAGCTCGCGCAGTTGCGCGGGCCGCAGCGGGCCGCCATCCGCTGGTGTCGAGCTTGGCCAACTCCGCCTCCACGTCCACAGTGATGACCCCGAAGTAGTTGACGTTCTCGCTGTGCGCCGGGGAGATGTGGGCCAGCAGCTCGTCCGGAACGTCCCGGCCGGCCGCCCGCAACTGCCGCACGGCCAGCGAATAGTACTCCGTCGTCCAGGTGATGACAGCGTTGGTCAAAACGGTCAAACACCACGCCTGGTCCGTCTGATCGGCCAGGGCCGGCCTGGTGACCGCGCCCTGCTGGGCGTAGTGCAGGTCCCGGCGCAGGGCGTGCAGGCTCTCCCCCTTGTTCAGCTGACGGGCGATCTTCCTGCGGTAGGCCGGGTCCGACAGATACTTCGCCGCGTGCAGCGTACGGCGCAGCATGCCCCACTCCTTCAAGCCCGCGGCCAGGGTGTTCTGCCGGGAGGCGTCCGACCACTTACCCACCACCAGCGACGCGGTCGCCTGGCCCGTACTTCAGCGAGCCGGCCATGCGCAGGAGGTCCGGCCAGCACTCGGTGATGAGGTCTTCGTTCCAGCGTGCGCTCAGCAGCGGCCCGGCGTGCGGATAGCGCTTGACCGTCTCGGTGGGCGTCTCGTCCCGGATCAGTGTGATCTTGCCCAGATCGCGGATGCGCGGGGAGAGCAGCTTGCCCACCAGGTCGAACAGGGCAAAGTTGATCAACGTGACGCCGTGGGTATCGGTCGCGTGCTCGAACAGGGGCAGATCGGTGGCGTTGACCAGGAAGTCGTCCAGCACGAAGTGCGCCTCGCGGGTGTTCGACACGATGATTTTAGCGCCGAAGGTGGAGTGCTGGTCGGAAACGTGCGTGTAGGACGACAGGACCTGACCGCCGTGTATGGTCATGTCCCGGGCGGTGGTGCTCTTGCCGCGCACCGGGAAGCGCTGGCCGTCCGAGCTCGACATGGTGCCGCCGCCGAAGACCTTCGACAGCTCCAGGGCGTGGTGGTGGTTGACCAGGCAGGTGTTGGCCTCGCGCAACGTCTCCTCCCGCACGTACCACTCCTGCGTCCAGCCTGCTGTGAGTCGATCTCACATGTACAGACGGGCGCGGCGCGGAAACCTAATCGGCGCGCGATCTGCGTCCGCAGGCAGTCCTCGCGTTCCGGACTCAGCACGGCGTACTCGGCGGGCTCGAGCACCACCGACCGGATCTCGATTTCACGCTCGCAAACGCCTGGTCACACAGCTACAGCGCCGGGCCCTCTCACCGCGCTGGAGATCGCCAAGCAGTTCCCGACGCTGGGCATCTCGCTCGGCGACCAGCGGCCGCACGTGCGCCGCAAGATCCGCGAGTACCTACGTCTCTACCAGCGCCGACGCAGCTAAGCGTTGTTTTCAGCGCTTGCTGCTGAAGGGCCAGTGGGCGGGAGGTTGGGGCACGTAGTGGGGCGGCGCGGGCGGCTCGCGCGGATGCCCGCGCTCGTCATCGTCCAGCTTCAGGGCACGCGCGAGGGTGTCGACAACGCTTGGGCTGGGCCGGGTTTCCTTGCCCCGTTCGAGTTGGAGGTTGGCGGGCCCCGATCATCGGCGGGTCAGGCATCGCGGCTGCGTAGCAGATAGGTGGCGGCCAGGAAGACCGCGGCGATCCAGAGGCAGTAGACGAGGAAGCCCGTCCAGGGCGAGAGCATGCCGGGCTCAGGCACCACCACGGCGATCTGCGAGCCCGCGTTGGGCGGGAAGTACGTGCTCACGGCCCTGCTCCACGAGCTGGGGAGGATGCCGACCAACGGGGGCAGGACGAACAGGACGGCCACCGTGGCAACGATCGCGCCGGCGGTGTGCCGGATCAGTGTGCCGATGCCCAGCCCCAGCAGCCCGGTGGCGACAAGGTAGAGCCCGGCCCCGAAGACGGTGCGGAGCGCGTGCGGGTCGGAGAGGGTGGCCGCGTCGAAGCGGGCCGACAGGATCGCCTGGGTCACGAAGAACGCGCCGAACGACGAGACCATGCTGACGACGAAGGCGACGCCGCCGAACACCAGGACCTTGGCCAGCAGGAGCCGCGACCGCCAGGGCACCGCGGCGAGCGAGGTGCGGATCATCCCGGTGCGGTATTCACCGGTCATCACCAGGGCGCCGAGCGTGGCCAGGGACAGCTGGGCGAGCACCCCGCCCTGGAAGCTCAGCTCGATGACGTTGAACGACGGATGCGCCGGATCCTCGTCGGCGCCCAGTGCGGCCAGAGAGATCGCGGCGCCCGCGCCGATCATCAGCACGGTCGTGACGACGAGCGCCCACATCGTGGAGCGGAGGGTGCGCAGCTTCGTCCATTCCGAGAGCAATATCCGGGAGAAGCGGCCACGTGCGGTGGCCTGGGTGGGGGAGGTCATCTCTGCTCCGTGACGAGAGAGTCGCCGAGGTGGTACTCGACGCTGTCCTTGGTCATCGCCATGTAAGCCGCCTCCAGCGAGGTCTCCTGCGCGAACAGTTCGTGAAGGGGGATTCCGCGGGCCGCGGCCAGGTCGCCGACCACGTCGGCAGGCATCTTGCGCACCTCCAGGTGGTCGCCGACCGGCTTCACGGCCGCCCCGTGCCGGCTGAGCAGAGTGGCGAGCTCGCTCAGCTGCGGCGACCTGACCCGCACGTGGCCGTCGCCGCCGCTGACGAACTCCGCCATGTCGGCGTCCTTGATGAGGCGGCCCTTGCCGATCACGATGAGGTGGTCGGCGGTCAGTGCCATCTCGCTCATCAGGTGGCTGGAGACGAACACGGTTCGGCCCTCTGCCGCCATCGCGCGCATGAAGCCCCGGATCCACATGATCCCCTCGGGGTCCAGCCCGTTCACCGGCTCGTCGAACATCAGGATCGGCGGGTCGCCGAGCATGGCGGCGGCGATGCCGAGCCGCTGGCCCATGCCGAGGGAGAAACCGCCGATGCGCCTGCCCGCGACGGACGCGAGCCCGACCTGGTCGAGGACCTGACTCACCCGCGAGGCGGGGATGCCGTTGCTCTGCGCCAGGCAGAGCAGGTGGTTGTAGGCGGTGCGGCCGCCGTGGGAGGCCTTGGCGTCGAGGAGCGCGCCGATCTCCCTCAGCGGGGCCGCCAGTTCGGTGTACGACTTGCCGTTGATCCTGATCGAACCGCCCGTCGGGTGGTCGAGGTTGAGGATCATCCGCATCGTCGTGGACTTGCCGGCCCCGTTCGGGCCCAGGAAGCCGGTGACCCTGCCGGGCTGCACGGTGAAGGACAACCCACTGACCGCGGTCGTGTCACCGTAGGTCTTGGTGAGGTCATGTACCTCGATCGTTGCCATGGTCTCAGCCTCGCAGGCCGTAAGGCGCCGCGCCTCCTTCTGAAGAAGGCTTGATCGCTGGGCTCCCGGTCCTACAGGCTGGGCCCCTGGGCCCAGCGGGCCCGGGTCCCGGGATTCAGGCGCCGGGGGTGATCAGGCCCGCCTCGTAGGCGACGATCACCGCCTGCGCCCGGTCGTGAACGTCGATCTTGGCGAACAGGTTCGTCACGTGGTTCTTGACGGTGGAGACGGCGACGCCGAGCACCTCAGCGATGTCGGCGTTGGAGTGGCCCTTGGCGATCAGGGTGAGCACCTCGCGCTCACGCTCGCTGAGGCCCCGCGCGGACAGCTCGGCAGCGGAGGCCGCCGCGCCCTCCCGGGGGACGGCGCGGACGAAGGTGCCGATCAGACGCGTGAGCAGGCGGGGTGCGACGGCGGAGTCGCCGCGGTGTACCACGCGGACCCCCTCGACGATCTCCTCTGGCGACACGTCCTTGGGCAGGAAGCCCGAGGCCCCGGCACGCAGCGCTCCCACGACGTACTCGTCGAGGTCGAAGGTGCTCAGCGCCAGGATCCGCGCCTCGGGGGCCGCTCTCGTGATCTGCTCGATGGCCGCGATGCCGTCGAGCTCCGGCATGTGGATGTCCATGAGGATCACGTCGGGCTCCAACTCCCGGGTCCGGCTGACAGCCTCCCGCCCGTCGCCGGCCTCGCCAACGACAGTGATGTCCGGATGCGCCTCGAGGATCAGTCGCAGGCCGTACCGGACCACGACGTGGTCGTCGACGAGCAGAACGGTGATCACGACGTCTCTTCTCCAGATGCGGCGGGCAGCGGAAAGTCGGCGAACACCCGGAAGCCACCCTGCGGCCTGGGTCCGGCCTCGAACATACCGCCGCACAGGGCGACGCGCTCGGCCATGCCTGCCAGCCCGTACCCTCCGGTGGCAGGGCGGCGTGCGCTCATCGCGTCGTCGATGATCTCCACGCTGAGTGCCGAGGACCTGTAGGCGAGCTGAACGGTCGCCCGGCCGCCCTGGCCGTGCTTGCGGACGTTCGTGAGCGACTCCTGCACCACGCGGTAGACGGCCAGGTCGACGGCCGACGGCAGGGGACGTCGCTCCCCCACGATCACGAGCTCGGCGGGCAGGCCGGTCTCGCGGGCGCGGGCGACCAGGGCGTCGAGGGAGTCGGGCGAGCCGACCGCCCCGTCCTCGCTGCTCTTGTCCTCGGCGTCGTCGGCCCGCAGGACGTTCAGCAGGCCCCGCATCTCGGTCATGGCGTCGCGGCCGGCCTGCTCCGCCCTGCGCAGGGCCTCGTGGGAGGCGTCGAGGTCGGGGGTGGTACGGGCGGCGCCGATGAGGAGATTCATCACGCTGATGTGGTGGGCCACCACGTCGTGCAGTTCGCGGGCGATCCTGCGCCGCTCGCTGTGGACGGCCTCGGCGGCGGTCTGGATGTGCTTGCGCCGGTTCAGCTCCTGCCGGGCCCGCACGCTCTGCCCGATCGCGATCAGGACGATCGCGTAGACCACGGTGATCTGGGGCGGCACGTCGTAGCTGTAGGCCAGTGCGGCCACCCCGCCCACCGGCCACCCGGAGCGCGCCGGCAGGTATCTGCCGACGCTGTAGAACGCCACGCAGGCCGGGAAGAGGGTGAGACCCTTGGGGTCGCCCCCGAAGATCACGGCCGCCGCGAACTCGGCGCCGACGACCACGGCGACCACGAGGATCGGCCTCTCGCGCCGCAGGATCAGCGACAGCCCCGTGAGCGCTCCGATCGCGGCGGCCGCCACCATCTGACCGACCGCTATCGGGCCGGCGTCGGCGGCCGTCACGATGAGGTAACCCAGCGAGACGACCAGGGCGAGCGCCGCCAGCAGGGCGTCCTGGAACCCGGGCCGGGCGAGCGTGCTCAGCGCCTGCTCTCTCCGCATGGTCATGACCCTACTGAACACGGCCTTTCACGATCATGGACTGCGGTCGCGCGCCGCCCGGCGGTCTCCGATGCCCACCACGCCGTACGTCACCCAGAGTCACGTTTTCCGCGGGGCCTTTCGGCGGAGGATCGGGGCTATTTGACGCACCGCGATCATCTAACTGCGATTAGTAATGCCTTTCACAAATCTGTGGTCAGGCGTATATTACACCTGACCGGAAGGGCCCGAAAAAGAGATACGGAGGGGGCGCGCATTAACCCGTTCAACGTGTAGCGTCATCTCCGGGTTGGTGCGATGCAAGACCCTGCGAGGGCCTTATTTGACAGTCTGGGAGCAGACATGGACAACGAACCGCGCTTCCTCCGGCCAAATGCCATCATCGAGCCGCTCGTCGATGGTTTCTATGCCTGGGTGCTAACTGTTGCACCGGTCCAGGCAGCCATGAATCTGACGTTTCTGCAAGTTCCTCTGCTGGAGTCCTATCTGCAGTCGCCGCCCGTTCACATCGCGGCAAGTCAGAATCCGGCTCTTCGCGGCGGATACTTCGTGAACATCGGCGAGGACCGGGCCGGCGAGGTCCGGGCGCTGCTCGACTCGATCAAGCGGGACCGCGCCGAGATGCTCCGCTTCGCCGAAGCGATCATGGAGGCCGAGGACATGCTCCGGCAGAGCGCCTCAGGCTTCGACCTCACGCCCCTCTACCCGAAGCTGCCGCCCGAGCTGGGCGGCCTGGTGGAGCTGGCCTACGACACCAACAACCAGCCGACGCTGCGCTTCATGGAGCCGGTCGTCTACACCAGCTCGATCTACTCAGAAGACCGCCAGTCGGTGCAGCTGTCGATCGAACCGGGCTACGAGCGCCCGTTCATCCTCAGCACCCCGAGACTGTCATCGCCCGACGTCCTTGACCTGCGCATCCCCTTCCGGCACCCCGGCCTGGAGGCGCTGTTCGGCGCCCGGGTACGGCCGAGCACACTCGGCGAGCTGCGCGAAGCGCTCGAACTACCGGACGACGCCGCCGCCAGGCAGCTGGAGGGCCTGCTCACCACACAGCCGTCGCTGAACAGCGACCGGCACATCGACGGCGGGGGACGCATCCGCTACTTCGGGCACGCCTGCCTAGTCCTGCAGACGCCGGAAGCGGCGATCATCACCGACCCGTTCATCAGTGCGGACAACACCGCCGGTGGCCGCTACACCTACGACGACCTGCCCGACTACCTCGACCTGGTCCTGGTGACCCATGGCCACCAGGACCACATCGTGCTGGAGACTCTGCTGCAGCTGCGCGGCCGCGTCGGCCAGGTCGTGGTGCCGAGGTCCTCGCGAGGCAACCTGTGCGACCCCAACCTCGCCCTCTATCTGTCCCACCTCGGGCTGCCCGTCACGGAGGTGGACGACTTCGACGAGGTCGCCTTCCCCGGCGGGAAGGTCGTCGCGACCCCGTTCCTCGGCGAGCACGCCGACCTGGACATCCGCAGCAAGTCGACGTTCTGGGTCGAGATGGCCGGCCGGTCGATCTTCGTCGGCGCCGACTCCTCCGGGATCGACCCGCTGCTCTACCGCCACATCCGCAGGCACCTCGGCACGGTCGACGTGGCCTTCCTCGGCATGGAGTGCGACGGCGCGCCGCTCACGTGGCTCTACCAGGCTCTGCTGACCCGCCCGGTCACCAAGAAGATGAGCGACTCGCGCAAGCTGTCGGGCTCCAACGCCGAGCAGGCCAGCGCCATCGTCACCGAGTTGGGCGCCACCGAGGCCTACATCTACGCGATGGGCGAGGAAAGCTGGCTCGGTCACGTCATGGCCACCAGCTACACCGACGACTCGGTGCAGCTCAAGGAGGTCGAGAAGTTCCAGTCCTGGTGCGCCGACAACGGCGTCAAGTCCGAGCACCTGCTCGGCCAGCAGGAATGGCGCTGGTAGGAACCCCGCAACATCACCGCTGTTTCTCACCCTTCAGGAGGTCGCGATGCGGACAACCACGCTGGACTTCGAATCGCCCGACGCCCGTTTCAAGGTGCTGATCAACCACGAGGAGCAGTACTCCATCTGGCCCGCGGATCTCGCGGTCCCCGGTGGCTGGACGGAGACAGGGATGATCGGCCCGAAGCCGGAATGCGACGAGTACATAAAGGAGAACTGGACGGACATGCGGCCGAAGAGTCTCCGTATCGCGCTCGACGGCCAGTGACGCGCAGACCCGATGCCCCACGTATTCACCAATGGGATCCGCCTGGCCTATGAGCGGTGGGGGCGCGGCGAACGCGTCCTGCTGATCATGGGATCGTCCGCGAGTGGCCGGGCGTGGACCCTGCACCAGACTCCGGCGCTGGTGGAGGCCGGTTACCAGGCGGTCACGTTCGACAACAGGGGCATCCCCCCGTCGGACGTGCCGCCCGGCCGGTACTCCCTGGCCGACATGGTGGCCGACACCAAGGGCCTGATCGAGGCCCTGGCAGCGGCGCCATGCCGGATCGTCGGCGTGTCCCTGGGCGCGATGATCGCCCAGGAGCTGGCCATCCAATGGCCCCATCTCGTGCGCAGCGCCGTGCTCATCGCGACGAAGTCGCGAACCGACGCGGCCCGCCAGGCGCACTCCGAGGCGTTCCGCGCCCTCGCCGACAGCGGCGTGACGTTGCCGCCGCAGTTCGACGCGGCGCTGTCGGCCTTCCAAATGTTGTCACCGGCGAGCCTGAACGACGACCGGACCGCCTCGCTGTGGCTGGAGACGTTCACGGTGTTCGCCCGCGACAGGAAGACGTCGGCGGGTCAGCAGTGGGCGGACGAGATGCCCGACCGGCGTGCGGCGCTGCGGGGCGTCACGGCGCCGTGCCGGGTGATCGCCTTCTCCGACGACCTCATCACCCCGCCGTACCTGGGCGCCGAGGTGGCCGAGGCCATTCCCGACTGCGATTACGTCGAGATCGAGTCGTGCGGGCACTACGGCTATCTGGAGCGCCCGGCCGAGGTCAACACCGCCATGCTCGAATTCCTCGCCAAGAACTAGTGCCGTCGCCTTGCGGGGCATCCATCCGGCTGATCCTCGCTACGGCAAAGATCCACGCAACATTCCCGGACGGACAAGCCGAAGGTGGCCCCACGTGCGACTACGCTCCGCACCGCTCGAAGACTGGCTCCGCTACAACTACTTCAACGCCGAGATCGACATCAGCTCCAGCGGCGTGCAGCCGTACTCCATGGCCGAGGTGCGGTCGATCACCGGCCTCAGCCACGACGAGCTGGACAGGCTCGTGTTCGACGACGGCTACTCGCTCGGCGCCCCGGCGGTGCGTGCCGAGATCGCCAAGCGCTGGGGCAGCGGTGACCCGGACAAGGTCATGACCACCAGCGGTTCCGGCGAGGCCGTCTCCCTGGTGCTGATGTCCCTGCTGCGGCCGGGCGACGAGGTGCTCGTCGTACAGCCCGGTTACCACCTGCTGATCGAGCTGGCCGTCGGCCTGGGCTGCGACGTCAAGACCTGGTGGCTCGACGCCGACCGCGACTGGCAGCCCGTGATCGAGGAGGGGCTGGCACTCATCACCGAGCGCACGCGCGCCGTCATCGTGAACTTCCCGCAGAACCCGACCGGCGTCACGATCGCCGAGCAGGACATGCTGCGTCTGGTCGACCGGGCCCGGCAGGTGGGCGCCTACCTGCTGTGGGACGCGGCGTTCGCGGAACTGACCTATGACAGCGAGCCATTGCCCGACGTCTCCACGCTCTACGAGCGCGGCATCGGCTTCGGCACCTTCTCCAAGGTCTTCGGGCTGGCCGGCCTGCGGTTCGGCTGGTGCCTGGGCCCGCCGGACGTACTGTGGGACTGCGTACGGATCCGCGACTACACCACACTGCACGTGGCGCCGTTGATCGAGTTGGTGGCGCTGCGGGTGCTCCAGCACGCGGACGCGTTCATCGGGCCGCGCCACCGGCAGGCCCGGGACAGCCGCGAGGTCCTCAGGCAGTGGTCGCGGGCCAACGAGAGGCTGGTCTCGCTGCCCCTTCCCCAGGCCGGGGTGGCGGCCTTCCCCCGGCTCGAAGGCGTGGACGACGTCGACGCCTTCTGCCAGCGGTTATTCACCGAACATGGCGTCCTGGTGATCCCCGGATCGTGCTTCGGAGCGCCGCGGCACATCAGGCTGGGCTTCGGTGGCCAGGCCGGCCAGCTCGCCGAGGGCCTGGACCGGTTGGCCACCGCGCTCACAGCGGAGAGGTCTCACTAGGAAACCAGATCAGCTGATCGATCGGGCGGCCGAGGAGGCTCGCGCCGCCCGTGACTTCCGCAGGTCACTGGTGACGTTGATCCGCTTCAGCCATCGGTCGGTGCCGTCGTGGCGGGCGTTGAACGGCTTGCGCCCGTGGACGACCCGGTAGTTGTCAAGGAAGCAATAATCGCCGCTCTCCAGCTTCATGTCGAACATCAGATCGTCCATGGCCTTGACGAGCTGGTCGAGAGCGGACCTCGCCTCGTCGTCGCCCTCGGCCACGCTCATGAAGTACGGGTCGGCCCGGATGTAGGGCTTGGCGGGGTCTCCGAACAGGACGGCCACCGGCTCGGGGGCGTCCTTCATCTGGGTGATGGCGGCGAAGACGCCCTCGTCGGCGGCGGAGTTGTTGTGGGCCAGGTGCGACTCGTCCGGGCTGATCACGAACCGGTTCTCCATGAGCGTGGCCCTGACGTCGTCGGCCAACCGGAGGTCGTCGACGTATCCGACCGTCGTGGCGGCCGAGTAGGGGTTGCGCAGGCAGGAGAACAGCAGGAAGTCGCCGCGCAGCGGATGGAAGGCGTCCTCGGTGTGCCAGGTCAGCAACGCCTCGCTGCTGGAGCCGAGCTGCTCATGCTCGTGTCCCTTGATCGGGATGACGTCGTGGACCAGCCGGCCGTCCTGCTGCGTCGCCCAGATGAACGGGTCGCCCAGCAGCGAGCCGTAGAGCAGGAGCAGCAGTTCCTCACGGCGGGCGGGCGAGGGCTCGGGACGGTCGCGCCAGTGCGCCGGCGTCGGGCCCAACCGATCATGGTCGATCGGGTGTCCTGAGATCGTGAGGACGCCTGACATCTGCTCAAGGCGGAACGCGTTCAGCGCGAGCCGCAGGCGCTTCGGCAACTCGTGGGCGTACACAGTCGCGTGGTGCAGAGCAGCTTCCTGGTCGAGCTTGTAGAACTCTTCCTCGCACTCGTCCAGGAGCTGGGAAATCGCGCCCCGCTCCGCCTGGTCGAGCTCCAGATTGTCCATTCCGAAAGCCCTTCTTCGTCCGATTGCCGCGGGCGACCGGGGGATCACCGATTGCACGGATAAAGTCGGCACGGACGCCGGCACGAAATCCCCCTTTGTCCTGCCCCATATTATGCCAGTATTTCTTCTCACAACCTATCGGTCGGGTTGAATGTAATTTTTTTCTCTTTCCCGGAACAGGCAATGCGATATCGCCGCACGACGATTTAATTATGCTCCCCGCGACCTGCTCAGACTTTTGTCAGGCCCACCAGCCCGCGCCCCGATCGCACGGCGATCTGCCGCGCTGGAGTTCCCGCCTCGGCGGGCGGCTCTGCGTCATCTTTTCTTCCGTCCCCGTATTCCTAGAATTCGAACTCTTCGTAGTCACTCAGCGGTGCCTGCGGTGACAGTTCCTCGATCACCTCCGCCAGTTCGGCGATGTTCGGATGGTCGAAGATCGCCGCGAGGGGCACCTCCACGGTGAAGGCGGCCCGTAGCCGGGAGATCACCTGGGTGGCCAGCAGGGAGTGCCCGCCCAGGTCGAAGAAGTCGTCCGTGACTCCGACCCGTTCCAGGCCGAGGACCTGCGCCCAGATACCGGCCAGCACCTCTTCGGTGGCGGTGCGGGGCAGTGCGTAGTCGCTCTCTGACCCAGGCTGGAGGTTGTCGGGTGCGGGGAGGGCGGCGCGGTCGAGCTTGCCGTGCCGGGTCACCGGCAGAGCCGACAGCTCCATGAATATCGACGGCACCATGTACTCGGGCAGGCTGTCTCGCACGGATGCGCGCAGCTCCGCCACCGGCGGCAGGTCTCCGACCACGTAAGCGACCAGCCGCTCCAGCGGGTCGGCGACCACGACAGCCGCGGTGATGGCCGGATGCGCCAGCAGGGCGGCTTCGACCTCGCCGGGTTCGATCCGGTAACCGCGGATCTTCACCTGCTGGTCGGCCCGGCCAAGGAACTCCAGCTCACCGTCCGGTAGCCAGCGCACCCGGTCGCCACTGCGATACAAACGCCCCCCATCACCGGAGAACGGATCGGCGATGAACCGCGTGGCCGTCAACTCCGGGCGGCCGCCATACCCTCGGGTCACGCCGACGCCGGCGATGAACAACTCCCCAGGTACACCCACCGGGACCGGCTGCAGATGCCGATCCAGCACATACACCCGCGTGTTCGGCAACGGGCGGCCGATCGGAGCGGGCCCATCCGCCCCCGGCTCGATCCCTGCCAGCTCGCTGTAGGTCGAGTCGATCGTGGTCTCGGTGATGCCGAACGCGGTCAGCACCCGCGCACCCAACACCTCACGAGCCCGCAGAACGGCAGACGTGCGCCACACATCCGTCGTCACCACCATCAAGCGGAGGTCGGGCAGGCGCCGGCCCTCCCGTTCAAGGTGCCGTACCAGCTCGTCGGCGAACCGGGGCGCGCACTCGAACGCGTTGACCTTCGCCCGTTCCAGCTCCGCCACCCAGGCGGGAGTGGTGAGCTGCAGCCCCACCTCACCGATCACCAATGCCCCGCCGCCGCACAGGGCCCGGACCAGGTCGGCGGTGAACACGTCGAAGCTGACGCTGGCCAGCGACAGCCACCGGTATTTCGCCTCGGCCGGGAAGTGAGCCTGTGACCATGCAGCGTACGTTCCGGCAAGCGACCCGTGCGTGACCAGGACACCCTTCGGCCTGCCCGTGGAACCGGAGGTGTAGATCACGCCGGCCAAGCGTCCCGGGTGCGTCTTGCCCGATTCCGGCGCCCAGGACTCGGCCGCCACCGCAGCCACCGTGGGCCGGTCGTCCAGCCACACAACGGTGTCCGCGGCCGTCAGCGCGCCCTCGCCCAGGCGCTCGGCCGACCGGCGATGCGCGACGACCACCTGGACCTGACTGTCGGCGAGCATGTACGCCACCCTGTCGGCCGGGTAGTCGGAGTCCAGGAGCAGGTGAGCGCCGCCGGCCTTCCAGACCGCCAGTACCGCCACCACCAGGTCCAGCCCACGCTCCAGACACAGGCCGACGACCGTCTCCGGCCCCACCCCGAGACCCCGCAGGTAATGGGCCAACCGGTTGGCCCGTACCTCGAGTTGGGCGTAGGTCAGCGTCTCCTCACCGCAGATCACGGCGACGGCCTGCGGAGCCTCGACCGTCCGCTCGGCGATCAGTTCGTGCACGCCGGAAAGGCTGGGGAGTGGCGCCTCGGTCGCGTTCCAGCCGCTGAGCAGTTGCCGTCGTTCCAGAGTCTTCAGGAGGGGTAGCTCAGAGACCGGGCGCTCAGCGTCGGCGGTCACGGACTCCAGCAGTGTCGTCAGGTGGCCGAGCATCCGCTCCATCGTCGAGCGGTCGAACAGCTCCGTGCTGTACTCCACCACCCCCGCCAGCCCGTCGCCGTCCTCCACCAGCGCGATGCTGAGGTCAAAGATCGCCGTCTCCTGCGGCGTACCCCACCCGGACACCTCGGCCGCTCCGAGCCTGGACTCACCGCCGTCGCCGCCCAGAGCGTAGTCGAACAAGACCTGGAAGAGCGGGGTGCGGGAGCGGTCGCGTTCGGGGGCGAGGGCGTCGACGACCTGCTCGAACGGCACGTCCTGGTGGGCGTAGGCGGCGAGCGCGTTGCCGCGGACCCTGCCGATCACGTCGGCGAACGTGGGGTCGCCGGACAGGTCGGTGCGCAGGACCAGAGTGTTGACGAAGAACCCGATCAGGTCCTCGGTCTCGGCCCGGTTGCGGTTGGCGATGGGGGTGCCGATCACGATGTCGTCCTGGTCGGCGTACCGTCCGAGGAGCACCGAGACAGCGGAGAGCAGGGTCATGAACATCGTGGCCCCGGCCTCACGACTCACCGCTCGCAGGGCGGCCGTGATCTGTGGAGCGATGTCGAATTCGACCTTCGCGCCGGCCGAGGAGCGTACGGCGGGGCGGGGCCTGTCGGTGGGCAGCTCCAACGTCGGAGCCCCGGCCAGCTGGTCCCGCCAGTAGTCGAGCTGTCCCTCCAGCACCTCGCCCTGGAGCCACTCGCGCTGCCAGACCGAGAAGTCGGCGTACTGCACCGGCAACGGAGCCAACGGCGACGGCTCACCCCGCGAGAACGCCTCGTACAGGGCGGTCAGGTCCCTGCGCAGGACCGCCACCGACCAGTCGTCTGCGACGACGTGGTGCATGACAAGGCTCAGCACGTGCTCGTCCGGGCCCAGCCGGATCAACCGGCCGCGCAGCAGGGGGCCTGTGGACAGGTCGAACGGCGTCACCGCGTCGGCGGCGACCAGTTCCTCCGCCTGCTCGGCGCCCAGCTCGACGACCTCCAGCCCGAACCCGGACGGCGGGTCGATCACCTGATGCGCCACCCCATCGACGGCGACGAACCTCGTGCGCAGCACCTCGTGCCGCTCCACGATCACGTCCAGCGCCGCGCTCAACGCCGGCACGTCCAGAGGGCCGGTCAACCGCAACGCGATCGGCACGTTGTACTCCGACGAGCCCGGCTCCAGCTCGTCCAGGAACCACAACCGCTGCTGCGCGAACGACAACGGCACCAGCCCGTCCCTGGGCACTGGCACAATCGGCGGTGAGGTGAGGCCGGTCGCCATGGAGTCCAGGACGACGGCCAGTTCGGCCACCGTGGGCTGGTCGAAGATCGCCGCCAGGGGCACTTCCACGGTGAAGGCGGCCCGCAGCCGGGAGATCACCTGGGTGGCCAGCAGGGAGTGCCCGCCCAGGTCGAAGAAACCATCGGTGACGCCCACCCGTTCCAGGCCGAGCACCTGCGCCCAGATCCCCGCCAGCACCTCCTCGGTGGCCGTACGCGGCGGGACGAACTCGCCGATCGGGGCTTCCGGAGCAGGCAGGGCAGCGCGGTCGAGCTTGCCGTGCCGGGTCACCGGCAGAGCCGACAGCTCCATGAATATCGACGGCACCATGTACTCGGGCAGGCTGTCCCGCAGGAACGCGCGCAACTCCGCAACCGGCGGCAGCTCTCCCACCACGTAAGCGACCAGCCGCTCCAGCGGATCAGCAACCACCACGGCGGCGCTGACCGCAGGGTGCGCCAGCAGGGCGGCTTCGACCTCGCCGGGTTCGATCCGGTACCCGCGGATCTTCACCTGCTGGTCGGCGCGGCCCAGGAACTCCAGCTCACCGTCCGGTAGCCAGCGCACCCGGTCGCCGCTGCAATACAACCGGTCTCCGTCAGCGGAGAACGGATCGGCCACGAACCGCTCCGCCGTCAGCTCCGGACGACCCCCATAGCCTCGGGTCACGCCGACGCCGGCGATGAACAACTCCCCAGGAACCCCGACCGGGACCGGCTGAAGATGCCGATCCAGCACATACACCCGGGTATTCGGCAACGGGTGGCCGATCGGAGCGGGCCCGTCCTCCCCCGGCTCGATCCCGGCCAGCTCGCTGTAGGTCGAGTCGATCGTGGTCTCGGTGATGCCGAACGCGGTCAGCAGCCGGGCGCCCAACACCTCGCGAGCCCGCACCACGGCAGAAGTCCGCCACACATCGGTGGTCACCACCACCAACGCCAGCGACTCCAGCCGCCGCCCCGACCCGGCCAGATGCTCCACCAGGCCATCGACAAACCGCGGCGCCAACTCCAGCGCATTCACCCCGAACCCAGCGATCACCTCCGCCAACTCCGAAGCAGAAGCCTGCACCCCGACCTCGCCCAACACCAGAGCGCCGCCGGAACACAACGCCCGGACCAGATCACCGGTGAAGACGTCGAAACCGACACTGGTCACCGACAACCACCGCAACGGCTGCGAGAAATGCGTCCGCGACCACGCCTCATACGTCCCGGCCAGCGACCCATGCGTCACCAGCACACCCTTCGGCCTGCCCGTCGACCCCGACGTGTAGATCACACACGCCAACTGCCCCGGATCGCACACCGCCTCCGAAACCGATCCCGGCCCCGCCTGGACGTCCGGACTCACGACCAGGACATCCCCCGGCACCGGCACATCCGCCACCACAACCCGCACCCCGCTGTCGGCCAGCATGAACGCCACCCGCTCCGCCGGATAATCCAGGTCAACAGGCAGACAAGCCCCACCCGCCTTCCAGACCGCCAGCACAGCCACCACGAAGTCCAGCCCCCGCGGCAGGCACACCCCCACCACCGACTCCGGCCCCACCCCAAGCCCACGCAGGTGGTGAGCCAGCCGATTCGCCCGCATCTCCAGTTCGGCGTAGGTCAGCGACCCATCACCAGCGACCACGGCCACGGCCTGCGGAGCCGCCACCACCCGCTCCACGATCAGCTCATGCACCCCGAAAACACCAGACAGCGCCGCGTCAGTCGCATTCCACCCCTCGACCACCTGCCGACGCTCCCCGGCCCCCAGCAACGGCAGTTCCGAGATACGGCGGTCCGCGTCGGTCGCGACCGCCTCCAGCAGGATGGTGAGGTGGCCGAGCATGCGCTCGACCGTCGAGCGGTCGAACAGGTCGGTGCTGTACTCCACCACTCCCGCCAGCCCGTCGCCGTCCTCCACCAGTACGAAGCTGAGGTCGAACAGGGTGTTCTCCCGCGTGACCCCCTGCCCGGACACGACCAGGCCGCCCTCGTCGTCGAGGCCACCGGCGTTCTGACCGTAGTCGAACAGCACCTGGAACAGCGGGGTGCGCGAACGGTCCCGCTCAGGGGCGAGCGCATCGACGAGCTGCTCGAACGGCACGTCCTGGTGCGCGTACGCGCCCAGCGCCTCCTGCCGCACCCGGCCGACCAGCTCGGCGAACGTGGGATCGCCGGACAGATCGGTGCGCAACACCAACGTGTTGACGAAGAACCCGACTAGATCCTCGATCTCCGCCCGATTGCGTCCTGCGACCGGGGTGCCGACCAGCACGTCGTCCTGGTCCGCGTACCTGCCCAGCAGCACGGTCAGCGCGCCGAGGAGGGTCATGAACATCGTCGTGCCGGACCGCCTGCTGAGCTCCCGCAGCGCGGCCGTCGTGCCGGCCGCCAGCTCGAAGTCGACCGCCGCGCCCGCCGTGGTCCGCACGGCGGGCCGGGGGCGGTCGGTCGGCAGCTCCAGAACCGGGGCGCCCTCCAACCGCTCGCGCCAGTAGCCGAGCTGCCCCTCCAGCACCTCCCCCTGCAGCCACTGACGCTGCCAGACCGCGAAGTCGGCGTACTGCACCGGCAACGGCTTCAACGGCGACGCCTCACCCCGCACGAACGCCTGGTACAAGGTCATCAGGTCACGGCGGAGCACCCTGGCCGACCACTCGTCGGACACCACGTGGTGCACGGTCAGGCTCAGCACGTGCTCGTCCAGGCCGAGGCGGATCAGCCGGCCGCGCAGCAACGGCCCGGTGGCGAGGTCGAACGGCGTAACGGCGTCGGCAGCCATCAACGCCTCGGCCTGCTCGGCGTCAAGCTCGACGACCTCCAGCCCGAATCCGGACGGTGGGTCGACGACCTGGTGGGCCACGCCGTCCACGGCCACCAGACGGGTGCGCAGCACCTCGTGCCGCTCCACGACCGCGTCAAGCGCGGCGCGCAGCGCGGCCACGTCCAACGGTCCGGACATGCGCAGCGCGATCGGCACGTTGTAGTCGGCCGAGCCCGGCTCGAGCTGGTCCAGGAACCACAACCGCTGCTGCGCGAACGACAACGGCACCAGCCCGTCCCGAGACACCGCCACGATCGGGGGCGGGACCTCGCCCCGCGCCGCCACCTCGACGACGGCGGCCAGCTCCGCCACCGTCGGGCGGTCGAAGAGCGCCGTCAGCGGCACCTCGACGTCGAACGCGGCACGCACCCGGGAGATCACCTGGGTCGCCAGCAGCGAGTGCCCGCCCAGTTCGAAGAAACCGTCTGCGATGCCCACCCGCTCCAGGCCCAGCACCTGCGCCCAGATCCCGGCCAGCACCTCCTCGGTGGCCGTCCGCGGCGGGACGAACCCCGTGCCAAGCTCCGGACGGACACCGTCGGGAGCGGGCAGCGCCGCGCGGTCCACCTTCCCGTTCGGGGTCAGCGGTAGCGTCGTCAGCTCCACGAACGCCGACGGCACCATGTACTCGGGCAGGCTCTCCCGCAGGAACGCGCGCAGCTCGGCCGCCGGCGGCCCTCCCGCGGTCACGTCCGCGGGCACGAGGTAGGCCACCAGCCGCCCCTCGCGGGCCATCACGACCGTCCGGGCCACGGCCGGATGCGTGCGCAGTGCCGCCTCGACCTCGCCCGGTTCGATCCTGAACCCACGGACCTTCACCTGGTCGTCAGCCCGGCCAAGGAACTCCAGCTCGCCGTCCGGCCGCCGGCGGACCCGGTCACCGGTCCGGTAGAGGCGCGAGCCGTCAGCGGCGAACGGGTCGGCGATGAACCGCTCGGCGGTCAGCTCGGGCCTGGCCGCGTATCCGCGCGCGACCCCGGCCCCGCCGATGAACAGCTCGCCGGGAACGCCGACCGGAACCGGGCGCAGATGCTGGTCCAGCACGTACATCGTGGTGTTGTCGATCGGCCGGCCGAGCGACACGGGCCGCCCCGGGACGACCTGCTGGCAGGAGGACCAGATCGTCGTCTCCGTCGGACCGTACATGTTCCACAGGGCCGCTGTGCGGGCGGCGACGCTCTCGGCGAGGGCGGCGGGCAGGGCTTCGCCGCCGCACCAGGCGCGCAGTCGCGCCGATCCCGGCCAGGCCGCGTCGACCAGCAGTTGCCAGGTGGCGGGCGTCGCCTGCATCACGGTCACGCCGTGCCGCCCGATCGTGTCCGCCAGCGCCTCAGGAGACCTCGCCGTCTCGTGCGAGGCCACCACGACCCGCGCGCCCAGGGTCAGCGGCAGGAACAGCTCCAGGCCGGCGATGTCGAAGCCGAGCGTGGTGACGGCCAGCACGGTGTCGGCGGCGTCGATGCCAGGCCGCGTGGCCATGGCCGACATCACGTTCGCCAGGCCGTCGTGGGTGACCATGACGCCCTTCGGCCTCCCCGTCGAGCCCGAGGTGTAGATCACGTATGCCAGGTGGCCGGCGACCGGTCCGCCCAGCGCCTGCGGCGGGGCTGCGGCCAGGGCCGCCTCGGTGTCCGGGTCGTCCAGCCACACCGTGGTCGCTCCGCCACCGGCGAGCTGACCGGCCAGGTGGCCGGCCGCCGCACGGTGTGCCACCAGCAGCCCGGCGCCGCTGTCGGCGAACATGTATGCCAGCCGTTCGACCGGGTGGTCGGGGTCGAGCGGGAGGTAGGCGCCGCCCGCCTGCCACACGGCCAGCGCGGCCACCACCAGGTCCAGGCCGCGCTCCAGGCAGAGGCCCACGATCGTCTCCGGCCCGACGCCGAGGCCGCGCAGGTGAGCGGCCAGCCGGTTCGCGCGGGCCTCGAGCCCGGCGTACGTGAGGGTGCGGCCGTCGGCCTCCAACGCGATCGCGTCCGGCCGCGTGGCGGCCTGGGCCGTGATGGACTCGTGCACGGGAGTGGCGGAGGCCGGGGTCCCGGTGTCGTTCCACTCGTGGACGACCATCCGGTGTTCGTCCGCATGGAGGGCCGCCACCTGCGACAGGCGCAACTCCGCATCGCCCGCGAGCTCCGCCAGCAGGGCCGCCAGGTTGGCTGCCATGCGCTCCACTGTGGGCCGGTCGAAGAGGTCCGTACTGAACTCGAACGCTCCGTCCAGCCCGCCGTCGCCGGTCTCGGCGAGCGCGAGCGTGAGGTCGAACAGCGCGGTGTCGTGCGGGAGCTCCTCCTCGGCCGCGGCTTCGCCCGCTCTGGCTCCGGAGTGGCCGAAGTCGAACATCACCTGGAAGAGCGGGGTGCGGCTGCGGTCCCGGTCGGGGGCGAGCGCATCGACGAGCTGCTCGAACGGCACGTCCTGGTGGGCGTACGCGCCCAGCGCCTCGCCCCGGACCCGTCCGACGACCTCGGCGAAAGTCGGGTCACCGGACAGATCGGTACGCAACACCAACGTGTTGACGAAGAACCCGATCAGATCCTCGACCTCGGCCCGGTTGCGCCCGGCGACCGGGGTGCCGACCACGACGTCGTCCTGCCCCGCGTACCTGCCGAGCAGCACGGTGAAGGCCGACAGCAGGGTCATGGACATGGTTGCGCCGAGGTCCCTGCCGATCGTGCGCAGCGCCTGGGCGGTGGCTGTGGGCACCGTGAAATCGACCAGGCCGCCGGCCGAGGTGCGGACGGCCGGGCGTGGCCGGTCGGTCGGCAGCTCCAGCGCGGGCGCGCCCTCGAGTCGCTCGCGCCAGTAACCGAGCTGTTCCTCCAGCACCTCGCTCTGAAGCCATTCGCGCTGCCAGAGCGCGAAGTCGGCGTACTGCACCGGCAGCGGAGCCAGCGGCGACGGCTCACCCCGGGAGAACGCCTCGTACAGAACGGTCAGCTCGCGGCGCAGCACGTCCACCGACCATTTGTCCGACGCGACATGATGCGTGCACAGGCTGAGCAGGTGCTCCTCAGCGCCGAGGCGGATCAGCCGGGCCCGGAGCAGCGGCCCGGCCTCCAGGTCGAACGGCAGCGTCGCGTCCGCGACGACCCGCTCCCGCGCGCGGGCCGGGGCGTCCGGCTCGTGTGACAGGTCGATGATCGGCAGGTCGAATCCCGCCGCCGGGTCGACGACCTGATACGGCACACCGTCCACCGCGACCAGCCGGGTGCGCAGCACCTCGTGCCGCTCCACGATCGCCCCCAGCGCCGCGCCGAGCGCGGCCACGTCCAGCGGTCCGTTCATGCGCAGCGCGATCGGCACGTTGTACTCAAGCGCGCCGGGTTCGAGCTGGTCCAGGAACCACAACCGCTGCTGCGCGAAGGACAGCGGCAGTGCCTGGCCGCGCGGCACCGCGACAATGGGCGGCGCGGAGGCCGCCTTGGCCACGTCGACCACCGCGGCCAGCCCGGCCACGGTCGGGTGGTCGAACAGCGCCGTCAGCGGCACCTCGACGCCGAGTTCCGCCCGCACCCGGGAGATCACGCGGGTGGCCAGCAGCGAGTGGCCGCCCAGTTCGAAGAAGCCGTCGCCGGTCCCGACCCTGGTCACGCCCAGCACCTCGGCCCAGATCGCGGCGAGCCTCTCCTCGGTGAAGGAGGCGGGGGCGGCGAACGCGCCGGTCACGGCCTGCGGGGCAGGGAGTGCCGCCCGGTCGTACTTGCCGTTGGGCGTCAAGGGGATCGCGGTGAGTTCCACGTAAGCGCCGGGGACCATGTAGTCGGGCAGGCTCCTCCGCAGGAACGACCTCAGCTCGCCCGCCTCCGGCAGACCCGCCGCGACGTCGGCCGGCACCAGGTAGCCGACCAGGCGGCGGCCCGCTCCGTCGTCGCGGGCGACCACCACGGCCGCGGCCACGGCCGGGTGCGCGCACAGTGCCGCCTCGACCTCACCTGGTTCGATCCGGAATCCCCTGACCTTGATCTGCTGGTCGACCCGGCCGAGGAACTCCAGTTCGCCGTCGGCCCGCCATCTGACCCGGTCGCCGGTGCGATACAACCTGGTGCCGCTCCGGCCGAACGGGTCGGCGATGAACCGTTCGGCGGTGAGGTCGGGGCGTCCGCCGTAGCCGCGCGCCACCCCGGCGCCGCCGATGAACAGCTCGCCGGGCACGCCCACCGGCACCGGCTCGAGGTGTTTGTTCAACACGTAGGTCACGGTGTTGGCGATCGGGCGGCCCAGCGTCGGAAGGGCCCCATTCGTCACCTGGTGCCGGGTGGACCAGATCGTGGTCTCGGTGGGGCCGTACAGGTTCCACAGCCCCGCCGTGCGGTCCGACAGCCACCGGGCGAGGGAGGCGGGCAGCGCCTCTCCCCCGCACAGGGCCCGCAGTCGCGGCGAGCCGGCCCATCCGGCGTCGCGGAGCATCTGCCAGGTCGCCGGGGTGGCCTGCATGGCCGTCACGCCGTGCCTGTCGATCTCGGCCGCCAGCGCCTCCGGCGAACGCGTGGTGTAGGCCGACGCCACCACCACACGCGCGCCGCGGGTCAGCGGCAGGAACAGCTCCAGCCCGGCGATGTCGAATCCGAGCGTGGTGACCGCGAGCAGCGCGTCACCGGGTTCCAGGCCGGGCCGCTCGCCCATGGTGACGAGGAAGTTCGCCAGATTGGCGTGCGAGACCAGCACGCCCTTGGGCAGGCCCGTGGAACCCGAGGTGTGCAGCACGTACGCCAGCCGGCCGGGGTCGGTCTGCCCCGAGGGCGCGCCCGTGGGCGCGGCGCGCAGCGCGGCCGCGGTCGCGGGGTCGTCCAGATCGACCACCCGCGCAGCGCCGGGGGCGAGGCCGCGGGCCACGTCGGTGCTGGTCACGAGGACCACCGCGCGGCCGTCGGCAAGCAGGTACTCGAGCCGCTCGGCGGGGAAGCCGGGGTCCAGGGGCAGGTATGCGCCGCCCGCCTTCCACACCGCCAGCGGCGCCGCCACGAGGTCCAGGCCGCGTGGCAGGCACAGGCCCACCACCGTCTCCGGTCCCACGCCGAGGCCACGCAGGTGGTGGGCCAGCCGGTCGGCCCGGGCGTCCAGTTCGGCATAGGTCAGGCGTTCGTCGCCTGAGACCACCGCGACGGCGCCGGGCCGCCGTGCGACCTGCTCGGCGATCAGGTCGAGCGCCGTGCCCGTCGTGGTGTGCGCGGCGGTGTCGTTCAAGACGGAGAGGACCAGTTCGTGCTCGGCCGGGCCGAGGATCGGCAGCTCGGCGACGCGCCGGTCCGGGTCGGCGGCGACGGCGGTGAGGAGCGTGGTCAGGTGGGCGAGGAGACGTCCGGCGCTGTCGTGGGTGAGGTGCGCCCGGTCGTAGGCGACGCCCAGCGCCAGTGACGGCCCGGGCGCGGCGATGATCGTCAGAGGGTAGTTCACCTGCTCGGCGGCGACGCCGTCGGAGATCAGCAGGCCGTCGGCCCCGGCCGCCTCCACCTGGTCGTCGAACTCACCCGAGGGGTAGTTCTCGAAGAGCAGCAGGCTGTTGAACAGCGGCTGTCCCGCGGGCACGTCGGAGCACGCCTGGATCCGGACGAGCGGGGTGTGCTCGTGCCGGCGGGCCTGGATCTGCTCGGCCTGGAGCTCCTCCAGCCAGGGCAGCAGTTTTGCGTCCTGGTCGATCCGGGCGCGCAGCGGTGTGGTGGTGATGAACAGCCCCACCATCGACTCCGCGCCGGGCAGTTCTTCGGTGCGGCCGGAGGTGGTCACACCGAACATGACGTCGTCCTCGCCGCTGTAGGCCGACAGCAGCACGGCCCAGGCGCCCTGGACCACGGTGCTGAGGGTCAGGTGGTGGCGGCGGGCCAGGTCGGTGAGCGCCTCGGTCGTCTCCTGGGGGAGCTCGGCCCTGATGGTCGTGTGGCCGTGGTCACCGGTGTCGCCGTCGACGGCCAGCGGGGTGGGCGCGGCGAAGCCGCGCAGGTGGCCGCGCCAGAAGTCCTCGGCCTCGCCCTGATCGCGGGCGGCGAGCCAGGCGACGAAGTCGCGGTAGGGGCGGTGGCCGGGCAGGTCGGGCGCGCGCCCGGCCCGGTAGGCCTGGTAGGCGTCGAGCACCTCGCCGAGGACGATGGGCGCGCTCCACCCGTCGAGCAGCAGGTGGTGGTAGCTCCACACCATCTGGTGGCGGGTGTCGGCGGTGCGGATCAGGGTGACCCGCATGGCACCGGGCCGGTCCAGAGGCAGTCCCCTGGCGCGGTCGGCGGCCAGGAACTCCTCCAGCGCCCGCTCCTGGTCCTGCCGGTCACGCCGGCGCCAGTCGTGGACGTCCACGGCGGGGGCTGCCGAGTGGGGCACCAGGTGCAGCGGCACCGGGACGCCCTCGGAGACCACCTGGGCGCGCAGGACAGGATGCCGTGCGAGCGCCAGTTCCCAGGCCCGTATCAGCGCCCCGGTGTCGAGCTCGCCGTCGAGCTGTATGCCGTTCTGCACGAGGTACACGCCGGAGCCCGGCTCCAGCAGAGTGTGGAACAGCATGCCCTGCTGGGTGGCGGTCAGCGGGTAGAGGTCGTCGATGGGCTGCCCGGCCTCGGCGTGGATCCTGTCGAGAGTGTTCTGGTCGAGGCCTGCGAGCGGGAAGTCCGACGGTGTGTACCCGCCGGTGCCGGGCCGGCAGCAGTGGTCGATGAGCTCTTCCAGCACCTCGACGTAGCGCGCGGCCAGCCGCTCGACCGTCGCGCGGTCGTGCAACCGCTCGGAGTAGGTCCAGCCCAGCTCGAGGCGGCCATTCACGACCAGGCCGTTGACCTCGATCAGGTGGGTGCGCTCACCGGTGTCGGCGCGCTCGCGCCCGAGGGTCCCTTCGGCCGTCCGGAACCGCTCGGCGTCCCCGCCTGCCTGGTCGAACTGGCCGAGGTAGTTGAACGCCACCTGGGGTCCCGGCGTGGCCGCCAGGGTCTCGCCCGTCTCTCCCCCGGCCAGGTGGCGCAGCAGTCCGTAGCCCAGGCCGTGGCGGGGGATCTCGCGCAGCCGTTCCTTGGTGCTCTTGAGGAGGCTTCCCAGGTCGCCGGGGCCGGCGGCCATGGACAGGCGGACCGGGTAGAGGGAGGTGAACCAGCCGACGGTGCGGGAGACGTCGACGTCCGTGCCCACGTCCTCGCGGCCGTGTCCCTCCAGGTCGATCAGGACCTGGTCGCCACCGGTCCATTCGGCGACGACCACGCCGAGCGCCGTGAGCAGCACGTCGTTGATCTGGGTCCGGTAAGCGGCGGGCACGCGGTGCAGCAGCCGCGCCGTCTGCTCCTCGTCCAGCCGCGCGTCCACCGTGCGGGCGGAGGCGACGTCGTTGCCGCCGCCCGGGTGGTCGAGGGGCAGGTCGGCATCCTGCCCGCCGACCGCCCGCCAGTAGGCCGCCTCGCCCGCCAGCTCGGGTGAGACTGCCAGGTCACGCAGGCGTTCGGCCCAGCGCTGGAACGATGTCGTCTTGGCGGGCAGGGCGATGGGCGCGCCACGCTCGAGCTGGGCGCAGGCCAGCGCCAGGTCCTCCAGCAGGATGCGCCAGGACACGCCGTCGACGACAGCGTGGTGGGCGACCAGCAGGAGCACCTGGCCCGGCTCGCCGTAGTCGAACAGGACGAAGCGCGCCACGGGACCGGCGGCGAGGTCGAGGCCTCGCTGCGCGGCCTCGGCCGCCTCAGCCACCCGGTCGCGTGCCTCGGCCTCCCCGAGTCCGGACAGGTCGACGACGGAGAAGACCTCCTCCGGCTCGGCGGCCAGGCATTGCGCGCTCATCCGGCCTTCGTGGGACGTGAAGCGCAGCCGCAGGGCGTCGTGGTGCGCGACGAGGGCGACCAGAGCCTGGCGCAGCACGGCGGGCTCGACGTGCTCGGCGATCTCCACGGTGACCGACTGGTTGAAGTGGCCGGGCTCGGGCAGGCCACGCCCGAAGAACCAATGGTGGATGGGCGTGAGCGGCACCTCACCCGACACCGGGCCCTGCTCTGCCTCGAACGCGGCCTCTCGCGCGGCCACGGCGGCCAGTCCGGCGACGGTCTGGTGCTCGAAGAGCTGGGCAGGGGTGACGTGCAGGCCGCGGGCGCGTGCCCGGGCGACCGCCTGGATGCTGAGGATCGAGTCGCCGCCGAGCTCGAAGAAGTTGTCGGTCGCGCCGACGCGCTCCAGGCGGAGGATCTCGGCCCACACGTCGGCGATGAGCTCCTCCGCCGGCGTGCGCGGGGCCACGTACCCTGCGGTCAGGGCCGGCCTGGCTCCCTCGGGGACGGGCAGCGCCGCCCTGTCGGTCTTGCCGCTCGGGCTCAGCGGCAGCGCGCTGAGCTCCACGAAGACGGCCGGGATCAGGTGGGCCGGGAGGCTCTGCTGGAGGAAGGCCCGCAGCGCGCCGGTATCGGGGATCCCGGCCGCCAGGTCGTCCGGGACGAGGTAGGCCACGAGGCGGGAGCCGGTCCCGTCGTCGTCGCGGGCCACCACCGCGGCCGCGGCCACCTCCGGGTGGGCGCGCAGCGCCGCCTCCACCTCGCCGGGCTCGATGCGGAACCCGCGGACCTTGATCTGCTCGTCCACCCGGCCCAGGAACTCGAGCTCGCCGTCCGCCCGCCGGCGGACCCGGTCACCGCTGCGGTAGAGGCGCGAACCGTCGGCGGCGAACGGGTCGGGCAGGAACCGCTCGGCCGTCGCCTCGGGACGGCCCGCGTACCCGCGCGCGATCCCGGCGCCGGCGATGTACAGCTCGCCCGGCACGCCCACGGGCACGGGCCTCAGCCCGCGGTCCAGCACGTACACCCGCATGTTGGGGATCGGCCCGCCGATCGGCGGGGCCGCGTCCGCCTCGGGGGCGACGAGCGCGGCCGTGGCGCAGACCGTCGTCTCGGTCGGCCCGTAGGCGTTGAACAGGCGCCGGCCGGGCAGCCAGGCCCGCGCGAGTTCGGGGCTGAGCCGCTCCCCTGCCGTGATCAGCGTCGACACGCCGTGCAGGTCCGCGGGTGTCAGGGCGGTCAGCAGGGACGGCGGCACGGTGGCGACGTTCACTCCGGTCGCGTTCACGAGGGCCGCCAGTGCCTCCGGCTCCGTACGTGCCCGCGGCGTCGCCACGACCAGAGTGGCGCCCAGGCCGAGGGCCATGACCGCCTCCCACACGGCGGCGTCGAAGCTGAACGGCGCGAACTGGAGCAGGACGTCCCCCTCGTCCACGCCGAACAGCTCACGCTGGGCCGCGACGAGGCTGACCACTCCGCCGTGGCTGACGAGCACTCCCTTGGGCCGGCCGGTCGATCCCGAGGTGTAGATGACGTACGCGAGCTGGCCCGGGTTCGTGGTGCGCGCCGGGGGCCGGTCGCCTGTTGCGGCGGCGACGGCGGCCACCGTGACCGGGTCGTCGAGCTCCACGAGCCTGGCCCGCCCCACGGGCAGCAGGTCGGCGGTCTCGGCGTCGCAGACCAGGACGGAGGCGCGGCTGTCGGCCAGCATGAAGCCGAGCCGGTCGGCAGGGTAATCGGGGTCCAGGGGCAGGTAGGCGCCGCCCGCCTTCCACACCGCCAGCATCGCGACGACCATGTCGAGCCCACGGGGCAGGCACAGGCCGACCACGACCTCCGGCCCCACGCCGAGGTCGCTCAGGTGGTGGGCCAGGCGGTTGGCCCGGCGCTCCAGCTCGGCGTAGGTCAGCGAGCTGTCGCCGAAGACCACGGCCACGGCCTCGCCTGACGTGGCGGCCTGACGGCCCACCAGCTCGTGCACACCGCCGACGGAGGCGACGGGCACCGCGGTGTCGTTCCACGCGACGACCGTGCGCTCGTGCTCGGTCCTGCTCATCACCGGCAGCTCCGACAGCCGCAGGTCCGGCCGCGCGGCCACCGCTTCGAGCACGGCCAGCAGGTGGCCGGTCATCCGCTCCGCGGTGCTCCGGTCGAACAGGTCGGTGCTGTACTCCAGGTGGCCTCCGATGCCCTGGGGACCGTCGCCGAGCGACAGCGTCAGGTCGAACCTGGCGACGGCCGACCCGACAGGCGCCGGTTCGGTGGCCACCCCGCCCAGCGTCAGCGGCGTCTCGTCGACCCGGTCCACGCCGAACATGACCTGGAACACCGGGTGCCGCGAGCGGTCGCGTTCAGGGGCGAGGACGTCGACGAGCTGCTCGAACGGCACGTCCTGGTGGGCGTAGGCGCCGAGGGCCCCGTCGCGGACCCTGGTGACGACTTCGGCGAACGTGGGGTCGCCGGACAGGTCGGTGCGGAGCACGAGCGTGTTGACGAAGAACCCGATGAGGTCCTCGGTCTCGGCCCTGGTCCGGTTGGCGATCGGGGTGCCGACCACGACGTCGTCCTGGTCGGCATACCGGCCCAGCAGGACGCCGAACGCGGCCAGCAGCGTCATGAACATGGTGGCCCCGGCCTCGCGGCTGAGCGCCCGCATCCCGGCGGTCACGGCGTCGGGCAGCTCGAACTCGACGAGCCCGCCGCCCGATGTCCGTACGGCGGGGCGCGGCCGATCAGTGGGCAGCTCCAGGGCCGGAGCCCCGCCCAACCGGTCGAGCCAGTACGCGAGCTGTCCTTCCAGCACCTCGCCCTGGAGCCACTCACGCTGCCAGACGGCGAAGTCGGCGTACTGCACCGTCAGCGGGGCCAGCGGCGACGGCTGCCCGGTACGGAAGGCGTCGTAGAGGACGGTGAGCTCGCGGCGCAGAACGCCGGTGGACCACTCGTCGGAGATCACGTGATGGGTCACCATGCCGAGCAGGTGGTCGTCGGGCCCGATCCTGATCAGCCTGCCGCGGAACAGCGGTCCGGCGGCCAGGTCGAACGGCGCCCTGGCGTCGGCCGCCACGAGCGCCTCGGCGCGGGCCACGGCGTCGGACTCCCCGCCGAGGTCGAGCACGTCGAGCCCGAAGCCCGACGGCGGGTCCACGATCTGCATGCCGACGCCGTCAACGGCGACCAGGCGGGTACGCAGCACCTCGTGCCGCTCCACGATCGCGTCCAGCGCCGCGCTCAGCGCCGGCACGTCGAGAGGGCCGGTCAGCCGCAGCGCGATCGGCACGTTGTACTCCGGGGAGCCCGGCTCGAGCTGGTCGAGGAACCAGAGCCGCTGCTGCGCGAAGGACAGCGGCAGCGGGCCGTCGCGGCGTCCGGCCGCCACGATGGACGGCGCCTGCTCGGCGGGGGCGGCCGCGTCCACGACCGCGGCGAGCCCGCGCACGGTGGAGTGGTCGAACAGCGTCGACAGTGGCAGCTCCACGCCGAACGTCGAGCGCACCCGAGAGATCACCTGGGTGGCCAGCAGCGAGTGCCCGCCGAGCTGGAAGAAGTCGTCGGTGACGCCGACGCCGTCCAGGCGGAGCACCTCGGCCCAGATGGCCGCGAGCACTTCCTCGGTGTCCGAGGCCGGCGCGACGAACCGTTCCTGGAGCTCGGGCCTGCTGGTGTCGGGGGCCGGCAACACGGCCCGGTCCACCTTGCCGTTGGCGTTCAGCGGCAGTCCGGCCAGCTCGACGAAGGCGGCCGGGATGAAGTAGGAGGGCAGACTGCGGGCGAGGAACTGCCGCAGCTCCCCGGCGGGCGGGACGCCCACGCCCAGGTCCGCCGGCACCACGTACGCCACCAGGCGCCGGTCGCCGTCGTCCTCGCGGGCCACGACGACCGCGGTGGAGACCTCCGGGTGGGCGCGCAGCGCGGCTTCGATCTCGCCCGGCTCGATGCGGAAGCCGCGCATCTTGATCTGCTCGTCGACGCGTCCGAGGAACTCGATGCTGCCGTCGGCGAGGCGGCGGACCCGGTCGCCCGTACGGTAGAGCCGGGAGCCGTCTCCGGCGAGAGGGTCGGCCACGAACCGCTCGGCTGTCAGCTCCGGCCGGTTGAGGTAGCCGCGTGCCACGCCGACGCCGCCGAGGAACAGCTCCCCCGCGACCCCGATCGGCACCGGGCGCAGGAACCGGTCGAGCACGAGGGCCCGCATGTTCGCCAGCGGCCGTCCGATCGGCACCGTGCCGCCTGCCTCGCGCGCCGCGCGCCGGGCCAGGTGCCAGGTGGCGAACGTCGTCGTCTCCGTCGGCCCGTACACGTGCAGCAAGCGGCCCGGGCGGCCGAGGGCGAGCATCCTGCGGACGCTGAGCGGGTCGACGGCCTCGCCGCCGAACAGCAGGTGGCGCAGGCCGCGGGCGGCGTACGGGTGATCGGCGGCCAGGCGGTTGAACACGGCGGTGGTCAGGAACAGGGTGGTGACGCCGAGCCGTTCGAGCTCGGCGCCGAGCGCATGCGGCGACAGCAGGGCGTCGCGGTCGATGCCGGCCAGCGTGCCGCCGTTGGCCAGCGCTCCCCAGATCTCGAACGTCGCGGCGTCGAACGACGTCGTCGAGGCCTGGGCCACCACGTCGTCGGGCTGGAGTGCCACGTAGTCGCCGGCGGTCACCAGCGTGACGACGTCGCGGTGGCACACACCGATGCCCTTGGGCCTGCCGGTCGAGCCGGAGGTGTAGATGACGTAGGCGAGCTGGGCGGGGTCGGTGTGGACGTCCGGTGGTCCGGCGGGGGTGGCGGCGAGCGCCTCGGCGGTCGCGGGGTCGCCGAGGTCGACGACGCGCGCGCCGCCATCGACGGCCGGCGTTCCAGCCTGCCCGCGGTGGGTGACCAGGACCGGCGCGCCGGTGTCGGCCAGCATGAACGCCAGCCGTTCCGCGGGATAGTCCGGGTCCAGCGGCAGGTAGGCGCCACCGGCCTTCAGGACGGCCAGCATGGTGACGACCATGTCGAGCCCGCGTTCCAGGCAGAGGGCCACGACCGTCTCGGCCCGCACGCCCTGGGCGCGCAGGTGGTGGGCGAGCCGGTCGGCTCTGTCCTCCAGCTCCCGGTAGGTCAGGGTCTGTTCGCCGAACACCAGCGCGACGGCGTCCGGGCGTTCCTTCGCCCGGGCCGACACCAGCTCGTGGACGCCGCCGACGCCGGGGAGCGGAACGGACGGGCCCTCCCCCTCGGCCAGGACCAGGCGGAGCTCGTCGCCGGTCAGCAGGGGCAGGTCTTCGACCAGGCGGCCGGGGTCGCCGGCCATGGCCTGCAGGATCGCCACGAGCCGGTCGGCGATCCGCCCGATCGTGTCGTCGTCGAAGAGGGCACCGTCGTAGTGCAGTCCGATGGCCAGCTCGGTGCCGGGTCCCGCGGTGATCGTCAGGGGGTAGTTCGGCTGCTCCCTGGAGACGTTGTCGTCGACGCGCAGCTCGTTCGCGGCGGACCCGGCCATCTCGTCGTCCAGCCGCCCGAGCGGGAAGTTCTCGAACAGCAGCAGGTTCTCGAACAGCGGCCTGCCCTGAGGGATCTCGCTCCAGGCCTGCACCTGCACCAGCGGGGTGTGCTCGAAGGCGCGGCCCCGCACCTGCTCCTCCTGGAGCAGGTGGAGCCAGTCGAGCAGCCTCAGGCCCCCCTCCACCCGCACCCGGGTGGGGGTGGTGTTGATGAACAGCCCGACCATGGATTCCACGCCGGCGAGGTCGTCGGCCCGGCCCGAGGTGGTCACGCCGAACACGACGTCGTCCTGACCGCTGTAGGCCGACAGCAGCAGCGCCCAGGCGCCCTGGACCACCGTGTTGAGCGTCAGGTGGTGGCGTCGGCCGAGCTCGGTGAGCGCGGCGGTGGCCGCCTCGCTGACTCTCGCGCGGTGGGTGCGGTGCCCGCGCCTGCCGGTGTCGCGGGTGACGCCGAGGTCCGTGGGCTCGGTGACGCCGCGCAGGCGTTCGCGCCAGTATGCCTCGGCGGCGCCGAGATCCTGCCCTGCGAGCCAGGCGAGGTGGTCGCGGAAGGGCCGGGGGCCGGCGAGCCGGGGCTGCTCGCCCGCCCGGTAGGCGTGGTAGGCGTGGATGAGGTCGCCCAGGACGATGGGGACGCTCCAGCCGTCCAGCAGCAGGTGGTGGTAGCTCCACACGACCTGGTGCCGGCGGTCGCCCAGCCGGATCAGCGTGAGGCGCATCAGGCTGGGCCGGTCGAACTCGGCGCCGCGCGCCCGGTCCTCATCCATGAACGCGTCGAGGGCCTCGGCCTGTGCGGCCTCGCCCAGCTCGCTCCAGTCGCGCCGTTCCAGGGGTACGGGGACCGCGCGCGAGACCACCGCCAGCGGCACCGGGACGCCCTCGGATACGACGGCGCTGCGCAGCACCGGGTGCCGGGCCAGGACCAGCTCCCACGCCCTCAGGAACGCGGCCTCGTCGAGCTCGCCGTCCAGCAGCAGCCCGTTCTGCACCCAGTACACGCCCGAGCCGGGCTCCAGCAGGGTGTGGAACAGCATGCCCTGCTGGAGCGGGGTGAGCGGGTAGACGTCCTCCACGGTGCGCGCGGGCCGCTCCCGCAGGACGAGGTCGAGCGTCTCCTGGTCGAGAGCGGCCAGCGGGAAGTCCGACGGCGTGGCGCCTCCGGCTGCGTCGGCGCGGCAGTGCTCGATCAGCTCGCCGAGCACTTCGACGTAGCGGCGCGCGAGCCGGACGATGGTGGCCTCGTCGTGCACCTGGTCGGAGTAGGTCCAGGCCAGTTCCAGGCGGCCGCCGGTGATTTCGCCGTTCACCTCGACGAGGTGGGTGCGCTCGCCCAGGCGGGAGCGCTCCTCGCCGAGCGAACCGTCCGCCTGCCGCAGACGGGCCTCGCCTTCACCCACGTTGTCGAAGCGGCCCAGGTAGTTGAAGCTCAGCTCCCCCTGGGGCGCGGCCTCCAGCGCCGCGCTCACCTGCCCGCCCGCGAGGTAGCGCAGCAGGCCGTAGCCGAGGCCCCTGCGGGGGATCGCGCGCAGATGCTCCTTGGTACGCATCAGCGCGCGGCCGAGGTCAGGGCCGCCGTCTGGGGGCAGCGCGACGGGGAAGAACGTGGTGAACCATCCGACGGTGCGGGAAACGTCGATGTCGGGGCCGAGATCCTCGCGGCCGTGGCCCTCCAGGTCGACGAGCGTCCTCGCGCCCGGGTTCCACTCGGCGAGCACGAGCCCCAGGGCGGTCATGAGGACGTCGTTGATCTGCGTCCGGTAGGCCGCGGGCACCTCGTGCAGCAGCCGCCCGGTCGGCTCCGCGCCGAGGGTGACGCGCGCGGTCCTGGCCGAGGCGGCGGTGTTACGTCCGTCGTGGTCGCGCGGCAGCGGCGTGGCGCCCGAGGTCGTGTCCAGCCAGTACGGCGCCTCGTCCGCCGTCGCCTCCGACCGGGCAACGTCCAGGAGGCGTTGCGACCACCGGGCGAACGAGGTGGTCTTAGGCGCGAGCCGGATCTGGTCTCCGCGTTCGGCCTGACCGTAGGCGAGCTCGAGGTCCTCGAGCAGGATCCGCCAGGACACGCCGTCGACCACCAGGTGGTGCGCCACGAGCAGCAGGAGCTGCCCGGCCTCCCCTCGCTCGAACAGCACGGCGCGGGCGAGCGGCCCGTGGCCGAGGTCGAGGCCCGTCTGGGCGGCCATGGCCTGCTCGTCCAGGACCTCGGCCTCAGCGGCGCCGTCATGGGCGGCGAGGTCGACGACGGTCAGCGGCCAGCTCTGCCCGCCGCTCTCGCCATGGCAGGCCCACTCGTCGCCGATGCCGGTGAAGCGGGCGCGCAGCGCGTCGTGGTGGCCGGCCAGCGCCTCCAGGGTCAGGCGCAGCGCGGCGGGGTCCAGCCGCTCGCCGATCTCCAGCAGAACCGACTGGTTGAAGTGCCCGGCCTCGGGCAGCTCGCGCCGGAGGAACCAGCGCTGGATCGGCGTCAGCGGGAACTCGCCCGTCACCGTCCCCTGCTCGGCGTCGACGGAGGAAGCACGGATCGCCACGGCTGCCAGGGCCGCGACGGTCTGGTGTGCGAAGAGCTGTGCCGGGGTGACGTGCACGCCTCGGGTCCTGGCCCGCGCGACGGCCTGGATGCTGATGATCGAGTCGCCGCCCAGCTCGAAGAAGTTGTCCTCGACGCCGACCCGGTCGAGCCCCAGCACCTCGGCCCAGACCTCGGCCAGGACGCCCTCCGTCGCGGTGCGCGGCGCGACGAACGTCCCGGCCGGGCCGGGACGGGCGGCATCCGGGGCGGGCAGCGCGGCCCGGTCGACCTTGCCGTTGGGGCTCAGCGGCAGCGCGGCCAGCTCGACGAAGAGTGACGGCACGAGATGGCTGGGCAGAGTGCCGCGGAGAAAGGCCTGCAGCTCGCCCACGGCCGGCATCCCCGCCGTGGGGTCGGCGGGCACGACATAGCCGACGAGCCGTACCCGGCCGGCGCCGTCGGCTCTGGCGGTCACGGCCGCGCCTGCCACGCCGGGGTGCGCGGCCAGCGCCGCCTCGACCTCGCCCGGCTCGATGCGGAACCCTCTGACCTTGACCTGGTCGTCGACCCTGCCGAGGAACTCCAGTTGCCCGTCGGCCCGCCAGCGGGCGCGGTCGCCGGTGCGGTAGAGGCGCGAGCCGTCTCCGGCGAACGGGTCGGGCACGAACCGCTCGGCGGTCAGCTCCGGGCGGTGCGCGTAGCCGCGGGCCACGCCGACGCCGCCGATGAACAGCTCGCCCGCCACCCCGATCGGGGCGGGGCCGAGGTGACGGTCCAGCACGTACGCGCGCATGTTGGCGATGGGGGTGCCGATGGGCGGCGGCCCGTCGTGCCCGTCCGCCCACACGCCGACGGTGGCGCACACGGTCGTCTCGGTCGGCCCGTAGGCGTTGACCAGCCGCCGACCGCGGGACCAGGACCTGGCCAGCTCGGCGGGGTATGCCTCGCCGCCGGTCACCAGCAGCCGCAGTCCGGGGAGCGTGTCCAGGGCCAGAGGGCGGGCGGTGGTCGGGGTCATCTGCGCCACGGAGACGCCCTCGGCCCGTACCAGGTCCTCCAGAGCCCGCGCGGACCCGCGGGCCTCGGCGTCGGCGACGACGACGCGGGCGCCCGTGGACAGGGCCGCGAACAGCTCGCAGCCGGCGACGTCGAAGCTGAACGAGGTGAGCTGGAGCGCCACGTCGCGCTCGGTGAGCTCATAGTCGGCGCTCTGCGCCCTGACCAGGTTGGCCAGGCTGCGGTGGCCGACCGCCACGCCCTTCGGGCGGCCGGTGGAGCCCGAGGTGTAGATGACGTACGCGAGTTGGTCGGGGTGGCGCAGCCGGTCGGGCGCGGTGGCGGGGCCGGCGTCGATGAGCGCGGCGGTCCGTGGGTCGTCCAGGTGCGTCTCCCCCGGCCCTGCCGGAGCGCCGGTGAGACCTCGGTGGCTCAGGACGAACCGCGCCCCGCTGTCGGCGAGCATGTAAGCGATGCGCTCGGCGGGGTAGCCGGGGTCGATCGGCAGGTAGGCCCCGCCGGCCTTGAGCACGCCGAGGACCGCCACGACCATGTCCAGGCCGCGGTCCAGGCGCAGTCCCACCACCGTCTCGGGGCCGACGCCCTGTCCGATGAGGTGGTGGGCGAGGCGGTTGGCCCGCGCGTCGAGTTCGCCGTAGCTCAGCGTCGTCCCTTGGTAGGTCACCGCGGGGTCGCCGGGGCGGGCGGCGGCACGGGCCGCGACCAGCTCGTGGACGGCGGCGAAGTCGGCCGCCGGTGTCGCGGTGTCGTTCCAGCCGGTCACGACCGCGTGGCGCTCATCGGGCCCGATGATCTGTACGTCGGACAGGCGTGCACGCGGATCAGCCGCCGCGGCGTCGAGCACGGCGACGAGGTGGTCGGCCAGCCGTTCGACCGTGCCCCGGTCGAACAGCTCGGTGCTGTAGCTGATCTCCCCGCGCAGGTCGGGCCCGCTCTCGCTGAAGGCGATGGTCAGGTCGAACTTGGCCATCGTCGGCGGCAGGCCGACCCCCTCGGAGGTGAGCCCCGCGAAGTCGAACGTGGCGACCGTGCCCTGCCCGTGGGTGACCATCACCTGGAACAGCGGGTGGCGGGAACGGTCGCGCTCGGGCTGGATGGCGTCCACGAGCTGCTCGAACGGCAGATCCTGGTGTGCGTAGGCGGCCAGCGCCTCGGAGCGGACCCTGGCGACCACCTCGGCGAGCGTCGGGTCGCCGGACAGGTCGGTGCGCAGGGCCAGGGTGTTGACGAAGAACCCGATCAGGTCCTCGGTCTCGGCCCGGTTGCGGTTGGCGACAGGCGTGCCGACGACCACGTCGTCCTGACCGGCGTGGCGACCCAGCACCACGGCGAGCCCGCCGACCAGGGTCATGAACAGCGTCGCCCCGGCACCAAGGCTCAGCTCCCGCAACCCGGCCAGGGTCTGCGGCGACACCGCGAAGTCCAGCACCGCCCCTGCCGAGGAGCGCACGGCGGGGCGCGGCCGGTCGGTCGGCAGGTCCAGGACCGGTGCGCCGGCCAGCCGCTCCTTCCAGTAGCCGAGCTGGCCGTCCAGCACATCGCCCTGGAGCCACTCGCGCTGCCAGACGGCGAAGTCGGCGTACTGCACGGCCAGTGGGGCGAGCGGCGACGGCTCGCCGCGGCTGAAGGCCGCGTAGAGGACCGCCAGCTCCCGGTTCAGCACGTCGGCCGACCAGTCGTCGGAGGCGACGTGGTGGGTGACGAGGCTGAGCACGTGCTCGCCGGGACCGACCCTGAGCAGCCGGGCGCGCAGCAGCGGCCCGGCCGTCAGGTCGAACGGCGTGACGGCCTCGGCCGCCACGATCGCCTGGGCGCGGCCGGCCGGGTCCGGCTCGTCGCTGAGGTCGACGATCTGGAGGCCGGAGCCCGTGGGCGGGTCGATCACCTGGCGGGCGACGCCGTCGACGGTGACCAGGCGGGTGCGCAGCACCTCGTGCCGTTCGACGACGGCGTCCAGCGCGGCGCGGAGCGCGTTCACGTCGAGCTCGCCGGTCAGGCGCAGCGCGACCGGGATGTTGTACTCGGCGGACCCGGGCTCGAGCTGGTCGAGGAACCACAACCGCTGCTGGCCGAACGACAGCGGCAGCGGCCGGTCGCGTGGGACGGGGACGACGGGCGGAGCCTGGCCGCCCTGCGCGGTGGCGTCCAGGACCGCCGCCAGCTCGCGGACGGTGGGGTGGTCGAACAGCTCGGCCAGCGGCAGCTCCGACTGGAAGGCCGCCCGCACCCTGGAGATGACCTTGATGGCCGTGAGGGAGTGGCCGCCCAGGTCGAAGAAGTTGTCGGTGACGCCGACCTCGGCCACGTCGAGGACCTGCGCCCAGATGCCTGCCAGGACCTCTTCGGCCGGGGTCCGGGGCGCTGCGCTGCCCGCGGCCGACTCCGGGTGTCCCGGGTCGGGCAGGGCGGCGCGGTCGAGCTTGCCGTTCGGCGTGAGCGGGAACGCACTGAGCTCGGCGAACGCCGAGGGGACCATGTAGTCGGGCAGCGTGGTCCGCAGGAGAGCGCGCAACTCGCCCGCCGACGGGGCTCCAGTGGCAGGGTCGGCGGGGATGAGGTAGGCGACCAGCCGGGTGTCGCCGTCGTCGTCACGGGTGACCACCGTGGCGGCCGCGACGGCCGGGTGCGCCACCAGGGCGGCTTCGATCTCGCCCGGCTCGATCCGGTGCCCGCGGATCTTGACCTGGTGGTCGGCCCGGCCGAGGAATTCCAGCTCGCCGTCGGCCCGCCATCTGACGCGGTCGCCGGTGCGGTACAAACGCGACCCGTCGCCGGCGAACGGGTCCGCGATGAAGCGCTCGGCGGTCAGCTCGGGCCGGCCTCCGTACCCTCGGGCCAGGCCGGCGCCGCCGATGAACAGCTCGCCGGGCACGCCGGCGGGGGCGGGCAGCAGGTCGCGGTCGAGCACGTACATCCGGGTGTTGGCGATCGGGCGGCCGAGCATCGGCGCCTGCCCTTCCGGCACTTCGTGCAGGGAGGACCAGATGGTGGTCTCGGTCGGGCCGTACAGGTTCCAGAGGCCCGCCGTCCTGGCGCGGATCTCGTCGGCGAGCGCGGGCGGGAGCGCCTCGCCGCCACACCAGGCGCGCAGCCCCGGGGCTCCCCGCCAGCCGTCATCGACGAGCATCCGCCAGGTCGCGGGCGTGGCCTGCATCACGGTCACGCCATGCCGTTCGATCTCGGCGGCCAGCAGCCCGGGCGTTGTGGTGACCGTGCGGTCGGCCACCACGACACGCGCGCCGCGCGTCAGCGGGAGGTACAGCTCCAGCCCGGCGATGTCGAACCCGAGCGTGGTGACGGCGAGCAGCACGTCGCCGGGGCCCAGTCCTGGCTGCTCTCCCATGGAGTCGAGGAAGTTCAGCAGGTTGCGGTGCGACACGACCACCCCCTTGGGCCGGCCCGTCGACCCGGAGGTGTAGATGACGTACGCCTGCCGGTCGGCTCCGCCGGCACAGGGCGACGGGGGGACGGCCGGCGCGGCGGCGACGGCGGCCGTGGTGCCGGGGTCGTCGAGCCACACCGCGCCGTCGCCTGCGAGATGTCCCGCCAGTTCCCGGTGCCCCAGCAGAAGCGTCGCCCCGCTGTCGGCCAGCATGTACGACAGCCGCTCGGCCGGATGGTCCGGGTCCAGCGGCAGATAGGCCGCACCGGCCTTCCACACCGCCAGCAGCGCGACCAGCATGTTCACGTCGCGCGGCACGCACAGCGCCACCACGCTCTCCGGGCCCGCCCCCAGGCCGCGCAGGTGGTGGGCCAGCCGGTTCGCGCGGGCGTCCAGCTCGCCGTAGCTGAGCGAGGCGTCGCCCGAGACGACCGCGATCGTGTCCGGGTGGTCCGCCGCTCGGGCCGCGATCAGCTCGTCCACGCCTGATGCCGCCCGCTGCGGCACGGCGGTGTCGTTCCACTCCTCCAGCACCCGGCCGCGCTCGGCGTCGTCGAGCACGGACAGCTCCGACAGCCGCAGTCCCGGCTCGGCCGCCACGGCCGTCAGGACCGCCGCCAAGTGGCCGCCCATCCGCAGGACCGTCGCGGCGTCGAACAGTTCGGTGCTGAACTCGATCGTCCCGTCCAGACCACCGGGGGCGTCGCTGAGGACCATGGTGAGGTCGAACTGGCTGGTGCCCTTCGCGACGCCGAAAGCGGTGATGGCCAGGCCGTCCAGGTCCAGCTCGTCGTCACCGCCGCCCTGGGCGTAGTCGAACCGCACCTGGAACAGCGGCGTGCGCGAGCGGTCGCGCTCCGGCTGGAGCGCTTCCACGAGCTGCTCGAACGGCAGGTCCTGGTTGGCGTAGGCGTCCAGCGCCACGCGACGCACCCGGCCGGCCAGCTCGGCGAAGCCGGGGTCGCCCGACAGGTCGGTCCTGAGCACGACCGTGTTGAGGAACAGCCCGATGAGGTCCTCTGTCTCAGGCCGGTCGCGGTTGCCCACGGGGGTGCCCACCACGATGTCGTCCTGGCCCGAGTACGTGCGCAGCACGACGGCGAACGCCGCCAGCAGCGTCATGAACATGGTGGCGCCGGCCTCGCGGGCCACAGCCCGCACGCCGACCGCGACGTGCATGGGCACCGTGAAGTCCACTGTCGCGCCCGCCGAGGAGCGCACCGGGGGGCGGGGGCGGTCGGTCGGCAGCTCCAGCGCCGTGGCGCCGGCCAGCCGCTCCCTCCAGTAGCCGAGCTGCCCTTCCAGCACCTCGCCCCGGAGGCGGTCGCGCTGCCAGGCGGCGAAGTCGGCGTACTGCACGGCGAGCGGGGTCAGCGGCGAGCGTCCTCCCCGGCAGAACGCGGCGTACAGCACCGACAGCTCGCGGCGCAGCACCCCGGCCGACCACTCATCGGACACGACGTGGTGCATGCACAGGCTCAGCACGTGGTCCTCGGCGCCCAGCCGGAGCAGCCGGCCGCGGAACAGCGGCCCGGCCGCCAGGTCGAACGGGGCCACCGTGTCCTCGGCGACGAGCTCGGCGGCCCTCCCCTCGGGGTCGGGCCCGCCGGACAGGTCCACGACCGCCAGTTCGAACCCACCGGGCGGGTCGATCACCTGGTGGGCGACGCCGTCCTCGTCCGGCACGAGACGCGTGCGCAGCACCTCGTGCCGTTCCACCACGGTGTCGAGCGCCTGCGCCAGCGCCGGCACGTCCAGTGCGCCACTCAGCCGCAGAGAGACCGGCACGTTGTACTCGGCGGAGCCGGGCTCCAGCTGGTCCAGGAACCACAGCCGCTGCTGCGCGAACGACAGCGGCAACGGGCCGTCAGGGCGCCGCATCGGTTCGCGTGCCGGTGCGTTCTCCCCCCGCAACCGGAGCTCCAGGAGCTTCCGCTTCGAATCAGAGAGCACAGGTGACCTCCGGGGTCAGTGGCGGTGGCTGTGGGGAGGAGTCAGGAGAGGACGCTGAGCAGCTCTTCGAGGCTTTTCATGATCGGCCCGTACTCGAAGCCGAAGTCGATGAGGCAGGCCACCTCGTCGACGTCCCATGCCTTGACCTCGGTCAGCCGGTCGCGCACCTCGTCGGCGGTGCAGATGAGGCCGAACTCGAGGAAGCGTGAGGCCCCGAGCGCCGCAATCGCCGCGCGGTCGGCGTCGTTGAGCGACCTGAAGGCCGCTGCGCGTTCCGCGTCGGCAACGTTGCGCTCGTCGAGCTTCATGGAGCTGGTCAGGTAGCGGGCCAGCTCGTGCTGGGCGCGCTCGGCGGAGGCTCGGGACCCGTCGATGAGGTGCGTGTGCAGCATCAGGGTGACGTGTCCGCGCCCGTCATCGCCGTGCGCCCCCCTGGCCTCACGATAGGCCGCGACGTTCTCCCGAAGGTCTTCCGGGCTCTGCCCGACGAGGTGGGTGAGGACGTTGAGGCCCATCGATCCGGCGGCTTCGAAGGTGCCGACGGAGCCGCCTGCGGTGAGCCAGGCCGGCAGTTCGGGCTGGACCGGCCTGGGGAACGTCCTGAGCTCGATCGGGCGGTCGGAGGCATCGTGGAAGGTCCGTGTCTCGCCCCGCCAGAGGGCGCGGACGGCCTCGATGCCGTCCCGCATGACCTGGCGGCGCTCGGAAACGTCGGCGCTGGAGAGCACGAAGTCGCTGCCGTTCCAGCCGGAGGCGAACGAGACGCCGACCCGGCCGCGGGAGATCTGGTCGACCACCGCCCACTCCTCGGCCACCCTCGCCGGGTGGTGCAGCGGCATGACGACGCTGCCGGCCCGGATACCGATCCGGCTGGTCGCCGCCGCGACCGCCGCCGCGGGCACCGACGGGTTGGGGTACAGATAGCCGAAGTCGGCGAAGTGCCGCTCGGGCAGCCATACGGCCTCCAACCCCGCTTGGTCGCCGAGCCGCGCGCTGTCCAGGAGCACGTCGTACGGCGAGCCGGTCGGGCCGTCGCCGCCACTGGCGGAGAAATAAGACAGGCTCACCGCCACCGGAAGGTCCTTGAGCGTGTTCATACGCGTTCCCCGTTCGCACTCGTGATCGCCATGACGTCGTCGATGAGCCGCCAGACCGGCTCGGGCGGTGGTTGGCCCTCGCGCCCCAGGGCGGCGGCCAGGTCGGCGCTGGCGGTGAGTACCTCACTGGCCGAGCGCGAGGTCCTGGGCTCGCGCCCGGCGGTGCGCAGAACGGACAGGCTCAGCGCCGTGGCGGCGCGGTACTCTCCGATGTCGGCGAGGAGCTGGGCCAGGTCGGCGGCGTCGGCCATGGGGTTCTTCGCGTCCGCGTCGCCGAGTTCGAACGTGTGCGTGAGGGCGGCGAGGTCCTCCTGCACGGCCGTCGACAGCAGTTGCCGCATGAAGCCCGGGCATAAGCAGTCCATCGCGTGAGCCCTCCACCAGAAGTTGACCGATATCGCCACGTCCTGCGACGCGACCTGGTGCCACCAGAAGGCGGGCAGCAGCAGGGCCTCCCCGGCGTTCACCGTCGCCTTCCTGTAGCTGACCCGCGCGGCGAGCGGGTGCCGGGTGAGGTCGGGGTCGAACAGATCGACCATGCTGAGGTGCTGGGCGCCGGTGTTGAGCGGTCCCGGGTAGAGCGCGTCGAGGCTCTCCGGCGGGAAGAGGTAGAACGTCTTGGTCCCGGACACCTGGGCGAACAGGTTGTGGGTGTCGTCGTAGTGCAGCGGCGTCACGGTGCCGGGGGCCGCGAGCCACAGGTTGACCGCGTTGATCAGCTCCCTGGGGACGCCGGCCGGGTAGTCGAGGCGCGCGGCCAGCTCGGGCAGCTCACTCTCGACGGCCACCTGCTGCAGGCACCAGCGCGGGCCGCCCGGGTCGGCCATGTCGTCGAAGAATCGGGCGACCGACAGCGGCTGGGAGTCCAGTGCGCGGCCCGGCTCGTACCGGAACTTGCCGTCGTCGCCGGGCAGAGTCGCGCGCAGCCGCTCCCCGCCCACGGTTTCCCGCAGGAACTCCGGGGTCCAGCGCCACACCTCCTCCATCAGCCGGTGGCCCTCGGTCAGGACCACGGGTTCCTTCAGCGCCGGCGAGCCGGCTGCCAGGCTGCCGAGCTCGCCGGCGGGGCGTCGGTCGACATGTCCCGCGAACGAGAAAGCCGGTAATTCGGTCACGCGTTACCCCTTGCTCTCAGGTCTCGTCGGCTCCGCGGTGGTGGCGGGCGATCTCGGCGCTCAGAAGGGAACCGACTGTCAGGGCGCCGTCTCCCCTGACCACGGTCTTGTGCAGGCCCGGAACGGGCACCACGTCCGGTTCGCGGCCGAGCGCGGCACGCCACTGACCGAGCATCGCCTCGTTGGCGGCCTCCGGGTCGTCCTCAGGCAGGTAGAGGACCACCCGGCCGTCGTAGGCGCCGGGCTCGTCCGGCGCTTCGGGCAGCCCTGCCCGGTAGTGGAGCCCGGCGAAGTAGTTGATCAACGCCACCCGGGCAGTACGCAGCTGCTGCTTGGCCCCGGCGCGCAGCGCGGCGACGTCGGCGGGCTCGGGCTCCCAGTACTCCAGCAGCTCCTCCTCCGCGGCCGGGTCGATCCTCGTGCCCGGCTCGGCGCGGATGGCGTGGTCAAGCTGGTCGAGGAGCCGGCGGGCGCGCCGGTCGACGAGCCGGCGCCGCTTACGGCGCTCGTGGTGCGGCGGCCCGACCATGAGGACGCCTCCCACCTCCAGCCCCTCCGCGCACGCCTGACGGGCCATTTCCAAGGCGACGTAGCAGCCCATGGACCACGCGGCGAACAGGTACGGGCCGTTCGGCTGCGCTGCCTGGACCTCCTGCAGATAGGCGGCGGCCATCTCCTCGACGGTTTCGAGCGGCCGTTCGTCGTCCACCAGGCCGCGGGACTGGAGCCCGTAGAACTGCCCGCCCGGCCCGAGGGCGGCGGCGAGCTCGCTGAACTCGGTGACCCCGCCCAGCGAGGAATGGACGCAGAACACCGCGGGCAAGACGCTCCCGCCCCGGATCTCGACGAGCGACCTCGCGGCCGGGCGGGCCAGGTCCGCGCGGGGACGGGCCAACGGGGCCAGCCCGGCGACGGTGGGGTGGTCGAAGAACTGGGTGACGCTGACGTCGTACCCGGCTGTGCGGATGCGCGTCACGGCCTGGGCGACCAGGAGCGAGTGCCCGCCCAGTTCGAAGAAGTTGTCGCCGATGCCGACCTGTTCCAGGTCGAGCACCTCGGCCCACACCTCGGCCAGGATCCGTTCGACGGGGGTGCGTGGGGCTGTGAAGGCCACCTCCAGCTCGGGGCGGGCGGTTTCGGGGTCGGGCAGGGCGGCCCGATCCAACTTGCCGTTGGAGGTCAGCGGCAGACCGGCCACCTCCACGAACGCTGACGGGATGAGGTGGTCGGGCAGGCTGCGTCCCAGGAAAGCGCGCAGGTCGCCGGCGGACGGGAGATCCTCACCCACCAGGTAGGCGATCAGCCGCTGGTCACGGCCGATCACCACCGCCGTCTCCACCGCGGGGTGAGCCCGCAGCGCGGTCTCGACTTCGCCCGGCTCGACCCGGAACCCGCGAACCTTCACCTGATGATCCATCCGGCCCAGGAACTCGATCTCCCCGTCGGGCAACCGGCGCACCCGATCGCCCGTCCGATACAAGCGGGAGCCGTCGGTGGTGAACGGGTCGGGCACGAACCGCTCGGCCGTCAGCTCCGGGCGACCCGCATACCCCCGCGCCAGCCCCGCCCCGCCGATGAACAACTCGCCCGCCACCCCGACCGGGACCGGCTGGAGATGGCGGTCCAGTACATGCAGCCGGCTGTTGGGCAGCGCATGTCCGATGGGCACGCTGCCCGTCCCGGACACCTGCACAGCCCCCACCCGGGTCGCGGCCACCCCGACGGTGGTCTCGGTCGGCCCGTAATGGTTGAACACCGGACGGTCTCCGGCAGCGGCCAGCACCTCGCGGGCCCACTGCACCGGTGAGGCCTCACCGCCCAGCACCAGCCCTTCGGCGGGCACCAACCCGTCCAGGCCATCCTCACCCGCCAGCGACACCAACTGCGACGGGACGATCTTCACCCAATCAATCGCGTGCTCGGCCAGATACGCGCGCAGCGCAGCGGGCTCACGCACCGTCTCCGGGCCGGGGACATACAACGTCCCACCCGAGGACAGGCAGCCGAACACCATCGTGTTACCGAAGTCGGTCACCAGCGACTGCAACAGCGCATACCGCGCCCCATCACCACGCAGCCCCAGCCGTTCCCGCACGCCGTGCACGTAAGCGGCCAGACCGCCATGGGTGACCTGCACACCCTTCGGCCGGCCCGTCGAGCCGGAGGTATACATCACATACGCCACCTGACCCGGATGCACCACCACATCCGGCGGCGACTGCGGCAGAACCTCCATCGCGACCCCGGTCAGCGGATCGTCCAACGCCACCAGCCGCACCCGCCCCACCGGCAGCTCATCCAACGTCTCAGAGACGCCGATCACCACCGAGGCCCGGCTGTCGGACAACATGTAGGCCAGCCGCTCGGCCGGGTAGTCGGGGTCCAGCGACAGATAGGCGCCGCCGGCCTTCAACACCGCCAGCAAGGCCACCACCATGTCCAGACCGCGTGGCAGGCACAACCCCACCACAACCTCCGGACCCACCCCCACCGACCGCAGATGATGCGCCAACCGATTCGCCCGCACCCCCAACTCGCCATACGTCAGCGCCCCATCGGAGGCCACCACCGCCACCCCATCCGCGTGCGCGGCGATCCACTCATGCACCCCACCCGACGGAACCGGCACCGCCGTGTCATTCCACACCGCCAACCGACCCCGCTCGACCGACCCCAGCAGCGACACCTGCGACAACCGAACCGAAGGATCAGCCGCCACAGCCTCCAGCAACACCGTCAGATGCCCGACCATCCGCTCCACCGTCGAACGATCGAACAACTCCGTACTGAACTCGACCACCCCGGACAACGCACCGGCGGCCTCCGCGAGCACGAGCCGGAAGTCGAACTTCGAGGTCACCGTGTTGGGCAGCCGCACAGCCGAGGAGTCCAGATCCGCGCCCTCGTCGGTGTCGCCTTCGGCCGGGTAGTAGTTGAACAGCACCTGGAACAGGGGGTGCCGGCCGCGATCACGGTCGGTCGCAAAGGCTTCAACCAGCTGCTCGAACGGCACGTCCTGGTGCGCGTAGGCGCCCAACGCCTCGCTCCGCACCCGGCCGACCAGATCGGCGAAGGCCGGATCACCGGACAGATCGGTCCGCAACACCAACGTGTTGACGAAGAACCCGATCAGATCCTCCACCTCGGCCCGATTGCGGTTGGCGATCGGTGTGCCCACCACCACGTCGTCCTGACCCGCGTACTTACCCAACAGCACGGTGAAAGCCGACAGCAACGTCATGAACATGGTGGCGCCGGTCTGGCGAGTCACCGCGCGCAGCCCGGCGGCGATCTCTTCCGAGATCTCGAACTCGACCTTCGCGCCCGCCGAGGACCGCACCGCCGGACGGGGCCGGTCCGTCGGCAGCTCCAGAACCGGAGCGCCCTCCAACCGCTCACGCCAGTAACCGAGCTGCTCCTCCAGCACCTCGCCCTGAAGCCACTCGCGCTGCCAGACCGCGAAGTCGGCGTACTGCACCGCCAGCGGCGGAAGCGGCGACGGCTCACCCCGCGAGAACGCCTCATACAAGGGGGTCAGCTCGCGGCGCAGCACGCCAGCCGACCACTCATCCGACACCACATGGTGCATGACCAGGCTGAACACATGATCGTCGGGCGCGAGCCGGATCAGCCGGGTTCGGAAGAGCGGCCCGGTCTCCAGGTCGAACGGTGTCGTCACGTCAGCGGCGATCTGCTCTTCCGCCCAGGAGAGCCCGTCCACGTCGGAGACCTCGAGCTCGAAGCGGATGTGTGGGTCGACGACCTGGTGTGGCACGCCTCTTTCGTCTACGACCAGCCGGGTACGCAGCACCTCGTGCCGCTCCACGATCGCATCGAGCGCCGCGCTCAGCGCCGAGGCGTCTAGATCTCCGACCATCCGCAGGGCGAGGGGGATGTTGTACTCGGTGGACTCCGGGGTCATCTGAGTGAGGAACCACAGTCGCTGTTGTGCGAACGACAGCGGCAGCGGCCCTTCGCGCCGCGTCGCGACGATCGGCGGGGCCAGCCTGCCCCGAGCCGACCCCTCCACCACCCGAGCCAACCCCGCCACCGTGCGATGCTCGAACAACGCCGCCAACGGCACCTCAACCTCGAACACCGCCCGCACCCGCGACATCACCTGCGTCGCCAGCAGCGAATGCCCACCCAACTCGAAGAAATCATCCTCCACACCGACCCGATCCAACCCGAGCACCTGCGCCCAGACCCCGGCCAGCATCTCCTCCACCGGCGAACGGAAACCGGAAGACTGCCCCGCCGACAACAACCCGGCGCCGTCAGGGGCCGGCAGCGCGGCCCGATCCAACTTGCCATTGACACTCAGCGGGAACGACGCCAACTCCACGAACAGCGCGGGGATCATGTAATCCGGCAACGTGACAGCCAGGAACGCGCGCAGCTCACCGGGGGTTGGCACACCGACAGCGACATCACTCGCCACGAGATAGCCGATCAGCCGCTGCCGATCATCAGCAACCACCACAGCAGAGCCGATCGCCGGGTGGGTGAGCAGGGCGGTTTCGATCTCTCCCGGCTCGATCCGGAACCCGCGGACCTTGACCTGATGGTCGATCCGGCCCAGATACTCCACCACCCCATCAGCCCGCCACCGAGCCCGATCCCCCGTGCGATACAACCGCGAGCCATCCCCCGCGAACGGATCAGCCACGAACCGCTCGGCCGTCAACTCCGGCCGGCCGCCATAGCCGCGCGCCAGACCAACCCCGGCCAGATACAACTCCCCCGCCACCCCCACCGGGACCGGCCGCAGATGACCATCCAGCACATGCAGCCGCATGTTCGCGATCGGCGCACCGATCGGCGGCCGCTCCTCACCCCCACACGTCCACCGCGACACGTCGATCGAGGCCTCGGTCGGCCCGTACAAGTTCTCCACCACCACGCCCGGGTTCACCGCAAGCAACCGCGCCACATCCCGGCCGTCCAGCGCCTCCCCACTACACACCACCAACCGCACATCCGGCAGCACCGGACACTCCCGCACAAACTCCCGCAACATCGACGGCACGAAATGCACCACACCAACCCGCTCCCGGGCCAACAACCCCGCCAGGTAACCGACATCCCCCGACCGGCCCGGCTCAGCCACCACCACCGTCGCCCCGACGGTCAGCGGCCACACCAACTCCCACAACGACACATCAAACGTCGCCGCCGTCTTATGCAACACCCGCTCACCCACGGCCAGCCGGTAGGCGTCCTGCATCCACGCCAGCCGATTCACCAAACCTGCATGAGCCGACAACACCCCCTTCGGCCACCCCGTCGACCCCGACGTATAAATCACATACGCCAACTGATCAGCATGTGTCTCCACCACCGGCGCCACACCCGACGCCTGGACCACCGCCGGATCATCCAGCGACAAACCACCCTGCCCGATCACCAGACAAGCGCCACTATCAGCCAGCAACCAGTCCAGCCGCTCCACCGGATAGCCGGGGTCGAGAGGCAGGTACGCGCCGCCCGCCTTCCACACACCCAGCAACGCCACCAAGAAGTCCAGACCCCGCGGCAGACACACCCCCACCACCGACTCCGAACCCACCCCCAACACACGCAAATGATTAGCCAGCCGATTCGCCCGCACCTCCAACTCGGCGTAAGTCAGCGACCCCCCACCAGCCACCACCGCCACCACATCCGGAGCCTCCGCCACCCACCGAGCGAACAACTCATGCACCCCACCCACACCAGGCACACCCACCCCGGTGGCATTCCACTCCCCAAACCGCTCCTCCCCACCCAGCAGCGAAATCTCCGACAACCGCCGCCCCGGATCCTCAGCGATCGCACCCAGCAACCGCACCAAGTGACTCGCGAAGCGCTCCACCGTCGACCGGTCGAACAGCGCGGTGCTGTACTCGAGCGTCCCGGCCTTGTCTCCGAGGACGAGGTTGAGGTCGAACTTCGCGACCGTGGCGCGCACACTGAGCTCTGTAGCGCTCAGCTCCGATTCCGGCCCGCTATCCGCATTGTTGGAGTCGTAGTTGAACAGCACCTGGAACAGCGGGGTGCGGGAGCGGTCGCGTTCGGGGGCGAGGGCGTCGACGACCTGCTCGAACGGCACGTCCTGGTGGGCGTAGGCGCCCAACGCCTCGTGCCGCACCCGGCCGATGAGCTCGGTGAAGGTGGGGTCGCCGGACAGGTCGGTACGCAACACCAGCGTGTTGACGAAGAACCCGATCAGGTCCTCGATCTCGGCCCGGTTGCGGTTGGCGATCGGCGTGCCCACCACCACGTCGTCCTGGCCCGCGTACTTGCCGAGCAGCACGGTGAAGGCCGACAGCAGCGTCATGAACATCGTCGCGCCGCTCTGCTGGGTCACCGCCCTGAGTGCGGACATCGTCTCCGAGGGGATCGCGAACTGGACCGTGTCGCCGGCCAAGGACCGTACGGCCGGACGAGGCCGGTCGGTGGGCAGATCCAGCGCGGAAGCACCGGCCAGCCGCTCGCGCCAATAGCCGAGCTGGCCCTCCAGCACCTCTCCCTGCAGCCAGTCACGTTGCCAGACCGCGAAGTCGGCGTACTGCACCGGCAGCGGAAGCAGTGGCGACGGCTTCCCTCGCGAGAACGCCTCGTAGAGTGCGGTCAGCTCCCGGCCGAGCACCCCGGCCGACCACTCATCCGAGACCACGTGGTGCATGACCAAGCTCAGTACATGGTCGTCCGAAGCCAATCTGATGAGCTTCCCACGGATGAGCCTGTCGGTGGCAAGGTCGAACGGGATGACGGCCTCGGCGGCCACCAACCGCTCCGCGCTGCCGAGCGGGTCCGCATCGTCCGTGAGGTCGACGACCTCCAGCCCAAATCCGGTGGGCGGGTCGATGACCTGGTAAGCGATTCCATCAGTGGTAGCGAACCGGGTGCGGAGCACCTCGTGCCGCTCCACGACCGCATCCAACGCAGCACTCAGCGCCTCGACGTCGAGCGCACCCGCCAGCCGCAGCGCGATGGGCACGTTGTACTCGGCCGAGCCCGGCTCGAGCTGGTCGAGGAACCACAGCCGCTGCTGGGCGAACGACAACGGCAACAGGCGATCACGACTCGTTGGCGTGATGGGGGGTGCGGTGTCGGGAGCCAGAGCCTCGATGACGTCGATGAGGTCTCCGACGGTCGGGTGGTCGAACAGGGCGGCCAGCGGCACCTCCACCCCGAACACCGCCCGCACCCGCGAGATCACCTGGGTGGCCAGCAGCGAATGCCCACCCAACTCAAAGAAGTTATCCCCGATCCCGACCCGCTCCAGGCCCAGCACCTCGGCCCACACCCCGGCCAAGATCTCCTCACCCGGCGTCCGCGCCCCCACAAACACCACCCCAAGCTCAGGGCGGGCGGTATCCGGGTCGGGCAGGGCAGCACGATCGAGCTTGCCGTTGGACGTCAACGGCAGACCGGCCAACTCCACAAACGCCGACGGAATGAGGTGGTCGGGCAGGCTGCGCCCCAGGAAAGCGCGCAGGTCGCCGGCGGTGGGGAGATCCTCACCCACCAGGTAGGCGATCAGCCGCTGGTCACGGCCGATCACCACTGCGGTCTCGACCGCGGGGTGAGCTCGCAGCGCGGTCTCGACCTCGCCCGGCTCGACCCGGAACCCGCGAACCTTCACCTGATGATCCACCCGGCCCAGGAACTCGATCTGACCGTCCGGCCGCCGCCGCACCCGATCACCCGTCCGATACAAGCGGGAGCCGTCGGTGGTGAACGGGTCGGGCACGAACCGCTCGGCCGTCAGCTCCGGGCGACCCGCATACCCCCGCGCCAGCCCCGCCCCGCCGATGAACAACTCGCCCGCCACCCCGACCGGGACCGGCTGGAGATGGCGGTCCAGTACATGCAGCCGGCTGTTGGGCAGCGCATGTCCGATGGGCACGCTGCCCGTCCCGGACACCTGCACAGCCCCCACCCGGGTCGCGGCCACCCCGACGGTGGTCTCGGTCGGCCCGTAATGGTTGAACACCGGACGCTCTCCGGCAGCGGCCCGCACCTGACGCGCCCACCCGGTCGGCGAGGCCTCACCACCCAGCACCAGCCCTTCGGCGGGCACCAACCCGTCCAGGCCATCCTCACCCGCCAGCGACACCAACTGCGACGGGACGATCTTCACCCAATCAATCGCGTGCTCGGCCAGATACGCGCGCAGCGCAGCAGGCTCACGCACCGTCTCCGGGCCCGGGACATACAACGTCCCACCCGAGGACAGGCAGCCGAACACCATCGTGTTACCGAAGTCGGTCACCAGCGACTGCAACAGCGCATACCGCGCCCCATCACCACGCAGCCCCAGCCGTTCCCGCACGCCATGCACGTAGGCGGCCAGACCGCCATGGGTGACCTGCACACCCTTCGGCCGGCCGGTCGAACCGGAGGTGTACATCACATACGCCACCTGACCCGGATGCACCATGACCTCCGGTGGCAACTGCGGGAGAAGGTCCATCGCGACCCCGGTCAGCGGATCGTCCAACGCCACCAGCCGCACCCGCCCCACCGGCAGCTCATCCAACGTCTCAGAGACGCCGATCACCACCGAGGCCCGGCTGTCGGACAACATGTAGGCCAGCCGCTCGGCCGGGTAGTCGGGGTCCAGCGACAGATAGGCGCCGCCGGCCTTCAACACCGCCAGCAAGGCCACCACCATGTCCAGACCGCGTGGCAGGCACAACCCCACCACAACCTCCGGACCCACCCCCACCGACCGCAGATGATGCGCCAACCGATTCGCCCGCACCTCCAACTCCGGATAGGTCAACGCGCCATCGGAGGCCACCACCGCCACCCCGCCGGACTGAGCGGCGATCCACTCATGCACCCCACCCGACGGAACCGGCACCGCCGTGTCATTCCACGCCGCCAACCGATCCCACTCGACCGAGCCCAGCAGCGACACCTGCGACAACCGAACCGAAGGATCAGCCGCCACAGTCTCCAGCAACACCGTCAGATGCCCGACCATCCGCTCCACCGTCGAACGATCGAACAACTCCGTACTGAACTCGACGGCGCCCTTCAGCGCCTGCTCCTCCTCCATGAGGATCAGGCGCAGGTCGAACTTCGACGTGATCGCCACGGGAAGCTCGACCGTCGAGCTGTCCAGGTCCACGCCACCGCTACCGGCCTCGTCGGCTTCGGCCGGGTAGTAGTTGAACAGCACCTGGAACAGGGGGTGCCGGCCGCGATCACGGTCGGCTGCGAAGGCCTCAACCAGCTGCTCGAACGGCACGTCCTGGTGCGCGTAGGCGCCCAACGCCTCGCTCCGCACCCGGCCGACCAGATCGGCGAAGGCCGGATCACCGGACAGATCGGTCCGCAACACCAACGTGTTCACGAAGAACCCGATCAGATCCTCCACCTCGGCCCGATTGCGGTTGGCGATCGGCGTGCCCACCACCACGTCGTCCTGACCCGCGTACTTACCCAACAGCACGGTGAAAGCCGACAGCAACGTCATGAACATCGTCGCGCCGCTCTGCTGCGTCACCCCCCTGAGGGCGGACAGCGTCTCCGCGGGAACCTCGAAGTCGACCACCCCACCCGCCGACGTCCGCACCGCCGGACGAGGCCGGTCCGTCGGGAGCTCCAAAACCGGAGCGCCCTCCAACCGCTCACGCCAGTAGCCGAGTTGCTCCTCCAGCACCTCACCCTGCAGCCACTCACGCTGCCAGACCGCGAAGTCGGCGTACTGCACCGCCAGCGGCGGAAGCGGCGACGGCTCACCCCGCGAGAACGCCTCATACAGAGCGGTCAGCTCGCGGCGCAGCACGCCGGCCGACCACTCGTCCCAGATGACGTGGTGCAGGACCAGGCTGAGCACGTGATCGTCCGGCGCGAGGCGGATCAGCCGCCCCCGGAACAGCGGGCCCTGGGCGAGGTCGAACGGCGCCGCCGCGTCGGCGGCCGCCAGCTGTTCGGCGCGGCCGAGCGCGTCCGGGGCTCCGCTGAGGTCGACGACCTCGACCTTGACCTCCGAAGCCGGTCCGACGACCTGGTGCGGCACCCCGTCCACGGTGACGAGCCGGGTGCGCAGCACCTCATGCCGCTCCACGATCGCGTCCAGGGCCGCGCCCAGCGCGGAAAGGTCGAGGGCGCCCGCCAGCCGCAGCGCGATCGGCAGGTTGTACTCCAGGGAGTCCGGTTCGAGCTGTGCGAGGAACCACAGCCGCTGCTGCGCGAACGACAAGGGCAGGAGCCGGTCACGGCCGACCGGCACGATCGGCGGGACCCGCGTGCGGCCGGCCGATCCGTCGACCGCCGCCGCGAGCCCGGCGACCGTGGGGTGGTCGAACAGTGCGGCCAGCGGCAGTTCGGTCTCGAAGGAGGCCCGTACCCGGGACATCACCTGGGTGGCCAGCAGCGAGTGGCCGCCCAGCTCGAAGAACTCGTCGAGCACGCCGACCCGGTCCAGGCCGAGCACCTGCTCCCAGATCCCGGCCAGCATCTCCTCCGTGGGAGTGCGGGGAGCGACGTACGCCTCGCCGGAACCGGCCCTGCCGCCGGCGGGAGCGGGCAGGGCGGCGCGGTCGACCTTGCCGCTCGGGTTCAGCGGCAGCGCGGCCAGTTCGACGAAGACCGAGGGCACCAGGTAGTCGGGCAGGCCGGCGAGCAGGAACCTTCGCAGCTCACCGGCTGAGGGAATCCCCTCGCCGTGGTCTGCGGGGACGAGGTAGGCGGCCAGTCGTTGGTCGTCGCCGACGACGACGGCGGCCGCGATCTGGGGGTGGGCCCGCAGCGCGGCTTCGACCTCACCTGGTTCGACCCGGTGGCCCCGGACCTTCACCTGCTCGTCGACCCGACCCAGGAACTCCAGTTGCCCGTCCGGCCGCCACCGCACGCGGTCGCCGGTGCGGTACAGGCGCGCACCGTCGCCAACGAACGGGTCCGCCAGGAAACGCTCGGCGGTCAGCTCAGGCCGACCGCCATACCCACGAGCCAGGCCGTTCCCGCCGACGAACAACTCGCCAGGAACCCCGACAGGGACCGGCCGAAGGTGCCGATCCAGCACATACACACGCGCGTTGGCGATCGGACCACCGATCGGCGGAGCCCCGGCATCGGCCACATCACACAACGCCATCGACGCACACACCGACGTCTCCGTCGGCCCGTACGCGTTGAACAACCGACGCCCACGCACCCACACGCCGGCAAGTTCCGGGCTCAGCCGCTCGCCTGCCGTGATCAGGGTGGTCACGCCGGGCAGGGCGCCGGGCTCCAACTGGCCGAGCAGCGACGGCGGGACCGTGGCCACCGTTGCGCCGTCGGTGGCGGCGAGGGCCGCGAGCGCGGCAGGCTCCGAGCGGGCCCGTGTCGTCGCCAGGTCGAGGGTGGCGCCCACGGCGAGCGCCATGAAGACCTCCCAGACGGCGGCGTCGAAGCTGAAGGGCGCGAACTGCAGCACGACGTCGCCCGGCTCGACGCCGAAGGCGAGACGCTGGGCGGCCACGAGGTTCACCACGCCACCGTGGGGGACCTGGACGCCCTTCGGACGGCCCGTCGAGCCCGAGGTGTAGATCACGTACGCGAGCTGACCAGGTTGGACGGCGACAGCGGGCGCGTGCGAGGGGGCGCCGTCGAGAGCGGCCGCCGTGGCCGGATCGTCCAGCCAGACGACCTCGCCGTCCCCGGCGAGAGCGCCCGCGGTATCCCTGTGGCCGACGAGGACGGGCGCGTGGCTGTCGGCGAGCATGAACTCCAGCCGTTCGGCGGGATACTCCGGGTCCAGCGGCAGGTACGCGCCGCCTGCCTTGAGCACGGCGAGGAGGGCGACCACCATGTCCAAGCCGCGTGGCAGGCACAGGCCGACGACGGTCTCCGGGCCGACGCCCCGTCCGGCCAGGTGGTGGGCGAGCCGGTTGGCCCGCGCGTCGAGCTCCCGATAGGTGAGCGACGCCCCGTCGAACAGCACCGCGGGCGTGTCCGGGCGTGCGGCGACCTGGGCTTCGACCAGCTCGTGGACGCCACCGACCGAGGGCGCGGGGGCCCGGGTGTCGTTCCACTCGACGAGTGTCCGGTCGCGTTCGGCGGCGTCCATCACCGGCAGCTCGGAGAGCCGGAGCTCCGGGTCGGCCGCCACCGCGCGCAGCAGCACGAGCAGACGCGCCGCGAGCCGTTCGACGGTCGCGGCGTCGAACAGGTCGGTGCTGTACTCGAAGGATCCGCCCATACGGCCGTCGTGACCGTTCTCTGCGAGGTCCAGGGTCAGGTCGAACTTGGCGACCGACGCCGGCCCGCCCACCTCGTCGGCGACGAGCCCGGGGCGCTCCTCGCCGCCGTCCGGGGTGCCCGCGTCGTAGTTGAACAGCACCTGGAACAGGGGGTGGCGGGAGCGGTCGCGCACCGGCTGGAGGGCGTCGACGACCTGCTCGAACGGCACGTCCTGATGGGCGTAGGCGGCGAGCGCGTTGCCACGCACCCTGCCGATCACCTCGGCGAACGTGGGGTCGCCCGACAGGTCGGTACGCAGCACCAGCGTGTTGACGAAGAACCCGATCAGGTCCTCGGTCTCGGACCGGTTGCGGTTGGCGATCGGGGTGCCCACGACCACGTCGTCCTGGTCGGCGTGGGCGCCGAGCAGCGTGGTGAAGGCGGCCAGCAGGGTCATGGACATCGTTGCCCCGGCGGCGCGGGCCAGGACTCGCAGGTTCTCGGTGACGTCGTCAGGCACCTCGAAGTCGACGACGCCGCCCGCCGAAGACCGTACGGCGGGGCGGGGCCTGTCGGTGGGCAGCTCCAGGGTCGGGGCCCCGGCCAGCCGCTCGCGCCAGTAGCCGAGCTGCCCCTCCAGCACCTCTCCCTGGAGCCACTCGCGCTGCCAGACCGAGAAGTCGGCGTACTGCACCGGCAGCGGAGCCAGCGGCGACGGCTCCCCGCGCGAGAACGCCTCGTACAGGAGAGTGAGCTCCCTGCGGAGCACTCCGGCCGACCACTCGTCCGACACCACGTGATGCATGACCAGGCTCAGCACGTGATCGTCCGCGTCCAGCCGGATCAACCGGCCTCGGAACAACGGCCCGGCGGACAGGTCGAACGGCGCTGCCGCGTCGGCGGCGACCAGTTCCTCCGCCTGCTCGGCGCCCAGCTCGACGACCTCCAGCCCGAACCCGGACGGCGGGTCGATCACCTGGTGGGCCACCCCGTCGACGGCGACGAACCTGGTACGCAGCACCTCGTGCCGCTCCACGATCGCGTCCAGCGCCGCGCCCAGCGCCGCCACGTCGAGGGGACCGCTCAACCGAAGAGCGATCGGCACGTTGTACTCCGACGAGCCCGGCTCCATCTGGTCCAGGAACCACAACCGCTGCTGGGCGAACGACAGCGGCAACGGCGCGTCCCTGGGGACCGGCACAATCGGCGGTGCGACCGCGCCGCGGGCCGAGCCGTCGGCCACGGTCGCGAGCCCGGCCACCGTCGGGTGGTCGAACAGGGCGGCCAGCGGCAGCTCCACGTCGAGGACAGTACGCAGCCTGGAGATGACCTGGGTGGCCAGCAGCGAGTGCCCGCCCAGCTCGAAGAACCCGTCGAGGACCCCGACGCGGTCCACGCCCAGGACCCTCGACCACACTCCCGCGATCAGCTCCTCCGTGGGGGTGCGCGGGGCGACGAACCGCGCCGCGAGGCCGGGCCGGGTCCCCTCGGGTGCCGGGAGCGTGGCGCGGTCCACCTTGCCGTTGCGTGTCAGCGGCAGCGCGGCCAGTTCCACGAACGCCGACGGCACCATGTGCTCGGGCAGGCTCTCCAGCAGGAACGAGCGCAGCTCGCTCGCGGACGGGAGGCCGCCGGCGGCGTCAGCCGGGACCAGGTGGGCCACCAGGCGGCGGTTCCCGTCGTCGTCGCGGGCGCTCACCACAGCCGCCGCGACGCCGGGGTGGGACAGCAGGGCGGCCTCCACCTCTCCCGGTTCGATGCGGAAGCCCCGCACCTTGACCTGGTCGTCGGCCCGGCCGAGGTACTCCAGCTGCCCATCAGGCCGCCAGCGGGCCAGGTCGCCGGTGCGGTAGAGCCGGGAGCCGTCGTCGCTGAACGGGTCGGCCACGAAGCGTTCGGCCGTGAGGTCGGGGCGGCCGCCGTAGCCTCGGGCCACTCCGGCGCCGCCGACATACAGCTCGCCGGGCACGCCGATCGGGGTGGGCGCGAGGTCGCGGTCGAGGACGAACACCCGGGTGTTGGCGATGGGCCGCCCGATGGGGACGGACGCCGGTGTCTCCTGTCCGGCGCGGACCTCGAAGACGCAGCACCCGACCACCGTCTCGGTCGGGCCGTACTCGTTGACGACCACGGCCTGCGGAGCGCGCTCCAGCCAGGCCGCGACGGACGCGCCCGGCAGGGCCTCCCCGCCGACCACCAGGCGCCGGGCCGCACCCGCCGCCTCCTCTGCGGGGAGGAGCTCCTGGAGCAGTGCCAGATGTCCGGGCGTCAGCTTGACCAGGCCGAATTCCGGCTGCCCCCGCAGGGCCCCGGCCAGTTCGCCGGCCGCCGAGCCGGCGTCGACCATGACGACCGTCGCCCCGGCCACCAGCGGGACGAACAGGCTGGTCACGGTGAGGTCGAAGCCGAGCGACGAGTGGACGGGCGCGCCGGGTCCCGGTTGCGCCCCGTACGCCCGCGCGGCCCAGGTCAGGTAGTTGACCAGTCCGCCGTGGGTGACCAGCACGCCCTTGGGCCGCCCGGTGGAGCCGGAGGTGTAGATGACGTAGGCCAGCCGGTCCGGCCCGGCGGCGCCGTCCGGTTCCCCGGCGGGCGCGGCCGCCACCGCCGCCGCCGTCACCGGGTCGTCGAGCGCGACGACCGGTACGGCTCCGGCCCAGGCGGGCTCGCCCTGCCCGATGACGACGGAAGCGCCGCTGTCGGTGACCAGGTAGGCCAGCCGCGCGGGCGGCAGCTCGGAGTCGAGCGGCAGGTACGCGCCGCCTGCCTTCCACACCCCGAGCAGCGCGACCACCAGGTCGAGCCCACGGGGTAGGCAGACGCCCACCACCGACTCCGCCCGCACACCGAGGCCGCGCAGGTAGTGGGCCAGCCGGTTGGCCCTCGCGTCCAACTCGGCGTAGGTCAGCGACCGGTCGCCGGCCCGCACCGCCGTCGCCTCCGGGGTGAGCGCGGCCCTGGCCGTGATCAGGGCGTGCGCGCCGCCGGAGCCCGTGAGCGGGGTTGCCGTGTCGTTCCAGTCCCGGACCAGCCGGCGGCGCTCCTCCGCGCCGAGGGCGGGCAGCTCGGACAGGTGGCGGCCGGGGTCGGCGGCCACGGCCTCCAGCAGGACGGTGAGCTGCCCGACCATCCGCTCGACGGTGGACCGGTCGAACAGGTCAGTGCTGTACTCGATCGCTCCGCCGACGCCGCCGCCCATGTCCATGAGCACGAGCCGGAGGTCGTACAGGGATCTCTGCTCGCCGGCGGGCAGCATGGCCGCGTCGAGGCTGGGCAGGCCGAGCTCTTCGCCGTCGTCCTGCTCGTAGCTGAACATCACCTGGAAGATCGGGGTCCGGCTGCGGTCGCGCTCGGGCGCGAGGGCGTCGACGAGCTGCTCGAACGGCACGTCCGCGTGGACGTAGGCGGCCAGGGCGACGTCGCGGACCCGGCCGATCAGCTCGGTGAATGTGGGGTCGCCGGACAGGTCGGTACGCAGGACCAAGGTGTTGACGAAGAACCCGATCAGATTCTCGATCTCGGCGTGGCTGCGGTTCGCCACGGGGCTGCCGAGCACGATGTCGTCCTGCCGGGCGTACTTCCCCAACAGCACGGTGAAGGCCGACAGCAGCGTCATGAACATCGTCGCGCCGCTGTCGCGGGTGACCGCCCGCAGCCCGGCGACCGTCTCCTCGGACACGACGAAATCGACCGTGGCGCCGGCCGCCGAGCGCACCGGCGGGCGCGGCCGGTCGGTGGGCAGGTCCAGGGCGGGTGCCCCGTCAAGCTGCGCACGCCAGTACGCCAGCTGCGCGTCCAGCACGTCCCCGGTGAGCCGCTCGCGCTGCCAGACCGCGTAGTCGGCGTACTGCACCGCGAGGGGCGGCAGCGGCGAGGGTCGTCCGGCGGCGAAGGCGTCGTACAGCGCCGTCAGTTCCTGGCGCAGCACACCCGCGGACCAGCCGTCGGACACCACGTGGTGCAGGCACAGGCTGAGCACGTGATCGTCGGGACCGAGGCGGATCAGCCGCCCCCTGAACAGCGGCCCGGCCGCCAGGTCGAACGGCGTGGCGGCGTCCTCGGCCACGAGCTGGTCGGCCAGGGCGGCGGGCACCGTCTCCCTCGACAGGTCCGTGAGGACGAGCCCGAACCCGGACGGTGGATCGATCACCTGATGCGGAACGCCGTCCACGGCCACCAGGCGGGTACGCAGCACCTCGTGCCGTTCGACGATCGCATCCAGCGCGGCACTCAGCGCCGCCACATCGAGCGCCCCGGCAAGGCGCAGCGCGAGCGGCGTGTTGAACTCCGACGAGCCCGGCTCGAGCTGATCGAGGAACCAGAGCCGCTGCTGACCGAACGACAGGGGCAGCAAGCCCTGCCGGGTGACCGGCACGATCGGCTCGAGCTCGCCGTGGGCGGCCGCGTCCACGACGCCCGCCAGCTCCCGCACGGTCGGGTGATCGAACAGCTCGGCGAGTGCGAGTTCGATGTGGAACGCGGCGCGGAGCCGGGAGATGACCTGGATGGCGGCGAGCGAGTGGCCGCCCAGCTCGAAGAAGTTGTCGTCGGCCGCGATCCGGTCGAGGCCGAGCACCTGGGCCCAGACTCCGGCCAAGACCTCCTCCGTGGCCGTCCTAGGAGCGGTGAACTCGCCCGGCCCGCCGTGCGGTCCGCTCTCCGGCGCAGGCAGCGCCGCACGGTCGATCTTGCCGTTCGGCATGAGCGGGATGGCCGCCAGCTCCGCGAAGACCGTGGGCACCAGGTGGTCGGGCAGCGTTCTGCGTAAGAACGCGCGCAGCTCCCCCGCGGGCGGCGTCCCCGCGCCGAGGTCGGCGGGCACGACGTAGGCCACCAGCCTGCGATCGCCGTCGTCCTGCCGGGCCACCACGACGGCGGCCGACACCGCGGGGTGGGCGCGCAGGGCCGCCTCGACCTCGCCCGGCTCGATGCGGAACCCACGGATCTTGACCTGGTGGTCGAGGCGGCCGAGGTATTCCAGTTCTCCGTCGGCGCGCCACCTGACGCGGTCGCCGGTGCGGTAGAGCCGTGCGCCGGGCGGGCCGAAGGGGTCGGCGACGAAACGCTCGGCCGTCAGGCCGGGACGGTCGTGATAGCCCCTGGCCACGCCGGCGCCGCCGATGAACAGCTCCCCGGGGACACCGGCCGGGGCGAGGGCCATGTGCTGGTCCAAGACGTACATGCGGGTGTTGGCGACCGGGCGGCCGATGGACACCGCCGTCCCCTCGGCGAGCTCCTGGACAGAGGACCAGATCGTCGTCTCCGTCGGCCCGTAGAGGTTCCACAGGCCGGCCGTGCGGGCCAGGAGCCGGTCGGCGAGAGCAGCGGGCAACGCCTCGCCCCCGCACAAGACCCGCAGGCGGGGCGAACCGGCCCAGCCGTCGTCGAGGAGCATCTGCCACGTGGCGGGCGTCGCCTGCATGACGGTTACGCCGCACCGCTCGATCTCGGTGGCGAGCGCACGCGGCGACCTGGTCGTGTCCTGTGCGGCGACCACGACCCGGGCTCCCCGGGTCAGCGGCAGGAACAGCTCCAGCCCGGAGATGTCGAATCCTGGGGTCGTCACCGCCAGCAGCACGTCGTCGGGGCCCAGTCCCGGGCGCTCCGCCATGGTGGCCAGGAAGTTGGCCAGGCCGGCGTGGGTCACGGACACGCCCTTGGGCCGCCCGGTGGAGCCGGAAGTGTAGATCATGTAGGCGAGTTGCCCGCCGTGCGTGGCCACACGGGGCGCGGTGCCGGGCTGGGCGCGGAGCGTGGCGACGGTCTCGTCGTCGTCCAGCACCACCACCCGCGCGTCGCCGGAGTGCGCGCCCACTCCCGCGGCCTCGCTGGTGACCAGAACGGCGGCCCCGCTGTCGGCCAGCATGTACGCCAGGCGCTCGGCCGGGTAGGCGGGGTCGAGGGGCAGGTAGGCGCCGCCGGCCTTCCACACGGCCAGCAACGCCGACACCAGGTCGACGCCGCGGTCCAGGCCGACCCCGACCACGGTCTCCGGGCCGACGCCGAGGCCGCGCAGGTGGTGGGCGAGCCGGTTGGCCCGCGCGTCCAGCTCACCGTAGGTCAGCGAGGTCTCCCCCGACATGACCGCGACAGCATCGGGCCGCTCGGCGGCCCGAGCCGCGATCAGGCCGTGCGTCGCGGCGGCCGGCTCCGGCACAGCGGTGTCGTTCCACTCCTCCAGCAGGCGCGTACGGTCGGTGGCGTCGAGCGGCGACAGTTCGGACAGCCGCCGGTCGGGGCCGGTGGCGGCGACGTCGAGGAGCGCGACCAGGGACCTCGCCATGGCATGTGCGGTGGCCTGGTCGAACAGGTCGGTGCTGTATTCGATGGTGCCGTTCAGTGCGTCCGACTCCCCGGCGAGCGTCACGGCGAGGTCGAACTGCGCGACAGCATGGCCGGCCGAGGCGGGCTCGGCCGTCACCTCGCCGAGCGCGGACGGGGTCCCGGCTTCGGCGTTGCCCGGGTCGTAGTGGAAGAACACCTGGAACAGCGGGGTGCGCGACCGGTCCCGCTCAGGCGCGAGTGCGTCGACGACCTGCTCGAACGGCACGTCCTGGTGGGCGTAGGCGCCCAACGCCTCGTGCCGCACCCGGCCGATGAGCTCGGTGAAGGTGGGGTCGCCGGACAGGTCGGTGCGCAACACCAGCGTGTTGACGAAGAACCCGATCAGGTCCTCGATCTCGGCCCGGTTGCGGTTGGCGATGGGGGTGCCGACCACGACGTCGTCCTGGCCGGCGTACTTGCTGAGCAGCACGGTGAAGGCCGACAGCAGCGTCATGAACATCGTCGCGCCAGACTGCCGGGTCACCGCCTCCAGCCTGGCCACCGTCTCCCGGGGGACCTCGAAGTCCACTACGCCACCCGCCGAGGTCCGCACAGCCGGACGCGGCCGATCCGTCGGCAGCTCCAGAACCGGCGCGCCCTCCAACCGCTCACGCCAGTAGCCGAGCTGCCCCTCCAGCACCTCTCCCTGCAGCCACTCGCGCTGCCAGACCGCGAAGTCGGCGTACTGCACCGGCAGCGGAGCCAGCGGCGACGACTCCCCGCGCGAGAACGCCTCGTAGAGTGCGGTCAGCTCCCGGCCGAGCACCCCGGCCGACCAGCCGTCGGACACCGCGTGGTGCAGGCACAGGCTGAGCACGTGATCGTCGGCTCCGAGGCGGATCAGCCGTCCTCTGAACAGCGGCCCAGCGGACAGGTCGAACGGCGTCACGGCGTCGGCGGCCACCAGTTCCTTCGCCTGCGCGAACCCGTCGGGCTCACCGGTGAGGTCCACGACCTCCAGTCCGAGCCCGGTGGGCGGGTCGATGACCTGGTAAGCGATCCCATCAGTGGCGGCGAAACGGGTGCGCAGCACCTCGTGCCGCTCCACGACCGCATCCAACGCAGCACTCAACGCCTCGACGTCGAGCGCACCCGCCAGCCGCAGCGCGATGGGCACGTTGTACTCGGTCGAGCCCGGCTCCAGCTGGTCCAGGAACCACAGCCGCTGCTGTGCGAACGACAACGGCAACAGGCGATCACGACTCGTTGGCGTGATGGGGGGTGCGGTGTCGGGAGCCAGAGCCTCGATGACGTCGATCAACTCACCCACCGTCGGATGGTCGAACAGGGCCGCCAGCGGCACCTCCACCCCGAACACCGCCCGCACCCGCGAAATCACCTGCGTGGCCAGCAGCGAATGCCCACCCAACTCAAAGAAGTTATCCCCGATCCCGACCCGCTCCAGGCCCAGCACCTCAGCCCACACCCCGGCCAAGATCTCCTCACCCGGCGTCCGCGCCCCCACAAACACCACCCCAAGCTCAGGGCGGGCGGTATCCGGGTCGGGCAGGGCAGCCCGATCCAACTTGCCGTTGGACGTCAACGGCAGACCGGCCAACTCCACAAACGCCGACGGGATGAGGTGATCGGGCAGGCTGCGTCCGAGGAAAGCGCGTAGGTCGCCGGCGGTGGGGAGGTCTTCGCCTACCAGGTAGGCGATGAGCCGCTGGTCACGGCCGATCACCACTGCGGTCTCGACCGCGGGGTGAGCTCGCAGCGCGGTCTCGACTTCGCCTGGCTCGACCCGGAACCCGCGAACCTTCACCTGATGATCCACTCGGCCCAGGAACTCGATCTGACCGTCGGGCAACCGGCGCACCCGATCGCCCGTCCGATACAAGCGGGAGCCGTCGGTGGTGAACGGGTCGGGCACGAACCGCTCGGCCGTCAGCTCCGGGCGACCCGCATAGCCTCGAGCAAGCCCCGCCCCGCCGATGAACAGCTCACCGGCCACTCCGACCGGGACCGGCTGGAGATGGCGGTCCAGTACATGCAGCCGGCTGTTGGGCAGCGCATGTCCGATGGGCACGCTGCCCGTCCCGGACACCTGCACAGCCCCCACCCGGGTCGCGGCCACCCCGACGGTGGTCTCGGTCGGCCCGTAATGGTTGAACACCGGACGGTCTCCGGCAGCGGCCAGCACCTGACGCGCCCACCCGGTCGGCGAGGCCTCACCGCCCAGCACCAGCCCCGCAGCCGGCACCAACCCCTCCAGGCCATCCTCACCGGCCAGCGACACCAACTGCGACGGAACAATCTTCACAAAGTCGACCGCGTGCTCGGCCAGATACGCGCGCAGCGCAGCGGGCTCACGCACCGTCTCCGGGCCCGGGACATACAACGTCCCACCCGAGGACAGGCAGCCGAACACCATCGTGTTACCGAAGTCGGTCACCAGCGACTGCAACAGCGCGTACCGCGCCCCATCACCACGCAGCCCCAGCCGTTCCCGCACGCCATGCACGTAGGCGGCCAGACCGCCATGGGTGACCTGCACACCCTTCGGCCGGCCGGTCGAACCGGAGGTGTACATCACATACGCCACCTGACCCGGATGCACCATGACCTCCGGTGGCAACTGCGGGAGAAGGTCCATCGCGACCCCGGTCAGCGGATCGTCCAACGCCACCAGCCGGACCCGGCCGACCGGCAGCTCATCCAGCGTCTCGGAGACGCCGATCACCACCGAGGCCCGGCTGTCGGACAGCATGTAGGCCAGCCGCTCGGCCGGGTAGTCGGGGTCCAGCGACAGGTAGGCGCCGCCGGCCTTCAACACGGCCAGCAGGGCCACCACCATGTCCAGGCCGCGTGGCAGGCACAACCCCACCACAACTTCCGGACCCACTCCCACCGACCGCAGATGATGCGCCAGCCGATTCGCCCGCACCTCCAACTCCGGATAGGTCAACGCGCCATCGGAGGCCACCACCGCCACCCCGCCGGACTGAGCGGCGATCCACTCATGCACCCCACCGACCGGAACCGGCACCGCAGTGTCATTCCACGCCGCCAACCGATCCCACTCGACCGAGCCCAGCAGCGACACCTGCGACAACCGAACCGAAGGATCAGCCGCCACAGTCTCCAGCAACACCGTCAGATGCCCGACCATCCGCTCCACCGTCGAACGATCGAACAACTCCGTACTGAACTCGATGGAGCCCCCGAAGCCGCGTTCCCGCGCGATGAGGAACAACGTCAGGTCGAACTTCGCCGTCACCGCGACCGGAGGGCCGATCGCCTCCGTCTCCAGGTCGACGTCGCCGTCGTCGGCCATCGCGTCCTGGTCGTAGTTGAACAACGCCTGGAATAGCGGCGTGCGCGACCGGTCCCGCCCGGAGGTCAGCGCGTCGACGAGCTGCTCGAACGGGACGTCCTGGTGGGCGTACGCCGCAAGTGCTTCCTGCCGCACGCGAGTGACGAGCTCGCTGAAAGTGAGGTCACCGGAGAGGTCGGTGCGCAACACCAACGTGTTGACGAAATAGCCGATCAGGTCCTCGATCTCGGCCCGGTTGCGGTTGGCGATCGGAGTGCCCACCACCACGTCGTCCTGACCCGCGTACTTACCCAACAGCACGGTGAAAGCCGACAGCAACGTCATGAACATGGTCGCGCCGGTCTGGCGAGTCACCACGCGCAGCCCGGCGGCGATCTCCTCCGAGATCTCGAACTCGACCTTCGCGCCCGCCGAGGACCGCACGGCCGGACGAGGCCGATCCGTCGGGAGCTCCAGAACCGGAGCGCCCTCCAACCGCTCACGCCAGTAACCGAGCTGCTCCTCCAGCACCTCACCCTGAAGCCACTCACGCTGCCAAACCGCGAAATCGCCGTACTGCACCGGCAACGGAGCCAACGGCAACGGCTCCCCAGCCCGGAAGGCCTCATAAAGCGCGGTCAGCTCTCGGCGCAGCACGCCGGCCGACCACTCGTCCGACACCACATGATGCAGACAAAGACTCAACACATGATCATCCGGGCCGAGCCGGATCAACCGCCCCCGGAACAACGGCCCCACCGCCAGATCGAACGGCGCCACCGCATCAGCCGCCACCAACTCCTCAGCCCGCGCAAACCCCTCCGGGTCACCACTGAGGTCCACAACCTCCAGCCCGAACCCCGTCGACGGGTCCACCACCTGGTGCGCGAGCCCGTCGGCGTCGGTGACCAGACGGGTGCGCAGCACCTCGTGCCGCTCCACGATCGCATCCAGGGCAGCACTCAGCGCCTCGACGTCGAGCGCACCCGTCAGCCGCAGCCCGACCGGTACGTTGTACTCCGCCGAGCCCGGCTCGAGCTGGTCGAGGAACCACAGCCGCTGCTGCGCGAATGACAACGGGATCATGCCGTCGCGGGGGCTGGGGACGATGGTCGGCGCCACTGTGTCCACGGCCCACGCGGCTTCCCGGTCCTGGAGAAGCCGGACGATCTCGTCTCGATGGCGGCGCAGTTCCTCGCGCAGCTCATCGCTGAGGGCGTCCTTCGGCGCGACCACCTTGAGCCGACCGTCCGCGAGGTAGATCCGCGCGCCCCGGTTTTCCAGATCGCTGAGCAGATCAGCAGGGGAGATCGTCACTGGGAGACCCCGTTCTCGTCCGAGTCGGCTTGGCGGGAGTGCGTTTCCAGGCTGTGCAGGACCTCGTCTTCCGACATCTGCTCGATCTCCTCCCAGATGCGGGCCTCGATCACGTCGCTGAGTCCGCTGACCGTGGGGTGGTCGAAGATCTCCGCCAAGGGCAGGCCGAGCTGGAACGCCAAGCGCAGGCGGGAGATCACCTGGGTGGCCAGCAGGGAGTGCCCGCCCAGGTCGAAGAAGTTGTCCGTGGCTCCGACCCGTTCCAGGCCGAGCACCTGTGCCCAGATCCCCGCGACCCTCTCCTCGGTCGGGGTGCCGGGCGGGACGAAGTCCCCGTCCAGCTCGGGCCGTATACCGTCGGGTGCGGGGAGGGCGGTGCGGTCGATCTTGCCGTGCCGGGTCACCGGCAGGGCCGCAAGCTCCACGAATATCGATGGGACCAGATGCTCCGGCAAGGTACGGCGCAGCACGGATCGCAATTCGCTTGCAGGGGGCAACCCCTCGGCCTGATCGGTCGGCACGAGATAGGCGATAAGTCGCTCCAGCGGGTCGGCGATCACCACGGCGCCACTGACCGCGGGGAGCGCGTGCAGCGCGGCTTCGACCTCGCCCGGCTCGATCCGGTAACCGCGGATCTTCACCTGCTGGTCGGCGCGGCCCAGGAACTCCAGCTCGCCGCCGGGTAGCCAGCGCACCCGGTCACCGGCCCGGTAAAGGCGCGAGCCGTCAGCGGCGAACGGGTCGGCGATGAACCGCTCGGCCGTGAGGTCGGGGCGGCCGCCATAGCCTCGGGCCACGCCGACGCCGGCGATGAACAACTCGCCCGGAACGCCGACCGGGACCGGCTGCAGATGCCGATCCAGCACATACACCCGGGTATTCGGCAACGGGCGGCCGATCGGAGCGGGCCCGTCCGCCCCCGGCTCGATCCCGGCCAGCTCGCTGTAGGTCGAGTCGATCGTGGTCTCGGTGATGCCGAACGCGGTCAGCAGCCGCGCACCCAACACCTCGCGAGCCCGCACCACAGCAGAAGTCCGCCACACATCGGTGGTCACCACCACCAACCGCAAGGACTCCAGCCGCCGCCCCGACCCGGCCAGATAATCCACCAGGCCATCGACAAACCGCGGCGCCAACTCCAGCGCGTTCACCCCGAACCCAGCGATCACCTCCGCCAACTCCGAAGCAGAAGCCTGCACCCCGACCTCGCCCAACACCAGAGCGCCGCCGGAACACAACGCCCGGACCAGATCACCGGTGAACACGTCGAAACCCACACTGGTCACCGACAACCACCGCAACGGCTGCGAGAAATGCGTCCGCGACCACGCCTCATACGTCCCGGCCAATGACCCATGCGTCACCAGCACACCCTTCGGCCTGCCCGTCGACCCCGACGTGTAGATCACACACGCCAACTGCCCCGCATCACACACACCACCGGACAGCCATTCCGGCCGCGTCGGAATGTCCTCCGGGCTCACGACCAGGACATCCCCCGGCACCGGCGCATCCGCCACCACAACCCGCACCCCGCTGTCGGCCAGCATGAACGCCACCCGCTCCGCCGGATAATCCGGATCAAGAGGCAGACAAGCCCCACCGGCCTTCCAGACCGCCAGCACCGCCACCACGAAGTCCAGCCCCCGCGGCAGGCACACCCCCACCACCGACTCCGGCCCCACCCCAAGCCCACGCAGGTGGTGAGCGAGCCGATTCGCCCGCATCTCGAGTTGGGCGTAGGTCAGCGACTCCTCACCACACATCACAGCCACCGCATCCGGAGCCGCCACCACCCGCTCCGCAATCAGCTCATGCACCCCGAAAACACCAGACAGCGGCGCGCCAGTCGCATTCCACCCCTCGACCACCTGCCGACGCTCGTCCTCGGACAGGAGCGGAATCTCCGACAGCCGCCGGTCAGGGTCGACGCCCATCTCGTTCAGCACACCGGTCAGATGGCCGGCCAGGCGCGTCACGCTGGATTCGTCGAACAGTTCGGCGCTGTACTCGATGGCCCCGGCCAGCCCGCCGCTGCTGTTCTCGACCAGGACGACGGTGAGGTCGAACAGCGTGGTGTCCCGAGACAGCTCGACCTCAGAAAGTGCGAGGTCACCGAGCTGCAGCCGCCGGTCCTCGCTCTCGTGGTGACCGTAGTCGAATAGCACCTGGAACAGCGGGGTGCGGGAGCGGTCGCGTTCGGGGGCGAGTGCGTCGACGACCTGCTCGAACGGCACGTCCTGGTGGGCGTAGGCGCCCAGCGCCTCGTGCCGCACCCGGCCGATGAGCTCGGTGAAGGTGGGGTCGCCGGACAGGTCGGTGCGCAACACCAGCGTGTTGACGAAGAACCCGATCAGGTCCTCGATCTCGGCCCGGTTGCGGTTGGCGATGGGGGTGCCGACCACGACGTCGTCCTGGCCGGCGTACTTGCTGAGCAGCACGGTGAAGGCCGACAGCAGCGTCATGAACATCGTCGCGCCAGACTGCCGGGTCACCGCCTCCAGCCTGGCCACCGTCTCCCGGGGGACCTCGAAGTCCACTACGCCACCCGCCGAGGTCCGCACAGCCGGACGCGGCCGATCCGTCGGCAGCTCCAGAACCGGCGCACCCTCCAACCGCTCACGCCAGTAACCGAGTTGCCCCTCCAGAACCTCACCCTGGAGCCACTCGCGCTGCCAGACCGCGAAGTCGGCGTACTGCACCGGCAGCGGAGCCAAGGGCGACGGCTCCCCGCGCGAGAACGCCTCGTACAGGAGAGTGAGCTCCCTGCGGAGCACTCCGGCCGACCACTCGTCCGACACCACGTGATGCATGACCAGGCTCAGCACATGCTCATCCGCGCCCAGCCGGATCAACCGGCCCCGGAACAACGGCCCCGCTCCAAGGTCGAACGGCGTCACGGCGTCGGCGGCCACCAATTCCTTCGCCTGCGCGAACCCGTCGGGCTCACCAGTGAGGTCGACGACCTCCAGCGCGAAATCGGACGCTGGGTCAACCACTTGATGGCCGACACCGTTGTCGTCCGTCACCAGCTTGGTGCGGAGCACCTCGTGCCGTTCCATGATCGCGTCGAGTGCGGCACGGAGCGCGGACACATCCAGGGGCCCGGCCAGCCGCAGCGCGATGGGCACGTTGTACTCGGCCGAGCCCGGCTCCAGCTGGTCCAGGAACCACAGCCGCTGCTGTGCGAACGACAACGGCAACAGGCGATCACGACTCGTTGGCGTGATGGGGGGTGCGGTGTCGGGAGCCAGAGCCTCGATGACGTCGATCAACTCACCCACCGTCGGATGGTCGAACAGGGCGGCCAGCGGCACCTCGACCCCGAACACCGCCCGCACCCGCGAAATCACCTGGGTGGCCAGCAGCGAATGCCCACCCAACTCAAAGAAGTTGTCCCCGATCCCGACCTGCTCCAGGCCCAGCACCTCGGCCCACACCCCGGCCAAGATCTCCTCACCCGGCGTCCGCGCCCCCACAAACACCACCCCAAGCTCAGGGCGGGCGGTATCCGGGTCGGGCAGGGCGGCCCGGTCGAGCTTGCCGTTGGACGTCAGCGGCAGGCCGGCCAACTCCACGAACGCTGAGGGGATGAGGTGGTCGGGCAGGCTGCGTCCGAGGAAAGCGCGCAGGTCGCCGGCGGTGGGGAGGTCTTCGCCTACCAGGTAGGCGATGAGCCGCTGGTCACGGCCGATCACCACTGCGGTCTCGACCGCGGGGTGAGCTCGCAGCGCGGTCTCGACTTCGCCCGGCTCGACCCGGAACCCGCGAACCTTCACCTGGTGATCCACTCGGCCCAGGAACTCGATCTGACCGTCGGGCAACCGGCGCACCCGGTCACCCGTCCGATACAAGCGGGAGCCGTCGGTGGTGAACGGGTCGGGCACGAACCGCTCAGCCGTCAACTCCGGGCGACCCGCATACCCCCGCGCCAGCCCCGCCCCGCCGATGAACAACTCGCCCGCCACCCCGACCGGGACCGGCTGGAGATGGCGGTCCAGTACATGCAGCCGGCTGTTGGGCAGCGCATGTCCGATGGGCACGCTGCCCGTCCCGGACACCTGCACAGCCCCCACCCGGGTCGCGGCCACCCCGACGGTGGTCTCGGTCGGCCCGTAATGGTTGAACACCGCGCGGTCTCCGGCAGCGGCCAGCACCTCGCGGGCCCACTGCACCGGCGAGGCCTCACCGCCCAGCACCAGCCCTTCGGCCGGCACCAATCCAGCCAGGCCATCCTCACCCGCCAGCGACACCAACTGCGACGGAACGATCTTCACCCAATCAATCGCGTGCTCGGCCAGATACGCGCGCAGCGCAGCGGGCTCACGCACCGTCTCCGGGCCCGGGACATACAACGTCCCACCCGAGGACAGGCAGCCGAACACCATCGTGTTACCGAAGTCGGTCACCAGCGACTGCAACAGCGCATACCGCGCCCCATCACCACGCAGCCCCAGCCGTTCCCGCACGCCATGCACGTAAGCGGCCAGACCGCCATGAGTGACCTGCACACCCTTCGGCCGGCCGGTCGAACCGGAGGTATACATCACATACGCCACCTGACCCGGATGCACCACCACATCCGGCGGCGACTGCGGCAGAACCTCCATCGCGACCCCGGTCAGCGGATCGTCCAACGCCACCAGCCGCACCCGCCCCACCGGCAACTCATCCAACGTCTCGGAGACGCCGACCACCACCGAGGCCCGGCTGTCGGACAACATGTAGGCCAGCCGCTCGGCCGGGTAGTCGGGGTCCAGCGACAGATAGGCGCCGCCGGCCTTCAACACCGCCAGCAAGGCCACCACCATGTCCAGACCGCGTGGCAGGCACAACCCCACCACAACCTCCGGACCCACCCCCACCGACCGCAGATGATGCGCCAACCGATTCGCCCGCACCCCCAACTCGCCATACGTCAGCGCCCCATCGGAGGCCACCACCGCCACCCCACCGGACTGAGCGGCGATCCACTCATGCACCCCACCCGACGGAACCGGCACCTCAGTGTCATTCCACACCGCCAACCGACCCCGCTCGACCGAGCCCAGCAGCGACACCTGCGACAACCGAACCGAAGGATCAGCCGCCACAGCCTCCAGCAACACCGTCAGATGCCCGACCATCCGCTCCACCGTCGAACGATCGAACAACTCCGTACTGAACTCGAAGGCACCAGCCAGGTCCCCATCGCCGGCGTGGCCGAGGACCAACCGGAGGTCGAACTTCGCGACCACAGCTCCCGGCAGTTCGACCGCGGCCGAGTCCAGCCCGAGGCTCTCCTCCTCGGCCATCTCCTCCTGGTCGTAGTTGAACAGCACCTGGAATAGCGGCGTGCGCGACCGGTCCCGCCCGGAGGTCAGCGCGTCGACGAGCTGCTCGAACGGCAGATCCTGATGGGCGTAGGCGCCCAACGCCACATTCCGCACCCGGCCGACCAGGTCGGTGAAGGTGGGGTCGCCGGACAGATCGGTGCGCAGGACAAGGGTGTTGACGAAGTAGCCGATCAGGTCCTCGATCTCGGCCCGGTTGCGGTTGGCGATCGGCGTGCCCACCACCACGTCGTCCTGACCCGCGTACTTACCCAACAGCACGCTGAAGGCCGACAGCAACGTCATGAACATCGTCGCGCCGCTCTGCCAAGTCGCGGCACGAAGCCCGGCCACCGTCTCGGCGGGGACCCTGAACGAGACGGAGTCGCCCGTGGAGGACCGCACGGCCGGGCGAGGCCGGTCCGTCGGGAGCTCCAGAACCGGAGCGCCCTCCAACCGCTCACGCCAGTAACCGAGCTGCCCCTCCAGCACCTCACCCTGAAGCCACTCACGCTGCCAAACCGCGAAATCCGCGTACTGCACCGGCAGCGGAGCCAACGGCGACGCCTCGCCCCGCGAGAACGCCCCGTACAAAGCTGTCAGCTCTCGGCGCAACACCCCGGCGGACCACTCGTCCGACACCACATGATGCAGACAAAGGCTCAACACATGATCATTCGGGCCGAGCCGGATCAACCGCCCCCGGAACAACGGCCCCACCGCCAGATCGAACGGCGCCACCGCATCAGCCGCCACCAACTCCTCAGCCCGCGAAAACCCCTCCGGGTCACCACTGAGGTCCACAACCTCCAGCCCGAACCCGCCCGGCGGGTCGACAACCTGGTAGGCCACGCCGCCGGTGGGGACCAGGCGGGTGCGCAGCACCTCGTGCCGGTCCACGATCGCGCCCAGCGCTGCACCCAGTGCCACCTCGTCGAGGGGGCCGGTCAGCCGCAGAGCCAGCGGCACGTTGTACTCGGTCGACTCCGGGGCCATCTGAGTGAGGAACCACAGGCGCTGCTGCGCGAACGACAGCGGCAGAAGCCGGTCACGGCCGACCGGAACGATCGGCGGGACCCGCGTACGGCCGCCTGAGCTGTCGACCAGCTCGGCCAGCTCCGCGACCGACGGGTGGGCGAAGAGGGCGCCCAGCGGCACCTCGACGTCGAACACCGCCCGCACCTGGGACACCGCCTGGGTGGCCAGCAGCGAGTGGCCCCCCAGCTCGAAGAAGCTGTCGCCGACCCCGACCCGCTCCAGCCCGAGGACCTGCGCCCAGATCCCGGCCAGGACCTCCTCCGTCGCGGTCCGGGGGGCCACGAAATCGGCCGCGAGGTCCGGCCTGCTGCTGTCGGGAGCGGGCAGCGCCGCCCGATCGATCTTCCCGCTCGGGCTCACCGGCAGCGCGGCCAGTTCGACGAAGACCGAGGGCACCAGGTAGTCGGGCAGTCCGGCGAGCAGGAACGCGCGCAGCTCACCGGCCGAGGGGATGCCGTCCGCGACGTCCTCGGCGACGAGGTAACCCACCAAACGCCGGTCCCCGCCGTCCTCGTGGGCCACGACGGCCGCCGCCGCGATCTCGGGGTGCGCTACCAGCGCGGCTTCGACCTCACCGGGTTCGACCCGGTGGCCCCGGACCTTCACCTGCTCGTCAACCCGACCCAGGAACTCCAGTTGCCCGTCCGGCCGCCACCGCACACGGTCGCCGGTGCGGTACAGCCGCGAGCCCTCACCACCGAACGGATCCGCCAGGAAACGCTCGGCCGTCAGCTCAGGCCGACCGCCATACCCACGAGCCAGGCCGCTCCCACCGACGAACAACTCGCCAGGAACCCCCACCGGAACCGGCCGAAGGTGCCGATCCAGCACATACACACGCGCATTGGCGATCGGACCACCGATCGGCGGAGCCCCAGCATCGGCCACATCACACAACGCCATCGACGCACACACCGACGTCTCCGTCGGCCCGTACGCGTTGAACAACCGACGCCCACGCCCCCACACGCCGGCAAGTTCCGAGCTCAGCCGTTCCCCCGCTGTGAGCAGGGTGGTCACGGCGGACAGCGCGCCGGGCTCGAGGACGCCCAGCAGGGACGGTGGCAGTGTCGCCACGCTGACTCGGGCCTGGGTGGTGAGCGCCGCCAGCGCGGCCGGTTCGGACCGGGCCTCCGGGGTCGCGACGACCAGGGTCGCGCCGACGGCCAGCGCCATGAACACCTCGGAGACGGAGGCGTCGAAGCTGAAGGGCGCGAACTGCAGCACCACGTCGCGCCCGGTGGTGCTCAGCACCCGGCGCTGCCCTTCGACGAGGTTGACCGCGCCGCCGTGGGTCACCTGGACACCCTTGGGGCGGCCCGTCGAGCCCGAGGTGTAGATCACGTACGCGAGCTGACCAGGTTGGACGGCGACAGCGGGCGCGTGCGAAGGGGCGGCCTCGATGCCCAGCACCGTCAGCGGGTCGTCCAGCACCATCACACGGGCCCGCCGTACCGCGAGGACGTCGAGGGAGTCGGCGGTGCCCAGCAGGACGGACGCCCTGCTGTCAGCCAGCATGTACGAGAGCCGCTCGGCGGGGTAGTCAGGATCCAGCGGCAGGTATGCCCCGCCGGCCTTCAGCACGGCGAGCAGCGCGACGACCATGTCCAGGCCACGCGGCAGGCACAGGGCGACCACGGTTTCCGCCCCCACCCCCGAGTCGCGCAGGTAGTGCGCCAACCGGTTCGACCGGGCCGCCAGCTCGCCATAGGTCAGGGACTGGTCGCCGAAGACGACGGCGAGGTCGTCGTCCTGGCCGGCGATCAGCTCGTGCAGTCCGCCGGCCGGCACGGGGGCCCCGGTGGCGTTCCAATCAGCGAGCGTCCGGTCGCGTTCGGCGGCGTCCATCACCGGCAGCTCCGAGAGCGGGAGCGCCGGGTCGGCCGCCACCGCGCCCAGCAGCACGACCAGCCGGTCCACCAGGCGCTCCACGGTCGCGCGGTCGAACAGGTCGGTGCTGTACTCGATGGACCCGGCCAGACTGTCGACGTTGCCGCCGAGTGTCACAGTGAGGTCGAATTGAGCCACCACCCTGCTCACGGAGGCAGGCTCGATCGAGAGCGCGCCCAGCTCCAGCGGCGTTCCGGTGTCCCAGTCGACACCGAACATCACCTGGAAGAGGGGGTGTCGGGAGCGGTGACGCTCTGGGGCGAGCGTGTCCACGAGTTGCTCGAACGGCACATCCTGGTGGGCGTAGGCGCCGAGTGCCGCGCTGCGAACGCGGCCCAGGACCTCGGTGAACGTGGGGTCGCCGGACAGGTCGGTGCGCAGGACCAGGGTGTTGACGAAGTAGCCGATGAGGTCTTCGGTCTCGGCCCGGTTGCGGTTGGCGATGGGGGTGCCGATCACGATGTCGTCCTGGTCGGCGTACTTGCCGAGGAGCACGGTGAAGGCAGCCAGCAACGTCATGAACATGGTCGAGCCGCTGTCGCGGGTGATCCGCTGTAGCCCGGCGGCGACCTGCTCGGGCACGTCGAAGCGCACCACTCCACCGTCCGAGGAGCGTACGGCGGGGCGGGGCCGGTCGGTGGGCAGCTCCAACGTCGGAGCCCCCGCCAGCTGCTCGCGCCAGTAGTCGAGCTGCTCCTCCAGCACCTCGCCCTGGAGCCACTCGCGCTGCCAGACCGAGAAGTCGGCGTACTGCACCGGCAGCGGAGCCAACGGCGACGGCTCACCCCGCGAGAACGCCTCGTACAGGGCGGTCAGCTCCCGGATGAGCACCCCGGCCGACCACTCGTCGGAAACCACGTGGTGCATGCACAGGCTCAGCAGATGTTCTTCTGGCGCGAGCCGGATCAACCGGCCGCGCAGCAGGGGTCCGGTGGACAGGTCGAACGGCGTCACCGCGTCGGCGGCGACCAGTTCCTCGGCCTGCTCGGCGCCCAGCTCGACGACCTCCAGCCCGAACCCGGACGGCGGGTCGATCACCTGGTGGGCCACCCCGTCCACGGCCACCAGGCGGGTGCGCAGCACCTCGTGCCGCTCCACTATCGCGTCCAACGCCGCCCTCAGCGCCGGCACGTTCAGGGGACCGCTCAGCCGCAGAGCGAGGGGTGCGTTGTACTCCGATGAGTCCGGTTCCATCTGGTCCAGGAACCACAACCGCTGCTGGGCGAACGACAGCGGCAACGGCGTGTCCCTGGAGACTGGAAGGATCGGCGGGACCGGCACACCCGGCGCGGAGACATCGACGACGGCGGCCATCTCGCCCACCGTGGGGTGGTCGAAGATCGCCGCGAGCGGGACGTCGACGTCGAAAGCGGCCCGCAGCCGGGAGATCACCTGGGTCGCCAGCAGCGAGTGCCCACCCAGGTCGAAGAAGTTGTCCGTGACTCCGACCCGTTCCGCCCCGAGTACCTGCGCCCAGATACCAGCCAGGACCTCTTCACTCGGCGTGCCGGGAGCGACGAACTCACCGGTGAGGGCTTCCGGTGCAGGCAGGGCAGCGCGGTCGAGCTTGCCGTGCCGGGTCACCGGCAGAGCCGACAACTCCATGAATATCGACGGCACCATGTACTCGGGCAGGCTGTCCCGCAGGAACGCGCGCAACTCCGCAACCGGCGGCAGCTCTCCGACCACGTAAGCGACCAACCGCTCCAGCGGATCAGCAACCACCACGGCGGCGCTGACCGCAGGGTGCGCCAGCAGCGCGGCTTCGACCTCGCCCGGCTCGATCCGGTAACCGCGGATCTTCACTTGATGGTCGGCGCGGCCCAGGAACTCCAGCTCGCCGCCGGGTAGCCAGCGCACCCGGTCACCGGCCCGGTAAAGGCGCGAGCCGTCAGCGGCGAACGGGTCGGCGATGAACCGCTCGGCCGTGAGGTCGGGGCGGCCGCCGTATCCCCGAGCCACGCCGACACCGGCGATGAACAATTCCCCCGGAACGCCGACCGGGACCGGCTGAAGATGCCGATCCAGCACATACACCCGCGTGTTCGGCAACGGGCCGCCGATCGGAGCAGGCCCATCCGCCCCCGCCTCGATCCCGGCCAACTCGCTGTAGGTCGAGTCGATCGTGGTCTCGGTGATGCCGAACGCGGTCAGCAGCCGCGCACCCAACACCTCGCGAGCCCGCACCACAGCAGAAGTCCGCCACACATCGGTGGTCACCACCACCAACCGCAAAGACTCCAGCCGCCGCCCCGACCCGGCCAGATAATCCACCAAGCCATCGACAAACCGCGGCGCCAACTCCAGCGCATTCACCCCGAACCCAGCGATCACCTCCGCCAACTCCGAAGCAGAAGCTTGCACCCCGACCTCGCCCAACACCAGAGCGCCGCCGGAACACAACGCCCGGACCAGATCACCGGTGAAGACGTCGAAACCCACACTGGTCACCGACAACCACCGCAACGGCTGCGAGAAATGCGTCCGCGACCACGCCTCATACGTCCCGGCCAGCGACCCATGCGTCACCAGCACACCCTTCGGCCTGCCCGTCGACCCCGACGTGTAGATCACACACGCCAACTGCCCCGGATCGCACACCGCCTCCGAAACCGATCCCGGCCCCGCCTGGACGTCCGGACTCACGACCAGGACATCACCCGCCACCGGCGCATCCGCCACCACAACCCGCACCCCGCTGTCGGCCAGCATGAACGCCACCCGCTCCACCGGATAATCCAGGTCAACAGGCAGACAAGCCCCACCCGCCTTCCAGACCGCCAGCACCGCCACCACCAGATCCAGCCCCCGCGGCAGGCACACCCCCACCACCGACTCCGGACCCACCCCAAGCCCACGCAGATGCCCGGCCAGCCGACCGGCCCGCGCCTCAAGCTGGGCGTAGGTCAGCGACTCCTCACCACAGACCACGGCCACGGCCTGCGGAGCCGCCACCACCCGTCCCGCGATCAGCTCATGCACCCCCGACGCCCCACCACCAGGCACCAAGGTGTCGTTCCACCCCTCGACCACCTGCCGACGCTCGTCCTCCGGCAGGAGCCGTACCTCCGACAGCCGCCGGTCGGGGTCGGCCGCGACCGCCTCCAGCAGGATGGTGAGGTGCTCGACCAGCCGTTCCACGGTCGTTTCGTCGAACAGGTCGGTGCTGTACTCGACCTGCCCGCTCAGCCAGGCGTCCTGGCCGTTGTCAGACAGGACGAGCGTGAGGTCGTAGAGCGCGGTCCGCTGCGGAAGCGGTACGCCCGAGACGTCGAACCCGTCGCCGAGCCCCGACGCCCAGCCGCCCCCGGCTCCTTGCGCGTACTCGAACAGGACCTGGAACAGCGGGTGGCGGGACCGGTCGCGCTCGGGAGCGAGAGCGTCGACGACCTGCTCGAACGGCACATCCTGGTGGGCGTACGCACCCAACGCCGCACCCCGCACCCGACCGACCAACTCGCCGAACGTCGGATCGCCGGACAGGTCGGTACGCAACACCAACGTGTTGACAAAGAACCCGACCAGATCCTCGACCTCGGACCGGTTGCGGTTGGCGATCGGCGTGCCCACCACCACGTCGTCCTGATCGGCATACCTGCCGAGCAGCACGGTGAAGGCCGACAGCAGTGTCATGAACATCGTCGCGCCGCTCTGCCGCGTCAGCTTCCGCAGCCCGGCCACCGTATCCGCCGGCACCGTGAACGCGACCTTCGCACCGCTCGAGGTGCGTACGGCGGGGCGCGGCCGGTCGGTCGGCAAGTCCAGCAGAGGAGCACCGTCCAGCCGCTCACGCCAGTAACCGAGCTGCCCCTCCAGCACCTCGCCCCGCAGCCACTCACGCTGCCAGACCGCGAAGTCGGCGTACTGCACCGGCAACGGCTTCAGCGGCGACGGCTCCCCACGCGAGAACGCCTGGTAGAGGGCCGCCAGTTCCGTGCGCAGGACGACCGTCGACCACTCGTCGGACACCACATGATGCATGCTCAGGCTGAGCAGGTGGTCGTCCGGGCCGAGCCGGATCAGCCGTCCTCTGAAAAGGGGTCCGGCCGCCAGGTCGAACGGCGCGGCCGCGTCGGCGACGGCCATGCCCTCGGCCCGCGCGGGCCCGTCGGGCTCGCCGGTGAGGTCCACGACCTCCAGCCCGAACCCGGATGGCGGGTCGACGACCTGGTAAGCAACCCCATCAGTGGCGGCGAACCGGGTGCGCAGCACCTCGTGCCGTTCCACGATCGCGTCGAGCGCCGCGCTCAGCGCCGCCACGTCCAGCGCCCCGCGCAGGCGCAGCGCGACCGGCACGTTGTACTCCACCGAGCCCGGCTCCAGTTGGTCCAGGAACCACAACCGCTGCTGCGCGAACGACAACGGCACCCGCCCGCTCCGAGGCACCGGGATGATCGGGGGCGCCGCCTCCGGCGACGACGCCTCGATGACCTCGATGAGCTCGCCCACGGTCGGGTGGTCGAACAGGGCGGCCAGCGGCACCTCCACCCCGAACGCGGCCCGCACCCGGGAGATCACCTGGGTGGCCAGCAGCGAGTGCCCGCCCAGGTCGAAGAAGTCGTCCTCGATCCCGACCCGTTCCAGGCCCAGCACCTCGGCCCACACCCCGGCCAAGATCTCCTCACCCGGCGTCCGCGCGCCTGAGAACGCCACCCCGAGTTCGGGGCGTGTCCCGTCCGGCGCCGGCAGTGCGCGGTGGTCGATCTTGCCGTGAAGGGTCAGCGGGACCGACGCCAGCTCCACGAACACCGACGGGATCAGGTAGTCGGGCAGGGTCGTCCGCAGGAAGGCGCGCAGCTCGGTCGTGGGCGGCAGTCCGGTGGCGGATGAGGCCGGCACCGCGTAGGCGACCAGCCGTGCGTCGCCGCCGTCCGCCTGAGCCACCACGACCGCGGCAACCACGTCGGGGTGCAGGAGCAGGGCCGCCTCGACCTCACCGGGCTCGATCCGGAATCCGCGCACCTTCACCTGCTGGTCCGCCCGGCCCAGGAACTCCAGCTGGCCATCCGTCCGCCAGCGGACCCGGTCGCCGCTGCGGTACAGCCGGGAGCCGTCGGCGGCGAACGGGTCGGCCACGAACCGCTCGGCGGTCAACTCGGGGCGACCGCCATAGCCGCGGGCCACCCCGGGGCCGCCGACGAACAGCTCTCCCGGCGCCCCGACCGGCACCGGTGACAGGAAACGGTCCAGCACGTAGACCCGGGTGTTCGGGAGGGGGCCGCCGATCGGGGTCGGCCGCTCGTCACCGGGCTCTATACCCGCCAGGTCGCTGTAGGTGGAGTCGATCGTGGTCTCGGTGATCCCGAAGGCTGTCAGCAGCCGGACGTCGGGGCCGAGCACGCGGCGGGCGCGAACCACTCCGGGTGAGCGCCACACGTCCGTGGTGACGATCACCAGGCGCAGCGTCTCCAACCGCTCGCCCGTCGACTCGAGGTGCGCCACCAGCTCGTCGACGAAGCGGGGGGCCGACTCGAAAGCGTTCACGCCGTGCTCGGCCACCGTGCGGGCCAGGTTGGGGGCCGAGGCCTGGAGGCCGGTGGGGGCCAGGATCAGCGCGCCACCGGAGCACAGCGCCCGCACCACGTCGCCGGTGAAGACGTCGAAGCTGGCGCTGGTGACCGACAGCCAGCGATAGGCGGCGCCGGCCGGTGCGTACGAGCTCGCCCACGCCGCGAAGACGCTCATCAGCGAGGAGTGGGGGACCAGCACGCCCTTGGGGCGGCCGGTGGAGCCGGAGGTGTAGATCACGGCGGCGACCTGGGCGGGCAGGCACTCGAGCCGCGGCGCGGTCGGCGGCCTGGCCTCGATGGCGGCGGCCGTCTCCGGGTCGTCGAGCAGGACCGTCAAGGAGCTTTCGGGCAGCTCCACGGACCGGACCGCCAGCACGACGCCGGCCCGGCCGTCCTCCAGCATGAACGCCACTCGCTCGGCCGGATAGTCGGGGTCGACGGGCAGGTACGCCGCCCCGGCCTTCCACGTCGCCAGGAGGGCCACGACGAGGTCCAGTCCGCGGGGCAGGCAGAGCGCGACGACCGTCTCCGGCCCGGCCCCGAGCTCGCGCAGATGGTGCGCCAGCCGGTTCGCCCGTGCGTCGAGCTGGGCGTAAGTCAACGACGCGTCCTCGGCCACCACGGCCACGTCGTGGGGTCGGCGGGCCGCCTGTGCGGCCACCAGCTCGTGCACACCACGCACCCTGGCCGCCACACCGGTGGCGGCCTCGATCGCCGCGGGCACGTCCAGGACGGTGTCGTTCCATGTGGTGACGACGCGCCGGAGCTCATCGGCGTCGAGCGGCGAGAGGTCCGACAGGTGGTCGTGCGGGCGCCGCGCCACCGTCTCGAGCAGCGCGACCAGGTGCTGGACCAGCCGTTCCACGGTCGAGCGGTCGAACAGTTCTGTGCTGTACTCGACCACGCCGCTCAACGGGGCGTCCTCGCCCTCGTCGGCCAGCACGAGGGCGAGGTCGTAGAGCGAGGTCTCGCGGGGTAGCCGCAGACCGGAGACGGTGAAGCCGTCGCCGAAGCCCGCTTCCCAGCCCGCTCCCCCGCCCTGCGCGTAGTCGAACATGACCTGGAACAGCGGGGTGCGCGACCGGTCCCGCTCCGGCTGCAGCACCTCGACGAGCCGCTCGAACGGCACGTCCTGGTGAGCGTAGGCGCCCAGTGCCTCGCTCCGGACCCGTCCGACGATCTCGCTGAACGTGGGGTCGCCCGACAGGTCGGTGCGCAGGACGAGGGTGTTGACGAAGAACCCGACGAGATCCTCGATCTCCTCGTGGTTGCGGCCGGCGATGGGCGTGCCGACCACGACGTCGTCCTGACCCGCGTACTTGCCCAACAGCACCGTGAAGGCCGACAGCAGGGTCATGAACATCGTGGCGCCAGCGTCCCCGCCGACGGCCCGTAACCTTTGGACGGTCGCCGCGGGAACCTCGAAGTCGAGCGTCGCCCCCGCCGAGGAGCGGGCCGCCGGGCGTGGCCGGTCTGTGGGCAGCTCCAGCGGCGGCGCTCCGGCCAGCCTTCCCTTCCAGTACGCGAGCTGCCCGTCCAGGACGTCCCCGCGCAGCCATTGGCGCTGCCAGATCGCGAAGTCGGCGTACTGTACCGGGGGCGGTGGCAGCGGGCAGGCGTCACCGCGGGTGAAGGCCTCGTACGCCACCACCAGCTCGTGGCGGAGCACGCCGGCGGACCACTCGTCGGAGACCACATGGTGCATACACAGGCTCAGCACATGGTCGTCCGGCCCCAACCGGATCAGCCGGGCGCGGAGCAGCGGACCGGTCGCGAGGTCGAACGGGGTCCGCGCGTCCGCCGCGATGATCGCCTCCGCGCGGGCCAGGGGGTCCGGCTCGTCACCGAGGTCCATCAGGGTCAGGCCGGCTCCGGAGGGAGGGTCGATCACCTGCATGCCGACGCCGTCGACGCTGAGCAGACGGGTGCGCAGCACCTCGTGCCGCTCCACCACGAGGTCGAGCGCCGCGCTCAGAGCGCCCGGGTCGAGCCGGCCGGCCAACTGCATGGCCATGGGCAGGTGGTACTCGGTGGACCCGGGTTCGAGCTGGTCGAGGAACCACAGTCGCTGTTGTGCGAACGACAGCGGCAGCGGCCCTTCGCGCCGCGTCGCGACGATCGGCGGGGCCAGCCTGCCCCGAGCCGACCCCTCCACCACCCGAGCCAACCCCGCCACCGTGCGATGCTCGAACAACGCCGCCAACGGCACCTCAACCTCGAACACCGCCCGCACCCGCGACATCACCTGCGTCGCCAGCAGCGAATGCCCACCCAACTCGAAGAAATCATCCTCCACACCGACCCGATCCAACCCGAGCACCTGCGCCCAGACCCCGGCCAGCATCTCCTCCACCGGCGAACGGAAACCGGAAGACTGCCCCGCCGACAACAACCCGGCGCCGTCAGGGGCCGGCAGCGCGGCCCGATCCAACTTGCCATTGACACTCAGCGGGAACGACGCCAACTCCACGAACAGCGCGGGGATCATGTAATCCGGCAACGTGACAGCCAGGAACGCGCGCAGCTCACCGGGGGTTGGCACACCGACAGCGACATCACTCGCCACGAGATAGCCGATCAGCCGCTGCCGATCATCAGCAACCACCACAGCAGAGCCGATCGCCGGGTGGGTGAGCAGGGCGGTTTCGATCTCTCCCGGCTCGATCCGGAACCCGCGGACCTTGACCTGATGGTCGATCCGGCCCAGATACTCCACCACCCCATCAGCCCGCCACCGAGCCCGATCCCCCGTGCGATACAACCGCGAGCCATCCCCCGCGAACGGATCAGCCACGAACCGCTCGGCCGTCAACTCCGGCCGGCCGCCATAGCCGCGCGCCAGACCAACCCCGGCCAGATACAACTCCCCCGCCACCCCCACCGGGACCGGCCGCAGATGACCATCCAGCACATGCAGCCGCATGTTCGCGATCGGCGCACCGATCGGCGGCCGCTCCTCACCCCCACACGTCCACCGCGACACGTCGATCGAGGCCTCGGTCGGCCCGTACAAGTTCTCCACCACCACGCCCGGGTTCACCGCAAGCAACCGCGCCACATCCCGGCCGTCCAGCGCCTCCCCACTACACACCACCAACCGCACATCCGGCAGCACCGGACACTCCCGCACAAACTCCCGCAACATCGACGGCACGAAATGCACCACACCAACCCGCTCCCGGGCCAACAACCCCGCCAGGTAACCGACATCCCCCGACCGGCCCGGCTCAGCCACCACCACCGTCGCCCCGACGGTCAGCGGCCACACCAACTCCCACAACGACACATCAAACGTCGCCGCCGTCTTATGCAACACCCGCTCACCCACGGCCAGCCGGTAGGCGTCCTGCATCCACGCCAGCCGATTCACCAAACCTGCATGAGCCGACAACACCCCCTTCGGCCACCCCGTCGACCCCGACGTATAAATCACATACGCCAACTGATCAGCATGTGTCTCCACCACCGGCGCCACACCCGACGCCCCAGCCACCGCCGGATCATCCAGCGACAACCCACCCTGCCCGATCACCAGGCAAGCGCCACTATCAGCCAGCAACCAGTCCAGCCGCTCCACCGGATAGCCGGGGTCTAGCGGTAGATAGGCGCCGCCCGCCTTCCATACGCCCAGCAGCGCCACCATGAAGTCCAGCCCCCGCGGCAGACACACCCCCACCACCGACTCCGGACCCACCCCCAACACACGCAAATGATTAGCCAGCCGATTGGCCCGCACCTCCAACTCGGCGTAGGTCAGCGACCCCTCACCAGCCACCACCGCCACCACATCCGGAGCCTCCGCCACCCACCGGGCGAACAACTCATGCACCCCACCCACACCAGGCACACCCACCCCGGTGTCGTTCCACTCCCCAAACCGCTCCTCCCCACCCAGCAGCGAAATCTCCGACAACCGCCGCCCCGGATCCTCAGCGATCGCACCCAGTAGTCCCGTCAGGTGGTCGGCCATCGCTTCCACGGCCACGGCGTCGAACCGGCCGCAGTCGTAGGTGATGCCGACGGTGAGCCGATGCCCGGGTGAGGCGATGGCGGTGAGGGGGTAGTTCGACTGTTCCCTCGACAGGTTGTCCGTCAGCCGCAGCCCGTCCTGGAGGACCCGGCCGTCGGGCACGTTCTCGAAGACGAAGAGGCTGTCGAACAGCGGCCGGCCCGCTGGCACCTCGCTCCACGATTGCACGTCGAGAAGCGGCGTGTGCTCGTGGCGTCGGGCGGCGACCTGGTCGGCCTGCAGGCGGGCCAGCCACTCGGTGAGGGGGAGATCGTCGTCGACGCGGACCCGGGCCGGGGTGGTGTTGATGAACAGGCCGATCATCGACTCCACGCCGTCGAGTTCCTCGGTGCGCCCGGAGGTGGTCACCCCGAACACGACGTCGTCCTCGCCGCTGTAGGCCGACAGGGTCAGTGCCCACGCACCCTGCACCACGGTGTTGATGGTGAGCCGGTGCCGGCGGGCGACCTCCGCCAAGGCGGCCGTGGTCTCCGGTGAGAGCCGTACGCGGTGGGTTCGGTAGCCCTGCTCTCCCGTGTTCCGTTCGATGCCCAGGGAGGTGGCGGTCGTGACGCCGCTCAGGCGGTCGCGCCAGTACGCCTCTTCCTGACTCCGGTCGCGTCGGCCGAGCCAGGCGACGTAGTCGCGGAACGGCCGGCGATGGGGCAGCTGGGGTGCGGTGCCCCCGTGGTAGGCGTGGTAGGCCTCGACCAGTTCGCCCAGCAGGATGGAGACGCTCCAGCCGTCCATGACGAGGTGGTGGTAGCCCAGCACCAGTTGGTGCCGATCCTCCGCCAACCGGATCAGCGTGACGCGCACGAGTGTGGGCCGGTCGAAATCAGCGCCCCTGGCCCGGTCGCGCTGGATGAGCTCTTCCACCGCCGTGGCCTGCTCTGCCTCGTCGAGGCCCCGCCAGTCCAGCACCTCCAGTGGCAGCGGCACCGATAGGGAGATGACCGACACTGGTGTCGGGACGCCCTCGGCTACCACGGTGCTCCTGAGCACGGGATGCCGGGCGAACATCAGCTCCCAGGCACGTACGAACGAGTCGAGGTCCAGGTGCCCTTCGACGAGCAGGGCGTTCTGCACCCAGTACATCCCGCTGTTCGGGGTGAGCCGGGTGTGGAAGAGCATGCCCTGCTGCAGGGCAGTGAGGGGGTAGATGTCCTCGATGCTGCGCGGCTGCTGTCCGGCGCCCGGCCGGGGCGTGGCGGTCATGATCGCCCCGGGAACTCTGCGGCGCCGCCGGCCGGGGTCTGGCCCTGTGGTGGGGAGAAGCCGAGCCGTTGCTGGATGAGGTCGAGCTGGGCCTGATCGAGATCGGCCAGCGGGAAATCCGACGGGGTGTAGCCGCCGGCTCCCGGGCTGCAGCAGTGGTCGATCACCTGCTCGAGCACCTCCTGGTAGCGCCGTGCGAGCCGTTCGATGGTGGTGGGCTCGTGTACCTGTTCGGAGTAGGTCCAGCCGAGCTCCAGCCGTCCATTCGCGACCCGGCAGTCGAGCTCGACGAGGTGGCCGCGCGGTCCGCGTGCCGCGCGGTCTGGGGCCAGAGAGCCGTTGGTTCGGCGGAACCTGCTCTGGCTGGTGGCGCCCATGTCGATCTGGCCCAGGTAGTTGAGGCTGATCTCCGGCGCGGGCATGGCGGCGAGCGTTCCTGCGACGTCACCGCCGGCCAGGTGGCGGAGCAGGCCGTGGCCGAATCCTCTGCGGGGCACTCGTTTGAGCTGCTCCTTGGTCTGCTTGAGCGCCGCGCCGGGGTCCTGGAGATAACCCCGCAGGGGGATGACCACCGGGTACAGCGTGGTGAACCAGCCGACCGTGCGGGAGACATCGAAGCCGGGTCCGACGTCCTCTCGGCCGTGGCCTTCGAGGTCGACCGACACGGTGGGCTCGCCGGTCCATTCGGCGACCACGAGGCCGAGGGCGGTCAGCAACACATCGTTGATCTGCGTGCGGTAGGCGCCGGGCACCTCGTGCAGGAGCCGGGAGGTCTGCCGCGTGGTCAGTTGCCTGTGCACCGTGCGGGCCGAGGAGAGATCGTTGTCCCCGTCGGCGTGGTCGCGGGGAAGGGGCGCACCGAGCCCGCCGGCCGCGAGCCAGTATCCGGCCTCGGCGGCGAGTTCCGGAGATTCGGCCAGCTCGCTCAGCCGCTCGGCCCAGCGCTGGAAGGAGGTGGTCTTGGCGGCGAGCCGGATGGGGGTTCCACGCGCTGCCTGTTCGTAGGCGGATTCGAGGTCCTCGGTGAGGATCCGCCAGGAGACGCCGTCCACGGCGAGGTGGTGGACGACCAGAAGCAGCGCCTGGCTCCGCTCGGTCTGCCGGTCATCGCCGGGCTCGGCCCGTTCGAAGAGCACGGCGCGGAGCAGCGGGCCGTGCTCGAGGCTCAGGCTCTGCTGCGCGGCGATGGCGGCGGCTGTCATCCGCTCTCGCTCCGCGGCCTCGTCCGGCTCCGTCAGCTCGACGATGGTGAGCACGTCGGCCGGTTCGGCCGTCTCGATGTGCTGCCGGGCCTGCGTCCCGTCGCCGGTGAGCCGCAGGCGCAGCGCGTCGTGGTGCTCCAGCAGTGCGGCCAGCGCCACCCGCAGCGGCGCGGCCTCGACGCGGGGTTCGATCTCCAGCAGGAGCGACTGGTTGTAGTGGTCGCGCTCGGGCAGCCGGCGCTCGACGAACGCCCGCTGGATCGGCGTGAGCCGGACCTCTCCGGTCACAATCCCCTGCTCAGCCTCCACGAAAGAGGTCTGCCGGGCGACCGAGGCGAGCTCGGCCACCGTCTGGTGCTCGAACAACTGGCCGGGGGTCACGTGGACGCCGCGCAGCCTCGCCCGCGCCACCACCTGGATGCTGATGATCGAGTCGCCGCCCAGCTCGAAGAAGTTGTCGGACGTGCCGACCCGCTCCAGCCCGAGCACCTCGGCCCACACCTCGCTCAACACCAGCTCGGCCTCGGTGCGCGGGGCGGCGTACGGTTGCGTGGGATCGGGCTGCGCCGTGTCCGGGGCGGGTAGTGCGGCTCGGTCCAGCTTGCCGTTGGGGCTGAGCGGGAACGACGCCAACTCCACGAACAGGGCGGGGATCATGTAGTCCGGCAGCGTGGCAGCCAGGAAGGTGCGCAGCTCGCCGGGGGTTGGCACACCGACGGCGACGTCGCTCGCCACGAGATAGGCCACCAGCCTGCGATGGCCGCCGTCCTCCCGTGCGACTACGACGGCGGAGGCGATCGCGGGGTGAGCCAGCAGGGCGGTTTCGATCTCGCCCGGCTCGATCCGGAACCCGCGGACCTTGACCTGATGGTCGATCCGGCCCAGATACTCCACCACCCCATCAGCCCGCCACCGAGCCCGATCCCCCGTGCGATACAACCGCGAGCCATCCCCCGCGAACGGATCAGCCACGAACCGCTCCGCGGTCAACTCCGGCCGGCCGCCATAGCCGCGCGCCAGACCAACCCCGGCCAGATACAACTCCCCCGCCACCCCCACCGGGACCGGCCGCAGATGACCATCCAGCACATGCAGCCGCATGTTCGCGATCGGCGCACCGATCGGCGGCCGCTCCTCACCCCCACACGTCCACCGCGACACGTCGATCGAGGCCTCGGTCGGCCCGTACAAGTTCTCCACCACCACGCCCGGGTTCACCGCACGCAACCGCGCCACATCCCGGCCGTCCAGCGCCTCCCCACTACACACCACCAACCGCACATCCGGCAGCACCGGACACTCCCGCACAAACTCCCGCAACATCGACGGCACGAAATGCACCACACCAACCCGCTCCCGGGCCAACAACCCCGCCAGGTAACCGACATCCCCCGACCGGCCCGGCTCAGCCACCACCACCGTCGCCCCGACCGTCAGCGGCCACACCAACTCCCACAACGACACATCAAACGTCGCCGCCGTCTTATGCAACACCCGCTCACCCACGGCCAGCCCGTAGGCGTCCTGCATCCACGCCAGCCGATTCACCAAACCTGCATGAGCCGACAACACCCCCTTCGGCCACCCCGTCGACCCCGACGTATAAATCACATACGCCAACTGATCAGCATGTGTCTCCACCACCGGCGCCACACCCGACGCCTGGACCACCGCCGGATCATCCAGCGACAAACCACCCTGCCCGATCACCAGACAAGCGCCACTATCAGCCAGCAACCAGTCCAGCCGCTCCACCGGATAGCCGGGGTCGAGAGGCAGGTACGCGCCGCCCGCCTTCCACACACCCAGCAACGCCACCAAGAAGTCCAGACCCCGCGGCAGACACACCCCCACCACCGACTCCGAACCCACCCCCAACACACGCAAATGATTAGCCAGCCGATTCGCCCGCACCTCCAACTCGGCGTAAGTCAGCGACCCCCCACCAGCCACCACCGCCACCACATCCGGAGCCTCCGCCACCCACCGAGCGAACAACTCATGCACCCCACCCACACCAGGCACACCCACCCCGGTGTCGTTCCACTCCCCAAACCGCTCCTCCCCACCCAGCAGCGAAATCTCCGACAACGACACACCCGGGTCAGCCGCCACCACACCCAGCAGCCGCACCAGATGACCCGCGAAGCGCTCCACCGTCGACCGGTCGAACAGCGCGGTGCTGTACTCGAGCGTCCCAGTGATGCCATCGGCACCGGCGCTGGTGAAGAGGGTGAGGTCGAACTTGGAGGTCGTGTGCGGCGAGCGCAGGACCTCACCGGTGAGACCGGAGTCGCCCCCGGGGCGGTCGGCGACGCCGAGGTGGTTGAAGAACACCTGGAACAACGGCGTGCGGCTGCGGTCGCGCTCCGGCTGCAGGGCGTCGACCAGCTGCTCGAACGGCACGTCCTGATGGGCGTACCCGTTGAGCGCCTCCTGACGGACACGGGCGACGATGTCGGCGAAGGTCGGGTCGCCGGACAGGTCGGTACGCATCACCAGGGTGTTGACGAAGAAGCCGATCAGGTCCTCGGTCTCGGCCCGGTTGCGGTTGGCGATCGGCGTGCCCACCACCACGTCGTCCTGACCCGCGTACTTGCCCAAGAGCACGCTGAAGGCGGCCAGCAGCGTCATGAACATCGTCGCCCCCGCGTCCCGGCTCATGGCTTGCAGAGCGGCGGCGGCCTCCCTCGGGATCTCGAAGTCGACGAGGGCGCCGGCCGTGGACCGCACGGCTGGACGAGGCCGGTCGGTGGGCAGGTCCAGCACGGGAGCACCGGCCAGCCGCTCACGCCAGTAGCCGAGCTGACCCTCCAGCACCTCCCCCTGCAACCACGCACGCTGCCAGACCGCGAAATCGGCATACTGCACCGGCAACGGCGCCAACGGCGACGGCTCCCCCTGCGTGAACGACTCGTACAGCGCCGACAGCTCCCGGCGCAGCACCCCGCCGGACCACTCATCCGAGACGACGTGGTGGAGCACCAGGCTGAGGACATGGTCGTCGGAGGCCAGCCGGACCAGCCGGCCGCGCACGACGGGCCCCGCTGCCAGGTCGAACGGCGTCGCCGCGTCGACGGCGACCAGGGCCTTGGCCCGGTCGAGTGCGTCGGGTTCGCCGGTGAGGTCGGTGACGACCAGGCCGAAGCCGCCCGGCGGGTCGGCGCTCTGGTACGCGACGCCCTCGCGGCCGACCAGGCGGGTGCGCAACACTTCGTGCCGCTCCACGATGGCGTCGAGGGCGGCTTCGAGCGCGAGGGCGTCAAGGGGTCCACGCAGGCGGAGGGCGAGCGGCACGTTGTACTCCACCGAGCCGGGCTCCAGCTGGTCCAGGAACCACAGCCGCTGCTGCGCGAACGACAGCGGGAGCGGCTTGTCGCGGCCGACGGGCACGATGGGCGGCGCCAGGTGTCCGGGAGCCGCGACGTCGATCACCTCGGCCAGCCCGGCGACCGTCGGGTGGTCGAAGAGGGTGGCGAGCGCGATCTCCACCCCGAAGGCGGCGCGTACGCGTGAGGTGACCTGCGTGGCGATCAGCGAGTGGCCGCCCAGGTCGAAGAAGCTGTCGGTGACACCCACGCGTTCCAGGCCGAGCACCTCGGCCCACACTCCGGCAAGGATCTCCTCGGTGGCCGAGCGGGGGGCGACGAACTCCTCGCCCAGGTCGGGGCGGCTGTTGTCCGGTGCGGGGAGCACGGCACGGTCGATCTTCCCGTTGGCGTTCAGCGGGAAGGTGGTGAGCTCGACGAACGCCGAGGGCACCAGGTAGTCGGGCAGCGTCATGCGCAGGAAGGTGCGCAGCTCTCCGGTGGAGGGAGCGCCTTCGGTCAGGTCTGCCGGCACCACGTAACCGACCAGGCGGCGGTCGGCGCCGTCCTCGCGGGCCACGACGAGAGCCGCCGCGAGTCGCGGGTGCGCGAGCAGGGCGGCCTCGATCTCGCCAGGTTCGATGCGGAAGCCCCGTACTTTGACCTGCTCGTCCACCCTGCCGAGGAACTCGATCGCACCTTCGGGCAGCCATCGCACCCGGTCGCCGGTGCGGTACAGGCGGGAGCCGTCGCCGGCGAACGGGTCGGCTACGAACCGCTCGGCCGTCAGCTCCGGGCGGCCGGAGTAGCCACGCGCCACGCCCACGCCGCCCAGGAACAGCTCGCCCGCCACTCCCACGGGGAGCGGGCGCAGGTGCCGGTCGAGGACCAGGGCGCGCATGTTCGCCAGCGGGCCGCCGATCGGCACCGGCCCGGTGCCCGCCCGCTCCACCAGGTGCCAGGTCGCGTACGTCGTCGTCTCGGTCGGCCCGTACACGTGCAGGAGGCGTTCGGGCCGGCCGTGTTCGAGCACCCGCCGGACACTCGACGGGTCGACCGCCTCGCCGCCGAACAGCAGGTTCCGCAGGCCGCCGAACGCCTCGGGGGTCTCGCTCGCCAGGCGGTTGAACAGCGCGGTGGTGAGGAACATGGTGGTGACGCCGGCCTGCCTGATCTGCTCGGACAGCCGCGCGGGCGACAGCAGCACGTCTTTGTCGATCCCGGCCAGGGCCGCGCCTGACGTCAGGGCCCCCCACACCTCGAACGTGGCCGCGTCGAACGTCGTGGTCGACGCCTGCGCCACCACGTCGTCGGCGCGCAGCGTCACGTAGTCGCCGGCCGTGACCAGCGACACGATGTCGCGGTGGGTCACGGCGATGCCCTTGGGCCGGCCCGTCGACCCGGAGGTGTAGATCACGTACGCGAGCCCGCCGGGGTGGACGGCCGCCTCGGGGGCCTGGGCGGGCGCCGCCGCCACGGCAGCGACCGTGGCGGCGTCGTCCAGTGCCACCAGCCGGACCCGCCCCACCAGCAGCTCGTCGAGGTCATCGCTCATGCCGACCAGCACCGACGCGCGGCTGTCGGCGATCATCATGGCGATGCGGTCGGCCGGGTGGGTGGTGTCGAGGGGGAGGTACGCGCCGCCGGCCTTGAGCACGGCGAGCATCATGACGATCAGGTCGAGGTCGCGCGGCAGATACAGCCCCACGACCGTCTCCGGTCCCACTCCCACACTGCGCAGATGGTGGGCCAGCCGGTTGGCCTGGGCGTCCAGCTCGGCGTAGGTCAGCGACCGCTCGCCGTACGTCACCGCGGTGGCCGTCGGCCGTTCGGCGGCCCTGGCCGCGACCAGCTCGTGCACGCCGCCCACCTCGGGCAGGGGCGTGGCGGTCCGGTTCCACTCGATCTCGACCAGGCGGCGTTCGTCGTCGTTGGCCAGGGGCAGTTCCGAAAGGCGGCGATGCGGATGGGCCGCCACCATGTCCAGCACGTCGACGAGGTGGCGTGCAAGGCGTTCCATCGTGGCGTGATCGAACAGCTCGGTGCTGTACAGGAGGGTGCCGGTGATCGCGTCGTCCTGTTCGCCCAGCGCGACGGTCAGGTCGAACCTCGCCTCGACCGCGCCCACGGGGAACGGCTCGCCGGTGAGGCCGGTGAAGGTCAGGCGGTCGTCGTCACGCACCCGCTCGACGCCGAACAGGACCTGGAACAGGGGCGAGCGGCTGAGGTCCCGTTCCAGGTGGAGGGCCTCCACGAGCTGCTCGAACGGCATGTCCTGGTGAGCGTAGGCGCCCAGCGCCTCCTGCCGGACCCGCGACACGACCTCGGCGAACGTGGGATCGCCCGACAGGTCGGTACGCAGCACCAGCGTGTTGACGAAGAAGCCGATCAGTCCCTCGGTCTCGGCCCTCGTCCGGTTGGCGATCGGGGTGCCCACCACCACGTCGTCCTGGTCGGCGTACCGGCCCAGCAGGACGGTGAGCGCCGACAGCAGCGTCATGAACATCGTCGCCCCGCTCTGGCGGCTGAGCTCGCGCAGGGCGGTGACGGTGGCCTCGCCGACGGACAGGTCGACCAGGGCGCCGGCGCTGGACCGTACGGGCGGGCGGGGGCGGTCCGTGGGCAGCTCCAGCGGCGGTGCCCCGGCCAGCCGTTCGCGCCAGTAGCCGAGCTGGCCGTCGAGGAAGTCGCCGCGCAACCGCTCGCGCTGCCAGACGGCGAAGTCGGCGTACTGCACCGGCAGCGGCGGCAGCGGTGAAGGCTCGCCCCGGCTGAAGGCGTCGTACAGCACCGACAGCTCGTCCCGGGTCACCAGAGCCGACCACTCGTCCGACACCACGTGGTGCATGCACAGGCTGAGCACGTGGTCGTCGGCGCCGAGGCGGAACAGCCGGCCGCGGAACAGCGGTCCGGCGGCCAGGTCGAAGGGGGTCAGCGCGTCGGCGGTGACCAGCTCCTCGACCGCGGCCTCCGCGCCGGGGCCGGCGGTGAGGTCGGTGAAGCCGAGCCCGAATCCGGTGGGCGGGTCGACGATCTGGTGAGGGATGCCGTCGACGGCGACGAACCGGGTACGCAGCACTTCGTGCCGCTCGACGATCGCGTCGAGCGCGGCGCTCAGCGCCGCCACGTCCAGGGGGCCGCGCAGGCGCAGCGCCAGGGGGTTGTTGTACTCGGTCGAGCCGGGTTCGAGCTGGTCGAGGAACCACAACCGCTGCTGCGCGAACGACAGCGGCAGCGGCCGATCGCGTTCCACCGGCACGACCGGCGGCGCGAGCTGCGCCGGGGCGATCTCGTCGACGACCGCGCCCAGATCCCCGACGGTGGGGTGGTCGAACAGCGTCGCCAGAGGCACCTCGACGTCGAGTGCGGCGCGGATCCGGGAGACCACCTGGGTGGCCAGCAGCGAGTGGCCGCCCAGCTCGAAGAAGTTGTCCGCGGTCCCGACCTGTTCCAGGCCGAGGACCTCGCACCAGATGGCGGCCAGGGCCTGCTCGGTCGGAGTGCGGGGAGCGGCGAACGCCGAGGCCAGCTCGGGGCGGGTGCCTTCTGGGGCGGTCAGGGCGGCGCGATCGAGCTTGCCGTTGGAGGTCAGCGGCAGGGCCGCGAGCTCGACGAAGGCGGCCGGGACGAGGTGCTCGGGCAGGGACCTGAGGAGGAAGGCGCGCAGGTCGCCGGCTGGGGGGAGGCCCTCTTCGAGGTCGTCGGGTACCAGGTAGGCGACCAGTCGGCGCTCCCCCGCTGTCCCGCCGTCTTCGCGCGCGAGGACGGCCGCGGCGGCGACGGCCGGGTGGAAGCGCAGCGCGGACTCGATCTCGCCCGGCTCGACGCGGAACCCGCGGATCTTCACCTGGTGATCGACGCGGCCGAGGAACTCCAGGCGGCCGTCGGCGCGCCACCGGACCCGGTCTCCGGTGCGGTACAGGCGGGAGCCGTCGTCGCTGAACGGGTCGGCCACGAACCGCTCGGCCGTCAGCGCCGGGCGTCCGCCGTACCCGCGCGCGACCCCGAGGCCGCCGACGAACAGTTCGCCCGGCACGCCCACGGGCACTGGGGCCAGGTGCCGGTCCAGCACGTACAGCCGGGCGTTGGGCAGGGGGCCGCCGATCGGCGCGCTCTCCACCCCGGCCAGCTGCTCGGCGTCCAGCACAGTGGTGGCCACGCCGATCGTGGTCTCGGTCGGGCCGTAGTGGTTGGTGACGGTCCGCTCGCCCGCGGCCTCGAGGAGTTCGCGCGCCCACCGCGACGGTGAGGCCTCGCCGCCCAGCACCAGACCCCTGGCGGGCAGCAGCCCCGCGGGCCCGTCGGCGGCGGTCAGCGCCATGAGCTGGGAGGGGACGACCTTCAGGTAGTCGATGGCGTGCTCGCTCAGGTACGCGCGCAGGAGCGCAGGGTCGCGCACCACGTCAGGTTCGGGGACGAACAACGTGCCGCCGGACACCAGGCAGCCGAACACCACGGTGTTGCCGAAGTCGGTGGACAGCGGTTGCAGCAGTGCGTACCGCCGGCGGGGCGTGTCCCACCCGAAGCGGTCCGACACGCCCCACAGGTAGGCGGCCAGCCCGCCGTGCGTCACCTGGACGCCCTTGGGCTGCCCGGTGGACCCCGAGGTGTACATGATGTACGCGGCCTGCGCGGGGAGCGTCGGCACCGTGGGGTCGGTGTCCGGCTGCCCGGCGATGGCGGCGGCGGTCACAGGGTTGTCCAGGACTACGACGAGGGCCCGCCGCACGGCCAGGACGTCCAGGGAGTCGGCGGTGCCGACCAGCACCGACGCGCGGCTGTCGGCCAGCATGTACGACAACCGCTCCGCCGGATGGCCGGGGTCCAGCGGGAGGTAGGCGCCGCCGGCCTTCCACACCCCGAGCAGCGCGACGATCAGGTCGAGGCCACGCGGCAGACATAGGCCGACCACGACCTCCGGACCGACGCCCGAGGCCTTGAGGTAATGGGCGAATCGGTTGGCCCGTGCCTCCAGCTCCGCGTAGGTCAGCGTGCCCTCGGCGGTGACCACCGCGGCGGTATCGGCCTGGGCGGCCGCGCGGGAGGCGATCCACTCGTGCGCCACGCCGGCGGGCACGGGCACCGCGGTGTCGTTCCAATCGCGCAGGAGCCGGTCCCGTTCGGCGGGCGCCAGCAGGGGCAGTTCCGACAGCCGGACGTCCGGGTCGCGGGAGACGGCTGCCAGCAACACCCGCAGGTGACCGGCCATACGCTCCACGGTCGGCCGGTCGAACAGGTCGGTGCTGAACTCGATCGCGCCCTGCAGCGCGTCGCCGTCCTCGCCGATGATCATCCGCAGGTCGAACTTGGCGGTCGTCACACCGGGCAGCTCGGCCGCCGACACTCCGAGCTCGGCCCGCGCGGCGCCGGCCTCGCCGTCCCTGTTGTAGTTGAACAGCACTTGGAACACCGGCGTGCGCGATCGGTCGCGGTCGGTCTCCAGGGCGTCGACGAGCTGCTCGAACGGCAGGTCCTGGTGGGCGTACGCGGCCAGCGCCTCGCCGCGGACCCGGCCGATCAGCTCGGTGAAGGTGGGGTCGCCGGACAGGTCGGTGCGCAGTGCGAGGGTGTTGACGAAGAACCCGATCAGATCCTCGATCTCCTCGCGGTTGCGGTTGGCGATCGGGGTGCCGACCACGATGTCGTCCTGGTCGCAGTAGCGGGACAGCAGGGCGACGTACGCGCTGAACATCGTCATGAACATGGTGGCGCCGGCGTCACGGGTGACCGCGCGCAGCCGTGCCACCGTGGAGGCGTCGACGCCGAACTCGACGACCGCGCCGGCCGAGGAGCGTACGGGCGGGCGGGGCCGGTCGGCCGGCAGGTTCAGGACCGGGGCACCGGCCAGGCGGTCGCGCCAGTAGCCGAGCTGGCCCTCCAGCACCTCGCCCTGAAGCCAGGCGCGCTGCCAGACGGCGAAGTCGGCGTACTGCACCGGCAGCGGCGGCAGCGGCGACGGCTCGCCCCGGCTGAAGGCGCCGTACAGCAACGAGAGCTCCCGGCGCAGCAGGCCCACGGACCACTCGTCGGACACCACGTGGTGCATGACGAGGCTGAGCACGTGGTCCTCCGGGCCGAGCCGGATCAGCCGTCCGCGTACCAGCGGTCCGGCCGCCAGGTCGAACGGCGCGATCACGTCGGCCCTGTGCAGTTCCTCGGCGCGCGCGGCCGCGTCGGGTTCGGCGCTGAGGTCCAGTAGGTCTAGGGCGAACCCGGACGGTGGGTCGACGACCTGGTGCGGGACGCCGTCCACTGCGACCAGGCGGGTGCGCAGCACCTCGTGCCGCTCGACGATCGTGTCCAGGGCCGCGCCCAGCGCCGCCGTGTCCAGCGCGCCACGCAGCCGCAGTGCGAGCGGCTCGTTGTACTCGAGCGACAGCGGCGCGAGCTGGTTGAGGAACCAGAGCCGCTGCTGCGCGAACGACAGCGGCACCAGCCCTTCGCGGGCCGCCGCCACGATGGGCGGGGCCAGGACGCCTGGCGCCGCGCCGTCGACGATCGTCGCCAGGGCCTCGATGGTGGGGTGGTCGAACAGTGCGGCCAGGTCCAGCTCGATCCCGAAGGTCCCGCGTATGCGGGAGACGACCTGGGTGGCCAGCAGCGAGTGTCCGCCCAGCTCGAAGAAGTCGTCGCCGACGCCGACGCTCTCCAGGCGGAGGATCTCCGACCACAGGCCGGTCAGCACCTCCTCGGTGTGGGTGCGCGGTGTCTGGAACCGGGCCGACAGCACCGGCCGTACGGCCTCCGGCTCGGGCAAGGCGGCGCGGTCGACCTTGCCGTTCGGGCTGAGCGGCAGAGCCGGCAGCTCAACGAACACCGAAGGGATGAGATAGACGGGCAGACTTCGCCTCAGGAAGGTCCGCAGGTCGCTGGTGGACAGCGCCTCCCCAGTGCCGCCTCCCGCCACGACGTAGGCCACGAGCCGCCGATCACCGGCCGAGCCGAGGGCGACCACGACCGCATCGGTGATCTGCGGGAAGGCCAGCAGGGCGGCCTCGATCTCGCCCGGCTCGATCCGCACTCCCCTGACCTTGACCTGGTCGTCGGCGCGGCCCAGGTACTCGATCTGGCCGTCGGGGCGCCACCTGACCCGGTCGCCGGTGCGGTAGAAGCGCGAACCGTCCGCGGCGAAGGGGTCGGCGACGAAGCGCTCGGCAGTTAGGGCGGGCCGGCCGGCGTAGCCGCGCCCCACGCCGATGCCGCCGATGAACAGCTCTCCGGGCACGCCCACCGGGACCGGGCGCAGGAACCTGTCCAGGACGTGGAGGGTCACGTTGCCGATCGGACTGCCGATGGGCGGCGAGGCGGTGCCGGTGCCCGGCCGGTCGCACTGGGCGGACGACGCCTCGATCGAGGCCTCCGTCGGGCCGTACAGGTTGCCGACCACGGTGGTGGCGTTCCTGGCGTAGAAGCGGGCGACGTCCTCGGCGGCGAGCGCCTCGCCGCTGCAGAACAGCAGCCGCAGGTGGGTCAGCGGGCCGAGCGCCGGATGCGAGACGAACAGCCTGAACAGCGAGGGCACGAAGTGCACGACGCTGATGCGTTCGGACTCCAGCAGCGCGATGAGGTAGTCGAGGTCGCGGTGCCGTCCGGGCTCCGCCACAACCAGCTGCGCGCCGACCGACAGCGGCCAGAACAGCTCCCACACCGAGGCGTCGAAGGTCAGCGGCGTCTTGTGCAGCACCTTCTCGTCCGGTGTGAGCCCATAGGTCTCCTGCATCCGTACCAGCCGGTTGACCACACCGCGGTGGCCGACCGCGACGCCCTTGGGCAGACCTGTGGAGCCGGACGTGTAGATGACGTAGGCGAGCTGGTCGGGGTGGGTCACGCCCTCGGGAGCGTGCGCGGGCGCGGCGGCGATCGCCGCCGCCGTCTCCGGGTCGTCCAGGTAGACCGTGGCGGCGACGCTGTCGGCGTAGGTCCCGGCCAGGGCGCGGGAGCCGATGACGACGGAGGCGCCGCTGTCGGAGAGCATGTACGCCAGCCGGTCGGCCGGGTAGTCGGGGTCCAGCGGCAGGTAGGCGCCGCCGGCCTTCCAGATCGCGAGCAGCGCCACCACCATGTCGACGCCACGCTCCAGCGACAGGCCGACCACGACCTCGGGCCCGACGCCGGACGCCTTGAGGTGGTGTGCCAGGCGATTGGCCTCGGCCTCCAACTCGGCGTAGGTCAGCGACCGGCCGGCGCAGGAGACGGCGATGGCATCGGGCGAACGTGGCACCTGGGCGGCGCACAGCTCGTGCACCCCGTTCACCGGCGCGATCGGGGCGGTGGTGTCGTTCCACTCGACAAGGACGCGGTGGCGCTCGCCGGAGCTCATGAGCGGCAGTTCGGACAGGTGCCGTCGCGCGTCGGCGGCCACTGCCGTGAGCAGGCTCTCCAGATGACCGCCCAGTCGCTCGACCGTGGCCTCGTCGAACAGGTCGTCGCGGTAGCGCAGGTCGCCGGCCAGGCCCTCGTGCCGCTCGCGCAGGACGAGGGCGACGTCGGGCTCGGCCGCGGCGGTGCCGTCCGAGACGACGGTGGCCCGCAGGTCGCCGTTCCACCAGGCGCAACTGGGCACGACATCGAATCGGGCCTGGAAGAGGGAGTGCCGGCTGCGGTCGGCGGTTCGGCGCAGGAGCCGTACCAGGTGGTCGAACGGGAGGCCGTGGTGCGCACAGGCTTCGTCCAGCCCGGACCTCACCCGCTCGACGACCTCGGTGAACAGGGGGTCGCCGGTCAGATCCACGCGCAGCGGCATGGGGTCGGGCAGCCCACCGGCCGGTCCGGCGAGTGGCGTGCCGATGACGATGTCGTCCTGGTCGGCGTGGCCGCCCAGCAGCGTCGCGAAGGCCGCGAGCACGACGACGGGCGTTCCGACCCCCAAGTCGGCGGCCAGCGCGTCGAGCTGCGCCGCGGCCTGCGGCCCGACCTCGAACGTCACCCGCGCGCCGCGTCCGGACGGCGCGGGGGGCCGTGGGCGGTCGGTGGTCAGTTCCAGGGCGGGCGCGCCCGCCAGCCGGTCGCGCCAGTAGCCGGCGGTCCGCTCCGCGTCCACGACCTCGGGCTCGGCGCACCTGGACCCGTGGGCATGGGCAGGGCCGGGGTCGGGGTCGGGCGTCGGGGCGCCGACGCGAGTGGCCTCGTACAGGGCGGCGAGCTCCCGGCACAGCACCCCGGCCAAGTGCTCGTCGGCGTCCAGGCGGGGCATGACCAGGCTGAGCACGTGCTCTTCGGCTTCCAGCCTGACCAGCCAGGCCCGCAACGGCGGCCCTGCCGCGAGGTCGATGGGTGACAGCGCCTCCTCCGCCAGGATGGTTCTGATCACGGACTCCGGCGCCTGAGCGCGCGGCTCGTGGCTCAGGTCCAGGAACGGCAGGGCGTACGCACTGTGCACCGCGCCGAAGCCGGTGCGTAGGATCTCGTGGCGCTCGATCACCCCGGCGAGCGCGGCCTGGATCGCTGGGACGTCAAGCGGGCCGCTGAGCCTCAGGGCCACCTGCACAGCCTGGCCTTCGTGCCCGTTTTGTGAAGTAGTCCGGCTGGCGTTGGCTGCTTCTGTCCGTTCTGGTCCCAAGACGTCTCCAGGTGAGGGATTCCTGAAACGAGCTCTCCGGCGGGCATGCCGTCGGCGTACGCGAGGGGTGGGTCAGGCTGGTTCCGCGGTGCCGGCTTATCCGACGGTGGCGATGGCGTCGGCGCTCGCGCCGTCTCCGGTGTCGTCTTCGAAATAGCCGCTGGCCTGGAGGGTGAACAGCTCGGCATACCGTCCCTGGGCCGCCATGAGCTCGGCGTGCGTGCCCTGCTCGATGATCTCCCCGCTGTCCAGGACGATGATCCGGTCGGCGGTGCGCACGGTCGAGAACCGATGAGAGATCAGCAGGACGGTTCGGTCTCGATACAGCTCGCGGACGCTGTCGAACAGGGCGCGCTCGGCTCTGGCGTCCAGCGAGGCGCTGGGCTCGTCCAGCACCACCAGCGGCGCTGAGCGGATGAACGCCCTGGCGAGGGCGACGCGCTGCCACTGCCCGAGTGACAGGTCCTGGCCCTCGCCGAACTCCGGCGACAGGATGGTCTGGTAACCGGCCGGCAGCCTGGACAGGAACTCGTCGGCGCCGGCCCTCCGCGCCGCCTCCTGGATCGCCTCCTCAGTCGGCTCGCGACTGACCGCGCCGATCCGGATGTTCTCTTCAGCGGACATGGCATAACGGATGAAGTCCTGGAAGAGAACCGCGACGAGGCTCCGCCAGGCGACCGGGTCTATGGTCGCCAGGTCCTCCCCGTCGACGAGGATGCGGCCGGTCCGCGGAGCATAGAGGCCGGCGAGCAGCTTGGCCAGCGTGGTCTTGCCCGAGCCGTTCTCCCCGACCAGCGCCACCACCTCGCCGGCCCCGATGGTCATCGAGACGCCGTTGACGGCCGCGCGCTCCGCGCCCTGATAGGTGAAGGAGACGTCGTCCAGCTCGATCGCGGCGAAGCTGGGCGGAGCGGGCGTGCCACTCTGCTCCCTGACCAGCTCGGGCCGCAGAGCGAGGAACGAGTCGAGGTCGCGCATCAGCGGGGCCGCCTCGAAGAACTCGCCCGTGGAGCTGATACCGTCAGTGAGCTTCTGGCTGAACACCAGGAGCGCGCCCGCCGTGGTGGCCGTCTGTGCCAGGTTCATGACTCCCCACTGATTGAGCGCGATCAGTACGCCCGCCGCCGCAGCGAGCACCAGCCCACTGCCGAGCGAGGCCAGCAGTGATGACCTAAAACGCTTACGCAGAGTGACCATCAGCATGGCCAGACGCTCGTTCATGAGAGTGCGCCAGGTGCCCGACAGGTGATGCTCGAGGTCGAAGGCGCGGATCTCCTTGGCCGGCTGGCGGGTGGTCAGCAACTGGAAGAGGTAGTGGCGATTACGGTCGGTGGAGGTGGTTTTGGTTACGAACTCGAAGTACTGCTCACCGCTCCTCATCCCGCCAATCCAGATAGGAACTGCGGTGAGCGCGGCGAACAACCCGATCCACGGCTGCACGGTGACCAAGGCGAGCGCCACCGCGGACAGCGTGAAGATCGCCTGACCGATCGTGATCAGGCTCTCCACCATCCTGGCCGGGCGGGTCAGCGCACTGGTCGCCGCCCGCTGCAGACGGTCGTGGAAACGCGAGTCGTCGAAGTCGTCGAGCGTGGCCAGGGCCGCGACCTCCAGCACCTTGCCGCAGATGTAGATGCTGGTGCGCTCGGTGAGCAGCAGTCGCCGGTTGGTGATGACGGCCTCGGCAGCCACGATCACGACGTTCGCGGCGATGAACAGCACCACACTGAGCAGGATGCCGCCGCCGGTGCGGCCGGACTCGGATTCGATCAAGCTGCCGAGCAGGCTCTGCGCCTGGATGACCAGGCTGAACGCGCCCACAGCCTGAAGCACGTCCATGATCAAAACGGTGATGAACTCTTTACGACTGGCGGCCCATACCAGCCGTATCGCCGCCGCGACAAGTCTCCCCATCTCGCGTGGTCCGCGAGCGTCGCGGGACTCGGGCGGCGCGCTGCCCCCGATGCCGGTCACCCGACTGGGGCCGAACCGCTATTTGGTGCTATCCGAAACGGCGACTTCGCAGAATTTCGGTCAAGCCAGAGTTCGTGATCCAGACTGGGTAAGGACGATTGCTCGTTCACTGATCACCTCTACTGTCTCTCGCTCGGGACGGTAATACCGGCTGTCAGTCAGGGCAACAAACAATCTTGATTTCAGCGTCTTTTGCCACAACGCAGAGTGTTCCGCCCTCATCACGGGGTGTACACAAACCCGGTATTCGGCTTGGTCATCCTCACCGCGAGGGCACTCCCCCTGTGACCGGGAGCGGGGAAACCGCCAGCCGTTGACTGGCAAGTGTGGCGCGGAGGTCAGGCAGCGGCCTCCGCCCCTGCGGGTCGAACGGCCCGGCGACCAACCCTCACCCGCGGCCGCTCGGAAACTCGTGATCCACAAGTCCCGGAGGATTGCCCATCCCGGAAGGACCGCCGGGGTAGAAGAGGAGCATGACCCCGTTATCGGAAATCCTGCAGTCGTCCACTCCGATCGTCGCCGACTCCTACGCCCTGTATGGCCTGGCCACCGCGCACGGTCCCGCGTCAGGCGCCCTTCGGGAGGCGGTCGAGGAGGGCCGGTTGACGCTGACGATTCCCTCGGTCGTCCTCGCGGTGGCCCACAGCATGCGTTCCTGCGGTGAAGAGGATTGCAGCCAGGACCACGATCCAGGCTCGCCGGCCAGGCTCGACACTCTCTGTGGCCTCCCCGGGGTCGAGGTGGTCGCCCTCGACGGCGCGTCGGCGGCAAGGGCCGGAAGCTTGTACGGGGCGTGCGTAGAGGCCAACTACCACGGCGCGGAGATCCTCGCGGCCTGCCACGCCACCGCCGTCGCCCACGAACGCGGACACCGGCTCCTGACGACCGCACGGGCCAGGTACTGCTACGTCCTCGCTGATTTCCACGTCCTGGACGGACGGAAAGTCATCCTCTGATGCAGCGTGGGGTGTTTCTAGGTAACGGCTCTGTCTCTCCTTCGGCGGTAACGGAGCGTCAGGCCAAAAGGATGCGGTGGCGGAGCAGCGCGAAGCCGGCCCGGCGTGCATCTTACGCATGGTGCGGGGCAGGCGTTCGGGTTCGGGGACGTGCGTAGCATGTGATGGTGTTGAGGGGCAGGTTCAGCCGGTCAAGGTCGACCCGCACCGCCGGGAGTGGACCTTGCACCGGCTCCGTCATTCGGCGCTGCGACATCTCGCGCAAGCAGGCCGCACCGCGCCGGAACTGCAGGCCAAGAGCCGCCACCAGCACCTGGCCGGCCTCGGCTGCTACGTCCGCCTGGGCGAAGAGACCTCCGCCCGCATCACCGCAGAAGCCGGGGAAGAGCAGGCCTGCTCCACCTGGAGCGTTGACGCCGCCCTTCACCGTGCGACTCGCATGCGCTGCCGATCCCGGACACCACCGTGCTGGTCTCGCGCATCCGTAGCGCCCGATCGCCGCCGGAGTTCGGACACACGACCACGGTGGCTGGTTCGCGTTCGCCCAAACGCGGTGCGGCAATGGTGCCGATGATCCTCTTGCGACCCAGGGGACAATAAGGGATAACTGTGGAGATCCTTTCCTGTCAGAACTGGGGTCCCAGGGCGCTCCCTGCATCCGCGCACCCCCTGTTCAAGGAGACGCCGATGCGTCAAGTCATCAGCAAGATCACCACTATCGCCGTGATTGCCCCGCTGGCCGGCGCCGCATTGCTCACCCCGGCATCCGCTACGGCCGCCACCTCGGCCAAGGCCGCCGACGAGCCGTACTCCAAGTTCGACGTGGAGGTGAAGGGCACCAAGCAGATCCAGCCCGGCGGCACACTCCAGTACGCCGTGGTCGGCACCAACCGCGGTCCCCACACCGCCGAAGCGACCGACTACCAGATCGTCTTCCAGCTGCCCAAGGGGTTGGACTCCCGCAAGGCCAAGGGGTTCGGCCCCAAGGGCAGCGAGTGTGCGGTGGAGAAGGGCTTCCTGTACTGCTCGGTGGGCACGGCGGTGCCGGTCGGCGAGTCGGTGGACTTCAAGTTCCAGCTCAAGACCGGCCCCGATGTGAAGGGCACGCTCACGGCCATCCTCGGCGTGCTCTCGTTCAACGTACAGACCGGCGTCGACCAGATGAGCGAGGAGGAGCTCAAGCGCATCGGCGGCATCTCCAGCTGGGGCTACGGCAAGCCGGTCAAGACCAAGGTCGTGCGCTAGTCCTGCCCCGCCGGTGCCCCGGTACGGCCGTCCGGTCGTGTCAGGCCACGGCGGCGCGCCTCTCCCCCAACGAGAGGCGCGCCGCCGTGAGTGCGAGGGTACGCGGGCCGAGGCCCGGCGGCAGGGCGGTGGTGGAGGCGCAGCCGCTCGAGTGCCCTGGAGTCAGGGGCGGAGGCGGTCCACGAGCTGTGCCTGGTAGAGCGAGGGCGGGAGGAGCCCGGGCTGGTTCGTGCCCTCGATGTACCCGGCCGGCTGGAACGGCCCAGACGCTCAGCGGCAGATGCCGAGCCACCTCCTGTGCCTCGCGGACGGCTCGCTCACTAATGCCTCGTTCCGGCCGGAACCGAAGGACGCCCGTACTTTCTCATGTCGCCCGGCGGCCGAGTCTGCACCTTCACCTCCCCAACGTCGGCGCACGCGCCGTAAAGGAGGACGCGCCGGCCTGATCGAGAAGGTGTCCGGTGTCCTCGCTGGCATCGCCGGCCGCGGCCAGTGTGAGGACCAGCACGGTCACGATCGCGACGGTGAGGAGGGGGCGTGGGTGTGGCCGGGGTTGCAGCAGATGCCGTACGCGTTCGGGCACGTTGAGCTGGTCGTAGCTCATGGCCGCCGGGAAATGCAGGGGGCCGCGACGGGCGAGGGCGGCGCGGGCAAGAGCTTGGGCGACCAGTGGTCGGTCGCCGACCGCTAGGACGGCTTGTTCGTCCGCCCAGCGTTCGGTGGCGAACTCGACCGCCCGGCGCAATGGCCACAGCAGCGGGTTGAGCGCGCTCGCCGCTGCGGTGACCGCGCGGTGGCGGTGGTGGCGGTGGCGCAAGTGTGCATGTTCGTGGGCGATGAGCGCACGGCGCTCCGGTTCCGTCAGGAGGTGGAGCATTCCGGTGGATATCACTATCCGTCCGCGACCGCGCGGATAGGCGACCGCGAACGCCTCAATCCCGTTGTGATCGACGACCACGACGTCGTCCCGGTCGTCGCCCCCAGGACCGCCGAGCACCTCGCGAACGCCGGCGGAGCGGCGCGCGAGCCGCGTCATCGTGCCGGCCAGCGAGCACAGCACCGCGATCAGGGTGATCAGGGAGAGCACCGCGACGGCGTCGGGCACGGGGTTGCGGATGTCCCAGGCGGACGGCGACCAGGAGCCGAGGGCGGCGACGGCAGGGGACTCGATGACGACAGTCCAGGCGAGAAGGATCAGGGTCAGCGTGGTGCTCGCCGCCACGCCGACGCCGGCCAGGACCAGCAGCCAGGTGGCGGTTGCCGGCGGCAGCCGCCGGGCCAGCCAGGGGGCGGTCGCGGCGAGCAGGGCGGCGGTCAGCATCGGCAGGTAGACGGCGATGCGCACGGTCAAGCACCGCCCTCAGGGGGGCCTTCAGCAGAGCCGTCGGGACGGGACGCCTGGCGTAGCAGTTGCTGGAGGGTGGCCTCGTCCTCCGCGGAGAGCTCCCCGACGAAGTGCGCCAGCACACTGGCCTTGTCGTTGCCCTTCTCCAGCATCTCGCGCATGCGCAGCGCACGACGGGCGTCCTCGTCGCGGACGAAGGTGTAGGCGAAAGCGCGCCCGTGCCGCACCCGGGAGAGCGCGCCCTTGCGGTACAGCCGTGCCAGCACCGTCATCACCGTGGTGTACGCCAGGCCGTCGGCCAGCAGCGTCACGACCTCGCCCGGGGTCATGGGGTGGTCGGAGGCGGCTATGACGGTGAGAACCTGCGCCTCCAGCGCGCCGCGGTCGCGACGCTCGCGGGATGGATCGGCCATGCCTCGCCTCTTTCCGCTGCCCTTGCTGCTCGGGTCTTCTCCAACCCTGTGGGGAAGCAGGTTAGTTGGCGATGCCCCAATGGAGGAGTGTCCACGCCAGGAAGACCACGGGACGAGATTGCGAGTCGGGTGTGGTTGTTGCGAAAGCTACTACATAACTGATAGTAGTTAGACGTACTCGGAGCGTGTCTAGATTTGAGCGGCTCCGCTGACACATTCCGGGGGATTCAACGATGTTCGACATGCAATCAGCGGCAGCGCGGAGGCAATGCCCGCAGCAATCATCGCCCACACTCCGCGGATCGCTCGAAAGGGCCGCACATGCCGTGGGGCAGCGGCTGTGACCGCGGCGCCTGGGGCGTCAGCCGAGAGGGATGCGGTCGATCAGCTCCGCAAGGTACGCCCTGACCTGGTCGCCGCCTTTGACAAAGAGGTGGCCGGGGCGCGGGCAGAGGTTCTTGGCCGGTTGTGGGGGGCGTTCGGTCGCGAGCCGGTGCCGGGTATCGCCGATCGGCGGCATGACGGCGCCATGCTGGTGGTCGAGCTGGAAGCCGGTGGGCGGCTGGTGGCGCCGACCGCGTGCGCCGAGCGGTTTGCGCAGGTGCCGCCCGGGTTCACGGTAGCCGGCCCGGCTGGAGATGTCGCCGATCCGGCCGAGTTGCTGGCGACGCTGCAGCTGGGCACACCGGGCGCGCGCCGGCTGGCGGCCGAGCTCGGCAACAGCGTGGTCAATCTTGCGCTGGCCAGGGCTGCGCACCGCGGCGATTCAGGCGCCGTTCGTGACTCGGCCGATGCCGAGCAGGCGGTGATCGACGGCCATCCCCAGCATCCCTGCTGCCGTACCCGCACCGGGATGTCCGTGGCCGAGGTGCTCGCCTACGCGCCTGAGCATCACCCCGTGGTCGAGTTGCCGCTGCTCGCCGCGCCGGCCGGTCGCTGGATTGCATCCGGCACGTGGCCGAGCGAGCTGCGCGATGGCGGCAGCATGCTCGTTCCTGTGCATCCGTGGCAGCGAGATCACGTGCTCCCGAATCATCCCGGCCTGGAGGTGACCGCGGGCACGGTGGCCGCCCGGCCGCTGCTGTCGCTGCGCACGCTCGCCCCGGTCGGCACGCTCCCGGGCTACCACGTCAAAACCGCGCTGGACGTGCAGATCACCAACTATCGGAGGACCATCTCACCGGCCGAGGTCGCCGACGGGCCGGTGCTGTCGGAACTGGTCGGCGCAGTGGTGGACAAGGTCGGGTACGGCGACACTCTGCGCGTGCTGCGCGAGGTGGCTGGGATCGCAGTGTGCGTCGACGGTCAGCCGTCACCGAGCCTCGCCGCGATGATCCGGGAATCTGTCGAGCGCCACCTGGAGCCCGGAGAGATCGCCGTCCCGATCACGGCGATCTACGCCACCCAGGCCGCCCTGGTCGCGGGCGACCCGATGCGCTGGCTGTCCAGCCTGGCCGAGTTGATCCTGCCACCCGCGCTCACGCTGCTGTCGATGGGCGTCGCCCTGGAGGCCCACGGCCAGAACACCCTGGTTGTGCTGCGCCACGACCAGCCGGTACGAATTCTCTACCGCGACCTGGACGGCGTGCGAATCAGCCCGCGACGGCTGACCGCGCACGGCTTCACCCTCCCCGAACTGGCCGGCAACCGCGCCGGCGAGGATGTGGGCGCGCTGCGGACCAAACTGGTCGGCGCGCTGCTGAGTGGGATGTTCAGCGAACTGGTCGCGGTGCTGGCCCGATCGCGCGGCGCCCAACCCGAGGCACTGTGGGGCACGGTCGCCTCGGTGGCCCAACGCGTCTGCGCAGAACTCCCCGGCGGCGGAGACGCCGCGGCCGTCTTTGGTGCCACGTTGCCGCTGAAGGCCACCACGGCCATGCGGCTGGCCAAGGACAGCGGCACGGCACTGTGGACGCCCATCCCCAACCCACTGGCGCGCTGATTCCTACGATCAAGATCACACACCAGACGCGGCCGCCCCGCCGCGACAGGAGCCATTGCCATGCCCAACATGATCATCACACCGACCACGACCGCATATGCGCAGGCAGACATCGTCACCGCGCACACGCTGCTCAACTGCCTGATCCGGGAGGTATCCGCACCCGAACGCCAGGTCACCATCGCCGACGGCCATCTGCTGCTCCGGTTGCCGCGACGCGGAATCCTGCTGCGCGTCGCCGTACGCAGGGTCTCGCTCATCGGGGCGCACCGCTTCACTGGGCCAGTAGAACGCGACGACGGCGACAAGTGGGTCGAAGTCGGTTGGCGCGAGTTGGCCTGCTACATCCAGGACGAGCTGGAGTTGCGCACGGGGACGGCCAACGAGGAGTTCCTCGTCCAGGTGAGCGACAGCCACAAGGTCATCGACACTGCGCTGGCGCTGCGCGGCGTCCAGACCCCGCAGACCGGCTACGTGGAGTCGGAGCAGTCGCTGGTGTTCGGCCATCGTTTCCATCCCACCCCGAAAGCCCGCTCGACATGGTCCTGGGACTGGTCACGCTACAGCCCCGAGACCGGCGCCTGCTTCCCGCTGCACTACCTGGCCGTACGGGAGACAGCCATCCGGCAGGAGGGCGACGTGTGCGATCTCGACCAGGTGTCCGCGCACGCGACGCCGGAGTCACCGGAGTTTCGGGTGCTGCCCGTGCATCCCTGGCAGTACGAGCAGATCCGCGGCCACGCCGGTCTCCGCGCGGCGCTGGCCCGCGGCGACGTGCACGATCTCGGCTCCGGTGGGCCCGGCTATCTGCCCACCGCGTCGGTACGCACGCTGTACCAGCCGGCCGCCGACCTGTTCCTCAAGTTCAGCCTCAACGTGCGGCTGACCAACTGCGTACGCAAGAACGCCACCTACGATCTTTCGGGCGCGGTCGCGCTCAACCGGCTGCTCCAGCCCGTCTTCGCCGACCTGGCCACCCGCTTCCCCGGCTGCGCGCTGCTGGCCGAGCCCGGCTACCGCAGCCTCGACCTCAATGGCGACAAGCAACTCCTGGAAAGCCTGGGAGTGATCGTGCGCTCGGGCGTGCACCGGGCGCTGCGCCCTGGCGCGACCGCGCTGCTGGCCGCCGCCATCGCGGACGAGTACCCCACGGGTCCGGCGCACATCTCCCACCTGCTGGCTCGCGGCGACGGCGACGTACTCTCCTGGTGGGACGGCTACCTACGGCTGCTACTGCCACCGGTACTGACCGCCTACTTCGAGCACGGGGTGGTCCTGGAGCCCCACCTGCAGAACGTCGTCGTCGGAGTGAACACCGACGGAACACCGGCGCAGGTCCTGTTCCGCGACCTGGAGGGCACCAAGCTCATCCCGCGCTTCCATCACCGTGCCCTGGCGGACCTGCCCGAGGAGGTCCGTGGGCCGCTCACCTACGACGCCGAGCGCGGCTGGAACCGGGTGGCGTACTGCCTGCTGGTCAACCACGTCGGTGAGATGCTCGCCGCGCTCGCCGACCAGGCCCACGAGCTGGAGCCGCAGCTGTGGGGGCTGGTGCGCGACCACCTGGAGGCCCATGCCCGCATGGCCGGCGACCCGCCGCCGCTACGGGCTCTGCTGTCGGGCGTCCCGCTGCCCGCCAAGGCCAACCTGCTGCTGCGCTGGTCCCGCCAGGCCGACCGGCACGCCACCTACGTCCCCCTGCCCAGCCCGCTGATCGCCGAGTTCCCCCGCGAGATGACCCCATGAGGCCGCGACTGCTGGACTATGTGCGCGCCTTGCCCGAGGAGGACCTTCCCGCGTACGTGTACGACCTGGTGGCACTGCGCAAGCACGCCCAGGCCATCCGAGCGGCCCTGCCCGCCTGGGTCGAGGTGTACTACGCCGCCAAGGCCAACCCCGACGCCCGGCTGCTGGCCGCGCTGCGCGACCACGTCGACGGGTTCGAGGTCGCCTCGGCAGGCGAGCTCCGCCACGTGCGCGAACTGTTCCCCGGCACGCCCATCGCGTTCGGCGGCCCCGGCAAGACCGCCGCCGACCTGAACTATGCACTCCACGCGGGCGTCCAGCGGCTCCATGTTGAGAGCGTCCAGGAGCTGCATCTGCTGGCCACGCTGCTCGGCGGGCGCACCGCCGAGATTCTGCTACGCGTCAACGCCCCCATTGCCACCGGACCAGCTCCGCTGGTCATGGGCGGCGTACCCAGCCCTTTCGGCCTTGATCCCGGCGACCTCGACCACTGCCTGCACCTGATCGCCGCACAGCCGCAGATCCGGCTGTGCGGCCTGCATCTGCACCTGGCCAGTGGCATGGACGCGCCCGCCCAGCTCGCGCTCGCCGGCGACATCCTGGCCTGGACCTCCGAGCGGGACCTGCCCCTCTCCGAGATCAACATCGGCGGCGGAATGGCGGTCGACTACAACGACCCCGACCGCCTGTTCGATTGGCGGGACTTCGGGGCCGGCCTGGAGAAGATCCTCATTGATCACCCCGGCACGACACTGCGAATCGAACCAGGTCGCTCGATCAGCGCGTACTGCGGCAGCTACATCACCCGGGTCCTGGACATCAAGCGAAGCCACGGTCAGGCGTTCGCCGTGCTGGCCGGCGGCACCCACCACCTGCGCACCCCCGCCGCGCGCGGGCACGACCAGCCCTTCCGGACGATCCCGATCGACAACTGGCCCTGGCCCTGGCCACGACCCACCGCCACCGGCGAGCCGGTAACTCTGGTAGGCCAGTTGTGCACACCCAAGGACGTCCTGGCAAGAGACGTCCACATCGAACGACTGCGGGCCGGGGACTACGTCGCCTTCGCCATGGCGGGCGCGTACGCATGGAACATCTCCCACCATGCCTTCCTGATGCACCCAGCCCCCGGCTTCCACTATCTGGACGAGGCTTGAGGTGGGCTCTTTTCACGTCGATCGGGAAGCGAAGCCCGAACGGGGGTCTCGATACGCGCCGCTGCGGTGTGCCGGCTTCCGCCGCTACCTGATCGGCCAGTTGGTGTCCAACATCGGCACCTGGATGCAACGCGCCGCCCAGGACCTGCTGATTCTCCACCTCACCGGCGACAGCGGTGCAGCCCTGGGTATCCTCACCGCACTGCAGTTCGCGCCCCAGATCCTGTTCGGCCTGTACGGCGGCCTGTTGGCCGACCGCTGTGGCAAGCGGCGCCTGCTGCTCATCACTCACACCCTCATGGGCATCCAGGCGCTGCTTCTTGGCGCGCTGACCGTGACCGGCGCGGTGACCATCTGGCACCTGTACGCCCTCGCCCTCAGCCTGGGCACGTTCACTGCGATCGACGGCCCAGCTCGTAACGCCTTCATCGCCGAGCTTGTGGACCGCGAGCAGCTGCCCAGCGCGGTCAGTCTGTCCGCCGCGCAGTTCAACATCGCGCGCATCCTCGGCCCCGCGTCAGCGGGAATGATCGTCGCTCTGGCCGGCTCTGGCGTCGTCTTCCTCCTCAACGCCGCCTCCTACCTGGCCGCCCTCGGCTCACTGCTCAGCCTGCGCGCCGACCAGCCACAACACTCAAGCCGCCGCGACAACCGCAAGCTCATCGATGCCTTCCAGCACATCAGGACACGGCCCCACCTGCTGCTGCCGATCACCCTCATCGGCCTGATCGGCACCTTCGGATTCAACTTCCAGGTGACCACCGCTCTGATGACCACCACCGTGTTCCACTCCGACCCCGTTGCTTTCGGGTACGTGTCGGCCTGCTACGCCGCAGGCAGCCTGGTCGGCGCCATACTCGCGGCCGGCTGCAGCACCCCGCCCACTCCCGCCCGCCTCATCACCTCCGCCGTCGTCTTCGGCGTACTGGAAGCCATCAGCGGTCTCGCGCCCGGATGCCCTGCCTTCATGACTGCCCTGCTGCCGACCGGCCTGGCCTCGGCGATCGTGCTCACTACCGCCAACGCCATGACGCAGCTCAACGCCGGCCCTGGCATGCGCGGCCGGGTCATGTCCATCTACCTGCTGGTACTGCTCGGCGGGACCCCCATCGGTGCCCCCCTGGCCGGGTTGATCTCCGACACCCTCGGCGCCCGCTACACGCTCATCCTCGGCGGCCTGATCTCCGCCCTGGGCACGATCATCCTCGCCGCAGCGATCACCTTGCGACGTCCCACACATTGCCCACAGCCCAATCATGGTTGAGGATGACGGCTGGCAAGGGACTGTAAGGACTGCCGGATCGGACTCGATCGGGTCGTGGTCCACTTGCCTCAGCTCATGCGTCGTCGTTGGGTGAAGAGACCTGCGAGGCGTTCAACTCTGACTCTTCGGCACGCCCGAACGGGCCCTTCGGTACCGACACCCGCGCCTCACCTGTAAATCTTGCGGATGGTGGCGGTGGCGCTGGGCGGGGAAGCCGTCCAGGTCGGATCGGGGATCGAAGCGGTCGCGTTGCTTGACGCAGGCGCCTGCGCGCACGATGGACCTGCAACGGCGGCCCCGGCCGACACCACCACCTGCGAATAGCCACCATCGGCCGCTGGGACGACATCGTCGAGTCGTACTCACCGTCACTGGCCCCAGCATCACGATCCAAGCACCCACCGGCCTCGAATGCGGCACCGGCATTCCTCTACCCGCCGGAACCCGCCTCCTGGCGGATACGCTTCCGGGCCCACGGACGCAACCGTGGACGGGCCGCCATGGCCGTCTGGACTGACGAGGGCGGCCCCATCCTCGAACACCACCTGATCTGTACCTGGCCCGCGCGCCTCCCGCAGACCAGACCATCGTCAAGATCAGACAACGTCGGCGCCGAATTCCGTTAGAGGGTGTTGCTGAACCTCAAGGCCGGAGTGGTTGATCTAGGTTTCGCCGAGGCGTGGACACACTCTTACCGGTGCCCGGCGTATCCGTCACTCCGCCGCCGGCCGCTGTCGCCTCCGCGCCTCGGAGGCATTGCCGTGTGCGAGCGAGGGCCATCGGTCCGCGGCCCACTCCGGCCAGCCCGGCCACCCCGCCGGCGGACCGGGGATGTCGCCGCCGCCGAGTTCGGCGGCATCTGGCGCCTGGAACTGCTTGCGCCATTTGTCGATGTCCGCCTCGCTCATCGGAAATGTCGTGTGCGGTGCGGTTGCTTGGCGGTGTGCGATCCGGGCGCGTTGGACGTCGGTGTCGATGGGCAGGTAGATGACGTGGCAGGCTGCCCCGGCCGATGTTGCCAGCCAGCGCAGTGCCGAGCGTTCGTCGCGGCTCCAGAGCCCGAAGTCGAGCACGACGTTGGTGCCCAGTTGCAGCGCTTGCAGCGCTAGTGCGATGAGCCGTCCTTCCAGGATGTCGCGCTTGCCGTCGGGCTGCGACCCGTCGAACAGGCAGATCATCCACTCGTCCGGGGTCAGCCGCAGCGCGCGGTGCGCCGCGGCGAGTTCTTCGGCCCGGGTGGTCTTTCCGGCGCCGGGGAGCCCGACCATCAGGAGAAGCTTGGCGGGTTCGGGCTGCACGTCATGGTCCGGCTTCGCTTTCGCGGTGGCTGCGGCCGGCTTGTCGGCGACGGCGAGGCATGCCTCGGACGTGCGAGGGAAAAGGTCTTGGTTCGTTGGATGGAACTGCTGCGACATGGATTTGCTCCCCGGATCACACAGGACGATCCGGCAGCACAGCGAGACACGAGATTGGGCTGCCGGCGAGACACCGATCCGGCGGTACACCCTGGCACTGACCCCGGGCGGGGCCGGCAATGAGGCCGCGGTCTACGGCAACCGCGATACCGCCGCTAAACGGCGGCGCGGATGTTCATAGCGGCGAAGCAACCCATGCCCCCACCATATCCGACAGCACCAGCATGGGTCGTCGACCGCGGCCGCGGTCAGTGACCGTTCGGTCCTGCCACTGCCGATCAGCTTGTCATTTAGGTTCAAACTTCGCGTTGGTGCCGTTTGGCGGCGAAGCCGCATCTTAGGTCGCAGAACGGGTTGTGCCGGTTTCGCGGATGGTGGCTGGTGGCAGCGCCATCCATCGCAACATGCCCCCGGAGTGCTCCGGTCGACAGACGTGGGATGAGCGAGATCTCCGCGGTGATCGAGCTCTGCGCTGCCCTCCTGGTGATCCGGAAATGTCGTGATCGGTCGCTACTCTGTCGTCTCCACTTGTCGAGAGGGGAGAGCATGAGTCCGGTTACGCCCGAGATGATCAACTACTACATACAGTTCTGCAAGGATCTCGGCCGGGTGGATCCCTATATCAACGACGCGATGTTCTGGATGGTAGTGCAAGGGCGCGAGGAGCCACTCACCGTCGCCGATGTCGCCCGTCGGCTGGGTGCCGACCCCGACACGGCGATTCCCCGCACGGTGCTGGAGCTGGGGGATCATGTCGTCCTGGAACAGAGCGACCACGGTGTGATCGTGCTGGCGCAGAACCGCTATCCCAGCGATCCCGACATCTGGGCCAGCCTGACCGAGAACGCGCAGGCGTGGGGTTTCTGGTGTCTGGTCAACAATGCCCACGAGTTGTTCTATGCGGCCGATGGTGTTCTCGTCACATCGGTGGCGCAGATCTCGTCGCCCTACGGCCCGGAGTGCTTCGGTCAGGACCCTGCCGCGCTCGATGGCTATCTGGGGGCCTTGCGGGCGTTGGGGGCACGGATGAAGGCCGATGACGAGGCGGGCGTGACACCCGCCGCGCCCTATCCTGACTGGGAGACTGCATTGGCGACCGTTGAGGCGTTGACCGGCGTGCGCTTGGACGTCGACCGGTTTACCCGAGAGCAACTGTCTGTCCAGGTTTCCGGCTTGATGTGATCGCACTCAGCACGGTCACTGTCACGTTCGCGCTTGCCGTGTTCGGTCGCAATCGTGATGTTTCGCGCATAGCGGATTGTGGCGGTTTAGGCATGGTGTGTCGCCGTGACATGGGACGGTCACCGTCTCATCTTCGGCTCGTGCAAATTCTCCGAGGCGAGGCAGTGGCCGCGATGTCCACTCGGGCATGCGTGACGGCGACGCGAACCGATAGCCGCGAAACCCACGCCGATCGCGGTGGCCTGGCAGGGCTGTGGCAGTTCCGGCTGGACTTCTACGCGTGCCTGACCACGCGGCGCGATGAGCTGTTCGAGCTGGCCGCGGCGGTGCTGTGCACCGATGGGCCGGTCAGGACGCTGGTGGACCTGGCGCTGGCGCCCGAGCACCGGCGTGGGCATGGAGCCCTCTATGACGGGCTGAACCACGGCCGGATCGAGATCGGGCGGTTGCGCCGGGCCATGACGACGTTGCCGTTGCCGCGGGCCGCCGACGGCCGGATCGTGCTCGCGGCGGACGTGTCGCCATGGTTGCGGCCCGACGCCACCAGCCCGGATCGGTCCTTCTGCCACACCTACGGCCGGAGCGAGAAGACCACGCACCAGATGATCTCCGGCTGGCCGTACTCCATCGTCGCCGCGCTGGAGACCGGCCGCACCTCCTGGACCGCGCTGGTGGACGCGATCCGGCTGGAGGCCGGCGCGGATGTCGCCGCCGTCGCCGCCGGCCAGCTCCGCGATGTCGTCGTCCGCTTGGTGGAGGCGGGTCAGCACACCGAAACCGACCGCGACATCCTCATCGTGGTCGACGCCGGCTACGACGTGCCCCGGCTGGCCTTCCTTCTGGGTGATCTACCGGTGGAGGTCCTGGGCAGAATGCGCAGGTGGAGTAGCCCCGCTGAGGTGCGAACGCTCCGCCCGCCTTCCGGGGCGGCGCCCGGTGTCGCGCACGGATACGATCGAGTGGTCCAGTACGGAGGAGGAGGCGCACGTTGCCGGGCACGGAGGAGGCGAAGGGCGGCGCGCAGGAGGCCGCCGAGCCGGTGAAGCCTGTCACCTGGCTCATGCTGATCTACCGGGTGCCCAGCGAGCCGACCAGGCTGCGGGCGGCGGTCTGGCGCAGGCTCCGCAACCTCGGCGCCGTCTATCTGCAGAACTCCGCGGCCGCCGCGCCGCGCACCCCGCAGAGCGAGCGGGCCCTGCGGGCGCTGCGCAGCGAGATCGTCGAATCGATGTCCGGCCAGGCGTTCTTGGTCAGCACCTCCTCGGTCATCGGCGAGTCCGACCTGGTCGCCCTCTACAACGCCGCCCGCGACGACGAGTACGAAGAGATCCTCGACAAGTGCGCCGACTTCCACAAGGAAGTGGAGAAGGAGGTGCGGGCGAAGCACTTCACGTACAGCGAGCTAGAGGAGAACGAAGAGGACCTCTCCAAGCTCAAGGGCTGGTACGAGAAGGTCAAGGCCCGCGACGTCCTGGGCGCCGCGCGGCGCAAAGAGGTCATCAAGGCGCTCGAGGAGTGCGCGAAGACGCTGGAGGAGTTCGCCGCCTCCGTGTACGAGGCCGAGGACAGCGCGATCTTCTAGCACCGGCGCCAGGTGAGCGCGCAGGGCCCACCCGGCCGGCGAACGGCTACCGGTCGCGCGTGTCGATCCGCAGCGCTATGGCGAAGGCGGCCATCAGGCAGACGCCGAGCACCGGTGCGAACACCACGGCCGACACGGCGAACGCCAGCAGCACCACCGTGCCCAGCGCCAGCGTGACGACCACGGCTACGGCGATCTTCCAGTCGTCGCCGACGATCAGGTCGTACCAGAACTGCCCGAACCCTCGGATGAATCCCATGTCTAGCTCCCGGAAGTAGTCGGGACGGCCTCGGACCGCGTCGCCGAAGGCCGGCTGAGCGCGCGCACCAGCAGGCGGGACAGCCCGAACCAGACGGCGACGAGCACCAGGATGGCCAGGTCGGAGCCCGGCCACTCCAGGCTCTCGTGACTCTCGGTGAAAATGCCGAGCCCCTCCACCGACCAGAACGTGCCGAATCCCGCCAGCAGCAGCCCGACGCCGTACTTGAGGGTGTTCTCCGGCACCTTCGACAGCGGCCCTCTGACGGCGATGCCTACGACGAGGACGAGGAGCACGCCGATGACGGCCGCCGTGATCGCCACCGGCATGTTGCCCGCGTTGAGGCCGAAGGTGATGACGATGAAGACCACCTCGACGCCTTCGAGGAAGACGCCCTTGAAGCTGATCATGAACGAGAACCAGTCGAGCCCCGCGGACTTGACCTCGCCCGCGTTCTTGGCCGCCGCCACCCCCTCGGCGAAGATCTGCTCCTCGTCGTGCATGGCCTTGCGCCCCGACGACCTCAGGATCGCCTTGCGCAGCCACTGCAGGCCGAAGATCAGCAGGAGGCCGCCGATCGCGAGCTGCAGTGCCGCCTTGGGCAACCAGGTCGCGATGGCGTAGCCGGCGGCGGCGGTGAAGGCGGTCAGGGCCACGAGGGCCGCCGCCGCCCCCATGAGGGTGGAGCGCCAGCTCCGGGTCATGCCCATGGCCATGACGATCGTCAGCGCTTCCACCATCTCCACGATCGAGGCCAGCAGCACTGCCGCGCCCAGGCCCCATGCGGCCGCATCCATCGGCCTACATCCTTCCGTTGCGTTATAAACGTAACAGTTGTTAGTTTGCTCATATATCTACGGATATGTCTATGCAGGTCTCGATGGCTCGTCCGCGCCAGGTCGTGGATCCACGGCTCGGGCACCTCCCGCGCCCGTCCGGGCGCCGGCCACCTCGCCGCAGGACCTCACCGAGCCGGGCGAGGTCGCGTGCCTAACAGATCCCGATGTCCGCCAGCGCGTTGCCGTTGCGGTCGACCGTGATCTCGGCGTCGTGCTCGGCACCGAGCCGCTGTCAGAGGTGTGGGAGAGCAGTTCGGGCAGCCGCAGTCCCGTCGCGCGCTCGGCCAGGATCCCCAGCACGCAGGTCAGGGTCGAGCGAGGAAGCCCTGGCAGAGGGCACTGAGCGGCACAGCGCGCCGACCGCCACGGCGGCCGCCGGCGCTTAACCTGGCCATAACGTTACTACTCTGCGTGACATGCGAATTCCGCCACGCTTTCGCAGCAGCGGTATCGCGTCTCGGGGAGCCAGCGTCGTCCTATGGGCCGTGATGTTGTCCGTCATGGTGGTGGCGGGTGAGTTGGGAGAGCCGGCGCTGCCTTCCCCGCACATGCTGATACCACTGCTGATCGGGCTGGTCATGGCCGTCACCGGTCTTGTACGCGACCGCCCACCGGCTCCGCTCACCCGGGCCGGGGTACCGGGAAGATCCGGCCGGGTATTGGCGCTAAGCGCTGAGCCGCAGGTCAGGCATCTGATCCGTGGATGATGCGGTGGATGGTGGAGCGGCCGACGCTGCACTCGGTGGCGAGGTCGGCGAGGGAGACCTCGCCCTCGGCGTAGCGGCGGCGGATGGAGCGGGGGGCGGGCGCGGGCAGTTTGGGCTGCTTGCCCTTGAGCTTGCCGTTCTTCTTCGCCAGCGCCATGCCTTCGCGGGTGCGCATGTGCCCGAGATTGGCCTCGAACTCCGCGACCATCGCGAGGGTCTGGAGGAACAGCCGGCCGAACGGGTCGTTCCAGTCGTAGACCGACGTGCCGAGTCCGAACAGGACGCCCCGCTTGGACAGCCCGGTGAGGATGTCGTTGGCTTCGGCCATGTTGCGGGCGAACCGGTCGAACTTGGTGACGGTGAACACCGAGCCGTCCCAGCACGCGGCGAGGGACTGGTCGAGGCCGTTGCGGTTGCGGCGGGTGGTGCCGGAGAATCCGCGGTCGATGTAGATCCGGTCCTCGGGGACACCGAGCGCGAGGAGCTGCTCGGTCTAGATGATCACATCCTGCTCATCGGTGCTGCAACGGGCGTATCCGACACGGCGCGTCTCGTTCACCCGTCCAGAGTGTTCCGCATAGCCCCCTTCACCGGAACGATTCGCGGAACAGCTATACGGAACACCCTGGCCTGGGGGTCTGTTTCGGCCGGGTGGTGTTCCGGTGGGGGATCCTCTAACGGAACAGCCGCTGTGATCAGACTCCGTCGGCTACCTCCCGAAGGCCGAGTTTGTCTGGACGCCCCTCCTTGGCTAAATTACGTTACGTATCAGTTTCGTTTCGTTAATCGGGGGTGGGTGATGTCAGATGGCGGCAGGTCCGTGCCGACGCGCGGCAGGCCCCGGGACACCGGTCGTGACGTCGCGATTCTTGAGGCGACGCTGTCGGTGCTGACCGAGGTCGGATACGACCAGCTGACGATCGACGCGGTAGCGGCCCGGGCCGGGGTCGGCAAGCCGACGGTCTACCGCCGCTATCCGGGCAAGGCCGCTTTGGTGGCCGCGGCGGTCGAGCACCGGGCGCCGGGAACGCCCCCGGCCACCCCGCTGGGCGATCTGCGTGCGGCGCTGCTGGCGACCGTGCAGTGGCTGGCCGATCAGATCGCCGAACAGGAGATCGGATTGCTGGGCGCCTTGTTCGCCGGCATGCGCAGCGACCCCGGCCTCGCCGCAGAGATGCGGCGGATCCTGCGCCGCGACGAAGCGGCGATGACCCGGCAGCCGTTCCGCGACGCCATCGAAAGCGGTGAGCGGCTGACGCCTGGTGCGGCCGAACTGTTTGCCGAGATCGCCCCGGCCCTCATCGTGCACCGGCTCGTGGTCGCCGGCCAACCCTGCGACCGGCCGTTCCTGGAGCACCTCGTCGACGACGTCCTCCTTCCGCTGCTCCAACGGCGATGACACCCACCCGCAACGTCAGGGCCCGTAGCCCCCACGTCGCCAGCACACCGCGATTCCGTGAGACCCACCGACACGAGGACTTGATCATGATCGTCATCACCGGTGCGACCGGCGCCCTCAACGGCGCCACCGTCGAACACCTGCTCAAGCTCGTCCCCGCCGACCAGATCGGCGTCAGCGTGCGCGACGTCGCCAAGGCCCAGCACCTCGCCGACCGCGGTGTGCGGGTACGGCGCGGCTCCTACGACGACCCGGACGCCCTGCGCGACTCGTTCGAGGGCGCCGAGCAGGTGCTTCTGGTCTCCTCCAATGACCCCACCGCCGACGCCGTCACCCTGCACCGCACCGCCATCGAAGCCGCGGTCACGGCCGGCGCGCAGCGCATCCTGTACACCAGCCACCAGGGCGCCGGCCTCGACAGCCCGTTCCCACCCGCGCGCGACCACGCCGCCACCGAAGCGATCCTCGCCGACACCGGCATCGCCTGGACCTCGCTGCGCAACGGCTTCTACGCCCACAGCCTTGACTGGCTGCTCGGCCCCTGGCAGCAGACCGGCACCATCACCGCCCCCGCCGACGGCCCCGTCTCCTGGACCGACCGCGCCGACGTCGCCGAAGCCGCCGCGCTCATCCTCGCCGGCGACCGCTCCTTCGACGGCCCCGTCACCCTCACCGCCGCCGACGCCGTCACCTTTGACGATGTCGCACAGATCGCCTCCGCCCTCACCGGCCGCACCATCGAACGGGTCGTCGCCGACGACGAGCAGTGGATCGCCGACCGGGTCGCAGCGGGCTCCCCCGAGGCCATGGCCCGGCTTACCCTCACCACCTTCCAAGCCGCCCGCCAAGGCCGCTTCGCCGGAGTCGACCCGATCCTGACTGAACTCCTCAGCCGCGCCCCGCGCTCGGTCACCGACCTGCTCACCGACCGCATCACCGGACAAACCCACAGCAGCCACTGACCCCGGCAGCCGACGGCAGCCGCCCAGTCGGTGGGTGTTGAGAGGGCCTGCTCGATCGTGCGGTTCAGGAGGGGGACCGGGTGGTCGACGGCGGCGTCATCACCGACCCCGACCAGAACCGGCTCCAGCCCGAAGAACACGAGGCCTACCAGTTTCTTCACCTGGGCCGAAGCCCCCACGGTCGCTGACCGGGTTGCCCAGACCGTGGTGGCCAGGCATCTGGGAATTCGCGTGGATCCTGTGTTCCATGAGGACTCCTACGGCTACCGGCCCGGGAAATCGGCCCTTGATGCGGTGGAGCGCTGCCGGCGGCGTTGTTGGAAGCGGGATTGGGTGATCGACCTCGACATCCAGAAGTTCTTCGACAGCGTCCGGTGGGACCTCGTCGTCAAGGCCGTGGAGACTCACACCGACGCCGTGTGGGTGAAGTTGTATGTCCAGCGGTGGCTTCAAGCCCCGCTGCAACTGCCCGACGGCACTGTGCAGTTGAGGGACCGAGGGACTCCCCAGGGGTCGGCGGTCTCACCTGTTCTGGCGAACCTGTTCATGCATTACGCGTTCGACACCTGGCTGATGCGCCACTACCCGCAGGTCGAGTTCGAACGTTATGCCGACGATGCGGTTGTGCACTGCGTCAGCGAGGACCAGGCCCGCAAGGTTCTGGCAGCGCTTGCGAACAGGATGGAGGAAGTCGGGCTACGACTGCATCCCGACAAAACCCGGATCGTGTACTGCAAGGACCAATCACGGCGTGGCTCGTACGAACACGTCGCGTTCACGTTCCTGGGGTTCACGTTCCAGCCAAGGCAGGCGCAGGACAAGTACGGGAGGCGGTTTCTCAGCTTCCTTCCTGCGATCAGCAATGACGCCCTCAAAAGGCTCGCCGCCGTCGTCCGTGCATGGCGGCTGCACCAGCGGGTCAACCTCACTGAGCAAGAACTCGCCAAGGCGATCAACCCGATCGTGGCGGGTTGGATGCGGTACTACGGCCGGTTTTACCGATCGAAGCTGTATCGGCTCCTGACGCGCATCAACGCCTATCTGATGCGCTGGGTCCGCTCGAAGTACAAACGGCTGCGGGCGAGGAAGAAGGCCCACCAGGCGTGGCTGAGGGTCACCAAGCAGTACCCGAGGCTGTTCGCGCACTGGCGCTGGATCACCACCATGCCCGCCGTCTGGTGACCAGGGTGACAAGAGCCGTATAAACCGAGAGGTTTACGTACGGATCTGTGGGAGCCGGGAGGTGAGATCCCTCCCGGCTACCCGACCATAGGAACGATGATCGTTTCCTGGATTCGCGAGGGTTTGATCGTCAGGTGGTGCTGCGATATGTCCACATTTCGGCCATCTGTCCATCCGCCACCCGAACCAGCCAGATCAGGTCGGTCCCCGGCGTATCGAGGTCCTGACCCTGACGAACGCTGCCAATGGCTGCGATCCGATCAGCCTCAGCAAGGATGCGTTCAATGTGGAAGTGAAGGTCCGGCTGCGCCGCTTTGATCTGCTCAATCGCACGTTGCACACCTGTTGGGCCGACCACCTCGGGGTGGGCGTGGTCGATCCAGTCTTGGCTGAGGATGTCGGGGGCGGCGGAGACATCGCCGGTGTTCCACATATCGAAATAGCGTTCCACTACCTGCTTGGATGCTGTGGCGACCGCTTCGTTCATCAACCTTGTGCTCCTGTCTGGGTTCCGCTGTGATGTTGAGCCCACCTTATGGCGGACATGTCCGCGGTGATCGCCAGGAATCTTGTGGTCTTCGGGGGGATGCCACGCCTTGGCCACATCCAGCGTGTCTATGCCATAAAGCGAAAGACGCTCGGCTTGGGCAGCCCAGCCAAGCGTCTCGCTATGCTTCTCGCAGCCACCAATTGATCACGTGTGTTGCGACGACCCCTAGAAAGCGCCGAGTGAGGTGGGGGACTTTGATGGTGCTCTGAGTCAACTTGACGGCGTCGTGCCCACTGGGAAGCCATACAACTCGCGAAGCCTGGTAGCGATGGCCCTTCCGGCGGCGGTTACTGCTCCAAAGAACTCGCTGTTGTGGCTGGGATCCGTTCCGGATTCGCGCGTCCAGTACATCGGAAAGGCGGCCGCTGTCAGGCGCTCCACCGCTTCGATCACTGGAGGATGCAGAAGAAGGGCGGACTCGTGGCTGCACCGTACGTTCGCATGCATGGCTGCCGCGCGCAGCTCTTGGCCACTGTCGCTCTCACGCCAGTCCAGTTCCGCAGCTTCCGCCTTTTGCTGCTCCAAGGCGATCGCGTTCACGGTTCTCAGCAGGTCGTGAATGGCCGCATGCATGGCGCGGAGCCCATCACGCTCAAATGCGACTCGATTTAAGTGTTCGGCTTGTTGGCGCTCGGCGTCGCGAATCTCCTGCGTGTTCCGTCTGGTCCAGCGGGTGCGGAACAGTTCTAGCAGGTAACTCGCGACGAAGCCGAGGACAAGCGTGATCAGGGGCAACAGCACGGTGAGCATGTCGCCCACCATCTCCGATCTGGCATTGGGTGTCCACGGGGGACTACCCAAAGCTGCTATGGACCTATCGAAAGTCTGAAGGCAAGTTCAGGAAGCTTCGCCATCGAGCCGGTTGAGGAGCCCGTTGAAGATCTGTTCGCGGGCGACTGGAGTTGGCCCGGTTTGGTGGACACCTGATCTCTGGGGAACCCTGGTTCCCGGAAGAAGGAGTCTGCTGTGCCGAACAACTATCCGCCGGAGTTTCGCCGGCAGATGGTGGAGCTGGTGCGCGCCGGGCGGACGCTGGAGGAACTGGCCAAGGAGTTCCAGCCCTCCGCGCAGTCGATCCGTACCTGGGTGCGCCAGGCCGATCTGGATGATGGCCGCCGCCAAGACGGGGTGACCAGCGCTGAGAAGGAGGAGCTGGCCCGGCTGCGGCGCGAGAACAAGATTCTCCGTGAGGAGAAGGAGATCTTGCGGAAGGCCGCGGTTTTCTTCGCGCGGGAGACGGATCTGCCGAGATGATGTTCCGGCTGATTCATGTGGAGAAGGACCACCACGAGGTCTCCCTGCTGGCCCGTGTGCTGGGTGTGTCGCGCCAGGGCTACTACGCCTGGGCGGCCCGGCAGCGGCGCGGCCCGTCGGTGCGAGCCCGCCGCGACGCCGAGCTGACTAAGCGGATCCGGGCGCATCACCAGGCCTCCGATGAGATCTATGGGGCGCCGCGCATCCACGCCGACCTGCGGGAGCTGGATGGGGTCCGGGTGGGCCGAAAGCGGGTGGCCCGGCTGATGCGCGCCGCCGGGCTGGCCGGGGTGAGCCGGCGGAAGGGATGTCGCACCACCTTCGCCGACAAGCGCGCCACGGCCGCCTCGGACCTGGTCAAACGCCAGTTCGCCGCGGCTGAGCCGGACCGGGTCTGGACCGCTGACATCACGTATGTGCCCACCTGGGAGGGCTTCGTCTATCTGGCGGTGGTGCTGGATGTGTTCTCTCGCCGGATCGTCGGCTGGGCGATGGCCGAGCACATGCGCACCGAGTTGGTGACCGACGCACTGGCGATGGCGCCCGTCCGGCTCCGGTCATCTGCCGGCATGCTCGGGCTGTGCGACACCGAGGAGGACGTGGACGCATGTACGCGGCGCTCTCCGAGGACGGGCAGCCGCTGATACGGCTGAGCGCCTACGGCTTAGCAGGAAGTTCGGCTGGGTCAACGACTGCTTCGGCGTCTCCTGGCAGCCCGTACCATCGGGCGCATGACGTGTGTGCTGGTCGTGGAGGACGACCTGGTCATCAGGTCCGAGCTGGTCGAGGCGCTGGCCGCCCAGGGCTACGAGGTGGAGCCGGCGGCGGACGGGGCCGAGGCGCTGCAGGCGGCCGAGCGGCACGAGCCGGATCTTGTCCTGCTGGATCTGGGGCTGCCCGATGTGGACGGGGTGGCCCTGTGCCGGCGGCTGCGGTCGAGGGTGCCGGAGACGGTGATCGTCGTGCTGACGGCTCGCACCCAGGAGTTCGAGGTCGTGGTGGCGCTCGACGCGGGCGCCGACGACTACCTGACCAAGCCGTTCCGGCTGACCGAGCTGATGGCCAGGATCCGCGCCCACCTGCGCCGGCGCGGCCCGGCTCCGGGGGAACGCGTGCTGACGGCTGGGCGGTTGCGGCTCGACGTGCCCGCCCGGCGCGCCTACGTCGGGCAGGCGGAGCTGGCGTTGCGGCCCAAGGAGTTCGACCTGCTGATAGCGCTGGTCAGCCGGGCGGGTGAGGTGGTGACGCGCGAGCAGCTCATGGACGAGGTGTGGGACGAAAACTGGTTCGGCCCTACCAAGACGCTGGACGTGCACGTGTTCGCGCTGCGTCGCAAGCTGGCCGAGCACGGTGAGGGGATGGAGCGGATCGTCACGGTGCGGGGGCGCGGCTACCGCTACGAGCCATGATCCGTCAGATGTCGTGGCCCGGCAGCAGCAGGCTGAACAGCGGCGGGCTGTTCCGGCTGAGCACCAGCCTGCCGCCCTCGGCCTCGGCCAGCGAGCGGGCCAGGGCGAGACCGATGCCGTGGCTGCGGCCGCTGACCCTGACGAACGGGTCCGCCCCTTCGGCCAGGCCCGGCCCGTGATCGCTCACCTCGACGGCCATCCCTGGCCCCACGTCGGCGACGGTGACCATGACCTCGCCCTTGCCGTGGCGCAGGGCGTTGTCGAGCAGGACGCGCAGGATCTGCCGGACGGCCGCGGGCTGGGCCGTCACCGGCGGCAGCCCGGGCTCCACGGTGATGGTCAGGCGGCGGCCCCGCTCGGCCAGCGGGCTGTGCCACTCCTGCCGGATCTCCTCCATCAGAGCGTCCACGTCGAGCTGCTCGCTCGGCACGCGGGCGTCGCGGCTGAGCCGTACGAGATCGTCGATGACCTCCTGCAGCCGCTCGCCTCTGGCCAGCGCGGCCCGGACCGCCGGGGCGAGGTCCGCGCCGGGGCGGGACAGCGCCGATTCCAGGCCGAGCAGCAGGCCGGTCAGCCCGGTGCGCAACTGGTGGGAGACATCGGCGCTGAAGGCCCGCTCGCGGGCGAGCACGTCGCCGAGGCGGCGCGCCGTCGACTCCAGCGCCTGCCCGGCCTGGTCGGCCTCGCGCAGTCCGGAGGGGGAGGCGCGGACGCTGAAGTCGCCGCCCCCGAGCGCCTGCGCCGCGGCGGTCAAGCGCTCCAGCGGGGCGGCGAGCCTGGCCGACTGGCGTACGGCCGCGCCCGCGGCCAGGGCGATCACGACCAGCGCGAGCCCGCCCATGAGCAGCCACGCCTCGTGGATGCGTTCCTCGACTTCGGAGTTCGGCGTCGCCACGCGGATGACCAGCGAGAGGCCCTCGTCGGAGGGGACGGGTGCGGTCACAGCCAGGAAACCGCCCTCCACCGTGTCGTGCACGCGGCCGTCCTTGCTGGAGGCGGCAACGCTGGAGTGCGTGGGGCCGTTGCCGAACACCCGGGTGCCGGACACGCTGTAGCCGCCGATGGCCAGCTCGCCTGACAGGCCGGTCGGCAGTTTCAACGGCACCCTCGGCTCGTCGGGGACCGCGGCGGCGACCCAGGCGGCGTCGCGTTGCAGCGCGGCCACCGTCTGGTCGTGGTAGAGCAGTTTCACCGCGACTGCCAGCGGCACCAGGAACAGCGCGACGGCCAGGACGGTCACGCTCAAGATCACCACCAGCACCCGCCGCCGCAGCGGCACGCCCTGTGCTGTCACCCCTCCAGGTTGGCAGAAGTAAGGTAAACGCCCCGCTAACCCGTTGCTCAGCGGACGCTTTCCGGCGCGCTCATAGCGTGACGTCCATGAAGGTACGGCAGAGCGTCATCGCCCTGGCCATGGCGGGGCTGGCGGCAGGTTGCGCGGCAGCGACGCCCGCCCAGACCCAGCCTCAGACGCAGACACAGGCACCAGCGAGCAACGACACCCCGGCTCCGCAGCCCACGGAGTCGAATCCGGCGGGCGACATCCCGGACGACACGGTGTTCGTGACCTACCGGCACCCGGGGCAACCGTACGAGGTGAAGGTGCCCGAGGGGTGGGCGCGCACGGACCTGCCCACCGGGGCCGGCTTCACCGACAAGCTGAACAGCATCCGCATCGAGACCGTGACCGCCGCCTCCCCGCCGACTGAGGCGTCGGTCCGGCGCCAGGTGCACAGCGGCGACATCCGCAAGGTCGACACGGTGACCAGGAAGGGCGGCAAGGCGGTGCGGATCGTCTACCGCGCGGACAGCGGCCCCGACCCGGTCACCGGCAAGGTCGTCAAGGATGAGGTCGAGCGCTACACCTTCTACCGCGCCGGGCGCGAGGCGATCCTGACGCTGTTCGGGCCCGTCGGCGCCGACAACGTGGACCCGTGGCGTACGGTCTCCGACTCCTTCCAATGGGCGGCGTCGTGATCCTGCAGGCCGAGGAGCTCTACCGGTTCTACCGGTCGGGCGATGAGGAGACCAAGGCGCTGCGCGGGGTCGGCCTCAACGTCGCCGCGGGCGAGGTCGTGCTGGTCAGCGGTCCGTCGGGCTCGGGCAAGTCCACGTTGCTGGCCTGCCTGGGCGGGCTGGACGACCCGGACGGCGGCACCGTCAGGGTGGACGGCCACCGCATCAGCCACCGGCCCGAGGCCGAGCGGGCCGCGTTGCGCGCCCGGCTGGTGGGCGTGCTGTTCCAGAGCGGCAACCTGATCGAGCACCTGACGGTCGCGGCCAACGTCGACCTGGCCCAGCGGCTGGCGGGGCGGCGCGATCGGCCCCTGCGCGATGAGCTGCTGGCGGACCTGGGGCTCTCGGCCAGAGCGGGGGCCTGGCCGAGCCAGCTGTCCGGCGGCGAGTCGGCCCGCGCGGGGCTGGCTGTGGCGCTGGCCAACCGACCAGCGCTGCTGCTGGCCGACGAGCCCACCGGCGAGCTCGACCAGCACACGGAGGGGCCCGTGCTGCGGCTGATCCGCGAGCAGGCCGGCGACAGCACCGCCGTGGTGATCGCCTCACACAGCCCGGCCGTACGGCGAATGTCCGACCGCGTCGTGGAGTTGAAGGACGGGCGGGCGACATGACCGCGGAGCTGAAGGACCGGACGGCCGACACGACCGCGCTGGTCACCTGCCAGGGGCTGGCCCGATCGTACGGCAAGGGCTCGAACGCCCTGGTCGCCGTGCACAGCATCACCTGTGAGCTGCGGCCGGGGCAGCAGATCGCGGTCACCGGCCCGTCTGGGTCGGGCAAGACCACACTGCTGCACCTGCTGGCCGGTCTCGACCGGCCCACGGCTGGGCGGATCGCCTGGCCCGCCCTCGACGACCGCCCGCGCGGCCGTGTCGGCGTGGTCTTCCAGGGGCCGAGCCTGCTGCCTCCGCTCAACGTCGCGGAGAACGTCGCGCTGCCGCTGATCATCGCGGGTGTCGAAGACGCCGTGGCCAAGGAGCGGGCGCTGATCGCGCTGGCCACGATCGGTCTGGCCGACCTGGCCGGGTCACTGCCGGAAGAGCTGTCGGGCGGGCAGGCGCAGCGCGTGGCGGTCGCCCGCGTGCTGGCCGCCGAGCCCCGCCTGATCATCGCGGACGAGCCCACGGCACAGCTCGACTCGGACCTGGCCATCCGGGTGGTGGACCTGCTCACCGGGGTGGCCACCCGGCTGGAAGCGGCTCTCGTGGTCGCCACCCACGACCCGCTGGTCGCGGCGCGACTGCCCGCGACCTGGACCATGAGCGACGGAGCTCTCACATGCTGATCCTCATCTGGCTGCGCGGCCTGCTGACACGCCGGGCGGGCAGGCTGGCCGCGGCCGCGGCGGGCATCGCGCTCGCCGTGGCGCTCCCCGCCGCGCTGGGCGCGTTCCTCGCCACCGCCAAGGCCACCATGACGACCCGTTCGGTCCAGCGGGTGCCGGTCGACTGGCAGGTGGAGCAGCAGCCCGGCCAGACCGTGTCCGTCCCGATGCCCGGCACGTCCAGGCACGTGAGCTTTGCCAGGATCGACGGCTTCGAGTCCCGCCAGGCCGGGCAGACGCTGACCACGGGCGCGGGCCAGGTCCTGGGCCTGCCCACCGACTACGCCGCCACCTTCCCTGGCGAGCTGCGCCTGCTCGCAGGGAACGCGAACGGGCCGCTGCTGGCCCAGCAGACCGCCGCCAACCTGCACGCCCGACCCGGCGCGAGCGTCACCGTGCGCCGCCCGGGACTTCCGGACGCGACGGTGGCGGTCACGGGGGTGGTGGAGCTGCCCGCCGCCGACTCGCTGTTCCAGCGCATCGGCGCACCGCCGGGCGCGCAGCCGCAGGCTCCCCCTGACAACGTGCTGCTGTTGCCGGAGGCCGACTGGCACCGGATGTTCGACGGCATCTCGCGCGACCGGGTGCGTACCCAGTTCCACGTCCGCATCGGCCACCGGCTGCCGCCCGACCCGGCGGCGGCCTTCACTGCGGTCAGCGGGCAGGCGCGCAATCTGGAGGAGCGGATGGCCGGCAGCGGGCTGATCGGCGACAACCTCGGCGCGGCCCTGGACGCCGCCCGCTCGGACGCCCTGTATTCGCAGGTGCTGTTCCTGTTCCTGGGCGCGCCGGCTGTCGTGCTCGCGGCCCTGCTCGCCGGTCTCGTGACGCGGGCCGGCGCGCCGCGGCGTACGGCCGAGCAGGCGCTGCTGCGTACCAGGGGCGCGTCCAGGGGCACACTGGTGCGGCTCGCGCTGGCCGAAACCGCGCTGGTGAGCGTGACCGGAGTGCTGGCCGGCCTGGGGCTGGCCGCCGTGGCCGGACGGGCGCTGTTCGGGTCGGCGAACGTGTCCTGGTGGGCGGCCGTCCTGGGACTGCTGGTCGCGGCCGTCACCGTGCTGCTGCCCGCGCTGCACGCCACCACCGTGGCGGCGGCCCGCCGTCCGGTCGGCGGGCCGCGTCGCTCGCCCGCCTGGCTGCGGTACGGGCTGGACCTGTGGCTGCTGGCCGGATCTGCGGTGATCTTCTGGATCACCAGCAGGAACGGCTACCAGCTCGTGCTGGTCCCCGAGGGCCTACCCCAGCTGTCGGTCGACTACTGGGCCTTCGCCGGGCCGGCGCTGTTGTGGACGGGAGCGGGCCTGCTCATCTGGCGCCTGACCCGGACGTTGCCGGTCACCTGGGCGGTGCGTCCGCTGGCCGGAGGGCTGACGGGGACCGTGTCGGCGATGTTGACGCGCCAGCGCGCGCCGCTGGCCCGCACGGCCACTTTGGCGGCGCTGGCCGTCGCGTTCGCCGTCTCGACCTCCGTCTTCGACACCACTTACCGCCAGCAGGCCCAGGTGGACGCAGAGCTGACCAACGGCGCCGACGTCACGGTCTCCCAGACCACCGCCACGCAGGGGCAGCTCGCGGCCGTGCCCGGCGTGTCGCGGGTGGAGCCGCTGCAGCACCGCTTCGCCTACGTCGGCTCCGACCTGCAGGACCTGTACGGCATCCGCCCCGCCACCACTCGCCTGCACGACACCTACGTATCCGGCGGGACCGCCCGCGAGATCCTCGACCGGCTCACCCGCCAGCAGGACGCGCTGCTGGTCAGCCAGGAGACCGTCAACGACTTCCAGCTTCACCTCGGTGACCAGGTGCGGCTGCGTACCGAGGACGGCAGGACCGTCCCCTTCCACTACGCCGGCGTCATCACCGAGTTCCCGACCGCGCCCCGTGACAGCTTCCTCGTGGCCAACGCCTCCTACCTGGCCCGCACCATGCCCGCCGACACCACCTACCTGATCACCACCGACGGGACCCGGCCGAGCCGGGTCGCCGCCGAGCTGCGCGGCAGACTCGGGCCGACAGCGAAGGTCACCGACGTGGAGACCACCCGCCAGGTCGTCGGCAGCAGCCTCACCGCCGTGGACCTGGCCGGCCTGACCGCCATCGAACTCGGCTACGCGCTGGCGCTGGCGGCCCTGGCCACGGGCCTGCTGCTGGTGCTCGGCTTCGCCGAGCGGCGTCGCACATACGCGCTGGCCACGGTGCTGGGGGCCACTCCGCGGCAGCTCGGCTCGTTCGTGTGGACGGAGGTGAGCCTGGTCGGAGTGGCGGCGGCCATGCTGGGCGCGCTGTGCGGGTGGGCGCTGTCGCGGATGCTGGTCGCCGTGCTCAGCGGGGTGTTCGACCCGCCGCCCGACGCGCTGGCCGTGCCGTGGGCATACCTGGCGGTGCTGGCGGTCCTCGGCGTGGCGGCGCTGCTGGCCGCCGGGGCGGCGACGGTGCGGGCCGCCCACCGCCCGCCGTTGACGGTGCTGCGCGACCTGTGACCGGTCAGCGGCCCGCCTCCAGTTCGGCCAGCAGCGCGGTCCATCGCCGGCCGACGACCTCCGGGTCGTACCGCTTGGAGGTGGCCAGCGCGGCGGTCCCCATCATGTGGCGCTCGGTCTCGTCGTCGATGAGGCGGCCGATCGCCGCGGCCAGGGCGGCGACGTCCCGTCTGGGGACAAGGAGCCCGTCATGGCCGTGAGTGATGATCTCGCCGGGCCCGTGCGGGCAGTCGAAGGCGACCACGGGCACACCCTTGCTCAGCGCCTCCAGGATGGTCATCGGGAATCCCTCGCGGCGGGAGCTGAGCACGAAGATCGAAGCGTGGTCGAGCTCGGCGCCGACGTCGCGGGAGGGGCCGGGAAGCTCTACCGAGCAGGCCGGCCCGAGCTCGCCCACCAGCTTGAGAAGGCGAGCGCGCTCGGGACCTGCGCCGGCGATGCGCAGCGTCCAGCCGGGGTGTACGGCGCTGACCCGTTGCCAGGCGCGCAGCAGCAGGTCGAAGCCCTTGACCTTGGCCAGGCGGCCGATCGCGATGACGGTCTTGGCGTTCAGGGACGAGGGCCCGCCGGTGAGGGGCGGCGTGGCGTTGGGGATGCGCAGCAGGTGTCGCGGCGCGCGGGGACCCAGGGCCGTGTGATAGGCGCTCAGGTCGGCCTCGGTCAGGGTGACGAGCGCGTCGAGCCTGCCGTATCTGCGGACGATCATTTCCCGGACGGAGGGCTTGTGCGAGCCGAAGCCGACGTGCTCCTGCCCAATCGTGATCACGCCGGGCGGAGCCAGCAGGGCGGTGGCCAGGTTGAGGCCGGGTCGCGTGGTGATCAGGACGCCGGTGCGCAGGCCGCGCAGGAAACGCAGCAAGGCGAGGTCGGTACGCAGGTCGAACCTGTCGTACGCGGCCTCCTCCCGCGGGATGAGCCTGCTGCGGAGCAGGCGCGCGAGCAGGCCGCCGCGGGGGCGGCGGTTCGTGAGGTCGTCCAGGAAGGTGACGCGAACGCCCGGTGGCACCTCGAAGAAGGGCTCGTCCTTGGTCTTGGTGACGCTGACGATCTCCACGTCGTGATGGGCCGCCAGCGTGCCGGCGAGGTTGAAGGCGGTCCTGATGGTGCCACCCATGCCGTGCGCGTGCAGCAAAAGGATCTTCACCTGCCGGGTGCTGGGCGGGCCGGCCCGGCGTGCCCTGCGGCGGTTGTCCGCGCGTAGCAGGAACACTCCAAGCCTTCGCGCGCCGGCGGCCAGATGGATGGCGGCCGGGGTCAGGATGATCGAGCCCAGGGTGTCGGTGGGATAGTTCGCCCCGAGGTAGACCCTGGCGAACATCTGACCGGTCACCAGCAGGCAGCTCGCCACCACGACGGGCCGGAAGAAGCGGCTCTTCCTGGCCAGCAGGGCCACGGCGATCGCGATCGACAGGGTCAGGCACACGTGGCCGCTGGGGAAGCTGTCCGGGCCGAGCTCCTGCACCAGGGCGTGGGCGGCTGAGGGCCGGGGGCGAGCGACGAGGGCCTTGACCAGGGGGCTGATCCCCCATCCTGCGGCGATCACGAGCAGCATGCGTCCGGCGGTGTGCCGCCGTCCCGAGAGCGCGACGACTGCGACGAGGACGGCGGCGAGGACCGTACCCATGACGGTGCCGAAGCCCACGTTCAGGATCTGCGCTACTGCGGTGAGCCACGGGCCGCGCAGCGACTGGACTGCCTGGCTCGGGCCGGTGTCCGCCGCGGTCCACGCGGGCGTGCGCGCGGCGAAGCCGACGGCCACCCCCAAGCCCAGGAACGCGGCGGAGACCGGCAGGGGGACTGTCGTCCTGCTGCCTGATCTCATGAACGCACGGTATGGAGGTACGTGACAGCGTCCGCTCAGCACTCGGTTAGCGCGGCGCTTACCTTTGCGCGCGCGTTGCCCAGTTCGGGCCCGGGCTTCACACCAGGTTTAACCTCCCGTTATGGCTGGCCGAACCTGCCGCTGTCCCGCGTTTCCGCAGACTGAGACGTCAGTACGACGTCAATGCATCGGAGATATTTCATGCGTAAGTCAACGATCATCCCTGGACTCGCCACCGTGGCCGTCCTCGTGGCGGGCGGCGGAGCTGCCGCGTTCGCCTCCTCCACCGACCAGAGCCCCGTTCCCTCCGCCACCCCCACCGAGCAGGCCCCCAAGACCGAGGCCGCCACGCCCGCGGAGAGCGCGGAGCCCAACGAGGGCACCAAGGAAGACGAGCAGGGCCAGAAGGCCGAGGCCGAAGACGGCAACGACGACCAAGGCAGCGAGAAGGCCGAGGCTGAGGACGGCCAGGACGACAAGGGGCAGGAGGCCGGCTCCGAGGCCCAGGAGGGCAAGCAGGGCCAGGCGGGCGACCAGAACGAGCAGGAAGGCAAGGGCGACGCCTCCGAGCCTGAGGACGGCTGAACCGAGCGCCAGGCACTCCGAGACTCACCGTGCTGGGGTGCCCGGCTCAGTCCTGAGCGTTCGGGCCGCGGCCCGGTCTTGCCCGCCGCGCACCGCACGGCCGCCGTCAGCATGACCAGCCTGGCCCGCAGCATCGCCGTCTCAGCCGCCCCCATCGCCGCCACCACACTGCTGACCGGCACCCTGGCCGCACTGGGAGCCCCGCTTCCTGATCGCGGATACTTCACCGGCCCGGTCACTGTCAGTCGATTTGACTGGGCCTTCTGCGTACCCGATCCATGATCACGCTGACGATGAAGACGATGGGTGCGATTGCGGCCGCCGCCAGGGCGGAGAGGAGCGGCAGACCGGCTCGAGGCTGGATGTTGGTTCCAGGCGGCGGCGGTGGCGGATTGAAGCGCAGCGACGTCGTCATGTGGTGCCAGTGGAAGATCTCCCGGTAGACGACGCTCCAGCTCCAGATCCAGAGAACTCCGCTGATCCACTTCATCCGTCGCCACAGCGGAGATCTTGTTCTGGCCCTCATGAGGTGGACGATAGTCGGGCCCGTTGCCCTGCGCGCTCTGTTCGGCGGGCAGGACCTGCACTCATCTCCGGCTACAACGTAGGTGTCGTGTCAACCAGCGCTTTCCCTGCATTTCCCCTACTAGCTCGCGTGACGCACTGACCACCTGCGGACACCCTTCCTGGCCGAGGCGCAAGCGCCGTAGCCCCGGAACACACGGATCAAGAATCAGTGGAGCACACGCACCTCGGAATAGGGGTGGGCGCCGGCCAGGAGCGGGGAGGCTCGGCGATGGAGCGCCTGGTCGGCGAACTGGATGACGTAGTCGTCCTGGATCCGCAGCCCGCGCGCCCCGTCAATGGACTCGAGGGGAAACACGGCGCGGATCGGCGCCGCCAGGTAGATCACGGCGTAGTCGGTGAAGTTGAAGTGGCCGGTGCCGACGATCTCGTAACGCCAGAACGAACCGGTGCTGGCGGCGACCAGCCTCCGGGTCATGTCGCGCATAGTCACGTTGTCAGCGTCGCTCGCCTGGCAGATGCCGGTGACGCAGGAATTGTCGCCGCCGAGGATCATGGCGGGCGCGCGGAGCCCATCGCCGACGACGCTGCCGTGCAGGGCTCCGTCCAGGTCGACCGCACCCGCGCAGGACAGGTCGTCGTGGCAGGCCTGGAAGGCCGTGGCGCCGCCGAAGGAGTGCCCGATGTAGAGGGGGTGGCCGGTGTCGACGTGCCCGGCCAGGCGAGGGTCGCGGTCGAGTTCGGCGGCGCGGGTGGCGACGAATCGGGCGTCGGCCGTCCAGACGTCCAGCAGTCGGACGGCGTGTGCCTCATCGAAATCGTCGGGTTTGCCGGATGGCGTGCTGGTCACGATGTGCCCATGCAGGACGCTGACGTTGGCGCTGTAGGTGGGTGTCAGGCTGGCCACCAGGTAGCCGTGGCTGGCCAGGTCTTGGGCCAGGGTGCTGAAGACCGGGGCGTTGAGTCCCATCCCCGGCATCAAGACGATGAGCGGGAAGCGGCCTGGTGCCGCGTCAGCCTCGTCGACCGCTTGGGTGCGCACCGCGGCGAAGCTGCCCTCGCCGAGCCCGGGCAGCGGGGTCGGGATGTGCTGCCGGTCCCATTGGCCAGGGGTGTAGGGTGCGCGCGGGCCGCTGGTGTCCCGCTGCGCGGGGTACCAGATCCACACCGACAGTTCGCGCGGCAGGCCTGTTCTCGGGGCAAGGGGGTCGGTGCGGCTGGTGTCGGTCCATTCCCGGAACGTCCGCCCCACTCCGTACGCACCGGTCGGCTCGGGCAGATCCTGCGGCAGCACCCGCCGTACGGTCACCGTGCCGAGGTACCCGACGACCAGGACGCCGAGAGACAGCGGCAGCGCGACCAAGATCCGCGAAATGCGGCGCCTGCGGGTTCTGAACGCCTGCACCAGCAGCGTGACCAGCCCGACGATGCCGGCCAGGACGGCGGTGAGCCGGCTGATGTCGCCCAGGGTGTTGAGCGGATAGCCGAGCAGGTAGCCGATCCCCTCCCGGAAGGCGATGGTGACGGGGACGCTCACGGCCGCGCCGTACAGCCCCGCCAGGAGGACCGGCATGCGACGGGATGGCCGGGTCGGGTGCAGCAGGCCGAGGTAGGCGTTGAGCGGGACGAGCAGCGCGACCAGCAGGCTCGCGCCGGCGACGACGCGGAATGCGGCGGCCTGCAGGGGGTGTGGCCCCAGGCCGTCGCCGATCGCCTCAGCTAGTGCCAGCCAGATCGACACGGCGGTCGCGAGCAATACCGCCGCAACGATCCGGTGCCTGCGCAGCCACTCGCTCGGCCGGCGGGCCCAGCCGACCGGCACTTTCAGGCGCTCCGCCCCGGCCAGGAGGTCCTCGACCCAGTCGGTGTCGGGCCTGGGCGCGGCGCCTTCACGGCGCAGCGCCATCGCCAGGGGCACGGCCGACAGGGTCACGACCGCCAGCCCAGCGATCAGCAGGTACTGCTGCCATCCCCGCACGTCGGCGTGCGCACCGGCGGCGACCGACACCCAGCACGTCACTACGGTCGCCGCCACCGCCGCGAGCACCACCCGGGTGCCCCGCACCAGATCTCCGGAGGCGGGCCGTGCCCAGGCACGGATGGCGATGGCCAGCGCCAGGGCGGGGACGAGGAGTTCGGTGCAGGAGATCACGACGTCATAGGGATCGTCCTGCCACGGGCTGAAGGCCCGCACCGCACGGGACTGCGTGGTCAGCAGGATGAACGCGGTGAATGCCACCGCGGACACCATGCACCACCGCAAGGCTCTGGAGAACATCACGCGCGCACGCTAGTACGCGAAACGGTATAACGTCAAACGTACTATTGACGGAATGCCCGGGTGACGCTGAACGTCGAGCACAGCGCCGCGACCCCGCCGACCGCGACAGCTGCCAGTGTCAACAAAGTACGGTCGGCCATCGTGGCCGCGATGCCGTCCACCACCGCGACCGCGCCGAGCAAGACCGCCACGACCCCGGCCAGCAGCACGGGCCGCCGCATCACCACGACCGGCGGCTGGGCACGCCGCAAGGTGACGACTGGCCCCGCGGCGACCGCGAGCACCATCGCGCCCAACCCGATCAGCCACACCAGCACGCCCGCCAGAAAGCCCGCCGACATCCGGTGTGGCGGCGCGAGCAGCAACGCGCCCGTGACCTCGACGCCCATCAGGACCCCGCCAGGCAACAGCGGCGCCAGCAGGCGACGATCGCGCGTAGGTACCAGCACCCGCAGCGCCAGCAGCGCCGCGGCAGCCGCCGCCACGACGCAGCCCGCCACCGCCAACCACCCGGCCAGCCCCACGAGCGTGCGCACCGGCTGCGGCGTCCCCGGCGTCGGCGGATCCAGCAGCAACCGATCCAGCAGCGGCACCGACGAGATCCCCACGCACCAGGCCACCCACGTCGTGGCCAGCGTCGCCTGCAAACGCCGACGGACGCGCGCCTCCTCATCGCCCGCCAGGGCCGGACGCAACCAAGCCCGTGCGGCGCCCAGTGCGAGATCCACCACCACGCCGGGGCCTCCGCCCAGATCCTCGACCAGCGCCGCGAGCTCCTCCCCATAGCGCTCGCGAAACCACGGCGGATAGCAGACCAGCACAACGCGCGCCGCCAGACCACTCATCGGACCACGCCCGCGGACAAACGGCTCAGTCCGATGGTGGCGAAGCGCGACATCTCGGCCAGACGCTCGGCCAGCAACGCCGCCCCCGCCGCAGTGATCCGGTACGGCCGGCGCCGCTCCTCCCCCGGCAGCCCCTCGACCAGGCCCTGAGCCTCGAGCCTGGACAGTGCGGCATACAGGGTCCCCGGGCCGAGCGTGATGCCAGCTTGCTCCCGGACATCCTTGATGATCGCGTACCCGTGCTTGGGTCCCTCGGCAAGGCTTCCCAGGATCAGCAGCGGCGGATTGCCCCAGCCCAACGGATCGGCTCGGCGCGCCATCACGGCCCCCTTTGATACGTCAAACGATAGGTCGTTAGACGATATTAACCTGGTACACGTCCGTCGCGACGCCAGCCCGCCACCGCCCAGCAAGGGAAGCCACCTGCGCCAGCCAGATCCGCCCCCGCAGGTCGGCCTTCTCCAGCTCGATCGATGCCCCCGGCAGCACCATCGTGCGACGGCTCAGCACGGCCATCGCCGCTCCCACATCATCACGCAGCCCGCCGTGATAGCGCCTCCGCCTGCTCGGGAGGCAACACCGGCGGCCATGGCGCCTGCTGCCGCACGAAAGCGGCCAGCAGAGCTCCCACATGACCGCGGTAGTGCGGAGCGGTCTCAGCGATCTGCTCCATGGCGTAAACACCGCCGTGCCGTCTGGCCAGGTCACTGCTCGCGAGATGCTCCAGCGCCTTGTTGAACAGGTCGATGAACTGCCCCTCTCGGCTCACCCTGACTGACGCATGGTGACCACTGCGCCCAGCGCGATACCCGCCAGGGCGAGCAACGCCGCCAAGCCCTGGAGCAGCGTTCCCCGGACGTCGTTGACGGCCTTGAGTCGATCAGCAACCGAAAGGTGTCCAGCCCACATAAGCCCAAAACCCACATTGAGTGGATCTTGAGTGGTTCCCCACTGGTGGACAGCCGCTGGCACCGAGAACGATCTTGCTAGGGGTGCCATCTAGCAGAACGGGATGCAGGGTGGGAGAACTGCTGGTCAGCGTCGCGCGAGTGCTGCGTAGGCGGTGGAGCGGCCGATCTTGAGAGTGCGCGCGGCTTCGGTGACCGAGACGCCGTCGTTGACCAGACGGCGCAGGGTGTCCAGTTCGGCGGGGCCGATGGCGCGCGGCCGCCCGGTCTTCTTCTTGCCGGGCAGCATGGCGCCGGTGGCCTCGCGACGTTTGGCGGCGGCGATGCCCTCGGCCTGCCGCTCGGCACGCAGTTCCAGCTCGTACTCGGCGGCGGCGGCCAGGACCGCGAACATGAAGCGGCCCTCTTTGGTGTCCAGGTCGAAGTTCTCGGTCAGGGACACGACCTTGACACCGCGCTCGCGCAGCTCGGTCACCACGGTCAGCACGTGTGCGGCTGAGCGGCCCCATCGGTCGGACTTCCAGAACTTCAACGTGTCGCCGGGACGCAGTGCGGCCAGGGCGGCGGCGAATTCGGGACGGTTCCCGCGCAGGCGGCTGGAGATCTTTTCCTGGAACAGGACGTCGTAGCCGTCCTCGGCGAGGGCATCGAGCTGGAGTTGAGGGGGTTTTGATCGCGGGTAGAGACCCGCGCGTAGGCGATCGTGCGGCCCGGTAGCAGCGGAGATCGAGTTGGGCGTATGCCCCCTGCTCGGCGGGGCGGCGGCCCCCGCTCGAACTCCACCCTTGGTACCCGGGCCCTGGCTCACTCTCGATGATCAGCTACTCAGGGTGAGCTCGACGGAGAGGCCCTGGTGCTGCTTTCGTTATCGTGATCTTGTAACGGGCCTCACATGGAGATGGCCGCTCGTCAACGATCTCTCGTGGTCCACGCCGGTGGCGTCGGCCAGGCATCCCGTACGGGCACAACGAATCTCCAGAGAGCGCACGCCAGGTCTTCGACAGTTCGACACATACAGGGTGATCCGGCCCGCTGCGTAACGAGGTCACCATCTTCGGCCGGTGGGTCCCATCGGGGCGAGACCGAGGGCGGCGAGGGCAGTGGCGCCGCGCTCGGCGTGGTCGCCGCCGGCGAGCACGAGCGTCCGCGCGGACTGGTAGTGACAGCCGGCGGTGTCGAACGCGTCCGCTGCGGCGAGCAGCGCTTCCTGGTCGCCGTCGAGCAGAGCTCCAGCCCGCTCCACCATGGCACTGGCGACCGGGTTACCGGCCACGACGGTGCGGGCCTCGGCCACGATGTCGCGGGCGTCGCGGCTTTCGGCGAGCACGGCGGCCTCGCTGCGCAGCGCCACATACCAGTGGTGCCAGATCCAGGTGACCCACTTCCACACCTGCCGGGGCTCGGGGGCCATCCGCTCCAGCGCCTCCGGTGCCTGCCCGTGGTGCAGCAGGAGCATCGCGTCGAAAACCGCCCCGTAGCCGTAGGTATGCTCCGGTGAGGCGCCGAGCCGGCCCAGGATCTTCTGCCATTCGCGCCGGGCGTCATGGTCGTCGCGCAGGCCGTGGATCGTCGCCACACCGGCCACCGCCGGGGCGAGGATGGACCGGGCGGGGCTGCCTGCCCGCCCCCACGCATCGAGGAACCGGACGCTGCTGGTGAGCACCTCGTCGACGTCGCCCGCCAGCGCGGCAACCATCAGCAGGCGGCACGTAGCGCGGTGACCGACCTCCGCCAGCGATGGATGGTCGGCCAGTTGCCGTGCCCATCGGCGGGCGCTCGGCACATCTCCCGCGCCGAGGCCGGCCTCGGCGGCTATACCGAGCGCGTCGATCAGCTCGTGGGTACCGGCCGGCGAGGTCGGCAGGGACGCCAGGAGCGTGAGTCGGCGCCGGGCCGTGGCCGCGGTGGCGAACGTGTCGCCGGCCCAGCTTTGAGCGCCGGTGAGCGCGTCAAGCGCGGCCGACTCGGCAAGCGGGTCGCCGGTCCGGCGGGCGAGTTCGACCGCACGCTCGGCGCGCTCACGCGTCTCCGATACGGCGTTGCCGGGCGGGCCCTGGACGGCACCGAACGCGTCGGTGAGCACCCCAGCCTCGGCCAGTGCCACCGCCGCCTGCGCGGCCGGATCGTCGTCGGCCGACTCCCGCGCCTCGGTGATCAGCGCGAGCGCCTCCTCCTGAGACGGTAGCCGCACGAACGTGGTCGAGAACCGGAACGCGATGGTGGCGGCGGTCGCCAGATCGGCGGCGGCGGCGCCGGACGCGCGGGCGGCGTCCGCGGCCGCGCGGCGCAGGCGGTACATGTCATCGCCGACCGTCCGGCAGCCGGCCACGGCTGCGGCCTGCCGAAACATCGACGCGGAGGTGGCCGGATCGGTCGCGAGTGCGGCGGCCTGCTCATAGCGACGCTGGGACTCGTCGGTCAGGTGACGGGTGAAGGTCAGCTCCGCCAGGCACCGGGCGAGCTCGAACGCGTCCACGCGCCGCTCCGGACGGTCGGCCGCCCACGCCAGGGCGGCGCGGAGGTCGTCGGCCACCAGGTCGAACCGGGCCCTCCAGTCCTGGCCTACCGCTGCCAAGCCGGCAGCCTCGGCCAGGCACCAGCGAAGGTGCCGGGATCGAGCGTTGATCAGCTCGCCGGCCTCGGACAGCCGCTCCATCCCGTACTGGCGGATGGTCTCCAACGCCCGGTACTCGGTTCTGCCCGGGGACGCCGTCACCGCCAGCAGGCTCTGTTCGGCGAGCCGGGCCAGGCCGTTGGCGACCAGGCCTTCCTCGTCCCCGGTCACCTCCGCAGCCGCCGCGGCGGTGAACGGTGCCACGAACACCGACACCCGGCGCAGCAGCGCCCGGTCGGCCGGCTCCAGCAGGGCATGGCTCCAGTCCAGCGCCGCCCGCACCGAGCGGTGCCGCTCATCGGCACGGGAGCCGCCGGTGAGCATCCGCAGCGGGTGGGACAGGGCGGCGGTGATGCCATCGAAACCGAGCATGGGATAGCGGGCGGCGGCCAGCTCGATCGCCAGCGCCATTCCATCCAGCCGCTCACAGATCGAGGCGATCTGGGCGCGCAGCGGCGGATCCAGTGGCCAGCCGACCGCCGCCGCCCGCTCCATGAACAACGCGACCGCGTCCGACTCACCATCGACGGCCAGCGACAGCGGCGGGACCGGATACACCCGTTCGAACGGCACCATCAGCCGGGCCCGGCTGGTCGCCAGCACCGTCACTCGAGGGCACGTCGCAAGCAGCCGCTCGAGAAACAGCGCCACCCCGTCCACCACGTGCTCGCAGTTGTCCAGCACCAGCAGCGCATGACGGTCGGCCAGCGCGGCGAGCACGGATTCGGTCATGTCGCGGCCGGGCTGCTCACCGAGGCCGAGCGCCCCGGCGACCGCGGTCGCGATCAGGCCCGGATCGGTGACGGGGACCAGGTCGACGAACCACACCCCGTCGGCGTACTCACCGGCCGCCTGCGCGGCCACCGCCGACGCCAGCCGGGTCTTGCCCACTCCGCCGGGACCGACCGCGGTCACCTGCCGGTGCGCCTTGACCATCTCGGTCAGCTCGGCCCGTTCGCTCACCCGGCCGATGAAAGAGGTCAGCGGGGTCGACAGAACCGGTGCCGGGCGGGCCGGGCCGGCACCGGCCGGCGTGGGCGCACGCTGGGCGAGCGCGCGCCGATCCGGCACCTCCAGCTTGCGCAGCAGTGAGGAGACATGGCTCTCCACGGTGCGCACCGAGATGCACAGCCGTGCCGCGATCTCGGCGTTGCTGAGATGGGCCCCGACCAGTTCCAGCACCTCGGCTTCCCGAGGCGAAATCTCCATTCCGGTCACCACCGTCCCAGTTTGCCGCATTCCCTCCGCAACCCATCCGTGCTGACGATCCGTGCCGACGATCCGTGGTCACCACGGATGCGGAGCGGCCAAGCCGGGCGAAAAGCTGAGCACACGCAAACAGCGGGTCGATGTGACCCACGACGACAGGAGTGACCATGACCGGCTCTTCCTCCCAGGAAATCAAGACCGTGCTGCATCCCGTGTCCGATCTGGCCAAGGCCAAGGCGGTGTACGCGGCCCTTCTCGGTGTCGCACCACAGACCGACTCGTCCTATTACGTCGGCTTCGAGGTCGGGGGGGGCAGCACATCGGGCTGGTGCCGGACGGTGGGCCGCAGGGCATGACCTCGCCGGTGGCCTGGACGGCATACGCGCTATGCCGCTGATCAGCTGCCGTGGGCAGTGCCAGAGTCCGATCTTGTCTGATTCCGAAGCTGCTTCCACCTGGTGTGGTGGTCTGCCCGCCGTTTGGCGAAGAACGGCGCGTAGCCTCCAGCCGAGTTGTGTCATGCCCGTGTGGGGCGTGTTCCGGTCTCGGCGCGCAGCACGGGCGCGAATGACGCCGAGTGATCGTGCCCGCAGGCGCAGGCCCGTTGCGTTTCGGCGATGAATACCCGCGGCGAGACGCCGGTGAGCCGGACGCACTCGCGCGTGAGGTGGGACTGGTCCGCGTAGCCGGCGCGGAGGGCGAGCAGCCCGAGCCCGTCGATCGTCGCCGAGCGGCCCTGGGTGATCGCCTGCTGGACGAGCGCGAGGAAGCCCTGGAAGCGCAGCATCCGGTGCAGCGCCTTCGGTGCGAGACCGACGGCCGTGTGGCAGCGGCGCCGCAGCTGCGTCTCGGAGATGTGAAGAGACGCGCGCAGCGACGTCACGTCGACCGTGCGCCACGGCATGAGACCGCGAACCATTTTGGACACCAGCGGGTCCGGGCGCTGGCCACGGCCGGCGAGCTCGTGCACGTGGAGCTGCGCGGCGGCGAGCGCCTCCTGGGGCGAGTCCGCCGCGCCGACCGCCTCGCCAAGGGCGGCGGCCGAGCGTCCCCACAACTCCTCGGCGTCGAGCGCGAGCCCGACCACTTCCGACGCGGGCTGCCCCGCGACCACCGGGAAGGCGCCCGGCACGAAGCGCAGGCCGACAATCGTGGTGCCCGGCTGGAGCACCTCGACCAGCGGCTCGGTGAGCGGGCCGATCACCTGCGGCGTCGAGCCGACCCTGCACACGAGTTCCACGGCACCGTTGGGGATGCGCCGGTGGACGTACGGCGCGGTGTCGCGGCCGACCTGCTGGACCCAGACCGACGAGACGAGCTCGCGCAACGCCGGGGCGGGCAAGCGCTCGAGGTAGCTCTGCTCGCCAGCGGCGGGGGTGGAGAACGGGTCGCCGGTCACATGAGCCAGTATGTCGCGCCCCGGTTGGTCTGCCGCGAGAAGGACGCCCGGTTTGTTCAAGAGTCCGCCGCGGGTCCGGCCGTATGGTTTGGCCATGTTCAGCTTCATGACCTCCTGCTCGGCGGGGCTGCTCGCACTCGACTGCCGATCGCGCCTCGCTCGGTCACCGCAAGATCGACGCCTGGTCCCGGCGTGTGGGAGCGCACGGTGAACGCGACCGTCCAGGGCGAGCTATGGAGCAGCGATCCGCGGGGCTGGGCGGAGACCGCGGAGGGCCGCATCCGGCCGCTGTACGATCGTGTGCTCCAGCGCCTTGACCTTCGCCCCGGTATACGGCTCCTCGACGCCGGCTGCGGATCGGGCCTGTTCGCCGAGCTGGCCGCTCAGGCAGGCGCGGACGTCATCGGGCTGGACGCGGCCCCGGGACTCGTCGAGTACGCGCGCCGCCGGCGCCCGGCGGCCCGCTACGTGGTCGAAGACCTCGAGCACATGCCGTTCGGTGATGGCCCCTTCGACGTCGTCACCGCGTTCAACTCCGTGCTCTACGCCGCCGACCTCCGCCGCGCGCTCGCCGAGATCTCGCGCGTGACCGCTCCCTCAGGCAGGGCCGTCGTCACGGTAGGCGCCGGTCCCGAGCAGGCCGAGAGTGCAGCGCTGATCAACTCGCTTGCCCCCCGCGACGAGGTGCCCGACCGCAGCACACTCGACCTCGCCGACGCGGACGCGGCTCGCGGTGCGCTGCTCGATGCCGGGTTCGCATCCGTGGCGATGGCCGACATCGCGTTCGACGTCGACTTCAACAGCGAGGACGACGCGGTCGCCGCCCAGCTGCCGGCCGGACCGGTCGCCGCGGCGGTCCGACACTCCGGCCGCGCAGCCGTCGAAGCGGCGCTGCGGTCCTTCTTCGCACCGCGATCACGGACCGACGGGACCGTGCGCATGGGCCTCATCTTCCGCTGCTACCTCGCGCAGCGGGCGCGATGACTGGCGAATTCCGAGCGGGATCCGGTCTTGCCGAGTGACGATCGCTACTTAAGACAGCAACCAACGAGAAGGAACCACGATCATGAAACTGACGACCATCACGCAGCTCTCCGTCGACGGAGTGATGCAGGGAAACGGCCCGTCGGAGGAGGACCGCAGGGCCGGATTCGAGCGTGACGGATGGGCCCTGCGGCACTTCGACGACGAGGCCATGACGTTCGTCAACCAGGTCTACCAGCGCGCCGACGCGTTCCTGTTCGGCCGGCGAACCTACGATATCTTCGCCCCCTACTGGGGCGAGATGGGTCCCGGCAGCGGTCCCATCGCAGACGCCTTGAACACGAAACGCAAATACGTGGCGTCGGCCACGCTCACCGAACCGCGATGGGCGGACACGACCGTGCTCGCCGGTGACCTCGCGGCCGCGGTCGGCGAGCTGAAGGCCAAACCGGGGGGTGAACTGCAGGTGCACGGCAGCGGTGCCCTCATCCGGTGGCTGCTCGAGAACGACCTCGTCGACGAGATGAACCTGCTCATCGTCCCGGTGGTCGTCGGCCAAGGCGTGCGGCTGTTCCCCGAGACCGGCCTGGACATCGCGCTGGACCTGGTCGACTCGCGAGCCTTCTCGAAGGGCATAACGATCCAGGTCTACCGGCCAACCGGGCGCCCGCAGTACGCCACCACCTGAGGACCATCGGACGCTCATCAAGGCGGGCGCCGGTCCCCGCGAGCAGGAGTGTCGGTAAGACTCGTGCAGCCAGGTACACATCCTCGACGACGCGGGCGCCCTCGCCCTTTCCGCCCACATCCTGCGGCACACCTTGGCGACCAACCTCCTGCGCGCGGGCGTCGGCATCGTCGTCGTCGCCGAACTCCTCGGCCACACCCGCCTCGACACCACCCGCCGCTACACCCTGCCTACCCACGCCGACCTCGAAGACGCCGTCGGCCATCTCCCCACCGATCAGCAGGGCCACCGCTGACCTGGGCGAACTCAATCGCGTGTACCTGGCTGCACGAGTCTTACCGACGCCCCGAAGCCGGACACCGAGTGACGAACCGTGACGTCGGATGGCCGGTTCCGTACACGAATTGACGACAGGAAAATCGGGGCTCCGACCCTTCCCGAGGAGAGTCCGGTGCAGATCGTCTGCTCCCGTGTCTCCACCGCGACCCAGTCCCTGCTGCGGCAGCGCCACATCCTCACCGAGGCTGGCCTTCTTTGCGCATCGAAGGCGTCGCCGAGGGATTCCGGCCTGCCGACGGCGTCCTCCTCTTCGAGGACCTCGCCACCACCTCCAAGATCCCCGCCCTCGACCGGCCCGCGTTCGGCAAGATCGCCGCCAAGGCGCACCCCGGCGACTCCCTGACGGTCTCGGAGCTGTTCCGGCTCTGCCGTGACCTGCTCGACATCCACGCCGTCCGCAACTGGTGCCAAGCCCGCGGCGTCGCCCTGCGCGTCCTGTCCGGACCGCTGTCGAACTTCCACGATCTGGCCGCCAACGATGCGACCACCGCCGTCATCATCAACGTGATCACCGCCGTCGGCCAGTTCCAACGTGACCAGAACGAGCTCACCGTCGATGGGATCGCCGCCGCCGAGGCCGAAGGCCGCTACCGCGGCCGGCCGCCCGCGCTGGACGGTGACCGGCGCGAGGACGTGCGAGCTGCCTTCCACCAGGGCACCTCGATCGCGGCCCTGGCACGGGCTCATGGGGTAAGCCGGGCGGCCACGCGAACCGCTCTGGCCGACCTGCTACCCGGCCAGGGTGTCCTGCCTCGGCCATCGGCGTGATCGACGGGAAGGGTCAGGCGACCAGGTCGAGGTCAAGACGGCGGCCCATGTCGATGTCGATCGTGCCGTAGAGGTTGGCGTTGGACCAGAACATTGGCGAGAGTCCTCGCTTGTCGGCGTCGCTCATCTTCTTCTGCCAGGCGGGTCCTTGAGGACGGAACTGAACCAGCAGGGTGTTGACGAAGACCAGCGCCGACTGGAGCAGGTGAAGGCTGAGCATGGAGACCTCCTGATGTTCCTTGTCGCCGCCGGGGATGGCGCCGGCGCTGCCGTAGAACAGGTCGGTGTTGGCGGGTTCCAGTTCTCCACGACCTGCAGGCCCTCGTGGATCTCGCGGCGCAGTTCCTGCGAGGCGATGTACTCGGCGACGAACACGCTCTTGACGGCCTTGCCGAGTTCCTCGATGGCCTTGTAGGTGGGGTGTTCGGGGCCGCCGCGGGTGAAGCGGCGCAACACCTGCTCGGCCTCGGCTGTGCCCAGCCGCAGGGCGATGGCGTATTTCACCATCTGGTCGTACTGCTGAGCGATGATCTCCCAGTCGATCGGCTTGTCGGCCACCATGCCGGTCAGGCATGACGTGACCTGGTCGTCGGTGTCGGCCTTCACCAGCTTCTGCCGGGCGATGTTCTTCATCCGCGGCAGCAGCTTGAACCCCAGCAAGTAGGAGAACGCGAACCCGACCAGCGACTGGCCATGACTATCTGTGTACTGGCGGTCGATGGTGGCGTCGGTGCAGTGCCGCAGCACGCCCTCCATCATCGCGGCGACCTCGGAGGCGTTGCAGGAGCGAAGCTGGGAGTATTCGAATCCGACGCGCACGCGGTCCCGTTGCCCCACCACAGCGGGTCCCGCATTCTCAAGGTGGCGTTGACCAGCGTCGCGATCGCCGCTCGCAGGTTGTCGCGGTTGACGAACAGATGCCGGGTCGCGCGCAAGGCGGCCTCGGTTTCGCCGTGACGACCGCCGTCGGCGACCCGCTTGATCCCCACGTTCGTGCCCAGCGCGTACAGCACCAGCAGCAGGCGTTTACGGATCACTTCCCGCGGGGTCGCCTCCCGGGTCGCGACCGTGGTGAACGCGTCGGTGAAGTCGGTGACGAAGTCCGACTCCTTCAAGAAGTCCAGCAGGTCGATGATCCCCCAGCGGGCGGCGACCTCGGTGTGCAGCGCCCGCAGGTTCTCCGGGACCTTCAGCTTGCCCAGGTCGGGGATGTGCCAGCGCGGCTCGCCGCGGTGCGTCTTCACCTTCGTACCGCCGGACTCGTTCCTGGTGACCGCCTGGCCGCATGCCGCCATCGAGGCGCGCATCGCCTCCTTCAACGTGGCGATGAACACGCTGGCATCCAGCGATTGACGCAGGTTCTGGTAGTGGACGTCCCGGTTGTCCTCAAAGTCAGCTGGCAGGTCCTCCTCGGGGTTGCGCCAGCGGCGGGCGGCGGCGCAGCGTGTCCTTCAGCGACACGATCACGCACAACTCGTAGGGGGCTCGCTCGATGACCCCGTTGTCGTCGACGACCGCTTACAGCCAGCCGTCCAGGACCACCCCTTGGATGGGGACGTTGTGTGGTGTTGTCGCTGGTCAGTGGCGTTTACATCCTGCTCTGAGGGCTCGGAGAGGCGCGTGGTGGAAAGCGGTCCGCCGCGGTTGTTGATGCTGGTGCTCTCGCGCTCGGCGGTCAGGATGGCTGGACTTCGTCGAAGACGGCGAGGGCTTGAGTGGGGTCCGGGCTCACGAGGCGTTCCAGACCGGCCGTCGTGATTTTCGCCCATCTGCTGGCCCGTGCCCACATCTGTTCCTCGAAGGCGCGGACGGCCTCGTCCAGATCTCCAGGGCCGGGGGCGGCGGCGATGGACTCGGCGAGTTCTGCGCCTTCCAGCATCGCGAGGTTCGCACCCGCCCCCAATGGGGGCATCAGGTGGGCGGCGTCGCCCAGCAGCGTCACTCCGGGGACGTGGGCCCAGGTGTGGGACACGGGCAGGACGTAGAGGGGGCGGTGGACGAAAGCGGTGCCGTGGCGGAGGAGGTCGAGGACGGGAGCGGCCCAGCCGTCGAAGAGAGCCAGCAGGCTTGCTCGCACGGCCTCGACGTCGGCCAGGTCCAGGCCCGTATGCCAGTCCAGCGGCGCGCGGAACTGGGCGCCCACCTTGACGTGGCCGCCGCTGTTGCGCTGGGCGACGAGAGCTCGGTTCACGCCGTACACAGCCACGGAACCGTCGCCGATCAACCGGGCGAGGTCAGGGTGGCGGGTGTCGATGTCGTCCAGGGAGGTCTCGATCCGGGCGACGCCGGTGTAGTGCGGCGTCGCGGACGAGATTGCCGGGCGGACTCTGGACCAGGCGCCGTCCGCGCCGATCACGAGGTCGAACGTCTCCTGTCGCCCGTCCGCGAAATGGACCAGCACGCCATCCCGGCTCCCCGGCACCACCTGCGTCACGCTCCGCCCCCACTGAACGTCCAGGGGGCCGAGCAGCAGGTCACGGAGGTGCCCGCGGTCGATCTCCGGATTGGCCCGTTCACCCGGACGGGGTTGCCAGTCGCGGAGCACGGTCCCGTCCGTGTCCAGGATGCGCATGGCCTGCCCTTCGGGACGGGACAGCTCCTGGAACTCCGCCAGCAGCCCCGCCTTCTCCAGTGCGAGCTGGCCCATCCCTTCGTGCAGGTCCAGCGTGCCGCCCGGCGGACGGGCGTCGGGGGCAGGATCGCGTTCGAGGACGGTGACGGGGTGACCATGGTGGTGCAGGACGCGGGCGAAGGTAAGGCCGCCAGGGCCGCTCCCGGCCACGGCGATACGGTGTCTCATGCCGATACACTGTATTTCGTTGTGACGATGTAACGCAACAGTACGATGTAGCCATGACCGTGTGGGACCGGCCGGAGCCGCCGACACGCCCTCTGCCGCTCGACCGGGAGCGCATCGTCGTCGCCGCGATCGCGCTGGCCGACGAGGGCGGGCTGGAGGCGATGTCGTTGCGCAAGGTCGCCGCCCGGCTGGAGGTCGGCCCGATGCGGCTGTACGGATACATCTCCACCAAGGAAGAGCTGTTCGACCTCGTGGTGGACGAGGTCCACGCCGAGATCCTCCCCGAGGAGCAGCCCGGCGACTGGCGCGAGGCGCTGCGCGCTTACGCCCGCCGCACCAGGCAGGCCGCCCTTCGCCACGAATGGCTGGCCGACCTGCTCGGCGGCCGTCCGACCATGGGCCCGAACGCCCTCGCCGTGACCGAGGCCACGCTGGCCCCACTCGACGGCCTCACCGACCTCGACACCGCCCTGCGCGCCGTGGAGACCGTCAGCGCCTACCTCACCGGCGCGATCAGGCGCGAGATCGCGAACCTGCGGGCCGAGCGCGCCACGGGCCTGTCCAAGCGCGACTGGCAGCGCGCCTTCGGGCCGTATCTGCGCAGGATGCTGGCCACGGGCCGCTTCCCGGCGCTGACCAAGGCCGTGTACGACGGCACGGAGGTGGACGCCGAGGCGTCCTTCGAGACCGGCCTGGACTGGGTCCTCGACGCCGTGGCCGCCAAACTCACCCGGCCGCCGGCGTGACGCTCAAGATTTCCAGGTGAAATCCGTAACACCGGCGCCGCCAGTCTGCGCACCTGCCTGCTCGACTGGTTCAGCGGCAAGCTCTGACGCCGGACGACCTCTTCCAGGGCCTCGGCCCTTGACCAACAACAGGTCAGGAACGGGGCATTTCCATGCTCTTGCGGCAAAGTATCCAGCCGCTGTTTCCATGGGGGCAGGTGTTGTTTCGGGCGGCAGTGCTGGCAACTGCCCCTGATGAGGCCCGTTCGACGGGCGCTGCCGCGGCGCCGCCGACCCGCTACCGGTTCCTGACCCGGGGCGCGGCCCGTGGCGCAAGAGGGGCGAACCCTGTGGTCCTTGGAGCACCGTCGACCGTGACCAGCCGGGCCGCCACGCCGGATTCGCCCTGCAACCGCACGGGCCCGCTTGGAGTCGTGATCACGTGGCTGGAAAGGATTGGACGGGATGATGCTCAGGCTTGTAGCTTGCAGTTGACCGTGACACCGCCCGAGGAGGTGAGACCCATGAACGCTGTATCGATGTGGGTGCTCCCCCTTCCTGTCATGGTCGGGCGATTGACGTAGGTGTCGCCGGGAGCGCCTCGCCACCAAGGCACTCCCGAAAGGCAACACCTATGCATTCTCCGCAGTTCACCGCCGAGCCGCCGTCGAACGACAGGGTCGAGCGCGACTCCACGGTGGGCGACGTCCCCGGAGTTCTCTCGTCGCCGGCCTCCGGCGCCGATCGCGCGCCCCTCATGTTCGATGTGATCATTGCCGGGTGCGGGCCGACCGGTGCGATGCTGGCCGCCGAACTACGGCTGCACGATGTGCGGGTACTCGTTCTGGAGAAGGAAACCGAGCCCAAGTCGTTCGTTCGCATAGTCGGTCTGCATATTCGCAGTCTCGAGCTGATGGCAATGCGCGGACTGCTGGATCGCGTTCTCGAACACGGAAGACAGCGCCCGGCCGCCGGTTTCTTCGCCGCCATCCCCAAACCCGCGCCCAAGGGCCTCGATTCCGCGTACGCCTACCTGCTGGGCATCCCGCAGCCTGTCATCGAACGTCTCCTCGAAGAACGTGCGATCGACCTGGGTGCGCAGGTCCGGCGCGGTTGCGCGGTCGCCGGTTTCGAGCAGGACGACGAAAGTGTGACCGTCGAGCTGGCCGACGGGGAACAACTGCGTTCGCGCTACCTGGTCGGCTGTGACGGCGCGCGCAGTACGGTGCGCAAACTGCTCGGCGTCGGCTTCCCCGGCGAGCCCTCACGGACCGACACGCTGATGGGCGAGATGGAAGCGGGCGTGCCGCAGGAGGAGATCACCGCCAAGGTGACCGAAATCCGCGAGACCCATCAGCCATTCTGGCTCCGGCCCTTCGGCGCAGGGGTCTACAGCGTCGTAGTCCCCGCCGCGGGAGTCAGCGACCGCGCGGAACCGCCCACCCTCGAGGATTTCAAACAACAGTTGCGCACCATCGCCGGAACCGATTTCGGCGTGCACTCCCCGCGCTGGATGTCCCGCTTCGGGGATGCCACCCGGCTGGCCGAACGTTACCGGGTCGGGCGGGTGCTACTGGCCGGCGATGCGGCACATATCCATCCACCCACCGGCGGACAGGGCCTCAACCTCGGCGTTCAGGACGCATTCAACCTCGGCTGGAAACTGGCCGCACAGGTCCACGGCTGGGCCCCGGAAACACTGCTGGACACTTACCAGGCCGAACGTCATCCGGTCGCCGAGGACGTGCTGGACAACACCCGCGCCCAGATGGAACTGCTGTCCACCGAACCGGGCCCGCAGGCCGTGCGCAGGCTGCTCACCGAACTGATGGACTTCGACGAGGTGAACCGCCATCTGATCGAGAAGATCACCGCGATCGGCATTCGCTACGACTTCGGCGAAGGCCCCGACCTGCTCGGCCGCCGCCTGCGCGACATCGACGTGAAACAGGGCCACCTCTATGGTTTGCTGCATCGCGGCCGCGGCCTGCTGCTGGACCGAACCGAACGCCTGACCGTCGGCGGCTGGTCAGACCGGGTCGATTACCTCGCGGATCCCACTGCGGTACTGGATGTTCCGTGCGTCCTGCTACGCCCCGACGGCCACGTCGCCTGGATCGGCGACGATCAGCAGGACCTGGACGACCACCTCTCCCGCTGGTTCGGCAAGCCCGCCAACTGATTTCGCCTGACTGGTTCGTGTGGTCATACCGCATATACGTGGCGAGAATGGCGAGCAGATCTGCGGCGCTGTCGGCCAGGAGCTGGCAGTGGTCGGCGTTCTCGCCGGACATCCGCCGCGAGTCTGATGTTCGTGTCGGCCTGACGCGCTGAAGGTCTGTGTGTGGCGGGTGTCTGGTTTGACAAGCGGGCACGGTTTTCCGAGATCGAGAGCGCCAGCCTAGACCGACCATCGGATTCACCGTGCCCGTGCCGCTGTCTTCCCCGATCCATCTCGCCTTCGGCGAGGTGTCCGAGTCCGTCGCTGATGATGAGGCCGCCCAGGTGTCAACCGCCGGATCGCGGCGGGAGGATCTTGTCGATGATGTACACGGTGGCGTTCTTGGTGTGGAAGCCGCCGCACACCACCTTGGCGCGTCCGGAGATCGTGATGTTGTCACCACTTCCCTTGGCCGTCATCGTCCCGCCCTGCTTGGTCTTGAGCGGTCCGCTGGTCAACTGGGCAGGGGTCTTGCTTCCCTCGATGACATGATGTTCGAGCAGTTGCGTGAGTTGCTTCTTGTTCAGCTTGGCCATGTTCGCGCCGAAAGCCTGGTTGTCCGGTGCCAGGAAGGTGATGTCCTTCGCCTTGTTCAACTGATCGGTTAGGCCCGCGCGCTTGATGGCCTTGCTGAGCGACGTGAGCTCGGGATTGTCCGCCACCGCGGTGGCCAGACGGTGGTTGGCCATGTCCGCGAGGCTGCCCTTGCCGGAGGCGGGCAGCGCCGAGCATCCCGCACCCACTATGCCGCGCCGATGCGGGGTCTTGCCCTGCGAAGGCGCGGGTGAACTCACATGGCCTCCGGGCGAACCAGAAGGCACCGGAGTGGGAGCGGTCGCGGATGTGGGAGCAGCGCACAGCGCGCCCGCCGCCACGATACTCACCCCCAGGGCAAGAAGACTGTTTCTCATGTCGTCCTCCCGTGGATCGATGAAGAAATCAGGCCATCCGGCCTCGTCAGCCTTTCCGCACCTCCATTAGGCGAACGTGCCCCGACCCACCCGGCAACACGCCAGGATCCACAAGTCAAGCCACGGATTGAAGAAACCTTGACGGCTGTGTTGCCCCGCGGCGGCGTCAACCCATGGGTAGCGCCACGCAGGGGCGGGGCGAGCAGCGCGACGCCTAGGTCGGTGCCGACAGCGGTCGCGCCACCGCCACAGGCATCCCCGCCGCCTTGGGGATGCCCAGTCCCAGCCAACGCTCCCGGCCTGATCAACGTCGAAAGGGGCCGCCCGCAAGGCGTGCGTGCTCACGAAATATCGAGCTCGACGCGTGAGTTCCTCGAGAGGATCGGGCCGTCGCTGGGACAGCCAGGAGGGTCGGCGCGCGGGGTCAGGCACATGGAGCGACCGGCGCGAGCAGGCCGACGCCGAAGAGGCGGGCGTCCACCTCGTCGAGGGCCAGGCGCAGCGCGCCCAGGGCGACGCTCTCGTCGCCGAGGGTGGAGGCGCGGATCTCCGGGACGCGCAGGCAGGTGCGGCGGAGCTCGCGGGTCAGCTGGTCGAGGATGAGGTCGGCGGAGCGGGAGAAGCCGCCGCCGAAGATGACGACCTGCGGGTCGAGGGTGAGGACAAGGGCGGCGGTGCCGACGGCGAGGTCGCGGGTGTAGCGGCGGACGGCGGTCCTGGCCGCCTTGTCCCCGGAGCGGGCGGCGTTGAACACCCAGGCGGCCGCGTTGTCGGTGTCGATGCCCGCGGGAAGGCTGGCGCAGTTTTCCAGGTGGGAGGGGGCGGTGAGCCAGCGGACGGCGCGCAGCGCGCCGATCTCGCCGGCCGCGCCGCCGTGACCGCGGCGCAGCGTGCCGTCGATGATCAGCCCGGCGCCGGTGCGCATGCCCGCCAGCAGGTAGACGATGTCGTCGGCGTCGCGGGCTGCCCCCTGCCAGCGCTCGGCGAGCGCGGCGAGCTTGCAGTCGTTCTCCACCTGGATCGGGCAGGAGAAGCGGGCAGCCAGGTGCTCGGCCGGGTTCACTCGCTCCCACCCGGGGGCGGCAACTGCTTCCTCAACGGCGGCGGCTCCGGCACCGTGTCCAGCGGGGCACTCAGCCTGCGGTACGACAACTGCGGCTGGTTCGGCAGCGACGTCAACACCGATCTGTCCGCGTACACCCATCTCGTCGTGCGGATCAAGGGCGCGGCAGGGGGCGAGCAGGCCCACTTCAACCTCAGCCTCGGCGGGGTGAAAAAGGTCTTCGGCGACTTCACGCTCGACGGCGGCGGACATCCGGCCATCACCACCGCGTACCAGGACATCAGGATCCCGATGTCGGCCAACGGGATCAACCGCGCGTCCCCCCGGGCAATTCGCGATGGGCTTCTGGTACGGCGGGAACAGCACCATCACCATCGACTCCCTCTCGTTCCAGTGACGTGCGGGGAGGCCGGGATCAAGCTTGGAGGACGTCGACACCGGCCTCCCTTTGTCGCCGCGGCGGCGGTCCTGGCGAGTAGGACGCCTTGCGTCCACCGGGAGTGATGTACGAGTTTGACCTGGTCACAGGCATGGCGTCGGGAAATGGCGACGGCTGCGGGATCGGGACATCGGCCCAGTCCGGCAGATGGGCCCGTACTCGAGGACCGTGGTCGGGTGCGGGGGCCGCCGGCCTTCGATGAGCTTGGCGAGTTCGATGAAGCACTGCCGGGAGGCCGCCGAAACATCGCCATGGCGCGCCCAGGCGGCTCTCGCCGACGCCTGCGAACCCTTACCACGCCACCACGCAGGCCCTCGCCAGCGGTTGCCATTCCTACGACCGTCGAGCAGGTGCTCTCATCGTGGCCTTCAGACTCGGAAATACCTCAGGGAACGCGGCCGATGCCGCAGAGGATCTCGGCTCCACCGGGCCCGGTGAGCGACGGGTCAAGGGGGTCTTCGGCACGCCAGTCGGTTGTCGGCACCAGGCCCGGTTCCAGCATCTCCAGGCCCTCGAAGAAGCCGGCGATCTGCTCGCGCGTGCGTGGGGTCACGTTTCCTGCTCTGGTCTTGCTGTAGACCTCGCGGCCCTCGCCCACCGTATCGTCGTCGAGCTCGCCTATGGTCACGTGGGAGATGATCAGATGACTGCCGGAGGGCAGGGCTTCGCGGATGGCGCGCACGATGCTCTGGGCCTGCTCGTCATCGGGCATGAAGTGCAACACTGCCAGCAGGAGCACCGCCAGGGGCTGCTGGAAGTCGAGGTGTCGTGTGATCTCCGGGTGACCGAGGATGGCGTCGGGGTGGCGCATGTCGCCCTCCACCACGATGGTGTCGGCCGTCTCGGCCAGCAGGGCGCGGGCATGCACCAGCACGATGGGATCGTTGTCGACGTAGACCACCCGCGAGCCAGGAGAGACACGCTCCGCCACCTGATGGACGTTCTCCTGGGTCGGCAGGCCAGTGCCGATGTCCAGGAACTGCCGGACCCCGCTCTCGGCGACCGCGCGGACGGCACGGCCCAAGAACGCCCGATTGGCCTGCGCGACCTCCTTCGCATTGGGCGACAACTGAATGATCCGCGCCGCGGCCTCACGGTCAGAGGCGAAATTGTCCTTGCCACCCAACAGATAGTCATACATCCGGGCCACACTCGGCACCCTCGGGTCCACTCCCGTAGGGGCCAGCTCCTGCTCGGTCATCCATACTCCCTGATCTGACGCCTTGTAAGCGATCCTAAAGGATCTCTATCAGGTGAGGATCGGTTGGAGCGGGGTCGAACAGGCGCGGATCGAGCTCCAACGCACGCAGGACGCCCCAGATGCGGGCGGCGCTGAGATCATGGGCCTTGCCGGGCAGGGCTCCGGACGTCCACAGGATGGTGCCGTCCAGGGATGCGAAGGGCAGCTCGGCGAAGTCCCCGACCTGCCCGGTGCCGCCCCGGATGAGCAGACCGCGTTTAGCCAGGTGCGCATAGGATCGCCGGTATGGCGATGCAGCTTGTTCAGATCAATATGAAAGCGCTGGATGAATCCGCGCTCGGCCGGTTCTGGGCGGAGGCGCTCGGCTGGGGCGTCTCCAGCGAGGGACCCGGCGTGATCAACCTCGAACCTGTGGGGTTCGTCTGGCCCGACCCCGTGGCCGTCTGCGTCGACATCGTTGCCTCCCCGGAACCCAAGACGGTGAAGAACCGTGTGCACCTCGATCTGGCCACCGATTCTGCGGCTCATCAGGCGGAGTTGGTCGCGCGTTTGACGGACCTCGGTGCGACTCCCGCCCACGTGGGCCAGGGCGACGTGCCGTGGACGGTCCTGGCCGACCCGGAGGGCAACGAGTTCTGCGTGCTGGAGCCTCGGGAGATCTACCGAGGCATCGGGCCGATCGCGGCGGTGGTGGTCGACTGCGCGGATCCGCGGGCCATGGCCCGGTTCTGGGGCGAAGCGGTGGACTGGACCCTGCACGAGGTGACCGACGATCACGCGGTGCTGCGCTCGCCCAAGGGCGTCGGGCCGTATCTGGAGTTCCTGCGCACGCCCGAGGCGAAGGTCGTGTGGAACCGCGTCCATCTCGACCTCGCGCCGTACCCCGGTGACGATCGAGCAGCGGAATTGGCCCGGTTGCGGGCTCTCGGCGCCACCGACATCAGCCTTGGCCAGATCGACGTGCCGTGGACAATCCTGGCCGACCCGGAGGGCAACGAGTTCTGCGTCCTCGGCCGGGGCTGACGCGGAACCCTTCGCCGTCTGCGTGAAGAGCACCAGGTTCGACTTCTCGCGGTGGCCTCTGGATTCCCGCTCGGCTGAGACCGGTCGTTCATGAGGACGACGATGGTGTTCGCCGAGTTGCTGAGAACAGTGATGGTCGGAATCCCCGTAAGATGTGGCCAGTGGGGTGGGAATCACTCGGGCAGTGGGGCGAAGACGTCGCTCGCATCGAACCGCTCGCTGGCGGAGTCGCCAACGACGTGTGGAGCGTGCGCGTCAACGGGCACCTCGCGGTCGGTCGTCTCGGTACCAGGAGCGACGCTGATCTCGCGTGGGAGACCGAGCTCCTCGTCTATCTCGACCGTGCAGGTCTGACCGTGCCGGTGCCGATCCCGACTACGGACGGCCGGCTGTTCGTCGACGGTCTGGTGGTGATGACCTACCTGGATGGCGGACCGCCCGAGACGCAGGCCGACTGGCGTCGCGTGGCCGGCACGCTCCGCGAGCTGCATCGGTTGACCCAGGGCTGGCCGCAGCGGCCAGGTTGGCGATCGTCGACCGACCTCCTGCACGCCGAGACCGGGACGAGGATCGACCTCGGCGCTATGCCCCCTGAGAGCGTCGCTCGATGCCGGGCAGCGTGGGCGCGGCTCACCGGACGTCAGACATGCGTCGTCCACGGCGACCCCAACAACCCTGGCAACGTCCGCATGACCGCGAATCAAGTCGCCCTGATCGACTGGGACGAGTCGCACGTCGACGTTCCCGACCTCGACCTCGTGCTGCCCGGCAACGCCGCCGGGCTGGACGACGGCGCGTACGACATCGCCGCGCAAGCGTCGGCCGCATGGGAAGCCGCCGTCTGCTGGGACGACGATTACGCAGTCAAGCGGCTCGCCGAAGTTCGAGCGGTCTGAGAACGCGTTCGAGGAGTGGGGTTATTGGCCGCGAACAGGATGTAGACGTGGCGGCCGCCCGACGTGGGCGACACGTCGGTGAAACACTCGCCGCCGCACGCCGCCACGAGCGCGGCCAGGTCCGCCGTCTCCCGCTCCACCAGCGCGACCGGGTCTGATTACGGGGCGGTGCAGGTGTGGGATCTGGCCAGCGGTAGCGACGACTATACGGTGAGGATCTGGGATGTCGCGCTTCAGCGTGATCTCCTCCGTGCGGTCTGCGCCATCGCGGGCCGTGGGTTTCACTGCCGGAGTGGCGGCACTATGTCCCGTACGCGCCATATCGGCGCCTCTGCCCGGCCTCGCGGTAGGAGCCGGATCGCTCTTGGCTTGCACTCACGGATGCTGATGCGACACGGAATTCGCATTATCTGTCACGCATGGCGAGCGCGGATGGCGCAATCGCAGCGAACCGGTCGCGGCATCTATCTTGCGTTGTTGGCCTCTTCTCGCAGGTCAGAGCGGCGGTCACCGGCCCGGCACCTCCATCGTGGCCTCAGGCGTGTTGGCGTCGTCATCGCCGAGATCCGGCCTGATGACGATCTCCGCACGCTGGAGTTGATCCGCCGCTATGTCAAGGCGGCCAATGTGATCGGCGTCTCCCCCGTCCGGTGAGATGATCTCCCAAACGCGCGGCGGCCGTCACGTGTCCGCCCCACACCCGTTCTTGACTGATCGCTGGCCCTTGCCCCACACCCCCCACAGCCGGAGGCAGCACATGTCACAGCCGGATTGCCGCCACTCCCTCATCGGGCGCCGAGCCTTCGGCCTCACAGTCGCCGCAGCATCGTTGGCTGCCGCACTCGGCCCTGCCTTACCCGCGGGCGCGACGGGGTTACGGCGGTCGGCGACGCCGTTCGACGAGACGACGCTGTGGGACAACACCGTGGATCCGCTGGAGAGTTACCACGTTCACGGGCTGGCCGTGCTGCCGGACGACACTGTCCTGGTCGTCACGGAAGGCCGGCACGAGGTTTGCGATGCTGGTCCCCGAGACCTGCTTGTCCGCCGTAGCCCCGACGGGGGCGACACCTGGGAACCGACGCAAACGCTGGTCGCCTCGATCAATGGCCAGTCGTGGGGAAACCCGACTTTCGTGCTCGACCGGATCACCGGCGACATCTTCCTGTTCTACATGCTCTCCATCCGACTGCCGGAGAACACCGGCTGCTCCGGCGACATCGGCGATCTGTACATGATTTCCAGCGGCGACGGTGGTCGCACCTGGAGCGTGCCACGCGACATGTCCGGCCTGTTCGGCCATTTCCCATACGAATGGAAGCTGCACGGCCCCGGCCCTGGACACGGCATCCAATTGGACAACGGTCGGCTGCTGCTCAACTGCGCCCACCGCCGCGTGGTCACAGGCAACACTGTCACGGAACGCTACTACGGCGTGGCGTCGATCTACAGTGACGACCACGGCCAGACCTGGCATGCCACAGGGGAGGTGCCGGTTTCCGTCGCCTACCCCATCAACGAGGCCAGGCTCGTCCAAAGGACCGATGGCACGGTGCTGATCAACGGCCGGGCCGCAGCGGGCGGCAACCGGCAGCGGATCGTGTCGGTCAGCGTCGATCGCGGGCTGACCTGGTCGCCGCCGCGCCTTGACGGGGCCACCGGCACGTTCAACGCCGTGGACGCGAGCCTGCTGCGCTACACCGGCGGGCCGGGCACGTCCGACGTGAGCAGAGTGCTGTTCAGCCGCCCCGACTCCCCGGTGCGTACCAACCTGACCGTATCGATCAGCTACGACGACGCGCACTCCTTCCGCTATAGCCGAGTGATCAACGAGGGGCGGTCGTACTACTCAGAACTCGGCCGGCTTTCCGATGGGAGGATCCTGCTCCTGTATGGCCGTGACGGCGACAACCCGAGCTTCCCCCGCCGGGTGGTCATGTGCCGGTTCTCGCTCGAATGGCTGAGCGGCGGCCGTGACAGTTTGTCCGGAGGGCCCGGCTACACCGAACGGCTCCTCGATCTCACCACCAGCGCCGCCACATCGGGCGGCACCATGTCCGTCGTCCAGGACCCCGTGGCCCGTGGGGGGAAACGGGTGGTGTTCACCTCGTCTCAGACCGGCGCCTACGTCGAATACACCGTGAACGTCCCGACGCCGGGCACCTATGAGCTGCTGCTGCGCTACTTCCGGAGCGCAGCCGGAGGTCTGGTCACCGTCACGGTCGACGGTCTCAGGCCCCGGGTCGCGCTGGTGGACACCACCGCCGACCGGGCTGACGGCTACGACGTCGCACAACTGGGCAGCCTCGAGCTGACATCCGGCCCGCACATGATCCGGTTCACCGCGTCCGGGGTGGGCCGCGGCGGCGGCAGGCTGGTCTCGCTGGACACACTGAGCTTGATCGACGCGCCCTCGCAGCCCGACGTCCGGGAGGAGGCGGTGGTCGACAACGACGAACTCGGCTACGAGGTGATCAGCGGCACCTGGTCGGCCAGCTCAGGCGTGCCGGGCTACCGGGGCGGCAACTATCGATGGGCGCCCGCCGGCACGGGCGAACGCGTCGTCCGGTGGCGGCCGGTGGTCCCGCATACCGGCGACTACGAGGTACAGGTCTCGTTCACCGGGCACGCGAACCGCGCGAGCAACGCGCCCTTCAGGATCCGCCACGCCGACGGGACCACGCTTGTGCGGATCAGTCAGCGCAGCAGCGGGGTGACGGAACCGCGCGGCGGCTCCTGGGTCTCGCTCGGTACGTTCCACATCACCGAGGGGGTGGGCCGGATCGAGCTGAGCAACGCCGCAGACGGGGTGGTCATCGCTGACGCCGTCCGGCTGCTGCGCTCCCCCGGGTAACGGCTGCAGCGCGAGGGCAAGCACGTACTTTTGGTGGACATGAAGCGGGTGCTGATTGGCGACGGACCGGGCGGGGCTCCCACCACCGCCCACGCCCAGACAGCCGAACCCGATCCGATGGCGGGCCTGCGTTCGCCCGCGGCGCCGGCGCGACGGCCGAGTTCTACGGCCAGGCCTCCACATGTCCGAGATCGAGGTGGACCTGCATGTCGTCCAGCGGCGCGTTCACGCAGGTACGGAGCAGCACCTCGACCCCGAACGAGTGCGCCGGCCCGAAGACCGGGAACGACCATCGCGAGGTGCCCGATCAGTCGGAGAGGGCGTCGATGCGGGAGATCTCCTCCTGGTCCAGGGCGAAGGCGTACAGATCGAAGTTCATCTGGATCCGGTCGCGGTTGGCCGACTTGGGGATCATGACGATGCCATGTTCGAGATGCCAGCGCAGGACCACTTGGGCCGGGGTCACCGCGTGCCGGGAGGCGATCTCGGCCAGGACCGGGTCGCGCAGGTCGGTGTCCTTGAGGGAGCTGTACCCCTCGACGACGATGCCGCGGTCGCGATGCTCGGCCAGCAGCCGGGCGTCGTGCCCGGACGGGCTCCACGGGATCTGGTTGGCCGCCGGGGCTTGCCCGGTGGCTGCGGTCACCTTGTCGATCTGGGCCGGGCTGAAGTTGCTCACCCCTACCGCCCGTGCCAGGCCGCCTTCCCGGATCGCGAGGAACTGCTCCCATGTCCGCACCAGCTCGTCCGGCCCGGTCGGCCAGTGGATCAGCCACAGGTCCACGTAGTCGGTGCCCAGTTCTCTGAGACTCTGGCGGATCGTCTCCCATTCCCGGCCCGCGTTACCGGCCGGGAGCTTGGTGGTGACGAAGACGTCCCGCCGGTCGAGGCCGCTGTCACGCAGCGCCTGCCCGATCTGCGTCTCGTTGCCGTACATGGTCGCGGTGTCGATGTGCCGGTAACCCGTCTCCAACGCGGCCAACGTGGCCTCGTACGCCTGGCGGCCACGCATCTGCCACGTGCCGAACCCCAGAAGCGGCATCTCCACGTCGCCGCTCAGCTTCACTGTCGAACCTTGGTGTAGTGACATTGCCCCATTGTGTCTCTTCCGGTTCCGCCCCTCGGCCGTGGGCGCGGCGCCGCCGCCTGGTCGTGGCGGATACCGTGCGCCAGTGGCGTTCCCATGAGGCTGTCAGGAGCCGGCGCGAGGTGCCACAGGCGAACGCCGTACCCCCTTTCCCCCGTACGTGGTCTCCCCATCCAAGGCCCCCTCCGCGTTCGAGATCGAGAGCGAGTTGCCCAGGAACGCGACGGGCAAGGTCCGCAAGAACCTGCGGTGGGACAGAACGCGCAGAGGTTCTCAGCTGGTGGCGCCCCAGGTGAGAGAGAGGCCGGTGGCGGCGCGTTCGGTGCGGATCTCCATCATGCTGCCGAGGATGGTGGCATGGTCGGACACCACGGGCGTGGCGTCGAGCGTGTAGGTGATCCGGGTGCTGACGAGCACCGGGCTGCCCTGCGGCTCGTGGAGGTGGCGGGCGGCGGCGGGGTCGAGCAAACCGGGCCGGACCACCTCGGACGCCCGAGCGACCGTCACCCCCGCGTCGGCGAGGGCCGTGTAGAGGGAGACGGCGGTGAAGTCGCGGTCGCGGATCTGGTCGGCCACCGGCCGGCGGACCCAGGACACCTGGTGTACGGCGGGACGTCCCGCGAACTCGCGGACCCGCTCCAGCCGCAGGGCGGTGTCGCCGGGACGCAGCCGCAGCTCCGCGGCGATCCGGGCGGGGACCCGGCGCACCGCCCGCCCGGCCACCGCCGTTCGCACGTCGTGGCCCTGTTTACGCAGGTCGTCGACCAGGCTGCGGAGCGAGTCGAGCTGGTACGCCAGGTGCGGCGGTGCGACGAACGTGCCCCTGCCGGGCTGCTGCACGATCAGCCTCTCGTCGCTGAGCTCCCGCAACGCCTGGCGCAGCGTCATGAGGGTCACCCCGTAGGAGGCGCTCAGCTCCCGCTGCGGGGGCAGGGCCTCACCGGGGGCGTAGTGTCCCGACCGGATCTTCGCGGCGAGGTCGGCGGCGATGGCGCGGTATCTCGCCTCGTGCCCGGCGTCGGGGGTCATCGTGATCGGTCACACTCCTGGTCGAGGGCTTGCCGCAGGGTCGCGAGGAAGGCCCGCAGGTCGTCCGGCCCAGCCCCGTCGAGCACCCGCCGCATGGCCGCGGCGCCGACCACCACGCCGTCGGCGTGCCGGCGGGCTTCGCGTGCCTGGTCCGGGGTGGAAATGCCAAATCCTAGCAAGACCGGCCGGTCGGTGACGCGCCTGATCCGCTCGGTGAGCTCCGCCGCCGAAGCGGCGAGGGCGGCCCGCTCACCGGTGGTGCCCATCAGCGACACCGCGTAGACGAATCCGCGGCTGCGGCACGAGATCTCCGCCAGCCGCGGCTGCGGCGTCGCCGGCGACGCCAGCAGGACCAGCTCGATCCCGGTGGCGGCGGCCACGTCCGTCAGCTCGTCCGCCTCGTGCACCGGCAGGTCGGGTACGATCAGGCCGCCGACGCCGGCCCGGCGCAGCGCGGCGCAGAACGCCTCGGGGCCGTCGTGCAGCACCAGGTTGTAGTAGGTGCTGGCGACCAGCGGCACGCCCAGGTCCGGCATGCCGGACAGGTCGGCGAGGATCCGGCGGGTGCTCGCCCCCCGGGCCAGTGCCGTGTCGCTGGCCTGCTGGATGGTGACGCCGTCCAGCGTGGGGTCGGAGAAGGGCAGGCCGACCTCGATCGCGTCCGCCCCGGCGGCGGCGAACGCCCGCAGGTACTCCGTCCAGCCGGGCGTGATCCCCCCGGTGACGTACGGCATGAGCAGGCCACGGCCGGTGTCCCGGCGGGCACGCAGGTGGCGTTCGACCGCGCCCGTGGCCGGCGTGGGGTTCGTCACAGCAGCTCCTTCAGGGTTGAGACGTCCTTGTCGCCCCGGCCGGACAACGTCATCAGCACCGTCGATCCTGCGGGCAGGTCGCCGCCGCCCGCCGCGCGGATCACCCAGGCGAGGGCGTGCGCCGATTCGAGCGCCGGGACGATGCCTTCGGTACGCGCCAGCCGTACCGCCGCGCCGACCGCCTCGTCGTCGGTCACCGTGACGTAGCGGGCCCGTCCCAGGTCGCGCAGGTGGGCGTGCTCCGGGCCGACTCCCGGGTAGTCGAGCCCGGCGGCGATGGAGTGCGGCTCGGTGATCTGCCCGTCGTCGTCCTGCAGGAACAGCGAGCGGCAGCCGTGCAGGACGCCGAGCCGGCCGCGGGCCGCCCCGGCGCCGCCCTCCGCCTCGACACCGACCAGGCGCGCCGGGGTGTCGGCGAATCCGGCGAACGTGCCGGCGGCGTTGGAGCCGCCGCCGACGCACGCGATCACGTAGTCCGGCACGCCGGTCCGCAGCTCGGCGGCGCACTGCCCGCGGGCCTCGTCGCCGATGACCCGCTGGAACTCCCTGACCATCCATGGGTAGGGATCCGGCCCGACGACCGAGCCGATGCAGTAGTGGGAGTCGCCGGTCGCGCCCACCCAGTGCCGCATGGCCTCGCTGGTCGCGTCCTTGAGGGTACGGCTGCCCGTGGTCACCGGGACCACCTCGGCGCCCAGCATGCGCATCCGGAAGACGTTCAGCGCCTGCCGCTCGATGTCGCGCTCGCCCATGAACACCGTGGCCTCCAGCCCGAGCAGCGCAGCGGCGGTCGCGGTGGCCACCCCGTGCTGGCCCGCTCCCGTCTCGGCGATCAGCCTGCGCCGTCCCATCCGGGTGGCCAGCAGGGCCTGACCCAGCACATTGTTGATCTTGTGGGATCCGGTGTGGGTGAGATCCTCGCGCTTGAGGTACAGCTGCACGCCCAGCGCCTCCGACAGCCGGCGGGCCGGTGTGAGCGGGGTCGGCCGCCCGGCGTGCACGGCGAGCAGCCGCGCCAGGGCGCCGCGGAACCCCGGATCCGCCCAGGCCTCCCGGAACGCCTCGTCCACCTCGCGGCACGCCTCCACCAGGGACTCCGGCGCGTACCGTCCGCCGTACTCGCCGAATCGGCCCCGCGCTCGGGGCTCGCCCATCGTCCCGTCCAGCGGGACTGGCTCACGCCAGGGCAACACGTCTCGCATGCCATGCTCCGATCATTCTATAACTCTTTAATGAGTTCTATAACAGTGAGTGTTGCACAGGCGGCGTGGACGCGCCACCACCAGTGGTCGGCACGGCAGCCAGGAGGGCCTTCGGCCGCGAATCCGTGCGACCAAGTGAAGTTGGCGCTGCTGGGCAACAAGTCCGGGGCGACGCGGTTGAGGTTCGGCCTGGTGCTGAAGTTCTTCGAGCAGGAGGCTCGGTTCCCGCGGAGGGAGGGCCCCACAGCCCTGGTTCACCGGCGCCATCGCCCGCTGGTCCGCCCCGACCGTGCAGACCTCGGCCACCTGCCGGCCCGCTTCGCCGACGACGTCACAGCTCATCTGATCACCCTTGAGGACAGGTGAGCTTGTGGATCGTCCTGGCCGTCGGCGGCGCAACGGCGGAGCCGGTCTATCCGAGCACCGAGTAGTTCGCGCGGAACACGTTGTGCGGGTCACGGGCCCGCTTGATCTCCCACAGCCGCGCGAGCGCGCTGGCGGAGAAGGACTTCGCCGCCGTGTCACCGGGGGACAGCACGGTGTACGGCTTGCGGCCGCTGATGTAGGCCTCCAGGTCGGCCACGACCTCGGCCTGCTTGGCGCGCGTCGCATCGGCCGCGTGCGGCAGGCCGAGACCCAGCAGGCCGAGCAGGTACGGCTCAGCCACCGCGCCGCTCGCGCCGGCCCCGCCGCCCGGCTCGGCGAGCGCCCCGCCCAGGTGCCTGATCTGCACGTTGATGAGTGGTTCGACCGGCTTGGCGAGCAGGAGCTCCACCGCGTCCGCGTCCAGGCCGGTGAGCAGCTCCGCACGAGCGATGGAGGGGGCCGGATCGGTGGGCTCGGCGGTGATGTCACCCAGGTCGGCAACCGCGACGACGCCGCGGCTGTCGGAGATCACGCCCTCGATCTTGTCGATGCGCGCCAGCAGGTCCTCCCCCTGTGCCGCCTCACCCAGGTAGGCCAGATCCAGCGTGACCATCGGCGACGCGCCGGGGGGCTGGAGCCGGTTGATCCAGACACTGAGTTCACGCGGCGCCTCGGCGGTGATCTCCAGGAACGCGTCGTACACCTCCCTGGTCCGGTGCTCCGGCCAGATCACGCGCCCGCCGTACACGACTGGCACGGGATACAGCTCGAGTTCGAGGGCGGTCACCACCGCGAAGTCCCCGCCACCGCCGCGCAGCGCCCAGAACAGCTCGGGATCGGACTCGGCGCTCACCCGGCGCGGCTCGCCGTCGGCGTCCACGATGTCGATAGCCCGCACACTGTCGGAGGCAAAGCCGTACTTGCGGCTGAACCAGCCGACCCCGCCGCCCAGGGTGTAGCCGGTCACGCTGACCCCCGGCGCGCTGCCGGCCAGGCCGGTCAGACCCAGCGGACCGGCCGCGGCCAGCACCTGCCCCCACGTCACGCCCGCGCCCACCCGGACCACGCGCTCCTCCGCGCGTACCTCCACCTCGTTCAGCAGGCCGGTACGCAGCAGGATCAGGCCTTCCACATCACCGGAGGCGCCATGCCCGCTCGGCTGCGCGGTCACCGTCATACCCGCCCGCCGCGCGTAACGCACGAGCGCCGCCACGTCACCGGCATCCGCGGCCTCCACCACAGCCGCGACCGGCTGCCTGACGGTGAGGTTCCACGCGGTGGACGCCTGCTCGAAGCCGTCGTCATCAGGCAGGAGCACGCGCCCCTTGAGGACACCGCGCACATCGTTGATCGTCATAGTCGTCTCCCTCTTCAAGTTCTCGGAAATGCACCTGCAGGACCACGCGGTTCACGCGACGAGCAGGAGCTCACTGATCGCCGGCATCACCACGGCGGTGGCGCCGTGGATGCCGTAGGCGGCCGTCTTGGGCCCGTTGCTGCGCAGCACGATCACCGCGTCGCCGACGGGTATGGCGCTGGCGGCCGGCAGGAACCAGCCCAGCAGGTGGGTTGTCCCGCCGGCCAGCAGGATGATGATGAACAGCCCTGAGGCGATGTCGCGCATGCCCTTGACGGACAGCCAGGCGTGGAAGCTGGGGTCCTTGGTCGGTGTGTCGGGGATGCCGAAGCCGACCGCGGCCTGTGGTGCCCAGAAGGCGCGGGCGCCCATGAGGATGGTGCCCGCGCCGATCGGTCCGGCGAGCACGGTGGCGATGTTGCTGAGCATGAGTTGTCCCCTCAATCCCCGATCGGCCCTGGGCGGGGCGATGGCATCAGGCGGGCTGCGGGGCGGGCCTCGCCGGAGCGGCCGCGACCTTGCGGGTCTCGCGCATCATCAGCAGGCCGTTGATCACCATCAGCGTCGCGGTCAGGCCGTGGACGCCGAGCGCGGTGGCCACGGAGCCGTGGTGGGCCAGCACGGTGGTCATGTCGCCGTACGCGGCGAGGGCCTCCACCAGCAGCACCCAGCCCAGCGCCCGGCGGTGGCCCGTCACCAGCAGGATGCCCAGGACCAGGGCCAGGACGACGTCGCGGATTCCCTTGATGATCAGGAAGCCGTCGCCGTCGCCGGACGGCCAGCTCGGCAGGCCGAAGCCCGGGGCCGTCGTCTCCGGGCTCAGGATGAACTCCGTCCCGAACCAGAGGATGAAGAGGATGAAGGCGGCGGCCAGGACAGTGTTGATCTTCTTCAGCGACATTGTTCTTCTCCTTGCGAGTCTTCGGTGAGCTTGGTGAGTCGTGCGTGGGGTCTGGGGGTCTGGTTAGGCGGCGCGGACGCGGCTGATGTGGCGGGCGTAGCGGGGGCGGCCGATGACGTGCCAGATGCCGCGTACCGGAGCGGGAAGGGCGGACAGGAGCGTGGCGCGCTCGGCCGGGTTCGCATCCTCCAGGACGAGGCCGAAGAGGGTGAGCAGGGTGAGCTTGGGTGTGTTGGCCACCAGGTGGTCGCCCAGGGAGGCCCATTCCTTTTCGGTGATGTGCTCGGCCGCGAGCGGAAGGAGAGTGGCCTCCTCGTCGTCGAGGTGTTCGAGCAGGACCGCCCGGTGGTCGGCCAGGGCGGCCACGAGCGTGTCGCGCTCGTCCGCACCGGCGGTGGCCTCCCACGCGGGGACCGCCGCCTCCAGCCTGGTCAGCGTGGCCGCGACGCGTTCGTGCTGGGCCTCCATGCGCAGCACGATGTCGGCCTCCAGGTCCACCCGGAACAGGAGCGGTGGCCACAGCAGCTCGTCCTCGCCCTCGTGGTGGTTCTTCAGTCCCAGCCGGTAGTCGCTGAAGTGGCCGGCGATCACCTTGGCGCGGGCGGTGTCGCCCGGGGCGACCGCCGCGACGAGCTCCATCAGCAGCCGCGACTCGCGGCGGAAGGCGCGGTGGACGATCTCCATGTCCTGGGTGTTGACGCTCATCTGTTCCTGCCCTTCATCTGTTCGGCGTGCTCAAGACTGCTCTCGGGGGTTTGGAAGGCATTTGGAGCCGACTTGGAATGCTTGAAGCCGCCGGGCGTACGATGTGCCACGTCATGGTCTTGATCCGGGTATTGGGCTCGTTCGCGGCCGAGGCCGGCGGCGAGCCCGTTCCCCTCGGCGGACCGCGGCAGCGCGGCGTGCTTGCCCTGCTGGTCGCGGCGCGCGGGCAGGTCGTGCCGGTCGACCGGATGGTCGAGGACCTGTGGCGCGGCGAACCGCCGTCGCGCGCCCTGGCGTCCTTGCAGGCGTACGTGTCCAACCTGCGCCGCCTGCTGGAACCCGGCCGCCCGCCGCGGACCCCGGCCCGCCTGCTGGTGAGCGTGTCGCCCGGCTACGCACTGCGGCTGCCACCGGGGGCGGTGGACGCATGGCGCTTCGAGGAACTGCTCGGCGAGGCCCGTACGCTCGCCGATCCCCGTGACGCCCGCGCCCGGCTGGACGAGGCGCTGGCACTGTGGCGGGGCCCCGCGTTCGCCGAGGTCGCCGACGAGCCGTGGGCCGCCGCCGAGACCGCCCGGCTGAACGAGCTGCGCCTGGTCGCCCGCGAACTGCACATCGCGGCGGGACTGCGGCTCGGCGACCCCGCGGCGGTGGTACCCGAGGCGGAGGGCCTCACCCGCGACGCTCCCCTGCGCGAGGAGGGCTGGCGTATGCACGCCCTCGCGCTGTGGAGCAGCGGCCGCCAGGCCGACGCCCTGGCCGCGCTCCGCCGCGCCCGCGCCATCTTCGCCGACGAGCTGGGCCTCGACCCCGGCCCGGACCTGGTGGCCCTGGAAGAGGCGATCCTCACCCAGCGCACGGAGGTCCTCCGCGCGGCCGCTCCTCCACCCGCGGACATGGCCCGGCCCCAGGCAACCGCGCCGCCGCCTCCCAACAGCGGGCCCGGCGCGACAACGTTCGTGGGACGGGAGGGCGAGCTTGCGGCGCTGGTGGCGGCCGCCGGGGAGGCCGCCGCCGATGGGGCGCGCGTCGCGCTCGTCACCGGGGAGGCGGGACTCGGCAAGTCGGCGCTGCTGGAGCACCTCGGCGCGCGCCTCGGACAGGATGGGTGGCTCGTGGCCGCCGGGCGCTGTCCCGAGGTGGACAGCGCGCCGCCCGCGTGGGCATGGGTCGAGGCGCTGCGGAAGGTGGCCGCGAGCGTTCCTCCGAGGGAGTTCGCGGACGACCTGGCGCCGCTGCTCTCCGACTCCGCGCCGGTGCGCGGTGACGCGACGGCCGGGCGGTTCCGGCTGCGGCAGGCCGTGTGGAACTGGCTCGCGGCGGCCGCCGCCGACCGGCCGCTCGCCGTCGTCCTGGACGACCTCCACTGGGCGGACGCCGCCACGCTGGAACTGCTCAGCGGCGCCGTCGGCGCACGGGCCCCGATCTTGGTCGTCGCGGCGTACCGCGCGGACGAGAGCGAGCGCCTCACCGACACGCTCGGGTCCCTCGCCCGCACCGCGCCTCTCCGGCTGGACCTGCCCGGACTGGAAGGCGACGCCGTCGCGGAGCTCGTACGCGCCGAGTGCGAGGCCGACGACGCGACCGTGGCCGGGATCGCCGAGCGGACCGGCGGCAACCCGTTCTATGTGCGCGAGAGCGCGCGGCTGCTGACCGGCGAGGGCGCGCTGGTCGCGCTCTCCGAGGTCCCCGAGGGCGTACGGGACGTGCTGCGGCGCCGGCTCTCAAGGCTCCCCGAGAGCGGCGTCTCCGTTTTGCGGCTGGCGGCGGTGGCCGGCAGGGAATGCTCGGTGGACGTGCTCGTGCAGGCCGCCGACTCCGACGAGGACGGCGTGCTGGACGCGCTGGACGCGGGCGTCATCGCCGGCTTGCTCGACGAGCCCGGGCCCGGACGCGTCCGGTTCGTCCACGCGCTGGTCAGGGACACGCTCGTCGCCGACGTCAGCCTGTTGCGGGCCGCCAGGATGCACGCCCGGATCGCCGCCGCCCTGGAGGGCACCGGCGACGTCGCGGCGCTCGCCCATCACTATGCGCGAGCGGGGTCACCGAAGGCCGTCGGCTATTGCGTACGGGCCGCCGAACTGGCCGAGGCGCGCTACGCCCACGACGTGGCGGCTGCCCTCCTCGCCGACGCGGTCGCCAACTCCAGCGAACCGGACGAGCGCGTCGGCCTGCTCGGCAGGCTGCTGCGCGCGCAGATCAGGGCCGGGTCCGTCGCTGCGGCCCGGCACACGCGCGAACAGGCCGTGGAGTACGCCGAGTCGATCGGCCGCGACGACCTGATGATCGCCGCGTTCACCGCCTGGACCGAGCCCACCGCCTGGCGGGCCCGCACGTACGGCACGGTCGACCTTCCCATCGTCGGCCGCCTCAGCCGCCTGCTCAAGCGGACCGGTCTCGCCCCCGACGTGCGTTCCCGCCTCCTCATCGCGTACGCCAACGAGCTGGTGGGCGAGGACGATCCGACGGTCATGGCTGCGGCGCGGGAAGCACTCGACCTCGCCACCGATCCCCGGCTCCGGGCCGCGGCGCTCCTGGTCCTGGCCAGCGACCCCGGGCGGGAGGAGTACGCCCGCGAGCTGGTGGAGATCGGCGTCGAGCACGACCTGCCCGTCTACCGCGTGACCGGGCTGCTCAACCAGGCCGCGAACGCCGCTGCGGCCAACGACCCGGCGACCATGCGCCGCGTGACCCGGGAGGCGCTCGACCTCGCCCGCGCCTACCGGATGCCGGAGGCGATCAGCGCCGCCGAGATCGCGCTGGCGACCCTGGTGCTCATCGAGGGCCGCACCGCCGACACCGAGCGCCTCTACGTCGAGGCCACCGCACACATGGAACGCGCCGGATCTGTGCACGCCGGCTTCGTCCGCCTCGCGCTGGCGGCGATCTGGCTGAACGACGGCACGCTCGGCGACCATCTGGACGACGTGCGCGCTCTCCACGAGGCGTTGGGCCCGATGGTCGCCGACCTGCTCACGCTCGCCCTCCACGCCGCCGGCCGCAGCGACGAGGCACGCCGGGCCCGCACGTCACCGAGCCCGATCCGGCCCGACTTCTTCTTCACCTTCCTGACGAGCCTGCGCGCGATGGCGATCGTCGCGCTGAACGACCGCGACGCTGCCGAGGAGATCTACGCGGACCTTCTCCCCCACCGTGAAGGCCCCCCGGCCGGCGCGGAGAGCCTGTCGCTGGCGCTGCGCCCGGTCGCCCACACGCTCGGCGAACTCGCCCTCTTCCTCGGCCGCGACGACGAGGCCGCCGCCCACTTCGCCCAGGCCGCCGCGATCGCCGACCAGTGGAACGCCCCCCACTGGTCCGCCGACGCCCGAACACGCGCCGATCTTGCCCTCGGCGTCCATGCTTCGCCCCCACAGGAGCGCTGAAAGCGAGAACGGCGTCGGGGTGCCCCAGCTGCGGAGCCGCTCCCGGCCGGGTGTGCTCATCCGCGTAGGAAGTTGCTGATCCGGTAGGGGGTCTGCTCGGCCGGCCCGATCAGCGGATCGAGCAAGCCGCCTCACACCTCGTCGGGCATCGCTGCGATCCGCGGCTGCTTTCAGGGGCACGTAGCGGACGAGATGCCGCACGCCCCTTTGCCCTCACGCCCTCTCAGCCTTGTCTGGCAGGCCGGATGGTCATCTCGCCGATTTCGACGTCATCGGGCTGCTCGATGGCGAACGCGATGGCGCGCGCCACGGCGTCGGGGCTGATGCCGAGTGCCGCCATGGCATGCTGGGCTTGCTCTCGCTGCTCGGGGTCGTCGATGTAGTCGACGAGTTCGGTGCGTACGTATCCCGGCGAGATGGCGGTCGTGCGCAGAACGCCGTCGGTGGACTCCTGGCGTAGAGCTTCCAGCAGCGTGCGTACGGCGTTCTTGGTAGCCGCGTAGACAGCTTGCGTCGGGACGATCTTGAGGCCCGACGTGGACACAGTGGTGACGAGATGCCCATGGCCCTGATTACGGAACACCGGCAGCGCGGCGGCGATGCCGTGAAGGACACCGCGCAGGTTGACGTCGATCATCACGTCCCAGTCGTCGACGTCGAGGTCTGCCATGGAGGCGATCCGGGCGACTCCGGCATTACTCACCAGGACATCGAGGCGTCCGAACCGGTTCACGGCCAGGGCCACCAGTTGCTCAAGATCGGCGCGTTTGGTGACGTCGACTTCCAGCATCTCCGCGCGGCCGCCCTCGGCCCGGATTCGCGCTACGAGAGAGTCGAGCCGGTCAGTGCGCCGGGCGCCCAGCACGACAGCCGCCCCATGGGTCGCCAGTTCCAGGGCGGTTGCCGCGCCGATACCGCTACTAGCTCCGGTGATGGCGACCACCTTGCTGCCCAGTCTGCTCATCGAGACGCCTCCTGCTCTAAACTGACAATTGTCCGGTTACGGCTTCACAGTACCGGACAGTTGTCCGCCTTGCTGAGTGGGAAGGGGAGGTAGCGCCGTGGCGAGTCGTGAGCGCCGGTCAGATGCAGTCGCCAACCGTGACGGCATTCTCGAGGCTGCGCGGGTCGAACTGAGTAAGTCCAACGGTGCAGCCGCTGACCTGAAGCTTCACAGGGTCGCCAAGTCAGCGGGTGTGGGACAGGGCACCCTTTATCGGCACTTCCCGACCCGCGAGCACCTGCTGGCGGAGGTGTATCGGTACGAGTTGACCCAGCTTGTCGACGCCGTGGCACCGCTACTGGCAGAGCATCCCCCGCTTCGGGCACTGACCTGCTGGTTGCAGCGGCTGGTCGAGTATGCGCGGGTCAAACGCGGTGTCATGGCGGCGATCGAGGCATCGGCGTGGCGCGACCTCTACTCGGACCAGCACCACCGCCTCGATGAAGCGCTCGGGATGTTGCTCGATCGGGGAAAAGCTGCCGGTCAAGTGCGCGAAGAGGTTGATGCCGCTGACGTCATCCTGCTCTTGGGCGCGTTGTCGCGTATACCCGAATCGGAGTGGGACACGCGGGCGCACACGATCGTGGCGGTCATTGTCGACGGTCTCCGCCCTCATTGAGAGCACGACATATACGACCAGACCGACCTCGACCAGATAGGCGGGTCAGTCGTCGATTGCCTGGTAGAGGATGGTCCAGGAGTCGTGGATGGCCCGCCCCGAATCCGGGGTGGACATCCCGGTCTGGGTGAGCAGGATGCCGACGAACTGGTTGTCCGGGTCGCCGTATGTAGTGGTGCCGGCTCCGCCGTCGCAGCCGAACTGGCCGGTGGGGGCGAAGTCACCACGGTAGGTGCGCACCGCCATCCCGAAGCCCCAGCCGCCGTGCCGCTCCTGACCGTGCGACAGATGGACGACGCCGCGGGCCCAGGCCTGTAGGGCGGCTGTCTGCTCGGGCGTGAGGAGGTTGCCGGTCATCAGCTCGACAGCGGGCCGGGACAGGTTGCTGCTCACATCAGCTCCTTCTGGCCAGGGCATCCCGATCGCGTCGTGCGGGGTCAGGGCTCCAGCACGAACCGGTACCGGGCTTGGCCGTCGCGCAGCCGGCGCATCGCGAGGTCTGCCTGCTCGAGCGGCAGGCGTTCGAGGCGCGGTCGGACGTCGTTGGTGGCCGCGAAGTGCATGGCGTCCTCGACATCGGCGGAGGTGCGGGTGAGGCTGGCCGGTGACGACCTGCGCATTCATCACCAGCTGCGCGACCGGTACCTGGATGGCTCCGCCGTCAATGCCGATCAGGGTGAGCCGTCCGCGCAGGCGCAGAGCGTTGAGCAACGCGCTGATCGGCCCGGAAGTGGGCGCCGTGCAGGATCAACCGAAAAACCCCGCCACAGCGAACCCGGCAACCATAAGGTCGTGGCCCATCCAGCCGCCCACGCATGCCAGCGCCGCAGGCCGTCACGGCGTGCGGAACCCCCGGAAGGTCACGGGCTTGCGGGTCTGGAAGCCGAGCCGCTCGTACAGGGCGATCGCGCCGGTGTTCGCCTCGGCCACGTGCAGAAAGGGACGTTCTTCGCGCGCCACGATCCGGGCGACGAGCGCGCTGACCAGGCGGGCGGCGTAGCCTCGCCCGCGTGCCTCGGGGGCGGTGCAGACGGCGCTGATCTCGGTCCACCCCGGCGGCCGGAGTCGCTCGCCCGCCATCGCCACCAGGGTGCCGTTGTCGCGGACGCCGAGATAGGTGCCGAGTTCGCGGGTGCGCGGCCAGAACGGCCCCGGCTGGGCCCGCGCGATCAGGTCGAGCATCTCGGGCACGCTGTCCGCGCCCAGTTCGACCACCCTGGTGCCGGTCCCGGCACGGAGGGGATCGGGTCGGCTGCCGCCGGGCCAGATCATCTGGCGGCCTTCGAGGACGAAGATGGGCTCCCAGTCCGGCGGCGGCGTCGCCGCGCTGCTGAACAGGTCGGCGAGCTCGCCTCGGCCGAGCAGCCGGGCCAGGTCGGCCCACTCCTGCGGATCCGGGTCGGCGGTCACCGCCGAGAAGGTCGCGACTCCCGGCTGGTAGGTGGCAGCCCTGCCGAGCCGGCGGGCAAGGTGCGCGTGGTGACCGCGCAGTGATGCGCCCACCGGGTCATCGAGTCCGGTGGTGTCGCGGTTCACCATTCGTGCTGTGCCTCTCGTGTCGTACGGGGTTGACGGCGGCTGCGCTGGACGAGCGATCAGGTCCAACCGGCCATCCTACGGGCACATGGCTCATAAACGACCATTTGTGCTAGAACGACCCAAACCGTGATTACTCAAAGCTGCATTGCGTCCGACCGCGCCGACCCGAGCGGCAGGCCCGCACCTTCACCGCGTGACCGTTCCCGACCTGGGAGCGCCGCCGGGTCGAACGCGCGAAGCCGCGACCAGAGCCCGGCGAACGGTTCCTGCGCCTGCAGACCGCACAGGTGCGCGACGGCGTCGAGGACCGGCAGGTCGGCGCGGTCGAGGAGCGACCGCCGGCCGAGCGTCGTGCGGTTGAGCGCCCGGGTGCCGAGAACGGTCATCGCCTCATGCCGCGGCGCGCTCGTCGGGCGAACGCCGGCGCAGCGACGTCCGGCTGATGTCGGGCGGGGTGTAGGCCACGTCCAGCGGGCCGACGTCGGTCCCGGGCGGCACGATCTGGTCGATCCGGTCGAGGATCTCATCGTCGAGGGTGACCGCGGAGCCGGTCAGGAGGTCGTCCAGGTGTTCCATGGTTCGGGGGCCGATGATGGCCGAGGTGACGCCGGGGTGGGTGATCGCGAAGGCCATCGCCAGGTGGGTCAGCGACAGGCCGGCCTCCTCGGCCAGCGGGATGAGCTGTTCGACGGTGTCGAGTTTGCGCTCGTCGGTCATGTGCCGTGGCACCCAGTGCATCCGCGCGTTCCGCGGCTCGGGCCCGCCCTTTCGGTAGCGGCCGGTGAGCAGGCCCATCGCCAGCGGGCTCCACACCAGCGTGCCCATGCCATAACGCCGGCAGGTGGGCAGGATCTCGCGTTCGATGGCGCGGTTGAGGATGGAGTACGTGGGCTGCTCGGTGCGCAGGCGCTGCAGTCCGCGGCGTTCGGCGACCCACTGCGCCTCGACGATCTCCGAGGCCGGGGCGTTGGAGGAGCCGATGGCGCGTACCTTGCCGCTGCGTACCAGGTCGGTCAGGGCGGACAGCGTCTCCTCGATGTCGGTGTGGGGGTCGGGGTGGTGGATCTGGTACAGGTCGATGTGGTCGGTCTGCAGGCGCCGCAACGAGTGCTCGACCTCGGTGACGATCCAGCGCCGTGAGCTGCCGCCGCGGTTGGGCTCCTCCCCCATCGGGCCGTTGACCTTGGTGGCCAGTACGACGTCGTCGCGCCGGCCCTTCAGAGCCCTGCCGACGATCTCCTCGGATTCGCCGCGAGGTCCGTACACGTCGGCGGTGTCCACGAAGTTGATCCCCGCGTCCAGTGCCCGGTGGATGATCCGGACGCAGTCGTCGTGGTCGGGGTTGCCGATGTGGCCGAACATCATGGTGCCCAGGCAGTAGGGGCTGACCTGGATTCCGGTCCGGCCCAGTGGGCGCATCTTCACTGCTACGTCCTTGCCTTCGAGTCGTGTGGTGGGGGGTGGGGCGGCGGGTGCCCGCCGCCCCAGGCTCCGGAGGTCAGGACGCGTTGTAGTCGCTGACGACGTCCAGGACCCACGTGACGCCGAACCGGTCCTTCAGCATCCCGTAGAGGGGCGCCCACTGCGCGGGCCCCAGCGGCTGCAGGACGGTCGCGCCGTCGGTGAGCTTCCCCCAGTACGCGGTGATCTCGTCGGCCGCCTCACCGCGTACCGAGACGAAGAACGCGTTCTCGCCCTGGTTCCACGGCAGGTGCGAGGGCACGTCGTAGGCCATCACCCGAAAGCCGTTGCCGGCGGCCACCTGGCCCCACATCACCTGGTCGGCCTCCGACGGCTGCTGGACGTTCCCAGCGTCCTTGTACGTGACCACGGCCACGTCCCCACCGAACACGGACTGGTAGAACGTGAGTGCCGCGCGGGCGTCACCCCGGAAGTTCAGGTGGGTCACAACGTTGACGGACATAATGTGGTCCTTGCCTTTCGATTCCTGTCATCTGGGCGGTGTTACGCGTCGCCGTCGTCGTCCGACGGGCCGTGTCGATAGCAGGGCCGGTTCGCTGTGACAGCGGGGGCTTGCTCCCCCGCCGCCAATGACGATCGCGGGGATCGGCCCTTGCTCGGTGACCACAGTGGCAGGGGAAGCGGACAGGGTGTGGCCGCTACCTGGGGCAATATGTGGGCCATGCCGAAAACTTCAGCGCGGCTGCCGGGGTTGCTCCAGGTCCGCCGGAACTGGCCGAGCGGCTGAGCGTCAGCCCGCGTACCGTGCGGCGTGACGTCGGCCGCCTGCGCGAGCTCGGCTATCCCATCGTGGCGATCAAGGGGCCCGACGCCGGCACGGAGCTGCCCCCGTTGTTGTTCGACGACGAGCAGGCCGTCGCCCTGGCTCCTACCGGCTCGATGGAAACGCCGAGGAAACAGTCTCCTGGCTAGAACTGGAGCTTCACATCGGAGCTTCGGCTTTCCCAGGAGGAGTGCTTCATGGTTTCGCGTCGATCGGCAGGCGCACGCGCTGTCTCGGCGGCATGCACGGCATTGGCTCTGAGCGTGGCCACGCCCGCCAACGCGTCGACTGACAATACCTCCGTCAAGGTTGGGGACGTGCAGAAGGCGATGGAGGCCTTGGCGAAGACGGGCCACGTGGTGGGCGCTATCGGCGAGGTGTACGTGGACGGCAAGCGGGTCGGGAAGGGATCGGCCGGGTCCCGCTTGCTCAACGGCAAGGGCGGCGCGATCCCGTCGAACGCACGCTACCGGATCGGCTCACAGACCAAGAACATGACCGCCACTGCGGCCCTCCAACTCGTGCAGACTGGCAAGCTGAAGCTGGACGACAAGCTCAGCAAGGTGCTCCCCGAGGTGGCGGAGAAGGATCTGGTGGAACAGGCCGACGAGATCACGGTACGCAACCTGATCCAGCTTACCTCGGGGCATCCCCGACTTCCTCGCTCCCGGCATCGACCCGCTCGACCCCACGATCACGTATCGCCCCGTCGACTTGCTGGCCGCCTCCCGCAAGCAGCAACGACCGTCGGAGATCGGGACCTTCAACTACTCCAACACCAACTACATCCTGCTCGGCATGATCATCGAGAAGCTGACCGGGCATTCACTGGCGACCGAGCTCAAGCGGAGGATCTTCACCCCGCTGGGCATGCGGGACACCTACCTGCCGGTCAAGGCCGCCGAGGGGATCAAGGGCCCGCATGGGCACGGCTATATGAAGGATGACAAGGGCGCGGTGGTCGATGTCGACAAGCTCAACGCCACCACCATGCTGGGCGCCGGCGGCGTGATCTCCACCGCGCACGACATCAGCGCTTTCCAACGCGCGTTCGTCCAGGGCAAGCTGCTGTCGAACTCCCTGCACAAAGTGATCACCGACCCGGTGCCCGGCCAGCCGTCGCCGCCGCAGGGCGGTCCGTGCGCGGGCAAGCCCGCCTTCCAGCCACGCGGCGGCAGCGCCCCCGGCTTCGTCGCCGCGACCTACACCTCCCCGGACGGGCGGCTGCAGTTCGCGGTTTCCGTGACGGTGGCCATGGATGACGGTGAGCGCGGCGCTGTGGCGCAGCGCATCGACCAAGTCCTCACGTCGGTGTTCTGCCCTGCATCTGCCTCATAGCACCGGCGTGTAATCCTGGGAGCCGCGACGCAGGCTCCCAGCCGGTCGCGCGCCGCGCCCTCGTAGGTCGCAGCGGTCAGATTCGCCTCAGCCGCCATGGCCGGCGGCTCGAAGCGGGCCGCCGGCGGGCTCCTCCGGTGTAGGCACGTTCACCGCTACCTCCGGTCGCCAACGCTGGAAGGCCTGGCGCCATCTGCCGGAACGCCGGCACCCAGGGGATCACCGATCCTCATGGCCCACGGTGAGGCACGGCACCCGCACAAGGCGGACGATGCCCGCAAGTCGGCGGACAGGCGCGCACGCTGATTGGTTGTCTCGGAACTCACCATTTAGATCGAACGTGAGCGTCCCGGCCCGGCCGACGCCGGGGCGGGACGCTGCCGGGTGTCACCTTCGCAGTCTTCCGCCCCGACGGACGCGTCCTCGCGGTCGAGGAGCCTCATACTGCTGTACGGGTACGGCCGGAAACACACCGCGTTGACTCTGTGGTGCGGGCGCCTCTCCTGAAGCCCACTCGAGGTGACGATCACAAGCACTGCCTTGTCCCTGAGTACGACAGCACGGAACGACGCGTCCCAGAAGAGTCGGCCGGGCAGCGCTGAGGGCGAGCACGTACATGCTCGCCCTCAGGCAGGCCGCTTCGCGCGTCGGATCGCCCAGGCGCCGATCAGCAGCGGCTGCATGCCGTTGCTGGTGACGGTCACTTACTGCCGCGCACGACCTGGATGGTCTTCGAGGTCGTGATCGGCGCGAGAGAACTGTCGTCGGTGTAGGCGCGCATCGACTCGTTCGTCACCGATACGGTCACCGAGCCACGATTCAGCGCGGTGAGCGTCCGGGTCTGGGGGTCGAGGATCGCCACCATGCCCTTGCGGCGGGCCGCGTCGACGGCCGCCTTCCCGCTGCCGATCGCCAGGTTGGACGAGCCGCCCCAGTCGACCGACATCGGGTACCGCAGCGGCACCACACGCGTGCCCGTCGACACGCCCTCCGGCTGCACGATGCTGCCCGAGACCTGCGCTGTCTCGCTCACCTCGAGCGAGTCCGGGGTGCTGAGTGTGATGGACTGCGCGAAGGCGCGCACCTCGGTCTCGATCCACTGCTGGTCCGCGTTCCGCCGCGGGTCGACAGACCAGTCGACCCACCCGGTGAAACCGCCGCGGTCCGGCGTGCCGTACGGGTTCTTGCCCGACGATGGCAGCACCATGTACGGGACGCCCTCGACGCGGTGGACGTTGGCGATCTGGGCGTGGGATCCGACCATCGCGGCGCCCTTGCCCGAGGAGTCACGGAAGCCCGTGAGCATGTTCTCGATGAGCGCGACCTCGTCGCGGTCGCCGAGCTGACTGGACTTCGCCTCGGCGGGGTCATCCACCGGGTGGTGGGCGAACACCAGGACGTTGTGCACCGACTGGTCCTTCTTGGCATCGGCAAGCGCTTCCTGCAACATCGGGAGCTGATCCCATGCCGTCCCGCGCAGCGACCCCAGGGAGCTGGCGAGCAGGATGAACCGCGTGCCCTTGTGGTCGAACGTCCGATACGGCTGGCCGAACTCGTTGATGAAGTTCGTCAGGTCGGACTGGACGTTGTTGAGGCCGTAGGACTCATGGTTGCCCGGCACGTAGTAGCACGGGATCGAGCCGGCCTTCGGGTCCGGCGTGCTGTTCTCCGACGGCTCCTGGCCGGCCGGGATGAGGTCGCACCCGGCGCCGGTGAGCACCTGGCGGGCAAGCGCGAGGTCCTGCGGCAGGCCACGGTCGGTGATGTCACCGTTGAGGACGATCAGGTCCGGATTGGTCTGGCGGATCCGCTTGATGGCGGCCGTCGCGACCTGGGACAGCGCCGGGTTGTCGGCCGTGAACTGCACGTCCGACAGTGTGGCGAACTGCCACGTGCTGTGGCCCTGGAGCAGCGAGCCGTCGTCGGAGACGAGCGGGTCGGGCTGCAGGTCGGGCTGGGCAGGCAAGTCGATCGATGTCGGAACGTCGGCCTCGATGCGGTCCAGGACGAACGTGCCTGCCTTCTGCTGGGCGACGCTCGTGTTGATGCCCTGGAAGCCCGAGATCGACACGGGGAACGCCGCGTTCGCCGGCAGCGTGAACGTCGCGTACTGCCAGTCGTCGCTCGCGGTCAGGGCGGTGCCGTAGACGCCGTTGCTCTTACCGTTCGCGTCGTAGTAACCCATGTAGGTCAGGCCGTTCGGCACGTTGATGCTCGACTTGATCCGCACCCTCATGCGCAGCGGCTGGCCGGGCACCTGGACGCGCTGGGCGGCCGATGCCGCCACGAAGCCCACGTTGCGCATCGCGTTGAAGTCGATCCGCAGACCGTCGGGGTCCACCGAGAACGTCGTGGCCGCGGTGCTGTTGTTGCGCCAGTGGGAGAGCACGTCGTCGTCGAAGTCGTAGACCGTCGTGGTCTGAACGCCGACCGTGATCGGGAGCTGGGCCGACTTGCCGCCGACCGAGACCGTGAGGATCGTGCCCGAGGCGGTGAGCGGGGTGATCCTCAGGTTGCCGTCCACCGGCTGGATGTCGACGACGCTGTGGTCGTAGTCGAGCGAGAGGTCCTGCGGGTCGATCGGGGCGGTGTAGCCCTGGTCGTCGCGGCCCGTCACGGAGACGGTGACCGCGTGGCCGGGCGTCGTGTCCGCGATCGACAGGCGCTGGGACGACAGCTCGACGCTGTTGACCGGGTTGAGGACGGTGATCTTCTCGTTCGCCTCCTGGTGACCCACCTGCGCCTCGACCGTGATCGGGCCATGCTGCTTGGCCGGGGCCGCGAGCGTGCCGCCTCTGACGGACGCTCCCCGAGCGGACCACCGCACGGACTTCGGGTCGACCTCCACGGGCGTCTGGTTGTTGTCGACGCCCTCCGCGACGAGCGCACGGTGCAGCCCCGGGGAGACCTTGACGTCACCGTCGGCCGACGCCGCACCGGGCGCGGGCTTGACGAGGAGCTGGTGCAAAGTGCCGTCGCCCTTCGCGACGAACACCCCCACGCCGTTGGGGTCGTTGCGCTCGTGGCCATCGGACGGGACGTTGCGGACGGTCGCATCGTCCTCTCCGAGGGCGCGGGCGACCATCGTGGTCGAGCCGCCGCCGTCGAGGTTGACCGCGGTCTCCACGCCCATCGCGACGAGGTCACGCGCCTCCTTGTCGATCCCGACGCCGCCCTTGCCGGTGCCGCCCGGCCCGTCCCAGGTGGCGAGCACGAGCGTGCGGCCCCCGTCCTTGAAGCCGAGCGCGGTGCGCGGGGCGATCGAGGTCTGGAGGCCGTCGACGACCTTGCCGCCGGAGACGATGGTGCCGCCGTGGCCGAGCGCGAGCTTCATCGTCTTGGCGACGTCGTCGGCGAGCTCGTAGCTGAGCGTCACCGGGTCGCCGGGCTTCAGCACGCGTAGCGCGGTCGCCGCGGCGTCGCGGCCGACGAGCACGAAGCCGTCGTCCGGGATCGTCCCCGAGCCCGCGGGACCGTTAGGCGTGACCGAGACGACCGAGCCGTTTTGGACCAGCACCTCGGCGATCCGGTCGTTGCCGACGCCCGCCAGGCCCCGGTTGCGGCTGTAGTCACCCCAGGCAGAGGTGAATGCGATCAGGCCGTCCGCGGGGACCCCGCCGCCGTTGGCAGCGTTGAGCGACAGGACCGTGTGGTCCGCGCCCGCCAAGTTCGCGGTCGCGTTGACCGTGAGGTTCACGAGCTGGGCTATGCCGTCGTTGCTGACGCCGACGTGCTGGCGGCCGCCGATGTCGGCGCTCTTGATGAGCTGCCCGTTCTGGACCTCGCCGCCGAGCGCCGCGTTGGAGTTGCCGATGTCGAAGAACTCGCCGTTGACGCCCGCGACGGCGCCGGCCTTGTTGGCGGCCACGCTGAGCGGCCCGCCGGAAGCGACCGGCCCGGCGGTCAGCAGGTCCGTGCTGACTGCGCTGTTGGACAGGTCCACTGTCAATAAGTGCGCGTCGTACCAGCCCTTCTGATCGAGCGCCTTGACATGCTGCAGGTTGATCCCCGGACCGATCTTCTCGGCCGTGTTGATCAAGGGAATTCCGCCGGTGACCGGCGCGGGCTGACTGCCGTCCGCGTACGCGGCGGCAGGTGAGAGCGCCAGCGTGGCCGCCACGGCGACCGCCACCGTCAGTGGCCTCATATGCCGATGGGTCAAGACCATCAATTTCATCGGAACCTCAGGTCAAAGAAGACGCGGAGGCAACGCCCCCGCCCACGCCCCAGTTCGATCAAGGGCGGCAAATGATTCAAGAAATCGCCCAAGAAGCTCGGATGACGCCACCACGAGCATGCGATGAACCGTGGCGGAAGAGGTGGCGGTATCGGCATCGCGGGGCGATGGCGACGTTCCGATCATCGAGCATGCAACGGATACGCACGACGCCACGCTCATCAACTTTGCCCTTCGGACCCGGCCTTCAGAAGAACGATCTCCCGCCAGCTGAACCCTGCACGCGCTGCACTACGCCCAGCAGGGCACCATCACCCGCCGGCACCCGGAGCAGCGGACCGAGCAGGCGTGGTGCCTGACCCTGCTGACCAACTCAGTGATCGCTGGACGACGGAATGTTATTCCAGAGCGGTGCTGGAGCTGCGTTCCCAAGGCCGGGAGGTGAGCGACGAGATCCTGTCACACATCTCGCCCGGCCACAGCGACAACATCAACTTCTTCGGCGTCATCAATGTCGACAGGCGGAGCTGGGCAAGCTCGACACCAGCGGCTGGCGGCCGCTGCGGCCCGCGCAACTGCGCGAGCTGGGACTGACGCCCTGAGCCCGCTGCTCGGACGGGCTTCGGGCAGCGGTGCGCGCCCAGGGCGTGCTGGTGAAGGGACGAGGACGTGGCCCCCTGGCTGGTCTCTGCTGGGTCACGCCGATCACATAGCTTCCTGGGCCGCTATGTGATCGCCTCGTGGGCCCCGGAGCGGGGCTTGCGACCGCTGGGGCTGGGCACCGCCGCTCGAGACGGTTCCGTCGACGTCGTGGGTGGGGACGGCGAGGAACGCCGACCAGTGGTCATCGCTGGTGTGTCGTGGGCGCGGGCCGGTCATGGCATCACGACGAGTCGCCTGCCTTTGAGGTCGGTTCGCTGCCAGGCGGTCTCGATGTCGCTCAGCGGGACCTTCTCCACGTCGAAGGTGAGCTCGCCGGACCGCGTCCACGTCACGATCTGCTGGTACACCTCGTCCATGGTCTGCGGGTCGAGGCCCTTGGCCGCGCCGTAGATCTCCACGCCGGAGGTGCGCAGGCTCGACCCGGCGAGGGCGAGCTCAGTGCCGGCCGACTCGCCGATCTGGACCACCCGGGTCGGCTTGCCGAACGCGAACGACCGCGGCACCAGCGCGCGCAGCAGGATCTCGCTGGGCCTGCCCCACAGGTAGTCCACGACGACGTCGTAGCCGTCCCCCCTGGCGTCGAGGTACGCCTGCGCCAGCGCCTCGTCGGAGACCAGGGTGTTGATCACCGTGTCGGCCCCGATGGCCTGTACCTCGCGCAACTGGTTGTCGTCGCGGCCGGTGGCGACGATCCGGCCGGCGCCCAGCAGCCGGGCCACCTTGACCGCGAGCCGCCCGGCGACCCCGGTGGCGCCCTGCACCAGCACCGTCTCCCCGGGAACGAACCCCGCGGCCGCTTTCATCGACATTGCGGTGATGGCCGAGGCCATCACGGTCGCCACGGCTGGGTCGATGCCGTCGGGGATCGGCACGTAGGAGCCCTCGGGCACCACGGCCTTCTCGGCGAGCGCGCCGTAGGGCAGGCGGATGTTGCCGAACCCGACGAGCGTGCCGTCCGGGAGGGCGCCGATGCCGTCGAAGGCGGGGATCGCCGGAAACCGGCCGATGTACTTCTCGCTGGCGTAGTGTGTGCCGGCCGCGATCGCCTTGTCGACGTTCTCGACGGCGACCGCCTTGACGTCGATGATCACCTCGCCGTCGCCGGCCACCGGATCGGGGAAGTCCTCATAGCGCGGGATGCCGCCGGCCTCGTGGAGCACCGCTGCCTTCATCCCAGCTCCTGACCGAACAGGCGGGCGATCCGCGTCTGCCACGCCGTCAGGACGCGAGGCGGACGGGCCGGCGAGTGGTTGAACCCGTGGTGGTGCGAACGGTGGTGCGTGAGCGAGTGCCGCCACCCCTGGCCGTGGCGGGCCTGGCCCTGGTGGCCGGTCGGCCGCTCGATGTGCGCGGGAATCCCCGGAATGCGATGGGTCGCCCGGTGCAGCAGGTCACGGAGCGAGTGCCGGTGTCTCATCGTTGCCTCCCCTGGCGCGTAGTCTCTATCACCGATAGAGAACTCTACCACTGATAGAGTTCGGAAGGGAGGTGCCGGAATTGGCTCTGGACAAGCAGCGGATCGTCACCGAGGCCGTCGCGCTACTGGACGCCGAGGGTCTCGACGGCGTGACCACGCGCAAGCTGGCCGCCCGGCTCGGCGTACAGTCGCCGACCCTTTACTGGCACATCCCGAACAAGGCGGCGCTGATCACCGCGATCGCCGAGGCGATCCTGGAGCAGCAGTTCCCCGAACTGGAGCCGCCCGCGCCGGAAGAGTGCTGGCAGGACTGGCTGATCGGCCTGGCCGAGCGGCTGCGCCGCGCGCTGCTGGCCCACCCGGACGGCGCCCGGATCATCGCGGCCTCCCAACTGTCCCTCAAGATGGCCGCCATCTCCGAACTGGCGATGAGCACACTGGTCGGGCGCGGCCTCCCCTTGCGGCACGCTCGCCTGATCGTGTTGACGGTGTTGCGCTTCACCGTCGGCTACGTCCTGGAGGAACAGGTTGGCCGCCCGGACGCGGACGCCCTGGACGGCTTCGACATGGCCGCCTACGCCGCGGCGTACCCCACCGTGATAGCCGGTGTGGCCGAGTACTTCCGACCCGGCCGCACCGTCGACGATCTGTTCCGCGAGTGTCTGGAACAGATCATCCATGGTCCTGCTACGCAGTCCGGACCCACGTCCTGACCGGTCAGCCGCCTTGCAGGCGAGTGAGCCCTGGCACGAGCGCCCCGAGTCGCCCAGCACAGCATGCCGACATCGTCTTCGTCCGCGTGGAGGCCCACGACTGCCCGATGTCCCGGCATCGCCGTCACCCTGGTCATCCACGAACACAAACGGCTCGGCCGCGGCCTGGCCCTGACCGAGCTCGCCGAACAACTGCGCGCCGCGGGCGTCGCCCTGGAGTTCCCCACCGGCGAGCTCCAAGGCAGCCATGATCCGTCCGGCCTGGTGTTCACCGTGCCGGCCGCCCTGCCGGGAATGGAACGCGAATACATCCGCGACCGCACCCTGGAAGGCCACGAGTCCGCCCGCAAGAACGGCAAGGCCATCGGCGGCGGCTCTCAGTAGGCGACACCTCTCAGGATGACACTCCGTAGCGGGTGACGATCGCGGCGGCGCGATTGCGCAGGGAGGTGCGCAACCACTGCGGGGCCAGGGCTTCCGCGTTCGTGGCGAGTTGCCACAGCGCCCATTCGGCGTGTCTCCGATCTTGGAAGGTCACCTCCAGCCGCAGCCAGCCGTCTGAGTCGGTTTCTTCGGCGAGTACGGCCAGCGCGGTGCCCACCAGGTCCTCCCGCCGCGCCGGGTTCACCCGTACCAGCACGGTGACTTGGTCGCCGCCGGTCCGAAACTGCGTGCTGCGCTCCTGCCAGGCCCGGTCCAGATCGACCCGGTCTGGTCGCTGTGCGGGTTCGGCGAGTTCCTTGGCGGCCAAGACCCGGGACAGCCGGTAGGTGCGGTCCGCGCCAGACCTCGTGGCCAGCAAGTAGCCCTGGTCGCGGACGGTGACCAGGCCGATCGGGTCCACCGTGCGCCACTTCGGGGTCTGGCCGTTGGCCGCGTAGTGGATGCGCAGTTTGTGTCCGGCGAGCACCGAGCGCCGGACCTCGGCCACTATGGTCTCGGGCACCTCCTCAGCGACCAGCCGACGCGAGAGGAGATCGGTCTCCGGGTCGATGAGCAATCGCTCGGCCACGCCGGCCGCGGTGGCCCGATAGCTTTCGGGTAGCGCGTCAACCACCTTGAGCATGGCCGAAGCGAGCGCCGAGCCGAGGCCGAATACCTGCGCGCCGCGCCGCGATCCGGCGACCAGCAGGGCAAGGGCCTCGTCGTGGTTCAGTCCGGTGAGCTCGGTCCGGAAACCGGGCAGCAACGCGAAACCGCCGTGCCGGCCGCGTTCGGCGTAGACCGGGACGCCGGCTGCGGACAGCGCCTCGATGTCGCGCAGCACGGTGCGGGTGGACACTTCCAGCTCGCGGGCCAGCGCGGTCGCGGACAGCCGACCGTGCTGCCGCAGCAGCAGCACCAGCGAGACCAACCGGTCGGCGCGCACACCAGAACTCTACAGAAATACACGACACAGGATGTCGTGATTTGTTGGGAGGCTCATCAACGCGACGAAAAAGACGGCGGCTGCCGAGCCGCTGGACGTACGTAATGTCGACGAATCGAATGGAGCTGATGTGGCAATGGAGCGAACGGCGGTCAACCCGTGGGCGTGGTCGGTGGAGCTGGGCTACAACCAGGGCGAGATCGTCTCCGGGCATACCCGGACTCTGTACTGCGCCGGGCAGACCGCGATGAGCGGCGACGGCAAGCCTCAGCATGCCGGTGACATGGCGGCGCAGTTGGCGCTGAGCCTCGACAACCTGGAGGCCGTGCTCGGCGAGGCCGGCATGTCCCTCGCGAACCTCGTCCGGCTCAACGTCTACACCACCGACGCCGATCGGCTCTTCGAGCACTACGGCGCGCTGGCGTCGCGGTTGGGCGCCGCCGGGGTGGCACCGTCCACCACGATGCTCGGGGTGGACCGGCTGGCGATCCCCGATCTGATGGTCGAGCTTGAGGGGACCGCCGTCGCGTGATGCGACCTCGCCGCCTCCGGCAGGGCGCCCTAGCGGGCACTCCCGCGCCGGGCTAGCCCCAATGCCAGAAAGTTAAGGGTTCGGGCTGTGGGTCAAGGGTCTGTGATGAGGATGTCGATGCTGATGGTGGCCTTGTAGCTGGTCCGGTCGACGGTGCCCTTGGCGTTGTATTTGGAGATCGCACGTTTGACGACGCGTGGCCGGGTCCGGATGCGCCGGGCGGGCATGAGGTCGGCTAGAACGTGGCGGCCGATGGTGCCAACGAGGTCGATGACGGTGTCGGCGATGATGCCCGTGGCTTGGATGACGAGGTCGCGGGCGGTGTGCAGGGCGGTCGTGAAGCTGGCCCGGTCAGGGTCGATCTCGGGCTGGGTGCCGGTGGCGTCGGCCATCGCCAGGCGCAGGAGTTGGTAGGTGAGTAGCAGGGCGTAGATCTCCTGGTCGATGCCGTCGGGAGTGCGGGCGCGCAACACTCGACCGCCGAGGATGGTGGATTTGATCTCCAGGAAGGCTGTTTCGATCTCCCACCGCTCGTGGTAGAGCGTGACCAGTTCGGCGGCGGGGTGGGTGCGATGATCGGTCAGGGTGGTGACCAGCCGGTACAGGCTGGTGCGGCGGCCGGTGGCGGTGGCGATGGTGATCTCGCAGTCGATGACGCGGACCGCGACGGTGCCCAGCATCGACCGGTAGGAGCCGTCGGCCAGGCGGCGCAGCACGGGCAGCCGGCGGCTGTTCTTGATACGGACCAGTGTCTGGGCACCGGTTGCCACGATCGCCGCTATCAGGGACTGGTCGGCGAAGCTGCGGTCCAGCAGCACGATCATGCCCGCGTGCAGGCTGCGTAACAGACGCGGTGCATACGTGGTCTCTCCGTGCGCGGTCGTGCCGAACACCGCGTCCAGCAGGGCGCGGGTGCCGCAGGAGACCAGTACCAGCAGCCGGATCTGCGGATAGCCCGAGCCGCCGTTGTTGCAGCGATGCTTGGTGAACCTGCTCAGATTGGCCGCAGTGTCGGGCGCCGCCATGGTGGTGCCGTCGATCGCGCAGATGCGCAGTCCCCGCCACCACACGCCTGTGGTGGCGATCCCCGCGGCCGGGCCACGCAGCAGCTCCCACAGCCACCGCACCGGTTCGACACCCACCCGTCGGCGGGCCTGCACCAGCGCAGCCGCGGTCGGGACGGCGAGCTTCAGTCCGGTCAGCCCGGCTGTCAGCCGCTGCCAGACCTGCCGCCACCCCAACTCGGGGAACAAGCATCCGGCCAGCAGCAGATACACCACCACCCGCGAGGGCAGATCCCGCACCCGCACCTGCGTCCTGCCGGTGCGTGTCAGCGCCTCATCGACCATTTCGAACGGAATGAGCCGGGTCAGTTCACCCAGATGGCCGGGCGCGAACGCGCCTGCGGCCACCACAACATCACGACGCATGACAGACTGGACATCCAACGGAGCTCCCGCCGAACAGTGATCTTGGTCGACACCGTTCTAGCAGGAGCTCCGTTGTCGTCTTCACGAGCTTGACACGGCCGCCACCACGTTAACTAAGCGGCATTGGGGCTAGCCCCGCCCTGAAGGACGGGGCTTGCGCCCGCCGACTTGGTCAAGGGTGAGCTGTCCGGGACCTGCTGGAGCTGGCGGGGTTCTCCAAATGGCAGGCAGCCATGCTGCCGGCCACCGTGCGGCACCTGGAGACCTCCTCGGTCGATGACGCCCTGGACCGTGCTGGACCTGCTGATCACCTCCAACCCGCTGGCCCGGGCAGAGCGGGCGGGTGGTGCGAGCCACACACGAGCTACATCCGGGTCCGCGCGTACGCTTGCAGTGCGTCGCGGACGAACGTCGCCCCCGCGGCGTCGTCGTACATGGCGGCGAAGCGGGGGTCGTCGACGTACATGTCCCCCAGGCCTTTCACCATCTCGATCGAGCGCTCCCGGTCGCCCTCGGCCGTGGGGGTACCCGGGATCTGGCTCAGCCACTGGACGTGCCGGGCAGCCAGTGACTGAGCGTGTTCCGATGTCGGAGAAACTCCGGCCTTCACTGCGGCGACCCATGCGGCGACGAGGTCTTCGGTGGCCTGCTTCCAGGCCCGCTGCTGGTCAAGGGTCTTGCCGTGCCACCAGTCGTTGCTCACTTGGAACGCGCGCTCGCCCCAGCGTGAGATCACCTCGTCCTTGTAGCGGTCGTTGAACCCGGCCAACATAACGTCCATCCGCGGTTCCGCCCCCGCCTGCAGGGCCTCGAGCGTGTGACGCACAGACCGGATCTGCCGTTCGATGCGGTCCCGTTCCTCTTCCAGTGCGGCGATGTGGGCGCGTAGCCCGTCGCACGTGTCCACCTCGTCGGCCAGGACCTTGGCGATGGCCGGCAAGCCCATGCCGAGCTGGCGCATGAGCAGGATCCGCTGTAGCCGGGCGACCGCGGTGGGGTTGTAGTAGCGGTATCCGTTCGCGCCGACCCGGGACGGGGCCAAGAGCCCGAAGCGGTCGTAGTGACGCAGGGTGCGGCTGGTGATGCCGGCCCTCGTCGCGAGTTCCTGGATCGTCCACTCCATCGTTCCAGTGTTACCCGCGGCGGAGCGTGGTTGCGATGATCTTCGAGCTTTCGGCGTGCAGGGCCTGCGCCGCCGTCTGCCCGGTCGCCGCCAGGTAGGTGTCGACCAGCCGGTTGCCCGCGGCGTACCCGGCGCCCATCGGCAGTCCCACCGGGGTGAGGCCGAAGCGCTCGGCGCTGGGATCGCCGTGCACCCAGGCAGTGAAGTTCCGCATGCCTGTCACCTCGAGTCCGGTGAGTACCTTGCCGAAGATCTCGTCGTCGTGCAGGTGCGGCACGCCGATGCGGGTGGGGCCGAGCTCGTCGCCGTAGAGCTGTCGGGCGAAGGCGTCGGCCAGGCCCTCGGAGACGATGTGATCGCCGACCGTGACGGTCATCGGGTCCCACACAACCCCGCCCGGGCCGAACCGCAGGTTGTGGTGGAGTTCGTGCACGGCGGTGGCCTCCAGCCGCTCCATGTTCTCGGGGAAGGGCCAGAGCGTGATCACGATGTGGCCCGAGATGCCGCCGAACCCGGTCACTCCTTGGCAGGGACCCATGAAGTGCTCGTCACCCGGATCGCCGAGCACGAACAGCACGGTGATGTCCGGGGCCCCCAGCCCCGGCGTCGCCTCCAGCAGTACGGTGAGAGCGTCGTCGAGGGCGCGTTGCATCCGCTCCCAGGCCCCGGCGGCCGCCAGGGTTTCGAGCGCGTCAAGGCAACGCTCCTCGTCGCGGTCGATGGGGAACCCCGACGCTTGGAGGTGCATGGCCACCAGGTCGACCTCGCCGGGGTAGTAGCGGTACATGCCCCTGGTGGGCTCCAGCATCGAACGCAGCAGGTCAACGCGGTCCGCGACCGGAGCCAGCAGGATCCGCCTCATGGCGGAGTAGGTGTCAAGAACAGTGATCGACATGGCCCCGATGCTAGAAGTTGACGCAGCGTCAAGGTCAAACCAGCGGCGCTCTTCGCCGAGGTACGGCCGTCATGCCGTCACCCAGTCCCGTCATGACCGGCGGTTCGCCGCTGCGATGGACTCACGTAACTTGGTCAGCCGCTGTTCCAGCGTGCGCAGTTCCTCGGTCTTGCAGCCCGCAGTGAAGCATTCACCGCCGCACCCCCGCCGTCGCCAACTGCACCACATCCGAGCCGATCGTCCCGTCCGACGATCCCGCAGCGGCGCGGGCGAGGATGAACCTGGCCAGGACGTCGGTCTCCAGCGCATCCAGGTCATCTGGAGTCGCCGGACGGCGCTTGCCCGCTGGTGCCTCCAGCGCCTTGGCGTCCAGCCGGAAGAACTGCTCGAGCTCGGCCACCGACACTTCCGGCCGGAACCCGCGATAGCGGGAGGCGTCTGGCCTTCGAGCCCCGCGATCAGCGCCGTCTCCTCCCCCGCGACATAGGAGCCGGCGCCCGCCCACCACCGTTCGGCCGGGGAATCGTCATACGCGGGGCGTGAACTGGTTCAGGTCGTAGATGCCGAGCGTCTTTTCGATGTCGGCGACCTGCCCGACGATGCCGGTGAAGCCGGCCGCGCCGAAGCGGCGGTGCTCCTCGTCCTCGAAGATCTCGCCCAGCTCGGCGAACTCCCTGGGAGGGATGACTTCCCGCATCGCGGGGAAGACGACGGTGTCCTCGCGGGCCTCGTGCGGCTCGTACATGCGGATGAAGGCGGCCATGGTCGCGGCCAGGTCACGACGGGCCTGCTGGGGCGTGGGTTTGGCGGTGGCGCCCAGGATGCGGCCGGTCAGGACGCGTCCGCGCTGGTGCTGCTGGAGCAGCACCGAGACGGTGTCGGTGAGCTTGCCCGCCTTGACCAGGCGCGGGAAGACGTACCGTTCTTCGAGCCGCTCGTGGTACTCCTCGATGAAGTTACGGATGATGCCGGCCCCGGCGTGCAGGGCCTGCGCGGGCACCTGCTCGCCGGCGTTGATCCGCCGGATGCCCTCCCGATAGATCAACAGGACACGTTTGAGGACCCCGTGCTCCCGCATGAGGTCCTCCGGCGGCGTGACCGGCACTTCGGCGGCCGGTTGCCGGCCGGGGGCAGGCGTGGGCGTCGCGGCGCTGCTGGCTTGTCGCGCGGTGCCGCACCCGGTCAGCACCGCCGAGCCGCAGGCCAAGGCGACGGGCAGGCTGAGCATGTCGCGGCGGCGCACGATCGGTGTTTCGCGGTCGTCCCTCATCTTCAGCCCCGGTCCCCGAACCAGTCCGATGCGGGCCGACTGGACCGCATCACGCCGGATGCCTGCCCGGCCGCTGGTGATCTGATGCGGTGACGCGGGTAATGCTTGCCTCAGCTCGGCCAGACGATGCGCCCCTACCGCATCGGCACATGACCAGCGGCTTCACAGATCCCATGGGGAACCGGCTTCCTGCGACCCAGCTTTGGGGGTTTGGGGGCCGAGAACGACGCCTCGCTCGGCAGGTCAATGTTCGGCGGGCCACTTCCGGCCCCCTCAGCAGGATCTCGTGCTGGTCACCGCGGTGCAGGCACGTCCGACCGCAATGCCCGCCTTGCGGCATGACGCGACAGTGCATATCGTGCCGATGTATCCACTCGATATATCGGGCTGACGGTTTGCCGCAGCCCGACTGGACGCGGGAGATGCGATGAGGCGGATCGACTACGACACGGAGCAGTACCAGGACTACGCGCGTGGCCGTGCGCTTGCCGAGCAGCAGATGCAGGTATGGATCAGTGCCTTCGGAGCGGTGCTGCCCGAGCGGCGTCCGCTGGCGGGGCTGGACGTCGGCTCAGGGACCGGCAGGTTCACCCCCGCGCTGGCGCGAACGTTCGGGCCGGTCACTGGCGTCGAGCCGTCGGTCCGCATGCGCGAGATAGCGCAGGCGCAGTCCCGGCATCCCGGTGTGCGGTATCTGGCAGGCTCCGCCGAGGACATGCCGGTGCCGTCCGGCAGCGCCGACTACGCTCTCATGTTCTTGTCCTGGCACCACGTCCAGGACAAGCCGCGGGCGGCCCGGGAGCTGGCCAGGGTGCTCAGGCCCGGCGGGCGGCTGCTACTGCGCGCGAATTTCAGCGACCACCATCCCAGGCCGTGGTGGCTGGAGCACTTCCCCCGCGGCTTTGAGGTGGACGCCTCGCTGTTTCAGCCGCTGCACGAGGTCATCGCGATGTTCACGTCGGACGGCTGGCGCGTTGCCAGCTTCGGCACGGTTACCGAGCCGTCCTCCGGTACCCGCGGTGACATGCTCGAACGGCTGCGCCTGCGCACCCTTTCGTTCTTCGCCCAGCTCAGTCCCGACGAGCTGGAGGCCGGCTTCCGCCGCCTGGAGCAGGCTGTTGCCGCAGATCCCGGCGCACCAGCGCCTGTGTTTTCTGAGCCGCTGCTCACGCTCGAACGGTGCTGATAATGCCAACGGCGCCTCGTTGACCTGCGTTGCGACTGATGGTCTCACCGCAACCGGACGCGCGTTGTCAAAGCTCAGCGACACCGGATGGTGCAGAACGAGGACGCATCCGCCAATGCGCTCCGGCCGTTCCTGCTTTCAGATCGTCGTCCTTCCGACGCAGCCCGATCGCCTCCCCGCGGCGTAGCCCGCGCAGAGCGACCAGCCGCTGGGCGGCCGCGCGGGCGAGGAAGGCGAAGGTGTGGGCCGGGGGGTCGTCCGCCTCGACGTCGACGATGTCCTGCTGTCGGCCCGCAGGGGCAGCAAGTTGTGCGAGGCCGACATCCACCCCGATCTCCGCCATGAGCTGGAGCTCTGGCTCGACGAACGCCCCGACTGGCTCCATGCCGGTGACAGCCGGGCGCCGTTCTTCAACACAAAGGGCGCACGGCTGACGGCCCGGGCCGCCACCCCGGCATCGTCTCCGGACGGCGCTTGGTCGCCAGCGCCTCCAGCGCCGCGCGATCCAGCCGGAAGACCTGCAACCAGTAAGAACAGCCACCGTCGCAAGATCAACCCCCTACCGCTGATTTCTTCTTGAAAGCCCTTCTGGTTGATGATCAGGTACGGGTTCGCTGTGTCGGGCCAGCGGCTGCGCCAGTGGTGGAGCCGGTCGAGAGCAACCCGGGTGTTCCACGTTCACGTTCATTCCCACTGATCTTTCCGTCGTGGTGTCGAGACGGTCGGATCGGCTCCGACCTTCTCGTGACGGCGCCGGATGGCGGCGCCGGTGGATCGAAGGGAAGGCTCGCGATGAGCAAGGTAGTGCTGGATGTGTCGATGTCCCTGGACGGCTTCACGGCAGGACCGAACGTCCGGACGGAGGAGCCCATGGGGGACGGCGGCGAACGGCTGCACGAGTGGATGGCCGGGAAAGGGCCGGACGGCGGGGTCGACATCGGCATCCGCCGACAGGTGGACGCGGCGGTAGGAGCCGCCGTCATCGGACGGCGTACCTTCGACCTCGGCGTGATCCCGTGGGGCGGCACACCATGGCCCGGCGTCCCGAGCTTCGTGGTCACCCACCGGACCAGGCAGGACCTCCTCGGCGACAACGGCGGGACGTTCGCCTTCGACGGGCTTCAGGCCGCAGTCCGACGCGCCAAGGATGCCGCCGGGGACAAGGACGTCCTGGTGCTGGGAGCGGACGTCGCCCGGCAGCTGCTCAGGGCGGGCCTGCTCGACGAGGTATGGCTCCACCTCGTCCCCCTGCTGATGGGGGCGGGCACGCCACTGTTCGCCGGCGAGCGGGCCGAGCTGATCCCGGAGGGGAAACCCGTCGCGGGAACCGTGTCCGTGACCCACCTGCGCTACCGCGTCCTGAAGCCCTGACGCCCTTGACCTTCGCTGCCTCGCAGCGTGACGATGGGGCGAAGTGTCCACGGCATCTGAGCGCGGGCGAGGACGAACCCGGCCAGCACATCGCTCTCCAGCGCGTCCAGATCGTCCGGAGCCCACGACGCCCGCGCGCCCCGCGGACGTCGTCGGCGGCGCGGCGCAGTCCCACGCATAGATCCCCGCACCAACCGCCAGCGCCAACTCCGGCCTCGTCTTCGCTATCGATGCAAGACGAACGACGAGGACAATAGACCTTTAGAATCTCTGAAATTTCATCAATCTCGAAGAGCCAGGGATCCCAGGAAATAAGCCCGGGTCCTGCGGCTATGGCGACAAGCAATCGCTCAACGAACTCAGGGTCATTTCACAACCGAACGGCTCGGTGAGATCCGGATCCATCTAGAACCGGTGCCACCGGAATACGGCAGAAACGGGCCGCCGTACCCGAGCCGAGGCCAGTCAGCCTCGACGTTGGGGATCGCGGCGTTCTTGCCAGCGGGTGAGGGCATCGGGCGAGACGCGAGCGCGAAGGCAGTCATTGAGGTACGGCCGGTTCTATCGGTTGCGGCGCGCTGTGCTCGGCCGGGCCATCGGCAAATGTCGGCGCTCGGCAGCAGGTGGCCGCTACCATGCCTCCATGTTGGATGCGCACGAGCGATTTGTGCTCTCCGGGCCGCTGCGGATTTGGACCGAGAGGATCGGGGATCCTGTGCTTCCCGCAGTTTTGATGGTGATGGGGTCGGCTGCTCAGGGTGTCTTTTGCCCGGATGCGCTGGTTGATCGGCTTGTTGAGCGTGGGGTTCAGGTGATCCGGTTCGATCATCGGGACACCGGTCGGTCCAGCGTTGTCGACTTCGATGTTCACCCGTACACGATCGGGGACATGGCTCGCGACTGCCTGGCTGTGCTGGACGGTTATGGATTGGGTTCCGCTCATGTGGCTGGGACGTCCCTGGGCGGCATGATCGCGCAGTGGCTGGGGGTGCACGCGCCGGACCGGGTCCGGTCTTTGACTGTGATGTCCAGCTCGCCGATGGGTCATGATCTGAGGCCGGTGTGGGCACGGGCGCGGGCAGGGGAGCCGGCCGACCCGGATGATCTGCCGCCGCCGTCGCCGGCGTTTCTCGCCCATCTGGCCGCGGGGCTGCCGCCGGGTGTGGAGTCCGACGTGGCCTTGTTCCGGGTCTTCAACGGGCCGGTTCGGCCGTTCGACGAGCCGGCCGCCCGGGCGATGCTGGAGCTGGCGCTGTCGCGGGCTACCGACCCGGCGGCCGCGGCCAACCATGACCAGGCCGCGTGGATGGACGCCCCCGACCTGCTCGCCCCGCTGTCGTCGATCACCGCGCCGACCTCGATCGTGCACGGCGACCAGGATCCGGTCTTTCCGCTCGGCCACGGCGAGGCCCTGGCTGCCGCGATTCCGGGCGCGGAACTGCACGTCGTGCCCGGAATGGGCCATGTCATGACTTCACCTGGCCTGCCCGAGGAGGTCGCCGACCTGATCCGGCTGTGACCCGCCTTGCGGGGGTGGGGCCGCGCCGATGAACAGCCGCGCGGTGAACCGCCACTCGATGGTGGCGAGACCTGAGGATCGAGCGGCGTCAGTCCCGGCACCCTCTACCGCCACATCGTCGACGTGCGCGAGCTTCGCGCAGCCGGTCAGGCCCCGCCGCAGCGACGGCATCATGAGCGAGACGGAGCTGCTGAAGAAACGATAGAACAACTGGCAGACGACAGCCGCGTGCGACCGCAGCGGCATCGGCGGCCTGCCCGTCCTGGATCAGGTGGAGGCTCGCCACTAGCCTGGCGGGATGGGATGGGATCTGGGCGAGCTTGTCGCGAAATACGACGTACCGGGCGCACAGGTCGCCGTGCTGGCCAACGGGGAGATTCGGGACGAGGCGGCGGGCGTGCTGAGTCTGCGCACCCAGGTCGAGGCCACGACCGATTCGGTGTTCAAGATCGGCTCGATCACCAAGATCTGGACAGCCACGCTGATCCAGCAACTGGTCGACGACGGTGTGCTGGATCTCGACCGTCCCGTTCGCGACTACCTGCCCGGTTTTCGGCTGAGCGACCCGGCCGCCACCGCGTCCCTGACCGCCCGCCACCTGCTCACCCACACCGGCGGTATCGACGGCAACCACTTCACCGACACCGGTCGCAACAACGACGCGATCGAGAAGTTCGTCGCCACCCTCTCCGAGGCGGACCATTTTCTCCCGCCTGACACCGTCTTCTCCTACTCCAACAGCGGGTACGTGGTGCTCGGCAGGCTGGTGGAGGTGTTGCGCGACAAGCCCTTCCACGACGTGCTCCGCGAACGCCTGGTGACACCACTGGGCCTGCACACCGCCGCTACCGACCCCTACGAGGCGATCCTTCACCGTGCCGCGGTCGGCCACGTCCAGACCGGCGGACAGGTCGTTCCGGCGAAAGCGTGGGCAGTTTCGTACTATTCCGCGCCCAGCGGCTCGCACCTCGCGATCAGCGCACGCGACCTGCTGGAGTTCGTCCGCCTGCACCTCACCGACCACGCGCTGGCGGCACTGCGCGAACCCCAGGTCGAATCCGTCCCGGACTTCGGGGGCGGCGTCATCGGCTGGGGACTTGGCTGGATGCTCTACCAGGACGGCGTCGTCGGCCACACCGGTGTCTCCAAGGGGCAGAAGGCATGGCTTCGCGTCGTCCCATCGGCGGGTGTGGCGGTGGCCGTGCTGACCAACAGCACGGGCGGTGCGCCACTGGCCTACGAGATCTTCGGTGCGGTGCTCAGGGACCTGGCCGGCGTCGAGACGGCACCACTACCCGTGCCGCCCTCGAACCCGACCGAAATCGACGCGGACCGCATGTGCGGCACCTACCGCTTCCACCCTGTACGACATCACCCTTACCAGCGAGCACGACCGCGCCTTCCTCACCTACCGCCCACGCAATGAAATCGCCGAGTCCTTCCTCGGCGGGTCCGAGAACCGCGTCGAGGTCGTCCGCCTCAACGACAGCTCGGTCATCACCGCCGAACCGAAGTCCGACGGCCACCAGGTCCTGTCCCTGGTCGGCTCCGACGGGCACGGCCGCGCCCGCTTCCTGCACAACGGCGCCGCCGCCTACCGGATCGCCTAATCGGCCGTCGGTATAAACGGTCTTTGTGATCGCCTTGGCTTGCCTTCACGGCAGGGTCAGCACGGCCTTGCCGTAGGTCGTTCCCTCGGCGAGGGCCTCGAGCGCTTCGGGAGTCTTCTCCCAATCCGTGGTGAATCCGATGCGGGGAACGAGTCGGCCGCCCGCGACCAGCGCGGCCAGGATGGCCAGGTCCTCACCCTTGGTTTCGTCCGGGTCGGGGCTGATGAAGCCCACGACGTGGGCGTTCCATGCCTGGCCGTAGAAGTCGGCTAGATCGCTGATGTGAAATTTTGGTGATCGGCCGCGGGCGTGACGAAGGGCGTCCATTGTCGGTGTGTGAAGACTGACTTAGACGCCCTTCTGACCGCACTCTATGTGCATCTGGACGATCACGTGATGCCTTCGCGGGGACGGCCTCGCGGACGGGGCCGGCCGCCGGTGCTGACCCCGGCCGAGGCGGTGGTCGTGGCAGTGGCGCAGGTGCTGCTGCGGTGTGATGACGAACGCCGCTGGATGCGGATGGCGGCCAGCCGGATCGGGCACCTGTTCCCCAGGCTGCCGTCCCAGTCGCAGTACAACCGGCAACTGCGTGATCTGGGGCCGGCCATGTCGGCGGCGGCGTTGTGGCTGGCCCGCCAGGTCCCGACCTGGCACGAGCCTTTGCGGCTGATGGACGGCACCCCGATCCGCTGCGGCGCCTCGCGAGTGACGGTCAACAGATCACACCTGGGTGAGATCGCCGGATACGGCATGGACAAGTCCCACCACGCCTTCTACTGGGGCGCCAAGCTGATGCTGATCACTACCGCTGATGGCGCGGTGACCGGCTTCAGCCTGGCCCACCCCAAAGAGCTCGATGAACGCAAGCAGGCCCTGCACCTGCTGCACGTCCACCAGATAGCCGACGGGCCATGCCCGATCGTGTGCGACAAGGGATTCGCCGGAGCCGGCATCGAGAAGGCCGCCGCCGATCTGGGTCATCTCCTGATCCGGCCGACCCGCGAAGACGAGCCTGCACGCGCCCTGCCCTTTCCCGGCTGGCTGCGCCAGCGCATCGAGGCGATCATCTGGACACTGAAGAACCAGCTCGGCCTCGAACGCCACAACGCCCGCCACCCCGACGGCCTCTGGGCCCGTATCAGCCAGCGCATCCTCGCCCTCAACGCCGCAATCTGGCACAACTGGAACACCGACGCACCCGTGAAACGGTCCCTGACCGCCTACGACCACTAACCCAAATTCACATCAGCGATCTAGGCGCAGTTCGGCGGCTCCGCCGAGGTTGCCGTACCAGATCAGGGTTCCTCGGGGGGCCATCCGCCGGACGGCCTGAGCTGTGAGCGGGCCTCCGATGCCGTCGAGTACCGCGGCGAAGGGGCCGAGGTCATGCTCGTCGAGCGAGGTGATGACCCGGTGCGCGCCCAGTTCGAGAGCTGTGACGCGTTTTTCGGGGCGGCTGACGTACGCGGTGACGTGCGCCCCCGAGGCCACGGCGAGCTGCACGGCGAACTGGCCGACACCGCCGGTCGCGCCGGTGATCAGCACCTGGCGCCCGAGTACGGCGCCCGCGGCGCGTAGCGCGCGCAGTGCGGTCAGCCCGGCGATCGGCAAGGTCGCGGCCTGGTCGAAGGAGACCCGGTCATCGAGTACGGCGGCCCGGTGCGCCGGGACCGGCACGCGCTCGGCCCAGCCCTCCCAGTCGAGGTAGGCGGCCACCCGTGCGCCGGCGGGCGGGCCGCTGCCGTCGGCCGCGGCCCGCAGCACGATCCCGGCCGTGTCCTGCCCGGGGCGCCATCCCTCAGGTCGCCGGCGGATCAGGTTGAGTTCGTCGTGGTTGAGGGCGTACGCGCGCACGCCGAGCAGGAACTCGTTCGGCGCGGGCTCGGGTTCGGGCAGGTCGTCGTCCAGGCGCAGCCCGGCTCGGCCGGTCGGGTCGGTGATGAATCCACGCATCCCGCGCCTCCTGTCAGGATCCGATGTGCTCGGGGGCGGTGCCGAGCACGGCGTCCAGCAAGCCGGGGAAACAGGCGTCCAGGTCGTCGCGGCGCAGGCTGAGAATGCGCTCGGAACCGCGCACCCTGACCTGGATCACCCCGGCCTCGCGCAGGACCCGCTGGTGGTGGGAGAAGGTGGACCGGCTGATCGTCAGGCCGGCCGCCTGCTGGAGCCGAGTGCACGCCGATTCCCCCGCCCGGTGCAGGGCGCGTACGGTCAGCAGCCGCGCCGGGTCGGCCAGAGCCGCCAGGACCTTCGGCAGCCGCAACTCGGCGGTGGCCGGGTGCATCTCCTCGATCAGCATGGGTGCTCCCTTGCGTGCATCGCTTTTGCCATTACGTCGAAGGCTATCGTACTGTTCGATGACTATCGACGTGTTCGTTATCTATCGAATCGAGGTCAGGACATGAAGAGCAGCAAAGTGGCGCTGGTCACTGGTGGTTCTCGGGGGATCGGCGCGGCCATCGTGCAACGGCTGGCACGCGACGGCATGCGCGTGGCCTTCACCTACGCCACCAAGCGGGACCGCGCTGACCAGGTCGTCAATGAGGTCGCCGCCGGTCAGGGGCAGGCACTCTGCCTGGAGGCCGATGCCGCTGATCCCACCGCCATCGCTGCGGCCGTGGAGCGCAGCGTGGAGGTGTGGGGGCGGCTCGACGTGGTGGTGGCCAACGCGGGCGTGGCCCGCGCGGGAGGCATCGACGCCCTTGCCGCCGAGGACATCGACCGGATGATCGACGTGAACGTACGCGGGGTCGTGCACACCATCCGGGCGGCGCTACCCCACCTCGGCGACGCCGGGCGCATCGTGACGATCGGCAGCGTGAACGCCGAGCGCACGCCCTTCGCCGGGGCCGCCGCCTACGCCATGACCAAGGCGGCCGTCGCCGGCCTGGTCCGCGGCCTGGCCCGGGACCTGGGCCCACGCGGCATCACCGTGAACAACGTCCAGCCCGGCCCCACGGCCAACGACAGCATGAGCCCCGACGGCCCCGCGGCCCAGGCCATGACCAAATGGCTGGCCCTGCCCAGGATCGGTGCGCCGGAAGAGATCGCCGCGCTGGTCGCCCACCTCGTCGGCCCGGAGGCTGCGTTCATCACCGGCGCCAGCCTCACCATTGACGGCGGCTTCACCGCCTAGTCAGGCGCATCGACCACGACAATCAGGCAACCTGTGGCGATCGGTCCTCTCCGAACCCAACACGTGGAGCATGCGCGGCGACATCTCGCCGTCCGCGACAACCTGCCCAACCGAGCCACCGACGGCCAGGCCAGGTGCTCGACGCTTCCTTCGCCACCCGGAACGGGCAGAAAGGCGCTGCGGGACCGGCACCGGCCCGGGACGCTCGTACGCCGCCACTTCGAGGCGATGGTGTTCTGCCACCTGTCGCGTGGACCACGAGCGGGCCCGGCCACGACCGGCTCTCGGCTCCTCAAGGGTCGAAGATCAGGTCAGGAATCGAGCCCTGACGACGGCGTGGGGCTCAGAGCTTGCACCGGGCCCCTTCGGCGGGGGACCTGAGGTCGATGAGGTAGGCGGCCACGGCGTCGTTGACGCAGGCGTTGGTGGTCAGGAGGGTGCCGTGCTGCTCGCCCTCGACAGTGAGCAGGCTGCCGCCCAGCGCCTTGGCCAGGTTGATGCCGCCCTCGTGCGGGGTGATGGGATCACGCGTGACGGAGACCGTCAGCGTGTCGGCCAGGCCCTTGATGCCGGTGGCGTACGGGTAACCGAGCGTCGGCTTGACGGGCCACCCCTCGCAGCCGTCACGCGCCTCCTTGACCGGGCGGCCGGGGTCGGTGAACGGCGCCGCCTTGAACCACGCCCGGTTCAGCGCGGTCTCCTGCTTGGGTGTGTGGCGCTCCTCGTCCAGGCAGTTGATCGTCATCGAGGCCTCGAGCGAGTTGGGGTAGCCGCCGTCAGCGGTTCGCCCGTGGTAGCCGTCGCGCAGCTTCAGCAAACCATCGCCCTTGCCGGCCTCCAACTCGGCGATGCCCTCGATCGCGGCAGGCCAGCTCGCCTCGGCGTACATCGCGGCCGTCACCCCCTCGACGGCCTGCTCGAACGTCAGCCCGCGCCCGTCGGAGGTCCGCGCCGGCTTGTCGATCAGGGGCCGGACGAGCTTCTGGAACGCCTGGGTGGCGCGCTTGGGGTCGGTGCCGAGCGGGCAGTCCTGCCGGGTGGCGCATGAGGCGGCCAGGCGCTGGAACGAGGCCTGCATTCCGGTCGCCTGCTGGACGCGCCGCTCGTACGTGCCCGCCATCGGGTCGAACGCCGCGTCGAGCACCAGCGCGCGGACCTTCTTCGGGAACATCTCCGCGTACACGGCTCCGAGCCGGGTGCCGTAGCTGGTGCCCGCGTAGGACAGCTTGGCATCGCCCAGGGCCTGGCGCAGCACGTCCATGTCGCGCGCGACGTCGCGGGTGCCGACGTGCGCGAGCACCTGCGTGCCGCCGGAGCGCCTGGCGCACTGCGCGACGAGCCGGCGGGTCTCCTGCCGGGTCCAGTCATCCACGCCGGCCGGGATCGAGGAGAGCTTGGCGCCGCGCTCGCGTTCGGCGTCGGTGTAGCAGTCGAGCGCCGGCGTGGAGGCGCCGACGCCGCGCGGGTCGAACCCGACCAGGTCGAAGCGTTCGGTGATCGGCGATTTCGCCCACACGGCGGCGGTCAGGGCCGCGTACTCGGTGCCGGGGAAGCCGGGACCGCCGGGGTTCAGCACCAGCGACCCGATCCGGTCCTTGCCGCGCGCGAGCACCCGCAGCAACGCGATCTCCGCCTGCCTGCCCTCCGGGTTCCGGTAGTCGAGCGGCACCTTGAGACGCGCGCACTCCGCTTTGACGGCCGGCGCACCCGGCGGCAGCTTCGGATCACACGGCTTGAAGGCCGGCTTCTGCCCGTAGAAGCGGTCCAGGACGAGACTGGACGAGGCGGACTGCGCGCCGGCCTGGGCGGTACCGGCCGAGACGGTCTGGCCGCCGACCGGTCCGGTGCAGGCGCCGAGCAGCAGCGTCAGCGCCGCGACGCCCAGGACGGCGGCCGGTCTCTTGCGATATGGCATGTGCTTTCTCCTATCGTCACAGGTGAAATCAAATGGGCATGAGGGCAGGCTCACGTCCGGTCCGCGGCACCGCGGAGGGCGTACACGTGCATGCGTTGTGGCACGTCGAACTGCGCCTCGTGGTCCAGACCCGGCAGTGCCGTCCTGGCCACCCGTTCGTCACCGCGCGTGGCTTCAGGCCGATCAGCCAGGGATATTCGGCCGACCCGCGACGGAACCGCGAGGCCCGGCGCTCCGCAAGCCGCCGGCGGGTCGCCTCACCGGCCTCGGCCGGTCAGGCGTCGAACCCGGTGCGGCGGCCATGCAGCCTGCGTTTCGGCAGTCGCGGACGACCGGGTACATCCACCCGCCGCCATCAGCAGCGGCACCGCCTTGAACGACGACCGGGCACGACGTGATAGCACTATCTCCTCCTATGCGCAGAGCGGACGTGCCCGTTCAGCTGCACAAGCGCGACGAGCGGCATAGGTAACAGGAAAAACTATGACGTCACGTCCAAGTCAACCGGCGCATCGGCCCAGCCTCTGACCGACCGCCACGTGGCACAGATCAGGCGGGCTCAGCCGGGAGGGCGGGGTCGGGCGCCGGCGCGTCGCTGATCGCCATGCGTTTGAGCACCCGCTCCGCGAACAGCTGGTTCGCGCGGTGCTGCTGGTCGTTCAGATTGCGCTCGCCGTAGGCGGCGAGCATCGTGGAGACGTCGGTGCCGAACTCGATGTCCGGCCAGTTCTCCAGGAGCGGCTGGTACTGCGTCACCATGTCGTCGGCGAGCTGTTCGACGACCTCCTGCGGGGTGTCCGGGCCGAGTTCGGCATAGCGCCGGAGCAGCTCCGTAGTGGCCGGGGTGAAGATGGCGTGCTGCGCCAGGGCGCCGGCGAGAGTGGACGTCTCGGGCTCGCCGATCAGGTGAGAGATCAGGACAATCTGCTCGTGCTCGTGGCGCGCCGTGTCGGGGGCGATGTCGGCGACGGCGCTGAGAGTGGGTGCATAGGCGGCCATTTCCGGCGGCAGGTCGGGCATCGCGCCGTGGCCGCGCAGCCGGGCGATGGCCGCCCGGCGGCCGGTGAGCCGCTCGATCTCGGCGGCCGTCTGCCGATCCAGCTCATCGAGCAGTGTCTCCGCGGCCTGGGGATCGTCGAGCACGTCCGGGAGCGCGGCGAGCGGGACGCCGAGCTCGGTCAGGCGGGCGATCCGCAACAGCCGGACCAGGTGGCGTACGTCGTAGTCGCGGTAGCCGTTGACCGAGCGCTCGGGTTCTTCGAGGATCCCGATCTGAAGGTAGTGCCGCACGGTGCGGATGGTGACTCCGGCGAGCGCGGCCAGTTCGCTGCTGCGCAACGGTCTTTTCTCCTTCGTTTCCCCGGTCGGCGCCCGGGACGCGACAACAGTGACGGCGAACTCGGCCGCGAGCGAAAGCGGCGGGGGCTGGCAAGCGGACGCATTCCGTACGGTCGATCACACCCGGCCGGCATTGCGGATCGTCATGAGCCTGTCATGGCACCTTACCGGGGAAGTCATGACGTGGGCGTCACTGATCACACAGCTGCGGATCACCCCAACAGCCACCCCTCGTGGGTAGCGAGCATTTCGATCTGGCAGACCGAAGCTACTCAGCGCAGTACGGCCGTCAGCAGGTCGCCGCCCAGCGCCGTCAGCTCGGGGAGATTGAGGGTGTGACGGACGTAACGACCGTGCCGCCGGGCCGTGAGCAGGCCCGCGCGGCGCAGGACAGCGAGGTGGCGGGACACCTCCGGGGCTGAAAGTTCCCAGGCGTGGGCCAGCTCACCAGTGGTGTGCGGGCCGCGGGCGAGAGTGCGCAGCAGCCGCAGCCGTACCGGATGCGCGAGTGCCTCCAGCCGTAGCGTGACCGTCTCCAGCGATACCGGCTCCGATGGACGTGCCTCGGCCACGGGGTACTGCACCACCGGCTGCCACCCGGGCGCGTGGACCACCACCAGGTGCGGGCGGCCGAAGACGCTAGGGAGGAACGTGACCCCGCTACCGTAGGCGGCGGTCGCATTGTCCTGCAGCTTGTCCACGATGATGCAGTTACCGTCCGGCGCCAGGGTGACGGCGCCGGAGACCGACGCGAGTGCCGCCCCGATACCCTGGCGCTTCAGCAGATCGTTCTTCAGGCGCAGGTCGGTGGCGAGTTGCACGGCGACGCCCGTCCAGGCGGCGTCGAAGAAGGCCTCGGCGCACTGTTCGAGGGTGTGACGCACCCGTGCCCGCACGGCGGCCGGGTCCGCGAGCAACCGTTCCGCGAAGGCCTCTTGGAGCGCGCCGCGGGCCTGGGCCAGGTCCAGGGCCCGCTCGCGCGCCGTCGCGTCGGCGAGCGGCGACGGCGCGGCGAAGTGGACCCGGTTGCTGCCGCACGTGGTAATGAGCGCGGCGGTCACATAGGTTTCATCGTCGATCCGGTCGACATCGTCCAGCTCCTCGGCGAGGGTCAGCCGAGGACGAGCGGGGACCAGAAAGTCGGCTCGCGAAGAACGCCAGAGAAACTCCGCCTCCCTGAGCCGCTCGGCCAGCTCCGGCCGCAGCCCAGCCCAGACGTCCCCGGCCCAGCCGGCGAGCTGCGGGTGATGCCCGGGTTCGGCCAGCACGTGCAGCATCGCGGTCAGCTCGGCCAGTGGGGAGGCAGCGAACCGCACTCGCCCGGACGGCAGACCGCCGATGTCGATCCTCAACGTCATCCCCTCATCATCGCTGGTCGGATCGCCGACGACCGCCTCAATTGACGGTGTCCGTCAACCGACACAGCCGGCCCAGCGGCCGAACGCATCGTTGACGCCATGACAACCACCACCAAGATCCAGCCGCGCGCCCTCGTCCGTGCCTCCGGAGGCCCCCGCTATGCCGTCGCCCTGGCCGTGGACGCGCTCGGCACCGGCCTGCTGCGGCCCTTTCTGCTGCTCTACGGGGTGACAGTGCTGAGGCTGTCCGCGCCCCTCACCGGCATCGCCATGACGGCCGGCATCGTCGTGGGTCTGCTGTGCATGCCCGCTGTCGGCCGATGGCTGGACCGGGGCGCACGCAGCACGGTCGTGGCAGCGTCGATGCTGGTGCGGGTGCTGGGCGTGGCGCTGCTGCTGGCCACCCCGGCGGGGCACGTCTGGCTGTTCGCGACGGCGGCACTCTTCCTCGGCATCGGCAACCAGGCATGGCCCGCCGCCCACGCAGCCCTCGTGGCCACGGTCGCCCACGGCCGCGAACGTGACGCCGCTCTCGCGGGAGGCCGCGCCCTGCGCAACGCCGCCCTGGGCGCCGGCGCCCTCCTCGCCACCGCATGCCTGGCGGGCGGCACCACCGCATTGCAGGCGCTGGCAGCCGCCACCGGGCTCGCCTATCTCGCTGCGGCGGCCTTGGCATGGTCGGTCCACCTGCACACGCATCCGGCCGCTACTCCGGCCAAGGACAGGGCCGGCGGGCCCGCACCTCAGATGCGCGCGCTGCTGGCCGCCAACGTGATCTACGTCTTCTGCCTCAACGTCCCCGAAATCGCGCTCCCCCTGGTCCTGGTGACACAATTGCACACATCCCCAGTGTGGTCGGCAGCCATCTTCGTGGCGAACACGGTGCTGGTGGTCACCCTGCAGGTTCCGGTCACCGTACTGATGTCCCGCTTCTCCCGGCGGACCGTGCTGGCTCTCGCCGGCGTGGTACTCGCCGCGTCCTACCTCGGCTTCCTCGCTGCCACCTCACTGGGACACGGCTGGGGCGCCCCGGCAGTCGCCACGGTGTCCGTGATCTGCACCATCGGCGAGATCCTCTATGCCGGCAGCGCCACCGCGCTCGTCACCGCCCTCGCCCCGGCCCATGTCCTGGGACGCGCTCTCGCCCGCTTCCAGCTCTCCACGGGCTTCGGCCTCGCCGTCTCCCCGGCGGTCATCACCGCTCTCGCCTCCCACGGCTCGGCCGCCCTCTGGGGCAGCCTCACCGCAGCGACGCTCCTCTCCGCCTCCGCCGTCGCCACCGAGAAGGATCAAGGAACGCGGCTCAGCGGTTGCCGCCGCCGGGCGCGAGCAGGCTCGTGAGCTCGGCGATCGCCTCGGGGGACGGCTCGAAGTAACGGCGGACGTTCTCCGGTGTCGGCGCCGTAGCCGAAGATCGCCAGCATGAGCCGTTCGGCCAGGACTTCGGGCTTGAGAGTGAAGCTGCCCGCGACCGAGATGACGGCGTTCAGGCAGTTGGTACGCAGCCAAGCGGCAACGATCCTGACCGAGGCGGCCGAATCCCCTGACGGGCGACCACTGGCCGACCTTGGTGAAGGCCGTCAAAGACGGCAGCGTCCGGTCGGAAGGTACAGCTCTGCGCTTTCTTGCCGATCAAGCGATCTCGACACGGCTCATCAACGAGTTGGTCAGCCGGAGCTCCAGTTGTTGTGGATGTTTGTGTTGTTGGTGGTGTGAGGGATGAGATCTTTTAACCGAGCGCCTTTACATTGTAGATCTCATAGGCGAGACGAGGCAGAAACCGCGATAGCCAGGCCTCGTCACCGCCACATACAGGTTTGCCGGCCGATCACCGGCGACTGCCTGGCCAATCACTGACGCATCCAGACCTCCCCCGAAACAGCCACTCCATCCAAGATCTCCGCCACTCCCCCACCGCCAGTTCCGACGCCCGACGCCGCGGACCGCACGAACGCCGATGGTTGTCCCCGGTTGTTGACCTCTTCTCCCAGGTGAGAGCGTGACGATCTCTTCTGGCGCTTGAGGGCGCATCCGCGGCGCCCTTGAATCTTCCCCCGTTTCCTTGACCTGGAGCGTGCTCGAGCTCCTAGCGTCGGTGGCACCGAGAAGGGAGCACATCACGTGAGAACTGTGCAGCTTGGCCGTACGGGCGAGCAGGTCAGTCAGCTCGCACTAGGGTGCATGATCATGGGAACGGTGACGCCGGAGGACGAAGCCGTCACGATCCTCGACCGGTATCTCGAGGCCGGAGGCAACTTCCTGGACACCGCCGACTGCTACTGCTGGTGGGAGAACCGGGGCAGCTACGGCGGCGAGAGTGAGGAGTTTCTGGGCCGCTGGCTGGCCAGGACCGGCCGGCGCGAGCAGGTGTTCCTCGCGACCAAGGGCAGCGCCGTGATACGCGACCTGGACGCGGTCTGGTCCGACGGCCGGCCTGACTGGGACGCCGCCTATCGGACGTTCGCCGGGGCCGGGGCGAAGACCTTGCGGGAGGCCATCGACGGCAGCCTGCGCCGGCTCGGCACCGACCATGTCGACCTGTACTACGTGCACGTCGACGATCGCGCCACGCCCTTGGAGGAGACGCTGGAGGCGCTGGCCGGCATCGTCCAGGCCGGGAAGGCCCGCTACATCGGCTGGTCCAACGTGCGGACCTGGCGGCTGGAGCGGATCCGCCAGTTGTGCGCCCAGCACGGCTGGCCGGCGCCGGTGGCGCTCCAGCAGCAGCACTCCTACCTGCGGCGCCGGGCCGGGCTCCGGCACGCGTCCATCGTGGACGACGAACAGCTCGACTACCTGCAGGCACACGACGACCTGACCCTGGTCGCCTACTCGCCGATCCTCAAGGGCATCTACGACAACCCCGCCAAGCGCGCGGGCCACGAGGCGATGAACCCTTACCAGGGTCCGGACGCCGAGGCCCGACTCGCCGTTGCCGCCAAGGTGGCCGCCGAGACCGGCATCACCCCGAACGCGCTGGTCCTTGCCTGGCTGCTGCACCAGACCTCGCCGGCGATCGTGCCGCTGATCGGGCCGCGCACCCTCCAGCAGTACGAGGCGGCGCTGCCGGCGCTCGACGTCAAGCTCACAGGGGAGCAGCTCGCCCGCCTCGATGCCGCCGGAGCCTGACAGGGGGCAGACCAAGTACGGAGTCGGGGACGCGAGGACAGCCATTAGCGGTGAGATGGATCTGACCTACTCGAACAGCCCATACCGCTAATGACTGGTCCCGTTGTTCCCCTTTGGAGGCTGCGGGTCACAGGCTGCGGGCGGTGATGTCGCCGTTGGAAGTGGTGGCGTGGATGTCGAGTTCGGCGGTGCCGTCGTTCTTGAGGGCGTTGGTGATGCGGCCGTGGCTGGTGCCGGCATCCAGTGCCGCCGAGACTCCGCCGGCGGCGGCGATCGAGATGTCTCCGGACTGGGTGCGGAGCACGACCTTGCCGCCCATGGCCTCGGCGATCCGGATGTCGCCCCGTGCGGTGCTGATCTCCGTCGGGCCGCCCAGCCGGCCGACCTCGACGTCACCGTCGACCGCGGTGAGGCGCAGGCTCGCGGTCTCGTCGAGCTTGACCTCGCGGTACGCGCCTTCGAAGGCGACATCGCCGAGACGACCGACGGTCCGGAGTTCGGCGCCGGCCGTCTTGGCCTCGATGCGGGAGCCGGCGGGCAGGTTGACCGTCACCTCGATGGATCCGGACGGGCCGAAGTACTGGTTCTTCACCGAAGTCTCGATCCGCAGGACGCCGTCGGCGTATTCGACCCTGGTCTGCTCCGCTGCCGTCACGTCGCGGCTCTTTGAGGCGTTCGCGGGCCGGACCTCGACCGTGGTGTCGGCCTGGTCGGCGGCGATGAACTGGACGCGTCCCGCGGGGATGTCCAGGACGGCGGAGATCGGGGCGGGGGTGTCGAACTTCTGCATGATGGGCTCCTTGTGCTGTGTTCTTTCGAGGTCCACCATCGCCGTCCGCTCTGATACGGGGCCGTCGCAGTCCTGACGCCGCCGCTGACATACGGCGGGAGCTCCCGGCGATCTCGCCCCCCACAGCTCCGCCACCAACCGGCGCGATGTACCGGATAACGTGCCGGAGCCGCGCAGCGACCGCCTGCACGGCACGCCTTCATGACCTCGAGGTTCGGGCGTACTTCCGGCATTGTCCGAGCCGCGTCCCGGGGTGCTGCCGCCCAGCACCTTTGGGTGAGCGGAACCTAACGTGGCACGTTCCTGCGGTGTACCGCCATCGCCGCCCAGAGGGCGAGGGCGGCATATCCGCAGGTCACGGTCAAACCTGCCCACGGCGGGAGCGGGTAATAGCCCCCGAGCAGTGACGGGTGCACGTCCACATGCGCGAACGTGGGGACGCTCTGCGTGATCGCGAACCCGGCGGCAGGGGTGATCATCAGCAGCCATGGCGCCAAACCTGCGGTCGCCAGCAGGTAGGGCACGACGACCAGCGCGATGGCCAGCCCGACGGCGACGACGGCCCGCTTGACCAGCGCGGCGAGGCCCAGAGCCAGTACGGCGGCGGCCGCGGTCAGCGCCGCGTAGCCGACGATGACCCTCAGCTCGGTACCCAGGGTGATCGGCTGAATCGGGTTCTGATTGGCACGCAACATCGCCAGGCCGACGGGGACCACGACCCCCGAGGTCACCAGCCCCGCCACGAAAGCGACCGCGCCGACCACCACGGCCTTGGCCGCCAGCAGCCGCGCTGGCGCTGGATGCGGCTCGGCCGGCAGACCGGCCCCGATCAGCCTCCGCCGGTGTTCCGCCGTGAAGAACGTGACCGCCACCACGAGCACCAAGATCAGCCCCACAGCCCCGCCGATCAGCATGAGGTCAGCGCGCACACCACCCTCCACCGTGGCGGGCCCGATGTCACCGCCCCCGGTCACGATGAGCTTGTCGCCGGACTCGACCACCCCGCCCGGATGATGCGGGGTCTTGCCGTCGGACTCCATGGAGACGCCGACGTCGTCGTGCCGCCACGAACCGTTCGCGCCCTGCAGCGTGATCTGGTCGAAGGTGGCGGTGGCCTGGGCGAAGGCTTCCGCCATGTCCCACAACGCGCCTGGCGAGGTGGCGAACAGCCCGATCTCGACCGTCTCCGGCAGGCCGGTGAGCTTGACCGTGCTGACCTCGGTCCACGTCTTGCCGTCGTCTGACTCGTAGCCGGTGATGGTGTCGCCCGACCTGGTCAGCCGCAGCCACTGCGGGCCATTGTGAGGACCGCCGGGCACGTCCTGGGTGAAGTTGTGCTGCATCCGCACGCCGTGATCTCCGGTGAGCATGACGGCGGCGTACGGCGTGCCTTGCTTGAGGCTCTGCCTGACCAGGAGCCCGGCCTTGGCCCACGGCACCACTCCCTTTTTGATGTTGCGCACCCCGGGTACGGCGTCCGGCAGCCGCATCTGCCCGGTCATGTCCGACACACGGGCGGTGATGCTGCCGTTCCCCGTGAGCGGCTGGTGCACGAAGTAGTACTTGTCCTTCACCGCCGTGCCGTCGGGACCCACCAAAGGCGCGGGGCAGGGGCCCTCGCCCTTCCCGGTCACGCAGGTGCTGCGGGCACCCCCGGCGATCAGCAGTCCGAGCGACACGGTGACCAGCACGGAGGCCGCCATGGCGAGCACCCAGCCTCGCGCGGAGCGGAACTTGGTCCACTCCGCGCGCAGCAACTGGGGGAAACGGTCCCGCCCGGCCCGCGGGCTGGATCGGTGAGGCGTGAATGAACTCATGCCGACGGTTGTACGCGGCACCCGGTTCCAGCCGGGTCGCAGCCGCTGCGACCTGGCTGGAACCGGGGATCTGGCATCGTTGAACCATGGCACCTCGACCCGGCGGACGGTTCGGCCGCCCCGCCCGCACGACGACCGGCGGTGAGTGGCGGTGAGGGTCCTCGTCGTCGAGGACTTCGAGGTCCTCGCCCGCTCCATCGGAACCGGACTGCGCCGCGAGGGCATGGCCGTCGACGTCGTCCTGGATGGAACCGCCGCCCTCGACCGCCTGGCCGCCACCCGCTACGACGTGGTGATCCTCGACCGTGACCTGCCCGGCGTCCACGGGGACGAGATCTGCCGGCGACTCGCCCATGGCCGCTGTGAGACCCGCGTACTGATGCTCACCGCCTCCGGCACGATCGAGGACCGCGTCGACGGGCTCAGCCTCGGCGCCGACGACTACCTGGCCAAGCCTTTCGCGTTCGCCGAACTGGTCGCCCGCGTCCGTGCCCTGGCCCGCCGCGCCACCCCGCCGCTACCGCCCACCCTGGCCTGCGGGGACATCACCCTCGATCCGGCCCGCCGTATAGCGTTCCGGGCTGGCCGGCGCCTTGAGTTGAGCCCCAGGGAGTTCGCTCTGCTCGAATGCCTGCTCGCCGTACCCGGCCTGGTCATCTCCGCGGAAGAACTGCTCGAACGCGTCTGGGACGAGGCCACCGACCCCTTCAGCAGCGCCGTCAAGCACACCATGCACCGGTTACGGGCCAAGCTCGGCGACCCGCCCGTGATCGAGACCATCCGCGAAGGCGGCTACCGCATCGGACCGTCATGACCTCCCGAAAGTTCGCCAGGAGGTCCTTGCAGACGCGGCTCGCGCTCGCCTACGCGGCGGGCATCTACGCCGCCGGGGTTTTGGTGGTCGTCTTCGTCGCCGTCCCGCTCGCCAGCGTCCAGGCGGCCACCCCCAAGGGCCACCCCTCATCGAGCGCGATCACCGAAACCGGGCCCGGGATCAGCCTGCCCCAGCTCCTCACGGGATCCGCCGTCGCCCTGGTCATTCTGGTTCCCGTCGCCCTGGCTCTCGGCTGGTTCGTCGCCGGCCGGTTCCTGCAGCCGCTGCGCGCCATCACCGCCACCGCCCAGATCATCTCAGCCGGAGACCTCCACCGGCGCCTTGACCTCGGCGAGCCCACGGACGAGCTGACCGAGCTCGGCCACACCCTCGACGACCTGTTCGCCCGCCTCGAGGCATCCTTCGACGCCCAACGCCACTTCGTCGCCAACGCCTCCCACGAGTTGCGCACCCCTCTGGCCGGTCTGCGTACTCTGCTTGAAGTCGCCCTCTCCGACCCCGATGCCGACGCCGACACCCTGCGCTCGGTCTGCCAGGAGGCCCTCGCCCTGGGCGGACACCAGGAGCGGCTGGTCCAAGCACTGCTCGCCCTGGCCACCAGCGAGCGCGGCGTCACCCGCCGGGACACTCTCGACCTCACCCACGTCGTCGAAGGAGTGCTCGCCTCCCGCCGCGACCAAGCAACGCGGACAGGCATTGACCTCGCCGAACACCTGACGCCCGCGGTGACGGCCGGGGACCCGAGACTGATCGAAAGCCTCGTCGCCAACCTCATCGACAACGCCATCCGCCACAACCACGCAGACGGGCACGTAAAGATCACCACACAGACCTCCGGCACGCAGGTGGCCCTCACGGTCACCAACAGCGGGCCAGTCATCCCCGGCAACCAGATCCAGCGCCTCTTTCAACCCTTCCAGAGACTGGCGCCCGAACGTCACGGCCGCCGCGACGGCTACGGCCTCGGCCTCGCCATCGTCAATGCCGTCACCCAGGCTCACCACGCCACCCTCACCACCAGCGCACGCCCCGAAGGCGGCCTGTCCATCACCGTGCAGTTCGCGCACGGATCTCATCCGAACCATCCCTGACGTCAGGGGACGATGGCGCGAGGGCGGCAGCAGCCACCCGCATCGGAGCGCTAGACGGCGGTAACGAAGCGCGTGCCGGCTCGCTGTCGCTACTGGCCGATTTCACCTGCGGAGCGGCGTTCAAGACTGTGACCGGGTTCGATGAGGTCTTTCGGGCGAAGATGTCCGGTTCTCCTCGAATACGAGGAGCGCTTCAACGCCCGGCGCGGACAGGTCATGCGCACTCCTTCGCGGTCGTGGCGACATGGGACAGGTCGGCGCCGTGGCGAGCGAATGCCCGGCTGAGTGCCCACACGACCAGCCCGGCCAGGGCATAGAGGGCACCGAGCAGACTTGACGCCGGCCATCCCCAGGTGGCGTAGGCCCAGGTCGTGCTGATCGCCCCGAGCGCGGAGCCGAGGGAGTAGAAGGCCATGTAGGCGCCGATGACGCTGCTGGCCCTGTCTGGGTGGGCCGTGGTGAGGAGGTGCTGGTTGCTGACGTGGACGGCCTGGACGGCGAAGTCGAGCAAGCCGATGCCTGCGATCAGCAGCCACAACGTCGGCTCGGTCTGGGCGATGAGGAGCCAGGATGCGGCGAGCAAGGTGAGTGACCAGCCGCTGATCGCCTGCGCGTGACCGGCATCGGCCCACCGGCCCGCGCGGGCGGCCCCGAGCGCTCCGGCGAGTCCTGCCAGCCCGAAGAGGCCGATCTCGGTGGTGCCCAGCCCCCAGGGCTGGGCGCTGAGGGGGAGCGTGAGCCCGCTCCAGAGCGTCCCGAATGACGCGAAGAGGAAGAAGGCGATCAGCCCGCGGCTGAGGAACAGGCGGTCCGTGACCGCGAGCTTCACCATCGAGGTGAGCACCCGGGTGTAGCGGTCACCTGCCTGCCGGGCATCGACACGAAGACTCAGCCGCGCTGCCAGGGCGACCACGGCACAGAGCAGTGCGAGAACAACGTAGACGACACGCCAGCCGAGCGTGTCGCCGAGGACACCGGCGAGGACACGCACACCGAGGATGCCGATCACCACCCCTGAGGTGACCGCCCCGATGTTGCGGCCCCGCTCGCCCGCGGGCGAGACGGCAGCGATGTAGGCGACCGTGACCTGCACGACCACCGCGAACAGCCCCGCGACCGCCAGCCCCACAACCGCGATGACCCCCTTCGGGGCAGCAGCGGTGATTCCGGCTCCCGCGGCGGTGAGCAGCAGGTGCCCGATGATGAGCCGGCGGCGGTCGAGTAGATCGCCGAGTGGGACCAGCAGGACCAGTCCGGCGCAGTAGCCGATCTGCCCGGCGGCGACCAGCCAGCCCAGAGACTCCGACGGGAGTCCCAGATCGGCGCCTGCGGTCTCCAGCACCGGTTGGATCGCGTAGATCGTGGAAACTGCCACCGCGCACACCAGCGCCAGCACGAACCGCTGCGGCCCTGTGACTCTTGCCGTCACTCCACCCCTCCTTTTGGTAGCAATATGCAACCGTTTCAACGTAGGGCATAATGGTTTCAAATCGCAACCATCGCGGGGAGGTGTCCAGGTGGACGTGACGCTCGGCCCTGGAGGCGGGTGGACTGACCCGACGTGTCCTGTCGCGCGCACGGTCGACCTTGTGGGCGACCGGTGGAGTCTGCTGATCATCCGCGACGCCATGAGCGGCGCATCCTCGTTCACGGACTTCCGCCAGCAGCTCGGGATCGCCCGCAACATCCTCACTGACAGGCTGCGCAGGCTCGTAGACCACGGCATTCTCACCACGAGCACCACTGCCGGCGGCAAGCGGCACGTGTACCGTCTGACCGACGCCGGCCAGGACCTCTTCACCACCATCGTGGCGCTTCGGCAGTGGGGTGAGCGCCACGCGTTCGCCGATGACGAGCCCCGCTCGATCCTGGTCGATCGCGACGGGAGAGAAGTGCCCGAACTGCTGCCCCGCGACCAGGACGACGAGCCCCTCTCCCCGACGACGTCGCGCGTCGAGAAGACCGGCTAACCCCGATGCCGGTTAGTCAACGCTTGGGGACGGTCTGGAGGGTGTCGGAGAAGACGTACCGCGGCGTCTCCTTGTAGAACTGGGCGAACTCCCGCTCGACGGCCGGGGCGCCTTCCTTGCCGAGATCCTGCGTCCAGGGCTTTTCCATCGCCTCATACAGCCGCCGCCCGAACAGGAACGCCGCGGTCCGGCGAACATGGTCGTTCGCCGCCTGCTGAAAGTCCTCGCCCGGGTCCAGAAAGTCCATGCCACCGTCGGGATCCTCGATATAGCCGTCGATCGAGGTGAAACTCATCGCAGGCAGGGCGGCCAATCGGCGCTTTTCTGAATGGACCGGGGCCGTTGGGTGCCGGACGGCCAGGCCGCTCAGCACGGATTCCAGGCCGAGGTGAAGCGCCGGCACGCGGCCCGCAAGCGGAGATCGCATCATGATCCTATTTCGTTCCGGTCGAGTAGGCGGCCCTCATGGACATGGTCGGCGAGATAGATCATGACGCCCTCGGGGTCCATCCCGAAGGTCGCTGCGACGAGTTCGGGGTCCATGGATCGCCGCCCTCGGTCACAGCCACTAGGAGCAGACGTCATGGAGCCGGTTCGAGCCGTTCACGTCCTCACCCTGGAGAACCAGGAGTGACGGAAGGAGCTCGGGACAGGCCTGACCGCTTTCCGGAGGTGAGTCAGGGGGTTGCGGTCTCAACGTAGTCGAGGTGAGCAGCGATGATCTCTTCGAACGCGGCGCGGCGGTCGGCTCCGAGGGGGCGGACGTCGCGGGCGAAGTGGGCCAGGGCGGGAAAGCGTTCGGGGTCGGCGCCCAGCACCGCGACGCGGAACAGTTCCATGCCCTGCTCGTACTCCTGGGGGGTGATCGTGCTGATTCCGGCCTCGGAGGCGATCAGTGAGGCCAGGAGGATCGCGATCCGGTGGTAGCGCGCCGGGATCTCCTCATCGGGCAGGCCCGAGGTTCGCAGGGCCTGCAACACCTCTTCCATGACCAGTCGGGAGCCGGTGCCGCTTGAGGCGTAGCGTCCCCAGATCGCGGCGAGTTGGGGCTGCCGGCCGAAGGCGTCTCTCAAGCGCAGGGCCACGGCGGTGATGCGCTGTTTCCAGTCGCCCTCGGGACAGTAGCCGTCCATGGCCGCCAGGAGGATCCGGTCGGCGATCGCGCGCAGCAGTTCGGTCTTGTCGCGGAAGTGCCGGTACAGGCTGGAGGAGTCGGTCCCGAGTGCCGCGGCGAGTTTGCGCACGCTGAACGACTCGGCGTCGCTCGTGCTCAGCAACTCCGTCGCCGTGTCCAGGATCTCGTCGGTCGACCAGCGCCTCCGGCCTGCCATTTCGCTCCTCTCGCCAACGCTCAGCATAACCTATGCACTTGGCGTTGCACGCACTGCGTGCATAATGGTTGCATCAGTGAGACGCCCCCGGTGCCCCTGCCGGGGAGGGGAGAAGAAGTCATGAGTGAGACCACTGCTGTCAAGCGGCCGCCGACGCCGGACTACACAACGCTGACGCCCGAGGAACTGATCGCCTGGCGCGACGCGGAGAACTTTTTCCGGATGTCCGACGCGGCCCGGGCGATCACCGGAGAACCGGACCTCGGCGCCACGATCGAATGGCAGCGGGTACCGCTGCCCGGCCGTGAACTCCCGGTGCGGGTCTACCGCCCGACACCCGAGTGCACCGGCGAAGCCGCCGGACGCACCGGTCTGCCCCTCGTGCTCCACGTGCACGGAGGCAGCTTCGTGGGCACGGCCGTACAGTGCGACTGGACCAACAGCCACCTCGCCACCCGACTGCCCGCGGTCGTCATCTCGGTCGAGCACCGCCTCCTGGACTCGGACACCCCGCTTTCAGCCGCCGTCGACGACGGCTGGGACGTGCTCCAGCACGTGCTGCAGAACGCCGAGCAGTGGGGCATCGACTCGACGCGTATCGCTGTGTTCGGCGAGAGCTGCGGCGCGTTGATCAGCGCCCTGACGGCGATCCGGGCTGGGGAGACCGGCCTGCCGCTGCGGGCACAGGTGCTGGTCAACCCGGCTGTCGACGTCACCGAAACAATGCTCGACTATCCCTCGATCGCCCAGTACGCCGACACCCCGACCACCTCCGTGCCGCAGCTACGCCTGTTCCAGCGGCTGGCCGTTCCACCCGGAACCGATCCGCGCGACCTGTCGCCGCTGTATGCCGACGACCTGAGCGGGCTGGCTCCCGCGCTGGTGGTGGTGCCGACCGCCGATCCGGTGGCCGATCACGGCCGCCGCTTCGCCGAACGGCTGCGGACGGCCGGGACGACCACGCGGCTCACCGAGTATCCCGAAGCACCACACGCGTTCCTGTCCATGCCGGGCGTGGTGGCGCAGGCCAAGGCCGCGCGGGCTGAGATCTGCGAATTCCTCCGAGCCGCCTTCGGCGCTTGAGGCGAAGCACCAGGCCACGGACCGGCTGACAAAGCTGCGCGTATGAGGCCGCGGGCGGCCGGGCTCAGTTGCCCACGCCGAGGTTGGACATGAACGCGGGCGGGTATCGGTCGCCGCGCGCCTCGCCCGGCGGTACCGCCTTCTCGATTTCGGCGAGGTCGTCCGCGGTGAGGTTCAGGTCCATCGCGGGCAGCGCCTCGGCCAGCCGCTCGCGGGTGCGGGCGCCGACCAGCGGCACGATGTCCTCGCCCTGTGCGGCCACCCAGGCGATGGCCAGCTGGGCGACGGTGCAGCCCTTCGCCTCGGCGACCCGGCGCAGCGCGTCCACGAGGGCGAGGTTGTGTTCCACGTTCCCGCTGGAGAACCGCGGGCTGAAACCGCGCATGTCGCCGGGGCCGGCAGTGTGGCCGGCGCTCCAGTGCCCGGAGATGAGGCCGCGGCTGAGGACGCCGTACGCGGTCAGGCCGATGCCGAGCTCCCGCAGTGTGGGCAGAACGTCCGCCTCCACCGCGCGGGACATCAGCGAGTACTCGATCTGCAGGTCGGCGATCGGGTGCACGGTGTGCGCCCGGCGGATCGTCGCCGCGTCGACCTCCGAGAGCCCGATGTACCGCACGTACCCGGCGTCGACCATCTCCTTGATCGCGCCCACCGTCTCCTCGATCGGTACCGCCGGGTCCAGCCGGGCGGGACGGTAGATGTCGATGTGGTCGGTGCCCAGCCGGGTCAGCGAGTAGGCCAAGAAGTTCTTCACCGCCTCGGGACGGCCGTCAGGCCCGCCGATCTCGGGGCCCGGCCCCCGTAGCATGCCGAACTTGACGCTCAGCTTGTAGCTGTCGCGATCCCGGCCCCGCAGCGCCTCGGCGAGCAGCAACTCGTTGTGGCCCATGCCGTAGAAGTCACCGGTGTCGATCAGTGTGACGCCGGCCTCCAGCGCGGCGTGCACGGTGGCGATGCTCTCCACCCGGTCGGTCGCGCCGTAAGCGCCCGACATCCCCATCGCGCCCAGGCCCAGCGCGGAAACGGCCGGTCCGGTGCGGCCCAGGGTTCGTATCTGCATCATGTTCTCCCTCGTTGTCGATGTCCTCCCCCACCCTGGGCCCGGGCCGGGACGGGCGAAAGCGGAGCGTTCATCATGGGAGAGCCGCTCCCTGGCTCGGCTCGCCGGCCGAGAGGCAGTATGAAGCCATGGACCGTGACCAGCTCGCCGACTTCCTGCGCCGCCGCCGCGAGGCGATCCGTCCGGCCGAGGTGGGCCTCGCCGACAGCCCCCGCCGCCGCACCACGGGCCTGCGCCGGGAAGAGGTGGCGATGCTCGCCGGCATGTCGGTGGACTATGTCGTACGCCTTGAGCAGGGCCGCAGCAGTCAGCCCTCGACCCAGCTGCTCGGCGCGCTGGCCCGGGCGTTGCGCCTGTCCGACGACGAGCGCGACCACCTGTTCCACCTGGCCGGCCACCGGCCCCCGCCCGCCGACGGGGTGGCCCGCCTGGCCCGCGCCGGCCTGATACGCATGCTCGACCTGCTCGGCGACACCCCGGCCCTGGTGCTGTCCGACCTGGGCGAGGTCCTCGCCCAGAACCGGGCGGCCGTCCTGATGACGGGCGACCACACCGGCTTCTCCGGCGACCGGCGCTACCCCGTATACCGCTGGTTCACCGAGCCCGCCGCCCGCGCCGTCTGCCCGCCCGAGGAGCAGGGGCATCAGGCCCGTCAGCTCGTGGCCGACCTGCGCGCGGCCGTCGGCCGCCGGTCCGGCGACCCCACGGTCACCGGACTCATCGACCGTTTGCAGGCCGCGAGCGCCGACTTCCGCCGGCTCTGGGCCGAGCACGAGGTGGCGGTCCGGCGCGCCGACCGCAAGACCATGCTGCATCCGCGGGTGGGCCGTCTGCTGATGGACTGCGAGACCCTGGTCACCCCCGACCAGGGTCAGCAACTCCTGGTGCTCACCCCGGCGGACGCCGAGACCCGCGAGCGGCTGGAGCTGCTGTGGGTGCTCGGCATCGAGGAGTTCCCCACGGGGGCCACGGACACGCCCGTACGGTGAAGCGGCCGGCCAGCCGGGCTTCCAGCGCGACTCCGGGCCCGTGCCAGAGTCAGCTCGTTCCCGGCCGGGTGAAGCCCATGGGGGTGCGACTGTAGGGAGCGATCTTGACGTCGGAGCCCGTTCTGGGCGCGTGGATCATCGTGCCTTTCTCGGGGTCGAGCACGATGCCCACATGGTCGGCGGTGCCATCACCGTTGTTGTCGAAGAAGACCAGGTCCCCGGGCTGCACATTGCCTTCAGGGATGCGCGGTCCGCGCAGCCACTGGTCGTGGGCGACCCGCGGGATGGCGATCCCCGCGGACTCGTACGCGCGCAGTGTCAGCCCGGAGCAGTCGAAGGAGCCGGGTCCTGTCGCTCCCCAGACATAAGGGTCGCCTATCTGCTTGAGGGCGTAGTCGATGACGGCCTGAGCGCGGGGGTTGGGCGCCAGGCTGTGAGCGTTCGGCGGGACGGCCAGTGAAGGCGTGCTCGCACCGCCGCCGCCACCACCGCCCCCTGCGTTGGCGCCGTACCCGTTGCTCTCACTGGTCGGCGCGCCGTTCCCGTTGTAGGACGCCAGCTGGGTTTTCGGGGTACGGGGCTGGAAGTCGGGGTCGGGGATCCAGCGCGTCCCGGACTTGTTGCCCGGGACGAAGTCCTGATCGCCGGGAGCGGGGATACCGGTGAAGAACCGCACCTCGCCGAGGTGCTTCCCGATCTCGTCGGTGGCCTGACGGAGGGCCTGGGCCGCCTTGTCTGTGTGCACCTTGGCCCGCTCGAGGGCATTGGACACCTGGGACCTGATGCTCGTCATCGAGATGGTGGTGCTGTCGGGGTCGTTGCGCTGCTCATCCAGCCAGGCGCGTTTCTCCCGGTAGAGGGCTTGGACCTCGCTCTTGGCCGTCTCCAGCGCGCTCCCCGCGGCATCCAGCTTGCCGGCGCAGCCGGTCAAGGCCTCACTCAGTGCCGTACCGGACTCGGGATATCTGGCCATGTACGTGGCGAAGTTTTCGGCGGCGACGCCGTTCCACGCGCTGTCCACCCTGTTGACCGCGCGTTTGATGACGCCGGTCTCCGTGGTGATGTTGGTCGCCGCCGTTCGCCATCGCCCCGAGATCTTGGTGATCTCGGCCTGGTCGCCGCTCAAGTTGTCGATGACGCGCTGGATGGGGCTGAGGTATTGGTCCCAGATATCCGTCACGCCTGCTCCGTCCGGGGAACGTCGGGGAGGTCAGCCTTGCGGACGTTGTCGACGACCCGGTGGATGGCCGCCTCGACCTTGGTCAGGTTCTGCTGGGCATAACGCACTTCGGCGTCGATCTTCACCTCGAAGTCGTTGACGGCCTTGACGAGCTTGTCAGAAAGGTCCTCGAGGTCACCGAAACAGGAGGTACTGACGCTCGTGGGACCATCCTCCGCCGCACTCTTGAACTGGTTCGCGACTCCCTTGGCCTTGGTCGCGCACTCCTCGAGCGTGTCGAAGTAGATCTCAAACCCTGCCACGTGAGCCACGCCTCTACTGTCAGGTCAACGTCAATTCGCCCGACAATCTAACACCCTTGATCTTCTGTCCCTCGACCATTCCCTACCTCCAATCTGCTCCCGCCGGCGGCCTACCGGTTCTGCCGCCGGCGGGAGATCATCGATGCCCCGGTCGGCCTGCGAGCGCGGCCCGCTCCGTCGAGGTCCTCGGCCTCGACGTCGGCGACCTCGTACGGGAGGCCAAACGCGGCCGGGCACGTCTCCGGTTCCGCGAATCCGGCACAAGCCGACGAGGTCCTCACCGACCAGCCTCAACACGCTCGCGCGTACTTGGTGACAACCAACTTGACGGCAGGCCGACGAGCGGCAGGTCCCGCACCTGCCCGGCCAACGGCACGTCGCTCACTTCATGTCACAGTCGAAGTGCGGCAGAGCGTGCCGCCGGCCGACGGTTTTTGGTCGTTTTCCACAACTGGGGCCGCATAGCGTGCACTGTCCACGACATGACACTGCCAGCCGATAGACGAAAGAGTGGACATAGTCGGGGACCGCCGTGTCGCCGCGCGCACATCGTCGATCTATAGGAGGCTCGGTCGGGTGTTCAGTCGTGTCGCCATCGTCAACCGTGGTGAGGCCGCCATGAGGCTCATCCACGCCGTACGGGACCTCGCCGCGGAGACCGGGACACCGATCGAGACCGTCGCCCTGTACACCGACGTCGACCGTACGGCCACCTTCGTCCGCGAAGCGGACCTGTCCTACGATCTCGGTCCCGCGTCGGCGCGCCCGTACCTCGACCTGAAGGCGCTGGAGCGCGCGCTGGTGGAGACGGGGGCCGACGCCGCGTGGGTCGGCTGGGGCTTCGTCGCGGAAGACCCGGCGTTCGCGGAGCTGTGCGAGAACATCGGAGTCACCTTCGTCGGACCGAGTGCGGAGGCCATGCGCAAGCTCGGCGACAAGATCGGCGCGAAGCTGATCGCCGAGGAGGTCGGCGTGCCGGTCGCGCCGTGGAGCCGCGGCGCGGTCGAGACCCTGGAAGCCGCCCTGGCGGCGGCCGCCGAGATCGGCTACCCGCTGATGCTGAAGGCGACCGCCGGCGGCGGCGGGCGCGGCATCCGCGTGATCATGAACGAGGGCGAGCTCGCCGACGCCTACGAGCGCACCAGCCAGGAGGCCGCACGGGCGTTCGGCAGCGGCACCGTGTTCCTGGAGCGCCTGGTCACCGGTGCCCGGCACGTCGAGGTCCAGGTGATCGCCGACGGCGAGGGCACCGCGTGGGCGCTCGGCGTCCGGGACTGCTCGGTGCAGCGGCGCAACCAGAAGGTCATCGAGGAGTCGGCGTCGCCGGTGCTCAGCGCTGTGCAGGCAGCCGAGCTCAAGACCTCGGCCGAACGGCTGGCCGTCGCGGTCGGCTACCGCGGCGCGGCGACCGTCGAGTTCCTCTACCACCCCGGCGACAAGCTGTTCGCGTTCCTCGAGGTGAACACCCGCCTGCAGGTCGAGCACCCGATCACCGAGCTCGCCACCGGGTTCGACCTGGTCAAGGCGCAGCTGCACGTGGCATCCGGCGGCAGGCTCGAAGGCGAGCCGCCGATGGAGCGCGGGCACGCCATCGAGGCCCGGCTGAACGCCGAAGACCCCGACCGCGACTTCGCGCCCTCCCCGGGCCGCATCGTGCGACTGGACCTGCCCGCCGGGCCAGGGATCCGCGTGGACACCGGCGTCAGCGAGGGCGACACCATCCCCGCCGACTTCGACTCGATGATCGCGAAGATCATCGCCTACGGCCGCGACCGCGACGAGGCACTCGGCAGGCTGCGCCGGGCGATGGCGCAGACCACGGTGATCATCGAGGGCGGCGCGACGAACAAGAGCTTCGTGCTCGACCTGCTCGATCAGCCCGAGGTGATCGATGCCAGCGCGGACACCGGCTGGATCGACCGCGTCCGCGGCGAAGGCAGGCTCGTCTCACACCGTCACTCCGGCGTCGCGCTGGCGGCCGCCGCCATCGAGGCCTACGAAGAGGAGGAACGCGCCGAGCGGCAGCGGCTGCTGTCGACGGCGTTCGGCGGGCGCCCGCAGGTGCAGCACGAGAGCAACCGGCCGCTGGATCTCAAGCTGCGTGGCGTCGGCTACCGCGTGCGCGTCGCCCGGGTCGGCGCGCATCGGTTCCGCGTCGGCGTCGAAGCGGGTGGCGACGTCCGCACCGCCGACGTCGACCTCGACCGCTTCGACCGGCACACCGGTCAGATCGTCGTCAACGGCGTCCGATACCGCCTCCTCACCGGCACACACGGGCCCATCCACCTGGTCGAAGTGGACGGCGTCACGCACCGGGTCAGCCGCGACGAGGGCGGCGTCGTCCGCTCCCCCGCGCCCGCGCTGGTCGTCGCCACTCCGGTGAAGGTCGGCGCCGAGGTCGACGCGGGCGCACCGGTGCTCGTGCTGGAGAGCATGAAGATGGAGACGGTGCTGCGGGCGCCGTTCAAGGCGCGGCTGAAGGAATGCGCCGTGTCCGTAGGCAGCCAGGTGGAGAGCGGTGCGCCGCTGCTGCGGCTGGAGCCGCTCGCCGGTGACGCCGCCGAAGCCGAGGCCACCTCGGCCGCCGGGTCCGTCGAGCTGGACCTGCCCGCCGCGCCCGGGACGATCCCGGCGCGCGAGCGCACCACGCGCGGCCAGGAGGACCTGCGCAGCCTGCTGCTGGGTTTCGACCTCGACCCGCACGACGAACGCCGGGTGCTCGACGACTACCTCGCCGCGCGCCGTACGGTCATCGAGGACGGCCACCGGCCGCTGGCCGAGGAGCTCGAACTCATCGAGGCGTTCGCCGACCTGGCCGAGCTGAGCCGCAACCGGCCGGCGGGCGAGGACGGCGGCGGCCACGTGCACAGCCCGCGCGAGTACTTCCACACCTACCTGCAGAGCCTCGACGTCGAACGGGCCGGGCTGCCCAAGACGTTCCAGGCCAAGCTCGCCAAAGCGCTCGGGCACTACGGTGTCACCGAGCTGGAGCGCTCCGGCGAGCTCGAGGCCGCGGTGTTCCGGATCTTCCTGGCCCAGCAACGCGCGTCCACCGACGCCACGCTCGTCGCGACATTGCTGCGCACCTGGCTGCGGGAGCCGCCGCCGGACGAGGCGCTGCGCGAGCCTGCCGGCCTCGCGCTCGAACGGCTGCTGGCCGCCACGCAGGTCCGCTTCCCCGTGGTCTCCGACCTCGCGCGCGGCGTGGTGTTCGCCTGGTTCGGCCGGCCGCTGCTGCGCCGCAACCGCGCCCAGGTCTACGCCGGCGTCCGCAAGCACCTGCGCCACCTCGACGCGCACCCGGACGCGCCGGACCGCGCCGAGCGCATCGCCGAAATGGTACGCAGCACCGAGCCGCTGGTCCGCCTGCTCGGCCAGCGCCTCGTCCGCGACGACCTGGACAACGCGGTCATGCTGGAAGTGCTGACCCGGCGCTACTACGGCAACAAGGGCCTCACCGGCGTCCGCACCAGCGAGGTCGCGGGCTGCACGTTCCTGATCGCCGAGCGCGCGGGCTCGTGCCTGGTCTCCTCCGCGGTGAGCTTCGAGACGCTGGGCAGCGCGCTGCGCGGGCTCGCGGAGCTGGCCGGCGGCGAGAACGCCATCGACGCCGACATCTATCTCGCCTGGGAGAGGCAGCCGGAGGACTCCGACGCGATGGCGGCCGCACTGCACGAGATCGTCAGCGCGCACCCGCTGCCCGACCAGGTCCGCAGAATCACCACCACCGTCGCGGGCCGCGGCGGGGCGGTGATGCACCACCACTTCACTTTCCGCCCGTCGGCCACCGGGATGACCGAGGAGCGGCTGATCCGCGGCCTGCACCCCTACATCGCCGAGCGCATGCAGCTGGAGCGGCTGAGCAAGTTCGACCTCACCCGGCTCCCGTCATCGGACGAGGAGGTCTACCTCTTCCAGTGCGTGGCGCGGGAGAACCCCTCCGACGACCGTCTCGTCGCGTTCGCGCAGGTGCGCGACCTGACCGAGCTGCGTGACCACGACGGCAGGCTGGTCGCGCTGCCGACGGCGGAGGACACCATCGCCGCCTGCGTCGACTCGATCCGCCGCGCGCAGTCGCGGCGACCGTCGAACAAACGCCTCAACACCAACCGGATCGTGATCTACGTCTGGCCGCCCAGCAACATCACCCACGCGGAGATCGAGATGATCGCCCGGCGCGTGCTGCCGACCACCGCGGGCGCCGGACTGGAGGAGACCCTGTTCATCGCGCGGCAGCGCAACAGGGAGACCGGCGAGCTGACCAAGATCGCCGTGCGCATCTCTCTCGACGCCACCGGCGGCACCCAGGTGACCGTCGGCGAGCCGTCGAACGAGCAGATCGAGCCGATCGACGACTACCGGCAGAAGGTGCTGCGCGCGAGCAGCCGCAACACGGTCTACCCGTACGAGCTGACCGGCCTGCTCGGCGACTTCACCGAACACGACCTCGACGACGACCACACACTGGTCCCGGTCGACCGGCCGAAGGGGCGCAACACCGCGGCGATCGTCGCAGGTGTGGTCACCACGCCGACCCGGCGGCACCCGCAGGGCGTCACCAGGGTCGTGCTGCTCGGCGACCCCACAAAGGCGCTCGGTGCGCTGTCGGAGCCGGAATGCCGCCGCGTGATCGCCGCGATGGACCTGGCCGAGCGGATGCGGGTGCCACTGGAGTGGTACGCGTTGTCGGCCGGCGCCCGGATCTCGATGGAGTCGGGCACGGAGAACATGGACTGGGTGGCCGCGGCGCTCAAGCGGATCGTCGAGTTCACCCAGGACGGCGGCGAGATCAACATCGTGGTCGCGGGCATCAACGTCGGCGCTCAGCCGTACTGGAACGCCGAGGCGACGATGCTCATGCACACCAAGGGCATCCTGGTGATGACGCCCGACTCGGCGATGGTGCTCACCGGCAAGCAGTCGCTCGACTTCTCCGGTGGCGTGTCGGCCGAGGACAACTTCGGCATCGGCGGCTACGACCGGGTGATGGGACCGAACGGGCAGGCCCAGTACTGGGCGCCGAACCTGGCCGCAGCCCGGGACGTGCTGATGTCGCACTACGACCACACCTACATCGCACCCGGCGAGCACGCGCCGCGGCGGGCGGAGACCACCGACCCCGTCGACCGCGACATCTCCGACTTCCCACATGCCGTCGAGGGCAGCGACTTCACCACCGTCGGCGAGATCTTCTCCACCGCGGCCAACCCGGACCGCAAGAAACCGTTCGACATCCGGACCGTGATGCGAGCGCTGTCCGACCAGGACCACCCGGTGCTGGAACGCTGGGCGGGCATGGCCGACGCGGAGACCGCGGTCGTGCAGGACGTACACCTCGGCGGCATGCCAGTGTGCCTGCTCGGCATCGAGTCCCGGGCGGTGCCGCGCCGCGGCTTCCCGCCCACCGACGGCCCGGACACCTACACCGCGGGCACACTGTTCCCGCGGTCGTCGAAGAAAGCCGCCAGAGCGATCAACGCGGCCAGCGGCAACCGGCCGCTGGTGGTGCTGGCGAACCTGTCGGGCTTCGACGGCTCACCGGAGTCCATGCGCAAGCTGCAGCTGGAGTACGGCGCCGAGATCGGCCGCGCGATCGTGAACTTCCGCGGGCCCATCGTGTTCTGCGTGATCTCGCGGTACCACGGCGGCGCATTCGTGGTGTTCTCCAAGGCACTCAACCCGAACATGACCGTGCTCGCCCTGGAGGGCTCGTTCGCCTCGGTGCTCGGCGGCGCCCCCGCCGCCGCCGTGGTGTTCACCGGCGAGGTCAACGCCCGGACCGCGGCCGACCCGCGCGTGCGGGACCTGGAGGCCCGCGCCGCGGCCGCCTCCGGCGCCGACCGCGCCGCGTTGACCGCAGAGCTGGACGAGCTCCGCTCGTCGGTCCGCGCGGAGAAGCTCGGCGAGGTGGCCGCGGAGTTCGACCGCGTGCACAACATCCAGCGCGCGGTCGAGGTCGGCTCCGTCGACGCCGTCATCCGCGCCGCGGAGCTGCGCCCACGGATCATAGAGGCCATCGAGTCCCGCCTGCGCGGACAGTGAGGCGCTCTGGTGACAACCTCCTGATGGCGACCGAGACGCACCGCTGGCGGCATCATCCCCAGCCCGCTGCAGCGCTGGCGGGGAGGTCGGTTGTGGCCTCCCCGCCCGACGCCCGGCTCAGATCCAGGCCATGTTGATCGTGCGTTCGAAGTTGACGTATCCGGCGCGCTCGAAGGCGTTCGCCATCGGAGTGTTGCCGAGATCCGTGGCCGCCCGGATGCGCGGGACGCCCTGCGCGATGAGGATACGGGTGCCTTCGGCAAGGATGTCGTCGATGTAGCCGTTGCCGCGGTGTGCGGGCAGTACGGCGAGGTAGCCGATGATGGGGTTGTAGTCGTTGCGGGCCGGGGTGACGAACCCCACCGGCTCGCCGTCCGGCAGCGTCGCGATCCGCCACCAGTCCCGCGGGCTCCGGTAGTGCGCGAGTTCGTCCTCATAGTGTCTGACGGCCGCCTCGCGGGGGGACATCCGGGTCAGGTCGTCTCTGCTGTGCGCGTCGAGCGTCCCGTCCAGGACCAGAGTCATCAGGGCGAGGATTTCCTCGGTGTCGCGGACCGGCCGGAACACCAGGCGCCCGCTCGGCGCGGGGACCGGCGTTCCGGGGCGCCACTCCAGACGCAGTCGTTCGACGAGCAGGCGGCCGCCGTTCCGTTCCAGGGCGACCATGCGGTCCTCGACGACGCGCTCGGTCGCCCCAGCCTCGCGCCAATCGGGTGGGACGATGCGGCTGTACCCGGGGGGACGGGTGCCCGCTGGGACGACTTCGGCCATGGCGGTCCGCAGCAGTCGCACGCCGATGTCCACGCGGTCGCGATCCGCACTGCTGTTCGCCGGCCCCCGCGCAATCCCTTTTGCGATCATCAACCCGAGCCCGTCTGAGGACCGCCCAGGAACTCCAGGTCACGCACAGCTACTTGGCGACGGGTCCAGAGCTGATGGCGGCCTGTCACCGCGCCCTGATCGGCCGCCCCTGACATCCGCGGCGGCCGATCCGCGGCACCGCGACCGACCACGAACTGAGGTCGATGACGTCGCCCTATGGACGATCGAACCTCACAGGCATCCCCTCGCCGATAGGAAGACCTGGACAACTTCCCTCGTGAAGGTGTCCGGGACCAAGGTGCCGTGCCGCAGGGTCGGCGCCGGTCCGAGGCATATTTGTTGGATTTCGGCTCAAGCCGCGGGGACTGGCCAGGCTCTTCTCGATCCGGTCAGTTGCTTTTCAGAAGGGGTTGCATCTTGCCCGTCGCCACGTAACGTCCCGAGCAGCGACCCTCGCCGCGGGAGGAGAGATCGGTATGTCCGACGATGAGGCACGGCGCGTTTTCCAGGTGGTCGACTCGTTCGATCCCGGCAAGTTCGTGCAGTTGCTGGCGGAGGACGCCAGGATGGTGTTCGGCAATGCCGAGCCCATGGTGGGACGCAACGCCATCGCCGAGGGGCTGCGGATATTCTTCGCGACCATCGCGGGCCTCGCGCACAGGCTCGTCAGAACGTGGCAGGTCGACGCCGACACCATTGCCGAGACCGAGGTGACATACCGGCGCCTCGACGGCAAGGACGTCAGCGTCGTGGCCGTGTCGATCTGGCATACCCGCGACGACGGTCTGATCTCGGACTACCGCATCTTCGTCGACCTGGCGCCCGTCTATGCGGTGTAGAGCCACGTCTACCACGGCGTCGGTACTGGTGAGGTCGCCTATTCAGCTGTCGCGAGTTGTCGGTTGCGTGGGACCTGCTGGTGACCTTCACCTCTACCCGCGATCCGCCTGACATGCCTGCGCGGGCATGTCAGGCCGTGCGATCGAACGCATACCCGCAGAACGTGAACGTCGCCTGGTCGTAGTCCAGCAGACGGACCCTACGCCTGGTCCTGCCCGGGGCTGTGCATGATGCGGTGGATGGTCGAGCGGCCGACGCTGTACTCCTCGGCCGGGTCGGCTCGGGGCACCTTGCCGGTGGCGTAGCGGCGTGCGTGATCACCCGCAGTTCCCTCCTCTCCGGCCGAAGCTACTGGCGCCCGGCGCCCACGCCGCACGCCCGGCCGGGCGGAGCGAGCGGCGGGCCGTGCGGCGGCTCGGAGCGCCGTCGCCTTGATACCTAAGAGATCAATTCGGCAGGGTGCTGGGCACCTGCTGACACCTATGTAATCCGTACGGCTGGATCCGTATGGTCGGTGATGTTGAGCGGGACTATCATCCGCCGACAGCGCTGATCTGGCTTCGTTCACGAGATTGGGCGCCAGATGTTCGCGACTTTCGGCGCCACGTTGCCGGCGCCGCGTGCCGAGATGTTCGTGAGAACCGGCACCACTTGTGGATCTTGCCCGCCGGTGGCGCCGGCGGTAGCTCCGGAGCCCGTTCACCCTCCGTGCAATCAATCATGAACCACGCCGGATGCGAGTGCGCGGATCTGCCGATGAGCGCGCACCCCTGGCTTCCCGAGCGACGTCACGTGACGAGCACGGCGGTGAGCATCGAGAGATACGGCTCATGGGCGAGACGCAGGCTGTCAAGGTCGGACGTCATGAACCACGCCTCAACATGACCGCCCGGCAGGTCCCACACGTCGGGATACCAACGGCGTCCGGCACTTCGATGACACAGCAACACCCGATCGCCGTCGCGAAGAACGGCCGTCACAATCCGGACCGGACCGGAGTCGTCAGCGGAGATCGTCATCGGCACATTCTGACCCATGCGGATCGGCCGCAGACAAGGCGCGTCCCGCCTCCGACACCCGTCACCGTGCGTGAGCGGTGCGCCGGCCGACGACAGACGTATCCCGCCCCCACCGAGGGGCGGCGCCCAAACCCACGAACAGAGCCACTGATCACGCACTCTTGCCGTTGACCGCGGCGCAATGCACGTCTCCCAACGTATGGCCGCCGCCGGGCGCTTGGCGGCGCACCTCTAGGCCATCCGGGGAGAACTGTTGGTTCCTTCGCCGTCGCCGTGCCCGCGTACCCATCCAGTGGTCACACCACCGAATATGTGTATGCCGATGGATGGGTCGAACCTGATGTAGTTTCTGCCGTCGGCTGGTTCGTGCACTTCTTTGGCGATCACACTGTTCACGTCGGCCCTGTCGGCGTACCTGCTTCGCCACCGCCAGCCGTCTGGCTGCTGAGCACAAGGGCTTGCACTAGGTCGAAGGCATGGTCGTGGCCTATGGCATCCCCTTCGCCTGTGAGCTCCGGCGATAAATGGCCGGGGAGACCCAGAGCTATCTGGCCGAGGATGGTTCCCAGTCGGTCAGCTGACGCGTCAAACGCGAGTCAGTGAGTACGGCGGCGGGGCGCCAGGACCTCGGTGACCTTGGCGATGGCTTCGGCGCCGGGTTTGACGTAGCGCATGGCGGTGCGGGGGTTCTTGTGGCGGGTCTTGCCCATGATGAGCTGCAGCGGGACGTCGGCGTCGCCGAGGTGGGTGGCGGCGCTGTGGCGCAGCTGGTGCAGGTCGAGGCTGGCGTACTTGTTCAGCAGGACGCGGGCGCGGTCGTAGCCGAGGCGGGCGTGGCCGGTGTGCGGGCAGATGTCGGCGGCGGCCGGGCGGCGGGCGGGGACAGGGCGGCGTTCGGACAGGAACAGCGGACCATGCGTGCGCGTGCTGCCGTCCGGGAGGCGCAGTAGACGGGGCAGCAGGTGGGCGGTGCCGCTGTCCCAGTACACCCATTCGATGGCGCCGCCCTTGGAGCGGACGGGGGCGCGGCGGTGCTCCAGGTCGAGGTCTTCGACGTTGAGGGCGAGGATCTCGGCCGCTCTGGCCGCCGTTTCATAGAGCATCCGCCACAGCGTCTTCTCTCGTAGCGGGATGTCGCGGCGCGACAGCAGCCGGTGGATGGTGGTCTTGGCCACGGCGCGGGTCTCGTCGGCGCTTTCCTTGCGGCGTTCGGCGTCGGCCGGGACCGACGGGGCGGCCCAGTGCTTCTTGGTCTGGCACCAGGCGAGCCAGGAGGTGACGGCGGCTCGGTTGCGGTTCCAGGTCGCCGGCGTGCTCGCGCCCCACAGGGCGGTGAGCGCGGTGCCGATCTCGGTGTCGGTGACGTCGGCGAGCGGACGGTCGCGGCCGAGCCGGTCGATGGTGCGGTCGATCGCGGAGGCGTAGGCGCGGTGGGTGTTGGGGTTGGCCGTGCGTGGGGTGGCCAGGAAGGCGTCGGCGGCCGCGGCGAGGCTGACACCTCCACCGCGCAGCGCTGCGACCTTCGGCGCGGCGCTCATGCCGGCCGCCGGGCGGCGTTGATGGAGCCGGCCCAGATGGTGGCCCATATGTACCGGATAACGTGCCGGAGTCGCGCACCGTCCCGGCGGAGGGTTGTCCTGGTCGCCGCGCCGCCGTGATCGCTCATGTACGTGATAATAGACCATTATGACGTACATGTTTCCGGCCTTCGGTGTGTTTCTGGCGTACTCCGGCCGCCTTCCGCCCGCTGAACCATCTCGTATTGCACCGACTGATGCAAAACAGGTAGCGTGCTCGTATGGCGAGGCCGAGATCATTCGATGAGGACCGGGTCCTGGACACTGCGATGCGCACGTTCTGGGCGAACGGCTATGAGTCGACCTCGACCAGGGACCTGTGCGAGGCGCTCGGTCTCGACCGCAGCAGCGTGTACAACGCCTTCACCAACAAGCGCGAGCTGTTCAAGCGCGCGTTGACCCGCTACATGGACGCCACCACTGCCGACCAGTTGCGGATCCTTGACAATCACGAGCTGCCCGCAATCGAGCGGATCCGCGCGCTGTTCGCCAAGATCCTCCAGACGGAGGCAGAGAACCGGCGCGACGGCCACGGCCTCGGCTGCCTGACTGTCAACACCACGATGGAGCTTGCCGGCCGCGACCCAGAGATCACTCTGATGCTCGCCCGCGACACCGAGCGCCGAGTCGTCAGCCTGAGCGCGGCCATCAGGGGCGGGCAGCGCGATGGCGATATCGGCTCCACCCGCGACCCCGCCGAGCTCGCCAGGTTCGTCAACGCCGTGATCGCCGGGATCCGGGTGGCTGCTCAGGGCGGCGCCGACGACGCCACCATCGAGGCCATCGCGGCCACGGCCATGGACGCCCTGGCCTGACCTCTGCTTTTTCATGCCCATGTTCTACACCGATTGATGCAAAAAGGAGTCCCCTTGCCCAGAGCCGTCTACGTCCTGGCCATAGGCATCTTCGCCATGGTGACCAGTGAGTTCGCCGTCGGAGGCCTGATGCCCGAGATGGCAGGCGGACTCGGCGTGACCATCTCCCAAATCGGCTATCTGATCACCGCCTTCGCAGTGGCCATGTCGGCGGGCGGGCCACTGATGACCGTCGCGCTGGTACGGATACGCCCCAAACCCGCACTCATGCTGCTGTTCGCAATCTTTCTGGTAGGCAACGTGCTCGCGGCTGTCGCGCCCTCGTACCCGATCATGATGGTCGCGCGCGTCATCACCGGCGTCGCATCCCAGACGTTCTTCGGAGTCGCCATCTCGGTGGCGGTCCAGCTGACCCGTCCGGAGGTACGCGGCCGCGCCCTCGCCATCGTCTTGAACGGATTGATGCTCGGCACCCTGCTCGGGCTGCCACTGTCCACACTGATCGGCGGGCAGCTCGGCTGGCGCGCCGCCTTCTGGGCCGTCGGCGCCCTGACCGTCATCGCCGCACTCGCCACGATGACGGGCGTTCCCAGGCTCGGGCGTGCTGACGGCGGCAACAGCAACTTCAGGCAGGAGATGGCGGTTTTCAGGAACGGCCGGCTGTGGCTGGCGCTGTCGACCAGCACCCTCATCATCGGCGCGACCTTCGCCGCCTTCAGCTATCTCAGCCCGATCCTCACCCAGGTCACCGGGTTCACCTCGGAGTCTGTACCCCTCCTGCTCGTCGCGTACGGCGCAGCCACCGTGATCGGGAACCACATCGTCGGACGCCTGGCCGACAAACACACCACCAGCGTCCTGCTGTCCGGGCTGATCCTCAACACGATCTTCCTGGCCGGGTTCGCAATATTCGCTCACCTCAGCGTCCCCGCAGTGATCGCCATGCTGGGCGTCGGGCTGGTCGGAGTGACCATGAACCCGGCGATGGCCGTACGCGTCCAGCGCGTCGGTAACCCGGGGCCGCTGGTCAACACCGTCCACGCCTCCTTCATCACCCTCGGGGTGATCATCGGCTCCTCGATCGGCGGGCTGGTCATCGACGGCTTCGGGTTGCGAGCTCCCCTCTGGCTGGGCGTCGGGCTGGCCGTACTCGGGATGGTGTCCCTCCTGCCCGAGTACGGCCGTACCAGGGCCCAATCATCGACGGAGAGCCTCACTCACGAGCGCGGCGAAGCCGCCACCACCCACTGACGCGCCACACAAACCGAATCCACCACCCACTGACGCGACGCACGGGCCGAACCCGCACAACGGGCGGCCCGTCCGTACGAGAGCCCGGCATGCTGGGGTCTACTTGCCTGACGCGCCTTCCTCACCACCTCCCTGCTGGAGCAGGCCCGCGCCCACCTGTCCGTCGATGACCTCGACCTGCGCCTAGTCCTGGCGCTCGACCACCTCATCGGCATCGCCCAGGGCCGCCACCTGTTCAAGACGCACCGCTGACCGAGTTGCGACCTCAACACCCCTCATCGCCATCGTCGCCCCCGCCTTCCAGAACTACCTCACCAGCCCGCCGCCTCCGCCGACCAGCCCGCCAACCCGGCCGGCGGCCGGGCATAACTCCGTTACCGCCGGCGACTTTCGCCAGAGGATCGGGAACACTCGATGCGGGCCAGTGAACGGCCAGCGCAGTGGTGTCATGGCGGCCAGAAAGGGACGGTTGATGGAAAAAGCCGCATCAGATGGCTACCCCGCCCCGCTGACGGGCTTCAGCGACGCTCAACGCCGGGCGGCGATCGAGCGCTGGCGGCTGCTGCGGCCCCACCTCGAAGACGATGTCCCGCTGGCCCAGGTCGCCGCGTCCTGCGAGGTCCCGGAGCGGACTTTGCGCCGGTGGCGTGCCGCCTACCAGGCCGACGGCCTGGCCGGGCTGGTGCGCCGGCCGCGCTCGGACCGCGGCCGGGCGCGGATGCCCGAGCCGTTGCGGCTGCTGATCGAGGGCCTGGCGCTGCGGCCGCCCCGCAGAAGCGTCGCGGTGATCCACCGGCAGGCCGCCAGCGTCGCCACCGCACGGGATGGCCGGTCCCCGGATACTCCACCGTGCACGAGATCGTCCGAAACCTTGATCCGGCGCTCATAGCTCTCGGGCTGGAGGGCACGAAACGCTACCGGGAGGTGTATGAGCTGGTGCATCGCAGGGAGGCGTCCAAGCCGAACCAGATCTGGCAGGCCGACCACACCGAGCTGGACCTGTGGGTCGTGGATCCCAAGGGCCAACCGGCCCGGCCGTGGCTGACCGCCATCGATGACGACCACTCCCGCGCAATCGCCGGGTACGCCGTCAACCTGGAAGCGCCCTCGGCGCTGTCCACCGCGCTGGCCTTCCGGCAGGCGATCTGGCGCAAGGCCGAACCGGCCTGGCACGTGTGCGGGATCCCCGAGGTGTTCCACCTCGATCACGGCAGCGACTTCACCTCCTCGCACCTGGAACAGGTGATGGCCGACCTGCGCGTGCGGCCGATGTTCAGCAAGAAGGGCCAGCCGCACGGCCACAGCAAAATCGAACGGTTCATGGAGACCATGAACCAGATGTGCCTGGCCCACCTGCCCGGCTACGCCCCCAAGGGCAGCAAGGACCGCGCCGCCCAAGCCAAGCTGACCCTCGCCGAGCTCGACACCGCGATCGGCCGGTTCATCCGCGAGGTCTACAACCTGCGGCCACACTCGGAAACCCGCCTCCCGCCGCAGCCCCGGTGGGAGGCCGGCGCGTTCATCCCGCGCATGCCCGACTCCCTGGAGCAGTTGGACCTCCTGCTGTGCACCGTCGCCAAACCGCGCAAGGTCCACACCGACGGCATCCAGTTCCAGGCCCTGCGCTACATCGACCCGGTCCTGGCCGACTACGTCGGCGAACAGGTCACCATCCGCTACGGCCCCCGCGACATCACCGAGATCCGCGTCTACCTGCGCCACCCCGCCGGACGCCGCCCTCGCCCGCCAGCGGGTGCGGTTGCTGGCGGAAGCTTCCGCGGGGCAAGGAGTGGACCGCGCATTGGAGTGCCGGATAGCCTCGCGGGTGCCGTTGTGAGGGCCCGGCCATCAGGTCCGGTACGAGTCCAGCAAGGGCGATAGTTCAGCGACGACGGCGTCCAGCGGACCGACGTTCCTGCGGACCCTGGCGAACATGATCGCGCCTTCCAGAGCCCCGATCATCAGCGTCGCCACCGCGCCTGCGCGCTCCCCGGGCACGCCCAGCCGCACCAGCTCTGCGGCCACCGCCCCCTCCCACCGCCCGAGCGCGGCACGTACCTGCTCGTTGACCGCGGACTCCCCGCCCGCCAGGTCGGCGACCGTGGCCATCACAGGGCAGCCGCGCTCGTAGCCCCGCACCGAGAACTCGGCCTTCCACTGCTCCACCATGTGGGCGAAGAGCCCGGCCGGTGACGGGTCGGCAGCGATGCGCGCGTAGGAGGCGACCCGCTCGGCCGCGAAGTCCCCGGCCCAGAGCAGCGCCTCGCCGACGAGCTGGTCCTTACCGCCGGGAAAGTAGTGCTGGAATGACCCCCGCGGCGCGCCCGCGTGCTCGACCACGTCACGGATGCCGGTCCCTGTCACCCCCCGCGTCCGCAGCAGCTGCGCCGCGCTGTAGACGATGCGCTCTCTCGGACCGTGCGCCATCTGAACGCCTCTCCCTCTATGACGCTTGTCATAGTACGATGGCCGGGGAGGTGGTCATGGACGCGGGTTTCATCGGCCTCGGCGTCATGGGGCAGCCCATGGCACTCAACCTGACGCGCGCGGGGATGAAGATCGTCGTCTGGAACCGCTCGGCGGCCAGGAGCGAGCCGCTGCGCGCGGCAGGCGCGAAGGTGGCGGCGCGCCCCATCGAGGTGTTCGAGCAGGCCCGTACCGTGATCCTCATGCTGGCCAACGACACGGCGATCGACGCCGTCCTGGGCCGGGGCACCCCTGTGTTCGAGACGTACGTCGCACGGCACGCAATCGTCCACATGGGGACAACCTCGCCGGAATACTCACGCGAGCTGGAAGCCGACATCCGCGCCGCCGGCGGTGCCTATGTCGAGGCGCCGGTCTCGGGCTCGCGTAAGCCGGCCGAGGCCGGGCGGCTTGTGGCGATGGTGGCCGGCGAGCCGCCTGGCACGGAGGACGTGCTCCCGCTGCTCCGCTCGATGTGCCATGAGACAATTGGGTTCGGGCCGGTCCCGAACGCACTGCTCATGAAGCTTTCGGTCAACCTGTTCCTGATCACCATGGTCACCGGCCTGGCCGAGGCGGCCCATTTCGCCGACCGTCATGGCCTGGACCTGCAGCGGTTCGTGAGCGTGCTCAACGCAGGGCCTATGGCGAGCAGCGTGTCCCAGACGAAGGCGGCCAAGCTGGTCGACCGGGACTTCACCGTGCAGGCCGCGATCTCCGACGTCCTGGATAACAACTGCCGGCGGATCGCTGAGGCGGCGCGCGCGGCCGGGATCGCCTCGCCGCTGCTTGACGTCTGCCACGCCCTGTTCGGCGAGAGCGCCGCCTTGGGGCTCGCCGGTACCGACATGGTGGCGGTGATCCGCGCGATCGAGGAGCGTACGGCGGCGACGATTCGGGCCACGCTCCGGTAGGCGGGCGACGGCCAGCCGCGCGCCTTGGCGATGCTTTCGGCCTGCCGGTGAATGGCGGCCCGGGGTACTGGCCGGAAATTCCCGCTGAGCAATGAGGCTCTGGTCAGCGGGGCTCGTCGCCGCACTGAAGCAGGCCCTGACCGGCCTGGCCGCTGCGGCCACTCCTAGCATGGACGACTGGAGATGACCGGTGGCAAGACCGACTGATGTGAGTACGGAGCTTGGGCCTCGGCGGGAGAGCGATGCGTTCAACGCAACGGTGTCACCCATTGGGTACTCCCGTCCAGCAGTCCAGCGTCGACACAGCCCTGAACACCTCCCTTCCTGCCTGTGGTGCCGCTCAGGTGGAAGTGACCAGACCTGCTCTCTTGTCAATGGACTGTGAAATGTGCGAGGTGGGCGACTCGCCGAGAGAGATCATTCTCGTCTCGGTGGGGCTGCCTCAACGCTTCCGGTGATCACGTTTCGAAGCGAGTCGGGGGAACCGCATTCGATGCTTAGACAGGGGAAGATGTGGAAGCGCAGGCTTGCACGCCGGAGTCACCTCCGAACGGATCAGCGCAATCGCCCGCAGCCACCGCCGTTCGGGGTCGCCGGCGAAGGTCGGCCCGAAGACGAGTCTCATCCCCTTGTGGAAATCGGCCCAGTTTGGGGACGGGGTTATAAATCTAGCCAAGCGCCTTTACACTGTAGATTCATACCGAGGACGCAGCCAGCCCATCTGAGCAGTCCCGCTGCTCCCCCACAATGCGCCAAGACTTGAGCGTCGCTCGCGGGGATGTGCTGGCAGTCGCGCGACCTCGCTGCTCATCGCTTCGCCGGGCCAGGCTGAGGTTTCGCCTGCCACCCCTACCCCACTGCGCAATTCTCCGGCGTCGTTTAACCGGAGCTGAGCTTGGGAGCCGACACCCCGTACCACCACCTGTCCCTCGTCCGTGCCGGAGCCCACTTCGAACGCGGCCAGTTCGTAGAACGCCCCGAGGACCCCACCGCGTGAACAGCTTCGGCCGACCGAGCTGCTGATCTTCGGCAACCCCCGGGGCGGCACCCCCTTGATACAGGAGCGGCAGACCAGCGGCATTGACCTCCCCGTGAAGGCTCTTGCCTGGCAGGACGCGGACGGCGACGTGTGGTCGACCTACAACGATGCCGCCTGGATCGCCGACCGTCACCAACTGGGAACCGAGAGCGAAGCCACCATCAAGGCCATGGAAGAGGGCCTTGCGGCGGTGATTCATCAGGCGACGAATCAGACTCCGATGCATAGCCTGCCCCGATCGTCATAGGCGAAGGCGCGACCCGGGGTTGAGCCGCCTCCCCGGCACCGGTTCCTTGGCGATGATCAAGATCTCCGGCATGTGATCGAAAGCGCGATGGCTCAGGTGCTCAGTCCTTACGAGATGCCGACAGCAGGTGATCCACCACTGCGAGCAAGGCGATGACGGCGAGGACGATCAGGAGGTTGACGCCGTAGGCCAGCGGGAGGATCGAGGGATTGTCAGCCCGCCGGCCCAGCGCCAGCACGGTCGGGAGGGTGGCCACCACCAGCGTTCCCGCCAGGATCAGAGCGGTCCGCACGGGCCGTGGCCACCGGCCGATCACCGTGCCGGCCACCGCCACCCCCGGCGCGAGCAGGGCGTCGTGCACGACGAGTACGCCGCCGAACCACAGCGCCCACCCGATCAAGACGCCCTCCATCGCCAGCCCGGCCAGGCCGAGCACGATCAGCGCGGCGCCCGCCGCGTAGCCGACCCACCTCATGCCACCCTCACTTCCTTGACCCACTTGGTCTGCTGGACGCCCGGCCGGTTCGGCGCGATCAGGCGAACCGGGTAGCCATGGTCGGCGTCCAGGGTCTGCCCGTTGATCCGCAGAGCCAGCAGCGTCAGCGGGTCGGTCCAGTGAGGTGGGCGGAGCTCGCTGGTCCGATATGCCCCCGCCCGTTCGAGGGACTCAACGGTGACGAAGGCGTCCGGGGAGGCGCCGGCGGACAGGAGCAGGTCGCGCAGCCGGACTCCGGTCCACTCGCACTCGACGCTCCAGCCCTCCACGCACGAGATCGGCAGGCGCACGGTGTGCTGCGGCAGCCGTACGAGGTCGGCGTAGCCGAGCGACAGGGTCGTACGGACGGCACCGGTGACCAGCAGTCTGTAGTCCGGGCCTGCGACCACGCCCGCCGCGGCCGCAGACCGGTTGACCGGCACCCCTTGGGCTCCGACACGGGGATCGCGCGGGGCCAGGACGGCCAGCCGTGCCAAGGGGGTGACCGCCTCGCCGGCGGTGACCAGGGCTGTCAGACCGCAGGCGGCGGCGACAGTGAACAGGAAGCGCCTACGCTCCGGGCTCTCCACCCGGGTCCACAGGTTCCGCCTGACCTTGGCCCATTCGTTGGCCACGTGGATCAGGAGCGCGCCATAGACGACGTAGGCCGTCCAGTAGTGCGCCTGGAGGAAGCCGAACGGCCACGGGTAGACGTAAGCGATGTTCAGCGCCCCGGTGACGAGCTGGAACAACGCGCCCGCCACCAGGAGCAGCACGCACAGGCGCTCGACGGCGTGGCCGGCGGAGCGGAGCGGCGGCCACTGCCACAGCTTCGGGTACACCACCCACAGCTTGGCCAGCAGCAGGGGAATCGTGGCGATCCCACCGATGACGTGCAGCCCCTGGGTGACCCGGTAGAGGTTGACCGGTCTGGATGGCCACAACAGCCAGGCGGGCGGATGCTGCAGGAAGTGGCTGAACAGCCCGGTGGCGAAGGCGACGGTGAAGCTCACGCCGAGCCAGGCTCCCAGCTTGGCGGCCACCTGCTCAGAGCGCAGGCGGCTGGTGAACCTGGCGGAGACGGTCTTGAGGATCATTGGCTTATTTCCACTCGATGAGGGCGGCGTACGACCCAGCCGATCAGCACGGCCGGTGCAGCCGCGGCCTGGAAAGGGGTTCCAAAACTGTCGAGGGCGGCCGGGCCGGCGGCGTAGGCGACCGCGCCTTCCAGGGCCACGGCCAGCAGCGCACCCCGCCAGGACCGCTCGGCATCGCCGTACCTCAGAACGGCCAGGACGATCAGGGCAAGCAGCGTGATCGCAACGTAGGGGGCCCACGAGTACGGCAGGAGCAACCGCAGGACCGCGTACCGGTTGCCATGGCCGTCGTACCGCTCCTCCTGAAGGTGGCCCGCCACCGAGGTTCCCGAGGCCGGCACGTACGGCAGAAACGACAGTGCCACCACGAGCGTGGCGGGCACTGCGATGCCGAGGAGGCGCCGCCACGCCACTCCGTTCGCCACCACATCGGACAAGGCGCCGGGGAGCGGCTTGGCCGCCACGGCCGCCGGCGCGACGAGGTGCATGTTCCGGCTCATAGTCGGCAGCCTCGCACCCCTGGCTCGGTTCTCGGCCGCCACGGCGTCCGCCGTTCGCCCTCCGTAAGAACACTTACGAACCGCGAACGTCGCTTCGGGGATCCCTCGGCCGTGCTACGGTCGGCGGCGTAGGAGTGAAGGCCACCGGCTCGGCCGTTTCCCGGCGGGCACGTGGCCGAGGCCCTGGCGGCGACCGGTCACGACGGCATCGTGTTGGGTCTGCGACCGGCCGTACTGGTCTCGTCGCGCGGGCGGGCCTGACGATGCCGCAGGCGTCACCGGTGACTGCTGACCCAGGCCGCGATCTGCACCCTGGACGTGAATCCCAGCTTGGTCAGGATGCTCTCGACATGACTCTCGGCGGTGCGCTGGGCGATGACCAGCTTCGCGGCGATGTCCTTGTTGCTCAGCCCCTCGGCGATGAGGTCGGCCACCTCTCGCTGCCTGGGGGTGAGAGCGGCCGCCTGCCCGGGCTCCGCCTCCCGGCGGGGTGCGGGGGCCCGCGCCCCCGTGTCCAGCGCGTAGTCGACGGCCTGATCGACGGTGAGCTCGACACCGCGCTGGAACGCGTCGGTGTAGCCGGAATGGCCCAGGGACATGCGCAACTGCGTCTCGCACAGGTTGTGGAACTCGGCGAACGGCCGGAGCGCCGGCAGCGACGTGCCCATCGCCTGCCAGACCATGCCGGCGGCGCCGAACAGCCGGGCCGCGCGCTCGTCCCGGCCGTCGGCCGCCTCGACCCAGGCCAGCACCTCGAGGCAGGCGGCGACACCCCACCGGTCGTCCAGCGACCGCATGATCTTCAGGCCGCTCCTGACCAGGGCGGAGGCCCGTTCCTGCTCGCCCCTGAACCACCGTGCGAGCCCGACGACCCACAGCGCGTTGGACTTCGACAGGTAGGCGCTCCGGGCCTCGCACATCGCCAGGCACTCGGCGGCGAGCGAGTCCGCGCGGTCATCGTCTCCAGCGCTGGAGTAGGCGATGACCAGGTGGAACAGAGTCATCCACACGCCGTCCTGGTCGCCGTTGGCCGCGTGGAGGTCCCGCGCTTCGCGCAGGAGCCCGATCGCGCCGGCCGTGTCGCCCTGGAGGTAGGCGGTCAGCCCGGAGAAGTGCGCGACGAACGCGAGGGCGACCCGGTCGTCGAGCCGCCGCGCCAGCTCGCGGCACTCCTCCAGCAGTGGCGAGGCCGCGGTCGGATCGGCCTGCCTGAGGGCGAACCAGGCGTCCACCCACAGCGCCTTGACCCGGGCGGCGGTGGGCTCCTTGTCCAGCTCCAGCGCCCGCTCCAGCCAATGGCGGCCCTCGCCGAAGGAGCCGGCGAAGAACACCCAGTAGTTCCACAACGCCGCCACGATCTCCAGGGCGTGTCGCGCCTCACCGGGCTCGCGGAGGCAGAAGTCCAGCGCGACCCGCAGGTTGGCGTGCTCGTGCCGCAGCAGGGCGATCCACTCCCCCTGGCGCGGGCCGAACCAGTCGGCCTCCGCCCGTACGGCCAGGCCGCGGAAGTGGTCGCGATGCCGGCGGCGCGACGCCACCTCCTCCCCTGACTCGGCCAGGACGTTCTGGCCGTACTGACGGATGATCTCCAGCAGCCGGTAACGGGCGTGCGTGACGTCCTCGCCGCGTACCAGGATCGACTTGTCCAGGAGGGACGCCACCAGGTCGAAGATCTGCTCCTGCGGCAGGCCGTCGCCCGCGCACACGTGTTCGGCGGCCTCCAGGTCGAACTCGCCGGAGAAGACCGACAGCCGGGCCCACAGGGTCCGCTCCTGCGGGGTGCAGAGGTCGTAGCTCCAGTCGATCGCCGCACGCATCGTCTGGTGCCGGGGCACCAAGGCGCGGTAGGCGGGAGTATGGGTGTCGAGCCGGTCGAGGATCTGCGTCACGGACAGTGCCTGCAGCCGGGCCGCGGCCAGCTCGATGGCCAGCGGGATGCCTTCCAGGCGCCGGCAGAGCGCGGTCACCGCCTCCGCGTTGGCCTCCGTGACCGTGAAACCGTTCAGCACGGCGGTGCCCCGCTCGGCGAACAGCCTCACCGCGTCGGACTGCGTCAGGGCCGCCAGCGGCTGGCCCGGCTCCGGGACGGCCAGCGGAGGCACGGTCAGCACGTACTCACCTTCGACGCCCAGCGTCTCCCGGCTGGTCGCCAGGATCCGCAGTCTGGGGGCCGCGCCCAGCAGCTTGCCGGCGAGCACGGCGGCCGCGTACGTCAGGTGCTCGCAGCCGTCGAGCACCAGCAGCAACTGCTTGTCCTCCAGGAACTCCGCCAGCCCCGACAGGGGGCGTTGGGACGACTCGTCACGCAGACCCAGAGCGTCGGCCACAGCCCGCGGGAGCAGCTCTCCGTCCTGGAGCAGGGCCAGATCGACCAGCCACACGCCGTCACAGAAGGCTCGCCGGGCCTCAGCCGCCACGCGCAACGCCAGCCGGGTCTTGCCCACCCCGCCGAGGCCGGTCAGCGTGAGCATACGCGTCTCGGCCAGCATCCGCCGGGCCTGTGACAGCTCCTGCCGGCGGCCGACGAACTCCGTCACCTCGACGGGCAGGTTACCGGCGGGCCGCTTTCGCGTCACCACTGCCATGGTTAACAGTAGGTTTCGCCCACGAACCAGGTCAAACGTTTCGCCAGGTCAGCCGGAGTGCCCGGCCCGCCAGGCGATACCAGCCTGGGCCATCTGAGTACGATTGAGACCCAGGTGGAAGGCGAGGCGTCGTCGCCGTTCGACAGGTCGACGCCGGCGATCTTCTCTATCCGGCGCAGCCGGTAGTACACGCTCACGCGGCGGTCGCACAGGCCGACGGCGGTGCGCTGGACGTGCCCGCGATTGCCGAGGAACGACTCCCCCGGATCGTCCGCCCGCGCTAAGCGGATGTGGTCGAGCCCGTGGGCTTCGGGCAGGGGGAAGGGATTGTCGCCGCGAGTACGGCGTACGTGAGGAACACGCGCGATTGGCGGAGCATCGCTTCGTCTTCGTTGCCTTGTGCGGTGTAAATCTGCACCGCTCTTGGCGCTAACGTGATCTGGTGTCCCGCTTGCCCATTCTCTGCGTAGCCGTCCTGACTGTTGCGGTCGGGTTGGGGGTGCGCGCGTTCTTCGACGGCCCCGTGTCGAAGTACGCGGGCGACGCCCTCTACACCGTGTTGATCTACACGCTCGTGGCGTTGGCCCTCCCCAGGGTGCGCCCTTGGATGGCGGCGGCGCTGGCGGCCGGGGCGAGCTGGGCGATCGAGTTCGCCCAGCTCGGGGAGATCCCGGCCGTGCTGCGGCCACTGCTGGGCAGCACGTTCAACCCGCCCGACCTTTTCTGGTACGCGGTGGGCGCCGCGGCGGCCTGGGCCACGCACACGCTCTGGTTGCGGAGGGCGGGATGACGGCGTGGCGGATCCTGCTCGGGGTCAGCAGGACCTGACCTCGTCCAGGTAGGAGGCCATGCCGTAACGGAAGAAGAATGTCTTGTGCGGCTGGAGCACCTTGCACGGGCTGTCGAAGTTGTACTGAATGATGATCTTGATGCGGATGGTACGGCCGCAGTCGTTGCGCACCTTCACCCACTTGCTGAGGTCGTGTCCCGTCCAGGTCGTCGCGCAGTCCGGGGCGCTGTCGAGGATGGTGCTCGCGTCCGCGACGGCCGTCGGCCCGGCCAGTGCACCGGCGGAGGCCGACGCGCCATAGGCGGGCAACGCGACCAGTGCGGCAGAGGTGAGCGTCGCCATGGCCATGAGTCGGAATTTTCCTGTCATGCTCATCCATTCCTCTCGACTGATGATCAGCGATTGCGTGATCGCAGTGATCGGTAGAGCCGCCGAGTTCCACTGAATCGAACAAGCCTTTCCTTGATCTCAGTGGACCGCCTCCGCGATACGCGGCGGGTTATCCGCTCACCGCGGCAGCTGAGATGGCGGCCACCTTCAGCTCGGTCTCCTGGAATTGACCGGGCACGGCCAGCTCACCTGGGCAGACAGGTGTCTAACAAGCGACGCAACACAATTGGACACAATTGACCGATCTTGCACGTCGGGCGTAAAACGCCAAGAGGACCAGCCGACCGTCTCATTCCCCTTAGGAAGGTGGTCTTCAGATGGGCGACGCGGTGACCTCGCCTCCGCCAGATCCGGCATCGGCAGGCAGCGCCCGGGAATTCGTCGACGTACTCGACCGGCTCAGGATCTGGGCGGGACGGCCCTCACTGCGCCGCTTGCGCCACCTGGCCGGCCGCTCGACCACCCCCGATGGCCACCAGTCGGATGCCCTGCCACCGAGCACCGTGTCCTACATCCTCAACGGACGAGGGCTGCCCGGCCTGCCGCGGCTGGTCTTCGTCGAAGCCTACGTAGCGGCGTGCCTCGCCGCCTGCGACCTGTCACCCGAGGAGATCGAGACTGAAATCGCCCGTTGGCAGGACGCCTGGCGGCGAATAGCCAGCCCTGGTGACCTTGAGTCCGGCAGCCAGCCGGCCAAGGAGACAACGCCCTCGGTTCACGCCTCCGAGCCGATGCCCGCGCGGCCGGCCCGCGCCCGCATCGTGCTGGTCGGCCTGTCCGGGCTCGTGGCGGGCACGCTGATCGCCACGGTTGTGACCCTGTTCCTATGGCCGGCCGATAAGGGAATCCCCTTGGTCCGCGGCGAAGATCCCAACCGGTGTGATTCGCCGTACGTCTGCTTCTATGATCGCGGGCAGACCGGCCGGTTCCGCGACATCACCGACGGCTATCAATCCCTCAACGACAGCCGCGACACGCCGGCCATGGTCAACCCGCGCAAGGATGACGTGGTGTGGCTGCGCTGGGAGGACGGTCACAGTGAGTGCACCATGCCCTTCGCGACCTACCGCCTCGCCCCGCGAGTGGCCGAGATCCGCATCAGCCGCGACTATCGCTGTCCCCCGTACACGGGCAAGCATCGGGCCATCCTGGATCCGGCCGCAGTAGTTCCAGCGCCCCTGCCGCCCTGCTACGTCACCACCCCGCAACCTCGATCTTGAAGAGGGGGCCCGCGTAGCTTCGGCCGTATCCATTACTGCCGGGACCCCCCGTGGCCGGGATCTCGCGGCGGACGCCGAAGTGCTCTCGGGCCGGCTCCCTGAAGCGGCGGGCGATAGCGAAATCCGAGCGGGCCTGCCAAGGCGGGTCGATCCGCCGACAAGCCCTCCTGGGTGCGTCGCGCCCCGCTCGCCCCCGCGCTGGTCAAGGAGCTGCGCAAGGACTTCCGCGACCGGATCCGCATGGTGCAGTCGGTGGACGACATGGTGGCGCGCGTCCTTTCCACGCTGACGGACGCCGAGAAGCGCAACACGTACGTGGTGTTCACCAGCGACAACGGCTTCCACCTCGGCCAGCACCGCCTCGTACGCGGCAAGTCCACCGCCCACGACCACGAAGTCCGGGTGCCGCCGCTGGTCAAACGGCCTACGGCGGGACGGCACGGCTACCTGGTGACCGGCGCCATCGCCCAGCACGTCGACCTGTTCGCCACCTTCCTCGACATGGCAGAAGATGGCGCTGATCGAGCACGTCAAGCCCAACCCGGCCGCGCCGGGCGAGCCGGACCCGGACGCCGAGCCCCTTCAGGCGGGGATTCGCAGCCGCCCAGTTACGCGGAGGTGCGCACCGCCGGAGAGCTGTACGTGGTGTACGAGGGCGAGGCGAGGCCCGAGTACTACGACACGGTGGCGAATCCGAACCAGGAGTCCAACGACCCCGGCAACGCCAGGACCTCCGACCTGGGCAGGGTCCTCGACGCGCCGGCGGGGTGCGGGAAGCCCGGCGCGCCGGACTGCTGGACCGCGGCCCGGCTCTGACCTGGAGAACCCGGCCTGGAAACGCGGACAGAGAGACGCGCAGCATCTGCTGGTTCTGGCCGGGACGCCGGCCTTAGGACGCGGCTCCAACGGGTCCAGCCGAGCGGCGGCCGGAGAGCCGACCCGTGGCGCGGCCGCGCGCACCCCCGAGCTCGGTCGGCCAGGGCGCGGTCCGTGACGGCCGGTGCCTGCCGAGCTCACGGGTCTCCCGCGCTTTCACCCCTCGTCCCCGCTGATCTCCTCGCCGGTCAGCTCGCGCAGGCGGCGCAGCAGCGCCGCACGACGGGCATGGGCCCGTACTAGCAGCGCCAGCGCCACCGCGACGAACAGGCCCCCGACCGCCAGCGCAAGCCCCAGACCGGTGCCGCGCTGGACGGTGACGACGACCACCAGCGCGGCCGTGGCGGCGGAGGCGATCAGGCCGATCCAGGCGGCGATCAACCGATCGGCCGCGAACAACGGCACCCGGCGTGTCAGCAGCCACCCGCCGTAGCCGGCCCACGCCAGGCAGAACACGGTGAACAGCCCGAACGCCAGATGCGTACGGCCAGGCAGCGGGCCCGGTTCGCTCCACCACAACGCGGCCACGAACACCGCTCCGGCAAGCCCGGCCACCAGCGCCGCCACCGCCCGGACACGCCTGCTCGGCGACAGCGACCGCTCCAGCCGCTCGATCATCTCCTGCGCCGACAGGCGCGGTTCCTCCTCGGTCATGGCCGATACCCCTTCTCCTCCAGGTGCTCACGCAGCAGGCGACGGGCCCGGTTGAGCCGGGACTTGACCGTGCCGGCGGGGATCTGGCAGATCTGCGCGCAGTCCTCCACCGGCAGGTCTTCCAGGTAGAACAGGACGAGGACCTCCCGCTCCAGCACCGGTAGGGCCGACAGGGCGCTCACCAGCTCGGCGCGCTCCACCATGGCCTCGACCGGGTCCTCGACGGCCAGGTCTCCCTGCGCGAGCCCCTCCTCCTCGCCTGCGTACTGGCTGCGCAGGCGGTCGATCACCGACCGACGGACGATCGTGAACAGCCAGGGCGCGAACCGGCCCGGTTCCCGCAGCCGGGGCAGGCCGCGGACCACCGCCAGCCAGACCTCCTGGCTCACGTCGTCGGCCCGCTCGGCATCCAGCATGCGCCGCACGTACGTCCACACCGGCACCCGCCAGCGGGCCACCAGCTCGGCCAGTGCCGCCCGCTCACCCAGCTGGGCGCGCACCACCAGCAGCTCATCGGTCATCTCATCCTCCCGTCACCCTGCACAGTCGGACGAGAAGCCGATCAGGTTCACCGTTTCCGCATCATCGTGCGGAGCCGACCAGGCTCATTCTGGCCATCGAGGCAAGCAGCGCAACGCCGCCGGAACCATCCAGCAGAACCTGGGACGCGCCCCGCCACCATCGACCGGCGGCAAGCATCGCCCTGGCCCGCTTGGCCGAACTCATCCGCGCGCACCGTGCCGAACATCGCAGCCGGTGGCGCGGCCCTCGGCACTGGAAGAACGAAAACGTACGCTGGGCCCGTCCGCCCAGCCCGCTGGTGGTGCGTGATCGTCGTCGAGCGGGGGCAATGGCGTACGGCGTCTGGCCGAGCCCGCTCAAAACGCCGCACCGCCGTTCCGAACAACGCGCTCGGGGCACCGCCTCGGGCGCGTTCAGGCGCATGGCGGCCGTGTACGGGCATTGGCGCTCGCCACCGGCACCGACCTGGTGATGTCGGTTTCCCAGGATGGGACGGCCGCGCTCTGGCGGCTGCACGGCCATGGGCCCGTCGGCTGCTTCGCGCCCCCCACGCCCTCCGGCCTCCGGGAGCTGACCCATGTGGCAGGTACGCCCGACGGGCGGTGCTGGCTGATCGGCGGGCGCGGCGGCCAGGTCCACGTTCTCCACTGGTCCGGCCATGCCGGGCTCGTGCCACACCGCGTCGGCCGTACCTCCTGGGTGACGGACGGCGGTGACGTGGAGACCCTGCTCGACGACATCCGCCACCACTGGGACGACGGCCCGGCGAGCGTGGCCGCAGTCCGTGAGCCGGCCTCGGGCGACCTCGGCGAAGCCTGGCACGGGACGGCGGTGGACGCGCTGGCGGACCTGATCGTGAACGGTGCGGACCAGACGGCCCGGGAGGCCGCGGTGATCGCGCTGGCGGAGATCGACGAGGGCAAGACCACCGCCCTCTACCTGATGTTCGATCGTCACGACAGCCACGGTTCCGCCGAGCGGTTGCCGGCGTACTTCACCGGCGAGGACAGGTCCACGACGGAGGAGCTCATCGCGAGCCTGCCCGAGATCGACAACTTCCTCGCTGTGCTCACCTCGGCCGCCCTGGGCGAACGGGGCGCTGCCGCGGTCCCGGCGGTGCACGCGTTTCCCTTCCCGACCCGGGAAGACGCCGACCACTGGTTCCGTGACGAGTCGACCAAGTACCGGCTGATGCCCGCCCTCAGGCGGGCCGGTACGGCCGCGGCGCCCGCCCTGCTGGCCGTGCTGGAGGACGACGAGACGGAAGGCTTCAGCCTCCTGCTCGATGTGCTGCTGGGCATGCCGCCCGCAGCTCTGGTGGCCTCCCGCGAGGTTGGACCGGCGCTGGACGCGGTGCGGCGCCGCTTCGGCGACGGCATAGGAACGTACGAGGAGAACGGCGAGATTCGCGAGTACACCGGCTTTGAAATACGGCTTGCCGACTGCATCGACGAGAAGATCGCCGAGCAGATCAAGAGTTGAGCAGCCCGCGGACGTGCGGGGCCGCCGGTCCTGCCGGTGCCGTGCGAACTGTGATTCTTGACCTGCAGCCCGGTTGGGCCTGCCACGCTCGACGTCCGCACTTGGCATGACCCACATCCGGAACTGGCGCCCGGTACGGGGTAGGCGTTCGCCGGACTCGCCTGCTGGTGCTAGGCATTGGCTCGGCGGAGGCGTTCGGCTGCTTGTGCCCGGAGCGCATTACCGGACACTGGGATGTCGCCGTGCAGCGCTTCCCATCGGGCGTTGTGCGCTGCCGGCCACAAGCTGGCCGCCCACGCGATCTCCTGCTCCACGGCCGTGAACAAGCGGCCCCGAATGTCCTGATAAGCCACCAGGAACGCCTCGGAACTTTCGAACGGCGCCAGCGTGGGCGGCCTGGCGCTGGCGAACGCGCCACTCGCCGCTCCCACCAGCGCCGCCTCCGGCTGCCACGCCAGGCTGTCCCAGTCGTGCACCGCCCACACCTCCCGGCCGTGCCACCGGAGGTTCTGTGCCTCGAAGTCGGCGTGGCCCAGCACGCACGGCAGGCTGACGGCCAGCAGCCGCCCGCGGGCCCGGTCAGCCGTGCCAGCGACGTACGCGGGCACGGCGCTCTGGTCTCGGGCATCGAGGAACTCGATCGCCGGCCACACTCCGGAATCCGTGTGGTCCCAGCGCACCCAGCGCGGATTCGGCAGCGGCGGCGCGACCGTCACGTCAGCCAGTTCGGCCATCAACTGGGCGAACACCTCCGCATAGCGCACGGCCACGTCCGGCGAGTCCCCGTCCAACACCTCGCCGCCGGGCCGGAACTCCTCGGCGTGCACGGCCAGCGAACCGACACCGACCACTGGCGTGAGCGGCCGGGCACACGCAAATCCGCGCCCGGCCAACCGGGCCTGCGCCGCGACACACGACACGGCCCGACCATCATCGGCGCGCGTCTTCACCACGACGTCCCTACCATCGACCAACCGGAGACCGAACACCATTGACATGTGTTGCAGCCGGAACAGCACGTCGGCGGGTTCGCCACCCAGATGGTCCAGACACCAAGCCGGCAACCAGTCCGGCAGATCGTCCAACGGCACACCGAGGACTGTGCCATGTGCACCGACGCGGCGGAAGCGAGGGGCTCCGCGGGCCGAATCGCGAAAGGGGCTGACCCGGGAGAACCGGCGCGTGCGGGCCGTGCGATAGATACACCGTGAGACCGTTTCTCTTCCGGAGGCGCGAGGTCCCCGACGTCACCGCGGAAAGCACGGACGCCGAGCTCATCGCCGCCGTCGCCGCGCGGAGCACCGTCGCCCTGCGCATCCTCCACCAGCGCCACGCTCCCTGGCTGCGCGCCCGGTTGGCCCGCCGCTGCGCCGACGTGGACGCCATCGATGACGCGCTGCAGGAGACGTTCCTGGCCGTGTGGCGCTCGGCGGGCGGCTTCCGCGGCGATAACCCGGCCGGCTGGTTGTGGACGATTGCCATCCGCCGCCTGATCTCTGCCCTGCGCGGCCGCGGCGCGCGCTGGATCGGTTCCGGCATCGAACCAGGCGAAAGCTCGCCGATCGCCTCGGCCGAGGACATGGTGCTGCTCAACGTGGAGCACGGCGACCTCGGCACCGCCCTGACCAGGCTCTCCCCCGAACTGCGCGCCGTCATCGAGGCGACCGTCCTCGACGGCCTCACCACCAAGGAGGCCGCCGGTCTCCTTGGCATCCCGGAAGGCACGGTCAAGACCCGCGCGATGCGGGCCAGGGCCCGGTTGCGCGAGGAGCTGTCATGAGCTGGCACATCCCCGATGACCTCCGCGATCGCTACCTCGAAGGCACGCTCGAACCGGCGCTGGCCATGTCCGTGGACGCGCATCTCGGCCACTGCGCTGACTGCCGGGCGGCAGTGCCGTACGAGAAGGACTGGCTTGAAACGTCCTGGGCGCGCCTGGAAGCCGAGTTGATCACGCCGCGTCCGAGCCTGTCAGAGCGGTTCCTGCGGCACAGCGGGGTGCCTGACCACCTGGCCAGGCTGCTGTCGGCGACGCCGGCGATGACCCGGGCCTGGCTGGCCTCGGTGGTGGCGGTGCTGGCGTTCGCGGTGCTGGCCGCGCGCGCGCAGGCCGAGCTGCTGCCCGCTTTCCTGATCGTCGCGCCGATGCTGCCGCTGGCGGGCATCGCGTTCGCCTACGGGCCCCGCGTCGATTCTGCCCACGAGCTGGTGGCCGCCACTCCGATGTCGGGGCCGCGGTTGCTGTTGACCCGGGCCATGGCGGTGCTGGCGGTGTCGGTCGTGCTGGCCGGGCTCGCCTCGCCGCTGCTGCCCGCGCCGCCCGGGCTGAGCGCCGCCTGGCTACTGCCCGCGCTGGCCGCCGCCTCGGGCTGCCTGGCCCTGTCGAGCCGGCTGCCCGTACCGATGGCCGCCCTCGCCGTGGGCGGGGTGTGGCTGGCCATCATCGGCGCGGGCCGCTTCATCGGCAGTTGGCTGGCCGTCTTCGGCCCCACCCCGCAGATCGGGTACGGCGTGGCCGTCCTCCTGCTGACGTTCCGCTTCTACAAAGTGAGTATGAAATGATTCAGATCAAGGAACTGACCAAAACCTACGGCGCCAAACGGGCGCTCGACGGCCTCGACCTGACGCTCGGCACCGGCGTGACCGGTCTGCTCGGCCCGAACGGCGCCGGCAAGACCACCCTGCTGCGCTGCCTGGCGACCACCCTCGCTCCCGACGGCGGCGCGGTGGACGCCTACGGCCTGGACCCGGCCGACCGCGTGCAGCGGACCGCGCTGCGGCGCAGGCTCGGCTACCTCCCGCAGAACCCCGGCGCCTACCCACATTTCACCGCCTTCGACCTCGTGGATTATGTGGCGATCCTCAAGGAGCTGACCGACCGCCAGCACCGGCACGCCGAGGTGCGCCGGGTGCTGGCCGAAGTAGACCTCATCGATCAGGCCGGGACGAAGGTGCGCAAGCTGTCGGGCGGCATGCGCCAGCGGCTCGCGCTCGCCCAGGCCCTGCTGGGCGAGCCGGACCTGCTCATTCTCGACGAGCCGACCGTGGGCCTCGACCCGGAGCAGCGGATGGTGTTCCGCGCGCTGGTCTCGCGGCTCGGCGAGAGTCGTACCGTCGTGTTGTCCACGCACCAGACCGAGGACGTCGCCGCGTTGTGCGAGCGGGTGGTGGTTCTGCGGGACGGCCGGGCTGTCTTCGACGGCACGCCCGGCGAGCTCGCGGCCGTCGCGGCCGGCCGGGTGTGGCTGTCGGACGAGCCGCCCGCCACGGCGGAGCTGTTCTGGCGGACCGCCGACGGGCGCTACCGGACGCTCGGCGCGCGGCCGCCGGCCGCGGACGCGGTCGCGCCCGGTGTCGAGGACGGCTACCTCATGCTGCTCGGGGAGGCGGCGTGACGCGGCGGCTGTTCCTGTTCGAGACGCGCAGGCTGGTGCGGCACCCGCTTGTGTGGGGCGCGACCGTCCTGGTGCTGGCGCTGCAGACCTTCCTCAGCTGGGACCAGCAGCCCGACCTCACGATGGACCCGATCAACGCCACCGGTCTGAGCACCTGCCTCGGCGCGGTGGTCCTGGTCGTGGCGAGCCTGGCCACCTCACGCGACGGGCGGCACGGCATGCCCGAGAGCCTCGCAGGCCTGCCCGGGCGGGCCGAGCACCGGACGCGGGCCCTGCTGCTGGCCACACCGCTGGTCGCGGGGCTTGCGGCGACGGTGGCCATGGGCGGCTACCTGGTGATCCGGCTGCTGAGCGGCCCGGCCGGGGGGAGGCTGGATTTATGGGAGCCGCTGACGGCGGTGGCCGCCGCAGTCCTCGCCGCGACGCTGGGCGTGGCCGTCGGCCGCTGGGCGCGGTGGCTGATCGCCGGGCCGCTGGTGGTGGCCGTGCTCGGCTTCCTCATCTTCACCAACCCGACGAACGGCCAGGCCCGCTGGCTGCTGCCGGTGATGCAGGTCCACCAGCCGGACTGGCCCGACCGCCCGTCGGCGGTCCACCTGGTGTACGTGCTCGCCGTCGCCGCCGTCTTCAGCGGGATCGCGCTGCTCAGACATCGGGTACGGGCGGCGCCCGCCGCGGCCGTGGTGGTGGCGCTGGCTGTCGCGGTGCCGTCGGGGGCCACCGCGGCGTCCACCCGGCCACCGGCGGTGTTCCCCACGGGCGTGACGCTGACCCTCGGCCACGTGGACTCCCGCGTGCGCGAGCGCTACTTCGGCTCCGGCGCCTACCGCTGCACGGTGCTGCAGGGTCTCACCTACTGTGCCTTTCCGGGATACGAACCGTGGATCCCGCTCTGGGAACAGGCAGTCGAGCCGGTCGTGGCGGCGCTGCCGGCCGCGCTGCGGGCCCGGGCGCCCCAGGTACGGCAGATGAGCCCGACCTGGAGCTTCACCGACGATTCCGGCATGATCCGGCCACTGATGAGCTGGGGACATCCCGACCAGCGCAGGATGCTGGCCGAGGACGTGGCCTTCTGGACGACCGGCTTGTACGACTCGGCCGTCAAGCACTTCAACCTCTCCCGGCGCGCCGCACTCTGCAACGTGCAGGGCCAGGCTCGCACGGTGGTGGCGCACTGGCTCATCGGCCAGGTCTCCCCTCCCGAGGCCCGGCGGGCACTCTACGTCGACCGTGACCGGGGACGCCTGTCCGGCCTGGACTGGGGCCCGGCCGAGATCGGCTATGCCAAGCTGCTGCTGGCCTCCCCCGGCGCCCGCGAGAAGGTCCAGGCCAACTGGGACACGCTCATGAAGCCCACCACCACGATCGACCAGGCCTTGCCTCTGCTCGGGCTGAAACGGACGTTCAACGCACCGATGGGAGCCACGCCATGCTTGTGACGCTGCCCGCCGCGGCCGTGCACGCCCCGCCACCGTCGCGTCGGCGGGTGGCGTTCCTGCTGGTGCGCCCGCTCGCCCGGGCCATCGACTGGGCGCCGCTGGTCGTGGTCACCGTGTTCACCGCCGGGCTGGTGAGCCTGGTGCAGTACGGGGAGGCGCTGCCCGCGGGCAACGCGCTCGTGATCATGCGCATCTGTGGCACGTTGCTCGGCGCGGCGGCAGCCTACGGGCTGGTCGATGCCATGTCCACCGACCTCGGCGCCGCTGCGGTCCCCCGATGGGTGCGGCAGGCGCTGAGGTGCCTGCTGCCCGGTGGCGCCGCGATCGCGATCTGGCTGGCCGCCTTCTCCTACATCCTGACCCGCCTGCCAGAAGACGTCCTGTTCCCGGTCGGCGACCTGCTCATCGAGGTGGGCGTCTGCCTCGGCATCGCGCTGGCCGCCGCGGCGAACGCCGTCCGGTTCGCGCCCGGACGGCAGGCCGCCATGGCCGCCGTGGTCGTCCAGCTGGCGATGGTGCTGGGGACCATCCTGCTGCCGCAGCAGGTCCGGCTCTGGCCACCGACCTGCGGGTTCGGGTACTGGGACCAGGCGCACCTCTTCTGGCTGGCGATGCTGCCCCTGCCGTATCTCTGGCTCATCGTCGCGGGGCGCGACCTGCGGCGCTGACACGCCGCGCTGTCAGGCGGTGGCTTTGGCGGCACGCAATGTGGGCCGATGGGTATCTCGGGTCGTTGGGCTCTTCCTCGGGTGATACGAGCGCTCCGTGCCTGGATGGGCCGCTACGCCACGTTCGTCGCCACCAAACGCGGATGATGGAGACGCTGCGCGCCTGCTTCGCCTCCGGGCGCATCGCAGCCCCCTCACGGGAACGCGTCACCAGCACGATCGCCACGATCCTCGAACAGGGTGTCGCAGCGGGTACGCTCCGCGCGGACGCCGACCCCGAGGACGTCACCACGATGCTCGTCGGCGTGTTCCTCTCCATCACGGCCGGCGCCTCTCAGAAACAGACCGATCGCCTGCTCGACCTCCTCACCGACGCGATCCGCCCGCGAGCGAGCGCCGGTACGGATTCGTGATCAGCGGGGTCGGCAGTGCCGGCAAACGGCCGACGCCGACCGGCACCGCACGCCCAACGAGCCGAGACTCTCGGCGGTTGCCGCGGACGATCAGGGCATCACGGTTGCGAAGCCGGTGGTGACCTTGGACCATCTCCTTACTGACGCGTGCGACGTTCCGGGAGTGCCCTATGGTCATCGAGGATCTCTCCGAGTCGGAACTCGCCCTCTGGGAGGCGTTTCCCGCAGCGCGTTCTGTAGATTTTCCCGGGTCCCCCGTTCGGGCTGCGATCATCGCAAGGCTGCTGCTCGGCGCCCAGGAACGCCTTCCAGGGCAGACGCCCGGGCTGCGCCTGTCCGGAGCCCGGATCACTGGCCGGCTGGATCTGTCGTACGCCGAGGTTCAACACCCTCTGATCTTGACTGAGTGCGATTTCGAGGAAGCGCCGGTATTCACCGGTGCCCGCACCGGCCTGGTCGACCTCGCGGCTTGCCGGTTGCCCGGACTGCAGGCTGGAGACGCCGTGATCGGCGGGGGCCTGGGCCTGGAAGGGTGCCTGATGGAGGGTGCGATTCAGCTCGGTGGAGCGCACGTGTCCGGGACAGTGGATCTCAGCGGTACGGTGATCCACGCAGATCTGGCCCTCCACGCCGACGGCCTGATCGTCGAGCGGGATCTTCGGTGCGCGAACGCCGTCATCGACGGCGAGATAGGCATCGCCGGCGCCAAGATCGGCGGGACGATGATCCTCGATGGCGCGCAGGTCGGACGGTCAGGCGGCTACAGCCTTACCGCGGAGGCGATTGTCATCGACGGCGGGTTGCTGTGTGGTCATGGCTTCCGCTCGTACGGCGAGCTGAGCGTGCAGGATGCCCGGGTGGGACGCAGGTGCGTGTTCAGCGGAGCCCGGCTGTCCAACCCCTCCGGCATCGCCCTCAATGCGGAAAGGCTCACCGTCGAGGGTGGGCTGCTCATTAATGAGGGCTTTACCGCCGAGGGCGAAGTCCAATTGCGGGGAGCCCGCGTGGCCGGTTCGCTCTCATTCGCTCATGCGACCCTCGTCAATCCGGGAGGACGCGCACTGAACGCGCCGCTCATGGAGATCGGCAGCGGGCTGCGAGCCACACCGGGCTTCGTGGCGACCGGAGAGGTCTTCCTGGACTCGACGCAGGTCCGCGGATCGGTCAACGTCGACGGCGGGAGACTGTCCAACCCGGGCGCGACGGCGCTGTCACTGCGGCGGCTGGGGGTCACCGGCAGGCTCAGCTGTAGCGAGGGCTTCAGTGCCGACGGGGAGATCGTGCTCATCGGCGCCAGGGTCGAGGGCAGCTTGGAGTTTCACGGCGCTGTCCTCAGTAATCCCGGGGGGCGGGTTCTGGCCCTGTGGGAGGTGACCGTGGGCGGTGGCGTCGACTGCTGCGAAGGCTTCACGGCGAAGGGAGCCCTCTCGATCAGAAATTCCCGGATCGCCGCCATGCTGTGCTTCGCGGAGACCACCATCGACGGTGACCTTAACCTACGTGGCGTCGAAGCGGCTTCGCTGAAGATCGGGCCTGAGACCGTACTTCTCCGCGCCGTCGACCTTCGCCACACCCGAGTCGGCGTGCTCGATGACGTTCCTGGCCGGTGGCCGGCTCGACTTCTGATGAATGGCTTCACCTACGACAGCCTTGAGGCTCCCCTGCCTGTCCAGGAGCGTCTCGACTGGCTGGCCAAGGAGGCATACCAGCCCCAGCCATATGAGCAGTTGGCCACCGTCTACCGCAGGCATGGTCACGATGAGGCCGCCCGGGACGTGCTGCTGGCCAAACAGCGTCGCCGTCGGACGGGGCAACGGCTCGGGGCGCGGCTTTGGGGGTACCTGCAGGACTGGACGGTTGGGTATGGCTACCGCTCGTTCCGTGCCGCGCTCTGGCTCGCAGCCCTTCTCCTCATAGGCACGGTCGTTTTCACCGTCCACCACCCACCGGCCCTGAAGCCAGGCGAGGCGCCCCCCTTCAACGCCTTCCTCTACACCTTGGACCTGCTCCTCCCGATCATCGGCTTCGGGCAGGAGGCCGCCTTCGGCCCGCGAGGCTTACAGCAGTGGCTCGCCGCCGCGATGATCACTGCGGGGTGGATCCTCGCAACGACCATCCTGGCAGGCCTCACTCGCGCGCTCTCCCGCCAATAGCCCCGGCCAGAAGCCTTCAGCTCGGCACCTGATGGCTCGCGTTCAGGCTCTTGGGTGAGAGCCCGACCAGCGGGGCCCCGGCGGGATCCTTGCCTGCACCGCCGCGCTCGCCGTCGCCTCACCGGGCCCTGGCTCGTTCAAATTCAGGAGCAGGGCCGGCTCGTATCGGCGCCGTAGCGTAGTCCGTCGACGAGGAGCGCGACCATGCGCCGGCTGTAGGCGACTCCCTCGTCGGCCACCGGCAGGCACAGATTGGCGACGGCGTACAGGAGGTCTTTGGGGCTGATGTCGGCACGGATCTCGCCGCTGGTTGTCGCGGCTTCGAGCAGTGACCCGAGGGTCGGTCCGAGTCGCTGCATGAAGTAGCCGGGCAGGGCGTCGAAGGCCGGATCGCCCGAGTGAAGGGCTGTAGCGAGTCCTCGTTTGGTCGCGAGGAACTCGGTGTAGCGGAAGAGCCACATCGCGAGTGCCACTCCTGGCTCGTGCGCCGCGGTCAGCACCGGGGCCGCGTCGGCACAGGCATCCACCTCGCGCTGAAACACGGCCTTGACCAGGTCTGAGCGCTGCGGGAAGTGCCGGTACAGCGTTCCGACTCCGACACCGGCCAGATCGGCGATCTCCTTGGCGGGCGCGTCCACGCCCGACGTGGCGAAAACGGCCTTGGCTGCCTCAAGCAGGGAGTCGATGTTGCGTTGCGCGTCGGCGCGCAGCCGACGCGGCGCGCGTTCGGGTGCGCCCGGACCCGGGGAGCCGGTCGAGTCGGCTCCGGTCGGCGCCGTGTTCTCGGTCACGACACTCCTTCGCTTGCATAACCGGAAAGCCTTTCCGTATAGTTCCGGAAAGACGTTCCGCTTCGGTCCAGGATACGGCATCCACGGACGCCGACCACATCTCGACCGCAACCTCAGGAGAACCGCATGCAGTACCGCACCCTCGGCCGGACCGGCATCAAGGTCAGCCCCTACGCGCTCGGCGCCATGACGTTCGGGGCCGTCGGCAACCCCGACCACGACGACTCAATCAAGATCATCCACAAGGCCCTGGACGCGGGGATCAACTTCGTGGACACCGCCGACGCGTACTCCCACGGCGAGTCAGAAGAGATCGTGGGAAAGGCGCTCAAGGGGCGTCGCGACGACGTCGTCCTTGCGACCAAGCTGCATCTCCCGATGGGAGATGATCCCAATCAGCGAGGCAACTCCCGGCGCTGGATCATGACCGCGGTCGAGAACTCGCTGCGTCGCCTGCAGACCGACCACCTCGACCTCTACCAAATCCACCGGCCGGACCCCGACACCGACATCGAGGAGACGCTTTCGGCGCTCTCGGACCTGATCCACAGCGGTAAAGTCCGAATGATCGGGTCGTCCACGATGCCCGCCTCCGACATCGTCGAAGCCCAGTGGGTGGCTGAGCGGCGCGGCCTGGAACGGTTCCGCACCGAACAACCGACCTACTCGATCCTCAACCGCGGCATCGAAGCCGAGGTGCTGCCCGTCGCCCAGCGCTTCGGGATGGGCACGCTGGTGTGGAGCCCTCTCGCGCAGGGACTGCTCACCGGGCGCATCCGCAAGGGTCAGCAGACCGACCTCCGCCGCGTCGCCTATTTCAAGCACCTCAGTGACGAGCGTCGGCTCGATGCCGTCGAACAGATCATTCCGCTCGCCGAAGAGGCGGGCTTGCCGATGACGCACCTCGCGATGGCGTTCGCGATCGCTCATCCCGGTGTGACCAGCGCGATCATCGGGCCGCGCACCATGGAGCACCTCGACGACCTTCTCGCCGGCCTCGACGTCACGCTCACCGACGAGATCCTCGACCGGATCGACGAGATCGTGCCACCCGGCACCGATGTCGGCACGCTCGACATGGCCTACAAGCCAGCCGCCATCGAGCGCGCACGCCTGCGCCGCCGGCCGCTCGACGAACGCGCCGCCGCCTGACCGCACCCCCGCATCGCCCCCCGCACGAGATCCCAGAACAGAACACGGCCAACTCACCACGAAAGGACTGGTCCCATGACTCACAAGCAGCACCCCCTCGGGACAGGGTTCACCGCCGCCTCGACGGCCGCCGACGTCCTCGCGGGCATCGACCTGGCCGGCACGAACGTCATCGTCACCGGCGGCCACTCCGGGCTCGGCCTGGAGACCACCCGAGAGCTCAGCAACGCCGGCGCATCCGTCACCGTGGGCTCGCGTGACCCGGACCGCGCCGCGCTCGCGCTGGCCGGGATCGAGCGCGTCGAGGTCAGCCGGCTGGACCTCCTCGACCCGGCGTCGATCGACGCCTTCGCCGCCCGTTACCTCGATTCCGGCCGCCCGCTCCACATCCTGATCAACAACGCCGGTCTCCCTGCCCCTGACGAACTGGTTCGAGACGCGCGCGGGTACGAATCGCAGTTCGCGACCAACCATCTCGGCCACTTCCAGCTGACCCTGGGCCTGCTGCCCGCACTGCGCGCCGCCCACGGTGCCCGAGTCGTCAACGTGTCATCCGGTGCCCAGCGACTCTCCGACATCCGCTGGGACGACCCGCACTTCACCACCGGCTACGACCCTCATCTCGCCTACGCCCAGTCCAAGACCGCCAACGTGCTGTTCGCCGTCGAGCTGGACCGGCGATGGGCCGAGGACGGGATCCGCGGCTACGCGGTGCACCCAGGCGTGGTCGTCGGCACGAACCTGAACAGCTCGGCGGGCGAGGACCAGCTGCGGGCCATGGGGCTGATCGACGAGTCCGGCCGGCCGATCATCGACCCCGACCGCGGGAAGAAGACCCCGCAGCAGGGGGCCGCCACCATCGTGTTCGCGGCGACCAGTCCGCTGCTCGCCGGGATCGGCGGCGTCTACCTCAAGGACAACGACGTCTCACCGCTGGACGACGACCCGAAGCCCTTCACCTTCGGCGCCGAGCAGGACATCCCGTCAGACATCGCGCCGCACGCGATCGACCCGCAGTCCGCCCAGCGGCTCTGGGAACTGAGCGAGGAGCTGCTCAAGGCATGACGGACACGCCCCGCCGGCTGCCGCTCTGCCTCCCGCCTCGCACATTTGTATGATCAACGCGGCGTCGGCCGTGCGCCTGGTCCTGACCTGATCGCCCGGATGCTCCGGAGGATGCCATGACCGATGACAGGTTGACGAGGCTGGGATCTGTCCGGACACCGCGGCCCGAGCTGGTCGGGCGGACCGGCGAGCTGGCCAAGATCCAGGAGGCCGTCGCGGATGGACGATCCGGCTGCCCCGCCGCGGCAGATCACCTCCACCCCGCCTGTGTCGCTCTTGCGCGATGCCGGCCGATTGGACAGGTGGGCACGCCGGTGAGGACGTGCCCGGCAGGGCCTGTGGGGACAGTGTTCGGTGCTATTCGATGAAGGCCGTGGCGTGGTCGCGAGCCCACGTGGCGAAGGTGCGGGGAGCGTGACCGGTGAGCTGTTCGACGGTGTCGGTCAGGGGCACGGGGCGGCCGTCATGGGCCTGCCAGTAGTCGAGCAAGGGGTCCGCGTAAGGACCGGGGATGTAATCGGCCATTTCCTGTTTCCATTCCTCGCGGGTGACGTGGTTGACGGTGATCGGCCGGCCGGTGATCTCGGCGAGTTGCTCGATCTGTTCACTGAACGTGAGACTCTCCGGGCCGGTCAGGTGGAGGCGCCGACCCTGGTGGTGTGGGTCGGTGAGCACGGTGAAGGCCACTTCGGCGATGTCCCGTTCGTGGATGGGGTCGGTGTGGGAGCCCGGGTAGGGCAGGCTCACCGGACGACCGGCCTTGATGGGCCAGGCCCAGGCTCCCGCGTTGCCGGCGAAGGAACCGGGGCGCAGGAGCGTGGTGGCGAGCGGTGAGGTGAGCAGTGCGGTCTCGACGTCGAGATGGGACTTGGCCAGCGGATCACCGGCCGCGTCGGGGTTCAGCACGCCGGCGGACGACAGCAGGACGACGTGCTTGACGCCTGCCGTAACGGCGGCGTCGACGAACTCGGCGATGTGCGAGGCCTCGGCGTACAGGAAGACCTCGGTGACGCCGGACAGAGCTGCCGGGAAGGTGGCGGGATCTCTGAGGTTGCAGGTGACGGCTGTGATGCCGTCGGGGACCTGTAGTTCTCCAGGGTTGCTGGAGGCTACGCGTACGGGCTGATCGGCCTGGAGCAGCAGAGCCAGCAGGTGGGCGGCGACCGCGCCGCGGCCGCCGGTGATGAGAATCATGGACAATCTCCCGTGATTGGTACGGATATGGATGCGAGCAGACCGGGCAAAACGCCGCTGGACGGAGCGCTCGGCGTGACGGTCACCGGATAGACCGTCGACACGATGGCGGAGCCGGCCGCGCTGACGACCTGCTGCACCGCATTGAGCGGGCGGCCGGTTGGTGCGTGCCTGATGCCATCCGAACGCGGCCAACGCGGCGACGCCGGCCACCGTGCCAAGGGATCCCATCGCGAGCGTGTAGCTCGCGCCGAGCCAGGAGGCGCCGAGGTCCCGCACGACGGTGGGGGCGGCCACGTTGGTCACCGTGGTGCTCAGCAGGTCGAGCACATCGGCGGCGACCACGAGCAAGGAGACTGCCCATACACGTGGGAAGGAGGTTGTGGACATGGCAAGGCACGCTCTCCGCTGAGAGATCCAGACAGCCTGTACTGAGGCTGTCGTGCCGGCCGGATGTCCCGACGCGCTCGTGAACGAGCGCTGCACCTTACGATCAAGAAAGTACCACGAACTTCACGTAACCCGAAAACCCGGCCCCTGCGCCCAGTCGAGACTGCCGCGCAACTCCAGCAGGAGCCTGCACGCGAGAGAAGCCGCCCGCGCGCATCGTCTTGGAGTACTGGTCGATCGTGGCGGAATGCATGCGGATCAACGACGTGCCGGCACGCCGCACCGGCTTGGGGCAGTCCCCCACGACCATCTCCGGGAGCGCCTCGAACCGTCGCGTCACCATGGCCTTGACGATGCACCTCCCGCCGGACCGTCCGCTCGCGGCGTCACGGTCACGGACATCGTTGCGTGAATTGATCTTGAGAATGGAGAAGACGCCTGCCTTGGCGCAGTGCGGTGCGGCGGTCGATCCGCTGGTGGCCGGACGTCGAGGACGACGCGATCTCTTGTAGTGGCCGCCTGCTGAGCTCGCGACGAACCGCCGGACCTCAGGAGACCAGCGGGACCCCCTCGAGGATCTGCTGGAGGTGCATGACCTGCCGTGGGATGAACTCCGCGATCGTGAGCCCGACGACATCCACGCAGGCGTCGACGTCGGCGATGATGCGTCGCACCTCGTTGCCGGTGAGCCCGCCGGGCACCATGCCGAGCCCCAGGCCGATCTCGTTGCTGTCGATGGAGTCGACGTCGAAGTGAATGGCGACGCGCGAGCAGCCGGTGGCAGCCAGCCAGCCGAGGACGGGCCGGGTCGAGTCGCGGAGCTCGTCGGGGCCGAAGGACGGGATGCCCCAAGCGGCGACGTTGGGGAAGTCGTCGTCGGTCCACTCGTGCAGTCCCACCAGGGCGACCCGGTCCGCGGAGACGGTCGCCGGAAGCAGTTTCCGCACATCCGGGTCGCCGTGGCCGGTGAGCGTGGCGACGGCCATCGCGTGGTAGCCGTGGTACTCGCTTCGCGGGGTGCCGATGTCGGGGTGGGAGTCGATCCAGATGATCGCCAGGTCGTCGCCGTAGCGCCGGGCGAGCTCGGAGAACGGGGCCACGCTGACCGAGCACTCGCCACCGAGGGTCGTGATCCGCGCCGGGTCGTGGCTTCGGATCACTTCCAGGGCAGTCGCGAGCTGTTCCAGGACGGCGTTCTTGGCCTCGACGCCGTCGCGTACCTCCAAGCCGTTGTCGGACATCGTGACCGGGACCGTCGCGGTGGGACCGTCGTGCGGCGGCAGGACCGCCTCCAGGACCGCCGCGCCCACGGCGTGGCCGCGACGGGCGACGTCGAACGGCAACTCGGGCACAAGCGTCCTCACCATCGCCGCACCGGCACCCTGCCACTGAGGCCAGATGAGGCGCAGGCTGACGCCATCGCGGGCAAAGGCACCCGCCGGGGACGAGTCGAGACGAGTCACGAGAGGATCCTTCCACGGGTGATCCCAGATTCCGGCGATGCGCCGCGGACTGTGCTGTCCGGGGCGGTCCAGCTGGCGAGCAGCCCGAGGGCCTGCGCCGAGGCGGTTCCGGGTTCGGCGGTGTAGAGGCACATGATCTGGTCCGGATCGGCGGGGAAGGTCAGCGTCTCCCGGTACAACGTGAGCTCGCCCACCAAAGGGGGGTGGAAAACGCTGAACGCCGTGAGCGCACTGATCCACCCGATGGCTGGACCACCAGCTGTTGACTCCGGCACCTTGACGCACAGCTCGCCGATCAGCTCGCTCAGCCGGGAGTCGTCGGGCCGACGTCCGGCCGCCAGCCGCAGGTCCGCGGCCACGACTTCTCCGACCTCGTCCCAGTCGGTATACAGCTCGCGGGCCCCAGGGTCGAGCAGGATGTAACGGACGAGGTTGCGGTCACGGTGCGGCAGCGCGTCGAAGCCCGCGATCAGCGCACTGGCCAGGTGGTTGGCCGCCGGCACGTCCCGCCGATCGTTGAGGATCAGAGCTGGTGAGACGCCGTTGAGAACGTCCAGCATGCGCCGGCACCGCGCCCGCCTCCGCCGGAGAAGCACGGAACACGCCCACCATGCCTTCGCCGTCTCCATCCTCGGGCTGGGGCGTCTTCGCCCAGGGCCCAGTACGCAGCCGGGCGAACGCAGCACAGCCCGACCGGGCTACCGGGCGGGTGCCTCCGCGAGCGAGAGGCTGTTGCCGTCAGGGTCGAGGACTTCCACGTGACGCACACCGTTGCCGTAGGTCTCCACGGGCTCGTGCTCGATGCCGTGCACGGCGAGCCGGGCCAACATGTCGTCGAGGTCTGTTACGCCGAACGTGATCATGGTGCCGCCCACCCGTGCGGCCCGCATGTGCCGGTCGTCGATGACGACCCACGCGCTCTCACCAACCCGCCACAGGTACTCCTCGCCAATGATCTCGTCCGCCGGCCGCCCGAAGAACACCTCGAACCACTTCTGCGATGTCGCCCGGTCACGCACGCACACGACGCTGTACAAGTCCACCGGAGCCGCTCCTTCCAGTCGTTTCGAGAGTGAGACCGCTCCCGCGATGGAAACTCATCGGCGACCGGCCAGGCCATCCCGGCCGACTCGACCGCCCCGATGGTGGGTGAGCCCTGGGGCGGCCGTTTTGCGGAGCTGTCGAAGGGCGGAAAAGACGACGAATCACCGCCCGCCGCGACGGGACAGAGCATGACGGGCACCGCTCCCCCGCCCGCTGAGACCCCCGCCGGTCAACCCGCCAGCGCGGCCGCCGTCACGTCGGCCACCGCGGCGCCGAGCTCGGTACGGCGTGCGCCGAGAGAACCGGCGGCCGCCACTGTGGCGACACAGATGGGATGGCTGCACGCCGCACCCGACGGTTGGCAGGTCCACGGCCGTGACGGGCGGCTCGTCACCATCCTCCAGACCAACGGCGTATTGATCGCTATCGCCGTGCCGTGCCGTGCCGTGCCAGTGGAGTTTCTGAGCCGAGGAGCAGGCCCGCGGTGTACGGGAGCTTCGTCGAGGAGCCAATGCGGGCGGTTACGGACTCATCGTGATCGTGATGATGTGGTCTGGTGCTGCGTCCAGGAGGATCAGGACTCCTGCTATCCCGACGATCCAGCGCAGTGTTGTACGGGATCCAGAGGAGAGCTTGTTCTGCCACCGTTCGAACCGTTCACGCATCCGTTCGCCCAGGGTGGCCCATGCGACAGAGAGCAGGATGCCGGGGATCACCATGATGGTCACGTAAACGCCGAGTAGTGGTGACCATTGGACGGCGGGCAGGCCGGCCGAGGTCATGAGGCCGATCGCGCCGAAGTACGGCACGGCCGGTGGCGGACTCGAACAGCCAGGTCCCCAGCCCCAGCAGCAGCATCGAGCGCATGGTGAAGGACCGGGCCCGGATGGATGCGCGTTCGGGGTTCTTGTCGGGGATGAAGAAGCTCCCCACCAGGAGCGCTACGCCGAGGACGGCCTGTCCCCAGACCCACACGGTGTCATCTATATGTGGCACGACGGCGCCCAGGCCGAGCATGAGCAGTACGCCTAAGGCGAAGTACGCGATCGCGACCGATCCGAGGTACGCGCCGAGCAGCGCGCCCACGCGGTGCGGCCTGGACAGCAGCAGATAGAGCGTTATCCCGATCACGGCGGGGCGCCACCCTACGCGGACACGAGCCGGCCCGCGAACCGGGCCAGGCGACGCTCCCGCACCCCGATCCCCAGGTCGAGCTCTGGGCGGCGCTCCTGCACACGTTCGTCGACGGACTCGCCTCCCAGATCATGAACACGCCCGGCGAAGTGTCCGCCGACACCGCCGCACAACTGCTGCGTTCACTGCTGCAAGCCGTACCTCGTGCATCTTCTCGTCGGCGGCCTCGGCCGGCTCGTTGACGAGCTTGGCTACCAGGGTTTTGGCGGCTTCGGCGCACAGCGCGATCAGCAGGTGCGACTTGCCGGTGCCGGAATCACCGACCAGACACGACGGCAGCTCCTTGCGCACTCATTTCCCGGTCGCCGGCGTGTGGATCACGGCGGGGCCGACGTCGGGATTGGCGTCGAAATCGCCGATCAGGGTCTCGGGCATGGCCGGGGAGTACACGTTCAGCCCCCGACAATCGAGATTTTCACCGTACGGGGCATCTGCGACACCGTCGCGGCGCCGCCCGGGGTCACGCTATCGGGGAGTCAAAACACAGAACTCATTGCCATCGGGATCGGCCATCACCACCCAACTGACCCCGCTCTGGCCGATGTCGATTCGCGTCGCTCCCAGGGAGATGAGACGGTCGACCTCCGCTTGCTGATCACCGTGCATAGGTGGCGCGAGGTCGAAGTGCAGTCTGTTCTTCCCGGTCTTCGGCGCCACTGGCGGACCGCCCCAGGTGATCTTCGGACCGCCGTGGGGCGAGCGGATCGCGGTCTCTTGGTCCTGGTCCCAGACCAACGGCCAGCCCAGCGCTTCGCTCCAGAAGTACCCGACCTCCTGCGAACCGTCGCTCGCGAGCGCTCCGATGAATCCGCAGTCGGCAAGGAAGTTGTTGTCCGGCTCGATGACGCAGAACTCATTGCCTTCGGGGTCGGCGAGCACCACATGACCCTCCTCCGGGCGTTGCCCGATGTCGATGTGCTGCGCACCGAGTTCGAGCGACCTCGCCACCGTCTGCTGCTGGTCCTCGAGGGACGTGCTCGTCAGGTCGAAGTGCATCTGGTTGGGGCCGGTCTTCTTCTCCTGGGTCGGAAGAAATCGGATCCGGAACCCGGTGTCATCGCTCGGCAGGATCGCGATGCCGTCATGGGGGTCGTCGGCCGTCTCCCAGCCCAGGACGCCGGCCCAGAAGCGCGCGAGACGGAGCGGGTCGTTCGCATCGAAGCAGAGCGCGACGAGCTGAGAAGTCATGCCGCATCTCCAATCTGCTGACTCAGAGGCACAGGCAGGGCACGTTCTCCTGGCGCATGACGGAAGCAACGCTAACCCGATCGAGGACTGCGACGCCAACGCATATAAGTCAGAGGGCGACGCTTCCGGCGCACGATCCGCGATCAGGACAGTGGACGATTGGCGCAGGCGCGGGCCGGGGCCGGTTACTCGTACAGCTGGATCGCGGTGCCCTCAGCGGGAGGTTCCACGCGGCCGCCACCGCCCCAAGCACCAGGACCGGATGTCACGCACCGGACCGCGCCCAACTCGGCCGGGGACAGGTCCGACCCTTTCGAGCCACAACTCCGTGCTCAGCTGACGGCGGCGCCGAACCACCGTGGCAGCTGGCTGTGCAGCTCACGCTGATCGTCGCCGACCCACGCCACATGGCCGTCCGGCCGCAGCAGCGCGGCGGGCACGTCCAGTTCCTCGCTGATGTCGACGACGTGGTCGACCCGATCCGCCCAGCCCGCCACCGAGAGGCTGCCGGTCTGGTCGAGCAGCAGTCCGCGGCCGCCGTGCATCAGCTCGTAGAGGCGACCGCGCTTCAGCTCCACGTCCCGCATCCGCCGGCCGAGCAGTGAGTGGCCCTCGCCGAAGTCGTAGCGGATCCCGATCGCGGTGATCTTCTCGATCAGGTACCGGTTCACGTCCTCGAAGTCCACCAGTTGCGACAACAGCCGGCGCACTGCCTGGGGACCCGGCTCGAGGGACCCCAACTCGACCTGCGCCCGGGTGTTGTCCAGCACGTCGGCGGCCACCGGGTGCCGTTCGGTGTGGTAGCTGTCCAGCAGCTCCTCCGGCGCCCAGCCACCGACCTCGGCGGCCAGTTTCCAGCCCAGGTTGAACGCGTCCTGGATACCGAGGTTGAGCCCCTGCCCGCCCAACGGCGGGTGGATGTGCGCCGCGTCGCCGGCCAGCAGCACCCGGCCGGTCCGGTAGCGCTCGGCCAGCCGGGTGGCGTCGCCGAAGCGCGAGAGCAAGCGCGGTGAGTGCAGGCCGAAGTCGGTGCCGGCGAGCTTTCGCACCTGCTGCTTCAGCTCGTCCAGGGTCGGCAGGACCGTGCGGTCCTCCGCCACCCCGGCGGCGGGCGCGACGACGCGGTACACCCCGTCCCCGAGCGGCCCGGCGCCGAACCCCTTGTGGGTCTTGTGGACTTCGGTCACCACGGCCATCAGCGTCTCCGGCGGCACGGCCACCTCCACCTCGCCCAGCAGCCACTCGTGCGTGGCGGGCTCGCCGGGGAAGCCGACCCCGAGCAGCCTGCGCACCGTGCTGCGGCCGCCGTCGCACCCGACGAGGTAGCGCGAGCGCAACTGCGTGCCGTCGGCCAGCTCGACGGTCACCCCGTGTTCGTCCTGGCTCAGCCCGACCAGTTCGCAGCCACGCCGGATCTCGGCGCCTAGCTCGGTGGCGTGCTCGGTCAGCAGGCGCTCGACGGTGGGCTGCGGGATGCCGAGGATGTACGGATGTGCGGTGTCCAGCCGGTCCGGCGCCGGTTTGGTGATGCCGGCGAAGAAACGGCCGACCGGGTATTGCTTGCCGAGCGCGAGGAACTGCTCCAGCAGACCGCGCTGGTCCATCACCTCGATGCTGCGCATGTGCAGGCCGAGCCCGCCGGCGCGCCTGGTCGGCTCCGCGTCCTTCTCCAGCACGAGCGCGTGCACGCCGTGCAGCCGCAACTCACTGGCCAGCATCATGCCGGTCGGTCCCCCACCGGCAACGATCACGTCAATCATCAAACCCCCCATTCAAAGGTTGCATTTCGGCCAGCTCCTCCGCGCAGTCCGGCGGCGCGCACACCCCCTGCCTCCGCGCCGAGTGCCCGCAACCGCACCGCGCGTCCCACCAGCGGTTCGTACTTCGCGAATCCCTGATTCCCGCAGGTTCTGGCTTCGGTCGGAGATTATGCAGCACGAACCGGTCCTTGCCGCAAGGCCCCCGGTGCGCTATAGATTGGAAGTGGCAAGGAGTGGGTAACCTCCTTGCCTTTGCCTTTTGTTGTCCGCTGTGGACGGACAAGCTCCTCCCGAAACGGTGACGCGCCGCGTACGGCGATGTCGCCGCCGGCCGAACACACCTGGCTCATCTTCGGCGGGCAGTGCCCGCAGCTGCTTGACGGCGGCGCCGGTCGCGGCGGGTTTGCCAGCGAGTGAGAGCGTCGGGTGAGACACGGGCTGCCTTGCTCTTGGTCCGCCACCGGACGAACAGCGGAGAGGTGACCGGCATCTTGTTCACTCGCACCATGACCTTGCGCAGCGCGAGTTCGAAGGGGGTGGCCGGGACGAACAGGCTGCGCATCTGCATCCCGTTGCCGTGGAGGTAGGCGATGGAGGGGCAGCACCGCCCGCGGTGTCCCGAACTTGTGCGACTCGTCAGGGCTCGAGGTCGGTCACTCCTTTGCCGCTCCGTATATCGAACGGCACAGAAGCCTGGTCGTGCACGATCAACCAATTGCTGTCGATCTTCCGGAAGCAGAAAGTGCCCCGGACCCACATGCCGCTCGTCGCCGTCCCGTTCTCCAGCGTGCCGCTGAGCCGGCCGAAGCAGTGCCCGAATGCCACATCATCGCCCACGGTGAGCGTCAGGTCGCGAACCTCATAACTCACGTCCTGGAAGAACGTGAACGCGTTCGCCCAGTTCTTCAATTTCGCCTCGATCCCTACGTGCTGCAGCGGCGGCTCGACGTCGAAGGACACGACGTCCGCCGCGTAAAGCTGCTTCAGGCCCTCGAGATCCTTGGCTCGAATTCCTTCGGCTATCTTGTCGACATGCTGCCTGATCTTGGCTTCGTCTACCTCGCGTTGCGTAGGCATCGCTACCCATCCCTTCCGTCCGGCGTGAAATCTTGACTTCTCACTAGTACGACAACACAGCACCCTGGGATGTCAGGCCCCGGCTGCCGTACGAACTTCGGAATCGGTCGAAGTCATCGCATCCTCCATTCAAGAAATTCCTGCCCGCAGGACGGTCCTTTGTGGTTCCAGTAGTCCGACGGCGCAGTCCTGCAAAATGTGAGGTGCCACGACGGCTCGCCGATGCCGCCGGGGACGGGGTTCCGGGGTTCAGGCGACAGCGACCGGGGAAGCGGCGCGCAGTGGCGCGAGGGCGGTGCTCCAGGCGACGACCTGGTCCAGCAGCGTGTCCAAGGCAATGACGTTGTGGTCGCCCGGCTTGAAGACGGTGTAATTCTCGAACTCGGTCAGCAGTGACAGTGTGACCTGCGGAGCCACATCGGCCATCTGCAGTGCGCCGCAAATCAGCCGCAGCTGCTCGACCGCGCGGGCGCCGCCCACGCCGCCGTAGGAGACGAACCCGGCCGCCTTGTTGATCCACTCCGCGTGCAAGTAGTCGATGGCGTTCTTGAGCACTCCGGGGATGGAGTGGTTGTACTCGGGAGTGACCATCACGAACCCATCGAACGAGGCGATGGTGTCCGCCCACGCCCTGGTGTGCTCGTGCTGATACCGGCCCAGTGACGCCGGCGCCGGCGCAGGCTCGTCCAGGTGCGGCAACGGGTTGTCAAGCAGGTCGATCACCTCGAACTCGGCGTCTCTGCGGCGCGCCGCCCTCTCATAAACCCACTTGGCGACCTGTTCGCCCTTGCGGCCGGGGCGGGTGCTGCCAAGTATGATCCCAATCTTGATCATCGTTCTCCTGTTCTGATGCTGATACGGCATCGGTGAACTCACCGCGCAGCGTCTCGATCTCGATTCGGTCGGCGATGGTCTCGAGGTCGCCCATCGGTCTGGTGTGCTCCTCCGTGCAGTACGACAACGCAACCCCTCAGAATGTGAGGCGACGCGCCAACCTCACAGTTCACTGCGCTGTCTTGTCGGACTGGTAAGAGAAGATGCGACCAAGGGGGCCGACGACACGATGACGATCCAGTCCGAGCCAGGAGGCGGCCGGCTCGATCCAGGCCTGAGCGCGATCATGGGCGAGCGGCGCCAGCTGATCAATCTCGCCTACCGGCTCCTCGGCTCCCTGGCCGACGCCGAAGATGTCGTACAAGAGACCTACACCCGCTGGTACGCCATGTCCCGGCAGCAGCAGGACGCCATCGAATCCCCCGGGGCCTGGCTGAGCAAGGTCGCCAGCCGTCTGTGCCTCAACGTGCTCTCCTCGGCACGCGCCCGGCGAGAGACCTACGTGGGCGAATGGGTCCCCGAACCGCTACCCGACCCTACGGAGTGGATCACTGGGCGGTCGGACGGCATCACCGTCGACCCGGCCGACCGGGTCACCCTGGATGAGTCGGTCAACATGGCCTTCCTCGTCGTGCTCGAAGCGATGACCCCGGCCGAGCGCGTCGCGTTCATTCTGCACGATGTCTTCCGGTATTCCTTCGCCGAAGTGGCCGAGATCGTCGGCCGTACCCCGGCTGCATGCCGCCAGCTGGCCTCCTCGGCCCGCCGCCGCATCCGCGCGTCGCAGGCTCCGGCTGCTCTGGCAGCCCAGCAGGCCGGCGTCGTGAGAGACTTCAAGCAGGCCTGGGAGGCCAAGGACATCAACGCCCTCATCGGCCTCCTCGACCCCGACGCCACGGCGATCGCCGACGGCGGCGGCGTCGTCGGCGCCGCGCTCCGCCCGATGGTGGGCGCCGAGCAGATCGTGCGCTCACTGGTCAATCTCGAGGGCAGACTCCGCAACCTGACGATCATGGAGCGTACGGTCAACGGCCAACCCGGCCTGATCGCCCAGCAAGACGGCGTCACCGTATCGGTGTACGCGTTCGAGGTCGCAGGCGAGCGGATCAAGCGCATCTGGGCCGTACGCAACCCTGACAAGCTCCGCCCCTGGACGACGGGCTGACTCGCACTGCTCACTCTCAATAGCCAAGTGCCGACACGGGCTGCGCAACCGCGATGGCCAAGACCCGGGGCATGTCGCGCCCACCCCGCGAGCTGATCATCAGCGTTTCTCTTGCGGTTCCCCGGTGACCCAGTCCCAGCTGGTGATCGTGGTCCGCATCAGCCGGGCGGCGGTTGACAGGTGGCTGTCGGCGCCCCAGTGCAGGGTGACCGCGCGACGGCAGTCGGGGCTGTCGACGGCGATCCAGGCGCCGGGGGTGCGCGTGGCGCTTCGGCGGGCGAAGGCCGGAACGAGACCGATGCCGAGTCCCGCGCTGATCAGCTCCGCGATGGCGGCGGGCTCGTCGCTCTCGCAGACGATCTTCGGCGTGATGCCTCTCGCGGCGAAGAGCCGATCGAGCAGCCGGCGTAGCCAGTGCCCCTTGCGGGCGGTGATGAAGGGCTGGTCGGTGAGTTCGTCGATGCTCACGGAAGCACGGCCCGCCAGCGGGTGATCGAGCGGCGTGCCCACCCCCACAGCCTCATCGAACAACTGCGTCGACTCCAGGCCCTCGGCATGGATCGGCTGCGAGGCGACACACAGATCGACGTCCTGGGCCCGTAGGCGGCGGGCCATGTCCTCGGCCGGTGACCAGTGGAGTTGGACCTCGATGGAGGGATGGGCGCGCTTGTAGGCAGCCAACGGTCCGGTGAGAGTCATGAAGGTCTCCGACGCCAGCCGCACCGTGCCCACACCCTCGCTGGTGGCCTCGGCGACGGCGCGCCGCCCCGCATCGAGCTCGCCCAGGGCGCGTTCTACGTAGTCGCGGAAGAGCTTGCCCGTGTCATTCAGCCGGAGCCGGCCGCTCCGATCGAACAGCGGTACGCCCAGCTCGCCCTCCAACCGGGCGATGGTACGGCTCAGCGACGGCTGGGCGACGCGGAGCGCCTCGGCCGCGCGGCTGAGGTGCTCCAGCCGCGCCACCACCAGGAACTGCTTGAGCGAGTTCAGCTCCATCATGCCTCCCGGGTCATAACACCATAGCAATATTAATCTTAGACAAGATAACTCTCGAGCCATATTGTCGGGCGCGTTCGCATATATAGATCAGGGTGAGGAGGATCCCTCATGGTCACCAGCAATCTGGGATCCGCTGCCGCGCATCGGACAAGGGCGACCGGGTGGGTTTTCCGGGCCATTGTCAGCGCGCATGTGGTGGCGATCGTCGGCCAGCCGGTGTTCGCCGGGGTGTATCTGACCGGTGACTTCGACAGCCTGCGCTGGCACGCGCTCGGCGCCGACGTGGTCACCTCCATCGGTTACCTGCAGATGCTCGCGGCGATCGTCGTCTGGGTCCGGCTGCGTCAGGCCTGGCCGTTCCTGGCCACGATGGCGGTGGTGGCGGCCGAGACGGTGCAGTACGTCGCCGGCTTGGAGGGCGCGTTGTGGCTGCACATCCCGCTGGGCGTGATGACCGTCGCCGCGCTCGTCGTGCAGTTCATCGCGGTCTGGCACCGGCCCCTCCCGCGGAGGCAGGCCCGCAATGCGTGAGCGTGGCATGACCAGGCGGCGGATGCTGGGCATCGGCGGGGCGTTCGGGCTGATGGCGGCCACCGGGCTGTCGACCTCGGCCGCGCTGGCCCGCCGGCCGTCGATCACCGGCGCCGAGCTGCGCAGTGCCGTACCACTACCGCCGCCTTTCCAGGTGCCGCTGCCGATTCCCGCCGTTCTGAAGCCGATCAGCACCTCGGGCGGCACCGACCGTTATGAGATCACCCAGCGTGAAGCGAGTGCGGAGATTCTGCCTGGTGTGAGGACGCCGCTGTGGACGTATGAGGGCACCTTCCCCGGGCCGACCATCGAGTCGCGCCGCGGCCGGCCGGTTACCGTGTCACACCGCAACGAGCTGCCCGTGCCGACCGTCGTGCACCTGCACGGCGGACACACCCCGGCAGCCTCCGACGGCTACCCCACCGACCTCGTCCTGCCCGAAGGCCGGCACGACGCCACCATGCACATGGGTCACGGCTCTGAGCATGGCATGCACGATCCACGGGCCGTGGTGACCAAGCTGACGCGGGACTACACCTTCCCGCTGGACCAGCGGCCCACGCTGCTGTGGTACCACGACCACCGGATGGACTTCACCGCCCCCGCGATCTGGCGCGGCCTGGCCGGGCTGCACATCGTCCGCGACGACGCCGAAGACGATCTCGGCCTGCCCGCAGGGCCGCGCGAACTTCCTCTCATGATCGCCGACCGCGCGTTCACCGCCGACGGCAGCCTCGACTACCCCGCCCTCGACCCCACCCTGCGGGAGCGGCCGGGCGTGCACGAGCCCTACCTCGCCGGAGTCCTCGGCGACGTGATCTTGGTCAACGGCGCCCCCTGGCCCGTACACGAGGTCGACACGGCCCGCTACCGGCTACGCATCCTCAACGCCTCCAACGCCCGGCACTACGAACTCGAAGCGGTCACCGACGACGGCCGCCGGCTCGACCTCGTCCAGATCGGCACCGACCAGGGACTGCTCGCGACGCCGGTCACCCACCGGCTCCTGCCGATCGCACCCGCAGAACGTTACGACGTGATCATCGACTTCTCGGGTGTCCCGGTCGGGAGCCGCGTCAGACTCATCAACCGGCTCGGCGCGGGCCGTACCCGCGACGTGATGGCCTTCCGCGTCGCACGCCACGCCACCGACGACAGCCGCATCCCACGCACCCTCTCCACCGATCTGCCGACCTGGCGACGATCGGACGCCGTCGAGGTGCGCGAGTTCTCCTTCCGCGCCGGGCAGATGCGCGGCGATCACGGATGGCTGATCGGCGGGCTCCCGTTCGACCCCGCCCGCACCGACGTCACCGCCCGGCTCGGCGACATCGAGGTGTGGCGGCTGATCGCCGACGTCCACCACCCCATCCACTTGCACCTGGTCGGCTTCCGCGTGCTGTCGCGCAGCGGCCGCCCGCCGCTGCCACACGACGCGGGCCTCAAGGACACCGTCTCCTTGCGGCCGGGCGAAGCGGTGGAGATCATCACCCGTTTCGACGGCTACCGCGGCCGTTACCTCTTCCACTGCCACAACGCCGAACACGAGGACATGGGCATGATGGCCAACCTCGAGATCATCTAGGAGCCATGTGCCATGCTCCACCCTCGAATACGTCGGACTCCCCGCCCCCTGGGACCGCATCATCACCCGCGGCGAGCACGGCACTCCCGCATTCACCGCCTCCCGGCTTGACCGCGGCATCCCCGTGGCCGCCCTGACCATCGACAACTGGGGCGCCGCCGACCACCTCCGCGCACTCATCGCCACCGCACACCGCGGCAACCCGCGACGACTCACCGACCCCGACACACCCCTGCCGGACCTCCAGCCGAAAGAGCCGAGTGGCCGCAGTATCCGTCGGACCATCCATTCAGCCGGCCTGGAGGAGGCCGTATCAGTGGTGTTCGCCGCTGTGATGGTCGACGAGGCGGGTGAGCAGCTCGATCAGGTGTTGCCGGTCGGCGGTGGGTAGCGGGGTGAGGAACTCGTCCTGGGCGCCGGCCAGTAGCCGGTCGAGTTCGGTGAGCTGCCGCCGGCCCGCCTCGGTGATGGTGATGATGTTGCGTCGGCGGTCTTCGGGGTCAGGTGCGCGCTCGACGAGTTGCCGCTCGGCTAGATCGTTGACGGTGGCCACCATGTCGCTGCGGTCGATGCCGGTCCGGCGTCCGAGGCTTGCCTGGCTGGCTGGACCGTACTCCTCCAATGCGGCGAGCAGCGAGTAGTGGTAGCGCCGGAGGCCGGCCTTGGCGAGAGCTTGGTCCACGATCCGGTTGGCGGTCAGTGCGGCCTGGTTGGTCAGCCTGCTCGGTAGCGTGCGCAGCCGCTTCGGCGGCTTTCCCTCTGGGATGTCCACGGAGGCAATCTAGCAAATTGTTGGCCGTGCCCACGATTATGTGTACAGTTGGCCCAGCCAACGTTTACTTGTCCAACGAAACTTATCGCAGATATGTGATCTCCCATGAGCATTCACACCCTGAAGGACGCGACACCGCACATGATCACTACAAGGCCGTCTCGCTGTCCGCGAAACGATCAAACCCCGCTCAGCACAAGTGTCCGGACGATAAAGAACAAGCTGAGAGGGTGTCTCTGAACTGGTAATACGATCTCTTCGAGCCGCAGAGAGACGCGCCGCGATCAGCGACCCCTCAGGAAAAGCGAATGACCGGCAAGCGGCTCGAACGCAAGAATGCCTCCCATGTCCCAGGCGATACTGCGTACCGACCGCATCAAGCTTGTTCCGCTGTCCGACGAGCACCTCGAACACGAGATTGAACTCGACGCTGATCCCGAGGTCATGCGCTACCTCACCAGCAGTGCACGTAGCCGTGAGGAAGTCGAGGTCCTCCATCGCCAGCGGGTTGCCGCCGCAGGCCGCGTTGCGGGGCTTGGGTTCTGGGTCGGTTTCGTCGACGGGCAGTTCGTCGGCTGGTGGATCCTGGAGCCACCGGAGGGCGTCGACCAAGGCCCGATCGAAGGACAGGCCGAACTCGGATACCGGCTCCTGCGTCGCCGCTGGCGCCAGGGCTTGGCCAGTGAGGGAGCCCGCGAGCTTATTCGCCACGGATTCGAAGATCTTCGACTGACCCGCATCTTCGCCGAAACCATGGCGGTCAACACCGCCTCCCGCGCAACGATGACCGCAATCGGCATGCAGTACGTCCGTACGTTCCACTTGGACTGGGAAGCGCCGCTCCCCGGCAGTCATCTTGGCGAAGTCGAGTACGCGATCACCCGAGAGCAATGGCTCGCTTACCAAGCGACCAATGCTGGACCGGTCGCAGCCTCCTGAACCGGCGGCAGCTCTCAGGCGGCCTGTGGCGCAGACGCCGGCCATCGGGTCCACGCCTGGGGCTTTTTCCTGGTCAGACGCCTGGTCATAAGCGTGCTCGAGGCGACGGTCAAGTTCGCTTCGCCGCGTGAGGCTTGCGCTCGAAGTCGATCACGTTGCGTCGGGACCCTCAAGCCGGTGGATCACGCGGCGGAGGCCTGATTCGACAGCATGCTCCGAAACCTCAGGCGGCAGGCCACGCACCTGCCGCCCGAGCCGAACCAGGAGGATGGTCATGAGGCCGCTGACGACTCGCCGTCATCCACCGCAAGCTCCCCTGCAATGCGCGCAATCGCGGCCTGATCGTCGGCAAGCCGAGCGCCTTTACATTGTAGATCCGCACCGCCACGATCTGATCGGCGTCGCGGATCGTCTGCAGGCTGTGCACGATCACCAGCACGATCCCTCGCCTCGGCAAGGTCGGTGGCGTTCATCGCCCTCTCGTCGTCGCCCTGTGACCATGGCGGCGGTCTGCCGATTGACGGTGAGGTGAGGGTGGATTATTTCTCCGGCAGTCGCCCTACGTCGGATACCGGTCCGATATGGCCAAGCTTGTCGGGATTGGCCACCGAGTGGATCGCCTGGACCACGCCGTCGGCGATGTCGAGTTCGACCACGCCGGCCACACGCCCTTCGGCGTCGTACATCACGGCGCCCGGCCGGCCGTTGACCCAGGCCAGCCGGAGGGAGACGCCGAGCATCCGGACCCGGCGGAGCCCGCCGACGAGCAGCTTTCCGACGCGCTGCCGCTCGGTCGCGGGCTTCCCGATCGCCCGCGCCTTGCCGCCGCCGTCCCCATGGAGCACCACGTCGGGCGCGAGCATGCCGAGCAGCGCGTCCATGTCACCGCCCGCGGCGGCCTCGAAGAACCTGCGGGCGAACTCCTCGCCTTCCGCCCGCCGCGCCGGGGGCGGCGCGCTGTCGCGTACCTGCCCCCCGGCGGCGATGCGCTGCCTGGCGCGCGCGAAGATCTGCCGGCAGTTCACCTCGGTCTTGCCGGTGATCCTCGCCACGTCCGGGTAGCCGTACCCGAACACCTCGCGCAGCATGAACACCGCCCGCTCCACCGGCGAAAGGGACTCCAGCAGCACGAGGAACGCCATCGACAGCGAGTCGGCCAGCTCGGCGTGCTCGGCCGGCCCCGGCCCATCGGCGGGCATGACGACCGGCTCGGGCAGCCACTCCCCCACGTACGTCTCCCGCCGCACCCGCGCCGAACGCAGGTAGTCGATGCCCAGCCGCGTCACCGCCGTCGTCAGGTACGCCTTCGGATCGGCGATCGTGGTTCCCGCCAGGCGCGCCCGGGTCATGCCGAGGAACGCGTCCTGCACGATGTCCTCGGCGTCGCCCACGGATCCGGTCATCCCGTAGGCGATGGAGAACAGCAGCGGCCGGTACCTGTCCGTGCCCGTCTCATCCGCTGCCCCAGGCACGGAATCCCTCCCGCCAATTCGCGTACCGCGGCTCATCTCCTTGGCCTTCTCGTTCGAGGACGCTGCCGCACGACGTCCAGCAGGGTATCCGAGGCGCCCGGCCCTCGATCATGCCGTACCCCTCCGCTACGGTCTTGTCCACGTGCCACCGCCCGCGCCGGCGACGGAGACGGGGGCCGCGCCTTCGTGGGCGACAAGGGTGGCTTCGAGATGTGACACCTCGGGCCTTCGCCGCGTCTCCGGCGTCGGCCGCAGGTTGGTTGCACGGTGGTCACCACGCAACGGGGCCAAGGCGATCGATGAAGGTCCCGGTCGGCCCGTCGGCGTCGATCATCGCGAGTTTGACGATCGAGTCGGTGCCCTCGGTGACCGTCAGCTGGCCGGTGTGATGGTTCATGTCCGTGGCGGCGAACTTGCGGTTGGCGACTTCTCCGGGAGTGGCGACGTTGAATTTGATGTTCGGGAGCGCCTGGGCGTACCGGACAGTGATCATGTTCAGCGCCGCTTTCGACGAGCTGTAGGCGAGCTCGTGCATTTTCGAGACGGGCTGCTCTGGATCGGTCACGACCGCGAAGGAACCGCCACCGCTGGACACCATCACCACCCGCGGATGGTCCGCCGCCTGCAGCAAGGGAAGGAACGCGTGCGTGACCCTGATCGGTCCGTACACGTTGGTGTCGTAGACGGAATGAATTTCGTCAGCCGTCGCGTCCGCAGGCGCAATGATCTTTCCTGGCGCGCCGGCGTTGTTGATCAACACATCCAGCCGGTCGGTGCGGTCCCGGACCAGCCGTACCGCGCCGGCCACCGACTCGTCCGAGGTCACGTCCAGCGGGACCATGACCACGTTCGCGCCACCATCGGTCAGCTTGTCGGCCGCTGCCCGTCCGCGACCTTCATCACGCGAGCCGAGAAAGATCGTCCAGCCCTGTTCCCCGAGCCGCCGGGCCGCCTCAAAACCAAGTCCCTTGTTGCCTCCGGTGATCAACACCGAGGTCTGTTCCGCGTTTGTCATGCCATCTAAGACGACAAGCCCCGCTCGCCTGTGACAGGTTGTGAGCGTCCTCACAACCGGGAGCCCGTCGCAGCGCGGAGGCCCACGCGCAAGCAGCCGCCGCACCGCTCCTCCCGCGCCAGGTCAGCCCCACGACGACCCAGTACGGCACCAGCTCCAGGGAGCTGCCGGAGCTCGTCCTCCACGAACGGCCCCTGCCACGCCGGCACCCCGTACACGACGGCCCCGGCGAGCGCCGCCAGAAGGAGCGCGACGGGCGCGATGGGGCAGCCACGTTGACCGCCTCCCGCCAGTGCGCACCCGGATGGCCGGCCCGCCACACGCCCGCTACGGCCAGTACAGCCCGGGCGTCCCGGCCACCCGTTGGTTGGGCGTGGATGCGAGCCGGGCGGGTCAGGACGGTGTCGTGACCGTGGGTGAGTCGGTGCGTTGTGGCCGCGGCGTGGAGACTTCCGCGGGCTTGGACCTCACCAGCCACAGGCCGGTGAACACGGCGCCGGCCAAGGTGACGGCGCCAGCCGCGACGAAGGCGCTGTTGAGGCCGGCCTCGAAGGACGCGCCACCGGATTCCCGGGCGCGGACGATGGCTCCGAGCACCGCCACGCCGAGCACCGCGCCGATCTGCCGGGTGGTGCTGCTGATGCCCGACGCGAGGCCTCCTTCCTGCGGGCTGACCGCCTGGATGGCGGCGCCGGTCAGCGGGGACATGGTCAGAGCGAAACCGACGCCGACCACGGCCAGCCGCCACCACACATTCCCGTAGGCGGTATCCGCGTGCACGAAGCCCAGCGCCAGCAGCCCCAGCCCAGCCAGCGCCAGACCGATGGTGACCACGATCCGGAAGCCGTACTTGGCGGCGAACCGGCCCGCATACGGGCTGACGACCACCATGGCGAGGGAGGCGGGCAGGGTCTGCAGGCCGGCGCGCAGAATCGAACTGCCCTGGACGTACACGAAGAACTGGGAGAAGAAGAAGGACGAACCCATGAGCGCGAAACCCACCACGACCATCGCCGTGTTGGACACCGTGAACAGCCGCTGCCGGAACAGCCGCAATGGCAGCATCGGCGTCGAACCACGTCCTTCGACGACGACGAAGGCGGCGAGGATCAGCACCGCGGCGGCGAAGCTGCCCAGGATCACCGGCGAGGTCCAGCCACGGGAACCGCCCTCGATCAGCCCATAAGTCAGCACCCCCACACCCAGGACGGACAGGACCGTCCCCGGGATGTCGATCGCCGGTGCGCCGGAATTGCGGGACTCGCCCAGAATGCGCAGACCGGCCAGCAGCAGGACCGCGCCGATGGGCACATTGACGAGGAAGATCGCGGGCCAACCGAAGGCATCCACCAGAATGCCACCGGCCAACGGTCCGGCGGCCAGGCCGATCCCGCTGAATCCCGCCCACAGCCCGATCGCCTTGACTCGTTCTTGTGGAACGGGATACGCGGCGGCGAGCAGGGCCAGCGAGGCGGGGCTCAGCGCCGCGGCCCCGATGCCCTGCACCACCCGTCCGGTGATCAGCCAACCGATCGTGGGTGCGACGGCGCACAGCACGGACGCGGCGGTGAACACCGCGACGCCGGCCAGGAACACCCGCTTGCGGCCGAAACGGTCGGCGAAGACGCCGCCGGACAGCAACAGCATGGCGACCAGCAGAACGTAGGCGTCGACAATCCATTGCAGACCGTTCAAGTGGGTGTGTAACCGCTGCTGCATATCGGGCAGCGCCGCACCAACAATCGTGCTGTCGAGCAGCACCATGAACTGACCCAGGCAGGTCACTGTGAGCAACGCTGCCCGGTTCGATCCGATGCCTACGGCCTCAGACGGTTCAGCCTTCGTTGCGCCTTCGTGTGCGGTCAACGCTGTTCCCTCTCATGATGCGAATGGCTCCCTCACACCATAGTTCCATAATTCCGAACTATCGAATTGTGGGGTATCGTCGAGGCATGCGACCGCTACCCGAGCCCGCGCGCGAGTCACTGACGCTCGCGCCAGTGCTGCACGCGCTCAGTGATCCGGTGCGCTTGGAGTTGGTGCGGCGCGCCTGGGCCAATCCCGAGTCGACCTGTTCCGTTCTCGCCGACGGTTTGGATGTGCCGATGTCGACGCTGTCCAATCACTGGCGGGTCCTGCGCGAGGCCGGGCTGATCAGCATGACCGTCGACGGCCGACACCGGCGGATCCGGCCACGCGCCGACGATCTAAGCGACCGCTTCCCGGGCTTGCTCGATCCGATCCTGCGCCTCGGTGCGGCCGAGTCGTTGAACAGCCGTCTGGTGTGAGGCTGTTCCTCAGCGTCTGGGAGGGTTTGCGCTGGTCCGGCCGGGCAAGGCTGTGATCGTCGTCCTCATGGAACGGCCCCGTATCGACGTTGTATTACTGACGACCAGCGCGAACGGCAGCGCCAGGCGGCCACGCAACGCCACTCTGACCGGCAGTCCGAGGCCCGTAGAGGAGGATTCGTCGGCATCCTGATCGGCGGAGTCATCATCACCTACATGGGCGGGGCCTGTGGTGGCTCGCGCTCGGAGCCCTCCTGGTCCTGGGCGCGCATGACGGCCTGGCTCTCGCGCCCTCCCCGACCCACGGCATCGGCAGATCGAGGGAGGACGACGGCCGGTTGAGGCGCCATGGAGGGGCGGCACATACTTCTCATCATGACCATGATGGAAACCGAACGACTCGTGATGCGTCCGCTGACCGGCGACGACTTCGACGACTACGCCAGAATGCTCGCCGACCCGGAGGTCGCGGACGGGCTGGCGGAGAGCGTGGGGACTTCGCCGAGTGATGCCTGGAGGAGCCTGGCCACGTTCATCGGGCACCGGGAGATCCGCGGCTACTCGCATTGGGCGCTCGTCGAGAAGGCCACGGGCCGGTTCGTCGGCCGCGCCGGACCTTGGCGACCACACGGCTTTCCCGGGCTGGGCGTCGGCTGGTGCCTGGCCCGCGAGCACTGGGGCAAGGGCTACGCCACCGAAGCGGCCCGCGCCGCCCTCGACTACTGCTTCGGTGCGCTGGGCGCGCACGAGGTGATCTCCCTCATCCTGCCCGGCAACATGCGCTCCATCTCCGTCGCCGAACGCATCGGCCACCGCCACCTGCGCGACACGGACTACCGTGGACAGACGGTCCATGTCTACGGCCAGCACGCCGCCGCACAGTAGCCGTCGCCAGCGGGTCACCTGAGCAACAACCGTGAATCCAACGAAGTCACCCTGACCTGCGGTGATGAGTCTCCGGAGGCCAGCTCGAGGCGGAATTTAGGCACACCGCTCTCGATGGCATGGTGGTCGCCGCCGGTCGCGAGTTTCAGGACGTACTTATAGATACGCACACGCCAGGATCAGCGAGACAGGACAAGTGCCGCGCCGGCGTGGCCTGGCTTCAGATGATCAGGCCCCCCGAAGCCAGCAATGGGACAGGCACTCAGCTCCGCTTTAACCTCTGGCTGCGGTTCTCCACCGGCTCCGCGTGGCCTTGGGTCGGCCCGGTTCAGTTGGTGTCTGCCAGGTCGTCGAGGTCGGGGTCGATGGAGAGGGACTCCCAGAAGTCCACGTATGCCTGCTCGTGCAGAATCCCGAGCTTGAGGATTCTGGCTCGCGACACCAGCCGCGTCTGGTCGGAGGGGTCGAGTCCGGCGCGCAGCGACTGGTAGACCTCGAGCCAGTAGCGGTGTTGGCGCGCCTGCTCGCGGGCGAGCGCCACCACGTCGGCGGGGTCGCCGAGGTCGGCGAAGAAGAGTTTGAGCTGCGCCGGGTCGCGGGTCTCCGGCTCGGGGGCGTGCGGGTCGGCCAGCCACTGCTTCAGCGCGGTGTGGCCGGCGTCGGTGAGGTGGAAGACGCGGCGACGGCGTCCGGTGTGCTCGGCCTCCTCCTGCAGCAGACCGAGTTGGGCCAGCCGCGCCGGGATCCGGTAGAGCTGCGCGTGCGGGATTGGCCAGAAGTAGTCGACCGACTCCTCCACCTTGGCCTTCAGCTCGTACGGCGTCATCGCGCCGTGGCGCGCGATCAGCCCGAGCACCACGCACTCGGGGGAGGTGAGCTCCGGCACCTTCCACATCCTTCCATTGACATCGTCTCATTGAGAGCATAATGTCGATCCCATCGATACCGTATCAATGATACCATTGGAGTGGTGATGAGCACCGACACTCGGGTCATGGACGTTGAGGACTTCAACGTCCGCATCTTCGAGTTGTGGTCCGCGTTGTGGAACGGCGAGCTGAGCCTGGCCGATCGAATCATGGCGCCGCAGTTCCGGCTTCGTTACGCCCAGCCGGGCACGGACGCCTTCGACCACATCCGGCACCCTTCACAGCTGGCCGAGATGATCGCCCAGTTCCGGGCGGCCCGTCCCGGATTGCACTTCGCCCCCGACGGCGAGGCCGTCGCCGATGTCCACCTCGCCGACGGGGGGCCTCGCGGCAAGATCGCCCAGCCCTATTTGGCGCGCTTCACCGGCGAGACCGGGCGCGACCTGCGCATCAGCGGGATCGACATGCTGCGCATCGAAGACGGCCTCATTACCGAGGTTTGGTCGGTCTCCGGCGGGAGAACCGGACGGGCCTTCTACAACAACTGAAGATCGACGACCGGAACTGGGTGGCCGGCCTGATCGTCGTGCTCGACGGCGGGCGAATCATCGAGTACGGCACGCACGCCGGGCTCATCGACCTCGCCGGCCACTACCGCCCACCTGTACGACCTCCAGGCATCCGCCTACCAGTGAGCAATCCAGTCGATCAGGCGCGGGGCCGCGATTCACATGCCATCGTCCCCGGCTCTCGCAGTCGCCGGGGACGCCGCTACCGACTCGGACCGCTGCCGGGGTCGCGCCACTTCCCGAGCAGCGCGTCGACGTACATTTGCGCGCGGTGCCCGAGCCCGATGTCCTCCCCTCTAGCCTGCGATGAGGGCGTTGGCCTCTGTGATGAGCTTCTGTGCGGCATCGTCAGGGCTCATCCGGCTGAACAGAACCTCGTTCGTATACCGTCTGAGGATGTCCTCGATGGCGCTGGCGTGCTTCGGCGGAGCGGCGGGCGGGTCCGTGAGCTCGCCCTTGATCTCGTCGAGGAAGGCCAGCGTCTTCTTGTCGGTCTCCGGAAGCTTGTCCCTGACTGCCGCCAGCACCTTGGAACTGGCCGGCAGGCCGCGGTCGCTGAGGATGATCGTGCCGGCCTCCGGGTCGTTGATCATGAAATCGATGAACTTGGCCGCCGCGGCCTGGCGCTCAGACTTTGCCGAGGCGGCGTAGAACATGGCCGGCTGCAGGAACATGCCACCGGTGGGAGCGCCTTGTGCCTTCGGCATCCGCAGCAGGTCCACTTCCTTGCCGCCTGACGCCTTGTTGATCGAGCCGAGCTGGTTGCTCCACCACATCCCCATCGCGCCGTTGCGGGTGGCGAACAGCGACCGGTCCTCGCCCTGTGACCCGAGCTCCACGCTCTTGGCGGCGTCAGGAGAACCCTTGGTCTTGATCAGTTTCCGGTGGACGGCCCACCACGCCTTGAGCGTATTGGGCGAGACGCCGATCTTGTTGCCCTTGTAGAGAGACTCGCCCCGCTGAGCTGCGAAGATCTGCAGGAAGGCCGGGTTGAAAGCCTGCTGCGTGCCGTAGACCTTGCCACCGGTCCTCGCGGTGATCTGCGCCGCCAAGTCGACGTACTCTTCCCAGGTCCACGTGGTGTCGTCAGGTAGTCTCTGCCCCGCGTCCCTGACCGCCTTCGGGTCCACGACCAGGGACCAGGCGTTGACGCCGGTGGGGATGGCGAACTGCTTCCCGTCGATGGCACCGGTGGCGAGCACCTTGCCGTCGATGTCGGCGGTGTCGACCTTGCTGGCCAGGTCGGCGAGCGTGCCGCGGTCGGCGTATTCCCTCAGGCCGCGGATCTCGAGGGTGATGACGTCAGGCGCTTCGCCGCCCGCGACCTTCGTGGCCAGCCTCTCGTAGTAGTTGCCGAAGTCGGAGAACTCTTCCTCGATGTCGATGTCCGGGTTCTTCGCTTCGAACTTCTTGATCGCCTCTTGCGTCATCTTCTGCCTTGCGGCGCTGCCCCAGTAGGAGAAACGTAACTTGATCTCGCCGTCGGCGCCTTGGCCGCCGCAGGCCGCGGTGATCGCCAGCACAGCAGTGGCCAGCGACACTGCCGTCCACATCTTCTTGCCAGAGCCCACGGCTCTACCTCCTGGGGTTGGGGGGGCGCAGGACCTGCTTCGGTCCCGGGGTAGTCGCACCACGGATCAGTTACTTCCGTCCGGCCAGGAAGAAGTCGGCGATCAGCCCGAGCGCGCTGATCGGCATGGCGAACATCGGGGCCCCACAACGACTCTCCACCGGAGTCAAAGAATCCCGCAAGGTTACCGGGGCGGTGAAGTTGCCGGAAGTTATTGAGGTAGAGGAACTGGCTGGGGATGTCTTAAGTGAGCGTTTGATCCCGAGAGTTCCGTCTTATGGGGATTTCAAATGTCTCGCCATGTTTAGGCGGATTTGCCGAACGTGGGTGGCATCCTCACCCTCGGCCTGGGCACGAATACCACACGCGTACCAGCACAGACCGTGAGGAGGACCCGGCGGGCGGAATGGAACGCGCGATCGGCGATAGTGAGGGGGCACAATGAACGTCGGTCTCGGGCTGCCTATCAGCGAACCCGAATGCCTGCTGGAGTGGGCGCGGCGCGCGGACGATGGACCGTTCAGCACGCTCGGCCTGCTGGACCGTCTCGTCTACGACAATCCCGAGCCTCTGGTGGCACTCGGCGTGCTCGCCGGGGCCACCTCGCGGATCCGGGTGCAGACCGAGGTGCTGCTTGCCCCGCTGCGCGAGCCCGCGCTGCTGGCCAAGCAGGCCGCGACCCTGGATCGCATGTCGGGAGGCCGTTTCACGCTCGGTATCGGCCTGGGGGCGCGGCGGGACGACTACGAGGCGGCGGGGGTGGATGTGCGCGGCCGGGGAGTGCGGCTGGACGAGATGATGGAGGTGATGCGGCGTGCGTGGTCGGGCGAGCCGTACGGAAAGGGGATCGGCCCGATCGGCCCCGCACCCGCCCGGGCGGGCGGCCCGGAGGTGCTCTTCGGCTCCTTCAGTCAGGCCGGGCTCCGGCGCGCGGCCCGCTTCGGCGACGGCCTGCTGTGCGCGGCCCACCTCGCCGATGCCGCCCGCCAATTCCAGGACGCCGAGCAGGCATGGCAGGCCGAGGGCCGCCCCGGCCGTCCCCGGCTGGTCGCGCAGTTCAACGCCGTCCTGGGGCCGGACCACCTGATCGAGCAGGCACGCGATTCGCTTCATGCCTATTACGGGGGCCCTGACTACATGAACCTGCCGGCGGGGTTCGCGGAGGGGGCGGTGGCAAGCATGCTCACCACACCCGCCCAGATCCATGACACGCTCGCCCAGATGAGCGATATAGGAGCCGACGAGGTCATGTTCTACTGCTGGTCAGCGGATGTGGCACAGGTGGATCGCTTCGCCGGGACACTGGGCGAGCACGGGACGCCGACGCGCTGAATGCTCCAGCGCCGGCCACGGTCACCGGAAACGACCACGGCGGCGCCGGTCTCCTTCTTATGGGCGCGGGATGTTGCGCAGGTTCGACCGGGCGAGTTGGACCATGCGGCCGACGCCGCCGGTGAGGACGAGCTTGCTGGTGGTCGTGGCGAAGCCGGCCAGTTGCCGGCCGGTGACGCGCGGCGGGATGGCGAGGGCGTTGGGATCGGTGACGACGTCCAGGAGAGCGGGGCCGTCGTGATTCAGCGTCTCGCGTATCGCGTCTCGTACATCATGAGGATCTTCGACCCGTACGCCGTGGGCGCCTGCCGCGCGGGCGATCGCCGCGTAGTCGGTGTGGGGATAGGACGTGCCGTACGGCGGGAAGCCGCCGACCAACATCTCCAGATCGACCATGCCGAGCGAGGAGTTGTCGAAGAGCACGATCTTGACCGGCAGGTCGTAGTGGATCAGCGTGAGGAGATCGCCCATCAGCATGGAGAATCCGCCGTCTCCCGACAGGGAGACCACCTGCCGGGAGCGGTCGGCCAGCTGCGCGCCGATGGCCTGCGGCATGGCGTTGGCCATCGAACCGTGGGTGAACGACCCGATCAGACGGCGTCGGCCGTTCGGTGACAGGTAGCGGGCCGCCCAGACGGTGCACATGCCGGTGTCGACGGTGAAGATCGCGTCGTCGGCGGCCTCGTCGTCCAGGATGGCGGCGACGTACTCGGGGTGGATCGGCCGGTGCCGTTCCACGTCGCGGGTGTACGCCGCGACGACGCCTTCCAATGCCTCGGCGTGCTTGGCCAGCATCCGGTCCAGGAACCGGCGGTCGGTCTTCTCCCGCACCTGCGGCGTCAGCGCGAGGAGGGTCTCGCGGACGTCGCCCCAGAGCGCCAGGTCGACCTTGGAGCGGCGGCCCAGGTGCTCGGGCCGGATGTCGACCTGGACGATGCGCACGTCGTCGGGCAGGAACGCCGTGTAGGGGAAGTCGGTTCCCAGCAGGATGAGCAGGCCGGCCTCGTGCATCGCGTCGTAGGCGGCGCCGTAGCCGAGCAGTCCGGACATGCCGACGTCGAACGGGTTGTCGTACTGGATCCATTCCTTGCCGCGCAGCGCGTGCCCGACCGGTGCCTTGACCCGCTGGGCGAAGGCCATGACCTCGTCGTGAGCTCCGGCGGTCCCGCTGCCGCAGAACAACGTGATCGCGTCCGCCTGGTCGACCATCCGGGCCAGCGCGGCGATCTCGGCCTCCCCGGGGCGTACGACCGGCCGCTGGGTGAGCAGCGCCAATTCTGCCGCCGGCTGCTCCACGTCCTGACCGGCGACGTCTCCCGACATGCTCACGACGGCGACGCCCGAGCGGCCGATGGCGTGCTGGATGGCGGTCTGCAGGATTCGCGGCATCTGCTCCGAATGCGAGATCAGCTCCGAGTAATGGCTGCATTCGGCGAACAACCGGTCCGGGTGGGTCTCCTGGAAGTAGGAGGTGCCGATCTCGGCGCTGGGGATGTGGGCGGCCAGCGCCAGCACCGGCGCCATGCTCCGGTGCGCGTCGTACAGGCCGTTGATCAGATGCAGATGGCCCGGGCCGCAACTGCCCGCGCAGGCGCACAGACGTCCGGTGATCTGTGCTTCCGCCCCCGCCGCGAATGCCCCGGTCTCCTCGTGCCGTACTTGGACCCACTCGATGTCGGAGCTCCGGCGTACGGCGTCGGTGACGGGATTGAGGCTGTCGCCGACCACGCCGTATATTCGCTTGACTCCGGCCTGGGAGAGAATATCGACAAACTGCTCCGCAACGCTCTGCCTCGCCATTTTGCAAACTCCCTGTCGAGCGACTCTCCAGCCCGTCGAGACCCCTGCCCCATACCGTTCCCCCCGGGCGCTTCACGGTCCGCAATGGGCCTTCTAAATGACGGCATGTGAAACGCCGTTGCGGGCAGTCGGTACAGGTAGGAGGTATAAAGAGAGCACTTTTCGGCAAATTTAGTGTGATCAACCGCCGCGGCGAATATTCCCGGTGAGCCTCGGGTAGCGTCCACATCATGTCCGATTCGGGGGCGGGAATCTCGCCGGAACCACATCGAGGTGGCGGCAATCGTCCGATGCCGCGTGTCGCGTTGTTCACGACCTGTCTCGTCGATGGGCTGTTTCCGGACGTGGGCCGAGCCACCGTACGTCTTCTGGAGCGGCTCGGCCAGCCGGTCGGCTTTCCTCTTGAGCAGACGTGCTGCGGCCAGATGCATACGAACAGCGGATATTTCGAGACCGATCTGGTCCGCCGGTACGTGAGGGTGTTCGCCGGCTACGACGCGGTGGTCGTTCCCTCCGCGTCATGCACGGGCAGCATCCGCCACCAGCACGCCCAGATCGCGCGCGCCGCAGGTGATGAGCGGCTCGCCGCGCAGGCTGAGGCCGTGGCCGGCAGAACGTACGAGCTGTCGGAGTTCCTGATCGACGTGCTCGGCGTCGAGGATGTGGGCGCGTACTTCCCGCACCGGGTGGCCTATCACCCGACCTGCCATTCGCTGCGGATCGCCCGCGTGGGCGACCGGCCGCTACGGCTCCTGCGCAACGTTCGCGGCATCCGTCTGGCCGAACTCCCCAACTGGGATCAGTGCTGCGGTTTCGGCGGCACGTTCGCGATGAAGAACCCCGATGTGTCGGCGGCGATGCTCGCCGACAAGATGGAGGAAGTGATCGAGACCGGCGCCGAGGTGCTGTGCGCCGGTGACCGCTCTTGCTTGATGCACATAGGCGGCGGTTTGGAGCGCGTCCGCGCCGGCGTACGCACACTGCACCTCGCAGAAATCCTGGCGAGCACCGAAAGCGGTCATCGGGCGAGCGAGCGAGCCCCGAGAGCGGAGGTGCTCCGGTGAGCGCTCAAGGGGTCATCTGGCTCGACGATCCGCCCTTCCCCGCCAACGCCGCCCGCGAGGTGAACGACGCGCAGCTGCGGTACAACATCCGGCACGCGACAGCAACGATCAGGCAGCGGCGCGCCGAAGTGGTGGCGGACATACCGGACTGGCAGCAGCTTCGCTCGGCAGGAGCCGCCATCAAGGACGAGGTCCTCGCCCATCTGGACCGTTATCTCGAGCAGTTCGAGAGCGCCGCCACCCAACGCGGCGCCCACGTGCACTGGGCACGCGACGCGCGGGAGGCGAACGCCATCGTCGCCTCACTCGTCGCCGCGACCGGGCACCGGGAGGTCGTCAAGGTCAAGTCGATGGCGACGGAGGAGATCGAGCTGGTGCCCGCGCTCGCGCGCCAGGGCATCACCGCGTACGAGACCGACCTCGCCGAGCTGATCATCCAGCTCGCGCACGACAAGCCGAGCCACATCGTCGTGCCGGCGATCCACCGTAACCGCGCGGAGATCCGCGAGATCTTCCTCCAGCACCTGCCCGACGCGCCGGCCGATCTGTCCGACGACCCGAACGAGCTGGCGAGCGCCGCCCGCGCGCATCTGCGCCAGATGTTCCTCGACTCCAAGGTCGCGATCAGCGGCGCCAACTTCGCCATCGCCGAGACCGGCGGGCTGTTGATCGCCGAGTCCGAGGGCAACGGCCGGATGTGCATCACGCTGCCGGACACGCTGATCTCGGTGGTGGGGATCGAGAAGATCGTGCCGACCTGGCGAGATCTGGAGGTCTTCCTGCAGCTCCTGGGGCCGTCGGCGACCGGCGAGCGGATGAACCCCTACAGCTCGGTCTGGACCGGTGTCATTCCCGGCGACGGACCACAAGACGTTCACATCGTGCTGCTCGACAACGGCCGCACCGACGTCCTGCGCGACGAGCTCGGGCGGCAGGCGCTGCGCTGCATCCGCTGCGCCGCCTGCCTGAACGTCTGCCCGGTCTACGAGCGGACCGGCGGGCACGCCTACGGCTCGGTCTACCCGGGACCGATCGGCGCGGTGCTCACGCCGCAACTGGTCGGCGTCGAGCATGCCGCCAAGCTGCCGTTCGCCTCGTCCCTGTGCGGCTACTGCTACGAAGTCTGCCCCGTCGAGATCGACATCCCGAGCATCCTCGTCAAGCTCCGTCACGACGCCGTACAGGCAGAGCGGAAGTCCTCACCCGAGAAAGCACTGTTCGGCGCCGTCGCGAAGGTGATGGACAACTCCCGCCTCTGGTCGCTCGCGCTCAAGATGGCACCCCTCATGCGCCGCCTGCGCCACAGCACGCTGCCGATCCTGTCCCGCTGGACGGCGGTACGGGATCTGCCGTCTCCCCCGCCCGAGTCGTTCCGCGACTGGTGGATCAAGCAGCACAAGAGGACACGATGAGCCGCGTCGCCTCCCCCCGCGACGAGGTGCTCGCCCGCGTCCACCAGGCCATACAGGCGGCCACTCCCCCGCCGGCCATCCCGCGGGACTACCGCGCCCAGACGGCAGCCGACATCGAGGAGTTCATTCAACGGCTGGGCGAGTACGGCGCGACCACCCAGCGGGTCACCTCCGATCAGCTCGACACCGCGATCTTCACCACGCTGCGGAACGACGGCATCCGCCGCCTGGTCGTGCCCGACGGCATACCCGAGGTCTGGTTCGCCGGTGCCGAACCGCTGCGTGACACGCCGCCACTCGACCATCACGCCCTCGACCGCGCCGACGGCGTCGTCACCACGTGCGCGATCGCGATCGCGCAGACCGGGACGATCGTCCTGGACGCCGGCAGCGGCATGGGCAGGCGGGCCCTGTCGCTGATCCCGGACTACCACCTCTGCGTCGTCCGCGCGGAGCAGATCGTCGGCTCGGTCCCCGAAGCACTCGCCGCCCTGGACCCGACCCGCCCGCTCACCCTCTTCTCCGGCCCCTCCTCCACCGTCGACATCGAGATGGTCCGCGTTCAGGGCGTCCACGGACCACGCCGCCTCCACGTCATCGTCGCCGGCCGATGACACACCATGAGCGCCGATCCACAACGTCAACGGCCGCACCGCGCCCGGCGCCTCACCAGGGGTCGCCTGACCTGGGCCCGATGGCGGAGCCTGCTGCGGGGCGGGCCGTTCCACTGGGATGCCGTCGCGCCCGGGCGCGCGGCCAGGGTGGCCTCGGGCGTGGTGGTCCCCCTCGTGGCAGGGGCGGCCGGCGGGCAGCTGGAGTACGGCGCGTTCGCGGCTCTGGGAGCGCAGCCCGCCGGGTTCGTGTCCTTCCACGGCGTGGCCCGCACCCGCGTGGCGGCTGTGGCGGCGGCGAGCATCGGCATGGCCGTGTCCACCTTCGTGGGTGCGACCACCGCGGCGGCCGCCCCCTTGCTGCTGGTGCCTGCCGTCATGCTCTGGGGGTACGTCACCGGATTGGCCGTCTGCCTGGGACCGCGGATGAGCGTCGTGGTACTCCAGTGGTCCGTCGCGTTGATGATCGCAGTCGGTATCCCGCTCGGGCCGTCGGAGGCCGCGCTGCGGGCCGGCCTGGTGCTGGCCGGAGGGCTGTTCCAGGGCGTTCTGGTCGCCTTGTCCTGGACGCTGCGGCGCGGGACCACTGAGCGCACCGCGCTGGCCGAGTCGTACCGCGATCTGGCGTCCTATGCCCGCGGCCTGGCCGCCGGGCGGTTCGACCCGCCGCCGCCGACCGCCTTCCCGGCCGCTGCCCTGCTGGCCGACCCCAATCCGCTGTTGCCACAGGCCGTGCGGATGGACTACCTCGACCTGCTCGAGCTGGCGGAGCGCATCCGCGCATCACTCGCGGCCTTGGCCGAGCACGCGCCCGACGACCCCTCCGGGGCCGCCCGCGGCTTCGCCGCCGGCACCGCACGGGCCCTGGACGCCGTCGCGGGCGCGCTGAGCGCCCGGCGAGCCGATCGGGCCGCGCTGGTCCGCGAGCTGTGCAGGCTTCTGCCCGCGCCGGTCGTCGCCCCGGACACGCGCTGGGAATGGACCGCCGAGGCGGTCCTGGGACAGCTGCGAGCCGTCGGCGGCATCCTGACCCGCCTCGACGCGGTTTCCGTGCGCGCGGCAGCGGAGAGCAGGCCAGGCGGACCCGCCACCGTGCCTGTCGCGCAGGACGAGATCACATGGACTGCCCTGACCGTGCGCGCCAACCTGACGCCGACCGGCGAGACAGGCCGCCATGCCGTGCGGCTGGCGGTGGCCGCCGGGCTCGCCGAGCTGATGGTCCAGGTCACCGGCCTGTTCGAGGGCCGCTGGGTGGTGCTGACCATCTTCCTGGTGCTCAAACCGGACTTCACCTCGACGGTCGAGCGCGGCATCCGAAGAGCGGCAGGAACGGCCGCCGGAGCAGGCCTCGGCGCGGCGCTCGCCGGCCTGGCCCACTCAGACCCGGTCGGTCTGATCGTCGCGGCCACCATCACCATCACGGCGGCCTATGCCCTGTTCGACGTGAACTACCTGCTGTTCAGCACCTTCCTCACCATCTACATCGTGATCCTGCTCGACATCCTCGGCATCCCGGGAGCCACCTCCGCCACCGCGCGCCTGGCCGACACCGCCATCGGTGCGGCGATCGCTCTCATCGCCTACTGGGCGTGGCCCAGCGGGCAGGCTCTCACCGCGCAGGAAACGTTCGCCCGGCTCGTCGCGGCCCACGGCCGGTACATGACCGCGCTGCTGCACCAGTGCGCCCATCCGGAGCAGGCCGACCCTGCCCGGCTCCGGAGTCTGCAGGGCACTGCCCGCCGCGCCCGCACCGATGCCGAGGCGGCCACCGCCCGGCTGGCCGACGAACCGCCACACCCGCCGCTGACCCCAAATGTCGCCCGGCCCCTGGTCGCCGCGGTGACCCGCCTGGCGCATACCGAGCTCTCACTGCACACCTTCGTCCTCCAGCAGGCCACCACCGCCGGCCAGGAAGGCGCGCGAAGCCGCGACGATGCCCGGCGGCTGGACGCCCTGGCCGCCGCTCTCGGCACGACCCTGGACTCGCTTGCCGAGGCGCTCAGATCCCTGCGACCGCCCGGCGACCTTCCCCCGCTCCGCCGGCTCCAGTCAGCCCTGCGCCCCCCTTCGGCCGCGCTCGACCCTCGGTGCGTGGCCATCACCGACAGCCTGGTCGACGCCACGAACACGATCGCGGCCATTGTCCGGCGTCATCTTGACCGGCCGTGAGCACCCTGTACGGCGCGCCGGCTCCACCGGTGAGGCTCGGCCGGCGGCGCAGGTGGTTCTTCAGCGGCGGGTGCCGCCGTCCGGGCTGGGCACGCCGGGCTGGGTGAGGCGTTCAGGATTGACGATCTTGTCGTAGAGGTCCTCGGTGACGCCGCATTGGAGTGCGGCGTCCTTGAGTGCCAGGCCCTTGTCGAGGGCGTAGTGGGCGATGCGGGCGGCCCGGTCGTAACCGAGGACGGGGCTGAGCGCGGTCACCATCATGATCGAGTGGTCGATGTTGTAGTGCAGGGTCTCGGTGTTCAGTCGCGCCCCTTCGACCAGGTACGTGCGGAAGTGGTCCATCATGTCGGCCAGGATGCGCGCCGAGTGCAGGACGTTCTTGATGATGATCGGGCGGAAGGCGTTGAGCTCGAAGTTGCCCTCGGAGCCGGCCATCGAGACGGCGGTGTCGTTGCCGGTCACCTGGATGACGACCATCAGCATGGCCTCGGCCTGGGTCGGGTTGACCTTGCCCGGCATGATGGATGAGCCCGGCTCGTTGGCCGGCAGGATCAGCTCGCGCAGGCCGGTACGCGGCCCGGAGCCGAGCCAGCGCAGGTCGTTGGCGAACTTGAACAGCGGCACGGCCAGGGCGCGCAGCGCCGCCGATGCGCGTACCACGTCGTCGCAGGAGGCCTGGGCGGCGAACTTGTTCGGCGCGCTGGTGAAGGGCCGCCCGGTCAGCTCGGCGATCTTCTTGGCCACCTGATCGCCGAAGCCGGGCGGCGCGTTCAGCCCGGTGCCGACCGCGGTGCCGCCGATCGCCAGCCGGTACAGCCCGGTACGGGTGCGCTGCAGGTGGTCGATGGCGTCGGCGAGCTGGGCGGCGTAGCCGGACCACTCCTGGCCGACGGTCAGCGGGGTGGCGTCCTCCAGATGGGTACGCCCGATCTTGACGACGTGCTGCCACTCGCGGCTCTTGCGGGCGGCGGCGTCGCGCAGCCTTGCGGCGGCGGGCAGCACGTGGTCGTCGATGGCCTCGGCGGCGGCGATGTGCATCGCGGTGACGAACGTGTCGTTGGACGACTGGCCCATGTTCACGTGGTCGTTGGGGTGGATGGGGTCCTTGCTGCCCAGACGCCCGCCCACCAGCTGGATCGCCCGGTTGGAGATGACCTCGTTGACATTCATGTTGGACTGGGTGCCGGAGCCGGTCTGCCACACGTACAGCGGGAACTCGCTGTCGAGTTCGCCGCGGATGACCTCGTCGGCGACCCGGACGATGAGGTCGGCCTGCCATTGGGGCAGGCGTCCGTCGTGAGCGTTGACGATCGCGGCGGCCTTCTTGATGTAGCCGTAGGCGTGGTAGACGGCCGTGGGCATGCGGTCGTTGCCTATGTCGAAGTGGATCAGCGAGCGCTGGGTCTGGGCGCCCCAGTAGTGATCGGCCGGGACCTCGATCTCGCCGAGGGAGTCGCTCTCGGTCCGGGTGCCGGTGGCGTGCAGCCCGATCGGCACGTCGCGGACGCGGGGCGCGCTCATCGTCCGTTCCCGTGGATCGGGCGGTACTTCGGCTGCCACATGGCGTCTTGGACCTGCTGGACGGTGTTGCGCAGGGTGGTGCGGGCCAGGTGTTCCTCGGCTGCCCGGTTGGCGACGGCGACGGCGACCGTGGCCGAGACCTCGCGCAGGTTGTCCACCTGGGGCAGCAGCGAGGCGCCCGGGCCCGAGACGTCGACCAGGCCGCTGACGGCGTCGGCGGCCGCCTGGAACATGCCGGGACTGACCCGGCGGGCACGGGAGACCACGACGCCCAGCCCCAGCCCCGGGTACAGCAGGGCGTTGTTGGCCTGGCCGATGACGTAGGTGACGCCGTTGTAGGTGATCGGCTCGATCGGGATACCGGTCGCGATCAGGGCTCGGCCGTCGCTCCAGCGGATGAGGTCGGCGGGCATCGCCTCGATCCGATCGGTCGGGTTGGAGATCGGGAAGATGATGGGGCGTTCGACGCCCGCGGCCATGGTGCGCACGATCTGTTCGGTGAACGCGCCGTGGGCGGTGGAGGTGCCCAGCAGCATGGTGGGCTTGACGCGTGCGACGACTTCGGCCAGCGAGATGCCGTGCTCGTCCTTGGTCCAGTCGGCGACCTCGCTGCGCGGTCGGGCGTAGGGCTGCTGGAAGTCGCGCAGGTCGGTCATGTCGTCGATGAGCAGGCCCTGCTTGTCGATGGGCCAGATCCGGCGGGTGGCGGTGTCGTGGTCCAGGCCGTCGCGGATCATCGCATCACGCAGTTGGTCGGCGATGCCGATGCCGGCGGTGCCCGCGCCGAAGATCACGATCCGCTGGTCGCGCATCGGGGTCCTCGACACCTTGACGGCGCTGAGCATGGCGGCCAGCACGATCGCGCCGGTGCCCTGCATGTCGTCGTTGAAGGTGCAGATGCGTTCGGTGTACTTCTCCAGGATCCGCCGGGCGTTGGACGGGCCGAAGTCCTCCCAGTGCAGCAGGGCGCCGGGGAACATCCGGGTGGCCGTGGTGACGTAGGTGTCGATGAAGTCGTCGTAGCGCTGCCCCCGCACCCGGGCATGCCGGTTGCCGACATAGGCGGGGTCGTTCAGCAGCGCCTCGTTGTCGGTGCCCACGTCCAGGGCGACCGGGATGACCCGGCCAGGGTCGATCCCCGCGGCGGCCGTGTAGACGGCCAGCTTGCCGGCCGCGATGCCGGCCCCGCCGCCCACTCCCCAGTCGCCGATGCCCAGGATCTCCTCGGCGTCGGAGGCCACGATCAGATCGACGTCGTCCGGCCCCACCTGGAGGCTCTTGAACGCCCGTTCGATCCCGCCGGGGTCGTCGATGGACAGGTACACGCCCCTCGGACGCCGGTACTCGTGACTGTAGGACCGGATCGCCTCAGCGACCGTCGGGTCGTAGACGACGGGCAACATCTCCCGCAGATGATCGCTCAGCAGCCGGTAGTAGAGCACCTCGTTCCGGTCCCGGAGCCCCTCCAGGTAGACGTTCTTGAGCAGGTTCGTCGGCTGGCGCCCGTACTGCACGTACATCCGCCGTACCTGCTCATCCAGGGTCTCCACCACCGGCGGCAGCAGCCCCTCGAGCCCCAGCTCGGCCCGCTCCTCCACCGAGAACGCCGTGCCCTTGTTCAACAGTGGCTCCCGCAGCACGGCCAGCCCTCGCAGGGACGTCACGTAGCTCCCGTCCGGCTGCTCGGCGAACATCGGGCTCGGCAGATCCGGCTTCCTCTTCCCCGGTGACATGGTCATCCCCCTTCGAGCAGCCACCACCCCCGGAAGTCCAGCGCCCCGGTTCAAAGTGCGAGGCCGCGCTCGCTCACCCGCTTCCCCGGTCAGGGACGTAGACGCTGAGCCGCAGCCAATGACTGTCCTTGGGGCCGACAAAGGACGAATTACCGGAAACGACGTGGAAGCAGTCCGGCCTCGGGGTGTCCCCCGCGCCCGCAGCGGCCGCCCCGTCGACAGGCCGTCACGTCGCCGGTGCCGGCAGCGTCACCGCGGCCTCACCTGTGTAGACCAGGAAGGTCAGTGTTTCTTGGAAGTACAACTGGACGCTCGTGGTGTCGTGCGCCAGGTAGCCGATCGAGATGTCCTGTCCGATGTGCAGTTCGAAGTCTCCGCCGCGGGTGGACAACAGGAACGCGCCGTCGACCGCGGGGGCCCAGATGATCTCGCCGTCGATAACACGTGCGATGTGGTCGAGGATCGGATAGCCCTCATCGGTGGTGCCGCTGACAGCGGTGTAGGCACCGGCGCCGAGCGCCAGCGTGTACGGACCCTCGACGCCGGCCAGGCGCAATGCGGTCACCGCCTTGCTGATGGCGCCCGGATAGTCGCGTACGTGGGCCGGGAGGGTGACGGCCGGGTTGGAGGAACCGGCGCGAATGCCGGTGATGCCGGCTTGTGTGTATCCATGGAAGATCGCGCGGTCTTCGGCGACGGCGAGGCGGCGGGCGGCGTCCTTGACCGGCTGCCAGTCGGCGTCCTTGGCGCCGCGTTCGACGCTGTCGACCTGTTGCCGGTCGACGGTGAAAGGCACGCGCAGTTCGACGATCGGCTGACCGCGGCGTGCATGGGCGATGACGCCGTCGGCCGGAGGGTCGATGGCCTGGAGATGCCCGGTGCCGACTCCCGAGAGCTCGGCTCCTCGCGGGCCGACGACATCGACGACGCGGCGGCCGGCCAGGTGTCGCCGGAAGGTGCGCCGCGCCTCCTCCTCCAGGTCGGCCCACGCGGCCGCGGAGATCGGCGCCAGTTCCCGGTACAGGTTGTTCATCGGACGTTGCTTCCTTTGAGGTCGCCGATCCCCAGCGATTGCGGGAGCGGACTTTCCAGGTCGGATGGCGTGCCGGCCGCGCGTACCTCGTCCTCCGTCCGGGCGGCGATGGAGGGCGGGTCGGGCAGGTCGTCGAGGAGGTCGGCGCTCGGGACGAAGAACAGGGAGCCGGTCACGGCGACGGAGAAATCCAGGATCCGATCGTGCCGGGCCGGCGGGTCTCCGAGGAACATCCGCTCCAGCATCCGTTCGATGACGGTCGGAGTGCGGGCGTAGCCGATGAAGTACGTGCCGAACTCGCCGATCCCCACCGAGCCGAAGGGCATGTTGTCGCGCAGGATCTCGTGTTCGGTGCCGTCGGGATCGACGATCGTGGTGAGCGCGACGTGGGAGTCGGGCGGTTTGACGGCGTCGTCCAGCTCGATGTCGGACAACTTTCTGCGCCCGATCACCAGTTCCTGGGCCTCGACCGGCAGGGCGTTCCACGCCCCCAGATCGTGCAGGTACTTCTGCACGATCACGTAACTCCCCCCGGTGAACTGCGGATCCTCGTCCCCGATCAGCACTGCCGCCGTCGCCGCGGGCCCGACCGGGTTCTCCGTCCCGTCGACGAAGCCCAGCAGGTCCCGTACGTCGAAGTACTTGAATCCGTGCACCTCATCGCGGACCGTCACCACGTCCCGCAGCCGATCCATGATCTCCGACGCCAACGCGAAACACAGGTCCGGCCGCTGTGCCCGGATGTGGAACAACAGGTCACCGGGAGTGGCCACCGCGTGATGGACGGGTCCGGCCAGTTCCCGGAACGGGTGCAGCTCGGCGGGCCGCGGCCCGGACATCAGCCGGTCCCAAGCCTGTGAACCGATCCCGGTGACGCAGCTCAATCGGCTTTCCTGCGCCCGGAACCCGACGGCTCTCTGCAACCCCGACAGCTCCGCCAGCGTGTCCCGTACGCGGGATTCGCCTCCTGGGTCGATCGTGACCACGAGAAAGAGCGCCGACCTCGTCAGCGGACTCAGCACCGCCTGCGGCTGTAGCTCCGTCATCAGTTTTCACTCTCCCTTCGATGCGCTGTCACGGCCGCAGGACGGCCTTGATGACCCCGTCGGCGCGCTGGTAGGGCCCCATGCCGGCGTAACCGTAGGCCGCGCCGAAGCCGCCCGGACGCACCCGCGGGCACGCTGCCGACAGCCCGCGCGCGCAGTTGACGCACACGCCGCAGTAGACATGGGCCGAGATCACCACCCGATCACCGGGCTTGACCATCTCGACCGCGGAGCCCGTCTGCTCGACGACACCCAGCGGCTCGTGCCCCAGGACCAGCCCGACCGTCGCCCCCGTCCGCCCGTCATACATGTGCAGATCAGTCCCGCAGATCGCGCTGGAGCCGATCCGGATCACCGCGTCGCCGGGCTCCTCAAGCACCGCGTCCGGTACATCCTCGACCGTGACCAAGCGCGTACCGGCGAACACGACGGCCTTCATCCCGGCCGTCCGTCGCTTGTGAGCATCCAAGCCCCCGTCGCCTCAGCCGGCCGTGCGTGGCAGAAACCGGCATGTGCCCCCTCAGCAGCATCTTTACCCACGGAAGCATCACCAGAACACGGACAGTCACCGCCGGCCCGCACAACTGCTCCCCAAGCCTCAACGCTGCCGACTGGCGTGAGGCGTATGCGCAAAGCGGACAAAAAAGACTAACTTGGACATGCGGGGTAGGTGAACCGACAGCACCTCAACAGTGCCCCGGCCGTGCTGAAGGCGGCCGGGGCCACGTTCGGTCACGCGGCGAACAACCCACCCACTCCAATCCGGCCGGCGCTGAGGATTCTCCTTCGAGGAACCCCCGCTCCCAGAGCACCCGTCTGAGCACAGTCGTGAACAGGTCGCGACCGCAGTAGCCGGTGACGAACAGCGGCCCTTACCCATCCGGCGCCACCGGGCCCCATACCCGCCGCGACAGAGAACGAACGGGCGCAGCAGGCCGGCCGTGATCCTGCCGCTGCTCGCGCTCGGCGCCGGCAGACCGGTGGACCGGACCGTCAGCGAGCGAACTTCTCGATGGCGGCCGGGCTGACGGGGGTGAAGAAGTTGACGAGGTTGCCGTCGGGGTCGCGGAACAGGAGCGAGCGGTTGCCCCAGGGCATCGTGGTGGGCTCATTGACGAAGTCCTCCACAAAGCCGGTCAGGTTCTGGTGCACGCTGTCCACGTCGTCGACAAGGAACTCGATGATGACGCTGCGGTTGTCGGCCGGGCGGGCGGAGCCAGAGGCGAACAAAGAGACGGTACGGGCGCCGGCGATCGCGAGGGTGGCCCTGGCGGTCCTGAGCTCAGCGAACTCCTCATTGGACCAGGTCGCCCGCACTCCGGTGGCGCGTTCGTAAAAGTCGACGAGGCGGGCGACATCGCCCGTGATGATGCGAATCGAGATGAAGTCCATGGGTTCTCTCCTGATCGGCTGGCGCTTCTGACCACACGTTACGACCGATACTGGACAGAATCCGCCCAGTATCTGCGGGAGACTCATAGACATGTCCCGGCCCATTGCTCGCGTGCTCACCCTGCTGGAGCTCCTGCAAGCAGGAGGCATCAGGACCATGGCCGAACTCGCGCACCGGCTCGACGTCGACGAGCGCACGGTGCGCCGGTATATCGACCACCTCATCGATCTCGACGTTCCCGTCGAATCGGTGCGCGGTCGCTACGGCGGCTACCGGCTCGCCTCCGGTTACCGCATGCCTCCGCTCATGCTGAGTGATGACGAGGCGCTGGCCGTGCTGCTCGGCCTGGTCGCGGGACGGAGAGCCGGCTTGATGACGGCCACGGGCACGGCGAGCGAGACGGCAGCGGCCAAGATCCGGCGGGTGCTGCCCGAGCGGCTCGGCCGCAGACTCGACGCCGTACTCGGCTCCCTCGCCTTCACGGCTCCCTCCGGCGAGCCGATCGCCCCGGAGACCACGGTCCTGCTCTCGATCGCCGACGCGGTGCGCCATCACCGGCCGATCTCGATCCGGTACACCGCCGCCGACGGCCGGCGCAGCGAACGAACACTGCACCCGTACGGGCTCGTCGCCCATTCGGGCAGGTGGTATGTGACGGGTGCCGATCCCGCGATCGGCGAGGACCGGACGTTCCGGCTGGATCGCATCGCCGATGCAAGGACCCTGCCCGGCTCGTTCGAGCCGCCCGCCGGACTCGACCCGGCGGAGCGCGTCCTGACAGGGCTCGCTACCGCTCCGTACCGGCACGAGGTGACTCTGCGGGTCCTCGGGACAGCCGAGCAGATCCGCACCCGGCTTCCCGCGGGAATCGCGATCGTGGAAGAGTCGCCGTCCGCGAGCGGCGCAGATGCGGACACCAGGCACTGGTCCCGCGTCGAACTGCGGGCGGAACGGCTCGACTGGCTGCCTGCCGTGCTCGCGTCGCTGGACCTGCCGTTCATCATCGAGCGACCGGACGAGCTCCGCGACCTCGTCGTGGCGCTCGCCGGCCGGCTCATGCATTCGGCCCGGCGAAGTCCGCCCCGCGTATGACGGGGGTCGCGGGGCGGCCGGACCGGCTGCCCGCGACAGGCGTGGGCAGCCGTCCCGCGGGTGCCTCTACAGCGTCAGGGTCCATCCGTTGATGAAGCCCGTGTCGCCCTTGGCGAGATCTTCCACGCGGAGTCTCCAGGTGCCGCTGGCTGGTGAGGCGTTGGCGTTCACCCAGTAGCTCTCGTCGATGTTGTCGGTGCCGTCTTTGGCATCGGCGGCGCGCAGCGGGTACACCTTGCCGTCCGGCGCGATCAGGTCGATCTTCAGGTCGCCGCGCCAGGTGTGATCGATCTCGACGTGGACCCGCGTGCGGGTGGGGGCGTTGCCGTTGATCCAGGCCAGGACGATGCTGGATTCGGCGGCGCCGGGATCGGGGATGGTGGTGTCGTCCCAGTTGCCGAAGCATGGCAGCCGGATCCACCAGCCGTCGATGTAGCCGGTGTCGAGCCATTCGACGTCCTGCACGCGCAGCTTCCAGGTGCCGCTGGCCGGGGACGCGCTGGCGTTGACTTGGAAGGTCTCGTGAATGATGTCTGCGCTGTCGTTGGGATCGTTGGCCACCAGCGGATAGACCTTGCCGTCCGGGGCCAGCAGGTCGATCTTCAGTTCGCCGCGCCAGGTGTGGTGGATGTCGATGTACACCTCGGTGGTGGCGGGCGCGGTGCCCAGCAGACCGGTGACCGGGATGGAGGACGTCACGGTGCCGTGGTCGGGGATCGCGGTGTCCTTCATGTTCTCGTAGTACGGGATGGGCCAGGCGCCGGGATCAGCGGTCTTTCCCAGTACGGCGGCGTCGACCTGGATGCGGGGGGTGGTCACGCCGCTGTAGGCGATGGATTTGCCGGTGGTCTTCAAGGCGGTTTCGAGCTGGGCCAGCGGGGCGTCGGGCATTGCCTGGCGCAGCACGGCCAGGGCGCCGGTGACGTGCGGGGCGGCCATCGAGGTGCCGTTCAAGGAGGCCCATTTGTTGCCGGGCACGGAGGAGACGATGGACACGCCGGGGGCGAAGAGGTCCAGCAGCGCGCCGCGGTTGCTGAAGGGGGCCACGCCGTCCTGGTCGGTGGTGGCGCCGACGGTGATGGCCGAGGACACGCAGGCGGGGGCGGCCACGGCGGCGCCGTAGCCGTCGTTGCCGGCCGCGATCACGGTGGCCACGCCGGCGGTGCGCAGGCTGTCGATGACCGTCTTGCGCGGGTCGGCATCGCAGGCGGCGGTGTACTGGCCTCCGCCCAGGCTGAGGTTGGCGGCAACCAGCGGCACCCCTCCCTCCTTCAGTTCCAGCACTTTCTCCAGGCCGGCGAGCTGGGCGCTGGTGAAGCTGAGCACGCACGGAGCGGCGCCCACCCCGCACAGGTCTTCGGAGGTGAACTTGCTGAACACCTGGATGGCGACCAGCTCGGCCCCGGGCGCGACACCGGCCGGCGGGGCGCCGGTCACGCCCTGGCCGTTGCCGACCGCGATGCCGGCCACGTGGGTGCCGTGGTCGCAGTCCAGCGCGGGGTCGGCGCAGGGGCCCTGGTCGGCGTCGGCGGCGCCGGGCCCTTCCTGCTGGGCGGTGCCGTCGGGACACAGGCTGGTGGCGGAGTAGTCGGCGTCGATCGGGGAGAAGCAGGCCTCCTCCAGCACCCGGTCCTGGAGGAAGGGGTGGTTGACCGCGACGCCGGTGTCCAGCACGGCCACCACGCTGCCGGCGCCCGTCTTGCCCGCGGCCCTGGTCTTGTCCGCGCCGATGAGCGGGATGCTCTCGGCCAGCACCGGCCGCACCGGCCGGTCCTCGGTCACGCTCACCACGCTGGGCAGCTTGGCCAGCCGGTCCAGCCCGGCCTGGTCGACGTGCAGGGTGACCAGGGGGAAGCGGGACAGTTGCTGGACGACCTGGCCGCTGGCGGCCGCGTCCGGCAGGTCGGCGCGGGTCTTGCTGACCACGTTCACTCTGATCTTGCCCGCGGCGGCCACCCGCTCGCTCAGCTTCGGCTCGATCCAGGGGGTCGCCGAAGTGGCCTGCTGTGCGGCCGAAGTGGCCGCTGTAGGAGCCGCCGTAGGGGCCGCTGCCGCGTGGGCCGGCCCGGTCGCGATCGCCGTGGCCGCGAGCGCCACGAAGACACTGGATAAGACTCGTAATTTCATGACGTACCGCGCCTTACATGAAGGAGGTGCAGGGAAACGACGCCGGCATGAGGGGGTGGCCGGACGGCGGCCGAAGCCGCCATCCGGCCGAGGGAAGTCCCCGAAAAGGTCAGAGCTCAGGTGTCACGTCGGGACTCGCGCCGTTCTCAGGGATTGCCGTACTTTTTGACGAACTGGTAATACGTCCATGCCCATGCCCTGCAGTCGGGCCGGAACAGGATGAAGTAGCCGCCGCACACCTTGTCGCGCATGGTGATGTAGAACCGGTTGTCCACGTCAAGCTTTCGCGTACGGGTGTTGTCGAGGTAGTACTTGTAGTGCTTCTTCCGGTTGGCTATCAGGCCGTACCCGTAGTCGTGGGAGTCACAGGCCGGCCGCATATCGAAGTTATGAGGCTTGTCCGGAGAACTCGTGCAGTGGTCGTAGTAGATACCCCTGACCTTGAAGCCGCTGGCGGTCCGTTTCCAGTCGGGCTTCCGCCATTTGCCGCCGTGGAATGCCCAGGCCGAGCAGCCCGACTTCGTGTACCACATCCAGGTCACGGCCGTGTTGCACTTGGCGGGGTAGGACTGTGGCGGGTCCAGGCCGTCCGGCAGGAAGTCACTGGCCGGCGGCTCTGTCGCGTCGGGGTCGTCGAGCCCGGCCGCGCCCTCGGTCTGTCCGCCGTTGGCCGGCGCGGTGCCGGTGGCGGTCACCTGGGGAGCCGCGACGCCCGCCGGGAAGGTGAGCTGCCAGCCGCCGTTGCTGGCAGACTCGATCGACGACAGGCGCCCCACCGGGTCGTAGGTGTAGGTCCCCTGGACAGCGCCGACGCTGGGATCGCTTACGGTGCGCAGCAGGCCGTTCGTGTCGTAGGCGTAGCTGGCCTCGGTCTGCGGCGTCTCGGTTCCGTAGGCGACCGTGATCTCCTTGAGCCGTCCCGCGAAGTCGCCTGAGGACGTGCCGGTGGCCGTGGTGGTCGTCGCGTAGGTGAACCTGGTGATGGTCTGGGGGGTTTCGGCACCTGCCGGTTCCCCGACGGTGCTGACCCGGCCCTGGGCGTCATAGGCGATCGTGGACTTGCCGAAGGCGACGCTGCCCACGCTGGTCACCCGCCAGGGGTCGGCGCTCGGTGCCCCGGCAGGCCGGGCCCAGGTGTAGGTGAGCTGGAGGTCGCCGGTGCTGACGGGGGTGCCGTCGGCGTTGGTGAAGGTGTCGTCGCCCGCCTCCACGGGGCCCGGATCCAACACGAGCGTCTCGATCGTCGTGGTACGCATCGCTCCGATGTTCGCGTCCCACTTGGTGGTTTCGGTGATCTTGGATCCGTTGTCGGCCTGGTACGTCTGGACGCCGCCACCGTCGGGGAAGGAGACGCTGCTCTTCAGGGGGTAGCTGGTCGACGTCCCGTCGTCGAGCTCCGTGACGACGATGGTGCCGTTCTGGTTCTCCAGTTTCCGGTTGATCTGCCCTCCGGCGAACTCGGCCTGCCAGCCCGGCCCGAAGACGCCCAGCTCGGGGCGGGTGGCCGGGGCCGACTGCGGCCGGGCGAGATCACCGCCGGTCAGAGCCACGCCGTGCCTGCGGCTGATCGCGCCCGCGGACACGTCCAACTCGGTGAGCTTGAAGGTTTTGGTGTCGGAGGAGTACTGGCCGGGGCCGATCTCCTGAACGTCGGCCGGCGGCGGGTCGGCGAGCGCGGAGGCGGAGACCTCTGGGGCGAGAAAGGGGAGGAGCATCGCCGTGAGGGCGGCGGGGAGCGCTAATCGGCGCAAGTGGTGCCTCCAGGCAAAGAGAGGAAGTGATTTGATCACCTGGAGAGTAAGTGCTGGTAAATCACTCAGCAAGATCTGGACAATTTCACGGCACGGTGTTCAAATCGCTTACGAAGCTGTACCTCTGATGCAATCTATTTATGCGTTCACGCAGGTCGGTGAGCCACACGGAGAGCTGTGGCGAATTTATGGCGATAATGTGGAGCCGCCGGGAATAATGTCTCGGCGGCATGGCATGAAAGCGTATTCGGTCATTGGCGTCCGCCGATGAGGCGGGGCTCCAACAACATACCGACTCATTCACTCGCCACGGGTGCCATGGAAATGTTCCAGAAATCGGCGTAGCGGCCACCAGGGCGCAGCAGCTCGTCGTCCCCACCACCATTGCCAGCTCGCCGGTCCGGCGCCTGGAGAACCAGCCGATCGGTACGTGCCCCAGCCGCGGCCAGTTGCCGGCGGAACGACAGTTGCGCCTGGCCGTCGAGAAGATGCCCGAGTCCGGACGATGCGGCCGTGAACACCAGCCGGACGAACAAGCCGGCCGCTCCCGCGAACACGACGATCCAGACATGACCGTGATCGATCGGGCCGTGCGACAACAGAGTACGACCCAATTCGACGACCGCCAGCAGCGGCGCAAGGCCCGCGATAGCGCCGATGACCTGCAGGATCACAATGGCGGCGAAGCTCCAGACATGAGGGCGCAGCAGCCCTGCCATGCTCTGTTCCGCTGTGGAATCGGCATCCGGTGGTGGTGCGGACTGGTCCCTTGCCTTGGCAAGGTCGGTGGCGTTCATCGCTCTCTCTCGTCGTGACCGGGCACGGGGCCGAGCCGAAGGACCGGGTTTGAGGGGTTTGGCCTAGTAGTACTTTGTTAGTTCGTCATGGTGGTCGTTGATGACAGGTGGGGCATCGGCCGGCCCAGGTGGCTAACAGCACCTGGAGCATGTGCAAGATCTTGTAGAAGGTCAGGCCGCCCCAGTCGCTTTTGGGATGGACAGCCGGAGTTCGGTGAGGAACAGATGGGCGGCCGAAGCCAGGGTGACGTGCCGGTGCCAGCCGGTGAAGGAGCGGCCCTCGAAGTGGGTCAGGCCCAGGCCGGTCTTGAGCTCGCGGTAGTCGTGCTCGATCCGCCAGCGGATCTTCGCCAGGCGCACCAGTTCCCGCAGCCGGATGTCTGGCGGAAGGGTGGACAGCCAGTAATCGGTGGGCTCGGGCTCACCAGGTGGCCATTCGGCCAGAAGCCAGCATTCGGGCAGATGCCCGTCACTGTCTCGGGCGATGCCGCTGTTGGCGGGCCGCACCCGCAGCACGAGGAAGCGTGAGCGCATCGTAGCGGTCGGGTTGCCCTTGCTCTTCTTGGTGCCCTGCCGCCAGCTCACCCGGCGCAGACTGCTGCGTCCGGCGGCCAGGGCCAGCTCGCGCAGGCTGGAGGGCGCGCTGCGGTATTTGGCCACCGGACGGCGGCCGTTACCGGAGTAGGCACCGTCTCGGGGACGACATCGGCGGGATACGCGCTGGTGGTGCCCTTGAGGGCGACCACGTACGGCAGGTCGCGCCCGGTCAGGCCGAGCCGGAGCGCGGTCACATCGCCGTATCCGGCATCGGCCACCACCAGCGGCGGCACCTGCCCCCAGGCGGCCAGCTCATCGAGCATGTCCAGCGCCTGCTGCCACTTGGGACGGTGCCGCTGATCGTCAGGGATGCCGCAGCGCCGCCGCCGCCCGGCGATCGCCGCGGCCTGGGCTGCATCCTCGGCCAGCGCGTCGTCCCATCGCTCAGGTAGGAACAACCGCCAGTTCAGCGCCGCCGAGCACGTATCGGTAACCGCGTGCACGCTGACCGCGATCTGGCAGTTGGTCACCTTTCCCGCGGTGCCGGTGTACTGCCGGGCCACCCCCGGCGAGGCATCGCCGTCCTTGAGGTGGCCAGTGTCGTCCAGCACCCACGCCTGCGGCGCCACCACGCTGACCGCGCGCTGTGCCAGACGCCTGCGCACCGCCGCATAGTCCCAGGTCGAGGAGGTGATGAACTGCTGCAGCCGCTGGTGATCCACCCCCAACCGCTCAGCCATCGGAACCATCGATTTGCGCCGCCCATCCAGCATCAGCCCACGCAGGTACAGCCCGCCGTTGGACCGCTGTTCCCGACGCGCGAAGGAAGTGAACACCTCACCCGCGAAGTCCTCAAGACGGCCTCGAACCTCAGCCAGCTCAGCCGGAGTCACACAAAAATCATCTCACACAAGATCCCGAACTAACAAAGTACTACTAGGATTCGGTCCGCTTCTCCAGCCGGCTGCCACGCGGCAGGGTGACGGCCATGATGTTGCTGGGGATGTCCAGCTCGATGCGGTGCCATCGCCCGCGCGGGACGATGGCAGCGGTTCCGGCCATCAGCCTGATCTCTTCCTCCTGTTGACCCGGCCGCTCCGGACGCAGGTAGAGGCGTATCTTCCCGATGAGACAGGACACGACCTCCTCGGCCTCAGGATGAACCTCCCAATGGTCGGCGCGGACGTCGGCGTCGCTCTTCGCATGGAAAGCCACCACCTGCCAGCCGTCCTGGCCGAAGTCCAAAGGTCTCTTCCCGGCGTGAATCTCGCCGCCTTGGTGCAGGTGGAGAAAAGACGCCAAGAGATCAATCGGAGTAACAGTCATGCCCAAACGACCTTCCTACGGTGATCTTTCATCTGGCCGGTTGTCGCATGGGGATGGCCGGCCGCGGCCACCTCACCCGGCCATGGCACGCCGCTGCGACCCATGGAACGTGCCGCGCCACTGGTGCGGCACGACCGGCACGCCCGCCCGCAGCAGGCGCAGCGCGTGGTCAACGGCTTCGTCGCCATCAGGACGCCTCCGCCTCGCCCAGCTGTTTGGCGTAGTGGCCGCGGCAGTGGGTGCAGCAGAAGCCGTAGGTCTGCCCGTCGTGTTTCAGGGTGACGGCGTCAGCGCTCGGCACGGTCGCGCCACAGACGGGATCGATCACCATGCCGTCCGGGACTGGCGCCACGGGCCCGGTCTTGGCCAGCTCGATCAGCTGAAGCACGTCAGCGGAGCGCTGGGCCTGCCCGTTCAGGCCATAGCTTCCCTCGGGAAGACTGATCACGTGCACCACGGCGCGCGGCTCGGGGTTGCCTTCCGCCTCGGCCAGTTCCGCGGTGATGCGGGCGATGAGGTGCTCACTCATTTCTCTGCCCCACATGCCGGCGATCACGTTCACGACATACCGGGGCCCGTGGGCGGGAGCCGGCGGCCTCCCGCCTGCCATCCAGATCTCCTCCTCGCGCACCACGACCTGGGTCAGGGAGTCGAGCAGGTCGATCACTCCGGGGTCGGCGGCCTGTTGGCCGTCGGCGGCCGACAGCAGCCGCCGCCCCGACAGCCGGCCGGCGAGCCGGCGGCGTTCGTGCTCGTCAAAGACGCCCATGGGTACCAGGAGCTCAATGAACAGCATCGAGATGTCCTTTCCGAAGGAGGCAGTGACGATGATGCCGAGCGGGGCTCCCAGCCGTCATCGACCGAGGGAAGACTGTCCCAGTTACCGCGCCGGATGTAGCGGGCAGGCGATGTACGACGTGCGAAGTAGGCCGGAAGTTGCGGCCTCACTTGACACGAGATCGAGGCGGCCGAGTTCGCGGGCGCTCCGTAGCCGGGCGGCTGGGGTCACGAACTGGCGCCCGGCGAGCCGAGATGCTTGATGCTCAGTCGGGCGTTCAGGTCAAGGCGTTGGAGGTGGCGCTGTGGTCGAGGCCCTTCAGGGCCACCCGCCGGGCACGGGGCAGGACGCGCTCCAACGCGGTGAGCGCGGACCGCAGGTGGGCCGGGCTGCGCGTACCGCCGAGCAGGAGCACCTCCGCTCTCACCGACCGGTACACGTCCAGGTCGCCGGCCGTCTCCGCCACCACCTGCGCGTCCTCGCGAGCGAACCCGACAGCCGACGACCGGCAACTCGGCTTCATCCTGCTCTCCGCGGATTGAGCTCGTCCAGAGCCTCGCGGAGATAGCCAGGGAAGGCCCACACATCGGAGACCAGTTCCCCGCAGGCGATGATCCCGACGTCGAGGCGGCCGTTGTAGGAGAAGGCCGTGATGTTCAGGCCGCCACTCGCGTCGGTGACCACGGACACCGGGTAATGAGCGAGCATCCTGGCCCCGGCGATCCGCAGCGGGAACTGGGGCCCGGGGACGTTGGTGACGACCACGTTGATGGGCGGCGCCGTCCGTCCCACCAGCTCGAGCGCGGCACGGTCCGCCAGCCCGTTCAGCGCGGCGGGCATACTCTCGCTCAGGTCACGAAGCAAGCGCGCCGGCGTCAGCGCGAACCGTGCCTTGATCTGCCGCATCGCCTCGCTCACGAGTTCAAGCCGCCGACCGGCATCGTCCACGTTCGTGGGCAACTGTGTGATCATCATGGTGACCTGGTTGCCCTCGTTCGTCCCCTCCCGCCCGCGCAGTGAGAACGGCACGCCCGCGACCAGGGGAATCTCCGGCAACGCTCTGTGAGCCATCAGCCAGCGGCGCAACGCGGAGGCGGCCAGCGTCATCACGACGTCGTTCACCGTGACGCCGAAGGCGTTCTTGACCCGCTTGATCTCCTTCAACGGCAGCTCGGCGAAGGCGTAACGGCGGCGGGAGGAGACCGGACCGCTGAACGGGGTGTGCGGAGCCGCCATGTCCGGCAGCTCAGGCAGGGGTTCGCGCCGGATCAGCCGCGCGATGCCGCCCGCGCCGGGCAGCCGGGAGACGACGGGGAGCTGGTCCAGCACCGGCAGGGCCTCACCTGCGAACCGCAGCAAGTGTGCGGGGTTCGCCGCGAGGTGCCAGGCGCTCCTGGCCAGCATGTGCAACAGCCCCGGAGGGGCTTCGGGCCTGCGCGCGGCCACTTCGGGGACGGGATCCATGAGCGCGGCGAGCACCTCCGCCCCCGTCAGCCCATCGACGGCGGCGTGGTGAACCTTGGCGTAGATGCCGCAGCGGCCGTCGGCCAGTCCGTGGATCAGGTACATCTCCCACAATGGACGGGCTCGGTCCAGCCGCTGCTCGTGCAGTCGGGCCACCTGTTCGCCCAGCTGCATGTCGTCACCAGGAGGCGGCAGAGTGAGCTCCCGGACGTGATAGTCCAGGTCGATCTCGCTGTCGTCGGCCCAGTACGGGTGGTCGAGGCCGAAGGGTACGCGGACCAGGCGCCGCCGTAGCTGCGGCACTCCAGCCATACGTTCCGCCAGCCTGTGCTGGATCTTCTCCCTGGACAGGTCCTTGCCGAGTACGGCCAGTCCGCCGACGTTCGCGATGTTGGTGGCGGTCTCGAAGTTGAGGAACTGCGCGTCCAGGGCGCTGAGCTGCCGCATGTCTCCACCTCAGGCTGGCTCTCTGTGCAGGCGACCGCCGGCGAGGCGCTCGATGAGAACTTGTCGGGGTCGAGCACGCGGCATGGAGTCGTACATGCACGCCGCCCCTCCCCAGACGCTCGGTCACAGCCTGATCGATTCCCCGCCGGCCTGTGCGCCATGTCGGCGCGACCTGATCCTCAGTCCATGACCTCGGACAGGGGACGGCGGACCGAGTCCTTGTCGTCGAAGGTGACGCCGAGCCGCATGATCATCTGTGGGTATTCGCCCGAGCAGAGTTCGCCCCGCAGGAACTCGCGCAGTAGTCCGATCTCCAACGCCTGCGTGTGGAAGGCGGCGCTCACACCGTACGCGGCGGCGTGCAGCAGTACGTGTTGCAGCGCCTGCCCGGCGTCGATCCACTCCTGGCGGCTGTCGCCCGGCGTGGTGAGCAGCGCCACGACCCCGACAGACGTCGCAGCTCGCTGATCGGCCTGGCTGCCCCAGTCGTGTTGCCAGGTGTAGTCACGCTGCGGGAAGTCCGGGTCGGTACGCGCCGCCTGGCGCGGGTAGCCCTCGGCGGGCACTCCGTCCTTGCGGCTGCTGCCGGGTGGCCGCCCCCAGCGGATCACCTCCAGGCTGAAGCGCTGGTCCTGCGCCTGCACTCCCTGCGCGGCCTGAGTGAGCGCGGCGATGATCCTGACCGCCTCCGGGGAGCGGACGGGTGTCAGCTTGGCGCCCTCCTCCGTGGCCGCGTGGACCAGCCGCTCGATCAGTCTGTCCGGCACCGGCACGTCGGCGAAGCCCGCCCTGTGGGTGCGGCGGCGTTCGATCTCGCCACCAAGAGCCCGGATGGACTCGTCGGGCTGCACTTCGGTGCCCGGCCGGAGCGTGGCGAGCAACGACGGGCGGTCCGGGTCCGGCAGGGTACGCACCTCAGGCTCGAAGCCCTCGCACCGCATCGCCGTACGCATGTTGAACAGGGCAGCGCCGCAGCTGATCAGCAGTTCACGGCCCGCGGCGTCGCCGATGCGCAGCTTCCTGTCCGTGTCGGCCCGCAGGCTGATCTCCTCCCTGGATACCGAGAAGGTCCAGGGCTGCGTGTTGTGCGTGGACGGCGCCCAGCGCGCGGCCTCCACCGCGGCATCGAGCGCGTTTTTCGCCGAAAGAACGGCCATGACCATCACCTCCGCGGGGCCATGCCTCCAGCGCATCACGCCTGGGACGGTTCCGGTCAGGGCCAAAGGTCCCGCGCCGCCAGGGCCGTCGGCCCTCTGCTGTGGAAACCGCCTGCAGGGCACGCACTGCGTAGTGGCGCGAGTCGTCTCCAGACACATGCGGGCCACGCAGCCTGGGTGGCCCGGAGCGCGTCAGACGACCGTCACGAAAGCCCTCCGGTCACGTCGGGCACGAGCGTCTCCACCCGCGGCGGCCGCCGGTAACCGCTGGAAGCGGGCCGCGGCGGGATCTCCAGCGGTGCACGCTGCACTTCCCGGTACGGGATCGTGGACAGCAGATGCGAGATCATGTTGATCCGGGCCCGCCGCTTGTCCTCGCTCTCCACCTCGTACCACGGCGCCTCGGGAACATGCGTGTGGATCATCATCTCGTCCTTGGCCCGCGAGTATTCCTCCCACCGCGTGATCGACTCCAGATCCATCTCCGACAGCTTCCACCGCCGCATCGGATCCTCCAGCCGCGCCCGGAAACGCCGTTCCTGCTCGCCATCGCTCACCGAGAACCAGTACTTGCGCAGCAGGATCCCGTCCTCCACCAGCAACCGCTCAAAGATCGGGCACTGATGCAGGAACCGCGTGTACTCCTCCTGCGTGCAGAACCCCATCACCCGCTCCACCCCGGCCCGGTTGTACCAGCTCCGGTCGAACAGCACGATCTCCCCCGCGGCTGGTAGATGCTCCACGTACCGCTGGAAATACCATTGCGTCCGCTCCCGCTCGGTAGGCGCGGGCAACGCCACAATCCTGGCCACGCGCGGGTTGAGGTACTCGGCCACCCGCTTGATCGCGCCCCCTTTACCCGCGGCGTCCCTCCCCTCGAAAATCACGACCACCCGCCGGCCCTCAGCCTTGACCCACTCCTGCAGTTCCACCAGCTCCGCCTGCAACCGGAACAGCCGCTTCTCGTACGGCTTGCGCCGCAGCCTCTCAGTAGTCATGGAAGAACCCTCCCACCCACGAACAGGATCCGCCCAGCCTGCCCACCGGGCGCCACCAAGACATCCGACTGTGTGATGAACAGCAGGAAGGACGGGACTTTCGCCTCTAATGCAGGTGGGGCCCAAACATGGATGTTGAGGGTATGCAGCTCAATTCGTCCGGACTTCAGGCGCTCTCCCGGGAGGAGTGCCTCGACTTGCTGGCCACGACACCGATCGGGCGCATCGTGTTCACCGAACATGCCCTGCCAGCCGTACAGCCGGTCAACTTCTATCTCGACGGCCGCTCCATCGTGATCCGGACCTCGATCGGGTCCAAGCTGGCCGCCGCCACCCGGCGCGCCGTGGTGGCCTTCGAGGCCGATGAGTTCGATCCCGAGCTACGTACCGGCTGGTCTGTCACCGCGGTGGGATACTCGCGGGCCGTGACCGACCCGGCCGAACTCGACCGGCTGGCGGCACTGCCGTTGACGGCCTCGGCGCCCGGCAGCCGGGACCACTACATCGTGGTCGATGCCGAGCAGGTGTCCGGCCGCCGCATAGCCGACTGAACAGCGTCCCCCGACCTCAATCGGCAGGCGCGGTTTAGCCGCTCGGCGGCTGTGCTCTGGAGCCGATGATGCGGCGCACACGGTCGATATCCGCTCTCTTCATCTCGACCAGCGACAGTTCGACGGAGGCTAGGGCCTCCTCCAGCAGGGGAAGGAGGCGATCTTTGAGGGCGCGGATCCTGTGGTTCGTCGAGACGGCCTCGGCTGACACGATCCGTGCGGCCTCGGCGACGATCGCGTGTTCCAGCCCGGCGCGCAACGCGGCCTGGTAGGCATGCCTGGCGGGAACGAGAGCAGTGGTGATCGGGAGTGGAGCCGCTGCGTCGAGTTCGGGGAGCAGGCAGGAGACTCGGGCCGGATAGCTTGTTCCCACAGCGTCGGCCCAGTACACGTGCACTTCGGCGAGGCGGTCGTCAGCGGCCAGGCGCACGGCGCGCTGGCCGCCAAGCCGGGTCACACGGAGAAGCCATTCGTCGGCGGCCCGACATGCGGAGAACCAGTCCGCCTGGATACGTACCGAATGACGGGTGAGCCGGTCCTGTTCCCGCCGCAATATCCACAGCTTCCTGTCAAGCACGTCAAGTCCGTGCCGGACCGCGGTCAGGCGGCGACGGAGCCACATCCGCCCCGCCCTGCCAGGTGGGATCCGCAGTCTCATGATTGCCCCCTGTATCCGGATTCCAGTGCTTCCTCGCTGAGCATCGACAGTTCGTGTCGTGGCAGAGCGGAGACCACCTGCCAGGCCCGGTCGAAGGTCTCCTCCAGAGTGCGGGCCTCGTCAGGCCTCCGGGCCAGCAGGTGTGTTCGGAAAACCAAGAGCGCGGTCGAGGATGTCGTCGCGGATCTCGGCGGCGATCACCTCATCGCCTCGCACGAACAGCTTGACCAGGTCGCAGCGGCTGACGATGCCCTGCAGGCGACCGTTGTAGTCCACGACCGCCAACCGCTTGACGTCATGGGCGTCCATGAGTCGAGCGGCCGAGACCGCCGACGCATCCGGGAAGATGGTGATTGCGCGCCTTGTCATCAGCTCGGCGGCGGTGTCGCCCTCGGCCTTCCGGCGGCCCTTGGGGTGGCGCAGCCGGGCGCGCAGCGGCGGCCGGTAACCCTCGCAATAGAACTCCTCACGGAACTCCTCCTTGCGCAGCAGGTCGGCCTCGGACACCATGCCGATCACATGATCGTCGTCGTCCAGCACCGGGACGGCGCTGACGCCGCCGGTAATGAGGGCTTCGGCGATGTCCTTGAACGAGGTGGCGGCGGTGACGAAGACGACCTTGCTGGTCATCACGTCCGCGACGGTCATACGCATGGCCCGGTCAGCTCCTTTCCGGCTTCTGCACGAGGATGCGAGTACCGGCGCGGTCCTCGCGCTCCTCCTTGTCGGTTGCTTTCATCACAGCTCCAGGCGAAGACAGGGCATAAAGCCGGAAGTCCCAAGTGGTCGCGGTCGTTGGTCAGCGCAGTCGCCGCAGCGGGTGATTGCACAGGCTTAAGCCATTTCTGGGACTTTCGACCCACCTGAGCAGGACGATCGGCCGATGTCCACGCATATCGCTGGACAGATACTTGCGCCATGGGCGGTGCACTGCTGACGGATCTGTACGAGCTCAAGATGGCCGAGAGCTATCTGCGCCACAGCATGACCGATCAGGCCACCTTCAGCCTCTTCGCACGCAAGCTGCCATCGGGGCGCGGGTTCCTGGTCACCGCAGGGCTGGCCGACTGCCTGGACTTCTTGGAGAATCCCGACACGGCCGACGCCGGAGCCCTCTTCCGCCTGGCCGACGCTCTGCAGACCACGGTGCACGAACTGCTGGGCGGCGACCAGGACCGCCCGCCCGGGTGGTCCTGGCTCTGATCGGGCGACGTGGGGTGCACCGTCGGGGTAGTGCGCGCCGAACGTTCCCTGGTCCAGACGGCCTGGGCTCCGCCGTAGCCGTGGCCGCACCAGGGTTCAGGCACCTCTGTTCCCCGCGTAATCAGCCGCCGTCACGTGAGGGGGACGTTGGTCCTGGTGGTCAGGGCCTCATGGCACTGGCCTGCCAGGCTGGCCGCACCCAGGCTTGCAGGGATAGGGCAGACGACACAAGACGCTGGAGTCCGACATGAAACCTTCGGCAATAGCGGCGATCGCGGCCGGGGCGACGCTGGCCACCGCGGCGGCGGTGACCGGCATCGCCGGCGCCGTGGCCGACACCACGTCGCCGCCGGCCGCCACCTGGCAGCAGCCAACCGCCCCACCGACCGACTGGGGCCCCATGGGGCCGTGCGGCTGGATGCACAACATACACGTCAGTGACGAGGCCGACTATCTGACCCACATGGTGGCCCACCACGAAGAAGCAGTCGCCGCAGCTCGGCAACTTCAGCGCTCGAACCGGCCCCAGATACGCGCCCTGGGCGCCTCGATCGTCACGACGCAAAACGCCGAGATCGCCACCATGAAGGACTGGCTGGCCAAGTGGTATCCGGGGCATCCGGGGGCACGCGACTACCGGCCGATGATGCGCGACCTGTCCAGGCTGTCCGGCGACGCGCTCGATGAGACGTTCCTGCAAGACATGATTCCGCACCACATGGCGGCGATCATGATGTCGCAGCGGTTGCTGGCATCCCGGCGGGCCGAGCATCCCGAAGTCGCCGACTTCGCCGCCAAGGTACGCGACGCCCAGCACGCCGAGATGTTCCAGATGCGCCGCTACCTGGCCGACTGGTTCGGTGAATGGGGCGGGCCCTGTGGAAGGTGGGACGGGCCGGGCCCACACGGGCCGGGCCCACACGGGCCGGGCAACATGATGGACTGAGGAGTCCTGCGACATGGCGGTCAACAGCTCCGCCAGCGCTCTGACCCACGCCACGCCATTGCCCTGCTCAAGGCGTACCGGCGCGTGCCAGGTCTGCGCGACCCGCCGCAGCAGTTCGCCCACCTGCTCGTCGGTGGTCTGGGGAGATCGACATACCAGGCGCCAATCGCCCAAAAAGCGGCAGGCGTCTCCAAACAGATCACCTCGTCGGCGTCCTTCTGCAAACTCGCGATCGTGTCCGGCGCTCCGACAGGCACCGCCAAGATCACTCGCGAGGCCCCGCGCGCATGAGCCACCTGGCAGGCGGTACGAGCGGTGCCACCCGTGGCGACCCCGTCGTCGACCACGATGACGTACGGCCCGCGAGGTGGCGTGTCGAAGGCCCGCGTCCGAGGAAGTTCATCGTGCGCCTCGGCGGCGGACAACGGCGACCGGGCAGTGAGCGTAGTGCAGCACACCGTGGCTGACGGAGCCCAGCACCGCGGACACCATGCCACCGCGCCCCCGATTGCCCACCACGACCAGGTCCGCGTCCCTGGACGCCTCAGTGAGCGCCGCCACCGGATGAACGGAAGTGATGTCCTCGATCACATTGACCTCGGGGTGCTTGGCCTGCCAAGGGACGAGTCGATCGCGAAGGAACTCGTACTGGGCTTGTTGTAGCCGGTCCAAGTTGAGCGAGACCGCATGAACGGGAACAGCGTAGGCGTAGACGGCGCGCAACGCTGCTCGGCGCAGGGACGCCTCGGCGAAGGCATGGGCCAGGGCGGGCTCGGAGGAATCGGTCTCGTCCACGCCTACCACGAGCTGCCCGCGTTCGGCCGCCACCGCCCGTACCACGACGACCGTGCCGTGCGCGTGGCCCGCCACTCCCAGGCTCACCGAGCCGAGCAACGCGCTCGCGAACCCGCCCCGGCCGCGCGAGCCGACCACCAGCTCGGCGGCCGACTCCGCCCGCGCCCGCAGGTCCGCCACCGCCGATCCGGTCACCACCCTGGTGGCGACCTCGACGCCGGGCCATCCGGCCATGACAGTCTGAACCTTCTCCTCCAGCATCACCTCGGCGGCCTCTCCGAGCGTCTCCAGCAGGCCAGGGACCGGATAACGCGGAAGGTCGTAGGTGCCGCGTTCGATCACGTGCACGAGCTCAAGCCGGAGCCCCTTGCGTGCCGCGTCCCCGGCTGCCCACGCGAGGGCGGCGTCGGCGCCCGGCGAACCGTCAGTTCCCACGACGATGACGTCGTTCATGGTTGCGCCTTTCGCTAGCCGTCCAGAGCCTTCCTGTGCGAACCTCCTGCCCGAAACGCGGCAAAGCCACGGCAAAGGCCCTCAAGACTGCGCTGTGGTCACGCCCTGATCAGCACCCTTTCCCAAGAGCCCGGCCAAGCGAACTGGTGTCGAGGCGCCTCTCTGAAGGAAGTGCCAAGCGCTCGTCCCGCAACACCTCATCGACGGACTCCTCTTCGGACAGAATCATGGCGAGCCGGTCGAGCGCGCCACGGTGGGCGCACAACAGGCTGATCGCGCGCTGCTCCCCGCCTGGCCTCAGCAGGCGGGACGACCTCTTCGGCCGAGACGATCGCCCCGTGAGAAGAGGTCCAAGGCCCCACAGCGGCCGGGCCATATGCCCCTGTCGTGCCCCGCTGTCATCGCCGCAGAGTGATGAGGAGGGAGGTGCATGATGGGACTCGCGACTCAGTGGGTGGCACTTCGTGTGCGACGGTACTGGCTGGGGCGGAATCCACTGCGCCGTCGCTCCGACCGGCTGGAGGCGGCAGGCGTGGCCGCCACGTTGATTCTGCTGCTGTTCAGCGTCTGGCCCGCCGTCGTCATGGGGCGGCTGGCCTACGAGAACGGCCTGCAGGCCGAGCGAGCCGGTCCCGGCATCCGCCAGCAGGTGACAGCGACCCTTGTGCAGGACGCGCCGGACACCGTTCCTGTCGGCGGCAATGACAATGACACGGCGCCAGAATCACACGCTGCCGCGCGGTGGGTGACACCGTCCGGCGAGCAGAAGATGGGCCGAGTGGCGGTGCCCACCGGCGCGAAAGCGGGTACGTCCGTGAAAGTGTGGATCGACGGCCGGGGCGAGCTGACCAGATCGCCGGCGAGTCACGCGGAAACACTGGCGGGCGCTGTGACCACGACGCTCCTGGTCATCGCTGGAGCGGCCACCACGCTGATGTTGGGCTTCCGGGGCTTCACGTGGTTGCTGGACAGAGGACGGTACGCCGCATGGGACGCATCCTGGGCCAAGGCGTGCGGGCGGTGGCGACGCTTGTCGTAGACCGCCCCGCCGCTCCTGCTGCATGAGCCGGCTCATGGGCACATCCGCTTGCCCGCCGACCGCGACTCTCCCGTCAACACCACCTCGTTGACCGCCGGCGAGGCGGCCTCAACCACCCGCGCATCGGCCGGAACGCGATCGCCTGCCGCCACCTGGATCACGTCGCCGGGAACCACTTCGGCCGCCGGGATGCGGCGCACGATGCCCCCCGGCAGACCTTTGCCATGGGTGCGGTCAGCGTCCGCAGCGCGCGTACCGCCTGATCGGCCCTGACCTCCTGGCTCACCCCGATGACCACGTTCACCGCCAGGATGGCCAGGATCGCCGCCCCTTCCGGCACCTCACCCAGCACCACCAGCGTGACCAACCCGGCGATCAGCAGCAGGATCGACCGCGGGTCGGCCAACCGGCGCGCGGCCCGCAACGGCAGAGAGGGCCGCCTATGCTCGGGCAGCTCGTTGCGGCCGTGCTCGGCAAGCAGCCGTACGGCCTCCTCGTCGGGCAATCCGGACAGGGCGTCCGTGGTGGCCTTCGACCACCGAACGTGCGTTCGCGACCGGGAAAACGTACAGGTCCCCCCGTATGAACCGTCCCTTTGACGCGTTTCGGGCCCTGGCCGACCGGTGTGGCCGACCGGGCGTGCGACTGGTGGAGGCACTGGCCGAGGCGGGCTGGTAGGAGTCTCGATCCGATGGCCGTTCAGGTGCTGGACGGTGACGGCACCGCCTTGCCGGCCACGATCGAATCAATGCGCATCTCTGACATGTCAGAGGCCTCGTGAACCAAGAGATGGACGAAGGTCCTCGCAGGAAGGGAATTATGCCTCTTCATCCCCGGATTAGGGAGGGGTGAGCTGGATGGGAAGGAACATCCGACACGCAGGAGGTCATGATGGGTGCTTTGGAGCGCTGGGGGTCACGCACCCTGTTCCCTGACCTGTTCGAGTTGCTGGAGTCGCCCTGGGGCATGCTGCGGACAGCGGAAGGCACCATCCGAATCGAGGACTACATCGACAACGGTAAATACGTCATCCGCGCCGAACTGCCCGGTATGGACCCCGAAAAGGACGTCGAGATCACCGTCTCCGGCGGTGTGCTGCGCCTGCACGCCGAACGGCACGAGGAACGGAAGGAGGCGCACCGCTCGGAGTCCCGTTACGGCTCGCTGTCCCGGTCGCTGACCCTGCCCGAAGGCGTCACGGCCGACGACATCAAGGCGACCTACGACAAGGGCATCCTGACGATCACGGTCCCGATGCCCGAGAGCGCCAAGAAGGAGGCCAAGCGGATCGCCATCGAGAAGTAACCGACCGCGGCGTCGGCGGCACCGGACCCGCGAGGAGGTCCGGTGCCGTGGCATGAGCAGATCAACCGATCCCATGAGCTGGTGCGTATGAAGCCAGATCATCACCACCGCCCAGCGCACACCTCGCGTCGTACGAGAGGTCGCAATACCGGCGAAGGGAGAACGCCTCACAGGTCTTTGTCACGTCTTACGGCTCCGAGCAGACACAGCAAAGCCGGCGATCAGGTTGTTTCCCGGCTCAAAGCCCAACGTGGCTCTTCCGACATCCACGGGGGCAACATGAAGTTGTCGTGTCGCCCGGGGAACTGTGTTCTGGCATGTCCGACTTTCGATGGTCTGTTGCATGCCTTCAGTCGGTTCGGATACGCGGCCGTGCGACGGCGACTGGGCAGGATGCGTAGTGCAGGACACCGTGGCTGACCGAGCCGAGCACGGCCGAGCGGATCACTCCCCGGCCCTGTGACCCCACGACGATCAGGTCGGCACGGGCGGAGGTCTCGCACAGCGCCGCGGCCAGCGCTCCCCGCGAACCGTCCACACCTACGATGACCGGCTCAGACATGCGATCACCCCGTCCTGGCCGTCCCTGTGGAGTGCAACACGGTACGTACGTCCCGCGGGAGCCGGTCGAGCACATGCGCAACCGACGGCTCAGAGAGCTCCCCGCGCAGGAATTCCGTGACCGTAGGGGCGAGCTCGGGTACATTACTGAGCGCGATGCGGGCTGAGCGGGCGAAGTACTCGATGAATTCCTCCCGGCCCCGGCGGATCGGTACGCTGCTAGGATCCCAGCCGTTGTAGTACACCCCACGGAGCAGATCGGGCAGTTGCGCAGCGAAGTGGGCCGCGCTGTCCACGGTCAAACCGTCCCTGACCGCGTGCAGCCAGGCCTTCAGCACCCGCTGGGCGAGCTCCCGGTCCTCGGTCCCGATCGCCTCAGCCAGGTCCGCCAGCCACCGGTTGGTGGTCTGGACGGTGTGATCGATGCTCTGCACTCGTGTGTGCGGCATTGTTCCCTCCCGATGTCGTCTCCTCTTCGCGTTCGGCCGCGCGCACCGGCCAGCACGGGACCATCAAGCCCGGGCCAGCAGGTCATCCAGTGGCTCATCATGGTGCAAGCGCCCGATGGCATCTGCCAGCAGCGGAGCGACCGAGCACACGCCAAGCGACATCGCCGGCGCGGCCGACTGGGCGAGCGTGTCGGTGACCGGCACCCAACCGATCCCGGCACGACTGAGGCGCTCCACCGCCGCCTCCACGAACAAGCCATGTATCACCACCACGACGATCTCCGACGCCGCGCCGTGGCCGACGGGCGTGTCAGCCGAGCGCGTAAACGCGGTGAACGAACTCGGCAAGCTTGTTGTCGGGCAACTCTTTGGCGAGATCAGCCTCGCTGATGATGCCGACCACGTGGTGGTCCTCCATCACTGGCAGGCGCTTGATGTGGCGCTGCTCCATCTTGAACAGCGCCTCCTCAAGACTGGCGTCGGCGTCCACCCATACCAGTCCACGAGCCAGTTCTCCTGCGGTGGTCTGGTCGATGTCCTTGCCGTGGGCGCAACACAGGACCACGATGTCCCGGTCAGTGATCATGCCCTCGAGCCGGTCGTCATCCCCGCAGATGGGCAGGGCGCCGACTCCGAGGTCGCACATCATCTGTGAGGCGACCCGCAGGCTTTCGTGTTCGCCGATGCATTGAACTCCCTCATGCATCACGTCGCGGGCCTTCTTCCCGGCTTCCTCTATGCTCATCGGTCGCCCCCGAACACATCGACTCGCTCTCACCCTCTCGTACCCTGCGAGTCCAAGCATGAGCGAGCGTGCCGGCGGAGAGATGTAAAAATTCGTTCGAACAGCTGGTACAGCACATGCTCTATTCGGAATGCGACGTCCAGTACAGAGCACCCGCCGATGGGAGCATCAGGACTAACAATCCGGGCTTTTCGGGCGGAAAGTTTCCTTCTCCGCCCTCGAGCGGGACTGCCGTCTGCCATCGACGGCCCTTCCGCTTCCCGCATCGGCGGGTCTCCTCATTCACAGGTTCTCCAACTCGGCACCGTGACGGCAGAGTCCTCCTTCCCTAACGGATGGGCCTTTCGTCCCATGCGCCTGACCGCGGCTACGACCCCACCACCAGCCGTGCCTCGAATCTGGGCCCGGGTGACCCTCACTTGATCATCCATTGCCTGCTTGTCCGGCAAGACCCCGAAGATCGCGGCTCAGGGTGAGTTCACGAACAGGGACCTTCGGCCCTACCCGCGCGACGTTCTGCACCCCTGATGGTGGTGAAAGGGATGCATTCCTTCGCCGCCATCGGGGGCTTGGGGAGGTGCAGAGGTTCAATGTTCACTGATCGTCATGACGCAGGTGTGCGTCTGGCTGAACGACTGACCGGGCGGATCACCGATGAGAATGTGGTCGTCCTCGGGCTGCCCAGAGGCGGCGTACCCGTGGCCTTCGAGGTGGCCCAGGCATTGGGCGCGCCGCTGGACGTGATCGTGGTCCGCAAACTGGGAGTGCCGTTCCAGCCCGAGCTGGGATTCGGTGCTGTCGGAGAAGGCGGCGTACGCGTGATCAATTCGTATGTCGTCCGGATGGCGGATGTGACGCATGAGGAGATGGTCACGGTAGAGGAGCGCGAGCAGGCGGAGGTGCTGCGCCGTGCGCGCCGCTTTCGCGGTGATCGCGCACCGGTCGACCTTACGGGCCGTACGGTCATCGTGGTCGACGACGGGATCGCCACGGGTGGCACCGCTCGCGCCGCCTGCCAGGTGGCTCATGCGCGCGGGGCCTCGCGAGTGATCTTGGCGGTCCCTGTCGGAACGCCGGACACGATCGCGAGTCTGCGCGAGGACGCCGACTAGGTGATCTGTTTGGAGACACCTACCGCTCTTTGGGCCATTGGCGCCTGGTACACCGACTTCACCCAGAACACCGACGAGCAGGTCGTCGAACTGCTGCGGCGGACCGCACCACCTGCCGCCGACGGCGCGGCGACCGGGAAAGGGCACGTGGCGAAATCCGATCCGCTGGAGCCTGCCGACGAGGTGACGGTGGATGCCGGTCCTGTCCGGCTGCCGGGGCAGCTCGTCATTCCGGAGGCTGCGGGGGTGGTGGTCTTCGTGCACGGCAGCGGCAGCAGCAGGCACAGCCCACGCAATCGGTACGTGGCCTCGCTGCTCAACCGCGCGGGTCTGGGTACGTTGCTGTGCGACCTGCTCACGGTCGAGGAGGAGTACGACCGTGGCAAGGTGTTCGACATCGAGTTGCTGGCCGGACGGCTCGCGCAGGTGACGAACTGGCTGATTGATCAGCCTCAGGTCGCAGGACTGCCGGTCGGCTATTTCGGAGCCAGTACCGGGGCGGCGGCCGCGCTGTCGGCCGCGGCGGAGCCGGGCAGCCGGGTGGCCGCCGTCGTCTCACGAGGTGGACGTGGCCGTCTTGGATGAGGTGATCTACCTGATGGACACCACCGGACAGATCCCGATCAACACTGCACCAGCTGACCTTCGAACACCGTGCCGGTCAGTGGACCTGCACGGTGACCCTGGACGTGTGACGATGAGTGAAAGCAGGTGATGAAGGCTGGTACGACAACGAAGGGAGCGATGCCAACTGGCTGGTCGACGTGGCCCAGCGGATGGCCTGGCCGATGGTCAGCGCAGCCGCCGCAGGAGCGGCGAGGGCGGCTTTTCGCAGGACGCCAACCGGATGCGGGCGTCCACTGTGGCCGTGCCTCCTGGTGTGACGATGACCGGGTTGAGGTCAAGCTCGGCCACCTGCGGTAGGTCCTCGAGCAGCCTGCTGATCCGTACGACCTGGTCGGCCAGGGCGGGGACGTCGACGGGTGGTGAACCGCGGTAGCCGTGCAGCACCGGGGCGCAGCGCAGTTCGTCGATCATGTCGATGACATCGACGACGGGCGGTACCCGGAAGGCGCGGTCGGCCAGGAGATCGGACATCACGCCGCCCATGCCGACCATGACCAGCGGCCCGAACGTCGGGTAGTTGACGCCGCCCACGATGATCTCCACCCCGCCGGGCAGCATGCGCTGGACGATCGCACCGGTCATCTCCTGGCCTATGCGCGCCGACATGTCGTGGTACGCCTGCCGTACCTCGTCGAGGGTCTGGAGGTTGAGCCGGACACCGCCGACCTCGCTCTTGTGCACGGGACCCGTGGCCTTGAGCACGACAGGCGGCCCGATGTGGGCGGCCGCCGCGGCGGCGGTCTCAGGGCCGTCCACGTCGACGGACTCCACCAGTGCAACGCCATAGCAGGCGAGCAGCCGGGCGGCATCGGCGGGTGACAGCCAGCCGCCGTCCGGGTGCGCCGTCAACTCCGCGTGAACGATCGCTCGGGCGGCCTTCTCGTCGGCGGGCGGAGGTACGGGGACGGGTTCGACGGGGCGACTGCGCCATTCGGCGTAACGCGCGACGTGGGTCAGGGCCTGGACGGCCTGTTCGGGGAAGGCGTAGCTGGGTACGCGGCCGTCGATCAGGTCGTCGTGGCCGACGACGCAGGCCAGTACGGTCTTGGCCGCTGCCTTGGTGGCGTCGGCGATGGCCTGGCGGGTGGCGTCGAGGCCGTCGCCGAACGGCGGGGTGTAGACGGCGAGGACCGCGTCGATGTGGGGCGAGGCGGCGAGTGCCTCGAGGGTGGCGCCGATCTCGGCGGCGGTGGCGTCGGCGGTCAGGTCGACGGGGTTGCCCAGCGCGGCGGCGGCACGGGCGTTCAGCAGCCCGGGCGGCAGTTCGGGAACGATGAGGCCGTGGCGTTCGCAGGCGTCGGCGGCCATCGCCTGAGGGCCGCCCGAGTTGCCGACGATGGCCACCCGGCGGCCCTGAGGGAGGGGCTGGGTGGCCAGCAGTTTGGCGGTGTCGATCAGCTCGGGGACGCTGTCGAACCGGATCACGCCGGCGGCGCGGGTGAGCGCGTCCACCGCCACGTCCGGTGTGGCCGCGGCGGCCGTGTGCGAGCGCACTGCCCGCCCCCCGGCCTCGCCACGGCCACTCTTGACCAGCAGAATCGGCTTGCGTTTGCCGACCCGCCGGGCGATGCGGGCGAACTTGCGGGGGTTGCCGAACGACTCCAGATACAGCGCGATCACGCAGGTGTCGTCGTCGTCCTCCCAGTACTCCAGCAGGTCGTTACTGCTGACGTCGGCTTTGTTGCCGACCGAGACGAACGACGAGACGTCCATTCGGTCCAGCAGTGCCGCGCCGACGGCGCCGGACTGCGACATCAACGCCACGCATCCTCGGGTCGGGCGGTGCGGAAGAAAGCTGGCGTTCAGCCAGGCTCCAGTGTTGATCACGCCCAGGCAGTTCGGGCCGATGAGCCGCATCCCGGCGGTGCGGCAGAGCGCCAGCAGCTCCGACTCCGCCTCACGCTGCCCGGCCTCGGCGAACCCCGATGTCAGCACCACCAGCCCGGCCACTCCTGCGTCTGCGCAGTCGCGTGCCACCTGCAGCACATTCCGGGCGGGCACGGCCACAACCGCGAGGTCCACGCCGTGGGGCACCATCGCGTGGCAGGCCAGGCCGGCGATCTCGGTGGCGTTGGGGTTGACGGGGTGGATCGGGCCGCAGAAGCCGCCGTCGATGAGGTTACGCAGCGCCTTGTGCCCGACGGCCCGCTCGTTGCGGCTGGCACCGATCACCGCGACCGAGCGCGGCGCCAGGACCCGCGCCAGGGATGCCCGCTCGGCCTCGTGGTCGCGAGCCTCGATGGCCGCCAGCAGCCTAGGGGTAGGCTCGGCCGCGATGGTGACGTGCAGCGTGCCGTCCTCGAAGCGCTGTGCCACCTTCAGGCCCAGGTCGTGCAGCACCCGGATCATCGGCCGGTTCTCGGCCAGCACGTCGGCCACCAGCTCGTGCACGCCGTGCTCGGCGGCGTCGACGGCGACGTGCTCCAGCAGCAGTGTGCCGAGGCCATGCCCGTGCACGGCGTCGTCCAGAAGGATGCCCAGGTCGGCACGGTCGTCGTCGATGGGGATGTACTCGGCTACGGCGACCAGCCGCCCGTGCAGGCTGGCTACCCGCGCGCGGCCGACGTAGCTGTCACTGGTGATGCGATCGATGTAGGCGTGTGCGGTGTTGCGGCCGCCGGTGAAGAAACGCAGGTAGGCAGAGTGCTCCGACGAGCGGTCCACCAGCTCGTGCAGGGCTTCGCGATCGGCGGGGCGCAGCGGGCGCACATGGGCGATGCCACCGTCGCGCAGCAGTACGTCGTATCCGTCAGGCATGCTGAACCTCCGTTCAGACGCGAGGCAGCCGCGTATGGGCTCGATCCTCCAGATCTGACACTCCCGCACGTCAGGCGCACTCGGCAGTGCCGGACGGCCCTGTGGGCAGGGCCGAAGGTCCCTGGCGGAGCCGGTTCCGCCCGAGAGGCGGGGACCAAGGTCCCGGCGGACGAGGCCACCCGACCCTATGCGCGCTCGGGGCTCACTCCGACACTGGAGGAAATATGGTTCCCTGCCCGCGAAAGGGGCCTGCGAACATGAACCACATCGTGCTCGGCTATGACGGCTCGGACTTCTCGGTGCAGGCCCTGGACTGGGCGCTGGACGAGGCCGAGCTGCGAAAGCTGCCTCTGACCATCGCCCACGCGTGGCAATGGCCCTATGGCGAAGCCGACGAGGAGGCCAAGGCCCACCTGCGCAAGGCGGCCGACCATGTGCTGTGGCACGGCGCCGACTGCGCCCGTTCGACCAGTTCGGACGTGAGCGTCGAGACCGACCTGTACGAGGGCCCCGCCGCGCAGCGCCTGGTCGAGCTCTCCAGGGATGCCACGCTCGTCGTGGTCGGCTCCCGCGGGCTGAGCGCGCTGCCCAGAGCCGTCGTCGGCTCGGTCGCCGGATACGTCGCCGCCCACGCCGACTGCCCCGTGATCGTCGTACGCGGCCCGGGGCCCCTGCCCGCCGCGACGCATCCGGGACCGATCGTCGTGGCCGACAAGGAGCCGGACGCCTCCGTCCTGGAATTCGCGTTCGGAGAGGCCGCCCTGCGTCAGGTACCGGTGTCCGCCTCGGCCGACCTGACCGAGTGGGCGGAACGACACCCGGAAGTCCGCATCCAGCCGGGCGAGGCTCATGACCACGCGACGCTCATGGTCGTCGGCCGCAGGCGCGCCGCGTGGTTCGATACAGCGGACTTCCTCACCCAGCACGCCCCCTGCCCTGTCGCGGTGGTGTCCGAAGGCTGATTCCCGGACGCCCACCGTGGTCAGCCGACCGCGTTCGTACCGGCCCGCAACAACGCCTGGCCGAGAATTCGATCCAGATCCGTGCTGGTCACCATGCCGACCAGACGTCCGCCCTCGACGACAGCGATCAGCAGACCCCGTATGGGCTGCTCGAGCAGCCGGATGGCCTCGTCGTCCGATGCGAGGACCCGTACCGGACGCCGCGTGACCGTGAGCGTCTCGATCCGCGTGACGCTCCGGCGCGCGCGGGGCACCGTCATCAAGTTGAACAGCGAGACGCAACCGATCGGGGCGCCGGTGAAGGTCACGACCGGGAAGACCGTCTGACGCGAGCCCAGCACGACCTTCTCGACGAACTCCCCCACCGTCATCCACGCAGGTGCCAGGTCCGGCTCCGGGGTCATGACCTCGCGCACCAGCAGGCCACGTAGCCCGACACGGGCGACCTTGAAGGTGAGTTCCTGCCGTGCCCCCGCGACGATGAAGCAGCCAAGAAGCAGCAACCACAGACCGCCGAGCCAGCCCCAGAGCAGGGTGCCGAAGAGGCCGACCGCGATGAGTGCCGCACCGAGCATGTGCCCCGCTCGTGCCGCCCCTCGATCCGCTCGGGAACGATCCCCGGACCGCCACCACAGCAGCGCGTGCAGCACACGCCCGCCGTCCAGAGGAGCGCCAGGGAGCAGGTTGAACAGACCGAGCAACAGATTCATGGTGGCGAGCCACACGACGGCGGACGCCGGCAGAGTCGCTCTCGGCATGATCAAGGACGTGAGGAAGGCCAGAGCCGCGATGCCCAGGCTGGCCAGCGGTCCCACTGCGGCCACCACCAACTCGACACGCGGATTCTTCGCCTCTTCTTCCAGCTCAGTGGAGCCGCCGAGGCCCCACAGAGTGATCGAGCTGGTCTTGAGGCCACACCACCGGGCGACCAGCGCGTGGGCGAGCTCGTGGATCAGCAGCGACGCCACGAACAGGCCTCCGGCGACCACAGCCACCGGCCAGTAGTGCCTGTGATCGAGCCCGGGCATGGCCCGCGGCAGCACGACTCCGCCGAGCACCGCCACGATGAGCGCCGCCAGGCCCAGCGCCGACCAGTGCGCGCGCACCGGGATTCCGGCCACTGTACCCAGCGGAAGAATCCCCTTCACCTCGCCATAGTCCAGCAGTGGCGTCGCATGCCGGTAGGGCTGTTAGTCCCTTATCGGAGCCTTTTTTGCCTTTCACGCCCTCCTGGTCGGGCGGAGAAGATCCACAGGATAGAGAGCACGCGCCATGACGCGGCCATCGGTGAGGACCTCCCGTTTCTGACCTTGCCGACCGCCGTGGCCGCCTACGAGCGAGGGCGGAACCTCGTGACGGCTGGGCATCGATGTGCGCTGATGTCCGTTTCGGGAAGCAGGAGGCGAGGGGAAGGCTTTGTGAAGGAGGCCGATAATGGCCGGACCGATCGTGGTCGGCGTGGACGGCTCCAAGCCGGCGAGCGCGGCGGCCGAGTGGGCCGCGGCCGACGCCCAGCGCAGACGGCTGCCCCTCAAGGTGCTGCATGTGTGCGAACAGTGGCCGGGCGGCATCGACGGCAGGAAGTACTGCCTCGGCACGCTGGAAGCCGCTGCTGACAGCGCTCGCGCGGTGAGCGTGGATATCGAGGTGAGCACCCAACTGCTCGATGGGAATGTCGTCGAAGTGCTGATCGGCCAGTCGGCGTCGGCCGATTCCCTGGTGCTGGGTAGCCGAGGATTGGGCGGATTCGCCGGGCTGGTGCTCGGCTCGGTGGGCCTGGCGGTCGCGGGCCATGCATCCGGGCCGGTCGTCATCGTCCGCGCACCCGCCGGCGCCGAGCATGGCCGGATCGTGGTCGGCGACGACGGTTCCGAAAGCGCGGCGGAAGCCATGCCGTACGCCATCGAACAGGCTCGCGCCCGCCACGCACGGCTGCTCGCCGTTTACGCCTGGCAGGCGCCGATCGTCTCCGCCTACGCCCCGGACTACGGTCTCCTGCTGAAGGACGCCTTCCGAGAGGAGGCCCGCACAGCAAAGGAGCGGGTGGCTCGCTGGCGGAAGGACCATCCTGACGTCGAGATCGCTGACCAGCAGGTGAGCAAGCACCCGGTACCCGCCCTCGTCGAAGCCTCCGCCACGGCGGACCTGGTCGTGGTCGGCTCGCGCGGGCTGGGCGGTTTCGCCTCCGCGGTCCTCGGCTCGGTCAGCCACGGCGTGCTGCACCGCGCCACATGCCCGGTCGCGGTCGTACGGCCACGCGGCAAGGAGTCATGAGCACCTTTGCAGGCGTACGGCGGTGACCTTGTATTCCGGGCATGAGGTCACGGTGTCGGCATGATCGGAGGTCAGGGCGTTCGCCCGGCTGGCGGGGAAGTGGAAGCTGCAGAAGAGCTGGCCCGGCGGGATCTCCTCGGTGATGCGCGCGGGCAGCGTGGCCTGCCCGTGCCGGCTTTCGATGAGCACCGCGTCGCCGTCGCGAACGGCGTGGCGGGCGGCGTCGGCGGGATGGATGTCGAGCCGGTCCGAGGCGTCGAGCTCCATGTTTCCGGATCGCCGGGTCATGTTGCCGGAGTTGTAGTGCGCCCACCGGCGGCCCGTGATCAGGATCAGCGGGTAGTCGTCGTCGGGGCTCTCGCCCGGCGGCAGGTAGGGGCGGGCGGCGAGGTGGGCCAGGCCGTCCGGGGTGGCGAATCGGTCCAGGTAGAGCTTGGCCTCTCCGGGACGGCCAGGGTCGGGACAGGGCCACGGGATGGCGCCTTCGCGGTCCAGCCGCTGGTGGGATATCCCGGCGAAGACGGGTGCCACGCGCCCGCATTCGGCGAGCGCCTCGGCCGGTGTCGGGCAGCCGAGGTCGGCGCCGTAGGCCGCGGCGATCGCGTGGACGATGGCGAAGTCGGTCCGTGCCTGGTCGGGCGGGGCGAGAGCGGGGCGTACCCGCTGGAACCTGCGGTCGAAGTTGACGAAGGTACCGTCCTTCTCCAGCCAGGACGCGGCCGGCAGGACCACGTCGGCGTGGCGGGCGGTCTCGGAGAGGAAGAGCTCCTGGCTGATGACGAGCGGGCAGGCCTGCAACGCCTCGACCACGCGGTTGGCGTCGGGATCGGTGGCGCACACGTCCTCCCCGACGACCCACAGGACCCGCAGGTCTCCCGAGCGTGCCGCCGCGAACATCTGCGGGATGCGCAGGCCGTCATGATCCGGCACCGGGGTGCCCCACACCTGCTCGGCACGGCCGCGCACCGCGGGATCGCCGACCTTGCCGTAGCCGGGCAGCAGGTCGGGCAGGGCGCCCATGTCCGAGGCGCCTTGAACGTTGTTCTGTCCCCTGAGCGGGTTCACGCCGAATCCGCGATCGGTGCCGACCGCGCCACGCAGGATCGCCAGGTTCGCCAGCGTGCGCACGCCGTCCGTACCGTGCAGGTGCTCCGTCACGCCGAGCCCGTAGACGATGGTCGGCCGCTCGGCCTGCCCGTAGAGTCGGGCCGCCGCGACCAGATCCTTTGCGGGCACGCCGGTGATCCAGGCCACCTGCTCGGGCGTGTAGTCGCCGAGGACCGCGACGAGTTCTGGCAACCCGCCGGCCCGGTGACGCAGGAACTCCTCATCGATGAGACCGTCAGCCAGCAGCACATGCGCGAGCCCGTTGAACAGGGCGACGTTGGTCCCCGGGCGGGGCCGTAGGTGCACGTCGGCGTGGCAGGCGAGGCCGACGGCACGCGGGTCGGCGACGACCAACCGCGCGCCGCGCAGCACCTGCTGGAGCAGCCGCGCCCCGACGACCGGATGCGCCTCGACGGGGTTCGCGCCCACCACGAGCAGGCAGTCGGCCCGCTCCACGTCCTCGAAGGCGTCGGTGCCGCCCGACAGGCCGAACGCGGCGGTCAGTCCGGCGGCCGACGGGGAATGGCACAGCCGCGAGCAGTTGTCGACGTTGTTGGTGCCGATGACCACCCTCATGAACTTCTGGATCAGGTAGTTCTCCTCATTGGTGGCCCGGGCCGAGGAGATCGCCGCCACCGCGTCAGGGCCCGCCTCGGTCACGGCGGCTCGCAGCCCGCGGGCGATGTGGTCGAGCGCCTCGCTCCAGCTCACCGGCTCCAGTCCGGAACGGCGGCGCAGCAAGGGCTGCGTGAGCCGCTCCGGAGAGCGCAGAAATCCGTGGGCGAAGCGGCCCTTGACGCACGCGTGCCCCCGGTTGACCGGGCCGTCCTTGGCCGGCCGTACCCCGGCGACCTCGCCGTCACGGGTCAGCACGTCCAGGGCGCAGCCCACGCCGCAGTATCCACAGGTGGTACGCGTGCGGGTGAGCGCGGCCAGATGAGTCCCGATCGGCAACCCCGGCTCGGTGAGAGCGCCAGTGGGGCAGCTGTCCACGCACCCTCCGCACGCGACGCAATCCGAGTCCACCCACGCGCCACCGGTGCCCGGCGCGACCACGGTCTCCGAGCCACGTCCCACCAGCGTGAGCGCGAACGTACCCTGCACCTCGGCGCACATGCGCACGCACCGGCCACAGGCGATGCACAGATCCCGGTCCAGATGGACGAACGGATGCGTGTGGTCCCGGCCCCTTCCCGCACCGCCCTGAGCGGCTTCCGGCCCGAGGCCCAGGGATCGGCACACCCGCGCCAGCTCGCCATCGCCTTCCAGCGCATAAGGCGGAAGCGCCGAGACGATCAGCTCCACGGCGTCATGACGCAACCGGCTCAAGTCCTCTTCCTCGACGCGCACCTCGGCGCCGTTCACCGCGGGGGTCACGCAGGCCGCCACCACGCGCCCGTCGAGGCGTACCAGGCAGGCCCGGCAGGAACCCACCGGCGTCAGCCGGTCGTCATGGCAGAGCGTGGGCAGATCGACGCCCGCGACCCGCACCGCGGACAGCACCGTCGCCTCCCCCGCGAGATCGACGACGACGCCGTCCACCGTGAGCCTCATCCGCCCCACCCCCGCAGGCGATCCCCATAGGCACGCGCCAGGCTCCGCACCGCATGCGGCAGCCGGCGACCGAACGCACACAGGCTGGCCTCGCCCATCACGTTCAGCATGCGGACATAAGCGTCACCAGGCGGGGCGCCGGCCCTGGCCTGCTCCAGCCCGCGGCGAGAGCCGACCCGGCAGGGCGAACAGGCTCCACAGCTCTCAGCCGCGGCGAACGCCCACACATGCCGCAGCACATCCAGCGGCTCCAGCCGCCGCTCGACCGCCACCAACCCGGCATGGCCCAGCGCGGCACCGTAACCCGCCAGCCCCGCCTCGGTGAGCGGCACATCAAGATCCTCCTCTGACAAGAACCCCCCCAGCGGCCCGCCGACCTGCAGCACACCGAGCTCGGCCCCTTCCCGCAAGCCACCGCCCAGTTCGGTGACGATCCACCGAACCGGCACGCCGAGCTCGACCTCGTAGCAGCCTGGCCTCGCGAACCGCTCCGACAGGCAGACCAGCTTCGTCCCGGTCTCGCCGGGCGTGCCGCGGCGGGCGTAGGCGTCACCACCGCGACTGACGATCCAGGGAACCGCGGCCAGCGTTTCGACGTTATTGACCACGGTCGGCGCATCCCACAGACCCTGACTGGTCGGGTACGGAGGGCGCGCCCGCGCACAGCCGCGACCACCTTCGAGCCCCGCGATCAGCGCCGTCTCCTCACCCGTGACATAGGAGCCGGCACCCGCCACCACCTCCACATCCAGGTCCACGTCGCTGCCGTGCACCTGGCGGCCGAGGTGGCCGTCCGCGCGCGCCCGCGCCACGGCATCCCGCATCGCCGCCAGCGCCTGCGGATACTCCGAACGCACCAGCACCAGACCACGGCGAGCCCCGCAGGCGAAGCAGGCCAGCGCCAGCCCTTCCAGCACCCGCGCCGGATCGGCCTCCATCAGCAGCCGGTCGGCGTACGAACCCGGATCGCCCTCGTCACCGTTGGCGATCACCACGGTCTCTGGCGAGCCGCCCGCCGCCGCCCACTTGGCCGCCACAGGAAAACCCGCGCCGCCCCGGCCGCGCAACCCGGAGGCCGCGACCTCGGACCGGACGTGCTCCGGCGAGCGCCGGCCGACGGTTTCCACCCATGTCCGCCACGCGGCCTCACCCGCCACGATCCCGGCCAGCACGACCGGGTCGCCGGTGATGGCGGTCGCCGGGATCGGCGGGGAGCGCGGCGGCACGCGACCGGCCACCTGGCCGGCGACATCCTGGCCGACACACGGATTCTCACCGTCCAAGCAGGCCGGCCCCGCATAGCAGTAGCCGAGGCAGCGAACGGTCTGCAAAGAGACGTCAGCCTCGCGATTGAGGTCGCTATCGGCCGTGACACCGAGCACGTCCTGGATGGTGAGCAGATGCTGGCCTCCCTGCGCTGCGAAACACGCCGTCGCGGCGCAGACCCGCACGTGCCGGCGCCCGTGCGGGACGGCCAGGTCCGCGTAGAAGGTGGCGGGACCCAGCCCTGCTGCCGCGGGCAGCCTGAACCGCGTGGCCACCTCCGGCGCCCAGCTCTCAGGCCCCTCCGCATGCTCCGCGGCACTTTCGGCAAGTGCCTCGATCAGGCGGACACCTGGCCGCCCGCGCCGCTCAGCTAGGGCGCGAAATGCATCGAAAGGGTCGCTTCACGGATTTCTTCATGCCCGTTTCCTTGTTATCGGACACACATCCACGTACTCCTACCTGCGGATCTGTCCCCATGGCGCGTGCGCCGGCCCCGCCATGGCCAGGTTGGACATGGGGGATACTCCTGATGCCACCGACCGGACGAACGCGACGGCACCACGTACTGGTTCTGCTCCACCAGTGGCGTCAGCGGCTCATTCGGCGTCCGTCCCGGCTCGTTGGCGGGCCCGGCGTCCGGACCAGGTAGTGGCGTGACTCGTCCGTGCCCCAGACGATAAGCGGGTAAGGAAGCAGCAGAAGGAGGTCGCTCGCAGGCAGGGCAGCGGTTCCCAGCAGGGCCTGGAACGGAGGAAGGTAGACGAGGAGCGCCGCGAGGACGAGCTCACCGGCGATGCCCGCGATCAGGTAACTGTTGGACAGGACACCGACAGCGCGTGAACTCGACCGCGGTTACGACCGTTTCCCTGTGCGCTGACCACGGCCACCGGGCAGTGCGCTCGTTGCAGGACCCCATGGCTGACGGAGCCCAGCATCGCAGAGGTGAACCCGCCCAGCCCACGCGAGCCCACTACCACGAGATCGGCAGCTCGTGACGCCGCGGCCAGGGCCAGAACGGGGTGCTCGCGGACGATCGACTCGATCAGCTCGATGTCGGGGTACTTCTCCCGCCAGAGCATCAGGCGCTGCCCGATCTCAGCGGCCTCGTCGACCGGCAACGGCCCGTACCCTGCAGGATGCGGAGCCGTGACCGGGTATCGCCTGCCGTACAGCACGCGAAGGCGCGCCCGGCGAGCGGCCGCCTGTGCCAGGGCGTACTCCAGCGCCATGTCCGCGCACGGTGAGCCGTCATAGCCCACCACGATCTCGCCACTGCCGTCGCGCGGGAGCCTCCTGACGACGACCACGGGGCTCTCGGCGTACCCGGCGAGGCCGAGCCCGACCGAGCCGAGCACCAATCCGGCGAAGCCACCCAGTCCCCTGCTGCCCACCACCACGGTGTCGGCCGTCTCCGACTCGGTCTTGAGCCGCTCGATCACCGCCCCGGTGGCGAGGGCCGTCGAGATCCGCGCCCCTGGGGCGAGCTCGCGTGCCCGCTCCGCCGAGCCCGCGAGCAGCCTGTCGCACCGCTCGGTCAGGGTCTCATTGTCGCTGGAGGCGCTGAGCGGGTGCTCGGCCAGCCAGGGCTCGCGTACGTGGACAATGCGCAACGGCACGCCCCGGCGTTCGGCGTCGTCGGCCGCCCAGGCGAGCGCCGACCACGCGGTCCGCGAGCCATCGATTCCCACGACGATCGCTGTGTTCATCATCGACCTTCTTCACAGGTGCCGAGCGCCAGCAGTGTCACGGACTGTGAGGGGACCCGTGGGCGGGCTCGGAGCAGTGCAGCCCGATGGACTTCCATGTCTGGTCCCCCGGATGTGCAGCACACTGTCGTCCACCGTGAGTTCGACGTCGTTGTTCACATCTCCAGCTCACGTCCGGCGGGACCGCGCCTCCAGGGGAGAAAGTCCCTTTACGCCAGGGACCATCGGCATTCACGGGTTACTGGATCGCACGGGCCCGGTGATCGTCCCTGGCGGATACGGGACCGGCACCCCCACGTGGCCCGGCCCGCCCTCTGATTCCGCGTTGAGAGCCGTTGGGTCTCGGCCTTACCAGCGCCGATCACCACTGGTCTCCGGGACCGTATGCGGGACCCTCGCTCCTGGTGCGGGCAGTAGCCGGTGACGTCAGCTGAAAGTGCCTGGTTCCGTGGAAGGGGGCCGTCATGGATTGGCCTGTCGCGATCGTCATCGTGTCCGTGGATTTCGCTGTCGCGGTCGTCATCCTGACGTTCATCGCCCGCCCCCGGAAGTAGCACGTGCGCCTCCGTACCGCAGCGCAACGCCCACCCCATTGCGGGGTGGGCGTGGGGCTGGCGCTACTTGAGGTAGGGGTTGCGTCGGACAATGGGGAGGTTGCCGAGTCCGAGGGTGGCGCCGGCGTTGGCGAGGGCGAGGCCGACCAGGACGACGGAGTAGACGATGTGATCGTCCATGAACGGGTTGGTGTCCAGGGGCAGCTCGGCCGCCCACATGAAGACCAGCATCAAACTGCCGGTGACGGCGGCGATCCGGGTGCCGACCCCCAGAATCAGCGCCAGGCCGATGCCCAGCAGACCGGCCATGAACAGCCAGTCCACCCATGCCTGCCCGGCCAGGCTGGAGAAGAAGCCGCCGAGCGCGTTCTCGCCGGTGCCCTTGAGGAACCCGGTCGTCGGACTACCGCCGGAGATCCAGGCGCGATTGGCAGGAGTGGCGAACCCCCAGCCGAAGGTCTTGTCCAGGAACGCCCACAGGAAGATCCAGCCGATCGAGATCCGGGCAACGGCCCAGACGTAGTCGACCGGGCGGCGTGCTGCGGTGTTGCCGGTCTCCACGATGGACCTGTTGACGGTGGTGGCCATGGCGGCCCCCTTTCAGCGGGGATTCGTCGTCCTTTGCACACACCAAGCACACCGTCCGCGCCCTCTTCCCGGCAGTGCCGTACGGCCCGCAACGCCAGGACCTTCGTCCCATCAAGGCCGGACCGCTGTTGCTGGGGGCACTCCAAATGGGACGGATGGCCGATACGTGCTTTACTCGGCCCGACCGGCCAGCGAGAAATAGGCTTCCTCTTCTTGCGCGAAATGCAGGGTCAGCACGGCGTACAGCCCGTACAGGCAGGCCCGCAAGTCGTCGATCTGCTCCGGCCTGGGCCCGTCGGCCCCGGCGAGTTCGACGTGGCGGCCCAGCCTGGTCGCGAGCCTGGTGATCTCCGCGTGTGCCCTGCTCATGGTCACGGTCGCCTCGGGGTCGCCGAGCAGCCTGCTCAGCGCCGGGTAGAGGCGCTGCTCCTCGGCCTGCTCGTGCGGGAGGATCTCGCCGGTCAGTACGTCGTGGACGTGCCGCAGGAGGGGCAGCGTCGCCGACGATGGCCGGTCGAGCGCGTCGGCGGCCTCGCGGAGCAGGTCAAGCGCGGGCCGCAGCGTGGCGTGCTCGCGGTCGAAGCGGTGCAGCAGGGCGTCGGTGGGGGCGTCCACGTGCAGGCGGGTTCCCCGAGCTGGGCGCAGGGCGCGCAGCGCGTTGAGGATCACTGCGACATCGATGGCCTCCTGCAGGAGCGCGCCGGCGGCCGGCGGCAGGGCGCCCAGAGCTGCTACGAACATCGCGACCAGCGACAGGCCGATGCCGACCCCGGCGCTCTGCACGGCGATGCGCCGGGCCCGGCGGGCCACGTCCATGGCGTCGGCCAGCCGGTCGAGCCGGTCGGTGGTCAGCACCACGTCGGCCGCCTGGGTGGACGCCGCCGACCCGTGCGCGCCCATGGCCACCCCGACCTGGGCGGCGGCCAGGGCGGGTGCGTCGTTGATGCCGTCGCCGACCATGACGGTCGGTGCGCGTCCGGCCTCCTCGCACACTCCCGCCACCTTCTGCTCGGGTGTCCGTTCGGCGAGCACGCGATCGACGCCGAGCACGGTGGCCACGCTCTCGGCTACCTCGGCCCGGTCGCCGGTGAGCATCACCACGCGTTCGATGCCCGCGGAGCGGAGCCTGCGCAACGTACGAGGAGCGTCCGCGCGTACCGCGTCACGAAGGAGGATCACTCCGGCGACGCCTCTGTCCATGCTCACCCAGACGGTCATCGCGCTGTCGAGCGCCGCCCTGGCCCGCTGTGCGGCCATCCATGCCGAGTCCAGCCCTTTCGGCGCCTTTCCCACGTGCACCAGCCGCCCGTCCACGGTCCCCGTCGTGCCGGATCCGGCCTCCTCGTGCACCCGCTCGGCAGTGAACGGCTCCGCACCGCGCTCATCCGCGGCCCGGGCGATGGCGGCGGCCAGGACGTGGGAGGACATCCGATCGACCGCGGCGGCCAGCCCCAGCACCTCCCGTACGCTGAAACCGTCCGCGGCGACGATGTCCACGACCTCGGGGCATCCTTGGGTGAGCGTCCCCGTCTTGTCCAGGACGAGCGTGCGGGCGCGGCCCAGCGTCTCCAACGCGCCTCCGCCCTTGACCACGACGCCCCGGCGCGCCGTACGCGACAGTCCGGAGGCGATCGCGGCGGGCGCGGCCAGCAGCAGCGGGCACGGAGTCGCCACCACCAGCACCGCGACCGCCCGCACCGCCTCCCCCGACAACGCCCACGCCAGCCCCGCCAGCGCCAGCGTCGCGGGCAGGAACCAGGCAGCGAACCGGTCGGCCAGCCGCACCACCGGAGCACTGTCCGCCTCGGTCTCCCGGGCCAGCCTCACCACGCCGGCGTAGGCGCTCTCCTCGGCCGTGCTGGTGGCCCGCAGGTCGAAGGCCGGGCCCGCGTTCACGACGCCGCTGCGCACACTCTCCCCGACCGGGTACTCCACCGGCAGCGCCTCACCCGTGAGAGCGGACTCGTCCAGCAGCGCCGCACACCTGTTGACCACGCCGTCGACCGGCACCATCTCCCCTGCCGGGACCAGCAGCAGGTCGCCTCGCGACACCTCACCGATGTCCACTCGGCGCGGGCCGTCGCGCTCATACCGGTGCGCCCAGCGCGGCGCCCGCTCGTACAGCGCGGTCAGATCGCGCCGCGCCCGCCGCATCGCGTACTCCTCCAGCGCCCGCCCGCCGGCCAGCATCACCGCGATCAGCGCACCCGCCAGATACTCCCGTACGGCCAGCGTCCCGACCAGGGCGAGCACCGCGATCGCGTCCACCCCGAGACGCCCCGCGCGCAGCGCCGAGACCACCCACCACAAACCCGGCCCGATGGCCACGATCGTTCCCGCCGCGAGCACCACGCCACCCCAGCCGGGCAGCCCGACCAGGCTCAGGGCACCTCCCACGACCAGGGCCACAACCGTGAAACCCAGGAAGACCACCGACCAGAGACGTTTCACACCCTCAGCCTGCCCGCCTGACCGGCCCCCTCTCACAGACCTTCGACCCGCCCCGGCAGGCCGATCGTCGAGCAGCGACCGCTTGACCCACGTTTTGAGCATCCATGGCATTCCTGAGGACGAAAAACCGGAACTCTCATAGAAGAGAGTCCCCGGAGGGAGCGATGCAGACCAGAGTTCGCGACATCATGACCAGGGACACCGCATCGGTCGCCCCCGGCACATCCTTCAAGGACGTAGCCGAGACGCTGATCCAGCACGGACTCAACGCGGTGCCCGTGGTCGATGACCACAAGCGCGTGGTCGGGGTCGTGTCGGAGGCGGATCTGCTGCCCAAGGAGGAGTTCAAGGAGCAGTACGTCCGCGAGGGCTACCAGGCGCATATCCGGTCACGCCTGCGCCGGCACCTGTCGCCCGGCGGCGGCCGGAACCTGGACAAGATGTACGCGAGCACGGCGGCCGACCTCATGACCGCACCCGCCATCACCGTCCGTCCGCAGCAGACCGTGGTGAACGCCATGCGGCTGACAGACGAGTCCGGCATCATGTGTCTACCCGTCGTGGACGACCACGACCGCCTGGTCGGCATCCTCAGCCGCCACGACCTGATCAAGGTATTCGTCCGCACGGACAAGGACCTCGCAGACGAGATCCAGCGCGACCTGAACCACTTCGCCTGGGTCGACACCTCCCGGGTTCACGCCAAGGTCGAAGACGGCGTCGTCACGCTCCAGGGGCGCACCCGCACCCACTCCGATGCCGTGCTCATCGCCCACTCTGCGATCCGCGTCAACGGCGTCGTGGACGTGCGAGACGAACTGCTGTGGGACGAGGACGACCTCTAACGGTCCGAATCGAGAAGATGTCGCCAATCACGGCGCCCAAGCTGGACCGGCTCCGCCTCAGATCCGAATGCGGCGCCCAGGGACCTTCGGCTTCACAGCGGGACCTGCCAGCGCAGCCGCGTTCCTCCGTTCTCGGGCGTCTCCAGCTCCGCAGTGCCGCCCAACCGCGCGGCCCGTTCCTCGATGTTGCGCAGGCCGCTACGGCGTCCCGTCTCTCCCACGCCGACGCCGTTGTCCTCCGGTGCGAAGGCATGCACCACGGTCCCTGCCCGGGTGTCCCACTCGCGCCGCCGATAACCGTTACGCGAGTTGATGCGCTGATCGGACACCTCCCCGTAGCCGGCGCCGCAGCGCTGCCCGACCTCGGCGTCCACCATCATCTGCGCCATCCGCACAACCATCTCGCGCAGCACATCCGGCGAGACCTGCACCAGGGTCTCGTCGAACCACTCACCCTCAGCAGGCAGAATGTCCATAGCGGCCACTTCTCGTTCTCCTTCTTATGCCTTCGACAGCTGTGAAGGATCGCGGAGTGGCCGCCCTCATGTCACATCGATCTTCCCTCACGGACATCAAGGTGACGAGTAGGTTCAAACCCGTACACCACTCCGCGAAGCCGGTGTTGCCGCATATGGATTCGCGGATGACCAGCGCGCTCATCGCGCGCTACCTGGACCAGGTGTCCGGGGACGGGCTCGAGGTGGAACATCCTGTTGGCACACGTGCACGATCCGAAGGGCCAGGCTGCGGCGCTGCGCATCGGCGGCGCACTCCGCTGCCGCGGTCGCCGGTGCGGACCCGTCCATACCTGAACGATGTGACCGGCCAGCACGCCTTTCATTCACCAGTCGGCCGAGCCACGGTAATGGCCGACCAGAACTGAGTGCTCTGCGACGGCCTATCCGGAGCTCGGACCTTCCGATCGATGCTCGTCGCCTGTGCCCGAGGCTCGGGCACCCGTGGGTACGCGCACACTCAGGGACGATCGGCTCTCAGGGCGAATTGTTCTCCACAAAGGCGAGATACGGCCGCGTCACGGCAAAAGCCCTACGCCAGCGACCCATACGGGGGATATAGCCCACGACAAGCGCTTTGTCCGGATTCTGGAGGTGGCTTGCGACCGCTGGAGGCCGGAAGCGGAGTTCTCGTGGCCTCCGCCTTGGAGCAGGAGGTGGAGATGATCACGAGACGGGGGTTCTTGAAGGCCGGGGCAGGTGGGGTTCTCCTCCTGGCCTCCCGGCCGTACCCTACTGTGGCTCCCCCAAGCAGCCTGATGAACCCCGCGTCTATCGCCAAGTACGTCGTCCCGCTACCAATTCCGCCCGTAATGCCGCCCGCCTCGACGGAAGGCCCAGCCGACCGGTACGTGATCGGTGTGCGGCGGCTCCGTCTGCAGATCCTGCCGCCCGGCAGCCCGGCCACGACGGTCCTGGGCTATGGGGCGGTAGGGGAACCGCGGAGCTTCAACAGCCCGGCCTTCACAGTGGAGGCCAGAGTCGGCCGCCCCATACGGGTCAAGTGGACGAACGAGCTGGTCGACGGCCACGGGAGAGCTCTCCCCCATCCCCTGCCGGTGGATCCGACACTGCACTGGGCCAACCCACCCGGCGGACGGGAGAGACGCGACTCACGCCCGGCCTTCGGCGCCACGCCCAGCCGCTACCTCGGGCCGGTCCCCATCGTCACGCACCTGCACGGCGGGCACAACTCCGACCATAGCGACGGCCATCCCGAGGCGTGGTTCCTGCCAGCGGCACGAGACATCCCGGCAGGGTACTCGACCGATGGATCGCGGTATGCCGGCTTCGGAGCCGCTGTCGCGGACCAGCTCGAGATCGCCTGGAGTCCGGGATCGGCGGTCTTCCACTATGACAATGACCAGTGTCCCGCGACCATGTGGTTCCACGACCACACCCTCGGGATCACCCGGCTCAACGTCTACGCCGGACTGGCCGGCTTCTACCTACTGCGCGGCGGCCCCGCTGACCTCGCTCCGGGCGTCCTGCCAGGCCCTGCCACCGCACTCAGCACGACCGGGGGCGAAGGCGTCTGCGAAATCCCGATCGTCATCCAGGACAGGACGTTCGGCGTCGACGGCTCGCTCTTCTACCCGGCGAGCCGCCGGCAGTTCGACCGGTTCGAGGGACCGTATATTCCCCGCAGTGATATCCCACCCATCTGGATCCCCGAGTTCTACGGCACCACCATGATGGTCAACGGCCGCACCTGGCCGTATCTGGCCGTGGAGCCACGCCGCTACCGCTTCCGGCTCCTCAATGGGTGCAACGGCCGCTTCCTCGACCTGAAGATCGTCACGAGTCCGCTGGCTCAACGGCCCGCCTCCGCCGCCCTGCCCTTCTGGCAGATCGGATCGGACGGAGGGTTCCTGCCCGCGCCGGTGAAGCTCGGGGAGGTCCTGCTGGCCCCGGCGGAACGCGCCGACGTGATCGTCGACTTCACCGGCATCCGTCCGGGGACGGAACTGTTCCTGATCAACGAGGCTCCGGACGGCCCCTTCCACGGCCGCCACGCCGCGGTCCCGGCCGACCCGGCGACAACGGGGCAGGTCCTGAAGTTCACGGTTCGCCCACTGACGGCACCCGACCGCAGCGTGCCACCGGCCGAGCTCACCCTGCCCGCTTTCACCCCACTTGGGGCGGCCGGCACCACCCGCAAAGTGGCGCTGCTGGAGCGGGCCTCAAGGGTCGTGGCAGGCGTGGGACCGGTGGCCGTGCTTTTGGGCTCCCTGGAGGGAGGCGGTGCGGCGAAGATGTGGTCCGACCCGATCACCGAGAACCCGGCCGTTGGTGCCACCGAGACGTGGGAGATCCACAACTTCACCATGGACGCCCACCCGATCCACGTCCACGAAGTCCTCTTCCAGGTCGTCGACCGCCGCCCGTTCCACGGCCCCACCCGTCCGCCGGAGGGCTGGGAGAGCGGCTTCAAGGACACCGTCATCGCCTACCCGGACCAGATCACCCGGATCAAGGCCACCTTCGACCGGCCGGGCCTGTTCGTCTGGCACTGCCACATCCTCGAACACGAGGACAACGAGATGATGCGCCCCTACCGCATCGGCACATGACCAGCGGCTTCACCCCCGGAACCCCTCTCCCCGGATCCCATAGGAAACCGGCTTTCTGCGACCGACTTTGGGGGTTTGGGGCCGAGAACGTCTCGAAGTTGAGAAACTGCGCGTCCAGCGCGCTCAGCTGCCGCATGTTTCTACCTCAACCAGCCAGGGTCTCCGTCGCACATGGACCCGCGGCCACGCGATCGATCCTTTTACTCCCGTACCGCCACGGCACAGCGGGCGTGGTGCAACACCCCGTGGCTAACCGAACCGAGCAGCACCGAACAGAAGCCTCCCCGCCCGTGCGACCCGACGACCACCAGCGCGGCCTGAGCCGAGGCGCCCACCAGAGCTGCGACCGGGTGGGAACGCCGCACGCCCTCGATCACCTCCACCTGCGGGTGCTCCAGCCCGACGCGCCGCTTTCGGGGCTGGCCGACCGAGATCCTCCATCGTGCAATAGCGTTGATAGCCCTCGTCGCTGGCCTATTCGCGGGCGCTGAAAAAGCTCAGTGAGCCGGTAATCGCGTGATTGTAGGAGAGCTTGAAGAGAAAGGTCGTCACTGATGAAATGACTAGGGACGCCCCCAGCACCGGTAAGATCGTCCGGAGCGGAGCGAGCGATAGGGTAATAACCGCGACGACCACGGATCCAATAACCAGCAGAATCGCTGGAAAGTTGACGGCCGTAAGCACCGTGTCACGCAACGCTCGGCGCCTCCGTGCAGCACAAGCGTGTCGGAGCACCGCCCCGATATCAACTCCAGGCGACGTCGCTATCCCACGGCGGGGCTGCCGAATGATCATTGACATGAGCTTCTGCGCGAACCATTCATTTGATTGCGCCGCGCAGCACAGATGCCTTGTCACCTGACTGTCCGCTTTTTCACATCCACAGCATGCACATGGACGCCGTCCAAGCCAAGCGGGTCCTGCCCGCTTGGTGAACATTCGGTACAGATTCCATATCTCTGGTCGGAGCATCGCAAACGACGCATCGCATACCCTCGCCCTTCCTCCGCGAATCGCATGGCGTCGACCTGCTCCCCCAGCTCGATGAGCAGGTTACGGACCTGCTGGACGACCCAGGCTCCGCTCGGATGCGCTGTGACTCCCATGATGTGCACGGCCCGGGTGGCGTGCTCGATGAAGAACAGCCGGTAGAGCCGCTCAGGTCAGGCGTCCAGAGAACGGGGGAAGCTCACCTGCGATTCTCTCCCGATCCATGCGAAGCCTGCGCCGGATCGTGCCCGTGCACTCGCCTGCGCCGTAGTCAGCCGTAACGCCTGAATGGTCAGCCGGCTCCAAAGTGCCCGGCTGGCGAGGGTGCTGGGGTGGCCCGGACGTGGCAAAGGCGCGCTTATTCCACAACCAGGCGGCAACCTAACCATACGACGGGCGCGCAGCGTGGCCCGCGTCATCCGGAGATCATCCCACTGGCGACGCCGTACATGGGGGAAGAGTGGCTTCAGTGAGTATCCGATCCGTTGCCGTGCATGGGGCGGCGGCTTTGCTGGCTGTGCCGCTGCTCGTGGGCTGTGGCGGCACCACGACTGGCGCCCTGCCTGTCAACGGCGCGCTCACATCCAATCCAGCGGTGGTTGCCACACAACTCGCGGACATGGAGAGTGAGCACACGTCCACCTGCCCGACCTCAGGCAACGCCAAGCGGTTCGCGAAGACCCGCTTCGCGCTGCACGCCGGTCTCGCGCTGGGTGCTTTCCATCGCTACATCTACAAACCCCTGCGCAGCGGGGGCTTCCGAGCCGGGGCGGAGAAGCGGAAGCGGACGTTCCTCAAGGCGGCTGTAGCAGGTGCTTTCGCCCTGCATCAACTGAACGTGGCCAAGGGCTTCGCCATCGCCAACCCCAGCCTCTGCAAGGGTGTCGAGGCCGTCGAGTCCAAGTTCACCAGCCTCACCGACAAGCTGAAGGGCGGCAGCGCGACGCCGGCCGACCTCGAAGCCGGCAAGAGCTCCATGGACAGCCTGCAGCACAACGCCATCGGGACGGGCTACGACTTCAAGGAGCAGAACGTCACCGTCCCAGGTGCCAGTTGACCTCTTCTGTCAGACGAGGAGGCCAAGGCCCACCTGCGCAAGGCGGCCGAGCACGTGTTGTGGCACGGTGCCGGCTGCGCCCGCTCGGAGGTGGACCCACCCTGTACGAAGGCCACGCCACCCAGCGACTGCTCGCCCTCGGCGTGGCCAACCTGGGCGGGTTCCCGGTCAGCAGCAGCGGCAGCCGTACCGCCCTGGCTGACGCAACCGGCGGTCGCAGCCAACTGTATTCGCTGCGGTGCTGCCGACCCTCCAACCGGAAACCGAACGGTCCCCCTCACGCTGAAGTCCGCGGAGCCGTGGCGGGACAGGCGGCAAGGTCGCTGCACTGGACTAATGGCCGGGGCGGCTTTATCCCGCAACCCGTCGCCGTGCCGCGACTGCAATCACCAGGCCGGTCCTCTCCCCGGCTCTGACAGAACTGGCCTGTCAGCCGAGGCGGCGGAGGCTGGGAACTGACGGCCGACCCTGCCGAGAAGAACGCCCTGGCCGCTCGGGGACGGGCTCGCGTGCCTCTAGCTGTCTGTCTTGCGGAGGGCGGCCAGGACCTGGTCAAGGCGCGGCTCCGGGCCGGAGAAGCGGCGCTCCATCTTGTCGATCTTGCCGTCCAGCGTGCGCAGGCCATCCATCAGCCGCCGCTCCATGTAGGGTTTCGGCAGGTCGCGGTGACGGCCCGGAGCGTCCAGCGGCTCCTTCCACGCGGCTCATGGACCTCTCGACGGCCCACTGACGCGGCAGCCTACTTGCCTGGCTCGCAGTCAGACGGTCTCACCCAACTGTTCGGCCAACTGCTCCAGCCCACCCTTGATGAGCTGCCCGTACTCGTCGTCGCCAAGTGCGCCGATCCCGGCCCGCGCCTGCCGGAGGTGCTCACGGGCGCGGCCGAGATCGCCCAGCTTGCGATAGCACTCACTCAAGTTCAGGTGCAACGACGGATACAAGCCGGCCACCGAAAGCGGCACCCCGGCTTGGGCCACGCGCTCATCAGTGATCAGGCCGACGGCGGCAAGCGCTCGCAGATCCCACACCAGCTCCTGGTGCACGTCGTCTTGCGTATCGGCCATCGAGTGGGCAAGGACGCAAACATGCAGCGGGTCGCCTTGCTCACCGCCGATGTCGTCCCAGATCTGCGCGAACAACTCGCGAGCTGCTTCACGCCGGCCCTGATGGTGATGCAACTCCACCCCCTGGCCGATCCGGGTCATCGTTGGGTCGGCGATCATCAGCGGCCCCTTCACTGTCGCAGGCGATCGCGGTCAGCCTACTCGCCTTACGTGGCTTGATGACCTTCAACCGGCTGACCGGCAGGTTCGCACGCCGGACTACTCCGTGATACCGTGTAGTGGTACTCGGTAGTACGCAGTACCGGGAGGATCGAAGAGGAGACCCGCGATAGACGACCTGACGGAGATGTTGAAGGGCACGCTTGAGGGCTGCGTGCTTGAAATCATCGGCAGCGAGGAGACCTACGGGTACGCCATCACGCGTCGGCTGAATGAACTCGGCTTCGCCGACGTCGTCGAGGGGACGGTCTACACCATCTTGCTGCGACTGGAGAAGAACGGGCTCGTTCAGGTGACGAAACGACCGTCCGGGATGGGTCCGCCGCGCAAGTTCTATGCGCTCAACAACGCGGGACGCGAAGAACTCGGGAGGTTCTGGGCGAAATGGGAGTACCTCTCATCACGAATCGACAAGCTCAAGGAAGGCGGGAGATGAATTTCTGGGAGACCATTACCGGCAGCGACCTCACCAGGGAATGGAAGGCGTTCGAAGCCCGGGCCGCGGCATTGCCGGCCGACTACCGGGCGGCGTGGGAACAGATCAAGGCCCACCTCTTCCCCTACGGGGACTTCACGGGCCGCAACCTGATGCCGATCCTCGACGGTGCCCTGGGACTGCTCGAGGAGACAGCGGCCGATGGGCAGAGCATTCACGAGGTGCTGGGCGACGACATCGCGGGCTTCTGCGCGGCGCTGGCCGGCGGAGAAGGGGCTCGGAGCTATCGCGACCGGTGGCGCGAGCAGTTGAACAGGAACGTCGCAAGGAAATTGGGCCGGCTAGGAGGCTGACGTGGGCATCCAAGACATGATCGAGGGCAAGAAGCAGTGGCGAGCGCACATGGCGCGGGTCAAGGCGCTCCCGCCGGATTATCAGATCGTCTACAAGGAGATTCAGAAGTACTTCTTCAAGATCGGACCGGTCGACTTGACTGACGGGACCCTACTCTCAGGGATCGTCGATTTCTTCGAGGAGGGCGTCGCGGCCGGCAAGGGAGTCCTGGAACTCATCGGCAACGACGTCGCTGCCTTCTGCGACGACCTGGTCAAGGACTCGCGCACCTACGCGGACATCTATCAGGAGTCCATCAGCGGGAAACCCGGCACGGCCGGGAAGTAAGACCGAGCGCGGTCAGCGGGGCGGCCGGTGGAATGACCACCGAAGGACGACCAACGGCGTTTGTACCGGGCATGCACCGGGAGACACAGCGGCCCGAACAGCAGATTCTTGAGGTAGTGGCCCTGCTCGTGCCGCAGGCCGACCGCACCGCTCGGTCATCACGTCCTTCAGGGAGTCGGGGTGGCCGACGACCTTGTCTCCCGGCGTGAACACCCCCAGTCCGGGATCATCTTGACCTCGGTGACATGTTTGTGTCGTGCCACCGAACAACTCGACGGCACCGTAGCCGGCTACGATCTGCAGCAACGCGTTGACCGCACCCCACGCCCGTTGCAGGAACCAGGCGGGCTCGCATTCGGGACCGAGGGCGCCGGCTTCGCGATGGAGGATCGGTTCTCCGTCGACATGATCGGCGCGAACACAGGCATGAGGCCGCTCATCGTGAGGAGCCACAGCATTCGATCGGGCAGACCGGCCAGCTCGAGCGCCACCCCCGAAGCGCGGGCGGTCTCGCCGCAGACGCGCAGCGCTCTCAGGCCCGACATATCGCAGAACGTAATGCCGGACAGGTCGAGCACTACCCGCCGGTCGGCGCCCGCCATCACGGTGTTGAGCAGCATGCTGAGCGACTCGGCCGTGGCGAGGTCCAACTCGCCCGCGATTCCCATCACCCTCACGCCGTCAGACACCTGCGTGATCGCAAGTAGCGGCCTGCACGATTGCGACGAAGAGTCGATCCTGAGCGCCGGGCTGCCGCCCGGTCTTTCTCGCTCCAGTCCCATGTGAGCCCCCCGTGCTGAAAAATGGAACCATAAGAATGCTGACAATTCATACAGGAGAGCCGTAGGGCCGAAGGTCCCTGTCACGGCGCCAAACGACCCAGGGACTGATCAACCCGCACGCGGCCCGGCGCGCGACCACTCCCTGATTCCACGCCGAAAACCGTACAGTCCCGGCTACGGGACGACCGTCGTCAATGACAATGCGCCAGTGACGAGGGCCGGACGCGCCGCGTCCCGGAGGGCCTCTCACATCCCGGAGGGGATGATGAGGAGGTCGTCCTTGTCGAAGGTCACTTCGGAGCGCACGTCCACGACTCCCTCGATCAGGCGGATCTGCTCGGTCAGTGCGAGGGCCTGTGACTTCCACTCGACCCAGCCGCTGATCGTCACCACGCCCTGGTCGATGTCGATGGTGAACGCCGCGGGCTTCGGCAGGACGGCTCTGACGTCCGCTTGGAGTTCCTCGACCGGGCGAGTGAAGACGCGCAGCACATCACGCTGGTGCAGGGTGCCGATGATGTGTCCGGTGACCACGTCGATCACGGGCAGCTGCTTGATGCGTTTGGCGTGCATCAGCCGGGCCGCGTCCCGCACGGAGGTGTTCGGCGTGACGGTGATCGCCGGAGAGGTCATGAGCTGAGCCGCCGTCACGCCCGCAGCCTTCTGGTGTTCCTGCTGCTGCCTGCGGGACTCGAACATCGAAACGCTGTGCCGTACCGTGTCGGTCTCCTTGAGCAGCAGATCGTCTTCGGAAACCACCCCTACCGGCCGCCGGTCCGCGTCGATGACGGTGACCGCGCCAACCGCGAATCGCTCCATCGCGTCCACGATCTCCGCGAACGAGGCGTCCTTCAGCACGGCGATGGCCACGCGCCCCATGATGTCCTTGACTTCGAGTGACATGACATCCACCTCCACTCCTAAAGTCCTCCAGCGCAGCCCGGCCCAGCAGTGGCGAACGTCCCCGATGCCGGGGGACCAAGGTCCTGACCAGCGCCTGTCACGCTCGGACCACGGCGACCGGGCAGCGGGCGTGGTGCAGGATGCCGCGGCTGACCGAGCCGAGCAACATCGAGCCCAGGGCACCGCGCCCGTGTGAACCCACCACCAGCAGGTCCGCCCGCTCGGACGCGTCGGTGAGCGCGTTCACCGGATCCGCGCAATGCACGTCCTCGACCAGCTTCACCTGCGGATAGTCCTCGCTGAAGATCGCCATCCGATCGCGGACGACCTGATGCTGCGCCGTACGGACCTCGTCCATGTCGTAGGAGGCCTCCGGTGCGAAGGCGTGCACCGGCAGCTGCCAGGCGTGCACCACCCGCAGCGCGCTCTGGCGGAGTTTCGCCTGCTCGAAGGAGTAGGCCAGCGCGGGTTCGCACTCCGGTGAGTCGTCGACCCCGACCACGACCTGCCCGTACATCGGCCGATGATCGCCTCGGACGACCACGACGGGACAGTGAACATGGCCGGCCACGTGCATGCTGACCGAACCCAGCAGCGCGCCGGCGAACCCGCCCAACCCGCGGCTGCCGACCACGATCTCGGTGGCGTCCTCGGCCTGCTCGCGCAGGACCTCGGCCGGTGCGCCCTCGATGTCCCGCGTCTCGACCTCGACCGTGGGCTGGCGCTCGCGCACGAGCGCCTGCGCCTCACGCAGGATCATGTGCCCCTCGCCCAGCAGCACATCCGGTAGGGCCGCGTTGGGGTATTTGCCGATCTGGTACGGCGAGCGGTCCACGGCATGCACGATCCGCAGCGGCACCCGCATGCGGAACGCGTCGCCGGCCGCCCACTCCACCGCGGCCCGCGCGGCCACCGAGCCGTCCACTCCAACGATGATCATGATGTGCCTCCTTCCTCACCCTCCATCAGACCCCGCTCGCGCCAGTCCGCAGCAGGGCCGGAGGTCGGTCACGCAAGGGCCGAAGGACCCTGTCCGCCAAAGGGGCCGGCGGGTAGCTTCATGGCCATGACCAGGGAGGACACGCTCATGACAGGTAATGGCGACTTCGGGCGTCGCATCAGCTATCACCGCCACCGGCTCGGCCTGACCTCCGAGCAGGTCGCCGACCGGGCGAACATGTCCGCCGGGTACGTCCAGCACCTCGAAAGCCATCTGGGCACACCCGACGCAGGCACGGTGACCCGCCTGGCCACCGCCCTGGAAACGACCGTCGAGGACCTGCTGGGTGGCGGGCGCGATCGCCCGCCCGGCCCCGGCCCCGCCGCGGCCAGCCCGGTCTTGGAGGTCCTCGACCCCGAGGAGTGCCTGCGGCTGGTCGGTCCGGGCGGCATCGGCCGGGTGGCGTTCAACGGCCAGGACGGGCCCACCGTGCTGCCCGTGAACTACAAGCTCCATGAGGGCGCCATCGTCTTCCGCACCGCCTACGGCGGCCCCATGGACCAGGACCTGCGCACCGGCCTCGAAGGGGTGGACATCAAGATCGGCTTCCAGGTGGACCGGATCGACGAGGCACGGCGGGAGGGCTGGAGCGTCCTCATCAACGGCCCCGCCCACCACGTGCCTCAGGACGAGGTGGAAAAGGTGACCGAGGCCGACGTCACCCCCTGGGCGGGCGGCGAGCGCCAGCTCTACATCCGCATCGTCCCGCACCAGATCTCCGGCCGCCGCATCCACGGCCTCTGAGGAGTCGTGAACAAGGTTCGCGGAGCGGGCCGCCCAACCACGACTGGCCCGACCTCCTGCGCGGATTCGGTGGCCGCCCCGCAGGCTGGTGTTGAGGCATATGACCAGCCGCGCTCATCGCGCGCCACGGGGGGAAGGGGTCTGGGGCAGGACGGGCTCGAGGCGGAACATCCCGGTGACCACTTCACCGGGCGTTTCGGCAGGCCGGATACGTCCAGCGACGGCCGACAGCACGTCGCGGGCCGTGACCAAGCCGATCAGTCCGCCGCCGTCAACCACAGGCACGGCGTCGCATCCGGCGTCGAGCATCACGGCGGCCACCCGGGCCAAGGGGACATCCGGCAGGATCAGCGGCCTGCGCTCGCATCTGAGCAACGCCCGGACCTGGCGACTGGACTGCTCATACGGCCCGCCCGACCAGGACGCAGCCAGCTGCTCTCGGGTCAGGACGCCGAGCACGTGACGCCCGTCGACGACCGGCAGGTGGTGTACGTCGGCGCGGCGCATCAGCTCCCAGGCCATCAACGGCGACTCGTCCGGCTTGACGACCACCAGAACGCGGCTCATCACCTGCCTGGCGGTCAGCGATTCGACGGTCATGATTTCTCCTTCGCGCGTGGCCGTACCACCGCGACCGGACAGGTCACGTGGTGCAGCACACCGTGACTCACCGATCCGAGCACCGCCGAGGCGAAGCCGCCCAGCCCGCGTGAGCCCACCACGACCACATCGGCCATCTGGGCCGCCTCGACGAGTGCCTTGACCGGGGGCTCGCACGGCTGCGCGTCGGTGATGACCAGATCGGGATGGCTCTCGCGCCAGGGTTCGACCCGTTCCCGCGCCGCGCGGGCCTCCTCCCCCATGAGATCCTCGATCAGGCTGCCGTACGCGACGGCATACGGCGAGAGCGCCGGCATATGCCAAGCGGAAACGACGTGCAGCTGCGCTCCACGAGCTCTGGCCTGCTCGACGGCGTAGGCCATCGCGGCCTGTGAATACTCGGAACCGTCGTATCCGACCACGACTCTGTCGTGCCGCAGCGCGCTGGGAGTCCGGACGATCACGACCGGCCCGGCGGCGTGCCCGGCCACGGCCATGCCGACCGACCCGAGCACCATCCCGGCGAACCCGCCGAGCCCTCTGCTGCCCAGCACCAGGCTGTCCGCCGACTCCGACTCCGCGATCAGGCCGGTGATCACGTCGCCGCTGAGCAGCTCCGTCGTCACTCTGACATCCCTGGTGAGCTCACGGGCTCGGCCGCCGGCGGCGTCCAGGGCACTGGCGCAGTACGCGGTGCTCTCGCTGTGTGGCCACTGCTGGCACACGTGCACGATCCGCAGGGCCAGGCCGCGCCTCTGCGCGTCGGCGGCGGCCCACTCCGCCGCCGCGGTCGCCGGTGCGGACCCGTCCACACCCACCACGATGTGACCGGCCATCACGCCTCACATTCACCAGTCGGACCTCACTTCTCCACTCTCGCGGCACCTGGCTCGCCGCACCCGGGGACGAAGTCCTGAATAGGGGTGACATTGGTCCTCAGCCGGAACGCCCGGCCGGTGCCATCCTTGGCCATGGCGGAGTCGGCCGCGGCGCCTCGATGAGCGCCGGACAGGTCAGCGCTCGGACCGCCTGGCCACCAGTACCTCGGTCGCCAGTTCCTGTTCCCACCGGCCTGCCGGGTTGTCGGCGAGCAGCGCCTGCCGCAGCGCTTGCATGAAGGCGGGCAGTCGGTCGCCGAGCCTGGCGGGCGAGCTGTAGGAGTAGGAGAGCTGGAGCCCGACCAGCCCGTCCACGTCCCATGTCAGCCGCCTGGTGAAGACGCGGGAATCCAGGATGCTGAAGGGCGAGGCGGCCAGGACGTCGCGGTGGTGCTCACCGGTGGCGTGGAAGGAGGTGGCGGCGGTGTGGATGTCGAGGCGGAACTCCTCGCACACCCGCCGCTCGACCGGCTGCCACGGTTGCGCATCCGGCTGCCACGGCTCTCCCTGCTGCCTCGACGGGCCGATCAGCGCGACCGCGCCGCCGGCCGGCAGCAGCTCGTCCAGCTCGATAAGGACGGCCCTGCGGTCCATCCAGTGGAAGGACCGGCCCATCACCACGCGGTCGAACGGCGGCAGTGCCCGCAGCGCGGTCGAGTCCCCGCGCAACCAGGCGATGTTGGTGACGCTCCCGGCCCTGCGCCTGCCCTCGGCGAGCATCTCCTGCGCCGGGTCCACGGCGAGCACCGCCTTCACCCGCGGGGCCAGCGGGATCGCGATCGTTCCCGGGCCGCAGCCGAGGTCCAGCACCCGGCTGTCCGCCCCGAGCGTCTCCGCCAGGTGCTCGATCGCCGCCTGGCCGTAGCCCGGGCGGTATCTGGCGTAGTACGGCGCAGCTCCGCCGAACAGGTCCTCCACGGATGGGACCATAGATGAGCCCGCTGCACCCGTTGGACGGAACTCGAACTCACCCATCGGCGAAGCTCCTGAGCTGGGCGGCTGCGGGCAGCATCAACGCGTCGTGCCGGCACACCTTGTGCCGGCGAGCGCCCGTGCCGTCACTGTCCCGGCATCTCAATGAAGCCGGCCACGCGTCCGATCCCTTTCCTGCGGGAGCTGCGGGACAGCCCGCCGTGGGATCGGCGATGATCCCGGATGCCTCGCGTGGCCGGATCCAGGAGGGTGCGCCGGCGGGATCCGGCATGCGGCGCCGATCTTCAAGGACGCCGTCCGGCCGGGCCGCCGTATCACCATGTCGGCGGGCCCGGCGCGGCTTAGTGATCATGGCGGAGCGGCGGACGCTAGGCTATGCCGGCCCTCCTACACAGAGTTCGGAAAGTCCCCCGATGCGCGTAATGAAGTTCTTCTGGTCGGCAGCGGTGGCGCTGTCGCTGTGGGAACTGCTGGTCGAGCCCGTGTTCACCGAAACGGTGATGGTCACCTGCAGCAGTGCCGGGCCGCTCGACTGGCCGCAGCCCGTTCCGGCGGCCCAGGTGGCCGGCTTCCTCGGTGACTGGCTGGCCCGGGTCCAGCCCGTGCTGCTGGCGCTGACCGCGATCTGGGCGATCCGGTCGCGACCTCGGGGTGCTCCCAACGCGAGCCGGGGCAGTTCCTTGCTCCCCGCCGCGCTGGGACTGGTGCTCGCCCTGCTCCCCGCCGCGCTGGCCGAGGTCGAGGAGCGGTTGTCTCCCGATATGCCCTTCATGTGGCAGGAGTGCCTGCACGCGCAGGTGGCGCCGCAGTCCTTCGTGGCGCCGCGCCTGATCCTGGCCTGGCTGCTCTCCCCCGCCACCATGGTCCTGCTGGCCGGGATCGCGGGCGCGGGGATCCGGCCGCGCCTGACCGATCTGCGCGAGGCCGGGCTGGCGGTGGCAGGCGTCGTACTGGCCGCGTTCCTGCCCGCTGCGCTGATCGGGCTGCCGGTCAACGCCGATGGCACCCCGCGTTATGCGGTGGCCGGCGCGGGCCGGCCGTACGTGCTCGACCTGGAGTCCGGTGAGCCGGTGAGCCTGCTGCCCCAGGCGACGCGCACCTACGTTCATTACGATCTCATCGTCCGAGACACCGAACCCGGCCACTACGTGGCGGCGCTCACGAGCCTGTCGGGCCGCTACTTCCGCCTCTACCGGCTGTCCATGAGCGACGACGGCCGGATCACGGTCGGCGAGCGGCTCACCCCCTCCCTCAAGGGCACGGCCAACGGCCTGGCCGTCTCCACCGAGGGCCGGATCGCCTACGGGCGGATGACGGACCAGGCCAGCTTCGCGGGCACCCTGGAACGCGAATGGCCGGTTAGCGGCTATCGCCTCCAGTGGCTGGACGCCCGGAGTCTCGCGCTCCCCGAGCACAGTGTCCCGGCCGGCACCCTGGCCACCCTCGACGTGGGCACGGGCACGATCGGTCAGGTCCCCGCCCCGGCCGAGCACGAGTTCACCCGCCCGATCCTGCCCCTGCCCGGCGGCCGGCAACTGCGCGCGCTCGGCTGGCCGACTCGCACGCTCGTCCTGCATGAGGGGACGCGGCTGGTCAGGAAGGTCCTGGCGTTGGACTGCGGCCATATCGAATCGCTGGCGCTCGATCCCACCGGCCGCTACGTGCTGGTCGGCGTCGACCGGGAGGCTGCGGAGATGGACCGGTCGCCCCTGGCCGGGCTGCCTCCGTGCGGCGGCGCCCGCTCACAACTGCTGCGCCTCGACCTCGAAACCGGTCACACCCAGGTGGTGCCCGGCGAGCAGGACCCCTTGGTCCAGGCATGGTGACAGCCGGCAGGCCGGTCCGTCCGCTGGAGGGTTCCCGTTCGGGATCGCGAGGGGCAGCGTAGGGCATCCTGAGCTGCCGTAACAGTGCACGTGGTCATGCCGGCGGCAACCCTCGCAGTTTCGGCAGGGTCAAGCTTTGGCCCCGCGGCGGGCCGCGATGCCAGCCACCAGGACGCGCACTCCCTCTTCGAACGCTGCGTCGCTGTCCCCGGCCTCCTGGATGGCTGCCGCGAGGGTGGGAGTGGCCGCGAAGACGTCGGCGGTGGCCGGTGGCTGCGGGGCATCCGCAGTGTGCTCGGCCATGGCCTGCTCGTCGAGCACGAAGCCGTTGACGTAGCGGGTGATGGTGCCGATGGCGTGCAGTGCTTGCGCCGGCGTGAATCCGGCCGCCACGAGCGCGTTCAACTCGGCTTCGAACTTCTCGATGAGGGCCGGCCCCGCTCGGGTGCCGGCCACGAGCCGGGCGGCATCCCGGCAGGAAAGCAGGACCTGGCGGCGTTCGCGTGCCCGCCGGGTCAGCCATTGCTGCCAGGACTCGCCGTCTCGTGGCGGCCCGAAGTCCTGCCGCGATTGGAGTATCTGCGCCATCTCGTCGAGCAGCGCCCGCTTGCTTGAGAAGTGCCAGTAGAGCGCAGGGTTCTTCACGTTGAGGTGCTCGGCCAAGCGGCGCACGGTCAACCCGTCGAGCCCGGTCTCGTTGAGCAGGCTCAGTGCCGCGCCGACGATGGCTTCCCGGTCCACGCTGTCTCCGTTCGACGACCCTCTTGACAGCTTAGCAGTGCTAAGGCATCGTTGCCGATCTAGCCAATTTAGCGATGCTAAGGAGCGTGAGTGATGATCCGGTCCCGTCCGGCACCTGTCCGTACCTTGCTGGCCTGCGGCCTGGCCGCGCCGCTGTTCGTCGTGGTGATCCTCACCGAGGGCGCGCTGCGCCCCGGTTACCGGTCCGTGGACCACTTCATCAGCGAACTCAGCCTCGGCCGGTGGGGGTGGATCCAGATCGCGAACTTCATCGTCACCGGGCTACTGCTGTTCGCCTTCGCCGTCGGTCTGCGGCGGGCGCTGCCCACCGGCCGCGGCTTCCGGTCGGCGCCGATCCTGGCGGCCGCCTGCGGCCTGGCACTCATCACGGCCGGCGTCTTCAGCATGGACCCCACGCCCAGCTACCACCCGGACAGCTCAGTACCCGACAAGCCGACGCTCCACGGCACGATTCACGGCTTCATGCCGTTCGCCGTGTATCTCGCGCTCGCCGCGCTCGCCTGCGTACTCGGCCGGCGTTTCGGCGCCGAACGGCGGCGTGCCTGGATGTGGTACTGCTTCACCACCGCCGTCGCCACGCCGGCGACGTTCATGCTGGCGGCCACGCAGTACAACTTCCAGACACAGGTTGGCCATAACCACGGCCTGTGGAACCGTGTCAGCCTCGCCATCGGTTTCGGCTGGCTGGGTCTGGTCGCGCTTCGCCTGATCCTGGACGCGGCCGACGAGCGGCGTGCACCGGGCGCGACGACGACGCCCGGCCGTCGGCTCACCGCCCAGTCGTGACGCGTCTGGAGAATGCGCAGGGCTGGGCCACGACCAACGCCGATTCACAGAGAAGGGGGGACTCGACGTGCAAGAAGCCGACCCATCTCCGATCGAGGTGGGGATCACCGCCCCCTCATCCAGGTCGGTGTAAACCGACCCGACCGTGATAGGAGGTTGAGATGACAGAACGATATATAGCCGTGGCCGGTCCGCTGACCGGTCCGTCCCAGTTACTTGGGGCGGAGATGGCCCAGGCCGTAAGGCTGGCGGTGGACGAGCACTGCCATGACGATCTGGCACTGGAGACGTTCGACGACCAGGGGGACATACGGGAGGGCGAGCGGCTGGCGCGCGCCCTGGCCAGGGACGCCCGGTGCGTAGGCGTGGTCGGCCACTACAACAGCGACATCACCCTGGCGGCGGCGCCGATCTACGACGCGGCCCGGCTCCCGCTGATCGCCCCCATCGTGTCCAACCCCGCCCTGACCGAGCGCGGGATGACCCATATCTTCCGCTTCACCAACCGCGACGACCGCACCGCCGACGCCATCGCCGGGCACCTGTACCAGCGGCTCGGCAAGCGGACGGCGGCGGTGGTGGCCACGCGGACGACGTACGGCACCAGCATGGCCGGCGAGTTCGAGCGGGCCTTCACCGCGCTGGGCGGCCGGGTGCCGGGCCGGTACGAGGTGGACGAGGGCCAGAAGACGTTCCCGGAGCTGCCCCGCGAGGCCGATGTGATCTTCTACGGCGGGACGTTCGAGGGCGCGCCGCTGGTGCGGCACATCCGCGAACAGGGCTCACCCCGGCTACTGGCAACCGGCGACGGCTGCTGGGACCTGGCCAACTTCCTGCGTCCCGCCGGGCCGGCCGCGACCGAGGGCGAGGGGACCTTGGTACTGTCGGCCACCCCGCAACTGGGCGAGGTGAAGGGATCATCGCAGTTCGCCAGGCGGTACGAGCGGCGCTACGGCTCTATCAACAACTACGCGGCCAACTCCTACGATGCCGCCTGCATGCTGCTCAACTCGGTGGCCATTGCCGGCGACCGGGAGGAGACGACGGCGGCGCTGCGCGGGCAGCGGTTCGAGGGCATCGCGTACGGCTCACCCTCTGCCTGGGACGACCGCGGCGACAACCTCGCCACGGTAACCGCGCTCCACGAGGTGAACAATGGCCGCTTCAGACAGGTGGCCGAGTATCCGGCCACGGCACCCGAGTGAGCGCCGCCGCCCGCTCCGTCGGCGCGTTGCCACGACCAGCCCAAGGGTCCAGGCGTTGAACCAGCCAAACACCACAGACAGGACCGCCGTCAGCTCGCCAACCACGAAGGTCACGCAGAGCCACTCGAATGCCAGGTGCAACCTACGGACTGACCGGCTCAACTGGCGCGACCACTCGCCTGCCGAGCGAGGGTCCACATGTGACTGGACTCGGCGTTGACTTATGTCGCAGTACGTCGCCGCGTCCGCTGATTTTCTCTGCCGCATGAAGCCAATCTCTACTGACAGGGCGATCAAGATAGTCGGCAACACCTGCGAGGCGGTGGCGTAGAACGCTTCCGTGGCCATACCGGGTAATCGTGAAGACGTTGAAGCGTGTTCCGTTGCGCGACGGGCCCGAATCCACGCGGGGGCCGGGGCCCGTCGTCACGTCTGCGGATCTACCAGCCACCCAACGGAACCGCGCCGAACCTGCTTGCCTGACGTGACTGACAGACCTTCAAGCAGCTGACCAGCTATTTTGCTTGACTACCCAAGATAACCATCGCTGTGAGAGAAGCTCATCTCCGCCAGGCCCTTCTCCAGCGTCACGTCCGGCGAGTAGCCCAACTCCCGCCTTGCGGCGGTGATGTCGTAGGAACGGTCACGGCCGGTGAAGCTCACGAGCCAGTTCGTCAGCGGGGGCGCCGACCTGCGCCGGAGCAGGCGTGCCGTGCGGTCCATCATCGCCGCCATGGGCGCCGCCACCGCCAGAGGAACGCTGCGGCTCTTGGACAGGTCCACGCCGCGGGTCGCCAGCAGGGGAGTGAGGAAGTCTCGAATACGCGTCGGCGTACCGTCCGTCACGTAGTAGATCCCACCGTGGCGGCCCCGCGTGAGCGCGCGGAGCACGGCGCCGGCCAGGTTCTCGACGTGCACGAAGTCGACGATGTGCCGGCCGTGATCGATCCAGGCGAACCGTCCGGCCTCGGCGACCTTGACCATTTCGTTGATCGTCGTCATTCCGCGACCCCAGATGAACGGCGGGCGGAGCACCACCAGCTCGGTGTTCCCGTCGCGGGCTTCCAGGAGCGCGCGCTCGGTGGCCAGCTTGACCCGGCTGTAGGCGATGTTCGGCCGGCCTTCCGGGGTCGACTCGTCCACGACAGGACGGCGCTGACTCCCCGTGGAGACGGACGCGGCACTGATGAGCACGAAGCGTCGCACCCCGGCCGCGACGCTCGCGGCGTGCAGGGCGACCGTGGGCACGTGATTGGCCCGTTCGAAGAGCGAGTCGGGTCCCCAGAACTCCATATGCGCCGCGACGTGCACGACCGCGTCGGCCTCTTCCAGCCTGGCGAGCCAGGTCGGCGCTGAGGAGTCAGCCTGGCGGAGGTCGCTGAGATCGCCGGGGACGGGCTCAGCTCCAGCCGCGCGTACGCGCTGGATGCTCGCGCCTGATCTGGCAAGTGCCATGACCTCATGTCCTTCGGCGATGAGGCGATGGACGACAACGCCGCCGACGAAACCGCTGCCGCCGGTGATGAAGATCTTCATGCTTCCGCTCCTCGTGGTTGACCGCACTGCACCTGAAAACATTGACATCTAATATTTCGATATCAATGCATCGGCGTCTATGTAATCTCTCGTACGATGGGTGCGTCAAGGAGGAGGTGGGCGATGCCGCGCGAGAGGAAGAGCGTGACCGCCGCGCAGGTCGCCGACGAGTTCAGCCGTACGGCGAAGGTTCTCGTACGTCACTTCAACGAGCGTCTGGGCGAGCACGGGGTGTCGACACCGAGGTCCCGCCTGGTGGTGGAGGTGGCGCGTTCGCAGCCTGTGCGCCTCACCGAACTCGCCCTCGCGGTCGGCATCGCGCAGGGGACCGCCTCCACCCTGGTCGACGCGCTCGTCCGCGACGGACTGCTCGAACGCCGGACCAGCGCGGACGACCGCCGATCCGTGCTCCTTCACGTGACGGCGCAAGGGGCCGCGCTGGCGCAGAGCTGGGCGACCAGCTATGAAGCGGCGGCGGAAGAGCTGTTCAGGCCGCTCACCGCCGAGCAGTTGTCGACGCTGGTCGATATCTTGCGGATTCTCAGCACCCACGAGGCGCCGGATCGGCGTCCTCTCTGACCCGCTCGCCCACGCAGTTGAACAGGCGAGCACGCCGCTGACCGCACGACTCGGGGCGCCGGTACGCTCAAGCAGGGCATCGATACCTCTACGTCGTCAGGGCGCTTGCAGTTCCACATGTTCGGCGCCTTCGACGAGTTTCTCCGGGAACTCATCGTCGAGGGAACCCTCGAAGGGCTCGCCTCGGCCCGAGCGCGCGGCCGCGTCGGCGGGCGCCCACCGGCACTGGACGCCCACGGCGTGGAGATGGCTCGCGCGTTGTACGAGATGACGGGTGACGACGGCAAGCGCCGCTACACCGTCCAGCAAATCGCCGACCAGCTCGGCGTCAGCCGCGCCACCATCTACCGCCACCTCGATCCCGACAAGCCGGTCTCGGCGTAGGAGGAGCACGGTGCTGCCCCCGATCGCCTACTACGGCGGCGAAGCCAAGTTCGCCGCCGTGCTGCCCGAGCCTCACGGTCGCTGCCGTCCTGGTGCCGGGAACCGCGTAGCCGCGATGTGACGGCATGGCGGCTTCATGCTCCGTCGTTGCTGGCCTCGGCGATGAGCGCCGAGGCCAGCCTGCTCGCGCGGACCCGAGTGGGGGCTGACAGGGTGTGCCGGCGTCAACTCATGAGCGGATGATGGCTTGTTCGAGCAGGTCCTGAAGGGCGCGCTGCTGCTGGGTGGTGAGGCCGGCCAGCGGTGAGTCCTGGACGAGGAGTTCGAGGAGCCGTTCACGGAGGGCGTTGCCCTCCGGGGTGAGGACGAGTTGCTTGGCGCGACGGTCGGTGGGGTGCGCGCGGCGCTCGATCAAGCCCTGTTTTTCGAGCTTGTCGACGATAAAGGTGGCGTTGGAGGGCTCGCAGCTCATGCGTTCGGCGAGCTCTCGCATGGTCATTGGTCCGGTCATCTCCCGCAGCGCGGTCGCCTGGGCCGAGGTGAGGCCCAAGGTGACCGCGCGTTCGCGTACGTGATCGGCGATCTGCTGGGCCAGTCCGTTCACCAGACCGCACAGCTCCCGCTCGGCGATGGCCTGCGGTTCTGGGGGCGTGGTCATGCGTCCCATCGTAGCAAGTCCATCAAGCCGACATATTTCAAGCTTGACCGTTTCAAGCTTGATGCTTATGGTGGCCTGGTTGCCGGCGAGGACGCGGCGATGACCTGACCCGCAGAAGGGAACGCGACCATGGAGAACTCCGCGGTTGACCAGGACGAGCGGCTGCGGCGGCCGGCGGGAATCCGCTCGGTATGGCTGGGCGACACGAGGGTGTCCTTCGTGCCGGACGGGGCTATCCAGGGGAGGCCGCGCAGCTGGCTGCCGGACACCACCGATGAGATCTGGGCCGCCCACCCGCAGTACCTGGATGCCTCCGGCCATCTTGTGGCGAGTATCGGTGGTCTCCTGGTGGAGAACGGCGACCGCGCACTGTTGATCGATGCGGGGTGGGGGCCGGTGTCGCTGCCGGCCGAGCCGGGAAGTCCGAACGGCGCCGTTTACGGTGGCGCGCTGCTGGACAGCCTGGCTGAGCTCGGCCGCAGGCCGGAAGAGATCGAGGCGGTGGCCTTCACCCACCTGCACATCGATCACCTCGGCTGGGCCTGGCATCCCGCGCCGGGCGGTGACCAGCCCGTGTTCACCCAAGCCGAGTATGTGGTGGCCGAACCGGAATGGGCCCAACGCGACCTGTTCGCGCAGGGCATCACCGCGGAGGAGGCCACCGCGCTGACACCGCGCGTGCGTACGGTGACGAACGGGCAGGAGGTCTTCCCCGGCGTGCGGGTCCAGATCACCGGTGGACACACGGCCGGGCACACGCAGTACGTCATCACCGGGGACGGAACCCGGCTGATCGCCTTCGGCGATGCCCTGCATTCACCGATCCAGGTGGACCACCCCGAATGGTCCTGCCTCTACGATCATGACCCTGCGCAGTCCGCCGAGCATCGTCATCAACTCGTTGCCGAGTTGGAAGAGCCCGACACGATCGGCTTTGGCATCCACTTCGCCGATGCGGTCTTCGGACAGGTCCGCCGGGACGGCGCCAGCCCCGCCTGGCGCCCCCTGGACGTCTGACCCGCCCCAAGATCGACCATGACAACGACAATCACCCGCGGCCTACCCACCCGCTCGCCTGCACGGCACTGGCCGGGAATCATCGCGACCGCGCTGACTGCGACCGTGGCGGGGATGCCCGCTTTCACCATCGGGGCGCTGGCCCCGACGATCGAAGCAGACCTGCACACCTCCCGCAGCGCCGTCGGACTGGCGATGAGCCTCTTCTACGCCGCCACCGCCTTCGGCTCACCCGTCGCCAAACGGGTGGCAGCGCGGTTGCCGGTCCCCACGGTCCTCGCCGTCGCGGCGCTGGTCGCGTCGGCGGTCATGCTGGTGGCGTCGCGGGTGACCGGGCCGGGGATGCTGACGGCGATACTGCTGGTGGGCGGGTTGAGCAACGCACTCGTCCAGCCGGTGGCGGGCCGGCTGATCGCGGCGCGCGTCCCGGAACACCGGCGTTCGCTGGCCGCCGGCATGATCGGCGCGGCGCTAGGGGCGGGCACCCTCGTCCCCGGCCTGCTCGTCGCCCTGGTCCTCCCGGCGTACGGTTGGCGGACCGCCCTGCTTGTCGCGGGTATCGCCGCGCTCGTTCCGGCCGCGCTCGCCCCGCTTGCCCGGGCACCCGGCGGCCCGTCTCCTGTAAGGCCGAAGGAGGCCGACGAGACCGGCGACAAGCAACGGACGGTCGGGCGGGTACTCGGGCTCTGGGCGCTGGCCGCGGCGCTCTCCGCGACCGGCAACAACGCGGTGGCCACGTACTTCGTCGAACTGGGCACCCACTCCGGGCTTGGCACCACCGTCACGGGTAATCTGCTGTCGCTCAGCGCCCTGTTCGCCATCGCCATACGGATCACCGCCGGGGCGCTCACCGACCGGGCTCCGCGCCGCAATTCGGCGGTAATCGTCACCATGATGCTCACCGGCGGGCTCGGGCTGGCACTGATCGCGATCGGGACGTCAACGACGTTCGTTCTCGGTGCGATCCTGGCCTTCTCCGCGGGCTGGGGCTGGACCGGGCTCCTGCTCGCCACCACGCTGCGCTTGGTACCCGGCCGGACCGAGGACGCCGGGCACACCGTGCAGATCGGCGTCTACGCGGGCGCCACCATCGCACCGTTCGCCTTCGGTGCCCTCTCCAGCGCCTTCGGATTCCTGGCTACCGCCCTCGTCGCCGCCGTGGCCGCCGCCGCTGCAGCGGCGGCGATGACCGCCGGGGCGCAGCTGCTGCGGCGAGCGGGATGACCGGGCGCGCCGGACCGCTCGACCGTACGGCGGCGGGGTCCGGCGCGCTCCAGCCCGCGCAGCCCAGCCTGTGCGGTCCAGCGGGGTTTCGATCGGCGCAGTTCAGTCACCAAGGGCGTCGTCCGGGATCGACGGCGCCGGCCCGCCGTCGCCGTCGTGTCCGTTGCCGCGCTTGAAGACGTGCGGGGCCAGCCGGTGCACCAGCCAGCCGAGGATCGCCGCGGCGGCGACCACGATCGGGAACGGCACGGCGACCGCGCGAGCGCCGCGCAAGTCCCACCCGGCCCTGCCCGTGTCGGAAAGAGCCACAGGATCTGGGCTACTCCGGTTGGCGCCGCTGGGCAGCACCCTCGCCGCCGCCCAGCGGCAGACGCTTGGCGACGTCCAGCCGTACCTCGCCGTAGGGCTGGACGTGCTGCCAGAACAGCGGTGTCAGCCCGCGCCGGTCCGCGGGTTTGAGCAGCGTGGCCCACTCGGGCTCGGCCAAGACGTGCTGCAGCATCAGGGTGTTGATGTACATCAGCGCGGCCTGCAGGATGCGCAGGCACAAGACGCTCATCTCCAGCTCCTCGCGCCGGTTGGTAGCGATGTCGCCGCCCTTGCCGTAGAAGATGACGCTGTTGGCGCCGTTGGAGGACTCCACCACGTTGAGCCCTTCCTGAATCTCCCGCTGGAGCTCGCGCAGACGGAGGTAACGGGCGACAAAGATGGTCTTCTGCGCCCGGCCGACCTCCAGCATGGCCTGGTAGGTCGGGTGCGAGGCCGACTCGGTGAACCGGCGCAGGATCGCCTCGGTGGAGGCGGTGCCCTGCTTGATCGCGGTCGCGTATATGATCATCTGGTCGTAGTTCTGCTCGATCAGATCCCAGCGGATCGGCCGGGTCATCGCCGGTGTCAGGCGCGGGTACGGGTCGCTTTCACCGCTCTCCACGCGGTAGAGCTTGACCTTGTTGATCTGCTTGATGCGCGGCAGCAGGTCAAAGCCCAAGAGCCGGGTCACGCCGAACCCGATTTCGGTCTGGCCGTGGGAATCGACGTAGTTGCCCTCGACTTTCATGGTGGTGCCGTGCCGGACCGCGCCCTCGATCATGGCGTGCACTTCCGAGGCTGAGGCGCGCAGGGCCTGGGAGTGCACGACCATGGACCCGGCCGTCCCCTCGCCCCACAGCTCCACGTTCCGGGCGGTGAAGGCGGCGTTCGCGATGGCGATCGCGATGTCGGTGGCGACCTGCGGGGTCAGATAGCGGCGCCGGACGTAGCGAATGTCGTCCTCCCTGTGGGCGTAGCCACCGGAGGACACGGCCCGGATCCCGGTGTTGGTGCCGTACCCGAAGATCGCCGGCATCAGCCGCTCGGCCAGGACCTCGGGCTTGAGGCTGGAGCCGCCCACCACCGAGGTGACCGCCTTCAGGCAGCCGGTGCGCAGCACCGCCTCCTTGAGCATGTCGATCAGCGGCACCGAGCCCCAGCGCCGGCTCCCGGCCGCCGTCGGCCGGAGCCACCGCGACGAGGGCGCGGGAGCGAGCCACCGACTGCACCCAGAGTGTGGGCAGGTGCTCGGGCGAATCACCAGCGGCCGGTTTCACTCCTAGCCGGGGCCGGACTTCCAGTCCAACGTGTCCCATGGGGCGGCAGGTCCTGGCCGTGCAGCCAGTGACAGGGCCAGTCGGCCGCGACCAGGGCCTTGGTGCTTGAGCATGCCGCTCAGGGGCAGCAACCGTCGCGTCCCGGCTGGCGTCTCTACGGCGGCGATGGGGTCGCCCTCCAAATCCACAGACTCGAAGCTCGATCTAGGCGGCTACCATGCCGATCATGGACAAACTGGATCCCCGCCGCACCGCATTGCTGCTCATCGACCTGATGACGCGCATCGTTGAGCAGCCCACCGCACCGCATTCCGGACCTGCCGTGGTCAGCCGCTCCCTCGCTCTGGCCGACGCAGTGCGAAAGGCGGGAGGTCTTGTTGTCGCCGTGCGGGTCGAGCGGCCAGGCGTTGCGGAGCAGCCACCGGGCAGCGAACTGGTGGAAGGGGTGTCCGGCGACCTGGAGATCGTGAAGCGCAGCTGGGGCGCATTCCACAACACCGGGCTGGAAGAGGCGTTGCGTAAGCACGCCATCGACACCCTGATCATCACCGGGATCGCCACGAACTTCGGCGTCGAGCAGACCGCGCGTTTCGCCGACGAGTTCGGCTTTGAAGTGATCTTGCCCGAGGACGCGGTCACCGGGCTCGACACGCGCGCCCATGAGTTCGCCTTCGAGTACATCTTCCCGCGCATCGCTACTGTCTGCACCAGCACCGAGGTCGTGGCAGCGCTGGACTGACATCGGTACGGGTCCAAACTGCTGCAGGACCCAGCCGAGGGACGAGGAGGGGTCAGCCCATGACGGACGGCCCCCGACGGACGCCTGCGGCATGCTCCAGCCGTCATCCCGCCGACGCCTCCTCGCGGCGCGGCCCAGGGCCGAACGGGCGCCATCCGCTGGTGTCGAGTTCGGCCGGGGACCTTGTGGGTCACCCCTGTGGCAAGGACATCGCGTCTCCGGTGGTGGTGAACGGTTCAGCCCGGCGAGCTGAGCCGGCTGCCTGACAGGGTCGCAGCGTCTACTGGAATCACGGGCCGGGGGCGAGGTTGATGGTGGCGGGGATTCCCTGGCGGGTCATCTTGGCGTAGGGGCACAGCGCGGTCGCCTGGGCGAGCAGCGGGGTGGCCGTGTCACGTTCGACTCCCGGCCAGGTCACGACGAGGTCGGCGCGTAGCTGGTAGCCGCCGTCGGCGGGGTCGCGGCCGAAGGCGACGGTTACCTCCACGGTGATCGATCCGGGGTCGAGGAGGTGCCGGCGGGCCAGCAGGCTGAGGGCGCCGTGGAAGCAGGCGGCGTATCCGGCGGCGAAGAGCTGTTCGGGGTTGGGGCCGGTGGTGTCGCCGCCCAGTTCCTCGGGCATCCGCAACTCCAGGTCGAGGGCGCCGTCGGCGGAGCGGGCCCGGCCGGTGGCCCGGCCGTGGGCGGAGCTCCCGCCGCTCACGGCGACGCGCGTGACGTAGAGCGGTTTGAACGCGGAGCCGCTGAAGTCGTGCTCCGTGGACAATGTCGGGTCGTTCACCGGTAAACCTTTCAACGGCATGCGAGGCGCCTGTGGTGAGGGCACGCTGGTCATGGGCGGTGCCAGCGCTGCAACTTGTCGGGGTTCAGCACGATCCACACATCGGTGACGGGCCGGGCGACCGCGTCCGCGCCGTAGGTGGGGCGTACGGCGGCGCGCAGTTTGCCGCCCCCATCGCTCACGACCATCGCATCCGCGGCCAGGACCGCCTGCAGCGCCGCTGTGTCCCCCATGTCGCAGGCCGCGGCCAACCGGCGCGCGACACGGTCGTGTCTGACGATCATCGCCTGGTTCGACCTGGCCTGCTGGTGTGCCGTGCCAGTGGCGGGCTCGGGCCGGCGTGCCGGACCGTTGGTGGCGGGTGCTCCGGCCGTGCCGGGTCGCGGGGTGCCGCTGGGCGTCTCCGCCGGCGTCCCGGCGCTCACTTCGGTCATATCCTGCTGCCCTCGCAGCTGGGAGAAGGGGCGCGGCTTCTCCTGTTTCCATGCTGTGGAGGTGCCGGCATGGCAACCGGCCAACGGGGTCGTCCGCACGATGTCCTCTGTTCTTTCGGCGTCGGCAGTAAGACCGGGCAGCCGGTCTTGGTGTGACGTCCCCGGGGCGATCACGAGAGGCGACCGTCTAGCCCCTGTCAGATGTGCCGGCGTCCCCCCCGGGAGCGTGACCGCTCGAACGCCCCGAGTTTGGCCGGGTCGACGATCCACATGACGTGGTGGATTCCCTCCGGCGAGGCCTCGATGGTGAGAAGAGTGACGTCGGTGCGGTTGCGGGGGACGAGCACACCGGCGCGCCCGTTCACTTCGACCCAGGTCATTTCGGTGCCCGGCCAGAACCGTGGCGCGTACGTGGCGAGGAACTTCGCCACGCGGGCGCTGCCCAGCAGGGGGAACCGCGCCGCCCCTCTGATGCCGCCGCCGTCGGAGGAGCTGACGACGTCCGCGGCGAAGAGGTCTTCGAGGGCGGCGATGTTTCCGGTTTGGGCGGCGGCCAGGAAAACCGCCAGGAGGCGTCGATGTTCGGTCTTGTCGATGGGCTCGCGTCGTGCGGCGGTGAGACGTTTGCGGGCGCGGCTCACGAGTTGGCGGGCATTGACCAGGGAGACCTGAAGGATGTCCGCGATCTGCGTATAGGGGTAGACGAAGGCCTCGCGCAGCACGTAGGCGGCCCGTTCGGTGGGGGTGAGCCTCTCGAGCAGCAGCAGGAAGGCGAGTTCGAGCGCCTCGCCCCGTTCGGCGCCCAGTGTGGGGTCGAGGCTGGTGTCGACGGGTTCGGGGAGCCAGGGCCCGATGTAGGTTTCGCGTCGCGAACGGGCGGACTGAGCGACGTTGATGGCCAGGCGGGTGGTGATCAACGCCAGGAAGGCCGAGGGGTTCTCGATGGTTGCGCGGTCGGTGTTCTGCCAGCGCAACCAGACTTCCTGAAGGATGTCCTCGGCTTCGGCCGCGCTCCCGAGCATCCGATAGGCGATGCCGAACAGACGCGGACGCAGCTCGACGAAGTCGGCGGCAGCCCGTTCGAGTGCGCTTGCCTGTTCCAGAGATTCAACATGCATCTTTACCCCCGCCTTCACTACGTTGGCGTCAACTTATCCACATCGATTCGCAGCCGACCGGCGGCTCTTCACCACCGGCCGACGATCCGTCACGCGGCCGGGCGACCTCCGTTCGACCCCGCACATGGCCGACGGCGTCGAGGATGGAGGCGACCACGGCCTCGGGCTGGGACGCCGCGATCGCGTGCGAGGCGTCCGCGATCTCGCGGGTGCCCCGTGAGCCGGCCCGTTCGGCCATGAACCGCAGCGCCGCGGCCGGGATGCTGAGGTCGCGCCCGCCGTGGACGAACCAGGAGGGCTTGGTACGCCAGCCCGCCTCGCTCACCGTCAGCCCGTCGGTCAGCGCCCGCTCGGTCACCGGCCGCTGCGTCGCGGCCATCAGCGCGGCCTCGCCGGCGGCGAGGCCGGCGCAGAACTGGTGGTTGAACTTGTCCGCGGCGATGCGGAACTCGTTGCCGCCGGAGGCCACCGGATAGGCGACCAGCGCACTGGCCAGGGTGCCGCCTTCGAATTTACCGGACAGCAGCAGTGCGCTCTCGCCAGATTCGGGGGCGAAGGCGGCGACGTAGACCAGGGCGCGGACGGCCGGGTTGCCGGCCGCCGCCTGGCTGATCACCATGCCGCCGTAGGAATGACCGACCAGGACGACCGGGCGGCCGATGCCGGCGATCACGTCGCGCAGGTACGCGGCGTCGCCCTCCACGCTGCGCAGCGGGTTCGCCACCGCGACGACGGTGAGTCGGTGGTCGTGCAGGCGCTGGATGACGCGGTTCCAGCCGGCCGACTCGGCGAAGGCGCCGTGTACCAGGACGATGACGGGCTGCTCCGCGGTGGTCATGAGTGCGCCTTTCTGGTGTTCAGGGCGATCCTGAGGACCTCGATGGCTTGGGCGGTGGCGGCTCGCGCGGCGTGGGTGTCGCGCGGCGGTCATGTCGCCGCCGACCGAGATGAGCCCGGGCGAGTGACGCCTCGGACATGTCACGCACCGTGATCGTCGGGCCGGGAGCCGTCCTCCAGCGCCTCGACCGCGTCGAGCAGACCCCGCAGGCCGACTTCCTCTCGCTCGGCGTCCGTCGGATCGAACAGCCATTCGGTGACCGGCAGGCCGGCGGCGCCCTCAGGATGGCTCGCCTCGACCAGGGTCACTTCCGCCTCGACCTCGAGCTGGAGCTCATACAGAAAGTCATCCTCGCCGCTCGGAGCGCTCATCATTCCTCCATGCATGGCTTTACGTGGGATGTCCGGCATGTCGGCCGACGGCTCGTATACCTCGGCCAGCCAGGTCAGTGCGGCCGGACTCGCGCTGCCGCGACAGGTGGCCGGTATGGCGTGCCACCTGTCGTCATGGTGTAAACAGCCCGTCCGCGCTCAGGACGGACGCGGGGCGCGGCGGCCCCTGCGCTGGGCGAGCTCTTCCTCGTCCACCAAGGTGAGCATCGGCTTGCCTGGCTCGCACAGCATGGTGACGGTGAAGCGGAGCGGGATGTCGTCGCGGTTGTTGCCGTCCTGGTAATGGATGACATCGCCGCCCGCCTCCCAGAACGCCTCTCCCGCGGGCACCACCCGCTCCGGCTCACCCTCCAGCTCCAGCAACATCTCGCCTTCCAGGACGAAGCCGAACGCCGGCCCGGAGTGCCGGTGCGGCGGCGTGCCCGGGTCGCCGGGCGGGTACTCGATGACCACCGTCATCGCGTGAGCACCCTTCGGGATGAATGGCGGCTCGGCCTCCTGCAGCAAGGTCAGCGCCGTCTGCCACGCGGTCGATCGCGGCTTGGGCCCGGTGGCCGCCGGGTCGATATCGGGCATGGGAACTACCTTTCGTGATCCAGGAGTGGTGGAGCCGCGGCGAGACGCGCTACTTCCTGGCCGCGTTCCGGCCGGGCCAGTCGCGGTAGCGGATCTCGCCGAGGGTGGCGCCGTCATCCGGCACCAGCGAGCGCTCGAGCACCTCGGCTCCGAAGTAGTGCGCGTGCGGGTCGGTGACCACCTCGCGCGGATCACCCCAGCCGGCCAGCACGTCGCGGAAGAACTCATCCATCAGGAACTGCTCGGGTCCGCCGATCTCGACCATGCCGTTCAACGGCGTCCCCACCGCGACCCGGGCGACCGCCTGCGCGACGTCATCGCCCGCCATGGGCTGGAAGAGCACGGGCGCCATCCGCACCGTATTGCCGTCCGTGGCCTCGTCAGCAATGCTCCGGACGAACTCGAAGAACTGGGTGGCGTGCACGATCGAGAACGGGATCGACGACTTCTCGATCAGCTGCTCCTGCACGATCTTCGCCCGGAAGTAGGCGTTGCCGGGCGGCCGCTCCGTTCCCACCACCGACAGCGCGACGTGGTGGCCGACGCCGGCCGCCGCCTCCGCGGCGAGCAGGTTGCGGGTGGAGGTCTCGAAGAACTCCCGTACGGCGACCTCCTCGAAGGAGGGGGAGTTCGACAGGTCGACCACCACCGACGCGCCCGCCAGCACCTCTGCCAGCCCCTCGCCGGTGAGGGTGTTGACACCGGTGCTCGGCGCCGCCGCCACCGCCTCATGACCGTGCTCACCCAGCTTCGCCACGACCTTCGACCCGATCAGGCCGGTCCCGCCGATTACGACGATCTTCATGGCAAATCCTTTCTGTCCGCCGGGGCACCCATGTGCCAACCGGTCGCCAGCTAAGACAGGGCAGCCTCCGGGCTTGTGACAGTCGCCGTGAAATTCTTTCGATGTCCGGTCTAGACATACCCACTGACCTGCGACGATGCCTGCGCGGTGCCGAGCGGGCTACTCGACGAGTTTTCCGGCGGTTGAGACCTCGCGCATGAGCGCCGCGATCTCGGCGGGAATCGGTGGGATGGCCTCCCGCTCCACCGATCCGGGGCCGGACCACACCAGATTGACCTGCAGTGCGGGGTCGAGCTCTGGATAGTCGGAACGGTTGTGGCAGCCGCGGGTCTCGCGACGCTCAAGTGCGGTCTCGACCGTCGCGCGCGCGGCGAGCGCTGCGGACTTCAGGTCGAAGGCGTGGGCCAGGTCCTGGAAGCCGGCGATGTCCGGATGCACGCCGACATCGGCGATGCGCGCCTCCACCGCGGCGAGTTCGGCGAGGCCTTTGCGCAGGCCGCTCTCGTCGCGCACCACCCCGGCATACTCCGTCATGATGTCGCGAAGGGCTCGCTGCAGTGAGCGCACGTTCTCGGGGCCGTCGGCGGCCAGGAGGGCGTCCACCTCCGCCCGGGCCGCGTCGAGGGCCTCGGGTGAGCGGCGCTGGGCGTCGAGGCCCGCGGAGTACTCGGCCGCCGCCTGCCCGACGATGCGGCCGAAGACGAGGAGCTCGATGAGGGAGTTGCCGCCCAGGCGGTTGGCGCCGTGCAGGCCGCTGGCCGCCTCCCCGATCGCGTACAGGCCGCCGACGCCCGTGCCGTGGTCATCTGGCCGCACCCAGACCCCGCCCATCGAGTAGTGCGCGGTCGGCGCGATCTCGATCGGCTCCTTGGTGATGTCGAGCATCTGCAGTTCCAGGAGCGTCTGGTAGACGCGCGGCAACCGCGTCATGATCGTCTCGCGCGGCAGATGCGACACATCCAGCCAAACGCCGCCATTCGGCGTTCCGCGGCCTTCTTTGATCTCCGTGTAGGCGGCCAGTGCGACGCGGTCGCGCGTGGACAACTCCATCCGCTCCGGGTCGTACCGGGACATGAACCGCTCACCGAGTTGGTTACGCAGGATTCCGCCTTCGCCTCGTGCCGCTTCGGAGACCAGGGTGCCGGCCGCGTTCTCGGGTGCGATGAGACCGGATGGGTGGAACTGCACGAGTTCGGGGTCGCGGATACGGCAGCCGGCCAGGACTGCGAGGCGGAAGGAGTCGCCGGTGTTCTCGTCCCTCCGAGAGGAGGTGCGCCGCCAGATCCGGGTGTGGCCGCCGGCGGCCAGGATCACCGCGTCGGCATGAATGACGTAGCGGGTGCCATCGGTCAGGTCGAACCCGTACGCGCCGAAGACCGCGTTGTCGCGGACGAGAATGCGCGTGATGTACACGGTGTCGAGGATGGGGACATCGAGCTGCGCCGCGCGGTTGATCAGGGTGCGCTGGATCTCGAGTCCGGTGTAGTCCCCGGCGAAGGCGGTGCGCCGGTAGGTGTGGGCGCCGAAGAAGCGCTGCGAGATCCGCCCGTCCTGCTCGCGGGCGAACGGCATGCCCCAGTGCTGGAGGTCCTCGATGCCCTGAGCGGCCCCCTCGGTGACGATCTGCACCGTCTGCGGGTTGGCGAGCAGGTAGCTCTCCTTGAGGGTGTCCGCCGCGTGCTGCTGCCAGGTGTCCTCGGGGTCCATCGTGGCGAGCGCCGCATTGATGCCGCCCGCCGCGAGCGAGGTGTGCGCGTCCGCCTTCGGCCGTTTGCCCACGGCCAGGACGCCGACCCCTCGCTCGGCAAGCTCTATGGCGGCCCGTAGCCCCGCTCCTCCTGTGCCGATGACCAGGACGGACGTGGCGATCCGGTTCTCTGGCGAGTGCATGGTGCTCCTTTGGCGCATCGGTGAAAGCGATTACGGAAGCAAGACCGGGTAGCGGCGTGATTTGTGACGTCCAGGCCGGTGCACGATCGCCCCCGTACGAGGCCCCTGGGTCGCGTCGCGCTGTTCGGCCTGGTGGGTGTGGTCTACTTCACGACTCGCCGGAGCTGGAGGGCTGCGGGCCCTGACGACGCGCTCGGGCGGCCGCTGTCGTGATCGTGACGGCAAGCAGCAGAACGCAGATGGCCGTGATCGCCGCGACCACGGCGGCCATGCCGATCCAGGGCGTCGCGAGTGGCAGCAACAAGATGAGGGTGACGCAGCCCAGGACCGCCGCGGGATAGATGACGGCCTCTGCGACGACAAGCGCGTGCACCGCCCGTAGCAGGGTGAGAAATACACCGACCGGGATGGCGACCGCGTAACCGAGTGCCAGCGACGACGCCTCCACCTCGCGCCCGCTCTGCTCCACCGCCACTTCAAGCCCGGCGCCGAGGGCCGCCAGAGCCGCGAAGATGCCGTAGTGACCGTACCCCCACAGGTACGACCGATGACGGCGGTCACTGAGCCCCTCCCCGGCCTGTACGAGGAAGTAGAGCCACCAAAGGGCGAACAGCAGGACGAGGCCGCAGCCGGCGATGACGACGAAGGGCCCCCTGATCTCGCCCGCTTCAAGCGCTCCTTCGACTCCCCTACTCACGGCCAGGACACTCTCACCGAGCAGAATGATCGTGAACAGGCCGTAGCGCTCGGCGATGTGGTGCGGGTGCCAGGTGGTGGCCCTGGGCCGTTCCGCCCACAGTGGCACCGCGAGTTCCAGGACATCCAGGCAGATGATGAGCGGCAGTCCAGAGAATGAGGGCAGGGCGCCCGTTTCCGCGAGCAGGAAGCGAAGCACCCAGCCCATCGTCAGGAGGCTGATGGCGGCGGCGTAGCGCAGCGCGGTACGCCGCCGGGCCGGGTCTTCGACCCCGGCCCGCAGCCATTGGGCGACGAGCCCGATCCTCATGATGACGTAGCCCAGGGTGATGATCCCGTAGTCGGAGTGACCGGCCGCGGCGGGCACGCCTGCGGCGAGGGTCAGCACGCCGGCCATCTGCACCATGGTCAGCAGCCGGTAGGCGACATCGTCGGTGTCGTACGACGAGGCGAACCACGTGAAGTTCATCCACGCCCACCAGATCGAGAAGAACACCTGAAGGAACGGCAGCAACCCGGCCAGGCCATGACCGTCGGCGATGCTGTGCGCGAGCTGGGCGGTGACGCTGGCGACCGCGACCACGAAAGTGAGGTCGAACAGCAGTTCGAGCTGGCTCGAAGCGCGGTGCGGCTCGTCGATGGGGCGAGCGCTCATCCGGACTCGGATTCGGATGGTGGTGCCGGATGGGGGCAAGGTCTCGCTCCTGTCGCTTCGCAATGTCCAGTTCGCCTGAAAGACAGGGCAGCATTTCGATCTGTGACAACGCGGCCCGAGAATGGCTCGTCGTTGAGCTGTCACAGACCGCAAGGCTGCCCTGTCTTAGCTGGTAGCCGAACGGAAGCGGATGTCCTACCGACAAGATCCGCCACGAAGATCGCGGTCATCGGCAGCCCGGCCTGATCGGTCCGGCACGCTCGCCGAGCCTGACCACGAGGGGCATCGAACATCGACGTCGACGGCGTGCAGTACCTGCCCCACAGCGGCTTTCAGATGACGCACGGAATGTGAATGCAATGGAAGGAGTACGTGCTGTGACGGCACGCCCGACGCCCCTGTATGACTGCGAGGTTCCGCAGCCATCTGGTGACGGCCGGACCGCGTCTGCGATCCGAACGCCCTCCGCCAAGATGCGTGAGATGAAGCGCGAACTGCACAAGAAGCGGCGATTCGCTTCCGACGCCTCACACGAACTGCGCACGGCGGTCGCGGGGCTACGCGCGGAACTGGAGGAGGCCCGCCTGCATCCCGATGAGACCGACCTCTGCGACCTGCTCGCCCGGGCGCTCAGAGACATCGACCGCCTGGATGCGATCATCACCGACCTGCGGGTCCTCGCCGAGATGGAGGCCGGCCCACCCATCAGGCCCCAGCGTGTCGATCTCGCCGAACTGGTCCGTGACGAGCTCGCCCGCAGGACCGACCGCATCGCGGTCCAACTCCGGCTGGAGTCCGGGGTGACCGTCCAGGCCATCCCGATCCGGATCGGCCGGGTGCTCACGAACCTGCTGGACAACGCCCAACGGCACGGCCGGCATCTGGTCGAGGTACGGGTGAGCCGCGACGGCGGCCACGCCGAACTGACGGTGACCGACGACGGAGAAGGAGTCGCGGAATCCGAGCGAGAACGGATCTTCCAGCGCTTCACCAGGCTGAAGGCCGCCCGCCGCCTCGACCACGCCGGCACCGGCCTGGGCCTGGCGATCGCCCGCGACATCGCCCAGGCGCACCTCGGCAGCCTGCATGCCGGGGAGTCCGAGACCGGCGGCGCCAGATTCGTCCTGTGCCTTCCCCTCGAAGATTCGACTGCTCCGGCCGGTCGAGGTAAGGGCCGGAGCCCGCACGAAGCCATGGATCCATGAGCCCGGCTGGGCGCGTCTGGAAAAGAGAACCTGATGGGACAGAACATCGACTTCGCCGCCCTGTTCGCGGAGCAACTGCTGGATCGGCAACGGCAATTCGCCGCCGATGCCTCACACGAGCTGCGTACGCCGCTCACCGCGCTACGCGTGCAAGTGGAGGAGGCACGGCTGCACCCGGACGACGTCGACCTGCCCGATCTGCTGAACCACGTGACGGACGACCTCGACCGGCTGGAGAACATCATCAGTGACCTGCTCCTGCTCGCCACCCTCGAGGCCGACCTCGGCAGAAGGCTGGAGGAGGTGGATCTGACGACCCTGGTCGAGACAGTGGCGGCTCGGTGGACCGAGAGCCATGACGTGCGGCTCAATCTCGAAGCCGCGGTCACGGTGGAAGCCGCCTCCTGGCAGATAGCCCGATTGCTCGCCAACCTGCTGGACAACGCGCGACGTCACGCCACACACAGGCTGGAGGTGGACCTGCGCCGCGCAGGCGACCATGCGGAACTGACCGTGGCCGACGACGGGCAGGGTATCCCCCCGGCCGACCGCGAACGCATATTTCAGCGCTTCGCCCGCCTGGACACCGCCCGCAGCCGCGACCGCGGAGGCGCCGGTCTGGGCCTGGCCATCGCCCGCGACATCGCCGCGGCCCACCATGGCACCCTGCACGTCGAGGACTCGACCGACGGTGGCGCATGCTTCGTGCTCCGCATTCCTCTCGTCCGCCGATCCGGTACTCCCCTCATCGACAGTCAGCCCCCTTGCTCACGTATCTGTAACGGCCGTCGATGACGATGTCAGCCGAGGCCGTGGACTTGGATGACGCCGGCCCGGCCAGGGCGCACGGGAGGTTGGCACCAACGCCGTCACCCTGCTGCCGGCGATCTCGCAGCCAGGGGCGGTGGCCACACCTCGGCCGCGCGTCAGCCCGGTAGCCCGAGAGCGCGGCGGCGGGCGTCGATGCCGTCGAGCATGCGCTGCAACCCGTACTCGAAGACCGTGTCAAGGTCGAAGTCGAACTTTTCCCGCGCGACGTAGCCGAGTCCGGCCGACGACAACCACCGCCGCATACCGTCGCCCTGGAGGCGCATCCAGTCGTCCGCCGACACCCCGGTGTCCTCCTCCGCCTGTCCCTCCGCGAGACGGACCAGCGCCATGCTGCGCACGTGCCCGAACAGGTTGATGTGCGCGCACACCATGTCGTGCGCGTCGAAGCCCATCGCGCGTAGCGTGCCGAGCGACCACTCGGCCAGCGGCAGCACGTTGTGTATGAGTTGCGGGCGGCTCAGCGAGAACACCTCGGCGGCCCACGGGTGGCGACTGAAGACGGTCCAGAAGAGATGTGCGGCAGCCTCGAGGCGTCGCCGCCAGGCTGTGATCGGGATCTCGGGCACCTTGGTTCCGGCGAACACGCTGTCGGTCATCCGCAGTGTCAGGTCACTTCTGTTGGGGACGTGGCGGTAGAGCGCCATCGTGGAGACGTTCAGGGAGACGGCCACTCGCCGCATGGTGACGAGCGGCAGCCCATCGTTGTCGGCGATCCGCACGGCGGCCTCGACGATGTCCCTCTGGGTCAGCCCGGCGCGCCGGGCCCGTTTTCCGGCAGTCACGTGGTGGGCCGTCCCGGCGGCCTGCTCGTCCCGCCGTCGCACGACGGTTCCGCTGCCGGGGACCGTCTCCACCAGGCCCGCTGTGCGCAGGGCGCCGATCACCTTGGTGGCGGTGGCCATCGCGACACCCCAGTCCCGGACGATCCGCCTGGTGGACGGCACCGGCCGGCCTTCCGCCAGTCGCCCGCTCCGGATGTCGCCGGCGATCTCGTCGGCGATGCGCAGGTAGAGCGCTCGATCCGTCATGACTCTCCAGGTGTACTAGTGCGGTCGGCGCAGCAGCGGGCCACCGTACTACCCCGTCTACTGCGATGACGTACGAAGCGCACTACCTCGCGATGCGCTGCCCGCCCTGGATCCGACACTGCTGCGTACATTGTAAGCATCGCTCGGGCGACGAGCGAGACGAGAGAGGAAGCACCATGTCTGATCTGGCCACTCGGATGGTGACATCGGCGGATGGCACGCCCGTCGAGTACCTCAGCGCGGGGCACGGGCCCCACGTCATCGTGGTCCCCGGAGCGCTCGCGGTGGCCTCCGACCTCACCGCCCTCGCCGGGCTCCTGGCGGCCCGGCACACTGTGCACATCGTGCAGCGGCGTGGCCGTGGCGGCAGCGGCCCGCAGGGAGACCGGTACGGCATCGCGCGGGAGTGCGAGGACATCGAGGCGGTCCGCGCGCAGACCGGCGCGCGGCTGATCTTCGGGCACAGCTTCGGCGGGCTGGTGGCCCTGCGAGCCGCGTGCGGCAATCCGGCGTTCGACGCGGTCGCCGTCTACGAGCCCGGAGTGTCGGTCGACGGGTCGATTCCGGTCGACTGGATCGATCGTGCGCGCCGCGAAGTCTCCGAGGGCGCGGACTTCGAGGCCTTCATCACCTTCGTCCGCGGGATCAACCCGGATCAGTCGGGACGACTTCCGCGTCGCCTTCTCCGGATCATCCTGCGGCGCGCGATCCCCCGTGCCGAGATGCGGCAGAACTGCGCGCTCATGCCCCAGGCGATCAGCGAGCACGCCGAGGTGGGGCGGCTCGACGGCCGGCTGGCCGACTACCGCGAGATCGCCGCAGCCACCCTGATCATGCGCGGCAAGGGGCGTGCCACCGGCCGGCAGGCCGTCGCCCTCACCCGGCTGGCCGCGACGATTCCCCGCTCCGAGAGCGCGACATTCCGTACGCTCGACCACTTCGCGCCAGAGAAGAAGCCAGGCGAGATCGCGGATGCCGTTCTGGGGTTCTTCGCCGCGCACGCCCGGCCGGGCGTCCAGATCGAGGGCTGACCATCGGCTCGCACCTCCACGCTCGAATCACCACGTTTCGCGCAGCAGCTTCCAGTGATCGTTTAATCTTTCGGGGTGGCGGACACACGTGCAGATCTCGCATTGCCCACTGCCCTGGCCGAGGTGGCCGAGGTCGGCTTCGAGTGGGAGTGGGACGAGGAGACCGACGAGGCTCGCGGCTGTGACTTCGAGCCATACGGTCAGTTCGAGGAGCCCGACCGGACGGCGTGGTGGTTCCGCCTGTGGACCGGCAACCAAGAGGTCGACGGCAGCGAGTTCCGCTTCTTCGGCACGACCGGATCGGGTGACTACACCGGCTTCTGGCTGGTACGGCCGGATGCGGCGATCATCGACCAGCCTGTCGTCCACATCGGTTCCGAGGGGGAGCGCGGTGTGATCGCCCGCGACCTCGGCGACCTCCTCTGGCTGTTCGCCGCCGGTCTGGGCCCCGCCGAGGCCTTCGCGGATCCTGGCTCCCCCACGCAGCCGAACGAGGCCTTCCATACGATCGCCGAGCGACACGCACCCGGCCGCCGCCGTACCCCCGCCCAGATCGTGACTGCCGCACGAGCAGAGTTCCCGCATTTCCCGGATCTCATCGACGCGATGTGCCGCTGAGCGAGACTCGCTTGGCGCTGCGCAACCTGAAAGTCATTCCGCTGACACGCCATTGACACGTTTCCAGCGAGAGATCTACGATCCGATCGAATCGATTCGCTCAAGAGAGCACTCGTAAGACCCTCATCCGGATTCAAGGCCTGTTGAGCTTCAACTCCATGCGCTCGAATCGGTTCATCGCTTCGAGTAGTGAGGCCTCTCGTTCGGCTTCCGCTCTCGTTCAGCAGGACGAGTCGCACATTCGTGGTCCTTCTGCCTCCAACCCCCCGCTCCCGGAGGAGTAACCCATGATGACGACCACCCAACAGCACCTCAGGAGACGGCTCGCATTCGCCGCCCGGCTCCTGGTCGCGATGCTCATCGCCGTCATCCTCCCGGCCGTCCCGGCGCACGCTGCGGACGAATCCATCAGCGTCGACTTCGCCGTGACCGGCGGCGCCCCGGCCTACCGCGCGTCCGGGTGGATCTACGGCATGACGGAGAACGCCTCAGGACCGGCGGACCACTTCTTCCGCGACGTGAAGTTCCGGTACATGCGCGCCGGCGGTGCCCAGCTCGGCTCACCCGGCGGCTGGGTGTCGGGCGCCTACGAGCGCAGATGGAACTCGACGCTGGCCCAGGCCCGCCGGACGATCGCGCTCGGCGGCCAGTTCATCATCCTCCCCCACGACCTGTGGGGAGCGGACGGGTACCCGATCTCGCGCTTTCCCGGCGACAACGGCGACTGGTCCGACTACGACGCCTTCCTCACCCGCCTGATCAACGACGTGCGGGCCGCCGGGATCACCGTCCAGTGGGACATCTGGAACGAGCCGAACCTCTCCCTGTTCTGGAACCGCTCCCAGTCCCAGTACTTCGAGCTGTGGCGCCGCAGCTACCAGCGCATCCGCGCCGCCTTCCCCAGCCACCTGATCGTCGGTCCCAGCTGCGCCTGTGTGCCTTCCACGGCGCACGCCTGGTGGAACGCCTACCTTGACTTCGTCCGCGCCAACAACGTGGCCCCCGACATCGTCAGCTGGCACTCCCTCCCCGGTGACCCGGTGGCCAACGTCGCTGCCGCCAACACCACTCTCGACGCGCGCGGCATCCCGCATCCGCGCCCGTACCAGATCAACGAATACGCGGCATCCAATGAGCAGAATCCGGGAGACGGGGCGTGGTACATCGCCCGGTTGGAGCGGGCGGGCGCCGACGGCCTGCGCGCGAACTGGGCGAGCGCGGGCAACCTGCACAACGATCTGGCGAACCTGCTCGTCCGCAACAGCGCCGGCCAGCACCTGCCCAGAGGCGAATGGTGGGTCTACCGCTTCTACGCCTCCCAGACCGGTCAGACCGTCTCAGTGACCCCGAGCCTGTCGTACGACGCCTTCGCCACCAAGGCGACCGGCGCGGCCAGGATCCTCGTGGGCGGCGGCGGGACGACCGGCAACATCGCCGTCAACCTCCGGCGGCTCGACACCACGAGTGGCATCGTGCAGAACAACCAGGTCCGCGCGATCGTGCAGCGCATCCCCTACAACGGCGGCGGAGCGGTCCAGGGGCCGATCACCGTTCAGAACACGGTCCTGACGCTGTCCGGCAACGGCGCCGCGCTGAACCTGCCGCACACCAACGCCGACGAGACGTTCACCATCACCCTGCTGCCGCCCTCCGACGGCGGTTTCCAGTCCGTCGCAGTCGCGCAGCACTCCCAGCAGTGTCTGGACAACACCAACCTGAGCACGGCCGATGGCAACGTGCAGCAGCAGTTCTTCTGTGAGGGCGGCGATCAGCAGCTGTGGAACTTCCGGCCGGTCGCCGGCGTGGCCGACACCTACACGCTGGTCAACCAGCAGAGCGGGAAGTGCCTTGACGTGAGCGCGAACTCCACGGCCGACGGCGCCCCGGTACACCAGTGGGCGTGTAGCGGCGGAGCCCAGAACCAGCAGTTCACCCTGCGCAAGGTCACCTACGCCGGCAACGACGCCCGGGACTACCAGCTCGTAGCCCGCCACAGCGGCAAGTGCGTCGACGTCAGCACCATCTCGACCGCGGCCCGGGCTCCCATCCACCAATGGACCTGTAACCCGGCGGGCCAGGCCAGTCCTCTCAACCAGACGTGGCGGCTCTGGGGCCGATGACCGCGCCGGTTCCGATCCGCCGCTCGTGAGCGGCGGCGAGGATGAGGTAGGCGCTCGCTGTCCACGTGTAGGCGCGGTCGCGGAGCCCCTCCCCCGTGCGTGCGTCGAAGTTCTCGGCGAATCCTGACTTCTCGCACAACGCACGGAAGCGGGCGCTGATCTCGTCGGCCAGGTCCGGGTATCCGGCGCGGCGCAGACCGTCCTCGATCAGGACGGTCGAGGGAGCCCAGATGGGGCCGCGCCAGTACCCGTCGTCCTGGTAGTGCTCAGAGGCAGGCAGCTCAGTCGCGAGGCCGAACGCGGTCAGGTGTCCCTCGATCCGGGCCGCCAGCGCCTCCCGGACGGATCGCGGCAGCTCCTCCCCCAGCACGATCGGCATGAGGTCGAGCAGGCTGGAGCTCGACCAGGTACGGCCCGAGAGCGCACCGCGGGCGACGAACCGTTCGCCGTCCCACAACTCGGCGAGGAGGGCGTCACGCATCCGGTCGGCCTGCTCGGTCCACCGGGCGGACGTGTCGGGGTCGGTGGCGAGGCGGGCGAGCTCGCGCAGCTGCAGCACGAGGAAGGCGGCCAGGTCGGCGGTCTCGACCACCCGCTCGGGGTCGAAGGTCGTGGCGTTGTCCCAGCCGCTGTCGTTGCCGTGCTGGTAGTGCGGCAGCTCCCGGCCGGGGGCGCGCCGGGCGTCGAGCCAGAAGGCGGTCCAGCGTTCCAGTAGCGGGTAGGTGCCGGGCGCTGGAGGGAGGTGGCGCAGGGCCCAGCCGTGGATGGGGGGCTTGACGAAGTTGTAGAGGATCTCGGAGTGCGTGACGGAGTCGGGCAGCGCGCCGGCGGCGTCCTGATGGTCGAAGGGCAGCCGGAACTGGTCCCAGGCCAGGTCGGGCAACCCCTCGGCGAGGGCGATGGCATTGAAGCAGTGGTCCCAGCTCCACACCTTGTCCATCCAGTGCTTGGACATGAGCACGGCGGGCCGGGTGACGAACCCGGCGGGGCGGACGGTCGCCGACCACAGCACGTAGACAGCCAATTCGGCGGCGGGCGTGCGGTCGCTGCGCCAGGGCGCGACCGCCTCGGCGAACGCGTCGAACTCGGCGCGCGCCGCCTTGGCCACCTGTTCGAAGGAGCCTGTGCTCACGTAGGGGGCGCGGGCGGTCTCGTACTCCTCGATCGCGATCTCCCACTCGCCGCTGAGGACGAGACCACGCTCGGCGGTGCCGAGCGCCTGCGTGCCGAGATGTTCGGCCTGCCCCGTGAGGAGGGTGATCCGGTAGCGGCGGCCGGTCTGGTAGACGGTGAAGACGTACGAGCCGTCGACGGGCTCCTGGTAGAAGTACGGGCCGCTGAACGGCGTCAGTACGGGGTCGGCGGCCAGCAGGCGGAGCCCGAGGCCGCGGCCCTTGACGCGTACGGTGTCGGGGTTCTCGTAGGCCAGGTCGATCCGGCCGTCGTCGCCGGCCCAGGTGAGCTGGTGCGGGGTGGCGGTGACGGCGGTCTCGGCGGTGGGGATCAGCCGCAGGATCGCGTGCATGCCGGTCTGGTGCGAGACCAGGTGCACGTCCTCGGCGTAGGTCTTCTCCCCCACGACGGGCGAGAAGCCGAACCAGGATCCGCGGTAGCTGAACGGGATGTCCCGCAGGTAGAACACCGGGCCTGAAGCGGCGACGGTCATGAAGCGAGGGTCCCTTCTTAGTCTTTGACGGCGCCTGCGGTGACGCCGGCGGCGACGTAGCGCTGGGCGACGACGAGCAGGATGGTGGCCGGGATGGAGGCGATCACGGCGGTGGCCATGATGGCGTTCCACTCCTGGTTGTTGTTTCCGATGTAGTGGTAGATGCCGAGGGTGATCGGCTGGTGGTCGCCGCCCTGATCGAGGGTGGAGGCGAAGACGAAGTCCGACCACGCCCACAGGAACGCGAACAGCGACACCGTGATGATCGAGTTGCGGCTGACGGGCAGCACGATCGAGACGAACGTACGCACCACCCCGGCGCCGTCGGTGCGGGCGGCCTGCAGCAGTTCCTCGGGGATGCCGGACATGAACGTGGTCAGGATGAGCACCGCGAACGGCACGGCGAGGGTGGAGTCGGCCACGATCACCCCGGGGACGGTGTTGAGCACGCCGGTGGACAGGAAGATGGCGTAGAAGCCCATCGCCATGATGATCCCGGGGATCATCTGCGCGATCAGCAGTACGAAGCTCAGCGCTCCGCCGCCGCGCGGGCGCAGCTTGGCCAGCGAGTACGCCGCCGGCGCCGCGAGCAGCAGCGTCAGCGCCACCGTGCCGAGCCCGACGACCAGACTCACTCCCAGGTAGGGCAGCTGCTGGTCCAGCACCGTCCGATAGCCGTCCAGGGTGCCGTCGACCGGGAACCAGTTCGGCGGGCTCTTGCGCATGTCCTGGTCGCGGGTGAACGACACGTTGATCATCCAGTAGACCGGGAACAACATCACGGCGGTGAGCACCAGCCCGATCGCGGTCTTGAGGCGCCTCATGCGAGAGTCTGCCTTCGCTGGGCGCGGATGTAGATCAGCCCGAAGACCAGCGCCGTCACGATGAGCAGGTTGCCCACGGCGGCGCCGGGTCCGAAGGCGGGCACCAGGTTGCCGAACCCGAGCCGGTAGGACCAGGTCGCGAACGTGGTCGAGGCCCCGCTCGGCCCGCCCTTGGTCATGATCCAGATGATGTCGAACACCTTCAGCGTGTAGACCAGGCCGAGCAGCAGCGTGATCGCCGAGACCGGCCGCAGCAGCGGGAACGTCACCTTCCAGAACCGCTGCCAGCCGTTGGCCCCGTCCAGCGCGGCCGCCTCGTAGATGGCCGGCGAGATCGCCTGCAGCCCGGAGTACAGCACCACGAGGTTGAACGGGATGCCGATCCAGATGTTGGCGATGATGACCGACCACAGCGACCAGTCCGGCGAGGTCAGCCAGTTGACCGGCCCGATCCCGAACCAGGCCAGGACGGCGTTGACCACTCCGGAGTCGCTGTTCAGCATCCACGACCACGTCGAGGCGGACACGATCAGCGGCAGCAGCCACGGCACCAGGAACAACCCTCTGAGCGTGGCGGACAGCCGGAAGTTCTTCAGGAAGAACAGCGCCAGCGCGAGCCCGATGGTGAACTGGAAGGCCAGCGAGACCAGCGTGAACACCACCGTGTGCCACAGCGCGGGCCCGAAGGTCGCATCGGCGAACACTTTCGCGTAATTGGCGAGCCCGGCGAACGGGGCATCGCCCTGCACGAACGAGCGGACCGTGTAGTTGCGCAGGCTCAGATCGACGTTGCGGTAGAGCGGATAGGTGTAGAACACCAGCAGGTAGAGCACGACCGGGGCGAGGAAAGCCCATGCCGCCCACTGGCCGGACCGCGCGCGTGCCGCCCGGTGGCTCCGTCCCGTCGCCGGTACGGAGCCGCGGGCGGCAGGACGCGCCTGCGTCTGCGTGACTCGGTTCATGCTGCTACTGGATCGCGCTCGCCGCCGCGGCCTGGGCCGCCGCCATCGCCTCCTGCGGCGACTTGGACCCGCTCAGCGCCGCCTGCACCGCGCCCCACATGGGCTCGGAGATCTTCGGGTACTTGGTGCCCAGGTCGTCGCTGGTGCGGCCCTTGGCCGCCTTGACCGCGTCCACCCACACCTGCAGGTCGGGCGTGGCCGCCACCTGCTTGGCCTGCACCGCCTCGGTGGGCGCGATGTAGGAGAGGGTGGTGGTCGTGGTGAGCGAGTTGCCGGTACTGGTCAGGCACGTCACCAGCTTCTGGGAAGTGGTGTATCGACCGGTGTCGGCCTGCACGGGGATGCTGACGAACTCGCCGCCGGTCGGAGCGGGCGCGGTGCCGCCGCCCTTGCCGGGGATCGGGATGATGCCGTAGTCGAAGCCGGTCTTCTTGGCGTTGGCAAGCTGCCAGGTGCCGTTCTCGGCGAAGGCGAAGTCACCGGTGGCGAATTCCTGCCAGCTCGTCGTCTGCGTGTTGTTGATGACGGAGTTGGGCGCGTGGCCCTTCTTCAGCCAGTCGGTCCACAACGCCACGGCCGAGACGCCCTCTGCCGAGTCGAGCTTGGTGAGATTCGCACCGGAGCCCCAGAACCAGGGCAGGAACTGGAAGCTGCCCTCCTCGGTGCCGATCGCCGAGAAGGTGATGCCCTTCTTCCCGGCCGCCTTCACCTTCTCCAGCGCCGCCGTCAGCGAGCCCCAGTCCTTCACTGAGGCGATGTCCACCCCTGCCTTCTTCAGAACGTCCTTGTTGTAGTACAGGGCGAGGGTGTTGGCACCGATCGGGACGCCGTAGGTCTTGCCGCCGCTCTGGCCGGCCGCCAGCAGGTTCGGCGCGATCGCGGAGACGTCGAGCTTGTTCTCCTCGGTGGTGGTGAGCACCCCGGCCTCGGCCAGTGTGGAGACCACCGGATTGTCCACGATCAGCACGTCCGGCGAGTTGCCCTGCTGGGCCGCAAGCAGCGCCTTGTTCGTCAGGTCGCTGGTGTCGTAGCCGGTGCGTTCGACCTTGACCCCGGCGTCGGTGCCGCACTTGTCCAGCAGCTTCACCCACTCCGAGCTCTTGTCGTACTGCGGGTACGGGTCCCAGATCGTGTACGCCCCGCCCCCGGTGGCCTGACCGGCGCTCGTCGAGCCGCCGTTGCCGCCGCCGGACGATGACGAGCAGGCGACCAGCCCGCCCACGGCGGCCAGGACCGCCAGACTCGCACCGGCCGCACGCCGGCACCTTGCCGCTGTTCTCATTGGGCTGACCTCCGCTGACAGGCGTTACAAGGCTGTTTCGAAACGAAGTCGAATCGATTCGGCGAATCGGTTCGACCGAAGATAGGCCCGCTCCGCCGCAGGCGTCAATGGGCAGTGCGGCAAGGTTTGCGAGGCATGCGTGACAGGCGACACTTCGTCGTCACGAATCCGGCGGCGTACCACGTCATGAACCGATTCGACCTACGATGGTCGCCGACCGGCGGATCGGACGAGGAGCACGGGTGAACATCGGAGAGATCGCCAAGCGGGCCGGCGTGTCGCGCAGCACCGTCTCGTACGCGCTCACCGGCAAGCGCCCGGTGTCGGAGGAGACCAAGCGCCGCATCCTGACGGTCATCGACGAGCTGGGCTACCGGCCCAACGCCTCCGCCAGGGCGCTGAAGGAGGGCCGTACCCGCACGATCGGCCTGGTCATCCCGCCGGCCAGCCAGCGCCTGACCGACATGCAGCTCGGCTTCGTGGCCAGCGTGGTCGACGCCGCCGCCCGCGCCGACCTGGACGTCCTGCTGTCGCCCTCGGGCGGGGAGCACGACCGCTCCTTCGAACGCGTCGTCACCGGCAGGCGTGTGGACGGCGTCATCCTCATGGAGATCCGGCTGGAGGACGACCGGGTCACCCGGCTGCTGCAGAGCGGCCTGCCGTTCGTCGGCATCGGCCGTACCCGCCAGCCGGAGGACATGTCCTGGGTGGACATCGACTACGAAACACTCATCGCCAAGTGCGTCCACCACCTGGCCGACCTCGGCCACCGGCACCTGGCCCTGGTCAACCGCAACGCCGAGCTGGTCGCCGCCGGCTACGGCCCCGGCCACCGCGCACAGGCCGGCTTCGACCGCGCCATCGCCGAACGCGGCCTCCACGGCGTGCGCGTCTGCTGCGCCGACGACGCCCACGCCGGACAGACCTGCCTCCAGCAACTGCTCGCCGAGCACCCGGAGCTGACCGCCATCGCCACCATCAACGAGGCGGCCGTGGCCGGCATGTACCGCGCGCTGGCCGAAGCCGGCCTGACCGTGCCCCGCGACTTCTCCATCGCCGGCGTAGCCGCCCAGCACTGGGCCGAGAACCTGCATCCGCCGCTCACCGCCGCCGACGTCCCCGCCGACGAGATGGGCACCCGCGCCGTCGAGCTGCTCATCCAGCGCATCACCGACCCGGCGACCCCGCACCGCCACCTCCTGGTCGCCCCTCCGATCTCGCTCCGCAGCACGACCGGGCCCGCCCGGCCCCGCGCCTGACCGCCCTGGTGCCGCGGATCCGCACGTCGTCAGGCTGAGGGCGCATCGCCGGCCCGCTCCCAGGGCTGCGGCTCGCGTGACGGCGACGTGTCGCGCATGTGTCCGGCTCTTGACCGGCGCGTCAGGAGGCGCCTATCTTCCAGTCGAATCGATTCGACCGACCCTCGACCACTCCCCGAACGGGAAAGGCGCATGGCTGAACCCTCGTCCCGGCGGGCACGCACGCGTGTGCCACGCGCCATCCTCGCCTCCACCCTCGCACTGACCGCGATCCCGGCAGCCGCCTTACCGGCCCACGGTGCCGCACGGGCAGCCACAGCGCGCCTGGTTCCCGCGCTCCTTCCAACGCCGGCAACTTCTGGGAGCTGACCATCCCGGTCCAGCTCCAAAACCATCACCTTCGCCTCGCAGGAACTGCCGAGCTTCGACGGCGACTCCTACATCTCCGGCATCCTGCCCCGATCGAAGTACGCCCCGATCGTGGACAAGATCGCATTGACGCCGCTCGCCAAGTGACACCTCACTGTGACTGAGGCTGGGCGGGACGCGATGACCCCGCCCAGCCTCGTCTTCTCGCACGTTGCCTGGTCGTCCGCTCAGGTGGCCAGCAGGGGAAGCGCCTCGAAGGAGTAGTCCTGCCACAGGCGGCGCGAGGTCTCCTCGGGGTACGCCGTGATCGACGGTGGCGTGTCGAAGATCCGAGTCAGGCGCTGCCCGGAGTCGTACGCGGGCCAGCCCGGATCGCCCGAGGTCGCGAAGGACGTCCAGGCCGTACGGATCTGGGTCGTCAACTCGCGGGCCTCGGCGGTGTGCTCGGGGCCGATGGCCGCCGGGCCCAGGTGGGCGTCATAGGTGCCGAACAGCAGCGGGCCGTCCAAGCCGTGGCAGGCGCGCAATATTCCGCCGTTGCCCGGGGACTGCCAGGCCAGCTCGTACAGGTAGGCCCGCCCGCCCCCGGCGGTCTGCGCCTCGGCCAGGCGCAGTGTCGGCATGCGGAACAGCCAGTCGTTCTGCACGAGTTCGTGCAGTTCCTCGGCGGACGCGTCGGGGAACGCCGCGCGGTAGGCGCGCTCGCCGTCACCGCCGGGGCCGAAGTGGCGCAGCGCCTCCGTCGCCTGCTCCTCGGTGATCTTGCCGAGCCTTCCGGAGAAGAGGAGGAACGTGCGGTACTCGTCGCGGGTGTGACCGATGATCAGCTCCACGTCCCGTCCCGCGCCGCGCGCCAGCGCCTGCCAGGGCGCGGCCGGCAGCACCTCGCCGTCGACGACCGGGGAGAAGGGGGTGAGCGTGTGCGCGAATGAGCCCCAGCGGTCCTCGTACTGCCGCATCTTCGCCTCCAGCGCCTGCCCGGCCTTCGGCAGCTGCCGCGGATCCACGCCGGACAGATCCCTGGCCGTCGGACGCAGGCCCGCCTCGGCCGCGATGGCCGTCGCGACGTCCCGGGCCAGGGCGTCGGAGAAGAACGTGCCCGGCAGGCTCTGCCCGACGGCGCGCCGGAACAGCCCCGCCGCGCTCGGCATGACCATCAGCGCGGCGATGGAACCGGCGCCGGCCGAGTCACCGAGGACGGTCACCTGGCCGGGGTCGCCGCCGAACGCCGTGATGTTCTCCCGCACCCACTCCAGGGCGGCGACCTGGTCGAGCAGGCCCCGGTTGGCGGGTGCGCCGTCGATGCGGGCGAAGCCCTCGACGCCGAGGCGGTAGTTCAGCGAGACGAAGACCACGTCGCCGTCGCGGGCGATGTGCTGGGCGTCGTAGCCGGGGCTGCCGGAGAAGCCGAGCTTGTAGGCGCCGCCGTGGATCCACACCATCACCGGGCGGCGGGCGGCCGGGTCCGGGTCGGGTGTCCAGACGTTGACCGTCAGCCAGTCATCGCCCGTGCCCGTGAAGAGGTCCCCGCCGCCGCGGCCGGCCATGTTCACATCCTGAGGGGCCGGCGGGCCGAAGGCGGACGCCTCCCGTACACCGTCCCAGCCGCGCACGCGCCGCGGCGCCTGGAAGCGGGCCTCGCCGATCGGGGGTTCGGCGTACGGGATGCCGCGGAAGACGGCGAGGCCGTCCTCCATGCGGCCGCGCACCACGCCGGCGACGGTACGGACCTCGGGCTCGGGGGACTCGACTCGGGACATGGCGGCTCCTCACCTAAAACGACTGATTTAACAGTTGTCTATTTTTTAACACATGTCTAGTGTTGTGAACGTGCAGGATCGACAAGACCGCCGGGTGCTCCGCTCCCGCGCCGCCCTCATGGCCGCCGCCGTACGCCTGGTCTCCGAGCGCGGCACGACGGCCCTTCCCGTCGGCGATCTCTCCGACGCCGCGGACGTCAGCCGGCAGCTGGTTTACCTGCAGTTCGGGGACCGTGACGCGCTGCTCGTGGCGGCCGCGACCGACCTGGTCGAACGGGAGCTCATTCACGAGGTAGGGGACGGCGACGCACCCCTTCGAGCGCGCATGCTGGCGATGGCCCGGCACTTCGCCAGGCACCGGACCTTCTACCGCGCGATGCTCACCGGATCCTGCGCCTTCCCCATGACCCGGGCCCTGAACAGGCTGTTCGGCTCGCTCGTCACCATGACGAGCCTGCGGGAGGTGTTCGGCGACCTCGACGACGCCACGGCACAGGACCTGGCGACGATGGTCACGGGCGGGACGGGCTCGATCGTCAACGACTGGCTGGTCGACGCCGACGACCCCCTCGACCCCGAAGAAATGGCGGACCGGCTGTTGCGCCTGTCGACGACGTTCGCCCGCAGTCACCTCACACCTGGAGGTCACCCCCGATGAACCTGAACAGCCACCTCGTCCAGCGCCGTCCACGTGCTGCGTACCCTTGACGACACGCTGGCGCTGCGGATGGACCTGCTGTCCTGCACGCGCCTGGTGGTCGTCGGGGACGGCGTGCTCGGCGCCGAGATCGCCGCCACCGCGTGCGGCATGGGCCTACCGGTCACCCAGGCCGGTCCCCAACCGGCGCCGCTGGCCTGCCAGCTCGGCCAGCCGGCCGCGGGCCTGCTCGCCGAACTGCACGCTGAGCGCGGGTCGAGCTGCGGCTCGGCGCCGCGGTCAGCGGACTGACCGAACGGCACGGCCGCGGCAAGTGCTTCGTTCCCGCAGGTCAGCGACGCTCTTCGCAGAGCGGTGATAGCCTTCCCGCATGACCCCGCAAGACCTCGCCAACCTCGCGCACCTGCGGCGGGCGCGGGATTTGATCGACCGTGAGTACGCACGTCCGCTCGACGTGCCGGCGATGGCTCACCACGCGCTCATGTCGCCGGCGCACTTCTCACGGCAGTTCCGGGCGGCCTATGGCGAAACGCCGTACAGCTACCTCATGACCCGCCGCATCGAGCGGGCGATGGCGCTGCTGCGCGCGGGCATGAGCGTGACCGACGCGTGCATGGCGGTCGGCTGTACCTCGCTCGGCTCGTTCAGCTCGCGATTCACCGAGCTCGTGGGTGAGACACCGAGCGCCTACCGCGCCCGGGAGCACCGCGCCGTGACGGCGATGCCACCGTGCGTGGCGAAGGTGCGCACCCGGCCGATCAGAAACGGATCGAGCAGGATCCGAGAAGCGGAACGCGAAGCCGCCGTCTAGCGTTGGCCGCATGACCATCGCACTCCAGTACTGCCACATAACCGTCAACGACGTGGACGAGGCGCTCGCCTTCTACCGCGATGCGCTCGGCCTCGAGGCGCTCAACGATGTCCCTTCCGGTGGATTCCGCTGGGTCACCCTCGGCACCCCGAGCCAACCGGGCCTTGAGATCGTGCTCTCCGAGCCGCACGCCGGCCGGCCACAGGCCGACGGCGACGCCCTCCAGGAGCTGCTCACCAAAGGTGTCCTACCGATGATCGTCTTCCGCACCGACGATCTCGACGCGACCTTCGAAAGGGTGCGGGCCTCTGGCGCCGAGGTGCTGCAGGAGCCCATCGACCAGCCGTGGGGCCCGCGCGACTGCGCCTTCCGCGATCCCTCGGGCAACATGGTCCGGATCTCGCAGGAGCCGAAGGCGTAACCGCGAGCGAACGTTCGGCTGCCGGATGATCAGGTGGCCGAGCAAAGTCGTCCTGCGCGCGGCCCTGACCTGGCGGTCCGAAACGGTCCTATTCGACGCGTTCGGCGTTGGAGTCGTAGCCGCCCCCGCCCGGATAGACCCAGGCGCCGGTGAGGCTGCGGCCGTCGGGGCTGAAGACGCCCTGGTAGTGGGCGGGGGAACCCCGCTCACCGGCCCAGATGGTGAGCGTGTCACCCTCGAGTTCGTAGGTGTAGTCGAGGGTGCTGCCGTCGTCGCCGTAGTAGCGAGACTTGATGTCGGCGCTGGGCTCGGCCATCAGCGTCCGTTCCCGGCCGATGATCTCGATGCCGTGAGTGCCGCCCAGTTGGACATCCTGCTGGAGGAAGAAGTCGTTCAGCCAGCGGTAGGTCACCCTACCGTCGTGCCCTCCGGTGATCTTCCAGGTACCGACGAGCCTGGCCAGGGCCTGCAGTGCTGGGTCGTTGGTCATCGCCGTCTCCTTCAGAGCGGGTGGTTGCCTCTACAGACCGGCGTCAGGGAGAAAACTCATCGGTCGCGTCGGCCTGGCGCTTGATCGCCGGCCGGTGAGGTCAGGTGGTCGCGGTGATACGGGTGCCGACATCCTCGCCCTGGCAGATCGCGCTCATCGCGCCCACCGCCGCGACGTCGAAGACGTGCATGAGCAGTCCCTGCTCGTTGGCGAGGACGAAGGCACTCTGGTCCATGACCTTCACCCCCGCGGCGAGCGCTTCCTGATAGGTGAGGTTGGTGAAGCGTTTGGCGTCCGGATCAAGGTTGGGATCGCGGTCGTAGACCCCGTCCACGCCGCGCTTGGCGACCAGGAGCGCGTCCGCTTCCAGTTCCAGCGCTCGCTGGACAGCGGGATAGTCGGTGGTGACGTACGGCTGCCCGATGCCGCCCGCCAGCAGCACGATCAGCCCACGCCTCAGGTGCCGGTCCGCGCGCAGCCGGATGAAGGGCTCGGCGACGCTCTGCATCGGCACCGCCGTCATCACTCGCACGTCCGACTCGGAGCGTGCCATCAGTACGCCACGTAGCATCAGCGCGTTCATCACCGTGCCCAGTATCCCGATGTTGTCCGCCTCGGCCCGGCCGATGCCCCACCCGTCGGCCATCCGGCCACGGAAGTAATTTCCGCCGCCGACGACCACGGCGAGTTCGATGCCGAGTTGGTGCACCGACAGCAGCTCATCCCCGAGTTTCGCAAGACTCTCCGGGTCCGCGCCCCAGCCCGTAGGACCGGCCAGCGCCTCACCGCTCAGCTTGACCACGACACGCGAATAACGGCCCACGATCCCACTCCTCCAGCGGGCCGCGCGGTCGGCGACCCGACTCAGCCTATGAGAGGCCGGACGGCTCGTGGCTCAGGACGAGTCGGCCATCATCAGGTCCAGGAGGCCAGGGAAGCGGGCGTCGAGGTCCTCCCGGCGCAACCTGATGAACAGTTTGCGCCCTTCCGGCCGCTGGCAGATCACGCCGGCCTCGCGCAGGATCCGCCAGTGACCGGTCAGCGTCGACTTCGGCACGTCCGGCACGATCGCGCCGCAGAACTCCTCCTCGCCCGACGACAACGCCCGCACGATCTGGGCACGTACCGGATGGCCCAGCGCGGCGAGCACCTCCACGAGCTGGATCTGGTCACGTGATGGATGCAGCATGAGCTCATTGTACGAAGTCTCCGAACAATAATTTGACGCGCAGCCCACCTTTGTACGAGGATCCCGAACCGTACGACTATCCCGAACTATCGTATGAAGGTGGCCATGAGAAGCCGACCCGGCCTGACCCTCGCCTTGCTGGCGCTCTCCCAGCTCATCACGTCCCTCGATTTCAACATCGTCTTCGTGGCGCTCCCCGCGATCGGCGGTGACCTGGACTTCTCCGCACAGACCTTGCAGTGGGTGGCCAGCGCCTACGCGGTCGCGTACGGCGGATTCCTGCTGCTCGGCGGCCGCGCGGCCGACCTGCTGGGACACCGCAGGATGTTCGTCGCCGCGCTGGCGCTCTTCGCGGTCGCCTCACTGGCGGGCGGGCTGGCGCAGAGCCCGGGGGCGCTCGTCGCCGCCCGTGCCGTGCAGGGGCTCGGTGGCGCGTTGCTGTTCCCCGCCACGCTGGCTCTGGTCAACACCAGGTTCGCCGAAGGCGCGGCGCGCAACAGGGCGCTGGGTGTGTGGAGCGGCGCCGGAGCCAGCGGGCTGGCCCTCGGCTCCCTGCTGGGCGGCCTGCTGACCGGCGCGTGGGGATGGGAGGCCGTCTTCTACGTGAACGTGCCGCTCGCCGCCGTCGCGATCGCCGGCGCGTACCTGCTGCTCCCCGCCGAGGGACCTCGTGAACGGAACCGCCGCTTCGACATCCCCGGAGCCGTGCTCGCCACCGGCGGCGTCAGCCTGCTCGCGTACGCGCTCATCCAGGGCCCTGAGTCCGGCTGGACCTCCCCGCTCATCACCATCGGCTTCGTGCTCGCGGCCGTGCTGCTCGGCGCCTTCGTCGCCGTCGAGAAGACGGGCGCCGACCCGCTCATGCCGCTGAGACTGTTCGGCAACCGCAGCCTCGGCTCCGCCATCGCCGTCATCCTGGTCTTCGGCGCCACCTTCAACGCGCTGCCGTACTTCCTGACGGTCTACTTCCAGACCGTTCTCGGGTACGGCGCGGTGACGACCGGACTGGCCTTCCTGGTGCCGTCCCTGCTGATAGCGCTGGGCACGCAGCTCGGCGGGCGGCTCGCCGGCCGCATCGGGACACGGGCCACCCTGCTGACCGGCACCGTCGGCGGCGCGGCGGGCACGGCCCTGCTCGCGGCGGGAATCAGCGCCGATGGCTCGTACTGGGGCGTGCTCCCCGGCATCGTCGTCATGGGCGTCAGCCAGGGCTTCACCTGGACCGGTATGTGGATCGCCGCGGCCACCGGCGTCGCGGCAGGCGAGCAGGGCGTCGCCTCCGGGATGGCCTCCACCGCGCTCCAGGTGGGCGCCGCGCTGGGGCTCGCGGTGCTGGTCGCCGTCGGCGGAATCGGCGAGGCCACCGGCCCCGCGCTCGCCTCAGGAATGCGTACGGCCGTGCTCATCGCGGCCGCGGGCATGCTGCTGGGCAGCGCCGTCGCGCTCACGTTCGCCAAGCGGCGGGCCGTCGAACCGGCCGCGGTGTGACATGGACGACGTAGTCATCGCTGGAGGCGGGCCAGTAGGCATGCTGGTGGCCGCCGAGCTGGCACTCCAAGGCGTGCGCCCGATCGTCCTCGAACGGCTCACCGTCCCCACCGGCGAGTCCAAGGCGGGCACGCTGCACGCTCGCACCGCCCAGAGTCTGGACCGGCGCGGTCTCCTCGACCTCGTCGGCCACTCGAGCTTCGGGCGCCTCAGCTTCCACTTCTCCGGCATGTTCGGCCTCGACCTCGGCGCGGTCGCACACGACGGGCCGAGCATCGTGGGCAGCCCGCAGGCGTGGGCCGAGCAGGTGTTCGCCCGCCGAGCCACCGCCCTGGGCGCCGACATCAGCCGCGGTCAGGAGGTCACGGGGCTGGTGCAGGACGACGACCACGTGGTGCTCACCGTGAACGGCCGCGAGCTGGCCGCCCGCTACGTTGTCGGCGCCGACGGCGCCCGCAGCACCGTCAGAAAGTCGGCCGGCATCCCGTTCGCGGGAACGGGCGCACGCGTCGCCGCCCTCATGGGAGACGTACGGCTGCTGGATCCGTACGGGGTGCCGCCCGGCTACACCCGCACCCCGCGCGGCTGGATCATCGTCTGGCTCGACCCCGCCGGGCACAGCCGCGTCACCACGTACGACTTCCGCGCCCCGCACGCCGACAGGGAAGCGCCCGTCACCTTGGAGGAGCTCCAGGAGATGGCGGAGCACATCCTCGACCGCCCGGTCCCCATGGCCGACCCGAAAAGCCTGTCGCGGTACGGGGACGCCGCACTCCAAGCCACGACGTACCGCCTGGGCCGGGTGCTGCTGGCCGGGGACGCCGCGCACGTGCATTTCCCGTGGGGCGGTCAAGGCCTGAACACCGGCCTCGAGGACGCCTTCAACCTGGGCTGGAAGCTGGCCGCCCAGGTGAAGGGGCACGCGCCGGACGGTCTGCTCGACACCTACCATGCTGAGCGGCACCCGGTGGCGGCCCGAGTGTTGTGGAACGTACGCGCCCAGACCGCTCTGGCGGATCCGGACCCCTCCGTCGACCCGCTACGCGAGCTGTTCGCCCGGCTCATGCGGTTCGACGAGGTCAACGCGTACCTGAGCGGGATGGTCAGCGGGGTCGACGTGGTCTATGAGGTGGGGGTTCCCGGAGCCGGGGGGATGGCGCCCGACCTCGTACTGGAGACGGCCGCCGGCCGGGTGCGGCTGGCGGAGCTGCTGCGGGCGGGGCGGCCCCTGCTCCTCGACCTGGCCGGGCGGGACGACCTGGTGCAGGTCGCCTCGGGGTGGGCGGACCGGCTGGACGTGGTCAGGGCCAAGACCGACCACGAAGCGGAGGCGCTCCTGGTGCGGCCTGACGGGTACGTGGCGTGGGTGCCGGGAGTCATCGGACACCCGCTGGGAGAGTCGCTCGAACGCTGGCTCGGAGCCGCTGAGTCTTCCTGAGGCGATCGCAGCCGCGGGCCGGTCTGTGGGAGTCAATCGACGCTCGCGTCCTCAGGCGTCCCCCGCGCCAGCGTCGCGAGCAGATCGAGAGCGGTGACGAGGTCCTGACGGCTGGGCGAGGAGATCGCCAGCCGGACCGCGTTGGGGGCGCGGCCCGAGCCGATGGCGAACGCCGCGGCGGGAGTCACCGCGATCCCGCGTCGCGCGGCCGCGGCCACGAACGTCTCGGCCCGCCACGGTTCGGGCAGTTCCCACCAGCAGTGATAGGCACACGAGTCAGCCCGTACGGCGAACTCGCCGAGCCGCTCCCGGACGAGAGCCTGCCGGTCCGCCGCGTCCTGGCGTTTGGCCTTCTCGATGTGTGCCGCCGTGCCATCGGTCATCCAGTGGGTCGCGATCTCCAGGGCGAAGCGGGAGCAGGTCCAGACGCCCGATCTGACCGCCGTGGCGAGCTGCTCCAGAAGGGCCGGGGGTACGACGGCGAATCCCAGCGTCAACCCGGGCGTGAGGCGCTTGGAGAGGCTGTCCACCACGATCGTGTTCTCCGGATGGTGCGCCGCGAGCGGTGCGGGGTCGTCACGGAGGAAGGCGTACACGGTGTCCTCTATCGCGGGCAGGCCAAGGTGACGCAGGGTGGACGCCACGTCGGCACGGCGCTCGACCGACATGGTGGTGCCGAGCGGATTGTGCAACGTCGGTTGCAGATAGACGGCGGAGAGCGGTGAAGATCGGTGAATCGTGCGCACCGCCGAGGGGACCAGTCCTTCGGCGTCCACGGGAAGGGGGACGAGGGTGACGCCCAAACGCGTGGCGATGCCCTTCACGACCGGATAGGTCAGCGTCTCCACGCCGAGCCGGTGACCCACGGGAACGAGCGCGGAGATCGCGGCGGCGATGGACTGCCTGCCGTTGCCGGTGAACAGGACCTGCGACGGCTGCGGCGCCCATCCGGGACGGGAGAGGAACGCCGCCGCGGCCCGGCGCGCCGGCGGGGTGCCTGACGGGCCCACCACGGCGCCCAGAGCGTTCGCCGGCAGTTCTTTGAAGGCGCGGGCGAGCAGGGACGACTGTCCGGGCAGTGTGGGGAAGTTCAGTTCCAGATCGGCCCACGCGGTCGCGGGTTCCGCCAGCGCGGGCTCCACGGGTGCCTCGCCGGCGCGGACGAACGTCCCTCTGCCCACTTCGCCGACCGCGAGGCCGCGCCGGATGAGCTCCTGGTAGACGCGAGCCGCAGTGGACGTCGCGATGCGATGGCGGCGGGCGAAGTCCCGCTGAGGAAGGAGGCGTTGGCCCTCACGCAGCCGCCCCGCACGAATGTCGGCCTCGACGGCGTCGGCCAGACGCCGGTAGTCATCCATGGCATCCCACTTTACATTGCACCGAGAACATTGTCCCCTATTGCACCGATGCATTGAGCGCTCATAGCCTTGAATGCATTCACGCCCCACTCGGAGCAATCCTTGGTCGTGGGGCCCGATCTCAGGAGCACGATGAGCACTTTCCTCTCCGACGGGGTCGCGGTGGAGTTCGATGATGTGGGCAGTGGCGACGCCCTCGTTCTCATCCACGGCCACCCGTTCAACCGATCAATGTGGCGTCCTCAGGCCGAGCGCTTCAGCGAATCCGGCTGGCGAGTGGTCGCCCCGGATCTCCGTGGCTACGGCGGGAGCGCCGTCGTGCCCGGCAAGACCACGCTGGATGTCTTCGCCGCCGACGTGGCCGCACTGCTCGATCATCTCGGGATCGACGAGGTCGTCATTGCCGGCTTGTCCATGGGCGGGCAGATCGCCATGGAGTTCTTCCGGCTCTTTCCGGAGCGGGTCCGCGGTCTGGTGATCGCCGACTCGTCTCCACGTACGGACAGCGCCGAAGGCAGGCGACTTCGCCTCGACACGGCCGAGCGCGTCATTCGCGAAGGCATGGCGGACTATGCCGAAGAGACCCTGCCGCGGATGATCGCGCCGTACAACATCGCCGAGTTGCCCGATGTCGCGCGGCACGTTCTGGAAATGATGAGGACGACGTCCGCCGAGGGGGCGGCCGCCGCCCTGCGCGGCCGCGCCGAGCGCCCCGACTACGTGGACGTCCTGCGACAGGTCACCGTGCCGAGCCTGGTGGTGGTGGGGCGCGACGACTACTACACGCCGGTGGCCGACGCCCTGTTCACGCGGAGTCTCATTCCGAACGCCGCGCTCGCCGTGATAGAGAACGCCGGCCACATGCCGAATCTGGAACGTCAGACGGAATTCAACGAGGCGCTCCAGCAGCTCCTTGAAACCGTCTCGGCCGATTCGCCGAGCCGGCGGTGACAGAGATGGCAACCGTTTTCGTGACCGGCGCCAGCAGCGGCTTCGGCGCCGAGATCGCCCGTGGCTTCGTCCGTCAGGGTCACCGGGTGATCGCCGCCGCCCGCAGGACGGGCAAGCTGGCCGAACTCGCGGAAGAGCTGGGGCCGGACCTTCATCCGCTGCGGCTCGACGTGCGCGACCGGGCCGCCGTCGAGCAGGCTGTCGCGACCCTGCCCGACATCGACATCCTGGTCAACAACGCCGGTCTGGCGAAGGGCATGGGCCCGGCTCACCAGGCGGACCTCGATGACTGGGAACAGATGGTCACGACCAACTGCACCGGACTGATCTACTGCACCAGGGCGATCGTGCCGGGCATGGTGGCCCGCTCCCGCGGTCACGTGATCAGTATCGGGTCGATCGCCGGCAGCTATCCGTATCCCGGCGGGAACGTCTACGGCGCCACCAAGGCGTTCGTACGGCAGTTCAGCCTCAATCTGCGCAGCGACCTGCACGGCACCGGGGTCCGGGTCACCTGTATTGAGCCCGGCATGGCCGGTGAAACGGAATTCTCGCTCGTCCGCTTCGACGGCGACTCGCAGAAAGCAGGCGCCGTCTACGCCGATACGCAGCCATTGACACCGGCGGACATCGCCGATTCCGTACTGTGGGCCGCGGCCCTTCCGCCCCATGTCAACATCAACACGATCGAACTCATGCCCACCGGCCAGAGTTTCGCACCGCTACAGGTCCACCGGGAGCCGCCGGAGAACCGGGAGTAAGAGACCTGGCCGCTCCCTCGCCCCCGGATGACAGGACCGCGACCACCTGCCCCGGCTCGGGAACGCCATTACGTGGAGGAGATCGGGGCCATTGCCGTCTCGGCCCGCCGCGCTGGTGCCGGCCGGAGGCGTCCACTCCCTTCCTTCGCGAACCTCACTGAACGCCTCCTCACCCCCGCCTCCTCCGCCTCTGACACGAGCCGACCGTCCAGATGCGCTTGTCCGCACTGTGGCGCCGCACTACCGTGCCGATGTGGATCTCTTCTCACGCTCCTGGGCGGCGTTGCGTACGGCGGTCGCCGAACTCACGGACGAGGACTTCGCACAGCCGTCCGGCTGTACCGGCTGGCTCGTACGGGACCTGGTGTGCCATCTGGTCATCGACGCTCAGGACGTCCTGATCACCCTCGTGACCCCCGCCGAAACGGAACCGACCCGCGACGCGGTGACCTACTGGGACGTCGCCGAAACGCCGCCGACCGGCGACGACCCGCTCGACGCGCTGACCGTCCGGCTGGCCGCCGCGTACGAGGAGCCTTGGCTGCTCAAGTTCCACCTCGACGACGTCGGCTCCGCGGCCGGCCGCGCCGCCGAACTCGCCGACCCGAGCCTCCGGGTCGGCACCCGCGACCAGGTCCTCACTGCGGGCGACTACCTCTCCGCGTACGTCCTGGAGTGGACGCTGCACCACCTCGACCTGATCGCGCACCTCCCGGACGCGGCGGAACCGCCCCCGGAGGGGCTCGCCCGGTCCCGCGAGATGCTGGAGAAGATCGCCGGGACCGCGTTGCCCGCGTCGTTCTCCGACAAGGACGCGCTGCTGGTCGGCACCGGACGGCGTGCCCCGACCGACGCGGAGAAGACCGAACTGGGTGAGCTGGCCGCGAAACTCCCGCTCGTCCTCGGATGATCGTCCGGCGTGCGCGCTTGGACGCCGTCAACCCGAGGCGGTCGCGGCCGCCTCGAGGTCCTCTCTGGCGAGCAGCGACAACAACGTGATCCCTTCGCCGGCCAGCACCTCCATCCCGCCCTCCCGGCGGTCGATGACACACAATGCGTGGTCGACATGTGCCCCCAACTCGCGCAGATGGCGGGTAGAGATCACCACCTGGCCGCCAGAGGTCACAACGTCCTCAACCACCAGAACCCGGCGCCCGGACACATCGGCGCCCTCCGCCAGCTTGCGGGTCCCGTACGGCTTCGCCGTCTTGCGGACGAACGCGCAGGGCAGGCCGACATGGCGGCCCAGCGCCGTGACCACGGGAATCCCGCCCAGCTCCAATCCGGCCAGCACCTCTGTACCCGCCGGCACCAGTCGGGCCATCTGGGCAGCCACCTCATCGAGCAGCGCCGGGTCGGCCTCGAAACGGTACTTGTCGAAGTACTCCGTCGCCGTGCGCCCTGAGCGCAGCACGAACTCCCCGGTCAGATGGCTTACGGCATAGATCTTCGACGCCACACTTTCGCTGGTCATGCTGAGGGACTCTACTTGTACGGCATCCCTTGATCGAGCTTCCCCCAGCGCCCCGGCCAGGTAACGGCGGCCTCCTGGCGGCTGCCTTCCCCGAGTGGGCGCGTGGCGGGAACCTCGTCAACGGCCGGCGGCCCTCGGAGCATCCAGCATGCGAACCATGTGCAGCTTGGCGACGGCGCATCCCTCCACGATGATCGCGCGCGGCTCTCGGCCCCCACACCTCGAACCCGCATGACCGGTACAGCCGTTCGGCGGGCACGTTCCCCTCCGAGACGGTCAGCCCGACCTGCACGAGCCCGTCCACCGCGGCCGCCAGCTCCAGCACCCGCGCCACCAGCGCCCTGCCCAGTCCGCGCCCGGTGGCGTGCGGCGCCACGGCCATGCCGAACAGCGTGCCTTTGTGGCGCTCCTGCGCCCGCTCGGCCACCGCCAGTCCGGCGATGCCCACCAGACGCTCCGCCAGGTACGCGCCCATCACCGCGTCGTGCGGCCGGCCCGCCGGGGCCAGGCGTTGCACCGTCACCGACAGCGGCTTGGCGACGTCCTCCTCGAAGCTGGAGGTGAAGGCCGTGGGTGCGTCTCTCAGCGCCTGGAGCCGGAACGCCCGGTACTCCTCGGCGTCCCGCACGGTCAGCCTGCGGATGACGACGTCTTCAGGCGCGGCGGACACGGGTGCACCTGGTGATGTATGACATGGCGATCTCCTCGCGGTCTTTGAGGTCCGGATGGGCGCCGAGGAACTCCTCCACGTCGCCGGGCGCGCCGGCTGTCGGGAAGGGTGGTGACGTGGCTGCGTGAAGCGACCATGTCGAGGATCTCAGCTCGGGTCATGGTGTGCTCTCGGTGGATCTCCAGCCGCTCGCGTTCGCCGATCCGGGGCCTGGTGTCGATCAGGGATGAGCCAGTCGATGGACGAGACCGGATAACCGGGTCGCCCACGCCGGCTTCTATCCTGTGTCGATGAACTTGGAGTTCAGCGGCGAGATGTGGTTCTGGAAGGGGCCGGCGCCGTGGCACTTCGTCACCGTTCCGGACGAGGAGTGCCACGATCTGGAAGCGACCGCTGCCGTGGTGAGCTATGGCTGGGGCATGATTCCGGTCACGGCTCGGATACGGGGAACCCGGTGGAGGACGTCGCTGTTCCCCAAAGACGGGCGCTACCTCGTGCCGGTGAAAGCGGCGGTGCGGAAGGCCGAAGGGCTCGACGTGGGGGACGTGGTGACCGTTCGTCTGACCGTCGATGTCTGACACAACCGCGCGAAGCTCGCAGTCCACGGCATGACACGCATATCGGCCGTTCTTTTGGACTGGTCTGCGAGCTTCGGTCATCCCACGACGCCCTCGATCGCCGGTACGCCGGTCAGCTGCGTAGGCGTGGCCGGTTGGACTTCGCGTGCCATCCAGCTGGAGGGTCCTCGCCGACCAGCCCGTCCACGGCCTCGCGGAGCAGGTCGGCATGCCCGGTGTGGCGCCCGTACTCCTCGATCAGGTCGCAGAGCAGCCGGCGCAGGCTGACATGGCGCCCGTCGGTGTAGGTGAGGTGGACGAGCTGGTCGAGTCCGCCGGCGGCCAGGGCCGCGTCGAGCCTCGCCCGGGACCGTTCGACGGTGGCGTCCCAGAGCGCGTAGAGGTCTTCGGGGGTGTCGTCGGCGGCCGAGTTGAAGTCCCAGTCGGGATCGGTAGCCCAGTCTGCTGTGTCCCACGGCGCGCCCAGCGGAGCGCCGCTGAGTTTGGTGCTGAATATCTGCTCTTCGGCACATGCGAGGTGCTTGAGCAGACTGCCCAGCGTCAGCGAGGAGGCGCCGACGCGGGTCCGCAGCCCGGCCGTGTCGAGGTCGTCGGCCTTCCAGCGGAAGGTTGTGCGCAGGCGGTCGAGCGCACCGACGAGGTGCTCGGCCTCGGTTCCGGCGAGGGGCGGTTCCCACCAGTAGTCGCTGTTGGTCATGGCGCCACCGTAGACCCCATTCCGGACGTTCTACTTCCGGCTTCCGCGATGCAGGGCGCCTCCTTGAGCCATTCCGCGCGTGCCCGCTCGTCGGCCAGATCTCCTGCACCCACCGGGCGACAGCGACGCCGATCAGCGCCTACGCAGAGTGCCGCGGCCCAATCGATCCCGTGCCCAAGGGAAGCAGCTCGCGGGTGTGCCGTTCAGCGGGGAGACGCGGCGATCTGTACGCGATGGCTGTCGCCGCCGGAGAGGAACGACGCCAGCGCCCGCCCCTGCTCGGCTACGGCGGTTCGGTCGGCTCGGGAGAAGCGGCGCAGCGGGGTGACGATCACGGTGCCGGCCTTGACGCTCCAGGTCGCGGCGACCCGGCCGTCGACCAGGGCAACGCGAGCGCCGGCGACCGACAGGCCGCGGTGGGCGTGGTCGATGATCCGGCTGCGGTCGTGGTAGCCGAGGAGCGCGTTGTCGAACGCCGGCAGGAACCGCACCGGGGCGGGTGTGCCGGGGTCGGGGCGCGGCGCGTCGGGCAGATCCAGCAGTTCCCGGCCCCGCTTGTCGCGAAAGGTGACCAGTTCCTCGCGTATCGCGGCCACCGCGTCCGGCAGTCCGGCGAGGCCGCACCAGGCGCGCAGGTCGGCCGTCGCGGCGGGGCCGTACGCGGCCAGATAGCGACGTACCAGCGCTTCGCCGACCGGATCGGAGCCCTTCGGGGCCGGCGGGTCGATCTCACGCCCCAGCCAGGAGGAGAGCAGGACGTTGCGCACTCCTGCCCTCGTGCGCCACAGCCCGCGCGGCGGCAGCTGGGCCATCGGGACGAGGGCGGCGATCAGCATTTCGCCCAGCGCCCGCGGTCCCGGCGCCGGCCAGCGCTCAGCCAGCGCCCGCGCGAGCTCGGTCATCGAGCGGGGCTCGCCGTCGGCCATCACCGCCCGGCCTGCCGTCGCGAGTTCGTCGAGGTCTATCCCGGCGAGCTCGCGACGGTAGGTCCCGAGTACCCGTTGGCGCAGCATGATGTCGTGGCGGGCCCGCCAGGCCAGGGCGTCGTCGGCGGTGAGGAGATGGACGGTGCGGCGCATGAGGTGGGTCCGCACCACGCTCCGCCGGACCAGCAGGTCCGAGAGCGCCGCCGGGTCGAACGCGCGCAGCCGCGACCAGAGCCCGACGAACGGTTCCTGCGGTTCCTGGGCTTGCAGGCCGCACAGGTGCGCGACGGCGTCGAGGACCGGCACGTCGGCGTGATCGAGCAGCAACTGCCGGGCGAGCGTCGCGCGGTTGAGCGCCCGGGTGTCGAGAACGGTCATCGGCTCATGCCCCGACGCGCTCGTCGGCCGATCGCCGGTCTGGCGCCGCGCGGCCGGACATCTTGGCGCCTGGACAGTAGGAGCTGACCTGAATACCGGTCCGCCCCAGCTCGCGCATCTTCACGGTGACGCCGTTCTCCTTCGCTTTCATGCAGGACCCGAATGGGTGGTGGATCTCGGCCCGGGACCGGTGACACCGGTCAAGACGATGGCCCGAGCCGGCAGGGCCTCGTCACCGCTCAGGTTGATCTCTGCCCGTCGAACGTCTCGCGCAGGATGTCGGCGTGCCCGGCCTGCTGGGCGGTCTCGGCGATGACGTGCATCAGCACCCGGCGCACGCTGCGCACCGCTCCCGGCTCGTTCCAGGGCACCTCCGGCAGCGGGTGCGTCGCCGACAGGTCGGGGACGGCGGCGACGATCTCCTCGCTGCGGGCGGCGACCTGCTCGTAACGCGCGAGGATCCCGGCCGGCGTCTCGCCGGGCAGCATCCGGAAGTCGTTCTGGTGGTCGATCGCCCACTGCGGGACCTCGCGTGCGGTACCGGCCGCGAGGTCGGCCCAGGTGACGCCGCCGGGCAGGTCGTAGCGCATCGCCGAGGGACCCTCGACCACGAAGCGCAGCCACTCTTCCTCGATGGACGCGACCTGCTTGGTCTTGGTCAGGGCGGATCGCGCAGTCGCGAGCGCAGCGAGCGCCCCGCTCGGCGTCGAGAGTTGAGGGGGACGTGGTGGTCACGGAGTTCAGGCCCTTCGGGTTGTCGTCGTTGACTGGCACGCGACAACAGTCCCAGGCGAAGAGGCCAGGGAGTGACCGCTTCTCAGGGCAGTATGGGGACCGTGCCGAAGACTTCAGCGCGACTGCTGTCGTTGCTCTCGCTGCTCCAGGCGCGCCGGGACTGGCCGGGGGCGCTGCTGGCCGAGCGGCTGAACGTCAGCCCCCGCACCGTGCGCCGTGACGTCGACCGCCTGCGCGAGCTCGGCTATCCCATAGTGGCCTTCAAAGGGCCCGACGGTGGGTACCGGCTCGACGCCGGCGCGGAGCTGCCCCCGTTGCTGTTCGACGACGAGCAGGCCGTCGCTCTGGCCATCGCGCTCCAGATCGCCACCACCGCTGGTGCAGGTATCGAGGAAGCCGCGGCGCGCGCACTGAACACCGTCCGGCAGGTCATGCCCGTACGGCTGCGCCGCCGGATCGACACCCTCCAGGTCACCGCCGTCGAGCCGCCCGCGATCGGGCCGGGCCCGCAGGTCGACAGCAGCGTGCTCATGGCACTCAGCGCCGCCGTCCACGCCCGCGAGGTGCTGCGCTTCGACTACACCCAAGGTGCCGACGCGCAGACCCCGCCGCGCCGGGTGCAGCCCCATCACCTCGTCACCTGGGGCGGGCGCTGGTATCTCGTCGCCTGGGACCTCGACCGCGAGGACTGGCGTACCTTCCGTGCCGATCGGATCATCCCGCGCACCCCTACAGGGCCCCGCTTCACCCCTCGCGAGCTGCCCGGAGGTGAGGTTGCCGCCTTCTTGGCCGGCAGGTTCCGGGGCTCCGAGGGCTCCGGCGACTGGCCGTGCCGCGGCGAGGTGATCCTCGACCTGCCCGCCGCCGCCGTGTCCCGCTACACCCGCGACGGAGTCGTCGAGGAGCTCGGCCCGAACCGCTGCCGGCTCGTCCTGGGCTCGTGGTCATGGACTGGCCTGGCCGCCACCATCGGCAGGTTCGACGCCGACATCGAGGTCGTCGGCCCGGCCGAGCTCAAGGACGCCTTCGCGCACCTGGCCCGCCGCTACGCCAACGCCGTAACCGACACACCCGCCACGCCGCCCCCGATCCAATGAAGATCTGAGGCGATGCGGCCGGAGGGCGTCGGCAAGGGGGCGATGACGGCCGGTGGCCGCTGGTCAACACCCCTGGCCGAGGTGCCGGTCGCGGATACGCTCGCCCGCCCCGACCGCCGGCCATCTGCCCTCTTGGAGATGCTTCGCCCCCTCGATGAAGGAATCGGCTGACCGGAAGAAGGCCGGCCATGAGGAGGGGGAGTACGGCGCCCACGCGGTCCCGCCACGGGAACCGCCGGTGTACGTGCGGGAGGCCGACACCCGCGCCATCCGCGCCGCGTCAGGGCAGGGAGTCAGCTCGCCGTGAGGCCGGGTACGCCGGAGCCGGCGGCCCGCCTGCTGAGCAAGGGTTTCAGCACCATGGGCTGCGCGATGGCCAGCAGCAGGCATGCGATGGCCAGGGCACTCCACAGCCCGCTGGGCCCGGCACGTTCGAGGAGTTGCGTACTGCACAGGGGTGCCAGGACGGTGGCGAACCCCCAGGAGATGCCGAAGATCGACAGGTAGCGCCCCCGGGCGTCCTCAGGGGCGATGCCGGCGACCATGGCGTAGCTGCGTCCGAACATCAGCGAATCACCGGCGCTCCACACCATCGTGGCGACGAGATGGCCCGGCAACCCGCCCGCCACGGCATAGCCGGCGAGGCCGGCGGCGAGCAGCAGGTAGCCGGCGGTCATCGCCGCGTGGTGGGACAGTGCCGCCGTCCACCTCAGCAGCGGCTGGCAGACCACCATGACCACCGCGGAGACGGCCGACAGCAGCCCGGCGTCGGCGGCCGGCAGGCCGCGCTGCACGAGCGCCAGCGGCAGGGCCATCATGACCTGCATGTAGATCAGCGCGAAGAAGGTGCCGGAGGCCAGGAGCACGAGGAGGCTACGGTCGCGCCAGGCGGGTCCCGCGACGGCCGCAGCGCCCTCGGCCTGGCTCGGGACCGAGGGCGAGCGGTGATCCGGGCGGGTGAGGGCGAGGATGTCACCGGAGGGTCGGCGGGCGGACCGGTCGGCGGGTAGGACGAGGCGGACCACGATCGCGCAGGCCACGCAGGTGGCGGCGTCCACGACGAACAGCCAACGCAGGTCCCACCGTCCCAGTCCCGCGGCGATCAGGCCCGCGCCCATGCCTCCGACTGCCATGGCCGTGTTGAACAGGCTGAAAGCCTGTGCCTGCTGAGCGGGTCGTACGGCGTCCGCGATCATCGCCTGGGACGGCGGCTCGTAGATCTCGAAGACCAGCCCAAGCAGGACGGCGAACCCGGCGAGCAGCACCAGGTTCTCGGAGACAGCGATGCCTGCCTGGGCCAGAGCGCACCCGGCCAGACCTGCGACGATCGTGCGACGCCTGCCGAACCGGTCAGCCAGGACGCCGCCCAGAAGCCGGGATGGGATGGTGGCCACGCCGAAGGCGGCGGAGATCGAACCGGCGGCGACGGCGCCCACGCCGAACTCCGTGGTGATCAGGACAGTGAGGAACCCGAGAGAGAAGGCCCCCAGCCGGTTGACCGCCCGCGCAAGGACGAGCCACCACACGGTACGCGGCAAGCGCTCCCCACCGCCTGCGACCTGCACGGCAACCTCCGTGACCGACGAAACTGATAACATCAGTCACGGACCTTAAGGCGTTAGGAGTGACCAGTCAAGTGATGTTCGATAGTCACGTGGCGATCCTGCTCGACACCGCGGTGTCGCTCGTGAACGTCATGACCGGCGGCGCCAACGGCGGCAAACCGTACGTGGCGCCGACGGGAGAGGCGCTGCCCTCCGCGATCGGCGCCGTGCTGCCGGGCGACGTGACGGTCTCGATGGAGGAGTCCCTCTATCTGGCCGGAACCGCGTTGAAGGTCCGGCAGGTCTTCGAGGCCATGGACGCTCACCAGGACGACGAGGCGGCTGCCATCGTCAACGCGCTGATCATCAGCACGGGCGCGCGACCGCAGCTCAACCGGACTCCCGGTGAGCCATGGCAGGTCCACTTCCACGGCGCCGACGACAGCCTGGCCGTGGGGTGGAGTGCGGGCATCGCCTCCGCCCTGACGCTGGCCATCGGCAGCGACCTCGGCGGACGCCTCGGCGTCTGCCAGGCCAGGCAGTGCGACCGCGTGTACGTCGACGCCTCCCGCAACGGGGTGCGCCAGTTCTGCTCCCGGTCCTGCCAGAGCCGGACGAAGGCGGCAGCCTTCCGGGCCCGTTCGGGGGCGCGGCGCCCGGCCTGAGAGGATGCCCCAGCTGACCAGGCGTTTGAGGCTCCGTGCGGATGTGGCCGTCGTGGTCACCCGGAGCGCCACCTTTCTGCTCAGCGCATCGGGGTTCCCGCCTGCGAAATGAGCCGGACGCACCCCTCAAGCCGACTACGCTCCATTAGAGCGGCATGCGTGGGGGCGGAGGGATGAGTGACGGTCAACGGGGCGGTTAACCATCAGGCGACGGCGGCGACGTCTGCGGCCGGTGAGGCGGTCGGGAGGGTGCTCGGCACCCAGGCGGCCTCGCCGCTGTCGTTCTGGGTGGGCCTGGAGCCGGGCAAGGTCGTCCAGCTCGACGACGTGGTGGTGACCAGGCGCGAGGTGCCGGGCTACGGCCTGGTGCTGGTGGCGGGCGTGGTGACGACCGTGGAGGCCAGGCACGAGGGCGCCGCGTACGACTCCGACGTCTTCCTGATCGCCGACGGCGCGCTGCCGGCCGCCGTGGTCGAGGTGGCGGAGGTGCGGGTGACGAGGGTCGAGCCGGAGGTGTTCGTGCCGCCGCTGCCCGGTTCCAGGGTCTATCTGGCCGGCGCGGGCGACCGTGACCAGGCACTGTACTTCGACGTGATGGACCGGCGGATCCCCCTGGGGATGGGCCGCGACGGCCAGCCGCTGTACGTCAACTTCGACTTCCTCGACGGCACCCGCGGCGCCCACGTGTCCATCTCGGGCGTGTCCGGCGTGGCCACCAAGACCTCGTTCGCCACCTTCCTGCTTTACTCGATCTTCAACTCGGGTGTCCTGGAAGGCGAGGCGGCCAACACCAAGGCGCTGATCTTCTCCGTCAAGGGCGAGGACCTGCTCTTCCTCGACCACGACAACCTCCGGCTCGACGAGCGCGCCACCAGCGTCTACGCCCGGCTGGGGCTGCCCGCCAAGGCGTTCGGGAGCGTCCACGTGTTCGCGCCGCCCCGCCCGGGCGACCCCAACGGCGTGCCGCACGTCTCGGCCCGCACGCAGGGGGTGAGCTCCTTCTACTGGACGCTGGTGGAGTTCTGCGAGGAGGAGCTGCTGCGGTTCGTGTTCGCCGACGCCGACGACGAGCGGGCCGGCTACTCGCTGCTGGTGGGGCAGGTCGCCGCCCGGCTGAAGGCGTGGGCCGAGCCGGTGGGCGACGGTGGCGCGATCATGGTGCGCGGCATCGCCTGCCGTACGTTCTCCGACCTCGTCGAGATGCTGTCCGACCAGCTGCAGGACGAGAGCGCGCGCGGCGAGTGGAGCGGCGCGCAGACGCCGCTCGGCACCGTCAACGCCTTCCTGCGCCGGTTGCGCAGCGCGGTGCGCCCGCTGTCCCCCATCGTCCGGGGCGACCTGCCGTTCTACCGCAGCCACTCGGTCCGCACCTCCGACGCGCAGGTGTCGATCGTGGACCTGCACAACCTGCCGGAGCGGGCGCAGCGGTTCGTGGTGGGCGTGGTGCTGCGCGGGGAGTTCCACCGCAAGGAGTCCTCGGGCACGGCCCGGCCGCTGCTGTTCGTGGTGCTGGACGAGCTGAACAAGTACGCGCCGCGCGAGGGCGACTCCCCCATCAAGGAGATCCTGCTGGACGTGGCCGAGCGGGGCCGCTCGCTCGGCGTCATCCTCATCGGCGCCCAGCAGACGGCCTCGGAGGTGGAGCGGCGCATCGTCTCCAACAGCGCCGTACGCGTCGCCGGCCGTCTGGACCCGGCCGAGGCGGCCCGGTCCGAGTACGGCTGGCTGCCTCCGGCCGTCCGGGAACGCGCGACGATCGCCAAGCCTGGCACCATGTTCGTCGCCCAGCCGGAGATCCCGGTCCCGCTGGCCGTCGCGTTCCCCTTCCCGGCCTGGGCGACCCGGCCCTCCGAGGCGGCGGCCCCACCGGCGAAGGCTTCGGCCGATCCGTTCCAGGGCCTGCCCGGCGTCGAAGACGACATCCCGCCCTTCTGACCACAGGTGGTTTCGTGAAGATCCTGCACACCGCGGACTGGCACGTGGGCAAGGTGCTCAAGGGCCGCCCCCGGATTGACGAGCACCGGGCCGTGCTGCGCGAGCTGGTCTCCGCCGCCCGTACCCACGACGTGGACGCCGTCATCGTGGCCGGCGACCTGTTCGACACCTCCGCGCCCACGCCCGAGGCGCAGTCGCTGGTGCTCAACGCGCTCATGGCGCTGCGCGGCGACGGCCGGGACGTGGTGGTGCTGGCCGGCAACCACGACAACCCGCAACTGCTGGAGGTCTACCGGCCGGTGCTCGGCAAGCTGGGCCTGCACGTGATCGGCTCGTTCCGGCGCCCCGACGCGGGCGGCACGCTCGCGTTCACCGCGCGCTCGGGCGAGCCGGTGCGGCTGGCCGTGCTCCCCTTCCTGTCGCACCGGTACGTCGTACGCGCCGCCGAGGTCCTCACCGGCACGGCCGCCGACCACAACCGCGACTACGCCTCCCGCATCGGCGAGCTGATCGGCGCGCTCACCGCCGGCTTCCACGCCGACACGGTCAACCTGATCACCACCCACGGCACGCTGCCCGGCGGCGCGTTCGGGGGCGGCGAGCGGGAGGCGCAGTCGATCTTCTCCTACTACTTCGAGCCGACCGCGTTCCCGGCCGCCACCCAGTACGCCGCCCTCGGCCACCTGCACCGCCGCCAGCAGATCCCCGGCCCCTGCCCGATCTGGTACAGCGGCTCGCCGCTGGCCGTCGACTTCGGCGAGGAGGGCAACACTCCGGGCGCGCTGCTGGTCGAGGTCTCCCCCGGACGGCCGGCCGTGGTGAACGAGCTGACGTTCACCTCGGCCCGCAGGCTGCGGACCGTGCGCGGCACTCTGGAGCAGTTGGAGGGCATCGAGCCGGGCGACGACTGGCTGAAGGTGATCGTGGAGGAGAAGCCACGTGTCGGCCTGGCCGACGACGTGCGCGAGCTGCTGTCGGGCACCGTCGACGTCATGCTGGACGAGCGGTTCAGGCCGGTGCCCGCGACCCGCAGGGCGAGCTCGGCCGAGCACAGCCCGCGCGAGCTCTTCCGCGACTACCTGAGCGCCACCGGCCGCCACGACGAGCAGGTGGCCGCGCTGTTCGACCGGCTCTACGACGAGGTGACCGGCTGATGCGTCCCCTGCTGCTGCACCTGGACCACTTCGGCAGCTTCCGCGAGCCGGTGACCGTCGACTTCTCCGACACCGAGTACTTCGCGCTCGTGGGCCCGACCGGCGCGGGCAAGAGCACGATCATCGACGCGATCTGCTTCGCCCTGTACGGCACCGTGCCGCGCTGGGGCAGGGAGGGCGCCGTCGCCCACGCGCTGGCGCCGTCCGTCTCCGCCGGCAAGGTGGCCATGGTGTTCGACAGCGACGGCCGGCGCTACGGCGTGGTCCGCGCGATGGTGCGCGACGCCAAGGGCGCGGTGCGCACCAAAGAGGCCAGGCTCGACGAGCTGGACGGCGCCGCGCCGCTCGGGCAGGCGTTCGACGCGGTGGTCAAGCCGATCGCCGAGGGCGAGAACGTCACCCCGGAGGCGCAGCGGGTGACCGGGCTGGAGTACCGGTTCTTCACCCAGTGTGTGGTGCTGCCGCAGGGCCGCTTCGCGGAGTTCCTGCACGCCGCGCCGCGTGAGCGGCAGGACCTGCTGGTGCAGCTGCTCGACGCCGACGTCTACGAGCGGATCAGGCAGAGCGCCGCCCGCGAGGAGGAGGCCGCCAAGCAGGCCGCCTCCTTCGCCCGCGACCAGCTCGCCAAGCTGTCCGGCGCGACGGAGGAGGCCGAGCGGGAGCTGAGCGAGCGGCTGGCGGCGCTGCGGCGGCTGGCCGAGACCATCGGCGCCGACCTGGACCTGCTGCGCGCCCGCGACGGCGACATCCGCCGCGCCGAGCAGGAACGGGCCGCAGTGGCAGAACGCCAGTCGGTGCTGTCGTCACTGCGCATGCCCGCCGCCGTCGCCAACCTGGCCGCGGCCCGCCGGGCCGCCGCCGAGTCGGTCGAGACGCTGGCCGCCGACGTGGCCCGGCTGGAGGCCGACGAGCACGAGGCGTACGAGGCGCTGGCCGCGCTCGGTGACCGCGGCGCGCCCCGTGCGGCGCTGGCCGCGCTCGACGCCCGCGAACGCCTGCAGGGCGAGGCCACGCGCGCCCGCGCCGCCGCCACGTCGGCCGCCGCGTCGCTCGAGGGCCTGGCCGCCGAGCGGGCCGCCGCCGAACAAGCGCTCGCCGCAGCCGAGACCCGGCGGGAACGCCTGCGCGACGCCCACGCCGCCGCCCACCTGCTCAACCGGCTGGCCGTCGGCGAGCCGTGCCCGGTCTGCCGGCACCCGGTCGCGGAGCTGCCCCAGCACGAGCCTCCCGCCGACATGCGCACCGCCGACCGCGCCCTGGCAGGCGCCCGCGAACGCGCCCAGCGCGCCGGGGCCGCCCAGGCCAAGGCCGAGACCTCGATGTCGATGCTGGCCACGCAGGCTGCCCGGCTGGAGTCCGAGCTGGCCGCGCTGCCCGCCCCCGGCGACCGGGCCGAGCTCGAAGCGCGGCTGGCCGCCATCGCCAAGGCCGACCAGCTGGCCACCCAGACGCGCACCGCCGTACGCGCCGCACGCGGCCGGCTTGAGCAGGCGCGGGCCGCGGCCGAACAGGTCGAGCGCCAGACCGAGTCCGCCTGGCGCACGCTGGAGGCCGCCCGCGACCGGCTGCTCGTCTCCGGCGCCCAGGACGACCCGCCGCCGCCCCTCGCCCGCGAGGACCTGCACCGGGCCTGGACCGAGCTGCTCGGCTGGCGCGACCGGGCCGCGCAGGCCGCCCGCACCGCGCTCGCCGAACGCGAGGAGCAGCTCGCCCAGGCCCGCGACCGGCTCGCCGCCGACCATCGCAGGCTGGCCGAGCGCCTGGCCGAGCAGGGGGTCGTCACCCAGCGCGACGCCTCCCCCGACCAGCTCGGTGCCGCCGTCGCCGCCGCCGTCGCCCGCGCCGACAGCGCCCTCGACCGGCTCAAGGAGGAACGCAAGCGCGCCGCCGACCTGGAAGGCCAGGTCGCCCAGAAGGAGCACGAGGCCAAGGTCGCCCACGAGCTTGCCCTGCGCCTGCGCGCCAACGCCTTCGAGCGCTGGCTGTGCGCCGAAGCCCTCGCCGTGCTCGTCGCCTCCGCCTCCGACACGCTGCGCGAGCTGTCCGACGGCCAGTACGAGCTCGCGCTCGCCGACAAGACCGGCGACATCGAGGTCATCGACTACGGCGAGGCCGGCATGCGGCGCAGCGCCCGCACCCTGTCCGGCGGCGAGACCTTCCAGGCCGCCCTCGCCCTGGCGCTGGCCCTGTCCGGCGCCGTCGCCAGGAGGCTCGATTCGATCTTCCTGGACGAGGGGTTCGGCACCCTCGACCCGGCCACGCTCGACACCGTCGCCACCACCCTCGAACGCCTCGCCGCCGGCCAGGAACGCATGATCGGTGTCGTCACCCACGTGCCCGCGCTCGCCGACCGCGTCCCCGTGCGCTTCGAGGTCAGGCGCGACGGCAAGGGCTCCCACGTACGGAAGGCGGCCATCGCTCCATGACGGGATTCACCGTCGACCCATGGGACCCCGGCTACGCCGCCGCCCTCGCCGTCGAGAACATCTCCGAGCTGGGCGACACCACGGCCGAGCTGATCCTCGACGTCGAGCAGCCGCCCGCCGACTGGAAACCCGTCACGCCCGGACCCGGCGCCTCAGCCCCCGAGACCCTGCTCGTCGCCGACGGCGTCCGCAGGATCGACGCCCGCGTCTGGGTCCACGACCCCGACGCGCCCATGCCCGTACCCGGCATCGCCGCCTCCTACGCGGCCGGGATCGTCCGCTGCGGCCCGGAGGGAGCCGACCTGGCCGAGATCCAGGTCAACCGGACGCTGATCTCCGCCTCCCCGCACGCGCCCGAGGTCAAGACCACACACGCCACCTACCACCCCAGCAAGTCCGCCGACGCGTCGTTCGAGGAGCTGTCCCTGGCGCTGCAACGGCAGGTCACCCAGCTCGAGGTGGACCTGGCGGTGCGGCACCGGTCACGGAGCGACGACCTGCTCCTGGTGGACGGGCCGCTGCGCGGGCGTACCCACCTGCCGCGCACGGTCGGCTACATCAAGACCCACCACACCGCCTACCTGCCGCCGCCGCAGTCCGCGGTCGTCGCCGCGCTCACGCCCGGCCAGCGCACGCCCGTGTTCCTCATGGGCACCAGCTGGCGGCGTCACGCCTGGTACCTGCGGCTCCCCGTCCAGTCGCCCGCCCCGTGGGCGGGCGTGGCACGCTGCGAGGCCAGCGCCGACCTGGACCCGGCCCAGGTCGTACGGCTGGCCGACGAGGTCACCCTGGCCCTGCCTCCACTGGCCGGCGTGGACTACAAGGACCCGCGCGCCCCCCAGAACCTGATCCCGATCGGCGGCCTGGAGAAGCTCCTACGTCATCACCTGGGCGACAGCCGCCTGCTCTACCGCGCGCTGCGCACGGTGGCGGCCGGTTAGACGCTGCTCGCCGCATCGTCTCTGTCAGCGGGTCAGGAGCGGGGCGATGGACTGGACGCATTCGGCCGGCGTACCGGGCATCGCCCAGAAGACGTGGTCGACGGCCAGATGGTCCAGCCGGTCCAGATCGCCCGCGACCTGCTCGGCGGAGCCGGTCAGCGGCGCCCGCTCGTTCAGCGGTTTCGCGGTCACCGCCCCGTTGACCTGCACCACGACGGGGCCCGCGGGGTGACCGGCGGCCCGCGCCGCCTGCCGGTACGCCTCGATCGTGCCGGTCAGCGCGTCCCAGTCGAAGATCACCAGGGTCGTCCCGGCGCCGAGCCGGGCCGCGCGCTCGATCGCGGCGGGTGCGCCGGCGCCGACCAGCAGGACCGGGCCGCCCCCGCGCACCGGCTTGGGGCCGATCTCGCACTCGGGGATCTGGTAGAAGCGCCCCTCGAAACTCACCGGGTCCGGCCCCCACACGGCCTGCATCGCCCGCACATGCTCCTCGAAGCCGTCCCCACGCCGCTTCATCGACACCCCGGCGGCCTCGAACTCCTGGGACATCCAGCCCTGCCCGACGCCCGCCAGCAGCCGCCCGCCGCTCAGCCGGTCGAGGGTGGCGATCCGCCGGGCCAGTACCACCGGGTTGTGGAACAGCGCGTTCAGCACGCTGGTGCCCAGCTTGATCCGTTCGGTGCGGGCGGCGACATGGCCGAGCACCTCCAGGGGGTCGTAGACGTTGGCGAACCCCTCCGGCGGGTCCATCACCGGCCCGCCCTCGCCGCCCATCGCGATCGGCACGGTCGGCCGGAGCAGCCGCTCGTACGTCCAGACCGAGCCGAGCCCGGCGCGTTCCGCCTCCTCCGCCACCTGGACGATCGCCTCCGGCGTCGCGTGCTCTCCGCTTGTGGGGAGGCTGACCCCTAGCTGCACACCACTCATTCCGCTGTCCTCCGTCCGCTGAAGCCCATGTCGGGTCATGTCCTTCAAGAAGGCAGACCGGGCGGACGGCGTGAACTCATCGGTGTGAGCGGTGGCGCTTGGACGGCAACAACAGCGGCGGCACCACCGACGCCAGTCCGGGAGGTCACCGCCCAGCAACTGAAGGACTGGACGAGTTCCGGGGCAACTGCGCCGAGGTCCCCGCGCCGCGTATGGGGGAAGTCCCACCGCCTCCACGCCGGGCAGTCCAACGAGCGGTGGCCTCATGGGAGGCGGCGCCACCCTCTACGACTGCGCAGCGAAGCACTGAACGGCATACGGTTGCGTTTGGCAAACTGACCATTAGAACCGGTTTGGTCAGTTCGTCAGATAGAGTCACGGTGACACGACAGAAAGGAGCGTCATGAAGGACGCAGTCGGGCATGGCCGGGCGCTGGTGGTGGGGCTCGGGATCGCGGGCATCGCCACCGCGCTACGGCTACGGCAGGTCGGCTGGGAGCCGGTGCTGGTGGAGCGGGCCCCGGCGCGCCGCTCAGGCGGGTACTTCATCCTGGTGTTCGGCGCCGGGCTCGCCTCCGCGCGGCGGCTGGGCGTGCTGGATGCGATCGGCGACCGTACCCCGCGGCCTGCCCCCTACGAGGTGAACCGGGCCGGACGCCACACCGTCGGCATGAGCCTGGCCGGCCTGCCCGGCAAACCGCGGGTCGTGCTGCGCGGCGACATCGAGCAGGCGCTGTTCTCCGCACTGCCGGCCGATGTGGAGATCCGCTATTCCACCGTGCCCACCCACATCACCCAGGACGACTCAGCGGCTGAGGTCACCCTGCGCGACACCGCGGCCGGCACCACCGTCACCGAGCGCTTCGACCTGGTGGTGGGCGCCGACGGGATGCGCTCGACCGTGCGCAAGCTGGCCTTCGGTCCCGAGGACTATCTGCGTCCGCTGAATTACATGATCGGCGCCACCGTCCTGGACAAGCCGATCGAGGGCCTCGGCCAGGACCAGGGCCTGACCCTGGCCGAGCCGGGACGCTCAGCGTGGATCTTCCCCTTCTCCGACCACGCGCCGGGCCTGCTGTTCTCCTACCGCACCGGCGACGTCGACGCCGAGTTCGCCCGCCCGCCGATCGAGTCCATCCGGGCCGCGTTCGGCCCGCAGCCCACCGGACCGCTCCTGGAGAGGTTGCTCACGGCGTTCGAGCAGGCTCCGGAGTTCCTGTTCGACTCGGTGAACCAGGTCAAGATGCCGCGCTGGCACCAGGGTCGGGTGGTCCTGGTCGGCGACGCCGCCTGGTGCGTGACCCTGTACGCGGGCATGGGCGCCTCCAGCGGCATCGCCGGAGGCGAGCTCCTGGGCACCATGCTGCAGCGCCACCCCGGCGACCTGCCCGCCGCGCTGGACGCGTGGGAGGCCCGGATGCGGCCCTTCATCCAGACCGAGCAGGACAGCGCGCTGATCATGCGAAGGATCTTCACGCCCCACGACCGCAAGGAACAGATCATGCGCTCCGTGATGCTCCGCCTCATGCGCGCGCCGGTCATCGGGCAGGCCATGGGCAAGATAATGAACGGCGCCGACATGAAGAACAAAACCCTCGACGTCGCCGCCGTGTGACCCGACTCCAGCACGAAAGAAGAGGACAGCCCAGGTGAGCCAGCTGATCGAGCGCCACTCGCGCAAAGCCGCCCGCATCCTGGACAGCGCACGCGAGCTGGTGCTCGACCACGGCGTACGCAAGGTGACCGTCAGCGAGATCGCCCGCGCGGCAGGGGTCGGCAAGGGCACCGTCTACCTGTACTGGCCCGCCAAGGAAGACCTCATCCTCGGATTGTTCGCCCGCGAACTGCTGACCTTCATGGACGAGATCATCACCCGCATCACCGCCGACCCCGCCACCGTACTGCCGCACCGCATGGCCCCGCTGCTGATCCGCACAGGGCTGAAACTCCCCCTGGCACGCCGTGTTCAAAGCGGCGACGCCGACTTGTTGCGGCTGCTCACGCAGCAGGCCGGCGACCGCGAGCTGTTCGCCCGCACCACGCCCAGCGCGCTGTGTGAGACGGGCATGCCGATCCATCACCGCCACGGACTGATCCGCGACGACCGTCCCCTGCCCGACCTGACCTACACCGTGCACGCCGTGCTCACCGGGTTCGGCGCCGCCTTGTCCGACCCGGCCACCGCCCCCCACGGCGTCGACGACCCTGACCAGGTCCTCGCCGACGCCGTGGCCCAACTGCTCGAACCTCCCGTCGCCCCCAGCGACTCAGCCATCGCCGCAGCCGCCGAGGAGATCGTCGGCGTCCTGCGCCAGATCCAGAAGGCGATGCTGGACCTCATCGAACGCAGCCAGACCCTCCAACAATGAGCCGGCCCACGCCGGCGCGGCCTGCGCGACATATCCGCATCATCGACTCGAATCCGCCGCTTTCGACGAGATGATCGACCTCTTCTCCGGCGACGACGCCTGAGGGCTGAATCGCCGGGCTCAGGAGGCGGGCTGGCGCAGCGCGGGGAGCATGACCGCGTCCACAAAGTCCACCAGGTGGTCCTTGTCGAGCGGGCGGCCTTCCAGCAGGGCGAACCGATCGGTCAGGTCGGCGCCGCCGGTCTTGCCGAGATCACATCAATTCTGATCATGTCGTGAATAAGGAATAAGTCTCGGACATGTCCGGAAGTTTCGCGGTAGGACGTACCGACGGTGTGGATCGGCTGGATGTTGCGCTCGGCCTGCCCACCGCGGCGCGCGCTCACCGCGCATCGCCGGGCTACGGGGATGATCAGAGTCGGCCGCGTGCCGCGCGGGGGCCAGCCGACGACGATTGGAGCATTGTGCGACGAAAGTACGGTGTGCTGGCTGCCGCCTTCGTAGCGTTAGCGGCGCTTTTACCCACCTCGACGGCCGCAGGCGCGGCCACCCCGGACGGAGCCCCGGCGGAGGCTGCGAAGGCGCCATCGTCTGGGCGCCCTGCGAGGAGGAGCCCTCCGCCGAGTGCGGCACGCTGGCCGTCCCGATCGACTGGTCCAAGCCGAACGGCCCCGCCATCGACCTGGCCCTCGCCCGGCGCAAGGCCACCGATTCCGCGGCCCGGATCGGCTCCCTGGTGATCAACCCGGGCGGCCCTGGTGGATCCGGCGTGGAGGCCGCGTACGGCGCCCCCGGCTTCTTCACCGAGGAACTCCAGCGGCACTTCGACATCGTCGGCTTCGACCCCAGGGGCGTGGGCCGCAGCCACCCGGTGATCTGCTCGGCGTCGGTGTACAACCAGATGCCGTACGCGGTCATGACGAGCCAGGCCGACTTCGACAAGTGGATCGCCTACGCCAAGAGGCTGCGGCGGGACTGCCGGGCCCGTACCGGCCCTCTGTACGACCACGTCGACTCGGTCGACGTCGCGCGGGACCTGGACGCCATCCGCGCCGCACTCGGCGAGGAGAAGCTCACCTACTACGGGATCTCCTACGGCACGCTGATCGGGCAGATGTACGCCGAGCTGTTCCCGCACCGGATCCGTGCCCTGGCCCTCGACAGCAACATGGACCACAGCCTCGGCGTCAAGGCTTTCCTCGACACGGAGGCGGCCACCGTCGAGGACGCCTTCGACGAGTTCGTCGCCTGGTGTGACAGCGAGTCCGCCTGCGCGCTGCACGGGCAGGACGTCCGGGCGGTGTGGGAGCGGCTGCTGGCCAAGGCGCGCAGCGGCGAGCTGTACTACCCGGGCGTCACGGATCGCCCGATGACCGAGGTGCAGGTCCTCTGGCAGGGCGTGCTGGGCACCGAGGGGCCCGCCTGGCAACTGCTGAGCGAGATGCTGCGCGCCCTGGACGGCGGGCCGCTGCCGGAGTGGGTGCCTCCGCTGCCCGGCCGGCAGCCTGTGACGGGGGAAGTCGCCCAGCTGCCGACCGCGATCCTCTGCGAGGACTACAACCTGCGGGTGCGCAACTACCGGGAGTACGCCGCACTGCTGCGGAGCTCCGGCCGCCTCGCCCCCGACATGCGCCTCAACCCGATGCCGATCGAGGACCTGCCCGTCTGCCTCGGCCATCCCACCACCAACCCGCAGCACCGGCTGCGCTACACGGGCAGTACTCCGCTGCTGCTGGGCAACTCGCTCCACGACCCCTCCACGCCGTACCTCTGGTCCGCCAACGTGGCCCGCCGGCTCGGCCCCAAGGCGGTGCTGCTCACCTACGAGGGCTGGGGGCACCGCATCTACGGCAAGGACGAGTGCAGCACGGTGCCCATCGACAACTACCTGATGTCGCTGACCGTTCCTCCGCACGGCTTCCGCTGCCCGGTAGGCGGCAGAGCCGAGGCCAAGGTCAAGCGGCAGCCTGAGGTGTGGCCGACCGACCCTCTCCCCTGGGGCGGCTCACTCGCGACCCCGCCCTTCTCCCGGCCGAGCACGGCCAGAACGTCCGGCTGAGCCGCCACCGACCGCGGCTGAGCACGCATGACGCCGTCCATGGCCCAGGCACATGGCCATGGACGGCGTCTCTTCCGACGCTCATTACTGAGTTGGAGGGTGAAAGGGGTGCCGGCGATGCGGGGGCGCCCGTGGAGGAGCAGCCGAGGCCGGCGGTTCGCCCCGATCGTCCGCTTCCGCGAGGACCGGCCGCTCGCTCCCCTGGCCCCAGTGGGGTTCGCCCGCGAGGGGGAGCATGATCCCCCGGGCGGGGGAACCACGGCCGGGTGCCGTTCGAAAGGCTCGTGAGGTCGAAAGTACGACCCGCTCGATCGGAGTGCACGCAATGATCAACCGGACCCGCCGCGCGTCGGTTCTGGGCCTGACCGCCGCGGTCGGCCTCGCCGCGACTCTCACGGCCGCGATCTTCCCCGCGTCCTGGGCGGCGGCCGACGCGCCCACCCCGGGCCCGTCCGCCCTCGAGAGCCCGGCCGCGCCCGGCGTGAAGACCTCCCATCTCAAGGGGTGGGCCAGGATGTACTTCCCGGCGCCCGACAACGACATCCAGGTCACCGTCGACGCCCACGCCACGTTCAATCCGAACGGCGCATCCACGCCGACCAGATCGTGGGGGACGTTCCGGATCTCCCACCGGCTCAAGCTGCCTGACGGGACGTGGTTCACCAACTGGGGTGATCTCGAGGTCGACTGCCTGACCACCGGCGGACCCACCGCGACCATCACCGGCACGCTCACCAGGGTCACCCCCGGCGGGCCCTGGGAGGAGCTGCTGAAGGAACATACGCGCATGGGTGTCAGCTTCTACGTCGCCGGGAAGGGCAGGGGCCCCAGCCGGATCGGGCTGAGCGGGGGCCCTCAGCCCGGTGACGGTCAGCTGCGCAAGTGCATGGCCCCCGCGGCCGACGCGCCCGTGATCAAGGGCGGCTACGAACTGGTCGACAAGAAATGATCAGGAAGCCCCTCAGCCTTCGCCGCGAGCGTCGAACCGGGGGTAGAAGCCCTGCTTCGCGCACGGATCCCCAGACGGGGCTGAACGCCGGCTTGATCCGGGTCACGGCCTTGCCGGTGGCCGTGTCCCGGACGCAGGCTGACCGTTCCAGGGACATGCAGGCGGTGACGAATCGGCGGCCAGACGGGGTGAAGGTGCCTTGTCCCTGGCCGACAGGGCAGCCGCGCACGTGCCAGGTCCGCTTGACGGCGCCGTCGTACTGGCGGATGGAGGTCTTTCCGTTCTTGCCCCACCGGACCACGACACCCTTGCTGTCACGAGCCCACTGGAAGCCACCGACCGTTTGATGATCGCCGTACCCAGCCCTTCCTGCGGTCACACCATTGAGATCCAGAAGGATGACCAGCCGGGGAAGCGACGCCCTGCGAAAAGCCACCCCGGTGCGGGGAGGCAGGGGGTGCGCGCGTTCATCGTGATGCGACCAGCGGGGCTCAGGCCGCTGTGGGACCTGTCGATCCTCCCCTGTCGACGGACGAGATCCCGGCCGGGATCGCCGGCACCCCGTCGGCTCCCGGCCCTCCCCCGACGAGGCTGCACCGACCGGCGGACGGTCGGGGGACCGCCCCGGATATGCCCACCTGAGGATGCCGCCGACCCGCCTTTGGGGTGACCTTGACCAGCCGCCGCCTACCGTGAAAAGCGGGGCCTGAGCGGGCTCCACCGGCATGAACCCCAGCCGGAGGGAGAGCGATGCTCGCCAGACGGCAGTTCGTGTGCCTGGCCGCGACGGCGGAAGCGCCCACACAACCGGCAAGGGTTCCGGACCACGGAATACGAGAGGGCGGGTGGCCCTCCTGACAGAAAGCCCAAGCGATGAAGGGGTACGACTTCGAGGGGCCGGCGCTGGAGCTCGGGGCCCTGGTACGTGAGGACGGCACCGCCGCCCCCTCAGAGCAGATCCGGATCCCTCTGAGCATGCTGAACCGGCACGGACTGGTGGCCGGGGCCACCGGAACGGGGAAGACCAAGACCCTCCAGCTCATGGCGGAGGAGCTCGCGGCCCAGGGCGTTCCGGTCTTCCTCGCCGACATGAAGGGCGACCTGTCAGGGCTCGCCTCGCCCGGCACGGCCTCCGAGCGCGTCACGAGGCGTGCCACCGAGGTGGGGCAGACGTGGCAGCCCGCGGCCTGTCCGGTGGAGTTCTTCTCGCTGGGCGGTCTGGGGGACGGCGTCCCGATCCGCGCCACCATGACCGCCTTCGGGCCGACCCTGCTCGCCAAGGTCCTCGGGCTCAACGAGACGCAGGAGTCGTCGCTCGGATTGATCTTCTATTTCGCCGACAAGCACGGATTGCCCCTGCTGGACCTCAAGGACCTGATCGCGGTCATCCGGTATCTGACCGACACTCCGCAGGCACTCAGCGGGATCGGCGGGCTGTCGGCGGCGACGGCAGGGGTCATCCTCCGTACGCTGACCAACTTCGAAGCGCTGGGGGCGGAGGCGTTCTTCGGCGAGCCGGAGTTCGACGTGCGCGACCTGCTCCGCGTGGCGCAGGACGGCCATGGGACGATCTCCATTCTCGAGCTGCCCGCCGTGCAGGACCGGCCGCAGCTCTTCTCCACCTTCCTGATGTGGCTGCTCGCCGATCTCTTCCATGAGCTCCCCGAGGTGGGCGATGTCGATAAGCCCAAGCTCGTGTTCTTCTTCGACGAGGCGCATCTGCTGTTCGACGGCGCGTCCAAGGCGTTCCTGCAGTCGATCGCCCAGACAGTGCGGCTGATCCGGTCGAAGGGCGTGGGCGTGTTCTTCGTCACCCAGACGCCGAAGGACGTACCGGCCGATGTGCTGGCCCAGCTCGGCGCGCGCCTGCAGCACGCCCTGCGCGCCTTCACCCCCCAGGACGCCAAGGCGCTCAAAGCCACCGTCTCGACCTTCCCCGACTCCTCCTACGACCTGGAACGGCTGCTCACCGAGCTGGGCATCGGCGAGGCCGTCGTCACGGTCCTGTCGGAGACGGGCGCGCCGACCCCGGTGGCCTGGACGCGCCTGCGCGCCCCTCAGACGCTCATGGCGCCGTCGAGCCCGCAGGTGGTCCAGGGCGTCATCGCCGCCTCGCCACTTCAGCGGAAGTACGGCGCAGCGGTCGACCGCCAGTCGGCCTACGAGATCCTGTCCGAGAAGCTGAGCGCGCAGCAGCAACCCGCCGAGACTCCCGCCGGTCCCGCTCCCAAAGCTCCGCGCGAGCCGGCACGCGAACCGAGGCAGTCCGTGCTGGAGAACGTGCTGGAGTCGAAGGAGTTCCGCTCCATGGCGAGGTCGGCGGCGTCCGCCCTCGGCCGGGAGATCACCAGATCCATCTTCGGCACCGCCCGTCGCGGGCGCCGCTGAACCAGAGCACGTCCAAGCTTGCCGTTGTGGCAAATCACGGTGGCAGCGCCGGGAAACGGAAGACGTTCAGCTGAGTTGCCCAGTCCGTGCCAGCCACTCGAGGTGCGCGCCGCCGAAGGGTTCCTTTCTCTGGCCTACCGCGTCCATCAGCCAACGGGCGCTGGCTTCCGCTTGGGCGATCAGTTCGGGTGGGTAGCCAAGGAGGACCTGATGTTCGGCGAACTCGTCCTGGTCGTCGAGGATGAGGCGTCCGTCCCGCATTCGGATGACATCGAGGTCGAGGTCCAGCATCGTCACCTCGCCGTCCCTCCACTCCGGGACGGTGGTGACGTCGACGTAGATTTCGCTCCGGTGTGGCGGTGAGTTGAACGATGCCGTCCACCAGGCGTCTCGGGGGAAGAGCATGATCGCGGTGGTCTCCCATGTGATCGGCGGGCCTTCGCCCTTGCGGGCGACTGTTCCGCCGGGCACGTCCACCCAAACTCCGTGTTCGTCCTCGCCCAGCAATCGCCCGGGGTGGTTCCAGTGCAATGCTCCGCCGTACTTCCGGTACACGATTCGCAGATCAGTCACATGTGGCAACTTATCCGGCGTCCACCGGCAGGGCACGGGACTGTCGATCTGATCGACGGCCATTCGTGTGGACGATGAGCAAGCCAAGCTCTCGCGACGGACAAGGGTGTGGTGGAAATGCGCAAGGTAGACACGTTGCTGACGGGTCGAGGGCTGGTCGAGTCGCCGCGGTGGCACGGTGACCGGTTGTACGTCTCCGACTGGAGCGCGGGTGAGGTCATCGCCGTCGATCTCGATGGCGGCAGCGAGGCCGTCGCGCGGGTCGCGTCGTTGCCGCTGTGCACCGCGTGGTCGCCGGAGGGCAGGCTTCTGATCGTTTCGTCTCCGGAGGGCCGGCTGCTGCGCCTGGAGCCCGACGGGTCGCTGGTCACTCACGCGGATCTCGGCCGGCCCGGCTGGAACGACATCGTGGTAGACGGCCGCGGCAACGCCTACGTCAACCGCGCCGGCTTCGACCCCATGGCCGGGGAGACGTTCCAGCCCGGCTCGGTGTACCTGGCCGCCGCCGACGGGTCGGTGCGGCAGGCAGGCGACGACATCGCCTTCCCCAACGGCATGGCGGTGCTCGCGGACAACTCCACCCTCATCGTCGCGGACTCCTACCGCCACCAGCTGGTGGCCTTCGACATCGGCCCCGACGGCGGGCTGTCCGATCGGCGCATCTGGGCCGACCTCGGCGAGGGCACCCCGGACGGCATCTGCGTCGACGAGCAGAGCGCGGTCTGGTACGCCGACGTGCCCAACCGGCAATGCGTTCGCGTCGCCGAAGGGGGCAAGGTGCTGCAGACCGTCCAGCTGGACCGCGGCGGCTTCGCCTGCGCCCTGGGCGGTCCCGACGGGACGACGCTGTTCATCGTGGCGGCCCAATGGCAGGGCATGACCGAGGCGGAGATGGTCGTGCCCGGCTCCGGTCAGGTGCTCACCGCCGAAGTCGGCGTACCCGGCGCCGGCTGGCCGTGAGGTCCTCCCCTCTGGGGGACGTGGCCGGATCGCCGGTCTTGGACGCGGAGTCGAGGGAACACGTCGGGAACACCATGCCGGACGCGAGCGCGCCGGCCCAGGACATGACGTGTCGCCTGTTCGCCATGACCACATCATCACCGCAACCAGCGGTCACCACGAAACTCGGGTCAGACCCAGCCGCGGCGGAGCGCTTCGACTCCCGCCGGCGTTCAACGCGCGCCTATCGCCGGACCGACCTGATCGCTTCGATCACCAGGTCGGGCTGGGCGTGCTGCACATAGTGGTCCGTGGTGGTGGCGACGACGACCCGGCCGCGGCTGGACAGCGCGGCGAGGCGTCTGGCCTGCTCGACCGCTGTCGCGGGCTGGCCCGCGGGGATGACGACCGCCACCGGCAGGTCGCGCCACGCGCCTGGTCGTACCGTCGCTCGGACCTGGGCGGCGCTGTCCGCCGCGGCCCAGGCCTCGGCGCGGGCGGCGCCCATGCTGCCCGCGCCGTAGACGACGGGAGCGCTCGCGCGCGCCGCCGCGGTGGCGTCGGCGGGCACCAGCCCGTCGCCGAACAGCCGCAGCACGCCGACGCGCGCCAGGACCTGGTTGACGGTGAACTGCGCGGCGAGCAGCGGACGGGAGACCTGGAGGGCTTCGGTGGCGTTCTCGTCCGTCACGTCGATCAGCACGAGTCCGGCGGTCAACGCGGGCCAGCGGTGCGCGAAGAGCCGCACAATCGTGCCGCCGTAGGAGTGCCCGACCAGGACGTACGGCCCCGCCTCGCCCACTGCGGCGAGCAGCGCGCGCAGCTCCGCCGCGGCGCGGTCCGCCGTACGAGGGGCGGGGCCGTCCTCGCTCCAGGCGTATCCCGCGCGGTCGTACGCGCACACGCGGCCAGGCAGTCCGCGCTGGATCACGTCCCAGCTCGCGCTGGACTCCGCCAAGCCCGCTTCGAGTACGACGGTCGGCGTTCCCGAGCCCGTGCACTGCACGTGCAGCCGATGGCCGCCCACGTCCACCAGCCGCCCAGGCGCGGGTGGGTCGCCCTGCCGGGCCACGGACTCGTAACAGAACCCGGTGACGGCCGCCAGTACGACCACCACCGCGCACCAGACGGCGGCCCTGCGCAGTGCTCGGGCGACCACGGCTCTCTTGGACACGTCACGAATCTAGGGACGCGATCGCCCGGCCACCTCGTCCTCCAGGCCGAACCGCTTCTGGGAGCAGCGGCCGGAGAACCCTCATCAATCAGGATGAGACTCTCTCATTACGTCACTGCGCCTGCCCGGCCGCCGTGCGCATCTGGGTAGGGTGGCGTGGTGTCGAGTGGCGGACTGTTCGCCGGGACAGGTGTGTTCTACGCGCGCTTCCGTCCGGGCTATCCGAAGGTGTTCTTCGACGATCTGGTCCGGCGCTTCGGGCTCGACGGCTCTGGACGTCTGCTCGACCTCGGCTGTGGCACCGGCCAACTGGCCATTCCGCTTGCCGGTCATGTCGCGGAAGCGGTCGGTGTCGATCCTGAGCCGGACATGCTCGCCGAGGCCGCCCGGCAGGCCCTCGCGGGTGAGGTCGGCAACGTGACCTGGGTGCGTGGCGGTTCAGCGGACCTGCCAGGCGGGTTGGGGCGGTTCCGGCTGGTGACCATGGGGCGCTCGTTCCACTGGATGGATCGTGAGCAGGTGCTGGGAGCGCTGGCCGGCATGGTGGAGAACGCGGGCGGCGTGGTGATCGCCAATGACGGCTGCATGGCGCGAGCAGTAACGCCGTGGCAGCACGCCATCGAGGAAGTGCAGCACCGCTTCCTGGGCCCGCTCCCCCAATCCAATGCGGGGACGTGGGCCGAGCCGCATGAAGCGGTGCTGGCTCGTTCGCCGTTCCGGGACGTCGCCCGAGTGGTCCATGAGTTCGAGCGGCCGTGGACGGTGGACCGGATCATCGGCTACCTGTATTCGACCTCGCTCCCGCTGCGGCGGCTGCTCGGCGATCGGCGGCCCGCCTTCGAACGAGAGATCACCGACGCTCTGCTGGCAGCCGATCCGAGCGGGCGACTCGTCGAACCGGTGGCGCTGCAGGTGCTGATCGCCCAGAAGGTTTCCTGAGCTCTGGCGGTCAGTGGGCCACGGTGATCACGATCTTGCCGAACTGGGCGTTGGACTCCATGTACTGGTGCGCCCGCACGATCTCCTCCAGCGGGAACACGCGATCGACCACCGGGCGGAAGGCCCCGGTACGCAGGCCCGAGGCGACGAACGCCGCCGCCCGCAGCATCCGCTGCGGATCGTGGGTGATCTCGCGCGTCACCGTGTACGTGCGCATGTTCAGCGCCGGCATGCCCAGGTCGAACCCCGGATAGGGCGTCGGCTGCCCGCTCTGCGCGCCCCACAGGAACAGCGTCCCATCGGGGGCCACTGCTCGGGCCAGGTCAACCACGCCCGGTCCGGCGACGGCGTCGAAGACGTACTCGGCGCCCTTTCCGCCGGTCAGCGCCAGCACTCGTCCCGCCACGTCCTCCTCCTCGGAGACGATCACCTCGGCCGCGCCCTCCTCGATCAACCGCTGCCTCTTGGCGCGGGTGCGGGTGACGGCGATCGGTGTGGCGCCCACACGGTTGGCCGTGTGGATCGCGGCCAGGCCGACGCTGCTGGAGGCCGCGTTCAGCACCGCCACGTCGCCGGCCCGCATCCCGCCCACCTCCACCATCGCGCCGTACGCGGTGAGGTAGGGCATCCACACCGCCGCGCCGGAGACCGCGTCCACCCCGTCGGGGCGATGCAGGAGGGCGCGCGCCGGCGCGATCGCCTGTTCGGCGTACATGCCGTAGTCGTTGTACGAGAAGGCCGGCACGACACTGACCGCCTGCCCCACTTCGAACCCGTCCACCTCGGGGCCGACAGCCTCGATCACACCGGCGGCCTCAGAGCCGAGCCCGGCGGGCAGTTGCTTGACCGGCTCGATGTACTGGCCGCTGCGGAACAGCGCCTCGGCCCTGTTGACCCCGATCGCGTCCACGCGGATCCGCACCTCGCCCGGTCCCGGCTCGCCTGTCTCCAGGTCCTCCAGCCGCATCACCTCGGGCCCGCCGATCTCGTGGAACCGCACGGTCCTTGCCATGCCAACCATCCTTCGCTCGCTGTGAACGTGACCCACTGAAGCGCATAAGTACGATCGCTGTCAAACTTCGATACCTGTCGTACTATGGGGCCCATGGGACGTACACCGCCGCACCCAGAGGTGTCGCAGTTCGGCCTCCAGCAGGTGCTGGAGGCCCTCGTCGATCCGGTACGCCGCAGGATCGTCACGCAGCTCGACGCCACCGGCGAGGACATCAAGTGCGGCGATTTCGACATACCGGTCAGCAAGTCCACCGCCACCCACCACTTCAACGTCCTGCGTGAGGCGGGCCTGATCCGGCAGTACTACGTCGGGACCTCACGAATGAACGCCCTCCGCCGCACAGAGATGGACGAGGCGTTCCCCGGCCTGCTCGACGCCCTCACCACGCCCCAGGCCACGGCGCGCTGACTCCTGCGATCTCCGCTTCGCCGCCCCCAGGTTGCCTCTGTACCTACTAGTATGTACGATCGTGACCGTGGACATGAGAGAACGGCTGATCGAGAGCACCCGAGAGCTGCTGTGGGAGCGCGGATACGTGGGCACCTCGCCGAAGGCGATCCAGGAGCGATCCGGGGCCGGCCAGGGCAGCATGTACCACCACTTCCGCGGCAAGCCCGATCTGGCGCTGGCCGCGATCGCCCGCAGCGCCGACGACATGCGCGCTCGCGCGGAGGCGGAGTTCTCCGGCTCCGGGACTCCCGTCCAGCGGATCACCGCTTACCTGCGCCGGGAGCGGGAAGCGCTCCGGGGCTGCCCGGTCGGCCGCCTTACCCAGGACCCGGACGTGATGGACGATTCCGTGCTACGCCGTCCGGTCGAGGAGACCTTCGCCTGGCTGCGCGCCCGGCTCGCCGGCGTCCTCGCGGAAGCACGGTCACATGGCGAGCTGGACACCGCGCTCGACCCGGCGGCCACCGCCACCGCGCTCGTCGCCGTGCTGCAGGGCGGGTACGTACTGGCCCGCGCCGCCGGTGACGCGGAGGTGTACGCGCAGGCCGTCGACGGCGCGCTCGGCCTGCTTGCCGGACACGTCCGCTGAGGTACCCGCTCACCGAGTGAATCATCCGAAAGGACGAAATCATGCCCTTTGTTCGTATTGATGCGCTCCGCGCAGACGAGAAGCGGCTGGACGCCCTGGGCCGGGCCGTACACGATGCCCTGGTCGACGCCATCGGCATCCCACAGGACGACAGGTTCCAGGTGCTCACCAGCCACGACGGCACGCATCGCATGTTCCGCTACGACGACGACTACCTCGGCGTTCACCGGGACGACGACATCGTGTTCGTCGCCATCACCATGCGCTCGGGCCGTACGGCGAGCCAGAAGCAGGCCCTCTACCGCAGGATCGCCGAGCTCGCCGAGGAGTACGCGGACACCGAGCCGCGGAACGTGTTCGTCACGATCTACGAGAACCAGCCGATCGACTGGTCGTTCGGCGACGGCGTGGCGCAGTACGCCGAGGCCGGCCTGTGACGGATGGTCAGCGAACCGCGCGGACGAGCAGCTCGGCGAGCTGCTTGCCCGCCGTCTCGTCCAGCGGCAGGTGGTCGAGCATCAGGCGGTACCACAGCACGCCGTAGACCACGTCGACGAGCAGCTCGGGATCCACGTCCGCGGCGATCTCTCCCCGCGCGACGGCACGGTCCAGGATCTCGCGCAGGGCCGCGCGGCGGCTGAACAGGAATCGATCCCGGAACGCCTTGGCGAAGACCGGATCGAGCAACGCCTGAGCCATGAGGCCGATCAGGATCGGCCGCTCGTCGTGCTGCCGGAACGTGGCGTTCAGGAACGCCACCAGGTCCGCGGGCAGCGAGCCCTCGTCCGGAACGGGGCTGTGCACGGCCGCCCGGTCGAGCAGGGCATCGAGGACGACATCGGCCTTGGACCCCCACCAGCGATAGATCGTCGGCTTGCCCGCGCCGGAGCGGGCCGCGATGCCCTCGATGGTCAGAGCACCGTACCCGCGTTCGCGCAGCTCGTCGATCGCGGCGGCGAGAATCGCCTGCCGGGTCGCTTCGTTGCGCGGCCGCCCCCGGCGCCGATCATCCGTCATGCCACCGACTTTACAAGAGGCCACGTCCATATATATTTACGTGACGTAACGTTTCTCAAAGGGAGGCACGGCATGCGCGTTGTGATCATGGGTGGCACGTCCGGCATCGGGCTGGCCACGGCAGAGCTGCTGGCGGACGACGGCGCCGAGGTGATCGTCACCGGCAGGGACCCGCAGAAGCTCGCCGCGGTCAAGGACCGGGTGGCGTCCGCGGAGCAGGTGGACGGCACCTCCGAGGACGACGTCACGGCGTTCTTCGACCGGATCGGCCTCTTCGACCACCTGGTCCTGGCGTTCAGCCCGGGCGCGCTCGGCGGCGGGGCGCTCAAGGACATCGCTGTCGACGACATCAGATCCGCATTCGACGGAAAGCTCTTCTCGTACCTGTTCGCCATCCAGCACGCCCAGGTGAGCGATTCGATCACGATGATCTCCGCCTCGTCCGCGCGGGCGGCGCTGCCCGGGACCGTGACGTTCGCCGCGGTGAACGGCGCGATCGAGCGGATCGTCTCACCCCTGGCGACCGAGCTCGCACCGGTACGGGTCAACGCCGTGTCACCGGGCGCCGTCGACACCCCGTGGTGGTCGTTCCTGCCCGAGGATCAGAGGCAGGCCCAGTTCGCGGTCGCGGCCGACATGGTGCCGGCCGGGCGGGTCGGCCGCCCCGGCGACGTCGCCGGCGCGGTCCGCTACCTCATCGGCGCCGCCTACGTGACCGGATCGATCCTCCCCGTCGACGGAGGCTTCACCGTGGCCTGAGGCCCCCGCACCGTCATCGCCCTGGCGCGGGGCGCACGCCGTCGAGGGCGAGGTCGAGCAGCCGGTCAGCCCGGGCCGCGCCGTCGGGTTCGTGCTCCGTGGCCAGGGCGATGGCGTTGACAAGCGTGAGCAGCTCGACGATCGAGATGCCCGGTCGTACGGCGCCCGCCCGCTCGGCGCGGCCCAGCAGCTCCTCCCCGGCACTCACGATCATGGAGTGGCAGGTCGCGCCCAGGGTGGGGTCGCCGTCCCCGGGATCGCGCATCAGGGACGCGGCCAGGCCCCGGTTGGACACGGCGTGGGTGGCGACGCCGCGGAGCCAGGCGACCAGGGCATGTCCCGGATCCGCGTCGGTGGCCAGGTCGCCCGCCGCGGCGCACAGGGCCTCGACCTTGCCGCGGAAGACGGCCTCCAGCAGCCTCTGCCGGGAGGGGAAGTGCCGGTGCAAGGTGGCCGAGCCGACGCCGGCGCGCCGGGCTATCTCCTCCAGCGACGCGTCGGCGCCGTCCTGGGCGATGGCCGAGGTGGCCGCGGCGAGGATGCGCTCGTAGTTGCGGCGCGCGTCGGCACGCATCGGCCGGTCGGACGGCGTACGGCTGTCGTGATGCATGCGGTCTCCGGCGGGCTTGCAAAACGGGGTGGCCCTCCATATCGTACTCGAATGTAACCGGAGGGGTCCCCCAGTTATGGCGACCCCGTCATGCCCACTTTCTGGGCCTACGTTCTGGAGACACATCGTGGACAAGACCATCGTGGTGGTGGGCGCGACCGGCCTGCAGGGCCGCGCCGTGACGGCGCGCCTGCTCTCCAACGGCTGGCGGGTACGGGCGGTGACCCGCGATCCGGCTGCCGCCCCCGCCCAGGCCCTGGCGCAGGCCGGCGCGCAGCTCGTACGGGCCGAGATGGACGACGTCGCGTCGCTGGCCGCCGCGGCCGGCGGCGCCTACGGCATGTTCAGCGTCCAGCCGACCGTCGGCTCCCCAGGCACCCCGGCGGGCTTCTCCACCGAGGACGAGGTGCGCTGGGGCCGGAATGTGGCCGAGGCGGCCCACACCGCCGAGGTGCGGCACCTGGTCTACGCCTCGGTCGCCGGCGCGGGCCGTCACAACACCGAGAAGCTGCCGCAGAACGTGGTGAGCAAGTGGCGGATCGAACAGCACATCGTACGGCTGGGCCTGCCCGCGACCTTCCTGCGCCCGGTCTCCTTCATGGAGAACTACACCGGCGCCTACCACCTGCAGGGCGGTGCCGTGGCCACCGCGTTCGAGGCGGACGTGCCGCAGCAGATCCTGGCCGTCGACGACCTCGCCGTCTTCACCGCCCAGGCCTTCGCCCGGCCGCAGGACTGGATCGGCCGGGCGGTGGACCTGGCCGGGGACGAGCTGACCCCGGTCCAGATCGCCGCGGTCATCTCCGAGGCCGTCGGGCGGCCCCTGCCCTACGTCCAGATCCCGCTCGAGGCGATCGCTCAGGCCGGCGAGGAGTTCGCCTTCGCCTACGCCTGGCTCAACGGACGCGGCTGGCGGGCCGACGTCTCCTTCGCCCGCGCGCTGCACCCCGGCCTGATGGACCTGCGCACCTGGCTGGCCCGGACCGGCGCCGCCCAGATCGCGCACTTCCTGGCCCAGAAGGCCACGGCGTGAGCGGCCGGGCGCCTGATCTCGGGCAGGTCGGCATCTGGGCGGGAGAGGCCGACCGATACCCCGCCACCGTCCTTCGCGAAGCGGCCGCGGCCGTCGAAGAGCTCGGCTATCGGGCTCTGTGGTTCCCCGAGACGACCGGCCGCGAGGCCATGGCGCAGGCCGCCATGCTGCTGTCCGCGACCCGGCGGACCGTCGTCGCGACCGGCGCGGCCAGCGTCTACGCCCGCGACGCCGTCACCACCGTCGCCGCTCAGCGCACCCTTGACGAGGCGTTTCCCGGGCGGTTCCTGCTCGGACTCGGGATAAGCCATCCCGCCCTGGTCACCGACGTGCGCGGCCACCGCTTCGGCCCGCCGCTGGCGACCATGCGCGGCTACCTGGACGCCATGGACGCCGCCCCTTTCGGACCGCCGGCCCCCGCACCGCCCCGGGTCCTGGCCGCTCTGGGCCCGAAGATGCTCAAGCTCGCCGGCGAACGGGCCTGGGGCGCCCATCCCCTGGGCATGCCCGTCGAACACACCCTCGACGCCAGGAAGCTGCTCGGGCCTCAGGCGCTGCTCGCGGTCACCCAACTGGTCGTCCTCGACCCGTCCCGCTCCCGATCGGCCGACCTGGCCCGCGCGCACGCGGCCGCCGCCCTGCCCAACCGGCTCACGCTGCTGCGCGACCTGGGCTTCGACAACGCCGAGTCCCTTGACGACCGGTTGGTCGAGGCGCTGGTGGCCACCGGCGGCCCCGACGACATCGCCCAGCGGGTACGCGAACACCTCGACGCCGGCGCGGACCACGTCAGCCTCCACGTGCTCACCTCGACCCCGGGCGAGCCGCCGCTGCGCCAGTGGAGCCGGCTGGCCGCGCGCCTTCTGTAGGATGCAGCCGGACCGCTGGGCGCGCCTCCTCACCTTCTGACAGAGATGGCCGGGCACCCAGGCCGGAGACCGGCACGACGCCGTGGCCGCCGCCACCATCCTGGCCGGGCCCCTGCGGCGGCACTCCGCCTCGCGGACCTGGCGGCCGTGCAACGGCGCAGGCACCGCCCCACCGTCATCGTCCAGGCCGGCCAGCGGATGCTCCAGCGTGTCATCTTCGACAAGCAGTTCGCGGGCAAGCGTTCCGGGGCTCCTCCAGCCCCTCTCTTCCTCACCCGCGTGTTCCCCCGGCTCCGGATGATTCCCACCCGGTTCGTGGGCTTCGGTCCCCGCCCGGAACACGCCCCCGGCTTCGCCCGCAGGATCTCCTAGCAGGAAGACCGGGACCGCGTCCGGGTGCGGCATCGACAATCGATCGCGGCCCCGGGGACTCAGCGTGCGAGCCAGCCGCCGTCGACGGAGAGCACGTGGCCGCACACGTAGTCGGACGCCGGAGCCGCGAGGAAGACGGCGGCGCCGACCAGGTCGGCGGGAGTACCCCAGCGGCCGGCCGGGATCCGGCCGCTGATCTGCGGCTCCCGGACCGGGTCGGCCCGTAGCGCGGCCGTGTTGCCGGTGGCGACATAGCCGGGCGCGATGGCGTTGACCTGGACCCCGTCGCGGGACCACTCGTTGGCCAGCGCCCGGGTCATGCCCACCAGCGCGTGCTTGCTCGCCGAATACCCCACGACGTTGACACCGCCCTGGAAGGACAGCAGCGACGCGATCGAGATGATCTTCCCGGTCCGCCGGGCCAGCATGCGCCGTCCCGCGGCCTGCGTGATGGCGAACACGGCGTCGAGGTTGACGGTCATCACCGCGTCCCAGTCCTCGCCCGCCATGTCGACGGCGGGTGAGCGGCGGATGATCCCGGCGTTGTTGACCAGGATGTCCACGCGGGTCCGGTCGAGCAGGCCGCCGATGTCGCCGGCGAGTCCAGAAGCATCGGAGAGGTCGCGGATCCACCGCCGGGCGGAGCGGCCGTGGGCCTCGACCGCCGCCTGCGTCTCGTCCAGGTCGTCGTGGTGACCGTGGAGCACCAGGTCGGCTCCCGCCTCGGCCAGGCCGACCGCGATGGCCTGACCGATGCCGGTGCGCGAGCCCGTGACGAGCGCCGTCCGCCCGGTCAGGTCGAACAGCCGGCTCATCGCAGCTCCGTGATCGGGTACGGCTCGACGTCGGCGTAGTCGATGTTCTCCCCGCCCATGGCCCACACGAACGCGTAGGCGCCGGTGCCGAAGCCGCAGTGGATGGACCAGCTCGGCGAGATGACCGCCTGCCGATCGGCGACGATGAGGTTGCGCGTCTGGTCGGGACGGCCCATCAGGTGGACCACACGGTCGTTCGCGTCGAGGCCGAAGTACAGGTAAACCTCGGTGCGCCGGCCGTGGACGTGCGCGGGCATGGTGTTCCACATGCTGCCCGGGGCGAGCTCGGTGATGCCGAGGACGAGCTGGCAGCTCTGGATGCCGTCGGCGTGGATGAACTTGTAGATGGTGCGCTCGTTGGAGCTGCGCTGGTCGCCGAGGCGGATCGGGGTGGCTTCGGCCAGTGTGCCCTTGCGGGTGGGGTACGTGGCGTGCGCCGGAGTGGACACGAGATAGAAGGCGGCCCCGCCGGAGCCGGTGAAGGAGACCTCACGGACACCCCTGCCGACGTAGAGGACGTCCTTGACTCCGAGCTCGTGGTCGGCGCCGTTGACGGTGACCGTGCCCGGCTCCGTGCCGACGTTGACGACGCCCAGCTCCCGTCGGGCGAGGAAGTGCTCGGCGGCCAGCGGCTCGGCGGTCTCCAGCGTCACGGGCGCGCCCGACGGGCGCACGCCGCCGATGACGATGCGGTCCTCGTGGCTGTACACCATGGTGATGCCGTCGTTCATGCCGGTGCCGAAGAGGTCCTCGACGAGGAAACGCGAACGCAGCGCGTCGGTGTCGAACCCCGGGATCTGGTCCGGGTCGGTGGCGTGCCTGGTCTTCACCTGGTCTCCTGGAGAGCTGCCGTGTACGCCTGCAGGGCCAGGCCCTGGCCCCAAGGCTGGATCATGTCGTTGCGGATGACCGAGTAGCCGAACGGGATCAGCTGCAGGACCGTCCCCGCGCTGGTCCGGGTGAGCGTGCCGTCCTCGGCGACGTACGCGTGGACTCCGGCGAGCGCCCGCCATCCGGCACGGCGCAGCCGCTCCGGCTCGATGCCGAGGGCGGCGGCGCGGAGCATCGCGGCGGCGATGCCGGCGGCGGCCGAGGTCTCGAGGATGCCGCGGTTCTCCGGTTGCCCGTCCACCAGCACGTCCCACACACCGTGCGGGGGCTGGTGACCGGCCAGGGCGAGCAGTTGACGGCGCAGCACCTCACGCACCTGCTGGGACAGGGCTCCCCCGGCCTCGAGGTACTCGACCGACGCCAGCGCGGTCCAGGCGTTGGCGCGGCCCCAGAAGTTCCAGATCGTGCGGCCCTCGTGGGAACCGTGCGCGTAGAGCCCGGTTTCTGGGTGCTGGAGGACATCGGCGTGGGCGAGGATCTGCTCACCCGCTTCCTCGATGAGCTCGGGCCGACCGGCGTGCAGCCCGTAGTGGATGAGGAAGGTGCCGCCCATGTAGACGGTGTCGGCCCAGACGCCGCCGGGCCAGTGCTCGATGGCGCCACCCGGCGCGCGGGTGACGGCCTTGTCGTTGCGCAGCCAGTCCAGCATGCGCTCGCACGCGTCGGCGTAGCGGCGTTCGCCGGTCGCGCCGTAGAGGTCGGCGCAGACGGCGCCGGGCGCCAAATTGTTGACGTGGCCGAGCTCGATGCCGTCGCCCAGGTGCCCATCGACGAACTCGGTGACGAACGGGTGCCGGGGTGTCAGGCGCATCATGCCCTGCAGGACGACGCCCTCGCCCCAGAACCAGTGCGTGAGGCCCATGGCCACGGCCCGGTCGGCGATGCGCCCGGCGGTCTCGGCGAGGACCTCCGGAGTGAGGTCCGCCAGGTCGGCGGGCGGGCGCGGCGGCTCCGCGCCCCTGGCCTGGCTGGTGTCCAGGCCCTGGCCCTGACTCATGCGCCCTCCTTCGCCGGTCGCATGCGCCAGGGCCTGCCGTGTCCGCTTGTCCGCTCGCTCATGCGCTCCGGCCCTTCTGGAGGTGGATCTCGTGCGATCCGATGGACAGCGTGCCGGCGCCGAACTCGAGCCGCGCGTAGGGGTTGTCGAGCTGGGGCGGCTGGGCGATCGTGCCATCGGGGGCGAGGTCGGCCGGGCGTCCGTCCACGGTGAAGGGGCCGCTCCACGTCAGGTTCAGCTCGGCGCCCCCGGGAGTGGCGAAGGAGACCGCGTCGCGGGCGAAGCGCGGCTCGCTCAGGGACGCGACGAAGCCGGCGAAGTCCGCGCCGGCTCCGACGGTGCAGACCCAGGCGGTCCCCGGTCCGAGCGGCCGCAGTTCCTGCCAGGCGTCGGGCCCGGTGGTCACGGGCTCCGCGCCGCCTTCCGTGGCGAGGGCGACGTAGCCACGGCCCTTGCGTCCGACGGTCCACACGCCCGCCCGGGTCCACTCGTCGAACTCGCCGATGGGGAACCAGGCGTGCGTGTAGCCCATGACGTCGTCGCCCGGGATCCGGTACAGCGCCAGTACCGTGCCCTCGTGCTGGCGTGCCCTGGGCAGGATCCGGCTGCCCGCCCAGGCGTTGGGCCGGGCGGAGGGCGAGGTGGAGGAGTTGGGGGCATGCGTGACGAACACCTGGGTCTCCGGGCCCAGGGTGGCGCCCCAGATGTGCTCCTGGAGGCCGGGCAGGCCGGGGCGGTAGTCGTTGGCGCACGAGAGCATCACGTCGGGGGTCTTGAACACCGACACGTCGGACGCGTACGGCCTGCTCAGCAGGTCGTGGGCGAAGCGGTATTCACCGCGGTAGCTCTGCGTGCCCCACCACCGGTCCGGCAGGTCGTTCGCGACCTGGCGGATCACCTCGGGCATCCGGTAGCGGCGCGCGGTCGCGATCGCCGCCGCGGGCAGCACGGCGTCGTTGAGCGCGCCGGTGCCGAAGCACAGCCACATGATCGGCGCGGTCTCCTCCAGCCTGGACGACCGCAACGTCGACACGTACGAGCGGCCGTGGGCGCAGCCGTGGATGCCGCGCCAGGAGTTCGCCGCCAAGCTGAACAGCACCCGGTCCGCGACCCCCGCGGCCAGCGCCCTGACCTCGGCGTCCTCGGCGAACTCCACGAGCGAGACGAGCGCGAGCAGGTCGATCGCGAGATAGGCGTTGGAGTCGAACTCGCTGAACCCTCCGGCGAGCTTGCGGCGCATCCATTCCACCGCCATGTGGCGCCCGTGCGCGGCGTGCTGGGCGCCGGTCCAGCCGGTGTTGGAGAAGGTCTCCTCGCTCAGCGCCGTGCCCCACAGCAGCTCCGCCGTGTGCCAGACGAGCTGGTGGTTCTCGGTGAAGTAGCACATCGCGTCCAGGCCGGGCTGGTCGATCCAGTACTTGAAGCCGAGCATCGACTCGCGGACCCGCTCGCGCAGACCGGGCTCCCAGGCCGAGGCCCGGTGCCAGAGGTGCGCCAGCCCGACCGCCTCGAAGTCGGCGCAGTCGGCCCTGCTGCCGATCATCCAGAGGGCGCGTTCGAGGCCGGTGACGACGTACGACGGGTCCTCGGCGGCGCGTACCAGCTCGGCGGCCGAGGTCCCGTCCATGCCCGCGGCGTGGCGCAGGAACTCGGCCCGCCAGGTGGCGGGATCGCCGTGCGCGGAGGAGCGGTACTCGCGGGGCAGGACGGCGACCGGGAACTCCCGGAACACCGGCGAGCCGTCGACGGAGATCCGCAGCACCGTCTCGCCGGTCGACAGCATGGAGGCGTTCCCGACCTCGCCGTCGCCGTCGGGCTTGTCGAGCTGCAGGGTCGCCCGTCCGCCCGTGAGCCGTACGAGACGCTCCTGGTCGGCCCAGCGCACGCGCAGCGCGGCGCCGTCCGGGCCGACGATCGGCACCGTGCCGTCGGTGGTGCCCCAGCGGGTCACGCCCACGGCGTCGAGGACGCGTTCGGCGACGGCGGTGGTGTCCTCCCGGGCGCCGGCGCCGGGCACGACGACGCGGACGGGCAGCCCGTCCACGCGCAGCCGCAGGACCTGGCGGCACTCGCGGAAGGCCACCTGCCACGAGGCGACGATCACCGTCGAGGTGCCGGAGGGCAGCCACACCCGCCGGGAGCGCTCGGCGGGCTCCATGTAGGTGAAGCCGTCGGAATCGTCGAGCAGTTCGCCGTTGACGAACAGCAGCGTCGGCCCGGTGGACGCCAGCCGGAGCGTCCGCCATTCGGCCTGGTCGACCTCCAGGACGGTGGCCGCGAGCGCGACCCGGTACTCCGGCGTGAAGCAGAACTCGCTCCAGTCCACCAGGCCGTCGGCACCCGTGTGCAGCCGGCGCCACTCTCCCGCGTGCTGCAGGTAGCGGATCTGGCCGCCCTCGACGATCGGCGCGGTCACCGGGTCGCGCGGCAACGGCCGATGCCGATAGAGCTCCTCCTTGACCGGGGTCACATCCGGGCCGTTCGTCAGCCGCCACCGGCCCCGCTCTCCCCACGGGTCCCCGTCGGCCCTCAGGTGCTTCGCGAGATCGTCGGCGGGTTCCCGCCACGCGGGGCTGACCAGCCAGTCCAGTACCGTGCCGCGGCGGTCGAGCGCGTGTACGGTCCGTTCTTCCATGTTCTCGAACCCTCTACTTGAAACCGGTGTTGGCGATGCCGCGGACGATGTGGCGCTGGAGGATCAGGAAGATCACCACGACCGGGATCATGCTGACCACCGACATCGCCAAAATGTAGTTGAACGGCACGGACAGCTGGCTGTTGAACTGGGCCAAGGCCACCGGCAGCGTGTACTTCGCCTGGTCCTGGCTGATGATCAGCGGCCATAGGAAGTCGTTCCACCGCCACATCACCGAGAAGATCGTGACGACCGCGAGGGCCGCGCCGCAAAGAGGCACGACGATCCGGGCGAAGATCCGGAACTCGCCCGCGCCGTCGATGCGGGCCGCCTCGATCAGGTCGTCGGGGATGCCGAGCATGTACTGGCGCAGCAGGAACACGCCGGTCGGGGTCGCCGCGGGCGGGATGATCAGGCCCCACAGCGAGTTCACCAGCCCCAGCTGCGAGGCCACCTGATAGACGGGGATGAAGATGAGCTGCAGCGGGATCATGATGGTGCCGAGCACGACCAGGAACAGCAGGTCACGGCCGCGGAAGTTGTACTTGGCCAGCCCGTAGGCGCACATCGTGTTGACCACCACGGTCAGCAGCGTCGCGCCGACGGTCACGATCACGCTGTTCTGCAGGTAGAGGCCGAAGTCGAACGAGCCGAGCGCCTCGGTGTAGTTGGCCGGCGACAGCGACGACGGCAGCGGCGCCGGCGGGCGCTGCGCCAGCTCGGTCTGCGTCTTGAACGACGACAGGATCGCCCAGACCACCGGAGCGAGGACCACGACGGTCAGCCCGATGAGGACCGCGTACGTGAGGACCCGTCCGGCGGTCGGAGCACCGCCGCCGCCGACCGAGGTCCATCGGGGCCGGTTCACGCGGCCTCCTTCCGCCTGCCGTACAGGAAGTTGAGCAGGGTCAGCGCGAACACCGTGACGAACAGCACCACGGAGGCGGCCGCGGCCATGCCGTACCGGATCGGGGACTGGAAGGCGTTCTCGTAGATGTACTGGACCATCAGCGTGGTCGCCCCGATGGGGCCTCCGCCGGTGAGCGTCCAGATGTAGTCGAACGCCTGGAAGCCGGCGATGAGGCTGAGGATCACCACCACCATCGTGGTCGGCCGCAGCAGCGGTAGTGTGATCTTCCGCAGCTGCTGCCAGCTCGTGGCCCCGTCCATCCTCGCGGCCTCGTAGTACGCCGGATCGATGCCCTGCAGCCCGGCGAGGATGATGAGGATGTAGAAGCCGATGTGCATCCACAGTCCCACGAAGATCACCACGGCCATGGCCAGGCCGCCGTCGACGAGCCAGCCCGGCTGTCCCAGCCCGATCCGGCCGAGGACGGTGTTCAGCAGCCCGTTGCCGCGGTCGAAGATCCAGCCCCAGATCAGGCCCACCACGACCGGGGACAGGACGACCGGCAGGAAGAACACCGTGCGGAAGAACGCCCGGCCCTTGAGACGCCGGTTGAGCAGCAGGGCCAGCGTCACCGACAGGACCGTGGTGAGGACCACGAAGCACAGGGCGAACACGGCGGTGGCGCGCGCGGCGCTCCAGAAGTCGTCCGAGCCGAACAGCTCCTGGTAGTTCGCGTCGCCCACGTAGGTGAAGTCGCGGCCGTTGCGGCTGTCGTAGAGACTGATGTTGAAGTTGTTGATCGCCGGGTACACCACGAACAACCCGAAGATCAGCATGTTGGGCAGGACGAACAGGTACGGCGCGAGCCGCTGGTTCCACGGCTTGGCTCGCCGTCTGCGGGCAGCGCTCATGACCCCACTCCGTGAGGCGGCTCGGTCGCCCGGATGCCTCGCGTGCTCACTTGGTGTCCTTGAGCGCCTTCTCCGCGGCGGCCTTGATCGCTTCGACGGCCTGCTCCGGCGACTCCTTCTTGGCCAGGACCTTGCTCAGCTCGTCCACGGTGGCCTTCGCCGTGGCGGAGAACGCCGGGCTGTAGGTGGTGGCGAAGGCCTGCGGCGGCGTCCGGCTCACGTCGGCGAGGAACACCTTCATGTCGGCGTCGCGCTGGGGGTAGTCGACACCGGAGGAGATGAGATCCTTCCTGGTGGGCAGGAAGTTCGCCTCCTTGGCCAGGCGCTCCTGCGACTCCTTGGAGTTCATGTAGGCGATGAAGTCCGCCGCGGCCTGCTGCCGCTTGCTCTGCTTGAACGACGCCATGAACTTCCCGCCGGGGAAGCCGCCGCAGGTCTCCTGGCACGGGTTCGGCGCGGCGGCCCAGGTGAACTTCGCGTCCTTCGCGAAGGCGCTGACCTGCCAGTTCCCGCTGATGTACACCGGGGTCTGCTGCGCCAGGAAGATCTCGTTCGCCGCCTTGTACTTGGAGCCGGCCTGCAGCCACAGGTCGGCGGGCATCGTGCCGGAGGCGTTGAGGTCGGCGAAGCGCTTCACCGCCGCCGTCGCCTTCTGCGCGTCCAGCCCCACGGCCTTGCCGTCGGCGCCGAAGAACGTGGTGCCGAACTGGCTCAGCATCGTGGCGAACCGGTGGCCCGAGACGTCCATCGCGATCGCGTACTGGGTCTTGTTGGCCTTCTGCACCTTCTGCGCGGCCGCCACCATCTCGTCCCACTTCCAGGGCTTGGTGACGTCCGGGAGCGACACCCCGGCCTTCTTGAACTGGTCCACGTTGACCAGCGGGCCGTTCATCGTCAGGTCGCTCGGCACCGCGAACAGCTCGCCGCCCGGTCCCTTGACGTAGGCGTTCGCGCCGTCGACGAACTGGCCGTCGAGCGCCGCCTTCTGGAACTTGTTCAGGTCGAGCAGGTCGCTGCGGTAGGGCGAGATGTCGTGCAGCCGCGCCACGTCCGGCGCGTTGCCCCCGGACAGACGGGCCTGCAGCCGCTGCTCCAGGTTGTCGAAGGGGACGATCTGCAGGTCGACCTTCACGCCGGACTTCTTCTCGTAGTCGGCGATCAGGCTGCGGGTCGCCTGCTCGTCGGGACCGTCGGTGAAGTACAGGTACGTCAGCGTCTTGTCGTCGACCTGCTGTTCGTTCCCGCCTCCGCTGCTCGTGCCCGGCGCGCAGGCGGCGAGCGACAATGTGGCGAGGCAAGAGGCCAGGATGCGTCGCATCTTCGGGCTACCTTCCCAGATTCACGAAGTTGACGGGCCCAACGAAACCGAGCCGCCGGGAGATCGCGAGCGCCACTTCGGACACTCGATGGGGGACGACGTCCTGCTTGCCGAGCATCCGCTCGCGGGGGCCGGCCACGCTGATGGCGCAGATGGGCATGCCGCGTTCGTCGCGGATCGCGGCGCCGAAGCAGAGCACGTCGGGCTCGTTCTCGCTGTTGTCGATGGAGTATCCGCGGGCGCGGGTCTCGTCGAGCTCGGCGCGCAGCCTCGCCCGGTCGGTGATGGTGGTCGGGGTGTGCGGGGTGAGGTCGAGCCGGTCGATGAGGGCGTCGACCTCGTCGATCGGCAGTGCCGCGAGATACGCCTTGCCGAGTGACGTGCTGTGCATCTGGCGGCGTACGCCGAGCAGCCGGCGGACCGCGATGGAATGTTCGGTGACGTCCTCGTGGGCGACGTACACCATCTGCTCGCCGTCTCGCACCGCCATCAGGGCGGCCTCCGACAGCTCGCGCGACAGGTCCCGCAGGTGCGCCTGCGCGGCCAGGTAGGGGTCGAAGTTGCTCAGGGCGGCCATGCCCAAGGTGACCGCGCGCTGACCGAGGCTCACGCGTTCCGTTCCGTCCCAGTCCACGTAGCCTCGCTGGCGCAATGTGCCCAGGATCCGGTACGTCGCACTGCGCGACAGGCCCAGCCGCTCCGCGATCTGCACCGCTGTGATCGACCGCTCCGCGGCGAGTAACTCCAGGATCGCGAAACCACGCTCCAGAGTCCCGGCCAGACGGTCAAGCTCCGCCATAGCACCCTCTAACGGTTCGATGAGTGGGAGGTGAAACCGGTAGATGGGAGGGAAGCTACTGATATCGCCGCTATGTGTCAATGGTCGGTAGAGCGGTCCGGCCGGAGGCACTGCCCCTTACCCCACCCGGCGAGCAGGTGCGCGGCATGTTCGGCGATGGCGAATGCCGTGGCGTTGGTGTCGCCGGAGATCGGTGACGGCGTGACGGAAGCGTCCGCGATCCGCAGCCCGCTCAGGCCGTGCACGCGCAGTTCGGTGTCGACGACCGCGACGCCGTGCGGCCCGATCACCCGGGCGATGCGCCCTCAGCATGGCCGGCCGGGAACGTCTCTCAGCCGGACGGCTGGGCGCGCCCGAGTTCGGCCAAGTGGGTGAGGGCGGGCAGCGCTTGGGCGATCGCCCGTCGCTGCTCGGCGGTCAGCTGGGCGACCAGCGGGGCCAGATGGCGCATCCGGTCGTCGTGGCGGGAACGGCCGATCCGGCGGCCGGCCTCGGTGATGTGGACGAGGACCGCGCGTCCGTCGCTCGGGTCGGGGCGGCGCTCCACCAGCCCGTCGCGCTCCAGCCGGGTGACCAGCTGAGTGATGGCGGGCTGGCTGACCTGCTCGGTCTTGGTCAGGTCGGTCAGCCGCATCGGGCTGGCTCCGAAGGCGAGGGTGTCCAGCACCGACAGCGTCGTGAACGACAACTTCTCCAGCACGGGGAGACGGATGTAGAAGCGGTTGAAGTTCTCGATCGCCGTGGCGAAGGCGTCAACGTCCAGGTCGTCGTCGGGAAGGTCGTTCACACCACAAATATATATCGACAATTTATATAAGATGCTTATGATGTAGCCCTCGAGAAGAGAGAGGCACATATGACTGTTCGTGTTGGCATCAATGGTTTCGGGCGGATCGGGCGCAACGTCTTCCGCGCGGCGGCGGCCCGAGGCGCCGATCTGGAGATCGTCGCGGTCAACGACCTCGGCGACGTGGCGACCATGGCCCACCTGCTGGCCTACGACTCGATCCTGGGCCGTTTCCCCGGCGAGATCGTCGCCGAGCCCGGCGCGATCCGTGCCGGGGACACCACGGTGAAGGTGCTGGCCGAGCGCGACCCGGCCGACCTGCCGTGGGGGGATCTGGGCGTGGACGTGGTCATCGAGTCCACCGGCATCTTCACCGACGCCGCCAAGGCGCGGGCGCACGTGGACGGCGGCGCGAAGAAGGTCATCATCGCCGCCCCGGCCAGCGGCGAGGACGTCACGATCGTGCTCGGCGTGAACGACGACGCCTACGACCCCGAACGTCACACGATCATCTCCAACGCCTCGTGCACCACAAACTGCCTCGGAGTCCTGGCCAAGGTGCTGCACGACGCGGTCGGCATCGACTCCGGCATGATGACCACCGTTCACGCCTACACCCAGGACCAGAACCTCCAGGACGCGCCACACAAGGACCTGCGCCGTGCCCGCGCCGCGGCGCTCAACATCGTCCCCACCTCCAGCGGCGCCGCCAAGGCCATCGGCCTTGTCCTGCCCGAACTCCAGGGCCGGCTCGACGCCTTCGCCCTGCGGGTGCCCGTCCCGACCGGCTCGGTCACCGACCTGACCGTCACCACCCGCCGCCCGACCACCGTGCAGGAGGTCAAGGACGCGTACGCCGAGGCCGCCGCGGGTCCGTACAAGGGCCTGCTGTCCTACACCGAGGCGCCCATCGTCAGCACCGACATCGTCACCGATCCCGCCTCCTGCGTCTTCGACGCCCAGCTCACCCGGGTGCTCGGCTCGCAGGTCAAGGTGGTCGGCTGGTACGACAACGAGTGGGGTTACTCCAACCGCCTCATCGACCTGGCCCTGCTGGTCGGCGGCGCTCTTTAGGGTCAGCGGCAGAGGGAGGCCATGCCCAGGCCGCTCGGCTCGGCGCCGGTCATGGCGCTCGCAGGAACGCCAGCAGGGCCGCCGCCAGCTCGTCGGGCGCCTCCTCGGCGATGTGGTGCCCGGCGTCGATCGGATGTCCACATACGTCGTCGGCCCACGACCGCCACACCTGCAGCGGATCCCCGTACAGGTCCTCCATGTCGTCCTTGGCCGCCCAGAGGAACAGCGTCGGGCACGTGACGCGGCGGCCCGCCGCCCGGTCGGCGTCGTCGGCCGCGCGATCAACGCCGAGCCCGGCGCGGTAGTCCTCGCACATCGCGTGGACCGTCCGCGGATCGTGGATGGCGCGGAGGTAGTCCTCGTACGCCTCCTCGCCCATCTGCTCGGCCGTCGCCCGGTACCAGGCATCGGGGTCGGCGTTGATGACCCGCTCCGCGGGCTTGTCGGTCTGGCCGAGGAAGAACCAGTGCCACCAGGCGGCGGCGAACTTCGCGTCGGTGCGGGCCAGCGCCTCGCCGATGGGTATGCCGTCCATCACGGCCAGCCGCGTGACGGCTTGGGGGTGGTCGACGGCCAAGCGGTGGGCGACGTACGAGCCGCGGTCGTGGCCCGCCACGGCGAAGCGGTCGTGCCCCAGCGCCCGCATGAGGACCAGCATGTCCCCGGCCATGGCCCGCTTGGAGTAGGGCGCGTGATCGGGGGTGGTGGGCGGCTTACCGGAGCGGCCGTAGCCCCGCAGGTCCGGACATATCACGGTGTGGTGGGCGGCGAGGAGCGGCGCGACCCGGTGCCAGGTCGCGTGTGTGCGGGGGTGACCGTGGAGGAGCAGGGTCGGCGTGCCCGAGCCGCCGTACCGGACGAACAGCTCCGTCTCTCCGACGTCGACCCTGTCGGTGATGAAGTCCTCGAACATCAGCGCCCCCTACCCAGGAGCTAGCCCGCGATCACCGCGATGTCGGGCTCCAGCAGGGGGAAGCGCTTGAGCACCTCCGGATCGTGGCCGGCGACCACCAGGTCCGGGCCGTCGGCCAGCTCATTGATCCGGTCGAAGGCGCCGTACATGCCGGTCATGCTGTGCAGGATCGGGAAGGGGCGGTCGCCCTCGACGTTCTCGTAGAAGTGGCTCGCGTCGGAGGCCAGCACGACGTGGCCGCGGGCGGTGCGTACGCGTACCACCTGCATGCCGGCGGTGTGGCCGCCGACCAGGTGCACGCTCAGGCCGGGCACGACGGGCGCGTCGCCTTCGGTCAGGAGCACGCGGCCGTCCTCGCGGGCGGCTTGGAGGTGGGCGAGGTCGTCGTCGTTCAGCAGCCAGCGCTCCCCCGCGATGCGCTCGGCCCAGGGGCCCGTCCAGTAGCCGAGCTCGGCCCGCTGGAGCACGTAGCGGGCCGAGGCGAACTCCTTGGCGGTGCCGGTGTGGTCGTAGTGCAGGTGGGTGAGCACCACGTGGTCGACGGCGTCGGCCGCCACGTCCAGCCGGGCCAGCGCCTCCATGGGCGAGGCCAGGTAACGCAGCCCGGGGGCGCGCTCGGCCCGGGCCCGGGCGATGCCGGTGTCGATGACGATCGTGTGCTCGTCGTTGACGGCCAGCCAGACGTAGTACGCGGTGGGATGCGGCTCGGCTCCCCTGGCGTCGTAGCCGTGGAAGTGCTCGCCGCGCCGGGCGTCGCGCTCGGCGAAGCGCAGGGCGTAGACGCGGAAGTCGTTCACACCGTCACCGAGGCCCTGACGCCGAGCTGCTCGGTGGGCACTCGGTAGGTCTCCCGGGCGGTCGCCACGGCGGCCACGTTGACCAGGCACAGCACGGCGGTGATGATCGACACGCCCAGCCAGCTCTCCTGGCCCGTGCCCGCCACCGCCGTGGCCACGGTCGGCGCGAAGCCGGCGATGGCGAAGCCGATCTGGGTGCCGATCGCCATGCCCGACAGGCGGACCCTGGTGGTGAACATCTCACCGTAGAAGGACGGCCAGACGCCGCTGGTGGCGCTGTGCACGACGCCGAACATCAGGATGCCCACGACGAAGATCAGGGCGTAGCTGCCGATGGAGATAGACCACAGGTAGCCGAACATCAGCACCGCGCAGCCCAGCGAGCCACCGATGAAGACCGGCTTGCGGCCGATCCGGTCCGACAGCGACCCCCACAACGGGATCGTGATCACTGCGGCGACGTTGGCCAGCACGCCCACCCACAGCATGGGTCCGCGCTCGAGGTGCATGGTGTTGACGGCGTACGACAGGGCGTGGACGGTGAAGATCGTGCTCACCGAGGCGATGACCGCGGCCACGACGACCCGCAGCACGTCCTGCCAGTGCTCGCGGAAGAGCACGGCCAGCGGCAACCTGGCCACGTTGTTGGTGGCGACCTCCTGCTCGAAGGCGGGCGTCTCCTCCAGCGTGCGCCGGATGACCAGCCCGACCGCGGCCACCACGATGCTCAGCCAGAACGGCACCCGCCAGCCCCAGCTCAGCAGCTGCTCCTCGGGCAGCGCGGCGATCGGGAGGAAGATCGCGGTGGCGATGATCTGCCCGGCCTGCGTGCCGTTGAGCGTGAAGCTGGTGTAGTAGGCCCGGCGGGTCTCGGGGGCGTGCTCGAGCGTCATGGAGTTCGCGCCCGCCTGCTCGCCGGAGACCGAGAAGCCCTGCAGCAGGCGCAGGGCCACGAGCAGGATCGGCGCGAGCAGGCCGACCTGGTCGTACGTGGGCAGGCAGCCCACCAGGAACGTCGATGCGCCCATCATGACGAGCGTGGCGACCAGCACCTTCTTGCGGCCGAACTTGTCGCCCACGTGTCCGAGGACGAAGGCGCCGACCGGCCTGGCCAGGTAGCCGACGCCGAAGGTGGCCAGGGCCAGCAGCGTCCCCGTGGCGGGCGAGCTGGACGGGAAGAAGATCTTGCTGAACACCAGGGCGGCGGCGGTGCCGTAGATGAAGAAGTCGTAGTACTCCAAGGCACTGCCGATCCAGGCAGCAACGGCCGCTTTGCGAGGTTTGCCCTGCACCGTCACGATAAGCTCCTCACGGGGGGTGGGAAAGCGCAGTGGCAGGAAACTAACTCACCGGTTCGTACATTACAAGGGCATTGCCCATTGGTTACCGGCCCGGACGGCGTCAGGCCTGACCGCGCAGGTAGGCGACGATCATCTCGCCCACCATCCGGCGCAGCCTGGCGCGGTGCTCCGGCGCGGTCATGTCGCGCCCGAACAGCGCGCCGAAGGTGTGCTGGTTGGCCACGCGGAAGAAGCAGAACGAGCTGATCATCATGTGCACGTCGATCGCGTCGGCGTCGGTCACGAACTCGCCCGAGGCCTGTCCCGCGTCCAGGATGCGCGAGATGACGTCGAGCACCGGCGTGCCGAGGTTGGCCAGGACGTCGGACTTGCGGATGTGCTCGGCCTGGTGGACGTTCTCGATGGCGACCAGCTTGATGAAGTCGCGGTGCGCGTCATGGTGGTCGAAGGTCAGCTCCGCCAGGGTGCGGATGGCCTCCACCGGAGCCAGGTGCTCGACGTCGATCGTGCGCTCCATCGCGCGGACCTCGGTGTAGGCCTTCTCCAGGACCGCGATGTAGAGCCGCTCCTTGCTGCCGAAGTAGTAGTAGATCATGCGCTTGGTGGTGCGCATCTGCTCGGCGATCTCGTCGACGCGCGCGCCCGCGTACCCGTGCCGCGCGAACTCCTGCTGAGCCACCTTGAGGATCTCCGCCTTGGTGCGGTCGGCGTCCCGCTGGCGTTCCGAGGCGACGGGTTGGGAGGTCATTCGGTCATCTTAGTTATGTCCAGCGTGCTGAATGGCGAGGCGGATGGGGGCGTTCGCGGCGCCGTATCCCTGGTATCCGCCCGTTCGCTGGACGATCTCGAAGAAGACGCGTCCCACGGTGACGGTGTACAGGTGCAGGAACTCGCCGTGCTCGTCCCGGTCGTACAGCACGCCCAGCTCTCTGAGCGCGGGATCGACGTCGTCGTGGCGGGCCTCCAGGTCGTCGTAGTAGTTGGCGGGGATGGGCAGCAGCAGGTCCGGGTGCTCTGCGCGCAGGCGGCGGGCGATGGCCACGACGTCGTCGCAGGCCAGCGCGACGTGCTGCCACGCGAGATCTTTCGCGCCGACCTGGGCCAGGTTGATGACCATCCGTACGCGCCCGCCGGGGTCCGACATGGCCTTGCTGCGCAGCAGCCCGTACGGGTCGGGCACCTCCAGGCTCTCCTGCGGGCTCAGCCCGAGCACGCTGCGGTAGAACAGCTCCGCCTCGTCGAACTGGTGCCACGGCTGCGTCAGCGCCACATGGTCGATCCGGGTGATCTCGCCGGACACCGGCTCCGACGGACCGAAGTCGTCGAGCCAGGCCGTGTCGCAGAAGAAGATCTGGGTGCCGTCCGGGGCGGCGACGGCGTCCAGGCGCGCTTCCCTGGGCGCGCGCTCGCGCGGCAGCACCGGCGACAGCAGCGACTCGGCGTGCTTGACCGCGCCGCCGGGGTCGGGACTGTCGAGCCCGATGGCGACCAGTGCGGGGTCCTCGCCGGTGGCGTTGAGCAGCAGCCGCGCCCCGCCCTGCTCCCACAGTTCGACTGGTTTCGTGGGATGCGTCCCGGTACGTGCGAAGCCGAGCGCGGTCAGCATCCCCCCGACCTGCCCATTGTCGGCGAGCTCGGCGAAGGAGAAACCTGTGGGCACGGCCGGGTGCGCGGCCCCGTACAGGGTGTCCTCCAGGGCGATGAGCGAGCGCATGCCGTCGCGCGCGGTGCGCCCGGTGTCGGCCTGGCGGAAGTGGTCGTTGAAGACCTCCAGTGACAACGGCCCGGCGTAGCCGGCGTTGAGCACGTGACGGACCAGCCCGGCCACATCGAAGTTGCCCTGGCCGGGGAAGCAGCGGTAGTGGCGGCTCCACTGCAGCACGTCCATGGCCAGCAGTGGCGCGTCGGCCAGCTGGAGGAAGAAGATCTTCTCGCCGGGGACGGCCTCGATGCCGATCGGGTCGGAGCCGCGCGAGAGGATGTGGAAGCTGTCCAGGCAGGTGCCCAGGTTCGGGTGGTCGGCCATGCGGACGACGCGCCAGGCGTGCAGGTACTCGTTGACGTGCCGCCCCCAGGCCAGCGCCTCGTACGCGATGCGGATCCCGTGCTCGGCGGCCCGTTCGGCCAGCAGCCGCAGCTGGGCGGCCGCCAGCTCGTCGTCGCCGATCGCCTGCGGCGAGACGTTGGAGCAGACCAGCAGCAGGTCGGCACCGAGGCGTTCCATGACGCGGAACTTGTGCTCGGCGCGACGCAGGTTGCGTTCCAGCAGGTCGGCGGGCACCGACTCGAAGTCGCGGAACGGCTGGTAGAGGTCGATGCCGAGCCCGAGGTCGGCGGCGCGGGCCCGGATCTCCTCAGGTGGCAGCGGGCAGGTGAGCAGGTCGTTCTCGAAGATCTCCACGCCGTCGAACCCGGCGGCGGCGATGGCGTCCAGCTTCTCGATCAGGGTGCCGCTCACCGAAACGGTGGCGATGGACTTGCGCACGTCTCCTCCTCAGACGGTCACCAGGTCGGTCAGGTGGGCGAGCATGCGCTCGGCGTCGGGCTCACGGCCGGTGAACAGGCGGAAAGCGTGCGCCGCCTGGAAGACGACCATGCCGCCGCCGTCCAGCGTCCGGCAGCCCAGCGCCCGCGCCTGCTTGAGCAGCTCGGTCTCCAGCGGCCGGTACACGATGTCCGCTACCCACAGACCGGGATTCAGCAGCGAGGCGGGCAGCGGCATACCGGGGTGGTGTGCCATGCCGGTGGGCGTGGCGTGCACCAGCCCGTCGGCCTCCGCCAGCAGCGCCGGCAGGTCGTCGGGGCCGGCGGCGCGCGCCCGTCCGGCGCCGAAACGGGCGCCCAGCTCGGCCGCCAGCCGCACCGCCCGCGTGTGGTCGGCGTCGACGACCGTGATCCGGTCGGCGCCCAGGGTGAGCAGCGCGTGCGCCACGGCCGCGCCCGCGCCGCCCGCGCCGAGCTGCACCACCCGGCGGGTGGGGGCTTCGGGCAGGCCGCGGGCGAACGACTCGGCGAACCCCGTCCAGTCGGTGTTGTGCCCGATGGCGCACTCGCCGTCGAAGACGACGGTGTTGACCGCGCCGAGCATGCGGGCGTCCGGCGACAGGTCGTCCAGGTGCGGGATGACGGTCTGCTTGCACGGATGGGTGATGTTGAGCCCGTCGTAGCCGAAGCGGCGCGCGGTGCGCACCAGCTCCCCCACCTCCAGCCCGAGCCGGTCGGTGTCGAGCAGCCGGTAGACGTAGTGCAGCCCGTGGTGGACGGCCTCCCGCTCGTGCAGCGGCGGGCTGAGCGAAGGGCCGATGCCCGAGCCGACCAGCCCGGTCAGGAACGAGGCCATCACTTCTTCCTCTCCGGCGGATAGGACAGGGTGCGGACGCCTCTAATGTACGTACTAGTGAGTTAGCTGGCTAGACAGAGGGCCCCTGTCCGGCGGCGCCGGGCGGAGGCGCGTCAGCCGAACGGCTGGGCGACCTGGTCGAGGACCTCGTTCGTGAGCTCGCGCAGTGTCCTGGTCTTGTGATCCGTGACCCATCGGAGTGTGGCGATGCGCAGCGCGGTCAGGAAGGCCGCGGTGATCACCTCGGGGCTGACACCGCCGGCCTGCTCCCGCCCGGCCACCACCTGGCTCAGCTCGTTCTCCAGGCGCACCCTGCTGGCCAGTTGCCTGGACAGCAGGGAGGGGTGCTGTTTGACCAGCCTTGCGCGCAGCATCCACTCAGGGTCGGGCTCGCCGGTCTGCTCATAGAGGCTGTCGAAGGCGGCACGCAGCGCCTGCCAGGCCGTCAGTGCGGGCGGCTGGTCACGCACCCGCTCCACCAGCTCTCCGAGGCGCTGCTCATCGCCGTAGAGCAGCGCCTCCTCCTTGCTGTCGAAGTAGTTGGAGAACGTCCGGCGCGAGATGTTGGCGGCGTCGGCGATGGCCTCGACCGTGACGTTGTCCAGGCCGTGCTCGACCGCGAGCCGCAGCGTGGCCTCGTGGACCGCCTGGCGGGTCTCGGCCTTCTTGCGCTCGCGCAACCCCACTGTGCTGTTCATGACGTACGCAAGCTTACCTGCCGGGAATAGATGCCCAGTGCGCAAAGTTTCCCATTGAGCATGTATGGTGTCCCGGTCGTACACATTCAGTTGGAGGTCGCGCATGAGCGCACAGACGGCAGAGCCGTCAACGGTGGAGCCGATGAGCCACCGGCAAGTCCTCGAGGCCCTGAGCGGGCTGCTGCTCGTCCTGTTCGTCGCGATGATCAGCGGCACCATCGTCTCGGTGTCGCTCCCGCAGATCATCGGCGCGCTCGACGGCAGCCAGTCGCAGTACACCTGGGTCGTCACCGCGTCCCTGCTGGCCTCGACCGCCTCCACCCCGATCTGGGGCAAGCTGGCCGACCTGTTCAACAAGAAGCTGCTGCTGCAGATCTCCATCGTGACCTTCATGCTCAGCTCGCTGGCCTGCGGCTTCGCCCAGAACACCGGGCAGCTCATCGCCTTCCGCGCGGTCCAGGGCCTGGGCATGGGCGCCCTGCAGATCCTCGCCCAGGTCGTCATCGCCGCGATGATCAGCCCCAAGGAGCGCGGCCGCTACAACGGCTACCTCGGCGCTGTCATGGCCGTGGCCACCGTCGGCGGCCCACTGCTCGGCGGTCTCATCGCCGACACCTCCTGGCTCGGCTGGCGCTGGTGCTTCTTCGTCGCCGTGCCCTTCGCGGTCCTGGCCTTCGCGCTGCTGGCCAAGACCCTGCACATCCCGACCGTGCGCCGTTCTGACGTGAGCATCGACTATTGGGGCGCCACCCTCATCGCCGCCGGCGTCAGCATTCTGCTCATCTGGGTCACCTTCGTCGGCAACGACTTCGACTGGCTGTCCTGGCAGACCGCGGCCATGGCAGGCGGCGGCGTGCTGCTGCTCGCCCTGGCCACCTGGATCGAGTCCAGGGTCAAGGAGCCGGTCGTCCCGCTGCACGTCATCAGCCGCCGCACCCCCGCCCTGGCCATCCTGGCCAGCCTCGCGGTCGGCATGGCCATGTTCGGCGGCTCGGTCTTCCTGGGACAGTACTTCCAGATCGGCCGCGGCTACGGCCCCACCACCGCCGGCCTGCTGACCATCCCGATGATGCTCGGCGTGCTGCTCTCCTCGACGATCAGCGGCAGGATGGTCTCCAAGACCGGCCAGACCAAGCCGTTCATCCTGGTCGGCCTGGTCGTCCTGCTGCTGGGCTTCGCCGGCCTGGCCACGATCGACCACGAGACCCCGATGGTGCTGATCTCGGTGTACATGCTGGCGGTCGGCGTCGGCGTCGGCATGTCGATGCAGAACCTCGTCCTGGTCATCCAGAACACCGTCCCGTTGAGCGAGATCGGCGCCGCCAGCGGCGCGGTCACCTTCTTCCGCTCGCTCGGCGGGACCGTCGGCGTGTCGGTGCTGGGCGCCGTGCTGGCCGACCAGGTCGCCTCCAACATCGTCGAGGGCCTGGCCAAGGCCGGCATCCCCGCCGCCGGGAGCGCGGCGGGCGGCAGCCTCAACATCGCCGCGCTGCCCGAGCCGATCAAGACGATCGTCAGGGCCGCGTACGGCGACGCCACCGGCCACATCTTCCTCATCTCGGCCGCGATCGCCGCCGTCGGCCTCGTCGCCGCGGCGTTCCTCAAGCCCGCCAAGCTCCGCGACAGCCTGGACCTGCCCGAGCAGGCCAAGCAGGAGGCTCCGGCCACCGCCTGATGACCGCATGCCGAAGGCCGTGCCCGTGGGGGGCACGGCCTTCCGCCTTGCCCAAGGCCGGCCGCGTGCACCGAGGCCGCGGCCGAGATCGACGCGGAGCCGGCCGAAGGGCTCGCCGACGACGAGGCGAAGGCACTGCGAAGCGCCTTGCGCACGCCGGCCCGCCGCAACGGCCTGCCCGCCGACTGGTCATCCTCTGGCGGCCACGAGGGAGCTGGAGTCGATGACCGGCCAGATCTCGGCGACCTTGCCGTCCTCCATGCGGAAGACGACGCAGGCGCGGACCTCCAGGGGCTTGCCGGTGGGCGGGAAGCCGAAGAAGTCGCCTTCGTGCGTGCCGCGCAGCGTCCACCGGGTGGCCACCCGGTCGCCTTCGGCGATCATGTCCTCGATGTCGAAGCGCAGGTCGGGCAGCGCCGAACGGAGGTAGCGGGCGGTCTGCTTGAGCGCCTCGGGGCCGGTGACGCCGCCGTCTCGGGGCGCGAAGCCGGGGCCGACGATCTCGTCGGCTACGTCGAGGTCGTCGGCGTTGAGCACCTCGTCGTAGAAACGCTTGATGACATCCTTCATCGCGCTCTCCTTACGGTAATCTAGCCACTAGAGAACCATATCTCTAGTTTTCCTAAACACTTGGAACGCTAAGGAGTTTGGATGGCGATGTCAAGGCGTGCCGAGCTCGTGGCCCAGCTGCTCGACGCGCTGCGCCGTACCAACGCGCTGTCGGTGGCGATGAGCCAGGGCGCCGCCGAGCGGATCGGCGTCAACACCACCGACCTGCACTGCCTCAACCTGCTCAGCGACGGCCCGCTGACGGCGAGCGAGCTGGCCAGGCGCGCGGGCATCACGACCGCGTCCGTCACCGGGGTGATCGACAGGCTCGAGGCGGTGGGGTACGTGCGGCGTGAACGCGACAGCGTCGACCGCCGCAAGGTCGTGGTGACGCTCCAGGTCCAGGAGGCCGCGCAGGTGATCGCCCCGGTGTTCGCCCCGTTCGTACGGGCGTGGCGCGGCGCGATGGACGGCTACACCGAGGAGCAGCTGGAACTGATCGCCGGCTTCCTGGGCAGGACGGAGGAGGTCTTCCAGTCGGAGGTCGGGCGCATGCGGGCCGAGTGACACGTACAAGAGGCGCGTTCCTACGGCAGGCCTACGGCGACAGCGCGATAGCGATCATTCGGTCAGGGCCTCTGAGCCAGGCGCCGCAGGCTGCGCAGGATCACGGCGGGCAGCCGGGGTGCGCTTCGGCCTCCTCGAGGGTGAGCCAGGTCAGCTCGGCGACCTCGTCCGGCGCGGCCACCACCGGGCGGGCCTGCGGCGGCAGCCCGCCGCGGAGACGACGTTGATCACCGGGTCGCCGTCGTCGGTCACGAAGCAGGCGCTCTCCACATAGGTGAGGCCGGTGCCCGTCAGGTCGACGCCGACCTCCTCCGCGACCTCCCGGCGCGCGGTCTGCTCGAGGATGTCGGCCCCGGCACCGTCCGCCTCGGCCTTGCCACCGACGCCGGCCAGCGTGCGGGGGCGTGGGCCTCCTGGTGGCCGCGCTTGATGAGGAGCCAGCGGCCGACCCGTTCCAGGAAGACCTCGACGTTGACGACGAAGGCCGGTCGACCGGCCTTCGTGGTGCAGGAGGTGATCGTCATGGTGAGACACTCCCGGCCCGGGGAAGTGGCCGCGGAGCTTGGGTCAGGCCCAGCCGTAGACCGAGCGGATGGCCGCGGCGATCTCGTTGACCACGTTCATGTTGTTGCCGTTGGCCAGGACCGCGTAGCCGGCGCCGAGCTCCGGGTAGCCCTTGAAGACGGACTTGAAGCCGTAGTTGGAGCCGTCGTGGGTGTAGGAGAAGTTCTTCGTCCCGGAGCCGGCGACGAAGAACCCGCGCCCCATGGTGGGCTCGGGGCCACGGGTGAGCAGCGTGCGCACGGAGGCCTTGGTGAGCGGTCCGGCGATGTCGCCGGAGGCGGTCCATGCCTTGTTGAGGTAGGACACCAGGCGGCACAGGTCGAGGACGTTGGTGTAGAGGCCGGCGGCGGCCGACTCGGGGTAGCGGTTGCGCTTGCCGGGGATCACGGCGCCGGTGGCGGTGTGGCCGGCGGCCAGCTCGAAGCCGGGCGACGGCGCGTACGAGCTGTTCTTCATGCCGAGCGGCGCGAACACCTCCTTGTCCATGTACTGGGCCAGCGTGAGGCCGCTCTTCTGCTCCACCATCCGCTGCAGGAGCACGAAGCCGCTCCCTGAGTAGTGGAACTCGGCCCCGGGGTCGGTGGTGAGCTCGATCTTCGGGGAGTTGCCCTCGCCGTTCATGACCTGCAGCAACGTGGGCACGGTCGCGCCGGGGCCGTAGCCGGCGAAGCCGCCGCCGCCGGAGTCGAAGCCGGAGCAGGCACCGGAAGGGGACGTGGAGCCGCGGCCGATGACGCCGGCCCGGTGGGTCAGGAGGCGGTCGATGGTGGGCACGCCCGTGGCGGAGACGCAGGAGCGGCGCGGCAGCGTCCAGCCCAGGTAGGGGCGGATGTCGCCGGTCAGGGGCTGCTTGAGCGTCTGCATGAGGCGCAGCACGCCGACCGAGGCCACGGCCTTGCTGATGGAGGCGGCCTGGAAGGCGGTCTCGGGATGGGCGGCGGCGCCGCTGCCCGCCTCCAGCCAGCCGTACCCGGTGGACCAGGCGATCTTGTTGCCGACCACCACCGCGACGGCCACGCCCGGCGTCTTCCAGGCGCTCATCCGCTGCCAGATGGTGGCGCCGCCCACCGCGTTCTCGACCTGCCGCGCCCGGTCGGCGGGCAGCGCGGGAACCTTGCCGCGCGAGCTCAGCGTCCAGCCGCCGCTCGGTGAGAAGGCCACGTCGTGCAGCTGCCAGCCGTCGGCGGCGAGGGCGTTCATCTGCTTGAAGCAGGCGTCGTCGACGCCGCGCGCGTAGAACTCGTCCTGAGCGACGATCGTCCACCCGCCCGCCTTGGGGAAGGCGACTCGGGTCACCCGGCGTCCGCCCTGCGTCAGGTTCCGCATCATCTGGTAGCACTCGTCGTCGATGCCCCGGACGTAGAAGCCCTGCGTGTCGGCCACCACCCAGCGGTTGCCGCCGGCCGGCGGGAAGGCGACGTGCAGGACCTGGCGGCCGGCGGCGTAGCTGTCGCTGACGCGCTGGTGGCACTCCTCGGGCAGGCCGCGCGCGGACATCCCCTTGTCACCGGTGATCACCCAGCGATCGCCGCCTTCGGGCGGGAAGGCCACGCAGTGGATCTTCCCGCCCGCCTTGACCATCTTGCCCAGTTCGGCGAAACACGCGTCGGGCACGCCGCGGGCGAAATAGCGCCCGTCCTGGGTGACGATCACCCAGCCGCCGGACGGCGTGAACGCGGCAGCCGTGATGCCATAAGGCGCCAGCTCGCCCATCTTCGTCTTCAGCTCGTCGGGGACGCCGGCGGTGGCGAACGGGTAGCTCGCCGCCAGAGCGGGGCGGGCGAAGTCCACAGTGGCAAGCCCGGCTGCGCCGGTCAGGGCGAGAAAGCGTCTGCGGTCCAAGGGGGAACTCCTTCAAGCGTTGATCACTTAATGCGCTTGAATCATGGCAGACCGCCGAGACTCCCTAGACCGTCGGTGGGCCCTGCTCGACGCGGCGCAGCACGGGTGTGAGCCGCTCGTTGTCGGGGCTGTCGATGGGCTGCCGCTCGTCCCACCAGGTGGCCCCGGCCTCCTGCAGCGGGCCGAGCAGGTCGCGCGCCTTGGATCCGCCGGCCGGGCTGACGCCGCCGACGACGATCTCGAAGGGCCTGTCGTCCTGGCGGTGCTCGCGGAGGTACGCCACCAGGTCGCGGACCTGGTCGGCGGGCGGGCCGTATCCGTGTGAGCCCGGCCCGAACAGCGGGACCGCGCCGTCCCAGCGGGCGGCCCGGCGCATCGGCTTGCGGTTCGGCCAGAACCCGGCGATCCAGACGGGCGGGCGGGGGCGCTGCGTGGTCGGGGGCAGGAGGGCGACGTCCTCGACCTGGTAGTGCCGTCCGTGATGGGTGACCGGCTCGCCGGTCCAGTAGCGGGACAGCAGGTCCAGCCCCTCGTCGAGGCGCTCGGAGAGCTCCACCGGGTCGGTGGGCTCGCCGAAGCTGCCGTACTCGTCCTCGATCGGCCCGCCCAGCCCCGCGCCGAAGATCACCCGCCCGCCGCTGAGCACGTCGAGCGTGGCGACCTGGCGGGCGAGCTGCTGCGGCCGCCGCCGGGCGACCGGGGTGACCAGGGTGCCGAGCTTGATCCGGGTGGTCGCCATCGCCGCCGCCGTGAGCAGCATCCAAGGGTCGCCGAACGTGCGCCGCCGGCTCTTGACGTGGACGACGTGATCCCAGACGAACAGGGCGTCCCAGCCCGCCCGCTCCGCCGCGACGGCCAGCGAGGCGACGGTGCGGGGGTCGGCGAAGTCCCCGAAGTTCGGGATGTTGATCGAGAAGCGCATTCCGCCATGGTGCTCTGCCGCGGGGGCGCCCGCAAACGCATTAAGGGGTGTCGGCGATGTCGTTGGCGGCCACGTAGCCGAAGGTCATGGCGGGTCCGATGGTGGAGCCGGAGCCGGCGTAGCTGTGGCCCATGACGGCTCCGCTGGCGTTGCCCGCGGCGTACAGGCCGGGGATGACCGAGCCGTCCACCCGCAGCACCCTCGCGCGAGCGTCCGTGCGCATCCCGCCCTTGGTGCCGAGGTCCCCGGGGACGATCTTGAACGCGTAGAACGGCGGCAGCCACAGCGGCGCCAGGCACGGGTTCGGCTTGACCAGCGGGTCGGCGTAATAGCGGTCGTAGGCGCTGTCGCCGCGGTGGAAGTCGAGGTCCTTGCCGGTCACCGCGAACCCGTTGAACCGGTTGATCGTGCCGCGCAGCGCGGCCTGCGGGACGCCGATCTTCTGGGCCAGCTGCTCGATCGTCCACGCCTTGTACGCGGCGCCGCTGTCGAACCAGGCGTCGGGCAGCGGCAGCAGTGGCGCGACGTCCCGGAACAGGTACTTGTCGCGGTAGTTCTGGTCGACGATCAGCCAGGCGGGGATGTGGGGCGCGGCCGGGGTGTTGCGGTCGTACATGACGTGGACGACGTCGCTGTAGGGGGCGCCCTCGTTGACGAAGCGCACGCCGTTGCCGTTGACCAGGATGCAGCCGGGCAACGTGCGTTCGGCCAGGCAGAAGTACGGCTGGCCGGGCAGCGGGATCGCCGGGCCCCACCAGGCGTCGTCCATCAGGTCGAGCGCCGCCCCGGCGCGCTCGCCGGCCTCGATGCCGTCACCGGTGTTCTCCTTGGCGCCGATGGTCCAGCTCGTGCCGATGGGCTGGCGCTGGAACTCCGCGCGCATGGCCCCACTGTGCTCGAATCCGCCGGAGCCGACAATCACGCCGCGCCGGGCCTTGACCGTTCCGCCGGGCGTGACGACGCCCGTGACGCGGCCGGACTCGATGGTCAGGTCGAGCAGCGGGGTGTTCAGCAGCACCGGGACGCCGGCCGTGAGCAGCCCGGCGCGCAGCCCGCCGGCCAGGGCCTGTCCCATGGTGAGCGGTTTCTCGCCGCGCAGCGCGGCCTCGGTGCCCCGCGCCAGGCACGCGGTGCTCACTTCGAGGCCCTTGGCGTTGACCGCGGCGAGCGTGAGCCACTTGTAGTCGGCGCTGTAGACCACCAGGCCGGTCGGGGTGGGGATGTAGGGGCCGTTGAGCCGGGCCAGCTCGGCGCCGAGGATGTTGCCGTCGAGCTGGGCGGGCTCGATGGAGCGCCCGTTCGGCATCCCGCCGGGGAACTCCGGGTAGTAGTCGGCGTAGCCCTCCATGAAACGGAAGCGCAGCGGGCTGTTCCGCAGCACGAACGAGATCATGGCGGGCCCGGCCGTGAGGAACGCCCGCTGCCGTTCGACGGGCACCGTGTCGCCGACGACGCGGGCGAGGTAGGCGGCGGCCTTGGCCGGGGTGTCCGGCACTCCGGCGGCGAGGACGACCTCGTTGCACGGGATCCAGATGCCCGCGCCCGACCGGGCGGCCGAGCCGCCGAACGTGGGGGCCTTCTCGAGCACGATCGTACGCAGCCCGCGCTTGGCGGCTGTCAGCGCCGCGGTCATCCCGGCGGCGCCGGCGCCCACGACCACGACGTCGTACTCGGTGTCGGCGCGGGCGGGCGCGCTGCCCAGCGCCGTGCCCGTGACCAGGGCGCCACCTGCGACGGCGGCCCCTTTGAGCAGGGTGCGGCGGGTCTGACCTGCGGGGGTCAGGGTGTTGCCGGATCTCCTGGACTCGACCATGCCGCCAAGCATGCGCTTGGTTGTTTTGGCTGTCAATGCGGCGGATGTTGACGTGACCGCCGATGCCTGGTGCCATGATCGGGACGCCTCGTAACCAAGCAAGCATTTGCGCGGAGGAGATGCCATGCGACGGTTAGCCGCCGTGCTCCTGCTGTTCGCCGCGGCGCTCGTGGCGCCCACGGCGACGGCGTACGCCGAGACGTGCTCGGCCACGCTCCCCCACCCGGACGGCCACGGCATCACCTGCCTGCGGGTCGAGCGCCGGCCCCAGAGCGACGGGTCCGAGCTGCGCGACGTCACCATGACCTCGACGGCGATCTTCCAGGCGGCCGGCGGCACCCCGGCGATCGATCCGCTCGCCCACGAGATCACCGTCCGCGTCTACCTGCCGCCCGGGTACGACCCGGCCAGGAGCATCCGCTACCGCTCGCTCTACCTCATCAACGGCGGCGGCGACAACTACGACGAATGGACCACGAAGGCCGACCTTGTGTCCCTGATCCGTACCACGCCCGGCCATCCCTACGACGGCATCGTGGTGATGCCGACCGGCGGCATGGCCGGCTGGTACAGCGACTGGGCCGGGCGCACCGACGGATATTTCGCACCCAAGTGGGAGACGTACCACATCTCCCAGCTGATCCCGTGGATCGACGCCAACTTCAACACGATCGCCAACCGGTCGGGGCGGGGGCTGGCCGGGCTGTCGATGGGCGGGTTCGGCACGCTCAAGTACGCCGCCGCGCACCCCGACGTGTTCTCCGTCATCGGCGCCTTCTCGCCGGGCATCGACCTGCGGGCCGAACCGGCCCAGCGCACGCTCTCCGACTCGATGTGGCAGGCCGGGGCCGCGATCACGCTGCTGGACCTGGGGTCCTACCGGGTCAACAAGTACGCGAACGGGCTGCCCGTGCTCGACCAGCAGGAGCAGCTGGTGTACCGGCTGGACACCCTGTTCGGCCCGCACACGACCAGCGCCTCCGGCGGCTACGACTGGCCGTCCGCGGACCCGGCGGTGCTGGTGACGCAGGGCAAGTACGCGCCGTTCAGCGGGAGGCTGGGCCTGTACGCGGGCGGATGCAAGGCGCTGCCGCGCGACTCCTCGGGCGCGTACGTGCTCGGTGACGGCGACGACCCGGCGCCCTCGGAGTGCGGCTACAGCACCACGTCCCCGGAGAACACCGAGGCCAACGGGGTCAACGAGGCCATACTCGGCTCGTATGCCGCCGCCTTCGACCAGACCCTCACCGGCCTGGGTGTGCGCCATCGCTACTGTTACGGCACGGGCGGCCACGACTGGAACTCCTGGCCCGCCGTCCTGGTCGACTTCCTCCAGTACGCCTACGGCACGGCCCCGCCCCGCTGCCCCAACGCCTGACGTCCCCGGCGGGCGCCCGCGCAAAACGGGCAGTCCGGTCCTCCTCATCCGGCGGCCAGGCATCGGTCACCTCGCCGAAGGCGTGATCCGCCGGGGCCGGTGCGGCGAATACGGGGGTGGGTCGATCCCCCGACCCGGAAGGAGGCGTGCCATGACTCGTTGGCGTCGATTCGTTCTGACCCTGATGGTCGCGTTGTTCACGGTGGTGGCGGTGGCGACCGCCGCGTCGGCCGGCATCCAGGGCAGCGGGTTCTGAGCAGCGCGGAGGGACGGTCAGGGGGTCGCCCCTGGCCGTCCCTTCACGAGCAGGACGGGGCGGGCAGCTCGCCGGGCGAGGGGCGGAGGCTGGACAGCAGCAGCGCCAGGTAGCGGCGCGGGTCGGCGTGTCCGGGGTCGCGCGGGTGCACGGTGGACAGGGCCATCACGACGATCGCCGCCAGGTCGCGCACGACCAGGTCGGCGCGCACCTGACCCTCCCGCTGGGCTCTGGACAGCACCTCGCCGAGCGGGCCCATGAAGCGTTCGGCGATGTCGACCGTGATCGCGCCCGACTCGTGCGCCGCCCGCAGCAGCCCGTGGTGGGCGGCCAGGGTCTCCACCGTGGCCGCCAGCACCTCGTTCAGCGCGCTCCCGGCATCGGCGGCGTCGCGGGCGGCCAGCGCGAGCGGCTCGACCTCCTCCGCGAAGTATGTCGCGAAGGCGGCCCTGATCACTCCGTCACGGTCGCCGAAGCGCCGGTACACGGTCGCGATCCCGATCCCGGCGCGCCGGGCGGTCTCGTCGAGGGACAGCGCGGGGCCGCTCTCGCGCAGGATGGCGATCGCGGCCCGGATGATCTTGTCGGAGTTGCGCTGCGCGTCGGCTCGCTGTCCCTGCTCGTGCACGATCCGTAACGCTAGCAGCCGCTCACCAGGCCACCTGGAGCGAGCGAAGCCCGTACACGATGGTGAAGGAGCGGAACTCCGCGGGCGGCCCGGACTCACGCAGGCCGGGGAAGCGCTCGAAGAGGGCGGGGAAGGCGATCTGCATCTCCATCCTGGCCAGCGGCGCGCCGAGGCAGTGGTGCACACCGTGGCCGAAGGCCAGGTGCCCCATGTCGCCGCGGCCGATGTCCAGCCGGTCGGGATCGGAGATGAACGCCGGGTCGCGGTTGGCCGCGGGCAGCGCGCACACCACGAGCTCCCCCTCCGGGATGCGCTGTCCGGCCACCTCGACGTCGGTGGTGGTGACTTTGAACGTGCCCGAGTGCACGATGCTGAGCCAGCGCAGCATCTCCTCCACCGCGGCGTTGATCCGGGTGGGCTCCTTCCTGAGCAGCTCCAGCTGGTCGGGGTGGCGCAGCAGGGCCAGGGTGCCGAGGCCGAGCATGTTGGAGGTGGTCTCGTGGCCGGCCAGCAGGAGCAGCCCGGCGATGCCGATGAGCTCGTCGGTGCTCAGGTCGTCGCCGTGCTCGCGCACGAGCATGCCGAGCAGGTCCTCGCCCGGCTCGGCCCAGGTGCGGGCGACCAGCTCCGCCATGTAGGCGCGCGACTCGAGCTGGGCCGCCCTGCGCTCCTCCATGGGCAGCGAGATGTCCAGCATCTTGCCGGTGCGCCGCTGGAAGTCGGCCCGGTCGGCGTAGGGCACGCCGAGCAGCTCGCAGATCACCAGCGACGGGACCGGCAGGGCGAAGGCCGAGACCAGGTCGGCGGGCGGGCCCGCGGCCTCCATGGCGTCGAGGTGCTCGGTGACGATGTCCTTGATGCGCGGCTCCAGACGGCGCATCCGCCGCATGGTGAACTCGGGCGTCAGCATTCTGCGCAGCCGGGTGTGCTCGGGCGGGTCGAAGGAGAGCAGGTTGCCCGCCCGCAGCCTCTTGATCTCCTCGTCGCTCAGCGCCGGCATGCCGGCCACGCTGAAGACGTTGCGCTGGGCGTTGCTGAAGCGCGCGGAGTCTCCGAGCACCTCCCTGACGTCGGCGAAGCGGCTGACCATCCACACGTCGAGGCCGAACGGGGTCCTCTCCTTGCGGATGCGCCCTTCGTCGCGCGCCGCGGTGAGCTCGGGATCCGGGTCGAACGCGTCGCGCCGCATGTACAGGGGCAGGGTCACAGGCTCGCTCATGCCAGCTCCTCGGAGGATCGGACCGTCGCCGTCAAACCGATAGAAGTCTATCGCTTCATCCTCCGGGAGGGCCGCCGACACCGCCGGGCCGTTTTGGGAGTCGCGTAAGATACCGGTTTCTCAGATCTCGATGCAACCGTTTGCCGAGTCCGCTTACCTCCGATGTTCACCCAGCTCAACGCTTCGCTCACTGAGCGTTGACACCCAATGTCAGCTCTGTTAGAAACTGGTTACTCACAAGCCGGACGATGCTTGTTCCCCCCTCAACCCCGCCTCGCGCAACCGGCGAAGGGTGATTTATGAGCAAACGTTTCGACAAGGCCGACCGGATCGGTTACCTCTTCCTCACTCCGTGGTTCATCGGCATGGCCGTCTTCACCGTGGGACCGATCCTGGCCTCGCTCTATCTGTCGTTCACCGAGTACACCCTGCTCAAGCCGCCCGAATGGCTGGGGCCGGCCAACTACGCCGAGATGCTGGAGGACCCGCGGCTGCACAAGTCACTGCTGGTCACCTTCATCTACGTGTTCGTGTCGGTGCCCGTCCAGCTGGCGCTGGCACTGGCGCTGGCACTCGTGCTCAACCGCGGCGTACGCGGGCTGAGCTTCTACCGCTCGATCTACTACCTGCCGTCGCTGCTGGCGGGAAGCGTGTCCATCGCGATCCTGTGGCGGCAGATCTTCGGCAAGGACGGCCTGGTCAACCAGCTGCTGTCGATGGCCGGCGTCGAGGGCGTGAGCTGGGTGGCCCACCCCGACTTCGCGCTGGGCACGCTCGTGGTGCTGAACGCGTGGACGTTCGGGGCGCCCATGGTGATCTTCCTGGCCGGGCTGCGCCAGATTCCCGTCTCCTACTACGAGGCGGCGCAGGTGGACGGCGCGGGCACCGTGTCGCGGTTCTTCCGCATCACGCTGCCGCTGCTGACCCCGATCATCTTCTTCAACCTGGTGCTGCAGATGATCGGCGCCTTCCAGAGCTTCACCCAGGCGTTCGTGATCAGCGGCGGGCAGGGCGGCCCGTCGGACTCCACCCTGCTCTACACGCTCTACCTCTACCAGCGCGGTTTCGGCTCGTTCGACATGGGCTACGCCTCGGCGATGGCGTGGTTCCTGCTGGCCGTCATCGCCGCGCTGACCGGGCTCAACTTCCTCTTCGCCAAGCGGTGGGTGTTCTATGGGAGCTAGAAGGCTGTCGAAGCACGTGCTGCTCATCGGCTTCGGCCTGGTGATGCTCTATCCGCTGCTGTGGATGGTGTCGAGCTCGGTCAAGCCCACCGAGACGATCTTCCGCGACCCGTCGATCTGGCCCACCGAGACCGACTTCGGCAACTACGCCGCGGGCTGGACGGCCCTTGAGCACCCCTTCCACTACTACCTGCTGAACTCCGCCGTGATCGCGATCCTGGCGGTGATAGGCAACCTGCTGTCGTGCTCGCTGGCCGCCTACGCCTTCGCGCGGCTGAACTTCCGGGGCCGCAACCTGTTCTTCGCCGCCATGCTGGCGACGCTGATGCTGCCCGTCCACGTACTGATCGTCCCGCAGTACGTGCTGTTCTCCCAGCTCGACTGGATCAACACGAACCTGCCGCTGGTGGTGCCGAAGTTCCTGGCGCACGACGCGTTCTTCATCTTCCTGATGGTGCAGTTCATCCGTGGCCTGCCGCGGGAGCTCGATGAGGCGGCCCGCATCGACGGCTGCGGGCACATCCGGATCTACTGGCGGATCATCATGCCGCTGTCGGTGCCGGCGCTGGCGACCTCGGCGCTGTTCACCTTCATCTGGACCTGGAACGACTTCTTCAGCCAGCTCATCTTCCTGACCGACCCCGAGCTGTGGACCATGCCGGTCGCGCTGCGCTCGTTCATGGACGGGCAGGGCGAGACGGACTGGGGCCAGCTGTTCGCCATGTCGATCGTGGGCCTGGTCCCCATCTTCGGGTTCTTCCTGGCCGGCCAGCGCTACCTGACTCAGGGCATCGCCACGACCGGCTTCAAATAATGTCTTCCGTTAAAACGTTTTAAGGAGACTGGCTCATGCCAAGGAGACTAGCGGCGCTCTGCCTGGCCGGCGTCGTGCTGGCGGCCTCGGCCTGCTCTGGCTCGTCCGGCGGCGACGACGGCACCGTCGAGCTGCGCTTCGGCTGGTGGGGCAACAACGACCGGGCGGCCGCCACCCAGAAGGTCATCGACGCCTTCCAGGCCAAGAACCCCGGCATCAAGGTCAAGGGCACGTACACCGACTTCAACTCCTACTTCGACCGGCTGGCCACCGAGGTGGCCGGCGGCCGCGCGCCGGACGTCATCACGCTCGGCGGCGCCTATCCGCGCGAGTACGGCGACCGCGGCGCCCTGCTCGACCTGGCCAAGGTCGGCCTGAAGACCGACAAGATCGGCGCCGCGGCTCTCGAGAACGGCAAGTTCGACGGCGTCCAGTACGGCGTGCCGACCGGCGTCAACGCCATCGCCGTCGTGGTCAACCCGGCGGTGTTCGACAAGGCGGGCGTCGAACTGCCCGACGAGGACACCTGGACCTGGGACGACTTCAAGCGCATCGCCAAAGAGATCGCCCCGAAGGTGCCCAAGGGCACCTTCGCGCTGGCCGACCCCACCAGGACCGACATGCTGGACGCGTACTCGCGCCAGCGCGGCGAGGCGCTCTACACCGCCGACGGCAAGGTCGGCATCGGCCGGCAGACGCTGGTCGACTGGTGGACCATGACGCTGGAGCTGCGCGATGCCGGGGCGACCCCGCCGGCCTCGCAGACGGCCGAGCTGATCACCCAGCCCGCGCCCGAGCAGTCGCTGATGGGCCGGGGCCTGGCCGCGATGCAGTTCGACTGGAGCAACCAGCTCACCGCGCTGCGCAAGGCCTCCGGTCAGCCGCTGAAGCTGATCCGGCTGCCGGGCGAGAGCGCCCGGCCCGGCATGTGGCTGCAGGCCTCGCAGATCTACAGCATCAACGCGCGCAGCAAGCACCCGCAGGAGGCCGCCAAGTTCCTCGACTTCCTGGTCAACAGCGTCGACGCCGGGAAGATCATCCTGGCTGACCGGGGCATGCCGGCCAACTCCGAGGTCCGCGCCGGCATTCAGAGCGTGCTGGGCGAGGACGAGAAGGCGCAGGCGCAGTTCATCGACAAGCTGACGCCGAAGGCGGGGCCGCCGCTGGTGATCGGGCCGACCGGGTCCACCGACACGCCGAAGATCCTCGACCGCGTCAACGCCGAGGTGCTGTTCGACCGGCAGAAGCCGGCCGAGGCGGCGGCGGACTTCATCAAGCAGGTCCAGGTGGCGATCAAGCAATGATCGACCGCCGCGCACTCGCCGACCGGCACGCGGTCGAGGTGACGGGGATCCTGCCGCGGTCGCCGCTGTCGGTCGGCAACGGGGAGTTCTGCTGCACGGTCGACGTCACCGGGCTGCAGACCTTCCCCGACCGCTACCCGGTCCAGGACCGCACCGGCACCGGCCCGGGCACACTGCTGGCGACCATGTCCTCGTGGGGCTGGCACAGCGTGCCCGGCTCGTACGACCTGGCCGAGACGGTGCGCGCCTATGAGACGCCGCGCGGGCCGGTGCCGTACGTGGACATGCGCGGCGACCTGAGCGGCGCGGGCGAGGCGCCGGCCTCGGCGGCCGAGTCGTGGCTGCGCGCCAACCCGCACCGGCTCGACCTGGGCCGGATCGGGCTCGCTGATGTGACACCTGCCGAGGTGAGCGACGTCCGGCAGCGGCTGGATCTGTGGAGCGGCACCATCACCAGCCGCTACCGGCTGCGCGGCTCGCCGGTGCGGGTCGTCACCGCCTGCCATCCCGAGCGGGACGTGCTGGCCGTGCGGCTGGAGTCGGGCCTGCCGGCGGGCGGGCCGTCGGTGCGGCTGGCGTTCCCGTACGGGTCGCAGGCCTGGGGCAACGCGGCCGACTGGGATCGGCCCGAGGCGCACTCCTCGACGCTGCGGCCCTCGCGGGGTGGGTTCACGGTGGAGCGCGTCCTCGACGACACCGCCTACCACGTCAAGGTGGCGACGAACGGGCAGGTGACGGAGGCCGGACCGCACGAGTTCCGCATCACCTTCCCGGAGGCCACCGCCGCCGAGCTGGTCATCGCCTTCAACGCTGAGCCGCTCGCCTTCCAGGAGGTGGCGTCGGCGTCCGCGCGGCACTGGGCGCGGTTCTGGAGCACGGGCGGCGCCGTCGACCTGTCGGGCAGCCGCGACGAGCGGGCGGGCGAGCTGGAGCGCAGGGTGGTGCTGTCGCAGTACCTGACGGCGATCCACTGCGCGGGCTCGCTTCCCCCGGCTGAGACAGGGCTGATGGCCAACAGCTGGCGGGGTCGCTTCCACCTGGAGATGCACTGGTGGCACGCGGCGCACTTCCCGCTGTGGGGGCGGTCCGAGCTGCTGGAGCGCAGCCTGGCCTGGTACGCCTCCGCGCTGCCGCGAGCCCGCGGGACCGCGCGCTCCCAGGGGTGCGCGGGTGCACGCTGGCCCAAGCAGGTGGGTCCGGACGGGCGGGAGAGTCCCAGCCCGATCGGGCCGTTCCTGGTGTGGCAGCAGCCGCACCCGATCTTCCTGGCCGAGCTGGTGCGCCGGGCCCGCGGCACCCGCCACGCGCTGGAGCGGTATGCCGGGATCGTACTGGAGACGGCCGCGTTCATGGCCTCCTTCGCGATCAAGGGGCCCGGCGGGTACGCGCTGGGCCCGCCGCTGGTGCCGGCGCAGGAGTCGTACGCGTCCGTGCGGGCGAGCGCGGCCGACCCGACGTTCGAGCTGGCGTACTGGTCGTGGGCGCTGGGCGTGGCGCAGCGGTGGCGCCGCCTGCTGGACCTGCCGCCCGAGCCGTCCTGGGCGGAGGTGGCCGAGGGGATGCGCCGTCCGCGGGTGCGCGGCGGGGTGTACGCGGCGATGGACGCGCCGCCGTACACGGTGCCCGACGACCACCCGTCGATGCTGTACGCGCTCGGCTTCGTCCCGCCGACCCGCCTCATCGACCCCGCCACGATGCGGGCGACGCTTCGGAACGTGCTGGCGAGCTGGAAATGGGACACCACGTGGGGCTGGGACTACCCGGCGATGGCCATGACCGCCACCCGGCTGGGCGAGCCGGAGACCGCCGTCGAGACGCTGCTCATGCCGGTGGCCAAGAACGCCTACCTGCCCAACGGCCACAACCGGCAGACCGACACGCTGCCGGTCTACCTGCCGGGCAACGGCGGCCTGCTGGCGGCGGTGGCGCTCATGGCCGCCGGCTGGGAGGGCGGCCCGCCGGCGCCCGGTTTCCCGGCGGACTGGTCGGTCGAGCACGAGGGTCTGCATCCCTCGCCATAGCGGCTTTGACCGGTCGCCGGGGGCGCTTGAATGAGTGCATGCAGGGAGGGGCCCGAGCGTGCAGGGAGAGCGGATGAGGGCGAGCACCGGAGACGCCGATCAGGAGGAGCCGGTCCACCGGCCGGGGCGGCGCGGGCCGCGGCCGGCGGGGCCGGCGACGATCAGCCGGGTGGCCGAGACGGCCGGGGTGTCGCGGGCCACGGTGTCGCGCGTGATGAACGGCTCGACCACGGTCAACCCGGAGCTGGCCGAACGCGTGCGGGCGGCCGCGCGGGCGCTGGACTACGAGCCGAGCGTGGCGGCCCGCAGCCTGGCGCTCGGCCGGACGGGCAACGTGTCGCTGATCGTGCCCGACCTGGCCAATCCGCTGTTCCAGGGCGTGCTGCGGGGGCTCAGCCAGGCCGCGGGCCAGGCCGGGCGGCGGCTGCTGGTGGCCGAGTCGAACGAGGACCCCGAGGAGGAGACGGTGCTGGCGCTGGAGGCCCGGCGCAACTCCGACGGGCTCGTGCTGGCCTCGCCCCGCGCCTCCGACGAGCGGCTGGTCGAGCTGCGTGCCAGGCTCGCGCCGTTCGTGCTGGTCTACCGGGACGTGCCGGGCTCGGGCGCGCCGTCGCTGACGGTCGACAACGCGTCGGGCATGGCCGCCATCGTCGCCCACCTCACCACTCTGGGCCACCGCCACCTGGCCTATCTGGCCGGTCCAGAGGGCAGCGTGAGCAACGCCGAGCGGCTGGCCACGCTGCGCGCCGCCGCGGCCGGGGAGCCCGGTTTCCGGCTGACGGAGCTGGCGTGCGGGTCGATGTTCGACGACGGCCACGCCGCGGCGGGCGCCGTGGCCGGCTGCGGGGCGAGCGCGGTGGTGGCGTTCAACGACATGGTGGCCTCCGGCGCGCTGACCGGCCTGCACGAGCTCGGCGTACGGGTGCCCGCCGACGTGTCGGTGACCGGGTTCGACGACATCGCCTTCGCCCGCTACACCACGCCGCCGCTGACGACGGCGTCGATCCCGAAGAACGAGCTGGGCAGGCAGGCGTGGGAGCGGCTGTGGGCGCTGATGAACGGCGAGTCCGGCGGCTACGACGTGCGCTTCCAGCCCCGGCTGCTCATCCGCGGCAGCACCGCGCCCCTGCGCCAGGAGAGATAGAGGAGCGGGTCGGCGTGTTTCCGCGGCGGATGTTCGACAAGGGGTTCCCCACCTTCGACCCGTTCTCGTAGGGGTGCCCCTGTCGGCCGGGCCGCTGGTGGCGGACTTCGGGCGGTGCTTCGAGGGCGTGAGCCCGCAGGAGGCGGAGCGGCCGGCGAGCTGCTTCGCGTTCATCGACTGCGAGAACCGCGGGCCGCTCACCGGCACGCTCCGCTCCCATCTGGCGGGAGCCTAGGCAGGCACCTTGGCCCGCCACAGGGTGTCGATCTCACGCTGGGCCGCCGCCAGGCTCTCGGCGGCCAGCGGGATCAGATCGGACATCGCCGGGTTCACCCCGGCCAGCGTCAGCTCGGCCGTGATGAACCGCGGCGTCAGCCCCACCATGGACAGCCCGTGGGGAAGCCACGGCCCGGCGTGGTCCCAGCCCTCACGTGGGGCGCCCTCACCGTAGCCGCCGCCGCGGCTGGCCAGCACGATGAACTCCTTGCCGGCCAGCAGCCCGGTGCCGGTCTCGGGGTCGAACGCCAGCCCGGGGGCGATGAGGTGGTCCACCCACGCCTTGACACTGCTGGGCGCGGCGTAGTTGTAGAGCGGCAGGCCCAGCAGGATCGTGTCGGCCTGCTTGACCTCGTTGACGAGCTGCTCGGTCAGCTCCCAGGAGGCGGCCTGGGCGGAGGTGTGCTGCCCGGCCGGGACCAGCCGGGCCAGACCGCCCGCCGCGTCGAGGTGCGGGAGCGGGTCGCGGCCCAGGTCGCGGTAGGTGGTGGTGCCGCCCGGGTGTGCCGACCGCCAGACCGCGGCGGCCTGCGCGGTGAGCTTGCGGCTGGTCGAGCGCTCGCCCTGGATGCTCGAGTCGATGTGGAGAAGATGTGCCATATCGTTCTTCCTCAATAAATCGTTTGTGGCACATCAATGATTACCACCACATGGATGGTTCTGCCAAGCCGTAGACTGACGTCATGACCTCCGCGCCCGCCGCAGACCAAACGGCGCACCTCTCGGGCCCCCTGCTCGACCACCTCTCCCGCCGCATCCGCATGCGCGCCGAGTCGGTGATGGCCCCCCTCGGCCTGCGGCCCCGCCACGTCGTCGCGCTGACCGTGCTGCGCGACGCCGGCGCCTGCAACCAGCAGTCCCTGGCCACCATGCTGGCGATGGACGGCACCAACGTGGTCGGCCTGCTCAACGACCTCGAAGCCCAGGACCTGGTCGAGCGCCGCCGCGCTCCCGAAGACCGCCGCCGCCACGTGGTGCAGCTCACCGAGGCGGGCTCCCGGCGGCTGGCCGAGGTCGAGCTCGCGCTGGCGGCGGTCGAGGACGAGGTGCTCGGCGCGCTCGACGCCGGCCAGCGCGAGACCCTCTACACCCTGCTCCAGGCGGCGGTCAGCAACGCCCAAGTGATCTGCACCGAGCACGTCGAGCCCACCGGCGACTGCTAGGCGTGCGGCCTCAGCAGGTGTAGTTGGCCCCGGCTTCCACGGCCGCGTGTCGTGGCGGCGTTCGGGTCCTTGCCCTCGTTGAGACAGCGCGGCCGGCAGGGGTTGATGGTCAGCGCTCCCCTGCCGCCAGTGGGAGTCAACTGCTGCCGGTGCAGGCGAGCGCCGAGACGTGCCGGCAACGCGCCAAATGGTTCGACGCGCTGCTTCCTTGCCATGCGCACGTCGTACGGGTGTGAACTTTCAGCGCTCGAGCAGCTCCCGGAGGGCCTTGACGATGCCGGCAGGGGCTTCCTCGGCCATGAAGTGGCCGAAGCCGACGGTGCCATGCCGGACGTCGGGCGCCCAGGCCCGCCACAGCGCCGCCGCGTCGTAGCCGAGGGCGGCGCCCCAGTCCTGCTGGAGCACCGTCACCGGCATCCGCAGGCGATTTCCCGCGTCCTGGTCGGCCTGATCGTGCTCGATGTCGATGCCTGCCGAGGCGCGGTAGTCGGCGACGATCGAGGGGATCGCGTCGCGGCAGGCCTCCAGGTACGCGGCGCGGACGTCGGAGGGGATCGCCTGCGGGTCGCCGGTCCAGGCGTCGAGGAAGTGGCCGAAGAAGGCGTCCGGGTCGGCCGCGATCAGCCGCTCGGGCAGGCCGGGCGGCTGGGCCATCAGGTAGAGGTGGAAACCGACGGCCGCGGCGGCGCCGTGCAGCGCCTCCCACATGTCCAGGGTCGGCAGCACGTCCAGGCAGGCCAGGTGGGTGATCGCGGCGGGGTGGTCGAGCGCGGCACGGAAGGCGACCAGGGCGCCGCGGTCGTGCCCGGCCAGGGCGAAGCGCTCGTGGGCCAATGCGCGGGCCAGGGCGATGATGTCGGCGGCCATGGTGCGCTTGGCGTAGGTGTCGGGGCCGGTCTCGGCGGGTTTGTCGCTGGCGCCGTAGCCTCGCAGGTCGGGGCAGATGACGGTGTGGCCGGCCGCCACCAGCTCGGGGGCGACGTGCCGCCACATGAGGTGGGTCTGCGGGAAGCCGTGCAGCAGCACGATCGGGCTGCCCTCGCCGGCGACGGCCGCGCTGAGCGACACGCCGTCGCCGACGGGGACGCGGTGATAGGTGAAGCCTTCGATGACCATGATGGCGTTCTTTCTTTTTGGGTCGATTGGGCCGGTTTGGGCCCAGCCGTACACGGGATGCGGGGCCGCGCGTAGGTGTAGGGGCACTGGCGCCGCGCGGCGTGAAGGCTGTGCGTACGGCGTGGCGCACTGCCGCCGCACCTACGGCTCCGCGGCGTTCTGCCTCCAGCGTGCCGGGCGTGAATGAGCATCCGATGAGCGCGCTACCGTGACCTGGGGGTGAGCAGGAAGTGCGGGTGGTGTTCGGGGTGCTGGGGCCGGTGGCGGCCTGGGACGGCGCCGGGCGTGCGATCGGCTTGAAGGGGCCGCGGCATCGTGCGGTGCTGGCCCGGCTGATCGCCGCCCGGGGGCGCGTGGTCCCGGTCTCCCGCCTGGTGGCCGACCTCTGGGAGGATCCCCCTGCCGATGCGGTGGGCGCGGTGCGCACGTTCGTTGCGGCCCTGCGCCGGGCGCTGGAGCCGGATCGCCCGCCCCGAGCCCCGGCCCGGCTGCTGGTCACCGAGGGCCCTGGGTACGCGTTGCGCGCCGAGCCGCAAACGGTGGACGCCTGGCGCTTCGAACGGGCGGTGGCCGCCGCGGGACCGCCCGAGGAGGTCCTCGAGCGACTGGAGGAGGCGCTGGGATGGTGGCGCGGGCCCGCCTACGCCGACTTCGCCGACGAGCCCTGGGCCCTTGCGGAGCGCTCCCGGCTGACGGAGCTGCGGCTGCACGCCGTCGAACGCCGAGCCGAGGCCCGGCTGGCCCTGGGGCTTGCCGGGGCGGCGGTGCCGGATCTGGACGCGCACGTGGCCGATCACCCATGGCGGGAGGAGGGCTGGCGGCTGCTGGCCCTGGCGCTGTACCGTACCGGGCGCCAGGGCGACGCGCTCGCCGTGCTACGCCGGGCGCGTACGCTGCTGGCCGAGCACCTGGGCGTGGACCCGGGGCCGGCGCTGCGCCGCCTGGAGAGCGACATCCTCCACCACGCCGACCACCTCAGCCCGGCCGCATCCGGCTCGGCCGCGTCCGACTCGAGTACGTCCGGATCAGGTGCGCCCGAATCGCGTGCGGCCGAATCGCGTGCGGCGGAGCCGGGGGCGGCCGAGACGGTGTGGGCGCGGGCGGCCGCCGCCTACGACCGCAGCGCGCCGCGGGGTGCGCGGGCCCGGTTGGAATCGACGGTGACGCTGATGCGCGGCCTGGCGGTGACCGGGGGCGGTGGTCTGCAGGCGGCTCGCGAGCACCGGGTGGCTGCCATCGCGGCGGCGGAGGAACTGGGCGACGCGCAGCTGACGGCCCGCGTCATCGGCGCCTACGACGTTCCGGCGATCTGGACCCGCCTCGACGACCCGGACCAGGCGGCGCACGTGATCGCGGCAGCCGAACGCGCCCTGACCACCCTGGCAGCCTTCCCGCCGGCCACCGCCCTCCCGGCGGGGGCGCATGATGCGGCGCGAGCTCGCCTGTTGGCCACGATCGGACTGGAGTCACGGGGCACCCACTCGCCGCGCGGCCCACAAGCCGCCCGGGAGGCGGAACGGCTGGCACGCCGGCTGGACGATCCTAGGCTGCTGGCGTTCGCGCTCAATGCCGTGTTCATGCAGACGTTCCACCGGGCGGGGCTGGCTGTGCACCGGGATGCGATCGGCGCCGAGTTGGTCGCCCTGTCGGCTCGGCATGCCCTGGCCACCTACGAGGTTCTCGGGCACCTCATCCGTCTCCAAGCCCGCTGCGCGCTCGCGGACTTCCCCGGAGCCGACGCCCACGCCTGCGCCGCCGACCGCCTGGCCGAGCGGTACGAGCTGCCGCTGGTGAGCGTCTTCACCCAGTGGTACCGAGCGTTGCGGCTCGACGCGACCGGGCAGGCGCCGGTGGAGGACGTCGAGTCGGCCTATCGGGCCGCCGCCGCCCGGCTCGACGGCGCCGGTATGCCGGGGCTCGAGCGCGGACTGTTGCCGCTCGCGCTGCTGTGCCTGCGCCTGCGCGGCCACGCACAACCCGCTCGGCCTCCTCGGGCCGCATCGGCGGACGAGGGCGCCGGGTTCGGACCCTACGAGCCGTGGGTGCGTCCCGTGGTGCTGCTCGCCCAGGGCCGCCGAGATGAGGCGGCGGCGAAGTTGCGCCACATCCCTGACCCGCCCCGAGACCTGCTGCTGGAGGCCATGTGGTGTCTGGTGGCGCGAGCCGCCGTCGCGGTCGGCGACCGGGAGTCGATGGAGCGGGCCCATTCCGCGCTCGCGCCCGCCGCGGCGGAACTGGCCGGGGCGGGCAGCGGGCTGCTCACCCTGGGACCGGTCTCCCACTACCTCGACGACCTCGCCGCCGCCCTGCGCCGCTGACAGCCGGCCCGTCCGCCGATCGGCGGCGCCGGCAGTGACCTCACGCGCATCCGCCGCCGAATACCGTCGCGGCCGTGGACAAGTTGACCGAGGCCGTGGCGTCGATGTCGTCGTGGTCCCGGACGGTGGCGACCTGCGCGCACAGGCGTTCGAGCGGCTCGGCCGCCTCCACGTGCTCGGCGACGCCGGTGGCCAGGATCCGGCACTGTCGGGCGACGCGGCCCGTCACGGCACCCGGCAGGTGATCGGGCTCAGCCTCGGAGCGGTCGCCCCCTGGTGCCTGAAGTGACGCGGCGGGCCAGCGGTCGAGCGTCCCGACCTCGAAGGAGCCGGCGGTGCGTCGTTCCCGGGCACCCGGCTGGTCGTCTACCCCGGGCAGTTCCGGGGGCTGAAGCCCTGCTCGGCACCGACGACGGTGACCCGGGCAGGGCTTTCCGCCGCCGTGGCGGCGGCCGTGCACACGATCTGCTGGACGGCCAGTTTGGACAGTTCGCCGGCCGGAATGGACGGGGTCACCTCCAAGTCGCCGGCCGGCTTGGCGGTCACCTCGAACGGGCCGGCTTCGGGCGGGACGTCGGTGGTGAATCCGTCCGCCCGTTCCATCACGGTGGGCCCGGCTGCCAGCAGCGCGAGCGTGTCCGTGAGGAACATGGGACGCCCACGGGGCCGCGTCACCGCGCTGAGCCGGCCGCTCTTCACCAGGTAGAGGGTGGTCGCCATGGTGGGTGCGACGCCTCCGCTCGGCGGGTCGCCGGCGCGGACGACGTCGCTGGGCCGCACGCCGCAGCCGGCCACGGCAACGAGCGATGCGAGGCCCGCGGCGAGCATGCGGCGGGCCAGGCGGGTCCTCACTCGGGGCCTCCGTCCGGATCGTGTGCCCGGCGTGGCAGGCGCAGCGTGAACATGGCGCCACCGTCCGGGGCGTTGCTGACGGTGAGGTCGCCCCGGTGCAGACGCGCGTTCTCCCGCGCGATGGCCAGGCCCAGGCCGCTGCCCTCGGACCTGGCCCTGGCCGCGCTGGCCTTGTAGAACCGGTCGAACACGTGCGGCAGCACGGCCTCGTCCAGCCCCGGTCCGTGGTCGCGGACCTCGAGAGAGATCCAGTCCGCGTCGGCGCGAAGCCGTACCGACACCGGTGGCTCGCCGTGCCGCAGGGCGTTGCCGACCAGGTTCGCGAGGATGACGTCCACTCGGCGCGGGTCCAGCCGCGCCGTCACCCCGGGGGGAAGCTCGGTGTGCACCGACTCCGACCAGCCCCGGACACGCAGGGTCGCGCGCACGAGTTCGGCCACGTCGACCTCGTTCGGCGCCAGGGCCGCGACGCCTGAGTCGAACCTGCTGATCTCGATGAGGTCGTTCACCAGAGCGGTGAGGTTGAGCGTCTCCTGGCTGACCAGCCTGGCGGCCCTGCCGGCGGGCTCGGGCAGGCGGTCCGCCTCGTCCTCCAGGACGTCGGCGACCGCGGCGAGCGCGGCCAGCGGGGTGCGCAGTTCGTGGGACACATCGGCCACGAACCGGCGGGCGTCGGCCTCCATCTCGCGCAGCTGCTTGACGTGCCGTTCCAGTTCCGCGGCGGTGGTGTTGAACGTGCGTGCCACGTCGGCCAGCTCATCGGAGCCGTGGACCGCGATCCTGGTCCGCATCTCGCCCTGGCCCAGCAGGCGTGCCGCCCGGCCGAGCTCGCGCACAGGGCCCAGCACGCCACGGGTGGCCAGCAACGCCAGGACGACCGCGAACGCCAGGGCCGCCCCGCCGGTCAGCCAGGCGCGTGCGGCGAGCCGGTCGATGCTGCGCTGTTCGGGAAGCAGGCTACGCGCGGCGTAGACCTCGATGCCGGACATCCGCGTCGGCTGACCCGGGTCGGCGATCAGCAACGGCGTGCCGATGACCAAGAAGGGCGCGCCCTGCCACACCACGCGTTGCCACGCGACCTCGCCGCCGGCCACCGTTCGCCGCAGCTCCGGTGGAATCGCCCTGGGATCCAGGACCAGCGGGTTCATGCCGGGCGCTTCGAGCCCCGGCGGCGGGCCGGTCGGCGAGTGCAGCTCGTGGTAGAAGGCGACCGCGGAGCTGTTCCCGTCGGTCACGGTGGCGGCGATCTCTCCGAGTTCGGCCGGGCCCGGCGCCGGGTTCCGCAAGGGGAAGAGCTCCTCCAGGCGGCTTGTCATCGCCCGCACCGCGGCATCCTGGGTCCTCTGCAGGATGGCGTTGCGGGCATCGACGTAGATCCCGCCGGCTACCGCCGCCGCGGTGACCACACACAGCAGTGCGAACGCGAACAGCAGCCGGGCACGCAGCCCCAGGCTCGGCCGAGGTGCCATCGGCGGCTCACACCGGCCCGAACCGGTACCCGAACCCACGCACCGTCTGCACGTAGACGGGCGCCGCCGAATCGTCCTCGATCTTCGCGCGCAACCGCTGCACACACGCGTCCACGAGACGCGAGTCGCCGAAATAGCCATGCTCCCACACCGACTCCAGCAGCTGCTGGCGGCTGTGCACCCGGCCCGGCGTGCCGGAGAGCTCGAGCAGCAGGCGCAGCTCGGTCGGGGCAAGGCTGACCGGCACGCCGCGGTGGGCGACCACCAGCCCGGCCCGATCGATGGTCAGGTCCCCGTGCCGCTCCAGCTCCGCCTGGTCCCGGCCGATCCGCCGGAGCACCGCGCGAATGCGTGCCTCGAGCACCCTGGGCTGCACCGGCTTGACCACGTAGTCGTCGGCGCCCGCCTCCAACCCGGCCACCACGTCCATGTCGTCGCTGCGCGCTGTCAACATGATGATCGGTACCTCACCGACGGCCCGGATGCGGCGGCAGACCTCGAACCCGTCCATGCCAGGCAACATCAGATCGAGCACGACGACATCGGGAAGGTCCGTACGCAGCCGGTCCAGGCCCTGCTCGCCGGACTCGACCGCGCGCACCCGGTGCCCATGCCGGGCCAGGGCCAGCTCAAGGCCCTCCCGCACGGCCGGGTCATCCTCGATCAACAACACTCGCGACACGCCGCGAATCAAAGCACGCTCCGTAACTCGCCCGCCAGTCAACCCCATCCACTGTCGGCCGGCTTTGTCCCCGCCTCGTCCGCGCCGTGTCATGGTTGTGTCACGGTCGCACCGACGGTGGCCGCAGTCGAGAAACCATGACATTCGGCGGACAACGCGCGCACATTCGGCGCCAATCGTAGTCGCCATGGACGAACCACGCACCATCCCACCTCGGCCCCGTGACCGGCTGTACGCCGTGGTCACGCTGGTGCTGGCCGTGCTCTTGCTGCCCGCGGCGCTGGCCCGCCATCCCGGCCGCGCCCGCGAACTGGCCTGCCGCTGGGCGTTGGGGATGCGATTCCCCGCCGAGGACCTCACCGGGCTCACCGACGGCGCCATGGCGGCGTTCACCGCGGCGCGCACCGAGGCGCTCTGGCGTCACGGCCAGCTCATCGGCCTCACCTCGGGATACCGCGATCCCCATGTCCAACAACGGATGTTCGACGAGGAAGTGCGCCGCTCCGGCTCCCCGGCCTTGGCACGGATGCTCGTGTTACCACCGGCGGAATCCAACCACGTCAAGGGCATCGCGCTGGACGTGCGCCCGCACGAAGGCGCGCGCTGGCTCGAGGAACACGGCGCCCGCTACGACCTCTACCGCATCTACGACAACGAGTGGTGGCACTTCGAGTACCGCCCAGACTGCGGCGGCACACCACCACGACGACGACCCCACCCGGCGTGGGCTAGGTAAGCGAGAACGAGGACCAGAAGTAGCCCTGGTGTGCGATTCATCGACCGGGCGTTCGGAGAGGGGTTAGGGGTATGTCAACGGAGAGTAACAACACGTCCGGATTGCTGGGATGGCTCCTGCAAGCAGCACGCGAGATGGCGTTCGTGGGGCGGAAGGAAGAGCTCGCGGTTTTCAACGCGACGTTGTACGGCGGCGGCTGCAGCGTTGTCCGCCTGAGCCGCCGCATCGTGCCACGACCGAGGGTGTGTCAGTCGGCCAGCGCGAAGCCGGCCGCTGCCTCCGCGTGCAGCCGGGCGCTCGGCAGCACCGGGATGGCGGTGTCCTTCTCACTGATCAGGAGCTCGATCTCGGTGCAGCCGAGGATGACGCCTTCGGCGCCGTCGTCGGCGAGATCGGCGACTATCCGGGCGTACGCGTCCCTGGACGATTCCCGGATCACCCCGCGCACCAGCTCGTCGAAGATCACCCGATGGACCAGTTCCCGCTGTTCACGTCGCGGGACGACCACGTCGAAGCCGTGGGCGGCCAGCCGATCCCGGTAGAAGGGCTGTTCCATGGTGAAGCTGGTGCCCAGCAGACCGACCTTGCGCATTCCCCTGGCGCGGACCTCCGCGCCCACGGTGTCGGCGATGTGCAGCACGGGCACGCCCGCGGCCAGTGCCACGTCGTCGCTCACCCGGCTGAAGGTGTTGCTGCAGATGAGCAGGACCTCGGCGCCGAGATCCTCCAGTTTCCTGCCCGCACCAGTCAGCAACGTACTCACCTCGTCCCAGCGGTCGGCGAAGATGAGGTCCTCGACGGTCGTGTAGTCGACCGACCAGATGAGACTGTTGGCGGAATGGCTGCCGCCGAGGCGCTCGCGTACCCGCTGGTTGATGATCTGGTAGTAGATCACCGTCGATTCCCAGCTCAACCCGCCGATGAGACCGATAGCGCGCATGGAACTCCGTTTCGCTTGCTTGCGCCGGCAGGCTGGTCGGTGCCGGCCACGGTGACGGTGCCGCCACTGGCCTGGTCGAGTCCGGCCAGGCAGTGCATCGGCATGGACTTGGCCGATCCGCTCGGCCCCTCGGCGATGCGCCGGCGGTCAGGCGCCGGCCAGCGCACGGGCGCAGGTGCTGAGCCCGATCTCGCTGGAGGCTTTGACGAACACCACGTCTCCCGGTTCGAGCAGCGCGGTGGCCAGCCTGAGGGCGGCGGCCGCGTCCTCGACGGTATGGACGGCCACACCCTGGCTCGAGGACTGCGCTGCCTTCGCCATCGCGAGCGGATCCCCTGCTCCGACCGCGATCAGCACGTCGAAGCGGAGGTCGGCGACGAGCCGGCCCATCTCGGCGTGCCGGGCGCGGGAGGCGTCCCCCTGCTGCCCCATCGCGCCGAGCACGGCGACGGTACGACGAGTGCCGGCCAGGGCCTTGGCCGCCCGCAGCCCGGCCCGCATGGATTCGGGGTTGGCGTTGTAGGCGTCGTTGACGATGGTGATGCCGTCAGGTCGTTCGACGATCTCCAGCCGGCCCGCGGAGCGCCGCCGTGCGGCGTTCAGCCCATCGGCGATCTCGGTGACGCCCAGGCCGAGTGCGGTGGCGACGGCGGCGGCGGCCAGGGCGTTGCTCACCTGATGCTCGCCTATGAGGCCGAGCTCGACCCGGGCGCGGCCGGAGGGCGTCACCAGCTCGAACGCGGCTCGCGCGCGCTCGTCCAGCCGCACGTCCTCGGCTCGCACCGCCGCCTTCGCCGACCTGCCGTACAACAGGATCGGGGCCCGGGTGCGACCGACCATGCCCATGACGTACGGGTCATCGGCGTTGAGCAGCGCGAACCCGTCCGCCGCAAGCGCCTCGACCAGCTCGCCCTTGGCCTCGGCCACATCGGCCGGCCCGCCTCCCATCCGCTCCACATGCGCGGTGCCGACATTGAGCACCAGCCCGACCTGGGGCGGTGCCAGCCCGGTCAGATACCTCAGATCCCCCTTGCGGCCCGCACCCATCTCCAGCACCAGGTACCGGGTGCCGGCATCGGCACGCAGCACGGTCAGCGGCAGCCCGAGCTCGTTGTTGAACGACCTGTCGGTGGCGACCGTCGGCGCGTGCCGCTCGAGCACCTGGGCCAGCAGGTCCTTGGTCGTGGTCTTGCCCACGGACCCGGTCAGGCCGATCACGGTCGGGCTGAGGCGTTCCAGCACATGCCTGGCCAGCAGGCCGAGCGCGAGCTGGACGTCCTCGACCACGAGGGCAGGCACCCCCACGGGCCTTGCGGCCAGCACCGCGACGGCGCCGCCCGCGACGGCACCCGCCGCGTAGTCGTGCCCGTCGACGCGGGCGCCGACCGTAGCGGCGAACAGGCCACCGGGCACCACCTCGCGGGAGTCGACCGCCGAGGGCGCCGTCACCAGCGCCTGCGGGTCGCGCACGTCCGACAGGCTCGCGCCGACGACCCGCGCGATCTCCTTCAGCGTCATGGGGATCATGAACCGCTCCTGGCGAAGGCGAGGTCGATGAGGCGGCCCAGCAGGTCCGGGTACGCGACACCGCTTGCGGCCCAGGCCCTGGCGTAGACCGAACGGGAGGTGAAACCGGGCATGGTGTTGATCTCCAGCACGTACAGGCGTCCCGTGTCCTGCTCATAGAGGAAGTCGACACGCGCCAGGCCATAGCCACCGATCGCCCGGAAGGCGCGCAGGGCCAGCTCACGCACCTCCTCGGCCACCCGTTCCGGCAGCACGGCAGGGATGGTGGCGATCTCGGCCCGGCTGAGGTACTTGGCCTCATAGTCGAGCCAGTCACCGGGCACGATGAGCTCGCCAGGCACCGACACATCCGGCGTGTCATAGCCACCGAGCACGCCGCAGATGAGCTCGCGCGCGCTCACCCCCTGCTCGACGACGACCACCCGGTCATAGCCCAACGCCAGCTCCACACCCGTACGCAGCTCCTGCATGGAGGTGACACGTGAGATGCCGATGGAGGAGCCCATGTTGGCCGGCTTGACGTACATCGGCCAGTCGAGCGACTTCACCAGACCCCAGTGGTCGGTGGAGGTACGCCATTCATGCTCGGTGAACCACACATGCGGGGTAAGAGGAATGTCCTCCGCCAGGAACGTACGCCGCATCGCCACCTTGTCCATGCCCACGGCCGAGGCCAGGACACCGCAGCCCACATACGGGATGCCCAACGCCTCCAAATGACCCTGAACGACGCCGTCCTCACCGAACGGCCCATGCAGCACGGGAAAGACCACGTCCACCAGATCGCGTCGCAACTCCACCGGCCACCTGCCCTGCCGGTCGATGATGACGGCGACGGGCTCGTACAGATCCCTCGGCAGAGCATCGAGCACAGCCCGCGCCGACTGCAGCGACACCTCATGCTCGGCGGACGGCCCACCCGCCAGCACAGCCACGCGCACGCGTTCAGTCACGATCAATCAGCCTTCCTCAGTGGCACGGAGCCGGCGCCGGTCAACCCCATCCACTGTCGGCCGACCGTATCCCCGCCTCGTCAGCGCCGTGTCATGGTTGTGTCACGGTCACGCCGGCCGCCGCCATCTCAACTCGATGAGCCTGGCGACCTTGAGTCCCAGATGCAGGGCGAGCCGGTCGTCCCCGGTGGGCAGCTCGACAGCCGCGATCTTTTCGATCCTGCGCAGCCGGTAGTGCGGGCTCGCACGGTGGATGCACGGGCTCGCCGCGGTGCGTTTGATGTCGCCCGCGTTATCGAGGAACGTCTCCACCCCGACGCGCTGGCAGGGCTCTCTACACACTTCAAGTGGCTCGACTCCCCTGGCTGCGGGCATGTCTTGCCGCTTGGGACTTCTGGATCCAGCGCGCGCTGGGCTCAGGGGCCGGCCCCTTGGCCACCGGCTCCGGCCCGGGACGCCGCGGTCAGGGGAGGTGCGGCGTCCGGGGCCCGGGTACCGTGATCGACCGGCTGATCGCCCGCCGACCTCAGGCTTTGATGGCTCGTTCGAGGAGATCTCGCAGCCGCTGCGCTTCCGTCGAATCGCCGCTGCGCTTGAGCTTGTCCATGAGTCCTTGGGCGAAGGGCTTCATCGACCAGTTGGGGAGGACCTCCGCCGCGCGACACAGCGCCGCGAGGGTGACGGTCGCGTCGGGCTTGTCCATGCCTGGGATCTTGAAACCCACCATCGCCCGCTCACACAGGTCCGTGAGAGTGCCGGCATCGAGGGGTTTCACGGCTGTCAAATTCGCCCGCGCGAGCAGCTCGCCGGCGAGATAGCGCCGCGTCTCGATCGAGACGCCGGTCGTCGGCCTCGCGAAGAACGCGATGAGCATCGGCAGCACGTCCGGCTTGAACAGCACGTTCTGGCACGCATACGCGCAGTACGAGGCCATGATGCTGTCCCGGTACCGCGCGATGTCGGCATCGTCCTCGTCTTTGACGCCGCCCAGTGCGTCCCAGTGGTCCTTCACGTCCTTCATGTTCAGACTCTTGAGATTGACCTCCGTCGTCGGCTTCTTCGCGCCAGGAGGCATGCCGGTCGCCAGGTGGCCGAACGCGTAGAAGTACTCGACCATCGTCTGCTTCGACTCGTGGCCGGTGTTGATGCGCGTGTACCAGTCCTCTTGTTGATCTGTCGCTCCCCACGGCCCCGGGATCAGGTCGACGAACGACGTCCGCAGGAACGAGAAGCTGCCGCGCCAATCGACCAGGGTGAGCTTCTGGAACAGCTCGGCGATCTGGCCCCCGGGCTTCGAGCGCAGGAGCAGGGGGATGCCATCGACGTACGGAGACCCCAGGTCCGTATGCGTGACCGGCCAGCAGAACTTGTTCACGAACTGGGCGTTACCGGCGGCGCTGCGCATCAGCGCCTGCTCGTCTTGATTGCCGTGCTTGAGCATGTGTATCACGAGCTGCCCCTCGTCATGCCGGGCGAGATCGAGGTCGAGCTCCTGCAGCCGCGCCTCAGCCTGCGTGCGCTGGGATGCCATGCCGCCCTTCTTCGACAACACCGTGAGATCGCCGGCGGCGACCTTGCCGGTGCCGAAGGAGGCGTACTTCTGGAAGCTCTTGCACAGGAACACCTCGAGGCTGCCGTCGGCGATGGCGCCCTTCAGGCGGCTGAGCACCTCGTCGAGCCGGGTCCGGCCGGTCGACAGGTCGAGCCCCTCCTCGACGGTGGTGTCGAGTATCAGCGCGTGCGGCGGGTCATCCGGCTTGCGTGTCTTCAGACCCTCGAGCACGCCTTCCACGAGGTTCTTTGCCGATGGCGATTCGAAGGGCGTGCTCGGGTTCAGCGCCGCGACCACGACATCCTTGCGCGGCTTCGCCACCTCCCCCTTCTTGAGCTTGCCGAGCAGCATCCCGGTCTCGAAGTAGTCGACCTTCTCGGTGGCACGCGAGACCTCGCCGGTGCGCCGCCCCGACAGCGCGATGTACAGCGCCGTCCCGAGCGCGTCCATGCCGCTGGTCATGAGGTGGCTGCTGAGCTCGATCTCCCTGCCGACGTTCGGCGCGATGCTCGGCGCCCGCTTCAGCAGGACATCCTGCATCGTCTTCCAATAGTCAACATGGCCGTAGTTCTTGGCCACGGCGAGCACGACGGCGATCTCGTCCATCATGAGGTCGACCGCGCGCAACGCCGTCGACGGGTTCGGATCCTCGACGACGATGTCGAGGAGCCGGCTCAGCGAGCGCAGGGCGTCGGCGGTCAGCGCATCGTGGCGGTACGGGCCGAGCTTGTCGGTGAGGCCGAGCAGGAGGTGCTCGACCATGGCGCACGCCGGCGCCAGCTCGCCCTTCCCGCGCGCGATGTCCTGCAGGCGGGAGAACGCGCTGGAAGTGATGAGCTGCGCGAGGTCGGCGTGCGCGTCGACGGTGAAGTTCGGCCGAAGCGGGGGTTTGTCCGCGTCCATGAGCTCGTAGAGCTGGTACGCAGACGGCGTCGCGCCGATCCCCTCCAGGATGTCCTTCCAGGGCAAGGAGGAGTCGGTGACGCCCCTCAGCACGCTGATGCCCGTCTCCCCCTTGAGTGGCTTGATCTCGAGCTTGGCCAGCACCTTCGGGTCCAGTACCATCCCGAGCTTGCGCAGCACGCGCGGGCTGTTGACCAGGATGTCGCCCTCTTTCAGCTTGCCGTCCGCCTGCAGCTTCTCCGCGAATTCCTGCAAGGCTTCGCCGAAGGACGTGCGCCAGTAGCTGGACACGAGGTCGTGCTGGGTCGACAGGTTACTCTGGCCGGTGCGCTTGCTGCTCGCCGTACGGAAGCCCACCTGCTTGACGAGGTGCGCCTGCCCGGCGACCGCCACCTTCCCGAGCTCCTTGCGGCGCAGCTCCGAGTACGGCGTCTTGCCGCTGCTGATCAAGTTGATGTCAGCCAACGCCTTTTTGAGGTAGGCGATCGACGAGGCGTCGTCCGCGTCGTCGGTCCGCTTCGCGAGCTCGACCAGGTCGATGGCGCCCTTGCGCGGCGCGGCGAGGTCGAGCGCCTCGAGCGATTCGTTGCGGCCCGGATCGCGACCGTCCTCAGGCTGCGGCACCTGCTTCTGCGGCGTCTCGGGCTTGACGAGACGAACCCCGGCGGTCGCCTTCAGGAAGTCAAGGGCGAGGTTGCCTCTGAGCTGCGCCACGATGAGCCGCGACATCGTGCTGCGCTCATACGCCGAGCGCTGGGCCAGCATCCCGGCCATGCGCCGCACGGAGGTTGTGTCCCGCAGCGCCTGCGCCACCACCTTGGCGGTGGTCGAGTCGGGCTTCTCGGTGAACTTCTGCCAGCCCGGCGGCGTTGATGTGGAGACCGATGGGGAGGCAACGGACACGTCACGCTTCGTGATGGGCACGTCAGACATGTCTGATATGCCAGGCTTGATCTTTTCTGTTCCGGCGATCGTACGCCTGCGCTGACGCTTGTTTTTGGTGCCGGTGCTCGGCCCTGTCTTTTTCATGACCCCCCAGCCGTTCTTCTCAAGGCTCCCCCTTGCCTGACGACCGATCGATCGTCCACCTTCGGCCGGGCGTGCAAAGCTTCCCTGTCCGCCACATTCGTGGCGCGCTTCTCTGGTCCAGCACGTCGGCGCTTCGTCGAGAACGGCGAGGAGTCCTTCACCGCGATCACCAAGGCCATCGCTCGCCGATGATCCTCCACCCGTCCACCGGGAGACCGCCCCGTCTGACGAACGACGGTCCGCCTCTGGCCGGATGAGGACAGGTGGCTTGGTCGCCATATTCGTGGCGCCGTTTCTGGGCTTGTATCTGGGAGGGCGTGGACCGCTCTGTGGGGTCGGTCCGGATTGCACAGGCTTCTCTGAGGGGGGACGCATGGCGGGCAACGAGCCGCTCCCGAGCTACGAGGAACTGTTCGACGACACGAATCTCGATCATCGGCAGGAGGACGAGGCCAGGACGGTCTACTCGCCGGGGGCCTATCTCGCGGATCTCCTGGGGCTGCTCGAGGCCGTTCTGGAGCAGCCGTCACTGCTCGGCGACGACCGGCGCGCCGACCTGAAGAGGGTCCTCCTGGATGGGGAGAACACCTTCGGCGAGTCTCCTTACCTGGACATCGTCATCGAGCTGCTGGAGAGGCTCGCCGGGGACCAGCCGTACGAGCGGATGCGGCAGCGGCTGGAGCACCCGTTCGGGATGCCGTTCTCGCTGGACGAGGAGCGGTTCAAGACCTACCTCCGGCACCTCAGGACCGGACCGGACGAGCTCTACCGGATCTTCGCTCCGGTGGCCGACGCCGACACGGTGGCCCGGCTGTTCCTGGGGTTGTCCGCGGAGGCCGTCACGCATCTGACGTCGCCGGCGGACGAGGCGCGGATCAAGGCGTTCTACGGGCTCGCACCGCAGGATCGGCTGGACTCGCTCGCGGAGGTGGAGAGGTTCAAGCAGGTGACGGGCCTGTCGGCGCCGCAGCTACGGGAGCTGCTCGGCGAGCCGGAAGACCTCGTACGGCCGCCCAAGGACTCGTACGTCAACCAGGGCAGCGGGCCGGTCACCATGTCGCCGGACGGGGCGCGACTGCAGGGGGCCACCTCCGGCTGGTACGACCGGATCAGCCGGATCGTCCGGCTGGCCAGGTGGACCGGGCTCGGCCTCAGCGACCTCGATCGCGTCCTGACCACGTGCTGCGGGGGTACGCTCGACGCGGCCGCGCTGCGGACCACCGCGCTCGTCGTGCACCTGCGGCAGGGCTACGACCTCACCGTCGACGCGGTGTGCGGGCTGGTGGCGGAGGTCGAGCCGGTGCCCGAGGAGCTGCCCGCGATGTCGGGCGACATCCTCGGCCCGCACAACAAGGAGTACCGCCGCAAGCTGGCCATCGGAATCGGGACCTCCGAGAGCGACATCATGGAGACCGTGCGGCGCTACCGAGACCGCTACAGCGCCCTGGAGCCGAGCCCCTTCGACCGCGCTCCGATCGGGTCGTCGCAGATCGCGCTGCTGCGGCGGACCGGCAGGCTGACCTCGGCGCTCGGCATGTCCGCCGGCGAGCTGTTCGACCTGCTGGGGGTGCTGGAGAGCGACCCGTCGCTGTGGCGGTATTCCACGTTCTCCCTCCTGGGCGGGGTCGAGCCGAAGACGCAGGACTGCTACCGCATCCTGGAGGGCGGCGACCCCGCCTCCGGCCTGTGGCTGGCCCAGACGCTGCTCGCGGTCGCCCGGTGGATGCAGGACGGCGGCTTCGGCGCCCAGGAGCTGGCCGAGATCCTGGGGAGCGGGTCCAGCGGGTCCGGCGGGGATGACCGGCTCGCGGTGCTGGAGGGCCTCGACCAGCGGTTCCAGGCGGTGGCCATGGAGCCGGCCATGTTCGAGGGCGAGCGCTTCGGGCCGCGGGCCGCGCAGGCCGTACACGACGTGCTGGCGACCCACACCGACGCAGTGGTGTCGGAACGCGACGCCCGGCTGCTGCGCCTCGACCCCGGCACGGTGGCCGTGGCCGCGTACGAGGCGGTCACCTCCCTCGGCATGATCGTCGACGACGACCTCATCGGGTTGGGGCTCGGTGAGCGTCTGGCCGGCAAGATCCACGCGCAACTCGTGTTCAGCGGACGGCTGCGCGCCGACGGCACGCTCGTCACCGAGGGCATGCCCGAGACCGACTACGCGCTGAACCTGGAGCGGGACTTCGCGCCGTTCAAGGAGGCGCTGTTCAAGCTGATCAACAGCGTCGGCAACGGCACCTCGTCCTTCTACCCCTCCGATCTGGCCACGGTCGGCAACCTGTCCCAGGGGCAGCTCGACGAGCTGTACGACAACCTGATCTACCACGGGTACGTCGACGAGGAGGGCGCCGTCCAGGATCCGGCGTTCTTCGCCGACGAGGCGAACCTCGAGGCGTTCCGCGTCAACGCCGGCCTATCCGACGTCGCCCCCGAGGTGCTCACCCTGCTGCGCCGGCGCATCGACGCCTTCCGCGCCGAGCCGCTCGTCCTCGACCCCACGCTTCTGACGGGGCTGCGGCTCAGCGAGGCGCGGCTGGCCAGGCTGATGGACGGGCTGCGCTTCAACGGCTACATCGACGAGAACGGCCGCTATCTGAACAAGCAGGCGCTGGCCGCGCTCCAGCCCGCCGACTTCGCGCTGCCGCCCGAATTCCACCCGCACCGGCAGGCCGTGCTCGACGCCGCGAAGCGGCAGATCGGCGAGCTGGAGACCGAGCTCTACACCTTCACCCCCGAGGACTTCGCCGGGACCGCGGACCTGGCGATGGCGCAGCGGGCGATGGCCGCGATGGAGGGCGTCCATCTGAGCGACGGCTGGCCGGTCGCCGAGGTGGAGACGCTCGGCGACGGGTTCACCGCGGCCGAGACCGGCATCGTGGCCCTGCGGGTCGCCGAGTGCGCGCAGGACGAGCGGCCGTACCGGATCCACCTGGAGGCGCTGGGCGAGCTCGGCTTCGACGACGAGCAGCAGCGCCTGGTCGTCGAGAAGCTGATCGCGCGGGGATACCTCACCGACGGCCTGTCAGTGCCGCGCGAGGCCGTCCCCTTCTTCGCCAACCCCGCGAACGTCGTCAGCTTCGCCCTGCAGGGGCTGGAGGACTTCGAACGGGACGTGTTCTTCCTGCTGCACGCGGTCGCCGTGGCGCTCGCCGAGGCGGTCGAGGAGGTGACCGCCACGCTGGAGAACCGGGCCGGGCAGCAGCGGGAGGCGCTCACCTCCGCGCTGGCCGACGCGTTCGGCGTGCCCGCGGAGAGCGCCGCGGCGATCTGCGCGGGCGTCGCCGGCGGGCTGCCCGAGGCGATGGAGATCCTCCTCCCGCCGGTCATCGCCGTCCCCCGGCGACTGTCTGATCCGCACTTCCAGGCCGCCTACGAGCGCATCCGCCGCTTCGCGCTGCTGGCCGGCAAGCTCGGCATGGACGAGACCGAAGTCGCCGTCGCCTTCCACGACCAGGACCTGACCGGCAAATACCCCGAACCCCTGGCCCTGCCACCGGGCATCGACGTCGTCGACGCGGTGCTGCGCAGCTCCGACGGCCGCATCTACGTGTTCGCCGGCGACGTCTACTGGGCCTACTCCGCCGACACGTACGCCCTGCTCGACCCCAGGTCCAAGGCGCTGACCGAGCTGTCGCCCCGGTTCACCGGGCTGACCCGGGTCGACGCCGCCTTCGCCTTCCCCGACGGCGCCGAGTGGATCGTCGGCCGCGCCGTCGAGCGGAGCGAGGGTGACGAGCTCCCCGATCGGGAGGTCTCGCGGCTGTTCGTCAAGGAGCCGGGCAGCATCCGCTGGGCGCCCCGTGACCAGCTGTGGGGCAGGGTCAGGAACAACTTCGAGGCCCCGCGCCGGATCGACAGCGCGTACGTGGACGAGAACGGCAGGACCTACCTGTTCTGCGCCGACCAGTACATCCGATACTCGGACCCGGATTTCACGACAGTCGACGAGGGCTACCCGCGTAGCGTCGCCGAATGGTGGCAGGCCGAGGGCCACGACACGCCGCTGCCCGAGGCGTTCACCGGGGCGCTCGACGCGGCCTTCCAGGACGTGGACGGGCATGTCCACCTGTTCGCGGGCGGCCGCTACTTCGAGATCGGCGGGCAGGAGCAGCCGATCTCAGCCCGGTGGGGCCGCATCCGCAACGCCTTCGACGGCGCGCAGAGCCTCGACGGCGCGTTCACCGGCCCCGACGGCAGGGCGTACCTGTTCCGCGGCAACCAGGTGGTCCGTTACACCGACAGCGTGGAGAACGACGGCGTGCGGGTGGACGACGGCTATCCGCGGCGCATCGAGACCGAGTTCGCCCGTCTGCCGGGTGAGTTCCACACCGGCGTCGAGGCGGCCTTCACCGAGCCCGTCTCGGGGATGGTGCACCTTTTCAAGGACGGCAGGACGGTCTCCTTCGCCGCCTCCGGCGTCGGCGTGCCGCAGCCGACGGCCGAGCGCTGGGGCAAGGTCGCCGACGTGCTGGCCGGCGGCGCCGTGGACGCCGCGCTCGTGGGCATGGACGGCAAGACATACCTGTTCAGCGGCGAGAGGTACATCCGCTACTCCGGCGCCGACTACGCCGTGGTCGACCTCGGCTACCCGCGCAGGATCGCCGGCGACTGGGGAGGGCTGCGCGAGGTCGGCGCCGCCTTCGTGATGGACGGCAGGACGTACCTGTTCGGCCAGGGCGGCCACCTGTTCGACGTGCCGCTCGCCCAGGAGCCGGAGCTGAACGAGGGCCGCCTGTCGCCCGCGCTGCGCCGCCACTTCCTGGAGCATGGCCTGACCCTGGCCGAGAACGCCACGGTCACCGCCGAGGGCACGGACGAGTACAGGAAGTGGCACGTCGGCACCGAGCAGGGCATCGCGCTGACGCTCCACAGGAACCCGCTGCACATCCAGGTGCACGCCGACGGCGGCGACTTCCACGTCCGCTACTCCACCAGGGACTACGCCACGCCGGACCCCGGCTACCCCAAGCCGGTCTCCGACAACTGGTGGAACCTGCCCGCATCGCTGGCCGCCGACCCCCGCTTCGCGGTCGTCGACGCGGTCTTCACCGACGGCACCGGCCGCACGTACCTCTTCGCCGGCGACAGCTTCGTGGTGTCCGACGCCCGGCACCGCTGGTGGTCGGAGCCGCGCACGATCGCCGGCCACTGGGACAGCCTACTGCCCTTCACCAGGGTGGACGCCGCCTTCGTCGGCAAGGACGGACGGACCTACGTCTTCTCCGGCGACCGGTACATCCGCTTCTCCGGTGGCGACTACACCAGGGCCGACGACCGCTACCCGGCCTCCGTCCCGGCGTACTGGGGCAACGTGGTCAACAGGATCGCCCGGACGGGCCTGGTGGACGCCGCGCTGGCCAGGACCGTGACGGAGGAGGTCGACGGCAGGAAGGTGGACAACCACTACACCTACCTGTTCTCCGGCGACCAGTACGTGCGTTACCTGGGCACGGAGCTCGAGTACGTGCAGGACGGCTATCCGGCCGCTCTGTCCGCGCTGTCGCGGGAGCCCGGGATGGCGGCCCTGGACGTCACGCTCGACGGTGTGGACGCCGCGTTCGCCGACCGCCGCAACGTCCACCTCTTCCGCGCCGGCCGCTGCCACATCGTGTCCGACGGCCTCTACCGCCGCTACGACGACGCCTCATTGAGCGGGCTGAGCTGCGCGTTCCTGGAGGACGGCAAGCTGCTGGCGGAGGACGTCGGCGGCTGGCGCCATCGCGCGGGCATCGAGTCCGTCGATGGCCACGGGCTCGCGCAGGAGACCGGTACACCCCGGTCGCTGCGCGCCGCGCCGGAGGGGTTCCGGCGCGGGCTCGACGCCGTGCTGCGCGGCGCCGACGGCACCACGTACCTGTTCAAGGGGCCGGACTGCGTCAACACGCGGCTGAACAGGCCGTACCTCCTCGCCGAGGAGTGGGGCAAGCCGCGTAACACGATTTATCAGGACAACAAGGTGGACGCGGCGTTTGTCGGCAGGGACGGCAGCACGTACCTGTTCAGCGGCGACCAGTTCGTCGTCTACGCCGACCCCGGACCCGCCAATACCGCCGCCCCCAACCCCGGCCTCACCATCGACGGCGAGCCCCGGCTCATCTCCGAGCACTGGGGCGGCCTGGACGACGTCGCGCTCGCGTACGTCCGCGGCACGAAGACGTACGTCTTCGAGTCGCCCGACGAGGAAGGCCGCATGCGCTACCTCGTCTACTCCGGTACGGACTACACCGAGCCCGACGGCGAGCCGCAGCTCGCCGACGAGAGCTTCTGGCAGGTGCCCGAGCAGTACCGCATACCCGGACACCCCGTGCCCGACGCGGTGCTGTTCGCGGGCGACACCATGCTCCTGCTGCACGGCGAGCACTGCCTGCAGTACGACGAGGGAGCCGGCGCCTGGTCCTACCCGCGCCCGATCGAGCGGCTCTGGCCCGGCTTCGAGCGCGTCCTCGAATCCAGCAGGGAGGACGGTGACGCTCTGGCCACGGCGTTCACCGCGCCGGACGGCTCGACGTACTTCTTCCTGTCCGAGCAGTACTCCCGCCATGACGGGCACGACTTCGCCCCGCTCGCGGTCATCCGCGACCGGTGGGGCAGGTCGCCCAACCCCTTCGTGCCCGACGACGCGACCGCCAGGATCGACGCCGCCTGCGTCTTCGGCGACGACACGACGTTCCTGTTCTCCGGCGACCGGTATGTCCGCTACACCGGTTCCGAATACCGTTACATCGATTTCGGTTACCCGAAGAAGATCGTCGGCAACCTGCGTCGCGAGGCGGCCTTCGCCAACCTGCCGGAGTCGTTCGACGACGCGGTGACGGGCCGCACGATCGACGCCGCCATCGCCAACGGCCGCACCGCCTACCTCTTCGCGGGCGGCTCCTGCCACGTCGTCTCCCGCGCCGCGACCGCCACCCGCGACCTCGCCGTCTTCGGCCGCGTCAGGAACAACCTCGTGGACAGGGAGAAGGTGGACGCGACGATCGTCACCGGCGCGCACACCTACCTGTTCTCCGGCGACCAGTACGTCCGCTACACCGGCACCGAGTACGACTACGCCGACGACGGCTACCCCCGCGCCATCCTCCCCGGCCTTGCCCTCGATCTGCGCATGCAGGACCCGCCCGCGGACTTCGCCGACGGCCTCGACGCGGCCTTCCGCACCCCGGGCCCCGCCGGCACCGTCCACCTGATCAAGGGCGACCTCTGCCAGCGGGTCGGCGAACCGGCCGCGCAGCCTGTCAACGCCCTGTTCGGCAAGGTGCGCAACGCCTTCGCCGACGCCGGGCACAGGCTGATCGACGCCGCCTTCGCCGCGCCAACCGGCGAGCTGTACGCCTTCAAGGGGGGGCAGTACGTCCGATACCGTCCGGGCGCGCTGGAGTTCGTGGAGGAAGGCCACCCCCGTACCGTCCGTGACGACTGGGGCGACCTGCCGGCCCGTTTCGAGTCGGGCGTCGACGGCGCCTTCGTCTTCGAGGGCCGCACGTACCTGTGCAAGGGCGACGAATACGTACGCTACTCCCGCGGCTATCACGAGGTGGACCGCACCTACCCGCAGCGGTTCCGCCACCGCTGGGGCGGCACGGCCGACTACCGGCTGAGCGACGTGCACACGATCTCCAGGTTCGTCGACCTCGCCCGGCGGCACCCGGACGGCCTGCCCGCCTTCCTGCTGGACCCGCCGGCCGTGGTGCAGGACCCGTACGCCTACCTGGCGGACCTGTTCGGCTGGGACGTCGACGAGATCAGGTGGGCCAAGCGCAACGCCGCGCTCCTGACCGCCGAACCCGAGGCCATCGCGGCCGCGGCGGTGAGCGCCGCGCCAGTGCGGCGGGAGGAGGACCGCTTCGAGGTCGAGTTCCTGCTCCGCCTGGTCGAGCTGTTCACGCTCACGGGCCGGATCGGGGAGGCCCCGTCCACGCTCTACACCGACGTGTGGCGGCAGGCCTTCGGCGACCCGCCCGCCCTGGCGGCCGCGAACACCGCCCTCTACGGGATCATGGAGCGCCTGCACACCGGCGAGTGGGAGGCGCTGTCGGCCGCCGTCCACGACGAGATCAACGTGCTCAAGCGCGACGCCCTCGTCTCGATCGCCCCGGGCACCCCGGGAGAGCTGTACGACAAGCTGCTGGCCGACGTCGAGATGGGAGGCCAGGGCCGCACCTCACGGGTGCGCGAGGCCATCGCGGCGGCCCAGCTCTACGTGCACCGCTACCTGCTCGACCTGGAGCGGGTGACGGTCCCGCACGGGCGGGACCCGGAGGAGACCAGGCGGCGGATCAGGACCTGGTGGGCCTGGCTGAAGAACTACCGCCTGTGGGAGGCCAACAGGAAAGTCTTCCTCTACCCGGAGAACTACCTGCGCCCCGAGCTGCGCGGCTCCAAGACGCCGGCCTTCCGCGCCCTGGAGGACGACCTGCTGCAGGGCGAGATCACCCAGGAGAAGGTGGAGCAGGCCTACAAGCGCTACCTCGACGAGTACACCGAGGTCTCCAGGCTCGCGATCGCCGGCGGCTACGTCTACCGCGAGGACGGCGCGGAGGCGGGCGTCCGGCGGCTGGTGCTGTTCGGCAGGACCAGGACCGAGCCGAGGCGCTACTACTGCCGCGAGGCGGAGTTCAGGGACGACGGGCGCCTGTCGGCCACCTGGCAGCCGTGGCTGAAGGTCGACGCGCAGGTCGAGGCCGAGATCGTCTACCCGGTGCACGCCTTCGGCCGCATCTTCGTCTTCTGGCCCACGGCCGAGGCGGTCGCGCCCGAGCCCGGCGCCCGGACCACGCTCACCGAGCAGCAGAGCGGCGACAACCGTACGCTCACTCCGCCGCCGCCCAAGTATCGCGTGCGCGTCAACTACTCCTTCCGCAACCTCAACGGCGAATGGGTGCCCGCGCAGGTCCTGCCCCTGGAGGACGTGCTGGACGCGCCCGTCGACGGCGTCAGCCTGTACGTCCAGGCCTCCGCCACCGTGCCGGTGCCGGACGGCGGCACGCACGACATCATCCTGATCACCTGCACGTACACGGTCGCCAAGCCGGAGGGCCCGGAAAGGGTGCAGTCGGCGTTCGCGCTGACCCCCGAGCTATACGCGCTCCGCGCCGAGGGCGTGCCGGAGCCGGTGCGGCCGTCCCGGCTGGAGCAGATCTTCGGCGAGCCCATCGAGGCGTCCAAGGTCGTCCAGCTGACCCTGCCGGCCGGGGCCGAGAGCGACCCGTGGATAAGCGTCGACCACAAGGGCGGCAGCTTCCTGTGCCGGCCGATCGCCCCGGAGGGCAGCGGCGAGGAGCCGCGGCAGCTGAGCGGCAATCCCGACAAGCTACCGGTGTGGTCCCCGATCCACGCCGCGGTCGAGCTGCCCGGCGGCGTCCGGTACTTCTTCAACAACACCGGCGAGAGCGGCTCCGGTCCCTACTACGTGGAGGTCTCCGCGACCCGGACCACTGCCACCCGCCTCGGCAAGCCGCTGACGGCCGAACGCTGGGGACACGTCGCCACCCCCCTGTACGACGACGCGGCCGAGGCCGACGCGGCCATCGTCAAGGACGGGTTCCGCTACCTGTTCTCCGGCGCGTACTACTACCGCTACTCCGGTGACCCCTTCGGCAGGATCGACGTCGGCTATCCGAAGCTGATCGCCGGCAACAAAGAGGGTTTCCCGCAGTGGGACAAGGTGGACGCCGCCGCCGTCGACGCGAACGGCGTGGAGTACTACTACTCGGCCAGGCAGCACGGGTGGCTGCGCCGGACCCGTCCCGGCAGCCCCCTGGAGACCTTCCAGCCGCCGTGGGCGCTCGGCGACACGCCGGTGGATGCGCTCCTGTTCCGCGGCGACGAGTTCTTCGTCGTGAACGGCGACTCCTACCGGCGCGGGGACGGCCCGAACGAGCGCCCGATCCCGCTGCGGGGCAACAAGGACGGCCTGCCGCAGTCCGGCCCCGTCAGCGCCCCCTTCCGCCACGGCGAGAGCGTCTACTTCTTCAACAACGACACCCACACCTACCTGTCCATCACCCGCGAGCAACCCGGCAAGGGCCGGGGACAGTCCGGCAACGGTTCCAGGGAATACGTCCAGAGCGAGCCGTCCCCCATCAAGCCCCTGGGCGTGGCCAGGACGGCCGTCACCGACGAGGGCGTCGACGCGGCCTACGTCGTCGCCGGCACCGGCGGCCAGGACGCCACGTTGTTCCTCGCCAGGAACCTCGAGTACGTCCGCTACACGCTCAAGGACGGCGTCCCGGCCGCTCTGGCCGACCCCGGCTATCCCAAGCCCATGAGCCGCCGCGTCCGGGCCGTCTTCCAGCGCGCGGGCCTGCGCTACGTCTTCAGCGGGCAGGACTACACGGTGCTGCGGCCCGGCGAGGAGCTGGCGTCCATGGCGGAGTTCTCCCCGGTCAGCGGCAACTGGGGCGGCCTGCCCGCCGGCTGGGAGACGGGGCTGGACGGCGTGCTCGACGCCGGCGACCTCTACCTGTTCCTCGGCTCCACGTACGTCACTTACCCCTCGGCGGTGAAGGTCCAGCGGCCGTACGAGATCGCCGCGCTGCCGCACGAGGTCATCAGGCTCACCTCCAGCACGGCGTACAGGCTGAACAAGGCGCTGCTGGAGGGCGGCGTGCCCGCGCTGCTCGCGCCGGAGATCCAGGAGCTCGACGAGCTGCCGGCCTTCAGCACGCGGGTCTCCGACGCCACCACGATCATGGTCACCGAGTCGACCGCGGAGCAGGGCGTGCCGGCCGCCACGCACCTGGACTTCAACAGCGGCAACGGCATCTACTACTGGGAGGTCTTCTTCCACGCCCCCACGCTCATCGCCCAGGCGCTCAACGCCGCCCAGCGCTTCGACGACGCCCGCACCTGGTACGAGTACGTCTTCGACCCCACCACACCGCGATACTGGCGCTTCCTGCCGTTCCTGGCGGCGGACGTCGAGGCGCTGGTCCAGAGCTGCCGCGACGACCTGGCCGAGCTCGCCGCCCGAGGGGCCGACGTGGGCAAACCGGGCGCCGACCTGGAGGCGATCCTGGTCAAGGTGGAGCCGATGGCCCCCGCCTTCCAGCACCAGCGCGAGCTGAGCCAGACCGAGAAGGACTACCTCGCGGAGCTGCCGTCCGGCGGGCCGACGACCGCCGGACTGCCGCCGATCGAGGAGGCGCTCGACGCGCTGGAGGCGCCGCCAGGGGCCGGGCCGGCGCTGAAGGGCCTGCTGGAACGCGTCGCCCTGGTCGGGCGGCTGCGCCAGCAGTACGACCTCATGGGCGACCGGGCCGCGCTGCTGAAGGCGTACCTGGAGGATCCCTTCGACCCGCACGCGATCGCCGAGCTGCGTCCGCCGGCCTACCGGCGCGCGGTCGTGATGGCGTACGTCGACAACCTGCTCGACTGGGGTGACCTGCTCTTCAGGCAGTACACCGCCGAGAGCGTCGACGAGGCCAGGATGCTCTACATCTTCGCCTACGACCTGCTCGGCGAGCGGCCGCCCGAGGACCTCGGCCCCCGAGCCCTCACGCCCGCGCTCACCTACGAGGAGCTGCGCCGGGCGCCCGAGGACGACGGGCTCACCGAGCTCACCGCGGGCGGCGCGATGCTGGAGAAGGCGGGCGAGGTGCACGCCAGCGTCGCGGGACCGTACTTCCACGTCCCCGCCAACGGCGTGTTCCTGGAGTACTGGGACCGCGTCGAGGACCGGCTGCGCAAGATCCGGGCCTCGCTCGACATCATGGGCGTCAGCCGGCCGTTGCCGCTGTTCGAGCCGCCGGCCGACGTGATGGCGCTGGTGCGCGGCGCGGCGGCGGGAGCGTCGCTCGACCGGCTCGCCGCCGCCGCGACCCTGCCGGTGCCGCACTACCGCTTCTCCTCCGTCTTCCGCAAGGCGCAGGAGCTGGTGGACAAGCTGCGGCAGTTCGGCGGCGACCTGCTCAGCGTGCTGGAGCGCCGCGACTCCGAGGAGCTGGCGCTGCTCAACAACCGGCACGAGGGCACGATCCTGGCCCTCACCCGCGCCGTGCGCGAGGCGGAGGTGGAGATCGCCGCCCAGGGCCTGAGCGAGGTGCGGGTCAGCGAGCAGGGCGCGCAGAACCGGGTCGAGCACTACGAGGGGCTGATCGCCGCCGGGCTGACGCCGCTGGAGCAGGCGCAGCTCGGCATGATGTCCGCGGCGGTGGTCGCCCACGTCGTCGCGACCGGTTTCCAGGCCGGCGCGGCCATCGCCTCGGGCCTGCCGGACGTCCTGCTGGGCCTGTTCATCATGGGCACCAAGCTGGGCCGGGAACAGGTGACCGAAGCCCTGGAGCACGGCGGCGAGGCCTCGTCGTCGGCGGCCGAGGCGCTGAACGTCATCGGCGAGCTGCTCGGCATCCGCGCCGAGCAGGAGCGGATGGTGACTGATTGGACCTTCCAGCTCGCCGTCGCCCGCAACGACCTGGAGCAGCTCGGCCACCAGGTGAAGGCCGCCGAGCTCCGGCTCAAGGCCGCCCAGCGCGAGCTGCAGATCCTGGATCAGCAGATCGCCAACCAGGAGGCCGTCGGCGCCTTCATGACCGGCAAGTTCACCAACCTCCAGCTGTACCAGTGGATGTCGGGGCGGCTGGCCGGGCTGTACTTCCAGACCTACTCGATGGCGTACGACATGGCGCGCGCCGCGCAACGGTCCTTCCAGTACGAGCGGGGCGTCCCCGAGGGGGAGGCCGACTACATCCAGCCGCTCTACTGGGAGAGCCGGCGCAACGGCCTGCTCGCCGCGGAGAGCCTGGGGCTGGACCTGGAGCGGCTGGGCAAGGCGTGGGTCGAGAGCGACCGCCGCGGCCTGGAGATCATCAAGAAGGTGTCGCTGCTGGCGCTGGACCCGGTGGCCGCGCTCGGCCTCCGCACCACCGGCCGCTGCGAGTTCGCCCTGACCGAGGCCCTCTTCGACCGCGACTTCCCCGGCCACTACCGCCGGCGCGTCAAGACGGTGTCGGTCACCTTCACCGGCCCGGAGGGCCCGCTCGCTCTCAACGCCGTGCTGACCCAGCTGGACAGCAGGACGGTGCTCGCGGCCGATCCCAAGGCCGTCAAGTACCTCCTCGATCCGAAGGGCCCGATGCCGGCGACGCTGCGCGCCGACTGGCGCGGCGGCCAGCAGATCGCGCTGTCGGACCTGGAGGAGTACAAGGACAACAACGGGCTCTTCGAGCTCCGCTACGACGACGACCGTTACCTTCCCTTCGAGGGCACCGGCGCGGTCTCCCGGTGGCGCCTGGAGCTGCCCTCCGGCAGCGCCCCGCAGCTCCTGGACGTCACCATCACCGTGAAGTACTCCGCCGAACAGGGCGGTGAGCTCTTCGCCGGCGCGGTCAAGGGCATGCTCAAGCCCTATGCCACGGCTCGCTACTGCGACATCCCGGCGGAGTTCCCCGACGAATGGTCCGCGTTCGTCGAGGGCTCCGACGACACGCTGACCCTCCCGTTCACCCCGGACATGTTCCCCGGCATGACCGGCCGCGCCATCACCGGCGTGTACGCCCTGTACTCGCCGGCCGGCGAGGGCTCGGCCCGCTTCCTCCTCAACGGAGAACGACGCCTGACGCTCAACGAGGGCAAGCTCCTGCCGACCCCCGGCCTCACGGCCGGGACCTGGCGTCTGGTCCTGGAAGGCGACAAGTCCGCTCTCGAGGGTCTCGGCCTGATCCTGTCCTACCGCGCCCGCTAGCGGGGTCTCCCGTGCCCCCGGCCAGTCCCGGTCGGGGGCACGGGCCATACCGCGTCCCGACGCCGGGCCCCCGACACGTCCGGACCAGGAAACCCGACCGACCACCACCGTCGCGGCGACCGCTGGGGCGCTGTCTCGGCTGGTGGGTGTTCCGGTTGAGGATCGCCTTACGGAACACCACCGGACCTCTTGTGCGAGATGCGTCCGTGGGCGCTACCGCAGTTGGTCGCGGCGGCGGATCAGGGAGGCGGTCTCGGCGGTGTTGCCCGCCAGGTCGATGGCTTTGTCGTAGGCCGCGCGCGAGTCCTGACTGCGGCCCAGCCGGCGCAGCAGGTCGGCGCGGGTGGCGTGGTAGGCGTGATAGCCGGCCAACCTGGGCTCAAGACGGTCGACGGCCGCCAGTGCCACCTCCGGGCCGTCGAGCTCGGCGACCGCGATGGCCCGGTTGAGGGCGATGATCGGCGAGGCGTCGAGGCGGATGAGCTGGTCGTAGAGGGCGAGGACCTGCGACCAGTCGGTGTCGCGCATGTCGCGGGCGGAGGTGTGCACGGCGTTGATCGCGGCGAGGATCTGGTAGCGACCCGGAGCCACCCCGGCGGCGGCAGCGGCCAGGCGCTCGCGCACCAGCCGGTGACCTTCGGCGATCAGTTTCGCGTCCCAGGCGCCGCGGTCCTGCTCGTCGAGAGCGACCAGTTCGCCGCCGGCCGAGACCCGGGCGGGGCGGCGGGCCTCGATGAGGAGCATCAGCGCCAGCAGCCCGGCCACCTCACCGTCGTCCGGCAGGAGGAGACGGATCAGGCGAGTGAGCCGGATCGCCTCGGCGGTCAGCTCGTGCCGTACGGGAGCGGTGTCAGGGCCGGTGGCCAGGTAGCCCTCGTTGAAGACGAGGAACAGGACGGCGAGGACGCCGGAGACGCGTGCCGGGAGATCCTCGGCGGACGGCATCCGATAGGGGATGCGAGCCGCCTTGATCTTAGCCTTGGCGCGGGTGATCCGCTGCCCCATGGCGCTCTCGGCCACCAGGAAGGCGCGGGCGATCTCGGGCATGGTCAGGCCGGCGACCATGCGCAGCGTCAGCGCCACGCGGGTCTCCATCGCCAGTGCCGGGTGACAGCAGGTGAAGATCAGCCGGAGCCGGTCGTCGTCGATGGCGCCGAGAGGCTCGGGCGGGTCGTCGTAGGACATCTGAGCCTTTCTGTGCTTGTCGTCGCGCTTGTTCTCGCGCCGGATCCGGTCGATGGCCTGGCGGTTGGCGGTGGTGGTCAGCCAGGCGCCCGGGTTGGGGGGCACGCCGTCGGCCGGCCACCGCTGGACGGCGGTCGCGAACGCCTCGGCGGCCGCCTCCTCGGCGATGTCGAGGTCACCGAAGCGCCTGGTCAGGGAGGCGACCACCCGGGCCCACTCCTCATGGTGGGCCTGGGTGATCGCCTCACGGACGTCGATGCTGTTCACAGGAACGGCCGCACCTCGACCTTCCGGTTGCAGGCCTTCGACCCCTCGGCTGCCAGCTTCAGCGCCACGTCGAGGTCGGCTGCCTCGATGATCCAGAAGCCGGCGAGGTACTCCTTGGACTCCAGAAAGGGCCCGTCGGTGACCATCGCCTCCCCACCCCGGTTGTCGATGACGGTGGCCGTGCCGGGCGAGGCGAGGCCGCCGGCGAAGACCCAGTGGCCCTCGGCCTGGAGCCCGTCATTGAACACGTCGATCGCAGCGTGCTCGTCCGGGGTGGCGAGGCCGGCCTGGTCGTGGATCACGGAAATCAGGTACTGCATCCGAGGATCATCTCCTATGGTGTCAAGACAGTGTGGTGTGCCGGCAGCTCATCCCCTGGCTTGCCCTTCAGGTCCGCGACGGCGGTCGCAAGGTCGTCGGACAGGACGGTGGTGCCCGGCCGAGTGTGGTCGATGCCACGTACTTGGGCCGTGTGTTCCATGCCCCCATGACGGGACATCCTGGACCGTCCAGGACCCCACGAGCCGGCGAACAGCTCGTAGGTCCGCCGGCCGAGCAGGAACGCGTCGGCGCGCTGGAGGTCTGGTTGATGAACGCGCCGGTCTCGTTGTCGCCCTGCCCGCGGGCGCTGAGGAGCTCCGCGATCGATCTGGTCCACGAGCTTGTCCGCACCGGCGCGCTCGAGGAAGTGGAGCGCAGTCGCCGCGAAACTGTCGTGCTGTCGGATCGCTGACGACCGGCGTCCCGGAAAGTTCTTCAAACAAATCCAGGAGTCGGTGTCGGATCGGGGCGGTGGTGTTCGTAGCAGGGGTGAGGCCGTCCGCAAGGGGGCGGCGCCGAGGTAAAGGAACCGCGATCATGAAGCTGACGCCCATGACACGCTCACCGCCATGCTGGCTGGGGCCAGGCATTGCGGCCAGTTCGTCACCAGCACGCGGTCGCGGTGCAAGCGGGCGCCTGGAGCGGCAGACCGCTCGGCCGGCCCGCCGACAGATCGCCCAGCACCACTTCCCGGAGCGTGCGGATCCGGCCGTTTCTACACGGCCGTCTACGAGAAAGGACCTCGCCATGACCAGCCAGCCCACCGAACCTCCCGTTTCGCCTATCGGCGACGCGGCCAAGCCCCCGGTCGCCGACCGGGCCGCGTTCCAGGCCGAACTGGACCGGCTTCGGGCCCGGGAAAAGGCCCACACTCGCGAGGGCGACGCGATCGCCGCCGCCCGCCGCCGCCTGCCGATGGTCCAGATCGATCCACAGACTCCGCTGATCGGGGCGGACGGGCCGGTGCCGCTGATCGACCTTTTCGCCGGCCGGTCGCAGTTGGTCGCCTACTTCCACATGTGGCACCCCGGACGGCCCGCCGCGCAGCAGTGCGAGGGCTGCACCTTCAGCACCTCCCACGTCACCGAGCTGGCTTACCTGCACTCCCGCGACGTCAGCTACGCCGTCTTGGCCGAGGGACCGTACGAGGAGGCCTCGCGCTACCGCGACTTCATGGGCTACCCCGTGCCCTGGTACTCGGTGCCGCAGGACTCCGTGGACCGGCTGATCGCCGGCCGGCACTTCGGCATCCTGGCCTGCTATCTGCGAGACGGTGACCAGGTGTATGAGACCTACTGGACCACCGGCCGCGGCAACGAAGCGATGGCGCCGTCGTACGGACTGCTGGATCGCACCGTCTACGGACGGCAAGAAGACTGGGAGGACTCGCCGGACGGCTGGCCGCAGCGCTGGGGCTCCAAGGGCGGCCAGTTCCAGCTCGACGGCCGGCCGGCCGCCCAATGGCCGCGCCTGCAGGCCGGGCGCGACGACGACCTCGGCCCCCTGGCGGACGGATGGACCGCGTGCACCTGCCCCCTGCACACCGCACCACCGGCCACGCCCTGACGGCACCGTCGTACGGACCCACGGCCGGCGGGAATTCGCCTGGCCGGCCGTGTGGCCCCATCCGCCGAGGGCTCGGCAAGCTTGACGGGTTGAGCGGTGCAGTCCGGCGAAGCTGTTCGAGCCAGCGGCTTCAGTCGCTTGCGCAGCGGCAGCGCCCGGACCTCACCGAAGCCCGGTCGGTCGAGCCCTGTTCGAGTCAGGTGACGCCGAGGTGGACGTTGCGGGTAATGCGGGTCAGCCTCAACGCGTCGGACCGCTCGCCCCGTGACCTGCTTCGTTCCGCGTCGAGCTCGTTCTGTCTGGTGGTGCAATGATCGACAACGGCAAGGAGTGCATCATGCCTCTCCTCCACGCGGTGGGGGTATCGGCCGGCTGCGTCCTGGCCCTCGCGCCGGCGCTGCTGCCCACCGCACGTCCCATCAAGAGGTGGCCGCACGTCGTCATGGCGCTCGGCATGGCGGCCGGGCATCTGGGCGGCGTGTTCCTGTCCGTCTCGGTGTTCGCGCTGCTGACCGCCGGCTGGCTGTGCGGCACCCCCTCCCGCCGTGCGGAGAGCGGTCATCACATCCAGGACTTTGTGGTCATGGCCATCCTCTTGGTGCTGACGGCATTCAACGGACCCCCTCTCGACGGCGCTCCGTCCGGACACACGCACGGAGCCGGTTCGCTGGCCACGATGGCCGTGCTCATCGGGCTGGCCTGGACCTGCGCCCGGCTCATCCGCGTTCTGCCCGAGCGGGGCGTGAACCGAAGGGGGATCGGCCAGGAGCTGTGCTCGGCCGGAATGGCGGCCAGCATGGCCTTCATGGCCGCGTTGTCGCTGTGATGAGGGCCGGAGCCGGTGCTGCTGCAGGACGAGCCGACCATCGGCCCGGACGTGGCGGGCCACGCGCACGACCAGGTCCAATCCGAATGAAGGCATGGGTTCTCAGTTCTCCTGACCTGGTCAGCGGTCGGTGTCGCGCACGAGGCCGCTCGGTAGCGGGACGCGGTCAGCCGCGCCGTCGCACGCGATAAACCCGGCGACGTCGACGATCAGCCCCGGGATACTGGTCGCCCATGGACGAAGTCAAAATGGTCGTCGCCCATTCCGAGCGCGCGACCCTACGCGTCGGCGACGTGTTCCTGAAGGTGGACGCCGATCAGGCGCGCATCGACGTCGAGGTCGAGGCGATCGCCCTCGCGCCGGTCCCGACCCCGAAGGTCCTGTGGCACAAGCCGCCGGTGCTCGCCATCGCCGCAGTCCCGGGGACGGCGCTCGGCCGCCTCGGCGAGCCGTCGACCGCATCCCCGGCGGCGTGGGCCGCGGCGGGCGCCGCCATCCGGAGGTTACACGACGCGCCGTTGCCGCCCCGCCCCGGCCGGGCCGGCCGGGGCCTCGACGAGTTGGCGGCGGAACTCGACGGCGAGTGCGAGTGGCTCGTGGCGAACGGCGTCCTGCCCGCCGCCCTGGTCACCCGCAACCGCCAGGTCGCTGAGGCCGCGCTCCGGCCGTGGACTCCGGCGTTCACACACGGCGACCTGCAGATCGCGCACGTCTTCGTCGACGGCGACGAGGTCACCGGCATCATCGACTGGTCCGAGGCGGGCCAAGGTGATGCCCTGTTCGACCTCGCCACCTTGACGCTCGGGCACGAGGAGCACCTCGGCGACGTCGTCGCCGGCTACGGCACCGACGTCGACGTTGACGTGATCCGCGCGTGGTGGTCGTTGCGAAGCCTGCTAGTGGTTCGCTGGCTGGTCGAGCACGGCTTCGACCCGTTCGCGCCGGGCTGTGAGATCGACGTGCTGAGATCCCGGCTGTGAGGCTGCGCGGGCCCGACCGCTATGAGAAGTCCTATCGGATGATCAATGGATGAGGCGTCGCCAGCACATGATGGCGGCGGCGAGGGTCATGGAGGCTTCGTGGATGTCGTCGCGAATCCCCCAGCGGATACGCAGGCGGCGGAACCAATGCAACAGGGCGATCGTCTGCTCGATCACCCGGCGATGCCTACCCAGGCCGGAGCCGTGCCGGGTGCCACGGCGGGGCAGAAACTCCAGGCAATACCGGTGTAGAGCACGAACAAGATGCCCGACAGGACCTTCCGGTTGTCCAGGCGCTTACGGCCCGGATGATCTGTACGGCGTGGCAAGACCGGCAACAACGGTTCGATCCGCGCCCACAACTCATCCGGGATGATCCCCGGCGACTGCTCACCCTTCCTCACAGAGGTGATCAACCTGTAGATGATCATTTTGTTGGGACTTCTTAGAGCCTGACCTGGCCGGCGCGATCACGGCGTCGCGGAGTGACTCGCGTGCGCGGCGACGTCCTGGTCCGCGATCCACGTGCAGCCGCTGGCCGGATCTCCGGAGGACAGGATGACGGCGTCGAGGCGCTCACGGGTACGGGTCAACGCGGCGATCTGGGCATCGATGCGATCACGTTCGGCGGCCAGCCGGGCTCGCGACTCCGGGGTGCTGACCTTGGCCTCGACGCAGGGCAGCAGCTCGGCGATGGTCCGGCTGGACAGGCCGGCCGCGTAGAGCATCTGGATCAGCTGAACCCGGTCGGCCGCCGACTCGGGATAGTGGCGCTGCCCGGAGCCGCTCCGGGCAGCCTCCAGCAGCCCCTGCTCCTCGTAGTAGCGCAGGGCCCGTACGCTGACGCCTGACTGCACCGCCAACTCACCGATACGCACCGTGACCTCCATCACAGGACTTGCCTCTGACGTCAACGTCAGGTTTTAGCTTATCCGGCATGCAGATCAATGGAGCACACGTGCTGGTCACCGGCGCCAACCGCGGCCTGGGCCGCCAGTTCGCCCTTTCCCTTCTCGACCGCGGCGCCGCCAAGGTGTACGCCACCGCCCGCCGTCCGGACCTCATCGACGTGCCTGGGGTCGTCCCGCTGCGACTCGACATCACCGATCCGGCATCGATCGCCGGCGCGGCGGCCGCGGCACCTGATGTCAAGATCGTCATCAATAACGCGGGAATCTCGACCGGGGCGAACCTGGTCACCGGGGACCTGGACATGATCCGCCGTGAGATGGACACGCACTTCTACGGCACCCTCAACGTGATCCGCGCCTTCGCGCCCCAACTGGCCGACGGCGCGATCCTCAACGTGCTGTCGGCGATCTCGTGGCTCGCCTACGACGGTGCGGGCGCCTATCACGCGGCCAAGGCCGCCGAGTGGGCGCTCACCAACAACGTCCGCCTGGAGCTGGCCGGTCAGCGCACCCTGGTGACGGGCCTGCACCTGGGCGCCGCGGACACCGACATGATGGCCTGGTACAACGGCGACAAGAGCGCCCCCGAGGCGATCGTCGCGGCAGCCCTGGACGGGATCGAGGCGCACCGGCCCGAGGTGCTCGCCGACGACTGGAGCCGCCAGGTGAAGAGGTGGCTGTCGGAGGACCCGAATGTCATCTACCGGGAAGCGGCGGCCGCCCTCACCACCTGACCTGGCTCGAGGTCCGCTCCTGCAGTGTGAGGTGACGGGGTCCGTCAACTCGTCTTTGAGGGGTGGGACTCTGGCCAGAAACTTGCCGCGGCCCCCGTAGCTGCTGGTCAGCCGCGTCGGCGGGGGCTGGACAGCGTCGCGGTGGCCTGATGCACGGCGGCCAGGCCGGGTTTGACGTAGCGCTGCACGCTGCGCAGTGACTCGTGCCCGGTCTTGGCCATGATGACGTTGGCGGAGGGTTGGCCTCGCCGAGGTGCGTGGCTGGGCTGTGTCGGAGTTGGTGCAGCTGGAGCCCGTCGGCGTAGTGGGCGAGCAGGATGCGGGCGCGGTCGTAGCCCAGCCGGACCCGGCCGGTCTCCGGACAGATGTCGTCAGGGTCGGTGGTGGCCAGGCGGTGCGGGCCGGTACTCGGACAGGAACAGCGGGCCGCGTTCCCGGCCGGAGATCAGCCGGGGCAGCAGGTGCGCGGATCGGCTCTGGCCTGGACGTCGAGCCCGCCGACATCAGCACCCTCGCCGAGGTGGGCCACCTGGCCGTGGCCGACGTGTTCGAGAAGAAGGGCCGCTCCTACGACCTGTACGCACTGGCGGACATCGACGCCTTGACTCCCGGGCAGGTGCGGCCGGTGATCGAGAAGCGGCCGCGTGGCTGGACCGGTCGCTGTCCCTCGACGAAGCCGCGGAATCGCTGGGCTGGCACTACCGCGAGCCAGCCGGGCGTCCCGTCGCGCTCGCTTCGTCGGGCGAGGTGCTGGAGTTGCCGTTCGTGCACGCCGGGCACCCAATGAGAGAAACTCCGGCGCGGCCTCGAACCAATGATCGTGTGGTGGCATCCAACAAGGTCACAGCATCAGAAGGGATTCATGTGATCGTCTTGTTGAACGGCACCTTCGGGGCAGGCGACCATGTCACCGTGGATGGGCCTTCCGCTCGGCGGCCGGGGCTGCGCATGACGCAGGGTGCCCTCGCAGCCGTGAGCGTGTCCCAGGCATGGTGATCCGCAGACGCGCCCCGCGCTCCACGCAGCGAATCGACGTGACCCGACTTCCCGACGACGTCGTGGCGCTCATCGACGCCCTCGAGCCTGGTGACAACTTGGTCCTCACGCGTGATGGCGCGTCGATCGCGACGATCTCCAGCACCATTGACGTGGTCCAAGGCGCCATAGTCGATCGCGACGCGCCAGATGAGGCCAACGATCAAGCACCGATCGACTACGAGAGCATGACAGTCGTGGCCACCGCGATGGAGTTGTCGTCCGCGGCTCGGGTCGCGCTATCCACCCAGCTCGGGGCGGACTACGTGGTGCTCGACATGCATGCGGCTCCCGCGACGACCGATGTGCTGCTGGTACCTCCAGGCAGCCCGCAGCTGATCACAGCGCTCCGATCGATGTTCCCGAAAGCTCGCGTCATCGTCACCGAGATCGAGGACCCCGAACTCGGAGTTCAGTACCACGGCCCGGTCCGACGACTGCTCGACGCCGGCGCTGATGCGTATCTACCTCCGGCGACCCTCCCCCACCTGGCCAGGCAGCTTGACTACACACTGAATCAAGGGCGCGAGATCGCCGGCGGGGCCGCGACACCACTGCAGATCGCCCCGACCGTGGAGCCGGCAGATCCAGACGACGAATGACCCGCGCCTCTTCGCTGGACCGTCGGGTGGCGGATCACCGTAGCCGGGCCAAGACCGCCATCAACACGACGACGATCGACCGTCAGACTCCGCGGTGTCGTTCTGCCGTATTCCCGCAGCCCGCGCCCTGCCGGCCTGCGCGGGATCAGTGTGACCGCAGTCGCTCGGGTGCGGCCCGGCCCTGGTCACGTTCTTCGGGCTGTCGATGTTCGTGGGCGTGGAAGGCGAGCCGGCACGCCAGCAGGGCCAGCGCGAACGCCGGCACCCAGGCCAGCCGGGCGAGCACCCAGGCGGGGGTGTCGGGGACGGTGTGCAGACCGGGCAGCGGGCGGGCGGCGAGCAGGCCGAGGGCGGTGACCGCGATCATGGCGGTCTGGTGCCAGAGGTAGATCGTCATGGCGGACAGGTTGGCCATGGCCACGGCGGCCCAGGCGGCGGGGTGGGTGAGCGCCCGGCGCAGCGGGCCGAGCAGCAGCAGCGCCGCCCCGCACTGGGCCAGGCCGAAGGTGACGGCCGCGAGGGTGGGCGGCGACTGGTTGGAGACGGGGGCGCCGGGCACGCCCACCATGGATGCCGGGTAGCCGGCCCACAGGACGAGCGCGGCGGTGGCCGCGGCGCCGCCGATCAGCAGCGTCCACCCGGTCGAACGGCTGCGCAGGCGGCCACGGCCCCAGGCCGCGCCCAGGCAGTAGGGCACCAGCCAGCCGGCGGCGAGGTTGGCCCAGCCGATCCAGGCCGGCCCGCCCATCCCGAACCTGACGAGGTCGGCGACGGCGACCGTGGCGAGCGGCCACGCCGGGTGGAGGGTGGCGACCAGCGGGGTCGCCGCCGTCAGCGCCGCGAAGATCAGCAGGAACCACAGCGGCGACCACACCAGCTTGGCCAGGGCGATCACCGTCTTCAGATCGGCTCCGAGGGCGAGCATCGCGACCGCCGCCACGGCCCACACCGCCGGCACGGCGACGACCGGCCGCAGCAGCCGGGCCATGCGGGCGCCGAGCCACCCCGCGTAGGTGAGACCGCGGGCGCGGGCGCGGGTGAGGCTTGTGGCGGCCATCTGCCCACCCACCAGGAAGAAGACCGTCATGGTCTGGAAGATCCACGAGGCGGGGGCGAGGTAGGGCATGTCGCGCAGCGGGCTGGTCACGTACATGGTGCCGCTGTCGGCGACCAGGGCGGTCACCAGCCAGTGGCCGAGCACCACGCCGCCGATGGCCAGGGCGCGCAGCGCGTCGATGCCGCGGTCGCGATCGGAGGGGGTCGCCGTGTCGATGCGCCGGATGAGGTCAGGCAGCACGGCGGGCCTCGACGGGGTCTTGTCCGGAGATGATCCGGGCGATGTTGTCCAGCGGCAGGGAGCCGGCTTTCAGGTAGTCGCTGTGCCCGCCGTCGCCTGCGGCGAAATGGCGCGCGCCGAAGCCCGGCGAGACCAGGTCGGCGCCGAAACCGAGGCCTGCGAGCAGGGCGCGTGGCACGCGGGCGACCCAGTCGCCGCTTGCCCGCCCTTCCCAGACGGCCGCTCGTGTGCGCAGGTCGGCGGCGTGCTCGACGGTGAGGCCGGGGCTGCCGGTCAGGATGAGCCGGTCGACGTCCAGTCCGGGCGCGGCCCTGCCGCAGACCACGCTGCCGTAGGAGTGGCACAGCAGGGAGATGCGGGCGGCGGGCTTGGCGGCGCCCAGTTCCCGGACGAATGCGCGTAACGCCGGGGCTGCCTCGTCGGCGCGGCCGGGGGTCAGCGCCGACAGGCTCACCAGGGTGGGCGTCCGGTAGCCGAGCCAGGCGACGACCGCGGACCTCTCGCCGAGCGCCTGCTGCAGCCTCAGCGCGCCGCCGCGCAGGAGCCCGTACTTGTCGAGGCTGGTGTCGCTGCCGGGGACCAGCACGGCGATCTTCTCCGCAGCCGGCAGGTCACCGAACACCTCGATGGCGCGGCCGCCGTCGCGGCCGTCGAAGGACAGGAACCGGCGTTCGGGGCCGGCCATGGCGCGCAGCATCGCGGCCCGCCACCGGTCACCGTGGTCCGCGGCCATCCTCTCGGCGGCCCGGATGGCGTCCCGGCTCGCGGCGTACCGTGCGGCCAGGGCCTCGGGGGTCGCGGCCCGCAACGGTGTGACGGGGGCCGGGGTGGGCGCGGGGACCGCGGCGGAGCGCGTCGCACCCGTCACCGGCGCCGCCACCGAGGCGGAGATGAACGCGGCGAGCAGGGTACGGCGCAGGAGGGGCGCTTTGACGTCGATCACCCGATCGACGGTGCCGCAGGCGGCACCCGCGCCACATCGGACCGTCGTCGGCATTCGCTGGGCTGCTGGGATACCACGGTCGTACGACCGTGGTCCGATGCCAAGGCCCGGTCGACGCCGTTACCATCCTGTGCATGCACGTGACACCGCCATTGCCGCTGCTCAAACGGGTGCCGCCGGGCGCATGGACAGCCCTGGCGTGGTGCGGCGGCCTGGTGTTCACGTTCCTGGTACGGGTCAGGCTCCCGGGAGAGAGCGAGCCCGCCGTGCTGGCAGGGGTCGTCTTCTACCGGTGGGACGGACTGACGAACCTGGCGTTGGCCACAGCGGTGGCGCTGGCGGGCTGCGCGCTGCTGCGTCGCCGGCCGCTGCGGGCGCTGTGGCTGCTGCTGGCCGCTTCCGTTCTGGCGTGCATTCCGCTGGGTGTGGGAGAGATTCCGCTGGCCCAATACCTGGCGGTCGACGTCGCGGTGTGCTTCCTCGCCGCCGGCGGCGCACGCCGTACCGGGATCGCCGCCCTCGCCGGCGCGCTCGCCGTCCTGGCCGGCTACCTGACCATCCGGCTGCTGTGCGGCTGGCCGATCGGCACCTCGGCCGAGCTGGCCGTGGCCATGACGACCATCATCGCGTGGCTGATCGGCCACTCGGTGCGCCAGGCCCGCGAGCACGCCGAGACGCTGGTCGCCAAGGCCACCGTCCAGGCCGTCACCGACGAACGGCTGCGCATCTCCCGCGAGCTGCACGACACGGTCGCCCACAGCATCGGCGTCATCGCGCTGCAGGCCGGCGCGGCGCGCCGCGTCATCGACACCCAGCCAGGGCGCGCGAGCCAAGCACTGGGCGAGATCGAGACGGTCGGCCGGGAGGCGCTGTCCGGGCTGCGCCGGATGCTGGGGGCGCTCCGCCACAGCCAGGCGAACCGGCCGCACGACGCGGCCGAGCCCCATCCCTCACCGGGCCTGGCGGACCTCGACCGGCTGGCCGAGGCGACCACGGACGCCGGCGTTCGCGTCGAGGTGAGCCGGCGGGGCGAGCCGTACCGGCTGCCACCGGAGATCGACGTCTCCGCCTACCGCATCATCCAGGAGGCGGTCACCAACGTCGTGCGCCACGCCGGCACGGGCTCGTGCCGCGTATTCGTGGACTACCGCGACGGCGAACTCGCCATCGAGGTCCTCGATGAGGGGCGCGGCCCCCGTCGCACACCAGGCAGCAGCGGCTACGGCCTGATCGGGATGCGGGAGCGCGTCAGCCTGCTGCACGGGACCTTCGCGGCGGGTCCGCGTCCCGAAGGCGGCTTCCGGGTGGCTGCCCACCTGCCTTTGACGGCGGCAGTTCGGTGACCATTCGCGTCCTCCTGGCCGACGACCAGCCGCTGATTCGCACCGCCCTGCACATGGTCATCGCCGACGCCCCCGACCTCGAAGTCGCCGGAGAGGCCTCAACCGGGCTCCAAGCCGTCCAGCTGGCCGGCGACCTGCGCCCCGATGTGGTGGTGATGGACATCCGCATGCCCGGCATGGACGGCATCGAAGCCACCCGGCTCATCACCAAAGGACCCGGTCCTGCGCACGTCGTGGTGTTGACCACGTTCGACGAGGACGACTACGTCTACGGCGCGTTGCGCGCCGGCGCATCCGGATTCCTCGTCAAGGACATGGCCCTGGACGACATCCTCGCCGCGATCCGGGTCGTGGCCGCCGGCGACGCCCTGATCGCACCGGGCGTCACCCGGCGGCTGATCGAGACGTTCGCCACCGACCGCCCCGGCTCCGCTCCCGCTCCCCCTCCACGCGAACTGGCGGGCATCACCGAGCGCGAACGCGAGGTCCTGACTCTCATCGCCCGCGGCCTGTCCAACACCGAGATCGCCACCGACCTGTCCATCAGCGTCGCCACCGTCAAGGCGTACGTGACCCGGCTGCTGGCCAAGCTCGACGCGCGTGACCGGGTCCAGCTCGTCATCATCGCCTACGAGGCGGGCCTGGTCTCACCGTCAAGGTGATCGAACGGCGTGCTCCCCTCTGAGCAGCCGATAGACGCCGGCCACGGAAGGGGGCTTCATCCCATGCACCGCGAAGACGGGTCACGGCTCGCCTGCATGCAGACCCCTGATGTCCCGTCACCTCGGTGGACCTTGGGAGACCGCGTTGTTAGCTATTTAGCTACTTTGCTAATATACAAAGCATGACGGACGCCAAGGACGAGACCGGTGTCTTCCGCGCGCTCGCCGATCCCACAAGACGCCAGATTCTCGAAGACCTGCGTGACGGCGAGCTCTCGGCAGGACAGATCGCGAGCCGGTTCTCCATCAGCGCGCCGTCCATCTCCCGCCACCTCGGCGTCCTCAAGGGCGCAGGTCTGGTCACCGAGCGCCGCGACGGCAACCGCATCCTTTACACACTGGCCGAGGAGCAGCTGGCCATCTGCGTCGGCCGTTTCCTCAGCGCCGTCTGTCCCGAGCAGGTCGTCCTACGCCACACCAAGTGGCGCCGCCTTTCGGAAGGTGAGGGAGCGTGAGGCAACCCCGTCTGTCCAGCGTCGTCGAGCGGCGCCTCCTGGTGAATTACCGGCTGACGCCGGAAGTCGCCACCCGCCTGCTGCCCGACGGGCTCCGCCCGCAACTCGTGCGCGGACATGCCGTCGCGGGCATCTGCCTGCTCCGCCTGGGAGACGTACGGCCGAGCTGGGCGCCGAAAGCCGTGGGATTGCGCAGCGAGAACGCCGCCCACCGCATCGCCGTCGAGTGGGACGGTCCCGGCGGAGTCGAGACCGGCGTCTACATCCCACGCCGCGACACCGCTTCGCTGCTCAACACCTGGGCCGGCGGACGCCTCTTCCCTGGCGAGCACGGCCGGGCCGACTTCGAGGTCCGCGAGACGCCCGGCGAGCTGCGCGTCGCCTACACCGCCCGCAGCGGCGACACGCGAGTGGACGTCACCGTCGAGGTGACCCCCGGCCTGCGGGGCAGCCAGCTGTTCGACAACCTGCAACAGGCGTCGATCTTCTTCGAGCGTGGGGCCAAGGGCTACTCACCTACGGCCGCGGGAGCGCTCGAAGGCATGGAATTGAATGCGGACGCCTGGCGGCTGGACGCGTGCCGAATCGTCTCGGCGCAATCGTCGTTCTTCGACAGCTTGCCCCATGGGAGCGCGACACTGGACTGCGCTCTCGTCATGCGGGAAGTCCCCGTCACCTGGCGCCCGCTACCGGCCATGCACCCAGACCTGGACGTACCTCTCGCACCCCAGCACACCTGACGCGGGGCCCCGCCCCTCTGGCGCATGAGGAGGAACCCCACCTATCCAAGTGGCCCGCGCCACCACCGGAACCGGATCGCCAAAGTCCAAGGCTCCTTCGACCGGCCCGGACCGGCCTGATGCTGTCCCCGCCGCTGAGGTCATGCCGGGCGTCGAGGGGATCCCGGGCCGGACCCCTACTTCATCCGGCGTACCCGCACGGCCCGATACCCCCCGGGGAGTATCGGTCAGACCCTTCGGCCGGACGACGACACCACCACTTCCGCACGGCGATGCTCGAGACCCACCATCTCCCCGCAGGAAGGCGCCATTTCATGTCGTCCGCACTCATACGCCACATCACCCCCGTGTCCCCGCACCGTGCCCGTGGCACGCTGGCCGAGGTGTACGCGCAGGTCAACGCCGAGTTCAGCAGCATCGGCCCGGCCGTGATGATGATGTCGCCCTCCCCCGAGATCATGGCCGCAGGCTGGTCGCTGATGCGCGAAGCCCAGCTGGCCGGTGAGGCCCCGGCGTTGGAGAAGTCCATCGTCGCGTTGGGCGCCGCTCAGGCCAACGGGCTCGACTACGACATTGAGGCGTTCCTGTCGGTGCTGCGGCTGCTCGGCCGGCCGCAGCTCGCCGACACCATCGAGCGCGGCGACCCGCCCTCCGACCCCGGCCTGGCGGCCCTGCTGGACTGGGCCGCCTCCACCGGCGTCGCCGCGCGGGAACCGCTGAAGCCGCCGTTCTCCGGCGAGGTGGCCGCGGAATACCTCGGCACGCTCCTGTTCACGCACTTCATCGACCGCGTGGCGGCCGCCATGCTGCCCGCAGGGCTGACTCCCGGCAGCATGGACCCCGACGACGAGCCACCGTTCGACGGCGCCCCGGTCCTGCGCCCCCTCGATCAGGACCTGCGCCCCGGCGCCACCCTCCCCCTGCTGGACGGCCTGCCCACCGCCGAACCGCCCGCGTGGGCGGCCGGACGCCCGATCGGCACCGCGTACGCCACCCTCGCCGCCACCGCCGCTCAGGGCAGCGGCCTGCTCACCCCGGCGGCCGCCACCGCGGCGGCGGCAGTGATCGCCGAACACCGGGGCCGCCGACTGCCCGTCGGCGACTGGCTCGACCGGCCCCTCTCGTCCCTCTCGCAGGGCGAACGTATGGGAGCGCGCATCGCGATCCTCGCCGCCCTGGCACCCGAGGCCATCACCGACGAGCACGTCACGGCCTGGCGCGCCACCGACCACCGCCTCAGCGACCACTGCACCGTCTCCCTCCTCGCCTACGGCGCCATGACCGCCGTCACCCACATCGAGGCCGACATCACCGCCTGACCTCCTCCACCACGGCCCCGTCCCATCAAGCAATCGCCTCAGCCCAGGTCAGTCGGGCCGCTGAGCCGAGGCGAGAAGCGGTAGCGGAGGACCACAGTTCCCGGGGCAGACCAACTACGCCAGAAAGGGGCTAATAGGGCTGGTCAGTAGCCGTCAGAGAGCGAGGGTCCTGCTGATCAGAAATCTTCGATGTGGACGAACATGGGCCACCGACGAGCCCCAGCCCCCAAAGGCGAATTCTCCGCTGAAGGGCCTTCAGCCGCCCTGAACTTACGGTGGACGGCGCACTAGCGAACGTGACCCCATCAGAATGATCAAGGTCGAGGAGGCCCGCCCCCGGCGCAGCAGTCAGGCGATCTCCCGATTATTGCCTTAATGTCCGACTTTTGGGCTGCTGTTCTGGACAGGAACAGGGGTGAGGCGACGGAGGGAGTGGTGGGATGCGGATCGTTGTGGACCTCACCCGCTGCCAGGGCTATGCGCAGTGTGTGTTCCTCGCGCCGAAGGTGTTCCACCTGCACGGGGAGGAGGCACTGCTGTACGACCCGGCCGTCCCCGACGACCAGCTGGAGCGCGTGCGCCAGGCCGCCGCGGCGTGCCCCGTCCAGGCCATCCTCCTCGGTGAGGAGGTGAGCGCCGGTGGCCGGTGACCTGCGGGAGGGCCGGATCGTCATCATCGGCGCGTCGCTGGCCGGGCTGCGAGCCGCCGAGACGCTGCGCGAGGAGGGCTTCACCGGCTCACTGACCGTGGTGGGAGACGAGCCCCATCCGCCCTACGACAGGCCGCCGCTGTCCAAGCAGGTGCTGCTCGGCCAGGCGGCGGCGGACGCCACCGGGCTGCCGATGCGCCGGGACCCGGACGCCGATTGGCGGCTCGGGGTGCGGGCCACCGGTCTGGATCCCCTCGGGAAACGGGTGGTGCTGGCCGACGGCGAATCGTTGCCCTTCGACCGGCTGCTGATCGCGACCGGGACCAGGGCGCGGCCCTGGCCCAATCCAGAGGAGGCCGCCCTGGACGGGGTGTTCACCTTGCGCACCTGCGATGACGCCGGACGGCTGGCCGAGCGGCTCGCCGCCGGGCCGCGGCGGGTACTGGTGATCGGCGGCGGGTTCACAGGCTCGGAGGTCGCCTCGGCCTGCCGGGAACGGGGGCTGGAGGTCACGGTCACCGAGCGCGGCCCCGCACCCCTGGTGGGCGCGCTCGGCGGCACCCTGTCGAAGCTTGCCGCCGGAATGCAGCGGAGGCACGGAGTGGACCTGCGCTGCGGGGCGACGGTCACCGCCCTGCGCGGGGACGGGGACGGCCGCTTCACCGGTGCCGACCTGTCCGACGGCAGCCACGTCAACGCGGATGTTTGCGTCGTCGCGCTGGGGGCGGTCCGCAACGTCGAATGGCTGGCGGACGCCGGGCTGGCAGCGGGCCCGCGCGGGGTCGCCTGCGACGCCGGATGCCGGGCCTTCGACATGTACGGGATCGTCACCGACGACGTCTTCGTCGCCGGCGATGTCTCCCGCTTTCCCCACCCGCTGTTCGACTACCAACTGCTCTCCTTGGAGCACTGGGGCAACGCGGTCGCGCAGGCCGAGGTGGCGGCCTACAACATGGTCAATCCAGGGCCGCTGCGGCGTCCCCACCTTGCGCTCCCGACGTTCTGGTCGAGCCAGTTCGGGCTCAACATCAAGTCGGTGGGCGTCCCCACCTTCTCCGACCAGATAGTCCTTGCGCAGGGCTCGCTGGAGGAGCGCCGTCTGACGATGGTGTACGGCTACCGGGGCCGGGTCACCGCCGCGGTCACCGTCAACATGGCCAAGTCGCTCGAGTACTACCAGCACCTGATCGAGACCGCCGCCCCGTTCCCGCCCGTGCCCGGCGCGGCGGACCGTCCGATCGCAGCAGACATCCCGTTTCCCTCCGATGTGCCGGATCCGAAGGGGCTTTCGCACGGCCCCATCGTCGCGCTCACCGGTCACCTGCCGGACCGCCGGCTGACCGTGGTGCGGCCTGGCTGACCCTTCCGCCCGTCCACGAGGAGCCGAAACCATGACCGCCGACACCCTGCTGGAACGGATCAGCGACTACGCCAACCGCTCCAACCCCTACCCCCTGTACGCGGAACTCCGCGAAGCCGGTCCCGTGGTGCGGCAGGCGGACGGCAGCTACCTGATCGGCACGTACCACGAGATCAATGCTCTGCTCCATGACCCACGGATCAGTGCCGATCCCCGCAGCCGCCCGGCCCCAGCCCCCGGCCTGTCAGAGGAGGAGCGGCAGCCGCCCTTCCTGCGGCTCGACGACCCCGCGCACCACAGGCTGCGCACCCTGGCCATGCGGCCGTTCGGCCCGCCGCACAGCCCCGGCCGGATCGACGCCATGCGCGGCCAGATCACCGAACTCACCGAGGAACTGATCGAGGCGCTCCGGGATCGCACCCAGATCGACATCGTCGACGACTTCGCCTACCCGCTGCCCGTCACGGTCATCTGCCGGTTGCTCGGCGTCCCGCGAAAAGACGAGCCGCTGTTTCGGCAATGGTCCGACGCAATTGTCGCCTCCGCTGACGTCGGGCCCGGGCAGGACACCATCGAGCGGGATCGGGCGGGCGAACAGGCCCGGGCCGAGATGGGCCGCTACCTGGTGAACCTCGCCGAGCAGCGCCGCGGCCATCCCAGTGACGACATGCTCTCCGCCTTCATCAACGAACCGGACCCGGCCATGCGGCTCACCCGTGAGGAACTGGCGGAAACCGCCGTACTGCTGCTCATCGCCGGACACGAGACCACGGTCAACCTGATCACCAACGGGGTACTCACCCTGCTGCGCCACCCCGACCAGCTCGACCGGCTCCGCCGTGATCTCGGCCTGCTGCCCAGCGCGGTGGAGGAACTGCTGCGCTACGAGCCCCCGGTGCAGATGCGCGAGCGCATCCCGCTCGCTGACGTCGATGTCGCCGGCACCACCATCCCTCAAGGCACCTCTCTCGTCCTCGTGCTCGCCTCAGGCAACCGCGATCCCCAACGGTTCCACGAGCCCGATCGGTTCGATCCCACCCGCCCGGGCAACGAGCACCTCGGCTTCGGCAGTGGCATCCACCTGTGCTACGGCGCACCGCTCGCCCGCGTCGAGGCCCAGATCGCCCTCCGCGCGTTGATCCCCCGCCTCGGCACCGCGACCCTGATCCAGGACCCGCCCCCTTACCGGCAGAACGCCATGCTGCGCGGACCCCGCCATCTCCCCGTCGAGGTGCGCCGGCCCGCCTGACACCCGGGCGAGCCCAGCTCCGAGCCCACATGTGCCTCTGGCAGCGCCATCACAGCGCCCTCAGGCTGCCGCAGGGCCACCCGTGTCGCGTCGCCGCTTGTTTGACTGCTGTCAAATACTCGCCCTACTGTTTGCCTTGTGTCAAAGAGTCGTCGCATGCCGCGCCTGACCCCGGACGCGCGCCGCGGGCAGATCGTGGAGGTCGCGGCGTCTCACTTCGCACGCGAGGGCTACGAGGGGCTTTCCGTGCGGGCGATTGCCGCAGACGCCGGCGTGACGCGCGCGCTGGTGTACCACTACTTCCCGGGGAAAGATGCCTTGCTTGAGGCGGTGCTCAGGCGCGAGGCCGAAATACTTCTCGAGGTGACTGCGCCGGATCCCGAGCTCTCCCCGCAAGAGAACCTGCGACGCAGCCTGGCCGCATACCTCGATCACTTCTGCGCCAGCGGCCGGTTGGCTGACCTCACCGCCCCCGGGGCGGCGGCCCCGCCGCTGGTACGCCAGCTCGTGGCTGCCGGCCACCCGGTACAGGTGGAACGCGTGCTCGGCTTGCTGGGACAGGAGGACACCCCGGTGATGCGGCTTGCCGTCGGGGCCTGGCTGGGTTTCGTCGTGCAGGCTGCGCGGGAGTCCGTGAACAGCCCTGCCGTGGCCAAGGCTGAGGTCACGCGGTTGTGCATGGAGGTGCTGCGGGTCGTCACCGGATCGACGTTCGATCAAGAAACCGTCGGGACGGCGTACGGCGCCTCGTCACCGAACGAGGGAGGAGGCCGATGAGGATCGTCGTCCGGGGAGCAATCGGCGCGACCGGCCAAGGAGGTGGTTCGGCAGGTTCTGGTTGCAGGGCACGACGTCCCCTATTGCTTGACTTGTGTCCAAGAGCGCGTACCGCACGTGAGCCCGGCAGGGCGCTGTGGGCAGATCGTGAAGGCCGCGGCATCTCACTTCGCATGAGAGGGCTACGAGGCGGTGCCCGTGTGGGGCGATCAACACCGTAGAGAGAGGTACTTGATGACGCACCTAGCGACCGTCGGTCTGGACGGTCCGTTCTTCGCTGATCCGGACGAGCTGTACCAAAAGCTGCGCCTGGAGTCGCCGGTCGTGCGCGTAATCACGCCGATAGGCCTGCACGCCTGGATGGTCACCCGCTATGAGGACGTCCGGCCCGCGCTGAACGATCCGCGACTATCCAAGAGCGCCGCCCGGTTCGCCGAGATCCTCGAGCAGCGATCGATCCCGCCCGACAGCCGGATACAGCTCGCCGACTCCGTGGCCGGGCACATGCTCAACACGGACCCGCCGGACCACACTCGGCTCCGCAAGCTGGTCAACCGCGCGTTCACGGTTCGGGCGGTCGCGCGGATGCGGCCCCGCATCGAGGAGATCGCGAACCGGCTGGCTGACACGATGGCGGCGAAGGGAGCCGGCGAGGCGACCGTCGATCTGATCGACGAGTTCGCCTTCCCGCTGCCGATGACTGTCATATGCGAGCTTCTGGGCGTTCCAGACGGCGAGCGGGACGACTTCCGCGCCTGGTCGAACACCCTGCTCTCGTTCTCGCCGCAGCAGGAGCGCATCGCGGCGGCCGGCGCGATGCGCGACTTCTTGACCCGGCTTGTTGCCGACAAAGGCGCGAACCCGGGCGACGACATGCTCTCAGCGATCGTGCAAGCCTCTGAAGACGGTGACTCTCTCTCGCCTGGCGAGGCCCTCTCGATGGCGTTCCTGCTGCTCGTGGCCGGGCACGAGACCACGGTCAACCTCATCGGCAACGGGGTGCTGGCCCTGCTCCGCCACCCCGACCAGCTCGCCGCGTTGCGCGCCGACCCGTCGCTGATACCCAACGCTGTCGAGGAGTTCCTGCGCTTCGACGGCCCGGTCAACCTCGCGACCTTGCGCTACACCACCGAGCCGGTCGAGTTGGGAGGGACCATGATCCCGGCCGGCGAGGTCGTGCTGGTCTCGCTGGTGTCCGCCAACCGCGACCCTGAGCGCTACCGCGAGCCGACGGAACTGGACGTCACACGCGACGCCTCCGGGCACGTCGCGTTCGGGTACGGGATACACCACTGCCTCGGTGCCCCGCTGGCACGGCTGGAGGGTGAGATCGCCTTCCGCACCCTGATCGAACGGTTCCCGGACCTGGCCCTCGCCGAGGAGCCACAGCGGCTCGTCTGGCGGCAGAGCATGCTGATCCACGGCCTGACGCGGCTACCCGTCCATCTCTGACGGGGTGAGACACGCGGCGAGGTGCCTATCAGTCAGGCCCTTTGCCGCGTGGCTCCCCTTCAAACGCCGTGGTGGACGTGACCACGGGCATCCCAGGAGACCGAGACGGCCGTGCAATCATGTCAGCTGCGCGGGACCGGCCACGTCCGCGTAGCCGATGATCTGGGTCGCCAGGACCGCCACCGTGGCCAGAGCGGCGGCTGAGCCGATCAGCACCACCGCAGTGTGCGGGCCCAGTAGCCAGAGAAGGGTGAGAGCGGCCAGCGGCGGCGCGCAGAACGCGGCCAGGTCCACCGCCGGCTGTAGCCGCTTGCGGGAGGGACGGCGGGGGTCGTGGCGGCGGTATCCCTCCCATTGGAACATCTCGATGTCACCGGAGCCGTCGTCGACGAGGCCGACCAGGCTGCTGTCTGCCATCCCTTCAGCAGACCTCAGCAGCCAGGCACCGCCACCACCGCTCAGCCGATCTGAAATGAAACGCTCTGGACCGGCTCACCAGCCATCGCCTGCCTCTGCTACGCGGTGGCGTTGGGGAGAAGGCGGTCGAGCTCGGGCAGGGGCGTTGGCAGATTTGGCGGGCTTCGTCGGTGGGGATGCCGAAGGTGCGCAGCAGGTCTTCCGCGATCTGGTCGGTGGCTTGCGCCTCGTCGCGGTCTGGCTGGGTGTGGAGAAGTTGGCCGAGGCATAGTGCGGCGCCTGCGGCCATGACGAGGGCGACCTGCGAGTCCTCGGCGAAATGGAGGCAGGCCCACCCATGGAGCCGCAGCAGGTCGACCTCGCGGAGCTGGTCCGGGACGAGGTCTGCCACCGAGTCGATCGCCTCGCGGTCCAGCTCTTGCTTCAACCGGGCGTGACCGTGTAGGCCGTCCCGATCCGGATCGCCCGGCTGGTCACCAACCTGCTCGACAACGCTCAACGGCACGCCCAGCGGATGGTCGAGGTCAGGGTGAGCCGCACGGGCGGCAGCGCCGAGATGACCGTGGCCGACGACGGAGAAGGAATCGTGAAGTCCGAGCGGGAACGGATCTTCCAACGCTTCACCCGCCTGGACGCCGCACGCCGCATCGACCACAAAGGCACCGGCCTCGGCCTGGCCATCGCCCGCGACATCGCCCAGGCGCACATGGGCACCCTCCACGCTACGGAGTCCGCAACGGGCGGGGCCTGCTTCGTGCTGCGGCTTCCCCTCGCATCTGGCAAGCCGGCGGGCAAGGCAGAGGCCCGAACAAGGCTAGGGATCTTCGACCCTGCCAGGCATAACGGAGAGGAACGCGATGACACCACGTTGACTACGCCGCCGTGTTCGCGGCCATTCCGAGCCCGTGTCTGATCATGACGCTGAATCTGACCATCGTGGCCGTCAACCAGGCATACGCCGACGCCTGCGGACTTCAGACAGAGGAATTGCTGGGCCGGTATCTCCTCGACCCGTTTCCTCGTAATCCCGCCGATCCGATGAGATCCGGGCGCTGCGCAACCTCGAAGCCTCGCTCTGCCAGGTCCGGGCCACCGGACAGTCCGACGTCATGGCTCCGCACAAGACCGCCATGCCGGTGCCCGGCAGCACGGACGTGTTCGAGGAACGGTACTGGAGCGCGATCAACTCTCCCACCCTCGGCCCGGACGGAGCGGTGAGGCTGTTCCTCCACCTGGTCGAGGACGTGACCGCGTTCCTTCCCGGACGACAGCAGGCCGGCTCGCGGGCGAGCAGGCTGGACGCGCACGAGCACGCGACCGAACCGGAGCGCCACGCCTCCGCCAAGGAACCGCAGGAACTGAACGAACAGCTGAGGGAGGCGAAAACGCACGTCGAACAGCTGCTTGACCGGCAGCGTCAGTTCGCCGCTGACGCCTCGCACGAGCTCCGTACGCCGATCGCCAGCCTACGCCTGCAAGTAGAAGCGGCGAAGCTGCATCCAGAAGATGTTGACCTGCCCGATCTCCTGGAGCATGTCATGGGTGGGATCGTCCGGGTGGAAAATATCATCAGTGATCTCCACCTTCTGGCCCGGCCTCAGGCCGACACCGGGAGGATTCTTGAGGATGTGGACCTGACGGAACTGGTCGAGACACAGGCGGCTCGCTGGGCCGACCGGTGCAACCTGCGGATCGACGTCGATCCCGCGGTGACGGTGAACGCCGCCCCGGGCGAGATCGCCCGATTGTTCGTCGCCTTGCTCGACAACGCCCGACGTCACGCCACCCACATGGTGGAGGTTCGCCTGCACGGAGCAGGCGAACATGCCGAACTGGCCGTGACTGATGACGGCCAGGGAATCGCCCTGCCGACCGCGAACGCGTATTCCGGAACTTCGTCCGGCTGGACACCGCCCGCAGCCGCGACCGGGGCGGTGCCGGCCTGGGGCTGGCCATCGCGCGCGACATCGCCTCAGATCACCACGGCACCCTGCACATCGAAGACTCGGCGACCGGTGGCGCGTGCTTCGTCTTCCGCATTCCCCTCGCCCGCTGACACCGGGCCTGATCCGGCCCATCTTCACCCCCGCAGCGCGTCCACACCAGCCCTATAAGCCCATTTCGGCTTACTTGGTCTGTCCTCCTTCCTCACTTTCAAGGAGCGACGTACTGGCCCCTTGCCCAAGGCCGAGGGCGGACGTACGCTTCGTAAAGTACGTACTTTACGATGCTGTCGGAGTTGGCATAGATGGATCCCCGGGAAAGCGAGTTCGTCGACCGGCTGGGGCTGGTCATGGAGCGTTTGGGCGGCACGCGGACGATGGGCCGCCTGTACGCGTGGCTGATGATCTGTGACCCACCACACCAGTCCCTCACCGATCTGGCGGCGCAGCTCAGCGTGAGCAAGACCGCGATCAGCACGGTCGCCAGGCAACTGGAGGCGGTCGCCATGATCGAGCGCGTCCCCACGTCGAGCCGCGAGCACCATTACCAGGTGGTCCACGGTGGATGGGAGCACGTCATGCGGGTCCAGCTGGCCGCCATGCAGCCGGTCCTGGAGACGCTGGACTTCGGGCTCTCGGTCGTCGGCGACGATCGGCACGAGCAGCGGGCGCGGTTGGAGGACACCAGGGAGTTCTTCGCCTTCACCGCGCGCGACCTGGACGAGTTCCTCCAGCGCTGGCGGGAGTACCGCGAGAAACCGGAAGACGATGGGGGCGTCGAATGAACGCGGAAAAGGTGGATTTCAGCGGCGTCACCGACGAAGGGGTGACCTGGACGCTCCTGGGCACCCTCTACCTGCGGGCATGGGAGAGCCGGCTACCGGCGCCGATCCTCGGCGACCACCACGCGGCCGAGGCCATCCGGCGCATCGACTACGACTTCGCCAAGCTGAAGCGGCGCATGCGGCCGAACAGCAACCAGTTCCTGGTGGCGCTGCGGGCCCGGCAGCTCGACGACTGGAGCGCCGCCTTCCTGTCCCGGCATCCGGACGCCACCGTGCTGCAACTGGGCTGCGGCCTGGACAGCAGGATGCTCCGGCTCGGCCCGCAGGGGGCGCCGCGCTGGTTCGATCTCGACATTCCCCAGGTCATCGACCTGCGCCGCCAGATCTACCCGGAACACGGCTCGTACCGGATGATCGGCGCGTCGGTGACGGACGACGGCTGGCTGGAGAAGATCCCCGCCGACCGCCCCGCCCTGATCATCGCCGAGGGGCTGCTGCCCTACCTGACCCCGTCCGAGGTGCGCCGCCTGCTGCAGCGGCTGACCGACCACTTCACCTCAGGCGAGTTGATCTTCGATGGGCTGGCTCCATGGGTGGTCCGGATGACCAAGTTGTTCCACTGGTCCCCGCGCGACGGCCGGGACGTCGAGCGCTGGAACCCCCGCCTCACCTGCGCCGACCAGGTTCCCCTCACCACGCACTACCGCAGGATCCCGGTACGGCTCTACCGCGTCATCTACCGGCTCATGAACGCCGTACCGGGACTGCGGAACATATCCGTGGAATACCGCTTCACGTTCTGAACACTCGGCAGGCCACGGAGTCCATCCCAACCTTTCACGGATACCGACAACAGACCCACGACCAAGGGAGAGGCGATGGCTGACATCGTCGAGCGGTACAACATCCCCGAACAGCACTTCTGGCTGCGCGGGCAGCGATCGGGCCCGCCTGTCGAGTACGACGCCCGCGCCGGGATGTGGAACGTCTACGGTTACCCGGAACTGCACGAGGTCCTCGGCGATCCCGCCACGTTCTCCTCCGACACCATGCGCGTGATCCCCAAGCACCTGAGACCGGACAGCAAGGACCTCTCGCTGGAGGGCTTCATCACCCAGATCGACCCGCCGGAGCACGGCAAGCTACGCAAGCTGGTCAGCAGCGCCTTCACGCGGAAGGTCGTCGCGGATCTCGAGCCGAGGATCGCCGCCCTCACCCACGAACTGCTCGACGCGGCACAGGATCGCGGCCGGCTGGAACTGGTGACCGATCTGGCCTATCCCCTCCCGGTCATCGTCATCGCCGAACTCCTGGGCGTGCCCAGCAGCGATCGCGCCCTGTTCAAACAGTGGGCCGACGGGCTGTTCCAGCGCGACACCAAGGTCTCACTCGCCGAGCCCGCCGAAGAACAGAACGTGGACATGGAGGCCACGCTGAAACCGTGGAAGGACATGGCCGCCTACCTCGCCGGCCACGCCGCGGAACGAAAACGACAGCCGCGCGCCGACCTGCTCACCAGGCTGGTCGAGGCCGAGGTGGACGGCGAACGCCTTCCCGACGGCCAAGTGGTCAACTTCGCGATCGTCCTCCTGCTCGCCGGACACATCACCACGACGATGCTGCTCGGCAACACGGTGCTGTGCCTGGACGCCTTTCCCGAACAACAGGACAAGGTACGGGCCGACCGCGCCTCGATCCCGGACGTCATCGAGGAATCCCTCCGCTTCCTCACCCCGTTCGCCGCCCTCGGCCGCGCCACCACCCGCGAAGTCGAAATCGGCGACGTGACGATCCCGGCCGATCAAATGCTCATGGCCTGGCTCGGGGCAGCCAACAGAGACCCCCGGCAGTTCCCCGACCCTGACGTCTTCGACCCCGGCCGCGACCCCAACCCGCATCTCGGCTTCGGCCGCGGCATCCACTTCTGCCTGGGCGCCCCCTTGGCCCGCCTGGAGGGACGCGTCGCCCTGAACATCCTGCTCGACCGATTCGACCGCCTGTGCACCGACCCGGGCGACCCGGTGAACTTCATGCCCACGCCGACCATGACAGGAGTGAGCCGCCTTCCGCTGAAGATCTGACGCCCGAGGACCCGGCAATGCCGGAAAACGGCGCCCTCGCCGATGAGGCCGAGGGCGCCGTCCTGGTTCAGCACGGAGCTGGACAGGGCGCCTCTCGGTGACGTTGGCGCACCGGCGCCAGCTGCAGAATTCGGCGATGTATCCCTCCGGGCGGATGAGCACGCTGGTCGGTGCGGTGATGTGGAACGCCTGGTGGGCAATGTGCTGACTGACGTGCAGGACGTGCGGGCCGGCGGTGGAGCGTGTGGCGGTCATGCGGGTGGCGGCCCCGCCACGCGGAAGGCTCCAGGCCGCGGGGGCCGGGCACCCGAATGGAGCCGGCGCAAACAACACCAACCAAGTAGCGCATTGCAGCGTCTCACCTACTGTCTGTGCTCACGCACCTCCTGGGAGGAACGCTCCATGCCGACCATCAACCCCGCAGCACGCAATCGAGCGAAAGGGTGCGGCTGCCTTGTCGTCGCCCTCCTGCTCGTCGTGGGCGGATGCAGCGCCCTCTTCGGCAACGACGACCGAGCCCCCGCGTCTGCCGCCTACACGCCGGCGCCGATCCCGTCGTACAGGCCCTGGACGCCGGAACCTCGGATACCGCGACCCGTGGCAGGCCGCGGCGACGACGGCGTCGCCGACCGTTACGACGGAGCGACCACCCTCAACGACATCGATGACCACGACCCCAGCAAGGGCAAACGCCTCAAGCGGAAGAAGACCCGCCGGCCCCGTCCGCACCCGCAACCGGAACCGATGCAGGTCGGCAACGTCCGCCCGGGCGGGTTCTGCGGCACACCGGGCGCTGTTGGAACCTCCCGTGGCCGCATCTACCGTTGCCGCGGCGGCCACTGGCGGCGCTGAACAGCGCTTAACTGCTCTTGGCGCCATTCCTGACACCGTGGAGTACGGCCTCCTCAGGTCAGGACCGACGGCTCTCCGGGCTCCGGGACCACGCCGCACGCTGGGCTTTCCCGGAGTGGGCACCGCAGACCGGCGACAGGAGCCACTTGTACGCGGGGTTCGGTTGACGACGGCACACCGATCCCGACGCCTTTACAATGTAGATTTCTCAGGGGCGGTCACGAGGTGCCGTAACCGCCGCGCCTCCTGGACCATCCGGCTCGAACCCTTGCGGGCCGCCACCGCCGCCACTTCCGGCAGCTCAGCACGTATCCCCGCGATCCTGGCCGCCCTCGCCCCCGCCGCGAGGAGGTCGGCCACCCCCGCACGTGGCCGTTCGCCCTCCTTCGGCAGCAGCCCCGGCAGCAGCCGCACGATCAGCTCCCACACCGTCTCGTGCGCCCCCGCCTGCGTGGCGTCGTCGAGCACCGACACCACCCGGTTGAGCTTGAGAACGCCCCGCGTGACCAGCTCCGTGAGCGCCTTTCCCAGCGCCGCCACCGGAACCTGCCTGCGCGCCGCCAGCGTCAGCAGCGCGTCGGTGGCTGCCGCCCGGCTGGTGGCGTTCGCGTGGCCCATGCCGCAGGCCAGCGCGTGCGCCATGCCCTCACCGATCGGGCCGTCCGCGTACGCCAGGCCCACCAGCGCCTGGGTGGGCAAGTCGTTGAACTCCATGCCGACTGACAGGTTCCAGATCAGGTGCGCGGCCACGACCTCCCGGTGCGAGGGCATGACGAGAGGCCACCACTCGAGCGTGTACGCGTAGCCGGTCTCGAGCTCGTACAGCTCGCGGATCGGCTCGGGCAGGTCGCCCGACAGCTCGGCCTTCAAGTCCCGCGTCGGCTCCCCCTGCCGCGGGCGATGCTCCACGACGAGGACCTTCACTCCCGGATCGGCCGGGCGGCCGCCGCGCATCCAGGCGTCGCACGTGCGGCCCGCCTCCGAGGTCAGGCCCTCCGCCCGCCGCCGACACACCTCCGGGATGTCGCGAGGCAGCCGCAGCAGGGCCTGCGCCAGATCCAGGGGCAGCGCCCGCACGCCGGCGGCTTCCTGCACCTCGAGGCGATCGAGCAGCACACCGGGGTCGATGTGGCCGGTGCCCGCGGTGGGCGTGGCCAGCAGGACCGGGTAGCCGTTGCCACCCTCGAACGACCGCGCGAGCTCGTGGGCGCGGCGCACGTAGATCCGGTCCAACGCGCGCAGAGGCAGCGCTTGCTTGACGGCCGTCTTCGACAGCGACCTGCTGTCCTCGGGCGAGGCGAACGCGAGGAAGGCCCGGCGCACGGCCTGAACCGCCCCGTCGTAGAGTCGGTCCCCGTAATGACCGAAGAAGACCGGATCGATCGGCTGCGACCAGGGACGCAATGCCTCGCGGAGCGCGGCGGGCGCCCGGTGCGACCACTCGGCCAGCCCGGCCAGGAGCCGCTCGAACGTGTAGGGGTCCAGGTCGGGCGCGGCGGCCTCGCGTACGAGCCGCTCCGCCGAGGCGATGGGCGCCGGCATCGCCGGGCCGTCCCCGACCGCGGGAAGCGGGGTGACGGCGACCTCCTCCGCCTCGATGCCGCCGCCGTACGCCGCCGAGATCTTCTCCCGCAGCTCGCCGGGCAGCACGGCCGCCGCCTGGCGTATGGCCTCGCGACCCGGCTCACCGGCCTGCCGGGCCAGCTTGACGGCCAGCCGGACGGCGCGCTCCTGCAGGGCCAGCGTATCCTGCGCGAAGATCACGGAGAGCGCGGCCAGCACGACGTCCACCCGCCCCGCGTCGCGCAGCACGGCGTCGCCGGCCCACGAGACCACCGCACGCAGCAGCTTCTTCTCCGGCCGGAACGCCAGCGCCTCCACCGCCTCGGCGAACAGCTCCTCCTCCAGCCGCCCCGCCTCTTCGAGCCGCCGCAGCTGCGCCAGCGCCAGATCGGCCACCGGGACCGGCCCGGCGGGCAGCAGCCTGGTGTAGTCGGCGGCCCGCTCGGCCGACTCGTCGATGTCGAGGTCGAGCCGGTCGTGCAGGATCGCGAGGGCGGCCGGCGCGGACGGCCCGTCACGTAGCAGCCGCCCCACGACACCGTCGATGACCACCTTCCGCTCCAGCAGCCCGTCCTCGACGAGCCGGACGATCGTGCCCACCTGATCGGGGAGGGCCTCCCCCAGGCCGTCGATCTCGAAGATCCGCGGCGCGAACGCGGCGAACAGCGGATCCGTGGCCACCGGCTTCGAGTCGAGCGCGCGCAACCAGCCCACCATGAACGCGTCACCGGCCGGCGGCTCGATGCCGGTCTCCCGCACGAACGCCGCGGCCACCTCCCAATGCCGCAGCTCGGGCACGCGCAGCCGCCTGGCGATGCGGCGCGCCACGTCTGCCTTCCACGCGGCGGGCCGCTCACGCAGCAGCTCGAGAACGAGCTCGTCGTCGCCCCGCATCCAGCGGAACTCGCGCCTGAACAACCACGCCGCGACGGCCGCCGCCCCACCGAGGCACCCGACCCCGGCCAGCAGCATCGACCTGAGCTGCTCCTGCCGGACCGACCCGTCGCCCTCGGGCCGCAACGTGGCCACGTATCCCGGCAGCCGCTCCGCGACCTCCTTCCGACCGGCCGCGTCCAGCTCGCCGATCAGGCGAACCACCTTGCCGGTCGCACCACGCGCGGCCAGCTTGACCAGCCGCTCCCACGCGCTCACCCGGCCGCCTCTCCAGCGGGCCGGGAAGAAGAACGGGCGCACGAACACACCTCCGCTGCGTCAGCCATCGCGGCGACCCTAGCGGGCGCCCACGACAATCTCGGGCTCCGCGAGACCGCGGAGTTCCGGCCTGAGACAGGCCGGAGCGTGTTATGATCATTTTGTCATGAATAGTCATGACACATCCCGGCCTTACGTGCTTCTCACCGGAGACCCCGACGGCCCCGCCGCCCGCTTCGTCACGGCCATGAACGCCGGCGACCCTCAGGCGATCGACCACGTCTACGAGGACGGCGCAGTCCTCGTACCGGTGCCCGGCCATCCCGTCACCGGCCCCGCACGACTCGCCGCCAACCAGCACCTGCAGGGCTTCGGGCTGCCGATCGAGGCGCGTCCGAGGCACGCGTACGTGGCCGGCGACATCGCCCTGCTCATCGTCGACTGGTCCATGCGCGGCACGGCACGCGACGGCACCGAGATCGACATGAGCGGCACCGCCACCGACGTCGTCCGCCGCGGCCCCGACGGCCAGTGGCGCTACGTCATCGACAACCCCCACGGCACCGTCTGACCGGCTCAGCCGCCGAATTCGGCGACGTGGTCCCGCGTCCACCGGCCATAGGTGCGCGCGCGGCCACCGGTCACCTTCTCGGCCGTGTCCGTGGCCGGCGCCGGTCGTCGACCTCGACGGACAGGCATCGCCACGGCATGGCGAACGGGATGGGATCGCCGCTCGCCACCCGCACAGGCTCCTCCGGGAGGAAGTGGACGACCGTCCCGGTCGTGCCGTCATCGTCGATCGGTACCAGATCGGTCACGGGCGCGCCATGTTCGTAACGCTGAGTCCAGGATCCGTTGTGGCGGCGGTTGGTATGGACGAGCCACTCGCTGAGCGCCGCGACGACGGACATGCCCCGGCGCGGATGACCATCGAACAGCAACTGTGCGTCAGGGTGATCGAAGAACCGCAGGTCTTTCGACGCCATGACCGGCTTCTTCACGACCCGTCCATTTTCGTCAAAGCGGGTGTCAGTGCCTCGCCCGTCATCTGCCACGGACACTGAGCCATCGGGGTGGAGTGTCACGACACAGCACCCTCCGTTGTTGCACTCCGCCTCGTCGGCTGCATAGGCGACGACTTCAAGGATCAGATGCCGGACACCACCGGGAGCGAATGTGTCCGGGTTCTGACGGATGCACGCCAAGTGACCGAAGTCCACCACGCTCGCCCAGTCGTGCGTCGTGTTACGCCAGGAAGCCCTTGATATATCCACCGGAGAAGTATGCCAAGTCATCCCCGAGCCGTAGCGGCGGCCTGATGATCTTCCAGAGCCCCAGTACGGAGTCCTGGTCTACATGCCGGCGCCGGGCGACGCGATGAAGATCTCGCCTGAGTACGACACCGGCGCCCTGCCCGAGAGGGCGCTGGCGGGCATCGCGGTGTCGCGGGCTATGCGCTGCAGCCCAGCACCACGGCCACGTCCGTGCGCGGCGGCGGCTTCGTCACCGACGGCCCGAGGCCAAGGAGGCCGTCGCCGGGTTCTTCATCCTGGAGACACCGGATCTGGACGTCGCCCCGAAGATCGCCGAGCTCAACCCGGACTACCTGGACGGCGGCGGCGTGGAGGTCCGGCCGCTGTTCGCCCGCCGGCGGAGTGAGCGACAGCAGGGCCGCGGTCGAACGCGCCGTGGCGGACGCGCACCGTCGCGAGTGGGCCTTCGTGCTCGCCGCGACGGCGCGCGTCGCCGGCGACCTCGATCTGGCCGAGGAGTGCGTCCAAGACGCCTACCTCGCCGCACTGGAGGCCTGGGCCCGCGACGGCGTGCCCCGCAAGGCCGGCGCCTGGCTCACCACCACCGCCAAACGCAAAGCACTGGACGTCCTGCGCAGGGACCAGGTGTTCCGGGCGAAAATGCCGCTGCTCGCAGAACCGGACGAGGTCGAGATGGATGAGCCCGACGACAAGGCGATCCCCGATGACCGCCTGCGCCTGATCTTCACCTGTTGCCACCCCGCGCCGGCTCGGGAGGCCAGGTGGCGCTGACCCTGCGCCTGGTGTGCGGGGTCGGCACCGGCGAGCTGCCCGCATGGACTACCTGCGCCGCACACCTACACGTATCCGCGCAGCCCACAGGATCAGGTCAGAGCAGTTCGACGTACCCCTCGGTGCCGTTGACGCGGATGAGCTGCCCGTCCTCGATGCGCCGGGTGGCGTTCTCCACGCCGACGACCGCGGGCAGGCCGTACTCCCTGGCGACCACCGCGCCGTGGGTCATCACTCCCCCGACCTCCATCACCACCCCCTTGACGGAGACGAACAGCGGAGACCAGCTCGGGTCGGTGAAGACCGTTACGAGGATGTCGCCCTCCTCGACCGCCGCCTCGTCCATGCTCAGCACGACCCGGGCCCGCCCCTCGACGACGCCGGACGACACCGCGATGCCCGCCAGCGCCCCCTCGGGCAGGGCGCCGGTGTCGTACTCGCCGGAGATCACCTCACCCTCGGAGGTGATGACGCGCGGCGGCGTGAGCTTCTGATACTCCTCGAACGCCTCGCGCCGCTCCTCGATGAGCGAGTAGCCGAGCCGTCCGGTCCGCACGACCTCCCGGAACTCCTCGAGTGACAGGAAGTACACGTCCTCGGGCTCCTTGACCACTCCCCGCTCGACGAGCTTCGCGGCCTCGGCGAGCAGCGCCCGCTTGTACAGCTCGTACCGCTGGAGCAGGGCGTGCTTGGAGTACTCGCGGTAGCCGATGAAGTGGCGGATGAGGCTCATCTGCCGCGCCGCCTTCTTCGCCTTCCGCTCGCCGCCGGGCAGCTCCCTGAGGCGCTCCAGCAGGTCGGCGATGGTGCGCTCGGCCTCGGCCCGGCCCCGCTCGGCCTTGCGGGCGCGCTCGCCCGGCGGGAAGTTCCTCACGTTGCTCAGCAGGAGCGGGACGAGCTGGGTGGGGTCCTCGCTCCACCGCGTCCTGGTGATGTCGATGTCGCCCGAGCAGTGCATCCCGTACGCGTGCAGATAGTGCTCGATCGCGCGGCGGGCCTCCGGACCGCCCTCCAGGCCGTCGAGCCCGGTCAGGAGCGTGTCGCGATCGGCCCGTTCGAGGTGCTCGAGCACCGACGGGTACGGGCGGATCGCGTCGGCCACGTCGAGCAGGTCGAGGCCCATGGCGGCCACCACGTTGTGGTCGGCGGACTGGGCGATGGGGTCGGCGGCGTTCTGCACGCCGAGCCAGGCCTTCATGTGCTTGTTGACCCAGTTCACCGCCTGGATGCCGACGAAGGCCGCCGCCACGCTGCGCGGGTCGAACGTGAGCCGGGCCAGCACGTCGTGGTCGTCCAGGATGTACGCGAACAGCGCGTCGCCCGACTTGCCCGCGATGCCCCGCCGCAGCTCCTCGACCGTCCTCTCGTTCTCGGCGATCAGCTCGGGCACGGCCTCGGTGTCGTCCTTGCCGGACATCTTCAGGTACTGGCGGGCCATCGGCAGCAGCCCGCCCTCGCCGAAGTCCAGCATCGAGGTCTTGCCGTGGGCCAGGTCGCGCACGAAGTCCTTCCTGGCCAGGACCTGGCGCAACGCGTTGGCCATGAGGACGTCCACCTGACCGAGGCTCTTGAGCGTGACCGCGCGGGCCCACGTCGAGGACAGCTCCGGCGACACGTCCTTGTAGAAGCGGCCGCCGGTCACCGTCCCCGCCGAGCGGCCCAGCCGGTCGTGCAGGAGCGCGAAGACCGACAGGCCCAGGGGCTTGAAGGCGTCGGTCATCATCTGGCGGTGCCCGTACGACATGTAGACGTGGTTCTTGCCGTCGCCGGTCGCGGGCACCGGGTAGAGCGTGGTGATGGGGCGGCTCTGGAGGATCTGGAACTCGCCGTCGACCAGCCCCCACTCGATGTCCTGGGGGCGGCCGAAGTGGCTCTCGATGCGGCGGCCCAGCCGTTCGAGGCGGACGATCTGCTCGTCGGCCAGGGTCTGGACGTGCCGGCGGGCGGGCTCGATCTCCCTCTCCTCCGTGCCGCCGTCCGGGGAGGGGCGCAGCTCGATGGTCTGGGTCACGACGTTCCGCGCGATGATCTCGCCCGCGCGCACCCGGTAGTTGTCGGCGTTCGCCACGCCCGACACGAACGCCTCGCCCAGGCCGAACCCGGCGTCGATCGAGACCACGTTCCTGTTGCACGTCACGGGGTCGGCGGTGAACATGATGCCCGCCGCCTCGGGGAAGACCATCCGCTGCACGACCACGGACACGCGGACCGCGTGGTGATCGAAGCCGCTCTTGATGCGGTAGGCCACCGCCCTGTCGGTGAACAGCGACGCCCAGCAGCGCCGTACGCTCGCGAGCACCGCCTGCTCTCCCGTGACGTTCAGGTACGTGTCCTGCTGCCCGGCGAACGAGCTCGACGGCAGGTCCTCGGCGGTGGCGCTGGAGCGCACGGCGCAGGACCCGTCGCCGAGCTCGCCGAGATGGCGCAGGATGTCGCCCTCGATCTCGGCCGGCACGGGCAGGGTCTCGACGGCCGTCCTGAGCCGCGCGGCCGCCTCGGCGATCCCGCCCCGGTCGTCCGCCCGCAGCCTGGAGAGCCCGCCGATCAGCTGGGCGACCGTCTCGTCCGACTCCACCACCGCGCGGTAGGCCTCGGTGGTGACGCAGAAGCCCGGTGGCACCCGCACGCCCTCGACGGCGGACAGCTCGCCGAGGTTGGCCCCCTTGCCACCGACCAGCGGGAGCAGCGTCTTGTCGATGTCGTGGAAGCCGAGCACGTATGCACCCATGGCGTCATCCCGTCTGCCTGTCATGGCGGATTAATATACAGAGCTGTACTGTATCTTAATCCGTCGGAGCTCCCCGCAGGAGGGCGTCGAGCTCCGCGGCGCCGGCCAGCATGGCGCGGCCGCGCGCCGACAACCGGGCGTGCCAGTCACGCAGCGTGGCCTCGAGGGGTGCCACCCCTCCTGCGGAGCGCACCTGCGCGAGCAGCGGCGCGATCTGCTCCAGCAGGTAGCCGCCGCGCCTGAGCTGGTGGACCAGCCGGGCATCCCGCACGTCGGCGGCGGTGTAGACGCGGTAGCCCGTTTGAGGGTCGCGTCGCGGATCGACCAGCCCGGCGCGCTCCCATTTACGGAGGGTGGCGGGCCTGACCCCGAGCCTTCTGGCCAGGGGGCCGATGAAGGTGTCGCCTACGGGCTCGTGGCGTTCCAGAGGCCTGGACCCGTCCTCGGACGTGAGATCGCGAAGCGCCCGCTCGACGGCCAGCAGCGTGCGGCGGTCGTCGAGCAGTTGGGCGTGGCTCTCGTCGATGAGCTGCAGGGCCTGCTCGACCGCGCCCCTGCTGACCTCTCGCATGATCGAGCTGGCCGTCTGGTGCCCGTGGCCGGGCACCAGGGCGAGGAACGCGCGTAGCGCCTGCGCGTGGGCAGGGGTATAGGCGCGGTAGCCGCTGGACGTGCGCGCGGCCGGCGGGAGGATGCCCGCTTCTTCATAGTTCCGGATCGCCTGCGTGGACAGACCGTGCTCGCGCGCCAGGTCCACGGGGCGGAGTCGCTCACGGGGCATTGCAAAAGCTTAGGTGGCGGGCCTGCCTTCGCGGGCGCACGGCCATGGGCCTGCCGCGCCGTACTCCGGATGAGGGCACCTGCGCCTCCTGCCGCGAAGGACCTCAGCCAGAGTACGGCGGGCGGGTTACTGCTGTCCCGGCCGCCGAGCCGGGGCCGGGGCCGGGCCGGCGGTGCCGTCGGCGAAGCGGGTGGGGCGGAAGGGGGCAAGCAGCGGCGACTCCTCGCCGTACAGCTCCCCCGCCACCTCGCCCAGCAGCAGCGGCGCCAGTGTGACCCCGCTGTGCGTGGCCACCGTGTACAGGCGCCGCTCGGCGTCCGCGAAGCCCGCCACCGTGAGCCCGTCGCCGGGCATCGCCCGCTGGCCCACCACCGCCCGCTCCACGGTGGCCCCGTCCGTGGCACGCAGGACGCCGGGCAGCAGGGCCATGATCGAGTCCAGGACGTCGGCCGGCACCGGGACGGCGGGGTCGGCCCGGCCGTCCAGGGGCAGCGACTGCAGCAGCAGCCGCCCGCCCCCGTCCGGGCGCAGGTTGAGCCCCGCCGTGGTGAGCACACGCGACAGGCGGGCGGGCACCGGGGCGGTGGTGACCAGGAAGCCGTTCGTGACCGCGCCGGACACGGCCGGGTCCAGCATCGGGACCTCCGCCCCGGCCATCGCCGCCACCCGCTGCGTCCAGCGTCCGGTGCAGGTGACCACCACGTCACCGGCGAATGTACGCCCGCCGGCCAGCGTCACCTTCGCACCCGACGACGACGTCTCGATGCCGGTGACCTCCGCGCCGCACTCGACCACGGCCCCGCCGTCCCGCGCCTCCCCGAGCAGCCGGCCGAGCAGCCGCAGCGGCTGGACGTAGGCCTCGACGGGGAAGAACACGAACTCGGCGCCCGCGGGCGGCGGCACCAGGTCGGGCTCCAGGGCGAGGGCGCGCCCGGCGGTCACCCGCTCGACCGGGTAACCCATGCCGGCCAGCCGCTCCACGCGGGCCTCGAGCAGTTCCTTGTGCTCGTCGGTGACCGCGTACTCGAGGTTGCCCATGGGGTGGAACCAGTCGCCGGGGAGCTGGTGGTGTGCCCAGACGGCGGCGTGGTTGAGGTCGAAGTACGCCTTGGGCGTCTTGTTGTTGGCGTTGACCCACGCGACCGACGTGGACGTCGTACCGGATCCCGGGGTACGCGCCTCCAGGACGGTGACCTGCGCGCCGCGCCGGGTGAGCCCGGCCGCGACCGCCGATCCGACCACCCCCGCACCGATGACGACGACTCGCACACTGGCTCCTCTCACTTGTGATCCGTGTCGGCGCCGAACAGCCTGGCCACGCCGACGAAACGTTCGATGACGACGACCGCGACCACGGCGAACAGCACCATCAGGGTGCCGATGGCGGTGACCGTGGGGTCGTAGTCGTACTGCATGTAGTTGAAGATCCGCACGGGCAGCGTCTGCAGGTCGGTGGTGACCACGAACAGCGCCACGGTGAGGTCGTCGAATGAGGTGATGAACGCGAAGAACGCGCCGCCGATCAGCGCCCCGCGCACGGCGGGCAGCGTCACGTGCCAGAACACCAGGAACGGCGGAGCGCCGAGCCCGGCCGCCGCCCTCTCCGCCGACCGGTCCAGGCCTGCCAGCCCGGCCAGCACCAGCCGCACCGCGTACGGCACGGTCAGCACCAGGTGCGCCAGCAGCAGCGTGAACGGGCTGGAGGCCAGCCCCATCTGCGCGAACCACTGCAGCAGCCCGATGCCCAGCACGATCGTGGGCACCGCGAACGCGCTCGACAGCACGGCCTCGAGCGCGCCGCGCCCGGGGAAGCGGTGCCGGTGGATGGCCAGCCCGCAGGCCAGCCCCACCACCGCCGACACGGCGGCCGCGGCCACCGCCACCCCGGCGCTGACCGCGAACGACGACAGGAACTCCGGCTTCTGGAACACCTCGGCGTACCAGCGCAGCGTGATGCCCTGCGGCGGGAACGTCACGTATGAGGTGGTCGTGAGCGAGGACGCCACCGTGACCGCGACCGGCGCGATGAGGAACAGCCCGACGAGGAACGCGAAGACGGTCCCGAGCACCCGGGTCATCCGAACACCACCTCCCCCTGGCCACGGCGCAGCAGGCGCGAGTAGCCGAGCAGCAGCCCCGTCGTCACCACCACCAGCACGAACCCGATCGCGGCCGCGTACGGCCAGTCGAGCGTGGTGGTGGCCTGCGTGTAGACGAAGTACGGCATGAGCTTCACCTTCGGGCCGCCGAGTATCGCCGGGGTGACGAAGCTGGAGGCGGTCAGGCTGAACACGATCATCGCCCCGGCCAGCATGCCGGGCGCCGACAGCGGCAGCGTGATCCGCCAGAAGCAGGTCCATCCGGGCGCGCCGAGCCCCTTGGCCGCGGGCACGAGCGTCGGGTCGATCCGGTCCAGGCTGCCCATCAGCGGCAGCACCATGTACGCCAGCATCACGTGGACCATGCCGATGAGCACGGCCGTGTCGTTGTAGAGCAGCTGGGGCGGGGTCAGGCCGAGCCACTTGATGACGGCCGCGACCGGGCCGTTCGGCCCGAGCACCACCAGCCAGCCGTACGCGCGGATGACCATGCTGATGAGCAGCGGCGACAGCAGCAGCAACGCCAGCCAGTTCCGCACGCGGGGCGAACGGCCGCGCATGTAGAGGGCGAACGGGTAGCCCACGACCAGGCAGCTGATCGTGGTCAGCGCGGCGACCTTCAGCGTGTTCCACAGCACGTCCCGGTAGAACGGGTCGCCGAGGAAGCGCTCGTAGTTGCTCAGCGTAAAGGCGCCCGTCTGCGTCCTGAAGCTGTTGGCCACCAGCGTGAACAGCGGCGCCACGAACAGCAGCGCGAAGATCGCGATGGCGGGCAGGGCCAGCAGCAGGCCCGTACGCCAGCGCGGGCGGGTCAGCGAGCCGCCAGCGACGCGTCCGACGGCCGCCATGCGCAGGTCACCTCCTCGCCGACTGCGGGGACCTGGGCGTCGAAGGGCAGCGCCGCCGTCACGTTCCCCGCCTTCGTGGCGACCACGCAGCGGATGCGCGCCCCCAGGAACCGGGTCTCCTGCACGGTGCCCCTGAGCCCCTCGCCTTCCACGCGTATCCGCACGACCTCGGGCCGCACGTACACGCGCACGGCCGCGCCCTCGGCCGGGGGTTCGCCCGCCGGGGTGGCGGCGACGACGGCTCCCGCCACCTCGCAGGCGTGCCCCTCCTGGGCGGGCCCGGCGGCGGTGCCGTCGAGGGCGTTGACCTCGCCGATGAACTGGGCCACGAAGTCGGTGGCGGGCCGCAGGTAGATCTCCTGCGGCCGGTCGAGCTGGTGGATGACGCCGTCGGCCATGACCGCGATGCGGTCGGAGACTGCCAGGGCCTCCTCCTGGTCATGGGTGACCAGGATGGTGGTGGTGCCGATGCGGCGTTGCAGCGCGACGACCTCCTCGCGCAGCCGTACCCGCAGCTGGGCGTCGAGGTTGGAGAACGGCTCGTCGAGCAGCAGCAGGTCGGGCTGGATGACCAGAGCCCTGGCCAGCGCGGCGCGCTGCTGCTGCCCGCCGGACAGCTGCCGGGGGTGCCTGCCCGCCATGCCGTCCAGGCCGACCATCTCCAGCACCTCGGCGACCTGCTTCTTCCGCTGCGACACTCCGACCTTGCGCATGCGCAGGCCGAAGGCCACGTTGTCGGCGATCGTCATGTGCGGGAAGAGCGCGTACGACTGGAAGACCATGCCCATGGAGCGGCGGTGCGGCGGAGTGCCGGTGATGTCCGTGCCGTCCACCTCGATGACGCCGCCGTCGGCGCCCAAGTGGCCGGCGATCATGTTGAGGGTGGTGGTCTTGCCGCAGCCGGAGGGGCCGAGCAGGGTGAGGAACTCGCCCGGTTCGGTCTCCAGGTCCACGGCGGAGACCACCTCCTTGCCGCCCAGCACCTTGCGAACGCCGTCCAGGCGCAGCCGCCCGCGCCTCACAGCGGTCTCCACCGGAGCCTCGACGATGCTCATGATCGCTCGACCTCCTTCGTCCACCGGTCGGTCCACGCCGCCCGTGAGCCGTTGACCTCGGTCCAGTCCAGCGGTTTCATCTCGGCCGCCTGCTTCGACCCGACCACCCGCGCGGCCAGTGCGGCGTCCAACGTGGCGTCGGTGACGGTCGGTCCGTCGTAGCCCTCGGCGGCCAGCTTCTCCTGGATGGCCGGCTCGAGCAGGGCGTTGACGAACTTCTGCGCCAGCTCGGCGTGCGGCGCCTTGTTCACGACGTTCGCGGTCGCGAGCAGCGGGATGGCGCCTTCCTCCGGGTACGCGAACTTGATCGGGAACTTCTTGTCCGCCAGCGTCTCCACCCGGGACCCGCCCCAGACCGTGGCGACCGCCTGGCCCTGGAGGAAGTAGTTGGACACGTCCGCCGTGGTGTCGAAGGTGAAGGCGTTGGCCGCCACCTTCTTGACGCCCGCGAAGCCCGCCTCGACCGAGCCGCCGCCCTCACGGGCCGCCAGCATCAGGGCGCCCACGCCGTAGGTGTTGCTGATCGACGGCAGCACGACCTTGCCCTTGAGCTTCGGGTCGGCCAGGTCGGACAGCCGCTTCGGCGGCTGGAGCCCGTTCTTGGCATACCAGTCGCTGTTGTAGGCGAGCCCGGTCGCGGTGAGGGCGAAGCCGACGCCGATGTCCTGGGGCAGTCTGGCGACCTTCTCGACCTTGTCCAGGCGGGTGACGGCCTTCGGGTCCAGCTTGGCCAGCAGTCCGGCCTGGACGGCCTGGGCCTGCGGGCCGTCGTCGATGAGCGCGACGTCGATCTGCGGCGCGTCCTTCTGCGCCTTCAGCTTGGCCACGGTGTCGGTGGAGCTGCCGGCGATGTAGGTGACCTTGCAGGAGCACGTCTTCTCGAAGCCGGGCAGCACGGCCTGCTCGAAGGCCTCCTGGTACGAGCCGCCGTATCCCGCCACCACGAGTTCGCCCTCCTTGGCGGCGGTCGGGCTTGGCGGGGCGCAGGCCGTCAGCCCGATGAGGGCCAGCGCCGCGGCGAGCAGCCTTGTCATGAGATTTCGATCTCCTTGTTCCAGCGCTCCGTCCACGCGGAACGGTTCTTGTTGATCACGGTCCAGTCGAGCTTCCGGAGCCGGCCCGCGCGGTCCTGGCCCACGACCTTCGCGGCGAGCGCGGGGTCGAGCGTGACGCCTTTGACGGCCGGGCCGTTGAACGCCGCCGCGGCCAGCGCCTTCTGCGAGGACGGCTCGAGCAGCAGGTTCACGAACTTCTGCCCCAGGTCGGCGTGCGGCGCCTTGTTCACCACGTTCACGGTGGCGATCAGCGGCAGCGCGCCCTCCTCGGGGTAGACGAACGCGATCGGGAAGCCCTTGCCGGCCAGCGTCTGCACCCGCGAGTTGCCCCAGATCGTGGCCACGGCCTGGCCCTGGAGGAAGTAGCTGGACACGTCGGCGGTGGTGTCGAACGTGACGGCGTTGGCCGCGACCTTCTTCACGCCATCGAACCCGGGGTCGATGGCCGACTCCGAGCCGCCGCCGACCTTGGCCGCCATGAGCAGCGCGCCCAGCCCGTACGTCTGGGTGATGGACGGCATGACGAGCTTGCCCTTGAGCTTGGCGTCCGCCAGGTCGGCGAGGCGCTTCGGCGGCTGGAGCCCGTTCTTCTTGTAGTACTCGGTGTTGTACGCCAGGCCGGTGGCGTTCAGTGAGAAGCCGACACCGATGTCGCCGGGGAGGCGGGCGATGTCGATGACGTCGGGCAGGTTCGTGACGGCCTTCGGGTCGAGCTTGGCCAGCAGCCCGGCCTCGACCGCCTGGTTCTGCACGCCGTCGTCGATCAGGGCGACGTCGATCTGAGGGCTCGCCTGCTGGGCCTTCAGCTTGGCCACTGTGTCGGTGGAGCTGCCGGCGATGTAGGTGACCTTGCAGGAGCAGGTCTTCTCGAACTCGGGGATGACCGACTTCTTGAACGCTTCCTCGTACGAGCCGCCGTACCCGGCGATGACCAGCGAGTTCTTGGCGGCGGACGGGGCCACGGGCGCGCCGCATGAAGTAAGTGCGAAAGCACCGGCGAGGAGCCCGGTGGTCAGCGATCTGGGTGTCATGGCGACCTCCGAAGGGGGCGATTCGGGGCTAGATGGTCGATATCGCGCTTACTCGCGCCGGTCTCGACCAGGTCGGCGATGATGTCGCCGAAGACGGGGGCGAGTTTGAACCCGTGCCCGCTGAAGGCCGCGGCGAGCACGGTGCGGCCGGTCCTGCCGAGCAGGCCATGGCCGTCGGGGGTGAAGGCGTCGCAGTACGTCGCCACGCGGACCGGGTCGGGCCGCAGCCCGGGCAGCGTCCGCGCCACCGCCTCCCCGACCTGCCTGATGTAGGCGACGGGGACACTGCGGGCCAGGTCCTCCGGCGCGCCGATCTCCCGCCAGGGGACGTGCAGGTTGACCTTGACGCCCGCGCCGTCCACCGAGGGGAAGCAGGAGTAGGCCGGCTCGCCGACGCGGATGGCGATCGGGCAGCGCTCCGGGTCGAACAGGGTCTCGTCGCGGCGCGGGAACCAGGTCGAGGTGATGGCCTTGGTGACGACGGGCGCGTCGGGGAGCAGGGTCTTCGCCCACGGACCCGGGGCCAGCACGACATGGGTGAAGCGGTGCTCACCGTCCTCGGCCACGACGGTCACGCCCGTGGCGTCCTCGCGTACCTCCTTGACCGGGGTGTAGCGGGCGACGCGCGCGCCCGCGCGCTCGGCGGCGGCCGCGGCGGCGCCCACAGCCGGCTCGGGGCGCAGGTAGCCGGCGTCGCGGTCGACGACCATGACCTCGCCGTCGCGCAGCGGGTGCTCGGGGACCCGCCGCCGCGCCTCCTCTCCGGTCAGCACCTCGACGGGCAGGTCGTGGGCGCGGGCGGACTCCAGCACCGCCCGCACCGTGGGGTGCTCGCGCGGGCCGACCGTGACGCCGCCGACCGGGGTCAGCAGGCGGCGTCCCGCGGACCGTTCCAGCTCGGCCCACAGATCGCGGGCCTCGCGCAGGAGCGGCACGTACGCGGGCCCCTCCTTGTAGGCGGTGCGGAAGATCCGCGTCTCGCCGCCGTGGGCGCCCCGGTCGTGGCCCGGGGCGTACGCGTCGAAGCCGACCGCGGGGATGCCGCGTTCAGCCAGGCGCCACAGGGCCATCGAGCCGACGGTGCCCGTGCCGACGACGGCGACAGAGGTCATGAAAGCCACTCCTTCGTGGGGGTTTGAGTGTTCTCGGCGCTCGTTTCGGGGCCTGTTTTCGGCATGGCGAGGCCGCGGCCCCGGCTCGCGGGCCTGTTTGTCCAGGAGATGGGTTCAGCTGTGGTCGGACGAGCCGCTCAGGTCGGTCTCCACGTAGAAGCGCTCGTCCCCGGGCGGCACGATCATTTCGAGGAGCTCGGCGATCTCGCCGCGCCTGGTCCACGTCTCGCGCGTCCAGCGGAAGACGGGTGTCCCGGCGGCCAGGTCGAACAGCTTCGCCTCGGGCTCTCCGAGGACGTACGGCTCCACGTACAGCCTCGCCCGCACCAGCTCGACCCCGCGGTCGCGCAGGTAGGCGTGGGTGGTGAGCGGCTCCAGCGGCTGGTCGAGCAGGTCGGGGGCCAGCCGGAAGGGCAGCACGTGCAGCTCGGTGTTCATCACGTGGCCGTCGGCGCCCATTTTGTGGCGCTCCATCTGGATGACCGCCTCCTCGTCGGGGACGCCGGGCAGCCGCAGCCGCGCCGCCCGCGCGGGCAGCACCTGCGCGGAGACCACCCGATGGTCCCCGTGCGTCTCCGGCCCCTGGATCAGCAGGCCGGTGAAGCGGAGGAGGTTGTGCTGGCCGACGGCCTGCGCGACGAAGCTGCCGCGTTTGCGGAAGCGGACGATGAGACCGGCGTCGGCGAGGTCGCGCAGGGCTCGCTGCACGGTGATGCGCGAGACCTCGAACTCCTTGCAGAGCTCCACCTCGGTGGGGATCCGGGTGCCCGGCCCCCACTGGCCGCTGCGGATACGTGCCTCCAGCACCCTGCGGATCTGCACATGGAGCAGTAGGTCACGTTCTGACATGCCAAAATACTCGTTGCGGTCTTTAGTTATGTCAATAGGTGATTAGACATAACTTATTGGTCTCGGCCCTGGTGAGGACGCTTCCAGGGCAACTACCCGAATTCCGGTTGCCCGGCGGCAGCGGCGCCCCGAATCATGGGAGCTGTGGTGCGGCTTGCGTACGGGGTGGTGACGGGGCGCGACCAGCGGGTCTGGGACGCGCGAGGCTGTCTGCTGCCTGACGATCACGCCGAGACCGGCGCCCCCGTCGTGCTCGGCCCCCGGCACGACGCGGCCGATCCGCGGGCCGCCGTCGCCGAGCTGGGCCGGCTGGTCGCGAGCGGCGGTGTGGTGGCGGCGGGGGCCGGGGTCGAGCTGTGCCCCGGGTTCGTGTCCGCCCGGCTGGACGGCGTCCGGGGCGACAGGCGCGACGCCGTGCTGGCCGCGGTACAGGCGCTGGAGCTGGAGGGCCTGCACCGGCTGGGCGACAGGGCGGGGGTGCTGGTGGCGCTGTTCGGCGCGGAGGCCACCAAGCCGGTCGCCGCCGCGGCGGGCCGGGCGATCGCCGACGGCCGGTGGGCGGCCCTGCGACTCGCGTCGGCGGCCAGCGGCCTCCTGGGCGCCGAGCAGGTCGAACGCCTGCTCCACCTGGGCACCGAGCAGGCCGCACGCCTGCCGCACCTGGACGTGTCCGATCCGGCGCCGGGGCCCGCCGCCTCCACCATGGCCGAGCACCTCGGCCGCGTGCTCGGCGCGTACCCGCAGCGGCGGCGGCTCGGCCTCCTCCTCGACCTGTGGAAGCGGGTGGCGGCCCGCCAGGAGGCGGGCAGGCGGAAGGAGCGGCGGCTGGCCACCCAGGGCAAGCAGAGCAGGCTGGAAGAGCTGACCGCCCGCTACGCGCACCACGAGAACGAGTACCTGCTGGAGCGCGTCCGCTTGGACGTGGGTCACGAGCCGTCGCTGGTGGAGGCGGCCCGCTGGTTCCCGAAGCCGTACCACTGGACGATGTTCATGAGCCGCGCGATGCACAACGCCATGGCCGCCACCGTGCTCCTGCGTACCGCGATGGCCGTGGCCGACCACGGCGTCCGGGACGGCATCGCCCGCTGCGCCGGCCAGCTCTCCGCGGCCGCCGCGCTCATGGATCCCCACGAGGCGGGCGCCGCGGCGCGCCGGGTCCCCGGGCTCGCCGGGCTCCCCGCCCGTCCGGGGTGCTATGTCAGGGACTTGGCCGCGCGGCTGAAGGCCCCCTCGGAGCCGTACGTGATGCAGCGGCTGGCCAGGGCCGGCGAGTACGCCATGGTCGTCATGGACGCCGTCAACGAGCTGCTCGACGAGGCAGGCGAGCAGCTGAGCGGCTGGTCGATCGGTGGCCTGCGGGAGTGGCGCGCCGCCGTCGGGCACACCGCGCAGCGCCCTCCCGCCGCATGGGCCCAGCCGCCGGTCGCCACCGAACGACGCCCGCTCGACGAGAGGCTGGCCGCTCAGCCCGGTGTGCCGCCGGAAGAGGAGGAGACGGCCGGCGACCTGCTCTGGTTCGCCGACCTGGCCGACGCCCTCGCCCAGCTGAACGGCCACGAGAAGGCCGCCATCGACTACGGCCACATCCACCCGTACGCCGACTGGGAGCCCGACCCGGACGAGCCGTCACTGGATTCGATCCCCGCGGCCCTCGCCGGCGCCGCGCAGCTGGTCTCGCTGGGCGGGGAGCCGCCCCGGCAGTGCCGCGACTGGGCGGAGCTGACCGCCGGGCTGACCCGTAGCGTGGAGGTAACGGAGGCGTTCACGACGGTGTTCCGGCTGCCGGCGCCGCTGGCGGCGGAGGACGGCACGATCGTCCCCGGTACGGACGTGCGCGTGGAATGGGCGCGCGACCCGCGCACGCTCGCCCGGTGGTCGGCGTACATGGGCAACTGCATCGCCGGCCCCTACTACGTCGAGCAGGCCGCGAAGGGCACGTGCGCGCTGGCCGCGCTGCGCGGCCCGAACGGACGGATCGTGGCGAATCTGGAGATCCGGCACCGGCGGCAGGGCTGGCAGATCGTCGAGTTCAAGGCCAGGTTCAACGCCGAGCCCGACCCAGGGCTGAGCGATGGCGTGGCGGGCTGGCTGGCGGCTCTCCCGTCGCCTCCGCTCCTCGAGGCGCCCGCGCGCGAGCGCCCGCCCGTCGCGCCGCCCCGCCGCCGCCTCGATCGGGTGTTCCGCGAGGTGAGCGAGCCGCTGGCGGAGCTCGCCGGCCGCGCCCTGGCCCACTCCGAGACCGTGACGGCCCTGCACGTCCTGGACGCCATGAACGCCGCCCGGGCCGGCGCGGGAAAGCGCGGCTCATGGCAGGGTGCTTCGAGTGCTTCGGGAGTGGGCGGTGCGCGGGCTGCGGAGGGCGAGCGCCACGGCCTGCCGGCCGTGGACGCGTTGACGGCGCTGCGCAGGCTCTCGGGCGACCGGATCGAGCGCGCCTGCCTCGACGCGCTCCCTGTGACGGGCCTGCCGGAGCTGTGGCGGGCCACCGGGGTGCGCCCGCTGGCCCGCGCCCTCGCCGGCCTCGGCCCCGAACTGGCCGCACGGTACGACCACCTCGGTCTCCTGCCGGCCGACGCGCCGCTGCCGGGTTCGCTGCGCAAGCTGGCGCGCCATGGGGCCATTGCCCAGGCCCGCTCGATGGAGCTGGTGGCACGCAGGATCCGGGCCGCGCTCGGCCGCCTCGCCCGCGCCGGCGACCCCGTGCTCGCGCAGCACCTCGCCCGCCGCCCGGACACCGACGTGCTCTGCGCGCTCGTTCTGGCGATCACCTCCTGGCCGGACGCCGCGCCGCCGACGGCGCCGGTGACCGCGCCCGGCGAGATCACCGTGCCCGGCTTCCCGCGCTCGGATCTGCAGGACCCCGGCGGGCCATGGCAGCGCGCGATGCCCGGGGCCGCGGAGCTGGGCGCCGACCTCGAAGCGTTCTGGGAGCGGGTGGCCGCGCAGGGGCTCCGGGCCCCGGCCACGTGGCTGGGCAACGGCGGCTGGCCCGCGCTGTGGCAGCGCGCACATCGCCCGCGCCGAGCGCCCTGAAAGGCTGCCGCACACCGCCCGCACCGAGCGCCATAAGCTGATCACATGGACATCGCCTCGGCGGGCATGCTCTGGGACGCCGCCCCCGGCTGGCTCAACACCGCCTCCTACGGCCTGCCCCCTCGCCACGCCTTCGAAGAGCTCCAGGCCGTCCTGACCGACTGGCGGCACGGCAGCAGCGACTGGAAACCGTGGGACGCCTCCGTGGGCCGTTCCCGCGAAGCCTTCGCCCGCCTCATCGGCGCCCCGGCCGGCGATGTCAGCGTCAGCTCCACCGTCTCCCAGATCATGTCCACCGTGGCCACGGCGCTCCCGCCGGGCGCACGCGTCGTGGTGCCGGAGATCGAGTTCACCAGCAACCTGTTCCCGTGGGCGGTGGCCGCAGAGGTCGAGACCGTACCCGCCGAACGGCTGGCCGACGCGATCGACGGCTCCACCGCCGCGGTCGCCTTCAGCCTCGTCCAGTCCGCCACCGGCCACGTCGCGCCGCTCCAGGACATCATCGAGGCCGCCCGTGCCCATGACGTGCTCGTCATCGCCGACGGCTCCCAGGCCTGCGGCTGGCTGCCCGTCGGCGTCGAGGGCATCGACGCGCTGGCCTGCGCCGCGTACAAGTGGCTGATGGCGCCGCGCGGGGCCGCGTTCGGCTATCTGTCGCCCGGCCTGCGCGAGCGCATGCGTCCGCTGGCCGCCAACTGGTACGGCGGCGCCGACGAGGGCGGCTCCTACTACGGCCCGCCGCTGCGGCTGGCGCCGGACGCGCGGGCGTTCGACCTGTCGCCGGCCTGGTTCTCGTACGTCGGCGCCGCCCCGGCCATCGAGCTGCTCAACGAGCTCGGCATCGAGCGGATCCGGGATCACAATGTCGCCCTCGCCAACCGGTTCAGGACCGGGCTCGGCCTGGAGCCGTCCGGCACCGCCATCGTCTCCGTGGACGCCCCGGGCGAGCGGCTGGCGGCGGCCGGGATCCGCGCGGCCGTCCGCGCCGGAAAGGTGCGCGCCAGTTTCCACGTCTACAACACCGCCGACGACGTCGATCGCGCGCTGGACGCCCTGACCTGACTCCGGGGGCTTGCGGGTGTTGGAGGCGGAGGCTTTAATACCGCGCGGCGCGGGGCAAGCCGCCCCTGCCGCCGACGAGGAGAGACCCGTGACCGTTCCCGCAGTTCAAGCCCTCACCACGGAAATCCTCCTTTTCGGCATTTCCGTGTTAGCGCTAACCCCCGGCCGGAGCCCGCGATGAAACTTTCTTTTTTTCGGGGCATCGGGAAAGCGCTTACCGCGAAGGGAGTCAGAAACGTGCGTTTACGACTGGCCGGCATGGTGGCGGTCCTCGCCCTGGCGATCGGCGGCGTCCCCGCCCAGGCCGCACCGCCCACGAAGCAGATGGAGGACCTTGACCGCGGTCTGATCAGCGTCCGGTCGGGATCGGGCAACCTCGTGTCCTGGCGGCTGCTCGGCACGGACCCCGACGGTGTGGCCTTCAACGTGTACCGGGGCTCCACCAGGGTCACCTCGAACCTCACCAGTTCCACCAACTACCTCGACAACGGCGCGGCCGCCGACGCCTCGTACACGGTCAGGGCGGTGGTCGGCGGGGCCGAGCAGGCCGCCTCGCCCGCCTCGCTCCGCTTCACCGGCGGCTCCTACCTCGACGTGCCGGTCCAGCCGCCGTCCGGCGGCACCACCCCGGACGGCGTCGCCTACACCTACAGCGCCAACGACGCCGGCGTCGGCGACGTGGACGGCGACGGCCGGTACGAGATCGTGCTCAAGTGGGACCCGTCCAACTCCAAGGACAACTCCCAGTCCGGCTACACCGGCAACGTGTACGTGGACGCGTACCGACTGGACGGCACCCGCCTGTGGCGCATCGACCTGGGCCGCAACATCCGCGCGGGCGCCCACTACACCCAGTTCCAGGTCTACGACTACGACGGCGACGGCCGGGCCGAGGTCGCGATGAAGACCGCCGACGGCACGAGGGACGGCCAGGGCACGGTCATCGGCAGCGCGTCGGCCGACTACCGCAACTCCAGCGGGTACGTCCTGTCCGGCCCCGAGTACCTGACCATGTTCAACGGCCAGACCGGCGCCGCGATGTCCACGGTCAACTACGACCCGCCCCGCGGCACCGTCTCCTCCTGGGGCGACTCGTACGGCAACCGGGTGGACCGGTTCCTGGCCGGGACGGCGTACCTGGACGGGGAGCGCCCGTCGCTGATCATGGCGCGCGGCTACTACACCCGCTCCGTGATCGCCGCCTGGGACTTCCGCAACGGCACGCTCACCAAGCGCTGGACGTTCGACAGCAACTCGGCCGGCTCGCAGTGGACCGGCCAGGGCAGTCACAGCCTGTCCGTCGGCGACATCGACCAGGACGGCAGGGACGAGATCGTGTACGGCGCCATGGCCGTCAACGACAACGGCACCGGCATGTGGACCACGGGCACCGGCCACGGCGACGCCCAGCACCTGGGCGACTTCGACCCGGCCAGGCCGGGCCTGGAGTACTTCAAGGTGAGCGAGTCGGGCTCACAACCCTCCTCGCTCTACATCGACCCGCACAACGGCCAGATCCTCTGGTCCACCCCGGCCAACGGCGACAACGGCCGCGGCGTGGCCGGCGACATCTCGACGGTCAGGATCGCCAGTGAGTTCTGGTCCGCCGCCGACACCAACCTGCGCAGCGTCACCGGCAACAACGCCGGCCGCGAACCGTCCTCGGTCAACTTCCTGATCTGGTGGGACGCCGACCCGCTCAGGGAGTTGCTCGACCAGACGCGGATCGACAAGTACGGCACCAGCTCCGACACCCGCCTGCTGACCGCCTCAGGCGTGCACTCCAACAACGGCACCAAGGCCACCCCGTCGCTGTCGGCGGACCTGTTCGGCGACTGGCGCGAGGAGGTCATCTGGCCCACGAGCGACAACCGGGCCCTGCGGATCTACGCCACGACCACGCCGACCGACCGGCGCATCTACACCCTGATGCACGACCCGCTCTACCGGGTGTCCGTCGCCTGGCAGAACACGGCCTACAACCAGCCACCGCACACCAGCTTCTTCATCGGTGACGGCATGCCCACGCCACCCAGGCCGAACATCTACGTGAGGTGATCTCGGCCGCCTCGCGAAGGTGGCCCCGCGGTTCTCCTCGCGGGGCCACCTCAGCGCGTCGGGAGGCGCGTCGCCTCACAAGTCTCAAAGACGCTTGGCCTGCATCTGAGTAGTGGGTACTCACGACAGTCCGCGAGCTGTAGCCGAATCTGAAGGAGCCTTAGCCTCGGACCGGAAGGAACAGCCATGGCAGAGAAGTTGTACGCGTCCTGGGCGTCGGGATACACGGCATTCCCCGAGACCGCCAATCTGCGAACGCTCCGCCAGGGTTTCGGGGTGACCTTCACGATCCCGGCCGGCCGGGCCGAATGGATCCACCTGCCGATCCCCACGCCGGTCATCATGGAGAACGACCGCGCCACCCTTGACAAGGTGCTGGTCCTGTTCCACGCACGTCAGAACAGCGAGATCATAGAGGTGCACGTCTTCGACGGACCGCGCCGTATCTCGAGGTTCTCGGAAATGCGCCTTTCAGGCGATCACTCGCAAGGAGTCGATGCCAGGAACGTCTTCTCCGTCCGCCAGGCCGACATCGCATTCGGGATCGGCGTCACCTTGCGCGTCAACAACATCTCGGCCTCCAGCGACAGCGAGTTCTTCATCAGCAGCTTCGGCGGAGACTTCTTCCACAACGTTTGAACCCCGCGCGCGACACCGCCGAGTGGGGTGTCGCGCGCGGCTCTGACCCGCCTGGTACGGAGGGGACGCAGACCGTCGTCGGACCGGCCGGAGCGACGTGACAGGCTCGCCACATCGCCGCTATGAGATCGCCACATTGGCTGTATGGTCATGTCAAAACGATAGTGAAGGTGATCATTTTCGCTCTAAGATCACTTCCATGCTGATTCGCCGGACATTACGGATGATCACCGTCCTCACCGCGACCTGCACCGTCGCGCTCACCGGAGCGATCGCGGGCGGTGTGGGGACAGCGCAGGCCGACCAGGCTCAGGCGTCGTCCCAGAAGCAGTTGCTGTTCTACAACCACGCTTACAGCGTCGTCGACCGGGAGACGGCCGACGTCATCGAGAACTCCGCCTACCTGCGGGAGTTCGCCAACTTCGAGGTCCGCACCACGACCGGTGGCGGACTGACCTGGAAGGGCCGCTACCTCAAGGGCCGCGAGACCTACATCGAGCTGTTCGGCGAGGGCGACCTGCCCGGCCAGGACGCCCTCTACGGCTCCGCCGGGCTGGGCGTGTCGACCGAGCGCTCCGGTGACCTGGCCAAGGTGACCACGCAGCTGGCCGCCCTGGGCATCAGCGACCCGGCCGAGTACCGCCAGACGCGGGACTTCGGCGACGGCGTCCCGATCCCGTGGTTCGACACGATCCGCACCACCGCCGCCCAGTACGAGGCCTTCGACCCGTGGGCGATGGAGTACTTCCCGGAGTACTTCGCCGACCCGCGCAGCCAGACCGAGCCGGCGAGCTACACCGGGGACGTCAGCCGCGAGCGCTATCTGCCCGACGCCTACGCCGACCATCTGATGCGTGACATCACCTACATCCGCATCGGCGTCACCGCGCGCGACCTCGCCAACACGGTCCCGCTGCTCAAGGCGGGCGGATTCGACGTCACGACCACGGGCGGCGGCGTCATCGCGATGGGCGGCGGCACCACCATCCAGCTCGACTCCGTTGCGCGTGAGCAGGCGGGCCTGAAGCAGGTCAGCATGTCGCTCAACCGCTCCGTGGCGACTCGGCACGAGGAGCGGATCGGACGTTCGACGCTTGCCGTCGGCCCGGGCGCCCGCGCCGACTGGACGTTCGACGCCCCGCGGTAAAGCCCCGTAGCACCTCCCCCACGCGCCCGGCCGGCGACGACGTCGATCGTCGCCGGCCGGGCGTGGTTCGGGGGCGCACGGCTGCCATGGGCGCCGGTCACCGGCCCGCAGTGGAGGTGCGGTGCCGGCTGCCGGTGGCGGGGTGGAACGTGTCGCGGTAGACGCTGGGCGGGACGCCGACGTGCTCTTTGAACAGGGTGCGGAAGTTGGCCGGGGTGCCGAGGCCGCAACGCCGCGCCACGCCTTCCACCGTGAGGTCGGTGAACTCCAGCAGTTCCCGCGCGTGGCTGAGCCTGGCCTCCAGGAGCCACCGCATGGGCGGCCGCCCGGTCTCGGCGTTGAAGCGGCGGATGAGAGTCCGCCGGGACATACCGGCCTGCTGCGCCAATTGGTCCACGGTGAGTGGCTGGTGCAGGTTGAGCAGTGCCCACTCGTACAGCAGCGTCAGACCTCCGGAACGTTCGGGCCGTACGGGCAGGTCGATGTACTGGGCCTGGCCGCCGGCGCGGTGAGGGGCGGTGACGAGCATGCGGGCCCGTTGGTTCGCCGCGCGGGCCCCGAAATCACGGCGGATGAGATGCAGGCACAGATCCAGTCCTGCGGCGACTCCGGCCGAGGTCAGAACCTCGCCCTCGTCGACGTACAGCACCTTCGGCTCCACCCTGACCCGGGGATACTGGCCGGCCAGCGATGCCGCTTGCTGCCAGTGCGTGGTGGCACGCCGCCCGTCGAGCAGGCCGGCCGCGGCGAGGACGAACGCGCCTGTGCAGATGGACACCATGCGGGCACCCCGGGCTGCCGACGCCGCCAGCGCGTCGCGGACCGCGACGGAGGGCGGACCCGGGTCGGCCTGACCGGGGACGATGACGGTATCGGCGGACTCCAGACAGTCCAGCCCGTACTCGACGGATACCGCTGGACCGCCGTGCACGGGGACGGGTCCCGGCCTTTCGGCGCACACCGTCAGCCTGTACGGCCCGTCCTGCCAGCTGCCGAAGACCTGCAGGGGAATCCCGAGGTCCAGCGCGAGAACGTTCGGGAGAACCAGCACGACCACATGATGCGAAACGCCGGAAATCCGACCAGGCATGGCACGATCCTATCGACAAGCGGCACCTGCGCCACTGACGGTTCCTGCGCGCCTCCCCCTACGGTCGCACCATGAACACTTCCCACAGCATCCCGGCACTGCCCGACAGTCCTGTGGCCCGCCACGCCGTCGAGTACGTCCGGTCATGCGAGAGCGAACCCGTCGCCAACCACAGCATCCGCAGCTACCTGTTCGCCGCCCTGCTCGCCGAGCACGAGGGGCTGAAGGCCGGCACCGACTTCGACGCCGACCTGCTCTTCCACGCCTGCATCCTGCACGACCTCGGCACCTCGCCGTCGGCCCCCGGCAAGCAGCGCTTCGAGATCGAAGGCGCCGACATGGCCGCCGGGTTCCTCACCGGGCACGGCTACGGCACGCGCGAGACAGACGCGGTCTGGGAGGCGATAGCGCTGCACACCTCGCCCGGTATCGCCGAGCGTCGAGGCGTGCTGGCCTACCTCACCCGCGGCGGTGTGGGCGCCGATTTCGGAATCGGGGTCGAATTCGTGACCGACGCGCAGGGCGAGGCCGTCCACCTGCGCTACCCCAGGCTGAACATCGTCACCGCCCTGGTCGACGACATCGTCCGGCACGCCGCACGCGCCCCGCAAGCCGCTGCCCGCTACACCCCCGCCTACGAACTCACCCGAGAACGAGGGGAACTCGGCACCCCGACGACTCTGGAACTCGCGGCGAACGCCTCACGCTGGGGAGCGTGAGCAGGCCGCCGGTTGATGGCATCGGCGTCATCGTCGGTGAGCCGGCAGTGGACGATGCGGCCGGCGGAGGGCACTTGGCGCTAGGCCGGGGTCACGATCTGGATCAGGTTCCCGCAGGTGTCGTCGAAGACCGCCATGGTCACCGCCCCCGCCGCCATCGGCTCCTGCGTGAACGTCACGCCCAGCCCGCGAAGCCGCTCGTACTCCGCCTGCACGTCCGCGACCTGGAACGAGGCGGCCGGAATGCCGTCGGCGACCAGTGCCTTCTTGTACGGCTTGACCGCGGGGTGCCCGTCCGGCTCCAGCAGCAACTCCGTGCCCTCGGGGTCCTCCGGTGAGACGACCGTCAGCCACCGTGGCCCGCCCAGCGGGATGTCGTGTTTCTTGGTGAAGCCGAGCACCTCGGTGTAGAAGTCGAGGGCCTTCTGCTGGTCGTCCACGAACACGCTGGTGACGTAGATCTTCACGGTTCCTGTCCTTTCCTGGTGACCGGCCACCGCTCGAAGATGGCGGCCAGCGGAGTGGTGTCGAGGTGGTGGAACTTGTACCGCCCCTGCCTGCGCGTCGTGATCAGCCCGGCCTCCTCCAGCACCGCCAGATGCTGGGATACGGCCTGCCGGGTCAGGCTCAGCTGATGTCGACTCGTCAGGCGGACACAGATCTCGAACAAGGTCTGGCCGTCGCGCTCGGTCAGCTCGTCGAGAATGGTCCGCCGGGTGGGGTCGGCGAGTGCCTTGAAGACATCGCCCATGCGGCGATGATAGGCAAGCGATCACTTGCCTGTCAAAGGAAGACCGCCGGGGCGTCGGCGATCGCCCATCTGGAGGCCGCCGTGGCTCGGGGCGCAGCCTCGGGCGCGTTCATGCCCGTCCGGCGGGGAACAGGTCCAGACATGGAGGTGCTGAGTAGCCGGGTGCTGCTGCGTCCGAAGGATCTCGCGCGCAGCCTCCGCTTCTACGGCGAGACGCTCGGCCTGGCCGTCTATCGGGAGTTCGGCGCCGTCGATCAGCCCGGCGTGGTCTTCTTCCTGGGTCAGGGGTTCCTGGAGCTCTCGGGACACTCCGACGATGAGGCCGGCCCGGGGCTGACACTCTGGCTACAGGTACGCGATGTGGCGCGGGAGGAGAAACTGCTCCGGGAGGCGGGGGTCACGGTGGTACGCGAGGCGCGCATGGAGCCGTGGGGCCTCATCGAGCTGTGGATCGAGGATCCCGACGGGCATCGGATCGTCCTGGTGCAGGTCCCGTCCGGACACCCGCTGCGCCGTGATCCACGCTGACAAGCCGCAGCTCTGTGATGATCGCCTGAGAATCCCCCTGGTGGGGGAGCACTTTCACTCCTGGGGAGGAGATCGCGGCAGGGCGCCGGAAATTAGCGTGGCCGGCTATGAGATCACGTGTACGACCGGCGCTGGTGGTCGCGGGCTCGGCGGGAGCGGCCGTGCTCGTGCTGGTGGCGCCGGGAAACCTGGTGATGCGGCTGGCGTTCGGCAAGCTCGGCGACCCCGCGCTCGCCTGGCAACTCCTGCTCACCGCGATGGGGCTGCTCCTCGCCCTCGCCACCGTCCGCTACGGCGCGCGCACCGCCGCGCGCCCGCCCGAGCGGCGGGCCGACGGGACGGTGCGGCCCGCGCGCTGGGCAGGCGTGGTGACCTGGGTGGCGGCCGGCGTGCCGGTGCTGGGCTTCTCGGTTCCGCACCTGCTGTGGGGGCTGGGTGTGCCGTTCGGTGTGGCGCCGGACTCCGTTCCCGGGCTGGCGGCGCTGCGCGGCTCGGCGGTGTTCTGGGGGCTGCTCGTCGCCGGGCCGCTGGCCGGGGCCTTCCTGACGCTGGGGCTGATCAGCCGGTGGGGGCAGGTCGTGCCGGGGTGGGTGCCGCTGGCGGGCGGCCGGCGGGTGCCGCCCGGCCTCGCCGTGGTTCCGGCGGTGGTGGTCGGCCTGCTGGTCGGCCAGTACGGCGCGATGATGACGAAATGCCTGGCCTTCGGCATCACCCGCACATGCGCGCCGGACGGGGGCACCCAGGTGCTCGACGGCAGCTGGGGGTTCGCGGGGACTTATCCGGTCTTCCTGCTGTGGGGGGTGGCGCTGCTCGGCGCCGCCGCCGGCTACCTGCACACCTCGCGTCGGGAAGAGCCGGTCTGACCATTCCGGCGGTGTTTGCCCTCTTGTGGTGATGAATCTCCTTTTGGCTGGTGAAGGGAGGGAATTGGAGACAGGGGGCCTCTCGCAGGGGGGCGGTGACGGAGATGGGTTTGTGGCATGGGTATTCCATCAGGTCCCGTTTGACGTTGGCGGCCACCGCCACCATGGCGGTGGTGTGCGTCGTCGGCGTCGTGTTGGCTCTGGCCGGACTGCGACAGCAGATGGCGGACTACCGGCGGGACACCCTGATCGCCGAGGCGGTGCGCGTCAGCGACAACGTCCGGCTGAACGGCGCCCCGCACATCCTGTCCGGCGGGGTGAGCGAGGTCGCCCAGTTGTTCGACGCGAAAGGAAAACTGATCGCGTCCAGCCCGAACCTCAAGGGCACGTCCAAGCCCCTGCTGGCGGACTCCGCCACGGACTCGGCGAATTACACGTCCCGGGAGCGGTGTGACCTGCCCGCCTTCCGGGGCCAGTGCATGATCGTGCTGAGGTTCCCCATCCCCCTCAACGAGGGCACCTGGATGCTGTACGCGGCCACCCCGGCCCCTGCCTGGTACAGCCAGCCGGCGCAGCTGACAGCGCTCATCGGCGGCGCGCTCCTGCTCGTGGCGATGACCGCGATCGGCACCTATCTCATCGTGAGCAGGACGCTCGCCCCCGTGGCGGCGATCAGCGCCCAGCTCGCCAAGATCACCAAGAGCGATCTGACCTACCGGGTGCCGATACCCAAGTACGACGACGAACTGCACGAACTCGCGCAGGTCACGAACCGCACGCTGGACCGGGCGCAGGCCGCGGTCGAGCAGCAGCTCAGATTCGCCTCCGACGCCTCCCACGATCTCCGCAGCCCGCTCACCGCGATGCGCGCGCAACTGGAGCAGGCGATGATGTACCCCAACGAGACCGACTGGCCCAAGACGGCCGGCATGCTGCTCGGCAGCGTCGAACGCCAGCAGGACCTGGTCGCCGATCTGCTGCAGATGTCCCGGCTGGACGCCGGCCGCGGCGCCCCCCACGACGTCGTCAATCTGAGCGATCTCGTGCAGGACGAACTCGACCGGCGGCCTCGCGGCGTCGATGTGGTCCGCCGCCTCACCCCCGGTGTCATCGTCAAGGGAGAGCGCATCGGCCTGGCCCGGCTGCTGACCAACCTGCTCGACAACGCCGAGCGTCACGCCTGCTCCACCGTCACCGTCACCGTCGGCCGCGAGCCCGGCACGGCCGTCCTGGAGGTGGCCGACGACGGGGAGGGCATCCCCGCTCACCTACGGGAAACGGTCTTCCAGCGGTTCGTCCGCCTGAACGCCTCGCGCGTCAAAGATCCCGGCGGCACCGGCCTCGGCCTGCCGATCGCCCGCCAGATCGCCCAGGCCCACCGCGGCTCCCTCACCATCGAGGACAGCCCGCGGGGCGCACGTTTCGTCCTGCGCCTGCCCCTTGGCGAGGCGGAGACCCCCCGGTGAGAAGCAGCGGATGCGGGGTAGTCGCAGGTGAGGATACGGAACAGGTGCGGATCGGAGGGCTGATGCTCGGGCTGCCTGATGGTGTCCGCGGGTGTCTCTTCGACATGGACGGCGTGCTCACGCGCACCGCGACGATCCACGCCGCCGCGTGGAAGTCGATGTTCGACGAGTTCCTGCGGCAATGGGCCGACCGGACGGGGGAACCGTTCGTGCCGTTCGACGCGACCGCCGACTACGACCGCTACGTCGACGGCAAGGAGCGGCTGGACGGCACGAGGAGCTTCCTTGAGGCGCGCGGGATCAGCCTGCCCGAAGGGTCGCCTGACGATCCGCAGGACGCGCTGACCGTGCACGCGCTGAGCAACCGGAAGAACGCGCTCGTTCAGACGGTCATCGACAGGGACGGCGTGGAGACGTTCCCCGGCTCTGTCCGATATGTACTGGCCGCGCGGGACGCGGGACTGCGCAGGGCCGTCGTTTCGTCGAGCGCCAACACCGCCCGGGTCCTGTCAGCCGCCGGTCTCACCGAACATTTCGAGGCGTGCGTCGACGGGGTGGTGGCCCGGCAGCGGGATCTCGCCGGCAAGCCGGCCCCGGACATGTACCTCGCGGGCGCCGAGGCGCTCGGGCTGAAGCCGTCGGAGGCGGCGGTGTTCGAGGACGCGCTGGCCGGGGTGGCGGCGGGCCGGGCGGGGCGGTTCGCCTTCGTCGTCGGCGTCGACCGGGCCGGGCAGGCGGACGCGTTGCGCGAGCACGGCGCCGACATCGTGGTGAACGACCTCGCCGAACTGCTGGAACCACGCGACGAGGTGGCGCGATGATCCAACACCCGGCATTCGCGGTCGAGCCGTGGTCGGTGCGGGAGTGCCGGCTCGACCTGGACGTGCTGGCGCAGACCGAGTCGGTGTTCGCGTTGTCCAACGGGCACATCGGTCTGCGCGGCAACCTCGAGGAGGGCGAGCCGTACGGGGAGCCGGGCACCTACCTCGACGGGTTCTATGAGGTGAGGCCGCTGCCGTACGCCGAGTCGGCCTACGGCTATCCGGAGTCGGGGCAGACGGTGGTGAACGTCACCAACGGCAAGGTGATCCGGCTGCTGGTGGACGACGAGCCGTTCGACGTGCGGTACGGCACGCTGCACGAGCACGAGCGGGCGCTGGACCTGCGCGCGGGGACGCTCACCCGCAGAGTCCTCTGGAGCTCCCCGACCGGAGGCAAGGTGCGGCTCACCACCACGCGGCTGGTGTCCTTCACCCACCGTGCGGTGGCCGCGATCCTGTACGAGGTCGAAGCCGTCGAGCAGCCCCGGAATGTGGTCGTGCAGTCGGAGCTCGTCGCCAACGAGACCCGGCAGTACATGGGGGCCGACCCGCGTACGGCCGCCCCTCTGGAGTCGCCGCTGATCCTCGAGGAGAACATCCCGGCCACGGACGGCCTGGCGATCATGGTTCATCACACCCGGGCCAGCGGCCTGCGAGTGGGCGCCGCCATGTGCCACGAGATCGACGGGCCTGATGACACACAGATCGATGCGCAGGCAAGCGGCGATGTCAGCCGGGTGACGGTCGCCACCCGCCTTACTCCAGGCCGGCGGTTGCGGCTGGTCAAGTTCTTCTCCTACGGCTGGTCGGCCCGGCGTTCGCGGCCCGCCATGCACGACCAGGTCGTCGCGGCGCTGGCGGCCGCCCGGCTGGTCGGCTGGGACGGGCTGTGCTCGGATCAGCGGCAGTTCCTCGACAGGTTCTGGGAGGGCGCGGACGTAGAGGTCGAGGGCGACGCCGAGGTGCAGCAGGCCATACGTTTCGCGATGTTCCACCTGCTGCAGTCGGCCGCGCGTCTGGAGGACCGCCCCATCCCGGCCAAAGGGCTGACCGGCTCGGGCTATGACGGTCATGCCTTCTGGGACACCGAGATCTTCGTGCTGCCCGTGCTCACCTACACGTACCCGCGGGCCGTCGCGGACGCGCTGTCGTGGCGGAAGTCGACCCTGCCGCTGGCGGAGGCGCGCGCCACGCAGCTCGGGCTCTCCGGGACCACTTTCCCCTGGCGGACGATCAACGGCGAGGAGTGCTCCAGCTACTGGCCCGCCGGGACCGCGGCGTTCCACATCAACGCCGACATCGCCCATGCGGTCACGCAGTACGTCGACGCCACCGGGGACACGGCGTTCGAGCGCGACACCGGCCTGCCGCTGCTGTCCGGGACGGCCCGGCTGTGGTGCGCCCTCGGCCATCACGACACCGACGGGCGGTACCGCATCAACGGCGTGACCGGGCCCGACGAGTACAGCGCCGTCGCCGACAACAACATCTACACCAACCTGATGGCCCAGCAGAACCTGCGTGAGGCGGCCGAGGTCGCCGCCCGCCATCCCGACCTGGCGGCACGTCTCGAGATCACCGAAGAGGAGACCACGAGGTGGCGGGACGGGGCGAACGCGATGGCCGTCCCTTATGACGAGCGGCTGGGCGTGCACCCGCAGAGCGAGGGGTTCACCCGGCACGCGTTCTGGAATTTCGCCGCAACCAAGCCGGACCAGTACCCGCTGCTCCTGCATTTCCCCTATTTCGACCTCTACCGCCAGCAGGTCGTCAAGCAGGCGGACCTCGTGCTGGCGCTGCACCTGCGAGGCGACGCGTTCACGCCCGAGCAGAAGGCCCGCGACTTCGCCTACTACGAGGCGCTGACGGTTCGCGACTCGTCGTTGTCCGCCTGCACCCAGGCGGTGATCGCCGCCGAGGTGGGGCAGCTGGAGCTCGCCGATCGGTACCTCGGCGAGGCGGCCATGATGGACCTGGCGGACCTGGAGAGGAACACCATCGACGGGCTCCACATGGCCTCGCTGGCCGGGGTGTGGATCTCCCTCGTCGCGGGATTCGGCGGGATGCGCGTCGGCCAGGGCCGGATGTGCTTCGCCCCGAAGCTGCCGCCGGGCATCACCCGGCTGGCCTTCCGGCTGCGCTACCGCGGCAGCCTGCTGCACGTCAGCGTCACGAACGGGACGACGAGCTACCGGCTGCTGGACGGCCCGCCGATCACGTTGACCCACCACGGCGAGCCGTTCCCGCTGCACGCGGAGCCCGTCACCCTGCCGAACCCGCCGACCCCGGTGCCGGAGCAGCGCCTCCACCAGCCACCCGGCCGCGAGCCCGCCCCCCGCCGCCCGGCGGCGGACGACGGTTCCTGAGCGCAGGGCGGCCACCCGGTTCGCGGTGGCCGCCCTGCGCGACTCAGGGGGTCAGGACGACTTTGTTGCAGTCGTCCCGCTTGTTCTTGAACAGCTCGAAGCCGTGCGGCGCCTCGCTGAGCGGCATCCGGTGCGAGATGACGAAGCTCGGGTCGATCTCGCCGGCGCGGATCCTGTCCAGCAGGGGCCGCAGGTAGCGCTGGACGTGGCACTGGCCGGTGCGCAGCGTCAGCGACCGGTTCATCAGCGAGCCCATCGGGAACTTGTCCAGCAGCCCGCCGTAAACGCCGATGACGGACACCACGCCGCCGTTACGGCAGGCCAGGATGGCCTCGCGCAGCACGTACGGACGATCCGTCTCCATCCGCATGGCCTGCTTGAGACGGTCGAAGCCGTACAGGGTGGGGGTCGGGTGGTGGGCCTCCATGCCGACGGCGTCGATGCAGGCGTCGGGCCCGAGCCCGCCCGTCATGTCGCGCAGCGCGTCCAGCACGTCCACTTCCTCGTAGTTGAGCGTGTACGCGCCCGCGCGCCGGGCGTACTCCAGCCGGTACGGATAGCGGTCGATGCAGATGACCTTGCCCGCGCCGAGCATGTAGGCGCTGGCCACGGCGAACTGCCCGACCGGCCCCGCGCCCCAGACCGCGACCGTCTGCCCCGGCTTGATGTCGCACATTTCCGCGCCCATGTAGCCGGTCGGCAGGATGTCGGACAGGAACAGCACCTTCTCGTCCGGCAGGTCGTCCTCGATCTTGATCGGTCCCACGTCGGCGAACGGCACGCGCACGTACTCGGCCTGACCGCCGGCGAAGCCGCCGAGCATGTGCGAGTAGCCGAAGATGCCCGCCGGCGCGTGCCCCATCAGCTTCTCGGCCATGCCCGCGTTGGGGTTGGAGTTCTCGCAGATCGAATACAGGCCCTCCTCGCAGGCGAAGCAGCGGCCGCATGCGATCGGGAACGGCACGACCACCCGGTCGCCTGGACGCAGGTTCGCCACCTCGGGGCCGACCTCCACGACCTCGCCCATGAACTCGTGGCCGAGGACGTCGCCCTTCTTCACCGTCGGGATGTAGCCGTCGAGGAGATGCAGGTCGGAGCCGCAGATGGCGGTCGAGGTGACGCGGACGACGGCGTCGTGCGCGTTGAGGATCCGCGGCTCGGGCACGTCCAGCACCTCGAGGGTGTTGCGTCCCATCCAGCAGTTGGCCTTCATGACCGTCCTCCCACCGGCTGGGCGGGGCGCTGCCTGAGCTGGCGCAGCAGCCGGATGCCCTCCGGGCTGGCCTCGGAGAGCAGCACTTCTCCCGTCTCCAGGATCTGCTTGAAGCGGCGCAGGTCGTCACGGACCTGCTGCTCCGGGTATGCGCCGAACATCCTGGCGACGGAGGTGCCGAGAGCGCGGCCGCGGCCGCGGTACTCCAGCGTGACGTGCACCATCGTGCCGCGCCCTGCGGGGGCGTCGGTGAAACTGACCGCGCCGGTCGTGGTGACCTTGGAGCCGCGCACCGATCCCCAGGCGATCAGCTCACCGGCCCGCTCGTCCAGGATCTCCGCCTCCCACTCCACGTCCGCCGTCGGGATCATGGCCCGCCACCGCGAGTGGCGCTCGCCCATGGTCCGTACGGACTCGAGGTGCAGCATGAACGCTGGCAGGTTCTCGAAGTCGCGCCAGAAGGCGTAGACCTCCTCGCGTGGCCGGTTGACGGTGATCGAGGCCTGCAGCCTCATCGGCCGCCTGACGCCGAGGCCGGAGGAGTACAGGGCGATGGCCAGGTCCAGGACCGTGATGCCGGTCACGGCAGCCGTCGCCGCGGCCACCCGCCGGCGCCTGCGGCCCGACCGGCTCGCCATCGCCCTGCCCAGCAGGGTCAGGTCCAGCGCGTCGCCCGCGACCCGGCTCCAGGTCCACGGACCTGGCCGGCGGCTGCCCAGCAGCGCAGCGGCATGCATCAACTCCCGCGTGCCGATCATCCGCGTCACCGTTCCGGCGAGGCGGGAGTCGTCGACGCCGCTGAGGCGGCTGACCGTGCGTGGCGCGGCCAGCTGCGCCGCGCCCAGCGCCAGGCTGACCCAGCCCAGCGCGCGGGCCAGTGTGTCGGATTTCCTGCTCATGCGTCCCCTCACATGACTGGTCGAGATTCGTGCCGGACAAGCGGCGGACGTCTCAAGGCCATGAAGGTTTCGCGTGGCGCGATCAGCTCGTGCCGGACTCCCCCGCGCTCCGGCCAGTACCCCAATGACCTGCCATGACACCAAGCGGTCACCTAGCAGAGCGGGAGGCGGAGCACGAACCGGGTGCCGTGGGGGCTGTCCTCGATCTGAAGGCTGCCGTGGTGCGCCTCGGCGATCTGCCGGGCGATCGGCAGGCCCAGTCCGGTGCCTCCGGCGTCCCTGTCACGGGCGGTGTCCAGCCGGGTGAAGCGCTGGAAGACCAGCTCGCGCTTGTCCGGGTCGATCCCCGGCCCGTCGTCGACCACTTCCAGCATCGCGATGCCGTACGGGAAGCGCTGGGCGTCACGCTTGGGGCTGGGCGCCTGCCGTACGCGGAAGGCGATGGTGCTGGCGGCATGCCGCTCGGCGTTGTCGATCAGGTTGGTGAGCAGGCGCGACAGCTGAAACCGGTCGCCGGTCACCACTACACCGGGCTCGAGCGCGTACTCGAACCGCTTGTTCGGCTTCGGGCGCCTCTCGCACTCCGAGATCACGAATTCGGCCAGGTCGATCGGCTCGCGTTCGACCTCTCTGCCCGCCTCCAGCCGTGCGATGGTCAGCAGGTCGCCCACGATCGCCTCGAGCCGGCCCACACTGCTCAGCACGGTGTTACCCAGCGTGGGCACGCTGGTCTCCTCCGGCGCGTGCAGGGCGTCCTCGACCTCGGCTCGTATCGCGGCGAGGGGGGTACGCAGCTCGTGGGAGGCGTCCGAGGTGAAATGGCGCTGCTGTTTCATCGCGGCCTCCAGCCGGGCCAGCGTCCGGTTGACGCTGTCGGCCAGGTCATGGATCTCATCCTGGCTCCGCGGAAGGGGTACCCGCCGGTCGGGACAGATTTCAGTGATCTTGTCGAGTTCCTTTCGGACGGCGTTCACCGGCCTGAGGGCCTCGGTGACGATCCGATGGCCGATCATGGTGATGGCCACGGCCATCAACGCGGTGGCGCCGATCACCGTCCCGGCCAGCCACGGATCGACGTACAGAGGGACCGCGGGAGAGGAACTGTAAACGACCCAGTCGTCTCCCCCCCGGTACGCCGACTGCGCGACCACGAGGTTGCACTCGCCCGAGGGGAAGACCCCGCCGCATACGACCCCGGTGGAGATGTTCCTGCGGTCGGGGGTGAAGCCGGCCATGGCCGGCTTGCCCCGAAGTTGCGGCGTCGAGGCGACGACCTTCCTCGTGGAGTCGACGACCTGCAGGTTGCGGCCCTTGTGCGCGACCAGCGGCATGACCACCTGGTCGTGCTCCACCTCATGGGCCACGCGGCCCCCGGCGGCGGAGAGCTCTCCCCCGAGGTCTGCTGTGACGTACCGGTGGATCGCGATCATGACCGTCGCAGCCAGGAGCGCGGACAGCAGGGTCGCCACTACCCCGGTGAACAGCGTGATACGGGTTGTAATCGACCAACGTCGCTGCGTCTTCATGCGCCATCCCCTCACCCAGTCGAACACGCGGGCTGTAGCAGGCTGTGCACGAGGTGTTCGAGTAATGGCAAGGGGGGTTCCAAGACCTCGCCAAGTCTCGGGTGGGATCAGCGGCCGAGTGGGGTGATGGTGGTTATCCGCGCGGCGAGCTCGGTCAGGTGGGCCAGCCACGAGTCGTCGGAGGGATCGGGTACGGCGACGATGACGTGGTCGATGCCCAGGGCGGCCAGATCACCGCAGCGCTGGACGCTCTCCTCGACACTCTGGCCGTCGGGGATGCGCATGTGGAGGGTCTTCTCGATCTCCTCGTAGGGCCGTCGCAGCCGTTCGCAGTGGGCGCGCAGCACGCCGAGCTTGTGCCGCACGTCGGCGCCGTGCAGGAAGTTGCACGCGTCGGCGTACTGGGCGACGAGGCGCAGGGTCTTCTTCTCGCCGCTGCCGCCGATGAGGATGGGCGGGCTGGCCTGCGGCGCGTTCAGCGTGCGTTCCAGCCGGTAGTGCCTGCCGTGGTACGGCTTGTCCTGGCCGCTCCACATCTGCCGTGCGATCTGGAGCGTCTCCTCGAGTCGCTCGAACCGCTCGGCCAAGGGCGGGAAGCGGAGTCCGAGACCGCGGGCCTCGGGCTCGTACCAGCCGGCGCCGATGCCCAGGACGGCACGGCCGCCGGAGAGCGCGTCCAGAGTGCTGACCTGCTTGACCAGCAGGCCGGGCTCGCGGTAGACGGCGCCGGTCACGAGGGCGCCCAGGCTCACCCTGCTGGTGAGGGCCGCGGCGTAGGACAGCGCGCCGTACGCCTCCAGCATCGGATCCTCCACGGAGCCGAAGTTGGGGATCTGGAAGAAGTGGTCCATCACCCACAGGCTGCGCAATCCCGCCTGGTCGGCGCCTTGGGCGACGGCGGCGAACCTGCCGGCGATGGCGGCGTCGCCACCGGGCCAGGTGAAACGGGGGCAGGTCAGACCGAGATCCATGAGGACACTCCTTGATCGGGGTGGATGGGGGTGCCCGCCGCGGGCAGGCCGTCGCCGCGGCCGCGGGCATGAAAAAAACCCTCTCGCCTGGGCTGCACCCGAGGCGGAGAGGGCTCCGTAGAGGTCATTATCTCACGGCGGGCTTCATGACATGACATCCCCTTTACAGTGTAGATCATCAGCTTCTGCTACTCTGTGTAATATATTGATCGCATTGCGTAGCAGCGGGGGCTCTTGTGGAGATCGCGTGCGTCGGTGGCGGACCCGCCGGCCTGTACTTCTCGATCATGATGAAACGGGTGAACCCGTCCCATGACATCACCGTCTACGAACGCGACCCAGCCGGGTCGACATATGGCTGGGGCGTGACCTACTGGGATGAGCTCCACCAGAGTCTCCACCTTGCCGACCCCGAGTCCGCGCAGGTCATCAGCGAGAACTCGGTCCGCTGGGACAGCTGGATCGCGCACGTCCACCACCGCGCGACGGTCACAGTCACCCACGGCGAAGTAGGCTTCGGCATCGGCCGGCACCGGCTGCTCGACATCCTCGCCGAACGGGCCCGCTCCCTCGGCGTGCGGGTCGAGTACGAGCACGAGATCACCCACGAGGACGAGCTGGCCGACGCCGACCTCGTCGTCGCCGGCGACGGCATCAACAGCGTGCTGCGCGAGCGCCACGCCGGCCACTTCGGCACCGAGGTGACAGCCGGGCGAAACGCCTACATGTGGCTCGGCACCACCAAGGTCTTCGACTCCTTCACCTTCGCCTTCGTGGAGACCGAGCACGGCTGGATCTGGTGTTACGGCTACGGATTCAGCGAGGACCACAGCACCTGCGTCATCGAGTGCTCCCCGGAGACCTGGAGGGGACTCGGGCTCCACCAGACAAATGAGGCCGACAGCCTGGCCCTCCTGGAGAAGCTCTTCGCCGACGTACTGGGCGGGCACCCGCTCCTCGGCCGGGCGCAGGCCGACGGCAGCGCGCACTGGCTGAACTTCCGCACCCTGACCAACCGGACGTGGTACCGCGGCAACCTCGTCCTGCTCGGAGACGCCGCGCACACCACGCACTACTCCATCGGCGCGGGCACCGCCCTCGCACTGGGCGACGCCGCCCACCTGGTCCACGCACTGCACGGCGAAACCCAGCTCGAGTCCGCGCTCGCCCGCTACGACCACGAACGCAGAGCGGAGATCCGGGTCACCCAGAGAGCGGCCCGTTACAGCGCGCAGTGGTACGAGAACCTCCCCCGCTACATCGGCCTTCCACCGGAGCAGATGTTCGCGCTGCTCTGCGAGCGGCACTCGCGCGTGCTCCCGTACATGTCGCCGCGGTTGTACTACCAGATCGGCCACATGGTCGAGCGGATCTCGTTGCTTCCCATATTCCGGCGCCGACGCGACTCGAAGGCCACATGAACACCCAGGTGCATGCATAAGTTATATGCCTATGTGATATAAGTTCCTTATGTTTCCCGAGGCGAACGCTCCACGCACGAACGAGCTGGAGCTGGCAATCGGCCTCGCACGGATCAGATCGATGATGCGTCTCCTCGACGTGCCCCGAGACCTGTCGATGACCACCCTGTCCACGCTGGCGAATCTGGAACGGCTGGGCCCGCGCCGTATCACCGAACTGGCCACACTCGAAGGCGTCACCCAGCCCGCCATGACCCGGCTCGTCTCCCGCCTCGAACGCGAGCACCTGGCCGAGCGCCTGCCCGACCCCGTCGACGGCCGCGTGGTGGTGGTCGCCATCACCCGGCACGGGCGGGACGAGCTGGCCCGGCGCCGGGCCGCGCAGGCCAAGCAGCTGGCCGAACTGCTCGCCGACCTGCCGGAGGCCGACCGCGAGGCCATCGCCGCGGCGCTGCCGGCGCTGGATCGCCTGACCGCCCACGCGTTCGACGCCCTGACCCCCGCCACCCCACGCGACGGCACCCCGCAGACCCCCGGAGAACACGCATGATCGAACCGAAATCCGCAGCCCCCAGCCCCTTCCGCCAGCCCAAGGCCGTATGGGCGGTGGCATTCGCGTGCGTGATCTCCTTCATGGGCATCGGGCTGGTCGACCCGATCCTGCCCGCGATCTCCGACGACCTGCATGCCTCGCCGAGCCAGGTGACACTGCTGTTCACGAGCTACCTGGTCGTGATGGCCGTCGCCATGCTCGTCACCGGCTTCGTCTCCAGCCGCATCGGCCCCAAGAAGACGCTGATCGCCGGCCTCGTGCTGATCGTCGTGTTCAGCGCGCTCGCCGGCACCTCCGACAGCATCGGCGGCATCATCGGTTTCCGCGCCGGCTGGGGGCTGGGCAACGCCCTGTTCGTGGCGACCTCGCTGGCCGTCATCGTGGCCGCCGCCAGCGGCGGCTTCAGCGGCGCGATCATCCTGTACGAGGCCGCGCTCGGGCTCGGCATCGCCGTCGGCCCGCTACTGGGCGGCGCGCTCGGCCACATCAGCTGGCGGGGCCCCTTCTACGGCGTCGCGGTTCTGATGGCGATCGCGCTGATCGCGACCGTCGCACTGGTACGCCCGCAGCCCAAACCCGCCCGCAAGACCTCGATCCTCGACCCGATCAAGGCGCTGCGCCACCGCGGCCTGCTCGCCATGAGCCTGACCGCGCTCTGTTACAACTGGGGCTTCTTCACCGTGCTCGGCTACGCCCCCTTCCCCATGGAACTGGACGCCATCCAGCTCGGCCTGGTCTTCACCGGCTGGGGCCTGATGGTGGCTCTCTTCTCCGTGGCCGGCGCGCCCTGGCTGCAGCGCAGGCTGGGCCTGGCCCGCACCCTCTACGGCAACCTCGCGCTCTTCGCGGTCGTCGTCTTCGTCATCGCGGCCTTCGTCGACAACCGCCCCGTGCTGATCACCGCGGTCATCGTCGCGGGTGTGTTCATCGGCGTGAACAACACCCTCACCACCCAGGCCGTGATGATGGTCGCGCCGGTGGAGCGGCCGGTGGCCTCCGCCGCGTACGGTTTCGTCCGTTTCATCGGCGGCGGCCTGGCCCCGTTCGCGGCCGGCAAGCTGGCCGAGCACTTCAACATCCACGTGCCGTTCGTGATCGGCGGCTGCGCGATCCTGGTCGGCATCGCCATCCTCGCGACCGGCCACCGCGATCTGGAGCGTGCCGAGCGCAACCAGGCCGACGCGGACGCCCACGCCCGCCAGGGCGACCGCGAGGCCGAGCTCACGGAGGCCACCGAGGCGGCGGCCGGAACCGCCGGCTGAGCCCCGCCCGGGCCCACGAGATGATCTCAGCGTGTGAGGAGTTTACGCCGGACGTAGGGCATGATCCCGCCGTGCCGGTAGTAATCCGCCTCCCACAACGACCTGCTCATCCAGACCTTCGACAGCCTGTGGGACAAGGCCGACCGCTACCGCCGCCTCGCCCTGGAGGTGGACGGCGGTCAGGCGGCGCGCGACCGGCCGCCGAGCGCGAGGCCCTGTTGGAGTACGTGATCGCCTGCGACGCCGTCATGCGCGAGCACATCGACACCAGCCTGGGCGCCCAGGCCGCCTGGCATCTACGTGAGCAGGACGGGGTGGACGCCTGAGCTCCTCCTCCGAGACATGCGGCCGGCTCGATGAAGCCCACTGGGCGGGCGGTGGTAAGAATCTCCGTTCGGCGGTGGGAGCTCGGTAGCGGTGGCCGCGGGTTCATCGCTCGACGGCCAGCCGTACTCCCAGGCCGATGAAGATTCCTCCGGTGGCGATGTCGACGCGGCGGCGCGCGGCGTGCCGGCGGCGCAGCCAGCCTCCGATCCGGCCCGCGAGCACGCCGACCGTGCCGTCCACCGCGAACTCCAGCACGATCAGTACGGCGCCGAGGATCGCGAACTGCAGCCACACCTGGCCCAGGTGCGGGTTGATGAACTGGGGCAGGAAGGCGATGGTGAAGGTGACCATCTTGGGGTTCAGCAGATTGGTCAGCAAGCCGCTGGTGAACGCCCGGCGTCCCGGCATCCCTCCCCCGCCGTCCACGGGCATCTCACTCTCGACACCCTTGCGGTTACGCAACATCTGCACGCCGAGGTAGATCAAGTACGCGGCTCCGGCGATCCGTACCACGGTGAAGGCCACCGGCACCGCCTCGAAGAGGGCCGCGAGCCCCGCGGCGGCGACGGCGACGTGGACGGCCTCGCTCGTCGCCACTCCGGCGGTGGCGAGCAAGCCGGCGCGCGGGCCGCCCCGCATCCCGCAGCCCAGGACGAACAGCATGTCCGGCCCAGGAGTGATCATGGCGATGATGGTGGTCACGGTGAACAGCAAGAGCAGGTGCTGGTCGATAGGCATGAGCGAATAATGTCAAATGTCCGCCCCAGATTCGCCATGCCACCGGCACGTCTCACTGTGGCCCCCCGGGTGCGGGCTTAGCTTGGCAGGGTGAGCATCACCGCTGGTAACTACACGTTCGGCCCCGAGTCCGGCCGGCTCCTCGTCAATACGACCCGTACCGGGCTGGGCGCCAAGGCCGGCCACGATCTCACCATCGAGGTCACCCGCTGGCGCGGCGACGCCACCATCGACGCCGCCGACCCGGCCAACTCCTCGGTGACCGTCGAGGTCGACGCCGATTCACTTGAAGTCAGGGAGGGAACCGGCGGCGTCAAGCCACTTACGAGCTCCGATCGTGCGGAGATCGAGAAGATCATCCGGGAGAAGGTCCTCCACGTCCAGAAGCACCCGACGATCAGGTTCCGGTCGGCACGGGTGGACGGGACCGCGGAGTCGTTCCGCGTCGAGGGCGAGCTGACCATGGTCGGCGCCACAGAGCCCGTCTCGGTCCAGGGCTCGCTGAGCGAGGAGCGCGTGCAGGGCTCGGCGACCATCGCGCAGACCCGATGGGGGATTCGTCCCTACTCGGCGCTGTTGGGCGCGCTCAAACTCGGCGACGAGGTCGAGGTACGGTTCGACGCCGGCCTCGTACCGAAGCAGTGACCCCGTTATCGCCCCGCGGGGGCGGTGGGCAGGTTGGCGTACTGTCCGGCTCTCAGCTGGACCGGGACGTTCACACGGATGGGCGCGGTGCCGCCGAAGACGAAGGTCATCGGCACTGTGGCACCGCGCACGCCGCTGACGGTGCCGATGGGCTTGTCGCCGGTGCCGACGGGCTGGTTGGGGGGCAGGGTGATGGGACCTGCCAGCTGTACGGAGCCGCCGCCGTCAACGGTGACCCGGTCGAGCTGGACCGGCTTGCCGCCGCTGTTGAGCAGCACGGCGTACAGGGCGAGCTGCGGGGACGGAGAGCTCGGGTCCGCGCCGTCCAGGAGGAAGACGTTGCGCAGGTGCAGCACTCCTTGAACGTCGGCGTTGGCCCCGCTGTTCGGCACGTACGTCTGCGACGGATACGTGCCCACCGACACGCAACCGGTCGCGGCCACGGCCATCACGATCACGATAGAGATGATGGCACGCATCGCCACGATTCCTCTCGTCACCTTACGTCACCGTTCCGCTACCCAACGGCGGCTCCTCGAACCCCGCCTTCGACCGCCGGCCCAGGACTGACCTGGCCTTGCTCCAGCCGCCGACGAGCAGGCCGGCCTCGGCGGGGCGACGAAACGCGTGCAGGTGCGGACGTGTCGCGCCTGGCGTCCACGTTCCCGATGGCGCCGGTCACTCGGGATTCACCGTGAACACGGGGAAATAGCTGGTCACCTTGCCTGTGGCGTAGTCGTCCGCGAGCCGCGGGACGTCCTCGAAGTCGTAGGTCCGGATCATGTCCGGGTCCGGGATCCAGCCGGTCGCCGCCTGGTACTCCAGGATCTCCGGGGAGTCGCCGGAGCGCCACACGTGCGTGTTGACGTGCAGGTGCCGCTTGATGCACTCGACGGCGCGGCGGGTCTCGGTGACCATCCCCCGCTTCCAGCCGAGCGTGGTCAGCACCCCCAGACGTCCGAGCGCCTTGAGCGTGGGCCGCAGCAGCGGCGCGCCGATGTTGTCGATGAAGATCGCGGCCCCGTGGCCGTCGCTGAGGGACTCGATGATCCGCAGGAACTCCTTCTCCGAGGTCCGGTACCGCTCCACCAGGTCCGGATCGCCCTCGTCCAGCCGCCGGCTCAGCTCGAGGTCCGGGAACGTACGCCGGTCCACGGGCGTGATGCCCTTGCGGGCCAGGCAGGACAGCCGCTCGTCGCCGCCGGCCGTCATGGCGACGCGGAACCCGGCCCGCCGCGCCAGCTCCAGTTCCGCGAGGACGACGCCGCCGCCCCAGCCGAACACCAGGTGGTCCTCGGCGGCGACGTCCGGCAGCTGACCCCGCCAGCAGGCGTACGCCACCCGCCAGTTGTCCCAGGCCGAGAAGTACCGGGCGTAGGTGGCCCATTGGGGCAGGGTGTACGCCGAGTCGGACGGCAGCGGGAGCAGCATCCGCGCCGCGACCTTCGTCCGCTTCGCCAGGAGTCCGATCGTGCCCGGAGCATCGTACGCGTAGGCCAGTTCGGCGTAGCCGTACCGGTCGCACTTGCCGAAGGGCATCACCATGCACACGTCGCCCTCCGAGAGCGCCCGCGCCTCCGGTGCCTGCCCGGTGCGCAGCACGCGGACCACGCCGATGTTGCCGAGCACGACGGACGGCTCGCCGCGCTGCCGGCAGATGTCCACCGGCGAGCGGGACAGGGCGTGCTCCAGGTTCGCCTCCCACGAGCCGTACAGGGGTTCGACCAGCACCTCGTCGTCGCCCAGGTCCGGGAACGCGAACGTCTCCCTGCGCAGGCCGGCCGCGCCGCCGGGCGCCGGGCCACCGCCCTTCGGCCCGGCGTGAAGCACCCACGCGTCAGTCGTGATCATTCGTCCGGCTCCTTTCCGTCCCGCGCGTCCGCCGGCGGGCTCCACCAGTGCCGCCGGTCCGACCATGGATAGTGCGGCAGGTCGACATGTCGTCCCGCCCGATACAGCGCCTCCCACCGCACGTCCACGCCGCGGCAGTACAGGCGGCCGAGCGTGTCCAGCACCGATTCGTCCCCGGCCTGATGGAGACCGGTGCGCCGGACTTCATCCGGGCCGGTGTGCCGGCCATCGCCCGGCGCGGCGATGGCGGGGTCACGGTCAGCCGCACCGGGCGGCACGCAGATCCGGCCGATCTCCACGAGGCCGTACCCGCCGTCTCTCGCCAGGACGGACGCCGCGGCGGCGAGAGCGGCCGGATTGTCGTACCGGCACAGCGCGGGCGGGTCGCCGTCGCCCGGACCACCGGCGGGCGGGCAGGCGTCCGCCAGTGCCGACCTGATCGTTTCCTCCAGCGGTAACCCTCCGATGAGGTGACGGGCGGCCAGCACGCCGAGCCCCGCGCACAGCAGCAGCGCCGGTTCGCCGACCACCGACCGCCACCACCGTCCCAGACCGATCTGCGCCAGCACGGTGAGCACCCGAGCCGTGGCCCGGTCACCCGCGACCGCCGCACCCGTCGCAGCCATGGCCAGGTCGACGCCCATCTCGGCAACCACGGGGGCGGCCGGGACGGCGCCCATCCCGGCGGCCACGGCGGTGGTCAGGCCGGCATGGATGTCAGCGGCCAGGGCGGCCGTCGAGTGGACACCCGCCTCAGCAGCCACCGCGGCGGCCAGGTCGACGCCGGTCTCAACGGCCACAAGGGGCGCTGCCTCGGCGAGGAGCCGGCGGACCGGATCGCTGCCGGCGAGGGAAGCCATGGCGGGCCAGGCGTCACCGGCGCCCAGGCACCACGCCGTTCGTGCGGTGACGGCCGCTCGTCCGGCCCGCACGCCGGGCCCGGTCCGGCCGGACGCCAGCCGGCGCAGTGCCGCGGCGAGGTCCTCGCCGGTGCGGCCGACCACCGCCCCTCGATGCGCGAGGTGCGAGCGCCGCCGCGCCGCGGTGTAGGCGACGTCGGCCGGTGTGGCCGCCGCTCCATCCCGTTCCAGCCGATCCGCGAGCAGGACCGCCAGCGCGCGCGACGCCGCCTCGTCGTGGGCCGAGATCGGGACCAGCACAGGTTGCGGCCGGTGACACGGCGCGGAAACGCCTCCGTCGGCCGGCGGGTCGATCAGGACCAGGTGGGCGCTGCCACCGCGCTGGGCCGGCGCGCCGACGCCGGAGCCCCGCGGCTGGGCCACGGGGTCGGACAACACCACGTGGGCGTTGCTGCCACCCTGGGCGAACGCGCTGACGCCGGCGACCCGCGGCTCGGCGCCACGTGGCCACGGGCGCGTGGCGCTGGGGATGACGATCGCCGACGGAAGCGTGCCGAGGTCGGGGTGGGGCCTGGTGAAGTGCAGGTTCCCGGGGATCTCCCCATGGTGCAGGCACAGCACCGTCTTGATCAGGCCGATCATGCCCGACGCGGCGAACAGGTGCGACACGTTCGTCTTGACGGCCCCCACCACCAGCGGGCGGTCCACCGGCCTGCCGGGCAGCAACTCGGCGGCGAGCGCGCTCAGCTCGGCCGCGTCACCCAGGGAGGTCCCGGTGCCGTGACTCTCCACATACGTCGCGGTCCGAGCCGGGACCCCGGCGTCGTCGTACGCCGCGCGGATGACCGCGCGCTGCGCGGAGACAGCGGGGATTCCGTATCCGGGCCCGCCGCCGTTGTGGTTGATCGCGCTGCCGCGCAGGACGGCGAGCACGCGGTCACCGTCCCGTTCCGCGTCGGCCAGGCGTTTGAGCACCACCACGCCGCAGCCCTCGCCGATCCCGTAGCCGTCTGCACCGGCGTCGAAGGTCCGGCACCGGCCGTCCGGCGACAGCGTGCCCGACTCGGCGATGCCGGCGCCCGAGTGTTCGGCCATCATCAGGTTGACCGCCCCGACCAGTGCCGCGTCGCACTCACGCGCCCGCAGGCTACGTACGGCCATGTGCGTCGCCAGCAGGGCCGACGAACAGCCGGCGTCGACGGTCAGGCTCGGGCCGCGCACACCCAGGAAGTACGACATCCGGGCGCAGGCGGTGCTGTGGGAGTTGTTGACGACGGCGTGGTCGTGCCGTGGCGCCGTGCCCAGCCGGGAGATACCCACCTGCCAGTAGTCGTGCGTGCCGAGGGTCAGGAAGACGCCCGTCGCGCTGCCTCGTACGGCCTCCTTGGGCATGCCGGCGTGCTCCAGGGCCTCCCAGGCCGTCTCCAGCAGGAGCCGCTGCTGCGGGTCCATGACGGCGGCCTCGCCCGGCGCGATGCCGAAGAACTCGTTGTCGAACCGGTCGACGTCGTCCAGGTAAGCGCCGGGAAGCCCGGTCAGGTAGCCGTCGGGCGGTACGCCGGGCTCGGCCGTCCGCCGGTCGAGCGCGCCGACCAGGTCGGTGCCGTCCCGCAGGGCGCGCCAGAACTCGGCGGCTCCCCGGATCCGGCCGGGCATGCGGCACCCGATCCCCACCACGGCGATCGGCACGGCACGGCCCTGCTCTGCGCGCTCGAGGCGGCCCTCCAGATCCTCGATGGTCGCCAGCGCGCGACCGAGCAACTCCCGGTGCGCCGGATCGATGTCCATATCAGTCCCTCCCCTCGCTGCCGGGCCACCGGACGCCGCTGGTCAGCGGAGCCGCTCCAGCTTCTCGGCCAGCCTCCTGATCAGTTCGTCCTGTTCCTCCAGCGGGCCGTGCCCGTACGGCTCCGCTCCAGCGCGGTGGCGCGCGTCCTCCGGCCTGGGCCCGCGCGGTGCGACCGCCGTCCCGGGATCGCCCGGACCACCGAACGACGGGGGTGGCGACTCGGAATCGGCCGGCACGGCATCCGGGCGGCCGAAGGGCGTGGCCAGTGGCCCGGGGCCGGCCGACACGGTGCCGGGACCGTAATAGGGCATAGCCAGGGCGACGGCCAGTTCCTCGACGGTCGGATATTCGAAGACGAGGGTCGGCGGCACCTCACGGCTGAGGCGTCCCTCGATCCTGCTGCGTAGCTCGACGCTCATCGCCGAGTCCAGCCCCAGTTCGAACAGGCCGACCCGCGTGTCGATCTCCTCCGGATCGTCGATCCGCAGTACGGCGGCGAGCTCCGCGCTCAGCATCCGGCGCAGGTCATCGACACCTTCGAGGCGGGCCGGGCGATCGGCTCCCGAGGCCCCGTTCGTGCCGACGGCCGTATCCGCCGTGCCGGTGAGTACGGCGGGCACCGGGCCGGTGACCGGAACGGCGCCGCCGCGGATCGGTGCCGGCCTCTCGCCCGGCGGCCCATCCATACCCACCACCGGTCCAGCCGTGCCCGCCAACGGCCCAGCCGTGCCCGCCCCCAACCCAGCCGGGTCCGTCACCAACCGAGCTGTGCCCGCGACCGAGTCGAGCACAGGCACGGCCCGGCCGGACCGGTAGGTGGCCGCGAGCACCGGCCAGTCGACGGCCGCCACGGCGCGGTGGGTCACGTCGCCGGCGAGCAACGAGCCGAGGATCGCCAGGCAGGCGTCCGGCGGCATGGGGCGGAACCCGTCGTCGCCGACCAGGTCGACGTCGAGCGAGTCCGGCATGCCCCAGGCGCCCCAGCCGACGCTCAGCGTCGGCTCACCGGTACGGGAGCGCTCGTGTGCCAGGGCGTCCAGGAAGCCGTTGGCCGCGGCGTAGTGCCCGCCCAGCCGCCATCCCAGGCAGGCCGCCGCCGAGGAGAAGAAGACGAGACGGGACACGCCACGCCCGGCACACAGCCGGTGCAGCAGCCAGCCTCCGCGCAGCTTCGCCGCCAGCCGCGCCGTCGCGTCCTCGACGCGGGTGCTGGCCAGGCGGCCTATCCCCCGGCTCGTGGCGAGGTGGTACACCTCCCGCAGCGACGGCAGGTCCCGCCCGAAGCGCTCGAACAGCGCCGTCATCGCGCCCTCGTCGGTGACGTCCACCCGCACCGGCGTGACCTGGAGGCCGAGGCCGGCCAGGTTCTCCAGGTCGGCCTCATGCCGTTGGCCGGCCCCGGTCCGGCCGGTCAGCACCAGATGGCGGGCGCCACGGTCGGCGAGCCAGCGCGCGACCGCCATCCCGAGCCGCCCCAGGCCCCCGCAGACCAGGTAGGTGCCTTCGGGGTCCGCGGCCGGGGCGGGATGGGGCCGGACGGGCTCGATCGGCGTGAGGCGGGCGACGAAGCGCCGCCCGTCCCTGTAGGCCACCTCGTCCTCCTGGCCCGCGGCGAGCAACTCGCCGACCAGACAGCGAGCCACCGGCTCGGGGTCGTCGGCGCCGACGTCCAGCAGGCCGCCCCACAGGTCGGGGTGTTCCAGCCGTACCGTCCGCGCCAGGCTCCACTGCGCCGCCGACGCCACATCGACGAGTTGGGCGGAACCGGACACCGGCTGGGCGCCCCGGGTGACCCACCAGGTCCGCGCCCGGCCGGCGAGCCCCGCCGCCGCCAGGTCGGCGACCAGCGCGGCGGTGCGGGCCAGCCGGCGTTCGGCCAGGTCTGGAGGGGCCGTCTCCCGGTCATCGTGGTCATCGGTGAGGGCGCGCAGGTCGACGACGAGCCAGGGTCTCGCGCCGTCGCGAAGGGTCCGCAGCGCCTGCTCGTCCAGCCGGTCCGGCCGCACGAGCAGGCATCGCCGGCCACGCCGGGCCAGCTCGAGGACGACAGCCACGCCGTACGGACCGTCGTCGGCCAGCACCAGCCAGCCGTCGTCACAGGCGGCGGGCGCTCCCGGCGGCGGAGCCGGGTGCCAGGTCATCTCGTACTGACCGGGCGGCACCATCGGCGCAGTCCCCGGCCTCGTACCGGCCACCGGCCCGGCCGGGCCCAAGCGGGTCGTAGGCGCGGTCGGGGACACGGTCACAGCCGCACCACTCGCCGGTGCCGTCGGGGGTACGGCCGGGACCCCGCCGGCCGCCGCTGCCGTCGAAGGCGCGGCCGGGACCCCACCAGTGGCCTGTGCGGTCGGGCGCGGGTCGGCGGGTTGCCGCTCCTGTGGCGTGAACCAGTACGGGCGGTGCTGCCAGGGATAGGACGGCAGCGGGACGATCTCGCCCTGTGGATACCACACCGACCAGTCCACCGCGACGCCCCGGCAGTGCAGCTCGGTCAGCGTGGCGAGCAGCGACTCCCAGGGCGGCTCGTCGCGCCGGACGGAGGCCAGGACGGCCGGCCGCGCGGCCCCGCCCCCGGGCACCGTGCGGTCGATCGAGTACGTCAGCACCGGGTGCGCGCTGATCTCCAGGAACACGCCGAACCCACGCTCGGCCAGATCCTGCACCGCGGGCCGGAAACGCACGGTCTGCCGCAGATTGCGCACCCAGTAGGCGGCGTCGAGGGCCGGGTTCCACGCACCGGCGTCCACGGTGGACACGAACGGGACGGCCGGCGTGCGTGGTGTGATGCCGGCCAGTTGCTCCCCCAGCTCGGCCAGGATGGGTTCGACCAGTTCTGAGTGGCCGGGCACCCGAGTGGTGAGGCGGCGGCAGCGGATCCCCTCGGCCTCGCAACGTTCGGTCAGGGCGGTCAGCGCCTCGTCCGGTCCGGAGACGACGACCTGGCCGGGTGCCGCATCGACGGCGATCGCGAGTCCGCCGCCGGTCGACTCCCGCATCGCGCGCTCGTACGGCATCTCCACCGACATCATGGCGCCGCGGCCGGTCAGGGTCTGCAGGAGCCGGGCCCGCCGGCAGATCACCCGTACGGCGTCCCGCAGGTCAAGCGCACCGGCGACGTACGCGGCCGCGACCTCGCCCGCGCTGTGCCCTATGACGGCGTCGGGCGTGACGCCGCAGGACCGCCACCAGGCGGCCAGCGCGATCTGCACGGCGAAGGCGGTCGGCAGCAGGACGTCCGCCCGGTCCTCGGGCACGTCCAGGCCTTCCCGCGTGACGTCCACCCGATCGTCCGGCGCATCCAGGCGACCCCGCAGGACATCCGCCCGATCCACGGGCGCATCCGGGCGTCCCTCGAGGAGGTCAGCCCCGTCCTCGGACGCATCCGCACGTCCCCGCAGGACGTCTCGGACGTCGAAGCCGGATTCCTCGGCGATCAGCGGCGCGACCTGGTCGACGGCGTCGCGGAAGGGGCCGGGGACGGCGTACAGCGCGCGGCCGGCGGCGGCCGGGTCGCCGGCGTACCCGGCGAAGCACCAGGCCACCATCGGTGCGACGCCGCGGGCCAGCCCGGCCCGCACCCCGGACGGCCGGGCGCCGTCGGCGAAGGCGCGCAGCCTGGCCGCGAGTTCGTCCCGGTTGTGTCCGACCACCCCGAAGCGGTGCTCCAGGTGGGTCCGGCGGCGGGCCGCGGTGAAGCAGAGGTCGCCCAGTGACGCCTCCCGCTCGACCGCCTCCGCGAGCCGCCGCGCGGACTGCGCCAGAGCCTCGGCGCCGCGGGACGATCCCATCAGTACGTGCGGCCTGCCGGCGGCCATCGGGGCCGGCTCGGCGGGGTCGGGCGGCGGCGCGGCGTTCTCCACCACGACGTGCGCGTTCGTGCCGCCGAAGCCGAAGCTGCTCACGCCGGCGACCCTCCGGCGGGCGGCGGAGGGCCAGTCCGTCACCTCGGTGGGCACGAAGAACGGCGACCCGTCGAAGGGGATCAGCGGGTTGGGCCGGCGGAAGTGCAGGTTGGCGGGGATCCTGCCGTGTTGCACGCACAGGGCCGCCTTGACCAGGCCGACGAGCCCGGCGGCCGCCTCCAGGTGTCCCATGTTGGTCTTCACCGATCCGAGCGCGCAGCGGATGCCGTCGTCCCCGAACACCTCGGCGAGCGCGGCGACCTCGATCGGATCGCCCAGCGGGGTGCCGGGGCCGTGGGTCTCCACCAGGGCGACATCGGCGGACGTGACGCCCGCCGCCTGCCAGGCGCGGCGTACGACGCCGGCCTGTGCGGCGGCGCTGGGTGCGGTCAGGCCGTTCGTGCGCCCGTCCTGGTTGATCGCGCTGCCTCGCACCACCGCGATGACGGGGTCGCCGTGCCGGACGGCGTCGGAGAGCCGTTCCAGCAGGACGACGGCCGCGCCCTCGCCTCGTACGATGCCGTCGGCGTCGGCGTCGAAGGCCCGGCACCGCCCGCTCGGCGAGATCCCGCCGAGGAGGCCGTAGTTGAGCCCGACGACCGGGGACAGCGCGAGGCTCACCCCGCCCACGAGGGCGGCGTCGCTCTCACCGGAGCGCAGGCTCTGCATGGCCAGGTGTACGGCCACCAGCGACGACGAGCAGGCGGTGTCCACCGCCAGGCTCGGGCCGTGCAGGTCGAAGGCGTACGAGAGCCGGTTCGCGGCGATGCTCAACGCGCTGCCGGAGTTGGCGTACGCCCCGATCCCGGCGCCCTCGGCGTCCTGCATGCGGCCGTAGTCGTAGTTGGCGATCCCGGCGAAGACCCCGGTCCGGCCGGCCCGCAGCCGGTCCAGCGGCACGGCCGCCCGGTCGATGGCCTCCCAGGCGACCTCCAGCAGGAGCCGCTGCTGCGGATCCATCGCGGCGGCCTCGCGGGGCGAGATGCCGAAGAACCCGGCGTCGAACTCCTCCACCCGCTCCAGCAGCGCTCCCCAGCGACATGCGGCAGGATCCGCACCCGCCCGCCGGACGGCGTCGTCGTCCAGCCGCCAGCGCTCCGGCGGCACCTCGCGTACGGTGTCGACCTCGTCGCACAGCAGCCGCCAGAAGCGGTCCGGCGAGTCGACGGCGCCGGGGAGCCGCAGCCCGATGCCGACGACGGCGATCGGCTCGGCGACAGGGCCGGCGGGAGCGATCGAATCGGCGCGGTCGTCCCTTTCCTGCCGGTCGGCGGGGCCGGAGCCGTCTGGGGCGGAGTCCGCGCAGAGGAAGCGCGCCAGCCGGGCCGGGCTGCCGTGCTCCCAGACGACGGCCGCCGGCACCGTACGGCCGAGCCTGTCCTCCAGGGCTCCGTGCAGCGAGACCAGCATCCGTGAGGAGAGCCCCAGATCCCGGAAACTCGCCTCCGGGTCGACTTCGTCGCGCGCCACCCCGGCGGCGGCCGCGATCCTCTCCACGAACCAGCCCTGCAGCACCACCGGGCTGAGCCCGGCCGGTTCCCCGCTCGCCATCAGTTCCCCACCCCCGCCTCGACGGCTGCCGGATCGTCCGCGAAGGCGCCGTCCAGATAGAGCCGGCGGCCCCGGCGTCGCTGCACCTTCCCGCTGGTCGTGCGCGGCAGTGCGCCGCGGCGGACCAGCACGACGTCGTGCGGCGACACGCCGTGGCGGTCGGCGACGGCTCGACGCACCGCGGTGCGCACCGCCGCCGGTGCGAAGCCGGGGGCGCGCCGGTCCACCTCGGCGAGCACCACGAGCGCCTCTCCCTCGGCGGTGTCCACGGAGGTCGCCACGACGCCCGCCGCCGCGATGGCCGGGTGCGCCTGCTCGGCGGTCTGCTCGACGTCCGCCGGATGGTGGTTGCGCCCGTCGATGATGATCAGGTCCTTGAGCCGCCCCACGACGAAGATCTCGCCCTGGTCGAGGAAGCCCAGGTCTCCGGTGCGCAGCCAGGGGCCGGGCCTGCCGTCGAGGTCGGGGACGAACGTGGCAGCGGTGCGTTCCGGCCGGCGGAAGTAGCCGGCGGTGATGTTCGGACCGGACACCCACAGCTCGCCGACCCGTCCCGGCGGGCCTACCTTCCCGGTGTCCGGGTCGACCACCTGCACGTCCTGCTCGGCCGGAACGCCGCACCCGACGAGGACCAGCGCCGGCCCGGACTCGACGGGCCGCCCGAGCACGCCGCCGGGGCCGGGCTCGACGGCCCGCACCTCGCCGAGACCCAGCGCGGCGCGGTCCACCGGCAACCGCCGGGGCGGCCCCGGCGCCCTGAACCCGGACACCAGAACGGTCGCCTCGGCCAGGCCGTAGCTGGGGCGGAAGGCCGCCGGGTCGAACCCCTGGCCGGCGAACGCCTCGGCGAACAGGTCGAGCGTCTGCGGCCGGACCGGCTCGCTGCCGTTCCCGGCGATCCGCCATCCGCGCAGGTCAAGGCCGGCCCGCTGCGGTGGGGCGATCCGCTGCACGCAGTGCCGGTAGCCGAAGTCGGGCGACATGGCGTTGGCGTCCGGCAGCTGGGAGATCAGTTCGAGCCAGCGGCGTGGATGGCGGATGAACGTCGCGGGCGCCAGGTGGACCGAGCGGATCCCGAACAGCGCCGGCAGCACCACCATGGTCAGCAGGCCCATGTCGTGGAAGAGGGGAAGCCAGTTGACCAGGACGCTGTCGGAGGACAGCTCATAGGCGTGCTGGATCTGGCGGACGTTGGCCACCAGGTTGTCGTGGGTGACGACGACTCCGGCGGGGTCTCCCGTGGAGCCGGAGGTGTACTGCAGCAGCGCCGGCTCGTCGCCTCGTGCCACCACCGGCTCCCCGTCGGCGTGGCCGGGCTCGTCGATGAGCACCAGCCGGGGCGATCGGACGACGCCGCTGTCCAGCCAGCTCCGCACGGCGCGCCGGTGGCGGGCGGCGGTCAGGACGAGGGCCGGATCCGCGTCACGGACCACCGAGTCCAGACGAGTGGTGGCCCGCTGGGCGTCCGGCGGGTACAGGGGGACGGCGACGGCACCGGCGTACAGGCAGGCGAAGAAGGCGACCGGGAACTCCAGCCCGGACTCCTGCAGGATGACCACCCGGTCACCGACCGCGGTGTGCCGCCTGATCTCGGCGGACAGCGCCATGGCGCGCGCGTCGAGCTCGGCGAAGGTGAGGCGGTCGTCGCGGTCGCCCGCGTACTCGTAGAGGGTGGCGCCGGGCATGCGGCGGACGTGCCGCCGCAGCAGCGCGACAGGTCCCGGCGGGGTGTCAGCGACCACGGGCACCCCCAGCCGCATGCCGCATCGCGGGGTACGCGGGCCTGCCGTGCGGTGCGACAGGCAGGGCGTGCAGGCCCCGCAGCGAGATGCTGGGATGCCAGGACAGCTCCTGCCGGGGCACGGCCAGTTCCATCCGGGGATAGCGCCGCAGCAGCTCCCCGATGGCGATCCGGCTCTGCAACCGCGCCAGGGGCGCCCCGACGCAGTAGTGGGCGCCCGCGCCGAACCCCAGATGGGGATTGGACGGCCGGGTGACGTCGAGCCGCTGCGGGTCGTCGAACCGGGCGGGGTCGCGATCCGCCGCGGCCACCACCGCCATGACCAGCTCGCCCTCCGGGATGCGCACCCCGGCGAGCTCGACGGGCTCGCCGGTGACCCGCAGGCTGCAGATCATGACCGAGCCCTCGTAGCGGACCAGTTCCTCGATCGCGCCGGGGATCAGGTCCGGCCGGCGGCGCAGCAGCTCGGCCTGGTCAGGGTGGGTCAGCAGGGCCAGCATCCCGTTCCCGATGAGGTTGACGGTCGTCTCGTGCCCGGCGATCAGCAGCAGCAGCGCCATCGCGACGAGCTCCGTCTCGCTCAGGCGGGCGTCACCGTCGCGGGCCTGGATCAGCGCGCTCAGCAGGTCAGGGGTGGGGCGGGCGCGTTTCTGCCGGATCCGCGCGCCGAGGTAGTCGCTCAGCTGGGCGAGCGCGGCCCGCCGGCCGGCCGCGAGCTCCGCGCCGGAGCGGGCGGACTCGTCGTCGGAGACCAGCGGGAGCGACCACCGCCGGAAATCCTTCCGCTCGGCCGCGGGGATGCCCAGGATCTCGCAGATCACGGTGGTCCCGATGGGCACCGCGAACCAGCCGACGAGGTCGATCTCGTCCCGTACGTCGAACTGCTTGAGCAGCTCGTCCACCACGGTCCTGATCATCGGCTCGAACTCCGCGACCCTGCCCGGCGTGAAGGTCTTCGACACCAGCCGGCGCAGCCGGGTGTGGCCCGGCGGATCCGAATACAGCAGGTGCTTCCCGACGAAACGGGCGAGGCCCCCGAGCCCGGGGTCGGCCTCCTCGATCGGTACGGGCCATCGCGCCGGCTCCTTGACGAAGCGCTGGTCGGTGAGGACCAACCGCACCTCGTCGTAGCTGGTGACCAGCCAGACGCGCACGCCGGCCCGGTGGATCCGCCGGACCGGCCCGGTGCGGCGCAGATAGTCGTACGCCGCGTACGGGTCGCTGACGAATTCCCGGGAGTAAAAACCGGGTAGAGCGGAACTTGATTCCGACACTGGCATTTCCTCCGGAAGAATAAGCCGGACGCCCCCGAGGTCCCGATAGCCGAGTTTTCGCGGTCCGCGGTCAGCACGTCAAGTGCCGATTGTTTTCCTGGACCCGCAATTCAGCGGCCCTCGAGCGCCGCCCGACCTCCCCATTTTCCTCGAGCGCCGCACGACCGGCCTTCGACCACGTCAGGCGAGCCTGGCGATGACTTTCTGCGGCCTAACCCAGGAATGCGGATGACATCAGATCGAGGACCTATTCTGTTCGCCAGTGCGGCGCACTCCGGCCTGCTCAATCCGATTCTCTCGATCGCCGGAGAACTGTCCCGGCGAAATGTGCCGGACCTGCATTTCGCCTCCGAGGAGGACGCGCGGCGCCTGGTGGACGGGGCGGGCCCGGGCAGCCCGATCTCGTTCCATTCCTATGGCGAGAAGATGGTCACGGTCGACGGCGCTATGTACGGCGCCATGACCCGGGGACCGCGCACCACCGCGGGCACGGTCGCGCTGGCGCGCGTCGTGCGGGACCGGGCGGTGCTGCGGACGTTCTTCCAGCGCACCCTGGAGCAGATCGATCGCGTACGCCCCCGCCTGATGGTGATCGACAACCTGAACGTCGGCGCGATCGACGCGGCCTGCGCGCGCCGGGTGCCGTTCGTGCTGAGCATCGCCTTCCCTGCGAGCGGGGTGTACCTCGGCCGCCTGCCGTGGACGTACCCGACCCCGACCTCCGGCCTGCCGCACCGGCTGAGCGGGACCCAGTGGCTCGTCAACGTCGCGTTCCGGCTCCGGCTCCGGACGGCGATGCTGCGCTGCGCCGACCTCACGCTCGCGCGGGAGCGGCGGGCGTACGGCCTCGCCAACGTCTTCGCCGACCCGGAAGGGCACAGCGCCGACGCGGTCGCGGTGCTCAACTACTCGGTCTTCGGGCTGGAGTATCCGTTCGCCGCTCCCCCGCACCTGCACATGGTGGGCGCCGTGGTCCCGCCGCGGGAGGCATGGGCTGACGGGGCCGGCGAGCTGGGCGACTGGCTGGACCGGCACGAGTCCGTCGTGTACGTGAACATGGGCACCTTGATCAAGCTGTCCGCCGCCCAGCTGCGGGAGTTCGCCGAGGCGTTGCGGCGGATCGGGCCGGGCCACCAGGTGCTGTGGAAGTTGCCCGCCGACCAGCGGGCGCTGCTGCCGGCCGAGCTGCCGGCCAACGTCCGCACGGTCGAGTGGGTCCCGGCGCACTTCGGGGTGCTCACCCACCCGCACGTGCGCGCCGTCGTCTGCCACGGCGGCAACAACATCTTCCACGAGAGCGTCTACTGCGGGCAGCCCATGCTGGTCATGCCGTTCTGGCTGGACTGCTACGACCTGGCCGCCCGCGCCGTGGACGCCGGTGTGGGGCTGGCCCTGGACCGGCCGCCCGGTTTCGACGCGGCCGAGGTGGCCGCCAAGCTGCTCCTGCTGCTGTCGGACGGCTCCTTCCGGCGGCGCAGCCGGCACTGGGGCGATCGGCTCCGGCAGGCCGGTGGCGTCGGACGGGCCGCGGACATCGTCCTGCAAGCGGTGCACCTCACACACGGAAACCGGCTGCCCGCGCTCCAGCCGCGGGACGTCGCGGCATCGAACCAGACGTCCGGCGCATGAGACCACAGACGACGGCAAGGAGGTGATCCGGGATGGACGTGGAGTCCGCCCTGGCCTGGATCATGGGCCCCAACGGGATCGAGGATCCCTATCCGGGGTACCAGGCGCTGCACGAGCACGGCCCGATCGTGCCGGTGACCGACAGCATGTTCATCGTGGTCGGCTATGAGGCGGCCGACCAGATCCTGCGCGACGCCTCCACGTCCGTGGTGAACGAAGAGCGCCTGGACCGCAACTGGCCGGCCTGGCGGACGAACCGGGCCTCGACGCTGCTGACCAAGACGCTGCTGTTCACCGACCCTCCGGATCACACGCGAGTCCGTCCCCTGCTCTCCGGCTGGTTCAGCGCCCGCCGGGTGGCGGGCATGAGCGATCTCATCCGGGAGCGGTCCGAGCGGCTGGCCGACGGCCTCGTCGAACGGTGCGCCGGTGACGGCGTCGTCAACCTGGTGAAGGACTTCGCCCTCCCCCTGCCGGTGCGGATCATGTGCGACATCCTCGGCATCCCCGAGTCGGACTACGGCTGGTTCGAGGACCGGGTCGGGGACATGCTGATCGTGCTGGAGGCGTTCCCGCCGCCGGACGAGGCGGAGCTGGGGCAGCGGTCGACGGAGGAGATCGAGGCCTACATCATCGACCTCATCGCCGCCCGGCGTCGCGCGCCCGCGGACGACCTGACGAGCGCGCTCATCGCCGCTCACGACCGCGACCAGGCCGCTCTCACCGCCGACGAGCTGCTGGTCAACCTCGTGGGGATGCTCGCCGCCGCGCTCGACTCGACCACGTACCTGCTGGCCAACGGGTTGCTGCAGCTGCTCCGCCGCCCGGAGCACGCGACGCGCCTGCGCGACGACGAGGAGTTCGTGCGGCCGTACGTGGAGGAATTGCTGCGCTGGGACGCGCCGGCGCAGTTCACCGTGCGCCGGGCGACCACCACGATGCGGGTCGGAGACACGACGTTGCCGCCGGAGGCCGAGCTCCTGATTCTGCTGGGCGCGGCGAACCGCGACCCCCGGCGCTTCGACTCGCCTCACGACTTCCGGCCCGACCGGCCGGACAACCAGCCGATCTCCTTCAGCGTGGGCCCGCACTTCTGCCTCGGCTCCCCGCTGGCCCGGCTGGAGGCGCAGATCGCCCTCCCTGCGGTCATGCGCCGGCTGCCGGACCTCACACTCGCGGGCGAGCCCACCCGGCTGAACCGCTATGCCATCCGCTGGTACGACTCCCTGCCGGCGACCGTGAAAGCGGCGTGACGCCGGCAGACGAGGGAGGTCTCCTATGAGCGTTCCGCCGTTCGGCGTAGGGATTCGGGCGATCGGCCGCTACGTCCCCGAGCGCGTGGTGACGAACGACGAACTCGCCGCGCGGTTGCCCACCACGAGCGAATGGATCCATGAGCACATCGGCGTCGAGACCCGCCGGATGGCGGCCTCCGGCGAGTGGTCCTCCGATCTGGGGGCGCACGCCCTGGTGGACGCCTGCGCGCAGGCCGGCATCACCCCTGACCAGGTGGACCTGGTGATCTGCGGAACGTTCACGCCGGACCTCATGCTGCCGAGCACGGCCGTGGCGATCATGCGGAAGGCCGGCATGGACGGCGGCGCCGGCTTCGACGTCAACTCCGGGGGGTGCCCTGGAGGGGTGTTCGCGCTCGACGTCGGACGCCGGTACGTGCAGTCCGGCGAGTACGCGCGCGTGGCGGTGGTGCTGACCGACGTCAGCTCGAAGTTGTTCGACCCGGAGGATCGGACGATCGGGGTGATCTTCGGTGACGCCGCGGCCTGCTACCTGCTCGAGCCGGCCGCGGCCGGCCGCGGCATCCGGCGGGTGACCCTGCGCAGCGAACCGGCCGGGTACTGGACGGCGTACGTGGCACGGGAGCCGCGCACCGGCGCGGACGGGAGGCCCAAGTCCTCCGCCTTCGGTGAGAACTTCACCACGATGGAGGGCCGCGAGATCCGCGACTTCGTGCTCGGCACGCTGCCGAAGTTCATCGAGTCGTTCGTGCACGACCAGGGCCTGGGGGTCGCGGACATCGACTTCTTCGCGCTGCATCAGGCGAACCTGCGGCTGGTGCACGGCGTGCTGGACACCCTGGGCGTACCGCTGAGCAGAACCCTCACCAACATCGAGCGGATCGGCAACACCTCGGGCGCCTCGCTCCCGCTGGTGCTGCGCGAGGCGACGGACACGGGCCGGTTGCGGGCCGGGCAGCGCGCCGTGCTGGTCGCGTTCGGCTCGGGCCTCAACTACGGCGCGGCCCTGGTGGAGTGGAACGCGCCCGGCGACTTCGCGCACCACGGTCCCTGACCTGGCCCGCGGTGTCGCCTTCCATCGTGGCGGAAGGCGACACCGGATCAGGCTAGACCTGCTTCAGCATGCCGCCGTCGATGACCAGCTCGGAGCCGCTGATGTCCGGCGCCTTCCCGGAGGCGAGGAACACCTGCGACCTGCGGACCTTCGGCGGGCGCGAGCCCGATGACGAGCTGGCCGGGTGGCTCGGCTCATGCGAGCCGGCAGAGGACGAACTGGCCTTCGCGCTGCGCCGGACGCTCCGGGCCATGGCCCGCGCCAACCGGACGGGCGAGCTGGATCCTGACGTGGCGACGGAGCTCGACCGGGTGAGCGCGGCGCTGCCGCTACGGGCGCGCCCGGGCGGCGACGGCACGCTCGGCGTCGGCGCGGCGGACGACGGGATCGCCGGCACGCTCGCGAACCTGCTGGCCAGTGTCGTCGTCGCGCCTGCCGACGGGTCCTGGGCCAGGATGAAGGAGTGCGCCGCCCCCGACTGCCGCTGGATCTTCTACGACCACGCCAAACCGCGCAACGGTCGCTGGTGCTCCACCGCGGGCTGGGGCAACCGGATGAAAACCCGCGCCCACCGCAACCGCACGGCGTGAACTGATCAACTTGTTGAACGGCTGAGTTCTCCGGCGGGTGGGCGTTGCATGGCCATGCATTGGTGTGTATATACTTCTACTCGTGTCCAAGATGCTCACCTCCCTGCCTGTCGGCGAACGCGTCGGGATCGCCTTCTCCGGCGGCCTCGACACCTCGGTAGCGGTCGCGTGGATGCGCGAGAAGGGTGCGGTCCCGTGCACCTACACCGCTGACATCGGCCAGTACGACGAGCCCGACATCGGCTCGGTGCCCGGTCGTGCCAAGGCGTACGGCGCGGAGGTCGCCCGGCTGGTCGACTGCCGGGCGGCCCTCGTGGAGGAGGGGCTCGCGGCTCTGGCCTGCGGGGCGTTCCACATCCGCTCCGGCGGCCGCACGTACTTCAACACCACCCCGCTCGGCCGGGCCGTCACGGGCACCCTGCTGGTGCGCGCGATGCTCGAGGACGCCGTGCAGATCTGGGGTGACGGCTCCACCTTCAAGGGCAACGACATCGAGCGGTTCTACCGTTACGGCCTGCTCGCCAACCCCTCCCTGCGGATCTACAAGCCGTGGCTGGACGCCGACTTCGTCAGCGAGCTCGGCGGCCGCAAGGAGATGTCCGAGTGGCTGCTCTCCCACGACCTGCCCTATCGGGACAGCACGGAGAAGGCCTACTCCACCGACGCGAACATCTGGGGCGCGACGCACGAGGCCAAGGCGCTCGAGCACCTCGACGCGGGCATCGAGATCGTCGAACCGATCATGGGCGTACGGTTCTGGGACCCCGCCGTGGAGATCGCCACCGAGGACGTCACGATCGCCTTCGAGCAGGGCCGGCCGGTGGCCATCAACGGCAAGGAGTTCCCCTCCGCGGTCGACCTGGTGCTGGAGGCCAACGCCATCGGCGGCCGGCACGGCATGGGCATGTCCGACCAGATCGAGAACCGGGTCATCGAGGCCAAGAGCCGGGGCATCTACGAGGCGCCTGGCATGGCGTTGCTGCACGCGGCGTACGAGCGGCTGGTCAACGCGATCCACAACGAGGACACCCTCGCCAGCTACCACAATGAGGGGCGGCGGCTGGGCAGGCTGATGTACGAGGGCCGCTGGCTGGACCCGCAGGCGCTGATGGTGCGCGAGTCGCTGCAGCGCTGGGTCGGGACGGCCGTCACCGGCGAGGTGACCCTGCGGCTGCGGCGCGGTGAGGACTACTCCATCCTGGACACGTCCGGACCGGCCTTCAGCTACCACCCGGACAAGCTCTCCATGGAGCGCACCGAGGACTCCGCCTTCGGGCCGCTCGACCGCATCGGCCAGCTGACCATGCGCAACCTCGACATCGCCGACTCCCGCGCCAAGCTGGAGCAGTACGCCAGGCTCGGCATCGTCGGCAGCCCGCACCCGACGTTGATCGATGCCGCCCAGGCCGCCTCGACCGGGCTGATCGGCGCGATGCCCGAGGGCGGGGCCGAGGCGATCGCCTCCCGCGGCGAGGTCCCCACAGAGGTTCCCGACGACGACCAGTTGCTCGATCACGCCGCGATGGAGTCCGGCACCGACTGACCGCCGGCCGTGGTGGCGGGTCGTCGCGGCGAACGCCGTCGGACAGCCCGCCACACCCCGCCACTACGAGCGGGGATCAGCCGAACAATCCGGAGATGAGGTCCGTGTCGAGCGGGGGTCGGCTTGATGCGGGCGGCTCGGCGCCCATGTGGTGGCCGACCAGGTAATTCCACAGCCGCCGCGGCATGTGGCGCTCGTAGCCGATGAGAGATGGTCGGCGCCGGGGATGATCAGCCGGCGTCCTTGACGTTGGAGTAGGCGGCGTAGCCGGCCTCCGGCGGCGGCCCGTCGTACATCTCGCCGACGCCAGTGCGAGCCGCAGATGGCGGCGCCGACGGTGTACACCCCGGGAAAGTCGAGCATCGCCCGCACCGTGGCGAATCCGCCGCCCGGCATGCCGCAGACGGCGACCCCGCGGTCGAGGTCCATCCACGGCCGCCTCTCGGCCGGCTGCCGCGTCGCCGCGACGTGGTCCTTTTCACCATCGATCGTCACCTGACGCTCCCGGTCGTCCGCCGGCGAACGGACCCACAGGTCATGCCCACGACGAAAGACCGCACGCGTCTTGTCGGGCGACTTCACCTCCAGGAAGTTTCCGGCCTGCGCCGCCATCCCGCTCTGGAGCTCCGGATCGCCCACCACCTCCCGGGCGTCGAGTGCGCGTCTCATTTCGCACCACGTCCTTTCTTCGCACACGAGGCTCCCCGCCACCGCTGACATCGCGCCGTCACAGAATTCCGCCCGGCCCTTGTCACACCCCCGCCATATACGTAGCCTTATACGCATACGGGAGGATGACATGATGCCGAACAAGACGATCTACGTGTCAGACGAGGATCTCCCACTCTTCCAGCGGGCCCAGGACCTGGCCGGCGGCAAGCTGTCGGCGGCGATCAGCGTGGCGCTGCGGCGGTACGTCGAGATGGAGGAGGGCCGCCAGGAGGGCTACGAAGAGATCATCGTGCAGGTCGGCCACGGCACCGGCCGCAAGCAGCGCTTCTCCGGGGTGCTGCTCGGCGAGTGGGGCCGCACCAGCCGTGGCGGGCGGGTGGAGATGTTCCGGGTGTACCGCTCCAGGAAGGGCAAGTTCGTCCTGCACGTGGACCGCTCGCCCGACTGGGTGAGCGGCTCGGAGTCCGACGACTGGCTGAGCACCTGGCGCGGCTACCTGGGGCTGGGCGAGTCGAACTGGGGCTTCGTGCAGGGTGAGTCCACGCTGGAGGTCGTCGACGCGGTCGAGGACCTGCGCGGCAAGATCCCGGACGAGTTCTACGACCTGCTCGCCGAGATCGCCGAACGGCCCGCCGTGGAGGACCTCGACATCTAACCCCCACCCTGACCGACGCGGCCGGACGCCCGGCCGCCATTCCGTCATGCCCGGAAACCGAACGAAGGAGAGTTCCGCATGTCCCCCGCTATTCATGCCGAGGGCCTGGTCAAAAGGTACGGAGACGTCGTAGCCCTCGACGGGATGGACCTGTCCGTCCCCGAGGGCACGGTACTCGGCCTGCTCGGCCCGAACGGCGCGGGCAAGACCACCACGGTAAGAATCCTGACCACCCTGGTGAAGCCCGACGCCGGACACGCCACGGTCGCCGGATTAGACGTCGTCGCCGACGCCCGCCGGCTGCGCTCCCACATCGGCGCCTCCGGCCAGTACGCCGCCGTCGACGACCACCTCACCGGCGCCGAGAACCTGGAGATGGTCGGCCGCCTCTACCACCTGGGCGTCGCACGCAGCAGACAACGTGCCCGCGAGCTGCTCGAACGCTTCGACCTGACGGACGCGGCCGACCGTCCGGTGCAGGGCTACTCCGGCGGCATGCGGCGCCGTCTCGACCTCGCCGGGGCCCTGGTGGCCGACCCGCCCGTGCTCTTCCTCGACGAGCCCACCACCGGTCTCGACCCCAGGGCCCGCGCGAGCCTGTGGGACGTCATCGCCGAGCTCGTCAAGGGCGGCACCACCGTCCTGCTCACCACCCAGTACCTGGAGGAGGCCGACCGCCTCGCCGACAGGATCGCCGTGGTCGACCACGGCCACGTCATCGCGCTGGGCACCGCCGACGAGCTGAAGGGCCAGGTCGGCGGCGACCGCATCGAGCTCACCATGACCAGCGGCGCGGACCTCGACACCGTACGCCGCATGCTGGCGCCACTCGCCGTGGGCGACGTGCGGACCGACCCCACCGCCCTGCGGGTGACCATCCCGGTCAGCGACGGCGCCGCCTCGCTCACCACCGCTCTCGGCCGTCTGGCCGCCGAACGCATCCGCGTACGCGACGCCGGTCTGCGCCGCCCGACCCTCGACGAGGTGTTCCTCACCCTCACCGGCCATCAGACCACCGAACCCGCCAAGGAGCACACCCCATGACCACCCTGCAGATGGCGTTCGCCGACGGCATGACCATCGCCAAGCGCAACGCCCTGAAGATCAAGCGGGCGCCCGACTTACTGGGCGGCACGGTCATCCTCCCGATCGTGTTCATGCTGCTGTTCGCGTTCGTCTTCGGCAGCATGATCGACCTGCCCGGCATGTCGTACCGGGAGTTCATCGTCCCCGGGATCTTCGTGGAGACCATCGTCATGAGCGCGCAGATCACCGGTTACACCCTCACCCTGGACCTGCAGAAGGGCATTTTCGACCGGTTCCGCACGCTGCCCATGGCGCCCTCGGCGGTGCTCGTCGGCCAGACCCTGAGCGACGTGCTCATGAACCTCACCAGCGTCGTCGTGATGGTCCTGGCCGGGCTGGCCGTCGGCTGGCGCATCCACTCGGCGCCGTACGAGGCCCTGCTGGGCTTCTGCCTGCTGATCCTGTTCTCGTACGCCTTCTCCTGGGTCACCGCCACGGTCGCGCTGGCCCTGCGCAGGCCGGAGGTGTTCAACAACATCGCCACCATCGTGTCGATGCCGTTGGTCTTCCTGTCCAACGCGTTCGTCGACAGCGCCCGCCTGCCCGGGCCGCTCAGGCCCATAGCCGAGTGGAACCCCGTCTCCACCATCACCCAGGCCGCCCGCGAACTGTTCGGCAACACCACCTCTGCCATGGCGCTGCCGCGAGCCTGGCCGCTGCAGCACGCGGTGCCGGCCTCGCTGCTCTGGTCGCTGGTGCTCCTGCTCGTGTTCGTGCCCCTGGCCACCCGGCTGTACAAGCGAGCGCTCAGCCGATGACCACACCGGGGAGTGACATGGAACCACAGGTGCGGGTCGTCGGCGGCGACCGCGACAGGACCGTCCGGAGGCTCCAGGAGGCCTTCGCCGACGGGCGGCTCAGCGCCGCCGAGATGGAGGAGCGGCTCGAACGGGCGCTCACCGCCGCCTCCCACGCCGAGCTGACCTCGGCGATCGCCGGCCTGCCCGAGCTCCCGGACGAGCTGGTCGAGCTGAGGTCCACCGGCGGGCACATCCGGCGAGCAGGCGACTGGCAGGTCCCGCGCCGGCTGAGCATCGAGTCCGAGTACGGCAAGGTGCGGCTCGACCTGTCCCGGGCCGTCGTCGACCATCCGGAGATCGAGATCGACCTGCGGCTCGAATACGGCTCCGCCACGATCGTCCTGCCGCCCGGCGCCACCGCGAACACCGACGGGGTGCGTACCGAATGGGGCAGCGTGACCTGCGAGGCGGCGGGCCGGGCGCGTCCCGGCGCGCTGCACGTCCGCGTCACCGGCACGCTCACCCACGGCCGCCTGCGGATCCGGAACTCGCGCAGGTAGTCATGAGACGCGGAAGCGCATCCGGCCCGCAACCGCGTCGGTGCGCCGCCGCAGCACGTCCCAGGTCAGGACCGCACCACGATCATCACCGCGCCGGCTCCCGGCCCTACCGCGCATGGTCCACCGTCTTCCCCGGCCAGGCGCCCGACTCCAACGGCCCACTCCCGGCCGCCTACTTCCGCGGCGCCCCCGGCGGCAGCGAGTGGCCCGGCCACCGAGCAGATCCCCCGTCCTCCAGCCCGAAGACGTCCTCACCTTCACCGACGGCACGCGGGCCACGTTCGGCGGCTGAACCACCGCCACCGCCGACGGCTTCGACGTGCGCCGGGGCCGCACCACGATCCGCTTCCGCTGGGACACCCCCCTGCAGGCGGCCGTCGCGGCCGGCACCGTGCGCTTCTTCCGCGACGGTGCTCGCCGCTTCCACGCCCCTCCGCGTCCCTCACCAGGGCACGTTCGACCTCACGGTCATCCTGGGCTGACGCGGCCTCCTGGGCTTCGCCGACCGTCCCGCCGTCCAGTACGGCGGGCGGGAGTTTTCCCAAGGACCGGCTGTCAGCCGACGTGGACGTGCGGCCTGCGCTCCGGGTCCGGCTCGGCCTGGCGCAGCACCTCACGGGTCAGCGGCGGGACGTCGCCGCCGCCGAAGACCAGGTAGCGCAGCATGGCCACGACCGGGTTGCCCTCGGTCCAGTGGAAGTAGATGTGCGGCACTCCCCCGGTCCGATCCCGCAGATACAGCAGCAGCGCCGCCAGCGAGTTGGGCACGGCCGAGCTCTCGATGGTCAGGATCTTGTGGCCGTACCGCTCCTCGCCCTTGACGTGCAGCTCGGTCTCGAACTCCGAGGCGTCCGGCACCGACACCTCCACGAACAGCACCGGCTCCGAGCTGCGCAACCGGTGATTGACCCACGTCTCGCGGAGCTTGTCGTTGTACTCCTCCTGGTCCCGCGCGTTCGGCTCGTTGGCGATCACGTGGATGTCCCCGCACGCCTCGTTCACGAACTCCTCGGCCAGCGGATCCAGGTGCACCTCGGTGACGCGCAGCTCGGTCGAGCGGGTGGCGCGGGAGATCAACGAGGTGACGATGATCGCCGCGATGAAGAACGAGGCGATCTTGACGCCGTCCGGACGCTCGATCACGTTGTCCACCAGCGTGTAGCCGAGCACCGCCGAGATCACCGCGAACCCGGCCGTCGCCACCTGCTGACGCTTCTTCCACGCCGACAGAGTCACCGCCACCGCCGCCGACAGCATGAGCACCAGCACGCCGGTGGCGTACGCGCCGCCCTGGGCGTCCACATCGGCGTCGAAGATGATCGTGATACCGAACGCGATCGCCGAGAACACCAGCACCAGCGGCCGGACCGCGCCCGTCCACTCCGGCGCCATGCCGTACCGGGGCAGGTAACGCGGCACCAGATTGATCAGCCCGGCCATCGCCGACGCCCCGGCGAACCACAGGATCGCGATCGTGGAGACGTCGTAGGCGGTGCCGAACCAGTTGCCCAGATATTCGTGCGCCAGGTAGGCCAGCGCCCGGCCGTTCGCCTTGCCACCCTCCTCGAACTCCTGGTGCGGGATCAGCACGGTGGTGACGAAGCTGGAGAAGACCAGGAACACGCTCATGACCAACGCCGCGGTGGTCAGCAAGCGGCGAGTGCCCTTCACCCGTTGCCCGATGTCGCCCCTGACCACCGGCATCACCGCGACGCCCGTCTCGAACCCGGACATGCCCAGGGCCAGCTTCGGCATGACCAGCAGGGACAGCCCGATCATGGTCAGCGGGCTGCTGAAGTCCAGGCTCAGCGCGCGCTGCCAGTCCACCACCACCTGCGGCGCCTCCAGCACGTGCAGGATCGCCGTCGCCACGACGACCGCGTTCAGCCCCAGATACACGAAGACGAGCAGCGTGGCGATGCCGATGGCCTCGGTGAAGCCCATCAGGAACACCCCGCCGAGCAGGGCGAGCAGCACCAGCGTCACGATGACCCGCTGTCCGGCCAGGAAGTCGGGCACGAACGGGTTCTCCAGCAGGTGCGCGGTCGCGTCCGCCGCCGACAACGTCATCGTGATCACGAAGTCGGTCGCCGCGAAACCCAGCAGCGCCAGCACGAACAGCTTTCCCCACCACTGCGGCGCGAGCTTCTCCAGCATCGCGATGGAGCCCTGCCCGTACGGGCTCTCGGCGGCGACCCGCCGATACACCGGCAGGGCCCCCAGCAGCGTCAGCGCCACCAGGAACAGCGTGGCCAGCGGCGACAGCAGCCCGGCCGCCAGCGCCGCGATGCCCGGCTGGTAACCCAGCGTGGAGAAGTAGTCCACGCCGGTCAGGCACATCACCCGCCACCACGGATGCTTCACATGGGGACCGTGCTCGATCTGCCTACGGTCGGTCTGCAAGCCCTCCAACAGCCAGGAACGCACAGTCCCTTCCGTAGCGGCCGGCCGCTTCGCCAGCACCATAACGGGCACACCCCTCCGTAAAGACCGCATCAAGCCGCATCGCACACTATCCACGGCAAAGGGGTAATTCGCCTGGTCAGGGCGTCAAGAAAACGTATGAATCGGAGACTGACCAGTACTGGATCCCGTTACCGGCTCTGGACAACGTGCCGCTCACGTGATCTGACAGAGGAGGAGCGCCGCCGATCACGAACAGGAGCACCTGGACATGAGCGATACGCCGCGACTGCACACCGCCGGCCCGGCCCTGCTGGAGCGAGCCCGCGACCTGCGCCCGCTGATCGAGCGCGAGGCGACCACGGCCGAGGCGCAGGGCAGGCTCACCACCCCCGTCGTGGACGCCCTGCACGAGGCGGGACTTTTCGGCCTATGGGTGCCGGTGCCACTCGGCGGTGCCGAGCTGTCACCCACGGAACTGATCGCCGTCTTCGAGGAGCTCTCGTACGCCGACCCCTCGACGGGCTGGGTGGTCATGGCCACCACGCTCGAGAACGGCACGGCCGGCGCCTACCTGGGCGACGATGCCGTCGAGCGGATCTTCAAGGGCCCGCGGATGCCGCTCATCGCGGGTCAGGGCACCCGGCCGGGCACCGCCGTGCGCGAGAACGGCGGTTTCCGCCTCAGCGGCCAGTGGAGCTTCGCCTCGGGCATGCTGCACGCCCAGTACGTTCACAGCCTGGGCGCCATCGAGGGAACCGACGAGGCCCGGATCTTCATCACCCCGATCGAGGACGCCAAGATGCTCGGCAACTGGGACGTCCTGGGCCTGCGCGCGACGGGCAGCATCGACTACGCCATCGAGGGCGCCTTCGTACCGGAGTCGCAGACGCACGTCTTCACCCAGAACGAGCCGTTGCGCGGCGGCGCGATCTACCGGCTCGGCGTGCTCGACCAGGCGCTGATCTGCCACTCCGGCTGGGCACTCGGGGTCGGCCGCCGGCTGCTCGACGAGCTGGTCCGCTACGCCGTGGCGCGGTCCGGGCGGCCCGGCCAGATCGCCGGCAGTGACGCCTTCCACGCCGACTTCGCCCGCGCCGAGGCGAAGTTCCGCGCGGCGAAGGCCCTGGTGCACGACACGTGGGACGACGCGGAACGCACCCTTGATTCGGGCCGGGCGCTCGACGTACGCCAGGAGACGATGGTGCGGCTCGCGCTCAACCACATCACGTCGACGGTCGCCGAGGTGGCCCGATTCGTCTACGCGTCGGGCGGCACCACGGCGGTGCGCGACGGGCTGATCCAGCGGCTGTTCAGGGACGTCCACACCGGCACCGCGCACATCACCTCGGGCCCGCAGGTCCTTCAGGAGTGCGGCCGCGAACTGGCCGGTCTGGCTCCGGATCAGTCCTGGGTGGTCCTCGCCCTGGAGGGGTGAGGAGCGGCCATGGTTGACACTTCCCCGCCGAACGTAAAAGATACGGTCGTCCGTACAACTTAGGCGGGGAAGCATGACCGACTGGGAACGCAGGCTGGCACTCGACCCCTCAGCCGCGGTGCCGCTCTACTACCAGCTGCGAGAGCGCCTGCGGGCGGTGATCCGCGATTGCGAGCCCGGCACGATGATTCCCGCCGAGAAGGACCTGATGGTCTACGCGGGCGTGAGCAGGGCGACGGCCCGGCGGGCGATCGGCGACCTCGTGCAGGAAGGGCTCCTGGTCGCCAGGCAAGGGAGCGGGACCTACACCGCCCCGCTGGCCGTGACCCCGGAGCTGGGATCGCGGCCGGTCGGGTTCACCGAGACGATGGCACGGCTGGGCCGCAAGCCCACGACGCAGGTGCTCAAAGCCTGCCTCCAGCACGCTGGGCCCGATGTCGCCGTCGCGCTCGGCGTGCGCGAGCGCCAGGAGGTCGTCTTCGTCGAGCGGCTGCGCCTGCTCGACGGCGTGCCGTGCATGCTCGAGAGCGCCCACCTGCCGGTCGAGCTGGTCCCCGGCATCCTCGACGAGGACCTCACCGGCTCCCTGTACGACCTGCTGCGCACCAAGTACGGCCTCACCCCCGCCAGCGGCCGGGAGACGATCGGCGCGGTCAACGCCGACTACCGGCTCGCCGAGCTGCTGCGCGTGCCCATGGCCGCGGCGCTGCTGGCCACCGCGCGCAGCACGTGCGCCGAGAGCGGGATCGCCCTCGAGTACACCATCCGCCACGCTCGCGGCGACCTCACGGTGTTCTCCGTGGAGCTCAACGACGCCAAGAACGCTCTCATGGGTCAGTAACCCCGTACCGGGAGGTCGCGCATGACCAGGTTGTCCCGCCGTGCCCTGCTCAGAACCGCCACGCTCGCGACGGCTTCCGGCCTGCTCGCCGCCTGCGGCTCGGACCCGGCCCCCACGGTCCCCGCCGACGGGGTGCCTCGCGGGAAGCTCTCCGTCTGGCTGCACCAGACCAAAGCGTACGACAAGGTGTTCAACCCGCTGCTCCACAGCTACGTGCAGGAGTTCGGCGGCGTGGACATCACCCCCTTGTACGTGCCGGTCGACAAGCTCGACGCCAAGCTGCTGACCGCGTTCGCCGGCGACGTCCCGCCCGACCTGTTCAAGATCGGCGGCTGGACCATCCCGGGCCACGCGCGCAAGGGCAGGCTCGCCCCGATCATCCCCAAGGCCATGGGCGTGGCCGACGAGAAGGCGCTGGTGCAGGCGTACGACGAGCACGCGATCGGCTCGCTGTCCTACGACGGCAAGCTGTACGGCGTCCCCATCGACTACACGATCTGCTACCTCTACTACCGCAGGGACAGGTTCGCCGAAGCCGGGCTCGACCCGGACAAGCCGCCCACCACCTGGGAGGAGGTCGCCGAGTACAGCAAGCGGCTGACCTCGGCCGACGGCAAGAAGGTGGGCCTGCAGTGGATCCTGGGCAACCCGCAGTGGACGCTGATGCAGCTGCTCGCCCTGGTCAAGGGCAAGGGCGGCGCGATACTCAGCCCCGACGCCGCCCAGGCCACGCTCGCCACGGACGCCGGGGTCGCGGCGCTGCGCTACTACGGCAGCCTGGGCAACCCCAAGCTGTCGAACCCGTTATCCGGTTTCGGGCTCTTCGCCACTGGCCAGGCCGCCATGCTGGTGTCCGGGCTGTTCGCGATGGACCTGTTCCCGACGCTGAACCCCAAGCTGACGTTCGGCAAGGCCTTCGACATCGCGCCGATGCCGCGCTGGGAGTCGGGCCGGCCCGTCGCGCCCGCCTACACCTGGGGCTGGGCGGTCGCCGAGAAGTCCCGGCTCCAGTACACCGCCTGGCACTTCATCGACTATCTCCAGCGCGAGGACGTCGCCGCCACGCAGCTCAAGGACGCGAGCCTGCTCACCCCGGTCAAGGGCTGGGAGAAGCTGCCCGGAGCCGACCAGAAGGCCATCGACATCATGGCCGCCTCCGCCCCGTACGCCGACTTCGGCCCGCAGACGCCGGTCTGGAACGAGATGGCCAAAGCGCTGACCGACGCCGCCGACGCGGTGGCCTACGGCAAGAAGACGCCCGAGCAGGCCGCGGCCGACTTCGACCAGGCGATGCGGATCGCCCTATGACGCTGTCGCTGGAGATCGCACCGCGCGTCGCGCGGGTGTCGGGCAAGGGGCAGCGGTGCGCCGAGGCACGCACCGGCGGCCTGCTGGCGCTCCCCGCCGCCGTGTACTTCCTGCTCTTCTGGCTCGTGCCGTTCGTCTCGGCCGTCTACCTCAGCTTCACCAGCTACGATCTGGCCGGCGCGCCGGAGTGGACGGGCCTGGGCAACTACCGCAGGATGCTGGCCGACCCCGGCTTCTGGAACTCGGCCAAGGTCACCGCCGTCTACACCGTCGCGTCCGTGGTCCCGTCGATCGTGCTCGGGCTGGCGATAGCCGTGCCGCTGAGCAAGCCGGGCCGCTACAACGCCTTCCTCCGGGCGCTGGTCATGATCCCGGCCGCGATGCCGCTGGTGGCCACCTCGCTGACATGGTCAGTGATCTTCGCCGACAAGGGGCTGGCGAACACGCTGATCGGGCTGGCCGGCGTGGAGCCCAGGCCGTGGCTGACCGACGAGGGGCTCGCGCTCTGGGCCCTGGTGATCATGACGACGTGGAAGCACCTCGGCCTGTTCGTGATCATCCTGACCGCGGGCCTCCAGGGGCTGCCACCGGGCGTCTTCGAGGCCGCCGCGCTCGACGGTGCGGGACCATTACGGATCTTCTACCGCATCACGCTGCCGCTGCTGCGCCGCACGCTGCTGTTCGTGCTGGTCATCGCGGTGGTCGGGGCGATGCAGTCGTTCGTGCCCGCCTTCCTGCTGACGAAGGGCGGCCCGGCCGGCGCGACCGAGGTGCTGCCGCTCTACCTGTGGGCGACCGGCTTCACGTTCGAGCGCATGGGCTACGCGTCGGCGATCGCGATGGTGCTGCTCGTGGCCATGCTGGCGCTCTCGCTCGCGCAGTTCCGCGTACTGCGGGGAGGCGATGACCAATGAAGGTCGTGCTCACGCTGGTCGTGGCGGTCATGCTGCTGCCGGTGTACGCGATGCTCGCCGTCTCCTCGGCCTCGGACGCGAACGACCTGGGCGGGCTGTCGTTCGACGTCTCCCAGCTCGGCTCGCACGTGGCGCAGCTGTTCGGCCAGGGCGGCTTCCCGCTCTACCTGCGCAACAGCCTGATCCTCGCGTTCGGCGTTGCGGTGCTCGAGGTGGTCCTCTCCTCCGCCGCCGGGTACGCGCTCGCGCAGCTCCGCTTCCCCGGCAGCCGCGCGCTGTTCGCGATGATCGTGGGCACGCTGTCGTTGTCGCCGATCGTGGTGCTGGTGCCGATGTACCTCGTCGTCAAGGCGCTGGGCTGGATCGACACCTTCCAGGGCATGATCGTGCCGTTCATGATGAGCGCCTTCGGGGTGTTCCTGGTCCGCCAGTTCGCCCTGGCGCTGCCGCGCGAGCTGCTGCTGTCGGCGCGGGTGGACGGGGCGAGCGAGCTGCGCATCTTCGTCCGCGTCGGTGTCCCCCTGCTACGGCCCGCGCTGCTGACGCTCTTCCTCCTGCAGTTCCTCGCGCAGTGGGACAACCTGCTCTGGCCGCTCATCGTGGCCAACGATCCAGGGCTGTGGCCGCTGCCCGTGGGGCTGTCGCAGCTCCAGACCGAGTACGACTTCAGCATCGGCCTGGTCAGCACCGCCGCGCTGATCACGGCGGTGCCCCCGCTGGCGCTGATGTTCCTGCTGCAGCGCTACTACGTCGCGGGGCTGACGCTGGGAGGGCTGCGGAAATGAGCTCGTACGGGGAGTGGACGATGGCCTACGGCCTGCCCGCGTTCGCGTACACGCTGGACCAGGAGCGGGACCCGCGCGCCGAGTGGGACCCCGTGCTGGACCCGCCCACGCGGCGGCACTTCGCGCACGTGGGCAACCGGCGGATCACGCTGGTGTCGGACAACTACGGGCTGAGCGACCTGTTCGACGAGCACACGGGCCTGCTGTGGCTCACTCGGGGCGCCGGCGTGACCAGAGTCGGCGGGCTTTTCACTGATATTTCGGGATCTGAGCGGGTCTTTGGGCCCACCTTCGCCATCGTCCGGGTGGCAGACGAGCGGGTGTCTCTGGAGCGCGCCGTCCTCTGCCCGGAGGGCGACCAGCCGTGGGTGCTGATCCGGCTGCGGGTGCGCAACCTGCTCGATTCGCCGGTACGGCTGGAGCTGACCGAGGAATGGGAGGTCAGAGCAGCCAGGGTCGAGCTCATCACCGGCGCCGTGGACGCGGACGATCCCGGGCTCGAGCTGGAGCTGTCCGGCGGGTCAAGGACGCGGTCCGGGCGGCTGGAGGTGCCGCTGGAGCTGGGGGCGGGCGAGGAGCGGGTACTGGACTTCCGCTACGGGCTGCTCGGTTCCGCACCCTGGACGGCGACGTTCGAGGAGAGTCTGGAGGCCCTGCGCGCCCGGCTGCCGCGCGCGTCCGCCGCACGAGCACCCGAGGCCGGGCGCGAGATCCCCTGGCACGCCGCCCTGCTCACCGGGGCGGCCTGCGCCGACGGCGTGCTCGGCGGCCACACCCTCGACCAGGGATCCTGCTACTCCTTCAGGCACGGCTTCAACGGCGCCGCCCGCGACCCCCTCCAGCACGCCCTCCCGCTCGTCTACATCGAGCCCGACCTGGCGCTGTCCGTGCTGCGCAACACGTGCGCATGGGGCGGGCCCGACGGCGACCTGCCCTATGCGCTCGGACCGGACAAGCAGCCCTGGACCGGCCTGTTCCGCCCGTCGGACCAGAACCTGTGGGCCCTGTGGCTGGCCGCCGAGTACCTGAGCGCGACGGGCGACGAGGCCGCCTTCCACGCGAAGGTGCCCTACCACCCGGTCCACGAGGCCCCCGAGGTGCCGCTGCACGAGAACCTGCGCAGGCAGTTCAGGTTCCTCACCGACGCGGTCGGACGCGGCGAGCACGGGCACATCCGCATGCTCAACGCCGACTGGAACGACATGGCGATCACCGAGAGCGGCGTGCCCCGCGAGGTGATGATCGCGCAGGGCGAGTCCGTCCTGAACTCCGCCATGGCCGCCTGGGTCCTGCCGCGCTACGCGACGCTGGCCGAGCGCCTCGGCGACGACGCGACCGCCGCCGAGGCCCGCAAGCTGGGCGAGGAGCTGCGCGAGCTGGTCGCGGGCGAGTGGAACGGCCGCTGGTACCGCCGCGCGTACGGCCCGGGAACCGTCGTCGGCGACGACGATCTGTGGCTGGAAGTGCAACCTTGGGCCATTCTGTGCGGCGCCGCCCCGCCTGAGCGGGCCGTGGAGCTTCTGCGCACGATCGAGTGCACCTCCGCCGCCGATTCCCCTTTGGGCGCGCGGCTGCGCTGGCCCGTGCGCGACGAGTACGGCCCGGGCGGGGTCGGCACAATCTGGTACGCGATCAACATGACGCTCGTCTGGGCCGCCGCCGGGCACCTCCCCGAGCTGGCCTGGGACTGGTGGCGGCGGATGACGCTGGCCGCGCACACGACCGCCTACCCGGACGTCTGGGAAGGCACGCTGTCGGGCCCCGACGCCTACCTGGCGCCCGAGACCGGCCGTCCCGGACGTACGTGGGACCTGGCCGACGTGGGCGTGGCCATGCAGGCGTACCCGGTCGCGAACCTGCACAGCCACTCCCAGCCGCTACTGGCCTACCTGCGGCTGCTCGGCGTCGAGCCCTTCCGGCGGCCGCGCGGCGGCGCCCGTTTCGCCTCCCGGGTGCTGGAGGTCGGGCCGTGACCCTGCTCGGGATCGACGTCGGCGGCACGTACACTAAATGGGTACTGATGGAGGGGGCCGTGGTCGCCGGCTCGGGCACCGTCCCCACACCGCCCGGCCCCGATGAGACGGTGAAGCTGGCGGCCTCGCTGGCCCCGCGCGCCGAGTCCATCGGGATCGGGCTCCCGGGGCACGTGGACCGTGACACCGGAACCGCGCTGTTCGTCCCGAATCCTCCGGGTGACTGGGACGGCTACCCCGTGGGCGCCCGGCTGCGGGCGCTGGTCGGGGTCCCGGTCTCCGTCGTCAACGACGCCCGCGCGTTCGCGCTCGCCGAGCTGGAGCTGGGCGCGGCCCGCGGGCTGGCCGACGTGCTGTTCGCCGTGCTCGGCACCGGCGTGGGCGGGGCCGTGGCGCTGCGCGGAGACGTCCTGGTCGGGCCGCGCGACAACCTCGGCGAGATCGGGCACGTCACGGTCGCTCCCTGGGGTCCGGCCTGCTGCTGCGGCAACCGGGGCTGCGTGGAGACGTTCGCCGCCGGGCCGGGGATCGTGCGGGCCTTCGGCTCGGGCACGGCGAAGATCACAGCGGCGAAGATCACAGCGGCGGAGATCACGGCGGCGGCGGTCGCCGAGGCGGCCAGGGCGGGCGACGGCCGGGCGGCCAAGGTGTTCGAGCGGGCCGGGTGGGCGCTCGGCGTGGCGCTGGGCGACGCGGCCTCGTTCTTCGGCGTCGGCTCGGTGGTCGTGGGCGGCGGCGTGTCCGGCGCGCTCGATCTCATGCGCCCCGCCCTGCATGCCGAACTCGCACGGAGACGACCGTTGATCGGCGACATCGCGGTACTGCCCGCCGTACTCGGCCCGCTGGCCGGGGCCATCGGCGCCGCGCTCTATGGGAGGAGATCTGGATGAAGTGGATAAGCCGCGCCATGGAACTGCTCGGCGAGATCCAGCGGACACAGGAGGAGGCCCTTGCCGAAGCCGCTCGCATCGCCTCCAAGGCCATCCTCGGCGGAGGAGTCGTGCACACGTTCGGCACCGGGCATTCGCGGATGGGTGTGGAGGAGATGTTCCCCCGCTACGGCTCCTATCCCGGCTTCCACCCCATCGTGGACCTGTCCACGACGTTCTACACCCAGGTGGCCGGCTCGAACGGGATGCGGCAGGCCATGTTCATCGAACGCGTCGAAGGGCTGGCCGACGCCATCCTGGCCAACTTCGAGCTGCGGCCGAGCGACGCGGCCATCGTGTTCAGCGTCAGCGGGCTCAACGCCGTGCCCATCGAGATGGCGATGGGCCTGCGCAAGGCGGGTCTGCCCGTCGTGGCCGTGACCTCGATGAACGAGACCATGGCCGTCGAGCCGGGTCACCCGAGCGGGACCCGGCTCGCCGACCACGCCGACGTGGTGATCGACCTGCGCACCCCGGTCGGCGACGCGCTGTGCCAGGTCGAAGGACTGGCCGAGCCGGTCGGGCCCGGCAGCACGCTGGCAGCCGTCTCCGTGGTCAACGAGATCAAGGTCCGCACGGCCGAGCTGCTCGTCGCGGGCGGCTGGACGCCGCCGGTCATCTCCAGCGCCAAGCTCGTCGGCGCTCCCCGCTCCGACGAGCTGTTCGAGGCCGCCTACCTCGAACACGCCCGCCGCGCCGCCGCCGTGCTCAGGAAGCCATGAGCGCCGTGCTGGTGGCCGGATCGGACGGCGGCATCGGCCGCGCCTGCGTGGAGGCGGTCGAGGCATCCGGTACGAGTGCGTACGGCGTGGACCTCTCCGACGGCGTCGACATCACGGCGCCAGGCGGGGTCGAGAAGGCCTTGGCCCAGGCCCAGGCCCTGCACGGGCGGCTCGCCGGCGTCGTGCACGCGGTCGGCATGTCCGGCAGGCGGCTCGGCGACGGCGGCGTGGCCGAATGCACCGACGAGGCCTGGCACGAGGTGCACCGGGTCAACCACGAGTCGGTGTTCCGGCTGCTGCGTGCGGCGATCCCGGCGCTGCCCGACGGCGGGTCGATCGTGGTGATCGGCTCGGCGCTCGGCACGTCGATCGACGACGACTTCCGCACGGTCGCCTACGCCTCGGCGAAGGGCGCGCTGATCCCGCTGATCAGGACCGCCGCCCGGGAGGCCGCGCCGCGTGGCGTGCGGGTCAACCTGGTCTCGGCGGGTCTCGTGGCCACGCCGATGAGCCTTCGAGCGCGTACGTCCGCTTCCGTCCAGGCCAGGCTGCCGTCGCTGATGCCGCTCGGCGCGTCACCCTGCCTGCCGGAGGAGGTCGCGCAGGCCGTGCTGTGGCTGCTCTCGCCGGCGTCGGGGCGCACCACGGGCGCGGTCATCCCCGTCGACGGAGGGTGGCATCTGCGGTGAACGTCCTGTGGGAAGGCGACGTGGTCGTCGCGGGCGGCGGCAGCGCCGGTTGCGCCGCGGCCGTCGCGGCGGTGCGGGCCGGCGCGTCGTGCCTGCTGGTGGAGCCCGCGGGCTTTCTCGGCGGCACCGGTGTCGCCGTGCTCGACACGTTCTACGGCTTCTACGCCCCGGGCCCTGTTTCGCGGCGCGTCGTCGGCGGGATCGGCTGGGAGGTGTGCGAACGGCTCTTCTCGGCCGGAGCCGCCTTCGAGCGGCCCAACACGTACGGGGCCGGCACCGGCGTCACGTACGAGCCGGAGGAGCTCAAGCTCGTCTGGGACGCGCTCACCTCGGACGCCGGCGTGCTGCTGCACGCGCGGGTGTGCGAGTACGTGCCGGGCGCCGGGGCCGAGGTGGAGACGGTGGCGGGCAGGTTCCTGGTCAAGGCCCGGGTGGTCGTGGACGCGACGGGCGACGGCGAGGTGGCGTGGCGGGCCGGGGCCACGCTGGAGCGCCCCGGCATGCGGTCGCAGCCGATGACGGCCACGTTCCGGCTGGGCGGGGTGGACCTGTCCGCCACCAGCACGGCCGAGCTGCACGCGCTGATGGCCGACGCCGACCTGCCCAGGCGCGAGGGCTCGGTGCACAGGACCGTCCACGACGGGATCGTGCACACCAACCTGACCCGGGTGACCGGGCTCGACCCGACCGACCCGTTCGAGCTGTCGCGTGCCGAACGTGAGGGACGTGCGCAGGTGCGCGAATATGTGCGCTTCCTGCGCGCCAAAGTGCCCGGGTATGAGTCGGCGGTGCTGTTGGGCACTTCCGTGCGGATCGGCGTGCGGGAGTCGCGGCGGCTCGTCGGGCGATATGTCCTGACTTCTGATGATGTATTGGCGGGGAGGGATTTTCCCGACACGATCGCCCGGTGCGGCGCGCCCATCGAGGACCACGCCGCGGGGTCGGCCACCCGATGGGAGTACGTGCACGACTACGGGACCTATGGGATCCCGTACCGGTGCCTGCTGCCGGTCGAGGTCGACGGGCTGATCGTCGCGGGGCGGTGCCTGTCGGCCACGCACGACGCCCATGCCTCGGCCCGGTCGATGGGGCAGTGCATGGCGATGGGACAGGCGGCCGGGACGGCCGCGGCGCTGGCCGCACAGGCCGGGGTGGAGCCCGCGGCGGTGGACGTGGACCTGCTGCGCGCCCGGCTACGCGAGGAAGGAGCGCTTTTGTGATGGTTCGCACGGTGCTGGGGGACGTCGAGGAGCTCGGCGTGACCTATGCGCATGAGCACCTCTTCATGACCGGTGACTGGCCCGTCCGCAACGAACCCGACTATCGGCTGGACTCCCTGGACGCGGCCGTCGCCGAGGTGGCGGCGGCGCAGCGGCTCGGGCTGTCCGCGGTGGTCGAGATGACGCCATTGGGGTTCGGGCGGAGCCCGTCGCTGATGAAGGCGCTGGCCGAGCGGACCGGGCTGCACGTGATCGCGGTGACCGGCTTCCACAAGAGCACCTACTACAGCGACGCCCACTGGCTCCATCGCTACTCCCCCGGCGAGATCGCCGAGCTGCTGGTGGCCGAGATCGAGCTCGGCATGGACGAGTACGGGCTGGTCGGTCCGCTGGTCCGGCGGTCGTCCGCCCGCGCGGGAGCCATCAAGATCGCGACCTCGTACCACTCGTTCGGGCGCGGAGTGGAGCGGCTGGTCGGCGCCGTGGCCGCCGCCGCCCTCCGCACCGGCGTGCCGGTCGTCACCCACTGCGACAAGGGCACGATGGGGCACGAACTGCTGGACGCGCTGTCGGCCTGCGGTGTGGAGGCCGATCAGGTGGTACTCGGGCACATCGACCACAACCCCGACGCCGGATATCTCACCTCATTGGCGGAGAGGGGGGCGTACCTGGCTTTCGACCGCCCCGGGCGGATCAAGTACGGGCCGGACAGCGAGATCGTCGCGCTCGTCGCCGAACTGGCCGGGTGCGGGCTGGGGCATCGGCTGCTGTTCGGCATGGACCTGGCCCGGCGCTCGTACTGGCCCGGGCTGGGTGGCGGGCCGGGGCTGACGTACCTGCTGGAGCGGTTCGTGCCGCGGCTGGAGGCGGCGGGGCTCGGCGAGGTGGCCAAGTCGGCGCTGATCGCCAACCCGCGCGCCGCCTTCGCGCTTCGCCCCTGCCGTTAGAGGTCAATTTGTACGGATGACCGAAACTCTCGTCTTTGGGGCGTGTCACCAACCTTCTCGTTATCGCCCGGGCCGGGGCTGAACCCGGGCGGACGGCGATCACGTACTTCCGGGCAATCAACCTCCCGGAGACCTGCCATGCCTGTCCGCCCCTTACTTGTCGTGCTCGTCGCACTCGCCCTGCCCGCCACCGCCTGCAGCTCCGGCAGACAGGCCGCGTCCTCGTTCGGCAGCCCCCCGGCCTCGACAGCGCCGTCCGCGCCGCGCGGCGTCGTGACCGTCGCCGAGGCCAAGGCCGTCTTCGACCAGTGGGAGAAGGCGGAGAAGGAGGCCGACCGGCAGGGCGGTACGGACTGGACGGCGGCGGAGGCCGGCCTGGCCGCGGAGATCAGCACCGTCCAGCGCAAGATAAGCAAAATGCTCGGCGAGAGCTCACAAAAGCCCTGGAAGGCCGCCGTCAAACCGCGATTCGCCATACCGGGGAAGGTGTCCGGCGCGCCATGGTTCATGGTCGAGTACGGCCGCAAAGGCGCCTCCGGCTGGTGGCAGGCGATCTTGCAGAAGACGTCCGCCGGCTGGCGCGCGATAGCCATGTCCGTCACCACGTCCAAGTCCAGGCCGCCCGCCGCCGCGCGCGACGAGAACGGCCTGGCCACGGCGGTGGCGCCGGACGACGGCGACGCCCTCATCGCCTCCCCGCGCCAGATCGCCCAGGCCCACGCCCGCCTGCAGAGCACCTTCGGCCAGGACCGGCGTGCCCGGCAGATGTTCACGGCCAACTCTCCCGCCAGGCTCAACGGCGATGCCGGGGCCACCGATCGCAAGGCACTACAGGGCCAGTGGACCATGACGGTCCGTTCGCAGCCCACGCCGGAGATCTACGCGCTCAGGACGTCGGCCGGCGGCGCACTCGTCTGGTATGGCATCAGGCAGCAGTCCACCATGACCGCCCGCCCCGGCACCAGCTCCACGGTGGGCGTCAGCGAGCGCGTCGCCGCCGCGCTGAGCCACGGCAACCGCTTCGCCCACAAGGCCGTGTTCAAGGACGCGGGGATTTACCTCGCCGTCGTACCGAAATCACCGGGCATCGTCCACGTCCCCGGGGAGTGGTTCACCCAGATCAGCATCACCGGCTCGTGACCTCAGCCGAACCAGTCCAGGGACTGGCCGTGAGGCCCGGCGAAGGCCAGCGGCCGCCCGTCCAGCGCCAGAACGCAGACCAGGCGGTCCTGGGGCGCCGGCCGGGGAAGGCGGCGGTCCACGGACGGCAGGACACCGACCGCTTCGTTGGAGACCCAGCGGCAGGGCAGGCCCCGCATCTTCTCGGCGAAGGCCTCCCGCTGCTCGGTCGACAGGTAGGCCAGCACGGAGGTATGGAAGACCACCGGCGTGGCGTCCGCGGGGACCCTGGCGAGCAGGTCTCCGATCACCTCATTGAGATCCCCGCGTACCAGCTGCGGGGGCTCCTCCCGGGCGACGCGAACGGCGCCCCGTAGCCGCGGCAACCGTTCATGCTGCTCCGGCCAGATCAGGCACTCCAGCCATCGCATGTCCTCCGCGCTGTGCACATCGAGCGGATTGAGGTCCACGCCGGCCCGCCAGACCACCCTGGGCACGCGTTCAGGCAGCGGAACCGGCCCGTTCGTGTGGCACTCGAGCACGACCGGGCTGTCGGCGGGCCCGACCACATGCCCGTCGTCGTAGCGGTATCGGTAGCGGTCCGGATAGAGGCACAGCCCGGCCGACGCGCCGACCTCGATCAGCGCCAACGGCTGCGGCAGAGTGGCGAGGACCGGCAGCAGCACGGCGCACCGGCCCGGCTCGTTCGTCTGGGTACGGCGCTCGCTCATGGCCTGCCGTACCCGCTCCCACTCGGCCGACGTCCACGTCCGGAACGCTTGATAGTCCTCGACCGGGCCGCCGAGGAACCGCACCACTCCGAACAGCAGGTTCGGCTGCCGCTTCGGCTCGGGAAGCTCCTCGAGCAGGGCCAGCATCTCGGCGTCGTCGGCGATCCGGCCGGCGAGCATGTCATAGGCCGGGGATTGCCCGCGCGCCTCCATGGCCCCGAAGCTCCTGTACCACTCCGCAGTACTCATCGCGTCCTCCCTCATGACGATCATGACCCGAGAAGGGCGGACCCGCATCCTGCGCTGAAGCGTCCGGCTCGAGCCATACCTGTCAGCCGGCTGTTTTGAAGTGGTCGGCGCGGTCGGGTTACTCCTGCCGCCGGCCGGCGGAAAGGTCGCTGAGACGGACCTTGACCGGCTCGCCGCCGGACAGCCTCAGGGTGACCTCCTCGCCGTCGACCTGTATCTCCGGCGTGGGCGGCTCCTGCTCGGCTCCCGTGAGCAGGACCAGGCTGACGTACACGGCGGTGCCGCCAGGATGGGCGTCGCAGGTCAGGTACGGCGTGGCGGAGTGCCGTCCGAAGGCGTTCACGCCGTGCGCGCTCGCCACGCCCGCCCCGGTGTAGCCGTGCAGCCCGCGCACCACGCTGGTCAGGCCGTCCGCGCGCCTGGCCTGCGCCCAGGTGTCCTCGGAGCGGGTCGCGGGCGGCTCCTGGCCGGCGAGCGCGTGACCGCCGTCGCGTACCCGGTGCCCGGCGGGCGCCGTGACCTGGTGGATGCGCACCTCGGCCGCGCCGTCGACCACGGAGGCGGTCACGACGCGGACGGGGCCGTCGTCGTAGGCCGAGACGGCGAGGCGCTCCCCCACGGTGAGGGGCTGGATGCGGCGCCGCCGGGAGGTGGCTCCCTGCGGTGAGACGACGGCGAGTTGCCCGTCGATCGCCTCATCGCCGATGTCGGGGCCGGTGTGGCTGGTGTAGGCGAGCCTGAGGTAGTGGGGGTCCGGCGGGCCGGCGGGATCCTGGACGCGATCGCGGTCGCTGCCGTGGTTGACGATCCGGACGACGCCGTCCTCTCGAGTGGCGTGCAGCAGCCAGCCGGGCGCGGGCATCGCCACGACCTGGTCGGCGAGGTCGATCGGCGCGGCCACCTCGGCGTCCGTCCAGACCGGGTGCTGCGCTGGCAGCAGCAGGCCGAGGAAGGCCTTGCTGGCCCAGTACGGCGAGGCGGGGCCGGAGTAGTCCTGCTTGCCGGGAGGGAAGGCGTCGTACCAGCCGCACGTGAGCAGGCCGCGGCTGTCGGGGGCGCCACGCTCGGCGAAGTGGCGCAGCACGCCGCTCGCGATCCGCCTGGTCCGTCCCGGCGGAAGGGGCGAGGCGCCGGTCAGCGCGCCCAGCCAGAGCGGCGCGACCGTCGCGAACCGGTAGATCAGCGAACGTCCCTGGTGGACCGGCCCGCCGTCGGCGGCGAAGAAATGCTGGTACTGGTCCAGGAACCGGTGCAGGCGGGCCGCGTAGAGCTGCCGGCGGGCGGTGTCGCCGGCCATCCTCGCCCACAGCGACGGGTACAGGTGCATCGCCCAGCCGGAGTAGTAGTCGAAGTTCTTGCCCTTGCCGTCGGAGTACCAGCCGTCGCCGACGTACCAGTCCTCGATCCGCTCCAGCCCGCCGGCGATCTCGCCGGGGTCGTGCGGCCCGCCCACCTCGGCCAGGAACTGCTCCACCACCACCTGGAAGAGCACCCAGTTGTTCGCCGGCGTCCGCCGCCCGACGAACCCGGCCAGCCACGCCACCACCCGCTCCTGCTCTGCCGGGGAGAGCCGGTCGTACAGCCAGGGGCGGGTCTCGTGCAGCGCGAGCGCCACGGAGGCGGCTTCCACGAGCGGCTGGGACATGTCGGCCAGGGGCGGCCACGCGTACTGGTGGGCGGGGTCGGTGCCGGCCACCAGCCCGGCGGCGTAGCGCTCCAGGAGGGCGGGCGGCACGGCGCCGCCTGCCCCGGCGATGCGGAAGGCCGCGAGCAGGAACGTGCGGGCGAAGCCTTCCAGGCCGTCGCTCACCGGGCCCGACCGGCTCGCCGGGCCGGGCAGGCGGAACTGGGCGAAGTCGTCCGTGGCGTAGGGCACCACGGAGTCCAGCAGGTGGTCCGCCACGCTCTCCCAATGAGCGCGGGTCCAGCCGGTATAAGGGGACAGCCGGGGGTCGGTGGGCGGAATCATCAGAGTGAAGGCGGTTCTTCCAGGTTGGGGCGTACTGAGTCGCGGACGATGATGTGCGTGCCGAGCATGACGTGCTGGGCGGTGCCCGGCGTCTCGCTCTCCAGGGCCAGCCGTACGGCGGTGCGGCCCAGCTCCTCGTGCGGCACGTGCACGGTGGTGAGGTCGATGTCGGCCGCCGGGGGAAGATCGTCGAAGCCGACCAGCGAGACGTCGCCGGGAACGCGCAACCCGCGTTCGCGCAGAGCCGCGCGCGCACCTGCGGCGATCAGGTCGTTCCCGGCGAAGACGGCGGTGAAGTCCCGCGGCCCGGCGTCGAGCCGCTCGCGCATCATGCGGTAGCCGTCGCGCCGATCCATGACCACGCTGTCGACCTCCAGCCCAGGATCGTGCGGGACGCGGTGCGCGGCCAGTGCCGCGCGGTAGCCGGCGATCCGGCTCTCGGGCGTGGTGTAACCGGTCCGCCGCCCGAGGAACAGGATGCGCTTGTGACCGGCCGAGAGCAGGTGGCTGGTGATCGCGTAGGCGCCGCCGGTGTTGTCGTACTCCACGACGATGGCCGGTACGTCATCGCCCAGCGGGGGCCGGCCGCACAGCACGAGCCGCGAGCCGGCCACGGCCAGCGCCCGAGCGTAGCCGGCCATGCGCTCGCGGTAGGCGTCGTCGGCCGGCATGTTGCCGACGAGGATGACGGCTTCGGCGTGCTCCTCGCGCAGCAACCGGACCGTGGCGAGCTCCCGCTCGGGGTCGCCGCCGGTGGTGCCGACGATGCACAGCCTGCCTTCGCGCGCGGCCTGGTCCTGCACCCCCTGCGCGACATGGGCGTAGTGCGGGGAGACGACGGAGGTGACCACGATGGCCACGCTCTTGGGGCGCACGCCCGCCAGCCCGCGCGCATGGGCATTGGCCACGTAGTCGAGCTCGCGCACCGCACGCATCACCTTGCCGCGTGTGGCGGGAGCGCTGGGGTAGCTGCCGGACAGGATCCGGGAGACGGTGGCGACCGAGACGCCGGCGTGCCTGGCCACGTCCCGGATCGTCGAGGGGCGAGGCCGTCCGTCTTCGGGCATGGCCCAGCGAGGCATCCGACCTCCCTCACCCTTGGCAAACCCATGTAACCGCTTAAACGGGATGATTGCGCACGTGGTCCGGCGCGTCAAATCCCGTGGCGCTGGAGCGGAGGAGGGGATCCTGACCCAGCTATGTAAACGGTTAAACAACGGGCCTCCGGCTAGGGGGTCCGGCGGGCCAGCGCGACCCGTGTCGCGCATGCCGTCCCGAGCGCGAGGAGAGCGGCCACGGCGGTGACGACCCGGAGGAGACCCTCGGCGGAGGAAGGTGCCGCGAAATAGACGCTGCCGAGCCCGGCGACGGCCGTCACGCCGGTGAGTGTCGGGCCTGTGGAGTTGAGCGCCGAGATCGCCGAGGCGAGGCGCGGCTGGACCAGGGATGTGATCTGTGCGATCAGCGGGCTGTAGCCGGCGGCGTGTCCGGCTCCGGCCAGGAGCAGCAGCGGTACGGTGCCGTACGGGTGCCACTGGTCGCGATAGAGGAGCACCAGCAGGACCGCTCCCACCGCGAACGCGATCGGACCCGCCACCGGCAACGCGTTCTGCAGCCGCCGCGGGTAGCGGTTCCAGCTCAGGCTGAGCATGCCGAAACCGATGGCGTACGGAACGAACGCCAGCCCGGCCTGGAGAGGGGAGAAGCCCAGGGTGGACTGCAGGTGCAGGGTCAGGATGAACAGGAACACGGTGTAGCAGCCCATGATGATCCAGCAGGCCACCAGCCCTGGCTTCACCCCGTTCGGCCGCACCGCCGCCGGCTCCAGCAGCGGGTGCCGTGCTCTGGTCTCATAGCGGACGAACGCCGCCAACAGCACGGCTCCGCAGGCCAGCGAGATCCATGCCCAGGCGGGCCAGCCGTGGTCCCTGCCGAAGATGAGCGGCACGGTGAACGCGGCCATGGCGACGGTCAGAACCGCCACTCCGGCCGGGTCCAGGCGTACCCGCTCGTCTGTGCGGGAGTTCACCAGGAGACGCGGGCCGACGGCCAGCAGTACCGCGCCGATCGGGATGTTGATCAAGAAAACCGGGCGCCAGGAGAGGCCGAACAGGTCGGCGCCTGCCACGAGCCCTCCGATGACCTGGCCCAGCGCGACGCCCAAGGCGAGCACCATGCTGTACAGGCCGATCGCCCGGCGGCGTGCCGCTCCGTCCCAGTGCCGGTGAATGAGCGAGAAGACCTGCGGCATCAGCAGCGCCGCCCCCACGGCCTGGGCGATGCGGGCCAGCACGAGCAGGGTCGCGCTGGGTGCCAGCCCGCACACCAGCGAAGCTCCCGTGAACCAGCCCAGGCCGAGCAGGAACGCGCGCCGCTGCCCGACGATGTCGCCGATCCGTGCACAGGTGACCAGCAGCACGCCGACGGTCAGCAGGTAGCCGGACATGATCAGCTGGATCGCCCCGTCGCCGGCATGCAGTCCTTGCCGGATGGTCTGCGCCGCCACCGACACGATCGAGCCGTCCATGGACGCCATGGCCTGACCGGTGAGCAGCACGGCCAGCATCGGTCCGCGGCGCACGACCGTCACAGCAGGAAGGGTTGAGGGGATCACGCAGCCGAGTATCGGCCGTGCGGGCCTCGCCGGTCTTGAAGAAATTTGCGGCCGGGGTCAGCGGACCCGGACGACGAGTTCGTTCAGCGGGTGACGCCGAGCTCGGCGCGCACCTTGGCGAGGAGGTCGGGCGGGAGCGGAGCGTAGCCGTACAGAGAGAGGTAGGACTGGCCGGCGTTGCCCGCGGTGTAGCTCAGGAAGGTCGTCACGAGCGGGTTGCGGTTGTTCGAGCAGGTGATCTCGTAGGTGACCAGGACGATGGGGTAGGCGTCCTTGCTCTTGGTCAGGTAGTCGAACTTCACCACCAGATCATCGTTCTTGCCGACGATCCGGGCGTCCTTCAGGGCGTTGGTGGCGCTCTGGGGCGAGAGCGCGACGAACTGACCGGAGGCGTTGCGGACCTTGGCCGTGGACAGGCTGGCGTTGCTGGCGAACCCGTACTCGACGTACCCGATGGAATCCTGGGTGTGCTGGATGGCCTCGGTGATCCCCGCGGAGCCCGCGACGCCCCGCCCGGCGCCGGTCCACTTCCTGGACGGCTGGGACGGCCACCGGCCCGCCGCCCTGAGATAGGTGGCGAAGTTGTGGGTCGTGCCCGATTCGTCGGAGCGGTGGAAGACGCGGATGCTGGTGTGCGGCAGGCGTGTGCCTCGGTTGTCGGCGGCGATCTGCGGGGCGTCCCATCTGGTGATCTGCCCGCTGAAGATGCCGGCCAGGGTGGTGGGCGAAAGCTTCAGGTTCGGCATGGACGGCAGGTTGTAGGCCACCGCGATGGGGCCGACCACCATGGGAAGGTGGACGGCCTTACCGCCGCAGCGCCTGTCGGCCAGCGCCTGTTCGCAAGGTCCCATCGCGACGTCGGAGCCGGCGAACGCGGTGGTGCCCTCGATGAATTCGCGGATGCCCGCACCCGATCCGTCGGCCCGGTAGTCCACCCGCAGGTCGGGGTAGATCCGGTGGAAGTCGGCGCGCCAGGCGTCCATCGCGCCCTTCTGCGCGCTCGAGCCGGAGCCGGAGATCGACGCTGCGACCGGAGGGTTCTTGGGCGCATCGTCGCGAGTCAACATCGCGGTCCCGCTCAAGCCGGCGACGCAGGCTGCCATGGTGAGGGCGGCGAGCATGCCCGGCCCGGCGGCCCGTGTCAGCTTTGCCATCTTCTCGAGGCTATGAAGTGGCTATTACTGGCACGTTAACGGCCCGTCAAACCCCTAGCCAAAGATGGTCATTTAACCGTCAAGCTGGCATTTAGTCCCTTATAGCCGGGTCCGGCCACTTCAACGTCCAGGTTTCCGGCCCGTTCAGCGCCCCGGACAGGTGCGGAGCATGTTGAGCAGGGCCGTCTTCTCCTTCCGCGTCACGAAGAGCCGGTAGTGATGCTTCACGGTGATCCACGAGGTCGCGTAGCGGCACCAGTAGGCGCGGCGTGGCGGTCGCCAGCTCTGCGGTCCCTGGCCGCCCTTGGCGACGTTGGCGGAGTGGCTGACCACGATCAACTCCGGGCGGACGAGGTCGTTGGCGAAGGCCCGCCGGCGCGCCTGGCTCCATTTGCCGGCGCCGGAGCGCCAGGCGTACGAAAGCGGCACCAGATGATCGACGTCCACCTGCTTCTCGCTCTTCAGCCGCTTACCGTCGTAGGGGCTGTACCAGATGCCCTTCACGGGGTGACAGGCCGCGTTCCTGCGCACGTGCCGCCCGTCGCGAGCCAGGACCACCTCTCGTGAATCGCACCTGCCTCTGTGATGAGCCCATCGCGGCAGGAACTTCCGGTGGCTGTAACCACGGATGGATAACGGCCTGGCGACTTTCAGCTGGGCCAGCATGCGGCGGGCCAGCGCCCCGGCAGCGGCCTGCGGCCGCTTACGCGTCTCGGCCACCGCGTGCGGGACGGCGATGATCGGGATGACCAGAAGAGTGAGTACGGCGGCTTGGACCGCCCGCCTCAAAAAGATCATGGTTCCACCCATACCCGGTAACTCCCCGGCGCGCGCGGCGATACTCGAGCTCTGGCGGGTACACGCGTGGACCCAACGGGCGCACGCCAGCGGTTCCGGAAACAATCGCCCGATATTGTGCAGTTCATGGCTCCCCCTCCGCCCCTGCGTCTGCGTCTGCTGGGCGGGTTCGCGGCCGAGCGGCCCGGCACCGCGCCCTCCGCGGGCAGATGGCGGAGACCGAGCGCGAAGACTCTGGTGAAGCTGCTGGCCGTCGCCCCGGGACACCGGCTCCACCGCGACCAGGTGATGGACGTCTGCTGGCCCGAGTCCGACGCGGAGTCCGCGGTCAGGAGCCTGCGGGTGGCGCTGCACGCCGCCAGGCACACCCTCGAACCCGAACTGCCCGCCCGTGCGCCCTCCTCCTACCTGCTCGGAGAGGGCGGCCTGCTCCTGCTCCATCCCGAGCTCGTCGAGGTGGACCTCGACCACGTCATGGCGCTGGCCGACCTCGCATTGGCGGATGGCGGCCTGGCGGCGCTGGAGGAGGCGCATGGGGAGCTGGCCGCCGAGTTGCTGCCCGAAGACCGCTACGCCGAGTGGGCGACGCCGAGCAGGGAGGCGCTCGACGTGCTCGGGCGCCGGGTGGTGCTCGCACTGGCCGCCGCCGCGGTCGCCGAGGGAACGGCGGAGCGCGCGGTCGAGGTCCTCGGCCCCGTGCTGGACCGTGACCCCGCCGCCGAGGACGCGCACCGGGCCATGATCGAGGCGTATCTCGCGCTCGGCCGGCGGCGCAACGCGGTCGTCCAGTATCACCGCTGCAGGGACGCGCTCGCCGCCGAGCTGGGCGCCAGGCCCGCGAAGGAGACCGAGCGGCTGTACCGGCGGGCGCTGGCCGAGCGCGTCGTCGTGACCGCCGCCGGGGACGGAGCCGCTCCGCTGCTGCCCGCGCAGGCTCGCCGCCCCTCCAGGCACGACCTGGTCGGCCGCGAGCACGCCGCCGAGCTCGTCGGCCCGGGGCGCTCGGCCGCCGCGCCTCTGGTGCTGATCAGCGGCGAGGCGGGCGTGGGCAAGACGCGCCTGGTGACGGAGGCGGCCCGCAGGCACGCCGCCTGCGGCGCGCTCGTCCTGTGGGGCGCCGGGCACGAGGCTGAGGGCCACACTCCCTATGGCGCGTGGGTGGAGGCGCTCGACGGCTACCTCGCCGACAGGCCCGCCGCCGAGCGGGCCGCCATCGGCTCGCAGTATCCCGAGCTGGCCACGCTGCTTCCGTCGCTCGGCCTGATCCCGCCCGGAGACGGCGATCACGAGCGGGAACGGGCGCGGATCTTCAGCGCGGTCGCCGCCCTGCTGACGGACCTGTCCGCACGTCCGCTGCTGGTGGTGCTCGATGATCTGCACGCCGCTGACACGGGGTCGGCGCAGCTCCTCTACCACCTGGCCAGGTCCACCGGCGAGCGGCCATGGCGGTTCCTCGCGACCTGGCGGGAGGAGGACCTGCCGGTCGACGACGGGCGGCGGCACACGCTGGAGGCCGTGCTGAGGCACGGCCTGGCGCAGCGCCTGGAGCTGATGCGCCTGGGCAGGGCCGACTGCGACAGGCTCCTCACCAAGGCGGTCGGCCGCCCCCTTACCCCGGCCGAGCTGGACTGGGCCTATGGGCTGTCGCTCGGCAACCCGCTGTTCGCGATCGAGCTGGCGGGCGCCTACCTGCACGACCCCGCCGTGGTCACGAGTGGCGTGGGCGAGGCCGGTGTGCCCGTCGCGGTCCGCCACCTCGTGGGCGGCCGCCTGGCGCGCATGAACACGCCCGCGCGGCGGATGGTGGAGGTGCTGGCGGTGGCGGGCGGCGACGCGCCGCTCGCGGAGGTGTTCGAGGTGGCGGCCTCGGGCCTCTACCCGCCGATGTCCAGGCCCGAGGTCGCCGCCGCGCTGGCGGAGGCGCTCGAGACGGGCATCGTGGAGGAGCGCGAGGTGCTGCTCGACGGGCGGCACGTGCCCGGCCACGGCTTCCGGCACCCCCTGGTACGGCTGGCCTGCGCCGAACGGCTGAGCGGCGTCGTGCGCACGGGGCTCCACGCCGCCTACGCCGACGCGGTCCTCAGCCACAGGCCCGAGGCTGTGGACGCGGTGGTCTACCACCTGACGAGGGCGGGTGATCCGCGAGCCGTGCCGTACCTGTGGCGGGCGGCCAAGCGCGCGGCCTCCCTCTACGCGAACGAGAGCGCGGCCGGCTACCTGGAGCGGCTGGTCGGGCTGCTCGACGCCGCGGGCGCCGCCGCGGCGGCCGATGCCAGGCTGGCCTGGGGCGAGGCGCTGCGCAGGACCGGGAGGTACGACGCGGCCGAGCGGGAGCTCTCCGCGGCGCTGGCCACCTTTCGCGGCATGGACGCCACGTGCGTGCGGGCGGAACTCGAAGGGACGGGCTCCGAGCCGCCCGCCGACCGTGTCTCCGCGACCGTCACCCTGCTGGCTGAGGTCCTGGTCGGCGCCGGGCAGCCCGCGAAGGCCCGCGGCCTGCTCGCCACCGCGCCGCCGGCCGAGCCGTCGGTGACCGCCGCCACCAGGGCGGCCCGCCACCTGGCCGAGTCCCTGACCTGCTTCGCGACCGGCAGGTACGACGAGAGCCTGGCCGCCGTCACGGCCGCGATGGATCTCGCGGTGGAAGCCGGACCGCCTCACGGGCGGCGGCTCCTGGTCAGGGCGCTGGTCAGCCGCTCGGTCTCGCTGGCCATGCTCGGCAGACTGCCGGCCGCCGAGGAGGCCGCCGGCCAGGCACTCCAGCCGGCGGAGGCCACCGGCGACGCCGCTCTGACGGGAACCGTCGTGGCTCAACTCGGCGAACTTGCCGGCCTGGACGGCAGGCTGGGCGAGGCCAGGCAGTACGCGCGCAGGGCGCTGGAGCTGGCCGCGCGGGTAGGAGATCCCGCCGTCGTCGCCTTCCGCACCGGCAACCTGGGCAGGCTCCACCTGCTCGTCGGCGACTGGGCGGCAGGGCTGCGCCTTACGCGTTCGGCGGTGTCGCTCGCCCGGCCGCTCGGGCCCTCGTGGTGCCTGCCGTACACGCTGGTCAACCTGGGCGCCTCCCGGCTCTGGACGGGAGACGGGAAGGGCGCGGCCGCGTGCCTGGCGGAGAGCGTGGAGCTGGCGGAGGCGACGGGCGACAGGCAGGTGCTGGCCGACGCCCGTACGATGCTCGCCGAGATCGCGATCGGCGCGGGCAGGCCGGAGGAGGCGCTGATCGGCGAGGTGGAGCCGGCCGTCAAAGCGCGCGCCCTGCTCGCCACGGGCGACGCCGAGGGGGCGGCGAAGGCCGCCGAGGCGGCGGGGCCCAAGGCGAACGGGCTGGCCGGGATCGAGGCCTCGCTCGTCCTCGGCATGGCGCTGACGACCATGGGGCGCGGCGGAGCGGCGGTGGCGGTGCTCACTGAGTCGGTCGAGCGCGCCGAGGCGATGCCCTACCCGTACGGCCTGGCGCGGCTGCTGGAGGCCCGGGCTGCGGCGGCGGGCGGCGCGGTCGCGCAGCGCGACCTGGCCAGGGCCGCGCACCTACGCGAAGGCCTGGCCGCCGCGGCGCGGGAGGCCGGTAATGCCCCGGTAACGACCGCTGTCTAGGGTCCTCCCGACCCGAACACATCGACCCAGGGAAACCCCGATGCCCGCTGACGTGCCTCCCGCCGCCGTCGTCATCGACGCGGGCGGCGAGCCGTGGTCACGGGTCGTTCCCGTGCTGTCCGACCGCGTGGCGCACCTGCCAGGCGGCGGGCTCATCGACCTGGTCACCGACGACGCCGAGGTCCGCGCCGCCGCCACCGCCTGGTGCGGGCGGCGCGGTTACGCGGTGGAGGAGGCGGCCGTGGCCGGTGGCGTCGGAGGCCTCCGCATCCGCACCGGAGATCCCCTGCCGCTGCCAGAAGAGCTCTAGGAGTGTCCGACTACGGCCGGTCGTGCGCGGCCGCCGTGATCTGTACGGCACGACTGACCCCCACACCCCCTTGGAGTTCCCCTTGCATCACCCAGGACGCGCGCTGGCGACGGCGGCCGCCGCCGCTCTCGCTCTCGCGCTGGCCGCCGCGCCCGGCACGGCGGCCGCCGCCCCCGAGACCGAGGCCGTCCCGACGGCCCGGTTCGCCACCGGCCCCGCCGTGGGCACGTTCGCCTTCACGCTGATCACCGGCGACACCGTCACCGCCGTGGCGGACGCCTCCGGCATCGTCTCGTTCGAGGCGCACCCCGGCCCTGGGCGTGACGACATCACGTTCGCCACCCACTCCGACGGGCCGCGCGAGTTAGCCGTCATCCCCTCCGACGCCATGCCCATGCTGGCCGCGGGCACACTCGACCAGCGCCTGTTCGAGATCGGCACGCTCCTCGACTTCGGCTACGACGACGTCTCGCGCGCCGACCTGCCGCTGATCGTGCAGGCCCCCGGCGGTCTGGCCAAAGCTCGGGCGGCACTCAGCGCCGCCACGGTCAAGAAGGACATCCCGGGACTCGGCGTGACCACGCTGACCGCGGACAAGTCCAGGACCGGCGCCCTGTGGCAGCAGATCGCCGCGGGCGCGCGCCTGCGCTCGGGCGTCTCGAAGGTCTGGCTGGACGGCAAGACGCGGCTGACGCTCGACAAGAGCGTCCCGCAGGTCGGCGCGCCCACCGCCTGGGCGGCGGGCTACACCGGCAAGGGCGTCACTGTGGCGATGCTGGACTCCGGTTACGACTCCGACCACCCCATGCTCGCCGGGCGCGTGACGCTCGCCGAGGACTTCACCGGTGTGGGCAGCCCCGAGGACGACCACGGGCACGGCACCCATGTGCTCTCCACAATCGGCGGCTCGGCCGACTCCGGCTACCGCGGCGTCGCGCCGGACGCCACGCTGGCCGTCGGCAAGGTCTGCACGAACAACGGCAGTTGCTCCGACTCCGCCATGATCGAAGGCATGACCTGGGCCGCCACCACCGCGGGCGCCAAGATCGTCAGCATGAGCCTCGGCGGGCAGGACTACGCGGGAGTCGACCCGCTGGAGTACACGATCAACCAGCTCTCCGCCCAGACCGGCGCGCTGTTCGTGGTCGCCGCGGGCAACTCCGGCGAAGCGGGCCTGGGCACCGTGGAGAGCCCGGGCACCGCCGACGCCGCACTGTCGGTGGGCGCCGTCGACCGCTCCGATGCCCTGGCGTACTTCTCCAGCCGCGGGCCCAGGCTCGGCGACATGGCCGTCAAGCCCGAGATCACCGGTCCCGGCGTCGGCATCGTGGCAGCCAGGATGGGTGGCGGTTACGTGGCGATGAGCGGCACGTCGATGGCGACCCCGCACGTGGCGGGCGTGGCCGCGCTGATCGCCCAGCAGCATCCCGGCTGGAACGGCGCGAAGATCAAGTCCGCGCTCATCGGCGCCGCCGCCCCGACGGCCGGGCTCACGCCGTACCACCAGGGCTCCGGCCGCGTGGACGCGGCCAGGGCGGTCGGCCAGCAGATCACCGCCTCTCCCGCCAACCTGTCGGTCAAGGCGGGCTGGGGCAGGCAGCCAGGCAGCGAGGCCTCTCACGAGGTGACCTACACCAACGACGGCGACAGCGCGGTGACGCTCGACCTGGCGGTGGAGACCCCGTCCTCGACGGGCGGCGCCCCTGGCAACCCCACCATGTTCACTTTGGACAAGCAGAGCGTGGAGGTGCCCGCCCACGGCAGCGCGGCCGTCACGGTGACCATCCACGACGTCATGCCGCGCGGCGCGCAGGCCGCGGCGCTCATCGCCAGGAGCGGCACGACCTCAGTGCGGACCATCCTCGCCGACTACACCCCGATTCCCTCGCGCAAACTGACGATCAACTCGCTCGACAGGGCAGGGCAGCCCGCCAAGGGCAGTGTGGAGCTGTACGAGCGCTACACGGGCGTCAACCACTACGTCAGCCTGACCAGCGGAACGGGATCGATCAGCGTCCCCGAGGGCCAGTACTACGCCGTGCACAGCGTGAACACCCCCTCCGACGGCAGTCGCACGCTGGCCATCGTGCCGGTGACGCTGGACGGCGACAAGTCCGTGACCGTGGACGCCAGGTTGGGCACCCCGGTCGACGTCAAGGTCGACGACGAACGCGCCGAGGGCGTCGCGCTCGTGGCCAGCGTCCTGCTTCCGCGTCTGGACGGCTCCCGCTCGTACACCGTGTCCGCCTCGGGGACCACCGACTTCGGCAAGGTCTACCTCACCCCGCTTGACGACCCCTCGGTCTCCTACCGGACGCACGCCACGTTCGCCCAGAAGGGCGCGACCGCGGCCGAGCCGAGCCCGTTCTTCTACCACGTGACCGATCTGCGCGAGGGTGGCGTGCCCGCGGACCTGTCCTACCGGACCGGTCGTGACCGGCTGACCGCGGTGCGCGTCGAGTACCGCGCCCAGGGCGCCCCGTCCACCGGCAACAGCGGCTCCGTGCCGCTCGACGGGCACCCGACCACGATGTTCGACCAGCCCGTCGCCTTCCCGTCGCAGGTCGTCGACTACCGCACCCCCGGCGCCTGGCGGGACAGGATCAGGGTGGAGGGCAGGATGGCGCTGGAGGCCGCCCCCCGTGAGTACGGCCCCGACCAGCGCAACCGCCTGGTGTGGAACGCCGGGATCATCGGACCGACCATGGCGATCGACGGTGTGGCCAGGCTCGGCAACGTCATCGGACTGAACTCCAGCTACGGCATCCAATGGTTCATCGACGGCGAGTCCGGCTCCACCGGCACCGACTGGGGCGCCACCGGCACGCTCGACCTGGAGCTCGACGGCAAGCTGATCAAGCGGTGGTCGCCCGTCGGGCTGTGGCAGCCGACGGCGACCGTCCCTGCGGGCAGGGGCACCTACACCCTGCGCGGCACCGTGCTCAGGGACCGGCCTTACGCCGGGATCTCGACCAGGGTCGAGACGGAGTGGACCTTCGACTCCGGTGCCACCGACGACATCGAGATCGTGCCGCTGATCGCGGTCCGCGCCCTGGCCAAGGGGCTCGACATGAGCAACTACGCGAAGGCCGGCCACCAGACCAAGCTGGCGATCTCGGTGGAGCGCAGCCCTGGCGCCGCGCCCTCGCCCGCGCGCCTGACCGGCCTGGAGGTGTCCTTCGACGACGGCGCCACCTGGCAGGCGGTCGAGGTCGAGAACGGCGAGGCCAAGGTCCGAAACCCCGACGCCGAGGGCTTCGTCTCGCTCCGCGCGAAGGCGGCCGACGAGGCGGGTAACACCGTGGTCCAGACGATCATGCGCGCCTACGGCGTGCGCTGATCCTCTCTGCGGAGAGGACCGTCTCCTCCGGAGGCGGCCCTCTCCGCGTCGGGGAGCGTCGGCGCGGCTCGATCGATGGGGACACCGGCATGCGCATGCGAGTGCGGCTGGATGGCGGGCGATCCCGCCATCCGGCCCGCGGGCTCACACCGGGTGTCAGGTCGCGTTCGCGCCATTCTTGGGATTGCCCTCGACCCGAGCGACCCCCAGGAGACGAGCCAGGTCACCAGCGCCGGCGGCCACGCCGTGCTGGCGGCCGATCACGCCGGTGGACACGTCCGGTTCGCTGGTCTTGAAGATGTCGGTGACGCGCGCCTGACCGGCGATCAAGATCCGAACCGGAAGATCAGCTCGTACTCGACCTGCTCGATCGGGTTGCCGTCACCGAAGTCGTGCGCGCGGACCGCGCCGGATTCCGTGAAGCCGCTCTTGGCGTAGAAACGGCGTGACTGCGGCGTGTCACGCAGCGTCCACAGATGGACCCGCTTGAAGCCCTTCTCGCGGATCGTGTCCAGGGAGGCGTTCATCAGGGCTTTCGCGACGCCGCTCCCCCAGCCATCCGGGTGACCGTAGAAGCCGAACATCTCCGCCGACTCCGGCCGCGTCGGCGAGGGGCCGAAGTAGGAGAAGGCCAGCGGTCGCCCGTCCAACGCGGCCAGCATGATGGTGTCCTTGCCCTCGGCGAGCACGCCATGCCATTTGTGGCGCCGCCGGCTCACCGCTGCGTCGAAGAACTCCGCGGTGAAGAAGCCGGCGTAAGCGGCCTTCCAGGACTCCGCGTGGATCTCACCGACCACATCCCCATCGTCGGGCGAAGCTTGGAACATCTCGAAAACTCCGGCCATGAGATCACCGTACTGGAGAGGTCATGGCGGGAGCTTGGCGGCCTTGACCTTGTGCAGGTGGATCAGCACGACGAAGGACACGCCGAGGGCAGCGTGTACGGCCTGGCCGGGCGACCAGAAGCCGCCGCCGATCAGGCGGGTGGGCCGGGTCTGCGCGAGCCAGGCCCGAGCCGTCTTGCCTATCAGTCCGGCTGAAGGGGTGTCGACCACGATCAACCGCCAGAAGGCCGCACGGCCCGTGGGGGCGGCGGGAGGGCGAGGACCGCGCGGACAGCCGCCTTCAGACGTTCTCGGCTGTCGGCTCCGATCGAGGGCCGGCCGTCCGTGGTCGGCCCGGTCAACGCCCGGCGGAACACAGCCGTCGGCAAGTCGACCACGCACAGTGTCACCACCTCGACGCTCGCCCCGTCAGCTCGATCCCACAATGCCCGCGACAGGCGGGTCAGCAACGCCACCAACCGCTTGTCCAGGGCGAACATCGCCTCGGCCAGCTCCTGCGGCACCTCGGGACCGAGCAACTGGTCACGGCGCACCGCTATGAGCATCCGGGCCGCGGCGGGCCGGCGGTCGGCGAACACCGCGGGCGCGCTCGCCGCCGCCGCCACTGCCTCGACTGCCGCCTCGCGGTCGCCCCCACGCACCGCGTCGACGAGCTCGACCTGCAGATCCAGGAAATCTTCCGCCGCCCTCAGCCACAACCGCCCGAGCAGCACCGGCAACGACCCGAACGCGTGGTAGATCGCCCCGTTCGACACCCCGGAGGCCGCCGCCAGCGCCCGCACCGTGAACCGCTCCGGACCGCCGTCGGCCACCAGCTGCTCAGCGACATCCAGCAACCGATCGAGATCATGCGTCCGACGACGAGGCATGCCCCAACTATAACAGAGCACGTGCTCCGGAATGATGTATCTTCTGGGGAGCCATTATGACCGAGCAATTACCCAAAGTAACGGGTCGATCTTGGAACGTTGGCGGAAGCGGTCGCATGAGGATCTTCGTCTGAGCGGAGCCGAGGGCCTCGCGCAGAAGCTGGGAAACGGCTGGAAGACCGGCCGGCGCGCTCAGGGATCCCAGTCGAGGTGCGCGTGGGGGCACATGGCCCAGCGATGGATCACCACTTCCCTTGAGCCACACTCTTCACCGTTCTTGCGGGCGACCCGAGATTCGGCGGGATGCGAAGGCGCCGAGGACCCTGCCGATCCTCTCAAGGGACCGGGGTCGGCCGCCGTGACACTCGGCCTCCACGGCGATCGAGGCATCGCATCAGGGTCCACGCGTCGATCTGCCTGGCCAGCTGGCAGGACAGCAGCAATCTGAGATAGGAATTCAATGCGAAAAAGGTTAGTCAGTGCCCTCCTGGCGGGTGTAGCGCTCGCCACCGCGACTGCCACAGCCGCCTCAGCCAAACCGAAACCCCAGGTAACCGCCCCCGCCCCCGTCAGCTGGGAGGCGTGCGGCGAGTACGGCGGCGAATGCGCCACGATCAAGGTCCCGGTCGACTACGCGAACCCGTCGGGCGCATCCCTCGACCTGGCGATCGGCCGGCTCAAGGCGCTCGACCCCGCCAAGCGGATCGGCGTGCTGATCGTGCATCCGGGCGGGCCCGGCGCCTCGGGGATCAACCCGTTCATCCTCCGCAACGCCATCCCCGCCGAGAGCGCGCTGCGCCAGTACTTCGACCTGGTCAGCGTGGACCCGCGCGGCGTCGCCCGCAGCAACCCGGTCCAGTGCGACCTGGACGTGGTGGAGCAGGGGCCGCTCACCTACCCGGCCAGCGAGAGCGAGTACAAGGCCTGGCTCGCCTACAACGCGAAACTCGCGCAGAACTGCCGCGAGCGCACCGGCCCGGCGTTCGACCACGTGGACACCACCAGCGCCGCCCGCGACGTCGATTCCATCCGCGCCGCGCTGGGCGAGCGGCAGATCAGCTTCTTCGCCATCTCCTACGGCACCCAGGTCGGCCAGCAGTACGCCGAGCTGTTCCCGCGCAACCTGCGGGCCATGGCCATCGACTCGAACATGGACCACAGCATCACCTCCGCCTTCCGCTACCTGCAGACGACCACCGAGGACTTCGAGGGCTCGTTCAAGGCGTTCGCCAGATGGTGCGGCCAGACGCAGTCCTGCCCGCTCCACGGCCAGGACGTCACGGCGCTCTGGGACGGGCTGCACCGCAAGGCGGCCGACGGCACGCTGAAGGACCCCTCGACCGGCGATCCGATCACGGCCGAGCAGCTGCGCGTGTTCCTGTTCGACGGCATGTACGACCCGGCCGGCAGCTGGTTCGACGTGGCCACGACCCTGAAGGCCCTCCAGGCCGGCAAGGCCGCCCAGCTCCGCACCGTGGCCACGCCGAAGGCGGAGACCGTCAACTACGCCTACCCGGCCATCTGGTGCTCCGACTGGAAGTGGCAGGTCAGCGGCTTCAAGGAGCTCGACCAGTACCGCAAACGGCTGGAAGCGCTCTACCCGCACACCAAGCTCTCACCGTTCTGGTCGGACGTGATGAGCTGCCTGAACTGGCAGGGCAAGGTGACCAACCCACAGCACCGCCTGGACATCTCAGGAACCCAGCCCACCCTGCTGCCCAAGGCCCGCTACGACGTCGGCACCCCGGCAGCCTGGAACTACGCCGCGGCCGCACAGATCCCCAAGACCACGATCCTCGAGTACGACGGCGTCGGCCACGGCCAGTACCGCAACAGCACCTGCGCCCGCACCCACATCGAGACATACCTGACAAGCCTGAAACTGCCGCCGAACGGCACACACTGCGCTCCCGAATACCCCTCACAGCCGCCCGCCTCGGTGCGCGCGACGGAGGAGCGGCCGCTGTCGGTGACCGGCCGGCCCCTGCACTGACCCGGCACGGTGGGCGGGCGCCCCGCGCGGCGCCCGCCCACCAGCCGCAGCACGTACTCGCAGCGGAGCCGATCTCCGGACGCGTGCAGCATCCGACCTCTTCGACCACGTCATTCTGAACCAAGAGTCAGGAGTCTCGATGCCTCGCAAATCTCTGTAGGTCGTGCTTGCGACGACCTCCGTCATGGCCCTGCAACCGGTCAACTCCGCACCGGCCGCTGAACCGCCGACCCGGCCTGGCTCCTGCGAGCAGAGCGAGTACGCCGCCCGCAGGAAGCACGCCGACAGCACTCCAGTGCCGCTCTGCGCCACGGTCGGGTCTCCGTTGGCAGTGGCATCGTCGAGCTCGGGCCTGATGGCTACGGCGCCATCGTGACCAGAGCCGGGTCTCGCTGAGCGGAGCGATGGCGGGCGCATTGGCCCGCCCTTGGTAGATCATTTCAGCTCCTGGTCATGCGAGATAGCGTGCACGCGGCGTTGCGACCATCGCTGGTAGGGCCCGTGGCCGCTGCCCGCTGGTCACGCGGAGACCCGGCGGGCCGCGATCACGAGCAGGACGCCGGCACCGACCGTTGTGATCGTGTTGCTGGTCAGGTCGACCGCCTGGTCGATGGGCACGGTCAAGGTCGGCTTCCATGGGAACGAGTGCCACGCGTACGTGAGCATGGCCCCTGCCGCGAGCGCCAGCCGGTGCGCGTCCGACCAGTTGGAGCGGTGCGACCAGCGCCTCACCAGCAGGCCGACCGTGGCGAACAGGGCCAGGTAGATGAGCACGCTGCCCCACGCCGGGATGGGGATCGCCAGCCACGGCGACAGGCCGGTGGGGTCGACCGCGTAGAGGAGGACGAAGATCGCACCGGCCACCAGGGCGAAGGCGAACACCGCCCACGGGCCGGGCGCCGTCCCCTCGACCGTGGGGGCGCTGCGGCGCAGGCGCAGGCCGAGCACAACGAGCGCGGCAACCACCACGGCCGCCACGATGAACTGGGGCAGGCCGGCGAGCAGCCCTCCCTCCTGGGCGGCGTTGCCGACGGCTGCGAACACTGAGTAGACGGCGAAGATCACGCCCACGGCCACGAAGCCGCGCTTCTTCAACCATGGCGTGGTGCGACGCGGACCGGCCAGCGTCTCCATGATCGCGATCGGGACGCTGATGCTCCAGATGGTGTGCACGCCTACCATGAACATGATCCACGGCAGCGCCGTCCCCAGCGCGGGCATGTAGCCGTAGTCGAGGATGCGGATGCCGACCCAGTCCTCGTTCCAAAGCGTCTGGGTGACGAACGCTTCCTCGTACATCCCGTACGCCAGCGCGAGCGCGAGCATGGTCGGCCAGCCGCGCCCGCTCCGCCGGACCACCTCGCGGATGAACAGAGCGCCGGCCCCGTACAGGGGAAGTACGGCGAGGAACCCCACGACACCGATCGGGCTGGCGAGCGGGAAGTTCCCCATGAGGGCCTCTGCGTCCAGCGGCGCCAGGAAGAACAGCCCGATCGCGGGCGCCACGCGTATGAGTCTCGGGGCCTGGTGAGTTGTTTTCACAGATGACACCACTTTCGAGTGAATTTACAGCTGATGTAAGTCAGTCGGGAAATTAGGCATGATGGCGGTCGCGAGCCGGCCATCGCGGGCGTACGGGCAAGGGATCAACAGGTGACCGCACGAGAGCGGCCGCTTTCTTGTCGAAGACATCGATCTCGCCATAACAGGCGACCGGCGCGCTGTAGTGCGCAGCCCAGGTCTGGTTGCCGAAAACGAAGTGCCGCCATTCATCGGCGTCGTATCGAAAGCAGCGCCCGTCATCGCGTCCCGGAGTATCCGCCGATTGTTCCTGGCAGCCGTGTTCTGGGCGTTGTCTTCGAAGTAGAGCGCGGCCGGCTCCGGCCCGAAGTGGTCATACGGCGTGCCCATGTCGAGCTCGCGCCCATGTGCGTCCGCCAGGGTCAGATCCACGGCTCCCCCGGTGGCGTGTGGAGGGATGCGCCGCGAGCTCCCGGGGTCCGTGACGAAGGCCTCCGCTTTCTTCCGCGGCTCGGCTTCGTCGACATCCGGATTCCACCAGAGTGCATGGCGTCCTCCAAGACGAGAACTTCCGTCTGAACGGGAACCGCGTCCGCCCGCGCTTTCGCCATGTACGCATGGATCGGCCGAACGAGATCGCCGATCACCGCCGTCATCCCAGCGTTGCGTAAATAGAGGGCAGCGCGGAATAGGGGGGTTCATCAAGACAGTCCGTCAAAGTCTCAGGAGCGCCTAGTGGGACAACCGGACGGGGAGCCTCGCGAGGCGCCAGGACCACGGCACGTACTGCCGCTCCGGTTCACCGGCCAGGGCGAGGTCGGGGAACCGGCGGAACAGCGCGTTGAACGCGATCTCCGCCTCGCTGCGCGCCAGCGCCGCCCCCAGGCAATAGTGCAGCCCGTGACCGAAGCCCACGTGCACCTCGCGCCGGGAATCCTGCTCACGGCTCACATCGAGCCCTTCGGGGTCGGCGAAGCGGCGCGGGTCGTAGTTGGCGCTCACCAGGACCGGGATGACACCCTCGCCCTTCTTGATCGTCTGACCGTCGATCTCGACGTCCTCGGCCGCGTACCGCATCTGGGTGCCGTTCACCGGCCCGCACCAGCGCATCAGCTCGTGTACGGCACGCGGCCACAGCCCTGGGTCCTTCTTCACCAGGTCGAGCTGGTCGGGGTGGGTGAGCAGGGCCAGGGTGCCGTTGCCGATCAGGTGCGTGGTCGTCTCGTGCCCGGCCAGGATGAGGGTGATGATCATGGTGATCAGTTCGCGGTCGCTCAGCCGGTCGCCGTCCTCGTCGTGGGTGCGGATCAAAGCCGACATCAGGTCGTTCCCCGGTTCCGCGCGCCGCCGTTCGATCAGGTCCCGGGACAGCTCGATCATGCCCCGCCACGGTGCGTTCACCGCGCCGGGCGGGAGGGTCATGAGGGCCTCACCCTGCTCGCGCCAGGCGAGACGGTCCCGCTCGGGTACGCCGACCAGTTCGCAGATGACCGCGATCGGCAGCGGGTAGGCGAAGTCCTCGATCAGGTCGGTCTCGTCGTCCAGCAGGTCGAGCAGCGACTCCGTGATCTCGCCAATGCGGGGACGCAGGTCGATGACCCGGCGGGCGGTGAACTCGCGGGAGACCAGGCGGCGCAGCCGGAGGTGGTCGGCGCCGTCCGCGTCGAGGATGCTGCCGAGGAGGTAAGGGGCCACTTCCTGGTCGATGTCCGTGGCCGCCATGAGCTGCTCGCGAATGTTGCCCACATCCATCCCGGGCACGCTCGCCGGATTGTTGACGAACCGGGTGTCGCTGAGCACGTTCTTCACGTCCTCGTAGCGGGTGATCAGCCACATCGGAGTCACATCTCCGGGATAGGAGGCCCTGACCATTGGCCCCTCCTCGCGGATTCGAGCGAAGCCGCCGAAGGGGTCCTGCATGAGTGCCGGGTCTGTCAGATTGACGATGTCCACGGTTCCTCCAGCCAAGTGAGTCTCTGTCGGCTGATCTCCTCGATCAGGAGTTCGCGCATGTTCTGGTAGAGCTCGAGCACATGCGACACGGCGCGGCCCACGCCCTCCGCGGGAACGGCGATCGTTCACGCATATGGAAAAGCTACGGATGCGTTTGATGATTCGGCAATCCGTAAACGTCGTAATCGCAGTTCAGGATTGATTGATTGGCGAAACGACAATGTGGGCAAATGCAACAACTCATACCGTGTGTAGAAACCGAGCACCGGCGAGGGGACGCATGCCGGGAGGCCACCTGACATACCAGGACCGCCACAAGATCGCCGAAGGACTGGCGGAAGGGCTCGTCCAAGCGGAGATCGCCCGTCGCCTGGAGCGGCCGAGGTCGACCGTCGGCCGCGAGATCACACGCAACGGCGGCCCGCGCGGCTACCGCGCGGCACGGGCGCAGCAGGCGACCGGGAGTGACCCGAACGCGTGGCAGATCGCCCCGTTCGACACCCGGAGGCCGCCGCCAGCCCCCGCACCGTCAACCGCTCCGGCCCTCCGTCAGCCCGGGGCCGAGGCATGCGGACCACAATAACAGAGCGCGCGCTCCGGAATGATGTATCGTCGCCCTTCGACCGTTGAGGCGCACGGGAGTCTCCAGCCGGCGCGCCGCCTTCCCCAAGGCACGCTGACCCCCTCACCGCTCATCGCGCGGACCCGGTACAGCGTCCGGCGGGCCGGACATCCAGGCGATCAGGCCTATGAGTGTCAGGACGGGGATGGCGATCAACGCGGGCGAATGCCACTCGGGAGCCATCATCTCGAGATCGCCATCGTCATTGAGCAGCCAAAACCGGGTCAGGGGAGAGAGCAGCACACCCACGACCAGAGTCAGTTCGTACAGGATGAACCAGACGCCGGTCGGCACGCTGGACCTGGAGGGTGATCGATGGTTCAGCCGGTCGAGCACGGCGATGAGAGCCGCCTCGGCGGCCAGGATCAGGGTGATGCCGAGCGTCACATTCCGCGCATGCGCGACCTCCCGCTCCAGCTGCTCCAGCAACATGTCATTCCATGGCTCTTCGTACCAGGGATTGAGCTCTCCCGTCGGATGGGCGATCAGCTGGAGCGCGATCAGGTTGACCGCGGCGTACAGGACCGGGGCTGCCAGAGCGGTCGAACATAGGAGGCGACGTACGTTCATGCGCTGTTGGATGCCGATGTCGGCGCGCAGGTTCCGCGTCATCACCCTGGCGGACAAGGCGTATCAGGGTGCCGAGGGCCCGGTCGTTGTCCATCAGGCCGGCGCCCCACCTGCGGGGCGTAGGTGGGGCGCCGGTTCGCGCTTGCGTCAGGTCCCGATATTGGCCTGGGGGCCCGCGTACGTCCTGAGCAGGGACGGCACGTTGGCGGCCGGGTCGAGGCTGTAGGAGTAGAACGAGCTCGGGGTGAAGGCGGAGCCGCTGGTGGTCTGCTTGCCCGTGCAGTTGACCAGGATGCTGCCGCTCTGGCGGAGCTGCGCGGTGGAGTCGGGGTAGAAGGGGTCCTTGACCGTGTCGTAGTAGCTGTTCTCGATCACCATCTTGGTGGCGCCGCGCGAGTAGTTGCCGTAGCTGGTGACGTTCTGCAGGTAGTTGTTGTACAGATGCGCGTAGGCGACGTTGTCGGTGCTGGGGTTGCGCTGGTTGGTGTCGTGGATCCAGTTGTGGTGGATGGTCATCCGGGCCGTGACGTTGTCGGTCCAGCCGATGCCGAACGCCTTGTTGTTCTCCGACAGGACGTTCCAGGACACGGTGAGGTAACTGGTGTCCTTACGGCTGTCGATCAGCCCGTCGTTCATCCGGGTGACCGTGTTGTGGTCGATCCAGACGTGGTGGGCGGTGTCCATCTGGATGCCGTCGTAGTCGTAGAGCTTGTCGTCCTGGTCGTCGTCCGCCATGCGGGTGTCGCGGATGGTCAGGTTGCGGATGATGACGTTGCTCACGCCGGAGCCGAGGAAGAAGCCGCCGTTGACGATGTGGCCCTTGGTGCCGACGCCGACGATGGTCTTGTTGGAGGCGATTTTGATCTCGGTGCCGTACGGCGTGACGGTGACGGCGCCGTTGACCTTGATGACGTACGGCTCACTGGCGGTGGCGTACTTGACCAGGTCGGCGTAGGTGGTGACGGTCACCGTGGCTCCGGCCGCGCCGCCGGTGGTGGCATCCAGGCCGTTGCCGCTGGTGGCGGCGAACCCGTCGGCGGCGTTGGACCAGGTGCGCCCGCCGACGGAGGCGAACAGCCACTGCTTGTTGGTGTTGGCCGTGCAGGTCTCCTGGATGATCGCGGCTCCGGAGGCGGTGGAGGCGCCCTCGTCACTCATGCACAACCCGGTGGCGACACTGATGACCTGGTACGTGCCGCTCCCCGAGGCGACGAACCGCCACAACTGATTGCTCTTGGTGCCGTCACCGCACCCCCATTGCTGCAGCCGCAGCCCGCTGGTGGCCGCGCCGTTCGGCACATCGACGCACCGGCCGCTGTTCAGGTTGCGGAGAGTGTAGGAATCCGACCCGGCGGACACCACGGTGAACCGCTGCCAGGGTCAGCGGTGCACCCCCACTGCTGCAGCAACGCGCCGTTGTCCGGCGAGCCGCCGGAGACATCCAGACACATACCGCTCTTGGTCACTTTGAGCTGGTAGACACCGCCCGTCACGGGCGCGGCGGCCGCCTGGGCGGCCTGCGGCGACGCCCCGTAGACGATCGCCGTCGCCGTGAGCAGGGCGACGCCCACGAGCTTGCGCATGTACATCTCGCGTTCTCCTTCCTCGTAGCCACCGAGAAAGAAGCACCGGAATAGGTATGTCAACTCAACAAACTAAATCCGGGTCAGAAAAGGAGGTCGCGCGTGAAACTTTCATGCGGTCGCCGTGCTGGACCGTACGACGAGGGTGGTCGGCATCTCCACCCTCGCCGGCGGTCTGCCGGAGAGCAGGGCGGTGAGCCCGGCCGCGCCCAGTTCGGGCCACGGCTGGCGGACGGTCGTCAGCTCCGGCGTGGCATGCACCGCAGCCAGCGAATCGTCGAAGCCGACCACGCTCACGTCGTCAGGAACCTGCAGGCCACGCTCGCCGAGCGCCTGGTAGACCCCGAGCGCCATGACGTCGGAGCAGGCGAAGACGGCGGTCGGCGGTTCGGGCAGCGAGGCGAGCATCGCCCTGGTGGCCGTGAGAGCATCCTCCCGCTGGAAGTAGCCGCACACCTCCCAGCGCGGGTCGACTTTGAGCCCCGCCGCGCCCATGGCCCGGCGATAGCCGGCCCGCCGTTCCCTGGCGGACGGCACCCCGGGGCGGCCGGTCACGATGGCGATGCGCTCGTGGCCCAGGCCGATGAGGTGCTCGGTCGCGGCGCGGGCGCCGGCCAGGTTCGTGGAGGCGACGACGGGCATGTTGTGCGGGGCGTTCCGGGGCGGCTCGACGATCACCGCGGGGATGCCGTGGTCGGCCATCCACGTCCGCTGAGTGGCGGTCGGCATGGTGCGTACGAGCAGGACGCCGGCGCTGTCGCGCGCGCTGATCCGGTCCATCCAGGCGGGCGGTGGCTGGCCGTGCTTGGTGCGGTCGACCACGGCGGACAGGACCAGGTCCACGCCCAGCCGCCAGGCGGCCTCCTCCACGCCCTCGAGGATCGCCAGCGCGTACGCCGAGCCCAGCCCCTGTAACACGACGTCGACCAGGCTGCCCTTGGCGGGCTTGAGGCGCTGCCTGGGATAGCCGAGCCGCTCCAGCACCTCGGCGATCAGCCGGCGGGTCTGCGCGGAGACGTCCGGCCTGCCGTTGAGCGCCTTGGAAACGGTTGCCACCGAAACGCCCGCCTCCCGGGCGATCAGGGCCAGCTTGGGCAACGGCGTGGCCGGGTCTTCGACGGTCATCCTCACACTTTGCTCCGCTGAGTCCGCAGGCCACCAGACCATCGCACCGAAAATTTCGAGATTGCGGCGATTTTTCCTGCTCAGTGGCATCTCGTACGGTCACGGGCCATTGACGTTGCGTTCGTGCTACCGCAACGTTTCCTGCAACCGCTTGCAGCATCCGGCACAACGGCCGGAATCGTAACAAAGGAGTCACATACGTGGCCGCCGTTCCAGCGACCCGTCGTCCTCGCCGGGGAGCGCTGACGCCCTACCTGCTGATCGCTCCGTCGTTGGTCGCGATGCTCGGGTTCCTCGTCTACCCGATGGCCAGCGTGATCTACTACAGCCTCCAGCGGTACAACGTGACCAAGCCCTGGGACAACGGCTTCGCCGGGCTCGACAACTTCCGCAGGCTGCTGTTCGAGGACCCGCTGTTCTGGCAGAGCCTCGGCTTCACCGCCCGCTGGGTGGTCGTCGAGGTCGCGATCCAGTTCGTGCTGGGGCTCGTGCTCGCGCTGATCGTGAACGAGAGCTTCGTAGGCCGGGCGCTGTCGCGGGCACTGGTCTTCTCGCCGTGGGCCGTCTCCGGCGTGCTGACCACCGCCATCTGGGTCCTGCTCTACAACCCGCTCACCGGGATGTCGCGCTACCTCGCCGACATGGGCCTGATGGACTACGGGGCCGCGCCGCTGGCCAACCCCGGCACGGTGTTCTGGGCCGCAGTGGTGGCCGAGCTGTGGCGGGGGGTGCCGTTCTTCGCGATCCTGCTCCTGGCCGACCTGCAGTCGGTGTCGAAGGAGCTGTACGAGGCGGCCTCGGTCGACGGCGCGAGCCGGATGCGCAGGTTCTTCCACATCACGCTGCCGCACCTGAGGGACGCGATCATCCTGTCCACGCTGCTGCGCTCGGTGTGGGAGTTCAACAACGTCGACCTCCTGTACACGCTGACCGGCGGCGGCCCGGCCCACCAGACCACCACACTGCCGCTGTACGTCGCCGGGCTGGCCGCACAGTCGCACGACTTCGGCTATGCCACGGCGCTGACCACCGTGGCGTTCGTGATCCTCACCTTCTTCTCCATCGTCTATCTGCGTCTGAGCAAGTTCGGGGCGAAGTCATGACCCTGGTGTCCGAGCGTCCGCGCGTCCTGTCCGCCCCGGTGCGAGCCCGGGCGAACCGGGTGTCCCGCTGGCAGATCTACGTCCCGCTGGGCCTGTACCTGCTGTTCACGCTGGTGCCGTTCTACTGGATGCTGGTCTTCGCGTTCCGCCCGGCGGGATCGATGTCGATGGTGCCGTGGCCTATCACGTTCGAGCACTTCGACACGGTCTGGAATGGGATGGGGTTCGCCGTCTTCTTCCAGAACAGCCTGCTCGTCGGCCTCGCCTCCCTGATCGCCACCACGGTCGTCGCCCTGGCCGGCGGGTACGCCCTGGCCCGCTACACCTTCCGCGGCAAGGGCGCGTTCATGGTCGGGATGCTCTGCACGCAGTTCATTCCGGGCGCCCTGATGATCATCCCGCTGTTCGAGATCTTCCGGACACTGGCGCTGACCAACTCGCTGTGGAGCCTGGTCATCGCGGAGACGGTCTTCCAGCTGCCGCTCTCCCTGATCCTCATCAGCGGCTTCATCAGGAACATCCCGTACGAGCTCGAGCAGGCGGCCTGGGTCGACGGCTGCTCGCGGCTGCGCGCCTTCCTGGCCATCGTGCTGCCGCTGCTGCGCCCGGCGCTGGTGGCGGTCGGCTCGTTCGCCTTCATCCACAGCTGGAACAACTTCCTTTTCGCCCTCATGTTCATCAACGACCAGGAGAAGTTCACCGTGCCCGTGGGCCTGGCCTACAACCTCGGCGAGAACAGCGTCGACCTCGGCGCCCTCGCCGCCGGCGGCGTCGTCGCCGCACTGCCCGTCGTCATCGTCTTCGCCTTCATCCAGCGCTACCTCGTCCAGGGGCTGTCGGCCGGGGCGGTGAAGGGATGACCTCGACCTACCGCAACCCCGTCCTGAACGCCGACTGGTCCGACCCCGACGTGATCCGCGTCGGCGACGACTTCTATCTGACGGCCTCGACCTTCACCAAGGTGCCAGGGCTGCCGATCCTGCACTCGCGTGACCTGGTGAACTGGACGATCATCGGGCATGCCGTGACCAGCGGCTACGACGATGTGCGGCCCGGCTGCGGGGTGTGGGCGCCCTCCCTGCGCCACCACGACGGCCGCTTCTGGATCTTCTACGGCGACCCCGACGTGGGCATCCACCAGGTGAACGCCGCCGACCCGCGCGGGCCGTGGACCGAGCCGCACATGGTCAAGCCCGGCCTCGGGCTGATCGACCCGTGCCCGCTGTGGGACGACGACGGCCAGGCCTACCTGGTGCACGCCTGGGCCAAGAGCCGCGCGGGTGTGAAGAACCGGCTCACGCTGCACCGCATGTCGCCGGACGCCCGGAAGGTGCTGGACGAGGGCACCCTGGTCATCGACGCCGACCTGCTTCCCGGCTACCGGACGCTGGAGGGACCCAAGCTCTACAAGCGCGACGGCGTCTACTGGATCTTCGCTCCGGCCGGGGGTGTGGAGCAGGGCTGGCAGTCGGTGTTCCGAGCCGATTCGGTCTTCGGGCCGTACGAGGACCGGATCGTGCTGGAGCAGGGCGGCACCGAGGTGAACGGGCCTCATCAGGGCGGCTGGGTGGACACCGCGTCCGGTGAGCACTGGTTCATGCATTTCCAGGACCGTGGCCCCTACGGCCGGGTCGTCCACCTGCAGCCCATGACCTGGGCAGAGGACGGCTGGCCGGTCATGGGCGACAACGGCGAGCCGGTGGCCGAGGCGCCCGTCCCGGTCGAGGGTGGCACGCCGAGTGAGCCCGCCACCTCCGACGACTTCGCCGGGCCCGAGCTGGGGCTGCAGTGGAGCTGGCAGGCCAACCCCGACCCCTCCTGGTGGCAGGTGAGCGACGGCACCCTCCGCCTGGCCTGTGTGCCGGGGTCGGAGGATCTGCGGGAGCGTCCGTCCGTGCTCGGGCAGCGGTTGCCCGGCGACCCCTGCACGGTCACCACCAGCCTCACCCTGGAAGGCCAGGGGAGGGCGGGGCTGGTGGTGACCGGTGACACCTACGCCTTTGTCGGGGTGGAGCGCACACCGGACGGGCTGGTGCTGGTGTGCGGGGACATGGAGCCGGTGCCGGTGCGCGACCAGGTCGTCATCGGAGCACGCGTCGGCGAGGGCGCGCTGGTCACGTTCCTGGCCGACACCGGCGACGGGCTGTGCGAGGTCGGTACGCCCTTCCAGGCCACCCAGGGCCGCTGGGTGGGAGCGGTGCTCGGCCTGTTCGCCGCGGGAGACGGCACAGGACAGGCGATCTTCGACCGGTTCACCGTGGACATCGAGAGGTAGAGGCAATGAGACGACAAGCGCCGATCGCCGTGATCACGCTGGCCGCCGCCGTTCTGGCCGGGTGCGGCTCGGACACGGGCTCCGACGGCAAGACCAAGATCACCTTCTGGGACACCAACGCGGGTCCCGCCCGCACGCCGATCTGGCAGCACGCCATCGCCGAGTTCGAGAAGGCCAACCCGACCATCGACGTCAACTACGTGGGAGTGCCGATCGCCCAGGCACCACAGAAGATCGACACCGCCATCGCCGGCGGCGGCGTGCCGGACGTGGCCGACGTGTCCACCTCGGGGCTGGGCAATCTCGTCGCGCAGAAGGCGCTCGAACCGGTGGACGAGCGCATCGCCAAGAACCCGGCGCTGAACGGCAAGTTCAACGAGGCCCTCCTGACCACGGTCAAGAACGTCGTGCCGGACCACAAGACGTACATCATCCCGCTGTCCACCAACGCCGGAGCGTTCTGGTACCGCAAGGACTGGTTCAAGGAGGCGGGCCTCGAGCCGCCCAAGACGTGGAGCGAGTTCTTCACGGCGGTGGACAAGCTGACCAAGCCGAGCGAGAACAGGTTCGGCTTCACCATTCGCGGCGGCGCCGGCTCCATCGCCCAGATGCTGGAGGTCGTCTACGGCCAGTCGGGGATCACCGAGTTCTTCGACGCCTCGGGCAAGGCCACGCTCAACGACCCGCGCAACGTGACGGCGCTGGAGAAGTACGCCGGGCTCTACAAGAAGAACACCCCCGAGGCCGACCTGCAGAACGACTACGTCAAGATGGTCGCCCAGTTCGACACCGCCGGCAGCATCGCCGTCATGCAGCACAACCTGGGCTCCTACCAGGACCACATCAAGGCGCTGGGCGCCGACAAGGTGGCCTCCTTCTCCGTGCCCAAATCCGACTCCGGGGTCCAGTCCGTGCTGTCCAACCCGGTCGGCGGCGTCGGCGTCTTCTCCGGCTCCGAGAACAAGGAGGCGGCGTTCAAGCTGGCGGAGTTCTTCGCCTCCAAGGACATGGACGGCTACATCGCCGACAAGAGCGGCGTCATCCCGGCCAACACCGACGTGCCTCCGTCCCAGGCGGCGCACATCACCGAGGCGCAGCGGGTGATGAACGACCCGGCGACCAAGGTGGTGCAGATGCCCTACCACCTGCCGGAGTTCAACGACATCACCAAGACGTGGGCAGAGCCGCAGTTCCAGAAGGTGCTGCTCGCCCAGCTCAGCGCCAAGGACTTCCTGGACCAGTTCGCGGCCAAGCTGACCGAGGCGCAGGCGTCCTACAAGCAGCGCAACGGAGGATCCTGATGAGACGTCTTCCCCTGCTCGCCGTGCTCGTGGCGGCGCTGACGGCGGCCGCCCCCGCCCCGGCGACGGCGGCCACGCGGTGGCCGGATCGGGCCGACGGGTTCGCCTCGCTGAACGCCCTCGGCGTGGACGGCACCACCGGCGGCGCGGCCGGCCAGACCGTGACCGTGGACAACCAGGCCGACCTGGAGCGGTACGCCACAGCGACCGAGCCGTACGTCATCAAGGTCAAGGGCTCGATCAAGATGGAGCCGTACGGCAGGGAGATCGAGGTCGCCTCCGACAAGAGCATCGTCGGCGACGGCGCGGGCGCCGAGATCGTCCAGGGCGGCTTCTTCCTCAACCAGGTGCACAACGTCGTCATCCGCAACCTCACGATCCGTGACTCCTACGTCCCCGGCGACTGGGACGGCAAGAGCAAGGACTACGACGGTGTGCAGATGGACGGCGCCCACCACGTGTGGATCGACCACAACCACTTCACCCGCACCGGCGACGGACTGCTCGACATCCGCAAGGACAGCGACTACGTCACCGTCTCCTGGAACGTGTTCAGCGACCACAACAAGGCCATCGGCGTCGGCTGGACCTCCAACGTGGTGACCAAGGTGACCATGCACCACAACTGGATCCGCGGGACGTTCCAGCGCAACGGCAGCATCGACAACACCGAGGCCGCGCACCTGTACAACAACTACGTCCAGGACATCGGCATGTACGGGACCATGATCCGCGGCAGCGGCAAGATGGTCGTCGAGAACAGCTACTACCGCTCGGTGCCCGACCCGATCGTCGCCAAGGACCCGGGCTCGCAGGTGGTCCAGCGCGGCAACGTGTTCGACGGCACCCGCGGGCGCACCGACAACGTGGGCACCGCGTTCGACCCGTCCGCCTACTACGCCTACACCCTCGACCCCGCCGACCGGGTGCCCGCCATCGTCACCCACGGCGCGGGACCGCTCGGCGGGGAGCGGCCGGCGCCGCGCCGCATCACCGTGGCGCTCGACGGCACCGGCGACTTCGGCAGCGTCCAGGCCGCCGTCGGCGCTGCCCCGCGCGGCGCGGTGATCACGGTCAAACCCGGCGTCTACCGGGAGATGGTCAGGGTCTGGCCGGACCGCCGCGACCTCACGATCAAGGGCGCGACCGGCCGCGCCGAGGACGTCGTCATCACCTACGAGCTGCCCGCGAACGGCCAGAAGTTCTACGGCGGCACGTGGGGCCCCGCAGGCAGCGCCACCGTCGGCCTGCTCGGCAGCGACATCACCGTCGAAGACGTCACACTCCAGAACACCTACGACGAGTCGGCCGCCCCCGGCCCGGCTCCCGCTGTACAGACGGCCGGTGAACGGATCGCCTTCAAGAACACCCGTCTCCTCGGCAACGAGGGCGTCTACCAGTCCGACGGCCGCCGCGCGTACCTGCGCGACTGTTACATGGAGGGCGACGCCGGCATCGTCCGAGGCCAGGGCACAACCGTCCTGGACCGCTGCGTGATCAGGTCGCTCGGCCCCGGCAGCGTGACCGCGGGCGGCTCCGTCCTCATCGCCGGCAGCCGGCTGGAGGGCGACGCGGCCAGGTCCGTCTCCCTGGGCACCTCCGGCGGCGTCGTGGTCCGCGACTCCTGGCTGGGCGCGCAGATAAAGGATGATCCGTGGGAGGGCGCGGGCCGCTTCGCCGAGTACCGCAACACCGGCCCCGGCGCGGCCGTCACGGCGGACCGGCCGCAGCTCACCGACGACCAGGCGCGCGACTACACCGTTCGGGCGTACCTGGGGAACTGGACTCCCTTCCACGGCACCTGACGCGGCTCCTCGCGGCGGCGCGGCCCCCCGCGCCGCCGCGTGATCTTCTCGAACACCCCAAAACTATGCATCGTCCCGCACGCCGACCGGTCGAGCCCGGCAGGCCCCCGACGACACTGCTGCCATGAACGCGCGTGACAGTGAGGGATCCCCGGAGCGGGCCGAGTTCGCGGGGGCCGTGTACGGCTCGCTGCTGGCGGCCTCGGTCGCGGCCGGCACCGCGGTGGACGGCACACCGATCTCGGCGGGGAGCCTCGTGGTCGTGCTGCTCTGCACGGGCGTGGTGTTCTGGATCGCCCACGTCTACGCCTCGGTCGTGACCCACGGAACGGACGGCCCGACCTGGCGGCGGCTCCGCGAAGCCGGCCGTCACGAGTGGCCGGTGGCTCAGGCCTCGTTCCCGCCTGCCGTGGGTGCCGCCTTCGCCTCGACGCTCGGCCTGTCCGACGTGGTCGCGACCTGGGTGGCGCTGGGTGTCGCGGTGGCGAGCCAGGTCGCCTGGGCCGTCGCGGCCGCCGTCAAGGCCCGCTCCTCGACGCGGATCGTGGTCCTCTCCGGGGGCGCGAACCTCGCGCTCGGACTGGCCATCATCGCGCTCAAGACCTGGGTGGCCCAGTACTGAACCGAACCGGCACGTCATGAGTTCCCCCGCTCACCAGCTCAGCACCTTCGAGTGCCCGGACGGGACCGGCCGCCGCTCACGCAGCACCCGCGTACGCCGCGCCGACGGCCACCGCGCTGGAGGGCGGGTCTGAACTCGGTTCCGAGCGTTCCTCGGGTGAGGAACCATCCCCTTTTACCAAGGGAGGGTCCCAGCGGCGTCGAAGTAGCCGCCGGTCGGGCCGTCGGGGCCCACCTGCGCCATGCGGACGATGATCTCGGCGCCCTCCTCGACGGTCTGCGTGCCCGTGTGCCCGTTCAGGTCCGTCGCGGTGTAACCGGGCTCCACCGCGTTGATCCGCATGCCCGGGAACGCCTTGGCGTACTGCACGGTGATCATGTTGACCGCGACCTTCGACGCCGGATAGGCGAGCCCCGGGTACGCGTACGTCGGCGTGCCCGGGGCGGTGACCCGGGCCATCGAGCCCAGACCGCTGCTGACGTTGACCACGACAGGGGCGGCCGACCGCTGCAGGAGAGGCAGGAACGCGTGGGTGACGCGCACCACGCCGAAGACGTTCGTATCGAACAGGTGCCGCATCACGTCACCGGTCACCTCCGCGGCGCCGATCACACCTCCATCCCGAGTCCGCCCTTCGATGCCGGCGTTGTTGACGAGCACGTCCAGTCCGCCGTCGGCCTCGATGGCCTTCGCCGCCGCCGCGACGGACGCGTCGTCGGTGACGTCGATGAGGACCGTCCGCGCGCCCAGCCGCTCGGCGGCCAGGCGCCCGCGCTCGGCGTCCCGGCTGCCGATGTAGACGGTGTGACCTGCCGCGATGAGCCGGCGGGCGGTCTCGAAGCCGAGTCCCTTGTTCGCTCCGGTGATCAGTGTTGTTGTCATGCCCCCACCTTCCGGCCGGAGCGGTGTGGTCAGCCAGTCGTCCCATCTTCCTGGGACTGCCGGTACCAGGCAGGTCCGCTGCCCGCGGTGCAGACTGGTGGGTATGGCGACAACGGAATTCGGGCAGGCGGTGCGCCTCTGGCGCGACCGGGTCTCGCCGGAGGCCGCCGGGCTGCCCGCCGGCGGGCACCGGCGCGCGACCGGGCTGCGCCGCGAGGAGCTGGCGCTGCTCGCCGGGATCTCCGTTGACTACATCACCCGCCTCGAGCAGGGCCGCGCGTCCAACCCGTCGGCTCAGGTCGTCGAAGCTCTGGCCAGGGCACTGCGGCTGTCGCAAGCCGAGCGGGCGCATCTGTTCCGGCTGGCCGGGCTGGCGCCGCCGGGCCCGGAAACGGTGCCCGCGTACATCACCCCGAGCGTCCAGCGCATGCTGGACAGGCTGACCGGGACACCCGTCGCGGTCTACGACGCGTCCTGGACGCTGCTCATGGCCAACCCGCCGTACACGGCGTTGATGGGCGATCCGTCCGGATGGCGTGGCAACCAGCGCAACGCCGTGTGGCGGCATTTTCTCGGCCCGGGCAGCCGCGCACGGCACACGCCGGAGTCCCTGCGCGCCTTCGAGGCCGCGCTGGTCGCCGACCTGCGCGCGGCCGCCGGCCGCTACCCCGCTGACCAGCGGCTACGGCGGCTGGTCGCGGAACTGCGGGGCGGCAGTGACCGGTTCGCCGAGCTGTGGGACTCCGGCGCCGTCGGCCACCACGAGGCCGCCCGCAAGACCATCGATCATCCGCACGTGGGGCCCCTCACGCTGGACTGCGACGTGCTCACTGTCGCCGGCAGCGACCTGCGCATCATGCTCTACACGGCCGAGCCCGGCACCGAGGACGCCGAACGCCTCGCGCTGCTGACCGTGCTCGGCACCCAGGCCCTCATCGGGTAGCAGCGAGGCGGCGGCCCTCCCCTACTCGGCCAGAATTCCGCGCAGCGTGACGGCGAAGGCGTCGGGGTCGCCCTTCATGCCGAACTCGCCGTCGAGAAACCCGCCGTGATGGCTGGGAAAGATCACCGGCTCGGTGCCGAGCCGTTCGGCGACCGCAACGCCCGCGCGGTAGGCCATTTCGCCCTCCGATTCGGCTCCGACGCCGACGACGATGCGCGTCGTAGCCGCGCGGAGCGCCTCGAAGTCGTGCTCGTAGTGCGTACAGGTCATGATGTTCTGCCCGAACAGCGGGTCGTCACGAGAACCGTCGTCTTCGGCCGGCATCCCGAGATCGGCCGGGCCCGGAACGGGCTGATCGGCGAAGTCGGCCGGAATCTCGCCCCGCAGGCTGGTGACCGCGATGAACTTCGCCATCGCAGGCCCGAAACCCTCGCGCTCATACGTCCGGCGAATGTCCGCCACCGCAGCCAGCGCCTGCTCCCGGTCCGGCAGCTGCTGGGCGGCCGGCGGCTCGTGCGCCACGAGCGTACGCACCTGCTCCGGATGCCGGGCCACCAGCGCCAGCCCGTTGACGGCGCCCCCGCTGCTGGCGAAGACGTCCACCGGCCCGCCGCCGAGCACGGTGATCAGCCGGTGCAGGTCGTCGGCATGCTGCTCGGGCGTCGACTCGACGGCGCCGTCGGTCCGCTTGCTCCGCCCGATCCCGCGCGGGTCATAGGTGACCACCGTACGATCCCCGAAGCGCCCGGCCAGGCCGGTGAACCCGCTGGCGTCCATCGGCGATCCGATCATCAGCAGAATCGGCGCGCCGCTCGCCTCGGCCTCCCGTACGTCGTAGTACAGGATGCCGCTGGGCGCCTCGAGGGTGTGGGTCTTGGGCTCGGTCATCTGGGTCACCCTTTCTCGATGTTCGCAATGTAGACCAGCGGGCGCGGCGAAACTCATCGGCCGGCGTCCGGCAGTCTGTCACCATCCGGGAAGCACCCTCCGAAGAGGGCGCCCGCAGGTTCGCCAGGTTGGCCACCGCCTGGGAGCCTCACGAGAGGCACCTTTATGACGTGATGCAATGCGTCCACGGCGTGTTCCTGCTGCACCGACATGGACGCATCGGCCTCCCGCCTGGCCAGGCTCGTCCGGCCCGGCGGACGGCTGGTCATCAGCACCTGGGCCGTGACCCGCGCACCGCTGCGGATCCCTCTGAACCCGGCCCTCGCCTGGCAGGTCGCTCTCGGCAGCGGCTTCCGTGGCATGCTCACCGGCCCGGACGAGTCCGCACGGACGCTCAGCGGAGAAGCCCGCAGCGTCGATCGGTGTCGGCCACCGGGCATCCTGCCGTGCCGCCGCGCCCGGCTTTCCATGCACGGCAGGAGCCCGGTGGCCGGGTCAGCTCAGTCGACGGCGATCAAACCCCGCTGGTAAGCGCGGACGAGGCGCCGGGGCACGAGCAGCTGTCGCCCGTTCACGGTGATCGGAACGAGGTCGGGCGCGGTCGCCTTCCACTGGCTGCGGCGATGCCGGGTGTTACTGCGGGAGGTCTTGCGCTTGGGCACGGCCACGGCTACCAGCTCGCCTTCCTGATACCCGGCAGCTCGCCGCGGTGGGCCATCTCGCGGAAGCGCACCCGGGACAGGCCGAACCTGGTGAGGTGCCCGCGGGGACGGCCGTCGACGGAGTCGCGGTTGCGGACGCGGGTGGCGCTGGCGTCGCGCGGCTGGCGGGCCAGTGCCCGGGCCGCTTCCGCCTGCTCCTGCGGGGTGCCGGTGCGGATGATCTCCTTCAGCTCGGCCCGCCGCGCGGCGTAGCGCTGGACCACGGCCTTGCGCCGCTCGTTCGCGGCGATCTTGCTCTTCTTGGCCATCAGACCTTCTCTCCTCTTGCACGGATCTGGGCGACGGCCTTGTCGATGCCGATCCTGTCGATGGTCTTGATCGCGCGGGCGCTGAGTGTGAGCCGGACGTAGCGGCCCTCGCTCTCAAGCCAGTAGCGGCGCTGCTGGATGTTGGGGTTCCAGCGCCGGCGGGTGCGCCGGTGGGAGTGGGAGACGTTGTTGCCGAAGACCGGCTTGACCCCGGTGAGCTGGCAGTGCGCGGACATCATGTCCTCCCGTAACGCTGGTTGAACCGCTCGACGCGACCGGCGGTGTCCAGGACGCGGCTGCGCCCGGTGTAGAAGGGGTGGCTGGCCGAGGACACGTCGACGTCCACCACCGGGTAGGTGTTGCCGTCGGTCCACTCGATCGTCTTGTCGCTCGTGATCGTGGAGCGCGTGAGGAACGCGAAGTCCGCGCCGGGATCGCGGAAGACGACCGGACGGTAGTCGGGGTGGACGCCCTTCTTCATCGTTCCTCCCGGAAGAGCACGTGCTGGCGGATGGTCGGGTCGTACTTGCGAAGGGTGAGTCTGTCGGGGGTGTTCCGGCGGTTCTTCCTGGTCACGTAGGTGTAGCCGGTGCCCGCCGTCGATCTGAGCTTGATCACGGGGCGCACCTCATTTCTGGCCAAAACGGTTCCTTTCCACTTGCCATGGTGTGCCATGATAACGAAAACGGTTTTCATACTTGCAACTGGAGGCTCCGTGCCAACCCCGGTCGTCCTCGTCGCGGGCCTGCACGCCACGGCTCGCACCGCCACCGTCGAACAGCTGCTCGCCGAGCATCCCGGCTCGCTCGCCATCCACCACGACCTGAGCCAGGTCACCCACGGGCGCGTCCACCGCAGCGTTCGGGACAGGACGGGCGTGCTCGACACGGCCGAGGTGCGGCTCGCGCACGGCTGCATAACCTGCACCGTGCGCGAGGACCTGCTCCCTCAGCTCGTCATGCTGGCGCCCGGCGCGGCACTGCTGATCGTGGACCTGTGGGACTCGGTGGAGCCCCGCTCGGTGGCCGAGGCGATCGACTGCGACGAGGCGCACGAGACCCTGCGGCTCGCCGCCGTACTCACCGCGCTGGACGCCGCGGCCTTGCCCGATGACATCACCCGCGGCGAACGCCTCAGCGAGGTCGGCAGGCCCGCGGCCGCCGGTGACCGGCGTTACCTGGCCGAGGTGCTGGCCCGGCAGCTCGAATACCCGACCGCCCTGGTGCTGCACGGCGGCGACGAGGACGACCGGGAGCTGTCCCGCACGGTGCTCGCCCACCTCGCCCCCTTCACTCCCGTCCACACCGTCGAGGCCCTGCCTCCGGTCACCGGCGCCCGGGTATGCGCCGGCGAACTGGCCGAACGCGTGGACCCCGCCACCGCCCAGCTGCCCGGCGACGCCCAGACCGACGAGATCGTCACCACCGTCTGGCGCAGCCGCCGCCCGCTGCACCCGGCCCGCCTGTTCGAGGCCATCGACGAGCTGGTGACCGAGTCGGTACGCTCGCGCGGCCGCTTCTGGCTGGCCAACCACCCCGGCGAGCTGCTGGCCTGGGACGCCGTGGCCGGCATCGTCTCGGTCGAGGCCGCGGGCCCCTGGCTGGCCGCGTTGCCCAAGGCGGCCTGGGACCTGGTCTCCCCGGCCCGCCGTCTGGCCGCCGACCTGGACTGGGACCCCGAGCGCGGCGACCGCGTCCAGCACCTGGTCTTCACCGGCCCCGATCTCGACGCCGCCCGCTTCCGTACGCTCCTCGACTCCTGCCTGCTCACCGAGGAGGAGGAACAGGCCGGAGAGGACGCCTGGACCCGCTACGACGACCCGTTCGCCCCCATCCTCATCAAGGAGAACGCATGAAGACCCGCCGCACCCCGCGGAAGAAGCCCAACCCGCTCCTGCACGTCGACCGCATCGACTACAAGGACACCGCACTGCTGCGCAAGTTCATCTCCGACAGGGGCAAGATCCGCAGCCGCCGGGTCACGGGCGTCACCGTGCAGCAGCAGCGCCTGATCGCCAGGGCCATCAAGAACGCCCGGGAGATGGCCCTGCTCCCCTACGCCTCACGCCCCAGCGCATGAACAAGCCCGTTCCCGTCGCCCTCGTCGGGGGCCTGTACGACACTGCCCGGGCCGCCGCGGTCGATCGGCTGCTGCACCGCCATCCGGGAGCCGTCGCGATCCATCACGCCGTCGTCGCGGGCCGGGTCGAGCGCGTGGTCCGCGACACCTCCGGCGTCCTGGACCGCGCCGAGGTGCGAAACGCCCGCGACTGCGTCACTCGCACCGTCCATGAAGATCTTCTCTCCCAGCTCGTCCGGCACGTCACCGGCGCCTCCCTGCTGATCATCGACCTCTGGGACTCGATCGAGCCGCGCCCGGTGGCCGAGGCGCTGGCCCGTACCCGCAAACTCCGCCTGGCCTGCGTGCACACGGCGTTGGACGCCCGGCACCTGCCGCTGGACATCTGCCGGGGCGACCAACTGACCGAGACCGGCCAGGCCGCGATGGCCGGCGACCAGCGCCACCTGGCCGAGGTGCTGGCCCGCCAGATCGAGTACGCCACCAGCCTGTCCCTGCACGGCGGCGACGCCGAGGACGCCGAACTGTCGGCCGCCGTGCTCGGCCACCTGGCGCCGCACACGCCGATCGTCACCCTCCCCGACGTCACCGGCCCCAAGCTGGACGTCCACGAACTCGCCGAACGCGTCGACCCGGCCACCGCCCAGCTCCCGGCCGACAGGCAGACCGGCGAGGTCACCACGGTCGTCTGGCACCGTCTGCGCCCGCTCCACCCCGGCCGCCTGTTCGACGCCATGGACGAGCTCGTCACCACCACGGTCCGCTCCCGCGGCCGGTTCTGGCTGGCCAGCCGGCACGAACGCATGCTGGCCTGGGACGCCGTCGCCGGAGTGATCTCCGTGGCGGACGCCGGTCCCTGGCTGGCCGCGCTGCCCGAGGCCGCCTGGGATCTGATCTCCCCGATCCGCCGGGTCGCCGCCGCGCTGGACTGGAACCCGATCATCGGCGACCGCGTCCAGCACCTGGTCTTCACCGGGCCCGACATCGACCGCGACCGCATCTGCGGCCTGCTCGACTCCTGCCTCATCGACCAGGACGACATCCTGCCGGGTGCCGCGGCGTGGGCCTGTTACGACGATCCGTTCGCACCCGTACTGAATCTGGAGGAGAGCGCGTGAAGCCTAACCATGTACATGTCACCGAGATGGACCAGTACGAACGCTCCGCCGAGTTCGTGGACGTGATGCTCGCCCCGGTCTGGACGGCACTGGACCCGGTGCTGGCCGAGACGCTGCGCGGAGCCCCCGGACCGGTCGTGGACGTCGGGGCCGGCGGCGGCCACGGCACCCGGGTGATCGCGCGGGCCATGCCCCAGGCGGAGATCTTCGCCGTGGAGCCGTCGCGAGGCCTGCGCGCGGTCCTGCTCGCCAGGGTCAACGAGGACCCGGAGCTGCGCGACCGCGTGACCGTGCTGCCCGGCGACCTGCTCCGGGCCACGCTCCCGCCCCGCCTGGGCACGCTGGTCGCGATGAACGTCATCGGCCACTTCGACCCCACCGGGCGCCGCACGATCTGGCGGCTGCTGGCCGAACGCCTGCTGCCGGGCGGCCGGGCCGTGCTCAACCTCCAGCCCCCGGCCGAACCCATGGCCGTGCCGCACACCCGCTTCTCCGAGCTGTGTATCGGGCGGCGCCGGTACGAGGGCTGGGGCCGCGCTGAACCCGCCGGGCCCGAGCAGGTCACCTGGCGCATGACCTACCGTGTCTTCCAGGACGGGGAACCGGCCGAGGAAGTGGAGGTCGAGTACGCCTGGTGGGTCCTCGGCCCTGACAGGCTCAAGGCTGAACTCTCCGAACACGGCCTGCACGTCAACCCCACCGGCCTAACCGATCTCGGTCTGTGGTGCATCACCAGATCACCCGAGTAAGGGGTCGCGCGGGGCCAACGCCCATGACCGTTGCATCGGCGATGGAGGAGGCATGGTCGATACGGCGCGGTGGGGACCGATGCTGGCAGCGGCAGGCATCCGGGTGACCAAGCAGCGGCTGCTCGTGCTCGATGTTCTGGCGGCCCATCGGCTGCCCGTCTCGGCGCAGCGCGTCCACGCCGAACTGCAGGACCGCGGCGAGAACGCCGGGCTCACCACCGTCTATCGCGCACTCACCTCGATGGCGGAGGCCGGGATCGTGCACGCGTTCACGCACACGGGAGAGGCCGTGTACCGGCTGTGCGGCCCCGCCAGGCACCACCATCTCGTCTGCCGCGTCTGCGGGATGGTGGCGGAACGGCAGGAGAACGACGTCGTGGACGGCTTCAGAGCCGAAGAGGTCTACGGAGTCTGCGCGACCTGCGAGAAGCGCTGAGTTCGAGCCGCACCTCGCCGGCTCGGTGGTCCCCCCCGCCATAACGGGCAACGCCATTTAGAAACGACCGAATACAGCCAAAGGCGGTCTGTCGGTGCGAGATCAACCGTTACGCTGCTGCCGCGTATCAGTATGAGCTCGCGCCGGGGCCGAGGAGGGCGATGACGCAGCCGAGCACGACGGCTCTGCCAGGCCAGGAGAGCCACGCCCCCACGAAGGACTCCGGTGGGATCCGGCTGCCATGGGCGTTCATCGCTTTGGCGGCCTTGCTGGTGGTGGGGCGGTTCCTGCTGGCGCCGTACCTGACGGCTCCGGCGTTGCAGACGTGGGCGACGGTGTTCGTGGCGGTGTGCGTGCAGGCGCTGCCGTTCCTGGTGTTCGGGGTGGCGCTGTCGGCGGGCATCACCGCGTTCGTGCCCGCGTCGTTCTGGACGAGGGCGCTGCCACGGCGTACCTATGCGGCGGTGCCCATCGCCGGGGTTGCCGGGGCGGTGCTGCCCGGCTGCGAGTGCGCGTCCGTGCCGGTGGCCTCGGGGCTGATGGCCCGTGGCGTCGCTCCCCCCGCGGCGCTGGCATTTCTGCTGGCCTCGCCGGCGATCAATCCCGTGGTGCTGGTGGCCACCGCGGTGGCCTTCCCGAACGAGCCCTCGATGGTGGTCGCGCGGTTCGCCGCCTCGCTGGCGGTCGCGGTGCTGGCCGGGTGGATCTGGGCGCGGTTCGGGCGGAGCGAGTGGCTGCCGGCACCTCGCCGCACGGCTGAGGCCGGGCAGAGCAAGGTGTACGCCTTCCTGGACGCGATGCGCCACGACCTGATGCACGCCGGCGGATTCCTGGTGGTCGGCGCCCTGGCCGCGGCGACCTTGAATGTGGTGATCCCCAGAGCGTGGCTGACCACGGTGGCGGGGGTACCGGTCGTGTCCGTGTTGGTGCTGGCCCTGCTCGCGGTGCTGCTGTCGATCTGCTCGGAGGCTGACGCGTTCGTGGCGGCCTCACTCACGGCGTTCTCCCCGACGGCCAAGCTGGCGTTCCTGGTGGTCGGGCCCATGGTGGACCTGAAGCTCATCGCGCTCCAGGCGGGTACCTTCGGACGGGCCTTCGCCTGGCGTTTCGTGCCGCTCACGCTGGCCCTGGCGATCGGCGTCAGCTTCGTCGCGGGCTGGGCGCTGCTGTGAACCGCCAGACGCAGGGGGCTCTGCTGGTGATCCTCGGCGCGGTGCTGCTGACGATCTCCGCGTTCTCCACGACGTACGTCAACTACGTCAAGCCCGGCTTCCGGCCGCTGCTCGTGGGAGCCGGTGTGGTGCTGGTGGTTCTGGGCCTGCTTTCCGTCGTCCAGGGCTGGCTGGGCAGGCCCGGCGCCCACGGTCACGCACCCCGGGTAGCGTGGTTGCTGGCCGCGCCCGTGTTCGCCGTCGTGATGGTCGCGCCTCCCCCGCTCGGCTCGTTCGCGGTCAGGCTCGCCGACGGCGCGCCCGCGCCATCCCGTACCGCGAACTACGGGAAGCTCGGCCGCGGCGGCGTGACGGAGCTGACGCTGGGCGAGTTCATCGGGCGGGCCTACGCACCGTCAGGCTCCTCGCTCACGGGCAGGAAGGTCAGGCTGACCGGCTTCGCCGTACCGTCCAAGACCGGCTGGTACGTCACCAGGATGCGGATCAACTGCTGCGCCGCCGACGCCATGGCCTTGGAGGTCGCCGTGCACGGCGTGCCCTCCCCCAAGGAGAACGCCTGGGTGCGGGTCACCGGCACGTGGACCCCCTGGAAAGGGGGCATTCCCGATGACTACGAACCGCCGGCACTCACCGCCACCGAAGTCACCGCCATCGCGCAACCAGCGGAACCTTACGAATAAGTTCCGATGAAGAGCCAGAGCCTGCTGCTCCTCCTGCTCGGCGGAGCACTGTTGAAGATCTCCGCCTTCTCCACGGACTTCACCAACTACGTCAAGCCGGGTTTCCGGCCTTTGCTGGTCGCGGCGGGCGCGGCGCTGGTCATCCTGGCAGTGGCCACTCTGATCGAGGAGCGCCGCAAGAGCATCCGCAGCACGCGGCAGGCGCGTCTCACGCACGCCCGCCTCGCCGAGGACGCCCACCTGGCACAGTTGACCGGCCGCGAGCCCGCCACCCCTGTGCAGGCATGCTCGCCCGGCCACGAACACGGGGAAGGCGGCAGGGTGGCGTGGCTGCTGACGGCTCCGGTTGCCGCGATCTTTCTGATCGCCCCGCCCGCCCTCGGCTCGTACGCTGCCCAGCAGGCCGAACAGGCCCCTCCCCCACCTCCGCCGGCCATCGTGGACGCGCAACCCCTCACACCGCTCAAGAGCGACCGCGTGAACGTCCTGAGCCTGGCCGAATTCGCGGACCGGGCCTGGTATGAGCCGACCAGATCGCTCGCCGGCAAGCCCATCAGCCTGACCGGGTTCGTGCTGCCGTCTCACGACAAGGGCGAGTGGCACATCGCTCGCATGCGGATCAGCTGCTGCGCCGCCGACGCCCTGACCATGAAGGTCATCGTCAGAGGAGCCCCCGCCCCGGCAAGGGACACCTGGGTACGGGTCACCGGCACCTGGATCCCCCGAAAGGGCCGGCCATCGGACACGTACGTACCGGCCATGACCGCTTCCGACGTCCACCCGATATCCCCACCCGTCGAGCCGTACGAATAGCACCCTCGATCTGCCAAGCCAGAATGAATACGGTTATCGTTTACACCTGAATACGGGCCTCTGGAACGGAGATCGGGATGCGAAAACGAGCCGCGATCATGCTGGCGGCGCTCTTGGGAGTGCTCCTCGCGGGGTGCGGCGGCCAGGAGCCCCCAGAGCGGAACGGCCGCCAACTGACCCTGGCAGCCCCGCGCGACCTCGTCGCCGGCCCCGCAGATCCGTACTACACGCACCAGACGTTACGGGTGTGGGAGCCCCTGGTGACCGTGGACGACAAGCTGCGGCCCGTTCCCGCGCTGGCCACCGCCTGGGACAGCGCCGACCAGGGGCGGCGCTGGACGTTCACGCTACGGGACGGCGTACGGTTCAGCGACGGTACGCCGCTGAACGCCGAGTCGGTGGTCGCCAACATCAAACGGTTCCTGCGGATCGCGCCCCGCCAGTCGGCGTTCTTCAGCCTGGACGCCGGTATAGAGGCCGCCTACGGCAAGCTCGGCGATGTCCGGGCCGAGGGCGGCAAGGTGACGTTCGTCCTGGACCAGCCGGTGGCCGACCTGCCGAGCAGGCTGGCGGGCTTCTACAGCATGGTCCAGTCGCCGAAGGCGTTCACCTCCTCGGGCGACTTCGCCGGCAAGCCGCTGGGGACGGGGCCGTACACGCTGGTGAACTGGGTCAAGGGCCAGCAGGCCGAGCTTGCCGCGAACCCGTACTACTACGGCGCCGCCCCCGCCTACGAGAAGATCGTGGTCAGGGTGATCCCGGACGCCAACGCGCGGGTCGCGGCGTTGCGCGCCGGTGAGGTGGACGGGCTGATCGACAAGGGCGCGCTGCTGCCGGGGCAGGTCGCGGCGGTCGGCGGCGACAGCGGCTTCCGGGTCGTCCGCAGCCCCTCGGTGCTGACGCACTACCTGACCTTCAACGCCTCGCGCGAGCCGTTCTCCGATCCCCGCCTGCGCGAGGCGGCCGACCTGGCGATCGATCGACGGTCCATAGCCGCCAAGCTCCTCGCCGGCACGGCCACGGCGGGCGCCGGGTTCCTGTCGCCCGTTTTCGGTGACCTCGCCGAGCCCGGATCAACCGCGAGGTACGACCCAGGCAAGGCTCGTGGGCTGGTCACCGCCGCGGGCGCGCCGACCACGCCCGTCTCCATCCTCATCTCCTCGGCCGAGACCGGCCAGTTCCCCTACACCGACATCGCCGAGGTGCTGCGTACGTCGCTGGAGCAGGCGGGCCTGCCCGCGAAGGTGACCGTGGCCGAGGCCACCAAGTCCGTGATGGAGTCCGGGGACTACGACATCTTCCTCAGCGCCTACAGCGTGCCCAACGGCGACGCCGACTACCTGTTCCGCCGCTTCCTGCGCTCCGACGCCTCCTGGAACATCGAGCGCAGGCTCGGCTACCGCAACACCGAGTTCGACAAGCTGATCGACCAGGCCGCGACAGAGACCGACCCGGCCCGGCGGCGTGACCTCTACCACCGGATCCAGCGCCTGCTCGCCGGCGACCGCCCGATGATCCCGCTCGCGTACCAGGACAATCCCATCGTGACGACGAGTAAGGTCGGCGGGGTGGCACAGAGCGTGGCGTACGTGGTCGACCTGGGCAAGCTGGCCCCCCTGAGGTGACGGCCACCGTCCTGCGCCGCGCCGCCGAACTCCTGCTCGTGCTGCTGGCGCTCTCGGTGCTGGTCTTCCTGCTCACCTCGCTGGCGCCGGGCGATCCCGCCGAGGAGATCCTGCGGCGCGGCGGCATCCAGCCGACCGCGCGCAGTGTGGCGGAACTGCGCGCCGAACTCGGTCTCGACCAGCCGCTGTTCACCCAGTACCTGCGGTGGCTGCTCGCCGTGCTGCGCGGCGACTTCGGACACTCCTACACCGACCGCTCCCCCGTCGCCGCCGAGATCCTCTCGCGGGTTCCGGCGACACTGCGGCTGGCCGGAGCGGCGGCACTCGTCGCGGTCGTACTCGCCGTGCTCGCCTCCGTCAGAGCCGCGTTCAGGCCGGGGGCGCTCGACAGCCGCGCCGTCGCTCTCGTGACGGTGGCGATCGCCGGCGTCCCGCCCTACATCGTGGGGATCCTGATGATCAGCGTCGTCGCGGTCGGATTGCGCGCGCTGCCCACGGGCGGGGCGGACAGCCCCGGAGCCGTGGTGCTCCCCGCCCTCACCCTCGGCCTGGCGGGCGCCGCGACGCTGCTGCGGCTGCTCCGGGCCGACCTGGCCCAGGCCTTACGGCTGCCGTTCGTCAAACTCGCCGCCGCCAAGGGGGTACGGCCCCGGCGCGCGATCATGGTGCACGCTCTGCGCGTGGCCGCGCCCAACGCCATCACGGCAGCCGGTACGGTGCTCGTGGAGTTGCTGGCCGGCGCGGTGGTGGTGGAGACGCTGTTCTCCTGGCCGGGCGTGGGACAGCTCGCGGTGTCGGCGATCAGGCAGCGAGACCTGCCCATCGTGCAGGCGTACGTGCTGGTCACCGCGGTCACGACCGTACTGCTCCTGGCCCTGTTCGAACTCTGCCTGGCGGCCGCCGATCCGCGGGTGCGCCGCCGGTGAGGGGCCGCGCCGGCATCGCGATGCTCGCCGTGGTCGTACTGTTCTGCCTGCTCACCCCCACGCTGTCCGGGTACGACCCGCATCTGCCCGACCTGGAGCACGCTCTCCTGCCGGCGAGTACGGAACACTGGCTCGGCACCGACCAGCTCGGCCGCGACCTCCTCACCAGAACCGCCGCGGCCGGCCGCATGTCCCTGCTGTTCGCGCTGGCCATCACGGCGATCACCACGATTCTGGGCACGCTGTTCGGCGCCGCGGCAGGGCTCGCCGGAGGTGTCCCTGACCGGCTGCTGCGTCTGGCCGCCACCATGGCACTCGCCCTGCCCGGCCTCACACTGGCGCTCGCGCTGGCCGGCGTGCTGCCGCCCGGGGACGTCGCCGTCCTGACCGCCCTCGTACCACTCGGCTGGGTCAACTGCGGCCTCGTCGCCCATACGGCGACCCGGCGGGTGGCCTCCTCCGACTACGTCCTGGCCGTGCGGGCCATCGGCGCGTCTCCGCTTTACCTGCTCCGGCGTACCATCGGGCCGCACATCGCCGGGCCCGTCCTGACCGTCGCCACCGCGGACTTCGCCAGGACGCTGATCGCCGTCACCTCGCTGAGCTTCCTCGGCATCGGGCTGCCGCCGCCCGAGACCGACTGGGGCGGCATGGTGAGCGAGGCCACGCCGCTGCTGGTCGCCGCGCCACGCCTGGCGATCGTGCCCGCGCTCGCGCTGGCCGTCACCGGCTTGGCCGTCGCGCTCGCGGTCGACGCCCGCCACGAGCCTCGGCGGCCGGACTGACCGTTCCTCGGTTCCCCCACCGGTCGGCCAATAGAGCACAAACTCCATGGCCGGTCGCATCAGCCGGGTAGGTCCTACTACGCCAGGAGAAAGGAAGCCGCATATGGCCGAAGCCTGGTTACCTGACGGAGGACCGCACCCATGACAACTACCGCCGACCCTCAAGTCCACAACAACAAAGACCACCAGCATGGCCCAACGTGCGGGCACGTGGCCGTACCCCATCAGGGCCACGTGGACTACGTTCACGATGGACACCTGCACCGCTTGCACGAGGACCACGCCGACGACTGCACCCCTCATGGCCACAGCACTCACACTGGCCATGATCATCAGCATGGGGCCAATTGCGGCCACGTCGCGGTACCACACGAGGACCACGTGGACTACATCCATGACGACCACCGTCATGCGCAGCACGACGACCACTGGGACGAGCACTAAGCATCGCTGGACACGTCGCCACGAACCCAGCACGCCCACACACCGCGCGCCACCAGGCGCGCAACGTGTGGTGAAGCGTTGAAACCACTCAGACCGGAGATCAACGGTCGGTGGATCACAACGACTACATCACACCATGCCCTTGATACCCCCATTCGGTAGCAGCCTCCTGGAACGGTGCTAAATTGACTTGAAAATCGTTATCGTTCCTAGGTGGTCGGTATGCGTTCCCCTCAACGCCGTCCTTTGCTGTTCGTCCTGGCCAGTCTGGCTTCCGTGTTGCTGACAGCCTGCGGATCTTCATCGTCTCCCTCAGCCTCCGGCACCCCCGCCGCCGCGACGGCCTCCGCGCCGGTCACCGTGGTGGCCTCGACCAACGTGTACGGCGACATCGCCCAGCAGATCGGCGGCGACAAGGTCCAGGTGACCTCGATCGTCAGCAACCCCGAGCAGGACCCGCACTCCTACGAGGCCAACACGCAGAACCAGCTCGCCCTGTCCAAGGCCAAGGTGGTCATCGAGAACGGCGGCGGCTACGACGACTTCGTCGACACCATGCTCAAGGCCGCCGACAACCCCTCGGCCCAGCTCCTCAACGCCGTCACCATCTCCGGCAAAACGGCCCCGGCGGGCGGCGCGCTCAACGAGCACGTGTGGTACGACTTCCCCACGGTCGCGAAACTGGCCGACCAGCTTTCCGCCGCGCTGGGCAAGGCCGACCCGGCCGGCGCGGCCATGTTCACTAGCAACGCCGACGCCTTCAAGCAGAAGCTCCAGACCCTCCAGGACCGGGAGGCGAGCACCGCCGAGACCGCCAAGGGCACGGCCGTGGCGATCACCGAACCGGTTCCGGGCTACATGCTGGAGGCGTGCGGCCTGGTCAACGCCACGCCCCAGGAGTTCGCCGAGGCGATCGAGGAGGGCGACGACGTCTCCCCCAAGGTCCTGGCCGAGACGCTCGCCCTCTTCAGCGGCAAGAAGGTCCAGGCGCTGGTCTACAACGAGCAGACCGCAGGGCCACAGACCGAGAAGCTCCAGCAGGCCGCCGCCGACAACGGCATCCCGGTCGTACCCGTCACCGAGACCCTGCCCGCCGGCAAGGACTACATCGGCTGGATGACCGGCAACCTCGACGCCCTCACCAAGGCGCTGGGCCGATGACCGATCACACCACCGTGACCGACGTCGAACCGGAACACGAAGTCTCCGGCACAACCGTGCTCAGCCTCCGGGACGCGGCACTGGCGTACGGCCGGCGCGTCCTGTGGCGGAATCTCGATCTCGACCTGCGGGCCGGAGAGTTCGTCGCGGTGCTCGGCCCGAACGGATCGGGCAAGACCAGCCTCCTACGCGTCCTGCTCGGACAGCAGCAGCTGACGGCGGGCAGCCTGCTGATCAACGGGCGACCACAGCGCAGGGGAAGCGATCTGATCGGGTACATCCCCCAGCACCGGTCAGTTGCCGCGCACACCCCGCTGCGCGCTCGCGACCTCGTACGGCTGGGCATCGACGGGCACCGCTGGGGCCTGCCGCTCGGCGGCGGGCGCGTCCGGCGGCGCGTGGACAAGTTGCTGACCGCCGTGGGCGCCGCGCCCTACGCCGACGTGCCGCTTGGCCTGCTGTCGGGCGGCGAGCAACAACGCGTGCGTGTCGCCCAGGCCCTGGCCACCGACCCGATCCTCCTCCTGTGCGACGAGCCGCTGCTGTCGCTCGACCTCAACCACCAGCGGGCAGTGGCCGGCCTGGTGGACCAGCGGCGACGAGAACACGGCACGGCGGTGTTGTTCGTCACCCACGAGATCAACCCGATCCTGCAGTACGTCGACCGGGTGCTCTACCTGGCCGCAGGAAGCTTCCGGATCGGCCCACCCGAGCAGGTCATGACCTCGGCCGTACTGTCGGACCTGTACGGCAGCCCGGTCGAGGTGATCCGGGCACAAGGCAGATTCGTGGTGGTCGGCGCACCCGGCTCCTATGACCACGGCGGTGAGAAGCAATGATCATCCACATGATCGCCGACGACCCCGGCATCTGGAGCCAGATCTTCAACTACGACAACTACGGCGAGCTACTGGCGCTGGTCACCAACTCTCTCATCGCCGGAGCGGTGCTCGGCGTGGTCGGAGGTCTCATCAGCGTCGTGGTGATGATGCGCGACCTGGCCTTCGCCGTTCACGGCATCGCCGAGCTGTCGTTCGCCGGCGCCTCGGCCGCTTTGCTGGCCGGGGTCAGCGTCGCCGCCGGCTCGCTGGCCGGATCGATCGTCGCGGCCCTGGTCATCGGCGCTCTCGGCGTCCGAGCCGCCGACCGCAACTCCATCATCGGCGTGCTGATGCCCTTCGGCCTCGGGCTGGGCGTGCTGTTCCTTGCCCTGTACAAGGGCCGAGCGGCCAACAAGTTCGGCCTGCTCACCGGGCAGATCGTCGCCGTCGACACGCCGCAGATGACCTGGCTGATCGGCATCAGCGCCCTCGCGCTGGCCGCGCTCGCCGTCGTGTGGCGTCCCCTCACCTTCGCGAGCACCGACCCTGAGGTCGCCGCCGCACGCGGCGTACCGGTACGCGCACTGTCACCCGTCTTCACCGTCATCCTCGCCCTGGCCGTCTCCGTCGCCATCCAGGTCGTGGGCGCGCTACTGGTCCTCGCGCTGGTCGTCACCCCGGCCGCGGCCGCCATGCGCGTCACCGCCTCACCCCGTCTGGTACCGCTGCTCAGCGTCGCCTTCGCCGTCACCTCCATGGTCGGCGGCATCCTGCTCGCCCTGGGCAGCAGCATCCCGATCAGCCCCTACGTCACCACCATCTCCTTCACCATCTACCTGGCCTGCCGCGCCATCGGCGCCCAGCGCACGCGCGCCGGCTGGAGTGACAGGTCGGCGACACCGACGACGGCGTGAAGAGACCTCGTACCTCGATCATTTCCGGTCGTGCCTGCAGCCACCCGCAATGATTCTCGCGTTTCCACCGTATCTGTGGCATCCCAAGGATGGAAATGATTATCGTTACATAGGCGACCTAAGACGAAGGGATGCATACGAAATGTTCGATGTCATCGTGGTGGGCGGAGGACCCGCGGGGCTCAACGCGGCGCTGGTGTCGGGACGGCAGCGGCGGCGCGTGCTGCTGCTGGACAGCGGCGTGCCGCGCAACGCACCCGCGCAGGAGACGCACATGCTGCTGTCCCGCGACGGTCTCTCCCCCACAGCGCTCAGGGAGGCGGGGCAGGCGGATCTGCGGGCCTATCCCACGGTCGAGACCCGCTCCGCCGAGGTCGTCGACGCGTCGGCCATCGCCTCGGGCTTCGAGCTGACCCTGGCCGACGGCTCCCGGGAACGGGCGCGCAAGCTCGTCCTCGCCACCGGTCAGACCGACGTCCTCGCCGACGTCCCCGGCCTGGCCGAGCGGTTCGGCCGCAGCGTGTTCCACTGCCCCTTCTGCCACGGTTACGAGGCCAGGGAGCAGCCCATCGCCGTCCTGGGCTCAGACTTTCCGAGCGTCATGCTCGCCCTGTACGTCGCCGACCGCTTCAGCGACGACGTCGTGCTGTGCGGCAACGGCGAGGCGCCGCCGGACGAGCACCGCGAGCGCCTGGAGAAGGCCGGAGTGGCGGTGCGCGAGGAACGGGTCACGGAGGTGCGCGGCGAGTTCGGCGCTCTTGAGCTGCGCCTCGAAGGCGGGCAGCCGCTCGTCCGCGGGGCGGTGTTCCATCGGACGCGCATCAGGCAGCACTCCGACCTGGCCGAGCGGCTGGGTTGTGACCTGCTGCCGGACGGGTGCGTGCGGGTCAACGAGTTTCAGCAGACCTCCGTACGCGGGGTGTACGCGGCGGGCGACATGGCCCGGCTTGAGGCGTTGCCGGACGCGATGACGTTCGTGGTCATGGGGGCGGCGGACGGCGCCAGGGCCGCGGTCTGGGTGGACCAGGAGTTGTTCCGCGAGGACGCCGGCCTGGCCGCGCCGGGCGTGAGCTGAACGACGACACGGCCCGGCGGCACGCGGCCGCCGGGCCGTCCGGTCAGCGCTTCTCGCGGATGGCCGCGGCCAGTCCGGCGACGGTGGGCGCGGCGAGGAAGTCCCGTGGCGTGATCTGCGGGAGTCCTGAGCGAGCCAGGCGGGTGAGCATCCGGATGGCGATGAGCGAGTCCCCGCCGAGCGCGAAGAACTCCGCCGCCCGGTCGAGTCGATTCTGCATCGGCAGGTCGAGGAGCTCGCGCCAGCAGTCGGCCACCGCCTGTTCCAGCTCGTCGCGTGGCGGGCCGCTGTCCTGCCCGGCGGTGGCGCGGGGGCGGGCGCCGAGCCGGAGGCCGCCCTCCAGGTCCAGTACGCCCGGCAGGTCGCAGTCGCTCTTCCAGCCCTCCGGTGTTTCCAAGGATCGCAGGAGCGTGGTGAACGTGACGAACAGGCGCTCCACGTCCGCGGCGTGGAAGAGCTCCTCCACCAGCGACAGCACGATCACCAGCTCGTCCCTGGCCTCGTAGAGGCGCCCCTCCATGGCCACCTGCGGGGTGCGCAGCTCCTGCCGGTGGTCGGCCAGGTCGATGCGGCCCAGTGGCCCGGCCTCATCCGGAACCGAGCTGCCCATGGCCGCGTCCACCCCCAACGTGCTCTGGAAGACGACGGGCGCGACCGGCCGGGTCGTACCCCATCGGCGGGCGAGCTCCCTGGACACCTCCACGCCGGAGACGAGGTTGTGCGCGAGCGCCTCGCCGGTGAGCGTCTGAAGGTCGCGGGCGAGGGCGGCGAACGAGGCCCGCTCCGGCAGCTCGACCGGCAACAGCACGGTGGAGGAGAACGCGCCCACCATGCGATGCACGTCCGGGTGCAGCGGCAGCCGGTTGAGCTGGAGGCTGTTGAGCAGGAAGCGCCGATGGCCGGCGGTACGCGCGAGCGCGACGGCGTAGGCGGCCAGCGCGGCGGCGGACGGCGTCACCCCGTGCGCGCGGCACAGCTCCTGGACACGGGTCCAGCGCTCGGGGGCCAGCCGGGTTTCAAGGCTGCGCATCACGTCGGCCCGTACGGCGTCCGGCTCGGCCGCGAGCGGCAGCGCGGGTGGCTGGGGGAAGGTGTCGAGCCGCTGCCACCACCAGTCGCGGTCGGCCTGCCACTGCGGTGTCTCCGGCAGCCGTTGGACGGCGGTGACGTAGTCGCCGAAGTCGATGTCCAGCGGCGCGAGCACGGTGTTCCAGTCGGCGGCGAACGCGAAGAGGTCGCGGTAGAAGACGCCGGACGACCAGCCGTCCACCAGGAGCAGGCTCATGGAGGAGTGCAGCCTGCCGCGCCCGTCCGGCAGGAGGCTGAGGCGCAGGTCGATGCCTGGCCCCGTGGCCGGGTCAGGGCCGTGCGCGCGCATGTCTGCGCGGAGTCCGGCCAGTTGCCGGACGGCCTCGTCGGGGTCGAGTGCGCGCCAGTCGTGGACGGTCAGGGAGGGGATCGCGCCGGGCGCGTCCAGGTCGAGGATGCGCTGGCTGCCGTCGGGCAGAATGCGTGCCCGCAGTGCGGGCTGGTGGGCGGCGAGCCGGTGCAGGGCGTCGCGCAGCGCCTCGGCGGCCTCGTCGCCGTCCACGCCGGTCAGGCCGAGGTCCGCGTAGTGGTGCGCGGACTCGTACGACAGCTCCCAGCCGTCCTGCTGGCCGACGAAGTAGCCCTGCTGGAGCGGCAGCAGGGGGAACGGCGCGAGCGGGTCGTCCCGCCGGGCCACCTTGAGGTCGGGCACGTCGGCAGCGCGCACGGAGCCGCGCTCGCGGACGACGGCGGCGAGGTCGGCGAGCGTGTGCTGCACCGGGATGTCGGACATCGCCAGCACCACCCCCAGTCGCCTGCGGACGAGGGCGGCGGTGCGGACGGCGAGCACGGAGTCGCCGCCCAGGGAGAGGAAGCTGTCGCCCGGAGAGATGTCGTTCTCGGGGAGGTCGAGGATGTCCGCCCAGATCCGGCGCAGCGTGGGTTCGGGGTCTACGGTCACGGGCGGTGGCTCCGATCTGTAATGAGGGCGTCGACGGTGTGGATCTCGCGGGGGACAAGGCGCGGCGGCAGCGCCTCGGCCGCCTTGGAAAGTAACGGGGCGGGGTCCGGGTGGCGGTCGCCGCGTACTGCGGTGAAGACGTACTGTCCGGCCGCGGCGAGCGGGTCGTCGGGAGCGGGCTCGACGCGCACGTCCCGGTACCCGGCCGCCGTGAGCTGCCGGATCCATTCGGTACGGCTCAGGAAGACGCGGTCCTGGCCCTGCCGAACGTCGGCGAAGCCGGGGAGAAGCTCGTCGGTCCGCGGCGACATGAGGAAGTGCATCGAGGCCGACACCAGGTGGTGTTCGACGCACGACTCGATCAGCACGAGCGTGCCGCCGGGTGCCAGCAGCTCGCGGATCGCGGCCAGGGTGCGTCCGGCGTGGCGGGCGTTGTGCAGGACGTTCGCCGCCAGGACGACGTCGAACGGCTGCTCGTCCAGCGCCATCGGGGCGTTGACGTCCAAGAGGGCGTAGCGCGGCCCCGGCCGGTGCGCGAAGCGTTCGCGCGCGGCGTCCAGGAAGAAGGCGGAGACGTCGGTGAACAAGTAGTCCACCTCGCCCACGGCGGCGAGTACCGCGTCGGTGGTGGCGCCCACCCCCGCGCCGATCTCCAGCACTCGGGCGGGAGCGCGTGCCGCCACGGCTGTGGCCGCCACTTCATTGAGGTGGCGGCTGATCAGGTTGTCGCGGTAGTTGCCCCGGGCGGTGGTCATGCCTCCGCCCGCGAAGAGCAGGGACTGCAGGGTGATCTCGTCGCGTACGAGCCGCGGCAGGCTGCGCAGCGCCGTCTGGAAGAAGCGGCCCATCTCGGCGGGATAGCCCAGCTGCTGGCGGGCGGCGTCGAGGTCCCGCATGGCGCGGGCCAACTCCTGGCGGGATGGGGGCGCTAGCAGGTTCTCGGAGGTGAGTGCGGCCAGCCAGCGGCGGACGATCCACCGGTGGCGTGGGGCGGCCCCGAGCGCCTCCGCGCTGTCGCGGAACAATCCCGTGGTGTGCACGGTGTGGGCGATGGCCAGCAAGGCCGCCCGTTCCATGGCCGCCAGGCAGCCCGGCACGACCTGCGTCTCGCCACTGCCGAGCCGGGCCGGTGGCGGGGTGGCGACTGAAGGTTCCGGCAGCGGGCGCCCGTCGGAGACCAGGGCTGACATGGCTGCCCTGGGGCCGTCGGCGATGAGGAAGACCTCCGCCTCGGCCACGCCAGGCAGCCCTTCGAGGGCGCGGCGGACCAGCCGGAGATCGTCGCGCGAGGGCAGCTCAATGGGCATCGCCGGGCGCCTCCTCCACGCCGATGCCGGGAAGCGGCGTGCCGGGCAGGGCCGCGCGCAGGTGGTCGTACAGCACCTCGGGCAGCCGCCGGGCCACGAAGGCGGTCATGGGCTCGTGCGCGAGCCGGCCCGGTTCGACGCCCTCGGCCAGGGCGGCGACGCTCTCGGCCGTGAACCGTCCGGCCGCCGCGGGCCGTGCCACGGTCAGGCGGCCCGGATCGGCGAGATCGAGCAGTACCGACCCGTCATCCGGCGTCCCGAGACGGAGGGCGTGGGGCGTGCTCGCGTCCGGGGAGTCGTCCAGGAGCGCGTTGGGGATGCCGTCGCGCAGCCCGGACCCGGGCCACGCCCGGGCCCTCTCGGCGTCGACGTGCAGGACGAGGTCGTAGCGGTAGCGGGTGAGCTCGGTGTCGTCGGCCATGGTGCGGGCGTGGGCCGACACTGCGACGGAACGGCCCGCCTCCAGGGCGATGCGCGCGATCGTGCGCGGGTCGAGCAGCATCTCCTCCTCCTGCGCGGCCCGCCGCACCGCCCGCCGTTCGATCTCGGCCTCGTCGGCCCCGGGGTCCTTGGCGCGTTCGACCCAGCGGCAGTAGTGGCCGAGGAGCCCGGCGTGCCGGATGTCACCGACGATCACCGTGCCACCGGGGGCGACCAGGGCGAGGGCATCGAGCAGCACGGCCCGTAGGTAGCCGAGATGGGGGAAGCACTGGGTGACGGAGTTCAGCAGGACGCAGTCGGGCCGGGCCCGCGGTCCCATGGTGTCGGCCAGCGCCCTGGTCACCTGTTCTGAACGGGCCTCGTGGGCGGCGGCGCGGACGACCGCGACCCTTGATGTGGTCACCGGGCCGAGCCGCTCGACGGCGGCGGCGGAGACGTCGGTGCCGACGTACGCGGTCAGGTGCTCGCGCAGCGCGTGCAACAGCAGCCCGCTGCCGCAGCCGAGTTCGAGCACGCGCGACGGGCGGCAGCTCAGCACCAGGTCGACGGTGTTTCGGAGCCAGTCGGCCATGTGCTCCTGGGGCAACGGCAGGCCGGTGTCGGAGGCGCGCCAGCCGGAGAAGTCGGGTTCGCCGGGTTTGGGAGAGCCTTCGTAGACCCAGTCGTAGACGTCTCCCCAGTGCTCCAGGAACTCGCGCAGCAGCGCTCCCGGGCGGGGGCGCACGGCGAGCACCTCGGGCCGCGGGCGCACCAGGACGCCCTCAGGACCCCGGCGCGCGGTGGCCACGCACGGGTGGTCGCGCAGCACGTCAAGGATGGCTTCGTCGGTCACGGCTGGTCCTCCGTCTGGATGGTGTTCATGGATGCGCCCTCACGTCCTGCTCGCGCAGGGCTCCGGCGCTCAGGCGCAGGACCCGGTCGGCGCAGACCGCCACGTCCGGGTCGTGTGTGGCCAGGAGCACGGCGAGGCCGTCGGCGCGGAGCCGGTCGAGGAGGTCGAGCAGCCGCGTCGCGGTGGCCGCGTCCAGGGCCGAGGTGATCTCGTCGGCGAGCAGGACGGCGGCGCCCGGGGCCACCGCGCGGGCCACGGCGACGCGCTGCCGCTGGCCACCGGAGAGCCGTCCCGGGCGGCGTGCGGCGTGTTCGGCGTCCACGCCGAGGTCGGCCAGGAGGCGGAGCGCCTGCGCCCGCGCCGGGGCGGGTCCCAGGCCCGCGAGCGTGCGCAGCGGGCGGGCGACCGCCGTCACGGCCCGATGGGCGGGATTGAGCTCGTCGCGGGGGTTCTGGCCGACGAGCTGGATGCGGCGCAGCTGGGCGCGGCTGCGTTCGCTCGCCAGGTGCGGAAGGGATCCCGCGGCGTCGGCCGCCGACAGGATCAGGGTCCCCGTGGCGGGCGCGTGCAGCCCGGCGAGGGCGCGCAGCAGAGTGCTCTTGCCGCTGCCGGAGGGTCCGAGCAACGCGACGAGCTCGCCGGCGTGCAGGGTCAGGTCGGCGGCGAGGAGCGGGGGCCCGCCCGCCGGGTGGTCCAGGACGAGCCCGCGTACGGTCAGCACCGCGGGCGCGTCCGTCCGCCGAAACACGCTCGCCGGGTTGCGGGGCGGGGCGACGGCGGCGATCTCCGTCACGTCGTCGGCGAGGTCCGCCACCAACCGCCGATCGTGGGAGACCAGCACCGTGACCCGCGACGGGTCGCCCCGCCGCCGGCGCACGGCCTCGGCGGCGAGCCGGGCGCAGGCCGGGTCCAGGCCGCTGGTGGGCTCGTCCAGCACCAGGAGGGGCGGGTCTCCGGCGAGGGCGCGGGCCAGGGCGGCTCGCTGGGCCTGCCCGCCGGAGAGCCGCTCCGGTGTCCTCGTGTGCAGGGTGAGATCGAGGCCGAGGCGTTCGAGCAGCGCGGCGGCCTCGGCGCGTGCGGCCGTTTCCGTGGCGCCGCGGTCGGCGAGGGCCTCGGTGACCTGGTCCAGCACGGATCGCCACGGGTCGAGGGTGGAGGCCGGGTCCTGCGCCAGCCAGCCGACCTGGGTGAGACGCCAGCGGCGGCCGGCCCGTCCGGTGGGCACCGGGCCACCGCGCCAGCGCACCTCACCGGCCGCGAGCCGCAGCCCCGGCGGCAGGCAGCCGAGCAGGGCCCTGAGCAGTGTGGTCTTCCCGCTGCCCGAGGGTCCCGTCAGTGCGAGGACGCGGCCGGGCGCGGCGTGCGTACCGAGTCCGTCGAGGACGACGCGGCCCGCAGGGCCGGTGACGCGGATCCGGTCGGCGCGCAGTCCCTCGTGTGCCGTCACCAGGCGTCCCCCGTCCCGAAGGCGTGGCGGAGTCCTGCGTGCGCGGCGGCGGCGACGGCCAGGGACAGCAGGGCGAGCAGCAGCGCGGGAGCCGCGAGGGCCGCGGGGTTGAGGGCGGCGCCCGCCAGGTTCTCGCGGAGCATCGCGGCCCAGTCCCCCGTGGCAGGCGCGTCGGTGAGGCCGAGCACGGCGAGCGCGGAGGCCAGCTGCAGCGCGGTGACGAAGCGCAGCCCGAGGTCGGCGGCCAGCACTCCGGCCACGGCCGGGAGCACCTCGCGCAGCAGCACCGCGAGGGTGCGCTCGCCCCGCAGCCGCGCCGCGCGAACATATCCGCGTTCCCGTACGCCCGCGGTGGCGTCGCGGACCACTCCCAGCGTCAGCGGCGCTCCTGCCAGGACCGTGGCGGCGACGACGGCGGCGTCCCCGGGCAGGGACACGGCCAGCACCAACGCGGGCAACAGCACCGGCACGGCGAGCAGCAGGTCGGCACCGGCCGCGAGCACGCGGGACCCGCCCCACCCGGCCGCGAGCCCGCCGAGCGTGCCGGCGAGAGTGGCGGCCACCGCCGCCACGAGCGAGAGGATCAGCAGGTCCCGCCCTCCTGCCAGGGCCCGCGAGAGCACGTCCCTGCCCAGCACGTCGCCTCCCAGAAGGTGGCCGGCGGAGCTTGCCTGCCACGGCGCGGTCATGGGAGCGGCCGGGTCGTAAGGGGCGAGGACCGGCCCCAGCAAGGTCACCGCGACGACAACGACCGCGAACGCGAGGGAGATCCGGCTCACGACGGCCGCCGCACCGGGACCAGGTCGGCGAGCAGCAGCACCGCCAGGACGGCCGCGGCCGAGCCGAGCCCCAGGAGCTGCACCACGGGCGTGTCCCGGGCGGCCACCGAGCTGACGAGCAGCTCGCCCGCCCCCGCGTAGCCGAAGACCGTCTCGACCAGGGCGCTGCCCGCGGTGAGCCCGCCGACCACGACCGCCAGCACCCGCAGCGCTGGTGCGGCCAGCACGGGCAGCACGTGACGGCGCAGGATGCGACCGGCCGGCACACCACGGATGCGGGCGTCCGTCACGTACGGCCTGCGCAGGGCGTCGGCCACGACGCCGCCGAGCAGCGCGACGCCGAACGCCGCCGAGGGCAGGGCCAGCGTCAGGACGGGAAGGACCAGGATCGACGGATCCGGCGGACCGCCGCCCGGAGGCAGCAGGGACACCGGCGGCACCCACCCCAGCACCCCGCTGAGCAGCGCCGCGAGCGCGGCCGCCACGACCACCTGGGGCACGGCGGTGAGCGCCGTCGCCAGGCCGCCGCCGGCGTCCCCCGGACGGCGCAGCGCTCGGCGGCCGGCGAACGCGCAGCCCAGCAGGACGAGCAGCGCGGTCAGCGCGAAGGCGGACCCGGCCAGCACGGCGGTGGCGGGCAGCCGCCCGCCGACCAGATCCACGACGGGGCGGCCGGTCAGCAGGGACCGGCCCGCGTCGCCGTGGGCCAGCGCCCAGGCCCACCTCGCCCAGCGCTCCCAGCCGGGCCGGTCGAGCCCGCGCTCGGCGCGCAGCTCGTCGAGCTGCGCCGCCGAGGCCCGGCCGGCGCCCACGGCGTCGGCGGCGTCTCCCGGCAGGAGCTCGGTGGCGGCGAACACCGCGACCGAGACCGCGGCCAGCAGGACGACCGCCCGTAACGGCGCCAGGACGGCACGGGGCAGCCCCGTCGGCGTGGAGAGACGCACGCTCAGCCCGCGTCGCCGAGCCGGACGCCGTCGAGAAGGAAGCGCTGGAACCCGGGCCCCGTGGGCAGGCCGTGGACTGCGGGCGAGGTCAGGTCCAGTCCCTCGCCGAGGCCCCACACGACGTACCCGCCGTCCTTCCACAGCTCCTTCTGCAGCACCCCGAGGCGGCTGTTGCGGTCGGCGGCGTCGCGGACGGCGAGCGCCGCGGCGAACGCCTTGTCCCAGGCGGGCCGCTTCCAGGCGGTCTCGTTCGTCGGGGAAGTCGAGACGAGCGCGACTCTGGCCACGTCGGTGAAAGGGATGCCGCCGAAGTAGCCGGTGTAGAAGTCGGCCTTGCTCCACACGTTCGTGAAATAGGTGTCCGGCGGCTCGTTGCGCACGGTGGCGGTGACCCCGATGTCGGCGAGTTGACGCGCGTACAGGGTGGCGGCGCTGTCCATGCCGGGGTACGACGTGGAGGTGCGCAGGGTGACCTGAAGCCCGTCCGCGTGTCCGGCGGCGGCCAGGAGCTCCTTGGCCCGGGCCACGTCGCGGGACCGCTGCGCCAGGTCCTTGGGGTAGGAGGCGTCGTACGGGGTCGGCAGGTCGTTGGCGACCTTCCCGTACCCGAGGAAGACGGTGTCGACCAGGGCCTGGCGGTCGGCGGCCAGCTTGAACGCCTCGCGGACCCGCGGGTCGTCGAAGGGTTTGCGGTCCAGGCGCATCACGAAGGGGTACTGGGTCACCGGCGTGCGGCGCACCACCCGGACGCCGGTGCCGGCGGCCTTCGCGGCGGCGGGGCTCACGCTGCCCGCCACGTCGGCCTGGCCGGAGGTGACCGCGGCGGCCCTGGCCTGGGGATCGGCGACGGCTCGGATCTCGACGCCGTCCAGGCTCGGGCGGGGGCCCCACCACCGGGGGTTACGCTTCAGCACCGCGGTCTGGGCGTCGCCGCCGGCCATCTGGTACGGCCCCGAGCCCGCCACGGGCTTGCCGAAGTCCTCGCTGCCCTCGGGGACGACGAACGTGACCGATTCCAGCGCCTCGGGCGCGAGGGCGTTCGGCGTCCTGCTCACCAGGACGACGGTGTGATCGTCGGGCGCGGCGGAGGCCTGGGTGTCGAACGACGCGAGCCTGCCGTAGTTCTCGGCCGCCTTGCGCTCGATGCGGCGCAGCGAGTACAGCACGTCGGCGGCCCGTACGGGGCGCCCGTCGCTGAACGTGGCCTCCGGGCGCAGCCGGAACGTCCACCGGGTGAGCGTCGGGTCCGGCTCCCAGGAGGCGGCCAGGCGGGGCTTGGCTGTGCCGTCGTCCCCGGGCACGGTCAGGACGTCGTAGAGCAGGGAGAACCGCAGCCCGTCCGACTCGTTGGCCAGCCCGCCGTGCGGGTCGTTGCTCGCGGCGGCGGGGCTGCCCGCGGCCACGTACCGCAGGGTACTGGTGCTGCCCGAGGTAGGCGGCGGCGCCGAGCAACCGGCGACGAGCACCGCGAGAGCGATCAGCAGGGCAGGTCGTCGCTGCTTGAAGGTCATGGATTCCTCTTCCGGAGGGTCAGGGCTCGCGAAGGAGCTCGTCGAGCAGTTCCGCGACACGGCGCACGGCGGGCGCGCGGAGCAGGGAGTAATGGTGCGCGTCGACCGGCTCCGCCCGGAGCCCGGGCAGGAACGGGCGCCAGCCGAGGTGGTCGCGGTCGGGCACGTCGTCGACGCCCATGCCGATCCCGCCGTTGAGCGGGGACGGCAGCGCGGCGCGGACGAGGAGGGCCCGTGTGTCGCCGTCGAGGCGGCGGGCCCGGTGCTCGCCGAGGACGCGCAGGTGGCGGGTGAAGACCTCTAGCCGTTCCGCCACCGAGTCGCGGGCGCCGAGCAGCCCGGCCCGCCGCAGCAGCCCGGATACCTCACCCGGCAGGTCGGCCTCGTGCAGTGCCGCGAGGCGCGCCTCCAGGTCCGGTGCTGATACGTCGAGGTCCGCGTCGCGGAACGCCTGCAGGGAGCGCAGGTAGCGGGCGGCCGCGTGCGCATCGGTTCTCTCGGCGGGGAGCGGACGGATCCGGTCGGGGACGTTCGAGTCCAGCATCGCCAGAAGCTCGACCCGCTCGCCCGCCTCCGCCAGGCGGCAGGCCATGAGCTGGGCCAGAGTGCCGCCCATGGACCAGCCGCCGAGCGCGTACGGGCCGGCGGGCTGCCAGGCGCGCACCGCCCGCACGTACAGGTCGGCGAGGGCCTCCATGTCGCCGGGCGGCGAGATGCCGGCGAAGGCGGGATCGGTCAGCCCGACGACCGCGCGGTCGGTGTCGAGCAGGCGGGCCAGCTCGGCGTAGCAGAGCACGTCTCCGCCGGACGGATGCACGAGGAACAGCGGCCGCGGGTGGGTGCCCTCGCGCAGCAGCAGGGTCAGGTCGCCGTACGTGCTCTCCCAGGCTGAAGGGTCGTCGGCCAGGCGGCGTACCTCGGCCACGTAGCGGTCGAAGGCGGCGTCGGCCTCGTCCGCCGGGAGCGCGGTCTCGGCCACGTCCCATTGCAGGAGCAGCTCTCCGTGCTGGACGAACGCCTGGTGGTCCAGCCAGACCTGCGGTGTCTGGCTGACCCCGTAGACGGGGGTGCCGACCCAGTCGAGGTCGTGGGTGTCGTCCAGGCCGAGTGCGCTCGTGAAGACGACAGGCGCCTGTGCCAGCCGTCCCGTGCGGGCCGACTGCTCGGCCAGCACGTCCAGCGCGGAGAAGTCGCGGTGGTCGAGATCCTGGAACAGCCTGCGCTGGGCGGCCCTGGCGCGCTCGGCGAAAGTGGCCGGAGTTCTCCGGTCCACCTCGTGCAGCATGAGCGAGGTGAAGTCGCCGACGACCTTGCCGACGTCGGGATGGATGCGCGGCCGGTCGAACAGGGTGAGGTTGACGCAGAACCGATCGCTGCCCGACCAGGCGTGCAGCGCGTCACCGTACGCGGCGAGCAGCGCGGCGGTGGGGGTGACCGCGTGGTCGGCGGCCCGCCGCTTGAGCCGCTCCCAGACCTCGGGGGTCAGCGTGGCGCTGCGCCTGGTGAACCTCGGGGCCGCCGCTTCGCCGTCCCGCACGGGCAGCGCGGGCGGGCCCGGCAGATCGCCGAGTCTGGCCCGCCAGTACTCGGCCGCCGGTCCGGACTCTCGCTCCTCCACGGCGCGTACGCAGGCCGCGAAATCCGTGCCGATCGGGGGCAGGTCGGGGCCGCCGTCGTGCTCGTAGAAGTGCCTCAGCTCTCGATCGAGCAGCAGGTAGCTGGCGGTGTCGCAGACCAGCACGTCCACGCCGACGAAAAGGCGGACCGTGCCCGCCGGCAGCAGGGCGGCACGCAGTTCGACCAGCGGCCAGCGGTCGGGGCGCGGCGTCCGGTGCGACAGCTGTTCCCTGAGCACGGCCAGGCGGGCCGCCGGATCGGCCTCCTCGCGCAGGTCGTGCACGCGGATGCGGTATTCGGGCACCCGGTCCAGGATCCGGTTGCGGCCCTCGGGGGTGATGACGGCGCGCAGCATCGGGTGCCGGGCGATGACCCGGTTCCACGCCCGCTGGTATCGCGGGATGTCGAGATCCGGGCAGTCGTATTCGAGGTAGAAGTGGCAGGCCGTGCCGCCGTGACGGTATCCGCCTCCGCCACCGACCCAGTACGCGTGCTGCACCCGGGTCAGCGGGAAGTCGGTCTCCCCTGTCGAGGCGGGTTCCGAGACCTGGACCGGGCCGCCGGACCCGCCGTCCGGCAGCAGTTGGGCGAGCGCGGTCACCGTGGGCCTGGCCAGCAGGTCGCTCAGCCGCAGCGGCACACCGTGGTCGTCGGCGAGCCGCGCCAGCATGCGGGTGGCCAGCAAGGAGTGCCCGCCCAGCGCGAAGAAGTCCGCCTCGCGGTCGTTCACGGGAAAGCCGAGCAGCTCGGACCAGAGGGCGCCCACGAGCCGCTCCGCCGGACGCCAGTCAACGCTCTCTCCCTCCGAGGGCGCTTCCCTGGAGACATCCGCAGCGTCGAAGGACAGGCGGGCGGCCAGATCGGCGGGTGACACGGCCACCACGGGCGGCGCGCTGCCGTCGGCCACGGCCACGAGGATCCGGTCGAGGGCACGCATGCCGTCGGCGGCGCCGATGGAGTGCGCCGAGGCGACGATGCGCTCCCGTCCGGCCGGGCCGACCCGCCAGCCGTCCCAGGCCACGCTGACCCATCGGGTGCCCGTACCGGCTCCCGCCTGCTCGGCGACGGCGTCGAGCGCGCGGTTGGCCCCCGCGTACGGGCCGAGGCCGAGCCCGCCGACGGCGGCGGTGGCCGACGACATCAACAGCACAGCGCGCGGCCTGACCTGCTCGGGCAGCGCGTCGATGGCCTGCCGCAGCGCGACGGCGGCACCGACCTTGGCGCGGGCGTGCGCGTCGGCGACGCCGGCGTCGGCCTCTCGCAGCGGACCGATCCCGGCGGAGGCGACCACACCGGCGCCGTGCACGACGAGGTCGAGCCGCCCGTGCCGACGCGCCACGCCGTCCAGGAGCGCACGGGTCGCGCCGGCGTCGGCGGCGTCCGCGACCTCGATCTGCACCTCCAGCCCGAGCCCGGCCAGCCGCCGGAGCCAGGCCAGCCGCTCGGCGTCCCGGCTCTCCGGAGCGGCCTGCGCAGGCACCCCGGTACGGGACGTCAGCACCACCTTGACCCCCTGACCGGCCAGGTGCTCCGCCATCGTGAACCCGACGTCGCCCAGACCGCCCAGGATGACCGCCACCGAACCCTCGCGGGTCCCGGCCGGGTCCGCCGCGGGCCGCCAGGGCGCGAAGGAACGCAGCCACCGCGCCGCACCACGCACAGCGATCTCCGCGGCGGTGGGCCCCGGCTCGACAGCGCCCCCAGGCTGCCTGTTCTCGGCGGCGGCGAGGTCGGCGGCCTCGGAGACCACGGCGCGCACGTCCACGGGACCGCGGGGTAGGTCGACGGACCGCCAGGTCAAGCCGGGGCTCTCCTGTGCGAGGACGCGTGGCAGCGCCCGCACCGCCGCCGCTGCCGGGTCGATCGTGTCGGAGCTCTCCACCCGTTCGCCCGCGGCGGTCACCAGCAGCAGGCGCCGCGGCGGGTCGGGGTGGGAGGCGAGCAGGGCGGCGAAGCGCGCGAAGCCGACGACGGCCTCGCGGACCCGCCCGTCCAAGCTCTCCTCCTGGTCCTGGCGATCGAGGACGTAGACGGCTCCGGCACAGCTCGCGCCCGGGAAATCGGCAGCGGTGACGGGCTCGGCCCCGGCTCGCGCGAGGGCGTCCGCCAGCTCGGGTGATCCGCCGACGACCAGCCATCGTTGGCCGTGCGGGAGCCGGGGAGCGGGAGCCGGGACCGCCCGATGCCATACGGGGATCTGCAGCAGCTCCCCCGTGTGCCGCACCGCCGCCGCGCTCGGGGCGGGCGGGTCGATCCACAGGCGGCGGCGCCGGAACGGGTGCCCGGGCAGGGCGACGCGGTGGCGTCCCGGCCGGTGCAGGGCTGCGGCGTCGAGCGGCACGCCGTGCGTCCACAGGTGTCCGGCGGCCGACAGCGCGGCGGCCCGGTCCTGCTGGTCCTCGGCGGGCGCCGGGAAGGTGGCCAGGGCGGCCCGCAGCGCGGGCAGACCGTGGCGGCGGGCGGCGGTGACCAGCCCGCTGCCGGGTCCGACCTGGACGAGCACGGTGGGCGAGTCCCCCACGGCGGTCCGCACGGCACCGGAGAAGCGCACGGTGGAGCGCAGGTGACGTACCCAGTGCTCGGGATCGGACAGCGCGTCGCCCGCCCAGTCCCCAGTGAGCGTGGTCACCAGCGGCACCCTCAGTGTGTGGGGCGAGAGACGTTCGGCAGCGCGGCGCAGTGCGGGCATGACGGGTTCGATCAGTCGTGAATGGGCCGCGGCGTCCAGGTGCAGCAGCGTGGCCTCGACGCCTGCCTCTCGCAGTTCATCGTGCACCCGTGCCACCGCCTCGGCGGGCCCGGAGAGCACGCACGAGTCCGGGGCGTTGACGACGGCCAGGTCGAGGTCCGGGTGGCGGCCGATCAACTCGCCGACCGCCTCCTCTTGCAGGGACACCGCGAGCATCGCTCCCGCGGCCGCGGCCATGCCGGTCGACCGGACAGCCACCAGGGACGCCGCGTCCTGCATCGACAGCGCGCCCGAGACCACGGCCGCTGCGTACTCGCCGAGGCTGTGCCCGAGCACGGCGTCCGGCACGACGCCCCACGACTCCAGCAGCGCCGCGGTGGCCACGCTGACGGTGAACAGCGCGGGCAACCCGATCCCGGGGTTCCGGGCGGCGGTCCGTGCCGCCGGGTCGTCGCGGCGGGCGAGGATCAGCTCGCGTACGTCGGCGCCAAGGAGCGGCACCAGCGCCTCGGCGCACCGGTCGACGGACTCGGCGAAGACCGGCTCGTCGCCGTACAGGCCAGAGCCCATGCCGGCGTACTGCGCACCCCCGCCGGGGAAGGCGAACACGACCCGGGGCGCGGTCTCGGGCACGGCGGCGGGCACCGCGGCGCGCAGCGCGCCGGGCACGTCGGCGGGGCCGGGGACGGCCACGGCGAGGCGGTGGGCGAACGCCTTGCGCCCGGCATGCAGCGTGTACGCGGCGTCGGCCAGATCCGCCGGCTCCGCGGCCGCGAGCACCTCGGCGGCCCGCGTGAGCGCCGGGGCGGAACGGGCCGAGACCAGCAGCAGCTGGGGACGGTCGTCCGCCGGGGCCTGCGGGCGAGGCGGAGCCTCTCCGAGGACCGCGTGGCAGTTGGTGCCGCCGATGCCGAACGCGCTGACGCCCGCGTACCGGCGCCCCTCCCACGGTCCGGTCGCCACCGCCACCTCGAACGGCGAGCCGTCCAGCTCCAGCGCCGGATTGAGCGGCTTGGCGCCGAGTGAGGCCGGGATGACGCCGTGGCGGACCGCGAGCACGGCCTTGACGAAGCCCGCGATGCCGGCCGCGGAGTTGGCGTGCCCGATGTTGCCCTTGACAGAGCCGAGTGCGCACCACGCCGGTCCCTCCGGGCCGAACACCTTGCGCAGCGCGGTCACCTCGACGGCGTCGCCCAGGCGGGTGGCGGTGCCGTGCGCTTCGACGTACCCGATGGCGCGGGGCTCGACCCCGGCGACGGACAGCGCCTCCGCGATGACCCTGGCCTGCCCGCGCACCGAGGGGGCGGTGAAGCCGACCTTGTCGGCGCCGTCGTTGTTGACCGCCGAGCCGAGCAGCACGGCCAGCACCTCGTCGCCGTCGGAGAGCGCGTCGTCCAGGCGGCGCAGCACGACGGCTCCCACGCCCTGGGAGAAGACGATGCCGCTGCCCTCCGCCGAGAACGGCCGCACCCGGCCGTCCGCGGAGAACATCGCGTCCGGCACGTGCAGGTAGCCGTGCCCCTGCGGGACCGTCAGCGATACCCCGCCCGCGAGCGCGGTGTCGCACTCTCCGTTGAGCAGCGCCTGCGCGGCGACGTGTACGGCGACCAGGGAGGTCGAGCAGGTGGTGTTGACGGCGAGCGCCGGTCCGGTGAGCCCGAGCCGGTACGCGACATGGAGCGGCAGATAGTCGGCGACGGTGGCCATCGCCGACTGCAGGCTGCCGACCGGGTCCGCGCCGCCGCCCGTGGGGTCGTAGCGGTTGTGCAGGTTGGCCATGAGATAGGAGCTGTGCGCGGCCCCGGCGTAGACGCCGACCGTGCCCGCGCCGACGCCGCCCCCGTGGCCGGAGGACTCCAGCGCCCGCCAGCAGCACTCCAGGAAGAGCCGCTGCTGCGGGTCGGCGAGCGCGCCCTCGGCCTCGGTCATGCCGAACAGATCGGGGTCGAACTGGTCCTGACCCTCGATCAGCCCGCCGACCGGGACGTATCCCGGTCTGCTCAGCAGGGACGGGTCCACGCCCCGGGCCAGCAGTTCGCTCCTGTCGAAGCGGACCAGACCCTCCCTGCCCTCGACCAGCATGCGCCAGAACGACTCCACGTCGGGTGCGCCGGGAAAGCGGCAATCGATGCCGACGACCGCGATGGCCGTGTTCACCGGGACACCTCCTCGGCGTGCGCGCGGGCCCGCAGCCGCGACCCGCGGGCCGTCGCCGGGTCCACCACACAGGCAGGCTGGGAGTCCGCGACGCGGACCGGCCCCGGTGGCGCCGCGCGGCGGGCGATGTGGGCCGCCAGGGCGCGGGCCGTGGGCCGTTCGAAGAGGTCCACGACGGAGAGCGCGGGAGCCAGGCGGCGCAGCTCGCGGTGGGCCAGGACGAGGGTGATCGACGTGGCCCCGAGGTCGAAGAAGGTGGCGTCGGGATCGACGGGGTGCCCGAGCAGCTCCTCAAGGACGGAGGCGACGGACCGCAGCACCTCGGGATCGGCCGGGGCGCCGCTCTCGCGGCCGGGTCCGCGCGGGACGTCCGGCGCGGTGGGTGCGGGCTCCACGTCCGGCGCCCGGAACGTCGCGGACGGCTCCAATGCGCCGGGGCGTATCGTCAGGGCCAGCTCCAGGCCGCGTTCCTGGGCCTCGCGAAGGACCCGCGCCACCCAGTCCGTGAGGTCCCGCGTGCCGTCCGGCTGCACGTTCACCTGCTCCTCGGCTGCGGGACGGCTCGCCCGCGCGTACGGGTCGGGCAGAGCGGCGTGGTCCACCTTGCCGTTGGCCGTGACCGGCAGCCGGTCCAGGATCACCAGACGGGCGGGAACCATGTACGACGGCAGCCGTTCCCGCAGGGCCGCGGTCAGCCGTTCCTCGGACAGGGGCTCCTTCCCGACCACGTACGCGACCAGCCTCGGCCGCCCGTCCGATCCGCGGACGGTGGCCGCGACGCACGCCCTGACCCCCGGCTCGCGGGCCAGCACGGCCTCGATCTCGCCCAGCTCGATCCGATGCCCGCGGATCTTCACCTGCCGGTCCACCCGGCCGAGGAACTCGATGGTGCCGTCGGGCCGCCAGCGCCCGAGGTCGCCCGTGCGATACAGCCGCTCACCGAGCCGCGGGTGCACGGCGAACCTGGCCGCGGTCTGCTCGGGGTCCCCCAGGTAGCCGCGGGCCAGCCCGTCACCGCCGATGTACAGCTCCCCCGGCTCGCCCAGCGGCACCGGCACGCCGTGCTCGTCGAGGATGCGGAAGCTCTGCCCGCGCAGCGCCCGCCCGTACGGGATGCTCTTCCAGGCCGGGTCCACCTCCTCCACCGGATGGGAGATCGACCAGATCGACGCCTCGGTGGCCCCGCCCAGGCTGAACAGGCGGGCCTGGGGCGCGAGCGCGCGCAGCCGTTCGGGGAGGGTGACCGGGATCCAGTCGCCGGACAGCATCACCAGGCGCAGCGAGCGCAACTGGCGGCGGGCCGCGCCTGGGTCCAGCTCGGCGTACTCGACGAGCATCTCCAGGAGCGCGGGGGCGGTGTTCCAGACCGTGACGCCGTGCTGTTCGGCCAGCTCCAGCCAGTGCTCCGGGTCGCGCTGCCGCGCCACCTCGGGGAGCACCAGCGCGCCACCCACGCCCAGGACGCCGAAGACATCGAAGACCGACAGGTCGAAGCTGAGCGCCGACAGCCCGAGCACGCGGTCCCGGTGGTCGATCCCGAACCGGTCGACGATGTCGTCCACGGTCGTGCGGGCCGCGCGGTGCTCGACGGCGACGCCCTTGGGCGTTCCCGTGGAGCCGGAGGTGAAGATGGCATACGCCAGGTCGCCCGGCTCGGGCCGTTCCCGGACCCGGCCGTTGACCGGGGACGGGTGGTCGCCGACCCGATGGACGGTGACGCCGTCGGGCCAGTTGACCGGGACGCCGTCGGCGGCGATCGCGTGCGCGACGCCCGCCTGCTGACACACGGAGGCGACCCGGGCGGCGGGCCAGGACGGCTCGACGGGCACGTACCAGGCGCCGGCGGCGGCGACCGCCAGGACGGCGGTGATCTGGTCGAACCCCTTGTCGAGGGCGACCGCGACCGGTTTGCCCGGTTTGATCCCCGCCGCCAGCCTGCCGGCCGCCTCCGCCAGCTCTCCGTGCGTCATCGCGCCGCCGGGCCCCAGCAAGGCCGGGGCGCCGGGGTCACGGCGCGCAGCCGTGGCCCACGGGTCGTCGAGCAGCGGCCCGGCCTCGGGGAACGGCACGCACTCCAGCGGTTCGTCGGCATGGAAGCCCGGATCGGTGGCCAGGGTCGCGGACGTCCAGGCGTCCGGGTCCGTCAACCTGCGCAGCAGGCGTACCTCGGCGTCGAGACATCCCTGCACCCACTCCTCGGGAAGAGCTGTCTCCACCGCGTCCCAGGCGATCCTCAGCGGCCCGCCGTCGTCGCGCACGATGTGGTCGAGCAGCACCTGCGGGGTCTGCGACACGCCGAACACCTCCTCCCCCAGCCAGGCGGTGGCCTCCTCGCCGGCCAGCCCGACGCCGCTGGTGAAGACGACCGGATGCGCCGGCACGCCGCTCGTGCGTCCCGCCGCCCGCAGCGCCTCGACGCCGGAGACGGCGCGGTGCTCCAGATCGGTCCAGAACCGCTGGTTCACCTCGGCCGCCCATCCGGAGAAGGTCCACGGCCGTGAGAGGTCGGGGACCGGGATGCCGACCAGCGCCGTCGTGGTGAAATCACCCACCACGTCACGCAGTTCCGGACGGTCCGGGCGGTCGAAAAGCGTCACGTTCAGGCAGAAGGGGTCGGACGCGCCCCGCCGGTGGAGGGTCAGGGCGAAGGCGGCGAGCAGCACGCCGGTCGGGCTGAGCCCATGTTCGGCCGCGCGGGCCCGCAGCAGCGTCCACTCCTCAGTGGCGAGCCGGCCCTCGTGCCGGGCGAACCTGGGCACGCCGAGCTCCTCGATCGGCACGGCCAGAGGGAGCGTAGGCCCGGCCGGCAGGTCCGGCGCGCGCTCGGCCCAGTACGCGCCGGCCAGCGCCCGGCGCTCGCGTTCCTCGGGGTCCGACTCGCGCTCCCTGACCACGGTGGGGAAGTCGGTCGCGCACGGTTCGGGCCGTGCGGCGGGGTCGGCGACCAGTTCGCCCCACTGGCGCATCACGAGCAGCCAGCTCGCCATGTCGAGCGCCAGGATGTCCATGCCGACGAACAGCCGCGTCCGGCCGTCGGGCAGCAGCGCGGCGTGGATGTCGAACAGCGGCCAGACATCGGTCGGGCGAAGCTGGTGCGACCGTTCCGCGCGCAGCCGGTCGAGCACCTGCCGGGCCTCCTCGGAGGACGCCTCCCGCAGGTCGGTACGGCCGATGCGGTACGGCCCCGGCGACGGGAGTATGCGTTGCCTGCTGTCGTCACCGACCACCATGCGCAGCATCGGATGGTGCTCGACCAACACGTTCCACGCCTGCTCCAGCCGGTCGAGATCGGCCTGCCCGTGGTCGGGGTGGCGGTCGTACTCGTGGAAGAAGAACGTCGCGACGCCGCCCAGCGGGAATGCGGGATCCCGGCCCACCCAGTACGCAGACTGGGCGGCGGTCAGGGGGAAGGCGGCGTCCTCCGGCGTGACCCGCCGCGCGATCGAGCGTGCGGACGCGTCGCCCAGGAAGGAGGCGATGGGCAGGTCCGCCCCGACACGCTCGCGCAGCCTGCGGCGCAACCGTACGGCCGTGAACGACTCCAGGCCCAGCTCCGTGAGCCTGGCGTCCGGATCCACCTCCCCTTCCTCGATCCCGAGCACCTGCGCCACACACGAGACGACCTCGTCCAGCGACGGGCACGACACATCATCCAGCGGAAAAGGGGTCACCAGACCTCCACGAACGGGGGCGGGGGCATCGATGCGAGGGCCGAACCAATCAGCCGAAGTCATGTCTAACATCAATGAAAACGATTATCAACACCGTTATCAAGATACAAGGGACTTCCGATCACCGTCCTGCTCGTCACCTGGCTCGTCGGCCTCGTTGCGGCTGCCGGCTACCGCCCGTGCGGGCCCCGTCTCTTGACGTCGGCTCAGGCACACATCCCGTGATCGGATCGACGTGGGACTGGCGGGCCGAGGGGCGGGCATGGCCGGGGCGTCCCGACCGGCTCCCAGCGACATTGCGCCTGCCGAAATCTTCGCCCGTGCAGGTCAAGCGGCATGTGAATTCTCGTGAAGGACGCCACCGAGCCGATCTCCTCGGCGTATGTGCGGCATCCGGCTCCCGGTGAGCATGGTCTGGACGCCTGCATCGGCGCAGGATCTCATCGAACGGGCGGCAGCCCAAGACGTGGCAGATACAGCTGAGTGTGCTGAAACGGATGGCCTTGGCTTGGACGGAGCTCGTCCCACCGGCTGGCGTTCGCGCCCCTCGGCGAGTCAGCGCAGGTCGGCGACTACATCGTTGGATTCACAGCTGTTGCTACCTGAACCCTGGGGCCGTTGCTGCGGACCTCGCGCGAGAACGTAGACGAACAGGACCGCCATGACTACTGCGCCTGCCCACATGGCCTGCTGCCAGCCGTCGACGAAGGACTCTTGGGCGGCTCGGGTCAGCGCCTGCGCCTGAGGGCCCACCCCGTGGGCGGCGGCGAGGGCGTTGGCGACGCCCTCACGGGCGGTGTCGGCGGCGTCGTGCGGCACTCCGTCGAGCCGGGAGTCGATGGCGCCGCGGTAGCCGGCGGTCAGGACCGCTCCGAGCAGCGCGACACCGAGCGCGGTGCCGAACTCCCGGGTGATGTCGTTGAGCGCGGACGCGACACCTTGACGCTCACGCGGCAACGCGGCGGTGATGGCCTCGGTGGAGGGCGTCATCGTCAAACCCATACCGAGCCCCATGGCGAGCATGCCGGGGAGGATCGAGAGATAGCCGCCGTCGACGGAGACGAAGGCAGCCATGAGGACCAGCCCCGCGCCGCCCAGAAAGATCCCAGAGGCAATCGTCGAGCGGCTGCCGACGCGCGCGGCTACCCGCGGGGCGAGACCGGAGGCGAACATCATCAGCAGCGCCATCGGCATGAGCGCCAGGGTGGAGCGAAGGCCGGACCAGCCGAGCACCGCCTGGAAGTACGGGAAGAGGACCACGAAGATCCCTGCCTGCACACCGAAGACCGTCACGAGCGACACGGAACCGCTCGCGAGACCTCGCTCGCGGAACAGGCGGACGTCGAGGAGTGGAGCCTGCCGGCGCAGCTCCCATGCCACGAATCCGACAGCGGCGACGACGCCGACGACGAGGCTCAGCAGCGCCGCGGGTGCGGTCCAGCCTCGTTCGGGGCCCTCGTGGAGGAAGAAGACGAGCCCGACCACCGCGACCACGGACGACAGCGAACCGACGGCGTCGAACCCGTTCCCTGACGCCTCGCGCGAGTTCGGGATGGATCGCAGCGCCATGACGATGGCGACGACGACGAGCACGACCGGCAGGACGAAGAGCCACCGCCAGCTCGCCAGGTCGACCAGGACGGCCGACAGGTACATCCCCAAGATGCCGCCACCGCCGGCGACGCCGGTCCACACGCCGATCGCCTTGGAGCGCTCCTCGTCCGGGAAGGTCGAGGTGATGACGGCGAGGGTGACCGGCATGATCATCGCTGCGCCTACGCCGCTCAGGAAACGCGCAGCGAGCATGATCTCGGACGAGGTGGCAAGGCCGGCCGCCGCACTCGCTATACCGAAGACGAGCAGGCCCGCGAGCAGCACCGGCCTGCGGCCCCACCGGTCGCCCATCGCGCCGAGCGGCAGGAGCAACGCGGCCAGAGTGATGGTGTAGATGTTGATGAACCACAAGACCTCGGTTTGCGAGGCGTCGAACGCGACGGTGAGCTCCGGCTGGGCGACATTCAGCCCGGACACCGAAGCGATGACCGCCATCAGCGCGATGCAGACCCCGACCAAGATCGTACGTCGTTGTCGTGGGTCTTGGATGGCTGGGTCGGGGGCTCCCGCGTCTGAGGACCGGTTCGTACTCATGGGATTCCTTTCAACAAGGCAAGGGGAATCGGCGCCGGAGCAGCGGGCCCCGGCGCTGTCGGATGGTGTGATTACCGGCGTCGGGTGGCGCGCACGACGACATCGTGGAGAAGGACCGCTCGGCCCCCGTGGCCGGTGAGCGTGCGGAGGCGCTCTTCGGCGGTGACGATCTCCCACTCCACGCCGTCCATGCGCGCGGTGACGGCCGCGCAGGTGGCCGACGCTTCGGCAGGAGGGTGGTCCCCGTGGCCGGTAGAGCCCGCGGCGTGCAGGTGCCCCACGATGAGCAGCGTGCCGCCGGGAGCCACCCATCCGGCGATGCGGTCGTAGAACTCCAGCTGAGGCATCGCCGGGTGGGCGTAGTGGGTCATGACCAGGTCGAACTGCGCGCCCGGGCTCCAGACACTCAGATCCGCCTCAACCCACTGCAAGTGCTCGGAGACCCCGCTGGTCGCCGCGCGCTCGGCCGCGCGAGCAAGGGCCTCGGACGAGATGTCGGCTGCGGTGACGTGCCAGCCTTGGGAGGCAAGCCAGATCGCCTCGGCACCGCCGCCGCACCCCGCATCCAGTGCCGTTCCCGGTGTCAGGCCGCTGGTCTCACGAGCGAGGTACGGGTTCGGCGGGTTGCCCCCCATGGATCCGAGGCCCCCGGCCCGCCCCTGCTGCCAGTGCCGCTCCCAGAAGTCCTTGTCGAATCCATACGTCACAGGTCGTCCTCCTCGTTCGTGATGATCTCTCCGCCGTAGCCGGTGACCGGGCTCACCCGCGCCGACAGATCGTGCACCCCCTCTGCGGGTGCGTTCTCCGGTTCGCTCATGGTGCTGGCGGAGAAGGCGGATGTGCAAACGTTGTTGCCGAATGGCAAAATGGAGGGGTGGATGAAGCAATTGACCGCACTCTTGACGCTGTCGGACCAAGGTTGAAACGCCTTCGACTGCATCGAGACGTCACGCTCGCCGACCTCGCGGCGGAGACCGGCATCTCCACCAGCACCTTGTCCCGGCTCGAGGCGGGCCTGCGACGTCCCACGCTCGAGCAACTGCTTCCGCTTGCTCGCGCCTACGGGGTCACGCTCGACGAGCTCGTCGACGCGCCGCCGACCGGCGACCCCCGCATCAACATGCGTCCAATCCCCTGCAGCGACGGCTCGATCATCCTGCCGCTGACCCGCAAGCCCGGAGGAATCCAGGCCTACAAGTTCGTCCTCCCGACCGGAAGCGACGACGCCGAACCCGACCTGCGCACCCACGAGGGCTACGACTGGGTCTATGTCCTCAACGGAACGCTCCGCCTTGTACTCGGGGAACACGACCTCATCCTCAAGCCCGGGGAGGCCGCGGAGTTCGACACGCGCACCCCGCACTGGTTCGGGGCCACCAGCGCCGGCCCCGTCGAGTACCTGAGTCTCATCGGGAAACAAGGCGAACGCGCGCACGTCCGCGCAGCACCGAGACATGGCCCGGCCGAGTAACGAAGCTCAGGGACCCCGTTGGTCGGCTCTCGCTGGGGCAGGTCCCTGATGCCGGTCTGCCGCCCTCAGCCTGGTGAGGCCGGCACGATCTCACGTTGGCCGTCCAGCGGCCCGGTCGTAAGGCCGTACCTCACCAGAAGGCCGCGTGCATCCTCATCGCCCACCGCCACCCGCGACCTTGCGGACGGTGAACTCGGGCGAGCCCAGCCTGCGCGTTCCGGCCGGATACGCGTCACAGTCCCACGTCCCGGCGCAGCAGGTCGTCGATCTCCTCCCGGCGCACCACCATGCGGGCGGCCCCCTCGGCGACCGCGATGACGGGCGGGCGACCGGTCAGGTTGTAGGTGGAGGCCATCGAGTAGTGGTAGGCGCCGGTCGCCGGCACCGCGATGACGTCGCCTGGCCGGATGTCAGCAGGCAGCGGAACGTTCTCGGCGATGACATCGCCCGCCTCGCAGTGGTGCCCGACCAGGGTGGCCGGGCGGTCGGCCATGGCCGACCGGCGGCCGATCAGGCGGGCGGCGTAGCGGGCCCCGTACAGGGACGGGCGGGGGTTGTCGCTCATCCCGCCGTCGACGGCGACGAACGTGCGGTCATGAGTACGGTCGATGGTGCGCTTGACCGCGATGACCCGGTACAGGGTGAGGCCGGCCGGACCGCTGATCGAGCGGCCCGGCTCGATGGTGAGCCGGGGCACGGGCAGGTGCAGCGTCGCGCAGCGTTCCTCGATCGCCTTGGTGACCGTCGTGGCGTACTCGTCCGGGGTCAGCCCGTGCTCACCCTCCAGATAGGCGATGCCCTGCCCGCCGCCCAGGTCAAGCTGGGGAAGGGCGATCCCGTACGCGTCGCGGATGGCGGCGAGCTGCTCGACCATGATCCGGGCTGCTTGCTCGTACGGCTCCAGGCTGCGGATCTGGGAGCCGAGATGGCAGTGCAGGCCTACCAGCTCCAGTTCCGGCTGGCGCAGCACCCTGGCCACGGCCGCGGCGGCATCTCCCGAGGCGATGGACAGGCCGAACTTCTGGCCCTCGCCGCCGGTCCGGATCGCCGCATGCGCGCCCGCCTCGATGTCCGGGATGACCCGCACCAGCACCTTCTGCCGATGACCCGGCGGGACCAGCATCGCGAGGCGGACGACCTCGGCGAGGTTGTCGACGACGATCCGCCCGACCCCGTACTCCACCGCCTCGGCCAGCTCATGCGGGGTCTTGGCGTTGCCGTGGAAGACGATCCGGTCGGCGGGGAAGCCGACGGACCGGGCGATGGCCAGTTCGCCGCCGGAGCAGACGTCCAGGCCCAGCCCCTCCTGCCGGACCCAGGTGGCCATCGCCCGGCACAGGAACGCCTTGGCGGCGTACAGGATGTCGGCGCCGGGGAGCGCGGTGCGGAAGGCGCGGCAGCGCCCACGCACGTCGGCCTCGTCCACCACGTAAGCCGGTGTGCCGAAGCGCTCAACGATGTCCATGAGCGGCACACCACCGACGCAGGCCACCGGCCGGAAACGAGTGGTGGCCGACCAGGGCTCCGCCGCGAACCGCGATTCCTGCATCACTTCGTTGAACCACACGGGCCTACGCGGTCCGGGAACGGGCAACCCGAGCTCTGACATCTGTTTCCTCCTCCGAGAACTCTTCAACTAGGACGCTAAGCGCACCGCATGACAATGCCGCCAATTTCTACGCAATCTGGACGCATGCCGCGGCAATCCTGACGCAACATTGACGGCGCATCAGCGAACCGGCGACACGGAGACGGTGGCCCAGTGCGCCGAAGAACCCGACGCGGTGGCCGGCCGCGTCACACGGCCCAGCTCACCGACCTGTTGCGCCTGCGGGGCTGCCGCTTCCAGTACGGCACCCTGACCGGCCATCCCTCCGCCTGGAACAGGGCGGGACCGTGACCTGGGGTCGCAAACACTGGAACGTCGACCGGCGAGGGCTGCCCGGCACGGGGGTCGAGTTGCGTCGGAAACGGCCGGTTCATGCTGGATCCCACACCGGACACCCTTGAGGCCGCTCCTGACGCCTTAACCGACCAGCCGGGTCGGCGAGTTCGCCACGACAGCGTTCTCGCGGCCTACAGCGTGGGACGGGAAGGCGGGGCAGCGCAAGCCGGCCTCTCCCACCCCATCAGCGGAAACGCAAGGTGTCCCCTCAGGACTCGTCGGCTGTCAGCGACTCCTGCTCTGCCAGGTCCTGGTGAAGGACGCACATCACGCCACCCGCTTCGCGGGCCTGGTCATCGTGCCCGCCGGGTCGATGACGATGCCGATGACGTCCAGCTCAGCGATCATGCCGCGCAGCGCCGGAGCGGTCAGCAGCATCCACTGCTGGCCGGCTCCGAGCACCTTGGCCAGCTTGAGCGGCGAGGAGAACGCGACCGCCGTCCGCTTGCCCGAGGCGGTGCGGAACAACCGAAGGGTCGAGGCGCACGTGCCCACCGTGACGGGCACGCACAATCGGGACTCTGACATCTGCTTCCTTCCAGCGAAGAGTCGTACCCGGCAGACGCTAGAACCGTCACCGGCCACAATCCTCCATCGCTACGCAATTCAGACGCCGGCCGCGGAAATACTGACGCGACATTGACAGCACGCCATGTCCTGCACTTCGTACGCGAAAGGCATCAAGGAGGTGCTCATGCTCCGCGGCATGAGCGGATCGGGGTCTTTGTTATTGAGCGCGGACCAGAGCGAGCATGTCTTCCACTGAGCCGGCCGGGTCGCTGATCGGAAACTGTACCGCGCGGATGATCGAGTCGGGGTCGGCCAGCAAGGTGAGGCGCTTGAAGCGGTCGACGCCCGCCGCCCGGAAGGTCGGCAGCAGCAGCCCGGCCGCGAGCTTGCTGTCCTGGTCGGACAGAAGCGGGTAGGGCAACCTCGCGTGCGTGACGAAGGCGGACAGCTGGTCGGGTGGCTGGGTGCTGACGCCTCGGATCACGGCACCCGACGCCTCGAAGTCGGCATGCCGTGACGCGTAGGTGAGGGACTCCAGAGTGCAACCCTGGGCGCCAGGGATGTCGGCCCAACCAGGCGGGTAGCCCTGGGCGCCGGGCGCGAAGGCACCAGGAAAGAAGTAGAGCACGGTCCAGACACCGGGTGCGTTGGGCGCGGCCCACTCGCCGTCGTGTCGTTCCAGAACGACATCTGGCATTTTCCGACCGACCAGCTCCTGCACCCGGCGGGTCTCGGCGGACCCGTCCTCGCTGGTCGCGGTCAGCGCGCCATCGCCCATCACATGTCTGGTGCCCCAATCCTGTAGCGCGATGAGCGCCGGCAGCAGACCCTCACCCTTCGCGGTCAGCAGGTAGTCGTAGCGCAGCGGGTGATCGGAGTAGGGCCGCTTCTCCAGTACTCCGTGTGCGACGAGGCCGGCCAGGCGCTCGGCCAGAACTCGACGGCTGACGCCGAGCCCACGCTGAAGGTCGTCGAAACGAGTGGTGCCGCCGGCGATGTCCCGCACCACCAGGAATGTCCACCAGTCGCCGATCACTCCGAGCGCTTGCGCGATTCCGCAGTCGGCGTCGGGTAGATCAGCGCGCTTCACACACCCGAGTATAGTGCGTTCCATTCTAAAACTCACTTGGGGAGGGCGCCGGGATGGCAGTCGACAGTGCTCGTGGCGCGAGCGTCTTCTGGCGGTGGTGGACGGCCGGCACAACCAGCGCGGTCGGTTCAGCGGTGGGCGCAGTGGCGCTGCCGCTGACGGCATTGACGGTGCTCGACGCCTCCGCGTTCGAGATGGGCCTGATCGTCGCCGCCAGTTACGTCGCCTGGATCGTGATCGGCCTACCCGCCGGGGTGATGGTGCAGCGACTACCCATGCGAAGGGTTCAAATCGGCGCTGACCTGGCCCGCGCGGCGGCGGTCATCTCGATCCCGCTGGCCTGGTGGCTCGGCTGTCTGACGGTCGCCCAGTTGGTGATCGTGGCCCTCGTGATCAGCTTCGCGAACGTCATCTTCGACGTCGCCAACTCGACCTTCCTGCCATCGATCGTGAGCAAGGAGCAGCTGCAGTCCCGTAACAGCCTGACCTCCGGCACGCACGCCACTACTCAGCTCGGCGGACCATCCGTCGGCGGTCTCATCGTCCAGGTGCTCGGGGCGGTCCCCACCCTCCTCGTCGACGCGGCCAGCTACCTCGTCTCAGCCCTGCTGCTGCGAACCCTCCCAGAACGCCGCGCCGAGGCCCCCGACCGCTGGCCACCGATACGCGAGATGATCCGCGAAGGCTGGCGTTTCGTCGTGCACCACCCGGTGATGGGCCCGTGCATGTGGGTCGCCACCGCGGCGAACACGGTCTGTGGGGCACAGCACGCGCTCTACGCGCTGTACCTGGTACGCGAGTTGCACGCAGAGCCCGGCCTCGTCGGCCTGCTGCTGGCGGCGGACGGGGTCGGCACGCTGATCGGCGCAGTCTTGACGAACCAGATCACGGCCAGGCTCGGGACCGCCCGCGCCCTGATCGTCGCCGGATTCGTCTCGGTTGCCGGGGCGCTTGTCGTTCCCCTCGGCACCGGCTGGCAGGCCTTCGTCGCCTTCGCCGCCGGCAACGTGGTTTTCTCCGCCGGTGTGGTGGTGATCAGCGTGGTCACCCGCACCTACCGGCAGATGGCCAGCCCGCCCGAACTGCTGCCCCGGGTGATGGCGACGGTCCGCTTCGTCTCCTGGGGTGCAATTCCGATCGGCGGCTTGATCGCCGGAGTCATCGCCGGGGTCCTCAGCGGCCGCGTCACCTTGATGATTTTCGTCGTCGCGGCCGCCTGCATGCCGTTGGTCCTGCTGGCCTCACCGATCCGGCACCTGCGCAATCTCACCGACCATCAGCAGAGTGACGAGTCAACCGGCTCGCCAACTGCATCGTCGGAGCTCGCCGCCGACGCCGAACCGGCCTAGCCTCCGAAGCTGATGACCCGTCCCGAGCTGGATCTGCCAACCCAGCCAACCTAAACACTTCCGCGGCAGCACGTAGGGGATGGAAGTAGGGCTTGCCACGTGGCATGGCACGTGCGTCTGTTCATGGGGGTCTCGTAGATCGTCCCGGTGCCTGTGTCGGTGCGCCGGAGGTAGGTCTGGCCGCCTGCGGCGCACAGTTCGTAGGTGACGTCGACGCAGTGGCAGGTTCACAGGAGTGCTATGCGCCGTGGGCTCAGGTGGCGGGGTTGGCGGGGGCGAGGGGAATGAGGGTCCAGACGGCGCGGCCGGCTTCGTCTCCGTGTATGCCCCAGCGCGTGGTCAGCGTCTCCACCAGGTAGAGGCCGCGGCCGCGCTGGTCGTCGGCTTCGGCCTGGCACAGGTGCGGGGTGGAGGGGCCGCCGTCGTCATGAACGGTGAGGATCAGCAGGGTCGTGCCGAGTTGAGCCAGCCATGACCACCCGCGCCTCGACGAGCGCGGAAAACGATCAAGAAGGAGATTCTCCTCCTGGCGGCCAGGGCGCTCGGGGACGCATACGCCCGCGTCTCGAGCGTCAAGATCGCGAGGTGGAACGCCAGATTCGCGTACAGGTTGCGTCAGAACCTCCCCGCCCCGATCTTCCTCGAGACACGCTGGGAAGACCACAAGGGCTAACGAAAGCGAACTATGCCAACAATTCCCAGTCCATGGACAGAGCCAACGAGCCCGCACGAGGTGGAGATCGAGCGGGCCAGGCTGCGGGAGATCAGGTCCCGCCTGCCCGAGGCGGCCAAGCCGCTCGAGAACGCGCTGCCGCGCCTGGTCTCGCTCACGGTGGCGGAGCACGCCTTCACATCGTTCACGTACTCACTCGCGCTGGCGTACAACGAGGTCGAGGCGTTCACGATCGCGGAGCTACATCACCGGGCCGATGACACGGTACGCATCCAGGACGGCATGACCGCCTCTCTGGGAACCTGGCAGGCGGCCGAATACGCGAGTTCCCTGAGGCTGATGTGAACCTCGCCCAACTGGCCCGGCGTAGCCTGGGACCCGCAGCAGTTCTTCGACAAAGCCCAGACCTGGATCAAGGTGCACGACGACGTCACCGCCGCCCGGCTCGCCGTCGAGGCCCTGGTCGCCGACGTAGCCGAGATGAGCTGGCGCAGCGAGGATGGCCGGGCCTTCCAGCGCCGCATGGACGCCTACCTGACCGATCTGCGCGGCGTCGAGATCCGTGCGGTGGTCACCGCCCTCACCCTGTACACGGCCGGGGCGGCGCTGGCGGCCTTCATCCTCTTCCAGTTCCTGGTCGCGATGGCCATGGCCGCGGTGGCGGCGTGGATGCTGGTCGCAGCGGTCACACCGCTCAGCCTGGCAGGCGCCAGGGTCCTGGCAACGCAGTGCCTGATCGAGCTCTTCGAAGGCTGCCGCGCGGTGGAGTCGCTGCTGGACGCGTTGCTGCACGGCTGCGCCGCCGCGCTGAACGCCGCCGTGGCCGTGGACGTGGGCGTCGACCGCGACCTGCTCAAACGCGCCGCAAAGGCGACCGGCATCACCGACGCCAGCGGCCGGCCGCTGCTGTTCGCCCCGCACGACCTACGCAGAATCTTCGTCACCGACGCCGTGATGAACGGCATGCCGCCGCACATCGCCCAACTCGTCTGCGGCCACAAGGACATCAACCGGAACGCCCTCACCTGGGCCGGGATGAGGCCCTGCTCGCGCATCAGGGCGCGGACCAGTTCGGGTGAGCAGTGCTCGCCGCGGCGGGCCAGGGCGGCGTGGACGCGCCGGTAGCCGTAGGTCTCGTGGGAGCCGGCGAAGATCTCGGCGACCAAAGCGGTCAGCAGCGCCCGGCGTTGCGCGGTGGCCGAGGCCGGCCGCTCGCGCCACTCGTAGTAGCCCGAGCGGGACACGCCCAGCCAGGCACACATCTTCACGATGGAGTGGCAGGCCTTCTCCGCGTCGATGAGCTCGTACTTGGCGAGCGTCATCGAGTCTCGGACGCGAAGAAGGCGGCTGCTTTTTTCAAGAAGATCAACTTCTCGCGCAGTTCGGCGTTCTCCCGCTCCAGCTCCCGGATCCGCGCCCGCTCCGGCCCGGAAACCGGCGGCCGCTCCTCCTGCGCGCTCACGACCCGATGCCGGTTCACCCAGCTGCCCAGAGTACTGGCGTTGATGTCGAACTCCCGCGCCACCGACGCGACCGTCCGCTCGCCCTCCAGCACCATGCGGACAGCTTCTTCCTTGAACTCAGGCGAGAACTGCCTACGACGCCTCGTCACGTACCTACCTCTTCCAGACTTCTGTCAGCTTATGTAGCCGACTGTCCGGAATCTGCTGGGCACCTCATCCTCATATTCGGTCGCAGTGGCCAGGACCAACGTTGTTCGTAGCCCGTTCCCCTCCTCGGTGTAGTGCGGCAAGACGCGCCGCAAGACATCGACAAGTTCATGCACCGGTAACGCCACGAGTTGCTCGGCCAGATGATCCAGGTTCTGCTCCTTGCCCACGTGACCGATCATATTCACGCGAGAACGTCACAGCCGTCGACGCCGCTACGGCCGCAGCAGGCGATCGCTGCGTGACCAGGCGTGTGACGATGCTGGCGGACGACCATGGACATGGGACGACAGCAGAAGATTTCCACTGCTGGTGAGTCTCCGAGCTCAGATCGAACACCTGTTGCCATTGCCTGACACGGAAGAGGTTCCCCTTCCCCGGCCGTGCCTTCGTGTGCCCGTTGGGGGTGTCGATCGCGCCCAGGTGCGGGTCGGTGATGAAGGCCAGGAAGGAGCGCGAGCTGGCCGAGATCATAATGATCACGAGAGCGCCCTGTCCCCGAAAGGGCTCAGATCACTGGACGAACCGTTGTGCGACAGGTTGACCTGTGAAGGCTGTTGTGATGTGAAGATCTTGTGAGAGATACGGTCATACCGAAGCTCAGCTTGAGGACGGCGCTGACAGCCGCGGCGGTGGTGCTGGCTGTGGTGGTGGCACCCGGTGCCGGAGGCGAGAGGGCGAGGGCGGTCGCGGCCGCCGCGACCAGCCTGAAGGTCATGGACTGGAACATCCAGGGCGGCACGGGAACGGACGGCGTGTACGACTTCGGGCGCATCGTCAATGTCATCGCGGCCGAGGATCCGGACATCGTCACGCTCCAGGAGTTGCACAACAACACCTCCGTCGGCGGCGACAACCAGTGGCAGCTCCTGCTGAACAGGTTCCCTGCCTACAAGGCGCACTTCGCCAAGAGCGACACCAACGCCCTCGGCGGGGTGGCGGGAAACCTCATCCTCTCCAAGTACGACATCACCGAGAAGCTCACGTACCAGCTGCCGCAGTATCCATCCGACAGCGATGCCGTGCTGCGCAGCCTCGGCGGCGCCAAGATCAATGTCAACGGCACCGACGTGCGGATCTACACGACCCACTTCTCCCCGGGCCTCGGGACCGAGGCGACCGAGCGGCGCAACAGGCAGGCCAGAGCCGCGATCGACAAGGTGTCCAGCGCCTCGCTGATGCCCACTCCGATGCTGCTCACCGGTGACTTCAACGTGCGGCCGGACAACGAGATCAGGCCCTGGTTCGCCCAAGCCGGCTGGTACGACACCTGGACCCAGGTCAACCCCAACATCGGCGCCGACGTCATCACCCACCCCGGAGACGGTGATGACGCCCGGATCGACTATGTCTACGCCACCCCCGGCTTCGACGTCACCGACGCTCACACCGTCACCACCTCCGCCTCGGACCATTATCCGGTGGTGGCCAATGTGACCATCAGGGGCACAGCGGCCACCAAGGTTGGCGCGGTCCTGGCCGGGGCGGCGTCCCGGGAGGGCTGGGCCAACCTCGCCGTGTACTCCGACAACAGCTCCACGCTGCGGATCTGCGACAACGCGCCGGATGGCTGGGGTGTACGCGCCTATGTGCGCGCTCGCACCGGTGGCAGCCTGGTGATGACCGGCAACGACGGCGCCTACGCCGACCGCTGCGGCACCTTCACCACCGGATCGGGCACGGTCGGCTCGCCGGTGGCGCGGGTGTGCCTCTACAAGGGAGGCGAGGAGAAGGACTGCCGGGAGACGACCCTCACCTGACCGTCTGACACCCGATTGGTCAGGCTGCCAGGGTCGAGCCGCGTACGACGAGTTCGGGCGAGCAGCGCCTGCACCCACGGCCCGCGGTCGGTCTCGATGCCGATCAGCACCTCCGCGGCCGCCTCGTCCTCGTCCGGAGCCGGCTCGCCCAGCTGCTCGCCGATCATCGCGTGCAGCCGGGCCATCCCCGCCACGCCCTCCGGCAGCCGCGCCTTGGCCAGCCGCTTCCCGGCCTGGTCCATCACCTCCACATCGTGGTGGTCCTCAGCCCGGTCATCCCCGACGGACAGCACCGCTCCCCCTCCTCAGCCTCAATCTCCTGTGGCAGCCGGTCGGGAGAGAACCATCAGCGACCTAATGAACACAGTGCTCACGCCACATACGAGCGAGCACGACATCCCAGCAGCGATCACTCTCCCAGCTACTGGCAGGGGCACGGTCTTTGGACAGGACTCAAGGTCCAGGACCTCAAAGTGCTCACGCGCCAGCGGCTACCAACCCGAAGCCTGCCCGATCACACACGAGCAACTCCGTGGCCCCTCAGGCTGCTCACCGCGACCGCCAGGCTGGCCGTGTGGTGTCACCGCTGCGGCCTGCCGGATGACCCGGAAGTGTGGCTGCGGCACGAGACGATCGACGCGTTCGTGCTGACCGGCTGCACCGATCTGGCTCCGAGTTCGGCGCAGACCTACCGCAGCTGGCTTCGGCACATGCGCGCCACGCTGGCCTGGCTGGAACGCGGTGAACAGGCGCCGCCACCGATGAAAGCTCCCAAGGGGGTCAGCCCGCCGTACTCGCCGGCCCAGCTCGGCCGGCTGCGCGGCTGGGCCGAACGCCTGCCCGGGCAGGCCCGCACCGACGCGCTGGCGTTGATGGCGCTGGCTTTCGGTTGCGGTCTGACCTCGTAAGGAGCGTAGGTAACTATCGTTGCGGGAACCAAGGGGGGACCCCGTAGCGTCCGGGGCAGCGGTCGTCGACCAGGCGGCCTCTGTCGAACGGAGTTCTTCCGATGAGCAAGATCGTTATCTTCGGCGCCGGCGGACGTGCGGGCAGGCGCGCGGTCTCCGAGGCCGTCACTCGGGGACATCAGGTCACTGCCGTCGTGCGCAAGCCAGCCAAGTATCGGCACCTGGACGGCGACGGCGTGAGGCTGGTCTCCGGAGATGTGACTCAGGCGGACAGCGTCGCGGTGACTGCGGCGGGGCACGATGCGGCGATCAACGCCGCCGTCCGGCTCGACGTCCCCTCGCAGGAGTTCTTCACGGGTTCGGCGCACGCCCTGCTGAACGGCCTCGGACGCGCCGGAGCCGGCCGACTGGTGCTGGTGGGGATCGGCACGACGCTGGAGACCGCACCGGGGATCATGGTCCATGACGCGCCTGGCTTCCCGGCGGAAGGCCGGGAGTTCTCCCTGGGACATTCCGCGGAACTCGATGTGTTCCGTGAAGCGGACACCGAGATCGACTGGCTGGTGCTGGCCCCGCCACCGGTCGTCCTGGACGACGACGCAGCGCGCACCGGCCGATACCGGATCGGCGGCAGCCAGGTCCTTCCGTGCGGTGACGGCACGGCCTCCTTCTCCTACGTCGATCTCGCGGTCGCGCTCATCGACGAGATCGAGACCCCGAAGCACCACCGCACGATGGCCGCCATAGCCGCCTGACTAAGGATCTTCACCCTCAGGAGCGTGAATGCGCATCAGCACTAACGTCGGTATCGGGATCGATCGCCCACGGACGATCGCCGAAATCGTCGAAGAAACTCGGCGCGCCGCTGACCTCGGGCTGGGCGGTGCGTGGTGGGCGGAACGGCATACCGCCGACGCGCTCACGTCCGCCACGGTCGCCGGACTCGTGGTATCCGGGCTCCGGCTCGGAACGGCCGTCGTCACGACCTATCCGCGCCACCCGCTGGCACTGGCCAGTCAGGCACTGACGGTTCAGGCGGCCATCGGGAACCGGCTCACCCTCGGCATCGGCCCCGGACACAAGCAGCAAGTCGAAACGACTCTCGGGATGAATTTCGACCGACCGGCCCGCCACACCCGCGAATATCTGAGCGCGTTGATGCCACTGCTTCACGGCGAGCCGGTCGAGTTCGATGGTGAGGTCCACCACGTTACCGGGCGGATCCGCACACCGGGTGCACAGCCGCCCTCCGTGCTCCTGGCCGCGCTGGGGCCCGTCATGCTCCGTACCGCGGGCGAACTCGCCGACGGGACGGTCACCGTCTGGACCGGCGTCCGCACTATCGCAACGCACATCGCTCCACTGATCACGGCGGCAGCCGAGGCTGCCCAACGACCGGCGCCGAAGATCGTCGTCAATCTGCCGATCGCGGTCACCGATGATCCCGACGGCGCGCGTTCCTGGATCACGGAGCATTTCGGGGCCTCCCGCCGGGTGCCGAGCTACCGGGCGCTGTTCCAACGCGAAGGCGTGGGCGGACCCGAAGGCGTCGTGGTCGTCGGCGATGAACGGCAGGTGGAGCAAGAACTTCGTAGGTTCGCAGACGCCGGCGCGACGGAATTCATCGCCGTGCCATTCGGTTCAGAGGAGCAGATCACCCGAACCCTCACAATCCTCGGTGATCTCAACGAGACCAGCTGACTCCGGCCTGTCCAGCCCACACTGCGCATCGACACTCGGCGGGACTCGGAATACCGCACGCTTCGAATAAGTGCTCTGCGCCAGTATAGGGAGGTGGCCGCCGTCCGGGCCGGGCATCTTCGCCGCTGCCTGGCCGACAACCGGCGCTTCTACCGCGCCTTCGACCGGCTCACCAGCCTGCTGGACCCGGCCCGGCACGACCGCCGCACCCGCCTGCCACAGCACGAGGCCGACCTGCTCGCCACCGCCTAGGAAGATAACAATCCCGGCCACACCCGCAAGCGGAACCTGCTGCAAGACATCGTCACCGCACTCGTCCTCACCCCCGGCCCTCTGGAGCAAAGGCCGCGGCTACCTGGCCGGATTCCGCGGCGACGTCGGCATCGACACCACCGCCGTCCCGGTCTTCGCCCGCCCGCCCCGAACTCGCCGCTCCACCGGAGAACTCACTGTCTGCACCGAGATCACCGTAGGCTGGCACCACTCGGCCGGAACGACCCACCCGAGTACGGCTACAGCGCCACCCTCACCGTCGCCGCCCGGACCCGCTCGGTTCCCAACTCCTTCCCGCAACTGGCGCTCGGCCTGGTCCTCGACACCCCACACAAACGCATCGGCGCCAACGCCATCACCACCCTGAAAACCCCTGGCCGCGCTCGGCTTCCCCACCGCCTTCGCCGTCGTCGACCGGGCCTGCACCGACCAACAACCCGCCCACTTCGCCCAACCCGCACGCGAACTCGGCTACCGACTCGCACTCGATTACAAAGTGGATCAACGGGGAGGCGCTGCCGGACGGCGAGACCGTACCGCCCTGGGGCCGCCTGTCATGCCATGGTGCCGGACCCTAAGATCCGAGGCGTGGCCAGATACTTCGATCTTCACCCGGACAATCCCCAGCCTCGCCTGATCAGCCAGATCGCCGAGATCCTGCGGGCGGACGGGCTTATCGCCTACCCCACCGACTCGTGCTATGCCCTCGGATGTCGGCCGGGCAACAAGGAGGGCCTCGACCGGATCAGGGAGATCCGCGGCCTCGGCAGCGACCACCACTTCACCCTGGTATGCCGTGACTTTGCCCAGTTCGGTCAGTTCGTTCACCTGAGCAATGCGCTGTTCCGCCAGGTCAAGGCGGCGACTCCCGGCGGTTACACGTTCATTCTGCCCGCGACCAAAGAAGTCCCGCGGCGGCTGCTGCATCCCCGAAAGAAGACGGTGGGCGTCCGCATCCCTGATCACGTCGTCACCCAGGCGCTGCTGGCTGAGCTCGGCGGACCGCTGGTGTCCAGCACCCTGCTGCTGCCCGACGAGACCGAACCTTCGACGCAGGGCTGGGAGATCAAGGAGCGGCTCGACCACGTGGTGGACGCGGTCATCGACTCCGGCGAATGCGGCGCCGCTCCGACGACCGTCGTCGACTTCTCGCAGGAGGAACCCGAGATTCTCCGCCGGGGCACGGGAGACACGTCCTTGTTCGAATAGGCGACCGGCAGCGGTCTCTCCGACCGCGATCTCGGAGCCACCGCCGTACGGTCGCGTCCGCATCTACCCGGCGCCCCTACTCTGCTCGACCGCGCCCCCTTGCAAGATCGTTCTCATCGATAACGGCTGTCCGCCGGTTCCTCACCCCCGGATTCCCACCTCGCTCAACACATCTAAGATATTCCTTGACACGAATATTCGCCATAGCGAATACTTATGCCCATGGACGCAGTGGATGCACTTCTCATCGCACTGGCCGACCCGGCCCGCTGGCGGCTCGTGACCCTGCTGGCCGAGCGGCCCCGCTCGGTCGGCGTCCTGGCCCAGCTCGCCGAGGCACGCCAGCCGCAGACGACCAAGCATCTGCAGACCCTCGAGCGCGCCGGCGTCGTCACCTCCCAGCGCACCGGCCAGCGCCGCGTCTACGCGCTCCGCTCCGCTCCGCTGCGGCACCTGGCGGCGGCGCTCAGCCGGCTCGCCGACACCGCGGACCAGGCCGGCGGTCCGCGCGCGACCTACAACCGGTACGGGCTCAGCCTCCAAGCGGAGCGACTCGCCGCAGATGAGTCGGGGTGGGCCGACGGCCGCTCGTTCAGGTTCCTCCGGTCGCTGACCCAGCGCTCCGAGGTGATCTGGCGCCACCTCACCGAAACGCCCCTGCTCGCCCGCTGGTGGACGCCCGACGACCTGCGCGTCTCCGAGCTCGTCTTCGAGGCGCGGCCGGGTGGACGGGTCGTCCTGGAGTACCGCGACACCGAGGACGTCGACGGCTCCGACCTGATCGCCGGGCGCGCGGAGGGAGTCGTCGATGACGTACGCCCGGGTGAGCGCCTCGCCTACCGGTCCTCCCCGATACTTGCCGGCGGCGGCGTCGCCTTCACCGCCCACGTCGCCATCGATCTGCGGCCCACCGACACCGGCGCCGACCTCGACGTTCAGGTCCGGATCACCGACAGCACCGTCGACTCCGCGGACTTCATCGCGGGCATCGAGATCGGCTACGGCCAGACCCTCGACAAGCTCGCGGCGACCCTCGCCACGTACGACACCGACACGGACAGCACCGACACAAGGAGCACGAAATGACGAACACGACCGGCCGCAGGGTGACCGCGAACCTGAGCCTCACCCTCGACGGGCGCTACAACGGTCCCGGCGGGCCCGGCGATTTCGCCGCGTTCGCCCCATACGTAACCAGCGACGTCGCCCGCAACCACATGACCTGCATGTGGGAGCACGCGACGACGGCACTGCTCGGCCGGATCAACGCCGAGGGATTCCTGGGTTACTGGCCGTCGGTCGCCGAAGACGACAACGCCGACCCGCGCGACCGCGGATACGCCAAGTGGCTGGTCGACACGGAAAAGGTGGTCTTGTCGACCACCTTGACCGACGCGCCGTGGAAACGTGCCCGCGTGGTGAACGCCCCCGCCGCAGACGTCGTCACCGAGCTCAAGACCAGCGGTGAAGGCGACATCCTTGTCAACAGCAGCGCCAGCATCATCAAGCCGCTCCTGTCGGCAGACCTGCTCGACCGGCTGTACCTCATGATCTTCCCTGAGATCGCCGGAGGCGGGCAACGACTGTTCGACGACGGCCTGCCGGCTACGAAATGGACGCTCACCCACCAGGAGACCGGCGAGCTGGGCGAACTCGCCATGATCTACGACCGAGTCCGCTGAGCCGGCAGGTCAGCGCAGCCCGCAAAACTCTCAGCGACGAGGTGGGCCAGATCTCACTTCTCGCTGTTGAAGGGCCCTCCCCGCGCCCGACCTCGCCCCGACAATGTGCTCCGTTTGGGGATTGTCGATTTCCGAAGTCGCCTGCGCGGATGTCCGACGTCCTCTGCACAGGGGTGAGGGAGCCGCTTCGGAAACACGCGTAGCCCGCGGGTCGCATTGACCGCCGCGGAACTGGTCTACATCGGGCAGACCGTTGTGGACTGCGTCGGGACCATGGACCACCGGGCCAACGCGTTCAACAGGGTGTCGGCACCCAGCTCACGGCAGAGGTGTGCTGGGGGGCACGCAGACACCGCAGCCCGTCGCCTCCGGGTCGCTGAGCCTGATCCAGGCGAGGAGGTGACGCAGGGCAACACGCTGGTAGGCGGGCAGATTTGCCCGTCCAGGGTTTGCCTCGGCACGCCTGTTGCCTACGATGACCGGCTGGTTTCGTTGAAATGCGCTACCACCGTGAGCGCTTCGGTGGCTTGCAGCTTCTCCTGGACGATCAGCGCTGTGGTTCGCGTACCTGTGCCGCAGTCGACCAGCTGCGCGCCCAAGGCATTCCGGTCAAGGACCTCCGACACCGCCCGGCTCTCCGCTCGGCCACGCCCACCTCAACGTCCAGGGTAGCTACTCCGCGGGGCGTGGACGAGGAGGGAGCGTAGTCCCCTGGGGCACGGCGAATCGTTCGCAGTGCCCGTCTGACTGCGCTGGTGAGCAGGTCGGCGCGCTTCAACGCGGCTGGCTGGTGGGGTGTGCCGGCTGGGTGGCTGCCAGGCTGGCCAGGAGCTTGAGCCGCTCTTCTGAGGTGCTGCCCGGTTCGGCGGTGTAGATGGTGAGGCCGTACACCGTCCGGTTGGACATGGGCAGGTCGAGAGACTGGTAGGTCAGCTCCAGGTCGCCGATCTGGGGGTGCCACAGCCGCTTGCTGCCGTCGTGGCGGATACGCACGTCGTGGACGGCCCACTGGCTGCGGAACTCGGTGCTGAGCGTGGACAGCTCACCGACGAGGTCGCGCAGGGCCCGGTCATGGGGCTCGCGTCCGGCCTCGGCGCGCAGCAGCGCGGCGGAGACGACGGCGGCCTCGTCCCAGTCGACGAAGAACTGCTGGGAGCCCGGGTCGAGGAAGACGTAGCGGGCGATGTTGGCGCGGCCGTGCTGCGTGGTGGCAGGGCTGTCGAAGACCGGCGCGAGCAGCGCCCGGGCCAGCGCATTGTGGGCGACGATGTCCTGGCGGCCGTTGCGCACGAACGCCGCCGACATCGTCATGGAGTCCAGCAGCCACTGGACCCGCGGCGGGACCTGGACGTCCTTGCGGCGCGAGGGCGTGCGGCGGGCGGGCCGGGCGGCGTGGGCCAGGTCGAACAGGTAGGTGCGTTCGTCCTGGTTCAGGCGCAGGGCCTGGGCGACCGCGTCGAGCACCTCTTCGGACACGCCGCTGATGTGGCCCTTCTCCAGCCGGGTGTACCACTCGGTACTCACACCGGCCAGCACCGCGACCTCTTCGCGGCGCAGCCCGGGAACCCGGCGCCGGCCGCTGGTGGGCAGCCCGACCTGCTCAGGGGTGAGCTTGGCGCGCCGGGTGGCCAGGAAGTCCCGGATCTGGGCGCGGTGGTCGGGCCGGTGGTCCATACCCTCCACGGTAGTCGCAGGGTTCGCGCAGGTGGCGGCGGTAAGGGGGTTGAGCTTGTCCCCCCTATAAAAACGCTCTGCCTCGCGCGCGGCCAGGCGGGTTTCCTGGGATCAGCACGTTGGACCCAACCCTGCGATACGGAGATGGCCGAACAGGCAATGGAGGTATGACATGACGAGCAAGACACTGACAGTGCCGGCGGCGGCGCTGGGCACGTGGGCCTGGGGAGACAGCGGCGAGGTGGGCGACGGCTATTTCGGCAGTCAGCTGACCGAGTCCGGCCTGCGAAAGGTCGTCGAGAAGGCGCAGTCCAACGGCTTCACCCTGTGGGACACCGCCGTGGCGTACGGCATGGGCCGCTCGGAGGCGGTCCTCGCCCAGGCGCTGAAGGGCTACGACCGCAGCGAGTACCAGCTGTCGACGAAGTTCACCCCGCAGATCGCGGGCGACGGCGACGATCCGGTCGCGGACATGCTGGAGCAGAGCCTCAACCGAATGGGTACGGACTATGTGGATCTCTACTGGATCCACAACCCTGCCGACGTGGCACGATGGACGCCGCTTCTGATCCCGCTGCTGAAGAGCGGCAAGATCAAGCATGTGGGCGTCTCGAACCACAACATCGAGGAGATCGCTCTTGCCGATCAGATCCTCGGCGAGGCCGGCTTCCGCGTGGAGGCGGTCCAGAACCACTACAGCCTCCTGTACCGGAGCTCTGAGCGCGCGGGCATCCTCAACCACTGCCGCGAGCACGACGTGCGGTTCCTCTCCTACATGGTCCTCGAACAAGGGGCGCTGACCGGCAGGTACAGCCCGGCCAACCCGTTGCCTGAAGGCAGCAGCCGGGCGGCGGCGTATAACGGCACCCTGCCCCGGCTGCAGGCGCTGACCGACAGAATGGGGGAGATCGGCGAGGACCGAGGCGGGTCCGTTGCCGATGTCGCCATCGCCTGGGCCATCGCCAAGGGGACCACCCCGATCGTCGGGGTCACGAAGGCCGGCTACATCGACGGGCTGGTCCGAGCTCGCGGCATCGATCTCGCCGACGAAGAGATCGCGGAGCTGGAAGCGTTGGCGGATGCTGCGGACGTCGACACGCGCGGCAGCTGGGAGCACGAGATGTAGCAGTCATCGGCGGAGCGAAGGAGAAGACCACGCGGAAAGCAGGGGGAGATTTGTTCGCCGCATGGCGGATCTTCGATGCCGAAGACGGCGTCGGCGTGCGCCTAGGCACAGCGCTCGGACCTTGCGGCGGCGGCCGGGCACTTGCTCTCCGCATACCGCAGGCAGGCCGTATATCCAACAGGACCCACCGGGCGACGCCAGCCGCTCCACGCTGTTCACGGCGTCCGGACCTGCCCCCAGCGCATGAGCCTGCCGGTGACCGGCCCGTCCCTCCGAGCAGCCGCCAGTTCTGTTTTGCGTTGGTCCTCGGTGTCGGCGAGGTGGGGTGGGATGCGCAGGCCGAGGTTTGGGCCGTGCAGCACCAGCACCTCGCGGTAGCGCTGACGACGAAGTCGGCGAGGCGCTGGAGTCGTTGTGGGGCACCGCGGCGGTCGGCACCTGGAAGGTCCGCCGGGCCGCAGTGTTGTCGTGGCCGGCCTGGTTCGGGTCCGGTCCTGCGGGGCGACGATCTTCCTGGCTTCCTCGTCAGGGACGCCGGTGTCGGCGATCGCCCGGCTGCTTGCCGCGGACGAGGACACCGTGCGCGATGTGGTCCACGCCTTCGACGAGAAGCCCTGCGCTCTCAGTAGGCGGGAGGCCGCCCCCGCCTGATCAGTGACGACGACATCGCGTTTCATCGTCGCGACGGCCTTGATCTACAGGTCGATGACGACCTTGCCGTGCACGTGCCGGCCGGCCTGGAACTCGGCCGCGCGGCGGAGCGACCGGGAAGCTCGCCGCGATAGGCACCCGGAGTCGGCCCGCCGCGACCAGGCGGGCGACCTCTTCCAGGGCGCCGGGGGCGGCGTTCGCGCCGTTGGCCATCGACACGCCGTCGACCTGCGCGGCGATGGTGCAGATGCGGCCGTCCGGGACGCCGAGTTCCCTTGCGGCGTACGCTGTCTCCGTCCCGTGCAGGTCGATGGCGGCGGTGACACCGCCGGGAGCAGGCTGTCACCGACCTGGTGGCCGCCGCCGTGAAGGACGGCGCCGTCCGCGACGACGTGGGTGCCGGTGCCGTCATGATGGCACTGCATGGCATCGGTGCGGCCCATGACCGCCCTGGTTGGCGGGCCGAGGCCGACGGTGTCATCACCCTCGTGCTGGACGGGCTGCGCCGGTCATGCTCAGGCGACAGTCAGCGCGAGCACGAGCAGGAGAGTGTCGGTGAGTTGAAGTGAGAATACCTTTCTGACCAGTGGGACTTGTCTAGGGTTCCGTTTCCACTGTCGGGAAGGCATCCCGTAGATGCAATTCAAGCACGCTCCCCAGGCGGTGTCGGTAGCGTTCAATGACCCGAATCTCGTGTCGCCCGCGGGCCTGGCAGCGCCACCCAGACTCCGCCGGAGCCGAGCGGTTTGTCGTGTCCAGTCGGCGCCGCCGTGGGGGCTGGACCCATTTCGCGCTCGTCCCGCTCAGTGACGCGCCGTTTCGTGGGCAGCTTCCAGTCCAACACGTCGCGTAGTAAGGGAAAGTATCCCAAGGACAGGGGCGGGCAAGGCATTCTCCCCCAGAACGCCGGGTCAAAGGTCTGGAACGGAACCCGGGGTTGCACCGGAGGGAGACACCAACCCCTGCTGGTGGCCAGACTCGCCCCCGACTGAGAACACCGACACACATTAGTGGTCCCCCCTCCACCGCGAGTCGCACGTGTGATGGTCAGTGCGCCGGCCAGCGCGCTCGCGGTGAAGGCGCGCATGATCGCCGCCACTGGAGTCCTCTCGCATCGTTCATCGTCCTCGTGAATGGCGCGTTCATCCCCGACTTGAGCGTCCGCGAACAGGCAGCCATGCGTCGATGATCAAGGCCGAGCCCGCTGCGGCCGGTTCCTCCGGCTGGGCGGTGTTGCCTACGCCCAACCCAGGTAAGGGCAACATGAGCTGACCGATGTGGCCGGGCGTTCGGAAGCGGACTTCTGGGCGGGCAGTACGTACGAGATCCGCCCTGGTGGCCCGTTGCGGGCGCTCGTGTTGCGGTGGATGGTTATGCGTGGCAGCAGGTCCCGGTGCCGCTGCCTGCCAAACCGGATCAGGCCGAGCTGACGGCGGTCGCGCCAGCCAACACTTGGGCAGCGGGCTGGGCAAGCGCGGGCGACGCGCCAAGATCAACGCGTTAGAAGAAGCGTTCACCGGCCGCTTCACCGGCCACCACGCGTTCCTACTCACCAAAATGCCGGCCCACGACTTCGGCCGCCACGTCATCCCCATCGTCAGGGAGGAGGTGGCCGGGCTCGACCGCGAGGGGGCCACCGCCTTCAACGGGACAGAGGGGTTCGAGGTCTTCTCCGACCGGGTGCGGCCCCACTCTCCCGGCCTGGGCGCGCTCATGTGGTACGGCGGCGCCAGCCTGCGCCAGGGCCGATGGACTGGCGAGCACGGCACGAACTTCCTGATCAGCAGCGTGATCAAGTCGGAGGAGCCGGAGGACTTCCCGCAGATCCAGCTCTCGCACATACGGGAGTTGCGCGCCCATCACCCGGACGGCGAGCGGGCCCGCGTCTCGCAGGGGCTGGTCGTCATCCCCACGGACTCGGCCACGCCGGAGCAGCGGGCCAGGTACAAGGAGTACGCCGGGGCAAGCGCCTATCCCGCACCGCCACGCCGCAGGGTCCGGCACCGCATGAGCGTTCGCGCTGCCGTTCACCTTCGACCACGAGGACTACGTGAAGATCCTCACCGACATCGCTACCAGGTTGGGGCCCGAGCCCGGCCGGCATCCCGCGTGATCGCGGCAGTCACCGCCGTACGGCCAGGTACCCGGCGAGGTGGTCGATCACCTCGCGCGCGTCGGCCTCGATGCCGTGGATGAACGTGGACCTGCGCCGCCGCAGCAGGGGCAGCCCCAGCGCGTACAGTCCTGGGCTGCCGGAAACACCGCCGTCGTGGCGCAGTCGGCCCTTCTCATCGACCACGGGCACGTCGAGCCACCCGTAGTCGGGACGGAAACCGGTCGCCCACACGATCGTGCGGATCTCGCCGCTCCGCAGGTCGAGCTGCAGGCGCGCCGACTCGGGCACCCGGGTCGGCGCGAAGCGTTCGGGCGGGCAGATCTCGAGATCGCGTATGCGAGCCCAGGCGTCGAACGTGTCCAGCAGGCGCTCCATCTTGAGGTCCGCGAGCGAAAACACGTTCCGCAGACCGCCGGAGAACAGCGCTTTGCCGTCGCGTACGGCCGCCCAGCGGCCCACCAGCTCGACACCCATCGAGGTGAGCGCGTTGAGATCGAGCGTCTGGCGTTCGGGGGTCCCGACGAGCTGGGGTGAGGGCAGCCGCCGGGCCCGAGTGAGGTCGTCGACCTCGTCGTACCGCTGGTCCCACACGCCTGAGGTGTCCATCCACCACAGCACGTCGCGCCCGCGGTAGGTGCGGGGCAGCCGCACGTGCTCCCCCACCGACAGGACCACCGGCCTCCCGGACCGCCGCAGCTCGGCCGCCAGCTGCACACCGGTCGCCGACGCGCCCACCACCAGCACGCCGCCATCGGGGAGCCGGCCGGGCTCGCGGTAGTCGAAGGGCGTCAGTTGCTCCACGGACGGCGGCACCACGTCGCTGAACGGCGGCACCACCGGCCGGTTGCAGGCGCCGCTGGCGATGACCACCGCCCGGCAGGCGATCTCGCCGCGGCTCGTCGTCACGCGGTAGCCGCCGCCGGCGGCTCGTACGGACGTGACGTTCGCGCCGGTCCTGACGGGTGCCCGCGAGAGCGCGGCGAAGCCCTCGATGAATTGCGTCACCTCCTTCGTGGTCATGTAGCCGTCGGGGTCCGGGCCTTCGTAGGCGAGGCTCGGCAGGCGGCTCTGCCAGTTGGGGGTGAGCAGCCGGAAGGAGTCCCAGCGTTCGCGCCGCCAGGAGTTGGCCACCTCACCGCGCTCGACCACCAGGTGATCGATGGACCGTTCGCCGAGGAAATGGCTCGCGGCGAGGCCGGCGTGCCCGGCGCCGATGACGACGGTCGTGACGTGCTCGATGATGGCTCGGCCTTCCAGGCTCAGGCGACGTCGACGGTGACGTTCGTCGGGTTCGTCAGGGCGTCGAACACGGCTGAGCGCTTCTGGGACTGGGCCACCAGCGCCTCGATGTCCTGCTTGGAAGCGTCCGCGTCGATGTGGAACGTCACCTTGATGTCGTTGAAGCCGTTTCGCACGTCGGCGTCGGTGCCGAGTATCCCGCGGATGTCATGCGTGCCTTCGAGCGTCGCCTCGACCGAGCGGAGCTGGATGCCGCGGTTCTGCGCGACGGACGCGACGCCTGCCGTCAGGCAGCTCGCCAGACCGACGAGCAGGTACTCGATCGGCGTGATCCCGTTGTCCTCCGCCGCGAACACCTCGGGGTGGTCGGCGTCGAACACCGCTTCCCTCTTGTGGCTGCGCTCCTCCCCGAGACCGAAGAACTCCTTGACGGTCGTGGTGCTGTGCACGCCGTTCCGCCACGTGGAGGAGGCCCGCCAGACGAACTGGGCGGCCTCGGGAGCGCCCTTCAGCACCTCGCGCGCGTCGAGCAGCGCCTGCACGTTCACACCGTTCGCGACTGTGGTCATGCTTCCGCTCCTATCTCCCGTATTTCCGGTAGGTATTTGACCATATATCGGGCGTGGCGGCTACCATAAGTCCCATGTCGCAGCCCGCCACAACGTTCGCGGCCGGCAGTGTCGGCATCGTGGAGACGCAGTACCTCGACCTGCCGGAGCCGGTGCGCCTCGACTGCGGCCGGGAGTTGCACCCGGTCCGGGTGGCGTACGAGACCTACGGCGACCTCTCACCCCGGCGTGACAACGTCATCCTGGTGTGCCACGCGCTCAGCGGCGACGCCCACGCGGCGGGCCTGTCCAAGGCGCCGTCCGGGGAGAGCACCCGCGACGGCTTCGGCGTCGAGGACCGCGACGGCGCGCGCGGCAAGGGGCTCGGCTGGTGGGATGGGATGATCGGCCCCGGCAAGGCGTTCGACACCGACCGCTTCTTCGTCATCTCGACGAACCTGCTCGGCGGCTGCCGGGGGACCACGGGGCCGTCGTCGATCGACCCGGCGACTGGCAGGCCGTACGGGCCGGACTTCCCCGTGATCACGGTCGCGGACATGGTACGGACGCAGCGCGCGTTCCTGAACGCCCTGGGCATCGAACGGCTCGCGGCGGTGGCCGGAGGCTCGCTCGGTGGTATGCAGGCGCTGCAATGGGCGGTGCTGTTCCCCGGCCAGGTCGACGCCCTCGTGGCGATCGCCAGCACGCACGCCCTGCACCCACAGGGTGTGGCCTGGAACGCGATTGCACGTGACTCGATCATGCGCGATCCGGCCTGGCAGGCCGGCCGCTACTACGGCACCGGCCGCGCGCCCGACGCCGGCATGGGCATCGGGCGGATGGTCGGCCACATCACCTACCTGTCCGCGCCCGCGCTGGAGGACAAGTTCGGCCGGCGACTGCAGTTCTCCGACGACCTCCGCTACACGATCACCGAGCCGGAGTTCGAGGTGGAGAGCTACCTGCGCCACCAGGCCGACTCGTTCGTCAAGCGCTTCGACGCCAACACCTACCTCTACACCTCGCGGGCGCTGACGTACTTCGACCTCGCCCGGCAGCACGGCGGCGGGTCGCTCGCGCGGGCGCTCGACGACGTCTCGGCGCGCACGCTGCTGATCGCCTTCAGCTCGGACTGGCTGTACCCACCGTCGGCGTCGGAGGAGATCGAGCAGGCGCTGCGCGGCCTCGGCAAGCCGGTGGAGCTGCAGGTGATCGAGGCGCCGTACGGCCACGACTGCTTCCTGCTGGAAGAGGCGCGACAGACGCCCATCATCCGCCGGTTCCTGGCCCAGGACGGGGCCGCTTGACGTCGAGGAAGAGGCTTTTGTGACCGACCAGCTCCCCCACGCGGAAGAAGCCCGCGAGTTCGGATTCGAAACCCGGCAACTGCACGCCGGGCAACGGCCGGACCCGAACACGGGCGCCCGCGCGGTGCCGATCTTTCAGACGACCAGCTACGTCTTCGAGGACCCGGAGTCCGCGGCGGCGTACTTCAACCTGCAGGAGTACGGGAACACGTACTCGCGCATCATGAACCCGACCGTCGCGGTGCTCGAGGAGCGGGTGGCGAACCTGGAGGGCGGCGCCGGCGCGGTGGCGTTCGCCAGCGGGATCGCGGCGCAGGCAGCGGCGCTGTTCACGCTGCTGCAGCCGGGCGACCACGTCGTGTCGTCCTCGGCGCTCTACGGCGGGACGGTGAACCAGCTCAAGCACCTGCTGCGCAAGATGAGCGTGGAGCTGACGTGGGTCGATCCCGACGATCCGGACGCCTGGCGCAAGGCGGTCCGGCCGGACACGAAGGCGTTCTTCGGCGAGACCATCGGCAATCCGGCCGGAAACGTACTCGACATCGAGACCGTGGCGGGCATCGCGCACGAGCACGGGCTGCCGCTGATCGTGGACAACACCTTCGCGACGCCGTACCTGTGCCGGCCGATCGAGTGGGGCGCCGACATCGTGACCCACTCGGCGACCAAGTTCATCGGCGGCCACGGCACGAGCATCGGCGGCGTCGTCGTGGAGGCGGGCACGTTCGACTGGTCGAACGGGCGCTTCCCGGTGGTCGCGGATCCGTCGCCGGCCTACCACGGGCTGCGCTTCCACGAGACGTTCGGCGAGTACGGCTACCTGATGAAGCTGCGCGCCGAGACCCTGCGCGACCTCGGCGCGGCGCTGTCGCCGTTCAACGCCTTCCTGTTCCTGCAGGGCCTGGAGACGCTGTCGCTGCGCATGGATCGCCACGTCGACAACGCGCGGGCGGTCGCGGCGTTCCTCCAGGCGCACGAGCTGGCCTCCAACGTGACCCACCCCGGCCTGCCGGACAGCAGGTACCGTCCGCTGGTGGACAAGTACCTGCCGCGCGGCGCCGGCGCGGTGTTCTCCTTCGACTGCGCCGGCGGCCGGGCCGGCGGGCAGGGCCTCATCGGCGGCCTGACGCTCTGGTCCCACCTGGCGAACGTCGGCGACGCCAAGAGCCTGGTCATCCACCCCGCCAGCACGACGCACCGCCAGCTCGGCGACGACGAGCTGCGGGCGGCCGGCGTCGGGCCGGGGACGGTGCGGCTGTCGGTCGGCACCGAGTCCGTCGACGACCTGATCTGGGACCTGGAGCAGGGTTTGACCCGCGTGGCGGCAACGATCGGCGGAAAGGTGGCCTCGGCATGACCGGACTCAACCGCTACCAGGACCCGCTGACGATCCAGCGCGTCCTGCATTCGACCAGGACGATCGCGATCGTCGGCCTGTCGGGCAACGAGCTGCGAGCCAGCCACTTCGTCGGCTACTACCTCAAGCGGCACGGCTACCGGATTGTTCCGGTGAACCCGCGCGAGAAGGAGATCCTCGGCGAGACCAGCTACCGGAGTCTGCTCGACGTGCCCGTTGCGGTGGACCTCGTGAACGTCTTCCGCGCGCCGGACGCCCTGCCCGAGATCGCGCGGGAGACGGTGGCGATCGGCGCCGGAGCCCTCTGGTGCCAGTTCGGCGTGATCAACGAGGAGGGTGCGCGCATCGCCGAGGACGGCGGCGCGAGCGTGATCATGGACCGCTGTCTCAAGGTCGAGCACGCGCGCTACGTGGGCCGGATGCACTGGCTCGGCTTCAACACCCGGCGCATCACCTCCGTCCGCTCCGGGCTCCAGTAGCCCTGTCCGCTACCTGCGGCGGTGGGCGGCACCCGGATGGGTGGCGGGCAGCCGTTGGACGCCTGTGCCGAGCAACCGCTCGTGCTGCTTGGAGTCCTCGTAGGAGGTGCGGTAGCGGCCTCTGCGATCATCGTGCCAGTCAGCCCGTGGTGCAGCGTCAGGTCGTCCTCCCGCCGTCAGGTGGCCGCCGGCCACTCCGCACCGCGCCGCATCCTCCAGGTACGCCTCGTGCCCGGTGGCGGCGGCCAGATCCAGCAGGAACAGCACGACCCCGGGCGCGCCCGACGAGACGTTCGCCGCCCCCGCGCCCGCCGGGCAACTGGACCGCGCGACCGCCGCGTTGCGCGACAACGGCTTCATCGTGCACGTCGTGGACAGCGCCGCCGAGGCCCGCGAGCTCGTCACCGGACTGATCCCCGGCGACGAGAGCGTCTTCACCACCTCCAGCGAGACGCTCCGGCTGTCCGGCATCGCCGCGGACCTCGACGAGTCGGGCCGGTTCGCCTCCGTCCGGGCCGGGGCCGAGGACCCCAAGGGCGACGTGCAGGCGGTCGTCCGTCTCGGCGCCACGGCAGAGTACGTCGTGGGCAGCGTGCACGCGGTGACGGAGGAGGGCCACCTGGTCATGCCTCGGCCAGCGGCAGCCAGCTCGCGCCGTACGCGTCGGGAGCGCGCAAGGTCGTCTGGGTGGCCGGCGCCCAAAAGGTGGTGCCGGACCTGGAGACGGCGCTGCGGCGGGTCCGCTCGTACAGCCTGCCGCGCGAGCACCGGCGCCTCCAGGAGTTCGGGCAGTCGTCGTTCATCGGCAAGATCCTCATCGTCGAGCGCGAGGCCCTGCCGGAGCTGGCCACGGCCGTGCTGGTGCGTGAGCCGATCGGCTTCTGAGCGCGCACGGCGCCACGGCCCGGACCCGGACGATCAGCGGATCCTGACCACCGCCCCGGTGACGGGCTGCGGATTGCGGATCAGGTTGAGTATCGGGCAGACCCGCTCGACCTCGTCGTGCAGCCTCGCCAGCTCCTCGTCCGAGGCGGGCGAGTCGATCAGCACCTCGTAGCGGAAGCCGTACGGGTGCACCGGGACGCCGCTCTCGCCCGGCTGCTGGGCCCTGGGGTCGTATTCGGCGCGCACGTCCACCTCGAGCGCGTCCAGCGGCACCTCCAGCTCGGCCGCCTTGATGAGGAAGATGTGGGTCACGCAGCTCCCGAGCACGCCGGCCTGCAGCTCGGGCGAGGCGGGGCCGAGGTCGTAGCCGGCGAAGTCGGGGCCGCTGTCACTGATGAGCTGGTGGTCCCTGATCCTGATGCGCCGGATTCCGCTGCGGCCCTCCGCGGTGACGTGGGCGTGCAGCGGTACCGGCCCGGACGCGGGGGCCGCGCGGCGGGCCATCAGCGCGGTGCGCTTGTGCGATAGGTATTCGCGAAGGGTGGTCATGATCACCTCAGGGTCATGTGGCCGAGCGGGGTGCCGAGCACGGCGCGCAGCGCCGCCTCGGGCCCCGGTGAGACGTCGAGCCGGACGCCGAGGGCGGCCAGGTCGCAATGACCTCGCTGCTCTCGTAGTCGTTGACGATCCACGGCCCGGAGCATAACCCTTAAAACTAGTAGGAAATGTTGACTTTGGCGAGGTCCCGCCGTAGCTTCGTGGTCATGAGCCCGTCTGAGACGGTGACCTCGCCCACCTCGACGGCCGCCCCCTCGACCGCCGTTCCCGGCGGCGGACCGGCGTCCGCCACCCGGCGACCGGCGACACGCAGGATCGTGGTGCGCGTGCTCGCCGCGGCCGCACTCCTCGGCTTGTGGCAGCTCGCCGCGACCGCGGCGGCCAACCCCTCCTTCATCCCCTCCCCCGGCGCCGTGTGGGAGCAGCTCCTGCGGTTGTCCACGACGTACGACGGCATCCGCGGCTACAGCGGCAGCCTGCTCGTCGAGCACCTCGGGATCAGCCTGCGGCGCATCCTCATCGGATCCGCGATCGGCGTGATAGGCGGGCTCGTCGTGGGCGTCGTGCTCGGCACCGTGCCGTGGATCCGCGTCGTGGCCGAGCCGGTGGTCACGTTCGTGCGGGCGCTACCACCGCTGGCATACTTCAGCCTGCTCATCATCTGGTTCGGCATCGACGAGACGCCCAAGCTGTGGCTGCTGGCGATCGCGGCGCTACCGCCGGTCGCGGTGGCCACCGCCGCCGCGGTGCACGGCGCGCCGTCCGACCTGGTCGAGGCCGCCAGGGCGCTGGGCGCCAGGCGGCGCGACGTCATCCGGGACGTGGTGCTGCCCAACGCCCTGCCGGAGATCTTCACCGGCGTGCGCCTGGCCGTCGGCATCGCGTACTCGTCCGTGGTCGCCGCCGAGACGGTCAACGGCGTGCCCGGCATCGGCGGCATGGTGCGGGACGCCCAGCGTTACCTGCAGACCGACGTCGTGGTGCTGGGACTGCTGGCCATAGGCCTGTCGGGTCTGCTCATCGACGGCCTTTTGCGGGTCGCGGAGAGACGGCTCATCCCCTGGCGGGGCCGCTCGTGACCCGCCGCACGTCCCTCATGAGGAAGCCGCCATGCGTCTGAGATTCCTGCTGTCCTTCGTGCTGATCACGGTCCTGGCCGCCTGCGGTGACGGCACCGCGTCCCGGGGAGGCGGTGACGACGCGGCGGCCAACCGCATCCGCCTCGCCTACCAGGCGTTCCCCAGCGGCGACCTCATCGTCAAGAACAAGAGGTGGCTGGAGGAGGCGCTGCCCGGCTACCAGATCCAGTGGACGAAGTTCGACTCCGGTGCCAGCATCAACACCGCCTTCGTGGCCGGCAGCGTGGACATCGCCGCCATCGGCTCCAGCCCCGTGGCCCGTGGGCTGTCGGCCCCGCTGAACATCCCGTACCAGGTGGCGTTCGTGCTCGACGTGGCCGGCGACAACGAGGCCCTGGTCGTCAGGAACGACAGCGGCGTGTCGGCGATCGAGGGCCTGCGCGGCAAGAAGGTCGCCACGTCGTTCGCCTCGACCTCCCACTACAGCCTGCTGGCCGCGCTCGACCGGGCGGGGGTGCGCGAGTCGGAGCTGACCATCGTCGACCTCGAACCGCAGGACATCCTCGCCTCCTGGACGCGCGGCGACATCGACGCCGCCTACACCTGGCTGCCCACCCTGAAGAAGCTGGAGAAGGACGGCAAGGTCCTGATCACCAGCCGGGAGCTGGCCACGGCCGGCAAGCCCACGCTGGACCTCGGGGTGGTGTCCACCACGTTCCTCAAGGCGCACCCGGACGCGGTGGACGCCTGGCGCAAGGCCGAGGCGAGGGCTCTACAGCTCATTACCGACAACCGCGCCGAGGCCGGCGCGGCCGTCGCCGCCGAGCTCAACCTGACCAAGGAGGACGCCGAGGAGCAGCTCACCCAGGGCGTCTTCCTCAAGCCCGCCGACCTGGCCTCCGCCGAATGGCTCGGCACGCCGGAGCGGCCGGGCGCGCTGGCCGAGAACCTCGTCAGCGCCGCGCAGTTCCTCAAGGACCTGCAGAAGATCGAAGCCGTCCCCGATCTGTCGACCGTGCGGAACGCCATCTACAACAAGGGCCTGCCCGATGTCCTCACCCCTTGAGCTCGGTACGGACCCCGCCGTCCACGTGGAGGAGGTCGTGCACGTGTACGGGACGGGCGCGGACGCCGTGACCGCGCTCGGCCCGATCTCGCTGGACGTCCCCCAGGGCTCGTTCCTCGTGATCGTCGGGGCGTCCGGCTGCGGCAAGAGCACGCTGCTGCGCCTGATCTCCGGCTTCGAGCGTCCTACCGCCGGCGTCGTCCGCACTGCCGGAGCTCTGCCGGTGCCCGGCGCCGGCGCCGGGATCGTGTTCCAGCAGCCCCGGCTGTTCCCTTGGAAGAGCGTGGGCGGCAACGTCGGGCTCGCGCTGCGCTACGCCGGCGTCCCCCGCGAGGAACGCGCCCGCCGGGTGCCGGAGCTCCTGGAACGGGTCGGCCTGCACGACGTGGCCCACCGCCGGACCTGGCAGCTCTCCGGTGGACAGCAACAGCGCGTGGCCATCGCCAGGGCGCTGGCGGGCGACAATCCGCTGCTGCTGCTCGACGAGCCGTTCGCGGCCCTGGACGCGCTCACCCGCGAGCGGCTGCAGGAGGACCTGCGCCGGGTCAGTGAGCAGACGGGCCGCACCTCCGTGTTCGTCACCCACAGCGTCGAAGAGGCGGTCTTCCTCGGCAGCCGCGTCGTCGTGCTCACCAGCAGGCCCGGCCAGATCGCCCTCGACCTCGACGTCCCTCTGCCCCGCACCGGCCTGGAGCCCGACGAACTCCGCGCCCTCCCCGAGTACACGGCCCTGCGTGCCACCGTCAGTCATGCCGTCCGCGACGCCGCCGGATGACCACCACAGAACAGGAGCGCACATGTCCACACCCCTGGCCGCCAAGCTCACCCTGCGCCCGCTCGGACCGCACTTCGGCGCTCAGATAGAAGGGCTCGACCTGGCGACCGCCGACGACGAGGAGCTGGCCGCGGTACGAGCCGCACTCGTCCAGCGGAAGGTGCTCTTCTTCTCCGGGCAGACCCTCGACGAGGACGGCCAAGTCACCCTGGGCCGCCGCCTCGGCGAGCTGACCGCATCCCACCCCGTCGTCGGCGGCGTGGACGAGGCGCACCCGGAGATCTACGCGCTCGACAGCGCCGACAACGGCTTCGCCGACGTCTGGCACACCGACGTCACCTTCATGCCCCGCCCACCGCTCGGCTCGATCCTGCGTGCCGTGGTCCTGCCTCCCACCGGCGGGGACACGAGCTGGGCCGACAGCCAGCTCGCCTACGACTCCCTTGCCGCGCCCGTACGGGAACTGGCCGACCAGCTCACCGCGGTGCACGACGGCAACCGGGAGTTCGGCTACTACCTGGCCCAGCGGCGCGGCGGCAAGGGCAGCGTCTGGGACGGCGAGGTCGTCACCCGGCTGGACCCGGTGGAGCACCCCGTCGTACGCGTCCACCCCGAGACCGGACGCAAGGGCCTGTTCGTCAACCCCGGCTTCACCTCGCACGTCGTCGGCGTCTCCGAGGCTGAGAGCCGTCACATCCTCGACCTGCTCTACGCTCACCTGACCAAGCCGGAGCACATCATCCGCCACCGCTGGAGCCTCGGCGACGTGGCCATGTGGGACAACCGCAGCACATCCCACTACGCCAACCGCGACTACGGCACCGCCCACCGGGTCATGCACCGCATCACTCTGCGCGGCGACCGCCCGTTCGGGCCATCGTCCCCCCGCTGAAGGGAACGGCCCATCCCCTGCCTGCCCGAGGCGGTGGACGGGCCGATCGCACTGCCCGGCTCGCGATCGGGCGGCATGATCGTCTCCGGTTGTGCCGGTCTCAGCCCAGCTCCACGCGGACCACCGGGACCACCTCGGCGAGCGCCGAGCCGCGCGCGACGAAGTCCTCAAGGTCGTCGTAGGGGAAGCCGTAACGCGCCGCGACCGGGTGCCGCGGGAACCGCTCGAACGCCGACAGGGCCAGCTCGTAGGCGTCCTGGGTTTGGCCCTGCTCAGCCTCAGGACCGGTCGGGGCGCACGGGAACACGCAGACGGGTGAGCAGGTTGCGGCGCAAGGCGCCGGAGCCAGGATCGTTTTGCGCAAGCGGTGTCCCGCTCGGAAACCCGACCTCGTGCTCTGAACTGGGGTTTTGCTGCATGATCAGGACGGCAGCTGCGACCATCGCAAGGTGTACCCGACATGGGGGCACAGATGCATGTGCTGGTCTTCATCGAGCATGGGCACCGGCGGCCGCACCTGGCCGGAGTGACCCCCGCACCCGACCGGAGCATGGACGGTGCAGCGGCCCGCAACCTGGCCATGGACGTGAGTGACCGGCGAACCGTCCGCCGAAAACTCGTCGTCACCGGCATGATCAGCGAATACCTTCACGCCGCTTGACCACAGCTCAAATCCCGTAACTCACTATTCGAGCGGTACACGATCAGCGCTGACACAGCGCGCCGGCGAAGAAAGCGAAGTCAATCTCGCGCCTGGAGTATCGAAGCAACCAATCAGAATCTATAGTTTACCTACATGAAGAGTGGGTTTTGCCAAGCGATCTGAGTCATAGGACCACCGAGCAGGAAGACCGACTGATGAATCTCCAGTTGCTCTGGTACATCCCAAACCAAGCGCAGCCCGGGCACCGCGGCGACGACGTCGTCGCGGACCACAACAGCCTGGAGACCCTCACCAGCCACGCCCAGGCCCTCGAGGAGCACGGGTGGAGCGGGGCGCTCCTCGGGACCGGCGGGGGACGGCCCGACACCTTCACGGTCGCCACCGCGCTGGCCGCGCGGACGACGACGTTCCAGCCGCTGATCGCCGTCCGGCCCGGCTACTGGCATCCGGCGAAGTTCGCCTCCGTCGCCGCGACCCTCGACCATCTCAGCGGGGGACGGGTGCTGATCAACATCGTGTCGGGCAAGGACAACCTCGCGGCGTACGGCGACAGCGAAGGCGACCAGGCCCACCGCTACGCCCGCACCAAGGAGTTCATCCAGATCGTGCGCAAGCTGTGGACCGAGGAGAACGTCACCTACCGCGGCGAGCACTTCAGCGTCACCGACTCCACCGTCGTGCCGCGAACAGTCGTCCGGGGCGAACGCAAGCACCCCCGGCTCTACTTCGGCGGCGCCTCGGAAGCCGCCGAGAAGGTGGCCGCCACCGAGGCCGACGTCCAGCTCTTCTGGGGCGAGCCACTCGACGGCATCGGGGAGCGGATCGAGCGGGCATCTCCCGCGACCCCAACCGGTTCACCGCCGTCGGCCAGCAACGGCTGCTCGACCTGACCGCACGCGGAGAGGTGGTCGCTGCGCAAATACCAGGCTCTCGGCATCACCCACTTCGTCCTCTCCGACACCCCTATCTGCCAGAGATCAAGCGTCAGGGCGACCTGCTCCTACCGCTGTTGCGCGGATGAGCGCCGATGCCTGATGCCACAGCCGAATGCTCAGACCGACCGCATCCCTTTGCCGCTCAGAAAGGACGCCTCACTTTGTTAACGCCTTCACCCCGCACGCGAAACACTCCGCCTCACCGGCTGCGCTCCGCCGTCACGGTGGCCGTGCTCGCCACCAGCACGGCCTTGAGCGGCACAGCCGCCTCCGCGTCGACAGCGCGGACATCGGGCCCGCCCGACGTCGACGTGGCGGTGGAATGGTACGACGTCACCGCCGACACCATCGCCGCCGCCGGGTCTTCCACACAGGTCACCAACAGCCGCACGTGGGCCATCAGCTGGGTGTCCGCCACCCGCGCCCTGCGATCCGGTCCCCGCCTGCGCGCCTTCCAGGACGCCGCGCTCGCCTCCGCGGTCCGCACCTCACTCGTGAGCCTGATTCCGGCCCGCGCCGCCGAGTTGGACGCTGCGTTCGCGGCGACGCTGGCGCGCATCCCCGCCGGCCCGTCCAAGGATCGGGGTGTGGCGGCCGGAGCCGAGGAGGCGACGGCGCTGCTCACCGAACGAACCGATGACGGCCTGGACCCGGCGTCGGTCAACCCGCCGTACCCGGTCCCGCAAGCCGCGCCCGGAGTCTGGCAGCCCACGCCGCCGGCTCTCGGGCCGGCCCTTCAGGCGGGCACGAGGTTTGCCAGACCGTTCCTCTTGGGCCGCGTCGACCGGTTCCGGCCAGGGCCTCCTCCCAAGCTCGGCTCTCCGGAATATCGGGCCGACCTTGAGGAAGTACGCGACTACGGCGCGGCGAACAGCATCGCACGCACGCAGGCCCAGACGGACATCGCGCAGTTCTGGCTGGGGTCCTCACTGACCATCTACAACGGCGTCTTGCGTGCCGCCCTCGTCCAATCCCGCCTGCCGGCATCGAGGAAGACCGAACTCGTCGCGCTCTTCCATGTCGCTCTGGTGGACACCCAGATCGCCACTTCGGATGCCAAATACACCTATGTGAGATGGCGCCCGGTCACCGCGCTTCGCGCCGTCGACACCGGCCACCCCTCCATTCCCTCGGATCCAGCCTGGACACCGCTGCACACGACGCCGTCGCACCCCGACTACCCAAGCGGCCACAACACCTACGCCGGTGCCGCCGAGCAAGTGCTGACCGCACTGGTCGGCTCCCACTCCCGCGAACCGTTCGAGCTCACGAGCCCGACCGCGCCCGGGGTCACCCGCACCTACACCACATGGAAGGTCCTGACCGACGAGAACGTCGACGCCCGGGTCTGGTCGGGTATCCACACCCGCTCCGCCGACCAGGCCGGGGTGAGGTTGGGCCGCCAGGTCGCGGCCTACGCTCTACGTCACGCCGCACGACTGTTCTCGTAGGTCGTACCAGGAAGACCACTGAAGATCCGTGTTTGGCCCCGTTCCTTCTGGACGGGGCCGAAAAACGGACGGCTGGTGCCGACGGCCGTGGTCGCGCTGCGGCCGTCGCGTCGGTTATGTGATCGGCACCGGGGTGCCCTGGGACGGATCCAGCGCCGGAACGCGTACGGCGCGGAAGTCCGGGGTGCGGCGCAGGCGGAAGCCGAGCCGCTCGTACAGGCGGATCGCGCCGTTGTGGGCGGCCGACGCGTGCAGGAATGGCGTCTCGCCCCGGTTCCGGATGCCCGCGGCGACGGCTAGCACCAGCCTGGTTGCCAGTCCGCGGCCTCGGTGGGCGGGGTCGGTGCAGACGGCGCTGATCTCGGTCCAGCCGGGCGGGTGCAGGCGTTCGCCGGCCAGCGCCACCAGCACGCGGCCGGACCTGAGGCCGAGGTAGACGCCGAGTTCGATGGTACGCGGCAGGAACGGGCCCGGTTTCGTCGGCTTGACGTGCTCATCACGCACTGGCTCGACGGCGCGTTCAAGATCCTGCCGGGACCGGCGGACATGGGCGAAGGTAGCCCGAGTCGGCTGAACGCGGTGGCGGCTGTCCGTCCCGACGACATGTGGGCAGCGGGCCAGGCCCGTTACGAGGCCTCGATCAGGTCCCCGGCCGTGCACTGGACGGTCAGGCATGGACGGTGGTGCAGGTTCCCGAGCCGGTCGCCGGCGTGCGCTCACCGGGCTGGCGGTACGGTCGGCCGATGAGGCGTGGGCTGTCGGGTACGCACCCAGCGCCGTGGTGGGGCATTCGGTGGAACCGTACGCACTGCGTCGGGACAGCATCTCGTGAGAGCGCAACGACGGCGATGTCGGCCTGACCCTGACCAGGGTCTCCATCGGCCCGGTACGTCCACCCTCCGTTGACGACCATCGACGAGTCCACCGCCGAAGCCTTCCGTCCGCATCGCTGACCGGAAGGGCAGGGTTCCCTCATTCGCCGCCTGCCGGATTGTCCCAGCCGGAGACGAACCATCGGACAGCTCCGGTGGCTGGATCGTACAACCGCCGGTTGATGGTGCCGATGTTGCCTCCGTAGACGTGTATGCCGACGGTGGGCTCGTCGCCGACGGCCTCGACGGCGTGGACGTCGTCGTCGGTCGTACAGCACACGGTGACCTGCCCGCGTTCCCACACCTGCTCACCGGCAGGCGTCAGGGCTCTGCCCGGCTCAGACGCCACGGGCTTGACGTAGCGGATCTCGTGTTCGGCTCCCGCGTAGATTCCGACGACGCCCCCGGTCTCGTGTCCGTGCACGGGTGTGCGTTGACCTACGTTCCAGACGACCGACGCCAGGCACCAGCTGTCGTCGGGGGCGATGTAGAGCGGGTAATTCACGTGGCGCTCGTTCGACGGCCGGATGACCTCCGGGGGAAGCCGGTAGTCGCTGGCCAGCAGATCGGACAACAGTGCCGCGACCTGCTTCGTGATCTCGTATTCGTCGTCGATGCTGCTGACCAACGACGCCACGTCCTTGATGAAGGTGTCCAAGGTCTCCACTCCCCTACGGTTCGTCGCGTTCGCGGTCATCGGCTCTTAGCGGTGAATGTCAGGTGAGTGACGCCACTGGGCGTGGAGACCGCCTCGATGTGGTAGGCGTCCTCCAGCGACTCCAGGCCGTCCCAGAGCCGGACACCGCGGCCGAGCAGGATCGGGACCTGGACAACGTGCATGTGATCGACCAGCCCCTCAGTGAGGAAGTCGCGTATGACGGAGGCTCCGCCGCCGAGGCGCACGTCCAGGTCGCCGGCCGCCTCGCGGGCCACCTTGAGCGCCTCAGTGGGTGAGGCGTCCAGGAAGTGGTACGTGGTGCCGCCGGCCATCTCGATGGAGGGTCGTGGCCTGTGGGTGAGCACGAAGACCGGCGTGTGGAACGGCGGGTTGGGGCCCCACGCGCCCTTGTAGTCGGGGTCGTCCTGCCAACCAGGGGGGCCGAACTTGCCGGCGCCCATGATCTCGGCGCTGATACCGGGACCGTGCAGCACGGCGAACGCGTGGTCGGCGCCGCCACTGCCGCCCTGGCCGCCGACCATCTCATGCCAAAACCGGGTGGCGAACATCCACTCGTGCAGGCGCTCGCCGGCGTGACCGAACGGCGCGTTGGCGGCCTGACCAGCACCGGTGGCGAAGCCATCGAGCGAGATTGAGAAGTTGTGAACTCGTAGATCGGACATCAGAGTGCTCCTCCGAAGGTGAGCTTCCTGGTGACACATCGGAGCGGCGAGGATCTTTGCCACGCCACCCCATTCGACGAACTCAACTCTCTGCACCAGTGGCCCCATATAAGAACAGTGGGAGACTTCTATGTCCGAAAACACGGGACGCTTGTCCGGCGCGAACGTTTGTCGCCTGACACGGGCACCGTCATGATCGCCCTGGCCAGCACGGTGATTGATCCAGCTCACCCCGGTAGCTGACCAGCTAGGAGACAGCATCAAGAAGGGCGGAGGGCGTCGTCGGCGGCCGACCGTGCGGTGTACAGCGCTCGTTCCGTATCCCCCGCATTATCTGACTCCACCACAATCGCCACCGGGTGGCTGGGCCGGTCATGAGGAGAGGTTCTGGACCCGCCGCAGTGGGCGGCCGATGGGCGGCGACGGCGATCAGCGCGGCGGCCAGAGCTAGGGCTTGGGCATCCTCAGTGGGCGCGTCGCCGAGTGGGATCTGGTCGCCCTGGTGATAGAGCACGACGGCGCCGCCGGGGTGCCGGGTGACCGCCTCGATGGCGGCTTCAGGCAGTACGACGCCGCTGACCCCGTCGCCGAGATCGCGGGCTAGGTCCGTCGGCGTCAGCAGGGCCAGGCCGGTGGCGACCTGCGCGGCGACCAGTTGGGAACGCGTCTGCTGCAGGTCCTCCGGGTGAGCTGGAGCCGAGTCTCAGCGGCCGCCGCCGCGGTGTTGACCTCGGCCTGGGCCCGCCGTGCCTGGTCGGCCTGCTCGCGGAGCCGGTCGCGTTCGTCGTCCAAGCGGCGCCGCCCGGCGGTGAGTTCCGCGCGCACTGCCCGGGTCTCGGCGTCGGCGCGCGCCACCCACCGCCTTGGTGTCGTGGGAGTGGATGCCCTTCGGCTTCCTGGTGGCGATTGTGCGGGCGAACGCGCCAGGCATGATGATGTCGCCGGCACCGTCCTCGATCCCCGTGATCGCGACCAGGCAGCGGATCGTCCCCACGGGATCGTCCGCTGAGGCGGCGACCGGCGAGACCGCCACCGACTTGTGTTCGAGCTGCACCTGGTCTCTCTCCCGGTTTACGACCCGGGGAGAGTGCCCTAAACCGGCGTTGACGTCGCCTGGAGGAAAGAGCGCTGATGAGCGAGAACAGCAACACGGCAATACGAGAGTTAGGTGCCGCCCTGCGCACTTGGCGGCTGGCGCAAGGGCTCTCGCTGCGGGCGCTGGCTCACCAAGTCGGATTAAGTGGACACGGGACGCTCATCGACTACGAGCACGGTCGGCGCATCCCGCCGCGGGATCTGCTTGTGGCCTGTGAGCGGGTACTGAACGTTCCCGACGGGGAGCTGCTCAAGTTGCGTGCCGCGGCGTTGTCCGAGCGCGCCGACCGTCACGCGGCTGTGCTACTCGAGGATCCCTCAGACCGTGCCCCAACCACCGCAGCCTCTTCGGCCGAGAACTCGGCTGTGATCTCTTCGGACGTGGTCGTGGCACGCGCCGATATGCCGGAGGACACGACCGAGAACGGTAGTCAGAGACGGTGGCGCATCACCTCTCCTTCCACGATCGCTTTGAGTGCGCTGGTGCTAACCGCGGTGGCGTCGGTGATTGCCGCCCTCTTGTCGCCCACCGGCCAGGGCAGTGCGGGAGCAGCGAATACTCGCACCAGCCCTCCGGCCAGAACGGTCCGGATCGGTTTCGAACGTCAGGGCCAGCGCCTGGCGGTGTTCTGGGGTTCCCAAGTGGCCAAGGCCGAAGTGACCAGCGCCTTGGCACGCGATGGAAGATGCTCATTCATGGTCACGATATCCGGGGCATCCGCGTCGAAAGGGTACTCGGCCATCGGAACTACACACGGGCTGACCGAGCTGCATCCAGGAATGGCGGTGACCGTATGGGTGTGGGCACCGGGTGCCCAGCACGGCGGTGTCAGATTCTTCGCGATGAACTCGGCTTCCAAGCCGGTGTGGGCTCCGGAAAATCCCGACACCGAAATACCGCTGCCGATCCATCCTGGGTGGACGCCTCTGACGTGGACTGTCCCCCCGGTGGACCATCTGCATGCCATAGGTATGCAGTTCTACGCCGAATCCGACGCCCCCATGTCAATCGCCATCGACTCCATCACGTGGTGATACATCGGCTTGCTGGTGATGACAGTTTCAGCGGTACGAGTTTGGTCCACGAATGGTCCACAGGCGACCGACCACGGCCTTCCGGGACGCAAGATTCTCGATGTGCCAACCACCTCGCCGGGTGGCTGCTTGCCGAGGATCCCGACCGTCTCGCTTCTGCCGTCCGGCCACCCGCTACGAAGGAGAATTCCGTGCCCAAACGATCATTCATTGCCTTTCCTGTCGCTGCCGTCGTCGCCGCGACTGGACTGGTGTCCATGTCCCCCTCCCAGGCGAACGCGGATACCTGCCTGAACACGACGATAATCTCCGACGTCAACAACATGTTCGTCTCCGCCGAACTTAACCAGACCGGCACGTTGTACGGCATGCTCCGAGCGCGGGCGACGTCCGTGGGCCCATGGGAACGGTTCCGTATTTGTGAGTCCGATGGCCTGGCGGGCAGCACCACGTGGACGATCCAATCCCTCGCGAACGGAAAATATGTCTCGGCCGAACTAAACTATGAAGGCCATTACTCCGGCCTGCTACGCGCCCGCGCCGACAGTCCCGGGCCGTGGGAAAAGTTCCGGTTCAGCGGCGATCCCTTCACACTGCGCCAGTCATCGATGGTGTCGCTGGGAAACGGCAGATACGTCACCACCGAAGTCAATGAGACCGGCAGCAGCTACGCGATGCTGCGAGCACGCGCGAGCAGCGTTGGGGCATGGGAGCGCTACCGGACCTGCTCCACCTGCTGAACCCACTGCCGGTCGGCCGATCTGCCCATCACTCGGTATAGTCACTCGCCGATGCGTGCCAGCGTGGGGCGTACGGCTCTGTCGACCATCAGCTCCTCGCGGCGTGCGCGTACGTCAGCGCCCGGTGGTGCGGCGACGGTGCGCCTTCTGGCGGCATGCGGGGCCGCAGAACCAGGCCGGCCGCCCGGTGCGGGAGGGCCGGAGGTGCCGTCCGCACTGCCGGCAGCGCGGACGGTCCTCCTCTCCGGATCCGTTGGCACCGTCCCTTTCGTCACCGCTGTCGGCGCCCGTCGCCGAGTTTCGTGACAGTTCTGCAGGGGCTTTCGTTACGGGCGGCAGAGAGGGGCGCCCGTCCGCCGGAGCGGGACGCAGCCCGTCGAGGACGATCGCCGTCGCCCGGCCGGGCGCGCCGTTTCGCCCACCCTCCATGGTCAGGCAACCGCTTAGGAGCGTCCGTACGTCGGCCGCGTCGACGTCCGACCGTACTGCGCCGGCGCGCTGGGCCCGGTCGAGCAGTGTGCCGAGGGCGACCGCGTACTCCTCCCGGGCCGGCGCGGCGAGGCGCAGGTCCACCCCGGCGGACAGGGCGTCGCACAGGGCCTTGTTCAGCGCGGCTCGTTCGACCGTGAGGCGGACCGCCTCGAAGAACGCCTCGGCGGGATCAGGGGAGGCGGTCAGGGCGTTGACCTCCTCGGTGAGCTGTTGCAGGCGCTCCAGCACCACCGCCTCGAACAAAGCCTCCTTGCTCGGGAAATGCCGGTAGACCGTTCCGGCTCCCACTCCGGCGCGCCGCGCGATCTCGTCCAGCGGCACCTCGAGGCCGAGCTCCGCGAAGGCACGCTGCGCCGCCTCCAGCACGCGGCTCCGGTTGCGCCGCGCGTCCGCCCGCGCGGGCGCGACGCCGTCGCGGACGACCTCGTCGGACATGTGCTCCTCCTAGGCCTGCGTTGACAAACGGGGCGATCGTTCCGTAACGTCCAAACCGGGTGGATCGTTCCGATTCTATCCACGGCCTGCACGGCCATCTTCCCCTCAAGGAGTTCCATGAGCACGAGCACCCCTTCACCCCGCGAGGTCGTCGACCGTTTCCTGCGCGTCTCAGCCGCCAATGCCTGGGACGACCTCGCCGACCTGTACGCCCCCGACGCAGTGATCGAGATCCCCTTCGCGCCCGAGGACATCCCAGCCCGATCGCAGGGGCGGGAGATCTTCCGTGCCCGATTCAAGGCAGCCGCTGGGCTGCGGCGGTTCGAGAAGGCCGACCCGGTCGTCATCCACGAGACGCGCGACCCGGAGGTCGTCATCGTGGAGTACGACCTCCACGGATCCATGACGAGGTCTGGTCGGCCCTTCGTCTTCTCCTACGTCATGGTGATGCGGATCAGGAACGGGCTGATCGTCCACTCGCGCGACTACGCCAACCCTCTGGCAGGGGCTGAGTTCCGCGACGAGCTGGCCGAAGCGATCAGGCAGTGACCCGGTGGATCTTCGCCGGGGACGCATCCCGTCTCGCGAAGCGCGTCAATGCTCCCGCGGCAAGCACCGAGGCGCTGTTACTTCTCCGTTAGCCTGGGAAACGATCACGCCGCTCTCGGTCGGGTAGCCGGGAGGGATCTCACCTCCCGGCTCCCACAGATCCGTACGTAAACCTCTCGGTTTATACGGCTCTTGTCACCCTGGTCACCAGACGGCGGGCATGGTGGTGATCCAGCGCCAGTGCGCGAACAGCCTCGGGTACTGCTTGGTGACCCTCAGCCACGCCTGGTGGGCCTTCTTCCTCGCCCGCAGCCGTTTGTACTTCGAGCGGACCCAGCGCATCAGATAGGCGTTGATGCGCGTCAGGAGCCGATACAGCTTCGATCGGTAAAACCGGCCGTAGTACCGCATCCAACCCGCCACGATCGGGTTGATCGCCTTGGCGAGTTCTTGCTCAGTGAGGGTGACCCGCTGGTGCAGCCGCCATGCACGGACGACGGCGGCGAGCCTTTTGAGGGCGTCATTGCTGATCGCAGGAAGGAAGCTGAGAAACCGCCTCCCGTACTTGTCCTGCGCCTGCCTTGGCTGGAACGTGAACCCCAGGAACGTGAACGCGACGTGTTCGTACGAGCCACGCCGTGATTGGTCCTTGCAGTACACGATCCGGGTTTTGTCGGGATGCAGTCGTAGCCCGACTTCCTCCATCCTGTTCGCAAGCGCTGCCAGAACCTTGCGGGCCTGGTCCTCGCTGACGCAGTGCACAACCGCATCGTCGGCATAACGTTCGAACTCGACCTGCGGGTAGCGGCGCATCAGCCAGGTGTCGAACGCGTAATGCATGAACAGGTTCGCCAGAACAGGTGAGACCGCCGACCCCTGGGGAGTCCCTCGGTCCCTCAACTGCACAGTGCCGTCGGGCAGTTGCAGCGGGGCTTGAAGCCACCGCTGGACATACAACTTCACCCACACGGCGTCGGTGTGAGTCTCCACGGCCTTGACGACGAGGTCCCACCGGACGCTGTCGAAGAACTTCTGGATGTCGAGGTCGATCACCCAATCCCGCTTCCAACAACGCCGCCGGCAGCGCTCCACCGCATCAAGGGCCGATTTCCCGGGCCGGTAGCCGTAGGAGTCCTCATGGAACACAGGATCCACGCGAATTCCCAGATGCCTGGCCACCACGGTCTGGGCAACCCGGTCAGCGACCGTGGGAATGCCGAGCATTCTCATGCCGCCACCGTGCTGTTTCGGAATCTCCACCGCACGCACCGGAGGAGGAAAGTACGTCCCCGACGACATCCGATTCCAGATCTTGTACAGATTGTTCTGCAGATCAGCCTCGAAGTCATCGATGGACTGCCCATCCACCCCCGGCGCACCCTTATTCGCCTTCACCTCACACCAAGACTCCCAGACCTCCTGCTTCGAGATATCGAACGGCTTGCCTTGTGCTTTCAGCTCGTCCACCCAGCTCCTCCCGGATATCCCGGTTGACTGACCGAACAACAGCCACGGATGACCCGGCCCCTTCGCTCCGCCCCCATTGCAGGTGCCTCACCGCTACTACGAACCGGTCCGCCAGCGCCCCCCGCGACGGTACTCAAGGCCCTACAGGGCACACCTGACTCGGGCACTCCCTCTCGCCACCCAGGTGGGTGATCGGTGTCGGGGCACGCCTTCTCACGTTCCACGCGGGAGCAGCAGACCGGACTCGCGTCGCCTCCATGCCGGGCACCGCCTGGCCAATAAACGGGCACCCGCCAGACTTATCCCGGATCCGCTTCCACGCCCCGGTTTCGATGCCATCTGTAGATTTTCGACACGTCAGCAGCGATTCGCTTGCGCTCGCCTTTCCGGTCCCCACCTGACGCCTCGCAGGCGCCTTTTCCTCGATCGCTCACCACGACGGTCTTCAGCCAACGCAGCACGAGGCGGTTTGGAATCTCCCCCCGCAGGGCGACTCCGAAGGGCCATGACCTTCATCTCCCACGCAGCATTGCAATCAGGGTTGTCTGCCTACATAACACTCCTCCTGCATTCGTGACACACGGAAGCGATCTTCCAAGCCCTCATCGCTTCCCGGGCCAGACCTACAGCACCGGGCCGGTCAGTGGCCACCCCGTCGAACTGACGACAGCTGAACAGGCGAGCTCACCAGTCCGGGACCCCTACAGGGCCGGGGCGCGGCCGGGGCGATCGCCGCCGCAGGTCTCCTTCGTCGGCCCACGCCATCGAGCCCGGGAGATGCAGATAACCTGTCAGGCATGTTCCACGGGAGCCCACTTGCCGTGCATGCCTGACGCCTTCTCGGACCCTGGATAACATCCCTCCACGGCTTCCGGCCTGAACGGGCTGCGTGTCCAGCTACGCGCGTTCCGCTCCTTGCAGGTCTGGCGGCCACCGCGCTCGGTTAACGGCGGGATGTTCGGCGCGTTCAGCTACATCGCCTACACCTTCACCCGGATCACCGGCTTCACCAGCGCCGAAAGTCGCCTGGCTGCTCGTCGTGCACGGCAGCGGCCTGGTGATCGGGAACATGGCCGGCGGGCGGGCCGCGGACGGTAACCGGGACCGCACGCTGATCGTCTCCCTGGCCGGCCTCGCCGTTACGCTCACCGCGTTCGGGCTGCTGGTCAGTAGTCCCGTCGCATCGGTGGTCCTGGTCTTCCTGCTGGGCTTGTTCGGGTTCGCCGGCGTCCCCGGCATGATCACCCGCGTCACCGATTACGCGAACGGGGTCCCGCTCGCTGCCAGCGCCAACGTGTCGGCCTCCAACGTCGGGAACGCGCTGGGGGCCTGGCTCGGCGGCCTGGCCATCAGCGCCGGCCTCGGCTACACCGCTCCGCTGTACGTCGGCGCCGCCATCGTCCTGGCCGGACCCGCTGTGATGACGATCAGCGCGCGACGAGCACCGGGCCAGGCTTCGGATATCGGCGACGTCAGGCCTCGGGTCGAGTACGTGGCGGCTGACGCGGCCCCGGAGGGGCGGTCAGTCTTCCGGACGGCCCTCGTCGGCCTGGTGAACACGGGTCCAGGTGGCACCGCACCCGCAGCGGTACTCCTCGATCAGGTCTCCGTCCTCGGTGACGGCCAGGCCGTGGTTGACGCGGACGTGGACGTGATTGCTCATGGGGCCTTCCTTCGCGGATCGGGCGCCGCGGGACGTCAGCTGAGGACGTTTGCGCAGCTCACAGCGTACCGTCAGCGGCCTCTGCCTGCCCCCGTGAACGCCTTCTCCTTCCGCAGGAAGGTGGTGAGCCGCTCCAGCGGCCAGGTGTTGATCACGTCCGCGGCGGTGAGCCAGCCGCGCTGGGCCGTGCCGATGCCGTACCGGAGGTTGGCCAGGTGGCCGACCGCGTGGGAGTCGCTGTCGACGGCGAACTTCACGCCGTACCGCCGGGCCCGCCGGATGAGCTCGGCGGCCAGGTCGAGACGGTCGGGGAAGGCGTTGATCTCCAGCGCGGTGCCTGAGCGCGCACACGCCTGGAAGACCTGGTCCCAGTCGGCGTCGATCGGCGGGCGGCGGCCGATCAGGCGGGCGCTGGGATGGCCGATGATGTTGACGCATGGGTGCTCCGCGGCGCGGACCAGCCGCCTTGTCGTCTCGTCCTGGGGCAGGTCGAAGTGGGAGTGCACCGAGGCGACGCACACGTCGAAGCCGGCCAGCACGTCGGGCGGCCAGTCCACGTCGCCGTCCGGGTCGATGTTCAGTTCGATGCCGTGCAGCAGCCTGAGCCCGCCCGTGCCGTCCAGCTCGCGGACGCGCTCGCGTTGCGCGACGGCTTTGTCCAGGGTCATCTGCTGCATGTAGAGCTTGGGCCCGTGGTCGGTGACGGCGTAGTACGCGTACCCGCGCTCGGCCGCGGCGGCGAGCATCTCCTCCAGCGAGGCGTGGCCGTCGGTGAGCGTGGTGTGGGTGTGCAGGTCGCCGCGTACGTCTTCTTCGGTGACCAGATCGGGCAGCTCTCCGGCCAGGGCTGCCTCGATCTCGCCGATGTCCTCGCGCAGCGTCGGCGGGATCCACGGCAGGCCGAGCCGCTGGTAGACCTCCTCCTCGGTCTTGGAGACGATCAGCTCATCGGTGACGGCGTCGAACAGGCCGTACTCCGACAGCTTGAGCTTGCGGTGGACGGCGATCTCGCGGGTGCGGATGTTGTGCGCCTTGGCGCCGGTGAAGTACTGCATGGCCGCGCCCCACGCGTCCGGCGGCACCACGCGCAGGTCCACCTGCAGCCCCTCGCTGGTCCTGACCGAGGTCTTCGTGTCGCCGTGCACGATCACCTCGATCACCTGAGGGAGATCGACGAAGGCGGACATGAGCACCTTCGGCCGGTTGGAGGTGGCAAGGATGTCGATGTCGCCGATGGTGTCCTTCATGCGGCGCAGCGAGCCGGCGTACCCGCAGCGATGGCAGCCCCCCACCGCCCTGAGCGCCGTCACGATGTCCTCGGCCAGCGGCATGGCCACGCCGAGATGGACCCGCTCACCGGCGTCGCGCAGCAGGGCGATGCCGTGCAGCAGGTTCTCCTCGGTCTTGGCGCCGAAACCCGGCAGGCCGTGCAGGGCGCCGGCGTGGATCGCCGCCTCCAGGCTCTCCGGGGAGTCCACGCCCAGGCGCTGGTGCAGCGCCATCGCCCGCTTGGGCCCCAGCGCGGGGATGCGGGTCAGCGCGCGGACCCCCGCGGGGATGCGGCCGCGGAGCTCCTCGAGCTGCGTCAAGGTGCCGGAGCGCAGATATTCGGCCACCTTCTTGGCGATCGACTCCCCCACATTCGGGATCTGCCGCAGCTCGCCGGCGTCGTAGCCGGCGATGTCCGCCACGTGGGCGCCGATGGAGCGGGCCGCCTTCTGGTAGACGCGGATCTTGAAGTCCTCACCGCCGGTGATGGCCAGCAGGTCGGCATACTCCTCCAGCATGGCGGCCACGTCGTCGTTGGTGCGTGCCATGTCGCGTCGTCGCCTCCCTCCCTGACTCCCCTATCCCGAAATCTCGGCAACTATCGGATTCTGACCTGCGCATCCGGCTGCCCGGATTACCCCGGACAGGGCATCGCCAAACCCCGTCGCCGAGCTGTTAGCGGCTCATGGCCTGGGGTAGCCGCGCTGGTAGGCGAGGAAGGGGGTGCGGAGATCATGCGCACGCGCCGGAACGACTCTGAAACACCGGTACAGGCAGACAGTCCGCAGGCCAGGATCGTGGCCGTGGCCGGCGTCGGCGCCGCTGTGGGCGTCGCCGTGGAGTACCTGTTCGATCCCGACCGCGGCCGAAGTCGCCGGGCGAAGGTACGTGACCAGGCCTCGCACGCCACGCATGAGCTGACCTACGGACTCGGCCGGCTGAGCCGCGATCTGAGGAACCGGTCGCGTGGCGTCGCCGCGGGGACCCGCTTCCGGCTGGCCGGCCGCTCCGCGGACGATCGGATCCTGTACGAGCGCGTACGGGCCCAGATCGGCCGCTACCTGGCCCATCCGCATGCGGTGGAAGTGAAGGTCGAGGAGGGAGTGGCGCGGCTGGACGGCGACGTGCTCAGCGGCGAGGACCGGCGCGCGGTGCGGGGGGTTCGCCGCATCCCCGGGATCAAGTCCGTCGACGCCAGGTGGCGCGTCCACCGCGACGCGTCGGAGGTGCCGCGGTTCCAGGGCACGTCCCGCGTCCGGTCGCCCGTCCCTGAGCTGTTCCAGCAGCACTGGGCTCCGTCGGCCCGTTTCCTGGCCGGCACGGGCGCCGCCGCCCTGTGGATCTTCGCCCGCCGGTTCCCGCGAGCCATCTCCTGGCCGCTGCGTGGCGCGGGGCTCGTGCTCGGCGCCCGCGCCGCCACCAACCTGCCGCTGCGCCGGCTGACGGGCATCAACGCCGGCCGCCGCGCCGTCGACGTGACCCGCGCCGTCTCGATCGCGGCGCCTCCTGAGCGCATCTGGCCACTGGTGAGCGATTACTCCATCTTCGCGAGGATCATGCCCGACGTCCGCGAGGTCCGGCGATCCCCCGATGGCAGGCGGTCGCACTGGGAGATCCGCGGCCCCATAGGGCGGGCGGTCCGCTTCGACGCCGTGGAGACTGGCCGGCAGGAGGGCAGCCACATCACGTGGAAGTCCCTCGAGGGCCAGCTGATCGCCCACACCGGGGAGGTGCGGCTGGCGCCCGAGCAAGGCGGCAAGACACGGGTGCAGGTGCAGCTGACCTACAACCCCGTGGCGGGCGCCGCGGGCCACGCGATCGCCCGGCTGCTGGGTGCCGACCCGGGAACCAGGCTCAAGGATGACCTGCTGCGGCTGAAGTCGTACATCGAGGAACAGAAACAGCCCGCGATGAGCGGGTAACCAGCGAGGGGGACATGTCTCCGGGTGGACGCGCCGGGCACTGGTGGCCCGGCAGGCGTTCGCGCACAGAGACGCCGACGGCGAGCGAGACTCCGGCCGAGGCGGTGCACATCATGCTGGGCTCGATCGCGCTGATCATCGCGGCCGGGCTGGTGGTCCTGAGCCTGTCCGCCGGGATTCCCGTGCTCACGGCGGCCATCGGCGTCGTGATCGCGCTCATCGTGACGGACATCATGCTCGCCCACCACCGTTCCCGGCGATCCGGGGAGGGGTCGTGACAGGAATCAAGCAAGCCGGAGAGAAGAAGCTGATGCTCTTCTCCGGCCGCGCGTACCCCGAGCTCGCCCACGCGGTCGCCAAGGAACTGCGGACCGAGATCACCCCGACCGTGCTGCGCGATTTCGCCAACGGCGAGATCTATGTCCGGTTCGCCGAGTCCGTTCGCGGCTCGGACGCGTTCGTGATCCAGTGCCACGCGAGCCCGATCAACTCCCGGATCATGGAGCAGCTCATCATGGTCGACGCGCTCAAGCGCGCCTCCGCGCGGCGCATCACCGTGGTGACACCGTTCTTCGGGTACGCCCGCCAGGACAAGAAGCACGGCGGCCGCGAGCCGATCTCGGCCCGGCTGATGGCGGACCTGTTCGCCACCGCCGGGGCCGACAGGCTCATGACCGTCGATCTGCACACGGCACAGATCCAGGGGTTCTTCGACGGCCCCGTCGACCACCTGCACGCGCTTCCCTTGCTCGCCGAGCACGTCACCCGGCACGTGGACACGGAGCGGCTGACCGTGGTGGCGCCGGACGCGGGCCGGGTCCGCGTGGCGGAGAAGTGGACCGACCGGCTCGGCTGCCCGCTGGCGATCATCCACAAGCGCCGGAACGCCGAACGGCCCAACGAGGTGAGCGTGCACGAGGTGGTCGGCGAGGTGGCGGGGCGCACCTGCGTGATCATCGATGACATGATCGACACCGGCGGCACCGTGGTACGGGCCACCGAGGCGCTCACCAGCCGGGGCGCCACCCAGGTCATCGCGGCCGCCACCCACGGGGTGCTCTCCGGCGACGCGGTCGAGCGGCTGGAGAAAGCCGACCTGGCCCAGCTCGTCATCACCGACACGCTGCCCACTCCGGAGCGTTTTCCCTCCGGCAAGCTGGTCGTGCTGTCCATCGCTCCGTTGCTGGCCCGCGCCATCGGCGAGGTGTTCCGGGAGGGCTCGGTGACCAGCCTGTTCGAGGGCGAGAGCTGACCGCCGGCGCCGCATGTTTCGCCGCTCAGCGGGCGGTGACCGGATCCCCCACCCGGATCCGGCCGGGCTCGCGGGGCACCAGGCGGACCCCGAACCAGGTCTTGCCGTCCCACTTGCGGTGCCTGGCCAGCGTTCGCAGCGGTTCCTTGCCCTTCACCTGGGTCTCCGGATCGATCGTGGTCACCGCGCAACGGTCGCAGAGCTCTGAGACGCGGAAGGGAACCGTACCGATCCGGACCTCGCGCCAGCCGTCCTCCGCGAACGCCTCCGCACCCTCGACGATCACATTGGGACGGAACCGCAACCGCGACAACCGCCCGGGCGCATCCTCACCTCGCGTGGCCGCCTCCTCGGCCAGCCACCCGTCCAGGACACCTGCGGACGACTCCGAAACGAGCAGGAGCGGCGCGTCCCACGCGAAACTCACCACCTCGCCCGGCAATCCGCCATGCGCCGGATCGATCGACCTCCGCCCGGGGTCGTCCAGCCAGACCAGCCTGGCCGGGCGTCCCAGCAGCTCGGTGAACCAGGCGTGCGCCGCCCCATCGGCGAGCACCGCCTTGTCCAGCCCGGAGAAGCCGACCGGCGTCGCCTCGCCGGTGGCGGGCGGCACGGTCACCTGCTCCATCTCTCGTGCCGTGAGCCGCAGGCCACCCCCGGGAGTGGGGTGCGCGGTGACGGAAGCCAGGCGCGGGAACTCGCCCAGCCACAGGTTGTCACCGTGCTCGTCGACGACCGCCCACCGCCGGTCCCCGTCCAGGCCCCAAGGGTGGACGGTCGCCTCCGACAGCGAGTGACTTCCTCCCGATTTGAGCGGATAAATCAGGATTCGATCAAGAATCATGGCCGCAGCTTATTCGGTTCAGTAGCCGGCGCAAGGGTCTGGTGAAATCACGGCCCCATCTCTCGAATCAGGCGCCGGGCGCACCGAACTGGGACGCCAGCGTGCGCAGGCCCGCCAGGACCTCCGCCCCCGTCGGGGAGTGTTCCGGGTCGTTGAGCCATTGCGCCATCACCCCCAGCAGCAGCGCGAGGTGCACCGAGCCGACAGTGCGCACCTCGCGCTCGGGTATGTCCGCCTCGTCCCCGCCCACCAGGTGGGCGGCCATGCCGCGGCGGCCCTCGCGCTGCCCGGCGACGAGCTGGTCACGCAGCTCCGGCGAGTGCTCGGCCTGCACCATGGCCTCCAGGTTGGCCAGCCACAGCGTACGGTGCTCGCCGATCGAGGCGATGAGCTGCTCCCAGAGCGCCTCGAAGCGCTCGGCGGGTGCGGCACCCGACGAGTCCACGGCCGCCATCGCCGCCCCGATCTCCTCGCCCCACTCCCGCATCGCCTCCACCAGCGCCGCGTTGAGCAGCGCCTCGCGCGAGCCGAAGTGGTAGCCGATCGCGGCCATGCTGACCCCGGCCGCCGCCGAGATGTCGCGGACGGTCGTGCGCGCCCACCCCTTCTCCTCCAGGCAGCGCCGCGCCCCGGCCAGCAGATCCTCACGGTTTCCCATGGCGGGCAAGCGTAGCACGTACGCATGAGACAGACGTCTTGCGCGTACGCGCAAATCTGTCGTACGGTGACGGCCTCGACCTACGGAAGGGAAACCCCCATGCGGATCCTGATCTCCGGCGGCAGCGTCGCCGGCCCCGCCCTGGCCTACTGGCTGCACCGCCACGGCCACCGGCCGACGATCGTGGAGCGGGCGCCCGCCATGCGCGGCGGCGGCGCCGCCATCGACTTCCGTGGCTCCGCCCTGCAGGTGCTGGAGCGGATGGGCCTGCTGGAGGAGATGCGCCGGCACGAGACCGGGATGACCGGGATGACGCTGGTCGACGACGCCGGCGCCGCCCTGGCCGAGCTGCCGGCCACCGCCATCTCCGGTGACCTGGAGGTGCTCAAGTCCGACGTGACGGCCATCCTGTACGAGGCCACCCGCGACACCACCGAGTACCTGTTCGACGACACGATCACCGCGCTCGACCAGGACGACTCCGCCGTCCGCGTGGCCTTCGAGCGCAACGAGCCCCGTACCTTCGACCTGGTGATCGGCGCGGACGGACTGCACTCGACCGTGCGCAGGCTCGCCTTCGGCCCCGAGTCCCGCTATGTCCGTCACCTGGGCATCTACGGCGCGCTGTTCACCGTTCCCAACATCCTCGGCCTCGACCGCACGGGCCTGATGCACAACACCACCGGCCGCAACGCGCTGGCCTTCCCCGCCCGCGGCAACACAGAGCTACGGGTCGGCCTGTCGTTCGGGGCCGACCACCTGGACTACGACCGGCGCGACCGCCGGCAGCAGGAGGAGCTGGTGGTCAAGCACTTCGCGGGCGCGGGCTGGGAGGTGCCCCGGCTGCTCGAGGCGATGCACGAGGCCGAGGACTTCTTCTTCGACTCCTCCGGCCAAGTGGTGATGGACTCCTGGTCGACCGGCCGGATCGCGCTGCTGGGCGACGCCGCCTACTGTGCCGCCCCCACCTCCGGCCGCGGCACCTCCCAGGCGCTGATCGGCGCGTACGTGCTGGCGGGCGAGCTGGCCGAGGCCCCCGGCCACGCCACCGCCTTCGCCGCGTACGAGCGGCGGCTACGCGACTACGTCGAACGCAACCAGCTGCACGGCCGGACCGCCGCCCGCTGGTTCCTCCAGCCGCCCACCGAGCCCCCGGCGGAGGTGGCCGAGGACGTGGTGCCGCTCAAGCACTACGCATGACCTCGACCCGCACCGCCGGGTCAGCCGAGGCGCGCCAGTTCCTCCTCGCTGAGTTCCAGGCCGACGGCCGCGACGGAGTCGAGGATGGTCTCCGGGCGGCTGGCGCCTGGAATGGGGATCACCACAGGGCTGCGGGCCAGTTCCCAGGCGAGGCAGACCTGCTGCGGAGACACGCCGCGCGCCTCGGCGATCTCGGTGAAGGCCGCGTTCTGCTGACTCAGCTCCCCGGCACGGCCGACGCCGCCCAGCGGAGACCAGGGGAGAAAGGCGAGGCCGAGCTCGGCGCAGACGTCGATCTCGGGCTCGCTGGTGCGGAAGCGCGGGGAGTACTCGTTCTGGACGCTGACCAGGCGGTGGCCGAGGATGTCGTGGGCGAGCCTGATCTGGGCCGGGTTGGCGTTCGAGATGCCGGCCATCTGGATCTTGCCGGCGTCGTGCAGGTCCTTGAGCGCGCCCATGGTCTCCTCGTAGGGCACCCGCGGGTCGGGCCGGTGGTGCTGGTAGAGGCCGATGCTGTCCACGCCGAGGGCCTTCAGGGAACGGTCGCAGGCCTGCTTGAGGTACGAGGGGCGGCCGTCGAGGTCCCAGCCGGAGGGCGTACGGGTGTGTCCGCCCTTGGTCGCGACGAGCACCGTGTCGGCGTCGCCGGCCCACAGCGCCAGGGCGCGTGCCACCAGGCGCTCGTTGTGACCGACGTCGTCGTGCGAGGGCGTGTAGGCGTCGGCCGAGTCGATCAGGGTCACGCCGGCGTCCAGGGCCGCGAGAATCGTACGGATCGACTGGGTTTCGTCGGGCATGTGCCCGGCCACCGACATGGGCATGGCACCGAGCCCGATGGCTCCCACCTGGCGGTTTCCGATGGCGCGCGTTGTCAGGACGTTGTGCATGAGAACACCCTGCCTGCTGGAGCGCACTCCAGGTCAAATGCCCCGTACGATCGGCTCCGGCCACCGTGTCAGGCGAAGAATCGCGTCAGATGCTTGACGACCGTGTCCGGTTGTTCCTCGGGGATGTAGTGGCCGCTGCCGGGCACTTCGACCACCTCGACGTCGGTCCCCTTGCCGGTGAGCACCTGCCGCAGCAGCCGATAGCCTCCCTCCCCGCCTCCCAGGGCCAGGATCGGCGCGGTCACCGGACCGTACGTCTTCTCGTCGGCGATGTCCTGCCCGAAGGCCCGGTACCAGGCGTTGCCGGCCCGGATCGCGTCCGCGGTGGAGTACGCGTGAGCGTAGATGTCCCGGTCGCGGTCGCTGACAGCGCTGGGATCTTCGATCAAGTAGTCGCACATCCAGTCGATCAGATGGCGTGACCGGCCTGCGAGCAGCCGTTCGGGCAGGCCGGGAACCTGGTTGAACGCGAACCACCACAGGAAACGCCCCGGACCCGCGTGGATGTCGCCGTCGATCTGCTGGCGCCCGGGGCGCGGCAGCAGGGAGTGGCCGTAGAAACGGTCGTCAGGGTGAGCGATGTCCAGCAGCGCGATCCGCCGCGTACTCGCGGGATGGTTCGCCGCGAAGGCGTAGGCGACCATTCCGCCGATGTCGTGCCCGGCTATGTTGACGGCGTCATGGCCGAGATGGCGCATCAACGCGTGGATGTCGCCCGCCATGGTCTTCTTGTCATAGCCGGAGGCGGGCTTGTCCGAGCCGCCCATCCCCCGCAGATCAACCGCGATCACCCGGAAACGCTCCGCCAGCGGCGGCATGATCTTGTGGAACTCCCACCAGGTCTGCGGCCACCCGCCCAGCAGGACCAGCGGCTCACCCCGGCCGCCGGCCACATGGTGCAGGCGGATCCCGTTGACGTCGGCATGGCTGCTGACGAACCCGCCCTCCAGCGAACGTGCCAGCTCCACGTCAGATACTGCGTGCGACATGAGACCTCCGAAGCGCGGATCGTACTACTGGGGCAGGCCGAATCTCTTGGCGAACGCGGACAGTTCCTCGCGCTGCTGGTCCGGCTCGGTGGCGGCGGTGTTGACGACGACGCGGGTGACCCCTTGGGCGGCGAACTCCTCGATCCGTTCGACGGGCATGTCGATGGAGGCGAAGCGGGTGTATTCCAGCGCGTCCGGGTCGCGGCCGGCCTCCGTCGCGCCTGAGCGAGCGAGCTCCCACTGAACGGCCCGCTCCCGCGCGTCCAGCGCGCCGCCGGGGAAGTAGCCGTCGCCGCGCCTGCCGGCCCGGCGCGCGGCCGCCCGGCTCGATCCTCCGATGTGGATGGGCAGCTGTGCGATCTGGTAGGGCTTGGGGAAGCTGACCAGGTTCTCGAAGGAGAAGAACTCTCCGTCGAAGCTGACGCCCTCCTCGCCACCGCCCCACAGCAGGCGCAGCACGTCGATCGCCTCGTCGGCGCGGCGGCCGCGGGTGGCGAAGTCGACCCCCATCGCCCGGGCCTCGCCGGGCAGGGCGCCCAGCCCTGCGGTCAGCAGCCGCATCCTGCCCCTGGACAGCACGTCGATGGTGGCCAGGCGCTTGGCGAGGATCACCGGATGGTGGTACGGCAACAGCAGCACGCCGGTGCCGAGGAGGATCCGTTCCGTGGCCGCGGCGACGAAGCTCAGGCAGTCGAGCGGATCGACGTAGGGCAGCGTGGGCGGCAACTCGTACGGCCCCACCGCGGCGCCTGGATACAGCACGATGTGCTCGGGCAGGTAGAGCGACTCGAAGCCGCATTCCTCCGCGAGCCGGGCGAAGGCCACGATCTTGTCGGGGTCGACCCCGAAATGGGGCGTGCTGTAGCTGACGCCGAACTTCATCCGCTGTTTCCTTCAGCTCGTTCCGGAGGGGCGGACCGGATCGTAGAACCTTGACGCTGACGTCAAGGCAAACCGGTCTTATGAGCAGGGCCACTTGGGCGATGCCCAGGATGCGAGGCCCCGCCATGCCGGGCGAGCCGACAGTAAACTGCCCGATATGCGGCGATTGAGCAGTACGGTGGTCGTGGTGGCGGGAGACGGGGCCGCGGATGTGGTCGCCGGGCTGGACGGGCTGCACAACGTGCGGGCGATCCCACGGGGAGAGCGCCGGCCGGCCGAGGTGATGGAGATCGCGGGGCGGTCGGCGGCGACGTACGTCGTGCACGACGCCGATCCGCTGGCCGATGTGGCCACGGCGTGGACGGCGTACTTCGACGGCACGGGAGTGACCGGCGCCCTGGAGGTGGCCATCGAGGCCGCGCTGGGCGAGCTGCGCGCCGACCGGCTGGTGCTGCCCGACTACTACCTGGTGCTGGACCCCGACGGGATGACGGAGACGTGGCGGCACTGGTGGCTCGGGGTGCTGGGCGGAGCCGCGCCCGTACGGGTCGTGCCGGTGCACGCCTCGGCGGGAGCCGTCGCCGAGGAGCTGGGGCGGCTGACGGCGGGGCGGTGGTGGCCCGCTGACCTGCGGGCATGGCTACGCGGGCTGCCCCGGGTGGTGCCCGACCAGGCCGGGCTGCCCGGCTCCGGCGCGGTGGTGGCCTAGCAACCTCCGCGGTCCACCAAGTCCGTAACAAGTCGTCCACCATTCCCCTGCAACTCGCGCTCCCTACCTTGAGAACACCGGTCCTCGATGGCCGGACTTCGCAAGGGGAGGGGCTCAATGAAACAGGTCTACAAGGTCCTGGCCTATCTGGTCGCGATCGAGGTGGCCGTGCAGGCGTCGATGGTGGTCTGGTTTGACGCCGGACTCGGCAAGTGGATCGACGGGGGCGGCGTGGCCGACAAGACGCTCGTCGAGAGCGGGGCAGCGCCGTTCCCCGAGTTCCTGGGCATCATCATCCACGGCATGAACGGGATGTTCGTCATCCCTGCCCTCGCGCTGCTCCTGCTGATCTCCTCGTTCTGGGCGAAGGTCCCCGGAGCCGTGAAGGCGGCCGGGCTGGTGCTCCTGCTGGTCGTCCTGCAGGTCACCTTCGGCCTCTTCGGCCACGACATCCCGCTGGTGGGCGCCGTGCACGGCATCAACGCGCTGCTGCTGTTCGGCTCGGCGATCTACGCGGCACGTCGTGGTGCGGCCGTGAGCGCGCCCGTCGCCGTGCACCCCGTGGCCAACGGCTGACGGCGCGTCTCATGCTTCGCCATCCCCCGGGCGGCCGCGTCCGTCTCATCGTCGCGTGCGCCGCGACGGTGGCCGTACTCGGGCCGCTGATCTGGCTCTGGCAGGACAGCCTGCTGCCGGAGGCGTACTCGGTCATGGACATGGGGTACGCCGACTACGGGGGCGGACCGCACGGCTCCTCCCAGCACGAAGCGCATTCGGCAGGAGGAGCCTCGGCCCATGCAGGCCATGGACCGGCGGCCGGGCGCGACGTGACGCGACTGACCGCCGACGCCGGCCGCCAGGCCGACGTCTCGGTGAGCCTGGTCGCCCGCAAGCAGCGCTTCCGGCTGTCCTCCGGCCGCGAGTTCGACGGTTACACGCTCAACGGCCAGTCCCCCGGCCCCGTCATCAAGGCCACCGAGGGCCAGCTGGTGCAGGTGCGGCTGATCAACGAGTCGGTGCCGGGGGGCATCACGCTGCACTGGCACGGCGTCGACGTGCCCAACGCCGAGGACGGGGTCGCCGGGGTCACGCAGGACGCGGTCGGCGTCGGCAAGGAGTTCACCTACCGGTTCATCGCGGATCGTGCGGGCACCTTCTGGTACCACTCTCACCAGATGTCACACGAGCAGGTCCGAGGGGGGCTGCTCGGGGCGCTGGTGGTCGAGCCGGGATCACGCAAGGGCGAGGTCACCGACGCCGTGGCGCTGGTGCACCTGTACAACGGGGTCCGCACCGTCAACGGGCGCGAGGGCGACGTGCACGTCGAGGCGGCGCCCGGCGCGCGGGCGCGGGTACGGGTGATCAACACCGAGTACGGCGTCATGCCGGCCTGGGTCAGCGGCACGCCGTACCGGCTGGTGGCCGTCGACGGCACGGAGATCAACGGGCCCGCGCCGGTGACGGGCAAGGCCCTCGCGGTCGCCGCCGGAGGACGCGCCGACATCGAGGTGACCATGCCCGAGGACGGCTCCCCGGTCCGGATCCACCTCGGCGGCCCCGCCGGCGTCGTGCTCGGCTCGAGGTCGTACGACGCGCCTGCGGTGCCGCGACCGGCGGCGACGCTCGACCTGCTCACGTACGGCACCCGTGCGCCGCTCGCGTTCGACCCCGGCAAGCCCGACCGGCGGTTCGAGTACGACGTGGGGCGCCGCCCCGGCTTCCTCGACGGGGTCCCGGGGGTGTGGTGGACGATCAACGGCCACCTCTACCCCGACGTGCCCATGTTCCACGTGGCCGAGGGTGACGTGGTGCGGATGCGCATCTCCAACCACAGCGGTGAGGGCCATCCCATGCACCTGCACGGCCACCACGCGGTGGTGCTCAGCCGCGACGGCGTGCCGGCCACCGGCAGCCCCTGGTGGGTGGACTCCCTCGAGGTCGGGGCCGACGAGTCGTACGAGATCGCGTTCGTCGCCGACAACCCCGGCGTCTGGATGGACCACTGCCACAACCTGCCCCACGCCTCCGAGGGGCTCGTCACCCACCTGATGTACGAGGGGGTCACCACCCGCTTCACCGTTGGAGGCTCGGCGGACAACGAACCGGAGTGAGCTGCTACACGCCGCGGAGGGCGTCGCGTTCCCAGAGCGGCGATCCCCAGCGGCGGGCGATCTCCACCGCGTGCTCGAAGTGCTCGACGGCCTCGTCCCGGCGGCCCAGGAGGAGGGCCAGCTCGCCCAGCGTGTGCGCCACCGGGCGCAGCGCGAGGGAGTGGGTGGCGGCCCCCGGCACCACGTCGCGGATGGGGAGCAGGGCCTCCACCAGGCCCTCGGCCTCCTCACGCGCGCCCAGCGCGACAACGGCCATCGCGCGTAGCGTCGCGAAGACGGAGTGGTAGAAGTCCTGGCGCAGCGGCGGCAGGTCGCGGCGCACGGCTCTCGCCTCGTCCGGCCGCCCGGCGGCGGCCAGGGACAGGGCCAGCACGTCGGCGAGGAGGGGCCCACCGGCCTCGTACAGCCGCCGCACCGCGGGCTCGTGCTCGCCGATCCGGCCCTGGCTGATGCGGATGGCGATGAGCGCGAGGCCGTGGACGATGCCGGCGTGGATGGAGCCGTCCCTGACCATCTTCTCGTGGACCTCGCCGTACAGGCGCTCGGCCTCGTCGAGGCGCCCGGCGATGTGCGCGAGCATCGCGTGCCCGCACAGCCCGACCGTCAGGGCCTCGGGCATCTGGTACGCACGCGCGATCTCCATGCCCCGGTCGATGTGGGCCCGCAGCGCGCCCGTGTCCCCCACCGCGCCCGCCACCGTGGTCAGGGTCCACTCGGCGAACCACCGGTAGGCGATGAGGTCGTGCTCCTCCGACAGCGCTGCCAGCTGCCCGGCCAGCGGGCCGCGGACGTGCGCCTCGCGCTCGTAGTCGGCCTCCTTGATCAGCAGTGCCAGCCCCAGCGCGGTCATCGCGGGATCGTCCAGGTCACGGGCCAGGTCGGCGACCTCGCGGGCGGCCGCCAGGCTACGCGGGTCCCCTTCGCCCGCCAGCTCGCCGCAGAACGCGTCGAGCAGCCGGCAGCGGGTGACCGGATCGAGGTCGCCGCGTCGGAGCAGCCGCGACAGCAACTCCACCGTGGGCGTGTCCACCACCCCATACGGGCGGATCTGCCAGGGCGTGGCCTCGGTCCACGACGTGAACGCGGCGATCAGCAGCTCGTCGCGCCCTGACTCCCTGGCGACCTGGACGGCCCGTTCCCGGGTGTCGCGGGCGGCGACCACGGCGCCCGCGCGTACCTGCGCCCGCAGCAGCTCTCCCAGCAGCTCCACCCGGCGGGCGTCGCGGCCGCCGGCGTCGGCGACCCGCTCGAAGCAGTCCAGCGCCTGGTCGAGCAGCTCCACCGCGGTGTCGTGGGCGTACCTGCGGGTGGCGAGCTCGGCGGCGCGGACCGAGTAGTCCACCGCGTGCGCGGCCGTGGCCGAGGTCGCCGCCCTGGCGTAGTGGTGCGCGAGCGCGGTCGCATCGCCGGGATGCAGCGCCCGCAGCGACTCGGCTATGCGGGCGTGCATGCGCGTCCGCCGTACCTGGGGAAGGTCCTTGTAGAGGGTGTCGCGCACGAGCGCGTGCACGAACCGGACGCGTCCCGGCGACGGCTCGGTCAGCAGCCCGGACAGCTCCCCCGCCTCCAGCGCGTCGAGCACCTCGTCCTCGTCGCCGTCGGCGGCGTTGATCAGGACCTCGACCTCTGCCTCCCTGCCGACCACCGCGGCCAGCCGCAACACGCTCACCGCCGCCGCGGGAAGCCTGGCGAGGCGGCGGCGGAGCACGTCACGCACGCCCTCCGGCACCAGGGACAGGCTGCCCTCGCTGGCCAGCAGCCGGGCGCTCTCCCACACGTAGAACGGGTTTCCGCCGGTGCGTTCGGCCAGCGACGCGACGGTGCCGGGATCGACGGTCCTGCCGCACACGTACGTGACCAGCCGCTCGACGTCGGCCACGGGCAGCCCGTCCAGGTGCAGCCGCAGCGGGACGTGCCGGGCGAGCGCGGCCAGCACGTCCTCCTGCTGCGTCTCGATGATCTCGGCGGGCCGGAAGGCGGCGATGAGCAGGACGCGCGCGTCACCCAGGTTGTCGGCGACCGCGCCGAGCAGGGCGAGGGTCTCGGTGTCCGCTCGGTGCAGGTCGTCGAGGACGATCGCCAGCGCCTGCCGCGACCTGCCCCGCGGGATCGTACGCAGCCACGAGCAGACCGCCCGATGCAGCCGGAACCGCCCCGCCGAGGCATCGTCGCCGGCCAGCGAACCCTCCCCGAGCAGCGGCGACAGCGCCGTCTCATGCTCGCCGGGAGGGAACATGCGCGCCAGCGGCCGCAGCGCCTCCAGCCACGCCCAGGCCGGGGGCGCGCCCTCGGTCTCCGGGCAGCGGCCCACGGTCACGAGCCATTGGCCGGGCTCCAGACGGTCGTGCAGCTGGGTGAGCAGCGCCGTCTTGCCGGCCCCCGGCTCCCCGGCGACCAGGGCGATTCTCGGGGTGCCCACGAGCGCCTCGTCCGCGGCGCGGGTGAGCGCGGCCAGCTCGGCGGCCCGCCCCACGAACAGCGACCGCTGCGGGGCGATCTCGGGCATCGCCCGTACGGGCGCCGCGCCGGTGTCGTGGCGGGCCACGGAGGCGTGCAGCACGTCCATGCGCTGCTGGAGTATGGCCTCCTCCAGCTCCACCAGGGCCGGTCCTGGATCGAGCCCGAGCTCGTCGATCAGCGTGCCGCGGGCTCTGCGCAGCGCGCTCAGCGCGTCGGCCTGCCGGTTGCCGCCCCACAGGGCCAGCGCGAGCAGCCGCCAGCCCTCCTCGCGCAGCGGCTGCCGCCGCGTCAGCACCTCGGCCGCGGGCACGGCGTCGGCGATCGGGGCGGATCTGAGCATCGTGGCCACCAGGAGCTCGCCGGCGCCGAGCTTCAGCTCCTCCAGCCTGGCCGCCTCGGCGACGGCCCACTCCTCGTGGGCCATCTCGGCGTACGCGTCCCCGCGCCACAGGGCGAGGGCCTCCTCCAGCAGGGTCCTCGCGTGGGCCGGCTTGTCGTGGTGGTGCTCGCGGGCCTCGCGGACGAGCCGCTCGAACCGCCAGGCGTCCACCGCGTCGTCGGTCAGCCGGATCGCGTAGCCGGGGGCGGCGCTGACCAGGACGCGGGCCGGGGCACGCGGCGGCCGGTCGGGCTCGAGCGCCCGGCGCAGGTTGGAGATGTACGACTGGAGTGCCGCGATGGCCTGGGGCGGCGGTTCGCCCTGCCACAGGTCGTCGATGAGCCGGTCGACGGAGACCACGTCTCCCCTGGCCGCCACGAGCCGGCCGACGATGGCGCGCTGCCGCGCTCCGCGAAGCGGGACGGCGGAGCCGTCGACGGCGGCCTGAATGGGACCGAGCACCCCGATGCGGATCACCGGACGATCCTGGACCGATCCAACGGGAAGCCGGATAAGTCCCGTCTTGGAACCTCGATGAGCACGGGCACATCGTAGATCCCGAAAGGCTCTTGACGCTACGTGCAGATCACCCAGTACGGCGCCTTGTCAGGTGAATTGCGCGCGACTTGGGCGCGACTTGTGAAGGGCACGTTCGGCTTGGGCGGGGATCGCAAGTCCGATCCAAGATTTCGCGAAGTGTCCGTCAAGTGGTGATTCCTAGCGTTCTCTCCGGTTGCCCGTCCGGGCGGCCACCTACGGGGACGTCGAAAGGAAACACCGTGTCCAAGATCAAGATCGACGACATCGCGGCCGCCGGGCCCGAGCTGAACGAGGGCGACCTGCGCCTCGTCAACGGGGGCGCGAAGTTCGACCGGACCAGCTGGGTCATCGTCATCGGGATGGGCGAGTACCCGGACCGGGACGACATGTCGGACGCGTAGTCGATATCACCGCGGGGCGCCGTCCGGCGCCCCGCGGGCTTTCTCAGGAGAAAACGCGATATGTCAGCTGAAATCCTCATCCTGACCTGCGACGACGACACGCACGCCCATCAGGTGGCCGGGCTCCTCGCCGATCGGGGCGCGCGGGCAGTGCTCTTCGACCCCGCCGACTACCCCTCGCGGGCCCGCATCGAGGCGGCCTACGGCAGGCGGGTACGGCGTACGCTCCAGACTGGCGAGGCCCACGTGGACCTCGACACCCTGACCGCCGTGTGGTTCCGCCGCCCCAGGCCGCCCGCCGCGCACCCCGAGATCATCGAACCGGCCGTCCGCGCGTGCGTCGAGCGGGAATGCGCCGCGTTCGCCGCTGACCTGTGGGACCAGCTCGGCTGCCGGTACGTGCCCGCGCCGCGCGAGTCCATCCGCCGCGCCCAGCGCAAGACCTCCCAGCTCGCCCTGGCCGGCCGGCTCGGCTTCGAACTGCCCGACACCCTGATCACCCACGACCCCGGCACGTTCCTGGACTTCTACAACCGGCACAGCGGCCAGATCATCACCAAGCCGCTCAACGACCCCAAGGCGCTGCGCGCCGACGGCGAGGCGGTGAGCCGCATGTCGGAACCGGTCTCCACACGGGACGTGGGCCACGCCGACGCGATCCGCTTCGCGCCGGTCATCGTGCAGGAGTACGTCGCCAAACGCGTCGAGCTGCGCGTCACCGTCGTCGGCCGCACGGTGTTCGCCGCCGAGATCCACTCGCAGGAGAACAACCACGCCCGCCACGACTGGCGCCGCTACGACCTGGCGGCCACCCGGCACGCGGTGCACGACCTGCCGCCCGACGTCGCCGCGCGATGCGTCGAGCTTGTCGTACGGCTCGGGCTGACGTACGGGGCGATCGATCTGATCCTCACCCCGGACGATCGCTACGTCTTTCTGGAGATCAACCCGAGCGGCCAGTGGTTGTGGATCGAGAACGCCACGGGCCTGCCCATCAGCGCGGCCATCTGCGACCTGCTCATGCACGGAACCTCCGGAGAGGGGCGGGGCCATGCTGCGTGAGGCGCTCGGCACCCTGCGCGCCGTGGCGGACCTGGAGCCGACGGAGGCCCAGGAGCGGCTGAAGGACCTGCGGGAACGCCATCCCCATACGCGGTTCCGGCTGCTGTGGCAGCGGGAGGAGTACGACGGCTCGCTGCACTACGACCTGCTGATCACCACGCCGGGCGAGGGCACGGTCTCGCTGTCCTGGTGCCCCGACCGGGCGTTGCCGTGGCCGCTGCGCAGCGTGCACCGCGCCGGGGAGCTGGCGTTCCTGCGCGTCAACGGCGTCACCGTGCTGATCTCGGAAGTCGTGGCCCGCTTGGACTTCCTGTGGGAGGAGACCGGGCTGATGGACCGCCTGATCTCTTCTGCCCTGCTGCAACAGGACCTGCAGGAGTCGCCGGTCGAGTTCGCCGAGGGCGAGCTGCAGGAGGCGGTGGACGCCTTCCGCCGCGCCCGCGGCCTGCTGACCGCGGCGCAGACCGGCGAGTGGATGGAGCGGCGCTCGATGACCACGCGCGACCTGGAAGAGCTCGTGGCGGGTGAGGCCGCGGCCGAGCACATCCGCCGCCGGGTGACCGAGGGGCGGGTGGAGCGGTATTTCGACGAGCATCGCGACGAGTTCGGCACAGCCAGGATCGCCCGGCTGACGTTTCCGGACGCCGCAGCGGCCCACCGCGCGGCCGGGAGACTCGCCGAGTCCGCGGAGGCGCTTGACGTTTTCTACACCCTGGCCGAGTCGGGGGAAGCGAGGCTGGTGATCGAGGAGGTGCCGCTCACCGACCTCCAGAAGCCGGCGCCCGGCGATGAGCTGATCAGGGTGATCTCCGTCAGCTCCGCCGAACTGGACGCGTCGGCTCGCAGACGCGTGGAGCAGCGAATCTTCGAGGAGTGGCTGCAGGAGCGGCGCCGTACCGCGAGGGTCGAATGGTTCTGGGGCACCACGGCAAGGACGAGCGCCCGGTGAACGGGCGGGTCTTCCGTCGGGAGCCGCTGCGCCGCCGCGCCGCCCCGCCGCCGGCCCCGCCGGAGCCGCTGGACGTTCACAGCCGGACGTTCGCGTTGCTGTGGGCGGCGGTGGCCGCGCTGGCGCTGGCAATCTGCGTACTGACGTGGTTGCTGCTGCGGGGCGGCATATGAGGCGGCGAGTCCAGCTGCTCCTGCAGAGCGGCGCAGCCGAGTGCGGGGCCGCCTGCCTGGCCATGATCCTCTCCTTCCACGGCCGCCGCACCTCCATACCGGAGATCGCCGGCGCGCTCCAGGTCGGCAGGGACGGCTTGAGCGCGCTCGACATCGTCACAGCCGCCCGCGAGCACGGCCTGCACGCACGGGCGTTCTCGCTGGAGCCGTCCGACCTTGCCAGGGTGCCGCTTCCGGCCGTCGTCCACTGGGACTTCCAGCACTTCGTCGTGGTCGAGCGGTGGGGGCCCGATCGCGCCGACATCGTGGACCCCGCACAGGGGCGGCGGCGGCTGACGGCCGCGGAGTTCGATGACGGTTTCACGGGGGTGCTGCTGGCGTTCGAGCCGGGGCCGGGGTTCCGGCGCAGGCGGTCGAATCCGTCGGGCGCGTGGCGGCGCGACTTCCTGCGAGTGCTGCTGGCCCGCAGGAAGGGCCTGCTGGCCCAGGTGCTGCTGGCGTCGTTCCTGCTCCAGGCTCTCGGGCTCGGGCTGGCCGGGGCCTCTCAGGTGGTGGTCGACCGCGTCCTGCCGGGCGGCGGCGACGCCTCGCTGCTCACGCTTCTCGGCGTGCTGGTCGTCGCGGCGGCGCTGACACAGTTCGTCATCGGGTATCTGCGGGCGGCGTTGCTGGTCACCCTGCGAGCTCGCATGGACGGCGAGGTCACCAGAGGTCTGGTTTCGCATCTCATCGCGTTGCCCTTCCGGTATTTCGCGGCGCGAGGCAGGGGCGATCTGGCGATGCGGGCGCACAGCGTCTCGTCGCTGCGCGACATGCTCACCGGGCAGATCCTGTCGTCGCTGCTGGATGGGCCGCTGGCGGTGGTCTATCTGGCTCTGGTCTTCGCGCGCGATCCGCTGTTCGGCGGCTGCGTGGCGGCGCTCGCGGTGTTGCAGGCGGGCCTGCTGCTGAGCACGTCGAGAAAGGTACGCGACCTCACCGCGCGCGAGATGTCGGCCCTGGCGGCCACCCAGGACCGGTTGCTCGAGGCCATCGGCGGCATCGAGACCTTGAAGGCGTCGGGCGCGGAACCTCAGGTGATGCGGCGGTGGTCGGACCAGTTCACCGTGCAACTGGACGCGGACGTGCGCGGCGGCCTCGTCCAAGGGGTGGTGGAGGCGGGTCTGGGCGCCATCCGATACCTCGCCCCGCTCGCCCTGCTGTGGGCGGGCGCCTGGCGGGTGCTCGACGGCTCTTTGAGCCTGGGCACACTACTGGCGCTCAACGCCGTCGCGGTCGCCGCGCTCGGCCCACTGGGCTCGCTGATCGGCAACCTGCAGAGCCTCCAGCAGGCGGGCGCTCACTTCGACCGGCTGTCCGACATCCTCACCGCCGAGCCCGAGCCCGCGGACGGCATCGAGGTGCTGCGGCTGCGCGGGTCGATCGACCTGCGTGGCGTGAGCTTCCGTCACGATCCGCGCGGGCCGTGGACGCTGCGCGACGTGTCATTGTCGGTACGGGCCGGGCAGAAGGTGGCGCTGGTCGGCCCGTCGGGATCGGGCAAAAGCACCTTGGCCAGGCTGCTGCTCGCCCTGCACCAGCCGACCGAGGGCGAGATCCGCTACGACGGCGTCCCCGTGCCGGAGCTCAACCTGCGCTCGCTACGCCGCCAGTTCGGCGTGGTCACCCAGGAACCGTCCCTTTTCACCGGCACGATCAAGGAGAACATCGCACTCAACGACCCCGGGGCTCCGCTCGATCGGATCGTCCAGGCGGCCCGGCTGGCGTGCGTGCACGACGAGATCGTCGCCATGCCCATGGGGTACGACACCATGCTCGTGGAAGGCGGCGGCCTGTCCGGTGGCCAGCGGCAACGCCTGGCCCTGGCCCGCGCGCTGCTGTCCAGCCCGAAGATCCTCCTGCTCGACGAGGCCACGAGCCATCTCGACAGCGCCACGGAGGCCGCCATCGAGGAGAACCTGGCCTGGCTGACCCAGACCAGGATCGTCATCGCCCACCGGCTCAGCACCGTACGCGATGCCGACCTCATCCTCGTGGTGGAGGACGGCCACATTGCCGAACGCGGCACCCACACCGAACTGCTCGCCCTGCGCGGCCGCTACGCCCGCCTCGTCCACGCCCAGACCCACGGCCACGTCGAGGCATCCATGGGGTGATATACACCTCCTTGTGATGCTTTGAGTTGCTTGGGTGATTTGTCCTGAATTACTGTGCATCGGCACTCCCAACCTCCTATCTGCGCCGAAGAGGCTGTCATGGCGATGTCCGGAAATATCAGGAAAAGCTTGGCGCTGGTGGTAGCCGTCGTCCTCGCCTTGACCATGGCGTCCCAGGCGGCCGCCGGCACCGTGGCCCAGCCCAAGCGGCCGAACATCATCTTCTTCCTGGTCGACGACATGTCAGCCGAGCTGCTCCAGTACATGGACACGGTCAAGAGCCTCGCCCACGACGGCACCTCGTTCACCGACTACTACGTGGCCGACTCGCTCTGCTGCCCGTCCCGGGCCACCATGTTCACCGGCCAGTTCCCCCACAACACCGGCGTGCGGACCAACCAGGGCTACGACCACGGCGGTTATCAGGCGTTCCAGAAGCACGAGGGCAGGACGTACGCCGTCTCCCTCCATCAAGCCGGATACCGTACGGGCTACCTGGGCAAGTACATCAACGAGTATCCCGCCGGCCACGGCTACAAGGTGCCGGTCGGCTGGGACGAGTGGCATGTGACCGCGGCCGGTGGATACAACGAGTACAAGTACCGGCTCACCCGCTACATCAAGGAGGAATCGGGCGGCAAGCGGCCGACCGATCCCTCTGGGGGCACGTACCTGGTGGACGAGCTGGGGCAGCGGGCAGTGGGCTTCATCGAGCGGTCCCGCAAGTACGCCCCCGGCGAGCCGTTCTTCCTGCAGGTCTCGCCCTTCTCGCCGCACAACAGGGTCAACGTCAAGCCCGGTGACACGGAGCCGCGCTTTCCGCCCGCGGAACGCGACCGGCCGAAGGACCGGTTCCCTGGCGGGGAGTTCCCCCACGGCGACTGCGGCGGCGTCGACTGCGACAGCATCGACGTAACCGCCCTGCCCACGTTCAACGAGGACACCGCCGACAAGCCCTCCTGGGTACGGCGGGCGCCGATCGGCCCGAAGATCGTCGAGCAGCTCCGCGAGGACTTCCGCGACCGGATCCGTATGGTGCAGTCGATCGACGACATGGTGGCCCGCGTCCTGTCCGCGTTGACCGAGCAGGAGAAGCAGAACACGTACGTCGTGTTCACCAGCGACAACGGCTTCCACCTTGGGCAGCACCGCCTGGTGCGCGGCAAGGCCACCGCCTACGACCAGGACGTACGGGTGCCGCTCATCGTCAGGCGGCCGGCCGCGGGGCAGCACGGCGACCTCGTGACCAACGCCATCGCCCAGAACGTGGACCTGTTCGCGACCTTCCTCGACATGGCCGGCGTCGACCAGGCGACGCGCGACAGCCGCGACGGTCGCAGCCTGCTGCCCCTCATCCAGGGCCAGAAGGTCGCCGGCTGGCGCGATGCGGCGCTGATCGAGCACGTCAAGCCGACCCCCAACGCGCCTGGCCAGCCCGACCCCGACGCGGACGCCCTCAAGAAGGGCAACTCCCGTCCGCCCACCTACAATGCCGTGCGCACCGCGGGTGAGCTCTATGTCGAGTACAAGGGCGATCCGAAGCCCGAGTACTACAACACCGTCACCGATCCTCGCGAGGAGTCCAACGACCCCGGCAACGCCAGAACCGCCGACCTCAGCAAGGTCCTCGATGCGCTGAAGGGGTGCGGCAAGCCCGGCGCGGTGGACTGCTGGACAGCCGCCCACGTGAACTCGTAGGGCCGGGGTGGCGCCCGCGGTCAGGTACTTCCTCGCGCGCGAGGAAGTACCTGACTTTCGTCGCCGAGTCGTCCGTCACGGCCACGATCCACACACGTCCTGGGGCGGGCATTGGCTGGAGCAGCCGGCCGCCTGCTTCGTCGGCGAGTGGGGCGCGGCAGCGGACGTCGCCCGCCAGATCGCGGCGCTGGTAGCCGGTGAGAGCAGGGGCACCGCGCGGCGATGTCGCGCGGGCCGAGGCTCCGTTCAGCCCAGGTCGAGGCGGGCGAGTTCGGTGCGGGTGGTGACGCCGAGTTTGGGGAAGGCGCGGTACAGATGGTGGCTGACGGTCTTGGGGCTGAGGAAGAGCTGGGCGGCGACCTCCCGGTTGGTGGCCCCCGTGGCGGCCAGGCGTACCACCTGCAGTTCCTGGGGTGAGAGCGAGGCGACCAGGTCGGGGGCGCCCTGGGCCAGGGTCTCACCCGCCGCGCGCAGCTCGGCGCGGGTCCGCTCGGCCCATGGGCGGGCGCCGACGCGTTCGAAGGTCTCCAGCGCGGAGCGCAGGCGGGTGCGGGAGTCGTTCTTCCGGCGGGCGCGGCGCAGCCACTCGCCGTAGAGCAGGTCGGTGCGGGCCCGTTCGTACGGTCGGTTCGCGTCGGCGTGTGACCGTGCGGCCTGCTCCCAATGCCGTTCCGCCTCGTCGTCGTGGGCGAGGAGGGCACGGCAGCGGTGCAGTACGGCGTCCGCCCACGGATGGCGGGCGGCCGTGGCCCAGGACTCGAAGCGGGCGAGCGGTTGTGCGGCGCGGGCGGGCCGGCCCAGCCGTACGGCGGCCTCGATCTGGTCGGGAACGAAGTAGATGGGCATGATCTGGTGCCGGAGCGGCCCGCGTGCGGCGGCGTCGAAGCGTTCCAGCGCGGCCTCGAAGCGGCCTTGGCCGAGATCCAGCAGGCCGAGCGCCCACTCGGCCCAGCCCACGATCGTCGCCACCGGATGGGCGGTGACGTGCGCGATCGTACGCTCGGCGAGCTCGCGGCAGTCCTGTTCCCGCCCCTGGACGGCGGCCACCATGGCCAAGACGCTCTCGAAGTGCGCGACGCGGTGCGTCTGGCCGATGTCGGTGGCGAGCAGGCGTCCCTCGGTCGCGGTCATGACGGCGTCGCGGAAGCGCCCGAGGTACATCTGGTGGATCGCCAGCACCGCCTGGGCGAGCGGCAGCAGCCCGATCATGCCGTCGGCCCGGCATTCCTCGATCACCGACTGCGCGATGCCGAGCCCGTTGTCGAAGTCGCCCGATATCCCGGCCAGCGAGCAGATACTGATCCTGAGGGCCGACATGCCGGAGGGAATCGCCCCGGCCACGGCGATGAGCTCGCGAAACGGCGGGAGCGCCCGGTCCAGGTCGCCGGCCAGGAAGTCGGCCATCGCGCGGGCCGCCCGGACGAACCCGTCCAGCCCGTCCTCCGGCGTCAGCGGCAGGCCGGCGAGCCGCGCCGCGGACTCGGCGACGGCCGCCGGATCGCTGAGGTACCACGCGTTGCGCACCGCGTCGAGCAGGATGAGTGCCGCACCCTTCCGGTCCAGATCCGCGACGGAGGCGGCCCCGTCGAGGAGGATCCGGTGGGCGTCATGCACGGCGCCCCGGTCGAACGCGATCCGGCCGCGCAGGCCCGCGAGCCGGGCGAGGGTCAGCGGGTCGTCGGCGAGCCGCCGCGTCTGATCGGCCAGGACCTGCGCGTGCTCCAGGGCGCCGGCGTCCGCTGCGGCCTCGGCTGCCAGGGCCAGCCGCCGGGCACGTTCGGCAGGCTGAGGGGTAAGGCGGGCCGCCCGCTCCATGGCAGCGGCGGCCGCGGCGTGGCCCGCGCGTTCGCGGGCGCGGCCCGCCGCCTGTTCGAGCGCGGCGGCGATCGGCTCGTCGCGGCCGGTCACGGTGGCGGCCAGGTGCCAGGCGCGGCGGTCGGCGTCCTGCTCGTCGTCGAGCGCCCCGGCGAGGGCGCCGTGCACGGCCAGGCGCTCGTCGTAGGCCGCCCGCCGCGCCGCCGCCGTACGCATCAGGGGGTGGCCGAAGGACAGGCATCCGCCGGCGATGGACAGGAACCCGGCGCGTTCGGCCGGGCCCAGGGCGGCGGCATCGACCCCCAGCTTTCCGGCCGCGCGCACGACGACGTCGAGATCCCCGGCGTCGTCGAGGGCCGCGACCAGCAGCATCGTCTGGCTGTCCGGCGGCAGGACGGCGATCCGCGCCTCGTATGCCTCCTGGATCCGGCGCGGCAGCGGCAGCGGTTCCTGTGCGTGCTGGAGCGAATCGGGCAGCCGGGGCAGCTCGATCAGAGCGAGCGGGTTTCCGCCGCTCGCGGCGAGGATCCTCTCCCGTACGGCGGGGCCCAGCCCGGGCGTGTGCTCGTGCAGCAGGTCGCCGGCGGCCGGCCGGTCGAGGCCTTGGAGCCGTAACTCGGGCACCCCGGGCGCGTGGAACCCGTCCCTGGCCGCGAACAGCAGCGCGATCCCCTCCGAGTGCAGCCGCCTGGCCGCGAACAGCAGCGCCTCGGCCGACGACCGGTCCATCCACTGGGCGTCGTCGACCAGGCAGAGCAGCGGGCCGTCCTCGGCCAGCTCGGTGAGCAGCGACAGGGCGGCCAGGCCGATGAGGAAGCGGTCCTCAGGGGCGGCGGCCAGGCCGAACGCCCCCTCCAGCGCCCTGGCTTGCGGCGCGGGGAGCCTGCCGATCCGGTCGAGGGCCGGGCGGAGCAGCAGGTGGAGCGCCGCGAAGGGCAGCTCGGCCTCGGTCTCGATGCCGGTGCCGCGCAGCTGTCGCATGCCCTCCGACGACCGGGCGGCGTGGTCGAGGAGCGCGGACTTGCCGATCCCGGGCTCGCCTCGCAGGATCAGGCTCCCGCTCCGGCCGCCCCCGGCCTGCGCGATCAGCGCCTCGATCTTCGCCTGTTCCCGCTCCCGCCCCCACAGCACCATCGGAATCTACCGTCGCCGCCGGACGAGCTGACAGGCGGCACCAGTCAATCGTCCGATACCGGGCGGACGCCCCTGATCCCTAACGTCGTACCGCCAGGCAGGGTCCGAGACGTAAGGGAGAAGCGTGTGGATTTCTTGATCTTTCTACTGTTGTTCGCCGTGCTGTGCGGCGGGCTCGACCACTGGGCCACCCGTATCCCCACGAAGGGGCGCTGAATGTTCGTCGGACACTTCGGACTGGCCGCCGCGGTCAAGGCCACCCAGCCGCGCGTCCCGCTGTGGTCGCTCATGCTCGCCACGCAGTTCCTCGACGTCGTCTTCGTGGCCCTGTACCTGGCGGGAGGAATCGAGTCCTTCCGGGCCGTCGCCCCGGGGACATACGGCGAGGCCCTGATCGACGCGCAGTACACCCACTCACTGCTGGGTGCGTTGCTGCTTTCCGCGCTGTACGGCGGCCTCAGCGCATGGCGGTGGGGCCGCAGGACCGGGTTGGTGCTGGGTGCGGTGGTGTTCAGCCACTGGCTGCTCGACCTGCTCGTCCACCGCGCCGACCTGCCCCTGCTGCCCGGCAACGCCGGCGGCCTGCCGCTGCTCGGCCTCGGACTGTGGCAGACCCCCTGGGCTACGGCCGCCGTCGAGGGGGTCCTCCTGGTGGCCGGAGCCATCCTGTACTTCCGCTCGGTATGGCGGCGCGCACCCTTCACCTGGCGCGCGATCGTCTCCGGCAGCGTCATGACGCTGCTGCTCGTCCTGGGCCTCGCCGTCGATGTCCTCAGTTAGAAAGGTGCTGACATGTTCATCGACGTACCGGGCGGTCGCCTGGCCTACGACTCCGTCGGCGAAGGGCCGCTCCTCGTGTGCGTACCCGGCCTGGGAGACACTCGCGAGGCCTACCGGTTCCTGCGCCTGCCACTGGTGGAGGCGGGGTACCGGGTGGTGACGATGGACCTGCGGGGCCACGGGGAGTCGTCGGCGGGATGGGACGACTACTCCCAGTCCGCGGTGGGCGGCGACATCGTGGTCCTGCTGGAGGAGCTGGACGCGCCCGGCGCCGTCCTGCTCGGCAACTCGTACGCCGGAGGCGGCATCATCCGCGCCGCCGCCGACGCGCCCGAGCGGGTGGCCGGCATCGTCCCGATCGATGGATTCATCCGAGCCATCCCGCTCAACTTCGCCGTCCGCGCGCTCGTCCGCCTGATCGCCTCGTCCCCGCGGCTGTGGAGCCTCTACTACGCCACGGCGCACCGTACCGCCAAGCCAGCCGACCTGGTCGAACACCGCGCCAAGCTGGTGGCCATGCTGCGCGACCCCGGACGGCACGAGGCGATGCGCACCATGCTCCTCAACCGCGAGCCGGACGCCGAGCAGGCCATCCCCCAGGTCCGCTGCCCGGCCCTGGTCCTCATGGGCGCCAAGGACCCCGACTTCCCCGACCCGGCTGCGGAGGCGCAGACCCAGGCGTCGCTGCTGCGCGGGCAGGCTGTCGTGATCGACGACGCGGGCCACTACCCGATGTCGGAGCTTCCCGGGCGTACGGCCGAGGCTCTGCTGCCTTTTCTGAAGAACATCTTCTGACCGGGGCGCCTAAACCGCTACAGGGAGTCTTGCCGGGCCGCGCAGGTTGATCCGGCCGTTCCACTCCACCTCGCCGTCAAGGGCGAGGCCGGGGAAACGGTGCACCAGGCGCTCGATGGCCACTCGTCCCTCCAGCCGGGCCAGCGCCGCGCCGAGACAGTGGTGCGGGCCCGCGCCGAAGGACACGTGGCTGCGGGCATTCGGGCGGTCCAGCCGGAGCCGGTCGGCGTCCGGGCCCCAGAAGCGTTCGTCGCGGTTGGCCGAGGCCAGGCAGGCGAAGACGAAGGTGCCGGCGGGGATCGTACGGCCGCGCACAGTGTACGGGGTCAGGGTGATCCGCTTGGACTGCTGGACCGGGCTGTCGTAGCGCAGGAACTCCTCCACGGCGTTGGTCGCAAGCTCCGGCCGGGCGCGGAGCAGGGCGAGCTGGTCAGGGTTGCGGAGCAGGGCGACCGTGCCGTTGGAGATGAGGTTCACGGTCGTCTCGTGTCCCGCGATGTAGAGCATGACGACCTGCGCGATCAGTTCGTCGTCGCTGAGCTTGTCGCCCTCGTGCTCGGCGGCGATGAGCGCGCTGAACAGATCGTCGGCCGGGTTCGCCCGTTTCCAGGCGATCAGCTCCTTGGTGACCTCTGTCATCTCCCGGCCGGCTTCGGCGATCTTCTTGAGTACCTCCGGATCGGTGACCACTTGCAGGGACAGAGCCAGCACCCCGGTCAGCTCCCGGATGCGGGCGTGGTCGGTCGGCGGCATGCCGAGCATCTTCGAGATCACCGCGAACGGCAGCGGGAACGCCAGCGCCTCGACGAGGTCGGCGTGCCCGGCCGCCTCGATCCGGTCGAGCGCGGCGTCGACGAGTCCGGTGATCTCGCCTTCCATCGCCGCGACCGAGCGTGCGGTGAACACCTTGCCGACCAGGGACCGCAGCCGCGTGTGGTCGGGCGGGTCGCGATGGACCATGGACATGTTGAGCACGCCGAGGTCCAGTTGGTCCATCTGCTCGCGGATCTGGCCGCCTGTGACCTCCCGGTCGTCGACCGAGAGCCCGGCCCGCAGCAGCGCCGCGATGTCGTCGTACGCGCTCAGGACCCAGAATCCGAACGGATGCTGGTGCACCGGATCGACCTCGCGCATTCGGCGATAGGTCGGGTAGGGGTCGTCGGTGAAACCTGGAGCGAACGGGTTGAACAGCATTTCTGTGGCGGTCATCAACTGCCTCCGGGGGCGTGGCGACGAGATCCTTCGGCGATCAGGGTTTCGCTGCGGGAGTACGGTCAGGCGCGGCGTCCCCACATGGTGACCATCGCGATTCCGATGTCACGGGTATCCGGATCAGCGAGATACGCCAAGGCGCTGTCGACGGTCTCAGATCCGAGTTCGCGCACCAGCGCGGGACGGGCCGCGTTCGCCGTACTCACCCAGAACCGGGCCAGCGCCCCGCCTCCCTCGATCACGGGGACATCGACCGCGAAACCGATCTGCGAGAATCCCAGCTCGGCCATGGGCCGCGGATATCGCCGGCCCGCGTTGAAATCGCTGCCGGTCGTCCGCGCGGCCAGGTCACTCGCCATGGCCGCCGTCTCCCGGTACGCCGTACACGGCGAGGTCGGCGCACCCAGCTCCCAGGAATCGGAGACGACCAGCCAGCCGCCGGGCCGCACCCAGTTCGCCATGCGCCTCAGCACCGCGTCTCGCTCACGCAGGTGCATCAGGACGAAACGTGCGTGCACCAGATCGAACAGGCCCGGATCGAAGGTGGGATCGGTGATGTCGGCCTGGATCTCCCGGAAGCCGCGACCGCCGAGGTTGCGAGTATCGGTGTCGACCACGACCGTTTCCGCGCCGGAATTGCTCATCAGCCACTGGGCGACCGTTCCGAGCCCGGCTCCGACGTCACAGCTTCGAAAGCCTGGGCGGACGAGAGGCCGCAGCCGCTCGAATGAGTACGGGTCGAAGACCTGCGCCAAGGCCCCGAGACGGTCTGCCTCAGCGGGATCCTGGTGCGAGTAGAGCCGGTCTCCATACCGCTCTTCTCCACGGTTCATACAGGGATGGTTCGGCGGTGCCGTGGATTCTCTCTCGACGATCGCTGGACGATCGCTGGAATTCCGCTCACTCCCCCGCTCTGACTGTCAGCGGATCTCGTATCCGCCGATGTCGTTGTCGACGCTCACGCGGGGCGCCGACGCCATCCGGGACACCGGTGCGCGCCGTCGCCGAAGGACAGCGCCGCGGCGCGGTCATGAAGCGGGTGTGGAATCGCTAATCCGCCAGGCGCTCGATGGCGAAAGCCGCCAGGAACCCGATCGTGGCGATGAGCCCCGTGAGAGTGTGCGCGCGTTCGAAGGCCTCGGGGATCATCGTGTCGGCCACCATGGCGAGGATCGCGCCGGCCGCGACGCCCATGATGACCGAGGTGGCCGCCGGCGAGGCGGACTGCATGGTCAGATCACCGAGCAGGGCCGCCAGGCCGCTGGCCAGCGCGATGCCTCCCCAGATGCCGAACACATAGCGGGCGCTGCGGCCCGCGCGCTTCATCCCGGCGGCGCTGGAGAGCCCTTCGGGAACGTTCGAGATGAACACGGCGGCGACCACGGCGGGCCCGACCTTCCCCCCACCCACGAGAGACAGGCCGAGCACCACGGACTCGGGCACGCCGTCGAGCAGGGCGCCGATGGCGATCGCCGCGCCACTCCCCTGGACGTCGGCCTCGCTCGGTTGCTGATCGCCCGAACGCTTGCGGTGCCGGGCGCCGCGCTGGGCCAGCAGCGCATCGGCCGCCACGTAGGCGCAGGCGCCGGCGAGGAAGCCGGCGGCGGTCGGTAAGAGCCCGCCGGTGCGCTCAGCCTCGTCCATCAGCTCGAACGAGAGCGCCGAGATCAGGACACCGGCCCCGAAGGCCATGATCATGGCGATCACCCGCTCCGGAACCCTCTCCCGCCAGGCGACTCCGGCCCCCAGGACCAGTGCCCCGCCGGCCACCAGCCCCCACAGCCCCGCCTGCAGCCATTCCGGCATCACCGCACCTCCACGTACAGAACTGTACGATCTTCGCGCTTCGCATCCGCATCAGGCTCCGGGCGATGGCATGAGCACGGTCAGAAGATGGGGTTCCATCCCATCTTGATCGCCGGCCAGCCTTTCTTCGCGGTACCGATCATCGGTCCGTACCCATGGGCTTCTCCGCCTTCTCGGCGACCCGTCCATGTAACAAGGCACCCCTGCCGAACTCCGCCGACCACATCCCCGCCACATGAGTCTGCCATGGACGATCATCTCCCGGTCAGGCAGTCTGTCATGGCGGTCTGGGAACCGCCGACGACGCTCTCCACGACGGCGGCCAGACCGAGCACGTCGCTGTCGGCGAGCCCGGTCAGCTGCAGGCCGATGGGCGGTCCGGCGGTGGGAAGCGGCAGCGAGACGGCCGGCAGGCCGGTGACGTTGGCCAGCCGGGTGTTCGCGACGAGCCGGGCGGGCAGCGCGCCGTCCTGCGTGGCCGCCTCGACGGTGGGGGCGAGCAGCGGCACGGTCGGGCCGATCAGGGCGTCCACGTCCGCCAGCAACGCTCGGACCTGTGCGATCAGGCCTTGCCTGGCGATCAGGGCATTGTGGTACGTGGTGCCGCCGATCATCGCACCGGTCGCCAGCCTGCCGTACACGTCGGGCCCGTAGTGGAGGGAGCCGAGTGTGGGCTCGTGCACGGCCGCGGCCTCGGTGAACATGATCGCGGTACTCGTGGCGAACACCAGCTCAGGTGCGGGCCCCTCGACGGGGACAAGATCGTGACCGGCCTCGCCGAGGCGGGCCAGCGCGCGCTCCATCGCCTCGCGAACCGGGCCGTCGGCCGCCTCGACATCGCTCGTCAGCACCCCGAACCTGATACGCCCCACGGCCTCGCCGACGGTGTGCCCGAGCGCCCGATGCGCCAGGCAGAGGTCCGCCACATTGCGGGCGTGCAGCCCGACATGGTCCAAGGACGCGCTCAACGGGAAGACGCCGGCGGCCGGATAGAGGCCGAAGGACGGCTTGAAGCCCGCCACCCCGCAGAGGGCGGCCGGAATCCGGATGGAACCCCCCGTGTCGGTGCCGAGGGAGAGCCGCGCGGAGCCGTCGGCGACGGCCGCCGCCGACCCCGAGCTGGACCCGCCGGTGATGCGGCCGGGGGCGTTCGGATTGTCAGGGGTTCCGGTGTGCCGGTTGATCCCGGTGGTCCCGAACGCGAACTCGTGCAACGCGGTGGTCCCGGCCACCTCCGCGCCGGCGCTGATCAGCCGGGCGACGACCTCGGCGGTCACGGTCTCGGCCGCCGCGTGGTCGCGTAGCGCGGAGCCGGCACCGATGGGCCGCCCGGCCAGGGCGATCAGGTCCTTGACCGCCAGCGTCCACCCGTCGAGCAGGCCCGCGCCCGGGCGGACGTCACCGGGCGTCCATCCGTGCGGGGCCGTCCAGGTGTACGGGCCGCCGTCGCGGACATGCCGCGCCCTGCCCTCGCCCTCGGCTGCAACGGGCGGAGGACCGTCGGAGGTGGCCTCCCGCCGGGCCAGGGCGCGGTGAAGACGGCGGATCAGGGTCGCGTCGGCGGCGTCGGACAGCTTGGCCGCGTCGTCGCCGGGCGTTTGTGCGGTCGGGATCAGATCCATATGGTCCTTCTCAGGGGGAGCGGGCATCATGGTAATTTCTGCATACCAGCTGTATGCGATCGATGGTGAGGGCCCGTGCAGTCCGGACGAGACAAGGCGTACGCGTATCTCAAAGAGACCGTGCTGACCGATCCCGACATGCAGGGGAAGTTTCTCTCAGAGCAGGAGATCGCCTCCAGGATCGGCGTCTCGCGCACGCCGATCCGCGAGGCCTTGCTGCTTCTGGCGGCCGAGGATCTCATCCAGCTGGTCCCGAAGCGCGGAGCGCACATCGCGCCGCTGTCGGGCCGCGAGATCACCGAGCTGATGGAGCTGCGCGGCATTGTGGAACGTTACGCGGCCGAGCAGGTCATCGGCTCGGGCAACACGCCACTGCCCGAGCTCTCCGAGCTCATGGACCGCCAGCGCACGCTGAGCGGCCCTGAGCACGCCAGGGAGTTCATCGCCGTGGATCGCCTGTTCCACGCCACGATCGTCTCCGCCGTCGGCAATTCCCTGCTCAGCAGGCACTACGACGGGCTGCGCAGCCGCCAGATACGGGCCGGGGTGATCGCCTTGTACAGCCAGGCCGGCCGTCAGCAGGAAGTGCTCAGGGAGCACTGGGAAATCTACGACGCGCTGGCCAAGGGCGATGCCGAGGCGGCCCGTACGGCGATCAGCGCCCACCTGGAGACGACCCTGAGGGTTCTGCTCGGGGCCTGAGGCGTCCGGCCGGGCTCACCGGGAGCCCACGGAGTTGAGCCGTTCGAACTCCTCGTCCTCCGAGTGGTCCGCGTTCCTGCCCAGATAGACGCCCGCGCAGCTCAGCACCGCCGCGATCGCGATGTAGAGGGCGAGCGGCACCCAGGAGCGGTAACTGCCGAGCAGCGTCGCGAAGAGGACCGGCGCGATCGCCCCGCCGACGATCCCGGCCAGCGTGTACGCCAGCGAGGAACCGGTGTATCGCAGCCGCGGGGAGAACTGCTCGGCGATGAAGGCCGCCTGGGGGCCGTACATGAACGCGTGGATGGCCAGCCCGCCGACGACGCCGATCATGAGCAGCGGCCAGCTGCCCCCGCCGATGGCGGGGAAGAACAGGAACGGCCACACGCCGGCGGCGACGACGGCGCAGCCGTAGAGCGCACGTCGGTTGACCCGGTCGGACAGGGCGCCGGCCAGCGGCATGAGGAAGACCTGCAGGCCCGATCCGATGAGCACCGCGGTCAACGCCGAGCCGCGTGACATGTGCAGTTCCTGCGTGGCATAGGTCAGGACGAACACCGTGAACATGGCGTACAGCACATCGGGGGCGATGCGGCTGAGAATCGAGGCCACCAGCGCGCGGGGCTGCGTGGTGAACACCTCCCGGATCGGTGCCTCCGGCCGGGTCTGGGCCGCCTCCATGGCCTTGAAGACCGGTGTCTCCTCGAGCTTCACGCGGATCCACAGCCCGAAGACCACCAGGACGCCCGAGAGCAGGAACGCCACCCGCCAGCCCCACGACAGGAACTGGTCCTCGCTCAGCAGCGCTCCCAGCAGCGCGAGCACGCCGTTGGCCGCGAGGTTCCCCGCGGGCGGGCCGATCTGCGCGGCCGAGGCGTAGAAGCCGCGCCGGCGCGGGTCACCGAACTCGCTGGACAGCAGGACTGCCCCGCCCCACTCGCCGCCCACCCCGACGCCCTGGCCGAAACGGAGCAGGACCAGCGCGATGGGGGCCGCGATGCCCGCCGTGTCGTAGGCAGGCAGGACGCCGATGAGCAGCGTCGTGACCCCGATGAGAACGAGCGTGGCGATGAGGATCTTCTTGCGGCCCAGCACGTCGCCGAGGCGGCCGAAGACGAAGCCGCCCAGTGGCCGGGAGATGTAGCCGACGGCGTAGGTCGAGAAGGCCAGGATGGTGCCGGTGAACGGGTCCTCCGAAGGGAAGAACAGGTCGCCGAAGACCAGCGCCGCCGCCGCGGAGTAGACCGCGAAGTCGTACCACTCCAGGGCGGTTCCGGTCAGGCTGGCGACGAAGGCGCGGCGGGCTCCTGGCCGGACCGGGGGCGGGGTGTCTGGATTGTGCATGAATGTCGTCCTGTCCTGTGGCGCTGACGCGTTACGGCATACTTGCTGTATACCGTTCGTATGCGCAAGTCCCGCCCTGAGAAGTTAACCGCTTCGAAACGGGCGACCGTCCGAGGAGGACCATGAGCAGGCTGACTTTCACGCTATCCGACGGCTCTCACCAGGCCGTTGACGTCGTACAGGTGTTCAATGCCGGATACGCCGGCCGGAGCCAGGCGGACGTCGCCGCCCACGTGGCCGAGCTCGCCGAGCTGGGAGTGCCCGCCCCCAAGGTCACCCCGGCCCTCTACCCGATCGCGCCCTACCTCGCCCAGCAGACCGGCCACGTCAGCGTCCAGCACGGGCGCACCTCCGGGGAGGCCGAATGGGCGCTGGTGGTCGCGGAGGACGGCGAGCTGCTTCTGACGGTCGCATGCGATCACACCGACCGCGAGCTCGAGGCGCACGGCGTGGCATGGAGCAAGAACGCCGCCCCCGACGTGCTGGCCTCACAGGCCTGGCGCCTGGCCGACGTCCAGGAGCGCATCGACGACCTGACACTCCGGGCCTGGATCACACAGGGCACCGAAGAGGTCGAGATCCAGAACGGCACCCTCGCCGAGCTGCTGCCGCCCTCCTACTGGATCGACGTGCTGCGCGATCGCGGTGACCTGCTGCCGGGCACCGTCCTGATCTCGGGGACGATCCCCATGGCGAAGGACGTGGACCAGTTCGCGGAGGGCTGGCGCGTGGAGCTGGGCGACCCGGTCACCGGCGCCGCCATCCAGCTCGCCTACCAAGTGATCCGGATGCCGGAGCCGATCGGCTGAAACTCCCGGCAATACGCAGGAATCCTCATTAAGTAACGCGGATTGTCCCGTCGACTCGTTGACCTTCCCGGGGGCCTGGGGTAAGAAATGCAGGAAACCTTCATAACAGGGGATGGCGTCGGCCTCCCCGTCCCGGGAGGACAACTTGGTCTCGCGATTAGCCGCCCTGGTCCTGCTGCTCGCCTCCTTATTGATCGTCCCCCTGCCCGCCGACGCCGCCACTGGCTACGCGTTGACGGCCCCCCAACTGGCCCAGGTCCGGCCGTTGGCCTTCACCTCGACCATGGCCGAGCGTGACGCGGTCGCCTCCACCCTGCCGGTGACCAAGGTGAGGATGGACACCGTCATCACCGGCGGCTACTCCACCCGCGCGATCTGCCACCCCACCGACCTCCACCTCTCGGTTCACGTCAGCGGATTCTGCTGGAACAGCACCGACGACACGACCGCGAACTGGTTCCCGCAAGGCCTCACGGGCAGCGGCGACGGCATGAACGGCTCGGTGCTCTACCCGCCCTGCGACGGCTGCGCCGGCCGGAAGATCGTGGCGGTGAGCTGGCGCAGCGGCGCCTCCCACGAATACGGGGCCAATCGCCTGGCCAGGGTCACTTTCGTCGATGTCACCGACGGAATGGCGGGAGCACCCTACCGGCATGTCGTGCTGGTCGAACCCGACGGCACCAGCGAGGGCTTCCACGAGATCGCCACCCACGCCGACGGCATCTCGTGGTACGGCAACAAGCTCTTCCTCGTCACAGGCGGAGACCCGGCCGTGTCCGGCGGCGACCGGTTGGTACGGGTCTTCGACCTCACCCACTTCTGGAAGATGAACTCCACGACGTCAGGGAACGTCGGCTGCGCCGGCGGCGTCTGTTCGGCGGCATACTCGGGCTTCGCCCTGCCGCAGATCGGCTACTACCGGCTCAACTCGCCCGAGGTGTGCGTCAGCCTTGACCTGGCGAGGCCCTGTTTCAACGGCGTCTCCCTCGATCGGAGCGGTGCCGACCACCTCACCACTGTCGAGTACAAGAAGGGCGCCTCTGGCGGGAAGATACTCCGCTGGCCCCTGGACGCGTCCACCGCCCTGCTCAAGACCGGCTCCGACGGGCTCGTTCACCCCACCGAGGGATGGACAAGTCCGGTCTGGGAACTTCAAGGCGGCGTGTTCACCGGCGGCAACGGCATCCTGGTCGGATTGTGCCCCGATGGCGCGCCTCCCGTCAGCTACATGCCGGGCGGCACGGCGAGCATTTACGGCGATTACCGGAAGTCCTGCCTTCACCGCGTCACGGTTTCCGCCGACCGGAGCACACTCGACGTCCACTACATGACAACTGTTCCAGCCAACGCGCAGAACGTCGCGTACTGGCCGGCGAGCGGAGAAGTGTGGCTGGTCAACGAATTCCGCGGCGATTACGCCGGCGTATACGGGAGCGACCGCCTGGTGCTGGCGTTGAGCTGCCCGGATCTGAGCTGCTGAGGCTGCCGGTCGTCACAGGCGGTCAGGTGACGACCGGTGCCTTTACAGAACCTGTGTTCCATTTGTTACCGAAGTGCGATCTGAAGCGTTTGTGGCGGGTTCACTCTTTGATCAGCTCTATCCCACGCAGCAACCCGAGGTGATCCTTGAAGAGGCGTCCGCTTCTCGCAGTGCTCGCGTCCGCGGGAATTGCGATTCCGCTGACCATGATGCCGTTAACCGCGAACGCAGAACCCGCCCGCCCAGATCGCTTCCAGCATCTGGACGGCGCGTTCGGCTACGCCGGTTTCAAACCAGCCGCGCTCGATCCCACCCGGCAGCTCAAGGTCCTCATCCAGGTCGACGGTACGCCGGTCGGCGACGCCGCCGCCGACGCCGCCGAGGCCGGCAAGACGGTCGACAGGCCGAGCTTACGTGCCGCGCTCCACGGCAAGCAGCAGAGCGTCGAGGAGAAGGTGAAGGCGGAGGGTGGACAGGTCCTCACCACCTATACCGACACCTTCAACGGAATCGCCGCCTCGATTCCACAGCGCAGCCTGCCGGCGATCCAGCAGACCCCCGGAGTGCTCTCCGTGCACCCGGTACGCACGTTCAGAGCCGACAACACCGCCGCCATCCCTTATATCGGGGCCCCGCAGACGTGGCAGGACCTCCACAAGACCGGCACAGGCGTCAAGGTCGCGATCATCGACACCGGAATCGACTACACGCACGCCAACTTCGGCGGCTCGGGCAATCCGGCGGACTTCGAGGGCAACAACGGCGCCGTGATCGAGCCGGGCACCTTCCCGACCGCCAAGGTGATCGGCGGTTATGACTTCGTGGGCGACGACTACGACGCCAACGACCCCGCCTCGACGCCCAAGCCCGACCCCGACCCGCTCGACTGCAACGGCCACGGCTCCCACGTGGCAGGCAGCACGGCCGGCTTCGGCGTGACCGCTGACGGCAAGACCTACACAGGTCCGTACGACTCCACCACGCACACCAGGACCTTCAAGGTCGGACCGGGTGTGGCGCCGGCTGCCTCGCTGATGGCCTACCGCGTCTTCGGCTGTGAGGGTTCGGCCAGCGAGGACGTCATCGTCTCGGCCATGGAGCGGGCGCTCAAGGACGGTGCCGACGTCGTCAACATGTCGCTCGGCTCGCCCTTCGGCCGCATCGACGAGCCGTCGGCGCAGGCCGTTCGAACGCTGACCCGCGCGGGCGTGACGGTGGTCGCCTCCGCCGGCAACTCGGGACAGAACGCCTACCTGGTCGGGGCACCCGCCATCGCCCCGACGGCCATCTCGGTCGCCGCCATTGACGCGGCACGTGCTCAGCTGCCCGCGGCGAAGATCTCAGCGAACGGCACCGAGGTCATCGCGCAGAACTCCAACGAGGCGGCCCTGCCCTCGGGAACCCTGCCCATCGCGGTGCTGCGTACGAGTTATCCGTCCGGCCCGCTCTCGCTGGGCTGCGATCCCGCCGACTTCACCGCCTACCCAGGCGGAGTGACCGGCAAGCTCGTGATCACCCTGCGCGGCTCCTGCGCCCGGGTCAAGCGGGCCATCCTCGGCCAGAAGGCCGGCGCCGCCGCGGTTGCGATGATCAACACCGACAGCGCGTACCCGCCCCTGGAAGGGCAGATCACCTCCGACCCGGACACCGGTGAGTCCTACACGGTCACCATTCCGTTCCTCGGCATCAAGAGCACCGACGGCGCCGCGGCCGCGTCGCTGGACGGCAAGAGCACCACGCTGGCGGCGCTGACCGTGCCCAATCCCAGCTACGCCCAGCTCGCCTCCTTCTCCTCCGGCGGCCCGGCCAACGTCAGCAGCTTCCTGAAGCCGGACGTGACCGCGCCCGGCGTCGCCGTCGTCTCGACCGGGGTGGGCACCGGCTCCGGCGCCGCGACGATCTCGGGCACCTCGATGGCCTCACCGATGGTCGCGGGCGTGGCCGCGCTCGTGAAGCAGGCTCATCCGCGCTGGCGTCCCGGCCAGATCAAGGCGGCGATCGTCAGCACCGCCGACGCCACGTCCAAGATCACGGGCTACACCGCCAGGGTCGCCGGCTCCGGTGTCGTGGCCACGCGGCAGGCGGTCGGCGCCTCGGTGATCGGTGAGGCGAAGGACGGCTCGGCCAACCTGTCGTTCGGCCTGAAGTCGCTGAACGGCGCCTACAGGCAGAGCGAGAGCTTCACCATCCGCAACACGGGCAAGACCCCGGTCACCTATGACCTGGCGGCCGCCTTCACCGGTCAGTCCTACGGCGCGAAGGTCTCGGTATCTCCCGCGACCGTGACCGTGGGCCGGGAGAGCAGCCGCACCGTCCAGGTCACGCTGTCGCTCAGCGCTCAGGCCGTGGCCGCGCTTCCCGCCGCCGAGACCTCCAACTTCGGTACGGTCGTCCACATCCAGGGTGCGGTCACCGCCACGCCGCGCACGGCCGCCGAGGGCGTCTACCCGCTGCGGGGCGCGTTCCTGCTCGTCCCCGACGCCGAGTCCCAGGTGCACTCGTCCAAGCCGGGCAAGTACACGGCCGGTGACGGCGGGCTCGTGACGTCTGTCGATGTACGCAACGACGGTGTGCACCCCGGCTCCGCGGACGTCTACGCCTGGGGCATCAGCGACGCCGACGACGTCAAGGGCGCCGAGGACTCGATGGACATCCGCGCGGTCGGCGTGCAGACACTCCCCGGTTCGGCACTCGGCGGCGCCGACACCGACCGGGCGCTGGTCTTCGCGGTCAACACCTCCGGCCGCTGGTCCAACGCCTCGGCCAACGAGTTCGACGTCTCGATCGACGTCAACAACGACGGAACACGCGACTACTACCTGGTCGGCGCGGACTACGGGCTGGTCACCACGGGCGATTTCGACGGGCGATTCGCCACGTTCGTCTTCAAGGCCGACGGGTCCATGGTGGACGCGTGGGTGGCCACGGCTCCCATGAACGGCGGCACACTGTTGATGCCGCTGCTCGCCTCCGAGGTGGGCCTGACCGAGGGCGCCTCACGCTTCACCTACTCGGCGACCGGTTTCTCGCTGATTCCCGACGGGCTCGTCGACGAGACCGAGGCGGCGGCGTTCGACGCCTTCGCTCCGGCGATCTCCACGGGGGCGTACGTGCCGCTCGCACCGGGCGCCTCCTCCAGCGTCCAGCTGACCGTGGACCAGTCGAAACTCGCCGCCACGCCGGCGAAGGGCTGGCTCGTGGTCACCCTGGACGACCGCGGCGGCGATCAGGAGGCCGACCAGGTCGGCTTCGGGAAGCTACCCGCCACCCAGCCGTAACCCGGCACGGTCGCCCGGCCCTGGGCCTGGATCATCCAGGGCCGGGCGGCCATCCCACCGCAATGGCGGCTGCTCGCCGGACCGATCTCACGCGGCGGGCGGCGCGCCGACGGCCTCCTCGAGATCCTCACCGCGGGCCTGGCGAACCCCCTACGGCAGGGATGAGCCCTGCACGGCCTGGATGTCCAGCTCCACCTTCAGCGTCGCGCCGATCAGATTGACCCCGGCCCGCACTACCTGGTTGTACGTCATCGCGAAGTCCTCGCGGCGCAGTTCGGTCTCGGCCCGGAACGCCGCCCGCAGGCCGCCCCACGGGTCCGGGCCGGTCCCCAGGTACGCCAGGTCGAGATCGACGGGCCGCGCCACCCCGGCGAGCGTCAGCGTCCCGTGCACGATCCACCGGTCGGGGCCGGCGGGGGTGAGCCCGGTGCTGCGGTAGGAGATCATCCGGTACGAGGCGGCGTTCAGGAAGTCGGCCGAGCGGAGATGGTCGTCCCGCATGTTGTTCCCCGTGTCGATCGACGCGGCGACGATGTCGGCGGCCACCGCGGAGGTCTCCGGGGTCGGGCCGATCTCGATCCGCCCACCGAACTCGGTGAACCGCCCCCGGACGGTGCTGAGCCCCAGATGCTGGGCCGTCGCCGCGATCGTGCAGTGGGCGGGATCGAGCGTCCAGATCCCGGGCGGGGGAAGGTCGGCGCCGCCCTGCCGGGCCAGCACCACCGTGCCCAGCTCGGCGGTGCCGGATCCGGTGGCGATCGCCGTCATGGCGGCAGGGGCGTACCCGACCGCGGTGGCGACGACCGTGTACACGCCGGACGCCAGGGGGCCGCTCGACACGACGCCGTCGGCGTCGGCCTCGGCCCGCACGACCTGCTGTCCGGTCATGTCGGTCACCGTGACGATCGCCTGCTGCACGGGCCACCCGTCCTTCGTACGGATCAGGGCGTGCAGGCCCCGGCGGCCGCTCGGGCCGCGCTGCTCGGCCTGCCGGCTGGTGTGAGCGGCCTCTTGGCTGGTGTACATGGTGCTCCTGCTCTCCCTGCTCGTTCCTTCGGAGCAGTCCTTACGATCTCGCCGGAACGACTGCTCCGGGCGTTGGGCGCTACTCGGCGTGGGCCAGCCACAGGTCGCGGTCGTCGTCGTCCCGGCCGTTGATGGTCACGGTGTCGGCCACGGGCGGGTATCCGGTGGCGATGAGGGTGTACTGGCCGCCGGTCAGGTCGGCGAAGGCGTATGCGCCGTCCTCGCCGGTGGTCGTGGTGCCGACCACGTTCCCGGCCGCGTCCAGAAGCGTGACCCGCGCGTCGTTCAGCGGGCCGCGGTCGCGCACCCGTACGGTGCCCCGGATCAGGGCGCCGGGCCGCAGCTCGACGTCCTGCCTGGTCTGGCCGGTGCCGATGACCTCGACGGGAACGGCGGCCGGGCGGAAGGAGTCCGCGCTGACCGCGAGCGTATAGCCGCCGGAGCTCACCCCGGAGAAGCCGTAGGAGCCCTCCGCGTCGGTCGCGCCCGTGGTGACGACCTCGCCGCGGACGTCGGTCAGCACGACCACCGCCCCGCGCACCGGCTTGCCGTCCAGGTCGCGTACGACACCGGTCAGCTTGCTGGAGCCGGCGAGGATCAGGTTGAAGTCGACCGGCTGGTCCCCCACGACGAGGGTGGCCACCTGCGGATCGCGGTCGGCGGCCGACGCGATCAGGACATAGGTGCCCATGCCGGGCGTCCAGATGCTGTAACTGCCGTCGGCCAGGGGCAGGGACCGGCCGAGCTGGTGGCCACGCACGTCGACCAGCGTCAGCGTGGCGTGGCCGAGCGCGCGGCCGTCATCGCTTCTGACGAAGCCGCGGATCTCGACGCCGCCGTCCGGCCTGTTCGCCCAAGGGTCGCCGGCCGACGCGAACGCGTCCTCGGAACGTGCCGGGGCGTCCGCGGGGGCAGTCGCCGTGGCGGGGGCCGCGTGCGGAGCCGCCGCGGCGGCGGTCGCGTTCCGGCGCGGGAGGAAGGAGGCGAGCACGAAGGCGAGGAGCGCCGCGCCGGCACCGACGGCCATGACGACGCGGAAGCCGTCCTGGGAGGGAAGCGTGGCGGGGCCGAGCTTCATGGTCATCTGGGCCAGGACGACACCCGCCACGGCGCTGGAGACGGAGGTGCCGACGGCGCGCATGAGGGTGTTGAGGCTGTTGGCGGCGGCCGTCTCGGTCACTGGCACGGCCCCCATGACGAGGGCGGGCATCGAGGCGTACGCGAATCCGATACCGGCTCCGATGACGCAGGAGACCAGGACGAGATGCCAGATCTCGGACATCAGAGCGATGTTGAGACCGTAGCCGGCGGCGACGATGACGGCGCCGATCATCAAGGTCACCTTGGGCCCCATGGCCGCGGACACACGTGCCGACAGGGGCGCCATGACCATCATCACCAGGCCGGACGGCGCCATCACCAGGCCCGCGGCCAGCATCGACTGCCCCAGTCCGTAGCCGGTGGCCTCAGGCAGCTGCAGCACCTGCGGCAGCACCAGGGACATCGCGAACATCGAGAAGCCCATCATGGTGGAGGCGAGGTTGGTGAACAGCACCTGACGCCGTGCGGTGGTGCGCAGGTCCACCATCGGCTCCCGGATGCTCAGCTCCCACCATCCCCACAGCAGCAGCACCACGACCGCCGCTACGAACAGGCTGATGGTGAGGGCGTCGCCCCAGCCCCAGTCGGCGCCCTTGGAGATCGCCAGGAGCAGGCACACCAGCGCGGCCGACAACCCGGCGGCGCCGACCACGTCGAACCGGCCGCCGCTGCGCACCGCCGATTCGGGCACGAGCATCAGTACCACGACGAGGGCCACGGCGCCGAGACCCGCCGCGGTCCAGAACAGCGCGTGCCAGTCGGCGTTCTCGGCGATGAGGGCGGCGGCCGGCAGGCCCAGGGCACCGCCCACGCCGAGCGAGGCGCTCATGAGGGCGGTCGCGGAGCCGAGCCGCTCGGTGGGCAGTTCGTCACGCATGATGCTGATGCCGAGCGGGATGACGCCGGACGCCAGGCCTTGCAGGCCCCGCCCGATGATCATGGGTGTCAAGGTGTCGCTGAAGGCGCACAGGACTGATCCGGCGACCAGCAGGACCAGGTTGACCAGGAGCATGCGCCGCTTGCCGTACATGTCCCCCAGCCGTCCCCACACCGGCGTGGCGACCGCGCTCGCGAGCAGCGTGGCGGTGACCGCCCAGGTGGTGTCGGACGCCGAGGCTCCCAACAGCTTGGGAAGTTCGGGAATCAGCGGGATGACCAGGGTCTGCATCAACGACACGACGATCCCGGCGAAGGCGAGCACCACCACGAAGGTGCTCGACCGCGGCGGCCCGGCCGCGTGAGAAGGATGGGCGGAGATTGTGGCCATGCGAAGACTCCGTTACGGGGGTTGGGGAGGAGAGCAATGAGGTATACGGTAAATCAGTCGCTTGACTTAAGACTAACAGCATCGATTTGCCAGTCAGATCGAAGGAGGGTTCCTCGTGAGCCAAGGTGAGCAGATGTTGAGCTATCCGGTTCCGAGCGAGGCGGCGCTGGAGCCGCCCGCGGAGTGGGCGGAGCTGCGTCAGCAGTGCCCGGTCGCGCGGATCAAGCTGCCCAGCGGCGACGAGGCGAAGCTGCTCACCCGCTACGAGGACGTCAAGCAGGTGCTGTCCGACCCACGCTTCACCCGCCAGCTGAACGCCGGCGACGCCGCCCGGATCTCCGCCAACCAGTCGGGCGGCGTGTTCAACTCCGGCTCAGCGAAGGCGCTGCCCCAATCCGGCGAGGGCCACCTGCGGTGGCGGCGGATGGTCGGCAAGTGGTTCACCGCCAAGCGCATGGCCGCGCTGCGGCCGGGGATCGAGGCGATGGCCGAGCGGCTCATCGACGAGATGGTCAAGTCCGGCCAGCCGGCCGACCTCAAGGCGAGCCTGGGCTTCCCGCTGCCGGTCTGGGTGATCTGCGACATGCTCGGGGTCCCAGACTCCGATCGGGACAGGTTCTCCCACTGGTCCGACACACTGCTCAACCTGACCCGCTACACCGACGCGGAGATCCAGGCGGCGCGGACCGAGTTCTCCGCCTACATGGCCGCCCACATTGCCGCCAAGCGGGAGGAACCGAGCACGGATCTGCTCAGCGAGCTCATCGCGGCCTCCGATGCCGACGGCTACCGGATGTCCGAGGCCGAACTGGTGGCCACCGGCCTCGCCCTGCTGATGGCCGGGCACGAGACCACGGCAAATATGATCGGCAAGATGATGAGCATGCTGCTGGCCGACCGGCGGCGCTGGGAGCGGCTGCTGGCGGACCCGTCGCTGGTGCGTACGGCGGTGGAGGAGGCGCTGCGCTTCGACGCCAACTCCGGCTTCGGCATGCCGCGCTACATCGGCGAGGAGGCCGAGGTCGGCGGGACGGTGCTGGCGCGCGGCACGACCGTGGTGTGCAGCATGGCCGCGGCCAACCGCGACGAGACCACCTTCGACGGCGCCGGCGAGATGGATTTGGGCCGCAGCCCCAACCCGCACCTGGCCTTCGGCGCCGGCGCGCACTCGTGCCTGGGGCAGGCGCTGGCCCGCACCGAACTGCAGGCCGTGCTCGGGGTGCTGCTGCGCAAGCTCCCCTCCCTGGAGCTCGCCGTCCCGGTGGAGGACCTGCGCCGGCTCGAAGGACTCGTCGTCGGCGGCCTGCGGGAAGTCCCGGTGCGGTGGTGACGATGACAGGCAAGACCGATCGGGCCGAGCGGGTCAGTGTGACCCGCGAGCGGATCCTGACGGCGGCGGAGCGGCTGTTCGCCGAGCATGGGGTGTTCGCCGTGTCCAACAGGCAGGTCAGCGAGGCCGCCGGGCAGGGCAACAACGCGGCGGTCGGCTACCACTTCGGGACCAAGACCCACCTGGTACGCGCGATCGCCCGCAAACACGGCGAGCCGATCGAGCGGATACGCGAGCGGATGCTGGCCGACCTCGGCGACTCCGCCGACGTGCGTGACTGGGCCGCCTGCCTCGTGCGCCCGGTCACCGAGCATCTGGACGCCCAGGGCTCGCCGACCTGGTACGCCCGCTTCGTCGCCCAGGTGGTGACCGACCCCGCGCTGCGCGCGATCATGGCTGAGGAGACTCGCTCCTCCCCCTCGCTGCGACGGACTCTCGAGGGATTTCACCGGTGCCTGCCGGAACTGCCGGCCGAAGTGCGTGCCGAGCGCAGCGACATGGCACGTCAGCTGATCACGCACATGTGCGCCGAGCGCGAACGCGCTCTCGCCGAAGGCACCCCCACACCGCGCTCCAGCTGGCACGACGCCGCGACCGGGCTGATCGACGCGCTCGTCGGGGTGTGGTTGGCGCCCGTGACCCCCGACCCTTGATGGTGCGCGGCCCGGTCACGGCGGCGACTGGGCGTTGCGGGTCGCGACGGCCCTGATGGCCCCGGCCGCTCTATCGCTGACCGGCCGGCCACTCGTCGAAGGTGGTCGGTGCGATGCGGGCTCCCTCGCCGGGCAGCAGCACGTCGCCGGCCATCCCCGTGCCGAACAGCCCCGACCAGGTCGGCACGAGCTTCACCTCACGGCCGAGCGCCTGGTTGGTGCGCCGGGCCATGTCCACCAGGTCCTGCGGCTCGGGCCCGGCGACGTCGGCATAGCGTCCCTTCGGCCTCGGCGCGCAGCACGTCGCCGGAGGTGACGCCCTCGGCCGGTGCCTCGTACTACGCGTAGAGCACGCCGACGACCGCTATCTGCGCCTGAACCTATCAGGGCGGTGATCAGGCGTTCAGGCCCCGGCGCAGCAGTGTCCACGCGCGTGCGGCGGCGACGCGCCGGGCGGGCGCCGGCCTCTTGGCGATGACCGCGGCGAGCATGCCCACGGCCAGGACCACGTCCTCGGCCGTGAGGTCGGCGCGGACGCGCCCGGCGCGCCGGGCCTCGGTGAGCTTGCCGGCGAGCACGTCGGCCACGCGGTGGTGCACCGCGATGATCCGGGGGTCCGCGGGGGACACGCTGACCATGTCGATGAACGCGGTCGAGGCGATGGTCTGCTCGATGATCAGGGCCAGGACGTCGTCGAGCGTGGCGCCGGGCTCGGCCGCCAGCGCCTCCACCTCGGCGACGGCGTCCTCGAAGGCGGCCATCGCGAGGCTGATGCGGTCGGGGAAGTGCCGGTAGAGGCTGCCCTGACCGACCCCCGCCGCGCGGGCGACCATGCTGAGCGGCGCGTCGTAACCGGCGGTGGCGAACACCTCGCGAGCCGCCGCGATCAGCGCCGCCCGGTTCTGCGCCGCGGCACCGGGGCCTCTGTTCGTCCGGCGCGTGTCAGGCATGGTGGCAACGATAGCAACCGGACATCAAAGTCCGCTCTTCTGACATTGACTTTCCCTTTACTCGACATCTGCCAGAAGAGCAAGCTACGGTGTTACCGGACAATCTTGTCCGGTTGGCGCCGGTCGCCCGGCCGCTCAGCGCAGCTCAACCCCCGGTTCTGTATGACTTTGGAGGAAGTGTGAGCGACACCACTCAGCAGGTACCGCCGTATCCGTTCCCCGCGCCCAGCGCTCTGGAGCCGCCGCAGGAGTGGGCCGAGCTGCGTCAGGGCTGTCCCGTGGCGCCGATCCGGCTGGCCAGCGGCGACCAGGCGCTGCTGCTCACGCGGTACGCCGATGTGAAGCAGCTGCTGTCGGACCCCCGCTTCACCCACCACCTGGTCGCCGAGGACGCCGCCAACGTCACCTCGAACGAGTCCGGCGGCGTGTTCGGCAACGGCGGCGGCTCGCGCGTGAGCGACGACACCCACCGGGAGTGGCGCAAGCTGATCGGCAAGGCGTTCACCGCCAAGCGGGTGTCGACCATGCAGCCCAGGATCGAGGCGATGGCCGAACACCTGGTGGACGAGATGGTCAAGCAGGGCTCCCCCGTGGACCTGGTCACGGCCCTCGGCTTCCCGCTGCCGGTATGGGTGATCTGCGACCTGCTCGGCGTGCCCGACTCCGACCGCGACAGGTTCGCGTACTGGTCCGACACGCTGCTCAGCCTGACCAAGTACACGCAGGACGAGATCGACGCCGCCCAGGCCGAGTTCACCGAGTACATGCGCGCCCACGTGGCGGCCAAGCGCGCCGAGCCGGGCGACGACCTGATCAGCGAGCTGATCTCGATGGTCGGCGCGCTCGACGGCAAGGTCACCGAGGAGGTCATGCTGATGACCGCCCAGGGACTGCTGGTCGCCGGGCACGAGACCACCGCCAACATGATCGGCAAGATGGTCGCGATGCTGCTGGCCGACCGCACCCGCTGGGAGCGGCTGGTGGCCGACCGCACGCTGATCCGCCCGGCGGTCGAGGAGTGCCTGCGCTACGACACCAACTTCGGCTTCGGAATCCCCCGCTACATCAGCGAAGAGGTGGAGGTCGCCGACACCACGCTGCCGAAGGGCACCACCGTCATCTGCAGCCTGTCGGCGGCCAACCGGGACGAGGGCGAGTTCGAGGACGCCGCCGAGATGGACCTGACCCGCTCCCCCAACCCGCACCTGATCTTCGGCGCCGGCCCGTACGCCTGCCTCGGCCAGTCGCTGGCGCGCACCGAGCTGCAGACCGTGCTCAAGGTGCTGCTCGACCGGCTCCCCACGCTGGAACTGGCCGTGCCCGCCGAGGAGCTCTCCCGCCGCGAAGGGCTCCTCGTCGGCGGCCTGGAGCAGGTCCCGGTCACCTGGTAATTGAAGGGAACCTTGATGAACATCACCGTTGACGCCGACAAGTGCTGCGGCGCGGGACAGTGCGTGCTGCTCGCTCCCGAGGTGTTCGACCAGGGCGAGGACGACGGCATCGTGATCCTGCTGGACGCCTCCCCCGCCGCGGAGCACCACGCCGCGGTCCGCGAGTCCGCCAGCGTCTGCCCGGGCGCCGCGATCACCGTGGAGGAGTGACCCCTTGACCGACGTCCTGATCGTGGGTGCCTCCGCCGGCGGCCTGGCCGTCGCGGAGGCGCTGCGCCGCAAGGGCCACCAAGGCGGCCTGACCCTGCTCGGCGCCGAACCACACCCGCCCTACGACCGGCCACCCCTGTCCAAGCAGGTCCTGTCCGGGGCGTGGCAGAGCGAGCGGGCGCACCTGCGGGCCGAGGCCCAGCTCGCCGAGCTGGGCGCCGAGTTCGTCCTGGGAGATCCGGCGGTACGGCTGGCCCCGGCGGCGGGCCAGGTGGCGAGCGCGGCTGCCGCGGCGCACGAGGTGGTGACCGCGTCCGGGCGGACCCTGCGCGCTGAGGCCGTGGTCCTGGCCACCGGGCTCACCCCGTCCCGGCTCCCCGGCCAGGACGGGCTGGCGGGCGTGCACGTGCTGCGCACCCTGGACGACGCGCTCGCCCTGCGGGCCCATCTGCTCGACGGCCCCCGGCTCGTGGTCGTGGGCGAGGGCGTGCTGGGCGCCGAGGTCGCCGCCACCGCGCGCGAGATGGGCCTCGACGTCACCCTCGTCGGCCTCGGCCGCGCCGTCCTGGCCGACCTGATCGGCGACCCGGCCGCCACGCTGCTCACCCGGCTGCACGCCGAGCGCGGCGTCCGGCTGCGGCTCGGTGTGGGGGTCGAGAGCCTGGCCTCCGAGGGCGGCCGGGTCACAGGGGTGCGCCTGGCCTCCGGCGAACTGCTGCCGGCCGATGCGGTGGTGGTGGCGATCGGCTCCCGCCCGGCGACCGCCTGGCTCGACGGCAGCGGGCTGCCGGTGGGCGACGGCGTGGAGTGTGACGCCCGGCTGCGCGCCGCCGACGGCGTCTACGCCGTGGGCGACCTGGCCTCCTGGCACCATGAGACGCTCGACCGCAGGCTACGGCTGGAGAACCGGACCAACGCCGTCGAGCAGGCCCAGGTCGTGGCGGCCAACATCCTCGGCGAGGAGCGCGCCTACACGCCCATCCCCTACTTCTGGACCGACCAGTACGACGTCAAGATCCAGGCCCACGGCTTCCTTTCTCGCGACGCCGAGGTCGAGGTCGTGGAGGGCGATCCCGAGCAGAACCGCTTCGTCGCCCTGTACCGCCTCGGCGGCGAGGTCGCCGGAGTGCTGGGCTGGAACATGGCCAAGGCCGCCCGCCTGCACCGCCAGGCTCTCACCTGAGGGTGGCGACGACCTGGGGAGGTCGATCATGGGCTGGACCGCCCGTGGCGATCTCCCCGCGCGATCAAGCGATCACCACTGCTCGGCCCCTGCGTCGACGCGTGTGAAGGTGGCGCTCCCCATGGCCGCGCGGGCGCCCAGCACGTGCCCGTCGCACATTTTCGTCTCCGTCCCGGCCGGGTCGGTCACCTTCCAGGTCACCGGCTCGCGGCACGGCTGGCCGAGCCGGTCATAGTTCCACTCGAGGCGGCACACCCGGCACGTGGAGACGCCGGCGCGGGAGGACAGCGTGTTGCCGTGCTCGGGGCAGACGCCCCAGCCGATGCCGCACACCGGCTGGGACCTGAGCCTGGCCAGGTCTTCGGCCGCGTGCTGCAGGTCCTCGGCGCCTCTGGCGAGCCAGTCCGCGGCATGCCAGGCGGCCCCAAGGTGATCGCGTTCGGGAGATCCGGCCGGGACGCTGCCGCAGAGTTCCCGGACCTCGGCGGTGAGTGTCTCGGCGCGGCTCGCGAGGGCGCGCAATTGTGCGGGAGTGACGGTCATGCGGGCTTCCATCTCGGGAGGGGACTGATTGCTGATCTGCGCCCATAGGTCATGGGTCAGGTCAGGCGGAAGGTGAAGTAACTGACCGACTGGCCGTCCTTGGCCAGGTCCTGCTGGGCGACGACCTCTACGGCGAAGCCCTGCTCGTCCATCAGATGTCTGAGGTACAGCAGGTCTCCGGAGCTGCCGAAGGAGATCAGCATTCTGCCCGCCGGGGTGAGATGCTCTCTGGCCTGGCGGAAGAAGGACGTCATGGCCCGGTAGTTCTCGTCGGTGGTGGCGGCCTCGAGCAGATCGCGCGGGGAGAACCAGCGGAACGGCGGATCAAAGACGATCAGGTCGAACCGCCCGTCGACGTCGCCGAACACGTCACTGAGCCTGACCTCGACCCGGTCGGCGACGCCGTTGCGCTCGGCATTGCCGCGTGCGGCCTCGACGGCTACGGGGTTGATGTCGACCGCCAGCACCTGTTTCGCGGTCGAGGCGGCCAATATGGCGTTGACGCCGCTGCCGGTGCCCATGTCCAGGACACGGTCTCCCGCCCGCACCTCGGCCAGGACGGCCTCGCCCAGCAGATGCGACATCCCGGTGATCGGCTGCACCTGCGGCGGGACTACCACGGTCCTGCCCAGATAGGTGAAAGTCTGCTCGGTGACGGCCTCGGCCCTGGCGGCCTGGTAGGCCCGCTCGTGCCAGCGGCGGATGAGCTCGGCCTGCTCCGGAGCGACCATGGGGGTGTAGCCGGCGCCGGCGGGGTGCGGATCTTCCTCGCGGTGGCCCATGACCAAAACCTATTCGATGGCTGCCCCGGCGGAGCTCACCGCAGCAGAATCACCGCCTCGACGAGGCTTTCGGGCAGGCCCATCAGGCGGAGCGCGTCCGGGGTGGAGGCGCCGATCACGGCAGCCGACTCGACGATCTCCCGGTATCGCGACCGAGCCGCGGCGTGGTCGCCGCGCGCCTCGGCGACGCGACCGAGCCCGGCGAGCGCGCGCACCCGGTTGCCGAGGCTTTTGATCCAGTACGGGTCGATCCGTTCAAGAGCATTCGCATACAGCCGCTCCGCCTCGGTAAGGTCCTGCTCCAGCAGGGCGATGTCACCGAGGCCGCGGAAGGCGGCCGCCAGGGTGGTGGCGCTGCCGGCGCGGCGGGCGAGGTCGGCGGCCTTGGCATAGTCGGCGCGGGCCGCCGCCGCGTCGTCGCCGGCAAGGTGATCGCCCCGGTTGACCAGCAGGTCGGCGCTGTCCTCCAGGGCGCCGAGCTGCTCGGCGAGGGAGAGCGCCTCATCGGTGAGCGCGATGGCCGTCGCGCGATTACCGTGCGTGCCCGCCAGACTCGCGAGCGTGTCCAACGCCAGCGCGGTGCCCCACCGGTCTCCGAGCGAGCGGAATCCCTCGGCGGCCGCGCCGAAGCCACGCTCCGCCGCCGCGATGTCACCCTCACCGAGGAGCCCGAATCCCCACACGTACTCGGCGACCGCCCGTACCCACGGCTCTGAGCGGTCGCGCTGGGACGAGACGAGCGCGAACGCGCCGTGCGGGTCGGCCTCGCTCGCGTTCCACATCATCCACGGCAGTAGGACGGCCGGATAGCGGCCCGGCTCGGCACCTGACCACGCGGCGGCCAGCGCCTTGCCGGCCTGCGCGCGGTGCCGCTGCCACACCGGCCGCCCGTCCTCGCCGGACGCGGCCAGCAGGACGCACGCCGCGTACTCCTCGCCGAGCCCGGCCGGGAGCGCGCGGCTCCCGGAGTCCACAGACCCCACGGAGTCCAGCGAGTTCAATGAATCAAGCAGCGCGATCGCCTGCGGCGCCACCGAGGCGGCCGCGCCTCGGATCCACAGGTACGTCGAGGCCGAGGCGAGCAGTTCCAGCGCCGTCTCCACCTCCCGCCCCTCGACCGCCCAGCGCACGGCCGCCAGCAGGTCGGCGTGCTCGGCCGCCAGGACCGCCAGCCACTCCAGCTGCTCGGCCCGCCGCAGATGCGGGTCGGCCATCCGCACCAGCTCCAGGACGTGCCGGGCGTGGGCGCGCCGGGCCGAGTCGCGTTCGCCCGCCGCGTCGAGCCGTTCGGCGCCGTACGCGCGGATCGTCTCCAGCATGCGGTAGCGGCCCCCCGCGACCTCGAGGAGTGACTTGTCGGCCAGCGACTCCAGTGTCTCGGCGTCGGTGCCGCACACCCGCACGGCGGACTCCGCCGTCGCGCCCCCGGCGAAGACCGTGAACCGCCGCGCGGCCCGCTGCTCGGGCTCGGACAGCAGCTCCCAGCTCCACGCGACCACCGAGCGCAGCGTCCGGTGCCGCTCATCGGTCGTACGGCTGCCGCGGGCCGCGACGGCGAGCCGGTCGTCGAGCCGTCCCGCGAGGTCGTCGATGTCCAGCGTGCGCAGCCGGGCCGCCGCCAGCTCGATGGCCAGCGGCAGGTCGTCGAGTGCCGCGCAGACCCGCCGTACGATCTGGGAGTCGGCCGCGAACCCGCGCCGCACGGCTCGGGCCCGATCGGTGAACAGCCGTACGGCCGCCTCGTCGTCGAGCGGCCGTACCTGCCAGAAGTTCTCCCCGATGATGCCGAGCGGCTCCCGGCTCGTCGCCAGGACACGCAGCCGCGGGCAGGCCGCCAGCAGCCGCGCCACCAGCGCGGCGACCTCTTCGACCAGGTGCTCGCAGTTGTCCAGGACCAGCAGGAGCAGCCGGTCCGACAGTGCCCCGACCAGGCGATCGAGCGGCTTCTGCCCGCCGTCCCCCAGCTGGAGCCCGTTCTCGCGCAAGCCCAGCGCGCCCAGCAGCACCTGCGCCAGCGCGCCGCCATCACGTAACGGCGCCAGCTCCACGAAGCACACATCGTCCGCGGCGACACCGGCCACCTCGACCGACAGCCGGGTCTTGCCGACCCCGCCCGGACCGGCCAGCGTGACCAGCCGGGCCACGCGCAGCAGTTCGGCGACCTCGGCCACCTCCTCGGCGCGGCCGACGAAGGACGTCAGCTGGGCGGGCGGCGCGGTGGGGGACGGCGACGGATCGGCGCTCAGCAGCTCCCGGTGGAGCGCGACCAGCTCGGCCGACGGATCGGCGCCCAGCTCGTCGGCCAGGTGCCGCCTGGTCTCCTCGAACACCACCAGCGCTTCGGCCTGCCCGCCCTCGGCGAACAGCGCCCGCATCAGCAGCCCCGCCAGCCGTTCCCTGAGCGGATGGCGGCCGACCAGCTCGCGCAGCTCCGCCACGGCCGCACGATGCTCGCCCAGCCGGAGCTCGCCCTCGATCCGATCCTCGAGGGCCCCGAGCCGGCGCTCCTCCAGCCGTACGGCGGCGGACTGAGCGGTCCGGCTCTCGCCCAGGCCGGCCAGTGCCGGCCCCCGCCACAGCTCCAGCGCCTCGCGCAGCAGCGCGACCGCCCGCTCGGCGTCGCCGTCGCGCAGCGCGGCCCGGCCCTCCTGGGCCAGCCGCTCGAACCGGCAGGCGTCCACGTCATCGTCGTCGACCACGACGCGGTAGCCCGCCCCGGCCCGCTCGATCAGGGACGCAGAGCCCAGCGCCGTGCGCAGCCGAGAAACCTGGGACTGCAGCGCGTGCGCCGACAGCGCCCCGTCCGGGTCGATCTCGTCGGCCAGCCGGTCGGCCGACACGACCTCGCCCGGACGGACCAGCATGAGGGCCAGCAGCGCACGGCGGGCCGGGCCGCCCAGCGGAACCTCCGCCCCGTCGTCACGCCACGCCCGGGTTTCGCCCAGGATTGCAAACCGCATGCCGGTGATTATCCACCGGCGAGGATCACGCGTGGGCGATCGGGCCCAGGTAGGTCCCGCCGGACACGTCGATCGTCTGGCCGGTCACCCACCGCCCCTGCGGGCCCGCCAGGAAGCCGACGACGTCGGCGACGTCCTCGGGCTCGCCGAGCCGCCCGAGCGCGGTCATCGCCTCCAGCCCGGCCACCACCTCGGGGATGGAGCTGTAGCCCGCGGTCATGTCGGTCCGCACCGCGCCCGGTGCGACCGTGTTCACCGTGATGCCGCGCCGGCCGAGCTCGTTGGCCAGCGACGGGGCCATCGACTCCAGCGCTGCCTTGCTGATGGTGTAACCGATCTGTATGGTGACCGCGAACCGGCTGGCCGTCGAACCCATGTTGACGATGCGGCCGCCGTCGTTCAGCAGCGGCAGCGCACGCTGGATCACGAAGAACGGCGTGGTGACGTTGATCGCCAGCAGCCGGTCTAGCTCCTCCGGGGTGACTTGCGAGATCGGGTTGACCGAGGCGATGCCCGCGTTGTTCACCAGGATGTCCAGCCCGCGTCCCGCCAGGCCGGCGGTCAGCCCCCCGAACAGCTGGTCCACCGCACCGGCCTCGCCGAACCGCGCCCGGACAGTGAATGCCTGGCCGCCCGCTTCCTCGATCCGCGCCACGGTCTCCTTGGCCGCCTCGTCGTTGCCGCCGTAGTGCACGGCGACGAGCGCGCCCTCCGCGGCCAGCCGCAGCGCGACCGCCCGGCCGATTCCCCGCGATGCGCCCGTCACCAGCGCGGTCTTGCCAGCCAGAACGTCCATTTCCGCTCCTCACTCCGTGGCCGGATCCTCGGTGGCTCCGGCGATGGAATGACAATGGCGGCGATGGCTCACCGCACGCTCACCGCCGGTTCACCGGCCGCTGATGGGATCTCGGCGCCGGTCCCATCGGTCTCCTCCCCGTCGCTCTTGCCAGTGCCGCGGCCACGGTCACGGCGACCGACATGTTCGACGAGCCCCTACGGCTGGCGCTCCGGGTGGGCCGCTGTACGTCGCGGGCGCCCGCGAGCTGACGTTGACGGGATCGAGCCGCTTCCACCACAAGATGCCGGCCGTCTTGGCGATCACGAGCCGTGACGCCGAACGTCAGTTTTCGGGCTCGGCACCGCGGTGGCGGTGTCTCAAGGGGCCGCCGACGCCCGGCGCTGGAGCAAGGTCGTTGTGTCGTTCGCCCCGGCAGAGCCGGCATCACCTGTCAGAGCGGCAGCGGGATGCGGTCGAAGAACCAGTACAGGCTGACCGCCACGATGGGGACCGACATCGCGGCCACCGCCCAGCGGGCCGCGGACGTCCGGCGCAGCAGCACGAGCAGCGGGAAGAGCACCGCGATGATCACGAGCTGTGTCGCCTCGATGCCGACGTTGAAGCTCAGGAGCGACAGGAGCAGCTCCCACGACCCGCTCTCCTTGATGTCGAGCGCGCCCGCGAAGCCGAGCCCGTGCACCAGGCCGAAGGCGAAGACGATCGGCAGCCGCCATTTGCCCAATTTGTCCTCTTCGCGGCCCAGGAGGTTGGCGACCGCCACGACGATGATCGACGCTGCGATGACCGGTTCGACGATCTGTCCCGGCACGTCCACGACCCCCATCGCCGCCAGGAGGAACGTGATGCTGTGGGCGGCCGTGAAGGCGGTGGCCGTGACGACGACGTCGCGCAGGCGCCGCGCGCCGATGAGGAGGGCGAGCAGGAAAAGGATGTGGTCCAGGCCGAACGCCAGGTGCTCGGTACCGAGCAGGAAGAACTCCCAGACCTGATGCGATGCCGGGCGCTCGCCGACCCGCAGGGTCGGGATCCTGGCGTCCAGGACCGCGGAGCTCGTCTCGCCGTCGAGGTCGTACCGGACCATCGTCTTCGTGCTGTGGACGAAGCTCTCGGCGTCGGGGAACAACGCGCTCGAGATCGCGTGCGTTCCCCCTTCCCCGCCTTGGCAGGCGTAGGCGAGGGTCAGCACCGCGAAGGCCGTCTTGCCGCGGAGGCGGACGTCCGCGTCGCCCACCGTCGTGAGCGCGCACGGCTTGTCGTCGTACGCCACGGCGAAGCGGCGCGTCACGTAGTCGGTCACGGCGTCACGGTTGAGCTTGAGCTGGCGGAGCTGTTCGGTCCGCTCCTTCGCCTCATAGGCCTCCGCGTAGAGCCAGGCCGACTTCATGAGGAGGTCGTACTCCAGGTCGAGCACGACACTGACGTTCGCGCCCTTGCCGGTTACCTCGGCGTGGGCGGTCGTGGTGGCGTCGTGCGCCGCCGCCGGGGCGGGGTGGACCAGGTCGGCCAGCACGCCGCCGATCATGACGGCGAGGACGACGGCGAACAGCCAGTGCCTGCGGGGCATGTCTGTTTCTCCAGATCAGAGGGTGAATGCCGCCCCGGACCGGGTCCGGGGCGGCAGCGGTCGGCTAGCGGTTGAACCAGCGGTACATGGGCGAGTCAGGCCCCCACTTGCCCGGGCCTCCGTGCTCGTCCTTCGTGACGAAGACGCTCGGCTCGGAGGCGGTCACGCCGCCACCGGCGGATCGTGCCGTGACGAACCAGGCATAAGCCGTGTCGTCCTTGAGGCGGTCCCAGGTCACCGAGGCGAGCTGGCCCGACGCGACCGTGCTCTTGCCGATGATCCGCGTGGGCTTGTAGAGCGCCAGCGAGTCGGTCTGGAAGGTCGTCGTACGGGAGGTGAGATCGACCGGCAGCACCATGTTGTCCTCGCGCCCGTCATAGCGGCGCAGCGGGTCGAACTCGGTGGCGCCGAAGTCGTTGAGCAGCGGGGAGTAGGTGTCCACGCTCAGCTCCGCCCGCTTGACGTTGAACTGCAGCAGCCGGAAGAAGCTCGCGCCGAACTGGAGCTGGTCCTGCGGGTTGTACCCGCCGATCTGGGTGAGCCCCAGGCGGTCGGCCGACACCGTGTAGAACTGGTAGTCGGCCAGGAGCTCGACCACGCCGTTGCCGACCTGGCCGACCTTCGGCTTCACGTTGGTGCCCACGCCGTGCTCGTGCCCGGCGAGGATGAGGAAGACGTTCGGGTTCTTCTCGACCACCGTCTTGTAGAGCATCGAGCCGTCAGGGGCGGAGAATCCGGTGCCGCGCCCGTCGGGGTTGGTGCTCGGCACCAGGTAGTCGTGCGAGAGCAGGATGCCGTTGCGGTTGGAGTACTTCTTGAAGATGGAGTCGGCCCACTCGGCCTCCTCCCTCGTCACACCGTACGACAGGCCGACCACGACGAAGTCCAGCCCACCTGCGGAGAACAGGTCGTAGTGGTTCTGGTTGTCGCCTTCCTTCCACGGCCCGCCGTACTTGGCGTGCTCCCAGCCCTGTGACAGGTTCTGGTACCGGCCGGGGCCGTAGTACTTGTTGTAGATGGCCTCCGGCCCGTCCTCGGTGCCCGACTGGTTGTCGTGGTTGCCGGCGATCACGCCGTTCGGGATGCCCGCGTCGTCCAGCACCTTCTGCAGCTTCGAGGACAGCTCGAACTCGCCGACGACCTGCTTCTGCGTGGCCTCGTCCGCGGGCTTGCGGATGTTGTTCTCGATGATGTCGCCGGTGTGGGCGACGTACGAGATCTTGCGCTGGTCCTTGTTCTCCTTGATCCAGTCCATGACCTTGGAGTAACCGGACTCCCACACCCCGCGCTCCTCGGGGGTCTCCTGCTCCACCGCGCCCTCGGAGAGGTACTGCGTGTCGGTGTAGTGGACGATCGAGAAGTCGTAGGTGGCGGGGTCGGCGAAGCCGTTCGGGTCGCCGGGCTCGATGTCGTCGGCGAACGGGTCCTCACCCGTTACCATGACGTGGACCTGCTGCTTGTCGACGTACCCCCGGTCGACGACGGCCGTGAGGGCGGTCTTGCCCCCGGCGACGCCGCGGGCGCTCGTCAAGAGGTCCCACGCCTTGGTCTTCGTGTTCCACACCCGCAGCGACGCCAGGCGCTCGGGGTCGATGACGCCCTCCCAGCGCAGGACCGGGGAGTCCACGTGACCCTGTACCTGGACGTCGTACCGCTGGTAGACGACATCCTGGCCGGCGGGCGCGTCGAGCGTCTTGCCGTCGGCGGGCTCGAGCTCGTCTGTCTTGACGCGCATCTCGCCCGGAACCTGCAGGGTCGTCGGGACGGATTGGGCCGTGCCTTGGAAGACCTGGTTCGGGGCGAGGATCTCGGCCTGGGAGAACGTGGCCGTGACCTGGCCGCCGTCGGGCTCGGCCACCTTCGCCGAGAGCTTGACGGGATCCGACACGTCCACCGCCCCGAGCGCCGGGGTCAGCTCGGCGGGCACGTCCGGGATGCCCGCGGACTCGAACACGATCTCGCGGGTCGCGGTGTTGCCGAGACCGTCGGCGCCGGTCACGGCGAGGGTGTGCTTGCCGGCGTGCAGGCCGGGGCCCACCTGGGCGCCCAGCTCGATCGGGTTGCCGTCGAGCTTGACGTCCGGTCCGGACACGACGCCGGAGGCGTCCTCGAGCTTGACGTCCAGCACGACCGACGCGGTGATCTTCACATCCGCGGCCGGGACGCTCTTGGCGACCTTCGGCGCCGAGTTGTCACTGATCAGGACGCGGGTGGCGACCTCGCCCGCGGCCGACGTCGCGGCGATGGTGTGCTTGCCGTCCTTGATGGCCGTGGTGTCCAGGTCCGCGCGCAGGCCGCGGGCCGGAGCGTCAACGAGGAATTCGAGGTCGATCTCGGTGAGCGGGTTCACGTTGTCGCCGCAGTTGCCGTCGCCCATGCCGTACGAGGACTTGAGCATCTGGCCGGATGCCGTGCCCCGCGCCGGGGTGAGGACGATGTTCGAGATCGCGAAGTCGTCGCGGTTGTTGCCGCACGACGTCGGGAAGGTGCCGGCCACGAAGTCGATCGTGTTCCAGCCGGGCACCAGGAACTCGTCCGGGATCGTGAGGTCGACGCGCTTGCTCACGAAGTCGCCGTCGAGCACGACCTTCTGGCCGTTGACGAGCACGAAGTTCTGGTAGCGCGCCTCGATCGAGTTGCTGCCCACGTTGAAGCTGAGGGTCGCGTTGCCCGAGCCGAGCGTTTCGACGATGTGCACCGCCGGGGCGTCGATCGTGTAGCGCAACTCGACCTCGCGGAGCAGGGTCTGGCTGCTGCCGCAGGTGCCGTCGCCCATCTCGTACGACGACTTGATGTCCTTGCCGGTCACGGTGGCGCCGTCCAGGGCGAGATCGAGGTTCGCGATCGTGAAGTCGTCGCGGCCGTTGCCGCAGGACTCCTTGTAGTCCCCGGTGACGACCTTGATCGTGTTGTCGCCGGGCGCCAGGAACCGGGCCGGGATCGCGACGGTCGCCCGCTGGTTCGCCCAGGAGCCGCCCAGGTCGATGCGCTTGCCGTTGACCAGCAGGAAGTTGTCGAACTTGTCGTCGATCGAGTCCGCGCCCACGTCGAAGGCGAACTTCGCGGCGCCGTTGCCGAGTATGGCCTTCGTGGCGGGTTCGGCGCCGTCGACGGTGAGGGACTTGACGCCGCCCTCGCCCGTGGCCGGGACCGTCGCGAAGACCGGCTTGGTGCCTGCCACGAGCGTGCCGTCCGTAGGCAGCAGCTTCGGCGCCCCGGTCGGAGCGTTGTTCACGGTCACGGTGTTCTTGACGGCGACGCCGGCCGCGGTCGTGGCGGTGATGGCGTGCTCGCCGTTGGCCAGCGTGGTGGTGTCCACGTCCGCAGTGAGGCCCGTGGTGCCCTGCGGGTCGCCCTGGACGAAGAACTTGAGCGTCGCGCGCTTCAGCAGCGTGGTGTTCGTGCCGCAGCTGCCGTCGCCGAAGGAGAAGGTGTACGGGTTGTCCTCGCCGTCCGCGACCTCCCCAAGGAGTTCGAGGCCCACGTCGGACAGCACGAAGTCGTCGTAGTTGAGGCCGCATGAGGACTGGATCGTCCCGACGACGATCTCGACGGTGTTCTCTCCCTTGACGAGGTGCTCGTTCGGGATCTCGATCGTCGCCCGCTCGTTGACGAAGTTGCCGATCTCGCTGCGGTACCCGCCGTTGACGAGCACGTAGCTGTGGTACTGCGCCTCCGTCGAGTTCGAGCCGACGTCGAAGCTGAGCTTGGAGACGCCCACCGTCCGGGTGGCGTTGAGTGCGGTGTCGTCGATGGCGAGTTTCGTGACGCTGTCACCGGCCGCGGTCGGGACCGCCGCGACCTTCACCGTGCCCTCGAGGTACGAACCGCCGGCGGGGGTGAGCGTCGGCTGGCTCTGGGAGCTGGTCGGCGTCGGGCTGGGCCGTCCCCGATCCTGTTCCGCCTGTCCCGGGTCGGCGTGCGCCGCGGTTACGAGGCTGCCGGCCAGCAACACCGCGGCCGCGGCGACCGCGGCGAGACGTCCTCGGCTCCGTAAACCGCCCAGTAGCTTTCGTGCTGCCAATGGCTGCATCAGCTGCAGTCCCTTCTATGTCGCGCATAAGCAGCCGATAAGGCGGCGTGCTCTCGGGCGGACACTTTGGAGCGCACGAGTGAACAGTGTGCATCGAGTGAGAGAAGGGAAGGGAAACGATCAACTCATTCTGGGCATCTGTCACGAAATAGGAACAACTAGGTCACACGTCCCACGGTGGCCAGGAACCCTCGCGAAACAAGGGCGAAACACTCTCTTCCCCGCTGCCGGATTCTTCTTTATCCTCGTGCTCAAGGATTCTGTGAACGTTCACAGTACAAAGAAGGCCTCCCCTGCCCCCCATAAGCGCATTCTTAAGGCATATCACCGCCTTCTCCGTCTGTGAGCGTTCACACAAATTAAGGAGATCGGGATGGCCGTCCACCGCTTACGAAGGATCCGGGTCACGCTCCTACTGACACTCGCGACGCTGCTCGCGGTCGTACCGTTGAGTCCCGCGCCCGCGGCCGCCGCGACGCTGACCATGCGCGGCGCCGATGTCTCCTCGCTCCAGCGGAGCCTGGACCTCGGGGCCAAGTACTACGACGCCGGGGGCACAGCCGCCGACCCGCTCGACATCCTCAAGGGCGTCGGAGTCAACTACGTCCGGCTGCGCATCTGGAACAACCCGGCAAGCGGCTACAACAACAAGGCCAAGGTCCTGGCCTACGCCAAGACGGTCAAGGCAAAGGGCCTCGGCCTGATGATCGACTTCCACTATTCGGACACCTGGGCCGACCCGGGCAAGCAGTACAAGCCGGCGGCGTGGGCGAGCCACGGCATCAGCCAGCTCCAGACCGACGTCTACAACTACACCTACGACGTCTGCAACAGCCTGAAGGCGCAGGGCACCACGCCGGACAGCGTGCAGATCGGCAACGAGATCAACGTCGGGATGCTGTGGAACGACGGCAAGGTCATCAACAACGACTTCACCAACCTGAGCCTGCTGCTGAAGGCCGGCTACAACGCCACCAAGGCGTGCAGCAGCGGCACCCAGGTGATCATTCACACCGCGGACGCCGACAGCCTCGCGAACGCGCGCTGGTTCTACGACGGGATCCGCGCCAAGGGCGTGCCATGGGACATCACCGCGCTGTCGTACTACTGCATGTGGCACGGCTCGCTGTCCACCCTGTCCACTGTGATCAACGACGCGCGTTCCCGCTACGGGAAGCCGGTCATCGTGGCGGAGACCGCCTACCCGTTCACCGCGGCCAACGCCGACAGTGAGGCGAACGTGGTCGGCGGCTCGGCGCCGTGCTCGGGCTACCCGGCCACCTGGACGGGACAGGCGAACAACTTCACCGCGGTCCAGAACACCGCCCGCAGTGCCGGAGCGATCGGCGTCTTCTACTGGGAACCGACCTGGTACGCCATCTCGGGCAACGGCTGGGACCCGGCCAACATCAACGGCACCGGCGACCAGTGGGACAACATGGCCACCTTCAACTGGACCGGCGGCATCAACCCCAACATCAGGTGGACCGCGTAGAACGCGGCCACCTCTTCGTGATGGCGACGCGCCCGCACTGCCACAAGCGGGCGAGCCGGGCCAACTCGGGCGCGTCTCCTTACAGGGGGTATATGGTCGCGATCATGAAAAAGACCATCGCACTGCGGATCGGCCGGTCGGCGCTGGTGACGGCGCTGGCTGGAGGGGTCGCTCTGGCCGTGGTAACGCCCGCGGCGCTCGCCGCCCCCACCGCCGCGCAGAAGATCACGTTAGGACCGTTCGGGTACGGCAGCCTGAAGCTCGGGATGACCGCCGCGAAGGCCCGGGCGACCGGCAAGATCGTCCGCAAGACCATCGACGCGCAGACCACGTGCACGACCTGGGACCTGAAGGAGGAGCGATACGGCAACGACCGGGCAGGGGTGTTCATCTCGAAGAAACGCGGCGTGGCCGCGATCGTCGCGCCCTCCGGGGCCAAGACGCCTCAGGGCATCGGCAGGGGGGCCGACAGCGTGCGGGTGAAGGCGGCCTATCCCGATCTGAAGAACGGCCCGCTCGGGCCTACCGCCAATGTGCCCGGCAACCCGAAGGCGTCCTACGTCTTCAACGTGGGCAAGCACGGGGTCCTCGCTGTGGCCCTCGTCATGAAGGCGCAGGACTGCCTCAAATAGCGGCCGGTCACGCTCTTTCAGGCCGGCGCCACACGAGACGACGCGGCCGACTTCCTGGACTGGCAGGCTCTGGGCTCAGGACATCGCCGGTGTGGCGACCAGGCTGATCGTGGCACAAGGCATGCGTGGCCTGACTCACCGCACCGTCGACAGGGCGTCCGACCTGCCGGAAGGCTCGACCTCGTACTACTTCAGGACCCGCCGGGGTCTCGTGTGCGCATCGGCCGGACGGCTGGGCGACCACACCGCCGCCCAGGGCTGAGCCTTCCCAAGCCCCGCGGCCGCCCAGCCCGGCGCCATGGACCGCGCGCCGGCCGTCACCCGGCGAGCGGACACCGGGGCGCCAGGCGTTGGCGGGCAGCCGCGGACGGGCACGGATCCGACGTGCCCTCAGCCCTTGAGGCCAGTGGTCGAGATGCCCTCGGTGATGCGGCGCTGGAAGATCAGGAAGAAGCCCAGGATCGGGATCAGCGACAGCACCGCCATCGCGAGCATCGGGCCCCAGCTGGAGCCGCCGCTGGAGTCGAGGAACGCCCGGAGCGCGAGGGGCACCGTGTAGGTGGACACATCGCTCAGATAGACGAGCTGGCTGAAGAAGTCGTCCCATGTCCAGATGAAGGTGAAGATGGCGGTCGTGATCAGCGCGGGCCGCGACAGCGGCAGGATGATCCGCCAGTACACGAGGATGGGCCCGCACCCGTCGATGCGGGCCGCGTCGTCCAGCTCGCGCGGCAGCGACCGGATGAACTGCACCATCAGGAAGATGAAGAACCCGTCCACGGCCAGGAACTTCGGCACGATCAGCGGCAGGAACGTGTCCACCCAGCCGAGGTACTTGAACAGCGTGTACTGCGGCACGATCAGCACGTGGATCGGCAGCATGATCGACATCAGCATGATCGCGAACCAGAGCTTCCTGAACCGGAAGCTCAGCCGGGCGAAGGCGTAGGCCGCCATCGAGCACGACATCACGTTCCCGGCCACGGCCGCCGCGGCGATGATGAACGAGTTCGCGAAGAACCCGCTGAAGGGCACTCCCAGCGCGCCCCACCCGGTGGCGTAGTTGTCCGCGACCACGGTCTCGGGCACCAGCCCGGGATCGGTGAAGATCTCGTCGTTGGGCTTGAACGAGGAGCTGATCAGCCAGAACAGCGGATAGAGCATGACGAGCGCGCCCACCACGACCAGCAGGTGGACGGCCCAGCGACGGCGCCTAGTCGGCATAATGCACCCAGTACCTCGCGGAACGGAAGGCCAGCGCGGTGAAGGCCGCGGTCACCAGGAGGAGCACCCAGGCCAGCGCGGAGGCGTAACCCATCCGGAAGTTCCCGAAACCCTCCTGGTAGATGAACAGTGTGTAGAACAGCGTGGAGTCCGCCGGTCCCCCGGTGCCGCCGCTGATGATGAACGCGGGGGTGAACGCCTTGAAGGCGTTCACCGTCTGCAGCACCAGGTTGAAGAAGATGATCGGGCTGAGCATGGGCAGCGTGATGCGGAAGAACGCGCGCACCCGCCCGGCGCCGTCCACCGCGGCGGCGTCGTAGAGCTCGGCGGGGATCTGCTTCAAGCCGGCCAGGAAGATCAGCATCGGCGAGCCGAACTGCCAGACGTGCAGCACGATCAGCGTGTAGATCGCGTACTGGGGCGTGGAGATCCAGCTCGGCCCCACGATCCCGAAATATCGCAAGGCGTCGTTGATCAGGCCGTCCGCCCCGAAGATCTGCCGCCAGAGGATCGCCACCGCGACGCTGCCGCCCAGCAGCGACGGCAGGTAGTAGGCGGCGCGGTACAGCCCGACGCCACGCATGGGCCTGTTCAGCAGCACCGCGACCAGTAACGCGAACGCGCCGGACAACGGAACGGAGAAGACGACGTAGATCAGTGTGACCCGTACGGCGTTGACGAAGTGCGGGTCGTCGGTGAGCATCCTGGCGTAGTTGTCCAGGCCCACGAAGGACGGCGCGGTGAGCAGGTCGAAGTCGGTGAAGGAGAGCGCCAGCGAGGCCAGGATCGGCCCGCCGGTCAGCAGGAGCAGACCGGCGAACCACGGCAGCAGAAGCAGGTAGGCCGAACGTCCCTCTACTTGAGCAGGCGTCGGGCTTCTTCGAAGAATCGGGACACCCCCTGATCGATCGTGAGCTTGCCGAAGCCGATCTGCTGGTTGATGTTGGTGAGCACCTTGTTGTGCAGCTCACCGGCGCCGAGCGGCTGCGGTGGAGGGAGCGGGCCGATCTCGTCCTTGATGGCGTCGATGTAGCCGTACACCAGCTGCTCGGACGGCGACGCCTGGGGCCGCAGCGCGGCGCGGATCGGTTTCGCGGGCGGGATGCCGCGCTCGGATCCGAGCGGGGCGGCCACGTCCGCGTCCGCGACGAGCGCGTTGACCAGGGCGACCGCGTCGTCCTTGGCCTTGCTCCCAGCGCTGACGGTCAGCAGCATGGATGGCTTGTAGTACTGGCCGGGCTTGTCGCCCGTCGGGAAGGTGTGGATGCCGATCTCGTCCTTGGTGAGTGACATGTAGGCGGTGAGCTGGTTCGACCAGGCGAAGTCCATGACCGCCTTGCGGGTGGCGACCAGGCTGTTCTGCACGTCGCCCAGCGCGGTGGCCTGTACGTCCGGCGGTGTGGCCGCGCCCGACTTGCGCAGGCCGTCCCAGAACGTGAACCACTCCTTCAGGTCGTTCTCGTCGTAGGCGAGCTTGCCGTCGGCGGTGAAGAACATCTTGCCCCGCTCCAGCAGCCAGTTCTCCAGCGCGCCGCCGTCCTGGGCACCGTCCTCGGTGCCGAAGACACCCTTGCCCGCCAGCTTCTTGGCCAGCTCGCCGTACTCGGGCCAGGTGAAGGTCTCGGGGATCTCCACCCCGCGCTCTGCCGCCAGGGTCTTGTTGACGATGAGGGCCATGGAGTTGATGCCGAAGTTCACGGCGTACTGCTTGCCGTCGATCTTGCCGGCGTCCACCACGTCAGGATCGAAGCCGGACAGGTCCAGGCCCTTGCCGACATACGGGCCCAGGTCCAGCAGGCTGCCGCGCCTGGCGTACTCGCCGAGATAGGAGTAGTCCATCTGGATCACGTCGGGGGCGTTGCCGCCCGCGGTCTGAGTGGCCAGCTTCTCCCAGTAGCCCTCCCAGCCGGAGAACTGGGTCTTGACCTGGACGCCGGGCTTCTTCTTCCTGAAAGCGTCGATGGCCTTCTGCGTCGCGGTGTGGCGTGTCGTGCTGCCCCACCACGCGAACTGGAGGCTGGCACCCGAGCTTCCGCCCCCGGCGCAGCCGGCCAGGGCGAGGGTGGCCGCGGCCGCGCCGAGCTGGAGGAATCCTCGTCTGCTGAGATCGCTCATGCGGGGTGTGTCCGTCCATGGAGCCAAATATTTAACTCAGGACGTTAATTGCACCGTAACACGACGTCAACGCCCTACGCCAATCAGTTTCGAGGTGACTCGGGCACTTAGTCCGATTTGAAGCGGAAGATGCGCGTACGTCCGCGATTAGGCCCTCCCCTGTCGGCGCAAGTCGGGTTACATTCGCGTTGCTTTGCCCTCTCTTATCCCCCCGAGCAGACCGAAGGGAGAGGCATGAAGGCGCGAACAGCACCCGCGGCCATCACTGCTGCGGCCGCCGCCACGCGAGCCTCTGGGACGGCGGCTGCTCGGGCTCCATCCAGACCACCGTGCCGATCAGGCACTATCCGGACACCGACCACCTCACCGACCCCGGCACCGGCGACCTGCCCCCGCTGACCAGCGGCGACCAGGTCGTGCTCCAGCCCACACGTCAGGAGATCACCATGTGTTACGGTTACGGCCCGAGCAGGCGGTCCCTGCTCGCCGCAGGCCTCGGACTCGGGGCGGCCGCCGTCGCCGCCGCCTCCCCCGCCGCCGCGGCCGCACCGCTCAACCACGGCAGGGGCCACATCCCTCCCGGCCAGATCAGCATCCAGCTCTGGACGGTACGCGACGACCTCGCCAAGAACTACGACACCACGCTCGCCTACCTGGCCGAGATCGGCTACCCGAAGGTCGAGCTCGCGCTCGGCTACTTCGGCCGGACGGCCCAGCAGCTCCGCGCGTTCCTCGACGGGCTCGGCATCCGCTCCACCTCCAGCCACGACGGGCTCACCGCCGACCAGGCCGCGCTGGACACGAAGATCAACAATGCGCTCACCCTGGGCCAGTCCTTCGTCGTCGTCCCCTACCTGAACTCCACCAGCAAGGACGAGTGGAAGGCGTGGGCCGAGCGCATGAACGTCGAGGCGGAGGCCGCCCGCTCGGCCGGACTGCGCTACGGCTACCACAACCACGCCCACGAGTTCACCACCGACCTCGGAGGGGGCCGGACCCCCTGGGACGTGCTCACCTCCGAACTCGATCCGCGCCTGGTCCACCTGGAGATCGACATCTACTGGGCGGTCACCGGCGGCATCGGGCGTGGCGCGGCCGACCCGGTCGGCTTCACGCTCGACGTCATCCGCAAGGCGCCGCAGCGCGTGCTGCAGTTCCACGTCAAGGATCGCCATCTGGACGGCGACATGGCCGACCTCGGCACCGGGACCATCGACTTCCGGCGGATCTTCGACAGGCACCGCGTGAAGGAGTACATCGTGGAGAACGACACGCCTGACGTGACTCCTCGGCAGACGGCGGAGGTCGGATACCGCTACCTGCGGAAGGTGACGTTCTAGGGATCTCCCAGCGGGGCGCGGGCGCGCAGGGAGGTACAGCGGGGCAGGCCCGCCGAGGTCACGGGCGCCTGGTACGACGAGTTCAGCGACCTCACCGACGAGCCCGCGTCCGTGCAGGTCAGAGACGTGCTCGGCGGTTCCGCGCTCGAGGCGGGGGCAGAGGTGCGACTCGACCCGTGGGACGTGCGGGTGCTGTTGGAGACGGCGGACGGCGACGTACGCTGATCACGCGCCCGTACGTGCCAGGAAGGAAACCATGGCGGTCAACGTCACTGTCTGGAGCGAGTACTACCACGAGCCACGCGAGGAGGCGGTACGCCGCATCTATCCCGACGGCATCCACGGCGCCATCGCGCAGGGGCTGACCGAGCTGCTGGGCGACCAGGTGCGCGTGCGCACGGCCGTGCTCGACGACCCCGAGCACGGCCTGACCGACGAGGTCCTGGCCGGCACCGACGTGCTGACCTGGTGGGGCCACATGGCGCACGAGGAGGTGAACGACAAGATCGTGGAGCGCGTGCGGCGGCGCGTGCTGGGCGGGATGGGCCTGCTGGTGCTGCACTCCGGCCACTACTCCAAGATCTTCCGTGCGCTGATGGGCACCACCTGCACGATCACCTGGCGCGACGCGGGTGAGCGCGAGCTGGTCTGGACGGTCGCGCCCGGCCACCCCATCGCGCGCGGCGTGCCCCGGCCCCTGGTGATCGAGCAGCAGGAGACGTACGGCGAGCCGTTCGGCATCCCGGAGCCCGACGAGCTGGTGTTCATCAGCAACTTCAGCGGCGGCGAGGTGTTCCGCAGCGGCTGCTGCTTCCGCAGGGGTCTGGGCCGGATCTTCTACTTCAGCCCCGGCGACCAGGAATATCCGATCTACCACCACCCCGGTGTCCGGCGCGTGCTGGCCAACGCGGTCCTGTGGGCCGCCCCGCCGGAAGGCGTCGGCGAGCCGCTGCAGAACGCCCACACCCCGATCACGTGGTAGGCGCCGCATGACCTTCAACACCGTCGAAGAGGACAGGCGGCTACGCGGCGTGGTGGTCGGCGCGGGTTTCATCGGCGGCCAATGGGCGCCCGAGCTGCTCGCCCACCCGGAGACCTCGCTGGTCGGCTGGGTGGACGTGGACGAGGAGCGCGCCCACGCCGCCGCCGGCAAGCTCGGCCTCGACGACCTGCCCGTCAGCTCCTCGCTCACCGCCGTGCTGGACGGCGAGGAGCCCGACTTCATCGTCAACTGCACCGTCCCCCAGGCCCACCACGACGTGACGGTCACGGCGCTGCGGCGTGGGGTGTCGGTGCTGAGTGAGAAGCCCATGGCGGTCACCCTGGACGAGGCCCGCTCCATGGTGCGGGCCGCCGACGAGGCGGAGCGGCTGTTCGCGGTCAACCAGAACCGCCGCTTCATGCCCACCTTGGTGGCCTTCCGGCGCACGGTGGCCGACCTGGGGCCGTTGGGGGTGCTGACCTCGGAGTTCTTCATGCCCTACCGGGGGAAGGCCTTCCTCGACACCCTGGAGCATCCGCTGTTACAGGATATGGCGATCCATCTGTTCGACGCGGCGCGGGCGGTGTCGGGAGCGGATCCGGTCTCCGTCTACTGCGAGTCGTTCCGGCCCTCATGGACGTGGTATCCGGGGGCGTGCTCGGCCACCGCGATCTTCGAGATGACCGGCGGGCTGCGGTACACGTTCGCCGGGAGCTGGTCGGCGCCCGGCCAGCCTACGTCGTGGACGGGCAGCTGGCGGGCCGCCGGCACGCGCGGCACGGCTCGCTGGGACGGCGACGGGCATCCGACGGCGGAGGCGGCAGAGGGGCAGGCGCTGGAGGCGTACCTGCCGGGAGCCGATCCGTTCCCCGATCGCCGGCGCTTCGGCGGGCTGGCCGAAGGGCTGGAGGAGTTCGTGACTGGGCTGCGTACGGGGCGGGCGCCGCAGGGCGAGTGCCACGACAACATCCGCAGCCTGGCCATGGTGACGGCCGCCCTGGAGTCGGCCCGCACGGGCACTCGGGTGGCGATCACGCCCTGACAGCGCGGCGCGGCCCCCGAACGCTGGAATGGGGGTCGCGTTGCCGGGCGCGTCCAGTCCGCGGGGAAGGGACCATCCCACCGGCGGCATCTCGCATGTTGCCGACGGACCTCGGCCCGCGCACGCGGACACGGGCATACGGAGGTTCGCCGTGCCTGCTCTTCCCCAGCGCCCTTCGCTCGAGCACCTGCGCGGGGGGACTTCGGCTGGATCCTGGGCCGGTTCGCGCTGCTGGGCCGTACCGACGTGGTGCGGGCGCTGCTGGACGGCGGGATGGCTGTGGACACCCGGGGCTGGAGCAATTTCACGCCACTCGACCAGGCCGCCATGCACGGCCGCACGGAGACGGTGCGGCTGCTGATCTCACGTGGCGCGGATCTGGACGATCGTGCCTTCGACGACGAGGGGCCGACGCCGCTGGACTGCGCGCTGTGGGGGCTGCGCGGCAACCGGGCGGAGGACGACGGCGAGAGCCCGCCCCCTGGCGGGACAGGAGACGGGCTCAGGCTGAGCGGCCGGTCAGCGGATCTGGCTCGGTTGCGGCCACTCCGTGCCGGCGGCGAAGTGGTCGTGCCACTTCGCCGCCACCGGCTGGAAGCGGCCGCTCTCGGACGTGGCCACGAACACGTCCGCGGCCTCGCCCCGCGTGAAGGCGATCACGTCGGCCTTGCCGTCGCCGTTGAAGTCGCCGACGCCCGGCACCTGGTCGCCGCCCGCGAAGTTGTCATGCCACTTCCAAGCGTTCTCCACGAACCTGCCTCCGTCCGACAGTGAGACGAACACGTCGGCCGCCGCCCCGCCGGTGAAGGTGGCGATGTCGTCGCGCCCGTCACCGTTGAAGTCGCCCACGGCGGGCGTCTCCGTGCCGACCGCGAAGTTGTCGTGCCAGCGCCACCCGTCCTGCCGGAAGACGCTGCCACTGGACAGTGCCACGAACACGTCGGCGGACGTGCCGCGGGTGAAGGTGGCGATGTCGTCCTTGCCGTCCCCGTCGAAGTCGCCCACGGCAGGGAACTCGTCGCCGATCGCGAAGCGGTCGTGCCACCTGCGCGCCGCCCCGAACCCGGACCCGGTCGACAGCGCCACCCACACGTCACCCGAGTCGCCCCGGGTGAACGTGGCGATGTCGTCGCGCCCGTCGCCGTCGAAGTCGCCCACGGCGGGGATCTCCGTGCCCGCGGCGAAGTAGTCGTGCCACTTCCACCCGTTCTGCACGAACTTCCCGCCGTCCGCCAGCGACACGTAGACGTCGGCGGAGCTCCCTCTCGTGAACGTCACCGCGTCGTCCCGCCCATCGCCGTCGAAGTCGCCCGTCAGGGCGATCTCCTGGTCGACCGCGAACGAGTCATGCCACTTCCACCCGTCCTGCACGAACTTGGTCCCGTCGGAGAGCGAGGCGTACACGTCGGCCGTGCTGCCCCGGGTGAAGGTGAGCACGTCGTCCTTGCCGTCCTTGCTGACGTCGGTGCGGGTGGGCGTGCCGGTGCGGGCGGAGACGACCTGGCCCACGTCGGCGGTGCGGCCCGACAGGTCCACCGCCTCCACCCGGTAGTACCAGGTGGCGCCGGCGGCCAGCGGGCCGTGGGTGAAGCCCGGCGTGCGGGTCGTGCCGAGCAGCGTGTCCTGCGCGGACGGCGACGTGGAGCCGTACACGCGGTATTCGCGGATGCCGAGGTCGTCGTCCGGCTCGCGCCAGGTGAGGTGCAGCGCGTGGTCGGTCCCGCCGGTCGGCGACGCGCCCTCGGTCGCCGAAGGGGCACGCGCGTCGACGTGCTGCGCGAGGACGAGGCTGTCGGCGGCGTACCTGGCTGCCGTCCACACCCCGGAGGTGGGGCGCAGCTCCACACGGATCAGCTGCTTGCCCCCGGTCACGCTCGCGGGGAGTGAGAACGTGTCCGCCAGCCAGCGCTGCGTGCCGTTGCCGAGCGGCTGCCGCCACTCGCCGACGTCGGTGCCGTCCACGAGGACGCGGGCCGCCTGGTAGGCGTTGGCCTGGTCGGAGGTACGCCGCAGCAGCACGCCCGCGTTCTCCCCGTCCAGGCCCAGCAGGAACGAGACCGCGCTCGACGTGGACCGGGTGACGCCGCGTACCGTCTGGTGGTCGTCGTCGCCCTCGTACACGGACGTGAGCGTGGCCTGGGTCGCCGCGCCGGTCTCCCGGTAGTCGTGCTCGGCCCTGCTGGTCGCGTCGCCCACGTCGAGGACGCTGGTGCGGTGCGTGCCGAACGTGGGCTGGGCGTAGAGGAAGGCGGTGGAGCCGTACGTGGCGGGGGTGTCGTTCTGGAAGCCGTGCTCGATGCCGAACCTCAGCGCGCTGGAGTACTCCACGCCGTCGGACAGCATGAGCCGGTACGTGGCGTCGCATTCGTACTGGCAGCCCCCGGCGAACTTCTCGTGTGCGGGGTTGCCGTTCAGCGGGTTGGAGAACTCGCCGCGGTTGAAGTACCAGCCGGACTCGTAGAAGTCCTCGCCGCCGGTGCCGTGCAGCTGCGGCGACAGGGCCGTGTCCACGTGGACGCGCTCGTCGCCCTCGAGGTACTGCCGCGTGTTGCCGCCGGCGACGAGCCCCTGCATGGTGTGCGAGACGCCGACGAACTTGCCGCGCCCCGTCCGGTCGGCGAACAGCCAGTCGGTGTCGCGTACGACGGCGCCGCGGCGGGACTCGGTGGTGAAGTAGCCCGCCTTGCCGCCGGGCACGAGCGCGTCGGCCCAGGCCGGGTCGGCCGCGGAGGTCACCTGCGCCTCGAGGTCCGTCAGCGTGCGCCCGGTGCCGTTGACCAGGCTGACCTTGGCCTCGGTCCGGTACGGCATCGGCCACCACGTCGTGTACCAGCCGCCCGGCGCCGTGTCCATGGCGAACAGCAGCGACTTGGCGGGATGCTCGCCCAGCCCCGAGCCGAAGAACTCGCCGACCGGCGAGTCGACGGTGGTGCGGCCGTCGAAGTCGAGCCGCAGCCGCAGCCCGGCCAGGGTGTCGTCGGTGGCCTGCGCGTCCGGGACTCGCACCCGCAGCGCGGAGATCGCGCCGGACCCGGTCACCCTTGCCATTTCCCGCTGCTGCCCCGCCGTCAGTGTCGCCTTCTGGGTGACGGTCTGGGCGCCCGGCTGGGCCGGTTTCGGGTCTCGGGTGCCGGACGCCTTCAGCAGGTTGACGACGTCGGTGGCGTTCTCGGTGACGTCGAACCTCTTCACCCCTTCCGCGTCCGGGAAGTGCCGGTAGGTGACGTGGTAGAAGAGGGGGTTGTTCTGTACGTACACGCGCATCGACTCGCGGTACGGCATCGGCACCTTGATGTAGACGCCGCCGGAGCTCTGGTCGGCGTTGGCCACCAGCGGGTAGACGAAAGGCCCGCCCACTTGTCCGTTGACCAGGGACTGGAGGGGTGCGCTGACGACGGTGGCGCCGTCCAGCTCGATGGTGATGGTGCCGGTGGCCGAGACGTCGCCCTCGTCCCTGGTGAACCAGATGGAGGAGATCTCGCCCGGCCCGGTGTCCTCGGCGATCACGCAGGAGCTGCCCGATTTGCGCAGGCAGGAGTAGGCGCCGTCGAAGCCGTCCTGGGTGTTGCCGCCGGCCCGGTCGAAGCTGGAGAACTGCCGGGTCTGCGTGCCTGGACTCAGGTAGGGGAGCCGGTCGAGGCGCCGGAAGACGTCCCAGCCGATCGGCCCCTTGCCGGCCCCCGCCGCCGCGACAGCGGGTTGCGCTGTGACGGCGACGGCGGAGGCGGCGATGAGCAGGCCCGTCGACAACGCGGCGAGCAGCTTTCGGGTCATGCTCGTCCCTTTCACAGGGTGGTCTCGCCGTCCAGGCCGAAGAAGTCGTGCCACTTGATCCCGGTGCCGAAGGCGGTGCCGGTGGACAGGCCGACGTAGACGTCGTTGGTGGTGCCGCGGGTGAAGGTGATGATGTCGTCCTTGCCGTCGCCGTTGTAGTCGCCGGTGTAGGGGAACTCGCCGTTCGGGGCGAACCAGTCGTGCCACTTCAGCCCGGGACCGAAGCCCTGGCCGTCGGAGATGGCCACCCAGACGTCGCCGAGGTTGTTGTTGGTGAAGGTGACGATGTCGTCCTTGCCGTCCCCGTTCACGTCCGCCACGCGCGGCTGCTCGCCCGCGAGCGCGAAGTTGTCGTGCACCTTGACCGCGGCGTTGAAGCCCGTCCCGGTGGACGTCGCCACGTAAACGTCGTTGGCCGAGCCCTGGGTGAAGACGATGATGTCGTCCTTGCCGTCCCCGTTCACGTCGCCCACGGCCGGGAACTCGCCGTTCAGCGCGAACCAGTCGTGCCACTTCATGCCCGTGCCGAAACCGGTCCCGTTGGACAGCGCCACATATACGTCGTTCGCCGAACCACGCGTGAACGTGACGATGTCGTCCTTACCGTCGCCGTCGAAGTCGCCCACCGCCGGGATCTCCCCGCTCGGGGCGAAGAAATCGTGCCACTTGGCGGCGGCCCCGAAGCTCGTCCCCGTGGAGGGAGCCACGTAGACGTCGGCATTCGCCCCGTGCGTGAACGTGACGATGTCGTCTTTCCCGTCGCCGGTGAAATCGCCGGTCAGCGGGGTCTCACCGCTCAGCGCGAAGTAGTCGTGCCACTTCACCGACGTACCGTCGAACCCGTTGCCGTTCGACGTCGCCACGTACACATCGGCATTTGCGCCGTGCGTGAACGTCACGATGTCGTCCTTGCCGTCACCGTTGAAATCCGCCGGGGAGCCGCCGAGGGCCGGGCCGCCGCCGTTGACCAGCGACATGTAGTAGTCCCAGTTCCAGTTCGGGCCGGGGTCGGTGTGGTCGTTGCCGGGCAGCTCGTTGTGGCCGACGATGTTGGCGCGGGTGCGGGCGATGCCCCACTTGTCGGCCAGGTACCTGGTCAGCGCGGCCGACGAGCGGTACATCGCGTCGGTGAACCACGACGGGTTGTCGACGTAGCCTTCGTGCTCGATGCCGAGGGCCTCGGGGTTGGAGGATCTGACGTGGTAGGCGGTGTCGGTGTCGCGGACCATCTGCGTGACGTCGCCGTCGGAGGAGCGGATCACGTAGTGGGCGCTGACCTGCGCGGACGGATTCTGGAACCAGTTGATCGTGCCGGCGTACGAGCCCTGGGTGACGTGGATGACGATCTTACGGATGGGGCTGGAGCGGCCGACCGAGTAGTTGTTGGGATGTGCGGGGACCCAGTGCGCGGGCGGGTAGTCGGTGCTCAGGATCCCGGCCTCGGCGTCACCGGTGGAGGCCGCCAGGGGTTTGACCTTCGCGTACTTGCCGCGGTCCGGGCTCACCTTGTGCGGCTGCACGACGACCTCAGGACCTTTGAGGCCCTGCGCGAGGATGCCGTACACGGTGTCGGCGTACAGGCGGGCGACCTGGTCGTCGGCGGCGCCGCTGTAGCGGGCGACGACCGGGTACCAGGCGTTGACGTCCTTGCGCTTGGACGCGTCGAGCCCCGCCTGGTCGGCGAGGGCGCGCAGGACCGCCGCGCCGCCGCGGATGTTGGCCGCGGTGTCGGTCTTCAGCTGGCCCTCGGACTCGCCGGTGAGCTTGGCGGCCTGTTCGAGGGTCTTGTTCTGCGGGTTGCTCACCAGGTGCATGACGCCGTAGCCGTTGGCGCTGCTGGGCTCGCCGTCGTGGTCGTCGAGGTGCGTCTCGCCGTAGCCAACCGCCACGAGCAGGTCCTTGGGGACCTGGTATTCCGCCGTCGCGTCGGCGAACGCCTCGTCCAGCCCGTCCGGCTGGGCGGCGACGGCGGGCCTGGCGGTGAGCAGGAGCCCGCCGACGGCCGCGCATAAGAGCGTCTTACGCACATGCTTCCACTGCATTGTTCCAGCTCCTTCTAGAGGGTGGTCTCGCCGTTGAGGCCGAAGAAGTCGTGCCACTTGATCCCGGTGCCGAAGGCCGAGCTGCCGTTCGACAGAGCCACGAACACGTCGTTGGCCGAGCCCTTGGTGAAGGTGACGATGTCGTCCTTGCCGTCGCCGTCGAAATCGCCGGTGTAAGGGAACTCGCCGTTCGGGGCGAACCAGTCGTGCCACTTCAGCCCGGGACCGAAGCCCTGGCCGTCGGAGATGGCCACCCAGACGTCGCCGAGGTTGTTGTTGGTGAAGGTGACGATGTCGTCCTTGCCGTCCCCGTTCACGTCCGCCACGCGCGGCTGCTCGCCCGCGAGCGCGAAGTTGTCGTGCACCTTGACCGCGGCGTTGAAGCCCGTCCCGGTGGACGTCGCCACGTAAACGTCATTGGTCGAGCCCTGGGTGAAGACGATGATGTCGTCCTTGCCGTCCCCGTTCACGTCGCCCACGGCCGGGAACTCGCCGTTCAGGCCGAAGAAGTCATGCCATTTCTGGCCCGCGCCGAACCCGTTCCCGTTGGACAGGGCCACGAAGACGTCCTGCGTCGTCCCGCGGGCGAAGGTCGCGATGTCGTCCTTGCCGTCGCCGTCGAAGTCGCCGACGGCCGCTGTTTCGCCACCGGGTGAGAAGTAGTCGTGCCATTTCGCGGCGGGACCGAAGCCGTTGCCGGTGGAAGCCGCCACGTACACGTCGCCGCTGGAGCCGTGCGTGAACGTGACGATGTCGTCCTTGCCGTCACCGGTGAAGTCGCCGGTGTAGGTGGTCTCGCCGCCCAGGCCGAAGAAGTCGTGCCACTTCACCGAGGTGCCCTCGAACGACGTGCCGTCCGACGTGGAGACGTACACGTCGGCCGAGGCGTTCTTGGTGAACGTGATGATGTCGTCCTTGCCGTCGCCGTTGAAGTCGGCCGGCGAGCCCGCCTGCATGCCGTGCATCCACGCGGCCTCGTTCAGGAGTGAGCGGGCCTTGGCCTCCGACTGGTCGTAGCGGTCGGGGAAGGCGGAGCGCTGGACGCTCTGGGCGAGCTGGCCGGGGCTGTAGCCGGGGTTGGCCGCGTCGTTCTTGATGGCCCGGGTGAAGAACGAGTTGGCGGCGAAGCTGACGTCGAGGATCTGCTCGGGGGTGCCCCATCCCTGGCTCGGGCGCTGTTGGAAGACGCCGAGTGAGTCCTTGTCGCCGCAGTTGAGGTTGTTCATGTGGGACTCGACCCAGCCGGTCTCGAACGCCGCGAGCATCACCTTGTCGTTGGCGTCGAGGCTGCGGCCGACCCGGTAGACGGCCGTCGTGACCCACTGGTCATGGGTGGAGGGGACGGAGGGGCAGGCGAGAAGCAGTTCGGCGTTGGAGCGGTGCGGCTGCTTGCCGGGGTCGGGGGCTGCCTGGGCGGGCAGGGCGGAAGCCACGGCGATGGCCAGCGCGCCCGCGGTGATGGATAACGCGCGGCGAACTCGGATCTTTCTCATGGTGTTCTCCTGAATCAGAGGGTGGTTTCGCCGTTGAGGCCGAAGAAGTCGTGCCACTTGATCCCGGTGCCGAAGGCCGAGCTGCCGTTCGACAGGCCCACGAACACGTCGTTGGCCGAGCCCTTGGTGAAGGTGACGATGTCGTCCTTGCCGTCACCGTCGAAATCGCCGACGTAGGGGAACTCGCCGGCCGGGGCGAAGTCGTCGTGCCATTTGGCGGCGGTCTTGAATCCCGCGCCGTCGGAAAGGGCCACGTACACGTCGGCGGCGGGGTTGCCGGTGAAGGTGGCGATGTCGTCTTTCCCGTCGCCGTTGAAGTCGCCCACGCGGGGCTGTTCCGCGCCGGGAGCGAAGTTGTCGTGCGCCTTGGTGGCGGGGCCGAAGCCGGTGCCGGTGGACAGGGCGACGTAGACGTCGGCCGTGGCGCCCTGGGTGAAGACGATCAGGTCGTCCTTGCGGTCACCGTTGACGTCGCCGAGGGCCGGGAACTCGCCGTTGAGCGCGAACCAGTCGTGCCATTTCTGGCCCGCGCCGAAGCTCGTGCCGGTCGACAAGGCCACGTAGACGTCCGCGTCGGAGCCGCGCGTGAAGGTCACGATGTCGTCCCTGCCGTCGCCGTTGACGTCGCCGACCGCCGGGATCTCGCCGCTGGGCGCGAAGTAGTCGTGCCATTTGGCGGCGACGCCGAAGCCGGTGCCGGTGGACGGGGCCACGTACACGTCGGCGTTCGTCCCGTGCGTGAAGGTGACGATGTCGTCCTTGCCGTCACCCGTGAAATCGCCGGTCAAAGGGGTCTCGCCGCTCGGGGCGAAGAAATCGTGCCACTTGCCGGACGCGCCGAAGCCCGTCCCGGTGGAGGCGGCCGCCCACACGTCCGCGCTCGACCCGTGCGTAAAAGCGACGATGTCGTCCTTGCCGTCACCGGTGAAATCCGCCGGCGAGCCGCCGAGCAGCATCCCGGTGGTGCCGCCGTAGTAGACCTCGAGCTCGGCGATGGAGGTGAACGTGCGGGTGCCGCCGGGCGCGCCGATGACGCGCACGCCGTCGCCGTCCACCGGGTTGAACCCCAGCTCGTACGTGCGGTTCGGCCCGGCCGTGTTGTCGTACGGGTAGTCCGGCGTGACGCGCAGCCCGCTCACGTCCACCCATTCGTGGTTCCTGCGCACCTGCACCCGGAGGTCCTGGGCGAACCAGCCGCCGTCGCCGAACATCTGCCCGCTGGTGAAGACGACCTTGTTCATCAGGTATTCGCGCGGCCAGGTGTAGCCCCACCAGCTGGCGCCCTTGCGCTCGTCGTTCCAGTCGTCCTCGCTCTGCGCCTTGTTACCGTCGTTGTAGTAGCCGACGTTGCCGAAATGCGCCACCCGTTCGATGCCCACCGTGCCCGGCTCGCGGGCCAGGTTCCTGGCGCCGTCGGGCGTGTTGGCCGGGGCGGTGTCCACGTGCGGCTCGAGGCGCATCTTGCGCAGCGAGAACGTGTACGCCCAGTGCTGCCCCTCGGGGAAGCCGCCGCCGCATGGGCAGACGTTCGACTGGAGCCACATGGACTTGCCGTCGGCGCTGATGTATTTGGACGGGATCGTCGTGGCGTAGCCGCCGTGCTTGGTCGTGGTCCACGGGTAGCCGCCGAAGTCCTTGCCGGAGAACTGCTTCCACGGGCCCCACGGTGTGGGCGACTCGTAGAACTCGAAGGTGTACTCCGTCCAGGACGTGTAGATGTAGCGGTTGAGCGGCTTGTTGTAGACCACGCCGCCCTGGCTGACCACGGTCATGTTCTTGGCCCGGTTGGCGGTGTAGACGTCCTGGTAGATGTGCCGGTCGTCGTGCATGACCGCGACCCGCCTGCCGATGTCCGACGTCCAGGTGGGCGCGCCTGAGGCGGTGAAGCCGCTGACGAACTCCCAGGCCGCCCGGTTCTGCACCTGGTCCTTCGGCACCCTGGCCAGCCACAGGTCCACCGGATCGGGCACGTGGCCGCTGAAGGAGTCGCGCCAGTTGTGGTCGAGGCCGTAGGCGTAGACGTAGCCGTCGGGGGCGTTGCCGTACGCCTTGCCGTAGTCGAGGAAGAAGACGGTGGTGAACAGGCCGTTGTCGAACATCGGCGCCGACCGGTCCCACGTCCACGTCCGGCCGTGGTCGGTCGACTTCGCGATCGTCGCGGCCGGGGCGTCGTCGAAGTCGAACGCGAGGTCCTGCACGGCCAGGTAGAGCGTGCCGCCCACGCAGGCCATGCCGGTGGGCTTGCGGGTGTGGTTCGGCTTCCACACCTGGCCGACGTTGTCGCCGATCGGCAGCTGCGCGCCGGCCAGGTTGCCCGGCATGCCGGAGATGCGGGCCACTCCGATGTCGCTGTACGCGGTGCCGAAGCCGACGCCGTCGCCGTACGCGGTGTACACGTTGTCGTCGTCGGACCAGCAGTTCGGCCACAGGTCGCCGTGGTTGCGGTTGTCGCCCACGGCGGGCGCGCCGACCGTGGCGCCGGAGTCGATCTGCACAGTCGAGAAGAACGGGCTGGGCGGCGGTGAGACGGCGGCCGTGGCTTCCGGGACGGCCGCCAAGGCTGTTGTCAACAGGCCGGCCAGGCCCGTGGCCAGACATCGTCGAACGATCGAGAACATGGCTTCTCCTGGCAGTACGGGACCCTGAGCGCGCGGCAGTCAGGAGGCCGTGAGGGTGGGGGTGAAGGGAGAAGAGAGTGAGCAATCGATTTCTGGATGAACGTACAATCGCGCCCTGACACCCGTCAAGCCCTGAATTGTCAGGATTTAAGTCGAGCATTTCCGCAGCTAGACCACTACATTTCAATATTTCAAGAAATGTGGAAGTATGATCATGGAGGGAAAGCGATTCCTGGACCAGGACTTCGACCCCGGTCCGCGCGAGGCAGGGGGTACGGGGCTCCGCGATGGTAGAAACTTGGAGCGATGCCCACTATCTACGACGTCGCGCGTGAGGCCGGTGTGTCCGCCGCCACCGTCTCCCGCGTGCTCAACGGCGCCCGCACCGTCGACCCCGCCATGGTCGCGCGGGTGCTCACCGCGGTCCGCGAGCTCGGCTACCGTCCCAACGCCGTGGCGCGCAACCTGCGGCGCAGCCGTACGACACTCTGGGCAGTGATCATCTCCGACATCGGCAACCCGTTCTTCACCGCCATGGTCCGCGGCATCGAGGACGTCGCCCAGCAGGAGGGCTACTCGGTCGTGCTGTGCAACAGCGACGAGAACCCGGCCAAGGAGGAGACGTACGTCGCGGCGGCGCTGAGCGAGCAGATGGCAGGCGTGATCATCTCGTCGTCCGGGAGCGTCAAGGCGGCCAAGACCCTGATCGAATCGCCCATCCCGGTCGTCGCCGTCGACCGCGAGCTGCCCCGGGGCGTCGTGGACACGGTCGTGGTCGACAACGAGGCGGGCGCGCGCACGGCCACGGAGCACCTGCTCGCGGCCGGATACCGGCGGATCGCGTGCATCACGGGGCCCGAGGGCGTGAGCACCGCCGACCTGCGCCTGCGCGGCTACACCGCCGCCCTGTCCACGCCTCCCGTGATCGTCCGTACGGACTTCCGCGAGCAGGGGGGTTACGACGCCATGGCCTCACTGCTGTCCTCTCCCGAGCCTCCCGACGCGGTGTTCGTGGCCAACAACCTGATGACGGTGGGTGCGCTGCGCTGCCTGACGGAGCGCGGCGTGGACGTGCCCGGGGCGATGGGGCTGGTCGGCTTCGACGAGATCCCGTGGGCTGACCTGGTGCATCCCTCGCCCACGACGGTGACGCAGCCGACGTACGAGCTGGGCCGGATGGCCGCCCGGCTCCTGGTCGACCGCATCGCGGCCCCTGCGGCCAAACCCGCCACGATCGTCCTGCCCGCCGAGCTCCACCCGCGCCAGAGCAGCTCCCGCTAACGCGCCGCGAGCTCGTGGGCGATGTGGGACGTCGAGCCGTACAGGTCCCGGTAGAGCTCGTACAGCCGCCCGTAGTCCTCGGCCGCCCCCGGATCGGGCTCCACCACGGAGGCGGGCGGGTTCCAGCCGTCGCTCGAGACCCCCACCGCGCCCGCGGCCAGCATGGCGTCGCCGAAGGCGGCCCCGACCGTGTGGGCGGGCAGCACCTGCGCCTGCTGCAGCACGTCCGACACGATCCGCGTCCACAGGCCGCCCTTCGTACCACCTCCCACCGCCACCAGCCGCTTGGCCGACCCGCCCGCCGACCGCATGGCCTCCAGGTTGTGCCGCACCCCGAAGGCGGTCGCCTCCAGCGCGGCCCGGTACAGGTGCCCGCGCCCGTGCCGCAGCGTCAGCCCGATCAGGGTGCCGCGCGCGTCCGGGTCGAAGAGCGGCGTCCGCTCCCCCGCGAAGTAGGGCAGCATGAGCAGCCCCTCCGCCCCACGTCCCACGGCGGCGGCCTCGTCCGTGAGCGAGGAGTACGACGCGCCGGTCAGGTCCCGCAGCCATCCGGTGATCGCCCCGGAGGTGGCCATCCCCGCCGCCAGGTTGTACGTCCCAGGCGACACCCCGGCCGTCCCCCACAGCCGCGGCGACACGGCCCGCGAGGCGAGAACCTCGACCAGGAACATCGTCGTGCCGTACATCAGCATGACGTCCCCCGGCGAGGTCACCCCGACGCTCAGCGCCTCGGCCCACGCGTCGATCGTCCCGGCGACCACCGGGATCCCCTCGGGCAGCCCGGTCGCCGCCGCCGCCGACCTTGTCACCGTGCCGGCGACGTCGCCGCTCCATGCCAGCGCGGGCAGCTCCACCTCGGGGAAGAGGTCCCAGTCGCTGATCCACTCATGGGTACGGGTGTCGTACAGCGGCGTGCACTGGCTGGCCGAATGGTGGTCGAGCACGTAGGCGCCGGTCAGCCGGTGCACCAGCCACGAGTGCGCCATGAACATCCGCCGGGTCCGCCCCCACACCTCGGGCTCGTGGGTCCGCAGCCACTCCAGCTTGGGCCCCACGGCCTGGGAGGTGAGCGGCGACCCGCACCGCTCCAAGATCTCCGCGGCGCCGTACCGGGAGGTCTGCGCCGCGATCTCGGCGGTGGCGCGCGTGTCCACCCCGTACAGGATCGCGGGCCGCAGCGGCGTGCCGTCCTGCGTGCAGGGCAGCACGCACGGACCGATGCCGCTCAGCCCGACGGCGGCGATGTCCGGGCGGGCCAGCTCCGCCACGATCGAGGCGAAGTCCGCCCACCAGACATCCTGCGCGGAGTGCTCGAACCAGCCCGGCCGCGGCGTGGCGGTATGGTGCTCGCGTACCGCGGTGGCCACGACCGTGCCGCCGGGCGCCACGAGCACCCCTTTGGAGCTCGAGGTCCCGATGTCGACGCCGAGGAACATCAGTTCTGGCCCGACAGGTCGTACTGCTTGTACAGCTCGGCCGCGTTCTCCTTGGTGACCTGCGTGGTGCCGAGCACCTGCTTCTTCTCCGCCTGCCGGCCGTGCAGGATCTTGTTGACGGTGTCGGCCGCCTCCTGCGCGCCCGTCGGGTAGATGAAGGTGGCCGAGAGCTGGCCGAGCTGGACCGCGCGGATGCCGCCGTCGGGGATGGCCAGGCCGTCGATGCCGATGAACTTGATCTTGTCGGCCTTGCCCGCCGCCTGCGCCGCCAGGTACGCCCCCAGCGCCATCGGGTCGTTGTGCCCGTACACGAGGTCGATCTGCTGGTTCTGGGCCAGCCACTGCTGCATGATCGGCGTGGCCTGCTCCTTCAGCCACTTGCCCTCGCGGTCCGCGATGATCTTGATCTTGGGGTTGGCCGCGATGGCCTCGCGGAAGCCCTTGTCGCGGTCGATCTGCGGCTGGTTGGACATGATGCCGCGCAGCTCGACGATGTTGCCGCCGTCCGGCAGCAGCTTGACCGCCTCCTCCCCCGCCTTCCTGCCGATGAGCACGTTGTCGCCGCCGATGAAGGCGGTGTAGCAGTCGGTGTTCACGGTGCGGTCGAGGACGATCACGGGGATCTTCGCGTCGCACGCCTGCTGCACGGCCGCCGTCAGCGGGGCGGGCTCGGTGGGCGAGACGATGAGCGCGTCGACCTTCTGGGTGATGAAGTTCTGGACCTGGGAGACCTGGGTGGCGCTCGACTGCTTGGCGTCGGCGATCGGCAACAGCTCGATGTCCGGATATTTCTTCAGGAAGTGCTGCAGCTGCAGGTTGAGCTGGGCCCGGTACGGTTCGGCGTTGTTCGACTGCGAGTAGCCGACGACGAACTTCTTCTTCGCACCTGATGACGCCGACGGCGCGGGCGCCTTGGACGCGCACGCGGCGGCCAGGAGCGCACAGAGCACAAGAGTGATGGTCTTCTTCACGATCGAGACCCTCCCCGGAGGAACTTGAAGAGATCGGGACGCTGCAGGACGACCGCCACGACGACGATCAGTCCCTTGATCACGAGCTGCCAGTTGTCACTGACCGCGTTGAGGCCGAGCACGTTGTCCAGGAGCGTCAGGATGAGAGCCCCGACGAACGTGCCCGCGATCGTGCCCTTGCCGCCCGCCAGCGACGCCCCGCCGATGACCGCGGCGGCGATGGCGTCCAGCTCGAACGACTGCCCGGCCTGCGGGTCGGCCGAGGCGCTGTAGGCTGCGTCGATCGGCCCGGCGAAACCGGCCAGCATGCCGGACAACGTGAACACCGCGATCGTGACCGCCGTGACGTTGACGCCGGACAGCCGGGCCGCGGTGGGGTTGCCGCCGACGGCGTACACGTGCCGGCCGAACCGGGACTTCGTCAGGATCAGGTGGAAGACGATGCAGACCACGATGAACGCCAGCACCGGGTAGTAGAACCGGTCGAACAGGTTGTGGCCGGGCGTGCCGAACACCTGGAACGCCTCCGCCTGCGGCGTCAGCTTCCCGTCGGGCCCGGCGATCTGGGTGCCGACGCTGACGTTGTCGCTGACCTGCCGGTCGAGACCGCGTACGACGGACAGCATGGCCAGCGTCATGACGAACGACTGGATGCGCAGCCATGCGGTGCCGGCGCCGTTCAGGAACCCGAACAGGGCTCCCACGACCATGCAGATCGGGACGATCTGCCACGGCTCCAGCGAGAACTTGGAGAGCATCATCGCGGCCGTCATCGACGCGATGCCCAGCAGCGAGCCGACGGACAGGTCGATGCCGCCGGTCAGGATCACCAGCGTGACGCCGACGGCCAGGATGCCGCGGGAGGCGAAGGCGCCGATGGCGTTGGTGAGGTTCGTCTCGTTCAGGAACATCTCGCCCTTGGTGGCGATCCCGACGGCGAGGATCAGCACCAGGCCGATGTACGCCTGCGCGGCCCCGAGGGCGGAGAGCGTACGCCGCATCCGGCTCTCCCCCGGCGCCTTGACGGGCGGTGCGGTCTTCACGGTTGTCATACGGTCACCTTTTGTCTGGCCATGGCGGCCTCGAGAATCGCCTCCTGCGTCGCCTGGCCCGCGCGGAACTCAGCGGTGATGCTGCCCTCGCAGAGCACGAGGATCCGGTCGCACATGGCGAGCAGCTCGGGCAGCTCGGACGAGGCCACCAGCACGCCCTTGCCCTCCGAGGCGAGCGACGACATGAGCGCGTGGATCTCCGCCTTGGCGCCCACGTCGATGCCGCGCGTGGGCTCGTCCATGAGGATCAGCGACGGCGTGGTCAGCAGCCACTTGGCCAGCACGACCTTCTGCTGGTTGCCGCCCGAGAGGTTGCCGACGGTGAAGCGGGTGCCGGGGGCCTTGACCCGCAGCTCGCGTACCTGCCGCTCGACGGCCGCGTTCTCGCGTCTGGCGTCCACGACTCCGAGCCGCAGGAACCGCTTGAGCGAAGGCAGGCTGGCGTTGAAGCCGATGGTGTTGCCGAGCACCAGGCTCTGCGCCTTGCGGTCCTCGGCGACCAGCGCGACGCCGCGCCTGATCGCGCCTTTCGGGCTCTTCGGCCGGTACGGCTTGCCGCCCAGGGTCATCTCGCCCCGGGCCGGCCTGTGCGCGCCGAAGATGGATTCCAGCAGCTCACTGCGGCCGGCGCCCATCAGGCCGGCGACGCCGACGATCTCTCCCGCCCATACGGACAGGGAGATGTCACGCAGCGCGGTACGCCCCGAGCCCGGCTCGCCGGGCACCGACAGCCCCTCGACCTTCAGCAGCTCCTCGCCCGTGGAGTCGCCGTCGGCGCGGGGGAACATCTCGCCCAGGGGGCGCCCGACCATCATCTGAATCAGCTCGTCCCGGTTGATGCCGGAGCGCTCGCCGATGTACTGGCCGTCGCGCAGCACGACGACCCGGTCGGCGATCTCCTCCAGCTCCTCCAGGCGGTGCGAGATGTAGATGACGGCCACGCCGCGTCCGGTCAGGTCGCGGATGACCTCGTACAGCCGGTGCACCTCCGCGTCGGCCAGGGCCGAGGTGGGCTCGTCCATGACCAGGACGCGGACGTTCTGCGACAGGGCCTTGGCCACCTCGATGAGCTGGCGTTCGGCGATCTTGCACTGCTTGATGAGCGTGCGCGGCGAAAGGTCCAGCCCGAGGCCGCGCAGCAGCTCGGCGGTGCGCGACTCCGTGGCCTTCCGGTCGAGGATCGCGCGTTCCCGGCCGAGGAAGATGTTGTCCGCGATGGACAGCTCGGGCACCAGGTTGAGCTCCTGATGGATCATGGCGATGCCGTGCCGCCGGGCGTCCTTGGGCGAGTGGATGTGCGCGACCTCGCCGCCGACCTCGATCTCGCCCTCGTAGTCCTTGAACACCCCGGCCAGGATGTTCATCAGCGTGGACTTGCCCGCGCCGTTCTCCCCGAGGAGGGCCACCACCTCGCCCTCCGCCACGGTGAGCGACACCCCGTCCAGGGCCCGCACGCCGGGGAAGGACTTGCCGATGGCCCGCATCGTCAGAACCGTCGTCACCTCAGGCTCCACGCCGTGTAGGAGGCCGCCGACCAGGGGCTCTTCGGAGTGAGCCGGACGGTGATCTCGCGCTGCCCGCTGGTGAGGCCCGCCGGGATCTGATAGACGTCCTCCAGCCACCTGCGGGTCTGGTTGCCCAGCGGCTGCACCCAGTCGGGCAGCTTGCGCCCGTTGACGGTGACCTCGGCGTGCTGCCCGGCGACGCTCTGGTCGCTGGTACGGCGCAGCTCGACGCCCTGGTTACCCCGGTCGATCTTCAGCTTGAAGGTGACCGGATCCTGGGTGACGCGGTGGGTGGCCTTGAGCGTCACGGGGTTCCTGAAGTCGCCTTCGAACGCCGACTCCAGCGTCGCGACCTCGCCCTGGCCGGTGTAGCCGTGCGACTGCTCGCTCGCCTGGTCGCCGACGGTGAGGCTGTCGGTCTGGGCGGCGCTCGCCTGGTCGCGGCCGTACCAGTAGGCGGTGGAGGAGTAGACGCCCTCGACGTCGTTCGTCCATCCGTGCTCGATGTCGAACGTGAGCGAGCTCCCGAACGGCACCGCGTCGCCGATCATCAGCCGGTACGCGCCGGTGCAGTCGTTGCCGGCCGGGCAGCCGGTCGCGGGGGCGAGGTGCGCGGTGTTGCCGTGGAAGGGGGTGCTGAAGGTCTCGCGGTTGAAGTACCAGCCCGCCTGGTAGAAGTCCTCGGTGCCGGTGCCGTGGATCTGCGGGGTACGCGAGCCGTCGACGAAGACGCGCTCGTCACCCTCCAGGTAGTTGCGGGTGGTCGGGCCGCGCATGGTGTGGCTGATCCCGACGAATTTGCCTTGCCCTGTTGCGCGCAGAAAGGTCCAGCTCTTGCCGGGGGTGGTGCCGCCGGCGCGGGACTGCGTCCTGAAATATCCAACATTTCCTGATATTGGGCGGTTCGCCGATGCGACCGAAGCCTGCCCCTCGATCGTGCGGTCGGAGTCGTTGTACAGCTCGACCGTCGCGCCCGTCCTGTACGGCATCGGCCACCAGGCGTTGAGTGTGCTGGTCGTGGCGTCGATGTCGTACATCAGCGACTTGACCGGCAGCATCGCGTGCCCGCTGCCGAAGAACTCACCGACCGGCGAGTCGACCGTACGCCGGCCGTCGAAGCTGATCCGCAGCCGCAGCCCCTGCAGGATCTCCTGCGCCGTCCTGATTTCGGCCAGCTGGCCCTGGTCCATCGGGAAGGCGAAGGTCCGCTCGCCCTGCCAGGTCTGTGCGACGATCTTGTAGTTGTGCGCCGCCTCGCCGGCCGCGTCGCCCACGTCCACCGTGTCGGTCCGCTTGCCGTTGCTGTCCACCCAGTACGTGAACTCGTTGTAGTCGAGGTCCGACGAGACGAACACGTTCTTGATCGTGATCTGCGACTTGCCCTTGGTCGCTGCGGCCGGCAGGTCCACGACCTCGTCGGCCCACATCCCGGCGGCGCCCAGCTTGCTCGGCGCCCACTGGGCGGCCTCCTGGCCGTCCACCAGGACCTTGGCGACCTGCCTGCCGATGGCCGGGTCGATGCGCCTGGTCAACCGCACCCCGTCGTTGGCCGGGTCGATCTTCACCGTGAACTCGCTGGAGCCGTTCGCGCCGAACGCCCGGCCCTCGTCGGCCTCGGTCTTCGGCAGGACCTGCTCGGCCTGGGGCAGCTTGAGCCTGATCCCCGACAGCAGGCCCGAGCCCTGCGTGCGCGCCACCCGTACCGACGCGCCGGGAGCGAGGCTGATCGCCGCGTCCTGCGTGCGGGTGCCCGGGATCGCGGGCTTGGGGTCGCCGCCCGCCTTGAGTCGGTCGATGACGTCCTGCGCCTTGTCGGCCGGGTCGAACGTGCTCACGCCCTCGGCGTCGGCGAACGTGCGGTAGCTGACGTGGTAGAAGAGCGGGTTGTGCTCGGTGGTGATCCGCATCGAGCGGGTGAACGGCATCGGCACCTCGACGTAGACGCCGCCGGAGCTCTGGTCGGCGTTGCCCACGAGAGGGTAGGCGAAGGGGGCGCCGAGCTTGCCGTTCACCAGGTCCTGGAGGCTCGCGTCCACCACTTTCTCGCCGTCCAGCTCAATGGTGATCTTGCCGGTCCTGGTGACGTCACCCCCATCCCTGGTGAACCAGATGGCCTGCACCTCACCGGCGCCGGTGTGCTCGGCGATCACGCAGCCCTGGCTGGTGGTGCTCAGGCACGAGTACTTGCCCTCGAAGCCGTCGTTGTTGTCGCCGGTGCGGTCGAAGCTGGAGAACTGCTTGGTCTGCACGCCGACCGGCAGCTCGGGCAGCCGGTCGAGCCTGCGGTAGACGTCCCACCCGACGGGGCCCTTGGCGGTCGTCGCCGCCAGCGCGGGAGCCGCTGAACCCGCCACGACCAGGGCGGCCGTCGCCAGAATCACACTAAGCCGCATCGCCGAACCCCTCGAACTCGACACCCAGCTGCTTGCAGACCGCCTCCAGCTCGGCGACGTAATCACCGGGGACCGCGTGGATGTGGTTGGAGCCGAACCGGCCGAGGAACTCGGTGGCCGGCACGTGCAGCCTGGTGAAGGCGTGCGGCCACTCGAACGTGGACTGCCGGGCCATCGCCTCGTTGGTGGCGTCGTCGTACAGCTCGAAGTCGCCGCGCATCACGTGCATGCGGTAGTCGCCGTCCCTGCGGGTGAGGCGGGCGAAGGTGGCGGCGCCGGGGGCGGCGAGGTGATGCACGCCGGCTCCGCCCGCCGGGAAGAAGAACACCTCGGGGTAGAAGTGCGTCCTGGCGAGGTTCTCCTCGGGATCGTCGGACCTCGCCGCGTACCAGGTGGCGTGCTGACCCGAATTGCACAGATCCCAGACGTCCTTGTCCGCGTGGTAGTGACGGACGTCGGCGAAGAGCACGGGGTCGCCGCTCAGCAGCTTCAGGATCTGCATCGTCAGGGCGCCGTCCATGTCGGCCTCGGTGGCGCAGACGTGGGTGTCCTTCGGGCCCTCCCAGTCGTACGGGTCGTTCAGGAAGGCCTCGGCGATGTCCATCGTGCAGAAGTGGGTGGTCAGCTCGGGCTGGCCCTTGATGCCGGAGAAGTCCAGGTTCCACTCGTCGATGAGCTCGCGCATCGCGTAGTACGTGCGGATCTGGCGTTCCAGCAGGTCAGGGGTGAGCTGCTTGCCGTCGTAATGGACGTTGCCCTTGGTCTCGAGCCATTCGCGGGCCTCCTTGACGCGGGTCTGTGACGCGTTCTCGCTGCGGCGGACGATCTCCCACTGGTCGATCTCCTCGACGTCGACGCCGAACGTACGCATCCACTGGTCGGTGTTGGCGACGGCGGTGTACATGCCCATGGGCCGGCCGCCGATCCTGCCGAACGTCGAGCCGCGCAGCCCCCTCACGGCCTGCGCGGCCCGGACCTCGGTCAGCACGCGCTCCCTGACGGCGGGGTCGTCGATGTCGCCCCAGGCCCTCGCGTGCACCCGCCCGATCTGGTCCAGGCCACCGCCACCGGCGAGCATGCCGACCATGCCGGGCTGCGCCGGGTCGATGTTCGCCATGAGGAGCAGCGGTCCGGGGGTGGACTCGGCGGCCAGCATGGTGAAGTGCGGGAAGGCCCAGACCGCGTAGTTGAAGATGGTCAGATCGGGCCTGCGATCGGCCAGCCACCGGGCCTGCGACGTGGCCAGTTCGTTGGTCCACACGATCTCCGGCGCCACGATGACCTCGTGCCCCTCCTTGCGCAGGGCCTCTGCGAGGGCGGTGGTGGCGTTGGTGATGTGCTCCACGAGATCGCGGGCGACGAAGTCACGCCCGTCCGAGATGCTCAGCACTCCGATACGTGCCACGGGGTATGTCCTCCATACTCAAGAAATCGATTGCTCAGAAATCGATTTCCACTCAAGCTAAATCTCACCCTTCGGACCGTCAATCCCGCATCACATCACAGAATCGCAACGGTGAACCGATTTCTCGCCGCTCTTCGCAAACCCCCAGCCCACCGGTTGAGCCGACGCGGACACGAGCACCCCTGTAACTCGCACCGCCATCGCAGGCACGGTCGTTGGTCCCACCACGGACACGCGGCCGTGGGCGCCGCCGCGATCGGGGCCGCCGTCATCGGGCCCGCCGCGGTCGGACGCACCGCCGCCGGACTCGTCGCCGTTGAAAAGCGCCGCCGTGGAAGTGCCGCCGTTGGGCGCGCCGTCATTGGAGGCGCGGCCGTTGGCGCAACGCACATCCACACACCAGCACGCCATGACCCCGGCACGCCGGCAGGGCGCCGGTGCCCCGGACACGAAAGCCCAGACCCGTGGAGCCCGCCACAAGCCGCTCAGCCCAGGCGGGGCCGGGAGCTTTCGCGGGGGTGGAGTTCCGTCTGCAGCACCATCCGGGCGGCCGGACGGCTCGGGTTCTCGATCCGGTCCGCGAGCAGTTGCGCCGCCGCCCGCCCCAGCTCGTACGTCGGCTGCCGGACCGTACTCAACCCGGGCCGGAACAGCCGGGCCCACGGAATGTCGTCGAATCCGATCACCCCCAGCCGCTCCGGAATCGGCACCTCCCGCTCGGTCAGGCACTCCACCGCCCCGACCGTCATCAGGTTGTTGGCGGCGAACACCGCGTCCATCTCCACCCCTTCGTCCAGCAGCGCGGCCATGGCCGAGTAGCCGCCCGCCTCCCGGAAGTCCGCGTGCCGCACCAGAGCACGATCCACCGGCACGCCGAAGGCGCGCAGGGCCCGGTGGTAGCCGCGGAGCCGCTGCATGGCCGTCGACATCCGGCGCGGGCCCGTGATGCAGGCGATCCGCCGGTAGCCGGACGACAGCAGGTGCGTGGTGGCCATCTCCGCGCCCTTCTCGTTGTCCACCAGCACCGCGTCCACCTCGGTCTCGGCCAGTTCCCGGTCGATGGTGACCACGGCGGTCCCGGCGGCGACCAGCGTGCTGATGTCCGTGGAGTCGTCCGCCGGGGAGATGATCACACCGGCCATGTTGTCGGCCAGCGCCACCGCGATGTACTCGGCCTCGCGTGCCCGGTTCTCGTCCGTGTTGCACAGCACGACCGAGTACCCGAACTGCCGGCCCCCGTCCTCCACCCCCCGTACCAGGGAGGTGAAGAACGGGTTGCCGACGTCGGAGACGAGCACCGCCCACAGCGTCGTCTGCCTGCGCCGGAGATTGCGCGCCACCCCGTTCGGCCGGTATTCGAGCTCGCGTACGGCCGCGAGCACGCGGGCCGCCAGCTCCGGGTTGACCGTGGAGCGGCCGTTGAGCACGCGGGAGACCGTCGCGGCGGAGACCCCGGCGTGCCGCGCGACGTCCTGGATTTTGACCAAACTCATCCCATCTCAGCGAAGCGACGCGGGCGGGGGTGTGGGAAATCGATTACGCTCGCGGGAACGGCAGCCGCTCCGCCACCGGTGCGAGCCCGAACGGCTTGTGAGGCAGCGTCTGGTACCAGTACGCGACCGACGAGAAGTCGTCAGAGCGCTTGTTCGCGTGGCCGTGCTCGATCGTCACCCTGATGGACTCGGTGAAGGTGATCGGGTCCTCGACGTGGAAGCGGTAGAGGGAGATCTCGCCGCTCCAGTTGTCCCCGCCGGGCATGGTGATGCCGTGGTACGGCGCGTGGTACGTCTGCGTAGGGCACCAGGCGGTGTTGAAGTAGTCCTCGGTGCCGGTGCCGTGCAGCGAGGGCGGGAACGGCTCCCCGTCGATGAAGATCATGTCATCGCCCTCGCCGTACCAGTTCCAGTCGCTGGTCTCGCGCAGGTTGCGGATGTTGAGCACGCACCCCACGTAGTGGCCGCGCCCGGCGGCGTCGAGGATGACGTAGTTGCCGTCGCCCGTGTCGTTGATGCCCTCGACCTGGAACTCGCGGTTGCTCTGCGTGCCCTGCGGGATCCCGTCGGTGGGCCGCTCGCGCCGCCACTGCGCGTGGAAGTAGCCCAGGTCGCCGGCCGCCGAGTCGAACAGCTCGTAGTCGATGTAGTAGTAGAAGAAGACCGGCTCGGCCGACAGCTCACTGATCAGCTCCACTCGGGCCCGCCGCGCGAACGGCATGTGGAACCACGAGTTGAAGGCCTTGCCGTCCTGCGGGCTCATCTGCAGCGGCGCCGAGACGAAGTTCGCGGTCTTGGCGTGGCCCATGCCGAAGAAGTCGCCGAGCGGTACCAGCACGCTCGGGTGCTCCTGGTCGTCCCAGGTGATCTTCAAGACGAGCCTGCGCAGGTAGTCGACGTCGACCGCGTCCGGCACGTCCTTCAGCGGCAGCGCCACCGTGCACCAGATGTGGTTGATCGAGCCGGGGCCCTCGATGTCGGCCAGGGTCACGGTGGTGCCCGCCTGGACCGTCAGCCGGTCCTCGTTCCCGCCCGTACGATCGTAGCTCGAGACCCGCTTGCGCCGGGACGTCCGCAGGCGGGGCAGGTCACGCAGGCTGCTGCCGTGATTTCCGTAGGTCATGCCGTCGAATCCTTTACTTCAGTCCGGAGGTCTTGATCGCCTCGACCAGGCGTCGCTGGCCGAGCACGAACGCGATCAAGGTGGGCACGGCCGCGATCACCGTCGCGGCCAGGACGTAGTTCCAGGCCGAGCCGTACTGGCCTTGGAGGGTGGCGATCCCGACCTGCACCATGCGTAGATCGGGGTCGCGGGTGGCGGTCAGCGGCCAGAGGAACGCGTTCCAGTTGGCCAGGAAGAACAGCACGGCCAGCGAGGCGAGCACGGGCCGGCTGAGCGGCACGACCACCTGCCACCAGCGCCGGAGATATCCGCATCCGTCGAGGTCCGCGGCCTCCTCCAGCTCGCGCGGGATCGTCAGGTAGTACTGCCGGAGCAGGAAGATCCCGAACGCGTGGAAGATCGCCGGCAGGATCAGCCCCGCGTACGTGTCCAGCAGCCCCAGCTGCTTGGCCACGAGGAACAGCGGCACGAGGATGACCGGCAGCGACACCAGCAGCGTGGACACGATCATCGAGAAGATGACCTGCCGCCCGGGGAAACGCAGCCTGGCCAGCGCGTACGCGGCCATCGAGTGCAGCACGAGCGCGACCACCGTGACGGCCACGGAGACGAGGAGGCTGTTGAGCATGTACGTGCCGATGGGCACCTCGGTCAGCACGTAGAGCAGATTGTCCAGGGTCAGCTTCGAGGGCAGCGCCACGTCGAACAGCTCGTCCGCCGGCTTCAGCACCGTCACCAGCAGCCAGACCAGCGGCGCCACCGTGACGGCCGCCAGCACGTATCCGACGAGGGCGCGCAGCCTAACCGACATCGAACCTGCCTCCCTTCGTGAGCCCGAACATGAGCCCCGTGGCCACGACCAGGAACCCGACGACCACCGTGGTCAGCGCCGCCGCGTAGCCGTAGTTGTTGAAGGTGAAGGCCTGTTGGTAGATGTAGAAGACCACGCTGGAGGTGCTGTTGGCCGGGCCGCCCCTGGTCAGCACGTACACGAGGTCGAAGGCCTGCAGCCCGGTCACCGCGCCGACGGTCGAGTTGACCAGCACGAAGAAGCTGGTCGGACGGAGCAGCGGCCAGATGATGTGGCGGAAGCGCTGCCACGAGGTCGCCCCGTCGACCCGTGCCGCCTCCTCGTACTCCTTCGGGATGTCCTTGAGCCCGCCCAGCAGGATCAGCATCTGGTATCCCATGAGGAACCAGATGCTGATCACCACGAGCGACCCGAGCGCCAGCGCGGGATTGCCGAGGAACGACACGTCGCCGAGCCCCACGGGCCGCAGCAGCGCGGGCACCGCGCCCTGCTTGTCGGCCAGCAGGAACTGCCAGACCACGCCGACCACGACGAGGCTGATGACGTGCGGCAGGAAGAACATCGTGCGCACCAGCCCGACGCCGGGGAAGTGGTCACGGACCAGCAGCGCGAGCCCGAGGCTGACGACGAAGCCGATGGGGACGAAGGTCACCATGTACGTCAGCGTGACCTTGACGCTCTGCCAGAGCTGCGCGTCCTCGGCCATCTGCCGGAAGTTGTCCAGGCCCACGTACGTGTAGCCGCCGAACCCGTCCACGCTGAACAGCGACACCCCCACGGCCAGGACCATGGGGAGCCCGACGAAGATCAGCAGGCCGAGCAGGTCGGGCGCCACGAACGCGTACCCGGCCAGCGCCTCCCGCCTGCGACGGGTCCACACCGGGGGCGCGGCGCCGGTCTCTTTCCCGATCGCCGTGCCCGGATCGACCAATGTGGCCATGCCTACCACCTCTCCGCTTCAGCTCCGCGAACGTCAGAGCATGGCCGCACCCTTGTAGCCCTTCAGGAAGGTGTCGATCTTGGACGCGGCGTCCGCCGCCGCCTTCGCCGGGTCCACCCCGCCGAGCTGGGTGGCCTGGATGGCGTCCGAGACGGCCTTGTACACCTCGGGCGTGTAACGGGGCTCGCCCCGCCCGCCCGGGACCACCTGCTCCAGGAAGACCTTGAGCGCGGGCTTGTCGAACGCTCCCGCCGCCTTGGCCGCCTCCTGGACGGACTTGCGGGCGGGCAGGTTCGTCTTGACGACCGTGTTCCACTGCCGTCCGCGCTCCACACCGGCCGCGTCCGTGGCGCCCAGCGCCCAGGCGATGAACTTGGCCGCCGCCTCCGGGTTCGCGCCCTTGGCGTTGGCCACGAACGCCCACCCGCCGATATCGGTGGTGTAGGTCCCGCCATCGGGAACGGGAAGCGGGAACACGCCGTACTTGAAGTCCTTCTTCTCCTGCTCCAGCTGGGACACCGACCAGATGCCGCTCTGCTGCATGGCGACGTATCCGCTGCCGAGGTTCGCCGGTGCGTTGCCCGCGCCGTCGCCCTGCGGCTTGCGCGGCGCGACCTTGGTGTTGACGGCGTCCTGCCAGAGCTTCAGCGCGTTGTGAACGCCGGTCGCGTTGAACCCGGCCCCGCCGTTCTGCGGCACGGCCGAGCCACCGGCCATCCACATGAACGGGTACCACGTGAAGTTCTGGTAGTAGCCGGGGATGGTCTCGAAGAGGATGCCGAACCGGTCCTTGGTGGTCAGCTTGGCGGCCACGTCGAGCAGCTGGTCCCAGGTCTTGGGGATGTCGCCCTCTGACAGCTTGGCCTGCTCGAAGGCGTCGATGCTGTAGTAGATGGCCAGCGGCTCCTGCTCCATGGGCAGGCCGTAGATCTTGCCGTCCACCTTGCGCGTGTCGAGCACGCCGCCGTCGAAGTCGGCGATCTGGTCGGGCTTGAGGTACGGCGTGAGGTCGGTCAGCACATGGCCGTTGTGATAGCGGAGGAAGTCGCCGGGGCTGAGCAGGAAGATGTCGGGGCCTTGGCCTGCGGAGAAGGCGGTCTGCAGCGCGGTGCCGGCGAGGTATTCGGAGACGGGCAGGTAGTGGAGCTTGACCTTGACCTCGTTGCCGGCGTTCCAGGCGGCCACGAGGTCGGTGAACCACTTGCTCTGCGCGTCGGCCTGCGGGTTGGGGCCGTAGAAGTTCCAGAACGTCAGCTCTTTGGCGTTGCCGCCCTTCGCCCCGCCCCCGCACGCGGACAGCAGCGGCGCGGCCATCGCAGAACCTAACATGACGGCGCCACCACGCAGCAGTGATCTGCGAGTCACCCTCTCGAAAGCCGACATAGTGCATCCTCCTGATCTGGAGAGAGCTCGGGGGGCGAGCAATCGATTTCTCAGAAATGTAGGAGTCGACACGCCGACCGTCAAGAACTTGCTGTTACGGCTTGCTAAATCTGGGAATCGATATCCGCCTGTGAACGCGTGGCAGGGCCGGCCTGCGGAGGGTGAAAGTTACTGCAAAGAACCAAATGATGTGAAGAAGGCCACGGCCCGCACCACGTAGAGTGACGGATCTGAAGAGGGGGCTGGGGCGAGGCACGATCGGGATGGTGTGGGAAGACGCGCCGTACCCGATGCTGGCGATCAATGCCGCCGGCATCATCGAGCAGGCGAACGAAGCGGCCCGCCTGCTCCTCGTCGGCGCGGCCGCCGGCGTACCGCTGGCGCGGGTCGCTCCGGCATGGCTGTCGCGGGCCCACCGCGAGATCTGCGCCGGGCTCCGCCGGCGCACCGGGTGTGAGCCGGCTCGTGGGCCGGTCGGCCAGTCGGTGTTCGAGGCACATGCCGTACACGCCGACGGCGATCGTGTCACGTGGTGGCTCGTCGACGTCAACGAGCACCAGCGGGCCGCCGAGGCGCTGCACGCCGAGCGGGCGTGGACCGCGTTCATGGTCGAGGCGTCCGCCGAGCTGCTGTCCTCCCTGAACCTCGAGCGCTGTCTGGAGGCGACCGCGCGCCTGGCCGCCCGGCAGTTCGCCGACGCCGCGCTGGTCGTCATGCCGCTGGCCCTTCGCCAGCACGCGATCGTCTACTGCGATCCGCGGGGTCAGGTGGTCCGTGAGAGTGCGGCCATCGATTCCCGTACGGTCCCAGGGCTCACGGAGGCGCTGCAGGGCTTCCCCCCGGCGCCCACGCGGTGGATCGATCCAGCCGAGGCCCCCGGCTGGGTGCTCCGGGACCAAGGCGGCGAGGTGGGCTCCGTGGCGGTGACCGCACTGCCCGGCCACGGCCTGTCCGCGGGCGCGTTGGTGCTGCTGCGCCGCACCCGTCAGGCGGGCTTCTCGGAGGACGAGAAGGTGTTCGCGCCGCTGTTCACCGCGTGGGCCGGCGCGGCGATCTCCGTCGCACGGCTGTACGCCGAGCAGACGGCCATCACCGAGACCCTGATGGCCGGGCTGCTGCCGCCCGCGGCGCCGCCGCTGGAGGGCGTGGAGCTGGCGGCCCGCTACCGGCCCGCGGGCGACAGCGAGCAGGTCGGCGGCGACTTCTACGATGTGCATCCCGTCGTCGGCTCCGCGCGAGAGTCGCTGGTGGTGCTCGGCGACGTGTCCGGCAAAGGCCTGGAGGCCGCCGTGCTCACCGGCAAGATCCGCAACATCCTGCGGGCCCTGGTGCCGCTGGCCGACGACCACCATCGAGTGCTGGAACTGCTGAACGGTGTGCTGCTCACCGACGGCGATCCGACCCGCTACGTCACGCTCGTACTGGCCTCGATCGGACGCCGCGGAGGGCAGGTCGTGCTGCGGCTGACCAGCGCCGGGCACCCTCCGCCGCTGATCGTGCGGAACGACGGCCACGTGGAGCCGGTCCGCGCCGCCGGCACACTGATCGGCTTGGTGGAGCCCATCACCAGCGTCACCGAGTCGGTACTGCTGGAGCCCGGCGAGACGTGCCTGCTCTACAGCGACGGCATCGTCGAGGCCAGGGGCGGCCCGCTCGGCGATGAGTTCTTCGGCGAGGAGCGGCTGTGCGAGCAGCTCCGGCAGTGCGCCGGCATGCCTCCAGAAGCCCTGGCCGATCGGGTCCAGATGCTGGCGTGCCAGTGGGTCGGCGGTGGCGAGCACGACGACATGGCGGTCGTCGCCATCACCGCGTCCCGCGAGGAATCGCATGACGCTGCCGGACAGAGGCTGCCATGAGATACGACGTCCGCGAACGGGTCGAAGCGTTGTGGGCGGCGGCGACGGCCGGCGACGAGTACGCCGCCGCCGACGCGGTGCTGGCCACGCTCGACGCCGGGGTCCCGATGGAGACCCTGCTGCTGGACGTCGTCGCCGCCGTGCAGTCGCGCGTCGGCCAGGAGTGGGTGGCCAACCGCATCACGGTCGCCCAGGAGCACACCGCCACGGCGGTCAACGAGCGCGTGCTCGCCGCACTGGCCCATCATCCCTCCGTACGGGGGAATCCGGAGCCCAGCAGGGGCCGCGTCACGGTGGCATGCGTCCACGGCGAGTGGCACGCGTTCCCGGCCCGGCTGCTCGCCGAGGTGCTGCGCCTGCGCGGCTGGCACGTCGACTACCTGGGCGCGCAGGTGCCCACGCCGCAGCTGGTCGCACACCTGCACCGGACCAACCCGGACGCGGCGGCGCTGTCCGGCTCGCTCGCGAGCCGGCTGCCCACCGCACACGCGGCGATCACGTCGTGCCAGGCGGCGGGTACGCCGGTGCTGGCCGGTGGCGCCGCCTTCGGCCCGGACGGCCGCTACGCCCGCCTGCTCGGAGCCGACGCCTGGGCTCCCGACGCGTGCGCCGCCGCCGACCTCCTGGCCGGCGGGCCGTTGCCGCGCCGGCCCGGGTCCGGCCAGAGCGACGGCGGGCCGCCGCACCTGGCCGGCCACGAGTACGCCACTCTCACCAGGTCCGCCGGAGACCTGGTGAGAGGCGTCGTGGAAGAGCTGACCCGGCGCGTCCCCGAGATGGAGGCGGCGTACGCGGAGCACCAGCTCGGACACACCGCCGATGACGTGGCGTACGTCGTCGACTTCCTACGGGCCGCTCTGTACGTCGACGACCCCGAGCTGTTCGCCTCCTTCGTGGGCTGGATGGCGAAGATGCTCGCGGCACGCGGTATCCCGGCGCGCGTGCTGCTCTCCGTCCTGGACGCGCTGGCCCGCAGCCTGCCCGGTTTTCCCCGCGCCCTCGCCACGCTGGCGCGGGCGCGGGCCACCGCGACCGGCGGCTAGTTCTTGATGCCCGTCAGTGTGACGCCCTCGATGAAGTACCGCTGCAGGAAGAAGAAGAGCGCGATGATCGGCGCGATCACCGCCGCCGACGCCGCCATGAGGTATCCCCACTGGGTGATGTACATGCTCTGGAACGAGGCCAGCCCCAGCGACAGCGTGTAGTTCTCCTCGTTCTGCAGGTACAGGAGCGGCCCGAGGAAGTCGTTCCAGGTACCGATGAACGTGAAGATGGTCACCACGATGATCGCGGGCCTGGACAGCGGCATGACGATCGTCCAGAACACCCGCCACGGGGAGGCCCCGTCGATGTAGGCGGCCTCGTCCAGTTCGAACGGGATCGTCAGGAAGAACTGCCTGAGCAGGAAGATGTTGAACACTCCCCCGCCCGCCCCCGCGAACCAGCTGGGCACCGTGAGGGGCGCGATCGTGTCGATCGCGCCGAGCTCCTGCCACATGACGAACGTCGGGATGAGCGTCACCGCGTACGGCAGCATCACGCCGCTCAGCAGCAGCGCGAAGACGACGTTGCGCCCGCGCCAGCGCAGCCGGGAGAAGCTGAAGGCCGCGACCGCGCAGGTCAGCACCGTGCCGAGGACGCTGATGACGGCGATGACCAGCGTGTTGAGGAAGTAGCGGGCGAAGGGCTGAGTGGTGAGCGCCTCGGTGAAGTTCGACCACTGGAACGGCGAGGGGATCCACTGGGGCGGCGAGAGGAACATCTGCGCGTCCTGCATGAGAGCGCTGCGCACGAGCCACACGAACGGCAGCAGGGTCGGGATCGACCCCGCCACCAGTGCCACGTACAGCAGAGCCCGGCCGTACCTGCGAGGTTTGCGCAACCCCTCGGTGGGAGCCACTCGGGCCGCGCGGGTCTTGTCCGGGGTTGCCAGGGCCGTCATCGTGCGCCTGCCATCTCGTAGTAGACCCAGCGGCGGGCGTTTCTGAACATCAGGAACGTCACCACCATGATGATCATGAACAGCGTCCAGGCGAGCGCGCTGGCGTAACCCATCTCGCTCTCCGTGAACGCCTTGCGGAACAGGTAGTAGACGTAGAAGAGCGTGGCGTGGTTCGGGCCGCCCTCGGTCATCACGTACGCCTGGTTGAAGACCTGGAAGGTGCCGACGACACCGACCACCAGGTTGTAGAAGATGGTCGGCGTCATCATCGGCAGCGTGACGTGCCAGAAGCGCCGCCACGCGCCGCCGCCGTCGATCGACACGGCCTCGTACAGGTGCCTCGGCACGCCCTGCAGCCCGGCCAGGAAGATCACCATGGTGTTGCCGAAGCCCCAGGTGCTCATGATGATCATCGAGGGCACGGCCGTCGACTCGGCGTAGATCCACTGGGAGCCGGGCAGGCCGCCCTCCCGGAGCAGGGAGTTCAGCAGGCCGAAGTCCGGGTTGAAGATCCAGATCCAGAGCACGACGTTCGCGATGGCCGGGACGAGCGTCGGCAGGTAGAAGATCGTCCGCCAGATGGCCAGGCCGCGCACCTTCTGGTTGAGCAGCAGGGCCACGACGAAGCTGACGATCAGCACCAGCGGGACCGCGCCGAGCGTGTAGTACGTGGTGGTGCTCAGCGACTTCCAGAACAGGTCGTCGTGGACCATCGTGGCGTAGTTGTCCAGGCCGATGAACGACGGGCTGGCGCCGATCGTCCAGTCGGTCATGCTGAAGAACGCCGAGGCCACCATGGGCCCGATGGTGAAGATGACGAACCCCAGGATGGCGGGGAGCGCCATCAGGATGCCCCAGCGTGTCTCGAGGCGGCGCATCAGAGCTCCTGGGTGTGCTGCCAGCCCTGGAGCATGCTGGTGATCTTCGGCGCGACTTCCTTGAGGATCTCCGCGGCCGGGCGCTTGCCGGTCTCGAGCTCCTGGAGCGCGGGGGTCAGCACGTCGCTGCTGATGGTGGACATGTTCTTGACGCGGTTGCCGAACGTGGGCACGCCGTGGTCGCGGGCGTAGTCCACCACGGCGGTGCGGAACTCCGCCGGGTGCAGCTCGTTCTTCGTCCAGGAGTCGACGGACGCCTGGTCCTCGTAGTACTTCTTCTCCTGCGGCATCCACAGGCCCTTGGCGAACAGGTCGACGTAGCGCGGGTCGTTGTGGAAGGCGAACAGCTCGACCGCCTCCTGCTCGTGCTTGGATCCCGCGAACACCGCCGACGCGCCCGCCACCTGGCTGGCGGTGAACGGCTCCTTGTACTTGGGGAGCACGCCGATGCCGTAGTCCACCTTGCTCTCGTTCATGTCGAGCAGGCTCCAGTGGCCGTCCACCACCATGGCCACCCGCTTGGTCTTGAGCAGGATGTTGGTGCCCGGCGCGTCGTCGCCGGTCGCGGCGAGCTGGCCCGGGCCGGGCGCGACGCGGTGCTTGTAGACGAGGTCCTGCAGGTTCTGGAACACCTGGATCGCCTCGGGCGTGTCGAGCAGGCACTTCTTGCCGGCTTCGTCGGCGAAGTCCACGCCGTTGCTGCGCAGGAACCCGTACCAGGCCGCGCCGTAGGTGATGCTGCTGGAGATGCCGAACTGCTTGATCTGCTTCGAGTCGAAGCCCGACTCGTCCGGGTGCTTGCCGTTCTGGTCGATCGTCAGCTTGTAGGCGTTCTCGACGAGCTGGTCCCAGGTCCAGGCGGAGGCGGCGTCGGCGGGCGGCGTGACGCCGGCGGCCGCGACGGCGGACTTGCTGAACCACAGCAGCTCGATCTCGTTGGCCGTCGCGACACCGTGCAGGTTGTCCTGGCCGCTCCACAGGTACGCATCCGGCAGGTAACCGGCCAGCTGCGGATATTTCTTCAAATAGGGGAACAGGTTGACCAGCTTGCCCTGCTGGCCCAGGCGGTACGACATCGCCAGCGGCACATACCCGGCGTCCGGGAGCCGGTTGCTGGCCACGAGCGTGTTGAGCTTCACGTCGTACTCGTCGGGCGTGTACAGCGGCTTGACCTTCACCCCCGCGTGCTTCTGCTCGTACTGCTTGAGCATGCGCTCGACGGCCGCCTTCTCGAACGTCGAGCCCCAGTACATGAACTGCAGCTGCACGTTCCCGGCCGAGCCGGAGCCCGAGCCGTCGCCGCAGGCCGCCGCCGTGGCGCCGAGGGCGGCGAGCCCGCCCAGCTTCAACAGGTCGCGTCTTCTCATCCGCGTCTTTCCTTACGCGAGGGGGATCCACACCCGCATCGCGCCGCCGTCACGGTTGTCCCACTGGAAGTAGGGGACGGCGGTCGCGGTCACGCTGGTGGTGGTCGCCAGGGGTTTCGTGGTGTACGGCAGGCCACCGCCCGGCTGGTGCACGGCGGTGGCGTCGGTTTCGATCAGTACGGTGCGGCCGACGCCCTCGAGGTCGTCGACGGGCTTCACGCGCAGCGGAGCCTGCGGGCTCAGGGCGAGGTCGTCCACCTCCACGCCTTCGGGCTGGTCGATGTTCTCGAAGCAGTAGACGAGCGGTCCGCGCTCCAGCGCCACGGAGCCCCTGACCGCGTCGATCTTGTGGTGGGGGTAGGTGAGCCGGGGCGTCATGTCGAGTCGCAGCTCGACCGTGTCACCGCTCTGCCAGTTACGACGGATGCGGAAATATCCGTCTTCGGCGGCCCGGGCCGGGCGGTCGTCGACGTATGTGGCCTCGCTCCAGGCCGGGATGCGCAGGGCGAGCTCCCATTCGCCCGCCTCCTCGACCGTGATGCGGATGAGCCCGTCCCACGGGTAGTCGGTCTCGACCCGGATCTTCCCGCCGACCGTCCCCGGGACGTACTGGTGCAGCTGGAGGCCGGAATCGGTCGTGGTGGCCACGTAGGCGCCGAGCGAGGCCACCAGGCGCATGATGTTCGGCGGGCAGCAGGCGCACGCGAACCACTCCCTGCGCCGCCCGAGGTAGGCGTCCTCGACGAGGTCGTCCCTGCGCTGGAGCGGGTTGACGTAGAAGAAGCGCAGGCCGTCGGCCGAGGTCGAGGCGGCGAAGGCGTTGTGGAGCGTGCGCTCGATCAGGTCGGCGTGGCGGCCGTGACCGGTGGCCAGGAGCAGCCGCCAGTTCCAGTGGATGCCGGCGATGGCGGCGCAGCTCTCGCTGTAGGCGCGGTCGGGCGGCAGCTCGTAGCGCTCGCCGAACGCCTCGCCGTCGTGGCGCGAGCCGAGGCCGCCCGTGATGTACGTCTTGGTGGCGACCATGTCCTCCCAGCGGCGCAGCGAGCACTCCAGCAGCGACTCGTCGCCGGTCTCCAGGTAGACGTCGACGATGCCGGCCTCCAGGTAGAGCTGGCGCACGGCGTGGCCCACCGCGGTGCCGGCCTCGCGTACCGGCAGGTGGTCCTGGGCGTACAGCATGCCCATGCCGCTGTCCTTGATGAGGCCCTTGCCGCGGTTGTCGATCAGCTTGGAGGCCAGGTCCAGGTAGGAGCGCTCGCCGGTCACCCGGTAGAGCTCGACCAGGGCGGTCTCGACCTCCGCGTGGCCGTCGATGCCGTCGTTCCCGCCGGTCAGGAACACCTCGACCAGGTGGTCGGCGAAGCGCCTGGCGACCTCGACCACCCCCTCGCCGATCCCGGCACGGGCGGCCGCCACCGCCGCCTGGAACAGGTGGCCCGCGCAGTACATCTCGTGGCTGTACTCGAGCTCGGCGTAGATCTTGTCCGGTTTGACGACCTGGTAGTGCGAGTTGAGGTAGCCGTCGGCCCGCTGGGCCTTCTTCAGTACGGCCGCCGCCTGGTCGGCGAACTCGCCGTACCCGGGCTCGGGCGCACGGACCTGCTCCCAGGAGATCGCCTCGAGCTGCTTGTAGAGGTCGGAGTCCTGGAACCGGTAGCCCTGGAACGGCCCCTCGCCCTCCCCTCCCGCTCGCCGCAGGTTGGGCAGAGCGCCCGAGCGCTCCATCTGCTCCAGGCCCAGCGGGATGCTGGCCTCGTGGTTGATCCGCTGCCACCGCGCGAACGGGCCGCCGGTGATGACCACGTCTTGGATCCCGAGCGGCCGCCACACTGTCCGGCCGGACGGAATGACAGGACTCTGCTGCATCTAGCTCCTCAACCTCTGACCTCATTGAGAAACCTTGGGAATAGGTTTTCTCAAACGGAGGGTAAGGTGTGATACATCACAGGTCAAGAGGATGCTTGTGCGCAATAAGGTGTGATCGCGAAAGGGGACTCGGTTGGCCAACGCTTCCGATGGGACAACGAGAACCGTCACGATCAGGGACGTCGCGGCGGCCGCCGACGTGTCGATCGGCACCGCGTCCAAGGCGCTCAACGGGCGCGGCCGGATGCGGACCGAGACCCGAGACCGGGTGCTCGCCGCCGCCGAACGGCTCGGCTTCCGGCCCAATCCGCTGGCCCAGGGGCTGCTGGCGGGCCGCACGTACACGGTGGGCCTGGTCACGGGCGACAGCTTCGGCCGCTTCAGCATCCCGGTGATGCTGGGTGCCGAGGACGCGCTGGGCGCGGGCCAGATCTCGGTGTTCATGTGCGACACGCGCGACGACCCGATCAGGGAACGACACTATGTCGAGCGCCTGCTGGCCAGGCGCGTCGAGGGCATCATCGTCACGGGGCGCCGCACGGAGCCGCGGCCTGGGATCGGCCGGGACCTGCCCGTTCCGGTCGTGTACGCGATGACGCAGTCCACGGACGACTCGGACATCTCGATCATCCCGGACGACGAGGGCGGCGGAGCGCTGGCCGCCCGGCACCTCATGGCTACGGGGCGCACCCGCATCGGCCACGTGACCGGCCCTCAGCGCTTCGAGGCGGCGCGGCGGCGCGCGCAGGGGCTGACCACCGCCCTCGCCTCCGCCGGGCTGTCGCCCGCGGGTGAGATCCTCTACGGGCAGTGGAGTGAGGAGTGGGGCCGCCAGGGGGCCGACGTGCTGCTGCACGCGGCGCCCGACGTGGACGCCATCTTCTGCGGGAGCGACCAGATCGCGCGAGGGGTGGCCGAGACGCTGCGGGAGCGGGGGCGGCGGGTGCCTGAGGACGTGGCGCTGGTGGGGTTCGACAACTGGGAGCCGATGGCGCTGGGGTGCCGGCCGCCGTTGACGACCGTCGACATGAATCTGGGCGAGATCGGGCGCCTGGCCGCCCGTCACATTCTGGACGCGATCGCGGGCAACCCGACGACCGGCGGCGTCACCATCGTCCCGGCCAGCCTGGTCCTGCGCGAGTCCACCCGCCGCGCCGCCCCCTGACCCCCGGCCGCAACCTGCTCGCATGTCGGCGACACGCCGTCAGCCGGCCGCCGCACACGTTGCGCCGAACACCGCCGCACACCCACTAGCCGCACCGGCGCTCGAGGGGCTCATGCCGGCGAGGGGCCGCTCCTCATCCGAGGGACCGACGTGCGCGGCTGGACGCGGCACGTCCGGCGTCACAAAGAACCGCACCCGTGACGCGTCCCGGTCCGCCACACCGAACTGCCATCCCGTCCCCCAAGGGGCCCGCGCCCGGGAGATGACAGCCGTGGGGGCGGGGGTTGACCGGTGCTGTGTAACACCTTACTGTGCGCGTGGGAAAACCTATTCCCAAATCCTTTGAGGAGTCCGGATGGACCGAGGATCCCGCCACGCCCTCAAGGCCGCGAAGGGCGCCAGGCGAATCACCGTTGCGGCAGTCTTACTCGCCTCCTTACTCAGCGGCGTGCCGCAGCAAGCGCACGCCGCGCCCACCGCCACGGTGGTCGACATGTTCGGCAGGACCGTCAACGACTACGGCGTCAAGCTGGTCGACTGGCAGGGCTACCTGGCCAATCCGTACGTCGAGCTCACCCTCAAACCCCCGCCCGACGCGCGGTACCCCGTCACCATCGACCTCAAGGCCGAGGGCACCTCCAGGCTCATGATGGACCTGCCCAGCCAGCTCACCGCCACCGGCGCCACCAAGACGCTGACCTTCGCCAGCGCCACCGATCAGAAGCCGTTCCGCCTCGCGATCCACTCCAAGCGCGGCCCCGGCCAGGATGAAAGTTACACGCTCAAGCTCGGCATCAGGGATGCGAGCGGCACGACGTACCAGCAGCAGATGCCGATCCGGGTGCAGCAGGACGAGAAGACCGCGCTGCAGCCCAGCCTGCCCCTCACCTTCGACTACCGCTACGACGACATCACCGGCTACTTCAACGAGCCGAACTTCAGGACCGCCGCCGAGGAGGCGGTGAAGGACTGGTTCAGGTTCTTCGACATGCAGCCGTTCGACACCGTGGCGGCCGGGGCGGAGAACAACCACCTGCCGGGCAACGACTGGCAGAACAACATCAACGTCACCAACAACGCCGCCTACAACGGCATGTACGTGTTCTTCCGCGGCATCCAGACGCCGTACTCGACCGGCTACCCCGCCGCCAACGGCAAGTACAGCACCCGGGGCGGCCAGCAACTCGCGGGCCCGCTGCACCGGTCCACCGCGATGATCTTCGAGTACGACGAGGCGAACAAGCAGCTGTTCACCTCCCTGGCCGACGAGGACTGGTACAAGACGGACATCGCGGGCTCGGTGCTCGACGTGCACGGCCTGGTCATGCACGAGTACGGCCACGCGGTCGCCTTCCACAGCGACTGGGCCGGCATGCGCGCATACGTCCAGAACGGCGGCAATGATCCTGACGTCGTCGCCTACCAGGGGTATCCCGTTCCGCTGGACAGCAGCTACCACATCCCGGGCGACCAGAAGTACTGGGACCGGATCAGCGGGCAGAACGGCGGCTGGACGCACATGTTCCCCACCCGCCGGTGGATGATGACCAAGCTCTCGCTCCTCATCGCGGAGAACGCCGGGTGGAAGCTCAACCGCAACCTCACCCCGTTCCTGCCGCCGTCCATCGTCACCGCCTCGCTCCCCTCCGCCACTCCCGGCACCGCCTACCAGCAGACGCTCCAGGCCAAGGGCGGCGTGCCCTTCTACGACTGGCAGGTCACGAGCGGCTCCCTGCCCGCCGGGCTCACCCTCGACCGGTTCACCGGGACGATCAGCGGCACCCCCACCACGGCGGGGACGTCCGGTTTCACCGTGCAGCTGCGGGACTACGACAAGCTCAGCACGCCGGTGACCAGGACGTTCCAGCTCACTGTGGGCAGCGGCGGCGGGACCTCCGTGAACGTGGCCGGGAGTGCGACGCCGACCGCCTCGTACACCTCCCCGTGGGAGAGCGTGGCGGCGGTCAACGACGGCATCGACCCGCCCAGCTCCAATGACACCGTCAACCGCCGCTGGGGCACCTGGCCCAACACCGGCTCCCAGTGGGCCGAGCTCACCTGGCCGGCCGCCCAGACCCTCAAGGCCGCCGACGTCTACTTCTTCGACGACAACGACGGCGTCCGCCTGCCCTCCTCCTGGAAGCTCCAGTACTGGAACGGCAGCGCGTACGCCGACATCCCCGGCACCTATCCGATCGCCATCAACGCCTACAACCACGTCACGTTCAACCAGATCAGCACCACGCGCTTGCGCGTGGTCCTGCAGAGCGGCCAGGCCTCGGTAGGGCTGCTCGAAGTGAAGGCCTTTACCTAGAAAAGGATTCGATGAGGAAGTTCGCCACACTCAGCGCGCTGGCCGCCTTGGCCGGCGCGCTGTCCATCCCCTCCCCCAGCCTCGCCGCGCGCCAGCCGGCTCCCGCGCTGGAGGTGTACGACATCTTCTACCGCAAGGTCAACGACTACGGCGTCCAGCTCGTGGACTGGCAGGGTTACCTCGCCAACCCGTACATCGAGCTGACGGTACGCGCGCCGAAGGTCCCCGGCATCAGCTACCCGCTGAAGGTGGACCTGCAGGCCAAGGGCACGTCCAGGCTGATGTTCAACATGCCGAGCGAGCTGACGGCCACCGGCGCGACCAAGTCCTTCACGCTCACCGGCCCCGCCGACCGAGAGGTCGTCCGGCTGGCCATCCACTCCAAACAGAGCGGCGGCCAGGACGAGCTGCACCAGTGGATCATGAAGACCACGGACGCGTCCGGCGGCACGAACACGCAGACCATGCCGATCAGGGTGCAGCAGGACGAGAAGACCCCGCTCAAGCCCACCATCCCCATCGACTTCGACTACCGCTACGACGACATCACCGGCTACTTCAAGGACCCCGGCGTGCGCAAGGCCGCCGAGGCCGCGGTCAGGAACTGGTTCGCGTTCTTCGACCTGAAGCCGTTCGACACGGTGCCCGCGGGCGACGAGGTCAACCGGCTGCCGGGCGACGACTGGCAGAACGAGGTCGAGGTCTCGAACGCCAAGCCGTACAACGGCATGTACGTGTTCTTCCGCGGCATCCAGACGCCGTACTCGACCGGCTACCCGACCATCAACGGCAAGTTCCACACCCAGAACGGCAAGCCCACCCCCTACCACCGCTCGACCAGCATGATCCTCGAGTACGACGAGCAGCTGATGAAGCTGTTCACCTCCCTCAAGGACGAGGACTGGTACAAGACCGACCTCGGCCAGGTGATCGACGTCGAGGGGCTGGTCATGCACGAGTACGGCCACGCGGTCGCCTTCCACAGCGACTGGCAGGGCATGGCCGACTACGTGGCCTCCAAGGGCAAGAACGACCAGGACGTCATCGACTACCAGGGCTACCCCGTGCCCCTCGACACCAGCTACCACGTGCCCGGCGACGATCCGTACTGGGACCGGATCAGCGGGCAGAGCGGCGGCTGGCGGCACGTCTTCCCGACCCGCAGGTGGGAGCTGACCAAGCTCTCACTGCTGATCGCGGAGAACGCCGGGTGGAAGCTGAACAGGAACCTGACCCCGTTCCTCAAGCCCTCGATCGAGACCTCCGCCGTCCCCGCGGCGAAGGCAGGGGCCGCGTACGAGCAGCGGCTCCAGGCCAAGGGCGGGGTCCCGTTCTACGACTGGCAGGTCGTCGACGGCTCGCTGCCCGCGGGCCTGAACCTCGACCGGTTCACCGGGGCGATCACCGGCACGCCCACCGCGGCCGGGACCGCCACGTTCACCGTCCAGCTCAGGGACAACGACAAGCTGAGCACCCCTGTCACGCGCGAGTACAAGCTCACGGTGGCGTGAACGACCGGAGGGCGGCGGAGACCCCGCCGCCCTCCTCTTTTCGCTAGTAGCCGTAGCGGCTCTTCAGGTGCCGCCACCAGTCGCGCAACATCCACGCGTCGAAGTCCGTGATGTACGCCGCGCTGCCCGCCTTCATCAGGAAGCAGCACTGGCCCGTCGGAGTCCAGTCGTAGAAGTCGTCCAGGCCGAACGAGTGGCCCATCTCATGCAGGAGGATGTGGATGTTGTCGGTGTTGAGGTTGGACATGTAGTACTCGCTGCCGATCCGCTGCCCCCAGTCGCCCCCGGCTCCCCCGCCGAACCCGGCGGTCAGCCACAGCGACATGTCGTAGTGGTGCGACGCGCCGCCCGGGCAGTTCGGGTAGGTGCCGCTCTGGTTGAAGAACCGGCCGCAGGGCTCGGCGCACTGGGGCGCGTTCTCCCGGATGTTGTTGACGTAGATGTCCACCGAGTTGTCGCTCCACTGCAGCTGCGCCCGGTCGCGTACGGCCCAGCCCACGACCTTGACCGGCACCGTCGCGTACGGCCAGCCGTTGTGGCCGGCCATGACGTCCATCCACTTCTTGAACTGGCGGGCCAGCGCGGCGTGGATCTGGTCACGCTGAGCCGCCGTCACCGTGGCGGTGCTGTCCCAGCGGACGCAGTAGTTGATCGAGCCGCCGTTGGCCATGACCTGGTCCCAGCCGTAGTTGCGGAACCCGTACAGGTTGGGATAAGTGCTCTCGACGTGCTGCCAGACCTCGTTGAGCGGGGTGACCAGATTGGCCGGCGGGTTCCAGGTCGAGGTGCCGCCGCCGGAGTCGGGGGCGTACGCCTTCACTTCGAGCAGGCCCACCGAGCCCTGGCCGCTCTGCAGGACGACGCGCAGCCGCGTGGTGCTGACCTGCGTGAAGCTCACCTTGTTGTAGGCGTTGACCGCGACCGGGTAGGTGGCGGCGATGTCGGTGTAGGCGCTGCCGTTCCAGTACTGGAGCTTCCAGGAGGCTGGGACGCGGACGCCGCCGCCGTCGTCGAAGAAGTAGACGTCGGCTGCTTTGAGGGTCTGGGTGGAGGTCCAGGTGAGCTCGGCCCATTGGCTGCCGGTGTTGGGCCAGGTGCCCCAGCGGGGGTTGACGGTGTCGTTGGAGCTGGGCGGGTCGATGCCGTCGTTGATCGCAGCCACGTTCTCCCAGGACGAGGTGTACGAGGCGGACGGGGTCGCGCTCCTGGCCACGTTCGTGTCGGCCAGGGCGTTCTGGATGGGTAAGAAGAAGCAGGCGATCAAGAGAAGGGGCAGGACTGCCAGGCGTTTCATACGACACCTCTGGTCTTGGTAGCGCTAACATTGCGGCGCGCCATCGGCGGGTAAGCGCTTGCTTTGATCGCACGGACGGGCGCTCGCGTCAATCCGGGAGCGGCGGTGCCGTCGGCGACCTGCGGGTTCGCGTTGAAACTTTCACGCTCCGGCACGGCGTGCGGGCTCGGCCGAGGGCGACCGCGCCGATGAGCACGGCGGCCGGCGGGTGCGCCTATTTTGCTACCTTCTCTCAAAATATTCTGCTACCTTCTCTCAAAATTGACCCCGACCGTGGCCCACGTCGGAAAGGCGGACCGTGGACCCGGCACGAGGAGGAGCACACATGACCGCACCCCCCATCACCAGGCGGCTGCCCGGCACGCTGTTACTGACCGCCGCGCTCTTGGCCGCCGTCGCCGAGCCGGCCCAGGCGTCGGTGGACTTCTCGAACACCGGCGTGCTGGCGGGCTGGGACATCGCCACCCAGCGCCAGGGCACGGTCACCGAGGTCGGAAGCCCGGTCTACAAGGGCACCAAGGCCCTGCGCGCCCGCCAGATCTACGAGACCAGCGACGGCAACCGCTATCACGCCGAAGCCATCGAACGCGGCCTCTTCGTCAACGGCCAGGACCGCTACTACGGCCAGGCCGTCTACATCCCATCCGACTGGCAGTACCACGACCAGGACGTCGTCATTCAGCAGTGGGCGACGGAAACCCCGGCCAGTCCCTGGCTGGGCATGAACATCACCGGGGACAAACTCGTCTACGACAAGGTCCGCGGCTCGGGCCAGATACGGCAAGCCTTCGCGGACATGCCACGCGGCCGCTGGGTCCGCATCGTCACCCGCCTCAAGATGACCGGCTCGGGCATCCTGGAGATCTGGGTGGACGGGGTGAAGAAGGTGAGCCAGACCGGCGACTGGTCCACGAGCTGGAACGGCAGCCCCTCCATCCGCTGGTCGACCGGCATTTACGCGGGCGCGTGGAGCACGCAACCGCCCAAGGGCCAGTCGGACTTGTCCGTTTACCATGACAGCCTGCGGATCGCGACCACGTACGCCGAGGCCGACCCGGCGAACTGGTCCGGCTAGCGTCGACAACCGTGAGCCCGGCCGCCGCCCGAGCCGGCCGGCACCACGTTGTGCCGGCCGGCGTTGACTCCGGCCGGCACGACGTACTCAGATCGGGTCGCCCGGGAAAGCCTGGGCTGCCGCTACAGGTCGAGCTGCCACGTCACCGTCTTGTGGGTCGGCACGTAGCCGAGCGCGTCGTTGACGGCGCGCATGTGGCGGTTGCCGTCGGCCGTGTCGGTCAGCAGGCCGGCGAGGTCCGGATGGCGCTCGCGCGCCTGCCGGATCGCCTCAGCCTTCATCCAGCGCGCCAGGCCGTGCCCGCGGTGCTCGGGGAGCACACCGGTGCCGTAGTGCTGGGCGTCGCCCTTGCCGTTTCCGGGGACGACCAGCTCGGTGAACCCCGCCACCGAGCCGTCCGGCTCCGCGATGGCGACGACGGTGCGGAGCAGGTCGCCCCGGTCCGCGACGGCCTGCGCCGCGGCCCGCACGCGGTCGACGTCCCAGCTCACAGTGCCGTAGTCCAGGTCGTCCATCGGCATGTCGTCCATGGCGCGGCGGGACGCGGCGAACGTCTCCGCCAGTTCGTCCGGCACGACCCCGTCCCACACGACCAGCCGGTAACCGGGGTGCGGGCTGCGCACGATCTCCGCGAGGGCCGCGAGGTCGGCCTGCGCGAGCGGCAGCCGCGCGTACGTCAGGGTCAGGACCGTACGGAAACCATGCGCTGCGAGGAAGGCGTCTCCCGGCGAGCCGGCATCTGCCTGTGCGATGACGCGGCGTCGCCCGTCTTCGCGGGCCGCCGCCACCGCGTCCGCCAGCAGGCGGGAACCGATGCCGCTACGCCGCTCGGCCGGATGGACCTGGAGCTCGAGCTCGGCCAGGTGATCCTGGCCGGCCCTGGTGAACAGGCGGAGGAAGGCCCACCCGGCCGGAACGCCGGTAGGTAGCGCGGCCAGCCAGGCGAGGCGGCGGCTGGACGGAGTCAGCTGAGGGTCGGTCAGAGGGGTGATGCGAATCGACACGATGTCTCCGGCTTGAGGAGGTTGGTGATGACAGAGCTGCGGATTCGCTGCTGGACAGTCGTGCGCATCTGCTGCACACCTCCTCGAGTAAGGGCCTGACATCGAGCTCGAAATGCAGACTATAGCCGCATTCACCCGCGAACCGCTGGCTGTGCGACGGCCGTGGTTCGTAGCGTGTCACCACATGACGACAGTGCTCTACGTACCACAGTGGCAAGGATCGGCTTCGAAGCGGGCGCCCGGCGCGCCGCCGAGCTGGTTCCAGCCGACGCCTGGGTCACCGTGCCCGTGCTCGCGACGGCCGGGGAGAAGGAGGCAGGGGTACGCGCGCTCGGCGTGCTCGTGGAGAACCTGCGGCTGACCGGGGAAGCCCTGGCCGGCATCGACGACGCGGTGGTCACCGTCGGCGGCGACTGCGGGGTGGACCTGGCACCGATCGCCGCCGCCCGGGCCCGGTACGGCGACCGGCTGACGGTCCTGTGGATCGACGCGCACCCGGACCTGTACGCGCCGGAGGAGATCCCTATGGTCGGGGCAGCAGTTGCCAGTATTCGTCGGGCAACTGCGCGGTCACGTCGAAGTACTCCTCACTGGAGATCGACTCGCGCAACACACCGAAGACGGCCTGGGCGTGCTCGCGAGCCATCGCCGGCGAGGCGCCCTCGCGCTCGGCGATCCGCTGCACGAACTCGTCCACGGACATGCGCACCGCCCGGCCGGGGCCCGCGGCCTTGCCGCGCTTCAGCGGCGGGTGCAGGTCGACGTGGATCTGGCTGATCAGGTCGTCGACCTCGCCCGGAGCGATGCGCTCGGCGAGCGTCTCCAGCACCGCCTCGGTGGCCCGGCGTGCGCCCTCGGGGTCGAGCCCGGTCCGTTTCGCGACCTTGGCCAGGAACTCGTCGGCCGGCAAGATCTCGACGAACCGCCGTTGGGCCTCCGCGACCAGGGGCTCGAAGTCGTCCGGGAGTTCGGCCGCCATGTCGGCGATCTCGTCGGGGCTCGCGGCCTGCCCGATCGCCCAGAAGACCGCACGGGCGTGCCGGTCTGCTGTGTCGAGGTCCACACCCTCGCGTTCGGCGACGCGCCGCAGGAACTCGTCGACATCGAAGGCGTCGGCGTCCGTGTCGGTGTAGAGCCAGGGCATCAACTCGGGAGGCAGCTCTGTTTGGAGATCCCGGCTCTGCCCCTTCGAGAGCCGCTCGGCGAGGGTTCGGAGCGTGGCCTGCACAGCGCGTTCCACAGCCTGCCTCCCCCCGCCGATCTGCCGCTCCACGATCTTGAAGAACTGCTCGTAATCCATGCCAACCCCCGCGCCGGCTCCGTCACAGTACGCGTTCTTGCTGGTCAACTACCCCGTAATGGAGACTGTCACCCGCGCTCCCGAGAGCTCGGCCACCGGCCACGGGGGTTGGCCGGCTTCGGCCGGCGCAGGGTGACGGGCCGGATCCGAGCGCCTGGCGGCTCCCTCACACCTGCCGACCTAGCCGCCGCCTCGGCCACAGCGGTGACGGGCACCGCCTCCTCGCGAACACCTCTCAGCGCGGCCTCCACCAGTACCTGACGCATGACGGGACGCGGCCGGCGTCATGGGGTCTCACCGCGGTCGCGCAAGGTCGCGACACCCTCGCCCTCGAGCTCGTCACAGTACGTGGTGCGCCCGGTCATGGCCATCATCAGCGCCAACGTGGTGCCCGTCACGAGCGGCCCGGAACCGGCGGTGAACGGCCCGTTGTTCGCGACGAGGCGCAGGCCGCGGATTCGCCCCTTGGCGAGGACGACCAGGTCGGAGCGCCGGTAGTAATCGGCCAGCAGGGTGAGCGTCTCCGTCGGGTAGTCCCGGCGGATGCCCAGAGGCCGCCGGATGTCCTCGCCGTGCACGATCGTCTCGCCCAGCATCGCCACGGTCGGCAGGGGCGGTTTGGTAGTGCCGGCGATGACGCCGCGGAACCTGTCGAGCGTCTCGGCCGGGCCTGCTCCCAACTGCTCGGCCAGCCGCATGGCCACCTGTTCGTCGAAGTCGAAGCGGCAGCGAATGACGCCTGCCAGCCATCGCAGAGGCTTGAGAGAGGCCCCCGAGGTGAGGTGCGCCAACACCTCGCGCACGGTCAAGCCGGTGCACAGCGACGGCGTGGCCCACTGTTCGTCGGTCAGATCCGCCAGGTCGGCCGCCAGGGCCGCCCGTTCGGCGTGGATCAGCGACCAGAGGCCGGCGTCGCGGTGCCGGGTGGGGTCGGTCATATGTTCCCTCCTGTCCGGGCTGTCAGCGGCTCAGTACGCCGACGAGGTTCCCGTCGGGGTCGGTGAACACCGCGATCCGGCCGAGCGGCGTCCGCGCCGGCTCCATGACGCGGCCGCCGCCGAGTCTTTGCGCTCGTGCCAGTGCGTCGTCGACGTCGTCGACCGGGAAGTAGACCACGATCCCGGTGTAAGGGCTGTGAGGACCGGCCTGTCCGATCCCGCCCGTCGGCCGCCCGCCGTCGTCGCCGACCAGCGCGTACGTCTCGTCAATGGCGTTCATCGGCCAGCCGAACATTTCCTGATAGAAGCGTCGTGCTCGCCGGGCATCGGGAGTGGAGATGTCGAACCACCCGGGCGCATGGTGATGAGGGGTCGATGTCATTGCAGTCCTCCTGGGTCGTCATGGCCTGTCGCAGGTAGGACTGCCGCTGTGCGGCACAATCGTCGCTTGTGGGGGAAATTTCTTTCGGGCACTCCGCGACCGAGGCCGCCGATCTGGCCCGGGCGCGCGAGGGAGACGATGACGCCTTCACCCGCCTGGTGGGACCGCTGCGCCGCGAGCTGCATGCGCACTGCTACCGCATGCTGGGTTCGACCCATGACGCCGATGACGCGCTCCAGGACGCCCTGCTGCGAGCCTGGCGGGGACTCGCCCGGTTCGACGGCCGAGGCTCGCTGCGTTCGTGGCTCTACACCGTGGCCACCCGTACCTGCCTGGACCTCATCGCATCCCGCGGCAAGCGGGCGCTGCCCACCGACCTCGGCCCGTCCAGCGACCGAGCCGTACCCGACGCCGCCCCGCTGACCGACATCGCCTGGCTGGGCCCGTACCCCGATCAGGGCCTCGCCGACGGCCCGGCCACGCCTGAGGCCCGCTACGAGCAGCGCGAGTCCGTCGAACTCGCCTTCGTCGCCGCGCTGCAGCACCTGCCGGGCAACCAGCGGGCAGCGCTGCTGCTGTTCGACGTCCTGGGGTTCTCCGCCGCCGAGATCGCCACCATGATGAACACCTCGACCACCTCGGTGAACTCCGCCCTGGCGCGGGCCCGCAAGCTCACCGCGCAGAGAGCCTCCTCCCCCACTCAGCAGCAGACGCTGCGGAAGCTCGGCGACGCCCACGTACGCAAGCTGGTCACCGGATTCGCCGCGGCGCTGGAACAAGGCGACGCCGACGCCCTGGTGGCGCTGCTGACCGAGGACGTCACCTGGTCGATGCCGCCCCTGGCGCACTGGTACCGCGGCTTGGAGGCCGTCACCGACTTCGCCCTTCAGGTCCCGATGACCAGATGCCCCAGCTGGCGCACCCTGCCCACCAGCGCGAACGGCCAGCCCGCCGTGGCCTTCTACGTCGGCGCGGACCCCGCGGGACCGCACCTCGCGTGGTCGATCACCGTACTCGGGCTGCGTGGCGAGCACATTGCCGAGATCGTCTCGTTCCTCGGCCCCGGCCACTTCGCATCCTTCGCCTTGCCCGCCTCGCTGCCCTGAGAACGCCAGGATGATGGACACCCGGCCATCGTCCAGCGCAGCAACGCGCCGTACGGGATCACGGGGCGCTCGCGAGGCGTTGCCTACCGATCCGATCCATCCAGATCGGGCTGCTGGGGAAGCGGTGCGACGTTGATGAGATGGACGGGTGGACGCCGGGGATCACCGAACTTGTGCACGAGACAGCGTGCGATGTCAGGGCGTCGCGGGAGTGGGCGCCGCCGCGCCGCCTGCAGACTCCCCTCGGCGGTCACCTCAAAGAGCGTGCCGGGAGGCGGGCCTGCGGCGTCGCCCTGAGAAATTCGAGTGCGCCAGGGGTGCAGCCCGGTGTTGCATGAATCGGATGATCGACGAACCGCTGGAACGGCTCCGCGCCGCCGCACGAGGCACCCGTGAACTGGCCCTGACCCGGGCGGCCACCGGCCTGGGCCACGAGGACGCCGACGACGACGTCGGCACGATCGGCACGGACGCTGCCCTCGGGTTCGACCCGTTCCCTCTGCTCGAAGCCCTCCACCACAGCGGCGTCCGGGTCGTGGTGATCGGGCAGGTCGCCGGCATCATGCATGGATCCACCGAACTGACCGGCGATCTGGACCTGCTCTGGGACGGCTCCCCGGCCCACGCCCCAGCCCTGGCGACCGCCTTCACCTCCGTCAACGCCCAACTCGCCGACGAAACGGGCAACCCCGTAGCAACTCACCCGGATTCCTTTCTCCGCCCCAAAGTGCAGTTCACCTCACCCGGAGCCGGCGGCGACTGCTGCACCCCGGCGCTCCCCTGGGGGACCCTTCAAGTCCGAGAGTGCCTCGAACGCGCGATCACCGCAGTCGACCCGGGCGGCCTGGAAGTTCACTACGTCTCCAGAAAAGACCTGATCCAGATGCGTCGCGCCATAGGCCGCCCCAAGGACCTCCGCCGAGCAGACGAACTGGACTCGTCCACCTCGGACCGCCGAGGTTGACGTGGCCCCGGCCTGGCTGCCGGCCCGATCTCCGAACATCCTGCTGATTCCCGGCACCGGCTCGCTGGAGCACCTGGAGGAGAACTTCGCCGCCGGCACGCTGAGGCTGAGCAAGGAAGACATCGCGGAGCTCGGGTGAGCTGAATCCCGCCCATCGAGCGACAACCAACGCTGTGGCGACACACCGAGCACGTTCCTGCGACACCTGTTCACCGTTACCCGCGGCGAGGACACGCTCCCGGTGGATGCCACGTGACCACAGCGCTACATGCGATGCTTCCCGTCCGGCGTGCAGGAATTACCGCTCGGTTTCTGGACCGGCATCCTCACTACTGTCTCGTGCGCGCCGGCGTCGCCAGGATGAACGCGTGAACTCTGACCCGCAGGCAGGGCCAGAGTTCACGCCTCACGGATGGTTATGGACAGTTGTGGACGTCGCTCCTGGCCGACGACACCACGACGTCGGCGACGCCGGGGGCGCTGATGTGCATGGCGTTGACCTGCATCCCGTCCGACGCTCCCGGCACCGGGGTCTGCTCGTTCAGGGTGATGGTCAGGGCCCCCGCGTGGATGACGCTGTTGGGGGCGATCGTGCCGGCCGTCTGGGACACGCCGCCGATGGTCAGCGTCCCGAGGGTGACCGTGCCCGACGAGTCGGCCGTGTAGGCGCCGATGTGGCAGGTGCTGACCGAAGTCGCGCGGACCTCGGTGGCCCGGATGACCGGAAGCCCCGGCAGGCCCACCGTGACCACGCCGGTTGTGGCCTGGCCGGTCGACACGCCGCCGCCGGTCACCACACTCCCCGTCAGCCCGGTGGCACCGGCCAGCAGCAGGTTGACCGAGGCCGCCGTCTTCTGCCTGGTCGACGCGGCCGAAGTGGAGACCTCGCCGGTGTCGGCCACGATGGTCTGCGCGAGCAGCGCCGGCTTCAGCGACAGCGCGTACGAGTGGCCCGTGTAGTAGAGCAGTTTCGCCGTGCCGGCGGCGTCGGAGGGCAGGTAGCAGCCGTCGGCGGCGAAGGTGGCCGTCAGCGGGGTGCTGGTGGCCGTCGCGGGCTGGGCCACACTGGGGATCACGCACTGCGCGACGCCACTGGCATCGGTGACCGCCGTGCATGACTGGGCCGTCGCGCCGCTGCCGAGCGTCAAGGTGACCGTACGGTCGCTGACGGGGTTGGCCTTGGCGTCGGTGAGAGTGGCGCGCAGGGTGGCGGGGGAGTCGTTCGCGACGTTGGCCGGGCCGTTGATCACCAGGTTGGTCGTCACCAGCACCGTGGTGTCGGCCTTTGCGGTGTCGTTGGCGGAGTTGGGGTCGGGTCCGGCGAGGTTGTCGACGACCGCCGTGGCGGTGATCGTGCAGCCGGCGCCTGTGTGGACGACGTCGTCGGGGACCTGCGCCCTGATGGTGAACGTCTTGGCCGCGTTCCAGGTCAGCTCGTCAAGGACGCAGTGCACTTTCAGCCCGGTGTGGTCGCAGGGGATGCTGCTGCCCGCGTAGGTCACCTCGGCGGGCAGGGTGACGTCCACCTGGGGCGAACTGGCCGGGTTGGGGCCGTGGTTGGTGGCGGTGACCGTCCAGGTCAGTCTCTGGCCGCCGCGTACCGGATCGGGGCTGCCGGTGATGGTCACGCCGAGGTCGGTGGTGTTGAGGTCGACCCAGCCCTGCTCCAGCTCGTCCCGCGTCGGCAGGTCCGGGTCATCCAGCGGCTGGGGATCGGGCGGCGGTTCGTCGCTCGCCTGCCGCGGCAGGCCGCGGAAGCCGGTGTACGGGATGGAGACCGCGACCTTCGCCCAGTCGTTGAAGCCTTGCAGGGTGTCGGCGCTTGAGGTGTTCGTCGCGCAGTTGCGCGGGCGGCCGTTAGGGCCGGCGGTGTTGATGTTCACGGCCGGGACGACCGGATTCTGTACGTTCGGGCCGTCGCCGCTCCAGTCAGGGTTGCGGTTGAGGTCCTCGGTGACCTTGCGGCCCTGGACTCCCGGCGTGCCCGGCAGCTGGTCGCGTCCGTTGACGAACACGAAGCGGTTGCGCGGGTCGGTGGAGTCGAGCGCGGCGCCCTCATTGAGGGCTGTCTCAACGAGCTGCCCGGGCACCTTGCCGCGGGAGGAGCCGTTGAGCGCGATCCGCGGCGGCGAGTAGTCGAGGATGCGGCCGCCGCCGACACGCGGGATGCCGCCTTGCAGGTCGTAGTTGAGCACGCTCACGTAGTTGGGCTTGCAGTTGACGGTCTCGAATCCGCCGTGCTCCAGGCCGAGGGTGTGGCCCAGTTCGTGCAGCAGCGTCCCGCCGTCGTGGTTGTATTCGACGAAGGATCGCTTGTTGGTGCTCGTCTGCCCGCCGATGATGCACGTGGCGGCCTTCGAGGTGCTGATCGCGTAGCGGAAGACACCCCGTCGTACGGCCGCGAAGTTGGTGGTGTTGTTGACCGCCGCCCGGAATGTGCTGTCGACGCCGCAGTTGTTCAGCGCGCCGACGACACCGCCGCCGCCGAGGTTGTCGCCCACCAGGCAGGTCCGGTCGCCGGTGTCGGTGGCCGCGCACATGGTGCCGGACGGGTCCTCGGCGCTGCCATCCAGGTACTTGCAGTCGCTGTCGGCGCCGTCGATCCGGCCGTCGCCGCCGTTGTCGATGCCGTCCGCGCATGTGCCGGTCGCCGCACCCTTACGCGCGGTCGTGTCGACCAGTGGCCCGGTATCGACCCACAGATGGATGCCGTCGACCCCGTCCGGGTTCGTCACCGGCGCCGCGTTCATGGCCGCCTTCATAGCCAGGATGTCGGCCTTGGTCGGCTGTTGCCCGGTGGTGAAGTCGAGCTCGAGGAAGATGTCCTTGTGCCGCGGGTTGGCGCCGAACGCCGGCAGGTCGAGCGCCATCGAGCCGTCGGGATTGCGGATCCCGTTGAGCTCGGCCAGGTCGCTCAGCCCGTCGCCGTCGCTGTCGCTGCTGCTGGTCACCGTGGAGGAGACGGTGAAACCGATCCGGGTCGCCGCGCCGTCGTTGACGTCCGGGAAGTCCTCGTCACCGTCGCCCGTTGCGCAGCTCTGGCCCTCCGGGGTCGCGCCGCGGAAGCACGGCACGCCCCAGGTGAGGTCGTCGGAGGATGTCCACCGGTCGGTGACGATGTCGTAGCTGAGGTCGACGTCGACGTTGCGGTCCTTGGGGCTCACGTCCACATGGTCGTCGCCACCGTTGCCGCCGCTGTCGTAGTCCCAGATCTGGATCACGACGGGGACGGTGGTGTTGTTGCCCGACAGGGTCACGTTCTTGGAGAAGACCCAGCCGTTCGGCGCTTCCGGGGTGCCTTTCGGCTCGAATTCGTCGTCCTCGATGCGCGGACTGCGCGGGAAGGTCTCGCCGTCGATGCTGACGACCGAATAGAAGTCCCCGGTGCCATCCGGACTTTCGATCTGCTTGAGATAGTCCACGCTCACCGTGACTGTCACGCCCGTGTCCGCGCTGGCCGGACTGCTCAACGCCACCATCGACGTGAGGAGAGCCGCCGTGGCCGCGCCCGCGGCCGTCCATCGCCTTCGTCTTAACAGGACCTCCCAGGCCTTCCAGGCGGGGAGGAGGAAACGACACATGACAGGTCTCCCATCGTGACAGGGCGCATTTGCGCGGGCGGCTGGACGTCATCCAGCATCCGATGTCCCGTTGGGTGAGCACATGAGTACCTCATGCTCAGATTCGCCGATCTGCGGCCAGCCGCCCAGAAAGTAGGACTCATCCACCAGAGCGGACCAGGCGCAAGATCCAATTGCGATGCGCAAACAGCTCAGGCGACCAAATCCCGGCACCAGCACCTGGGTAGCCCCGGCCGCTACGTCCAACTCGGCGAACGAACCCCTGCCCAGGTCACCGCAGACGCCCGCCGACAGCCCCGCTGACCTCCTGCTCGACTGAACAGCGGCCCGCCGTGGCGATGTCAGGCGATCTAGCTGGTCAGCCGCGTGCAGGGCGATAAGCCAGTGGCCTGCCAGCAGCATGTGCGGGCGATGCCAGAGGGCCGCTGCAGTCTGCATGTCGAGGGCGGAGCCTGCAAGGCCCGGTCCGAGACGAAAGGACGGAGACATGAGCGATCTTGTGGTGCACGACGTCGTCATTGTCGGCGCCGGCCCGGTCGGCCTTTTCCTCGCAATCGAGCTCGAGATCGCGGGCGTGAAGCCGCTCGTGCTGGAGCGGCTCGTGGAGCCCGACCGCGGGATCAAGGCCGCCGCAATCGGCGCGGTGGGAGTCGAGGCGCTGGAGCGACGCGGGTTCGCGCCTGCGCTGGATGAGGAAGAAGTGACGATGCCGATGACGAAGGCGGCGCGTGCCGGATCCGGACCGGTGAAGAAGCCGGGCGGCCATTTTTCCGCGTTGTTCGTGATTGACCAGGATCTTCAGCGCGACCCGGAGCGCCACAGCCGTATGGTGCCGCAGGAGGCGCTCGAGAGGATGCTGACCGCGCGCGCGAGCGAGCTCGGGATCGAGATCCGTCGCGGCGTTGTGGTGGAAGATTTCGAGCAGGACGACGACGGCGTGACCGTGCGGACGAGCGCGGGCCCGCTGAGCGCGAAGTACCTGGTCGGCTGCGACGGTGGCCGGAGCCGCGTCCGCAAGGTCGCCGGCTTCGAGTTCCCCGGCACGGATCCGACCATCACCGGCTATCAGGCTCTCGTCGAGTTCGATGCGCCCGAGAAGCTCGTGAAGGGTTGGCAGCGAACGCCGCGCGGCCTCATCACGTCGATCCCGGGGCGTGTCTTCACGGCGGAGTTCGACGGCCCGCCGCCGGATCGGGATGCGCCGATCACGCAGGTCGAGGTCGAAGCGTCGATCCAGCGCGTGAGCGGCACCGACGTCAAGATCCTTTCGATGTCGAAGGCGACGCGCTGGACCGATAACGCGCGGCAGGCTACGACCTACCGTATGGGCCGCGTCCTTCTCGCCGGCGACGCCGCGCACGTCCACTCACCCTTTGGCGGTCAAGGCTTGAACCTCGGTCTCGTCGACGCCGCCAACCTTGGTTGGAAGCTTGCCGCGGCGGTGAAGGGGCGCGATCATCTCCTCGACTCCTACACCGCCGAGCGCCATTGCGTCGGTGCGCGCGTCCTGGAAAACACCCGCGCGCAAGTCGCGCTGGTACGTCCTGATCCGCTCACGAGCGCGCTCCGCACCATCGTGAGCGACCTGATCAAGCTGCCCGAAGGCAATCGCCACATCGGCGAGATGCTCTCGGGTGCCGGCATTCGTTACGACCTCGGCGACGACGACCCGCTCGTCGGCACGCTCGCGAAGGACCGGCTCCTCACGCTCGCCGACGGCAGCGAAGAGCGGCTCTACGCGCTGATGGAGAAAGGCGGCGGCCTGTTCGTCTCGCCTTCGGAACGGTCGCTCCCGCGAAACGTGCACCATGCACACACCAAGGAAGGCACGTCGATGCTGATCCGTCCCGACGGCTGCATCGCGTGGACAGACGCGTCGTCCAAGTCACTCGACGAGGCGCTCGCGCGCTGGTTCTGAATGAGAGCGCCGTGCCCGTCGCCGCGCCGCCATCCGGCGGCACCTCGGGCACGAGGCGGCCGCAGCGGCGCGGGCCGGCTCCGAGGGCCTGTGCCGCCCATCCCCCCGAGGCGGTAGACGGGAAATACTTCGACCGCCGGGCCCGGACGGAAACATCGATCCGCAATATGACCACGAGCCATTTCAATTTGTGAGGTTGGGTCCATGGACGAGGTCCGCGAAAGCATAAGGACAAGCCCTGCAAACCAGGGAAACTGGATCGCCACCTGGGGCACGGCGCAGCAGCTGGCGCAGCCCGCCGAGCCCGGTGGAGGGCCGCAGATGCCGGGTCCTCCGGACGACGCTCCTCTGGCCGGTGCGCCGGACGCCGACGCGGCGGCACAGGATTTCACGCCCCAGCCGGCCGAACCGCCGGCCGCGCCGACGAAGGTCAGCGCGCAGACCGTGCGCATGGTGGCGCGTGCCACCGTGGGCGGCACGGCCGTGCGTGTCGCGCTGTCGAACTCCTTCGGTTACGCGCCGGTGCGCATCGATGCCGCGCAGATCGCGCGGCACGACAGCGGCGCGGCGATCCGCGCGGGCAGCACGCGCGAACTGACCTTCGGCGGGCGCGATGCGGTGGTGTTGCCGACGGGCGCGCAGATCTACAGCGATCCCATCGAGTACGACGTGCCCGCGCAGACCGATCTGGTCGTTTCGCTGTACATCCCCGGCGAGAACGTCATTCCCACGACGCACGAGGTCGGACTGCGCACGGCGTGGCTCGCACCGGGCAACCAGGCCGCCACGCGGAGCCTGCATGACGCCACCGGGTTTCAGTCCTATTTGTGGCTCGCCGGCATCGACGTGCTGGCGCAGCCCACGGCCGCCACCATCGTCGCCTTCGGCGATTCCATCACCGATGGCGCCGGCACCACGCCCGATGCGGACACGCCGTGGCCTTCGTTGCTGGCGCGCCGGCTGGCCGCGCAGCAGGACCTGCCGCCGCGCGCGGTGATCAACATGGGTATCGCCGGCAACCGCGTCCTGCGCGAGACCGACGGCTTCGGCGCCAGCGCGCTGGCGCGCTTCGACCGCGACGTGCTGGCCCGGCCCGGCGTGCGCTGGGTGGTGTTGTCCGAGGGAGGCAACGACATCTGCTTCGGCTACATGCCGGGCATGCCGGAGAGCGAGCGGGCGACGGCGGAGGACATCATCGCCGGCTACCGCCTGCTGATCGGCCGCACGCATCTGCACGGCCTGCGGATCATCGGCTGCACGCTGACGCAATTCGGCGGCACGTTCGTCTTTACGGCGGAGGGCGAGCGCATGCGCCAGGACGTGAACCGCTGGATCCGCAGCAGCGGTGAGTTCGACGCGGTGGTCGATCTGGACGCGGCCACCCGTGACCCGGCCGCACCGACGAAGCTGCGCGCCGAGTTCGATTCCGGCGACAACATCCATCCGAACGACGCGGGCAACAAGGCGATCGCCGAGGCCTTCGACCTGGAGCTGTTCCGGGGATAGGGCTTACGCCTGCACCGGGCCGTCCAGCTCCCGGCGCAGGCGCGCCGGATCGACCTGGAGCGAGGCCGTCTTCCCGTCCAGCTGCCAGCCATCCTGGTATGCCGCGTCGAAGACGTCCTCGCCCAGCGCCGCGCGGCCGCGGGCGACCATCTCCTGGATCTGCCGGTCGCTGAGGTCGTGGGTGCCGCGCAGCCGGGCCGCCGCGCCGAGCAGCAGGGCCACGTCCCGGTGCCGCCCCTGCAGCCCGGCCAGCTCGGCCTCGGCCACCGCGACCATCGCCATGATCGGCAGGTCCCGGTTCTCCAGGGCCGCCCCGTACGCCCGGGCCAGCGCCGCCTCGGCGCCCTCGGCGTCGCCCCGCCGCACGCACAGCAAGGCCCGCGCCGAGCTGACGATCGCCCGCCCGTGGGCGCCGCCGGCCGGGGACTCGCCGGCCATCTCCGCCTCGGCCGCCTCGATGCGGGCCTGCGCGCGGTCCGGGTCGCCGAGTCGTAGCCACATGCCGGCCTCGAGAGCGGTGACGATGACGACCAGCTCGGGCGACGCCGATCGCCCCGCCCGCTCGCGGACCGCCTCGAGCATCGCCCTCGCTCGGGCGTCCTCGCCCCGCCGCAGGCAGAGGTCGATCCAGCGCACGTCGAGGAAGATCTCGTCGGCCAGGCTCAGCGAGCCGAATTGCTGCGCCTGTGCCCGGGCCTCGCGAAGGTCCGCCAACGCGCCGTCGAGGTCCCCGTCGTACTGCCGCAGCAGCGCGCGCATCGGCAGCGCGGCGGCCAGGCCCCAGCGGTCGCCGGCCCGGCCGAAGGCGTCGAGCGCGGCGGCCACGTCGGCGCGTACCTGGTCGAGGTCGCCTTCGTTCTCGGCGAACGAGGCCCGGAACATGTGGGCCAGCCCGGACAGCCAGACGTCGGGGCCGTCGACGAGATGCTGAACCAAGGCGAGCGACGCCTCGTGCTCCCGCAGGAAGTGGAGCGTGATCGCGGCCAGCACGCCGGCGAACCCGGGCAGCGACGGGTGGGCGAGCAGGCGATCGGCCAGGGCCCGCAGCGCGGATTCGTTCTCGTGCAGGCCCTCGACGGTCAGCGGGGAGCGGGCGTTGATGCGGCTGAGCAGGAGGACTGCCTCGGCGGTGTCGCGGTCCAGCGTGTGCCTCGCGGCAGGTAGCGCCAGCGCCTCCCCCTGCCAGTACGCCGCTTCGGCATGCCGGCCGAGTATCTGCCAGTACCAGGAGAGGTCCATGGCGAGCGTGACGGCCGCGGTGGCGTTGCCGGTGTCGCACAGGTGGCGCAGGGCGGCGAGCGCGTTGTCGTACTCGGTGCGCATCACGCGCAGCGCGGCGAGCTGATCGGGGCCGCGCAGCAGCGGCTCCTCGCGGGCGACCAGGTCGGCCAGGTAGCGGGCGGCGAGATCCCGGACGGCGTCGAGCGCGCCCCGGTCGGCGAGCCGCTCGATCCCGTACTCGCGCAGGGTCTCGAGCATCCGGTAGCGGCCCGCGTCGGGCGCCAGATGCAGCAGCGACTTGTCGATCAGGGCGGCGAGCAGCTCGGGGACCTCGCCCGGGAGCACCGCGGTGCCGGCGCAGACCGCGGCGGCCGACTCCTGCGTCACGCCGCCGGGCAGGACCGAGACCCGCTCGGCCACCGTACGCTCGTTCTCGCCGAGCAGATCCCAGCTCCAGGCGATGACCGCGCGCAGCGTGCGGTGCCGCGGCGACGCGGCCCGGCTGCCTGTGGTGAGCAGCCGGAACCGGTCGGACAGCCCGGCGGCGAGCTCGACCAGCGACAGGGTCCGCAGCCGGGCCGCGGCCAGCTCCAGCGCCAGCGGCAGGCCGTCCAGGCCGCGCACCAGCCGGACCACGTCTGCGCGTGTCTGCTCGTCGATGTCGAAGCCGGGGCGCACCGCCGCGGCCCGTTCGGTGAACAGGCGTACCGCCGCGCTGCGGCGGATGTCCTCGAGGTCGTCGCCGGGGCCCGGCAGCTCCAGCGGGCCGAGCGGGACCAGCGCCTCGCCGTCGATCGCGAGCGGCTCGCGGCTGGTCGCCAGCACCCGCAGCCCGGCGCAGCGCGGCAGCAGCGCTGCGATCAGGTGCGCGACGGCGTCGATCAGGTGCTCGCAGTTGTCCACCACGAGCAGGCTCTCCCGGCCGTTGAGCTGGTCGGCGAGCACGTCCAGCTCGCTGCCCTCGCCTCGCATCCGGCCGGAGGCCTCGAAGAGCGCGGCGCCGCGCAGCCCGATTGCGGCCAGCATCGCCGCACCGGCCTTTGCCGGCTCGGTGACCGCAGCCAGGTCGACCAGCCAGGTGCCGTCGCGGTACTCGTGGCGGTGGCGGCGGCCCGCCTCGACCGCGAGCCGGGTCTTGCCTGCCCCGCCCGGCCCGACCACCGTGACGAGGCGCCCGCGGGCGAGCAGCGTGTCGATCCGGGCGAGGTCGTCGTCGCGCCCGATGAAGCTGGTCAGGGCAGCGGGCAGATTACTCGCGGGCTCCTCCCGCTGCGCCTCGTGAGCGGGAGGCGGCGACTGCAGCAGGCGCAGGTGACGCTCGCGCAGGGCGGCGCCGGGGTCGGCGCCGAGCCGGTCGGCGAGGGTCTCGCGCACCCGCTCATACAGGTCGAGGGCGTCGGCCTGGCGGCCCTGGGCGGCCAGCGCGTCCATCTGCAGCGCGGCCACCCGCTCGTCCGCCGGGTGCTCGGCGAGCAGGGCGCTCAGCCGGGTGACGGCGTCGTCGGCGCGGCCCAGCGCCAGCTCCGCCTCGGCCAGATCCGCGCCCGCCTCTACCGCGGTGCACGCCAGCCGCGTCGCGACCGCCGGGGCGACCGCGGCGATCACCGACGGTTCGCCCCAGAGCGCGACCGCCTCGCCCAGCAGCCCGGCCGCCTCCCGGGGATCGCCGGCCCGGAGCCGGTCACGGCCGTGCGCGGCCAGCCGCTCGAACCGCAGCGCGTCAACGTCGTCATCCGTGACGCCGAGGCGGTAGCCGTCCTCGGACTGAGTGACCGCGCCGGCCTCGTCGAGCAGCCGGCGCAGCCGGGAGACCAGCGACTGCAGCGCGTTCGCCGGGTCGGCCGGGAGCTCCTGCGGCCACAGCGCATCGACCAGGACGCCTGTTTCGACCGGCCGGCCGCCGGCCAGCGCCAGCCGCGCGATCAGGCCGCGGAGCCGGGCGCCGGGAACGGCCACCACGGCGTCGCCGCGGCACACCTCGAGGGTGCCGAGCAGCCTCACCCTCAGGCGCGTCTCCTCGTTCCCGTGCACCGCCCCATCCTCCCGCGTACGGCCCGCAAGCCCCAACCCGCCCCTCCAGCGTGCGCAGGCCGTCAGCACCCGCGTCGGGGACCCGGCCCGCCAGGCCGCGGCCCGGCGGGGTCCGGAAAGAGATCGTGGCCGATGCGCACGACCGGACGCGGCACCGCCGGAGCGTCCAGATGGCGCGGTCGTTCCCGTGCGGCAGTGTGGGCCGCTTTGCATAAGGGGCAGCGGGAACGAGGGTCGGAAGCCGCGGCTGGGAGAGTCCGGCCTCACCCGGCTATGGTGCTCCGGCCCACCAATCGCCCGAAGGCGATGCCGGTCCGGGGTGGGCGTCGGCCGGTCCACCACTTCGTCGGTCAACGGGTGGGCTGTTGCCGGCCCGCCTACTGGTCGCTCGTCGGACATTTGCTGGTAACAACCTGGTAACAGGGTCTTTTCCTGGGCTATGTGAGCGGTCACACTCATGCCACAAGGAAATGTGACCGGTCACATCTAGCACCTCCACGTCCCCCAAGTGCGCGAAAACGTCCCAGCGCGCAAGGAGGTTGTCCCGTCATGAGGAGGAAAAATGCCTGGTCAGCGGTGCCGACGGTGGTCATGGTGACCGCCGCCGTGCATGCCGCCCCCGTCCAGGCCGCGTTCCAGCTCGTCGTCGACCTCGCCTCACAGACCGGCGCGCTTCGCTACGGCGCCACCGGCTTCCTGTACGGACTGGGCGAGGAGGGCATCCCGAACGAGACCATGCTTGCCGCCCTCAAGCCCCAGGTCACCGCCCAGAAGGCCCCCGACGGCCTGCAGCACCCGAACGGTGACGCGCTCAAGATCGCCCCCATGTTCAAGCGCGCGGGCGGCCGCGAGATCCAGATCTACATGCAGGACATCTACAAGCAGTGGCCGTACGAGAACCTCGGCATCGACGACTACCTGGCCAAGGTGGACACGATGGTCAGGAAGGTCGTCGCCGACCCGTACCGCACCTCGTACGTGTACGTCCCCTTCAACGAGCCCGACCAGATCTGGTACGGCGGCAACCTGACCGGCTTCATGAACGACTACAGGACCGTCTACCGCCGGATCCGCTCGCTCGACCCCGGCGCCCGCATCGCCGGCCCCAACTTCGCGAGCTACCGCTCGGCCGACATGCGCACGTTCATGCAGTTCGCGCGGGACAACAGCGTGCTGCCCGACGTCACCACCTGGCACGAGCTGGGCAACGACTTCTTCACGAGCTGGCAGACGCACTACTCCGACTACCGGGCGATCGAGTCGAGCCTCGGCATATCCGCCAGAGCCATCACGATCAACGAGTACGGCAGGTCGTCGGGCGACCTGGGTGTGCCGGGCAATCTGGTGCAGTTCGTGGCCAAGTTCGAGAACAGCAAGGTCGACGGCTGCCTGGCGTACTGGACGACGGCCGGCGGGCTGAACGACCTGGTCACCAGGAACAACCAGGCGACCGGCGGCTGGTGGCTGTACAAGTGGTACGGCGAGCTGACCGGCAACACCGTGGCCGTCACCCCGCCGGCCGCGGGCGGCTCGCTCCAGGGCCTCGCCGCGTTCGACCAGACCAAGAAGCAGGCCAGGGTGATCTTCGGCGGCAACAACCCGGCCAGCGGCACGTACGATACGAACCTGGTCGTCAAGGGCATCCCGAGCGCCCTGGGCACCACGGTCCACGCCACCGTCCGGGGCGTGGACGACACCGGGCTGAACCCCTCTTCCGGCCCGTACAAGCTCACCGACACGAACTTCACCCCCACGAGCGGCCAGATCACGATCCCGCTGACGGGCCTGAAGGGCGCCTCGGCGTACCACGTGATCGTGACCCCGGCCAAGGCGGCGACCGGCGGCTCCCGCTATGAGGCCGAGTACGCCGCCCTGTCCGGGTCGATCACGTACGGCCCGGTCTCCTACGTGGACGGCGGCACCAAGTTCGTGGTCACGGCGCCCACGGACGGCTACTACAACGTCGGCCTGCGCTACTCGGCTCAGGCCTCCCGCGTGGTCAGGCTGCGGCTCAACGGCTCCGACCTGACCGACGTCACGCTGCCCGCCGCGCAGGACTGGACCACGGCGACCGTCAAGGTGTTCCTGACAGCGGGGATCAACCGCCTCGAGGTGGGCACGGCCCTGCTGGACTACATCGACGTGGCATCGTCGTCCGGCACGATCACCGCGTACGAGGCCGAGGCCGGCGCCAACACGCTGGGCGGCGCCGCCAAGGTCGCCTCCAACTCGGCCGCCTCGGGCGGCCGGTACGTCGGCTTCATCGGCGCCGGCGCGGCCAACACGCTGCGCTTCAACAACGTCACCGTCCCGTCGGCGGGCCGCTACCGCATGGTCGTCACGTACGCCAACGGCGAGCTGGGCGATGGCGCAACCAACTACAACACCAACATCGTCGACCGCTACGCCGACATCTCCGTCAACGGCGGCTCAGCCATCCGGCACTACTTCCGGAACACGCTGGGCTGGTCGAACTACCGCACCACTGTGGTGGACGTCACGCTGGCCGCCGGAGCGAACACGATCACGTTCGGCAACGCCTCCAGCCGCTACGCACCCGACATCGACCGCATCCAGATCGCCGCACCACTCGGCTAGAACAAGCAAGGGAGATCCATGAACACCAGCGTCGTCTGGGGCCACCCGAGCCTTCGGGTCGTGCTCGACGTCTCACCCGACGGCCCGGTCGGCGTGCGGTCGTTGTCGCGCGGCGACGCGGCCACCGCGCACCGGCCCCGGGCGACGCAGCCGCTGGTGGAGCTGCTGCTCCCGGGCACCGGGCGGGCGCGCGCCTCGCATCGCTTCTCCCAGACCGCGGTCGGCCGGCGCCTCGCCTATCTGGGCTGCGACCAGCGCACGGACGGGGCATGGCACGTCCTGCGGGTACACCTGCACGATGCGGAGAGCGGGCTGGACGCCGAGGTGTTCCTCCGCTCGGCGGACGGGGTCGCCGCGTTCCAGTCGTGGACAAAGGTGACCAACCGCGGCCAGGAGCCCGCGCTGCTGCTGGGCGTCACGTCGTTCGCCGCCGCCTTCGCGGGGTCGGTTGACTCCACCGACGTGGTGCGGGCCGACAGCGAGTGGCTGGGCGAGAGCCGCTGGGTCCGCGAGGGCCTCCGCGCGCAGGCCGTACCCGACCTGCACCTGCCCTTTCACGGGCAGGACGGCCGCGGCCGGCTCGCGGTCGTCAGCACGGGCACCTGGTCGACCGGCAGCCACCTGCCCACAGGCGGGCTGATCGACCGCGGCAGCGGGCAGGCGTGGCTGTGGCAGATCGAGCACAACGGTCCCTGGCGCTGGGAGGTGGGCGAGCGGCTCGACGACCCGTGCGTCGCGCTGCTCGGCCCGACCGACATCGACCACCAGTGGCAGCACCGGCTCCACCCCGGGGAGTCGTTCACCACGGTGCCCGTGTCGGTCGCGGTGTCCGACGCCGGCCTGGAGGGCGCGGCTGAGGCGCTGACCGCGCATCGGCGGGCGATCGTCCGGCCGCACCCCGACCGGGAGCGGCTGCCGGTGGTGTTCAACGACTACATGAACACGCTGTCGGGCGACCCGACCACGGCCAAGCTGCTGCCGCTGATCGACGCCGCCGCGTCCGCGGGGGCCGAGGTGTTCTGCGTGGACGCCGGCTGGTACGACGACGGCGGCACCTGGTGGGACAGCGTCGGAGAGTGGCAGCCGTCGCAGACGCGGTTCCCGCGCGGCATCGAGGAGGTGCTCGGCCGCATCCGGGAGCTCGGCATGGTGCCGGGCCTGTGGCTGGAGCCCGAGGTGATCGGGGTACGCAGCCCCATGGCGGACAAGCTGCCGCCGGAGGCGTTCCTGCAGCGCGGCGGCGTACGCCTGGTCGAGCACGGCCGCTACCACCTCGACCTGCGCCACCCCCGCGCGGTCGCGCACCTGGACCAGGTCGTGGACCGGCTGGTGGAGGAGCTGGGCGTCGGCTACTTCAAGCTCGACTACAACATCGACCCGGGAGCGGGCACCGACCTGGACGCCGACAGCGCCGGGGACGGGCTGCTGGCCGCCAACCGGGCGCACCTGGCATGGCTGGAGGGCGTGCTCGAGCGCCACCCCGGGCTCACGCTGGAGAACTGCGCGTCGGGCGCCATGCGCATGGACTACGCGATGTTGTCCAGGCTGCAGTTGCAGTCCACCAGCGACCAGCAGGACTTCCGGCTCTACCCGCCGATCGCGGTGTCGGCGCCGATGTCGCTGCTGCCCGAGCAGTCGGCGAGCTGGGCCTACCCGCAACCCGACATGTCGGACGAGGAGATCGCCTTCACGCTGTGCACCGGCATGCTGGGGCGGCTCTACCTGTCCGGCCACCTGGACGGGATGAGCGCCGCGCAGCTCGAGTCCGTCCGCGACGCCGTACGCGTCCACCAGGAGATTCGCGCGGACCTGGCCCGCGCGACGCCGCTGTGGCCGCTCGGGCTGCCGCGTTGGGACGACGGCACGGTCGCGCTGGGACTACGTGCCGGCGACACCACATACGCTGGCGTCTGGCGGCGGGATGATGCGTGGTCCGTACGGCTCGACCTGCCCCACCTGGCGGGCCGTGCGGTCGAGATCGACGTCCTTTACCCGCGGCACCTGCCGGACTGGGATCGCGACTGGCAGCCCGGCCCTGGCGTGTTGACGCTCACGTCCCGTGGCGAGGAGCCCCTCTCCGCCCGGATCTTCCGCATCCGCACCGCCTCATGAAAGAGACCACCATGAAGACGAAATGGACGTCCGCCGCCGCCGCGGCGACGCTCGCGCTCGGGCTCGCCGCCTGCAGCGACCCCTCGGTCGAGACCTCCTCCTCCGCCCCCGCCGCCGCCGCGACCTGGGCCGACCCGACCGCGAAGCTCGACGGCGTGAAGCTGACGATCTGGGCCGCGCAGAACAGCAACACCGTGCCCAAGGCGGTCATCGCCGGATTCCAGCAGGCGACGGGCGCGACGGTCGAGGTCGTGACGATCCCGGACCCGTACGAGCAGGGCATCCAGACCAAGGTCGCCACCGGTGACAAGCCCGACCTGGCGTTCTGGCAGCCGACCGCGTCCATGCTGACCGCGATCAACGCCAAGGCCAACCTCCAGCCGCTGAACGACGCGCCGTGGCTGTCGCAGCTGTCGCCGGACCTGAAGGACATGACCGGCATCCTGAACGGCACCCGGTACGCGGCCCTCGTCACGAGCCCCGCGGTCGAAGGCGTCTACTACAACAAGGAGGTCTTCGCCGCCAACAAGATCACCAGTACGCCGAAGAACTTCGACGAGATGGTGGAGCTGGCGCGCACGCTCAAGGGCAAGGGCGTCACGCCGTTCTTCGAGATGGCCGGCGACAAGTGGGCGACCCAGTGGTGGGTGCAGGTCCAGCTCGCCGACGCGGCCAAGGACGGCCTGTGGGAGCGGATCAACACGGGCAAGGAGACGTTCAACAGCCCGACCGTGGTCGGGGCGATCAAGAAGTACAAGTCGCTGATCGACGAGGGGCTGTTCAACTCCGACATCAAGACCGCGAAGTTCGAGGACCAGGGCGCGGCGCTGCTGTCCGGCAAGGCCGCCATGGCCGTGCAGGTGAACTCGTTCTTCGGGCAACTCCAGGCCTCGGCGGACACCGCGACGCTGAACAAGAAAATCGGTTTCTTCCCGATCTCGCCGTCGGGCAACGTCGGCACGTTCATCCCCGACCAGTCCAACGCGCTGGTGGCGTTCAAGACCGGTGACGCCAAGCGCGAGGCCGCGGCGCGGCAGCTCCTGGCGTACTGGATGGGCCCCGGCTACAAGGACTTCGTCGCCGACCGCAACACCGTCTCCCTGGAGCCGTCGGTGCCCAGCCCGGCGGGCGTGCCGCAGGCGCTCCTCGACGTGCACGCCTCGCTGCCCACCGCCGTCGGGTCCATGCAGGCGCTGGCGGTGGCCAACCCGGACCTGTACCTGAACCTGGCCGACATGATCAACGGGACGTTGACGCCGGAGAAGGTCGCCTCGGCCACGCAGGACCAGTTCGCCCAGCTCGCCAAGGCGGCCGGGGCGAGCGGTTTCTGAGGAGTTCCACATGCTGACCACCACTACCGCCAGGCAGACCGTGCCCCGCCGCGCCACGAGCCCCGGACGTCCCGTCGTCCGGCGGCGGACGCACCCCATGTGGTTCATGGCTCCGGCGTTCGCCATCCTGCTGGTGTTCTTCTTCCTGCCGACGGTGTTCAACTTCGTCTACGCCTTCACCGACTGGTCGGGCTTCAAGAGCTCGATCAGTCCCGTCGGGCTGGAGAACTTCACCGACCTGGCCTCCAACGGCACGCTGTTCCGGTCGCTACGGGTCACGGTGGTGTACGCGGTGCTGGTGGCGGTCTTCCAGAACGCGTTCGGCTTCGGCCTGGCCGTGCTGCTCGAACGCGACACCCTGGTCAACCGGGTGGCCAGGGTGTTCTTCCTCATCCCCGTGCTGATGTCCGCGCTGGCCGTCGGCTACATCTTCCAGGCCCTGCTCAAGCCCACCGGCGGCCTGAACCAGCTCCTCGGGATCGACTACGCCTGGCTCGGCGACACCACCTGGACGATCGTGGTGGTCGCGCTGATCCACGCGTGGAAGTGGATGGGGCTGTCGATGCTCATCTACCTGGCCGGGCTGAAGACCATCCCTGAGGACATCGTGGAGGCCGCCCACATCGACGGGGCGTCGCGGTGGCGTACGTTCTGGACGGTCCGCTTCCCGCTGCTGGCGCCCGCGATCACGTTCAACGTCGCCACGGCGCTGCTGGGCTCGATGAACGGCTTCGACGTCGCCCAGGCCACCACCGGCGGCGGTCCCGCCCGCACGACCGAGATCCTGAACATCTTCATCTACCGCACCTTCGGTCAGGGACTGTTCGCGCAGGCCACGACGATGAGCCTGGTGCTGTTCCTGCTGGTGGCCCTCATGGCCTTCCCGGTCATCTATGTCCTGCGCAAGCGGGAGGAGGTCCTGTGAACGGTTTGAGTGATGCGAGCGGCTGGAGGCGGCTGCAGCCGGCCGTCGCGCTCGTCCTCGTGGTGGCATCCATCGGCACCCCGCTGTGGCTGGTGCTGGTGACGGCCGCCAAGTCCCAGAGCGAGGCGCTCCAGCCGGACCTTTCGCTGCCGTCCACATGGCACCTCCTGGAGAACCTGGGCCAGGTGTGGGCCGACGGCAAGGTGCTCCAGGGGGCGCTGGGCAGCCTGCTCGTCGTCGTGCCGTCGGTGGTGGGGGTGCTGCTGTTCGGGTCGATGGCGGCATGGATCCTGGCCCGGCGCGCCAGCAGGATCAGCGCCGTGCTGTACGCGCTGGCGATCAGCGGCATCGTGCTCCCGCCCGCCGTCGTCACCGTCGTCCTGCTGCTGCGCCAGCTCGGCCTGGCCGGGACCGCGGTCGGGATGATCGGCGTCTACATGGGCATCTACATGTCGACGGTGATCTTCTTCGTCACCGGCTTCGTGCGTACCATCCCCGTCTCGCTCGAAGAGGCGGCGCAGCTCGACGGGGCGAGCCCGTTCAGGGTCTTCTGGCTGGTCGTGCTCCCCTTGCTGCGCCCGGTGCTGGCCACCGCCACCATCCTGGTCTGCCTGTACGTCTGGAACGACGTCTTCTACGCCTTCTTCGTCATCGGCGGACGGCTGGACACGCTCCCGCTCAACCTCTTCCGCGTGGCGAGCGCCGGGCTCTACCTCAACAACTGGCACCTGATCTTCTCGTACGTGATCCTGATGAGCCTGCCGCTGGTCGTGGTCTTCGCCGTGGCCCAACGGAAGATCATCTCGGGCATCACCAGCGGGGCCGTCAAGTAGTAGTTGTACCATTACTGTCTGTGAGCAGTAGAGAGCCCGAAATTCCCGTGGAGCCCGGTTTGGCCGACCCCGGCTTGGCCGGGCCGGGTTTGCGGTCGCGTCGCGGCCCGCGCCCGGCCACCACGACCGGCATCCCGCACCAGCAGCTCGACCAGATCGCACCAGTCGAGCTGCAGGAAGACCTGTGGCGCCGCATGTCCGCCCTCGCCCACGTCCGCACCGGCACCAGCGTCATCTCGCTGCCGGAGACGCGGGCGCTGCACCTGGACCCGGCGTACGCGTACGGGCCGAGCTCGGCGTTCTTCCAGGACAGCACGGAGTTCGCCCACCTCCACGGGGACCACGACGGGAGCCTGCACGCCCTCCTGCCCGAGGGAGAGGCCACCGAAGTCGTGGCGAAGGGATGGGCCGAGTTCCACCCGGCGGTACACGAGGGCCGCCACCCACCGACGCTGGTGATGCTGTACGGACCTCGGAACGAGGCGGACCTGGAGACGGTGTGGCAGTTGGTACGCCGCAGCCACGCCTTCGCATCGGGACAGTAGGTGGACACAAGCGCTGCTGATGTGAGCCTCCTTTCGAGCTGCACCCGACACTGAACATTCCGGAAGGACACGAGATCTCTGACGGCGTTCTGCCCGAGTTGCGGACCGCGAGGGTCACCTCGGCTCCGGCTGCGGCCAGGGCCCGAGCGGTCTCCAGGCCGATGCCCGAGGAGCCGCCGGTGACGATTGCGCGGCGGCCGGTCAGAGCGACGCCCGCGACGACCTCCGCTGCGGTGGTCTGCGCGCCGAACGGGGTGACGATGCGTCCGTGCTCGGTCATGCCATCAGCCTTCCTGTGCGCCCCGCCGTCCAGGGCAGCGCCGAATCGTGTCTCCTTTCCAGACAAGCACCCGAAATGGCAGGTCACAGCGATGGAAGGGGTCCTGCTCAACCGGGGTCCGGCAGTACCCGTTTACGACCACGCCGGTGCCGGCTCCGGCGTGGCGGAGTCGTATCCCTGATAGTGCGGTGACACACGCCGTTCGGTGGCATCGATGTAGTCGTGCAGGACCTGGCGGGAGCGGATAAGCGTGTCGATGTGTCCGTCCAGCCCGTTCAGGCGTGCTCGTAGCATGTCCAGGAGCTCCGGGCAGGGCTCGAGGTCCGGGGCCGCACCGGTCGCGCAGGGCAGCATGAACCCGATTTCCTGCGTCGACAGTCCGGCCTCGAGCAGCCTCCTGATCTGGGTCACGGTCAGGATGGCGTCGTCGGCGTACTCGCGGTAGCCGTTGGCGCCGCGGCCGGGCTCGAGCAGGCCCTGGGCCTCGTAGTAACGCAGCTGATGCGCGTGGACTCCGGTCCGCCGGCTCAACTCCCCGATCAGCACGCTCACTCCTCCTTGACCTTCATACCGGTGTGAACGTTGAGGATTCTGCCATGACCACCAACCCCTCGAGGGAGGACACATGCAGAATCGCGTCGCCACCCACACGCCCGTGACGGTCATAGGGCTGGGCCTGATGGGCCAGGCGCTGGCCGGAGCGTTCCTGCGCGACGGGCACCCCACCACCGTGTGGAACCGCACGGCAGCGAAGGCCGGACAACTGGTCGCCCAGGGCGCGAAGCTCGCCGGCTCGGTCGGCGAGGCCGTCGCGGCCAGCCCTGTTGTGGTCGTCTGCGTCTCGGACTATGAGACTGTGCACGAGCTCCTCGATCCATTGGGCGAGGTCCTCGACGGCCGGGTCCTGGTGAACCTGGCCTCGGGAACGTCGCGCGGGGCCCGCGAGACCGCCGAGTGGACGGCGCAGCGGGGCGGCACCTACCTCGACGGCGCGATCATGGCCACCCCTTCAGCCGTCGGGGCCGATGCCGTCATCCTCTACAGCGGACCGCGATCGGCCTTCGACCTGCACGAACCGACCCTGAGGAGCCTCGGCGCGGGAACGACGTATCTCGGCGACGACCACGGCCTGTCGTCGCTGTATGACGTGGCTGTGCTGAGCCTGATGTGGAACATTCTGAACGGCTTCCTGCATGGTGCCGCCCTGGTCGGCGCGGCGGGTGTGGACGCCACAACGTTCGCCCCGATCGCGACCAAGGGGATCGAAACCGTGAACGGCTGGCTGTCCGCCTACGCACAACAGATCGACGACGGCACGTACCCGGCCTTCGATTCCACCATCGACACCCACCTGGCCGCGATGGAGCACCTCATCCACGAGAGCGAGTCCCTCGGCGTCAACGCCCAACTTCCGAAGTTCATCAAGGCCCTGACCGACCGGGCCGTAGCCGATGGACACGGCGGTGACGGCTATGCGGCGATGATCGGGCAGTTCCGCGAGCTCTCAGGGGCTCGGCCATGACCGCCGCACCGTTCGACCCGCGCACGCTGCTCGCGGAAAGCCGGCTGGGTGTTCTCGCGACGATCAAGTCGGACGGCCGCCCCCAGCTTTCCCCCGTCATGCCCTTCTACGACCAGGAGGCCGATGTCGTCTACGTTTCGATGACCGAGGGACGGGCCAAGACGGCGAATCTGCGCCGGGACCCGCGAGCCGCTCTGGAGGTCACCAGCCCCGACGGCTGGGCGTGGGCCACCGCCGAGGGCCCGGTGACACTCACCGGCCCGGGAACCGACCCCCACGGTCCCGAGGTCGAGGCGCTGGTGCGTTACTACCGCATCGCCGCCGGGGAGCACCCGGACTGGGACGAGTACCGGTCGGTGATGGTGTCCGACCGGAGGGTGCTCATGGTGATGACGGTCGACCACGTGTACGGCGCCAAGATCCGCTGACAGCGCCCCGAAGTAGCCTCGTATGGCATCGCTTGCTCCATCATCGAATCATGGGCACCTGGGTTCACATTCGCGGCTGGCTCGAGTTCCACGGGCAGCGACCGGCGGCCGAACGCATCATTCGCCAAGGCGAAGCTCAAGGCTGGGCCTTCCCCGACGGAGGCTGGCTGGACGCCGCCTGTTACGCCCGCGCCGTCCGCGCCCATGAAGTCCATGAGGTGCTCGACCAGGTCCGGCAGATCGCCGCGCTCCCCGCCACCGATGACGACCACGACCTCGTCTGCGGCCTGTTCTTCGCCTTCCATGAAGTGGAAGGACAAAGCGAGTGGCAGGTCCGCGACGGCGAGGTCGTCATCAACCCGGCCCCGCCGCGCTACGACTACTTGTGGAAATAGTCGCCTCCTCAGGCGCCCTGGCACTACCCGTCCGTGTCGGCGTCGGGCGCGAGCCGGCATCCCTTGTAGCGTGGTGCCGATTCAGGCGTCCATCCTGGGAGCAGCCGCATGCGTTGGCAGGTCCACTCGGAAAGACCGCTCTACACCGACCCGTGGCTTGATGTCCGGGTTGCCGATGTGGAGCTTCCGGACGGAAGACATCTCGATCACCGGCTCATCCGCACCGCGCCCGGAGCGGGGGCGGTCATCACCGACGAGCAGAACCGCGTGCTGCTCATCTGGCGGCACCGCTTCATCACCGACACCTGGGGCTGGGAAATCCCCATCGGCAGGGTCGACGACGGCGAGGAGCCGATCGCGGCCGCCGCCCGAGAGGTCGAGGAAGAGACCGGCTGGCGGCCCGGCCCCTTGCGTCCGCTGCTCTATGCCCAGCCGACCAACGGCATCTCCGACTCCGAGCACCACATCTTCCGCGCCGACAGCGCCCAGCACATCGGGCCGCCAACCGAGGCATGGGAGGCCGAGCGCATTGAGTGGATACCGCTCTCGGACATCCGCCGCCTGATCGACAAGCGCGACATCGTGGGCGGGACGAGCATGAACGCGCTCCTCTACGTGCTCACCGACATGTAGGTGTCAGCGGCCGTTCGCCCCGGGCTTGGCCGTGAAGCGCTCGTCGTCACACCCGCGCGCCGCTGCCCCGGTCGGCGGCCAGGGTGCGGACGGTCGCCACCACGGCGTCGCGGCGCCGGGCGAGGGCCACCTTGTGGTCCTGTTCGTCGAGCACGAGGGCGGCACAGCTGCGGGACGGCGGGCGTGGACCAGGTAGGCGGCGTCCCCCAGGGCGAGGGCGTTGCCGTCGGCCTGTCCGCGGCCGAGGAGCAGGTGCCCGTCCAGAATGTCGGCGAAGAGCTTCTCCAGGAGGGCCGGCAGGTCCTCTGAGCCTCCGTCAGGATGGCCATGGTGGCGTGAGTCACCACTCCGCGAAGGAGCCGTCGTTCCGGCGGAGGAGCGGTGGGCGCCAGGTGTGGCCCTTCTCCGCGGCAGATCGCACCGCGGCCTCGTCGATGTCGATGCCGAGGCCGGGTCCGGTGGGTCGTTCGATGTGACCGTCCACGAACCTGAACACCTGCGGGTCCGTGAGGTAGTCGAGCAGCGCGCTGCCGCCGCCGTACTCGATGCCCAGGCTCTGCTCCTGGATGAGGAAGTTCGGTGTCGCCAGGTCGATCTGCAGGCTCGCGGCCAGGGCGATCGGCCCGAGCGGGCAGTGCGGCGCCACCACCACGTCGTACGCCTCGGCCATCGCCGCGATCCGCCGCACTTCGGAAATGCCGCCCGCGTGCGACAGGTCGGGTTGCGCGACCGCGATGCCGGTGGGCAGGACGTCACGGAAATCCCACCGGGAGTAGAGCCGTTCCCCGGTGGCGATCGGGATGCTGGTGGCGTCGGTGATCCGGCGCATGTCTCGCGCGAACTCCGGCAGCACCGGCTCCTCCACGAACAACGGGAGCAGCGGCTCGAGCAGCGGCAGGATCCGGCGGGCCGCCGCGGCGCTGAACCGGCCGTGGAAGTCCAGCGCGATGTCGACGTCGTCTCCGAGCGCGTCGCGCAGGATCTCCACGCGGCGCGCCATCGCCCGGATCTCGGCCGCGCTCGGCACAGGCGGCAGGGCTTCGGAGACATTGAGCTTGACGGCCGTGAACCCGCTCGCCACTTTGGCCAGCGCGTCGTCCACCAACTCGGCGGGATCGGCGCCGCCTACCCAGGTGTACATTCGCACACGGTCGCGGACCGGGCCGCCGAGCAGTTCGTGGACGGGAGCGTCGTGATAGCGGCCTTTGATGTCCCACAGGGCCTGATCGATTCCGGCCAGCGCACTCGACAGCACCGGCCCGCCGCGGTAGAAGCCGCCCTTGGCCAGCACCTGCCAGTGCTTCTCGATGCCCAGCGGGTCCGCGCCGACGAGGTGCTCCATCAATGTGGTGACGGCGCCCTGGACGGCCTCGGCGCGACCCTCGACGATCGGTTCGCCCCAGCCGCTGAGGCCTTCATCGGTGTCGATCCGCAGGAACTGCCAGCGCGGTGCCACCAGGAACGTCTCGTATGCGGTGATCTTCAAACTGCCTCATTCGGTTCGGGTTCGGCACCGGCCAGCAGCGCGCTGACGAGCTGGTCGGTCTCTCGCAGGACCAGGGCGGCCGCGCCCGAAGCCGCGGCTCGCTCTCCCAGGTCGAGGGCTGCCGCGACGACGTCGGCGTCGCGTGTGAGCACCATGGCGGAGCGGCGCAAGGTCGCGCGGATCGGTTCGAGCAGGACTTCGCCGGCGCGCGCGAGCTCGCCGCCGACGATGATCCGCTCCGGGTTCAGCAGGTTGCAGATGTTCGCGAGCACCCGTCCGACGACCTCGCCGGCCTCGTGGAGCACGCGACGGCAGCCGGGATCCCCGGCCCCTGTGGCGGCGAGGACGTCGTCGATGCCGATGTCCGCGCCCAGCGTCGGCCTCAGCGCGGCGAGCACGGCGGGAATCGACGCGTACTGGACGAGGCAGCCGCGGTTCCCGCAAGGGCATGCCTCGCCTGAGGGATCGGCCGAGATGTGCCCGGCCGAACCGCCTCCACCGCGGGCGCCGCCATGGTGCAGCCGGCCCTCCAGCTGCAGACCGGCGCCGATCCCGGTCGACAGGCCGATGTAGAGCACGTCGCGGACGCCGCTGCCGGCACCCCAGGTGAACTCGGCGATCGCCTCCAGCCGGGTGTTGTTCTCGACCAGCACCGGAGGGGACAGATGCCGGCCGAACTCCTGGGCCACGTTCACGCCTGCCCACGCCTGGCCCGGCAACGACGGTCCCACCACGCCGGTGCGCAGGTCGATGGGGCCCGGGACGCCGACGGCGACACCGAGCAGTGCCGAGCGGTCCTGCCCCGCCGCGGCGAGCAGGCCGTCGAGCAGGCGGAGGCCGGCGGCCAGCCGCTCCTGCCAGGGCGTGTCCGGCTCCACGGTCGTGCCTTCGCTGGCAAGGGTCGTACCGGCGAGGTCGGTGACGTGGCACCAGATGCGCTCGAGCGTGAAGTCGAGCCCGGCCGCGGTGCCCGCGGCGGGGTTGGCGCGGAGGAAGGCACGTGCTCGCCCGTCCACGGCAGAGGTGTCTGCGTCACCGGCGGACTCGATCACCACGCCGATCGCGATCAGCTCGCCGACGATGGTCGACACCGTCGTGCGCGACAGGCCCGACAGTCGCGCGAGCTCCGCGCGATGCAGCGTGCCGTGCTCCATCAGCGCGGACAGCAGTCGCTCCGAGTTCGTCCGCCGGAGCGCTCTGAGCGATCCGGTGTCCTTTGTAGCCACGTGGTCGAGTATCGATGCGCCGTCGTTCGAGCGTCAACAGAGTTTCGACATTGTTCGGCAACACTCTTGACACAAACCCAACAGTGCTCGAACAATTTCGGCAAGTTCGGGCATCGGTCCCGGCCAGGCGACCTGGATGGCGACATGGACGCACCGAAGAACGATCGCGACCGGCCACTGGTGGTGATCACCGGCGGTCTCGGCCGGGTGGGCACCGTTTTGCGGCCGTACCTGCGGCGACACCACAAGCTGCGTATCGTCGACACGGCTGAACGAGCTGATGCGGTCGAGCCCGAACCAGAGGTGGACATTCGCCGCGCCGACATCGGCGAACCCGATGCGGCGTACGAGTTTCTCAACGGAGCGGACGCGATCCTGCACCTGGCCGGCGACGCCAACCCCTGGCATGGCTGGGAAGACGTGTACCGCGCCAATGTGCGGCCGATGCCTGCGCTGCTGCAGGCGGCCGCCGCGCACGCCGTGCCGAAGATCGTGCTGGCCAGCTCGCTCCATGCCGCAGGCGAGTACAACCGGCCGGTGTTCTGGCCGGTCAGCCCCCGGCTGGAGCCGAAACCCTGCTGCGCGTACGGGCTCAGCAAGGTCGTCGTCGAGGCGCTCGGCCGCTCCCACGCGGAACGCACCGGCGCCTCGGTCACCTGCCTGCGGCTCGGCCTGACCGGCTGGCCGCTGACAGAACGGCGGTACCTCGGCATGTGGCTGTCGGACGGTGACGCGGCCAGGCTCGTGCTCGCCGCGCTGTGCGCCCGCGAACCGTTCGGGGTGCACTTCGGCGTCTCGGCCAACAGCCGCCGGCACTGGGACACCGCGTCGGCGCAGACCGAGCTCGGCTACCGGCCTCAGGACGACAGCGAGTTGTACGCGGACAGCGCGGGACCGGCCAGCGGTCCCGTGTGCCGGATCTTCGACGACTCTTCAGAACTCAGGATGCGAGGAATGACATGACCACAGCGGGCCAGGGCCTCTCGAGGCGCCGGTTCCTTGCCCTCTCCACGGCTGCGGCCGGCGGCGCCTTCGCCGCGGGTTGCGCGCCGGCCTCCTCGACGAAGACAGCGGCCGCAGGCTCGACCCCCGGCAAGACCACGATCACGATCATGACGAACTCGGGCGAGTTCAGCCCGGAGGAGGCCAAGGCGGCCTCGCAGGCACTGGGCTTCACCGTCAAGACCGTCGAATACGACCTGACCAAGCTGACCGCCATGCTGACCAGCGGCAACCCGCCGGACGTGGTGCGGGGCCTGGGGGCGACGGACACGCCGTACCTCGTGGCCCGCGAGGCGGCCGAGAACCTCGACCCTTACTTCGCCAAGAGCACCTTGATCAAGGCGGACGACCTCGACCCCATCAACGACGCATGGCGCTTCGACGGTCAGAAGCAGGGCGCGGGCCCCCGGTACGGCATGGTGAAGGACTACTCACAGGACGCCATGCTCTGGTCCAACGCGGCGCTGTTCGAGGCCGCCAAGGTCGACCCGCCGAGCGCGACCACTCCGCTGCTGTTCGCCGACCTGCTCGAGATGGGCAAGCGGCTGACGAAGCGCCAGGGCGCGAAGGTCAGCGTCTACGGGCTGAACCCGAACGGTCTGAGCCTGTTCACGACGCTGCTCGGTATGACGGCCTCGGCCGGCGGGAAGCTGCTGTCGGACGACCTCGCGTCGGTCGACTTCAGCAGCCCGGAGGCGCTTCGCGCGCTCACCTGGTACGTCGACTACGCCAAGGCAGGTATAGGGCCGACGGTGCTCAACCCCGACCCGAACGGCTGGGACGGGCCGACCTTCCAGGCCGGCCGGATGGCGATCACGACCAACGGCTACTGGTTGGGCGCGCTGTTCGCCACCGACGCCAAGACCGCCAAGGTCGCGCGCCTGCTGCCGGCGCCGCAGTTCGACACCAGCCGGCGGATCAGCCCGTGCTACGGGGCCACGGGTCTGTGGATGCCGAAGGCCGGCAGGAACAAGGATGCCGCCTGGCAGTTCATGGAGTGGTACCTCGCCGGCGATCCCGCCAGGAAACGCGCCGGCGGCGGCTGGGGGATCCCGACGCTGAAGTCCCTGCGGCAACTCATGCCGCAGCAGCAGCCCTACCAGAAGGAGGCGTACGAGGTGCAGATGGCCGAGCTGAACCACTTCTCAGTGCTCTCGTTCACGCCGTACGCGCGGGTCGAGGCCCTCGACACCGCGATCACCCGTGCGTTGCCCAAGGCGATCAAGGGCGAGCTGTCGCCGGCGCAGCTGGCGGACACCCTGAACGACGAGCTCAACAAGCAGCTCGCCGACGGGAAGAAGCGGTTGCGGTGATGTCCAGGCAGCTGACGGCTGCGCCGCCGCCGGCCGCGGAAGCTCCCTCGGCGACGAGCCGCACCGCGCGGCCGAAGAAGCCGACGTCCGCTCTGCGACGGACGCGGACGTTCTACATGTTCGTCGCGCCTTGGGTCATCGGGTTCGTCGCCCTGACGGTGTTCCCGCTCGGCTACGCGTTCTGGCTCAGCCTCACCGACTCCGACGGACTGTCCCCCCGCACGCATTTCGTGGGGCTGGAGAACTATGTCGAGTTCTTCCAGGATCCTCTGACGCTCAATTCGCTGGCCAGGACCGGATCGTTCACGCTGATCACCGTGCCGCTGTCGGTCATCGCCGGGTTGCTGCTGGCGGTGATGGTGAACCAGCCGATCCGTGCCCGGGGTTTCTTCCGGGCGATGATCTATCTTCCCGCGGTGGTTCCGCCGGTCGGTGCGGCTCTGGCGTTCAGGCTGATCTTCGACCGTGACGCGGGCGCCGCCAACGGCGTGCTCAGCAGTATCGGCGCGGATCCGATCACCTGGCTGGTCGACCCGAACGCCCGCTATGTCCTCTACGCGCTTGTGATGTGGGGCTGTGGCGGCTCCATGATCATCTCGCTTGCGGGCCTGCAGGACGTACCTCGCGAAGTACTGGAAGCCGCCCGGGTGGACGGCGCCACGTCGTGGCAGGCGTTCACCCGGATCACCATTCCGCTGCTGTCGCCGGTGATCCTGTTCCAGGTCGTCACCGGCGTGATCGGCTCCCTGCAGTCGTTCGCGCCGCTGCTGCTGTCCACGGGCTCGCTCAGCGGCGCCGGCTCGGTGCCGGAGGGCAACTACCTGTTCATGATCCACGTGATCGCGCAGTACTTCGGCGCCTCGCGCTTCGGGTACGCCTCCGCGATGTTGTGGATACTGTTCGCCGTGATCCTCGTCGTGACGCTGCTGATCATCAAGGTGAGCGCCCGGACCGTCTTCTACACCGTCGATCCGGAGGGGAAGCGATGAGCCGGCCCTATCGCTACGCCTTGTACGTCGTACTGATCACGGTGGTGCTCGCGTTGCTGAGCCCGATCGCCTGGCTGGTGCTCACGTCGCTGAAGTCCCCGGCCGAGATGGCGGCCTTCCCGCCCACCTGGCTGCCGGACGCGCCCCGGTTCGGCAACTACAGGGACGCCGTGATGAGCATCGACTTCCTTGGCGCGACCCAGAACTCCCTGACGATCGCAGTGATCCACACGACGCTCACCGCGCTGAGCTCGGCGTGGGTGGGCTTCGGGTTCGCCAGGTTCACCGCGCCGGGGAGGAAGCAGCTGTTCGTCGTGCTGCTGTCGACGATGATGCTGCCCGGCATCGTCACATTGGTACCGACGTACCTGATCTTCGCCAAGGCCGGCCTGGTCAACACGTTCTGGCCGTGGGTGCTGTGGGGTCTCGGAGGCAGCCCGTTCCTGATCTTCCTTTTCCGCCAGTTCTTCGCGGGCATCCCCCGGGAGATGGAGGAGGCCGCGGTCATCGACGGGTGCGGTTACGCCCGGATGTTCTGGCGGATCTTCCTGCCGCAGTCGTGGCCGGTGATCGCCGCGAGTGTGATCCTGAACTTCACGTGGAGCTGGGGTGACTTCGTCGCCCCCGCACTCCTGCTGAGCCCGGACAGCACCACCCTCGCGGTGGCGATGGCCGCCGGCTACGTCAACGAGCAGGGCCTTCCGCTCAACAACCTCGTCGCTGCCGGAGCGGTGATCTACCTGCTGCCCGTGCTCGTCCTGTTCTTGTTCATGCAACGGCGCTTCGTCAGCGGCTTCACCACCGCCGGACTGAAGTGAGGAACCGACTTGTGGTCGATCTCCCGACGATTAACCCAACGCTCGTCGACGAGGCACCTTGCCTTACTGCCGTTCGTCGCTGAATTCTGACCGCTCGCCGTAAAGATCTCCAATACTGCATACTGTATGTGATACGCGTAACACGTGGCGACAAGATTCCTCGACCGTTCCCGTATCGTGGCGGCCCCGGGGTGGAGCCGGTGGCTGGTGCCGCCGGCGGCGCTCTCCGTCCACCTGGCGATCGGGCAGGCGTACGCGTGGAGCGTCTTCAAACCCCCGCTGGAGTCCTCACTCCATCTGTCGGGCACGCAGAGCGCCCTGCCGTTCCAGCTGGGCATCGTCATGCTCGGCCTGTCGGCGGCCTTCGGCGGCACACTGGTGGAGCGCAACGGGCCGCGGTGGGCGATGTTCGTCTCGATGGCCTGCTTCTCGTCCGGGTTCCTGCTGTCCGCGCTGGGCGTGGCCACCCGCCAGTACTGGCTGGTGGTGCTCGGCTACGGGTTCGTGGGCGGGATCGGGCTCGGCATCGGCTACATCTCCCCCGTCTCCACGCTGATCAAGTGGTTCCCCGACCGGCCCGGCATGGCCACCGGGATCGCGATCATGGGGTTCGGCGGCGGGGCGCTCATCGCCTCGCCGTGGTCGGCGCAGATGCTGGAGTCGTTCGGCACAGGCACCGGCGGGATCGCCACCACGTTCCTCGTGCACGGCGTGGTCTACGCGTTCTTCATGTCGATGGGCGTGCTGCTGGTGAGGGTCCCGCCGGAGGGCTGGTCGCCGCCGGGGTGGACGCGGGCCGCGGTCGCGGCCAGGCCGCTGATCACCGACGCGGACGTCTCGGCCCGCAACGCGATCCGCACCCCGCAGTTCTACTTCCTGTGGGTCGTGCTGTGCTGCAACGTCACCGCGGGCATCGGGATCCTGGAGAAGGCCGCGCCCATGATCCGGGACTTCTTCACGGGAACGGCCACGCCGGTCGCCGTGGGAGCGGCCGCCGGGTTCGTGGCGCTGCTGTCGCTGGCGAACATGACCGGCCGGTTCGTCTGGTCGTCCACCTCCGACCTGATCGGGCGCAAGAACATGTACCGCGTCTACCTGGGGGTCGGCGCGCTGCTCTACCTGGTGATCGCGCTGGCGGGGAACTCCTCGAAGGTGCTGTTCATCATGTGCGCGCTGGGCATCCTGTCCTTCTACGGCGGCGGCTTCGCGACGGTCCCGGCGTACCTTAAGGACCTGTTCGGCACCTTCCAGGTCGGCGCGATCCACGGCCGCCTGCTCACCGCGTGGTCCACCGCGGGCGTGCTCGGCCCGCTCATCGTGAACGCCATCGCCGACGCGCAGAAGGCCGCGGGCCGGTCGGGGCCCGCGCTCTACACGACCTCCCTCTTCATCATGATCGGACTGCTGGCGGTGGGCCTGCTCGCCAATGAGCTGATCCGGCCGGTGAGCGACAAGTACCACGAGAAGCCCGCGGAGCCGGCGATGGAAGGGCAGGCGACATGACCCCGAGGCGGACCGCCCTGATGGTGCTGGCGTGGGCCTGGGTCGGCCTGCCCTTCGCCTTCGGCGTGTACGAGCTGGTGCTGAAACTCACCCAGCTGGTGGGTTAGCGGCGCCGCCGGTCATGCGGACGGGTCGCGGAAGTAGTGGCCTTCGCCGAGGTGCCCCGCGACTCATCCGAGAGTTCGACGAGCTGAAAGCCGTGACCTCGAGCAGATGACCGGCGAAGGCGGGCCGGGTGCGACGTCGTACCCCGGCACGTGTCAACCCAGCGAGATCCGGTCCAGGTCGGGCGCGGCGGCCGTGTCGTTGTGGATCTTGATGGTGTTGGCGCCGGCCTTCAGGGTGACGGGCACGGACGTGGTGTAGGGGGTGTTGTTGCCCACGCCGCTCACCTTCACCTCGACCGGCGTCCCGCCGTTGACGGTCACGAAGTACGACCGATCTCCGTTGACCGTGAAGTCGATGAACAGCGTGTACTGGCGGGCCTCCGGCACCACGACGTCCTCGAACAGCACGTAGGCGTCGGGGGCGCCGCCGAGGTTGCGTACCTTCTGGCCGCCGGAGCAGGGCGAGCAGCTCGTGATGCCCGCGCTGCCGAGCTGGTTGCGGGAGTCCTCGGCCTCGCGCACGAACACCCGGTCGGCGGGGCGCGGCCGTACCCGCACCTGCCTGGTGACCGTGTTCGAACGGCCCAGCACCTGGAACGCGGCCGTGATCGGGATGTCGGCCGGCGTGACGTCCTGGCCCGGCGGCGAGGTGAGGGTCCACGTGCCTTCCAGCGTCTGCCCGAGCCGCAGCGTGCCCGCCGTCGCCGGAGCGCCCTCGACCGTCCAGCCCGCGGGCGCGACCGGGGCGAGCCGCACCTGGTCGAGCGCGTCGTCGGCGTCGAGGCGGAGCTTCGCCGACACCTTCATCGACTGCTGTCCCGGGCCGGCCCACTGCAGGCCGCCCGGCTCGACGGTCATGGTCGTCTTGGGCACGTACGAGGCGGGCGGCAGCGGCGCCACCGCGAGGCGGTCGACGCCCGGCCCCTTGGCCGCGTCGCTGGACAGGGTGATCGTGTTGGCCCCGGCGCGCAGCGGCACCGGCAGGGCGGTGGAGAGCGGCACGTCCGTGTTGTCCCCCGGGACCTGGACCTCGACGGGAGCGGCGCCGTTGACGGCGACCTTCAGAGAGGTGGCCGCGGCCGCCGTGTGGTCGATCTGCAGCCGGTAGTCGCCCGCCGCCGCCACCGTGACGTCGCGGTAGCTGATCGCGTTACGCGAGCCGCCGCCGAGCCCGGCGACCTCCGCCCGGCCTGAGCACGCCTGGCACGGCTCGACCCGCGCCGCGCCCGAGCGGTGCTGACGCTCGGCCTCCAGCGGCACCGGGTCGCCGGAGGAGACCGGGTAGTCGTACGCGACCCTGATCTCGTCGATCTGCAGCTCCTGGTAGAAGCGCGGTGCCTGCGCTCCGGCCCAGGTGTTGAGCACCTCCAGCTTGATGTAGCGGGCGCGCTGCTCGCCGAGGTCCACGAACTGCGTGCCGCGGGCACTGCGCATCGCGCCCGTGCGGACGGGCCTGCTCCAGTGCCGGCCGTCGTCACTCACGTAGACCCGGTAGTCCTTGATCCGCGCCGAGTCCTCGGGGCGGCCGAACGTCTCTCGCGCATACGTCGGCGACCATTCGCGCTGGCTGACCGCCAGATACGCGGCCTTGCGCACCCTGCCGAGATCCAGTGTCACCGACACGGGGAGCTTCGCGCCGCTGTCCCAGTAGACCTCATGGCTGCCGTCCACGAGCGCCCCGGCCGGGTGACCGTCGCGCGAGGAGGAGGCGGTGGCCTTGAGCGCGGACTGGTCGTAGAAGTGCTGCTGCCCGGCCGTCTCCACCTTGAAGACGGTGTCGTAGGTGTCCCACTTCGTGATGCCGAGGATCGTCAGATGGCCGCCGGACTGGCTGAAGCGCATCCGCTCCCCCGTGCGCAGGTCGCTCACGCCGGTCACGCGGTAGCCGTTGTCGCGCAGCCGTACCAGGTCGGTGCTGGGCCTGGTCACCACGTGCACGTACTGGACCCTGCCGGTCGACGGCGCGCCGCCGCGCTCGACGGTGACGACGCCGTGCGCGCCGTCGTTCCAGAAGCCCGGCTGCATGCCTCCGTACATGTAGCCGCCGCCCTCGGTGCCCTGCAGGGACGCCTTGATCGGCGGGACCCAGGTGGCCATGAAGTCGTTGAACTCCTCCTGCTGGGGCGGGAATCTGCCGTTGACCATCGGGGTCTCGGCCATCAGCGACTTCATCGACGAGCCGGCGTTGGTGACGTAGCGGCCGGTGCTGAGCCGGAAGTCCACGGGGTGGCTGCCGCCGTCGTACCACCAGTCGCCGGTGGTGGGCAGCTTGTAGTCGGCCTCGACGAGGCGCGGCATGGGGGTCCAGGCGGCCTGCGGGTAGTCGTAGGCCGGGGTCATGCCGGTCTTCTGCTCGTTGCTGACCGTGTCCATGATCGGGGTGTCCTCGTTGTTGTTGCTCAGCAACCAGGACGGGCGCTTCTCACGGATCTGCTCGTAGAGGTGGTTCTGCTCCCAGTACTCGTTGTCGTTGTCGATCCAGAACCCCGCCAAGTCCGGATATTTCGCCATTACCTCGAAGAAGAGGTCATAGCTATACATGCCGAATCCGGCACGGGTGGTCAGATCGACCTGCCGGCCCTTGTAGGCGGAGTAGGCGGCCGAGTCGAGCGTCTCGACGCCCTGCTCGTTGTGCCACTGGGGATCGTCGGTCATGTAGAGCATGACCCGTACGTCCTTCGCCTTCCCGGCGGTCACGAGCTCGCCGAGGAAGTCCCGCTTGGTGCTGCACGAGCCGGGGATCTCGGACGGCCACGGCCGCGCGTAGCCCAGCCTGCTGTGGAAGGCGGCCAGGACGATGTACGAGGCGCCCAGCTTGCGGGCCTCGTCCACCCAGTAGTCCGGGCTCCAGCCGCCTCCCGTGACGTCGCCTTCCCAGGCGGCGCAGTCGAGGTGGCGTGGAGCGGTGAACATGCCCCAGTGCAGGAACAGCCCGGCCGTGGAGTCGCGTAACCACTGCTGCCTCGGGTGCTGAATCTCCGCGCCGGCGGGCGCCGCGCCGAGGCTCACGATCACGGCGAGGACCAGTGCGGCAACGAGAGTGCGTCGAAGTGCCATGGGCAACCCCCTCCAGACATCCGATGAATACAGCAGCCACAGGCCACGGTCAAGGGTCTTGACGCACTAACGCACGAAGTGATCCTATGACCGGTGATAGGAAAGTTTCCTAATGGAGGGTCGATGCGATTACTCACCGCGACCGCTCTGACCGCCGTGCTGCTCCTTCCCGCCCTCCCTGCTTCGGCCGACCCGATGGAGTCGGGGCCGTGGACCGAATACTCGCCCACGTTCACCGTCCAGGAGCGGGGCTGCGGCGACGTCAGCGACCTGACGTTCAAGCTGACCTGCTCGACCGGCAGCGGCGACCAGCGGGCCGAGCGGCGCTACGCCACCTACTCCAGCGGCACCCGCCAGTTCGAGGGCTACTTCAAGATCACCAGCCTGCCCGGCACCCGGATCAGCCTGAAGCAGACGTTCAAGACGACCGGGCCCTTCTTCATGCTGGCCGTCGAGCGCGGCGGGCGGCTGTACGCGGTGCACGGCGGCGACACGATCGCCACGGGCGCGACGATCGGCACCACGGTCCGCGTCAACACCGTCCACGTGGTCGGCAGCGTCCACCGCACGTACATCAACGGGTCGCTGAAGCACACAGTGTCCAGCGAGAGCGGCAGCTTCTACGACAAGTTCGGCGCGTACCGGACGGCCAGCGGCCAGGGGCCCGCCACGGTCGAGTGGAGCGGCATTCGCTTCTGGCGTAAGTAGGGGGCGATGAGGGCCCGGATGGCGTTGGTGCTGATGGCGTCGGTCCTGGTGGCCGCCGCGTGCGCGGCCCCACGGCAGGTGCAGCAGGAGCGGCGGCAGCGGCAGGAGCCGCCGGTCCGGCTGGAGGCCGAGCTCGTGTCGCCGACCGACATCACGCTGCGCTGGCAGGGCCGCGATCCGGGCGCCGCCGGGCACGTGATCGAGTTCGCCACCGAGCCCGCGGGGCCGTACACGATCCTGGGCTTCCTGCCGCCGGAGCAGACCACGTACACCCATCCCGACCTCATGCCGCGGACCACCTTCCACTACCGGCTGCGGCCCTACTACGGCGCGGCCTCGGCGCCGGTCGACGTGACGCTCGGCCGCGGGCCGTACCCGGCGCCCGACCCCCGCTGGGCCGAGCCGCGTGTGCTCCCGGGCGGGTCCCCCGGGACGTGGCCGGTGGGCGGTGAAGGGGCCGCTCCCACCAGTCTGAAGGCGACGGTGACGCGGGCCGGCGGCATCGCGTTCCGGTGGGCCGACCAGGCCCGCGACGAGGAGGGCTTCCTGCTGGAGGACCGGCCGGCCGGCTGGCCCGACTACCGGGTGACCGCCGTGCTCGCGCCGGACGTCAACGCGTTCGGCCTGGTCACCCTGCCCGAGGAGCGGCACGCGTCCTACCGGGTGCGTGCCTTCCGCTACGGCCCGCCGTCGAACGTCGTCCACCGGACGACCGGCGACGACACCCCATCCCCCACCACCGAAGAAGACTGAGCTCACCATGAACAAGCTGTCCGTGTCCGGTGCGATCGCACTGGCCGTCACGTTGGCGCTGAGCGCCTGCTCGAGCGGTACGCCCGGCACGTCCGCCGCACCCTCGAGCGGCGGCAAGCAGAAGGTCACCTTCCTGGTCTTCCCGTCGCCGAACCTGCCGGAGTCGTACTGGAAGGCACAGGTCGCGCTGGTGACGAAGGCCAACCCCGACCTCGACGTGGAGCTCGTCGCCGCGCCGTCCGAGTCCGAGCGCAACGACTACGCCAAACAACTGGCCGCGTCGGGGCAGCTGCCCGACGTGCAGATCGGCATGCAGGACCTGATCGCCCTGGAGCCGAACCTGGCGACCTGGACCGAGCAGGAGCTGAAGGACTTCATCTGCCCGACGTGCGGCGCGGTCAACGGCAAGGTGCTGCAGCTGCCGGCCAACACCCAGACGATCCCCAACGTCTACTACAGCAAGAAGCTCTTCAAGAAGGCCGGGATCGCCGCGCCGCCGAAGACGTACGCCGAGCTGCTTGCCGACGCCGAGAAGCTCAAGGCCGCCGGGATCACGCCGTTCGTGAGCGGCGGCGTGTTCGTCACCTCCCAGCCGTGGACCGCCATCCTGGCCACCGACCTGTACGCCAAGACGCCCGACTGGATCGCCAGGCGCCGCGCCGGCCAGGTGACGTTCGCCGGTGACCCGGCCATGAAGGCGGCCACGCAGAAGTTCGCCGACCTCGCCGCCAAGGGCTACATCGACAAGCGGCAGATCGGTCAGGACTACCCGAAGACGCAGGAGGCGTTCCTGGCCGGCAAGGGCGCGATGTACCCGATGGGGAGCTGGTTCGCCGCCGCGGCCGACCAGTCGGACATGAAGGACGACATCGGCGTGTTCGCCTGGCCCGGCGACGACGGGAGCCTGCACCTGCCGGCGTTCACCGGCGGCGGTCTGTCCGTGAGCGCCACGGCCAAGAACATGAGCGCGGCGAAGAAGTTCGCGCTGGCCTTCCAGCTCACCAAGGAGAACCTGGACGCCTCGGTCAAGGCCGACGCGCTGTTCCCGGCCATCAAGGGCTACACGCCGCCGTCCACCACCGGCCCGGTCTTCAAGGCCGTGTACGACCTGTGGCAGCAGGCGCTGCAGCAGAACGCGACCGTCCCGGCGTTCAGCTGGGAGGCGGGCGACGCGGCGATGCTGCCCGGCATGCAGGGCAAGTTCTGGTCGAGCGCGCAGGACCTGGTCAGCGGCAAGAAGACGACGGACCAGGTGCTGGCGTTCCTCGACACCGAATGGGAGAAGAGCGGCTGATGGCCGTCAGCACCACCCAACGCAGGCCCGGCGCGCTCGCGCGCCATGGGAGCAGGCGACCGGCGCGGCCGGGCCTGTGGCACTTCCTGACCTTCGCGGCGCCCGGAACGCTCGTCTACACGTGCCTGGTGCTGCTGCCGATCGCCATGAGCGTCGGCTACAGCCTCACCAACCAGGCGCTGCTCAGGCCGAACACGCAGTTCGTCGGGCTGCGCAACTACGCGCTGCTGTTCAAGGACGAGACGTTCCTGAACTCGCTGCGCGTCACCACCATCCTGTCGCTGATCGTGGTCATCGTCCCGAACGTGCTCGGCGTGGCCATCGCCGTCATCCTCGACCGGCGCGGCTGGCTCTACAACGCGCTGCGCAGCGTCTTCTTCACCCCCATGGTGATCAGCTCGGTGGTCATCAGCGTGATCTGGACCCGCGTGCTCGCCGACGACGGGCCGGTCAACCAGGGGCTGCGTGCCCTGGGCGTCAGCGAGCCGCCCGGCTGGCTGTCCGACCCGGACATCGCCCTCTACTCGCTGTCGTCCATCGTCTGCTGGCAGATGCTGGGCTTCTGCGTGGTCGTCTATCTGGCCGGGTTGCAGGGGGTGCCGCAGGAGCTGGCCGAGGCGGCCGCGATCGACGGGGCCGGGCCGCTGCGGCGTTTCTGGAAGGTCACCTGGCCGCTGCTGGCCCCCGCGCTGACCATCAACACGGTCGTGCTGCTGATCTCCGCGTTCAAGATCTTCGACCACGTCAAGGTCATCACGAACGGCGGCCCTGGCACTGGCACGACGGCCAGCGTGGCGTTCGTCGTCCTGCAGGAGGGGTTCGTGGAGAACCGCACCGGCTACGCCTCCGCCGAGGCGGTCGTCATGCTCGTCATCATCGCCGTGCTGTCGGTGGTCACGCTGCGGATCCTGCAGCGCAGGGAGGTGCAGCTGTGACCGAGCGGAGCGAGGGCACCAATGGGCACGGTGGTTCGGTTACAGGACCGACGAAGGAGGGCCTATGACCGGTTCCCGGCTTCCGTGGGTGCGCCCGCTGGTCGCGCTCGTCATCGGCGCCGTCTTCTTCATCCCGCTCTACATCGCGCTGATCAACGTCTTCAAGGCCAGTGGGCAGGTCGCCCGCGACACGATGTCCCTGCCTGCGCCGCCCACCCTGGACAACCTCGTCCGCGTGCTGACCGACCCCGACAGCCTCTTCTGGTCCTCGCTGCGCACCAGCGTCGTGGTCACCTCGCTGTCGATCGTCATCCTGACGCTGCTGTCGGCCATGCTGGGCCACTACCTGGCGCGGCACGACCAGTGGTGGTCCCGGGCCGTGATGGTGCTGCTGCTGTGCGGCCTGATGATCCCGCCGCAGGTCATCCTCATCCCGGTCACGCAGGTGCTCAAGTCGCTCGGGCTGATGTCCACGCTCCAGGGCCTCGTCCTGTTCAACGTCGGCTACTACGTGCCGTTCGGGGTGTTCGTCTTCTCCGGGTTCATGAAGGGGATCCCGCGCGAGCTGGAGGAGGCGGCCGCGATCGACGGGGCGACGCGGTGGCAGACGTTCTGGCGTGTCGTCTTCCCGCTGCTGCGGCCGGCCACCGCCAGCGTGCTGATCTTCCTCGGGGTGTGGATCTGGAACGACTTCCTCAACCCGCTGATCATCTACGGGCCCCGCGAGGGCACGACGATCATGACGGGCGTGTACAAGTCGCTCGGCCAGTACGCCGCGGACTTCGGCGGCATGTTCGCCCTGATGTTCCTGGCCACGCTGCCGATCCTGGTCTTCTACCTGCTGCTGCAGAAGCAGTTCGTCAAGGGGCTGACGGGCGGCGCGACCAAGGGCTGAGTAGGGGCTACTCATGCGAGATCTCCCCGCGCGAGGGAGCATGATCGTCGGTACTGCCGACACGACGCCGACGCGCGGGGGAACGACATGTACACAAGAGTTCTGGTGGCCTTGTTACTGGTCGCCGGGGGCCTGCTCGGGCTCCCGGCCGCTCCCGCCTGGAGCGCTCCGGCCACGCAGCCGGTGACGGTGCGGATCATGTCCGTCGAATGCGAGCACTGCAGGAATGAAGGGCTCGAGGACGCCGGCATGAGCGCCCCTGACTTCTATGCGAAGATCACCATCGGCTCCGACACGTTCACCACTCCCCGGGCCCCCGACGACCAGACGCAGGTCTTCCTGCCCCAGGGGTGGACGATGACCCGCCAGGTGTCCACCTCGCTGGCCTCGGTGGACATCTCGGTCCAGATCTGGGACTTCGACCCCGCCCCCGACCCCAACGGCGACGACCTGGCCGACTCCTCTCCACGCGCCGGCGACGCCACCACACGGTTCAAGCTCGACCTCGTGGACGGCGACGTCTCCGGCGACCTGACCTCGTCCAACCAGTGCCTGCTCGGCAACGGCGAAGAGGACCAGCCGCCGGTGCAGGTCTGCTTCGACGTCCGGCCGTACTCCTTCGAGGACAGCGACGGCGACAGCTTCACCGACTATGCCGAGTACCGCGGCCTCGACTTCAACGACGACGGCACCATCGACCTGCACCTGGAGCAGTACGCCGACACCAGGCGCCGTGACCTGTTCGTCGAGATCGACTGGATGAAGGGCGAACAGCCGGGCCAGGCCGACCTGAACGCCGTGCAGCAGGTGTTCAACGCAGCGCCGGTCACCAACGACCTCACCGGCGCGACCGGGCTGGCCCTGCACGTGATACCCGACGAGGAGGTGCCCTGGGCGGAGAGCCTGCGCTTCGACGGCGACAACTCCGAATTCGACGCCCTGAAGTGGGGCGCCTCAGACAAGACGTGCGCGCACGGTGGCGAGGACGGCCACTTCGGCACCGCGGCCGACCGGGCCAGTCCGCTGTGCGAGCAGGTCCTGCTGTTCAAGCGGCTGCACTTCCGGTACGGCATCTTCATCCACGGGCTGAGCCCCGCGACCGTCACCGACAGCAACGGCAAGCAGCGCCCCAACCTCACCACGGGGATGGCCGAGCTGGACGATCGGGGCAGCAACGACTTCGTGGTGTCGGTCGGCCGCCTGGCGGCGAACGTCGACGTCAACCGCTACAACGGCATCGGCGCCGTCCGGCAGGCCACGCTGCTGCACGAGCTGGGCCACACCTTCGGCCTGGGCCACGGCGGGCGCACCGACGACGGCCGCCTCGACTCGATCAACTGCAAGCCCAACTACTTCAGCGTCATGAACTACCCGCTGCAGTTCGCCACCGCCTCGACTCTGGCTGACGACCAGCAGCTCGACCCCAACCGGCCGCTCGACTACCAGCGCGTGCAACCGGACACGCTGGTGGAGAGCAACCTGGATGAGACGAAGGTCCCCGGCGTCGGCGGTGCGGGCAACCGCCGGGTCATCTGGGGCGGCGGCCCCGACAACCGGTGGTTCCACGACCCAGCCAACGGGCCGCTCAACTGGCGGGTGGACTTCCTGCCCAGCCCGCCGAACCCACCGGACACGCCAAATCTGGAAAAGTCGGTAAATGTCGACATCAATCGCATCCCCTCCTTCGACGGCTGCGCGGACCATTCCGCAGGGCAGACACTGCTCAGCCATACCGACTGGGACCGCCTGGTGTACGACTTCTCCTCGAGCCGCTACTTCGCCGAGGGCTCCCAGGGCCCATACCTGCAAGAGATCTCCGGTGATGACCTGCAACGGCTGCTCGCCGCCGACCTGAACGTCACCAAGACCGTCGACAAGGCGGACGCCGTGCCCGGCGATCAGCTCACGTACACGGTGAAGGCAGGCAACAAGGGCCCCAGCACCGCGACCGCCGTCTCCCTCACCGACACGCCACCCACCGGCGCGGCCGTCACCCGTGACCTGCCCGACCTGCCCGCGGGGCAGAGCAACGAGCAGACCTTCACCTACCTGGTCCCCTGTACGGTCACCGACGGCGCCGTGCTGACCAACACCGCCAAGGTCACCGGCAAGGACGCCTCCGGCGGCGCCGAGCCCGAGCTGCTGCTGGGCGACGACACCGCCACCGCGAAGACCACCGCCCACGTCCCCGTGCTGACGCTGACCAAGACGGCGACGCCCAGCGCGCACGCCGGCGATCCCCTCACCTACACCCTCACTTACCGCAACACCGGCTCGGCGCCCGCCACGGGCGTGGTCGTGACCGACACGCTGCCGGGCGACGTCTACTACAGCCAGGCGCTCGACCAGGGCACGGGCCCCAAACCCGCCGAGGTCGTCAAGGGCGGCGACGGCACCACGACGCTGCGCTGGAAGCCGGGCACGGTCGCCCCGGGCGCGACCGCGACCATCAGCTACACCGCGCGCACGAGCCTGCTGACCACCGGCGGGACCGTCGTCGCCACCCGCGCGACGCTCGAGTACGGCGGCGCGGGCGACTGCGAGTATCCCGGCGTGACGGCCACGGCCGGCTCGACGGTCACCGAGCAGCCGCCCGGCCGCGACCCGCGCGCGCAGCTCGCCTGGGCGCTGCACCAGAGCGACTGGACGCCCGACCTGCTGGCCCGTGTGCAGGCGACCGACCAGCGTTACGACGGCGCCGACGGCTCGACCCCTGACGGGGCGCTCTCCAAGGCCGAGGTGGGCGCCGCCTTCACGCTGCCGCTCCTGCAGCCCAGGCTGCTGCGGGCCGAACTGCTGACCACGTACCTCAACCTGTCCGACCGGCGGATCAACGCGGCCACCAGGATCGTCTCGGTCCCGGCCGGCCTGCTCGACCTGACGACCACAGGCCAGGCCGCCAGGTACGCGCAGTCCGCCCTGCAGGCGGCGGACGCGCTGCGCGAAACCAAGGTGACCGTCGTGCTGAACGAGATCAACCTCAACCTCAGCGAACGCTACTGACTGAGCTTGCTGACCGCCGGGGGCAAGCGCCCCGGGCGGTCAGCCCTTCTCGGAGCCCTCGTTGGCGCCGCGCACGAAGTACCGCTGGAAGACCACGAAGACGACGGCCACCGGAATGGTCGCCAGCAACGCGGCGCCCAGCTTGAGCGGGTACTGTGTGCCCTTCCCCAGCGACCCGCTCACCAGGTCGGCCAGCCCGCGCGGCAGCGTGAACAGCTCCGGGCTCTGCACCGCGACGAGGCTGTGCGGGAACTCGTTCCAGGTGCCCTGGAACGAGATGATGGTGAGCGTCAGCAGCGCGGGCCGGGCCATCGGCAGCACGACCGACCAGTACGTGCGGAAGACCCCCGCCCCGTCCACCCGGGCCGCCTCCTCGACGCCGGCAGGCAGCGACTCGAAGAACTGCTTCATGATGAACACCCCGGCCGCGTCCGCGATGACCGGCAGGATCAGCGCGGTGTAGCTGTCGTACATGCCGAGCTGGTTCAGCACCAGGAACTTCGGGATGAACAGCACGACCCCCGGCACCGCCATGATCGCCACAATGGCCGAGAACAGCGCGCGCCGGCCGGCGAAGCGCAGCCGCGCGAGCGCGTAGCCGGCCATGGAGTCGAGCAGCACGCGCCCGGCCGTGACCACCACGGTCACCAGCAGCGAGTTGCCCAGCCACAGCGGCAGATCGGTGTTGACGAACACCTTCTCGTAGCCGCCCATCGACAATGGGCCGGGGATCGGCGACAGGGGGTGGGCGGCCGCGTCCGGCTCGGTCTTGAAGGAGGTGGCGATCTGGATGACGAACGGGTAGAGGAAGACGAGCGCGAAGAAGATCAGTACGAAGTAGCCGGCGAACGTGGAGGCCAGCGAGCGCGCGTTGTCCTTAGCCATGGCGGAGACTCCCGGTCCTCTCCCTCATCACCCAGCGCTGGACCAGGGTCAGCACCACGATGATGGCGAACAGCACGAACGAGATCGCGGTGCCCGAGCCGTACTCGAAGCTGCGGAAAGCCGTCTGGTACGACAGGAACGCCGGAGTGAGCGTGGTCTTGGCGGGATTGCCCTGGCTCATCACGTAGATCTGGTCGAACACCTGCCACGTCGAGATCAGACCCAGCGTCAGCACCAGGAACAGGGTCGGCTTGAGCAGCGGCAGCGTCACGTACCGGAAGACCTGACGGCGGCCCGCCCCGTCCAGCATGGCGGCCTCCTCCAGCGACACGGGTATGTCCTGCAGCGCAGCCAGGAACATGAGCATGAACGTCCCGGACGTGGTCCAGACGACCAGCATGATGATGGTGGTCATCGCCACGCTCGGCCCCGACAGCCAGTCCCACCACGACAGCCCGAACGGCCCGCCGCTGGTCAGTGCCTCCGGTGGCGCCTCAGGATCGACCAATCCGACGGCGCCCAGCAGCAGGTGCAGCAGGCCGCGCGAGTCGGCGAACCACTGGGGCCCGTCGATGCCGAGCAGGCTCAGCATGCCGTTCACCGCACCGGAGTTGGCGAACACGAACAGGAACACGACGCTGATCGCCACCGAGCTGGTGACCGAGGGGAAGAAGAACGCGGCGCGGAAGAACGTCCTGCCTCTGAGCAGCCGGCTGTTGACGATCAGGGCCAGGCCGAGCGCCAGCACGGTCTGGACGGGCACCACGATGGCCACGTAGTAGACGTTGTTGCGGACGCTCGTCATGAAGTCCTGCCGGGCCAGCCCCTCCTCGGTGAACAGGCGGGCGTAGTTGTCCACGCCGGCGAACGGCACGCCGCTCCGGAACGGGCTGCCCTGCCCGTTCCAGTCGGTCAGGCTCACCCAGAACGCCATGAGGATCGGCGCCAGCATGAACAGGCCGAGGATCACCACGACGGGCGCCACGAACAGCCAGCCCGCGAGGTTCTCGCGTGTCTTGCGTGCGGTCATGACGTGCCGAGCGCGGCCTGGATGTTCTTCTGCGTCCGCTGCAGCAGCGTCTTGGGCGCGGTGGTGGCCAGCTGCTGGAGCCCGGTGTCGAAGTCGGCCAGGACGCTGTCCATCTTGGGGGCGTTCACCGGGCCCTGGGCGTAGTCGGCGCCGTTGACGAAGGGAGCGTCGGCGGGGAACTCGCTGGTGTAGGCACTCTTGGCGGACTGGCGTGAGGGCATGACGCCGAACGCCTTGGCGAAGGACATCTGCTGGTCGGCCTTGGTCATCGCCTCGACGAACGCGATGGCCTGCTCCTTGTGCTTGCTCTTGGCCGAGATGCCCCAGCAGTTGGTGAACGACAGCGTGCCCTTGCCCTTGGGGCCGGCGGGCAGCTCGTGGACGGCGTACTTGATGTCGGGGAAGTCCGCCTTGAGCGCGCCCTTGATCCAGTTGCCCTCGATGGTCATCGCGACCTTGCCCTTGCCGAACGCTTCGCCGCCCCAGCCCGCGTCGAGCTGGTCGGGATACCTGGCCAGCTTGGCCGACACCAGGGAGCGAACGTAGTCGAGCGCCGCGAGGTTCTGCGGGCTGTCGGCGGTGGCCTGCTTGCCGTCAGCGCTGGTGAGCCAGCCCCCCGCCTGCACCATGAACGCGCCGACGCGGTCACGGGTCGGGCCGATCGCCAGCGGGGTGATGCCCTTGGCCTTGAGCTTCTCGCTGACCGAGGTCAGCTGCTCCCAGGTGGTGGGCACGTCGGCGTCGCCGAGCCCCGCCTTGGACCACAGGTCCTGGTTGACGATCAGGGCGAGGGTGGAGAAGTCCTTGGGGGCGCAGTAGAACTTGCCGTCGCGGGTGAACGCCGTGCGCAGGGAGGGGTAGAAGTCGTCAGGCTGGCTGATCTTGTCCCCGTACGGCTCCAGGGCGCCGACGCTGGCGTAGTCGGCGAAGCGGGAGGCGTCCACGTAGAACACGTCCGGCGGGTTGTCACCGGCGAAGGCCTGGCCGAGCTGCTGGGCGAGGTCCTGGGCGGGCGTCACCGTCGCGCCCGCCCCGGCCGAGGCGGCCCACGTCTGGGCGGCCTGCTTGACGGCGGCGGTCTCGGCCTCGCCGGAGGAGCCGATGAGGATCTGCAGCGTGACCTGGCCTCCGGTCTGCTGGGCCGGGCTCGGCTTGTCGTCGAAGCCGCTGCCGCAGGCCGACAGCAGGAGTGATGCGCAGGCGAGGCTGCTGAGCGTGGCGGCGCGACGGGTGCTTGGCGTCATCGGTGTGGTCCTGTTCTCGCGTCGGGGGGTGGGGGGTCAAGCGGACTGGCGGAAGGTCAGAGTGGGGGGCAGCAGCACGTGAGCGGACGGCGGTTCGGCGTCGGGGCTCTCGAGGATGCGGGCGAGCAGCTCGACGCAGGCCGCCGCGGCCTCGGCGAGCGGCTGGTGGACGCTGGTCAGGCCGACGGCCTTCGCGGCGGGCGTGTCGTCGAAGCCGACCACGGCGACGGGCCGGTCGGGTTCGCGGGCCTGCAGCGCGCCCAGGGCGAGCGAGTCGCTGGCGCACACCAGGGCGGTCACCTCGGGATCCGCCCTGAGCAGGTCGCGGGCCGCGCCCTCCCCGGCGGCGATGCCGTCCTCGACCGCCCGCTGCAACCCGTCGAGGCCCGGGCCACCTGCGCGGGGCTGACCCTCGGGGACGGCCGCGAGCGCGCGGGCCCATCCTTCCCGGCGGTCGTCGCCCACGCCCGAGCCCGGCGGCCAGCCGATGAAGCCGATGCGCCGGTGACCGGCGGCCAGCAGGTGGCGGGTGGCCGCCTCGGTGCCCGCGGCGCCGTCCACGTCCACCCACGGATGGCGGGCGTCGGGCAGCTCGCTCCATGGCCGGCCGAAGGCGACGAACGGCAGCCCGCGCTCCAGCAGCCAGGACGCGCGGGTGTCGTCGTGATGCGTGGCGGTCAGGACGAAGGCGTCCGGCTTGTAGGCGCCGAGCAGGTCCTCGTACGTGGCGATCTCCGAGCGGTCGTCCGCGGCGGTGTAGAGCAGGATCCGGTACCCCTCCTGGGCCGCCGTCTCCGTCAGGCTGTGCAGGAAACGATCGGCCCACGAGCCGCTGATCCCGTCGCCGTCGGGCTCGATGCCGATGGCGATCAGGCGAGAGCGGCCGGTGCGCATCTGGCGGGCGGCCTGGTTGGCGCGGTAGCCGAGCCGCTCGATCACTTCAAGGACGTGCTTGCGGGTCTCCTCTCGGACCACTTCCGGGCTGTTGAGCGTGTTGGACACCGTCTGGCGCGACACGCCCGCCACCCTTGCCACGTCGGTGATCGTCACCTTTTCCGCCATGAAGCGCCTTTCGAGGGGTTGAACGTTCAAAGTCTGGTGAGGCATGATTTGATCGTTCAAAAGTTAGCGGAGTGTTTCGAAATCTGCACCCCCGGCGTCCTCCTGTCAAGACCCGGTGGTGATCATTGACCTAACCCCAAGGGGGAGTCGTAGTGCTTCAGCCGCTGCTGCACGATCTGGTCAGCACCGTCATGGCGCCGGCCAGCGCGCTGAGCGACGCCGACGGCCAGATCCGCCCGGCCGGCGTGCAGGGACTCTTCTGCGCGGACCGCCGGGTGCTGTCCCAGGCCCGGCTGCTGGTGGGCGGGCGGGAGCCGGAGTCCGTCGGCCACGCGCCCGACGGCGCCGGCCGTGCCCGCTTCGTGTCCCTGGCCCGCTGGCTCGGCGACCGCACGGCCGATCCCACGGTCCGGCTGGACCGGCTGCGGGAGCTCGGGCCGTACGGGATGAGCGAGCAGATCGAGATCATCTCCACATCGTCGTCGCCGGTGACGGCCACGGTCACGGTCGAGCTGTCGTGCGACTTCGCGGCCATCGAAGCGGTCAAGTCCGGCCGCTCCGGCCGCCCCGCGCGCGCGACCGTGGCCGGAGCGGGCCGCCTGACCTGGCGCTCCGGCACCACCCAGGTCACCGTCACGGGCCACGGCGCCGAGGCGCTCGTGGCGGGCGGCGTCCCACGGCGGTTGAGCGACGGCACCGAAGCCCGGACGGGTGACGGCGCGCGTGCGGCGAGAGGCTCCGAGGTGGGAGGCGGCGGCGCGAGAACAGCACCGGCCGGGCGCACCCCAGCGGGCGCGGCGGAAAGCGTCGGGGGGCACATCCCCGACGGCCTTCCACTTGCGGCCGACGACGGCGCTCCGGCGACCGGCCGCTCCGAGGCCCGGTCGGGCGACGGCGCCGAGACGAGCAGCTTGGGCGACGCTGGGGCGGAGGCGGGGGGCGGTGCCGAGGGGCGTGGCGAGTCGCTCGCGCCAGTAGCGGGTGGGGTGTGCCTGCGGTGGGAGGTGAGTCTGCCGCCGCGTGGCCGGGTGACGTTGCGCTGGGAGCTCGCCGTGGAGGACCCCGCCGCGGTCGTCGTGCCCCCCACCTCCTCCCTCGAATGGAGCCCGCCGCGCGTCACCGCCGACGACCGGCGCATCACCAGGCTGCTCGACCAGTCGCTCGAAGACCTGAGGTCGCTGCGGCTGGCCGAGCCGGGCGCGTCCGGTGACACGTTCCTCGGGGCGGGAGCGCCCTGGTTCCTGACCCTCTTCGGCAGGGACAGCATCTGGGCGGCGCGCATGCTGCTCCCGCTCGGCACCCGCCTGGCCGCGGGCACCCTGCGCGTGCTGGGCCGCCGCCAGGGGCGGCGCCTCGACCCGGAGACGGGTGAGGCTCCCGGAAAGATCATGCACGAGCTGCGCAGGGAGGCGTTCGACCTGGCGGGCCAGGACGGGCGGCTGCCCGCCGCCTACTACGGCACCATCGACGCCACCCCGCTCTGGATCAGCCTCCTGCACGACGCGTGGCGCTGGGGCATGCCGCCGCGCGAGGTCGAGGCGCTGCTGCCGAACCTGCGGGCCGCGCTGGGCTGGCTCGCCGACCACGCCGACCCCGATGGGGACGGGTTCATCGAGTACGTCGACGCGAGCGGCCGCGGCCTGGCCAACCAGGGCTGGAAGGACTCGGGCGACTCGGTGCGCTTCCACGACGGCCGTCAGGCCGAGCCGCCGATCGCGCTGGTCGAGGTGCAGGGCTACGCTCACCAGGCCGCCCTGCACGGGGCCGCCCTGCTGGACGCCTTCGGCCTCCCGGGAGCGGCTCGCTGGCGCGAGTACGCCGCGGCGCTGGCCGAGCGCTTCCGCGCCGCCTTCTGGGTCGACGGGCCTGAGGGCCGCTTCCCGGCGCTCGCCCTCGACGGCGACAAGCGCCCGGTGAACGCCCTCACCAGCAACATCGGCCACCTCCTCGGCACCGGCCTGCTCTCGCGGGAGGAGTCGGCCCAGGTCGCCGGCCTGCTGGCGTCTCCCGGCATGGCGGAGGGATTCGGGCTGCGCACGATGTCGTCGCGTGAGGTCGGGTTCAGCCCGCTGTCGTACCACTGCGGATCCGTCTGGCCCCACGACACGGCCATCGTCATCGCCGCCCTGGCCAAGGAGGGCTTCGACGAGCAGGCGGTCACCCTCGCCGAGGGGCTGCTGGCGGCGGCCGAGTCGTTCGGCTACCGGCTGCCGGAGCTGTACGCGGGTGACGCCCGGGACCAGGTGGGCCGACCGGTGGCGTACCCCGCCGCCTGCCGCCCCCAGGCCTGGTCCGCAGCCGCCGCGGTCACCATCGCCCACGCGGCCCTGGGCCTCTACCCCGACGTGCCGGAGGGCCGGGCGCACGTGCGCCCGCTGTCCGGCGCCCCCCTGGGAGCGCTGACGGTCTCCGGACTGCGCGTGGCGGACACGGAGATCGAGGCGGGAGTGGCCCACGACGGCACCGCCACCGTCGCCGGTTTGCCCACGGGCATGCACCTCGTGCGGGAGGAGGCTCCCGAGATCCGGTGACACGCGACCCGGTTCATGCGTCCGCGTGGTTCGCCTGGACGTCAACCCATGTTCACAAACGGGTAGCAACCAGCCCATAGATTCGAATCTCGTGAAATTTGATGACAAACCTGCTGTGCTTTCCCGGCGTTCCCTTCTTGCCGGCGCGCTCTCCGGAGCCGGTCTCACCGTGCTGGGCGGCACCGCCGCGCAGGCGGCCACCGTGCGGAGCCGGAGAACGCCCCGGGTCCTGATCGCCACGAACGAGCCGTGGGGCACCTACCACGCCGCCCCGCTGCTGCCCGAGGCGCGGCGGCAAGGGTGGGAGATCACGCAGTTGGTGCCGGATCTGTCCGGGATCAAGCCGGGCGATCCGGTGCCGGTGGTGACGCCGGACCAGGTGCAGAGCGCCGACCTGCTCGTCGTGACGGGCGCCGGGGACTGGCCGGCGGAGTGCGCCGCGCGGTTCCGGAAGCTGCCGTTGATCGCGAGCTCGCTGGCCTACCAGCTGCCCGTCGAGGCGCCCCGCGCGAAGGAGTTCCGCGACCGGCTCAGGGCTATCACCGCGTCCTCGCCCGCCGAGGCCAAGGTGTTCGACGACTACCTGGGCACCCGCCGCCCGATCACGGTCGTGGGCACCCCGCAGACCGACGACCTGCCCAGGCACTCCCCCGAGCCCGGCACCGTCCTGGTGCTGACCAGCGTGACCAAGTCCAGCAGCACCGGCGGCTCCGCCCCCGGCACCGAGCTGCTCCTGGCCGCGGCCGGACGGCTGGCGGCGGCCGGCAAGCACATCCTGGTCGGTCTGCACCCGCGCGAGGACCGCTCGTTGTGGGAGCAGTACGAGATCAGCTCCGTGCCGTCGGTCCAGGCGTCGGCGCGGGCCGAGGCCGCCATCGGCATCCCGGGGACGGTCTTCCCCGTGGTCGCGGCCGTGGGCGTCCCGCTGGTGGGCTGCACGGATCCAGGCCTGCGGATCCCGGATTACCTGCTGAGCGTCTGCTCGCACACGATCACCACCGCGGACGAGGCCGTGACCGCCGTGGCGGAAGCCAAGCCGGTGTCGCGGGAAGTGCTGTATGAGGCGGTCGGACCCGTCGGCGGCTCGGCCCGCCGCCTGCTCAAGGTCTGGCGGAAGGCGGGCATCCGCGTCTGAGAGGAACCCCGGTCCTGCCCGTCAGGCGTGTGCGCGGGTCAGCGCGGGTCTTGCGGGAAGGTCTGGCGCAGCCGTTCGGCCTGTTCGCGGAGTGGCTGGGGGATGAGCTCCACGAGCTGGTCCGGCCTGAGCGGCAGGTCGAGCAGGCTGAGCTTGACCCGGTTGCGCTGGAGGTGGGTGTCGGCGTCGAACCGGACGATGTCCACTGCGTCGGTACGCAGCCGTACGGACAGCTCGGCCCCCGGCTGGAGCGGGTCGGCGGAGGTGCCGTCCACGGAGAAGAGCATCGGGACGTCCCCGGACGGGTTGCGCAGGACGACGTGATCGTCCTTGCCGAGGATGACCGGCCGGCTGATGCCGGACATCGGGGCGACCGGGGTCAGGGCGAAGGCCGGGGCGGACGGCGAGATGACCGGGCCGCCCGCGGCGTAGTTGTAGGCCGTCGAGCCGGTCGGGGTGCAGGCGATCACCGCGTCCCCCCGGTAGTAGCCGTGCCGCAGCCCGTTGACCTCGAGATCGAGCGTCAGGCTCGACAGCGGCTCGGCGGCGGTGACCACGATGTCGTTGAACGCGGTGACGTCGTCCGCCTCCAGGCAGCTGTGCGGTTCGAGGGTGTAGCGGCCCTCGGCCATGCGCTCGAGCGCGGGCTCCAGCTCCGACGGGGCGACCTCGATGAGGAAGCCCAGGTGGCCGTGGTTGACGCCGAGCACCGGCACACGGCGGCCGACCACCAGGCGCATCGCGCCCAGCATGGTGCCGTCGCCGCCGAGGCTGATCACGCCGTCCACCACGTCGACGAACTCCTCGTCCGGGACGGTGACCACGTCGGGCCCGACCCGCTCGGCGTCGCACTCCCTGGCGATGACGGCCGCTCCGGTGCGGTGCGCGAACCGGATGATCACCTGTACGGAGTCCAGGACCGGCCGGTCCGGGTGCACCATCAACCCCAGAGTGAGGTGCCGCTGGTCTGAGGAGCTCTTCACGAAGAGGCCCCTACCCAGCAGGAGCGTCAGCGCCCACTGCCACGAGTCACTTCAGGCCGTATGCCCGGTGGACGGTCTGCTCCACGGTGTTGCCCTCGGCGTCCGTGGCCTGGGCCCTGAGCCCCACCGCGCCCGTGGTGCCGGCCGGCTCGGGAGGCGTGATGGTGGCGCGGCCCGAGGCGGAGACGGGGACCGGCGTCCAGTGGGCGCCGTCGTCGAACGTGACCGAGAGCTTCAGCGCGGTGAGCTTCGCGTCCGGCACGCCATAGGACCCGTGGTAGCCGGTGACGGTGATCCGGTGCGAGGTGCCCGCCTTGAGCCGGTTGTCCAGGTCGAGGGGCACGTCGTAGCGGAGATTGAGCCGCCTGACCGGCTCGCACGGCGCCAGCTTGCCCGTGGCGAGCCAGGCCAGGCAGAGCCCGTCGTCCGTCGTGGTCATCCCGCCGGTCGGCCGCTTCGAGCGGAACGTCCACGCGGTCTCGACGTCCTTGGCGTACAGCTGAGACGGGTTGGGGGTGTGGAACTTGTCGGTGAGCCGGTAGGTCGTGTCCGCCTCCGGGAGGGAGAACGTCGGCACGATGATCGCGAAGATGGCGAGCACGATCGTGCTCTCGACGAGCGGGATCTCCTGCCCGTCGCGGTACAGGTGCATCTCGTCCTTGCCGCCGTGCGTGGCGCTCTGGAAGTTCGCGTTGTACGCGAACGCCTCCTGGTGGTTCGGCATGGGACCCATGATCGGCAGGGCCGCCAGCCAGGTGTCGTTCGTGCGGCACGGGAAGCACTGCGCGGTGCCGGATTTGAGCACCGCGTCGGAGACGACGACGTTGCCGGGCACGCGGGGCTGGATGCCCCACGCCTCGGTGCGCGAGCCGGCGGAGGCGAACAGGTCGATGGCGGTGGCCGTCAGCGCGCGCTTGGTGTAGTAGTCGGTGCCCTCGTCGTAGGTCGTCGTGTTGGTACGGGTCCAGATGACGTCCGGCGAGACCGGCCCGACGTACTCGGTCAAGGTCGTCCGCGCCCGCACGGTGTGGTCCATGGACCACGTCCCGGCGTACCTGCCCGGCCGGGTCAGGAGCGTCGCCGAGGTGCTCAGCCCCACGGTGCCGGGCCGGTCGGCGTGGAAGCGGTCGTCGATCCGCTCCAGGTCGCGCGTCTTGATCGAGTAGCCGAGGTCGGCGGGGACCCGGCCGCGCTCGGGCAGCATCAGCGAGTACAGGTACGGCGTGGTCGCGACGCCCTCCGCCGTCACGGTGACCGGCCGGCGCCCGGCGAGGGCGGCCAGCGCCCGGCCCTGCGTGGCGGTCAGGCTCATGGTCGGGATCGGGTACGTGGGCCAGCTGCCCGCCGGGTCGAGGAAGGCCCGGTTGACGGCCCCGTACCCCAGGACAGCTACGGCGCCGGCCTGCTGGGCGGCCTTGACCCGGTCCAGGGCGTTGCCCGAGCACGCCATGGTCGGGCAGAGGTCCTCGAGGTTCAGCAGGACGAGTTTGCCGCGCACGTCCAGGGCGCTGAAGTCGGTGCCCTTGCCGGCGTAGACGAGCGGGAGCCTGGCGCGTCCGTCGAGCTTGGGCGTCTCCGGGTTCACGTTCAGGTAGCGCGGGGTGAGGTCGGGACCGCCGGGCACCTTCATGCGGATCGCGGGCGCGCCGAGCTGGAAGCGGCCGGTGAGGTCGAACGCGCCCTGCGTGACCTTGCGGGTGGACAGCATCACGTAGTTGTGCAGCCCGTACGCGGGATACAGGGACTGCACGTCGACGTAGGCGACGCCGTTGGCGGCGGTGCGGCGGTAGGCGTACTGCGAGAGGTGGACCTCCGAGTCGCGCGGCGTCCCCACCGACACCTTGCGGGCCTTGCGCAGGTCGAGCGTGACCGTGGTGTCCTTCGTGACCTCGACCTGCGGGTCGGAGGGCAGCGACTGGACCCACTCGCCGTCCGCGCCGCGCCAGGCCAGGGCGGTGAGCACGGTGTAGGTGCCGGGATAGACCTGGGCCTCGGTCTCGGCGCCGGAGGCGGGGGTGTAGGAGTACTGGAGGTCGTCGCGGTCGTCGGTCCGCATGAACATCCACGGGATCGCCGTGGGGGCGGTGGCTCCGTCGGGCAGCACGACCCGGGCCCGCACGGTGACCTTCCGCGGCTCGACGAACGCGCCGACGGCCGTGTTCACCTGGACGTCGCCGCTCGAGGCCCGCACGTAGCCCTCGTACCAGGTGTCGGGGCCGGCGGGGTCGAACGTGACCGCGACGGGCGCGGTGCCGTGCGCGGGGACGGTGACCGTGTCGTGGTCGAGGGTGAGCGTGCGGGCCTGCGGATCTCCTCGGTGCGCCTTGACGCCGGTGCTCAGGGTGAGGGTCACCGGCTGGTCGCCGTCGTTGGTGTAGGTGAGGGTCTTGGTGACGGGGCCGCTCTGGGGCGAGGGCAGGAAGCCGAAGTCGACGCCGCCGGAGCCGCGTACCTGCTGCTTGACGGCGCGGGCGACGTCGACGCGTCCGGCGCCCTCCTCGTAGGCGTCCTGTCCGTCGCCGTGGGCGGTGCTGGTGAGCGCGGCCTTGAGCTCGGTGTCGGTCCAGCCGGGGTGCTGCTGCGCGAGGATCGCGGCGGCCCCGGCGACGTGCGGGGTGGCCATGGACGTGCCGGACGCCGTGGTGTATCCGTCCTCGGCGGGCTCGCCCATGGACGTGCCGGCCGCGCGGGCGGCGACGATGTCCACGCCGGGGGCGCTGATGTCGGGCTTGAGGCTGTAGTCGATCGCGGTGGGGCCCCGGCTGGAGAAGGACGCCAGCGCGTCCGAGCGATCCACCGCGGCGACGGTCAGCGCGGAGGCCGCGGTGCCCGGCGAGCCGATCGCGCGGCTCTTGCCGTCGTTGCCCGCGGCGACCACGAACAGCGCGCCGGAGTCGGCGGTGAGCTTGTTCAGGGCCTGGTCGAGCGGGTTGTCCGGGCCCGGGCAGCAGCCGCCGAGGCTCATGCTGACCACGCGGGCCTGCTGGTCGACCGCCCACTGCATGCCTTCGATGACGTCGGACTCCAGGCCGCTGCCGTAGTTGTTGAGCACCTTGCCGATCAGCAGCGACGCCTCGGGGGCGACCCCTCGGTACTTGGCGCCGTTGCCCGCGATGATGGAGGCGACGTGCGTGCCGTGGCCGTGCCCGTCCTGGGCGCTCTTCTCCGAGCTGAAGTTCTCGGTCGCGGCGATCCGGCCTGCCAGGTCGGGGTGGGTGGCGTCGACGCCGGTGTCGAGCACGGCCACCTTGACGCCCGTGCCCTTGAACCCGGCCGCCCACGCCTCGGGGGCGCCGATCTGCTTGACGCTCCGGTCGAGCGTGACCTGCACCTTGCGGTCGAGCCAGATCTTCGAGGAGGCGGCTCTGACCGTGCTGACCCCGGACCAGAACTGCCCGGCGGCCTTCTTGTCCACCTTGACGGCCACGCCGTCGATGCTGGTGAGGGTGCGTGCCCCGGCGATCCGCTGCTGCGGCCCGTGCTGGACGATCAGGGGCAGGGTGGGGCTCTCCGCGTCGGAGTAGCCGTTGCCCGCCAGGTACGTCACGTCGAACAGGCCCTTGTCCAGGTGTCCCGCCGACACCTCGCCCATCACGTCCGTGGGGTAGACGTAGTACGCGTCGCCCTCGCGTACCGACATGAAGAACACCGGTGTGCCCCCAGGGCGCTGGGCCGGCTCGACCTGGGCCTGCGGGCCGCCGTCCGGGGCGGTGCTGTAGGTCACCACGTCCCCGGTGATCAACGTGATCTTCTTCGGGGACTCCCCCGTCATGCCGGCGACCGGCGCCGGGACCGAGGGGGCGGGAAGTGGGGTCGGCGCGGCCATCCCGGTGGACAGCAGCACCCCTAACGCGACAAGCGACCGGCCGATCATGCGTCTCCTCAGAGATCATCGTGTCCCCGGGAACCATGACAGATGGCAGTAAAGTCGCGAAAGACGATTGAGAGTCCTCTTCCCGCCATGTGCGTAAATAGGACATGCTGTGGTCGTGCTGGAGATCATCGGACTCTCGTACGCCGAGCAGGCCCTGTACGAGGCGCTGGTGGAGCACTCCCCCGCCACGCTGGCCGAGCTGGGGCACGTCGTGTCCACGGCCGCCGGGCTGGAGGAGCTCGGCCTGATCACCCGCCTCCCCGAGGACCCGCCGCGTTACGTGGCGGTCTCCCCCGAGATGGGGCTGGACGCCCTGATCCGGGCGCGCACCCGCGAACTGGCCGCGGCCCGCCACCGCGCCGCCCAGCTCGCGGCCCGCTTCCACCGCTCGGTGCCCGATCAGGACCCGGAGAACGACAGGGTGGAGGTGGTGGTCGGGAAGGAGGCGGTGGGGCGGTGGTTCCGGCGGCTCCAGGAGGGCGCGCGGCGGCTGATCCGCGTCTTCGACGCGCCGCCGTACGCGACCCCCGTGGGCGGCAACGCCGTGGAGTTCGAGCTGCTGGAGCGGGGTGTCGAGTACCGGGCGCTGTACGACAGGCGAGCCATGGAGGTGCCGGGCACGCTCTCGCAAATCACCCGCTACGTCGCGGCAGGCGAGCAGGCCAGGGTCGGCGACGTGCCGGTGAAGCTGGCCCTGAACGACCTCCCCCTGGCGATCATGCCGCTCCGCCACGACCAGCACGTCGTGGAGTCGGCGCTGGTGGTCCACGACTCGACGCTGCTGGACGCTCTGTCAGCGCTGTTCGAGATGTGCTGGGAGCGGGCCGTACCGCTGCAGGTCAGGCACGGGCGCCTGGCCGAGGCGACCGGCACCGCCGACGTACAGCGCGACCTGCTGCCGCTGCTGACCGCCGGGCTGACCGACGCGGCCATCGCCGCGCACCTCGGCTGGAGCGACCGTACGGTACGCCGCCACGTCCGCGCGATGATGGTCCGGCTCGACGCGCGGACCCGCTTCCAGGCGGGCTACCAGGCGGTGGTGCGCGGCTGGCTGGACGCGCCATGAGCTCTCTCGGCGCCATCGGGCTCGCCCCGGACGAGGAGGCGCTGTACGAGGTGCTGCTTGACCGCTCCCCCGCCACCCTCGACCAGCTCGCCGCCACCTGGCCGCGCGCCGGCCTCGAGCCTCTGCTCGCGTCGCTGGAGTCCAGGGGCCTGATCAGCGCGTCCGCCGGGCCCCTCTATACGGCGGTGGCCCCGGAGATCGCGCTCGACGTCCTCCTGCTCGCCGCGGAGCGCGACCTGCTGCGGGTCCGCGAACGGGCCCGCGAGCTGGAGGAGGCGTTCCAGGAACGCGCCAGGGAGCGCACGCCGCCGGTGGTCGTCGAGGTGGTGACCGGGCGGCGGGCGGTCGAGCAGCGGCACGCCCAGATCCAGCGCGCGGCCCGCCAGCAGCTCCGCTGCCTGTCCAAGCGGCCCTACTTCGACCCGCTGGGCAGCGTGGCGGCCCAGCGCGAGCTGCTCGACCGCGGTGTCACCAGCCGGATGATCTACGAGCGGGAGTTCGTGGCGGCGAAGGGGGCGCTGCGGCAGATCGAGGCGATGGTGGGGGCGGGGCAGCAGGCGCGGGTGCTCCCCGAACTGCCGATGAAGCTGTACGTCGTGGACGACCGGCTGGCGCTGCTGCTGCTCAGGCATGAGCCCGCGGACGCGGTGGCGGCGCTCGTCATCCACCCGTCGGGGCTGTTGGAGGCGCTGATCAGGCTGTTCGAGGGGCTGTGGCAGCGGGCGCTGCCGCTGGGCCTGGCGCCGTCCGCGCGCAACCCCGCCCGGGACTCCAGGGACGACGCGCGGCTGATCGCGCTGCTGCTGTCGGGCCTCACCGACGAGGCCATCGCCCGCCAGCTCGGCGTCGGCCACCGGACGGCCGAGCGCCGGATCGCCGAGCTGATGGCCTTCCTCGGCGCCCGCACCCGCTTCCAGGCCGGCGTCCAGGCCGCCCGCTCCCACCGCCCATGACCGCGGTGCCACCGTCCGGCGTTGCGGCCCCTTCGGCACCCTTCCTCAAAGGACAGCAACACCCCTCGAACGGGGCGCCGCCCCACAAGGGCACTCCGCGAGCCGCGGTGGGGCGATCACGGACGGTAAACTGGAGATGACGGAAGGGGGGACGTCATGATCGAGGTCAAGAGCATCGAGAAGCCGGACGAGCGTCGCGACTTCCCCATGGGGCATCTCGAAGTATGCAACCTGGAGGGCCTGAGCTTCGGCGTGGCCACGTTCGAGCCCGGCTGGCGGTGGTCGGAGTCGGTGAAGCCGATCGTCGGCACCGACTCGTGCCAGGTTCATCACAACAGCTTCGTCGTCCAAGGCAGGCTGCGCTTCCGGACCGACGAGGGCGGCGAGGCCGAGGTCGGGCCCGGCGACGTCTTCGTCTGCACGCCCGGACACGACGCCTGGGTCGTGGGCGACGAACAGTGCGTGATCTACGACTTCGCGGGCGGGGCCGCGAAGTACGGCAGGGAGACAACCGGCTGAACACGGCTGTGGCCGGATCGCCAGCCCGTGCGATCCGGCCACAGGTCAGGGGGTTGTCATCCGCAGTGTTCGGAGGGGCTGTCGTACGTGCTGGTGCCCGCCTTGCCGCCCCACTTGACGCACTTGCCGGCGGCGGCGGCCCGTACGGGTCCCGCGTAGTACGCGAAGTTCCCGCTGTCGGTGACGCGGGCCTTGCCCTCGACCTCCAGGTAGGCGCTGGTCGCGGTGGCCGTGCCGAGCGAGGTCTTCTTGATCGTGGCCACGCAGTTGTTGCCGTTGTCGGAGTTGTAGAGCAGGTAGACCGTGCCCGCCGTACCGAGGGCGGCCGAGTCGATCACCTTGTAGCCGCTGCCGCACACCGACTCCGGCGTGTGCGGGTTGGTGCCGCCGCCCCCGCTGCCGGTGACGTACTGCATGTACCTGGTCCAGTCCCAGTATCCGCCGGGATCGGTGTGGTCGGCGCCGGGGACCTCGCTGTGGCCCACGATGTGGGTGCGGTCCTTGGGGATGCCGTACCGGTCGGCGATGTCGCGGGTCAGCGCGGCCGACGAGCGGTACATCGCGTCGGTGAACCACGTGGCGTTGTCCACGAAGCCCTCGTGCTCGATGCCGACCGAGCGCCGGTTGTAGTCGCCGGCGTGGAAGGCGCGGTCCTTCTCCCTGACCATCTGGGTGATGGCACCGTCGGAGGAGCGCACGACGTAGTGGGCCGAGGTGGGGTTCGGCCTGGGCCCGGTCTGGAACCAGGAGATCGTCCCCGCGTAGGAGCCCTGCGTCACGTGGATGACGATCCGGTCGATGGCGTCGCTGGCCGGCCGGTTGGAGACGGCGTAGTTGCTGCTGTGCGCCGGAGCCCACGCGGCCGACGGGTAGTCGGTGCTCGCCGCGAGCGTGCTCGGCTTGTCCAGGTCGCCCGCCTTGCCGTACGGGCCCCGGTCGGGTGTCACGGTGTGGGACGGCACGGTCACGGTCTCGCCGCCGGGAGTGGTGGCGCGGATGCCCTCGGCCAGCAGGTCGTAGACGGTGTCGGCGTAGAGCCGCGCGACCTCGGGCGTGGAGGCGCCGGCGTACTTGGCCACGGCCTGGTACCACTTGCCCGCGTCCTTGCGGGCGGTGGCGTCCAGCTTGAGCTCGTCGGCGTAGGCGCGCAGCACGGCCGCGCCGCCGGCGATGTTGGCCGCGTCGTCCGACTTCAGCGCCGAAACCGGCTTATTGGTCAGCGTGGCGGCGCGGTCGAGGGTCTTCGAGGTGACCAGGTGCATCACGCCGTACCCGCCGCTCGCGCTGGGCTCGCCCTTGTGCCCGTCCAAGTGCGTCTCGGAGTACGCGACCGACACCAGCAGGTCACGCGGCACCTCGTACTTCGACGCCGCCTGGGTGAACGCGTCGGCCATCGGATCGGCGGCGGCGGCCACGGCGGGCCGCCCCGCGAGCAGCGCCAGGGGGATGACGGCGCCGGTCAGGAGGATGCGAAGGTTCACAGGGTCAGCTCCCGCAGTGCTCGGACGGGCTGTTGTACGTGCTCGAGCCGGCCTTGCCGCCCCACTTGACGCACTTGCCGGAGGCCGAGCCCCGGACCGGTCCGGCGTAGTACTCGAAGTTGCCGCTGTCGGTGACGCGGGTCTTGCCCTGCACCTCCAGGTAGGCGCTGGTCGCGGTGGCCTTGCCGAGCGAGGTCTTCTTGATGGTGGCCACGCAGTTGTTGCCGTTCGCGGAGTTGTAGAGCAGGTAGACCGTGCCGTTCGAGCCGAGGACCGCGGAGTCGATCACCTTGTAGCCGCTGCCGCACACCGACTGGGCCGTGTGCGGGTTGGTGGAGCCGCCACCGCCGCACTTGTTGTTCGAGGTCACGGTCGCGATCGGGTAGCCGAAAGTGACGCCGTTGAAGACGGCCTTGCGGATGTTGGACGGGTAGCTGGTGCCGTTGCGCACCTCGTAGTGGAGGTGGGGGCTGATGTTGTTGCCCGGCTTGCTGGTGTTGCCCACCGTGCCGATCTTCTGGCCCTGCGCGACCTGGACGCCGGCCGAGACGGAACGGGAGTTCAGGTGGGCGTAGTACGACGTCCAGCCGCCCCCGTGGTCGATCTTGACCAGGTTGCCGTAGCCGTTGGCCGAGCCCTGGTGGGCCGAGATGACCACGGTGCCGGCCGCGGCGGCGACCACGGTGTCACCGAGGTCGGCGTCGGCCGTGCTGCCCCGGTTGAAGTCGATCTCGTACGACCGGTGGGCGCTGCTCCCGCTGTTGTTGCCCGTCCACTTCTGGCCGCAGGGGAACGGGAGCTGGAAGCTCGGCGCCGCCAGCGTGGACACCGGCGGGACGTCCACCTGGTTGGCCGGGTCGCCCATGGGCCCCTCGTCCGACGACGCGGGCGCCGGGGTCGGGGCGGCCCATGCCGCCGTCATCGTGCCTGTGGCGAGGCTGAAGAGCAGGGCGAACCCGGCCGTAAGCACCCCTCTGGGTCTCATGCGGATACCTTTCTGCGCGCGCCGGAGGGGCGGGCCCCGGCCGGCGCCGCGAACTGTCCGTTGGATCTTTCGAAGCGCTCTTGCTGGGGCCCAAGATTGCGAGTACGACATACAAAGAACATCCAAAATCGGTATAAAGGCCCTTCCAGCTTGAACGCCTAACCCAACGGGCGCCCCGCCCGGCGCCCAGCTCAGGAGAACGCGCGGTCATGGTGGTTGAACAGCCCGTATTCGGTGTCCTCGGGCCGTTACAGGTCCGGGTCCCGGAAGGGCCCCTTCGGATCGCGGGCAGGAAGCCCAGGCTCCTGCTCGCCTCGCTGCTATTGGACGCCAACCAGGTGGTCAGCTCCGACGTGCTCGTCGAGGTGCTGTGGCCGCGCACGCAGCCCTCCTCCGCCGTGGCCAATCTGCGCACGTACGTGAGCTCGCTGCGCTCGGCCGGCGTGCAGATCGCGGCCCAGGCCTCCGGCTACGCGATCGAGCTCGACGCGGACCGGCTGGACGCCCTGCGGTTCGAGGAGCTGGTGGCCAGGGCGCGGGCGGCGGGCCGTACCGAGGAGGGCTCGGAGCACTTACGCCGGGCGCTGGCGTTGTGGCGCGGGACACCGCTCGGCGAGCTGCCCGCCAGCCCGCTCTGGGACGGGCGCCTGCGCGCGCTCACCCAGGCCCGGCTGGGCGCGGCCGAGGAACTGGTCGAGACGAAGCTGGCCCGCGGCGAGCACGCCACGGCCATCGACGACCTGCGCGAGCTGATCGGCGAGCACCCCTACCGGGAGGATCTGTGGCAGCGGCTGATCCTCGCCCTGCACCACAGCGGCCGGCGGGCCGAGGCGCTGCACGCCTACACCACGATCAGGCGGCAGCTCGTGGACGACCTGGGCATCGAGCCTGGGCAGGAATTACGTGACGTGCACGCCTCCGTGCTGGCGGGCGATCCCCCGCCCACGCCCGTGCCGGCGGGCGATCCTCCCCCGGCGCCCGCCGTCGCCGCGCCCCACCAGCTCCCCGCGGACGTGCCGGACTTCACCGGCAGGGCGGAGGACGTGGCGGCCCTGACGCGTGCCCTGTCGGCGGGTGAGCCGCCGCAGGACGGGCCGCCGTCGATCGCCGTGGTGACCGGGCAGCCCGGCGTCGGCAAGTCCGCGCTGGCCGTGCACTGCGCGCACGCCTTACGGGCGGAGTATCCGGCCGGGCAGCTCTATCTGTGCCTGGGTGGCACCGACGCGACTCCGGCCGACCCCCTCGACCTCCTGGCCGAGGCGCTGCGGGCGCTCGGCGTCGCGGAGCCGGCCCTGCCGCCCACGCTGCGTGAGCGGGCCTCGCTCTATCGCTCTCTGCTGTCCGAGCGGCCCATGCTGGTCTTCCTCGACGACGCCGCCGACACCGCGCAGGTGCGCGCCCTGCTGCCCGGCAACGGCTGCGCGGTGCTCGTCACGAGCCGGCGGCGGATCGCGGAGTTACCGGGCGCCCTCCAGCTCGAGCTCGACGTGCTGCCGCCCGCGGAGGCCGAGCAGCTGCTGGGCAAGATCGTCGGCGCCGAGCGGGTGGCCGGGGAGCGCGAGGCCGCCCAGGCGATCGTGCGCTCCTGTGGCCACCTGCCGCTGGCCGTCAGGGTGGCGGGGGCCCGGCTGGCGGGGCGGCCCGGCTGGCCGCTGAGCGTGCTGCGGCAGCGGCTGGACGACGAGACGAGCCGCCTCGACGAGCTGCGCGCAGGCGACCTCGAGGTACGCGGCTCGTTCGAGCTCAGCTACCGGCGGCTGCCCGGCGACGCGGCCCTGGCCTTCCGCGCGCTCGGCCTGCTCGGCTCGCACTCCGTGCCGGGCTGGGTGGCCGACGCCGTGCTCGACAGGCACCGGGCGGAGACCGTGGTCGACACCCTCGTGGACGCGAACCTCCTGCGCCTGGCCGGCACCGACCCCGTCGGCCAGCCCCGCTACCGCCTGCACGACCTGGTCCGCTGCGCCGCGAAGGAGAAGGCGGGCGGCCCGACCGTCGACGGGGCCGAGCGGCACGCGCTCATCAGGGTGCTCGGCGGCTGGCTGACCGCCGCCGAGCACGCCGCCACGCGGCTGCCGACCACCCTCTTCGGGCTGACGTCCGACGGGGCGCCCCGCTGGAGCCTGGAGCGGGAGACACTCGGCCGCCTGACCGCCGAGCCGCTGTCGTGGTTCGACGCCGAGCGGGAGTCCCTGGTGGAGGCGGTACGGCTGGCCGCCGACGCGGGCCTGGCGCAGTCCGCGTGGGGGCTGGCCGCGACCCTGGTCCCGTACTTCGATCTGCACTGCCGCCTGGAGGAGTGGCAGGTCACGCACCGCGTCGCCCTGGACAGCGCCCGCGCGGCCGGCGACCGCCACGGCGAGGCGGCCATGCTCCGCGGCCTGGCCCAGGTGTGCCTCTACCAGGACCGGTACGCCGAGGCCGGCGACATGTTCCGGCGGGCGCGAGCCATCTTCCACGAGCTGGGCGACACGCGGAGCGAGGCGATCTCGATCTGCGGGCTGGCGGCCGTCAACCAGTTCTCCGGCCGGCATCTCAGGGCGCTCGGGTCCTTCAGGCACGCGCTGGCCATGTTCCTGGCCATCGGGGACAGGAGCGGCGAGGCGTACGCGCGGCAGGCGATCGGGCGCGTCCACCTGTCGCTGCGTGACGTGCGCCAGGCCTCCAGGTGGCTCGGGGACGCACTGCGGCTGGCCGAGGAGCTGGGCGACGCCCACCGCGAGGGCTGCGTGTCGATGCAGCTCGGCCGCATGTACGACCTGGTCGCCGAGTCCGACAGGGCCATGCGGTTCCAGGGGCACGCGCTGGACATCTTCGAGTCGCTCGGGGATCGGCACTGCGGCGCGTACGCGATGCGGAACCTGGGCGGGCTCCAGGTGGCCAGGGGCGACCGGTCGGACGGCTCCGACCAGCTGGAGCGCTCGCTGGTGATCTTCCAGCAGCTCGGGGACCGGAGCGGCGAGGCCGACACCTACCAGACGCTGGGCGAGCTGTACCGGTCGGCCGGGCGCACGGCGCTGGCGCGCCACTACCTGCACCAGGCCCGCGAGCTGCGCAGGGAGCTCAGCGAGTCGTTCGCGTGACGGCGGGGTGTCAGGCCAGCCATCGCGCCGTGGGCCAGGTCTCGAGGCGCCAGGCGCTGTCCCAGAACATCCACTCGTACTCGGTGGCCCGGCAGAACGCCTCCTCCATCGCCTGGAGCGTCGCCGGGTCGGCGAGCTCGGCCAGCCGGTCCACGAGCGCCTTGGCCTGCTCCACCGAGGCCGCGAAGGACGGGTCGGAGTAGGTGGCGATCCAGGTCCGGTACGGGTGGCCGGGAGCGCCCGCCGTACGCTCGAGCAGCGCCGTACCGACGTCCTGGTACACCCAGAAGCACGGCAGCACGGCGGCGGCGAGCACGGGTAGCGGGGCGGCGAGCGCCGTCGCCTGCAGGTAGGACGAGTAGGCCAGGCAGGTCGGCGACGTGGCGATCCCCTCCGTCTGGCCGGCCGTCAGCCCGAACTCCTCGAGGTAACCGGCGTGCAGGCCGCGCTCGACGACCAGCGCCGTGTGCGCGCTCTGGGCGAAGAACGCGGCGTCGGCCGGGTCCGTGGCGCGGGCCGAGGCGGTCGCGAGCACCTTGGAGTACGCCACGAGGTAGCGCCCGTCCTGGACGAGGTAGAACGCGAAGCGGTCCCGGTCGAGGGTGCCGTCGCGGAGGGCGGTGTTGAACGGGTGGTTGTGGATCGCGTCGAGCAGCGTGGCCGTGCGCGTCCAGATCTTCTCGGAGAAAGTCAACGATGACGTCCCTTCGCTAGTGCGAACTAGATCAGGTTCGACGGGTGTGATCTCAGCCCGGCGCCCGGGCACCCCGCGTCGTGATCGACGTTAGCAGACTCGCTCCCCTCCCCACCTCCAGAGCACACCAGCAGAATACCCGATAAATCGGTAGGAAATGTTGCTTTTGCGGTCGGGGCGTGCCTATCGTGAGTGCGGGCTTGCTGCCGTCCCACGACAAGGACCATTCCGTATGCCTGTCTCCTCCCTGTTAAGACCGGCGCTCGCCGTACTCCTGCTCGCCGCGATGGCCGCGTGCGGTCAGAGCGGCGAGCGTGAACGGCCCGCGTCAACGCTCGCGGCGGACGCTCCGCTGCCGGCCTCCGTGCCCAAGGGCACCAAGTTGATCGTCGGAGACCCGCCGACCAAGGTGGCGCTCCAGCTCTCGGGCCAGATCGACAAGTTCTCGTTCGACATCGAGTGGGCCAACATCAGCGGCGGGCCACAGACGAGCGAGGCGTTCCGGGCGGACGCGCTGGACGTCGGCGCGGTCGCCGAGATCCCGCCCATCCACGCGACCTGGACCGGCCTGCCCGTCAAGATCGTGGCCTCCAAGTTCCGCAAGGACCCGCTCAACCACCCGACGTACGAGCTGGGCATCGCGCCGGGGGTGAGCGTGAAGACCCTCACCGACCTGCGCGGCAAGAAGATCGCATACAGCCCTGGCCAGGCGCAGGGCGCGCTGGTGCTCAAGGTGCTGAAGAAGGCCGGGCTCACCAAGGACGACGTCACCCTGGTCGAGCTGCCGAGCACCGGCGACGTCTACCCGAACGCGCTGGCCTCCAAGCAGGTGGACGTGGCCCCGATCGGCGGCGTCAACATCAAGCGGTACGCCGCCAAGTGGGGCAAGGACGGCGCCACCACCATCCGGCACGGTCTGCGTGACGACCCGGGCCACCTCTACGTGCGCACGGTCACCCTGCAGGACCCGGCCAAGGCCGCCGCGATCCGCGAGTACGTCGCCGCCTGGGCACGAGCCACGCGCTGGGTCTACGAGCATCCCAAGGAGTGGATCGAGGGCTACTACGTCAAGGACCAGGGCCTGTCCGCCGCCGACGGCCAGTACCTGGTCGACCTGGCGGGCGAGCCGGACATCCCGGGCGACTGGTCGGATGCCGTCGCCAGGCACCAGGAGACCATCGACATCCTGGCCAAGGAGACGGGGAACCCGCCGCTGAAGGCACAGGACCTGTACGACCTGCGCTTCCAGTCGGTGCAGGCGGACGCGCTGAAGGGCGGCGCATGATGACACTCGTCACCTCCCGGCCGGCCGCCGTCGCTCCCGCGCGGAACCGGCGCCGCCTGCGCCCCCGCCGCCCGATCAAGTTCGGCTTCCTGCTGGGCCCGTTCCTGCTGCTGGCGCTCTGGGCGGCCGCATCGGGCTCGGGCCTGCTCGACCCCCGGTTCCTGTCGGCGCCCTGGACCGTGGTCACCACCGCGGCCGACCTGATCGAGAACGGCCGCCTCCAGGACAACCTGCTGGCCTCGGTCCAGCGCGTGGTGCTGGGCCTGGCCATCGGCGTGCCGCTCGGCACGGTGCTCGCGCTCGTGTCCGGCCTCAGCCGCTGGGGCGAGGCCGTCGTCGACGGGCCCATCCAGATCAAGCGGGCCATCCCGGCGCTGGCGCTGATGCCGCTGCTCATCCTGTGGCTGGGCATCGGCGAGGTGATGAAGGTGACGGTGATCGCCGTCGGCGTGCTCGTGCCGATCTACATCCACACCCACAACGGGCTGCGCAGCATCGACAGCCGCTACGTCGAGCTGGCCGAGACGGTCGATCTCGGGCGCGGCGCGTTCATCAGGAAGGTGGTCCTGCCGGGCGCGCTGCCGGGGTTCCTGCTGGGGATGCGGTTCGCGGTGACGACGTCGTGGCTGTTCCTGGTCGTGGCCGAGCTGATCAACTCCACCAGCGGCATCGGCTACATGATGGACCTCGCGCGCACGTACGGGCAGACGGACGTGATCCTGGTCGGCATCGTCCTGTACGGGCTGCTCGGCCTGTTCTCCGACGCCGCGGTGCGGCTCGTGGAGAGGAGGGCGCTGTCGTGGCGACGGACGTTGGCCGGCTGACCCGCACCCAGGGCCTGACCCGCCGGTACGGAACCCGTACCGTGCTCGACAGCCTGGACCTGGAGATCGCGCCCGGCGAGTTCGTGGCGCTGCTCGGGCAGAGCGGCTCGGGCAAGAGCACGCTGCTGCGCGCGCTGGCCGGGCTGGATGGCGACGCCATCGGAGGCGCCGCGGGGGACGGACTGGTCGCGGTGCCCGCGCAGGTGTCGGTGGTCTTCCAGGACGCCCGGTTGCTGCCCTGGCAGCGGGTGCTCGACAACGTCGTGCTCGGCCTCGACGGGGCCGCGGAACGGGGACGCCAGAGCCTGGCGGAGGTCGGGCTCGCCGGGCGGGAACGGGCCTGGCCGAACGAGCTGTCCGGGGGCGAGCAGCAGCGCGTGGCGCTGGCGCGGTCCCTCGTGCGCGAGCCTCAGCTACTGCTCGCCGACGAACCGTTCGGCGCGCTCGACGCCCTGACCAGGCTCAAGATGCACGCGCTGCTGCGCCGCCTGTTCGAGGAGCACCGCCCCGCGGTGCTGCTGGTCACCCACGACGTGGACGAGGCGATCGCGCTGGCCGACCGCGTCCTCGTACTCGATCAAGGGAGGATCGCGGCCGAGCAGCGGCTCGACGCGGGCAGGAGCACCGCCGAGATCCGGGCGGAGCTGCTGCGGGCGCTCGGCGTTACGGGAGACGGCCCGTGAGACGGCCCGCCGCGTCGCACCGGGAGTTCCGTGCGCGCGGCGGGCCTGCCGGTCAGCCGGTGAAGGCCGCGCGGTGGTCCTCGGCCCATGTCCGGAACGTGCGGGGCGGCCGTCCGAGGGCCTTCTCCACGTCGTCGGTCAGCCGGGCGTTGCCGCCCCGCAGGACCAGCTCGGCCCCGTTGAGCGCGACGTCGACGAACCCGGGGTCACGCCCGGCGGCGAGCAGCTGCTGCCGGTAGGCGTCCAGCGAGATGTCCGCCGTCTCCAGCTCACGTCCCAGCGCCTCGCCCAGCTGCCCGACGACGTCCGGGACGCTCAGCAGCTCGGGCCCGGTCAACGTCAGCACCAGCCCGGCCAGGTCGCCGGACGTCAGGGCCCGTACGGCGACCTCGGCGATGTCGCGCGGGTCGATGTAGCCCTCCGCCCCGGTGCCCGTCATGTTCGGGATCGGCTTACCCGCCCGGATCAAGGGGGTCCAGAACAGGGTGTTGGAGGCGAAGCGGGTGGGCCGCAGCACCGTCCACTCCATCCCGCCCGCCCGGAGCGCCTGCTCCCCCGGCAGGTGCCAGTCCCCCACCTTGACGTGCTCGCCGGTGCCGATGGCCGAGAGCTTCACGGCCTTTCGCATGCCTGCCGCGCGCGCGGCGGCGAGCGCCGCCTCGTCGTGGCGGATGATCTCCGGGCCGGGCGCGCTGAGCAGGAACAGGGTGCCGGCTCCCGCCGCCGCCTGCGCCAGGGACGCGGGGTCGTCGAAGTCGCCCCGTACGGCCTCGACGCCGGGCAGTGCGGGGACTCGCGACGGCTCCCGGGTCATCGCCCGCACCCGCTCACCACGAGCCGACAACAACCGGAGCACTTCACCGCCGATGGTGCCCGTGGCACCTGTGACAAGAATCATGCCTGGCATGCTGTCAGCGCACCTACCGGCACTTATAGGAAGTTCCGGCACGACGCCGGGCGCCGGATAGCGTGGGGTCATGAGCATCCCGTCCGAAAGGCTGCGGCCCTGGGTCAGCGAGGTCACCGTGCTGGCGGGCCACGGGCCCGGCGATCGGCTGGTGCACGTCCCCGACGCCGGCACCGCGCTGGTCGTGCGCACGACGCCGGACGGACGCTGCGACCTGCTGGTGGTCGGGCCGCGTACGCGCGCCTCGTACCACATCGGCAAGGACCTCCCCTTCGTCGTCAAGCTTCGGCTTCGCCCGGGTGCCGCGCGACCGCTGCTCGGATTGGGGGTGGGCGAGCTGGTCGACCGGACGGCCGCCATCGGCGATGTGTGGCCGGACTCGGACGGCCTCGTCCGCCGGCTGGCAGAGTCGGGCACCGACGCGGAGCTCGTGCTGAAGCATCTGGAGTCGGCGCTGCTGGCCCGGATCGCCGCCCAGAGCCCCGCCGACCTCGAACGCAGCGAGCTGGTGCGGACCGCCGCCAAGGCCCTGACCCGGCCTGCCGGCCGGGGACGGGAGCCGGTGCCCGCCATCGCGCGGCGGCTGGCCGTCAGCGAGCGCCATCTGCGCGGCCTGTTCTCCGACGGCGTCGGCGTCCCGCCCAAGCGCTTCGAACGCATCACCCGCGTCCGCAGGGTGCTCGCGGGCGGCCGTGCCTCCAGCTGGGCGACGGCCGGCTACTACGACCAGTCCCACATGACGGCCGAGTTCCGCGCCATGATGGGCGTGACTCCCGGCGCCTTCTTCGCGGGCCGCCTCCCCGCGCTCCAGCCTTGCTAAACTGATAGTTCGCTTTCCGAATCAATAGAGGTCAGAGGGTCGGCGGCATGGCCAAGGCAACGGGTGAGCACATGGGCGTCGTCACCGCGCTGGTGCGCGCCTCCTTCCTGGTGAGCGCCGTCTACGCCGAGTCGGCGCGCGAGTACGGCATCACCTCGCAGCAGGGGCAGCTCCTGTGCGTGCTGATGGCGCAGCCGTACGGGATGAGCGAGCTGGGCGGGATTCTGCACCTGGCCAAGTCAAGCCTCACCGAGCTGGTCGACCGGAGCGTCCGGCGCGGCCTGGTGCGCCGCGAGCCGGACCCGCGCGACGGGCGCGCCGTGCGGGTGGCGCTCACCGAGCAGGGCGGCGAGCTGGCCGAGGCCTTCTACACCGAGACCTGCCGCCGGATCGACGACCTTCCCTCGGGCCTGGCGGCCGCCGACCGCGCCGCGCTGGCCGGGCTGCTTGGCCGCGTGGTCGAGGACAACCAGGTCCCGATGGTGTTCATGGAGCCGGGCGACGCCGCCACGCACAAGAATTGACGCGTACGGCGAGGCGGCGCGGCGGCGTGGAACGGATGCCAGCTTGACCTCCTCCCCACAGCTGAAGCCGGGGGATTCCAACCCTCGCGGGCTAGGTTTCCTGCTTCACCGCCAGTCGCCCGCCGGGCTTCCGCCCCTTGAGGTCTTACACCAGCTCCACAGGCGTTTCACCTCTCCGCCAGCCCGGCGGCGAGGATGTTTTGCGCCGCGTTCACGTCGCGGTCGTGATGCGTGCCGCATGCACACACCCATTCCCGGACGCCCAGCGGCAGCGTCTCTTGCAGGGCTCCGCACGCCGAGCACAGCTTGGAAGAGGGGAACCAGCGATCAACGACCACCAGTTCCCGCCCGTACCAAGCGGCCTTGTACTCCAGCATGCTCCGCAACTCGCGCCAGGACGCATCCGAGATGGCGCGGGCCAGCGAGCGGTTGCGGACCATGTTCCGTACGGTGAGGTCTTCCACGGCGATCGCTTGGTTCTCGCGAACAAGCCGTGTCGTGACCTTGTGCAAGTGATCGCGGCGGCGGTCGGCAATTCGCGCGTACACGCGGGCCACCTTCTGCTTAGCCTTGGCCCGGTTCGCCGAGCCCTGCCCCTTACGAGCCAGCGAGCGCTGGGCCTTGGCGAGCTTGCGGCGGTCAGCTCGCTCGTGCTTCGGGTTGGCGATCTTTTCGCCTGTGGAGAGCGTAGCCAGCGCACAGATCCCCGCGTCGATGCCAACCCTTGCCTCGGCCGGCCCCAGCGGCGCGATCTTCGCCTCCACCAGCAGAGACACAAACCAGCGTCCGGCCGCGTCCCTGGACACGGTCACCGTGGACGGCTCAGCTTCTTCAGGGATGGGCCGGGACCAGACGATGTTCAGGGGCTCGTTCATCTTCGCCAGCGTCAGTTGCCCGTCACGCCAGCGAAAAGCACTGCGGGTGTACTCTGCCGAGGCCCGCGACTTCTTGCGGGACTTGAAGGTGGGATACTTGGCGCGTTTGGTGAAAAAGTTTGAGAACGCGGCTTGCAGGTGCCTGAGCGCCTGCTGCAACGGCACGGACGACACCTCGAACAGGAAATCGTACTCGCCACTGCGCTTCCAAGCCGTGAGCATCGCCGACGACTCCACGTAGGAGACGCGCCTGCCTTCCAAGGTGTAGGCACGGGTGCGCTCTTCCAGGGCTTTGTTGTAGACGAGGCGGACGCCGCCGAACGTCCGGGCAAGCTCTTCTGCCTGCTCGGAGGTCGGATAGAAGCGGTATTTGTAGGATCGCTTCACGATCTGCGCCACGGTTCACATTCTAGCCCAAGATCAGTTGAGAATCGAGTGTGTGTTCGCATTATGTCCCGTCCAGTGCCGCGTTTCCTTCCCAGAGTTAAAGCCCGGCGTCTCCATGCTGTAAGGACTCTTCGATGAGCGACCAGGACCCCATCGACAAGATCATGGCCGGGCTGGACGGCCCGGCGCTCGACGACCTCGCCGAGCTCTACCGTGACCTGCACCGGCACCCCGAGCTCTCCTTCAAGGAGGAGCGCACCGCGGGCATCGCGGCCGACCGGCTCCGAGCGGCCGGGTTCGAGGTGAGCACGGGCATCGGCGGCACGGGCGTGGCGGGCGTGCTGCGCAACGGCGACGGCCCGACCGTCGCGCTGCGGGCCGACATGGACGCGCTGCCGGTGCTGGAGGCGACGGGCCTGCCGTACGCGAGCACCGCCACCTCACCCGACGGGGTGCCGGTCATGCACGCCTGCGGCCACGACGTGCACGTGACGTGCCTGAGCGGCGCCGCCCGGCTGCTGGCGGCCGGCAAGGACCAGTGGCGGGGCACGCTCGTGGCGCTGTTCCAGCCGGCGGAGGAGATCGCGGCCGGGGCGCAGGCCATGGTGGACGACGGGCTGTTCGACCGGACCGGCACGCCCGACGTGGTGCTCGGCCAGCACGTCTTCCCCGCCCCGGCGGGCACGGTGCTCCTCAGCCCCGGCGAGGTCCTGGCCGCCGCCGACAGCGTGGAGATCCGCCTGTACGGCAGGGGCGGGCACGGCTCGCAGCCGGAGCGGACCGTCGACCCGGTGGTCCTGGCCGCCTCGACCGTCATGAGGCTGCAGACGGTCGTCTCGCGGGAGGTGTCGCCGTTCGAGCGGGCGGTGCTGACGGTGGCCCAGATCCACGCGGGCCACAAGGAGAACATCATCCCCGACGAGGCGTCCATCACGATCAACCTGCGCTCGTTCAGCCCTGAGGTGCGCCGCTCCCTGCTGGCCGCGGTGGAGCGCGTCGTCAACGCCGAGGCGGCCGCGTCGGGCGCGCCACGCCCGCCGGAGTTCCGCACGCTCAACGCGTTCCCGCTGACCGTCAACGACGACGGCGCCACCGCGAAGGTGCGTGAGGCGTTCGACGGCCGGTTCGGCTCCGAGCGGGTGCCGGACATGGCGCCGTTGATGGGCAGCGAGGACTTCGGCCTGTTCGGCGCCACGGCGGGCGTGCCATCCGTCTTCTGGGGCCTGGGCGGTGCCGACCCCGACCTGTACGCCCGCGCCGAGCGGGAGGGCCGCCTGCGGGAGGACGTGCCGGGCAACCACTCGCCGTTCTTCGCCCCCCAGATCCTTCCCACCCTGCCGATGGGCGTCGAGGCGCTGACCACCGCCGCCCTGGCCTGGCTGTCCGCGCGCTGACCCGGGGGGCGCTGAAAGTTTCAGCGGCCGACGTGCGTGGATGCCGCCTCGGCGGGCGCGGCCGTGGCGCTCCCGCCCGGCCGGTCTTATGGTGAGGCGGCCATGTCCCGTGTGCTGACTCTCCTGGCCGGGCTGTGCCTGGCATTCGCGCTCCAGCCTGCCGCCGCGGCGCGGGCCCTGTCCGTGGCTGTACCGGTCGGCGCCCAGTTCACCGACACGTCGGGCAACCTGCTGCACGCCCACGGCGGCGGCGTGATCAAGGTCGGCTCGTACTACTACTGGTTCGGGGAGAACCGCAACGCCGACGGCACCTTCAGGTACGTCTCCGCCTACCGCTCGGCCGACCTGCGCACCTGGGAGTTCCGCAACCACGTGCTCACCCAGTCCAGCGCCGCCGAGCTGCAGGTCGCCAACATCGAGCGTCCGAAGGTCGTCTACAACGCCTCGACCGGCCAGTTCGTCATGTGGATGCACAAGGAGAACGGCCGCGACTACGGCGAGGCGCGGGCGGCCGTGGCGGTCTCGGACACGGTGGACGGCGCCTACACCTACCTGCGCAGCTTCCGCCCGCTCGGCCACATGTCGCGCGACATCACCGCGTTCGTCGACACCGACGGCACGGGGTGCATGATCTCGGCCGCGAACGAGAACCACCCCCACCTCTATCACCACAAATCGTGACGATATAGTGACTCTTTGTGAACGAATCGAAGCGCGTGGAAATCACGTGGCCCAGCATCGGCATCACCGTGACCGTCGAACTCGACCAGCGCAACCGCACCCTGGCCCAGCGTCTGTGGGACGCGCTGCCGTACCGCAGCCTGCAGGGACATGCCCTCGTCGCGGGCTATCACCTGTACCACGTCGCTCCCGTCCATTCGCTGCTGCACACGCAGCCCGAACACCGCGTGGACCGGCGCGCCGTGCCCGACGGCACCGTCTTCTGCTCGCGGCTGCAGCATCTCGGCATCAAGTACGGCGAGCTGACCGAGCCCATGACCGCCGCCCCGATCGGCCAGGTCGTCCAGGAAGACCTCGACGCCCTGATCCAGGCCGGCCGCGACGTCTGGCAGTCCGTCTACACCACCAAGCAGCCCGTCATCGCCGAGGTGCGCCGCGTGGGCGAACCCGGCGGCCACCGGCTCCCCCGGCTGCCCATCGGCGACCCGAAGCTCAACGAGCTCGTCAAGGACGTGCACGCCGAGACCGAGCGCATCTGGCTGGATCCACCGCGCGAGCTGCTCGACCTGCACGCCGGCCGCATCCCGTCGGGTGCGGGCAGCTACGAGACGGTCCTGACCACGCTGCTGTTCGTCAACGGCGAGACCCGGCCGCTCGGCTACAGCTGCTACGGCGGCCTCGTACGCGCCGCGCTCGACGGCATGCCGATGCCGTGGCTGCGCCAGATGACCCGCCAGCTGGCCCACACGCCCGCCGAATTCCTCGGCTACTGCGGCCTGAGCACTCTGTGGGACTTCACCCAGCGGCTGCTGGACGGGCTGGAACGCCTCGACAGCCATGAGGACTTCATCTCCGTCATGGCCCAGATGGCGCTCTACTGCAACTGCCTGGGTGGCTGGAACCTGCACCTGTTCCCGTGGCAGGCCGGCGAGCACCTGCGCCGCGCAGGGAGCCCACCGGTAGCAGAGAGCACACCGGTATGAGCGGGCACCGGGTGGTGGTCATCGGTGGCGGCGTGATCGGCTTGTCGATCGCGTTCCACCTGGCCGAGGCGGGAATCGACACCACGCTCCTGGAGCAGGGCACGCTCGGCTCGGGCGCCTCGCGCGCCACCGCCGACGTGGTCCGCTCCTACTTCGCCGGCAACCCGGTCAGCTCGGCGCTCGCCGTCCGCAGCCTGGACGCCTACCACGCCTTCCCGAGCAGGCCCGGGATCGATCTGCCGCTGCGGCAGGTCGGCTACCTGGTGCTGTTCACCGAGCCGGAGCAGGTGGAGGCGTTCGAGGCCGACCTGCCCGCCCAGCGCGCCGCCGGGGTCGACGTCGGCCTGATCAGCGCGGAGGAGGCCAGGGAACGCAACCCGCTCATCGGGGGCTTCCCGCTGCGCGCCGCCGCGTACTCGCCGCAGGCCTACATCTCCGACACCACGGCCATCGTCACCGCCTACGCGCGAGCGGCCGAGCAGGCCGGCGCGAGACTGCGTACCGGCTGCCCGGTCACCGCCATCGACGCCCAGGCCGGGCGCGTGGGCACCACCTGCGGCGAGATCGGCGCCGACGCCATCGTGTGCGCCGCCGGCGCCTGGTCGGCCTCGCTCGTCCGGAGCGCGGGTGTCGACCTTCCGCTCACCGAGCCGATCGAGCAGGAGCTGCTCACCACCGACCCGCTGCCGCGCGGCACGCCGGACATCCCGGTCACCCTGCACGCCGCCAGCGGCCTGCTCGTACGGATGCGCGACGACCGGCTGCTGATCGGCATGGGCTACCCGGGACGCGACCGGGAGGCATGGCGGCGGGAGGTCGCCGAACAGCTCGCGGCCACGTACCCGAGCCTGGCCGGGCTCACCCTGCGCCCGGCCGTCACCGGCCTGCGCGACGCCAGCCCCGACAAGACGGCCTTCATCGGCCACCGGCCGGGACCGCCGGCCTTTCTGTACGCGACCGGCTTCTCCGGGCACGGCCTGTGCAACGCGCCCGCCGCCGGAGAGCTGGTCCGCGACCTGTACCTCAACCAGGACCCCGGTTTCGACGTGACCGCGCTGGCGATGGGCCCGCGACGGACCGGACGGCCATGACAGACGGATGGGACGACTCATGACCCACGACAGCACTCTGGACACGCAGGCCCCAGACGCGCAGGCCCCACACGCCGGGGCCGGGCAGCCTCGATTCGTGCTCGACCCGGCCACCCCGAGCGTGCACGCCGACAACGAGCGGCTGCGCGAGGCCGGGCCACTCGTGCCCGTGACGGCCGAGGGCGTCCCCGCCTGGGCCGCCACCCGCTACGCCACACTGCTGACCGTCCTGACCCACCCGAACCTGTCCAGGGAGATCCGCCACTGGGCCGCCCGCGACCGATCCCCGCGCGGCACGGCCATCGACCGCATCGTCACCGACACCTCCATGCTCAACGCCGAGGGAGAGCTCCACCGGCGGCTGCGCGCCTCGGTCGCCGGCGCGTTCACGGCGCGCCGGCTGCGGCGGCTGCGCCCCAAGATCGAGACGATCACCGGCAGGCTCATCGACCGGCTCGCGGCGATGCCGCCCGACCAGCCGGTGGACCTGCGCAAGGAGTTCGCCTACCCGCTCCCCCGCGAGGTCATCTCCGAGCTGATCGGCATCCCGGCCGCGCACCAGGACCGGCTGCACGAGCTCTCCGACGCCGTGGTCCAGGTGGCCGACGGCCCCGACGACACGCCCGGCGTGCGCGGGACCCTGCACGAACTGCTCGACCAGATCATCGAGGAGCGCCGGGACACGCCGGGCGAGGACCTCATCACCGACCTGTTCAGGCTGCACGACAAGGACGGCGCCCGCCTGTCCGCCGACGAACTCCTCGCCACGATCGAGCTGCTGTTCATCGCCGGGCACGTGACGACCGTCAACCTCATCACGAACGCCATCGGCGCCCTCATCAACCGGCCGGACCAGCTCGGCCTGCTGCGTTCGGGCCGGTGCCCCTACAGCGCGGCGGTGGAGGAGACGCTGCGCTGGGACTCGCCGATCGCCTACTTCCCCATGCGCTACGCCGTACGCGACATCGAGATCGACGGCGTGCACCTGCGGACCGGCGAGCCCATACTGGCCTGCTTCGCCTCCGCGGGACGCGACCCGAGCCACTACGGCGAGCACGCCCACGTCTTCGACGTGAGCAAGCCGCCGAGCAGCCACCTGTCGTTCGGGCACGGGCCGCACTTCTGCCTCGGCGCGCCGCTGGCCAGGCTGGAGGCGGAGATCGCGCTGACCGCGCTGTTCGAGGCGTTCCCCCGGATCACACCGGCCGCGCGGCCCGAGGAGCTGGCTCCGCTGAACACGCTGCTGGGCAACGGCACCCGCACCATGCCCGCCCGGCTCGGCCCTCGCGCCCGCTGACCGGGGCCTTCAACGCTGATGCCGGTCAGCGCGCGGTCTCGTAGTGGCGCAGGAACAGCTCCTCCAGCGTCGGCGGCCGGCTGACCAGGCTGCGCACGCCCGCCTCCGTGAGCCGCCGCAACGCCTGGTCCAGCGCCGCGCCGTCCACCGTGAACCGCACCCGCCCGTCACCGGCACTGAGGTCGTGCACCCCCGGCAGCTCGGCCAGCCCGTCCGCCGGCCCCGCCAGCTCCGCCTCGATCGACGTGCGCGTCAGGTGCCGCAGCTCCGCCAGCGTGCCCGTCTCGACCGCTCGGCCGTCACGGATGATCGTCAGCCGGTCGCACAGCGCCTCCACCTCGGCCAGGACGTGGCTCGACAGCAGCACCGTACGCTGCTCCTCCCTGACGCACTCCCGGAACACCTCCTCCATCAACGGGTCCAGACCGGAGGTGGGCTCGTCCAGGATCAGCAGCTCCACGTCGGAGGCGAGCGCGGCCACGAGGGCCACCTTCTGCCGGTTGCCCTTGGAGTACGTGCGCGCCTTCTTGCGCGGGTCCAGGTCGAACCGCTCCAGCAGGTCCGCCTTGCGCCGCTCGTTCAGCCCGCCGCGCAACCGCCCGAGCAGGTCGATCGCCTCGCCGCCCGACAGGTTCGGCCACAAGGTCACGTCGCCCGGCACATACGCCAGCCGCCGGTGCAGCTCGGTCGCCTCCGACCACGGATCGCCACCCAGGAGCCGGGCGGTGCCCGCGTCGGCCCGCACCATGCCCAGCAGGATCCGGATCGTCGTGCTCTTCCCCGCCCCGTTCGGCCCCAGGAACCCGTGCACCTCGCCGGTGCGCACGGTGAGATCGAGGCCGTCCAGCGCCCTGGCCGGCCCGAACGTCTTCACTAACCCCTTCACGACGATGGCGTCAGGCATGGTGATGCTCCTTCATGTCGTCTGGCCCCGATCGAGGGCCTTCCTGGCCTCGGCGGCCTCTTCGAGGCTGAGCAGGGGGTGGGAGTAGATGTCCAGCACCACCCGCATGACCTTGACCTGCCCCTCCGGGCTGGTCAGATCGACGCCCAGGCCGCGCTCGACGTGCTGCCGGAGAACCGTGGGCGCCAGCGCCATCGCGGCGATCATCGTCGAACGGGACCGCGCGTCGGCGTCAGGCGGTTCGGGGCGGCTCTTGTCGGCCTCCGTGATCCACCGCTCACCGATGTCGACCATCTCGTCGAACAGCGGCGCCGCCCAGCCCTCCGTCAGCGCCCGCGCCAGGTAGGGCTGGAAGGGCCCCATCACCGCGACCGGGTTCAGGCCGCCCCGCGGGTCGCGCGCGGCCTCCTCGTGCAGCCTGCGGATGGTCTTCATCAGGTGCTCGTCGCACGCCTCGCGCAGCGCCTGCTTCGAGCCGAAGTGGTGGCGCACCAGCCCCAGGGACACTCCCGCGGTCTCGGCGATCCCGCGGATCGTCGCCCGCTCGAAGCCGTACTCACCGATATGCCGCATCGCCGCGTCCCTGATCCGCGCACGCGCCGTGAGGTCCTCCGGGTCCGGTACGGTCGTCATCCTGTTCCCCTGTATAGCCGACTGTTCATACAGCAAGCAGACTATACCCATGTATAGCACGACGCAACGTGCCCCCGACTACGCACATCAACCCGTCCCGTTCTACGCTCCATGACGACGATTGGAGCCTCCGCCGTGCCACAGCCCGACTTCCCGCCGGCCACCGCGCCCATGCGCCTGACCACCGCCATCCGCCCCTACGACTGGGGCTCGGTCACGGCCCTCCCCCACCTGTTCGGCACCGAGCCCACCGGCCGGCCGCAGGCCGAGCTCTGGATGGGCGCCCACCCCGGCGACCCCTCCACCGTCGCCGGCACCCCGCTCAACGAGCTCATCGCCCACGACCCCACCGCCATCCTCGGCGAGCCCACCGCCGCCCGCTTCGGCCCCGCCCTCCCCTACCTGCTCAAGGTCCTGGCCATCGAACGCCCGCTCTCCCTCCAGGTCCACCCCACCACCGCGCAGGCCGAGGCCGGGTTCGCCGACGAGAACGCGCGCGGCATCCCCATCGACGACCCGGCCCGCACGTACAAGGACGCCTCGCACAAACCCGAGATGGTCTGCGCGATCACCCCCTTCCACGGCCTGTGCGGCTTCCGCGACCCCGCCGCCACCGCCGGCCTCCTCGACCGCCTGGCCCTGCCGGACCTGCACCCCTGGACCGACCTGCTCAGAGCGGGCGGCCTGCGGGAGGTGTTCGCCCAGATGCTCGACGACTCCAACCGGCCGCTCCGCGCCCAGGTCGAGCAGGCCCTGCTCGCCCTTGACGACGACCCCGACCTGGCCGTCTACGGCGACATCGCCCGCGCCTGCCCCGGCGACCCCGGCGTCACCGCCGCCCTCCTGCTCCACCACGTCAACCTCCTCCCCGGCCAGGCCCTCTACCTCGGCGCCGGGGTCCCCCACGCCTACCTCGGCGGCATCGGCGTCGAGATCATGGCCAACTCCGACAACGTGCTGCGCTGCGGGCTCACCACCAAGCACATCGACGTACCGGAGCTCCTGCGCGTCGTGGACTTCACGCCCTCGGAGCCGCACCTGGTGCGGCCGGAGGAGGACGCACGGGGCGAGCACCACTACCGGCCGCCGGCCCCCGAGTTCGCCCTGACCCGCTACGACCTGGAGTCGCCCCATTCGGTGCCCGGGGGCGTCCCCCAGATCGTCGTCTGCATCGACGGCGAGACCCACCTCGGCGACCTGACGCTGCGGCCCGGCGAGTCCGCGTTCATCCCGGCGTCGGTTCCGTCGGCGCGGCTCTCCGGCAAGGGAACGGCCTATCGCGCTCTGCCCGGCGCCTTTACAAAGTAGATCCGCAGGGACGTTTAGGTCCCGGCTTGAACGTCCCGTTCCTAGGCTCCGTGGCATGAACCTCGCGACAGCTGCCACCCATGTGACCATCGAGCCGAGCATCCTGTACTTCGGGACGCCGGTCGTCCTGCTCTCCACGGAGAACCCCGACGGCACCTTCAACCTCGCCCCGATGTCCTCCGCGTGGGCGCTGGGCAACGTGATCGTGCTCGGGCTGGGCGCCGAGGGGCAGACCGCGCGCAACCTCATGAGCCGCCCCGAGGTGGTGATCAACCTGCCCGCTCCCCACCAGTGGACGGCGGTCGAACGCTTGGCGCCTCTCACGGGGCGCCATCCGGTGCCGGCGAGCAAGCCCGCGGGCTGCCGTCACGAGCCCGACAAGTTCGGCGCGGCCGGGCTGCGACCCGAGCCGTCGGAGACGGTACGGCCGCCGCGCGTGGCCGAGTGCCCGATCCAGTTCGAGGCGCGGGCGGAACGGGTGGGGCATGACGTCTCGGGCTCGTTCGTCATCGCCGAGGCCGTCGTCGGGCGGGTCCACGCGGACCCGCGCATCGTCGTGCCCGGCACGCACCACGTGGATCCCGGGGCGTGGAGCCCGCTGATCTACAACTTCCGCCACTACTTCGGCCTCGGCCCCGAACTCGGCCATTCCTACCGCAGCCAGACACCCCACACCCGGTCGGGCAGTACGTCCTGATGGTGGCCGGGGCGGCACGCCTGCTCAGCGAGGTTCGCCGGGCAGCCGCCTGATCTTGAGCACGTTGTCCGTGCGGGTGCCGGGCCTGCCGTCCGGGCCGTTCTGGGTGCGCTCGTACTCCTCGCTGAGCTGCACCTCCCACTCCCCCTCCGGCAGCTCGAGAGTCTCGAGGACCTCACGCGGCGTGGGGAAGTGCGCGTCGAAGGGCGGCGTGTGCTCCCAGGACGGCCATCCCGCGTGCCCGACCACCAGCAGCACGCCGCCGGGCGCGACGGCCGACGCGGCGGCGCGCAGGATCTCGTCGCGAGGCAGGTCGCGGGGAGAGTGCAGGAAGCAGGCGGAGACAAGGTCGAACACGCCCTCGGGGAAGGACGCGGCGAGGTCGTGCCGCTGCCAGTCGATGCGGTCGGCGACCCCCGCGCTTCCGGCGTGCTCGGCGGCGCGTTCGAGCGCCACGTCGGAGATGTCGACCGCGGTGACGCGCCACCCCTTCCCGGCGAGCCAGATCGCGTCGGCGCCCTCGCCGCACCCGAGGTCCAGCGCCGCGCCAGGCTCGAGGTCCGTCGCCTCGCGGACCAGCATGGCGTTGGGGTTCCCGCTCCATATCTGCGCGCTCTGCGCGTAACGAGCGTTCCAGAACGCCGCGTCGGAGTCGTACGACTCGTGGGAGCCGTGGGCCCAGGCCCGGGCGGCGACGGCGCGGCGGGTCTCCTCGGCGATCAGGTCGGCGTTGATCGCCGCCGCCGCCCGTACGCCCGCCGCCGCGGCGCCGATGACCTGCTCGGTCAGGTTGGTCACGTTCCCGGCCACCCACACCCCCGGCACGCTCGTGGCGCCCGACGGGTCGGCGGGCACGCGGGTGCCGATCGCGTAGCCGGACATCTCCTGCTCCTCCGCCTCCAGCCCCAGCCCGGCGAGCAGACCCGCGCGGGCGGTCAGACGGCTGGCAGTGGCGAGGGCCTGGCACGGAACCACCCGGCCGTCCGCGAGCCGCACTCCGGCGAGCCGGTCGCCGGTCACCTCCAGGCCCGTCACCTTCCCCTCCACCACGGTGACGCCCCTGGCGGCGAGCTGCTCGCGCTGTTCCGCGTCGGGCTCGGGGGCGGTGTGCAGGAAGAAGGTCACGTCCTCGCTCCACTGCCGCCACAGCAGCGCCTGGTGAACGGAGAGCGGACCCGTGCCGAGGACCCCGATGACCTGGTCACGCACCTCCCAGCCGTGGCAGTACGGGCAGTGCAGCACGTCCCGCCCCCACCGCCCGGCCAGGCCGGGCACGTCCGGCAGCTCGTCCACCAGGCCGGTGGTCACCAGCAGCCGGTCCGTCTCGACCGCGGACCCGTCGTCGAGCACGACGCGGAAGCCCCCGCCGTCCAGGCGCTCGGCGGTCTCGACGACGCCCGTCACGATCTCCCCGCCGTACCCGATCACCTCCTCGCGGCCGGCGGCCAGCAGCTCCAGCGGCGAGACGCCCTCGCGCGTCAGGTACGTGTGCACACCCTCGGCGGGGGCGTTACGCGGCCGCCCCGCGTCGATGACCAGCACCTTGCGCCGCGCCCGGCCCAACGTGAGCGCCCCGCTCAGACCGGCGGCCCCGCCGCCGACGACCACCACGTCGTACTTCGCGTCCATCGCGCGTCTCCTCTCAAACGTTCCGTCTGCGCCACTGTCCGCGATCGGCCGAGGATTTGACAAACTACGTTGCCGAAATGGCAAAGTGAGCGCATGGACCTCGACGACGTGCTCCACTCCGTGGGCCCGCGGCTCCGTGCGCTGCGCCAGGAGCGCGGGGCGACACTCGCGCAGCTGTCCAGCAGCACCGGCATCTCCGTCAGCACGCTGTCCCGCCTGGAGTCCGGTCAGCGCAAACCGACCCTGGAGCTGCTCCTCCTGCTGGCCCAGGCCCATCAGGTGCAGCTCGACGAGCTGATCGACGCACCCGTGACCGGCGACCCCCGCGTGCATATGCGCCCGTTCAAACGCTTCGGCACGACCTTCATCCCGCTGAGCCGCCGGCCCGGCGGAATGCAGGCGTACAAGCAGATCTACCCGCCGCACTGGCCTGGGTACGAGCCCGAGCAGCAGGTCCACGAGGGTTACGAGTGGTTGTACATCCTGTCGGGGCGGCTGAGGCTGCGCCTCGGGGAGCATGATGTGGTGCTCACGCAGGGGGAGGTGGCGGAGTTCGACACGAGGACGCCGCACGCGACCACCAACCCCGGGCAGGAGCCGGTGGAGGTCCTGGCGCTGTTCGGGCCGCAGGGAGAGCGCATGCACGTCCGCGCCCGTCCCACCCCCCGCTGACCGCGCCGCCTCCCTCTTCGGGGCCAGGAGAAGCGGCGACTTCGTCCGTTCCGAGGCGGTGGGGGTGTGTGGCACACTCCACGACCATGACCTTGGAGACCATCAGCGCGGCGGCGTCGGGGACCTGGCGGCTCGGCGACCTCACCGTGAACCGGATCGGGTACGGCGCGATGCGGCTCACGGCCAACGCGGACGGCACACCCAGCGACCGCGACCGCGTCATCGGCGTACTCCGTCGCGCGATCGAGCTCGGCGTCAACCACATCGACACCGCCGCCTTCTACTTCTCGCCCCTGCGCTCGGCCAACGAGCTGATCAACCGGGCGCTGGCCCCGTACCCCGATGATCTGGTCATCACCACCAAGGTCGGCCCCGGCCGCGATCCGTCGGGCGAGTGGTGGTGGGCCACGCCCGGGCAGCTGCGCGGCCAGGTGGAGGAGAACCTGCGCCAGCTCGGCCGCGACCACCTGGACGTGGTGAACCTCCGCATCCGCACGCGCAGGACCACCCCCTCGATCGCCGAGCACTTCGGGGTGCTGGCCGAGCTGCGCGAGGCCGGGCTGATCCGCCATCTCGGCGTGTCCAACGCCACGCCGCAGCACCTCGCCGAGGCCCGGTCCATCGCCCCGGTCGTGTGCGTCCAGAACCAGTACGGCGTGGACTCCCGGCCCGAGGACGACGAATTCCTCACGGCGTGCGGCGAGCAGGGCATCGCGTTCGTGCCGTACTTCGCGATCGCCGGGGAGGGCCGCGAGGCCGGCGCGAGCGGCACGGACAGCGAGGAGGTGCTCGCCGTGGCCCGCGCGCACGGCGTGACAGGGGCGCAGGTACGGCTGGCATGGACGTTGCAGCGCGGGCCCCACGTGCTGGCCATCCCCGGCACCGGCAACCCCGGCCACCTGGTCGACAACGTGGCGGCCGGGGCGCTGCGTCTCTCGGAGGACGAACTCTCCCGGCTCGATGGCGTGCACCGCCGCGGAGACTGAACCGCCGGGTGCATGATGAACCACGTGACCGAGTCCGTGAAGCGGTGGGTGCGCAGGCACCGGCCGGACGGCAATCCGCTGCGGCGGCGCTCCGACCGCCTGGAGAGCGCCGCGCTGGCGGTGGCGATGCTCTTCATCCTGCTCAGCGTGTGGCCGGCGGTCGTGGCGGGGCGGCAGGCGTACGAGGGCGCGCAGCGTGCGGGCGCCGAAACGGGCGCCGGAGGGTGGAGGCGACGTTGCTGGCGGACGCGCCGGTCACGCGCCTGTCATTCGGGGAGGTCTCCCGGGGTGAGCTGACACCCGCGCGGTGGACGGCGCCTTCCGGGCCGGAGCGCGCCGGCCATGTGCCGGCTCCGTCCCTGGCCAAGGCGGGTGCGAAGGTGTGGATCTGGGTCGATACCCGCGGCCGGCGCGTCCCCGCGCCGCCGAGCCTCACGGATCTCCGGGTCACGGCCGTGGTGACGGCGCTGCTGCTCGTTGCCGTGGCGGCGGTGGTCGTGCTGCCGGCGTTCGCGGGGTTGCGCCGGATGCTCGATCGGGGACGCTACCGTGACTGGGAGGCCGCCTGGTCGCTGGCCGGCGAACGGTGGCGGCGCCCACGCCAGTCCTAGCGCGGGTCTGTCGATTCCCGTCGTTCCCGATTGTCGGTGTCATGGAAGGACGGTTGAGTACAGGGTGGTGGAGTGATGGCGCAGTACGCGGTGCTGTTGTACGAGCAGGTCCCCCCGGAGGACCTGCCCGAGGAGGTCATGCGGGCGCACCTGGGGATGCCGGGGCAGGTGGCCGGGCTGGGCGGCCGGATCGTCGCCGGGATGGCGCTCGAGCAGCCGGAGACGGCCACCTCCGTACGCGGCGACCTGGTGACGGACGGGCCGTTCATCGAGACGAAAGAGGTGCTGGCGGGGGTCTTCGTGGTGGAGGCGCGGGATCTCGACCACGCCCTGGAGATCGCCAAGCTCACCCCGATCGTACGCGGCGGCGTCGAGGTCAGGCCGCTGGTCGACTTCCAGCTCCTTGAGGAGAACGCCCAGCACGTGGAGAAGCGCTGAGCGGCGCGGTCGAGGAGGCCGTGGCCGAGGCGCACCGCCGGGAGTGGGCGTTCGTGCTCGCCACGACGGTACGCGTGACGCGCGACCTGGACACGGCCGAGGAGGCGGTGCAGGACGCCTACGTCCAGGCGTTGCGTACCTGGCCGCGCGACGGCGTGCCCCGGCGGCCCGGGGCGTGGCTGACCACGGCCGCGCGGCGCAACGCGCTCAACGCGCTGGAGCGGCGCAAGACGCTGCAGCGGAAGCTGCCGCTGCTGCTGGAGCCGGAGGACGCCCCCATGCCCGAACTCCACGCCATCCCCGACGACCGGCTGCGATTGATCTTCACCTGCTGCCATCCCGCGCTCGCCCCCGAGGCACACGTCGCCCTCACGCTGCGGCTGGTGTGCGGGGTCGCGACGGCGGACATCGCGCGGGCGTTCCTGGTGGCCGAGGCGACCATGGCCGCCCGGCTCACCAGGGCCAAGAAGAAGATCGCCGCCGCGCGGATCCCGTACCGGGTGCCGTCAGTGGCGGACCTGCCGGGGCGGCTGGACGCGGTGCTGACCGTCATCCACCTGCTCTACTCGACCGGCCACACCGCCCACTCCGGGCAGGATCTCGTACGCGACGACCTGGCGGAGCGGGCGCTCGACCTGGCGCGTATGCTCCACCTGCTCCTGCCCGCCGCACGGGAGGCGGCCGGGCTGCTCGCGCTGCTGCTGGTGCACCAGGCCCGGCGCACCACCCGTACCGACGGGCACGGCCGCCTGCTCCGGCTGGAGGAGCAGGATCGTTCGGCCTGGGACCGGGAGCTGATCGCCGAGGCCGACCGGCTCCTCGTGGCGTCGCTGACGGCGGGCCCGCCGGGGCGGTTCACGCTGCAGGCGGCCATCGCCGCCGTCCACGCCCAGGCGGCCGCCTACGAGGAGACGGACTGGCCACAGATCCTCACGCTCTACGGGGCGCTGCTGCGGGTGTGGCCCTCGCCCGTGGTCGCGCTCAACCGGGCGGTCGCGCTGTCCATGGTGGACGGCCCGGAGGCGGCGCTGGCCGAGGTGGAGGCGCTCGAACGCGAGGGCCGCCTGGCTGGTTACCGCTACCTGCCCGCCACCAAGGCCGACCTGCTGCACCGGCTGGGGCGGGACGCGGAGGCGGTGGAGGCGTACCGGGCGGCGCTGGCGCTCAGCGACAACGCGGCCGAGCAGGAGTTCCTCGCCGAACGCGCCCGCCTCCTCACCCCCTGACGAGATCCCAGGCGCGCGATACCGAAATCGCATAATCAGTCATGCGCCAGGTCAACGGCCCGCCGAGCTCACGGGCCATGCCTGTGCCGGTCGCGCGCATTTCTCAGCGTCTATGGTGAGAGGGATGGACGTGTTCGCCCGCTTGATGGACGGGGTGCGGGCGCGGGGCGCCCTGTTCGGCCGGGCGGTGCTGGAGCCGCCGCAGTCGCCGCGGGCGCCCCGCGGGCTCTCCTCCCCGTGGCCCACCGGCAGGCGCGCCGGGCGCGGATCATGAGTCCGGGAGCCGGTGCGTGTCCGTGCCGAAGCCGTCGAGCTCCTGGCGTTCCTCGAGGGTGCGCAGTTCCTGGAACACCGTGATGTGCAGGCCCGCGGGCGCGTCCAGCCGCGAGTTGAGCGACTCCCAGGGTGTGACGGTGGGCGGCGCCACCTCCGACGCACCCGCCGACACCAGGCGCTCGGTGGTGCCGCGGGCGTCGTCCACCTCGAACGCCACCCGGATCTTCGGCGCCACCTGACGGCCCACCTCGACCTCGTCGATCATCTTCTTCTGGGCAGGGTTCGCGATCTCCAGCGTCGCCCGCCCGGCGTCCAGGATCGCCACCCGCGCGCCGTCCCCGCTGGAGAAGGCGGCCTGCTCGGGCAGGCCCAGCACGTCGCGGTAGAAGGCGACCGCTGCCTCGTAATCCTCGGCCTCCACCACCAGCCGGAGCTGGCGAACGGGGCGGTCTTCGATGGGCGCGCTCATGGGATCTCCTCGAGGGAAACGGGGACGTTCGTTTCCCTGCTCCAACCCACCGGGCCCAGCCCGTCATCCCCGCCCGTAACGGTCCTCGGCCCGCCAGAAGTACCAGAACCCGAAGATCAGCGCGAACACCGCCCAGAACACGCACGACACCCACACCGTCCGCGGCGGCTCGTGGCTCCCGATGAGGATGTCGCGCATCCATTCGATGTAGGAGGCCGCCGGGTTCAGGTACATCACCGTGGCCACCCATTCCGGCAGGCCGGCGCTGTTGACGACCTTGTCGTGGATGGCGAAGAACACCCCGGACGCGTACAGCCACGTACGCATGATGAACGGCAGCAGCTGGCTCAGGTCGCGCATCGATGCGCCCATCCTGGCGAGCACGAGCCCGGCCCCGATGTTGAACGACGTCTGCAGCAGCAGCACGATCGGCATCATCAGCCAGAACCACGTGGGCAGCTCCCCGGTGAGCGTCACGATCAGCAGCAGCACTCCCATCGAGATGACGAGTTGCTGCAGCTCCTGGATCGTGTACGCCAGCGGCAGCGACGCCCGCGGGAAGTGCAGGGCGCGGATCAGCGACAGGTTCCCGGAGATCGACTTGGCGCCCGCGGTGACGGTCCGCTGCGTGTACGTGAAGACGAACATCCCGGTGAGCAGGAACGCCGGGTAGTTGTGGACGTTCTTGCTGCCGCCCAGGATGAGACCGAACATCACGTAGTAGATGGCCGCGTTCAGCAACGGGGTGAGGATCTGCCACAGCTGCCCCAGGGCCGAACCCGAGTACTTGGAGACGTTGCGCGAGGTCGCGTACGTCAGGATGAAATGCCGTCGCTCCCACAGCCGGCGCGTGTACACGGAGAGCATCGGCCGCGCGATGGCGGGGCGCAGCCCGTGCTTCCTGGCCAGCTCGGCCAGCGACCCGCTCTCCGTCGAGGCGTTTTCCAGTTCGCTCATGAGCACCTCGTTGCGTAGCGGTCCTCGGCCCCCGGCGGCGGGCGGCACGTCCGCACCTGCTCCCCGATGCCGAGGCTAACCGATCAACCGGCGACCTCCCCGCTAGTACGCGGCGACCTTTACCGAGCCCGGGCGCTCAGGACATCGCGAGACTCACGCCCGTCACCGCGAAGCGTTCGACGGCCGCCAGGTGGCCGCCGGTGGAGGCCACGATGGTCAGCGTCCGCCCCGGCGCCGCCGCGAAGGAGACCTGGGCCGACCACGGCGAGTCGCTCCCGCCGGCGCTCATGCAGCACGTCTCCCCCACCGGCGCGGGCGAGCCCGGCTGCCGCACCTGGACCCTGATGCTCTCGTCCACGCCCGAGATCCGCCCTCCCACCGTCAGCGGGGATCGCACGGCGGCGCCGTACCCGGGCCTGGTGAGCGAGAGCGTGGTGTCGTCCGTGCCGACCACCTCCCACGGCGCGTCCCCGCCCGAGCCGTACCTGACCAGGTGTACGACGGCCGCGACCAGCGGTCGCGGGCCCTCCTCTCCGCGGTAGCCGACGTGCACCCGCGCGTGGGCGCCCTGTTCGACGGTCTTGGCGACCCGGTCGATCTCGGTGAAGCCGAGGTAGTCGCGGGCGAAGGCGAGCGCGGTACGGCGCGCGTCGAGATGCCACGACCCGCGGCCGTCCTTGAGGTACGCGCGCCGCCACGCCGCCGCCTCGTCCGGGTCGGAGAACGGCCACAGCGGCTGATAGCGGCCGGCGACCAGGCCGTCGCGGGGGCGGGACGCGCCGGTGGACCCGGCCGGCGAGGCGGTGGGCCCGGGCGGCGAGACCGTGGCGCTGGTCGGTACGGATGTGGGGACGGGCGAGGCCGTGGCGCTGGTCGTGGCTCGCCGCGCCCCGGCCTCCCCACACCCGGCGGCGGCCAGCCCGAGCACGACCAGCACCGGCAGGACGTGCCGGGCGAGGGGATTCATGGGGGACCTCCTGGCAGTGGCGATCATGCCCGCTGCGTAAGGAAGTACCCCGGCTGACCGCCTCTCTGACATGGCCTTTCCGTCACAGAGATGACCCGGGAGCGCGCCGGTGTCAGGGAAAGGCTCTGGTACTCTCTCGGACAGATCGTCCTGAGGAGGTGAGACCCATCAACGCTGTGTCAGGCTGGGTGCTCCCTCCCCGCGACCGGGCCAGGTGACCGCGGGAGCGCCCATGGCGTCCCGAAAGGCTGTCATGTCGATTTCCTCGTCATCTGTCCGTACCCTCGTCACCAGGCTGCGCGCCGCCGGCTGCGTGTTCGCCGAGGACGAGGCCGAACTGCTCGTCTCCACCGCCGCCACCTCTGAGGAGCTCGCCGCCATGGTCGAGCGGCGCGTGGCCGGCGAGCCCCTCCAGCACGTCCTCGGCTGGGCCGAGTTCTGCGGGCTGCGGGTGGCGGTGGAGCCGGGGGTGTTCGTGCCCAGGCCGCGCACCGAGTTCCTCATCCGGCAGGCCGTCGAGCTGGCCCGCCGGGTCGCCGGGACGCCGGTCGTCCTCGACCTGTGCTGCGGCACCGGCGCGATGGGGGCGGCGCTGGCCGCGGGGCTGGAGCGGGCCGAGCTGCACGCCACCGACCTCGATCCCGCCGCCGTGCGCTGCGCCCGGCGCAACCTCGCCGCCGGTCACGTCTATGAGGGCGATCTGTACGAGCCGCTGCCCGCCTCGTTGCGTGGCCGGGTGGACGTCGTCATCGCGAGCCCCCCGTACGTGCCCTCGGAATCGGTCGCGCTGCTGCCGTCCGAGGCCCGGCTGCACGAGCCGCTCGTCGCGCTCGACGGCGGAGGCGACGGGCTCGACGTCGTTCGGCGGGTGATCGCCGGGGCGCCGCAATGGCTCGCGCCCGGCGGCCACCTGCTGGTCGAGACCAGCGAACGGCAGGCGGCCGCGACCGCCGAGGCCGTCATCCGCTCGGGACTTACCGCCCGCGTGGCACGCTCGGACGACCTGGACGCCACGACGGTCATCGGGACCCGTCTTCATTGATGCGGCGGCGTGCGCGCCCGGGAGAATACCGGGCGCTTTTCTTGGAATGATTTGACCCTTTTTGATGGGCGGCGTGCCGTTGGTTGTCCGTGGACTTGGCCGGTGATCCGCGCTTTCATTTTCTCCGTCGGTTCCGCTCCTGGAATTGTGGGGATCATATGGCTCGTTCGCGGAGAACAATGGAAATCGCCGTCGCGTTCGCGATGGTGGTGAGCGCCGCCCCTCCCGCCTCGGCGGCGCGGGCGGAGCCCGTACGGATCACGCGGTTTCTCGGGGAGCAGCGGTTGCCGCACTTGATGCGGTTCCGGGGGACCACCGTGGGCGGGTTGTCGGGCATCGACCGCGACCCGGCCACCGGCACCTGGTACTTCATCTCCGACGACCGGTGGCGCTACAACCCCGCCCGCTACTACACCGGCCGGCTGGACATCAACCGGGAGACGGGGGAGTTCACCGGCGTTCGGCTGACCGGGGTCACGACGCTGACCAGGACCGACGGCACTCCGTACCCGGGATACGGCAGGCCGGGGTCGGCCGACCCCGAGTCGATCAGGTACGACCCGCGGCGCGGAGTGCTGCTGTGGGGAGACGAAGGGGACCGGCCGGACAGCCGGAATCCGGCCATTCCGATTTCACCCCCCAGGGTGCGCCTGGCGGATCTCAAGGGGCATAATGTCGGCGAATTGCGCGTGCCTCAGAATTTGCTGCTGACGGATACCGAGAGCGGGCCGCGGCGTAATTTCGGTTTCGAGGGACTGGCCGTCACCCCCCGGCGGATCACCGCCGTCACCGAGGGCCCGCGCTACGAGGACGGGCCGGTGCCCACGGTGGAGCGCGGCTCGCCCGCACGGCTCACCGTGTGGAGGCGCCAGAGCTTCCAGCGCGGCCAGTACGCCTACCCGCTCGACCCGCTGCCCGTCGCGCCGATCCCGCCCGATGGGGCGACCGACACCGGGGTGTCGGAGATCCTGGCCATCGACGACTACCGTTACCTTGCGCTCGAGCGGTCCTGGATCCAGGGCGTGGGCTACCGGGTGAAGCTCTACGAGATCGACCGGCATGACGCCACGAATGTGCTGGACAGGAACGACCTGTCGCAGGGCGCGCCGTACCGGCCGGTGACCAAGCGACTGGTCTACGATCTCGGCTCCTTCCGCCGGCCGGTGCAGAACCTGGAGAGCATGGCCTGGGGGCCGCGCCTGGCCAGTGGCGAGTGCACCCTCGTGATCGGCTCGGACGACAACTTCGACCAGCGCGAGGCGACCCAGTTCCTGGCCTTCGCCGCGACGGGCTGCCCGTGACCGTGCGCGCCCTCACGGCGCCGCCGCCGCGCTGAGGGCCCTGCCGGACGGGCCTCGGCTCCGGGTGTTCGGCCTGGTCAGGAGAGGGCTGGCCGGGACGTGCGTGGGTAGCGTCCGGGTGTGGGCACCTTCGACCCGACCACGCTCCGCAGGGACGTGCCCGGAGAGCCGCGATGAACGCCTGGATGCTCGTCTTCGAGGGCCTCGACCCCGCCGGGGAGGGGCTGCGGGAGGCGTTGTGCACGCTCGGCAACGGCCGGTTCGCCACCCGGGGCGCCACCCCCGACGGCGAGTCCCGCGTGCCGGGCACCTACGTGGCGGGCTGCTACGACCGGCTCGACTCCGTGGTCGCCGGGCACACCGTGACGAACGAGGACATCGTCAACATGCCGGACTGGCTGCCGCTGACGTTCGCCACGCCGGGGTCGGAGTGGTTCCGGCCCGAGCGGGCGGCGCCGGCGGCGTACCGGCACGAGCTCGATCTGTGGCACGGCGTGCTGGTGCGTGCGCTGCGCTGGCGCGACGGCGAGGGCCGCGTCACACGCGTACGGCAGCGCCGCCTGGTGTCCATGGCGGACCCGTACCTGGCCGCCCTGGAGACCACGTTCACCGCCGAGAACTGGTCGGGGCCGATCCGCGTGCGCGCCACACTGGACGGCCGGGTCTCGAACCGGAGCGTGGCCCGCTACCGGGAGCTGCGCGGCGACCACCTCATCGGGCACGCCACCGGCTCCGAGGACGACCTGGCCTGGCTGACGGCGTGTACCAGCTGCTCGCACATCACCGTGGCCCTGGCCGCCAGGATCGACGCGGACGTGCCCGGCGCGCGGCCGCCGCCCGCGAGCCCCGGCGTCACCGCCGCCAGGCCGTCGCCCGGCCCCGACTACGTCTTCTCCGACCACGTGCTTCACCTGACCCGGGGCGAGCCCGCGACGCTCACCAAGATCGTGGCGCTGACGACCTCGCGCGACCCCGCCACCCACGACCCCCGCTCGTCGGCACTCAGGCACGTACGCCGGGCACCCCGCTTCGACGACCTGCTGGCCCGCCACGCCGCCGCGTGGGAAGGGCTGTGGCGGCGCGCCCAGCTCGACGTGGGCGGCCCCAGGTTGTCCCGGATCGTCCACCTGCACATCTTCCATCTGCTCCAGACGCTCTCCCCGCACACCGCCGAGCTCGACGCGGGCGTGCCCGCCCGCGGCCTGCACGGGGAGGCGTACCGGGGGCATGTGTTCTGGGACGAGCTGTTCGTGCAGCCGTGGCTGAGCCTGCGCTTCCCCGAGATCGCGCTCGGCCTGCTGCGTTACCGCTGGCGGCGGCTGCCCGAGGCCAGGGACGCGGCCAGGGAGGCGGGGTACGACGGCGCGATGTTCCCCTGGCAGAGCGGCAGCGACGGCCGCGAGGAGACCCCCACCCTCCACGTCAACCCCATGTCGGGCCGCTGGCTGCCCGACCACTCCCGGCTGCAGCGGCACGTCGGCCTGGCCATCGCCTACAACGTGTGGCAGCACTACCTGGCCACCGGCTCGATGCCTTCGTGGTGCGCCGAGCTGCTGCTCGACATCGCCAGGTTCTTCGCCTCCCTGGCCGTGCCGTACGGCGACCGGTACGAGATCCGCGGCGTCATGGGGCCCGACGAATACCACGACGGCTACCCGGGCGCCGCCGTGCCGGGGCTGGCCAACAACGCGTACACGAACGTCATGACCGTGTGGCTGATGATCCGCGCCCGCGAGACGGCCTCGCTGGTGCCCGGTCTGGAGCCCGAGCCAGCGGAGCTGGCCCGCTGGGACGACATCAGCCGCCGGATGCGGGTGGACTTCCACGACGGTGTGATCAGCCAGTTCACCGGGTACGCGGACCTGCTCGAGCTCGACTGGAGCCGCTACCGCGGCGTGCGGCGCCTGGACCGGGCGCTGGAGGCCGGCGGCGACGACGTCAACCGCTACAAGGCCTCCAAACAGGCCGACACGCTCATGCTCTGCTACCTGCTGACCGGCGCCGAGCTGCTCGGCCTCCTGGAACGGCTCGGCTACCCTGTCCGGCCCAGCCTGATCCCCCGTACGGTCGCCTACTACCTGGACCGCACCAGCCACGGCTCGACACTCAGCGCCGTCGTGCACGCCTGGGTCCTGGCACGTTCCAACCGCTCGCAGTCCTGGAGGTTCTTCACCGAGGCCCTCTACAGCGACATCAAGGACGTCCAGGGTGGCACCACCCCTGAAGGCATCCACCTGGGCGCCATGGGCGGCACGCTCGACCTCCTCCAACGCTGCTACCTCGGCCTGGAACTGCGGCCGGACGGGTTTCGGCTGGATCCCCTGCTGCCCGGCCGGCTCGGCGTGCTGTCCATGCCGATCTGCTATCGCGGGCGCCAGATCTTCATCGACGCCGACCACAACGAGGCACGCGTGAACGGCACCGCGTGCCGTACCTATACGCGAGGAGTAGCCATCATGACCGGCACCGGAGATCTCGGACGCCGCATCATCCATCACCGCGAACGCCTCGGCCTGACCCGCGAACAGGTCGCCGAGCATGCGGACATGTCGCCGGGCTACCTGAAATACCTGGAGGAGAATCCCGACATGCCCGACACCGGAGCCCTCTTCCGCCTGGCCGACGCCCTGCAGACCACGGTGCACGAACTGCTGGGCGGCGACAAGGACCGCCCGCCCGGGCACGGGCCCGCCATGGCCAACCCGACGCTGGAGGTGCTGGACCGGGAGGAATGCCTGCGGCTGATCGAGCCGGGCGGGATCGGGCGGGTCGCGTTCTACGGCTCCTACGGGCCGACCGTGCTGCCCGTCAACTACAAGATGCACCACGGCGCGATCGTCTTCCGCACGGCCGTGGGCGGCTCGATGGACCGGGACCTCCGTACAGGGCTGGAAGGGGTGGACATCAAGATCGCCTTCGAGATCGACCAGATCGACGAGACCAACCGCGAAGGGTGGAGCGTCCTGGTGCAGGGGCCGGCTCATCATGTGACGCCGGACGAGATGGGCGACGTGGCCGACGCGGACGTCACGCCGTGGGCGGGCGGCGAGCGCCGGCTCTACATCCGGATCGTCCCGCACCAGATCATGGGCCACCGCATCCACTGCATCTGACCACCCGCCACCGCGCCGCCCAGCCGGGCAGGGTCCTGGGCCTCCGGGAGGCCCTACCTGGTCAGCGGCCCGGGCCCGGCACGGCGACCACCTGGTGGAGGTCGGCGAGCTCGCCGCATCCGGCGCACTCGACCCTCTGCTCGACCGCCGCGCCACAGGAGCCGTGCCGGAACAGGACCGGCGGACCTTGCGGCGCCGCCCAGCGGTCGCCCCAGGCGGTCAGGGCCAGGATGACCGGCAGCAGATCGGTGGCCTTGTCGGTGGGCAGGTACTCGTAATGGTCGGCGTGGCCGCCGTAGGGCCGGCGCTGGAGGACGCCCTCCCGAACCAGATGATCGAGCCGGGCGGACAGCACATTTCTGGCGATGCCGAGGCTGGCCCGGAACTCGCCGAACGTCTTGAGATGGCGCAGCAGCACATCTCTCAAGATCAACAAGGTCCACCGCTCTCCGACGAGTTCCAGAGCGCGAGCCGCGGAGCAGTTCTGTCCCTCGTAGGTCCGGCCGAGCATGGACCCATCTTAGTGGTTGCGTGATGGGACCACTCCTCATAGATTCGTGGTCCTATCACGCAACCACAAGCGAAGGGGGCAACGACATGACCGTCGACGAGATCGCCGCGATCAAACACGCACAGGCCCAGGACTGGGACGCGGCCGCGTTGGGCCTGGAAGGATTAGTGGACGACCTGGAGGCCGCGCTGTCGTCGGCCACCGACCGGCTCATCGAGCTGGCGTCCCCGCGCCCCGGTCAACGCGTCCTCGATCTCGGCACCGGATACGGAGAGCCCGCGCTCTCGGTGGCCCCGCTGCTGCGACCCGGCGGCGACGTGATCGGCATCGACCTGTCCGGCGAGATGATCGAGTTGGCCCGCCGGCGCGCCACCGGCCAGCCGGACGTCGAGTTCCTCGTAGGCGACTTCGACACCCTGGATCTGCCGGACGCGTCGGCGGACGTCGTTCTGGCCCGCTTCGCCCTGATGTTCGCCCCCGCGCCGGCCCGTACCTTCGCGGAGATCCGGCGTGTCCTGGCCCCGGGAGGCGTTCTGGCCGCGACCGTGTGGGCCTCCCCACAGCTCAACGGCTTCGCCACCGGCACCTTGGCCGTGGCCCGCGCCCTGGGCGCCTCCCCGCCGCCCGGCGCACCGGGCCCGTTCGCCATGGCCGACCTCGACACGCTGATCCAGCAGCTGCGAGGGGCGGGATTCGCCGACGTCAGCGGCGGGGAACTGGTGATCCCGTTCAGATTCGCCGGCCTCGAGCGCTACGTACAGGTCACCCTGGCCGTCACGGCGCCCCGGCTGCTCGCCGCGGCCCGGCAGCTCCTCGGCTCCGACGCCGCCGTCGCCGAGCTCATCAGCACCGCCGCACGTCCCCATCTGGACGGCGACGGGACCGTCGTGCTGCCCTCGACCGCCTTCTGCGTCCGTGCCGTCGCCGCGGCATAGCGCTCACCGAAGGACGCGGGCCGAGCGGCGGTAGGGTCTGGATCACGACCCTGCGACCCTCAGGAGAGCGGCATGAGCATCGCCCCGTACACCGTGACCGACCCCGTCTCCGAGCACGGCGAGGGCCCCGTGTGGTCGAGCCGCTGGGGCGGGCTGCGGTGGGTGGACATGCTGGCCGGTGACGTGCTCGCGCTCGACGCCCAGGGCAAGGTGCGCCGCCGCCACGTGGGGAAGGTGGCCGCCGTCGTACGGCCACGCGTGTCCGGCGGCTACCTGGTCGCGGGCGAGCGCGAGCTGCTGCTGTCCGGCACCGACGACCTGGACGCCCCGCTGCGCTCCCTGGGCGAGGCCTGGACCGACCCCGCCGTCCGGATGAACGACGGCGGCTGCGACCCCGACGGCCGCTTCTACATCGGCAGCATGGCCTACGACGAGAGCCCGGGCCGCGGGTCGTTCTACGTGGCCGAGCCCGGCGGCGGGCTGCGGGTCGTGCTGCCCGAGGTGACGATCTCGAACGGCTTCGACTTCAGCCCGGACGGCACCCTCGCCTACTACGCCGACACCACGACCGGCCGGGTCGACGTGCTCGACTACGACCCGGAGGGCGGGCTGAGCGGACGGCGCCCGTTCGCCGTCGTCGATGCCGCCCAAGGAGCCCCCGACGGGCTGACCGTCGACGCCGAGGGCGGGGTGTGGGTGGCGTTGTGGCAGGGCGCGGCCGTGCATCGCTACGACGCGAGCGGCCGGCTCGACGCCGTCGTCAACCTGCCCGTACGGAAGGTCACCGCGGTGACGTTCGGCGGCGAGGGCCTCGACCGGCTGTTCATCACCACCTCGGCGCTCGGCGTGGACCGCGCCGAGGAGCCGGACGCGGGCGCCGTCTTCGCCGCCGACCCCGGAGTCAGAGGGCGGCCGGTCCTGCCGACCGCCCTGTGACACGCGCGCCGGTCAGGCGGGGCGGTGGTCGCCGGCGGCGCCGTCGATGAGCTCGCGCAGGATGTCCATGTGACCCGCGTGCCGCGCCGTGTCCTCGATCATGTGGATGAGCACCCACCGCATGCTCACCGTCTCCCCCGACCATGACGTGCCCGTGGTCTCCAGGTCCAGGTCGTTGATCGCCCGGTCGGCGCGGGCTCGCGCGCGGCCGTAGAAGGCGACGATCTGCTCGATGGTCTCCTCCGGCCGGATCTCCATGTCCTCTTCCGGCGCGAACCACAGCGGCTCCGGCTCCCGCCCGAACGTCAGGCAGAACCACCCGTTCTCCACCGCCGCCAGGTGCTTCACCAGGCCGAGCAGACTCGTGCCCGATGGTGTCATGGGCCGCCTGGCCTGCTCCTCGTCGAGCCCCTCCACCTTCCACAGGACGGCGTCGCGGTGGCGGTCGAGGCTGGCGTGCAGGCTCTCCTTCTCGCCGCCGGTCAACGGCACCCGTCTGCTCATGCGGTGACCGTACACCGGTTGCGATACCTTGTGACCCTAGGGTAAAAACTAGGATTCCTAGGTTATGAGGAGGTGCCCATGGCTCGTGCCGGGCTGACAGCGGATCGGGTGACCGAGGCGGCCGCCGATCTGGCCGACGAGGCCGGGTTCGACAACATCACCGTGTCCGCGCTGGCACGCAGGTTCGGGGTGGCCGACGCGAGCCTCTACTCGCACGTCAAGAACCTCCGGGACCTGCGTACCCGCGTGGCCGTCCTGGCCGCGCGGGAGCTGGCCGACCGGCTCGCAGACGCGACGTCGGGCCGGTCGGGCAAGGAGTCGCTGACCGGGTTCGCCAACGCCTGGCGCGAGTTCGCGCTGACCCGTCCCGGCCGCTACCAGGCCACCCAGATGGCTCTGGACCCGGCCGTCGTGGCCACGTCCCAGGGGCATCTGCGCATCATGACCCTCACATACGCGCACCTGAGCGCGTACGGGCTGCCCGAGCCCGACCTGACCGACGCCATCCGCCTGCTGCGCAGCACGTACCAGGGCTTCTTCGGGCTGGAGGCGAGCGGCGGGTTCCAGCACACGCGCGACCTCCAGGCGTCCTGGACGAAGATCCTCGACGCGCTCGACAACGCGCTGCGACATTGGCAGGTTTCCGAGCAATCCCCAGGAAACAATCATGAATCCGATCGCTGAGCACGACATCCGCACGTCCTTCGTCAACTGCTCCAAGGGCGAGGCCCGCAGGCTCGATCTCCCGCGCGACCTGGCCGAGTCGCCCTGGCCCGACCTCGACTTCCTGGGCTGGCGCGACCCGGGAGCGCCGGAGCGGGCGTACCTGGTGACCGAGCGCGGCGGCGAGCTGGTCGGCGTGGCGCTGCGCCTGTCACAGGAGACGCGAAGGAGCTTCACCAAGTCCACGCTGTGCTCGGTCTGCGTGACGCCGCACGCGGGCACCGGGGTCACGCTGTTCGCCGCGCCCAGGGTCGGCGCCGCCGGCCGCCAGGGCAACACGGTCGGCGCCTACATGTGCGCCGACCTGGCCTGCTCACTCTATGTACGTGACAAGAAGCAGACGGAGCTGGGCACGCGGTTCGAGTCGCTCTCGGTCGAGGAGCGGATCGTGCGGGCGACCGCGAACCTGCACGGCTTCCTGGAGCGGGTGCTCGACGGCGCCGTGAGGTGACGGAGCCCGAAAAGGCGCTTGGCGGGGGCGACGCTCAGCGCGGCCGCGGACGGGAAGGGCCGTCTGCGGCGTCAGCCGGGCGCTCAGTGCGGCACCGGCGCGAACGTCGCCCATGACTTGGACAGCGCTTGCCCGCCCGCCGGTTCCGCCCCGGCCCGAACTACCTCGCCTGCGCGTTGCCGTGCGCCCGAAAATCGGGATACCTTGGGCATTCAGATGATGTCATCATCCGAATTCTCAGGAGTAGCGATGACCGACGTGCCCGAGATCGACCTGACCGATCCCGCCGTGCTGCGTGACCCCTTCACCGCGTACACGAGCGCCAGAGAGCAGTCACCGGTGGCGCGGCTGCTCGCGCCCGGGTTCGGACCGTTCTGGGCGGTGACGCGGCACGAGGAGGCCAGGGCGATGCTGAGCGATCCGCGCCTGGCCACCAACGAGCACAGCTACCAGCGGCCCGACGTGCCGGAGCACTGCCTGCCGTACATGCGGACCATGACCGAGATGAACGGCGCCGAGCACGCGCGGCTGCGCAGGCTGGTCGCGCCCGCGTTCACGCCGCGCAAGGCCGTGGACTTCGGGCCGCGGATCGAGGTGATCGTCGAGCGCCTGCTCGACGATCTGCCCGCGCGACCGGACCTGCTGGCGGACTTCGCGCGCCCGCTGCCGATCGAGGTGATCTGCGAGATGGTGGGCATCCCCGCCGCCGACCGCCCCAAGTGGCGCGAGTACGGCGCCGCGGTCGCGGCCGGGCACGGCGCGAGCTTCAAGGACGCCATCCCGCGCATCCTGGACGGCGCCAAGGCCGCGGTCGCCAAGGGCCGGGAGGAGCCCGGCGAGGACCTGATCTCCGGCCTCGCCCGCGTCATGGAAGAGGACGGCGACCGTCTCTCCGACACCGAGCTGGTCACCATGGTCTGGACGCTCGTCCTGGCCGGCCAGACGCCCACGAACCTCATCGCCAACGCCGTCGCCGCCCTGCTCTCCCACCCCGCCCAGCTCGCCGGGCTGCGTGCCGATCCCGCCCTGATGCCGCGCGCGGTGGAAGAGCTGATGCGCTGGTGCGGGCCGCAGCTTCTGACCATCCCCCGCTTCACCATGGAGGACGTCCAGATCGGCGGCGTGCCCATCCCCAAGGGCGTGCCGGTCACCGCCTCGATCGCCTCCGCCAACCGCGATCCGCGCGCCTTCGACGAGCCGGACCGGCTCGACATCCGGCGGGAGCCGTCGCCGCATCTCGGGTTCGCACACGGGCCGCACTTCTGCGTCGGCGCCTCGCTGGCCCGCGTGCAGACCGGGATAGCACTCGGCGCCCTGCTGCGCCGCTTCCCCGATCTGGCGCTCGCCGGCGAGATCCAGCACACACCCGACCCGGGCACCTGGCGCCTGACGTCGCTGCCCGTGACCCTCTGAGGTGGCGCGCATCGGCAAGGGCGGCGAGCTGCGCTGCTCGTTCTGCGGGAAGAGCCAGCAGGAAGTGCGCAAGCTCATCGCCGGCCCGCCTTCGGTCTACATCTGCGACGAATGCGTGGTGCTCTGCACCGAAATGGTCGCCGAGGACGAGTTCGCAGAGTACCGCCCGGAGTCGCCCAGGCCGCGGGAGATCCACGCGTTCCTCGACCAGTACGTGGTGGGCCAGGAGGAGGCGAAGCGAGCGCTCGCGGTCGCGGTCTACAACCACTACAAGCGCCTCCGTGCGCCGTCGGATGAGGTCGAGCTCGGCAAGTCGAACATCCTGCTGGTCGGCCCCACCGGCAGCGGCAAGACGCACCTGGTGCAGACGCTCGCGCGGATGCTGGACGTGCCGTTCGCCATCGCCGACGCGACCGCGCTCACCGAGGCCGGGTACGTCGGCGACGACGTCGAGAACCTGCTGCTCAAGCTCATCCAGGCGGCCGGCTTCGACGTCTCCAGGGCCGAGACCGGGATCGTCTACATCGACGAGATCGACAAGGTCGCCCGCAAGGGCGAGAACCCGTCGATCACCCGCGACGTCTCCGGCGAGGGCGTGCAGCAGGCGCTGCTGAAGATCCTGGAGGGCACGGTCGCGAGCGTGCCTCCGCAGGGCGGCAGGAAACATCCGCACCAGGACTTCCTGCAGATCGACACGACGAACGTGCTGTTCATCGCCGGTGGCGCGTTCGAAGGCCTCGAGGAGATCATCGGGCGGCGGCTCATGCGCAAGCGCGCCGGGTTCGGCGCCGGGCAGCGTTCGGCGGAGGAGGACGTGCTGTCCCAGGTGACGCCGCGGGACCTGGTGACGTACGGGCTGATCCCCGAGCTCGCCGGGAGGCTGCCGGTGGTGACGGCCCTGCGGCCGCTGGATCGCGCGGCGCTGATGCGGGTGCTCACCGAGCCGCGCAACGCGCTGATCAAACAGTACCGGCGGCTGTTCGAGCTCGACGGGGTGGAGCTGGAGTTCGACGAGGAGGCCGTGGCCGCCGTCGCCGAGCAGGCGCTGCTGCGCCGCACGGGAGCCAGGGCGGTCCGCGCGATCCTCGAAGAGGTGCTGCTCAACGTGATGTACGAGGTTCCGGGCCGGGACGACGTGGACCGCGTCGTGGTCACCCGCGACACGGTGCTCGACCATGTCAACCCGACCCTGGTCCCCCGCGACCACCACGACGGGGAGCGCCGCGAAAAGTCCGCCTGAGCGCGTCAGTAGCCGACGGTGAACCTGACCCGGCGGTGCCGGGGGCGTTCGGCCTCGTCGAGCAGCGCGACGGCGAAGTCCTCCATGGAGATCACCGACCTGCCCTGGGCGTCGACCAGCAGCTCGTCGCTCCCGAGCCGGTAGCGGCCGGTCCGCTCCCCCGGCTCGAGCAGCGCGGGAGGGCTCAGGTAGGTCCAGTCGGCGACCGGCTCGGCCCGGCAGGCGTCGAGCTGCCGGTCGCAGGCCAGCGCGATGGGCCGCCACGCGGGCGGGAAGTCCGGGGTCTCCACGACGGTGAGGCCGCCGGTGCCCGGAACGGTGAGCCCGGCCGCGCCGCCGACGAGCAGCAGCCGCACGCCGGTCGCCGCCGGCCCGGCCAGCAGCGCCTTGGCGGTCGTGACCAGGTCGCCCTCGTGGCCGGGCGCCGGCCGGGTGGCGCTGATGACGAGGTCCTGGCCGGCGCTCAGTGCGGCCACGTCCACGGCGTTCGAGGCGTCACCCGTGCGGGCGCGTGCGGCGGGGTGCAGCAGGGGGAAGCGGGCGGCGTCGCGGACGACGGCGGTGACCTCGTGGCCGCGCGACAGCGCCTCGGCCACCACCCTGCCGCCCACGGCCCCCGCGGCTCCGAAGACGGTGATGCGCATGTCAGGACTCCTTTCCGGCCAGGACGCGGGGCTTCGCGGTCAACGTGCGGGCGGGCTGGAGCTGGGCCACGACGAGGGCGGCCAGGACGACGACCGCGCCGAGCACCTGGACCGGGGCGAGCTCCTGGCCGAGGACGAGCCAGCCGAGCGCGGTTGCGACCACGGGGCTGAGCAGACCCAGGAACGTGACCTTGGTGGCCGACAGCAGCCGCAGCCCGCGGAACCACAGCGCGTAGGCGAGCGCGGCTCCGATCACGGTGAGGTAGGCGTACCCGGCGAGGTTCGCGGTGGTCAGGGTGGCCGGTGGCGCGCCTTCGACGAGGAGCGCGACGGGGAGCAGCAGCAGGCCTCCGGCCACGAGCTGCCAGCCGGTGGTGGCCAGCAGCGGCGCGGGCGACTGCCACCGCTTGCTCAGCACGACTCCCAACGCCATCACCGCGGCGCCGCCGAGCGCGGCGGCCACTCCGACCGCGTCCAGCCGGGCGTCGGCCCGCAGCACGAGCAGGCTCACCCCGGCCACGCCCGCCACGGCGGCCACCACGGTGCGCGGGGACAGGCGTTCGCCCAGGAGCCCGGCGGACAGCAGGGCGACCAGCAGGGGCTGGATGGCGCCCACGGTCGCGGCCACCCCGCCGGGCAACCGGTAGGCCCCCACGAACAGCAGCGCGAAGAACACCCCGATGTTCAGCGCCCCGAGGACCAGGGCGCGCCACCACCAGACGCCCGTGGGCAGGCGGCGGGTGACGGCGACGAGGAGGAGCCCGGCGGGCAGAGCGCGGATCACGGCCGCCAGCAGAGGGCGGCCGGGTGGCAACAGCTCGGTGGTGACGAGGTACGTGGTCCCCCAGATGGCGGGGGTCAGCGCGGTCAACAGGACGGTTCCCGTTTGGTTTCTTAGCACTAAGACAAAGTAGCTCAGCGCTAAGCTAACTTGCCAGGGTGATTTACCTCACCGCTAAGACATCTGTAGTCTGGGGTGGTGGCTGATCATGTCGACCTCGTCCTCGAGCAATGGGCTGCCCAGCGTCCCGACCTGGATGTCTCACCCATGGCGGTGATCGGTCGGCTGTCGCGGGTGACGCGGCTGATCGACGCCGAGGTGCGCCGTACGTTCGCCGCGCACGGGCTGGATCCGGCCTCCTTCGACGTGCTGGCCACCTTGCGCCGCAGCGAACCCCCGCACCGGCTGACCCCTGCCGAGCTGATGCGCGCGTCCATGGTCACCTCGGGGGCGATCACGCAGCGGCTCGACCGCCTGGAGTCCCGGGGACTGGTGAACCGCACGCCCAGCGACGTGGACGGGCGCGGCGTCTACGTGACGCTCACCGACGAGGGGCACGCCCTGATCGACCGGGCACTGCCCGACCACGTGGCGACCGAGGAGCGCGTGCTCTCGGCCCTGCCCAAGGAGCGGCGGGACGCGCTCGCGCATACGCTACGCGAGCTGCTGGAGTCGCTGGGCGACACCACCGCACCCTCCTGACCAGGCGCGGCCGTCGACACCTCGCACCTGAGTCGCCCGACGTGCCGCCGTCACCACGCGCCCGCGTCCCTCTTTCCGCCCCCGAAGGACCCCGGCGCACGACGGCGGGGATCCCGTCCGCCAGGGCTGATGTCCCTTCGGGGGGTTCCGTGGGCGTGGGAGGTGTCAGCGGCGTCGGCGCCGGCCGGAGCCAGCCCCTCGAGGCGCCCCCTCATGCCGGGTGGCGGCCCAGTGCGCCGGGCGGGTGAGTGTGGCCGGGAGGCGGGTGGCGGCGTCGCCCTTGGCGGCGTTGAGCTGGGCCTGGGTGAGGAAGATGCTGCCGGTGAGGTCGGCCCCCGACAGGTCGGCACCCCGCAGATCGGCCCCGATCAGGTCGGACTCGCGTAGATCGGCGCCCCGGAGGTCGGCGCCGATCACATAGGCGCCCCGCAGGTTGGCCGCCCTCAGGTCGGCGCCCGCCAGCCGGGCCCCGATCAGGTCGGCTCCCCTGCGGTCCTTCCCCTTGCGCCCGCCCCTGACCAGCTCGCTCGCATGCAGCAGCAGGACGTTGACGTCGGCCCGGATCGCCGCGACGTCCAGCTGCTCCAGCACGCCGGCGCTCTCCCGGGTGAGCCGCTCGACATCGGCGAGGGCCCGCCCCAGCTCGGCGTGGACGGCCCGGGCGGGCTCCAGGGTCAGCGCCTCGGCCAGATACCACAGCAGCTCGTGCAGCTGCCGCATGACGGGGAACACCGCGTACATCTGCCGGGCCGTGCCCGGAGCCTCCCGCCAGCTCGTGCCCTCGAAGGTGACCTGGGAGACCTTCTGCCCCGCCCCGAAGCAGTCGTAGACGGTGCAGCCGGGGAAGCCGCGCTCCCTGAGCTGGGAGTGGATGGAGCAGCGGAAGTCCTCGCGCAGGTTGCGGCAGGGCTGCCCGGCGTCCTTGTCGGTGGCGAAGTCGGCCGAGGCCGAGAACGGCAGCGCGACGCAGCACAGCCCGAAGCAGCTCTCGCAGTCGGCCAGCAGGCCGAGCTCGCGGGGGTGGGTTCCGGGCAACGTGCTGGACTCCATTCGTGACGGGATGAGGTGCCCATCAAGGGTACTCACTCGTGGACGTACGGCGTCGTCGTGGTGAGCGCCTCGAACCCCAGCCGCAGCAGTATGGGACGGCTCTGGCTGGAGGCGTCCACCTGGAGGTAGTCGTAGCCGCGCGCGACCGCCTCGCGGGCCCGGTGGGCGACCAGCGCGCGGTAGACGCCCCTCCCCCGCCACTCCGGTACGGTGCCGCCGCCCCACAGGCTCGCGAACCGGGTGCCCGGGTGCAGGTCCATGCGGGCCGCGCTGACGGGCACGTCGCCGGCCATGGCGAGAACGGCGATGACGTTGCCGGCGTCGAGCTGGTCGAGCAGGCGTTCCCTGATGTGGTCGCGGGTCGTGCCGAAGGCGTGCTCGTGCACCTCGGCCACCAGCTCCACGCCGTCCGGATCGGTCACCGGGACCAGCCGCACGCCCTCGGGCGGCTCCCCCGCCACCGGCAGGCGCGCGGCCTCGGCCACCATCAGCGTCTCGGTGGGCTCGGGGGTGAAACCGGCTGCCAGGAGACGCCGGTCCAGGTCGGCGGGCCGGTCGTGGCCGTACAGCTTCCACTCGAACGCCCGCCCCAGGCCCCCGAAGTGCCGCACCTGCTCGGAGATGGCCGCGTCCGCGCTCAGCTCGTCGAGGTCGGACCAGAGCACGCCGTTCCAGCCGTGCTCGGGCCCCACCTGCCGCACCACGTGCCCGGCCCGCTCGATCCTGGCGTCCGGCCCGTCGGGGCGGGCCTCCCGCCGCATCTGCCGGTCGAAAAGCTCCAGCACCTCAGCCTCCGAACCGTCGCTGGCGGGCGGCGAAGCTGCGCAGCGCGCGCAGGAAGTCGATCTCACGGAAGGCCGGCCAGTACGCCTCGCAGAAGTACAGCTCGGAGTAGGCGGACTGCCAGAGCAGGAAGTTGGACAGACGCTGCTCGCCGCTGGTGCGGATGACCAGGTCGGGGTCGGGCTGCCCGGCCGTGTACAGGTGGGGCGCGATGTCGTCCACGCTCAGGGTCGAGGCCAGCTCCACCATGGACTGCCCGGCCTCGGCCCGCTCGTACAGCAGCTCGCGCAGGGCGTCGATGACCTCCTGGCGGCCGCCGTACCCGATGGCCAGCGTGAGGTGGAACCCGGTGGCGCACGTGCGGGTCGCCTCGACGGCGCTCTTGAGCACGCGGGCGGTCGTGTCGGGCAGCATGTCGAGCATGCCCGCGACGTGGACGCGCCAGCGGGCGTCGGGCCGGTCGAACCGGTCGGTGACCATCTGCTCGATCACCCGCAGCAGGTAGGCGACCTCCTCGTCGCCGCGGCGCTCGAGGTTCTCCGTCGAGCACAGGAACACGGTCACGTGCTGGATGCCCAGGCCCTCGCACCACGCCAGCACGTGCTCGATGTGCTCGGCGCCGTACTTGTGGCCGATGCTGGGGCTGGGCAGGCGCTGTTGCCTGGCCCAGCGCCGGTTGCCGTCCATGATCAGGCCGACGTGCCGGGGCAGCGGCCCGGCCGTGACCTGGCGGCGCAGGCGCCTGGCGTAGAGGGAATGAAGGAGGTCAGTCGTCCACATCCTCCAAGGATGGCGCACCCGAGGGACCGGAAGCCGCCCCTTTCCGCTGCGCCGGGCCGAGGTTGGTGAGCTTGTCGGGGTTGGTGACGGTGTAGATGCCGCTCACCTGCTCGCCGTCCGGGGTGAGGTCCAGCACCATCATGCCGAACGGCGCGTCGCCGTCGAACAGCACGGCCGACGGGTCGCCGTTCACCTCGCGGTAGTGGATGTCGAGCCCGGCCGGCACGCGGTCGAAGCCCGAGGTGAGCAGCCTGGCCACCTTGTCGCGGCCGTGGATGGGGCGCAGGCCCGGCTGAGGCGCCTTGCCGCCGCCGTCCGACCAGAGGGTCACGTCGGGGGCCAGCAGCCGCAGCAGGCCCTCCAGGTCGCCGCCGAACACGGCCGCCAGGAACTTCTCGGTCGCCCTGCGCCGCAGCCTCGGGTCCACCTCATAGCGGGGGCGGCGGGCGTGGACGTGTTCGCGGGCGCGGTGGGCCAGCTGGCGCACGGACGCCGGGTTGCGGTCGAGGATCTCGGCGATCTCGGTGTGCGCGTAGCCGAAGACCTCGTGCAGCAGGAACACCACGCGTTCCATCGGGTTGAGCGACTGGAGCACCACGAGCAGCGCCATGGACACCGACTCTGCGCGCATCGCCTTGTCGGAGGCGTCCTCCTGGTCGTCGGTGGCGACGGGCTCGGGCAGCCAGGATCCGACGTACTGCTCGCGGCGGCGGCTGATGCTCTCCTGTCGGGCCAGCGCCCGGTTGATCGCGATGCGCACGAGGTAGGCGCGCGGGTTGGCGATCTCCTCGCCCGACTCGCTGCGCGGCGCCCAGGCCAGCCACGTCTCCTGCAGCACGTCCTCGGTGTCGGCGACGCTGCCCAGCATGTTGTAGACGATGGAGAACAGCAGCTCGCGGTGGTCGACGAAGACCTGAGTGGCCTCTGGCATCGCGGTGTTCCTCCCGGGGCGGACGCGGCTGTCACCTGGTGAGAGCCGCCGCACCCCCACAGGTGTGACGACTCTGACGCGAATGTGACGGGCGTCTCATTCCGTACGTGGCCAGGGGTCGCCCCAGTCGGCGTCCCGTGCGGCGCGGTAGAGGTCGCCCTGCCGCTTGGACACGATCACGTCCCTGACCCCGTCCTCGCCGGCGCACAGGCGCAGGGACACCACGCCCTTGCGCTTGACCGGGTGGCGCAGGATCCGGGCGGCGGCCCGCTCCGCCGGGACCGTCGTGGCGGCCACGTACGAGAACTTCTCGTCCTCGAAGCTGAGCGTGCCCGCCTTGATGCGCCGGTGCAGGGAGCTCCTGGGGAGCCTGACGGAGAAGTGGCACCAGTCGCGTCCCGGCACGATCGGGCAGCGGCCGTCGTGAGGGCAGGGAGCGACGATGGTCAGGCCGCGGGCGGCCAGGACCTCCCGGGCCTCGGCGATGGTGGCGTAGCCCGCAGGGGTGCCGGGCTCGACGATGATCACCATGGAGGCGTCCGCGGCCAGCCAGCCGACGATCTCGCGGCGCTGGGCCTGGGGCAGCTCGCCCAGCGCGTACGACATGGTCACCAGGTCGGCCGGGGGCCGGTCGAGGCCGGGGCGGACCGACGCCTGCCGCCAGGTGACCCCGCGAAGGGAGCCGGACGTGCGGGCGAGGCGTTTGCCCAGGTCGATGATGTGCGGGTCGTGTTCGATGACGGTGACCTGCTCGATGGAGCCCCAGGTCTGGTCCGCCGCCCAGATCGCCGCGCCGGTGCCGCCGCCGACGTCGAGGTGGGTCCTGGGCCGCAGGCCCGGGGTCATGATGGCGGCCTGGCGCATGGCCGTGGCGGCGGCGGCGTAGGTGGCGGGCATCCGGTAGGCGGCGTAGGCGGCGACGTCGGCCCGGGACCTGATGTGGGCGCCTCCCGTCGTGCCCGTACGGTAGCTCTCGGTGAGACGGGCGACGGAGTCGGACAGTTCTTGGGGCGAGTAGCCGGACACGGCCGTGTCCAGGGCGACTCTGAGTTCATCGGGGAGCAGCATGTCTACCTCAGTGAATCCGATGTGCGAGGGCGAGGGAACGCCAGGCGCCGGTCGCCGTCGTCAGAGCGGCCGGCCAGTGCGGCCGCGACGACCATCGGGAGAGCCTTGCCGAGGCGCATACGACCCCCCATCGTTCACGCGACATCAACCTCGGCCATTATCAGCCATGCCGTCCCGGCCCAGGCACCACCCTTCAGCCTCGTCCCAGAGAAGGCTGCGCCCGCGGCGAACAGCCGTGTCACCCGGTCCGACCTGGCAGTAGTGTCAGGGCCATGGTGATCATCGACAACGTCAAGATCGCGTACGAGGAGGCCGGTCCCGCGGCGCCCGCGGGCACCGTGGTGCTGGTGCATGGCTCGGCGGCCGACATGCGCTTGTGGGAGCACCAGTTCCAGGCCCTCTCGGAGCACTACCGCGTCATCCGCTACGACGGGCGGGGCTACGGCCGCTCCGGCGACGCCGAGGGCGAGGTGTGCCACCACGAGGACCTGCTCGCCGTCATGGACGCGCTGGGGGTCGAGCGGGCGGCGCTGGTCGGCTCCTCGATGGGCGGCGCGTACGCGACCGAGGCCGCGCTGGCCGCCCCCTCCCGAGTCGTCGCGCTCGCGCTCATCAGCTCCGGCCTGGCCGGGCACCAGTGGCCGCAGGAGATGCTGGACCAGGCCCGGGAGCGCGTCCACACCTCGGTTCCCGCCGACCGCCTGGCCCGCTACCGCGCCGGGACGGCCGGCCACGTGGATCCCGCCGATGTGCGCGCGATGGCGGAGGCCCACACGTTGTGGCAGACGGCGGGGCCCGACCGTGGCCGCGACGACCTGTCCGAGGAGGTGTGGGAGGCCGCGGTGGAGATGTGCCGCCTGGTGTTCGAACGGTCCTGGACCGGCCCCCGATCCACGGAGCGCCACCTCGCTCCGCCCGCCGCCACCCGCCTGCACGAGATCACCGCCCCCACCCTGGTGATCAACGGTCTGTCGGACGTGCCCGGCATTCAGGAGATGTCCGCCCTGCTGGCGAAGGGCATCCCGGCCGCCGAGCGCCTCGACCTTCCCGAAACGGGGCATCTGCCGCCGCTCGAACGCCCGGAGGAGGTGACGGCAGCCCTGACGACGTTCCTGTCGAACGTCTTCAAACCCTGACGAGCACGCCCGTCACCGCCCTCTCCCCCTACTCCGCCGGGCCGGACCGGCGATTACCCGCCCCTCGGTCGGCGGCCGACCAGACGCGGCCCGTCCGGGACGTGTGCTCGGTCAGGATGCCGCCGATGGCCGACGTCAGCAGCTCTCTGTGCCCCTCCGGCAGCTCCCCCGCCAACACGTCCAGCCGATGCGTGACCCCTTCGTGTGTCACTACCGCGATCCGCGACCCGTCGGCGGTCAGCTCGATGTGGCAGGCCCGCCGGTCCCGGGGGTCGCGCGTGCGGACCACCAGTCCTCGCTTCTCGGCCCGGTCGACGAGCCCGGTCAGGCTCGACTTCTCCAGGTGCAGCGCGCGCGTCAGCTCGCTCATCCCCACGGGCCCGTCGATGAGCAGGCACAGCAGCTGCGCCTGCTGCGGCGTCAGGTCGTGCTCCTTGCTGACCTCCCCGAACACCTGCTGCACCAGGTGCGCCAGACGGACGAGCGCTTCGGTGAACCGCAGGACCGGCTCCTTCGTCGTGACCACGGCACAGAGTTTACCCGGCAATGGTTCACAGTACGAACTAATCCGGGGCGGGGAACGCGTGGCGGCGCGCCGCGACCACGATCGCCAGGGCCGCCGCCACCAGCGGAAGCGAGGTCCACGGCAGCGCACCCGCCCCCGCGCCCTCCAGCACCAGCCCGCCGGCCAGCGACCCGGCCGCGATGCCGGCGTTGTACACCGTGGTCTGCATGGACGTGGCCACATCCGCGTTCCCCGCACCCGAAGCGTTCACCAGAGCCGTCTGCAGCAGCGTGGGCACGCCCCCGAACGCCGCCCCCCACAACGCGACCGCCCCGAGCAACGCCCAGCCCAGCCCTCCGAACAGGGCCAGCGCCGCCATGGCCCCCGCCACCACACCCAGTGCGGCCACGAGCGTCACCCTCGAGTGCCGGTCGATCACGGCCCCGGTGATCCAGATTCCCGCCACCGTCCCGGCCCCGAACACGAGCAGCACGAGACTCGTCCCCCCGAAGCCGGCGAAGGCCACGAACGGCGCCAGGTACGTGTACATCGCCTGGTGCCCCACCAGCACCAGCACCGTCACCCCCAGGATCGTGCGGACACCGGGAAGCACCGCCACCCGCCGCAACGGCACCCGTGTGGCGGCCGCCTCACCGGGGAAACCCGGCACCTTCCACAGCACCCACCCCACCAGCGCGACCGCCACAACGGCCAGGCCCAGGAAGGCGGCACGCCACCCGAAGGCCGACGCCAGCGCCGCGCCGGCCGGAATCCCCGCGCACAGCGCCACCGTGATCCCCGCCGAGACGATCGCGATCGCCCGCCCCCGCCGCTCGACCGGCACCATCCGCGCCGCGTAGCCGACCAGCATCGCCCACAGGATCCCGCCCATGACCCCGGCCAGCACCCGCGCCCCGAACGTCACCGCATAAGACGGCGAGACCCCGGTCACCGCGTTGAACAGGGCGAACCCCGTCAACGCCGAAACCAGCACGGGCCGCCGCGGAAGCCCGCGCAACAGCGCCGTCACCGGGATGGCCGACAGGGTCGACGCCACCGCGTACGCTGTCACCAGGAACCCGGCCCGCCCCTCGGTCACCTCCAGGGCCTGCGCCATCCGCGGCAGCAACCCCGCGGGAAGCAGTTCCGTCATCACCGCCGCGAACGCCGCCGAGAACAGCGCCAGCAGCCCCGACCACGGCATCCGCCCGACGCGGACCGCGTCGGTGATCGTCGCACCAGACATGCCGAATATGCTGAAACCTTCACATCAATGTGAGGGCAAGCCGGGGGGCACGCCATGAAGATCGGGGAACTGTCGCGGCTCACGGGCGTGCCCACCCGCATGCTCCGCTACTACGAGGAGCAGGACCTCCTGCACCCGGACCGCGCCGGCAACGGCTACCGCCAGTATCCCGAGTCGGCCGTGTACCGGGTCCAGCAGATCCGCGGCCTGCTCGACTCCGGCCTCACCACGGAGATCATCCGCCGGATCCTCCCGTTCCTGAACAGGCCCGACGAGATCCACCTGCACCCGCAGTGCCTCACGCCGGAGCTGGCCGGCCTCCTGGAGGCGGAGGCGAGCCGCATCCAGCAACGCATCGACTGCCTTTCCCGCAACCGCGACGCCATCCACGCGTACCTGGCGGCGGTACGAGCCGCCGGCCTTTACCGAAACTAGGTGTCTGTCTGGAGCGGTTCCGTTCGTCGGTTGGGCGTCATCACCGTACGAAAGGGAAAACGATGAACACCGTGACATCCCGCGACGGCACCCGCATCGCCTTCGACCGCGCGGGCGAGGGCCCGGCGGTCGTCCTGGTGGACGGCGCCATGTGCTACCGGGGCGCGGGACCATGCACCGCGCTCGCGGCGGAGCTGGCCGGCGACTTCACCGTCTACACCTACGACAGGCGCGGCCGGGGCGAGAGCGGCGACAGCGACACGTTCGCGGTCGAGCGCGAGATCGACGATCTCGCCGCGCTCATCGAGCACGCGGGCGGCGGCGCGTACGTGTTCGGGCACTCCTCGGGCGCGGTGCTCGCCCTGGAGGCGAGCCTGCGCGGGATCGGGATCGCCAGGCTGGCGCTGTTCGAGCCGCCCCCGGCCGGGGACGACGCCTCCATGGCCGAGCGGCTCGACGAGCTGGTACGGGCCGGCAAGCGGGGCGAGGCAGTCGAGGCGTTCCAGCTCGGGATCGGCCTGCCGCCGGAGATGGTCTCCGGGATGCGCGACTCGCCGTTCCGCGCCATGCTCGAGGCCATCGCGCCCACCCTCGTGTACGACACCACGCTCACGAGCTCGGCCCGGCCCGGCCGGTACGCCTCCGTAGCCGTGCCCACGCTCCTCGTCGGCAGCGAGAACAGCCCGGAGACTCTGCGCACCTCGACCGAGGAGATCGCGCGGGCGGTGCCGGGGGCCCGGCACCGCAGCCTGCCCGGCGGTTTCCACGACGTCGAACCGAAGGTGCTGGCTCCCGTCCTGACCGAGTTCTTCCTCTGAGAAGGCGCGGGTCAGGTCCGCGTCCTGGACGACGGCGCGGCGGCGGACTTCGGTCGGCCGGCCCTGGCCACGTGGAGCAGTGTGCGCGGATCGGCCACGCCCAGCTCTTGGTGTTGATGGTGCACAGCAGCTCGCCTTCGGCGTTCACCTCGAGGAACGTCTCCAGCGGGTTGTTAATGCGGAACGAATCTTTCCGCATTCCCCTCTACCGTGAGCCGTGAGCAGAGGAGGACGTAGTGATCGAATTGTCGTGGCCGCAGGTCAGCGCCAGGCGGCTGCAGCGTGCCGGGCTGGCCGCGGGCATGGAGCGGACGAGCCCCGACGCGGTCGTGGCGGCCATGTGCGGGGCGCATGCCCAGGTCATGTCGGCCGCCGAGGCGTCGATCGGACTGCGGCTGGCCGGTGTCAACCGGGCCCACGTCCGCGCGGCCCTGTGGGAGGAGCGCAGCCTCGTCAAGACGCATGGCCCGCGCGGCACCGTGCACCTGCTGCCCGCCCGCGACCTGCCCATGTGGGTGAGCGCGATGTCTTCGCTGCCGCCCGCGCACAACGCGGCGCCGGCGTACATGAGGATGACCGCCGAGCAGACCGATCAGGTGGTGGCGGCCATCCGCGAGGTGCTCGCCGGGACCGAGATGACCATCGACGAGCTGAGCGAGGCAGTGGTCACCGCCACCGGGCCGTGGGCGGGCGACCTGGTCATGCCCGCGTTCCAGACCATGTGGCCGCGGTGGCGGCAGGCGATGGCCCTGGCCGCGCACCGGGGCGCGTTCGTGTTCGGGCCGGCCAGAGGGCGCAAGGTCACCTACACCACCGCGCCTCCCGCGCCTCCCGCGCCTCCCGTGGCCGACGGGCTCGCCGGGCTGGTCAGGGCTTATCTGACGGCGTACGGGCCTGCCACGCCCGAGCAGTTCGCGCGGTGGGCCGGAGGGCCCGTGCGGTGGGCGGGCGAGGCGTTCGACGGCGTGGAGCTGGAGGAGGTGCTGTTCGAGGGCGAGCGGGCCTGGGTGCTCGCGGGCGACACCGCGGTGCCGGACGATCCGCCGCGGGGCGTGCGGCTGCTGCCGTACTTCGACGCCTACGTGGTGGCGGGGCGGCCGCGCGAGTTCCTCTACCCGGGCGCGGCGGCGTCGCGGGCGCTGACCGGCGGACAGGCGGGGAACTTCCCCGTGCTGCTCGTGGACGGGGACGTGGGCGGGGTCTGGCACCAGCGGCGCTCCGGAAACAAGATCGACGTCACGGTGGAGCCGCTCCGCGACCTCACCGCCGCCCAGCTGCGCGAGCTCGACGAGCAGGTGGAGCGTATGGGCGAGGTGATGGAGGGCCGCCCGCGCCTGACCATCGGCCCGGTCACGGTCGGCCCTCACGCCTGACTCCCTATCACTCCCTAATGTGTGCGATTATAGGGAGCGATATGGAGCAATACACCGTCGATCAGGCGGCGTCCCTGCTGGGGCTGCACGTCAAGACCGTCCGCAACTACGTACGGGACGGGCGGCTGGCCGCCGTGCGCGTCGGCAAGCAGTACCGGATCGCCAAGGAGGACCTCGCGGCCTTCGCCGGGCTGCCGATCGACGCCCCCGCCGCGCGGCGCCACGCCGAAGTGTCCAGCATCGTCCAGATCGACGGCATCACCAGGGGCGAGATGGACCGGGTCAGCACGATGGTCATGGCATCCCTGGCCGGCCGTCCGCACGGACTGCGCGTGGAGTTCGTCTACGACGAGCAGCGTGCCCACCTGAAGGTCATCGTGCTGGGCGGGCTGGAGGAGAGCGCCCAGGTCCTGCGGATCGTGGACGCGTTGGTACGTGACTGAAGACTCTGAGAGATCATGGAGTTCCTGGATGCTTGACGACCGTGTGTTCGTCTGCGAGGCGCATGGCGAGCCACTGCGCGAGGCCCGCGACGCGCTCGACCTCCTCGGCGAGGCCTTCGGCAGGGGCGCGAGCTGGGTGGCCGTCCCGGCCGAGCGGCTCCACGACGACTTCTTCACGCTGCGCACCGGCGTTGCGGGCGAGATCGCGCAGAAGTTCGTCAACTACCGCATCGGCCTGGCCATCGTGGGTGACATCTCCCGCTTCACCGCGGCCAGCTCCGCGCTGCGCGACTGGGTGCTCGAGTCGAACCGGGGCGACCACATCTGGTTCGTCGGCGACCTGGCGGAGCTGGCGGCGCGGCGGTCAGCTCGCGAACATCCGTGACGACCTCGTCAAGTGACGGGCACGATCTCGGCGCGGGTCAGGACGCCGTCTTCGACGGTGAGCAGGCCCAGCGTGCCGTGCGGCTGACGGCGGCGGTCGGTGGGTGAGCCTGGGTTGAAGATGCGCAGGCCGTCGTCGGCCGACTCGTCGAGCGGGATGTGCGAGTGGCCGAAGACGACCAGGCCGGCCTGCGGGAAACGGCGCCGCATGCGGGCCAGGCGCCCCTTTGCCGGGCCGCTGTCGTGGATCATGGCGATCCGCAGACCCTCCAGGGTCAGCTCCAGGGTCTCCGGCGCCACCACGTCCGGCCCGTCGTTGTTCCCCTTCACGACGTGAACGGGCGCGTACGCGGCCAGCTCGTCGAGCACGGACGCGACGCAGACGTCGCCCGCGTGCAGGATGACGTCCGCGCCCCGTAGGTGCTCGGCGACCCGGGGCGGACACGAACGCCACCGCCTGGGCGCATGCGTGTCCGACAACGCGACGATCCTCACACCGTCCCCCTGCCCAATCCTCACCGGCACCCAACGCGCCTTCCGCCCGGGTGGCGTGCCTCGGCCCAGAGGTCAGGCACCCTTGCCGGCGTACAGGTCCTCCAGCCAGGCCTGCCACAGCGGCCCTTCGTCCTCCCCGTCGAACAGCACGTGGGCGGCGATCATGGGCCCGTTGAATCCCTGGAGGAAGCGGTAGACGGCGTTCTCGGCGCGGATGCCGAGCGTCTGGGAGTTGCGGAAGTACACGACCCCCTCTGCCGGGCCGAGACGCACCCGGTCACCTGGGGACGGCGGCCCGCCCAGCGCCGCGTACAGGGTCTCCCAGGCGCTGGGCCAGTCGTGGACCATCGGTCCGAACGCCGTGACCGGCCTCGCCGCCCGTCCGGCGAAGTGGGAGAGGTATTCGGCCAGCGTCGCGAAGAACATCTCCAGCCCGAGCGACATGGCCTCGAACTCGTCCTGCCAGTCGTCCCCCGGCAGGAACCCGCTGGTCACCATGCGCACGAGCGTGGTGCCCCGGTCCCGGCCCTCGACGAGGAACTCGTAGGCGACGAACCGCCCGTCGTCGGCCTTGTCGCTGCTGTGGGCGAAGCGCTGGAGCGGCTCGGCGGCGGTCACCGCGGACGGGGGCATCTCCCCGCCGCCGAAAGCGGTGCGCACGACGCCGTTCGCCACGTCGTTGCGGCCCATGAACCACGAGTCGATGCCCGGGCCCGTCGAGATGGCCTCCCATACCTCCTCGGGCGTCGCCTCGACCACGGCGTCATGGGGGAGTTCGAACGAGTGCCCCAACGCTCAGCGCTCCTTCTTCACGGCGGGATGCACGGCGACGATCAGCCGGTGATCGCGCCCGCCCTGGGCGGATTCATCGTGATATTTACTGACCAGCTCTGTCACGCACTGCGCCAGCTCCTCCGCGAAGGCCGCCCGGTCGGCCGCCGACGCGAAGCGCACCTCGCCGTCGATGGCGAACGTCGCCACCCGCTTCTGCGCCTTGGCGGCCCCGGTGATCAGCGTGCCGACATCGCGTACGAGCTGCGCGGCCAGCGCCAGCAGCCAGCGCGCCGACAGCCGGTCGGGGGATCTGCCGGGGTCGGGCTGGACGGCGGCCAGCGCGGTCGGCGAGATGACGAAGGACGCGGCGGTGGCCTGCATCACCCGCTCGGTGACGTTGCCCTTCCTGCGCTCCTCGACCAGCTCGACCAGCCCGTGCCGCTCCAGCGTCCGCAGGTGGTAGTTGACCTTCTGCCTGGCCAGCCCGACCTTGGCCGCCAGCGACGTGGCTGAGCCCGGCTCGACCAGTGCGGCCAGCAGCTTCGACCGCATGGGGTCGAGCGATGCCTCGGCCGCCGCCGCATCTTCGATCACCGCGACTTCGTGCATGGTGAAACGATGTCACCGACAAAAATCATTGTCAAGACAAGCGGGCTGCTCGGCTCTCGAGATATCGCTGTTCGGGAAGGCTGGTGGTACGCCGGGCCGCCTCACGATATCCGGCCACCGCGCCCGGCACGTCGCCCTCCATCTCCAGCAGGTGCGCGCGTACCGCGGCCAGGCGGTGGTGACCCGACATGCGCTCGTCGGCGGCCAGGCGTTCGAGCAGGTCGAGCCCGGCCCGCGGGCCGCGGACCATGGCGACGGCGACCGCGTGGTTGAGCTCGACCACCGGGTTGTCCTCGATGCGGGACAGCACGCCGTACAGCGCGAGGACCTGCGGCCAGTCGGTCTCCTCGGCGGTGGACGCCTCGTCGTGCACGGCCGCGATGGCCGCCTGGAGCTGGTAGGGGCCGACGGCGGTGGTGGACAGGGCGGTGCTGACCAGCTTCACGCCCTCCTCGATGAGCCTGTGGTCCCACAGGTTCCTGTCCTGCTCGGCGAGCGGTATCAGCTCGCCGTCCGCGCCGGTGCGCGCGGGCCTGCGCGCCTCGGTGAGCAGCATGAGCGCCAGCAGCCCGGCGACCTCGCCGTCGCCGGGCAGCAGCCGGCGTACGGCCCTGGTGAGCCTGATCGCCTCGCCTGTCAGCTCGGCTCTGTGCAGCTCCGGGCCCGAGGTGGCGGTGTAGCCCTCGTTGAAGATCAGATAGAGCACGTGCAGCACGACGCGCAGGCGTTCCTCCCGCTCGCCTTCCGGCGGCAGCCGGAAGGGCACGCCGGTGGACTTGATGCGCTGCTTGGCCCGGCTGATGCGCTGCGCCATCGTCGCCTCCGGCACCAGGAACGCGCCGGCGATCTGCGCCGTCGTCAGCCCGCCCACGGCCCGCAGCGTGAGCGCGAGCTGCGAGGCCTGCGACAACGACGGGTGGCAGCAGAGGAAGAGCAGCGTCAGCGTGTCGTCCTGCCCGCCGGGCCGCTCGTCGCCGGGTGCTGGGGCCGTGAACTCGTCGGCCGGTGCACTGACCGCGACGCTCTCCTCCCTGCGCCGCCGCGCGTGCTCGCTGCGCACCTGGTCGATGATCCGGCGCGAGGCGACCGTGATCAGCCAGGCCCGCGGGTTGTCCGGCAGCCCCTGCTCGGGCCACTGCACGGCCGCGTCGAGCAGCGCCTCCTGCACGGCGTCCTCGGCCAGGTCGAACTGCTCATAACGCCGTACGATCGCGCCCAGCACCTGCGGCGCCAGCTCCCGCAGCAGCTCCTCGAACGCCCGCGCCTCCGGGCGCGCGCCGTCGCCGCCCGGCTCGCGTCGCACGCCGCTCATCCTCGCCGGCCCCGGACCCCGCTCAACCCTCGACCTCGTCGACGATCGGCCGTACCTCCATCGCGCACAGCCGGGCGTCCGGCCAGCGCGCGGCGATCTCGACGGCCCGCTCGGGGGTCGCGCAATCGACGATCAGATATCCGGCCAGGTACTCCTTGGCCTCGATGAAGGGGCCGTCGGTGACCGCGGGCACGCCGTCGCGCACCTTCACCGTCCTGGCGGCGGCGGGGCCGTCCAGCGCCTGGCCGCCGGCCAGCTCACCGCTCTCGCTCAGCTCCTTCATCAGCGCGTCGACCTCCGCCATCACCTCGTCGGCGCTGCCCGCGATCGTCTCCTGGGACGCGGGGTTGGTGTAGATCATCAGCATGTATTTCACGGGCCACATCCTAGACCTCGGCAAGGCATCCGATCTTGGGGCGAAATCCCAGCTCACGGGCGATCGGCTCGGGTTGCCTGCCTGCGAGCCTCAGCGGCGCGGCCGGCCTCCTCCCGCGCCCGGCCCGCTTCCGGCTCGCTTCGGGTTCCGGCCCGCTCCCGCGCCCCGCCCGCTTCCCGCCCATTTCCGGTTCGCTCGCGTGGTGCGCCCGCTCGGGTCGTGAGCCCGCTCGCGTGGTGATGCCCGCCGTCCCGGGCGCGCGCTCGGCGGAGAGGCGGCGGCGAGGGGGCGCCACGGCAGGCGGGCGCGGTTAAACCGGTGGGCCACCGGACGGGAACGCTCTAGGCTCGCCGCATGGAGGATCCGGATATTCACGCCATAGCCGCCCGCCTGGCTGAGGTGCCCGGCGTGGTGGCCGTCGTCCTGGGCGGCAGCCGGGCGCGCGGCACGCACCGTCCGGACTCCGACATCGACCTCGGCCTCTACTACCGAGGCCCGCTGGCCGTGGCCGAGTTGCGGGCGCTGGCGGGCGAGGTGACGGGCGAGCCGACCGAGGTGACCGAGCCGGGCGGCTGGGGCCCGTGGGTGGACGGCGGCGGTTGGCTCACTGTTCGGGAATGGCGGGTGGACTGGATCTACCGTGACCTCGACCGTGTCCGCCGGATCTGGCGCGACTGCCGGGAGGGCCGCTACGAGATCGGCTTCCAGGTCGGCCACCCGCTCGGCTTCTACTCCCATGCCTACGCCGGCGAGGTCGCCCTGTGCAAGATCCTCACCGACCCCACCGGCGAGCTGGCCGCCCTGCGGGACGAGCTGGCGAAGGAGTACCCGCAGCCGCTGCGGGAGGCCCTCGTCCAGAGGTTGTGGGAGGCCGGCTTCGCCCTGAACGTCGCCCGCTACGGCGCCACCGGCCAGGACCCGGTGTACGCGGCCGGGGCGCTGTTCCGCGCGATCGGCGTCGCCTGCCACGCCCTGCACGCCGCCGACGGCGCCTGGCTGATCAACGAGAAGGGCATGGTCGCCTCGGCCGCCAGGCTTCCGTCCGCGCCCGCCGGCTTCGCCGAACGCGCCCAGGCGCTGCTCGCCGCGGTCGGGCGCACCCCGGAGGAGATCGGGCGCACCCTCGACGAGGCCGCGCGCCTGGTGGCGGACGTACGTGCCGCCTGCGGCGCCTGAGAGCCGCGAACAGACCAGTCGGGTGAGCGTCAGGTCGTCGCCGTCAGGACGATGATCGCCACGGCGAGCGCGGTGTCGAGTACAAGACAGAACTCGGCGAGTGAACTGCTCACAACTTTCTTCGCCCTGTAGTGGTAGACGTCCCATGCGGCGTGGCCGAGCAGGCCCAGCGCCACCAGGTAGCTGCCGGCCGCCGGGGCGATGAACAGCGCGACCGTGGCCGCGGCACCGAAACCGAGCAGGGCGACCGTCTGTAACGGCAGCCCGGCGGCCTCAGGCCGTTCCCCCCGCAGGGGGCCGTAGCCGCGCAGGAGGCCGTAGCCGCCCAGCAGGACGCCCAAGCCCAGCACCGCCCAGGTTGCCTCGAAGTCGTCGTCGATGACGTTCGCGGCGACGATGACGGCGCAGGTCAGGAAGAATACGGGCCAGGTCGCGGCGGGTTTCCCGAACGCGGCCGCCCCCAGGTACACCACCGCCGAGGCGGCCAGCACCTTCGCCAGTTCGACGCCGGCGGCCATGTCCAGGGCCACGAGCGCGGCGGCACCGAGCCCGACCAGAATCGGCCAGTGGCGCAGCACCGGACCGAGCGCCGAGGCGGTCTGTGTCGTCATCGTCATCCCCGCTTCCCCGTCGCCGGCACCCTCGTGCCGGCGTCGAGACGACGGTAACTCACATACCCCTCGTGGGTATATGGCTAATCGGGTGCGTAGGATTACCCGTAGCTCCCCTTCCGGGCTCGCCGGAGCGCAATGGCCCCGGCCTCTGCCTGGCTGCGAGTGGGGCGCCCCGCCCGCCGGCAGACGAGCGACGGCCAGGTAGTACGACCAGCGGTCGCGCCGGCGTGGAGGGCCGGCGCCATCGAAACGGGGTCCGGTGACGAACCGCCGTCGTGATGCGACACAGGCAGCATCGGCGATCGCCATCCCCCGTGATGAAGGGTCGCTATTCAGCGAACGTCTGGCTGTCGACGGCATAGGTGAGGTGATGCTGGGCGGCGTAGTCATGCCGCTCCACTGCCACGGCCTCTCCGCCGTCGCGGGACAGGGCGCACAGAGTCTCGCGGTGCGCGCCGCGCCAGCCGCGGTCCTCGATCGCGACGGTCCAGTCCCCGATTCGCCTCACGGTGATGATCTGAGGTCCTCCCGGCTCGGAGTAGTCCTCATCTCTGATCGGCCGGATGTCCTCGTCCGTGGCGCCGAGCCGGCGGAGCACCTCGTGCTCGTCGAGATCGCGGACGAAAACGACCGTGTAGATCTCGCCGAGTCCGCTGCTCTTCTCCCACTCGTAATCCTCCGGCGACGCGCCGGGGGTCCTCGCGGTGGCGTGGACCAGCTCGACCTTCTCCGCCTGCTCGTAGGCCTCGGGATGGGCGACGAAGAAGGCCTCGATGATTTCCCTGGCAACCCGGCCACGGTCACTGACCGGGCAGCCGTTCGCCTTCGCCCACTCCCGGATGGGGAAGGCGTCAATCCCGTGCGCCAGGTAGGTGACACGGAGGGGGGTGAAGTCGCCGTCGGACATAACCAGAAAAGCTACCGACAGGTCCGACGTCCCGTCTGCGGATCCAGGCCGTGAGCATCACACGGCACCTCGCCCGGGCACCGTGCCGATGATCGGGCCGGCGATGTAGAGGCCGTACTGCCGCCGCCGAACAGGCTGTTGGCGACGTACGGCCCGAAGGTTCCGGCCGGCACCTTCTCCGCTGCAGCGGCCGATCCTCCGGACAGCCTCCACCTGAGCGAAGAGCTACTCCTGATCGAGCGCGACAGCCTGCCGGATGTAGTCACGCAATGCGTCATGGTCGAGGGCGTCCGGGCTCTTGAGCTTGACGTGCCTGGTGGTCTTCCCCACGCCTTCCAGCAGGCCGTGGTCGTCGTCGAACTCCGCGCCTCGAGCGAACGCGAACGTGATGTGCGTCTTGCTGTGACTGATGATCGCAAGGATGGCGCGACCCTTCCACGCCGGGGATCCGCGGCTGATCACCTCGGATGCGTCGGACGCGCCCTCGGCCATGAGCTCTCGCAGGATACGGACGATGTCCTGGTGCTGTGGCGGCAGCTTGGTCCGGACGAACTCATCTACGTGGGCGCTGGACATGGGACGACCTCCTCGGCTACGGGCGCTTCAAGACGCCGCCCATGATGCGAGGTGGTCTTTACGGTTCGCTTACGCCCACCCCGGCATCCCAGTCCACTGGCGGGCGAGAAGGCGTAAACAAACCGAAGGCGCCTTCGCGCAGGGTTGAGCACGACACGAACCCGAGGGAGGCCCGAGATGCCGGACAGCACACCGCTGCGGCTGGTGACCATCATCGGCAGCACCCGCCGCAGGCGGTTCGGCCCCACCGCGGCATCCTGGTTCATCGCCCAGGCCCGCAAGCGCCGGGAGCTGGACATCGATCTCGTCGACCTGGCCACCGCCCGTCTGCCCGACGTCCTCACCGACCAGGACGAGCCCGTCCCTGAGCCGGTACGGGCGCTGGCTCCGAGGCTGGCCGCCGCCGACGCGTTCGTGGTGGTCACACCGGAGTACAACCGGAGCTTTCCCGCTCCGCTCAAGACCGCCATCGACTGGTTCTACGAGGAGTGGCAGGCCAAGCCCGTCGCCTTCGTCTCCTACGGGAGGGAATCGGGCGGCCTGCGCGTTCCACCACATCGGCGCGCTCGTCGCCAAGGCCCTCGGCCCGCGCTGACCGGCGTGCGGGCCCACAGCCCTCGCTCAGGGCCGCAGGGTCCGCGAGCCGGCGAAATTGTCGCCGGCTCCCGTTATGGTGGCGGTCATGCGCTTCGGGGTCCTGGGGCCGCTCGCGGTGTGGCGGGACGACGGCGGCACCGTCGCGGTGCCCGGGCTGAAGGTCCGGGCCCTGCTGGCGGCCCTGCTGGTGCACCACGGGCGGCCGGTGCCCGCCGACCTGCTCATCGATCACTTGTGGGGCGACGATCCGCCGGGCAACGCGCCGGGCGCGTTGTCGGCGAAGGCCTCCTACCTACGCCGGGCGCTGGAGGACGCCGAACCGGGCGGGCGGGCGCTCGTCGTGTCCCCGCCGCCGGGCTACCTGCTCCGCGTCGACGCCGGCACGGTGGACGCCCACCGGTTCGAGAGCCTCACCGCCAAGGCGCGTGAGACGGACGACCCACGGGCCAAGGCCGAGCTGCTGTCCGGGGCGCTGGCCCTTTGGCGGGGCCCGGCCTACATCGACTTCGCCGACGAGGCGTTCGCCCGCACCACGATCGCGCGCCTGGAGGAGCAGCGCCTCACCGCCATGGAGGACCTGGCCGAGGCCCGGCTCGCGCTCGGCATGCACGCCGCGGTCGCCGGTGAGCTCGGCGAGTTGCTGGCCCGCCACCCGCTGAGGGAGCGGCCACGCGCCCTGCACATGCTCGCCCTCTACCGGGCCGGGCGACAGGGCGAGGCATTGAGCAGCTACGAGGAGTCCCGCGCCCACCTGGCCGAGGAGCTCGGCGTGGACCCAGGTCCCGCCCTGGCCGGGCTGCACCGGTCGATCCTGGCTCATGACCCAGGGCTTCACGCGCCGCTCGGTCCCGCGCCGGCGACCAACCTGCCCAACGCCATCACCGGCCTGATCGGCCGCGACGACGCGCTCGCCGAGGTGCGCGCGCTCCTGCGACAACACCGGCTGGTGACGCTCACCGGCTCGGGCGGGGTGGGCAAGACCCGGCTCTCGATCGACGTCGCCGTTCCGATGGCCGAGACGTTGGCCGACGGCGCATGGCTCGTCGAGCTGGGCGCGTTGCGGCCCGGTCTGCCCGATGCGATGGGATCACTCACCGACCTGGTGATGGCGGCCCTCGACATCCACGACGGCGGCGCCGGACCGCAGGAGGCTCCCGCCGACCGGCTCGCCCGGGCCCTGCGCGCCAGGCGGCTGCTGCTGGTGCTGGACAACTGCGAGCACGTGATCGAGCCGGTCGCGGAGCTCACCGGCCTCCTGCTGCGCGCCGTGCCCGGACTGCGTGTCCTGGCGACCAGCCGGGAGCCGCTCGGCCTGGCAGGTGAGGTGGTGTGGCCCGTGCCGGCGCTGGAGGTGCCCGGCCCCGGCGACGGCACCGATCCGGCGACGTTGGCGCGGTTCAGCGCGGTACGGCTCTTCGTGACGCGTACGGCCGCCGCAGCGCACGGGTTCGCCCTCACGCCCGACAACGCGGAGGCCGTCGCGGTGCTGTGCCGCAGGCTGGATGGCATCCCCCTGGCATTGGAGCTGGCCGCCACCCGCGTGCGCACGCTGGGGATGCACGGCCTGCTCGCCAGGCTCGACGACCGGTTCCGGCTGCTGACGACAGGACACCGAGGTGCTCCGCCACGACAGCAGACGCTCATGGCGATGATCGACTGGAGCTGGCAGCTGCTCACCGCACCCGAGCGCGCAGTGCTGCGCCGCCTGGCCGTCCACGCCGACGGGTGCACCCTGGAGGCCGCCCAGGCGGTCTGCGCCGCCGGCAGCGTCGGGCCCGACGAGGTGCTCGACATCCTGGCGCGCCTCGTGGACCGGTCGCTCGTGGTCATGTCCGACCGCCGCGACGACGATCCCCGCTACCGGCTGCTGGAGTCGGTGGCCGTCTACTGCACCGAACGCATGCACGAGGCCGGGGAGCTCCAGCAGATCAGGCGGCGCCACCGCACCCACTACACCCAGCTGGCAGAGCGGGCCGAACCTCACCTCTACGGCCCCGATCAGCGGTGCTGGCTGCAGCGGCTGGACGCCGAGGCGGCAAACCTGCACGACGCGCTCGACGACGCGGCCCGGCAGGGCGAGGCCGATCTCGCGCTGCGCCTGGCCAACGCGCTCACCTGGCACTGGTTCCTGCGCGGCCGGCTGACCGACGCGCGCCGCTCGCTCCGGACGGCGCTGGACGCCCGGGGTGAGGCGCCCCCGGCCGCCCGTGCCAGGGCCATGGCCTGGCACACCGGCATCTCGTTCCTGCTGGGCGACACCGCCGGCTGGCCGGCCCGTCACGAGGCGGTACTGAACGCGTACCAAGGGGTGGCGGACGAGGTGGGGCGGGCCAGGGCCGAGTGGTTCCTCGCGTTCGCCGAGATCGACCTCGGCGATGTGGCCGCCACCGGGGAGTTGATCGACCGGGCTCTGACCACGTTCCGCGCAGTGGACGATCAGTGGGGGGTGGCGGCCGCGCTCAGCCTGCGGGCCAAACACGCACACGTCCAGAGCGACTCAGGCGCGCTCGAGCGTGACGGCGCGCAGAGCGCGGCGCTGTTCCGCCGGCTCGGTGACAGGTGGGGCCTGCTGCAGGCCACCGAGTGGCTCGGCGCCCACGCCGTTCTGATCGGCGACTACGAGCAGGCGACCCACCTGCACCGCGACGGGCTGCGCATGGCCGGAGAGCTCGGGCTCTGGCCCGAGTTCTCCGGGCGCCTGTCCTGGCTGGGCTGGATCGCCATGGAATGCGGCGACTACCCGTCGGCGCGTGAGCACTGCGAGCGGGGGCTTCGGCTCGCCACAGAGCAGGGCTCTCCCCTCGGCGCCGTGTTCGCGGAGATGGGGCTCGCCTTCGCGGCTCGCCGGGAGGGCGACCTGGCCGCGGCCGAGGCCCACCTGCTGAACCTCATGGACGCCGCCCGGCACCACACCGGACCGGGACGCCCTCTGTACGCACCGAGCGTCCTTGTCGAACTCGGCTATGTCGAGGAACTGCGCGGCAACCCCGCGGGAGCCATGGCCCGGCACATGGAGGCCTTCGCCATCGCGCGGGACCTGAGCGCGGGTGCGGACCTCGCGCAGGCCCTGTCCGGTCTCGCCGGCGCCTGCGCGCTCGACGGCCACTCCCATGAGGCCGCCCAACTGCTCGGGGCAGCCGCGGCGGCCCGCGAGTCGATCCCGAAGGCGGTCACGCCTGCCGAACAGGGCGACCTGGACAGGATCGCCCTCTCGACCCGTTCCACGCTCGGGGAGGAGGCGTATGCCGCGGCGTTCGCCCACGGCAGCATGCTCGGTCCCGACGAGGCCCGCGCCCTCCTCGATCGACCCGGACGATTCGTGACGGCTCGATAGGGCTCGCCAGTCCCGGCGTCGGCTGAAGGTCATCTGCGATGGCCAGGACGAGCCGGCGAAGGGGTGGCCCTGCTGACCGTGGTCAGCGGTGCCGGCACGTCAAGAAAAATCGATGTCGGGGCGTCCTGGAGCGGGGAATATTGCGGGGAAATGTGGCGAGAGGACCCTAAATTTCCGAATGCTGCATTCGAGTGTGGAAGGGGACTCATGAGGGCGCGCCGAGAAGACCATGACGAAGCCGATGCTCACCGCTCTGAGGGGACGCCGTCAGAGGAGTGCTCACGACGGAGCTTCCTGGCATACTCGGCAGCGGGCGCCGCAGTGCCGTTCCTCGCGGAGCCCGCAACAGCCCACGCGGCTGTGGAGGCGCCCGCGAGGACGAATTTCGTCGTGCAGGCGACGCCGTCGTGGAACTTCGTCCACCGCGAGAACGGCTCGGAGGAGATGAAATGGGGCCCGGCCGGGCAGGCTCCCCTGTCGGGCGAACCCGTCGAGTTCGGGGAATTCGTTCCCAACGATCGGATGTACATCCACAACAGGGCCCGCCCGCCGCAGCTCGACCGCCGGACATGGCGGCTCAGGCTCACCGGCGACGCGCTCAGGCGCCCCCGCTCGTTCACCTACGACGAGCTGCTGGCGATGCCGGCCGTGACCCTGAAGCGCACGATCGACTGCGGCGCCAACTGCGCCGCCTTCTTCCCCAAACTGCCGCCCGGCGGCACCGACAACCGCTGGCTTCCCGTCGGCTACACCCAGTGGCACTTCGGCGCGGTGGGCGCGGCCGAATGGACGGGAGTGCGGGCCAAGGACGTGCTGGCCGCCGCCGGAGCAGAATCGCCGATGGACGTGAAGTTCACCGGACTGGACGTCATCGTCAATCACAGCTTCCCCGGCGGCACGACCCGTTACTCCCAGGTCGCCGCCGCCGACAAGGTGCTCAAGGACGACACTCTGCTGGCATACCGCATGAACGGGTCCGAGCTGCCGGTCGACCACGGCTACCCCCTGCGCCTAATCCTTTCTGGATGGGCCGCCGTCACCTACATCAAATGGCTGGGTGAGATCGAGGTGTCGAAGCACCGCATTACGCCGACCGGGCTGCAGACCAGGCATGTGCTCGTCGGCCCTGCCTATCCCCAGCCGGTCCCCTTGAGCGTCGGCCCGGTCCGCAGCGCCATCGAGCACGACCCGGAGATCACACTCCATCCCGGCAACATCACCCTGCGCGGGCGGGCGTGGTCGGGGGCAGGCGCCATCGAGCGCGTCGATGTCTCCGTGGAGAAGCTGGTCGCTCCCGGGCGCTGGGCCACCGAGATGCCCTGGCGTCAGGCGAAGCTGCTGAGCGCGGCCGAGCCCTACATGTGGGTGCGGTTCGAGGCGCCCTGGCCCGGGGTCAAACCGGGGCAGTACCGCGTGATGTCGCGCGCGAAGGACAAGGCCGGTCGTGTCCAGCCCCGCCCGGAGGATGTCGTGTGGAACCAGCACGGGCTCGGCTACAACGGCCACTACCCGCTGGATGTGATCGTCGTTCCGGACAGTGACATGCCATGACTGGCCCAAGCTCGCATACGCCCAGATCAGTCCGCGAATCGCAGTTTTCCATCCCCTAGGTCTGGTCAGGCCAGGAACTCGGCAAGTGGAAAGGACCGGTGGGAGCGGGGCGGGATCAGGAAGTTCTGCCGATGCGTCGTGTGCACGACAGAGTTCAAGCCGGCTCCCGGGGAGCGCGGAGAGAAAGGGGCACGCTTGCCGCCGGGAAACTCGCCGTCCATGGCGAGGCGCACGCGATTGAAGGTCTCGGTGGTCGGAGCGAAGAGCAAGAAATGCAGTCCGGCAGCCTCCTGTCTGCTGTAGTGGTCTCCGACGGGATCCGAAGTGTAGTGGAACGGATTGTCGACCGTGGAGAAGTCCCCGCGGTTGGTGATGGCCGTGTTCACGGGATAGACATGACCGTAGTTGCTGGTCATTTCCCTCTGCAGACGATTCACGGGCTGCATACTTCCGTTGTGCCCGTAGGAGTGATATTTCTGCACGTCGCGAAGGACGTCGGCCTCATTTTGCTCGGGTGGATCCGCCGTGACCGTCCCCGGCGGGAACGAAACTCCTGGGCGGAACATCGCGTGGGTCCGGTCATCGAATTTCGGAAACGTTTTTGAGTACCAGGCGACGAGGTCTTCGAACAGGTGCGACAGGGGCATGATGGTCCCGTGCTTGAAGTATCCATCGGGCCATTGGTCGGTCCAGCCAGGAAACGTCTCGAGGTTGGAAACCGGGATGGAGCTCTCCGCGTCCCTGAGTGTGGTGGTGAATCCGAGGAAGATCGGCGCCTGCCGAGGAATCAACTTCGCGCCGGGAATGCCGCCCTTGATCGCCAGCTTGCTCGCCAGTCCTTGCCGCCCGGTGTGCGCGCCGCCGGTGAAGCCTCGGCGAATGCTGGTCACCCTGAACAGGTTGCCCGCTTGATTGCCTCCCGTTCCGAACAGGGCGTTCGTGGCGGCCATGATATGGGCGAGTGAGTCGCTGCGCAGGAGTACCGCCACGTCATTCTGCTCCAGGCGAACCGGCCCGAAGCCGGGAGGCGGCTCATCACTCGGAAATGTCCTGGACTCCTGCAGCGCATAGACGGTCCGACCGCGCTCCTTCGAGGTGATCAAGTCCACCGGCAAATATGCCGGGTACGACGTGCCGGCGTCGAAATAGCCCGACCCCTTCTCGAGCCTGGGGATGTAATGCTCGAAATAAGGAAGTCCCCAGGCCACCGTGATGGTCACTCCGCCCGGGGCGGGCGGGAACTGCTGTTCCAGGCGTTGCAGCACTCCTTCCAGGTGCCGCTGCGCCTCCTGCAAAGGCTTCGCCTTTCCCGGCACGTTGAGCTTCGCCGTGATGACATGAGCGTGGAAGGGCGGGATCGCGACTTGCATCGTGCCCTTACTGCTGGCGATTCCGGAGCCGTCGTCCATGATGACGCGCGGCTGCGGGATGGCATATTGTTCCGGCGGCAAGGGCAGGCGGGTCGGCGCCGCCGGCCGTTCGGGCGCCCTGATCAGCGCGTCGACGAGCTCGTAGATTCCCGCAGAAGCCAGGGCCGCGGCGAGTGTTCCCCCGGCAAGCAAGTGCCGTCTGCTCGGCATCCCATAATTCTGCGCCCCAGACGAGTCACTTCCGTCACTTCCTGCCATGTCGGCGTTGTACCACCTCATCGGCCAATCAAACGTTTTCGTTCCGTCGCAGCTTGAGGCGAACGCCCGAAATATCAGTATTCGCGAAGATTAAGCGTAATGAGATCCGATGCATTTGTTTGCAGGCGTGCGCCTAATGGCCGGCCGCGGATCAGCCTCCACTGACAATGGTGATTCCCTGCACAAACTAAGGCGGCCCTGGATCACGTCGGAGATTCGTGCAGAGTTGTCCCGGCTTCCGGAGGCAAGGGGCGGTGATCGCGGTAGCCCGAACGACGGAACACACTGTTTTCGAAGCGTGTCATGGCGCGGATCCGGGCGCCTCGGGTGGCGAGGACGTACAGGCCGCTCCCGTGCCGGACGCCGGGAGGGGCACGCAGGTAGGCGCCGAACGCCGGCTGACCGTTGGCTCGCGTCGGCACGAGGTCGAACCTGCGGCCCGAAGCCGAACAGGTCGGCGCAGAAACGAGCCACAACGTCTCGGCGTTGGTGTTCGAGGGGCAGCGGCGGCATGGACATGAAGACGTCGTCGGTCAGCAGGGCCGCCAGCCTGTCGATGTCGGCAGCCTCGTACGCGCTGACAAACGCGGCATGCGGGCGTCTCGCACGCCGCGCCCGCCCACCACTTCGGCGACAAGGCGGGGCTGTTGACGGCCGTGGCCGCCGAGGGGTTCGAGCTGTTCGCCGGCAGTGTGGAACGCGCGGCCGGGGACGTGGCGGTGGGGTGGCGTACGTGCGCTTCGCCATCGACCACAGGCCCTACTTTGAAGTGATGTTCCGTCCGGTGCTGTATCGCGCGGATGATCGCGGCATGCGATCCGCACGTGAACGTGTCGCCCATGTGCTAGTCACCAGCGCCCGCAGACTGTCGCCGAGTCCGGCGCAGGACCGGCTGACCACGATCGCCGCATGGTCGCTCGCCCACCGTTTCGCCGGCTTGTGGCTCAGCGGCTCTCTGCCCGAAAATGCCCAGGGCGATCCGGAAGCGATTGCCCGCTCGCTCATCCAGCTTGTCTTCGGCCCGATGGACACGAACGCAAGCCGGCGCGGGCCAGGTACAGCTTGAGCAGTGTGACCGTGAAGACGACTGGGCCTGGTGGGTGGTCCTGCCATCGGCCTGTGTGCATCTGCTCGGCTGGTTACCTGGTACTGCTCAGACGACGGACACCACGACCATCCCGGCGTACTCGCCGCGCAGCAGGGACAGCAGCGCGCCCGGCGCGGCCTCCAGTCCGGGCACGACCACCTGCGGCACCTCGATGCGCCCGGCGCGCAGCCAGCCGCCGAAGTCCTCCGACCATGCTGCGTGCAGGTCGCGATGATCGGCCACATGGAAGCCGGCCATCGTGAGCCTCTTGCCGATCATCTCGGCGGGGTCCACCGGAACTGCGGCGCTCGTGTCGCCGAGCTGATCCTTCAGCGCCCCGCACAAGGCGAATCGGGCTCCGGGCCGAGCTAGCTCGAGCGCCGCGGCGAGTTGCTCGCCGCCGACGTTGTCGAAGTACACGTCGATGCCGTCGGGGGCGGCCTCGCGCAACCTGTCGACGACGGGGGAATCGTGGTGGTCGAACGCGGCGTCGTAGCCGAGCCTGCCCGTCAGCAGTTCGAGCTTGGCCGGGGAGCCGGCGCTGCCGATGACCCGGCCTGCTTCCTTCAGCCGCGCGATCTGGCCGGCCATGGTGCCCACCGCGCCGGCGGCGCCGGAGACGAACACGATGTCACCTGGGCGCATCCTGGCCACCCGGATCAGCCCGGCGTACGCGGTCAGCCCCTGGTTGAGATGGAGGATCGGATCGGGCAGCGCGTCGGGAGGCACCCGGCGAAAGCGCGCAGCGGACTCGACGACGTAGTCGCGCCAGCCGTAGTGGTGCAGGACCAGATCGCCGGCGCGAAGGTTGCACTTGGCGGCCCGCCCGGCGTCGACCACCTCCCCGAGCGCGGAGCCGAACAGGGCGTGGCCAGGTCGGTAGGTGCCCAGCGGCATGCCGATGTCGGCGCCGGACATCAGCGTGCGCATGACGGCGGCGAGCGCGAAGTACCGGTTACGTACCAGCACCTGATCGTCGCCCAGGGCTGAGAGAGAGGTCTCCACCAGGCGGAAGTCCGAAAGGCGGGGCTTGCCTTCGGGGTGGCGGACAAGGTGGATCTCTCTGCTGATCATCATTGCTCCTTCGGTTGGGTACGAGCCGGGACGGTGCCGCCACGGGGTGGCAGGAGAGCGCCCAGGGTGCCCGCGTCCGTGATGAGCAGGGCAGGCAAGCCGGCCAGGGTCATCACCCGTCCCATGCGCTCGGATCCGGCGGCCCTGGCCAGGATGGTCTGCGCGACCGGCATCAGCAGCGCCCCGGCCGCGCCCTGCACCACCCGGAAGGTGATCAGACTGCCCGCGTCCCAGGCCGCTGCGCACAGGCCCGATCCGGCCGTGAACAGGCCCACACCCAGCACGAGAACCAGGCCCAGCTTGAACAGGTCCGGGTCGATGCGCCCCTGCCGCGTTGTCGGTCGATTGGACATGCCGCAGAAGCTAGGCCACTACCTGAGGCAGATGTGTAACACTTAACGGGTGAGCTCCGCGACTCGCCCACCGGCCCCGACTCCGTCCCCACCACGGCGCCGGGGAACGCGCAGCGACGCCCGCGCCAACGACGCACTGATCCTGTCCACCGCCGCCCGGGTGCTGGCCGAGGATCCGAACGCCACCATGCAGCGCATCGCCGACGAGGCGGGGCTGGTGCGCATGACCGTCTACCGCCGCTTCCGCAACCGTCAGTCCCTGCGCCTGGCCATCTTCGAGACCGCCGCCGCTGAAGCCCAGCAGGTCATCACCAACGCCCTGGAAAGCGACCTCGACCCGGTTGCCGCCCTGCGCGCGCTCATCATCGAGATGGCCGCGATCATCCAGCGCTACCCGGTGCTCGCCGTCAGCTCCGAATGGCAGCCCTTGCCCACCGACTCCCACCGCCCGTCACCGCCCCCGGCCTCCCGGCGCATGCACCAAGCCGTCTTCGCCCTGGTCAAGCGCGGCCAGCAGGAAGGGCTGCTCCGCCACGACCTCCCACCCGAGCTGCTCCCGCAAGCCATCACCGGCACCCTGCACGTCGTCACCAGATTCGCCCGTACCCTGCGCACCGACCCCGCCACCATCGGGCCCCAGGTAGCCGACCTGCTGCTGGATGGCTTCGCGGCACACTCATGACCCGCTCCAGCACGGTCTCCCCCGGTAGCTGACCGCGACGATCTCTACACCGTGGCTTCGGGAGTTCCGGGCGACGTCGCGCCACGTCCCGTCGTGCGACGTCTCACCGCACCGGCGCGGTGCGGAGGTGACGACGCGCGGCACGTACGACGTGGCGACTACTCCCCATGAGTTCGTACGACCGGTGGCGTAGCGGAGAAGGCGACGGCGGGCGGATTTTGTCAGACCCCGCTGCCAGGATCCTGAGGACTTAAGGGCGGCGGTAAGGCGACGGGAACGAAGCCGTAAGCGCCCTCCAGCACAGTGGTCGCAGATCACCGGAGAGAAGGGCCGAGAAGATGAGCCAGCCGTACATCGTCCAGGACGAGATCACGCTTCCCGGGTTCGCCGGGGCCGTGCACCTGCCGGGCGAGGCCCGATACGACGAGCTTCGCCGCTCGCTCAACCCGCGAGTGGACTCGCGCCCGGCCGTGGTGGCCGAGGCGCACAGCGTGCGGGATCTGCGGACCGCCCTGCTGGCGGCCAGGCGGCACGGGGTGCCGTTCGCGGTGCAGGCGACCGGGCACGGCACGCACGCCGCGTGCGACGGCGGCGTCCTCGTCAGGACGTCCGCCATGGCGTCGGTGTTAGTGGACCCGGACCGGCGGATCGCCCGCGTCGGGCCCGGCGCGCTGTGGGGCGAGGTGATCGCCGCCGCCGCGCCGTTCGGGCTGGCGCCGCTGTCCGGGTCGTCGCCGTCCGTCGGCGTCACCGGATACACGCTCGGCGGCGGGCTCGGGTGGCTGGCGCGCAAGCACGGGTTCGCGTCCGACAGCGTGGTGCGGGCCGAGGTGCTCCTGGCGGACGGCCGGCACGTCGTGGCGAGCGCCGGCAGCCACCCTGAGCTGTTCTGGGCGTTGCGCGGGGGCGGCGGCGGGTTCGGCGTCGTCACCTCGCTGGAGTTCCGCCTCTACCCCGTGGAGAAGGTGTACTCGGGGTTCGCGTACTTCCCCATCGAGGCGGCCGGCGAGACGCTGAACGCGTACCGGAGCTGGATCGAGCACGCTCCCGACGAGATCAGCACGGCGGTCGTGCTCAAGCGGATGCCCGGCGACGCGCCCGAGCCGGTTCGGGGCAGGCACGTCGTCATGGTCAAGGTGGTGCACGCGGGCGACGCGGCGGAGGCCAGGCAACTGCTGACGCCGCTGTGGAAGGCGGCGGGCCCGGCGCTGCTGGACGAGACGCGCCCCAGCACGTACGCGGCCACGTCCATGGGCGGCACACCCAACCGGCACATGGACATGTTCGAGAGTGTGCCCGACGAGGTGATCGGCACTCTGGTGCGGGCCGCGGACCACGCGCAGACCGTGGAGATCCGCCACTGGGGCGGCGCGATGGGCCGCCCGGGTCCGGACGCCGGGCCCGTCAGCCACCGCGCCACCAAGCTGTCGGTCATCGTGGACACGCCGGTGCCGGGGCTGCCCGAGGCGCTGCGCCCGTACGCCAATGGGGGCACGTTCCTGAACTTCCTGGCCGACACGTCGAGGACGGCGGCCGCGTACACGGCGCCCGACTATCGGCGGCTGCGCGACGCCAAGCGGGCCTTCGACCCCGACGGCTTCTTCCGTGTCGGTCACGTCACCCGCTGAGCGAGCGGTACGCCGCTCCCGGATGGGTGGGCGGGAGGCGGTGGATGCCGGGGCCGAGCAGCCGCTCGCGGAGGGTCGAGTCGGTGTACTCCATGCGGTAGCGGCCCCTGCGCTGCAGCTCGGGGACCACCAGCTCGATGAAGTCCTCCGCCGTCCCCGGCGACAGGTACTGCATCAGGTTGAAGCCCGCAGCGCCCGTCTCGTCCGCCCAGCGCTCGATCTCGTCGGCCACCCGCTCCGGCGGGCCCGCCACGAAGAACGGCCCCTGCCCGATCCGGCCGACCGACTCCAGCACATCGCGCACCCGAAGCCCTCGCCCCACCAGGGGCCGGATGGCGCGCTCGGTGAAATCGCCGGGGCGGGCCACGATGTCGTCGATCAGCTCCTCCGGGTCGTACGCCGCCAGGTCGATGCCGCTCCCCCGCTGGGCCAGGAAACCCTCCGCCCTGATGTGCCCCTGCAGATCCGCGACCTTGGCATCCGCCTCCTCCTGGGTCCTGCCCACGATGACCGACGCTCCCGGGAAGACCTTCACGAGGTCGGGGTCGCGCCCGTGCGCGACGGCCCGGCGCCGCAGGTCGGCGATCTCCTCGCGCAGCGCCTCCAGGGAGAGCGCGCCGGTGAAGACGGCTTCGGCGTGCCGGGCCGCGAAGTCCTTGCCGCGCTCGGAGTTGCCCGCCTGGTAGATGACCGGCGTACGCTGCGGCGATGGCTCCGACAGGTGCGGGCCCGCGACCCTGAAGTGCTTGCCCACGTGGTCGATGGCGTGCACCTTGGCCGGGTCGGTGTAGACGTGGCGCTCCCGGTCGCGCACCACGGCTCCGTCCTCCCAGCTGCCCTCCCACAGCTTGTAGAGCACCTCCAGGTACTCCTCGGCGATCTCGTACCGAAGGTCGTGCTCGATCTCGTCGTCGAGCCCGAAGTTGCGGGCGGCGCTGCGGAGGTAGGAGGTGACGACGTTCCACGCCACCCGTCCCTTGGTGAGGTGGTCGAGGGTGGACATGCGGCGGGCGTGCGCGAACGGCGGCTCGTAGGTGGTGGAGAACGTCACCGCGAACCCCAGGTGCTTCGTCACCGCCGCCATCGCGGGCACGACGAGCAGCGGGTCGTTGGCCGGGATCTGCACGGCCTCGCGGATGGCGGTCTCGGGGCCGCCCTGGTAGCGGTCGTACGCGCCGACCACGTCCGCGAGGAAGACCGCGTCGAACAGGCCGCGTTCGAGGAGCTTCGCAAGGTCCGTCCAGTAGTCCAGGTCGGTGTAGCGATGGCGGTTGTTGGCGGGGTGCGTCCAGAGGCCGTGCTGGATGTGGCCGACGCAGTTCATCTCGAACAGGTTGAAATGGATGATCCGGCTCATCGGGGGAAGCTCCTCGGGGCGATGCCGTTGAGGTGGAAGTCGCCGACGTCGTGCACCTTCAGCCGGCGCGGGTCGTGGACGGTGTGCGTGCGGGCGTTGCGCCAGTGCCGGTCGAGATTGAGCCGGCGCAGGGCGGCGCCGGCTCCGGCCAGCTCGAACCACTCGCTGGTCACCCGCAGCGCGGCCCGGTCGGCCTGAGCGCGGGCCGCGGCCATCGCTACGGCGGCCTCGTCCGCCAGGGCGGTCTCGTGCGGGTTCGCGCGGGCCCGGTCGATGGCGTCGCCCGCGCTCTCCAGCAGCGCCCGCGCGGCGCGGGTCAGGACGGCGAGTTCGCCGAAACGCTGGACGACCACCGGGTCCTCGACCACCTTGGCAGTCTCGTTGCCCGGCCAGCCGCCCTTGGTGTAGCCGCGCAGAAAGGCGGCGGCGTCGGCGAGCGCGCCCTCGGCGATGCCGGTGTCGATGGCGGCGTGGATGAGCAGGCCGAAGCTGCGGAACGTGCTGACGCCGTCCCTGCGGCCGGGCATCACCCGGTCGGCGGGCACGTACACGTCCTCCAGCAGGACCGTGCCGCTGGCGGTGGTGCGCTGTCCGATGCCGTCCCAGTCGTCCACGATCGCCACGCCCGGGGTGTCGCGCGTGACGAACGCGGTGTGGTGCAGGTCGTCGTCGTCCAGCGCGATCACGGGGATCCAGTGGGCGAACAGCGCACCGGTGGAGTAGATCTTGCGGCCGGAGATCAGGTAGCCGCCGTCGGCCGGTCGCAGCCTGGCGCGCTCGCGGGTTCCGTCGCTGCCGCGGGCGTCCACGGCGGCGTTGCCCAGGCGGCGGCCCCGCAGCACCTCGCGGTAGAAGAACGCCTGCTGCTCCGGGGTGCCGTGCTCCCTGATGGAGTCGACGTACCAGAAGTGGTTCTGCGGGATCTGCCCGATGCTGCCGTCCGCGGCGGACAGTTCCCTGACGACGGCGCCGAGCGTCCTGGTGCGCACGCCCGCGCCGCCGTGCTCGTCGGGCACGGTGATGGCGAGCAGACCGCTCTGCGACAGCGCCTCGATCTCGGCCACCGGCAGGATGCGCTCGGAGTCCCGCCGCGCGGCGCCCTTCGCGAAGTCGCCGGCGAGCTCGCGGGCGATCTCGATCGCCTCCTCGTCGGTCTTGATCACACGTGCCATGTCACTGAAATCCTTGGAATGGCCGCCACCAGTTCCTTGGTGTACGGGTGCTCGGGCGTGTGGAAGACGTCCTCGACGGGCCCCTCCTCGACCACCTGGCCGTCCTTCATCACCAGGACCCGGTCGCACAGGTGGTGGACCACGCCCAGGTCGTGCGAAATGAACAGGTACGCCACCCCGGTCTCCCGCTGCACGTCCTCCAGCAGGTCCAGCACCTGCGCCTGGACGGACACGTCGAGCGCGGACACGGGCTCGTCGCACACGATCACGGCGGGCTCAGGGGCCAGCGCTCGTGCGATGGCCACGCGCTGCCGCTGGCCACCGGAGAGCTGGAGCGGGCGGCGGGCGAGGTGCTCAGGGCCGAGGCCGACGAGCTCGAGCAGCTCGACGGAGCGGTCGCGGCGGCGCTCGCGCGGCACGCCCGCCACGGCCAGCGCCTCGGCCAGCACCTTGGCGACCGTGTAGCGGGGGTCGAAGGCGGCCAGGGTGTCCTGGTAGACCGTCTGGATATCCCGGCGCAGGCGGCGCCGGGCGGCCCGATCGAGGCCGGCCCACTTCTGGCCGTGCACCTCGACGGTGCCGGTGTCCGGCTCGGTCAGCCCGAGCGCGATCCTTGCCGTGGTGGTCTTACCCGACCCGGACTCCCCCACGACCCCGACCGTCTCGGCCGCCCGCAGCGTGAACGACACCTCCCGCACGGCGGCCCGCCCGCCGAACGACTTGCCGACGCCGTCGGCGCGTACCACGACCTCGCCGGGAGAACGGCGGGGCGGAGCGGGCGACGTGCCGGACAGGCGGGTGCCCTTGGTGTGCTCGGCGGGGATGGCGCGCAGCAGCCGCTTCGTGTACTCGTGCTCCGGCGCGCCGAGCACCCGCCGCGTGGGCCCCTGCTCGACGATGACCCCGTCCTTCATCACCGCCACCCGATCGGCCAGCCGGGCCACCACCGCCAGGTCGTGACTGATCACCAGCAGCGACCTGTCCTGGCTCTTGAGCCCCGCCAGCAGGTCGAGCACCTGCGCCTGGATCGTGACATCCAGCGCGGTGGTGGGCTCGTCGGCGATGACCAACTCGGGCTCGGCCGCGATGGCGGTGGCGATCAGGGCGCGCTGCCTGAGCCCACCGGACAGCTCGTGCGGGAGCTGAGCCGCGCGCAGCTCCGGCTCGGGCACGCCGACCGAGGCGAGCAGCTCGGTCACGCGGGCGCGGCGGGCGGCACCGGCCAGGTCGGTGTGCGCGGCCAGGACCTCCGCTATCTCCTTGCCGACCGGCCGCAGCGGGTCGAGGGATACCAGGGCGTCCTGGAGCACGAAGCCGATCCTGCCTCCGCGCACGCGCCGCCAGCCGCGCTCGCGCAGCTTGGTAAGGTCCTGCCCGTCGAAGGCCAGCTCTCCGGCGCTGACGCGGGCGCCGTCTCCGGTGAGCCCGACGAGCGTGCGGGCTGTGACACTCTTGCCCGAGCCGGACTCGCCGACCAGGGCCAGGCATTCACCGCGCCCGATCTCGAACGAGACCCCGCGCACGACCTCGGCCTGGCCGAACGCCACCCGCAGGTTCTCCACCTTCACCACGAGGTCCTCCCCTCCGATCGCAATCTGAGCGCGCGGCCGACGACCGTCACGCTGATGACCGTGAGCGTGATCGCCGCGCCCGGGAACACGCCGTACCACCAGGCGCGCGAGATGAAGTTGCGAGCGGTGGACAACATCGAGCCCCACTCGGGCTCGGGCGGCGGGGTGCCGAGCCCGAGGAAGCTCAGCGCGGAGCCGGCCACGAGCGCGGTGCCGACGCCGATGGTGGCCAGGATGAGCACGGGTTTGACGGCGTTCGGCAGGACGTGCCGGAGCACCACGCGCAGCCCGGACAGGCCGAGGGCGTGCGCCGCCTCCACGTAGCTCGACGAGCGGATGGCCAGTGTCTGGGCGCGGACGAGCCGGGCGTAGGACGGGATGTTGGCCACGCCGATGGCGAGCATCGCGTTGGCCGTCCCGCCACCGGCCACGGTGATGACGACCAGGGCCAGCAGCAGTTCGGGGAAGGCCAGGCCGATGTCGGACAGGCGCATGATGACGTTCTCGATGATCCGGTTGCCCAGCCCGGCGGCCAGGCCGAGCAGGCCTCCGAAGACGAGCGCGATGGCGATGGCGCCGAAGCCGAGCAGTAGCGACGTGCGGGTGCCGTGCACGATACGGGCCAGCACGTCCCGGCCGTTCTCATCGGTGCCGAGCAGGTGGGCCGCGCTGGGCGGGCGCAACGTCTGCGCGCTGTCCACGGACAGGGGGTCCTGGCCGGAGAACAGGCTGGGCGCGACGGCGGCCAGCACCAGCAGCACGAGCACGGCGGCGGCGAGCCAGACGCCGGGTCGGAAGCGCTTCACCGGTTTCCCTTCAGCCGGGGGTCGACGACCGCGTAGAGCAGGTCGACCACGAGGTTGACCAGCACGTACACCAGGGCTGACAGCAGCACGACGCCGAGCACGACCGGCAGGTCCTTGGCGTTGACCGCGGAGATCAGCAGGCGGCCGATGCCCTGCCGGGTGAACAGCGTCTCGGTGATGACCGCGCCGCCGAGCAGCGCGCCCACCGTGTAGCCGGTCATCGTGACGAGCGGCAGCAGGGCGTGCCTGAGCGCGTGCCGCACCCGTACGGCCGTGTCGGCCAGGCCGCGGCTGCGGGCCGAGACGATGAATGGCTCGTCCAGCACCTCTTCGAGTGCCTCGCGCAGAACGTGGCCGAGCACGCCCGCGATCGGCAGCGCCAGCGCGAGCGCCGGCAGCACGAGCGAGGCGAACCCGTGGCTGCCGGTCGCGGGAAACAGCCGCAGCCCGAACGAGAACACGGTCAGCAGCACGATCCCCAGCCAGAACACCGGCGTCGAGGCCACGAGCAGCTCCGACACCGAGGCGAGGCCCCGGATCCAGCGCCGCCGCCTGGCGGTGGCCAGCGCGACCACGACGGCCAGCACGAGTCCGGTGACGGCGGCGGCCAGCGCCAGCTCGACGGTGGCCCAGGCCTGTTCGCCGATGGCCTGGGTGACCGGCGTGTGCAGGCGGTAGGAGGTGCCGAAGTCGCCGCGCACGATGCGCCACAGGTGGGCGGCGTACTGCTCATACCAGGGGCGGTCGAGCCCGTACTCGGCGGTGACCTGGGCGAGCACCTCGGGCGTCGGGGCGGCGCCCTCACCGCCGACGATGGACTCCGCGGGGTCGCCGGGGGTGAAGTGCACCACTAGGAAGCTCAGCGTCGCCGCGCCCCACAGCACGCCGGCCCCGGCCAGGAGCCGCCACGCGATGAACCTGATCATCGGTCCAGCCAGGTGTCGTAGAAGTACGGCGACGGGTAGGCCGGGGTGAAGGTCAGGTCGTGCACCTTCTTCTGGTACGACACCGGCCGCGGGTCGTCGTAGTACGGGATCGCCGGGGCGAGCTCGACCAGCCTGGCCTGCGCCTGGTCGTACAGCGTGGCCGGGTTCCGATCCGATCGGGCCTTCTCCAGCAGTTCGTCGATCTTGTCGTCGCGCAGGCGGGCGACGTTCTGTCCGCGCCGCTTGTCGGTGGTGATGTTCTTGGAGGAGTACTGGATCCACAGCACGTCGGCCGTGTTGGTCGCCCACAGGCCCGAGGTCAGGTCGTAGTCGCCCTTCAGCAGGCGGTCGGTGATCTCCTGCTCGGGCGGCGTCTGCATCTGGATGTCGATGCCGGCCTTCTTGGCCGCGGCCTGGGTCTGGACGGCGATCTGCATGCGCTGGGCCGGGAAGTTCGCGGCGATCGGGAAGTACGCGGTCAGCCGCTTGCCGTCCTTGGTGCGGATGCCGTCCTTGTCCTTGCCGGTCCAGCCCGCCTCGTCCAGCAGCTTGGCGGCCTTCGCCGGGTCGTAGGCGATCGGGACCCCGGCCGCGTACCCCGGTGTGGAGGAGGTGAGGAAGCCCTTGGCGACCTGGTACTGGCCGAACGAGATGCCCTTGATGATCGACTGGCGGTCCACGGCGGCCAGCAGTGCCTGGCGCACCTTGACGTCGTCGAACGGCGGGCGCGAGGTGTTCAGCCAGAACGCCATCGGGTGCCCGGGCCGGACGGCGCTCAGGAAGCCCAGGTCGGGGTTGGCCTTGACCTCGTCCACGTTCTGCGGCGGGGTGAAGTCGATGGCATCCACCTCGCCGGAGGCCAGCGCGTTGTAGCGGGTGGCGTCCTCGGTGAGGAAGCGGATCTCCAGCCGGTCCAGATACGCGGGGCCGGAGTGCTTGGCGCTCTTCGGGCCCCAGTTGTAGTCCGGGTTGCGGCGGTAGGTGATGCTCTGGCCCTTGGTCCACTTCTCGAAGATGAACGGGCCCGACCCGATCGGGTGCTCGCAGATGCTCTGCGGGGACTCCTTGATCTGCTTCGGGGAGATCATGCCGAGGTAACCCTGGGCGAGGATGTCCAGGAACGGCTTGTACGGCGACGACAGGTGGACCTCGAGCGTGTAGTCGTCGACGACTTCGGCGTCCTTGTAGGGCGCGATGTACGAGGCGGCCAGCGGCGACTTGGTCGCCGGGTCCTTCATGTGCTCGAAGTTGGCCTTGAGCGCCTCGGCGTTCCAGACGGCTCCATCATGAAATTTCACCCCATGGCGGAGCTTGAAGGTGTACGTCAGGCCGTCAGGCGAGATCTCCCAGCTGTCGGCCAGCCACGGCTGGATCTTCCCGCCGGCGTCGAACCACACCAGCGAGTCGGCCACCGGCACCGTCGAGACGGGGCCGTCGGAGCTGGAGTTGCCGTGCGGGTCGAGGCAGGGCGGCTCCTGCCCGTTCTCGCCGAGCACCAGCGTGCCGCCGCGCCTGGGCCCGCCGTCGCCCTCGGCTCCGGAGGCGGCGCCCGTGCCGCACCCGGAGAGCAGGCCGGAGAACAGGACTGCCAGGAGGAGGGGCAGGGTCTTCTTCATGGTGCGCTCACCCAGGTGTCGTGGAAGGTGATGGCGCCGTACGCGTTGTCCCAGGCCAGGCCGTGCACCCTCTTCTGCGAGGAGACCAGGCTGGGCCGGTTGTAGAGCGGGACGGCGGGCGCCAGGTCGATCAGCCGGGCCTGCGCCTGACCGTAGAGCTCGGCGCGCCTGGCGCCGTCGGTGGCCGCGCGGGCCTGATCGAGGAGCTTGTCGATCTGGGGGTCGGCGAGCCTGGTGGTGTTCTGGCCGCGCCGCTTGTCTGTGGTGATGTTCTTGGAGGAGTACTGGATCCACAGCACGTCGGCCGTGTTCGTGGTCCAGATGCCGACCGACACGTCGAAGTCGCCGCGGGCGGCGCGGTCGGAGGCGATCGGCGCGGTGACGTTCTCGATCTTGATCTCGATGCCGGCCTTGGCGGCGGCGGCCTGGGTCTGGACGAGGATCTGGGTGTTCTGCGGGTTGACGCCGCTGTCCAGGGCGACCGCGGTCAGCCGCTTGCCGTCCTTGGTGCGGATGCCGTCCTTGTCCTTGCCGGTCCAGCCCGCCTCATCGAGCAGCTCGGCGGCCTTGGCCGGGTCGTAGCCGATCTGGCCGCTTTCGGCGTGGTCGGGGGTCGAGGGGGTGACGAAGCCGGTCGCGAGCTTCCACTGGCCGAACGAGACACTGTCGATGATCGCCTTGCGGTCCACGGCCAGTGTGAGCGCCTGGCGTACCCGCTGGTCGCCGAAGGGGGCGCGGCCGGTGTTCAGCCAGACGGAGAACGGGTGCCCGGGGCGGTCGATCGTGGTGAAGTTCAGGTCCTGGTTCGCCTTGACGTCCTGGACGTTGGAGGGCGGGGTGTTGTCGATGACGTCCACCTCGCCGGAGAGCAGGGCGTTGTAGCGGGTGGCGTCCTCGGCCAGGAACCGGATCTCCAGCCCGTCCAGGTACGCGGCCCCCATGTGCTGTCCAGGCGGCCCCCAGGCGTAATCCGGATTCTTCCGGTACGTGATGCTCTGACCCTTCGTCCACTTCTCGAACACGAACGGCCCCGAGCCGACGGGGTGCTCGCACGTGCTCCCCGGGTCCTCCTTGAGCTGCTTCGGCGAGATCATCGCCAGGTACGACTGGGCCAGCACGTTGAGGAAGGCCGAGTACGGCGAGGACAGACGTACCTCAAGCGTGTGCTCGTCCTTCACCTCGCTCTCCTTGTAGGGCGCTATGTATCCGGCGGCCAGCGGCGACTTGGTCGCCGGGTCCCGCATGTGCTCCAGGTTGAGCTTGAGCGCCTCGGCGTTCCACGGCGCGCCGTCATGGAACTTCACGCCGTCGCGCAGCGTGAAGGTGTAGGTCAGGCCGTCGTCCGAGACCTTCCACGCCGACGCCAGCCAGGGCTTGAGCGTGCCGTCCTTGTCCTGCCACAGCAGCGAGTCGAAGATCGGCCGGTCGACCACCGTGGTGTTGGTGGTGGAGAGCTGGTGCGGGTCGAGGCAGGCCGGCTCGTCACCGTTCTCGCCGAGCACGAGCCGGCCACCCGCCTTGGGAGCGGAGTCCGTCGCGGGGGCGCTGCCGCCGCCGGAGGCGCCCGAGCCGCACGCGGTCAGCAGCGACGCGAGCAGAGCCGTGGCCAGCAGCGGTTTCCATCTGGAGAGCATGAGGTTCCTCACGGAAACAGGTATTGCCTACCTACATTGAAGGGATTACGGTGAACCATAACGTAACACGCAGAACGGACGAAACACATGACACATGTGATCGCGGACGACGCCGAGGCACTGGCGGTGGCCCGTGACCTGGCCGGCGAGTTCGCGGTGGAGGCGGCCGCCCGCGACACCGAGCGCCGCCTGCCGGGACCGGAGCTCGACCGCCTCTCGGCCAGCGGGCTCCTCGCGATCTCCGTGCCCCGTGAGCACGGCGGCGCGGACGTCAGCGCCCGCACGGTCGCCCAGGTCTTCAAGGTGCTGGCCGCCGCCGACCCGAACCTCGCGCAGATCCCGCAGAGCCACTTCGTGTACGTGAACGTGCTGCGCCGGCAGGGCTCGGCCGACCAGCGCAAGTTCTTCTTCGGCGAGGTCCTGGAAGGGCGGCGCTTCGGCAATGCGCAGTCCGAGGCGGGCACGAAACACGTGCAGGACTACCGGACCACGCTGACGGCCGCCCCCGAGGGGGGATTCACACTGAACGGCACCAAGCACTACAGCACTGGCGCGCTGTTCGCCGACTGGATCCCGGTGCTGGCCCGGCGCGAGGACGGGACGCTGCACGTGGCGTACCTGCCGCGCGACGCCCCCGGGCTGACCGTCGTGGACGACTGGGCGGGTATGGGGCAGCGCACCACGGCCAGCGGCACGGTACTGCTGGAGAACGTACTCGTCCCCGAGTACCGGGTGGTGCCGCACCACCTGACGTTCACGGGGCCGCAGCTGCACGGCGCGTTCGCACAGCTCCTGCACGCGGCCATCGATGTCGGCATCGCGGCGGGCGCGCTGGACGAGGCCGTCGAGTTCGTCAGGACGAAGGCCAGGCCGTGGTTCGAGAGCGGCCAGGACCGGGCAGCCGACGACCCGCTGGTGATCCAGCGGGTGGGCGAGCTGGCGATCAAGGTGCGGGCTGCCGAGGCGCTGCTGGACGCGGCCGGCGCGGCCGTGGACGCCGCCCGCGCGGACCTGACCGACGACTCGGCCGGCGCCGCCTCGATAGCCGTGGCCACCGCGAAGGCGTTCGCGGACCCGGTGGCCGTGGAGCTGGGCAGCGCGATCTTCGAGCTGGGCGGCACCCGTTCCAGCCTGGAGGAGCTCAACCTCAACCGGCACTGGCGCAACGCCCGCACCCACACCCTGCACGACCCGGCCCGCTGGAAGATCCAGCACATCGGCCGCTACGTACTCAACGGCCAGTTGCCTCCGCGCCACGGCCTGCTCTAGGGGGAGACCTTCCGATGTCCTTGACGTTTCACTGGTTCCTTCCGACGTACGGCGACAGCCGTGACGTCGTGGGGGGCGGCCACGGGCTGCCCGCGGGCTCGGCGGGAGGCGCACGCCCGGCCACGCTGGCGTATCTGCGGCAGATCGTGCACGCCGCCGAGCACCTCGGCTTCGTCGGCGCGCTCACCCCCACCGGGGCGTGGTGCGAGGACGCGTGGCTGACGACAGCGATGCTGGCGGACACGACGGAGCGGCTGAAGTTCCTGGTGGCGTTCCGTCCCGGGCTGGTCTCGCCCACGCTGGCGGCGCAGATGGCGGCCACGTTCCAGCGGCATTCGCGCGGGCGGCTGCTGCTGAACGTGGTGACCGGCGGCGAGAGCCACGAGCAGCGCGCGTACGGGGACTTCCTAGACAAGGAGGCGCGTTACGCGCGGACGGACGAGTTCCTGCACATCATCAGGGCCCTGTGGCGCGGGGACAGCGTGGACTTCACCGGGGAGCACCTGCGGGTGGAGGGCGCGCTGCTGAACCGGGTGCCGGATCCCGTGCCGGACATCTACTTCGGCGGCTCGTCGCCCGCCGCGGGACGGGTCGCCGCGCGGCACGTGGACGCGTACCTCACCTGGGGAGAGCCGCCCGCAGCGGTCGCCGAGAAGATCGCGTGGGTGAACGACCTGGCCGCCGCCGAGGGCCGGACGCTCAGGCAGGGCATCCGGCTGCACGTCATCTCCAGGGACACCGCCGAGCAGGCGTGGGCGCAGGCCCGCAGGCTGCTGGACGGGATCGATCAGCAGACGGTGGAGCAGGTACAGGCGGGGCTGGCGCGCAGCGAGTCCGAGGGACAGAAGCGCATGCTCGCCCTGCACGGCGGGCGCCGCGACGACCTGGAGATCTACCCGAACCTGTGGGCCGGCGTCGGGCTGGTGCGCGGCGGGGCGGGGACCGCCCTGGTCGGGAGCCACGCCGAGGTGGCCGACCGCATCGAGGAGTACCACCGGCTGGGCATCACCGAGTTCATCCTGTCGGGGCATCCGCATGTCGAGGAGGCGTACTGGTTCGGGGAGGGCGTGCTGCCGATCCTGCACGAGCGCGGGCTGTGGCGGCACCCCGCGGAGCCCGCCATCGCGGAACCCACCTCGATCCCGTTCGCCTCGGCAGGAGCCCGATGACCGGCCTGAGCGTCGCGGAGTTGAAAGCGCGGGCCGCCGAGCTGCTGCCGGAGCTGGCGGCGGGAGCGGCCGAGCGGGAGCGGCTGCGCGAGCTGCCGCACGCCCAGATCCGGGCGCTGGCCACCGCCGGGCTGTTCACGTTCAGGATCTCCGCCGAGTACGGCGGGGCGGGATCCACGGTGCAGGAGGTCTTCGCGTTCCTGATCGACCTGGCCGCCGCCGACTCGAACATCGCCCAGGCGGTACGCCCCAGCTTCGGCCGGGTCGAGCACCTGCTGTCGGCCTCCGAGGAGGAGCGAGAGCGGTGGTTCCCCCGGTACCTGGCCGGGGACGTGTTCGGCAACGCGGGCTGGGAGACCGGCGGGCCCAGCGGGGCCGTACGCACGCGGATCAGCCCCGAGAGCCAGGTCACCGGCACCAAGTACTACAGCACCGGCGCCCTCTTCGCCGACTGGATCGGCTCGGTGGCGGTGGACGACGACGGGGAGCGGGTGTTCTTCACGCTGCCGCGCGACCGGGAAGGTCTGGAGCTGCTGGACGATTTCGACGGCATCGGCCAGCGCCTGACCGCCAGCGGCACCACCCGGTTCAACGGCGTCACCGTGCACCCGTCGGAGGTCGGCAAGCGCTCGCACGAGACCGGGCGCTCCCCCACCACACCGTTCCTGCAGCTCTACCTGGCCGCCGTCGAAGCCGGGATCGCCCGCGACGCGCTCGGCGACGCGGTGGTCTTCGCCCGCGAGCACGCCAGGCCCATCGAGCACAGCGGCGCCCGTCGTTCGGTCGACGACCCGTACGTGCGGTATGCCGTCGGGGAGATCTCGGCGCGCGCGTACGCGGCCGAGGCGGCCGTCCTGCGCGCGGCCGCCGCCATCGACCGGGCGTGGGCCGGCGACCTCGCCCCCGAGCTGCTCACGGCGGCGTCCGTGGAGGTGGCGCAGGCGCAGTTCTTCGCCGCCGAGTCGGCGTTGAAGGCGGGCGAGCTGCTGTTCGACGTGGGCGGCGGAACGGCGGTGGCGCGCCACCACAACTTGGACCGGCACTGGCGCAACGCCAGAACCGTCGCCAACCACAACCCGAGAGCGTGGAAGGCCGCCGTGGTCGGAGCCCACGTCCTGAACGGCACCGAACCACCGCTGAACGGCCTGTTCTAGTCGCCCGCTCGTCCGCGCCGCCCGGAACCGGCCGTTGTTGAGGCACCTCCCTTTTCAGGGAATCGCCGCTTGGCGCGCTCCATTTGAAAGGATCTGATCGCATGAGCCGCGTGCTCCTGGTGTCCGGCAGCCCGTCCGAGCACTCCCGCACCGCCCAGCTCCTCGACCACGTGGCCGACCTCGTCACAAGCGAGGTCTCCCTCCTCCGCCTGCGCGACCTGCCGGCCGAGCCGCTGCTCCTCGGCCACTCGCACCATCCCGACCTGGCCGCGGCGGCGAAGTCCGTGGCCGCCGCCGACGTGATCGTCCTGGCCACGCCCATCTACAAGGCCGCCTACACGGGGCTCGTCAAGGCGTTCCTCGACGGGCTGCCGCAGAAGGCGTTCGAGGGCAAGACGGTGGTGCCCATCGCCACCGGGGGCACGCGGGCGCACCTGCTGGCGGTGGACTACGCGCTGCGGCCGGTGCTCAGCGTGCTGGGCGCGCGGCACGTGACGCGGGGACTGTTCGTCCTCGACACCGAGATCGCGCCGCTGGCGGAGGAGCTGCGGCCCCGGCTCCGCGCCCTGGCCGAGGAGGTGAACGCCGCCCCCCTGAGGGCGGCCGCCTGAACCCTCATTCCGGTTGGCGGGTCAGGCCGTCCATGACGAGACCGAAGAGGTGGTCGCGCCGGGAGTCGAGGGACGGGGCCTGGTCGGTGATCCAGCTCAGGGCGTTGGCCAGCGCGAACAGGTCCGTCCCGTCGATGTCCCCGCGGATGTTCCCCTCCGCCTGCGCGCGTTCCAGCAGGCGCCCGGCCGCCGAGCGCATCGCCATGCAGGACGCGTGGAGCGGGGACTGCTCGTCGCTGATCGAGGCCATCATCGAACCCGCCAGCCCCCGGAAGGCGCCCGCGCCTCCGATGAGCTCGCGCAGGAACTCCACCAGCGCCTCGTACGGCGAGCCGCTCTCCGCCAGCGCCTCCGCCCGTCCGGCCAGCCGGTCGAACCCGTGCCGCAGCAGCGCCTCCAGCAGCGCCTCCCGCGTCGGGAAGTGCCGGTAGAGCGTCCCGAGCCCGACCTCGGCACGGCGGGCGATGTCTCGCAGCGAGGCCTCGGTCCCCTGCTCCTGGACGACGGTCCGCGCCACGGCGAGTATGCGCTCCCGGTTGCGCCGCGCGTCCGCCCGCGGCTCTTTCGGCGATTCCCCCGCCATGCGCGATCCTTTCGCTTGACAATCGGAGCAGTGCTCCGGTTACGATGCGGAACAGTGCTCCGAATCATATCGGGGCTGATTCCGTTGGGGGAACCATGCCCGCTGTCATGCATGCCGTCCGCATCCACGCGCGCGGCGGTCCGGAAGTCCTCACGTACGAGGAGGTGTCCCGTCCCGAGCCGGGACCCGGCGAGGTCCTGATCCGGGTCCACGCCGCCGGGATGAACCCGCCCGACTGGTACGCCCGCGGGGGCTTCGCCGACATTCCCGAGGACCTGCGTCCGCGGGTGCCCCTGCCGTACACGCCGGGCACCGACGTGTCGGGCGTCGTGGCCGCGCTCGGGCCCGGCGTCACCGAGTGGCAGGTAGGGGACGAGGTCTTCGGCCTGCTCCGCTTCCCCAGCATGGGAGCGAGGGCGTACGCCGAGTACACCACCTCGCCGGTCGGCGATCTCGCCAGGAAGCCCGAGTCCGTCGATCACGTGCACGCGGCGGGGGTGCCGATGGCGGGGCTTACCGCGTACCAGTTCCTCTTCGACTACATCGGGCTCGAGCCGGGCAGCCGGGTGCTCGTGAACGGCGCGGCCGGCGGCATCGGCCATTTCGCCGTGCAGCTCGCCAAGGGCGTCGGCTGCCACGTCATCGGCGTCGCTTCCGGGCGCCATGAGGGGTTCCTGAAGGAGCTGGGGGTGGACGAGTTCATCGACTACACGCGGGTGGCCCCCGAGGAGGTGGTGCGGGACGTGGACTACCTGCTCGACACGGTCGGCCGGCAGCAGGCGTACCGGTTGCTGCCCACGATCAGGAACGGCGGCGTGTACAGCCCCTGCTTCCTTGTGAACTTCGGTGACGAGGAGTTGGCAGAGCGGGGCATCGTCAAGCGCGGGGGCCAGGTGCGCTCCGATGGGGCGCACCTGGCGGAGCTGGCCGGGCTGATGGAGGATGGCCGGCTCCGGGTGGGGATCGACTCCGTCTTCCCGCTGCGAGAGGCCGCCAAGGCCCACGAACAGGCCGAGCGGGGGCACATCCAGGGCAAGATCGTCCTCCAGGTCGTGGCCTAGCAGCCGGGGTTCGGGGGCGTCAGGCAGCCAGGCGGCGCGGTCAGCCGGGAGGCGGAGGCGTCAGGCCGCGGAGCGGAGGCGGGCGCCGGCCGTCTGGCCCAGGAGGGTCCTGGCCAGGGCGTCCGTGTGGCGGAAGAGCGGGGCGTCGGCGCCGGGCCGCGCGAAACCCGCCGTTCCGCGGCCGCCCACCGTCCACGGGCCGAGGGCGAAGCGGCGGGGGTGGGCGGCTCCGGCCCGGTTCACCAGGCGGCGGTCCGGGAGGCGTACGTCCAGGAGGCCCCCCGACTCGCGGCACTCGCCCCGGACATAAAGGGCGGCGAGGAGCGGGTCGGCGCTGCGGGCCACGGCCGGATCCGGCAGCCGGGCCTCCACCAGGGCCCGCGCCTCGACCGCACCTGGGACGGTAGCGCTGACCGCCCGCCACATCCCCGCCCGATCGTCCTGCCCGACCCGCGTCGCCGCGCCCAGGAACGTGACCACACCCGCCCGCGCCAGCGCCCGCAGCTCCGCCAGCCGGGGCGCGGGCGGGCCGCTGGCGAAGTAGTTGTACAGCCCCTGGAACCAGGGGTCCTCGGGCAGCACGCCGCGCAGGGCGATCAGTCCGTGGATCATCGCCAGGTCCGCGCTGTGCGCCGGGTCGGCCCGCCGTTCCAGGTCGGCCGCCAGGTATCCGGACATCCACCGCCCCAGCCCCGCCAGGTCGCCGAACCGCATCCCGTGCAGGGGCCGCTCCAGCCGCTCGAGGTGCAGGCGGTCCGCGAACCTGGGGACGGCCTTGGTGACCAGGGCGCGCATCTCCTTCCCGCCCCACTCGGCCCGCGCGAAGGCGGGCTCGAACTCCTCCCACCCGATCCGGGTACGCGACGGGTGCGTGTTGAACAGCTCGAAGTAGTACGCGTACGCCAGCTCCTTGGCCACCGCCCGCCGCAGATCCCCGGGAGGCGCGCCCGGGGTGATGAACCTGGGCAGGCCGGGCGGCGGTGCGGCCAGCCGGTAGGCGGCCTTGGCGTGGTACGGCACACCTCTGCGCGACCCCACGTACAGCCGCGGCTCCGCCCCGCTGGGCACGTAGTGCAGCTCCCCTTCGTGCCGGGTGAACCGGCCGCCGCGGCCCGACGTGAGCAGCACCATCAGGTCGACGAACGCCAGCCCGGCGCCCCGCGCGAGCACCGGCTCCCCCGCCGGGATCACATCGGGGTCGAGGTCGGCGGCGTACCCGGTGGGCACGTACGCCAGGCCGTGCCGGGCGGCGAACGCCATCTCCCCGGTCTCCTGCGGCGATGGCAGCACGCCCTGGTGGCCCTGCGCGAGCACCACCGCGTCCACCTCCAGCATGTCCCCGCGGGACAACTCCACCCGCTGGCCCCCGGGCCGGTCGGCCAGGCCGACCGCCGTGTCCCGGTGCAGATGCACCCGCACGTCGCGTGGCGCGGTGCGCAGGGCGCGCTCGAAGGCGAAGGAGAGGTAGCGGCTCAGGACCGGGCGGGGCGCGAAGAACCCGGGCTCGCAGCCGAGCCACTCGGCCAGCGACGGCCCCGGCCGGACCGGTCCCTCGCAGCGCACCGAGCGGTCGGTGAAGATCGTGATGTCGCCGGCCATGGAGTTGGCCCACAGCAGCTCGGGCTGGCCGGCCCGCCAGACGCGGCCCGCGCCGTGCGGGTACGGGTCCACCACGTGCACGTCCAGCACCTGGTCCCCGAGCAACTCGGAGGCGTTGGCGCAGATCCGCTCCACGAGCGACGTCCCCGTGGGACCAGCCCCGATCACCGCGACAGCACCCACCCCGACCACCTCCCCCAGCCACCCTGCTGTCCTTGATCACACGACGCGCAGCATCGTCCTCTCGATGGCGCTCGCTAATACCTATATAAACAGTAGGTATTAGGGGAATGATCGTCAACTCGAATGAGCGGCGTACCCCCTCTTGTCGGTGGCGCTGGCTAAGGTCCCTGGCATGGCCATCGACTACGCACGCCCAGGACTCTTCACCACACTGACCGCCGGCCAGTTACCCCTGGCCGCCGCCCTGCCGTCTGACCCGGTGGAGATCTGCCGGGTCGCGAGCGGGCTCGTCATCCAGCCGCACGACGCCGCCGCGCTGCCCGTCCCCGAGGAGCGCATGGCGGAGAAGAATCTGCGTCCCGTGAGCGCCATCGTCGAGGCGCTGACCCGGCTCGACCCGGCGCCGCTCACCACGCCGCGCCCCGCGCATCTGCGGGTGGTGGGCACCTGCCGCCACTTCTCCACGCTGAGCTGCGCCCTGCTCCGCCTGCGCGGCATCCCCGCCCGGACGCGATGCGGGTTCGCCACCTACTTCGTCCCGGGCAAGCACCTCGACCACTGGATCACCGAATACTGGCGCGCCGACGATCGGCGATGGGTGCGCGTCGACAGCGAGATCCTCAACGGGGACCAGGTGGCCCACCCAGAGGATCTGGCGCCGGGAGAGTTCCTGACCGGCGGCGAGTCATGGACGCTCCACCGGAAGGGCGCGGTGGATCCGGACACGTTCGGGGTCCGGGGGACGACGCATGCGTGGGGCGTGGCCGAGATCCGGGGCAACGCGATCCGCGACCTGGCCGCCCTGTGCAAGATGGAGATGCTGCCCTGGGACGAGTGGGGCCGGATGGCCGCCTCCTACCAGGGCGAGACCGGCCCCGACTACGACCTGCTGATCGACGAGGTCGCGGCAGCCTGCGCGGCGGCCGACCCTGACGCCGTCGACCGGCTCTATCAGAGCGCGGAGCTGCGGGTTCCGGACGAGATCCGCTGAACATCACCGTGGCTGCAAGGGGACCGGTGGACGTGTTGAGCGAGACGGACCGGGCGACGCAGAACCAGACCCCCGCCCCCTGGTGCTCCTACTCCGAGCCGGGCTTCGCCGGCCAGCGCCGCGAGGTCTCCTCCGGGGAGGTCGTCGAGGACATCGGTTTCCCCGTCCGCCAGGCAGGATCCGTGCGAGGAATCGTAGACAGACCCGGCATATTCTGCTCCCACTCATCCTGCGCGACATGGTCGCGGACGACGGCTTCGCCGAGGCCGTCCAGAACGTGCCGCAGGACGGAGACCCCGCCTCAGCGGCGACGGCCGTCATGGGCGGCTACTGCCCGCTCATCCAGGTCTGTTCGCTGACCGCGCTCGCCGCCGAGGGGTCGGGAGCTGCTGATGGCATGATCAACTGGGGCCCGCCGTGGACGCCACGAGCGGGCCCCTTCAGGTCTCCGCGGCAGGATTCGTCTGGCAGGGCGAACTCCACATCGTCTGCTCACCTCCGTGCCGGGACCTCGGGCGGGTGCCGCGTTCTGCCGCCTACCTGTGATCGTGCGGTTCGAGCATGTTGGCGCGTACCCGGCTCTCGGCGATCCTCGCCAGTGCCGCTCGGGCCTCCGGCCGTGTGCTCGTGGGAGCGGCGGGCCGTACGGGAGCAAAGAGCGTGACCTCCACGGCCAGGTCTCGGGTCGCGGCCACTCGGACGATGGAGGCGAGCAGCGAGTCTTCCCCGACGTAGCAGGCGCGGGTCGAGGTGACCGCGCCCTCGCGGTAGCGCAGCGTGGCCGGTCGGACGGTGGCGCCCGCGTCCACGGCCGCCTGGAACACGGCCGGGCGGAACCGGCCCATCCCGCGTCCGCACCAGGTGGTGCCCTCGGGGAAGGCGACCACGGTGTCGCCCGCCCGGAGGGCGTCGGCGACCGCGGCGACGGCCGACGGCAGCGCGGACAGCCGCTCCCTGTCGATGAACAGCACGCCCGAGCCGGCGGCCAGCGTGCGGATGACAGGCCACTCGCCGATCTCCCGCTTGGCGAGCAGCCGCGACGGCAGCGTGGCCGCCAGGACGAGCGGGTCGAGCCAGGACACGTGATTCGCCACGACCAGGGCGCCCCTCTCCGGCCCCGTCCCGATGCCCGGCCCCGTCCCGAAGCCCGGCGCCGGACCCGTCTGCGGTGCCCCACCGGCTTCCGGGGCCGCGCGGGTTTCCGGGGCCGCGCTGCTTTCCGGCGCCGTGATCTCGAGCCGGACGCCGAGTGAGCGCAGGAGCAGTCGCGCCCAGGCCATCGTGAGCTCCGTCCGCCACGCCGCCCGCATCCGCCCCACCAGGGACAGTGGCACCCCGGCGAGCAGCACCAGGAACGCCGCGACCAGCCGGACCGCGAGCTGGACGGGCCCGGCGACGGCGGCCGCTGCCTCCACGCACGCGGCTGTGGTGCAAGGGCCGAACGGGCGCCACGGGTCCGACGCCTCGGCCGGGTCGGCCGCCTGAGGCGAGGTCGGCGCCTCGGATGAGGTCGGCGCCTTGGATGAGGCCGGCGCGTCGGGTGAGATCGGCGCTTCGGGCGCGACAGCGCTCACAGCGACTCTCCGAGGAAGTACCGCAGGTAGCGGGTGTTCACGTTGGCCATCGACAGCAGGACGAAGAAGTCCGCGGTGCCGAAGTCCTGGTCGTGCGCGGGGGCCCCGCACACCCATGCCCCCAGCCGCAGGTAACCGCGCAGAAGGGCAGGCGGCACGAACCGGTCGGAATGGGCCGCGTCCTGGGGACGCCACGGCGTGCTGGGGGTGACCCGGTACTCCTCCGGCCCCAGCGGCACCCGCTCCATCACGGCGGCGGCCATCGCGCCCCCGTCGTCGAGCGGCACCGAGCAGCAGCCCGCCAGCCACTGGTGGCCGCCGGAGACCATGTACCGGGCGATGCCCGCCCACATCAGCGCGACCACCGCGCCGCCCCGGTGATCGGGGTGCACGCAGGTGCGGCCCGCCTCCACCAGGCCTTTCCTGAGCGGGGCGAGGTTGGCCAGGTCGAACTCGGCGTCGGAGTAGAGCCGGTCGGCACGACCCGGGGGCAGCAGCCGGTAGGTGCCGACGACTTCGCGGCCGTCGCGTACGAGGAGGTGGTCGCAGTAGGCGTCGAACCGGTCCACGTCGAGGCCGGAGACCGGGCTGTCGAGCCGCGCTCCCATCTCCTCGGCGAAGACCTCGTGCCGGAGTCGCTGCGCGGCTTGCACGTCGGCGGCGCTGGTGGCCATGCCGACCGAGTACCGCCCGGTGTCCAGTGTGATCGTCATGGGCGCGCGTCCTTCCTGAAAGGCTCTCGCGCCTATGTCGACATGCCGAAATGACGGCTGAGTCTCTCATCGGGGGCAGCCAGGCGACCTCGTGGTGAACCTCGCATACAGCCGAAATAAATCGCTTTCTTCGCCCGCGTCCCCTTCCCTACACTCGCTACTGATCATCGACGAGGGAGAGGAGAACGGCCGTGCGCAACAGCACCGCTTCCGTCGTCCCCCCGTCGCGCTACGAGGTGATCCTGGTGTCTCCGTCGCCCCGGTGCCGGCTGCGCGGCCGCCACTGGACGATGCCCTGACGAACACCTGACCCGCCGTCCCGGGCCGTCTCGTCTGGGAAATCGCGCTGTCCCCTCTTCCGGAACGTCCCGAAAGGGTCATGGGCTGTGCGTGCTCACCTCTCGAAACAATCCAACCCGCTGGCCGTCGTACGCAACCTCGGCATCCTCGCCCACGTCGACGCCGGCAAGACCACCGTCACCGAGCGGATGCTGTACCTCGCCGGCGCCACGTACAAGCGCGGCGAGGTGCACGACGGCACGACCGTCACCGACTTCGACTCCCAGGAGCGCGACCGCGGCATCACGATCTTCGCCGCCGCGGTGAGCTGCGGCTGGGACGGGCACCGCGTCAACCTGATCGACACCCCCGGCCACGTCGACTTCTCCGACGAGGTGGAGCGCTCGCTGCGGGTGCTCGACGGGGCGATCGCGGTGTTCGACGCCGTCGCGGGCGTCGAGCCGCAGAGCGAGTCCGTGTGGCGGCGGGCCGACCGGTACGGCGTGCCGCGCATCGCGTTCGTCAACAAGCTGGACCGGGCCGGCGCCGACCTGGACGCGGCGGTCGAGTCGATCCGCCGGCGGCTGCACAAGGCCCCGCTGGTGGTCCAGCTGCCGATCGGGCAGGAGGGCCGGTTCGCCGGAGTCGTCGATCTGGTCCGGATGCGCGCCCTGGTCTGGGCGGGCGACGTCTGCCAGGAGGGCCCTGTGCCTGAGGACCTGCTGGACGAGGCGCGGCGGCGGCGCACGCTGCTCGAGGAGGCGGTGTCCGAGCTGCACGCGGAGGCGCTGGAGGAGTTCTGCTCGCAGCCGTCGATCTCCGACCGTACGCTGGCCGCCGCGCTGCGGGACCTGACGCGGAGCGGTGCGGGCCTGGTGGTGCTGTGCGGGTCCGCCTACCGCAACCGCGGGATCGAGCCGCTGCTCGACGCCGTGGTGGCGTACCTGCCGTCGCCGCTGGACGTGCCCGCGGTGCGCGGCGAGGACGGCGCGGAACGGGCCGCCGACCCGCGTGCGCCGCTGGCCGCGCTGGCGTTCAAGGTGAGCTCGACCGCCACCGGGCGGCTGACGTACCTGCGGGTGTACTCGGGAACGATGCGGAAGGGGGACACGGTGCTGGACACCGGCACGGGCCGGACCGAACGCGTCAGCCGCATCCTGCGCGTGCAGGCCGACCGGCACACCGAGGTGGACCGGGCGGTGGCCGGTGACATCGTCGCGTTGGTCGGGCTGAAGTCGGCCCGCACCGGGAGCACCCTGTGCGCGCCCGAGGCGCCGCTGGTGCTCGAACCGCCGGGCGCGGCGGACCCGGTGGTGTCCGTGGCGATCGAGGTTCGCCGGAGCATCGACAGCGACCGGCTGGCCTCGGCGCTGGCGCGGCTGGCCGAGGAGGATCCGTCGCTGTCGGTGCGCATGGACGCCGAGACCGGGCAGACGCTGCTGTCCGGGATGGGCGAGTTGCACCTGGAGATCGCGGCGGAGAAGCTCCGGCGCGACCACGGGCTGGACGTCGCCGTGGGCCGCCCGCAGGTGGCGCTCCGGGAGACGGTGGTGCGCGGGGTGTCCGGGCTGCTGTACCGGCACGTCAAGCAGGACGGCGGCGCGGGGCAGTTCGCCCACGTCGTGCTGGACGTCGAGCCGGACAGTGGGGGTTTCGAGTTCCGCTCGGCCGTGGTCGGCGGCCGGGTGCCGCGCGAGTACGTACGAGCGGTCGAGGCCGGCTGCCGGGACGCCCTGGGCGACGGACCGCTCGGCGGCCACCCGGTGACCGGCCTGCGGGTCACGCTGACCGACGGGGCCACCCATCCGAAGGACTCGTCGGACCTGGCGTTCCGCACGGCCGGGCGGCTCGCGCTGCGCGAGGCGCTGCGGGCCTGCGCGATGGAGCTGCTCGAGCCGGTGGCAGAGGTCACGGTCACCGTGCCCGGCGACGCGGCGGGCGGCGTGCTGGGCGACCTGGCGGCCCGGCGCGGACGGATCTCGGGCTCGGCTGCGCGGGCCGGCTCGGTAGTGATCACCGCGGTGGTCCCGCTGGCCGAGGTGTTCGGGTACGCCACCCGGTTGCGTAGCCGTACCCAGGGCCGCGGCACGTTCACCACGAGGCCGGCCGGTTACGCCCCGGCACGGTAGAGGATGGCCCCGCTCGCCTGCGCGGGCGGGGCCGTTCCGCTCAGGCGAGCGTCTTGAAGGAGATCCACACGTCCGGCGGGTCGTCGGGCAGGTTCGGCACGGGCCTGCGCTCCTCGGTCCAGTCGTCTCCGGCGATCTCCGTGGCCACCCGCCGCCAGAAGGCCACGGCGCCCGCGTTGGCGTCCTGGAAGGCGATCTCCCAGCTTCCCGGGTGGCGGGCGACGATCTCCTTGATGGCTCGCAGCCCGATCCCGCCCCTGCGTGCGCCGCGTACCACGAAGAAGCTGTTCAGCACCCGTACCGGACCGTCCAGGCCGCGGACGAACGCCAGCCCGGCGGGGTGACCGCCGCTGGTGATCAGGTATGGCGCCCAGCCGGCGTCGTGGAAGGCCGAGTGGAGTCGTTCGCTCCTGAACGTGCCGTCGGGATTGGGCAGTCCTCCCTGGAACTCCGACATGTCGTGGCGGAACATCAGCCAGAGGCGTTCCACGGTGGCGTGGTCGGCGCCGGTCGCGAGCCGTACGCAAAGGTCAGGCATGGCACTCCTCCAGGGGGAGAGATCGAGCATGGCGCTCCTTCACGGGGTGATATGAGGGCATAAAAAAAGCCTCCCGGCCGGAAGGCCAAGAGGCTGAAGCAGTCCGGAGATCATAGCAGGTTAGGTGATCTCCACTCGAACTCCCGTGAATCCGTCCGGCACGGCGTCGGTCACCAGGCGCTCGACCGCGTCCCAGCCGCACACCCGGATCGGAGCGCTCAGCGCGAACTTGCGCGCGTCTCCGGCCACGATCGTCCGGCGGGCGACGGCGATGAGCCTGCGCTTGGTCTCGGCCTCGTACGGCGTCGCGCCGTAGACGCCGGAGCCGTCGAGCGCGGTGGCGGCAAGGAACAGGGTGCGCACGCTCAGGTGCTCCAGGGCCGCGAGCGTCTCGGGGCCGCCGAAGGAGCGGGTGTCCCTGCCGTACTGGCCGCCGATGCCGATGAGCGTGATGTCCGGCCTGGGGGCGAGGACGGCGATGGCGGGGAGCGAGTGGGTGATCACCGTGAGGCCCGCGTCCGCGGGCAGCAGCTTGGCGATCTCCAGCGTGGTGGTGCCCGAGTCGAGGGCCACGGCCGTGCCCGGCTCGACGTGGCGCACGGCCGCGGCGGCGATGGCCAGCTTGGCGCCGGACGCCTGGGTGGAGCGGTCGGTGAACGGCGTGGCCGCCTCCTCGGCCGCCGCGGCCCCGCCGTGCACCGCCCTGACCAGGCCGTCGCCGGCCAGCCTGCGCAGGTCGCGCCGGACGGTGTTGGCGGATACGCCGAGCTCGGCGACCAGGTCGGCCGCGGCGACGTACCCGTCGAGCTCGATCCTGCGCAGGATCGCCGCGCGGCGGTGCGGTGCCGACGAGTAACGCAGACTCACCTCCATATGACCATAATGCTCCATAAGTTGGAGGTTTTCTGCCAATTTATGGATTTATAGTGACAACATGGCACGGCAAGCACTGCTGGCGGGGATCGACGTGGGCACCACCCACGTCAAGGTCGGCTTCTTCGACGAGCGAGGCTCCTGCGTCGCGTCCGTGCGCCAGGCGACCCCGCGTGAGCTGCCCGGCCTCGTCGCCGCCGTGTCGGGGGCGCTCGCCGAGTGCGCCGCCCGGGCCGGGCACGGGCCGGACGCGATCGGGATCGCGGGCATGGCCGAGACCGGCGTGCCACTGGACCGCTCCGGCCGGCCGCTCACCCCGCTGCTGTGGTGGAACGACCCCCGGGCCACGCGGGAGGCCGCCATGCTCGGCCGGGACGCCGAGGCGCTGTACGCGCTGACCGGCCGCCGGGCCGACCCCAAGGCGCCGCTGGCCAAGTGGCTGTGGATGCGGGCCCACTCACCGGACGTGCTGGAGTCGATGCGGTGGTGGGCGCACGTGCCCGACGCCGTCGCGTACGCGCTGACGGGCCGGCTGCGGACGCACGAGACCCTGGCCGCCCGCACCTTGGCCTATGACGCCGGGGCCGGGGCCTACGACCCTGACCTGCTGGCGCTGGCCGGGCTGCGTGCCGAGCAGCTGCCTCCCACGGCTTGGGCGGTCGAGCCGGTCGGACCGCTGACGGCCCAGGTGAGCGGGGTGGCGGCCGGCGTCCCCGTGGTGATCGCCGGGCACGACCACGCGGTGGGGTCGTGGGCGGCGGGGGTGCGACGCCCTGGAGACGTGGCCGACTCCCTCGGCACGGCGGAGGCGGTGATGGTGCTGTCGGAGTCGCGTCCGGACCCGCGCACCGGGCTCGCCCTCGGCATCACGACCGACCCCTCGCTGGACGGCGCCCGCACCGTGGTGGTCGGCGGGCTCCCCACGAGCGGCGCCATGGTCGACTGGCTGCTCGGCCTGCTGGCTCCCGAGGGCGGCTCGCGGGAGGGGGCGCACGCCCGTCCGCCCGATGCCCAGGAGAAGTATGACGCCTTGCCGGGGCTGCTGGGCGGGGTACGGCTGCCGACGGGGATCGTCGTGGAGCCGTACCTGCGGGGACGGGTCGCCCCCGCGCCCGACCGCGACCGCCGCGTGACGGTGTCGGGGCTCGGGCCGGAGCACACACCCGGGGACCTGCTGGCGGCCGCCATCGAGGGCACCTGCATGCATGCCCGCTGGATGCTCGACGAGCTCACCGCCGTGACCGGCACCGCCCCCGAGCGCCTCGTGGTCCTCGGCGGGCAGGTCAGGATCCCGCTGTGGATGCGCGTGAAGGCGGCGGTGTCGCCCGTTCCCGTCGAGGTGGTGCCGGCCGGCGACGCGGTGTGCGCCGGTGCGGCTCTGATCGCCGGGCAGGCCGGCGGCTCACTCGACGACGTGCCCCTGCTCCCCCGCGAAGGCCGGCCGCACGACCTCGGCCTCGCCGCCGCCTACCTCCCCCTGTACGAGCGCTTTCTGGCCTCGGCCCGCGAGCCCGGATGACGGAAACCCCTGCAGCCGCCTCGACCAGATCGGAGCATTCATGACCAGTTCGCAGACCACCACCCCGGCACCGACACTCGACTTGCTGGCCCGCCCCTCCGGCGGGTTCGCCATGGTGGCGATGGACCAGCGCGAGAGCCTGAGGCAGATGTTCGCGGCGGCGACGGGCGAGCGTGTGGGCGATGAGACGCTGACCGGGTTCAAGCTGGCGGTGGCGCGCGAGGTCGGGCCGCACGCCTCGGGTTTCCTGATCGACCAGGACTACGGGTTCGGCCAGGTGGCCGCGGAGGGCCTGGTCCCGGGCGGCTTGATCGTCGCCGTGGACAGCCTCCGGCAGGACCCCGGCGGTCCCGTCGAGGACACCTCCATCGATGAGCGGGTCGATCTGGCCGCCGCCCGCCGGGCCGGCGCCGTGGCCGCCAAGCTGCTGCTGATCTGGCGTGACGACGAGCACCGCCGGCGACGGCTGGAGATCGCCGCCGAGTTCGTACGGCGCTGCGCCGAGGCGGGCCTGCTCTCCGTGCTCGAAGGCGTCGCCAGGCCGCCGGCCGACGACACCGGCGCTTTCGACGGGCCCGCCGCGATTCGCGAGGCGGCCCGGGAACTGGCCGGGCTGCGGCCCGGCCTTTACAAGGCGCAGGTGCCGCTCGGAGGCGCCGTGCCCGAGGAGCGGCTGGTCGAGGAGTGCGCGCGGCTCGACGAGGTGATCCCGGTGCCGTGGGTGGTGCTCTCCCAGGGCGTCGAGCGGGACGACTTCCCCGCCGCCGTGCGCGCCGCCTGCCGTGCGGGCGCTTCCGGGATGCTCGCCGGGCGGGCCATCTGGAGTGACGTGGTCGGCTCCGGCGAGGTGGCCGCCGGGCTGCGGACCCGTTCCGTGCCCCGCCTCCAGCACCTGGCCTCGATCGTCGACGCCCACGCCCGCCCGTGGAGCGCACGATGAAGATCGCGATGCTGCCACCGTGCCCGCGGTTCAAGCGACCCGCAGCACGATCCGGCCGCCGGCCGTGCCCGCCGTCTGGCGTTCCCAGGCGGCACCCGCCTCCTCCAGCGTCATGACCTCGTGAGCCACCGCCAGCCGCCCGAGCGCCGCCTGCTCCGCGATCAGGGCGATGGCCGCGGCGCGTTGCTCCCTCGTCAGCTCGTTGTTCGTGTACCCGAGCACTCGTAGCGACCGGCTGCGCAGCGTGGACGAGTCGAGCGGGCACGTCTCGGAGGCCGAGCCGCCGAGATTGACCAGCCTGCCACCGGCGCGGAGGGTGCGGGCCGCCGCGGCGGCCGGGGCGCCGAACAGCGGGTCGAGCACCAGGTCCACCGGGCCGTCGCACGCGGCCGAGAACCGGGCGGCGAGGTCGGCCACGTCCTCGGTGTCGAGTGTGACCACCGCGTCCGCCCCCGCCAGCTCCGCCCGTTCCCGGCCCTCGGGCGAGCGGGCGCCCGCGACGACCCTGCGCGCGCCCGCGAGACGGGCGAGCTGGATGGCCGCCTGCCCCACCACGCCCCCGCCGCCGAGCACCACCACCTGCTCGCCTGCCGCGAGCTCGCCGCGCCAGGTCAGCGCCATGTGGGCGGCCACGGCCGACAGGCCGAGCGCGGCGACGGCGAACGGGTCGGCGCCGGAGGGCAGCTCCACGAGGTCCTCCGCGCGCACCACGGCCAGCTCGGCCATGCTCCCGTCGCCCGGCGCCATCCCGGCCGAGGCCGGGAACCACACGGGCGTCCCGCCGGCGGTGCCGACGCCCTGGACGCCGGGCACGTAGGGGACGGCGGGCGCCCCGAAGTAGGAGGCGCCGCCCGCGCACAGCAGGTCCAGCGGGGTGATCGGGGCGGCGCGCACGCGCACCAGGGCCTCTCCTGGGCCGGGCACGGGCGCGGGAACGTCCCCGGCCACCGGTGGCCGCCCGCACGTCTCGATCCGGACTGCCCGCATCAGGTCGCGATGTCCGGGTACGGCATCCGCACGTGCGCCAGCCGCCGCGCGTACTCCGTCTGGAAGCCCAGTGGCGGGTGGTCGCGCTCGAACATCGCGATGAACAGCGTCAGCGTCAGGAACGGGTGCGCCCCCAGCTCGAACAGCTTCGGGAAGTCGTGCCCGGCCAGCGCCTCCCGCTCGGTGTCGTCGAAGCGCAGCCACGTGGACGACTCGCCGGCGTGGCAGCCGAGGATGCGGTTGGCGTACTCGGACTCCCACCATTCGACGGTGGCCCGCGGCTCCTCGCGGTACCGCTCGACCAGCTCGGGATCGCGGTCGACGGTGAAGAGGAACTTGTTCAGCAAGTACTTGCTCACGAAGCGCCTCCGCTCGGGTACCAGGTGAAGTACGCCTCCATGGTGTGGAACAGGTCGTACGTGTCCACGTAGTCGGCCTTCCGGCCCTCGCCCGCCACCCCCATCATCAGCATGAAGTCCATGAACCCGTGGGTGGCGTTGCCCGGCAGGTGCAGGCTGTCCAGGGTGACCTCCGACAGGCAGCCCTCGATGTCCCCCGCGGAGATCCACTCGACGGCCTTGCGGTCGAACTCCGGGTCGGGGCCGTGCGGCCCGAACTGGCGCGGTCCCCCGAGCTCCAGCGACAGGTGCCCGGTGCCGATGACCGCCACCCGACGGTCCGACGGCCAGGACTCCACGAGCTGCCGGATCGTCCGCCCCAGCTGCACGAACCGCTGGGGACGCGGCAGCGGAGGGGCGAAGATGTTGGTGTAGACGGGCACGATCGGCAGGTCGTTCTGCGGGCGCAGGGTGATGATCGGGCAGGTGATGGAGTGGTCGATCCGCAGCTCGTTGGAGAAGGCCAGGTCGAAGCCCGCGTCCAGCCCTTCGCGCAGGATGTACGCCGACAGGTCCTCCTGCCCCTTGAGCAGCATCCGCGGTAAGCCGAACTCGCGCTCCTCGTTGTAGAAGTTCGCGTCGTAGAAGGGCGCCTTGCCGACCAGGAACTGCGGCATGTTGTCCAGCCACAGCTGGTGGAAGTGGTCGGAGCCGACCATCACCAGCACGTCGGGCCGCGCCCTGGTGAGCGTCTGCCTGAACGCCTCCACCTTGCGCACCCATTCGTCGGCGAACGGCGGGCGGTCCTCGCCGGTGGAGGTGCTGGCCCGGTGGTAGAAGGGATGGTGGGTGGATGCGATGACCGCGACGAGTTCAGCCATGCGTACCTCCGTTGGCGGCATACGGCTCGGGCGGGACGGAACGGTTGTTGAGGTCCACCGAGAGGAAGATGTCGTTGGCCACGGGACGGCGCAGCTCCTCGGCGAGCTGCCCGATCAGCCCGGCCGTCCTGGCCAGCAGCGCGAAGCCGCGCAACAGCTCCAGCGGCAGCCCCAGGTCGGCCAGCGCCGCGCCGCAGGCCCCGGCCCCGTTCAGCGGCAGCGTCCGGCCCAGGACCTGGGGGTGCACGCGGCCGACGGCGGCGAAGAGCGACAGGTGCGGCCCGAGGACGCCCTCCTCGGCGGCGATCCGGAACAGCCGCGCCGTACGCGGGTCGCCGTCCTTGTGCACGTGGTGGCCGAGGCCGGGGATGAGCTTGCCCGCCTCGCGCCGGGCCCGCACCGTCTCGAGCGCGAGGGCGTCCCACGCGGCGTCGTCGTCTGGCAGGGGGTCTCGGGTGCGCAGCACGTCGTCCAGGAAACGGCCGCAGTCCTCGGTGACGCCGAGGAAGCGGGAGCCGCCGCCGAGCAGCCCGGCGGCCAGCGCCCCCTGGACGGAGTCCGGAGCCGACAGGTACGTCAGCCGCGTCACGATGGCGGTGGGCGTGAACCCGTGGTCGGCCAGCGCGGCCAGCACGGCCTCGAACACCCGTACCTCTCCGCGCGAGGGCCGGCGCTGGGTCGCCAGCCAGAACGCCAGCTCCCCGAAGCCCACCTCGCCCATGACGTCCTCGGCCAAGTCGTGCCCGAGCAGGGTGATCGACTTCAGCGAGGACGCCCCGAGCGCGGTCGGGTACTCCCTCGGTTCATTCATGACCGCCCCCGTCCGCGCCCTCGGTGAGCCACTTGCGGAGCTCCGTGCCGTGCTCGTCGAGGTCCGGCGGCGGCAGCGCGTACCCGGCGGGTGTCTCCGAGAACCGGATCGGGTGCCGCGTCGTCGGCACCGCCCGCTCCCCCTCCCCCACCACGACGACGGGCTCGAGCCCGAACCGCTCGGCCACCGCGAACCCGCCGTCGATCGTGTTGATCGGCCCGCTCGGCACCCCCGCCTCCACCAGCAGGTCGAACCACTCGTCCGCCGGCCGGGTGACGAGCCGCTCCACGAGGATCGGCCGCAGCTCCTCGCGCCGCGCGGTCCGGTCGGCGTTGCGGGCGAAGCGCGGGTCGTCGGCCACCTCGGGGATGCCGAGCACCTCGCACAGCTTGCGGAACTGCCCGTCGTTGGCGGCCGCGACGATCAGCTCGTGGTCCGCCGTCGGCAGCGGCTCGTAGGGGAACACGCTCGGATGCGCGTTGCCCATCCGGTACGGCACCACGCCCCCGGCCACGTACGCCGAGCTCTGGTTGACCAGCCCCGTCAGCGCCGACGACAGCAGGTTCACCTCGACGTGCTGTCCCCGCCCGGTCACCTCCCGGTGGCGCAGCGCGGCGAGTATGCCGATGACGGCGTGGTTGCCCGCCATCACGTCGAACACCGAGATCCCGGCCCGGTACGGCGGCCCGTCCGGATCGCCGGTCAGGCTCATCAGCCCGGACATGGCCTGCACCATCAGGTCGTACCCGGGCACCCGTGCCCCGGCCCCTGACCCGAACCCGCTGATGGAGGCGTACACGACGCCGGGGTTGCCGGACCTGACCGCGGCGTAGTCGAGGCCGTACTTGGCCAGCCCGCCCGGGCGGAAGTTCTCCACCAGCACGTCCGCGCGCCGGGCCAGCTCCCTGGCCGCCTCCGCGTCGCCCGGGTCCCGCAGGTCGAGCGCGACGGACCGCTTGCCCCGGTTGACGCCGAGATAGTACGTGGACACCTCTCCTCTGGCGGGCGGCGTCCACGACCGGGTGTCGTCCCCGCCCGGCGACTCGACCTTGACGACGTCGGCCCCGAGGTCCGCCAGCAGCATCGTGGCGTACGGCCCCGCCAGGACCCTGGAGAAGTCGGCCACCAGCACGCCCGACAGCGGGCCTTCAGCCACGATGAGCTCCCCTCCTGCGTCCGCCCAACGGACGATTGTCCGCTCAAGCGATACCACCACCAGCAGGCCCGGCCGTCAACCGTCTTGACATCGGCGCCTGCGCTCATCACAGTGACGGTGACCGTATGGCGGACAATCGTTCGCGAGGAGCGTGCCATGAACGAGTTCGAGGCCGGACGGCCCGTGGTGCTGCGTGGCGGCACCGTGCTGCCGATGGACGGCAGGCGGGTCTTACCCCGTACGGACGTCCTCGTCGTCGGGGACAGGATCGCCGCCGTCGGTCCCGAACTGGAGGCGCCGGAGGACGCGATCGCGATCGACGCGTCCGGCGGCCTGGTCATGCCCGGCATGATCGACACCCATCGGCACATGTGGCAGACCGCGATGCGCGGATACGGCGCCGACTGGACCCTCACCCAGTACTTCGTCTGGTTCTACCTGGAGCACGGCAAGCTGTTCAGGCCCGAGGACATCCACGCGGGCAACACGCTGGCCGCCATCGAGGCGCTCGACGCCGGGGTCACCACGGTCGTGGACTGGTCGCACGGCCTGGGGACCCCCGACCACGCCGACGCCGCCGCCGACGCGCTGGAGTCCGTGCCGGGCCGGTACGTGCTCGCGTACGGCAACATCCAGCAGCCGCCCGCCGAGTGGACGACCGCGCCCGAGTTCCGCGACTTCGTCCGCAGGCGTGTCACCGGCGACGACATGCTCGGCTTCCAGATCGCCTTCGACGTGCTGGGCGACCCGGCGTTCCCGGAGAAGCCCGCGTTCGAGGTGGCCCGCGAGCTCGGCGTCCCCGTCACCACGCACGCCGGCGTGTGGGGCGCCACCAGCGACGACGGCATCCGCCTGATGCACGAGCACGGCTTCATGACCCCCGGGACGATCTACGTGCACGCCGCCTCGCTCTCGGCCGACTCCTACCACCGCATCGCGGCCACCGGCGGCTCCGTCTCGGTCTCGACGGAGAGCGAGCAGAGCGCGGGCCAGGGCTACCCGCCCACCTGGGCGATCCGCGCCCACGGCATCCCGGTGTCGCTGTCGATGGACACCAGCGTGTGGTGGAGCGGCGACCTGTTCTCCGCCATGCGCGCCACGCTCGGCGCCGACCGCTCGCGCGAGCACCTGGAGGCGCACGCCAAGGGCGAGACCGTCACGCACTGCGGCCTGCGCGCCGACCAGGTCGTGGAGTGGGCGACCCGCGGCGGCGCCCGCGCGCTCGGCCGCGACGACCTGGGCGTGATCGAGGCCGGCAGGAAGGCCGACCTCGTGCTCATCAAGAACGACCTGTCGCCCGTGTCGTTCCCGATCCTCAACCCGTTCGGCCACGTCGCCTTCCAGGCGCAGCGCGGCGACGTGCACACCGTCCTCGTCGACGGGCGCGTGGTCAAGCACGAGCACCGCCTGCTCGGCATCGACCTCGCCACGGCCCGCCTCCAGGTCGAGCGCACGGTGGAGCACCTGCGCTCCGAGATGGGCGACGAGGCGTGGGAACAGGGCATGAACCCGGACATCCCCGCGACGAAGATCCTCGACAACCCGTACACGTACACCGACTACCGGAGTGACGCCACCCACCGCCTATGACCCGCCGCCAGGCGGACGGCCGGCCGTCTAAAGTCGGATGGGACCGATTCCGAGCGAGGCGAGGGCGTACATGGCACGTGGTGACACCGGACCTGACTTCATCGAGGCGCTGGCCCGCGGCCTCGATGTCATCAGGGCCTTCCAGCCGGGGCGCCCGGTCATGTCCCTGACCGAGGTGGCGACGGCCGCCGGCCTGGCCCGGCCGACGGCCCGCCGCATCCTGCTGACCCTCCAGGAGCTGGGGTACGCCAGGGCGGAGCAGGGAGGGTTCGCGCTCACGCCGCGGGTGCTGGAGCTGGGCGTCACCTACGTCCGTTCGATGGGGCTGTGGGAGGTGGCCAGGCCGCACCTGGAGCAGCTGGTCAGGCAGACAAGTGAGTCGTCCTCGATCGCCCAGCTCGACGGCTCCGACATCGTGTACGTCGCCAGGGTGGCGGTGCCGAAGATCGTCGCGCTCCAGGTGCAGATCGGCACCCGTTTCCCCGCGCTGCAGACGTCCCTGGGCAAGGTGCTGCTGGCCGCGCTGCCGCCGGCCGAGGTGGAGCGGGTGCTGGCCGAGCCGAGCCGCTCCGGCATCGAGCCCAGGTGGCGCCCCGACGCCAAGGAGCGCGAGGCGGTGCTGCGCGGGGTCCGCGCGAAGGGCTGGGCCGCGACGGACGAGCAGCTCGCCCTGGGCATCCGGTCGGTGGCCGCGCCGCTCAGGGACGGGCTCGGCAACGTCATCGCGGCCGTCAACGTCAACGCCCACGCCGCCGAGACCTCCATGGAGAAGCTGACCGAGGAGCACCTCCCGTTGCTGCTGAAGACGGCCGGCGCGATCAGCGCCGACTGGGCGATGTACGAGGCCGTGCCCCACGTCACGGCCTCGTGACGCGTAACGGGCGCGACCGGTTCCTGCGCGAGATCATCGATTTCCTGTCCGCCGGATAGGCCGGGGTCCTTGCCGGTTCGATCAAGTCGGCTTTCAATGATCCTCATACGGGTGATCCAGGAGGAGCCGATGCGTGGCCTGCGGGCGTCCGCTGTCGTACTGATGATCGTTCTCACGACGTTCGCGGCCGCGAATCCCTCGGCCCCGTCCGTCGCCGCGCCGTCCGATCCGGAGCCGGCCTCGCTGGTCACGCTCTCCTTGCCGGACCGGGCGGCGATGGACCGGCTGACGGCCGCGGGCGCCGACCTCACCGAGCGGGTACGGCCGCAACCGGACGGCAGCATTCAGGTGGACGCGGTGGTCACGCCCAGCCAGCTCGCGGCCTACCAGTCGTTCGGCGTGAGCCTGGCCCCGGAGACGCCGCCCCCGCCCGTGGCGAAGTCCGCCACGGGCAAGGACCAGCTGGTCATCGAGCGGGCGGTCTGGTTCAAGTCCCGCGACGGGTACTTCCTGTCCGTCGAGGCGTCCAGCAGCGCCGGAGAGGCCGCCACGCTCACCGTGACGTGGAAGGGCAAGGGCGGCTCGACCGGCCAGGCGCCGATGGTCGCGTACGTGGACGCGGGCGCGTACCTGGGCCACCAGTTCAGCACCCCGGTGCCGGCCGCGAGCCGGCCGGAGTGGGTCACCGTCACCTCGGCGGCCGGCGGCGCGGCCGAGGCGAAGGTCAAGGCGTGGCCCGACGGCGAGGGGCCGGGCAAGGCCGTCCCCGGCTACCAGAAGGACTTCATCACCCAGTACATGCCGCCCGCGCAGCTCAACGAGCGGATCAAGGCGCTGCACCAGCGCTTCCCCAAGCTCACGGAGCTGATCACGCTGCCGTACCCGACCAACGGCTACCGGCGGCACGCCCAGGCCCTGATCGGCACGCCGCCCGCCGCCGCCGTCGTCGTCACCTCCGACGCCTACGGCTCGGAAGGCGGCAACGACCTGGCCGTCGAGCTGGTCGGCCCGGGCGCGCCCGGCAAGGCGCTGCAGGTCACCGTGAACGGCAAGCTCATCACCGTCAGCCTGGCCACCGACGGCTCGGGCGCGCCGATCAGCACCGCCGCCCAGGTGGCCGCCGCGATCAACGCCACCGCGGGCACCGGAGTCAAGGCCACGACCTACCGCACGGACCCGGGCTCCGGCGTCATGGCGCCCGCGCCGCGCACCCAGCTCAGCGACTTCCTCCACGCGCCCGCCAGCGTCCCCAGGGCGCCCGCGCGAGTGCTGGCCCTGCGCATCGGGGCGCACCGCGACGGCACGCGCACCGGCGTGCTGGCCTACGCCCAGGAACACGCCCGCGAGTGGGTGGCGCCCCTGGTCGTCGTCGAGGCGGCAGAGCGGCTGCTGCGTAACTACGCGCTCGACGCGGCCACCCGCCGGCTGCTGGAGCGTACCGACGTCTTCATCGTGCCGACGGTCAACCCGGACGGCGCGAACTACAGCTTCTACGACTTCAACGCCCAGCGGAAGAACATGACGAACCACTGCCCGCCGCAGCAGTCCGACCCGGCGCTGCGCAACGCCTGGGGCGTGGACGTCAACCGCAACTACGCGACCGGCTCGCTGTCCGACGGATACTTCGGCGCCTCGGCCAACTGCCAGAGCGGCACGTACGCGGGACCCGCCGAGCACTCCGAGCCCGAGAGCCGCAACGTCATGTGGCTGGCGCAGAAGTACCGCAACATCAGGTTCGCCATGAACGTGCACAGCTACGGCGGCTACTTCATGTGGCCGCCCGGCGCCTACAAGCTCGCCGGCCGCGTCACCCTGCCCAGGCCCACGTCCCAGCAGGAGGCGTACTTCCTGCGCTCGGCCCGCACGATCGAGGAGGCCATCGCCGCCGAGCGCGGCACCGTCACCTGGCCCCAGCAGACGGGGCCCGTCACGGACGTGCTCTACTCCGCCGCCGGGAACTCCGCCGACGAGCTCTGGTACGACTACGGCGTCTACGGGTGGGACTTCGAGGTGGGCGCCGACCTGTGGAACCCCGCGACGCGGGCGTGGGAGGGCGTGGGCTTCCAGCCGCCGTTCGCGGAGGGGCACGCCGAGGCCATGGAGTTCGCGGCCGGGCTGATCTCGCTGGCCGGGGTCGCCGCCGACTTCCGGGAACCCTGATCCAGCTGGAGGAACCTCTTGCGACTGTCCCCCGTCCTGCTCGCCGCGCTCCTCGTCGTCCCCTCCTTATCCCTGGCCGGCCCGCGAGCGGCCGCCGCCGGTCCCGCCGAGCCGCCTGCCCCTGCTGTACGCGACTTCGGCAACGGCCCGGAGCGGAACGAGGTGGCCGCCGACATCCCCGAGCAGGCCCAGACGCTCCGCGCCCAGCCCGAGATCTCGCGCGAGGTGGGCTACCCCAGGCACACACGCCTGCCCGTGCCCGCGGAGAACCCGGCCGACGCCTCGATCAAGCTCGGGCTGGTGCCGTACCACGGCATCGCGCCGCGGCTGAACGACCTGCAGCGCAGCGACCGGGTGAGCGCGGAGGTCATCGGCCGCTCCTACAGTGGCCGCGACCTCTACCTGGTCACCGTCACCGCGCCCGAGAGCGCCGCCGAGGCCCGCGAGCAGGCGCGCATCCGCGAACGCATCGAGAACGACCCGGCCGCCGCCGCCCGCGACCGCACCCTTGCCGCACGGTACAAGGCGCCGCTCTTCGTCAACGCCAACATCCACGGCAACGAGTGGGAGGGCACCGACGCCGCCCTGCGCGTCATCGAAGAGCTCGCCACCAGCACGGATCCGAAGATCGCCGACCTGCTGGCGCGTACCAGGCTGTACTTCAACGTCACCGCCAACCCCGACGGCCGCGTCAACGGTGTGCGCCAGAACGGCGCGGGCTTCGACCTGAACCGCGACTTCATCACCGCCTCCCAGTCCGAGGTGCGGGCGATGCGCCAGGTGATGATCGACGCCCAGCCGGTCACCATGATCGACCTGCACGGGTACGTCAACGGCACGCTCATCGAGCCGACCACGCCGCCGCACGGCGCGAACTACGAGTACGACCTGTTCATCCAGAACGCCTACGCCAACGGCCTCGGCATGGAGGCCGCGATCAACGCGCTCGGGTACACGTTCGAGAAGGACGGTGTGTACCCGCCGCAGATCCCGTTCCGCGACTCCGCGGAGGGCTGGGACGACTGGCCGCCGATCTTCACCCCGCAGTACGCGCCGTTCCACGGGACGGTCGCCGCGCACACGGTCGAGATCCCGCTGCGGGTCAACGGCTCCGACTACACGCAGCAGCCGGTCGAGGAGCTGCGCCGCCGCTCCGCCATCAACACCGACGTGGCCGCGGCGGCCATCCGGGCCACGTACGCGTTCGTGCAGGCGAAGCACGACCGGCTGATCGCGGACCAGATCGAGGTGTTCCGGCGGGGCGCGGCCGGGGAGCCGTCCAGGGTCGTGCCGGTCGGCATCGTGCCCGGGTTCGGGCCGGAGGACGTCTACAACACCACCTTCCCCCGGGCGTACGTCATCAGCGGGCGGCGCTCGGCCACGGCCGCCGCGCGCCTGGTCGACCACCTGATCGCCAATGACGTGCGGGTCGGCCGGGCCGACCGGCCGTTCAGGGCGGACGGCAGGACGTACCCGGCCGGGTCGTACGTCGTGGACATGCGCCAGCCCAAGCGCGGGCTGGCCAACGTCATGCTGGAGCCGGGCGCGGACATCTCGCCCAGAGTGGACGCCATGTACGACATCTCCGGCTGGAGCCACGCCCTGCTCTGGGGGGCCACGGTGGACCCGGTCACGTCCCTGCGCGTGGAGGCCTCCCCGGTCAAGGCCGCCGCTCCGACCGGGTCCGTGCCGCGCACGCCCGGGCCGCTCGCGCTGGCGGTGACCGACGCCAAGGAGGTCCTGGCCGTCAACGACCTGCTGGCGCAGGGCGTGGCGGTGACGTGGGCGGACGGCACGGCGATCGTCCCCGCGTCCGCCCGGCCGGCCGCGCGGACGGTGTCCGACCGCTACGGCGTGGCCTTCACCCGCGTGGCCTCGGGGTCCGGCGTGCCGCTGTCGCCGGTGCGGATCGCCGCCGCCGCTTCGGCGGACGAGCTGTTCACGCTGCGCGAGCTGGGCTTCGCCGTCACCCCCGTCTCCACCGCGGCGCTCAACGCGGGCTTCGACTGGAGCGGGACCGACGTGCTGTACGTCTCCAGCGGGCTGAGCTACGCCGCGCTCAACCCGGCGGCCAGGGCGGCTCTCGACGCGTTCCTGGCCACCGGCGGCGTGATCACCCGTGGCGGGACCGGCGCGGCCTTCAACGCCGCCGCCGGGCTGCTCACGGCGACCTCCGTCGCCGGCCGCGACGACGCCAACGGCGTGGTACGCACGGTCTCCACCGGCCGCCAGGTCGGCGCCGGATCGCCCGGCCACTCGTTCGTGTACTCGCCGCGCTGGTTCACCGGCCTCGGGCCGGAGGTCACGGTCGAGCAGTCGTACGCCGCCGACGGGCCCCTGGTGTCCGGTCACTGGCGGCCCGACGCAGACGGGACCGGCGGCCAGGACGCGGCCCGGGGCCAGGCGGCCGTGGTCAGCGGCCGCGACGAGCGGGGCGCGGCCGTGGTGCTGTTCGGCACGGAGCCGCTCTTCCGCAACCACCCCAAGGGCCTGTTCCCGCAGGTGGCCCGGGCCCTGTACTGGGCCTCCTCGGCCGCGCGCACGACCGTCACCACCCCCTGAGCCGGCTCGCGGCGGCCCCACGCCCGTGGGGCCGCCGTGGCTCGCGGCCTGCTTCAGCCCTCGGACTGATCGGCAGGAAGGATGGGACTTTCGCCTCTAACGCAGCCGGGCCCCGAGTAGGGATGTTGAAGGTATGCAGCTGGATTCGTCCGGACTTCAGGTGCTCTCCCTCGAGGAGTGCCTGGGTCTGCTGTCCACGACAGCGATCGGGCGAATCGTGTTCACCGACCATGCCCTGCCGGCCGTGCAGCCGGTCAACTTCCATCTCGACGGCCGCTCCATCGTGATCCGGACCTCGATCGGGTCCAAGCTGGCCGCCGCCACCCGGCGTGCCGTGGTGGCCTTCGAGGCCGATGAGTTCGATGCCGAACTGCGTACCGGCTGGTCTGTCACCGCGGTGGGACACTCGCGGGCCGTGACCGACCCGGCCGAGCTCGACCGGGTTGCGGCGCTGCCGTTGACGGCCTGGGCGCCCTTCGGGCGGGACCACTACATCGTGGTCGAGGCCGAGCAGGTGTCCGGCCGCCGCCTCACCGACTGAACCGGCGTCGGCCGCGGCGGTGATGGCTCACAGCGGGACCTGCCAGCGCAGCGTTGTGCCTCCCTCTTCGGGGGCCATGAGCTCCGCGGTGCCGCCGAGCCGGGCGGCCCGGTCCTCGATGTTGCGCAGGCCGCTACGGCGTCCCGTCTCTCCCAGGCCGACGCCGTTGTCCGTGACCAAGAGGACGAGTTCGGCACCCGCGGCCTCGACGAGAACGTCAGCGCGGGTGGCGTGGGAGTGGCGAACCACGTTGGACAGAGCCTCGCACAACACGGCCACCAGGTGCTCGGCGACCGGGTCGGGCACCACCGTGTCGATCTGCCCCTCCATGCGCAGGCCCGGCATGAAACCCAGATGGCCGGCGGCGCCCTCCACCAGCTCCACGATCCGCCCTCGCAGTCCCGGCGCGGCCATCTCGCCGGGGCCCTGCAGCGCGAAGATGGACGAGCGGATCTTCCGGATCGTCTCGTCCAGCTCGTCGATCGCGTGCTGCACCCGCTTGGCCGCCTCCGGCCGCTCTATCAGCCGGATCGTGCTCATCAACGTCATCGCCGTGGCGAACAGCCGCTGGATGACCACATCATGCAGATCTTTGGCGATGCGATCGCGGTCCTCCAGCAGGCCGAGCCGCTCGGCGTCCCTGCGCGCCTCGGCCAGCTCCAACGCGATCGCCGCCTGGCCGGCGAACGCCTGCAGCACCTGCTGATCCGCCTCGCTGAACGGCAACCGCCCGCTCCGCTTGGCCAGCACCAGCACCCCGCGCACGTCCGGCACGTTGCCGAACGGCACCATCAGCACCGGCCCGTAACCCAGCCGCCGGAGCGGCGAGCCAGGGCGCGGGACGGTCTGCATGTCGGGGTCGGACATGGACTCACCCTGGATGAACACATCACCCGCGAGCGTGTCCGACACCACGAAGACGGCGCCCGGCAGCTCCTCCGCACCCTCGCCCTCCGCGATCTCCACGATCAGCGACTGCCTCGACGGCTCGGGCAGGAGCACCTCGACCAGGTCCGCATCGGTCATCTTGCGGGCGCACCCCGCCACCGAGCTCAGCACCTCGCGCGGGTCAGCACCGGACAGCAGGCTCGTGGTCACCTGCGACAACGCCTGCAGCCAGGTCTCACGCCGCCGTGACACCTCGTACGAACGGGCGTTGTCCACGGCGACGCCGGCTGCGGCGGCCAGCGCTATGACGATGGCCTCGTCCTCCTCGTCGAACTCGCCGCCGCCGCGCTTCTCGGTCAGGTAAAGGTTTCCGAAAACTACCTCGCGGACCCGTATCGGGACGCCGAGGAAGGTGCCCATCGGCGGATGACCCGGCGGGAAGCCGTACGACTCCGGATGGTCGGAGATGCGGCCTACCCTGAGCGGCCGCGCATCCTTGATCAGCAGGCCGATCAGGCCCAGGCCGTGCGGCCAGTGCTCGATCCTGGCGATCTCCTCCTCGCTCAGCCCCACCGGGATGAACTGGATGAGCGTGTTCTCCTGGCCGACCACGCCCAACGCGCCGTAGCTGGCATCCACCAGCTTCGTCGCGGTCTCCGTGATGCGGCGCAGCACGGTGTCCAGATCGAGCTCGCTGCCCACCGACACGATCGCCTCGAGCAGCGCGTGCACCCGGTCCCGAGTGGCCAGCACGGCGTTGAGCCGCACCTGCAACTCGGCCAGCAGCTCATCTAGCTGCATCTGCGGCATCAACGGGTGGCGCTCGTCCTCCACATTTATCAGTGTCGCACCGGGCCGGCAGCGACGCTCATCTGCGGTTCCGGCGGCGGGCGCGCTTCCCCGAGGCCTTCGGCGATCCAAGGCCGGGAAAGCCATGCGACGGCATCGAGCGGGCCTGCGAGCCGTACATTCCGGCTACCCAAGGTTCCTTCAAGGAAATCTGGGAGACAGCCTTCGGTCAAACTTCGAAAGGCCCTGCGAAACGGGGCTTGCGACTTGGGGACCTTCGTTTTCCCGGCCGGGCCGGCGGTCGGATAGCGTGGTGAACGTGATTCGTGTGTTCCTCGTCGACGATCACGAGGTCGTGCGGCGGGGTGTCGCGGCGATGCTGGAGTCCGAGGACGACATCGAGGTCATCGGCGAGGCCGGGACGGCCGAGTCGGCCATCGCCCGCATCCCCGCGCTGAAGCCCGACGTGGCAGTGCTCGACGTGCGGTTGCCGGACGGCAGCGGCGTGGACGTGTGCCGGGAGGTGCGCTCCCGGCTGCCGGGACTGGCGTGCCTGATGCTGACCTCGTTCGCCGATGACGACGCGCTGTTCGACGCGGTGATGGCCGGCGCCTCCGGCTACGTGCTCAAACAGATCCACGGCTCCGACCTCGTCGGCGCCGTCCGCACGGTGGCCTCGGGGCAATCGCTGCTCGACCCCCAGACCACCGCCACCATGCTGCAGCGCCTGCGCGACCAGGCCGCCAGGAAGGACCCCCTCGCCGCGCTGTCGGAACAGGAACGCCACATCCTCGACCTCATCGGCGAAGGACTGACCAACCGGCAGATCGGCGAACGGATGTTCCTGGCCGAGAAGACGGTCAAGAATTACGTGTCCAACCTGCTCGCCAAGCTCAACATGCAGCGCCGCACCCAGGCCGCGGCGCTGGCCGCCCGGCTACGGGACGACCGCCACGACTGACGTGATCTGGATCCCGGCGTGGCCGGCCCGGTCAACCTGCCCGGCTTCCCTCGGTGCGGACGCTCACCGGCCCGTCGTGCCCGGCTCGCGTGACTGCCTGCCCGGCGAGGGCGCCGGTGACGAGCCGGGCGGCCTGCCCCACGTCCCGCACTGCGTGCCACGGAACCAGTCAGCCAGGTACCTCTGCATCTGGAGGATCTCGGCATGCCGGCGATCGCGCATCTTGGCGGCGAACGCGGCGACCTCGCCGTGCTGGGCCCGCCCGAAGCTCAGCAGCTGCTGCGACATCATGACCGCCGCCATGTGCTGGCCGATCATGTCGCGCAGGAACGCCTCATCCAGCGCGTCGCCCGACAGCCGGGACAGCTCGCGCATCATCGGCTGGTAGCCGGCCTCCGCCCCGGAACGCCCCGGATACCACTTGCCCAGCCAGGCCTTCATCGTGGCGGTCTCAGCACTTTGCGTCTCCGCGATCGAGGCGCCCAGCGCGCGCATCTGGGGCCGGTCCGAGCGTTGCAGGTGCCGGGCCGCCGCCACTGCTTCGTGTTGATTGGCCACCATGTGGGCTAGATAGTCGGCCTCGTCGCTCACGTGCACGCTGCGCATCGACCCATAGGGCCCCGTCATGCCCGACCCGGCCGGTGCGGCACCCTGCTGCCCGGACGTGATCTCTGTCACCTGCTGGGCCACGTCGTTGACTGCGACGGAGATCCCGCTCACCGCCACGGTCGCCAGCATCGCGCCGGCCGCGATACCCGCTACTGCCGACCGTTTCATGTCCGGCCTCCACCACTCTTCCTGGACTTTTTCACTTCCTTCCAGCCTGGGAGTGGTCACCGTGCCGGGGCAGAGGCGTACGACCCTCATGAGCAGGACCAAAGACCTTCGCCGTGTGCGGGTCGAGCATGAAAGCCGGGGCGGCCGATGGGCTTCAGCGGAGTGTCGCGCCGGCGACCAGATGGGCGAACTGTGGCAGTGTGCCGGCCTGGGACCACATCTTTCGCTGCCTGGCCGCGCCTGTTCCGCGGATGGCGAGCCTGTGGATCAGCAGGGCGATCGGTTCGGGTTCGGGCAGGCGCGGCAGGAGGATCTCCAGTAGGTCGCGGTGCGGCATGACCTGGGACGTGTACGGATCGACGGCGAGGGCGTCCAGGCCGTGGCGGGCGGCGGCGTTCAACTCGGCGACGATCTGCCTGTCGCTCAGCACCTTGATGGGCACATCGCGTGCCACGTCGGCGATGGCCAGGGCGACGAGTGCCCGCGCCATGGCTGCCATCAGGAGGGTGTCCTCGACCGAGAGGCATGTGTCCATGACGCGAAGTTCCACCGTCGGGTAGCGCGGCGACAGGCGGGCGTGGAAGTACACGCTCCGCTCGTCCATGGCATGGCCACAGCGGATCAGGTGGCACACGGCGGCGTCGTAGTCGGCCGCCGATCGCCACGCGCGAGGAGGCGCCGCCGTCGGCCAGCGGCTCCACCGCCGGTAGCGGCGACTGGCCCAGCCCGTGTCCCCGCCGCCGGCGATGGGAGAGTTGGCGCTGAGCGCCAGGAGCGTGGCGAGGTAGGGCCGGAGCCGGGTGAGGACCTGCACGCCCAGCTCGCGGGAAGGGACGCCGACGTGCACGTGGCAGCCGCAGGTGCAAGAGCTCGCGACCAGAGAGCCGTGGCGGGCCGCCAGTTCCTGGTAGCGGGCATCGGCCGTGAGGGCGGACAGGCCGGGCACGTGCCGAGGGGCGATGCCGCAGGCGACCAGGTGGCAGCCCAGTTCCTCTGCCGCGCGTGAGGCGAGCGTCCGGTGGCGGGACAGCTCCTCTGCCACCTGCGCCAGGTCCGTGCACACGCCGGTGACCGTCTCGAGCTGATAGCGCATGGCCTCGGCTTTGACGTGCGGTTCGCCGTCGAGCAGCGCCAGGACCGCCGGGGCTGTGAGGGCCGGGCGGCCTTCGGCATGGTCGAGCAGCAGGAACTCCTCCTCCACGCCCACCGTCGGCGTCCGGCTCATGGAACGCGCCACAGGAGTGATGGTCGTGCCGTACGCGCTCATCGCAACCTCCCCCGAAGCGATGACCCCGCTCATGTAAGAGTCGCGCTTGGACGGTGTCCGAGGCAAGCGGCTATGCGTCCCGCCGAGCCCGGGGCGGCGCTGCGGGCGCTCCCTTCGAAGCGGCGAGGGTCAGGCGGCCCGCCGATGAGCTTGGCATTTCCATGACCAGCCACGAACGCGGATGGCGGGAGCCGGGCGGTGACCGTGCGTGATATTGGGGGCGCCGGAGCGACTACGGCCAGATCGGGCTTCAAGGGCTCGCGCCGGCGGCGGACCGGCATTTCGCGGGGTCCGGGCAGCCCCTTCGTTCTTTCTCTGGAAAGGATGTCATGCGTTCTCGACGTCTGAAATACCCGCTCGTGACCCTGGCTGTGGCTCTGGCGGCAAGCGCGCTCTCGCCCGTGTCCGCATCCGCCGGCATGGAACTCAACCCGTCACCCCAACGCCCTTGGGTGAAACTCTGTCTCGAACTCAAGCAGATGCCCGAGCACCGGCATATACGCTGCCGCCGCCCGGCACCGCCCCGGCGCGTCTCTCCTGCCAGGCTCGCGGCGCAGGCCCAGCGGGCGACGATCAGCGAACTTTCGGTGCCGAGCAGCCATGCGAGTCCCGTCGGCATCAGGAGGGGGCCGGACGATGCGCTGTGGTTCACCGAGAACACCGCCAACAAGATCGGACGCGTCACCACCGGGGGGCTGTTCACCGAATACTCCATTCCCACCAGCGATTCCCAGCCGGGTCTCATCGCCGCCGGCCCGGACGACGCCCTGTGGTTCACCGAGGCGGTCGGCAACAAGATCGGCCGGATCACCACCGATGGGACCATCACCGAGTACACCCTGCCGAACAGCGACGCCTACCCGTGGGGTATCACCAAAGGACCGGACAACGCCTTGTGGTTCGTCGAGCAACTGGGCAACAAGATCGGCCGGATCACCACCGGCGGGACCATCACCGAATACGCCCTGCCGGCCAGCGACACCTACCCGATGCGCATCACCACGGGACCGGACGGGAATCTGTGGTTCACGGAGTCGCTGACGGGCAAGATCGGACGGATCACCACCAGCGGAACGATCACCGAATTCACCATCCCGTCGTCCGGCGCGATCCCCGTCGGGATCACCACAGGTCCGGACGGCAACCTCTGGTACACCGACGCCAACGGAAAGGTGAGCTCCGTCACCACCGCGGGCGCCTTCACCGAATACGCACTTGCGGACAGCAACGGCTTCCCATGGGGCATCACGGCCGGTCCCGACGGCAAGCTGTGGTTCGTCGAGCAAATCGGCGACAAGGTCGGCAGCATCACCACGTCCGGGACGATCAATGAGTACTCACTGCCGACCAGTTTCTCGGGGGCGTTCGACATCACGGATGGCCCCGACGACAATCTCTGGCTCACCGAGGACTACGTCGACCGAATAGCGGTCGTCGCTCCCTGACCGAAGTCGCACGGCCGCGTCCAGCGTGTACGTCTGGTGCTCGCCGGTCTTCGTGCCGGCCTCTAGCATGTCGCACGTGACCACCTACGACGATCCTGACACGTTCGAGCACCTGGACTTCTCGGCTCTGCCGCAGCGCCAGCAGCGGATCCTGGCCACGATCCGGGACTGGGTGGTCAGATACGGGTATCCGCCGAGCACACGCGAGATCGGTCACGCGGTCGGGCTGCGGTCGTCCTCGTCGGTGTCGAAGCACTTGAAGAGCCTGGAGGAGCAGGGCTTCCTTCGCCGGGGCACGACGATGACCCGGCCGATCGACGTGCGGGTGTTCCTGCGAGCCTCGGCGCCGGAACCGGCCGGCGACTTGGTGAGCGTGCCCGTGGTCGGAGACATCGCCGCGGGCAGCCCCATCCCGGCCGATGAGCACGTGGACGACATACTGCCCCTGCCCCGCCTCCTCACTGGCCGTGGCAACGTGTTCGGTCTCCGGGTGCGAGGCGATTCGATGATCGACGCGGCGATCTGCGACGGCGACATCGTCGTGGTACGGCAGCAGCCCGAGGCGTACTCGGGCCAGATCGTCGCCGCGATGATCGACGGCAAGGCAACCGTCAAGGTGTACCGCCGACGCAACGGGCATGTCCATCTTGAACCGCGCAATCCCGCCTACGACGTCATCGACGGTGACGGCGCCGTGGTCCTGGGCATCGTGGTCTCGGTCCTTCGCAACGTCTGAGCACCTGGCCTGGACAGACCCTGTACGAGCAGGTCGCCCTATGCGTGTGGTCATCGCCGGCACAGGCATCTCCGGGCTGACCGCGGCCCTGATCCAGCAGGAAGGCGGTCCGGCCCTGGTCGCCGTCCCATCGGGAGAGGTTACGTCCGGCGCGTACGCGGCTCGACATCGGAGAGAACGATCAGCCGCTCGGCGGGGTGGGGAAGCGGCTGTCGGCCTCGGCTGAAGCGCTGGGAGTAGGTCGACTCGTCGCGGGAGCGGGCCAGGCCGTCGATCCAGCCGTAGCACAGCGCCTCCTGCAGGGGCAGTCTCCATCGAACCCGGGGCGATTCACCTGGACACCAAGCCGCCCATGACCTCAGCTTCGAACCTCTCCAGCCAAAACATGAAAGAACTTTGACCGTACGCGGAGTCGGCCTTCGTGACCGGCGAGGGAACTGATATCGGTGAGCACGCAAGGCCGCCCTTCATGCCCGTGGGCAGGGCAACTTCCGGCGGCGCGAAGCCTGGCACGTCTCCGTAACCGTCGGGTGCCACATGCCGGATCTGCGCGCCGACAGCAAGAAAGTCGGCAACAAAGAGAGCTGAACGCGCCTGGCGTCTCTTGCGAGGCAAGCAGGACACCAGAAAGGTAAAGAGTGTCGCTTCCCAGCCGGCTTTCTGTCCACGCGATCCTCACGTTGGCAGCGGGACTACTGTCGCTGATAGCTCTCAGCGCGGTCGGAATTGCCGCGGATCTGGCGATTCGCATAGAAGCCGAGCAACGTATCTTCGAAAATACCGAGCGCGCGGCCGTCGACTGGATCGGAGCGATGAACCAGGCACGGCCTCCCCCTCCGGTAACGACCTCGGACGTCAATCTGCTCCAACTCGTCAACTCATCCGGACAGGTCGTGTCCGCCAGTAGAGCCGCTGCGGGACGCCCGGCAATGAGCGAGTACTGGCCCCCATCTGATGACCGCATTGAGCACCGCACGGAATGTACGGCTGCGCAGTGCGTGATGTTCACCGCCGTCCGGCCCTCACCGCAAGAGGAACAGCTGTTGTGGGGTGGCGAGTCCCACATCGTCTACGCCGGTCGCCGGCAACCCGCGATCCTGGCCACGCATACCCTGGAGCTTCTTCTCGGCACCGGCGCCCTGGTCGTGAGCGTATTTCTCGCTGGGGCGACCTGGATACTCGTACGGCAGGCGCTGCGCCCGGTCGAGGCGATACGGAGGCGGGTCGCACAGGTCACCGTGACCGACTTGAGCTTGCGCGTCCCGGAACCGCCCGGGCGGGACGCGATCGCGCGGTTGGCCCGCACCGCCAATGAAACGCTGTCGCGGTTGCAGGAAGCGGTCGACCATCAGCGCCACTTCGCCTCGATGGTGTCACACGAGCTGCGCACCCCGATGACGGGGCTGCGTACCCAGTTGGAAGAGGCATTGCTGTATTCCGACGTGGACCCGCGAATCGCAGTCGAGGATGCGCTGTCCACGCTGGAGCGCTGCCAGTCGATCATCGATGAGATGCTGGCGCTGACCCGCGTGCGCACCTCCCCACACAGGCCCGAGCAGGTAGATCTCACCACTCTGGTACGGGAGGAAGTCGCACGACGGGACACCAAGGTGCCGGTCCGAATCCACGCCGAAGAAAGCGTGGAGGTGCGCGGCAACCCCGTCCAACTCACCGAGGTGCTGCTGAACCTTCTTCTCAACGCCCAGCGTCACGCCCGGACGTGTGTTGACGTCAGCGTGACGCGCCAAGGCGGACAGGCGATGGTCAGCGTGCTTGATGACGGCGCCGGAATCCATCCGGCGGACCGCGAGCGGGTCTTTGCGCCCTTCGTCCGCTTGGCGGACGGACGCCGGCGTGATCCGCAAGGCAGTGGTCTCGGCCTTGCCATCTCACGCGCCGTCGCTCAGGCACATCAAGGAACCTTGACCGTGGAGGACTCACCGCAAGGCGCCAAGTTCGTCCTGCGCCTGCCACTGGCACCGGGCTGAGATCGCCCCGGAAATCGCGATCGCAGCGGCTTCAGCCTGGAGCAAGAGCGAGCCACCTTGCGAGCGGTCAAGAAATGGAGCGCCGCTGAGTCCGGGTTGACGGCGGCTGGGCCAGTGTCCCAGAAAAAGCCGGCGGTCACCCGGCACACGGCCGGGCCACGCCTCGGACAAACTAGGCAGTAGATTGACGACAGTCACGGAAGTACTTTCGGCCTATCGTCCACTACGCAGGGGGCCAATCCATGGACCTGTCCTCCCACGTGGAGGTCTCCAAGGACGGCCACGGCTCGCTGAGCCCGGCGCTGTTCGGCGTCGCGGAGAAGTACTTCGGCTCTCACGAGCGGCCGAGCATCGATCGGATGGCCGCCTAAGCGTCGATCCGCACAAGGGCCGCGCGGGCGTCCGCGAGGCCCGCCGGCTGGTCACCGATCGCGGCGTGCGCGGCTTCAAATTCCACCCCAGCATCCAGGGCTTCGCCCCCAACGACCCCATGGCCTACCCGCTGTACGAGGCGATCGAGGAGCTCGGCGCGGTCGCGCTGTTCCACACCGGCCAGACCGGCATCGGCGCGGGCGTGCCCGGCGGGGGCGGCATCCGCCTGAAGCACTCCAACCCGATGCTCGTCGACGACGTGGCCGTGGACCTCCCCCACTTGAAGATCATCCTGGCCCACCCGTCCTTCCCCTGGCAGGACGAGGCGGTTCAACGGGCTGCTCGACATCCAGGGCGTGACGATGAGCATCAACGACGGCCTCAACGAGGTCCGCTTCCCCAGCCCGGTCAAGGCCGGCGGCAAGATCCGGCTGGCCGCCAAGGTCGTCTCGGTCGAGGCCGTTCCCGGCGACGGCGTCCAGATGCTGTGCGACTTCACCGTCGAGATCGACGGCTCGGCCAAGCCCGCCTGCGTCGCCCAGGCCGTCTACCGGCACTACGCCTGACCGCCGCACCGCCGTGGCGCGGCCGGGAAGGACGTTCCCGGCCGCCGCGGACGGGGGTCAGCTCGCGAGCAGCTTCTCCGCCGGGATGGTCTGGCGCGTGATGGTGGGGCTGGACCAGTGGAGCTGGGCGATGGCGTCGTAGCCGCTGTCGTAGAACTCCATCTTGATGTCGTGCGCTCCGGCGGTCAGCGCGATCTGGCCGCTGTCGTCGCGCTTGGAGTGGTCCGTCCAGTTGTCCACGACGAGCGTTCCGTCCACCCAGAGCCGGACGCCGTCGTCGCTCGTGGTGATGAACGTGTACGTCTCCGCGCGGTCGGCGATCACCTTTCCGGTCCAGCGCACGCTGAACGTGTCGGCGGACACGGCCGGGTCGGGCGCGTTCGCGCCCCAGTCGAAGTTCACGCCGGGGTCGATCCGGGTGAGCTTGGGCGCGGTCAGGTCGGCGTTGTCGAAGTAGGTCGCCGACAGGCCCTGCTGGTCGACGACCAGGGTCGTGGCCGAGCGCGCCGGAAGCGTGATCGTGCCCTTGCCGCCGGCGACGGCGACCGTGCCGGCGTGGTGCGGTGTCCACGCGTCGGCGGTGCTCTGCCAGATCGCGGCCGTGCCCGCCGTCAGGCCGGTGAACGTGAGCGTGGTGTCCAGCGGCTCGGTGCCGACGTTGACGAGGACGACGTTCTTGGCCGCGTCGGAGGCGAACACGTGCAGGAGGCCGCTGTCGGCCGTCGCCTGCACCATGGTCGTGCCGAACGGCCTGAACAGGCCCTCGCCGGTGAACATGCCGATGCCGTGGTAAATGGGCAGTGGCTCGCTGCGCTGGATGCCGCCCTCGCCGTTCGTGCTGGTCAGGCCGAGCTGCCCGTTCTTGTCGCCGTACTGGTAGGCGGCGGCTCCTGCGTGCAGGATCTGGCCGAGCGCCGCCGCGCCCCACAGGGTGTTGAAGTGGGCCAATGTACGGTGCCCGTCGGGGTCGTCGAAGTCGGAGTTGAACTCACCGATCTGGATGTCGATCTTACGGCCGAGCACGGACTCGGCGAGGGCGCTCACCTCCTTGAGGTCCGTCTCGTAGCCTCGGATGACGGATCCCAGCAGGTCCTCGTCGGTGACGGGGTCGGAGCCGTTGCCGTAGTCGTGGTAGTCGAGGAAGTCGACGCGGTCCTTCGATCCCTCCAGGAACGTCCTGATGTAGGAAAGGTCGTTCCAGGCCGTGGCGGGGCCGCCGACGCGTACCGCCGGGTCCTGCGCGTCGAGCGCGTCGGCGATCATGTTGAATCGCCGACTGTACTCAGATGCCGACATTTCCGGCTTTTCCGGGGTGCAGGCGCAATTGAGCTCGTTGCCGAGGATGAACCGCCGCACCGGCGTGCCGGAGGCGGCGAAGTGCTGGTAGAGGGCGACCGCGTCGTCGCGGTTGACCTCGGCGCTCTGGCGGCCGTCCACCTGGAGGATGATGACCGGCTCGGCGCCCAGGTCGCGGATGGCGGTGATCCAGGCGTCGCCCGAGACGGTCGTGTCGCATTTGTACCCGCCGCAGACGATCGGGCCGGCGTGGTTGCCCGGCTCCTGGTAGTGCAGCTCGATCCGCATCCGGCCCGCCTTCAGGGTGCGCAGGCGCTCGCGGTGCTTGGAGTCGTTCGTGATGTACGAGCCGTCGCCGTACCCGGTGATGCCGATGCCGTAGTCGGCGGCGGACAGCGTACGAACCGGCCTGGTGAAGTCCACCGAGACGGCGGCGGCCGCAGCCGCCTCCGCCGGAACCCCCGCCGGCCAGATCGCCGCGGCGGCGGCCAGGCCGCCCGCGAGAGCGGCACGCAGCGCGCGACGCGCCAATGCAGTCATCCTTCTCCTGTCACAAGATCCGCGAGAACCCGTGGATCATGACATATACGGATGACGGCAAAGTGAAATCAGAGGCCCTCGACGGAGAGGACCGGTGACCTGCTCGTCGCGGTCACCGGTCAGCTCGCCGTCCCGGACGCGCAGCCGCGCGGCTCCCCGGAGTCGTGATCGTCCGAGGCGAGCACGCATCATCCGGTGGCGTCCGCCGAGCGTGAACACGTCCGGCCCCTCGTACGCCGAGATTCGCCGCCGGGCGGCGCGGCCACGCAGGCGTCGATCACGTACGGGGAGGACAGGCCGAGGCCGGTGCCGTGTGCCCGGCCCATTCCACGTGCGGCAGATCGGTCGCGACCGTTCCGGCATGCGAAAAGGCGCCCCTGGTCAGGGGCGCCCTTTGCGGAGGGGGCTCAGTTGGCGGGGAGCTTCACCGACAGCTGCTGAGTGACGGGGTTGGCGTCGCTCTCGGACCAGGCGCCGGTGGAGAAGGCGACCGGGTAGTTCTTCTTGCCGACGCCGTTGCCCCACTTGGTGACGACGTAGTCCACCTTGATGTGGCCCTCGCCGTCGACGCCGTCGACGCCCAGGGTGTGGGGGTTGAACTTGCCGCCGGTCAGCTCGGCGAACGTCTTGGCGTCCAGGTCGAGCATGACGCCGCTGCCGGAGGGCTCGCCGGGACCGCGGTCGCCGACGAAGAAGGGCATCTTCTTGCCCTTGTAGATCACGTAGCCCTCGGTCATGAGCGGCCAGCTCGGGCTGGCGACCAGGCCCTTCTGCATGGGCTTGCCTGCGGCGGGCAGGCCGGTGTCGCCGGCGCGGCCGGAGGAGTCGTCCCAGAAGTACGACGCGGTGGTCGAGCCCTTGAGCACAGCCTTCTGCGTGGTCACGGCCTTCTGGGTGGTGCTGCCGGCGTCGGCGTCAGCGTGCGCCGCGGGCGCACCGACGGCGAGGGCCGTCAGCACGGAGGCGGTGAGCATGGCGTAGGAGCGCAGGCGAGCGGGCATAGGTAAACTAGTCCTTTGTTCGACAACGGGGGGCAAGTACGCTCGTAGACGCACGTAGCCGGGCATCGAGCCGCACAGTCGCTACGTGGAGCGCTGCGGAATCCAGCGAATCGGATTCCAGAGCCCGGGCGAGTGGCACCTTTCACGTGGGTAAGGTCCGGGTCACTCGCCGGCAACGCTCACTACGCTACGGGCAGGTAACGGACAAAGGCAAACGAAACCCCATGAATCGGACAAAGATCTACGTTCGCGGGTAAAGTGCCTCAGTCAATGTCCTTCCTGGACACGCGCAGAACGCCTACGGCCATGGGGATTCCGATCCAGGCCAGCGCCGACGTGGCCAGCCTGGCGAGGTCGCCGCCCGAGAAGTCGCCGTTCGTCAAGGGGTTGGTGGTGCTGTTGAGGTCGAGCCAGCCGGCCAGGACCTCTCCCGCGCGGCCGAGCCGGCCAATCGCGCTCCACAAGATGGGGGTCGAAAGGTAGATCACGATCGCGGCGGGCGCGTTCAGGAGCAACAGGCCCATGGCCAGTCCCTCTGCGGTCAGGATCACCATCGCGGCGACCCACCCCAGGACGGTGTGCGGCGCGACCTGCCAGGTGGCGGGCACGCCCTGCGCGGCGGCGACGGCGGCGGTCACCGGGGCCGCGACCAGCATCGCGAGCAGGCAGGCCGCCACGGCCGCGGCCAGCGGCGGCACGCACTTGGCCGCCAGCACGCGGCCGCGCCTGGGTTCGAGCGTGAACGTGGTCAGCGCGGTGCGGTGGCTCCACTCGCCGGTCATGGTGAGGATGGCGAGGACGGGAAGCAGGGTTCCGAACCCGATCCCGGCCGTTCCGGCCAGAGTGAAGAAGTGAGGGCCCGAGACGAGGCCGCGGGCGACGACGGACCCGACCCCGACGGTCACCAGGATCGCGGTGAGGATCTTGCTGCTGCGGGTGTCGAAGAGCTTGCGGGTCTCCACCCGTACCAGGGTCATGAAGGAACGGCGGCGAACGCTTTCCGAGGCGGCACGCACGTTGGCAGCCCTGGCGGCGGTGTCGGTCATGAGGTGCTCCGGTCGGCGTTCGCGGTCAGTTCGAGGAAGGTCTGTTCGAGGCCGCGGCCCTGGCTCAGCTCGGAGGCCGTGCCCTGCGCGAGCACCCGGCCGCGCCCGATCATCACGATGTGCTCCGCCACCTGCTCCACCTCGTGCAGCAGGTGGGAGCTGAGCAGCACCGCGCATCCCGCCCCGGCAAGGTCGCGCAGCAGCCCGCGCATCCACTGGATCCCCTGTGGGTCGAGGCCGTTGGCGGGCTCGTCGAGGATGAGCGCCCGGGGCCGGCCGAGGAGGGCGTGGCCGATGCCGAGCCGCTGCCGCATGCCCAGCGAGTAGCCGCCCACGGCCCGCCTGCCCTCCTTGCCGGTCAGGCCCACCAGCTCCAGGACCTCGCCCACGCGCGACTTCGGCAGGCCGAGCAGCATCGCGCCCAGGGTGAGGACCTCCCATCCGGTGCGGCCTGGGTGCTGCGCCCCCGCGTCCAGCACCGTGCCCACGTCGAACCCCGGACGGTCCAGCTCGGTGTACGGCCGCCCGAGCACGGTCGCCGTACCGGAGGTCGGGCGGCACAGCCCGGCCAGGATGCGCAGCGCGGTCGACTTGCCCGCCCCGTTGGGCCCGAGAAACCCGGTGATGGTGCCCGGCCGCACGGTGAAGGACACGTCGTCGAGCGCTTTCACCCCTTTGTACGTCTTGCTGACGTGCTGAAATTCGATCACCACCTCAGTCCACCGGAAACGCGGCCCGGCCTCATCGGACCTGGGTCGAGCGATGCGCGCGCCCGGGCTATCGTCATCGCCTCCGATGTAGACCCAGGGCGGTACGGAGATCGACCCAGGTCGCTAAGGCGGCGCCGGGATGGTCTCTAGGCTGAGATCGTGCAAGAGCCGCCACCCCTCGACAGGATGGGCATCGCGCTGCGTTACCTGGCCGCCGCCCTGCCTCTGCTGTTCTACTTCGCCGTGCTGATCTCGCTCGCCGCCGGGCGCGCCCCTATGACCCAGGACACGGTCATGGGGCTGGTGACCGACATGGCGCTCGGCATGGCCGGGCTCGTCCTGATGTGGTGGCGGCGCCGATGGCCGTGGCAGATCGCGCTGGCGACCGCCGTGCTGACCGTCTATTCGTTCTCGGCCCTGGGCCCCGCCCTCGTCTGCTACGTCTCCCTGGCCATGCACCGGCCGTGGCGCCAGTGCGTACCGGTCGGGGTCGTGTTCTGGCTGTGCGTGGCCGGTTCGACCCTGTGGTCCGCCACCGCCATGCTGACCGTCACCTACGGGGTGGTCGGGGCCGCCGTGCTCGGCGGACTGACGATCCTGGGCCTCTACCTGCGCGGGCGCCGCGATCTGGCCGCCATACAGCGGGAGGCTGAGCAGGCCGCGCAGCGGCAGCGGGTCGAGCAGGCCCAGCTGGCGGAACGGCTCAAGATCGCTCAGGAGATGCACGACGTCCTCGCGCACCGGATCTCCCTGCTGGCGATGCTCGCCGGCGGCCTGGCCTACCGTACGGACCTGTCCCCCGAGCAGACCCGCGAGACCGCCCTCGCGATCCAGGAGAACGCCCACCAGTCGCTGAACGAGCTGCGCGCCGTCCTCGGCACGCTCCGCCGCGACGGCGGCATGGAGGCGCCGCAGCCGACGCTGGCCCACCTGGACGCGCTGTTCGAGGAGGTGCGGGCGGCCGGGCAGCAGGTGGAGGTGGACGACGCCATCGACGGGCGTGAGCTGCTGCCGACGCAGACGGGGCGGCACGCGTACCGGATCGTGCAGGAGGCGCTGACCAACGCGCGCAAGCACGCGCCCGGCAGCCACGTCCGGGCCGAGCTGGGCGGGCGTCCAGGCGAGGAGCTGCGCATCCGGGTGAGCAACCCGGCCCCGTCCGGCGCGGCGGCGGGCCCCGGCGGCCGGCTGGGCCTGGTCGGCCTGGCCGAACGTACCCGGATGGCGGGCGGCACGATCACCCACTCCGTCGCGAACGGCCGTTTCATCCTCGACGCCCGGCTGCCGTGGGAGGCTTGAGGTCGTGATCAAAGTCGTGATCGTGGACGACGACCCCATGGTGCGCACCGGTCTGCGCCTCATCCTCGGCGGCGAGCCCGACCTCGACCTGGTGGGCGAGGCCGGCGACGGCAGGCAGGCCATGGCCGTGATCCGCGACCTCAGGCCCGACGTCGTGCTCATGGACCTCCGGATGCCCCAGCAGGACGGCCTCACCACCATCGAACTGCTGCTGGGCCGCCCGGCGCCGCCCCGCATCCTGGTGCTCACCACGTTCGACGCCGACGACATGGTGCTGCGCGCCCTCCAGCTCGGCGCCGCGGGCTTCCTGCTCAAGGACACGCCGCCGCCGAAGATGATCGAGGCCGTCCGCACCGTGGCCAGGGGCGAGCCGGTGCTGTCGCCGAGCGTGGCGCAGCAGGTGATCGCGGCCGCCACCGGCAGGTACGCGGCCGAGGTGCCGGAGGCGCGGCGGGAGCTGGCCAGGCTCACCGAACGCGAGCGGGAGGTCGCGATCGAGCTGGCCAGGGGCAGCTCCAACGCGGAGATCGCGAAGAGCCTGTCCGTGAGCGTGGCGACCGTGAAGGCCAACATCACCCGCATCTTCGCCAAGCTCGGGACGGACAACCGGGTGCACGTCGCCATGAAGGTCCGCGATGCGGGGCTGCTCTGAGATGTTCGATATGATGAACATATGGTTCAACACAACAGTCAGTGGGCTGCGTACCTCGAGGACACCTACCTCATGGAGCTCGCCACGGAGGTGACGGCGGCGGGGCGGCACGACGACGGCGTGGCGTGGGTCGCGGTTCGGCGCAACATCTTCCACCCCCAGGGCGGCGGCCAGCCCGCCGACCGCGGCTGGGTCGGCGAGCGCGAGGCCGCTCCCGTCCGCGATCCCGCTACGGGGCTGGTGGTGGTGCGAGGCGGCTTCGACGACCTCGCCGTGGGCGACGCCGTCCACACCCGGATCGACGCCGATCTGCGCCTGCTGCACGCGGCCCTGCACACGGCAGGTCACCTCGTCGAGGCGGCCGGGCGCGTCGAGGGCTGGACGATGGCCGGCAGCGTGCACTTCCCCGGTCAGGCGCGGATCGAGTTCACGCCGCAGGACGCCCTGGACGATCGGGACAAGGCGGCCGCCCGGCTGGCCGAGTACGTGGAGGCGGCGGTGGCCGACGACCTGCCCGTCACCGCGGACTACGACGGCGAGGGGCGGCGCATCGTGCGGCTGGGGGACGCGCACGCCGCTCCCTGCGGTGGCACCCACGTACGCAGCCTGGCGGAGCTGGCACACGTCACGATCGCCTCGGTGAAGACGAAGAAGGGGCGCATCCGCGTCTCGTACGACGCCGCGCACAGGCCACGCCCATGACCACCGACGACCGGGACCACCGCCCCGCCTCCGGCGAAGACCGCCGCCCCGCCCTTGACCGGCACCGCCGCGCCGCCCCCGACCAGGACCGTCGCGGCGCTCAGGACGCTGACCGGCGCGCCGCCCCCGACCAGGACCCTCGCGCCGCTCAGGACGCTGACCGCCGCGCCGCCCCCGATCGGGAGCGGCGGGCCGCGAGTAGCGCCGCTGCCGCGGCCGGCGCTCAGGTGCAGCGGCGGCGGCGCCAGCGCGGGATGAGCCAGGCCGAGCTGGCCCGGCGGACCGGCCTGAGCAAGGCCACGCTGTCGCAGCTGGAGGCGGGCGCGGGCAATCCGACGATCGACACGCTCGACGCCATCGCGGTCGCGCTCGCCATCCCGCTCACCGACCTCCTGTCGCGCGAGAGCGCCCCCACCACGTTCCACCTCCCGGCGACGGCCGCGAGCGAGGACGGCCCCACCCGCGAGCTGCTGCGCCGCATCAGCGGCGGCCACAGCCTGGAGCTGTGGCGGCTACGGCTGCCCCCGCACACCGCGGTGGACGGCGTCCCGCACGCGCCCGGCACGGTGGAGCACCTCCTGGTCGCCTCGGGCGAGCTCACCGCGGGCCCCGTCACGGACGCCCGCCTCCTCGGCCCCGGCGACCTGCTGGCCTTCGCCGGAGACGCCCCGCACCTCTACCGCACCGGCGACTCCCCCGCCGACGTCACCGTCGTCATCGCCTCCCCTGCCATCGGCTGACCGACCACACACAGCCGGGCCCGCCCTGCCGGCACCGCATCGCCGGGCTGGGCGCCGTGCCCGCACGGCGTCCGGGCGCCGTGCCGCCGCACATCCAACGTGCCGCCGCATCGGCACGCCGCCCTCCGAGCCAAGGCGCCCGAAGGCGGAGCGACCACCGGGGCGGAGCCGAAGCTTATGAGGGTGGGCAGGTCGCTAGGCGCGGGCGCGCTGGACCACCACCGCTCCGAGGGGCTCCAGACCGACCGAGCCCGACACGCGCTCGCCCGTGAGGAGGTCGGTCCCCTCCCCTTCGAACGGCACCGACGCGCTCTCCTCCCCGCTGTGGTTGAGCAGGAACACGTACTCGTGCTCCGCATCCCCCCGCACTGCGCACTCCACGTGGGCGGGCACCCCCGGGAAGGGCGTCCGGACGCCCGCCGCCTCCACGGCCGCGACCAGTTCGGCGTCGAAGGCCGCCTGCTCCAGCAGCGTGGCGAAGTACACGACGCGGCCCGCGCCGAAGCGGTTCTCCACGACGGCCGCCCGCCCGGCCAGGAGGCCGTCGCCGTAGGTGGCCAGGGCCGTGCCCGTCTCCAGGTGGATGTCGTCGCGCCACCAGGTCGAGGTCGCCCGCCGCCCGTCCGCGAACTCCACGGAGAAGACCTCGTGCGGCCTGGCCGGCCAGTATTCGTCGATCTTGGCCCCGATGAGCTGCCGGAATGCCCCCGGGTAGCCGTCGGGCCGCACCCGGTTGCAGTCGTCGACCACGCCGGAGAAGAACGACATGATCACCGTCCCGCCGTCGCGGGCGAACTCGGTGATCCGCCGCACGCCCTCGTCGTCGATCAGGTACGCGTTCGGCACCACCAGCACCTTGTACCCCTCCAGCGAGGACCCGGAGGACACCACGTCCACCGGGAAGTGCTGCGACCACAGCGGCGTGTAGTGCCGCATGACCGTGTCGGCATAGCTGAAGTCCTGGCGCGGCAGCCCCGCGGTCTCCTCCAGCCCCCACCAGCCGTCCCAGTCGAAGAGGATCGCGACCTCGGCACGCGAGGTCGTGCCGGCCGCGGGCGCGAGCAGCTTCATCTCCCGCCCCAGGTCCACGACCTCCCTGAACGTGCGCGAGTCAGGCCCGGAGTGCGGCAGCATCGCCGAGTGGAAGCGCTCCTGCCCGCCGCGGCTGGCCCGCCACTGGAAGTACATCACCGAGTCCGCCGCCCGCGACACCGCCTGAAGCGAGCCGAGGCGCATGCGCCCGGGCTCCTTGACGATGTTGAGCGACCACTGGCTGACCGCGCTGGCGGCCTGCTCCATCAGCAGCCACGGCTGCCCGCCCTTGAGCGAGCGGAACAGGTCGAACTGGAAGGCCGCCGACACGTGCGAGTCGGCGTCGGCGGGGTTGGGGTAGATGTCGAGCGCGACCGCGTCCTCCTCGGGCGCCCACTTCCAGTAGTCGGCGTGCTTGAAGAACCGCATGAAGTTGGTCAGCACCGGGATGTCGTCACGGAAGGAGCGGACGATGTCGCGTTCGGCGATGTAGCACTCAAGGAGGGCGTCGGAGGAGAACCGCTTGAAGTCGAGCCGGCGTGCCGGGTTCATCCAGGTGCGCGGGATGTGCGGCACCTCGATCTGGTCCCAGTCGGTGTAGCGCTGGCTCCAGAAGCGGGTCGTCCACGCCTCGTTCAGCGTTTCCAGGTCGCCGTATCGGCGCTGCAGCCAGCGCCGGAAGTTGACCGAGGCGGCCTCGTTGTGCGCCGTGGGCCCGTACTCGTTGGAAATGTGCCACATCGCCAGCGCCGGGTGGAACGAGTAGCGCTCGGCGAGCTTGGTGGTGATGTTGGCGGCGTATTCGCGGTAGATCGGCGACGACGGGTCGTAGTGCAGCCGGTTGCCGAAGCCGAAGCGCTCGCCGTCGGCCATGATCGGGAACACCTCGGGGTGTAGCTGCGTGAGCCAGACGGGCGGTGCCGCCGTGGGGGTGGCAAGGTTGACGCTGATGCCGTTCTCGTGGAGGAGGTCCATGATCTCGTCCATCCAGGCGAACTCGTACTTGCCAGGTTCCGGCTCCAGCGACGCCCACGCGAACACACCGAGGGAGACGACGTTGACGCCGGCCTCACGCATGAGCCGGACGTCCTCCCGCCACACGGCGGGGTCCCACTGCTCCGGGTTGTAGTCGCCGCCGAAGGCGAAGCCTCCGAGACGGTTCCTAAAGGCATCCAAGCGCGACATTTCATAGCTCCTGTTGGGATGGAAGGATCCTCGACGTGAGGCAGAGTACGCCGGTCATCAGTCGTCCTTTCCCGGCTCGACCGACACGGCGGTCAGGCGCCGCTCGGAGCCGCTGATCTCATACAGGGGGCCGGTCAGCTCCACGGACTGCTCAGCGATCGGTTCCGCGACCGAGCGGCGCACCGACAGGCCGATCTCGCCGGGCTCGACGACGCGCCGCCCGTCCCGGCCGGTGAAGGCCAGCAGCCTGGCCGGGACGTCGAAGCCGACCTTCGCGCTCTCGCCGGGGGCCAGCTCGACCCGGGCGTACCCGACGAGCTGGGCGAGGGGCCTGGTGACCGAAGCGACCTTGTCGGAGGCGTACAGCTGCACCACCTCCACCCCGGCGCGCTCGCCGGTGTTGCGCACCATGACCGAGCAGCGGATCGACCCTGCCGTGCCGGCCGTCGCGGCGACGGACAGGTCCTCGTAGGCGAAGCTCGTGTAGCTCAGCCCGTGCCCGAAGCCGAGCGCGGGAGCCGGGTCGATGTTGCTGACCGAGCCGGCCGCGCCGAGCCTGGGGTGCAGGTAGCTGTAAGGCTGTCCGGCGGTCGAACGGGGCATGCTCATGGGAAGGCGGCCGGAGGGGTTCACGGCGCCGGTCAGCACGCGGGCGATGGCGCCCGCGCCCTCCTCACCGGGGAAGTACGCCTGCACGACGGCGGCGGCGTCCCTGAGCAGGCCAGGCACGGCGTACGCGCGCCCGGTCATCAGCACCACCACGGTCGGCGTGCCCGTGGCGAGGACGGCGTCGGCCAGCTCCTGCTGCGCGCCCGGCAGGTCGAGGCTCTCCGCGTCGCAGCCCTCGCCGGACGTACCTCGGCCGAACAGCCCCGAGCGGTCGCCGAGCACGAGGATCGCGAGATCCGACTCCTCTGCCAGGCGCGCTGCCGCGGCGATGCCCGTACGGTCACCGTCGTCCACGCCCGTGCCCCGCGCGACCTGGATCGTCGCGCCGGGCAGCTCCTCGCGCAGCGCGTCGAGGAGCGTGGGCGCGGCGATGCCGGACTCGACCCCCGGGAAGTGCGGCAGGACGTGGTTGACGAACGAGTAGCAGCCGAACAGGGCGGTGACGCTGTCGGCGTTCGGGCCGATCACGGCGACGGTCTTGCCCGCGGCGTCGCCGAGCGGGAGCACGCCGTCGTTCGTGAGCAGCACGATCGACTCCTCGGCCAGGCGCCTGGCCAGGTCGCGGGACTCGGGGTCGTCGAGGTCCACCGGCCCGGACGGCTCGGGCTCGTAGCCGTCGTCCAGCAGGCCGAGCCGGGCCTTCTGCAGCAGCACGCGCCGCAGCGCCCGGTCGACGAGGGCCTCGTCGATCCTGCCTTCGGTCACCGCCTGCTTCAGCGGCTCCAGGTAGGCGACCCCGGTGGGCAGCTCGACGTCGATGCCCGCCGTGAGCGCCTGCACGGCCGCGTCCTCGGCGCCGGAGGCCACGGCGTGCAGCGTGTGCAGGAAGGCGACCGCGAAGTAGTCGGCGACGACCGTACCCTCGAAGCCCCATTCGTCCCGGAGGATCCGGGTGAGGTAGTACGGGTCGGCGGCGATCGGGATGCCGTCGATCTCGGCGTAGGAGTTCATGACCGAGCCCGCCCGCGCGTCCTTGACCGCAACCTCGAACGGGAACAGCAGCGTGTCGGCCACCTCGCGGGCGCCGGCGTGCACGGGTGCGAGGTTGCGGCCGGCGCGGGAGTTGGAGTAGCCGACGAAGTGCTTCAGCGTGGCGATCATGCCCGTGGACTGCACGCCGCGCACGTAGGCCGCGCCGATGGTCGCGACCTCGTACGGGTCCTCGGAGATGCACTCCTCCACCCGTCCCCAGCGCTGGTCACGGATCACGTCGAGCACCGGGGCCAGGCCCTGGTGCACGCCGAGCGTCCGCATGCTCGCCCCGATCCTGGCACCCATCAGCTCGACCAGTTCGGGGTCGAACGAAGCGCCCCACGCGGGCGGCACCGGGTACGTCGTGGCCCGCCAGGCCGCCAGGCCGGTCAGGCACTCCTCATGCGCGAGCGCGGGAATGCCGAGCCGGGTGTGGTCGCGGAGCCAGCGCTGCCGCGCGGCCAGCGCCGTGCTCGCCCACTCGGGGTCGACCGGCCTGGTGCCGTAGTGGCGGGTGATCTGACCCAGGCCATGGCGCGCGAACGCCTCGAACTCGACGTCCTCGCCCTGCATCGAGTCCTGCAACGGCGCGACGACGCCTTCCTCGCGGTTGACGTTCAGCCACACGCCCACGAGCTGAGCGAGCTTCTCGTCAAGCGACATGTCCGCGAGCAGTTCCTCGACCCGTTCCATACACCCTCAATCGGCGGTTGGTGGATCGGAAAGTTTCTGGCATACTTTCCGAAAGATTACCGTGACATTGCCGAGGGGTTACGCTAGGCTCGGGCCTGCAGAGATGTCAACAGCACTGATCGGGTAGCAGCATGCTCCCAGGTCAGCAGGAGACCTGCGGTTTCCGGCAGTTTCCGAAAGTTGTCTGGGAGGTCCTGTGGGTCGAGCCACGCTGGCCGACGTCGCGGCCGCCGCCGGGGTGTCCGTGCCGACGGTCTCCAAGGTCCTGAGCGGGAAGAAGCACGTCTCGGCCGCCACCAGGGACAAGGTGCTCGAGGCGGTCAGAGCCTTCGGTTACGAGGCTCCGCGCCCGCCGAGCAATCCCCGGGTCGGCCTCGTCGATCTGCTCATAGACGGGCTCGGCTCGCCGTGGGCCCAGGTGCTGATCAGGGGGGCGGAGCAGGCGGCGTCGCGGTGGGGCTTCTCGCTCGTGGTGACCTCGTCCTTCCGGGCCGACTTCGACCTGCGGCGCTGGATCGGGATCGTGCGCAAGCGCGGCACCGACGGGATCGTGCTGGTGCTGTCGCGGGCCAACCAGGAGGAGATCGCGGCCATCGAGGAGCTGCTGCACGTCCCTCTGGTGCTGCTCGACCCGGTGGGCCAGCGCGATCCGCGCATCTCCACCGTCGGCGCCACGAACTGGTCGGGCGGCGTCATGGCCACCACCCACCTGCTGGAGCTGGGGCACACGAGGATCGGCTTCATCGGCGGGCCGCTCGACACGCAGTGCACGCTCGACCGGTACGAGGGTTATCTGGCGGCCCACCGTACGTTCGGGATCGACCCCGATCCCGGGCTGACCCGTTACGGCGACTTCCTCGTCTCGGGCGGCAAGGAGTTCGGGGCCGAGCTGCTCGACCGCCCGGACCGGCCGACCGCCATCTTCGCCGGGTCGGACCTGCAGGCGGCGGGCGTCTACCAGGCCGCGACCGAGCGCGGGATCCGGGTGCCGGACGAGCTGTCGGTGGTGGGGTTCGACGACTCGACGTTGTGCGAGATGATGTCGCCGCCGCTCACCACCGTCCGCCAGCCGCTCGACGACATGGCCAACGAAGCGGTCCGGCTCATCTCGGAAGAGCTGACCCACCCGAGGGGCCCGGCGGGGACGCGCATCGAGCTCGCCACCACCCTCGTCGTCCGGGCCAGCAGCACGCGACCCAAACCGTGAACATCGGGCTTGGTCGATTCCGGCCGCCCTCGCGTACGGCCCCGGAACGGCCGGGTGGCCTAGGCGGCGTCATGGTGCCCGGGACAGGATGAAGTCCTCGTATCCGTCGGGCAGCCGCATGCCGCGCGACAACATCCAGTGCACCCGCCCGGCCCCCGTCAGCGCGAGCGTCGCGCGGTAGCCCAGCTCGACGTCCGCCCTCGCGAACCGGCCGCCCGCCCCGGCCAGGTAGTCCTCCACCGGATCCACGAACGTGGTCAGCGCCAGCGCCGCCAGGTCCGCCCCGACGGGCGCCGCGCCGAGCGTGGCCCAGTCGAGCGCCACAGTCGTTCCGCCCCCAGTGCCCGACTGGGCCACCAGGTTCCCGGCCGAGAAGTCGCCGTGCGTCAGGACGACCGGCAGCCGCGCCAGCTCCGCGAGCAGCTCGTCCTGTCGCTGCCACAGCCGGGCGACGCGCGGGTCGGCGTCCACGGGGGTCCATTCGCCGGCCGCGAGCCGCTGGGCGAGCTGGTGCCCGGCCAGCCAGGGCACGTCCGGCACCGTCGCGCCCGCCTGCCAGGCCCCGAGCCTGCGGGCCGCCCGCCCCGGCAGCTCGGGCCCGCAGCCCGCGACGTCGGCCAGGTACAGCACGTCGCCCACGACGCCGTGACAGCGCGGCGCGGCCAGCCCAGGTCCGATGGGGAGCAGGCCGCTCGCGTACGCCAGGGGCTCGCGCCGCCAGTACGCCCAGTGGCGAGGGTCCGCGGCGTACGGGGCATGCCGTCCGGACCGCAGGGGGTGGACCTCCTTGCGCACCACGGTGAACGGCACCTCCTCACCCCCGCACCGGGCCACGCCGGACAACCTGGTCACGGACCCGGTCGCAGCCCCCGAGCTCCCGCCGATGAGCTCGCTCCGGCACGTCACCACCGCCCCGCCCGAACGCCCCAGAACAGAGGCCAGGACGGGTGCGGGCAGCCGGTCATCCATGGGCGTCCTCCGCGTACGGGAGCGCGATCCCGATCGCCCGCCGGTAGGCCGCGACGTGGCCGGGAGCCCAAGTCGCCGCGTCGTCGGTGACGATCCGGTAGATGAGGGCGCGCACCAGCATCTGCCCCCACTCCGGCAGGTGCGACCAGCGGGCGGCCAGCTCGGGCGACGCGCCGTACCAGCACAGCGCGTCCGCGACCGCGACCGCCGCCGCCCACGACGGCGGCCGCCAGTAGACGGGCCAGTCGATGACCGCCGGTGGCAGGCCGTCGTCGGCGAACAAGACGTTCCCCAGCAGATCCCCGTGCACGGCCTGCGACTGCGGCTCGACCGGCCGGCGAGCCCGCACCAGCGGCTCCAGCAGCTCCAGCCCCACGGGGCCGGCACGGACGGGGAGCTCCTCCCACGCGACGCGATCGCCGTAGGACCACGGGTCGTCACGCAGGTCCAGGTACGCCGGCCGCTCCAGCCCGCTGATGGCCTCGTGGAAGGCCGCGCCGGCGCGCAGCACGTCGTCCTGCCGCCGGACGTCCGGCTCGCCGAGGACGAACCGGCACGCCTCCCAGCCCTGTGTCACCCACGAGCCATCCTGGGCCCGTACGGGACGGGCGATCCGGAAGCGGGACGAGACGGGCAGCGCGTCGAGCACGTCGGCCCGCCACAACGTCTCGGGCAGGAACTCCACGGGCTTGAACACCAGCGCGCCGACCCGCCACGCACCAGCGAGGTCGACCGGCTCGCCCGCGACACCGTAGGCCGCGACGACGTCGGCCGAGGGCGGGGTGCCGGTCACGGGGAGTCGAGCCATGCGTCCACGTCCGCCCTGAGCCTGGCTTTGAGCCCTTCGGGAGCGAAGGACGCGTCGATCGAGGCCCGGGCCAGCTCCGCCAGCTCCTCATCCCCGTACCCGAACACCTCCCGCATCCGGGCGTACTCGCCGGCCAGCTCCGTCTCCCCGTCCGTGTTGATCGTGACCGCCAGCCCCGCCTCGCGCAGCCGGGGCAGCGGGTGCTCGGGTAGCGAAGGGACGAGCCCGAGCAGGACGTTGGAGGTGGGGCACACCTCCAGCGGGATCCCGCGCTCACGCACCTCGGCTACCAGCGCGCCGTCCTCCAGCACCCGGATCCCGTGGCCGAGCCGCTCGGCGTGCCCGAGGTCGAGCGCCTCGCGGATGCTGGCGGCGCCGGCCGCCTCGCCCGCGTGGTGCACCAGATGCAGCCCGGCGTCCCTGGCCGCCTCGAACACCTCCGCGAACGGCGCCAGCGGGTACGCCTCGTCACCGGCCAGCCCCAAGCCGATCACCCGGTCGTAGCGGCCGGCCAGCTTGAACGTCCGCCACAGCCGCTCCAGCGGACGCCGCCTGGAGTGGTCGAGCAGCACCCGGCACTCGATCCCGTACCGTGCCTCGCCCTCGGCCAGCCCGTCGAGCACGGCCTCCAGCGGCATCTCCGGCTCACCCACCCGCTCGCCGTGGGCGGCGGCGGTGAAGGTCACCTCCACGTACCGGGTGCCCTGGGCGGCCTCGTCCTCGCAGAACTCCACCGCGATCCGCCGGAAGTGCTCGGCCGTGCGCAGCAACTCCCGTACCCGCGCCCGCTCGTCGCCGAACTCTCTGAAGCTGGCGAACAGCTCGCTGCGCTCGGGGGTGCCGCCCAGGTCGCGCACGGTCTCGGGCCGTACGGTGCTCTCCAGGTGTACGTGCAGGTGGGCCTTGGGCAACGCCCGTACGTCTCTCACTCCCGACACATTAAAGGGAGGCCCCTGCCGCATGCATTCGGATATTCGCGGCATATGGTTGGGGAATGACCTTGGTGCTGGTCCACGGCGTTCCCGAGACGGCCGCCGTCTGGGATCCCCTGCGCGCGGCCCTGAGCCGCCAGGACGTGCGCGCTCTCGCGCTGCCCGGCTTCGGCTGCCCCAGGCCCGACGGTTTCTCCTCCACGAAGGAGGAGTACGTCGCCTGGCTGGCCGGCGAGCTGGAGTCGATGGCGGGCGACGAGATCGACCTGGTCGGCCACGACTGGGGCGGCGGCCTGGTGGTGCGCCTCGTCAGCATCCGCCCCGAGCTCGTGCGTTCCTGGGCGAGCGACGCCGCCGGCATCGGACACCCCGGCTTCGAGTGGCACGACCTGGCCAAACTCTGGCAGACGCCGGGGGCCGGGGAGGCGTTCTTCGAGCAGCAGCTGGCCACGCCCGTGGAGGAGCAGGCCAAGGTGTTCGAGGGCTTCGGCATTCCGCACGAGCACGCCCTGCGAATGGCGTCCGCCGCGGACCAGGTGATGGCGGACAGCATCCTGGCCCTCTACCGGTCGGCCCTGCGCGTCGGGGAGGAGTGGTCGCCGGCGTTCGCGGACATCCCCGTGCCCGGACTGGTCCTGGCCCCCTCGGACGACCCGTTCCTGGTGCGCGACCTGGCGCGCGAGAGCGCGGCCAGGGCGGGCGCCGCGGTGGCCGCCCTGCCGGGGCTTGGACACTGGTGGATGCTCCAGGACCCGGCGGCGGGCGCGGCGCGGCTGGAAGCCTTCTGGGCCTCCGTCAGCTGATCTTGGTGATGCGGATCTTCGACTGCTTGTGCGGGCCCCGCTCCCAGTCCTCCATGAAGGTCGCCCCCAGCCCGTACCTCCCGGCCAGGGCCACCAGCGTCTCGGTGCGGTAGTAGAAGTCCTCCCGCAGCACGTGGTGCTCGTTCCCCTCGGTCCGGTCGAAGGTGAAGTCGAACCACGCGCCCGGCTTCATGATCCGCCCCACGTGGGCGAAGCACTCCTCGATGACGTGCAGCGGCGAGTGGGAGAAGACGCTGTGCGCGTGCACGACGTCGAAGTGCTCGTCGGGCAGGAACGCGAACCGCAGATCCCGTACCGGTGTGAGATGAGGCAGCTTGTCGTGCAGCCCATGCTGGGCGATCGTGTCCTGAGCGGCCATGAGGATGTCGGGCGAGATGTCGATGCCGTAGTAGTTTCCGCTGTGCAGGTAGTCGATGAACAGCCGCCCGGCCCGCAGGTTGCCGCACCCGATCTCCAGCATTCCGGCATTCCGGCTTGAGCCCGTGCCCGACCAGGTAGTCGAACTGCATGCGGCCCAGCGCCAGCCACCGTTTGTGGGTGTGTGAGCCGACCGCGCCCTTTGGATCGCGCGCGGTGTCGGACTTCATGACGGCCCGGTAGTAGGCGATGTGGTCACGCGTACACAGCCGGAACCACGTGTCGCGCGCCAGCCGCCGCAGATGGGGCGCGATCTTGTCCGGGTTCTTGACCGCGTAACCGACCTGGTGGACGAGGCTCGAACGGGAGCGTTTCACGTCTGGGAATCTAGACGCCGACCATGGCCTCCACCTGCCCATGGCCACAGTCTTGAGTTTCCGTTTGCGCAGCCTTTCTGCCAGGGGTTCAACTCAGGTAGTCGCGCAGCGCCAGGGAGCGAGAGGGGTGGCGGAGCTTGGACATGGTCTTGGCTTCGATCTGCCGGATGCGCTCGCGGGTGACGCCGTAGACGCGGCCGATCTCGTCGAGCGTCCTCGGCTTGCCGTCGGCCAGGCCGTACCGCATGCTGATCACGCCTGCCTCGCGCTCGGAGAGCTGGTCGAGCAGGGCGTGCAGCTGCTGCTGGAGCAGGGTGAACGAGACAGCGTCAGCCGGGGAGACGGCCTCGGTGTCCTCGATGAGGTCGCCGAACTCGCTGTCGCCCTCCTCGCCCAGCGGCATGCTCAGGGAGATCGGCTCGCGGCCGTAGCCCTGGACCTCGATGACCCGATCGACCTCGAGCTCGGTCTCCTCGGCGATCTCCTCCGGCGTGGGCTCGCGGCCCAGGTCGCTCTGCAGCCGGCGCTCCACCCGCGCCACCTTGTTGATCAGCTCGACCATGTGCACGGGGATCCGAATCGTGCGGGCCTGATCGGCCATGGCCCTGGTGATGGCCTGCTTGATCCACCACGTCGCGTACGTCGAGAACTTGTAGCCGAGCCGGTAGTCGAACTTCTCGATCGTCCGGATCAGGCCCAGGTTGCCCTCCTGGATCAGGTCGAGGAAGAGCATGCCGCGGCCGGTGTAGCGCTTGGCGATGGAGACGACCAGGCGTAGGTTGGCCTCCAGCATGCGGCGCTTGGCCCGCTCGCCGTCGTCGGCGATCCACTCCAGATCGGCGCGCAGCTCGGCGGGCAGGCCCGGCTCCGTCTCGAGCCGCTCCCTGGCGAACAGCCCGGCCTCGATGCGCTTGGCCAGCTCGATCTCCTGCTCGGCGGTCAGCAGCGGCACGCGCCCGATCTCCTTGAGGTATGCCTTGACCGAGTCGGCGCCGACGGCCGTGCCACCGTCGGCGACGTTGTCGTCGAGTTCGAGAACCTCTGCTGCTTCGGACAAAACACTCTCCTCGCTCGCTTTGGACACACGACGCGTTGAACTTGGGTCGGACCTGAAACTTGGGGCCTTGGCCATCGCCACCTTTGGGTTTGGAGGGACGAGAAAGCGGGAGACCGTGCGAGACCGTCTCTGACCACGCTACCCAACTGTTCATACAACGTGGCCTCGACCGGGTCGTGATTCCCACCATCGGCGATTACGCCAACCGCTGACCCGCTACGCCTCTACGGGCACGTCAGCGGCGTAACGACTCCACGTACGCGGCGGCCTCCGTCAGCAGGCGGCGCCAGACGTCCTCGTCCGGCACCCGCAGTGCCACCCACTCCCGCATCCGGCGCGCCCCCATCACCATCACCTCGGCGGTCCCCTCCCCCACCAGCTCCCCCGCCCGCGCGGCCGGGAGCTTGAGCACAACCCCGCCCTTGGTTTTGGAGAAGAACGCATAGACCTTGCCGTTGACCTTGAGGCCCTCGGCGTGGAACATGCGTCCCAGGCTCACCTCGGGCCGGGCGAGGTGCTCCATGATCAGGTCGTCGTAGAGCTCCTGGGCGGTAGCCATGCGATGCTCCCTTCCTCGACACCCGCGAACGCCATCAGGCGCGCCCCCTCCGCCGCCAGCTCCTCCATCACGCCGTCGGACAGCGGGTGGAAGGGCTCGATGGTCAGCGCGCCGTTCTTAAGGTCCCACATGCCACCGACAGTTCCGTCGACGAGGAAGGTCGGGTAGATGACCGCTCCCACGCAGATCTCCTTGCGCTGTGAGGGGGTCATGAGGCGGGTGCGGTCGTGGAAGGCGACGATGAGGTTGTCGAACCAGGGCAGGAAGCGTACGGGAGCGGGCACGTCCTCGGCGGCGCGCGGGGCATCAGGCAGGTCATAAAGGACGCGGCCCTCGATGTCATGAAATTTCCGTAAAAACGGCATCTCTTCCATCACCGACCGCAGCCGCGTCAACCCCGACCACATCTGCACATCCATGACGCTCGCCGGCCCGAATGCCGCCAGATACCGCACCACCAGCCGCTCCACGGGCGGCGACGCCTCCAGCGGCCGCCCGAGCCACTCCTCCGCGAGCGTGAACGGCGTGGCCCCTCCGGTGCCCCAGATGCCGTTCGGCGGGGTGTGCACGACCGGCACCAGCGCCTGCGCCGACCACCCCAGCACCGCCGGATCCACCGAGGGCCACCGCTCGTGCAGCAGGTCGCGCAGCTGCGGCCGGGTGAGCGTGCGCCCGGCCAGGTGCTTGCGGGCGAGCCCGACCAGCTCATCGAGATCGACGTCCCGCATCACCCGCCCGAACGCCGCCTGCCTGCTACGCGAGAGCACCACCTGCACCAGCGGCCGGATCCACAGGTAGTCGCCGGCCAGCGCCAGATGCTGGGTCCCGCGCAGCAACGACCCCCGCACCACCTGCTTCCCGTACAGCAGGGCAGCCAGGTCCGGCTGGGTGAAGGAGGCCAGGCGCGACCACAGCCCGATGTACGGCGCGTCGATCTCCTGCCCCTGCAGCGCGACCAGGCGCTCGATGGCCTCCAGCGGGGAAAGGGGCGATCGGCGGAGCAGGAGCTGGCGGTGGAGCGTGGTGCGGGCGAGGACCCGGCGGTTGAGGATCATGCGAGGAGCGTACGAACTAATGCGGCAAGGTTCCTTCCGCGTTGCACAGTTCAGCCGGGATCAGTCCACGACTTCGAGTGACGGGGCCGCGTCGGGCTCGGCGAAGGCCAGCAGCCGCAGCCCCTCCTCCTCGAGCGGGTCCGGCGAGGTCGAGGTGAACGGGCTGATGAGCAGCTTGGCCCGCTTGGCCGTGCGCTTGATCTGCCATGTCCCGGCCGCGAAGCCGTCCACCAGGTAGACCGCCTTGACCCGGAGGTTCTTGGTGGCGACCAGGCCCTTGTACTCCTCGGCGAGCACGCGGGTCCGGTCGGCGTGGCCCAGGATCAGCGTGTCGAAGTCGGGCAGGAACCGCACAGGCGCGGGCACCTCGCCGTCCGGCCTGGGCGCGTCCGGCAGGTCGTACAGCTCCCTCCCCGCGAAGTCCTCAAGCCTTTCCAGGTCCATACCGGACATGATCCGCTTGAGGCCGCCCAGCCCGGACCAGGTCTGCACGTCGGCGGGCGTGGCCGGGCCGAACGCGGCGAGGTAGCGCTCGATCAGTGTCTCCACGCCGGCGGGTGAAGGGGGGATGCCGGGCAGGCCGAAGGCGGACTCGCGCGGGAAGCTCCACCGGTCCTCGGTCGGCACCATGATCAGCGGGGTGAGCATGCGCACGGCGTACCCGAGCGCCCGGTCGTACTCGCCGGGGAACTCCTCCAGCAGCCTGGGCCGCAGCTCGTTGAAGGTCATCGGCCCCGCGGCCAGCAGCCGGTCGGCGGCGGCCACCACCGCGTCGAAGTCGAGCCCGTCGAAGCGGCGCGCGGCGGCGGCCAGCACGGGCTCCAGCACCGGCCGGAACGCGGCGAAGTCGGCGGCCGTCACCAGGTGCAGCGTGGCTCGCCACATCGTGGCCCGCACCAGCGTGCGGGCGTGCAGCGCCCCGTGCAGGTCGTCACGGGCGAAACCCTCCAGCCTGGACCACACGCCGAGGTACGGGGGCCGCGGCTCCTGCGCCTGCAGTCCGACCAGACGGTGCACGATGTCCGCCACGCCGCCCTCGTGCCGGTCGAGAAGGTGCTGGCGAGCCAAAGTAGCCCGGTTGAGGTCCCTGAGGGTGAGCATCTACCTATCATGCCTTTCCCTATCGAATTGGTACGTTCCCTCTATCCGGCCTTGGCCGACGGCTTCGCCTACCTCGACGGCGCGGCCGGCACGCAGACCCCTCAGCCGGTGATCGACGCCATCTCCGCCGCCTACCGGACCGGCATCGGCAACGTCGGCGGCGCCTTCCCCGCCAGCCACCGCTCCGACGCCATCGTGGCGGGCTGCCGCGCCGCCGTGGCCGACCTGGTCGGCGGCCACCCGGACGGCGTGATACTCGGCCCGAACATGACCACCCTGACCTACCGCCTGGCCAGGGCCATCGCGGGCCCGGGCGACGAGGTGGTCGTCTCCAGGCTCGACCACGACGCGAACGTCCGCCCGTGGACCCAGACCGGCGCCACCGTCCGCTGGGCGGAGGTGGACCCGGTCACCGGGGAGCTGCCGGTCGAGCAGTACGCGGAGCTGATCGGCGAGCGCACGAGGCTGGTGGCGGTGACGGCGGCCAGCAACATCCTCGGCACCCGCCCCGACGTGAGCGCCATCGCCGAGCTGGCGCACCGGGCGGGCGCGCTGATGTACGTGGACGGCGTGCACGCCACCCCGCACGGCCCGGTGGACATGCGCGCGCTCGGCGCCGACTTCTACGCCACGAGTGCGTACAAGTGGTCGGGGCCGCACATCGGCGCGGTCGTCGCCGACCCGGCCCTGCTGGAGACGATCAGGCCGGACAAGCTGGCGTCATCGTCTGACACGGTGCCGAACAGGTTCGAGACGGGGACGGCGGCCTTCGCCGACCTGGCCGGGGTGACGGCGGCCGTGGACCACCTGGCCGCCATGGTGCCCGGCACGGGAACCCGCCGCGAACGCCTGCTGGCCTCGATGACCGCGGCGGAGGAGCACGAGCTGGGGCTGTTCGCGGTGCTGCTCGAAGGGCTGGAGACGATGCCGCACGTCACGGTGTACGGCAAGCCGGCCAGGCGGACCGCCACGGCCTACTTCAACGTGGCCGGGCACACCCCGCGCCAGGTGGCCGAGCACCTGGCCGGGCTCGGCGTGAACGTCTGGAACGGCCACAGCTACGCCTGGGAGCTGACCGCCGCGCTCGGCATCCGCGACTCGGGCGGGGCGGTGCGCGCGGGCCTGGTCCACTACAACGACCGCTCCGACGTGGACCGGCTGCTCGACGGGGTGGCCCGCCTGGGATGAGAAAAGGGGGGACCCCACCCGGCGGCGGCGGGGTGGGGTCCCGTCTAGGACCGGAGGTCACCGGGTCGGGGTGCAGTGCTTCCACCCCGAGTTGTAACCCTCCGAGAAACCGTGCTGGTAGACGCCGGTGCCCATGTTCTTGGACCGGAGGTCGTACGGCATCTTGCTCCTGCAGTCAGCGCGCCCTTCGGTGAAGCCGGCAGTCCTGCCGCGCTTGTACATCTGCCTCTCCCTCTGCCTCTCCTTGGGCGGCTGGACGTGCGTGCTCGTCTGAGAGATCGTCGCGGTCGTGTCCGCGAGGGCCTGGGTGGCCGAGGCCGCCGAGGCCGCGACCGGTCCGAGCGTGACAGCGGCGAGAAGTGCTGGAACAGCCAGGATCAGATTCTTCTTGATGGGCATCCTGGTCTCCCTTCCTGTCACCACACAGCGTGGCCGGGGCGGTGTCACCACGCCGTGACGGCGGCGTGACGGGCGCGTCACCGGCCCCGCTCAGCGGTCGCGCACCGAGCGCAGACCCGCGACCAGGTCGCACAATCGGGGAGTCGGCTGTAGTTCGAGCTCGCTGTGGAGGTTTCGCTCGTACAGCTGGAAGTGGCGCAGAGCCTCCGCCTGGTTACCCTCCGCGAGATGGGCTTCGATGAGCGCGGCGCACGCGCTTTCCCGCAGGGGGTCGGCGTGCGCGGCCACGCTCGCGGCCGTCACCGCCTCGGCGAACCGCGCCTGCCGGACGAAGATCGCCGACAGCGCCTCCAGCGCGTGCAGCCGCAACTGATGCCACTCGTCCGCGGCGGCGAGGACCCATTCCTCGTACCAGCCGGGCAGCAGGCCGTCGGACAGCACCTCGACGGACTGCACGCCGACCTCGGCCTCCTCGAGCTCGGCGGCCGGGTCGAGCAGGCGCCGCGCCAGCGACCGGGCCTCGTCGAAGTCCACGCCGGTCTCCGGGCACAGCCCTATCTCGGTCGCTCCGACCTCCAGCATCCGCCGTCCGACGCCGTCGAGGCGGGCCAGCGCGGAACGCAGGTTGGCCTGCGCGCGCTTCTCCGGCGCGTCGGGCCAGAGGGTGGTCGCCATCATGCTCCGGGGAACCGTCCTGCGGCTGATGGCGAGGAACGCGAGCAGGCGTTCGGACCCGCTGGAGACGGTGAGCTGCTCGCCTCCGGCCAGCAGCCGGAAGCCCCCCAGAAGCGCGAGACGGAGCGGTCGCGGGCTGCTCTCCACCATCTTCCGGTCCCCTCGTGGTACGGGCTCAGACTCGTACGGTTGGGGCGCCAGTGCTCACGATACCTGCCGGGCCCGGCATGAGCCGGTAATGGCCGCCGCCGGAATGAACGGCGGTCATCCGGTGCTTGCAGGGATGAAGTCGTACATGAAAGAAGGCGTGTCCCATGTCCCCGCAGGCCGATGCGGCCCGGCTCATCGTGCAGGCACTGGAGGCGGAAGGCGTCAAGTACGTCTTCGGCATCCCCGGTGAGGAGAACATCCACTTCGTCGACGCGCTCCAGGACTCCTCCATCCGCTACGTGCTCGTACGCCACGAGCAGGCCGCGGCGTTCATGGCCGAGATCTACGGCAGGCTGACCGGCAAGGCGGGGGTGGCCTCGGCCACGCTCGGCCCAGGCGCGATCAACCTCCAGCTGGGCGTGGCCGACGCCACCACCAACAGCACCCCGGTGGTGGCGATCACCGCGCAGGTCGGGCTCGACCGCATCTACAAGGAGTCGCACCAGGTGGTGGACCTGGTGTCGTTGTTCCGGCCGATCACCAAGTGGGCGGAGCTCGCGCCGTCGCCGCAGGCGCTGCCCGAGATGATCCGCAAGGCGTTCAAGACCGCCCAGACCGAACGTCCCGGTGCCGTCTACCTCGCCATCCCCGAGGACGTCGAGTCGGCGCCGGTGCCCGCCGGCCTGCGCCCGCTCCCCCTGAACGTGGTACGCCCCCAGGACCCCTCGCCCGCCCAGATCGCCCGCGCGGCCGACGTGCTGGCCGCCGCGCGCCGCCCGATCGTGCTGGCCGGGCACGGCGCCACGCGCGCCGGGGCCGCGCAGGCGCTGGTGCGCTTCTCGGAGCGGCTCGGGCTGCCGGTGGCGACCACGTTCAACGGCAAGGGCGTCTTCCCCGACGACCACCGGCACGCGCTGGGCGCGGTGGGGTTCATGCGGCACGACTACGTGAACTTCGGGTTCGACGAGGCGGACGTGCTGATCAGCGTGGGGTACGAGCTGCAGGAGTTCGACCCGGTCAAGATCAACCCGCTGCGGGACAAGAAGATCATCCACATTCACCAGTTCCCGGCCGAGGTGGACGACCACTATCCGGTGGCGGTCGGCGTCCAGGGGGACATCTCGCGGTCGCTGCACGCGCTCGGCGACGCCGTGCACCGGCGCTTCGAGATCAACGGCACCGGGGAGAAGATCCGCCGCATGGTGCGGGAGGAGCTGGAGCAGGGGCGCTCGGAGAGCGGGTTCCCGCTGTCGCCACGCCGGGTGGTGGCCGACATCCGCGAGGCGATGGGGCGCGAGGACATCGTGCTGGCGGACACGGGGGCGGTGAAGATGTGGATGGCCCGCATGTACCCGACGTACGAGCCGAACACGATGCTGGTCTCCAACGGTCTGTCGTCGATGGGCTTCTCGGTGCCGGGCGCACTGGCGGCCAAGCTGGCCTTCCCGCACCGCAAGGTGCTGGCGGCGACGGGTGACGGGGCCTTCCTGATGAACTCGCAGGAGCTCGAGACCGCCGTGCGGGAGCGGATCCCGTTCGTGGTGCTGGTGTGGGTGGACGACGCGTACGGGTTGATCGAGTGGAAGATGGGCCTGGAGCTGGGGCGTGCCTCCAACGTCGCGTTCGGCAACCCGGACTTCGTGAAGTACGCGGAGAGCTTCGGGGCACGGGGCTACCGGGTCACCAGCGCGGACGAGCTGCTGCCGACGCTGCGGAAGGCACTGGCGGACGACGCGGTGTCGGTGATCGCGGTGCCGGTCGACTACTCGGCGAACCTGGAACTGACCGACAAGCTGGGCGAGCTCACCGGCCCCTTCTGAGCTCGTTTCCGGTAGAAGCCCTGGGACCTGTGCTTTTGCACTCAGACGCAAAGTCTGGAACATGCCGACGCATTGCGGCACCCTGGCCAGGCACCGGCGAATCGTTCGTCCTGGTCCACGAATGTGCGGGTGGTACATGCGACTGCAGGTCCTCGGGCCGATACGGTTCTGGACCGGCTCGGACTGGGTTTCGGTCCCCGGCTCTCGCCCCCGGACCCTGCTGGCCCTGCTCATGATGGGCGTCGGAAGGCCGGTCACCACAGCGCACATGATCACTGAGCTGTGGCCCGCCAAACCTCCGACGACGGCGGCGACCCTGATCCGGGGCTACATCCTGCAGCTGCGCCGGGCGCTCGGCGACCTCGGCGGCGGGACCGTCCTCACCCGGGCGTCCGGCTACGAGTTGCGCTGCGCCGCCGACGCGACCGACGTCGCCCGCTTCGACGCCCTGACCGCGCGGGGCCGCGCGGCGCTGGCCAAGGGCGACGCGGAGGAAGCCCACCTGCTCCTCACCCAGGCGCTTGCCCTGTGGCGCGGGGAGCCGTACTCCGACGCCCTGCCCACCACGGCGGTGACGGCTGAGGTGAGCAGACTGGACGAGCGCCGGCTCACCGCCACCGAGGCCCGCGTCGAGGCGGGCCTGCTGCTGGGCCGGGGGCCCGAGCTCATCCACGAGCTCCAGAACCTGACGAGTGAGCATCCGCTGCGGGAAGGGCTGTGGGGGCAGCTCATGCGCGCGCTGTACGCGGCGGACCGGCGCGCCGACGCCCTGGACTCCTACCGGCGGGCGCGACAGGTGCTTGTGGAGGAACTCGGCCTCGAACCCGGCCCTGACTTGCGAGAGCTGCACCGTGCCATCCTCGAGGGCCGGTCCTTGCCTGGTCCGGGGACATCCGCTCGCCTCGTGGCCGTCCCCAGTGCCGCGCAGGAGGGCTCCGCCTCGGCATCGCCGCCCCTGGAGCTGCCCCGGGACGTCCCGGCATTCAGCGGCCGACAGGAAGACCTGGCCTCCTTACAACGACTCATGACCAGCCCCAGTGGTTCGAGCGCCGTCGTGATCACCGGGAGCGGCGGCATGGGCAAATCGGCCTTGGCGATCCACCTAGCCCATCGCCTGCGTGACCACTTCCCCGGGGGGTTCCTCTACGTCGACCTGCAAGGATCCCGCGAAGCGCTGGAACCCCTTCAATCCACCGAAGCCCTGGGGCGCATGTTGCGGGCCCTGGGTATCGCGCCGACGGATGTGCCGGCGGAAACGGCCGAGGCGGCCGCCCGTTTCCGTTCTCTTACGACGGATCGTGACATGCTCGTGCTCCTCGACAACGCCGTGGACGGTGCCCAGGTCGGACCATTGCTCCCAGGCGAGCGGTGCTCGGTTCTGGTGACCAGCCGGCGTTCCCTGACCACCCTGGGTTATGCGGTCCACCACCTGAACGCGCTGTCCGAGCAGGAATCCCTGGCCATGCTCGGCAGCCTGGCGGGCGAGGATCGCGTCGCCGCCGAGCCGGACGTGGCCCAGCGGATCGCCCGATACTGTGAAGGACTCCCTCTCGCCTTACGCATCGCCGCTGCCCGACTGACCTCACGGCCCCGCTGGCCGCTGCGCTGGCTGGCGGACAGATTGGAGAACGAACGGCGCCGTCTCGACGAGCTCAAAGTAGATGATTTGTCCATTAGATCCACCCTTGCGGCCACATTCCAGCAACTGGAAAACGACCCCAGTGTGCGGGACCTGACTCGCCTTCTCTCCATCCTGGCCGCGTCCCGTCACCCCCACATCACCCTCCCCCTCGCCGCCGGAGTCGCCGGCACAGCCCCCGATCAGGCCGAGAAGCTACTGGAGAAGCTCCTCGACATCCGCCTCCTGGACTCCCCCGAACCAGGCCGCTACCAGATGCAAGGCCTCATGCGCCTTTTCGTCAAGTACCAGGCCGACCGCCACCTGACGTTCTCCGGCATATGATTATTCTTGCGTCATCCTTGAAACCGTGGGGAACCGTTTACTTTACCGGAACCCCACTTCTCCGCACACCCGCACCTTCGTTTCCATGAGGTCAGGCGGAAGGAATCGTGCCGCCTTATCGAGTGATGATGGTGACAACAGCCGCCTGCTCGTTGGTGATCACCTGCAGAGTTCCAGATATATAGGAGATATTCCCATTGGCCGGTTGCCGGATACCGATCGTACTCGCGATCGCGTCTTCGACGTATGCAGGCGAAACGCTCCGCCCGTAGTCATACCCCCCGCCCGCCTGGTGTATTTGCGGCCTTCCTCCAGTAAATCCTTCCTCATGCGGACCAGGACGAGGCGAGTACCGCATGCCGCTGGGCTGCATCCGATCTACGGCATGTCGCGAATAGAGACGTCCCCCCACCTTCGCATATTCCTTGCCGCCCCTACTTACCTTGGGATAGCTCTGCCACGTATTCCACGGAACCTTCGAGGGCCGTACGTGGCTGACGACCTTCGGCGCGGCGGAAGTCGCCGATTTCTCCACGACTTCCTTGGCGAGCGCGCGTTCCCCGGCGCCGGCAGCCCTTCCGGCCAGGACCCTTGTCAGGCCACTGATCCCAAGCCTTACCGCTGCCCTGGCCATGCCTGCGACACCGATCACCGCGGTGGCGATTTCTGGCGCAAGTTTGCCCGCTTTGTACCAGTTGGAGTGAGTGTCCGCGCCTACCCAACCAGCGACTTTGTCTTCGGCTCCTGGCAGATTGAAGAGAGGGGCGAGGGGGTTCATCCCGGGGTTCTGCAAGCCCCACATCTCGGCGCCTACGTAGGCGTTCCAGCCCGGCTTGAGTATGTGCCTGACGAACCAGTTGCCACCGCCGCCATGGCCACCGCTACCGCCGCCGCTGTTTCCGCCGCCTCCGTGGCCGGTGGTGTTGCCGTCGCCGCTGTGGCCGCCGCCGTCGCTGCCGGCCCCCGGGTCTCTCGCACCGGGGTGGCAGGCGTAGGGGCCACACCAGGGGCCGTCCGGTTGAAGGCCCGTGGGGTCGCTCTGGGTGACAGGGCTCTGGTCGGCGTAGGAGTAGCCGTCCCAGCTCTGCGGGGCGCCCAGGTCGAACACCGGGTCGACGGAGACGAAGCGGCCGATGTCCGCGTCGTACTCACGAGCGCCCAGGTGGGTGAGGGACGTGCTGGAGTCGTTGGTGCCGCCGACGAAACCCCTTTCCCCCGGCCAGACGCCGGCGGCGGTGCCACGTGGCCGGCCGAACGGGGTGTAGCGCCGCTTGCTCAACCCACCGGTCGTCGCGTCGATCGCCAGTTCGCCGGTGCCCTGGTGGTCGGGCGACAGGAAGGTGACCCCGGCGGCCGTGCGCATGGCGATCGTCTCGCCGTCGTGGCTGTAGTAGCGGGTGCCCTGGGTGGACGTGGCTCCCTTGTTGAGGCGGAGCTCCAGTCCAGGTAGGTACAGCGTCGTCCCGCTCGGGTCGCGGCGGATCAGCCGTTCGCCGTCGGGGTCGTAGCCGAAGCTGGTCTCACCGGTGCCCGAGTCGGTGACCTTGGTGAGATGGCCTTCGGCGTCCCAGGAGAGCGTCTGGTCACCGGCCCCGGTGGTCCGCCTGGTGGTGTTGCCGGTGTCGTCGTAGGCGTAGCTGTCGGTGCGCGCGCCGGTCCCGGTCTGGGTGATCACGGTGGCGAGCTGGTGCCCCTTGTACGAGGCGCCGGCGCCGGTGCCACCCGCGTTGGCGTATGTGCGCGTGGCGGCGGTCCTGTTGGCCGTGTCGTACTGCGTCTCGGTGGCGCGGTTGCCGGAGGCGTCGAAGGTGTACGCGGTCCGGTACGGCGCGGGACCGCCCAGGGTCGCCGAGCCGGGATCGGTCGCGCAGCCGTCGGTCGCCTGGGTCCAGGCGTCGGTGAGCCTTCTGAGGTAGTCGTAGCGGAAGCACTGGTTGTCGGTGCCGTCGCGGGAGACGTCGGTGATCTGCGTGATGTTGCCCGCGTCGTCGTAGCCGTAGGTGGCATTGCGGTCGACGCCCGGCATACCGGCGTGGACGGTCGTGCTGGTCTTCAGCCGCTGGGTGCCGAACTCGTACCCGTAGGTCTGGTCGACCTGCTTGCCTCCGGTGGACAGCCGCCTGCCCAGCAGCTTGCTGGTCTTGCTGTAGTCGCTCCCGATGACGTACGTCCCCAGGTTGCTCGTCAGCTTCACCTCGCGCCCGAGGTCGTCGTACGTGGTGGCGATCACCTCGGACGGCAGCCCGCCGACCGCCGGACTACTGACCGATTGCACGCTCCCGTCGAGGTTGTAGACGGTGTTGAACTGGTAGCCGGCGGACGGCGCGAGCGCGGACTCGGTCGCGGGGAGGCCGGACAGGGTCACGGTCGTGCGGGTCGGACGGTTCTGGGGGTCGTAGAAGTTGACGGCCTCGGTGTAGACGGCGCCGTTCTCGTAACGGATGGAGGCGGTCGGCTGTCCCTTGCGGACCGTGTCGTACGTCCACTCGGCGAGCTTGACGCCTGGGCTGCCGTTAGTCGTGTCGTACCGGGCGCTCTGGCGGCCGATCGGGTCGTAGGTCACGCTGATCTTCTTGCCGCGGGCGTCCTCGGTCTGGACGACCTGGTCGAGGTCGTCATGGGTGTAGGTGCTGACGCCCTTGTCAGGGTCGGACTTGCGGACCAGCCTGCCGCGCAGGTCGTAGTCGTACGTCCAGGTGTGGCCGCCGTACCCCTTGATCGACGCCAGCTGTCCCCTGGTGGTGTAGCTGTAGAAGGTCGAGTCGTAGCCGCCCGGCTTGTGCTGGCGGACCTCGACCTTCCTGCCCAGCGCGTCGACGAGGGTGGTGGTGGGGATGCCGCCGTCGGGCGGGGTGACGGTCGTCCGGTCGCCGCTGTAGGCGTAGGTGGTGCGCCACTTCTCACCGGCGTCGCTGTTGCCCGCGAGCAGCCGTTCGGCGACGACGCGGCCGAGTCCGTCGTAGGTGTAGGCGGTCTGGGTCTCCACCTGGCCCGGGGTGTCCACGCCGAACAGGGACGCGCTGGGGGCGTCGTCGGCGTAGTACGCGGCGTAGGTCCGGTCCACGCTGCCCTGGGCGTTGTAGAAGGTGTCGCTGATCAGGCGGCCGCCGTCCGGGCCGGGCTGCTGGGTCTGGCGGGACCGCAGCCAGCCGTCCATCAGCTCGTACGCGGTGTCCTGGCCGCCGTCGTTGTTGAGCTCCTTGGTGTAGATCGCGGTGATCTCGCCGGCCACCGTCCGGTAGCCGAACTGCCGGTTCGGGAGCTGGTCGGTGTCGCGGCCCGGCGCCCACACCCTGGCCACCCGGCCGAGGGCGTCGTAGGAGAAGACCGTCGTCCTGTCGCCCTCGTCGGTGGATTTGAGGGCGCTTCCCCAGGCGGGATCGAGCTCGGTGATCGTGGTCATCGCCGAGCCGGCGTCCCCGCTCTTGACCGGCGGGCCCGTGACCGTCGCCCTGGTGGTCAGGCCGCCGCTCTCGGTGTAGACAGTGCTCGTCGTGCGCTCGACGGGGGTGGCCGTGGTGTTGTCGACCACCGTCACGGCCCTCGGCCTGCCGTAAGCGTCGTAGGCGGTCTTGGTGGCCGGCACATAACGCACGGCGGTGCTGGTGGTGCCGGTGGCCGCGACCTTGTCGGTCGCCGTGACCAGTCCTCTGGTCGGCGCCGCTCCGAAGGCCCCGCCGTCGTAGTAGGTGCGCCCGTCGGAGATGAGCTGCTTGCTGAGGTCCACGGACTGACCGCAGGACGCGGCCACCGTCCGCACCTGCGCCGGGAAGCCGACCAGCCAGTCGGTGGTGTTCTGCGCCGCCACCGTCGTGGTGGTGCATCGGTTGTCGGCGTCGGTGGTGACGTCGCCGAAGTCGTCGACCTGGGTCGGTGCGCCCGTCGTGGTGTCGAAGGTGTTGGTGGTGGTCTTGGTCTCCCGCCAGCTCCCGTCGTCGAGCGCGGTCAGCTTCCGGGTGGTCTTGGTGCCGATCAGGTTGGCGGTGACGGTTCCCCACGAGCGGGTGCGGGAGGCGGTCTGGGAGTGCCACGGCGAGGCGACGCTCTTGGACACGATGCTGCCGCCGGCCTTGTCGTAGGTCTCGGTACGGACCTCGAACCCCTGCAGGGACTCGTGGTCGGGATAGCTGCCTCCCTCGTCGTCGGAGACCTTGACGTCCTTCTTGCCGCCGGAGGTGTTCAGGCGGTCGCCGTCCATGCCCTGGAAGTACCAGTGGTCGACCTGGCCGGGCGCGCTGCTGGTGGCGGCGTTGATCACGCGGACCTTGTCGTAGCCGTGCCACTGCGACCACGTCTTGTACTTCTCGGGCGTGAGCCCGTCGTCGTCGTCGAAGTGCCAGGCGGGGTGCCCGATGCCGTAGTCGTACCTGGTGACCATGTCGGGCGAGCCGCCGGTCAGGTCGGTCTGGACGGTCTCGGTCACCACGTACTTGTGGAACCAGTCGAGGGTCGGGTTCTCGCTGTCGCCGTCGGTCTTCGTCCAGTACGTGGGGAAGCACCGGCGGCGGTTGGTCTGCGGGGTCGGCAGGTCGCTCGGGGTGCAGTCCGCGTCGGAGTACTTGATGTCGAGGACCCCGCCGAACTCGTTGTACACCGTGCCGAGCCGGTCCTTCACGAACGGGCCGAGGTCGTCGCCGAGCTTGTCCACCCGGTTCGGCTTCTGCGTGTAGACGAACGACACAGGGGGCAGCTCGACCGGGTCCGGTCCGGCGAGACCGGTGTGGACGATGGACGTCAGCAGCAACTGCCGGTCGACGTCGGCCACCCCCCACGCGTGCTTCAGCTCCCAGTGGTCCACCGGGCGGTAGTCGCTGCCGTCCGCCTTGAGGACCTGGGTCTTGATCATGGTCAGCCGCTTACGGGACCAGAACGTCGGCGAGAGATTGCCGTGGTCCTCCTTGCACTCCTGTCCGGCGTCGCAGTGCAGGTCCCAGGGCACGTCCTCCCAGTACTCCGGGTGGTCCTTGATCTTGTCCACCGCGCAGTCGGCGTCCTCAGAGCGCAGGCACCGCTCGGAGACCTCGAAGCTGACCCGTGCTGGAGCCTTGCCCGGGAACAGGTTGTCGGAGCGCAGGCCGTAGTCGATGTGGTCGAGATAGCCGCCGCGCACGTACGACGTCTCGTCCTCGGCCTTGAGGTTGCGGCCGTAGTGGTTGGTCTCCTGCTTGTAGAAGTAGGTGATGGCGTTGCCGTCCCGGTCGACGACCTTGTCGAGGTTCCACCGCCACGCCTGCTGGCACGAGGAGTCCTTGAACTCGGACTTGTGGCAGGGCTCGCCGTCGTCGTCGCCGAACACCGGCACCGTCCAGGCCGACTGGGTCTGCGGGTTCTCCAGGGCCAGCATGTTCAGCCCGAAGAAGTACTGGGTGCCGTCGGGGGTGGTGACCTTCCAGTACTCTCCGTCGTTGTCGCCGTTGTCGATGGAGGCGCTGGTCAGCTTCTCGATGCGGGTGCCGTCGTCGTTCTTCATCCGCCACTTGTCGCCGCCGGCGGGGATGAGCTCGCCGCCCTTGCCGTTCAGCGTCATCGTGGCGTTGTCGTAACCCCAGCACAGATCGCCGGGGTAGAGGTCGAGGGTGGCGTTCTTCGGCACGCCGTCGTCCTTGCAGGACTTGTAGCGCCGCTCGATGTAGCCGGGCCACAGGTCGAACCCGTCGCCCACCCAGGACGGCTGGGTGTTGGTGTTGGAGGTGCGGCCGTCGATGGACGAGGAGGAGTACGACAGGCCGACGTTCGGGGCCAGCCCGCCCGGCACCGGCGGCACCCGTATCGGGTACGACCAGGTGAAGTCGCCGGACTGAGGACCGACGCCCCACGTCGCCGACGCCGACAGCGACGTCGCCTTGTAGTCGCCCTTGCCGCTGGAGGGCGCCGCCGCGGCCGCCAGCACCGTCGCCGCGCCGTCCCCGGACGCGGTCGTCACCTCCGCGCTGACGGTCTGCTGCTCGGTGTCGTTGGCCGAGGCGACCGGTGTCGCCGTACGGCAGCCGGCGGCGTCCGGCGTGGTGAGCGCGCAGGCGGGCAGCCGCACCAGCCGCAGGCGGGAGCCGTAGGAGGCGCCGTACGCGCGGGCGAACCCGGAGTAGTCCAGGCGCACGGCCAGCTTCTCCGGGACCGGCGCGGCGCCGGCCGGCTCGACGGAGAACATCACCCCGTCGACGCCGGCCCGCCGCCCCGCCGCGCGGTCCAGCATCCGCACTCGCACCTTGTCCGGGGCGGCGGACGAGGCAGCGGACGGGCCGGCGGACGCGGCGGCGGACGGGGCGGCGGACGGGGCGGCGGACGGGGCGGCGGACGCGGCGGCTTCGGCGGACGGGGCGGCGCCAGTGTGCGAGACGGCACCGACCCAGACCGGAAGTGTGCCCGCCTTCGTGGCAGGCGCGGAGGCCGGCTCACGGAGGCCGGGCGCGGCGGCGGACAGGGAGACCTCGGCGACACCCGCCTTCGGCCACGTCACGGTGGCCGGAGGCGCCGGGTGGGCCACGGAGGCGTCCAGCTTGCGTGGTTTGACCTTGATCTCGTGCCCGGCCACCGTCTTGTCGGGGTCCGCCGGCTTGGGCAGCAGCCGGGCGGTGTCCGCCGCGACCGGCGGGGCCTCGACCGGCGCCGCCGCCAGCAGCCCCGCGCACACGACGAGCGCCGTCAGGGTCGCGACCAGGCGCGGAAAACGCCGCCCGTTCCTCCCGCTACGCACAACATCCTCCACGGCTAGAGCTCGTCGATCTCGGTGGGGTTGGCCAGGTAGGCGACCTCTTCCTCGGTGGCCGCGCCGCGCAGCACCCAGACGTCGTCCAGCTGACCGCGCCAGTTCTGGCCTGCCGGGTAGGCGCCGCCTGCCTTGGCCCGGCCGAGTTGCAGAGAGGTGATGGGGGCGAAGACCCGGGTGTTCTCGCGGTACGACACCGTCGGCGCCTCGGCGGCGTCCTCCCGCACGCCGTTGACATACAGCGTGATCCGGCTGTTGAAACCGTCGTAGACGACCGCCAGGTGGTCCCAGTCACCGAAGCCGCCCTGGTGGAAGCTGGAGTGCTCCACCGTCGCCGTGGTGGCGCCCGTCCCGTCCACGCTGGGTACGTCCAGGACGTAGCGGCCCTTGGCCGCGTCGTAGCGCACCGTCACGGCGCTGTTGGTGGTGCCGGCGAGGCCCAGCACGGTCATGGACCTGGTGGGAGCGCCGGCCGTCTGCGCCCAGGCCGAGACCGTGAAGCTCTCGGCGCTGTCCACCACCGCCCCGTCGGCCGCGGCGTAGTCCCCGTCGCCGCCGGGAAGGTCGAGCGCCCCTGCCAGCTGGCCGTCCGGCGGCGACACGATGGCCAGGGCGGGATCGGTGGTGATCTTGGCGCCGCCGGCCAGCGTGACGGGGTGCTTGACGGCTGCCGGCGCGGAGTCGGGGCTGCTCGCCGGGGTGCCGGTCGCGGTGTTGAGCCGCCAGCGGCCGAAGATGTCGGACTTGACGGCGAACAGGTCCTGCGCCTCCTCGGCCGAGACGATCCGGTCGTAGACCCGCACGTCGTCGATCGCGCCCGTGACATAGTCGACCGATGCGCCGTTCCACTTGGACCGGCCGATCTGCAGGCCCCCTCCGGCCTGCCATACCGGTGGCAGGTTGTTGGTGCCGCTCTCGACCCCGTTGACATAGAGCCGGAGCTTCCCGGCCACGACGTCCTGGACCCCGACCAGGTGGGTCCACTGGCCGAGCACGGCATTGGCGGCCGAGTACGCGGTGAGGCTGGTCGAGCCCGCGACGTCGCTCGTCGTCCGCATGAACGCCCACTTCTTGTTGACGGCCCGGTACTTGAGGAAGAAGCCGCTCATGTTGGCGCCGTCCTGGCTCAGGATCGTCATCTCCGTGGCGGCGGTGATCGGCAGCTTCACCCAGGCGGAGACGGCGAAGCTCCCGGTCGTGTTCAGCACCGGGCCGGCGGTGGAGGCGTACGCGCCGGGCCCGGTGAGTTGCATGGCCGTCCCGACCTGCCCGGGGACGCCGAGGGTCGTTCCGCCCTGGACGCCGGCGGACAGGGGGCCGCCGCCCTCGCCGTAGACCCGCTCGTTGCCCGCGGGTTCCTCCAGCCGCCAGTGCGCCTTGAGCTTGCGGCCCTCGGGGGTGGAGCCGGCGGCCAGGCTCGCCGCGTCGTCGTCCGACAGGGCCTCGGCGAACACCTTGACCTCGTCCACGTCGCCCGGCCAGTTGTTCGCGTACCCGCCGTCGTACAGGCTGCGCCCGATCTGGAACGCGCCCCTGGCGTCGAGTACGGAGGCGACCGGGGTCTCGGCCGCCTTGGTGCCGTTGACGTACAGCCGGAGCATCTTGGCGGGCGCGTCGTACACGCCGGTCAGGTGGGTCCAGACGTTCAGCTCCGGCGGCGTGGGCGCGATCGCGCCGGTCCACGGGCCGCTCCCGCCCTTCACGTCGTTCGCCGGGGTCTTGAACACCCATGAGCTGGGGGCGGGATTCACGCCGAGCTGGAAACCGCTCTGGACGGACGCGTCCTGCGCCAGGACGTTGTAGAAGGCGTCGTTCTTGCGCAGCCGGACCCATGCCGAGACGGTGAAGCTCCGAGCGGTGTCGGCGACGGCGAGGTCGGTGGCGGCGTAACCACCGGCGTAGCCGTCGAGGCTGAGGCCGTTGCCGACCTTGCCCTCCGCGCCCAGGGTGGCCCCCGCGCCGGACCGCGCCGCGATCCCCGGGGTCTCACCCGTGAGCGTGGCGGAGCCGGCGGGCTCGTCCAGCTTCCACCGCGCCTTCTCCGGGGCGCCCTCGCTCACCCAGAACCGGTAGTCGCCGACCGAGAAGTTCCCCGCCGCGTCCCACACCGTGATGTACAGGGTGTTGACGCCGGGATGCGTCGGGACCATCTGGACCGTCTGCGGGTTGGCGGCGCGGGTGAGCGCCGAGGCGGGGGCGGGGGTCGTGTTGAGCGCGTAGGCGAACTTGGTCACCTCGGGGTCGAAGGTGATCGTGAACGAGCCGTAGCGGCCGACGCCGTCGCGCGCGCTCACGTCCGGGTCGTCGGGGTTCAGCTCCGGGTACTCGGGCGAGCCGACCACCGGGGTGCGGGGAGCTGTGGGGTCGTAGCGCAGATAGCAGCTGGTGGCGGCGCCTCCCGAGCTCCACGGGCTCCACGCCACGCCGTCGTAGGCGCGCACCTGGTAGTTGAAGTCGGTGTTCACCGGGATCAGGCCCGAAGGCACCTGCACCGAGAACGACGAACGGTGCGAGCCCTTGGCCGACTGCTTCTTGGGGCTGGTGGTGCTCCACTGGTGCTCGGTGCCGGAGGCGTCCTTCCACGACACCAGGAACTCGGCGTTGAGCTTCTCCCCCTCTGCGCCGCTGCTGTCGGGATCGGTGAGGTTGTCGGCGTACAGCATCGGCAGCCGGTTCACCGGCGTGGTGTGGCCGTAGGCCGGGCACGGGCCGCCGGGGCTGGAGTGCAGCTGCGTCATCTGCGGCTGCGGCGGGGCGGTGTTGTAGTAGACGCGCAGGATCGCGTCCCCGTCGAACCGCTTCCAGCCGTACTCGTCGTCCTCGTGCCCGGCCCGCAGGCCGAACGTCGTGCTCGACCAGCCCTTCTTGGCGGCCTCCTTGACGGCCGACTCGACGTTGAAGATCACATCGCCCGCCGGGCAGCTGCTCGAATGCCCCTTGGCGACGTCCTTGTAGGTGAGGTAGTCCGCCCAGTTGTCCTTGGTCGAATTCCAGGTCGAGCTCTTGCCGAAAGCGGTGGTCCGGTAGATCTGCACCGATCGCCCGTCACACGACGGCGCCCAGGTCTCCTTCACGGAGAACTCCGCCGAAAGGATCTGCTTGCCCGCGAAACGGCTGGTCGGCATCCGGTAGAACAGCCGCTTGACATGGGAGCTGCCGCAGTAGGCGCCTGCCGGAGGCAGGCTGATGGGGCAGCGCCCCATGCCCTCGTCGTCGAAGTTGTACGCCTCCCAGCCGCCGCTGGAGACCATCAAGCGGGCGGACTCCCCGGGCGCGTACCACATGGGGTCGATGTAGATCGGGAACTTCACGTCGGGCGAGGTGAGCAGCCCCCGGTCCGGCTCCAGCGTCATACGGGCGGCGTCGGCGCTCATCTTCATCGCCGCGACGCGCGAGGTGTCCCCCAGCGCGGCTGCGGACGGCCTGCGCAACCCTGTGTCCCCGGCCAGCGCCGGCCCGGCCGGCTCGCTGGAGTCCCACATCTTCGGCGGCGGTGCGCTGAACACCTCGGCGCCCGTCACCGGGTCGAGTGCCGACTGCTCGCCCCGCTCGTCCCCCGTCAGCCGCAGGTCCGGCGCTGAGAGCCCGAACTGGAGCTTGGCCAGCCGGGGATCGGCGGCCGCCTGCGGCGTCCTCACCACCAGCACGTGCGAGGCGCCCTCGGCGGTGGCCCGGACCCGCAGGTCGATGTCGGGGCCGAGCACACCCCGGTACACGGCGGTGTCGCCTTCGAGTTCAGGGGTGGGCAGGGGGCCGGGCCACGACAGCGACATCCGGCGGCCCGCTCGGGTCATCGACAGCATGGGCGCGTCCCCGCCGCCGGAGAGCCGCAGATCGACGGTGGTGGCCGCCGGCCGGACGGACCCGTCGGAGTCCTTCCGCAGGGTGGTGTCGATGTCGGCCCACTCGCCGTCCTTCAAGGTACGGACCGGTTTCACGTGCTCGACCGCGACGAACCCGCCCTGGGGCTGGGCCTGTACCTCACGTCTCTCGCCGCGCAGGCCGAGGACCTCCACCGGCCGCCCCGACTCACGGGCCGCCCGCGCCGCCTCGGCCTCGGTCACTTGGGGCAGCGGGCCGGCCGTCCGTGCGGCCGCGACCTGCGCCTCCCGTCCTGGGACCGCGCCCCAGGACGGGACGGCGAGGCACGACAAGGCCATGGCCGCCATCGCTGACACCGACGTCAGGGTCCAACGAGTTCTCACACCGCGCTCCCACCGGCTCCGCGTCAACGTGGGCCGGCAGACCCTTCTGGCGGCCTGGATCAACAGTGACGACGGCCGGTAGACGGCGCGTTCAGATCTTGTAGATCACGTGTTGACCCGGCGTCCCGGCCGCGCGTCCGGACGGCGTCGTCCCAGGTCCGGCGTGCGGGCGCGGCGGTCGCCGGTGCGGCTCCTCGAGTCCCGCAGCGCGAGCCGTAAGATCGGCAAGGTGAGCCTGCCCGCCGTCCCCGAGGCGATGACGCCGCCGGTCGAGCCGGCGCGCGACCCGTACCACGTCTATCTCGACTCGCTCACCAGCCCCGAGTCGCGCCGCACGATGCGCGGCTGCCTCGATCGGCTGGCCCGGCTGCTCACAGGCGACGAGAGCGCCACGGGCGCGGGCCAGCCGTGGCATTTGCTGAGGTACGAGCACACGGTCCGCATCCGTACGATGCTCACCGACCAGGGCTGGTCGGCGGCCTACGTGAACAAGCACCTGGTCGCGCTGCGGCGGGTGCTGAAGGAGGCGTGGCGGCTGGGCCAGACCAGCGCCGAGGACTTCGCCCGCGCCTCCGACCTGGCCCCGGTACGCCAGAGCCGCCTGCCCACCGGGCACCACGTGCCGCCCGAGGTGGTCGGAGCGGCCCTGTCGGCCTGCGACGACTCACCGGCCGGGGTGCGGGACGCGGCCGTGATCGCCGTCCTGTACTCCACCGGCTGCCGCCGCGCCGAACTCGGGGGCCTGTCGCTGGCCGACTACGACCCGGGCAGCCGGTCGCTGCGGGTGCGCGGCAAGCGCGACAAGGAGCGCCTCGTCTATCTCACCACTGATGCGATCGGGCTGGTGGAGCGGTGGCTGGCGATCCGGGGGACCTCGCCGGGGGCGCTGTTCAGCCCGATCAGCAAGGCGGGCCGGCTGCGGACGCGTGACGGGCGGCCCGTGGGGCTGACGGGGCAGGGCATCGCCGACATCCTGGCCCGCCGCCTGGCCGAGGCGGGGGCTTCGCGGCGTACCGCGCACGACTTCAGGCGCACGTTCATCGGCGAACTGCTGGACGCGGGCGTGGACCTGGCCACGGCCCAGGCCCTGGTCGGCCACTCCTCCCCCGCCACGACGGCCCGCTACGACCGACGTCCGGAGAAGACGCGCCGCGACGCCGTCGACCGCCTCCGCCTCCCCGCCTCCCGCCCCCTGTCCTGAGGCAATCAGTTCACACGCCGGCGGGAAGGAGCGAGAAGGCGCGTTCGGCCGCCCGCACCGCCTCGCGCTCCACCTCCGCCAGCGGCCGCCCTTCCGCCAGCAGCTCCACGTTGCGCAGGGCCAGCACCCGCTGGGTGGCCAGCACCTGCCCGGCGACCAGATCGGCGGTCAGGTCGTCGACGGTCTCCGCGAGCGCCTCGGCCAGGGCCCGCTCGTCCAGCGACATGTGCTGGAACAGCCGCGCGACCAGGCTCGGCGTGGAGTACACCATCCGCTGGTAGGCCAGCACCTCCGGCTCGTCGTTGAGTCCCGTGACGGGGTCATGCCTGGAGAGCCCGTCGAGGAAGTGGCGTCGCAGCGCCTCCAGCGGCCGCTCGCCCGGCGCTCGCCGCCGCACGACGCGGGCGGCCTCGCCCTGATGGTCGGCGATCCGGTGCAGCACGAGGTCTTCCTTGGTCGGGAAGTACTTGAACAGCGTCGGTTTCGAGACGCCCGCCGCCGCCGCCACCTCCGTCACGGGCACCTCGTCGAAGCCGCGCTCCAGGAAGAGCGCGATGGCCGCCGCCGAGATGGCCTCGTGGACGCGCTGCCGCTGGAGCTCCCGTAGTCCTGCCATGAGCAGACTCTAGCAAAAACCGTTAACCTGGTTAAAGTCTTGACCGAGTTAACGCTTTCTGAGGAGGCGCGAGTGGGCACGCTCGACGACGAGAGGCAGTACGTCGAACGCTGCAAGGCGGGGCTGCACAGGATGCTCGACGGCGCGCGCGACAACGTGATCGTCGGTGAGACCGTGGCCGGCGACCGTTACAGCGCCGAGCGGCTGGGACGCCACCTCAAGAGCCTGGCCAAGGAGCTGAGCGAGGAGCCCGAGGGGCCGCCCTTCTTCGGCCGGCTGGACTTCGGCCAGGGCTCGGCCGAGCACCGCGGGCGCGCCTACCACATCGGCAGGCGGCACATCACCGGCGAGCACGGGGGTCCGCCCGTGGTGATCGACTGGCGCGCGCCGGTCGCGCGGGCGTTCTATCGGGCCAGTGCCCGCGACCCGCAGGGCGTCGCGGTGCGCCGCCGCTTCGGCTGGTCGGGGACGACGCTGACGAGCTTTGAGGACGAACGGCTCGAACAGGGCGAGGAAGGCGAGTCGGCCATCCTGGCCGCCGAGATCGAACGTCCCCGCGTCGGCCCCATGCGCGACATCGTGGCCACCATCCAGCCGGAGCAGGACGACCTCGTACGCGCCGAGCTGGACACCTCGATCTGCGTCCAGGGCGCACCGGGCACCGGCAAGACGGCGGTCGGGCTGCACCGGGCCGCGTACCTGCTGTACGCGCACCGGCAGCGGCTCGAACGCTCCGGCGTGCTGGTCCTCGGCCCGAACCGGGCCTTCCTCGGCTACATCTCCGCCGTGCTGCCCGCGCTCGGCGAGATGGAGGTCGAGCAGACCACCCTGGAGCGCCTGCTCGCCTCCGTCCCCGTCACCGCCGTGGACAGCGAGGCCGCCGCGCTCGTCAAGCACGACGTCCGGATGGCCGAGGTCCTGCGCAACGCCCTGTACAGGCGGATCCGCAAGCCGGTCGAGCCGGTCGCGGTGCCCGACGGCTCCTACCGGTGGCGGGTGCCGGAGGACGAGCTGCGCCGCATCGTGGACGACACGCGCCGCGAGTCGCTGCCGTACGGGGTGGGCCGGGAGCGGGTCCAGGCCAGGGTGGTCTCCGCGATCCGCCGCCAGGCGGAGGCCAGGGGCCGGACAGCCAACGCGGCCTGGACCCGCAAGATCGCCCGCGCCGTCACCCCGTTCCTGGACGCCGTCTGGCCCGCCGTCAAACCGGAAGAGGTCCTGTACGGGGTCCTCCGGGGCGACGCGGCCGGCGACGTGCTGACGGACGCCGAGTGGGAGGCCATCACCTGGGCCAGGCCGCCCCGCAGCGTCAAGAGCGCCAAGTGGACGGCCGCAGATCTCGTGCTCCTCGACGAGATCGCCGCCCTCATCGAGCGCCCGCGTGGCTACGGCCACGTCATCCTCGACGAGGCCCAGGACCTGTCGCCCATGGAGTGCAGGGTCGTGGCCAGGCGCAGCGAGCACGGCTCGCTCACCGTGCTCGGCGACCTGGCCCAGGGCACCACACCGTGGGCGGCCTCATCGTGGCCCGAGCGCATGGCGCTGCTGGGCAAGCCGGACGGCCAGGTCATCGCCTTGACCACCGGCTTCAGGGTCCCCGCGGCCGTGGTGGAGCTGGCCAACACGCTGCTGACGGCGCTCGCCGTCCAGGTGCCCGCGACCCGCTCGTACCGCTCGGACGGCCGCCTGCGCGTCACCCGCGTGACCGAACTGGAGAAGGGAGCGGTGGCGGCGGTGCGCGAGGCGCTGGCGTTCGAGGGATCGATCGGGGTGATCGCGGCGGACGCCGACGTCGAGGCACTCACGTCCGCGCTCCGGGACGGGGGCATGGACGTGGACGGCCACCTGAGTGTGCAGCCCGCCTCGCTGGTCAAGGGCCTCGAGTACGACCACGTGATCGTGGCCGAGCCCGCCGCCATCGCCGAAGCCGAGCCGCGCGGGCTCAACCGCCTGTACGTCGCCCTCACCCGCGCCGTCTCCCGGCTGGACGTCGTACACGCCAGGGGCCTGCCACCTCAGCTTTCCCATCCGGCAGAAGCCATCTGAATTCAGTAGATGTCCGTGTTCGTTCGGCTCGACAGGACGGGTGCCTTCGGTGTGTGATGTTGTTCACGTCTCGAGAGGAGCCCGCCAGTGACCTCTTCGCAGGATCCGTACCAGGGCGACGACGCCCCGCACGCACGCGATGAGCAGTGGCCGCAGCCGCCGCCATATCCGCCGCCGCCACCTCCCCAGAAGCCGCAACCGAGCAACCAGATCCTGTCGATCATCGGGTTCGTCTGCGCGGCGGTGGCCGTGCTGTTCATCCCGATCCTGTTCGGGCTGGCCGGCATCGTCCTCGGCATCGTCGGCCACACGCGAGGCGAGCCCCTCGGCAAGTGGGCCGCCGTCGCCGGCGGCGTGGGGATGGTCCTCGGCATCGTGCTCGGCGCCATCATCGTGGGCAGCATGTCGTCCTGATGACCGCCCCGGAGCCCGTGCACGGCGGGTTCCGGGACCCGCCGTACACCTCAGGTGGTGGCGAGGGCGACCGTGGGAGACAGGCGGGCGGCCCGCATGGCGGGATAGAGCCCCGCGAGGGTGCCGATCAGGAGGGTCGCCCCGATCGCGCCGCCCAGGGCCCACGGCGGGACGACCGGCGGCCAGTTCCGCGACAGGGCGTATCCCGTGGTCGCCAGCGCGCCGAGCATCGAGCCCACCACGCCGCCCAGGGCCGACAGCAGCAGCGACTCCGACAAGAACTGGATGCGCACCTGGCCCCGCGTGGCCCCGAGCGAGCGGCGCAGACCGATCTCCTTGCGGCGCTCCAGCACCGAGATGACCATGGTGTTGGCCACCCCGACGCCGCCCACCAGCAGAGCCACCGCGCCCAGCCCGAGCAGCAGGTTGGTGAAGGCGCCCGCGGCGGCGGCCTTGGCGGCCAGGGCGTCCGACGGCCTGCTGACCGCGACCTCCTCGGGGTTCTCCGGGTTCACGGTGCGGGCCAGCACCTCCCGCACCGACTCCACCGACTCGTCCGAGGAACGCTCGTAGATGGTGGTGGCGTAGCCGTCGAACCCCAGCAGCTCCTGCGCCGCGGGGAAGCCGACCAGGGCCGAACGCTCGATCTCCGGCGCCAGCGGCATCGGCCCGAGTATCCCGATGACCGTGAACCACCGGCCGCCCATCCACACCTGGACCCCGGTCCTGGTCAGGCCGAGCCGTTCGGCCGCCTTCGCACCGAGCACGACGGTGGGCTGGCGGGCGGTGGCGTCGTTGAGCCAGGTGCCCTTGGCCACCCCGCCCTCCAGCGCGGTCAGCAGGTCGGTACTGGCCGCCTGTACGGCGATGCCGCCGGTCACGGCGTCGGGAATGTGGTTGTTGCGGCGTATGGTGGCCTCCACGGCGCCGGTGGCCGCGGCCGTCCGCACCGGGCGGATGCGCTGGACCATGGCCAGCGCGGTGGTCGGCAGCTTGGCGTTCTCCCCGAACATGGTCTGGCCGGGCGCGACGGTGAGCAGGTTGGTGCCGAGCTTGTCGAGCTGGCGCAGGAGCTGCTCCCGTGAGGAGGACGAGATCCCGATCACGGCGATCATCGTCGCGATGCCGATGGCGATGCCGAGCGCCGACAGGATCACCCTCGTGGGGCGGGCACGCAGCCCGGCGGCCCCGACCCGGAGCACGTCGCCCGGACTGAGCCTGCCTGGCGCGAGCCGCTGCCTGCCCTGGTGGCGGTCGTGGTGGTTCAACGCCGGGCTCCTCTCAAGAGCTCCACGGGGCTCAGATGATCGTGCTCGTGACCGTCGACGATGAGGCCGTCGCGCATGCGCACCTGGCGGGGGCACCAGCCGGCGATCTCGGCGTCGTGGGTGATGATGGCGATGGTGGTGCCGGACTCGTGCAGGTCCGCCAGCACGGCCAGCACGTCGGCGCCGGCGTGGGAGTCCAGGTTGCCGGTGGGCTCGTCGGCCAGCAGCAGCGGCGGGTCACCCGCCACGGCCCGGGCGACCGCTACCCGCTGCTGCTCGCCGCCGGACAGCTCCGACGGCTTGTGCCGCAGCCGGTGGCCGAGCCCGACCCGTTCCAGCGCCTCGGCGGCGCGCTCGCGGCGGGCGCGCCGGCCCGTGCCGGTGTAGAGGAGGCCGTCGGCCACGTTGTCCAGCGCGCTGACGCCGGGCGACAGGTGGAACTGCTGGAAGACGAAGCCCAGGGTGCGCGAGCGCAGCGCGGACAGCTCCCGGTCGGACAAGGTGGCGACGTCGTGGCCGGCGACGAGCACGGTGCCGGTGCTCGGGCGGTCGAGGGTGCCGATCATGTGGAGCATGGTCGACTTGCCGGACCCCGACGGGCCCACGATGGCCAGCAGGTCGCCGCGGGCGATCGTCAGGTCCACGCCGCGCAGAGCGTGCACGTCGCCGGGGTACGTCTTCGTCACCCCGTGCAGCTCCACGACGGCTTCTTGATCGTTCACGTGCTCATTCACTGGGCGGGTACCCCGACCTTCATGCCCTCGGCCAGCCCCTCGCCCTTGATCTCGACGAGGCCGCCCCCGAACGCCCCCGTCTCCACCGCCACGATCCGGCTGGTCGCGCCTTCCACCACCTCGACCCCGAACCCGCCCTCGCGCAGCGCCAGCAGCGCCTCGACCGGCACGGCCAGCACGTTCGCGTGGCGGGCGCTGGCCATCTCCACCTCGACCGGCGCCTGGTCCAGCTTCGTCTTGGGCGGCTTGGCCAGCGTGATGTCCACGTCGACGGTGGTGGTCGCGTCCTGCCCCTGCCCGGACGTCTCCGCGACCGTCCCGACCGTGGTGATCCGTCCGCTGACCCGCTCCCCGCCGGGCAGCGTCACCGTGACTTTGGCGCCCTTGCGCGCCAGCGACTGGTCGCCGGTGTCCAGGTCCACGTGCACCAGGCGGCGGATGCCGCTCACCGTGAGCGCCTGCCGCCCCGGCGAGGTCTTGGTGCCGGCTGCGGTCTTGACCTCGGTCACGCGTACGGCGGCGGGCTGGAACACGACCTGGGCCGCGTCGACCCGCCCGGTCTCCTCCAGCCCCCTGTCGTCCTGCCAGTCCTTGACCGCCTGCTCGGTGGCGTAGCTGAAGTGGTCGTCCACGGTCAGGTAGTCGCCGTACCCGAGGGCCTTGAGGTTGCGCTCGAGCTGCTCCACGTCCGGTCCGTCGGACACGCCCTGCTGCAGCGTCCGGTACATCGGCAGCTTGCCGTACATCAGCACCAGTGGCCTACGGTCCACCTTGAGCAGCGGGCGGCCGCGGCGGATCACGGCGCCCTGGGCGGCGACCCAGGTCACCGTTCCGGCGGCGCCCGAGTCGATCTGGCGCTCACCGGCGTAGGTGAGGGCGCCGTCCACGGTCTTGGTCTCCACCAGGTCCTGCCTGGCGATCTCCGCGGTGGCGGGCACGGGGGGCTTGGCAGGCGTGGCGGCATCGGTGCCGCCGTCGTTCAGGACGGCCACCGCTGTCCACGTCGCGGCGACGGCCAGTACGGTGCCGCCGCCCAGCAGCAGTCCCTTCCTCACGAGGTCTTCCCCTTGCCGCCGCCGGGCGCGAGGTGCTCGCAGGCCTTGTGCGCGGCCTCGATCTTCTGCTCCGAGCCGTACCTGATCTCAAAGCGCATCCCTTCGCCCGGCTTGGGGTCGGGCATGTCGATGCCGTGCTGGCGCATGCACTGCGCGAACTTGACCGCCTGGTCATAGTCCTGCGGGCTGGGCGTGCGATCGCGGACGACCGATTCCAGGATGGGCTGGCAGGCCTTCTGGGCCTTGTCCATCTTCTCGCGGCCCACGCTCTTGTCGGCCTCGACCCGAAGCTGGCCGTTCTGCGGATCGGGCACGTTGATGCCGTGCTCGCGCATGCACTGCGCGTATTTCAACTGAGCCTCGTGCGGGTCCAGCGAGGCCGACGGGGAGGCCGACGACCCGGCGGACGAGGTGCCGCCGCCCGCGCTGACCACGCCGTCGTCCTTGGGCGCCGTCCCACCGCACGCGGCCAGCGCCAGCGCGAGCGGGACGGCGGCCAGCAAAAGCCGTACGTTCATGTCACTCACTCCTCCGCGCCCCGGGTCCTTCGCCCGAGGCGCGGCCTAACTTCAGCCCACAGGGTGCTAGAACCGGATAAGCCCTCAGCGCTTACCTGCGGCTAACACGTGTTCCGTCACGCTCTTGTGTCAGAGGAAAGGGGCCGGCGATGCGGGTGCTTGTCGTCGAGGACGAGGAACGGCTGGCTGACGCGGTGGCGCACGGGCTCAGGCTGCACGCGATCGCCGTCGACGTGGCCTACGACGGGCAGGACGCCCTCGAGATGGCCGCGTACGTGGACTACGACGTGGTGGTGCTCGACCGGGACCTGCCGGAGGTGCACGGCGACGACGTGTGCAGGCGCCTGCGCGAGGGCGGCGGGGGCGGCCGGGTGCTCATGCTGACCGCGGCCGCGCAGATCCGCGACAAGGTCGACGGCCTGGCCATCGGAGCCGACGACTACCTGGTCAAGCCGTTCGCGTTCGCCGAGCTGGTGGCCCGGGTCCGGGCGCTGGCCCGCAGAGCGCCCCGCTCCGCGGTCCCGCCGCTCGAACGCGACGGCATCGCGCTCGACCCGGCCCGCCGCACGGTCACCAGGGACGGGCATCCCGTGTCGCTGAACCGCAAGGAGTTCGACGTGCTGCGCGTGCTGCTCAGCGCGGACGGCGAGCTGGTCACCTCCGGGGAACTGCGCAAGAGCGTCTGGGACGAGTACGCCGACGCCGGCACGGGCGCGCTGCGGGTCACGATCACGTCGTTACGCAAGAAGCTCGGGGTGCCGGCCGCGATCCAGAACGTGCCCGGCAAGGGATACCGGCTTTGATCCCCGAGGCCTGGCGGCTGTGGTGGAGCAGGAGGAGGCTGCGGCTGCGGCTCACGTTGCTCTATGGCGGCCTGTTCTTCGTGGCCGGTTCGATCCTGCTCTGGGTCACGTACCTCATCACCGGGCAGGCGCTGAACCAGCAGTTCGTCGTGGGCATCAGCAAGATCACGAACCCGCGTCCCGACATGGTCGCGCAGCGCCCGATGTTCGAGGACGGCGTTTTCCAGGGCGACATCGTGTACCGGGCCGAGAGCGTGCTGAGCGACATGGTGCGCTGGTCCATGCTCGCGATGATCCTGGTCGGCGTCGTCGCGCTCGTGCTCGGGTACGTGGTGGCCGACCGGGCGCTGCGCCCGCTGGACCGGGTGACGGAGACGGCGCAGCGGCTGTCGGAGAGCACGTTGCACGAGCGGATCGGCCTGAAGGGCCCGCCCGACGAGGTGAGGCGCCTGGCCGACACGTTCGACGCGATGCTGGACCGGCTGCACGGGGTGTTCGACGCGCAGCGGCGCTTCATCGCCAACGCCTCGCATGAGCTGCGCACCCCGCTGGCGATCAACCGCACGGTGCTGGAGGTGTCGCTGGAGGAGCCGGCCGCGTCGGAGGACCTGAAGGCTCTGGCCAGGGCGCTGCTGGGCACCAACGCCCGCTACGAGCGGCTCATCGAGGGCCTGCTGCTGCTCGCGCAGTCGGAGCAGGAGCTCACCGTGCGCAAGTGGGTGGACCTGGAGCAGGTCGTACGGACCGTGCTCGAGCAGATCGACCTCCAGCCGCGCAAGCGGCCCGTCACCCTGCACCAGGACCTGCGCCCGGTGCTGGTCGAGGGTGACCCGCTGTTCCTGGAGCGGTGCGTGTTCAACCTGCTGGAGAACGCGATCAAGTACAACGTGCGCGACGGTGAGATCTGGCTCGCGCTCGGGCAGGAGGATGGGGACGCGGTCATCACGGTAGGCAACACCGGGCCGCTGGTGCCGCCGTACGAGGTGGACGACCTGTTCGAGCCGTTCAGCCGGAGCCAGGGCGACCGGGTGCGCTCGTCCAGAGGCGCGGGGCTGGGGTTGTCGATCGTGCGGGCCATCGTGCGGGCGCACGGCGGCCAGGTCGGCGCGGCCGCCCGGCCCGAGGGCGGGCTGAGCGTCACGGTACGGCTGCCGCGCCAGTCTCTGTGAGAGCCGGCGTGCGATTCTTGAGAGGTGCTGTCGCCGATCGACCAACTGCGCGAGCAGATCAGATCCCATCTGGCCGCCTTCGACCGCCGCGAGGTCCCGCCCACCGGCGGGGTGCGCAGGGCCGCCGTCACCGTGTGCGTGCTGGAGGACGCCGAGCGAGCCCCGTACACGGTCCTGATCAAGCGGGCCGCCCGCGGCCGCAACCCCGGGCAGTGGGCGCTGCCCGGCGGGCGGCTCGACGACGGGGAGCGGCCGGTGGAGGCGGCGCTGCGCGAGCTGGAGGAGGAGACGGGCCTCGCCGGGGTCGAGGTGGCCGGGCTGCTCGACGACTTCGTCACCGACTCGGGATTCGTGATCACGCCGGTCGTGGCGTTCGGCGGCACGCAGGAGCCGGTGGCCGACCCCCGTGAGGTGGCCTCGGTGCACGCCGTGCCGCTGGAGTGGTTCCTGAGGCCGGGGGTGCCACGCTGGCACGGGGAGCTGCTGCAGATGCCGCTGGGGCCCTCGATCGTGGTTCACGCACCGACGGGGGCGATTTTGTGGCAATTTGCCGAGGTTGCCCTACGTGGCCGCGAGCAGCGGGTCTTCGACGTGGTTCAGCCTCCCTGGACGAGAACCTGACCGAATCTTGGGGTCCGGTGGAATAGCGATCGCCGGATGTCCGTTAGCATCGAATGGCCGATGTGGTCTGTGTCCCCCGGGCCGCAAATTACCGCCTTCACGGAATACCGTTCGGCTGGAGCCGTGTTGTGCATCTCGCCGAGGAGGCGACCGCCACATCGGCCTAAACGGCTTTTCCCAGGCGTCCCGCCCCTCGGGCGGGGCGCCTGCTTTATGGTGGGGTGGCCGACCGCTCGATGATCAGGAGAGCTCGTTGCTGTACGAAGTGGTCAAGTTCGCCGCCGCGCCGCTCGCCCACGCGATGTGCCGGCCGCACATCACCGGCGCGGCGCACGTGCCCAGGAGCGGGCCCGCGATCCTGGCCGCCAACCACCTGTCGGTGCTCGACTCGTTCCTGCTGCCGGCGCTGCTGCCGCGGCACGTGACGTTCACCGCCAAGAACGAGTACTTCGACGGCAACCCCGTCTCCGGGTTCTTCATGCGGCTGGGCGGCAGTCTGCCGATCGACCGGGAGAGCGCGCACGCCGCGCAGGCGATGCTCGACGCCGCCGCCGAGCTGCTGGAGCGGGGCGAGCTGTTCGGCATCCACCCGGAGGGCACCCGCTCCCCCGACGGCCGCCTCTACCGGGGCAAGGTCGGGGTGGCCTGGCTGGCGCTCAAGACGGGCGCTCCGGTGCTGCCGGTGGCGCTGAGCGGCACCGAGAAGGTGCTGCCCGTCGGCTCGAAGGTGCCCAGGCCCGCGCGGATCGGCATCGCCATCGGGGAGCCCCTGCGGTTCGAGGGCGACCACACGAAGGCACGCGACCGTCGGGCGGTGACCGACGAGATCATGACCGCCATCCAGAAGCTGTCGGGCCAGGAATACGTGCCGGCCTACGCGGCCAGCGTCAAGGCCGCCAACGGCCAGTCCTGAAGTCGTCGAGGGTCAGGGGGATCTAGTGGCGCGGGGTCGTACCATCGCGATCGTGTCCGGCGCCGTCGTGCTCGCGGTGGGGGCCGCGGCCGGTGGCGCGTACTACGTGCTGCACACGAGGGGCACACCCGCCGAGACGGCGCAGCGCTTCGCCGCCGCCTGGCAGACGGGCGACAAGGCCGCCATGACGGCCCTGCTGGCCAGGCCGCAGCAGCTCAGCGCGTACGACCAGCTACGCAGCGCGCTCGCGGTCGAGTCCACCGCGATTCAGCTCGGCAAGATCACAGAGACCGACGACCGGGCCCGCGCCCCGTACACCGCGACCCTGACGCTCAAGAACATCGGCAAGTGGTCCTACCAGGGCCAGATCGACCTCATGGTGGCCGACCGCGCGTGGAAGGTCGACTGGAAGCCGGCGACGCTGCACCCGTCCATGGCCGCCGGGGCCGCCTTCGCGCTCAAGACGCGCTGGCCGGACCGGGCCGAGATCACCGACGCCGACGGAGGCCGGATCGACACGGGCACGGTCGGCGGATCGGTACAGCAGCTGGTCGGCTACCTCGACAAGGCCACCAAGAAGGACGTGGCCAAGCTCGGCGCCTCTTACAAGGTCGGCCAGGCCGTCGGGCGCGGCGGGCTGCAGGAGACGTTCCAGAAGCAGCTGGCGGGCACGCCGGCCACCGAGATCCAGCTCGGCGGCAAGACACTGACGACCATCGAGGGCTCCGACGGCGAGCCCGTGCAGACCACGCTCGATCCCCACGCGCAGGCCGCGGCCGTGGGGGCGGTCAAGGACATGAAGAAACCCACCTCCATGGTGGCGATCAAGCCGTCCACGGGCGAGATCCTGGCCGTGGTGAACAACCAGGGCGGCTTCAACCGGGCCCTGGACGGCCGCTACCCGCCCGGCTCGACGTTCAAGGCGGTCACGGCGATCGGGCTGCTCGCGGCCGGGATGTCGCCGCAGGACTCGGTGACGTGCCCGATGTACTCGACCGTCGGCGGGCTGAAGATCCGCAATTCCGACAAGGAGGCGTTCGGGTCGCTGTCGTTCCTCGACTCGTTCGCGCATTCGTGCAACACCACGTTCGCGCCGCTGGCCGAGCAGAAGCTGGGCGCCGACAAGCTGCTCGAAGTGGCCGAGGACGTCGGCTTCAACCAACAGCTGAACATCGGGGTGCCGGCCACCAAGGCCAGCTTCCCCAAGGCCCAGTCCGACGCCGAGCTGGCCGCGGAGGCGTTCGGGCAGGGCAGGATCACGGCCAGCCCCCTGACCATGGCCTCGGTGGCCGCCGCCATCGCCGACGGCACCTGGCGGCCGCCGACGCTCGTGCCCTCGCTGAAGCAGAAGGCCGAGGAGCGCGCGCTGCCGGACGGGGTGAAGGAGAAGCTGCACGAGATGATGGCGGCCGTGGTGTCCAAGGGCACGGCCAAGGCCGCGGGGCTGCCCGCCGGGACGCACGGCAAGACCGGCACGGCCGAGTACGGCACCGGCGACGACCTGAACACCCACGCCTGGTTCATGGGGTTCAAGGGGGATGTGGCGTTCGCGGTGGTCGTGGAGGGTGGCGGCGCGGGCGGCAAGGTCGCGGCGCCGGTGGCGGCGGCCTTCCTCAAGGCGCTGTGACGCCTTCCTGCTTGGACGCGCCGGTGCGGGGCAGGGGTCGATTGTGGTGGCAATCGGTGCCGAGGAGTACGCGGCGCGTCAGGAGGCGATGAGGCGGCTGGCCGCGCGTGACGGCTTCCACGGGGTCGTGGCCTGGTCCAGAGGCGGATCCGGGCAGGACCGTTACGCCGACGTCTACCACCTCACGGGCTTCTACCAGCACCAGCCCTTCGTCCCCGACTCTCCTGGCCGCTGGCGGGCGCGGGGTCACGCGGCAGTGGTGCTGCCCGTGGACGTTCCCCCGGCGATCTCGAACGGCCACGCGGAACGCACCGGCTGGAGCGCGGCCCTCAGGGAGGGCCGCGCTCGTGTCGCGGCCGTGCTCATCACCGACTCAGGAGATCTCCAGGAGCCGCGGCCGGTGGCGCAGTTGCGGGTCGCGGCCGACCTCGTGGACGCGCTCGCCGAGCAGATCAGGGCCTGGATCCGGCCCGGCAGGGTCGCGTTGATCGGCTGCGAGGCGATGGCCGCGCCCTGGTGGTGCCGCCTGCGCTCGGTGCTGCCCGGGCACGACCTGGTGTGTGCCGACGAGCTGGCCTGGGAGGCGCGCCGGATCAAGAGCCCGGCCGAGCTGGACCTGCTGCGCGCCTCCGGAGCGCTGGGCGTGCGCGCGATGGCCGCCGCCAGGGACGCCGCCGAGCCGGGCGCGACGGAGGCCGACGTGGCCGCCGCCGCCGTCGCCGAGATCGTCCGGGCGGGCGGCGTCTACTCCGGCATGGGCATCTCGTCCGGCGCCGAGTCCCACACGTTCGCCGCCTCCGGCCCGGCACCCTATTCCGCCGGCCGGCGGCTCGCGGCGGGCGATCTGCTCAGGATCGATCTTTACGGCTCGGTGCACGGCTACCTGTTCGACCTGGCCCGTACGTGGGTCGTCGGCGAGGAGCCGACCACGGAGCAGCGGCGGCTGCTCGACGCGGTGCGTGACAGCGTCCTGGCCGGGATCGAGCTGCTGCGGCCCGGCCGGCCCTTCGGCGAGGTGGCGCGCCGGTGCCAGGAGGTGTTCGAACAGTCGGCGTTCGCGGCCCATCACGGGCTGCCGGAGCCGGAGATGCACGGGGTCTGGGGGCATGGGCTCGGGTTGTCGTTCGAACCGCCGTGGATCATCGAGGACGGGCCGCACGCGGGCGAGCGGGCCGAGGCCGGGATGTGCCTGGCCCTGGAGCGCAGGCTCGCGGTTCATTCCGTGGGCGGCGCCGGGTACGAGGAGGATGTCATCGTCACCGACGCCGGACCTGAGCTCACCACCGTGAGCCGCAGCCCCGAACCCGCCGTACCGCATCCATAAAGGGCAGCATTCCGAATGCGCGATCCTGGCCGAGCAGCCCGAGATCTCACGGCCGGTGTCCGTGGGATCCCACCGCGGCCATCGACCTTACGGGCAACCACACGACCGGGACAGGGCACACCGACGATCCATACATTGCATGCGTTGCATGCAATGTACGCAGACCGCTAACCTGAGTTGCATGCAGACCGATGTGGCACGGAGCCGGCTGCGGGAGTTGATCCTTGACGGCACCTACCCGCCCGGGGCGCGGCTGACCGAGATGGAGGCCGCGGCCGCTCTGGAGATGAGCCGGACCCCCGTACGGGAGGCGTTGCGGGCGCTCGCCGCCGACGGCCTCGTGCGGCCCTCCGGGCGCGGCGTGGTGGTCGTGGCGCTGGAGCGGAGCGACCTGGAGGAGGCCTATCAGGTACGGGCGGCGCTGGAGGCGCTCACCGCCGAGCTGGCCGCCACCCGTCAGCGCGAGGGCCGCATCGCCCCCGCCGACCTCGTCGACCTCCGTGACGTCGCGACCGAGACGGCGACCGCCACCGCCGAGGGGCGGTTCGCCGAGGCCGTGCGGCTCAACCGCCGTTTCCACCGCCTGATCGCGGAGCTGGCGGGCAACTCGATGGCGCTGCACGCGCTGGAGCGGATCTGGGACCAGATCCAGGTGTCCACGCTGCGTTCGCTGGCGCCGCCGTCGCGGCCCGCGCACGTCTCAGGCCAGCACGAGGAGCTCGTGGCCGCGATCGTCCTCGGTCAGGCGGAGGAGGCCGCCAGGGTGGCCCGCGCACACGTACTCGACACCCGAACCATCACCCGCAGCGAGGAGGAGCGAGCATGACCCGCCAGCACACCTATCCGATCGTCGTGACCTGGACCGGCGACAAGGGCACCGGCACCAGCGGCTACCGAGACTACGGCCGCGATCACGAGCTGACCGCCGAGGGGCCGCAGGCCATCGCGGGCAGCTCCGACCCCGCCTTCCGCGGCGACCCGTCGCGCTGGAACCCGGAGCAGTTGCTGGTCGGCTCGCTCTCGCAGTGCCACATGCTGTCTTATCTGCACAAGTGCTCCGTGGCGGGCGTCGTTGTCACCGAGTACGTCGACAACGCGGTCGGCACCATGGCGGAGACGGCGGACGGCGGCCACTTCACCGAGGTGGTGCTGCGCCCGACGGTCACCGTGGCGTCGCCGGACATGGTGGACGCCGCCGTCAAGCTGCACGAAGATGCCCATGAGTCCTGCTTCATCGCCAGTTCCGTGAATTTCCCGGTACGTCACGAGCCGACCATCCGCAGCGAGGGCCAGAACGCCGCGGCCTGGTGAATCGGCCCCGGGTTGGGCAAGCTTCCGGCCCGCGTACGTGACGCTTGGATACGGCCTGCGGCGAAAACGGATGGATACCGTCCTTAGCGGCCCGACAGGCTGGGATCATGAACGAGCTCCTTGGATTCGAGCCTGACGCGCGTCTGCTGATCGTGAACAACGACGACTTCGGGATGTACCGTGCCGTCAACGAGGCGGTCGTGCGCTCGATCGAGGAGGGGATCTCCAGTTCGTGCAGCCTCATGCCGCCCTGCCCGGCGGCGGGGCACGCCATGGACCTGCTGCGGGAGCGGCCGGAGATCCCCTTCGGGATCCATCTGACGCTGGTGTGCGAGATGCCCCGTCGCCGGTGGGGGCCGTTGGCGGGGAAGGAGAAGGTGCCGTCCTTGCTCGACAGGACGGGTGAGCTGTTCGCCCCGGACCGCATACCGGAGTTGCTCGCGCAGGCCCGGCTCGACGAGGTGGAGCGGGAGTTCCGCGCGCAGATCGCAGCGGTGACGGACGCCGGGCCGGCGCCGACCCACCTCGACTGGCACTGCCTGGCCGACGGCGGACGTGCCGACATCTTCGATCTGACTGTGGCGCTGGCCGACGAGTACGGCCTGGCGGTGCGGGCGTGGCTCGACCCGGCGCGCCGGAAACTGCGGGCGCGTGGGCTGCCGGTGGTGGAGCACGAGTTCCTGGACAGCTTCGGGCTCGGTCTCGACGACAAGGCGGGCACGTACGCGAGGCTGCTGCGCGAGCTGCCGTCCGGGCTGAGCGAGTGGGCCGTCCATCCGGGGCTGGGGGACGAGGAGGCCCGGGCCATCGATCCTGACGGGTGGCGTGTGCGACGGACCGACTACGAGTTCCTCACCTCGCCGGAGGCGCGCGAGCTCCTCGAGCGGGAAGGGATCGTCGTGCTGGACTACAGAGCCCTCAAGGCGGCTTGGACCGCCTCAGCAGGGGGCGAGGGCGCGGCCTAAGGTGCCCCCGGTCTCGGGAGCCCACGCTACGGCAGCCGAAGGGCGACAACCAGAGAGAGCGGCCTGAGTGGTTCCTGGGGGTGGCGGCCGGGGAGTGGCGGGGCGCCGTCGTCAGCAGGGGGCGGGAGGTATGCGATGAGCGGGAGGAGTGCCGTGGTCAGAAGGAGGCGGCCAGGGCCAGTGCGGCGGCGGCCTCGTGGCGGAGGACCATGATCAGAAGCGTGGCGACCAAGGTGGCGATGAGGAGCCAGCTGATCAGGATGATGACCGTCGAGCGGCGCGGCCGGTGCCGGCGCACTCGCTGCCCCTTGGCCTTCTCCTCACTGCGACGCACTCGATCATTGAACGACTCCAGCCGTGCGACGAGTCGCGGATCGTCGTCGACGAGGTGCTGCTCAATCTGGGCAAGCATCCGCTCCTCGTCCTGCGACCAGGCCATAGGTGCACCTCCCGAACGCAAGCTCTGCGACGTCTTTCTGCCCAACCCTGAAGATCATTAGCCCCCACCTGACCAGTTAATTGCAACCCCTTTTCGGTTTGCGATCAAGCTCGAACCTTTGTTCTAATCATGGCATGCGCTGGGACAACCTGCGCCTGGCCGGGCCTGGCCGGGACGATCCGGCCGTGCCGCTGTTCGCCCGCGGTGCGGTCACCCGCACGTTCGACACGCCCGAGTTCAAGGGGATGACCTTCTACGAGATCCGGGCCAGATCCATCATTAACCGGGTTCCTGGGGCCAGCCGGGTCCCGTTCGAATACACGATCAACCCCTATCGTGGGTGCACTCATCGCTGCATTTACTGTTTTGCCCGAAAGACGCACGAGTATCTAGATTTTGATGCCGGTGCTGACTTCGACTCGAAAATCGTCGTCAAGGTCAACGCCGCCGAGCTGGCCCGCAAGGAGCTGGCCTCGCCCCGCTGGGGCGGCCACCACGTGGCCATGGGCACCAATGTCGACTGCTACCAGCGCGCGGAGGGCCGCTACCAGCTGATGCGCGGCATCCTGTCCGCGTTGCGCGACGCCCGCAACCCGTTCTCGGTCCTGACCAAGGGCACTCTGATCCTGCGGGACCTCGACCTGCTGACAGAGGCCGCCGACGTCACGGACGTGAGCACCAACCTGTCCGTCGGCTTCGTCGACCCGGCGATGTGGCGCGCGGTGGAGCCCGGCACGCCCAACCCGCGCAGACGCCTGGAGACCTGCGCGACGCTCAACGACAACGGCATCGCCTGCGGCGTCCTGATGGCCCCGATCCTCCCCTACCTCACCGACTCCCCCATCCAGCTGGAGGCCACCGTCAAGGAGATCGCGGCCTCCGGCGCCACCCACATCGCCCCGATCGTCCTCCACCTGCGGCCGGGGGCGCGGGAGTGGTGGCTGGGGTGGCTGTCGCGCGAGCATCCGCGCCTGGTGCCCCGATATCTGGAGCTGTACGGGCGGGGCGCGTACGCGCCGAAGGCGTACCAGGAGCGCGTGACGGGCCTCGTCAAGGAACTGGCCGAACGCCACGGCGTCGGCCGCGCCACCCCTGCCATGGCCCGCCGCCTGCCGCCCCGGCCCGCGCCCGTTCCGGACCGACCGGAGCAACTGCGTCTGCTGTGACGTCCTCCCCCACACTCGTCGTCGGCCGGCAGGCCGCTCAGCGGGTCATGGCCCTAGCCAGCGGAGCTCGCATACCCGCCGCGTCCATGGTGGCGAGCTCCGCCGCCTCGCCGACCGGCACCGTGCGCGCCATCGAAGCCCCTCCGCACACAGAACTCCGCTCGCCGTCAGGGCCCTCCTTGCTCGGAGGTCCGCTTGGCGTTGAAGTCCACTGCGCACAGAACTCCGCTCGCCGTCGAAGCCTCTCCGCTGCACAGAACTCCGCTCACTGCCGGAGTTTCACCGTGGGCGGAGTTCCCGCGCTTGTCGGACCGCGCCCGGCAATGATGGCCACGTAGCAACGGCGGGTTGAGGTTCGCGGGGCTCTGGCCCGGCGAACCGTGGCCCTTTGCCGGAATGCGCATCGGCATTTCACGAGTTAACGTGTAATCCTGTAAGCAAAGGAGTGCACGTGATGGCGGATCCCCTTGACGCCTACTCGCGCGTCGTCTCTTCCGTGGCGGCCGAGTTGCTGCCGAAAGTGGCCAGCGTGCGGGCGGGCCGGGGCAGCGGGTCCGCGGTGGTGTTCACCGCCGACGGGTTCCTGCTGACCAACGCGCACGTGGTCGGATCCTCCCGGGACGGTACCGTCGCGTTCGCCGACGGGACTTCGGGGGACTTCATCGTGGTCGGGCGGGACCCGCTGTCGGATCTGGCGGTGATCAGGGCGCAGACGGCCACCCCCGAGCCCGCCACGCTGGGTGACAGTGACGAGCTGGTCGTCGGCCAGCTCGTGGTGGCCGTGGGCAACCCGCTCGGGCTGGCCGGGTCGGTGACGGCCGGGGTGGTGTCGGGGCTGGGGCGGTCGTTGCCGGCGCGCAGCGGCTCGGCCGTACGGCTCATCGAGGACGTGATCCAGACCGACGCCGCGCTCAACCCGGGTAACTCGGGCGGCGCGCTGGCCGACTCTCAGGCGCGGGTGGTCGGGATCAACACGGCGGTTGCCGGGGTGGGCGTGGGGCTCGCCGTGCCGATGAACAGCACGACCCGCGCCATCATCGCCGCGCTGATCAGGGACGGGCGGGTCAGGCGGGCGTTCCTTGGTCTGGTCACCTCGCCCGCGCCGCTGCCCGAGCCGTTGCGGCGGCGTACCGGGCAGGCGGGAGCGCTGCGCGTGGTGGAGGTGGTGCCGGGCTCGCCCGCTCACCAGGCCGGGCTACGCGCCGGCGACCTGGTGCTGAGCGCGGGCCGCAGCCCGGTGGGCGACGCGCAGAGCCTGCAGCGGCTGATGTTCGCCGACGCGATCGGGCAGCCTCTGCCGATCACCGTCTACCGGAACGGCGCACTCGTCGATGTCATCGCCGAGCCGGTGGAGCTCACGGGGTCCGGCGTCTGAACGCGTGGACCATTTCACTGGTGTTGAGGTCTCGCTGCCGGAGCCGGTGGACCGGGTGAACCCGGGCGTGCGTTCAGGAGCCGGGTAGGTCATGGGTGCTGGCGTCCCAACCCGGTGGACCCCCACCCGGTGGACCCCACCCGGTGGACCTGAACCGGTGGACCTGAACCGGTGACCGGAGCCGGGTGCGCAGCGGGCACCGCGTCCCCGGCAGAACCACACCGTCGTCATTGCCATACCGGCAACGCTTCTCAGTGCCGTGCTCACCGTGTGGGAGGCGACTGCTGCTCGACCAGTCTGGGACTCGCGCATCCGGCTCACCGCGTGGCCGTGGAAGGCCGTAGGCGCCAGCCGTACGGCATGTGAGCAGCCGTCGCGCCGGCGCCGTCCGGTAGTCCTGTTGATCGCCTGGCTCGTGCTTTGAGGGCGATCGATCATGCGGCAGGTTTCACGAGTCGGACCGCACTCCGTTCGCCGTGGCCCGCACCGGGTAGATCCGTCGCTCGACCCGGCCTGCCCAGTAGGGGCGCATCGGCGTCGTGGTCTCCTTGTGGATCGGGGCGTCCTCCCAGGCCAGGAAATGCTCCTTGCTCTCCCACTCGCTGAGCAGGATGTACCCTCCGGGCCGGCTGCCGTCCAGAAGCAGTTCGTCGCGAATGTGTCCCGGCGTGCCCGCCACCTTGTTGGCGACCTCGGAGTACGCCTGCTCGAAGGCCAGCTCGTCGCCTTCCTTGACGGTCGCGAAAACCATCACCCGTGTGGTCATGTCTAACTTCCTCTCCAGGGCTCCACGTGATGGACGATCTCGTACACGCACATCTCGGCCGACTCCCGGAGATCGCGCAGGGGAGCGGTGAGTGCGTCCTGTTCGGGGCTGCGCTCGAACGCGCGGAAAGCCTCCACACTGATCCAGTCGCTGGTGATGACGAAGGAGGAGGGCTCGGTGTCGCGCAGCAGCGCCTGGCCCAGGTTGCCGGGGTTGTAGCTGGTGGCCAGGGCCACCTTCCACCAAGCCTTTTCGAAGGCACGCTCTTTGCCGGGCTTCACCCGCATCCGCAGGTGGGCTCTGATCATCAGATTCCTCCGTCGACGTGCAGCGTCGCTCCTGTGACGTACCGAGCAGCCCTGCTGAGCAGGAAAAGCACGGGGCCGGACTGCTCGGCGGGCTCGCCGATCCGGCCCAGCGCGATCATCGCTGTGTAGCGGTCCTTGGCCGCCTGCGGGACGCCGGCCATCTGGTCGGTGTCGACCAGCCCGGGTGCGACGGCGTTCACCCGGATCCCGCGCTGCCCGAGCTCCTTGCACATCGACCGGGTGAGCCCGGCGACACCCGCCTTGGCCGCCGTGTAGTGGATCCGTGCGGCCATGCCGCGGAAGGCCACGGCGGAGGTGACGTTGACGATCGAGGCGTCCGGGCCGAGCCTGGTCAGCGCCGCCTGCACCACGAGGTACATCGCGGTGAGGTTGACGTCCAGGATGCGCCGCCACTCGTCGAGCTCCAGGGTTTCGATGGTCCGGTGGCTGACGACGCCCGCGTTGTTGACGATGCCGTCGATCACGCCGAAGCGCTCGTACGCGCGATCGACCAGGACGCCCACCTCACCGGGCTTGCTGACGTCGGCCCGGACCAGCTGGTAGTCGGCGCCGAGGTCGGCGAGGGTCTTGTCCAGCGTGGCGACGGCCTCCGATCGTGACGTGTAGCAGGCGGTCACCTTCGCTCCTGCGTGCGCGAGAGCGAGCACGACGGCACGGCCGATGCCACGCGATCCGCCGGTCACGAGAACGTGCCTGCCCGTCAGGTCGAATTCGGTGCTCATGGCATCCCCTTCAGAGAGAGAACGGCGGCGGCGTTGAACCCGCCCGTACCGCGCGCCACCACGAGAGCAGTCGTCAGGTCCGGGGCGGGTCTCGCGGCGGTCACCAGGTCCAGGTCCTCGTTGTGGGCCAGGTTGACCGACGGCGGTATGACCTTGTGGGCGAGTGCGAGCGCCGCCCAGGCCAGGTCGAGCGGTGCTGCGCCGGAGTACAGCCGCCCTGTCATGGTCTTGGGAACGGTCACCGGCACCCGCCGCCCGCCGAACACCTCCAAGATCGCGGCCGTCTCCAACCGGTCCAGCTCGGGATCTCCCGCGCCGTCGGCGAAGACCACCCCCACCTCGTCGGGCATGCAGTCCGCGCGCTCCAGCGCCTCCCGCATCGCGCGCGCCAACTGCCGGTGACCGGGGGAAGCGTCGGTGACGTGGAAACCGTCGTGGGTCGAGGCCGTTCCGGTGATCTCGGCGTAGATCCGCGGGGCACCTCGCCGTACGGCATGCTCTCGTTCTTCGGCGATCAGCAACGCACCTCCCTCGCCCGGCACGTAGCCCGTCGCATCGGGAGCGAACGGCCGGTAGGCGGTGGCTGGATCGTCGTCGCAGCTGAGCGTCGCCTGGCTCGCCTGGCAGGCGAGCGCGTACGGCGAAAGCGGCGCCTCGGTGCCTCCCACGACGACCACGTCGAGGCCCCGGCGGATTTGACGGCAGGCGGAGCTGACAGCGTCGATGCCTCCCGCCGCGTCCGCCACCAGCACCCCGCAGGCACCCTTGAGCTGGTGTTTGATGGAGACCTGGCCGCTGCTCGCCGCGTAGAACCAGCCGATCGACTGGTAGGCGCTCACCCGCCGGGGCCCGTGACGCCAGAGCGCCTGGATCTCCCGCTGTCCGAAGGCGTTTCCGCCGGATGCGCTGGCAGTGATCACCGACAGCCGGTACGGGTCCTCCTCCGCCGGATCGAGTCCTGCATCCGCTAGTGCGAGCTCGGTAGCCGCCAGAGCCATCCAGCTCCATCGGTCTGTCTGTACGGAGAGTCGTCCCTCGACGAACTCCGCCTCCTCGAAATCATCAACCTGGCCCGCGAGCCGCACGGGCAGCTTGGACGCGTCGAAGGAGGAGATCGTGGAGACACGGCAGGCGCCGCCCAGGCTGCTCTCCCAGTGCTTGGCGACGCCCACGCCCGTGGGTGCGACGACGCCGAGCCCGGTGATGACGACACGACGCTCCATCAGGCCGCCGCCGCGAGCCGGGAGAACACCATGGCGGACTGGAACCCGCCGAATCCACTTCCCGCCGACAGTACGTGGTCGGCCCTGACCTCGCGCGCCTCGAGCGGCGTGTAGTCCAGGTCGCATTCCGGGTCCGGCGTGTGCAGGTTGGCGGTGGGCGGCACGATTCCCCGGTCGATCACCAGGGCGCAGGCGGCCATCTCGATCGAGCCGATGGCGCCGAGCGAGTGCCCCACCACCGACTTGATCGAGCTGATGGGAACGTTCCTGGCGGCCTCTCCCATGGCCCGCTTGTAGGCGGCCGTCTCGTGCCGGTCGTTCTGCTTGGTGCCCGAGCCGTGCGCGCTGATGTATCCGACGTCCTCGGGATTCACCTTGGCCTGGTCCAGGGCGTCGGCGACCGCCAGGCCGAGTTCGAGGCCGTCGGGCCGCAGGCCCGTCATGTGGAAGCCGTTGGCTCGGGCGGCGTACCCGGTGATCTCGCAGTAGACCTTGGCCCCCCTCGATCTGGCGTGCTCCAGCTCCTCGATGACGAAGACTGCGGCGCCCTCGCCGAGGACGAATCCCTTCCTGTCGTTGTCGAAGGGTCTGGATGCCTGCTCAGGCGAGCCGTTCTCCGGCGTTGTCGCCCTGATGGCGTCGAAGCAGGCGACGGTGATCGGTGAGATGGGGGCGTCGGAAGCCCCCGCGATCATGACGTCGGCCTCGCCGTCCTGGATGAGGGCGAGAGCGTGTCCGATCGAGTCGATGCCCGAGGTGCAGCCGGTGGAGATCACCGCGGCCGGGCCGTGCAGGCCGTATCGGACCGCCAGTTCCGTGGCCGCGCTGGACGGCACCAGCGCCTGGTAGAGGAACGGCTGGGCGTGCCGGTGGTCCACCACCCAGTCGAGCCCGTGGTCGCTGGCGACGACGTACTCGTCCTCGAGCGTGATCGTGGCGCCCACGGCCGATCCGAGGGACACGCCGACCCTCTCCGGGCTGGTGACCATCAGGTCCGGCCCCGATTCCGTCATCGCCTCCTCGGCGCACGCCACCGCCATCTGGACGAAGCGGTCCATCCGCCGGACGTCACGGGGTGTCAGCCCGTACCTGCTCGGTTCGAAGTCCACCTCGGCGGCGATCTGAGAGCGGAACGGGGTCGGGTCGAAGGCGCTGATCCGCCGGATGGCCGGCTTGCCGTCGATGATGCGGTGCCAGAACTCCTCGCGGGACGGTCCGCCTGGTGCCACCACGCCGATGCCTGTGACGACGGCCCGCCTCATGACGCCTCCTCGGTGTCCACATGGCCGAGCTCCGGGCGTGGCGCGAGGGGGCTGAGGTAGAAGACCGCCAGCGCGTCACCGTCGCCGGTGTTGACCAGCCGGTGGCGTACGTTGCGGGGGATGAGCAACGCCTGCTCCTGCCCGACGGACACGGGCTCGCCATCGAGGTCCACTCGCAGGGCGCCGGAGGCGACGAACAGGTACTCCTCGGAGTAAGGGTGGTAGTGCTCGGAGACCCGCTCGCCCGGTGCCAGCCGTACAGCCCCGCAGAATCCCGAGGAGGAGCCGACCGTCGCCGGCGACAGCACGGTACGCAGGTCCCCGCCACGGCGGCGGTTGGACGGGACGTCGAAGAAACCGACGACGGCCCGGCGGCGCTTCTCCACCTTCTCCTTGATCAGGTTCATCTGGATCGTGGTGTTGGCGTTGATTCGTTCGGTCATGCCCGCGGTGTCCAGCGGGGCGTCGGGCCTCATCTCGAAGTCCTGCACCCAGCGCATCCGGGTGACGTCAGGCTCCAGCTCCTCAAAGGTCCAGGTGATGTTCATGAACTCGAAGGCGCCCTTCTCGACACGCCGGGACCTGACCGTCCAGGTACTGGTCTCCCAGGTGCGGGTGGAGACCCACGACCACACTCGGTCCTGCTCGTCGGGGTGCATGGTGAGCCTGAACGTGACCGAGTTCTCGCTCTCCTCGAGGATCTCGGCCTTGGCGTATTCCGAGAACAGGTCCGGCCAGCTGCGGACGTCGTTGGTCTGAGCGAACACGTACCCGATGGGGGCGGCGATGTCGATGAAGTTGTCGGTGTGCCCGATCATGTTCGGCCTTTCAGGATTGAGCGGTGGTAAGCCGCGCATTGACCATGCGCATGAGGTCTTCGGGCGTGTTGTCGGCGGTGAGATCCGCCTCCACGTCCACGTCGTGGTCGTCCTGGATACGGGTGGCGATCTCCATCCGCGCCAGCGAGTCGAGCCCCAGTTCCTCGAACGATCGGCTGAGCTCGCTCTCGCTCAGGCTCTGGTCCAGGCCGACCGCCGCGAGCAGCTTGCGGAGGTCGTGGTCGGTGAATCTCTCTGCCATGTTCGGATTCCTCTCGGTCAGGGCTGCTCACCCATCAACTCGTCGACGAAGCGGGTCGTGTGCTCGCCCTTGTGGAAGGCGGGGTGTGAGATGAGCCTGCGCAGAAGGGGGATCGTGGTCGCAACGCCCGGCCCTTCGACGGCGAACTCGCCGAGGCCTCGCAGCGCTCGTTGGATCGCCTCTTCACGGGTCGGCGCCCACACGATCAGCTTGGCGACGAGCGAGTCGTAGTTCGGCGGTATGGCGTCGCCTTGGGCGAAGCCGGAATCGATCCGCGTTCCCGGGCCTCCTGGCGGCCGGAACAGCTCCAGCCGCCCCGGCGTGGGCCGGAAGCCCGCGGACGGATCCTCGGCGTTGATCCGGCACTCGATGGCGGCGCCCGATATGTGGACGTCCGATTGCCCGTAGCCGAGGGGCTGGCCCGCCGCCACCCGAATCTGCTCCTTAACCAGGTCCAGGCCGGTCACCATCTCGGTAACAGGATGCTCCACCTGGATACGGCCGTTGATCTCCATGAACGTGATGCGGCCTTCCGGGTCCACCAGGAACTCCATCGTCCCCGCGCCGCTGTAGCCGAGCGCACGGGCGCCCGCGACGGCGTACTCCCCGAGCTTGCTGCGCAGCCGTGCCGGCAGGCGGGGCGAAGGCGCCTCTTCCACCAGCTTCTGGTTTCGGCGTTGCAGGGAGCAGTCGCGTTCTCCCAGATGGACGGCGCTGCCGTGCTCATCGCAGAGCAGTTGCACTTCGACGTGGCGGGCTCCGGTGACATAGCGCTCCAGGTAGACCTCGCCGTTGCCGAAGACCTGCCGAGCCAGGGCGGTGGTCCGGCGAAACACCTCCTTGAGCTCCCCGCGTTCGCGGGCCAGTTCGATCCCCCTGCCGCCACCTCCGGCGACCGCCTTGACGACCACCGGGTACCCGATTCGCTCCGCGATCTCCTCGGCGTCTGCGAGCGTGGGCACGCTGCCGTCGGTTCCGGGAAGCACCGGCAGCCCCGCGGAGGCCATCAGCGAGCGAACCCGCGCCTTGTCACCGACGCACTCCATCACTTCCGGGCGCGGGCCGATGAAGGTGATCCCGTTCTCCGCGCACACCTGCGCGAAGTCGGGATCCTCCGACAGGAAGCCGTAGCCGGGATGGATGGCCTCGGCCCCGCTGCGCAGGGCCGCCTCCACGACGTTCGGGACATAGAGATAGCTGCTGCGAGCGGGTGGCGGGCCTATGTGGATCGCCTCGTCGGCATACTTGACGACCTGTGAGTCGCGGTCCGCCGTCGAGTAGACGGCCGCGGTGGCGATGCCCATCTCCCGGCAGGTCCTGGCGATCCGCAGGGCGATCTCGCCGCGGTTCGCGATAAGGACCTTGCTGAACGGCGGGCTCACGGCTCGTCCTTCCGGATCCGAACGAGGGCCTGGCCGAACTCGACGGGTTCCGCGTTGCCGATCAGCACCTCGACCACCTCGCCGACCCACTCTGAGGTCACCGGGTTCATCAGCTTCATCGCCTCGACGATGCCGACCGTCTGTCCCGGCTCCACCCTGTCGCCCTTGTGGACGAAGCGCGGCGCGCCGGGTTCCGGCGCCAGGTAGAAGGTGCCGACCACAGGTGCCACGACCTCTTTGATCAGCGCATCCGGCGGCTCTTCTACCAGGGGCGGCGGTGGCGCGCTCTCCTGGACGGCGGGGGCCGGCGTCTGGTGCGCCCAGGTGACCTCCAGCGCGCATTCCCCTGCTCGCACCGACACGCTGGCCATGGGGCCAGGTACCGTCATGACCAGGCGGCTCACTTCCTCCCTGAGCAGCCGCAGCGCTTCACTGTTCGACGGCTCACCCATCGCTGACGGCCCCCATGACGCGGAAGCGGCGGTAGCGATGGGTGCGTAGCTCGTCTCCGTCGAGGTCGCGCAGCTCCGCCAGCGCCGCCAGGATCGAGGTCTTGAGGCTGGCCGCCGCTTCGGCAGGCGAGGCCTGCGCTCCACTGTCGGGCTCACGGATCATGGCGTCGATGACGCCCAACCGCAGCAGTTCCGGTGCGGTGATCCGGAGTGCTTCGGCCATCTCGGCCCCGTGTGAAGGGTCGCCGTGCAGGATCGTGGAGCAGCTCTCTGGGCTGATGACGGAGTAGCAGGCGTTCTCCATCATGAACACGGTGTTGGCCACGCCCAGCGCCAGCGCGCCACCGCTGCCGCCCTCGCCGGTGACCGTGGCCACCACCGGAACGGTCAACCGCGACATGCCGGCGATGCACTCGGCGATGGCCCAGGCCTGGCCGCGTTCCTCCGCTCCGATGCCGGGGGCCGCCCCCTGCGTGTCGATCAGGGTGACGATGGGCAGGCCCAGAGTCTCGGCCAGGCGCATCAGCCGAAGCGCCTTCCGGTAGCCCTCCGGGTGGGCCATGCCGAAGTTGCGCGCCACGAGTTCCTTGGTGTCATGGCCCTTCTGGTGGCCGATGATCATCACACTGACGCCGTCGAGTGAGGCGATGCCACCCACGATCGCGGGATCGTCACCGAAGGTCCGATCGCCGTGCAACTCGACGAAATCGGTGCACATCTGCCAGACATAGTCGAGGGTCGTGGGCCGGTTGACGTCGCGGGCCAGCCGTACCGTCTCCCACGCGCTACGTTCCGAACCAACGCTGCCGGGATCACGCACCAGGGACGCGGGCGATCCCGCTTCGGGCCTGCGGGCTCCCGCATGCAGTCCGAGCAGGCGCGTCAGCAGCGGCCGGATACCTTCGCGTGGCTCGACGCGGTCCAGCATGCCCTGGCTCATCAAGTATTCGGCGGTCTGGAATCCGTCGGGCAGGCTCTGCCGGGTGGCGGCCGCGATGACTCTCGGTCCGGCGAACCCGATCAGGCTGCCTCGCTCGGCTATCAGCACGTCCGCGAGCGTGGCGAATGAGGCAGTGACGCCGCCGAAAGTCGGATCGGTCAGGACGCATATGGTCAGGACCCCGCTCGCGCGCAGCCGCTCCAGCGCCTGCGCGGTCTTGGCCATCTGCATGAGGGACAGGACCCCCTCCTGCATGCGCGCGCCGCCTGACGCGGTGACAATGACGAGCGGCCGCCGCCGGGTCTCGGCCTCCTCGGCGGCTCTGACCACCGTCTCGCCTACCGCCGAGCCCATGCTTCCGCCGAGAAAGGCGAAGTCCATGACGGCTACGACTGCCGGCTTGCCGCCGATGGCTGCCGTGCCGTAGAGCATCGCGTCCGTCAGTCCGGTACGGCTGCGCGCCTTCACGAGCCGCTCGGGGTAGGGCCGGGAATCGGCGAAGGCGAGCGGATCCAGGCTGCCCACCTGCGGGCCGGGGTGGAATGAACCCGCGTCGACCAGGAGACGCAGCCGCTCCTCCGCGCCGATGCGGTGGTTGTGCCCACATTCAGGGCAGACGTGGCTGCTCCTGACAAGCCTCGGCACATAGATCGTGGTTCCGCAGCTACCGCAGATCGTCCACTTCTCCAACTGCGCGGCCGGGGTCTCGATGATGGTCACGACTCTCCCCCGGTCCACTCGTAGAAGCCCCGCGCCAACGCGTCAGCCGGGCTGCGCCATGTGGCCGGATCGAACGGCGAGATGAATGCGTCGAGGTCCCGGCTGAGCTGCTTGAAGTCGTCGCGATCGCGCGCCTTGGCCAGCGCTTCCTGCGGCGGTCCGGCGAACTCGGCATGGTGGAAGTAGAGGTCCTGATATTGGAAGAGCTGGCGACGGGTCACGCCGAGCACCCGTGGCAGTTCGGTCTCGTCGGAGGCGCCGAACAGCCTGGCCACCTCCTCCGCGGTGCCCGGCTTGATACGAGCAACGATGAGAATCCGGTTGGTCACAGGGCTCTCCTTTCGGATCACCCCCACGCTAGGAATCCCGGCTCGCCGCGTCGCCCGCCGCCGACATGAAGTGTGTTCTCCCCCGGGCTGCTGTCGGCTCCACCGGGCAGCGGACCTCCGCGCTGTCGGCCGGTGGAAGACCGCGGCCTCGCTGAGCCGTACCGTCCGGTCCGACAGCATGCGGAAGGAGAGCCGGCCCGTGACCAGCCAGCACATGGCAACCGACCAAGACACCCTGCTCGCCGGCCAGATCATCCTGATCGCGGAAGGCGGCGACCTCGATCAGGGCATCGCGCTCCAGGCCGCACATCTGGCGGCTACGGCCGGATGTCCGCTGACCGTGGCCCTTCTCGTCATCCCTCCCTGGTCCCTCGCATTCGAACCCGTCGCGGCGTACCTCTTCGATGACGGCGAGGCGGAGCTCAGCGCGCTGACGCTGCTCACCAGGGCGCTCGAATCCGTTCCCGTGCAGTGGCGGCTCAATATCGTGACGGGTGCGCCCACGCGCACGATCGCCCAGTTGGGCAGCGAACACCAGACCCTGTTCCTGGCGGCGGATGGGCGGCGTCGGTGGGGCATGCTACGCCGCCCGGCTCGGATCGCCAGATCAGCCGCCCGCAGGAACGGCTTTGGCGTGGTGTTGCTCTGACTCCGCCTCATTCGGGGTTGTTCCCGGTGGCGGAGCCCACCTGGTAGGGGGTCGTGTAGCCCTCGTACATCAGATGCATCGTCATGCCTTGCGCGGCGTGTTCCAGGTTGTGGCAGTGGTCCATCCACAGGCCGGGGTTGTCCGCGCGGAAGGCCACCTCGTATCTCTCGCCCGGTGAGACCTGCAGGGTGTCCGTCCACCACGGGCTGCCGGTCGACGGCGTGCCGTTGCGTGACAGGACGAGCATGTGGTGGCCGTGCAGGTGCATCGGATGCTGGCTGAAGCTGCGATTGAGGAAGGTCACCTTGACCAGGTCCCCCTTGCGGACCACGAGGCTCGGCACGCTGGGGAAGACGGTTCCGTTGATGGTCCGCTTCAACATGATCTGCCCGTCGTAGAACCCGAACCCCTGGCTCAGCAGCATCGTGAACTGGCGATCAAAGTGGCTGGCGGCTCCGAAGGGCGTCTTGGTGGGAGTCCCGTAGCCGGTCGGGTCCAGAGTCGGCCCGGGGGTGATGGGACGCACTTCTCCTGCGCCATCGGGTGACAGTAGGACCGCTGGGCTGCCGTTTCCGTTCTCGTCTTCCGTGATGGTCAGCTGGACCGGCCCGTTGGGCATCGTGAACGTGAGATCGTAGCGACCGCCCCCGGCCACGAACAGGCTCTTCCCGGTGATGTCAGACGGCCCGGACAGGTCAGTCCCGTCGATTGCGGACACCCGGAACGGCGTGCCGGACAGGGCGTAGCCGCGTGCCTCGTTGTCGGCGTTGATCAGCCGCAGTCGCACCTGCGTGCCCGGTGCGACTGCCTTGCGGCTGACGCGAGACGACGGAGTGGCCCCGCCCAGGGAAAAGGCGGTGGTCCTGGCATCGCCGACCGGGTACGCGTGCGCGACGGCAGCGACGTCGACTCCTGCCGCGGGCTTGTCCGCGGGGTCGATCACCAGCGCACCGAACAGGCCGCGCTTGACGTGGGAGTCCGACTGCTGATGCGAGTGGTACCAGAACGTGCCGACCTGCTGGGGAACGAACCGGTACACGTATTTCTGGCCTGGGGCGACGGAGTTCTGAGTGAGCCCCGCGACCCCGTCCTCGGCGTTGGGCACGTCGAGACCGTGCCAGTGCAGGGTGACGCCATCGGCGATGTCCTTGTTGATCAGCGTGACCTCCACCAGCTCACCCTGCTTGAACCGCAACTCGGGGCCGGGCAGCGTGCCGTTGAACGTCCAGGCGTTCACGGTCTCGCCGGAAGGGAGCTTGACCTTGGCCGTCTCCGCGGTGAGGGTGACGCGCCGGTCCGGTTCGCCGCCCTGCGGTCCGGTCAGGGTGCTGATGTCGATCTCGGGGTCGGCGGTGTGCCGGATCCCCATGGCGGCATGGGCCGCCATCTCGGACCGGCCACCGTAGTCGAGGTTGTCGTGGTCCATCATGCTCGCCCGTTCGGGCAGCCTGCTGGTGGCCCAGGCGGCGGCCGTACCGGATGCGACGAGCAGCACGATCGCCGACACGATGACGGCGGTACGGCTGCCGCGGCGTGGCTGGCCCGCGAAGCGGCGCTCCCACCAGCGCGCCAGGACACCGCCGGCTAGCAGCACGACCGCCATGACCTCGACCGTGATCAAGTACGGCGGGGCCTGCGGAACAAACGTGGCATAGGCATGCAGCACCGCCGCCAGAACAGCGGTCCGCAGCCGCCAGCGCGCGACCCCCGTCCACGGTGGCGCCAGCAGCACCGCAGCGACCAGCGGGGGGAGCGCGACCATCACGACATCTGCCGCTGCTCCCCAGTTGATCGACCATAGATAGCCGGCGGAGCCAATGCGGATCAGAGCGAGAGCAGAAGCTGCGACGAGGGCACCTCGGACCAGCCGCGACGAGCGAGCCCTCGCGGCGACGACATAGGCCACGATCAGCGCCGCGCCGACTGCGTATCCCACGATGAGCATGATTTCCATGACTCGTCACTGTGCGGCCCGGCGTGAGTAATCGTCGTCAGGTGAGAGGCTGATTTTCGCCGCGTGGGTCACCCCGCAGAGGTAGTGCCCTCTACTCCAGGGGGTAGGCGGACGCCACTCCGCTGGTCTGATGTGCCGGGCGGTAGCGCCGATCTAGGGTGGGCGTCATGGCCACGTATACCCGCTGGACCGTAATCGACGTCCTGCTCGGCGCGGCCGTGGCGGTGTGGGCGGTTGTCATCGCCTGGACCTCCCAGGGAACTCGTCCCGTGGATGTCGGCGCCTTCGGCCTGATCGCCATGGCGTCTTTCGCTGTCGTGGTGCGCCGTCGACACCCGCTGCCGGCCCTGCTCGCCACTGACGCGGCCACACTCGGCTGGCTGCTCGCCGGCTATCCGGGCCGAGCCATGACCGTGGCCGCCTTGATCGCCTGCTTCACGGTGGCCGCAGAGCGTGGCTGGCGCTGGGGGTTCATAGCAGCGGCGCTGAATTCGGTCACTGCCATCGTGGCGCTGGTCCTGACCGTACCTACCGGTTCACGGGAAGAGCCTGTCATCAACGCAGTGGCGGTGACGGTGGCGGCCGTCGCCCTGGGCACCGCGGTCTACTGGTACGGCCAGCAGCAGGTGGCCACTCGCGAGAAGCTCGCCCGCGAGGCGCGGGCCCGGGAACAGGAGGCTCTCCGCATCGCGGCCGAGGAGCGCGTACGCATCGCGCGCGAGGTCCACGACGTATGCGCCCACGCGATGGCGGCGATCAGCGTGCAGGCGGGCGTCGCGCTCCACGTGATCGAGCGGCAGCCTGGCCAGGCCGTCCAGGCCCTGACAGCGATCAAGAAACTCAGCGACGAGGGGCTGACGGAGGTCCGAGCCATCCTCGGCACCTTGCGACGCGAAGGCGGGCCCGTCCCGGTCACCAGCGGCCTGCAAAGCCTGGACACCCTGCTCGACACTGCGCACGCGGCGGGCCTGCGTACCGAGTTGACCATCTCGGGCGATGCCCGCCCTCTGCCCCAGGCGGTCGACCTGACCGCCTACCGGATCATCCAGGAGTCGTTGACCAACGTCCGGCGCCACGCCAGAGCCACGTCCGTCGCCATCTCGATCAGCTACGAGCCCCGCCGACTGAGTCTCGAAATCCTCGACGACGGCAAGGGCGGTGCACCGCATGTGAACGGGGCCGGCCACGGCATCAGGGGGATGCGCGAGCGGGTGGCGGCGCTCCACGGCGAGTTCAGCGCCGCTCCACGCCCCAGCGGCGGCTTCGAGGTACGCTGCGTCCTTCCTCTTCCGGAGCAGGTATGACATCCGAGCGCATCCGTGTCCTCATCGTCGACGACCAGGCACTGGTCCGTGGTGGATTCCGCGTCCTGGTCGACAGCGCCGACGACATGACCGTCGTCGGCGAGGCCGGCGATGGGGGAGAAGCAGTCGAGCTCGCTCGCCAGACGCACCCCGATGTCATCCTCATGGATGTCCAGATGCCGGGGATGGACGGGCTGGAGGCCACCCGGCAGATCGTCACGGATCCAGCACTGACCGGCGCCCACGTGTTGATCCTCACCACCTTCGACCTCGACGAGTATGTCGTGGAAGCACTCGACCTCGGCGCCAGCGGCTTCCTGCTGAAGAACACCGACCCACCACAACTCCTGCACGGCATTCGCGTCGTCGCGGGGGGCGAGGCGCTCCTCTCCCCCGGGCTCACCCGCCGCCTCATCGCCCAACTCGCCCGCCGCCCCGGACCTCCTCAACCCTCCACCCGCATCTTCGACCAGCTCACCGAGCGTGAACGCGAAATCGTCATCCTCGTAGCCGAAGGCATGAGCAACATCGAGATCGCAGAACAACTCTTCATCGGCGAGGCAACGGTCAAGACCCACGTCAGCCACGCCTTGACCAAGCTGGGCGCGCGCGACAGAGCACAGCTGGTCTCCCTTGCCTTTCGCCACGGCCTCGCCACGCCACCGTGATGCGAGGCTTCCTGGAAACCCAGCGTTAACAGAATTGCTGTTGCGGATTCGACGAGATGGCAGTTAACGTCCAAATCGATAGAGAAGGGACTTATCGGACTGGTTTTTCGCCTGCCTTGACCACGCACTACCCCGGGGGAGTTCAGTGGGCGGCTTGATCCTCTTTGATTCTCGCTGGTGGGATGAGCTCAACCTGGTCGTCGCGATCGGGGTGGGCGCGTCCGGCATCATGATCTGGCGTCGGTTCCGGCCTCCGACGTCCGAGCAGAGTCCCGAGGACCTCGAGCGGCATCGCATCGCCAGCCACCTTCAGCATGTCGTCCGGCACAGACTTCGGGCGATTGAGCGGGACGCCCGCAAGCTTCCGCTGATGGGACCGCAGGCGCAGGCCGCGTCGTGGGCGATCGACGAAACCGTTCAGGACACTCTGCGAGAAGTAGAGGAGATGATCAGGCGGTTGCGGGGATGCGACGAGGAGAGATCAGCCTCTGCGCTACCTCTGTCCACGCGCATCATCGAACTCGGCAGACGGATGCCACGCGTCCAGCTGAGCGTATGCCTGCTCAACAGTGAGAACGAACTACGCGTGCCACCCCTGCTCCGGGAGGTGGGGACGCGCATCGTTCAAGAGAGCCTGACGAACGCGCTCAAATACGGAAATCACGCTCCCGTCCACCTGTCGATCCGGTTCGACGAGGAGCTCTTCATCACGGTGACCAACGAGGTTCTCCCCGATGGGCAGGTACGCCATACGGACACCGTCCAGTCGAGCGGCGGCTGGGGGCTCCGCGGGCTCCGCGAGTTGACGGTGGGTCTGGGCGGTTCCCTGACCTACGGGCCGACCAGTTCCGGAGGGTTCGAGGTCCACGCCCGTTTCCCGCTGCCGGGTTCAGAGCAGCATTCCGGCACCGACCGTGGCGTTGGTGGCTTCATCGATGAGAACGAATCCGCCTGTCAGCCGATTCCGGTGGTAGGGGTCCCAATACAGCGGCTTCGCCATGCGCAGCCGGATCCTTCCGATGTCGTTTAGCGCCAGTTCGGTGACGCCTTCGTCCCGGCTGAGGGTGTTCACATCCAGCCGGTAGTAGAGATTCCGGATCTCGGCACGTGCCGTCTGAGTCGTGTGCTTGACGAGGTAGCGGCTCTGTTCGGTCAGAGGCCAATCGGCCGTCATGCAACAGATCATGGCATCCACATCCTGCGCCGCCTGCGGCTGGTTGTTGGGCCGGGCGATCATGTCGCCGCGCGAGATGTCGAGGTCGTCCTCGAAGCGCAGCGTCACCGACATGGGTGGGAACGCCTCCTCGACCGGCCCGTCGAAGGTGTCGATCGAGGCGATGCGCGTCGTGAGCCCGGACGGCAGGTGCACCACCTCGTCGCCGGGCTTCAGCACGCCACCGGCCACCTGGCCGGCGTAGCCGCGGTAGTCGTGGAAGGCCTGCTCGGTGGCCCGCTGCGGGCGGATCACGTACTGGACGGGGAAACGCACGTCGACCAGGTTGCGGTCGGAGGCGATGTGGACGTTCTCCAGGTGGTGCAGGAGCGACGTGCCGAGGTACCAGGGCATGTTCTCGGAGCGCGAGACCACGTTGTCGCCGTTGAGCGCGGAGATCGGGATGAAGGTGAGGTCGGTGACGTTCAGCTTGGACGCGAACGCCGTGAACTCCTCCCTGATCTCCTCGAACCGCTCCTGCGAGTAGTCCACCAGGTCCATCTTGTTGACGGCCAGCACCAGGTGCGGCACCCGCAGCAGCGTGGTCAGGAACGCGTGCCGCCGCGACTGCTCCAGCACGCCCTTGCGCGCGTCGATGAGAATGATCGCCAGGTCGGCCGTGGAGGCGCCGGTGACCATGTTCCTGGTGTACTGGATGTGGCCGGGCGTGTCGGCGATGATGAACTTCCGCTTGGGCGTGGCGAAGTAGCGGTACGCCACGTCGATCGTGATGCCCTGCTCCCGTTCGGCCCGCAGTCCGTCGGTGAGCAACGACAGGTCGGTGTATTCGGTGCCCCGGTCGCGCGAGGTCCGTTCGACCGCCTCCAACTGGTCCTCGAAGATCGCCTTGGAGTCGAAGAGCAACCGTCCGATGAGGGTGGACTTGCCGTCGTCGACGCTTCCCGCAGTGGCAAAGCGAAGAATGTCCATTAGAAGTAGCCCTTGAAATAGACACAGCCGGTCCTCCATGGACCGCAACTGGTACGGACGGTCAGCATCAGAAGTAGCCCTCCCTTTTCCGGTCCTCCATAGCGGCCTCGGACGAGCGGTCGTCGGCCCTGGTGGCCCCACGCTCGGTGATCCGGGTGGCCGCGATCTCCTCGATGATCTCCTCGACCGTGGCGGCCGTGGACTGCACGGCGCCCGTGCAGGTCATGTCGCCCACGGTGCGGTAGCGCACCACGGCCTCGAACAGCGGCTCGTCGTCGCCACGCTTCACGACGTCGGAGTCGGGCAGCAGCATGCCGTCGCGCTCGAACACCTTGCGGGTGTGGGCGAAGTAGATGGAGGGGATCTCGATGCCCTCGCGCCTGATGTAGTCCCAGACGTCGAGCTCGGTCCAGTTGGAAAGCGGGAAGACGCGGATGTGCTCGCCCTTGCGGATGCGCGAGTTGTAGAGGTTCCACAGCTCGGGGCGCTGGTTCTTCGGGTCCCACTGGCCGAAGTCGTCGCGGAAGGAGAAGACCCGCTCCTTGGCGCGGGCCTTCTCCTCGTCGCGGCGTGCGCCGCCGAACACGCTGTCGAACTCGTGCTCCTCGATCGCGTCGAGCAGCGTGGTGGTCTGCAGGCGGTTGCGCGAGGCGCGCCGCCCGGTCTCCTCGACCACGCGTCCGGCGTCGATGGAGTCCTGAACGCTGGCCACGATCAGCCGCGCGCCCAGCTCGGCGGAGCGGCGGTCGCGGAACTCGATGACCTCGTCGAAGTTGTGACCGGTGTCGACGTGCATGAGCGGGAACGGGATGGCCGCGGGCCAGAACGCCTTCTCCGCGATGCGGAGCATGACGATCGAGTCTTTGCCCCCGGAGAAGAGCAGACAGGGACGCTCGAACTCGGCCGCCACTTCGCGCATGATGTGAATGGCTTCGGCCTCGAGGACATCAAGTTGGGTGAATACGTGCTCGCTCTGCTGCATCGCGCCCTTCCTCGTTGACTCCTTTTCTCCTGGCTATCAGCGCTGTCTACCGCCCCGAGGACGTCCGCTCCTCCACACGGCGGACCACCGTTCGGTACGGCCGGCGGAAGACATGATCACGATCTCCGCGCGACAGTGAGACCGTTGGCGAACGCATGCTTACCGAGGAGAGGAGAAGGCTGTGTCTCACAGCGACACGTTGCCCGGCATCTCTACGGATCCGCCCCGTTCCACGGCCCAACGCAAGAGCGACGTCCTTGCGTTGCTGGAGGAGGAGCGCCACGTGTGGGTCTCGACGGCCGGCCCTGACGGACCCCACCTCGTCCCCCTTGCGTACATCTGGGATGGCACCTGGTTGGTGATGGCGACCCAGAGCAAGAACCGGACTGTCAGGAACCTCCTGCACTCCCCACGAGCCCGGCTCGCGCTGGGTGCCGCCACGGATGTCGTGCTCCTCGACGGGGAGATCGAGATCGTGGAACCGGGCGACGCCCAGGCTCGCGACCTCGGCGCCGGGCTCCCGCTCGACCCAGCCCGTGGCGCGGGGCGAGTGTGGCTGGTCTTCATCCCTAGCCGGATCATGACCTGGCGGCACCGGGGTGAGATCGCCGGGCGGACCGTCATGGCCGACAGTCAGTGGCTTGCCTGAGAGAGGGTCCTCATGATCGAGATGCTGTTGCCTGTGGCTCTGCTCACGAGCGGGCTGGCCGCTGGTGTGCTTCTGGGCGGGGAACTCGGGGTGATTCCGTTCTTCATGTCACTGCCCGCAGATCGTTACGTGCACGCCCACTCTTTCGTGGTCGGCAGGTACGACCCGTTCCAGCCGATCTGTCTGCTCACTACTGGCGTCATCGACGCGCTGATCGCAGTTTTCACGCCGTCCGCGCTGGCGAAGGCCGTCTTCGCCGCGGGCGTGGTGGTGGTGCTGAGTGTGGTGTTCGTGTCCCGAACGCACACCGCACCCATGGGGCGCTGGCTCAAGACCCTTGATCCCGAGGCGCTTCCCCAAGATTGGGAAGCCGGCAAGTTTCGCGCCCGTTGGGCCCGCTGGAACCGGCGTCGTGCGGCGCTCGCCGTCCTCGCCCTGGTTGTCAATGTCGTCGGAGCGGGTGTCCTCCTGTGAGACCGCCTCCCGCCTTGCGTAATCGGGTGTTCCGCACCTGGCTGGGGAGCCTGTTCATCGCCGGAGTCGGCACGTGGATGCAGCGCGTTGCGCAGGACTGGCTGGTGCTGGAGCTGACCGGCCGCTCAGGCGCCGCACTCGGCCTGGTGACCGGGTTGCAGTTCCTGCCCATCCTGCTGCTCGGACCCGTAGCGGGTGTGCTCGCCGACCGGTACCAGAAGAGGCTGCTGCTGATCGCGTCGCAGCTCGTCGTCGGGCTCTGCGGGCTGGCCCTCGGTCTCACCGTGCTCGCCGGCGCTGCCCAGTTGTGGCACGTGTACGCCGTGGCGGTGGTGCTCGGAATGGCCAACGCGGTGTTCCAGCCGACCGTTCAGGCATTCGTGGCGGAGCTCGTCGATCGCGAGCAGGTGCCCAGCGCCATCGGCCTCAGCGGCGGGTCCATCCACGTCGCCAGGCTGATCGGTCCGGCTGCTGCTGGGCTGCTCATCGTCGTGGGAGGCACGGGCCCGGTCTTCCTCGTCACCACGGCTACTGCCGTGCCGGTTGTCATCGCCCTGCTTCGGCTGCGCCCCGCGGTGACCCCGTCGGAGTCCCGCGGCGGCCGCGCGATGTTCGTGAACGGCATCAAGTATGCCCTGGGGCATCGGGAGATCCGGTTGATCCTCGGAATCATGGTCTTCATCGGCACGTTCGCGGCCAACACCCAGGTGACGAGCGCGCTGATCGCCACGACCGTGTTCGGGAAAGGCGCCGGAGAGTACGGGATCCTGGGGTCTCTGGCGGCGGTCGGCTCGGTGCTCGGTGCCGTCCTGGCCGCCCGGCGCGTCAGCGTCTCACGCCGTTTCGTCATCCGCGCCGCTGTCGCGTTCAGCTGCTGCGTGATCGTGTCAGGCCTGATGCCCACCTTCGGCTCGTTCGCGGCCGTACTTGCGCTGGTCGGCGTCACGCAGCTCACCTTCATCACGGCCGCGAACTCGTTCATGCAGCTTGAGGTAGAGCCCGAGATGCGCGGACGCATGATGGCGCTGTTCATGATGCTGCTGACGGGCAGCACCCCGATCGGCGCCCCCGTCCTGGGACTGCTCGCGGACCGGTTCGGCGCCCGGTCGGCCCTCATCATCTTCGGCGCCGTGGCCTTGCTCGGCACCCTCTTCGTCACCGGTCTGCTCGGACGTCGACCGACCACGCGTGCCGCCGATGTTCCCGAACCCTCGGTTCCCGGCGGCCAGAGAGGCTAGATCGCTGATGTGAAATTTTGGTGATCGGCCGCGGGCGTGACGAAGGGCGTCCATTGTCGGTGTGTGAAGACTGACTTAGACGCCCTTCTGACCGCACTCTATGTGCATCTGGACGATCACGTGATGCCTTCGCGGGGACGGCCTCGCGGACGGGGCCGGCCGCCGGTGCTGACCCCGGCCGAGGCGGTGGTCGTGGCAGTGGCGCAGGTGCTGCTGCGGTGTGATGACGAACGCCGCTGGATGCGGATGGCGGCCAGCCGGATCGGGCACCTGTTCCCCAGGCTGCCGTCCCAGTCGCAGTACAACCGGCAACTGCGTGATCTGGGGCCGGCCATGTCGGCGGCGGCGTTGTGGCTGGCCCGCCAGGTCCCGACCTGGCACGAGCCTTTGCGGCTGATGGACGGCACCCCGATCCGCTGCGGCGCCTCGCGAGTGACGGTCAACAGATCACACCTGGGTGAGATCGCCGGATACGGCATGGACAAGTCCCACCACGCCTTCTACTGGGGCGCCAAGCTGATGCTGATCACTACCGCTGATGGCGCGGTGACCGGCTTCAGCCTGGCCCACCCCAAAGAGCTCGATGAACGCAAGCAGGCCCTGCACCTGCTGCACGTCCACCAGATAGCCGACGGGCCATGCCCGATCGTGTGCGACAAGGGATTCGCCGGAGCCGGCATCGAGAAGGCCGCCGCCGATCTGGGTCATCTCCTGATCCGGCCGACCCGCGAAGACGAGCCTGCACGCGCCCTGCCCTTTCCCGGCTGGCTGCGCCAGCGCATCGAGGCGATCATCTGGACACTGAAGAACCAGCTCGGCCTCGAACGCCACAACGCCCGCCACCCCGACGGCCTCTGGGCCCGTATCAGCCAGCGCATCCTCGCCCTCAACGCCGCAATCTGGCACAACTGGAACACCGACGCACCCGTGAAACGGTCCCTGACCGCCTACGACCACTAACCCAAATTCACATCAGCGATCTAGCGGTAGTTCGTTGCTTGAGCAGGCGCACGTAGAGGCCGACCGTGCTGGAGCTGCCGCGATAACCTTGGGCTTGGAGTTCCCGGACAACTGTAGGGCGTTGCGGCAGCCCTCGGCGACGCGCTGTGCCAGGCAGGGCTTGTAGTTGTCGAGCTTGCTGGCGCGGTGGGTGACGGTGGCTAAGAGTTCGTCGAGGCCGGCGGCGCGGGCGTAGCGGCGCACGGCGTACTAGTCCAAATTCAGGTCCCGGCTGATGCCCTTCAATGATCGCCCCTTCGACAGCAGGTCCTGCACCGCGCTGTAGCGTTCGATGGTGCGGGCCACCAGCTGGCGGTCACGTCCGCGGACGTCGAGATGGCGGTCCGGGAGAGCGGCGGGCTGGGCCGCAGGGTCGTGAGGCTGCTCGACAGCCGGATCGGCGTAGGCGATCTTGATGCAGGCATGGTGGGCACCGACGGTCTTCTCCACGGCCTCGGCGAGGTTGCGCGAGATATGCCACCGATCAGCTATTTGCTGGGCCTGCGACGCCCCGGTGCGAGCGGCCTCGGCGTAGCCGCGCGCCCGATCCCGGCACACGATCTGGATCTCGGGATGGCCGGCCAGCCAGGCGGCCACCGGCCCGGACTCCCGCCCCTGCAGCACCTCGATCGGGCGCCTGCTCTCCAGATCGACGACGATGGTCGCGCACCGATCCCGCCGGCGCAGCGCGAGATCAGCGACAGAGCCCGTCCAGGCGTACCTGGCTCTGCACCGGTACCTGTACGCCGACAGCGGGGCTCAGCAGAGCCGGGCGACGGCCTGGTCGTCAATGCGATCGAAGCTGGTCTTGAAGTGGTCGCCCATCGAGCGTGGTGAGACCGGCGGTCCGCACCCTGTGCCGTCTGAACCCCGAGGGTTGCTCCTGCCCGTGGGATAGTCCTGGGCAGGAGTGAGGCATTCCCCAGCGATGTGGTGCCGAGCCTAGGAGACCGCCGAGCATGGCCCCACGCTCTTCCAGGAGAGACACACGTGCGCGCACGGGCCCGTCACGCAGCCTTGGCGGGCAACCGGTCCAGCTTCTGTTGGGCGAGCTGCCAGCGAAGTCGCTTTCGGGATGATTCGGGCGTTGCGCCGGCTCGCATCATTGCCGATCGCGGCGTTCTTGCGGACAGTAGTTGCCGCCGATCACGTACGACATCTCCCCGGCCGGCGGGCGCGGAGCGTTTGAGGAAGGGTACTCGCGCCGCCGACCCGGCCAGTCGCTACCGCTTGCCCTTGCGCGGCAGCCTTTGCCGTCGGCTTCCGCGCAAGTGGGAATTCCAAATCGCCTCAGCGAAGGATGGCGGCGACGATATAGAGCAGGAAGCCCGTCGTGATGACGAGTGTCCTGACCCAGTGCCAGGCGATCCACCGATCGCGGATCTCGGCCATCCTCTGGGTCTCATCGGAAGCGGACGAGCCCCCGGCGCCGACCAGCACGAGCGACTTTCGCGCGATGACCTTGTTGAGCCGCACGTTGGCCAGCTCCGAGATGAGGGCGAGCGCGACATTGCAGATGAGCGCCGCGACGCGGAGCAGGCGTACCACGCCGTCTTGGGGGAGGAACAGCAGGATCAGCGTCGTGCCTCCCGTTACCACGTTCAGTACCGGCATGTAGCGCTCGATGCTGCGGTCCATTGAGGTGTGGATCCGCATCCAATCAGGCACGTCCACGGAGCGGAACGTCGGGCATATACCGAACAGGAACATGAGCAGCGCACCTGCCTGGACCCCGCTGCCGGCCAAGCTGATTCCAGTGAGGATCGTCGACCACATCTAAGCCTCCTTCGAACCCGCTGCCACCTGCCTATCAAGGCCGTCTACCACCACCGGAACAACTGCTCCCCTTCTCGGAGGAGGCGTCGGTTCGCCCGCCTGGCGGAAGACACGACCGGCCTGCCGGACGAAGCTGACGGCGTCCGTTCGTGTCATGGAGAAGGGATCCATCCATGCAGCGCTACGCGGTGATGTTCCGGGTGAAGCCCGGCACCGAGGACAAGGTCAAGGACCTGCTGGCCAACTACTCCCGACCGGGCTGGGTTGCCCCTGATGGCACGCGGCTGATGAGCACCTCGGTCTTCATGAAAGACGGCCTCGTCGTACGCATGATCGAGATCGAGGGCAACCTGCCCGGGCTGATGCGGCATCTCTCCCAGGAGCCCAGCATCCAGCGGGTCGAGGCGGAACTGGACAAGTATCTCGTCGAGGAGGACCGGCGGGACGCCAGCACGCCGGAAGGCGCCCGAGAGTTCTTCCTGCGGGCGATGATGGAGACGGTGACGACGAGGGTGGCGACCGACGCGGAGCCCGTCTCATGAGCACCTTTCTGATCACCGGAGCCACCGGCCCCGTGGCCGGAGCGACGATCCGTCTCATGGCGGACAGGGGAGACGGGCTCCTGCTCACTGGCCGCAACCAGGAGCGCCTGACCGCGCTCGACATCGAGTACGGCACGACAGGCAAGGTAGAGACCTTCCAGGCCGATGTCACGACCGCCGAGGGCGCACAGGCTGCTGCCGCCGCCGCGGTGGAACGGCTCGGCGGCTTGGACGGGCTGGTGCACATGGTCGGCGGCTTCCATGCCGGCCCTGTCTTCGCCACCAAGCCCGACCAGTACGAAGAGCTGATCCGCGCGAACTTCCTGTCCGCCGTCAATGCGACCCAGGCCGTACTCCCTCATCTGAACGGAGGCTGGCTGGTCTACTTCGGCACTCCGTTGGTCACCGAGCCACTGGCCGGGATGGGATGCTACGCGGCGGCCAAGGCCGCACTCATGGCCTGGATGCGCTCTTTGGCACACGAGGTCAAACAGCGCGGAGTGCATGCCAACGCAGTGAGCATGACGATGGCCGACACCCCTGACGCACGGCGCCAGCGACCGCACGTCGACTTCGATCAGGCCATCGATCCGGAACTGGTGGCCCGCGCCGTCGGATTCCTGACCAGTGACGCCGCCGCGGGCCTGTACGGCTCGATCGTTCCGGTGCTGGGAAAGTTCGGATTCAGTACACCTCTCGCGGCGCCTCCGCCCCGTCCATCAGTCCTGGCAGAGGGGTGAGCCCAGGTGTTCGTCGACGTCCACGGCCATCTGGCTCCCTTCGGCGAGAAGGGCGGCGGTCCCCCGAGCCTGCGCGATCCCGAGGGCGCGCTTGCCGCGAAGCGCGAGCACGGCGTGGTCATGACCATCATCGGGAGTCCTGTCGGTCCCGGCTCGATGCTGCCTGACGGCAGCGCGGGCAACTATCGGTACCCAGCCGACCAGGTGCGCGCCCACAACGAGCACATGGGGGAGCTGGTGGACCTCTTCCCCGATTCGCTGCGCGCCTATGCCTATCTCAACCCCCTCGGCGGCGATGCGATGCTCGCCCAGGCTGCCGATCTCGTGAGCGACGGCCGCTTCGTCGGATTGATCGTCAACAGCAGCATCGACGGCGAGTTCCTAGGCGTGCCAGAGGCTGAGGACTTCTTCGCGATGGCCGCCGATCTCGCGGTGCCGGTGCTGCTTCACCCTCCGGCCGGCCCTGTGGGCGTGCAGAGCATGGCCCATCTGGGTCTGGTCGAGCACGTTGTCCGCGTGAGCGATGTGACCATGGGGATCGCGGCTATCGTGTGTGCCGGATGGCTGGAACGCTTCCCCGATCTCCGGCTTATCGCGGCATGCGGTGGAGGCGGGATCGCCCACTTGGCCGAGAAGCTCGATCTGGCAATGGCGCGGAGCCCTGGTCTGTCATCGCCGCCGAGCGCCTCGCTCAAGAAGATCTTCGTAGAGACGTCTTGCCCGAGCCGCGCGCAGCTCGCCGCCAACCTGTGTGCCTTCGGCGCGTCCCACATCCTGTTCGGCACGGACGCGCCGCCCCTGATGGACGGAGTCCGCCAGATCGTCGACACCGTCTCTGACGTCGTCGGCGTCGACGAGCTGCATGCCATCGGGTGGCAGACCGCATCCGACCTGTTCGGCCTGGAACTAGAAGCGAAGATCTAGCCGAGGCATCCGCTGGGCCCTCAACGCCGGTAGGCGAGGGCCCAGCATTCGGCGTGTCGAACAATTCTTCCCGAAGAGAAATCCAGCGTCCGATGGGGCAATCCCAGCAGCTTTTGCATGATCCGTCCATGTCCGAATCACTGAGAACAAGTCCGCTTTGACGATGGCGTCGATTCAGCTGGAGGTATGAAATTACCGAGGGTTCGCCGGCTCTGTTCTAAGAATGTGGTTCTTGCAGGAGTGTCAACGTCCAGGTTCCGGCCCGTTGACACGCCACTTGATCGACACATGGACCGATCCATAAGATGTCGGCAATTTCCTACTATCCCTATGGGAATCACCTCAAATTATACCGACAATGCTTCTAATAGAAACTTTCGGCGCCACCTTCAGATCCAGACATAAAGACTTAATACACATATTTCCCTGCACATGTTGAAATAACTGAATAGTCGAATTAGGATCCGCGCTGGGGTCATAATCGATGGAGGGGGCTGCGTGAACCTCCACACAGTGGTCGACAACTTCACGGAGTCATATCTCCTGGCAGGTGTCGTATTTGGAGCATTGTGCGCCTGGTGTACCAATCGATTCGTAGTCTGGCGACGACAGCGGCGTGCCGAGCGAAAACAGGGAGATCTCGCACACAGCGAGCGACGCCGCATCGCCAGGGACCTGCATGACACCGTGGGGCACGGAATGGTCGTCATCACCATGCACGTCCGTCAACTGCGAGCAGCCTCGCCTCAGGCAAGCGCCGTCGCGAGCGCCATTGAACAGGCCGCACAGACGACCTTGCGGGACGTCAGGCAGGTCGTCGGTGTGCTCCGCAGCGCGGATCAAGGGGGTGGACCCTTGCACGCGCAGTGCGCAGACGATCGGACGGATGGGGGATGCAGTGGATCAGATCAGCGTGTGGATCGCTGACGATCAGCCCGTGGTGCGCAACGGGTTACGGGCCACCCTGGACCACGCGAAGGGGATCAAGGTCGCAGGTGAGGCAGCCAATGGCTTGGAGGCGCTTCGCAGTGTAAAGATCTCGAAACCGGACATTGTTCTCATGGATATCAACATGCCTCGGATGAATGGACTGGAGGCAACACGTCAAATCTGCGGCCTGGATGGCGACAACAAGGTCAAAGTGGTCATCCTCACCATGTATGACCAGGATGAATATGTCTTTGAAGCCCTTCGCGCCGGCGCCAGCGCCTTCATACTCAAGGATGCTCCCACCGAGAAGCTCGTCGAGGCGGTCCGCGAAGTCGCAGCCGGAGAAGCGCTGCTATCACCGTCCATCACGCGCAGACTGATCTCGGAGTTCGCCCGTAGACCGGTTCTGTCGGCCACCACGGCACCCGAACTGGCCAACCTGACAGAGCGCGAGATGGACGTTTTCAAGCTGCTCGTCCGCGGCTACCGCAACGAGGACATCGCCGAGATGCTGGTGCTCGGCGCCAGCACGGTTAAGTCTCATGTGCAGCATCTGTACCAGAAACTGGGAGTCCGAGACCGCGTTCAGGTCGTGATCTACGCCTACGAGCACGGGCTCGTCTGACGATCCGCTCCGCCGTACGGTGCTCGTCTCCACCAAGGAGGTGAGCACCGTTTTCGGTATCGAGGTGGAAGACCGGCGGTGAGGGCCGACCATAGCGTGACAGCCGTGAAGGTCATTGGAGTCGGCTTCGGCCGCACAGGCACGACATCCCTGGCCGAGGCCCTCGAACAGCTCGGGTTCGGCCCCTGCTATCACATGTTCAACATCGTCGAGGAGCCCCACCGCATCCAGCCCTGGCTGGCGGCTGCCCAGGGTCGGCCGGTCGATTGGGAGGAGGTCTTCTCGGGCTTCGAGTCCGTGCTCGACTTCCCCGCGGCGGCCTTCTGGCGGCAGATCATCGCAGCGTTCCCCGATACGAAGGTCATCCTGACCGTGCGAGATCCACGCCTTTGGTACGAGAGCGCCGCCTCGACCATTTTCAAGAAGGCCATCGAGTCCCGAACCCGCCCACTTCCGGCCAGGATTGCCTTCCGCCTGCTCACCAGACTCAGCCCGGATTTCGGAGCGTTCACCCAGATGGTGGACCTCGCCGTAGTGCAGGGTCTCTTCGATGGGCGGATCGCGGATCCCGCCCATGCCATACAGGTCTTCGAGCGGCACCTCATGGAAGTCGTCGACGAGGTCCATCCGGAACGGCTGATGGTGTACGACGTAACAGAGGGATGGTCGCCGCTGTGCAAGTTCCTCGACGTTCCCGAGCCGACAAGATGGCCCTTCCCGCGCGGCAACGACGCCGAATCGTTCCATCGGGATGAAGGGCGCCGGATGAAGCAGCTCATCCGGGGCTCTCTGTTCCGCCGCGCCCGGGCGGGCGGCTGAGGCTGTGAACGTGACGACGGCAGCTCGCGGGCGTGGGCGGTTGATGCTCGCCGCGGGCGCTCTGATCGTGATCGCCACGCTGGCGGTCAGCCTCGTCCTTTCCGCGGGCGCCTCCGAAGGGCATGCGGGGCGTGTGTCCCAATTGGTGGGCGAGTGGTCCCCTGCGACGCGGTTCCTCCTGGTCGTTGCGGTTGTCGTAGCCTCTGCACACCTCGTCGGCGCTGTCGCCAGACGCTTTGGCCAGCCACCGGTCGTCGGAGAGATCCTGGCCGGGATCCTGCTGGGTCCCACGCTGCTCGGCGCCGTGTACCCGGCGGCCTGGCACTGGCTGTTCCCCGGGGAGATCCTCGGCGCCCTGGACATGACGGCCCAGCTCGGTCTCGTCACATTCATGTTCACGCTCGGCTGCGAGACGCGCCTTGACCGCCTGCGCGGGCTCGGACCGGCGGTCACGTCAGTCGGGCTGGCGAACCTGATCGTCCCCTTTGTCTGCGGACTCCCCCTGGCGTTGTTCCTGTACCAGGGCCACGACGTGGGTGGCTCGCTGCCGGGCTTCGTGCTCTTCTTCGGTCTGGCGCTGTCGATCACCGCGCTCCCGGTGCTTGCCAGGATTCTTCAGGACCGGCACCTGCTGAACACAGCGGTGGGCACGTTGGCGATCGGCTCGGCCGCGTTCGGCGACGTCATCGCCTGGACGGCGCTCGCGTTCGTGCTCACCATCACCGGGGCTGCGGGGGGATCCGACGCACTGCTCACTCTCGCGCTCGCGATCGCATTCACAACCGTCATGTTCTGGGGTGTACGACCGGCATTGGCGACCCTGGTCAGACGGACGGAGTCCGCGAGGTTCCCAGAGTCCGCGCTCCTGTCGCTGGTGTTGGTGGGGAGCATCGCCAGCGCGGTGTCAACCCAGCTGATCGGCGTGCACGCGGTGCTGGGCGCATTCGCGTTCGGCGCCATGATGCCCAGAGAGTCCTTGATCGTCCGCCGGATTGTGGAGCGTATCCAGGGAGTTACCGTCGCGATCCTGCTGCCGGTCTTCTTCGCCTACGTGGGGCTGCACACCTCAGTCGGGGTCTTCGGCTCCTCGCCGGCCAGATGGCTGACGTGGATCGGGATTCTCGCCGTGGCGATGGCCACCAAGATTCTCGGCGGTTCCCTGATGGCTCGTTTCAGCGGGCTGCCGGGCACGAAGGCGGTGTCGCTCGGCATCCTCATGAACTGCCGGGGGCTCACTGAGCTGGTCTTCGCCAACATCGGTTTCCAGCTCGGGATCATCGACGAGTACCTGTTCACCGTGCTCGTGCTCGTCGCGCTCGTCACCACCGCTCTCACGGGCCCAATGCTTCAGGGGCTCGGCTGGTGGGAGCGGCGCAGGACACGACAGATGATCGGAGAACGCACATGATCGAGACGATCATAGATCCGCTTGCTCTGCGTACTGTGCTCGGCCGGTTCGCCACCGGCATCGTCGTGATCACAGCTGGCGGACCGGGTGGCCGCCCGATCGGGATGACCGTCAACTCCTTCTCCTCGGTATCCATGAACCCGCCGTTGATCCTGTACTGCATCAACAGGTCATCGCAGCTGCATCCCACGCTGATCTCCGCCGAGAGGTTCGCGGTGAACGTGCTCACGGAGAGCCAGAGGAACGTCTCAAGGCAGTTCGCACGTCCGGGGTTTGATCGCTTTGGCGCGATGTCAGCGAGCTCTGGCAGCCGGGGCATCCCCGTCCTTCGCGAGAGCCTTGCGGTCATCGAGTGCGTCACCGATCGAGTGGTACGGGCGGGCGATCACGACATCGTCCTCGGACAGGTTCTCTCTGCGGAGACCACGGCGCATGCGGTACCGGAACCCTTGATCTATTTCGGCGGAGCGTACCGCTCGCTCGCGAAAAATTCCGCTGACTGGTGGGCGGCACTGGCATAACTGCAACTACAGGGAGGAAATGCGCGTGTCCGCACAGAGCAACAGGTTCGACGTCATCATCCTCGGTTCGGGGATCGCCGGCTCCATTCTGGGCGCGATCCTCGCCAAGAGCGGTGCATCGGTGCTCCTGGCCGACGCCGGAGTCCACCCCCGATTCGCCGTCGGCGAGTCGACCATCCCGCACACGCTCAACGTTTTCCGCATCCTGGCCGAGCGCTACAAGGTTCCCGAATTGGAGTCGCTCATCTCGTTCGACCAGGCCATCAAGGACATTGGGCCCGTTCTGGGCAGGAAACATCATTTCGGGTTCATGATCCACCGCGATGGCGAGGAGCCCGATCCCGATCACGCCAATCAGTTCGGCACGTCCATTCCCCACCTGGACACCAGCCACCTGTTCCGCCAGGACACCGACGCCTATCTGTTCCACACCGCGATCAAGTACGGATGTGTCGCCCGGCAGGCCTACCGCGTCTCCGAGGTCGCCTTCGGGGATGACCAGGTGGAGGTGTCCGGGCACGACGGCCAGAAGTACACAGGACGGTTCCTGGTCGACGCGAGTGGCTTCCGCTCTCCATTGGCCCAGCAGCTCGGTCTTCGCGCGGAGCCTTCGGCGCTCAAGCACCATGCGCGGTCGCTGTTCAGCCACATGATCGGCGTGAGGCCGACGGATGAGTGCCTCGACATGCCCGACTCCGTTCGCCCGCCGATCCCGTGGGTCAAGGGCACCATGCACCACGTCTTCGAGCGTGGCTGGTTCTGGGTGATCCCGTTCAACAACGACCCGCTCTCGATCAACCCCCTCGTCAGCGTGGGACTCACCTTCGACGAGCGGCGCTACCCCAAGCCCGCCGACCTGACTCCCGAGCAGGAGTTCTACCACCACGTGAGCCGGTTCCCCGTCCTCGAGCGCATCTTCAAGGACGCCAGAACCGTGCGGCCATGGGTATCCACCGATCGCCTGCAGTACACGTCGACACGCACGGTCGGCCACCGGTGGTGCCTGCTTTCGCACGCGGCCGGATTCATCGACCCCCTGTACTCGCGTGGCCTGGCCAATACTGGCGAGATCATCAACGCTCTCGCGTGGCGACTCATGACGGCCCTCAACGAGGATGACTTCTCCGTCGACCGGTTCGAATACGTCGAACGGCTCCAGCAGGGCCTGATCAAGTACAACGACGAGCTCGTCAACGCGTCGTTCATCTCCTGGACCGATTTCGACCTCTGGAACGCGGTGTCGCGGGTGTGGGCGGCATCCCAGTTCCCCGCCAGCATGCGCTTCGGCAGGGCCATCGAGAAGTACCGGCTGCAGCACGACGACGCCATCTTCAAGGAACTGGAGCAGGGCTCCTACACCGGCTCACCGTTCCCCGGCAACGAGGCGTACGAGCAGCTCTTCACCGAGATGGTCACCACCTGCGACGCCGTGGAACGCGGCGAGCGGACGCCGAGCGACGCCGCCGAGGCTCTCATGAAGCAGGTGGTCACCTCACCTGCGGTCGTGCCCTATCTCGGACTCGAAGACCCCAGGACGCGATTCGTCTCCCCCACGCACGAAACGTTCATCAAGATGGCCCGCTGGCTGGCCACCGAGGGCCCCGCCGACATGCGCTACCTGGCCGACAACCCCCGCTTCTCCGCCCTCCTGGACCGCTGAGCACGGCGTACCAGGCACAGACCTTCGGGGCAGGTACAGCCTCCGTACCTGCCCCGAAGCTGAGTCGCCACTGCCCTTTGCCTGAACTCCCGCCACGCAGCGGGCTCGTTCCACACGACGGCGAGCGAAGCGGTTGGACGGCGATGGAGATAAGCAAGTAACCGCTGACGATACCGTCCATGCTTGGCGCGCCTTGAAGGCGACCTGGTAGCTGTAGCCGAGAACGCCGGCACCGAGCGGGAGAGGACCTCGAGCACGAGACGGTCGCGGCCGGCGACTTCGGGATGCTCGGCCCGCCCGGACGCCAGCAACTGCTGCGACATCATGACCGCCACCATGTGATGCGGAATCATGTCTTGCAGGAACGTCTCATCGAGCGCGTCGCCGGACAGCCTGGACAGGTCGCGCATCTGGGGCCGGTTCGAGCGCTGAAGTTGCCGGGCTGCCGCGACTGCTTCTTCGTGGTGGGCCACCATGTGGGTCAGATGGTCGGCCCCGTCACTGACGTACATGCTGTGCATCCAGCCGCACGGCCCCATGGGGCCCAGTCCGTCGGTGGGGTGGTCGGCTGCGCCAGGTGGCGGCCGCCGGCGTCTTGTGCCGTCTTCCCTATTCCCGCAAGCCTGGCGAAAGCATGTTCAGGGCAGTCGGTTCAACGCCTGTTGGAAGGCGCGGGCGTGCCCGGCCTCGTCTTCGGCGTTGTGCGAGAAGAGTTCGGCTGCCTGGCTGTCGCCTGTCGCCTTGGCCCGCTTGGCGAAGGTCGGGTACATGGTCTGGGACTCATACCGTTCGCCGGCGATGGCCTTGGCCAGGTTGGCACGCGTCGTCCCGACGAATCCGGCCAGCTTGGCTTCGTCGGCGAAGTGTTCGTGCAGTTCCACGTCAGCGTTGCCACGGAACAGTTTTGCCACCGCCGGGTTCTTGGCGTGCTCGGCGTACTGCTGGTATTTGGCATACGCGAGTGCCTCGCCGTGCATGGCCGTGTCCAGGTCGGTCTTGGTCTGTCGCGTTCGGACCTCGGGCGGACCCTGCGGGACCTGCACCGACTCGGCCTCCTGCGGCGCCGGCACGGTGCCTTGGCCGGACTCGACGGCTCGCAGCGCGGCGCCGAACGCCCGCGCATGCGTGGCTTCGTCACGGGCGATCTCCGAGAAGCGGGCGGCCGCCTGGCTGTCGCCGCCGGCTTTGGCCTGCTGCGCGAAGCCGGGATACATCTTCTGGGACTCGTACGTCTCCCCTGCCATCGCGGCACGCAGGTCTGCGTCGTCGCCGCGGGCCAGTCCGCTCAGTGCGGCCTCCTCCCTGAAGTGCTCGCCCAGTTCCACGTTGGCGGTGCGCTCGAACAGGCGCGCCACCGACGGCAGCCCTTCCCTCTGAGCCTGGGCCGCGTAGAGCCGGTAGGAAGCGTTGGCGAACGCCTCACCACGCATCGACTGCTCGAAGTCCTTCTGGGTTTGCGGGCTCGGTGCGTCCATCGTATGGGCGGCGAACGCGCCGCCTATGTGCGTGCTCAGTGCGATCGTGAACGCGCTGGTGATGAGTGCGCGTGCCGACAAGGGAATCATCCCGACCTCCCCGCCCCGTCTGTGGATACCTACGCTCATCGTGAGACCACTTGCCTGGCGAGGTGATCGGTAACCGGTCATCCTGGCAAAACCGCGCGATATTCGCCGAGCTGATGCAAAGCATCTCTTTTGTGTAGGGATGAAAGCGGTGCATTGCGTAAGTCAGCGCGGCGTACGGCGAGACGCGCGCGTGCGTGGCTCACGAACCGGCAGGTACGGAATTTGCTTGGCCGGACAATCAGAGGTCGTCCTCGTCCCAGGACAGCTTGTCTCGCACGTCCACGACGCCGTTGACGCGGTCCGCGGAGTGGATGATGAGCACGGCGTTCGGAGTGGGTGCGGGTGCGCCCCTGGAGAGTGACGACGCCGTCTTTGACCTTGGCCTGGACCTGGGAGGCGTCGATCCAGGCGAGGTGGTGGTCGAGATCGTGCCGGATCTCGTCGGCGAGGTCCTGGTCGGTGCGGACGAATACCTTGATCAGGTCGTGGCGGCCGAGGATGCCCACCAGGCGGTCGTGGTCGTCCACGACAGGACGTCACCTGGCCGATCCTGGCCGTGCTGGACGGGGTCCAGGACGGTGCGCGGTGTGTTCCCCAAACCGTTGATCCAGAGACGCCAGGAACACAAGATCAGAGACGTTCAGGACCGGCTACCGGACAAGCTGCGCTCGCCGGTGGCGCAGCGCGTGCGCGCTGCCGGCATGGTCAGTTCCGCCGTGTGAACGGCCATCTGCACCTGTCCAAGCCGCGCGCCACGCTGGAACGCCGGTTCCGTGAAAACGCCACACCCGTAGCTCAGAATCAGACCAGCGACGCGGCCTGACGATCAGGGGCCGCCACCGAAGTTCCGCGGAACTCGGACATGCTCGCATCTACGGGGGAAGTACCTTGTTCAACACGACAGCGCACCGACAGGTCTGGCGACCTGCCAAACGTCCCATACGGGTGAGTCTGGTGGTGGGGCTCACCAGTGTGGCGATGGTGGGCAGCGGCTCGCCGGTCTGGGCCGGACCGCCAGTTGCTGCCGGATCCTCGACCGCGAAGGTCGCGCAACCATCCACACCATGCGGCCCGTCGCCGCAGGTGGAGTTCTACCAGGATGAGGTTCCGCAGCCGAAGGTGGCGACGCCTGACAACACCGACCACGGGCGTGATCATTACACCCTCACCGCGCACGTGGGTATGCATTCGTTCTCTCCAGCGAACGACTGGCCCGAAGTAACCACGCTGGGTTACAGCGCGTCCGGCAGCGGCGGTGGCGGAGGTGGCGGCGGCGGTGGTGGCGGCAGCGGCGGTGGCGGAGGTGGCGGCGGCGGTGGCGGCGGCGGTGACGCCGTGATGGACTTCCTCGGCCCGACGATCGTCACGCGAGAGAACCGGCCGGTCGACGTGAAGGTGATCAACGCCCTGCCGGCGGCGGGAACCCAGATATTCCCGTTCGACCAGCCGAACAACGACAACAGGCTCACGCTGCACCGTCACGGCGGCCTGCAGCCGGCAGAAAGCGACGGAGCACCCGCGCCCATCGGAGTGGAAGTCCCACCCGGCGGCTCGCAGACCCAGCACTATCCGAATAACCAGGCCGCAGCACCTCTGTGGTACCACGACCACATTGACGCGCAGACCTCGTACCACGCGTACGAGGGGCTGGCAGGGTTCATACCCAACACCGACCGGCGGGAGCAGCAGTTCGGCCTACCCACCGGCGACTTCGCCAAGGCCTACGTGCTGCAGGACAAGTCCTTCAACGCCGACAAGACGCTGTGCTACAGCCACGCCGATCCCGAATTCTTCGGCGACCTCCCGGTGATCAACGGTATTGTCGCCCCGAAGCAGACGGTGGAACCGCGGCGGTACACCTTCACCTTCATCAACGGATCAGATTCCCGCTTCTACCGCCTGAGCCTGAGGCAAACCAGCGGCTTGCCGGCATCTGCTCCCAAGATGACCGTGGTGGCCAGTGACTCGGGGTACCTGCTTCACCCTGCCGAGGTCAACGAGCTGCTTGTCGCCCCAGGCGAGCGGTACAAGGTGGTCATCGACTTCACCGGCCACCGTTCACAGAACTGGGTGCTGGCCAACAACGCCCCGGCGCCCTTCGGCGCGCTAGATGGCGTTGATCCCAACGGGGCTGGGATTCCGCAGCTCATGCGGTTCGACGTTGGCCCTTCGACCAGCTCGCCAGACCGCTCCCGAGTTCCAGACACGCTGCCGGAGAGCAACAACCAGCTCCCACCCGCCGCCCTCCTCGCCCAAGCCAGACTGCGGACCGTTCAGGCCGGTGAGGTCATCCCCGGTGCCCCACAGCTCGGGGACAAGAACCAACTACTGAACTACGGGCCGGCCAACACGGCCACCGAGACACCGCAGCTGAACTCGACCGAGGCATGGGCCATGCGCAACCACAGCCCAGACTCTCATCCGATCCACCTGCATCTCGTCGAAATGCGGCTGATCGGCCGCTGGCCCGTCACCAAGTGGAGCGACCCCGACCCTAACACCGGCAACCAGGTACCGTTGGAGATCGGACAGTTCATGCCACCGGCTCCTTACGAAACCGGCCCGAAGGAAACGATCGTGTCCCCGCCCGACTACATCACTGTCTGGGTGGAGAGGTTCACCGTCGGCGGGTCATCCGTCTGGCACTGCCACATCATGTCCCACGAGGACGGAGCGAGCACGGGCGGTGCTATCGAGATGATGCGGCCGCTGGTAATCGGCAACACGCCGCAAAACCAACTACCGTTGGTCCACAACCAGGTCCAACTCGACGCGTTGATACGCCAGCCGTAGAAAGAAACCGGGTGGCCCTCCAGCGTGAAGGCCACCCGGTTCTCCCAGCCTCACGACACGCTGCAAAGGCCACCACGGTGCGGCCCGTCATGCGCAAAGGCGTCGTGCGAACAGTGCTCCAGGAAGTGCCACTTGGCGGCGGACCAAGTCGCGCCAGGCGTAGGCCCTCCCTGGCACCAGCCAGGCCAGACACGTTCTGGCCTGGCTTTTTGTGCGCCTTCCTTGGTGTGCGATCTTGCCGTCCCGCGACACGATGCGGCACGGATGACGGGTTCTCCGTGACTGCTCTGGGAGTTCGTGCAGAGTGCTGCCTCGATAGTTCAGGACAGCTTCCAGCCCCTTTTCGACCGCGCGGCGGTAAAGGTCAGGACCTCTCGCCGCTGACCCCGCTGACGTGAGGCGGATCGGTGGACGGCGCCTCTGACCGTGGGGCGTCGGCTGGTGCGGCATCGGACGGGTGAGTGCGGTCCAGTGTCGTCTCGCCCCGTCCCGCCCCGGTCGCTGCCGTCGCAGTGGGTGACGCCTCACCCGGCCCCGCCGCAGGAGCGGCGTCGCCACCCCGACCTGTCGCCGGGGCGGCATCGTCCGACGGCTCGGCGGGCGGCTCGGCGGGCGGGCGCTCCGGCCGGACGTACGTGCCGTTGCGGCGCGCCAGCAGCTCCCCCAGCAGCGCGTCCCACTTCTCCCCGATCACATCCACGTCGTACGTACGCGCCGTCTCCAGCGCCCCCTCCGCCAGGCTCCGCCGCAGCTGCTCGTCCTCGATCACCCGGATGATCGAGGACGCCAGGTTGGCGTTGGTGCGTGGCTTGACCAGCAGCCCGTCGACCTCGTGCGTGATCATCTCCTTGGGCCCGTGCGGGCTGTTGAAGCTGACGATCGCCAGCCCCTTGGCCATCGCCTCAAGGATCGTCATCGGGAAGCCCTCATGCCGGGAGCTCAGCACGAAGATCGACGCCTTCTCCAGCGCGGCCCCCACGTCGGAGGTGGACCCGGGCAGCTCGACCTTGCCCTCCAGCCCCGCCTCCACGATCTGCTGCGCGAGGTTCTCCTCCTGCGGCCCGGCGCCGTAGATGCGCAGCTTCCAGTCGGGATGGGCGGCGGCGACCGTCTCCCAGGCGGTGATGAGCCGGTGGAAGCCCTTGATGCGGGTCATCCTGCCGACCGCGACGACGACCTTGGCATCCAGCTTGGACACGCCACCGGTCATCGGGGGTACGGCGTTGGGGATGCGGGCCAGCTTGCGCGGCTTCTTCGGCAGCGTCTCACGGTAGTCGCGCAGGTCGGCCTTGGTGAGCGTGACCAGGGCGTCGAGGCGGCGATAGCGCCACTTGATGAGCTCCTGCATCGGCTCGGACTGGGTGCGCAGCGCCACGTGCTCCTGCCCGACCGTGATGACGCCGGGCAGGGCCAGCTGGGCCACCGCCAGGTTGAGCCCCGGCCGGGTCGCCATCAGCACGCCGGTGTCGAGCGAGCGGATGTAGCGGGCCAGCCTGAGGTCGGTCCACAGATTGAAGCGGTGGTACGCCGACTCCTCCTTGGGGATGAGCCGGCTCGGCATCTTCGACAACATCGCGCGCACCGGGTCGGGGCTGGGATGGAGCCGGTCGTCCAGGAAGCGGAACTTCACCCGCGGGTCGATGGGGAAGAACGGCTCCTCGGCCTCCTTCAGGATGCTCACGATCTCGACGTCGTGCTCGTTGGCCAGATAGCTGGCCAGGTTGAACACGGTCCTGATCGTCCCGCCCATCCCGTAGGCGTGCAGGAGCAGGATGCGGACCTGCCCGGTCGACGGCGGGGGCGCGTTCTGCGCCTTGCGCCGGTTGTACCCCCGATACAGCCGGACCGCGGCCGACTTTCCCTTGCGTGCCAGTGCGCGCACCTGACAGTCCCCTTTTATCGCCGGAAGAAGTCCCAACACACATGGCCGGTGGCGAGGAGCCTCACCACCGGCTTATTGTCCCGCTTCGGCGGAGTGCATATGTTCATCCCCTATGCGCTAACCCCACCTATGATCGTTAGACGCCCGCAATGTCTCTAAGGTTGCATGCGCGGCCTAAGGCGGGGATCAGGAGTGTGCGGCGGCTGCTCGGCCAGCAGGTCGAGCGCCACGTCGATGGCCCGCTCGAGCTGCGTGTCCACGCCTCTGGCGTAGTCCTGCGGGGTGATGTCGACCTCGATGTCGGGATCGGTGCCGTAGTTCTCGACCTGCCAGCCGACGTCGTCGAAGGCGAAGGAGAACTCGGGCTGCGTCGTGACCGTGCCGTCGGCGAGCTGGTGGCGCGGCCAGATGCCGATGACGCCGCCCCAGGTGCGCTTGCCGACCAGCGGCCCCAGCTTCAGCAGCTTGAAGGTGTGGCTGAAGATGTCGCCGTCGGAGCCCGCCCACTCATTGGTGATCGCCACCAGCGGCCCGCGCGGCGACTCCGGCGGGTACGGCTCCGGGTCGCCCCAGCGCGGATAGTCGTAGCCGAGCCGCCGCCTGGCCAGCTTCTCCAGCAGCAGCGCCGAGACGTGGCCGCCGCCGTTGAAGCGCACGTCCACGATGAGCGCCTGGCGGCCGTACTCGGCCAGGAACCCCCGGTGGAACTCCCCGAACCCGTCGGCCCCCATGTCGGGCACGTGCACGTAGCCCACGCGCCCGCCGGAGCGCTCGTGGCACTCGGCGCGGTTGAGGTTCACCCAGTCGCGGTAGCGGGCCGGCTGCTCGTCGGCGATGGTGCGCACGGTGACCGTGAACACCCGGTCCTCACGGCGCAGTGTCAGTTCGACCTCTTCGCCGGCATGGTTGACCAGGCGCTCGTTCGGAGTGGCGGCCGTTCCGATGGGCGCGCCGTCGATGGCCAGGACCGCGTCACCCGTACGTACGTCGAGACCGAGCCGGTTCAGTGGCGAGGTCGCCTTGGGATCCCACGGGTCACCGGTCACGATGGAGCGGATGTGGTAGACGCCGTCGCGGAAGTCCCAGTCGACGCCCAGCTTGCCCTGGCTGTAGTCGGGGCCGGGGCGGTATTCGCCGCCGCTCTCGTAGGCGTGGCTCGTGGCCAGCTCGCCGTGCAGCTCCCACAGCAGGTCGGAGAACTCGCCGCGGGTCGTGACCCGCTCCACCAGCGGCCGGTATCGGTCGTAGACGGCCGGCCAGTCGACGCCCGCCATGTCCTCGGTCCAGAAGTTCTCCAGCTGCAGCCGCCACGCCTCGCGGAACATCTGCCGCCACTCCGCCTCCGGGCAGACCGACACCTTGATCCGCGACAGGTCGACCCAGCCGCTCTCGCGCCCCGGCGTCTCCTCGTCGCCCGGCGCCTCCCACGCCTTGACCACCCGCAGTCTCGAGCCCGCGCGGTACAGCAGTGTCTTGTGGTCGCGGCCCAGCTCGAAGTCGGTGACGCCGTCGGCGAACGGCTCGTTCTTGCCCTTGGCGAAGTCGTACAGATGCAGGGAGTTCTCGCCCTCGAGCGGGCTGGTCAGGATCAGCGCCTTGCCCTTGAGCCCGGCCACCCGCTCGTAGCGCCCCTCGGGCAGCGGGAACGCGGTGACGCGCCGGGCCAGCCCTTCGACGTCCACGCGCAGCGGCTCGGGCTCGCCGGAGTCGTCGTCCTCGTCGCTTTCCGCCAGGGGCCGCTGCAGGGGCACGAACGGGTCGGGCACGTCCGCGCGCAGCGCCACCGCGTACGGGCGGGTGCCCAGGGGGAAGCCCAGGTCGAACTGGAGCTGGTCGTAGACGGGCGAGAAGGTCCGCTGGCCGATGAAGTAGAGGTAGCGGCCCTGCGGGTCGAACGCCGGCATCGAGTCCTCCAGCACCGGCTCCGTGGCCTGCACCGTCCGCCCCGTCTCGGGGTGGTGGAGCTTGATCGCGCTGGACTGGGAGTTGAGCGGGCTCGTGTACGCCAGCCACCGCCCGTCGTGCGACCAGGCCGGGTCGTCCGGCGCGCCGTGCGGGTTGGCTTCGACCAGCTCCGCCTCGCCCGTGGCCAGGTCGAGCAGGTGCAGCTCGTGGCGGTGGTTGACGACGGCCACCCGGTCGTGCGCCGGGTCGGGGACGAGGGCGTTGACCCGTCCCAGCCTGGCCACCTCCGTGCCACCGCCGCCCTCGTGACCCTCGAGGATGACCAGGCGCTCCTCGTCGCCGTCGTCACTGGCCGCCGCGATCAGCCGGGCGCCGTCGTTGAGCCAGGTCAGGAACCGGTAGCGGACGCCGTCGGGCGAGCCGTACTGCTGCACGGCCCCCTCCCAGTCGGCCATCGCGTACGCCTTGCCGCGCGCCGTGACGGCCAGCGCGCTGCCGTCGGGGCTGAGCGTGGCGCTGTCGAGGTAGTCGGCGGGATCGACGAACCTGCGGTTGCGCTGGGTCCTGGAGCTGGCCAGCAGCACGTCCAGCTTGCGCGCCGGCTCGCCCGGCTCGAGCAGGTAGAGGTCGGCGCCCGCGTGGTAGACCAGCCGGTGCCCGTCGCCGGACAGGTTGCGCGCGTAGTAGTCGTCGTGGTGGGTGTGCTTGCGCAGGTCCTGGCCGTCGGGGGCGCACGAGTAGACGTTGCCGACGCCCTCGTGGTCGGAGATGAAGCACACCCGGCCGCCGCTCCAGCAGGGCGAGGCCAGGTTTCCCGGCAGCCTGATCAGCCGCCGGAACTCGCCGTCGCCGCGCGGGTCGATCCACAGGTCGCCGACCGTGCCGCCGCGGTAGCGCTTCCACCGTGCGGGGTCGGCGGTGTTGCGGCCGAGCACGATCATGCCTTCGGGCCCGTACGCGATCGAGTTGGCCGGCCCGTACGGGAGCCGCTCGGGGACCCCGCCCGGCGCGACGCGGTGCAGCCACTTGCGGCCCTCGAACGGCTGGGCCGCGTCGCTGGCGTACAGGATGCGCCCTTCGGGGTCCCAGCCGGTGACCGTGCAGCGGGCGCCGTGGAAGGTGACCCGGCGGGCCGCGCCGCCGTTGGACGGCATGACGTACACCTCTTCCGGGCCCTCCTCGCGGCCGACGAACGCGAGCTGGTCACCGCGCGGCGAGATGCGCGGATAGCCCGCCTCGGCGAGCCCGGTGGTCAGCCGGAAGGCCCGCCCGCCCTGGGCGGACACCATCCAGAGGTCATCCTCGGCGGCGAAGACGACCACGTCCTGGAAGACGGCGGGGAAACGCAGGTAGGCCGACATGAGGACAGCTCCACGATCGAACCGACAGCCGGGAGCGCGAGGCCCCCGGCTGTCAGATCCTGTCACTCGGGTGTGACGAGTCGCCGCTGCCGCCCAGCCGTCCGGCCGGGCAGCAGCGAGGGGTCATTCCTCGCCCGGGGACGACTTTCGCGTCTCCTTCTTGGTCTCCTTGTTCTGCCGGCTGCTCTTGATGGACTGCTTCTTCGACTTGCCGGACTTGGCGGCGGGTTTCTTCTTCGTGTCTGCCATGGGAATCCCCCCTGTACGGACGTGTGCCCCCCGAATGGTGCACTGTGCCCCTTAATACCCATCAAACGGCGATACCCGACATACCGCCTATCGGGTGGGCCGGTCGCCGGCCGCCGCGGACCACCACACGCCCTCGCCGTGCGACAGTCCCGGCAGTCGCCGCTCGAACTCGTGCACCGCGGCCGCCGGGATCTCCCCCTCCAGCACCCAGGTGTCGTCGCGGCGCCGGGCGTCGCGTACCTCACCGCCCAGCGCCGCGAGCCCGGCGGTGGCCGCGCTGAACGCCTCCAGCGGCACCTCCAGCTCGAAACGGTGGCAGGGCTCGTACACGGTGGTGCCCGCCAGGCGCAGGGCGCGCATGAGCACGATCGGGGTGCGGCCGCGGAAGTCGGCCGCGACGGTGATGGGCGAGTCGTAGCCGGTCCTGGTCAGCGTGACCAGGACGTCGGTGACCGGCCAGCCCTGCGGGCCCTCGCGCAGCGCCAGGCGCACGCTCTCCTCGATCGCCCGATGGAACGCCAGCGGCAGCGACCCGAGATCGACCTCCAGCCGGTAGCCGACACCCGACCCTTTCGCGCCCCGCTCGACGCGCAGGCCGACGGTGGCCATGAACTCGTTGGGGCCGTGCCGCCGGATCTCCTCGACGGCCTCGGCGGCGCCTGACGGGCGTTCGAAGTAGACGGGGCGGCTCGGCTCGAAGACCGCCTCGACGCCGAAGTCCCTGGCCAGGGTCTCGCCGATGACCTCCTTCTGGACCTCCCCGTAGAGCAGGACCGAGGTCTCGCCGCCGGCCAGCGTGCGGGTGCCGATCAGCGGATCCTGCTCGGCCAGCGCGACCAGGGCGGCGTGCAGGCGCGGCTCCTGGCCGGGGACGCGGGGCCGTACGACCGTCTCCAGGCTGGGCGGGGTGAAGTGCGCCTGATGAGCACGCCCCGGCTCGCCCACGTGGTCTCCGACGCGGATCTCGGGCACGCCCCAGACCTTGACGATGTCGCCCGCCACCGCGTGCCGCCGTTCGGGCACGCCGGCGACGGCGAGAGCGGTCAGCCGCCCGTCGTACGCCTCACGCCCCCGGTGGAAGGTCAGGTGCTCGCGAGCGCGGAGCGCTCCCCCGCGTACCCGCAGGTAGGCGACCTTCTCCCCGGACGGCGCCCGCTCGATCGCGAACACCGACGCCCGCGCCGCCTCCTCCGGGGGCCCGTCCGGCTGGCGCACGGCGGGCAGCAGGTGGATGCCGTCGAGCAGCTCGGCGACGCCCTGCCCGGTCAGCGCCGAGCCGAACAGCACCGGGTACGCCTCCCCGGCGGCGCACTGCCGCCCCAGCGCCGCGCGTACCTGGCCGAAGTCGGGCGTCTTGCCCTCGACGAGCAGTTCCAGGAGCCCGTCGTCCCGCTCGGCGAGCACCTCGGCCGCCTCCTCCGGGGAGGCGACGCCGGCTGTGGTGGCCGCCTTCGAGCCCAGGTCCCGCACGGTGTTCAGTGCGACGCTGTACGGCGAGAGCCGCCGCCGGATGTCGGCCAGCAGCTCCCGCTCCCTGGCGCCCGCCCGGTCGATCTTGTTCACGAAGATCAGCGTGGGCAGGCGCAGCTTGCGCAGGGTCTTCATCAGGACCCGGGTGTGCGGCTGGACGCCCTCGACGGCAGACAGCACCAGCACGGCGCCGTCGAGCACGCCGAGCGCGCGCTCCACCTCGGCCACGAAGTCGCTGTGGCCGGGTGTGTCGACCAGGTTGACCCGCAGGTCGCCCAGGGTGCCTGGATGGCTGAAGGAGGCGACGGCCGCGCGGATGGTGATGCCGCGACGGCGCTCGATCTCGCCGGTGTCGGTCTGTGTGCTGCCCTCGTCGACGCTGCCGAGCCGGTCGATGACGCCGGTCTCGAACAGCAGCCGCTCAGTGAGGCTGGTCTTGCCCGCGTCTACGTGCGCGAGGATGCCGATGTTCAGGATGTGCATGGTGGCGGAAGCCCTCGGGAACTCTCGTGCCAATGGGGCGCTGGGAGATTCCGGGGCACCGCATCTCATGCTCCTGATCGTCGGCGGGCGAATGCCCGCCCATCGTGCCACCGCCGATCGAGCGGAGGCCAACGATTTTCAGAGGGCCTGGGCCAGGGCCGCGCCGCAGTAGGCCGCACCGAGGCCGGCCACCACGCCGGCGGCCGCGTTGGCCACCGCGTGGAAGCGCGCACCCTCTTCCATCAGCCGTACCGTCTCGTATCCGAACGTCGAGTACGTCGTCAGCGCCCCGCAGAACCCGGTGCCCGCCAGCGCCATGAGCCCGCCTCCCGCGGGCAGCGCGGCCAGGAAGCCCAGCAGCGCCGACCCGGCCACGTTCACCGCCAGCGTCCCCCACGGGAACACCGTGTCGTGCCGCGCCTGCACCGCCCGGTCCGCCAGATAACGCAGCGGCGCTCCGACCGCCGCTCCCAGAACGATCAGCACCACCGTCATCGCACGCCCGCCGGCTTCCCGGCGATCCGCCTGGTCAGCCACATGCCCGCGGCCACGGCCGCGAGCGCCGCCGCCATCGTGGCCGCCAGATAGACCAGCCCCGTCAGCGGCGCTCCCGCCTCGACCGCCCGCTGAACGTCCACCACGTACGTCGAGAAGGTCGTGTATCCGCCCAGCACCCCCACGCCCAGGAACGGCCGTACGAGCCGGTGCGCCTGCCGCACCTCCGTGATGACCACCATGAGCACCCCGATCAGCAGGCAGCCCGACACGTTGACGAGGAAGGTCGCCCACGGGAAGTCCGCCGGTCCCGCGGGCAGCGCCGACTGCAGGCCGTAGCGTGCCAGGGCGCCCAGCGCGCCGCCGGCCGCGATGGCCGCGAGCACGGGCCAGTGCAGCTCCGTGCGCTGGGCCGGGACGTGGAGATCGACGTCCGGGTCGATCGGGCGATCAGTCACATAACCCTCCCTGTGTCAAAGCACCCGATGCCGGGAATTTCTCTAGACAACCTTGGATGTTCGGAGGCCTGCTTGAGCACGAAGGACGCCATTGCCCTTCTGGCGGGAGCCATCATCGTCGTTTCCTTCGTCGGCAGTGCCAAGACCAGCCCGGCCACCGCGGCGAGCCCGCTGGGCAACGCCAGCGGCACGCTGCCCGGCCTGGCACCCATCATCGCCGACGCCGACAAGGCCAGAGCACGCGACCTCATCAAGCGCCTGCGCGTCAAGGGCTTCGGCCCCAACACCGGGTACGAGCGCACCCGGTACGGCGAGAACTGGGCCGACAGCGCGATCGGCGTGCCGTACGCGCGCAACGGCTGCCGCACCCGCGACGACCTGCTGGCCCGCGACGGCCGGAACGTGAAGTACCGGGCGGGCTCCGGCTGCGAGGTCGTCTCCATGGAGCTGAGCGACCCCTACACCGGCAGGACCATTCACTGGCACAAGGACAATCCCGACGAGGTGCAGGTCGATCACGTGGTGCCGCTCAACTACGCCTGGCGCATGGGAGCGCCGCGCTGGCCGATGTCCAAGCGGCTGGACTTCGCCAACGACCCGCTGAACCTGCTGCCCGTGGACGGCGACGCCAACGAGCAGAAGGACGCCTCGGGACCGGCGAGCTGGCTGCCGCCGCAGCGGCGCATCCGGTGCGCGTACGTCACCCGCTTCGCGCAGGTCGCGCTCAAGTACGACGTGCCCGTCCGTGGAGCCGACAAGAAGATGATGCTCACCCAGTGCCGTTAGCGGGGGCCGTCAGCGGGGGTCGCTCCAGGTGAATCCGTGCTCGAACGTCAGCTTCGCCAGGATCCGCTGCCCGTTCGTGTTCGGGTGGAAGTAGTCCCACCCGCTGAGGTGGTCGAGCGTGAACGCGAACGAGAACACCGCGCCCCCGTCGGTGTGGCAGGCGGAGCCGAAGGCGGCGCACGCCTCGGCCGCCTCGTGGTTGTAGGCCATGACCCGCTCCCGTACCCGGTCGCGGCGCTGGACGTCGGCCCGCTTGGTCGAGGCGGGCTTGGCGAGCATGGACTGGCAGATGTGGCCTACGGTCCAGAACGTGCGGGCCAGCGCACGGGCCTTGCCGACCTTCCACAGCCGCCGCAGGTCGGGGATGCTGGCGATGAACACCCTGACCGCCGGCAGCCCGGCGCGCAGTTCGGCCAGCGCCGTGTCCATCCGCTGACGGTAGGTCTTGACGGGCGTCATGGCCTGCTCGGTGCGGGTGCACGCGTCCTGGGCGCCCACGAGGATCGTCACGTAGTCGGCCTTGGCCTCGACCGCCTTGCGGACCTGGCCGAGCAGGTCGGCGCTGGTCGATCCGGGGGCGGCGAAGTTGAGGTTGTGCTTCTGGAGCGTTCCAGACATTTTGGACAGGCGCACGTAGTGGCTGGCCACCTGCGGGTTGTCGCCGGTCGACCACGAGCGCGCGCTGCAGGAGATGTACAGGCCGCAGGCGTTGAAGCCGGTGGAGATCGAGTCCCCGAGCGCGGCCATGACCGTGGGCACGGGCTCACCCGTCGCGGCCTGCGCCGGACCGGTGGTGAAGACGAGAATCAATGCGGCGAGCACGGAGCCCAGGCGACTGATCATGGACCCAAGGTAGGAAGTGGATCATCGGCAGGCTATGGCGTTTCGGCAAGGTCTGTGATTTCGGGACCGACTTCATATCGCTGCTTGACAGGCCGGACGCGATCAGGTCGGGGCGAATACAGCTCAGCGCCCGGGTTTTTCCGGGTTCATTGTCCGTAACCTCGCATTCACGGGGGTCCGAGTCGAACGTGTTCAGTTCCCGCATAGAGTGTCTTGGGTGAGTGTCGCGCTCGGAACAACCCGCCCGCTACCGGTTCGCACCACCCCCATCGGTGACCCCGGCGACCTGCTGGCATCCCTGCCCAGGACGGCGCCCTACGCCTGGGTCAGAAACGGCGAGGGCCTCGTCGGCTGGGGAGAGGCCGCACGGGTGGCCGTGCCCCCGGGCCCGGGCAGGTTCGCCTGGGCCCGCCAGTGGCTGGCCACGGTGTTCGGCGACGCCCACGTCAACGACGCGGTGCGTACGCCCGGCTCCGGCCCCGTCGCCTTCGGCAGCTTCACTTTCGACGAGGACGCCCACGGGTCGGTCCTCGTCGTCCCGCGCACCGTGCTGGCCCGGCGCGGCGGCCACGCCTGGCTCACCACGATCGGCGACGGACCGCTCGAGACGTTCTCCCCCGTCCGCGACCCCGGCCGCATCCGCTACGGCGACGGCAGCCTGACCGCTCCGGAGTGGGAGGAGGTCGTGGCCAGGGCCGCCAAGCGCATCCGTGACGGCGAGCTGGAGAAGGTCGTGCTGGCGCGCGACCTGGTCGCCACCGCCGAACGGCCCATCGACGTACGGCTGCTGCTCACGCGGCTGGCCCGGCGCTATCCCGAGTGCTACACCTTCTCCGTCGCGGGGCTGGTCGGGGCGACGCCCGAGCTGCTGATCCGGCGCACCGGCCAGGAGATCGAGTCGCTCGTGCTGGCCGGCACCACCGCCCGCGGCATGGGCCCGGCCGACGACTTCGCGCGCGGGGCCGCGCTGTTCGCCTCGCCCAAGGACCGCCACGAGCACGAGTGCGCGATCGCCTCGGTCCGCCAGGCCCTCGCCCCGCTGTGCTCCCTGCTGGAGACGCCCGACGAGCCCGAGCTGCTGGTACTGCCCAACGTGCAGCACCTGGCCAGCCACGTCAGCGGGCGGCTGGCCGATGGGGCGTCGGTGCTCGACGTGGTCGCGGCCATGCACCCCACGGCCGCCGTCGGCGGCACCCCGACCCGCACCGCGATCGAGGTCATCCGCGAGCTGGAGGGCATGGACAGGGCCGGATACGCGGGACCCGTCGGGTGGATCGACGCCCACGGCGACGGCGAGTGGGGCATCGCGCTGCGCTCGGGGCTCGTGCAGGGCCGCCGGGCCCGCCTGTTCGCGGGCGGCGGCATCATGGGCGACTCCGACCCGGCCTCTGAGCTGGCGGAGGCCCAGGCCAAGTTCCGCGTCATGCAGTACGCCCTGGAGGGCTGATCAGGCGGGGACGTGGATGTCGTCGCCCACGTCCACGCGCGCCCGGCCCGCGGTCAGCGTGGCCACCCAGTCCGCGAACGGCGCCACCTCGTCCTCGCCCACGGCGACGGTGAAGGTGACCTCGCCCGCGTACGTCACGTCGCGCACAGGGTGGCGGGAGGCCCGCAGGTCGTTCTCCACCCGCCCGGCCTGGTCGTGTGCCACCGCGACGCGCACGAGCTTGGCCGGAACCATCCGCACCGGCTCGGCCCGGTCGAGGGTCTCGGTCACGGCGGAGCCGTACGCGCGCACCAGGCCGCCCGCCCCCAGCAGGGTGCCGCCGAAGTAGCGGGTCACCACGGCGACCACGTCACTGAACCCCCTGCCCACCAGGGCCTGCACCATCGGCGTGCCGGCGGTGCCGCCCGGCTCGCCGTCGTCGTCGCCCTTCTGCACGCGCCGGCCGATGACGTAGGCGGTGCAGTTGTGGTTCGCGCCGGGATGCTTCTGGCGCCGCTCCCCGATGAACGCGACCGCCTCCTCGACGCTGCGCGCGGGCGCCAGGGCGCAGATGAAGCGCGAGCGCCTGGCCTCCGTCTCGTGCTCGACGACGGCGGCGAGGGTGAGGTAGGGCGCGGGCACATTCGACAGCGTATTCGGCTGTGGTGGCGGCGAGGGCACCACCCGCACCCTGTGACGCCTGCCTGCCGCGTGGCATGCTCGTAGTCACGCGCGAAGGAGGTAAGCCCGTTGCCCAGAGAAGGCGGGAGCAGGTTGCTGGCCATCAGCGACCTGCACGTCGGTTACGCGGAGAACCGGGCCATCGTGCAGGAGCTGAAACCGGCCACCCCGGGCGACTGGCTGCTGGTCGCCGGCGACGTCGGCGAGCGGCTGGCGGACATCGCCTGGGCGCTGGAGCTGCTGGCGGGCCGCTTCGAGCGGGTCGTCTGGGTGCCGGGCAACCACGAGCTGTGGACCCCGCCGGACGACCCGCCGGACCTGCGCGGCGCCGCCCGCTACGAGCACCTGGTGAGCATGTGCAGGGACCTGGGCGTCCTCACCCCGGAAGACGAATACCCCGTATGGGAGGGGGCGGGCGGACCGGTCAGGATCGTGCCTCTCTTCCTGCTCTACGACTACACGTTCCTGCCGGCGGGCCACCTCACCAAGGAGAGCGCGCTCGCGTACGCCCACAGCACCGGGGTGATCTGCACCGACGAGTACCTCCTGCACCCCGACCCCCACCCGAGCCGTGAGGCGTGGTGCCAGGCCCGGGTGGAGCTCACCGAGCGGCGGCTGGCCGGGCTCGACGACGTGCCGCTGGTCTTCGTGAACCACTATCCCCTGGTACGCGAGCCGACCGACATCCTGCGTTACCCCGAGTTCGCCCAGTGGTGCGGCACGACGGCCACCAGGGAGTGGCACACGCGCCACCCGACCGCCGCCGTGATCTACGGTCACCTCCACATCCCCCGCGTCACCTGGTACGACGGCGTGCGCTTCGAGGAGGTGTCGCTCGGTTACCCGAGGGAGTGGCGTCGCCGGCCGGGCGGCCCCAAGCTGCTGCGCGAGGTCCTTCAGTAACCTCTCGTGACCTTCACCCCGCGCCCGATCTTGCGCGGCACGCCGATGCCGTCGATCAGGTTGCCGCTGGAGGCGACGGACATCGCCTCGCCTTCCCCGTCGCCCTTGCTCAGCAGGATGCCCGTCTCACGCTTGGTGCCGTGGCCCAGGATGGTGTTGCCGGTGATCGCCGCGTGGCCGGTGCCGTAGTTGACCGCGTCCAGGGCGAGGTAGACGAAGTTCACGTCCGCCGGCAGCGGCCCCGTGGCGGTGTACGTGCGCTCCGGCGGCGCCGAGCCCTCCCGCCGGGCCTTGCCCAGTGCCTTGCGCAGCGCCGCCAGCGCCTCCGGCGGCGGCAGGAACTTGTGGATTCGGTTGGCGGTGATCGTCGTGTTGGCCTCGCCCTGGAGGTCGCAGCGGATGCCGTAGTACGTCTGGTTCGCCGTGCTCTGGGCGCCGAAGTCCTCGATGTAGTTGTTCTGGATCGAGGTGCCGAAGCAGCGGTGGGCGTCGATGGCGTTCTTGGGCGTCGCGTACAGGTGCAGGTCGCTGAACGTCCAGCCGGCCGCGTTGTCGCTCTGGACGGCGTGCGTCCCGCTGAAGCCGATCCAGGAGCGCTGCAGCGTCCAGTCGGTGACGGAGTTGCCGGGGTCGACGACCCGCAGCCCCGCCTCGGCGGCGCCCTCGATGTAGACGTCGCTGATGACGCTGTTGACCATCGTGTTCTTGAGCAGCGTGCCGTTCTGTGACGGGTTGCTGATGCGGATGCCGTCGGACGGCGTGCCGAAGATGTCCACGTCGTACACGCGGGTGTTCCACGAGCGCAGCAGCAGCCCCACGGTACCGGTGTTGTTGTCCCGGTTGCCGTCGATCGTGAGCTTCTCCACGCGGATCGTGTCGCCGCTGGTGTCGGTGTTCTTGACCCAGCCCTCCGAGGCGAGCACCGCGGGCAGGTTGGCGCCGTCGGCCTGCCTGAGCACCGCCCCGGCCTTGGCGTCACCTCGGTACGTGCGCCGGTCCGGCAGGCTGATCGTGGCGTTGATCAGGCACGGCCCCTTGATGACGACCTCGTCGCCCTCCTTGGAGGAGTCGATCGCGGTCTGCAGGGTCTGGGCGTCGGCGGCGGTGTTGGCGCAGGTCGCCTCCACCCTTGAGGCCGCGGCGGGCGACACCGGCATGAGAATGGCGGCCCCCGTGACGGCCATGGCGAGCGCGGCGCCGCCGGCGAGCAGGCGGGTCGGTGAATGACGCACTGTCGGTCCTTCCGTCAGAACGATGTCCCTGGAGACGCGGCACCCCCGAGCGTCCCCGTGGTGATCATTCTCACCGGCCGGAGAGCGGTTCGTGATCTCTTTCGGGCGCGAAACCGCAAACACTTCTTCGCGAAGAACTCTTTGCGAAGAAGTGTTTGCGGTTTAGCCTTCCAGGCATGACGCGATCCCATGAGAGCGTGGTCGTCCTCGACGCCAAGGGCCTGCGGGCCCTCGCCCATCCCGTACGGGTGCAGCTCGTGGACCTGCTGCGCAAGCACGGCCCGTCCACCGCCACCCGCCTGGCCGAACGTCTGGGGGTGAACTCGGGGACGGCCAGCTATCACCTGCGCAGGCTCGCCGCCGCCGGGTTCGTCGAGGAGGACACCGAGCGCGGCAACGCGCGGGAGCGCTGGTGGCGCTCGATCCACCGGACGACGCGCCTCAAGGACGAGGACGGGCTGTCCGAGCGCGAGCCCGAGGCGGTGCTGGCCTACATGCGGTCCATCGCAGCCCTCTACAACCTGCGCGTCCAGCAGGCGCTCAACGAGCTGCAGACCATGCCGAAGCCGTGGCGGCACGTGCTCGACCTCAGCTCCTACGCGTTCCGCCTCACCCTGGAGGAGGCGGAACAGCTGCGGGAGGACCTGATCGAGCTCGTCGAACGCTACCGGCGTGACGGCGAGGAGGCGCCGCCGGAGGCGGTCCGGGTCTACCTGATACCGCAGGTGCTGCCCGAACTGGACGATCCGGAGTCGTGATGGAGCCGCGCCGGTCCTTGCGCCCGATGGCCGGGGTGCTCGCGGCCATGACCGTGTCGATGACCGCCACCCGCGTGTCGGCCATCGCGCTGCCCTGGTTCGTGCTGACGAGCACCGGGAGCGCCGCGTTGACGGGGGTGGTGGCGTTCGCGGAGATGGCCCCGTACGTGCTGGTCAAGGCGCTGACCGGGCCACTCGTCGACCGGGCGGGGCCGCGCCGGATCTCATGGGTCAGCGACGTCGTGAGCGCCTCGGCCGCCGCCGCGGTGGTCCTGCTGCACGTGGCCCACCTGCTGCCGCTGGGCGCGCTCATCGCTCTCGTCGCGGTGATCGGCGCGGCCCGCGGACCCGGGGACCTGGCCAAGGAGACCATGGTCCCGGAGGCGGCCGAGCGCGGGCGGGTGCCGCTGGAGCGGGCCACCGGGCTGATGGGCGTGACGGAGCGGCTGGCCTCGACGGTGGGTCCCGGGGTGGGCGGCGCGATGGTGGCGCTGCTCGGCCCGCTGGCCAGCCTGGTCATCAGCGCGGTCTGCTTCGCGCTCGGCTCGGCGGTCGTGGCCGCGGCGCTGCCGCGCGGCATGGGGCACCGCGCACCCGGGGCAGGAGAGCAGCAGGAGGGGTACTGGCGGCGGTTCGGCCAGGGCTTCGCGTTCCTGCGCGGCGAGCCGCTGCTGCTCGCGATCGTCGTCATGGTCGGCGTCACGAACCTGCTGGACGCGGCCTTCAGCCAGGTGCTCGCGCCCGTGTGGGCGAAGGAGTCCGGTTACGGCCCCGCCGTCCTCGGGCTGAACAGCAGCGTGATGGGGCTGACCGCGGTCGGGGGCAGCCTGGTGGCCGCCATGGTGGCGCACCGGATGCGGCGCAGGCCGGTGTTCTTCGTGGCGTTCCTGATCGCCGGGCCGCCGCACTTCCTCATCCTGGCCACGGATGTGCCGGTGTGGGCGATGGTGTCCGTGTTCGCGATGTGCGGGTTCGCCAGCGGTTTTCTCAACCCGATCCTGGGCGCGATCTCGTACGAGCGGGTGCCCCGTCACCTGCTGGGCCGGGTGAACGCCCTGCAGAGCTCGCTGGCCTGGGCCGGCATCCCGCTGGGCGGGCTGCTGGGCGGGGCCGCCGTGACGGCGGTGGGCCTGGCGCCCGTGCTGGTGGTGTCCGGGGTCGCCTACGGGCTCACCACGAGCCTGACCGGGCTGCGTCGCGAATGGCGGGAGATGGACCGGCTGCGCGGGCAGGGTCCCCCAGCCGTACCGGCGCCGGAGGAGAGCACCGGTACGGCGGGTGACCGGCTCAGCGGGTGATCATGCCCTGGGCCAGGTCGGCGGCCGTGGCCGTGTGGGAGCGGCGCTCGGCGGGGCCGTAGCCGCCGCCGCCGCCCGACTCACAGCGCAGCACGTCCCCCGCCTTGACCGGCAGCGCGTTGACCTTGAGCATCTCGTGGGCGTCCGGGGTGCCCGGGTTGAGGGTGACGCGGGGCGGCGCGCCCGGTTCGCCACCCGCCAGGCCCCACGCCGGGGTGACCGAGCGCTCGAACCACAGCGACAGCGACGTGTCGCCGGAGAACTCGTACTCGCGCACCACCCCGTTCCCGCCCCGCCACTGCCCCGCGCCGCCGGTGTCGGGGCGGATCTCGTAGCGGCGCACGCGTACCGGGAACAGGGTCTCCAGCACCTCGATGGGCATGTCCCGCAGCGCGCCGTTGACGTTGTTGATCAGGCAGGTCTCGCCGTCGCCGCCCTCCCAGGCGCCCCAGCCGCCGACCGTGGCCTCCTGGGAGACGTACAGCTTGCCGGTACGGGGGTCCGTGCCGGTGAACTGCACGATCATCGAGTCCCCGTACGAGGCGGCGGCCGCCTTGTCCGGCAGCACCGGCGCCAGCGCCTTGACCACCAGGTCGATGAGCAGCCCCAGGTGCGAGTAGTAGTACTGGCAGGCGGCGGGCGACTCGGCGGCCAGCATCGAGCCCGGCCGCGTGTCCACCGACAGCGGCCGGAACGAGCCCCCGTTGAGCGGCACGTCGCCCGAGACCAGCAGCTTGTAGCCGACGCGGACGGCGGCCACGGCCTGGGCCGCGCCGCAGTTGACCGGGCCGAGCGCCTGGTCGGCGCAGTCGGTCAGGTCCACGTGCATCGACTCGCCCGACACCGCGATCGTGACGTTGACGGGGAGGGGGGCGTCCAGGTCGATGCCGTCGTTGTCGAGGTGGCCGGACGCCTCGTAGACGCCGTCGGGGATGGCCGCGATGGCCGCGCGCTCCATGCGCTCGGTCTGGGCGAAGATCTCGTCACGGGCCGCCTGGACCGTCTCCAGGCCCCACCGGGAGACGATCTCCTTCAGCCGCCGCTGCCCCGTCATGGCACAGCTCACCTGGGCGCGCAGGTCGCCGAGCGTGGCGTGCGGGAAGCGTACGTTGCGGGCGATCACCTCGTGCAGGTCGCGGCAGGGCTCGCCGCCCGCGTACACCTTCACCGGGCCCATCCGCAGGCCCTCCTGGAAGATCGACGTCGAGTCCATCGAGCCGCCCGGGTCCTTGGAGCCGACGTCCAGCCAGTGCGCCCGCGACGCCGCGAACCCGGCCAGCTCCCCATCCACGAAGATCGGCCCGTAGACGGTGACGTCGTTGAGGTGGGTGCCGCCGATGTACGAGTCGTTGAGCACCCATACATCGCCCTCCTGCCAGACCTCCCGCCCGTACAGGCGCTCGGTCTCGCGGGTGCACACCTCCAGGTTGCCCAGGAAGATCGGTAGCCCGGACGACTGGCCCAGCACGTTGTGGTCGCGGTCGAGCAGCGCGACGGCGCAGTCCTTGGCCTCGTAGATGACGGGGGTGTAGGAGCTGCGGATGAGCGTGGTGTTCATGTCCTCGGCCGCCTGCAGCAGGGCGCAGCGGATGATCTCCGTGGTGACGGGGTCGATCACTGGTCCACCTTCATGATGAGAAAGCCGTTGGGGTCCACGGTGGCCACACAGCCGGGCGGGATGACCGTGGTCGCGGTCTCCTCGACCACGATCGCGGGCCCGGCCAGCTCGCCGTCCAGGCTGGAGCGCCGCAGCACGGGCGTGCTGTGCACGGCCCCATCGAAGATCACATCCCGTACGTGCTCCGCCTGCCCCTCGGGGACCTCCGGCGAAGCGGCGGCGGTGCGCGGGAACGAGCCGAACCCGGTGCTGCGCAGCATGACGAACTCCACCGGCGCCTCCGGGGTGGCGTGCCCGTAGCGGCTGGTGTGCGCCTCGGCGTAACGGGCCGCGATGGCCTCGAGGAACCCCGGTTCGGCGGGCTCGGCCGCGTCGCGCAGGGGGATCGTCAGCGTGTAGTCCTGCCCCTCGTAGCGCATGTCCACGGCGTGCTCGACCCGGCGCCGCCCCTCCGGCACGCCCTGGGCGGAGAGCGCCGCAAGGGCCTCCTCCTCCAATGTCACGAAATTTCGGGACATGTCGGGGCCGTCGAGCACGTCCTGCGACCGGAAGTACGGATGCGTCAGATCCCGGCGCACGTCGGCCTCCAGCATCCCCCACGCCGAGAACGCCCCAGGGAAGCGCGGCACCACCACCTCGGAGATCCCCAGCTCCCGCGCGATGAACGCGGCGTGCATCGGCCCCGCGCCCCCGAACGCCACCAGCGCGAACTCCCGCGGCTCGATCCCGTGCTCCACGGTCAGCGTGCGGATCGCCTGCGCCATCTTGGCGTTGGCCACGTCGCAGATGCCCTCGGCGAGCAGCAGCGGATCGAGGTCGAGCTCGTCGGCCAGCGTGGCGATCGCCGTACCCGCCGCCTCCACGTCCAGCGTCATCAGCCCGCCCGCGAACCAGGCCGGATCCACCCGGCCGAGCACCACGTTCGCGTCGGTCACCGTGGCCCGCGTACCGCCCCTGCCGTAGCAGGCGGGCCCCGGCACGGCGCCGGCCGACTCGGGCCCCACGCGCAGCGCGCCCGCCTCGGCGTAGGCGATCGAGCCGCCGCCCGCGCCGATGGTGTGCAGGTTCACGATCGGCATGAGCACCGGATAACCCTCGATGCTGGCTTCGGCGCTCACGTCGGGCCTGCCGTTCACCACGAGTGACACGTCGAACGACGTGCCGCCCATGTCGATGCAGATGGCGTTGTCCCGGCCCGTCCCGATGACGCCGGCTCCGCGTCCTGCCTCATTGACGCCGGGTCCGCGTCCTGCCTCATTGACGCCGGGTCCGCGTCGGAGCAGCCGGGTCGCCGCGACCCCGCCCATCGTGCCGCCCACCGGCCCGGACAGCAGCGTCTGCAACGGCCTGCGCATCGCGTACGAGGCGTTGACCAGCCCGCCCGACGACTGCATCACGTGCACCGGCACCGCCAGGCCCCGCTCGGCGAAGCGCCGCTCGATCCTGGCCAGGTAGCGGCGCACGACAGGCCCGGTGTACGCCTCCAGCACCGCCGACGAGGTCCGCTCGTACTCGCGCCACTCCCGCGCCACCTCATGCGAGAGCACGACCAGCACGGCGTCGCCCAGCTCCTCCCGCAGGATCTCGCCCGCCCGCAGCTCGTGCGCCGGGTTCGCGTAGGAGAACAGCAGGGACACGGCCACCGCGTCGAACCCCTCCGCACGCGCCCGCCACGCCGCCGCCCGCACCGCCTCCTCGTCGAGGGGCACGAGCTCCTCCCCCCGGTAGTCCAGCCGGCCGCCCGCCTCCATGACGTCCTGGCGCGGCACCAGCGGCACGGGCTTGCGGTAGCGCAGGTCGAACATGCGGTCGCGGTTGCCCCTGGCGATCTGGTAGACGTCCCTGCCGCCCAGGCTCGCCAGCAGCAGCACGCGGGCGCCCTTGCGCTCGAGCAGCGCGTTCAGTCCCTGCGTGGTGCCGTGCACGAAGAACGAGATCCCCGCGGGGTCGTCCACGACCCGGCCGAGCGCGGCGAACACGCCCTCGGCCAGGTCTCCCGGAGTGGTGGGCGCCTTCGAGGCGGTGACGGCGCCGTTCCGCTCGTCGTAGCACACGACGTCGGTGAAGGTGCCGCCGATGTCCATGGCGACGCGATAACTCATGCGCTGCACCGTACGCTGTCCGGGTCTGCTCCGCATGTGCGGCCCGCACGGGGAGAGGCGTCCTGCAGTGCATCGCGCAACGCCACCCGCACAGCCGGCCCCTCCGAACGTCGCCTCAGGACCTTCTGACGGGTCCCGTACCGGGCGGGCTCAGCGGACGCCAGCAGCGGCCGCAGCACGACGGCGGCCGGGGTGCGCAGGGTGCGCAGCACCGCGCGGGCCTCCTCCCGGCGGCCCTGGGGGGCCAGCCAGTACGGCGACTCCGGCACCCACGCGCGGACCGCGAACGCCCACAGCCCCGCCACCGCGCTGGCGATCATCACGACGTGCCAGCCCAGGTCGCCCAGCGTCACCGACGCCCCGATCGCGGCCAGCATGTCGATCGGCCACCCGATCGACAGTTGACGTGCTCCTCCTCATGAATGGGGAGGATTCTCATGGCCGTTATGCGGCCGCCCCTTGCGGGGCGGTGTGGGTGGTCTCGCCATGAGTTGCTTGACGCTTCACGGGCCCCAGTGGTGCAGGGCCTCCACGTCCGGTGACCGCCTGTCCGGCGGCTGGGTTGTACCGGTGCATCTGGGTGCGGGCGGCGTTGACGTCGGCGTTGCCGATCCACCCGCATGCTGGGTTCTTGCACACGAACCGGGACTGGCTCTCGCGGGAGCCGTCGGTGATCGTGTGGCAGGCGTGGCATTCTTGGCTGGTGCCCGGTGCCGGGATGAAGATGACCTTCCCGCCCTTGGCGTTGGCCTTGTAGGTGAGGAATTCGGCCGTGCGTCCCCACGCCTCGGTGGCGATGGCACGATTCAGGCCCCGCTTTTGGGCCACGTTCCTGCCCGGCGCGTCGAGGGTGCCGGAGGCGGCGGCCATCATGTTCTTGACCTTGAGGTCTTCAAGCACGATGACGCTGAACCGGTCGGTGAGCTTGGCGGTGGTCCGGTGCTGCCAGTCGATGACCCGGCGCTTGGCTTTCGCACGCAGGCGGGCGATCTGGCCGTAGGTTGTCTTCAGCCGGTTGCTGGTGGGCCGGCCGGGTTTGGCCGCTCGTTTCTGGCGGGCGGCTTTGCGTTCCAGGCGGAGCAGGCGCTCCTGCTCCCCGTGGGACAGCCACTGTTTGCGGTGGAAGATCTTCTCTCCAGTGGCCAGGGCCAACGGCACGGCGATGCCCCGGTCGATCGCGGTCTTCGGTCCCCGGTGTGGGGTATGGGGTGCCTGCATGGTCTGGGTGCGGAACACGATGTGCCACCCGTTGGCCTCCTTGACCAACCGCGCCCCGGTGATCTTCCCGTCCGGGCCGCCTTTGGTGACCCCCGGGCAGGTCTTTGGTCCACCGGAAGCGGACCCGGCCGAGTTTGGGGATGTTGACCGCGCCCCACCGCCGGTTGATCCGGGCGACGTTCAGATCCCGGCCCTGGGGACGTCCACGGCCATCCGGGAACGGAACCGGCTCTTGAACGTGGGACGCCCGGCCGGATGGTCAGGGTTGAAGAAGTTCTTCCACGCCTGCCGGTAGGTCTTCAGCACGGCTTGCGCGGCCTGGGCGGGCAGGTCCTTCAACCAGTCGATCTCTTTGCGGGCCGCCCGGATCGCTTCGTCGCACGCCGCGAGCGAGGCGAACCGGCTCTGGCGGAAGGTGAAGTACTCGTGAAGCAGGTTCCACAACGCGCGCGCGTTGTGCGCCTGTCCGTCCAGCACGGCACTCTGCCGCGCGTCCAGGTCCAGGCGCGCAACATGAGCGCGGTTGCGTTTCTCCAGCTCCACCGTCCCACCCTATCGTTTGGTGTATGTCACCTCGATGGGAATTCAACCCGCAAATCAGGAAGGGACGTCACTGCGTTCACGAGCTCACCGCGCATTTGGTGTTCGTCACGAAATATCGACGCAACGTCTTCACCGAGCCCATGCTGAAACGCTGCGAAAAGATCATGAAAGAGGTGTGCGAGAAGTTCGAATGCGAACTGGCCGAGTTCAACGGCGCCGACGACCACGTCCACCTCCTCGTGCACTACCCACCAAAGGTCGCCCTGTCCACCCTGGTCAACAGCCTCAAAGGTGTCTCCGCCCGCTATCTACGCAAGGAGTACAGCGCCCACGTCCGCAGATACCTGTGGGAGGGCCACTTCTGGTCCCGCTCCTACTACGCCGGCTCCACCGGCGGCGCGAACCTGGCCACCGTCCGCACCTACATCCAGTCCCAGGACCAACCCCAGACATAACAAGAAACCAACTCGTGGTCACACTGGCTCATGAGTGCGGGTCAGGGCACGCTCAGGCCCCAGCGGGCCTTCCCGCGCAGGCCTTCACCTCCCGCCTAACGACGGAGGCACTGACCCGCATCTCGGCAGACCCCGGCCAGCGCCAGTCCCGAGGCCACCCGCAGCGTCACCAGCACCGCGAAGTCGGTCGCGAGTGCCGAGGCGAGCGCGATCACCCCGTACGCCAGCAGCGACCAGAACGCCGTCGGCCTGCGCCCGACGCGGTCGGAGACCGGCCCCCAGACCAGCACTCCGGGGATCATGCCGAACGCGACCGCCGACAGCACGACGCCGACGCCCGCCTCGTCGATCCTGAACGAGCTCCCCAGGTCGCCGGAGACGTAGACGAGGGCGAGCTGCTCCCACGACTCGATGACGAACGCGATGAACAGCGCGAGCGCGATGAGCACGTGCCTGCGGGTGAACGGCATCCGGTCGAACGCCGCGCCGATGGGCATCGTTCGTGAGTCGATGGCGGTCATGGAGCTCCTCGATGGGGGGCCGAGCCGAGTGTTGGCCGCACCATAGGACGGCGCCCGTGCGGCGGCCCTGTGCACGCCGCACGGGCGGGCCGCACGATCTGTGCGGTCCGCCCTGCGGCTCAGTCGTGATGGCGTAATAACGGCCCTGGGGGCACCGCCGCGATCGCGTACATCAAGGCTCGATCCACCGCCGCAACATGGCCGTGGCCAGGTCCATGGCCGCCTCGCAGGCGTTCGTGTCGCGCAGCCGGTCGATCATCACGAAGTCGTGCACCATCCCGGCCATCCGCACCGCGGTGACGTCGTTGTCCAGCTCGCGCAGCCGCGCCGCGTACAGCTCCCCCTCGTCGCGCAGCACGTCCGCCTCGCCCGTGATGATCAGTGCGGGCGGGATGCTGCGCAGTTCCGCCGAGCGGGCCCGCAGCGGCGAGGCGTGGCTCTCGGACCTCCGGGCCGGGTCGGTGATGTACTGGTCCCAGAACCACTTCATACCTTCGCGGGTGAGGTAGTAGCCGCTGGCGAACCTCTTGTACGACTCGGTGTCGAAGCTCGCGTCCGTGACCGGGTAGAACAGGCACTGCCCGCGCAGCAGCACGTCGCAGCGTTCCTTGGCCATCATGGCCAGGACGGTCGACATGTTGCCGCCCACCGAGTCCCCGCACACCGCCATCCGTGACGGGTCCAGGTCCTTCTCCTCGCCGTGCTCCATCACCCACTGGGCGGCGGCGTAGTTCTGCTCGATCTGCGTGGGGTACCTGGCCTCGGGCGCGCGGTCGTATTCGGGGAAGACCACGGCGGCGTCGCAGCGCACGGCCAGCTCGCGCACCAGCCGGTCGTGGGTGTGCGCCGAGCCGAAGACCCAGCCCGCGCCGTGGATGTAGAAGATGACCGGCCTGGTCCCCGTGGCGCCCCTGGGCTTGACGATCCGCACCGGCACCAGGCCGGTGGGCCCACCCCGCACCTGGATCCACTCCTCGTCGATCTCCGGCTTGGGCACACTCGGGTCGGACTGCAGCTTCTCCAGCACCTCGCGCCCCTGCTCGGGCGGCAGCTCATGGATGTACGGGCGCTTGGCGGTGGCGTCGGCGAACTCCTGTGCCGCCTTCTCCAGCACCACCCGCTTGCCGATCACTGTGGTCACGGTGAACCCCCGGTGCATGTACACGCAGAGGGATTTGTGCCTTTTTGTACCTCCAGGCCACCGCCCGAAATCGTAAAATTACGGCAAGGGATTCACTCCCGCTTCAGCTCGTGCGCCAGCTCCTCCAGCTCCGCCCCGCCCGCCATGAGCGAGGTCAGCTCCTGCGGGGTGATGTCGGCCCTGCCGTACTCGCCCAGGCTGGCGCCCCGGTTGAGCAGCAGGAACCGGTCCCCCACCGGGTAGGCGTGGTGGGGGTTGTGGGTGATGAAGACGACGCCGAGCCCGCGGTCGCGGGCCCTGGCGATGTAGCGCAGCACGACGCCGGCCTGCTTGACCCCGAGCGCCGAGGTGGGCTCGTCGAGGATGAGGACGCGGGCGCCGAAGTGGACGGCCCTGGCGATGGCCACCGACTGCCGCTCGCCGCCGGACAGGGTGCCGACCGGCTGGTCGACGTCGCGGATGTCGATGCCCATGGCCCGCAGCTCCTCGCGCGCCACGCGACGCGCCTTGGCCACGTCGAAGGCCAGCCCCTTCTTCGGCTCGGAGCCGAGGAAGAAATTGCGCCAGATCGACATGAGCGGGATCATCGCCAGGTCCTGGTAGACGGTGGCGATGCCGCGGTCGAGCGCGTCGCGGGGGCTGGAGAAGCGCACCTCCTGGCCGTCCACCAGGAACGTGCCCGCGTCGTGCTGGTGCACCCCGGCGAGGATCTTGATGAGCGTGGACTTGCCCGCGCCGTTGTCGCCGAGCACGCAGGTGACCTGGCCGGCCTGCACGCCCATCGACACGTCGCGCAGCGCCAGCACCGAGCCGAACGTCTTGCCGATGCCCCTGGTCTCGAGAATCAATGCCTCACCTCCTCGGCGTACCGCCTGACCAGGCGGTTGGCCAGCGTCGCCAGCAGCAGCATCGCGCCCAGGAAGAACTTGAACCAGTCGGCGTCCCAGCCCAGGAACACGATGCCCTTGTCGGCCATGCCGAAGATGACCGCGCCGATGGCCGCCCCGATGGCGGAGCCGTACCCGCCGGTGAGCAGGCAGCCGCCGATGACGGCGGCGATGATGTAGATGAACTCCTGCCCGATGCCGATGTTGGCCTGCACGGACGTGTACCGCAGCGCGAGGATCGAGCCGACCAGCCAGGCGGCGAACGCCGTGGTCATGAACAGCGCGATCTTCGTACGGGCGGCGGGCACGCCGACCGCGCGGGCGGCCTGCTCGTTGCCGCCCACCGCGAAGATCCAGTTTCCGGCCTTGGAGCGCATGAGCACCCAGGTGGCCACGGCGGTCGCCAGGATCCACCACAGGATCGCCACCCGGAACGAGGTCCCGCCGATCTCGACCGTCCCCGCGAAGATCGCGTTCGCGCCCTCGAAGCCGGAGGCCCGGCGCAGGCCGCTGACCTGCACGGTCCCGGTGATGGCCTTGGTGACGCCGAGGTTGACGCCCTGGAGCATGAGGAACGTGCCCAGTGTGACGATGAAGCTGGGCAGCCTGGTCCTGGTGACGATCAGGCCGTTGGCGAAACCGATGCCCAGCGCCACGACCAGCCCGGCGAGCATGGCCACCCACACGTTGAACCCGAAGCGGGTGGCCAGGGTGACGAGGATCAGCCCGCTCGTGCCGGTCAGCACGCCCGCCGACAGGTCGAACTCGCCGCCGATCATCAGCAGCGCGACCGCGACCGCCATGATGCCGAGCGTGGCGGCCGGGTCGAGCCAGTTCGCGATGCCGGCCGGCGACCGGAACACCGGCGACTGCGAGGCGAAGAACACGAACACCACGACCAGGCCGACCACCGCGCCCAGCTCGGGCCTGATCAGCAGACGGCGGGCCAGGCCGACCTCGGCGACCCGCTCGTCGGCAGTGATCGTCATCGAGTGCCCGCCTCGGCCAGCTTGGCCACCTGGTCGGCGTTGTCCTTGGTCACGAAGCCCGGCCCGGTGTTGACGGGCAGCCCGCCGCCGACGGTGTTGAGGTTGTTCTTGTACAGGTTGAGGAACGTGATCGGCAGGTAGCCCTGCAGGTACTGCTGCTGGTCCACGGCGAACAGGATCTCCCCGTCCTTGATCGCGGACACCACGTCGGCCGACAGGTCGAACGTGGCCAGCTTGGCCTGCGACCCCGAGTCCTTGATGGCGTCCCTGGCGGCGACCGCGATGCCCGGGTTGAGCGCCAGCACGCCGTTGATCTGCTTGTCCGACTGGAGCTTGGCGGTGACCTTGGAGGTGACGTCGGCCAGGTTGCCGATGTCCACCTGCAGCCGCTCGACCGTGCCGCCCAGCGTCTGCTCGGCGCCCTTGCAGCGCTGGTCGAGGCCGACGTTGCCGGCCTCGTGGATGACGCACAGCAGCTTGGTGACGCCGGCCGCCTTGAGCTGCTCGCCCGCGCCGCGCCCGGCCACGTCCTCGGACTGGCCGACGTGCGTGATGGCCCCGAACGCCTTGGACTGGTCGGCGCCCGAGTTGATGGTGACGACCGGGATCTTCGCCGCGACGGCCTTGCCGATGGCCTCCTTCAGCGCGTCGGGGTTGGCCATGGAGACCACGATGCCGTCCACCTTCTCGGAGACGGCCTGGTCGATGAGCTGCGACTGCTTGGCGGGGTCGCCATCGCCCTGGTACGTGACCTTCACGCCGTACTGTTTGCCCGCGGCCTCGGCGCCGTTCTTGACCACGTCCCAGAAGGAGTCACCTGGGCCTCCGTGGGTGATGACGGCGTAGCTGGCGCTCGCGGGGGCCGCCGCGTCTGCGGCGGAACTCGCGGGCGCGCTCTGCGCGCTCTGTCCTCCGGAGGAGGAGCAGCCACTCACGGCGAGCGCGCCCAGCAGGGCCAGCACGATCGGGGTACGTCTCATAGGACACCTCCAAGACCAACGGGCTCGCCCTGGTTGTATCCCAATGTCATCTCTTTGTATAGACATGCTGACTTGCTCTTGCAGAACGGAATCATACGTTCCCTATACTGAGAGCATGACGAGCGCACCCATGAGTGGCCGCAAGGCACAGGCGGCCCGCAACGACGAGTTGATCCTGCAGGCGGCGCGGGCGGTCTTCACCGCCGATCCCGGCGCGCCCATCGCCGCCGTGGCCGAGAAGGCGGGCGTCGGGATCAGCGCACTCTACCGCCGCTACCCCAGCAAGGAGGCGCTGCTGCAGAAGCTGTGCGGCGACGGTCTCAAGCTCTACAGCGAGGTCGCCGAGCGGGCGCTGGCCGACGGCGGCGACCCCTGGGAGGCGTTCGCCGGCTACATGCGCGGCATCGTCGACGCCGACACCAACTCACTGACGATCAAGCTGGCGGGCACGTTCACGCCGACCGAGGAGCTGGGCCGCGACGCGGTCCGGGCCTCGGAGCTGGCCACCGAGGTCCACCACCGCGCCGTGGCGGCCGGCGTGCTGCGGCCGGACGTGACGGTGGCGGACATCGCGCTGCTGTTCGAGCAGATGGCCTCGATCAAGCTCGGCGGCGAGGAGCGCACCTCCCAGCTGCGCCACCGTTACCTGGCGCTGGTGATGGACTCGCTGCGGGTCCCACCGGCCCACCGGGACCTGCCGGGGCCTGCGCCGGTGGACGAGGAGCTGTCGACCCGCTGGTACCCGTCCTAGTCCTCGCCGGCCTTCCAGCGGAACAGGTACGACATCACGAAGCCGAGCAACCCGGTCACGCCGGCCGACACGGTCATCGCCATGCCGAGGGCGGACACGGCGCCGGAGACCAGACCGGGGTTCCCGAAGACGAGGCCGACGGCCTGGGCCAGCACGACGACGACGCCGAGCGCGAGGAAGAGCACGAGGCCGATCTTGAACAGGATCATGGTGAGACGCTTCACGACGGGGGCTCCTCTCAGATCGGCAGTGCGCCGGTCGCCACCAGCACGCCGATGACCAGGGTCGGGATGACGAACCAGATGATCAGCCGGCCGAACGTCCTGGCCGGGTCCACCTGGGCGATACCGCTGGCGATGTAGATCGGCGCGGCCCCGGGCGGGGAGGCGCCCTCGGTGGAGGCGAAGATCATGATGGCGGTGGCCGCGGCGGCGGGTGCGACCCCGGCCGCGGTCAGCGCGCTGAAGGCGACCCCGCCGACGGCGGCGATGGTGGCGGTGCCGGTCAGGGGCGCGGCGATGACGACGATCAGCAGGCCCACCAGGATCGCGATGACGACGGCCGGGGCGTCCAGGCTCTTCATGATCGCGGTGAGCTGGTCGACGAGGCCCAGCTCGCCCAGGCTCGCGGCGGCCGCGAAGGCGAAGAACAGCGTCGCGCCGATGATCGCGTACCTGGGGGCCATGTCGCCGAGCAGCTCGCTCCAGGCGCGCCCGGTGCGCGGCAGCCGCTTCCACGCGACGGCGAGGGTGGCCAGCACGGTCAGCACGGGGATCCAGACGACGATGCTGATGTCGCCGGCCGCCTCGCCGACGCGCGCCTCCATGAGCTTGGCGCCGAAGTCGAGCGTCATCAGGACGGGGACCAGGATGCCGGCGTACACCAGCAGCGAGGCCCACCCGGCCCGCAGGGCCGCGCGCAGCGGGACGATGTCGGAGGCGTCGGTGGCGGCGATGCGGTGGCGCCGCACCCACACGAACACCAGGACGAAGCGGTACGCCACCGTCCACAGTCCGCCGACGAGGGCGGGCACGAAGAGCTGGTCGGCGGTCAGCACGGGAGCGACGGCGGCCGAGCCGAGCAGCAGGAACATCGACGAGCTCGGCGGGATGGAGATGCCGAGCCCGGCGTTGCCCGCCACGAGCGAGGCGGCCAGGTCGGGACGCCAGTTGGACCTGGTCATCCAGGGGATGGTGACCGAGCCGACGGAGGCGGCGATGCCCGACCCGGAGCCCGAAGGACCGCCGAGGAGGGCGGCGGCGGAGGTGGAGACGTATCCGGGGCCGCCGCGCAGCCGTCCGAAGACGGAGTTGAGCACGGTGACCTGCTCCTGGATGAGGCCCAGCTTGGTGAGGAGGTAGCCCATGAACACGAAGGCCAGGGCGGCGAAGACGACCTCTTCGGCCAGTGCGTCGGAGATCCCGGCCCAGGCGAGGGAGAAGAAGCCGGCGCCGCCGAAGAGGCACACGCCGGCGAAGCCGATGAGCATCGCCTCACCGATGTTGCGTTTCAGTACGCCGTTCCAGACGACGATGATCACGATGTAGGCGAGGAGCGCCCATACGGCGATTCCCATGGCGAAATGACCTCCAATGGGGAAGGGGGTGGGGTGGTTCGGCGTGCTCCGGGCGGCTACGGGCCGGAGGGCCCGTCGCCTGGAAGCCGTTCGCTCGAAGGCGGGTCGTCCGGAGGCGGGTCGGCGAGGTGGTGGGCCAGGGCCAGCGTGCGGCGGGCCCGGGCGACGATGGGGGCGTCCACGAAACGCCCGTCGGGCAGGGCGACCGCGCCGGTGCCGGACCGCTCGGCCCGTTCGGCGGCCTCGACGATCTCGGCCGCCCTGGCCGCCTCCTCCTCGGAGGGGCGGAAAGCGCGCCTGATCACGGGGATCTGGCGAGGATGGATCGCGGTCCTGCCGAACAGGCCGAGCGCTCGGCCCGCGAGGCAGGAGGCGAGCAGCCCGGCCTCGTCCTTGACGTTCGGGAAGACGGACATGGGTACCGGCGGCAGGCCCGCCGCCGCGGCGGCGAGGACCACCTGGAGCCTGAGGTGTTCCATGCCCCGCTCGTCGGTGATGGCCAGCTCGGCGGCGAGGTCCTGCTCGCCGAGCGCGACGCCGGCGACCTTCGGGTGCGCCGCGATCTCCCGGGCCGCGACGATCCCGGCCGCCGACTCCAGCAGCGCGTACGCGGGAGCGCCGGTGATCGTGTCGAGCACGGCCGCCGACTCGACCTTGGGCAGCCGTACGGCGTCGGCGAGGTCCCCGACGGCCTCGAGGTCGCCCTGCCCGCGCCCGGTGGCCAGGTCGTTGACCCGTACGTGCACGGCGACGCCGAAGTCCGGGCGGGCGCGCAGGTAGGCGGCGGCGTTGGCGCGGGCCTCGTCCTTGCGGGCGGGCGCGACCGCGTCCTCCAGGTCGATGATGACCACGTCGGCCCCGGAGGCGACGGCCTTGTCGAAGCGCTCGGGCCGGTCGCCGGGCACGTATAGCCAGGTCACGGGGGCGGTCACGCGATCACCCCGGTCTCGCGCAGGGCGGCGATCCGCTCGCCGGAGTAGTCGAGCTCACCGAGCACCTCGTCGGTGTCGCGCCCGAGGGGCCGCCCCGGCCACCGGATCTCGCCGGGGGTGTCCGACAGGCGGAAGAAGACGTTCTGCATGGTGAGCGAGCCGAGCTCCTCGTCGGGCACCTCCACGAACGTCCCGAGCGCCGCGTACTGCGGGTCCTCGGCGATGTCGCTGACGTCGTAGATGGGCGCGACGGCGGCCTGCACCTCCTCGAAGCGGGCGATGACCTCCTCGGCGTCCCGTTCGGCGATCCAGGTGGCGACCGCCTCGTCCAGCTCGTCCACGTGCTGCACGCGCCCCTGCCCGCTGGCGAACCACGGCTGCTCGACCAGGTCGGGCCGTCCCACCAGGGTGACCACGCGCTCGGCGATGGGCTGGGCGCTGGTGGAGATGGCCAGCCACCGCCCGTCGCGGGTCCGGTACGTGTTGCGCGGCGCGTTGCTGCTGGACCGGTTGCCGGTGCGCTTCGGCACGACCCCGAGCGCCTTGTACGCGCTCATCTGCGGCCCGAGCAGGCCCAGGATGGGCTCGATGATCGCCATGTCGATGACCTGGCCGCGCCCGGTCCGCTCACGGGCGTGCAGGGCCACCATGATCGCGTACGACATGGCGAGGCCCGCGATGCCGTCGGCCAGGGCCAGCGGCGGCAGCGTGGGCGGCCCGTCGGGCTGCCCGGTCATGGCCGCGAACCCGCTCATGGCCTCGGCCAGCGTCCCGAACCCCGGCTGCTTGGCCATCGGCCCGAACTGCCCGAACCCGGTCATCCTCGCCACGATCAGCCGCGGGTTGTGCTTGAGCAGGTCTTCCGGGGCCAGGTTCCACCGCTCCAGGGTGCCGGGGCGGAAGTTCTCGATCAGCACGTCGGACCGCTCGGTCAGGCGGCGCAGGATCTCCTGGCCCTCGGCGTGCGACAGGTCCACGGCCGCGGTGCGCTTGTTGCGCGAGAGCGCCTTCCACCACAGGCCCACGCCATCCAGGGAAGCGCCGTGCCCGCGCGAGGGGTCGCCGCGCCGGGGGTGCTCGATTTTGATCACGTCGGCGCCGAAGTCGCCCAGCATCATCGCGGCGGAGGGACCGGCGAACAGGGTCGCCGCGTCGATGACCCTCAGGTCGGCGAGGCTCGTCATGGATATGTAACTTATAAGAAATATGTCATAGGTCAACCAGGTGACCGATCTGCGAGACACTTGAGGACATGTCGCCCACGGAGCCTCGGCCGCCCATGAGCAAGGCCGACTACGTCTACAGCGTGCTGCTCGACGAGATCCGCACCGCGCGGATCCCGGGCGGCACGGCGTTGCGCGCCGGGGAGGTGGCCCGCCGGCTGGGCGTCTCGGTGACGCCCGTGCGCGAGGCGCTGCGCAGGCTGGAGAAGGACCGGCTGATCAGCTACGAGGCTCATCACGGCGCGACCGTGGTGGACCTGGGCGACGAGGCCCTGGCCGAGTACTACGGACTGCGCGCGGTGGTCGAGGGTCTGGGTGCCCGCCTGGCGGCGGAGAAGATCACCCCTGAGGAGCTGGCCGGTCTGCGGGAGCTGCACGCGTCGATGGCCGACGACGCCGCGCACGGCAGGTACGACCAGCTCGGGGAGCAGAGCAGGCGGCTCCACCTGCGCATCGTCGACATCGGCGGCCCCGCCTTCCTGGGCGCGCACGCCAGGTCGGTGCGCAACAGCTTCCCCGTGCCCGCGGAGGCGTCGCTGTGGCTGGACGAGACCCAGGTCAAGGCCCAGCTCGAGGCGCACGAGGGCATCCTGGCCGCTCTGGAGTCCGGCGACGCCGAGACCGCGGAACGCGTCATGATCGACCACGTGCGCCGCGCCGGCGACTACCGCAAGCAGCAGTGACCCCATCCTTGGCGGGAGAGGACGCGGGCGGCTTCGGCCTAGGATGAGGGAGATGTCCCTTCCATACCGAAGCCTCGCTGTGACCTCGTCCGCCGCCACCATGGGAGGCCGGCTGTGACAGCGGCCGGGGCCCTGTCAGGCATCAAGGGTGTGCTGTTCGACCTGGACGACACGCTGCTCGACCACCGGGGCGCCGCCGACGCCGCGATCATCGCGTGGGTGTCGGCGCACTCGCCCGGCCATCCGCGCCTGGACGAGGTGGCCGCGCTGTGGGCGGGGCTGGAGGGTCCGCACCTGGCGATGTGGCAGGCGGGCGAGTGCTCGCTGGAGGAGCAGCGGCGCCGCCGCCTCCGCGGGCTGTGTGAGGAACTGGCCGTGCCTGAGCCCGGCGATCTGGACGCCGCCTACACCGACTTCGCCGAACGCTACCGGCAGAACTGGTCGGCCTACCCTGACGCGGCCCAGGCGGTGGCCGAGCTGGGCGGGTTCACGCTCGGGGTGCTGACGAACGGGGCACAGCGGATGCAGGAGGCGAAGCTCCGCGCGATCGGGCTGGGCGACCTGGTCGGGCCGGTGCTGACGGGCGAGGTGCTGGGCGGTCACTTCAAGCCGTCGCCCGCCGCCTATACGGGCGCCGCGGCTGCGCTAGGGCTGGCGCCGGAAGAGGTGCTGCTGGTGGGCGACGACGTGGACAAGGACGTGACGGGGCCGGCGGCGACCGGGATGCGGTCGGTCTGGCTCGACCGGCTCGGCGTCGAGCCTCCGCCCGCCGGGTTCCCGCGCATCACGACGCTGGCCGAGCTGGCACCGCTCATCCGTTAAGCGGCGGGCGCGACCTGGTCACCCGGCTCCGAACCGCCTGGTCAGCGGGGCGCCACCTCTGCCAGCACCGAGCCGTTCAGGTCGAACCCGCCCACATGCGCCAGATAGTCGCCCTTGGCCAGCGGATCGCCGAGGTACACGCCGCCCGCCCGGCGCACCAGCAGGGCCCCGGCCGCCACGTCCCAGGGATTGGCCTGGGTGCCGTACGCGGCGTCCGACCAGCCGGCGGCCACGTGTGCGAGCTTGAGCGCGGCGCTGCCCGGCCGGCGCACGGCGGAGAACGACTTCAGGAACCGCCCGTAGCGCCGCAGCGCCGCCTCCTCGTCCACCTCCATGTCGAGGGCCGTCGGGTAGCTCGTCAGCAGCATCGCCTCCCGGTCGCCCGCGGCTCCCACGCTCCGCAGCGGCGCGCCGTTGCACCAGGCGCCCTCGGTGGAGGCGCTGAACTCGTCTTCCCGCACGGGGTCGTACACCACGCCCGCCATCAACTCCCCGCTCACGGCGGCCGCGATGGACACGCAGAAGAACGGCAGCCCGGTGGCGAAGTTCGCGGTGCCGTCGATGGGGTCGACGTACCAGACGAGGTCGCCGGAGCCGGTGGAGCCGCCCTCCTCGCCCACGATCGCGCTCTCGGGCAGGCGGGAGGTGATGACCGCGCGGATGGTCTCCTCGGCGGCGTGGTCGTGCTCGGTGACAGGGTCGTGGAAGTCCAGCTTGGTCGCCACGTCGGGCCGCGATCGGAAAGCCTTGCGCAACCGCGGCCCGACGGCCCTGGCCGCCTCGGTGGCGATGTCCAGCAGGTGTGTCGCGTCCATGTCTTCTCCAGCACAAGGTCCAGCAGGGTCATGACGTCATCAGGAGCCCTATGCCCACTTCGCGCGCCCCCTCGCGTCCCGGACCTGGGCCGCCACCTGCCCGTCCACCGGGCGATCGGACATTTGTCAGGACATTCTGACCTGAGTTAAGCTGATCACATGACCCGCAATCTGGCCATCGACCTGGACCGATCCAGCCCAGTGCCGCTCTACTTCCAGGTGGCCGAGCAGATCGCCGAGGCGATCCGGCGAGGGGATCTGGCGCCCGGCTCCCGGCTGGACAACGAGATCCTGCTGGCCGACAAGCTCGGCCTGTCGCGGCCGACGATTCGCCAGGCCATCCAGTATCTCGTGGACAAGGGCCTGCTGGTGCGCAAGCGCGGCGTGGGCACCCAGGTCGTGCACGGGCAGGTCAAGCGCTCGGTCGAGCTGACGAGCCTCTACGACGACCTGCGCAGGGCGGGCCAGGAGCCGGCCACGCAGGTGCTGGCTCTGGAGCCGCGCCAGGTCGAGGAGGAGGTCGCCCCCATCCTGGGCGTGGAGCCGGGCAGCGAGGTCCTCTACCTCGAGCGCGTGCGGTTCGCGGCCGGGGAGCCCCTGGCGGTGCTGCACAACTGGCTGCCGCTCGGACTGGCCCAGCTCACCGCCGCCGACCTGGAGAGCCGCGGCCTGTACGAGCTGCTGCGCGCGGCGGGCGTGCGGATGCGGGTGGCCAACCAGCGCATCGGCGCGCGGGCCGCGACCCAGGCCGAGGCCAGGCTCCTGGAGGAGCGCCGCGGCGCACCGCTGCTCACCATGGTCCGCACCACGTACGACGACCAGGGCAGGGCCGTCGAGCACGGCTCACATGTCTACCGGGCCTCGCACTACTCCCTCGAGGTCACTCTCATCGAGCGCTAACGCGGCCCGCCGCTTGAGGTAGAGCGTGGTGCAGATCCCGAACACCACGGCCAGCCCGAGCCCCACCCAGGAGAAGCCCTTCAGCCATTTCTCGGCGACGAGCCCGAGATAGAAGACCACCGTGGTGGTGCCGCCCGCCCACGCGATCCCGCCGAGCACGTTGGCGACGGCGAACTTCCAGTACGGCATGCGCAGCGCCCCCGCCAGCGGCCCGGCGAGGATGCGCAGCAGCGCGATGAACCGGCCGACGAAGACCGCCCACACGCCGAACCGCTGGAAGTACTGCTCGGCCTTGGCCACGTGCCGTGGGCCGAAGTGCTTGGGGAAGCGCCGCCCGAGCCGCTCGAACATGGGCGCGCCGCCCTTGCGCCCGATCGCGTACCCGGCGGAGTCCCCCACGATGGCTCCGGCGCTCGCGCAGACGCCCACCCAGAACGGGTCCACCACGCCCTTGGCGGCCAGGATCGCGGCGCTGACCAGCACGATTTCGCCTGGCAGCGGGATGCCGAGGCTCTCGAGCCCGATCACGAGCGCGACCGCGGCGTAGAGCCATCCGGCGGGGATCGCCTCCAACCACACGTCGATATGCACGGGCCCAACCTAGCGCCGCCACATCACCACAAGGACCGCCATTGAGACCTTCCGCACCGGATGGTCAGCGTTCACTGTCGAGCATGGCCAGCTGCCCTTCGCTGTAACGCTCGCCGGCGGCCGCTCCCGCGGGGATCGCGGCCTCGATCGCCGCCAGATCCTCCGCCGTCAACGCCACGTTCAGGGCCCCCAGGGCCTCCGAGAGCCGCTCGCGCCGCCGCGCGCCGATGAGCGGGACGATGTCGTCACCCTGGACCGCCACCCAGGCGATGGCGAGCTGCGCGACCGTGACCCCCTTGGCCTCGGCCAGTACGCGGAGCGCCTCCACCAGCGCCAGGTTGTGCGCCAGGTTGTCGCCGGAGAAGCGCGGGCTGACGGCGCGGAAGTCCTGCTCGCCCAGCTCGCGGTCCTTGGACCAGTGCCCGCTGAGCAGCCCCCTGGACAGCACCCCGTACGCGGTCACCGCGATCCCGAGCTCGCGGCAGGCGGGCAGGATGTCCCGCTCGATCCCCCTGGAGAGCAGGGAGTATTCGAGCTGCACGTCGGCGATCGGATGGACGGCGTGGGCCCGCCGGATGGTCTCGGCCCCGGTCTCGGACAGCCCGACGTGGCGGACGTGCCCCTTCGCGACCTCCTCGGCGATGGCGCCGACGGTCTCCTCGATGGGCACGTCCGGGTCCACCCGGGCGATCCGGTAGACGTCCACGTGGTCGGTGCCGAGGCGGCGCAGGGTGTAGGCGAGCGAGGTCTTGACGGCCGCCGGCCGGCCGTCCTGGCCGAGCCAGTTGCCGTCATAGTCGCGCTGCGCCCCGAACTTGACGCTGATCGTCACGTCGTCACGCGAGCGGCTCTTGAGCGCCTCGCGGATGAGCAGCTCGTTATGGCCCATGCCGTAGAAGTCGCCGGTGTCCAACAGCGTGATGCCGGCGTCGATGGCGGCGTGGATCGTGGCGATGGACTCGGACGCGTCGGCCGGTCCGTACAGGTCGGACATCCCCATGCAGCCCAGCCCGAGGTCGGACACGACCGGGCCGCCGGTTCCCAGAGTTCTCATGTGCCCAAGTATGCGCCATTGGAATGACAGATTTCAATTTTTGTCAGTGGCGCCACTCGGCACCACTGATTTCGGACCCACCGGAACCCGCACACCCCCTGCCGCCAGCACCCTTAGATGATTTCGGTCCTGTTACGTTCATGGGACGCCTCACCCGTAACCCTTGGCAACACGCCTCCCGGGCACCTAAGGTGCAGTGCAATGCCACACATTACTGGGATGGATCATGACGTCTAAGCAGGTCAAGCCCCTGGCCGGCGCCGTACGCACCGCGTCCGGAGCCGTTCGGCCGCTGTCCGGCGTGCGCATCACCGGCGGCCTGCTCCACCACTGGCAGCGCCGGAACAGCACGGCCACGATCCCGCACACCATCGAGCAGCTACGCGCCGCGGGCAACGTGGCCAACCTGAGCCGTCTACTGGAGGAGCACCCCGCCCCCTACCGGGGCCGCTACCCGTTCCTGGACACCGACCTGTACAAGACCCTCGAGGGCCTGGCCTACGAGCTGGGTGACGGCGACCCCGCCACCAGGGAGTTCTTCGACGAGGTCGTCGGGCTGCTGGAACGGGTCCAGGCCGAGGACGGCTACCTCAACTCCTTCTTCCAGGACCCGGCGTCGGCCAAGAAGCCGTGGGAGGACCTGACCTGGGGGCACGAGCTGTACAACCTGGGCCACCTCATCCAGGCCGCCGTCGCCGCCAACCGCAGGATGGGCGACGACCGGCTGCTGCGCGTGGCGGTGCGCTTCGCCGACCTGGTGCTGGACAGGTTCCGCGAGAGGGGCGTCTGCGGGCATCCCGAGGTGGAGATGGCGCTGGTCGAGCTGTTCAGGGAGACGGGCGAGCGCGGCTACCTGGCCATGGCGGCGGCGTTCGTCGACCGCAGGGGCACCGGACAGCTCGAGCACAGGACCTTCTCCGGCGAGTACTTCCAGGACCACGTGCCCCTGCGCGAGCTGCCGTCGGTGACCGGTCACGCCGTGCGCATGACCTACCTGGCGGCGGGCGCGGCCGACGTCTTCCTGGAGACCCGCGACCGGTCGCTGCTCGAGGCGCTGGAGCGGCTCTGGGACGACATGGTGGCGACCAAGCTGTACGTCACGGGCGGCCTGGGCAGCCGGCACTCCGACGAGGCGATCGGCGACAGGTACGAGCTGCCGTCCGAGCGCGCCTACAGCGAGACCTGCGCGGCCATCGCCGTCATGCAGTGGACCTGGCGGATGTTCCTGGCCACCGGCGGCGCGAAATACCTCGACGTGTTCGAGCGCGTGCTCTACAACGCCTACGCCGTGGGCCTGTCGGCGGACGGCAGGGCGTTCTTCTACGACAACCCGCTCCAGCGCCGCCCCGACCACGAGCAGCGCAGCGGCGCGGAGCCGGGCGGCGAGCCACTGCGCCGCGCCTGGTTCGGCTGCCCGTGCTGCCCGCCGAACATCGTGCGCTGGATGGCCCAGCTCGCCGACTACGTGGCGGCCGAGCGGGACGGCGCCGTGCTGATCGCCACCTATACGCAGGCCAGGATCCAGACGTCCGAGCTGGAGCTGGCGATGGAGACCGCGTACCCGTGGGACGGCGACGTACGCATCGCCGTCGAGCGGGCCCCGGACGGGCCGTACGGGCTGGTGCTGCGCATCCCCGGCTGGGCCAGGAACGTGACAATCACCGTCAACGGCGAGCCCTGCGACGCGCGGGAGTCCGGCGGCTGGGTCACCCTTGAGCGCGAGTGGTCGGCGGGCGACGAGGTGCGCCTCACCCTGCCCATGCCGGTCAGGGCGCACGGCTCGCACCCCTACCTCGACGCCACCAGGGGCGCGGTCAGCCTGGCCCGGGGACCGCTCGTTTACTGCGTCGAGCAGCACGACAGCCCGCATGCCCCGGTCGACGACCTGACGGTCGGGGTCCACGACGTTGTTAGCGCGAACATCGAGCGGCGGGACGAGGCCGTCGTGCTGCGCGTGGACACGAGCTCCGCGCCCCCGTCCTCCGCCGAGCTCTACCCCGAGCTCCCCCTGGACGAGGCGCTTCCGGAGACGAGGGTCGAGGCGACCTTCGTCCCCTACTTCCTGTGGGGCAACCGCGGCCCCGAAGCCATGCGGGTCTGGGTCAGAACCCCCGCGACTAACGGAAAGAAGGCGACATGAGGAGATCGGCTGCGCTCACGAGCGTCACCATGACCGCCGTGCTGGCGCTCACCGCGTGTGGTGGCGGCGGCGCAGGCGGCACGGCACCCGCCGGCGGCGCCCCGAGCGGGTCGGCCGCGGCCGCCGCGACCGGCGGCACGGTGCACGTGCTGGCCAACGCGGACTTCTCCCACCTGGACCCGGTCCGGGGCTGGGACGGCGGTGTGAACAACTTCTACCGGCTCATCTACCGGGGGCTGACGACGTTCGGGGCCGGGCCGGGCGCCGAGGGCACGAAGATCCAGGCCGACCTCGCCACCGACACGGGCACGCCGTCCGACGGCGGCAAGACGTGGACGTACACGCTCAAGGACGGCCTGTTCTTCGAGGACGGCACGCCGATCAACAGCGAGGCGGTCAAGTTCGGCTTCTCGCGGGCCTTCGACCCGGAGGCGGGGGTCGGCTCGCCGTACGCCAAGCTGTTGATCGACGCGCCCAAGGACTACAAGGGCCCGTACCTGTCGGGTGACCTCGACGCGATCGAGACGCCGGACGCCAAGACGGTCGTCATCCACCTCAAGAAGCCGTTCGCCGACTTCCCGAACGCACTGGCGATGCCCAACTTCACCCCGTTCCCCAAGGGCACGGGAGCGGCCGCGGCGTTCGACACCAAGCCGATCGCGAGCGGGCCGTACAAGGTGGCGAGCTACCAGCACAATTCGTCGCTGAAGCTGGTCCGCAACCCGCAGTGGAAGGCCGAGACCGACACCGTGCGCGCGGCCAAGCCGGACGCGTTCGAGTGGACGTTCGGGCTGGACGCGGCCACGATCGACGAGCGCATGCTGGCCGGGCAGGGCACCGACGCCGACGCGGTCGGCTCGAGCATCCAGGCGGCGACCGTGGCGCGGGTGCAGACGCCGCAGATCAAGGCGCGCACGCTGGCCGGGCTCAACGGCTGCACGACGTACATGGGCCTGAACACCACCAAGAAGCCGCTGAACGACGTGCGCGTGCGCCAGGCGATCAACTACGCGATCAACAAGGACACCATCGTGGCCGGGATGGGCGGGTCGACGCTGGCGGCCAAGGGCACCTCGATCCAGCCGCCCACGATCGCGGGCCGGGTGGACTACGACCCGTACCCGTACAACGTCGAGAAGGCCAAGCAGCTGCTGGCCGAGGCGGGCCTGTCGGGCGGGTTCTCGCTGACCCTGGACAGCCGCGCGCAGCCGAAGATGACGGCGGTCGCGGTGGCCGTCCAGGAGGCGCTCAAGCAGGTCAACATCGACGTCAAGATCAACAACATCGACACCTCCACGTACTACGAGGTCATCGGCACGCCGGCGAAGCAGAAGGACATGGCCGTGACCGGCTGGTGCCCGGACTGGGCCTCCGGCGCGACGTTCCTGCCCCCGCTGTTCGACGGCCGCAACATCACCGCCAAGGGCAACGCGAACCTGGCCCAGATCAACGACAAGGACATCAACGCGAAGATCGACGAGATCGCCGCGATGACGGACGTGAACCAGGCCAACGCGGCCTACGGCGAGCTGGACAAGCAGATCATGGCGCTGGCTCCGGTCGTGCCGCTGGCCTACGAGAAGCTGATCCTGGTCAACGGCGCGAACCTGGCGGGCGCCTACCAGTCCAACGCGTTCTCCGGCGGCGTCGATCTTGTCTCCGTCGGACTGGCGAAGCCGACGAAGTAATGACCGTCGCAGCCCATCCAGAGCAGGTGGCGGGCGTGCCCGCCACCTCGGGTCGCCGGGTCACGCGCCTGCTGCTGCGTGACTGGGCGGCCGTACTCAGCGGCGCGTACCTCACGCTGATCGTGCTGATGGCGATCTGCGCGCCGCTGATCAGCGCGATCACCGGCCACGGACCGAACGACTTCGACACCGCCGCCGTCAACACCGACCTGGGCGGGGTCCCGCACGGCTCGCTGGGCGGGATCAGCGCCGATCACCTGTTCGGCGTCGAGCCGCAGAACGGCCGCGATCTCCTGGCCCGCATCGCCTACGGCGCCCGCGTCTCGCTGCTCATCGCGGCCTCGGCCACGGTGCTCACCACGCTCCTCGGCGTGGTGCTGGGCATGCTGGCCGGGTTCTACCAGAGCTGGGTCGACCAGGTGATCTGCCGGATCATGGACTTCCTGATGGCCTTCCCCGCGCTCATCTTCATGATCGCGATCCTGTCCGCGCTGCCCCAGGGCAACCGGCCGGTGCTGCTGGTCGTGGTGATCAGCGTGTTCGGCTGGCCGTACCTGGCCCGGGTGGTGCGCGGGCAGACGATGACGCTGGTGAACCGGGAGTTCGTGGAGGCCGCGCGGGCCTCCGGCGCCTCCACGGGGGCGCTGGTGTTCAAGGAGATCCTGCCGAACCTGCGCAGCTCGCTGATCGTCATGACCACCCTCGCCGTGCCCGGCTACGTCGGGACCGAGGCGGGCCTGTCGTTCCTGGGCATCGGCGTGGCGCCGCCGACCCCGTCGTGGGGTCAGATGATCTCCAGCTCGGTCGGCTGGTACGCCGTCGATCCGATGTACTTCGCGATCCCCGGCCTGTTCCTGTTCCTCACGGTGCTGTCGATGACCGTGTTCGGCGACCGGTTGCGGACCGCCTTCGACGCGGGGGAGGCGTCCTGATGGCGCGTTACGTGGCCGGACGGCTCGCCGGGATGGTGCTGATCCTCTTCCTGGTGTGCCTGTTCACGTTCCTGCTCTTCTACACGCTGCAGCCGGATCCGGCGGTGATGATCTGCGGCAAGACGTGCACTCCGGAGCGCATCGACCAGATCCGCGACGTGCTGGGCCTGAACCAGCCGTTCCTGTCGCAGTTCTTCGGCTTCCTCGGCGGGATCTTCGCCGGGCGCGACTACGGCCAGGGCGCGAACCTCGTGCACTGCGCCGCGCCGTGCCTGGGCTACAGCTTCCAGACCAACCAGTCCGTGATGGACATGGTGGTGGAGCGACTGCCGGTCAGCGCGACGTTGGCGATCGGCGCGGCGGTGTTGTGGCTGTTCCTCGGGATCGTCGCGGGGCTGCTCAGCGCGGTCAAGGAGAACACCTGGTGGGACCGCTCGGCCATGGGCCTGGCGCTGGGCGGCTCCAGCATCCCCAACTACGTGCTGGCGCTGGCCCTGCAGTACCTGCTCGTGGTGCAGTTTCAGGTGCTGCCGTTCCCGCAGGCCGTGGCGTTCGGCGACGATCCGGTGGTGTGGTTCCAGTCGTACCTGATGCCGTGGATCGTGCTGGCCACCGGCTACGCCTGCCTGTACGCCCGGCTCACCCGCGCCAACGTGATCGACACCCTGGCCGAGAACTTCATGCGCACGGCCAGGTCCAAGGGCCTCAGCCCGGCGCTGACCATGCGCAGGCACGCGCTGCGGCCGGCGCTGACACCGATCGCGACGATCTTCGGCATGGACTTCGCCGGGCTGCTGGGCGGCGCGCTGATCACCGAGACGGTGTTCGGGCTGAACGGCGTGGGCAAGATGGCCGCCGACTCGATCGCCAAGAACGATCAGCCGGTCATCATGGCGGTGACGCTGCTGGCGGCGTTCTTCGTGGTGGTCGGGAACCTGGTGGTGGACCTCGTCTACACGAGGCTGGACCCGAGAGTGAGGATCACGGCCACATGAGCGAGTTTCTTGTCGTGGAGGACCTCACCATCACCTTCCCGACCACGCGGGGCCCGGTGGACGTGGTCAAGAACGTGTCGTTCACCGTCGGCCGGGACGAGACCGTCGGGATCGTCGGCGAGTCGGGGTCGGGCAAGTCGATGACCAGCCTGGCGATCATGGGGTTGCTGCCCAAGGGCGCCATGACCAGTGGCAGCATCCGGCTGGACGGCGCCGAGTTGCTCGGCCGCTCGGACCGGGAGCTGCGGCGGCTGCGCGGCGATCAGATGTCGATGATCTTCCAGGATCCGCTGTCGTCGCTGAACCCGTACTACAAGGTCGGCCTGCAGATCGAGGAGGTCTACCGCACGCACCGCGGCCGTTCGCGCAAGGCGGCGCGGAAGGTCGCGATCGAGGCGCTCCAGCAGGTGGGCCTGCCGGACGCCGAGCGGCGGGTGGACTACTACCCGCACCAGTTCTCCGGCGGCCAGCGACAGCGCATCATGATCGCGATGGCGCTGGTGTGCTCGCCGGAGCTGCTGATCGCCGACGAGCCGACCACGGCCCTGGACGTGACCGTGCAGGCGCAGATCCTGAAGCTGCTGGCCGGCCTGCGGCAGGAGAGCGGGATGGGCATGGTGTTCATCACGCACGACCTGGCCGTGATCAGCTCGATCGCCACCCGCGTGCTGGTGATGCGCCAGGGCGAACAGGTCGAGTACGGCACGGCCGAGCAGGTGTTCGCCGAGCCGGCCCACGAGTACACCCGGATGCTGCTGGAGAGTATCCCCCGCATCGACGACGAGGTGATCGCATGACGCTGCTGCGGGCCAAGGGCCTGACCAAGCGGTTCGTCTCGCGCGGCCCGCTGGGTGCGAAGGCGGAGTTCACGGCGGTCGACCAGGTCAGCTTCGACGTGAGCCTCGGTGAGACGCTGGCGGTGGTCGGCGAGTCCGGCAGCGGCAAGTCCACGACCGCCCGCATGATCGCCAAGCTGATGGACCCGAGCGAGGGCACGCTCGAGTTCGACGGCGAGGACGTCACCCACGCCAAGGGGGCCGAGCTGGCCCGCTTCCGCGCCAACGTCCAGGTCGTCTTCCAGGACCCGTTCTCCTCGCTCAACCCCCGCCACACGGTGGAGCGGATCCTGATGGCGCCGCTGGCCTACCAGGGCATCGCGCCCAACGGCAGCCGCCGGGCGCACGCCAAGGAGCTGATGGAGCGCGTCGGGCTGAACCCCGACCACTCTCTGCGCTACCCCGCGCAGTTCTCCGGCGGGCAGGCGCAGCGCATCGGCATCGCCCGCGCGCTGGCCGTCAACCCCAAGCTGGTGATCTGCGACGAGGCCGTCTCGGCGCTGGACGTGTCGGTGCAGGCGCAGGTGCTCGAGCTGCTGCGGCGCCTGCAGCGCGAGAGCGGCTTCAGCTACGTGTTCATCGCCCACGACCTGGCCGTCGTACGGCAGATCGCCCAGCGGGTCGCGGTGATGAGCAAGGGCGAGATCGTCGAGCTGGGGGACACCGAGCAGGTGTTCGGCGACCCCCAGCACGAGTACACGCGGACGCTGCTGGCGGCGATCCCGCGCATCAACCCGGACTGGGACCGCCGCAGGAGGGAGAGGCTGTGATCACCGCGACCTACACGATCCCCGGGATGCGGGTACGCGACCACGTCGTGGAGGTGCCGCTCGACTGGGCGGATCCCGAGGCCACGATCAGGGTGTTCGCCAGGGAACTGGTGGATCCCGTGCGGGACGGCGACGACCTGCCGTGCCTGCTCTATCTGCAGGGCGGGCCCGGCGGCAAGGGGCCGCGCCCGGTCGGCACGTCGGGCTGGCTCGGCAAGGCGCTGGAGACGTACCGGGTGATCCTGCTCGACCAGCGGGGCACGGGCCGCAGCTCGCGGATCGACGGGCGGGTGATGAGCGCGCTCGACCCGCAGGAGGGCGCGGACTACCTGGCCCGCTTCCGCGCGGACTCGATCGTGGCCGACGCCGAGCACCTGCGCAAGACCGTCTTCGGCGGCCGGCGCTGGTCGACGCTCGGGCAGAGCTACGGCGGGTTCCTGACGCTGACGTACCTGTCGCAGGCGCCCGAGGGCCTGAGCGCCTGCTACGTGGCCGGGGGGCTGCCCTCCGTGGACCCCGACGCCGCGGAGGTCTACCGGCGCACCTATCCGCGGGTCGCGGCCAAGAACGCCGAGTTCTACCGCCGCTACCCGCACCACGTGGAGACGGTGGCCCGCCTGGCCGACCGGCTGGCCTACGGCGACGTGCTGCTGCCCGACGGCGACGTGCTGACCGTGCGGCGGCTGCAGTCGCTGGGGATCGACTTCGGCATGAAGCCGGGCTACGAGCGCATGCACTGGCTGCTGGACGAGTCGGCCGAACTGCCCGAGACGTTCCTGCACCAGGTGCTGGCCCGCTCCTCCTACGCCGACAACCCGCTCTTCGCCGCCCTGCAGGAGAGCATCTACGGATCCGGGCCCGGCGCCACGGCCTGGGCGGCGCAGAGCGAGCGCGCCCGCCACCCGGCCTTCGCCGAGGACGCCAGGCCGCTGCTGTTCACCGGCGAGATGATCTACCCCTGGATGTTCGAGGAGATCCGCGTGCTGCGCCCCTTCCGCGCCGCCGTCGAACTCCTCGCCACGCGTACCGACTGGCCCTTGCTGTACGACCTGGACCGCCTGGCGGCCAACCAGGTGCCGGTGGCGGCGGCCGTCTACTTCGACGACATGTACGTCGACTCCGGCCTGCAGCTGGACACCGCCTCCAGGGTCGGCAACACGCAGGCCTGGGTCACCAACGAGTACGAGCACGACGGCATCGGAGAGGAACGGGTCTTCGCCCGGCTGACCGGGCTGGTGCGCGACATAGGAGGAGGAATCACTGGTGAGTGACGGCAAGCCCCCCAAGCTGACTGAGATCCCGGCGTTCGTCGACTACATCGCCGAAGGCTGGGACGCTCCCGCCCGCACTCCGACATTGGTGCCCGGCGCGGCCGAGGCCGCCGCCGCCCACCGTGAGCGCCTGGCCGCCGCGCTGCCCGGCAGGACCGTGGTGGTGAAGGCCGGACGGGCGCCGGTACGCAACAACGACATGTCCTACGACTTCCGCGTGGACAGCGACTTCTACTGGCTCACCGGCTGCGCGGCGGAGAACGCCGTGGCTGTGATCGCCGGCGGCGCCGCCACCGTGTACCTGCCCCCGCCCGCGCGCCCCGGCGACCTCGGCTTCTTCGCCGACGCCGCGTACGGCGAGCTGTGGGTGGGCCCGTCCCCGTCACTCGCCGAGTGGTCGGCGGCGCTCGGTGTCGAGGTGCGGCCGCTGAGCGAGTTCACCGACTCCCCGGAACCGCCTGACGCCGAGCTCCCTCGCGTACTGTCCGAACTACGCATGATCAAGGACGAGTGGGAGATCGGCCAGCTCCGCGAGGCCGTGAACCGCACGGTCGAGGGCTTCGCGGCGGTGCTGGCCGAGGTCCCGGCGGCCGTCGAGGGCGCGGGCGAGCGGTGGCTGCAGGGCACGTTCGACCGTTACGCCAGGGCGTACGGCAACGGCCCCGGCTACCCCACCATCGTCGGCAGCGGCCCGCACGCCCCCACCCTGCACTGGGTGCGCTGCGACGGCCCCGTCCTGCCGGACGAGCTGCTGCTGCTCGACATGGGCGTGGAGGTACGCAGCCACTACACCGCCGACGTCACCCGCACCTTCCCCGTCTCAGGTGCCTTCTCCCCCGCCCAGCGGCAGGTGCACGACCTGGTGGAGAAGGCGCACCGGGCGGGCATGGCGCAGGTCGGTCCCGGCCGCCGGTTCACCGACTTCCACCACGCGGCCATGGAGGTCATCGCGCGCGGGCTGGACGACTGGGGGCTGCTGCCCGTCTCGGTGGACGAGGCCCTGTCGGACCGCGGCCAGCACCACCGCCGCTACCTGATCTGCGGCATCGGCCACCACCTGGGCCTGGACGTACACGACTGCGCCCAGTCCCGCCCGGAGGCATACCAGGGCGCCGTCATGGAGCCCGGCATGGTGCTCACCGTCGAGCCCGGGCTGTACTTCCACGCCCATGACCGCACGGTCCCGCCGGAGCTGCGCGGGGTCGGCGTACGGATCGAGGACGACCTGCTGGTCACCTCGGCGGGGACGGAGATCCTTTCGGACGCCCTGCCCATCGACGCGAGCGGTCTGGAGCACTGGGCGAAGGAGGCCTCCAGCTGAGGCCCGCACGGCCCCACCGGCCGCCTCGCTGAGCGGTGCCGGGCGCCGCTCCGGCCGCGAACCCTACGGACACCGCCCCGGCCGCAGGCCCGGCTCCTTCGGGCGCCGGGTCGGCGGTCGTGGTGCGGCGGAGCTCTGCGCGCGACCCGGGCGTCGGAGGAGGTGGCCGCGGGCCGCCCTGGCGGAGTGGGGCGGCCGGGCACGACGTGCCGTGGGAGACGGTGTACGCGTTCGAGGGCTAGCGGTAGCCTGCGGCGACGATGTCGGCCTGCACCGCGTTCTCGGCCGGGTCGGACGGGTAGCCCGAGACCATGGCTGCCTCGTAGAACGTCCCGGCGCTGAGGTTGGTGTTGCCGACGCAGCGGTCACCGCCGCTGCCCAGGATGATGGCGTTCTGATTCTTCATGGGGCTGTATCCGCTGGGGAGCCCGCCGTCCCACAGCGTGGTCGTGCCGCCGGACCGCGCGTTGGCCCCCTTGATCGCGAATCGGGTCGTGCCGTTGTTCTTCAGCATCGCCGTGACGTACTTGCTGGTGAACGCCCGCTGGTTCGGGTTCCATGACGTGCTCCCGCCGGGGTAGAGCCCCCATTCGAGGTCCGCCTGGACCCAGGGTCCGGTTCCCGAGCAGCCGCCGAACCAGCAGCTGGTGCCGAAGTAGATCGCGTCCATGGCGCCGGGACCGTTCTTCGTCGTCGGGTGGAGCGGTGGTGGTGCGGCGCAGCGAATACGACGCCGACAGGACCCGTGAAGTCCGGGCCCGGGCCGGCGCTGCCGGCCCGGCTTGCTGGGAGCGGTCACATTTCGTGGTGACCGGTGGTGGTGAAAATTCAGCACTGCGGCGCGGGCGGCCCGGGTCAGCCGGCCCCGTGGTCAGTCGGGCGTGCTGTAGCGGGCCTGGCGGGCGGTGGCCGTCAGGGCCGCGGCGCGTGCCGCCTCGGTCGGCGTGAACGGCAGCTCGGGGCGCCGGATCAGCAGCGCACGATCCGGGTTGACGGAGATCACCATGGTGGTGTTCAGCTTGGCGCCCTCGTCCACGGTGTCGCCGGGCCGCCGCCACTCCACCCGCGGGACCCGCAGCAACTCGGCCATGGCCTCGGGCAGCCGATCAGGGTCCGCACCTACCCGCTGCGCGAGGACGAGAGCCTGCACGCCGGGATCGGTGAGATCCTTCACCTGCGCGGGCACGATCACCACGTCGTGCCCGCCCGCCTCGGTCAGCGCCCCGGCCAGCACGTCGAGCACCAGCCCGGGCGGCGCCTCGATGACGAACTCGTCAAGGGCGTCGCACCCGGCGGGCGTGATCGCGCTGCTACCGGTCGGCGCGATGTGCAGGGCCAGGATGTTGCAGCCGAGCCGGCCGAACGCCCCCGCCACCGTGGCCAGCCGCCCGGGCCGCTCCATCACCCGCATGCGAATGCGCCACAGGACCATGGGCGATCCCGCGTCGTCCTCCACGGGGAGCGCGGGAGCCGCGCGCCGGGGACGGCGGCCCAGTCGCTTGTGAATGGCCGCCCCGACGATCAGCGCCGCCCCCAGCCCGACCATCAGGACCGGTCCCGGTTCCTGGTGGCCGAGCAGGGTCGCGAGCAGGTGCGCCAGGCCGACCGCGAGGAACAGCGCGGCCAGCTCCACGATCTCCCGCCGCCAGGAGCGCTGGTTTCCGTTCATCACCTTGGGTGCATCGCTCATGCCACCCAGCATGTGCGCGGTGTGTTTCGCGATCACGAACGGCGCGGTTGCGACGGCATTAAACCGTCTTCACCGCCTGAGCTGAATCTGGGCTTGTTTACCCGCACATCTCCTGGCGTGCCACTGCTCTCACATCGCCTAAGCCCTCCGGCGCGGGTGGTCCGTGAACGGCGAGTGAATTCTGCCGTACGGTCGTCTTCCCACCGGCGCGATCTCCACGAGCGCTATCCCATAATTCCAGGCATGGGGGTTATTTCAGGAAACGGGGTTCGATGAAGCGATGGATCGGCGTCATTCTGGCGGCTGTGCTCGCCGGGGTGGCGGTGGTCGCCGTCCTCTGGGGCGGCAAGGGGCAGGACGGACCCCAGATGACCGTTGTACGGGGGGTCATCGGCTCGGAGAAGAAGCCGTTCTTCGACGATCCGCGGGTGAAGGCGGCCTTCGCCAAGCACGGCTTACGGGTCGAGGTGGACACCGCGGGATCGCGGCAGATCGTCACCGACGTGGACCTGAGCCGCTACGCCTTCGCCTTCCCCTCCAGCGTCCCGGCCGCCGAGCGGATCAAGCGCGACCGCGGAGCCACGACCACGTACTCGCCGTTCTACTCGCCGATGGCGGTGGCCACGTTCGAGCCGATCGCCGCCCTGCTGGTCAAGACGGGTGTGCTCCGCGATTCCGGCAAAGGCTCACAAACTCTCGATATTAAGAAATATCTAGAATTAGTAGCTAAAGGCACCCGATGGGATCAAATTCCCGGTAATTCGGCATATAAGGCACGCAAGAGGGTGCTGCTCACCACCACCGACATCCGCACGTCCAACTCCGCCGCCATGTACCTGTCGGCGGTCGCCTACGTGGCCAACGGCGAGGACGTGATCACCTCGGACGCCCAGATCGCCAAGGTAGCCCCAGTCGTGGCGCCGGCCGTGCTCGACCAGGGCTTCTCCGAGTCCACCAGCGAGGCGTCGTTCGACGACTACCTGGCGCTGGGTGCCGGCAAGACGCCGATGCTGGTCGTCTACGAGGCACAGTATCTCGCGCACGTCTTCGCCGGAGACGGCGCGATCAAGCCTGACATGCGGCTGGTCTACCCCTCGCCGACCGTGCTCAGCAAGCACACGCTGGTCCCGCTGTCGGAGCCGGGTGACAAGGTGGGCCGGCTGCTCACGAAGGACCCGGAGCTGCAGGCCCTGGCGGCCGCGTACGGCTTCCGCACCACGAGCCCCCAGGCGTTCACGGACCTGGTCGCCAAGACGGGGGCGCCGGTCGCGGCCGACCTGGTCGACGTCGTCGAGCCGCCCACGTACGAGCGGCTGGACAAGCTGATCACCACCATCGACTCCGCACGGCCCTAGCGAGGAGACCTCTCACTTGTCCGATCTGGTGCTCACGCCGCCCGCGCCGGTCACGCCGGTCCCCGCCGACACGGCGGCGGGCATGCTGCCGATCTCCGCCGAGCGGGCGGCCGAGCTGACCGCCAAGGCCCAGGACTTCGCCGGGGAGCTGGGCGGGCTCGATCCGCGCTCGCCGGAGTTCGCCCGTAAGGTGCACGACATCTCCTCGATGGGCGACAGCGAGATCCGCTCGGCGTCGCAGGTGGCCAACCGCATGCTCAAGCGGCCGGTCGCCGCTCTGGGCGCGGCCAGGGGCGAGGGCTCCGACGCCCAGTCCAGGGTCGCGAATGAGCTCGTGGCGCTGCGCCGCACCGTCGTGGACCTGGATCCGAAGCAGGCCGCCTCCGGGACCCGCAAGCTGCTCGGGCTCATCCCCTTCGGCGATCGGCTGCGCGACTACTTCGCCAAGTTCCACTCCGCGCAGAAGCACCTCGACGACATCGTCCGCGCGCTCAAGTCCGGCCAGGACGAGCTGCTGCGCGACAACGCCGCCATCGAGGGCGAGAAGGCCAACCTGTGGGAGGCCATGACGCGGCTGCAGGAGTACGCGGTCATGGCCAAGGCGATGGACGCCGCCCTTGAGGAGCGGATCGTGCTGGCCGACGAGGAGCGGGCCACGGCGCTGCGCTCCGACGCGCTGTTCGCCGTCCGCCAGAAGCACCAGGACATCCTCACCCAGCTGGCCGTCTCGGCGCAGGGCTACCTGGCGCTCGATCTCGTACGGAAGAACAACCTGGAGCTGAGCAAGGGCGTGGACCGGGCCACCACGACCACGGTCGCGGCCCTGCGCACGGCGGTGACGGTCGCCCAGGCGCTGGCGAACCAGAAGCTGGTGCTCGACCAGATCAGCGCCCTCAACGCCACGACGGGCGATCTGATCCTGGCCACCAGCGAGATGCTGCGCACGCAAGCGGGCGCGATCCAGAACCAGGCGGCCTCCACGACCGTGGACATGGACACGCTGCGCCAGGCCTTCGACAACGTCTACGCCACGATGGACCTGATCGACACGTTCCGGGCGAAGGCCGTGGACAACATGGCGGCCACCGTGGACAGCCTGTCCTCGGAGCTCGAGCACGCGCGCACGTATCTGGAGCGCGCCCATGAGGGGACGGCGCAGTGAGGCGAGCTCCCCTCTGGGCGGCCGTGGCCGCCCTCCTCCTGGCGGGCGCCTGCGCCCAGGCAGGCGAGCCGGCGGACCAGCCGGATGTGCTGCGGGTGCTGGCCGGCAGCGAGATCAAGGACCTCGAGCCGCTGCTCCATCGCGCCGAGCGGGAGGCCGGGGTCCGTGTCAAGCTCACCTACACCGGCACCCTCGACGGCGCCGAGCAGGTCGCGAGCGGCCGCGCCGACGGCCGCCTCGACGCCACGTGGTTCTCCTCCAACCGCTACCTGTCCCTGATCGACGGGGCCCAGGCCAGGCTGTCCACCCAGACCAAGGTCATGGTCTCACCGGTCGTGCTGGGCCTGAAGCCGGCCAAGGCCGCCGAGCTGGGCTGGGACAAGGGATCGGTATCGTGGGCGGACATCGCGGCGGCGGCCGGGGACGGCAGGTTCAGCTTCGGCATGACGAACCCCGCCTCCTCCAACTCGGGCTTCTCCGCCCTCGTCGGGGTGGCCGCGGCGCTGTCGGGCGCGGACGGGGCGCTCAGCACCGAGCAGGTCGGCACGGTGACGCCGAAACTGAAGAAGTTCTTCTCCGCGCAGCGGCTGACGGCGGGTTCGTCGGGCTGGCTGGCCGACGCCTATGCCCGCGACCCGCGTGTGGACGGCCTGGTGAACTACGAGTCGGTGCTGCTCGGGTTGCGCGAACCGCTCACGATCGTCTATCCGAGCGACGGCGTCGTCAGCGCCGACTACCCGCTCACGCTGCTCGCCTCCGCGCCCGAGGACAAGAAGGTCCTGTACGGCAAGCTCGCCGCCTGGCTGCGCACACCCGCCGTGCAGAAGGACATCATGACCGGCACCCACCGGCGGCCGATCGTGCCCGGCGTCACCCTCGACACCCGTTTCGGCGCGGCACAACTCATCGAGCTGCCCTTCCCGAACCGGCGCGGCACCGCCGACGAGCTCATCGCCACCTACCTCAACCAGGTGCGCGTGCCGGCGGAGGCGAGGTTCGTGCTGGACACGTCCGGCTCGATGAAGGGCGAGAGGATCGACGCGCTGCGGCAGGCGCTGGTGGCCCTGACCGGCGCGGACACGTCGGCCTCCGGCGCGTTCTCGCGCTTCAGCAACCGCGAGGTCGTCACGATGATCCCGTTCAACGGCGCGGCAGAGGAGCCGGTCCCCTTCACCGTCCCCGAACGCGACCCGGAGCCGGTGCTCGCCGAGATCAGGCGGTTCGCGGAGGGGCTGAGCGCGGCGGGCGGCACCGCGATCTACGACAGCCTCAGAGCCGCCTACGACCGTGCGCCCGCGTCCGGCCACTACGCCTCGATCGTGCTCATGACCGACGGCGAGAACACCAACGGCTCCGACTACGCCGCCTTCGAGACGTACTACCGGTCGCTGCCGGAGGAGCGGCGCCGGGCGCCGACGTTCGTGGTGCTGTTCGGGGAGAGCGACGTGGCGGAGATGCGCAAGGTGGCCGAGCTGACCGGCGGTGCCGTGTTCGACGCCCGTTCGACGTCGTTGGGCGCCGCGTTCAAGGAGATCCGTGGCTATCAGTGATCGGGTGCTGCGTTACCTGGGCTCGACCAGGAACATCGTCGGCTGCTGCCTGGCGCTGCTCGGCCTGCTGGCCCACTTCCTGGGGCTGGCGGGCACGTTCTGGCCGGTGGTCGTGGCCGCTCTGTACGGGGTGGGCGCGCTGCTCGCCCCGCCGGACCGCGTCCGGCTGACGATCTCGCACGCCGAGGTGGAGACGCGGGCACTGCGCGCCGACCTGGACGGGCTGCTCCGGCGGATCGACGGGCGCTTCCCGGAGGACGTGCACGCCGCCGTGGACGCGCTGGCCGACGTCCTCAGGGGCGTGCTGGCCAGGGCCGAGCAGCTCACCTCCTCCCCCGACCAGCTCCACGTGGTGTCGCAGACGATCCGCCGCTACCTGCCCGCCGGCCTGGAGGCGTACGCGAACCTGCCCCGCGGCTACGCCCTCGCCCGGCGGGCCGAGCGGGAGCGCAGCGCGCACGAGGAGCTGCTCGCCCAGATCGCGCTGCTCGACGCCGAGCTGCGCAAGGTCGCCGACGCGATCCACCGCGGCGACGAGCAGGCGCTGCGGGACCAGGGGAGGTTCCTGCGCGACAGGTTCGGCGGCTCCGAGCTGGACCTCGGCTAGCGAGGCCCGCCAAGGCCGGGACGTGCTCCCCGGCCCGGTGGCCGAGCCGGCCCTACAGGGAGAGGTTCTCCACCTCGATGAGCAGCGCGGACGTCGGCCGCAGCGCCGGGGCGGGCAGCCCCAGCTCGCCGAGCACCGCGCCGGTCAGCCTCACCGGGCCGCCGGTCCACTCCGGCATGCCCGCGCCCTGGGGCTTCGGCCCGGCCATCCGCACCTCGTAGACGGCCGCGGGGTCGAGCCCCGGCAGGCGCAGCGGCGCGGGCCCTCCGATGGCGAGCCTGGAGGTGAGCTGGACGAACGCGAACACTCCGCGCTCAGGCAGCACCACCCCGTGCAGCAGCGCCGACGGGTCGGGATGGTCGGCCCGCACCACCCGGCCCGCGTGCAGCACCGGCCGCAGCCGCTTGTGCAGGGCGATCCACTCGGCCAGCTCCTCCAGCTCGGCCTCGCTCACCGAGGTCAGGTCCCACTCCACGCCCATGTGCCCGAACAGCGCGGTCGCGGCGCGGAAGGCCAGCGGCAGCGAGCGCCCCGTGACGTGGTCCTGCGGGGCTCCGACGTGGCTGCCCATCCGCTCCGGCGGCACGAGCAGCCCCGTCCAGCGCTGGATCGACTGCCGGTCGAGCGCGTCGTTGGAGTCGGACGTCCACACCCGGTCGGTACGCGCCAGCACGCCGTAGTCGATGCGCGCGCCGCCCGACGAGCACGACTCGATCTCCAGCCGGGGGTGGCGGGCCCGCAGCTCGTCCAGCAGCCGGTACGTGGCCAGGGTCTGCGCGTGCACCCCGGGCACGCCGTCGTGGACGGGCTCGGCGATGTCGCGGTTGTGGTCCCACTTGATGTAGTCGAGCTCGTACTCGCTGACCAGGCTGTCCAGGCGCTCCAGCAGGTAGGCGTACGCCTCGGGCCTGGCCAGGTCGAGCACCTGCTGGTGGCGCTGTGGCGGCGGCATGCGCTCGGCCTGGCCGAGCACCCAGTCGGGGTGCGCGCGCAGCAGGTCGGAGTCCGGGTTGACCATCTCGGGCTCGAACCAGAGCCCGAACTGCATGCCGAGCTTGCGCACGTGCTCGGCCAGCGGGTGCAGGCCGTTCGGCCACACGCCCTCGTCGACGTACCAGTCGCCGAGCCCGGCCCGGTCGTCGCGGCGGTGGCGGAACCAGCCGTCGTCGAGCACGAACCGCTCGATGCCGGCCGCCGCAGCCTTGTCGGCCAGCTCCAGCAGCCGGTCGAGGCCGTGGTCGAAGTAGGTGGCCTCCCAGTTGTTCAGCGTGACGGGCCGGACCGGCAGCGGCCGTGCGGCGCGCAGGTGGTCGTGGAGCCGGGCGCTCGCCTCGTCCAGCCCGCTGCCCGACCAGGTGAAGTAGACCAGCGGCGTGCGGTAGCTCTCTCCCTCGGCCAGGACGATCTCGCCGGGCTCGAGCAGCTCGCCCGCCGCCAGCAGCGCCGGCCCCTCGGGCAGCCGCTCGGCGTAGTGGACGTGGTTGCCGCTCCAGCCGGCGTGCACCGCCCACACCTCGCCGCCTCTGAACCCGAACCCCGCGGTCCCGGCCACCAGCAGCCCCGTGCCGTCGTGCCCCGTCCGGCCGCGCCGGTTCTCCCTGGACCACACGCCCTGGCCGAACGCCGTGCGCTGCGGCACCTTCTCCAGCGCCCACCGCCCGGTGAAGTCCAGCAGCTCGCCGGCGCGCGCCGGCACCGGCAGGGCGCAGGTCAACCCCTCCAGCCGGTACGGCGAGGCGGCGGTGTTCGTGACCGTGTGCCGCAGCGTCACCAGGCCTTCGGCGCCCATGGCCAGCTCGCTCACCAGCTCAAGACCCGCCCTGGCGTCGGAGGCCACGACGGTCACCGTGCCTCCCCGGCCGGGCGCGGCATCCGCGTCGAGCCGGTCCAGCGTCCACCGCACCGGCCAGTGCTCGCCCGCCCGGCCGCCCGACAGGCCCGGCCGGCCGTACCAGCCGTCTCCCTGGGCGGGCAGCAGCGGCGGCGCGGGAGCCAGGGACGCCAGTGCGGGCAAGAGGTCGGACCCGGCGGCGGGCCCGAGGTCGGCGCCGAAGTGGCGGACCCGCGGCAGCCCTGGTCCGTCGAGGACGAGAGCGGTGCCTGCGGCGGAGAGGATGAGGGGTGTCAAGTCGGGCTCCTCGCTCAGCAGATGCTGGTAGATACCCCGCAAACCTACAGGAATGAGGCACTTGCCCTGATCGCGGGGAGACCCCTCCGGAGAGGCCAGGAGGGGAGAGCGTCAGCCGGGCTCGGGCACTCCGCCGAGGACCATGCGCAGGTCATCCCGCGTGGGCGGCTTCGTCCAGGTGAGCCCGGGCCCGCCGGCGGCGATCAGGCGAGGCGCGACCTCGCGCAGCAACTCCTCCACCGCGGCGTCCGGCTGCTTCTCGCGGGCCTCCCGGTAGAGGTCGAGCAGCCTGGCCAGGTCCAGCATCATCGTGTTCGCCTGCCCAGTGGCGACCTGCAACGCTCCAATCGCCTCGTCGGCGGACCAGGCGCCCTCGGGGCAGAGGACCTCGCGCACCGCCTCGGCGAAGCCGGCCCGGTCCATGCCGTCCACCTCGCCGTCCAGCCAGTCCGCGCGCAGGTGCAGCACCCCGGGACGCTCCGCCGCCGCGAGCTGCGCGACCAGGGTGGCGACCGCGTCCTGCGGATCGTGCAGCGCCGCGTCCCCCCTGGCCGCGAAGGCGTCGGCGAGCAGGTGCAGGGAGATCAGCCGGGGCGGCTCGTAGGTCGTGAGCACCCCGCGCCACACGTCCGCCCGCAGCGGGTAGGCCCGCAGACCCTCCATGAACGCGGGCTCGGCCTCGGCCGGAAGACCGAGGTCCACGTCCGTCCCGAACGCGTCGTCGGCGCCCCCGCCGACCGGGTCACGGCGGAGCCACCAGACCACCACGCCCACCACGACGGCGCCCAGCACTGCGACTGCGATCCACACGATGTTGTTTGCTTTCCGCTCGTACCTGACAGCGGTAGCAGCGTAGTGTCACTGAACCCGATTAAGTGTCATTTATCCACATACGAACCGGCGCATCACGCATAGCTGAACGGCTGACAGAATTGGAAATGTGACAGACGGCATCCTGACGGCGGACCAGATCCTCACGGCGGCACAAGACGTCCTGCGCCGCTACGGTCCCGCCAAGGCGACGGTCGTCGATGTCGCGCGGGCGCTCGGCGTCAGCCACGGCAGCGTCTACCGCCACTTCCCCAGCAAGGCGGCCCTGCGCGAGGCCGTCACCCAGCGCTGGCTGGACGAGTCGCACGCCGAGCTGGCCATCGTCCTGGCCTCCGGCGCCCCGGCTCCCGTGCGGCTACGCGAATGGCTGGGCGCCCTGTTCCGCGCCAAGCGCAAGAAGGCGCTCGACGACCCCGAGCTGTTCGCCACGTACACGGTGCTGGTGAACGAGTCCAGCAAGGTCATCGACCGGCACATCGCCGACCTGGTCGGCCAGATCCGGCAGATCGTCGAGGCCGGAGTCGCGCGGGGCGAGTTCGCCGCCCCTGACCCGGCTGCCACTGCCCGCGCCGTGCTCGACGCCTCCGCCCGCTTCCACAATCCGGCGCACGCCGCCGACTGGAGCCTGCCGGACATCGAGGATGACTTCGCCGCATTGTGCGATCTCATCCTTCACGGACTCGAACTCCGCTGATGGTGTGATGTTTTTACATCTGGGTAACGGGAATTGTTTTCCCGAGGATTCCTCCTATCACCCGGCATCACCGTTCACGCGTGACCAGGCATGTACACTCGGAGTCAACATCGTCGCCCTACGTGACGAATCACGACTATCTGGGGTCCAAGGCAAGGGCTGGCGCACGCAACCGGCAGGAGGTTCCCGGCCCTGACGAGCGCGGAGCCGACATGGAGCCACTACACCTGACCACCAGCCGCCGCAACGGGACCCTGACCGTCAGCGTGTCGGGAGATCTCGACATCGCCACCACCGAGCAACTGCGCGGCCACCTGCTCCGGCTGCTGCGGGAGGCGGAGGACGCCCGGCGCGGGCAGATCACGCTCGTCATCGAGATGAGCGGGCTCACCTTCATCGACGCGGCCGGGCTCGGCATCCTCGTCTCGGTCCACAACCACGCCGCGCGCCGGCACACCCCGATGCGCCTCACGGGCGTCCCGCCGGCGATGCGGCGGCTGCTGCGCATCACCGGCCTGGAGGGCCACCTCACCTGATGGCCCGCGCCTGTAGGTTGGCAGACGTGATTCAGGTTCCCGATCAGATACCCCTGAAGCTGGAGGACGGGTTCGAGCGCGTCAGGCGGGAGCTCGCCCTGCCGGGCGACTTTCCCGGCGCCGTGCTCGACGAGGCCGCATGGGTGGCGCGGGTGCCGCGGCTCGACGCGAAGGACCTGTCCGACGTGCCGTTCGTCACCATCGACCCGCCCGGCTCGATGGACCTCGACCAGGCCGTCCACCTGGAGCGGCTGCACGGCGGCTACAGAGTCTGGTACGCGATCGCCGACGTCGGCGCGTTCGTGCGTCCCGGCGGCGTCATCGACACCGAGGCCCGCACCAGGGGCGAGACCGTCTACCTGCCCGCGGGCAAGGTGCCGCTGCACCCCAGGGTCCTGTCGGAGGACGCGGCCAGCCTGCTGCCCGGCGCGCTGCGCCCGGCCGCGGTGTGGCGGATCGACCTCGACGCCGACGGCCGCACGGTCGGCGCCGACGTGCAGCGTGCGCTCGTACGCAGCCGCGAGCGCCTGGACTATGCCTACGTGCAGGCGGCGGTCGACACGGGCACGGCCGACGGCGTGCTGGGACTGCTGGCTGAGATCGGCCGCCTCCGGCTGGCCCTCGAGCGTGAGCGCGGCGGCGTCACCCTGCCCACGCCCGAGCAGGAGGTGGTCCCCGGGGACGACGGCGGCTACCGGCTGGAGTTCCGGCTGCCGCTGCCCGCCGAGGCGTGGAACGCGCAGATCTCGCTGCTGACCGGCATGGCCGCGGCGGCGATGATGCTCGACGCCGAGATCGGCATCTTGCGCGTGCTCCCCCGGCCGCACGCCGACGACCTGGCGAAGGTCCGCAGGGTGGCCCACGCGCTGGACGTGCCGTGGCCCGACGGGGCCTCCTACGGCGCCGTGGTGCACGACCTGGATCCGAAGAACGCGCAGCAGGCGGCGTTCCTGCACGAGTCGAAGGTGCTGCTGCGTGGCGCGGGCTACGTGGCCTTCGACGGCGCGCCGCCCAAGCTGGCCGAGCACGCGGCGGTGGCGGCGCCGTACACGCACGTCACGGCGCCGCTGCGGCGCCTGGCCGACCGATACGCGACGGAGGTGTGCCTGGCCGTCGCGGCCAGCGAGCCGGTGCCGTCCGACATCCGGGCGGCGCTTCCGAGCCTGCCCGGCATCATGACCACGACCGGCCGGCGGGCCGGGGCGGTGGAGCGGGCGTGCGTGGACCTGGTGGAGGCGTTCCTGCTGCGAGAGCGGATCGGGCAGGCGTTCCAGGCGGTGGTGATCGACGTGGACGAGCGGCGCGGGGGCGGGCAGGTGCAGCTCGCCGACCCGGCGGTGATCGCCCGCTGCGACGGCGCGCTCCCCCTGGGAGAGCAGGTGACGGTACGCCTGACGCAGGCCGACCCGGCGACCCGCGAGGTCCGCTTCACGCTGGCGACCTGACCCATGGAGAAGCCGCGCACGGACACTCCGTGCGCGGCTCTCGACCAGGCATCACCTCTTCAGCGGAGTCCATCCCGCGCCCACACCCATCAGGTGGAGCGCGACGCAGAGCAGCCCGGCGGTGCCGAGCGTGGTGACCGTGATCACGCTGCCGACGGCGAGGCCGGCGATCTCGAAGATGAGTGCGAGCACGAACAGCAGAGCGGCGACGAGGGCGAACATGGGCTACCTCCGTACAGGGCCGGCCCGGACGCCGCGCATCCGAGGGGACTGGCCTCAGCGGGTGCGTCCGAGGATGTCTCTGACATGGGGATTTCCAGCGCCATCCGCCCGAAAACTGCCCCTAAGGTGACGATGTGTGAGCGTATGACAACACCACCTTGACCGACCGGTCAGTGGTACTGGCCGAAGATGGGGCGACCCCATGCCGCCATCACGGTAAAGACTCGCCGGCGCCTCAGGTCACGCCCTCCACCGCCGGACGGTGCCATGGTCTACCCCCGCATCACCTGACGGGCCGCCCTGCACGTCTGAAAGGTGGTGGACCATTCGACGGCCCCTTTTCCACCGGCATTCGCGGCGAACGACCGGACCGGTCCGTTCGCTTTACCCGTGCCCGGCTCCTGGCCGGGAGAGACCGCCACGGCCCGCTGAGACGGCAAAAGACCGTACCGCCGCCCTGGTAGCGCCTTTAGCAATAGTGACTGCTTATGTCAGGCGTGTAGCGCGCTGTAGTTGAAAGCGTTCCACCCATTCTTCTAACGACTTCCAGAGCAATTTCTGACTGCCTGGAGTTTTGCCTCTGCCGGATGACTTCGCCCATCTCCGCAACCTAGCTTGAAAGGTGATCCGCAGCCCATATCGATGCCTTCCCGGTCCGATATGGCGCTCAGAGAGAGATCCGGGCGTCGCCCGGAGTTCCCAACCCTCAAGAGGAGATCTCTCATGATCAAGACTCGCAACCTTCTCGCTGCCTGCGCGATGGCGGCCACCGCCCTTACCGCGCCTGTGGCGGCATCGGCTCAGTCCGCCGTCGTCGCGCCCTCATTCCAGCAGGGCGACACGCATAAGGTCGCCAAGCAGCAGCAGCTGGAGCAGCCGTGCCGCGGCAGGCGTTGCCGTCGCTTCGGTGGCGGCGGCGGTGGCGGCGGCGGTGGCGGCGGAGGCGGCGGTGGTGGTGGAGGCGGCGGAGGCGGCGGTGGCGGTGGAGGCGGCGGAGGCGGCGGCGGTGAGCACCGCCGTCACCACCACGGCGGCGGCGGAGGCGGCGGCGGTGGCGGTGGTGGAGGCGGCGGCGGCGGCGGCGGTGGCGGCGGCGGCGCCCACCACGGCGGCGGCGGTGGCGGTGGTGGCGGCGGCGGCTTCGAGGGCGGCGGCGGAGGCGGCGGCGGCGGTGGTGGGTGATCCATCATCCGTCACGGCCGGAGCGCTCCGCCTCAGCGACACCTGAGCCATCGTGCCGTCTAGGTGTTCTGGGCCGTCCGTCCGCACCGGAGTGACAACAGAAAGAGGGCCGCGCCGGGTGTTCCGGCGCGGCCCTCACACGCGCCGGGTGAAAACAGCGCAGCGCACCCGCCCTGTAGGACGGGTGCGCTGCTCGGGGTGGGCCTGGATCCGGGGAGGTTTGGCCCGGCGGTAGGTCAGGTGGCGCGGGAGTGGGTCAGCGGACCGACGCGGGCGACGCGCTTCAGGCGGATGCGCTCCGGCGGCCGGGGCACGGGCGACAGCTCCACCACGCGCGCCCCCTCCGGCACGTGCCGCAGGTCGTGCGTGATCAGGAGCGTCGTGCGCCCGGCCATGAGCCGCCACAGCGGCTTCATGACCTGCGCGGCCGTGGCCTCGTCCAGTCCGGTCACGGGCTCGTCGAGCACCAGCACCGGGGCGTCGCGCAGGATGGCCCTGGCGATCGCGATCCGCTGCCGCTGCCCGCCGGACAGGAGCCGGCCCCGCTGCCCCACCGGAGTGTCGTACCCCTGGGGCAGGACCTTGACGAAGTCGTGCACGCCCGCCGCCTGCGCCGCCCTGATGACCTCGTCCAGCGAGGCGTCAGGCCGCCCGTAGGCGATGTTGTCGCGTACGGATCCGGAGAACAGCAGCGTCTCCTGGTGCAGGATCGTGATGTTCTCGCGCAGCGACTGCCGCGTCAGGCCCCGGATGTCGGCCCCGTCCAGCAGGATGCGGCCCGTATCCGGGTCGTAGAACCGCAGCAGCAGCTTGCCCAGCGTGGACTTGCCGGCCCCGCTGGGCCCGGCCAGGACGACGACCTCGCCGGGCGAGGCGGTGAACGTCACGTCCCGCAGGACCTGCCGCCCCCGCTTCGGGTACGCGAACCCGACCCGGTCGAACTCGACCTCGCCCCGGCTCCTGCCCGCGGACACGGCGTCGGGCGCGTCGGTGACGCCGGGCCTGGCCTGCAGGATCTCGATGACCCTGTCGGACCCCGCGGCCGCCTCCGACACCGTCAGTGCCAGCTCCCCCAGCCCCTGAACCGCCGGATACAGCAGTGCCAGGTACGCGGCGAAGGCCAGCAGGCCGCCCAGGGTCAACCGGCCGGCGACGATCTCCCACGCGCCGAACCCGAGGATGACGATCAGGCAGACGGTCTCGATGATCTGGACGGCGGGGCCGTACAGGCTGGACAGCCAGGCCTGCGCCATGTTGGCGCGCAGCCACGTGCGGCCCTCCCTGTGCAGGCGCCGCGACTCCGTCTGCTGCCGGTTGTAGGCCTGCACAAGTGGCTGGTTGGCCAGCCCTTCCTCCAGGACGCTGTTCATGGCCCCGTTGCTGGAGCGTTCGCGTGCCGCGGCGATCCTGAACCTGGCCGCGAACACCTTGGAGACCACCAGGAACAGCGGGATCAGCGCCATCGTGACGAGCGCGAGGTCCCAGCGGATGAAGAATGCCGCCCCGGCGAAGAACACCACGCTGGCAGCGGTGGTGAGCGCCTTGACCAGCCCGGACCCGACCAGCTCCTCGATGGCCTCGATGTCGTCGGTCAGCCGTGCCATCAGGTCGCCGAGGCGCCGGTTCTCCGAGAAGTCCGGCGCGAGCGTCTGCAGGTGCCCGTACACCCGGTCGCGCAGGACCAGCAGGAACCGTTCGGCGCCCAGCGCGGTGACGTACGTCGCCGCGAAGGACGTCGCCCCGGCGACCGTGGCGAGCCCGAGCCAGGCGAACGCCGGAACCCAGAACTCGCCCAGCTGCCGGGTGGCGAGCACCTCGTCGGTGATGTGGCCGAACAGGCGGATGGCGGCGACCTCGCAGAGCGCGGCCAGCACGGCGAACACGACACCGGCCGCGAACAGCCGCCGCAACCCGCGGGTGTCCGGCCAGAACTCGCGGAAAGTCCGGCGAATGGAAATCGCCGGTGCGAGCTCGTGGCCGGAGACAGCCAATGAGAGCCGACGGCTGTGCCGCCGGCTCTCAAGGGTGTTATCCGACACCCTCACCTAGCACCCCCACCACCACCGGCGGCAGCACCCTCCGCACCACCTACGACGGAAGCAACGCCTGCGGCGGTGACAGCCCCAACCCTGCTGGAAGTCGATGCGTGCGAGCTGAGTGCTAGCCATGATTCCTCCCCCGTTTGGTGACTTGCACAAATCGCACGTTATCACCGGTTTTGCGACAAAGCAGTAGAATTCGACAATTTAAAAGAGACTTGACCAGTAGAGCCAGAAGACAACGGCCGTTCAGCGCCACCGTTAAATCACTTGTAAACGAACACAATTACTAAGCAGGGTCATGGGAATGCCAAAGATGCTCCTCGCGACTGGTTCCAAGGTGTAGGTCGCCCGATACTTTGGTCCGATGGATCGGAGGGCTCAGGCCGGGATCATGGACGCATGGCATTCATCGGTGTTCTTCTCATGATCCAGGGCTTCGGCAGCCTCATCGCCGAGCACGTCTTCGGCCAGAGCTTCGGCCTGCTGCACCGGTGGATCGACGGCACGCCACTGACCGTCGTGAGCGCCCTGGTGGGCGTCGCGGGCCTGGCGCTGACGATCTTCGGCGCCCGCAGGGAGTCCTAGTGGCGCCGGCGGCCACGGCCGGCGCGCCCTTGCGGCGACTGGAGGCGGCCCGCCGGACGAGCGGCGCCTCCAGCCGCGTGATCAGGTGAGCGAGGAGTAGGCCACCACGCCGCGCCGCATCGCGTCGATCGCCTTGCCCGCCGTCTGCTTGATCTTGCTGCCCGGCGGGGTCGCGTTCCCGAGCTGACTGAGCAGGTCCATGAGCTGCTTGATCCACCGTACGAAGTCGCCGGCCGCCAGCTCGTTGCCGTTGACGCCCTCCCTGAGCACGGCGTCGAGGGTGTGCCCCTTCGTCCAGCGGAAGGCCGCCCAGGCGAACCCCAGATCGGGCTCCCTGATCGTGGACAGCCCGTGGTCGGACTCGATGCCCTCCAGCTCGCCCCACAGCCGGATCATCGCCGTCAGCGCCTCCTGGGTGCGCCCGGCGGGGACCTTGGGACGGCGCGCGTCGTCGGACGCCCGCGACTCGAACACCAGCGCCGACACGCACGCCGCCAGCTCGGCCGGGTCGAGCTCCTCCCACAGGCCGTTGCGCAGGCACTCGGCGGTCAGCAGGTCGAGCTCGGTGTAGATGCGGCCCAGGCGGCGGCCCTCGTCGGTGACGGTCTCGCCCTCCAGGTAGCCCAGCTGCTCCAGCACCGAACAGATGCGGTCGAACGTACGCGAGATGACGTGCGAGCGGCCCTCGACGCGGCGGCGCAGCCCCTCGGTCTCACGCAGCAGCTTGTAGTAGCGCTCGGCCCAGCGGGCGTGGTCCTCGCGCTCGTCGCAGCCGTGGCACGCGTGCTGGCGTATGCGCCGGCGCAGCTCGTTGACCTCCTCGTCCTCCACCGAGTGGTCGCGCGCCCTGACCGGTTTGCCCAGGTCGCGGTCGCCGATCTTGGCGAGCAGCGTGGAGACGAGGTTGGCGCGCTCCTTGGGCGAGCGGCCGTTGAAGTTCTTCGGGATGCGCAGCTTCTCGAGCGGCTCGACCGGGACGGGGAAGTCGGCCGGGTCTAGCTTCTTCACCTGCTTGCCGATGGTCAGCACGAGCGGGCTCGGCCCTTGGCCGCGCGGGTTGCGGCCGGGGTCGAGCACGATCGCCAGCCCCGCCCTGCGCCCGCCGGGCACCCGGATGACGTCGCCCGGCTCCAGCGCCTCCAGCGACCGCACGGCGGCCGCGCGGCGCGCCGCGCCACGCTGCCTGGACAGTTCGGCCTCCCGGTCGGAGAGCCTGCGGCGCAGCGCCGCGTACTCGGGGAAGTCGCCCAGGTGGCACGTCATCGCCTCCTGGTAGCCCTCCAGGGCCTCCTCCTGCTTGCGCAGCTGCTTGGCCAGCCCCACGACCGCCCGGTCAGCCTGGAACTGCGCGAACGACTCCTCCAGCAGCGTTCTGGCGCGCTCCCTGCCGAACTGGCCGACGAGGTTGACCGCCATGTTGTAGGACGGCTGGAAGCTGGAGCGCAGCGGGTACGTGCGCGTCCCGGCCAGGCCCGCCACCGACAGCGGATCCATGCCGGGCTGCCACAGCACCACCGCGTGGCCCTCGACGTCGATCCCCCGCCGCCCGGCCCGCCCGGTGAGCTGGGTGTACTCGCCGGGCGTCAGGTCGGCGTGGGTCTCGCCGTTCCACTTGTCGAGCTTCTCGATCACCACGCTGCGGGCCGGCATGTTGATGCCCAGGGCGAGCGTCTCGGTGGCGAACACGGCCTTGACCAGGCCGCGCGTGAACAGCTCCTCCACGACCTCCTTGAACGCCGGCAACATCCCCGCGTGATGCGCGGCCAGCCCGCGCTCCAGGCAGTCACGCCACTCCAGGTAGCCCAGGACGGCCAGGTCCTCATCGGGCAGATGCGCGGTGCGCTCGTCCACGAGCTGCCTGATCTCGTGCTGCTCACGCTCGGAGGTGAGCCGGATCCCGGCGTACAGGCACTGCTGGACGGCGGCGTCGCACCCGGCGCGGGAGAAGATGAACGTGATCGCCGGCAGCAGCCCCTCGGCGTCGAGCTTCTCGATCACCTGCACCCGGTCCGGCGGGCGCGAGCGCTGCGGCCTGCCGTAGCCGCGCCTGCCGCGCCCCGCCGTCAACCGCTCGGCGTCGCGCGTCACCCGCATCAGCGTGGGGTTGATGCGCAGCGTCAGGTCATCGTTCATGAACAGGTCGTAGACGCGGTTGCCGACCATCATGTGCTGCCACAGCGGCACCGGGCGGTGCTCGTCCACGATCACCGTGGTCTCGCCTCGCACCTCGCCCAGCCACTCGCCGAACTCCTCGGCGTTGCTCACCGTCGCCGACAGCGCCGCGAGCCGCACCGACTCCGGCAGGTGGATGATCACCTCTTCCCAGACCGCGCCGCGGAACCGGTCGGCCAGGTAGTGGACCTCGTCCATGACCGCGAACCCGAGACCGGCCAGCGTGGCCGACCCGGCGTACAGCATGTTGCGCAGCACCTCGGTGGTCATGACCACGATGGGGGCGTCGCCGTTGACGCTGTTGTCGCCGGTCAGCAGGCCCACCTTGGCGGTGCCGTACCGCTTGACCAGGTCGTTGTACTTCTGGTTGGACAGCGCCTTGATGGGGGTGGTGTAGAAGCATTTGCGGCCCTGCTCCAGGGCCAGGTGAACGGCGAACTCGCCGACGACCGTCTTGCCCGACCCCGTGGGCGCCGCCACCAGCACTCCGTCGCCGGCTTCCAGAGCTCGGCAGGCGTCCAGCTGAAAGTCGTCCAGCTCGAAGTCGTAGAGACCTCGGAACGATCTCAGCGCGGCCCCGTCGTCCCCGTGTCTCTGACGGAAGGCCGCATAGCGTTCCGCTGGCGTTGTCATACCCGCCAGCCTACCGAAATCGCCATTCCGGTCCGTCCCACCGGCCTCCCTGGAGCCCCTCCGGGTGCGGGCAAGTGAGGCACACGCCCCTTGGGCGGGATCGGCGGCGCGGCCGGCCGGCGGCCCAAGCCGTCATCCCGCCGGGCGCCTTTACAATGTAGATCTCAAATGATCACCCGCAACGCGCCGGGGCGCACCTCGCAGTGCACCGGCGCCGGCCCCACGCGTTCGCCGTCGGCGTAGGCGACCACGTCGGCCGCCTCTAGCCGCACGCTGCGCACCCGCCGCACCGACACCGCCGGGTGCCCGACGTGCGTCCCCCGGTACACGCTCGGGAACACCCGCAGGAACTCGGTCTTGGACACGGCGTCCAGCATCATCACGTCCAGCAGCCCGTCGTCGGGCCGCGCGTCCGGGCACACCCGCATCCCCGCCCCGTAGGAACGTGTGTTGCCCACGGCCACGAGCATGACTTCCCGCTCGACGACCTCGTCCTCGTCCAGGGTCACCCGGAACGGGATCGGCCGGAAGGAGCGCAGCTCCTGGAACGTGGCCACCACATACCGCCCCATCCCGGGCGGCCAGGTCAGCCGGTTGGCCCGCTCGTTCACCCGGGAGTCGAAGCCGCAGCACATCACCCCGGCGAAGAGCTCATCGGAGGACCCCGCCGCGATCCGGGCGGCGTCGATGACCCGCGACTTCATGCGCAGCACCGTGCGGGCCGCGGCGACGGGATCGTCGCAGGGCAGCCCGAGCGCGGCCGCGATGTCGTTGCCGGTGCCGGCCGGGATGATGCCGAGCGGCACGCCGGTGCCGGCCACGGCCTGCACGGCCAGGTGGACCAGCCCGTCGCCGCCGAAGGCCACGAGCGCGTCGGGACGCTCGGCCACGGCGGTGCAGGCGCGTTCCAGCGCGTCGGCCGCGTCGTCGCCGACGATCACCGACAGCTCGGCCCCTCCGGCGCGCAGCCGGCGCGCCACGGGCTCGAGCATGCGCAGCGTGCGGCCGCCACGGGCGGCGGGGTTGACGAGCAGGGCGAGTTGAGGGGACACGCCCGGAACTTATCGCCTATCGCGTCGAACCGGAATCCTCCTCGGGGCGCTCGACGGCGGAGTCTTCCGCGAGCGGGGAGGCCTCGTCGTCGGACAGGTGGGAGAAGTCCTCGGTGGCGGGCATGCGCTTCTCGCGCATGAACATGAAGAACTCGGCCAGGAAGTACAGCACGACCATGGGCGCGGCCAGCGCCATCATCGTCAGCGGGTCGCCGCCGGGCGTGATGACCGCGCCGAAGACGAACATGGCGAAGACCACCCAGCGGCGGTTCTTCTTGACCGTGGCGTGAGGGAGCACGCCGATGATGTTGAGGAACACCAGCAGCAGCGGCAGCTCGAACGAGATGCCGAAGATGATGAGCATGATCAGCACGTAGTTGACATACTCGTCGATCTGGATGATGGCCACGGTGTCGCTCGGCGCGAACCCGAGCAGGATGGCCAGGCTGGTGTCCATGATCAGGTACGCCAGCACGGCGCCGATCGCGAACAGCGGGATCGCCAGCCCGAGGAAGGCGATCGAGTAGCGCTTCTCGTTGCGGTAGAGGGCCGGGGTGACGAAGGCCCAGATCTGGTAGAGCCAGACGGGTGAGGACACGACGACGCCGACCATCGCCGAGACCTTCAACGTCAGGAAGAACGACTGGAAGATGCCGCCGTAGGTCAGCGTGCACTCGCCGACACGCAGCTGCTGGGCCTGCGGCGTCTCGCAGAACGGCTCCTTGATGAACGCCCAGACCGGATCGAAGACGATCCACCCGACGATGATGCCCACGACGACGGCGATCGCCGCGATGAGCAGCCGGTTGCGCAGCTCGCGCAGGTGCTCCATGAGGGGCATGCGACCCTCGGGGTCACGCGAGGGCTCAGCCGACCGTTTGAGCAGCGCCATCTAACAGTCCAGGTGACGAGGAGGGATGGGGTCAGGCGTGCTTGTCCGCCTGGGCGGCACTGGCGCGCAGCCTGGCGGCCTGCTCCTCCAGCTGCCTGGCCTGCTCCTCGGCGGAGAGCGCGGGCGCGGCCTGGATCGGCTGCGGCTGCGCGGGCTGGGGCTGCGGCTGGGCGGGCTGCGCCTGGGCCGTGTGTTCGTCGTCGTCGTCGCGGAGCTTGGCCGTCTCGGACTTGAAGATGCGCAGCGACCTGCCGACGCCGCGGGCCATCTCGGGCAGCTTCTTGGCACCGAACAGCAACACGAGCACCAGCGCGATGATCAGAAGTTCGGGGACTCCGAGATTCGACATGAAACGCCCTTTTCTAGCGAGTGCCTGTTTCAGCCACGATCGTACGCTGCCTGGGGCGTGGTCTCATCCCCCTGGCCCGTCAATCTGGCCCGCCTCGGCTCAAGCTGGGCCGTCGCCTCGGCGATTTCCCTTTTCAGAGTACGTGCCGCCGTGACGACGCGGGCACCCGCGAATCCGAGCACGGCCAGCCCGCCCGCGCACAGCCCGATCGCCACGTAGATCCACGTCATGACTGGTGAGCGTACAGGGCCAGGGCGCGCTCGGCCTCCTGCCGTACGGTCTCGGCCATCTCGGGCGGTGAGACGACCCGGCCGGTGTCGCCCAGGCGCAGCGCCAGCTTGAGTATCCAGTCCTCGTCGCGGGCCCGCAGCGCCACCCGCAGCCGCCCCTCGCCCAGCTCGGTGACCTGCTCGCACGGGTAGTACTCGGCCACCCACCGCCCGGCGGCGCTGAGCTCCAGCTCGACCAGCTCGTCGGTGGGCGAGGGCCGGAAGACGCCCTGGGTGACGTCGATGGGCTCGGCCTCCGCCGGCGGGTCGGCGGGCACGTCGAGCACGTCCACGCCGAGCATCCGGTCGAGCCTGAACAGCCGCATCGCCTCGGCCCGGTAGCACCATCCCTCGAGGTAGGTGCGGCCGTCCACGACCACGATCCGCATGGGGTCGACCTCGCGCGGCGTCACCTCGTCGCGCCCGGGCACGTAGTAGCGCAGCGACAGCCGCCGGCCCCTGGTGAGCCCCTCGCGCACGCGCGGCAGGGCGTCGGGCGCCGCGTCCACGTCCACCGCGAGCTGGCTGCTGACGGTGGCGGCGCCCTCGCCCGCGGCCCGCTCGAGCTTGGCCATCACGCGGGGCAGCGCGTCACCGGGCACCTCGTTGGCGGGCAGGGCGAGTTCGGGGGTGGCGGCGAGCATGCGCAGGGCGACCAGCAGCGCGCTGGCCTCGTCGATGCCGAGCCGCAGCGGCCTGGCGATGGTGTCGGCGTTGTCGATGATGATCTCGCCGCCGTCCCAGGACACGTCGATGAGGTCGCCCGGGGTGTGCCCGGGCAGACCGCACATCCACACGAGCTGCAGGTCGTCGATGAGCTGCTTCTCGCTCAGCCCGAACACCGCGGACACCTCGCCGACCTGCGCCCCCGGGTGGGACATCAGGTACGGCACCAGCGCCAGCAGCCTCGGCAATCTGTCGGCCGAGCCGCTCATGATGCCATTGCCCCTTTCAGTCGGCGGATGACGGCCTCGCGGGCGTCCGGCGGCTCGACGACCTCCACGTCGGAGCCGAGGCTGGCCATCCAGCCGGCCAGGCGTTCGGGGTCGGAGAAGGGCAGCTCGGCCTCGTCCCACCGGCCGTCGGCCTCGCGCACGGCCCTGGCGAGCTGGCGCAGCCCTTCGCACGTCCCCTTGCGTACGCGGACGACGGCCACCCGCTCGTCCGTAGAGTCGTCGGGGAAGCCGACCATATCCCGCAGATCGACCCCTTCGGGCACCTCGAACGCCCCCGCCCTGCCCAGGACGGCGACCTGCCCGGTGATCCGGCTGAGCCGGAAGACGCGCGGCGCGTCCCTGTCGCGGTCGAACCCGGCGAGGTACCAGCGGCCGTTGCGGCTGACCACGCCCCACGGCTCCACGGTGCGGGCGCGCACGTTCTCGCTGCCGGCGCCGCGGTAGTCGAAGCGCACCACGCGCCGGTCGCGCACGGCCTCCCACAGCGCGGGGAAGGCCGGGTCGCGGGTGTCGACCCGCAGCTCCAGCGCGCCGCCCCCGATGGACCCGCCCACGGGCTGGTCGGTGGCCACGCCGCCGGCACGCAGCTTCAGCAGCGCCCCGGAGGCGGCCTCGGCCAGGCTCGCCCGCTGCCACACCTGCGCGGCCAGGCCCAGCACGGCGGCCTCGTCGGGCTCCAGGGTGATCTCGGGCAGCTCGTACGACTCGCGCTCGATCCGGTAGCCCGGCTCGTCCTCCCAGGGGTCGCGTACGACGTCGATGGGGATGCCGATCTCGCGCAGCTCGTTCTTGTCGCGCTCGAACATGCGCTGGAACGCCTCGTCGCCGTCGCGGTCGTAGCCCGGGACCGCGTGGCGGATCTGCTCGGCCGACAGTGGCCTGCGGGTGGCGAGCAGGCAGATCACCAGATTGAGCAACCGTTCCGTCTTCCGGCGCGACATCTGCCTCACTCCTCCTGCATCGACGCTACCCTGCCCCCGTGATCAGATGGCGCAAGGGCGAGGTTGTACGGATCCGACGCGAGTGGCCGGGAGCGGTGGAGCTGGACGTCGCCGTCCCCGAAGGGGAGTGCCGGGCGCTGGCGTATCCGCCGTTGGTCGGCCGCCCGGAACCCGGCGACGAGGTGCTGCTCAACACGACCGCACTCGCGATGGGTCTCGGTACGGGAGGTTACGCCATGGTGGTGGCCGTCCCTAACCGTTTGCCGCAAGATCCTGAGGGTCCCGGCCACCTGGTGAAGGCCCGGTACACGCCGCTGCAGGCCACCGTGCTGGGCGCCGACGAGCAGGACTCCCCCCATCACGAGCGGTTGCGCGAGGCCGACTCCGTCGACGGCATGCCCGTGGTGGTGGCCGACCTGCATTCGGCGCTGCCGCCCATCCTGTGCGGCCTGTACGCGGACAGGCCCGGCACACGGGTGGCGTACGTGATGCAGGACGGCGGGGCGCTGCCGGCGTGGTTCTCGATGGCGGCGGCCCGGCTGCGGGAGATCGGCTGGCTGGCGGGCGTGGTGACGGTCGGGCAGTCCTTCGGCGGCGACGTGGAGGCGGTCTCCGTCCACACCGGGCTGCTGGCGGCCAGGCACGTGCTGGAGGCCGACGTGGCGGTCGTCGCGCAGGGCCCCGGCAACCTGGGCACGGGCACCAGGTGGGGCTTCTCGGGTGTGTCGGCGGGCGAGGCGGTGAACGCGGCGGGCGTGCTGCTCGGCCGGCCCGTGGCGGCGCTGCGGGTCAGCGAGGGCGACAAGCGCGAGCGCCACTACGGCGTCTCCCACCACTCGCTGACCGCCTACGGCCGGGTCGCCCTCTCCCCCGCCGACGTGCCGGTGCCCGTGCTGCCCGGGGACTTCGGCGAGCGGGTCAGGGACCAGGCCGAACTGCTGGCCGTGCGCCACCGCCTGGTGCCGGTGCAGGTGGACGGCCTGCACGAGGCGCTGCGCGAGTCCCCCGTGCGGCTCTCGACCATGGGGAGAGGGCTTGAGGAGGACCTGGCCTACTTCCTGGCCTCGGCGGCGGCGGGCAGGCTGACGGCCTCGCTGCTGTCGTAGGAGTCCTTGAACGTGAACGCCTCGGGGCTCGGCCCTTCGGCCTTGAGGCGTTCCAGCCGCCGCATGCCCTCCGCCAGCGACGGGATGTGGCCCTCGGGGATCCACCACATCACCATGTACGGCTCGGCCATGCGCAGGAACCACTCCCTGCGCCGGCGCAGCACGTCCAGGTGAGTGCTGCGGTAGACGTAGTTCCACAGCGTGTCCAGCGACTCCCACACCGAGAAGTTGATCAGCAGATAGTCGCCGTACTCGTGGACGACGGTGGCGGTGGGGTCGTCCTCGCTCTCCTTCAGCCGCCACACGAACCCGGGCGCCTCGTCGGCGATGGCGTTGACGGGCTCCAGGAGGGCGACGAACTCGGCGAGCTCGGGGCTGTCGGTGGGCGCGCGGAGGTGGGCGATGTTCAGTTCGGCGAGATGCATGACGCTCAGGACACCATCACCCGCCTTCTATGTCAATATCCATTTGCTTTAGAGTGACGCAGCACTCCCCCGGCCGCGGGTCGAGCGCGGCCCTGGCCGGATCGTCGCCGAGCCCTTCGAGCAGGCCCTGGCACAGGGCCAGGTTCATGGAGCACACCAGCAGCGGCTGCTCTTCGGCCAGCACGTGGAAGGGGCAGTTGCGCAGCCGCAGCGCGCCGCCCTCCTCGTACGGCTCGTAGCCGCGCGCCTCGAGCATCTGCTCGAGCGGCTCGCCCGCGTGCTTGCCGGCCATCTTCGCGCCCGCCTCGCGCGCGGCCCGCTCGGCCTGCTCCTCGGCACCGAGGGCGTCCACGACGCCGGCCAGGACGGAGGCGAGGGCGGCGTAGTCGCGCGGGGGCAGGCTCACCGACCGCTCGCCTCTGGCCCTGCGGTACACCTTGGCGGGCCGGCCGCTGCCAGGCCCCTTCTTCTCCTGCGGGCGGAAGCCGCTCTCGAGCAGCCCTGCCTCGACGAGCTTGTCGAGGTGGTGGCCCGCGAGGGTCCTGGACACGCCCGCGGCCTCGGCCGCCTCTCCCCTGCCCACGTCGCCGCCGCCGGCCGCCACGACCGCGTACAGGCTGCGGCGGACGGGGTCGTGCAGAAGGGCCAGTGCGTCGAGGTCGTCGCTACTCACAACGGGAGTCTATGAAAGCTTCCGCTCGAGGTGCTTGTACGCGCACGCGCGGCTGGGCCTGGCGGTGGCGCTGCCGTACTTCCGCCAGCACGCGCCCTTCTTGATCATCCAGATGTCGACCCACTCGGGAGCGCCGTACTGCCGGTGGACGGTCTTGGCGTTGCGCAGCAGCCTGGCGGCCACGGCGCCGGCCCTGGTCTTGGAGGAGGCGGAGGCGTGCACCCACGTCCGGCCGGCGTCCCCGCCGAGCACACAGGGCCTGACACCCTTGCAGAAAGGCGGGTTGGCGGCCGCGGACGCGGCGGGGGCCACGCCGAACAGGACGGCTAAGGCGGACGATATGACGAGAAATGTACGGATCATGGAGTCCATGGTGCCTCAGTAGGCGGCCAGGACGTCCACGACGAAGACCAGCGTGTCGGAGCCCGTGATGCCGTGGGCGGGATCGCCGGCGGCGCCGTACCCGTAGGAGGGCGGGACGATCATCAGGACGCGGCTGCCGGCGGGCACGCCCACCAGAGCCCGGTCCCAGCCCTTGATCACGCTGCCGTCGCCGATCCTGAACGCCTTCGGCCGGCCGGTCGTCCAGGTGGTGTCGAAGACCCGGCCGCGGCTCCAGACCACGCCCTCGTACTGGGCGACCACGAGCTGCCCTGCTTGTGTCGCGCGCCCGTCGCCCCTGGCCAGCACCTTGACCGCGAAAGCGGCGGGCGGCGCGGTCGCGGGCACCTCCAGGGCGGGCGGGGCGCCGCCGGTGACGCGCACACCCGCCAGCGTGCCGCCGCCCGCCTCGACCGAAGCACCTCTGGGGTGCGAGCCGAGGATGTCGACGACGTAGAGCAGTTCCTGCCCCGCTCCCGGGCCGCGCGGGACGGCGGCGACGACCCTGCTGCCCACCCGGTGACCCCGCAGCGCCCCGCCGAGCCCCTCACCCGCCGGGAAGGCGGCGGGGGTGCCGCGGTCGAAGCTGGAGTCGACCAGGCGGTTGTCCTTGCCGTCCCATACATGCGCGGTGTACTGGACGATCGCCACGTCGTCCGCCGCGAGCGGCGGGCCGTCGCCGATGGCCGGCTCGTCCACCTGGAGCCCGGCGGCGGGCCTGCCCCCGGTGAAGGCGATCGTCGGCCTGGCGCCGAACGGGCCGGCCACCGTCATGTCCAGGCCGCCCACCGTCACGTCGAGGCGGCCCGCCGTCCCGCCCGGGGCACGCCCTGTCAGGCCCGGGCCACCCGCTGTCATGTCCGGGCCGCCCGCGCAGCCTGCCAGCAGCACGAGAGCCGGCAGCAACGCTGCGGTACGGCGGCGGCGCATCGGTCCTCCCAGGCGGCCGGGGCTGGGCCTGGCGATGCTACCGCCTCGCCGGAACCCGCGTCAGTAGGCCGCCAGGACGTCCACCACGAACACCAGGGTGCTCTTGGCGGGGATGCCCTGCTGCGCCTGGTCGCCGTAGCCCATGGCCGACGGGATGCTCATCACGACCCGGCTGCCGACCGGCACCCCGGCCAGGCCCTGCTGCCAGCCCTGGATGACGTTCCCGAGCGGGAACTCGGCCGGCTGACCCCGCTCCCAGCTGGAGTCGAACTGCTTGTCGGTGCCCCAGATCTTGCCGGTGTAGTTGACCGTGAGCGTCTGGCCCGGCTGCACCTTCGGGCCGGTGCCCTGGATCAGGGTCTTGACGACCAGCTTGTCCGACGGCTTCTCCTTCGTCTTCGTGGTCAGCGTCGGAGCCTTCTCCCCGCCCGGGCTGACGACCTTGACGCCCTTGATGCTGTCGCCGGTCTCCTTGCCGGTGGCGGCCTTCAGCGGCGCCGGCGCGGTGCCGACGACGTCGATCACGAACACCTTGGTCGGCTCGGCCGGCGCGGTGGCCTGCGGCTGGGCGGCGGAGTCGTTGGCCAGCACGGCCAGCAGGCGGCCGCCGTGCTTGACCTTGGTGAAGCCCTCCTGCAGCACCTGCGGGATCTGCTCGTTGACCGCGATCGTCTCGGGCTGCTTGGTGTCGTAGGAGGAGCCCTGGACGGCGTTGCCCTTGCCGTCCCAGTTGTAGACGGTCAGGTTGACGATCACCCGGTCGCCGGTCTTGAGGGCGTCCCCGGCGCCCGGCTGGACCACCGTGTACGACGACGTCGTGGCGGGTGAGCCGGACGGGAAGGACACCGTGGGCTTGGCGCCCACGTTCCCGGTGACCTTGAACCCCGACGCGCCCGACGCTCCCGGCGCGCTGGACGCGCCGGTGCTCGAGCTGTTGTCGGAGGAGCCGCACGCTGCGGCGAACAAGATCAAAGGCACGGCGGCCAGTACGGCCAGAGCGCGGCGCATGGGTTTCCCTCGGGAAGACGGCAGATTCGCGTCACCCTACCCGACTTCCGGGTAGGCCCGAGGTAAACCCCGTGCTACATCCCTGCTATGAGCTTGTCCACCCGCTCGTCCACGCTGCGGAACGGGTCCTTGCACAGCACCGTGCGCTGCGCCTGGTCGTTCAGCTTGAGATGCACCCAGTCGACGGTGAAGTCGCGCCGCTTCTCCTGCGCCTTGCGGATGAACTCGCCGCGCAGCCGCGCCCTCGTGGTCTGCGGCGGCACCGACTTGGCCTCGAAGATCTTCAGGTCGGACGCCACCCGCTCCACCGAGCCGCGCTTCTGCAGCAGGTAGTACAGGCCCCGCTTACGGTGCACGTCGTGGTAGGCCAGGTCCAGCTGGGCCACCCGCGGCGAGGACAGCGGCAGGTCGTACTTCTTGCGGTAACGCTCGATGAGCTGGTATTTCGTCACCCAGTCGATCTCCCGCGAGACCAGGTCGAGATTGCCGGTGTCGACCGCGTTCAGCGTGCGCTCCCACAGCTCCAGCACCCGGTGGGCGATGGCGTCGCCGCCGCGGCGGTCGACGAAGTCCTTCGCCTTGGACAGGTATTCCTGCTGGATCTCCAGGCTCGAGGCCTCGCGCCCGTTGGCCAGGCGCACCCTGCGCCGGCCCGTCATGTCGTGGGAGACCTCGCGGATGGCCCTGATCGGGTTCTCCAGCGACAGGTCGCGCATCACGGTGCCCGACTCGATCATGCGCAGCACCAGGTCGGTGGCGCCGACCTTGAGCAGCATGGTGGTCTCGCTCATGTTGGAGTCGCCCACGATGACGTGCAGGCGGCGGAACCGCTCGGCGTCGGCGTGCGGCTCGTCGCGCGTGTTGATGATGGGCCGGGAGCGGGTGGTGGCGCTGGAGACGCCCTCCCAGATGTGCTCGGCCCGCTGAGAGACGCAATAGACGGCGCCGCGAGGCGTCTGCAGGACCTTGCCGGCCCCGCACACGATCTGCCGCGTCACCAGGAACGGGATCAGCACGTCCGCCAGCCGCCCGAACTCCCCGTGCCTGCCGACCAGGTAGTTCTCGTGGCAGCCGTAGGAGTTTCCGGCCGAGTCCGTGTTGTTCTTGAACAGATAGATGTCACCGGCGATGCCCTCCTCGCGAAGCCGTTTCTCGGCGTCGACCAGGAGGCCCTCGAGAATGCGCTCGCCCGCCTTGTCGTGGGTGACGAGCTCGATGACGTTGTCACACTCGGGTGTTGCGTATTCAGGATGGCTGCCCACGTCGAGATAGAGACGTGCGCCGTTGCGGAGGAAGACGTTGCTCGATCGGCCCCAGGACACGACCCGCCGGAACAAGTAGCGCGCGACCTCGTCGGGCGACAGCCTGCGCTGCCCCCTGAACGTGCAGGTCACGCCGTACTCGTTCTCCAGCCCGAAGATGCGACGATCCATCACCTCACACTATGCCCACGGATGCATGAGCGGGAGAGATCTTCCCAGGTGTTTTCGCTCCGCGTCCCGTCCCCGCGCCCGCCCCCACGGGGCGCGGGTCGCCGCCGCCCGCGATCAGGGGGTATAGATCTCCTGAACCTTGACGATTTTTCCCTTGTAGACGGTGATGAGCGAGGGCTGGCCCTGGTCGGCGTGCCGCTTGATCAGCACGCTCCTGGAGCACCGCTTGCTGCCGAGGCCCGTCTTCCTGTCGACCGTCATGTCACCCATCGACGCCTTGCAGCCGAACGCGGACAGGAAGACCACGTCCTTGGCGATGGGCGAGGCGTACGCCATGGCGTCGCCCTCGGGCGGGCCCACGAAGGAGCCCTCGGTCATGGTGCCCTTCTTCCACTTGATCGGCTCGTACTCGGCCACACCGCCCCGGATTTCGGTGATCCAGCCGCGCAGGATGCCGTTGTGGCGGGGGTGGATGCCCTTGGTGAAGTCGTGCTTCGGGTCCGCCTGGAAGGTCGTGCCGAAGATCTTGGGCGCCTTGTAGCTGGGGAACGCGGCGGCCGACGTCGCGGCGTGGGCCGCCGCACCCGAGCTCAGCACCACGGCCGCGGCGGCACCGGCCGCCAGGAGGCCACGCATGGGAGTGTTCACAGATTCTGAGATCCTCGATCACCCTCTGAAGTTCACCCGAATCATAGTGAAACAGGTCACACCCGCCCTACTCCTTCCGCCACCGCACCCCCAGTGGCGCCACGCACCGGCCGTGCCGCAGCCCGGCTGAGCACCACACGCACCCCACCGCACCGGCGCCGGAACCCCGGGGCCGAATGGACCCGGACGCCCAGACACGGACACCCCCCGCCATAGCCCCGCATAACTGGACGGCACGCTCCATCGCCCGCATACCTTGACATCACTCGCATACCCAGACACCACGACCGGCCACCGGCACACCCGGACACCACCCGCATGCCACCGCGCCCGCGACAGCCCCGCCGTAGCCGGCCGCGAGAAACGCAAGAGACCCGCCACACCCCGGTAGCGGGTCTCCGGAAACGCCGTCAGGGGCCGCCGTGACGGCCCCTGACGGGTGCGAAGCCTGAAAGCCCTACAACGGCGAGGAGCCGTCGTCCACGTCGCCGTCGGGCGCCGTGGGAGGCGGCGTGCCCTCCGAAGGCGGGGCGGCCGTGAGCGGGGTGTCCGTCGACGGGGTGGGCGGGGCGGCCGTGAGCGGGGTGTCCGTCGACGGGGTGGGCGGGGCGGACGGAGTGGAGGTCTGGGCCAGGAGGCGCTCCAGGCGTGCCCCCGTGAGACGGAGGAACTTGCGGTGCTCACGGTTGCGGTCGAGCACCGCCACCTCCAGCTGCGCCACCGGCGGCCGCTCGCCACCCGGCTCCGTGAGCGCCGTCAGCGCCACCTCCAGCGCGTCGGCCAGCGACATCGACTCGCGGTAGCGCTCCTTGAGCCGCGTGGCCACCGCCTCGGCCTGGCCGCCCATGGCGGCGAAGCCGTGCTCGTCGAAGACCGACCCGTCGAAGGTGAGCCGATAGATCGCGTCGCCGTCGGCGGTCTCGCCCACCTCGGCGACGACGACCTCCACCTCCAGCGACTTGATCGACTCGGTGAAGATGCGGCCCAGGTTGGAGGCGTAGAGGTTGGCCAGGCCGCGACCGGTCACGTCGGACCGGTCGTAGGTGTAGCCGTTGATGTCGGCGTAGCGGATGCCGCCGAGCCGCAGCTCCTCGAACTCGTTGTAGCGGCCCACGGCCGCGAACCCGATGCGGTCGTAGATCTCGCTGATCTTGTGCAGCGCCCGGGACGGGTTGGGCGCGACGAACAGGATGCCGTCGACGTACTGGAGCACGACGACGGAGCGGCCCCGCGCGATGCCCTTGCGCGCGTAGTCGGCCTTGTCCCGCATGATCTGCTCAGGGGACGCATATCCGAAAGGCATGGACACGGTGGTGATCCCTTTCTAGCGCAGCGGGGCGATCGGGCCGTCGGGCGAGATCAGGCGGGCTTCGAGCATCTGCTCCACGTACGCGGAGACCTGCTCCTCGCTGAGCCTGCGGAAGCCGTCGGCGTCGATCACCGACACGATCGGCCAGATCTTCCTGGTCACGTCGGGCCCGCCGGTCGCCGAGTCGTCGTCGGCCGCGTCGTAGAGCGCCTGGATCAGCGTCATCGCCATGTCGTCGGCCGACGCGCCGTCGCGGTAGAGCTTCTTCAGCGAGCCACGGGCGAAGATCGAGCCGGAGCCGATCGCGTCGAACCTCTCGCGCTCATAAGGCCCGCCCGCCACGTCGTAGCTGAAAATGCGCCCCTCGTCCTTGTCGGGGTCGTACGCGCTGAACAGCGGCACCACCACCAGCCCCTGCATCGCCATGGCGAGGTTGCCCCTGATCATGGTGGCCAGCCGGTTGGCCTTGCCCGCCACCGACATCGTGCGGCCCTCGAGCTTCTCGTAATGCTCCAGCTCCACGCGGAACAGCCGGGCGAACTCGATGCCGGTGCTGGCCGTGCCCGCGATGCCCATGCACGAGTAGTCGTCGGCACGGAACACCTTCTCCACATCACGCTGGGAGATGATGTTGCCCGAGGTCGCCCGCCGGTCGCCCGCCATCACCACGCCGCCGGCGAAGGTGGCGGCCACGATCGTGGTCGCGTGCGGAACCTGGTCGCCGATCGGGGTGGCCAGCACCTCATTCCGCTGCGGCAGCAACTCAGGCGAATACGAGCTGACAAACTCCGTGAACGAGGAACTTCCGGTGTTTCGGAAAAGCTGGTTGACCAAGCCGACGGGCAGATCCCTGTGCGATGCCACGCGACTCCCTCCAAACGTCAGTGTTCCTAGGGCGACCCTACTCATGTTGCGTTGCTGTCTGCACTTCCCACGATCAGCTCACGGCGAACCCACGTGACCAGGCACCGCCCCGTTCCGTGCTCAGATCGTTTCTTTACGGGTGCCGGACGCCATGCGATTGTCGGTATGTCTGCACGTCCTGAACAGGAGGCCGACATGAGATTACCCAGCCGACCTGCGGTGATCGGGGCCACCCTCCTCCTCGCGCTCACGTCCTGCGGCACCGGCGGCACGGAGACCAGCGAGGGCAGCCTCTCCCTGACGATCGCGGCCAACTCCATTTCCGGCGGCAAGAACTCCGAGTCGGCCGACTGGATCAAGCAGTGGGTGATCCCCGAGTTCGAGAAGACCCACCCCAACGTCAAGGTGCTGTTCCAGCCCAGCGGCGTCGACGACGAGCAGTACAAGACCAAGATCGCGCTCGACCTCAAGTCGAAGACCGGCGCCGACGTCATCGACCTGGACGGCATCTGGGTCGGCGAGTTCGCCCAGGCCGGCTACATCAAGCCGCTTTCCGAGGTCGGCGGCGCGACCGTCGAGCAGTGGGAGGGCTGGTCGCGGATCCCGCAGGCCGTGCAGGGCCTCGGCGTCTTCGACGGCAAGAAGTACGGCCTGCCGCAGGGCACCGACGGCCGCGTCCTGTTCTACAACAAGACCCTGTTCAAGAAGGCCGGCCTGCCCGAGACGTGGCAGCCCAAGAGCTGGCAGGAGATCATCGACGCCGGCACCAGGCTCAAGGCCGCCGGCGTGACCATCCCGATCCAGATCAACGCGGGCACCGCCATGGGCGAGGCCACGACCATGCAGGGCGTGCTCCCCCTGCTCACCGGCGCCGGATCCGAGATCTACACGGGCGGCAAGTGGACCGGCGCGTCCCAGTCGCTCAAGGACGTGCTCGGCTTCTACCGGCAGATCTACGGCGGCAGTGGCCTCGGCGACCCCAAGCTGCAGCAGGAGGCCAAGGGCCGCGACAAGTCCTTCGCCCAGTTCGCCGCCGGAAAGATCGGCATACTGGCCGAGAGCGACTACTTCTGGCGCTCCGTCGTCGAACCCCAGGCGGGCGTCGCCCCCATGAAGGACCGCGACCAGGTCGTCGGCTACGCCAAGATCCCCGCGAAGCAGCCCGGAGGCGGCATCCGCGGCCAGGACTTCGTCAGCATGTCCGGCGGCGCCGTCCGCGTGCTCAACCCGTACTCCAAGAACCCCAAGCTCGCCTGGGACCTGCTCGCCTTCATGCACTCGGCGGCGGCGACGAAGTCACAAATGGCCGGGCAGGCGCGTATCAGCTCGCGCACCGACGTCAACGACGAGGTGCTCACCGCCGACCCGATGCTCAAGTTCGTCGCCGACGAGGTGCTGCCCATCACCGCTTACCGTCCCGGCCTGGCCGTCTACCCGCAGGTGTCGGTCGCGCTGCAGGAGGCCACCGCCGCCGTCGTCAGCGGCAAGAGCCCCGACGAGGCGGCCGCCGCCTACCAGGCGAAGCTCGAGGGCATCGTCGGTGGCCCGGCCAACGTCGCCGGGTGACCGCCAAGGATCGCTGCGAGCCCTGAGGGAGCGCCTGTGTCTGGACTGAGGAACGCAGGGAGCGAAGCGACCGAAGAGACGAAGGAAGACACAGGACTCCAGCGACCGAAGCGCGATCCGAAGGATCGCCATGAGCACTGAGGGAGCGCCTGTGCCTGGACCGAGGAACGCAGGGAGCGAAGCGACCGAAAAGACGACACAGGACTCCAGCGACCGAAACGCGATCCGAAGGATCGCCATAAGCACTGAGGGAGCGCCTGTGTGAGCACTGATGCCGCGGGACTCGGCAAGGGCAGGGCGGTCGCGTTCGTCCTGCCCGCCCTCGTCCTCATCGCCGTCTTCCTGATCTTCCCCGCGCTCTGGACGATCTACCTCGGCCTCACCGACTACCGCCTCACCGGCCTGGCCGCCGCCAACCCACAGATCATCGGCCTCGACAACTACACCGGCGCCCTCACCGACCCGCGCTTCCTCACCTCGCTCTGGCTCACACTCCTGTACGTGGGCGGCTCCGCGATCATCGGCCAGGCCGGGCTCGGCTTCACACTGGCCTGGATCCTGCGCAGCCGCACCGGCCCCCTGCGCAGGATCGTCGAGGGCGTCGTACTGCTGTCGTGGATCCTGCCCAGCACGGTCGTCGGGTTCCTGTGGTTCGCGCTGCTCGACCGCGACGACGGCACCCTGAACGCCCTGCTGCACACGCCCGGCTTCGCCTGGCTGCTGGACTACCCGCTGCTGTCGATCATCGTCTTCAACGTCTGGCGCGGCACCGCGTTCTCCATGATGCTCTACGCGGCAGCGCTGGAGAACGTGCCGCCCTCCCACCTGGAGACCGCCCGGCTGGCCGGGGCGAGCGTGCCCCAGCAGCTGCGCGACGTGGTCTTCCCCCGCATCAGACGCCACGTCCTGACGAACCTGCTGCTGATCAGCCTGTGGACGTTCAACGACTTCACACCGTTCGTCCTCACCGGCGGCGGCCCCGAGGGGCGATCGGAGATCCTGCCCGTGTACGTCTACCGCGTCGCCCTCCGGGACGGCCAGCTCGGCGTCGGAGCGGCCATCTCGTTCCTCATCCTGCTGGTCAACCTCGTGTTCGCGCTGGCCTACCTGCGGCTGCTGCGCGGCCGGCAGGACGTCTCCAGTCTGGGGCCGCACGCATGATCCGCCACACCCTCGGCAGGCTCGCCTCCACCGTCTTCATCGCCCTCGTGCTCGCCTTCTTCACGCTCCCCATGCTCTGGCTGGCCAGCGCCCCCTTCGACGACACCCCGTCGATCACCACGTCCATCCCCGAGTTCACGCTGCGCAACTTCTCCGCCATCCTCGAAAACCCCTACGCGCTCGGCTCCATCCGCAACTCCCTCATCCAGGGAGGCGGCGCGGCCGCGCTCGTCGTCGTGCTAGCCGCGCTGGCCGCCTACGCCCTGTCCCGCGTCCGCGTGCCGGGCCGCGACGTGCTGCTCTACCTGCTCCTGCTGCTGTCGTCGGTCGTCACCGGCACCGCCGCCATGGTGCCCATCTTCGAGCTGGCCACCAGGCTCGACCTCATCGACACCCACCTCGGCGTCATCCTCGTCGTCTCCGGCGGCCTGCTACCCGCCGCGATCTTCATCCTGAAGGACTTCATGGACGAGACGCCCACCTCGTACGAGGAGTCCGCCCGCGTCTTCGGCGCCTCACCCCTGCAGATCCTGCGCCACATCGCGATCCCCCTCGTACGGCCCGGCCTGGCCACCATCGCCGTATGGGCGCTGGCCAGCGTGTGGGGCGGATTCCTGTTCCAGTTCATCCTGCTGCGCGACCCCGACAAAGCGCCCGGCTCGGTCATCCTCTACACCCTCTACACCGAGGGCGGCGCACCCAAACTGGACCTCATCTCCACCTTCTCGCTGCTGTACTCACTGCCCGTGGTCGCGATGTACCTGTTCGTCTCCCAGCGGTACGGCTTCCGCTTCCACGGAGGGATCAAGCGGTGATATCCCTGCATGGCCTGACAAAAGTCTTCCCCGGCGGAGTACACGCCCTCGACGGCATCGACCTCACCGTCAACGACGGCGAATTCTTCGCCCTGCTCGGACCGTCCGGCTGCGGCAAGACCACCCTGCTACGCTCCATCGCCGGCCTCGAAACCCCCACATCAGGAAACATCCACATCAACGACAGAGACGTCACCCAGCTCCCACCAGGCTCCCGCGACGTCGCCATGGTCTTCCAGGACTACGCGATCTTCCCCCACATGGACGTCACGGCCAACATCGCCTACCCCCTTCGCATCAAAAAGGTCCCCCGCAACCAGCGCACCGCCAAAGCCGCCGAAGTCGCCTCCCGCCTCAGCCTCACCGAACTCCTCCACCGCCGCCCCTCCGAACTCTCCGGCGGCCAGCAGCAACGCGTCGCCCTCGCCCGCGCCATCGCCTGCCACCCCACCGCCTTCCTCTTCGACGAACCCCTGTCCAACCTCGACGCCCGCCTCCGGCTCGAAGCCCGCACCTTCCTCAAACGCCTCCAGCGCGACCTCGCCGTCACCACCGTCTTCGTCACCCACGACCAGGCCGAAGCCCTCGCACTCGCCGACCGCGTCGCCGTCATGTCCCACGGCCGCATGATCCAGATCGGCACCCCCACCGAGATCTTCCACCGCCCCGCCACCACATTCGTCGCCTCCTTCATCGGCTCCACCCCCATGAACCTCCTCCCCGCCCACGCCACCCCCGAAGGCCTCCACGTGGCCGGCGCCACCCTCCCCACCCCACCCGGCCTCACCACCGGCGACACCATCACGTACGGCGTCCGCCCCGAATACATGCACCTGACCCGCACCCGACGCCCCGACGCCTTCCCCGGCACCGTCTCCGTCCTGGAGAACCTCGGCACCCACACCCTCGTCACCCTCGAATCCCCCGATGCCCTCATCCAAGCCGTCGTCCCCGAAGGCGACGAACCCCCCATCGGCACCCCCGCCTGGGCCCTGCCGCTCCGCGCCCTCATCTACCGCGACGACGAACTGCACACCACCTCACGACATACTTAGGACCATGAGGGACTGGATCCTCCACGTCGACCTCGACCAGTTCATCGCCGCCGTCGAGCTCCTCCGCCACCCAGAGCTCCGCGGCAAACCCGTCATCGTCGGCGGCTCAGGAGACCCCACCCAACCCCGCACCGTCGCCGCCACCGCCACCTACGAAGCCCGCGAATACGGCATCCACTCCGGCATGCCGCTCCGCACCGCACTCAAACGCTGCCCCGACGCGATCTTCCTGCCCAGCGACCCACCTGCCTACGAAGCCGCCTCCGCACGCGTCATGGCCGCCCTCCGCGAATTCCCCGTCCTCGTCGAAATATGGGGCTGGGACGAAGCCTTCGTCGGCGCCACCACCGACGACCCCGAAACCCTCGCCGCCGCCATCCAGCAAGCCGTACGCGCCCGCACCCAGCTGTCCTGCTCCGTCGGCATCGGCGACAACAAACACCAGGCCAAACTCGCCTCCGGCCTCGCCAAACCCGCCGGAATCCACCGCCTCACCAGCGAAAACTGGGCCGAGACCATGAACGACCGTCCCACCGACGCCCTCTGGGGCATCGGCGCCAAAACCGCCAAGAAACTCGCCGGCCTCGGCCTCCACACCGTCGCCCAGCTCGCCGCCGCCGACCCCGCCCACCTGGCCCGCCACTTCGGCCCCACCAACGGCCCCTGGTACCGCTACCTCGCCCTCGGCAAAGGCGAAGCCGAAGTCGTCACCACACCCTGGATCGCCCGCGGCCACAGCCGCGAAACCACCTTCCAGCACGACCTCACCGACAAGACCGACATCGCCCACCACGTGGCCACCCTCGCCACCCAAGTAGCCCACGACGCCATAGAAGCCGGCCGCGAGATCGCCCGGGTATCGGTCAAGGTCCGCTTCACCCCGTTCCTGACCCGCACCCGCCAGTCAAAACTCCCCACAGCCACCACGGACCCCGCCACCGTCGAACAAGCGGCCCTCACCATCCTCGACCGCTTCGACCTCACCCGCCCCGTCCGCCTCCTGGGCGTCGCCGTCGACTACACCCTCCCACCAGCGGCCGATCAGCCCACCCTCGAGGCCCTGGAATAGAAATCCGCCCGAAGCTCTTCCTCGGCCCGGATCAACTCCTGCAACTCCTCCTCGGAAACCTCGACCTCGTCGTATTCCTCAACGGTCGCCTCGATATACGAAAGCGCCCGCCGCACCACACCGGGATCGTCCCTGAACTGCCCTATGCCGGTATTACACGGCAGACACAACGCATACCGCACGTCACCCGTGCGATGACAATGATCCACATGCTCGGGCGGCCGACCCCAGCACACCACACACAAACCGTGCTGAGCCGAGATCATCCGCTCCACGTCCTCATGCCGCACCTGATAGCGCTGCGTGAGGTGATAGGTCCTCGACGGCGCGACCTCATCGGACGCCCGCTGCTCCGGAAGGATCACGAACTCCGGCCAGAGAATCTCCCCGTCCAGATAGAGGGCCGCCAACTCCAGCAACACCGTGTTGTCGCCGAAGTGACCGAGCCCGTTATTACAGTTGAAACAGAGAATGCCCCGGACCTGACCGGTCTGGTGACTGTGGTCGACGAACGTGCCCGGCACGACCTTGCAGATGGCGCAGAGCCCGCCCTGGTGGGCGAGCATGCGCTCAAAGTCGTCCTCGGTGATGCCGTAGCGGAGCTTTAGCTTGTAATTACGATCGCTCCCGTGATTCTTGATCCTGTTCTCGAGCGTCACACGTGTGTGGCACGGCTTGCAGTAACTGGTCAGGCCATCCGGGGCAGACCGATTGCCACCGAAGTCCTGCATTGGCTTGATTTCTGAACACCGGGGACAATATTTGCGCCCCGCAGGAACGTCGACGCGTTCGCGCACGGTCTTCCCTTGCTCAGCCCTGCGTTTGCGATAGCTCTGAGTGGAACGCTTCCGGAAGCAGCCCTTGCAATATCGCGCACGCCCATCAGCCATGCGCTTATTGAGCCCGAACTCAGCGAGCGGCTTGGTCTCGCCGCAGTCCGGGCATCGCTTCATCTCGTCCGGCACTTCCACCCGATTTACCCCTTTTATTTGTCCGTTTTGCCCTACTCTCCGCCCTTTTGCACATAACTGCGCACGAATTCCTCTGCGTTCTCTTCGAGAACTTCGTCTATTTCGTCCAGAATTGCGTCGACATCGTCAGTGAGCTTCTCCTGCCGCTCCTGCACGTCCGGCGCCGCCGAAGCCTCGGCCTCCTCGACTTCGCTCTCGCGCCGCCCGGCCTGCTTCTGGCCGCCGGTGTCCTTCGTTGCCATGTCCTACCTCCGCGTGGGGGACTTGCCTTGCCTCTACCGCATATCTTCCCCGAACCGGGCGACATTTCGCGCCGATCGCCCAGTGATCTTGCCATCTTGACTAGATAGCCAAACTATCCAATACTGGAACCCCGTACGACGAGGAGGTTCGGATGTCCCCCCAGTCCCTGAGCACGGCAGGTGTGCTTCTCATCACAGTCCCGGGTGTGGCCTTCGGCGGCGTCACGCTGCTGAAGTTCCTGATGCGGAATGTTCCCGGCTACCTGGACAACCCCGTCCGGCGGGGCCTGTGGCGCGCCGGGCACGCCCATGCGGGCGTGCTGGTGCTGTTCGCCCTGGTGGCGATGCTCTACGTGGACCAGGCGAGCCTGTCGGACGGCGTGAAGGCTCTGACTCGGACGTTGATCGTGGCCGCGCCGATTCTGATGCCGCTGGGTTTCTTCCTGTCGGTGGTGCGGCCGAGTGACACGAAGCCGAGCAGGTTGATCTGGTTGACGGTGGCGGGTGGGGCCTGCCTGGCTGTGGGCACGCTGACGCTGGGTGTGGGTCTGTTGTGACGGCGGGGATCATTCGCCGCCCGTGACGGCCGGGATCAGTCGCCGCCGGTGAGGGCGGCGACGAGGTCGGCGGCGGTGCGGCAGCGGTCGAAGAGTTCGCCGACGTGGGCTTTGGTGCCGCGTAGGGGCTCCAGTGTCGGCACTCGCTGCAGGGATTCGCGGCCGGGGATGTCGAAGATGACGGAGTCCCAGGAGGCGGCGGCTACGGATTCGCTGTATTGGCGCAGGCAGCGGCCGCGGAAGTAGGCGCGGGTGTCGCTGGGCGGGTTTTCGACGGCGCGCTGGACTTCGTCTTCGGTGACGAGGCGCTGCATGCGTCCGCGGGCGACGAGGCGGTTGTAGAGGCCGCGGTCGGGCCGGATGTCGGAGTATTGCAGGTCGACGAGTTGGAGCCGGGGGTGGGACCAGGCGAGGCCGTCGCGGGTGCGGTAGCCCTCGAGGAGTTCGAGTTTGGCGACCCAGTCGAGCTCGTGGGAGAGCTGCATGGGGTCTTCGGCGAGGCGGGTGAGGACGGATTCCCAGCGGTCGAGGATGTCTTTGTTCATCTCGTCCTGGGCGGTGCCGCGTTCTTCGACGTATTTGCGGGCTTGCTCGAGGTATTCCATCTGGAGCTGGACGGCGGTGAGTTTGCGGCCGTCGCGCATGGGGATCTCGTAGCGGCAGGTGGGGTCGTGGGAGACGGCTCGGAGGGCTTGTACGGGGTTTTCGACGGCGAGGTCGCGGGTGAGGAAGCCCTCTTCGATCATGGCGAGGACGAGGGCGGTGGAGCCCAGCTTCAGGTATGTCGAGATTTCCGACATGTTGGCGTCGCCGATGATCACGTGGAGCCGCCGGTACTTCTCCGGGTCGGCGTGTGGTTCGTCCCGCGTGTTGATGATGGGCCGTTTGAGCGTGGTCTCGAGGCCGACTTCGACTTCGAAGAAGTCGGCGCGCTGGCTGATCTGGAAGCCTTCGCTGCGCGAGTCCTGGCCGATGCCGACCTTGCCGGCGCCGACGACGACCTGGCGGGAGACGAAGAAGGGGGTGAGGTGCCTGACGATGTCGGCGAAGGGGGTGGCGCGCCGCATGAGGTAGTTCTCGTGGCAGCCGTAGGAGGCGCCCTTGGCGTCGGTGTTGTTCTTGTAGAGCTGGATCGGCGCGTTGGAGGGGATCGCGGAGGCGCGTGTGGCGGCGTCGTACATGACTCGCTCGCCCGCTTTGTCCCAGATGACGGCTGCCCGGGGGTTGGTGCATTCGGGCGAGCTGTATTCGGGGTGGGCGTGGTCGACGTAGAGCCTGGCGCCGTTGGTGAGGATGACGTTGGCGAGGCCGAGGTCCTCGTCGGTGAGCTGGGTGGGGTCGGCGACCTCTCTGGCCAGGTCGAAGCCGCGCGCGTCGCGGAGTGGGTTCTCTTCCTCGAAGTCCCATCGCGCCCTGCGCGCGCGGGCCGCCGAGGCGGCCAGGTACGCGTTCACGACCTGTGAGGAGGTCACCATCGCGTTGGCGCCTGGCTGGCCGGGTACGGAGATGCCGTACTCGGTCTCGATGCCCATCACCCGACGCACCGTCATGCAACACCCTCTGTTCGTCCGGGTCTGTCTATCCGCCGTTTATATGCCCGAGCCTATGCCCTTCACAGTGCCCCAGGGCCACAGAGTTATGGCACCGACGCCTTTTCCACCTGTACGGCGGGAGCTGATGTGGTTTGGGGGGATCTGCGGGGCTTGAGTAGCCGCTGGATGGGCCGTTCGGCAAAGGAGTACACGAGATACGACAGCAGTACGGCCGCCACGACGGTCACGGTGGCGGTGGCCCAGGGGGGCAGGTGCCCGGTGAGCAGGGGGATGAGGGCCACCGCGAGGACGCTATGGAGGAGGTAAAGCGGGTATGTCGTGCCGCCGAGCGCGGTGAGCGTTCTGGACGGTTTGAGCCGGAGCAGTCCGAGTGCGACGAGCGACATCAGAACGAAGATCAACGTGATGGTGATGATGACGCTGGTGTCGGTGACGGGCATGTTCTTGAACCCGGCGCCCTCGATGCGCCGGTGGACGCGGCCGAGTGCGGAGTGGATCGACATGCCGTATCCGGCGGCGACGTAGAGCCAGGGCAGCCAGGCGTTGCCGTGCTTGTGTATGAGATACAGGGCCATGCCCGCGGCGAAGTAGGGCGCGTAGTCGGGCATGACGGTCTCGCGGACGACCTCGTTGTCGAACAGGCCGGTCTCCGCGAGCACCTTGAGGCCGAGGGCGGCGGTCAGCCAGAGGCCGGTGAACGCGAGCACGCGCCCGTACGTGACCCCGATGATCACGAGGATGGCCATCAGCAGGTAGAAGCGGAGTTCTGCCCAGAGTGACCAGTAGACGCCGCTGGCGTCGGTGATCTTGAACAACCGCTGGAACATGGTGGCGTTCAGCAGGTATTCGCCTGGTGAAAGTTTTGGGTCGAGCGCCTTGGCGCCGGTGAGCCCGTAGAGGGCCGCGACGGCGCCGAGGCTGAGCCAGTACGCGGGGTAGAGGCGGACGAACCGGGACCGGGCGAACCCGCCGAGCCCGCGCCCCCAGACGGTCATGAGGATGACGAACCCACTGATGATGAAGAACAACTCGACGCCGAGGATGCCCAGTCCCGCGATGGGCGCCAGCGCCGGGAACAGCTCGGCGGGCCGGTCTCCCCAGACGGATGCGTACGCGACCAGGTAGTGGAAGGCGACGACGGCCAGGGCGGCGAGGAAACGCAGGAGGTCGAGCTCGGCCAACCGGCCGTCCCCCCGAGCGTGCTTGGGCCGGTTGGGTGCATGCACGCACTGTTTGACGCCACATCGATCACTTTGGTTCCATGGGTCTCTTTATTCCCATCAGTAACACCGGGGGCCGCCTGCACGACGCCTCAGCTGCGCCCTGGGACCCGCTGTGGTCCTCGGTCGCGCCCGAAGAGCCGGTGAGCCCGCTGAGCGGCCTCCAGTAAGCCGTAGCGGCCTCTGGAGGTGCCTCGAGCGGGCGGCCGTCCTGGTTCAGGTGCGGTCGCGGGCGGCGGCGATGGCCGCCTGGCCCAGGCTGATGCCGCCGTCGTTGGGTGGCACCCGGACGTGCCTGAGCACGCGGAACCCGGCCGCGCGCAGCCGTGCCGCCGTGCGTTCGAGCAGCAGGGCGTTCTGGAAGACCCCGCCCGACAGCGCCACGGCCGACAGTCCTGTGGCCTGCCTGAGGGTGTCGCAGGCGCGGGTGACGGCGTCGGCCAGGCCGTTGTGGAAGCGGGCGGCGATCACGCGCGTGTCCACCCCGGCCGCCAGGTCCGCGGCGGCGGCGCGGACGAGGTCGGCGCCTTCCAGGACGAGCAGGTCTCCGCGGTGCATGGCGGCCTCGTACGTGCCGCGCTCGGAAGGGTCGGCGTGCTCTTCGAGCTCGATCGCCGCCTGCCCCTCGTAGGTGATCTTGTCCCGGACCCCGAGCAGCGCGCAGACGGCGTCGAAGAGGCGGCCCGCGCTGGAGGTCAGCGGGGAGCCGGAGGCGAGCCTGAGCGCCTCGGCCCAGGGGTTGCGGCGGGCGACGGCCAGGCCGGGGTGGTCGTCGCCGAGGTAGGCGGCGGTCATGCGCCAGGGTTGCCGGACGGCGGCCGTCCCGCCCGGCTGGGGCACCTGGGCGAGGTGGCCGAGGCGTTCGAAGGAGGTGAGGTCGGCGCGGAGGAATTCGCCGCCCCACAGGGTGCCGTCGGGGCCGTGGCCGAGCCCGTCGAGGACGACTCCCAGTACGGGCCCGGGGTCGCCGTTGTCGGCCAGGCAGGAGGCGATGTGGGCGTGGTGGTGCTGGACGGCGACGTGTTCGACGCCGGGGATCTCCATGGCGTGCCTGGTCGACAGGTAGCCGGGGTGCAGGTCGTGCGCCACGATCTGGGGCCGGATGCCGAAAAGTCCGCGGAAGTGCTCGATGCCCTCCACGAACGATCTGAGGGTCTCGCGGTTCTCCAGATCGCCGATGTGCTGGGAGACGAACGCGCGCCGCCCTTCGACCAGGCAGAAGGTGCTGTCCAGGTCGGCGCCGCAGGCGAGGACGGGCCGGGGCGCCGGCCGGCGGAGGGCGAGCGGCTCCGGCGCGTACCCGCGGGCGCGGCGCAGCACGGTCACCTCGCCTGCCATGGGCCGCACGACCGAGTCGTCGGTGCGTACGTGGATGGGGCGATCGTGGATGAGGAAGGCGTCGGCGATGCCGCTGAGCCGGGTGAGCGCGTCGGCGTCTTCGTGGGCGGCGGGCTCGTCGGAGACGTTCCCGCCGGCGAGGACGAGGGGCTCGGCGAGCTGGGCGAGCAGGAGGTGGTGGAGGGCCGTGTCGGGCAGCATGAGGCCGAGGCTGCGGTCGCCGGGCGCCACGGAGGGGGCCACGGGGGCGCCGGGGAGGCGGGGCAGCAGCACGATGGGGCGGGCGCGGCTGGTGAGCAGCTCGGCGGCGAGGTCGTCGATCTCGCACAGCCGCCGGGCCTGCGCCAGGTCGGCGACCATGATCGAGAACGGCTTCTCCTCGCGGTGCTTGCGGCCCCGGAGCGCGGCGGTGGCCGGCTCGTCGGCGGCGGGCACCGCGAGGTGGAAGCCGCCGAGGCCCTTGACGGCGACGACACGCCCGGCGCGCAGCAGGGTGACGGCCCCGGCGATGGGGTCGCCGCACAACTCTGCGCCGCGGGCGTCGTGCAGCCGCAGCCGGGGCCCGCAGGCGGGGCAGCAGATGGGCTGGGCGTGGAAGCGGCGGTCGCCGGGATCGTGGTACTCGGCGGCGCAGGCCTGGCACATGCCGAAGCCGGCCATGGTGGTCAGCGTCCGCTCGTACGGCACGCCGCGCACGATCGTGAAGCGCGGGCCGCAGCCTGCGCAGTCGATGAACGGGTGGCCGTGGCGGCGGTCGGCGGGGTCGGCCAGCTCGCGCAGGCAGTCGTCGCAGGTGGCGGTGTCGGCGGAGACGAGGGGACGGAGCGGGCCTGAGGGGTCGCCGGCGGCGATGGTGAAGCCGCTGTGGCCGGCGGGCTCGCCTCTGACGATGGTGAGGTGCCGGATCTCGGACAGGGCGGGCGCGTCGCGTTCCAGCGCGGTGAGGAACTCCTCGACTCCCGCGAGGGCTCCTTCGACTTCGATGTGCACCCCGTTGACGTCTCTGCGCACGCGCCCGGCCAGGCCCAGGCGGCGGGCCAGCGAGTAGACGAAGGGGCGGAAGCCCACGCCGTGAACGATGCCTTCGACGTGCACATCTACTCGTTTCAGCGTGGTCACGAGCCCAGTGTGCGCCTCATCGGAGTGGCGTGCATGCGTATCTGCGGTGTCGCCGCGACTTCCGCGCGTGGGTGTGCTTCTCTCCTGCCTCGAGGGGCGCGAAAGCGCCGGGTTCGTCCCACTCCCCCGCCGGCGCCGCTCGCCTCCGTACGCCGGCCGGGGTCTTTGAGAGGACCGGCACCCCAACGGAGAGGAGGCCCTTCGGCGAGGGAGGGATCGGGCCCGCCTCCCGGCCGAAGGACAGGGCACAGCGCTGAGGCCGGCGTCCCGCATGAGAACGATGTGCCCGCTGAGGCGTCAGGAGACCCGTTCGGGGAAAGGCTCGCGTCCCGGCCGGGACGTAGAGGCGCCGGCGGCGCGCACCGAACCGAGGGGCTGGCGGAAAGAAGGGCGCGGACACGCGGATGGGAGGGCCGCGCGGGCCCTCCCATCCGAGGTGTTACAGGTACTGGCCGGTGTTGGCGACGGTGTCGATGGACCGGCCGGCTTCGGTGCCCTGCTTGCCGGAGACGAGCGTACGGATGTAGACGATCCGCTCGCCCTTCTTGCCGGAGATGCGGGCCCAGTCGTCGGGGTTGGTGGTGTTGGGCAGGTCCTCGTTCTCGGAGAACTCGTCCACGCAGGCCGTGAGCAGGTGCTGCACCCGCAGGCCCTTCTGGCCGGTTTCGAGGAACTGCTTGATGGCCATCTTCTTGCCCCGGTCGACGATGTTCTGGATCATCGCGCCGGAGTTGAAGTCCTTGAAGTAGAGGACTTCCTTGTCGCCGTTGGCGTAGGTCACCTCGAGGAAGCGGTTCTCCTCGCTCTCGGTGTACATGCGCTCGACGACGCTCTGGATCATGCCCTGGATGGTGGCCTCGCGGGAGTCGGAGTGCTCCGAAAGGTCGTCCGGGTGCAGCGGCAGGTCGGCGATGAGGTACTTGGAGAAGATGTCCTTGGCCGCCTCGGCGTCCGGCCGCTCGATCTTGATCTTGACGTCCAGGCGGCCGGGCCGCAGGATCGCCGGGTCGATCATGTCTTCGCGGTTGGAGGCGCCGATGACGATGACGTTCTCCAGGCCCTCGACCCCGTCGATCTCCGACAGCAGCTGAGGGACGATGGTGTTCTCCACGTCGGAGGACACGCCGGAGCCTCGGGTGCGGAAGATCGAGTCCATCTCGTCGAAGAACACGATCACCGGGGTGCCCTCGGAGGCCTTCTCGCGGGCCCGCTGGAAGACCAGGCGGATGTGCCGTTCGGTCTCGCCGACGTACTTGTTGAGCAGCTCAGGGCCCTTGATGTTGAGGAAGAAGCTCTTGCCGGACTGGCCGGTCTTCTCCGCGACCTGCTTGGCCAGGGAGTTGGCGACGGCCTTGGCGATGAGCGTCTTACCGCAGCCGGGCGGGCCGTACAGCAGTACGCCCTTGGGGGGCCGCAGCTTGTGCTCGCGGAACAGGTCGGCGTGCAGGTAGGGCAGCTCGATGGCGTCCCTGATCTGCTCGATCTGCCGCATGAGGCCGCCGATCTCCTCGTAGGAGATGTCGGGGACCTCCTCCAGCACGAGCTCTTCGACTTCGGACTTGGGTATGCGCTCGTAGACGTAGCCGGAGCGAGGCTCGAGCAGGAGCGAGTCGCCGGCCCTGATGGGCTGGCCGATCAGCGAGTCGGCCAGTCGCACGACGCGCTCTTCGTCGGCGTGCGAGATGACCAGGGCCCGCTTGCCCTCGTCGAGCAGTTCTTTGAGCATCACGATCTCGCCGACCTCTTCGTAGCCGAGCGCTTCGACCACGTTGAGGGCCTCGTTGAGCATGACCTCCTGGCCACGCCGCAGCGAGTCGACGTCGACGGCAGGGCTGACGTTCACCCGGAGCTTGCGGCCGCCGGTGAACACCTCGATCGTGCCGTCTTCTCTGGCCTCGAGGAAGGTGCCGAAGCCGGATGGCGGCTGCGCCAGCCGGTCGACCTCCTCCTTGAGAGCTACGATTTGGTCCCTGGCCTCCTTGAGTGTGGCCACAAGGCGCTCGTTCTGGCCGGTCACGGCCGCCAGATTGGCCTGTGCCTCATGGAGACGCTCTTCGAGGACCCTGGCCTGACGGGGTGACTCGGCCAGCTTCCGCCTCAGCGCGGTGATCTCCTCCTGGAGGAAGGAGACCTGTGTTGAAAGATCAGCGACCTCCCGTTCGCGCTGCGCGGCTCGAGCCTCAGCATCATCGCGAGCTGCCACGCCCCGTCACCTCCTTCCCAGTCGAGGGCGACTACTAAGGACCTTACCTATCTCGGGCCCCTCCGTAACCTGGCCGGGCAGTGTTCGTAGAGTGACATTCAGTATTCGGTGAATAATCCTCAATCGTGCGTTTAATACTCCCAGCACATGAACACGGCAATCTGTTCCCGTGTCACGCACCAGCGCACCCCCGTGGCCAAATTGTCATAGTTCTTCGGTGGTCCCCTTCGGTCGACGGCGTCTCGGCGGGGGCGTCACTCCGTCCGCCATGCGGCGGGCGGTGACGAGGAACCCCGTGTGGCCGATCATCCGATGATCCGGTCTTACTGCGAGTCCTTCGACGTGCCAGTCGCGAACCAGGGTCTCCCACGCATGCGGCTCGGTGAAACACCCGTGATCGCGAATCGTCTCGACGGTCTTGGACATCTGCGTGGTCGTGGCGACGTAACAGCAGATCACGCCGCCGGGCGTGAGCGCCTTGGCGGCGGCGTCGACGCACTCCCACGGGGCCAGCATGTCGAGGATCACCCGGTCGACATCGATCTCGTCGATGGCGGCCACCAGGTCGCCGACGACCAGGCGCCAGTTGGCGTCCATGGGGTCGTCGTAGAACTTCTCGACGTTCTTGCGGGCCACGTCCGCGAACTCCTGGCGCCGCTCGTACGAGGTGACGTGCCCGTCGGGGCCGACGGCCCGCAGCAGGAAGCACGTCAGCGCGCCGGAGCCGACCCCGGCCTCGATCACCCGCGCGCCCGGGAAGATGTCGGCCATGCCGACGATCATCGAGGCGTCCTTGGGATAGATGACGGCCGCGCCACGCGGCATGGCGAGCGTGTAGTCCTGCAACAGGTGGCGGAAGGCGAGGTATTGAGTGCCTCCCGAGGAGCGCACGACGGAGCCTTCGGGCTGCCCGATCAGGTCGCTGTGCGGGATGGCGCCCTTGTGGGTGTGGAAGACGCCGTCCTCTTTGAGCGTGATCGTGTGGCGCTTGTTCTTGGGGTCGGTGAGCTGCACCTGATCCCCCACCCGGAAAGGCCCATGCCTGCGGAAACCCATGGCCGCAAGGTTATAGGGCTTTCAAGGGGCTCCGGACGCACGGTATCTATGGGGGATGCTCCCGCGCGATGTCATCTCCACCGGTCCCCTGATCCTGCGGCCTCCCGCGGAGGCGGACACCGAGGCGATCGCCAAGACGTGCGATGACCCGGTGACCGCCTGGTTCATGCCCAGGCTGCCGTCGCCCTTCGGACCGGAGCACGCGCGCGGCTACTTCGACAGGGCCGCGGAGAAGTGGGAGGGCGGCGGCGCGGAGTTCGCGATCACGGAGAACGGCCAGTACGTCGGCTCCGTCGGCGTCCGGCCGCCGGACCACTGGGGCGTGGCCGAGATCGGCTACATGGTGGCGCCGTGGGCGCGGGGCAAGAATGTGGCGGCGACGGCCGCCAGGGCGGTCACCGACTGGGCGTTCGACCACGGAATGCGCAGGATGGAGCTGCAGGCCGCGGTGGAGAACGTGGCGAGCCTGCGGGTGGCCTACAAGGCGGGCTTCCGGGAGGAGGGCCGCAGGCGGGACGCCAAGCGGCTCCGGGACGGACGGCACGTCGACATGGTCACCTTCGCCCGCCTCGAGGGGGACGGGGTGCCGGCGGCGGAGCCGTACCTGCCGTTCTTCGAGGGCGGGGAGCTGTGCGACGGGGTGGTGCGGCTGGTGCCGCTGGCCGTGGAGGACGCGGCCGACTACCACCGGATGCTGGCCGATCCGAGCGTGGCGCGGTACCACATGGGGCCGCCGAGCACGCCGGAGGACGACGAGCGCCGCTGCCGGTACACCGGCTACTGGTGGGTGTCGGGGCAGCGGATCGAGCTGGCGATCAGGGACGCGGCCACAGGGGCGTTCGCGGGGCACGTGCAGCTGGCGCAGGTCGTGCCGTCGCTGGGGCAGGCCATGGTGGGCTACTCCCTGGTGCCCGAGTACCGGGGGAAGGGGTTCATGACGCGGGCGGTCGGGATGCTGGTGGACTGGGCGTTCGCGAACACGCCCCTGCACCGGATCGTGGCCGGCACCGAGGCGGGGAACACGGCCTCGCACCGGGTGCTGGAGCGGTCCGGGTTCAGCAGGGAGGGCGTGCATCGGGGGTTGTTCGTCACCGCGGACGGGACGCGGGTGGACGACGTGGCGTGGTCGCGCCTGCGGCCGTCATGACGGCCTCGTGGGGATTTGGTTGCCACAGCGGAACCTGGGGCGGATCTGGGTAAAAAATCCAGATTTCCGATTGAGGGCTAGTCAAGGGGCGCGTCGGGGGCGATAGTCAGGGCACCCTGAGATCGCGCGATCGGGCCGCGCGATCTCGCCCTCCCCGAGGGACCAACCGCGATGCCATACAACCATGTCAATGTCGCCATGCGTGAGCTCATCGCCTCGTTCTCCTGCCTGGAGGCCACGGACCTGGCCGATCGGCTGGCCAGAGCCGCCGCCGCCGTCACGGGCACGGCCTATGCGGGTTTCGTGCGTGTGGACGCGCTGCGGCGGGAGGCTGATCCGATCCACATGCACGGGCCGCCGGGCGATCCGCTGCGCGTGCGCCGGTGGCTGGCGGAGTCGGGAGTGCTGAAGGAGCTCGCGACGTCGCCGGCGACGGTGCGGCTGGCGCACGACGTGACGGTGGGCGAGCCGGGCTTCCTGGCCGCTCAGGTGCCGCTGGCGACGCGCGACCACACGTTCGTGTGGGTCGCCGGGCGGGCGTTCGGTGATGGGGACGAGCACCTGCTGAGCCGCTTCGCCACGGCCGCGGGGCGCGCGCTGGAGGCGGCGAGCGGGCTGGAGGCCGCGGTGCGGCTGCTGCGGGGCGTACGCGCCTTCCGGACCGGGTAGCCGCGCCGGAGCCCGGTAGCGTGGCGGCCCATGAGGGTTCTCATCGTGGGCGGGAGCGGGTTCCTCGGCGGCGAGCTCGTACGGCTCTGCGCGGCCGCGGGACACGACGTGGGCGCCACCTACCTGACCGCCCGGCCCGCGGACCGTCCGGGGGCGGAGTGGCTGCCGCTGGACGTGCGCTCGCGCGAGTCCGTGGAGGCCGCCGTGTCGGCGTTCCGGCCGGAAGTGGCGATCAACGCGGCGTACCGGAAGGCGGACTGGGTGAGCACGGCGGACGGCGCCGCGCACGTCGCGCGGGCGCTCTCGCGGGCCGGCGGGCGGCTGGTGCACGTCTCCAGTGATGCCGTGTTCTCCGGGGCCGCACCGCGCTATGACGAGGCGTGCCCGCCCGACCCGGTCAGCCCGTACGGGGCGGCCAAGGCGGCGGCCGAGACGGCGGTGCGGGCTCTCCTGCCGGACGCGGCGATCGTCAGGACGTCCCTGATCGTCGGGAACGGCGGATCGACGCACGAGTCGCTGGCGCGCTCGCTCGCGACGGGGCTTGGCCAGGGAGTGCTGTTCACCGACGACGTGAAGTGCCCCGTCCACGTCGGCGACCTCGCCGCGGCGCTCGTGGAGGCGGCGGTCCGCGGGCTCTCGGGGGTGCTGCATGTCGCGGGGAGCGACGCCGTGAGCCGGTATGAGCTGGGGTCGCTCATCGCCCGGCGGGACGGCCTGGACGCGGCGCGGTTGCGGCCCGGCCGCCGGTCCGACGCCGGACTGCCCGGGCCGTTCGAGGTCCGGCTGGACTGCACGGCCACCCAGCGGCGACTGCGGACCCGGCTGCGCGGCGCCCGCGAGTTCCTGGCCGCACAGGCCCGCACGGATCCGCATAAGCCCGCATAGGCCCACTAGGCCCGGCATAGCCGCAGGAGACCGCATAAGCCGCGTAGGGCAGCATGTGGCCCATAGAGCTGCATATGACCGCACGAGGCCCATAGGTGCCGTATAGGACGATGTAAGGCCCGGGATGCCGCCCAGGGCCACATGAGAAACGCCCGCACCCCCGGGGCTCGGGGACGCGGGCGTTCGCGAGAGTGTTAGAGGGCGTCAGCCCCGGTGCGCCTCGAAGCGGAGCGTGCGGGAGACGCCGACCCGGACCGTCGTCCCGGGGGCGATGGTGACCGGCTCGTTCGGCGGGATGTCGTAGAAGTTGGGGTCACCCGGCGGCTGGATCTGGGTGCCGTTGACCGAGCCCAGGTCGACCAGGTTGACGTCCCACCCGTCCAGCGCCACCCGCAGGTGACGGCGCGAGACCGAGCCGTCGGGGCTCGTCACCTTGGCGGGCCTGGCGTTGCCGCCGGCCACCTCGGGCGCCCGCTCGGGGTCGCGGCCCAGCAGGTAGTCGCTCTCCAGCGGCAGCGCCGTGCCGTCGTCGAGGATGAGGACGCCGAGCGACGGGCGCGGACCCTTGTAGGGGACGAGGGTGCGCTGGACCAGCGCGATGCCGCAGACGGCGCAGTAGGGCGAGCGGGGGTCGTTGAAGTGGTCGTTCTTGCAGTCGACGCCGTAGACCAGGGGCCGGTCGCCGTGCTCCTGCTGCTGCTCCTGCGGCGGCGGGCCCTGGGGCTCGAAGTGGTCGGGGGTGCCGAGCACAGGCGGCGCTGGCGCGTCGAAGTGGTCGGGCGGGCCCATGAGCTGCGGCGCCGGCTGGTCGGGGACGCCGTTCAGGGGCGGCGGCTCGTCGTAAGAGGGGAACTGCTGCTGGTCCGGCAGGGGCGGGGGCTGCTCCTGCGGCGGGGGGAAGAAGGGCGGCGGCTGGTCCTGCGGCGTGCCGTACGGCGGCTGGTCCTGCGGGGTGCCGTAAAGCGGCTGCTCCACGGGCGCCGGCTGCGGGCCCGACGGCGTGCCCTGCACGACCGGAGGCTGGTCGGCCAGCGGGTATGGAGGGCGCTCGACCGACCGGGGCGGCTGGATCAGGTCGGCGTCGATGTGGATGCCCGTGGCGGGCAGCTCGCTGGTCAGCGGCCTGGACGGGGCGGGCGCCGAGGGCTGGTCGGTGAAGTCGCCCACGAGGCCGCCGCCGTGCACCACGCCGCCCTCCAGGCGGACCGCGGGATGCGGGCTGCCGGCGCCCGGCAGGCTCAGCTCGACCCGCTCGACCGGGCCGGAGACGAGCCGGTCGGCCCACGTCAGCGAGTCGCTGCCGGCCAGCCGCGTCTCGCCGCCGGAGGCGCCGATCGTGGCCGCGGCCGAGCCGCTGACCAGGACGGCTACTCCCTCGCCCACGGGGCCCGCGACCGCGCACGTCGCCGGGTCGCCGGCCATGTTGGCCGCCAGCACCTGCGCGGCGCGGCGGGCCAGCGCCCTGCCGTCGCCGCCGGACGCGGCCGTCTCGCGCAGCGCCTCGAGCAGGTCGTCGGCGGTGGACTCGCCGGCGTCGCACACCAGCAGCAGCCCGCCCACGTAGGCGACCAGCCCGTCCCCGGGAAGGGGACGGACCACTCCGAAGCCTTGGTCGGTCATGCGTCCTCCCTCATGACGACCGCGCTGCGCTGCTCATTGGTGCCCTCGCTGCGCTCGGTCACTCAACTCTCCTCCCCGGAAGCCGGCGAAATTACGGCACCCGCACTGCCGTGCTGGCCACCAGCCATACGCATACCCAGACGACGAAGCCGTGTCGCGGCCCCCTCGTCTCGATTCGGTGAACCGGGTGGGCCGCAACAAACCCCTTCAACTGTGCAAGTTTGGCCAAACAGCACACTATCGGCCAGTCGTCGCATCGCAGAAATCGCCGGAGTCGGCTCCGGGCCACCCGAAACTGCTGGACACGACCCTAGCCCGGGGTCGCCGCTTAAACGAGTGGGACAAATCAGACGCCGGTGAACACCCGGTTCACATCCGCCGTCGAGAGCACGCCGAAGATCTCGCCGCCGCTCTCCACGAGCAGGTACTCGCTGCCCGGAGCCTCGCGCATGGCGTCGATGAGCGGCTCGCCGACCAGGTCGGCCCTGAGCACCATGGTGGGCTCCAGGGACTTGGCGACGGAGCCGACGTTCACCCAGGGGCGGCGGTGCTCGGGGGTGGCCTGTACGGCGGCCTCGTGGACGATGGCGAGGGGCTCGCCCTCGTGGCCGACCACGACGATGGCGCCCGCCCCGCGCTCGCCGGCCTGCCGCAGCGCCTCGGCCAGCGGCGTCTCGGCAGTCACCGGGATCGCCCTGCGGGCAAGGGCGCGCGCGTTGACCCGCGGGATCCTCGCCCGGATCTTGGCCGCTCGCAGCGACTGGGAGGCGCCGAGCCAGATGAAGGAGGCCAGCACGAACGGCCAGAGCAGGTCCGTGAGATCGAGCTCCTGGCCGCCCCGCAGGGCGGTCGCGATCGGGAACACCACGAGCAGCACTGCCAGCACGCGCCCGCCCCAGGCGGCGACCACGGTGCCGGAGCCGGGGCTCCTGGTGAGCTTCCACACCCCGGCGCGCAGCATCCTGCCGCCGTCCAGCGGCAGCCCGGGCAGCAGGTTGAACACGCCGACGATGAGGTTGGCGAACCACAGCTGCCACACCAGCACCTCGAGGATGCCGCCGCCGTTGACCAAGTAGACGTCGGCGGCCAGGCCGAGCCCCGCCAGGCCGAGCGACAGCGCCGGCCCGGCGGCGGCGACCATGAACTCCTTGCCCGGCGTCGGCGGCTCCTTCTCGATCTCCGAGACGCCGCCGAGCAGGTAGAGGGTGATCCTGCGCACCGGCAGGCCGTACCACTTGGCGAGCACGCTGTGGGCCAGCTCGTGCAGCAGCACCGACACGTACAGGAGCACCGCGAACACCAGCGCCACCGCGTACGCGGCGGTGCTTCCGAGCTCGGGCAGCATCTGGCGGAAGCGCGGGCCGAACATGACCGTGATGAACACCGCGACGATGAACCACGACCACGAGACGTACACCGGAATGCCGAACGGCTTCCCCATCCGAAGACCGGAGAACTCCTGCCGCGGGCTCTGCTCGCTCACCGCACTCCTTGAACGTCCATTACGTGCTGTTGCTGCCTTGATGCTACGCGCCGGATCGAGTGATCATCGTTTCGCGGGCGTCATTCTGTCGTGGTCTTGACCTAGAGTGCGGTGCATGACGTTGACCGAACCGGTGATCATCGGAGCTCTCTCCCCGTCCCGGGCAGGCGACTTCATGACATGTCCGCTGCTCTACCGCTTCCGGGTGATCGATCAGCTCCCCGAGAAGCCGTCGCAGGCGGCGGTGCGGGGCACGGTGGTGCACGCGGTCCTGGAGCGCCTCTACGACCTCCCGGCGCCGCGGCGTTCGGTCCAGGCGGCGCTGGAGCTGTTAGAGCCGCAGTGGCAGCGGCTGCTGGCCGAGGACTCCCAGTACGCGCAGATGTTCGCCGACGAGGCCGAGCAGGCCGAGTGGCTGACGCAGGCGCGCGGCATGCTGGAGCGCTACTTCACGCTGGAGGACCCGACGCGGCTCGAGCCCGCCGAGCGTGAGCTCTACGTCGAGGCGGTTCTCGACGGTGGGCTGATGCTGCGGGGCTACGTCGACCGGCTCGACGTGGCCCAGACCGGCGAGGTCCGGGTGGTCGACTACAAGACGGGCAGCGCGCCGGGGCCCGACTTCGAGGCCAAGGCGCTGTTCCAGATGAAGTTCTACGCGCTGGTGCTGTGGCGGCTGCGCGGCCAGGTGCCCCGGCTGCTGCAGCTGGTCTATCTGGGCGGGCAGGGCGAGGTGCTGCGGTACGCGCCGGACGAGGCCGACCTGCTGGCCACCGAGCGCAAGGTGATGGCGTTGTGGGCGGCGATCGAGCGTGCGCTGCAGTCGGGCGAGTGGCGGGCGCGCCGGAGCCGGCTGTGCGACTGGTGCGACCACCAGGCGCTGTGCCCGGAGTTCGGGGGCACCCCGCCCCCGGTCCCCGACCGCCGGCCCGGCGACACGGTGCGCAGCCACCGCCGCTCGGCCACCGACGAACTGTGACCCACGCCTGAGGTCCTGCGGCGAACCCGTCCTTGCCCTGTACGACGACGTCGCGGTCTGCGGCGAGACCGGCCCGCTGCCCACCCCGGCCGAGCCGCAGACCGGGCGCGGAGACGGGGTAGCGGACCTGGCCCGACTGATCCCTTATCGGCGGGCGCGAGCCGCACCTCGGGCTGGCCGTCTCCGGAGACAGGGAGGGCATTCCTGTCTCCCTCAGCGACCGCGCCCCGCGCGCGACGCCGGCAGGACGGGCGGCGCGGGCTGGACCGGCGGTGCGGGCTGCACGGGCGGTGTGGGCTGGCGACGCAAGCCGGGTGGCCAGCGCGGGCCGGCGGGGGCGGTAGCGCGGGCCGGCGGGGGCGGTAGCGCGGGCCGGCGGGGGCGGTGGCGAATGGGTGGTAATCCTCCCGAGGGAGGAGGTTACGGGCTCTCACCTGGCCCTACAGTGAAGCGGTGCGCATAGACCGGACCACGCTCCACGACTCGGTGTTCGCCGGGGTGGTGGCAGCGGCGTCGGTGGCGCTGTTCGTGCTCTACGGCCCCGAGCGGCTGCAGTCAGAGGGCCTGCCGGTCGACGGTATGCGGGCGCCCGACCCCCTCGGCGGGGTGCTGCTGGTGCTGGCGTGCGTTCCCGTGGCGGTGCGCAGGCGGTGGCCGCTGGCGGCCATGTGCGCGGCGCTGGTCCCGGAGACGTTGCTGACCGTGCTCGGCTACGGGACCGGCATGTCGGAGCTGGCCAGCCTGGTGCTGCTCTATACCGTGGCGTCCTATCGCGGGCTGGCGGTCGCGCTGGGCGGGCTGCTGATCTCGCTCGTGGCGTACGCGCTCGGCGTTCTGGCGGGACCGGTCAGGGCGGCGAGCTGGAGCGAGCACGTCGTGGTGGCCGTGGTGCTGGTGGCGGTGTGGGGCGCGGGCCGGAGTCTGCGGTTGCGCCGGGCGTACCTGGACGAGCTGAAGGACCGGGCGGAACGGCTGGAGCGGGCGCACGCCGCCGACACGAGGGCGGCCAGGGCCGAGGAGCGCTCCCGGATCGCCCGGGAGCTGCACGACGTGGTCGCCCACCACGTCAGCGTGATGACGGTGCAGGCCGCCGCGGCGCGCCGGGTGCTGGCCTCCGATCCGGAGCTGGCGCGAGAGGCGCTGTCGGCGATCGAGCACACGGGCCGGATGGCGATGACCGAGATGCGCAACATCGTCGGCGTGCTGCGTACCGACGCCCGAGCAGAGCTGGGCCCGCAGCCCGGCGTGCAGGACCTGCCCGCGCTGGTCGAGCAGATGCGCGAGGCCGGGCTGCCCACGCGGCTGCTGGTGGAGGGCGAGCCGCGGGCGCTGCCCGCCGGCGTCGACCTGGCCGCCTACCGGCTGGTCCAGGAGGGCCTGACGAACAGCCTGCGGCACGCAGGGCCCGGTGCGAAGGCCGTGGTGACCGTCCGTCATGACCCCCATGAGCTGGACGTACGGGTGGAGGACGACGGGCTGGGCGCGGCCGGGCTGTCCTCGCGGTCAGGGCACGGTTTGGTGGGAATTCGCGAACGGGTCGCGCTCTATGGTGGAATCCTGAGCATCGGTCCGCTACCGGGGGGCGGTTTCGAGGTGCGGGCGAGGTTCCCGTTGAAGGACGGCCAATGACGATCAGAGTGCTGCTGGTGGACGACCAGCCGCTGCTGCGCACGGGATTCCGCCTGATTCTGGAGGCCGAGCCCGACATCACGGTGGTAGGCCAGGCAGGCGACGGCAAGGACGCGATGGAGCAGACGCGCGCGCTGCTGCCCGACGTGGTCCTGATGGACATCCGCATGCCGGGGGTCGACGGCATCGAGGCGACCCGCAGGATCGTGCGGGAGGCGGCGCCCACGGCGCATGTGCCCAAGGTGCTGGTGCTGACGACGTTCGACCTGGACGAGTACATCGTGGAGGCGCTCCGCTCGGGGGCGTCCGGGTTCCTGCTGAAGGACGTGCCGCCGGACGAGCTGGTGCAGGCGATCCGGGTGGTGGCGGCCGGAGACGCGATCGTCGCGCCGAGCGTGACGCGGCGGCTGCTCGTCAGGTTCGCCACGCGGCTCCCGTCGGCGTATGAGCAGCCCGCTCCCGCGCGGCTCGACCGGCTGACCGAGCGGGAGCTGGAGGTGCTGCGGCTGATCGCCAAGGGCATGTCCAACGCCGAGATCGCGGCCAAGCTCGTGGTGAGTGAGACGACGGTCAAGACGCACGTCGGCAACGTGCTGACCAAGCTCGGGTTGCGGGACCGCGTACAGGCCGTGGTGCTGGCCTACGAGACGGGGCTGATCACCCCGGGCACCTACTCCTGACCTGAGGGCGGTTCGCACCGCCTCGGGCCTGCCTCCGCTGCGCACCGGTCACGGGTGCCGAGTTGCGCCGCACCACACCCCGGCGCGTTGACCTACCTCGCCGCCTCGGCTGCGCGCCGGACCGTCAGGCGCTGGCCGGCCACCACCGCGTGCGGCCCGAAGCCGGCCTGCACACGTGCGCACAGTGGCCAAGGTCGTCTGCGGCGCAAGGGCCACCGGCGCTGGGCCACGGCTCGCGGCCGTGCGGACCGAAGGCGGTGGCAGGCCGACCGCAGGGGCAGGGCCGCAGGCGGTGGTGGGCCGGAGGCGGGGTCAGGAGGCCTTGGCGGTGGCTTCCGAGACGTTCTCCGGGAAGTGGCAGGCGACGCGGTGTCCGCTGGCCAGCTCCTCCAACGGCGGCTCAACCTTCTTGCAGATCTCCTGCGCCTTCCAGCACCGCGTGTGGAAGCGGCACGCCGGCGGCGGGTTGAGCGGGCTGGGTACGTCGCCCGTCAGCCGGATGCGCTCGCGTTCCTTGCGCGCCTTCGGGTCGGGCACGGGCACGGCCGACAGCAGGGCGTTGGTGTACGGGTGCATCGGGGAGTTGTAGAGCCGCTTGCGGTCGGCGATCTCCACGATCTTGCCGAGGTACATGACGGCCACCCGGTCGCTGATGTGCCGCACCACCGACAGGTCGTGGGCGATCACGACGTAGGTGAGGTCCAGCTCGTTCTGCAGGTCCTCGAGCAGGTTGACGACCTGGGCCTGGATGGACACGTCGAGCGCGGAGACCGGCTCGTCGGCGATGATCAGCTTGGGCTTGAGCGCGAGCGTGCGGGCGATGCCGATGCGCTGCCGCTGGCCGCCGGAGAACTCGTGCGGGTAGCGGTTGTAGTGCTCGGGGTTGAGCCCGACCAGGGCGAGGATGTCCTGGACGGCCCGCTTGACGCCGTGCTCGGTCTGCACGCCCTGGATGCGGAACGGCGCGCCGACGATGGTGCCGACCGTGTGGCGCGGGTTGAGCGACGAGTACGGGTCCTGGAAGATCATCTGCATGTCGCGGCGGAGCGGCCTCAGCTTGCCCTGCCCCATGTGCGTGATGTCCCGCCCCTCGAAGACCACCTTGCCGGCGGTGGGCTCGAGGAGCCGGGTGACCAGGCGCCCAGTGGTGGACTTGCCGCAGCCGGACTCCCCCACCAGGCCGAGCGTCTCGCCCTTGAACACCTCGAAGCTGATCCCGTCGACGGCCTTGACGGCGCCGACCTGCCGCTTGAGCAGGCCCTTGGTGACGGGGAAGTGCTTCTCCATGTTCTGCACGGAAAGCAGCGGCTCGCCGCTCGCGGGACTCTTGATGGGCTCGGTCACTGGGTCTCCAGCAGTGGCTTGATCTCGTTCTCCCACAGCTCCCGCCGCTCCGTCCTGTCCATGTGGCAGCGCACCAGGTGGCCGCCCTCGGTCTCGAGCAGGCCGGGCACCTCGGTCTTGGCCTTGCCTCCGGTGCGCTCGGCGTACGGGCAACGGGGTGAGAAGGCGCAGCCCGGAGGCACGTTGATCAGGGACGGCGGGGAGCCCTTGATCGGCAGCAGCCGCTCGGTGGGCTCCCGGTCGAGCCGTGGCATCGATCCCAGTAGACCCCATGTGTAGGGGTGCTCGGGACGGTAGAAGATGTCGTCGGCGCTGCCGTACTCGATGCACTTGCCCGCGTACATGACCAGGATGTCGTCGGACAGTTCGGCGACCACGCCCAGGTCGTGGGTGATGATGATCAGCGCGGAGTTGAACTCGCGCTGCAGGTCGACCATGAGGTCGAGGATCTGGGCCTGGACGGTCACGTCGAGCGCGGTGGTCGGCTCGTCGGCGATGAGCAGCTCGGGGTCGCACGACAGCGCCATGGCGATCATGGCACGCTGGCGCATGCCGCCGGAGAACTCGTGCGGGTAGGAGTCGACGCGGCGCTGCGGCTCGGGGATGCCGACCCGGCCGAGCATGTCGATGGCGTGCTTCTTGGCCACGGCCTTGGAGACCTTGTGGTGGATGCGGTACGCCTCGATGATCTGGTCGCCGACCGTGTAGAAGGGGTGCATCGACGACAGCGGGTCCTGGAAGATCATCGACATCTTCTTGCCGCGCAGCCCGCGCACGTGCTCTTGGGAAGCGCCGACGAGCTCCTCGCCGTCGAGCCAGATCTCCCCGGAGACGTTGGCGCCCTTGCCCTTGTGCAGGCCGAGGATGCCGAGGCTGGTGACCGACTTGCCGGAGCCGGACTCGCCGACGATGCCGAGCGTCTTGCCCCGCTCGAGGCTGAACGTCAGCCCGTCGACGGACTTGACCAGGCCGTCGTCCGTCGGAAAGTGGATCTTGAGGTCTTTGACCTCGAGAAACGAACTCACGTCAGCCTCACCCTCGGGTCCACGACCGCGTAGAGCAGGTCGACGATCAAGTTGGCCAGGATGATGAAGGCCGCCGCGACCAGGGTGACGCCCATCACCTGGGGAAGGTCGTTGCGCTCGATGGCGTCTCTGGCGTACTTGCCGATGCCGGGCAACGAGAACGTGCTCTCGGTCAGCACCGCGCCGCCGAGCAACAGGCCCAGGTCCAGGCCGAACATGGTCAGCACCGGGGTGAGCGTGGCTCTCAGCCCGTGTTTCAGCACCACGGCCCGCTCGGGCAGGCCCTTGGCTCTGGCCGTGCGTATGTAGTCCTCGGACATGGTCTCGAGCATGCCCGCCCTGGTGAGCCGGGCGTACCCGGCGGCGTACAGGAAGGCGAGCGTGATCCAGGGCAGCATCAGGTTGCTGGCCCAGGTGAGCGGGTCCTCGCTGAACGGGACCCAGTCGGCGACGTCGCCGACGAGACCGAGCTGGTCGCGGAAGATGGCCAGCGACACGATGCCGGTGAAGAAGATCGGCAGAGACACGCCGGCCAGGGCGACGCCCATGGAGAGGCGGTCGAAGAAGCTGCCGCGCCGCAGCGCGGAGACCACGCCGGTGGCCACGCCGAAGACCACCCACACCACGGCCGCGCCGAGCGCCAGCGACAGCGTGATCGGTATGCGGTCGAGCAGGTCGGGCAGGACCGGGTTCTGCGTGACGTACGAGTAGCCGAGGCAGGGCGCCGGGCACAGCTCGACCCCGGGGCCGTAGTTGCGCTCCACGCCGACGAAGATGCCCTTAACGAACCGCCCGTACTGGACGACAAGCGGGTCGTAGAACCCCAGCCGGACCGCCGTCTCGTGGATGACCTGGTCGTTGGCGGCCTTGCCCACGTACCGGGAGGCGAGGTTGTCAGCGGACATCCCAGCGAGCCGAGGCACGAGGAAGAAGATGGCGAACGTCGCGATGCTCACCACGAAGAGCAGCATGACGGCCGCTATCAACCGTCTGAGAATGTATGTGAACACTGATCTCGGCCGTGGCGGCCGGGCCTCGTGAGCCCGGCCGCCGGAGCCTTCACCTGCTTTCGACGTACGTGTCCGGCGGGGTCACCTGACCTGTTACTGAGTGCCCAGCGTGAGGTACTCGTACATGCCCCAGTTCTGGCTGACGAAGACGTTCTTCAGCGTCGGCGGCCGGTAGAACAGGCCGTGCGCCCAGACGTAGGGCAGGATGAACGCCGAGTCCATGACCTGCTTGTCGACCTCGGCCCAGATGGCGTTGCGCTTGGCGGCGTCGGTCTCCGCGGCCGCCTGGTCGATGAGCGTGTCGATCTTCGGGTCCTTCACGCTCAGGTTGGTGTTGCCGGCGTCGCGGATGACGCGGCTGTCGACGATCTGCTGGAAGAAGCCGAAGCCCTCGGGGTAGTCGGCGCCCCAGCCGTAGACCATGAGGCCGAGGTTGTTCTTCTTGGCGAAGTCGGGCTTGCCGGCGTACAGCTTGAAGTAGTCGCCCTGCGGGTAGCCCTTGATGTCCAGCTTGATGCCGACGCGGCCGAGCGACTGCTGCAGCGACTCGGCGGTCAGCTTCTCGGCGGCACGCTCGTTGCGGTAGGAGATGGTGGTGCTGAAGCCGTTGGGCTGGCCGCAGGCCGCCAGTTCCTCCTTGGCCTTGGCGACGTCGCCGGTCGGGTTGGCCTCGACGCCGTACGGGTCGATCTTCTGGTAACCGGTCATCTTCGACGGCATGAGGCTGAGCGCGATGTCGCCACCGGCGTCGGGGCCGCCGTAGGCGCCCTGGAGCGCGGAGCGGTCGGCCGCGTACATCACGGCCTTGCGGCAGTGGATGTTGTCGAACGGCTTGACGTCACCGTTGATGTTGGTGAACCAGGTCCGGTCGATCGGGGCCGAGTCGGCGTACTGCTTGACCTTGGGGTCGGTCAGGACCGTCTTGCGGGCGTTGGCCGCGACACCGGTGCTGTTGATCTTGATGTCGATCTTGCCGGACAGCAGTCGCTGGTCGAGGTCGTCCTCGTTCTGGCCGAGCAGCACCTCGATGGAGTCGTTGAGCTGCTTGCGGTTGGGGTCGGTGGCCGGGTCCCAGTTGGGGTTCTTGACGAGCTCGATGCGCTTGGTGAGCTCGTGCGCCTTGAACATGTAGGGGCCGGTCGAGACCGGGTGCTCCTTGTACTTCGAGCCGGTGTCCTTGGCTTCGGGCACGGGAGCCGTCTGCGGGAGCATGGCGAAGTAGTCGAAACCGCCGTAGGCCTTCTTCAGGTGGAAGACGATGGTGTAGTCGTCAGGCGTCTCGATGGCCTTGAAGTCGTCGAGCTTGCCCTTCATCTTGTACGGGCCGGTGTAGCCCTGCAGGTCGAGCCAGTCGTTGAAGTAGGTCGGGCCGCTGGGCAGGATGTCCTTGTCCAGGGAGCGGGCCACGCCGTACTTGACGTCCTTCGAGGTGACGGGGGTGCCGTCCTCGAACTTGATGCCCTTGCGCAGCTTGTACGTCCACGTCTTGCCGCCGTCGCTGGGCTTGCCGAGGTCCTCGGCCAGGTCACCGACCAGCTGCAGACCCTCCTCGCCCGGCACCGGCTTGAACATGGTCAGCGCGCGCGTGTAAAAGCGGGAGAAATTCCAGGCGTAGCCGTAGTACTGGTCGCCCGGGTCGACCGAGTCGAAGTCGCCCGGCATGCCCATGTGGAGGGTGCCGCCGGTCTTCTCCGACGGGTTGACGACCTGCGTGACGCCCGCGTTGTACTGGCTGGCGGGCTTGTCGTCACTTCCGGTGCCACCGGTGCTCTTGCCGCCGCCACCGCCACACGCGGAGACGACCACGGCGAGAGCGGCGGTCATCGCCACTGCCGACGCCTTTGATCTTATCTTCATCGACCTGACACACCCCTTGTATCTAGGAGTTGAGAACTTGCTGAAAACTCACGAGGGCTATCGGGCCTTGGGGTCGAAGGCGTCCCTGAGGCCGTCACCGAGCAGGTTGAACGCCAGCACGGTGATGAAGATCGCGAGACCGGGGAAGATCATGAAATTGGGCGCCACCTGGTAGTTGTGGACGGCGTCCGACAGCATGCCTCCCCACGTGGGAGTCGGCGGCCGTACGCCCACGCCGAGGAAGGACAGCGCGGCCTCGAACAGGATGTTCGAGGGGATCAGCAGCGTCGAATAGACGAGGATCGGCGCCAGGAGGTTGGGCAGGATCTCCTTGAACAGGATGGTGTGGTTGCGCGCGCCCAGGCTCCTGGACGCGTCGACGAACTCCCGTTCTCGAAGAGAAAGCGTCTGACCTCGGATGATACGTCCGATATAGGGCCAGTTGAAAAACCCGATGATGAACACCAGCAGGCTGATCCTGAGCGTGTCGCCCGACAGGCCGAACGCCGTGTCGGGGATGACGCCGGCCAGCGCCAGCGCGAACACCAGCAGCGGGAACGCCAGGAAGATGTCCATGAGCCGGCTGATGATGGTGTCGACCCAGCCGCCGAAGAAGCCGGCGATCATCCCGAGGACGGTGCCGAGAAAGACGCACAGCAGGGTCGCGAAGAACGCGATCAGCAGCGAGATGCGGGCCCCGTACAGGACGCGGCTGAACAGGTCGCGGCCCGAGTCCGGCTCCACGCCGAACAGGAAGTCACTGCTGATGCCCCCGAAGGTGCCCAGCGGCGCTCCGATGGAGGGGTCGAGCTTCTCCCGGTGCCACTCGGCCGGCGGGTGCCCGAACCACGACACCAGCAGTGGAGCGAAGATCGCGACGAGGATGAGCAGCAGGATGACGATGCCGCCGATCATCGCGACGCGGTCGCGCCTGAGGCGCATCCAGGCGATCTGCCCCAGGGAACGGCCCCGGATGACTGAAGCCTCCGCCCCCTCAAGAACGGTCTCCGGTCCGGCTTCGACGGCCGAGCCCGGAACATCGAGCGGTGCGGTCATGCCAGTAAGCCCCCTGGATTCCAGACGACGTCGTCCGTGTCGGCGCGGTCCCGGTCAGGGTAGTGCGCCCATGCTTGCATGGACCGCGTGTCGCGGCCCCAGGAGGCAGAATCTATGGCCTGAGCTGCTGTGACTAGTCCCTCTGTGCCCTATGTGGCTCAACTGTGATTGACGCGAAACTCATTCGTATCGATCTTGAGAGGAATGTCTACGAGCCGTCCCGGTTGCGTCTCAGAACTGTGACAGAGTCGGGTTTCGCCGTGAATTCAGCTGATGCCGCGGCGTTTGAGCAGGGCTTCGATGTCGGAGAAGTCGTCGTCGCTCTTCGGCTTCTGCGGAGCGGCGACGGCCGGCCGCTGAGGTTTTGTGCCTGTTTTGTTCGCTGAAGGCGGAATTTCGGGGGCCTCTCCGGAGGTTTTCTTTCGTCCGCTCGAAAGCTTCCTGCCGCGTATGACGCCCGACACCACGAACAGCACCACGGACAGCCCCGTCACGGCGATCCCCGCCCACACCAGCGGATTGAGCACCACCCCGGTGATGAAACCGACGGCGGTCGCGCCGATGGTCCACAGCGCCTGCAGCGCCCCCGTCAGGTAGGCCGCCACCGGCAGCAACGCCCACGCGGCCATCCGCATGCCGGCGGCCGCTCCCCTGCGCCTGAAGGCCAGGAAGCTGAGCACCAGCCCCACCGCGGTCACTCCTGCGCACAGCGGCAACCACGCGATCTGTTCGAACATCACGCCGCCCCTCGTATCGACTACATCTCCATCCTGGCACGCGAAACGCCGCCCGCCCCTCCTCCGCGAGGACCACTTGCCCCCTAGGGGTCGTGATCATCGCCCAGCCCGCGCGCACCCCCGAGGACCGGTCCCGTGCGCAGCCCCGCGACTTGCCTCCGTCCGCTTCCGGCGCCCGGCGGTACGGCGTCCCGCTCGAGCTCGAACGCGGCAAGGAGACGGATGGGTGTGGAACGGACGTGGAGAGGGCGCATGGACGCGGTGAGGCGCGGCGCAGAGGCGACGAACTGCGCGTGGAGGCTCCTTGGGCCCGCCCGCGGCTCGGGGACGCGTGCTTCCTCCGGCGGCGCTCGTGTGCCGCGGCCGACGGACGGCGCGCTGGGCGGCCGGGTGCGGGCCGGGTGAGCGCAGACGGCGGGGCGGGCGACCACCACGCCGGAGCGGGCACGGTGGTGGGGCGGGCGACATGCTGTGGCCGCCGGTGACCAGCACATCGCAGCGGGCACGGTGGAGGGGTCGGCGACCAGCACACGCGGGACGGTCGCGATGGTGGACCGGCGAACGGCAGGCGAGGGCGGCGTGTGGGTCCGCTTCGCCGGGACCGTGGCCGGCGCGACCGTGGCCGGCGGGGGCTCAGACCGTGATGAGGGCGCGTAGGTCGGCGACGCCGAGAAGCTCCAGCGACGGGACCACCAGGCGGCCGGGCGCGGGGTCGACGGCCAGCAGGCTCGGGACCGCCACCACCGCGCAGCCCGCGGCCGTGGCGGCCGCGACGCCGTTGGGTGAGTCCTCCAGGACCACGCACCGCACCGGCTCCACCCCCAGCAGCCGCGCGGCCGTCAGGTAAGGCTCCGGGTCGGGCTTGGTGCGCGCCACGTCGTCGGCCGTGACCACCACGTCGAACCGGTCGCGCCCCACGCCTTTGAGCACCGCGTCCGCGATCTCCTTCAGCGACGAGGTGACCAGCCCCACCGGCACGTTCTCGGCCCGCAGCGCGTCGAGCAGCTCGGAGGCCCCGGGCATGACGTGGACGCCCGCCGACAGCCGCCGCACCATCCCGCCGGTCATCCACTCGCGTACGGTCTCGGCGGGCACGTCGGACCCCGACACGGCCAGCATGTAGTCGACCGTGCGCTCCATCGACCCGCCCACCAGGTGGGCCTGGTGGGCGGGCGTCCACTGGGCGCCGAGCCTGGCCATCACGTCTGTCTCGATCTCCAGCCAGACGCGTTCGCTGTCGACCAGCAGTCCGTCCATGTCGAAGAAGACCGCTTCCACAACCTGCCCCCCGATCAGTAGTGCGTGCCCGTCTGCCGGCGAACGGCGGGCCGCCTTGGCGCCGGGCACCCGCCGTTCTCCCCGCCCGCCGAGGAACGGCGGGCGACCGGCCACGGTCAGACGTTGAAGTATTTCGCCTCGGGATGGTGGGCGACCAGCGCCGATGTGGCCTGCTCGGGGTGGAGCTGGAACTCCTCCGACAGCGTCACCCCGATGCGCTCGGGGGCGAGCAGCTCGAACAGCTGCTTCTGGTCCTCGAGGTTGGGGCAGGCGGGATAGCCGAACGAGTAGCGGCAGCCCTGGATGTTGACCTTGAGCATGTCGTCGAGCGACTCCTCGCCGCCGATCCCCCACTCCGAGCGCATCCTGGCGTGCCAGTATTCGGCCAGCGCCTCGGTGAGCTGCACCGACAGGCCGTGCAGCTCGAGGTAGTCGCGGTAGGCGTCCTTGGCGAACAGCTCGGCCGTGGCCTCGGCGATCTTCGACCCCATGGTGACCACCTGGAAGCCGACCACGTCGACCTCGCCGGAGTCCTTGGCGCGGAAGAAGTCGGACAGGCACAGGTGGCGGTCGCGGCGCTGGCGCGGGAACGTGAAGCGGGTGCGCTCACCGCCGTCGTCGTCGAGGATGATCAGCGAGTCGCCCTCGGAGACGCACGGGAAGTGGCCGTAGACGACGGCCGCCTCCAGCAGGCCCTCGGTCTGGATGCGGTCGAGCCACATGCGCAGCCGCGGCCGCCCCTCGGTCTCGACCAGCTCGTCGTAGTCGGGCCCGGAGCCGCCCCTGGTGGGCTTGAGCCCCCACTGGCCGAGGAACAGGGCCCGCTCGTCGAGGAAGGCCGAGTATTCGGCCAGCGAGATGCCCTTGACCACGCGGTCGCCGGAGAAGGGCACCTTGGGCAAGGGGTTGTCGGCGGCCACGTCGGAGCGTGCGGGCAGCTCCTCGACGGGGGTGCGCTGCAGCACCGCGCCGGTCTTGACGCGCCGCTCGCGCAGCGGCGGCAGCGTCGCGCCTGCGACGCCGCGCTTGACGGCCATGAACGCGTCCATCAGCCGCAGCCCCTCGAACGCGTCGCGCGCGTAGCGCACCTCGCCCGAGAACAGCTCGGCCAGGTCCTGCTCGACGTAGGCGCGGGTCAGCGCGGCCCCGCCGAGGAGCACGGGGTATTTCTCCGACAGGCCCCTGGAGTTCATCTCCTCCAGGTTCTCCTTCATGATGACCGTCGACTTCACCAGCAGCCCCGACATGCCGATGACGTCGGCCTTCTGCTCGTCGGCGGCCTCCAGGATGGCCGAGACCGGCTGCTTGATGCCGAGGTTGACCACTTGGTAGCCGTTGTTGGACAGGATGATGTCGACGAGGTTCTTGCCGATGTCGTGGACGTCGCCCTTGACGGTGGCCAGGACGATGCGGCCCTTCGTCTCGCCCTCGACGCGGTCCATGTGGGGCTCGAGGTGGGCGACCGCGGCCTTCATCACCTCGGCCGACTGCAGCACGAACGGCAGCTGCATCTGCCCCGACCCGAACAGCTCGCCCACGGTCTTCATGCCGTCGAGCAGGACGTCGTTGATGATCTCCAGGGCCGGACGCTGGTCCAGCCCGGTGTCGAGGTCGGCCTCCAGGCCCTTGCGCTCGCCGTCGATGATGCGCCGCTTGAGCCGCTCCCACAGCGGCAGCTTGGCCAGCTCCTCGGCCTTGCCCTCGCGCATGGCGGCCGCGTCGACGCCTTCGAACAGCTCCATGAACCGCTGCAGCGGGTCGTAGCCCTCGCGGCGCCGGTCGTAGACCATGTCGAGCGCGACCTGGCGCTGCTCGTCGGGGATGCGGGCCATCGGCAGGATCTTGGAGGCGTGCACGATGGCGGAGTCGAGCCCGGCGTTGACGCACTCGTTGAGGAACACCGAGTTGAGCACCATGCGGGCGGCCGGGTTGAGGCCGAAGCTGATGTTGGACAGGCCGAGCGTGGTCTGCACGCCCGGGTAGCGGCGCTTGAGCTCGCGGATGGCCTCGATGGTCTCCAGGCCGTCGCGCCTGGTCTCCTCCTGGCCGGTGGCGATGGGGAAGGTCAGGCAGTCGACGATGATGTCCTCGACCCGCATGCCCCAGTTGGCGGTCAGGTCCTCGATGAGGCGCGTGGCCACGCGTACCTTCCAGTCGGCGGTGCGGGCCTGGCCCTCCTCGTCGATGGTCAGCGCGACCACGGCCGAGCCGTGCTCGCTCACGAGCCGCATGATCTTCTGGAAGCGGGAGTCGGGGCCGTCGCCGTCCTCGTAGTTGACGGAGTTGACCGCGGCGCGGCCGCCGAGCATCTCCAGCCCGGCCTGCAGCACCGCGGGCTCGGTCGAGTCGAGCATGATCGGCAGCGTGGACGCGGTGGCGAACCGGAACGCCAGCTCCTTCATGTCGGCCACCCCGTCGCGGCCGACGTAGTCGACGCACAGGTCGAGCAGGTGGGCGCCGTCGCGGGCCTGCTCACGGGCCGTCTCGACGCAGTCGTCCCAGCGGCCCTCCAGCATGGCCTCGCGGAAGGCCTTGGAGCCGTTGGTGTTGCAGCGCTCGCCGATGGCCAGGTAGGAGGTGTCCTGCCGGAACGGCACCGTCTGGTAGAGCGAGGAGGCGCCCGGCTCGGGGTGCGGGCGGCGCGGCGTGACCTGCTTGCCGCGGACCCGCTCGACGACCTGGCGCAGGTGCTCGGGCGTGGTGCCGCAGCAGCCGCCGACCAGCGACAGGCCGTAGTCGCGGCTGAACGTGCCGTGCGCGTCGGCCAGCTCCTGGGGGGACAGCGGATAGTACGCGCCGTCGGCCGTCAGCACCGGCAGGCCGGCGTTGGGCATGCAGGACAGCTTGAGCCGCGAGTGGCGGGCGAGGTAGCGCAGGTGCTCGCTCATCTCGGCCGGGCCGGTCGCGCAGTTGAGGCCCACGATGTCGACGCCGAGCGGCTCGATCGCGGTCAGCGCGGCGCCGATCTCGGAACCGAGGAGCATGGCGCCGTTGGTCTCGATGGTCACCTGCGCGATGATCGGGATGTCGCGCCCGGAGTCTCCGATGGCCCGCTTGGCGCCGATGACGGCGGCCTTGACCTGGAGCAGGTCCTGGCAGGTCTCGATGATCAGCGCGTCGGCGCCGCCCGCGATCAGGCCCGCCGCGTTGTCGCGGTAGGCGTCGCGCAGGCTCGCGTACGGCAGGTGGCCGAGCGTGGGGAGCTTGGTGCCGGGGCCCATGGAGCCGAGGACGAAGCGCGGCTGGTCGGGCGTGGACCAGTGGTCGGCGGCCTCACGGGCGATCCTGGCGCCGGCCTCGGAGTATTCGAAGACGCGGTCGGAGATGTCGTACTCGCCGAGCGCGGCGAGGTTGGCGCCGAACGTGTTGGTCTCGACGCAGTCGACGCCGACGGCGAAATAGGCGTCATGGACGCCGCGCACGATGTCGGGCCTGGTGACGTTGAGCACCTCGTTGCAGCCCTCGTGACCGTGGAAGTCGTCGAGCGTCGGGTCCTGGGCTTGGAGCATCGTTCCCATCGCGCCGTCGGCCACGATGACACGCTGGGACAACACTTCCCGGAAGGACGAGGAGATGCTCATGGGGTAGAGCTTATCGGGTGCGCCTCGAGCGCCACTCGCGCGTGGCTCGCACACCCGTTCGCGCACGGCCCCTGTACGCGACGATACCGGGTTGCCGGCGCCCCGTGGATCGCATGCGGAGGTTCCGCCCGGTCACGGGCATTCCGGGACCGCGGCGGACGTTTCTGGACCGCGCGGCGGACGTGCCGGGGCCAAGTGGCGTGCGCTCTTCGAGGGACCCCGGAGGGCGTTCACGCGGACACGGGGCGCTATCGTACTGACCGTCAATTGACATCGCGTCCAATTGGGGGCTCCCATGGGCTACCGCACCGTCGTCGTCGGCACCGACGGCTCGGCCTCCTCCTTCCGCGCCGTCTCCGCGGCGGCATCCCTGGCCGCGGCGACCGGCGCCACCCTCGTACTGGCCTGCGCGTATCTGCCCATGCGGGAGAGCGAGCGCGCCGCGGCCGCCGACCGGCTGGGCGACCTCGCGTACAAGGTGAGCGGGTCCACCCCCGCGGACGACGCCCTGCGTGCGGCGCGCCGGCATGCCGTGGCGGCGGGCGCCTCGGACGTCGTGCTGGCGGCCGAGCAGGGGGACGCCGTGGACGTGCTCGTCTCGCTGGCCGCCAGGCACCGCGCCGACCTGCTCGTGGTGGGCAACCGCGGGCTCAACAGCCTGGCGGGGCGGCTGCTCGGGTCCGTGCCGTCCGCCGTCTCCCACCGCGCCGCCTGCGACGTGCTGATCGTCCACACCACGGACGGCGGGCGCTGACGACCCCTGCGTGGCCCCTCTTTGATGAGGCTCGCGCGCGCACGCGCGCGAGGCAGGTGCGGGCGGCCGCACAGCGCACAGAAGGAAGGCGCGAGGACACCTGTACGCGGCTCGCCTGTCCCGTGTGTGCCGCGGCCTTCGCCGGGGGACGAAGCCGGTCACGAGAAGGCGCCGTTCACGCGTGCGCCGGAGAGACGAGGCCCGGGTTCGCATGGAGATCGGTGACGCTGACCGCCCCCGACCGCATAGGCTTAGCGAGACGATGAAGAGAGGAGGCGACACGTGATAGAGCTCGAAGGGCTCCCTGAGCTCGTTGACCCGGTGCTCATAGCCGCGTTCGAGGGGTGGAATGACGCGGGCGAGGCTTCAAGCGGTGTGATCGCCCATCTCGAGTCGGCTTGGAAGGCCGAGCCGCTGATCGCGCTCGACCCCGACGACTACTACGACTTCCAGGTGACCCGGCCCGTGGTGGAGATGGGCGACGGGCTGACGCGGTCGATCGTGTGGCCCACGACGCGCCTGCTGCGCGCCCGCCCGCCCGGCCTGGAGCGCGACGTCGTGCTGCTGCGCGGCATCGAGCCCAACATGCGCTGGCGCTCGTTCTGCGCCGACATCATCGAGATCTGCCGCGAGCTGGGCGTAGAGCTGGCCGTGATGCTGGGCGCGCTGCTCAACGACTCGCCGCACACCCGGCCGGTGCCCATCCTCGGGGGTGCGACGGACATGGCGCTGGCACGCTCGACGAACCTCGAGCTGAGCCGCTACGAGGGCCCGACGGGGATCGTCGGGGTGCTGCAGCACGCGTTCGGCGAGGCGGGGCTCGATGCCATCTCGCTGTGGGCGTCGGTGCCGCACTACGTGGCCCAGCCGCCCAACCCCAAGGCGACGCTCGCGCTGCTGCGCCGCATGGAGGACGTGCTGGAGATCCCGATGCCCCTGGGCGACCTCGACGAGGAGGCCCGCGCGTGGGAGCGCGGCGTCGACGAGCTGGCCTCCCAGGACAGTGAGGTGGCCGAGTACGTCAAGGAGCTGGAGGAGCGCAAGGACGCCGCCGAGCTGCCCGAGGCCAGCGGTGACGCGATCGCGGCCGAGTTCGAGCGCTACCTGAGGCGCAGGGACCGGGACACTGACAGCTAACGCTCAGAGATAAAATCCGCCATTTTTTCGCGATTTCGAGTAATAATCGGGCCTACAAGTTTCGCCCCAAGTTGGGATCCCAGATTCACGACTGACAAGTCCTGAAAACCTCGGCTTCGCGCCGTGATGCCTATCCAACTCACCGCGCACGTTAGGCACGCCATGGCGACTTCCCACGTCGACCCGTACCAAAGAAGTCAGGACACCAGGCGCCGCGTCCTCGAGATGGCCGTCTCCCTGCGGGAGGACCGTACCGGCGGCTCCGTGGACTACTTCCTCGCGCTGCTGCAGGACCGGCTCCCGCTCTGGCTGAGCATTCTCCACGATCTTTCTCATCGCATCGGGAAAGGGTGCGTGGCGGACAATCTCCTCCCCGTTGCCCGAGCAGGTATCGAGTACTACATCGACGTACAGAGCGCGGCGCTGCCCGCTTTCACCTCACCCACCGTGACGGTCCGCTTCCGCGAGGCCGTCCGGGACACGGGCCTGGGGCCGCACACCGAAACGGCGCCGCTGGCCGCGTACCTGGCGGCCGAGCAGGAGCTGGGCCGGGTGGGCCCTGACGTGGACCCGGAGGCGAGCGCGCGGCTGCTGATCGCGGGCTGCTTCCACCGGGCCTACATCGAGATGTTCATCGGCGGCGACGCGGGCCCGTCCCTCGACGCCAGCGCCGAGGAGATCGTCCGCGAGTTGCGCCTGGAGCCCGTCCCCGCCTGAGCCCCGCCCTGGCCGCCGCCAAGGCATCCGACCGGGGCGGGTTCCGGCTTGCCAAAGGATTGAACACACGTTTAGCATCCTAAACATGTGTTCAGCCCCTTCGGACCTGACCGCGCAGGCCAAGATCCGCGACGCTGCCATCGCCCACTTCGCCCGCGACGGCTTCCAGAAGACGAACCTGCGGGCGATCGCCGCCACGGCGGGGGTGAGCGCCGGCCTGGTGATCCATCACTTCGGCAGCAAGGACAAGCTCCGGAGCGTCTGCGACGACCACGTGCTGGGCGTGCTGGTCCAGAGGGCGCAGGAGGCCGGGACGCCCGGCCTGCTGCGCGAGTTCATGTCCAATCCGGAGCAGTACCACCTTCAGGTGCGGTACATGGTGCGCGCGATCGAGGAGGACACGCCGGCCGCCGGCAGGTTCGTCGACACGATGGTGGCCGAGTCGGAGGCGATCCTTCACGCCGGGATGGCGGAGGGCTCGATGCGGCCGTCCTCGGACGTGCGGGCGCTGGCCGTGCTCACCGTGCTGAGCAGCCTGGCCATGCTGACCATGCCGCCGCCGATGGCCCGCGCGCTCGGGTACGACCGCTTCGGCCCCGAGGTCCTGCGGCGGATGGCGCTGCCCACGCTCGAGCTCTACACCCACGGCCTGTACGCGGACGACGCTCCGCTGAAGGCGGCACGGGCCGCCTGGGAGGCCTCACAAGAGAAAAGGGATGAGTGACCGATGGCAATCGCGCTTCCCGCCTTCACGCCGCTGCAGGAGACCCTGTGGCTGACGCTGTGCGGCAGGGCCCTGGACAACCGCCTCCCCCATCCCATCCTGGGCGACGAGATGGCCGACGAGATCGTGCGGGAGGCCGGCTACGACTACGCGAAGCTCCACATCCCCTCCAGCAGCGCCGTCTACATCGCGCACCGGGGCCAAGAAGCTGGACGAGATCGCGCGGCGGTTCATCGCCCGCCACCCCGACGCGATCGGCCTCGACCTCGGGGCCGGCCTGGACAGCCGGGCGCTCCGCATCGCCCCGCCACCCACCGCCGGCTGGCACGACGTCGACTTCGCCGAGGTCGTCACCGCCCGGCAGCGCCTGCTGCCGGAGCGCGCCAGGCCCCACGACATCGCCGCCGACGTCCTCGGCCCCGCATGGCTGGAGGCCCTGCCCACCGACCGGCCCGCGGTGATCGTCGCCGACGGGTTGATCGCGTTCCTGTCCATGGAGGAGATGATCTCCCTGGTCAACCGCCTGATCGACCACTTCCCCAGCGGCGAGATCGCCTTCAACGGCTACAGCACGTTCGCGAGTTCCCGCTGGGCCTGCGCCTGATGAACCGCCTGTCCGCGCCCATCGCGTCCTGGTCGCGGAAGGGCAACGTGGTTCTCCATTACCGCTTCTAGAGATACACTGATTATCAGTAGAACTGATGATCTGTGGAGCTGACCATGATTCTGATCACCGGCGGGCTGGGCTTCATCGGCACGCACACCACCCGGGCCCTGCTCGACCTGGGCGAGCCCTGCGTGCTCGTCCAGCGCAGGCCCGCCGTGGTGCCCGAGATGTTCGCCGACGAGCCTGTCATCGTCGAGCAGGCCGACCTCACCGACGAGTCCTCTCTCCTGGAGATCGGCAAGCGCCACGAGATCACCGGCATCGTGCACCTCGCCGGCTCCGTCCCGTGGCCGCCCGGCGCGTACGAGCCGATCGAGGGCGCGGAGAAGGCCGTGCGCAGCCTCCTGAACGTGTTCCGCGCCGCGAGCGAGTGGCAGGTGACCAGGGTCGGCGTGGCCAGCACGATCGGCGTGTACGGCGGCGTGCCCGGCGAGGGCGCGCTCAAAGAGGACGTGCCGCTGCCGATGACGGCCGGCCACCCGATCCCGGCGTTCAAGAAGATCGGCGAGCTGCTCACCGACTACCTCGCGGGAACCATGGGCATCGACGTGGTCGGCTACCGCATCGCCGCCATCTGGGGCCCGCTCGGCCACCAGCGGTCGCCGTTCTTCGCCGCGCCTCAGCTCGTGCACGCCGCCGCCCGCGGCACCGACCCCGACCTGTCCACGTTGCACACCGGCACACACCTGGGCGACGGCATCGACCTGTGTTACGTGAAGGACTGCGGGCGCGCGATCGCGCTGCTCCAGCTCGCGGACCGGCTGGCGCATCGCACGTACAACGTGGCCTCAGGGAGGTTGACGACCAACGGCGAGGTCGTCGCGGCGATCAGGAAGCTGGTCCCCGATGCCCGCGCCGGCCTCCCCGAGGGCCGCGACCCCGCGACGCCCGGCGTCTGGCTCGACACCACCCGGCTGCGCGAGGACACCGGGTACGAGCCCGCGTACGACACCGAGCGGGCGGTCGCCGACTACCTCGCCTGGCTGCGCGCCGGAAACGAGCGCTGAGCGAGGCAGTCGCGCGCCGGGACGATCGCGACGTCCCGTAGAACGCTGTGGCGCACCGTGGGCAGGACGCGTCCGCGGCATGCTCAGACCTGGAGCTGCTCGAGCCGCTCGACGGCGGCCAGCTCGGCCGAGAACCACTCGATGGTGCGGCACAGCCCTTCGGCCGCCGTCACCTGCGCCTGCCAGCCGAGCCGCTCGGCCGCCAGCGTCGTGTCGGGGCGGCGGACCCGGGGATCGTCGGCGGGGCGGTCGATGAACTCGATCTCCGACGACGACCCGGCCAGGTCCCGGATCGTCGTGGCCAGTTCCAGCATGGTGAGCTCGGCCGGGTTGCCGATGTTGACGGGCCCGGTGAAGTCGCTGCGGGCCATGGCCAGGATCCCGGACACGGTGTCGTCCACGTAGCAGATGGAGCGCGTCTGCGAGCCGTCGCCGGTGATCGTGATGGGCTCGCCGGTCAGCGCCTGCCTGATGAAGGTCGGGATCGCCCGGCCGTCGAACGGGCGCATGCGCGGCCCGTAGGTGTTGAAGATGCGCACGATCCCGGTGTCGGTGCCGCGCGAGTGCCGGTAGGCGGTGGTCAGGGACTCGGCGAAGCGCTTGGCCTCGTCGTAGACGCTGCGCGGGCCGACCGGGTTGACGTTGCCCCAGTACGTCTCGCGCTGCGGATGCTCGAGCGGGTCGCCGTACACCTCGCTGGTCGAGGCCAGGATGAACCTGGCGCCCTTCTCCCTGGCCAGGCCCAGCGCGTGCAGCGTGCCGACGCTGCCGACCCGGAGGGTCTCGATCGGGTAGCGCAGGTAGTCGGCCGGCGAGGCGGCCGAGGCGAAGTGCAGCACGAGATCCAGCCGGTCCGGCACGTGCACGTACCCGGTCAGGTCGCACTCGATGATCCGGAACTCGGGCCGGTCGATCAGGTGCTCGACGTTGCGCGGGCCGCCGGTGAGGAAGCTGTCCATGCAGACGACCTCCGCACCCTCCTCCAGCAGCCGCTCGCACAGGTAGGAACCAAGGAACCCGGCGCCCCCGGTGACCAGAGCCCTCATGACGTGACCTCCAAGACAGCGTCGACTACTTCGGAAACCTCGATCTTCAGCAGTCCGGGGTCGGGTCGCTGCCCGTGCGGATCCCCGTTCCTGCCCGCCCACAGCGCCACGTGGCGCCAGCCGGGCGGCGGCCCCCACAGAGCGGGAGACACCGGCCCGAACAGCACCACCGACGGCACGCAGAACGCCGTCGCCAGGTGCGCGACGCCGGTGTCCCCGCAGACCACCAGCCGCGCCCTGCTCACCAGGTCGATCAGGTCCGCCAGCTCGGTACGCCCGGCCAGCATCCGCTCCGGAGGAAGCCCCGCCAGCTCGGCGACCCTCCTTGCCAGCGGCACCTCTTCGGAGTTCCCCGTGACGACCACGTCGTCGAGCGCCGCCGCCACCTCGGCGAACCGCTCGGGCGGCCAGCGCCGCGCTGGATAGGCGGCGCCCGGATGCACGATCGTGGGCCCCATACGGTCGGAGATGCCGAGCGTCAGGTCCGCGGGGTCGGCGGGGATGCCGTGCCATTCCAGCAGTCCGCACCAGCGCCGCACCTCGTGGACGCCCTCCGGATACAGCGGACCCGTGCCGAAGCTGATCAAGCGGCCCGGCTCCGTGCGGCGCAGCGCATCGATGCTCTGCGGCCCCTTGCCGTGCAGGTTGACCGCGATGTCGGGCCGCTCGAACGGCACGGGTCCCGGGCCCGACACGTCGACCTGGTCGTCCACCGCGGCGGTCAGCGGCAGCAGTGCCTCCAGCGCCCGCGGCGCGGCGAGCGTGATCCGGTGGCGGGGAAAGGCCTGGCGCAGCGCCCGCAGGGCGGGCACGGCCGTGAGCAGGTCGCCCAGGCCGAGCCCGCGCAGCACGAGGAGTTCTAGGGCCATGACGTCTCCGTGGACGGGCAGACGACGAGCTCTCTCACCTCGCATCCGGCGGGCTGCCGCAGCGCGAAGACCACGCTCTGGGCGACGTCGGCCGGGTCGTTCAGCCCGGCCTCCGGTCCGGGTTTGTACTGTTCCGGCCGGCCGTCGAAGAAGGCCGTGCGCATGCCGCCCGGGACGAGCAGCGTCACTCCGACCTCGCCGCGCAGCTCGACGGCCAGGGCCCTGGTGAGGCCGACGACGCCGAACTTCGACGCCGAGTACGCCGAGGCGTCGCTGAGCGGCCTCAGCCCGAGCGTGGACGCGCAGGTGACGATCTTGCCGCGGGTGTGCTTCAGGTACGGCAGCGCCGCCCGCACGACCGAGGCCGTGCCGAGCAGGTTCACCCGGATCACCCGCTCCCAGTCGTCGGCCGGGACGTCCTCCAGCCGCCCGCAGGCGTCGATCCCCGCGGCCGTCACCACGCCGTCCAGCCCGCCGGCCCGCTCGGCCAGCTCGCGTACCGCCCGCTCGGCCTCCCCCCGGTCGGCGAGGTCGGCCGTGACGTGCTCGAAGCGCTGGTCCGGCGGGCGCTTGTCGACGACCAGCGCTCGCCAGCCCTCCTTCTCCACGGCTTCGGCGGTGGCCAGTCCGAGCCCGGAGGCTCCCCCGGTGATCAAAATGTTCACTGGATCTCCCTGATCAGATTCGTTGTCGAACGTCCCGGCAGCGTGCTCAGCACGACGGTCTCCGCGCCGAGCGCGGCCAGGACCTTGGATTCGGGCAGCTTCTCCCCCTCGTAGTCGCCGCCCTTCACCCACACGTCGGGGCGCAGCAGCTCGATGGCGCGCGCCGGGGTGTCCTCGTCGAACACGAGCACCGCGTCCACGCAGCCCAGCGCTCTGAGCACCTCGACCCGGTCGCGCACGTCCACGACCGGCCTGGACGATCCCTTCAGCCTGCGCACCGACGCGTCGGAGTTGACGCAGACGACGAGCGCGTCGCCCAGCGCCCTGGCCCGCCGCAGCAGGCTCACGTGCCCGGCGTGCAGCAGGTCGAAGCAGCCGCCGGTGGCGATCAGGCGGCCGCCGTACGCGCGGGTGAGCCTGGCCACCTCGACAGCCGTGCGCGGCCGGTCGCCGAGCTGCTGCTCCTGGACCTTCACGCCGGCGGACCCGCCGCGCTCCACGAAGCGCGAGGCCTCGCCGACGCCGATGATGACCGCCTCCTGGAGGCCGGTGCCGTCACGCAGCGCGAGCGCGGCGGCGGAGGCGAGCCGGTCGCCCGCTCCGCACGCGTCCCGGTTGCCTGCCAGCACCGGCGGCGGAACCTGGGTGAGCGGGCCGCCCTGGACGGCGAGCGCGGCCCCGCGCTCGCCGGTCGTGACGGCCACCGCCCTGGCCTGCAGCTCCCGCACCAGGCGGCGGGCCGCCTGGTCGGGGCCGTGGTAGCCGGAGCGGCACAGCACCTTCGCCTCCGCCTCGCTCGGCGTCAGCAGCGTGCAGCCGGGCATCGGCTGCACGCCTTTGGGGTGCGGGTCCCACACCACCGGAACACCGGCGTCGTGCAGCAGTTCGCGGGCCATCCTGGCCACGCCTCTGCCGTAGTCGGAGACCAGCACGGCGCCGGCCTGTTCGACGGCCCGCGCGGCCTCCGCCGTGGGGGCGTACCTGGCCGTGCCGTCGCCGGAGTCCAGCCGGATGAGGGTCTGGCCGCGCGCCCTGACCCTGGTCTTGCGCACGGTGCCGCCGCGCAGCGGCAGGCGTACCAGGTCGACCTCCTCCGACAGCAGGCCGCACAGGCGGCGGCCGTCGGGATCGTCGCCGATCGCCGTGACCAGCACGACGTCCGCGCCGTCGCGGGCGGCCAGCAGCGCCGCCAGGCCCGCCCCGCCGGGACGGGCCTGCTCGGCGGAGACGTCCACCACCGGGACGGGGGCCTCCGGGCAGAGCCGCTCGGCGTCGCCCTCGACGTCCACGTCCAGCAGTGTGTCCCCGATGACGACGAGCGATCCCGTCACAGTGCCTCCTCGACCGCGTCGCACAGCAGGTGTATCAGGGCGAGGTGCACCTCCTGCACGGTCGCCGTCTCCTCCCCCGGCACGGCGACGGTCTCGTCGCACAACTCGGCCAGCGGGTTCGGCGCGGGGCCGGTCATGGCCCAGGCGAGGATGCCGCCCTCCTGCGCCGCCCTCGCCGCGGCCAGCACGTTCGAGCTGGTGCCGCTGGTGGACAGGCACAGCAGCACGTCGCCTGGCCTGCCGTGGGCGCGTACCTGCCGGGCGTAGATCTGCTCGGCGCCGAAGTCGTTGGCGATCGCCGTCAGCGACGAGCCGTCGGCGTGCAACGGGATCGCCGCGTACGGCTGCCTGTCGTCCCTGAACCTGCCGACCAGCTCGGCCGTCAGGTGCTGCGCCTCAGCGGCCGAGCCGCCGTTGCCGCAGGCCAGCAGCCTGCCCCCGGCCGACAGCACGCCGGCCAGCTTCCCACCCCAGGCACGGACGGTGACCGCCTGGTCATCGACCTTCTCCAGGGTCGTCCAGAGCTTTTCCAGATGTGCGTCCACGATCAACCCCCCAGAGCGGCCAGGCGGCATACCTTGCCGTCGATGACCTGCGTGTACACGGCCTCGGTCAGCTCGGCCACGCGCGGCCAGCCGTACCTCTCGCGGGCCCTGCGCGCCCCCGCCGCGCCGAGGGCCGCCCGCTTGTCCGGGTCTTCGAGCAGGTCGCGCAGCGCCCTGCCCAGGGCGCGCGGGCGGCGCGGCGGCACCAGCACGCCGCAGCCGGCGACCGTGTCCAGGTGCCCGCCGACCGCCGAGGCCACGACCGGCACGCCGCACGCCATCGCCTCGACCGGCACCATGCCGAACGGCTCGTACCACGGCACCGTCACCACGACGTCGGCCGAGCGCATCAGCGCAGGCACGCGCTCGCGTGGCACGCTGCCTATCACGTGCACCCGCCGTTCGATCCCGTACGCCCGCGCCAGCCCCCGCAGCCTGACCGCCTCGTCGTCCTCCTGGCTGCCGCCCGCGATCACCAGCTCGGCGTCCGGGAGCTGGCGCAGCGTCCTGATCACGGTGTCCACGCCCTTGCGCGGCACCATCCTGCCGATGCAGAGGATCAGCTTGCCCGCGGTGCGCGGCGCCACCGGCCCCTCGGGGCAGAACGTCCGCAGGTCCACCCCGCAGGGCACGACCGTGATGTGCTGCTCGGGGATGCCCATCGCGCGCAGCTCGTTCACCTCGTCACCGCAGGTGGCCAGCACGGCGTCGGCGCGCTTGCCGATCTCGCGCTCGGTGGCGATCCGGTGCTGGGGGCTGGTGTCGGCGTCGCCCTGCCAGCGCCGCTTGACCGTGCCGAGCGCGTGGAACGTCTGCACCACCGGCACCCCTTCGGCCGCCTGCAGCGCGGCCTGCCCGCTCATCCAGAAGTGCGCGTGCGCGACGTCCGGCGGGCTCACGGCCCAGCGGTCGGCCAGGCGCTCGGTGAACTCCGCCATGTACGGGGGCAGCTCGTCTTTGGGGACGGGGGCGGGGGGGCCGGCCTTGACGTACTCGACCGTGACGCCCGGCGCCATGGTCACCGACTCGGGTTGCCGCTCGGATGAGCGCCGGGTGTGGACGACGATCGTGTGCCCGCGTTCGGCCAGCGCGAGCGCCAGCGCGGCGACGTGCACGTTCTGGCCGCCGGCGTCGACGCCGCCGATCGCCGCCAGCGGATCCGCGTGCTCGGAGATGAGATCGACCTTCACTGAGTCAGCTCCCTCACTGCCTTGACCACCTGCTCACTGGTCACATGGGACAGGCACGGGTGTCCGGGTACCGGGCAGGTACGCGCTCTGCTTCCGCGGCAGGGCGCGTCTTGGTCGCCGAGCAGCACCGTGGGCACCCCGTACGGGGCCCACCGCGCCGCCGGAACGACGGGGGCGAACAGGCTCACGACCGGCGTCCCGACCGCCGCGGCCAAGTGCGCTGGGCCGGTGTTGCCCGCCACGAGGACGCCGGCACGCTCGATCACGGCGGCCAGTTGGGCAAAAGTGGTCACGCCTCCGAGGTCGGCCGCGAGATCGCCGGCCACGTAGGCTGTGAGGTCACGTTCTGTGCCGGTCACGAAGACCCGGTGTCCGTCCTCGACCAGCTCCCTCACGGTCTGCCGATGCCGGTCGGCCGGCCAGGTCCGTGCGGGGGCCGATGTCCCCGGGTGCACCACGACATACGTGCCTTTTCCTTTGCCGGCATCGGCGCCGACGCCTAGCAGGTGCCCTATTTCTTTGCCTATATCCGGCAATGGCCGCTGAACAGCGAGTTTGCCGTCATCGCCCTTCGGCAGTTCGAACCCCGCCGCCCTGGCGACCCCCAGCATCCGCTCGGCCTCCGGCACGTCGATGTTCTCGTCCACGACGTGCCGGACGTCCAGGAGCGAGCCGGGGTAGTCGTTGCTGATGGCGGTGATCCTGCGGACGCCCGCCATCCTGAGCAGGAGCGCCAGCGGGAGCGCCGACTGATGGAACGAGGTGAGGAGCAACGCCTCGTCCACGTCTGTGATCTTGGCCACCAGGTCGGCGACCTGGCCTTTGCTGACGGGCGGCGGGGTGTGGTCGATCCACGGGGCCCGCCACTCGATGACCTGGTCCACGCCGGGCAGCAGCTCGGCGGCCTGCCTGCCGTTCGGGCCTGCCAGGAAGACGATCTCGCGGGCCAGCGTGCGCACGGCCCTGACGGCCGGTCCGGCCAGCAGCACGTCGCCCGCGTCGTCCAGCCGCGCCACCAGCACCCGGCCCCGGTCCTCTCCGTCCCGGCGCCGCTCCGGCTGGGCGATCGCCGACGTGGCGGTCTCGCGCGCGGCTTCGGCGGCGTCCACCGTCGTGCACCGCCTCGGACCGCACAGCGTTGCAGACATGCGACCGCTCATCGCCGCGCCCTCCATTCCCCCCGCAGCCGGTGCACGCAGGCGACCGGCGGGATCACGACGCTGGTGACGACCATCCGCCACATTTCCCGGGGGGTACGCGGGCCCGGCGCGATGCGCCGCCACGCGAACTCGGCGGTCATCGCGGCCCACGCGGCACCCGCCAGCCCGGCCAGCACCCGCACCCCCGCCTCCGGGGCCCGCTCCATGAGGTGCGCACCGGCTCGCCGGCGACCGGGCCCGAGCGGTGGCATGCCACCGTGGCGGCTCGGCCGCGTGAGCAGCCCTCCCCCGGGCCACGCGCGGAGCCGCCCGAGGGCCCGTCCGCCGGGCCGGCCGGAGAGCCGCGCACCGGTGCGCCCAGCCAAGCGCCGGCCCAAAGGACCGCCGAAGTGCCCGCGGGTGCGGAGTGTGGCGGCGGCCAGGGTCAGAGCCGCGAGCGCGGCCGCCGTGGTGGCCGCGTGCAGGCGCAGGCGGCCACGCCCGCCGCCGATGGCCGTGCGCCAGCCGGGCCCGTGCAGGCGGCGCATGAGCGCGTCGTCCGCGTTGCCGCGCTGGAAGCGCACGCTCGCCCAGAACCCGTCCTCACGCACCGGATGCGCCGTCACCCGAGCGCCCTTGACGAGCCGGTGCCCCGCCCGCGACACCCTCAGCGCCAGGTCGGCGTCCTCCCGGTACGCCCGGGGGAAACGCTCGTCGAAACCCCCTACCGACTCCAGCACCGACCGCCGGTAGGCCATGTCGGCGGTCACCCACAGCGCGTCGGCGAGCCCGGCGGTGTTCCGCTCCGCGTCGGTGGGCCGCCGGTCGGCCGGCAGCGGCACCTCGATGCGCCCCTGGCTGCCCGCCACGTCCTCGGGCAGGTCGACCAGGTCCTTCCAGACCGCCTCGGCCCACCCGGGCGACGGGACCACGTCGTCGTCCAGGAACACCACCCACGGCGTCTCCGCGGCCCGCCACCCGGCGTTGCGCGCCGCCGCGGGCCCGCGGCCGCCGGACCGTACGACCCGTACCTGATCAGGTCCTACGTGATCGGGCACGGAGAGGCCGGACGCGCGCGTGTCGTCCACCACGATCACCGGGACGCCGGAGCCGACACCCGCCAGCGTGTCACGCAGCGTGGGCCGTCCGACTGTGGGGATCACCACGGTGATCACGAGCCGAACACCTCCCCGCGCCGCACCAGGTACGGCCCCAGGGCGAGCACGTCCACCGGCGAGGACCCGAAGCACTCCAGCGCGTCACGGGGATCGTCGACCATGGGCCGCCCGGCGGTGTTGAGGCTCGTGTTGACCACCACGGGCAGCCCCGTACGCGCCTCGAACTCGCTCAGCACCCGCGCCATCAGCGGCTGCGTGCCGGGCGAGACGGTCTGGATGCGCGCGGTCCCGTCCACGTGCACCACCGCGGGGATGCGCGGCGCCCAGTCGGGATGCACGTCGTGGACGAACAGCATGTACGGCGAGGGCACCGGCCCGCGCCCGAAGATCTCCGCGGCCCGCGACTCCAGCACCATCGGTGCGATGGGCCTGAACTGCTCGCGCCCTTTGACGTCGTTCAGCCGCTCGGTGTTGCGCGCGTGCCCGGGATGGGCCAGCAGCGACCGGTGCCCGAGCGCCCGCGGCCCGTACTCCGACCGTCCCTGGAACCAGGCCACGATCTTGTCGGCGGCCAGCTCGGCGGCCACCGCGGCGCCCAGGTCGGCGGGGCGGGTGTGCGGCACGCGGGCCACGTCCAGCCAGGCGCCCAGCTCCTCGTCGGTGAAGCCGCGCCCGAGCGCCGCGCCCGGCATGGGCCCGGCCGGCTCGCCGTAGACCTGCGCGAGGTGGAGCGCTCCACCCAGCGCGGTGCCCGAGTCGCCCGCCGCCGGTTGCACCCACACCTCGTCGAACGGCCCCTCGTCCAGCAGCCGCGTGTTGGCCACGCAGTTCAGCGCCACGCCGCCGGCGAGCGCGAGCCGCCGTTCGCCGGTGCGATCGTGCAGCCAGCGCACCAGCTCCAGCAGCACCTCCTCCAGCCGGGCCTGCACGCTGGCGGCCAGATCGGCGTGGTCGGAAGTCCAGGCGGCGCCCTTGCGCAGCGCCTTGGCGTAGCCGTTCCAGTCGACCGGCTCGACGCGGAACCCGCCGTCCGCGGTCGTGTAGATCACTTCGCGCAGCGCCTCCAGGTGCCGCGGGCGGCCGTACGAGGCCAGCGCCATGACCTTGTACTCGTCGCTGGAGCGCAGGAAGCCCAGGTGCTCGGTGACGTCCTCGTACATCAGGCCGAGCGAGTGCGGCAGCTCCTGCGCGGCCAGCACCTCCAGCTCGCCGTCCCGGTAGCGGCCCGCCAGATGTGAGACGTTCTCGCCGCGCCCGTCGCACACCAGCACCGCGCAGTCGCGCCAGGGCGAGGCCAGCCCCGCCGACGCGGCGTGCGCCACGTGGTGCGGGACGTAGGTGACCTGGCCGGGATCCAGCCCGGGCAGCGCCGTGGCCAGGAACGCCGGGGCGCGCACCGCGTACTTCGTGCGCAGGTCCTCCCAGTCGCCCTCCGGCCGCTGCACGACCAGCGACGGGTCGTAGGAGTAGGCGACGGCGTCGATGTCCTCGGGGGAGAGTCCCGCCTCGCGCAGGCACCAGGCGGCGGCCTGCTCGGGCAGCTCCCACGCGGAGAACGCCAGGGGCCGCTTGCCGTGTTTGCGGCGGCTGAAGCGTTCCTCCTCCGCCGCGGCCACGATCTTCCCGTCGGCCACCAGGGCGGCGGCCGGGTCGTGGAAGATCGCGTTGATGCCGAGAAACCTCATCTTTCCTCCCCCGGAGTTGTCGAGAACCGCTACCGAGAGGAGCGACTCCCAAACATTGCCCAGGCCGCCGAGGTGCGCGAACAGGCGTAACCGCCTGGGATTCATCACTCTGAGTAGTTGTTTGCAGGGTCGGGCCCCGGGTAGCTGGCGGGCACGCGACGGAGGTGAAAGTGTTCGAAAAGCGACGTCCCGGCGCCGTACTCTTCGACCGGGACGGAACCTTGATCAGGGACGTGCCGTACAACGGCGACCCGGGCCTCGTCGAGCCCATGCCGGGCGCGGTGGAGGCGGTGGCCAGGCTCAGACGGGCCGAGGTGCCGGTGGCCGTGGTCACCAATCAGTCGGGCGTGGCCAAGGGCCTGCTGTCCGCGGACGACATGGACCAGGTGAACGCCAGGGTGGAGGAGCTGCTCGGCCCGTTCGACGCGTGGGCGATCTGCGTGCACGACGACGCCGACGGCTGCACCTGTCGCAAACCCGCGCCCGGGCTCGTGATCAGAGCCGCCGCCATCCTGGACGTCAGCCCCCGTGACTGCGTGGTCGTGGGCGACATCGGCAGGGACATGGACGCGGCCAGGGCCGCCGGAGCCAGGGGCATCCTGGTGCCGACCAAGCAGACGCGGCGGGAGGAGATCGAGCAGGCCGCCGAGGTCGCGGACGACCTGACCGACGTCGTGGAACGGGTGCTGAGCGACATGGACGGCCCCGGGCTGGCCGTCTCGGCGCCGTGGGCGCGGGCTATGGGCTGGAGCCGCTGGTGAGGGTCCTCATCTGGCACGTACACGGCTCGTGGACCAGCGCCTTCATCAGGGGCGGGCACGAGTACGTGCTTCCGCTCGTCCCCGGCCGTGGTCCCGACGGCCGGGGACGCGCCCAGACGTTCGACTGGCCCGGGACCGCCCGCGAGGTGCCTTTCGACCGGCTCCGCCACGAGCCCATAGACGTGGCCGTCTACCAGCGCCCGCACGAGCCCGAGCTGGCCCGCGAGTGGCTCGGCCGCGACGTGCCCGGCGTGTACGTGGAGCACAACACCCCGGCGGGCGACGTGCCGCGCGCCCGGCACCCGCTGGCCGATCAGAGCGACATCACGCTGGTGCACGTCACCCACTTCAACGAGCTGTACTGGGACAACGGCCGGGCCCGCACCCGCGTCGTCGAGCACGGAGTCCCCGACCCCGGCCACCTGTACACTGGCGAGCTGCCCCGGGCGGGCGTGGTGGTCAACGAGCCGGTACGCCGCACCAGGGTCGCCGGGACCGACCTGCTGCCGCGCTTCGCCGAGCGGGTGCCGCTGGACGTGTTCGGGATGAAGGTGGAGGGGCTGCCGTACGGCACCTATGAGGACCTGCCGCAGCACGTCATGCACGCCGAGCTGGCCCGGCGCCGGGTCTACCTGCACCCCTACCGGTGGACGTCGCTCGGGCTCGCGCTCATCGAGGCCATGACCCTGGGCCTGCCGGTCGTCGCGCTGGCCGCCACCGAGGCGATCGAGGCCGTGCCACAGGAGGCCGGTGTGCTGTCCACGAAGGTGAACGTGCTCGCCGACGCGCTGCACGCGTTCGCGGCGGATCCGGAGCACGCCGCGCAGGCGGGCAAGGCCGCGCGAGCGGCGGCCCTGGCCCGCTACGGGCTCGGCAGGTTCCTGTCGGACTGGGATCGGCTGCTCGCCGAGGTATGAGAGCTGGTCGAGTGGGTAGGCGCCAAGGTCATGATGATGCTCGACTGGACCCGCAGGGCCGCCTGCCTCGACTTGGACCCGGAGTTGTTCTTCCCGATATCGGTGGAAGGGCCGAGCCAGTCCCAGGTCGAGCAGGCCAAACATGTGTGCACCGGCTGCCCCGTCCGCGAACCGTGCCTGGAGTACGCGCTGGCCACCAGGCAGGCGTACGGAGTGTGGGGCGGCACCGACGCCGCCCAGCGCAGGGAGCTGAGCCTGGCGGGGGCACACCGGAGATAACTCAGCCCGGCAGGGCCTCCGCGAGAAAGCGTTCGCGCTCGGCCGCCTCGAGGTGGTCGCTGAACAGCACGCCGTCGAGATGGTCGACCTCGTGCTGCAGCACCCGGGCCAGCACCCCGAGCGCACGAACCGTCGCGGGCTTGCCGAACATGTCGCGGCCACGCGCCGTGACCATGTAGGAACGTTCCAGTGGCCACCACACTCCCGGGGCCGACAGGCACGCCTCGTCGGCGGTGACCCGCTGCTCCGACAGCTCCAGACGCGGATTGACGAGGTGGCCGGACTTGCCGTCGTAGGAGTAGACCACCACCCGTACCGGCTCCCCGATCTGCGGCGCCGCCAGGCCCGCCCGGCCGGCGCCCGCGCGCATGGTGGCGGTCAGCGACTTCACCAGCCGCCGCAGCTCACGATCGAAGTCCAGCACCGGCGCCGCCACCGAGCGGAGCACCGGATCGTCGAACACGCGAATAGGCCGGACCGTCACACGCAACTCCCCGATAGGCCGCGTCGTCACGATGAACGTTTCCCGCGACCGCGCCTCGCCAATCCCCAAGCCTCTGCCTTGTAGCACAGCGGTAACAGAAGAGACCCGTGGGCGAAACCACCCGAAAGCAGTATCGGAGGGTGATCTCACTTGCGTCACACGTGCCTGTGATGCCTGGCCGGGTGCTCGGGGCCCGGCCAGGCATCCCCCACTACCTGGAGGTGCCGGCATGAGCGTGCTTGCCCTTGAGGGCGGGTCTTCTCCGGAGACAGCGCCCGACGCCCTGTCGGGCTTCACGATCGGGGTGACCGCGACGAGGCGCCGTGAGGAGTTCGGCGCGCTGCTGGAGCGGCGCGGCGCCCGCGTGGTCAGCGCCCCCGCGATCCGGCTGGTCCCCCTGGCCGAGGACGCCGACCTGCTCGCCGCGACCCGCGAGAGCCTGGCAGGGCCGCTCGACGACGTGGTGGTCACCACCGGCGTCGGGTTCCGCGGCTGGATGGCCGCCGCCGAGGGCTGGGGCCTCTCGGCCGACCTGGGCGAGCACCTGTCCCGGTCGCGCCTGCTGACCCGCGGCCCCAAGGCCAGGGGGGCGGTGCGCGCCGCCGGGCTGAACGACCACTGGACGCCTCCCACGGAGTCGTGCGAGGAGGTCAAGCAGTACCTGCTCTCCCAGGATCTGCGCGGGCGGCGCATCGCGGTACAGCAGCACGGCGAGCCGCTCAGCGACTTCGTGGCGGACCTGCGGCGGGCGGGGGCCGAGGTGATCGAGATCCCGGTCTACCGGTGGCTGCCGTACCGCGACATCTCGCCGCTGCGCCGCCTGATCAGCCAGACCATCTCCGGCTCGGTGGACGCGGTGGCCTTCACCAGCGCGCCCGCCGTCCACGCCATGCTGCAGGCGGCCCGCTCCGACGGGCTGGAGGAGGCGCTGCTGGCGTCCTTCAGCGGCACGGTCGTGGCCGCCTGCGTGGGACACGTGACGGCGGAGCCCCTGACCTCGCGCGGCGTGCCGACCCTGCAGCCGGAGCGCTCGCGCCTCGGCGCGCTGGCCCGCGCGCTGGCCCGGCACCTGCCGGAGCACGGCGTCACCCGGCTCGTGGCCGGCGACCACCGGCTGGAGATCCGCGGTCACGCCGTGGTGGTGGACGGCGAGTTGCGCCCGCTGCCCCCGGCCCCGATGGCGGTGCTCAAGCGCCTGGCGGACAAGCCCGGTCACGTGGTGTCCCGCGCCGACCTGCGTACGGTGCTGCCGGGCAGCATCGCGCGCGAGTCCGCCGAGCACGCGGTGGAGATGGCCATCACGCGGCTGCGGCGGGCGCTCGGGCCGAGCGGGATCGTGGAGACGGTGGTCAAGCGCGGCTACCGCCTCGCCTGCCTGTACGAGGCGGGCCTGTGACGGGCTGGGTCACGGCAGGAAGGCCTTTGACCGGAAACACTTCGGTCGCGCGACGGAACTCATCAGGAGGGCTTGTGAGCCCCGCGCTCGTCCTGGCCGCGCACGGCACTCGCAGCGCCGCCGGAGAGCAGACCCTGTCGGCTCTGGCGGAGACGGTCAGAAGGGCCCGTCCCGGGCAGCGCGTCGAGCTGAGCTACCTAGAGATCAGCTCGCCCCTGCTGTCCGACGTGCTGCCGGCGATCCCCGGCCCGGTGGTCGTGGTGCCGCTGCTGCTGGCTGGCGGCTACCACGCCCACATCGACCTGCCCAACGTCATCACCGAGTGCCGCCCCGACGCCGTGGTGGCCGGCTGGCTGGGGCCGCACCGGCTGCTGACGTCGGCGCTGGCCCGCAAGCTGGCCCGGGCCGGCCTGCGCTCCACGGACGCGGTCATCCTGGGGGCCGCCGGCTCCTCCGACCCGTCCGCCCTGGCCGACGTCCGCGCCGCCGCCCACCAGCTCGCCGTACGCCTCGCGCGCCCGGTCACGGCGGCCTTCGCCTCGGCCGGGTCGCCGTCGCTCGAGGAGGCCATGGAACGGCTCTGCTCGACCCCGGCCGACCGCGTGGCCATCGCCTCGTACGTCCTCGCGCCAGGCTTCTTCCACGACCGGTTGAGGGCTGCGGGGGCTGGGCTGGTGAGCGACCCGCTGGGCGCGGACCCGGACGTGGCGGCGCTGATCTGGCACCGGTACGACGCGGCCCTCACCAACCGGCCCGCCACCCTCCCGGACGCCCCCGGCCTGCACCAAGCGTCCCTCTGACGGCCCCTCCCGTCGAGCGGCGTCGCGCCTGACGGCCCTCCCCGTCGTGCCGCGTCGCACCCGACGGCCCCTCCCCGCCGTGCCGCGTCGCACCCGACGGCCCCTCCCCGCCGTGCCGCGCCGCGCCCGACGGCCCCTCCCCGCCGTGCCGCGCCGCGCCCGACGGCCCCTCCCCGCCGTGCCGCGCCGCGCCCGACGGCCCCTTCCGTCCGGCGTTGCGCCGCCCGCCGTGCGTCCCGGCCACAGCCGAGCGCCACGCCGCTCGCACTACGCGCCAGGACACTTTGGCGCGCCGCGTCGGCGAGACGCCGTGGGACGGGGCCCGGCGCAACGCGTACGGCGCCTGGCCTCGTGACGGCGCTCCGCCTGGCGTGGGGCGGCGGCGTGGGGCGCTGGGTGGTGCGCCACCGGCCGAGTCGCCGGAGCCGCCATCCCGCCGTGCGCGTTGCGCCGGACTCCGCCGCACACCATCTCACCGGCCCGACGCCGGCACGTGCGGGCCGACGACTCGTCGCCGGCATGTGCCGGCCAACGAACCCGTGCCCGGCACGTGCCGACCGACGAACCACGCGGGCACCATGCAGACCAACGAACCCATGCCCGGCCTGTGCGGGCCGACAGCTCGGCGCCGGCACGTGCGGGCCGACGACGCCGCGCAGGCACCGTGCGGGCCGATGACCCGGCGCCGGCACGTGCGGGCCGACGACAGGCGGTGCGCCGTCAGTGCGCCGCTGCGAAGCACCGTCCGGGCATGCGGCCCGCGCCTTCGTACGCGCCGCCCCGCAGAGCACCGTCAAAGCGCGCCGCCCCTCGAGGGGCCCTCATAGCGCGCCACTTCCCGAAACGACCCTCAGAGCCCGTAACCCCGCAAAGCACCCGTGAGAGCTCGACGCCGAGAAGGGCGGCTGTCAGAGTGCGACGGCGGGAAAGGACGGCCGTCAGAGTGCGATGCCCAGCAGAGCGTCCGTGAGGTCGCGGACCAGGCTGGGGGCGGTGGGGTCGGGGCCGCCGGCGGTGAGGGCTTCGGCGGCCCAGGCGTCGACGGCAGCCAGGGCGCCCGGTGAGTCGAGGTCGCCGGCCAGCCGGGCACGCACCGTGGCCAGCAGATCGTCGGCGCGCGGCCCAGAGGACAGCGCGACCGCCGAGCGCCACGTCGCCAGCCGGCGCTCGGCGTCGGCCATCAGCGACGGGACGTACTCCCAGTCGGCGCGGTAGTGGTGGGCCAGCAGGACGAGCCGTACCGCCATCGGGTCGTGCGCCAGCCGCAGCTTGGACACGAACACCAGGTTGCCCTTGGACTTGGACATCTTCTCGCCGTCGAGCGCCACCATGCCCGCGTGCGTGTAGAACTTGGCGAACGGCCACTCGCCCGTGAGCGCGTGGCCCTCGGAGGCGCCGCACTCGTGGTGCGGGAAGATCAGGTCGGAGCCGCCGCCCGCCACGTCGAAGCCTGGGCCCAGGCTGTCGAGGGCGATGGCGGTGCACTCGATGTGCCAGCCGGGACGGCCCCTGCCCAGGCGGGACTCCCAGGCGGGCTCGCCGGGCCGCTCGGCCCGCCACAGCAGCCAGTCGAGCGGGTGTCGCTTGCCCGCCCTGTCGGGGTCGCCCCCGCGCTCGGCGAACAGGGCCGTCATCTCGCCCTCGTCGTAGCCGGATACCTGGCCGTATTTGGGCGCGTCGGCCACGCTGAAGTAGACGTCACCGTCGAGGACGTACGTGACGCCTTTGGCGGACAGCTTGGAGATCAACTCGGCGACCCGGCCGACGACCTCGGTGACGCCGACGTACTCGCGGGGCGGCAGGATCCGCAGCGCCTCCATGTCGCCGCGGAACAGCTCGATCTCCCGCTCGGCCAGGTCGCGCCAGTCGACGCCGGTCTGCCCTGCCCGCTCCAGCAGCGGATCGTCCACGTCTGTGGCGTTCTGCGTGTAGTGGACCTCGTGGCCCGCGTCGCGCCACATCCGGCCGACGAGATCGAAGGCGTGGTAGGTGTTGGCGTGGCCGAGGTGGGTGGCGTCGTAGGGGGTGATGCCGCAGACGTAGATCCTGGCGGTGGGCCCCGGATCGGTCTGCCTCACCTGCTTGGCCGACGTGTCATAGAGACTCAGCGGAATGCTCTCACCTGGGAGCTTTGGAACGTTCTGGGCAGCCCACGATCTCATGTGTTTGAGCCTATCCGTCCCGATCAGCGGTCAGGTCGGCGAAGTCGTACGTCACGCCGTCCGGCGCGAGTGTGACCTCCATCACCGACAGGGAGGCGAAGATCCGGCCGTCGGGCAGCTCGTGCCGGACGATGAGCGCGGCCGGGTCGGCGGACGGCTCGGCCTTGATCAGCTCGCCCCAGGGCTCGGTCTCGAACCTGGGCAGGTACGCGGCGACCCGCTCGCTCTCCGGGTCGAGCCCGGTGTTCACGATCATGCTGGTGCCCTCAGGCAGATCGGAGGCGCTCAGCCGCTCGCCGTCCCAGCTGAACAGGCGGATGCGCGCCGGCTCGGCGAGCACCAGGTGGAAGGGGTCGTAGCGGGTGAGGTCTCCGCCCGGCGTCTCGCCCGTGTACGCGGCCCGCAGCGCCAGGTCTCCCCGGGAGATCCTGGTCGTCTCCTCGGCCTCCTTGCCGCGCCCGTTGAGCAGTGCGGCGGCGCGGCGGGCCGGAGGGTTGACGGCCAGCCAGGTGCCGCCACCCTTGAGGTCACGCCCACCGATCACGCCCGGGTATTCCGGCCAGTGCTCCCCCGGCCCCTCCCATGGGCGATCGGCGCTCTCGTCCCTCACGCCCATGAGGGTCAGTGGCCGCCCGGTTCTCACGATCAGCGTGCACATGGGCAAAGGGTAATAAACAGGAAATGATCGGTTAGATCGGGGGCCAGGGGATGGCGGGCCATCCTTCCGACGGGTACGGGTGGACGCCCGTGTCGAGCAGCCGCCTGACCCGCTGCCAGGTGGCCTCCACCTCCTCCAGCGTCAGCAGTTCGCGCAGCCTGCGCCCGAGCGAGCCCGACTCGATGTCGCGCTCGAGCTTGGCCAGGACGGCCACCGCCTCGCGGGCGAGGGGCTTGCCCCGCCACTGCCAGAGCACGGTGCGCAGTTTGTCCTCGACGGAGAAGCAGACCCCGTGGTCGACCCCGAAGACGTGCCCCGTGGGCAGCGGCAGCAGATGTCCGCCCTTGCGGTCGGCGTTGTTGACCACCGCGTCGAACACCGCCATCCGGCGCACCAGCGGATTACGGCTCTTGACCAGCCGCGTGAGGTCGATCTCCCGCTCGGTGTCGATCCACAGCTGGACCATGCCCGGCCCGAAGGGACCCTCGCGGTAGACGGTGGGCGGCACGATGTTCCAGCCGGTGGCCTGCGACACCTCGAACGCGGCCACCTCACGCGCGGCGAGGGTGCCGTCGGGGAAGTCCCACAGCGGGCGCTCACCGCGTACCGGCTTGTAGACGCAGGCGGCCGAGCGGGAGCCCAGCTTGACCGAGCAGTAGAGCGTCATGTTGGTGGCCTCGACGAGCCGGCCGGCCACTTCCAGGCGGCCGTCGCGCAGCAACGCGAGAACCTCATCGTCTTGTACGGACGGCTGTTGTTGGGACGGCTTGATGGCCGGTTCGCTCTCAGGAGCGGTCATGAAGCCGCCTCACCCCCGCGGTATCCGTTGAGACGCACACAGACGTGCCCGGTGGCGTCGAGTGGCTGTCCGCACAGAGGGCACGGCGGTCGGCCCGCCGCGACGATCTGGAGGGCTCGCTGGGTGAAGGCGCGAGCGGCTCCCGCGCTGATGCGAACGCGCAGCACCGCCGGGTCGGGGATGTCGGCGTCGTCCTCGTCGACGACCTCCTGCGCCTCTATCACCACCTGCGATTTCTCCGCGTCCCACGCCAGCGCCATCGTGCCCACGCGGAAGTCCTCCGCGACCGGGGTGTCGAGGGGCGCGTCGTCGGTCAGGTCGGCGGGAGCGAGCGCGGGAACGTGCGCGGCGCCCCCGCTGAGCCGCAACACCTCGTCGAGCAGCTCATCCAGCCTGCCCGCGAGCGCCGCGACCTGCAGTTTCTCCAGCGCCACCGTCGTCAGTCTGCCCTCGGCCCTGGCCTGCAGAAAAAAGGCCCGCGCGCCCGGCTGCCCCAAGGCACCGGCGACGAACCTCTCTGGTGGGTCGTAGTCGAAGACCGGCATACGCTGACCTTACGTGGTTCCGGGTCCACCGCCGACGGCGGCATCGCTCCCGGTGATGTTTTCTCCCCCGTCTTTCTCCTCCGAATCCTCGGGAAGCCTCAATTCCCCCATATCGTTAAGCCTGAGAACAAAGGGGCGCAAGGTGGCATAGCGAATGATGGTGAGGGCCGCCGGATCAGCTGTTATCCGCTGAAAATGATCGAGATGGAGCCCCAGAGCGTCCGCGACGATCGACTTGATCACGTCGCCGTGGCTGCAAACCAGGTAGACAGCCTTCTCCCCCAGGCGTTGATTCCACTCCCTGACCGCCGAGACGGCCCGGTGTTGCATCTCGGACAGCGACTCCCCTTCCGGGAATGTCGCCGCGCTGGGGTGCGCCTGCACCACCTGCCACAACGGCTCCTTGGCGAGCTCCTTCAGCGGCCGCCCGGTCCAGCCGCCGTAGCCGCACTCGATGAAGCGTTCGTCGGCCTGCACGTCAGTCTCGCGCCCCTGGGCGACGGCCTGGGCCGTCTCCTGGCAGCGTTCGAGGGGGCTGGAGACGATGGCGTCGAGCCTGACGCCCGCGACGCGGGCGGCCAGCGCCGCGGCCTGCGCCCGGCCGGCCTCGCTCAGATGCACTCCCGGCGTTCGTCCGGCCAGCACCGGGCCGGTGAGGTCCGTGAGCCCGTGTCGGGCCAAAAGCAGCGTGGTCACCCGGCAAGTGTCGCAGGCGTCGATCACAACGTTTCATCCGCCTGGACGGCAAATGAGAAACCTGCGAGCCGGGCTGCCGCCCCCGCGCTGACCACGAACAACAGTGGAGCGGCAGCCTGATGAGCAGGTTTCTTGTTGGTACCCTGGCGGGATCATGGAGCAGCGCTATGTCGGCCGCAGCGGCCTGTCGGTGTCCCGGCTGGGGCTCGGCACGATGACTTGGGGGCGTGACACCGACGCGGACGAGGCGTCCGCCCAGCTCCGCACGTTCCTGGAGGCCGGCGGCAACCTCGTCGACACGGCCGACGTCTACACCGGCGGCGACTCCGAGCGGCTGCTGGGGCGGATCATGCGCGACTCCGTGCCACGCTCGGAGCTGGTCATCTCCACCAAGGCCGTGGTGACGCCGACCGGACGCAGGCCGCGCGACGCCTCCAGGCGCCACCTGATCGCCGCGGTCGACGAGTCGCTCAACCGGCTCGGGGTCGACTACGTCGATCTGTGGCAGCTGCACACGTACGACGCCGAGGTGCCTCTGGAGGAGACCCTGGCCGCGCTCGACGCGATCGTCTCCTCCGGGCGCGCCGTCTACGCGGGCGTGTGCGACTACACCGGCTGGCAGCTGGCCGCCGCCGCGGTCACCCAGACGACCATCCCCGGCCGGATCCCGATCACCTCGGCGCAGGTCGAATACTCGCTGCTGGCCCGCGAGCCGGAGCGCGAGCTGCTGCCCGCCGCCGCCCACCTGGGCGTGGGCGTGCTGGCCTGGTCGCCGCTGGGGCGCGGGGTGCTCACCGGGAAATACCGCACCGGCATCCCGGCGGACTCCCGGGCCGCGACCCCGCACTTCACCGACTTCGTCCGGCCCTACCTGGACGAGCGCAGCCGCCGGGTCGTCGAGTCCGTCATGACCGCCGCCGACGGACTCGGCGTGTCGCCGCTGGCGGTCGCCCTATCTTGGGTCCGCGACCAGCCTGGGGTCGCCTCGGCCATCGTCGGAGCCCGTACGCACGCGCAGCTCACGGGGGCCCTGCCGGCCGAGGACGTGGAGCTGCCCATAGAGATCCGAGAGGCCCTCGATGACGTGTCGTCACTCGACTGACCCCTCGACCCAGAAACGAGAGACTCCCTCGCGTATCACTAGTCGATACCGAATCGCAACTTTAGCTGGCAAACGCCTGCGTCCCATGTGCGATGTCCATAAGGATTTCCCCTGGAAGCGACGCAGGAGGGGACGGATGGGGAGCAGGACCGCGATCTCGGCTGGAGTTCTCGCGGTGGCGCTGGCGGCCGTCCCAGTGGCGGCGCCTGCCGCTTCAGCCGCTTCTCAGGACTGCACGCGCGACGGGGGCCTGCTCTCGGGGGTGACCAACACGCTGTGCGATGTGGTGAACGGGATCACCAGCACGGTCGACGACCTGTCGGGCGGGACGACCAAGAAGGTGACGGACGGCGTCGACGAGACCACCGGCGAGGTCCTGGGCCGTGTCGGGGAAGCCGTACCGACCACCAAGACGGCACCGACCCCCAAATCCTCCACGAACAGGCCCTCCCCCTCCCCTACGGGGCTGGACGGCGTGTGCCTGCCGGTGCTGGCGTGCCAGGACCAGGAGGCGGTGGAGAAGCTGTCGCCCACGCCCTCGCCATCGCCTGACCGCACGTCACGGCGCCGGGAGTGGGGTGTGGAGTCCCTGCCCACGAAGAGGCCTACGCCGCCGGAGCAGCGGCCGCAGCTCATGGACACGGGGCGGCCGGTCTCCGAGGAGAAGACGGTGGACACGGACGAGCCCCGGGTGGATCTGCTGTGGCCCAATCCCTTCGCACATGAGCTGACGGTGCCGATGCAGGACCAGCGGGTGGTACGTCCCAGCCCGCCGGCCTCGGACGTGCTGGGAACGGTGCTGACGATCGCGCTGCTGGGGTCGGCCGTGCTGGCGACGCGGATCGTCCAGCAACGTCGGCACCGTACGGAGCCGACGGAGTCGATCCCCTTCGAGCCGGGCCGCGCCGGCAACGGCCGCCACCGCCTGGCCTGACCCGCCGACGCGGCGCGCCAAGGAAGCCCCGGGGAACCGGATCCCCGGGGCGCAGGCCGACCGGACCCCGAGGCGCGACCCCGAGGCGAGCGGAAAGCCGCCGTCAGGCGCCGATGGCGTGGACGCCGCCGTCCACGTGGACGATCTCGCCGGTGGTGGCGGGGAACCAGTCCGACATCAGGGCCACGCAGGCCTTGGCCGCCGGCAGCGTGTCCGACAGGTCCCAGCCCAGCGGGGCCTTCTCCGGCCAGCTGTCCTCGAACTCCTTGAAGCCCGGGATCGACTTGGCCGCCATCGTGCGCAGCGGACCGGCCGCCACCAGGTTGACGCGGATGTTGTGCTGGCCGAGGTCACGGGCGAGGTAGCGGCTGCACGACTCCAGGCCGGCCTTGGCCACGCCCATCCAGTCGTAGACCGGCCACGCCTTGGTGGCGTCGAAGTCGAGGCCGACGACCGCCCCGCCCTCCTTCATGAGGGGCAGGCAGGCCACCGCCAGCGACTTGAACGAGTAGGTGGACACGTGCAGGGCCGTGGCGACGTCCTCCCACGTGGTGTTGAGGAAGTTGCCGCCGAGGGCCGTCTGCGGGGCGAAGCCGATCGAGTGGACCACGCCGTCGAGGCCGTCCACGTGCTCGCCCACCCGCGCCGCGAGCGTGTCGAGGTGCTCGTTGCTCTGGACGTCGAGCTCGAGCACCGGCGCCGGGGCGGGCAGTCGCTTGGCGATGCGCTCCACCAGGGACAGCCGGCCGAACCCGGTGAGCACCACGGTGGCGCCCTCCTCCTGCGCCAGCTTGGCCACCGAGAACGCGATCGAGGAGTCGGTGAGCACGCCGGTCACGAGGATCCGCTTGCCTTCGAGAATGCCCATGTCAGTGCCCCATTCCGAGTCCGCCGTCGACCGGGATCACGGCCCCGGTGATGTAAGAGGCGTCGTCGCCGGCCAGGAAGCGTACGACGCGTGCCACCTCCCCGGGCACAGCCTGCCGCCCGAGGGGGATCTGGGAGACGATCGCCTCGGGGTCGAGGTCGGCCGTCATGTCGGTCTTGACGAAGCCGGGCGCGACCACGTTGACCGTGATGTTGCGCGAGCCGTACTCGCGGGCCAGCGAGCGGGCGAAGCCGACCAGCCCGGCCTTGGAGGCGGCGTAGTTGGCCTGGCCGGCCTGGCCGGACAGGCCGACCACGGAGGAGATGAGGATGATCCGGCCGCGCTTGAGCTTCATCATCGGGCGGACGGCCCGCTTGGCGACGCGGTACGCGCCCGTCAGGTTGGCGTCGATGACGTCGGTGAAGGTGTCTTCCTTCATCATGGCGAGCAGCGTGTCCTTGGTGATGCCCGCGTTGGAGACGAGGACCTCGACCGGGCCCTGCTCCGCCTCGACCTTGTCGAACGCGGCCTCGACGTCGGCCATGCTGGTGACGTCGCAGCGCACGCCGAACAGGCCCTCGGGCGGCTCCCCCGATCGGTAGGTGACCGCGACGGCGTCGCCGGCCGCGGCGAGTTCACGGGCGATCGCGAGGCCTATGCCGCGATTGCCCCCGGTGACGAGTACAGAGCGTGCCATGACATCAGACGCTATCTCTTACCGGCGGGTATCCAGTTGTCCGGGTCAGACAAGATCACAGGGATAGGATCGTGGACATGCGCCAGATCGATCCCGACTTCCTGGAGCTGCCGCTGCGGCAGCTCGCGGACGCCGCCTTGCAACGCGCTCGCGACCTCGGCGCCGAGCACGCCGACTTCCGGCTGGAACGCGTCAGAGCCGAGACGCTCAGCCTCTACGACGCCCGGCTCGAAGGCGCCATGGACGCCGACGATCTGGGCTACGCCGTGCGCGTCGTCAAGGGAGGCACGTGGGGCTTCGCCGCGGGCATCCATCTGACGCCGGAGGCCGCCGCGACGGTGGCCGAGCAGGCGGTGCGGGTGGCCGAGGTGAGCGCCCCGATCAACAGGGAGCCCATCGCGCTGGCGCCCGAGCCGGTGCACACCGAGGCGGTGTGGGTGTCGTCGTACGACGTCGATCCGTTCGAGGTGGCCTCCGCCGACAAGGTGAGCCTGCTGGCCGACTGGTCGGCCGGGCTGATGAAGGGCGCCGACCACGTGTCGGCGCGTCTGCTGCAGGTCAAGGAGCAGAAGTTCTACGCCGACACGGCCGGCACGGTCACCACGCAGCAGCGGGTGCGGGTGCATCCCAAGCTCAACGCGATGAAGGCGCACGAGACCGGCTTCGACGACATGTCGACCCTCGCCCCGCCGGTCGGGCGCGGGTACGAATACCTGACGGGCACGGGCTGGGACTGGCAGGGCGAGCTGGCCAGGCTGCCCGAGCTGCTGGCGGAGAAGCTGGCGGCGCCCTCGGTCGAGGCGGGCGACTACGACCTCGTCGTCGACCCTTCCAACCTGTGGCTGACGATCCACGAGTCGATCGGCCACGCCACCGAGCTGGACCGGGCGCTGGGCTACGAGGCGGCGTACGCGGGCACCAGCTTCGCCACGTTCGACCAGCTCGGCGAGCTGGTGTACGGCTCGCCGGTGATGAACGTGACCGGCGACAGGACGGTCACGCACGGCCTGTCCACGATCGGCTACGACGACGAGGGCGTGCAGGGGCAGAGCTTCGACATCATCAGGGACGGCATCCTGGTCGGCTACCAGCTCGACCGGCGGATGGCGCTGATGAAGGGGCTCGGGCGGTCCAACGGGTGCGCGTTCGCCGACTCGCCCGGCCACATGCCGATCCAGCGCATGGCCAACGTGTCGCTGGCGGCCGCGCCCGGCGGCCCTTCGACCGACGAGCTGATCGCGGGCGTGGAGCGGGGCATCTACATCGTCGGCGACAAGAGCTGGTCGATCGACATGCAGCGCTACAACTTCCAGTTCACCGGTCAGCGGGCGTACAAGATCTCCCACGGGAAGCTGGCCGGGCAGATCAGGGACTTCGCCTACCAGGCGACCACGACGGACTTCTGGTGGTCGATGGAGGCCGTCGGCGGGCCTGAGACGTACGTGCTCGGAGGCGCCTTCAACTGCGGCAAGGGCCAGCCGGGCCAGGTCGCGCCGGTCAGCCACGGCTGCCCCTCGGCCCTGTTCAGGGGCGTGCGGATCCTCAACACCGTTCAGGAGGGCGGGAAGTGACGCCTCAGGAGATGGTCGAGAAGGCCCTGGAGCTCTCGGCGAACGACGACTGCGTGGTGCTCGTGGACGAGGGCTCCACGGCCAACCTGCGTTTCGCGGGCAACACGCTCACCACGAACGGCGTCGCCCGCTCCTCGCAAGTGACCGTGATCTCGATCGCGGGCGAGAGCGCCGGCGTCGTGTCGCGCTCGGTCGTACGCGATGAGCAGCTCGCGGACGTGGTGGCGGCGGCCGACGCGGCCGCGCGGGACGCACGGCCCGCCGAGGACGCCCGCCCGCTCGTCGAGGGCGTGCCGGAGTCGCCTCACTGGGGCTCCTCCGTCGAGCCGACCGACATCGGGGTGTTCGAGGCGTTCGCGCCGGCGCTCGGCGACGCGTTCGCGGCGGCCGAGGCGGGCGGCAGGAAGCTGTACGGCTTCGCGGAGCACTCGCTGACCTCGACGTTCCTCGGCACGTCCACGGGCCTGCGGCTGCGCCACGACCAGCCGACCGGCCGGATGGAGCTCAATGCCAAGTCGGCCGACCTGAAGCGCTCGGCGTGGACGGGCGTGTCCACGCAGGACTTCACAGACGTCGACGTCGCGGCGCTCGACTCCTCGCTGGCGCAGCGGCTGGAGTGGGCCAAGACCAGGGTGGACCTGCCGGCGGGGCGCTACGAGACGCTGCTGCCGCCGAGCGCGGTGGCCGACCTGATGATCTACCTGTTCTGGTCGGCCGGCGCGAGGGACGCGCTCGACGGGCGTTCGGTGTTCTCCAAGCCCGGCGGCGGCACGCGCGTGGGCGAACGACTGGCCACGCTTCCTGTCACGCTGTCGAGCGATCCGGGCGCGGCGGGCATCGCGTGCGCGCCGTTCGTGACGGCGCACGCCTCCAGCAGGCAGAGCTCGGTGTTCGACAACGGGCTGCCGCTGGGGCCGACCGGCTGGATCAAGGACGGCACGCTGGAGGCGCTGCTGCAGACCCGCTACTCGGCGGAGCTGAGCGGGCTGGACGTGACGCCGGCGATCGACAACCTGATCATGGCGGGACCCTCCGGCGGCGGCTCACTGGAGGACATGATCGCCTCGACGCAGCACGGTCTGCTCGTCACCTGCCTGTGGTACATCCGCGAGGTCGACCCCCAGACGCTGCTCGTGACCGGGTTGACCCGTGACGGGGTCTACCTGGTGGAGCATGGCGAGGTCGTGGGCGAGGTGAACAACTTCCGCTTCAACGAGAGCCCGGTGGACCTGCTCGGGCGGCTGACCGAGGTGGGAGCGGGCGAGCGCACGCTGCCGCGCGAGTGGAACGACTACTTCCAGCGCACCGTCATGCCGCCGGTCCGGGTGCCGGACTTCAACATGTCCACGGTCAGCCAGGCCAGCTGACGCTTCTTCCGGGCCGCGCCCGCCCGTGTCGTCACCTCGGGCGGGCGCGGCCCGGCGCTTTCCTCTCCCCTCTCGTTCCCCCTGGCGTACACCGGGAGGGGATTGACCCTTGAGGCGCCACAGAGGCCTCCAGGGCCGTCACAGGGCCGCGGAGGGCGGCGACTCACGCGTCCTCGAGGCGGAAGCCGACCTTCATGCCGACCTGGAAGTGCGAGACCTCCCCCGCGTCGAGATACCCGCGGATCTCCGTCACCTCGAACCAGTCGAGGTGACGCAGCGTCTGCGAGGCCCGGCTGATGCCGTTGCGGATGGCCTCGTCGACGCTCTCCCTGGACGTGCCCACGATCTCCGTGACCCGGTACGTACGATCCGTCATCTCCACATCCTCCTTACTCGAAGGCCATGATCGCATGACCCCCGTCCCCGCACCGGGGCGCTGTCGCACCCTCCCCTCCCTAGGTCTACCGTGGAAGATATGAAGGGGTGGCGTAGGAGACCAGTCGTCCACCAGGTCACGGACGCCGAGCCGTCCCTGACGGCCGACATCCGCAAGCGCGAGATCGGCTACCTCGTCAAGATGGGCATCCGCACGATCTGCCTGATCCTGGCCGTCGTGGTGCCGGTGCCGTGGCCGTACCGGCTGCTCTTCATCGCCGGGGCCGTCTTTTTGCCATACATAGCCGTAATCGGGGCCAATGAGAGGGGTAAGGGTGCCCCTCCGCCTACCTTTCAGTCGCCTGAAGCTAACCAAACCGAGATACCGCTGCATCGACGCGAGATCGGGTCGTGACTAAGTCTTGACGCATCCCATGGGTTGTAGGTGTACGCTTTAGCCATAGCGCTCCGGTCCCCCGTCGGAGTGCTGGTGCCGGCGTTCCGGGCCCCCGTCGGAACGCCGATGACGCGATGCCGGGTGGTTTGCCCCCGTAACCACCCGGCATCGCCTTTTCCCCGGTAGGCCTTATTGATCAACGCGACGCCACCGGCCGCGTCGGTAGGGCCGCTTTCCCGAAATCGTTTACACTCCCTCCCGCCTCGTTATTCCCAGGAAATCTTCAGGCGGGAGCGAGCTTGACTTCAACAGTTCGTTCGAGTCTCAGCCGTCTGTCAGCGTCTCGGCTGTGGCCTGTCCCCAGTTCTTCGCCAATGTGATCAGTTTCGCCACGGCGTCGTCGGGGGCGGTGCCGGCGCCCTGGGCCAGGCCCAGCAGGTACGCCGTCAGGGGCGCGGCCGGCCTGGCGACGCCATGGGCGACCTCCTTGGTGAGGTCGAGAATCAGGTCGCGGTCCACGCGGGCCGGGTCGATGCCCAGCTCCTTGCAGGCCAGGACGGTCCATTCGTTGAGCACGTTCATGCGAGCCTCCTCCAGGTCGTCCATTGTGTCGCAGTCGAACCACGGCCTGCCCGGCAGCGCCAGCCGGACGGCGACGAGCGGGCCGAGCAGTCCTTTGAGCGAGCGTCCCGGGTAGGCGGCGAGGGCCGCCTTGAGCGGGGCCGCCGGCCACACCCCGGCCAGCCACTGCTCCCGCCCGCCGTCGTCCACCATCACGACCCCACGGGCCGTCTGAGCGCCTGCCGCGGCGTCCAGGAGCGCGGTCACATGAGTGGCCGTCATGAACGGGAGATCGCCCGCGAGGAGCACCACCCACGGCGCGGTGACCTCGTTCAGCCCGGCGGCGAGGGCGGGAACGGGGCCGCCCTTCGGCGGGTCCTCGCGGGCGAACACCACACCGGGGATCGAGCGCTCCGGGCCGACCACGACCGTCCTCCCCGCACCGGACACGGCCGCCACCACGTGCTCGACCAGGGACCTGCCGCCCACCGTGAGGCCGGGCTTGTCGGCCCCGCCCAGGCGTCGTGCCTCTCCCCCGGCCAGGATCACCGCGTCGAAGGGCACCGGTCCGGGCCCCGAGGGCGCCACCGCGCTAGCCGCCGATGGCGGACATCGGCCGGGACGGCTGGAGGAAGGACGGGTCGTCGATGCCGTGTCCGGCGCGCTTGCGCGCGACGGCGGCGATCCACCGCTCGGCCAGCTCCTCGTCGGACGCCCCGTCACGCATGGCCGTCTTCAGGTCGGACTCCTCCGTGGCGAACAGGCAGTTGCGCACCTGGCCGTCGGCGGTGAGGCGGACCCGGTCGCAGGACCCGCAGAACGGCCGCGTCACCGACCCGATCACGCCGACCCGGGCGGGACCTCCGTCCACGAGGAACCGCTCGGCCGGCGCGCTGCCGCGCTCCTCCAGGTCGTCGGCCGTGAGGTCGAACGCGGCCGACAGCCGGTCGAGGATCTCGTCGGCGGTGACCATGCCCTCCCGGGTCCAGCCGTGCTGGGCGTCGAGGGGCATCTGCTCGATGAAGCGCAGCTCGTACCCCTGCTCGAGGCACCACCGCAGCAGCGGCACGGCCTCCTGGTCGTTGAGGTCGCGCATGAGCACCGCGTTCACCTTGACGGGGCGCAGGCCGGCGTCGGAGGCGGCGGCGAGCCCGGCGATCACGTCGGCGTGCCTGTCGCGGTGGGCCAGCCGCTTGAACGTCGCGGGGTCGAGCGTGTCGAGCGAGACGTTGACCCGGTCGAGCCCGGCGGCGGCCAGCGGCTCGGCGAGCCGGGCCAGCCCGATGCCGTTGGTGGTCAGCGAGACCTGCGGCCTGGGGGTCAGGGCGGTGGTGCGGGCGACGATGTCGACCAGCTCGCGCCGGATGAGGGGCTCTCCGCCCGTGTAGCGCACCTCGGTGACGCCCAGGCGTTCGACACCTATCGTCACGAGGCGGACGATCTCGTCGGCGGTGAGGAGCTGCGCGCTGGGGAGCCAGTCAAGGCCCTCGGGCGGCATGCAGTACGTGCAGCGCAGGTTGCACTTGTCCGTGAGGGACACCCGCAGATCTGTCGCCACCCGTCCGAACGAGTCTCGCAACACGGGGCGTCACCTCCTGTTCGTTCGCCAAAGGGCCAGACTACGACGCCCATCGGGTGGCGCTCAAAATCACCCTTCCTGGCACGAGTAACGCATCGCTCCGTAGATCGATTCCACACCGGAGAGGCCTGGAGCCCCAGCCGTCACTCGCCGGCTCCCCTGGCCAGGGGAGCGCGCCACTTGCGGCGCATGGCCGCGATCCGCAGCCCGAACGCCAGCACCGCCGCCGCCAGCGTGGCCGGCCACCCGTGCAGCCCGTGGGAGGACAGCGCCGCCATCGCCCCCGAGCCCAGCATGGCGGGCACCGCGTAGAGCTGCCGGTCGTAGAGCAGGGTCGGGATCTCCCCGGCCAGCAGGTCGCGCAGCATGCCGCCGCCCACCCCCGTCACCACTCCCAGCAGGGCGGCGTGCAGCGGACTGAGACCGTACTCCAGGGCCTTCTGCGTCCCCACCGCGCTGAACAGCCCCAGCCCCGCCGCGTCCAGCACCAGGATGACCGGCATGCCCCGGGCCACGTGCGGGTGCCAGAAGAAGACGATCAGCGTCGCCACCAGCGGCACCAGCACGTACCCGAGGCTCTGGAAGGCGGCGGGCCGGACGTTGAGTATCAGGTCGCGTACGACACCGCCGCCCAGGGCGGTCATCTCGGCCAGCACCACCATCCCGACCACGTCGAGCCGCTTGCGCACCCCCATGAGCGCCCCCGTCAGGGCGAAGACGAAGATGCCGACAAGGTCGAGAAGCTCAGTCACGTTCGCAATGTTTACCGCATGGCGGGTTCGTGGTGCTCGGCCATCATCACCCGCAGTTGCCGCGTGAACATGAACAGCGCCAGCCCGGCCACGACCGCCATCGACGCCAGCACCAGGTAGTACGCCGGATCGGACAGCACCCGGCCGAGCCGCCCCGTCTGCCCGCCGATCGCGTCGCCCACCGAGAACGCGATGAACCAGACCCCGAGCATCTGGCTCTTGAACGCCTCGGGCGCCAGCTTCGTCGTCACCGACAGCCCGACCGGGCTCAGCGACAGCTCCCCGAACACCTGGATCAGGTAGACGAGCACCAGCCACCACACCGACACCCGCCCGTTCCCCGCCAGGGCGGCCGCGAGCGCCATGACCACGAAGCTCAACCCCACCATGACCAGCGCGAACGCGAACTTCTGCGGGGTGCTCACCCGCGTCCCGAGCTTCACCCACAGCGCCGCGAACACCGGCACGAAGATCATGATGAACAGCGGGTTGAACGCCTGCGTGGTGGCCGGCTGGATCGCGACGCCGAACAACGACAGATCGGTGTGGTCCCTGGCGAAGAACAGCAGCTTGCTCGGCGCCAGGTCGTAGATCATCCAGAAGATGGACGCGGCCGCGAACAGCCAGATGTACGCCTTCATCCGGATACGTTCGTCCTCGGTGAGGTCATGGCTGCCGAGCATGATGTAGCAGAAGTACCCCACGGTCACGAGCACGATGACCACCGTGATCACCACGGTGAGCCGGTCGATTGTGAACGTGCCCGTCGCCGCCCAGGCGGCCAGGGCGATCGCCGGTACCGCCACCCCCAGGGCGACCAGGCGGCCGAGTTTCCGGTGGTCCACATTGGCCGGCCGCTCGCCGATGCCGCGCAGGTCGCGGCCGCCCCGGACGTACTGGATCAGGCCGAACGCCATCCCGACGGCCGCGGCGCTGAACGACAGGTGCCACCGGTTGCCGTCGGCCAGCCAGCCGACCACGATGGGCGCGAAGAAGGCGCCGATGTTGATGCTGAGGTAGAACAGCGAGAACCCGGCGTCCCTGCGTCCGTCGTCCCCCTGCGGATAGAGCCTGCCGACCATGACGGACATGTTCGGCTTGAGGAGCCCGGTGCCGCTGATGATCAGCAGCAGGCCGAGCCACACGAAGAGCGGCGACGTCACGGGGACGGCCATGCTGACGTGCCCCAGCAGGATGAGGGACCCGCCGAGGAACACCGACCTGCGCGCCCCCAGGATCCGGTCCGCGATCCAGCCGCCGGGCAGCGCGACCAGGTAGATGAGCGCCCCGTAAACGCCCACCACCGCCTGCGCTGTCTCCTCCGGCAGGCCGAGGCCCTGCTGGGCGGGCGAGGCCGCCATGAACGTGGCGAGGATCGCCCGCAGCCCGTACCAGCTGAACCGCTCCCACATTTCGGTGCCGAACAACGTGGCCAGGGCCCGCGGATGCCCGAAGAACGTTTTGTCCCGCATTCGCCCCCCTTGTACGAATTAGCACGATTACTTTATGTGATGGACGCAGGTCTTTCCGCACAAGCTATTGCCGCTCTCCGGCCCGTGTGGTGCGATGCAGGCCACTCACGCAAGTGAACGCTGACCGGAGGCGGGTGCCATGGCCGAAGTCCTCGAAGTCCGGGCCGAGATCCAGCGGGAGATCGCCGGCCGTACCGTGTGCGGACAGCTCCGGCACGTCGCCGAGCAGTACCCGGACGCGCCCGCGTACTCCGACCCCGAAGGGGGCGGCTGGACCACGCTGACCTACGCGCAGGCGCGCCAGAGGGTTCTGGAGATCGCCGCGGGCCTGGTCGCCCTGGGGCTGCAGCCGGGCGAGCCGGTGGCGCTGATGATGGTCAACCGGAGCGAGCACGTGCTCGCCGACCTGGGCGCGGTGCACGCGGGCGGCGTGGGCTGCACGGTCTACTCGACGTTCGCGCCCGAGCAGATCGCGTTCGTGGCAGGGGACGTGGGCGCCAGGTACGCGGTGCTGGGCGGTCCCGCCGAGCTGGCCCGCTGGCAGCCCGTGCTGGACCGCCTCGACGGCCTCCGCAAGATCATCATGCTCGAGGGGGCGCCCGCCGACGAGCGGTTCATGGCGTGGCAGGACTTACTCGAGCTGGGCCGCGCCCGGCTGGCCGTGGACCCGGGCGAGGTCGAGGCCCGCTGGCGCGCGGTCACGTCCGACGACATGGTCACCGTCCTCTACACCTCCGGCACGACCGGCATGCCCAAGGGCGTGCCCCTCACCCACGCGAACGTCTTCTACGAGGTCGCCGCCACCGACCGCATCACGAACCTGCCCGTCCTGGGCACGCAGGTCTCCTATCTCACGTACGCGCACATCGCCGAGCGGATCCTCAGCCTCTACGTGCCTCTGGTCAAGGCCTCCCACGTGCACTTCTGCACCGACCTGGCCAACCTGGGCACGACGCTGGGGCAGGTCAGGCCGATGATGTTCTTCGGGGTGCCGCGGGTGTGGGAGAAGATGATGGCCCGCCTGCTCGCCGTGCTCGCCACCCAGCCGGAGGAGCAGCAGGCCGCCGTCCGTCAGGCCATGGAAGCGGGCGCCGCGTACGTGGAGGCGGGCCAGTACGGCCGGACGATCACCCCCGAGATCCAGGCCGCCTACGACCAGGCCGACGCCTCGCTGCTGTCGATCATCCGCGGCATGATCGGCTTCGACCGCGCCGAGTGGACCGCCACCGGCGCCGCGCCGCTGCCCGCCGAGGTGCAGCACTTCTTCGCCGGACTCGGGCTCAAGGTCATCGACGTGTACGGCATGACGGAGACGACCGGGGCGTTCACCGGCAACGGCCCCTCCTGCTACCGCCTGGGCACGGTCGGCAGGGCCGAGCCGGGCGTCGAGATCCGCATCGCCGAGGACGGCGAGATCCTCACCCGCAGCCCGCTCAACACCCGCGGCTACCTCAACCGCCTCGAGTCCTCCGCCGACCTCATTGACGCCGACGGCTGGCTGCACACCGGCGACATCGGCACGGTCGACGAGGACGGCTTCTGCCGGGTGATCGACCGCAAGAAGGAGCTGATCATCACCTCGGGCGGCGAGAACATCTCCCCGGCCGAGATCGAGAACCACCTCAAGGAGCACATGCTCATCGGCCAGGCCCTCGCGTACGGCGACAACCGGCCGCACCCGGTGGCCGTGCTGACGCTGGACGGGGAGGTGGCGCCGGGCTGGGCGCAGGCGCGCGGCATCGCCTTCGGCTCGCTCGCGGAGCTGGCCGAGCACGCGGAGGTGCTCAAGGAGGTGGAGGCCGCGGTCGAGGCCGCCAACGCCAAGCTGGCCAGGGTGCAGCAGGTGAAGAAGTGGGCCCTGCTGGGCACCGAGTGGACGGCCGAGACGGAGGAGCTCACGCCGAGCCTGAAGCTCAAGCGGAGGATCATCCACGCCAAGTACGCCGACATCATCGAAGGGCTCTATGGCGATGCGCGTTCAGCGGATCACCAGAGGTAGCGAGGTCTGATCCGGCTTTGCCATTCGTGGCGTGTGTCGAGGTCCTGGTCATTACCGGATGGTTCCTACCGTCTCGATCATGATCAGAACCCTTCTTGCCGCCTCGCTCGCGGCGGGGCCGCTCTCCATGTCCGCGTCCCCGCCCGAGACCGAGCCCGAGCTCGCCATCCGCGCCATCACGGTACGTCCCGAGGAGCCCGTGGTGGGGGCGTACGACTCCATCCGCCTGGTGATCGACGTGGTCGCCAAGGGGACGCGGGGCAAGGACGGCGTCTCCGTCAAGGTCGAGCCCGGCGCCCCGCCCCGCCCCGTACTCGATGGCAAGCCGGACGACGAGTCTCTCGCCAAGCCGCCGGCGCCATCCCCGACCCCCACCCCGAGCGTGACCCGGTCCGCCGTACTCACGCCCGGCGCGGAGGCCCAGTCCGCCCCTGGAACGGGGGCCCAGCGCGCGATCAACGTGGGGGTCCGGCCCGTGGCTCCCGCGCTCGCCCAGGTGGCGGGGCAGGCCACGGGGCCCCTCAAGACGGCACGCGTGGCCGACGGCTGGGAGACCTGGCGCTTCCTGCCCGACAAGCGGCTGAACCGCTACTACCCGACCGGCACCTGGACGATCACCGCCACCGCCAGGGGACCGCGCGGCGCGACGGTCACCGAATACGCGTCGTTCCAGCTCAGGCGCGCCACGAGACTCACCTCGGTGATGGCGGAGAAGGCCGGGCGCTCCGGCGCGGTCCGGCTGAGCGGCTCGCTGAGGCGGGTGGATCCGCGCGGCTACACCGGATACGGACCGTTCGCCAAGCAGCCGCTGGAGATCCTGTGGCGCCCCGATGAGTCCACCGCCTGGGACGAGGCGGGGCAGGCGACCACGGACGCCTCCGGGGCCTTCGAGACGACGATCTCGGGCCGCACGGGCGGCCTCTGGCGCGTCCACTACCCCGGAACAGGACACTACGCACCAGACAGCTCTAAGTCCCAACAAATTACGCAATAACCAAAATACGGCTCTTGGTGTGGCCTTAAACCGTCGTTGCGGAATTGTGATCAACTTTACCGCAACTTTTCCTTACCCTTACGCGTCATTGGCGATGACGTGCCCCGATTCGGGGCCCGTTCAGACGGGGAAGGAATTTCGATTTGAAGATGCGACGTCTAGCCGCCGGCCTGGCGGCTGCCGCCCTGGGCGCGACGATGGTGGCCACCGCCGCCTCGCCGGCCCTCGCGGACCCGGACCCGGGTCTGGACCCGGATGTCGCGGGCTACACCAGCCTGCAGTTCGACGCGAACCCTGAGCCCGCGTGGCGGGGCCGGCCCATCAACCTCGAGGGCAAGCTCTCCGTGCAGTGCGACGAGGACTACATCAGTGGCTTCGTCTCGGTTCACCACGCGGACACCTGCAAGGGCCAGGAGCGCTGGCACCGCCTGGCCGGGAAGCGGATCGTGATCCTCTTCCAGCCCGGCGGCAGCGGCCGCTGGGAGTACGTGGACACGATCAGGACCAGCAGCAACGGCTACTTCTCGACGAGGGTGCCCGCCCGCACGTCCGGCACGTTCCGCGCGGTCTTCGAAGGCTCCCGCTGGCTCTCGCCGGCGGAGGGCAAGGACTGGGTCAAGGTCGTCGGCCACCGCCACTGACCACCCTGAGAATCGCCCGGCTGCTCCGCGGCCGGGCGTTTTTCATGCGTGAGCTCTCTTCGCGGGGCCGAGCCTCTCGGCTGAGGACTTTATGCGTTCGAAGCCACGGCGCGTGACCCTTCAGGGCCGGGCCGCGGCGCCGGGCCAGTAGGAGACGGCGACCTGGACACGGTGATGCCTGGGCCGCTCGACCTCGTCCAGCACCGCCACCGCCAGGTCGGCGAACGACAGCGGCGGCTCCAGCGCCGGCACCTGCCCGCCGCCGATCCGGTACCGCCCCGTCCTGGACGCCGAGTCGTCGAGGAACACGGGCGGCGGCGCGAGCACCACCCAGTCGAGCTCCGCCCCCTCGAACACCTCCAGCTCCGCCGCGTGCCCCAGCGAGAACGCCCGGGCGTCGGCCGGAAAGTCCGGCGTGTCCACGAGCCGGACCCCCGGCGAGACCTCCAGCAGGCTCCCGATCCCGAGAGCCACCAACCGGGACACCCCGGCCCGCGCCAGGCCGCCGGTCAGGGCCCGGGCCGCGGCCGTGTAGAACTCCTCCGACGACATGTCCATCCGGGCCGCCGCCTGGACGGCCGCGTCGTGCCCCGCCGCCGCCTCCGCCACGCCGTCGAGGTCGGTGACGTCCCCGGCGACCACGCGTACCCCCGCTTCAGGCGCATCCGTAAGTGCCGGATACTTCGCGGGATCCCGCACCACGGCCGTCACCTCGTGCCCGCGCCCGGCCGCCTCCGCGACCACCCGCCTCCCGGCCCGCCCGCCGGCGCCGAAGACCACGATCTTGCTCACTCTCACCACGCTCCGTTCGTGTGGCCGGACTTCCCGGTCACGCGCCGACGGTAAAGGGTGAGATGTCGCTTTCCGCAACGATAGTTACTCCCGTGGACCGCGTCCCAGCGGTCCACCGCAGGTAGCGGAATATGCACCTACGATGTCGGAATGGCCGAGCCACTCGATCCGGACATGTTCGCCGGATGCCCACCGGTAGCCGCGCCCATCCGCGTCGGCGACAAGTGGACCGCGAAGATCATCCGCTGCCTGGAGTCGGCCCCGCGGCGCTTCAACGAGCTCCAGACGACGCTGCGCGGCATCACCCCGAAGGTGCTCACCGAGTCCCTGCGCGCCATGGAACGCGACGGCCTGCTCACACGCACCGCGTACGAGGAGATCCCGCCGCGCGTCGAGTACGAGCTGACCGAGCTCGGCCGCAGCCTGCTCGAGCCCATGAACGCGGGCTGCGAGTGGTCGAGACGGCACCTGGCCGAGCTGATGCACGCCAGGGAGGCCTGGCACGAGGCCGCACGATAGAGAACCACGACCAGCGGGGCCTGATCCATCGACAAGTCACACCATCGTGACGAGCGCCTCCGACGCGTGCGGGGTGCCGGTGGGGCCGTGGTCGCGGGCGGCGCGGATGCGGGTGACCACGTCCGTCAGCACCTGGGGCGGCTGCGTGAAGGGCAGGCGGAGGTAGTTCTCCAGGGTGCCCTCCAGGCCGAACCAGGGGCCGGGCGCGAGGCGTACCCCGTGATGGGCGGCCGCCTCCGCGAGCGGGGTGGCGCCGGTGCCGTCCAGGCGCACCCACAGGGTGCCGCCTCCGCGCGGCACCGTGAACGTCCACTCCGGCAGGTGCTCGCGCAGCCCCGCCACCAGCGCGTCGCGCGAGGCGCGCAGCGTGCGGCGGCGCTCGGCCCGCGTCTCCTCCAGGCGGTCGAACAGCCGCGCCACCACGAGCTGCTCCAGCACCGGGCTGGCGATGTCCACGGCGGCGCGGAACATGGCCAGCCGGCGCGCCAGCGCGGCCGTGGTGCGTACCCAGCCGATGCGCAGCCCGCCCCACCACAGCTTGGAGGCCGAGCCGATGCTGATCACGCGGCTGTCGGTGTCGAACGCGGCGGCCGGCGACGTTCGCGGCACCTCGTCCAGTGCCAGCTCCGACCACGTCTCGTCCACCAGCAGCACCGTCCCGGCGCGCCGGGCCGCGCCCACGATGGCGGCGCGGGTGGCGTCGTCCATGAGGGCGCCCGTCGGGTTCTGGAAGTCGGGCATGAGGTACGCCAGCCGCACCCCCGACTGGCGCATGCCCCCGGCCACCAGGTCGGCCGGCCAGCCCTCGTGCGTGATGCCCACCGGGACGATCCTGGCGCCGCGCTGCCGGGCCACGTCGATGGCGTGCGGGTACGTCGGCGACTCCACGAGCACCGGGTCGCCCGCGCCGACGAGCAGGCCGAGCACGAGCTGGATGGCGTGCTGCGAGCCGGTCGTGACGAGGATCTGCTCCGGCCGGGTGGCCAGGCCCCTGGCGGTGTAGCGGGCGGCGACGCGCTCCCTGAGGACCGGCAGGCCCATGGGGTCGTAGCCGTTGCCCATGCCGTACCTGGGCACATCCTCCACCGCCTCGAGCATCACCTCCCGCAGGACCGCCGGCGCGGGCGGGGCCGCGCTCTGGATCTGGATGAGGCCGTCGCCGTCGGTGCCGAGCCACGGGTTGTCCGTCGTGGTGGCCGGGTCGGGCAGGGCTGTCCAGCTCCCTGAGCCCTGGCGGCTCTCCAGGTAGCCGCGCTCGCGCAGCAGGTCGTAGGCCGAGGTCACGGTGGTGCGGCTGACCTTGAGGGTCTCGGCGAGGTGGCGTTCCGCGGGCATGCGCACGCGTACCGGGATCTGGCCGTCCATGATGCGGGCGCGCACGCCGTCGGCGAGCGCGCGGTAGTACGGGCGCGCCGCCGGGTCGATCTCGATGAGCCGCGCCACCTGGGTCGCCGACAAATGCCTCATCAGGCCACTTTTCGCGATTGGCTCTGTTTTGGCAAATCCAGTGGATGCCACTCTGGGGCCACTATGAGCGAAGCGACCCTCCCCAGGCGCAGTTCCCTTCCCGCCCGCCTCGTCCGGTTGTACGGCGGGCTCGCGCTGTACGGCACCGGCATCGGCCTCCAGGTGGAGTCCGGGCTGGGAAACGACCCGTGGGACGTGTTCCACCAGGGCCTGGCCGTCAGGACCGGGCTGTCCATCGGCACGGTCATCATCGCGGTCGGCGCTCTGGTGATGCTGCTGTGGATCCCGCTGAAGCAGAAGCCCGGGATCGGGACCGTCAGCAACGTCCTCTTCCTGGGCCTCTTCGCGGACGCCGCGATCTTCCTGCTGCCCACGCCGTCGCACCTGGTCCTCCAGTGCCTGTACGTGGCGCTCGGCGTGGTCTCCATCGCCCTGGCCACCGTGCTCTACATCGGCGCCGGGATGGGGCCGGGTCCGCGTGACGGCATCATGACCGGGCTGGTACGGCTCGGCCTGTCGGTACGGCTCGGGCGTTTCCTCATCGAGATCACCGTCCTGGCCGCCGGGTGGCTGCTCGGCGGCACCGTGGGCGTGGGAACTCTGGTGTTCGCGCTGGCCATCGGCCCGCTGACCCAGCTGTTCACCCGCTGGTTCCCCCTGACGTGATCCCGTGGCCGGGCCGGGCATGACGCGACATGATCGGACCCGGTCACGGGATCGCCCCATGCGCGAGTAACGTCAAGGCATGCGGATCGAGGATTACGCCCTGATCGGAGACATGCAGTCCGCGGCGCTGGTCGGCAGAGACGGATCGGTCGACTGGCTGTGCCTGCCCAGGTTCGACTCGCCGTCGTGCTTCGCGGCGCTGCTCGGCAGCGAGCGCAACGGGCACTGGTGGCTCGGGCCCACGGGCCGGCGGCCTGCGACGCGGCGTCGTTACCGTCCCGACACGCTCATCCTGGAGAGCGAGTGGGACACCCCGACGGGCACGGTCCGCGTGATCGACTTCATGCCGCCCCGCGACCGCAACCCCGACGTGGTGCGCATCGTGGAGGGCGTCTCCGGGAGCGTGGAGGTCTCCACGCAGCTCAGGGTGCGTTTCGACTACGGCAGGATCGTGCCGTGGGTGCGCCGCAGCAACGGTCATCTGCAGGCCATCGGCGGCCCCGACTCGGTGTGGCTGCACTCCCCCGTGCCGCTGAAGGGCGGCGACTACGCGCACCGGGCCACGTTCACGGTGAAGGAGGGCGAGCGGCTGCCGTTCGTCTTCACGTGGCACCCGTCGCACGAGCCGATGCCGCGGCAGATCGACGCCGAGACCCAGCTCGCCGAGACCGAGGCCATGTGGGCGGAGTGGGTGGCCCGATGCACGTACGAGGGGCCGTACCGCGAGGCCGTGGTGCGGTCGCTGATCACGCTGAAGGGCCTCACCTACTCCCCGACCGGCGGCATCGTCGCCGCGCCCACCACGTCACTCCCCGAGGACCTGGGCGGGGTGCGCAACTGGGACTACCGGTTCTGCTGGCTGCGGGACGCGACCATGACGCTCGACGCGCTGATCAGCTCCGGCTACCTGGAGGAGGCCGCGGACTGGCGCTCGTGGCTGCTGCGGGCCATCGCGGGGCGGCCCCAGGACCTGCAGATCATGTACGGCGTCGCGGGCGAGCGCCGGCTGCCCGAGCTCACCCTGGACTGGCTCGACGGCTACGAGGACTCCCGGCCCGTGCGGATCGGCAACGAGGCGGTCAAGCAGCTCCAGCTCGACGTGTACGGCGAGGTGATGAACTGCCTGTACGTCTCGCGCACCCGCGGCCTGTCCGCCGACGACCGGGCGTGGACCATTCAGCGGCAGCTCCTCGACTACGTGGCGGAGCACTGGGACGAGCCGGACGAGGGGCTGTGGGAGGTGCGGGGGCCGCGCCGGCATTTCGTGCACTCGAAGGTCATGTGCTGGGCGGCGATGGATCGGGCGGTCAAATACGTCGAGCGGTTCGGGCGTACCGGGCCGGTCGAGCGGTGGCGGACGTTGCGCGACAGCATTCACGCCGAGATCTGCTCGAAGGGGTTCGACGCGCGGCGCAACACCTTCACGCAGTCGTACGGGTCGTCGGAGCTGGACGCGGCGCTGCTGCAGATGCCCGTCGTCGGTTTCCTGCCGATCGACGATCCGCGGATGGCGGGGACCGTCGCGGCCATCGAGAAGGAGCTCATGTCGGACGGGTTCGTGCTGCGCTACCCGCTGGCGGCCGACAACGACGTCGACGGGCTGACGGGTGGTGAGGGGGCCTTCCTGGCGTGCAGTTTCTGGCTGGTGGAGGTGATGGCGATGCAGGGCCGCAAGGAGGAGGCCGAGGATCTGTTCGAGCGGCTGCTGGGGCTGCGCAACGACGTGGGGCTGCTGGCGGAGGAGTACGACCCGCGCTATGGCCGGCTGGTCGGCAATTTCCCGCAGGCGTTCAGCCACGTGCCGTTGATCCACGCCGCCCGCGCGCTGTCGTAGGTCACCGTCCGGCGCCCCGCCACGTAGGCGGCTCCCCGCACGATCGTGTGGGTCTGGGTGGCGGTGCCGCCCGCGTTCATGGAGAACTATCAGGGTGGCGGCACGCGCCGATCCCCCAGCGTTCATGCCTGCTTCATCCCGTTACGCCACGCTCCCGCCGTAGCCGGAGCACCAACTTCCGGCGGGACGGAGAGAGCAGCATGAGCCACGGGCATCACCACCATCCGCATGAGCACCTCGAACCCGGTGGTGAAGGGGAGGCGCGGGACCTGTCGGTTCCCGACGAGGAGCTGGCACCGGGGCAGTTGTCGCGGCGGCGGATGTTCCGGCGGGCCGGATTGCTGGGGGCCGGGCTGACCGCCGCCGGGATGCTGAGCGCGCAGGGTGAGGCGGCGGCGGCCACGGAGCCGGAGCTCGCCGCGCGCGGGCGGGAGCCGAAGGACGGGTATCTGTGGCTGGCGGGTGACCACCACATCCACACCCAGTACAGCTCGGACGCCATGTACCGGGTGATCGACCAGGTACGGCACGGCAACGCGTACGGGCTCGGCTGGATGGTCATCACCGACCACGGCGGCGCGACGCACGCGAAGATCGGCGTGGACAAGGTCAACCCGGACATCGTCGCGGCCCGCGAGGCCGTCAAGGACACCCTGGTCTTCCAGGGGCTGGAGTGGAACATCCCGGGGGCCGAGCACGGCACCGTGTTCGTCGCCCCGGGGAAGGGCGAGGTCGAGACGCTCAAGGAGTTCGAGAACTCCTTCGACGGGTCGGTGAAGGGAGCCGGCGCGAACACGCCGCAGAACGAGGCACTGGCCATCGCCGGGCTAAACTTCCTCGCCGAGGCGGTGCGCAAGCGGCGGATCCCGGACGCGATGTTCCTGGCCAACCACCCGTCGCGCAAGGGCATCGACTCGCCGCACGAGATCCGCGGCTGGCGCGACGCCCAGCCGTCGATCGCGGTCGGCATGGAGGGCGCGCCCGGGCACCAGGCCGGCGGCATCCCCAAGCCGAACGGTCCCGGCGGCGGTCGCGGGCTCTACGACGGCGGTCCCAGCGCCGACTCCTTCCCCGGGTACCCTCCCGAGAGCTACAAGACGTTCGGCGGGTTCGACTGGATGACCGCCACCGTGGGCGGGCTGTGGGACAGCCTGCTGGCCGAGGGCAAGCCCTGGTGGATCACGGCGAACTCCGACTCCCACGTCGTGTACGGCGACGCCAGCGACCGCGGCCCGAACAGCGACTTCAACGCCAACGGGCGTTACGAGGACCCCATCTACAAGGGCGTGCCCAACCTCGGGGCCAGCGACTTCTGGCCGGGCTATTACAGCCGCACCCACGTCGGCAGCGAGAACTTCACCCACCGGGCGCTCATGGACGCGCTGCGTGCCGGCCGGGTCTGGGTGGACCACGGCGGGCTGATCAGCGGCCTGGTGGTGCGGGCCCGCGCGGCCGGCACCGGGCAGCGCGGCGTGACGCTCGGCGACACCCTCCAGGTACGCCAGGGCGCCCGCGTCGAGCTGGCCATCGAGGTCACCCTGGCGGGGCGGCCGAACTGGGCGCAGGTCGTGCCCACGCTGGCCCGGGTGGACGTCATCCAGGGCGACGTCACCGGCCCCGCCACCGACAAAGACACCTTCACGACGCCGAACACCAAGGTCGTGAAGTCCTACGAGGTGGGTGAGAACAGCGGCACCGTCACGTTCACGTACCAGCTGGGGGCGATCGACCGGCCCGTGTACGTGCGGCTGCGCGGCACGGACGGCAAGCGCTCGGCTCCCGGGCTGCTGGGGGCGGCCGTGGACCCGAACGGGCCGCAGATCGACGTCTACGGCGACGCCGACCCGTGGAACGACCTGTGGTTCTACAGCAACCCGATCTGGGTGCTGCCGCGCCGATGACCGCGGACACCGGTTCCCCGCTCCCTCGCCGAGGCGCCACGATGATCTCGCGGGTCCCCGCCCTCGCCGAGGTTACGCGATGATCCTCGGCATCGACACGGGCGCGCGTACCGTTGCCGAGGCCGAGCACCTGCTCCACACCGTGGTGCGGGCGCTCGGCCTGCCGGGCGACACGGTCGGCTGCACCCACTTCGTCCCCGCGGGCCTGGCCGGCGAAGAGCCACATGTCGCCTGCTCGCTGGCCGTGCCGGGGCCCGTGGAGCCGCCCCCCGGGCCGTCGTGGGCGCTGGGCGACGCGCGTACCGGACCACTCGCGGCGGGGGCGGCGCTGGCGGCGGCCGAGCACGCCGCGCGGCGGAGCGGGCGCGTGGTCACCTACCCCGGCCGCGACCTGCTCGCCGGCACGGTCACCGTGGGCACGATCCTCGGCGACTCGGCCATCGACCGGGTGCTGCTGCTCGCCTCCCCCGAACCGCCCCATGCCGGCACCCCTGTCCTCACCAGCGACCACGTCAGGCCCGTCTGGCGCGACGGCCTGATGACCCTGCTCACCATGCCCGCCGCCGGCGGCCGCCTCGCCCCTGCCGAGGTGCCGAACCCGACTCCCTGCTGCGCCGACCACGCCTGACACCGATCCACGGCGGCAGGTACGGCCCGTCGCGTGTTCAGCCCCACGCCTGGCCGGCGTGCCCCCTCGCCCCGGGACTGCCCGCGCGCAGGACCCGGGGTGAGGCGCCCAGCTCGCGACGGCAGGCCTTGTTGAACGCCTGCAGGTCCGGGATCCCCACCGCCGCCGCTATCGCCGGAATCGCGAGGGTCGACTCGCGCAGCAGGTGCAGCGCGCGGGACATCCTCCTGCGGCGGATGTAGGCCACCACGGTGTGTCCCGTCTGGGCGCGGAACAACCGGGTGAGGTGGTTGTGCGACACCCCGGCCGCGCGGGCGATGCCGGGGACGGTCAGCGGCGCGGCGAGGTCCGCGTCGATGTGCTCCATGGCGGCCGCCACGACGGCGTGCGCGCTGCCGGCCACGGGCAGGTTCGCCACCCGCCACAGCACCGTCCACACCTCCGCCGACGCCCGCGCCCTGGTGTCGGGGACGGCCGCGATGGCCTGGCGCAGCGAGGCGGCGATGAGCGGCGCCTGGTCCCCGGCGTCCCGCATGACGGGGACGACCCGCCGCTCGTCCAGGCCGGCCAGCCTGAAGTGCGCGTACAGGTGCTCGGACCTGCCCCGGTAGCGGTAGTGCACCTCCGCGCCCGGCGGGATCAGGCTCACGCGGCCGGGCTTGATCTCGTGCACGGTGCCCTCGAGCACCAGTTCGGCGGCGTACCCGTACAGGTGGAGCTGCCAGAGGTCGGGCAGCCGGAACACGTCGTGCGAACTGACCACACCATGCACGCCCACCCCCGCCCCCGCCACCGCGGGGGGCTCGGAGAGCGCGATCTCCACCTGTCGCACAGCGCCTTGTTTACACCAGTTGGGGAGAATGGACCAGTAGTTGATGATTGCAACCAACGACACTGCTGATGTCCGGTTCTAGCTTCGAGGCATGCGAACCACCACCACCCTGACTACCTTGCTGACCTCAGTACAGGTCGCCGGATTCGTGGCCGCCGGCTACCTGCGGCTCGACGGGGTCGTCCCGGACGAGCTCAACGACCAGGCGATCGACGTGCTGCAGGCGGGCATCCCGCGCCCGCCCTACGGAACCCCGGTAGCCCAGGCCTACCCCGAGGGATCGTTCGCCCGCCGGCTGATCGAGCTGCCGGCCGTCGCCGGCGCCCTGCGCTCGCTCGTCGGCCCCGATCCGACCGTCGACCACCACGCCGTGCACGTACGCGAGCCGCACGAGGGCCACGCGCAGCCGCTGCACGCCGACGCCATCATCGACACCCGCATGGACGCGTTCGACGTGCAGCTCATGTACTACCCGCGCGAAGTGACCGCGGACATGGGCGGCACCCTCGTGGTGCCGGGCAGCCACCTGCGCCGGATCAACGAGAGCGACACCGGCCGCTACCAGAACCTGCGCGGCCAGACCCGGCTGACCTGCGCGGCCGGGACCGTGATGCTGCTCCACCACGGCATCTGGCACGGCGGGCGACGCAACGACAGCTCCATCCGGCGCTACATGTTCAAGATCCGCTTCAACCCGACCGTGCCGCAGGTGCGGCTCTGGGACACCTCCGACCTGGACGACCCCGCCGTCGTGGCCGAGCTGGGACGGCGTTTCCCCTGGTACGAGCAGGCGAGCGGGCGGCTGGAGGTCCACAACCGGGTGCGGCTGTGGCGGGCCATGACCAACGATCCCTCGTTCGACGTCGACTATTGGACCACTCGCGTGAACAACCGCCCCGGGAGGGTCGCATGAAGCAGCAGGTGCTCGTTCTCTATCTGGCCACCTCCGCGCTCGACGCCCCCGTGGTGGGCTGGTCGCGGTACGACGGCACCGGGCGTACCGACCCTACGGCGGGCGACGGGGACGAGCCGCCGTACGAGACGGGGGTGGACGCGTTGCGGGACGGCTGGCGGCTGTTCCAGGCGTCCCAGCTCATCCCGCCGTATCCGGGGCACGAATACGACACGTCGTTTCTGAAGCACGAGTTCTTCTTCGAGAAACTGTCGTAACCCGGGCGTGCAGCCTATCGTGTGATCGCCTGATCGGGTCCGAGGAAGGAGCGGGATGCCGGACATGCGCCCGCTCCAGCCGGGCGACCCCGAGCAGATCGGCTCGTACCGGCTCGTCGGCGTGCTCGGCTCCGGCGGGCAAGGGGTGGTATACCGAGGGGTCGGCGACCGTGAGGTGGCGATCAAGGTGCTGCACGGCCACTTCAGCCACGACGACGACATCGCCAAGGGGTTTCTGCGGGAGGTGGAGGCGGCACGGCGGGTGGCCGCGTTCTGCACGGCGGCGGTGCTGGACGTCGGGATGGTGGACGACCGGCCGTACATCGTCAGCGAGTACGTGCCGGGCGACACGCTGCAGGCGGTGGTCCGGGCCTCGGGGCCGCGGGAGGGCGGGGCGCTGGACCGGCTGGCGATCTCCACGCTGACCGCGCTGACGGCCATCCACCAGGCCGGGATCGTGCACCGGGACTTCAAACCGGGCAACGTGCTGATGGGGCCCGACGGGCCGATCGTCATCGACTTCGGGATCGCCAAGGCGCTCGACGCCACGACCGGGACCTCCGTGCCTGTCGGGACCCCCACGTACATGTCGCCCGAGCAGTTCGAGGGAGAGCGGGTGGGGCCCGCCTCGGACGTGTTCAGCTGGGCGGGGACGATGGTGTTCGCCGCCACCGGGCGCACGCCCTTCGCGGGGGACACGGTCGCGGCCATCGTGAACCACGTGCTGAGCGGCGTTCCCGACCTTTCCGGGGTGCCGCCGCACCTGCTGGGCGCGATCGAGGCGTGTCTGTCCAGGGATCCGGCCGCCCGGCCGGGCGCGGCCGAGTTGTTGCAGCAGCTCATCCGGCAGGTGAACCCCACGGGCCGGCCACTCGCCCCGCCGCTCGCCCAGGCAGGGCATGGGTCCGTGGCCGATGCGGACACCGCGCCGGGGCGGCGCGGGTCGATCGGCCGGCGGGCGTTGATCGGCGGTGGGGCCGCCGCCGCGGCCGTGGGGGTCTCAGCGTTCGCCCTCCTCCGGCCCGGGAGCGGCCTCCTCGACCCGGACGGCCGGCGCACCGGCCGGCCCGTCGGGGACACCTCCTCAGGGAGCCTGGCCCAGTCCCCCGGCACGGCGTCACCGAACCCGGCCGCGTCCGCCGAGCCCTTCGGCACGCAGACCGGCGATCCCGTACCCCTGCCCGCGACGGACGGCGCGCCCACGGCGATGGCCGCCGAAGGGGGCACCGTCGTCGGGACCGCCAAGGGCGCGGTGTTCGCGTGGGACCTGGGCCCCGAGGTCACCCGGCTCGGTGACGGTGGCGGCTCGGCCGAATGGGTGTGCGCCGGCAGCCTCGGCGGGACACCGGCGGTGGCCTCCGGTCACCACGACGGCCGGATGCGGCTGTGGCGCCCGGCGGGCGGGAGCCTCGCCTCGCGCAAGGTGAGTGACCCCGTCATCGCCGTCACCGTCACGGCGGGCGCGGCGGTCGCGGTGTCGCAGAAGTACGACGACATGCGGGACCTCCACAGCGTCGTACGGCTGTGGAACATCTCCACCGGCAAGCAGATCGGCCCCGCGATCAGCGACCACTTCCAGGGTGTCAGGGGGCTGGCGTTCGGCAGGCTGGGTGAGGACGACGTGCTCGTCACGGGAGACGGCGGCGAGCGGGTCCGGGTGTGGCGCCTGTCGGACGGGAAGCCGCTGCGCTCCTTCCGCACCGGGGAGGTCGGCGGGATCGAACTGCTGGCCTGCGGCGAGATCGACGGCAGGCCCGTCCTGGTCTCGACCCACCTGGACGCGACGCTGCGCGTGTACGACTTGGCGACCGGCAAGCGCAGGAAGAAGTGGGAGTTCAGCGACCAGGCTCCGGATGACCGCGGCGCCACGGCCCTCGTCGCGGGCCGGATCGGCGACGTGCCCGTGGCCGTCGTCGCCCACGCCCCGTGGAACGGCGACGTCATCGTCCGGGTCTGGAACCTCGGCGACGGGGACGTCATCGGCGTGCTCGGCCCGGGTCCCGGCGGGGCGATCCGCAGACTCGCGCTGGCCGAGCGGGACGGCCGGCCGATGATCGCCGGAGCGGGCGAGGACCGGAAGCTGCGCATCTGGAGCCTCGGCCCGGCCTGACTCAGGCCCCGGCCGGGCATATTCCGGTGATCCCGAAACCCGTGTTTCGGGCCTGGGATGTGAATCCGCGCGGGAGCGCTCCCAATCGTTCTGTATCTCGTTTGAACTGCGAATACACTGGATCATTGGATCCGCTGTCCAATGAAGACATCGCCGCAAGACGCCGCCACTGCGCCGGAGCGGAGGTCTTGACATCCCAGGCAGACACCTCCATACCGGTTCGTCACTACAACGTTCCATGTTTTCAGATATCTTGAACTAACGTCATTGAGCTGGCCTTTTGTTACCGCACTACGGTTAGTCAAAAGGCCAGACAATTCCGGCGGGTCCGATATTTGGTATTGAGATCACCATTGCGGGAACAGCTGACATACTGCGTTTGGGAGCGCTCCCGCGAGCGCGTTCCCCCCATGACGTCCCCCCACGAGGACCGGCTGTGAACCATCCCGACCCCCTGCTCGACGCCCGGCGCCCATGGGCCGCGCACATCTGGTGGATCGCCCTGGCCATCGGCGCGGCCGGCTTCGCCTTCGTCTGGCTGGCCACCCCCCACGCCCGCGAGATCGACGCCGCCTGGCAGCTGGTGGCCAAGCTGCTCGCCTTCGCCTTCCTGTGCTGCGCGATCGCCTTCTTCCCGTGGGTGTCGCCACGCCTGAACTGGTTGCTGTATGTCCCATTCGTCTTCCTGACCGGCTACCTGATCCCGAGGATCAGCTGGTTCTACTACGGGGACGGCGCGCGGGCGCAGGGCGACAGCTTCTACACCCACCTGTACCTGCTGCTGTACCCGGGGATCGTGCTCACGGTCGCCGCCGCGTACCGGATCGGCGGCGGCTCCCCCGGCCGCTGCCTGAAGATCATGGCCACCGGCGTGCTGCTCGTGTTCTCGGGCTTCCTGGACGTGATGTGGCAGGTGGTCAACCCGATTGAGATCCCCGACCGAATCGACGCCCCCCACATCAACCTGTTCACCGGCGGGCCGATCTCGTTCGGCGCGGCGATCTGGTTCACGCTCGCCCACGTCCCCTTCATCGTGGGGATCAACCTGCTTCCCCTTGACCGCTGGATCGCGCGCCTGACGGGAGCCGGCGCGGACGCCACCCGGAGGAGGTGACCATTTGCCGAACGCGCCTGCGGCGCCGCCCCTCATCGAGATCTCGGTGGCGGCGCCCGCGTACAACGAGGCGGAGAACATCGCGGCCGCGGTGACGGAATGGCGGGAGTACCTGGAGCGCAACCCGGCGATCGGCGCTTGGGAGATCGTCGTGTGCGACGACGGCAGCGGCGACGCGACCGGGAAGATCCTGGAGGAACTGCGGGAGGACTGCCCGCGGCTCGTCGTCGTCACGTTCGAGCGCAACCGCGGCGCGGGGGCCGCCATCGCGGCCGCGATCGCGCGTACCCGGATGGACTGGGTCGTGCTGCTGGACTCCGACGGACAGTTCCCGATCGCCAACCTGGACCGGTTCATCGAACGCATCCGCTCGGGGGCGGGGCTCGCGTTCTCGGGCGCCCGGATCAGGAAGGCCGACAGCCTGCCGTACCGGTGGGGGTCGGCGGCCAGCGGCGCGGTCAGCAACCTGCTGCACCGCACCCACTACCGCGACTTCAACTCGATCTTCAAGGTGGTGTACGGGCCGCTGTTCCGCGCGCTGCCGCTGGAGTCGGCCGGGATGAACTGCTCGACCGAGATCACGGCCCGCGTCTCCGAGCTGGGACACGCGTGGGTGGAGCTGCCGATCGAGCATCGCGAGCGGGGCGGCGGCAGCCGGGGCTGGCGCTTCTGGCAGGGGGCGCGCGACCGGGCCCTGTTCGTGGGGTACCTGGGGCTGCGCCACTGGCTGGTGCGCCGTGGCGTGCTGCGCGTCCCGGTCCTGGACGAGGAGGTCCGGTGAGGGTTTCCCTGTTCAGCGGCGGGCGGGGCGCGGCCGGGATCGCGCGCGCCCTGCTGCGCAGGCCGGGGCTGGAGCTGTCCCTGCTGATCAACGGGTACGACAACGGCCTGTCCACCGGCGCGCTGCGCCGCTACCTGCCGGGCATGCTCGGACCGTCGGACTTCCGCAAGAACCTCCTGCTCCACCTGGACCGCGGCGACCCCCGCCGGGAGCTGCTCGAACGCCGGCTCGCGCCCGGCACGACGGCCGCGGACCTGGAGCGGCTGATCGACGGGCCGCTGGACTACCGGATCGCCCGGGAGCTGCGGGTCTTCGCGGGACGGCTGCGCGCCGAGCCCGACGGGCTCGACCTGGCCGACTGCGCGCTCGGCAACCTCGTGTTCGCCGGGGCGTACCTGCGGCTGGGCGAGGACTTCAACGCCGCGGTACGCGCGTGCGCGCGCATGTTCGGGTCTCCGGCGAGGCTGCTCAACGTGACGGCCGGCGAGAACGCGTTCCTGGTCGCGCTCAAGGAGGACGGGCGGGTGCTGGCCGACGAGGCGGACATCGTCGCGCCGCAGGACGCGGCGGCCATCACGGGGCTGTTCCTGCTGCGGGAGCCGCTGACGGCCGCCGCGCGCGCCGAGCTGGCGGGGCGGCCGCCGGAGCGGGTGCGGGAGCTGCTCGCCCGGCACGCGGCCGGGATCTCGCCCAACCCCGAGGCGCTGGAGGCGGCCCGGGACAGCGACCTCGTCGTGTACGGCCCCGGCACGCCGCACTCGTCGCTGCTGCCCAGTTACCTGACGCCGGGCGTTGCCGAGGCGATCGCGGAGAGCCGGGCCGCGGCCAGGGTGTTCGTCGTCAACATCGGGGGCGACCACGACATCCAGGGGCTGACGGCCACCGATCTGGTGGATCGCACGCTGGCGTACCTGGGCGACCCGGGCAACGAGCGGCGGACGATCACGCACGTCCTCAGCCATCACGGCGCGTCCGGCGGGCCCGCGGTGCCGCGCGGGGTCGTCGAACGCGGCTGCTGGGCGGGGGCGCGCTGGATCAGCGTGGACCTGGAGGACGCCGAGCGTCCCGGCACGCACAGCGGCCCGCGCACGGCCGAGGCGCTCCAGGCCGTGGTCGGCGAGATCCCGCTGGCGCGGGCCGGATGAGCGGCCCCACAGGCCCGGCAGACGCTCCCCGGGGAGGCGTCGCCGGCGCGAGTGTGCCGCTTGCCGGGCGGCGGGTGTGGTTGTGCGATCTCGACGGGACGCTCGTGGACTCGTTCCCCGCCCACGAGGCCGCCTTCCGCCAGGCCATCGCGGAGCTCGTCCCGGCGGCGCTCCCGTCCTTCCGGTACACCGACCACGCGGGCGCGAGCACCGCCGAGGTGGCCGCCCTGCTGACCGCCGGGGACCGCGAGGTGGCCGGACGGCTGGCGCGGCGCAAGCAGGACCTCTACCGGGAGTCCGTCGAGCGGGGCCGGGTCCGGCCGTTCCCGGGGGCGCGCCGGCTGCTCGACCGGCTGTCCGGCGAGGGCCGGGTGGCGTACCTGGTCACCAGCGGAAGCCGGGGGTCGGTGGAGCGGGTGCTGGCGGGCTCGTCCCTGGGGGCGTGCTTCCGTGACGTGCTCACCGCCGACGACGTGCCGGTGAGCAAGCCGGACCCGGAGTTCTACCGCCTGGCCTGCCGCCGCTGGCTCGTCGATCCGGCCGAGGCCGTCGTGCTGGAGGACTCCCCTCACGGGGTGGCCTCCGCCGTCGGGGCCGGGCTGGCGACGCTGCACGTCCACACCGCCGAGCCGGCACCCGGCGCGGTCGCGGTACGCGGCCTGGACGACATCGTGTCCCTCTTGGAGATGAATTGAGCATCTGTGCGGTGATACCGGCCGCCGGGCGCGGCACCAGGCTGGGCCAGGGCATCCCGAAGATCATGATCGAGGTCGCCGAGGGTGTCACCGTGTGGCACCTGCTGCTGCGGCGGCTGCGGCCGTGGACCGAGCGCATCCACGTCGTCCTCTCCCCCGACGGCGAGGCCCCGTTCCGGGACCTCGCGGCCGTGGAGATCGGCGCGGGCGCGGTGTCGGTGAGCGTCCAGGAGCGGCCGACCGGCATGGGAGACGCGATCTTCGGGGCCGCGGGGCACTGGGCGGCGTACGAGACGATCCTGGTGGTCTGGGGCGACCAGGCGAACCTCTCCCCCGCGACCGTGCGCGAGGTCGTCGCCGCCCACCCGGGCAAGGGGCTGACCCTGCCGCTGGTGCCGATGGCCGAGCCGTACGTGGAGTACGAGTTGTCCGAGGGCCGGCTCGTACGCGTGCGGCAGTCCCGTGAGGGCGACGAGTGCCGCCCGGGCGGGCTCAGCGACGTCGGCGTGTTCTGCCTGGCCACCGAGGGGCTGGGGGCGGCGTGGGAGCGGTACACGGCGGAGGCGGCGCAGGGCGCGGCCACCGGCGAGGTGAACTTCCTGCCGTTCCTGCCGCACCTGTCGCGGGCCGAGGGCCTGCCGGTGACCGTGGTGCCGGTGGCCGACCCGGACGAGGCGCGCGGCATCAACACGGCGGACGATCTGGAGTTCGCCAGGCAGGCGTACCAGCGGTGCAGGTCCTGAGGGAACGCGCGGCGGGCCTGCGGTGGGCGGCCGGGCCGACGCTGGTGAGCACGGTGGCCAGCGGCACGGCGGCGGCGACCACGCTGGTCATCGCCCGCGGGGCGGGGGCGAGCGCGTTCGGCCAGTTCACGGTGGTACTGTCGATCGCGCTGATCGTCACCGTCGGCATGCTGACGAGCCTGCACTACGTGATGCTGCAGGAGCTGCCCAGGGCGGATCCGGAGCGGCGGCCCGAACTGGTGGCCACGGCGCTGCCGGCCGCGCTGGCGGTGACCGCCGGGCTGGCCGTGCTGGGCATGCTGGCGGCGCCGCTGCTCACGTCCGCGCTGAACGTGGACACCCGCACGCTCGGCTTCGGCCTGGCGCTGGCGGCGTCGATGACGGTGAACCAGCTCGCCGAGAGCTTCCTGCGCGGGCTGAGTCGATTCGCCTTCGTGGCGGGGCTCAAGCTGGCCATCGCGATCGTCTACCTGGCCACCGCCACGTACTGCCTGCTGGTGCTGGGCGTCAGGGAGGCCGAGCCGTACCTGGTGGGCCTGATCGCCACGAACGTGGCGTTCGCCGTGGCGGCGCTGGCGGCGGTGCGGCCGCGGCCGCGCCTCTGGTCGGCCCGGCTGGCCCGGTCGCTGTACCGGCACGGCATGTACGTGACGGTCATCGCCGCGCTCACCGGCGTGCTGTTCGGCATCGACGTGATCTTCCTGAACCACTGGGCGACCCCGGCCGACGTCGGCGTGTACTCGGTCTACAACGGCTTCCCCAAGCGGCTGCTCGGCGTGGTGTTCACCGACGGGATCGGGCTGGTGCTGCTGCCCGCGATGGCCACCTCGGACAAGCCGCTGCTGATGCGGCGGATCGCCCGGCTGGTCCCGGCCGTGGCCGGGGTCACGGCTCTGGTCTCGTTCGCCGCCAGCACGGTGTTCTTCCTGCTGATGAGCGGCGACTACCCGTACTCACCGGGCCTGATGGCGCTGTCAGCGCTCGGCATCGGCGCGCACACGGCGTTCAACCTGTACTCCGTCGCCCTGTCCATGGACGGGGTGCGCGGGGCGAAGGTGCTCATCGGCTGCCTGGCGGCGGGGACCCCGCTCGCGCTGGCCGCGCTGGCCGCCTGCATCCGCTGGCAGGGCCTGGCCGGGGGGCTCGTGGGTTTCGCGCTGGCCAACCTCGTCCTGCTGGCCGTCGTGGCAGCGGCGGCCGCCCGCATCTACCGGCCCGTGGAAGGCGCCGCATGAGGATCGCCTACGTCGTCAACCAGTTCCCGCCCAACATCACCGCCGGCCTGGGCAGGTACGTCGAGCTGATCACGCCGTACCTGGCCCGCGATCACGAGCTGACGGTGTACACGCTGAACGACGGCCACCAGCCGGTGGACGAGAGCGTGGGCGGCATCCGCGTGCACCGGCCGCGGAGCGTCTTCATCCGCGGGAAGCGGCTCAACCGCACCAAGCGCGCGGAGTTCCTGCTGCTCGCGTTGCAGGTCGTGGTCAGCAACTGGCGTTACTTCCTGCGGCTGTGCCGCCGCGGTGAGCGGCCCGACCTGGTGGCCGTGCACGACTCCACGAACTTCCTGTCGGGCCTGCTCTGCCACTACGTGCTGCGGCTGCCGGTGGTCTTCCACTTGCACACCACGGAGTACGGGGTCGCGCCGCAGCGCAGCATCACCGACCCGCTCAACGTGTTCGCGGCGCTGGAGCGGTGGCTGGCCAGGATCTCCCGGCGCGTGGTGGTGGCCACGCCGGAGGTGGGCGACCAGCTCCAGGCCGCGGGCTGGGACCGGACGCCCATCGACGTCGTGCCGCTGGGCGGGACGTACGAGGCGGTGCTCCCGTCGTACGGGCGGGACACGCTGCGTGCCGGGGCGCGGGCCCTGCGCGAGAGGCTGGGGCTGCCGGAAGGGGATCCGGTGCTGCTGTTCGTGGGCAGGATCGAGCGGCAGAAGGGCGTCTACCAGCTCCTCGAGGCGATGCGGGCGGCGGCGGACGCGGTGCCGGGGCTGCGGCTGCTGATCGTCGGTGAGGGTGACGTGGCGGGCGTCGAGCGCATCGTCGCCTCGACGGGGCTGCGGGGGCGGGTGCTGGCCGGCGGCAGGTTCGTCGAGGGCCGGGAGCTGCTGGAGCACTACGAGCTGGCCGACGCGTGCGTGTTCCCGTCGCTGTTCGAGCCGTTCGGGCTGGTGGCGACCGAGGCGATGGCGATGGGGCGGGCGACGATTCTGGGCGACGGCTTCTCGCGGCTCTTCCTCGGGCCCGATCCGCAAGCGCCCGCGGCGTACTTCGTGCGGGCGAGCGAGCCCGCCGACATCGCGCGGGGCGTGATCGAGGTCATGACCGACGCGGCGCTGCGCCGCGGGCTGGCGGAGCGGGGCGAGCGGTTCGTCAGCGAAAGTCTCAGCTGGTCCCGCGCCGCCGCCGAGACGGCCGGGGTGTATCACGAGGCGGCGAAAACGACCGCCCGCTGAAATCGACGCCAATTCGATAACGTTATGTCATCGACAGAATGCGGAGAGTGACTGACGCCTGCACGACTCCTTCCGCGACACGCCCGCGTCCAATCGCCGTCAAATTTTACCTGCGCGCTTCCCGCCCGAATTCCGGTGCGGCTCGCCACATATTCCAGAATCAATCTGCCGCAGATAAGCGAATATTCAGAATGCTCAGGCCCGGCAGTGCGGGCGCACGGCGAAATATCTCCGCCGACCCTCCGAAATGGTTTGGCCCGGCATTGAAGGGGCTCGGAGGCTCATGTTCCGTTTTGTACGCGTTCATATGGTTTCACCCTTATTGTCCAACCCTCCTGGAGCAGGAGATTTGCGGCCTGACGGGCACATGTACAATCATCGTGTTCAAGCTTGCAGCCAGGACATTGTGGCTGCAGGTCGCGGAGGGCCGGCTCTCAATATGAGAGGCAAATCCGTTCCCGCCGTGATTCCGGCGCGACTGTCTGCTGACTTCAGGTGGGGCGCCGGGACCGGTTGAAAGCGAAGAGGTCTCCTGGGCAAACAGGAGACCTCTTCGTCATTTCTCCCCGTGACGTCTCATTACGGCCGTCACGGAGGGCGACCGGCATGCCATGCTTACTCACACGAGGAACTCTCACATCCCTGTTTGCCCAGGCGTTGTATCACGAGGTTCGTCGTAAGCCGGCGCCTCGAAGCGGCCATTTCGCGGGCCGCGTCCGGCGCTCCCACCTGGAGTCAACAAGGATCAAGGAGGTCGCTCATGGCGACGTCGACCGCACCTTCCGGCAGGAGCCGCAGGCGTGCCCCTCGCCGGGCCCAGCCCTCCGGTGGACGACCGGCCAGGGAACAGCGCGCCACATGGGTGGTCGTGTTCGTGGGCGTACTGGTGACGTACGTGACGTTCGTGGTCATGCTGCTCCCGCAGGGATACGACCTGTGGGTCGTCCTGGGCGCCGCGACCACGACATGTCTTGTCGCAGGCCAGGTCACACGGACGGTGACGCTCATCTCGGCCGACAGGGGCATGGCCGGCGCCGTGATGCCTCGTTCGCTTCTCGGACGGGTGGTGGCGTCGTGGATCCGGGCCGTCGTCGCGGACGTCCCGGATCGCGAGTCAGGCCTTCAGGACGGCGACTCCCGGGAACCGTGAACCGCACCGTCAGGCGGGGGCTCTCCTGAGCACGCGCAGGGAGCCCACCGCCAGGCCCGTGACGAGCACCACGTGGACCGCCAGGTGTACGGCCATGAAGTAGGCCGTGAAGGCCACCCCGCGCTGCCGGTGCACGAATCGCAGCAGCTCGGGATCCGCCACGACGAACCACCCGACCAGCACCACCGGCACCAGGAACAGGGCCGGATCCAGCAGCCCCAGCGGCAGGCAGGCGAGCGCCAGCGCGCAGGCGAGGATGCCGGCGCGGCTGTTGGCGTTCTCCGGCTTGGCCGCGCCGCGCCTGGCCGTGGCCAGCGCGAGCGGGATCAGCGGCAGGGCGCGCCGCCACTGCTCGGCGAGGACCGGCAGGAACCGGTGGCCCTCGTCGTGGCGGCCCATCACGGCGTCGGTCAGCAGGATCCTCGTGCGCACGGCCAGGCGGCTGCTGTACTCCACGTCCTCGCTGTCACGCAGGCCCTCGTCGAGCCGGCCCGCCTCCAGCCACACCGCCCGGCGGATCGCGGCCAGCGCGAACACGACGCTGTTGACCTCGCCGAGGTGCCTGCGCCGCCAGTGGACCTGGTGGAGCAGGCGGTACCACTCGACGGGGCCGTCGTCTATGAGCGGCTCGGTGTCGTAGACGCCGTGTACGCAGCCCAGGCCGGGATCGTCCTCCAGCAGCTTCACGGCGTTGGCGACCGCGTCCGGTCGTAACGCCACGTCACTGTCGAGGAAGAAGATCACGTCGCCGCTGGTGCTCTCCACCCCGGCGTTCCTGGCCGCCGAGACTCCGCGGTTGTCGGGGAGCCGTACGACGCGGCAGCCCAGCTCCTCGGCGATGGCCGGCGAGCCGTCGTCACTGGCGTCGTCCACCACGACGATCTCGTCGGGCCGCCTCGTCTGGGACAGCACGGACTCCAGGCACATGCGCAGAGTCCTGCTGGCGTTGTAGCACGGCACGATCAGCGAAACCTTCGTCACGGGGGCAGCCCTTCACGTGTCCTGAGGGTCTCCATGATCTCGCAGACCGCCCCCGCGGCGCATCAACGAGCCTCTCATCGGACTGTCACGTCCTGACGTAGGCGCAGGTCCCTGGAGGAGGACCCGACGTGGACCGTACGGCGGCCGCCCGCGAGCACCCATCGGCCGTCCGACCAGTACTGCAGCGCGCGCCGGTCCACCGTCACGGTGACGCGGCGCCGCTCGCCGGGCGACAGCCGCACCCTGGCGAACCCGGCCAGTGCCCGTGGCGGCATCGGGACCGGCGGGCCGGGCGGCGGGCCGAGGTAGACCTGGGCAATCTCCACGCCCTCGCGGCGGCCGGTGTTCGTGACGGTGAAGGACACGCTCAGCCCGCCGCCCGCGCCCCGCACCGACAGGTCGCCGTACTGGAAGCGGGTGTAGGACAGGCCGTGCCCGAAGGGAAAGAGCGGCTCGACGTCGCCGGCGTCGTAGTGCCGGTAGCCGACGAAGACGCCCTCGCTGTAGACGGCGACGCCGCTCACGCCCGGGTAGCGCCCGGGCTGTGCGGTGGACGTGTCCTCGGCCCGCCGTGGGAAGGTCACCGGCAGCTTGCCGCCCGGGCTGGCGCCGCCGAGCAGGAGGGTGGCGGTGGCGTCCGCGCCCTCCTGGCCCGGGTACCACATCTGCAGGATCGACCGCACCCGCTCCACCCAGGGCATGAGCACCGGATCGCCGGTGTTGAGCACCACGGCGGTGCGGGCGTTGGCGGTGGCGACGGCCGCGATGACCTGGTCCTGGCCCTTCGGGAGGGCGAGGCTCGCACGGTCGGCGCCCTCAGTGCCCTCGTTGAAGGCGAACACGAGCGCCGCCCGCGTCTCCTTGGCCAGGGCGGCCGCCTCCCGCAGCGCCTCCTGGCGCCGCCGCGGGGTGACCCAGGCCAGCCTGACCTGCAGTGGCGAGCCCGCCGCGCCGGTGGCCGCGATGGTGATCCGCCTGGCACGGCCGGACTCCAGGTGGATGACGCCGCCGGCGTTGGTCAGGCCGCCGGAGGTCGCGATGAGGCTGCTGTTGCCGCCGATGAGGGCGCCGGCCGAGCCGACCTTGACGCCGTCGACGGTCAGCGAGATCGAGCCGTTGAACGAGGGCAAGCCGCCCGCGCCCTGGATGCGCAGGTCGTAGTCGCCGGTCGAGGGAGCGGTGAGCGTGCCCGTCCACGTCCACGACGAGCCTGCGGGCAGGGCGTTCGCGCCGGTGTGGTCGACCTGGGCGGCGGCCTGCGGCGTGCCGCCGCGCCGGGTGCGCCGCAGGGAAAGGGCCGAGGCGGGGACCGGTACGCCCTCCAGGTCGACGCCGGTCGCCCAGCGGATGCGGCTGCCCGGCCCCACGGTCGTCAGGGCCTGGCGGCGCAGGGCGTTCAGCGGGCTCTCGGCTCTGGCGGGGATCACCCGGGCGCTGCCTCCGCCGCCGGCCAGCGGGCCGGCCGCGGTGGGGCCGATGACGGCGAGGTCGGCCAGGTCGTCGCGGCCGAGCGGCAGCAGGTCGCGCTCGTTGCGCAGCAGCACCGCGCCCGCCAGCGCGATCTCCCGCGCGGTGCGGGCGCCCGCCTCCCGGTCGAGGGACGGTCGCGGCCGGCCGCCGCCGAGCAGGCCGAACCGGTCGAGCTGGACGAGGACGCGGCGGACCGCGGTGTCCACCACGGACTCGGCCAGCCGCCCCGAGGTGACGGCGGCGACCAGGCCGGCGAAGTTGGCGCCGGACGGCATCTCCATGTCGAGCCCGGCGGTGACGGCGGGAGCGCCGCTGTGCGTGGCGGACCAGTCGGACATCACCCAGCCGCCGAAGCGCCACTCGTCGCGCAGGATCTCGGTCAGCAGGTGCGGGTTCTCGGCGGCGTACACGCCGTTGACGCGGTTGTAGGCGGCCATGACCGCGCCCACGCCCGCCTCCACGGCGGCCTCGAAGGCCGGCAGGTAGATCTCGCGAAGGGTCCGCTCGTCCACCTGGGCGTCGACGGTACGGCGGTCGTTCTCGAAGTTGTTGGCGGCGTAGTGCTTGACCGTGGCGATCAGGCCCTCGCCCTGGATGCCGCGCACCTCGGCCGCGACCATCGCGGCGGCCAGCAGCGGGTCCTCGCCGAGTGTCTCGAAGTTCCTGCCCGCCTGCGGAACCCGGACGATGTTGGTCATCGGCGACAGCAGCACGTCCATGCCCAGCGCCCGGCCCTCCCGGCCGATGACCGCGCCGAACCGCCTGGCGAGGTCGGGGGCGAACGTCGAGGCGAGCGCGACCGGGGCGGGCAGGGCGGTGGCGCTCGCCGTGGCCCGGACCCCGGCGGGCCCGTCGGCCAGGCGCAGCTCGGGGATGCCGAGGCGGGGCACGCCGGGAAGGTAGCCCGCCTGGCCCTTGGAGGCGGGGTCCTTGGCGCCGTGCAGCAGCGAGACCTTCTCCTCCAGCGTCAGCCGCCTGAGCAGGGCGTCGACGTTCGCGCGGTGGGCGGTCCGCGGTGAGGGTGCGGCGGCGACGGCCACGGCCACGGCCGCTCCGAGGAGCCGGGCCGCGTCGCGGCGGGTGAGCGACTGAGTGAGCGCCATGTCATCCATGGCAGCGCATCCGGGTCCGGCAGAGAAGGACCCGCAGGCAGTGGCGAATTACGTTGCGGCAAAACAATGACGGGTTGCGCCCTCGCGGTGACATGTGATGTTGTCCGCTCCTGGTGCCCTCATCGACCCCAGGAGGCTTCGGCGTGCCGTTCATTGTGGATCTGACCAGCGGGAACGTGGAGAAGGAGCATCGCTCGGCCGAGAGGGGGCATTTCGGCGGGTCGATACTCGGGCTGCGGCTGATGGCCGAGCGCACGCCCGCCGGGCTCGATCCGTACGACCCGCGGGCGCTGCTGTACGTGGCGGCCGGGATGCTGGGCGGCACGGCGGCGCCCGGGCTGGCCAAGGCCGTGTTCCTGGCGAAGTCCCCGCTGACCGGGGTGGCAGGGGAGACGCACGCGCTCGGGCCGTTCGCGGCGGGCCTGCGCGGGGCGGGCGCCAAGGCGCTGGCCGTCACCGGCCGGGCCGGGCGTCTGTCCTACGTGCTGGTCGAAGGTGGCGAGGTGTCGGTGCACGATGCTTCTGAGCTGCGCGGGCTGGGCACGGCCGCCACGACGGACGCGCTGCGGGCCAGGCACGGCCAGGCCGCGCACGTCGCGGCGATCGGGCCCGCCGGGGAGAGCCTCGTCCGGTACGCGAGCGTGGTGACCGACTACGCCTACGCCGCCGGGCGGTACGGGCTCGGCGCGGTCTTCGGGGCCAAGAACCTCAAGGCCATCGTGTGCGTGGGCGACGCGCCCGCGGAGGTGGCCGACCCTGAGGCGGTCGCCCGGATCGCCGCCTACTACCGGGACTCACTGGCCACGAACCCGCTCGCGGCGCTCCAGGCCGGGCTGCCGGGGTTCGCCGGATGGGTCGGAGAGCCGCCCGCCCCCGGGTACGCCTCGGTGCGGAACTTCTCGGTGTCCGGCGCGTCCGGGCTGCGGGTCCCCGAGGCGCGCGACTACGACGGACGGGCAGTGACGACCACCGGCGCCTGCCCCGGCTGCCCGAACGACTGCCTCAAGGTGTACGCGCCCCCGGGCACCGCGGAGCGGAGGCCGGGCGGGCTCGGGCAGGAGGCGTTCCTGTCGCTCGGGTGGAACCTCGGGATCGACGACCTCGACGCCGTGCTCGGCGCGAACGCCCTCTGCAACGACCTCGGCCTCGACCCGGTCTCCCTCGGCGGGACGCTGGCGTTCGCCATGGAGTGCGCCGGGCACGGCCTGCTGCCCGGCGGGCCCGCGTTCGGTGACGCGGCGGCCTTGCCCGGGCTCATCGGGGACGTCGCGACACGCACCGGCGCCGTGGGCGACCTGCTCGCCGAGGGCGCGGCGCGGGCGGCCGCCAAGCTCGGTCCCGGCGCCGCCCCGTACGCGATGACCGTCAAGGGCGCCGAACTGCCCTGCTTCGACCCCCGCGTCCAGCCCGGCATCGGGCTCGGGTACGCGATCGCCCCGGGCGGGCCGCGCTACGACGCGCTGGAGCACGACCTCGACTTCGACCCCGTCGCCGGGCTGGCGTACAGCTTCGGCGAGGCCGGCCGGATCGGGGTGGCACCCGCCCCGGTCGCCGAGCTCGACGCCGAGCGGGGGCGGCGCACCGCCCGGCTGCTGCGGCTGTGGAGCGGGCTCGACGCGCTGAACCTGTGCGTCTTCGCCTCCTCCCCCACCCGCCCGCTGACCGTCGACCATCTGACCGCCCTGGTCACCGCCGTCCACGGGGACGGGTTCACCCTGGACGACCTGCTGGCGGCCGGTCAGGCGCGGCTCGACGCGATGCGCGCGTACGCGGCCCGCGAGGGCGGCGGCCCCGACGAGCTGCCCGCCCGGATGCACGAAGAGCCCATCACCGAGGGGCCCCACCGGGGCGCCGTGCTGGACCGCGCCTCGTTCGAGCAGGCCCGCGGCGCCTTCTACGAGGAGCTCGGCTGGACTGGCGACGGGTTATAGCCTGGTCAATCGTTTGGCCGAAGGGAGTCCCTCGGGGATGGCTGTCACGATCGACCTGAGCGGGCGGACGGCGCTCGTCACGGGCGGCGGCGGCCGTCTCGGCTCGGCGTGCGCCCGCGCTTCGCGCCCATCGCCCCGCGGCCGACCTGACCATCCCGGCCGAGCACCGTGACCCTGCTGGCCAGCGTCTGCGATTCTCCGTGTTTACCTGAGCATTTCCGGCAAATCGGGCGGGCGTGGCCGTGTCGGGCCGTCTCGGTACTCTCCGAGGGAGAGTACGGGGGTGGCTGCGACGCGGTGGAAGCCGGTCCGGTGTTGAGAATCGCGTGCAAGCCCTGTACGGCCCGCCGGTGGGTGGGTCGCCTGGGGTGCTTGGCCCGCCGGACGCTGTCCATTCCCCGGGGGGAATGGGGCGGGCACCGTGCGCCGGTCGGGCACACGGCTGGAGGTCATCGCATCGTCTGACAGGTTGTTCACCGTGTTGCTGACCGGGTTGTTCGTGGTGCGGGCCAGTCGTTTCAGGGTGGGGCGGTTCTTGGATCGGTCCCGCGCTTCGGGTCGGGGGTGCAGGTCGGTTCGGGTGCGGCGGGCGCGCCGGGCGGCCCTGGTGGGCTTGCGGGTGCGGCGGGCGCGGGCCACGTTGCCCTCCACGACCTTGCCGATGGTGCGGGCGCCGGTGGCGCGGTGGGTGCGGGTGGCATTCTGGCCGAGCAGGCCTCGGGCGAGGATGCGTTCGGCTGCGGCCCAGTCACGATCACACGACAGGCCGCAGGCCGGGCAGTAGGCCCACGCCCAGCCCCGCTCGGTGAGCCGGTCAGGGGCCGGACAGTGTCGGAGGAGTGAGGTGCCGTTCCCGCAGCGGGGACAGTATTTGGAGGTGCCGCGGGCTGGGACGGTGGCGACGGCGATGGTGTGTTTGGCCGCCAGGTGCCGGATCGCCTCGATGATCTGCCCGCGCACCTGCCCGGACAGGCGCGCGTTCGCCCGTCCGCGGCGTCCGCGCGCTTCCAGGGTGGCCAGGTCTTCCAGGTAGATGACCGTCGCGGCGGCGGCGATGGCTTGGTCGACCGCCCAGCGGGCCGCTGACCAGGCCGGCGCATGGTTCAGGTTGCGGATGCGCGCGCACAGGCGGTCGTGTTCGACTCCGGTGCTCTCGTAGGCCCGCATCAGTTCCAGGGGGCGGGGATCGGTGACGGCCATGCCGGACAGGAGCTTGTCTTGGTGCCGCTGTCTGGCGGCCAGGTGCTCACGCTCGGCCTGCAGCCGGTGCAGCTTGGCCGAGATGGCGGTGGCGTCGTAGGTGAGCGGCCGCCCGTCGGAGATCACCCGGCCGCCGTCGGTCAGGCGCCCGGTCACGCCGGTGAGCAGCGTGTTGAGGCCCCAGTCGAACCCCATCCCGGTCGCATGTCCGGTGGCGGGCGCGAAGCCGATCGGGGTCTGGAACGGCAGATCGACGCGCACCCGGCCGTTTCGTACCCGCAGGGTGAGCATGCACAGCGTCGCAGCACGTGGGACGGTCGGCGGCAAAGCCACATCCAGCACGTGCCAGGCGCACTCCCGGCCGGAGGCAGGAGCCTCCACCAGCGGCAGCCGCACCCGCAACCGGGCGCTGTGATCGCCGGTGCGCTCCAGGGCGACCAACTGCCGGTCCGCGGCGGCCAGCACGATCTGCGCCGCGACGTTCGGCGGCTGCTCCAGGTCGGTCAGATCGGCGGGCAACGCGCCATGCTCGACGAGGTAAGCGGCGATCTGCCGGGTCCGGTTGCGGATCTGCGCCACGGTTACCCGTCCGGCAGCAGCGCGAGCCGCAGGGTGCGGGCGGCCTGCTCCTGCGCGCACCGCACCACGCGATCACAGACGTGCACGCCCGGGGCGGGGATCGTGCCCCAGCCCAGCCGACGGACAGCCATCCAGCCCTTTGCCGGCAACGCCCGCCCGGCCAGCCCCACCCCGCAGGCCAGCGCATCCAGATCCGCCGCATTCCACCGGGCGGCGATCAGACCCGCGGTCAGATCTTGTGCCAGGCCGGCCAGCCAGGTGACCCGCTGGGCCGGCAGCGGCTGAGGGACGACCTGACCGGTCTGCTCCACGATCGCGCCATGGGCGGTGCAGGTCGCGGTCGCGGTGAGTTTACTCATCGACCATCTCCGGTTCCGGGACGGGCCGAAGGTGAAAAACGACCGCGCCGAGCGGGCGCGTTACAACAACCGTGGCCATGCTCGACCGTCTTAAGCAGCGAGCGGCACGACGGCATGCCGACGAGCGGCATTCGTACCACCAGACGCACCACACGGGCCGGCGCACCCGGATAGAACATGTGAACAACACATCGATACTGGCAGCATCCATACCGCACAGCCGACACCCGGCCCGGACAGACGGGGCGATCAAGCGCAGTAGCCGCGAGCTGACACGGTTCGATACCAGGGCAAACCAGGGCATGCGAGCATTGACGGACACCTCCGCCGCATCGGCTTGACCGGCCGTACCGGAGGCGCGTACATCGGCGCCCTCGGCCGATCCCCACCACAATGGCCGCACCACCCGCAACGACAGGTCCGCGTCGGGTACGCCCCAAACGCTTGGCTACCGCCGCTAACCTCAACAGAGCCATGGAGAGATCAAATCCAAGCCTTAGGTTCCCATAGCGAAAAGGGAGGACCGTTCACACCCTGAAGCCGGACGACACGGTGGCCGAGGTGCTGGCCGGGCCGATCCAGCTGATCCAGCGCCAGTCCACCGCTCCCCCGCCGTGAAGCGTCACTCCTGACGAAGACACGCCCCCGTTCAAGAGGGGGTTTGGGACGCCCGATTCCACCCCATTGACAGCCCCGCAAAGCGGACCCTAGGTTGTGCGAAACGTTTCGATCCAGGGGAACCGGCAGTGTGATGTCTTCGATACGTGACGTGGCCGAACGGGCGGGGGTCGCGGTCAGCACCGTGTCCGCCGCGCTCAACGGCACCCGTCCGGTGGCGGCGGACACCAGGCGGCGCATCGAGCAGGCCGCGGCCGACCTCGGATACCGCCCGAGCCTGCTGGCCCGCGGCCTGCAGAGCAAGCGCACCCGCATCCTCGCCCTGCTCTACCCCGCCCCGCGCAGCGGTTTCGGGCTGACCGAGATGCAGTTCGCCACCGGCGCCGCCGAGGCGGCCCGCGAGCTGGGCTACCACCTGCTGCTCTCCCCCGAGCACGCCGACCCGGTCGAGGAGTTGCGTCACCTCACCGGCCTGGGGCTGGTGGACGGCGTGCTGCTGATGGAGGTCGGGCTGGACGACGAGCGCATCGACTACCTCACGGAGGCGGGCGTCCCGTTCGGCATGATCGGGCGGACCCGCGACCCGGGCTCGATCGACCACGCCGACATCGACTTCGCGGCCACTGCCAGGCAGGCGGTGGCACACGTGGCCGGGCTCGGGCATCGCGAGCTGGCCTTCTTCAACCTCTCCGCCGACGCGTACGCGGCGCAGTACGGTCCCGCGATCCGGGCCGGAGCGGAGTTCGCCGAGGCCGCCCGCGCGGCCGGGATCGGGTTCGTGGACGACTTCCGGCCTGGCTCGGCCGAGGAGGGCAGGGAGGCGTTCGAACGGCTGGTCGCGGCGCATCCGGACGTGACGGCGCTGGCGGTGATGGACGACCACGCGGCGGCCGGCGTGATCGCGGCCGTGGCGGCGCGCGGGTGGCGGATCCCGGAGGACCTGACGTTGATGCTGGTGCTGTCGTCGGCGAGGGTCGCCGAGATGTTCCATCCCCGGCTCACCACGCTGGAGCCGCCGAGCGCCGAGCTGGGCGGCCTCGGCGCGCGCATGCTCATCGACCGGCTGGAGGACGACGGCCCGCCCCGGCACCGGCTGCTGCCCTGCCGCCTGGTGATCGGCGACAGCTCCGGCCCCCCGCGAGGGGGGAATGCATCGTGACACCACAGATCGGCATGCACACCCCCACCGCCTCCCCGCGCCGGACCGTGGACGGATGCGTCACACCGGCGCCGCAGGCGGTCGCGGCCCTCGTCGAAGGAGAGGTATGAAGTTCAGGGACGGTCACTGGCGGCTGCGTCCCGGGGTGCGGGCGGACTACGCCGTGGAGGCGCATGACGTGACCGCCGACGCCGGCTCGCTGCGGATCCTGGCCCCGGCCAGGCCCATCACCCGCCGGGGTCACACGATCGACGGCCCGGTGCTGCGGGTCGACGTGTCGTCTCCGATGCCGGACGTGATCCGCGTCCGTACGGTGCACTTCGCCGGATCCGTCCCCGCCTCCCCTGCCTTCCAGGTGCGCGACGACGCTCCTGACGTGGACGTCACCGTGGACGGCGAGCAGGCGAGCCTGACCAGCGGCGCCCTCACCGTACGGGTGCGCAGGGACGCGCCGTGGGAGATGACCTTCAGCGCGGACGGGCGCGAGCTGACCCGCAGCGGCGGCAAGAGCCTCGGTGTCATGCGCGACGCCGACGAGCGGCACTTCGTGGTCGAGCAGCTCCGCCTCGGCGCCGGTGAACTCGTGTACGGGCTGGGCGAGCGGTTCGGCCCCCTCGTGCGCAACGGGCAGTCCGTCGACATCTGGAACGACGACGGCGGCACCAGCAGCGACCTTGCCTACAAGAACATCCCCTTCTACCTCACCAACCGCGGCTACGGCGTGTTCGTCAACCATCCGGGGCGAGTGTCGTTCGAGGTGGGCTCGGAGCTGGTGTCGCAGGTGCAGTTCAGCGTCGAGAGCCACGACCTGGAATACCTCGTCATCCATGGGCCCACGCCGAAGGACATCCTGCGCCGTTACACCGCGCTGACCGGCCGCCCCGCGCTGCCGCCCGCCTGGTCGTTCGGGCTGTGGCTGTCCACGTCGTTCACCACCGACTACGACGAGGCCACGGTGACGTCGTTCGTGGAGGGGATGGCCGAGCGGGACCTGCCACTGAGCGTGTTCCACTTCGACTGCTTCTGGATGCGTCCGTACCGGTGGTGCGACTTCGAGTGGGACCCGGAGGTGTTCCCGGACCCCGAGGGCATGATCAGGCGGCTCAAGGAGCGCGGGCTGCGCGTCTGCCTGTGGATCAACCCGTACATCGGGCAGGCGTCGAAGCTGTTCGACGAGGGGGCAGCGGCCGGTCACCTGCTGCGCCGTCCCGACGGGACCGTGTGGCAGGACGACCACTGGCAGGCGGGCCGGGCGCTGGTGGACTTCACCTCCGCGGCCGCCAGGGAGTGGTACGCGGGCAAGCTGCGCGGGCTGCTCGACATGGGGGTGGACGCGTTCAAGACCGACTTCGGCGAGCGCATCCCGACCGACGTCGCCTACGCCGACGGCGCCGACCCCGAGCGCATGCACAACTACTACACCCTGCTCTACAACGAGACCGTGCACCGGGTACTGGCCGAACGGGGTGCGCCCGTGCTGTTCGCCCGGTCGGCCACGGTGGGCGGGCAGCGGCTGCCGGTGCACTGGGGCGGCGACTGCGAGTCGACGTTCGAGGCGATGGCCGAGTCGCTGCGGGGCGGGCTGTCCCTGGGGATGGCCGGGTTCGGGTTCTGGAGCCATGACATCGGCGGGTTCGAGGGGCGGCCGGATCCGGCCGTGTTCAAGCGGTGGGTGGCCTTCGGGCTGCTGTCGTCGCACAGCCGGTTGCACGGGAGCGGCTCGTACCGGGTGCCGTGGCTGTTCGACGAGGAGTCGGTGGACGTGCTGCGCTCGTTCACGCGGCTGAAGGCGCGGCTCATGCCGTACCTGTACGGCGCCGCGGTCGAGGCGACCACCGACGGGCTGCCGGTGATGCGGGCCATGCGGCTGGAGTTCCCCGGGGATCGGGGCTGCGACCACCTGGACGCCCAGTACATGCTCGGGCCCGATCTGCTGGTGGCGCCCGTCATGTCGGCGGATGGTGAAATTTCGTACTACGTCCCTGATGGGGAATGGACGCCGCTGCTCGGCGGGGAGAGCGTGAGCGGGCCGGGGTGGCGCACCGAGCGGCACGGGTTCGACAGCCTGCCGCTGCTGGTGCGGCCCGGCGCGGTGGTGCCGACGGGCGCCCGCGAGGACCGGCCCGACTATGACTACGCCGACGGCGTCACCCTGAACGCCTACCGGCTCCCCGACGGCGCCCGCCGCACCGTCACCGTGCCCGCCCTCGACGGCAGCGCGGCTACTGTCTTCGAGGTGTCCCGCACGGGCGACCGCGTCAGGGCCCGCCGCGTCGCGGGCGCGCCCGCGCGCTGGAGCCTGCGCCTCTTCGGAGAACGCCAGGCGACGGAGACCACCCAGGGCGACGACATCGAGATCACCCTGTAAGGATTTGTGAGGAGCACCATGCCCACCTTCCCCGAGAACTTCCTGTGGGGCACCGCCACCGCCGCCTACCAGGTGGAGGGCGCCTGGAACGAGGACGGCCGCGGCCCCTCGATCTGGGACACCTTCTCCCACACGCCGGGACTGGTGGCGGGCGGCGACACCGGCGACGTGGCCTGCGACCACTACCACCGGCTGGATGAGGACCTGGACATCCTCTCCGCGCTGGGCGTGGGCGCGTACCGGTTCTCGATCTCCTGGCCGCGTGTCCGTCCGAACGGCACGGTCAACCGGCCGGGGCTGGACTTCTACGAGCGGCTGGTGGACGGGCTGCTCGCCCGCGGGATCGCTCCGGTCGCCACCCTCTACCACTGGGACCTGCCGCAGGAGCTGGAGGACGCGGGCGGCTGGCCCAACCGCGACACCGCCTACCACTTCGCCGAGTACGCGGCTCTCATGGGTGAGACGATCGGCGACCGCGTGGCCACCTGGATCACCCTGAACGAGCCATGGTGCTCGGCCTACCTCGGCTACGCCTCCGGCGTGCACGCCCCCGCCAGGACCGAGCCCGCCGCCGCGCTGGCCGCCGTGCACCACCTGAACCTCGGCCACGGCCTGGCCGTCCAGGCCCTGCGCGCGGTCGCCGCCCCGACCGCCCAGATGTCGGTCACGCTCAACCTGCACCACGTGCGCGGCGTGTCCGAGCAGGACGCCGATGCCGTACGGCGGGTGGACGCGGTGGCCAACCGGGCCTTCCTCGGCCCCATGCTGGAGGGCGCCTACCCGCGCGACCTCATCGCCGACACCGCCCAGGTGACCGACTGGTCGTTCGTGCGCGACGGCGACGAGGCCACCGCAGGCCAGCCGCTGGACGTGCTGGGGGTCAACTACTACAACCCGACGCTGGTGCGCCAGTGGGACGGGTCCAGCGACCGGGCGACCTCCGACGGGCACCAGGACGGGGCCGCGTCACCGTGGATCGCCTGCGAGGACGTCGAGTTCGTCCAGCAGCCCGGCCCGTACACCGAGATGGGCTGGAACATCGACGAGACCGGCCTGACCGAGCTGCTGCTGCGGCTGCACCGCGACTACCCCGGCACGCCCACGATGATCACCGAGAACGGCGCCGCGTTCGCCGACGTCGTGACCCCCGACGGGCGGGTCCACGACGAGCGGCGCGTCGACTACCTGCACCGGCACCTGACCGCCGTGGCCGAGGCGATCTCGGCCGGGGCGGACGTGCGCGGGTACTTCCTGTGGTCGCTCATGGACAACTTCGAGTGGGCGCACGGGTACGCCAAGCGGTTCGGCATCATCCGGGTGCAGCCGGACACGCTCGAGCGCATCTGGAAGGACAGCGCCCACTGGTACCGCGACGTGGTCGCCTCCGGCAAGCTGCCCGGCTAGGGTTTGCGGGCCACGCCCCCGACGAAGGTGTGGTAGGTGATGCCCGGGGTGGCGCGGTCGTCGGGGCCGGGGCGCCACTCGGGCATCGGCACCAGGCCGGGCTCCAGCAGTTCGAGGCCGTCGAAGTAGGCGAGGATCTCCTCCCGGGCGCGCCACCGGCCGGTGCCGAGGTGCTCGTTGAAGATCCTCTCCGCCTCGTGAGCCTGCTTCGACACCTCGGGGTGGGCGTCGCCCGGGTTGTGGAAGTGCGAGATCACCACGTGACTGCCCGAGGCGAGCGGCCGCAGGAGGGCCGCAGCGACGCCGGCCGGATCCTCGTCGTCGGCCAGGTGGTGCAGGATCCCGAACATCAGCAGCCCGACCGGCTGGTCGAAGTCGAGCAGGGAGCGCGTCTTCGGGTCGTTGAGGATCCTCTCCGGCTCGCGGGCGTCGGCCTCGACGATCGTGGTGGACGCGTCCACGGCTAACAGGGCACGGCCGTGGACGAGCACGATCGGGTCGTGGTCCACGTACACGACCTTCGACTCAGGGGCGACCGCCTGGGCGATCTCGTGCACGTTGCCCTGCGTCGGCAGGCCCGAGCCGATGTCCAGGAACTGCCGGATGCCCGCCTCGGCCGTCAGGTAGTGGACCGTGCGCCGCAGGAACTCCCGATTGGCCCTGGCCGCCTCGGGCGCGTCAGGCGCGATCTTCAGCGCGGCCGCGGCCACCTGACGATCGATCTCATAGTTGTCCTTGCCGCCGAGCATGTAGTCATAGACGCGGGAGACACTCGGCTTGGTGGTGTCGATCCCGCTGGGCGCGCGCTCCTGCTCGCTGTCGGGCACTGTCGGCTCCTCGGTCAGGTGGCTAGATCCATGATCCTATTTTCGAACCCCCGATTTATGCGGACATTTCATCATGCAAGAGGCGGGTCGCGCGGCTACCAGCGATCAACGTGCAGCACGTCGTCCAGCGGCTGCCGCCGCGCGGGCCTGAACGTCTCGCCGAGGTAGTGGGCGGTCGGGATGAGCACGCCCTGGCGGACGTCGTCCGGGATGCCGAGCAGCTCGGCGATCTCGCTCTCGTACGCCAGGTGCAGCGTCGTCCACGCCGTGCCCAGCCCCCGGGCCCGGGCGGCGAGCATGTAGCTCCAGGCGGCCGGCAGCAGCGACCCCCACAGACCGGCCTGATTGCCTTGCGGCAGCCCGCCGCCCGGCAGCGTGATGCAGCCGATCACCAGCACCGGCACGTCGCCCATGTGCTCGCCCAGGTAGGTGGAGCTCTCGGACACGCGCTGCTGCGTCGCCGCCCTGTCCGGGTCGTCCTTGAACAGCGACCCCGCGGAGGCGCCGGACTCGTAGTAGGTCCGCAGCGAGCGACCGTAGTAGTCACCGATGGCCCTGCGCAGCTCAGGGTCGGTGACCACCATCCAGTGCCACCCCTGCCGGTTGCCGCCGGTGGGCGCCTGGAGCGCCGTCTCCAGGCACTCGCGTACCAGGTCCATGGACACGGGGCGGGTGAGGTCGAGGCGCTTGCGCACGCTGCGGGTCGTGGTGAGCAGCTCGTCGGGGCTCAGTTCGTTGATCGCCATAGGGCCATGATGTCAACGTCCGGGGCGGGACTCAGGCGGACTCGCGGATCACCAGCTCCGTGGGCAGTATCACCGGCTCCACGTGCTCGGCGCCGTCGATGAGCGCGAGCAGCAGGCGTACCGTCTCCTGCGCCACCTCCGCCAGCGGCTGGCGGATCGTGGTCAGGGGCGGGTGCGTCGAGAGGGCCACCGACGAGTCGTCGAACCCGCCCACCGCCACGTCCTCCGGCACCCTGCGCCCCGCGGCGCGCAGGGCGGCCAGGGCGCCCGCGGCCATCAGGTCCGAGGCCACGAAGACGGCGTCGATGTCGGGTGTGCGGGCCAGCAGCTCGGCCATCGCCCGCTCGCCGCTGGCCTGCGTCCAGTCCCCGTGCGCGATCAGCTTCTTGGTCGCCTTGCGGCCCAGCACGTCGGCGAAGCCCTCGAGGCGCTGGATGCCGCCGGGCGTGTCCATCGGGCCGGTGATCATGGCGATGCGCCTGCGGCCCTGGCTCACGAAGTACTCGGTCATCTGGCGGCCGCCCAGGCGCTCGTCGGCGGCGGCGTACGGGATGACGCTCTCGCGGCCGATGACGGCGCCGCAGGAGACCGCGGGCGGCCCGGACTGCAGGGCGTCGATGAACGGGTCGCCGGCGTGGGTCGAGAGCAGCAGCACCCCGTCGGCGTGGCCCCCGCGGACGTAGCGGACCACGCGCTCGCGGTCGCCCTCGTCGCCCGCCATCATCATCACCAGCGACAGGTCGCGCTCGGCCAGCATCCTGATGGCGACCCGGATGGTCGTGCTGTAGTTGGGGTCCTCGAACAGCTTCTCGTGCGGCTCCGACAGCACCATCACGACCGACCCCGTGCGCTGGGTGACGAGGCTGCGGGCGGCCCGGTTGACCACGTAGCCGGTCTCCGAGATGGCCCGCTCGATGGCCACGCGTGCCGCCGTGCTCACGTACTTGTCGCCGTTGAGCAGCCGGGACACCGTGCCGCGGGACACGCCCGCGGCGGCGGCCACGTCGTGGATCGTAGGGCGCTTCATTTCACCGCTCCGGAGGACAGATCGGTCTTCCAGTATCGCTGCATTGTGAGGAAGAGCGCGATCAAGGGCACGAGCGACAGGAACGCGCCGGTGAGGATCAGGTTGTAGAGCGAGGGCTGGTTCGCCCCGGACGCCAGCAGCGTGAAGAGTCCGACCGTGAGCGGGAACTTGCCGTCGTCGCCGAGCATGATGAACGGCAGCAGGAAGTTGTTCCAGATGGCCACGAACTGGAACAAGAAGATCGTCACCATGCCGGGCACCATCAGCGGCATCGCCACCCGGTACATCAGACGCCACTCGCCGGCCCCGTCGATCCGCCCCGCCTCCAGCAGCGAGTCGGGGATGGCCGCGGTGGCGTAGATGCGGGCCAGATAGATGCTGTACGGGTGCAGGATCTGCGGCAGCAGGACGGCCCAGTAGGTGTCGGCCAGTCCGACCTTGGAGAAGAGCAGGTACTGCGGGATCGCCAGCACCACGGCGGGCACGAGGATGCCGCCGATGAGCAGGTTGAAGATCAGGTTCCGGCCGGGGAAGCGGTACTTCGCCAGCGCGTACCCCGAGATCGCCGAGACCGCGGTCGACAGCAGCGCGCCGCCGCCCGCGTACAGCAGGGTGTTGGCCGCCCACAGCCAGAACACCCCGTCCCGGTAGGCGAACAGCTGGGTCACGTTGTCGAGGAAGCCGGTGCCGAAGGCCAGCGTCGAGGTGCTGAACAGCTCGCCGGGCGACTTGGTCGCCGCGATGAACACCCAGAGCACCGGGAACAGGCAGTAGATCGCGCCGAGCAGAAGCAGCCCGGTCGGCGCCACCCCCCACGGGGTGCGCGCGACCGCCCGGCGGTGTGCGGTGGCCATCAGCCCTCCCCGAAGGCGCGGTTGCGGACCACGCGCAGGAACCCGAACGACAGGACGAGCGAGATCGCCGCGATGACGATCGAGGTGGCGGCGGCCGAGTACAGGTCGCCGGTGACGAACGCGTCGCGGTAGACCTTCATGAGCGGGCTCCACGTGGAGCTGATCGTGTTGGTCAGCGGCCGCAGCGTGGTGGGCTCGGTGAACACCTGGATCGTCGCGATGATCGAGAACACGGTGGTGAGGATGATCGCCGGGGTCAGGAGCGGGATCTTCACGCGTAGCGCGATCTGGATCTCGGAGGCGCCGTCCAGCCGCGCGGCCTCGTACAGGTCGCGCGGGATGGCACGCAGTGTCGTGTAGAGCACGAGCATGTTGAAGCCGACGCCGCCCCACACCGCCACGTTCGCCATGGAGTACGTGACGGTGCTGGCCCCGAGGAATTCGATGTCCAGGATGTCCCTGATGGGGCTGAGCGAGGGCAGGTAGAGGAAGCCCCACAGCAGCGTGGCGGCCACGCCCGGCACCGCGTACGGCAGGAAGATCGCGATCCTCGAGAACCTGGCCAGCCGCACCCGTGCCGAGTCCAGCAGCAGCGCGAACAGCAGGGCCAGCCCGAGCATCACGGCCAGCACCAGCGCGCCGTAGCCGAGCACGCGCAGCCAGCCGTTCCACAGCTCCGGGTCGGACAGGGCGGCGGAGAAGTTGTCGAAGCCGACGTAGATCTCCTTCCGCGCGCCCCTGCCCAGCCCGAGCCCCGACACCTTGGTCCGCCGCATCGCCAGCCAGACGGTGTACCCGATGGGCACGGCCAGGAAGAGCGTGAACAGCACGATCGCGGGGGTCAGGAACAGGTACGGCCACGCCCCCCTTTCGGACTTTCTCATGAGGCGATCTGGAATCCGGACTTGCGCATGTCGGCGACCGTGGCGTCCTGCATGGCCTGCACCGCGTCGGCGAACGGCGTCTTGTTCTGCAGCGCCTTGTCGAAGTTGTCCTTGAACGCGTTGTAGGTCACGCCGACGTTCGGGCCGAAGGTGAAGCCGCGGGCGACGGCGGAGACCGCGGCGGCCTGCTGCCAGAAGTCGGGCTGGTTGGAGAAGTAGTCGGGCGCCTGGCCGAGCGACGACTGGGCCTTGGTGGCGGCCGGGTAGACCGCGGCCTCCTTGATCAGCAGGTCCGCGGCCGCGGGGTCGGTGTTCATCCAGGTGGCGAACTGGGCGGCGGCGGCCTTGTTCGGCGTCTTGGCGGACACGGCCGTGGACGAGCCGCCCCAGAAGCCGCTGAAGTTCTCGCCCGCGTTCCACTGCGGGAGCGGGGCGACGGCCCACTTGCCCTTGGCCTTGGGAGCGTTGGCCGACAGCACACCCGGCGCCCAGACCGCCGACGGCCAGGTCAGCAGCTTGCCGTCGTTGAGGGCCTTGTTCCACTCGGGGGTGAAGAACGGCATGTCGTCGATGACGCCCTCCTTGACCAGCCCGCCCCAGTAGTCGGCGACCTTCTTGGTGGGCTCGTCGGCGATGTCGACCTTCCACGACTCGCCGCTGATCGACCACCACTGGGCGCCGGCCTGCTGGGCCAGGCCCGTGAACGCTCCCGGGTCCTTGCTGGAGAACGTGCCGAGGTAGGCCTTCGGATCCTTCTTGCGCACGGTGCGCGCGGCGTCGGCGTACTCCTGCCAGGTCTTGGGGACCGCGAGGCCGTACTTGTCGAACAGGTCCTTGCGGTAGAAGAGCATCATCGGGCCGCTGTCCTGCGGGATGCCGTACACGCCCTCCGTGCCGAGCGTGACCAGGCCCCACAGGCCCTCGGCGAACTCGCCCTTGATCGAGGCGGTCTCGGCCTTGAGGTCGGCGACCGCGTCGGCGGCGACGAACGAGGGCAGGTGCTGGTACTCGGCCTGCACCAGGTCCGGCGGGTTGCCCGCCTTGGCCGCGGTGAGGAACTTGGCCGCCGCGTCGTCACCGCCCGCCTGCTTGCTGACCGTGACCTGGATATCCGGGTGCGCCTGGTTCCAGACGGCGGCGATCTTGTCCATGTTGGGGGCCCAGGTCCAGTACGTCAGCTTGACCGGTCCCTTGGCGGCGCTCGCAGGGCTCTGCGCGGCCTCGGAGCTTTCGGCGGGCTCGCCGGACCCGCAGCTCGCGAGGGCAGCCGTCAGCACGACGGCCAGGGCGGCTCCAAGGCGGTTGGCGCGCATACGTACCTCCAGAAGGTTCTGTGAACGTGCACAGAGTGAAACAGCCACGAAACAGCCGTCAAGGGGTCGTTATGTTCTCGTTAATCAGCCATTATCGGGAGAAGCCAGGGCGGCCGTTCCCCTGGATGCGGGGCGGGCGCTACTGTGCACGTTCACAGAAAGCTTTTCGAGGGGGATGGATGTACCCGGAGCGTCCTGCCGGTATCGCCTTTGGCGGCGACTACAACCCGGAGCAGTGGCCACGCGAGGTCCTGGAGGAGGACGTGGCCCTGATGCGCGAGGCCGGGGTGAACCTGGTCAGCCTGGGCATGTTCTCGTGGGCGCTGATGGAGCCGGCGGAGGGGCGCTACGAGTTCGGCTGGCTGGACGAGATCGTGGACCGGCTGCACGAGGCCGGGGTCGCGGTGAACCTGGCCACGCCGACCGCGGCCCCACCCGCCTGGTTCATCCGGAAACATCCTGACGTGCTGCCGGTGACCAGGGAGGGCACGCGGATCGGGTTCGGCGGCAGGCAGAGCGCCTGCTCCAGCGCCCCGGCCTTCCGCGAGGCGACCGCGCGGCTGGTGCGCGCGCTGGGCGAGCACTATCGCGGGCATCCGGCCGTGGTCATGTGGCACGTGCACAACGAGTACGGGGCGCCGCTCGGCGAGTGCTACTGCGAGCACAGCCTGGCGGCCTGGCGCGTATGGCTGAAAGCCACATACCGCGATGTCTCCACATTGAACGATGCCTGGGGCGCCACGTTCTGGGGCCAGACGTACACCGACTGGGCGGAGATCGACGCCCCCCGGTTCAACCACACGGCCGTCAACCCCGCCCAGCGCCTCGACTACGCCCGCTTCAGCGACGGCCAGCACCGCGAGCACTACGCGCTCCAGCGCGACATCCTGCGCGAGCTCACCCCCGGCATCCCCGTGACCACGAACTTCGCGGGCACCGTGAACTGCAAGTCCGCCGACCTGTGGCAGTGGGCCCGCGAGCTGGACGTGATCGCCAACGACCACTACCTGAAGGCCGAACGGCCCGACAACCACATCGATCTGGCCATGTCCGCCGACCTCGCCCGCTCGGTGGCGGGCGGCGCGCCGTGGATGCTCATGGAGCACTCGGCCGGCGCGGTGAACTGGCAGCCGCGCAACATCGCCAAGCGGCCGGGCGAGATGCGCCGCAACAGCCTCGCGCACGTGGCCCGGGGCTCCGACAGCGTGCTGTTCTTCCAGTTCAGGGCCTCGCGCTTCGGGACCGAGAAGTTCCACTCGGGGATGGTGCCGCACGCGGGGACCGATTCCGAGCAGTGGCGCGAGGTGGTCCGGCTGGGCGCCGACCTGCGCGAGCTCGCCGGCCTGCGGGGCAGCCGGGTGCGGGCCGAGGTGGCGGTCGTCTGGGACTGGGAGTCGTACTGGGCGCTGGAGCTGGACTGGCGGCCGTCGGTCGACCTGACGTTCAGGGAGCCGATGGATGCTTTCTATGAGGCGCTGTGGCGGGAGCACGTGACGGTGGACTTCGCCCACCCTTCCGCCGATATTTCGGGATATCGCCTGGTGGTGGTGCCCAGCTCGTACCTGCTGACCGAGGCGTCCGCCAAGAACCTCCACCGGTACGTGGAGGCGGGCGGCAACCTGCTCGTCTCCTACTTCTCCGGCATCGTGGACGAGCACGACACCATCCACCCGGGCGCCCACCCCGGCGCGCTGCGCGAGCTGCTTGGCCTGTCGATCGAGGAGTTCCACCCGCTGCGCGAGCACGAGAGGGTGGCCCTGAGCGGCGGCGACGGTGGCGACACGGCCCGCGTCTGGTCCGAGCGGGTCCGCCCGGCCGGCGCGGTCGCCGTACGCGACTTCGCCACGGGGCCCGACGCGGGGCACCCCGCCTTCACCCGCCACGACCTCGGCGCGGGCACCGCCTGGTATCTCGCCACTTCCCCCGTCTCCGGCCTGCGCGAGCTGCTCGTCCAGGTGCTCGACCACGCGAACGTGTCCCGGCCACGCGGCCTGCCCGACACCCTCGAACTGGTACGCAGGGGCGGCCACGTCTTCCTGATCAACCACGGCGACGAGCCCGTGACGGTCGATGGGGTGAGCGGGAGGAACGTGTTCGACGGCGTGCGACACGACGGGCCGATCACCGTCGCGCCCGGCGCGGTCATGGTCGTCGCCCTCAGTTGATCTTCCCCAGCGGTGACCGAATCCAAAGCGAACGGCCGGGGCGATGCCCCGGCCGCTCAAGGTTTTCTCAATTGCTGCCCGGACACGGGCAGGAGTGACGGCGAACCGTCCGCTTCTCGTGCTTGACCTTCACTGTGTTGATCTTGGCCGGTACGGCCGGCTTGATCAGGACGACGGGCTTGGCCGGAACGGCCGGCTTGACCAGCGCGACCGGCTTGATCGGCACGGCGGGCTTGGCCGGCAGGGTCGAGGACTTGCCCTCGCCCGGCGTGACCGCCGCCGTGCAGGGCTCGCCCGGCGCGACAGGCTTGGCCGGAACGACGGGCTTCACCTGCACCGCGGGCTTGACCGGAGCGACGGGCTTCACCTGCACGGCGGGCTTGACCGGAGCGATGGGCTTGGCCGGAACGACGGGCTTCACCTGCACGGCAGGCGCGGCGGGCTTGACCGCCGCGCAGGGCGGCGCGACAGGCTTGGCCGGAACGGCCGGCTTGACCACCACGGCAGGCGCGGCGGGCTTGACCGCCGCGCAGGGCGGCGCGACAGGCTTGGCCGGAACGGCCGGCTTGACCACCACGGCAGGCGCGATGGGCTTGACCGGAGCGGCGGGCCTGATCGGACGTATCTGTACTGACGACGCTCCGGGCCTGATCTCGATGCTGCTCGTCCTCGTGATGACCAGCCCACCGTCCATGCCGGGCCAGTCGGACCCCGCGCACCGGTCGCACGCGCCGCACGCGCCGGCCGTGCTGGAGAGGCCGCATCCGGAGGTGGAGGCGGCTGGCGCGGTGCCGCACATGGCTTCAGCGCCGCACGCGCCCTCCATCCCGTAGTCGGCCTCGATGCCGTACTCGATGTAGCCGCTGGACGACAGTCCGGCGGCTTCGCCGCACCCCTTGACTTTCATGAGCGCGAACCCGTTCAGCAGAAGGGCGTCGCGACTCGGACAGGGGGCGGCCTGCACCCACGTGCGGGTGTCGGAGGGGCTGGTGCCGCTGATCGTTTGCTGCTGCACGAACCCGAGGTCGTACTGCTGGGTGAAGGCGAACGCCTCCGGGGGTGGCTCGGTGGGCGCGGCAGCGGCGGGCGTCGCCAGTGCCACGGACATGAGCATGAACGGCAAAGCGGTAGCGGCTACCGTCGTGTGCCGTGAACGCAATATTTGCATAGGCACACGAGTAGCGCCCGCGATCATCGCGAGGGAGGGCGACACCCCGTCCCAGACGCCAACCGGAATGGATCTTGTCCTTTCCTTGGTGTCCGACCCGGTTCGACAGGGCGGTTCGTCCCCTATCTCCCCAACACGCCAGGTGGGCCGCCAGACCGAGAACGCCGACCGAAATTTACCGACAGTACGGACAACTGGTCAGCCCATCAGTAAGATCGCGGTCAGCCACCTCGATGGCACAGTGCGTATCCGAAGGAGCCGCCCATGGCCGACCGCCGGCAGAAGCGCGGGCCCCTGGAAGTGGACACCTCCAGACCCAGCACCTCCCGCGTCTACGACTTCATGCTCGGCGGCAAGGACAACTACGAGGCGGACCGCCGGCTGGCACTGCGCGTGCTCGAGATCGCACCCGGCGCGCCGGAGGCGGCCCGGGCGAACAGGGATTTCCTCACTCGAGTGGTCCGGTTCCTGGCGGCGGAGGCCGGCGTCAGGCAGTTCCTGGACATCGGCGCGGGCCTGCCCGCACAGGACAACGTCCATGAGGTCGCCCAGTCCGCCGCCCCTGACTCGAGGGTCGTGTACGTCGACCACGACCCGATCGTGCTGGTCCACGGCCGGGCGCTGCTGGCCGTGGACGACCGCACCGCGGTCGTCGAGGGCGACGCCAGGGACCCGGACGCGATCATCGACGATCCGGAGACCAGGCGCCTCCTCGACCTCGGCGAACCGGTCGGGCTGCTGATGCTCGGCGTCCTGCACCATCTGGCCGACCACGAGGACCCGGCCGGGACCGTGGCCCGCCTGATGGAACGCCTCCCGTCCGGCAGCTACCTGGCCGTCTCCCACTTCCACGATCCCGTGGACCACCCGGAGGCGTCCAACCAGGCGTACGCGGCCGAGAAGCTCTTCAACGAGGCCTTCGGGACGGGCCGGTGGCGCACGCGTGAGGAGATCCTCGCCTGCTTCGACGGCCTGGAGCTGCTGGAGCCCGGCCTCGTGCCGCTGCCGGAATGGCGGCCGGGCTCCGGCGGCCGCGCCAAGCCCGGCCTCGCCCATCACACCTTGGTCGGCGGCGTCGCCCGCAAGCCGTGATGGCGCGCGGACCTGGCCGTACGGTAGGACGGCGGGCGCAGCGCCCATGAGACGAGGCTCAGCAGGGCGAAGAAGAGCGGCATCGTCCAGGCGTCCGGGCCGTCGCCGACCGCCATGTGGCAGAAGGCCGCGCCGCTGTAGGCGAGCACCATGCCGGCGTAGGCCCACTCCTTGAGCCTGGGGAAGCCGGGCACGACGATCGCGACGGCGCCGAGCAGCTTCCACACGCCCAGGATGGTGAGCAGGTAGTAGGGCAGCCCGAGATGGTCGAAGGTGTCGCGGACGTACTGGATGCGGAGGAGGTCCCAGCCCGCGCCGGTGAACGACTCCGCGATGAAGATCGCCGTCGCGACCCAGAACGCGACGAGACGGACCTTGGGTGACATGTGCCTCTCCCGGTTCCTCGTGGCGAACGCCACCGTCAGGCATTCGCTCTCAATGCCCTGACGGAACCCGCGAAGAAAAAGTGACCGTACGCGTCACACCGTGCCCGTGTACACCCAGCGGCCCTCGAAACGGACGAAACGGCTGTGCTCCTCCAGCGTGCCCTCGCGCCCCCGGTCGACGTAGTGGGCGCGGAAGCGGACCGTCCCCTCGGTGTGCACGACGCTGCCGCCGGTCGTCTCCAGCACCTCCAGCCGTACCCACCGCATCTTCCTGTCGAGGTCGAGCGAGGCGGGCCGCGCGGCCGGATGCCAGGTCCGCAGCAGGTAGGCCGCGTCACCCACCCCGAACGCGCTGAACCGTGACCGCATGAGCTGCTCGGCGGTGGCGGCGGCCGCCGCGCCCCGGTGGAGCTTGCCGCAGCAGTCCTGGTAGGGGGCGGGCAGGCCGCAGGGACATGTACGAGGCATGCGCCCTATTGTGCCGCGAGCCGGCCCGGCAACCGGCCCGTGAGGTCGGTCAGCGTCGGGCCGAGCGGGGCGTCCAGGGTGAGGGAGGCGTCGGCGTCGCCACCGGTCGGGCCCTGGTTGACGATGGCGATCGGGATGCCGAGCGCGGCGGCCTTGGTGACGAACCGCAGCCCCGACTTGACCGTCAACGACGACCCCAGCACCAGCAGCGTCCGCGCCCCCGCCACCATGGCGAAGCACTCGTCCACGCGGGGACGGGGGACGTTCTCGCCGAAGAAGACCACGTCGGGTTTGAGCAGCCCGCCGCACGCCGCGCAGTCGACCACCTTGAACCCGGCGACCTGCTCGTCGGTGAGCACGGCGTCGCCGTCGGGGTTGATCTGGCCGCCGGCGTCCCAGACGGGGTTGGCCGCGCGCAGCCGCCGCTCCAGCTCGGCGCGGGGCGTGCGCTCCCGGCACGACAGGCAGACGACCCGGTCGAGCCCGCCGTGCAGCTCGATCACCCGCCGGGCCCCGGCCGCCTGGTGCAGGCCGTCGACGTTCTGGGTGACGATGCCGGCGAGCAGCCCGCGCCGCTCCAGCTCGGCCACGGCCCGGTGGCCGGAGTTGGGCCGGGCCTGGCCGATCTGCCGCCAGCCGACGTGGCTGCGCGCCCAGTATCGCTGCCGGGCCTCCGCGCTGCCGACGAAGCGCTGGTACGTCATCGGCTCCGCGCGCCGGGCCCGGCCGGTCGGCCCCCGGTAGTCGGGGATGCCGGACTCGGTGGACAGGCCTGCCCCGCTGAGCACGGCCACGCCTCCCCCTGCGACCAGCTCGGCCAGTCGTGTCACTGTCACAGAGTCCATGGTGCCCGATCTGCGGACCTGCCCGTTCCCCGGCCCTGTCGCACCCGCGAGGCCCACGCGCTGCCCGGTTGGCCACCCGTTCCCTCCCCGGCCTCGGCGATCCGCTCCGCGCTCCACAACCGCCGCATCTCGGGGCAGTTCTCCAGCAGCTCGGCGAGCCGTCCGCGCCCGGCGATCCGGCCGCGGTCGAGGACGATGATCTGGTCGGCGCGTTCGAGCGCGGCCCGACGGTGGGAGACGACGAGCAGGGTGCCGTGACCCGCGATCCTGTCCCACAGGAGCCGCTCGGTCTCGACGTCGAGCGCGGATGACAGGTCGTCCACGACGAGCAGATCCGGGTCGCGTACCAGCGCGCGGGCCGCGGTGGCGCGCTGGACCTGACCGCCGGACAGGCGCACGCCGCGCGGCCCGACCACCGTGCCGAGCCCGTCGGGCATCGCGGCCAGGTCCGGCTCGAACGCCGCCATCTCCAGCGCCCGCGCGATGTCGCCGTCGGTCGCTGGCCGGCCGAGCAGCAGGTTCTCCCGCAGGGTCTCGGAGAACAACCTCGGGACCTGGCTCGCGTACGCCGCCCGGCCGGGGACGAGAAACGTGCCCGGATCGCCGATGGGCGTGCCGTTCCACGAGATCGTGCCCTCGTCCAGCGGGATCAGGCCGAGCAGGGCGCGTACCAGCGTGGTCTTGCCGGAGCCGACCGCGCCGGTGACGACCGTGAACGAACCGCGCTCGACCCGCAGGTCGATCCCCCGCACGCCGTGCGCGCTCAGCCCGCGCGCCTCGAGAACCCGGAGCGGGTCATCACGCGGTGGCACACGGGGAACGGCCGGCGGGTCGCGGCGCAGCCAGACGTCCGCGCCCCGCGACAGGTCGTCGGCGCTCCCGTGCGGCGCCATGAGCCGGGTGAGGCGTTCGGTGGCGACCGCGGCCTGGGGCAGGCGGTACAGGATCGTGCCGATCGTCCGGGGCAGCGCCGTCAGCCAGCCGATGTAGCTGGTGAACAGCGCGAGATCGCCCACCGTGAACTCGCCGCCGCGCATCGCCGGCGCCGCCAGCAGCAGCACGAGCCCGATGCCGAGCTCCACGGTGGTGCCCGTGGCGGCGTCCAGCAGGTCGATGGCCAGGCGGTCCTTCACGGCCGCGGCGCGCCGCCGCCGGTTGTGCTCGCGCAGCCGCTCCAGCGCCGCCGCCTCCGCTCCCGCGGTCTTGATCGCGAGCACGCCGCCGAAGATCTCGCCCACGTACGCCGTGACGGCCGCGCCGAGCGTCCTGGCCCGCTGGTGCAGCCGTCCGATGGTCAGCCGCATGGCCCTGCTCAGCACGCCGATCGCGACCATCGGCAGGACGAGCACCAGCGTGATCACGGGATCGACGTAAGCCATGATCGCCAGCGCGGCGGCGGCGAAGAGCGTCGTGCCGGCCAGGCTGACGCTCTCGTCGGTGAAGTCGACCGCGTCGGCCACGTCGTCCCGCAGCCGGGCGACGGACTCGCCGGACGAGTGCGGCAGCCGCGCCGCGGCCGGGCCGCGCGCGGTGAGGATGGAGCGCAGGGCGTTGGCCCGAAGGAGGGTGGCCGCGGCGGCCCACCAGTAGACGCCGTACGTCCACGCGACGACGATCATCAGCCCTCGGGCGACCTCCACGCCCACGAACGCCGCGCACAACCAGAGCACCAAGCCGAGGTCGCCGTGGAGCCCGTCGAAGATCCGTTGCAGGACGAGCCCGCTCGCGAGCGGGATGACGTGGACCGGCAGCCACAGCAGCGCGCCGACGAGGTAGCGGCGGAAGCCGAACGTGGCCAGCCGGGTGGCCACCAGCATCACCGGCTTCACCGGCTCACCCCCGCCAGGTCCAGCAGGCGCCCGAACCTGCTGCCGGGGTCGGCGGCGAGGTCGGCGCGGCGGCCGTACTCGATGATCTTGCCTTGGTCGAGTACGGCGATCTTGTCCACGCGGGACAGCGAGGACAGGCGATGCGCGATGATCACGCCGGTCCTGCCCTGGAGCAGGCGGTCGATGCTCCGCTCGATGCGGCGTTCGGTGGCCGGGTCGAGCCTGCTGGACGCCTCGTCGAGCACGACGAGCCCGGGGTCGGCCAGGAACGCGCGGGCGAACGCGATGAGCTGTGACTCGCCCGCCGACACGGCCGAGACGCGCAGCTCGGTGTCGAGCCCGTCGGGCAGCGTGGCCAGCCAGTCTCCGAGCCCGACGCCGTGGAGCACCTCGCGCAGCAGTTCGTCCCCTGGCGAGGGCCGGAAGAGCGTCAGGTTGTCCCGCAGGCTGGCGGCGAAGAGCTGCACGTCCTGGGTGACCACGCAGATCCGCTTTTTGACAGACGCCGGGTCCGCCTCGCGCAGGTCCAGCCCGCCGGCCCGCACGACGCCCTCGGTCGGGTCGTACAGGCGCAGCACCAGGCGGGCGAGGGTGGTCTTGCCGCTCCCCGTGCGCCCCACCACTCCGAGCGTCTCGCCGGGAGCCAGCGTGAGGGTGGCGCCCGACAGCACCTGCTCGTCGTCGCCCGGGTAGGCGAAGCCGACGCCGTCCAGGCGCAGGCCGAGCGGGCCCTTCTCCGGCAGCGGGCGGGTGCCCTCGGGCAGGGTGCGCCGCTCGGCCAGCAGGTCGCCGATGCGTGCGAAGCCGGCCAGCGCCGCCTGGTACTGCCTGATCTGGTCGATGAGCCGCTCGAACGGCGTGCGTACCATCAGTGTGTACTGGAAGATCAGCACGGCGGTGCCGATCGTGAGCGTCCCGGACTTCAGGGCCCAGGCGGCGAGCCCGAGCATCATGGCGGTGCCTGCCGCGAACGCCACCGACGTGCCGGCCAGCAGCGTGGTCCCGATGCGGGCGTCTTTGACCTCGGCGCGGTAGAGGGCGGCGCTGACCTGCTGGAAGCGGCGCACGGTGTGCTCGCCGGCGCCGTTGGCCCTGATGTCCTCGGCTCCGGCCAGCCGCTCTTCGAGCATGCCGAACAGCCTGGCGCTCGCCGCCCGCGACCGGGCCGCGGCGGGCACGGCCAGCCGCTGCGCGCGGGCCATCCCGTACCCGATGAGCAGGCAGTACGCCGGCAGCGCGCAGCCGATGCGCCAGTCGACGCCGAAGACGACGACCAGCACCCCGGCCAGGAGCAGCACGCCGGCCACGACGTCCATGAGGAACGCGACGACGAAGTCGGCCACGGCCACCACGTCGCCGTCCACGCGCTCGATCATCTCGCCGGGCGTGTGCCGGCCGTGGTAGGCCATGTCCAGGCCGAGCGCGTGCTGGGCGAGGCGCTCGCGCAGGCGGTTGGTGCCGTCCCAGGCGAGGCGGCTGGCCAGCCAGGCGGTGACCATCCTGGCGGCCTGGCCCGCGAGGGCGAGCGCGAGGTAGCCGAGGGCGATCAGGGTCAGGTGTCTGGTGCTCGCTCCGGCGATGGCGTCGTCGACGAAGCGGCGGGTGATCTGGGGCGCCGCCAGCGGCAGGGCGGTGGCGGCGGCGATGGCCGCGACCAGCGCGGCGGCAGGGCGGGGTCCTGGGCGCAGCAGGCGCAGGACGGAGGTGCTACGCGGAGCGATCCCCTGGTCGAACGGTGTCAAGAAGCGTCATGCCCTTTGGATAGGAGGTGTCTTTGCGCTGGGTGGACATGAGCGCTGTCCGCATGGCGGGACCTCCTGGATCGATGGGCTGCTGCAGGGGAGTACAGCAGCCCGTCGCGTTACGGGGCAACCGATTTACGGGGCCTGCCGGCGCCGGGAGCGGCTCACCCGTGCCCCCTCAGCACTCCCGCCCGGGCCAGCCCTGTGGTCAGCTCCGTGCGGGCGCGCTCGGGAAGGCCGTCGAGGGCGTGCGGGTCGTCGGCCGCCAGCCGGGAGACGGGCGCGACCTCGTACGGGTGGAGCCGGAACGACCGCCCTGACCGCAGGCTGACCGCGAACGTCCCTGGCCCGCCCCCGTCCGGCCCCGCTCCTCCGCTGACCACCTCCGCACACGGATCCCACGCGGGAGCGGACTGGCCGCAGGGCCTGGCCCCCGCCCGATCCACCTCCGTACACAGATGCCACGCGGAAGCGGGCTCCTGGCCGGCGACCGAACAGGCTGCCAGCCGGCCGGCCGGCAGCCCCCGGAGCCGCCCCACCCACGTCCTGATCATGGCCGCGACCTCGTACGCCCGCATGGTGTCCGGCGCGTCGAACTCGATCCACCGAGCCAGGTCGTTCGCGGCGTCCGGCGGGAAGCGCACGCTCTGCCCCGCCCAGCCGGAGCGGATCGCCATCCGGTACGGCCGCAGCCCGGCGAGCCGGACCCCGCCCGCGCCCTCCGCCAGCAGCTCCACGGACTCTCCCACGACGCCCGCGTCCATGCCCGGCGCGCCGAGCACCAGCTCGCAGGTCACCGGCACGCCCGGCGGTATCCCGGCCAGCAGCCGCCGCAGGTTGACGGTCACGCCGTTCAGCCCGGTCACGGCGGCCAGGAAGTCGATCCGCGTCACGGTGATCGTCAGGCCGCGGCAGCGGGCCAGCACGTCGCCGGGGAACGCGGCCGCCCCCACCGCGTCCAGCCGCCCGGCCCACGGCCCGCTCGCGGGCGGGGGGCACGCCCCGGTCACCCAGCGCACACGCTTCCCCGGCTGGGTGTCCGGGGCGTCGCACAAGGGCGCCCCCTCGGCGGGCGCGGCATCCGGCCGATGCCACGTGCATGCCCGCCCCATCGGCACGGCGTCGTACCACAGGGGGCGGATGACCCGCTCAGGCGACCAGGCCAGCAGCTCGACCCCGGCCAGCTCGGGCACGCGCCGCAGCGCCGCGCCGTATTCGGCCGCCAGTCGCCCGCACAACGTCACCTGCCCGGCTCCCAGGGCGCTTACCAGCGCGAAGGCCGCGGGAAGCTGCTGGCCGTCGTCCACCACGACGTGCGCCCGCCGCCCCCTGGCCGCGGCCATGGCCAGCTCGACCTCGGGACCGAACAGCTCGCACCGCCCGGCCGCCCCGAGCACGTCCCTGCTGCTCTGTGTGCTCCCCTCGGCCAGCTCCAGGTCGTCGATGCTGAGCCGGACGGCGGGGTCCGCGGCCAGCCGCAGCGCCGTGCCCACCGCTCTGAGGTGGGCGTCGTCGAACGCCTTGCGCTCCAGGACGGCCGCCGCCGCCCGATCGAGCAACGCGGTGAGCGGCCCGCCGTCGAGCCGCTCCGCGGCGGCCTTGAGACGGGACGGATCGGCGAGGCGTTCGACGATCCGTTCGTTGAGGTCGAGCACCTCGGCCCCGGCGGGCGGCACGACTTCGGTGGTGAAGTCGGTGAGCGGCGGAACAATGATCAGGTCCATCAGCGGCACTCCCCCGGCCACGAATATGGATACGGACACGGGCGCGCCGCCCGCGTGCGCGGGGCCGGCGTCCGGAGGAGCCCGGCACCTCGGTGCGACCGCGCGCGGAAGGCCCCGCCGCCCACCACGCGACTGCGTTCCGAGGCGCCGGACGCCTCCACACGGCCCCGCACCGGAACGCGCGTCGCGCCGGCCACGCCACGCACGCCCTCGGCGGCACCGCACTCCGGAACCCCCGGAGGCCCGGCGAGCAGGTCGAGCACCCGCCGCTCCAGCCGCACGACCCCCACGGCCGCGGCCGGCAGCGGAGTCCAGTCGTGCTCGCTCACACGGCCACCCTTTCTCGGCGCAGAAGTGGAATTGGCGCACAGCCCGTTTAACTTTAAATGCTTACAAGATCATTTTTGCTTGTCAATAAGATTGAGGATAAGAAACAAAAAGAATGCCACGCTGAGGTCATCGACCAATACAGCAAATCCAGCCATAAGGGACAGGGATCGTTACTGTCCGTATTCATCCGCCTATTGTCCCAGTACAGAGGCAATGCATCCGCCTCCCGTAATCGCGGGAGAGCAAATCCAGCAGCCCGTTTCGCGATTCCTCACGGCCGTCCCGGAAAGCGAGCCGTTACGCTTTTCCCCGAGAGGGGATGGAGGACTCGTGACGGAAGGCGGGAGACGCGAAGGGCCCTATCTCTCGACGCTCGTTTTCGTCTCCGGGCTCGTCCTCATCACCGCGACGGTGGCCGCGCTGGACGTCCTCACGGGCACGGCGGTGCGGCTGTTCCCGCTGCTGATCTTCCTGCCCGCCATCGTCGCCGGGCTGGGCACGGTGCGCCAGACGGTCTACGCGTCGGTGTGGGTGGTCCTGGCGGAGGTCGGGGTCAGCACCTACCTGGGCGCCGAGCTGGACGACAAGCTGCTGGCGGTCGGGTTCACCGCCGCGTTCGGGGGACTGGCCGTGCTCGGCTGCCGCTACCGCGTGCGGCGTGAGGAGGAGGTGCGCCGGCTGCGTTCGGCGGCGTCCGCTCTCGCGCGACTGATCGTGCGCCCGCTGCCACTGCGCACCGCCGACGTGGTCGTCGACGGCCTCTACCAGCCGGCGGAGGAAGAGCCGATGGTGGGCGGCGACATGTACGAGGTGGCCGTCTCCCGGCGCGGCGCCCGGGTGCTCATCGCCGATGTGCAGGGCAAGGGCCTGCCCGCGATCGGGACCGCGCTGGCGGTGCTGGGGTCGTTCAGGGAGGCGGCCTACCGCGAGGACACCCTGAACGGCGTCGTCGACGCGCTGGAGAACGCCGTCGTCAGGCAGAACACGTTCGCCGCCACCACCGGGGAGCAGGAGCGCCTGGTCACCGCGCTCGTGCTCGACATCTGCACGGGACTGGACGTCGAAGCGGTCAACTGCGGGCACATCGCCCCGTACATGATCCACGCCGGCGTCGCGCGGCAGGTGAACCTCGGGGAGCCGTCCGTGCCGCTCGGCGTGGCGGCGCTGACCACGGAGCCGCGGACGAGCGCGCGGTTCGCGTTCCCGCCGGGCGCGACGCTGGTGCTGTGCACCGACGGTGTCACGGAGGCCCGCGATCCCGGCGGCGCCTTCTACCCGCTGGCGGAGCGCCTGCGCGCATGGGCACCCGACCCGCCCGACAGGCTCGCCCAGGCGCTCGGCGCCGACCTGCACGCCTTCACCAGGGCGGCCCCGCGCGACGACGTCGCGATCGTCACCCTGCGCAGGAGCGAGCCGGGAAGCACGCGGTGGGAGGTCTGGTACGACGGGCTGCGGGACACCCACACAACATCATGAACCGGCCACTCCGATGGCGCGTACCTACACACATCGGACATGGTCGATGGAGGTGTCGTGGAGCTCAGCCTCTTACGGGCACAGGCGCACAGCCCGTCGTACTTCTCACTGATGCGCGCCTCGTCGGGAGAGCGCGCGCCGGTCGACTTCTGCATTCCGTGCAACCCGTACTTCCCGACCCCGGAGATCTTCGATCACCTCGGGAGGAACCTGGAGACGATACTCAAGTTCTATCCGAGCGACGCGGGCACGATCACCGAGGAGCTCTGCGCCACGCTCGGGCTGCACCCCAAGACGGTCGCCATGGGCAACGGGTCGACCGAGCTGATCACCTGGATCGACCACCTGCTGGTGCGCGAGAGCCTGGCGGTGCCCATCCCCACCTTCGGGCGCTGGACCGACCAGCCGCTGGAGACGGGCAAGCGGGTGGACATGTACCCGTTGCTGGAGAGCCGCAACTTCACGCTGGACGTGAACGACTACGTCTCGTTCATCCGCATGCGCGGCTCCCGGGTGGCGGTGATCTGCAACCCCAACAACCCCGACGGCGGCTACCTGCCCAAGCACGAGGTCCTGCGCCTGCTCGACCAGCTGATCGACCTGGATCTGGTGATCGTGGACGAGTCGTTCGGCGACTTCGTGGACGCCGAGCCGTACCCGGGGCTGGCGGCGGAGGCGGCGGTCCGGCCGAACGTGATCGTCCTGCGCAGCCTGGGCAAGAACTTCGGCCTGCACGGCATCCGCTTCGGCTACCTGGTCGCGAACCCGGCGCTGGCCGCCCGCGTGCGCGACGCGCTGCCCAAGTGGAACCTGAACTCGTTCGCCGAGGTCGTGGTGTTCATGATGCGGCAGTTCATGCCCGAGTACCAGGAGAGCCTCAAGCGGGTGGGCCACGACAGGCGGGCGATGTTCCAGCAGCTCAGCACCATGCCGGGCCTGTCGGTGTTCGCCTCTCAGGGCAACTTCCTGCTGGTCAAGCTGCCGCCCGGGCACGACGGGGTGCCGCTGCGCGACCACCTGCTCAGCGAGCACGGCGTGTACGTCCGAGAGTGCGGCAACAAGCTGGGCACGACGAGCCAGTTCATCCGCCTGGTCGTGCGGCCGCAGGACGACGTGCGGCGGCTGCTCATCGGCATGACGCAGTTCCTGTACTCGGGCAGCCTCCACGAGATCCCCGTGATCGGGCTGCACCACCGGCACGTCAACCCGCTGTCGGCCTGAGATTCGTATCGTATGCCGTACGGTACGATGTACGGAACCCACAGAATGTCGGAGACGGGCTATAGGCTGTCCCGGCTTTCCCCCGTACGGCAGAGAAAATCAGACGATGGAAGGGTTCCGTGGTCGTCCCCAGCCGCCAGGCCAGCACCGATCAGCACCGCGATCACACCGCCGCCGACAGCCACGACCTCATCCAGGTCCGCGGCGCCAGGGAGAACAACCTCAAGGGCGTCTCCCTCGACATCCCCAAGCGCCGCCTCACCGTCTTCACCGGCGTGTCCGGCTCCGGCAAGTCGTCGCTCGTCTTCGACACGATCGCCGCCGAGTCGCGCCGCCTGATCGACGAGACCTACACGGCGTTCATCCAGGCGTTCATGCCGAGCCTGGCCCGCCCCGATGTGGACGCCCTGCACAACCTCAGCGCGGCGATCATCGTGGACCAGGAGCGCATGGGCGCCAACGCCCGCTCCACCGTGGGCACGGCGACCGACGCGCACACGATGCTGCGGATCGTCTTCAGCCGGATCGGCGAGCCCCACGTCGGCCCCGCCTCCGCCTTCAGCTTCAACCGCGCCGAGGGCATGTGCCCCGAGTGCGAGGGGCTGGGCAAGGCGTCCGACATCGACGTGGACGAGCTGGTCGACAGGGAGCTGTCGCTGAACGAAGGGGCGATCAAGGCCCCCGGATTCGCGGTGGACAGCTGGCCCTGGCAGGTCGTGGCGGGCTCCGGCCTGTTCGATCCCGCCGTCAAGCTGAAGGACTTCACCGCCGAGCAATGGGAGGACCTCCTCCACAAGCCCGCGACCAAGATCAAGTACGGCTCCAACAACTTCACCTACGAGGGGCTCGTCACCCGGGTCAGGCGGACCTACCTCGGCAAGGACCGCGAGTCGATGCAGCCCTCCGCGCGGGCGTTCGCGGAGCGGGCGATCAAGCTGGCCGTCTGCCCGTCCTGCGGCGGCTCCCGGCTGAACGAGGCCGCCAGGTCGGCCATGATCGACGGCAGGAACATCGCCGACTGCTCGGCCATGCAGATCAACGACCTGGCCGCCTTCGTCCGCGGCATCGCCGACCCCGCCGTCGGCCCCGTGCTGGACGGGCTGCGCTCGACGCTCGACTCCCTCGTCGAGATCGGCCTCGGCTACCTGAGCCTCGACCGCGAGTCGGGCACGCTGTCGGGCGGCGAGGCGCAGCGCGTCAAGATGGTGCGCCACCTCAACTCGAGCCTCACCGACGTCACGTACGTCTTCGACGAGCCCACGGCCGGGCTGCACCCGCACGACATCCAGCGGATGAACAACCTGCTGCTCCAGCTCCGCGACAAGGGCAACACGGTGCTCGTCGTCGAGCACAAGCCGGAGACGATCGCCATCGCCGATCACGTGGTGGACCTCGGCCCCGGCGCCGGCACGGCCGGCGGGCAGCTCTGCTACGACGGCGACCTGGAGGGGCTGCGCGCCTCCGGCACCCTGACCGGCCGCTACCTGGACCATCGCGTACGGCTCCGCGACCACGTCCGCACCCCGGCCGGGCACCTGCCGATCAAGGGCGCCACCCTGCACAACCTCAAGGACGTCGGCGTGGACATCCCGCTCGGCGTGCTGACGGTGGTCACCGGCGTGGCCGGCTCGGGCAAGAGCTCCCTCATCCACGGGTACGTCGCCGGGCGGGACGGCGTGGTGGTGGCCGACCAGTCGCCGATCCGCGGCTCGCGGCGGAGCAACCCGGCCACCTACACCGGCCTGCTCGACCCCGTCCGCACGGCGTTCGCCAAGGCCAACGGCGTCAAGCCCGGCCTGTTCAGCGCCAACTCCGAAGGCGCCTGCCCGGCGTGCAAGGGCATCGGCCTGATCTACACCGACCTGGCCATGATGGCGGAGGTCGCCTCGGTGTGCGAGGAGTGCGAGGGCAAGCGGTTCACGCCGAAGGTGCTGACGTACACGCTGCGCGGCAAGGACATCAGCGAGGTGCTCGCCATGCCGGTGGCCGAGGCCCGCGACTTCTTCACCGAACGACAGGCCCGCACGATCCTCGACCGCCTGGCCGCGGTCGGCCTCGGCTATCTGGGCCTGGGCCAGCCGCTCACCACGCTGTCGGGCGGCGAGCGGCAGCGGCTCAAGCTCGCCATCCACATGGCCAAGAACGGCACCACGTACGTGCTGGACGAGCCCACCACGGGCCTGCACCTGGCGGACGTGGACCAGCTCCTGGCGCTGCTCGACCGCCTGGTGGACGACGGCAACACGGTCATCGTGATCGAGCACCACCAGGCCGTCATGGCCCACGCCGACTGGATCATCGACCTCGGCCCTGGAGCCGGTCACGACGGCGGCCAGGTGGTCTTCTCCGGCACCCCCGGCGAGCTGGTCGCCACCGGCACCTCGCTCACGGCGATCCACCTGCGCGACTACGTGAGCAACCCCTGAGCCAGGGGGCCGGCCGGTCTCGCGCGCGCCTCCAGCCCGCGCGGGACCAGGCGCAGGGCGGGCGCTTCAGACGGCCAGACGGGCCAGGACGCGGGCGAACTCCGGCGGGGGCGCCACCACGAGCCGGGTCTGGCCCTGCTGCGAGACGATGTCGGCCCTGATGTGCGTCAGCCGCCCCTCGTGCCACCAGTACACCTGCGAGCTGAGCCCGCCCGTCTGCGCCGCGTGCACCCGCAGCCGCTCGATGGCGCGTACCACGCCGATCCCGTCCACCGGGTGCACGAGCAGCGTGTACGGGTCGGGCAGCACCACGAGCACCCCGTCGGAGGGAACGGAGAGGTAGTCGCCCAGCCACCGCAGATGAGTGGCGGCCGACGGGGACATGGCGGTCAGACGGGTGATCGGCGTGCCCGACAGCTCGATGGACTCGACCTCCAGCCGCTCCTCGCGGCGGACGTTGGCGACGGCCATCTCGATCGCCTGGGCGGTCGGCACGGGCCAGCACCCGGCCTGCTCGGGCCGCACGGCGCGCGAGCCCACGAAGAGCAGCTCCACCAGGTCGGCGTTGAGGTGGCGGCCCACCACGCGGGTCAGGTCGGCCACCTCTTCCACGGCCTCCACGCGGGTCCGGACGAGCGGCCCGGCCTGCTCCAGGTCGCAGACGTCCAGCCGCTCCCCCGCGGTGGCCACGGCGTGCGAGAGGTGCTCGGAGACGAGCATGGGCCAGTCCTCCCTGGCCCTGCGCCCCGCCTCGCGACGCAGCCCCGTGAGCCTGACGACCAGCTCCATGTCGCCCGTGAGCGTCACGGATCCGCCGTCACGGGCGAACTCGAAGGAGTATCCGAGGGACTCGGCGACGAGCGCGAGCAGCGAGTCGAGATCGACGTCCTCGACCGGCCGGCGTGAGGGCTCCCGGTGCCGCCTGAACAAGCTCACGCGCAATGTCCCTTTCTGTCGGATTCGTCCCTCTTACCTTGCCTGCTCCCCATCACCGACAATGGCAGCTAGGGAGCACGATTCGGTATCGATAACCCCAAGTCTCCCAAGCCACACACTCATCTGGGGCGACCCGTGTCCCACCGGAAGCCCCGCCAGGACAGGAACCCCGAGCCCGCCGAGCCGGTCTTCGAGCACCGGGTACGGGTCACCGCAGTCGACCCACGAACCGAGCGCGATCCCGCGTACCCCGTCGAGCGCCCCCGCCTGCAGGAGCTGGGTGAGCATGCGGTCGATCCGGTACGGCTCCTCCCCGATGTCCTCCAGGAACGCGAGCTTCCCCGCGAACGACGGCTGCCACCGCGTGCCGCACATCGAGGCGAGCAGCGACAGGTTGCCGCCGGCGAGCACGCCCTCGGCCCGCCCCTGGACCAGCACCCGCTCGCCCTGGACCGGCTCGGGCGTGCCGAACAGCGCCGCCTGCAGGCTCTTCCAGGTGCGCGGCTCCGGCCCCTTCTCGTCGGCCAGGATGTCGCAGGCCGCCATCGGCCCGTGCAGCGTGGGCACGCCGAGCTCGATGGCGAACGCGTTGTGCAGCGCCGTGATGTCGCTCGACCCGAGCAGGACCTTGGGGCCCGCCGCACGCATGGCGTTCCAGTCGAGCAGGTCGAGCAGCCTGGCGGCGCCGTACCCGCCCCTGCAGCAGAACACCGCGGAGACGGCCGGGTCGCACCAGGCGGACTGCAGGTCGGCGGCCCTGGCGGCGTCGTCGCCCGCCAGGTAGTCGAGCGGCTGCCGGTCGAGCGCGTGCGCGCCGGCCACGACCTTCAGCCCGAGGCTCTCCAGACGCTCGACGCCGCGCCTGAGCATCACCGCGTTGGGCGGGCCCGACGGCGAGACGACCGCGACGGTGTCACCGGGTCGCATCGATCAACTCCTCGAATGGCTCGTTCGGGTGGAAACGAATGGCTCGTCCACGTGGAAAACGGTGTCACACTTACCTCTCATATGCGACTTCCGCCCCACATACTCGTGGTCAACGGCATCAAGGTCCGCCGGCCGGTCTTCCTGATCGGAGCGCCGCATTCCGGTACGGACCTGCTTGCCCGCGCCCTGAAAAGATCTCCCGGCTTCCACGTGACGATGGGCCGCGCGAGCGTGGCGCACGTGGTGTACGCCTTCGCCCGCAAGCCGTCCATCGGCCAGACCTCCGGCGCCGTGCGCGTCATGCGCGACGCGCTCGCCGAGTCGTGGCAGGTGCTGCCCCGATCCTGCGGCGGGTGCGCCGAGTCGTGCAGAGAGGCGGGCGGGGTCACGGGGACCGGTCCCTGCGTGTCCACGAGCGAGATCACCAGGTTCGGCGACGGCGGCCCCGACCTGCTCTACAGCGCTCCCGTGCTGCTCCAGGCCTTTCCCGACGCGCGGTTCGTGCAGCTCATCCGCGACGGCAGGGACGTGGTGGCCGGCATGCTCGGCGATCCCGCGTGCCTGGCCTGGTTCAAGCCGGCGATGTTGTCGGAGCAGACCGAGTTCCCCAACGCGTTCCTCGGCGTCAACAAGGACGAGCACCTCGACCGGTGGAAGAGCATGCCGGCGGCCGGCAAGAGCGCGCTGCGCTGGCGCAGCGCCGTGCGCCTGAGCGCCGAGCTGCGCAGGACGCTGCCCGAGCGACAGCTCCTGACGCTGCGCTACGAGGACCTGGTGCAGAAGCCGGCGCCGTCGGTGGCCGCGCTGGCGGAGTTCCTGGAGACGCGGGTGTCGAAGGTCGTCCTGTACGACACCGGCGTCCCCAAGGTCGGCGCCTGGCGCACCAAGCTCAGATCGGCCGACCTGGAGCTCGTGGAGAAGGTGGCCAGAGAGGAGCTCAAGCGCCTGGGCTACCTGAAGAAGTGAACTGGGTGCGGTAGAGCTCGGCGTACAGGCCGCCGCGGGCCAGCAGCTCCTCGTGGCGCCCGCGCTCGGCGATGCGGCCCTCGTGGATGACGAGGATCTCGTCGGCCTCCCTGATCGTGGAGAGCCGGTGCGCGATCACCAGCGAGGTGCGGCCCTCCAGCGCGGTCTTCAGCGCCACCTGCACGGCCGCCTCCGACTCCGAGTCGAGGTGGGCGGTGGCCTCGTCGAGCACGACCACGCGGGGCGCCTTCAGCAGCAGCCTGGCCAGCGCGAGGCGCTGCTTCTCGCCCCCGGACAGCCGGTAGCCGCGGTCGCCGACGACCGTCTCGAGCTGGTCGGGCAGGCTCTCGACGAGGTCGCCGATCTGCGCGGCCCTGAGAGCCTCCCAGATCTCCTCGTCGCCCGCCCCCGGCCTGGCATAGCGGAGGTTGGCCCCGATCGTGTCATGGAAGAGATGAGCGTCCTGCATGACCACTCCGACGGTGTCGCGCAGGGAGTCGAGGGTGGCGTCGCGCACGTCGAGCCCGTTGATCCGGACCGCGCCCTCGTTGACGTCGTACAGGCGGGACACCAGTGACGTGATGGTGGTCTTGCCCGCGCCCGAGTGGCCGACCAGGGCGACGAGCCGGCCCGGCTCGGCCGTGAACGAGATGCCCTTGAGCACGGGGTAGGACGGGCCGCTGTCCTGCCTGGCCACCGACTCCAGCGAGGCCAGCGAGACCTCCTCGGCGGCCGGATAGCGGAAGCGCACGTCGTCGAACTCGATGGTCACGGGCCCGTCGGGGAGCCTGGTGGCGCCGGGCTTCTCCGCCACCATGGGCTTGAGGTCGAGGATCTCGAAGACCCGGTCGAAGCTCACGAGCGCGGTCATCACGTCGACGTGCACGTTGGACAGGGACGTGAGGGGCCCGTACAGGCGCATCAGGAGGGCGGCCAGGGCCACCAGCGTGCCCAGCTCGAAGACGCCGGAGACCGACAGCACGCCGCCGATGCCGTACACCAGCGCTGTGGCGAGCGCGGCGACGAGCCCGAGCGCGACCCTGAACACGGTGCCGTACATGCCGACCGTCACGCCCACGTCGCGTACCCTGGCGGCCCTGCGGCCGAACACCTCGGCGTCGTCCTCCGGGCGGCCGTAGAGCTTGGCGACCATGGCGCCGGCCACGTTGAAGCGCTCGGTGGTGACCGAGCTCATCTCGGCGTCGAGCTGCATCTGCTCGCGCGTCAGCGCCGACATGCGCCGCCCGACGAACTTGGCGGGCACGATGAAGATCGGCAGCAGCACCAGCGCGACCAGCGTCACCTGCCACGACAGCGCCAGCATCGCGCCCAGCACGAGGACCAGGCTGACCACGTTGGAGACCACCGACGACAGGGTGCTGGTCAGCGCCCGCTGCGCGCCGATCACGTCGGTGTTGAGCCTGCTGACCAGCGCGCCGGTCTGGGCGCGCATGAAGAACGCCACCGGCATGCGCTGCACGTGGTCGAACACCTCGGTGCGCAGGTCGTAGATCAGGCCCTCGCCGATGCGCGCCGAGAACCACCGCTGCACCAGCGTCAGCCCGGCGTCCACCAGCGCCAGCGCGCCGATCGTCACGGCCAGGGCGACCACGACGCCCGGCTGCTTGGCCAGGATGCCGTCGTCGATGATCGCCTTCATCAGCAGCGGGTTGACGACCACGATCACCGCGCCCGCCACGACGAGCAGCAGGAACGCGGCGATATGCGTCCGGTACGGCTTGGCGTAGCGCGCGATGCGCCGGACCGTGCCGGGTCGCAACCGCTGCTCGGTGACCGAGCCGTCGCGCCGCAGGGACGCCATCACGTGAGGGCCGAAGCCCCCTCCCATCACCATCATGCGGGGGATCCCTCCTCCTCCCCCGGAGTCAGCGCCGCCATCGCGCCTGGCGATTCCCCCGTCCGCTCACCGCGAAACTCACCGCCATCGCCACCCTTCTTCCCGGCTCCTCACGACGGCACCGCCCACCGCGACCCACCGCGTCCATGCGCACCGTCCCACGGATCGCCGCCGACCGCGGGTCTGCGCCCCTCCCCTCCCCTACCCTGCCCTTCAAAGGACGGCAGCCACGACGGCGGCGGCGCCTGGGCGCCGCCGATCGGGTCAGCCGAAGAGGGCCTTGATGCGGGCCGCCTGTTCAAGGCCCTCGGCAACGCTCTGCTCCTCCAGGGTGCGGCCCTGCGCCCCCTGGAGGAGCCGCTTCGTCGCGACCGCCGCGTCCCGGTTGACGGCCAGCAGCTGCGCGACCTTGTCTCGTACCGCTTGATCCAGGTCGCCCCCGACGACCACTTGCTCGGCGAGACCGATGCGCATGGCCTCGTCCGCGTGCACGGTCCTGGCGGTCAGGCAGATGTCGATCGCCTTGGCCAGACCCACCAGCTCGACCAGGGGCTTGGTCCCCGTCAGGTCGGGCACCAGGCCCAGTGCGGGCTCTTTCATGCAGAAGGAAACATCATCGGCCACTATCCGCAGGTCGCAGGCGAGCGCGAGTTGGAACCCCGCGCCTATCGCGTGCCCCTGCACTGCGGCGATGGAAACGATCTCCGGGCGGCGCAGCCACAGGAATCCCGCCTGTGCCTGCCGGATGCGCTGCTCGAAGGTTGCGTCGTCGCTGGTGGCCGCCGAGCTGAACGAGCCCTGCCCGGGCACCCCCTCAGGTGTGAACATTCGCAGGTCGATCCCTGCCGAGAAGGACGGTCCCTCACCTTTCACGACGACTACGCGCACCTGCTCGGGCAGGCTCTCGCCGATCCGAGCCAGCGCCGACCATGTCGCGAACGTCTGTGCGTTGCGCTTTTCCGGCCGGTCCAGCGTGATCGTCGCTATCTCACCGTCCACCTCGAAGCGGACCCCGTTCTCCGCCGCAGCGGAGACCTCATCCGCATACCCCCCGCGCTGTCGCGCCTGTGCTTCCGCCATCGCCCGCTCCCTCCAGTCCTGGTCGCGCAAGGAGTGCGCGCCCAGAAAGCTGACCGTCGCGCCCGAGCCTACAGAATATCGTTCTGGCACGGGCGCGACGGATGGCTGACTTGGGACGGGCGGCTGCGGTCGCACGTTCCGAGGCGGCCGTCAGCGCTTGGACTTGCCTCGAGTCGCCCCGCCGCGCCCGCGCAGAGTCACGCCGGACTCGCTCAGGATGCGGTGGATGAACCCGTAAGACCGACCGGTAGAAGCGGCCAGGGCGCGGATGCTTTCACCCGCGGCGTAGCGCTTCTTGAGATCGCCGGCCAGTTTTTCCCGGTCGGCCCCGGTGACCCGGGTGCCCTTCTTCAGTGTCTCGGCCACGAGTACCTCCTGTAGTGCCGGACTTCCGCAGCGTTACTCCGCCATGATCAGTCATTTCAGCGGGATCGGCTACCTACTCCACGGGAAAAGATCCGTACCCACTCAAATTAAGATCAGGCAAGTGCCACAAGATCGGAAAATTCGTCGCTCCATGCGTCTTCAGTTCCGTCAGGTAGCAAGATCACCCTATCCGGTGACAGGGCGTCAACGGCACCCTCGTCATGTGTGACTAGGACGATTGCTCCTGAATACGACCTGAGAGCATTGAGAACCTGCTCGCGACTGACCGGATCGAGGTTGTTCGTGGGCTCGTCCAGGAGGAGGACATTGGCGCTCGACAGCACCAGGATCGCCAGCGCCAGCCGGGTCTTCTCGCCACCCGACAGCACCCCCGCGGGCTTGTCGACGTCGTCGCCCGTGAACAGGAACGAGCCGAGCACCTTGCGCAGCTCGGTGTCGGTGAACTGGCCGCCGGCCGACTGCATGTTCTCCAGCAGAGTGCGGCGGGGGTCGAGGGTCTCGTGCTCCTGGGCGTAGTAGCCGATCTTGAGGCCATGGCCGGGCCGGATCTCGCCCGTGTCGGGCGTCTCGATGCCGCCGAGCAGGCGCAGCAGCGTGGTCTTGCCCGCGCCGTTCAGGCCGAGGATGACGACCCTGTGACCTCGGTCGATGGCCACGCTGACGTCGGTGAAGACCTCCAGCGAGCCGTACGCCTTGGACAGCCCCTCGGCCGTGAGCGGGGTGCGCCCGCACGCCTGCGGCTCGGGGAAGCGCAGCCGCGCCACTTTGTCGCTTTTACGCTCTTCTTCGGTGCCCGACAGCAACCGGTGCGCACGCCGCATCATGTCCTGGGCGGCCTTGGCCTTGGTGGCCTTGGCGCGCATCTTGTCGGCCTGCGCGAGCAGCGCACCCGCTTGTTTCTCGGCGTTGGCGCGCTCGCGCTTCCTGCGCTTCTCGTCGGTCTCGCGCTGGGCGAGGTAGGCCTTCCAGCCGACGTTGTAGTGATCGATCACCGAACGGTTGGCGTCGAGGTGCAGGACCTTGTTGACCGTCGCTTCAAGAAGACCGACATCGTGGCTGATGATCACCAACCCACCTTGATGAGATCGCAAAAAATCACGAAGCCACCCGATTGAGTCGGCATCTAGGTGGTTTGTCGGCTCGTCGAGAAGGAGAGTTTCCGCCCCGCTGAAAAGAATTCGCGCCAATTCCACGCGTCGGCGCTGACCGCCGGAAAGCGTTTGCAACGGCTGTGACAGCACGCGATCCGGCAGTCCGAGGCTGGAGGCGATGGAGGCCGCCTCGGCCTCGGCCGCGTATCCACCCAGGACGTGCATCTGGTCTTCGAGCCTGCCGTACCGCTTGACCGCCTTCTCCCGGGTCCGGTCGTCGGCGGAGGACATGCCGAGCTCGGCCTCGCGCAGCTTGCGCAGCACCTCGTCGAGGCCCCGCGCCGACAGGATGCGGTCGCGGGCGAGCACCTGCAGGTCACCGGTGCGCGGGTCCTGGGGCAGGTAGCCCACGGCGCCGCTGGTGGTGACGGTGCCGGAGGCTGGCAGGCCCTCGCCCGCCAGCACCTTGGTGAGGGTCGTCTTGCCCGCGCCGTTGCGGCCGACGAGCCCGATCTTGTCGCCCGGGTTGACCCGGAACGAGGCTTTCTCGATGAGCAGCCGCGCGCCCGCGCGCAGCTCGATATCACTGGCGATGATCATATTGGCGGAACACTCCCGAGCTAGGAAACGGAGGATTGGGCGTGCGACGCCAGATCAATCGGGAGTATGCATACGCATCAGTGTAGGCCCCCTGGCCGGGGGCCCACCTCTGGTTAACGCTCCGCCAGGTGCTTGCCGATCAGGGCCAGGTTGTGGATGGCGGCCAGGCCGTACTGGCTGGCGCCGTTGGTGCTCACGAAGGGCGCCTCCCGTACGGGAGAGAGCACGTGAGGCCCGTCCACCAGGGTCAGGCGCCAGTCCTTCTGCCGTTGCAGCTGGTTCTTGTTGAGCTGGTCGCCCTCGTCGAAGGTGAACTTCCGCCACGCCCAGGCGGCCAGCTCGGCGTCCCCGGTGCGGGCGGCCGCGTACGCGGTGAGCCTGCTGTGCGCCTGGATCAGCGAGATCCCGCTCAGCCGCTCCCCCACCTCCGCCTCCTGCTGCTCCGGCGTGGCCAGGTAGAGCCGGCAGTACTGCAGCCACGCCTGCTCGAACCCGGGCACGTCCAGGTCGAGCGCGATCAGCTCCGCGCACATCTCCGGCAACCCGAACAGCGACGACAGGTGCGAGACGGAGATCTTGTCGCGTGAGGTGTCGAACCGTCCGCTCTCCAGGTCCAGCCTGGCCTCGCCGGTCAGGAATCCGTGCGGCAGCGCCCCGATGTCGGCCATCGTGCCCAGCAACCGGTCTCTGGCCCGCTCGTCGCCGTGCCGCTCCCACCGCGTCAGCCACGCGGCGGCCAGCGATCCCCAGTCGGTCCCGAGGCCGACCGACAGCGCCGACGGGTCCGGGGTGTAGACGTCCTCGCGCACCTTGCGTGTGGGGTCGATCACCACGAACGTCTCCTCGGGCGTGCTCAGCTCGTCCAGCAGGTCGCCCGTGCGCTCGTCGGCGGTCAGGTAGTAGTAGAAGCGCCGGTAGGCGGCGTTGGAGATGCGCAGCTGCTTGCAGCTGCACCCCCAGTGCTGCACGTTGTGCCTGCTGCCCAGGCCCTTCCACCTGCCCGCGTGGTAGACGTCGACCTCACCGGTGTGGCGGGTCATCGACTCGGCGAAGCGGAAGACGTCCGATCTTCCCGTGCGCAGGTACTGCAGCCACAGCCACAGGTCGGGCGAGAGCTCGGAGTTGTCCCAGGCGTAGCCGCCCACGTCGTAGCGCCAGGTGTGCCGGTCCGGGTCGTACGTGTGCATCACGTCGCCGTAGTCCCAGAAGCCGTACCACCTGCGCTGCTCGCGCTCGCGCTCGTACAGGTCGAACAGGAAGTCCAGGCGGTCCTCGATCTGGGCCTGCGCGGGCGTGGAGCGGTCGGGCAGCTCCCACACCCCGAACACGCCGGCCTCGCGCGTCCGCGAGGGGTCGACGGCCAGCAGCCCCGGCTGGTTCATCGCGGCCGCGTGCTCCGCGAGGGCCCGCGACGGCGGCGTGGCGTCGTGGGCGCGCAGGATCAGCTCGTGCGTGCGCGCCACGCCGTGGGCGTCGCCGAAGCCGGGCTCGTAGTCCTCGTACGTGATCTCCAGGCCCTCGAGCTGCTCGGCGAACGTGTCCTGGCCCATGCCGTCGTGGTAGAAGCGCAGGTCCATGGCCGGCGCGGACGGCGACCACATCCAGACGGTCACGCCGGCCAGGTCGGTGGCCGCGTTCCTGATGTCGAGGCGGGTGGGGTGCAGGCGCCAGAAGTCGCGCAGCCCGAAGCCGAGGCCGCCGCTGACGCCGCCGACGTAGCCGTACCCGGCCGAGCGGGTGCCCGCGGGGATCGTCACCCAGGCGTGGCCGTCGGCGGTGCGCTTGCGCAGCGTGAAGCCGTCGGCGGAGCTCTGGTCGAGGGTGTAGTCGTTCCAGGCGGGGATGAGGTGCAGCCGGGAGGCGACGTCGGGGGCGATCTCGCCGACCGGGCGGCCCTCGACCTGCGCCCGCCGTACGGACTCGCCGGGGTCGCGGCGCAGACCGGTCAGCCCGCGCACGGCCTCGGTGAGGAAACCACCGCTACCGGCCAGGCGTACGTGCCGCTCGTGCGGTTCGTCGCGCATGACCACGTCGGCGCGCAGCCCGAGCCCGGCCAGGAAGTCGCGTTCGGGGTCGCCGTCCCAGACGAACGTGTGCATGATCCGCACCTGTTCGGCGCCCGCGTAGAAGTACAGGCGGACGGTGAACGGCAGCCAGTCGCCGTGCCTGCCCTCCAGCCGGACGACGGCGCGCACGGGCCCGTCCTGCTCGACCGTGACGGTCTCGACCTGCCCCGTGCTCTCCGAACGGGCCACCGGGCCGCCCTCGTCGGGCGTCGGCTCGCTCTGGCGGAGGCTGACCAGGCGGACGTCCCGGGCGATCTCGCGGCTCCCGCGCGAGATCGAACGGGCCAGCGTGCCGCCGGACTCCTCGATCGTCCAGGTGACCACACCGGTGCTCACGGTCAGCACCCCGCCCTCCCGGACGACGGTGACCGGTGTGGCCGCGGCGGCGGGCTCACTGCCCGGCTCGATCCGGTACGAGTACGCGGCCGGCTGCGCGCCGATCGCGTGGGCCGACCACTTGACCGAGCCGTCCGGCCAGGTGGCGGTCACCCAGCTCTGGACGGGCACCTCGCGCCCCTCCGCGTCCGCCAGCGCGAACGTCGTATCTCGCTCGACTGTGCCCCGCGGCCACGGGACGCCCCAGGTCACCCCCTGCTCTCCCGGTCGGTCCAGCCAGCGAAGCGCAGTCATCGGATCTCCTTCAGTCGCTCGGCGACGATCGCGGCCACCTCGTCGGCGCCGCGGAAGCTGAAATGGGTGTCGTCGGCCACCCCGCCGGGGTAGAGCGGGTGCCGCCCCGGCGGGAAGTGCGTGAACAGGGCCTTGGAGCCGTCGGGGCCGAGCCGCTCGTACAGCTCGGTCGTGGCGGCGGTCAGGTCGATCAGCGGCACGCCCTCGGCGGCGGCCAGCGCGCGCACCTGTTCGGGGTACTCGCCATGGGTGGGCACCAGCCGCTCCCCGTCGAACCTGCGCCGCTGCACCGGCGTGCACAGCACCGCCAGCGCCCCCGCCCCGCGCGCCTGCTCGACGAAGGCGCGCAGGTTGTCCTGGTACGGGATCGCGGGATCCTTCTGGTCGTTGTGCCCGAACTCGATCACCACCACGTCTCCGGGCACGACCTCGAGCAGCAGCGCCGCCCACAGTCCCTCGGCCCGGTGGCTCGCCGTGGTGGCGCCGCCCTTGGCGAAGTTGCGCACGGGCTCGCCCGCGTACGCGCCGAGCTGCGCTCCCCACCCGGACATGGGCGCCTCCCAGGCCGGGCAGGACGCGACCGTCGAGTCACCGGCCAGGAGGATGGTGCGGGTCACTCCTTGACGCCCCCGATCAGGACGCCCTTGGTGAAGTGCTTCTGCAGGAACGGGTAGAAGAACAGGATCGGCAGCGTCGCGATCACCACGACCGCGAACTTCAGCCCCTGCTCCGGCGGCACCCAGGTCCGGTCCATCTGCGACAGGGCGTTGGCCGCGTCGGTGCTGACGAGCTGGCGCACCAGGATCTGCAGCGTCCACTTGTTCGGGTCGGTGACGTAGAGCAGCGGCGACATGTAGTCGTTCCAGATGCCCACCGCGTAGAACAGCGAGAACGTCGCGATGATCGGCTTGGACAGCGGCAGGACGATCTTGAAGAAGACGCCCATCTCGTTGCAGCCGTCGATGCGCGCCGCTTCCTCGAGCGCCTGCGGCAGCTCCTGGAAGAAGCTCTTCACGATGATCAGGTAGAACGGGTTGATCGCCAGCGGCAGGATCAGCGCCCAGTAGCTGTCCAGCAGCCCCAGGTCGCGCACCACCAGGTAGGTGGGGATCATGCCGCCGGAAAAGACCAGCGTGAAGATGATCAGGTTCAGCACCAGCGCGCGGCCCGGGAGGTACCGCTTGGCCAGGGGGTAGGCCATGCTGAACGTCAGCAGCACCTGCACCACTGTGCCCACCGCCGTCACCACGACGGTCGTGAGCAGGGCACGGACGAAGGCGTCGGTGGCGAAGATGTAGCGGTAGGACTCCGTGACGAACTTCTCCGGCCACAGGAAGAACGGCCGCGTGGAGATCTCCGCCTCGCCGGCGAACGACCCTGCCAGGACGTACAGCAGCGGCAGGACCGTGATCAGCGCCAGGCCGACGAGCACGGCGATGTTGATCGCGTCGAACACCCGGCTGCCCACGGTGCTGTAGTCGCTGGCGAGCTTCTTGTTCTTGGTCTTCATGCCGGGCTCCTTAGAACAGTCCCCGCTGGCCGAGGCGCTTGGCCAGCCAGTTGGAGCCGAAGATCAGGATGACGCCGGCCACACCCTTGAACAGGCCGACGGCGGTGGAGTAGCTGATCGCGCCCTGGGTGATGCCGGTGTAGTAGACGTACGTGTCGAAAACGTCGGCCACGGAGCGGTTCAGCGAGGTGGTCATCAGCCAGATCTGCTCGAAGCCCGAGTCGAGCAGGTTGCCGGAGGCGAGGATGGCCATGACGACGACCGTGGGGCGGATGGCGGGCAGCGTGACGTGCCAGAGCTGCTTGAAGCGTCCAGCGCCGTCCATGCGCGCCGCCTCGTACAGCTGCGGGTCCACGCCGGCCAGCGCGGCGAGGTAGATGATCGTGCCCCAGCCGGTCTGCTTCCACACCTGCTGCAGGATGATCAGCGGACGGAACCAGTCCTCCTGCGCCATGTAGTCGATCTTCGAAGTGTCACCGAGTATGTCGCGCAGCCATCCGGACAGCACTCCGAAGTCCGCCGCGAACAGTACGTACGTCAGCGACGCGACGATCGTCCAGGACAGGAAGTGCGGGATGTACACCAGCGACTGGACCGAGCGCTTGAGTATGTTGATCCGCAGCTCGTTCAGCAGCAGCGCGACGACGATCGGCGCCGGGAACACGATGACGATGTGCAGCAGCGCCAGGAACAGCGTGTTGAACATCAGCCGGCCGAAGTCCGGCCCGGCGAACAGCTCCTCGAAGTGCTTGAAGCCGACCCAGGGGCTGCCCGAATAGCCGAGGAACGGCAGGAAGTCCTGGAACGCGATCGTCACGCCGTACATCGGCAGGTACTTGAAGAGCGCGAAGTAGACGACGCCCGGCAGGAGCATCAGGTAGAGCCAGCGGTAACGCCCGAACGCGGCGCGCAGCCCCACCTTCTGGCGTCGACGCCCGGATTTGCTCGCCGCCCTCGTCGGAGGCGGCGCCAGGTCGGTGGCCACAGCGGCCTCCTTTCATATGAGGGACCCGGGGGCGCGTCCCGGGTCCCTCAGGGCGGGTTCAGCTAGCGGGGAGCTTCGAGACCAGGTCGTTGACCTCCGCGGCCACCTGCGTGCCGCCACTGTCGTACCAGCGCTTGATCTCGCCCTTCAGCTGCTCCTCGGTGAACTCACCCGACAGGAACTTGATCCGGGCGTCCGGGATGATCGTGTCGATCTGCGCACCCCTGGCGACGGCGGTGGGCGAGACCACCGGCAGCGCCGGGTTGAAGACGGCCGTCTTGAGGTCCTCGTTCATCAGCTCCTGCTGGAGCTTGAGGGTGTCCTTGTACGGCTGCCCGGACGGCGTGCGCGCGTAGGCGATGCCGCCGATGTCATTCGTGCCCTTGGTGCTGAGCTGGGTGAACGCGTTGTCCACGTCCTTCTGGACGATCTGGACCTTGGGGTCGTCCTCATTGATCAGCGAGGCGGTGTTGTCCACGACCTTGAAGTTCCGGCCCTCGATGCCGTTCTGCAGCAGGACCTGTCCCTCCTTGGTGGCCAGCTTGTCCAGGACCTTGAGCACGTTGTCGAGGTCCTGCTCGGTCCGCACGCTCTGCTTGGAGATCGCCAGGACGTCGGCGTAGCCGGTGAACGGGTAGGAGAACTTCTTGCCGTCGGAACGCTTGAGGTTGCCGACCATGGCGACCTTGTCGCCGTAGTTCTTCGGGTCGTCCTCCTTGAACAGGTCGAGGACCTGCCTGGAGCGGATGTTCACGTCGATGATCATGCCGCCCTTGCCCTGGTGGAACGGCTCGTTCCACTTGGCCGAGTCGAGGGTGGCGAAGTCCGGGTTGACCAGGCCCTCGCTGACCATCTTCTTGAGGAACTTGTTCGCCTCGAGGAACTCGGGGGTGTCGAACCCGGGGACGAGCTTGCCGTTGCGCTCACCCCAGCCGTTCGGGGCGCCGAACCAGGTCTCCAGCACGTCGTACGGGCTGGCGCTGGCGTAGTTGCCCGGCCACTTGGGGATGATCAGTCCGTAGGTGTCCTTCTTGCCGTTGCCGTCGGGGTCCCTCTCGGCGAACGCCTTGGCGATGTTGTACAGGTCGTCGACCGTCTCCGGCAGCTTCAGGCCGAGCTTGTCCAGCCAGTCCTTGCGGATGATCATCGCCGACCGCAGCGCGGGCCGCATGCGGTAGAGGCCGTAGATCTTGCCGTTGATGGAGGAGTTCAGCGCGCTGCGCGGGTCCGCCGCCTTGAGGTTCGGGTACTTGTCCAGTTTGTCGGTCAGATCCCAGAAAGCGCCGGCCTCCGCTGACTTGACGAAGCCCGGGAGGTGCGGGTCCACGACCATGACCTGCGGGAGGTTGCCCGAGGCGAAGGTGACGTTGAGCTTGTCGGTGTACTCGGCGTTGGGAACCCAGTTGACCTTGAGCTTCTTACCGATGAACTTCTCGACCGCCTGCTGCATCTCACCCTTCGGATCGGGCGCGGTGCCGAACAGCTTGGCCATCACGGTGATCGTGCTGGAGTCGGTCTGGGCCGCGTCACCGCCGCCTGAGCAGGCCGAAGCGGTGAGTGCGGCCGTTAGCGTTAACACCCCGGCAATGAGCCGCCGGCGACGGGATGCGCTCATGAGTTCCCTTTCGAATGCAGTCGCGCCTCGTTCTCCGCGAAGAAGCGCTGGCAGAGCCACGTGTTGAGGTAGATCCAGGCGCCGAAGCTGATCAACGGGGCGAGGATGGGCGCCGCCGAGGTCGCGTAGGCGATGGCTGAGAGCGCTAGCAGCAACAGCACGGACGAGGCCGGACGCATGAGCGCTAGCTGCGCCGCCTTGGGCCAGTAGGCCCGCAACGGCAGGTTGTAGTGCACGTAGAGCGGCCCCACGTACGCCCCCACACCGGCCAGTGCGATGAGCGCCACGAAGGTCGCGATCCGCAGGGCTCCCACGCTGGGGCCGAGTGCGGAGAGGTACAGGTAGTTGCCGACCAGGACGGTGGCCAGCGCCGCCGCCGGCAGGACCAGCAACGAAGCGCGGACGAACTCCCGTCGGTAGACGGTCCAGAATTCGGTCCAGGCCTGAAACGTTTCATATCGAGCCCGCCGCCGGGCCAGCGTGTAAGCGGCCACAGTAGCGGGCCCCAGCCCGAGAACCACGCCTCCAGCGAGCGTGAAGACGAGCCACATCAGGTTGAGACGGACCGCCCAGATAAGCTCTGAGCAGGCAGCTTGGATCCTGATCGACATGGCGGGATGATTCATCCGGCACCACCTCTCGTGGCATGTGCACGGATACGGGGGCGGGTTGTTGCACCGTGGTTCCTGCCCAGTTACAAGCGAGTGAACGGCGGGTTGGTGCGAAATTAGTGTTGAATCGACTCAAAGTCAATGACGAGAGACCCGGAGATTTCCGTACTCTCCGATGAGCGGCGCCATCTGCCGAAACCCGATCTTGCCTCCTGCCAGGGCGGGACCGCCGATCGAGCCGTCGTCGTCCCACCGGAACGAGACCAAATCGTTGACCGAGAACGTGACCGTCCCGGCCTTGACCTCGAGGCGCATCGCGTACGGGCCCTCTGCGTCGAGCACCGCCGGGAGCGGGTCAGGACCCTGCGCGACCAGGTGGAAGCCGTGGCTCTTGCGCAGGTTGCAGGTGTGCAGGGCGCGTTCCGAGGCCCACATACGGCGGAAGTAGGAGACGTGGTACGCGTCGATGTCGCCGTGGTGATATTGGTCATAGGGCCCGGTGCGCGCCGCCAGTCCGGGGTCGAACAGGTCCTCGCCGTTCCTGCCCCGGGCATGGAAGAACATGATGGCCAGGCCCGGCTCTCTTATGGGCCAGAAGTCCCATTCGATCCGCACGTCGGCGGGGAACTCCTCAGGACACCAGAGGACCAGGTTGGCCGCCTGGCCGTCTGAGGGCGGCCTGAGGCTCTCCAGGCGCATGCGTCCCTGGGGGAACGACATGGCGCCGTCCCCCTCCATACGGAAGCCTGCCAGGTCAGCGGGGGTGGCCAGGGCATTGCGATAGAGCTCGGTCATGAGCCCTCCTTCAAGGGGTTTCTCGGCGGCCATGCGAAAGGCAGGCGGAAGCCCCTATGAAACGGTTCATAGGGAGCCTTCGCTGGGTCAGGCGTCGCGGCGCAACGCGCTCGACTCGCGGATCACCAGGTCGGGCTGGAAGATGACCTGCCGGTGACGGTGCTGCTCGGGGTCCGCGACCTCCTCGAGCAGCAGGTCGATGGCCGTACGCCCGAGCAGTTCGCGCGGCTGCCGGATGGAGGACAACGGCACCGCGGCCGCCGCGGCGAAGTCGATGTCGTCGTACCCGATGATGGCCAGGTCTTCGGGCACGCGCAGCCCATGTGTGGCCATCGCCTGTAAGAACCCCAGCGCCATCATGTCGTTCGCGCAGAACGCCGCGGTGGGCCGCTCCTCGGGAGGCAGGGCGGCCACGCGCTCGCCGGCGGCCCGCCCCTCGGCGACGGTCAACGTCGGGGACGTGGAGGTGAGCAGCTCGACGGCGCCGTCGGCGGCCGCGACGGCGCTGCTGACGCCCGCGTGCCGGTCCACCACCTGTCTTATGGACGTCGGACCGCCGACGAATATGATCCGCCGGTGCCCCCGCTCGATCAGGTGGGCGCCGGCGATCTGCCCGCCGAGCCGGTCGTCGACCGCCACGGAGCACTGAAGCCCGGTCGCCGGGCTGTCGACCAGCACGACGGGCGTACCGCGGCCGGCCAGCTCCTCCAGGTAGGGGCTCTCCATCTCGACGGGGGTGATCAGTATGCCCATGACCCGCTGCTGTTCGAGCTGGTCGAGGTGGCGGCGCTCGCGGCCAGGGTCGCCGGCGCTGTTGCAGAGCACCACCATCGAGTCGTGGTCGTCGGCCACCGACTCGGCGCCCTGGGCCACGTCCACGAAGAACGGGTTGGAGACGTCGAGCACGACGAGTCCGACCGTGCGGCTGCGGCCCATCCGCAGGTGGCGGGCCACCTCATTGCGGACGAAGCCCAGTTTCTTGATCGCTTCGAAGACGCGTTCGCGTGTGGCAGGGGACACGATCTCCGGGCGGTTGAGCACATTGCTCACCGTGCCCACAGAGACCCGCGCCAGCTGCGCGACCTCCTTGATGTTCCTAGTCGCCATCGATCCTCACGAGGCCGTGCTGCTCTTGGGTGCAGAAATCGCTGGTGGACCGCCGGGTGCGGCCCACCGTGAACTCTGGCATCATAGCGGCATTCAAGATTCTTTTGAATCGTCTCAACCGCAAAACGGTCACGAGGGTGAAGCGGTGGGGTCGAACTGCTCCACCGCCCCGCGTCCGCGTGAACCAGGCCCGGTCCACGATCGCCTCTTCCAGAAGCTTCGGCCAGTGCGAATGCCAGGGGGCGCACCGCCCAGGTGGCGAAGCCCCAGATCGGTACGTTCATCCTCTATAGGGTGCGAGGTCGTTGACTCCGACGCGGCTTAGAGCTCGGAGAAGACAGCGGTGTCGAGGTCGAAGCCGATCGGGTCGGGGATGTGCACCGTGGATCCCATGGCGACGCGAGTGACGGTCTGGTATTCGCCTTCTTTGGCGTCGCTGAGCACAGTGACGGTGGGCGGTATGGCGATCGGGTCCACCAGAAGCATGACTGGAACGCCGCCTGCGGCGTACATGGGAGGCTTCTTCACCCGATCGTCTTCGACACTGCTCGGCGAGATCACCTCGGCCACCATCAGCAGACCCGAAGACAGCAACTCCCGGTCGCCCCAGCGACGGCAGTCAGGCGGGGCGAGCACGAAATCGGGCTCGACCGGAGTCCACGGTCCATCGATGCAGACGTCCACATTGCCCGCAAAGCCGTCCCAGCCACGTTGAACGAGCAGAGGAAGCAACGTGCGGTAGATCAGCATCGTGATTCTTGCGTGTTCGGGGGTGCCGACGGGGCTCACGATCAATCTCCCATCGATGACTTCGGCGCGGAGGCCGGGAAGGGGCGGCAGCGCGTCGAACAGCTCGCGGGCTGTGGCGGGTAGCGGCGCAGTGTCGGTCTCCGGCGTGAGCCTGCAGGGACGCCTGCGTGATGCCATGACCATGATGGGCCCCCTACGTGTTCGTACAGACACGAAGAGTATCGCGTGGTGGTCGGAAGGCCGGACAGCCGATACGTACAGCTGCCCGAGGTCGCAACGGAACCCTTGTTGCCGCCTCCCGCCAGACCCAAGTGACTGTCACCCCCAAGGCGCGCCCTCGACCGCCGGCTGCGCCGCCACTGGACGGCCGTGGTCAAGGACCTTGAGGTCATCCCGGAAGGCTGGCGTCGGGGGGATCCACCACGCGGACACGGACCGCGCGGAAGGTGGCCGGCGTGTCGCGGAGCACGGCCAGCTTCGGATCGGGCACCACCAGGAACGGCTCCGCCTCCAGGGCGAGCAGGGGCGCGAGCCGCCGGTCGGCGCGCAGGGCGTCCACGGCCCGGCGGTCCCCGCCCAGCACCACCGCGTCCAGCTCCTCCAAGTACGGCGACAGCACCCGCACCGCCGTCTCCACCGCGTCGTCGTACGCCTGGGCCGCCTGGTTCTGCCGGCGCCGGGCGAAGCGCTGCTGCGACCACCCGCCCGCCGCCGTACGCCCTTGCACCAGCCGCGACCCCACCTTGGACGCCACCAGCGACGCCCCGGAGAAGACCCCGGCGGCGTAGCCCCCGAGCCGCACCAGGAACACCCCCACCTGCCGCTCCGCCTGCGCGTGGGCGACGAACCGGGTGACGTGCGGCGGCCCGGGCGGCGTCATGGGCGGGAACGGCACGTGCAGCTCGGCCAGCGCCCCGTCGGCGGCCAGCAGCCGCACGACGCGGTCATCGCCGGAAGCCGAGAAGGGCCCGTGACGCCCCGCGAAACCGTCGATCCACGGATGCAGGCGCTCCGGCGGCACCGTCACCCACCGGCCGCCGCCCCTGGCCGGACGCGCACTCATGCCCGAAGGCTAACCGAGAAGTGTTGCCCCCTAGCACATCCGGAGTCAAAACGAAATGTCGGTAAATTCTGGCTCCCAGGGCTTCTGCACCCCCCGCCGTTGCAGCAGCATCTGTACGTGTCCTCCCTGCTCACAAGCCCCTTGGTGGATCTCGACACCGGGGCGGTCATCGCCCACCCGGCGGTCGTCGACTCCACGGGCACGCTCAGAGCGGCCCCTCTGCCCATGGTGCTGGAGCTGCCCATCAAGTTCGTCCTGGCGGGCGCCGGCGCGCTGGCGCCGCTGCACGAAGCCCTCAGAAGGGCGGGCAGGCATCCGCGGGAGGCCATCCTGCTGCTCACTGGATCGTGCCAGGAGGAGGACCGCCCGCTCCTGAGGGTCGGGCTCGACGGCCTGCGCACGATCGGCTACCTTCTCGGCTTCGCCGACGTCGGGACGGTCGGCGCGGCCCTCGACCTGGCCACGGACTCGAACCCGTACCTGCTGGCCCTCGACCCGGAGCTGGTCGCGCGCATCCCGGGCGACCACCGCGCATCCGCGGTGGCGCGGGCGGTGGTCACGCTGGCCCGCGGCATCGGCGCCCACGTGCTGGCCCCGGGCGTCGAACGCGAGCCGCAGCTCGCGGTGGCCCGCGGCATCGGTGTCCGCCTCGCCCACGGCCCCCTGCTCGCCCCCGGACCCGACGGCAAGGTACGGGTGCCGCTGCCCGTCACCGACGAGCCCGCCGGCGCCATGCTCGGGCCGCGCGTCCAGGAGCTGCTCATCCCGGCGGTGACGCTGCCCGAGGAGGCGAAGGCCGAGGACGCGGTCAAGGCGTTCGGCCACGAACCCACGATCACCAGCGTGATCCTGGTGGACGAGTTCCAGCGGCCCAAGGGCAGCCTGGACAGGAGCCGCTTCCTGCTGTCGTTCGCGGCCCGCTACGGGCACGCCCTCCACGGCCAGAAACCGGCGCAGCGGCTGGCCGACCCGCCCCGCACGGTGCCCCGGACCACCCCGGCGATAGCCGCCATGCAGGCCGCGGGCAGGGACTCGGCCCGCGTCTACGACGACCTGGTGGTCACCGACGAGATGAACCGCTGCCTGGGCATCGTCCGCGTCTCCGACCTGATCAGGCAGGTGACCTCGATCAGAGGGCGATGACCGGGCACGGTGGGTACGAACTCAGACGCGGTTCCTCGCAAAGGACCGCTAAGCTGCTCAGAGACGCTTGACAAGCACGTCAGCCAACCTACGAGAGAGACCATGAAGACCTTCGAAGAGCTGTTCGCCGAGCTGTCAGAGAAGGCCAGGACCCGGCCCGCGGGCTCGGGCACCGTGGCCGCGCTCGACGCCGGCGTCCATGCCATCGGCAAGAAGGTCGTCGAGGAGGCCGCCGAAAGCTGGATGGCCGCCGAGCACGAGTCGGACGACAGGGCTGCCGAGGAGATCTCGCAGCTCCTCTACCACGTGCAGGTGCTCATGATCGCCAAGGGCATCGGCCTCGACCAGGTCTACAAGCATCTCTAGGGCGCGCGGCGCCCGCCACCAAGTCCCTGGAGAAGCAACCACGAGACAAGTCGAGGACCTGAACATGCTGCGTCTGGCAGTACCCAACAAGGGCGCGCTCAGCGAGGCCGCCCAGAACATGCTCAAAGAGGCCGGCTACCGCTCACGCAGGGACAGCAAGGAGCTCGTCGTCGTCGACGAGGCCAACGGCTGTGAGCTGTTCTTCCTGCGCCCCCGCGACATCGCCGTCTACGTCGGCGAAGGCACGCTCGACGTCGGCATCACCGGCAGGGACATGCTGGTCGACTCCGGCGCGCCGGTCGAGGAGATCATGCCGCTCGGCTTCGGCGGCTCCACCTTCCGCCTGGCCGCCGCGGCCGGCACGATGACCTCGGCCGAAGACCTCAACGGCCGGCGCATCGCCACCTCCTACGCGGGCCTGCTCGACAAATACCTCTCCGACCAGGGCGTCGACGCCCGCGTGATCAAGCTGGACGGCGCCGTCGAGACCGCCATCCGGCTCGGCGTGGCCGACGCGGTGGCCGACGTCGTGGAGACCGGCACCACGCTGCGCAACGTCGGTCTCGAGGTGTTCGGCGAGCCGATCATGCGCTCGGAGGCCGTGCTGATCAAGCAGCAGAGCTCGCCCGACACGCCCGGCGTCGAGCAGCTCGTCCGCCGCTTCCAGGGAGTCGTGCACGCCCGCGACTTCGTCATGATGGACTACGACATCCGCGCCGAGCGTATCGAGGAGGCCATCGCCCTCACGCCCGGCATGGAGGGCCCCACGGTCTCGCCGCTGCACCGCGAGGGCTGGGTCGCCGTGCGGGCCATGGTCCGCCGCCACGGCCACCAGCGGGTGATGGACCAGCTGTGGGACATCGGCGCGCGAGCCATCCTGGTCACCGACATCTACGCCTGCCGCATCTGAGCCCAGGGCGCTGAGCAGGGCTTCCGGCGTCGGCCTGACAAATGTCATGGCCAACGCCGGAAGGAACGCACTAACCGCGGCAGATCCCCGGCCCTAGCGTTCTTTCCATGAACGCCATCGTGTTCGACCACGTCAGCAAGCACTACGGGGACGTGCTCGCCGTCGACGACCTCTCGCTCGCCATCGAGCCCGGCAACACCGTGGCCCTGCTCGGCCCCAACGGCGCGGGCAAGTCCACCTCCATCAACCTGCTGCTCGGCCTGCTCAAGCCGACCAGCGGCACGGTCGCCGTCCACGGCCGCGCCCCCAACGAGGCGGTCAGGTCCGGCGAGATGGGCGCCATGCTCCAGAACGGCGCGCTCATTCCCGAGCTGTCCGTCAAGGAGCTCGTCGACCTCGTACGCCGGCTCTACCCCCGCCCGCTCGGCCTGGAGGAGATCCTCAAGCTGGCCGACCTGACCGACCTCGCGGGCCGGCGGGCGAACAAGCTGTCCGGCGGCCAGTCGCAGCGCGTCAGGTTCGCCCTGGCCATCGCGGGGGCGCCCAGGATCCTGCTGCTCGACGAGCCGACCGCCGCCATGGACGTGGAGTCCAGGCTGCGGTTCTGGGCCGGCATGCACGACTACGCGGCGGGCGGCAGGACCGTGCTGTTCGCCACCCACTACCTGGAGGAGGCAGACGAGCACTCCGACCGGGTGATCGTCATCGCCAAGGGGCGGCTGGCCGCCGACGGCACCGCCGCCGAGATCAAGGCCGGGGCCGGCGGCCACACCGTCAGCTTCGCCCTCGGCGACCAGCCAGCGGCCGGGCTCGACCGGCTGCCCGCGGTCACGGCCGTGGAGGTGGTCGCCGGCACGGCCACCCTGCACACCACCGACACCGACGCCACCCTCGCCGGGCTCTACCGGGACACCACACTCGACGTGCGTGAGCTGAAGCTCTCCAGCGCCGACCTCGAAGCCGCCTTCCTCGCGCTCACCAGGGAGTCCTGATGCTCTACTACGCCAAGACCGAGGCACTGAGGATGCTGCGCAACCGGCGCTACATCGTCTTCGTGGTCGCCTTCCCCGTCGTGCTCTACGTGATCAACGCCAACATCTACGGCAAGCAGACCGGTCCGGGCGGCGTGCAGTACAGCGTCATCCTGATGGTCTCGATGGCCGCCTACGGGGCGCTGGCCTCCTCCATGATGAGCACGGCGGTGCCGTGGGCCACCGAGCGGCAGTCCGGCTGGCTGCGCCAGCTCCAGATCACCCCGCTGCCGAGCTGGGCGATCATCGCGACCAAGCTCGGCGCCGCCATGCTCCTCGTGCTGCCCTCGCTGGTGCTGGTGAGCGTGGTCGCGGTGGTGCAGCAGGGGGTGTCGCTGCCGCTCGGCACGTGGGCGCCGCTGCTGCTCACGATGTGGCTGGGCGTGCTGCCGTTCGTCGCTCTTGGCCTGGCCATCGGGTCGATGTTCTCGGCCGACGCCGCCCAGCCGGCCGCGATGATCTGCATGTTCGCGCTGGCGATCGCCGGCGGGCTGTGGTTCCCGCCCGAGGTGTTCGGCGACACCATGCGCACGATCGCGGACGTCACCCCGTCGTTCCACTACGCCAGGCTGGGCCAGAGCCTCGTCGCCGGCCACGGCCTGCCCATGACGGACGTCCTGGTCGTCGCCGGGTGGGGAGTCGTGCTGGGGGGCGCTGCCGTCTTCCTCTACCGGCGGGCTACCGTACGGGCATGAGCTTCGCCGAGAGGATCACCTTCGGGGACGCCGATGGCAAGCCGTCGCGCAAGCGGCGGCTGATCGGCATCTCCGTGGGCCTGGTCTACCTGGTCTTCCCCCTGACCGACATCGTGTCGGGCACCCTCAAAGGGGGCCGGGCGATCGCGGCCGGGGTGCTGCTCCTCGCGTTCGTCTCATGCTTCCTCGCGACGGTGCTGGCCAACAGGAGCTTCTTCGAACGGAGCCGCCTGACCTATCCGCTCCTCGTGGTGACCAGCGTTCTCGGCGTGACCGGCGCGCTCATCTTCGGCGGCTCCTGGCTGAGCCTGCCCGTCTACTCCGTCGTGCTGTACGGGTTCACGCTGCCGGCCGTGTGGGCGGTGTGGGCGATGCTCACCACCCTGGCGGTCGTCGTCGGCTCGGGCCTGGCCAACCATGACGACGCCGACACGATCATCGTGCTGGGGCTGCAGGTGCTGACGCTCGGCGTGCTGTTCATCAGCGTGCGCAACACCAGGGCGCTCTCCGTCAAGCTGCGCGTGGCCCAGGACGAGGTGGCCAGGCTGGCGGCCACGGAGGAGCGGCTGCGCATCGCCCGCGACCTGCACGACCTGCTCGGGCACAGCCTGTCGCTGATCGTGCTCAAGAGCGAGCTGGCCGGGCGGCTGGCCGAGGACTCACCGAAGACGCACAAGGAGATCGCCGACATCGAGTCCGTCGCCAGGAAGGCGTTGGAGGAGGTGCGCGAGGCCGTCACCGGCTACCGGCAGCGCAGCTTACCGGAGGAGATCGACAGCGCCAGGGCCGTGTTACGCGCGGCGGGCGTGGAGGCCGAGGTGCGGGTCTCCGGCACGCCGCTGCCCGGCCTGCTCGACGGGCTGCTTGGCTGGTCCGTACGCGAGGGCACCACCAACGTCGTGCGCCATGCGCGGGCCACGCGGTGCGAGATCAAGGTGACGTTCGACGGCGAACAGGCCACTCTGGAGATCGTGGACAACGGAAAGGGCGGCGACGGGCCGTACGAGATGGGCAGTGGGCTGCGCGGGCTCGACGAGCGGGTGGCGGGCGCGGGCGGCACGGTGGCGGCGGGCCCCACGCCGGGCGGCGGTCACCGGCTGCGGGTGCTGGTCCCGGCCGGGACGGAGGCGTGCGCGTGATCCGCGTGATGCTGGCCGAGGATCAGGGCATGGTACGCGGCGCGCTGGCGTCCCTGCTGGGCCTTGAGCCCGACATCGAGGTGGCAGGCGAGGCCGCCGACGGGGTGGAGGCGGTCGCGGTCGCGGCCGAGGTCCAGCCCGACATCGCGCTGCTGGACATCGAGATGCCCGGCATGGACGGGCTCGCGGCCTGTGCGAAGATCACCCAGGAGGTGCCCGGGTGCCGGGTGATGATCCTGACCACGTTCGGGCGGCCCGGCTACCTGCGTACCGCCATGGAGGCGGGGGCGTCGGCGTTCATGGTGAAGGACAGCCCCGCCAGGGAGCTGGCGGCGGCCATCCGGCGGGTGCACGCGGGAGAGCGCGTGATCGACCCCGGACTGGCTGCGGCGGCGCTCAGCGCGGGGCCCAACCCGCTGTCGGGGCGGGAGCGGGACGTGCTGGAGGCGGCGGCCGACGGCTCGACGATCGGCGACATCGCGCACAAGCTGCACCTGTCGGAGGGGACCGTGCGCAACTACCTGTCGTCGGCCATCCAGAAGACGCACGCCCGCAACCGCATCGAGGCGGTGCAGCGCGCCAAGTCGCAGGGGTGGCTCTGACGCGCCGTGGCGGTCCGAGCGTCCGGCCAGATTTTCACTCGGTTACTGAACCGCTTCATGGCAAACTGGCGCGTTGTCGCCGGTGAGAGCCGCGATCTGATCCGAAAGCTGCGCTGCGGGCGGCGAAAGCGTCAGGGTGGCGCGCAATATCGCTGATACGGTTCAGTCAAAGGTAGCGCGGAGAGGAGCACGGGGTGAAGAGGCCAACGATCGCCGACATCGCCAGGCGGGCCGGCGTGTCCAAAGGTGCCGTCTCCTACGCCCTGAACGGCCAGCCCGGCGTCTCCGCGGAGACCAGGGCGCGCATCCAGGCGATCGCCCAGGAGATCGGATGGCGTCCCAACCTGGCCGCGCGCTCGCTCAGCGGCGCCAGGGCCGACGCCATCGGCCTCGTCCTGTGCCGCCCAGCGCGCTTCCTCGGCATGGAGCCGTTCTTCATGGAGCTGATCAGCGGCATCGAGGGCGAGCTGGCGGCCAGCTCGTGCGCGCTCATGCTGCAGGTGGTGCCCGACCACGAGGCCGAGATCGCGGTCTACCGGCGTTGGTGGGGCGAGGGCAGGATAGACGGCGCGATCCTGGTCGACCTGCACGCCGACGATCCCCGGGTGCCGGTGGTCGAGCGGCTCGGCATGCCGGCGGTGGTGACCGGGCACCCGTCGGGCGCCGGCACGCTCCCCGCGGTGTGGTCGGACGAGGTGGCCGTGATGCGCGAGGTGATCGAATATCTCGCGGCGCTCGGCCACCGGCACATCGCCAGGGTGGCCGGGCTGCCGGCGCTGCTCCACACCAGGATCAGGGACGAGGCGTTCGCGGATATCTGCGCCGAGTCGGGCGTGACCGAGCATCCGGTCGCCCACACCGACTACACGGGCGAGCAGGGCGCCCGGGCGACCAGGCGCCTGCTCAGCTCCCGGCCCAGGCCCACCGCGATCGTCTACGACAACGACATCATGGCGGTGGCGGGGCTGTCGGTCGCCCAGGAGATGCGCCTCGACGTCCCCGCCGAGCTGTCGATCGTGGGCTGGGACGACTCGCCGCTCTCCCAGGTGGTGCGGCCGTCGCTGACGGCGGTGACGCGCGACATCCCCGCCTGCGGCGCCCACGCCGCCCAGACCCTGCTCCGGCTGATCGGAAGCGGGGAGACGGGGAGCCTGGAGGGGCCGCCGGCACGCCTGCTGCCCCGGGGCAGCACCGCCCCCGCAGGCCGTGACCGAACCGTTTCACGGGCTATGTAGTCACAGGTCAGCGCTGCCATGAGGGGAAACATTTCAGCAACCTCCGAGGCTGGCTATTGTAACTTATCCGTTTAAGTGGTGAGATCCCTACACCATAGAAATTGGGCACCGGTCGTGGGGATGCCCTCGCACATCCGCACGCCCCCGCCGAAGGGGAGCCCCGGCGCCCATCCGACCGATAGATCGGATAGCCCCCATGCGACGAACGATGGCAGCGTGCAGCACGGTCCTGCTGGCGGTCCTGAGCGCGGCCTGCGCCACGAGCGGCCAGACGGAGACCAAACAGGCAGACCAGAACGCCCCTGCGACCCTGTCCTTCTGGTCCACGGGCGGAGATGACGAGACCGCGACCTTCCAGAAGGCGGCCGACCTCTACCACCAGAAGCACCCGAACGTGACGATCAAGGTGCAGACCCTGTCGTGGAGCGATGCGTACGCCAAGCTGCTGGCGGCGGCTACCAGCCGCAGCGGACCGGACATCATCTCCGGCGGCATGACCTGGACCATCCAGTTCGGCACCAGGGGCGCCATGGTGGATCTGCGCAAGTACGGCGCCGACTCGCTCAAGGCGCAGGCGCAGCCCGCCCAGTGGGAGTCGGCCGTCTCCCCCGACGGCTCGGTGTACGGCGTGCCGCTGGACATGTCGACCATGGCCCTCTACTACCGCACCGACCTGCTGGAGAAGGCCAAGGTCGAGCCGCCCAAGACCTGGGACGAGCTGACCGCGGCCATCGACAAGCTCAAGGCGGCCGGCGTGAAGAAGCCCTACAGCCAGGACTGGGGCAACCTGGACTGGATCGGCTACTTCAACTACCTCTACCAGGCCGGCGGCTCGTTCTACACCGCCGACTGCAAGCCCTCGCTCAACACCCCGCAGGCCGAGCAGGCGCTGACGTACTGGGCGGACCTCTACAAGAAGCACGGCGCGCCCACCGCCACCGTGGAGGGCTCCGACGCGCTGGACACCGGCACCGCGATGGTGGTGGCGGGCAACTGGATCGCCAAGGGCATCGACATCAACAAGCCCAAGCTGAAGGGCAAGTGGGCGATGACCACGATCCCCGCGGGCCCCGCCGGGCCGACCGCGTTCATCGGCGGCCGGGCGATCGGCGTGACCTCCTTCAGCAAGTACGTCGACACGGGCACGGACTTCGTCAAGTTCATGTACACCGACGAGGCCATCGCCGCGATCGCGGACGAGGCCAAGAAGCGGAACATCTCCTACATCTCGCCGCGTCCCGACAAGATCGTGAACGGCTCGGTGTTCACGCCCGAGCAGGCTCAGGTGTTCGAAGCGTCGATCAAGACGGGCAAGGCCGCACCGGGCTGCCCGGGCTGGGACGAGAGCGCGTCGGACGTCGCCAAGCAGCTCCAGTCGGTCATCCTGGGCAAGTCGGACGTCAAGACCGCGCTGGCGGAGGCCGCCAAGGTCATGGAGCGCAACGCCGGTTAGCCGCCCCGCCGGGACCGGCGCGGCCCGGTCCCGGCCTGGATCCAGGAGTCTGACATGGCCTCCCCCATCCCCCTGCGCAGCAGGCTGCGCCGCTACGGCACCTCGTACGCGATGCTGCTGCCCTTCCTCGCGCTGTTCGCGGGGTTTCTGATCTGGCCGCTGGCCAACTCGCTCTTCCTGAGCTTCACCAAGTTCGACGGGATCAATCCCGCGGTGTTCACCGGCCTGGACAACTTCGTGCAGCTGGCCTCGGACGCCAGGTTCCGCCACGCGCTGAGCAACACGGCCCTGTACGTGGTGGGGTCGGTCGTGCTCGGCACACTGCTGTCACTCTGCCTCGCCCTGGCGTTCAACGGCACCGGCTGGCTGCACCGGATCATGCGCACCGTGTTCTTCCTGCCCTCGGTGACCTCCTCCATCGCGCTCATGCTGATGTGGAAGTGGGTTCTGTACCCCAGCGACGTGGGCCTGGCCAACACGATCGTGGCCTGGTTCGGCGGCAACGCCGTCGCCTGGCTTGCCACACCGGGCCTGGCGATCCCGATCCTGGTGCTGATGTCGGTGTGGGGCGGCATGGGCTACGGCATGGTGCTGTACGTGGCCGGGCTCGGCTCGATCCCCGAGGAGTACTACGAGGCCGCCAAGATCGACGGCGCGTCCACCTGGCGGCAGTTCCGCCACATCACGCTGCCGTTGCTGCGCCCCGTCACCACGTACGTGGTGGTGACCGGCCTGATCGGCGCGTTCCAGGTGTTCGAGGCCGTCTACATCGTCTTCTCGACGGGCGCCAACACCGTCGGCGGCGTGCTCGACTCGGGCCTGATGATCGTCCCCTACCTCTACGACCAGGGATTCACCCACTTCAGGCTGGGCTACGCCTCCGCGATCGCGTGGGTGCTCTTCCTGATCATCTTCGTGCTGAGCCTCGTCAACCTGCGCGTAGGCCGCGCCATGAAGGAGCTGTGATGGCCGTCGCCCCGATGGACACGATCGCCCCGGTCCAGCAGCCCCCGCACAGGGCGGAGACAGGCGGCAGCCGACGCTCCCGGATCAACGGGCATCTGCTGCGCCTGCCGTTCTACCTGCTGGCGCTGACGATGATCGCGCCGTTCTACTGGCTGATCATCACGGTGTTCAAGCCACCGAGGGAGCTGGCCAGGACGCCTCCGTCGTTCGTGCCGCAGTCCCCCACCTTCGCCAACTTCTACGACACGGAGTGGACCCCCAAGGGGATCAATCCCGGCCACCTGCAGGGCATCTTCCAGCGTTACCAGGTGGACTTCGGGTTCTGGCGGTTCATGTTCAACAGCATCCTCATCACCACCGCCATCACCGTCGGGTCGCTGCTGATCTGCTCGCTGGCCGCGTACGTGATCGCCAAGCACGACATCAAGGGGCGCCGGACCATCTTCCTGCTGATCATCGCCTCGATGATGGTGCCCTGGCAGACCACGCTGATCCCGAACTATGTGATCATGCGGAACCTGGGCTGGCTGGACAGCTACGCGGCCTACATCGTCCCGGCGCTGGCCAAGGCGTTCGTGCTGTTCTTCCTGGTGCAGTTCCTGCAGTCGATACCGAACGAGCTGATCCAGGCGGCCAGGGTGGACGGCGCCGGGGAGTGGCGGATCTGGTGGAAGATCGTGCTGCCGCTGCTGCGGCCGGCACTCGCCGCGATGTCGATCTTCATCGTGCTCGCGGAGTGGAACAACTTCCTCTGGCCGCTCATCATCGTGCAGAGCGACCAGATGGCGAACATCCCCGTCGCGCTGGCCAGGCTCAACTCCTACTTCACCGGGCCCGACCACCAAGGTGCGATCATGGCGGGCGGGCTGCTCGCGTCGGCCCCGACGATCGTCTTCTTCCTGATCTTCCAGAAGTACTTCACCAGAGGCATCGCGCTCAGCGGCCTCAAGGGCTGACCGTTCCTAGGCGAAATCGCCGGCGTTAGCCGGATCGCCATGATCCGGACCTGGTCTAGGTCCGGGTGCACCCCGAACGGTCTTGGGTGCGGGGAGCTGCGCGAGTTGGCCGCCGGGGCCCCGGCAGGTCTTGCCGCCCTCGTGGGACGTGCCTACGGTCCTGGGCGGGCGCGCGGCCCCTTGCACTTTCGGAAGCGATACGGCCTGGCCGGTAGCTCTCCGCACCGCCATCCTCTGGTGGCGGACGGTCACACCTGGCCGACGCCGTAGCGCATGCCCGAAAGCGCGTCGTGCGATCGCCACCGCAGCAGCATGATGCCGGGTGGCAGTGCTCTGCTTGGCCTGCTGTTGCAGGGGGCGGTGCCAGTTCTGGCCGCCCCACTTGGAGGTGTAGGCCGGGTCGACGGCGATCACGACCAGGCCGCGGTGGCACGCCATGCCGCGCAGCCGCTCGCGAAAGCGGGCGGTGGGGATACCGGCAACGGTGCGGCGGAACGCCTTGCCCCGGCGGCCGCGCCCCATGCTCTCCCGGCCGATGTTGCGGGCGTCGTCGAAGCCTAGGTTTTCGATCGCGATCCCGGCACAACCGTGCTGGCGAGCAATCCGGATCAGGTCACTGATCGCCTGCCGCAGGCGGCCATCGCGCTGGGCGGCGGGGCCGGCCAGCTCGGTGGGGATGGTGACGGGCTCGCCGATCGGATTGCCGCAGGCATCGATGACGCAGGCTGCGAGGTGGTCGGCGTTGAGGTCCACTCCCAGCAAGCGGGCGCCTGAGGCGGCCAGCTGCTCCGTGGATGGCAGAGCGGAGGTGTCGGCGGACCAGGAAGCGTCCAGATACCACCGATCCCGCGCTGGGTCTTGGGCGATGTCATAGCGGACCGCCCGGTGGGCTTGGACACGGTCCAGCCACTGCTCGCGGCGGTGGTGGAAGCGCACGCTCCCGGCCAGTCGGTAGCGACCCCGAGGGGCGTTGGCCAGGTGCCGCAGCGGCTCCGGCAGCACGATCGTCACCGAGCTGTCGCCGGGGTCGACGGTGATGGTGTAGTTGCCGAACGGCGCTCCGGTCTCTCCATCAGCGGTCAGAAACAGCCGCCGCGCCTCCCACTGCCGACGCCACTGCTGCTCAGTGAGCTCGGCGTCGGCCAGGTGATGCCGAGCCTTGACCAGCCGTCGGCCGCCGACCACGATCGCCGGGCGGCCTTGCTTGATGCGGTACTCTACGCGTGCCAGCCGAGCAGTGAGCACCTGCAGCCGGCGCTGCTTGTGCCACCGCTCCTCCTGATCGGCGTACCCACGTACCCGCCCCTGACGCTGCCCGCACCCCACAGCCAGCCGTCTGCGGATCGCGGCGATGGCATGGCGCAGGCCTGCTCGCTGGTCGCGCAGGGACCGCAGCGAGAGCCGGTACTGATCCTCCGATGTGCGGGTCATCGCCCCGGCCCACCGCGACGACGCCACTGCGGTGAGCCTCTTCTTCCGTTCCGCGCGCCCGTTATGCGCGGCTGTGACGTCGCCGATGCGGATGCGCTCGGCCAGATCAGCACGAGCAAGGACGCCAAGATGACCGCCTACGGCGGTAAGCACCTCGATATCGCCGACAGACAGCCGCAGACGATCCCGAATCCGCGCCCCCGCAGGGGCGGCCACGGTGAATGGCGCCGCGATCGGCCGCAGCCCCTTCCTTGCCCTCAAACTCCCGCCCACCCCGTCACCCTTTCGCGGAGTTGCCCGCCCCACTAGGAGCACACAGGATCAGCACGTCCGGACCAGCAGCGAGCCGGTACGTAACTGGGCTTGCCCCTCACCAGGTCATCGCTCTGAGTGATCAATAGGCTACCGAAATTCGCCGCTGTTGGATAGAACATGTGAGCGATACCTGGAGTGCCAGCCACTCACGACCCTGCCTCGGCGAGGCCGCCTTTGCCCGCGGCAAGCGTGGCCGCCGAGCAGGATGATCAGCAGCCGATACTGTTCGGATGCGAGCGCGGCGGCCACCGGCTCAGGGCCGTGGCCGCAGCCACGGCGCCAGGCGCAATCCTGCTGTCGAGATCAGGAGGGCGGCGCCTGGAGAGACCGGATTTCGATGACCGCCGCAGGGGCTTCCAATCTCATAACGTCTCATCGGACCACTACATCGTTGACGCAGCGCAGCACCGGCGCGCGGACCAGGGCCCTTTCGTCCAGGCCCGCCGTGCTGATCAGGAACTCGGCCCGCTCGCCAGGCAGCAGCGTGACGAGCTGGTCGTCCGCCTGGGCGGCCGGGTCCAGGCGGTCAGGGAAGACGGCCAGGTCGCGCAGCAGCGTGCGCGCGGTGACCGTCAGCCGGAGCCCACCGGGGGTGGCCTCGGCCGCGGTGTCGTAACGCGGCTCGGGCAGGCGCAGGTCACGGTCGGGCGCGAAGAACCACAGGGCCCGCCCCACCGCCGACTCGCCACCGCCCGGCTCAGCGATCCCGGCGGCGATCAGCTCACTCGCCGGGTCGCTGGGCTGGGCGACGGGCCCGGACAGCGGCAGGATGACGGCCGCCCGTGGCGGCACGTCCAGCGCGAGGGCCTGCTCCGCGAGCATGGTGCCGTCGAAGTCGTGCCGTACGGCCCGCGCCGACGCCCGCCACGGCTGTCCGGTGTCGTTGACGGCGACCAGCGCCAGGCCGCCGTCGCGCGGTTGCACGGTCAGCAGCCGGTCGGCGTAGGCCCTGCGCAGCGCGTGGAACAGCGGCTTCTTCCTGTCGTCCCCGTCCACGGCCGACCACGAGGTGACCGGCCAGCAGTCGTTGAGCTGCCACACCACGCTGCCCGCGCAGTGGGGCCAGAGCGACCTGAAGTGCTCCACCCCGAGCTGGATGGCGCGTGCCTGGTTGACCTGGGTGAGGTAGTGCCAGTCGTCGAAGGTCTCGGGGACGGGGAAGTACGGCTTGAGCCCGGCGGCCAGCTTGAGGTTGCCGTCGACGGCCTTCTGGTGGTGCAGCAGGCCGCGGGAGTCGGGCAGCAGCGGCTCGTCGCTGATCGCCCTGCGGATCGTGGCGTAGGCGGCAGGGCCCTGGAAGCCGAACTCGGCGGCCATGCGGGGCCGGTAGTCGCGGTAGACGGCGTAGTCGCGCTGGTTCCACACGTCCCAGATGTGCATGGTGCCGTGGCCCGGGTCGTTGGGCGGCAGGTCCATGGAGCCCGAGTAGGGGCTGCCCGGCCAGTACGGGCGGGTGGGGTCCAGCTCGGCCACGACGCGCGGCAGCAGCTCCAGGTAGAAGTGCCCTCCCCAGCTGCGCCCCTGGAGCGAGTCCTGCCAGCCCCAGTCGAAGTAGCCCTCGATGTTCTCGTTGTTGCCGCACCACAGGGCCAGGCTCGGATGCGCGCTCAGCCTGGCGACCTGCTCGCGCGCCTCCGCCTCCACCTCGGCGCTGATCGGCTCCTCCTCGGGGTAGGCGGCGCAGGCGAACGGGAAGTCCTGCCAGACCAGCAGCCCGAGCCGGTCGCACAGGTCGTAGAAGTCCTCGCTCTCGTACAGGCCGCCGCCCCACACCCGGACCAGGTTGACGTTCGCCTCACACGCCTGGGCGAGCCTGGCGGCATAGCGGTCGCGGCCCACCCTGGTGGGGAAGCAGTCGTCGGGGATCCAGTTCACTCCCCTGACGAACACGTCGACGCCGTTGACGGACAGCGTGAACGCGCCGCCCTCCGTGCGCAGGCTCACCTCGCGCAGCCCGATCTCCCGGCGCCACACGTCCTCGCCGGCCGTCACCTCGAGCTCGTGGAGCGCCTGCTCGCCGTACCCTCTCGGCCACCACAGCTCCGGGTCGGGCACCTCCAGCGTAATCAGGGCCTCGCTCCGGCCCTCGGGGATCACGGCGCGCCCCGAAGCGCCCTTGATCGCCGCGGTCACCTCGGCGGCTCCTGCCTTCTCCACCTGGACGTGGACGTCCACCTTGGCCACCCCGTCGCCGAGGGTGACCAGCGGCCGCACTTCGGCGATCCTGGCCCCGCTCCACTCGTGCAGCCCGATCGGCTTCCAGATGCCCGCCGTGACCAGCGTCGGCCCCCAGTCCCAGCCGAAGTTGCAGGCCATCTTCCTGATGAACTGGTAGGGCTGGGTGTAGGCGCCCGGCCGGTCCCCGAGCTCCTCTTTCAGCCGCTCGGCGTACTCGATCGCCGACCCGAACGTGACCGTCAGCCGGTTGCCGCCGATGCGCAGCGCGTGGCGGACGTCGAACCGGTAGGAGCGATGCATGTTGGCGGTCTCGCCCACGCGGACGCCGTTGAGCTCGATGGCGGCCACGGTGTCGAGCCCCTCGCACACCAGATCGGTGCGCTCGTGCTCGGTGCCGTCCCAGGTGAACTCCGTCTCGTAACGCCACTCGGTGCGGCCGATCCAGGCCAGCCGGGTCTCGTTGTCGTCGAGGTAGGGATCGGGGATCAGACCCGCGTCGAGCAGGTCGGTGTGCACACAACCCGGGACGGTGGCCGGGGCCTCGACGTCGCCGCTCGCCGAGCGGACGGTCCAGGCTTCATGCAGGGGGCGGAACGGGGTCATCAACCCTCCGAGCTCGAGCGGCGGAGATTGACATCGCATCACTAAACCCGTTTAGTTGCAATGCCGATCAATGGGGTTTCTGCTCGGTCGAAGACGCGGGCGGGGCGGTGCTGCCCCTGGAGACCAGGCGCGGGTCGCCCTGTCGCGTGTCGGCCACCTGGCGGCCCTGCACCAGGTCGAGCAGGGATCGGGCGGCGCGGGCGCCGTAGGCGGCGATGTCCCTGCTGACCGCCGTCAGGTGCGGCCGGGCCAGCAGGCACAGTGCGGAGTCGTCCCAGGCCACGACGGACAGCTCGCCCGGCACCGCGATCCCCGCCTCGCGGGCGGCGGCGGTGCCGGCGACGGCCATCACGTCGTTGTCGTACACGATGGCGGTCGGCCGCTCGGGTCTGCGCAGGAGGTCGAGCGTGGCGCGCTCGCCGCTCTCACCGCTGTAGTCGGCGTACACGGTCATGCTCTCCACGCCGAGTCTGGCGGCCGTCTCCCGCATGGCGGCGGTCCTGACGCCGGTGTGCATGAGCTCCGCCGGGCCCGCGACCCTGGCGATCCTGCGATGCCCCAGCCCGGCCAGGTGCTCGACCACGGCGGCGAGCGCGCCGCCGTCGTCGATCCAGACGGCGGGCAGCCGCCCCGTGCTCTCGGGACCGCCGATGACCACGGCGGGCAGCCGCAGCTCTTCGAGCACGTCGATCCTGGCGTCCTCGGTCCGCAGGTCCACGACGAACACCCCGGCCACCCGGTGCTGCGCCCACCATTTCCGATAGATCGCGATCTCGGCCTGGTGATCCTCGGTCATCTGCAGCAGCAGCCCGACGGACGCCGCCGACAGCGTGGCCTCGATGCCGGAGATCAGCTGCATGAAGAAGGGTTCCAGCCCCAGCGTGCGCGCCGGGCGGTCCACGACCAGGCCCAGCACGTCGGGCCTGCCGTCGAACAGGGCCCGCGCCAGGCTGTTGGGCTGCCAGCCCAGCTCGGCGGCGATGGCCTGGATGCGGCGGCGCGTCTCGCTGGAGACGCCGGGACGGCCGTTCAGCGCGAACGACACCGCCCCTTTCGAGACGCCGGCCCTGCGTGCGATGTCGTCGATCGTGGGTCGCTTCATCGGCCGTCCCTGGGTTTACCGGTTCATGTTTGCCGCCAGCGTGACTCTACGACAAACGACACTGCCCGCCGCATCCCCATTGCGGGATGCGGCGGGCAGTTCAACGATCAGCACGACGGCCCGGTGCCGGGCCGGGCGCCGGGTCAGCGTTCGAAACGACGGCCCGAGTTGCGGCGGTAGCCACCGTTGCCGCTGCCGCGCTCGTCCGAACGGCCGCCGACGGGGCGGTAGCCGTCACGCGGGGCGTCGGAGCGGGAGCCGCGCTCGCGGTCGGCAGAGACCGGACGGCCACGGTCGGAGCTGTAACGCCCGCCGCGGTCGTCCGAGCGGTACCCACCGCGCTGGCCACGGTCGTCCTGGCGGAAGGGCCGGTCGTCGGAGCGGTACGCGCCGCGCGGGCGCCGGTCGTCCCCGAAGGTCCGCGGCTCCTGCGAACGCCCGAACGGCCGCTCACCGTCGGCATGGCGCCGGGGGCGCCGGTCGTCGCCGGAACTGACCGGCCGGTTGCCGTCCTCGTGGCGATGCGGGCGACGGTCCTCGCCGGGGCCGTACGCACGCTCTCCGTCCTCGTGACGCCGAGGACGACGCTCGCCGTCGAAGTCGCGGCGCTGGCGGCGGCCGTTGCGGCGCTCGCCGTGACCGCCTTCGTTGCGGCGCGGGCGGAGCGGCTTGCGGACGTCCGGCTCCCAGACCGGGATGGCCTCGCCGCTCGGCGTGCGGGCGCCGGTCACCTCGGCCACCCGCGGGTGGCCGGGCGTCGCCTTCAGCCGGAACGGGTGGATCCCGGCGCGCCGGGTGAGCGCGTCGGTGGAGCGGCGCTCGCTGGGCAGCACCAGCGTGACCACGGTGCCCTTCTCACCGGCGCGGGCCGTGCGGCCGCCCCGGTGCAGGTAGCTCTTGTGGTCCTGCGGCGGGTCCACGTGCAGCACCAGGCTGATGTTGTCGACGTGGATGCCGCGCGCCGCGACGTCGGTGCAGACGAGCACGTTGACGGAGCCCTCGCGGAACTCGGCGAGGATGCGGGTGCGCTGGTTCTGGCGCTTGCCGCCGTGCAGGCCGCCCGCCTTGACGCCGACCCTGGCCAGCTGCTTGCAGAGCCGGTCGACGCCGTGCTGGGTGCGGACGAAGATGATCGTACGGCCCTCGCGGTTGGCGATCTCGGCGATGACGTCGAACTTCTCGTCACGCGTGACCTGCATCACGTGGTGCTCCATGGTGTCGACCGGCGAGGTCGCGGGGGCCACGGAGTGCGTGATCGGGTCCTTGAGGAAGCGCTGCACCAGCTTGTCGACGTCACCGTCGAGCGTGGCCGAGAACAGCAGCCGCTGACCGTCGGCCGGGGTCTGCGCGAGCAGGTCGGTGACGACGGGGAAGAAGCCGAGGTCGCACATGTGGTCGGCCTCGTCCAGAACGCTGACCTCGACGCCGCCGAGCGAGCACTCACCCTGCCGGATCAGGTCGCCCAGGCGGCCGGGGGTGGCGATGACGATGTCGACGCCACGCCGCAGCGCCTCGATCTGCTTGCCCATGGACATGCCGCCGACGACGACCTTCATGCGCAGCCCCAGGCCGCGGCCGAGCGGCTCCAGAGCGTCGTGCACCTGGAGGGCGAGCTCGCGGGTGGGCACCAGGATCATCGCGCGGGGGCGGCCGGGGGCCGGCTTCACGCCCGCGATGCGGGCCATGGTGGGCAGTCCGAACGCGAGCGTCTTGCCGGAGCCGGTCTGGCCGCGGCCGAGCACGTCATGGCCCGCGAGCACGTCGGGGATCGTCGCGCTCTGGATGGGGAACGGGCTGTCGATGCCCTGCTTGGCCAGTCCGCTGATGAGCGGCTTGGGCAGGCCGAGCAGCTCGAACTCGGACGGGCCCCGCTCGGGAGCGGCCTCGCCGAGCGAGCCCGAGCCCACGGCGGCGGAATCCGCCGAGCCGGGGGTGGTCTCGTCGAACGCGGGCATGACAGCGTCAAGCGTGGTCACGAAAGTCGTGCCTTTCCGTCGAAGTGGCGCGTCACTTCTGCGAAAGGACGAGCCAGGGCGTACGGCGCACGCCGTACAGGGGTCAGGGCGCCCGCCATCGGGGCGGGCCGATTCTCAACACGTGAGGGGGACGCACCGGCGCCGGCCGCAGGCGGCGCGAGACGCGCAATGAGGCGTCAGGTACATCTGTTACCAACGCCGGGGATGGTATCGGAAATTCCCGGGGTGGGTCCGGACCTTCCGAAACCCTCGATGGCATGCTGAAGCGGCTGACGCTTACGCCAGCCGTGACAGCGAAAATGATCAGACGTTAAAGCCTAGCATACGGAGCTGTTCGCGCCCCTCGTCGGTGATCTTGTCCGGGCCCCACGGCGGCAGCCAGACCCAGTTGATCTTGACGTCGGACACCATGCCGTCGAGCGCCGAGTGGGCCTGGTCCTCGATGACGTCGGTCAGGGGGCAGGCCGCGCTGGTCAGCGTCATGTCGATGGTGGCCACGGGCCGCCCGCCGTCGGAGGGGTCGAGGTTGAGGCCGTAGATGAGACCCAGGTCCACGACGTTGATGCCGAGCTCGGGGTCCACGACGTCCTTGAGCGCTTCCATGACCTCTTCGACGTTCGTCTCGCCGTCGAATCCGGTCGGAGTCTCCACGGGCTTACTCATCGGGCACTCCTCACAACTGCATCCTTGTAGGCCATCCAAGAGAGCAACGCGCACTTCACACGCGCCGGGAACTTTGCCACGCCCGCGAACGCGACGGCGTCGCCGAGCACGTCCTCGTCGGCCTCCACCTGTCCCCTGCCCTGCATGAGCCTGGTGAACTCGTCGACCACGGAGAGCGTCTCCTCGACCGTCGAGCCGGTGGTCAGCTCGTGCAGCACCGAGGCGGCGGCCTGGCTGATCGAGCATCCCTGCCCGTCATAGGAGACGTCGAGGACCTTGCCGCCGTCGTCCACCTTCACCCTGAGCGTGATCTCATCGCCGCACGTCGGGTTCACGTGGTGAACCTCTGTGTCGTACGGCTCGCGCAGCCCCCGCCCCTGCGGGTGCTTGTAGTGCTCCAGGATCAGCTCCTGGTACATCGACTCGCCGATCATGGCTATGCGAACACCTTCTGAACGTGATGGAGGCCGCGGACCAGGGCGTCGATCTCGCCCGTGGTGTTGTACAGGTAGAACGACGCCCGCGTGGTCGCCGGTATTCCGAAGCGCAGGTGCAGGGGGCGCGCGCAGTGGTGGCCGACGCGTACGGCGACGCCGAACTGGTCGTCCAGGATCTGCCCGACATCGTGCGGGTGTATGCCTTCGAGCGTGAACGACACCGTGCCGCCCCGCCCCTCCAGCGAGTCGGGCCCGATGAGCCGCAGGGTGCGCACCTCGCGCAGGGCGTCGAGGGCGTAGGCCGTCAGCGTGCGCTCGTGCGCCTCGATGGCCTCCATGCCGACCTCGGTGAGGTAGTCGACGGCCGCGCCGAGCCCGATGGCCTCGACGATCGGCGGCGTGCCCGCCTCGAACTTGTGCGGCACCGGCGCGTACGTCGAGTGGTCCATCCAGACCGCCTCGATCATCTCGCCGCCGCCCAGGAACGGGGGCATGGCCTCGAGCAGCTCGGCCCGCCCCCACAGCACGCCGATGCCCGAGGGGCCGACCATCTTGTGGCCGGTGAAGGCCACGAAGTCGGCGCCCAGCTCGGTGACGTTCACCGGGTGGTGCGGCACGGACTGCGACGCGTCCAGCATGATCAGCGCGCCGGCCTCGTGCGCCCGCCTGGCCACCTCGGCGACCGGGTTGACGGTGCCGAGCACGTTGGACTGGTGGGCGATCGAGACGATCTTCGTCCGCTCGGTGATCACGGACGGGTCGTAGTCGAGCCGTCCTTCGTCGGTGACGCCGAACCACTTCAGCCTCGCGCCGGTGCGCTGCGCGAGCAGCTGCCACGGCACGATGTTGGAGTGGTGCTCCATCTCGGAGATGACGATCTCGTCGCCGGCCCCGAGCGTGAAGCGCGGATCGGTGTTGATGGGGTTGCCGAAGGCGTACGCGACGAGGTTGAGCGCCTCGGAGGCGTTCTTGGTGAAGATCACTTCGTCGCGCGACGGCGCCCCGACGAACGCGGCGACCTTGTCGCGGGCGCTCTCGTAGGCGTCGGTCGATTCGGCGCCGAGCACGTGCATGGCCCGCCCGACGTTGCTGTAGTGCAGCGCCAGGTGATCACGCATGGTGTCGATGACCAGGTTGGGCTTCTGTGAGGAGTTGCCCGAGTCGAGATAGACGAGCGGGCGCCCGTCGGGCAGCTCGCGGGAGAAGATCGGGAAGTCCTTCCTGATCTTCTCCACGTCAAAGCTGATCTGAGTCATGCACTCGCCTTCGTGTACTGCTCGTAGCCCTCGGCCTCGAGCTTCTCGGCGAGCTCCGGGCCGCCCTCTTCGACGATCCTGCCGCCCGCGAAGACGTGCACGAAGTCCGGCTTCACGTACCGCAGGATGCGGGTGTAGTGCGTGATCAGCAGCACGCCGGTGTCGCCGGAGGCGCGGAAGCGGTTGATGCCCTCCGACACCACGCGCAGCGCGTCGACGTCGAGGCCGGAGTCGGTCTCGTCGAGCACCGCGATCTTCGGCTTGAGCAGCTCGAGCTGGAGGATCTCGTGGCGCTTCTTCTCGCCGCCGGAGAAGCCCTCGTTCAGGTTGCGCTGGGCGAACGCGCCGTCGATGGACAGCGCGTCCATGCCGTTCTTGAGGTCCTTGGCGAACTCGCGCAGCTTGGGCGCCTCGCCGCGGACCGAGGTGACGGCCGAGCGCAGGAAGTTCGAGACCGACACGCCGGGGACCTCGACCGGGTACTGCATGGCCAGGAACAGGCCCGCCCGGGCCCGCTCGTCGACCGACAGCTCCAGCAGGTCCACGCCGTCGAGCAGCACCTGGCCGCCGGTGATCGTGTATTTGGGGTGACCGGCGATCGCGTAGGCGAGCGTCGACTTGCCCGAGCCGTTCGGGCCCATGATGGCGTGGGTCTGGCCCGAGTGGACGGCCAGGTTGACGCCGCGCAGGATTTCCTTGTCCTCGACGGCGACGTGGAGGTCGCGGATCTCTAGGGTGGGCATTGTTTTTATGACTCCTTCGAGAGCGAGACGAGGACGTCATCGCCGTCGATCTTGACTGTGTAGACGTTCACGGGCTGGGTCGCGGGCGGGCCTGTGGACTTGCCGGAGCGCACGTCGAAGCACGAGCCGTGCAGCCAGCACTCCAGTGTGCCGTCGTAGACCTCGCCCTCGCTGAGCTTCACCTCGGCGTGGGAGCAGACGTCGTGCAGGGCGAACACCTCGTTGCCCTTGCGCACGAGCGCCACCGGCGTTTCGCCGACCTCCACCCCGATGACCCCCCCGTCGGGGATGTCGTCGAGCTTGCACACCTTCTCGAATGAACTCATCGGGCGAGCTCCGCCTCCAGCGCGGTGAGCACGCGCTCGCGGATCTCCTCGATCTGGATCTTCTCGACGAGCTGGCCGAGGAAGCCCCGGATGACCAGGCGGCGGGCCTCGTCGTAGGGGATGCCGCGGGCCTGGAGGTAGAAGATGTGCTCGTCGTCGAGCCGGCCGGAGGCGGAGGCGTGCCCCGCCCCGGCGACCTCGCCGGTGAGGATCTCCAGGTTGGGCACCGAGTCGGCGCGGGCGCCGTCGGTCAGGATGAGGTTGCGGTTGAGCTCGTACGTGTCGGTGCCCTCGGCCTCGACCCGGATGATCACGTCGCCGATCCAGACGGCGTGCGCGTCCTCGCCCTGCAGCGCGCCGCGGTAGTCGACGTTGCTCTTGCAGTTGGGCTGCGAGTGGTCGACCAGCAGGCGGTGTTCCAGGTGCTGCCCGGCGTCCACGAAGTAGACGCCCGACATGTCGGCGTCGCCGCCGGGGGCGGTGTAGGTCACGTTGGGCGACAGGCGTACGAGGTCGCCGCCGAGCGTCACCACGAAGCTCTGGAACGTCGCGTCCTTGGACAGCTGCGCGTGGTGGTGCGAGACGTGGACCGCGTCGTCGTCCCAGTCCTGCAGGCTGACGACCTTGAGCGAGGCGCCGTCGCCGACGACGAACTCGATGTTGTCGGCGTAGACCGCGCTGCCCTTGTGGTCGAGCACGAGCACGGCCTCGGCCAGCGGCTCCACCTTGACCACGATGTGGCCGTAGGCGGCGCCGTCGCCGGAGCCGGTCAGCGTCAGCACGGTCGGCTTGGACGTGACGGCCTCGCGCGGCACCGTGACCACGGTGGCCTTCTCGAAGCTGTGCCACGCCTGGGCGCTGACCCGGTCGGTGGGCATGAACGACTTGCCGACGCGCGCGTCGTCGCGGCCGACCGTCTCCACGGTGACCTCGGGCGCCGCCTCGACGTCGACCCGGACATGGCCGGCGGCCTCGGCCTTGCCGTTGTGCAGGCCCTTCAGGCGCGAGAGCGGCGTGAAGCGCCACGCCTCCTCGCGCCCGGTCGGGACCTCGAAGTCGCCCAGGTCGTAGGACGCCTTCTCGTGCAGGGTCGACAGGGGCTTCTCGTTCAGGCCCATCAGCCGACGGCTCCTTCCATCTGCAGCTCGATCAGCCGGTTGAGCTCGAGCGCGTACTCCATGGGCAGCTCACGCGCGATCGGCTCCACGAAGCCGCGCACGATCATCGCCATCGCCTCGTCCTCGTCGAGCCCGCGGCTCATGAGGTAGAACAGCTGGTCCTCGCTGACCTTGGAGACCGTGGCCTCGTGGCCCATCTTGACGTCGTCCTCGCGGACGTCGACGTACGGGTAGGTGTCGGAGCGGCTGATCTGGTCGACCAGCAGGGCGTCGCACTTGACGGTGCTGGCGCTGCCGTGGGCGCCCTCCTCGATCTGCACGAGACCGCGGTAGGAGGTGCGGCCGCCGCCGCGCGCCACCGACTTGGAGATGACGCTGGAGCTGGTGTTGGGCGCCAGGTGCACCATCTTGGAGCCGGCGTCCTGGTGCTGGCCCTCGCCCGCGAACGCGACGCTCAGCGTCTCGCCCTTGGCGTGCTCGCCCATCAGGTAGACGGCCGGGTACTTCATCGTGACCTTGGAGCCGATGTTGCCGTCGATCCACTCCATGGTCGCGCCCTCGTACGCCACGGCGCGCTTGGTGACCAGGTTGTAGACGTTGTTGGACCAGTTCTGGATGGTCGTGTAACGGCAGCGGGCGTTCTTCTTCACGATGATCTCGACGACCGCGCTGTGCAGCGAGTCGGACGAGTAGATCGGCGCGGTGCAGCCCTCGACGTAGTGGACGTAGCTGTTCTCGTCCACGATGATCAGGGTCCGCTCGAACTGGCCCATGTTCTCGGTGTTGATCCGGAAGTAGGCCTGCAGCGGGATCTCGACCTCGACGTTCGGCGGCACGTAGATGAACGAGCCACCGGACCAGACGGAGGTGTTGAGGGCGGCGAACTTGTTGTCGCCCACCGGGATGACAGAGCCGAAGTACTCCTTGAAGAGCTCTTCGTGCTCCTTCAGGCCCGTGTCGGTGTCGACGAAGATGACGCCCTTCTCCTCGAGGTCCTCACGGATCTTGTGGTAGACGACCTCGGACTCGTACTGGGCGGCGACACCGGCGATGAGGCGCTGCTTCTCCGCCTCGGGGATGCCGAGCTTGTCGTAGGTGTTCTTGATGTCGGCGGGCAGTTCCTCCCAGGAAGCGGCCTGCTTCTCGGTGGAGCGCACGAAGTACTTGATGTTGTCGAAGTCGATGGCGCTGAGGTCGGAACCCCAGGTGGGCAGCGGCTTCCTGTCGAACAGGCGGAGGCCCTTCAGGCGAAGGTCCAGCATCCACTCCGGCTCGTTCTTGAGAGCGGAGATGTTGCGAACGACCTCCTCGGACAGGCCGCGCTTGGCCGCCGCACCCGCGGCATCCGGGTCGGCCCAGCCGAACTTGTAATTCCCGAGGCCTTCCAGCTCCGGGCGGTCGGTGACAGTCACCTTCCGGTCTCCTTGCTCTTGTCTCTATGTGCGGATTCACCCAGCGACTGTGGGCTCACATGTGTCGTGCAGACCCCGTCGCCGTGGGCGATCGTGGCCAGGCGCTGCACCGGCGTGCCGAGCAGCTGCGCGAACGCCTCCGTCTCGGCCTCGCAGAGCTGCGGGAACTCCGCAGCCGCGTGTGCCACCGGGCAGTGGTGCTGGCAGAGCTGGTCGCCGCCGGACTTGGCCTTGCTGGCCGAGGCCGCGTACCCCTCCGCCGACAGCGCCTGCGCCAGCACCTGAACGCGCTGGTCTGCCGGCACCGTCCGCATGACCGGCTCCAGCCGCCTCAGCAGGCCGGAGACCTGCGAGCGGGCGAAGTCGGCCACCGCTTGCTCTCCCATGCGCTCGCCGATGTAGCGCAGAGCGCTCTCGGCCAGGTCGTCATAGGCGTGCACGAAGGCACTGCGCCCCGCGTCGGTGATGGCGAACAGCTTGGCCGGCCGTCCGCGCCCGCGCTGTCCGCGCGGCCTTACCATGCGAGGCTCTATCATCCCGTCAGCCAGCAGCGCATCGAGGTGACGGCGGACGGCTGCGGGCGTGAGCCCGAGCCGCTCGCCCAGCGCGGCGGCCGCGACGGGACCATGCTCGAGGATCAGCCTGGCCACGCGGGCACGCGTGGTGCGCTCGCTTCCTGGCTCGATCCCTGGCACGTTTTTCACAACATCAGTGTGCCGTAATTCCTTCCCGCTTCACAAACGGATCTGAGCAGCTCGAGGATGGAATTTCTCACGCAGGGTAGCCTTACCTAACTTTTCTCAGGAAGGTGAAGGCCAGGCTCGAGCAGAAAATGAGCCCGAGCATCACGCAGGCCATGGGTACGGCGCTGCCGGCGCCCACGAGCCCCACCAGCGGGGCCGCGGCGGCGCCCAGCGCGAACTGCAGCACGCCGAGCAGGGCCGAGGCGCTGCCCGCGACCTGCGCCGGCTGACTCGAGAGGGCCAGCGCGCCGGTGCCGGGCAGGACGAGGCCCTGGCCGAGCATGATGACGAACAGCCCGCCCACGATGCCCCACAGGCCGAGCCCGGTGAGCGCGGCGGTCAGCAGCAGCCCGGCGCCGACCAGGCCGATGCCGAGCCCGGCGCCGACCAGGAGCGCCGGTGGCACCCGCCCCGACAGGCGGCCGCCGAGCTGGGACATGGAGATCAGGCCGAAGGCGTTGAGCCCGAAGATGAGCGAGTACTGCTGGGGCGTGGCGCCGTACACCTCCTGGAGCACGAACGGCGAGCCGGAGATGTAGCCGAACATCGCCGCGAACGCCAGCCCCGCGGTGAGCGCGCTGCCCATGAAGGCGCGGTCGCGCAGGAGCTTCCAGAACGTGCGGACGGTGTGCTTGAGGCCGCCGGTCTCGCGCTCGGCCGCGGGCAGCGTCTCGCGCACGCCCGACAGCACCGCCAGCAGCAGGACCACCCCGGCGATGCTGAGCGCCACGAACACGCCGCGCCACGACGTGAAGGCCAGCAGCTGTGCTCCCGCGATGGGCGCGAGGATCGGCGCCAGGCCGCTGACCAGCATGAGCGTGGCGAAGATGCGGGCGATGGAGGCGCCGTCGTACAGGTCGCGGACGACCGCCCGGACGATGACCAGGGCCGCGCCGCCCAGCATGCCCTGCAGCAGGCGGAACGCGATGAGCATGGGTACGGAGGGTGCGAACGCGCACAACAGCGAGGCCACCATGAACCCGGCCACACCCACGACCAGCGGCACCCTCCTGCCGCGCACGTCGCTGAACGGCCCGGCGATCACCTGGCCGACGGACACGCCGATGAGGCAGGCGGTGAGGGTGAGCTGGACCTGCGCGGGCGCACTGAGCATCTCGGAGGTGATGGAGGGCAGCGCCGGGAGGTACATGTCGATGGAGAGCGGGCCGATCGCCGACAGGGCTCCCAGGATCACCAGCAGCAGTCCGCGACGGTCCCTCCTCTGCTCGACGGCGATGGCGGACGTGACTTCTGCCACGGACATGCGTGATCCCCTCTTCCCTCGCAGGCCTCTGGCCCACGAGGGCCGAGGGATCAAACCAGGTTCCGGTCCTCCTAATTCCCGGTCATCAGATATTTCGTCCCGAGTTCGTTCAGCCGGATGATCGAGAAGGTCACGGACCCTTCCAGGAAACGGGCGGGTCAAGAACTGTCCAAATCACGCCATGTCCTCCCGAGGCGCGCTCCTGGAGCTCACCTGCGGCCCGGACCGCATGTCGTAGTCCCTAAACTCGTGGCCATGGAATCCCCAGCCGTCGAGATCATCGACCTGGTCAAGCGTTACGGCGGCACCACGGCCGTGGACGGCCTCACGCTCCGCGCCGCGCGCGGCGCGGTCACCGCCGTGCTCGGGCCCAACGGCGCGGGCAAGACGTCCACGGTGGAGATCTGTGAGGGGTTCCGCAGGGCCGACGCCGGCACGGTCCGCGTGCTCGGCCTGGTGCCCACGCTGCCGGAGCTGCGGCCGCGGGTGGGGGTCATGCTCCAGGCGGGCGGCGTGCCGCCGGCGATGCGCTGCGGCGAGTGGCTGCGGCTGGTCTCGCGCTTCTACGCCCATCCCCTCGACGCCCGGGCCCTGCTGTCACGGCTGGGCCTGGTGGATCACGTACGCACCCCCTACCGGCGGTTGTCGGGCGGGCAGCAGCAGCGGCTGTCGCTGGCCGCGGCCGTCGTCGGGCGGCCCGAGCTGGTCTTCCTCGACGAGCCGACGGCCGGGCTCGACCCGCAGGCCCGGCACGCCTGCTGGGAGCTGGTCGGCGAGCTGCGCGGGGCCGGCGTTTCGGTGGTGCTGACCACGCACCACATGGACGAGGCCGAGCGGCTGGCGGACCACGTGGTGATCATCGACAGGGGCCGGGTGGTGGCCGAGGGCACACCGGCCTCGCTGACGGGGGCCGAGCGGCAGCTCCGCTTCCGGGCCCGGCCGGGGCTGGCGCTGGAAGAGCTGCTCAACGCGCTCCCCGCCGGCAGCGCGGCCAAGGAGTCCCCCGCCGGCCACTACATCATCGAGGGCCAGGTGGGGCCCGAACTGCTGGCCACGGTGACGGCCTGGTGCGCGGCGGAGGGCGTCACGGCCGACGACCTGCGCATCGAGCGCCGCACCCTGGAAGACGTCTTCCTCGAACTGACGGGCAGGGAGCTGCGATGACGAGCCAGGGTCGCTCCCCCGCAGGAGAGCTCGTGCTGGACTTCACCCCCGCGCCGGGGGCGGCGCCGTTCCCGCGCATGGTCCTCGCCCAGGCGGGCGCGGAGATCCGGGCGATGCTGCGCAACGGCGAGCAGCTGCTCCTCACCATGATCATCCCGGTGCTGCTGCTGGCCGGCTTCTCCCTGGCGCCGCTGATCGACGTCGGGGGCGGCAGGCGCGTCGACTTCCTGGTGCCGGGAGTGCTGGCGCTGGCGGTCATGTCCACGGCCTTCACCGGCCAGGCCATCGCGACCGGCTTCGAGCGCCGCTACGGCGTGCTGAAGCGGCTGGGCGCGACCCCGCTGTCCAGGGCCGGGCTCATGCTCGCCAAGACGGCCGCCGTCGTGGCCGTGGAGGTCATCCAGGCCGCGGTGATCGTGGCCGTCGGGCTGGCGCTCGGGTGGCGGCCGCACGGGTCGTTCCTGAGCGCGGCGCTGCTCGTCGTGCTGGGGACGGCGGCCTTCAGCGGGCTGGGGCTGCTCATGGCGGGCACGCTCCGCGCGGAGGCCACTCTGGCCGCGGCCAACCTCGTGTACCTGGTCCTGCTGGGGGCCGGCGGGGTGATCTTCCCGCTGTCGAAGTTCCCCCACGGCATGCGGCAGGTCCTTGAGGTGCTGCCCATCTCGGCCCTGACCGGCGGACTGCGCGCGGTGCTCGGGCAGGGCGCCGCCCTGCCGCTGGCCCCGCTGGCCGTGCTCGCGGCGTGGGCGGTGCTGTCCCTGGGCCTGGTCTCGCGCACGTTCCGCTGGGAGTAGCTCACTCCGGCCGCGGCTGGGCGGCCTCCGTACGGCCGTAGCGGCGCCTGGTGAGGGCGGCCACCGCGGTCAGCGGGATCGCGGCGCCGGCCGCCAGGCCGAACAGCAGGGCGTAGCGCCCGTGCTCGGCCAGCGGCCCGGCCACCCACGACGAGACCGCGCTGCCCACGAAGAGCGCGCAGGCGAAGAACGCGATCGTGGTGCCCCTCGCCTCGGGCACCACGGAGGTGGCCCACGTCTGCAGCGAGGAGTGCAGGAACGACCAGCCGCCCCCGAGCAGCAGCGCCGTGACGGCCACGGTGGCCATGCTGACGTGCACGGAGACGATCAGGAACCCGGCACTGAGCTGCGCGCCGCCCACCGCCATCAGCACGGGAGCGGGCCAGCGCCCCGCCAGCCGCTTGACGAGCCTCGAGAACGACCACAGGCCCAGCCCGTACGCGGTGATGGCGAGCCCGGCCACGGCCGCGGCGTACCCCGCGTGCTCCAGCGCGGTGGCCAGGAAGGGCATGGCGCCGAGCATGATCGCGCCTTCGACGAAGGCGAGCCCGAACACCAGCAGCGCCCAGCCGTGCCCGAGCACCGCGCCCAGGTACCGGGTCACACCGAGCGAGGCCCCGTCCAGGCGGGCGCGCGGCGGCTCCGGCAGCGAGCGCAGCGTGAGCGCGCAGGCCAGGGCGCAGGCGGCGGGCACGGTGAAGGCCACCCGCCAGTCCACCAGGCCGGCGAGCACCCCGCCCAGCCCGGTGGCCACGGCCGTGCCGAGGGCCGCGGCGGCCATCAGGTCGGTCAGCGCGCGTTGCCGTACCGAGGGCTGGACGGTGTCGCCCACGTACGTCAGCCCGGTGGGGATCACCGCGCCGAAGCAGGCGCCCGTCACGACCCTGGCCACCACCAGCGCCCCGAGCATCGGCATCAGCGCCGAGGCCGCCCCCGCCAGCGCCGCGCCGAACAGCGCCCCGCGCATGACCCGCACCCGGCCGAACCGGTCCGACAGCAGCCCCCACAGTGGCTGCGTCAGCCCGTAGGCCAGGTAGTAGCCGCTGGCGGCCGCGACGGCGGCGGAGAGCGAAACGTGCAGGTCCACCGCGATGAGCACGAGCATGGGGCTCACGGCGAAGCGGTCGAAGCTGCTGACGAACGAGGCCACGGACAGGGCCAGCGGCGGCCGGGCGAGGCTCACGGGGGAGGCGGGGGATTTCATGCGTCCAATGATCCAGTAGACAGTAGTGACACCTTATGTCGGGAATGACATGCGGCCTGAGTACGCTCTGACGGTCGTCCCCTGCGTCCGATGAGGAGTCCCGTGACCGCCTTCGCCCTCGACGATCCCCTCGACCGCGGCTCCGGCCTGCCCAGACCGGGGAACCTGCTGCGCACCGCCGCCGACTCGATCCCGCCCTCCGGGCTCGTACTGCTGGCGATCTTCTCGGTGCAGCTGGGCGCCGGGTTCGCGAAGGAGTTGTTCTCGGCGCTACCGCCGAGCGCGGTGGTGTTCCTGAGGATCACGGCCGGGGCACTGATCATCGGGTCGTTCGTACGGCCCCGGCTGAAGGGCCTGTCCTGGCGCGACTGGGCGGTGGGGATCGGGTTCGGGGTGACGCTCGCCCTCATGAACCTGTCCTTCTACGAGGCCCTGTCGCGGTTGCCGATGGGGATCGCGGTGGCCATCGAGTTCCTCGGGCCCCTGGGGGTGGCCGTGGCGGCCTCGCGGCGCCGGATCGACCTGCTCTGGATCGCGCTGGCGGGCGCCGGCGTGGCGCTGCTGGCCCCCTGGGGGCAGTCGGCGTCGGTGAGCTGGCTCGGGATCGGGCTCGCGATGGTGGCGGGGGTCGGCTGGGCCGGGTACATCCTGCTGTCGGCGGCGGCGGGGCGGCGCTTCCCCGGCACGAGCGGGCTGTCGTTCGCGATGATCGTGTCGGCCGTGGTGATCGCTCCCGTCGGTGTCACGACGGGCGGGGCGGAGCTGCTGCAGCCGGAGTTGCTGCTGATCGGGCTCGGCGTGGGGCTGCTGTCGTCGGTGATCCCGTACTCGCTGGAGCTTCAGGCGCTGCGGCGGATGCCCAAGCAGGTGTTCGGCATCCTGATGAGCCTGGAGCCCGCGGTGGCGGCGCTTATCGGGGTGCTGCTGCTGAACGAGGTCCTGCACGCGCAGCAGTGGGCGGCGATCGTCTGCATCGTGGCCGCCAGCCTGGGCTCGACCCGGCGGCGCAAGATCCAGTAGGGCCGGCGAGCCGCCGCGCGCCCGTGGGATGGGGTCTCGGGCGCGCGGCGGGGGGCTCGGCTCTCGGTGGGCGGGGTGTGCCGAGCCCATGGAAGGTCAGCGGAGTGCGGGTGTCCGCTTGACCAGGCATACGCCATCTACCGGAATCGGTGGTGGCCGGTCCGCTGGGGACCAGGACGACGGAGCCGCCGGCGGACGCGCTCGGCGTCGCTCGTCCGGCCCGCATTGAGATTACCGCGATCGTCGGGCGGGCGATCCCTAAATGTCAGAACTTAGTGGGCAGTTTCAGTGTTCGGCCCAAATGCCCCGCACATGGCCGATGTGTTCGGTCATGAGGTGGCGAACGGCCTCGCTCTCGCCGTTCTTGAGCGCGTCGAGCAGCTGGAGGTGCTCCCTGGCCGACTCGGCGAGCGTGCCGCGCTCCGCGAGCTGGGACAGGCCGTAGAGCCTGGCCCTGTTGCGCAGGTCGCGCACCACCTCGACCAGGTGGCCGTTGCCCGCCAGGGTCAGCAGCTCGACGTGGAAGCGCAGGTCGGCGTCCACGTACGCGAGCAGGTCGCCGCGCTCGGCGGCCGAGACGATCTCCTCGGCGACGGGCCTGAGGCGTTCGAACTGCTCCGCCCGCGAGCCGCCGGCCAGCCTGGCCACGGTGGGCACCTCGATGAGCTGGCGGATCTCGGTGAGCTCGTCGAGATCGCGGTCGGACAGCTCGGTGACCCTGAAGCCCTTGTTGCGCACCGCCTCGACCAGGCCCTCCTTGGCGAGGTCGAGCATGGCCTCGCGGACCGGCGTGGCCGAGACGCCGAACTGGGCGGCCAGCACCGGCGCGGAATAGACCACGCCCGGCCGCATCTCACCGGTGATCAGCGCGGCACGAAGCGCCTGCGCCACCTGCTCCCGCAGGCTCTGCCGCTCTCCCACCATCGGCAGGTCGAGCCGCTCCTCGGCAGCCATCCGCCCATCCCTTCCTATGTCCACGCCTCATATGCGGCGGCCGCGACCACGAGGTCCTCCCACGCCATGCCGGTGCTCTTGAACACACGCGGCCCGGCGCCGGCGACGACCCTGCCCGCCACGAGGTCGGCGAGGTTGCCGGCGAGATGACCAGCGGCGATCGTACCCTCGTTGATCGGGATGAGCACATCCCCCGCCTCCTCGAGGGCGGCCGCCCTCGACTCGACGACCACGGTGGCGCGGGCGACGAGGTCGCCGTCGAGCTCGCGGGCGCCGGGCTCATGCGACCCGACCGCGACGACGGTGACGTCGTCGCGGGCGAGCTTACCGGGGAACAGCGGCTCCCTCGCCGTCGTGCAGCACGCGACGATGCCGGCCTCCCCCACCGCCGCCGCCAGGGTCTCCGGCTCGCCCGACAGGGCGCGGGCGGTCAGGCCGAGCGCGCGGCAGCGCGCGGCGAGCGCCTCCGCACGGCCCGGGTCGCGCCCGATCACCGTCACGTCCTCCACGGGCCGCACCTCGCGCAGCGCCAGCACGTGCCCCCACGCCTGCGGCCCGCTCCCGAACACCACCAGCCGCCGGGCATCCCCGGAGGCCAGGTGGCGGACGGCGAGGGCGGAGACGGCGGGGGTGCGGAGCGAGGTGAGCGCGATCCCGTCCAGGGCCGCGAGCGGGGTCAGGGTGTCGCCGTCGAACAGCAGGTACGTCCCCTGGATCCGGGGCAGCCCGCGATCGGCGTTGCCCGGCGCGATGGTGACGGCCTTCACCCCCGCGTACCGCCCGGCAGCGGCGGGCATGAGCAGCAGCTGCCCGGCCGGCACGTCCACGATCGGCCGCTGCGGCGTGGCCTCGGGATCGAGCCCTGCCCGGAGCGCGTCCTCCAGGATCCGCACGGCCCGGCCCATGGGCACCAGCCGCTCCAGCGTGGCGGCGTCGAGATATGGCAACCCGGTCATCGCAGCGTGAACCCCAATCCCATCGGATCATCGGGATCGAGCTCGAAGGTGTGCCGCCCGGTCCGGTACGCCATGCCCTCGATCTCCGGCACGATCCCGTCGTCCAGGACCTCGCCGGCCCGCGCGCGGAAGGTGCTGCCGACGATGCTGTCGTGGATCAGCGGCCCGCGCAGCCCCGAGTCGTGCAGCAGCGCCAGCCGGGCCGCCGTGCCGGACCCGCACGGCGAGCGGTCCACCTCCCCGTCGGCGAACACCGTCACGTTCCGCTGGTGCGCCATCCCGTCCACGTCCGGCAGCTCGTCGTAGAAGATCACGCCGTAGACGCCGGACAGCCGGTCGTCGGAGGGATGCAGGGTGGCCGGGTGGCCGGCCAGGTCGGCCTTGATCCGGCGGGCGTGGCCGATGAGCGCCGTCAGGTGCCCGGGCTCCACGGACAGGCCCAGCGCCCCGGCGGGCACGGACGCATAAATCGCACCACCGTACGAAATATCGACTTTCGTCCCGCCGACCGCCACGTCACGCGCCACCACGTACGACGGCACGCTGACGAACGTCACGCCGCGCACTCGCCCCGCCGAGCAGCGCACCCGCGCCGTGACGCGCCCGGACGGCACGTCGATGACCACGTCCGTCTCCCCTTCGGGATCCGCCGCGACCAGCCCCTCGTGCACGGCGTAGGCGCCCAGCGCGATGGTGCCGTGGCCGCAGGCGGTGGAGAACCCGTCCTTGTGCCAGAACAGCGCCCCGAACAGGGCGCCCGGGTCGTCCGGCGGCACGAGGAAGCAGCCGTACATGTCGGCGTGCCCGCGCGGCTCGTGGCACAGCAGCCGCCGCACGTCGTCGACCTCGGGCTCCGCCATGGCGGCGGCCCGCCTGGAGAGCACGTCCGCTCCCGGGATGCCGGGCACGCCGCCGGTCACGATCCTGAACGGCTCCCCACCCGTGTGGTAGTCCACCGTCGTGATCATGCGCTGCTCACAGTTCGAACCCGGCGGGGAACGGGTCGCGCGGGTCGAGGAAGTACTGGGCGGTGCCGGTGATCCAGGCCCGGCCGGTGATCGACGGGATGACGGCCGGCGCGCCGCCCACGGTGGTCTCCTCCAGGAGCCGGCCGATGAACCGGGTCCCGATGAACGACTCGTTCACGAAGTCCCGGCCGAGCGGCAGCTCGCCGCGCGCGTGCAGCTGCGCCATGCGGGCGCTGGTGCCGGTGCCGCACGGCGAGCGGTCGAACCAGCCCGGGTGGATGGCCATGGCGTGCCGCGAGTGGTGGGCGTCGGAGCCGGGTGCGGCGAAGTAGACGTGGTGGCAGCCGCGGATGCGGTCGTCCTCACGGTGCACGGGCTCGTCGGCCGCGTTGATGGCCTCCATGGTGGCCAGGCCGGCGGCGATGATCTCGTTCTTGGCCTTGCGGTCGAAGGGCAGGCCGTAGGAGTCGAGGTTGACGACGGCGTAGAAGTTGCCGCCGTACGCCAGGTCGTACGGGACCTCCCCGAAGCCGGGCACCCGCACGGTGGCGTCGAGCCGGTCGCAGTAGGACGGCACGTTGCGCAACGTCACCGACATCGCCTGACCGTCCTCGACGGCCACGTCCACCTCGACGAGCCCGGCCGGCACCTCAAGGCGCACGGTGGTGACCGGCTCGACGACCTCCACCATGCCGGTCTCGACGAGCACGGTGGCCACGCCGATGGTGCCGTGCCCGCACATCGGCAGCAGCCCGGACACCTCGATGAACAGCACGCCGAAGTCGGCGTCCGGCCTGGTGGGCGGCTGCAGGATCGCGCCGCTCATGGCGGAGTGGCCGCGCGGCTCGGTCATCAGCAGGGTGCGGATGTGGTCGAGGTTGTCGCGGAAGTAGACGCGCCGCTCGGCCATGCTGGCGCCGGGGATCACGCCGATCCCGCCGGTGATGACGCGGGTGGGCATGCCCTCGGTATGGGAGTCGACGGCGTGGAAAACGCGCTTTGTCCTCATCGCAGCCCTTCTGCAAGTGCCTTCTCGGTCGCCGCTCGCACGATAGCGGCCTGTTCGTCCGTCAGCGGCTGCCTGGGCTGCCTGCACGGCCCGCCGCGGCGGCCCGCGACGTCCATGGACAGCTTGATGGCCTGGACGAACTCGGTCTTCGAGTCCCAGCGCAGCAGCGGGTGCAGGGTCCTGTAAAGAGGCAGCGCGGTCTCCAGGTCTCCGGCGACCGCCGCGCGGTAGAGCGCGGAGTTGGAGGCGGGCAGCGCGTTGGGGTAGCCGGCGATCCAGCCCACGGCCCCGGCGACGGCGAGCTCAAGCAGCACGTCGTCCGAGCCGATCAGCAGGTCCAGCTCGGGGGCCAGCTCGGCGAGCTCGTACGCCCGGCGCACGTCCCCGCTGAACTCCTTGACCGCCACGATCAGCCCTTCCTCGTGCAGCTTGGCCAGCAGCGCGGGGGTCAGGTCCACCTTCGTGTCGTACGGGTTGTTGTAGGCCACGATCGGCATGCCCGCCTTGGCGACCTCGCGGTAGTGCTCGACGACGGCCCGCTCGTCGGCGCGGTAGGAGTTGGGCGGCAGCAGGAGCACCGAGCCGCAGCCCGCCTCGCGTGCCTGCTCGGCCCAGCGGCGCGACTCGGCGGCGCCGTACGCGCCGACCCCGGCCATCACGTTGCGCCCGCCGACGGCCTGCACGGCGGTCTCGATCACCTTGGCGCGCTCTTCAGGCGTGAGCGTCTGGTACTCGCCCAGCGATCCGTTCGGCACGACGCCGTCACAGCCGTTCTCCACCAGCCAGCGGCAGTGCTCGGCGTAGGCGTCGAAATCGACGGACAGGTCGTCGCGCAGGGGCAGCGCAGTGGCGACCATGACGCCGTGCCAGGCCTTGCTGCGGTTCTCCATTGGGAAGTCCTCCATGTCAGGGGGTCAGTTAGCGGTGGGATCGTGTGAAAGGTCGGCGAGGGCGCCGAGGGTGACGGGCTGGGCGATGGGCCGGCGGGGCGCCTGCGGCGGCTCGCCCGCCAGGCAGGAGACGGCGTAGCCGCAGATGCGGCCCTGGCACCAGCCCATGCCGGGCCTGGCCAGCAGCTTGATCGAGCGCGCGTCGGTGGCGCCGAGGTCCTGCGCCTCGCGTACCCGGGCCAGCGGCACCTCCTCGCACCGGCAGACCAGCGTGTCGTCGCGCAGCCAGCCCTGCCAGCCGGGCCGGACGGGGTACGCGCGCTGCAGCGCCTCGCCGAACGCCCGCCACCGCTCCCGCCGCCGCAGGAGCACTCCCGGCGCGGCCGCATCCGAGGCGCCCGAGTCGGCCGCGATCGCGCTGCCCGCGATGCGGCCCTCCGCTTCGGACAGGCGCCAGCCGCCCACGCCCGTGGGCTCGCCCGCGGCCCATACGCCCGGGACGCTGGTGCCCTGGCCGGCGTCGACGGCCAGCACGGGGCTGCCGTCCACGTCGTGCCTGGTCTCGCAGCCGAGCTGCACGCCCAGCTCGATCTGCGGCACGAACCCGTAACCGACGGCCACCGTGTCGCACTCGACGACGCGGGTGGAGAGAACGTTCCAGTCCTTGTCGAGACGGGCCACGGTGACGGCCTCCACCTCGCGCTCGCCGTGCGCCGCCACGACCGCCTGGCGCCTCCGGTACGGCACCCGGTGCCGGGCCATGTCCGCCGCGTACCCGGCGGCCTCTCCGGCCTTGCCCAGGGCCAGCAGCGGATGCCTGGCCAGCCCCAGGCCGCCGTTGGCCTCGAACACCCCGAGCACCCGCGCCCCGGCGCCGGCCAGACCGGAGGCCACGGGAAGCAGGAAGGGCCCGGTGCCGGCGACGGCGATCCGCCTGCCCGCCACGACGCCGTTGCCCTTGAGCAGTGCCTGCGCGCCGCCGGCGGTGAGCACGCCGGGCAGGTCCCATCCGGGGAACGGCAGCGGCCGGTCGTGAGCGCCCGTGGCGATGAGCACCCGCCGCGCCCTCACGGGGACCGCCTTCCGCTCGGGGGTCGTGCAGTGCACGACCAGGTCGCCGTCCGGCTCACGGACGAGGCTCCAGACCTGGTGCCTCAGCAGCACGTCGGCGCGGGAGTCCAGGGCGCGGGCCTGCCGCAGGAACCGGTCGAGCCCGGGCGCGGGCTTGGGGTCGGCGGAGTGGCGGAAGTACTGGCCGCCGAGCCGCGTGGCGGAGTCGACGAGCGCCACCCGCAGCCCGGCCTGCGCCGCCGTGAGCGCGCCCGCCACCCCGGCGACCCCGCCCCCGATCACCACAAGGTCGTACGTCATGACGTGGTCACCTCGTCACCGGGCGCGGCCTCCACCAGGCAGGCCCGCTCGGGCGCCCGGCCGTTGACCGAGATCAGGCAGTCGAAGCAGATCCCGATCCCGCAGAACAGCCCGCGGGGCCGCCCGCCGAAGCGCGTGCTGCGCCACGACCGCACCCCGGCCGCGTGCAGCGCCGCCCCGATCGTCTGGCCGGGCGTCACGGGAACAGGACGCCCGTCGATCGTGATGTGGAACGTCACAGGGACTCCTCCGAGAAGCGATCCGGCCGGAAGGGCCGCAGGTCCAGGTCGGCCGGGGAGCCGGTGAGCACCTGCGCGAGCAGGTGACCGGTCACCGGGGCCAGCCCGATGCCCGCGCCCTCGTGCCCGCACGCGTGGTACAGGCCGGGCGCCCGCGGATCGGCGCCGATGACGGGCAGGTGGTCGGGGCAGTACGGCCGGAACCCGCAGTACGACCTGATGACCCGTACATCGCGCATCGCGGGGAACAGCGCCACCGCCTGCGCGGCCAGCCGGGCCAGCACCGGCACCGACATGGTCCTGTCGAAGCCGACCCGCTCCCTGCTTGCCCCGATGAGCACGGTCCCCGACGGCGTGCCCTCCACGACGGCCGACGTCTCCAGGCCGGCCGAGTCGCTGGCCACGTTCGTGACGTAGGCGGCGGTGTAGACCTTGTGCCTGATCAGGATCTCCGGCAGCGGCTCCGTGACCAGGATGAACCCGCGTCTGGGCAGGATCGGGAGATCGACGCCCGCCAGAGCGGCCACCTCGCCGCCCCAGGTGCCCGCGGCGTTGATCACCGCGTCGCCGAGCACGTCACCCTGGGAGGTGCGCACGCCCGTGATCCGGTCTCCTTCGCGGATGAATCCGGTCACCGCGGCCCCGAGGCGGAGGCGCAGTGTGCCCTTGCCGAAGCTCTCCACGCCGTGCCTGAGCAGCCGCGCGGCGGCCAGCATAGGCTGCACCTGCGCGTCCTGCGGGTAGAACACCCCGCCGGCCATGCCGTCGGCGAGGTCCGGCTCGTAGTCGCGCAGCGAATCACTGGGCACCAGGGTGTGCTCCACGTCCTGCTTGGCTGCCAGCCCGGTGAGCTGCCGCTGGACCTCGCCGGTCTCGGCGACGACCAGCCCGCCCTTGGCCTCGAACTCGAACCCGCCGAGCTCGGCCAGCTCGCGCCACAGGCGGTTCGAGAGCACGGCCAGCTCCAGCTCGGGCCCCGGCTCCTTGTCGGACACCAGGATGTTGCCCTCACCCGAACCGGTCGTGCCGCCCGCGACCGGGCCGCGATCGACCACGGTCACGTCGAGGCCCGCGCGCGCGGCATAGTAGGCGCAGGCGGCGCCCACCACTCCGGCGCCGACCACGATGACGTCGGACATTCATACCTCCCCCTGTAATATGTCACATACCTTCCCTCTTGAGAAGACCACCCGTCCCTCTTCCCCGACCCGCCACACCCCACCGCGCTCCGTACGTCGGCCAGGGTCCTTTTGCTGAAGGGGAGAGCACCCGACGCGCGCTTCGGCTGGGGGGCGCGGCTCCCACCCATCGCACCCGTAGGTGGCGGGGCGCCGTCACTTGAGCGGGCGTTTCGAGGGGAGCGGTGCCGGGGCGACCGGTGGCGGGACCGACCGGTCAGGCCCGTACCATCGATGACGTGAAGCTACCCACAGACCATCCCCATCCTCTCGTGCGCCGCCTGTTCTCCTTCTGGGCGCCCACCAGGGAGTCGATGCGAGGCTGGGCGATGGCTTCCGTGGTGGTCAACGCCGGCATCGCGGTGACGGGCGCGGGCGTGCGCGTCACCGGCTCGGGGCTCGGCTGCCCGACCTGGCCCAGGTGCACGCCGGACAGCTTCGTCCCGGTCGCGCACCCTGAGGTCTCGATGCTCAACATGCTCGTCGAGTTCGGCAACAGGCTGCTGACGTTCCTGGTGCTGGCGGTGGGGCTCGCATGCGTGGTCGCGGCCATGCGCCTGGCGCCGCGCAGGCGCTCGCTGGTGTGGCTGGCGTGGTTGCAGCCGGCGGGCGTCCTGGCCCAGGCGCTGTGGGGCGGGCTGGTGGTCAGCACGATGCTCAACCCGTTCACGGTGGGCATGCACTTCCTCATCTCCACCGGTCTGATCGCGGCCTGCTGGATGCTGTACGCGCGCGCCGGCGAGAGCGACGGCCCGGCCCGGCGGGTGACCCACCGCGACATCCGCAGGCTCGGCTACGTGCTGCTCGCGGCCGTGTTCGTGCTGCTGGTCGCCGGGGTCGTGGTGAGCGGCACCGGCCCCCACTCGGGCGACGAGATGGCCTCCCGCTTCGACTTCGACATCGAGGCCGTGGCGCGGCTGCACGCCGACTTCGTCTACATCGTGGTGGGGCTGACGTTCGCGCTGCTGTTCGCCCTGCACGTCAGCCACTCGCAGCGGCCCGCCCGGCGGGCGGTGCTGGCGCTGCTCGCCGTGGAGCTGGGCCAGGGCGTGATCGGCTACACGCAGTACTTCCTGGCCGTGCCCGCCGCGCTGGTCCTGCTGCACGTGCTCGGCTCCACGCTGGTCTGGATCGCCGCGCTCAGGGTGGTCACCTCGCTGCGCACCCGGACGCCGCTGCCCGACCACTCCCCCACCGAAGTGCCCGCCGCCGTCTGAGCGGTTGTGCCAGGGTATGGGGTGATAGGTCCGCCACTCCCCCGCCTCTGGAGAGTGCGATTTGCCGCTGAATGTCCGCCCCTCTCGGAAGGGGCTGCGCCGCGCGTACCAGGGTCTGGTGCTGGTCAGCGTGCTCGCCCTGGCCCCCATGACGTGGGCCTGGCTCAGCAGCTCGGCGCACCGGGAGACGGCAGAGGGCGACGGCTGGCTCGGGCACGTCCCCTCGGCGCAGGCCGCGCTGGTGCTGGGCGCCGGCCTGTACGGAAAGCAGCCCACCGCGATGCTGGCCCGCAGGCTCGACATCGCCGCCGAGCTCTACCGGGCGGGCAAGGTGCGGGCGCTGCTGCTGTCGGGCGACAACAGCCGCAAGGAGTACGACGAGCCCACGGCCATGCGCGACTACCTGCGCGGCAGGGGCGTGCCCGACCAGGTGATGGTCCTGGACTACGCCGGGTTCGACACGTGGGACTCGTGCGTGCGGGCGCGCAAGGTGTTCGGGGCGAGGCAGGTGACCGTGGTGACGCAGGAGTTCCACCTGCCCAGGGCCGTGACGCTGTGCCGTACGGCCGGGCTGGAGGCGTTCGGGGTGGGCGACGACTCGACCAGGCACTTCGCCACGACCACGTACGTCTACGCCGCCCGCGAGCTGTTCGCCACGGCCAAGGCGTTCGCCGACGCGATGGTCCTGCACTCCGACCCGGTCTACCCGGGCCCGCGCGAGGTCTCCCTGGACCGGATCCTCGCTCAGCCGGGCGCGCCGGGGGCGTAGCCGGGCGGCGGGGTGCCTCTCGCGACCGATCTGGCGTGCGCCGAGGGCACGGGGAAGTCCGCGCGGGCGGTGCTCATGCACTCCAGCAGCGCCCGCTGCTCCTCGTGGAAGGTCTGCTCGTCCACCATGTGGCGGGCCGCCCGCTCGTGCAGCAGGCCCAGCTCGGTGGCGGCGAGCTGGTAGTCGCGCATCGCGCGCAGCCCGCGTTTGCCGCCGTGGGCCTTGGCCCACTGCCTGGCCTGCCGCCTCCTGGAGAACGTCGACAGCATGTAGATGTCGGCCTGGCTGACCAGCTTGGTCGGCTCGTAGGGCGGCAGGTAGCGCTGGATCAGCGCCACGATGCGCCGCCGGTCCCTGAACACCACGCCGATGAGCACGATCAGCACCACCAGCAGCGCCAGGTAGGCCACCACGAGCCCGGGGAAGCCGCCGTAGGAGGCCAGGCCGTTCCACAGGCCGTGCAGGATCATCGCGCCCGACCAGCCGGCCAGGATGTAGAAGACCCGCTCCGGCCCGCTGCGCTGGGCGGCGTAGGCGACGGCGACGCCGATCATGGAGCTGAACAGCGGGTGCGCGAGCGGCGACAGGATGCCGCGCAGCACCACGGTGACCGCCAGCCCCTTGACGCCGGAGTTGGACAGCGCGGCGATGTAGTAGCTGACGTTCTCGCTCATGGCGAAGCCGAGCCCGACCATGCTGGCGTAGATGACGCCGTCGGTGGGCCCGTCGAGCTCCGCCCTGCGGAACCTCAGCAGCCCCAGCAGCACCAGGCCCTTCATCGTCTCCTCCACCACGGGCGCGCCGAACGTGGCCGCGATGTTGCGGGCGCTGGCCTCCGACAGCTTGGCGGTGTCGATGATGTAGTGCAGGTTGAGCGAGTTGATCACGCCGGCGGCCAGCACCGCGATGCCCGCGCCCCAGGCGAAGGCGAAGATCAGGTTGCTGCGCGGCTCCGGCTCCATGCGGTCGAGCGCGAGCACCGCCGCGAGCAGCAGCGGCACCGGCGCGAGCGCCAGCATGAGGGCGATGAAGAACTGCACCGGAGCGCCGTTGAACACGTCGAAGGAGAACGAGACCAGAGCGCAGATGCCGGTGAGGACCAGCCCGATGATCAACGCGGATGACGGGCGGTCCTTCAACACCCAGCGTGGATCACGGGTCGCCATACGGTGACTTTAACGGATCAGAGTGCCGGGGTCCGTGGCGGCCAAGGCAGCCTCACCATCCGGACACGAGTCAGGCCAGCAGCGGGTCGATCGCGACGGCGAGGAAGAGCAGCGCCAGGTAGGCGTTGGACCAGTGGAAGAAGCGCATGGGGCGCAGGTCGACGCCGCTCTTGCCGGCGTTGAGGCGGGCCAGCAGACGGTGGACCTCCCACAGGCACATGGCGCCGAGCACGGCGGCCACGACGGGGTAGAACAGCGTGGTGCCGGCCACCGGCCACAGCGCCAGCGAGCACAGCACGGTCGCCCACGTGTAGGCGATGGACTCCAGGATCACCCGGCGCTCGGTGGCCACCACGGGCAGCATGGGGACCTTGGCGGCCGCGTAGTCCTCCTTGTAGCGCATGGCCAGCGTCCAGGTGTGCGGCGGCGTCCAGAAGAACACCACCCCGAACAGCACCAGCGGCGCCCAGTCGAGCCGCTCGGTGATGCCCGCCCAGCCGATCATCACCGGCATGCAGCCCGCGATGCCGCCCCACACGATGTTCTGGGCCGTGCGGCGCTTCAGGATCATCGAGTAGACCAGCACGTAGAACATGATCGCCGCGGTGGACAGCAGCGCGGCCAGCCAGTTGGTGGTCGCCCACAGGCCGACCGTGGACAGCACGCCGAGCACGATCCCGAAGATCAGCGCGCCGCGCGGCGAGACCTGGTGCCTGGCCAGCGGCCTGCGGCGGGTGCGGCGCATCTTCTGGTCGATGTCGCGATCCACGTAGCAGTTGAGCGCGTTGGCGCTGCCCGCCGATAGGGTGCCGAACACCATGACCGAGATCGACTTCCACAGCGGGGGCAGGCCGCCCGCCGCCAGGAACATCACCGGCAGTGTCGTGATCAGCAGCAGCTCGATGATCCGCGGCTTGGTGAGCGCGATGTAGGCCTTTACGATCATGCCGATCGAGCGCGGCCCCTCCACCTGCGGAGATCGGGCCGTCGCCTGCCTGTTGGTCAGCACCGTCAAGGCGCTTCCAGCCTGTGCGGAGTCAACGCGTAACCTCTGAATAGAGCGGATCCATGGGTGGGCGCCGTGACGCCCCTGCGAACAAACAAACTGTAGTCGCAGGGGCGGCCGGTCCGGCCAATGGGGGGCTTGCGCCATACATGGACGCGCGCGGGTGGAATGGGAATCGATCGCCAACTCCACTCGGTTAGGGTCCCGTGTGGGCGGGATAGCCAACCGGCACAACCAATGACAACTAGATTCCGGAGATCGAGCACTTGAGCACCGAACTCGTGCCAGCCCTTGAATGGACCGACCTGGACAAGCAGGCGGTCGACGTCGTTCGAGCACTGGCGATGGACGCAGTGGAGAAGGCGGGCTCGGGTCACCCCGGCACCGCCATGAGCCTGGCCCCCGCCGCATACTTGCTGTTCCAGCGCGTGATGCGTCACGACCCGACCGATCCCAACTGGATCGGGCGCGACCGGTTCGTGCTGTCGTGCGGCCACTCGAGCCTGACGCTCTACATCCAGCTCTACCTTTCCGGCTACGGCCTCACGCTCGACGACCTGCGGCGGCTGCGCCAGTGGGACAGCCTGACGCCCGGCCACCCTGAGCACGGCCACACGGCGGGCGTCGAGACCACGACCGGCCCGCTCGGCCAGGGCCTGGGCAACGCCGTCGGCATGGCGATGGCGGCCCGCCGCGAGCGCGGCCTGTTCGACCCGGACGCCGAGCTCGGCGCCTCGCCGTTCGACCACCACATCTGGTGCTTCGTCAGCGACGGCGACATCGAGGAGGGCATCAGCCACGAGGCCAGCTCGCTCGCCGGCCACCAGAAGCTGGGCAACCTCATCGTCCTCTGGGACGACAACCACATCTCCATCGAGGACGACACCCTCATCGCCAAGTCGGAGGACGTCGTCGCCCGCTACGAGGCGTACGGCTGGCACACCCAGAGCGTCGACTGGACCGCCACCGGCGAGTACGTCGAGGACGTCCAGGCCCTCTACGACGCGCTCGAGGCGGCCAAGGCCGAGACCGACCGGCCGTCGTTCATCCGGCTGCGCACGATCATCGGCTGGCCGGCCCCCAACAAGCAGAACACCGGCAAGATCCACGGCTCGGCCCTGGGTGAGGCGGAAGTCGCCGCCACCAAGGAGGTCCTCGGCATGGACCCGGCCAAGACCTTCCACGTGCCGGCCGACCTGCTCGAGCACGCCCGTGGCATCGCCCAGCGCGGCCGCACCGACCACGCCGAGTGGGAGAAGTCCTACGCCGAATGGCGGCTGGCCAACCCCGAGCGGGCCGCCGAGCTCGACCGCATCTCCGAGCGCGAGCTGCCCAACGGCTGGGCGAGGGCGCTGCCGTCGTTCGAGACCGGCTCCTCGATCTCGACCCGCAAGGCCTCCGGCGAGGTGCTGAGCGCGCTGGCGCCGGTGCTGCCGGAGCTGTGGGGCGGCTCGGCCGACCTGGCGGAGTCGAACAACACCACGATGAAGGGCGAGCCGTCCTTCATCCCCGAGGAGTTCCAGACCAAGGAGTTCCCGGGCAACCGCTACGGCCGCACGCTGCACTTCGGCATCCGCGAGCACGCCATGGGCGCCATTCTCAACGGCATCGCCCTGCACGGCGGCACCCGCCCCTACGGCGGCACGTTCCTGGTCTTCTCCGACTACATGCGCCCCTCGGTGCGCCTGGCCGCGCTGATGAAGCTGCCGGTCACCTACGTGTGGACGCACGACTCCATCGGCCTCGGCGAGGACGGCCCGACCCACCAGCCGATCGAGCACCTGTGGGCGCTGCGCGCGATCCCCGGCCTCGACGTGGTCCGCCCGGCCGACGCCAACGAGACGGCGTACGCGTGGAAGACCGTGCTCAAGCACACCGACCGGCCCGCCGCATTGGCGCTGACCAGGCAGAACCTGCCGGTCTTCGAGGGCACCAGCGCCGAGGGCGTGGCCCGCGGCGGCTACGTGCTGCGCGAGGCCTCCGACGGCCAGCCCAAGGTCATCCTCATCGCCACCGGCAGCGAGGTGGAGATCGCGCTGGAGGGCCGCGAACTGCTGGAGGGCAAGGGCATCCCGACCCGGGTCGTGTCGATGCCGTGTGTCGAATGGTTCAAGGGGCAGGACATCGCATATAGGCAGACGGTCCTGCCGTCGTCGATCCGGGCTCGAATCGCGGTCGAGGCGGGCATCGCGCTCGGCTGGCACGAGTTCGTCGGCGAATGCGGCGAAGTAGTCGGCCTCGAACACTTCGGTGCTTCGGCCCCGTACAAGACTCTGTATGAGTTGTTCGGGCTGACGGCGGAGCGCGTGGCGGCCGCGGCACATGCGAGCCTGGCCAAGCTGGGGCAGGAAAAGGGCGAGACGACGGGAAACTGAAGGAAGATGAGCGAGAACCTCAAGAAGCTGTCCGGCCAGGGCGTTGCGATCTGGCTCGACGACATCAGCCGCGAGCGACTGCGCACCGGCAACCTGGAGCAGCTGATCCGCGAGAAGAACGTCGTCGGGGTGACCTCCAACCCGACGATCTTCGCCAACGCGCTCAGCAAGGGTGACGCGTACGCCGCCCAGCTGCACGACCTCGCCGTACGCGGCGTGGACGTGGGCGAGGCCGTGCGCGCCATCACCACCTACGACATCCGCTGGGCCGCCGACGTGCTGCGTCCGGTCTACGACGCCACCGGCGGCGTGGACGGCCGCGTGTCGCTGGAGGTGGACCCGCGTCTGGCCCGCGAGAGCGAGAAGACGGTCGCCGAGGCTCGGGCGCTGTGGTGGCTGGTCGACCGGCCCAACCTGTTCATCAAGATCCCGGCGACGGTCGAGGGCCTGCCCGCGATCACGCAGGCGCTGTCGGAGGGCATCAGCGTCAACGTCACGCTGATCTTCTCCCTCGAGCGCTACCGCGCGGTCATGGACGCCTGGCTCGCCGGCCTCGAAGCGGCCCAGGCCAAGGGGATCGACCTGGGCTCGATCGAGTCGGTGGCCTCGTTCTTCGTCAGCCGGGTCGACACCGAGATCGACAAGCGGCTCGACAAGGTGGGCAAGCCGGAGCTGAAGGGCAAGGCGGGCATCGCCAACGCCCGCCTGGCGTACGCGGCGTACGAGGACGTCATGAACTCCGAGCGCTGGCAGCGCCTGCGCGCGGCGGGCGCCCGGCCGCAGCGGCCGCTGTGGGCCTCGACCGGTGTGAAGAACCCCGAGTACTCCGACACCATGTACGTCGACCAGCTCGTCGCCCCCGGCACCGTCAACACGATGCCGGAGAAGACGCTCGACGCGACGGCCGACCACGCCAACATCACCGGCGACACCGTCCGCCCCTTCTACGAGCAGGCCTGGAACACCATGGCAGCGCTCAAGGAGGCCGGCATCGACTACGACGACGTGGTGAAGGTGCTGGAGGACGAGGGCGTCGAGAAGTTCGAGGCGTCCTGGAACGAGCTGCTCGAGAGCGTCACCAAGAACCTGGTTCCGTGATGGAAGTGACCTACCGCGAGGAGGGAGTGGCCTCGGCCGCTTCCTCCGTCGCGGGGCGTCTCGTCGCCGACGGCGTGCCCGCGCGGCTCGCCGGCGGCGACCCCACGCTGTGGGGTGAGGACGCCGAGGCGGAGGCGGCTGTCAGGCTCGGCTGGCTGACGCTGCCCCGCTCCTCTCGCGAGCTGCTGCCCCGGCTGGGCGGGCTCGCCGAGCGGGCCCGCGCGGCAGGTCTGACGAACGTGGTGCTGGCCGGGATGGGCGGCTCGTCGCTGGCGGCCGAGGTCATCTGCGCCACCGCCGACGTGCCGCTCACCGTGCTGGACACGACCGACCCCGGGCAGGTGCGCCGCGCGCTGGCCGACCGGCTCGAGGCCACGGTCGTGGTCGTGGCCGGCAAGAGCGGCTCGACCGTGGAGACCGACTGCCACCTGCGGATCTACGAGCGGCTGTTCGCGGACGCGGGCATCGCGCCCGCGGACCGCATCGTGGTCGTCACCGACCCTGGCTCGCCGCTGGAGAAGCGGGCCGCCGACGGCGGCTTCGAGCTCGTGCTCGCCCGGCCCGACGTGGGCGGGCGCTACGCGGCGCTGTCGGCGTTCGGGCTGGTGCCGAGCGCGCTGGCGGGGGCCGACGTGGAGCGGCTGCTCGACGACGCCGAGGAGGTGCTGCCGCTGCTGTCGCGCGACACCGGCAACCCCGGGCTCGACCTGGGTGCCGCGCTCGGCGGCGCGGCGCTGGCCGGGCGCGACAAGCTGCTGATCGAAGACCAGCTCTCGGCCACCACCGGGCTGCCCGACTGGATCGAGCAGCTCGTCGCGGAGTCCACCGGCAAGCAGGGCAGGGGGATCCTGCCCGTCGTGGGCGCCGACCCTAACGAGGCCGGCGACGAGCTGGTCGTCGCCATCGAGACCGACCTCGGGGACGTGCGCGTGGACGGGCCGCTGGGCGCGCAGTTCCTGGTCTGGGAGTACGCCACCGCCGTCGCGGGGCTGCTGCTGGAGATCGACCCCTTCGACCAGCCGAACGTGGCCGAGTCGAAGGAGAACACGGCGGCCCTGCTGGCGCTGCCCGACCTGCCGACGGGCGCGCCGGCGTTCGTGGACGGGCCCGTCGAGGTGTACGGGTCCTCCACGGCCAAGGACCTGCCGGGGGTGTTCGCCGAACTGCTGGGCGCGATTCCGGCCGGCGGCTACCTGGCGATCATGGCTTATCTCGACCGGCTGGCCGCGTTCGACGCCCCGGTGCCCGACGGGGCCGACTTCGAGCAGATGACCGACGCGTGGATGTGGGCCGATCCGGCGACGCTGCGGCCGCTGCTCGCACTGCGTACCGACCGGCCGGTGACGTTCGGGTGGGGGCCCCGGTTCCTGCACTCGACCGGGCAATATCACAAGGGCGGGCCCCAGAACGGGGTGTTCCTGCAGATCACCGGGGCGGTGGCCGAGGACGTGACGGTCCCCGGCATGCCGTACACGCTGGGGCGGCTCCAGCTCGCCCAGGCGCTCGGCGACCTGGGGGCGCTCGAGACCCGCGGGCGGCCCGCGGTACGCCTGCATTTGACCGATCGCGCGGCGGGTGTCGCGCGTTTGCTCGCAGCAGCACAGGAGGCTTGAAATGACTGACCCGGCAGCACCCGCGGAGGAGGCTGTCGCTGTCGACAACACGACGGCAGCCACTGTGGCTACCTCAGCCGCGGGCACCGCCACCACCGAGGAGGTGGTCGCCGCCAACCCGTTGCGCGATCCGCGTGACAAGCGGCTGCCCCGGGTGGCGGGACCGTGCGTGATGGTGTTGTTCGGCGTGACGGGTGACCTGGCCAAGCGCAAGCTGCTGCCGGCGATTTACGACCTGGGGAACCGGGGGCTGCTGCCGCCCGGCTTCTCGCTGGTCGGCTTCGCCCGGCGGGATTGGAAGGACCAGGATTTCGCCCAGTTGACGCACGACGCCGTCAAGGCGCATGCCAGGACGCCCTTCCGCGAGGAGGTCTGGAAGCAGATCCGCGAGGGCATCCATTTCGTGCCAGGCGAGTTCTCGGACGACGGAGCGTTCGACGCGCTGGCCATGGCGCTTGCCGAGATCGACGAGACCCGGGGCACGGGCGGAAACTACGCTTTCTACCTGTCGGTGCCGCCGAAGTTCTTCCCCGTCGTGGTGGAGCAGCTCAAGCGGACCGGGCTGTCCGACGCGCCCGAGGGGTCGTGGCGGCGGGTGGTCATCGAGAAGCCGTTCGGCCACGACCTGAAGTCGGCCCACGAGCTGAACGAGATCACCACCTCGGCCTTCCCGGAGAGCTCGATCTTCCGGATCGACCACTACCTGGGCAAGGAGACCGTCCAGAACATCTTGGCGCTGCGGTTCGCCAACAACCTCTACGAGCCCATCTGGAACCGCAGCTTCGTCGACCACGTGCAGATCACGATGGCCGAGGACATCGGCATCGGCGGGCGGGCCGGATACTACGACGGCATCGGCGCGGCCCGCGACGTGATCCAGAACCACCTGCTCCAGCTGCTCGCGCTGGTCGCGATGGAGGACCCGACCTCCTTCGACGCCTCGGCGCTGCGCCGGGAGAAGGAGAAGGTGCTCAAGGCCGTGCGGCTGCCGGGCAACCTGGGGCTCAACACGGCGCGCGGCCAGTACTCCGCGGGCTGGCAGGGCGGCGAGAAGGTGGCCGGCTACCTGCAGGAGGAGGGCATCCCCCCCGAGTCCAAGACCGAGACGTACGCGGCCATCAAGCTGGAGATCGCCAACCGGCGGTGGGCGGGTGTGCCGTTCTACCTGCGCACCGGCAAGCGCCTGGGCCGCCGGGTGACCGAGGTGGCGGTGGTGTTCCAGCGGGCGCCGCACCTGCCGTTCAGCAAGACCGACACCGAGATCCTGGGCCAGAACGCGCTGGTGATCAGGGTGCAGCCGGACGAGGGCATCACCGTCAGGTTCGGCAGCAAGGTCCCCGGGACCGCCATGGAGGTCAGGGACGTCTCCATGGACTTCGCCTACGGCGAGTCGTTCCTGGAGTCGTCTCCCGAGGCGTACGAGCGGCTGCTGCTCGACGTGATGATCGGCGACCCGCCGCTCTTCCCGCACCAGCGGGAGGTCGAGCTGTCGTGGACGATCCTCGACCCGATCGAGGAGTTCTGGACGACGCAGGGCCAGCCCGAGCCGTACGAGTCGGGCTCGTGGGGGCCGCCGTCGGCCGACGCGATGATGGCCCGCGACGGCCGCAAGTGGAGGAGGCTCTGATGACCACGTTCATGTTGGCGGACACGACGGCCGGGAAGATCTCGGCGCAGTTCACGCACCTGCGCCACCAGATGGGCGCGCCGGCCATCGGCATGGTGCTGACGCTCGTGGTGGTCTGCGAGGAGCGCCACCAGTACGACGCGCTCCGCGCCGCCACCGACGCGGCCCGCGAGCACCCGTCCCGCATCATCGTCGTGATCAACCGTGAGGCGGAGGAGCACAACAGGCTGGACGCCGAGCTGCGCATCGGCGAGTCCACGCCCGGCGAGGTCGTGGTGCTACGGCTGTACGGCGAGCTGACCCAGCACGCCGACTCCGTGGTCAGCCCGCTGCTGCTGCCCGACACGCCGGTCGTGGTGTGGTGGCCGGGCGCGGCCCCCGACTTCCCGTCCCAGGACGCGGTCGGCGCCCTCGCCCAGCGCCGGATCACCGATGCCAGGGGCTTCGACCACGGCGGCGTCAAGTCGCTGGTGACCAGGGCCAAGGGGTACGCCCGCGGCGACACCGACCTGGCCTGGGCCAGGCTGACGCCGTGGCGCAGCCTGCTGGCGGCCGCGTTCGACCAGCCGGTGGGCAAGGTGCGCAAGGGCGTCGTGGAGGCCTCATCGGGCAACCCGAGCGCGCCGCTGCTGGCCGCCTGGCTGTCTGAGCGGCTCGGCGCCCCGATGAAGGTCGCCGACTCCTCCGGCCCCGGGCTGACGGCCGTGCGCCTGCAGCTGAACGACGGCGAGCTGACCATCTCGAGGCACGACGCCCGCCTGGCCACGCTGTCGCGGCCCGGCCAGCCCGACAGGAACGTGGCCCTGACCAGGCGGCAGACCTCGGAGCTACTGGCCGAGGAGCTGCGCAGGCTCGACACCGACGAGATCTACGAGGCCGCGGTCAAGCGGTTCGCCCGTACGTACAAGGGATGACCCGTGACCTCAGTGGCTGAGAGAGTAGTGCCCGTGAGCGTTCCCAACGTAGTGATCCACCGCGACGCCGACGTCCTGGCCAAGGCGGCGGCAGCGCGGATCATCACGCGGCTGGTCGACGTGCAGTCGGCCAAGGGGTCGGCGTCGATCGTGCTCACGGGCGGCACGGTCGGCATCGCCACGCTGGCGGCCGTCGCCGCGACGCCCGCCCGCGACGCCGTGGACTGGCGCCACCTGGACATCTGGTGGGGCGACGAGCGTTTCCTGCCCACCGGCGACAAAGAACGTAACGAGACCGGCGCCCGCGAGGCCCTGCTCGACCACGTGGACGTGGACCCGGACCGGGTCCACGTCATGCGGGGCCCCGACTCGGGGATGACGGCGGAGGAGTCGGCCGAGTCCTACGCCGCCGAGCTGCGCAAGGCCGCCAGGCCGGAGGACCACGGCCCCGTGCCGAGCTTCGACGTGATGCTGCTCGGCATGGGCCCGGACGCCCACGTGGCGTCGCTGTTCCCGGGCATGCCCGCCCTGTACGACACCCGCTCGGTGGTGGCCGTGCACGGCGCGCCCAAGCCGCCGCCGACCCGCATCTCGCTGACGCTGCCCGCCATCCAGGCCTCGCGCGAGGTCTGGGTCGTGGCCGCCGGGGAGGAGAAGTCGGGCGCGGTACGCCTGGCGCTGTCGGACTCGGGGCACGTGCAGGTGCCCGCGTCGGGTGCCAGGGGGCGTGCGCGCACGCTGTTCCTGCTGGACCGGGCGGCGGCCGGCAAGATCCCGCCGGAGCTGGGCCGCATCTCGTCGCCCTGACTCCGGGATTGCCGTCTGAGCCGCCGGCCGTCCGGCCGGCGGCTCAGCGTCCTTCCGTCGCCAGCAGGTCGTCGATCTCCTTGAGCAGCGCCTGCTTGCGCTCCCCCGCCAGGTAGGACGCCTGGACGCCGTTCTTGGCGAGCTGGGCGAGCTCCTTCGTCCCGAACCCGAAGGTCCGCGCGGCCACCCGGTACTCCTCCGCCAGCGTCGTGGCGAACATGGGCGGGTCGTCGCTGTTGAGCGTCACGTACAACCCCTCCTCCAGCATCCGCGGCAGCGGGTGCTCCTCGATGCTGCCGATCTGGCCCGTGCAGAGGTTGGAGGTGGGGCACACGTCCAGCGGGAGCTGGGTGTCGCGCAGGTGCGCGACCAGGCGCGGGTCCGCGAGGCAGTTGATGCCGTGGCCGATGCGTTCGGCGCCGTAGCCCTCGATGACCTCCCAGATCGTCTCGGGGCCGCTCATCTCGCCGCCGTGCGGCACGCTGTGGAGGCCCGCGGCACGGGCGGCCGAGAACGCCGAGCGGTACGCGTCACGATATTTCGGGCGCTCCTGCTCGATACCGCCGATGCCGAAACCTACCAGCGCGGCGGGAGGTTCCTGGAGCGCGTGCTCCACCGTCACCCTGGCGGCCTCCTCCCCGTACTCGCCGGGGATGTCGAAGATGTAGGCCATCTCCACCCCGTGCTCGCTCAGCGAGCGGCGGGCGGCCAGGTCCAGGGCCTCGGTGACCTCACGCATGGGCATGCCGACGATGTGGTGGGCGTACGGGGTCACCTGCAGCTCCACGTAGCGGGCGCCCTGCGGGGCGAGGTCGCGGGCCAGCCCGAGGACGAGGGTGGCCACGTCCTCGGGCTCGCGGACGAGGTCGTTGACGGCCCGGTACACCTGGGCGAAGTGGGGGAAGTCGCGGAAGGTGTAGAAGAGGCGCAGCTCCTCCTCCGTCGAGGGGACGGGTCCGCCGGGGTGGCGGCGGGAGAGCTCGAGAACGGTGGGGACCGAGGCCGAGCCGATCAGGTGCACGTGGAGCTCGACCTTGGGGAGCTCGTCGATGAAGGCGTCGAGGGTCATGGCGACGACCATACGGCCGGATTTTCCCGAAAAAACAGCATTTGGCGCGAAATTTCACAGAGAAATGTTAGGTTCTGCGGCTGGACTAAGCTTGGTCCCGTGACCAACGCCGAAGCGTACGATCGCGGCTTCGCTCAGCTGAGCTTCCACACCGTCGGCCCCCTCCTCGACCGGGCGTGCGCTCCCCGCCTGCTCGACGTCGGCTGCGGCACGGGCGTGGTCACCGCGGCGGCGCTCGCGTTAGGCGCCGAGGTCACCGCCGTCGACGTCAATCCGGCCATGCTGGAGCTGACCGCCCGGCGCCACCCGTACGCGACGATCCGCGAGGCCGCGCTGCCCGACCTCCCGTTCGAGGACGAGGAGTTCGACGCCATAGCGGGAAATTTCGTCATCAATCACGTGCCCGACACCGCCAAGGCGCTCAAAGAGCTCCACCGCGTGCTGCGCCCGGGCGGCACGCTCGCCCTGACGTGGTGGAAGTCTGACGAGATGACCGCCACCAACGTCTTCGCCGAGGCCATCGCCGCCGCCGAGGTCCCCTACGAGCCCCCTGCCCGGCCGTTCGCCGGCGATGACACGCCGCAGCGCTTCACGGAGCTGCTGGAGGAGGCGGGTTTCGAGGGGGCGGCCGTGGAGACCGTACGCTGGCGCCACCAGGTGGACCTCGCGACGTGGTGGAGCGACATCGTGCAGGCGGGAGGTCCCCGTTTCGCGGTGATCGCCCGGCAGCCGCCGGAGACCGTCGAGCGGATCAGGGCCTGCTACACCCGGCTGGCGGCGCCGTACGAGCAGGAAGGCTTTCCTGTGTGCGCCTTCCTGGCCTACGCCACCCGCTCAGCCCTTTGACCAGGCGGTCACCAGCGGCATCAGCACCCCGTCGACCGACTCCGCCACGAACTCCGGGCCGAACGGCGGCCCCGTGAAGATCATCCGATGCCATACGAGCGCCTCGGCCAGCGCGAAGAGCCGCCCGGGGTCGACCGGCCCGGCCAGCTCCCGGCGCTCCACGGCCCGCTCCAGCAAGGCCCGCACATCGTCGAGATCCTTCGCGGGCATGTGCTCGCGCAGCGTGCGGGCCAGTTCCTGGTTGGACACCAGCGTCGAGGACAGGCCGATGACGAGCGTGTGCTTGCGCTCCACCGCCTGGCACAGCCCGCTGAAGATGGAGACCAGGTCGCCGCGGAGGGACCCTGTGTCTTCTCCCGCGGGCGCGTCCATGTCGAAGCGCCGGCAGATGACGTCCACCACCAGCTCGGGCTTGCCCGCCCATCGCCGGTAGATGGTGGCCTTGCTGGCCTTGGCCCGCTTGGCGATCTGGTCGACCGACATCCGGTCGTAGCCGACCTCCGACAGCAGCTCCATCGTGGCGTCGAGGATGGCCCTTTCACGCCCAGGGTCGAGTGGAGCCACGTGAAAGTCCTTCAGCTGTAGGCGATCTCATCGAATCGTACGCCCGTCAGCTGGGTGGACACGTCCCAGAGCCGCTTGGCGTCCTCTTCGGACCTCGCCCTGGCCGACGGAGTGAAGTGCTTGAGCCTGGGGCCGATGAACTCGCCACCGCGAATATCGGGCGAGGTCGCGGCGTAGAGCGACGGCACTGCTCCGGCCGCGGCCGACTTGAAGAACACACTCATGAGGGGCTGTAGCGGCCCCAGCTTGACGATGTTCGTGGCGGTGGTGCCCGGATGGGTGGCGACGCTGGTGAGGTCAGCTCCGGCCCTCTCAGCGCGTCGCTGGAGCTCCAGGGTGAAGAGCAGGTTGGCCAGCTTCGAGCGTCCATACGCGCTCATCCGGCCGTACCCGTGCTCCAGGGCGAGGTTGTCGAAGTCGATCCTGCCCCCTTTGTGCGCGTCGCTGGAGACGGTGACGACGCGCGCGCCGGGGGCGGCGAGCAGGAGCGGGAGCAGCAGGCCGGTGAGCGCGAAGTGGCCCAGGTGGTTGGTGCCGAACTGCATCTCGAAGCCGTCCTTGGTCTCCCGCCTGGAGATCAGGCCGATGCCCGCGTTGTTGATCAGCAGGTCCACCTTGTCGACGCTCTCGGCGAACCGCCGGACCGAGGCCAGGTCCGCCAGGTCCAGGTGGCCATACTCGACCTGGCCGCCGGGGACCGCCCGCAGGATCTCCGCGACGGCCGCGTCGCCCTTCTCCGGCGAGCGCGCGGCGACGACGACGCGGGCGCCGTGCCTGGCCAGCTCCAGTGCGGTGGGGAGCCCGATGCCGCTGTTGGCACCGGTCACGATGGCGGTCTTGCCGGTCAGGTCGGGCATGGAGTCGGGGGTCCAGCCAGTCATCGCCACTCCTCGGGACGTAGGCGTGTACGAAACCGTTTCGTACACCCTAGCCTAGTCGCCGGCGGGCGTGGCGCTCTTCACGCCGTGTGACCTCCAGCCGCTGTTCGCTCTCGGCGAGCCTCTTGCGAGCCTTGGCCAGCTTCTGCTCCAGCCGGGCCACCCGCTCGGCGCGTTCGTCGTGCTCCTTGACGGCGGCCTCCAGCGCCTCCTGCCACTCTTTGTGCGCGGCCTCGGCCTCCTGGTGCTCCTCGGCCTTCCTGGCCTCGGCCTCCTCGCGCTCTCTCGCCTCCTCTTCCGGAGGCTTGCGCCTGGCGGGCCGCTCGCGGGGGATGGGGGCGGGGGCGAAGCCGCTGTAGTTGAGGGGCTTGGCCAGGCGGCCGGCGCGTACCTGCCCGGCCGCCTCGGCGTCCACGACGGCGGCCTCCAGCGTCTGGTCCACCTCGGCCGCCGCCGCGGATGACAGGCCACCCTGCTGCCTCGCCAGGCGGCCCACCTTGGCCGTCACGTCGCCGCGGCGCCGGGTCAGCTCGGCCAGCGCGCCGGCGTCCTGCTCCTGCCAGGCGGCGCGCAGCCGCTCCCCCACGTCGAGCAGCTCGGCCAGCTCCTCGGGGCGTTCCCGGGAGAGCCTGTTCACGGCCCAGGCGGACACCGTCGGCTTGCGCAGCTTCGCGATCTCGCGCGCGAGCCGTACGTCTCCCGCTTCCTTCGCCGCGCGGGCCTCGGCCTCGCGCGCGGCGGTGAACTCGGACGGCGGCAGGGCATAGAGCCTGCCGGCCACCTCGTCAAGATCCACACAGGACAAATACCCCACATCCGCTGGTTTGTAGCGCATAGTGGAGGCAGTGGCAGTCGAACGGAGGCCCCCCGGTGTTCGAACGCTTCACCGACCGTGCGCGCAGGGTCGTCGTCCTCGCCCAGGAGGAGGCGCGGATGATGAGCCACAACTACATCGGCACGGAGCACATATTGCTCGGCCTGATCCACGAGGGCGAGGGCATGGCCTCCCTGGTGCTGGAGGGCAGCGGCGTGGAGCTCGACCACGTACGTGCCTTCGTCGAGCGCGAGGTGGGCCGTGGCGCCAAGTCGCCCGGCGGGCACATCCCGTTCACGCCGCGCGCCAAGAAGGTGCTGGAGCTGTCGCTGCGCGAGGCCCTGCAACTGCGCCACAACTACATCGGCACCGAGCACATCCTGCTGGGGCTGATCAGGGAGGGCGAGGGGCTGGCCGCGCAGGCGCTCGTGGACGCGGGCGTGGATCTGGCGGACCTACGGCAACGCCTGCTCGACCGCGTGGGGCGCAGCTCCAAGGAGCGCCCGAGCGAGATGTTCTTCGCCGGCGGCTCGGTGCTGGGCGAGCGGCTCACACGGATCGAGGAGAGCCTGGAGCGCATCGAACGCCACCTGGGCATTCATCAGCCGCCCGCCGAGGAGCCTTCCGAAGAGCCGCCGCCGGCCGAAGAGGGCCTAGATCGCTGATGTGAATTTGGGTTAGTGGTCGTAGGCGGTCAGGGACCGTTTCACGGGTGCGTCGGTGTTCCAGTTGTGCCAGATTGCGGCGTTGAGGGCGAGGATGCGCTGGCTGATACGGGCCCAGAGGCCGTCGGGGTGGCGGGCGTTGTGGCGTTCGAGGCCGAGCTGGTTCTTCAGTGTCCAGATGATCGCCTCGATGCGCTGGCGCAGCCAGCCGGGAAAGGGCAGGGCGCGTGCAGGCTCGTCTTCGCGGGTCGGCCGGATCAGGAGATGACCCAGATCGGCGGCGGCCTTCTCGATGCCGGCTCCGGCGAATCCCTTGTCGCACACGATCGGGCATGGCCCGTCGGCTATCTGGTGGACGTGCAGCAGGTGCAGGGCCTGCTTGCGTTCATCGAGCTCTTTGGGGTGGGCCAGGCTGAAGCCGGTCACCGCGCCATCAGCGGTAGTGATCAGCATCAGCTTGGCGCCCCAGTAGAAGGCGTGGTGGGACTTGTCCATGCCGTATCCGGCGATCTCACCCAGGTGTGATCTGTTGACCGTCACTCGCGAGGCGCCGCAGCGGATCGGGGTGCCGTCCATCAGCCGCAAAGGCTCGTGCCAGGTCGGGACCTGGCGGGCCAGCCACAACGCCGCCGCCGACATGGCCGGCCCCAGATCACGCAGTTGCCGGTTGTACTGCGACTGGGACGGCAGCCTGGGGAACAGGTGCCCGATCCGGCTGGCCGCCATCCGCATCCAGCGGCGTTCGTCATCACACCGCAGCAGCACCTGCGCCACTGCCACGACCACCGCCTCGGCCGGGGTCAGCACCGGCGGCCGGCCCCGTCCGCGAGGCCGTCCCCGCGAAGGCATCACGTGATCGTCCAGATGCACATAGAGTGCGGTCAGAAGGGCGTCTAAGTCAGTCTTCACACACCGACAATGGACGCCCTTCGTCACGCCCGCGGCCGATCACCAAAATTTCACATCAGCGATCTAGGCTGACGCCAGCGCGCCGACCGGCAGCCTGGCCTCCATCACGCCGGGGTCCTCGGTGTAGCCGAGCGTGGCTCCCAGGGAGATCAGCAGCCTGCGCATCCTGGCGTTGTCGGAGAGCAAGGTGGCCCTGACCTCCGCGTACCCGAGGTCGCGGGCCGCCCGCACCAGCATCCTCGCCATCGCCGTGCCCAGACCGCGCCCCTGCCAGCGGTCCTCGACCAGGAAGGACATCTCGGCGATGCCGGGGTCGGGGGTGAACATGAGGTTCGCCATGCCCACGACCTGCCCGTCGTGCCCGGCGACCAGCGAATATCCCCTGCTCCTGTCGCACAGCCGGTCGAACATGCGCGCCGGCAGCGCGGGCATCGAGGTGAAGTAACGGAACCTGCGCGACTCCGGCGAGCACCTGTCGTGCAGGTCGCGCACGGCCTCGCGATAGATAGAGGTGAGCGGGCGGACCGTGGCCTCCGCGCCGTCGGCGAGCTTGATCGCGCGCTCGGCCGTGGCCTGCTCGGTGGCGGGCTGGGCGAGCCGGGCGAAGGAGGCCGCCCTGGCCGCCTCGGTCAGCGTGAACGGCAGCTCCGCGCGGCGCAGCCGTACCGCCCGCCTGGGGGCCACGGGCACGACGAGCTGGGTCGGGTCGGGAAGATCACTCACCGCTTCACCATAGATCCACCTGGCGTCGTCGGCGCGCAGCAACTCGGCCAGGAGCTCGGGCAGCCGCCACGGCATGGCACGCAGCCGGGAGGCCAGCAGCAGCGCCCTGGTGGGCTCGTCGGTCAGCTCGTGAGCGGTGGCGGGGACCACCTGGACCCGGCGGCCGCCGGCCGCCTCCAGCGCCTCGCGCACCGTCTCGGGGTTGGCGGGGATGTCGGCGACGAACTCGTCGACAGTGCCGTCCGCGTCAGACTGCACGCTCAGGCCGAGGATGTTGCCGCCCCTGGCCGCCAGGGCCGCGGCGAGTGAGGCCAGCCGGCCGGGTCGCTCGTCCACCGTGGTGCGGATGCGCAAGAATCCCATGCACAAGAGCATGACCGGCGGCTGTTACACATCCGCTAACGATGTGTTTCATCGCGTATTTTATCGCGAGATGCGACGATATATCCCGATTTTGCCTGACCTCTCGCCCCCGGCCCCTCATGGGCACCACCCCACACCGCCGCCGGAGCGCCACCCCGGCCGCCACGGGACGTGACGCCCACAGCCCCTGCAGCACTCCCTCAGGGCGCAGCATGCGCGCCTCCACCCCGCTTGTCGCAGGTCACCGGACTGGACGGGAAGATGTACGGCGGGCTCGGTGCGCGCGAGCCGGATCCACCACTGAGAAAGGGAACCTCATGAACATCCTCTTCCGAGGAGGCCGCGTCTTCACCCCGGAAGGCGTGCGGGCCGAGGCGGTGCTGGTGAGCGATGGCGTGATCGCAGCTGTGGGCGCGGAAGGCGAGCTGGCCCGCCGGGCGCCGTCCCACGAGACGGTCGACCTGGACGGCGGACTGCTGGTGCCGGGGTTCACCGACGCGCACGTGCACCCCGTCCAGGCAGGCCTCGAACGGGCAAAGTGCGATTTGTCCGAGCATTTCGGTCTTGACGCGTACATAGCCGAGATAGCTGACTATGCCGCGAAGAATCCCGGCAAAGAGTGGATCGATGGCGGCGGCTGGGACATGTCGGCGTTCCCCGGCGGCCTCCCCCACCGCGAACAGCTCGACTTCCTCGATCGCCCCGCGTACCTCATCCAGCGTGACCACCACGCCGCCTGGGTCAACACCCGAGCCCTGGAACGAGCCGGCATCACGAAGGACACGCCGGACCCGGCCGACGGCCGCATCGAGCGCGACGCCGCAGGCGAGCCCACCGGGGTCCTGCACGAGGGCGCGATGGACCTCGTCGGCCTGCTCACCCCCCGCCCGACCTCCCAGGACCTGGAGGACGCGCTGGCGGACGCGCAGCAGCACCTGTTCTCCCTGGGCATCACAGGCTGGCAGGACGCCATCGTGGGCTCCTACGCGGGCTCCCAGGACCAACTGCCCACCTACCTGGCCGCGGCCCGCTCAGGCAGGCTCAGGGCCCGCGTGGTGGGTGCGCTGTGGTGGGACAGGACACGTGGCCTGGACCAGATGGAGGAGCTGGTCGAGCGCCGTGCCGCCGCCGAGGGCCTCGACCGCTTCAGTGCCACCTCGGTCAAGATCATGCAGGACGGCATCACGGAGAACTTCACCGCCGCCACGCTGGAGCCGTACTGCCTGTGCGGCGGCACGGGCCTGTCGTACGTGGACCCGCAGAAGCTCAAGGAGTACGTCGCCGAGCTGGACAGGCTCGGCTTCCAGGTGCACTTCCACGCCATCGGCGAGCGGGCGGCGCGCGAGGCCCTGGACAGCCTCGAGGGCACGAACCCCGGCAACCGGCACCACATCGCCCACCTGCAGATCATCGAGCCGTCGGACGTGCCGCGCTTCGCCGCGCTGGGCGTCACGGCCAACCTGCAGCCGCTGTGGGCCACGCACCACGCCCAGATGGACGAGCTGACGCTGCCGTACCTGGGGGAGCCGCGTTCGTCGTGGCAGTACCCGTTCGCGGACCTGCTGGCGCACGGCACCCGCTTCTGCGCGGGCAGCGACTGGCCGGTCTCGAACGCCGACCCGATGCAGGGCATGCACGTCGCGGTCAACCGTACGGAGCCGGGCGGCTCCGTCCACGCGGACTACCCGACCGCGCAGACCCCGTTCCTGCCCGGCCAGCGCATCGACCTGGCCACCGCCATGACGGCCTACACGGCGGGCTCGGCCTGGATCAACCGCTCCCCCGCCGGCGCCGTCGAGCCGGGCCGCCCCGCCGACCTGGTGGTGCTGGACCGCGACCCGTTCGAGCTCCCGGCCGGCGACATCTGGACGACGCGGGCACGCATGACGTTCGTGGACGGCGACGCGGTCTACGAGCGCCGCTGAGCAGCCCGGAAACGGCGAAAGGGCCTCGGCAGACCCGAGACCCTTTCGCCGAACCCAGCCACTACCAGGGGGACTTGTTGTTACGCAGGCGCTCCAGTGCCTCCTCGAGGATCGCCTTGCCGTCCTTGTCGCTCCTGCGCTCCTTCACGTAGGCAAGATGCGTCTTGTACGGCTCGTTCTTCGGCGGGGCAGGTGGGGCCGACTCGTCCTGTCCGGCAGGAAGGCCACAACGCGGACAGTCCCATGTCTCGGGGACCGCCGCGTCACTGGCGAAACTGGGGCGCGTCTCGTGCATGTTGGCGCACCAGAACGAGACCCGCACTCTCGGAGCTGCCTCGCCGCGCTCGGCCTCCCCCATAGGGCCGGCGCCGACTCGGCTGCCACGGATCGCGTTGCCACTACCCACGGATGAACTCCTCGCTCGATCGCCCCGCGCGCAGACACGGGGGGAGAATCACTGTCACGCGTTAACTTGTTGCTCAGGGCTTCATGAGCAAGCCGAGAGCGATGATGCAGACGAACCAGACCGTGCCCGTGATGACGGTCAGCCGGTCGAGGTTGCGCTCCACCACCGAGGAACCACCGAAGTTCGACGAGAAACCGCCGCCGAACATGTCAGACAGGCCGCCACCCTTGCCCTTGTGGAGCAGCACGAGCAGGATCATGAGACCGCTCGCCAGGATGAGGGCGATGGAGATTCCGATTTCCACGGTATGCCTGTTCCTTCAATGCTCTGTTACGCGTGACGATTCAAACTTGCCTTCTGAGGGTACGGCCTGTTGTCAAGTCGCACCCCCAGAACGGCTCAGTTAGCCTGGCATATCGTAGAAACGGCAGATCTTCGTGAACTCCCCGGCGTCGATGCTGGCGCCGCCCACGAGCGCGCCGTCGACATCGGGTTGAGCCATGATCCCCGCGATATTGCCTGACTTGACCGAGCCTCCGTAAAGGATACGGACCCCGGAGGCCACTTCGGAGTCGTAGAGCTCAGCGAGTCTCACTCGCAGCGCGCCACAGACCTCCTGGGCGTCCTCCGGGGTGGCCACCTCGCCGGTGCCGATCGCCCACACCGGCTCGTAGGCCACCACTATCGATTTTGCCTGCTCGGCGGTGATTTTGCGCAGCGCGCCGTCGAGTTGACCGAGACTGTGCGCGATGTGGCCGCCCTCTTGGCGCACCGCCAGCCCCTCTCCTACGCAGAGGATCGGGGTGAGCGAGTGGCGGTAGGCGGCCTGCACCTTGGCGTTGACGAGGTCGTCGTCCTCGTCGTGGTACTGCCTGCGCTCGGAGTGGCCGATGGTCACGTACGTACAGCCGAGCTTGGCCAGCATGGCGCCCGAGATCTCACCGGTGTAGGCACCCGCGTCGTGCTGCGACAGGTCCTGCGCCCCGTACTCGATCCTGAGCTTGTCACCGTCGACCAGCGTCTGCACGCTGCGCAGATCGGTGTACGGCGGCAGGACGGCGACCTCGACCTTGTCGAAGTCCTTGTCATTGAGTGCGAAGGCGAGCTTCTGGACCAGCGCGATGGCCTCGAGATGGTTGAGGTTCATCTTCCAGTTGCCGGCGATGAGCGGCTTCCGCGTGCTCATAGGTAGCTCAGTCCTCCAGCGCCGCGAGTCCGGGAAGGGTCTTGCCCTCAAGGTATTCGAGGCTGGCCCCGCCACCGGTGGAGATGTGGGAGAAGCCGTCCTCGGGAAGATCCAGCTTCCGTACGGCGGCCGCCGAGTCGCCGCCGCCCACCACGGTGAAGGCGTCCCCGCCGCTCGTGCGGGCGATCAGCGCCTCGGCCACCGCCCTGGTGCCGCCGGAGAACGCGTCGAACTCGAACACGCCCATGGGGCCGTTCCAGAAGACGGTCCTGGCGTCGGCCAGCTTGGAGGCGAACAGCTCGCGAGTCTTGGGCCCGATGTCGAGACCCTCCCGGTCGGCCGGGATCGCGGTGGCCTCCACCACGTCGTGCTCGGCGTCCGGCGCGAACGTGACCGCCGCCAGAATGTCGACGGGCAGCACCAGGTCGACGCCGCGCTCGACGGCCTCGTTGAGGAAGCCGCGCACCTGGTCGAGCTGGTCCTCCTGGAGCAGCGACTTGCCGACCTCGTAGCCCTGGGCCTTGAGGAACGTGTACGCCATGCCGCCGCCGATCAGCAGCCGGTCGACCTTGGTCAGCAGGTTGGCGATGACGCCGAGCTTGTCGGAGACCTTGGCGCCGCCCAGCACCACGGCGTAGGGCCGCTCGGGGCTCTCGGTCAGCTTCTTCAGCACCTCGACCTCGGCCACGACGAGCCCGCCCGCCGCGTGCGGCAGCAGCTTGGGCACGTCGTAGACGCTGGCGTGCTTGCGGTGCACCGCGCCGAACCCGTCGCCCACGTAGAGCTCGGCCAGCCCGGCCAGCTTCTCCGCGAACGCGGCCCGCTCGGCGTCGTCCTTGGACTCCTCGCCCGGCTCGTAGCGCAGGTTCTCCAGCAGCGCCACCTGGCCGTCCTGGAGCGTTTCAACCGTGCTACGGGCGCTGTCGCCGACCACGTCGGTGGCGAAGGCGACCTCCTCGCCGAGCAGCTCGCCCAGGCGCCTGGCCACCGGCCTGAGCGAGTACTTCGGATCCACCTTGCCCTTGGGCCTGCCCAGATGGGCACAGACGACGACCTTGGCGCCACCTTCCACCAGCGTCTTGATCGTCGGCACCGACGCCCGGATGCGGCCGTCGTCGGTGATCGTCTCCCCGTCGAGGGGGACGTTGAGGTCGGCGCGCACGAGCACGCGCCGCCCCTTAACGTCGAGATCGTCGAGCGTGCGCATGCTCATGCTCCTGTTCATGGCCTCCACTCCGTGGAGGCGGCTCGGTCGCTGGGGAGCCGCTGCCTTCCCTCGTCACTCCGGTCGCTACGCTCCCTACGCTCCTCAGTCCAGACAACGGCGCTACCGTGTCCACAGCCTCACTCCATGAGGCGGGCTCGGTCGCTAGGAAGCCGCTGCCTTCCCTCGTCACTCCGGTCGCTACGCTCCCTACGCTCCTCAGTCCAGACAACGGCGCTACCGTGTCCACAGCCTCACTCCATGAGGCGGGCTCGGTCGCTAGGAAGCCGCTGCCTTCCCTCGTCACTCCGGTCGCTACGCTCCCTACGCTCCTCAGTCCAGACAACGGCGCTCCCTCGCGGGGTGCCGGTGGGATCAGAGACCGCGGCCGACCAGTTCGATCAGGTCGGCGAGGCGGTTGGAGTAGCCCCACTCGTTGTCGTACCAGCCGACGACCTTGACCTGGTTGCCGATCACCTTGGTCAGACCGGCGTCGAAGATGCACGAGGCCGGGTCGGTGACGATGTCGGAGGAGACGATCTCGTCCTCGGTGTAGCTGATGATGCCCTTGAGCGGACCCTCGGCGGCGGCCTTGACCGCGGCGTTGACCTCCTCGACGGTGACGTCGCGGCTCACGTCGACAGTGAGGTCGGTGGCCGAGCCGGTGGGGATCGGCACGCGCATGGCGAAGCCGTCGAGCTTGCCCTTGAGCTCGGGCAGGACCAGACCGATGGCCTTGGCGGCACCGGTGGAGGTGGGCACCACGTTGAGCGCGGCGGCGCGGGCGCGGCGCAGGTCCTTGTGCGGGCCGTCCTGAAGGTTCTGGTCCTGCGTGTACGCGTGGATGGTGGTCATCAGACCCTTCTCGATGGTGAAGGTGTCGTGGAGGACCTTGGCCATCGGCGCCAGGCAGTTGGTGGTGCAGGAGGCGTTGGAGATGATCGTGTGGCTGGCCGGGTCGTAGGCCCCTTCGTTGACTCCGAGGACGATCGTGACGTCCTCGTTCTTCGCCGGGGCGGAGATGATGACCTTCTTCGCGCCGTTCTCGGCGTGCACCCTGGCCTTGTTGGCGTCGGTGAACAGGCCGGTCGACTCCACGACCACGTCGACGCCGAGGTCGCCCCAGGGCAGCTTGCCCGGGTCGCGCTCCTCGAAGACCTTGATCGCCTTGCCGTCGACGGTGATCTCGTCGGTGTTGGCCTTCACCTCGTACGGCAGGCGGCCCAGGATGCTGTCGTACTTCAGCAGGTGAGCGAGTGTCGCGTTGTCGGTCAGGTCGTTGACCGCGACGATCTCGATGTCCTTGCCGCTGGCGGCGACAGCGCGCCAGAAGTTGCGACCGATGCGGCCGAAGCCGTTGACGCCTACGCGGATGCTCACGGGAACCGATCTCCTCGAAACCAGATGGCGGGCTGAAACCTCAACCACGAACCTTATCGGACTGAAATTGGTTTAGACCACTAGAGGTACCCACTCCGAATCGGCGTTCGGGAGGCACGTTTTGCGACGTTCGAGTAAAGTGCCCGACTCATCGATGTAAATTCGTGCATTCTCTGGGGGCTGAGATGTCACATAACCGGTCCGGCCTGCTGCCCGGCCTAGTCGCAGGGCTACTGGCCGCACTGGTCTGCGCGGCCGCTCTGGGGGCGGCCGTCCTGTTCCAGACCCGCCTTCCCGCCGCCGTCGCGACGTTCGGGAACGGCCATCCCCTCTCGCTCGTTTCGTCCCTCGCGATCGCGCTGATCGTCGCCCTGGCGATAGGCGCGGTACGCCCCCGCAGCGTCGTCCTGGTCCCCATGGCGGCCCTGTACGCGGGCGCCGCCGTGGCCGCGGGCCAGATCGTGGGATCGTCGATCATGATCGGTGCCACCCTGCGCACCCCTCCGGCCGAGCGCGGCCCCGCGGACCTGGCCGACATCACCCTGGACAACTTCTCCGCCGGCCTCCCCTACGCGCCGTCGCTCTACCGGGACCCGCTGTCGGAGACGTGGGCCGCCTGGCTCTACATCGCCGTGGCCGCCCTCGCCGCCCTCGCCCTGCTCACCCTCCGCGTGACCCGCGTCCGCCGCGCCCAGCGCACCCTGGCGGCCGAGGAGGCGGAGAAGCCGGAGCCCGAGTACCGCGCTCCGTTCGAACCCGCCCAGGCCCCGGCCCCAAAGCCGGCAACGGACCTGTTCACTCCCCGCAAGCCCGCCAAGGACTGAGCCACACCACCCCATCGCGACTCGTCACCGCCAAAGGTGCAGGCCGCACTTCGGCTGGGGGCCCTTGGAGAAGCTCGGGCGGGAAATCGGCCACCGCGGTCTCGGCCACGCCACCCGGCGGCCCCTCCCACCGGCCGCCCGACCGCCCTCGCGCCGTAGCCGTAGGTGCGGACTTCGGCAGGGGTTCCTGGAGAAGCCTCGGGACGGCATGCCACTCGAACCGCACTCGCCCACGCCCGACGACCGGGTGCGACGGTCAGAGCGGCCACGGAGCCGGCCCAGAATGCGCGTCGTCACGGCGACCAGCCCGTGAGCCTTCACGACCGGCCATGACAGACGGCCACCCACGTCGGCGCGTGCGGCCCATCGTGCGCAGCCGTAATGGATGACGGCCCTGATCGGCGCGGCCCACCGTGCGCAGCCGTAACGGACGACGACCCTGATCGGCGCGGCCCATCGTGCGCAGCCGTAATGGATGACGGCCCTGATGGGCGCGGCCCACCGTGCGCAACCGCAACGGACGACGGTTTCGATCGGAGCCCAGCCCCGTGCACGGCCGCAAACGGATCGGCGCTCAGGGGGCGAGCATGTCGACGGTGAGGTTGGCCTCGGTGTTGGGGATCCCCAGGTCGGAGGCGCGTTTGTCGGCCATGGCGAGCAGGCGGCGGATGCGCCCCGCGATGGCGTCCTTGGTCAGCGGCGGGTCGGCGATCTGCCCCAGCTCCTCCAGGGACGCCTGCTTGTGCTCCACCCGCAGCCGCCCCGCCACCACCAGGTGGTCCGGCGCCTCCTCCCCGAGGATCTCCAGCGCCCGCTGCACCCGCGCCCCGGCCGCGACCGCCGCACGGGCCGAGCGCCGCAGGTTGGCGTCGTCGAAGTTGGCCAGCCGGTTGGCGGTGGCGCGCACCTCGCGGCGCATCCGGCGTTCCTCCCAGGCCAGCACGCTGTCGTGGGCCCCCAAGCGGGTGAGCAGCGCGCTGATCGCGTCGCCGTCGCGCACCACGACGCGGTCCACTCCGCGCACCTCGCGCGCCTTGGCGTGGATCTTGAGGCGCCGCGCCGAGCCCACCAGCGCGAGCGCCGCCTCCGGGCCTGGACAGGTGACCTCGAGCGACATCGAGCGCCCCGGCTCGGTGAGCGAGCCGTGCGCCAGGAACGCGCCGCGCCAGGCGGCCTCCGCGTCACAGGAGGCGCCCGCCACGACCTGGCGGGGCAGGCCGCGCACCGGGCGGCCGTGGTTGTCGATCAGTCCCGTCTGACGGGCCAGGGCCTCGCCGTCGCGGTAGACGCGTACGACGTAGCGCGACCCCTTACGCAGCCCGGCGGGCGCGAGCACGAGCACCTCGGCCTTGTGCCCGAACACCTCACCGATGTCCTTGATCAGCCGCCGCGCGGTGGCGTTGGTGTCGAGCTCGGCCTCGATCACGATCCGCCCGCCCACCAGATGGAGGCCGCTGGCGAACCGCAGCAGCGTCGAAACCTCCGCCTTGCGGCAGCACGGCTTCAGCACCGGCAGGCGGCTCAGCTCGTCCTTCACCACACCTGTCATGGCCATGCGTTAGTCCTCTCCCCCATTCAGACCGGCTCTCAGCAGTCTCTCGCACCTTCGCACCGCGCCGGCCAGGATCAACGCTTCTGGAGGAAAATCTCGTCCAGGACGGAGGCAAGACGTCGTGGGTCATGCCTCGGCGAGCCGTCGGCGGCGGCCACGTCGGCCATCACCAGCTGCGCGCCGAGCGCCCCGGCGGCCTTCTCCAGCGCACCCGGGTCGTCCACCACCCCGGTGTCCGCGAGCACGACGTCGATCGCCAGGTCGGGGGCGTGTTGTCCGAGCACCTCCAGGTGTTGCTGGGGGGAGAAGTCATCGGTCTCACCCGGCTGGGGGGCCAGGTTGAGCGTGACGAGCCGCCGGGCCTTGGTCGCGTGCAGCGCCCTTGCGAGCTCGGGCACCTTGAGGTGCGGCAGCACGCTGGTGAACCACGACCCCGGCCCGAACACCACCCAGTCGGCCTCCAGCACCGCCTCGATCGCCTCGGGCCGCGCGGGCGGGTCCTCGGGCACGAGGGAGATCGCCTGCACGCGTCCTGGCGTCAGCGCGCAGGCCACCTGCCCGCGCACGGTCGAGATGACACCGTCGAGCTCGACCTCGGCCACGATGTCGAGCGGCACCGACGCCATCGGCAGCACGCGGCCGTGCGCGCCCAGCAGCCGCCCGACCCAGTCGAGCCCGGCCACGGGGTCGCCGAGCAGCTCCCACAGGGCGACGATGAGGAGGTTGCCGACGGCGTGCCCGTGCAGCTCGCCCTCGCTGCGGAAGCGGTGCTGCACGACCTCGCTCCAGGTGCTGCCCCACTCGTCGTCGCCGCACAGCGCGGCGAGCGCCATCCGCAGGTCGCCGGGGGGCAGCACACCGAGCTCGCGCCGCAGCCGCCCGCTGGAGCCGCCGTCGTCGGCGACGGTCACCACGGCCGTCAGCCGATCGGTCACCATCCTTAACGCGGACAGGGACGCGTAGAGCCCGTGCCCGCCGCCCAGAGCCACGACGTGCGGCCCGAACCCCTGCAGCGTCCCCGGGTATGCCCCACGTTCTCCCGGCACCGGGCTCCCCTCAGCCGGACGCGAAAGCCTCACCGGGCACACGCCACCGTCATCGCCGGCCTGCTGTGCACGCCCCGCGAGAGCCGAGCCATCATCAGGCGCTTCTCTCGCCGGCAGACCGCCGTCACTCCCGGACCCGGGAAGATCGCCCTCTACCGGATCCGGCAAACCCGCCGCTGCGCCGCCTTCATCGGTCACTCCCGCCCCACATCCCGGTGACTCACCTGGACCTCCATCTCGCGGTCATGCAGGCGGGCCGCGATCTGCTCGGCCATGGCCACGCTGCGGTGCTTGCCCCCCGTGCAGCCCACCGCCAGCGTGGCGTAGCTCTTGCCCTCGCGGGCGTATCCGGCCGCGATCACCCGCAGGACCTCCTCGTACGCGTCGAGGAACTCCTTGGCCCCCGGCTGCCCCAGCACGTACTCGCTCACCGGCGCGTCGAGCCCGCTCATCGGCCGCAGCTCGGGCACCCAGTGGGGGTTCGGCAGGAACCGGCAGTCGATCACGAGATCGGCGTCCACCGGCAGCCCGTACTTGAACCCGAAGGACACGATGTTGAGCCGCAGCCCCGGCCGGTCCTCGCCGCCGAAGTACGCGACGATCTTGTTGCGCAGGTCGTGAACGTTGTGCGAGGAGGTGTCGATCACCAGGTCGGCGTTGGCCCTGACCTCCCGCAGGATGCCCCGCTCGCGGGTGATCCCGTCGACGAGCCGCCCCTCACCCTGGAGGGGGTGCGGCCTGCGGACGTTCTCGAACCTGCGCACCAGCTCTTCGTCGCTGGCCTCCAGGAACACGACCCGCACCCGCACGCCGCGCCCTTCGAGCTCCTCGATGGCCGCGTTGAGGTCGGTGGTGAAGGCCAGGCTGCGTACGTCCACGACGGCCGCCACCTTGTCCGCGGCCAGCTTGACCTTGCCCGCCTCCTCCGCCATCGCGAACAGCAGCCCCGGCGGCAGGTTGTCGATGACGAACCAGCCCAGGTCCTCGAGCGCTTTGGCGGCTGTGCTGCGCCCCGCCCCTGACATGCCGGTGACGATGACGAACGCCGGCTCGGTGCTCATTTCCTCTCTCCGTCCCGCGCGCCCTGTCCGGGCGCACCACCATAGCGGAGGCACCCGGACACGCCCTGGCGTCCTGGCGAGATCATGGTGACTCTCCCTTCAGCGTCGACACGATGACCTCGGCGATGGACGGGCCGATGCCTGGAACCTCGCAGATCTCCGCGGCAGTGGCCTCGCGTAGTTTCTTCACGGAGCCGAAGTGCTTGAGCAGCGCCTGCCTGCGTGCCGGTCCGAGGCCCGGCACGCTGTCGAGCGCGCTCTCCTTCACCGTCTTGGACCTCTTGGACCGATGGTAGGTGATGGCGAACCTGTGTGCTTCGTCTCGCACGCGTTGCAACAGGTAGAGACCCTCACTTGAACGAGGCATGATCACCGGCTGGTCGTCGCCGGGCAGCCACACCTCCTCCAGCCGCTTGGCCAGCCCGCACACCGACACGTCGTCGATGCCGAGCTCGTCGAGCGCCCGCTGCGCGGCGGCCGCCTGGGGACCCGCGCCGTCGACGACGACGAGATTGGGCGGGTAGGCGAACTTGCGCGGCTTGCCCGTCTCTGGGTCGATGGGGCCGTGGCCGCTGTCGTCGTCGGGAGCCAGCTCGCCGGTGGCCGAGCGCTCCTCGAGGTAGCGGCGGAACCGCCGCATGATCACCTCGTAGATCGACGCGACGTCGCCCTCCTTGCTCTTGATGGCGAAGCGCCGGTATTCGCTCTTGCGCGCCAGCCCGTCCTCGAAGACCACCATCGACGCCACGACGTTCTCACCCTGCAGGTGGGAGACGTCATAGCACTCCATGCGCAGCGGCGCCTGGTCGAGGTCGAGCGCGTCGGCGATCTCCTGCAGCGCCTTGCTCCGCGTGGTCAGGTCGCTGGCACGACGGATCTTGTGCTGCGCGAGCGACTCCTTGGCGTTGCGCTCGACGGTCTCCATCAGCGACCTCTTGTCGCCACGCTGCGGCACGCGCACCTCGACGCGGGCGCGGCGCTGCTCGGTCAGCAGCTCGGCGACCGCCTCGCAGTCGGGCGGCAGCGCGGGTACGAGCACCTCGCGCGGCATCGAGTCGGGGCTCGCCTCGGCATACATCTGGAGGAGGAACTGCTCGACCAGTTCGCCGGGCGAGGTCTCCTCGACCTTGTCCACCACCCAGCCGCGCTGGCCGCGGATGCGACCGCCGCGCACGTAGAAGACCTGAACGGCGGCTTCGAGCGGGTCTTCGGCCAGCGCGATCACGTCGGCGTCGGTCCCCTCGCCGAGCACCACGGCCTGCTTCTCCAGCGCCCGCTGCAGCGCCTGGATGTCGTCGCGGAGCCGGGCCGCGCGCTCGTACTCCTGCTCCCCGGCGGCCTCGCGCATCTCCTTCTCGAGGCGCTTGATGAAGCGACTGGTGTTGCCCGCCATGAAGTCGCAGAAGTCTTCGGCCAGGTCGCGGTGCTCCTCCGGGGTGACTCGGCCGACGCAGGGCGCCGAGCACTTGTCGATGTAGCCGAGCAGGCACGGGCGGCCGATCTGGCCGGCCCGCTTGAACACCCCGGCGCTGCACGTGCGCACCGGGAAGACCCGCAGCAGCAGGTCGACGGTCTCGCGGATGGCCCACGCGTGGGAGTAGGGGCCGAAGTAACGCGTGCCCTTGCGCTTGGCCCCACGCATGACCTGCACCCGGGGGAAATCCTCACCCATGGTGACCGCGAGGTACGGGTACGACTTGTCGTCGCGGTATTTCACGTTGAAGCGCGGGTCGAACTCCTTGATCCAGGAGTATTCGAGCTGCAGCGCCTCGACCTCGGTGCCGACGACGGTCCAGTCGACGTCGGCGGCCGTGGTCAGCATCGACTGGGTGCGCGGGTGGAGCGCGGAGAAGTCGGCGAAGTAGGAATTGAGCCGCTGGCGCAGGCTCTTGGCCTTGCCGACGTAGATCACCCGGCCGTGCGTGTCCCTGAACCGGTAGACCCCTGGGGAATCGGGGATGGAACCCGGCTTGGGCCGGAAACTCAAGGGGCTGCCCGCTGATCTCGCCACGTTCAAAGCCTAGTAGCCCGCACCGACAAGGTGGCCCGCCGTGCCTTCCACCGGCGCGACGGGCCTGCCCACCAGGGGCATCGGGCTACGCGAGGGTGATCTGGTCGCCCTCCACCTTGATCTGCTGGGCGGGCAGCGGTTTGTCGGCCGGCCCGTCCTTGACCGAGCCGTCCGCGATGGCGAACTTGCTGCCATGACACGGGCAGACGATCACCCCGTCCGAGACGTTCCCGACCGTGCACCCGTTGTGCGTGCACACGGCGCTGAACGCCTTGAACTCACCCGACGTGGGCTGGGTGACCACGATCTTCTGATCCTTGAAGACCGTGCCGCCGCCGACGGGGATGTCGGCGGTCTTGGCCAGCGCCCCACCGGCCGGCGCGTTGGACTGCGGCGCGCTCGACCCGGAGGATGCGGGCTGTGTGGTGTCGGTGCTGCCGCCACAGGCGGTGAGCGCCAGCGCCAGACCGCCCGCTCCGACGCCAGCGATCATGACACGGCGACTCTGTACGTCATCTCCCATGGGCTTACCCAACCGCACATAGGTGAGAAATTCATGAGACGCACGCCTAGGCGAGTCTGATCTTGTCGCCGTCCACGGTGATCTTCTTCTCCGCGAGCGGTTCGCCGGCGGGCCCATCCGCGACGGAGCCGTCGTTGATGTTGAACTTGCTGCCGTGACACGGACAGTTGATCGTTTTGTTGGAGACGCTGGCCACCGTGCAGCCCGCGTGGGTGCAGACCGCCGTGAACGCCTTGAACTCCCCGGCCGCCGGCTGCGTGACCACGACCTTCTCGTTCTCGAAGACCTTCCCACCGCCCTCGGGGATGTCGGCCGTGTCGGCCAGCGCCTTGCTCTTCGAAGCCGCCTTCTTTTTCTTCGGTGACGACGACTCCGAAGGCTCCTCCGCCGGCGGCTCCGCACTCGCCTCCGTCGTCGGCGAACCGTAGCTCGCACATGCCGTAAGAACCGCCGCGAGCCCGGCGCCTCCGGCGCCGAAGACCACCGTCCGGCGCGTCGTATCCGTCATGGTGCGTTCCTCCCAGATTGGCTTTCACTACAGGTACGGCCGGCGCCCTCTCACCGGTTCAGCGTGCCCGAGCCCAATCCGGGTCTCTACGCATAAGTACGCGTTCAGGCGACCACGATGCCGTCGCCCTCGACCCTCACCTTGTAGGAGGCCAGCGGGGCGGTCGCGGGTCCCTTCGTGGCCTTGCCGCTGTCGGCGGAGAACTCGCTGCCGTGGCAGGCGCACCTGATGACGTTGTCCTCGGGAGCGCTGACCGCGCAGCCCTTGTGCGTGCAGACCGAGCTGAACGCCTTGTAGACACCCTGCGTGGGCTGCGTCACCACGACCTGCAGGTCCTCGAGCACCGTGCCGCCGCCCACCGGCACGTCCGCCGTCTTGGCGATGACCTTGCCCTTGAGGCTCGGCTGAGCCTTGCTCTCTCCCCCGCCGCACCCGGCCAGCGCCAGCCCGCACACCGCGATCCCGGCCGCCCCCAGCATCCCCCGCCGCCCGAAACCGTTTTCAGGCATGGCTCCGCCCTGCTCCGTAACCGTCATGATTTTTGCCGACCCTCCGCGTCGCCGCTGACCCCCTGCAGGTCACGCCATTACCAATACTCAACTTTATGGGCGACACCCCTCGGTCCGATTACCGGGTGGCGGGCGGCCGCGGGATCGGTGAGGATCCGGTCAGCGAGTGGTAGGTGGGCGGTCAGCGGCGGGGCCGACCCTGCGGGTATGACTCTTACGACAGAACGCCCATCCGCCTCCCCGTCCAAACCCCGATGGTGGCGGCGTCCCTGGGTGGCCCCCCTGGCGGTGGTGTCGGCCGTATTCGTCGCGTACTCGCTGCCGCCCTACCTGTCCCTGGACCCGGCCCAGTCCCGCGTGCCCGCTCCCGACTTCTTCCCGCCGCACTTCGCGGTGCTCTCCTTGCACGTCATCTTCGGCTCCACCGCGATGATCACGTGCTGCCTGCAGATCTGGCCGTGGTTCCGCGGACGCTATCCACGCGCGCACCGGATCATCGGCCGCGTGTACGTCTTCGGCGGCTGCCTCCCGAGCGGTCTGCTGGGGCTGGTGGTCGGCGTCACCACCCCGTTCTTCGGCCCGGTCACGGCCGCCAGCGGTGTCGTGCTGGCGACCGTCTGGGTGGGCTGCACACTGGCGGGCTGGCGGATGGCCAGGCAGCGCAGGTTCGTCGACCACCGCCGATGGATGATCCGCAGCTTCGCCCTGACCTTGTCCATCATCACGAACCGCCTCTGGGGCGTGGTGTTCGTCATCGCCCTGTCGCCGCAGCTGAACACGACCTTCCACGGCGACGAGACGTTGCTGGCGAGCACGGTGTCGGCGCTGAGCGCGTGGCTGGGCTGGGTGCTGCCGCTGCTGGTGGCGGAGTGGTGGCTGGAACGCGGCGACGCCGCCAAACGCCGCGCCCGCGCCCGCGCCCACTGACCCCACCCCGCGCCTCCGTCCGGTGGAACGGCACATCCCCCACGGGAGAGCACACCCATCCGGCGGCAACGGCGTCCGTCAGCGGCAGACTGCGCCGCACGTAGCCGGCGCCGCCCATCCAGCGCGCCCCGGACGCGACCTCGGCGGCCCGGGACGTGTCCGCCGAATCAACCCCGCGGCGCGCCCCGGACGTGACCTCGGCCGGCCCGAGGCACGTCCGTCACACAAACCCCGCAAGAAAGAAACGACGCATGACCGCTCAGAAGGCGAGGATCTTCCGCAGGAAGCGCCCCGTGTGGCTCTCGTCCACCAGCGCGATCTCCTCGGGCGTACCGCTGGCGACCAACGTCCCACCCCGGGACCCACCCTCGGGCCCCATGTCGATGACCCAGTCGGCCGTCTTGATCACATCGAGGTTGTGCTCGATGACGATCACCGTGTTGCCGCCGTCCACGAGCCGGCCGAGCACGCCCAGCAGGCGCCGGATGTCCTCGAAGTGCAGGCCGGTGGTCGGCTCGTCCAGCACGTAGATGGTCCGCCCCGTCTGCCGCCGCTGCAGCTCCGACGCGAGCTTGACCCGCTGTGCCTCGCCGCCGGACAGCGTGGTGGCGGGCTGTCCGAGCCGTACGTAGCCCAGGCCCACGTCGTTGAGCGTCTGCAGGTGGCGCTTGATCGCGGGGATCGCCTCGAAGAAGCCCGCGGCCTCCTCGATCGGCATGTCGAGCACCTCGGAGATGGTCTTGCCCTTGTAGTGGACCTCCAGCGTCTCCCGGTTGTAGCGGGCGCCGTGGCAGACCTCGCAGGGGACGTAGACGTCCGGCAGGAAGTTCATCTCGATCTTGATGGTGCCGTCGCCCGCGCACGCCTCGCAGCGCCCGCCCTTGACGTTGAAGCTGAAGCGCCCGGGCTGGTAGCCGCGCACCTTCGCCTCGGTCGTGGCCGCGAACAGCTTGCGGATGTGGTCGAAGACGCCGGTGTACGTGGCCGGGTTGGAGCGGGGGGTGCGCCCGATCGGCGACTGGTCGACGTGGACGACCTTGTCCACGTGGTCCATGCCGTTGATGCGCGAATGCCGCCCCGGCACCGTGCGCGCGCCGTTGAGCTCCTTGGCCAGCGCGTTGTAGAGGATGTCGTTGACCAGCGTCGACTTGCCGGACCCCGACACGCCCGTGACCGCCGTGAACACGCCCAGCGGGAAGTCGATGTCGACCCCCTTGAGGTTGTGCTCGCGCGCCCCCTTGACCGTGATCTGCCGCTTCTTGTCGCGCTTGCGGCGCTTGGCTGGGATCGTGATGCTCTTGCGCCCGGACAGGTACTGGCCGGTGATCGACTCCTCGCTGGTGAGGAGTTCCTGTACGGTGCCGGACACGACGACCTGCCCGCCGTGCTCGCCGGCGCCGGGGCCGATGTCGACCACCCAGTCGGCCGCCGCGATCGTGTCCTCGTCGTGCTCGACCACGATCAGCGTGTTGCCCATGTCGCGCAGCCTGATCAGCGTGTCGAGCAGCCGCATGTTGTCGCGCTGGTGGAGCCCGATGGACGGCTCGTCGAGCACGTACAGGACGCCGACCAGGCCGGAGCCGATCTGCGTGGCCAGCCTGATGCGCTGGGCCTCGCCGCCCGCCAGGGTGGCGGCGGCGCGGTCCATGGTCAGGTAGTCGAGGCCGACGTCGAGCAGGAAGCCCATGCGGGCGTTGATCTCCTTGACCACCCGCTCGGCGATCTGCATGTCGCGGTCGGACAGCTTGAGCCCGGCCAGGAACTTCGCGCACTCGCCGATCGACATGGCCGCCACATCGGCGATCGACCTGTCCGCGACCGTGACCGCCAGCGTGACCGGCTTGAGCCTGGCGCCCTTGCAGGCCGGGCACGGGATCTCGCGCATGTAGCCTTCGAAGCGCTCGCGGGTCGAGTCGCTCTCGGCCTCGGCGTGCCGGCGCTGCACCCACGGGATGACGCCGTCGTAGGTGGTGTAGTAGGAGCGCTGCCGGCCGTAGCGGTTGCTGTAGCGGACGTGGACCTGCTCGTCGTGGCCGTACAGCAGCGACTTCTGCGCCTTCTTGGGCAGCTTCTCCCACGGCGTGTCGAGCGTGAACCCGACCGTGTGGCCGAGCGCCTCGATCAGCCTGACGAAGTATTCGCTCGTGTGGCCGCCCGACCAGGGGTGGAGCGCGCCGTCGCCGAGCGTGCGCTCGGGGTCGGGCACCACCAGGTCGGGGTCCACCTCCATCTTCGTGCCGAGGCCCGTGCACTCGGGGCAGGCGCCGAACGGCGAGTTGAACGAGAACGAGCGCGGCTCCAGCTCCTCGAACGACAGGTCGTCGTAGGGGCAGTAGAGGTGCTCGGAGTAGAACCGCTCCCGGTTGGGGTCGTCTTCGGGCAGGTCGACGAACTCGAGCGTGATCGTGCCGCCGGACAGCTGCAGCGCCGTCTCGACCGAGTCGTTGAGCCTGCGCCGCGCCGACTCCTTGACCGACAGGCGGTCGACGATGACCTCGATGTCGTGCTTCTCGTACTTCTTCAGCGTCGGCGGCTCCTCCAGCCGCACGATGGTCCCGTCGACCCTGGCCCTGGCGAAGCCCTTGGTCTGAAGCTCGCGGAACAGCTCGGCGTACTCACCCTTGCGCCCCCTGATGACCGGCGCGAGCACCTGGAATCGGGTGCCCTCCTCCAGGTCCATCACGCGGTCGACGATCTGCTCGGGCGTCTGCCTGGCGATCGGGCGCGAGCACACCGGGCAGTGGGGCTTGCCGATGCGCGCCCACAGCAGCCGCAGGTAGTCGTAGACCTCGGTGATCGTGCCGACGGTCGAGCGGGGGTTCTTGCTGGTGGCCTTCTGGTCGATCGACACCGCGGGCGACAGGCCCTCGATGAAGTCGACGTCGGGCTTGTCCATCTGGCCGAGGAATTGGCGGGCGTACGCCGACAGCGACTCGACGTAGCGCCGCTGACCCTCAGCGAAGATCGTGTCGAAGGCCAGGCTCGACTTGCCGGAGCCCGACAGGCCCGTGAAGACGATCAGCGAGTCTCGCGGAAGGTCGAGCGAGACGTCCTTGAGGTTGTGTTCTCGTGCACCACGCACGATCAGGCGGTCAGCCACGGCGATCCCGGAGGTCTAAAGGCGGATAGGTCCACGGGGATGGTAGACGGGGGGTCCGACAATTTCGGCGGACCGTTGCCCGGCCCCCGAAAATCCGTCCTTCACAGACTACGGCCATCTCCCACTCGGGCAGGGGCCCTTCCGCATTCAACCAGTTGACCTGCGCCTTTATGCCTGGCCCCGGCCCAGACACCCTAACTGATGAAATATCCAGATATGACCGTCCTATCCGCGCTGCAGGCCGAGCTGGTCTCGGCCACCAACCAGTTGCTGGCCACGGCCGCGTCCCTGTCCGACGCCGACATCGCCGCGCCCTCCCTCCTGCCCGGCTGGACCAGGGGTCATGTCCTCGCCCACGTCGCCCAGAACGCCGACTCCCACATCAACCTCCTGACCTGGGCGAAGACGGGGGCCAGGCTCCCCCAGTACGCCTCCTACGAGGCCAGGGCCGCCGCCATCGAGCCGTGTCTATGGTCGCGCTCGCACGGGGCTCCGCTGGTCACGCAAGCTACCGCTCTCCGCCCCAGGCTCGCCGCTCCGCTGCAACCCGACCGGCCGCCCGGCACCTCGCCGATCTGTAGGACAGCGCCGCCCGCCTCGCCGCCGCCGTCCGCGACCTGCCGCGGGATTGCTGGTCCGCGCTGGTCGAGGGCATGCGCCCGCCCGCGCACCCCGCCTGGTACCTCCTGATACGCCGCCTGCGCGAGATCGGCTTCCACCACGTGGACCTGGCCGCCGGGTACGGCCCCGCGGACTGGCCGGAGCCGTTCGTCCTGCGCGAACTCCGCGACTACCACGCGTCCTGGCCGCACGCCCGCAGCACGGTGAGCGAGGTCATCCTCAAGAACGCGTCCGGCGAGATCATCGACACATGGCCAGACCTCGGCACCGGCCCCGCGATCGAGGGCGCGCCCGCCGACATGCTGGCCTGGCTGACCGGAAGATCGAACGGCGAGGGCGTTACGCTGGTGCCTGTGGGGCAGCCGTTAACGCCCGGCGGCACGGGACTGCCAGAGCCGCCGCCGTGGCTGACAATGCCGGCCCCCGCTGATCTGCCCGCGACGCCCCCAGAGGACTTTTCATGACCTATACAGGTGACGTCCAGGTCGGCGGTCCCGCCGACGTGCGCGAGCTGCCCGCGCTCACGATCTTCAAGCTAGCCGTCGGCCCGTACGACAACAACGCCTACCTGCTGCGTTGCACCGAGACCGGCGAAGAGCTGCTGATCGACGCGGCCGCCGACGCCGACCGCCTGCTCGCCCTGATCTCCGACCAGCCGGTGCGCTCGATCGTCACCACGCACCAGCACGGCGACCACTGGCAGGCGCTGGAGCAGGTGAGCAAGGTGACAGGCGCCGACGTGATCGCCCACCCGCTCGACGCGCCCGCCCTCCCGGTGCCGGTGGACGGCACGGTCGAACACGGTGACACGATCTCCGTCGGCGCGGTCACCCTGGAGGTCATCCACCTGCGCGGCCACACGCCCGGCTCGATCGCCCTGCTGTACGACGGCGGCGAGGCGGGCCACCACCTGTTCACGGGCGACTCGCTGTTCCCGGGCGGCGTCGGCAACACGTGGAAGGACCCGCAGCGCTTCACCCAGCTCTACAACGACGTGGTCGAACGCGTCTTCAACCGCCTCCCGGACGAGACGTGGGTGTATCCGGGCCATGGCAAGGACACCACACTAGGCGTCGAACGCCCCGCCCTCCCCGAATGGAAGGCCCGCGGCTGGTAACTCGCCGTCAACACGCGCGCCACGCTCAGGCAGGCGCGCTCAACGCGGTCTGCGCCTGATCCGGCTGACATCCGCTGCGTGTTCGCTGTGGCGGTCTGCGCGAAAGCGAACATGCGCTGCGGTGCAGCCAAGGTCAGGCTGACCACGGAATCGGCCCAGGATGCGCGTCGTCACGGCGACCGGCCCGTGAGCCTTCACGACCGGCCACGACAGACGGCCACCCACATCGGCGCGTGCGGCCCACCGTGCGCAGCCGTAACAGATGACGGCCCTGATCGGCTGGACTCACCGTACACAGCCGCAACACAGGACGGCGCTGATCGGCGTGACTCACCATGCACAGCCGCAACGGATGGGGATTTGGCCAAGGATGGCGTAGATGGCCGTTACGGGCGGGTGAGGACGTGGAGGATGCGGTCGGCGGCGAGGGCCGGGTCGTCAGCCACTCCCACGAGTTCGCCCCAAGACCACCGATAGAACGATCCCTCAGACAGCGGCACACAGTCGACGGTCTCCGCCAGCATCGCCGTGTCGGGATCGCTGATGCGCAACGCGGGCGGATAGGACCGCAACGTGGCCGTCAGCCCGCGCTGCTCCAGCTCAGTGGCCAGCTTGCCGAGATAGTACGTGCGCGTGTGCTCGCGCGGCGTAGCCGACATGGCTCTATCAAAGCCGAAGTAAGACGAAAAATCCCGTCAGCTGCCGATGCGCGTAGCAGATTCCCGGCGCTGCTCCCGCTTGTAGACCAGCATCCGCAGCGGGATCGCCGCCACGAGAGCGATCTGCATGCTCGCGCCGATCTTGATCGGCAGGTCGCCGCCTTCCGGCCAGGCCACCCAGAAGGTCAGGAAGGCCACGTTCACCATGATCCAGCCTAGGACGCCCGCCGCGAGCTGCCCCTTCGGCTTGGGGTACTCGATCCGGCTGACCATCAGCCACGCCACGCCGAGCACCGCCAGCAGGGACCAGAAGCTCGGCTGGAACAGCAGCACGATGGAGATCACGGTCATGGCGCCCATGGGAATGGGCAGGCCCATGAAGTCGCCGCTCTTGGTCTTGACGCAGGCGAACCTGGCCAGGCGCACGACCCCGGCCACCAGCACGGCAGCCGCCGCGGCGACCACCATCACGAACGGCACCTGGTCGGTGAACCCGCCCCAGATCACGACCATGAACGCGGGCGCGAACCCGAAGCTGATGACGTCGGCGAGGTTGTCGAGCTCGGCGCCCATCGCGGAGGCCCGGAAACGCCGCGCGACGAGGCCGTCGAACAGGTCGCAGGTCGCGCCGATGAGCAGGAGCACGATGGCGGTGGCGAAGTAGCTCGGATCGGGCGTGAAGCGATGACCGCCCTGGAGCTGCTGGATCGCGGAGTACGCCAGGACGCACACGGCGAGGAACCCGCAGACCGCGTTGCCCAGCGAGAGCGAGTCCGCAGCCGACAGGCGGAACGCCTTACCGACCGGACCACGAGGCTCTTCTTCCTCTTCATCCGCCTGCCAACTACCGGCGTCAGCCGCGGTCAATTCTGGTCACCCCCGCAACCGTCTTGTCGCCCACGGACACCGCAGGAGAAATCCCTTCGGGAAGGTAGATGTCGACGCGCGAACCGAACCTGATGAGCCCGATCCGCTCGGCCTGCGCGACCTTCGCTCCGCTGCTCACGTACGGCACGATCCTGCGCGCGACCGCGCCCGCGATCTGCACCATCTCGATGTCGCCCAGCGCGGTCTCGAAATGCCACACCACGCGCTCGTTCTGGTCGCTGTCCTTGTTGAACGCCGGCAGGAACCCACCTGCCACATGCTGCACGGATGCGACATTTCCCGCAAGAGGGGCGCGGTTGACATGCACGTTCAGGGGGCTCATGAAGATCGCGACCCTGGTGCGGCCGTCCGGCCACGGGTCGATGCTCTGCACCACCCCGTCGGCGGGCGACAGGATGCGGCCCACGCCCGGCGTGCGGTCGGGGTCGCGGAAGAACCAGAGCATGCCCCCGGTGAGCGCGCTCAGCGGCGCCGCCGCGAGCGCCCATCGCCGGTCCTTGCGCGTCAGCAGCGCGGTGGCGGCCGCCGCGGCCGCCGTCGGGATGAGCCACGGGGAGACCCCGCGTGCGAGCCTGACGCGGCTCGACTTGGCAGAATCGTCTGACACGTACAACCTTTGGTGGAGACTGAATTGGGCGCTTTGCCGTGATGTTACAGAACAAGCAACTATGACACGGCGCAACTACACAAGCAAAGCGCCTCGAAGTCCTTTTCGCTAGACCTGCTCCGGGTGTGGCTCCTCGCCCTGGCGCGCGTCGATGCGCGCTTTGACCAGGCTGGCCACGGTGGTGACGACCATCGTGGCACCAATGACCGAGAGCGACACCCAGATGGGGATTTCGGGCGCCCAGGAGACATCACTGGCGTGCAACGCCTCCAATATCAGCTTAACCCCGATGAACCCGAGGATGAACGCCAAACCATAGCTGATGTAGACCAGTCGTTGGAGCAGCCCGCCCAGCAGGAAGTAGAGCTGACGCAGTCCCATCAGGGCGAACGCGTTGGCCGTGAAGACGATGAAGGGGTCCTTGGTGAGCCCGAAGATCGCGGGAATCGAGTCGAGCGCGAACAGCAGGTCGGTGCTCCCGATCGCGACCATCACGATGAGCATCGGGGTCACCATGCGCCTGCCGTCGATCTTGACGGTGACCTTGGAGCCGACGTACCCCTCGGTGGTGGGGAACGCCCTGCGCACCCACCTCAGCAGGATGTTCTCGTTGAACTCCTCTTCCTCGTCCTTGAGGTGCTGGCGGATGAGGTTGATCGCGGTGTAGACGAGGAAGGCGCCGAACAAGTAGAACAGCCAGCTGAAGCGCTCCAGCGCCGCGGCCCCGAGCGCGATGAAGATGCCGCGCATCACGAGGGCCAGCAGGATCCCGACGAGCAGGACCTTGTGCTGATAGGCCCGCGGCACCGCGAACCTGCTCATGATGATGAAGAAGATGAACAGGTTGTCGACGCTCAAGCTGTATTCGGTGATGTAGCCGGCGAAGAACTCCCCGGCCTTGTCAGGTCCGAACGTGCCCCAGAGAATCGCTCCGAACACCACAGCCAGGGCGACATAGAACGTCACCCAATATCCGGCCTGCCGCATGGAGAACTCTCGGGCTTCTCCGCGGTCAACGATCCACAGGTCAATGGCCAGAACAACAAGGAGACCGCCGATCACGGCGATCCAGGCCCACACGGGTACAGTCACGACTCAAGACCCTCCGGCATGCACGACTCATTGCCGGAGGTCTCTCCCGCCCGCTCACAACTGCGGACCGGCAGCCCCGGGGGCCCCGTGGAGTGGGGCTGCACCGTGATGACGAGGCTGTCGCGAAGGGATACTCCCCTCCCTAACCCAGGCAGTATATGAGAACGCCCCGACCCGGCCTAATCATCCTCGAGCTCTTGAGGGCCGTACACGGCCAGCGCGTTCTCCACGGCGTCGTCGGCTCCGGGCATCTCTCGCCCGCGCCGCCCGGCAGCCGCGGCCAGCGTTTCCGCAGCTCCAGGCGCTGCGATGAGCTCCCGTACGGCCGCGCGCAGCCCCTCGACGTCCCCGTAAGGGACCAGGATCCCGGCATCTCCCAAAATTTCTGGAATGCCCCCTACTTTGGAGGCGATCGCCGGCGTCCCCGACATGAGCGCCTCGCGAAGGGTGAGCGGCTGACCCTCCCAGCGGCTCGGCATCAGCAGAGCGACGGCGGCCCCGAGCAGGTCGGGCACGTCCTGCCGGTGTCCCAGCAACAGCACGGGCAGCTTCTCGTCCTCGATCCTGCGCCGCAGCTCCTCACGGAGCGGCCCGTCACCCGCGATCAGGAACAGCGGCTCTCCGTCGGGCCAGGGCCCGGCGGCGACGTCGAGCAGCGTCTCGAGCCCCTTCTGCTGGGCCAGCCTGGCGAGCGTCAGGAGAACAGGCCGCTCGCCCGCGCCCAGTTCGTCTCTGACCTCCCGAGGCGTTCGTTTCGCCGGGCCCGGCGCGGGCGCCGACACCACGGCGGCCCGCACGTCCCTGGCGCCGAGCCGGGACATGCCCTCGCCGAGGTCCGGCGAGACGACGAGCACGTGGTCGGCCCGCCGGGCCACGATCCGCTCCAGCACCCCGTAGACGAGCCCGACGAACCCGCCGGCGGTCAGCGCGTTGTGCAGGGTGACGGCCAGCCGCGGTCCACCGGCCCGCCACCGCTTCGCAAGCCCGGCCAGCGCGCCGGCCCTCAGCCCGTGGGCGTGGACGACGTCGGCGTCCCGGATCAACCGCCTGATGGCCAGGACCGCGCGCAGGTCGTTCACCGGGTGCGGCCGATCCGACACGGCCACCTCCACGAAACGGGCTCCCGCGCGGGCGTAGGAGAACTTCTCCTCGACACTGCGCGGCCCGATGACGGCCACCCGGTGCCCTCGCCGCACCAGCCCTTCGACCAGCATCAGGACATGTCGCCCGGTGCCGCCGGACGTGGTGCCCAGCACGAATGCCACCCGCACAACCCGCTCCTTACGTGGTGCCCTGCACGAAAACCACCCGCACAACCCGCTCCTTACGCGATGCTCGGCACGAAACCACCCGCACAACCGATTCCCTGCTCAGCCGGCCCCGTCACGGGCCCCGCCACGCCGCAGCAGCGCCGCGACGGTAGCGGCGTCGGCCTTGTCCACGACGGCCACGACCGCCGCACCCACCACCAGCGCCACGACGGCGGCCAGCACGGCGGCCCACACGTTCGGCCAGATGCCCTCCGCCCCCAGCAGCCCCACCACACCTGCTCCCGCCAGGTACCCCAGCAGGCCACCGCCAAGCGCCGCGCCGGCGGCCCGGGGCAGCCCTGCCACGGCCCGGCTCCCACGGGCGCGGACCACGGAGCCGAGCAGCAGCGCCCCGCCCACGCTCATGCCCACGCTCATGCCGAGCGCCATGCCCCCGATCCGCCACCCTTCGGGCAGCGCGAGTGCGAACACCGCCTGCGCGACCATCGCCACCGCCCATCCGGCCACGGTCCCGGTGGCAGCCGCCCGGCCGCGTCCGGCCGCGAACAGGACCCGGCTCAGGTGCGCGATGAGCCCGTATCCCACCAGCCCGGGCGCGAACAGCGCGATGGCGCGGGCCAGGTCGGCCGCGGGCACGTCGGACTTGAACCCGAGGAACACCACGGCACCCGGCCAGGAGGCCGCGGCCAGCACGCCGGCCGCCAGCCCGGACACCAGGACCACGGCCCGAGTGGTGCGCGCCGCCAACTCGGAGAACGCCTCCGGCTCGCCGGCCTGCGCGGCCAGCCGGGGAAACGCGCTGGTGGCGATGGGCACGGCCAGCACCGCGTACGGCACCAGGTAGATCGCCCACGCGTAGTTGTAGACGGCGATGGCTCCGCTGCCGATCGCGTGGTTCGACAGCAGCACCACCACGATCATGGCGGCCTGCTGGGCGAGCAGCGCGGAGATCCCGGCCAGCGCCAGCCTGCGCACCTGGGCGGCCACCCCGTCGGGGAACCTCAAGGTCGGCCGCCACCGCAACCCCAGCCGGGCCGTGGGCCTGACCACGGCCAGCACCAGCGACAGCACCCCCAGGCTCGTGCCTGCCGACAGCGCCAGCTCGGCCGGACCGGGCACCGTGGCAGGGTCTGTCACCCCGCCGCTGAGCGGCACGAACAGGAGATAGGCCACGATGACGACGATGCTGGACACCAGCGGCGCGGCCGCGGGCCCGGCGAAGCGCTTGTGCGCCTGCAGCACGCCGTAGAGCACGACGGCGACGCCGTACAGGGGGATCTGGGGGGCGAAGACGACCAGCATCCGGGCGGCGACCGCCGTCACGGCCCCGGCATTCTCGCACCCGTCGATGGCCGTGCCGAGGAACAGCCCGATGATCGGGCCGGCGAAGAGGGCGGTGAGCGCCCCCAGCGGCACGAGGACGACGACCACCCAGGTCAGCAACGCAGAACTGATCCACCCGACCCGCTCACCGGCGGCCGGGTGGTGGCCGATGTCGCCCTCGTCCGGAGCGAACGCCCCCGGCGCCCGGGCGGCCGCCCCCGCGAGCACCGGGACGACCATCCCCGCCAGGGCACCGCCGACGACCACCTCGAAGATGATGTTGGGAATCTGGTTGGCCGTCATGTAAGCCGTGGCAAGGCAGTTGGTCCCCACCGTCTGCGCGAAGGCGTACTGCTTGGCGAAGCCCGCGATGCGCGCCAGCACGGTGATGGCCCCGATGAGCATCGCGCCGCCCGCGACCCCTCGCGCCGTCACCACAGCCACCCGGCCTCCCCAGCCCCGCTCTCGACCCCGCTGACGCAGAACATCCTGGCAGGCCTTACCGACAAACGCGGGCTCACACAGGGTCGGCGGGACGGCGGCCCAGCATGTCGAGGCGGTTGAGCACGGGGTTGCCCGCGATGACCTTGGTGAAGCTGACCTTCTCCGCGGCGGCGGTCAGCGCCACGACGGTGCCCAGCAGGGCGTACCGGCCCGGCTTGCCCAGCTTGGTGACGGCGGCGAGCCCGAGCAGGGCGCCCAGGGCGTTGGCGCCGGCGTCGCCGAGCATGGCGCGTTCGCCGAGGTCCTCGGGCAGCAGCGCCGCGGCGGCGCCCAGCGGCACGGCCGCCAGCGCGGCGGCGGCGGGCGCGTCACGGAAGAGCGAGGCGGCGAGCAGCGGTCCGCCGGTCAGCAGGCCCACCTTGATGGCCCGGCCGGGGCGCAGGTCGAAGAGGTTGGCGAGGTTCGCGGCGCCGGCGATGGTGGCACCGTTGACCAGGGTGTCGAGCGGCCCCTGGGAGACGAGGGCGGCCGCGCCGAGCCCGGTGGCGCCGATGCCGAGGATCTTGACGGCGCCGCTGGTGACCTCGCCGCGGGTGAGCGCCGTCAGGTGACCCTTGAAGCCCTTGGAGGATGTGGTGCCGTACAGGTCGTCGTACGCGCCGAGCGCGCCGCTGCCCCCGCCGGCGACCAGCGCGGCAAGGCGCAGGCGGCCCGGCAGTCCGGGCGTGAGCGCCGCCGCCGCGCCGGCCCCCGCCACGAACGCGGGGCCTTCGAGCAGCGTGATGGGCTCGCCGCGATGGTTCTTGCGCGTCCAGCGGCCGGTCAGGTCTGCCGGGCGGCTGCGGGTGAACGCGGTGTACGCGACGCGGGCGGCCGCGGCGCCGATCGCGGCGCCGGCGAGGGCGTAGAGCAGGCCACGGGCGCGGGTGGCAGGCATGTCAGCTCCCTGACTGGTTGGTGGGGGACGGGGTGGCGGTCGGCACCGTGGGCAGCATCGCGGAGGCGCCCTTGCCCATGCCGTACTGGCCGGCGCGGCCGCTCAGCTGCTCACGGAGAGAGTAGACGACCGCGACGCGGCCCGCGGGCATGTCGGCGGTGTCGACCGCGGTGACGCGCTTGGAGATGTCGCTCTCGTCGCGCAGGGCGCTGATCGGGTCGCCGGGGACGGCGGTGGTGGGCGCGGCCCCGGCCAGCACCGTGCCCTTGCCGGCCACGTCGAGGCCGCTCACCACGGAGACGAGCGCGCCCGCCTGGACCTCGGCGTTCTCGCCCTCGTACGGCTTCTCCGGCGCGAACATGACGGCGAGCGTGGCCCGCTTGAGCGGGTCGCCGTCGGTAGTGAGCAGCCCGCCCGTCTCGAAGGAGCTGACGACGTCGGCGGTGGCGGGGTTGGGCGTGCCCACCTGCGCCTGGTCCGTGGTGACGAAGGCTCCCGACAGCAGCGTGGCGGCCCTGTCCCAGGGGGTGGCCGTGGCCGGGAAGATCATGTTGGCCGGTTTGAGCTGGTTGACCAGGCCGTCGAGCACGCCGGTGGCCTTGGGGTCGAGGAACTTCTCCGTCAGCGTGACCCGTCCGGAGATCACCGCGCCCGCCTGGGTGAGCACCTGCTGCGCGGCCTCACGCACGGTGGTGCTGGAGCCGGGCGTCTCGACCAGGAGCACCCGCTGGCCCGTCAGGTCGCCCGCCACCAGGCTCGGCGTCATTGCGGCGACGAACGCGTCGTTGCCGGCCTCGCGACCCTGGAGAGTGTCGAGCTGCGTCCGCAGCTCCTCTTTCGACTTGGTGAGCTGGGCGGCCACCTCCTGCGCCGACCTGACCGCGGGCTCCTGCAGCAGCGTGGTGCCCAGCACGATGCCCACCGCGAGCGCCAGGAAGATCGCGACGATGGAGACGAGGTGATAACGGAAATCGATCACGAGAAGAGTCCGACCAGCCAGAAGATGAACGCGTTCCAGGCGTCTTGCAGTCCGTTCAGCCAGGTCTGGCCGATCGGCGAGAGGAAGAGCGCGACACTCATCGTGATGAGCGCCGTGATCACGAGCAGGAGCAGCTGCGGGGTGGAGATGCGGCTGCGGTAGAGCCTGCTCACGCCCTTGGCGTCGATGAGCTTGCTTCCGATGATCAGCCGGGTGAGGAAGGTGCTGGCCATGCCGGAGCGCCCCTTGTCGAGGAACTCCTCCAGCGTGCCGTGGGTGCCCACGGCGACGATCAGCTCGGCGCCCTTGTCGTCGGCCAGGATCATCGCGATGTCCTCGCTGGTGCCGGTGGCGGGGAAGATCACCGCTTCGCGGCCGAGCTGGTGCACACGCTCCAGGCCCGGCGCCCTGCCGTCGCGGTAGGCGTGCACGACCAGCTCGGCGCCGCAGGTCAGGGCCTTGGTGGAGACCGAGTCGAAGTCGCCCACGATCACGTCGGGCAGGTAGCCGGCCTCCAGCAGCGCGTCGGCCCCGCCGTCGACGCCGACGAGGACGGGACGGTATTCGCGGATGTACGGGCGGAGAGTGGCGATGTCTTCCTTGTAGTGATATCCGCGCACCACGATGAGGACATGCCTGCCCTCCATGGGGGTGCGGATCTCAGGCACGCCGACTCCGTCGATGAGAAGCCTGCCTTCACCACGAACGTACTCCATGGTGTTGACGGCGAAAGCCTCGATCTGCACGGCGAGCCCGGCGCGGGCCTCGGCCATGGCAGCCTCGACGGCATCGACGGTCTGCTCGTCGCCCTTGCCGACGATGTCGTCGTCGAGATAGACGACGCCGTCGTTGACGCGGACGATGTCGCCGTCCTTGACCCGTTCGAACAGCTCTTGGTTGGCGTTGTCGACGAACGGCACGCCCGCTTCGAGCAAGATCTGTGGCCCCAGGTTGGGATAGCGGCCGCTGATGCCGCTGGCGACGTTGACCACGGCCGCGGCACCGCATGCGACGAGCGCCTCCGCGCTGACCCGGTCAACGTCGACGTGGTCGATAATCGCAATTTCCCCGGGCTGGAGGCGCTTTGTAAGCCTCTTTGTACGCCGGTCGATTCTCGCCACTGCCGTTACACCTGGAAGGTCACCAACCTTCCGGCCGCGGAGGCCCGGCATCTTGCTTCCCGGAACCTTCATCAAGACCATCCTGCCAGAGCGAAACAGCGCAGAGGCCACGCATCACGCGGCGTGTCCGCTATGTCACTCAGGATCACCTGTCTGCCGCTGCGAGGCCTAGTAGTTCTTCCGCGTGCGCTCTGCCCAGTTCGGAGTCCTCGAGGCCCGCCAGCATGCGGGAAAGCTCGCGCACCCTGCCCTCGTGCTCGAGCGTGACCACGCCGCTGCGCACGACGCTGCCGTCGCTCGCCTTCTCGACCACCAGGTGCTGGTCGGCGAACGCGGCGACCTGCGGCAGGTGCGTGACCACGATGACCTGCGCGGTGCGGGCGAGCCTGGCCAGCCTGCGCCCGATCTCGACCGCGGCCTTGCCGCCCACGCCCGCGTCCACCTCGTCGAACACGAACGTCGGCACCGGGTCCGCGCCGGCGAACACCACCTCGATCGCGAGCATGACCCGGCTCAGCTCTCCGCCGGAGGCGCCCTTGTTGAGCGGAAGGGGCGGCGCGGCGGGGTGGGCGGCCATCCGCAGCTCGACCTCGTCGCGGCCCTCAGGGCCGAAATCCTGACTCTGGCTCAGCTGGACGACGACCCTGGCGTGGGGCATGGCCAGCGCAGTCAGCTCCTCGGTCACCGCCTGGCCGAACCGCTCGGCGGCGGCCTGGCGCACCCCGGTGAGCTCAGCGGCCAGGTCGGTGAGCCGGGCGGTCAGCTCCTCGTACTCGCGGGTCAGCTCCTCGATGCGCTCGTCGTCGCCCTCGAGCTCGGCCAGCCGCCCGGCGGCCTGCTGCGCCCAGGCCAGGACACCTGCGCTGTCTTCCGCGTATTTCCGGATCAGCCCGGACAGCACCGACCGGCGTTCCTGCACCGCCGCCAGCCTCGCGGGATCGGAGTCGACCGACTCCGCGTACGCCGCCAGGTCGGTGGCCACGTCGGAGATGAGGTATCCGGCCTCGGCCAGCCGGTCGGCCACGGAGGCGAGCTGGGGGTCGAAGTCGCGCACGACCTCCACAGCCGCCCGTGCCTCGCCGAGCAGGGAGATCACGTCGTGAGGGCTCCCCGCCGCCTCCATCGGGTCGCCGAGCAGCGCCGTGTGCGCGGTCGTGGCGGCGCTGCGCAGGGCGTCGGCGTGCGAGAGCCGCTCCTCCTCGCCGCGCAGCTCGGCGTCCTCGCCCGGCTTGGGATCGACCTTCTCGACCTCCTCCAGGCCGAAGCGCAGCATGTCGGCCTCCTGCGCCCGCTCCCTGGCCCTGGTGGTCAGCTCCTCGAGCAGCGCCCCGACCTGCTTGTGCCGCTTGTACGCCTGGGAGTAGGCGCGCAGCGGCTTGACCAGCTCGTTACCCGCGTAGCGGTCGAGCGCGGCGCGCTGCCTGGCCGGCTGGAGCAGCCGCTGCTGGTCCATCTGCCCGTGCACGGCCACCAGGTCGTCGGCCAGGTAGGTCAGGGTGCCGACGGGCACCGTGCGCCCGCCGAGCCACGCCCTGGACCTGCCCTCGGCCGAGACGGTGCGCGAGATGATCAGCTCGCCGTCCTCGGCCTGGCCGCCGATGTCCTCCACCTGCTGGGCGACGCGCCCGCCCGGCTCGATGACCAGCGTGCCCTCGACGGACGCCCGCTCTGCCCCGGGGCGGATGCGCGAAGGATCGGCCCGGCCGCCGAACAGCAGCCCGAGCCCGGTCACGACCATCGTCTTGCCCGCGCCGGTCTCGCCGGTGACCACGTTGAAGCCTGGGGAAAGCTCGAGAACGGCCTCGTCGATGACGCCGAGCCCCTGGATGCGGACCTCCTCGACCCTTGGTCGCACTGCCCACTCCCGTTCACTGCTGTGTCTGATGGCCACACGGATTGTTTCCGAACACCTGCGCCCATGTGATCCTACGCGCTCTCCCATCCATTGACTCAGGGTCGCACCCTTCCGCGCCAGCCCTGAACAGGAAGCTCGAACTTGGCGACCAGCCTGTCGGTGAACGGCGCTCCGGTGCTCTCCACGCCGTGCAGGCGGGCCAGGCGCACGGGATCGGCGCCCATGCGCACCTCCACCCTTGAGCCCGACGGCAGCTCGAAACGGCGGCGCCCGTCGCACCAGAGGACGCCGCCCGGCGTGTCGGGCAGGATCTCGACGGCCAGCGTGGAGCGCGGGGAGACCACCAGCGGCCTGGCGAATAGCGCGTGCGCGCTGATGGGCACCATGAGCAGCGCCTCCACCTCCGGCCATACGACAGGTCCGCCCGCCGAGAAAGCATAGGCGGTGGAGCCCGTCGGAGTGGCGCAGATCACGCCGTCGCAGCCCCATCGCGACAGCGGCCGGCCGTCGATCTCGGCGACCACTTCGAGCATGCGCTCCTGCTTCTCGACGGTGGCCTCGTTGAGCGCCCACGTGTCGGCCAGCACCCGGCCGTTCAGCCTGGCGAGAACATCGATCGTCATGCGCTCCTCGACGTCGTAGCGGCCCGCCACGACGCTGTCGACCGCGGCCGCCAGATCGGCGACCTCGGCCTCGGCCAGGAACCCGACGTGCCCGAGATTGACCCCCAGCAGCGGCGTGCCGGCAGGGCGGGCCAGCTCGGCCGCGCGCAGCAATGTGCCGTCGCCCCCGAGCACGATCATGACCTCGGCGTCCTTGACGGCGCCCGGGTCTCCGGGCACCGACTCGACTCCGTGGCAGCCGATCTCGCCACACTCCGACTCGAGCACCCGGACGGTGATCCCGGCGTCGACCAGCCGCTTGATGACCAGGCGGGCGCTCTCGACTGCGGCGTCACGCCCTGTGTGTACGGCGACCAGCACGGTCCGATTCATTGCGGCCCTTCCGCGACGGCACGCTGGATCTCGGCTTCGAGGTCGGCGACCGGAAGCTCGCCTTCCCCCTTGCCCAGCCAGAGCAGATATTCGACATTTCCCGACGGTCCCGGCAGCGGGCTCGCGGTGACGCCCCGCACGGTCAGCCCAAGCTCCCGGGCCTTGGCGGCGGCGTCGCGCACGGCGCCCTTTCGCAGCTCGGGATCGCGTACGACGCCGCCTGCCCCCACGCGGTCCTTGCCCACCTCGAACTGCGGCTTGACGAGCATCACGAAGTCGGCCCGCGGCGCGGCGACCGAGGCCAGGGCGGGCAGCACGAGCCGCAGCGAGATGAACGACAGATCGCCGACGACCAGCGTGGGGGGCTCGCCCACCATGTCGGGGGTCAGATCGCGTACGTTGACCCGTTCCATCACCGTCACCCGCTCGTCGGTGCGCAGCGACCAGGCGAGCTGGCCGTAGCCGACGTCCACGGCGAGCACATGTGCTGCGCCGCGGCGCAGCAGCACGTCGGTGAAACCTCCGGTGGAGGCGCCCGCGTCGAGGCAGCGGCGGCCCTCCACCCGCAGGCTCTCGAACGCTTCCAGCGCACCCAGCAGTTTGTGCGCTCCTCGCGAAACGTAGTCGGGCCCCTCTTCCGAGGCCGCGACGACGATGGCGGAGGCGGTGTCGACCTGGGTGGCGGGCTTGTGGGCCTGCTGGCCGCCGACGCTGACCCGGCCGGCCTCGATGAGCTGGCCGGCCTGCTCGCGCGACCTGGCCAGGCCGCGGCGTACCAACTCGCTGTCGAGGCGGATCCTGCGGCTCACTGCTCTTCCACGGCGGCCAGCGTGGACTCGAGCCCGGAGAACGCCTCCTCGAAGACCTGCACGTGCTCGCTCACCGGCAGCTCGACCAGACGGCCGAGACCAGCCACGATGGCGTCGACCCGCTGGTCGCCGGTCTCCTCCGGCAGCTCACTCATGACTCGACCGTAACGCCTCCCGCGAGCGCCCGGGACCTTGGCAGGCGTGTCATGCGTTGAAGCTCATACGGTGGTGCTACTCATGTGGAACGCTACCGTCCGCAAAAGGAAGAAAGGATGCGCATCATGGCAAGCGTCGAGGAGTGCCGGTCGGCACTGGCCAAGCTCGTCGCCCAGTTCGACGAGATCGACGAGATCGACCGCGCCAAGCACGTGGTCGAGCGCACGGTCAGCTGCCGGGTCAACGACCTTGACGTCATCTTCTTCGGCCGCCTGCACTACGGAGGGCTCGACCCGTTCACGGAGCAGCCCCCTCCGGACGGCAAGCCCGCCGACGTCAAGCTCACGATCGCAAGCGACGACCTGATCGCACTGGTGGACGGGGAGCTGGACCTGGCCAGGGCGCTGCTCGGAGGACGGGTGAAGATCGACGCCAGCTTCGGTGACCTGCTGCGCCTGCGCAAACTGATCTGACTTCCCCTGCCCCATCACGCATTGAAACCCCGCAAGACCCCAGCGCCCTTCGGAGCACGCGAGCCCCAACCCCACCACCCTCAGAGATCCATCTCATCAGGACCCCATTGACCCGCCCTTCGCCCAGTTATTTAATGATTTCGTTAACTATTAGGCGAAAGGCGAACAAATGGGCCTGATCATCGAGGCCGATTATCTGAGCCGCGCCTTCGGCGACCGCCTCGCCGTCGACGGCCTGGCCCTGGCCATCGAGGGTGGGAAGATCTTCGGCCTGCTCGGCCCGAACGGCGCGGGCAAGACCACCACGATCAGGATGCTCTCCACGCTGCTCCCCCCGAGCGGGGGCACGGCGCGGGTGTGCGGGTTCGACGTGGTGCGGGCGGCCGGGGAGGTGCGCCGGCGCATCGGGTACGTCACGCAGCAGGTCTCCTCCATGGGCTACTACATGCTGACCGGGCGGGAGAAGGCCGAGATCGAGGCGGCCCTTTACCACGTGCCCAGGCGGCAGATGAAGGCCAGGGCCGGCGAGGTTCTGGAGCTCGTGGGGCTGTCGGAGAGCGCCGACCGGCTCGTACAGGAGTACTCCGGCGGCATGCAGAAGCGCCTCGACCTGGCCTGCGGGCTGCTGCACCGGCCCGAGCTGCTGATACTCGACGAGCCGACGCTCGGCCTGGACGTGCAGTCACGCCACCACATGTGGGACCACATCCGCTCGCTCTGCGACGGGGGGATGACCGTGCTGCTGGCCACCAACTACATGGACGAGGCGGACCGGCTCTGCGACCGGCTGGCGATCATCGACCACGGCCGGCAGGTGGTCGCCGGGACGCCCGCCGAACTGAAGTCCGCGATGGGGGCACCGTCGCTCGACGAGGTGTTCCTCCGGCACACGGGACACGCGCTGCGAGAGGAGCTCTGACGATGTGGTCGCAGGAGGTGCTGGCGCTGTCGCGGCGCTGGCTGCTGATGACGCTCAGGGAACGCCTGAACCTGCTGTTCAGCGTGCTGCAGCCGGCCGCGTGGCTGGTGTTCTTCTCGGGCGCGCTGGGCGGCGCGGTCGATCCGCGGGTGGTGGGCACGGGGGACTACATCGCGTTCTCGGTGCCGGGCATCATCGCTTTCACGGTGATGGGCAACGGGGTCACGGCGGCGATGCCGCTGCTGTTCGACAAGGAGTCGGGCTATCTGGACAAGCTGCTCAGCATGCCGATCAGGCGCAGCTCGCTGATCGTGTCGCGGTTCGTGTTCCAGGTGGGGATGAACTCGGCCCAGGTGGTGGTGATCCTGCTCGTGGCGCTCGCCCTGGGCGTGCGGCCCGCGTCGGGTCTTCTGGGGGTGCTGGCGATCCTGGTGGCCACGGCGCTCTTGACGCTGGCGCTCACGGCCGCGGCGATGGCGCTGGCGTGCGCGGTGCCCTCGCATGGGACGTTCTTCGCGATCACCGGCTTCGCGTCGCTGCCCCTGCTGTTCATGAGCAACGCTTTCGTGCCCCTGCCGGCCATGCCGGGGTGGATGGAGGTGGTGGCTCGGGCGAACCCGCTCACGTACGCGATCGAGGCCATGCGCCTGCTGGTGCTGCGGGGGTGGGGCGGCGGGGTGCCGCTGTCGCTGGGCGCGCTGGCGGCGGCCTCGTCCCTGCTCCTGGCGGTGGGCGCCTGGCAGTTCACCCGCCGGACAAGCCACAGAATCGCCTGACCGATCACGTCCGGGCAGCCGGATCGATCAGCACTCGGCACGATGCCGCTGTGCGCTCACCCCAGCCGATCCAGCACGGGCTTGACGGCGTCCTCCTCAACCCGCCCCTTGCCGGCCACAGCCCAGGCCGCGTCACAGGCGGCCCGCAACCCGTCGATCCGGCTTCCGTCGCCGTCGAGGCGCAGAACACCGTCCTGCCACCGGGCCCGCCACCCTCCGCAGGCCCCGTCCCGCACCTTGGGATACGGCAGGAGCAACGCGCGCAGATCCTCACCGACATAGGTGGGCCGATGCCGCGGACCCGCGGTGAGCACATCGACAGCGCTGGCCACCCCGGTCAGCACCAGCAGGCTGTCGACGCCCGCGTTGGACGCTCCCTCGATATCGGTGTCCAGCCGATCCCCCACGACCAGCGGCCGCTGAGCCCCCGTACGGATCATGGACTCCCGATGCAGCGGCGGGTCGGGCTTGCCCGCGTAAACCGGCTCGACCCCGGTGGCAGCGGCGATCACCCGGACCATCGCCCCGTTACCCGGCAGTTCCCCCCGCTGTGTGGGCATCGTGCTGTCCCCGTTGGAGGCCACGAACAAGGCCCCCTGCCGCACGGCCAGCGCTCCCTCCGACAGCAGCCCGTACGACAAGCCGGGCGCGATCCCCTGCACCACGGCGACGGGCGACTCGGCGGCGGTCGAAACAGGCCGCAACCCTCGATCCCGTACGGCCAGCCGCAGCCCCGACCCGCCGACGACGAGCACGTTCGACCCGGGCGGCACCCTTTCGGCGACCAGCCGGGCAGCGGCCTGCGCCGAGGTCACCACGTCACCGGCCGTGGCAGGAGCCCCGAGCTCCCGCAGGTGGGTGGCGATGGCGGCGGGCGTACGGGAGGCGTTGTTGGTGACGTACGCGAGCCGCGCCCCACGCCGCTGAGACTCCTCCAGCGCCGCCGGAGCCCCAGGAACCGCGTGACTGCCGAGATAGACCACGCCGTCGAGGTCGAGCAGCAGGGTGTCATAGCCGTCGATCAGCACAGCGCCTCTCCCCGTTCGCCTTTCACGCCGCGTGAGACTCTAGCGCCGCCCCCACACCCGCCTACACGAGGCCCGACCATGTCCACACACCTCCACTCCCAGCCTGCCCCCTCCAAAGCCCGGCGTCAGACTGCCCCCGCCTGCACCCCGCCCAGCCCAGCGTCCCAACCTGCCCCGCCGACAGCCCACCGCAGCCAACCAGCGCCAGCGACAGCCCACCGCCCTCGGATCCAGCCCATCCCATCGCCACTTGACACCGCGCCCCTGGACTCTCACCTCGACCTCAGCCCACTCGTCGATGCGAGTTCACTCACACCTCGCAGAGCCCTTTGTCACCGCCACCCGCGGCGCCGCACAGCATCTCCAGCACCGTGACTCTGAGCCCGGGCGCCGCCCCAAAATCCTCAGCCCACGGGACCGACGGCAGTTCACCGATCTCAAAGCAACCCGGCACCCGTTCCACCTAGGACGAGGACGAGGACGAATCGGCAGAGAGAAAACCTTCCTGTCTACATTTCCCGGCGAGCTCGCAAGGTAGCGCGAACACTCTTCAAGGCCGAAACGTAATGCCGCTCATCCGGACGCATGGCCACCGCGATGGCCAGCGGTTCCTGGGCGCCCTCCACATCCCCAGTCCGCCACAACGACAACCCCAGCCCAAAGTAGGCATAATCCTCGGCCGGATTGGCGTCCACGATCTGCCGGAAACTGGCCGCGGCCTCCGCGTACTGCCGTGAGTTGAACTGCGCCCGAGCCAGCGCCTCCAGGATGCTGCGCGATTCCGGCTCAGCCGCGGCGGCACGCTCCAGCAACGCGGCAGCGGCAGCCGGGCTGCCCTCCTTCAGCAACTTCACCCCACGCTGATACCAATCGTAAACGCCACCTCTGGGAGCGCCCGAGTTGTCATCCTGAACGTTTCCATCGTGGGTCATGCGTGAGGACTCCTTCAGCGCTGGACGGGGGGCCCGCTCCGCCCTGCTTGCGGAACGGTCACGGCGGCAACCAAGGGGTGACTTCCGGAAGGCACAAGCATTTATGGGAGCATGCCCGGTATGGGGACTCCTGAACTGCCGTTGCCGGATGGACTGGTGCTTCGCCCCTTCCGAGGCGTACGTTTCGCTGTCGAAGATCCTGCCAAGGTGACCTCCCCACCGTACGACCTGATCTCCGAGGCCGACGTAGACACCCTCCTGGATTCCCATCCAAACAACGTCGTCCGCCTCATCCTTCCCCGCTCCCCCCGCGGCGACTCCCCAACCCAGCGTTCAACCGCCTACAGGCAAGAGGAAACAGAGCCCCCGCTCAGCGGCCGGATCCCAACGGACACCACACCCCGCCACCCCTCAACCGACGCCGAACCGAGCGCCGCGCCACAAGCCGCCCCGCCTCACCACGCCCCTCCCCCACCGACCGAGGCAGCGGCCGAAAACCGCTACACCGAGGCCAGGAACACGCTGAAAGCCTGGCTCGACTCCGGCGTCCTGGTGCCGGACGAGGTGCCGGCGCTTTACGTGTACGAGCAGAGCGGGCCGGGCGTCCTGCAACGCGGCTTGATCGGCGACGTGGGCCTGGCCGACCCGGGGCAGCGCATCATCCTGCCCCACGAGGACGTCGTGCCAGGGCCCATCGCCGACCGGCTCGCCCTCATGAGCACCACCCAGGCCAACCTCGAACCTATCTTCCTCCTCTACGACGGCGACTATGGCACGGCCACCCGCCTGGTGGACGAGGTGGCCTCGAACCGCTCTCCCCTCGTGTCCGCGCACACGGAAGACGGCCTCACGCACCGCCTATGGGCGATCACGGACACGCCCGAGATCGATGCCATAAACGCCGACCTCCACAACCGCCAAGCACTGATCGCCGATGGCCATCACCGTTACGCCACGTACCGCGTACTCCAACGCCAGGAGCACGCCACCCACCACCGCGCGCAAACCAAGCCACACATCGCCACACCAGAAGGTGTCCCTGGCGCTGAGGGGACCGGTGCTGGCCTGGGCGGAGATGCCAGCCGGGCCGCTGCCGGTACTGACGGGAGCAACGGTGCTTCCAGGAGCATTGGAGCAAGCGGTGCAGCCGGGGGATTCGGTGCTATCGGTGCCGCCAGGGACGCAGCACCCGAACCCACCGAAACCGGAGACACCGGACCCGAAAGCGCAGAGGGAGAGGGCACCGGAGCCGGGGCCGGTGCAGCCGGGCGCGTCGGAGGCGAGGGCGCCGGAGGTGGCGGTTCATCTGCGGAGGACACGAAGCCCGCGGTCGGACCGTGGGATTTCGGGTTGGCCTTGCTCGTCGACTCCACCGCGTATCCGCCCAACCTCCAGGCCATCCACCGCGTGATTCCCGGCCTCCCCCTTGCCGACGCGGCCGCCAGGGCAAAGGGCTCATGGCGCGTTCGCGACTTCGACGAGCTGGCGGAGGCTTTGGCCGCGCTCGAGGAGGCCTCGGAGCCGGCCTTCCTGCTCGCCGGTGAAGGCGGCTCGCATCTGCTCACCGACCCCGACCCGATGCAGCTCGCCCGCGCCATGCCGCCCGGCCACTCCGAGCGCTGGAACTCCCTCAACACCTCCGTCCTCACGGAGTTCGTGCTGCCCAAGGTGTGGGGCATGCGCGACGACGAACAGGCCGTACGCATCGTGCACCACGACACGGACGCCGCAGTGCGGCTGGCCATCCGTACCGGCGGCACCGCAGTGCTCCTCAAGCCCCTCGAGGTCGACGACGTGCTGGCCGTCGCCGCGGGCGGCGAACGAGTGCCCCGCAAATCCACCTCCTTCGGCCCAAAGCCCAGGACGGGCCTAGTCCTCCGTACGTTCGCCATCGACTGACGCAACGGCTTCCTCCCTGACCACCGCTGAGATCCATAGCGGCTGCCGCCACGTCCCAAGCAGCAGCAGCGGGAGCGCGCGTCGAGAACGGGCCACCCTTTGTCGTGGCCACGCACCGCGGCCACGCCGGGCGCCCCGACCGGGGATCCCGACCGGACGCGCGAACACGCTGTCCGCGCGCGGCCAGTCCCCGCGCGGTGACGTCCAACCCCGCGCGGTGGCACTCGAGTGCCTTCGTTGACCACCTTCGGACGCCGACCCCCGATGGGAGGGCGATCCTCGATCGGCTGCCGTTCCGCACGGCAGGCCAGCGGCTGGCTCCGGTCAGTTTGCCGGGACCAGGTACGCCACCTGACGTGGATCAACTTGCCGGAACCAGGCAGGCCACCCGACGTGGATCAACTTGCCGGAACCAGGCAGGCCACCCGACGTGGATCAACTTGCCGCCGCCAGGTACGCCACCTGGCGGGGGATCAGGGTGGCGAGGCTCCCATTGGGGCTGAGAGTGGGGTCGTCGGGGACGGCGTCGGGTTCGGGGAGGTCGGCTTCGTACGGTTTGGCGGAGCTCACCTCCACCTCGTATCGCCAGATCTTGGCCGTGGACGGGCCGAAGACGCGGCAGCGGAAGGACCCCGCCACCTCCAAGTAGTCGCGCGGCTTGAGACTGCGGACTACGGCGGCCGTCTCCGGGTCGAAGGTGACACACGGGATGCTGTCCGTCAGGGCGGCTCCGCGTCTGTGGCGACGGCGGCGCACGATGATGCGCCACTTCGTCACGGTGTCGCCGCTGGGCATGGAGTGCTCTTCGACCGCCCCGGAGAGCCGCCCCACCAGCAAGACTTCGTTTCGGTCCACTTTGTCCTCCTGTCGGTGCTCTGGTGGAGATCACTCTCTACGATGAGGAGGAGGCTGGATCGGCTGGAACGCCGTTCTGGGGATAACGGATGGACGCTCGGGAGTGCCTGTGGAGAACATCACCGCGCTGGGCGGCGACGTCTATGAAATCGACACCAAGATGGCTGGATACACAGGCATCACCGCCGGTTATCTGATTCTGGGGGATCGGCCGTGCCTGGTGGAGACGGGTACGTCGACATCGGCGCCCGTGGTGCGTGACGCGCTCGCCTCACTCGGTGTCGGACCAGAGGACCTGGCCACCGTAGTGGTGACCCATATTCATCTGGATCATGCAGGCGGGGTGGGCGACATCGCCAGGTTTTTCCCGTCCGCGCAGATCGTCGTACACGAGAAGGGCGCCCGCCACCTGGCTGATCCGTCACGGTTGATGGCCAGCGCGCGGATGGTGTGGGGCGACAAACTCGACGTGCTTTTCGGCGAACTGTCTCCCACCGAAGCAGAACGCATCGTGGCCCTCGGCGACACCGGGGCCATCGATCTGGGCAACGGACGCACCCTGAACAGCCATTACTCGCCCGGGCACGCGAAACATCACGTCGGCCTGATCGACTCCGCCACCGGCGATCTGTACGTCGGTGACGCGGCCGGTGTCTATTTGCCCGAAACGGGCGATCTGCGTCCCGCGACGCCTCCGCCGGACTTCGACCTGCAGACGGCGCTCGGCTCGATCGCGTTGTTCGAGGCGCTGGGGCCGCAACGGCTGCTGTTCAGCCATTACGGGCCGGTCGACGCCGTACAGGAGACCCTCGAACGGTCCGCTGAGGAGCTTCGCATCTGGGTGGATCTCACCCGGCAGGCCCGTTCCGAGGGGTTGGATCTGGACCATGCCGTGGCCATGGTGAGGGATCGGACGAAGGACCGATACAGCGCATCGAAGGCAGAAGACGACAGTGGTGTGGGCGAGCAGCTCGAGCTGTTGAGCGGGGCTCCGTCGAACGTCGCGGGGATCCTTCACTGGCTCGACCGCGTCTCACCGTAGGCTCCCGTGCTGCGCCCTCCTACGTGCGTGCCACCGCATCACGGTGCCATTTGAGGCAGCCGCGACCTCACCCTCCCATATGTGGGGGACGGCTCCGGTGTCGCCTCGGTGCGGAGGGAAGCGTGAGGGGCCGCGACCGCACGTCCCGCCGTACCGGGACGCCACCACGGCAGCTGGTACGGCAGGACGGCAGCCGTACCGCCGAGCGTCGACGGTACGGCGGGGCGCGGGAAGAGCCCCTCGTGCGTCAGTCGTCGTTCTTGGGCTTGTCGTCCGAGGCGCGTTCGTCGGACTCGTCGAGCGCGTCGCCGAAGTCGGGCTCGATGAACGCGGGGGTGATGCTCAGCGCCTGGACCTGCGCTGTTGCCTCTGGCGCGTCCTGCTGGTCGTCCGGGCCCTCTGCGGCGTCGGCCGGGCCGGACTGCTCAGGTCCTCCGTCACTCACCTCGGCCGCGCTCGCATGCAGCGGCTCCTGATCCGGTTCGGCAGCCGAACCCTCCGGATCCGGCACCTCGGCCGGGCCCGTCTGCTCTGGCTCTCGCGCCGGCTCGCCGGACGGGACCTCTGACCGCGGCTCTCGATCCGCTACGTCGGCGGTCCCTTCCGCTGCGCCGCCCTCCGGGACCTGCTCCTCCTCCAGGAGGTCGCCTGCCTCGGCGTCGTCCGGTTCCTCATCCGTCTCGCCGGCGTCGGCGTCGTCGAAGTCCTCCTCGACGTCCTCGATGACGGCACCCGTCAGTTCGGCGTACCGTTCCGCCGCATCCGTCTCCCCGTCCTCGTCGAAGGCCATAGCCCTGCCGAACCACTCCGCGGCCGCCTCCTGCTGTCCGGCATCGGCCAGCGCGTCCGCGTACGCGAACGCCAGCCGCGCCGACCATGGCCTGGGCTGCGGATCCCGCAGCTCGGGGAGCCGCTGCAAGGTGATGATGGCGGCGTCGTGCTGGCCCAGGTCGCGGCGGGCGCCGGACTCGACGATGGTCAGCTCGATGCGCCCAGCTCGATCGAGGCGTTCGGCTTCTGGTGAACGTACGAGGTCGATCGCCCGCTCGGGACGGCCGAGACCGCGTTCGCAGTCGGCCATGACCGGCAGGTACGCGTCCGAGCCCGTCATTCTTCTGGCCGCGCGCAGATCGCTCAGCGCCTCGGAGAAGTGCCCCGCACGGTAGGCGACGATGCCGGCGGCCTCACGTACGACGCCGATCCTGGCCGCGAACCTGCGTGCCACCTTCGTGTGCTCGTGTGCCTGGTCGGGATCGTCGTCCTCGAGCGCTCGCTCGGCGGCGACGAGGTGCCGCCCCACCAACTCGGCGAGGTCGCCGGGGAGGGAACGCAGCTCCTCGCGAACCTCCTTGTCGAGCTCCTCCGCGGTGATGTCGAGCGGGACGTCGGGCAGCTTCTCGCGCGGCGGAGCCTCTGCCTCCCGGTCGGACCTGCCGTACCTGGCGCGGGTGCCGGAGGAGTCGGAGCGCTCGCCGCGGTCGCCGCGGTCGTCGCGCGAGAACGGGCGGCCGGGGCCACCCTCGCGCCGAGGACCGTAATCGCCCTCGCGACGGTCGCCATAACCGCCGCCACGACGCGGGCCTCGATCGCCCTCGCGCCGACCGGCGTACCCGCCCTCACGGCGCGGGCCGCGATCGTCGCGGAAACCACCCTCGCGACGGTCGCCGAAACCACCCTCACGACGAGGACCTCGATCGCCAGAGCCGCCCTCACGGCGGGGGCCACGATCGTCGCGGGAGAAGGAACGGGCAGGGCCGCCCTCACGACGAGGACCCCGATCATCACGGAAACCACCCTCACGACGATCCCCGTAGCCACCCTCGCGGCGGGGGCCCCGATCGTCACGGAAACCACCCTCACGACGGTCGCCGAAACCACCCTCACGACGAGGACCACGATCACCGTAGCCGCCCTCACGACGCGGACCACGATCGCCAGAGCCACCCTCACGACGAGGACCCCGATCGCCAGAGCCGCCCTCACGGCGGGGGCCACGATCGTCGCGCGAGAAGGAACGGGCAGGGCCGCCCTCACGACGAGGACCCCGATCATCACGGAAACCACCCTCACGACGATCCCCGTAGCCACCCTCGCGGCGGGGGCCCCGATCGTCACGGAAACCACCCTCACGACGGTCGCCGAAACCACCCTCACGACGAGGACCATGATCACCGTAGCCGCCCTCACGACGAGGACCCCGATCGCCAGAGCCACCCTCACGACGAGGACCCCGATCGCCAGAGCCGCCCTCACGGCGGGGGCCACGATCGTCGCGCGAGAAAGAACGGGCAGGGCCGCCCTCACGACGAGGACCCCGATCATCCCGATCCCGGAACGGACGACGCTCCTCACCCTCACGGCGCGGGCCGCGGTCGTCGCGGTCCCGATAGGTACGACGATCGTCACCACGAGGACCGCGATCGTCCCCTTCGCGTCGAGGGCCACGGTTGTCCCGGTATCCGCCCTCACGGCCCTGGCCACGATCGCCGAAGCCGCCTTCCCTGCGCGGGCCACGGTCGTCGCGGAAACCACCCTCGCGCCGGTCCCCGTAACTGCCCTCGCGCCGGTCGCCATAGCCGCCTTCGCGGCGAGGACCGCGATCATCCCGATCCCGGAACGGACGACGCTCGTCACCCTCACGGCGCGCACCGCGATCATCCCGAGAGCCTTCGTCCCGCCGCGGCGCCCCATCTCGGCCGTAGGAGCGCGACCTGTCGTCGGAACGGAACGGACGGTCGCCTCCGGAGTCTCGCCCGCGAGAGCCGTAGCCGCCGCTCCTGCCGCCTCCGCTGGAGCGCCTGTCCCCGTAGTCGCCGCGCCCGCGCTGTCCGCCGTCCGATCCGTTATCTCTGTTCACTTCTGGTCCATTTCGTTGGCTCACCCAGCGGACTCACAACGACGGTCCACCGGGGCTGGTCGCCGCCCGACCTCGGGCCTTACGCGACGAAGGCCACCCGTGGGGGTGGCCCGCTGTCTCCAGCCTAGCAAGCCCGGGAACGTCCATGAGCCCGTATGAAAACGCTTCCCCCGTAGACGGCCACTCACTGCGGCGAGGATGCCGGCGTGGAGATCAGCAACGTCTCTCTCGCCTGACGGAGGAAACAAAAAAGGGGGCCTGACGCGCGTGGCGTCAAGCCCCCTCCGTAAATATTGTGCGGCGGTGACCTACTCTCCCACACCCTCCCGAGTGCAGTACCATCGGCGCTGGGAAGCTTAACTTCCGGGTTCGGAATGTAACCGGGTGTTTCCTTCCCGCCATAACCGCCGCAACCCTGCGAAACAGCTGTTTGCTGTCTCAGAATTGCCTAGTGGACGCGAGCAAAAATGCTTTGTGGTCAAGTCCTCGGCCTATTAGTACCGGTCAGCTCCACACGTTACCGCGCTTCCACTTCCGGCCTATCAACCCGGTCGTCTACCGGGAGCCTTACCCCTCACAGGTGGGAGACCTCATCTCAAGGCAAGCTTCCCGCTTAGATGCTTTCAGCGGTTATCCCTCCCGAACGTAGCCAACCAGCCGTGCACCTGGCGGTACAACTGGCACACCAGAGGTTCGTCCGTCCCGGTCCTCTCGTACTAGGGACAGCCCCTTTCAAGTCTCCTGCGCGCGCAGCGGATAGGGACCGAACTGTCTCGCGACGTTCTAAACCCAGCTCGCGTACCGCTTTAATGGGCGAACAGCCCAACCCTTGGGACCTACTCCAGCCCCAGGATGCGACGAGCCGACATCGAGGTGCCAAACCATCCCGTCGATATGGACTCTTGGGGAAGATCAGCCTGTTATCCCCGGGGTACCTTTTAGCCGTTGAGCGACACCGCTTCCACACGCCGATGCCGGATCACTAGTCCCAGCTTTCGCTCCTGCTCGACCCGTCAGTCTCACAGTCAAGCTCCCTTGTGCACTTACACTCAACACCTGATTGCCAACCAGGCTGAGGGAACCTTTGGGCGCCTCCGTTACCCTTTAGGAGGCAACCGCCCCAGTTAAACTACCCACCAGACACTGTCCCCGATCCGGATCACGGACCAGAGTTAGACATCCAAAACGACCAGAGTGGTATTTCACCAATGACTCCACCCGAACTAGCGTCCGAGCTTCCCAGTCTCCCACCTATCCTACACAAGCCGTTCCAAACACCAATGTCAAGCTGTAGTGAAGGTCCCGGGGTCTTTCCGTCCTGCTGCGCGAAACGAGCATCTTTACTCGTACTGCAATTTCACCGGGTCTGCGGTTGAGACAGCGGGGAAGTCGTTACGCCATTCGTGCAGGTCGGAACTTACCCGACAAGGAATTTCGCTACCTTAGGATGGTTATAGTTACCACCGCCGTTTACCGGCGCTTAAGTTCTCACCTTCGCATGATTACTCACACTAAGCGGTCCCCTTAACGTTCCGGCACCGGGCAGGCGTCAGTCCGTATACATCGTCTTACGACTTCGCACGGACCTGTGTTTTTAGTAAACAGTCGCTTCCCCCTGGCCACTGCGACCCCCACCAGCTCCGAGTGCAAAACTCATCACCAGCAGAGGTCCCCCTTCTCCCGAAGTTACGGGGGCAATTTGCCGAGTTCCTTAACCACAGTTCACCCGATCGCCTCGGTATTCTCTACCTGACCACCTGAGTCGGTTTAGGGTACGGGCCGCCACAACACTCACTAGAGGCTTTTCTCGGCAGCATAGGATCATCCACTTCACCACAATCGGCTCGGCATCACATCTCAGGATCAATACGAGGCGGATTTACCTACCTCGCTCCCTACATGCTTACCCCAGGACAACCATCGCCTGGGCTGGACTACCTTCCTGCGTCACCCCATCGCTTACCTACTACCCAATCAGGCCGAGCGTTCACCCTGACCCCAAGCCCGAAGGCCCGAGCGAGTTAAGGACTCTTAGTATCAAGGGGTTCGATATGGGCGCATTGAAGCGGGTACGGGAATATCAACCCGTTGTCCATCGACTACGCCTGTCGGCCTCGCCTTAGGTCCCGACTTACCCTGGGCGGATTAACCTGCCCCAGGAACCCTTGGTCATCCGGCGCGAGGGTTTCTCACCCTCGATTCGCTACTCATGCCTGCATTCTCACTCGCACAGCCTCCACAACTAGATCACTCTGCTGCTTCACCGGCTGCACGACGCTCCCCTACCCATCAACAACCCGAAAGCTGTCAATGCCACGACTTCGGCGGTGTACTTGAGCCCCGCTACATTGTCGGCGCAGAATCACTTGACCAGTGAGCTATTACGCACTCTTTCAAGGGTGGCTGCTTCTAAGCCAACCTCCTGGTTGTCTCTGCGACTCCACATCCTTTCCCACTTAGCACACGCTTAGGGGCCTTAGTCGGTGATCTGGGCTGTTTCCCTCTCGACTACGAACCTTATCGCCCGCAGTCTCACTGCCACGCTCTCACTTACCGGCATTCGGAGTTTGGCTGACGTCAGTAACCTTGTCGGGCCCATTAGCCATCCAGTGCTCTACCTCCGGCAAGAAACACGCAACGCTGCACCTAAATGCATTTCGGGGAGAACCAGCTATCACGGAGTTTGATTGGCCTTTCACCCCTACACACAGATCATCCCCCAGGTTTTCAACCCTGGTGGGTTCGGTCCTCCACCCAGTCTTACCTGAGCTTCAACCTGCCCATGCGTAGATCACTCCGCTTCGGGTCTACAGCATGCGACTCAAACGCCCTATTCAGACTCGCTTTCGCTACGGCTCCCCCACACAGGTTAACCTCGCCACACACCATAACTCGCAGGCTCATTCTTCAAAAGGCACGCAGTCACATCACAGCCGCTCCGAAGAACGACTAAGCTCCTACGGCTTGTAGGCACACGGTTTCAGGTACTATTTCACGACCCCTCACCGGGGCACTTTTCACCTTTCCCTCACGGTACTCGTGCACTATCGGTCACCAGGGAGTATTTAGGCTTACCAGGTGGTCCTGGCAGATTCACACAGGATTTCTCGAGCCCCGTGCTACTTGGGATCCCCTCAAACAGTCGACAAGGTTTCGCCTACCCGGCTCTCACGGTCTACGGCAGCCCTTCCCAGAGCTTTCAACTACCCCACCGATTTATCACTGTTCGCAACCCCGGCAGAGACTGCTAGAAGGTCCCACGACCCCGGACATGCAACGCCTGCCGGCTATCACACACGCCCGGTTTAGCCTCATCCGCTTTCGCTCACCACTACTCACGGAATCACATATTGTTTTCTCTTCCTACGGGTACTGAGATGTTTCACTTCCCCGCGTTACCACCAACCGCCCTATACATTCAGGCGGAGGCAACACCACATGACTGGTGCTAGGTTTCCCCATTCGGACATCCCCGGATCAACGTCTGGTTGGCGACTCCCCGAGGCTTAACGCAGCCTCCCACGTCCTTCATCGGCTCCTGATGCCAAGGCATCCACCGTGTGCCCTAAAAAACTTGGCCACAAAGATGCTCGCGTCCACTATGCAAATCTCAAACAACAAACAGCAAACCAGCTCGCGCCCCACCACATGTGAAGCGTCCGCTGGCCCTGTCTCCGAAGAACCAGACACGCATGCCCGTTCCTTCAGGACCCAACAGTGTGTCCAACCAGTCCGAACCCCCACAGCCGCGTTCCCACTCCGCTGTCACCAGCGACGGTACTTACAGCCAGACGATCACAGCCTGGTTGAGTAGCCAGTGCTCCACTAGTGAGCTGTCACCCCACCGAACACGCGCCGGTGAAAGGTGAAAGTAGCTCCTTAGAAAGGAGGTGATCCAGCCGCACCTTCCGGTACGGCTACCTTGTTACGACTTCGTCCCAATCGCCAGCCCCACCTTCGACCGCTCCCCCCACAAGTGGTTGGGCCACGGGCTTCGGGTGTTGCCGACTTTCGTGACGTGACGGGCGGTGTGTACAAGGCCCGGGAACGTATTCACCGCAGCATTGCTGATCTGCGATTACTAGCGACTCCGACTTCATGGGGTCGAGTTGCAGACCCCAATCCGAACTGAGACCGGCTTTTAGGGATTCGCTCCACCTCACGGCATCGCAACCCTCTGTACCGGCCATTGTAGCATGTTTGCAGCCCAAGACATAAGGGGCATGATGACTTGACGTCATCCCCACCTTCCTCCGAGTTGACCCCGGCAGTCCCCCATGAGTCCCCACCACCCCGAAAGGCGTGCTGGCAACATGGAGCAAGGGTTGCGCTCGTTGCGGGACTTAACCCAACATCTCACGACACGAGCTGACGACAGCCATGCACCACCTGTCACCCAGTCCGAAGAAGCCCACATCTCTGCAGGTGTCCGGGTGATGTCAAACCTTGGTAAGGTTCTTCGCGTTGCGTCGAATTAAGCAACATGCTCCGCCGCTTGTGCGGGCCCCCGTCAATTCCTTTGAGTTTTAGCCTTGCGGCCGTACTCCCCAGGCGGGGCGCTTAATGCGTTAGCTCCGGCACGGAGATCGTGGAAGACCCCCACACCTAGCGCCCAACGTTTACAGCGTGGACTACCAGGGTATCTAATCCTGTTCGCTCCCCACGCTTTCGCTCCTCAGCGTCAGGTAAGGCCCAGCAAGCCGCCTTCGCCACCGGTGTTCCTCCTGATATCTGCGCATTTCACCGCTACACCAGGAATTCCACTTGCCCCTACCTACCTCTAGCCGGCCCGTATCCACCGCAGACCCGCAGTTAAGCTGCGGGCTTTCACGGCAGACGCGACCAGCCACCTACGAGCTCTTTACGCCCAATAATTCCGGACAACGCTTGCGCCCTACGTATTACCGCGGCTGCTGGCACGTAGTTAGCCGGCGCTTCTTCTGCAGGTACACGTCAACTTCGTCCCTGCTGAAAGAGGTTTACAACCCGAAGGCCGTCATCCCCCACGCGGCGTCGCTGCGTCAGGCTTCCGCCCATTGCGCAATATTCCCCACTGCTGCCTCCCGTAGGAGTCTGGGCCGTGTCTCAGTCCCAGTGTGGCCGGTCGCCCTCTCAGGCCGGCTACCCGTCGTCGCCTTGGTAGGCCACTACCCCACCAACAAGCTGATAGGCCGCGAGCCCATCCCCAACCGAAAAATCTTTCCACACGCATCCCATGCGAAAGCGCGTCATATCCGGTATTAGACCCAGTTTCCCGGGCTTATCCCAGAGTCAGGGGCAGGTTGCTCACGTGTTACTCACCCGTTCGCCGCTCGAGTACCCCGAAGGGCCTTTCCGCTCGACTTGCATGTGTTAAGCACGCCGCCAGCGTTCGTCCTGAGCCAGGATCAAACTCTCCAAACAATGTCTGTCCGGAAATCAATCCGAGCTATCCGTCAAAAAGACGGGGTCATGCATGTAAATCTCATGCACTGGCTTTTAACACACTGTTGAGTTCTCAAGAAACGGACGCGAACATCCTCACTCAAGCCCTTCGGCTCTCGCTCGGAGGCGCACCGTTCGTTTTCCTAAAATTTACCAAGTTGCCAATCTCCTGTCAAATCCGAGGATTTGCTGGAAGCCGGTCAAACCTGGCTAGGATGTTGCACCCCGTTTCCGGGGCAACCCTCGTAACTTACCGTGTCATCCAGAGCGTGTCGAATCAACCGATTTTCCGGTGATCACGGCGCGCCCGAAGACGACCTCAAGCGGGAGCACGCCGAAGCGGCTCCGCCGAGTGGCTCGTCAGTTCAAGGGGCTTGCGCGGGGCCCGTCCGCCTGAGTGGCGTCCGGCTCACTCCCGGCGCGAAGTGAAAGACTAGGTCGCGATCCGCCCCACGTCAAATCGCCTCGCCAATCGGCGCGTCACCTCCCGGCCGAACGGGACCCTCACCGCCCAGCCGAGCAGGAGTGTCACCGCCCAGCCGGGCAGCATCGTCACAGCTCCCGGGCGGCGCGGGCAATGGCCTCACCGCACCGGGCAAGCAGGTCCCGCAGGATCTTCCGTTCCTCCGCGCTGAACTCGGCCGCGATCGCCCGCTCGACCACCACGGCCCGCTCGTCCGCCGCCTCCAGCGCCGCGCGCCCGGCCTCGGTCAGCCGGGTCTCCAGGACATTACGGTGCCAAGGGTGCGGTGAGCGCTCGATGAACCCCCGTTCCTCCAGATTCTTCAGGACGACGGTCATGGCCTGGGGTGTGACCAGGCACGCTCGCGCCAGCGCCGCGCCCGACATACCGGGGTTGCCGTCCAGCGCGAACAAGGCCGCGTACTGGGGAACGGTCAGCCCTGCCGGCCGGATGGCAGCCTGCTTGGCGGCGATCAAGGCCTGCTCCGTGCGCTTGATGTCCAGTCCGAGACGTTCGTCCGCAGGCATCCCCATGCCGGGAATGGTACAACATTGATGGATATCAAAGCTTTGATATCATCAATACGCCCATATCGAGGGAGAGGCGCGATGATTCCTGAAAGCCACCTGGACCTGCTGCACCGGCCGTTGTTCGCCCATCTGGCGACGATCGGACCGGACGGAGTGCCCAACGTGAACCCCGTCTGGACGATCTGGGACGGGGAGCACCTGCGGTTCACGACCACGATGGACCGCCGCAAGTATCGAAATGTCATGGAGAATCCGCAGGTAGCGGTCTCCATCAACGATCCGGACAAGCCGTACCGCTATGTGGAGATCCGTGGCGTGGTCGAGCGGGTGGAGCCCGATCCGTCGGGCGACTTCTTCGACGTGCTGGCCAACCGCTACGGCCTGGAGTACGAGCGGCCGGTCGGCGATGCCGAGCGGCGGGTGGTGATCGTTATGAAGCCGACGCGTACCACCCAGCAATAGCCGGGCGAACGCGTATCCTGCCCCGGTGACCACTGCCGCCACGCTCGCTCCCCCAGCCCGTCCCGCCGAGCGGCTCCGCACGTCCACCCCGTGGTGGATGGCATTGCTCGCCGGGGCCGCGGCGTTCACGGGGACCGGCTCCGCCACCCTGAACGGCGACGAACTGGCCACCATCAGCGCCGCCTCCCGGTCGCTGTCCGGGATGTGGGAGCTGGCGCGGCACATCGACGGCCATTTCCTCCCGTACTACCTGTTCATGCACCTCTGGGTGAAGGCGGGCACGGCGGAGCTGTGGCTGCGGTTGCCGTCAGCGGTGGGGATCGGTGTGGCGGCCTGGTTCCTGGTCGACCTGGGCCGGCGGCTGCACAGCACGCGGGCCGGGGTGATCGGCGCCGCCGTCTTCGCGATCATGCCCTCGGTGTCCTACTTCGGGGCCTTCGCCAGGCCGTACGCGTTCGCCGCCGCCGCCGTCGTGTTCTCGTTCTGGACGCTGCATCGGGCCGTCGAGCGGCCTGATGCCAGGCGGTGGACGGCCTACGGAGTGGCGGTCGCGCTCGTGTGCTGCACTCATCTGTTCGCGGTGCTGGTGCTCCCTGCCCAGCTGGCGCTGGCGCGCCGGGACTCGGTGGTGCGGATGCCGGCGGCGCTCGCGGCCGGCTGCCTGCCCGCTGTCGTGCTGGGCCTGGTGGGGTTCGGGGAGCGGCACGCGATCAGCTGGATCCCGCAGCGGGGGCCGGAGGTGTGGCTGAAGTTCCCGAAGATGGCGGCGGGGGCGACCGGGCTCGGGGTGATGTTGTTCGCGATGGCGCTGGCCGGTGCGGTGCTGCTGTGGAGAGCGTCACGAGTGGACCGGCGGGCGTGGGTGTTCGCGCTGGCCGGCTGGCTGGTCCTGCCTCCGGTGCTGCTGCTCGCGGTGTCGCAGCTCGTGACGCCCGTCTACGTGGATCGCTACCTCTTCGTGACCGCTCCCGCGCTGGCGCTGCTGGCCGGGCTCGCCGTGGCGTCCCTCCCCCGGCTCCACGTGGTGGCCGCGGTGGTGGTCGTGCTGCTGGGGTGCGCGCTGTCGTTCCAGGAGCACATGACGGTACGTGAGGAGAACGGGCGGTTCGAGAACATCCCCTGGGCGTTGCGCGTCATCAAGGCCGAGCCCGATGACGCGATCGTCTACGGGCAGAGCCAGCTCCGCATCGGCTTCGAGTACTACGCCGACTCCCGGATGCCCGTCGACGTGCTCAAGTCCGGCGACGTGCCCTCCCCCGACGGATTCGGCTATCCCGAGCGGTCCGATGTGAACGCCGCTTTGAAGGGGCGAGACCGGGTTTGGGTGGTCTGGCGCGGGAGCAAACAGTCGGCGATTCCGCGGGTGGGGGAAGTGGAGAAGGCGGGGTTCAAGCTCAGCCTGGCCAAGCACTCCGCCGACCTGCCGGGACTGACGGTGGCGCTGTTCACCCGCCGGTGAACGCGAAAGCGGGCCCTTCCACCTCCGGAAAGGCCCGCTTCAGCCAAGAGCTAAGAGGCGACCTCGACGCCGCCGATCGACTTCTTGCCGCGCCGCAGCACCATGAAGCGCCCGTGCAGCAGGTCATCGGCGGTCGGCACGTACGCCTCGTCGGTGATCTTGACGTTGTTGAGGTACGCCCCGCCCTCCTTCACGGCACGCCGGGCCGCCGACTTCGACTCCACCAGCCCGCTGTCGGCAAGCAGGTCCACGAACGGCGCCCCGAGCGCGGGGATCGCGGCCTTGGGCACCTCGGCCAGCGCCGCTCCCAGCGTCGAGGCGGGCAGGTCTTCCAGCTCGCCCTGGCCGAAGAGCGCCTTCGAGGCGGCCACGACCGCGTCGAGCTCCTGCTTGCCGTGCAGCAGCTCGGTGAGGTCCTCGGCCAGCGTCCGCTGGGCCTCGCGGGCGAAGGGACGCTCGGCGACGGCCTTCTCCAGGACCTCGATCTCCTCGCGGCTCTTGAACGTGAACACCTTGAGGTAGTGGATCACGTCGCGGTCGTCGGAGTTGAGGAAGTACTGGTAGAAGGCGTAGGGGGAGGTCATCTCGGGGTCGAGCCAGAGCGCGCCGCCCGCCGTCTTGCCGAACTTGGTGCCGTCGGCCTTGGTGATCAGCGGCAGCGTGAGCGCGTGGACGTGCGCGCCCTCGATGCGGCGGACCAGGTCGGCGCCGGCCGTGATGTTGCCCCACTGGTCGCTGCCGCCGATCTGCAGCGTGCAGTCGTAGCGGCGGTGCAGCTCGAGGTAGTCGTTGGCCTGCAGGATCTGGTAGCTGAACTCGGTGTAGCTCAGCCCCTCCCCCTGCAGCCGCGCGGAGACGGACTCCCTGGCCAGCATGCGGTTGACCGGGAAGTGCTTGCCGATGTCGCGCAGGAAGTCGATGGCGCTCAGCTGGCCGGTCCAGTCGAGGTTGCTGACCATGAGGGCGGCGTTCGGCTGGGCGTCGAAGTCGAGGAAGCGGCCCACCTGTCCGCGCAGGCGCTCCACCCATTCGGCGACGACCTCGCTGGCATTGAGCGAGCGCTCGGTGTTGCGCCCGCTCGGGTCGCCGATCAACCCGGTGGCGCCGCCGACCAGGCCGATCGGGCGGTGCCCGGCGAGCTGCAGGCGGCGCAGCGTGAGCAGCGGCACGAAGTGGCCGACGTGCAGGGAGGGGGCGGTCGGGTCGAAACCGGAATAGACCGTGATCGGTCCCTTGGCCATGGACGCGCGCAGGGCGTCGAGGTCGGTGGACTGAGCGATAAGGCCCCGCCACGCGAGGTCATCGAGAATGTCGGTCACGGTGCCGGCTTTCCATTGAGACGTTGGACATTAAGTATGACAAGCCTGCCCGATCGCCTAGGTTGACCGCCACTTGGATACGCTCTGTCTCCATGTGGAGGGTCCGTCGCGAGCTGGCCGTTTTCAAGATCTTAGGGGCTCTGGCGTGTGCCGGACTCGCCGTCGACTGGTGGGTCCAGGACGACGTGCGCGGCGTGATCCTGGCTGTTCCCGCGGCCGTGCTGATCGGCGGGATGGGGCTGCGTGACCTGGTCGTCCCCGTACGGCTGGCCGCCGACGAGAGCGGGATCACCGTGGTGCACGGGTTCGCGGGCAAGCGGCACGTGCCCTGGGAGGCGATCTGGGACGTCAAGGTCGACGTACGCAGGCGGTGGGGGCTGCGGAGCGAGATACTCGAGATCGACACCGGCGACCACCTGCACATCTTCAGTCCTCACGAGCTGGGCGCCCCTCCGACGGAGGTGGCCGCGGCGTTGCGGCGGCGCGGCACGTGAGGGCGGTACGGCGACACGGTCGGGTCGCCGTCGATCCAGAACCGCCACGGGGTGTCCTTGGCGGTCGAGATGCCGGTACGCGGGCCTGACCTGATCGAGGCCGGGTCGGCCGGGCGGCCCTCCAGCACGGCCGCCGCTCCGTGGGGCACGCCGGTCAGCCTGCGGCCGGAGGCGAAGGGGGCGTCTCCGGGAAGCGCCCGCGAGGCGTCCCCGATCGCGTCGAGGCCGTTGTGCTCGCGGAGCAGGCCGAGGACGACGGCCAGCCTGGCCGGGCCGCGCGCGAGGTCCCGGTCGGGGATCGTCCTGCCGCGCGCCACTGTGCCGTTCCCCTTGGAAGAGCGCCGGGCGCGGGCCTCCTCGATGCCTGCCACCACCTCGCCCGCCCGCAGCAGCACGGCCGAGCCGAAGCCCTCGGGCAGGCACACCAGGTTCGCGCAGAAGTGCATGCCGTACGTGAAGTACACGTACAGGTGGCCTGGGGGGCCGAACATGACCGCGTTGCGCGGCGTCTTGCCCCGGTAGGTGTGCGCCGCCGGATCCTCGCCGGGGCCGCCGTAGGCCTCGACCTCGGTCAGGCGCACGGCGACGGCGCCATCCACGCTGCCGTGCACGAGCACGCGCCCGAGCAGGTCGGGCGCCACCTCGTGCGACGGCCTGTCGAAGAAGCCCCGCGGCAGCGCGGCGGGGCTCAGCTCCCCGCTGCCCATGCCGCCTGCGTGTCGACCGCCTCCCTGAGCGCGATGAGCTGGTCGCGCACGCGGTCGGGGGCGGTGCCTCCGTGGGCCTTGCGGGCGGCCAGGGCGCCGGGCACGTTGAGAACGTCGCGCACGTCGGGCGTCAGGTGCGGCGACACCTTGACCAGTTCGTCGTCCGTGAGCTCGCCCAGGTCCTTGTCGTTGACCTGGCACCACACCACGAGGTGGCCGACCGCCTCGTGGGCCTCGCGGAACGGGACCCCACGGCGTACGAGCAGCTCGGCCAGGTCGGTGGCGAGCGCGAACCCGTCGGGCGCCGAGGACTCCATGCGGGCGGTGTTGACCCGCATGGTCGCGACCAGCCCGGCCACCGCGGGCAGGACCAGCAGCAGGGTGTCGACCGCGTCGAAGACGGGCTCCTTGTCCTCCTGCAGGTCGCGGTTGTAGGTCAGCGGCAGACCCTTGAGCGTGGTCAGCAGCGACATCAGGTTGCCGATCAGGCGGCCGGACTTGCCGCGGGCCAGCTCGGCGACGTCGGGGTTCTTCTTCTGGGGCATGATCGACGAGCCGGTGGAGTAGGCGTCGTCCATCTCGATCCAGCGGAACTCCTGCGAGGCCCACAGGACGATCTCCTCGCCCAGCCGCGACAGGTGGACGCCGATCATGGCCGCGTCGAACAGGAACTCCGCCGCGAAGTCGCGGTCGGAGACCGCGTCCATCGAGTTGGGCGCGGCGGCCGAGAAGCCCAGCTCCTCTGCCACGGCCTGCGGGTCGAGCGGCAGCGAGGAGCCCGCGAGCGCGCCCGCGCCGAGCGGGGAGATCGCGGCGCGCTTGTCCCAGTCGGCGAGCCGGTCGACGTCGCGGGTGAAGGCGTGCACGTGGGCCAGGAGCTGGTGGCCGAACGACACCGGCTGCGCGTGCTGCAGGTGCGTCATGCCCGGCGCGGCCGTGTCGGCGTGCTGCTCCGCCTGAGCCATGAGCGCGGTCTCCAGCTCGACCAGGCGCGAGACGATCGCGCGGGCGTGGTCGCGCAGGTAGAGGCGCAGGTCGGTGGCGATCTGGTCGTTGCGTGAACGCCCCGCGCGCAGCTTGCCGCCGAGCGAGCCGAGCCGCTCGAGCAGGCCGCGCTCCAGCGCGGTGTGCACGTCCTCGTCGGCGACCGTCGGCCGGAACTCACCCGCCTTGCAGGCTTGCTCCAGGTCGTCGAGCGCGCCGATCATGCGCTCGAGCTCCTCGTCGCTCAGCAGCCCCGCCCTGTGCAGCACGCGCGCGTGCGCCCTGGACGCTGCCAGGTCGTACGGCACGAGCCGCCAGTCGAAGTGCACGCTCACCGACAGCCGGGCCAGCGCGTCGGACGGGCCGCTCTCGAAGCGCGCGCCCCACAGCCGCATCGGCTTGCCATCACTCACCGTTATCTCCTTCGTGACCATTTCAATGGTCGCACCCGCTTCGGGACTCGTTGGCATCGTTCCACGCTCTCTCGCCCCGGGCTCCTGTGCTCGGGCGCGACCATAGTGCACCTCACCCCTTCTTGGCGTCTCGCGCGGCGGCGATCTTAGCGGGGAGGGAGAAAAGCTGGACGAAGCCCTTGGCCAGGGACTGGTCGAATGTGTCGCCGGTGTCGTAGGTCGCCAGCGAGAAGTCGTACAGGGACTGCTCCGAGCGGCGGCCGGTGACCGTGGCCTTGCCGCCGTGCAGAGTCATGCGGATGTCGCCGGAGACGTGCTTCTGGGCCTCGGCGATGAGCGCGTCGAGGGCGTTCTTGAGCGGCGAGAACCACAGGCCGTCGTAGACGAGCTCGCTCCACCGCTGGTCCACGCCGCGCTTGAAGCGGGCCAGGTCGCGCTCGACGGTGACGTTCTCCAGCTCCATGTGGGCGGCGATGAGGGCGATGGCGCCCGGCGCCTCGTACACCTCGCGCGACTTGATGCCGACGAGGCGGTCCTCGACCAGGTCGATCCGGCCGACGCCCTGCGCGCCCGCGCGCCTGTTCAGCTCGTCGATGACCTGGTACGGCGTCAGCGCCCGCCCGTCGACCTTGACCGGGACGCCCTGTTCGAAGGTGATGACCACCTCGTCGGCCTCGCGCGGCTGGGACGGATCGGCGGTGTAGGAGTAGACCTCCTCGGTGGGGCCGTTCCAGATGTCCTCGAGGAAGCCGGTCTCGACGGCGCGGCCCCAGAGGTTCTGGTCGATCGAGAACGGGTTCTTCTTCGACGTCTCGATGGGCAGGCCCTTGGCTTCGGCGTACTCGATGGCCTTGTCGCGCGTCCAGGCGAAGTCGCGGGCGGGCGCGACGACCTTGAGGCCGGGGGCGAGGGCGGACAGGCCCGCCTCGAAGCGGACCTGGTCGTTGCCCTTGCCGGTGCAGCCGTGGGAGACGAACGTGCCGCCGAACTGCTTGGCCGCCGAGACCAGGTGCTTGACGATGAGCGGGCGCGAGAGCGAGGAGACCAGCGGGTAGCGGTCCATGTAGAGGGCGTTGGCCTGCAGGGCGGGCACGCAGAAGTCGGCGGCGAACTCCTCCTTGGCGTCCACCACGATCGACTCGGCCGCGCCGCAGTCGATCGCCCGCTGCTGGATCACGTCCATGTCCTCGCCGCCCTGGCCGAGGTCCACGGCGACGCAGATCACCTCGGCGTCCATCTGCTCGGCCAGGTACGGGATGGCGACCGAGGTGTCCAGCCCGCCTGAATAGGCAAGGACCACTCTTTCCGGCATTTCACTGTCTCCAGGTACAAGTCTCGCTGCTTGGCGCTAGGCGCGCCGGTCGGCCACCTTCAGCAGGGCCTCCGCGACGGCCTGGCCGCCGGTCGGATCGCGGCTGATGACGAGGATCGTGTCGTCGCCGGCGACCGTGCCGAGGATCGACTCCCAGTCGGCGTGGTCGATGGCGGAGGCCAGGAACTGGGCCGCGCCCGGAGGGGTTCTCACGATGACCAAGTTGGCCGAGGCCTCGGCGTTGACCAGCAGCTCCTCGGCGATACGGTGCAGCCGCGCGGCCGGCGACTCGCCGGTGCCCAGCCTGGTGAGCGGGATCCGGCCGCCGCCCTCGCCGGGCAGGGCGTACACCAGGGATCCGTCGTCGGCGCGCAGCTTGAGCGCGCCGAGTTCGTCGAGGTCACGCGAGAGCGTGGCCTGGGTGACCTCGAGCCCGCTCTCGGCGAGCAGCTTGGCGAGCTCCGGCTGGGAGCGCACCGCCTTCCGCTGCAGCAGGTCGGTGATCTTCGCCTGCCGCGCGGCCTTGGTCATCGGAATCGTCATTTGCGTGACACTAGCCAGTAGAGAAGCGCCTTCTGGGCGTGCAGCCGGTTCTCCGCCTGGTCCCACACGACGCTCTTCGGGCCTTCGAGCACCTCGGTGGTGATCTCGTAGTCGCGGTAGGCGGGCAGGCAGTGCAGCACGATCGCGTCGGGCGCGGCGTGCTCGAGCAGCTCGGAGTTCACCTGGTACGGCTTGAGCACGGACACCCGCTGCTCCTTGCCGTCCTGGCCCATCGACACCCACGTGTCGGTGGCGATCACGTGCGCCCCCTGGACGGCGGCCACCGGGTCGGTCAGCGCGATCACCGAGCCACCCGTCTTGGCCGCGATGGCGGCCGCCTGGTCGAGGATGACCGCGTCCGGCTGGTAGCCGGCCGGGGCGGCGATCCGCACGTGCATGCCCGCGGTGGCGCCGCCGAGCAGGTAGGAGTGGGCCATGTTGTTGGCGCCGTCGCCCAGGTACGTGAACGTGACCCCGGCGGTCCTGCCGAGCTTCTCCTGGACGGTCTGCAGGTCGGCGAGGATCTGGCAGGGGTGGAACTCGTCGGTGAGCGCGTTGACCACGGGCACCCGGGAGTGGGCGGCCATCTCGTCGATGAGCTCCTGCCCGGTGGTCCGCCAGACGATGGCGGCGACCTGCCGGTCGAGCACCCTGGCGAGGTCGGCGGCGGGCTCGCCGCGGCCCATGAGCGCTGAGACGTTGTCCACGACCAGCGGCAGCCCGCCGAGCTCGCCGATGCCGGTGTGGAAGGAGACGCGGGTGCGGGCCGACGGCTTGTCGAACAGGACGGCGACGGTCTGCGGGCCCTCGAACGGGCGGTAGCCGAACCGGTCCTTCTTCATGGCCGCGGCGAGCTCCAGGACCTCGGCCTGCTCGGCGGGCGTGAGGTCGTCGTCGCGCAGGAAGTGTCTGATTTGCGCCGAGTCCGCGCGGTGCCTGGTCATTTGGCCGCCTCCGCGAGGATCGCCGGGTACGCGGCCACGAACGCGTCGATCTCCTCGGCCGTGACGACCAGGGGCGGCGCGATGCGTACGGCGTCGGGCTGGAGGGCGTTGACCAGGAAGCCGGCGTTCTGGGCGGCCTTCTGGACCTCGGCCGAGCGGGGCTCGCTCAGCACGGTGGCCAGCCACAGGCCGCGCCCGCGCACGCCCTTCAGCAGCGGGTGGCGGTTCGACTCCAGTCCGCCGCGCAGCCGCGCGGACGCCGACTTGACGTGGTCGAGGTCGAGGTTGTCGAGCACGGCCAGCGCCGCGGCGCACGAGACCGGGTTGCCGCCGAACGTCGAGCCGTGATCGCCCTTGGCGAAGAGCTTGCCCGCGTCGCCGAACCCGATGCACGCGCCGATCGGCATCCCGCCGCCCAGCCCCTTGGCCAGGGTCAGGATGTCGGGGGTCACGCCGTCGGCCTGATGCGCGAACCAGTGGCCGGTGCGGCCGATCGCCGACTGGATCTCGTCGGCCACCAGCAGGGCGCCGGTCGAGTCGCAGATCTCGCGGGCCGCCTCGAAGTAGCCCTCGGGCGGCGGCACGACGCCGGCCTCGCCCTGGGTGGGCTCGAGGAACACCGCGATGCAGTCGCCGGTCACGGCCTCCTTGAGCGCGGCGGCGTCGCCGTACGGGACGAAGCGGACGTCGATCGGGAACGGGCCGAACTGGTCGCGGATCGACTGTTTGCCGGTCAGGGACAGGGCGCCGATCGTCCGGCCGTGGAAGCCGTTCTCGGCGGCGACGAAGTAGGAGCGGCCCTCACGCTTGCCGTACTTGACGGCGAGCTTGTACGCGGCCTCGTTGGCCTCGGTGCCCGAGTTGGCGAAGAAGACCTTGGCCGGGGCGTTCAGCAGGGCGAGGAGCTTCTCGGCGAGCAGCACTTCCGGCTCGTGCAGGAACAGGTTGCTCGTGTGCGCGATCGTGGCGACCTGCTTGGAGACGGCCTCGACCAGGGCGGGGTGGGCGTGACCGAGCGAGCTGGTCGCGATGCCGCCGATGAAGTCGAGGTATTCCTTGCCGTCCACGTCCCAGACGCGGGTGCCCTCACCTCGTGCCAGCGCGACCGGCGGGACGCCGTAGTTGGGCATGAAGGCTTGTTCGAACCTCTGATACAAGCTCATCAGGGCATCACCATCGTTCCGATTCCCTCATTGGTGAAGATTTCCAGCAGCAGTGAATGTGGCACCCGGCCGTCGAGCACGTGGGCCTGCGGGACGCCGCCCTGGACCGCCGTCAGGCAGGCCTCCATCTTGGGGACCATGCCGCTGGACAGCGTGGGCATGAGCGTCTCCAGCTCCTCGGCGCCGAGCTGGTCGATCACGTCGGTGTCGTCGGGCCAGTTGGCGTACAGGCCCTCCACGTCGGTGAGGACGATCAGCTTCTGCGCCTGGAGCGTCACGGCCAGCGCGGCGGCGGCGGTGTCGGCGTTCACGTTGTAGATCTCCCCGTCGTCTCCGCGCGCCACGCTGGAGATGACCGGGATGCGGCCGTCGTCGATGAGGGCCCGCACAGCGCCCGGATCGACCTTGATGATCTCGCCGACCTGGCCGATGTCCACGGGCACACCGTCCACGATCGCGTGCTTGCGCACGGCCGTGAACAGGTGGGCGTCCTCCCCGGACATGCCGACGGCGAACGGGCCGTGCCGGTTGACCAGCCCCACGATGTTGCGGTTGACCTGGCCCGTCAGGACCATCCTGACGACCTGCATGGCCTCCGGCGTGGTGACCCGCAGCCCGGCGGTGAACGTGGACTCGATGCCCAGCTTGCCGAGCGCGCTGCTGATCTGCGGGCCGCCCCCGTGCACGACGACCGGGCGCAGGCCCGCGTGGCGCAGGAAGACGACGTCCTCGGCGAAGCCCTCCTTGAGCGACTCGTCGGTCATGGCGTTGCCGCCGTACTTGATGACGATGGTCGCGCCGTGGAAGCGGGTCAGCCAGGGCAGCGCCTCGATCAGCGTCTCGGCCTTGGTCTGCGCGGCGGTGGCCCTCATGAGGAGTACGCCGAGTTCTCGTGGACGTACTCGGCGGTCAGGTCCGTGGTGTGCACGGTCGCGGTGTGCGGGCCGGCCGACAGGTCGATCGTGATCGTCACGTCGCGGGGGCGCATGTCCACCTTGGCGCGGTCGTCGCCGACCGCGCCACCCCGGCAGATCCAGATGCCGTTGATGGCCACGTTCAGGCGGCCGGGCTCGAACACCGCGTCGGTGGTGCCGACGGCGGCCAGGACGCGGCCCCAGTTGGGGTCCTCGCCGTGGATGGCGCACTTGAGCAGGTTGGAACGGGCGACCGTGCGGCCGACCTTGACCGCGTCGTCCTCCGATGCGGCACCGACCACCTCGATGGCGATGGCCTTGGAGGCGCCCTCGGCGTCCACCAGGAGCTGCCTGGCCAGGTCGGCGCAGACCTCCTGGACCTTCTGCTCGAACTCGGCGAGGTCCGGCTTGACCCCGGCGGCTCCGCTGGCCAGCAGGAGCACCGTGTCGTTGGTGGACATGCAGCCGTCGGTGTCGAGGCGGTCGAACGTCTTGGCCGTGGCCTTGCGCAGCGCGGCGTCGAGCTCCTCGCTGGTCAGGTCGGCGTCCGTGGTGATCACGCAGAGCATGGTGGCCAGGGCCGGGGCGAGCATGCCCGCGCCCTTGGCCATCCCGCCCACCATGTAGCCGCTGCCCCTCCGGAACGAGATCTTGGAGACGGTGTCCGTGGTGCGGATGGCGTCCGCGGCGGCCAGGCCGCCGTCGCGGGAGAGCTGGGTCGAGGCGGTCTCGACGCCGGACAGCAGCGCGTCCATCGGCAGCCGCTCGCCGATCAGGCCGGTCGAGCAGACCGCGACCTCACCTGCGGAGTCCTGGAGCGCCTCGGCCACCTTCTCGGCGGTGGCGTGGGTGTCCTGGAAGCCCTCCGGGCCGGTGCAGGCGTTGGCGCCGCCGGAGTTGAGCACCACGGCTCGCAGGCGCCCGCCCGTCAGGACCTGCTGCGACCACAGGACGGGGGCGGCCTTCACGCGGTTGGCGGTGAAGACGCCCGCGGCGGCCCTGCTGGGTCCGTCGTTGACGACCAGTGCCAGGTCACGGGCGCCGCCGGACTTGATCCCGGCGGCGACACCCGCGGCTCTGAAACCGAGTGGTGCGGTAACACTCACGGTGCGACTCCTGTCAGGGGGAGGCCGAGTTCTTCGGGCAGGCCGAGTGCGATGTTCACGCTCTGCACGGCGCCTCCGGCCGTGCCCTTGGTGAGGTTGTCGATGGCGATGACGGCGACCACGCGGCCCGCGCGCTCGTCGAGCGTCACCTGCAGGGCGGCGGTGTTGGCGCCGTAGGTCATGGAGGTGGCCGGCCAGACGCCCTCGGGCAGGAGCTTGACGAACGGCTCCTCCTTCAGCGCGACGTCGTACGCCGTCCGCAGCGACTCCTTGGTGAGGCCCGGCGCGGCAGGAGCGGTGCAGGTGGCGAGGATGCCGCGGCTCATGGGGGCCAGCGTCGGCGTGAACGAGACCCGCACAGGGCTCCCGGCGACGGCCGACAGGCCCTGCTCCATTTCGGGGGTGTGCCGGTGGACGCCGCCCACGCCGTACGCGCTGACGGAGCCCATGACCTCGCTGCCGAGCAGGTTGGGCTTGAGCGACTTGCCGGCGCCGCTGGTGCCGCTGGCGGCCACCACGACCACGTCCGGCTCGGCCAGCCCCGCGGCGAAGGCGGGCGACAGGGCGAGCAGGACGGAGGTCGGATAGCAGCCGGGGACCGCGATGCGGGTGGCCGACTTGAGGATCTCCCGCTGGCCGGGCAGCTCGGGCAGGCCGTAGGGCCAGGAACCGGCGTGCTCGCCGCCGTAGAACTCCTGCCAGGCGGCCGGGTCGGTGAGCCGGTGGTCGGCGCCGCAGTCGACCACCACCGTCTCCTCAACCAGCTGGGCGGCGACTGCGGCCGAGTGGCCGTGCGGCAATGCCAGGAAGACGACGTCGTGGCCGGCCAGCGTGTCGGCGGAGGTGTCCTCGATGACGCGGTCGGCCAGCTGCGGCAGGTGGGGCTGGTGGACGCCGAGGCGGCTGCCCGCGCTCGAAGCCGCGGTGAGCGCGCCGATCTCGAACTCGGGGTGACCGAGCAGGATGCGCAGCAGCTCCCCGCCCGCGTAGCCACTGGCTCCCGCGATCGCTGCCCTCATCAAACCCTCCTGCATGTTCATGCATCACATCTCATGACCTTGCTGTTGAAGATAATGCACTGCAGGGGATGAATATGCAAGCCAGAGGTGCACAACCACAGTCCGTTGCAAGTGAACGACAAATGGGCCGGGAGAGGATCGCCGCATGACCGAGCACTTGCCCGATCTCTCCTTCGTGACCCCTGACCGAAGGGGGAGGGGCCCCGGGCCGGTGGGCCGGGTCATCCTGGTGCTGCTCTGGCTGGCGATCGGCGTGCTGCCGTCGGTCTTCGCGATCGCGGACATCCAGCTCGCCACCGGCCGGACCGGGACGCCGGGCACCTTGCGCGTCGTCTCGTGTGAGGATCTGGGCGAGGGCCGGTACGACTGCGAAGGGCAGTTCACGCCCGACTCCGGCGGGCCGGTCGTGGAGGTGGCGGCCTCGCCCGACTCGGAGGCGGGCGACGTGACGCGGGCCCAGCTCACCCCGGAGGGCGACCGCGCGGTCCCCGCCGGGACGAAGGGCGTCCTGGCGGCCTTGACGTTGCCGTCGGTCGGGCTCGGCGGGCTGGGGTTCCTGCCGTACGTGATCATGTACTGGGCGGGCGTGCGCGGGGCGGCGGGCCGCCGTGACCGGGGGTCTCCTGGTCACGGCGGCCGGAGCCGCGCTGGCGGTGATAGGGATGGTGGCGGCCTACTCCTGACCTGTCAGCTGCCGGTCGTCAGCGGAGGAAGGCGGCGGCCACGCCCGCGTCCACCGGGATGTGCAGGCCCGTGGTGTGGGTGAGGTCGTTGCCGGTGAGGGCGAAGACGGCGGCGGCCACGTGCTCGGGCAGGACCTCGCGCTTGAGCAGGGTGCGCTGCGCGTAGAACTCGCCGAGCTTCTCCTCCTCCACCCCGTAGACGGCCGCCCGGTTGGCGCCCCATCCGGAGGCGAAGATGCCGGAGCCGCGTACCACGCCGTCGGGGTTGATGCCGTTGACGCGGATGCCGTGCGCGCCCAGCTCGGCCGCCAGCAGCCGCACCTGGTGGGCCTGGTCGGCCTTGGCGGCGCCGTACGCGACGTTGTTCGGGCCGGCGAAGACGGCGTTCTTGGAGGAGATGTAGACGATGTCGCCGCCCATGGCCTGGTTGATCAGGACCCGGGCGGCCTCGCGGGACACCAGGAACGAGCCCCTGGCCATGACGTCGTGCTGCAGGTCCCAGTCGTCCAGGGTGGTCTCCAGCAGCGCGCGGGACAGCGACAGGCCGGCGTTGTTGACGACCAGGTCGACGCCGCCGAACGCCAGCACGGCCGCGCGTACCGCCTCGGAGATCTGCTCCTCGGAGGTGACGTCCACCGCGACCGCCACCGCGACGTCGGACACCCGGTACGCGGACGCGCCGATCTCGGCGGCGATCTTCTCCGCGGCGGCCAGGTCGCGGTCGGCGACCACCACGCAAGCGCCCTCGGCGGCCAGGCGGCGGGCGGTGGCCGCGCCGATGCCCGAGCCGCCGCCGGTGACCAGCGCGACGCGGGTCGCGAGGGGCTTGGGCTTGGGCATGCGGCGCAGCTTGGCCTCCTCCAGCTCCCAGTACTCGATGCGGAACTTCTCCGACTCGGGGATGGGCGCGTAGGTGGAGACGGACTCGGCGCCGCGCATGACGTTGATGGCGTTGACGTAGAACTCGCCGGCCACGCGCGCGGTCTGCTTGTCCTTGCCGAACGAGAACATGCCGACGCCCGGAACCAGCACGATCGCCGGGTCCGCGCCGCGGATGGCCGGGGAGTCGGGGGTGGCGTGCCGGTTGTAGTAGGCGGTGTATTCGTCGCGGTAGGCGGCGTGCAGCTCGCGCAGCCGTTCGACGGCCTGCTCCAGGGGCGCGTCCGGCGGCAGGTCGAGCACCAGGGGCGCGACCTTGGTCCGCAGGAAGTGGTCGGGGCAGGACGTGCCCAGGGCCGCCAGGCGCGGGTGTTCGGCGCGGGAGACGAAGTCCAGCACCTCGGGTGTGCCGGTGTAGTGGCCGACGACGCGGACGTCCGTGGAGGCCAGGCCCCTGATGTAGGGGAACAGGGCGGCGGCGCGCTCGCGGCGCTCCGCCTCCGGCAGGGTCTCGTAGATCACCGAGCCGAACGGGTCGGGGCGGCCGTGCTCGGCCAGGTACGCCTCCGCGGTGCGGATGATCTCCAGCGAGCGCGACTCGCACTCCTCCGACGTGTCGGCCCAGGCGGTGATGCCGTGACCGCCGAGGACGCAGCCGATGGCCTGCGGGTTTGCCGCCTTGATGGCGGCGATGTCCAGGCCGAGCTGGAAGCCGGGCCGCCGCCACGGCACCCAGACCACCCGGTCGCCGAAGACGCGCCTGGTCAGCTCCTCGCCGTCGGCCGCGGTCGCGAGCGCGATCCCGGCGTCGGGGTGCAGGTGGTCGACGTGGCCGGCCTCGACCAGGCCGTGCATGGCGGTGTCGATCGACGGGGCGGCCCCGCCCTTGCCGTGCAGGCAGTAGTCGAACGCGGCGACCATCTCGTCCTCGCGCTCCACGCCCGGGTAGACGCCCTTGAGCGCGCGCAGCCGGTCGAGGCGGAGCACGGCGAGCCCGGACTCCTTCAGCGTGCCGAGGTCGCCGCCGGAGCCCTTGACCCAGAGCAGCTCGACCTCCTCCCCGGTGACCGGGTCGGGCGCGGCGCCCTTGGCGGAGGTGTTGCCGCCCGCGTAGTTGGTGTTGCGCGGGTCGGCTCCCAGGCGGTGAGAGCGTTCCAGCAGTTCCTTGATGACTTCCATGATCGGTCAGGCCCCCCAGCCGGCCTGGGTTCCGCCGACACGCTCGGCGGCGATTTTCTCGAAATATCCGGACTTTGCGTACGCGGTCATCGGGTCGGGCGCCAGCCCCGACTCCTCACGCAACTCGGCGAGCAGCGGCCGCACGTCGGTGTTGTAGGCGTCCATGAACACGGCGTTCGCGCCCAGCACGTCGCCCTCGGTCTGCGCGGCGGCCAGCGCCTCGCGGTCCACGAGCAGGGCCTTGGCGGTGGCCTCCTGGACGTTCATGACCGAGCGGATCTGGCCCGGGATCTTGGGCTCGATGTTGTGGCACTGGTCCAGCATGAACGCCACGCCGGTCTCGGGGTCGAGGCCGCCGCCGCGAACCACCTCGAACATGATGCGGAAGAGCTGGAACGGGTCCGCCGCCCCCACCATGAGGTCGTCGTCGGCGTAGAAGCGGGAGTTGAAGTCGAACCCGCCGAGCTTGCCCTCGCGCAGCAGGAACGCCACGATGAACTCGATGTTGGTGCCCGGCGCGTGGTGCCCGGTGTCCACCACGACCTGCGCCTTGGGGCCGAGCTTGACGCAGTGGGCGTACGCGGTGCCCCAGTCGGGCACGTCGGTGGCGTAGAAGGCGGGCTCGAAGAGCTTGTACTCCAGCAGGAAGCGCTGCCCCTCACCGAGCCGGTCGTACACCTCGGCCAGCGACTCGGCCAGGCGGTCCTGGCGGGACCTGATGTCGTCCTGGCCCGGGTAGTTGATGCCGTCGGAGAACCACAGCTTGAGCGTGTCGGACCCGGTGGCGTCCATGATGTCCACGCACTCCAGCAGGTGGTCGGTGGCCTTGCGGCGCACCCGCGCGGCGGGGTTGGTGACGCTGCCGAGCATGTAGTCGTCGTCCTGGAAGACGTTGGAGTTGATCGCTCCGATGCCCACACCCAGGTCGCGGGCATGCCTGGCCAGGTCGGCGTAGTCGTCCACCTTGTCCCACGGGATGTGCAGGGCGACCGTGGGGGCGACGCCGGTGTACGCGTGCACCTGGGCGGCGTCGGCGAGTTTCTCGTACGGGTCGCGCGGCACCCCCTTCTGTGCGAACACCTTGAACCTCGTGCCGCTGTTGCCGTACGCCCAGGACGGCGTCTCGATGTGCTGTGCGCGTAGCGCGGCCTTGATGTCAGTCATTGGTTCCCGATCAATCCAGGTGGAAAACTTCGTCCAGCGGGTGCATGCCCTCGTCGGGCCGCCCGTCGAGGCTCTCGAAAAACGGCGCCATCTCGGCCTGCCAGCGGGCGTTGACCTTGGTCTCGGCCATCGCCTTCTTGGCGGCCTCGAAGTCCTCGGTCTCCAGGTAGCCCACGAGGAGGCCGTCGTCTCTCAGGAAGAGCGAGTAGTTGTGCCAGCCGGTGCGCGCGAGCGCCTCTCGCATCTCCGGCCAGACGTCTCGGTGGCGTTCGCGGTACTCCGCCAGCCGCTCTGGGCGGACTTTCAGCAGGAAGCAGACGCGTTGCACTGACACTCCCTTCAAAACGTTTTAATCCTTCGTGCAGGAAACTATGATTCCTGGTGCTCGCTGTCAATGCGCTCTCGGCCCCCGTCGAACCGAGCCGCCCCCCGTGCGACGATGACACGTTTTAATGCCCGATCTTCGCGTCGTACCGCCCCGAGGCCGCACCGCACCCGCCGCCGTCCAGCGCGCCTTCCTTGCTGCTCGCACGGCACCGCGTATGCGGCACGTGCTGCGGCGATGGCCGACGCGCGTCTCCGGGGCGTGGCGCGGCGGTGGCCGGCGCCACGTGCAGGGTGCCCGAGGCGGGAGCTCGAGCCCGACCCGGGCCGGATGGAGCGCCGGGCCGGAACGACGCTCCACGGCCGAGCAGTAGCAGCGCACTGAGATCGCGTGCCGGCGACCGTCCGGCGACCAGCTGGAGCCACGGCCCGGACGGCCGCGGCACACGCCGCGATGGCGCCGCGTCGGCGGGACGTTGTACGGCGGTGGCCGGCGCGACGCGCACGGCGCCCGGGGCGGCACTACGGGGCGGCGCCGATCGGCATGGGGCCGCCGAGGTGGCGGCCGGCCGAAGCGTCGCGTCGCGGTGCCACGCGCGACCGGCGTCAGCGGCGCGTCGGCGGCGGCCGGGGTTGGAGCGGCGCGGCACCGTCGAACGGCCGCGGGGCTGGGGCGGAGGGGTCATGTGGGGACTTTGTCGCCGACGAGGGCGAGGTTCTGGATGGCGGCCAGGCCGTACAGGGCCGTGGTGTTGGTCGAGACCCAGGACGCCTCGTCCGTCGGGTTGAGCGTCGTGGCCACCTTCTCCGACTTCCACGGCAGCGTGGGCGCGTACCCGTCCCCCGTGGCGAACTCCGTCCACGCCCGCGACGCGAGGTCGTCGCGCTTGAGCCGGACCGCCGCGTACGCCGTCAGCCTGGAATGGCCCTGCTTGAGGATGAGGTTGCCGAAGTCGGCGCCCGTCTCGGCGGCCTGCTCGGCCTTCGTGGCGTTGAACAGGCGGCAGTACTGGAGCCAGGCCCGCTCGAAGCCGGGCATGTCCACGAGGTCGATGAGCTCGGCGCAGATCTCGACCTGGCCGAACATGGCCGAGAGATGGGACACCGACACCTTGCGCGCCGCCGGGGCGAACTCGCCGGTGTTGATGTTGTAGAGCCCCTCCCCCGTGACGAAGCCGTTGGGCATCGCGGCGATGGTCCGCATGGTGGCCTTGAGCTTCTTCTCCGCCACCGGGTCCCCGCCGCGCTCCCACTCGGTCAGCCAGGCGGCGGCCAGGCCGCTCCAGTCGGTGCCCAGCCCGATCGCGAGGGCCGACGGGTCCGGCGTGTACGGCTCCGTGCGGATCTTGCGGAGCGGGTCGATGGCCAGGAACGTCTTGTCGGAGTCCACCAGCGCCCGCATGAGGTCACCGGTGCGCTCGTCAGCGGTCAGGAAGTAGAAGATGCGCCGGTAGACGGCGGTCGAGATGCGCTGCTGCTTGGCGCTGCACCCCCAGTGCTGCACGTTGTGCCTGCTGCCGAGCCCGGCCCACGGTCCGAGGTGGTAGACGTCGACCTCGCCGGTGTGCCGGGTCATCGCCTCGGCGAACCTGAAGATGTCGGAGCGCCCCGAGCGCAGGTACGCGTACCAGAGCCACAGGTCGGGCGACAGCTCCGAGTTGTCCCAGGCGTAGCCCCCGACGTCGTAGCGCCACACGTGCCGGTCCTCGTCGAACGTGTGCATGATGTCGCCGTAGTCCCAGAAGCCGTACCAGTGACGCTGTTCGACCTGTTTCCTGTAGTAGTCGAAGAGGAAGTCGAGGTGGTCCTCGATGGTCTTCTTCTGCGGCGTCGACCGGTCGACCGGGCTGAACAGGCCGCCGAACACCCTGGTCGCAGCCAGGTGCGCGGGTGGCGCGACGATCAGCGGCGGCGTCCGCACGGCGTCCGCCATCGCCCCGAGCCGGGTGGCGTCGGGGGTGGCGGACAGCGCCCAGAACGTCAGCTCCGTGGTGCGCGCGATGCCCAGCGGGGTGCCGAAGCCCGGCTCGTAGTCCTCGTACGTGATGTTGAGGCCCTCGATCTGCTCCGGGTATGTGTCCTGCCCCATGCCGTCGTGGTAGAAGCGGGTGTCCATCGGCCCGGCCTCCGGCGACCAGAGCCAGACGGTGACCTCGGCCTCGTCCGAGGCGGCCCCCCTGACATCGAGCTGGGTGGGGTGCCGCTGCCAGAAGTCGCGCATGCCGAACGCGAGGCCGCCGCTCGTCCCGCCGACGTACCCGAACCCGGAGGCCCGCTTGCCCTGGTCGACGGCGACCCAGCCGTACCCCTTCTTGGTGCGCTTCTTGAGCGTGAAACCCTCCGAGGAGAGCTGGGCGAGCGTGTAGTCGCCCCAGTCGGGGATGAGGTGGACGCGGCTGCTGACACGGGTGTCCCAGGTGGCGATGTCCGGCAGCCGCTGCCCCGCCACCTGGGCCTTGCGCACGGCCAGGCCCGGGTCGCGGCGCAGCCCCGTGATGCCCTTGACGGCCTCGGTGAGCAGGCCGTGCCCGTCGCCGACGAACCGGATGTGCCGGTTGTACGGCTCGTCCCGCATCGGGACGTGGAAGCGCACGCCCAGCCCGGCGACGAAGTCGTGCTGCCCGTCACGGTCGAACACGAACGTGTGCGTCATGCGCACGTTCTCCGCCCCGGCGTAGAAGTAGAGCCGGATCGCGAACGGCAGCCACGACCTGCCCTTCTTCGAGGTGTGCCGGCCCTCGATCCGGACGACCGCGCGCACCGGGCCCGACTGCTCGACCTCCACCTTGGAGATGTCGCTGAGGTAGGAGTCGACCTCGACGGTACGGTCGTCGCCGTCGTCGATCTTGCCCTGCCGGAGGCTGACGAGCTGCCCCTTGCGGGCGATCTCGGTCTCGCCGCGCCAGATCTGGCTGATCAGCTCGCTGCCGCTCTTGCGTACGCGGGCGCGGATGACGCCGGTGTCCACGTCAACGTACTGCTTCTCGTTCTTGACCGTGACCGGCTTGGCGGGGGCCGCCGCGCTCCCCGGCCGCAGCGTGTACGTCTCCGCCGCGGGCGCCTCGGGGCCGAGCGCGTGGGCCGTCCACTTCAGCGTCCCATCCGGCCAGTACGCCAGCGGCCATGTCTGCACCGGCACGGCGCTGCCGTCGGCCGCCGTGAGCGCGAACGCCTGCTCCTTGGCCACCGCGCCCTTCGGCCACGGCACGCCCCAGGTGGTGCCGGGCACCTCCGCGGGCCTGTCCTCGAGCCAGCTCAGGGTGACGTCGGGGACGGCGAGTCCCGCCAGGGCCGGCGAGTCCAGCACCGAGGCCAGCGGGACGGCGGCTCCCGCCGCGGCTAACCCCTTTAACGCGTCGCGTCGTGATATTTCGGACATGGTGTACTGCACCTCCGTGCGGAGACTGGGGGATGACCGGTGGTACCGCTTCCCTAAGGGAAGCGCTCTCCGATGGCTCAGAGGCGGTGGCGGCGGGCCGCGGCCACCGCCACCGGCGTCAGGCGGGAATCACGCGGACGTCGCCCGCCGCCACCGTGACGGGGCCGCCCGTGGGCGGCGTCACGACCGCGTCCTCGCTCGTGTGGTTGATGGCGAACAGGTAGGAGCGGCCGTCGGCGTGCGAGCGCCGTACCACCTCCACCCCGGCGGGGGCGTCGGCGGCGGGCCCTACCCCGGCCTCGGCCGCGACGGCGGCGATGACCTCGGCCAGGCCGTCGTCGCCCAGCCTGGTGGTGAGGTAGTGCGCGAACCCCTCACCCCACTCGTTGCGGGTCCAGGCGGGCTCCCCGGTGGCGTACGTGTCGAGCACCTTCGCTCCGGTGGCCTGGGCCACCTCGCTCCACACGCTCCCCGACCACCCCGAGGCCAGCTCGATCGGCCCGTCCAGGGGGAAGAACTCCTCGACGGTCACGCCCAGGAGGTCGCGCCACGCGCCCGGGTAGCCGCCGAGCCGCACCCGGTCGTGCTCGTCCACGATCCCGCTGTACGGGCCCACGAGCGCGACCCCGCCCCGCTCCACGAACCGGGCGAGGTTGGCCGCCCCCGCGTCGCTCACCAGGTACAGCGCGGGCACCAGCACCAGCCGGTAGCCGGTCAGGTCGCCCTCGGGGTGGGCCAGGTCGCAGGTGATGCCGGCCTGCCAGAGCGCGGCATGCCAGCGCTTGGCCTCCTCCACCGGGTCCATCTCGGAGCTGGGCTGCGCGGGGTGGTCCTGGGCCCACACGCTGGAGTGGTCGATGAGGATCGCGACGTCGGCCTCGACCGTGCTGCCCGCCACGCCGGCGAGCCCGGCCAGCTCGGCGCCGAGCGCGGTCACCTCGCGCCAGACCTTGGTGTTCGTGCCCGCGTGCGGCAGCATCGCCGAGTGCCACTTCTCCGCGCCCGTGCGGGAGGCCCGCCACTGGAAGAACATGATCCCGTCCGCTCCCCTGGCCAGGTGGGACAGGGAGTTGCGGCGCAGCTCGCCGGGGGTCTTGGCGAGGTTGCGCGGCTGCCAGTTGACCGCGCTGGTCGAGTGCTCCATCAGCAGCCACGGCCGGCCGCCGTTGAGCGAGCGGGCGTAGTCGGCGGCGAAGGCCAGGTCGATGTGCGGCTCCGCGCGGGCGCCGATCAGGTAGTGGTCGGTGGAGACCACGTCCATCTCGGCGGCGAAGGCCCAGCAGTCCATGTCCCAGTGCGCGCCCGCCATCAGGTTGGTGGTCGCCGGCACGTCGGGGCTGATCTTCTTGAGCAGGTCGCGCTCGGCGATGTAGAGCTCGACCAGCGCGTCGGAGCTGAAGCGGCGGAAGTCGAGCTGCTGGCCCGGGTTGGGGAAGGTCGGGGTGGCGCGCGGCGGCAGGATCTGGGACCACTCGCTGTAGCGCTGGGACCAGAACGCGGTCCCCCACGCGTCGTTGAGATCGTCGAGCGAGGAGTAGTGCGAACGCAGCCAGGCGCGGAAGGCCGCGGCCGAGGTGTCGCAGTAGCAGCGCGCGTTGTGGCAGCCGTACTCGTTGTGCACGTGCCACAGGGCCAGGGCCGGGTGGTCGTGGTAGCGCGTGGCCACCTGCTCGGCGACGCGCAGCGCCTTCTCGCGGTAGATCGGCGAGCTCGGGCAGAAGCCCTGCCTGCTGCCGTGGTACAGCCGCCGCCCGTCGGCGTCCACCGGCAGCGCCTCCGGGTACGCGTCACCGAACCAGGGCGGCGGGCCGGCGGTCGGCGTGGCCAGGTTGGCCTTGATCCCGTTCGCGGCCAGCAGGTCCATCACGCGGTCGAGCCAGCCGAACTCGAACACGCCCTCCGCCGGCTCGAGCAGCGACCAGGAGAAGATGCCGACGCTGACCCGGTTGACGCCGGCCTCGCGCATGAGCGCGACATCCTGCTCCCACGTCTCCTCGGGCCACTGCTCTGGATTCCAGTCCCCGCCGTAGGCGATGACGTCCGGCATGAAACCTGCCTTTCGAATTACTGTTAGCGCTCACAGCGTGTTACGCCTGCGTTTACGGGGGATTAAAACGTTCCTCAACGGCGTCGCACAAGGCCTTTGACGGCGCCGCGGGCGAGTTCTCGCTGATCAACACGGGTGATTGCCCAGGCAGGCGGCCCGAATCGAGGCGTGACCCGTGATGCTGGCGTTACTCGAACGTTATGAAACTAGGGGATCCGCGCACGAGTGCGCATCCAGATACAAACGTTTTACGAACAGGGGCCCAGATACGTGCTCGGCGACAGGCCCCAACCGCCGGTCCACCGGCGCCTCGACTGGCATAAAGACCGTTTGTACGTTTTAATAGATCCTCATGGCCCTGGTCAGCATCAAGGACGTCGCCGCGTACGCCGGCGTGTCCCCAGGCACGGTCTCCAACGTACTGAACCGGCCCGGCAAAGTCGCCCCCGCCACCCGGGAGCGCGTGCAGGCGGCGATCAACGAGCTGGGGTTCGTCCGCCACGGCTCGGCCTCGACGCTGCGCGCCGGGCACAGCAGGACGATCGGCCTGAGCGTGATCGACATCGGCAACCCGTTCTTCACCGAGGTCGCGGCCGGGGTCGAGGACGTGGCCAGCGAGCTGGGTTACGCGGTGATCCTGGGCAACTCCGCGGGCTCGCAGGACAAAGAGGACCGCAACCTGCGGGTGCTGGCCGAGCACCGGGTGCGCGGCGTGCTGATCACCCCGTCCGGCGAGGACCCCGGCAGGCTCGACCGGCTGCGCGAGCGCGGCATCAGCGTGGTGCTGGTCGACCATCCGGCGCACCGGCCCGACCAGTGCGCGGTCGCCGTGGACGACGTCGCGGGCGGCCGGGCCGCCGTGACGCACCTGCTGGCCAAGGGCGCGCGCAGCGTCGCCTACGTGACGGGCCCGCTGACGATCAGGCAGTGCGTGGAGCGCCGGGAGGGCGCGAAGGCCGCGATGCGGGCGGCCGGGCTCGACCCCGACGATCTGAGGGTCGCCGAGACCGCCACGATGACGGCCCGCGCGGGCGAGAAGGCGGCAGCCGACCTGATCGCGGCCGGCCTGCCCGAGGCCGTGTTCTGCGCCAACGACCTGCTCGCGCTCGGCGTGCTCCGCGCGCTGCTGCGGTCCGGGGTGCGGGTGCCGGAGGAGGTGGCGCTGATGGGGTACGACGACATCGACTTCGCCGCCGCCTCCACCGTGTCGCTCAGCTCGATGCGGCAGCCGACGTACCAGCTCGGCCGGATCGCCACCGAGCTACTGCTGGACGAGTGCGACAATCCGGACACGCACGCGCACCAGCACATCATGTTCCAGCCGGAGCTCGTCGCCAGGGAGTCCACCCAATGAGCCGCCGTTTCGCCGCCGTCGACCTCGGTGCCTCCAGCGGCCGGGTGATGCTGGCCGACTTCTCCGACGGCCTGCGGCTGACCGAGGCCCACCGCTTCCCGAACGGCCCCGTACGCTTGGTGGACCGGCTCTACTGGGACGTCCTCGGCCTCTACCGGGAGATCCTCACCGGACTGCGCGACGCCGGACCGGTGTCGTCCATCGGCGTGGACTCGTGGGCGGTGGACTACGGGCTGCTCGACGAGTCGGGCGCGCTGCTGGGCAACCCCGTGCACTACCGCGACGACCGCACGCATGGGGTGGCCGAGCAGGTGGCCGGGTCGGTCGGCGCGGAGGCGCTGTACGAGGTGTCCGGGCTGCAGGTGCTGCCGTTCAACACGATCTACCAGTTGCTGGCCGACCGGCTCGACGGGGCGGCGACGATGTTGCTGATCCCCGACCTGATCGGCTACTGGCTCACCGGCGAGCTGGGCGCCGAGGTGACGAACGCCTCGACGACGGGGCTGCTCGACGTGCGCACCAGGTCCTGGGCGTTGCCGCTGATCAAGCGGCTCGGACTGCCCGCGGAGCTGTTCCCGCCGCTGCGGCAGCCGGGGGAGGCGCTCGGCGGGCTGCGGCGGGACGTGGCCGCGGAGATCGGCTGGTCGGCGCCCGTCAGGGCGGTGGGCTCACACGACACCGCCTCGGCCGTGGCCGCCGTTCCCGCCTCCGGACCCGCCTTCGCCTACATCTCGTGCGGCACGTGGTCACTGGCCGGCGTGGAGCTGCCGGGACCTGTGCTGACCCCCGAGAGCCGGGCCGCGAACTTCACCAACGAGGCGGGCATCGACGGCACCGTCCGCTACCTGCGCAACGTCATGGGGCTGTGGCTGCTGCAAGAGTGCCTGCGGGCCTGGCCGGGCTCCGACCTGGCCGAGCTGCTGCAGGCGGCGGCGGGCGAGCGGCCGTTCGCGGCCGTGGTCAACCCGGACGAGCCGGTGTTCCTGCCGCCGGGCGACATGCCGGCCAGGATCGCCGCGGAGTGCCGCCGCACGGGCCAGCGGCCTCCGTCGTCCCCGGCCGCGTACGTGCGGTGCGTGATGGAGAGCCTGGCGCTCGGGCACCGGCGGGCGGTGCGGCAGGCGATGGAGCTGTCGGGGCGCGACGTCGAGGTCGTCCACCTCGTGGGCGGCGGGTCGCGTAACGAGCTGCTGTGCCGGCTCACCGCCGACGCCTGCGGGCTGCCGGTGGTGGCCGGTCCCGCCGAGGCGACCGCCTTCGGCAACGTGCTGGTGCAGGCGCGGGCGGCGGGACTCGTGTCCGATCTGGAGGAGATGCGCTCACTGGTCGCCTCCTCGCAGCCGCTGCGCCGCTATGAGCCGTCCGGCGACGCCCACGCCTGGGACGAGGTCGCCGCGCGCCTGTTCTGACCCCTTCTACCTGCGGGTTTTCGCCTCCCGGCAGCAGGGCAGGAACCCGGCCAGGGGCTTGGGGGGCGTCATGAAACTGGGGTGGCCGCTGCTGCGGCAGCTGACCGGCGAGGACCGCACGGGGCGGGGCGCGGCGGCGAAGTCGGCCAGGACGGCGGCGCTGCGGGCGCGCACGGCCACGGCCGACCGGGTCGTCAAGTCGGTGTGCCCGTACTGCGCGGTGGGCTGTGCCCAGAACGTCTACGTACGGGATGAGAAGGTCATCCAGATCGAGGGCGACCCCGACTCCCCCATCAGCCGCGGCCGGCTGTGCCCCAAGGGCGCGGCCAGCCTGCAGCTCACCACGGCGTCCAACCGCCAGTACAAGGCGCTCTACCGGCCGCCGGGCGCGATCGACTGGCAGGAGATCGACCTCGCCGCCGCCATGGACATGGTGGCCGACCGGATCATCGACACGCGCCGGCGGACCTGGGAGTGGGAGAGGGACGGCAAGCGCACCGCCAGGACCATGGGCATCGCCAGCCTCGGCGGCGCCACGCTGGACAATGAGGAGAACTACCTCATCAAGAAGCTGCTGACCGCGCTCGGCGTGGTGCAGATCGAGAACCAGGCCCGGGTGTGCCACAGCTCGACCGTGGTCGGGCTCGGCACGTCGTTCGGCCGGGGCGGCGCCACCACGTTCATGCAGGACCTGCAGCACTCCGACTGCGTGGTCATCCAGGGCTCGAACTTCGCCGAGGCGCACCCGGTGGGCTTCCAGTGGGTGATGGAGGCCAAGGCGCGCGGCGCGGTGATCATCCACGTCGACCCGCGCTTCACCCGGACGAGCGCGCTGGCCGACCTGCACGTGCCGATCCGCGCGGGCTCCGACGTGGCCTTCCTCGGCGGGATCATCAACCACGTGCTGGAGAACGACCTGTACTTCCACGAGTACGTGGTCAACTACACCAACGCGGCCACCCTGCTCAAGGAGGACTACCGCGACGCCGAGGACCTCGACGGGGTCTTCTCCGGCTTCGACCCCGAGTCCCGCACGTACGACGACGAGAGCTGGCAGTACGAGGGGATGACGGTCGCCGCGGCCTCCGGCGATCGGGACCGGCCGTTGGACAGGATGCCGCCCGGCCGTCCCGAGATGTCCGGCGCGACCGGCCTGCCGATGGACGGCACGCCGGAGCGCGACGAGACGCTGCGCCACCCGCGCTGCGTCATGCAGGTGCTGCGCCGCCACTTCGCCCGCTACACGCCGGAGATGGTCGAGCGGGTGTGCGGGGTGCCGCGCGAGCTGTTCATGCAGGTGTGCCGGCATCTGACGGAGAACTCTGGGCCCGACAAGACCTCGGAGTTCGTGTACGCGGTGGGCTGGACGCAGCACAGCGACGGCTCGCAGTTCATCAGGACGGCGAGCATCCTGCAGCTGCTGCTCGGCAACATCGGCCGCCCCGGCGGCGGCATCCAGGCGCTGCGCGGGCACGCCAGCATCCAGGGCTCCAGCGACGTGCCGACGCTGTTCAACCTGCTGCCCGGCTACATCCCGATGCCGCACGCGCACGAGCACATGAGCCTGCACACGTTCCTGCGAGCAGACTCGCCGCACCGCGGCTACTGGGCGAACATGCCCGCCTATCTGGTCAGCCTGCTCAAGGCGTGGTGGGGCGAGTCCGCCCAGCCGGACAACGACTTCAGGTTCGGCTACCTGCCCAGGCTGACGGGGTCGCACAGCACGTACGACACGGTGCTGGCGCAGCTCGACGGCACCTGCAAGGGCTACATCCTGCTGGGCGAGAACCCCGCGGTGGGCTCGGCCAACACCAGGATGCAGCGCCTGGGCATGGCCGAGCTCGACTGGCTGGTCGTACGCGACTTCAACCTGATCGAGAGCGCCACCTGGTGGAAGGACGGCCCGGAGATCGAGACGGGCGAGCTGGCCACGAAGGACATCGGCACCGAGGTGTTCTTCTTCCCCGCGGCCTCGCACACGGAGAAGAGCGGCAGCTTCACCAACACCAACCGGCTGCTCCAGTGGCACCACCAGGCGGTCGAGCCGACCGGGGACGCGCGCAGCGACCTGTGGTTCATGTACCACCTGGGGCGGATCATCAGAGAGAAGCTGGCGGGCTCGACGGACCCGATGGACGCGCCGCTGCTGGAGCTCACCTGGGACTACCCGGTCGAGGGTCCCCTGGAGGAGCCGTCCGCCGCGGCGGTGCTGGCCGAGATCAACGGCTGGGACTCCGGCCGGCGGCCGCTGTCGGGCTACCACGAGCTCAAGGACGACGGCTCCACCGTGTGCGGTTGCTGGATCTACTGCGGCGTGTACGCCGACGGCGTCAACCAGGCCGCCCGCCGCAAGCCGCACACCGAGCAGGACTGGATCGCCGCCGAATGGGCCTGGGCCTGGCCGGCGAACCGGCGCATCCTCTACAACCGGGCCTCGGCCAGGCCGGACGGCAGCCCGTGGAGCGAGCGCAAGAAACTGGTCTGGTGGGACGACGGCGCGGGCCGCTGGACCGGCTTCGACGTGCCGGACTTCGAGGCGGGCAAGAGCCCCGGCTACCGGCCGCCGCCGGACGCGCAGGGCGTGGCGGCGCTGTCGGGGATCGACCCGTTCATCATGCAGTCCGACGGGAAGGGCTGGTTGTTCGCGCCGTCCGGGGTGGTGGACGGGCCGCTGCCGGCGCACTACGAGCCGCAGGACTCGCCCGTGGCCAACCCGCTCTACGGTCATCAGCGCAACCCGGCGCGCAAGGTCTACCCGCACGAGGACAACCGCTATCAGCCGAGCGGCGACGAGCCGGGGGCGTCGGTCTACCCGTACGTGGTGACGACGTACCGGCTGACCGAGCACTTCACGGCGGGCGGCATGAGCCGGCACACGCCGTACCTGGCGGAGCTGCAGCCGGAGATGTTCTGTGAGGTCTCGCCCGAGCTGGCCGCCGAGCGCGGGCTCGTGCACGGCGACTGGGCCACGATCATCACCGCGCGCAACGCCATCGAGGCCAGGGTCATGGTCACCGACCGGATGCCGTCGCTGCACCTGGACGGCCGGGTGCTGCACCAGATCGGGCTGCCGTTCCACTACGGGCCCAACGGCCTGGCCAAGGGCGACGCGGCCAACGAGCTGTCGGCGATCTCGCTGGACCCCAACTCCCACATCCAGGAGGTCAAGGCCCTGGCGGCCGACATCCGGCCGGGGCGGCGCCCACGCGGCACGGCGCTGCCGGAGCTGGTCAGGTCCTACCAGCGGCGGGCCGGCGTCACGGCCGGCACCGGGACGGAGGCGTGATGGGCCGCGTGGGGTTCTTCACCGACACCAGCATCTGCATCGGCTGCAAGGCGTGCGAGGTCGCCTGCAAGGAGTGGAACGCCGTCCCCGAGGACGGACTGACCTTCACCGGCATGTCGTACGACAACACCGTGGGGCTGGGCGCCGACAGCTGGCGGCACGTCGCGTTCATCGAGCAGCGGCGTCCGCTCGGCCACCAGGAGCCCGGGGTCGGCGACATGGACTTCCGCTGGCTGATGGCCTCCGACGTGTGCAAGCACTGCACGGAGGCGGCCTGCCTGGACGTGTGCCCGACGGGGTCGCTGTTCCGCAGCGAGTACGGCACGGTCGTGGTGCAGGAGGACATCTGCAACGGATGCGGCTACTGCGTGCCCGCCTGCCCGTTCGGCGTGATCGGCACGCGCGAGAGCAGCGGCCTCGCGGCCAAGTGCACGATGTGCTACGACCGGCTGGGCGACGGGCAGGAGCCGGCGTGCGCCAAGACGTGCCCGACGGACTCGATCCAGTTCGGGGACCTGGACGAGCTGCGCGAGCGGGCCGCGCGCCGGCTCGACCAGGTGCGCGAGGAGGGCGTCACGTCCGCCCGCCTGTACGGGCACGACACGGACGACGGGGTGGGCGGGATGGGTGCGTTCTTCCTGCTGCTGGACGAGCCCGAGGTGTACGGGCTGCCGCCCGACCCCGTGGTGACCACCAGGGACCTGCCGTCGATGTGGCGGCACGCAGGGGTCGCGGCACTCGCCCTGCTGGCCGGCGTGGCGGCGACAGCGCCTGTATGGGGGCTGCCGGTATGGAGGAGGCGGGGATGACCAGTCAGACCGACGTGCGCTTGGACGGCTCGGCCGAGCTGCGTACCGAGCGCGAGGCCACGCCGGGCTCGGCGGGCCACAGGCGCGAGCGGCTCAGGCCGTCGCAGGCGACCTTCGACTCCTACTACGGGCTGCCGGTGCTGAACGAGCCGACCTGGCAGGCACAGGACATCGCCGGCTATCTGTTCCTCGGCGGCCTGGCCGGCGCGTCGTCCACGCTGGCGGCCGCCGCCGAGCTCACCGGCCGGCCCCGGCTGGCCAGGGCGGGCAAGGTCGCGGCCGTGTGCGCGCTGGGCGGGTCGCTCTACTCGCTGATCCATGACCTGGGCCGGCCCGAGCGGTTCCTCAACATGCTGCGGGTGTTCAAGGTGACCTCGCCCATGAGCGTCGGCACCTGGATCCTCACCGCGTACGGGCCGCAGGCCGGGTTCGCGGCCGCCGCCGACCTGGCCGGGCGCTTCCCCCGCCTGGGGCGGGCCGCCACGGTCGGGGCGGCGCTGACCGGGCCCGCGGTGGCCACGTACACCGCCGCGCTGATCTGCGACACCGCCGTGCCCGCCTGGCACGAAGGGTTCAGGGAGATGCCGTTCCTGTTCGCGGGCTCGGCCGCGGCCGCGGCGGGCGGGCTGGGGATGCTGGCCGCGCCGCCGTCGGAGGCGGGCCCGGCCCGGCGGGCGGCGCTGCTGGGCGCGGCCGCCGAGTGCGTGGCCGCCGTCCGGATGGAGCGGCGGCTCGGGCCGCTGGCCGAGCCGCTCAAGCGGAGCAGGCTGCTGCGCGCGGGCGAGGTGCTGGTGCTGGCGGGCGCGCTGGCCGGGATGACCGCGGGCCGCCGCAGCAGGCTCGCGGCCGCGGCTGCGGGCGCCGCCCTGCTGGCCGGTTCGGCATGCACCCGGTTCGGGATCTTCCATGCCGGCGTGGAGTCCGCGAACGACCCCAAGTACACCGTCCAGCAGCAGCGCAGGCGGCTGGCGAGGGAGATCACATGAAGCGGAAAGTCATCGCCTATCTGCCGTTCTTCGGCATCGTGCTCGTCACTTGCGTCTCGTCCTGGCTGGCCGGCAGGAAGATTCCCGGGCGCGAGACCCGGGGACGTACGATCGGCAGATGACCGAAAAGACCGAAACCACGCCTGGGTGGCTCTCACCGGAAGAACTCGAATCGGTGCGGGGCCAGCTGCCGATTCTCTACGTCGACGCCGTGCCGGTGCGGGTCGACGACACCGGCGTGGTCACCCGCGTCGGCCTGCTGCTGCGCATCTTGTCAGACGGCACGGTCAGCCGGGCGCTGGTCTCGGGGCGGGTGCTCCACCACGAACGGATCCGCGACGCGCTCCTGCGTCACCTGGAGAAGGATCTCGGCCATGTGGCGCTGCCCCGCATCCCCGCCTCGCCGCAGCCGTTCACCGTGGCCGAATACTTCCCCACCCCCGGCGTCACCCCGTACCACGATCCGCGGCAGCACGCGGTCTCGCTTGCCTACATCGTCCCGGTCGCGGGTGACTGCCGCCCCCGGCAGGACGCCCTTGACTTTGAGTGGTTCACGCCTGAGGACGCGGTGTCTCCGGCGGTACAGCAGGAGATGGGCGGCGGGCAGGGGATGTTGGTGAAGCAGGCGCTCGCCCACGTCGGCCGTCTGCCCTGACGCGGAAGGCGTGCGACCGGCCGTCCGATGTGAAGCGGGCGCGGGCCGTGATCCGGCCGGCGCCCGGGGTCGGGAAGCCCACGGTGATCGCCGTTCCCGGGTCCACCAGCGGTACGGGGTGGGCCCGGACGCCGTTCAGGCTCAGCTGGACCTTCCGCCACGGCACCGGCGAGCCGTTGTGCAGGGTCACCACGACCTGGCCGCCGGTGAGCTCGGTCTTCAGCCCGTACGGGATGCGCGGGTCGGGGCCGATGGAGTCGTCGAGCAGGGCCGTCAGCTCGTCGGCCAGCTCGACCCTGGTGGCGGCCAGGTCGCGGCTCTCCCCCGGGTCGGTGGAAAGGTCGTACAGCTCGATCCGGCCCTCGGGCCCGGCGCCCGCGATGTGCGGGGCGAAGCGGAGCAGTTTCCACCGGCCCCGGCGGATCGCCTGCATCTTACGGGGCCGGTTCCACACGAGGTGGTCGTGCTTGGGCGCGCCGTCGCCGGTGAGCAGGCCGCGGAAGGAGAGGCCGTCGAGGTGGGCCGGCACCGGCACGCCGACCAGGTCGGCCAGTGTCGGCAGCACGTCCCACGACGCCACCGGCTGCTCGACCACGCGCGGCCGTAACCGCGGTGACCAGGCGATCATCGGCACGCGGATGCCGCCCTCGTACAACTGGCGCTTGACGCCGCGTAAGGGCCCGTTGGAGTCGAACAGCTCCGGCGTCACGCCCTTCTCGTGGTGGGGGCCGTTGTCGGCGGTGAACAGCACGAGAGTGCGCTCGGCGACGCCCGCCTCGCGCAGCGCGCGCACCAGTGTGGCCACGTCGGAGTCGAGCCTGGCCACCTGCGCGGCGTGGCGCCGGTTGGGGCCGCTCCACGGGCGGTTCTCGTACGGCCCCGCATCGCCGGGCACGACGCTCGGCGAGTGCGGCAGGTTGGTGGGGAAGTAGAGCAGGAACGGGTCGTCGCCGGCCTGCCGGATGAACTCGACGGCCCGGCGGCGGAACAGGTCCGGCGCGTACGACCCGCCGTCGAGGCGCACCTTGGCGCCGTTGTGCCACAGGTATTCGGGGAAGTACTGATGGGCGTGGACGTGGGTGATGTAGCCGAAGAACTCGTCGAAGCCGCGCTCGTTCGGATGGGACGCCTGCCCTGGCCGTTCCGGGCCGAAGCCCCACTTGCCGAAGCAGGCCGTGCGGTAGCCGGACAGCCGCAGCAGCTCGGCGAAGGTGAGGTCGGCGTCGGTGAGCGAGAGCTGCGGCCCGCCCTCCGGGTTCTCGCGTACGGTGCCGTGGCCGGCGTGCAGCCCGGTGAGCAGGGCGCAGCGTGACGGCGCGCAGAGCGGCGCTCCCGAGTACGCGGTCTCGAAGCGCACGCCCTCGGCCGCCAGCCGGTCGAGGTTCGGCGTGCTGATCAGGCGCTGTCCCTGGCTGCCGATCTCGCCCCAGCCGAGGTCGTCGGCCAGGATCACGACGATGTTGGGGCGCGGGGGCAGGCCGGTCGCGGCCTCGGCGGAAGTGGGCAGGGCGAGGCCGGCGAGGGTTCCGGCGAGCATGGTACGGCGCGAGGGCCCGTCGATCACGAACGGCAACCTATCGGAGGCTTCGGCGAACGGCAGGCAAACCGCCGGCGAACTGTCAGTAGTTCCACTGACGGCACATCTCGCGCAGCTCGGCGGGCACCTCGTCCGCCGACGGTAGAGGGCGGCCCTCGACGACCGTGCCGGCGCGGATCTTGTCGCGCCAGTCGCCGATGCCCTTGACGAAGGCGCCGTGGTCCTTGTTGCCGTACTTCAGCATGGCCGGCTCGAACTCCAGTCCCAGGAAGAGGCAGAGCCGCCGCAGCTCGCGCTCGGGCTCGGCGACCAGCTCCTCGTAGCGCACGGTCAGCCCCTCGAGGTGGGTACGGGCCTCCTCCAGGTAGGTCATGTAGCTCAGCGTGCGCGGCACGGCCTCCTCCATGGGCCTCTTCTCCGGGTCGGCCTCGTGCCAGGACTGCACGATGGACATGGGGTGGCGCAGCAGGAAGACGAAGCGCGCGTCCGGCCAGCAGGCCGCGAGCCGCCGCCAGGCGAACACGTTGCTCGGCGTCTTCTCCGCCAGGATCGGCTTGCCGCTGCGGGTCAGCTCGCGGTGCAGCAGCCGGTCCCACACGATGTGCTCGATGTCGCTGTGGTTGTGGCCGAGCGCCTCCATGGCCTGCCGTACGGGATCGGTGCCGAGCCCGACGGTGACCCGCCTGAAGTGCGTCTCGATGGGCGAGTGCACCTGGGAGTGGCTGTTGAGCATGACCCGCAGCAGCGTGGAGCCCGACCGTACAGACGACAGCAGGAAGACCGGCTCGCGCAGCAGCCGGTCGTGCTCGGGATCGACGGGCGGCCGCACCACGTCGCCGGGCAGCCGCTGGAGCACCAGCGGGGGCGGCGGCGGTGGTTTCGGCGGCGCCTTCTCCAGCCGCCGCTTCAACGTGTATCCCGTCAGGCCCTCCAGCGTGGCGTTGGCCCGGTACCTCCAGCTCATGGGCCCAAAAGGTAGAGAGTTCCCGTGAACCCCAGGTGAATCCCGCCTGTGAAACCTCTACCCGCGCTTGTGGACGACGCGGGCGTGCACGACCGCGTACGTGTTGCGCAGCGCCGCCATCGACTCGTCGTAGGACGCCTGCGCGACCCCCGTGAACAGGCAGTCGACCACCATGAGCTGCGCGATGCGGCTGCCCAGCGCGCCGGAGCGGAACTTCGTCTCCCTGGCGGCCGTCGTGAGCGTCACGTCGGCCGCGCGGGCCAGCGGCGAGTCGCGGAAGTTCGTGATGGCCACGGTGGATGCGCCCGACTTGCGGGCGATGGAGAGGAACTCGACCGTGTCCACCGTGGCGCCCGTGTGCGAGACGGCCACCGCCACGCAGCCGGAGTCGAGCGTGGCCGCCGATGTCCAGGCCGAGTGTGAGTCGTGCCAGTTGATGGCGGTACGCCCGATGCGCGATAGCTTCTGCTGCAGGTCGAGCCCCACGAGGGAGCTCGCGCCCACGCCGAAGCTGTCGATCCTGCGCGCCGCCAGCAGCAGCGACACCGCGGCGCCCAGCGCCTCCATGTCCAAGGAGCGGGCCGTGTCGGCGATGGACAGCGTCTCGTTCATCGCCACCTTGGAGACGATGCCCTCCAGGCTGTCGTGGCGGTCGATGTCGCCGGACGCCTCCGGCAGGCTCGACCTGGTCAGCTCCTCGCGCGCCACCGCCCTGGCCAGGTCGATCCTGAGGTCCTTGTAGTGGGCGTACCCCATGCGCTGGTAGAAGCGCACCACCGAGGTCGTGGAGGTCCCGCAGCGGGCGGCCAGCTCGGCGATGGACAGGTTGGCGGCGCCGGCGGGATCGCCGACGAACTCCTCCGCGATCCGCCGCTCCGACGGCCGCAGCGCGGGCATGGCGGCCCGGATGCGGATCAGTACGGTCCCGTCGTCCTCGGCCATCGCCGCCCATCCCCGTAAAGGAAAGAAAGTACCCTGGTGGTAAGGTCTGCGTAATTTTATGACCCACTCCCCCGAGGAGACCACATGCCCCGTGGCGCTTTCTCCGCGGTCGGCATCGCCGCTGCGCTGTCCATCGCCCTCACCAGCTGTTCGTCATCCTCGTCCCCCGGCTCCTCCCCCGCGGGCACCGGCGCGGCCTCCGGCAAGAGCCTCGTGGTCGGCGTCACCTCCGACCCGGACACGCTCTTCCCCTGGAAGGCCACCCAGTTCCAGGCCGTGAACGTGCTGCAGAACCTGTACGGGACGCTCACCGAGTTCGACAAGGACCTGAAGGTCGTGCCCGGCCTGGCCGAGTCGTGGCAGACCTCGGACGACGGCAAGAAGCTCACCCTCAAGCTCAGGCAGGGCGTCACGTTCGCCGACGGCAGCACGTTCGACTCCAAGGACGTCAAGTCGTCGCTGGACAAGATCATGGACGAGAAGACGGCGGCCGTGGCCAGGGCGTCGCTGTCGTCGGTGAAGTCGGTCGAGGCGCCCGACGCGAACACCGTGGTGCTGGAGCTGACCGGGCCCGACGCCGCCCTGCCCGCCAACCTGGCCACGGTCAACATGGCGATGCTCTCCTCCGACGACACCGAGGAGAAGCTCAACACGACCCCGAACGGCACGGGCCCGTTCAAGGTCAAGAACCGCGTGGCGAGCCAGTCGATCACGCTGGCCAGGAATGACGCGTACTGGGGTGAGAAGCCGAAGGTGCCGGCGGTCGAGTTCCGGGTCATCCCCGACGAGTCGTCCATCGTGTCGGCGATGCAGTCGGGCAACGTGCAGCTGGCGGTCTTCAACGACCCGCTCGTCGCACAGACCGCGGAGGGCGGCGGCACGATCACCGTGGCCAAGACGCCGCAGCTCAACTACCACGTGCTCCAGCTCAACGCGCAGCACGGCGACCTCAAGGACGTCAACGTGCGGCTGGCGATCCAGTGCGCGATCGACCGCAAGCAGGTGCTCGACACCGCAGCGCTGGGCGAGGGCGAGGTGACGGGGCCGATCACCGCCCCGCTGTTCAAGTCGGACCCGAACAAGCGCCCCTGCCCGGCCCGTGACCTGACCAAGGCGGCCGAGTACCTGAGCAAGGCCGGCAAGTCCGGCGGGGTGACCGTCAAGACCATCGTCTCCCAGGGCGAGTACGCGACCTCGGTCAACGAGGCCCAGAACCTCAAGGCGCAGCTCGCCGAGGCCAAGATCAACCTGGACCTGGAGGTGCTGGAGTCGGGCGCGTTCGTGGACCGCTGGGTGGCCGCCGACTTCGACGCGGCCGTCGCGCTCAACGGCGGCCGTCCCGACCCCGACGGCTCCTACGGCCGCTACTTCACCAGCAAGGGCAACCTGAACAAGGTCGCCGGCTACAGCTCGCCCGAGCTGGACAAGCTGTTCGCCGAGGGCAAGGCGACGACCGACGAGGCCGCCCGCAAGGCGATCTACGACCAGGTCTCGGCCAAACTGGAGGAGAACGCGCCCTGGATCTGGCTGTTCTCCGGCTACACCTACACCGCCACGACGGCCGGCGTGCAGGGGTTCGTGCCGATGGCCAGCGGCTCGTTGCAGTACCTGCGGACCACCTCGGTCAATTGAGGCGTCAGCTGATGCGCCTCCGCAACCGCGTCGTCAGCACGGTGGCGACCCTGTTCGGGGTGGCCGTGCTCGTGTTCGTCATGCTCCGGGCGATCCCCGGCAACCAGATCACGGCGGGGCTCGGCACCGAGGCCGCGGCGCTCACCCCCGCCCAGCGGCAGGCCCTGGAGCAGTACTACGGGCTGGACCAGCCGCTGGTCACGCAGTTCTTCTCGTGGCTGGGCAACATGTTCACCGGCAACTTCGGCTACTCGGCCCGCCAGCAGCAGAGCGTGCTCGACCTGACCCTGCACTCGCTGCCGGTGACGTTCGAGCTGGCGGTGCTCTCGATCGTGCTGGCGCTGCTGATCGGCGTGCCGCTCGGCATGCTGGCGGCGTCCAGGACGAACTCGTCCAGGGACGCGCTCGGCCAGGTCGTGAGCCTGGCGGGGTTGTCGGTCCCGGCGTTCCTGCTGGCCACCACGCTGCTGTCGATCCTCGCGGCGTCGTTCGGCTTCAACCCCAACGGACAGGGCTTCGCCACGCTCTTCGACGACCCGCTGCTCAACCTGCAGCAGATGCTCCTGCCCGCGCTGGTGCTGGGCTTCGGCATCGCGGCGCCGATCCTGCGCACCACCCGCACTGCGGTGCTGGAGGTCCGCTCGAACGACTTCGTCCGCACCGCCCGCGCCAAGGGCGTGCCCGAACGGCGGCTGCAGGTCAAGCACGTGCTCGGCAACGCGCTCGTGCCGATCGTGACCATGACGGGCCTGCAGTTCGGCTACCTGCTGGGCGGCGCGGTCGTGGTGGAGCAGATCTTCTCCGTGCCGGGCATCGGCAGGCAGGTGCTGCTGGGCATCCAGCAGAAGGAGTACGCGGTCGTGCAGAGCACGGTGCTGGTGATCGCGCTGGCGTTCGTGCTGGTGAACCTGCTGACAGACGTGCTCTATCGGATCATCGACCCGCGAGTGAGGGCGTCGTGAAGAGAAGTCCCACCCTGGTGGTGGGGTCGGCGATCCTCGTCCTGCTGGCCGCCGTCGCGGCGCTGTCGTACGCCGGGCTGCTCCCGTACGACCCGATCGCGCAGCACCCGCCGTCGCGCTTCATGGCGCCATCGGGGGCCCACCTGTTCGGCACCGACCAGTTCGGCCGGGACGTGTTCTCGCGGGTGGCGGCCGGGGTGGGCAACTCGGCGCTCATCGCGGTCGTCGCGGTGGCGTTCGCGACCGTGGTGGGCACGCTGGGCGGGCTCGTGTCCGGCTTCTACCGCGGCTTCGCCGACGGCGCGATCGGCGGGGTGACGAACGTGCTGTTCGCGTTCCCGCCGCTGCTGCTCGCGCTGTCGCTGGCCTCGGTGCTGGACCGCAACTGGTTCACGATCGCCGTGGCCATCGCCATCGTGTACGTGCCCATCTTCATCCGCGTCACCCGGGGCCCGGTGCTGTCGCTCAGGGAGATCGAGTACGTCAAGGCGGCCGTCTCGACCGGCATGAGCCGCTGGCAGATCATGCTCCGTCACGTCCTGCCGAACATCACCTCGATCGTCGTCATCCAGATCGCGCTGTCGTTGTCGTGGGCGGTGCTGACGGAGGCGTCGCTGAGCTTCCTCGGCCTGGGCACGCCGCCGCCCGCGCCGTCGCTCGGCTCGATGATCTTCGAGGCGCGCAGCCTGGTCTTCATCGCCCCGTGGACGCTGATCGCGCCGGGCGCGGTCGTCGTCCTGCTGGTCGTGGGGCTGAACCTGCTCGGCGACGGCCTGCGCGACACTCTCGACCCGCGGAATCGTGGCACTTAAGGATCGAGGCAAGCGGTGAATCTCTCAGAACTGACGACCGAAGCGGACGATCCCCGTTTCACCGGGATCGACACGATGAGCGTGGCCGAGCTGGCGGCCACCATGAACGCGGCCGACGCCGCCGTCCCCGGCGCGGTGGCCCGGGCCCTGCCGCGGATCACCGAGGCGATCGAGGCCACGGCCGAGCGCATGGAGCGGGGCGGCCGGCTGGTGTACGTGGGCGCGGGCACGCCGGGGCGGCTGGGCGTGCTGGACGCCTCCGAGTGCCCGCCGACGTTCGGCACGCCACCTGAGCAGGTCTTCGCGATCATCGCGGGCGGCGAGAGCGCGATCGTGTCGCCCTGCGAAGGTGCCGAGGACGACGAGGAGGCCGGGACGGCGGCCATCGACGCGGCCGGCATCGGGCCGCTCGACACCGTGGTGGGCGTCGCCTCCAGCGGGCGCACCCCTTACGTGGTGGCGGCGGTGCGGCGGGCGCGCGAGCGCGGCGCGCTGACCGTGGGGCTGTCGTGCAACGAGGCCACCCCGCTGAGCGAGGCGGCCGAGCACGGGATCGAGGTGCTCGTCGGGCCCGAGGTGATCAGCGGGTCGACCAGGCTCAAGGCGGGCACGGCGCAGAAACTCGTGCTCAACATGTTCTCGACGATCGTCATGGTGCGGCTCGGCAAGACGTACGGGAACCTGATGGTGGACGTCAAGGCCAGCAACGGCAAGCTGCGCGAACGCGCCGTGCGCATCGTACGGGCGATCAGCGGCGCCGGGCCCGAGGAGGCCCTCGCCGCGCTTCGTCGCAACGGTTTCAACGTGAAGCAGGCGGTCGTCGCCTTCCGGTTCGGCCTGTCGCCGCAGGACGCTGCGGCGCGGCTGGCCGGGGCCGGTGGGCGGCTGCGGACGGTTCTGGGGGAGCGGGCATGAGGGTTCTGGGAATGATCTCCGGTACGTCGCACGACGGGATCGACGTTGCGGTGGTGGACTTCCATCTCGTCGGCGGCCTGCTCGAAGGCCGGGTCGGCTACACGGCGAGCACGCCGTACCCGGCGGACCTGCGGGCCCGGCTGATCGCGGCGCTGCCGCCCGCGGAGACGACGCTGTCCGAGGTGTGCGTGCTCGACACGCTCATCGGGCAGAGCTTCGCCGGCGCCGCGGCCGCGGCCATCGCGCTGGGCGGGCCCGTCGACCTGATCGTCTCGCACGGGCAGACCGTCTACCACTGGGTGGAGGGCACGCACGCGCTCGGCACGCTGCAGATCGGGCAGCCCGCGTGGATCGCCGAGCGGACCGGCGTCCCCGTGCTGTCGGATGTGCGCATCAGGGACATCACGGCCGGCGGGCACGGGGCGCCGCTGGTGTCGGTGCTCGACGGACTGCTGCTCGGCTCGCACGAGGGTGGGGCGGCGGCGCTCAACCTGGGCGGCATCGCGAACATGACCGTGGTGAGCGGGGGCGAGCTGTACGCCTACGACATCGGGCCCGCGAACGCGCTGATCGACGCGGTGGTGACGAGCAGAGGGCTGAACGAGCGCGGCTTCGACGAGGACGGCCGGATCGCGGCCTCGGGGCGGGTGGACGGGCGGCTGCTGGAGGTGCTGCTCGACGAGCCGTACTACGGGCTGGCCGCGCCGAAGAGCACCGGCAAGGAGCTGTTCCACCTCGGATACGTGGAGGCGGCCCTGTCCAGGGCGGGGCACGAGGTCGGGGACGCCGACCTGGTCGCCACGCTCACCGAGCTGACCGTCCGCACGGTCGCCGGGGACGTGCGGGCCGCCGGGGTGGGCGCGCTGGTCGTCTCGGGCGGCGGCTGCCGCAATCCCGTGATCATGGACGGGCTGCGGGCGGCTCTGCCGGGCGTGGACGTGGCGCCGTCCGACGATTACGGCGCCCCCTCCGACGACAAGGAGGCCATCGCGTTCGCGCTGATCGGCTGGCTGACCGCGCACGGACTGCCGGGCACCGTGCCGGGAGGAACGGGCGCCCGGGCCGCCCGCGTCCTCGGCACGCTGACGCCCGGCGCGAACCCGCTGATCCTGCCCGCGCCGGTCGCCGAGCCGCCGCGCTCGCTGGTGCTGACCCGATGACGGAGGACACACCGGTCCACGCGCCCGCGGGGGTGGTCATGGCCGCGCGGACGCCGTGGTTCGACCTCACCGAGTGCACCGGCCACCGGACCGTGCGCTGGGAGGGCGGCGAGCGTGTGGGCGACGCGCCGATGACCCTGGACACCTTTCACGACCTCGCCTCGGTCACCAAGGTCGTCGCCACCACGACGGCGCTCATCCGGCTGGTGTCCGACCGGCTCGTGGACCTGGACGCGCCGCTGAGCGCGTACCTGGCGCGCTCGTACGAGGCGATCACCGTGCGGGACCTGCTCCTGCACCGGGGCGGACTGTGGGAGTGGTGGCCGCTCTACATCCAGGCCGAGCAGCCGCCCCCGCGGTACCGGCCCGGGCGCGCACGCCACTACTCCGACCTCGGCTTCGTCCTGCTCGGCGGGATCGTCGCGTCCGTCACCGGGCTGAGCCTGGACCAGGCCGTGGCCGAGCTGGTCACCGAGCCGCTCGGCCTCGGCTCCACCACGTACGCCCGCCCGGCGAGCCCCGAGGTGGCCATGAGCGCCCTGGACGACCGGATCGAGATGGACATGCTCGACACCGGCCGGCCGTACCCCGTCCCGTACCGCAGCTCCGACTTCGCGCGCTGGCGGGGCGGGCCCGTGCTCGGCGAGGTGGCCGACGGCAACGCCCACCACGCCTTCGGCGGGGTCTCCGGGCACGCCGGGCTCTTCTCGACCGTCCCCGACCTGCTCGCCTACGGCCTGGCGATGTCCCGGTACGAGGAGCACGACCGGCTGTGGCGGCCCGAGGTCGCCCGGGAGTTCTTCACCCCCGGGCCGGACGCCGGGCAGGCGCTCGGGTTCCGTACCTACCGGCTCGACCTGTGGGACGAGACCGTCACCGTGCTCGGCCACCCCGGCTACGTGGGCTGCGCGGTCGGCTTCGTCCCCGGCCGCGACATCGCCCTGGCACTGGCGAGCAACCGCCTGCTCGTCCAGGGCGACCCCACCCCCACCGACGCCCTCTGGGCCGACCTGCTCCAGGCCACCACGCAACGATCGAGGACAGCATGACCCCGCTCCTGGAGATCCGTGACCTCTCGGTCGCCTTCCGCACCCGCAAGCAGGACGTCACGGTCGTCAAGAACGTCTCGATGGAGATCCTGCCGGGCCAGACCCTCGCGGTCGTCGGCGAGTCCGGCTCCGGCAAGTCGACCACGGCGGCCGCGGTCAACCGGCTGCTGCCCGACAACGGCCGCATCACCGGCGGACAGGTCCTGTTCGACGGCCGCGACCTGGCCCGGGCCACCCAGCGGGAGATGACCGCGATCCGCGGCGCGGGCATCGGCCTGGTCCCGCAGGACCCCATGTCGAACCTCAACCCGCTCATGCGCATCGGGGAGCAGATCGCCGAGGCTCTCGAGGTGCACGGTGTCGCCCACGGCAAGGCGGCCAGAGCCCGTGTGCTCGAGCTGCTCGACCTCGTCGGCATCCCCGACCCGGCGCGGCGGATCGGGCAGTACCCGCACGAGTTCTCCGGCGGCATGCGGCAGCGCGCGCTGATCGCCATGGGGCTGGCCTGCCGGCCGAAGCTGCTCATCGCCGACGAGCCCACCTCCGCGCTGGACGTGACCGTGCAGCGGCGCATCCTCGACCAGCTGGAGCAGCTCACCGCCGAGATGGGCACGGCCGTCCTCCTCATCACGCACGACCTGGCGCTGGCGGCGGAGCGGGCCGACGTGGTGGCCGTCATGCACGACGGGCGCATCGTCGAGACCGGGCGGGCCGCCGAGATCCTGGCCGAACCCGGGCACGAGTACACCAGGCGGCTGCTCAAGGCCGTGCCGAGCCTGTCGTCGGTCCGCGTGCAGGCGCTGGTATCCGGGCCTCCGCAGGAGGCGGAGGACCTGGTGGTCGTGAAGGACCTGCGCAAGGTGTTCCCGATCAGGGGCACCGGCGAGGAGTTGACCGCCGTGGACGCGGTCTCGTTCGGCATCCCGCGGGGCCGTACCGTGTCGATCGTGGGCGAGTCGGGCTCGGGCAAGTCGACCACCGCCAACCTGCTGCTCGGCCTCGACGACGTCACCTCCGGCAGCATCCGCTTCGACGGCACGGACCTGGCCGGGCTCGGCAGGCGGGAGCTGTTCGCCTTCCGCCGGCGGGTGCAGCCCGTCTTCCAGAACCCGTACGCCTCGCTCGACCCCCGCTACCCGGTCGGGAAGTCGATCGCCGAGCCGCTGCGCGTGCACCGCGTCGGCAGCGCGGCGGAGCGGGCGAAGACCGCGGCCGAGCTGCTGGAGAAGGTGTCGCTGCCCGCCTCCATGGCCGAGCGGCTGCCGCACGAGCTGTCGGGCGGCCAGCGCCAGCGGGTGGCCATCGCCAGGGCGCTGGCCCTCTCACCCGAGCTGGTGGTGCTGGACGAGGCCGTCTCCGCGCTGGACGTGCTGGTCCAGGCGCAGATCCTGGAGCTGCTGGCCGAGCTGCAGCGGGAGCTGGGGCTCAGTTACCTGTTCATCAGCCACGACCTGGCCGTGGTGCGGATGATCTCGCACGCGGTGCACGTCATGCGCGACGGCCGGATCGTGGAGAGCGGCACCGCCGAGGAGATCTTCGACCACCCCGAGCAGGACTACACCCGCGAACTGCTCGCGGCGATCCCCGGTAACAGGTAAGTTGGAATTCCGAACTTTCTCTCGGAGGTTGGGATGCCCAGGGAATGCTCGATCGCCAACGCGCTGGCGGTCGTCGGGGAGCGGTGGAGCCTGCTGGCCATGCGGGAGATCCTCCTGGGCGTGCGCCGCTTCGACCAGATCGCCCGCAACACCGGCGCCAGCCGCGACATCCTCACCGCCCGGCTGCGCAAGCTGGAGGAGGTCGGGCTGCTGGAGCGCCGGCTGTACGAGGAGCATCCGCCGCGCTACGAGTACGTGCTGACCGAGGCCGGCGAGGCGCTGCACACGGTGCTGCTGTCCCTCATGGACTGGGGCGACCGCTACGTCACCCGGGGCGAGCCGCCGACGGTCTGGCGGCACAGCTGCGGCGAGGCGCTTGAGCCGGTCACGGTGTGCGCGCACTGCCGCGAGCCCGTGCGCCGGGAGGACCTGGCCGTCATCCGCGTGCATCAGCCACAGTAGAGCGGTGCGGATCCTCCTGGTTCAGCCCCCGCGCTGGTCCCCCGACGGCCACGCCAACTTCGACGCGATCGAGGCGTTCGTCCCCGCTCAGGAGGGTGACGTGCTGCTGCTGCCCGAGCTGGTGGGTGGCAGCCTCCCCCGTGCCGACTACCTGGCCAGGGTGCGCGATCTGGCCATGGGGACGGGCATGGCGGTGGTGGGCGGCTCACACTACGACGGCCCAGTAGATGGCGCCGTCAACCGGGGCGCGGTGTTCGACGCCGGGGGCACGCTGCTGGCCGAGTACGACAAGGTCCATCCCTACGGCCTGGAGCTGGGCGCCGGCGTGGTGCCCGGCCGCCCGAGCACGGGCTTCGAGCTGAACGGCCGCCGCCTGCACGTGCTGCTCTGCGCCGACTTGTGGTACTCGGCGAGCCTGGCCGGGCGGGACGGCCTCGACGCGGTGCTGGTGCCCGCCTTCTCGATCACCCGCTGGGACGGCCCGGCTCCGGCGCGCGAGCTGTGGCGGCACATGAGCGTGGCCCGGGCGTACGAGTTCATGACATATGTGGCGGTGAGCGACTGGCACCACGAGACCACGTACCACGGGCATCCCTGCGCAGGGGTCACCGGGTTCGCCGACCCCTGCCCCGAGAGCCGTGCCGGCTTCTTCACCGGCCCGGGGGATGCGCCGGTCTCCACTCACGACCTGGACTTCGACCGCCTGGACGCCTTCCGCAGGGACCGGGAGGACCGCGGCTTCAAGTAGGGCTCTCCCTACCACGCACAGGCCCGCACGCAGGCTCGATGGTCGCGGGCCCGGCTCGTAGCGTTTTCCCCATGAGAACCCTCCAGCGCCTCACCACCGACACCCGCTACGTCCTGCTCGGCCTCCCGCTGGCCGTCGCCTCGTTCACCGTCACCGTCGCCGGGGTCTCGGCGGGCCTGGGCGCCGCCGTCGTCTTCGTCGGCCTGCCCGTGCTCGCCGCGACCGCCGCCGCGTCCCGCCACCTCGCCGACCTCGAACGGGTCGCGCTCCCCCGCGTGCTCGGCCACCCGGTCGCCCGCCCGCCGTACACGCCCGCCCCCGAGGGCGCGGGCTGGTTCCGCCGCGCGATGAACCCGCTGACCAGCGGCCAGGCGTGGATGGATCTCCTGAACGGGATCATCGCGTTCCCGTTCTCGCTGGCCGCCTTCATCCTCACCGCCGTGTGGTGGACCGGGGCCGTCGCCGGCCTCGCCTTCCCCATCTACGGCTGGGCCATCGCCCGGATCCCCGGCGTCGGGCACGGGCTGCCCGAGTGGCTCGGGTTCGCCGGCAGCCCCACGATGTTCGTGATCGTCAACACGGCGGTGGGCGCACTGTTCGCCCTGACCCTGCTGCCGGTGGTCCGGATCGCCGCCCTGCTCAAGGCGAGCGTGGCCCAGGTCCTGCTCACCCGCGCCGCCTACCCCGAGAAGCCCGCCATGACCCCGGAACCGGTCTGGCTGGCGGGCCGGTAGCCGGGATACCCTCCCGGACATGTCCGGTCGTGGGGTGCGAGGCGTCGCGTGGTCGGAGTTACCGATCGGCCGCGTGGTCCGGCTCGACGGCGACGCGGACGCCATCGCCCTCGCCGTCGACCCGCTTCCGCCCGGCGCGCCCGCCATCGTCACCTACTTCACCGCCGAGCCCCGTTCCACTTCCGAAATGGCCGCCTCTGTCCTGCGCGAGCTGGACAAGGCGGCCTTGGCCCTGTTCCCCGCCTGGCTGCCCGGCGCCGAGGGCATCGAGGGGCCCGGCGGCGCGCACCTTCCGGCCGTGCGCGCGCTGGCGCTGCGCAAGGCCTCGGCCGGCGAACACTTCGGCCCTTTCCTCGCCGAGCTGGCCGAGCGGGCGCTGGCGGGCGGAGAGAGCGCGTTCCCTCCTGAGGTGCGGATGGCGGGGCTGGTCCGAGTGCTGGCCGACAGTTTCGGCCGGGCGCGGGCAGCCATCCTGGTGCGCGTTCCCGATGGGCTCGGTGCAGTGGCGGAGGAGGTGCTCGTCGGCACCTGCGAATGGATGGCCCATCGGGGGGCGGCCGGCGTCTGGCTCACGGGCGCGCCGCTGAAAGCGGTGGACCGGGTGGAGACCATGCCGCTGGACGTGCCGGGCGTCGCCAAGCTCGGCATGGCCCCGGACCCTGGTGGCGTCACGGAGCCCGGAGTCGCCGGGGAGCGCGGCCTGACCGGTCCGGCCACCGCCTCCAGCCCGCCTGCCGTCGGCTACCCGGCGGTCGCCGGACGGCCGCATCCGGGCAGCCCCAGCGAGCAGGCCCTGGAGGTGGCGCTGGCCACGCGCGAGTGGGCCTCGGGAAGGGCCTGGAACCAGACGTACCAGCCGCACCCGCTGGCCGTCCCGATCCGGCTGGACCTCCTGTGGGAGAAGGAGCGGTGCGTGGTGGAGATCGACGGCCCGGAGCACCGGGGAGCCGCCAAGTTCGCCGACGACCGGCAGCGGGACGTCCGGCTCCAATTAGATGGTTACGCCGTGCTGCGCTTCCCCGATGTCCAGGTACTGACTGACATCGAAACCGTGATCCGCCAGATCGGGCAGTTCCTGCGGGGTCGCCGCGGGACGAAAGGATGAGATATGCCAGACGACGGGCTGTCGCTCCCGGAGTTCTCCGCACTGGTTGTGCTGGCCGTCGAAGCCCGCGAGATCTCCAACAGCGAGCTGAAACAGCAACACAAGCTGACAATCGACGGCAGGCTACGGCGCAAGCTCAATGACCTGAAGCTGGTGGAGAGCCACAAGCCGGGCCGGGCGTACGTCCATGTGCTGACGGACGCCGGATGGGCCCGCCTGGCGGAGGATCTGCGCGCCGGGAGGCTCCCGGCTCAGTCCGGCTCGTCAGGGGCGATCGCTCGGGCGCTGCTCGGCTGGCTGCCGCGCTTCATGGAACGTACCGACCAGCGGCTGGCCGACATCTTCCAGCCCGACGACGACGCGGCCCAGCCCGTCGACCTCGAGGCGAGGATTCGCGCGGCTTACGCCGAGCTGGCGCCGCGGCCCGAAGCCTGGGTCAGCCTGGCCAAGCTGCGCCCCCTGCTGGGTGACGTGCCGAAGACGGAGGTCGACGCGGCGCTGGCGCGCATGGAACGGCTGAGCGACGTCGACCTCGTCCCCGAGTCGAACCAGAAGACACTCACCCCTCAGGACCGCGCGGCCGCGGTGGTCATCGGCAAGCAGGACAAGCACCTGCTCTGGATCGGCAGGCCATGAGCATCCTGGGCACGGATGCGCTCTCCGCGCTCAGGTTCAACTACACCGAGAGCGCGGACGACGTCTGGCGTCGCTCGGCCTTCCACGTGGACGGCCTGCATTCCGCCTCGACGAAGGTCGTTCTCGAGGGCCTGGCCGAGGCCGCCGCCGAGCCTGGCGCCAGTCCCGTCGGTGTGGTGGTGCTGGGCCAGCGCGGCACGGGTAAGACCCACCTGCTCGGCTGGTTGCGCGAGGAGACAGAGCGAGCGGGAGGCTACTTCGTCCTGATCGGCCTGCTGAGCGCCAAGGGGTTCTGGGACAGCACCGTCGTGTCCCTCCTCGACAGCCTGAACCGAGTGGGCAACGACGGGCAGAGCCAGCTCGGGCGATTCCTGTCGTGCCTGGCCTCGAAGGTCGGCGTCTCCAGGATGGTGGGGCGGGCAATCTCCGGCAAAAGGCTCGTCACCAAGGAGGAGCTCGACGCCTTCGTCACGGCCCTGCGCCGCTTCGACCGGCATGTCGGAGGTCAGGCCCAGGACACCGCACGGGCTCTGGTGTTACAGGCCAGCGAGGACCATGCGATGCAGGACCTCGGCGAGGCGTTCCTCTCGTCGGCGCCGGAGGAGGCGCCAGGAGAGCGTGCCCGCTGGGGGATCCGGCACGTCGTAAGGAGCGCACAGGAGATCGTCAGGGACATCTCCCGCCTGCTGGCCCTCACCGGCCCGACCGTGATCGCCGTCGACCAGATCGACCCGCTCGTCGCGCAGTCCTCGACGGCGACCGCTCACGAGGCGGTCCTCGACCCCGGCGAGAAGCTCACGATCGAGCTGATCGCGGGCGGGCTGATGGAGCTGCGCGAGGTGACCCGCAGGACGCTGACCGTCGTCTCGTGCATACCGGCGACCTGGGGGCTCATCGAGAACGTCGCGGTCGACACCGTCGCCGACCGGTTCAGGCGGCCGGTCCGGCTCATGACCGTGCCCGACGCCGAGACGGCGCGCCGGCTGGTGGCCAAGCGGTTCGAGGTGCAGTACGGAGCGGCAGGGATCAAGCCGCCCTATCCGACCTGGCCGGTGAAGCCGTCGGCCTTCGAGCACGCTCCCGGTTTCACGCCGCGACGGCTGCTCATCGAGATCGACCGGCACGTCCGCGTGTGCCTGGTGGACGGGGAGGTCAGGGAGCTGGAGGGGTTCGACGACGCCGCGGTGGGCGGTGGCCCCTCACCCGCTCAGGCCACCGATCTCGGCGTGCTCGACGCTCGGTTCGCCGAGTTGCGGGACGCCTGGCGGCCTCCCGTGATCGACCAGGTCAGCGAGGACGCGGTGATGCCCGCTCTGCTGTCCGCGGGGCTGTCGGCCTGGATCGCCGAGCAGGGTGAGCCGGGCATGGTGTTCACCGTGGACCCGCCGCCGAGCTCCAAGCCGCCCCTGCACGCGCGGCTTCGCCGTACGCTCGACGAGGCCAGGGAGGACGAGATCCACTGGGCCTTCCGCGCGATCACCGCGAGGCACGGCAACGCGGCGCTGAACCGGATCCGCAGGGCGTCCGTGATGGCCGGACTGGACGGGGAGGTGCCGAAGCGGCGGCTGTTCCTGCTCAGGAACGAGCCCTGGTCCAAGGGCACGGCCACGCAGGCGGCCATCGCGGCGTTCGAGCAGGCCGGCGGGCGGACCCTGCAGGTGAGCGAGGACGACCTGAGGGTGCTGGCGGCGCTCAATGCGCTGCTCGCCGAGAACCCGCCGGACCTGCCGGCCTGGCTGGCGGAACGCCGGCCGACCCGCGGGGTGACGTTCCTGAGCGAGGCGCTGGCCGACGCCTGGAGCGTTCCCGGAAGCGAGCCTGGTCCCAGCGCGGGCTCCGGTGCTTACCGCGTCCATGGTCCGGCGAGCGACAGCCCCGGCGTGGACGGGCCGGCGGGCTCCGGGAGTGCGCACTCGAGCGGGCCCGCCGGCCCGCGCGTGCCGTACGTCCCGGTCGGCAGGCGGGACTCGGACGGCGCGCCCGTCAGCGTGGCGCTGGAGGCCCTCAGGAAGCACGTCACGATCTTCGCCGGGTCCGGCTCGGGAAAGACCGTGCTCATCCGCCGCCTGGTGGAGGAATGTGCGCTGTTCGGCGTCTCAGCCATCGTGCTCGACCCGAACAACGACCTGGCCAGGCTGGGCGAGCGCTGGCCGGAGGCGCCGGCGCACTGGGAGGATGGCGACGCGCGCAGGGCCGAGGAGTACCTGGCGGGCACCGACGTGGTGGTCTGGACCCCTGGCAGGACAGGCGGGCGGCCGCTGACATTCCAGCCGCTGCCTGACTTCGCGGCGCTGGCCGGCGATCCCGACGAGTTCGCCGAGGCGGTGGAGGCGGCGGCCGCGTTCATCGTGCCGCGCGTGCGGCTCGATGCCAACACCGCCAAGGCGCAGCTCGGCCAGGCCGTGCTCAGGAAGGCACTGGCGTACTACGGCCTGCGGGGCGCGCGGAGCCTGAAAGGCTTCGCCGCGCTGCTGTCGGACCTGCCCGAGGGCGTGAGCGAGCTGGCCAACGCGCCCCGCATCGCAGCCGACCTCGCCCAGTCGCTGACCGCCGCCATGGACAACGACCCGCTGTTCGGCGGCGCGGGAGAGCCGGTGGACCCGGCGCTCCTGGTCAGCCCGCCCGAGGGGAAGCAGGCCCGCGTCTCGGTGATCAGCCTGGTCGGGCTTCCCGGTCTCGACCAGCGGCAGAGCTTCGTGAGCCGGCTCCAGATGGAGTTGTTCCTGTGGTTCAAGCGGCACCCTGTGCAGGATCGCCCGCTGGGCGCGCTCCTGGTGATGGACGAGGCACAGACGTTCGCGCCGGCCACCGGCGGCGCCGCCTCCACCCGCAGCACGCTGCTGCTGGCCTCGCAGGCCCGCAAGTACGGCCTCGGCCTGGTTTTCGCCACGCAGGCGCCCAAGGGACTGCACAACCAGATCCCCGGCAACTCGGCCACACAGTTCTTCGGTCTGCTCAACGCGCCGATCCAGATCTCCGCCGCCAGGGAGCTGGCCCGCGCCAAGGGCGGCGACGTGCCGGAGGTCTCGCGGCTGCGCTCAGGCGAGTTCTATGCGGCTGTCGAGGGCGAGCCGTTCGTCAAGGCACGGGTGCCGATGTGCCTGACCTGGCACCCCAAGGCCCCGCTGACCACGGAGGAGGTCATCGAGGTGAGCCGGCGGCACTGGGTGTGAGGGCGTCGGCGACCTGCCTGGTGACGCGGCGGCCGATCAGGGCCAGGAGCTTGCGGGGGCGGCGCGGCATCAGGTGGGCGAGGCCCACGTTGCCGCGGCCCGGCACCACGTAGCCGCGGTCGCGGTCGAGGGCGCGCAGGGCCGAGGTGACGACCAGCTCGGGCGGGACCGGCTTGGCGCCGAGGGCCGCCTCCCGGGTGCCGATCTTGTCGAAGAACGGCGTCTCCACCGGCCCGGGCGCGACCGCGAGCACCTTGACGCCGCTGCCGCGCAGCTCGCTCCAGAGCGCGAGGCTGAAGTTGAGCACGAACGCCTTGGACGAGGCGTACGTCGCGAAGTAGGGGGCGATGGTGAAGCCGGCCGTGGACCCCACGTTCACCACCGCGCCCGAGCCGCGCTCGAGCATCCCTGGCAGGAACGCGTGCGTCAGCCCCACCAGCGCGACCACGTTGACCATGAGCTCCTCGTGCTCGCGCTCCGGCGCGATCTGCGCGAAGTGGCCCGCCGTGCCGAAGCCCGCGTTGTTGACCAGCAGGTCGACGGCGATCCCGCGGGCGGCGACCTCCTCGGCGACCCGGGTGGCCGCGTCGGGGGCGGACAGGTCCTGGACGAGCACCTCGGCCCGCACCCCGTGGGCCTGGCGCAACGAGGCGGCGAGTGTTTCCAGCGCGGGCCGGGACCTGGCGACCAGCACCAGGTCGTGCCCGCGGGCGGCCAGCCGGCGCGCGAACTCCGCGCCGATCCCGGAGGAGGCTCCGGTGACAAGAGCATGCGTCATGCTTTAAAAAGTATCAGATCTATCGCTATCTGCGGCAAATAGTCTCAGTTTGAGGCTGTAACGTCTCCTCCATGGGAAGACTGCGGGCCGACGCCGAGCGCAGCATGCGAGCAATCATGGCGGCGGCGGAAGAGGTGCTCAGCGCCAACCCGGTGGCCACGATGGAGCAGATCGCCGAGACCGCGGGCGTGGCCAGGGCCACCATCCACCGCAGGTTCGCCAGCAGGGAGGCGCTGATCGAGGCCATGGAGGTGGCCGCGTGGCGGGAGATCCAGGAGGCCGTGCACGCCGCTCGCCCGCACACCGCTCCCGCCATGGTGGCGCTGCACCAGGCCACGGCCAACATCCTGCAGATCAAGCCGGGCTGGCGGTTCACCCTGGCCCGCCAAGTGCCGCTCAGCCACGAGGCGCAGGCGGTGCGGGCCGAGGTGATGGAGCAGTGTGAGTCGGTGTTCGGGAAGCTGCTCGGCCCCGACGCCGACATCGTCTGGGCGCGGCAGGCCTATCTCGCGCTCCTGGGGGAGGCCGCGCACGGCTCTCCCCCAGGCTTCGATCCCGACGCGCTGGCCACGAGGGTGCTCGACACCCTCATGCACGGCGTTCAGCGCACCGCGTAAGCGCGGATCACCTCCTGCGACAGGGTGTTGCCGTTGACGTCGGAGGCGTTCAGCCGCAGCGACACGAACCCGGACGGCGAGCGGCCGAGCGTGGTCTCGTAGGCCCGCTCGCCCTTGTCACGCAGGCGGGCCTTCGTCCAGGTGGCGCCGTCGTCGTACGACACCTCCAGCGAGACGTCCTTGACCGCGCTCTGCTCCGCGCCCTCCTGGTGGTAGAGGGACAGGCCGAGCCTGCGCGAGCCGGCCTGGTTCTTCAGGTCCACGGGCGCGTCGAACGAGGCCAGCAGCAGCGGCACCACCGTCGTGCCCGCGGCCCGCTCCGAGCCGAACGTCCACACCGCCTTCGTACGGGTGGACAGCTTCGCCCACTCGGCCTCGTTGGCGACGGCGTACTCGATCCGGTACGTGGCCTTGTCCGGCGAGAGCACCCCGGAGCCCGAGGGCAGGTAGTTCGTCTGCCACAGCAGCGTGTCGCCCTGGTAGAGCCGGAAGTCGGTCTTCAGGCCGTGCTCGAACTGGCTGGTGTAGGCGTCGCCGTAGTTCCGGTCGGCGTCCACGAACCCCTGCATCGAGACGCGCAGCCGGTCCCCCTCCCTGCGCACCGGGTTGCGCGGGTTGATCCCGGGCAGCAGGGGCTGCTTGAACAGCGTCCGGCTGACCCGCTCCCCCACCTCGTACGGGCGGAACTCCGGCGACGACATCGAGATGCGTGGCGTGTCCGGGTGCGGCCACATGTTGTTGTAGGACCGCTCGGGGGTGCCCGCCGACGTGCTCCATCGCAGCTCGGGGTCCGGTGTGACGTAGTCGGTACGGGTGCGCGGCGCCTTGGCCATGGGGTGGTTCGTGGAGATGGACGAGGTGTCCCACGGCTCGAAGACGAACCTGGCCTCGTTCACCGTCACGTCGTCGGACAGCTGGCTGTGGTAGCCGGTCTCGATCCTGGCCAGCGACTTCGACCTCACCGTGTACGTGAGCGAGTCGCGTACCCGGCCCTTCTCGCGCAGGTACAGGTCGTAGACGTACGGGCTGGCGACGATCCCGGTGGCCAGGATCGGCACCGGCAGGCGGCGCAGCCGCTCGACCAGCTTCAGCCCCTCCTCGTGCGTCAGCCGCACGGTCGGGACGGCGAGCTTGACCATGTTGCCGCCGGTGGTGACGTCGGCGCCCGGCTGGTCGCTGTAGACGGCGACCAGCTTCGCCCCGGCGGCCGCGGCCGCGTTGGCCTGGGCGGAGACGGGCACGCTGTCGGTGCGCCGGATGACGGCGAGCTTGCCGCGCAGGTCGCGGGCCTTGATCTCCTCGGCGCTGCCCCGGCCCGCGTCCACGGCCAGGAGGAGCCGGGTGCCGTCCAGGCGCGGGTACTCGGTGGAGAAGTCGCTGAACTGGACAGGGTCGACGTACTGCGGGTCGAGGTTCAGGCCGGGCGTGGAGAGGGTGATCTCGGGGGCGGTCAGCCGCCAGCGGGTGGCGACGGTGAAGGTGCCCTTGGTGACCTTCCTGGTGGGCTGGACGAACAGCCGCTCCTCGATCTGCCCGCCGGGCGAGATCGTGGTGCCGCCGCGCAGCGCGGTGCCCGTCTTGCTCGAGCGGTACCACATGAGGGCGGCGGCGGCCCCGGTGTTCCGCTTGGTCTTGTGGTCGGGCGTCTCGACCTTGACCTCCATGGCCTTGCGGGCGTCCAGCACCACCTCGGTGTTCTCGGTGATCTCCATTTCCGGGTCGCCGACCAGGCTCTCGTTGAGCGGCTTGCCCGATGTGGTGCTGTCCTGCGTGGCGGGCATGGTGAAGATGTGGCCGAGCACGGAGTAGGTGCCGGGCTTGACCAGCAGGCAGGTGCCGGTGCCGTACTTCTGGTCGGTGCAGGGCTGGGACGGGTCGCCGGGCAGGAGCCGGCCGACCAGGGTGCCTTCGTCCAGGTTGAGCACGGTGAAGCCGCCGCGGCCGGTGCGGCCGTCCCTGGCGATGCCGCGTACGCGTAGCTCGACCCGCTTCTCGTCGACGCTGCCCGTCAGCAGCGTGCGTACCGTGCCGCCGCCCGCCACTGCAGCGGTCAGCTCCTGGCGCAGGAGCCCGGCCTTGTCCGCCTTGGCCGTGACCTTCACCTCGGCCGTCCCTCCGGCGGGCACGGTGAGCTTCGCCGGCTCGACGGTGAACGCGTCGCCGGTCGACAGGCTCAGCTCGGCGGGGGCCTGGCCGAGGTTGTGGTAGCCGACGGTGAGGCTCTTCTGCTCGCCCGTGGTGAGCTTGCCGAAGCCGGCCGAGCCCGTCGAGGCCACGACCGTGTCCTTGAGCGCGGCGGCCACGTCGATGCGGCCCGCGCCCTGGGCGTCCACGGCGATGCCCTGGCCCGGCTTGGCGCCGGCCATGAGCAGCGACTTCAGCTCGTTGCCGGTGATCCCCTGGCGGGCCTGCCGCAGCAGCGCGGCCGCGCCCGCCACGTGCGGGGTCGCCATCGAGGTGCCGGAGAGCGTGAGGCTGCCGCCGCCCGTCTTGGCTGCCGTGATGTCCACGCCTGGGGCGGTGACGTCGGGCTTGACGGCCAGGTCGGCGATGATCGGTCCCCTGCTGGAGAAGGGAGCAAGCTTGTCCTGTTTGTCCACGGCGCCGACGGTCAGTGCCTCGGGGGCGTCGCCAGGGGCGCCCACGCACTGGTCGCAGCCGTCGTTGCCGGCCGCCACCACGAACAGCGTGCCGTACTGCCGGCTGAGCCGCGTCAGGGCGGTGGTGAGCGGGCCGCCCGGTTCGCGGCTGCCGAGGCTCATGTTGACGATCTCGGCGTGCTTCTCGCCGGCCGCCCACTCCATGCCGTCGATGATCCAGGACAGCAGTCCGTAGCCGTCGGCGTCGAGCACGCGGCCGTTGAGCAGCCTCGCGCCGGGCGCGACGCCCTTGCCGATACCGTCGGCGCCCGTGCCCGCGATGGTGCTGGCGACGTGGGTGCCGTGCCCGTGGGGGTCGCCCGTGACGCTCTGGCCGGTGAAGTCGCGCTGGTCGGCGACCTTGCCCGCGAGGTCGGGGTGCGTGGCGTCCACGCCGGTGTCCAGGACGGCCACGGTCGTGCCGGTGCCGTCGTAGCCCGCGGCCCATGCCTCGGGCGCGCCGATCTGCGGCACGCTCTGCTCCAGTGCCGGCTCCACCTTGCGGTCGAGCCAGATCTTCTCCACGCCTGCCAGCGGCCCGGCCGCGCGCAGCGTCGGGGCGGCCAGCTTGGCCAGCTCCGTCCCGAACTTCGCCGCGTCCCGCGTGGCCACCTGGACGGCCGCGCCGCCGATGCTCTCCAGCGTACGGACCTGCTTCACGGCGGGGATCGCGGCCTTGGTGGTGTTGCCCGCGTACGTGAAAATGAGCGGGATCGCGGTGCCGAAGCCCTGCTCGGCTAACTCGGTCACGTTGAACAGCGCGGTGTCGAGCCGCTCGGGGACCAGGGCCGCGACGTCGTCGGGAATGACGGTCACGCCGTCGTCCGACTCCAGCACCTGGAACGTCGGCACGGACCCGTCAGCGCGCGGCGCGGGGGTGACGGTCACCGCGTGGTGCTCGCCGTCCACGGCCCGCACCTGCACCTGGTCGCCGGTGATCAGCGTGATCTCGTCGCTCGCCGGGGCCCTTGTGAACGCCGCCGGCGGGGATACCGTTGCCGCGTGCGCGCCGGGAGCCGCGAGCACCGATGCGACCATGACCATGGAGACGGCCGCAGCCCGCCATCGTCCCATGGACGACCTCCAGAAAATCGGTAAGCACGAATACCGCATTCCTAGTGATCTGGACGGCACGGTGTCTATGAGGTCGATGTGGCCACTTCCCGACTTGTCGTGAACTCGCCACCACCGGCTGCGGCTGGAAACCCACCGCCGTGGGCTATCTCACGAGCCCGGCCGGCTTCGCCGAAGGGCTCCACTCCGGGCTGACGTGATCAGCCGGCGGCCGAGCAGGGCCAGGTAGAGCACCCACCCGGCGGCCACCAGGGCGAGCGTGGCGACGGGCTGCCAGCCGGGCAGCTCCGCGACGGACCGCCGCACCACCGCGAGCGTGATCGGCACCGTGTAGAGGGCGAAGAACCCCAGCCCGAGCACCCGCCCCGCCACCAGGAACCACGCGTAGACGCGGACGCTGCGGCGGGCCTGCCCCGCGTTCCCCGCGAGCGCGGCGCGCAGGTACGCCTGCGCGTCCGCCATGAGGTTCTTGTTCCCGCTGGCGTTGGCGAAGGCGTAGTAGACGTCGGTACGCATGAAGAACAGGAACTGCCAGGCGATCTGCGACAGGCAGATGACCATGACCAGCCGCACGATGGCGAGGTCGGCGACGTACAGGACGCACGCCCCGGCGCAGACGAGGAACCAGTCGACCCGCATGCCCGCCAGATACGCGCGGTAGCGGGCCCTTCTGGGCACGCCCCAGATGCCGGTGATCCTGGTCTGCACGACCAGGAACTGCAGCCGGGTGCCGAGCGACAGCTCGGCCCGCACGTTCAGCGACCTCGCGGCGGCGACGTGGCCGAGCTCGTGCACCAGCACGAGGATCCACGAGCCGGCCACGAAGGCCACCGTGAACGTGAGGCTGTTGGACCACACCAGCGACGAGAAACCGGGCAGGATCTCCGGCCTGGCGACGGCGGCGGCCGGCGCGGCCGCCGTCAGCAGGGCCAGCACGGCGTGGGCGGTCCTGGAGAAGAGCCAGGCCACGTGACGGGGCCGGATCCGGTCCCAGAGGTTCGGCGGGCGGCGCGGCCGGCTGAGCAGCCCCGCTCCTTCGAGCCCGGTGACGAACTCGGCCACGTCCACGTCCACGCCGTGCTCGGCCAGCACCCGGGCACGGGCCTCCTCGGCCGTCCTGGTCCCGTCGAGCGACGCGATCACGGCCGCCGCCACCCCCGGCACGTTGACGAACGTCTCGCCGTTGCCGATCACATAGTCGTCCGGCCCGTCGGCGACGACAGTGAGGAACGACAAATCGGCCCTCACCCGCAGACCTCGCAGTCGTCCAGCCGGTCGAAGTCCCGGGCGGTGGTGGTGAGCGTGAGCAGGTCCAGCCAGACGCTCCTGCCCTCGATCGCGGACGCGCCGGTCCCGGTCAGGTGGCGGATCACCTCCGAGGCGAGCATCCCCGACACGATCCCGCACAAGGGCCCGAACGACGGGATCGTCCGCCCGGGGTTGTCGCTGACCGGCAATGTGGTGGTGCCGTAGCGCTCGGCGAGCGCGCGTTCCTGGCAGGCCAGGCAGCCGGTCTTGCCGGGCACGACGAGCGGCCCGAGCAGGCCGACGTGCTGGTTGAAGCCGCCGGTGACGAACGGCGTGCCCGCCTCGACGCAGGCCTGGTTGACCCAGCGGCGGATGTGCGGCTGCGGCGTGTCCACGGTGTTCACGACGAGGTCGGCGTCGGTGACGACGTCGCGCGGCCCGGCGATGCGCCTCCCGACCTGCCTGACCTCCAGGTCCGGGCAGTGCTCCAGGAGGGTGCGCGCGGCGGCGGCCGTCTTGGGCTCGCCGAGGTCGCGCACGGTGTAGAGGTGCTGGCGGTGCAGGTTGCTGAGCTCCACCCGGTCGTCGTCCAGGATCGTCAGCCGGCCCACGCCCGAGGTGGCGAGCTGGAGCGCGACGTGCCCGCCGATGGCGCCCGCGCCGAGTACCGCGACATGTCTGCGCGACAGGTCCGCGATCGCCGCGGCGGCCTGCTCCGCCGGGTGGAACATGGACAGCCACAGCCCTAACCGGGACAGCCTGGCCTCGCCGGTCAGCGTGCCGAGTTCGGTGTCGGTGACGAGAATCCGCGCGGCCAGAAGTTGCTCGACCGCCGCGTCGATATCCTGAGGATCGACGCCGTCGATGAGAGTGTGCAATTCACTCCGCTCGACGGGCGACTCGGCGCAGAGCCGGATCAGGCGGCGCAGGGGCGGCGGGGCGGGATCCAGTATTCGCCCGGTCGGCGGGAAATCGCCGAGCCGTATCCTCTCGTGTTCCTCGTCGATGAAAAGAGGAAAAGCCGGATTCACCTGAATCCTTGGCATGGAGACGACTCCAGAGCAGGTCGGAGGCGGGCCTCCCGCGGATGGGGGCCTCTGCGGGAGGCCGCGCAGACGGTCAGCAGCTGTTGCTGTTACCCGTCGTCTCGACTTCTTCGACCTTCTTGATCTCGATCGTCATGTGCGATCCCTCCGTCGATCTCGATTGGTCGATGTGATCGTAAATAAAACGCGAGAGAAAAGGGAGACCCAATTTGCGGAAAGCGCGTTATGTCCGGCCGAGAAACGCGAGCGACCGCTTCCACATGAGCGCCGCCGACTCTTCCGAGTAATCGGGCAGGCCGGGATCGGCGAACAAGTGTCGGTCACCCGGATAGACGAAGCACTCGAATCCCGCTCCCACCGCCGCTCCGAGCCTGGCGATCTCCTCCTTGTCCAGCCACGGATCGTGCTCGGCGTAGTGCACCTGCACGGGGACTCCGTCCGGCCACTCACCCTCGACGGCCACCCCGCCGTGGAACAGCAGAGCGCCCCTCGCCATCGGGTGCGTCGCCGCGAGCAACTGCGCCCCGTACGCTCCCAGCGAGAACCCGGCGAACACCGTGGGACCCGCCACCTCGTCCCCGATCCGGCGGAAGCGGCGGTCGAGCTCGTCGGGGCCCAGCGCGTCACGCTTGCGCAGACCCGGCTCGATGTCGGCGAAGACCTCGCCGTCGTAGTAGTCGGGCGTGCGCACGACGTGCCCGCCCGACCGCAGAACCTCCGCCGCCACGCCCACCCCCGGGCGCAGGCCCTGTGCGGAGTGCAAGAGGACGATCTCTGCCATGACGCCTGTGTACCACCGGGGCGCGAGGTGGACCAGCGCGAGCCGGTTGCCTAACGTGCTAAGGGCTTATTTATCACCTTTTTCGTGGGGAGCCGCCCGACATGCATGATGACCGCAACCTGGTCGAGGCCCGACTGAAGCGTGTGCTCGACGAGCGCATCCGCCCGGCCGTCTATCCCGAGTCCGTGCCGCTGGACGTGGCCGTGTGGCACGCGCCGGGCGAGCCCGTACCGGTCGAGGAGGGGCTGGCGGCGACCCCCGAGCCGATCGCGCCAGGCGCCGCGTGGGGCGCGCCGTGGGGGACGAGCTGGTTCACGGTCACCGGCACCGTGCCGGCCGAGTGGGCGGGCAGGACCGTCGAGGCCCTGTTCGACCTGGGCTTCGACGAGAACATGCCGGGCTTCCAGTCCGAGGGCCTCGTCTACCGCCCCGACGGCTCGCCGGTGAAGGGCCTCAACCCCCGCAACCATTGGGTACGCGTCGGCTCCCCCGCCGAGGGCGGCGAGCGGGTGCGCCTGCACATCGAGGCCGCCTCCAACCCCGTCATCCTCGGCCACCCGCCCTTCCAGCCGACGCACCTGGGCGACAAGGAGACCGCCGGCACCGCCCCGCTGTACCGGCTGGGCCGCATGGACCTGGCCGTCTTCGACGAGACCGTGTGGCAGCTCGTGATGGACCTGGAGGTGCTGGGCGAGCTGATGCTTGAGCTGCCCGCCGGCGGCACCCGCCGCTGGGAGCTGCTGCGGGCCCTGGAGCGGGCGCTGGACGCCGTCGACCTCCAGGACGTCAACGGCACGGCGGCCGCCGCCAGGGCGGAGCTGACCGGTGTGCTGTCGTCCCCGGCGGTGCCGTCGGCGCACCGGATCAGCGCCGTGGGGCATGCCCACATCGACTCGGCCTGGTTGTGGCCGCTGCGTGAGACCGTGCGCAAGGTGGCCCGCACCGCCTCCAACATGACCGCGCTGCTGGAGGACGAGCCGGACTTCGTGTTCGCGATGTCGCAGGCGCAGCAGTGGGCGTGGATCAAGGAATACCGGCCCGAGGTGTGGGCGAGGGTGACCAAGGCCGTGGCCACGGGCCGGTTCGTGCCCGCGGGCGGCATGTGGGTGGAGTCCGACACGAACATGCCCGGCTCGGAGGCGATGGCCAGGCAGTTCGTGCACGGCAAGCGGTTCTTCATCGACGAGTTCGGCATCGACAACGAGGAGGTGTGGCTGCCGGACACGTTCGGCTTCGCGGCGGGCCTGCCGCAGATCATCAAGGCGGCGGGCTCGAAGCGGCTGCTCACGCAGAAGATCTCCTGGAGCCAGACGAACACGTTCCCGCACCACACGTTCCTGTGGGAGGGCATCGACGGGACGCGGATCTTCACGCACTTCCCGCCGGTGGACACCTACAACTGCTCGATGAGCGGCCGCGAGATGGCGCACGCGGAGCGCAACTTCAAGGACAAGGGCACCGCGCGGCACTCGCTCGCGCCGACGGGCTGGGGCGACGGGGGCGGGGGCACGACGCGCGAGATGGTCGCCAAGGCGGCCAGGCTGCGCGACCTGGAGGGCTCGCCGGCCGTCACCTGGGAGCCGCCCGCCGACTTCTTCGCCAAGGCCGAGGCCGAGTACCCGAACCCGCCGGTCTGGGTGGGCGAGCTCTACCTGGAGCTGCACCGCGCCACGCTGACCAGCCAGGCCAAGACCAAGCAGGGCAACCGGCGCAGCGAGTCGCTGCTGAGGGAGGCCGAGTTGTGGGCGGCGACCGCGGCCGTGCGTACGGGCGCTTCCTACCCGTACGAACAGCTTGACCGGATCTGGAAGACGGTGCTGCTGCACCAGTTCCACGACATCCTGCCGGGCTCGTCGATCGCCTGGGTGCACCGGGAGGCGCGCAGGACGTACGAGGCGGTGGCGTCGGAGCTGAACGGCGTCATCGACGCGGCCCAGCGCGCCCTGGCGGGCGACGGCGATCGTACGGTGGTCTTCAACGGGGCCCCGCACACCCGCCACGGCGTGCCAGGAGGGGGCGCCAGGGTCGTCTCCGGCTTGCGCGGGACGGAGGCGCGCGTCCGCGACGCCGGCGGCTTCGTCCTGGAGAACGACCTGCTCAGGGTGGAGATCGACGACCGCGGCCTGGTCGTCTCCGCCTACGACCTGAGCGCGGGCAGGGAGACCGTCGCGCCCGGGCAGGCGGCGAACCTCCTCCAGCTCCACCCCGACTTCCCCAACAAGTGGGACGCCTGGGACGTGGACGAGTTCTACCGCAACACGCTCACCGACCTGGTGGAGGCCGAGGAGGTGGACCTCGACGGCGACTCGGTGCGTGTCCGGCGCTCGTTCGGGTCGTCCTCCGTGACGCAGCTGCTCACGCTCGCCGGCGGGCGGCTCGACATCCTCACGGAGGTCGACTGGCACGAGACGGAGAAGTTCCTCAAGCTGGCGTTCCCGCTGGACGTGCGCGCCGACCGGTACGCCTCCGAGAGCCAGTTCGGCCACGCCTTCCGCGCCACGCACACCAACACGAGCTGGGAGGCCGCCAAGTTCGAGGCGTGCAACCACCGCTTCGTGCACGTGGAGGAGCCCGGCTGGGGCGTCGCGCTGGTCAACGACTCGACGTACGGCCACGACGTCACCCGTACCGTCGGCGACTCGGGCACCACCACGACGCTGCGCGTCTCCCTGCTGCGTGCGCCGCGCTTCCCCGACCCGGAGACCGACCAAGGGGTGCACCGCTTCCGCCACGCGCTCGTGCCGGGCGCGACGATCGGTGACGCGGTGCGCGAGGGTTACTTCATCAACCTCCCCGAGCGTCACGTGTCCGGTGCCGCCTCGGCGGAGGTGGAGCCGTTGATCACGGTGGACGACGACGCGGTGGTGGTGACCGCCGTCAAGCTGGCCGACGACGGGAGCGGCGACGTGATCGTACGCTTCCACGAGTCCAGGGGCGGCCGGGCCGGCGTCACGCTGGCACCGGGCTTCCCCGTCGCCGAGGTCGTGGCCACTGACCTGCTGGAACGCCCCACGGGTGAGGGGGCGCTGTCGCTGTCGCTGCGCCCGTTCGAGCTGGTCACCCTGAGGCTGAAGCGCGCCTAGTCCCCCAGGCGGGGCGCGTACGTGCGGTGGAAGACCAAGGATGCCGCGCCGATCGCGGCGGCGTCGGCCGCGATCGGCGAGGTCTCCACCCGCACGGCGTGCAACCGCCTGGCCAGCGGCCTGCTCGCCACGGCCCGCGCGATCGCCTCGCGGTAGATCTCCCCTGCCTCCCTGAGCGCGGGCCCGCCGAGCACGAGCAGGTCGATGTCCAGCATGTTCACCACGCTCACGGCGGCGTCGGCCAGCCGCCCGGCCACCCGTTCGATGACCTGCCGCGCCTCGGGCTCGCCGGCGGCGGCGGCCGCGCAGATGGCGGCGTAGGGGATGTCTCCCCCGAGGGCGGCCTCGATGGCGCTCGGGCAGCACACCGCCTCCACGCATCCCCGGTTGCCGCAGTAGCACTCGGGCCCGTCGGGCTCGACCGTGATGTGCCCGAACTCGCCCGCGTTCTCCGACCGCCCCCGATACACCTGGTCATCCAGAAAAATCCCGCCGCCGATCCCCGTCCCCAGGTACAGGTAGGCGAAGCTGGGCGTGGTGCGGGCGATCCCGGCCCACCGCTCCCCGATGGCCGCCGCGGTGGCGTCGTTGTCCACGGTCACCGGAAAGCGTGTGTGCTCGTGCAGCAGCGCCTTGACCGGCACCCCGTCCCACTCGGGCAGCCGCGGCGGGCACACCATGACGCCGTCCCGGTCCAGCGGCCCCGGGCAGGCCAGGCCCACCCCGATCACCTTGTCGTCCGCCACCCCCGCCTCCCGCAGGATCCGCCGCGCCGCCCTGGCCATCTGCCGGATCACCGACTCGGGCTCGAGCCCGGGCCGCACGGGCAGGTGCAGCCGCGCGAGCGGCCGCCCCGCCAGGTCGGCCAGCACGCACGAGAGCTCCTTGGGGTCGAAGTGCACCCCGACCGCGTATCCGGCGCCGGGGTCCACGCGCAGGATCGTGCGCGGCTTGCCGCCGCGTGACGGCACGGACCCGTCCTCCACGACGAGCCCCTCCTCCAGCAGCCTGCGTACGATCACCGATACGGTCTGCGCGGTCAGCCTGGTGCGGGCGGCGATCTGGACCCGGCTGATGCCGTCGGACACCTGGATCGCCTCCAGGACCACGGCTCGGTTGTAGCTCCCCACTTCCGGCAGGTTCGTGCCGCGTCGCATGTGAGCCATGTCACCACAGAGTGTTGACTTAGTAAATCAAATTGATTTACGTTCACGGGCAAACCCAAGGAAACACGGGGAGACCGTGATGAAACGTGCGCTGGCCGGTTCCCTCCTCCTCTTGACGGCCGTCGCCGGGTGCGGCGCCTCACAAGACACCTCCAGCAGCGGCAAGGAACTCGAGGTCCTCTACAAGGTCGAGCCGACGTGGCCGCATCTGGAGAAGATGCTCGGCAACGCGAAGAAGCAGTACGAAGCCGCCCACCCCGGCATCAAGATCAAGCTCACCCCCGTCCAGGGCAACAACGAGGCGTACTACACGAAGCTGGCACTTCTCAACCGCTCCCCCGACTCCGCGCCCGACCTCTACTACCACGACACGTTCCAGGTCAACGCGGACGTCGCGGCCGGCAAGCTGGCCCCGCTCGACGACTACCTGGCCAAGTGGCCCGACTGGAGCACCCAGTTCCCCGACTCGGTCAAGCAGGCCGCCAAGGGCGGCGACGGCAAGATCTACGGTGTGCCGATCAGCACGGACACGCGCGGCCTGTGGTACCAGAAGGACGTCTTCGCCAAGGCCGGGCTCCCCGTCCCGTGGGAGCCGAAGACCTGGAACGACGTGCTGACGGCGGCCCGCACGATCAAGCAGAAGCTCCCCGGCGTCGTCCCCTTCAGCATGTACTCCACGAAGATCCACGGCGAGGCGTCGACCATGCAGGGCTTCGAGATGCTCCTGTACGGCACGCCGGGCGGCACCCTCTACGACGAGACGCAGAAGAAGTGGGTGGCCGGGGGCAAGAACTTCACCGACGCCCTGACCTTCATCAACACCATCTACCGCGAGGAGCTGGGCCCGAAGCAGGCCGACGCCCACAACTCCAAGCTCGCCGACAAGAACAACTACGAGTGGTTCCCGAACGCCAAGCTGGGCATCGCGCTCGACGGGGCGTGGACCGGGGCGGCGTGGAAGCCGACCAGCACCAAGCCGTGGCCGGAGTGGAAGGACAAGATGGGCTGGACGGCCATGCCGACGCAGAACGGCGAGGCGCCGGGCGCGGTCAGCATGTCGGGCGGCTGGGTGATGGCGATGAGCGCGTACACGAAGAACAAGCAGGAGGCGTTCGACTTCATCACGACGGCCACCAACAAGGAGAACTCGATGACGTACTCGGTGGGCACCGGTGACCTGGCCCCCCGCAAGGACGTGGCCGCCGACCCCGAGTACAACGCCGAGAACCCGAGCATCAAGTTCTTCACCGATCTGGCCTCCGTCACCCACTACCGGCCGGCCTTCGAGGCGTACCCCAAGGTGTCCGCTCAGGTCCAGGAGGCCATGGAGGCGGTCACGACCGGCTCCATGAGCCCTGAGGAGGCCACCGCGAGCTACGCCAAGGCGCTGCCGTCGGCCGTAGGCGGCCCCGACAAGGTCCTGGCCCGATGACGATCGTCACGGCCCCGTCCCCGTCCGTGACGAGCCGCCCGGTACGCGGCTCGTCACGGCGGGGCGTTCTGCGCTGGCTCGTCCCCCTCGGCCCCGCCCTCGTGCTCCTCGCGCTCTTCCTGGCGGGGCCGATCCTCTGGAGCATCTACATCGCCTTCACCAACGAGACGCTGACGGGCTCGGCCTCGGTTCATTCGCGGTTCGTCGGCGTGGCCAACTTCGTCAAGCTCTTCGGCGACCCGAACTTCCTGAACTCGTTCCTGCTCACGTTCGTCTTCGTCATCGGCTCGGCGGTCATCGGCCAGAACACCCTGGGCCTGATCATCGCGCTGCTCCAGCGCGGCCGCGGCCGGGTGACGCGCAGCGTCGTCAACGGCGTGGTGATAGCCGCCTGGGTGGTGCCGGAGGTCGTGGCCGCGGCCTGCTGGTACTCCTTCCTGGCCGAGGAGGGCACCCTGAACACGGTGCTCGGCGTCTCCCAGGAATGGCTCTACACCGCCCCCATGCTGGCGGTGATCCTGGCGAACATCTGGCGCGGCACGGCCTTCTCGATGCTCGTCTACTCGGCCGCCCTCTCGGAGGTCCCCGGCGACCTGCTGGAGTCCGCCGCGGTGGACGGCGCAGGCCCGGGCCGCCGCCTCCTCCACATCACGCTCCCGCTGATCCGCCGCTCGATCATGGCGAATCTCATGCTGATCACACTGCAGACCCTGGCCAGCTTCGGCCTGATCTACGCCCTGACAGGCGGCGGGCCCGGCACGGCCAGCCAGACGACGCCGCTGTACATGTACGAGCAGGCGTTCCGCTATTTCGAGATCGGCTACGGTTCCGCGATCGCGCTGGTCATGCTCGTGATCGGCGCGCTGTTCTCGATGATCTACCTGCGCCTGATCAAGGTGGAGGACGCATGACACGACTCGCCGCCCGCGCCGGCGCCCTGCTCGCGCTCGCGCTCATCACGCTGGCCTTCCTGGGCCCGTTCCTCTGGGTCCTGATCGCCTCGGTCGAGCCCGAAGCCGGCCTGGCCGCCCAGCCCAGGCTCTCCTTCTCCCTGGACAACTTCAAGGCCGTCCTGACCTGGGACACGATCATCCTGCCCCTGATCAACTCGATCGTCATCTCAGGCTCCACAGCGGTGCTGACGGTCCTGGTGGCGGGCCTGGCCGCGTACCCGCTGTCGCGGTACCAGCTCCGCTACCGCCGCCACTTCATGCTGACCCTCCTGTTCACCACGGGCCTGCCGGTGACGGCCGTTCTCGTGCCCGTCTACGCGATGTTCTTCCGCTTCAATTTGTACGGCTCCGTACCGGCGATGGTGCTGTTCCTGACAGCGAGCTCGCTGCCGTTCTCCATTTGGATGATGAAGAACTTCATGGACGGCGTGCCGGTGAACCTGGAGGAGGCGGCCTGGGTGGACGGCGCCGGCTGGATCCGCTCGCTGACAGCGGTGGTGGGCCCTTTGATGGCGCCCGGGATCGCCGTGGTGGCCATCTTCGTCTTCGTCGGCCAGTGGGGGAACTTCTTCGCCCCCTTCGTCCTGCTGGACACGCCGGAGAAGCAGCCGGCAGCGGTCACCATCTACACGTTCTTCTCGCAGTACGGCCAGGTGGCGTACGGTCAGCTGGCCGCCTTCTCGATCCTGTACACGGCTCCCGCGGTGGTCCTTTACGTGGCGGTCAACAAGTATCTGGCGAGCTCCTTCAGCTTCGCCGGCTCGGTGAAGGGCTGAGTGGGATTCAGCGGTCAGATCTTGACGATGATCTCCGCTCGGCCCTTCTCCGACGTGGCCGTGATCTTCCAGCAGCCGCGTGAGGGGAAGTGGACGCCCATCGGCAGCGGCCCCGGCAGTCCCTCCGACGTGGGGCTGAGGGTCGCTTCTCCCTTGGCGTCCGCCCCGACCGCCGTGACCGTCACGGACGGCGGCTTGTCGCTGGACGTCCACAGCGGGCGTTTGGCGTAGAACCCGTTGCCGGCCGGTTCCACAGAAGCGCCCCAGGTGGCGTCGTCCGGCGCGATGAACCAGATATCCGATTCGCCCGCGGCTCGTTCGATGCCGGCGTCCAGGAGCGCCCGTGGAAGCTCCTTCGCCGCGCGGATGGTGTCGTCACACACCGCCGGTGCCTCTCCTTCGGCATCAGGCCGGGCCGCGGCATCGCACCCGCCGCACAGAACGGCGACGGCTACGGATGCCGCGGCCCGGATGATCAACCGGAAACTTCGTGTCACCATGTCCAGGCCGTCCACAGGGGCAGGGCCACCATGACGACTACTCCGAGCATCTGCGCGCCTCGAACATTGGTCCACAAGCGCTGGCTGCGCATGAGTCCCGTGCTGGTCGGCGGGCCGAGGCTGACGGAAAGGACCAGCGGTATCGCGAAGGCCAGGCCATAGACCGCGCCCAGCCATGGAGGCGCCGCTCCCGTGAGGGCCGCCAGCAGCAGGACCCACGACGTGAACGAGACCCGGTAGGTCGTACCGATGATGCCCGTGTCCCCACCCCACAGCAGCGGTGTCACCCACCAGGTGTCCGTCGTGTGCGCCAGTTCCTTGGCCGTCTGGCGGCGCAGGCCCAAGGACATGCGCCCCCGCGCGACCGCGATGAGGTCGACCACCAGGCCGGCCACACTCGCGACGCCCAGGATGACGGTGACCGCGAAGGCGGACAGCGCACCGGAGATCAGCTGACCCAACTGCGACAAGACGAACACCGTCAGAGTCGCCGTCGAGACGTGCGCGGCGGTGAGGATGAGGATGAACGACCGGGCTCGCTGCCGGCCGAGTTCAGAGTCCCCTTGCACGAAGGGGCGGATCACTCCGATGAAGGACTGGCCTCAAGGGCTGTACAGCTGGGCGAAGCCCGCCACAGCCGCCAGTGAGAGCACCCAGTAGGTCAGCATGCCGGGGTCAGTAGTACCAGATGGAGCAGTAGTAAGAGCCGGACCAGCAGGAGGACGACGTGGTGCATTCGCCGCAGTACACCGTGCGGTTGCTGCTGTCCTTGCAGGTCCAGTAGGTGCGGTTGTATCCGGACGGGCAGTACCAACGGGGCCGGTCCACCGGGTACGGGCACCAACGGCTCGTCGCCAGCGCGCAGCACGGCGATCCGAGCGGGTCGGCCTTGGCCTCCTTCGGCGAGAGGAGGGTGGCCAGCCCGGCGATGATGGCGCCGGCGGCCGTGTAGATGCCGGCGCGACGTAGTGGGTCCTTGATGGTGCGGATGGTCTCCGGCTCGGCGTTCTGCATGGTGGTCATGCCACTCCTGCTTGTCTCTCAGGGACGGTGATGAGTTCTGGCGCGGCCAGGAGCGCTTCGAGTTGCCGGAACGACGGGATGGTCTGGGCGGACACGGCCCTCCCGTCCTGGAACACGACGGCCGAGGGTGCCACGCTGATCTCAAGCGTGTTGGCGATCTTGGCTTCCTCGTCGACGATGACCCGGTCGGCGGGCATCCTCGCCGCGGACAACCACGTCTCGGCGTCCTCGTGTGAGCGTGCTTCGATGACGAGTCGCACGCCCTGCGGCACTTCGCCGCGGAGCCGTTTGGCGATGGTCTGACATGTGGAGCACATCGTTGACAGGAACAGCACGATCAGGCGCTCCTGCCCGTCGAACTCGGCCGGCAGTCCGGCCGAGGACGGCGGCGTCGGCAGTCCCTCGGGAAGGGCGATCGCCTCGGGGGTGTCGTTCAGCCCCAGTTCGGTGCGCACCACTTCGAGCGTGCGGTACTGGTCGACCAGCGCCAGGACGCAGATCAACACAACGATGGTCAGAATGCAGACGGCTATGGTGAGTGCGATCACGAAGCGTCCTTGTTGAGGGCCCGGGTGAACACGAGGTTCTCCCGGGCGACGGGGAAGCCTCGCAGCCCGGCCAGGACGGCGAGGCCCAGTGCCAGGGCTGCCAGAGTCCACAATCCCTGCTCGGCGCGCAGCCCGCTCTGGTCCACCAGCACCAGCACGGCCAGGGCTCCCCACAGGGGCAGGTACGCGATCTGCCTGACGCCCAGCGGCCGCGACGAACGGCCCAGGCACGCGCATCCGATGTTCTTCCCGCCGAGCAGTGCGATGGCGCCCGCACCCGCGAAGGAAAGCCCGAGAACGCCCACCATAAGAGCGGTGAGCATGGGCCACGGCATTGCTGCCAGCATCATCGCGGTCGCGATTTCCAGTAACGGCACGGCGAACACCAGCGCGCCTTTCCCGGGAACCGCCAGGGCGGCCAGGGTGAGGCGAAAGTCGCGCGGTTCGGCGAGTTTTCGGGTTCCGGCGTAAAGGAGGAGGGTGGCCGCGGCGAACCGGACCAGGAGGGAGAGGAGTTCCGGCATCAGTCGGTGCTGGGTGATCTGACGTCGAGCACCTGAGCGTCCGGCAGCGTCGTGCCCATGAGCGCGACGAGGACCGTGCTCTGCCCCGCGGCGCTGAGCTGCTGTGAGGGAGCGGCCTTGACGCCGTTGAGGGTCACGACGCCCTTGCTGTCGCGGCTCGGCGCGCCCGTCGTCCACGTGCAGAGGGGAAGGGCCACGAGCCCCAGCTCGGAGACCCGGTCGGTGACGGTGACGAGGTCCCCGACGCGCGGAAGCACGCCCTCGGGAAACCCGGTGTAGGAGACGTTCTTGAAGGTACGGCCGTCGCGCTCGGCCACGGCCGTCACCGTGCCGGATGCGGTCTCGGTCACCCTGGCGGTCTCTTCGACGGTCGTGGCCGACGCGAACGCGTCGCTCGCCAGAGCCCCGGCTGCCACTGTGGAGACCGTTGCCACTGTTCCGGTTCTGAGAAGGTTTCGCCTGGACAGGAAACGTCGCTGCTCATCTGACATAAGGCCTCCGCCGAAAACGAAACATCACTGGGCATTTCACGGGATATCCGGAAATTTGGGTACGCAGCCCAGTGCGCGCATTCAGTGTGAGCCGCTGTGATCATGGCTGTCAATATGGTCGCCAAAAAGTCTGACAGACGGCCGAAAATCGTTCCCCGGCGCCGTCGTTACCGCCCGTCGTCCTCACGCGCCGGAGCCGTCGCCGAGCCGTGAGGGGCCTGATAGATCCGCAGGTCGTCGCTGACGCGCCGGGTGACGCCTCGTGCGTCGAGGTGTTCGAGGAGGGAGAGGGCGACGCGGCGGCTGGTCGCCAGCGCGAGCCGCGCGTCCCTGACGGTGAAGGGCGAGGCGAGCCGCGCCAGCGTGCCGGCGGCCCGGTCCAGCGCATCGGGCAGGAGCACGACGTTCTTCCCGATCGATGTCAGCGCGCCGAAGCGGATCGCCGCCGCCAGCGCCTTGCCGGTGAGGCCGAGCTCGGCGAGCCGTTCGGGGGTCGGGGCGTCGAACGGATGCTCGCAGAGGTGGGCGGTCAGCTCGGCCACCGCCTTGGCGATGGGTGCGGGCAAGGTGCCGCCGGCCGAGACCACGCGCCCCGACCGGACCGTCAGCGGCGGCGCGACGAGCGCTTCCGCGAGCCTGCGGTCCGGCAGTCCGAGCAGCTGCGCGGCGGCCTCGAGCGTGACCCCTGGATCCAGCGGGGGCCTGCGCGCGACGTGGTCGGCGAGGCGGCGCCGCAGAGCCGACCAGTGCCCGGGATCGGCGAACCAGTCACCAGTCACGGGCTCGCCGATCGGCGGGCAGCCCATCGCGGCCAGCTCGGCCCCCGACAGCACACCGTGCCAGCGCAACAGGGTGACGGCGTCGGGCAGGCCGGTCTCGCCGAGCTCGGCGGCCCGCGCCGCCGCGTCCCCCCGCCGCCGTAGCGGAGCCGGGCGCACGTCCAGCACGTGTACACCGGCGGTGATCTCGTGCCGACCCGGTTCGCGGAGCAAGGCGCGATCGCCCGTCCTGAGCGGCAGGGCACGGTCGAACGTGAGCCGGGCCGTGCCGGCCCCCAGGGCTCGGACGCGGACGGGCACGGCCGCCGATCCGACGTGCAGGGTGGCCTCACCGCGCCGGCCCGCGTCCGGAGCCAGCCGGACGTCGGCGACCTGAGTCGGCAGCCAGGCGTCGGGCGTGACCAGCGCCATGCCGCGGGACAGGGCCGCACGGTCGACGCCGCGGAGGTTGACGGCGACCCGCGCGGTCGCGTGGACCCTTTCCCTTTCCTGGTTGAGGGTTTGCAGCCCTCGGACTCTGACCCGGTGGCCGTCGATGTCCAGTTCGTCGCCGATGCGGAGAGTCCCCTGGGTGAGCGTGCCGGTGACGACGGTCCCGGCGCCCTTGACGGTGAACACCCGGTCGATCCACAGCCGGACCGCTCCCTCGGCGTCCGGGCTGGGAAGCCCGGCGACGAGCTTGGCCAGGGCGGCCTCCAGCTCGGTGAGGCCTTCGCCGGTCAGCCCGCTCACCGTCACGATCTCGGCCCCCGCCAGCCCGGTGCCGTCGAGGCGCTCACGTGCCTGCCGTACCGCGGGCATGGGGTCGGCCAGGTCGCAGCGGGTGACGACGACGAGGCCGTGCCGTACGCCCAGGGCATCGAGCGCGGCCAGGTGCTCGGCGGACTGAGCCTGCCAGCCACCGTCGGCGGCGACGACGAACATCACCGCCGGGACCGGCCCCACCCCGGCCAGCATGTTGGTGACGAACCGCTCGTGCCCGGGCACATCGACGAACGCGATCCGCTCACCCCCGGGCAGCGTGGTCCAGGCGAACCCGAGGTCGATCGTCATGCCCCGGCGCCGTTCCTCCGCCCAGCGGTCGGGCTCCATCCCTGTCAGCGCCCTGACCAGCGTCGACTTCCCATGGTCGATGTGGCCGGCGGTGGCGATCACATACACGCGCGCTCCACGGCCGCGGCGATGATCTCGTCCTGGCCGGGGTCGACCGTGCGCAGGTCGAGGATCAGCCGCCCGCCGGTGACCCGGCCCACCACGGGCGGGTTGCCGGTGCGCAGCCGTACGGCGAGTTTCCCGTCCACGGCGATGCCCGCGCTGGGCAGTTCCACTCCGGGAGCGCCGCCGCCGCCGACCCTGGCGACGGTCTCGACCGCTTCCGCGCGGTCGCCCAGGCGCGCGGCCAGCCGCCGCGCGCGTCCGGCGAGCTCTTCGGCGGGCACGTGAAGCGCGACGTGCACCGGCGGGCGCGGGCCGCGCAGCGTCGCCTCCAGCGCGGCGAGGGTGAGCTTGTCCACCCGCAGCGCCCGGGCCAGGGGGTGGCGGCGCAGCCGATCCACCAGGGCCGCGTCGCCCAGCAGGAGGCCCGCCTGCGGGCCGCCCAGCAGCTTGTCCCCGCTGGCGGTGACCAACGCGGCTCCCCCGCGCAGGGTGCCGGCGGCGTCCGGTTCGCCGGGCAGGAGCGGCTCTGCTCGCAGGAGTCCTGAGCCGATGTCGGCGACCACCGGCGGCCCGGCCGTGGCCAACTCCGCGATGGACACCTCGGAGGTGAAGCCCTCGATGCGGAAGTTGGACGGGTGGACCTTGAGGATGAAGCCGGTCTCGGGGCCGCAGGCGTCCAGATAGTCCCGCAGGGACGTGCGGTTGGTGGTGCCGACTTCGCGTAACCTGGCGCCGGTCGACTGGAGGAGCTCGGGGATGCGGAAGCCGTCGCCGATCTCCACGAGCTCGCCGCGGCTGATGACGATCTCCTTGCCCTGGGCGAGGGCGGTCGCGGCCAGCACGAGCGCCGCCGCGTTGTTGTTGACCACATGGACCGCCTCCGCCTCCGGGACCGCCTCCGCCAGCGCGGCGAGCGCCGTACGGCCCCGTCGTGCCCGCCCGCCCTCGGCCAGGTCGAACTCCACGTCGGCGTAGTCAGCGGCGGCCCTGATCGCCGCTACCGCGGCACGGGACAACGGAGCCCGGCCCAGGTTGGTATGCACGATCACGCCGGTGGCGTTGATGACGGAGCTGATGCCACTGGCCGTGCTCGGCAGCAGAGCCAGCGCCGCCTCAACCGCCTCGTCCGGCTTGAGGTTGCCCGCGCGGACACGCTGCTGTGCCGTCCGCACCGCGGCCTTGACCAGTTCGCGTCCCAGCGCCTCCTGGGCGGCGGCGAGCCGCGGGTCGGACAGCATGCTGTCGGTCCGCGGCACGCGACTGCGTAGATCCACTGACGGCTTCCCCCGCTGCTCGATGAGCGGAGGCGGACGGGAATCGAACCCGCCGCGCTGAGATCCTCAACGCCACTGGTTTTGAAGACCAGGAGGGCCACCAGGCACCTGAACGCCTCCAGAGGTGATCATAGTTCCATGACCGAGTTCAGACTGACGCAGTACGGTACCGGCGGTGGCTGTAGCTGCAAGATTCCCCCGAACGAGCTGGAGACGCTGGTGGCCGGTTTCGCCGGCTCCAGCGGATCCCCCGCGGGGGACTTACTCGTGGGCATCGACCACGGGGACGACGCGGCCGTGGTCCAGATGCCGGGCGACGCGTACGCCATGGTGGCGACGACCGACTTCTTCCCCCCGGTCGTCGACGACGCCTACGACTTCGGCCGGATCGCCGCCACGAACGCGCTGTCCGACGTATACGCTGTCGGAGGCGAGCCGGTCATGGCGCTCAACCTGCTCGGCTGGCCTCGCGGGGTCCTGCCTCTCGAACTGGCTCACGAGGTGCTGCGCGGCGGCTTCGCCGTCACGCAGGCCGCCGACTGCCATCTCGCGGGAGGTCACAGCATCGATGACCCGCACCCCAAGTACGGCCTGGCCGTCACCGGCCGCGCCCACCCGGACCACCTGCTGCGCGTGGACGCCGGCGCGCCGGGGGTCCCGCTCACCCTCACCAAGCCGCTCGGCGTCGGCGTGCTGAACACCCGGCACAAGGCCACCGGCGAGGTGTTCGGCGAGGCGATCGACGTGATGACGACGCTCAACCGTGACGCCGCCCGCGCGGCCGTGGCGTCGGGGGTGCGATGCGCCACCGACGTCACCGGCTTCGGCCTGCTGGGCCACCTGTACAAGCTGGCCCGGGCGAGCGGGGTCACCGCCGTCATCGACAGCGCCGCGATACCGTACCTCGCGGGCGCCCGTGAGGCCGTCCGTGACGGGTACGTCAGCGGCGGTTCCCGCAGGAACCTGGACTGGGTGGCGCCTCACTGCGACTTCGGTGGCGTGCCGGAAGACGAATGCCTGCTGCTGGCCGACGCGCAGACCTCGGGCGGGCTGCTCGTCGCCGGTGAGATCCCGGGCCATCCGATCATTGGCGAGCTCGTCCCCCGCACCGAGTCAGTGCTGATCGTGAAATAGACCGGTCCCCTGAGGGCGGCGATCACCCCAGGGGACTGAGCAGGCTACGCGCAGGTGTAGCCGGAAGGCGTCTGCGTGTTGCCGCTCGGCCGGCTGACCTGGAAGCCGAAGGTGGTGCTTGCGTCCGGGGCCAGGGTGCCGTTGTAGCCGAGGTTCTTGGCGGTGACGGTCCGCCCGCTGACGGTGAGGGTCGCGTTCCACGACACGTTGCCGGCTCCGTCACGCGCCCGGACGTACACCTGGTACTGGGTCGAGGGGCTCAGCCCGGTCAGCGCGAGCGAGTTGGTGGTGGACTGGCCGAGCAGCTGATCGGTCGTGCCCTGCTCGCGGTAGACGTCGTACCCGGCGAGCCCGCTCCCGCCACTGTCGGTGGAGGCGGTCCAGGTCAGCGTGGCCGAGTTCGAGGTCCTCTGACGAGCAAGGACGAACGGACATCTACCTCCGGAGGGCAGGCACTCGGTTCCGAAAGCTTTCGATCCCGTCGGATTGCATCGCAGACGGTATTGACGTGCAAGGGAGGGGGTCAACGCAGGGAGCGGGCGGGCACCAAACCAGCAAGCTGGACGCCAGAAACTATCGGAAAGCAAATGAAAGTTTCACATCTGGCGTACGTACCTACCGGTCGGTACTGTGATTTATCCAGAATATTCGTCCACCAGCCGGGAGTTCTGCGCATGTCTCTTTCGCACGCCCAGGTCCAGGCCCAGCTCACCGGACCCGGCCAGCTGTTCGAGATCGAAGAGATCGGCGACACCGGGGTACGCACGTGGAAGCACGCGCCGACCCACTTCCGGGCGCTGCTGGAGATGAGCGGGTTCCACAGTGAGAAGGTCTTCCTCGTGTACGAGGACGAGCACATCACGTTCGAGGACCACTTCCGCCGCGCCGCGACCTTGGCCAACCGCCTGGTCGAGGAGTACGGGGTGCGGAAGGGCGACCGGGTGGGCGTGGCCATGCGCAACTACCCGGAATGGGTGGTCTCGTTCTCGGCAGCGCTGGCGGCGGGTGCCGTCGCCGTACCGCTCAACGCGTGGTGGACGGAGGCCGAGCTGGCCTACGGTGTGAGCGACTCCGGCGCCAAGGTGCTGATCGCGGACGGCGAGCGCGCCGCCAGGCTGGCTTCGACGGGCGTCCCTCTGATCGTCACCCGAGGCGAGGTCCCGGCGGGCGCGCGTGCGTTCGACGAGGTGATGGGCGAGGTCACTGCCGACGTCCGGCTCCCCGACGTCGAGCTGTCCCCGGAGGACCCCGCCACGATCTTCTACACCTCCGGCACGACCGGCAGCCCCAAGGGCGCGCTGGGCAGCCACCGCAACCTCGGCCAGTCCCCCATGACCGTCGCCTTCGGCCTCATGCGCGCGGTGGCCATGGCGGGCAAGGACATCGCGGCCGCGGCCGCCACCCGCAGGGTCACGCTCCTGACCGTCCCCCTGTTCCACGTCACGGGCTGCTTCTCGGCACTGACCACCACCATGTTCAGCGGCGGCGGCCTGGTGCTCATGTACAAGTGGGACCCCGAGCAGGCACTGCGCCTGATCGAGCGCGAGCGCGTGACCGCCATGATCGGCGTGCCCACGAACGCCTGGCAGCTCATGTCCCACCCCGACTTCGGCAAGTACGACCTGTCGTCCCTGACCACCCTCGGGTACGGCGGCGCCCCCGCCCCGCCCAAGCTCCTGGAGCGCATCACCCAGAACCTCCCCGACCGCGCCCCCTCCAACGGCTACGGCATGACCGAGACGAGCGCCCTGGCCATCGGCAACGGCGGCGCCGACTACCAGGCCAAGCCCGACAGCATCGGCCTGCCCTCGCCCGTTGTGGACGTGCGCGTGGTGGACCCGATGGGCAACGAGCTGCCGCCCGGAGAGGTGGGCGAGCTGTGCGTACGCGGCCCGAACGTCATCATGGGCTACTGGAACAAGCCGGAGGCCACGGCGCAGACCTTCGTGGACCGCTGGCTGCACACCGGCGACCTGGCCAAGATCGACGACGAGGGCTTCGTCTACATCGTTGACCGCGCCAAGGACATGGTGATCAGGGGCGGCGAGAACGTCTACTGCGCGGAGGTGGAGGCGGCCCTGTTCGAGCACCCGGCGGTGGACGACGCGGCGGTGATCGGCGTGCCGCACGAGGAGTTGGGCGAGGAGGTGGGCGCGGTCATCCGGCTGGCGCCGGGCACCTCGGTTGCCACGGAGGACCTGCAGTCGTTCCTCCGCGACCGGATCGCCAAGTTCAAGATCCCCGCCCACATCTGGTTCCGGGAGGGGGAGCTGCCCCGCAACCCCGGCGGCAAGATCCTCAAGACCCACCTGCGCAGGGAGATCCTGGGCGCGTAGAGCCCCTTCGACGGGCTCCCAGAGGCGGCCGGGCCGCTCCTGGGACCCCGTCAAGCGTCGCCGCTCGCTGGAGAGACCAGCGATGGGACAGACAACGGGGGCATCCACGACAGCCGGACAGCCGCAGCGACCCACAGCGGGATGTCGCGGCGGCTCTGCAGCCGGTGCGGCGCGGCCTTGGGCACGGCCCGGGCCTCGCCGGGGGCCTCTTCGCGGCGTTCGAAGTGCTAGAGCTGGTCGAGATCCAGCCGGGCCAGTTCCGTCCGGGAGGCGATGCCCAGCTTCGGGAAGGCCTTGTAGAGGTGCTGCCCGACGGTGCGCGGGCTGAGGAGCAGGTGGGCGGCGATGTCGCGGTTGGTGGCTCCCGTCGCGGCCAGCCGCACGACCTGCAGTTCCTGGGCGGTCAGCTGGGCGCCAGGGTCGACGCGGCGGCGGGTGAGCGTCGCCTCACCGGCAGCGCGCAGTTCGGCGGCTGCCCGATCGGTCCAGGGTCTGGCGCCCAGGCGTTCGAAGGCCTCCCGGGCGTGGCGCAGGTGCGGGCGCGCCTCGGCCTTGCGGCGACGGCGGCGCAGCCACTCACCGTAAGCCAGGTGCGTTCTGGCCTGCTCGTACGGCTGGTCCGCCAGCCGGTGCAGATCCAGTGCCCGGGTGAAGTGCTTCTCCGAATCGTGGATCAGCCCGTGGCAGCGCGCGACCAGGGCGCCCGCCCATGCCTCGCCCGACAGCTCCGCCCAGCGCTGGAAAAGCGCCAGCGGCTCCAGCACCCGTTCCGGCGTGCCGAGCCGTACCGCGGCTTCGACCTCGTCGACGACGATCCGGGTGGCGAAGTGCGATGAGCCGCGGCGGCGTGCCTGGAGGCGGTCGAGCGCCGCCTGATCACGCCCCTGCGTCAGGTCCAGCATGGCCAGCGCCCACGTCGCGAGCAGGGCCACGGCCCGGCCGCTGTGCGTGAGCGCGAACCTGACGCCGTCCTCGGCCATGGCGCGGCAGCGCTCCTCGTCGCCCTCTATGGCGGCCAGCCAGGCGAGGATGCCCCGCAGTCCGGTGGCGTGGTGGGCCTGGCCGGTGTCCAGGGCGATCTGGAGCCCGTCCGCGGCGTTGTCACGCGCGTCGCGGTGACGCCCGGTCAGGAGTTGGCTGTAGGCGAGCTGGTCGAGGACGAAGGGGAGCAACCGGATGCGGCCTTCGGCACGGCACCGGGCGGCCAGGGAGGTGGACAGGTCGAGGGCGTGATCGAGGCGTCCGGCGACGAAGACGGGGTGGGCGGTGGTCAGCTGTTCCTCGATGCTGGATGGCGACGCCTGGCGGAGGTAGTCGCTCAGCAGCGGGTACCCGGTCTCGAGATCGCCGCCGAGGACGAGAGCGAGCCCGCGGGTGACGCCGGCGAGGTCGTCTCCCGGCGGGAGGGCCACCCGGTCGAGTTGCCGCGCCGCCTCCGCGCTCAGCGCGGCGTCACCCCCGAACCAGGCGTTGTGCGAGGCGGCCACGAGCATGCGGGTGGCAGGCCGGGGAGCGGCCTCGGCGATGCGCACCGCCCCTTCGATGAGGATGCGGGCCGCCTGCTGCGGCGAGCCGTCGTCGAACGCCGCCGTCGCCCTGACCTCGGCGAGCCGGGCCAGGGTAATCGGGTCGTCGGTCAGCTGCGCGGCGCTCTTGCTCAGGTCCGCCGCGCGGTTGGACTGGCCCGCCTCGCTAGCCGCTCCCGCCGCCGCGGCCAGCCGCCTGGCCCGGTGCTCCTGGTCGGCGCTGAGCTGTGCGGAGCGCTCATAGGCCGCAGCCATGGCCGCGTAGCCGGTGCGGGCTCCGGCTCGCTCCGCCGAACGTTCCAGGGCGTCGGCGATCTGCTCGTCGGGCCCGGTCGCTGCCGCGGCCAGGTGCCAGGCTCGCCGGTCGGCGCTCACGGATCTGGCCAGCGCCCGGTGGATCGCCCTGCGTTGCGAGGAGGGCGCTCCTTGGTACGCGGCCGAGCGCAGCAGCGGATGGTGGAAGCGCACGACGCCGCCGGTGACCCTGACGAGCCCGGCCAGCTCGGCCGGCTCCAGCGCATCGGCAGGGATGTCGAGCGTGCCGGCCGCGGTCAGCACGACCCCCAGATCGCCGGTGTCCTCGGCGGCCGCCACCGCGAGCATCCTCCTGGTGTGTTCCGCCAGCCGGTGGACCCGGCCGGCGAAGGCTTCCAGGAGCCGGCCCGTGAGCGGGAGCGGTCCGCCGAACTCCAGGTCGCTCTCGCAAGCCGCCCTGGACAGCTCGATGAGGGCCAGCGGGTTGCCGTCGGCCTCCTTGAGCACCCGCTCTCGCAGGTGGGCCGGGAGCCGGTCGCTGAGCAGCCGCTCGGCCTGCTCGCGTGCCAGCCCGCCGAGGCGCAGCTCGGGCAGACCGGCCGCAGGGAAGGCGTCCTGGTCGTCGCGCGCGGCGACCAGGAGGGTGACCCCCTCGGACCGCAACCGCCGTGCCGCGAACAGCAGGGCGGAGGCCGAGGCGTGGTCCAGCCACTGGGCGTCGTCGATGAGACACAGCAGCGGTCGTTCTTCGGCCAGCTCCGACAGCAGGGTGAGCGCGGCCAGCCCGACCAGGAACCTGTCGGTCTCCGTTACCGCTGCCAGCCCGAACGCTCCGCGCAAGGCCGCGGCCTGCGGTCCGGGAAGCGTGTCGAGCCGGTCGAGCGCCGGCCGCAGCAGCAGGTGAAGGGCGGCGAAGGGCAGCTCGGCCTCCGTCTCCACACCGGCCACGCGCAGCACGTGTGCCCCGCCGGCCGCCTGTGCGGCGTGGTCGAGGAGCGATGACTTGCCCATGCCGGGCGCGGCCCTGATCACCAGGGCTCCGCTGCTGCCGGATCTCGCCTCGGCCAGGAGAGCCTCGACGGCTCGGATCTCCTCCGCCCGCCCCTGCAACATTGCACGTCCCCATGTACCTACGACAGATCGTGAGTCACTTTACTCATGCCTTCCGCCGCGGCCGGATCTAGCGTTTCGGCCAGTCAAGCCATCGAAGGAGTTCGGCATGACCGAGCCGGAGAGGGCCTCCTGGCCCCGACGGACGGCACGATGACCGCTGCCGGCCATTGGCCGACACGAATCCAATATCAGCCGCGCCCACCCCCGCGAGACGAGGCACCAATGTTCCCTCCCGATGTACCCGGCCTCCGCGTAGGCGCTCGCCAGCGCGCCGCCATGCGTCCCCCGGGCCCCGCACTGGCACACGTGGAAGACCTCCACGGGCCCAACGGACTCCCGCTCCGCCACTACCGGCCCTGCGAGCAGGCGCGTCCCCTCATGGTGTTCGCCCACGGCGGCGCATTCGTCATGGGGGACTTGGACACCCACGACCGCACCTGCCGGCGCATCGCCGACGCCTGCGACGTCGAGGTGCTGGCCGTCGACTACCGGCGCACCCCCGAGCATCTCTACCCGGCAGCCATCGACGACGTGGCCGCGGTCCTGCGCTGGTCGCACCCGGCGGCGGTGGCGGGTGACAGCGCGGGCGGCTACCTGGCGACCATGGCCTGCCTACGGCTCCGCGACGCGGGTGATCCCTTGCCCGCCGTACAGATCCTCATCTGCCCCAACACCGACCTGACGCTCTCGCAACCCAGCGTCGTCGACAAGGGGACCGGGCACGCGCTGGACGCCGACTTCCTCTCCTGGGCCATCGCGCAATGGGCACCGGATTCCGCCACCCGCGCCCTCGCCAGCCCGCTGCTGACACCGGACCTGCACGGCCTGCCCGACACCCTGATCGTGACAGCCGAGCACGACGCGCTGCGCGACGAGGGCGACGCCTACGCCCGTCGCCTGGCACAGGTGGGTGTACGGGTGACGCACCGGCGAGAACCTGGCCTGGTGCACGGCTTCATCCAGAACATGGATCTGACCTCCCCGGAGGCGGCCGCCGCCCACGACCGGCTGTTCCGCGACATCGCCTCCCTGATCCACAGGTGAGGGGCCACCGGCACCCGTCCGGCTCCTGACCCGCACGCTTTCCACCGGGTGCGCCACTCCGCTCCGCAGCACCTGGCCGCTGACGAACGAACCGCTCCCAAGCTCCAGACCAGATCCCGTCACCGCACTCGCTGACGCTCAACCCAACACCAAGATCATCTTCAGTGCTAATGACTGTACCGCTGCTCAACCTCGGATCTCCCCACTTTGGAAAGGCACCCCGATGGTCAACGGAGGACTCGACGTCGCATTCTGGACGGCGGAGAAGCCTGTCCGCGGCTACCCGCACGTCAAGGCAGCGTTCATCCCGATGGCGATCGCCTCGCTGGGCGTCCGTCGTCCCTCTTCGTGATGCGGGCCGGCTCCAGCCCGAGCAGCGGCATCCACTCCCGCCGCTCCTCCAGCCCACCGCCGAACCCTCACGCTCGCCGTCGACCATGCGGTGTCGTGTCAGCGGCCGCGTCAGGACGGCGACAGCCCGGTATCAGAGCGGTCGGCGATGGTGGATGCCATGAACGGTTCAGCGGTTGCGGCCTCGGGGCTGCGAACTGGGCCACGCCGAACTCACCCCCGACCCTCGTGCGTCGCTCATGGAAGCCCATGAGCGCCACGCCGGGGCGGGTCTCGCAAGATCGAATTAGGTAGGTAAGGAGATTCATGATGGGAACTGGCAACAGCGGCTTCTCCGCAACAGGGCTGCGCAGACTGCGCGAGGTGCTGGCACGGCATGTCGAGTCCAAGAAGATTCCCGGGCTCGTCGCCCTGGTCAGCCGGGGCGATGAGACGCACGTCGAGGCGATCGGGACGATGCGCCACGACGGTGGCGCGCCGATGCGCCGGGACACGATCTTCCGGATGGCCTCGACGTCCAAGCCGGTCGCGATCGCGGCGGCGATGGTCCTGCTGGATGAGTGCCGGTTGCGGCTGGATGACCTGGTAGAGCCGTGGCTGCCGGAACTCGCCGACCGGCGGGTACTCAAGCGGATCGACGGCCCGCTGGACGACACCGTGCCGGCGCGGCGGCCGATCACCGTACGGGACCTGCTGACCTCCACGTTCGGGCTCGGCATGGATATGACGTCGCTGGGCACTCCGATCATGGGCGCGATCTTCGAGCAGGGGCTCACGCCCGATCTGCCGGAGCCGATGCCCGAGCCGGATGAGTGGATGCGCCGCCTCGGCACGCTGCCGCTGATGCACCAGCCCGGAGAGCGCTGGCAGTACCAGATCAGCAACGATCTGCTCGGCGTGCTGGTGGCCAGGGTCACGGGCCAGTCGTTCGAGACGTTCCTGCGCGAACGCATCTTCGACCCCCTGGGCATGAAGGACACCGCCTTCCACGTGCCCGCCGACAAGATCGACCGGCTGCCGACCCTGTACGCCCCCGACCCGCAGACCGGAGAGTTCCACGTGTGGGACGAGCCCGCCGGCGGACGGTGGAGCCGGCCTCCGGCCTTCCCGGGCGGCGGCGGCGGGCTGGTCTCCACCGTCGATGACTACCACGCCTACTTCCGGATGCTGCTCAATGGCGGGACGCACGGCAGCGAACGGATCCTGTCCCGGCCCGCCGTCCAGTTGATGACCACCAACCGCCTCACGCCCGAGCAGAACGCCGCCCGCAACGCCATGGCCACCAACAACGTCCATGTGTCCTTCGGCCAAGGGCAGCACGGCGGCTGGGGCATGGGGATGGCGGTGCGCACCTACCGCGGCGACTACGCGCCCATCGGCCAGTTCGGCTGGGACGGCGGAAGCGGCACCTCGACCTACGCCGACCCGGACAACCAGCTCACCGGAATCCTGCTCACCCAGGTCGGCATGTCCGTCCCGGATCCGGCGCGGCTGATCCACGACTTCTGGACCACGCTCTACCAGGCAATCGACGACTGACACCGAGCCCGCGCTCGGTAGACCCGCCCTCAGCGATCGAGACACTCCGGGCACCACCAGGACCGCATTCCACCGTCCGTCAGTTCGACTGCATTTCGTAACAGACTCAGTAACAGACTCAAAGGAGCGCACCGCCATGTCCATCACCCTCACCGACCAGGACAAGTCCACCCTGCGCACCGCCGCCTACGGCGCCGTCACGCTGATGTCCGCCGCCGATGCCGCCGGCAAGCCCCACAAGGTCGCCACCGAAGGCTCCATCGCCCTGGCCTCCGCCACCGGCCTGGTCGGGCACGTGCTCGCCGAAAAGACCAGGGACATCAACCTGAACGGCAAGTCCGTGGCCGCAATCGCCGACCACGTGCTGCCGGCCCTGACGGCAGCCATGAGCCTGCTCAAGCAGCAGGATCCGGCAGAGGCCGGTAACTTCCGCCGCACCGTCCTCGTCGCCATCGAAGCAGCCGCCCGCACCCACCAGGGCCGGCCCAACCTCACCATGGCCGACATGACCCGCAAGATCACCGAAGCCCTCGACGCCGCTTGACGGGATGTCCCGGGGTCCTCTCCGGACCGGCCGGCCGAGCTCGCTGAACCCGGCCGGCCGGTCCACAGGCGCGGACGCCGAGCCGAGCAGGCAAAACTGGTCGACGATCCCGCCGGGTTCGTCAAGATCGCGGCCCCACTGAACGTGGAGGACGATCGCCATCGCCCCCGTGGCTAACCGTTGCTGTAGATCCGTACCGGTGTCACGAACACAGCGGTACGGCGCTGCTCCCGCATCACCCGATCGTAGGTGTCCCAGTCGTCGTGCGTGCCGCCCGCGGCCGTGAAGATCTCGCGCAGGATGAGCCGCAGGCGTTCGGCGTCGACCGCCGGGTGCGGATCGTCCGGCCCGACGAGCTCGGCGGTGCCCTCGACGGCCGCCCACTGCCACCCGGAACGCACAGTCACGGTCATCTGCGGGCGCAACCGCAAGTTGGCCAGCTTCACCTTGCCGTAGGTCACAAACGCCGCGACCTGTGCCCCTGTCAGCGGATGCGACATGAAGGCGACGTTCACCACGGATGTCTGGATCGTCGCGGCGGCGCGGAGCGTGGAGATGACCGCCAGCCCGCTCTCCGCACGCCCGAGTGCCGCCACCTCGTCGAAGGATGTCATAGCGCCACACCCTAACCAGGTCCGCGGATTGACCTGCTCCCCGCCCTGAAGGGACGGGGATTCCCGTGCCGCTGTGCGGCAGCTCGTGCCGCGTGCTCGGCGCGTGCTGTGGAACGGGGTGCTTGACGTTTCGCGGACCCGCGTGGGTCTCCACGCCCTGAGACGACCAGCCCGGCCGCCTGTCCTTTGGTCTTGGTGTTCCTCGCCCCGACGATGTCGGCGTGCTGGGTGTGCCCGCAAGAAGTGCAGGAGAAGATCGCTTGGATGCTCTTGCGGCTCTTCTCGTCCACCTTCCCGCACGCAGGTTCCGGGCACGTCTGGGACGTGTACGCGGGGTTGATCTTATGGATGGCGCTGCCGGTGTAGCGTGCCTTGGAGCGGAGGGCGACTTCCAGGCCGTACCAGCCCTTGTCGAGAATCGCCTTGTTGAGCCCGGATTTCGCCGCCGCGCCATTGCGCAGGAATCTGCCCGGCTGGCCGGGGTCGGGCTTGGGCTTGACGGCCGCGCTCATGCCCTTGGTGTTCAGGTCTTCGATGACCACGTGCCCATACATGCGGGTGAGCCGGTGCGCGGCTTGGGCGTTGAAGTCGGAGCCGTAGATACCGTTCCGCTTGGCCGGGCGTGAGATACCCCAGGTCGTCCTTCCGGTCCTGTCTCCTCTCCCGTGGCAGCTGCCTGGAGGAGACACCGTCGCTTCCGGCGTGGCGGCGGTCGAAGAACTCCCCGTCTGAGGTCACGGCGGCCGTGACCACCCCCCGGTCCACGCCCGCCCATTGAGGGCACGCGTGTTCCTCACGCTCGGTGATCCCATCCTCGAGCAGGAAGCTGATGAACCAGTGCTCCGCATCCTCGGACACCACAGTCTGAACCCCACTCAGGCATACCTCGCGGTCTTCCAAGACGACTTGATCGCTCCTGCCGCACATATCTGGACATCCGACGAGCAGACCGGCCCGCCGCCGAATACCGTGAACCCACCGAGGAGGAGTGGGACGAGTTCCAAAAGCACTTCGAACTGCGCAAGGTCGAGCTCGGCACGTGCGGGCGCCCCTACGGCACCCCCTGCGCGCACGAGCACGCCCCGTTGACTGAACCAAGCGTGGAGATTCCGCAGTTCAGGGAGCGGATGGTGTCTTCGGTCGCTCCGGTCACCGGTCATGAAGGACGATGGAGGTTCCGGGCGGGACCTGACGGTGTTGGTGGCCCCTCGGTGGGGCCGGCTGGTGGAGACGGGCGACCGGTACGAGCCCTACCGACTGGTCGATCCCGACGGCGCGACCATGGAGGCGGTCGCCGTCTACTTCCAGGAGTTGCTCGCGGCCGGGAAAGCCTCGTCGACGGTGCGTTCTTGCCACGATCATCGGCATCAACACCGTCCCCCACAACCCGGGCGCCGAATAGGAGAACTCCCACCATGCGACACGTCCCGGCTGAGCTTCCCCTGTCCGGAGGGCGCATCACCTCAGGTGTCGTCCGCGTCGCTGATACTGTTCGGCGCCCCGCCACCGACTCCTCCGCCTTCGTCGCTCAGCTGCTCACGCACCTTCAGCAATGCCGGTTCCCGGGAGCACCGCGCTACTTCGGACGGGACGAAGCCGACCGTGACATTTTCAGCTACCTGCCTGGCTGGGTGCCGGCCAAGTTCCGGCGCTGGAGCGACACCCAGATCGCTTCAGCCGGCGTGCTTCTTCGCTCGTTGCACGACGCCACTCGCAGTAGTGGCCTGACCGGGGAGCACCCAGTCGTCTGCCATCACGACCCCGGACCTAACAACACGGTGTTCCGCGCCGGGCTACCGGTCGCCTTCATCGACTTCGACACCGCCGCCCCTGGCGATCCGCTTGAGGACATCGGATACATGGCCTGGACGTGGTGCATCTCTTCCAAGAGCACCGCGCCGCCGGCTGCTGCGCAAGCCGCCCAGGTGCGGGTCCTCGTCGACGCCTACGGACTCACTGCCGCACGCCGCGCTGCCGTTGTTGACGCGATCCTCGACCGCCAGTCCCGCAACATCCGGTGGTGGACAGAGCGCCTAACCGACCCCGGCCATGGTCCGGCCAGTCCCGAAGAGATCATCGCATGGTCCAGACGCGAACACGCCTACACCAGCGCCAACCGCCCTGACTTCGCAGCAGCACTGCGATGACACCAGGTGCGAGGCCACTCACTCGGAGCCCTGACATCGAAAGTTCAGAGAAGCCTGTATTCGATGCCCGATGCTCCGGGTCGACCCGGCACAGTGACGGCGCCTGGAAGAGATCATCCGCAACCTCACCGACCGCATCGACGAGGCACGTGCCAACGGCTGGCTCGGCGAGGTCCAAGGACTCCAAGCCAGCGCCGAGGCCGCCCGCAACAAGCTCGCCACGCTCGACCGGGCCCGAAACCGGCCCAACACCTCGGTCGACCTCGGCATGCCGATAATCCCCGGCGAGCGATGACGAACCCAGCGCTGGAACCGCCGTTCACCTGCTTCGGAACACCCCCTGGAGTCATCCGGTCTCGGAGCCGCGGAACCGTTCAAGCAGCTCACGGGCAGGAAGGCTGCCTGGGTCGAAGCTGTGGATTCCCGACTGGGCAGCGGGGACGCTGTGGTCCCCACAGGGCGGGCACCATGGCATCGGAAGCAGAAGGCCACCTGGAAGAGCAGGTCCGTGGTGCTGTGAGTGCAGCGGCAGCCGCCCGCAGGTGCGCCTTTCGCCCTTGAACAGCACGCCCGCAGCCTGCCCGCAGCCGCGCGATGTCCGCAACCCCGGGCCCAGTGGCGCCCGCACCACCGACAGATGCGTCACAAGTGCGCGTTTTACGCGTTCGGGTCCCAGTCTGCGAGCTGCTCCATCGGCTCGGTGTCGCCGGTGGTCTCCAGGCCGTCGAGCGGGACGCGCTCGTAGAAGTAGAGGACCAGTTCGCTCGCTGCGCCTCGCATCGCCATGTCGCCCGGCTCCGCGTCGGCGGCGAGGTCGTCGCAGCGGACACCGTCGGCGTTGAGGGTCAGGCGCCAGGAGCGGCCCTCGGTCGTGTGCAGGTCGATGGTCGCCGGCTTGAACGGCCAGGGGACGGTCGTCGCCGAGACGGTCGTCAGGAACTCGTCGACGCCCTCGACCGCGACGTCCGTCGGCAGCGGCTGTGCGGCCCCCTGGGTGAGCTGGGCGTCGTAGGTGTGGACGGCGATCTCCTGGATCTGGTGCCGGGCCACGGCTCCGCTGGTCTCCGGGGCCTGCGAGCGGCCCCACCAGGTCCAGCAGCCGCGGTCCGGGCCGGCCTCGCGCATCGCGTCGAGCATGAGCTTGGTCGACTCGGCGAGCCAGGCGTCCAGGGCTTCGCGGTCGCGGGGCGCGGTCGGGGCGCCCTTCGGGTCCGTCCTCGCCGGGGGCTCAGCGCCCGGGCCCGCCGCGACGATGGCGGCCTGGCGGCGGCGGCCGTCGCCAAGGTGCTGCGCCAGTTCGCGCAGCGTCCAGTCCGGGCAGGTCGGGACCTGGACGTCAAGGTCGGGGGCGGACGCGATCGCGGCGCGGAACGCGGCCGAGCGGTCTTCGATCAGCCGCAGGACCTCGGGGAACTCCAAGATGTTTTGCACGTCGGTTGTGTATCACGGCGCTCCGGCCGCCGGGTAGCGAGTTTGTCGGACGAACGCGTCGACGGCCGGGCAGAGCGCCGGCGCCGAAGCCGTCCTGAAACTCCGCGCACTGCTCGCCAACGGCGACTTCGACCACTACTGGACCTACCATCTGGGCCAAGAGCACACCCAGCGGTGATTGTCGTCCAGGTCGACGTTGCTGCCGCAGATGATGGTGACCAGGTGGCGGCCGGCGAAGCGGTCAGGGTCTTCCAGGACGGCCGCGACGCCGAGGGCCGCTGAGGGTTCGACGACCGGACCCGCATGCTCCAGGAGCATCCGGATGGCCGCGACGATGGACGCCTCCTGGACCAGGACGGCGTCGCCGGCCACATGAAGGAGGTCGTCCAGGACGGCGGGGATGGGGTGCCGACCGACGACGCCGTCGGCGATGGTGTCAGTGGAGTCGGTGGCGATGACCCGGCGCTCGTGCCAGGAGCGGGTCATCGCGGGTGCGCCATGGGGCTGCACGCAGATCACCTCGGCTCCGGGCGCCAGAGCCTTGAGGACGTAGCCCACGCCGGTGGCCATGGCGCCACCTCCCGGGGCGATCAGGACAGCGTCGAAGGAGGACGCCCGTGGCGCCAGTTCGAGGCCGATGGTCGCCGCACCCTCGCAGGTTTCGATGTCCAGGCTGTCCTCGACCAGGCGGACACCGCGCCGCTGCGCGATATCGGCCGCCCGTTCTCGGGCCATTGCGAAGTCGCCGTCGACCACCTCCAGCGCCGCACCCAGGGCGCGAATCCGATCGAGCTTGGCGGCGGGTGCCCGGCGCGATGCCACGACCGTCACTTCGATGCCAGGGCGGCGACCCGACCAAGCGAGCGCCCAGCCGAGGTTGCCGGCGCTGGCGCATACCGCTGCTGTCCGGCCCTGGTCGCTCAGCCGGCTCGCGACCAGCTCGGTACCCCGCGCCTTGAAGCTGCGGACCGGATTCGCCGTCTCCAGCTTGATGCTCACCGCGCAGCCAAGTGCGCGTCCCAAGGCGTCGCACCGGAACAGCGGACTGTCCAGAAACATCGGGTCGATCACGCGGCGAGCCGTGCGGATCCGGTCAAGATCGAGGCGCGTCTTGAGCACGACATGACAACGCACCCCACAGAAGCGTCGCCTTGACAGCCAGCGCCCTGAATCCGGCCCATTTGTCGCTGGATCCGTGCGTCACACCTTAGCCACCCAGCTCATCCGCGACGGCAAAGACCCCATCCTCGTCGTCGAACTCCTCGGCCACGGCTCGCCGGACACCAACCCGTCGCCAGAGCCGCCCACGAAGCCGACAAGACCGGCGCTCTGACCACTAACAGGGGCGGGTCGCTAATTTTCTGCGCTCAGCCTCCTCGAAGGCCTTTACGTGGCGGGTAATCGCGCTCCCTACGTGCCGGCTGACATCGTTCAGGTGTCGCAACAAGCCGCCGCAAGGGAGCCGACATGACCACCGCCCTGACCGTCACCGCCGACGGGACGAAGTTCCTGCGCCTCGCGCTGACCGCCGACGCCGTCGTCACCGGCGTCAACGGGCTGGTCTACCTCGCCTTCGCCGCGCCGGTGAGCGATCTGCTCGGCCCCGGCGCGGGCCTCCTGCGCGGGATCGGCGCCTTCCTCCTCGTGTACGGCGCCGCGGTCGGCCTCCTGGCCACCCGCCGCGCGATCAGCCCGGCCGCCACCAGGGCGGTCATCACGCTGAACATCATCTGGACCCTGGGCAGCATCGCCGTCGTCGTCACCGGCGCCGCGGACCTCACCACCGTCGGCGCGATCTGGGCCATCGCCCAGGCCCTGGTGGTCGGCGTGTTCGCCGAGCTCCAGATCACCGGCCTCCGCAAGACCCGCAACAACTAACGACAAAGGAAATGATCATGAACCTCATCGAGCGCTACATCGCCGCCTGGAACGAGACCGACCCCGAGGCCCGCGCCAAGGCCGTGGCCGAGCTGTGGACCGAGGACGGCACCTACACCGACCCGTTGGCCGACGTGAGCGGCCACGCCGGGATCGCCGCGGTGATCGAGGGTGCGCAGGGCATGTTCCCCGGCCTGGTGTTCACCCCGGGCGAGGTGTACGACGCCCACCACCACATCGCCCGCTTCACCTGGCACCTCGGCCCGGAGGGCGGCGAGCCGATCGTGGTCGGCTTCGACGTGGTGGAGCTGGCCGAGGACGGCCGGATCCGCTCGGTCCTCGGCTTCCTGGACAAGGTCCCGGCCGCCTGATCCGACCCCTCGCCCCGAGGCCCCCGCTCCGGCGGGGGTCTCGGCCTTTTCACGACACCGCTGAAATCGATTTGCCCTGTTCACCTCCCTCATCGGACAATTGACCCTCGTGCCCGATGGACTGAAGCGCCTTCTCCGCCACCTCTCCATAGACCTGAGCCCCCTCCGCGATTCCCGCGACTACCGCCTCCTCTTCAGCTCAGGCGTCATCACGATGTTCGGCACGTTGATCACCATGGTCGCGGTGCCGTACCAGATGAAGGAGCTGACGGACTCCTACGTCGCGGTGGGCCTGGTGAGCCTGGCGGAGTTCGTCCCGATGGTGGTGTGCGGCCTGTGGGGCGGGGCGATCGCCGACGCGCTCGACCGCCGCAAGATCATCGTCCTGAGCGAGCTGGGGCTCCTCGTCACCTCCGCCGCCCTCATGGTCAACGCACTGCTCCCGAGCCCTCAGGTCTGGGTCCTGTACGTGATGGGCGCCATCTCCACCGGCATCTCCTGCCTGCAACGGCCGAGCCTGGAGGCCGTGTTCCAGCAGGTCGTCAAGCACGAGCAGCAGGCCGCGGCGGCGGTGTTGTCGAGCATGCGCTGGAACTTCGGCGCCATCGTGGCCCCGGCCCTGGGCGGCCTGCTGGTGACGGCGTACGGCTCGGCGGCGGCGTACGGCATCGACACGCTGAGCTTCGTACTGTCGCTGGCCCTGCTGTGGCGGATCAGGTCACTGCCGCCCGCCGAGGACGCCGCCCCCGCGTCGCTGAAGTCGCTGGTCGAGGGCGTGCGGTACGCCGCGGGCCGCAGCGACCTGATGGGGACGTACCTGGTGGACATCGCGGCCATGGTGTTCGCCATGGCGACGTCGCTGTTCCCGTTCCTGGCCGACGAACTGCGCGCTCCGCAGGCGCTGGGACTGCTGTACTCGGCCTCGGCGGTGGGCGCGTTGATCGCCTCGATCACCGGCGCCTGGGCGGCCCGCGTCCAGCGCCAGGGCCTCGGCGTGATCGTGGCGGCGACGCTGTGGGGCGCGGCGGTGGCCCTGTGCGCGCTGGCCCCGAACGTCTGGGTCCTGGTCGTCTGCATCGCGCTCGCGGGGGCCGCCGACATGGTCAGCGGCATCTTCCGCATGACGATGTGGAACCAGACGATCCCGCGGGAGCTCCGCGGCCGCCTGGCCGGAATCGAGCTCCTCTCGTACGCGTCCGGCCCCATGCTGGGCAACGCCCGCGCCAGCCTGATGGCCAACGTGGGCGGCACCCGCTTCTCCCTGGGGTCGGGGGGCCTGCTGTGCGTGGCCGCCGTGCTCGGCCTGGCCGCCGCGCTGCCGAAGTTCCGCAGGTACGACGCCAGAACGGACGAGCACGCCCTGGCGGAGAAGGCCCGCAGAGAGGCGGCCGCCGCCTAGCTCACCGGTTCTCCGCCCTGTTCTCCGCCCTGGCGAACACCCGCAACGCCTCGGCATCGGAGTGAACGCCGGTCACGTAGTCCGCCACCCACTCCTCGATCCCGCCGAACCCGCTCTCCCGGACCAGCCGCTCGGCCACGCGAGCCGCGTCGAACGGGGTCCGTCGCAGGGTCACGGCCCCGGTCTCGCCATCGAGCAGCGCCCAGTGCGCCCCGTCCTTCCCGTACGGCATCCCGACGGACCCCGGATTGACGACCAGCACCCGATCGGCCAGCCGCACGAACGGCATGTGCGTGTTCCCCAGCACCACGGTGTCGGCGCTCTCCCCGGCCAGCACCTCACCCCACCGCTCCAGCGAACTGTCCACGAGGATCATCTCGTCATCCCTGCGCGGCGTCGCATGCACGAACAACGTGCCCCCCAGCCGCCCCAACTCGACCACCTGCCGATCGGGCAGGCCGGCCAGCAACTCCACCTGATCGTCCCGAAGCTGCTCGGCCGCCCACTGGGACACGGGATACGGGCAGTCCTTCCCCCGGACCGCCTCCACCAGCTCCCTGTCGGCGTTCCCATTGACCCACAGCGCCCGCTCCCCCAGCGAGACGAGCACGTCAAGCGTCTCAACCGGCATCGGCCCCGCGGCCATGTCCCCGGTCAACGCGATCAGATCGGCCCCGGCCACCTCGGACTCGGCCAGCACGGCCTCAAGCGCGGGCAGCACCCCATGAATGTCGGACAACACAGCGATACGCATGCCACCACTCTCCCCGAATGCGCCCACCGGAAGGGGAGGGTTCGCGACCGACGAACGCTCATGCTGCGTATGCATGCATTCACAAGGCGTGAGCGGATTAGCTTGGTAGCGTTGGACCGTGACGGATGAAGCGGTGATCGAAGAGATGACGAGGCATCCCTCGCTGCCCGACTGGGTGTTTCCTCCGCCGGGAGGGTTCGTCGCGGAACACCTCGATCACATTCCGGATTTGCCTGCGCACACAGAGTTGATTGATGGAAGCTTGGTCTTCGTGAGCCCCCAAGCCTCCTTCCACGCGCTGATGGTCGACCTCCTCGTCGTCGCCCTACGCCAAGCCGCCCCGAAAGCCTTCCGGGTGCGACGCGACATGAGCGTCATTCTGGGCCCACGCCAGCGCCCGGAGCCTGACGTCATGGTGATCAAGGCCGAAGCCGCGTGCGACGACGACGAGACCCTCTACGAGGCACGAGATGTGATCCTCGCCGTAGAGGTCGTCTCTCCTGCATCCGAGGTCCGCGACCGTCACCGCAAACCGCAGCTCTACGCCAAAGCCGCGATTCAACACTTGTGGCGGATCGAGAAGAACGCAGGCAAGCCCGTGGTCTATGTCTACGAGCTGGACCCGGCATCCAAGGCATACGTCATTACCGGCATTCACCGCGACTTTCTGAAGGCATCCGCGCCCTTCGAGCTCGCCATCGACCTGACCGAGGTCGACCAGCTCTGAGCAGGCTCACCCCCCCTCGCGCCACCCTTCGTAGCGCTCCACCAGCTCATCCACCTTGGCCAGCGCGCCTTCGTCCAGCCCTTCGACGACGACCAGCCACTGCGCGTCCTCGGCGTCATCCTCCCCGGCCAGCGTTTCCCGCACTACCCGCGGCACCCCGAGCGCTGGGAACCACTCCTCGAGCGTCTCCGCCACCTCCTCGGCGTCATCTCGCTCGGCGAACACCAGAATCTGCCTCATCACCCTCCCGCCTTCACATCCGCAAGCGTATGCAGTCGTTTACCTGGCGTGAGCGCAATACATTGGTAGCGTTGGATCGTGACTGCCGAAGCGGTGATCGTAAAGATGGCGCCTCCCTCGATACCCGACTGGATCATTCCGCCGCCGGAGGGCTTCGTAGCAGAAGATCTCGATCACATTCCGGATTTGCCTGCGCACACAGAGTTGATTGATGGAAGCTTGGTCTTCGTGAGCCCCCAGCGACGCTTCCATCAAACGGTCATACATCGCCTGCACAACGAGTTGGACGAACTCGTGCCAGTAGGCCACGATGTGGTCCAAGAGATGAGCGTCAAGCTGGCCCGCCGGCAGCGTCCAGAGCCTGACCTCCTCGTCCTGGGCCTCAACGCGCCGTCCGGCCTCGACGTAACGTGTTTCCAGCCCGAGGACGTCGTCCTTGCTGTCGAAGTGGTCTCACCCGATTCAGAGGAGCGCGATCGGATTCGCAAGCCCCTCCTCTACGCAGAGGCGGGGATCCCTCATTTCTGGCTGATCGAGGAAGTCAACGGCAAGCCGGTCGTCCACGTCTACGAGCTTGATCACGTCATGAAGTCCTACGTCGTCGCCGGCATCCATCACGACAGGCTGAAGGTCTCGGTTCCCTTCGACATCGACATCGACCTCACCAAGCTGTGCGAGCGCAGAGCGCGATAGGGGCTGGCACGGCAGCCGCCATGCCAGCCCCTCACCCGCATCAGGCGCTACGGAGCTGAGCCCCCACGCGGTCGGCCGCCATGGCCACCGCCGCGTCGCGTGCCGCCGTCGTCTCCTCCACCGTCAACGTCCGGTCCCCGGCCCGGAAGCGCATCGTGTAGGCGAGCGACTTGTTCCCCTCGCCCACCTGCTCCCCCGCGTACACGTCGAACAGCCGGATCGACTCCAGCAGCTCGCCCGCCCCGTCGCGCAGGGCGGCCTCCACGTCGGCGACGGGAGTGAAGTCGGGCACGATCAGGGCGACGTCCTGCGTGGCCACCGGGTAGGCCGACACCGGCGGTGTCTGGACCGGGCCGGGCATGGCCGCCTCAAGCCGCGAGATCTCCAGCTCCATGGCCGAGGTCCGCTGGGGCAGCCCGTACGCCTCGATGACGCGCGGGTGCAGCTCGCCCGCGTGCCCCACCAGTGTGTCGCCCACGTAGAGGGCGGCACAGCGGCCGGGGTGCCAGGGCTCGTGCTGGTCGGCGCTGATCGACAGCTCCAGCCGGGCCTCGCCCGCGACCAGCCGCGCGGCCTGCACCGCGTCGGCCCAGGAGGCCGCGCGACCGCCGCCCCACCAGCCGGACCGCTCGAACTCCCCGGCCAGCACCACCGCGACCCGCAACGGCTGGTCGGGCAGCGCCGCCTCGATCGAGGCCAGCTCCTCGGCGGTCGGACGGCGCTCGACCCCGAGCACCGGCGCCGCCTCGGGAGCGCCCTGGCGCGGCCGGTAGACCGGCCCCGTCTCGAACAGCGCCACGTCCGAGAACCCGCGGCCGGCGTTGCGGACCAGGGTCTTGAGTAGCCCCGGCAGCAGCGTCGTGCGCATCAGCGGCTCGTCCTCCGACAACGGGTTGGCCAGCCGCATGGCGTGGCGGCGCGCGTCGTCGGCGGGCAGCAGCAGCCGGTCGAAGTCATCGGGGCTGATGAACGGGTAGTTGAGCACCTCGACATAGCCGCCCTCGGCCAGCGCCCTGCCGACCCGCCTGCGCAGCCGCTGACCCTCGGTGAGTCCCGCGCCGGCGGGGGCGGAGGGCAGCACTGACGGCAGGCTCTCGTAGCCCTCCAGCCGGATGACCTCTTCGGCCAGGTCGTTCGGGTCGGTGAGGTCGGGGCGCCACGACGGCGGCGTCACCGTGATCATGTCGTCGCCGGCAACCGCCAGCTTGGCGGCCAGCGCGCCGCCGGTGACGACGCCGGTCGGGTCGACGCCGCCCTTGCGCACGGCCGGGTCGTTGCCGGGGGTCACGACGCAGCCGACCTGCTCCAGCCGGGCGATCACGGTGTCCCTGGAGTAGGAGTCGCCGGCCACGGTGCCGGGATAGTCCGACGGGATCGCGATGCGCGGCGGCGACACCTCGACCTCGGCGTGCGTGACTCCGGGCTGGACGGTCGCGCCGCCCAGCTCGGCCAGCAACTGCACGGCCCGCCACGAGGCGACGAGCGGCAGCTCCCGGTCGACGCCGCGTTCGAACCGCTTGGACGCCTCCGACACCAGCCCGTGCCTGCGCGACTCGCGCGAGATGCCGGTCGCGGAGAAGTGGGCGGCCTCGATGACGATGTCGGTCGAGCCGTCGGAGATCTCGGTCTCCAGCCCGCCCATGGTGCCGGCCATCGAGATCGGCCCCGACTGGTCGGCGATGAGGATGTCGTCGGGGTCGAGCTCGCGTACGACGTGGTCGAGCGTCTCGAGGCGCTCGCCCGCCACGGCCCGGCGCACGACGATCTCGCCGCTCAGCTTGTCGCGGTCGAACGTGTGCAGCGGCTGGCCCAGCTCCAGCATCAGGTAGTTGGCGATGTCGACGGCCAGCGACACGGGCCGCATGCCGGCGCGCGTGAGGCGTACCCGCATCCAGAGCGGGCTCTGGGCGGCGGGGTCGAAGCCGCGGACCTCGCGCAGCACGAACCTGTCGCAGGCGGTCGGGTCGGCGATCGAGGCCGGCCACGACGGGCCGGTCTCGGCGGGCGGCTCGACGTCGGCGGGGTCGCGGAACTCCACCCCGAACGCGGTCGCCACCTCGCGCGCCACGCCCCTGATCGACAGCGCGTAGCCGATGTCAGGCGTGATCTCCAGCTCGATGACCTCGTCACGCAGGCCGAGCAGCTCGACCACGTCCGTGCCGATGGGGGTGTCCGGCGGCAGCACCATGATGCCGCCGTGCTCGTCGCCGAGCCCGAGCTCGCGCTCGGAGCAGATCATGCCCTCCGACATGCGCCCGTACGTCTTGCGCGCCCCGACCTCGAACCCGCCGGGCAGCACGCCACCAGGCAGCACGACGGGCACGCGGTCGCCGGCGGCGAAGTTGGTGGCGCCGCAGACGATCTCGCGTGGCGCGGCCTCGCCGGTCTCGACCTTGCAGTGCCTGATCGGCTTCTTGAAGCCGCTCAGCTCCTCGATCTCGAGCACCTCGCCGACGACGACGTTCTTGACGTCGTGGCCGTGCGAGGCGATCGACTCGAGCTTGAGCCCGGCGGCGGTGAGCTTGTCGGCCACCTCGTGGGCGGTGACCGCCGGGAGATCGACATACTCCCGCAGCCAGGAAAGCGGGACCTTCATCAGATCTCCATTCCGAACGGGAGGGTGAAGCGCACGTCCCCCTCGACCATGTCACGCATGTCCTCGGCGTTGTGGCGGAACATCAGCGTGCGCTCGATGCCCATGCCGAACGCGAACCCCGAATACCGCGACGGATCGACCCCGCAGGCGACCAGCACGCGCGGGTTGACCATGCCGCAGCCACCCCACTCGATCCAGCCCTCCGATTTGCAGGTGCGGCAGGGCGGGTTGCCGGGGATCGCCGAGGCGCCGCGGCAGACGAAGCACTTGAGGTCCATCTCGGCGGACGGCTCGGTGAACGGGAAGTAGTTGGGCCGGAACCGGGTCGTGATGCCCTTGCCGAACATCACCTCGGCGAACCGGTCGAGCGTCCCCTTCAGGTGGGCCATCGTCAGGCCCTCGTCCACGGCCAGCCCCTCGGTCTGGTGGAAGACCGGGGTGTGGGTGGCGTCGAGCTCGTCGGTGCGGAACGTCTTGCCCGGCGAGATCACGTAGACCGGCAGCTCGCGCTGGAGCAGCGCGCGGATCTGCACCGGCGAGGTCTGCGTGCGCAGCACCATGCCGGACTCGGTGGACCCGACGAAGAACGTGTCGTGGTCGGAGCGGGCGGGGTGGTCCTTCGCGATGTTGAGCGCGTCGAAGTTGAACCACTCGCCTTCGAGGTCGGGCCCCTCGGCCACCTCGTATCCCATGGCGACGAACGCGTCGGCGATGCGCTCCTGCAGCGTGGTCAGCGGGTGGCGGGCGCCGTGCGGCCGCCGGTCCCAGGGCAGGGTGACGTCGACGGTCTCCTCGACGAGCACCCGCGCGTCGCGCTCGGCCTCCAGCTCGGCCTGGCGGGCGGCCAGCGCCTCGTTGATCGCCTTGCGGGCGGTGCCGACGCGCTTGCCGGCCTCGGCGCGGGCGGCCGGCGGCAGGGCGCCGATCTCGCGGTTGGCCAGGGCGATGGGCGAGCGGTCGCCGGCATGCGCCAGCCTGGCCTGCTTGAGTGCGTCGAGGCTGTCGGCCGCCTTGATCGCCGCGATGGCGTCGGCCTCCATGCGCGACACCTCGTCGGCATGCAACGGTGTCACCTCGACGGGGTCGTAGTCAGACAAGAGTGAGCTCCGAATCCAGGGCTTGAGCGGAAAAGAGTCTAGTGGGCCCGCCCACCGGGGCCGACTCGATCGCTACGGGGTGGCGAAGTCGGGCGTGCCGGTGGGCACGGTAAATCGAAACTCCGCCCCGCCCTCGGGCGCCCGCTGCACGGTGATCGTGCCGCCGTGCGCCTCGACCAGGCCCTTGACGATGAAGAGGCCGAGCCCGGTGCCACCGCGCCTGCGGCTGTTGCCGCCCCGCCAGAACTGCCTGAAGACGCGCGGAGCCAGCTCGGGCTCGATGCCCTCGCCCTCATCGCGCACTGACACGGCAACTCCCCATCCGACGGACTCGATCTCAATTGTCACAGTGCCACGCCCGTGGCGCAGCGCGTTTTCCACCAGGTTACCCAGGATCTGGTCGATCTTGTCCTGGTCGAGCCACATTTCCGGCAGGTCTTCGCCTGCCAGCAGGCGAAAACGTTCCTCGGCTTCACCGGCCGCGACACGCCCGGCGACGAGCCGGCGCACCCTGGCGGGGATGTCGACGACCTGGCGGCGCACCTCCAGCCGGCCCGACTCGATGCGCGAGACGTCGAGCAGCTCGGTGATGAGCCGGGTGACGCGGTCGGCGTCGTTGTTGACGGTCTCGAGCATGACCCGCTTCTGCTCGTCGGTGAAGCGCGACCACTTGGCCAGCATGGTCGCGGTGAACCCCTTGACGCTGGTCAGCGGCGAGCGCAGCTCGTGGGCCACGGTGGAGACCAGGTCGGCGCGGCTGCGCTCCAGGCGGGCGCGGGCGCCGCCGTCGCGCAGGGTGATCGTGACGCGCTCGACCTCGCCGCAGCGCTCGGGCTCGCGTACGAACCTGGCCGCGACGTAGAGCTCCTGGCCGCCGGGCAGATGCAGCGGCCGCTCCGGCACCCTGCTCCTGATGCGCAGCCCGCCCTCGGGGTCGAGCGCCTTCCACCAGTCGCGCCCGTCATGGTCGCGAAAGGGGAACACGTCGTTCATGTGCCTGCCGACCGCGCGCTCCATGGCCACGCCGGTGAGCCTGGCGGCGGCCCGGTTGACGGCCAGCACACAGCCATATCGGTCGGTCACGATGAGGCCGTCGGGAAGGTCGTCGATGGCTATCGTGCACGCGGCGGCCACCACTCGCCCGTCGGTGTCTGCGCCGTGCACGACCTCGCCTCCTCCGCCTACAACGCCGACAATAGCGGGTTTCCCACCGCCTAGGGCACTCGCTGCGCCCTAGCCGAGGAGTAAAGGCATACCGCCGCGGCGGCGGCGAGGTTCAGGCTTTCAGCCTGTCCGTAGATGGGCACTCTGACCACATCGTCCGCCTCGGACAGTATCTCCTCCGGTAGTCCCCAGGCCTCGTTGCCGAAGATCCACGCAGTGGGTCCCGTGAGATCGACGTCGTCGAGCGTGTGCTTGCCCGCGCCGTCGGCCGCCAGCACGCGCAGGCCCCGCTCCTTCAGTTGACGCACGGCGGCGCTCACCGGTGCACCGATGACGACGGGCAAGTGGAACAGGCTGCCGGCGCTGGCGCGTACACATTTCCCGTTGTACGGATCGACGGAGGCGTCGGTGAAGACGACCGCGTCGGCGCCGGCGGCGTCGGCGGCCCGCATCACGGTGCCGGCGTTGCCCGGGTCGCGCACGTGGGCGAGCATCGCGACCAGGCGGGGCGTACCTTCCAGGGCTTCGTCCAGGGGCACGTGGACGAGCCGGCAGACCGCCACCAGCCCCTGCGGGGTCACGGTCTGGGACAGCTCGGACATGACCTCGCCGCTGGCCCGATGCACGGGCACGCCCTTGAGCGTGGCCTCGGTGATCAGCTCGGGGTGGCGCAGCTCGGCCTCCGCTGTGGTGAACAGCTCCAGCGGCACGCCCTCGAGCTTGAGCGCCTCGCGCACCGCCTGCGGCCCCTCGGCCAGGAACCTGCGGTCCTGGTCTCTGAAGGCGCGCTTGGTGAGCCGCCTGGCCGCCTTCACCCGCGGCGACTTCACGTTGGTCAGCTCGGACCCGGCCATGCTCTCCCCCAGTCACATACAGCAAAGGGCCCACCGTCGTCGGTGGGCCCCTCGTTAAGGCAATTGCCTCAGCTCGCGGCTCGTCAGCTCGCAGCCGGAGCGTTCACGTTCGCCGGCAGCGCCTTCTTGGCGGCCTCGACGAGCGTGGCGAAGGTCTGACCGTCGTTGACCGCGAGATCGGCGAGGATCTTGCGGTCGACCTCAACCCCGGCCAGGCGCAGACCCTGGATCAGGCGGTTGTAGGTCATGCCGTTCTGGCGGGCAGCGGCGTTGATCCGCTGGATCCACAGACGGCGGAACGCACCCTTACGGTCCTTGCGGTCCCGGTAGGCGTACGTCATCGAGTGGAGCATCTGCTCCTTGGCCTTGCGGTACAGACGCGACCTCTGGCCACGGTAACCGCTCGCCCTCTCGAGGACGACCCTGCGCTTCTTCTTGGCGTTGAGCGCCCGCTTCACGCGTGCCATGTTTCTTCTCCCCGGGGAATCGCGCTACTTGGCGAGCAGCTTCTTGATCTTCTTGGAATCGGCGTCGGAAAGGACGACCTCGTTCTTGAGACGGCGCGTCAGCGTGGACGACTTCCACTCGTTGTAGTGCGCGCGGTTGGCACGGCGACGCTTGATCTTGCCGGTGCCGGTGAGCCGGAACCGCTTCTTCGCACCGCTGTGCGTCTTCATCTTCGGCATGTCGCCGTCTCTCCTCGTTTCGGTCGTGCCACGGGCCGGGCCGGTGCTGGGCCGACCCGGTCGCGGCGTCTTCGTCTGCTGGTGGCTGAATCGGGGTGCTCTGTAAGGCTAACCCCAACCGCGGGTCATCCTTCCTGTGAGGAAGTGTCCTCGCTGCCACGCTGCGCCTTGGCTGCGGCCTTTTCGGCCTTGGCTTCGGCCTTCTTCTTGTGCGGACCGATCACCATGATCATGTTACGGCCGTCCTGCTTGGCGTGGGACTCCACGAACCCCAGCTCCTGGACGTCGTCCGCCAGCCGCTGCAGCAGCCGGAAGCCGAGCTCCGGCCGGGACTGCTCGCGACCACGGAACATGATCGTGACTTTGACCTTGTCTCCCGCCTTGAGGAACCGCACCACGTGACCCTTCTTGGTCTCGTAGTCGTGCGGGTCGATCTTCGGCCGGAGCTTGATCTCCTTGATGATCGTGTGCGCCTGATTCTTGCGCGCCTCGCGCGCCTTCATCGCGGACTCGTACTTGAACTTGCCGTAGTCCATGAGCTTGCACACGGGCGGTCGAGCCGTGGCCGCGACCTCGACGAGGTCAAGGTCGGCCTCCTGGGCGAGCTTCAGGGCGTCGTGAATCGAGACGATGCCTACCTGCTCGCCGTTCGGGCCCACGAGGCGAACCTCGGGAACTCGGATACGCTCGTTGATGCGGGGCTCAGTGCTGATGGGGCCTCCTAGGTTTGCGATCCCTACGTGCTCGTCGTAGCGGGGGCTCCTCGCTGAACGCGAAAAGCCCCGCACGTCGCGCATGCGGGGCCACTGAGCTCTGTGGCTTTCGTGGCCTTTGAGCTCCCCGGAGTAGTCCGGCGTGATCCTGGACCCGGACACCTTTTCAGTGACTCAGGTGGGAGGGAGACCTCCGCTTGCGCGTCCAGCAAGGCATGCCGGACCGATCAGAGAGCTACATTACCACAACCACGAGACTCTCTCGAATCATCCCGCCTGGCCAGGATCCTCACGATAGACTTCTGTCCAGACTAGACAGAAAGGGGTCTCATGACCGCAATCCAGGCAGAGGTGACTAAATGGCAGCTACAAGAGGCCAAGCAGCACTTCAGTGAAGTCGTGAGGAAGGCGCACGACGAAGGCCCGCAGATCGTCACGCGGCATGGGAAGGAAGTGGCGGTGATCCTCGACATGGAGGAATACCGTCGTCTCAAGGCTGCCAAGCAGCCGGACTTCAGAAAGTTCCTGCTCGATGATCCGGACTGGCCGGACGATCTGGAGTTCCCACGCGACAAGGGTCTCCCGCGAGAAGTGGACCTCGGCTGGTGAGCGTCGGCTACATTCTCGACACCAACATCATCTCCGAGGTGCGCAAGCCACACGGCAACGTGCAAGTGAAGGGGTGGGTTGACGCATCTCTGGGACCGACTCTCTACCTCAGTGTCATGTCGATCGGTGAGATCCGCTGGGGAATCGAGCAGCGACGCAGGAGCGATCCCCAGCAGGCCTTGGTGCTCGAAAGGTGGCTCGCCCGGCTCTTCCGCTCCTTCCAGGATCGGATCATCCCGATCACCAGCGAGGTCGCAGAGGAGTGGGGGCGCATGCGCTCCATGCGCACTCTCCCCGTCTCCGACGCGTTAATCGCGGCAACGGCCCGGATTCACGGCTGGAGCGTGGTCACCCGCAATGTGAAGGACTTCACGGATACCGGCGTGACCGTCATCAACCCGTCCGAGATGACCGTCTGACGAGCTCGGCTTCGCCGGCCGCGCGCATGGCCTCCACCGGCACATCCGTACGGCCCGTCATCAGCTCCACCTGACGCACCGCCTGGTGCAGCAGCATCGCAAACCCTCCGACCACGGTGCCGCCCGCGGCCTGGACGGCCGTCGCCGCGCTGGTCGGCCAGGGCGAGTAGACCACGTCGAAGAGCGCGGGCACCCGCGCCAGCCGTCCCGCGAACGCGTCCGCTGCCCCGCCGGGCAGCGTCGACACCACCAGATCCACCCGGGTCAGGGCGTCGAGCTTGTCGAACGTCTCCACCGTCAGCGCCACGCCCAGCCGCTCGGCCACCTCCGTCGTCTCCCCCGCCCGTGCGGGGTCGCGCACCAGCAGCGTCGCCGAGAACAGCCCGAGGTTACGCAGCGCCGCCAGCGCCGAGGCCGCCGTGGCACCTCCCCCCAGCACGGTCGCCGAGCGCGGCGCGGGCACCCCGGCCTCGGCGAGCGCCTGCTCGATGCCGTAGACGTCGGTGTTGTGGCCGTGCCGCAGCCCGTCGCGGAACACCACGGTGTTGGCGCCGCCGACCTCCAGGGCAAGCTCGGACACGGTGTCGAGCAGGGGCAGCACGGCCCGCTTGAGCGGCATGGTCAGCGACAGCCCCGCCCAGGCGTCCCCGTCACCGGGCCCCTGGCCGCGCACGGGCACCAGCTCGCCCAGCAGGCCGGGCAGCCGTGCCTCGTCGCACTCGAACGCCTCGTAACTCCACCCGTCGAGCCCCATCGCCTGGTACGCGGCCCTGTGCAGGTAAGGCGAGAGCGAATGACCGATGGGCGATCCCATCACCGCAGCCCGCATCCACACTCTCCTTCCGAACATGCAAGACCCTATCGCCAACGCCCTGCCACCTGGCCGGCCCACCGTGCGCGCGTCGCGGCGGGACGCGCCGTCACCGGAGGAGCGTCCCTTGGACAGGCGCCGGGGCATGTCGGCGGGGGGGGGCCCACCGTGCGCAGCCGTAAAGGATGGGGTTGGTACGGCGCGACGCTGTGATCGGCGGTCAGCCGAAACGGCCGCCCTGGCATCACTCGCCCCCGCCGCGCGACCATGGCCATGCCCTCACGCTCCTCGGGACGCGCGCTGGGGGCGGCTCGTGGGTGCAGGCCGCGTGCCCGCACCCAGCCCAGCAACGGACGGACGCCCACGGCGGTGCGGCCGGGACGGTCAGCCGCCGCAGCCGCCGTTCTTGGAGCACTCGGCCAGCAGCGCCTGGCGCTCGGCCTCGGTGGTGGCGAACTTGGTGATGTTGCCCTTGGGGTCGGTGGCCACGAAGTACAGCCAGGGGCCCTTCGCCGGATTGAGTGCCGCCTCGATGGCGTGGTCGCCGGGGTTGCCGATCGGGCCGGGCGGCAGTCCCTCGTACATGTAGGTGTTGTAGCGGGACTTGGTCAGCAGTTCGGCGTGCGTGGCGTAGGTGCGGAACTTGCCGAGCGCGTACATGACCGTGCTGTCCATCGACAGCTTCATCTGCGGCTTGCGCTCAAGCCGGTTGTAGATGACGCGGGCGATCTTCGGCATGTCCTCGGGCCGGCCGGCCTCGGCCTGCACGATGCTCGCGATGGTCATGATCTCGTGCGGTGTGTGGCCGAGCGCCTTGGCACCGCCCTCGAGGTCCATGTCCTCGGCGGTCTGGTTGAACCGCTTGACCATGGTCGCCAGCATCTCCGTCGGCGTGGTCTTGGGCTGGAACTCGTACGTGGCCGGGAAGGCGTACCCCTCGAGCTTGTTCTTGGCGTAGGACGGCAGGTCGAACTCACCGACGTTCTTGGCCGCGGCGGTGAAATCCTTGGCGGGCTTGCCGGTTGCCTTGGCGAGCGCGGGAAGGGTCTGGGACAGGCGTAGACCCTCCGGGATCGTCACCTTGGCCAGCAGCCGGTTCGCCGGGATGAGCATCGACACCGCTTGCGCGGCCGACATCTTCTTGCGCAGCTTGTACGAGCCTGGCACCAGCGAGCCGCTCTTGTTGGCGTTGCCGATCGCGTTGGTGAACGCCCTGGCGCTGGCCACGACCCCCAACCGCTCCAGCTCCACTGCCACGTCCGAGGCGTTCTGGCCGTCCTTGATCTCCACGATGACCTCGCCGGTGCCCTGACCGGTGAAGTCGTCGGGCACGAGCGCGTCGCTGAGCCACAGGTACCCGTAGTATCCGCCGCCGCCGATGATGCCCGCCAGCACGACGAAGGCGAGCAGCGGCGCTATGAAGCCGCCCCGGTTACGGCGCCTGCGCCGCCGGCGCCCGCCGCCGCGCTTGCCGGAACCACGGGGACGGCGCCGGGCACGACCCTCGTCGTCCTCGGCGCCGAGCAGAGTGTTCAGATCGAGATCGTTCATAGTCGCGCTGGCCAATCTCCCGGTACGGCCAGCCGGGAGTCAAGCGAAACCGCCAAACCGGCTGGGGTCGTCACCGAGCGGAACTGGGGGATCCGCCGGACATGCTCCCACGACCAGCGGAGAGCACTCTGGGTAGCCATGCTAAGGGATGGAAAGAGGGCGCATGCCCCGTTTTGGGGCCTTTGCGCCGGGACGGGGGGAGTCCCTTCGAACATCAGTGCGTCCCGAGGTTCTTTTTCAACTCTTCCCGGTATCTCACGAACTCGCTCTCTTTGTTGGTGAATTTGGTGATTCTATGCGCCGGATCTGTCGTGACAAACCAGTGCCAATCGCCCTTGGCAGGGTTCAGGGCCGCTAGCAGCGCCTTCTCCCCCGGATTGGCGATGGGTCCAGGAGGCAGTCCCTTGTGGCGATAGGTGTTGTAGGGGGAGTCCACCTTGGTGTCGCGCTCCGTGATCCTCAGGCTCCGGCGGTTCTGTGCGTACAGAACGGTGCTGTCGATCTCCAGCTTGGTGCCCTTCTCGAGGCGGTTGTAGATCACTCTGGAGATCTTCGGATAGTCCGCGTCGGTCCCGCCCTCAGCCTGGATCATGCTGGCCACCGTGACCGCCTCCAGCGCCGTCAGGTGCTTGCGGGCCGCCTGCTCCTCCAGGCCCAGCTTCCGGGCTGCGACGCCGAAGCGCTCGACCATCGCCGCCAGCACGTCCACGGCCGTGTCGCCGGGCTCGATCTCGTACGTCGCCGGAAACAGGAACCCCTCGAGCCCCGAAGCGTATTTGGGCAGGCCGACGAGGCCCTTGTCGACGCTCTGGAGCTCCTTGAGCGGCAGCCCGGTCTGCTTGGCGACGCGGGCGAGCACCTCGGACGTCCGCATGCCCTCCGGTATGGTGACACGCCGCACGACCCTGGACGAGGGGGCGAGCAGCAGGTCGAGCGCCGCCCCGGCGGCCATGCCCTTGCGCAGCCGATAGTGTCCCGGCCGCAGCCGGTTGGTGACCGCGCGCTCCTCCGCCGCCCGCACGAACGACCGCGCGCTCGCCACCACTCCGGCCTCCTCCAGCGTGGAGCCGACGTCCTCCGCGCTCGAGCCCGGCACGATCCGCACCGTCACGACGCCGCTTCCGGGCCCGTCGAAGTCGTTGGGGCTGAGGTACGGCTTGAGCACCGCGATCCCCCCCGCCCCCAACGCCACCAGGCCCGCGACCAAGCTGGCGGAGACAATCCCGGCCTTGCGGATGGCCTGCCGGCGGCGCTTGTACGCCAGCGCGACGTTCGCCTCCTCAGCCTCCGCCTCGGCCTCCGGCTCAGGCGCGGCCCCGCCTGCGGACACGGTCCCCGTTTCGGGAACTGCCCCCGCTCCGGACGCGACCACCCTCTCGGAGACAGCCTCCGCCTCAGACGCAGCCACCCCCTCGGACGCGGCCTCCGCCTCAGAGGCAGCAACCCCCTCGGACGCGGCCTCCGCCTCAGAAGTAGCCTCCGCCTCGGAGGTAGCCTCCGCCTCGGACGTAGCCTCCGCCTCGGGCGTGGGCACCCTCTCGGGCGCGGCCTCCGCCTTGGGCTCGGCCTCCGCCTCGGGCGCGGGCTGCGGTGGCTCGGATTCCTCTGGCTCCTCCGGCGTGGAGTCGTCCGAGCTGAACGGGATCAGGTCGCCGGTGTCGTCCTCGTCCGTGGGCCGGCCGTTCACGCGACCACCCCGCAGTCCCACCGGGGAGCGGTCCAAGACACCGTCACCGACGCGAGCCGTACGGACCGATGCTCCGTCAGGCCACATGGGCGCGACGTCGGCGCGGGCGTGACGCCCGTGACGCGCGCGCTCATGAGGCAGGTCCGCCGGCCGCTGGGGGCGGTGCGACGGGCCTGCCTGGGGGTCTATCCGTGGCACGCTCGGAGTCGAGCGCGTCCTGCAGCAGCACGACCGCGGCCGCCTGGTCGACGACGCCGCGCTGCTTCTTGGCCTTCATGCCGCTGGCCCGCAGCCCATGCTGCGCCGCCACCGTGGTCAGCCGCTCGTCGAACAGCCGCACGGGCGTCGACTCGAGCCGGGCCGCGAGATCGCCGGCGAATTGGCGGGCCAGCGAAGCCGCCTGCCCCTCCCGTCCGGACAGCGAGGTGGGCAACCCCACGATCACCTCGATCGCCTCGTGTTCGGAGACGATCGCGGCGATGCGGTCGAGGTCGCCCTTCCCGCGCCTGACGGTCTCGACCGGCGTGGCCAGGAACCCCGAAGGGTCGCTGCGAGCCACGCCGACGCGTACGGAGCCGACGTCCACGCCGATCCGCGTACCGAACCTCATGTCAGCCGAGCTGATCCGCGATGGCCTGCTCGACCTGCTGAAGCGCCTCGCCGATCCCCTCCGGTCGTGTGCCGCCACCCTGCGCGACATCATCCTTGCCGCCACCGCCACCCCCAAGAGCCTTGGCGGCGACGCCGACCAGCCGTCCGGCCTTGAGCCCCCGCTCGCGCCCCGCCTCGTTGACCGCGGCAACCACCACTGGACGGTCGGAGGGGACGCCAGCGATCACGATGACCGCCGGCCGGTCGGCCGGGAACCTGCCACGCACGTCAAGCGCGAGCTTACGCAGATCGTCGGCACCGGTGCCATCAGGCGCGCGGTGTGTCACGACGGAGACTTCCCGCAGGTCACGGGCCTTGGCCGCCAGATCGCCCGCCACCTGGAGCACCTGCGCGGAGCGGAGCTTCTCCAACTCCTTCTCCGCCGTGCGCAGCCGGGTGACGATGCCGTCGATGCGCTCGGGCAGCTCCTCGCGGCGCGCCTTGAGCTGCTCGGTGAGCTGGGCGACCAGCACGCTCTCGCGGGCCAGGAAGCGGAAGGCGTCAATGCCGACGAGCGCTTCGACGCGCCGCACGCCCGCGCCGACGGACTGCTCACCCAGCACCTTGACCAGGCCGAGCTGGCCGGAGCTGTGGACGTGGGTGCCGCCGCACAGCTCGCGCGAGTAGTCGCCGATCTCGACCACGCGGACCTCGTCGCCGTACTTCTCGCCGAACATCGCCAGCGCGCCCATCGCCCTGGCCTCCGCCTGCGAGGTGGTGAAGGCGTTGACCTTGAGGTCGTTGATGAGCACCGCGTTGACCTCGTCCTCGACGTCACGCAGCACGCTCGGCGGCACCGCGCCCGCCGCGGTGAAGTCGAAGCGGAAGCGGCCGGGAGAGTTTTCCGAGCCGGCCTGCGCGGCCGTCTCGCCGAGCGCGTTCTTGAAGCCGCGGTGCACGAGGTGGGTCGCGCTGTGGCTGCGCGAGATCGCGCGGCGGCGCTCGATGTCGATCTCCGCCTGCGCCTCGTCGCCGACCTTGATCTCGCCGCTGCGGACCTTGCCCCGGTGGACGACGAGGCCCGCGATCGGCGACTGCACGTCGACGATCTCGACCTCGGCGCCGCTGGTGCGGATCACACCCTGGTCGGCGAGCTGGCCACCGCCCTCGGCATAGAACGGGGTGCGCGCGAGCACGACCTCCACGGTCGCCCCCGCGCCCGCCACCGGCACGGACACGCCGTCGACGAGGATGCCGGCCACGCTCGTGTCGGCCTCGGTCTGGTCGTAGCCGAGGAATTCGACCTTGCCCGCCTTCTCCAGCAGCTGCCCGAAGACGGAGATGTCGGCGTTGCCGGTCTTCTTCGCCGCGGCGTCGGCCTTGGCCCGCTGCCGCTGCTCCTTCATGAGCCGGCGGAAGCCCTCCTCGTCGACCTTGAGCCCCTGCTCGGCCGCCATCTCCAGCGTCAGGTCGATCGGGAAGCCGTACGTGTCGTGCAGCTGGAACGCCTGCTCGCCCGAGAGCGTGGTCACGGACTTGCGCTTGGTCTCCTCGACGGCCACGTCGAAGATCGCCGTGCCGGTGCGGAGCGTGCCGAGGAACGACGCCTCCTCCGCGTCGATGACCCCGTGGATCTGCGGCGCGTCCACCTTGAGCTCGGGGTACTGCTCGCCCATGACGTTGATCGCGACGTCGGTCAGCTCGTGCATGTAGCGGTCGTCGCCGGAGCCGAGCAGGCGCAGGTTGCGTACGCTCCTGCGCAGGATGCGGCGCAGCACGTAACCCCGGCCCTCGTTGCCGGGCAGCACGCCGTCGGCGACCAGCATGGTGCCGGTGCGGACGTGGTCGGCGATCACGCGGAGGCTGACGTCGGCGCGGTGGTCGCGCCCGTAGCGGGTCTTGGTGAGCTCGGCCGCCTTGTCGAGGATCTTGTACGTGGTGTCGATCTCGTAGAGGTTGTCCACGCCCTGCAGAATCGTCGCCATGCGCTCGAGGCCCATGCCGGTGTCGATGTTCTTCGCCGGCAGCTCGCCCGCCACGTCGAAGTCGACCTTGGTGCGGACCTGGCTGAGCTGGTACTGCATGAAGACGAGGTTCCACACCTCGAGGTAGCGGTCCTCGTCGGCGACCGGGCCGCCCTCCTTGCCGTATTCGGCACCGCGGTCGTAGTAGATCTCCGAGCAGGGGCCACCAGGGCCGGGCACACCCATGTGCCAGTAGTTGTCCTCCAGACCGCGCCGCTGGATGCGCTGCTCGGGCAGGCCGACCTTGTTACGCCAGATATCGAACGCCTCGTCGTCGTCGTGGTAGACGGTCGCCCAGAGCCGTTCCTCGGGAAAGCCGAAGCCGCCGTCGGACTCGGAGCGGGTGAGCAGCTCCCACGCGAACGGGATCACTTCGGACTTGAAGTAGTCACCGAAGGAGAAGTTGCCCAGCATCTGGAAGAACGTGGCGTGCCGCGTGGTCTTGCCGACCTCTTCGATGTCGGGGGTGCGCACACACTTCTGCGCGGTGGCCAGCCGGGACGCCGGAGGCTTGCGCTGCCCCAGGAAGTACGGCTTGAACGGCACCATACCGGCAGGAACCAGGAGTAGCGTGGGGTCTTCGGCGATCAGGCTGGCCGAGGGCACTACCTTGTGCCCACGCTCCTCGAAGAAGCGCAGGAAGCGGCGGGCGATCTCTGCCGACTCCATGTTGGCCATCCTTTGCGTTAGTTGTTGTCTTCAGCGTTGTCGAGCCCGAAGCGTGCCCGCAACTGGGTTTCGCGCTCCGCGGCCTCGCCGAGCGCGTCGGAAGTAAAGTCTCTCACCTGCCGGAGCATCCCCGCGGCGCCGTTCGCCGTCCTGCGTGCGACGTGGTTGGGGTGGAGAGCCTGCAGCCTGCGCATCACCCAGAAGGTGAGGAACGCGCCCAGCGACAGGTAGAACAGCCGCCTGATCATCGTGCCCGCCTCGGCGCGGCCTTGGCCTCCGCCTTCGCCTCGGTCTTGAGCCCGGGCTTCGCCTCGGCTTTGAACCCGGACTGCGGCCGGACCTTGAGCCTGGGCGCCCTGCGGGCCTCGATGGCGCGCCGCACGCCGTATCCGAGCGACGACACCTTGATCAGCGGTCCCGTGAAGATGGTCTGGGTGACCCCGCTGAGCTTGGCGGCATGGCCACTGACCTGCTTGACGTCCTTGGCGATGGCCTCGACGGCCATCAGCTGCCTGTTGGTCTCGTTGACCGTGACGCTCATGTCGTCGAGCAGCGGCAACAGACGATCGTTCAGGTCGGAGACCGCCTTCGTGGTCTCGGTGAGCAGCCTGGCGAGCTTGACGAGCACCATGGCGAGAACGCAGACCAGGACTATCCAGCCGGTGGCCGCGATCAGCCCGGCGAGCTCTCCAGCGGTAAGCATCCGCTCATCTCCCTCGTACGCTGGGCCGGAACGGCAAGACCCTATCGCGTTGAAGTGACAACCTTGGTGAGGTCGCCGGCCCTGATCGGTCCGCCGCGTCGCCATCCGGCACTCCCGGCCACGCTGCCGGCCGCGCCGCGCCCCATCATGACCTCGCGCGGCGGCCAGTCCCGTCCCAGCCGTGCCTTGGCACGGCCGCACACCCAAACTTACGCCATCCCGCGCCCCGCCCCGCCTGCCCGCGCTCACCCCGCCATATGAGCACTCCCACCGCACACAAGCCCGCCACACGTGGGTGCCGCGCCGCACGCATGCCGGCCACATGCAAACCGCGCCGCACGCAAGCCACACCACACGCGGATGCCTCGGCGCCCGTGCATCGCCACTCGCTCCGTACATTGCGCCGAACACCATCACACGACAGCCCGCCGACCCGGCGCCGAGTAAGGGCCGGCGTCCAGCGCTCCTGCCGCGCCGTCCAGCCAGATCGCCACCCACGTCACGCGCTCCCGCCACACGCGCTCCGCCGTACACCACCGCAACGCAGCACGCCAGCCCGGCGGCCGGCAAACGACGGTGCCGTCCCGAGCGGTTGTCTTGTCAACGCGCCCGTTTCCGACCGCCCCGGCGGAGCGCCTCGACAACCACCAACGTCGCGGAATCCACCCGCACCCCGAGGGGGGCCAACGCCCCGCCTCTTTACAATGTAGATCAAAAGAGCTTCCAGCGACAGCAGCCACCATCCCGGGAAAGCGCCGAGGCTCAGGAGCCTCGGAGAAAGTCGCGGATCTTGCTCCAGCGCTCGGCGATCGGCGCCTCGGCGCCGTGGCGGGTCGGCTCGTAGTAACGGCGGTCGCGCACCTGCTCCGGCGCATACTCCTGCCGCACCAGCCCGTGTTCGAAATCGTGCGGGTACTTGTACCCGTCGCCGTGGCCGAGCTTGGCCGCGCCCGGGTAGTGGGCGTCGCGCAGGTGGCCGGGCACCTGGCCGATCAGGCCCCGGCGGACGTCGCCGACGGCCGCCCCGATGGCCTTGACCACGGCGTTGGACTTGGGGGCCATGGCACAGTGGATGACCGCGTGCGCCAGGTTGATCTGCCCCTCGGGCAGCCCGATGAGCTGCACCGCCTGGGCGGCGGCCACCGCGGTCTGCAGGCACGTCGGGTCGGCCATGCCCACGTCCTCGGAGGCGAAGATGACGATGCGGCGGGCGATGAAGCGCGGGTCCTCGCCCGCCTCGATCATGCGGGCCAGGTAGTGGAGCGCCGCGTCGGCGTCGGATCCGCGCATCGACTTGATGAACGCGCTGATCACGTCGTAGTGCTGGTCGCCCTGCCGGTCATAGCGTACGGCGGCCTTGTCGACGGCCTTCTCCACCACCTCCACGGTGATGTCGTCGGCCAGCAGCGCGGCGGCCTCCAGGTATGTCAGCGACCTGCGCGCGTCGCCACCCGCCAGGCGTATCAGATGCTCGAGGGCCTGGGGCGCGAGCGTGGCGCGCCCGCCGAGGCCGCGCGGGTCGGACACGGCGCGCTCCAGCACGGCGCGCACGTCGTCGTCGGACAGCGACTCCAGTGTGAGCAGCAGCGAGCGCGACAGCAGCGGTGAGATGACCGAGAAGAACGGGTTTTCCGTGGTGGCGCCGATGAAGGTGACCCAGCGGTTCTCCACGGCGGGCAGCAGCGCGTCCTGCTGGGCCTTGTTGAAGCGGTGCACCTCGTCCACGAACAGCACGGTCTGGCGGCCCGTCATGCCCAGTTCGCGCCGCGCGTTGTCGATGGCGGCCCGTACGTCCTTGACACCGGCGGAGACGGCGGAGATCTCGACGAAGCGGCGCTTGGTGACGTTGGAGACGACGTAGGCGAGCGTGGTCTTGCCGGTGCCCGGCGGCCCCCACAGGAACAGCGACATGGGAGCCTCGCTCTCGACCAGGCGCCGCAGCGGGGTGCCGGGGCCGAGCAGGTGCCGCTGGCCGATCACCTCGTCGAGCGTCCGCGGGCGCATCCGCACCGCGAGGGGCTGGGGGGTGGCCTCCTCGGCCGCCGAGTCGAACAAGCTATCCACAACGCGAGATTACCGGAGGCGTGGCGCGTACTCAGAACCTTCGCCATCTTGAGGCTTGCGGACGGCGACCAAGTCAGCACGAAATGGAATCAGTCGTCTCAGGGCGTGGAGACCTCCAGACGGTAGTCGGGTCTGCGAAGCGCCGAGCGCCCCGTTCCACGAGTCACGGCGTCCGCGCCGCGACGAGGTGCGGGTCAAATGCCCCAGACGGCTCTCGCACCGGAGTCGCCGGCACGGAAGACGTAGTAGCCGGCCACCGCGGCCAGCACCAATGTCAGCGCCGACAGAGCCAATGTGGTGGTCCGGCCGAACCTGTCGCGGCCGACAGAGTCACGGGCGGGCCGGGTCGCGTACACGAGCAGAAGGGCGGACGCGGCCAGCCCGAGCACCGACAGCAGCAGCGGGTTGGCGAAGCTCTCGTGCGTGGAGACGCGGGCCCCGAGCTCGCCGTCCGCCGTGGCGAAGCGGGCCGCCTTGAGGCTCTCGCCGCTCTCCTTGGCCGCGAAAACCGCCACGGGCGCGGCAAGGGAGAGCAGCACCACCGCCCACGCCGCGTACGTGCGCCAGCGCTGCACCAGCGTGTAGACCGCGGCGGTGGCGACCAGCAGCGGGGTCAGCACCACGGCGAAGTGAATGATCAGGGGGTGAGCCGGCAGGCCCAGGATCTGGTCGAACATGAGGGGCTCCTTTAGTTCTCATTTCAACTACGAATGCGAGCACCATATGGTTCGCGACCTCAGCTGTCGCATGCGCGGCTTTCGCCACTTACGTCCGGCACATATCGAGGGCCGGTAGCATGCGCGGAAGCTGTTTGGTCATGCACGGGCAAAATGAGAGGACATAGCGGTGAGCGGCGACGACCGCCAGAACGAGGAAGACCGCCAGAAAGAGCTGGCGCGGGAGCACAAGGAACGGCAGGCGCAGCGCGCCGCCGCCCAGACCGCCAAGGCGAGGCGGAACACCTTCATCGGCGCAGGCGTGGCCGTCGTGGTGGTCGCGGGCGGCATCTTCGCCGCGACCACGCTGGTCAACAAGGACCCCGCCGGCGAGGCGGCCGCGCAGAGCAGCCCCTCCGCGAGTGCGAGCGCCTCCCCGAGTGAGCCGGCGCCGTCCACCCCGCCGGCCAAGACGGGCCCGGTCTCCTGCACCTACAAGCGGGAGACCTCAGTGCCGAACAAGTTCGTCGGTCTGCCCGGCAAGCGGCCCAACATGAAGCTGAAGAAGATGACGATCGTCACCAACCGCGGCACGGTCGTCGTCGATCTCATGACGGACGCCGCGCCGTGCTCGGTCAACTCGCTCAGCTTCCTGGCGAAGAAGAAGTTCTACAACAACATGAAGTGCCACCGCCTGGTCACGCCCGACGTGTCCGGCGTGCACCTGCTGCAGTGCGGCGACCCGCTGGCCAAGGCCGACGGCAAGAACCCGACCGACGGGCAGGGCACCGCGGGGTACGTCTACGGCGACGAGAACACCGACATCCCCCTGGCCAAGGGCGTGGTGTTCATGACCCAGGCGGGTGACGCGATGGGCCAGAACAACAGCCAGTTCGCCATTTCGCTGTCGGACGAGAACACCCAGATCGGCTCGGGCTACAACGTCGTCGGCATGGTCAGCGAGGGCATGGACATGCTGCAGGGGCTGGCCACCAGCGGCAAGGACCTGATCCTCAACAACGACGACATCACCGGCGACGGTGGCACCACCGCACCCAAGAAGCCTGTGATCATCAAGACCATCACGTTCAAGTAGAACGCACGCAAACGGCGGGCACCGGCCACGGTGCCCGCCGTTTTCACATGCCTAGACCTCGGCCTTGGGCTGGGCGTCGACGCCCGCCTCCTTGCGCTGCTCGGCCGTGATCGGCGTGGGCGCGGCGGTGAGCGGGTCGAAGCCGGAGGCCGTCTTCGGGAAGGCGATCACGTCGCGGATCGACTCGCCGCCGGACAGCAGCATGCAGATGCGGTCCCAGCCGTAGGCGATGCCGCCGTGCGGCGGGGGGCCGTACTTGAACGCCTCCAGCAAGAAGCCGAACTTGCTCTCCGCCTCCTCCTTGGAGATGCCCAGCACGTCGAACACGCGCTGCTGCATCTCCGCCCGGTGGATACGGATCGAGCCGCCGCCGATCTCCATGCCGTTGCAGACCATGTCGTACGCGTACGCCAGTGCCTCACCCGGGTGGTCCTGGAAGTTGTCGGCCCACTCCGGCTTGGGCCCGGTGAACGGGTGGTGCACGGCCGTCCAGCCGATCTCGCGGCCCACCTCGTCGTGCACGGGCTCGAACATGGGGGCGTCGACGACCCACAGGAACGCCCACGCCGACTCGTCGATCAGGCCGCAGCGGCGGCCGATCTCCAGGCGGGCCGCGCCGAGCAGCTCACGCGAGGCGTGCTGAAGGCCGGCCGCGAAGAAGATCGCGTCGCCCGGCTCGGCGCCGACCTTGGCCGCGAGCCCGGACAACTCCTCTTCCGAGAGGTTCTTGGCGACCGGGCCGCCCAGCGTCCCGTCCTCCTGGACGAGCACGTAGGCCAGGCCCCTGGCGCCGCGGCTGCGGGCCCACTCCTGCCAGGCGTCGAGCTCCTTGCGCGTCTGGGAGGCCCCGCCCGGCATGACCACGGCGCCGACGTATTCGGCCTGGAAGACGCGGAAGGTGGTGTTGGCGAAGTAGCCGGTCATCTCGACCAGCTCCTGGCCGAAGCGCAGGTCGGGCTTGTCGGAGCCGTAGCGGGCCATGGCGTCGGCGTACGTCATGCGCGGCAGCGGGGTCGGCAGCTCGTAGCCGGCGATCTCCTTCCACAGCCGGCCGATCAGCTTCTCGCCGACCTCGATGACGTCCTCCTGGTCCACGAACGACATCTCGACGTCGATCTGCGTGAACTCCGGCTGCCGGTCGGCCCGCAGGTCCTCGTCGCGGTAGCACTTGGCGAGCTGGTAGTAGCGCTCGAGGCCGGCCACCTGGAGGAGCTGCTTGAACAGCTGGGGCGACTGGGGCAGGGCGTACCAGTTGCCGGGCTGCAGGCGCACCGGCACCAGGAAGTCGCGCGCGCCCTCGGGCGTGGAGCGGGTCAGGGTGGGCGTCTCGACGTAGACGAAGCCGAGCTCGTGCATCACCTCGTTGGCGAGGTAGGTGGCCTTGGAGCGGGTGCGCATCGCGCCGGCCACCTGCTGGCGGCGGATGTCGAGGTAGCGGTACTTGAGCCGGGCCTCCTCCGACACCCCCACGTTGCCCTCGATGGGGAACGGCAGCGGCGCGGACTCGCTCAGCACCTCGACCCGGTCGGCCACCACCTCGATGGCGCCGGTGGGCAGGTCGGGGTTCTCGTTGCCCTCGGGGCGCACCCTGACCTGGCCGACGACCTTCACGCAGTATTCGGCTCGCAGGTCGTGGGCGTGGTCCTCCTCGCGGAAGACCACCTGCGCCGAGCCGGAGGCGTCGCGCAGGTCGATGAAGACCACGCCGCCGTGGTCACGGCGGCGGGCCACCCATCCTGCGAGCGTCACCTGCTGCCCGGCGTGCTCCTTGCGGAGCGACCCGGCCTGATGCGTGCGGATCACTGCACTTTCCCTTTCAAAACGTCGACGACCTCGGCCAAGGGCACCTCGGTCTGCTCAGCGGTGGTCAGGTCCTTCACTTGCACGGCCTCGGCCGCCAGGTCACGCTCGCCCAGGATCAGCGCGAAGCGGGCGCCGGAACGGTCGGCCCCCTTCATCGCCCCCTTGAGTCCTTTGCCACCGAAGGCCATGTCAGCGGCGACGCCGGCCGCGCGCAGCTCGCTCAGGAGCCTGAACATGGCGCGCGCCGCCTCGTCGCCCAGCGCCACACCGTACACCTCGCAGCGCGGCGGGGTGGCGAGCTCGATGCCTTCCCGCTCAAGGGCGATGACGGTGCGGTCGAGGCCGAGTCCGAAGCCGATCCCGGGCAACGCGGGACCGCCGATGGCCTCGGACAGACCGTCGTAGCGGCCGCCGCCGCCGATGCCGGACTGCGCGCCCAGCAGCGGGTGGTCGAACTCGAACGTGGTGCGGGTGTAGTAGTCGAGCCCGCGCACGAGCCTGGGCGCGTCCTCCCATGGGATGCCGAGGTCGGCCAGGAGCTGCTTGACCCGGTCGTGGTAGGCCTTGCAGTCGGCGCAGAGGTGGTCGCCGATGAGCGGCGCGCCCTCGAGCTGCGCGCGCACCTCGGGACGGTTGTCGTCGAGCACGCGCAACGGATTGATCTCGATCCGCGCCCTGGTGGCCTCGTCAAGGTCGAGCCCGCGCAGGAACTCCTGCAGCCGGGCCCGGTAGATCGGCCGGCACTCCTTGCAGCCCAGCGAGTTGAGCAGCAGCCGCACCTGGGTGAGGCCGAGCCCGGAGTACCACTGCCAGGCCAGCGCGATGGTCTCGGCGTCGACAGCGGGGTCCTCGCTGCCGATCGCCTCCAGGTCGAGCTGGTAGAACTGGCGGTAGCGGCCCTCCTGGGGCGCCTCGGCGCGGAACACGGGCCCGTCGGTCCAGACCTTGACCGGGAGCTGGCCGCGGTGCAGGCCGTACTCCAGGACCGCGCGCAGCACGCCGGCGGTGAACTCCGGGCGCAGCGTCAGCGACCTGCCGCCGCGGTCGGTGAAGGTGTACATCTCCTTGCTCACGACGTCGGTGGACTCACCCACGCCGCGCGCGAACAGCTGGGTGTCCTCGAAGACCGCGGTCTCCAGGTAGGCGTATCCCGCGCGCCTGGCCGTCTCCGCGAACGCTCCGCGGATCTCGTAGAACGTCGAGGCCTGCGGTGGAACGTATTCCTTGACCCCTTTAGGTGCTTGGAAACTCATTAGATCCCTCGTGTGGGACCGGCTTGCGGCGCCGCTTCTTTCAAGTATGGATTGCTAGCGCGCTCGCGGCCGATCGTGGTCTGTGGTCCGTGGCCCGGCAGCACGACCGTATCGTCAGGCAGCGGCAGACACTTGGTAGCCAGGCTGCTCAGGATCGTCGCGTAGTCGCCGCCGGGAAGGTCGGTGCGGCCGATGGAGCCGGCGAACAGCAGGTCGCCCGAGAACATGATCTCGTCACCGGGCAGCCGGAAGCTCACCGACCCCCTGGTATGGCCGGGCGTGTGGTCGACCACGAGCTCCAGGCCGGCTAGCTCGAGCACGGCGCCGTCGGACAGCTCACGCACGTCGTCGGGCTCGCTCAGCTCCAGCCCCGCGAACATCGAGGCGCTCGTGCCCGACCAGCCCGCGGCCGGGTCGCTCAGCAGGTGGCGGTCGTCGGGGTGGATCCACGCGGGGACGTCACGCGCGCCGCAGACCGGGGCGACCGACCAGACGTGGTCGAGGTGGCCGTGGGTGAGCAGGACCGCGACCGGCTTGAGCCGGTGCTCGCGTAGCAGCTCGTCGACGCCGTCGGTCGCGTCCTGACCTGGATCGACGATCACGCATTCCTCGCCGGGGGCAGGCGCGACGACGTAACAATTGGTCTGGAAGGCCCCTGCGGGGAAGCCGGCGATGAGCATCTGCCTCAGGTGATCTCGTCGAAAAGCCAATGGGAATGTAACCGAAGGGTACCGGTGCGGGTCGCCGGGCTGCGAATCATTACCCGTTGGCCGATACGATTCGCCCACCTCAGTTGATTGACTATGGGAGGCAAAGCGGTGGCCACGGGGAAGGACCGGCAGAAGCAGCTGGCGCGTGAGCACTACGAGCGGCAGATGCAGCGCCGGCTCGAGCGCGAGCAGAAGGCCAAGCGCACAGCGATCATCGGCTCCACTGTGGGCGTCGTGATCGTGGTCGGCGGCATCGTGGCCGCGGTCGCGCTGCTGGGCGGCAACAACACAGGGACCGACGCGGCATCCTCGCCCACGGCGTCGGCGGCCGACACGGCCACGGCGGCGCCCAGCGCGAGCACGGGGCCCAAGGCGTACGACGCGGCCACCGGCACCTGCGACTACGTCAAGGACACCGCGGGCGGGAAGATCAAGGACGTCGGCATGCCACCGGCGAAGGTGAAGACCACGCCCGCCACGAAGACGATGACGTTCAAGACGAACCTGGGCGACATCGTGGTCGAGCTGAACAACGCCAAGGCGCCCTGCACGACCAACTCGCTGGAGTTCCTGGCGAAGAAGAAGTACTACGACGGCAGCAAGTGCCACCGGCTCGGCACCGAGAAGTTCCCGATGCTGCAGTGCGGCGACCCGACGGCCAAGGCCGACGGCAAGAGCCAGGACGGCTCCGGCGGCCCCGGCTACGTCATGGCCGAGGAGAACCTCCAGGGCGCCCAGTACAAGCGCGGCGTGATGGCGATGGCCAAAACACAGGCGCCGGGCAGCACGGGCAGCCAGTTCTTCCTCGTTTACGGCGACATCGGCCTCACCCCGGATTACACGCCGGTGGGTACGATCACCAAGGGGCTCGACATCCTGGACAAGGTGAACAAAGCAGGCGTCATCGCCGACATGGGGGACGGGACGGGAGCACCGAAGGAAACCGTCGAAATCAAAGACGTGACAATCGCCAGCAAGAGCTGACGTAATACAAACTAGGGACGAAGTAGTCCCGAAGGGTCTGATGGAAAGTGCGGGAGGACACGGTGAGCACCGACCCGTGGGGCCGGGTAGACGACGACGGCACCGTCTACGTGCGTACGGCTGAGGGAGAACGGGCCGTCGGCTCCTGGCAGGCCGGTGAACCCGAAGAGGCACTGGCCTACTTCCATCGCAAGTACGACGAGCTGGCCGGTCAGGTGCAGTTGCTCGAGCAGCGCGTCAGGGGCACGGACCTGGCTCCGGCCCAGGCCGAGGCGAGCATCGCCAAGCTGCGGGAGGCCGTCGCCGACGCGCACGCCATCGGCGACCTGGCCGCGCTGACGGCCCGGCTCGACGGCCTGACCGAGCTGGTCGCCGAGCGCCGCGAGGAGGTCAAGGCGGCGCGCGAGCACGCGCGCGCCGAGGCCAGGGCGGTCAAGGAGCGCATCGTCGCCGAGGCCGAGCGCATCGCCGACGAGACCACCCACTGGAAGTCGGGTGGCGAACGGCTGCGCCAGCTCGTCGAGGAGTGGAAGGCCGCCGACCGCATCGACAGGGTCACCGAGGCCGCGCTGTGGAAGCGGCTGTCGGCGTCGCGCACGGCGTTCGCCAAGCGGCGCAAGGCGTACTTCGCGGGGCTGGACGAGCAGCGCGAGGGCGTACGCGCGGCCAAGGAGCGCATCGTCGCCGAGGCCGAGGCGCTGGCCGACTCGACCGACTGGGGCACGACCGCGGCCATCTATCGCGAGCTGATGCAGCAGTGGAAGACCGCTGGGCGGGCCTCGCGCGAAGCCGAGGACGAGCTGTGGGCGCGCTTCAAGGGCGCCCAGGACCAGTTCTTCCAGGCCCGTTCCGCCGTCTTCGCCGAGCGTGACGCCTCGCTGGCCGCCAACGCGGAGGTCAAGGAGGAGCTGCTGGCCGAGGCCGAGAAGATCCTCCCGGTCACGGACGTCCGTACGGCCCGCGGGGCGCTGCGGAGCATCCTGGAGCGCTGGGAGGCCGCCGGCCCGGTGCCGCGCGAGCAGCGCGACCGGCTGGAGGGCGGCCTGCGCAAGGTGGACGAGGCCGTGCGCAAGGCCGAGGACGCCGAGTGGAAGCGGTCCAACCCGGAGGCCAGGGCCCGGGCACAGAGCACCGTCGACCAGCTGCGTACCTCGATCGAGCAGCTGGAGACGCGGCTGTCCAAGGCTCAGGCCGCCGGTCGCGCCAAGGACATCAAGGAGACCGAGGAAGCGCTGACCGCTCGCCGCTCGTGGCTGGAGGAGGCCGAGCGCACGCTCGCCGAGTTCAGCTGACCCGGTGGGGGCCCCTCATGGCCTCCACCGGGCCACCGACGCCTGGACGCGCCTGGCTTCGGCGGCCCGCCCGCGATACCGCGGCGACGCCTGCCTTCGCCCGGCCGCACGCCGGCGCGCGCCCGCCCTCGGCCGTCCGACACCCGGCACGCGCGTTCGCCCTTGCGCCCTGCCGTGCCCGACGCGTCCCGTGCCGCGCTTCCTCCGGTGCGCCACGGCCCCTTGAGCTCCACTCCGCCGCCGAGCGGTAGCGGGATGGCGGCGAGCCAAGGGAGCCTGCAGGGGCCGGTGCGCGAAATGGGGCAGCGGCGGAGTGGGCGGAGACCTAGGCTGGCGGGCATGGATCCGGTCAGCGCCGCACGTGCCCTCGTCGAGGACATGTTCCCGGGAGCCCTGTACGCCTTCGTCGGCGGGAGCGCCCTCACCGAGCACCGCACCAGCACCTCCGACCTCGACGTCGTGGTGGTGCTCGACGGTCTGCCCACCCCGTATCGCGAGTCACTGCGGTGGCGCGAGTGGCCCGTCGAGCTGTTCGTGCACAGTGAGACCAGCCTTAACGCCTACCTCGACAAGGACTTCGACAGGCGCCAGCCGAGCCTGGCCCGCATGTGCGCCGACGGCGCGGTGCTGACCGACCGGACGAGCGGCAGGGCCAGCGACCTCCAGGCGGCGCTGAGCGAGCGCCTGGCGGCCGGACCGGGCGGCCTGACGAGCTCACAGGCCGAACAGGCCAGATACGCCCTGTCGGACCTTCTGGACGACCTGTCGGGCGCCACGGATCCGGGCGAGCAGACGTTCGTGCGCTGGCAGGTGGTGCAGGAGACGGCCAGGATGGCGCTCGGGCTGGGGCGCAGGTGGCAAGGGAGCGGGAAGTGGCTGCTGCGCGAGCTGCGCGCCCACGACCCGGAGCTGGCCGAGAAACTGCTCGCCGCCCACGACGACTCCGTACGGCTGACCGGCGTCGCCTCGGACGTGCTGGAACGCGCTGGAGGGCGCCTCTGGGAGGGTTACCGGGCCGAAGGGGACCCGTTCCACCTGCCGCTGCGTCACGTGCCCTCAGGGGAGCTCTCGGGCGAGACGGCGCAGAGCTCCGGCATGCGCCGGCTGGCCGCGATCAGCGGCGCCACGGCCGGGTCCTCGCGGCTGTGGATGGGCCAGACCCACGTCGCCCCCGCCACCCGCTCGTCCGACCACCACCACGGGGCCTCGGAGACGGCCATCTACGTGGTCAGCGGCACGCCGTCGTTCGTGTTCCTGGAGGACGACCGGGAGGTGCGGCTGGACACGAAGCCCGGCGACTACATCTTCGTCCCGCCGTATGTGCCCCATCGCGAGGAGAATCCCGACTCGTCCCAGGAGGCCGTGGTCGTCATCGCCCGCAGCACCCAGGAGGCCATCGTGGTCAACCTCCCCGACCTCCGCCCCCGCTGACCCCGCCCTGCCCGCCGACGCCCCGCCTCTTGTGGTGCCTCCGCTGAACGGCACCCTGCCTACGGCGCATCCGCCTGGCACGACAGGCCCCAAACGCCCCAAGAGCGCGCCCCGGCCGCGCACCGCCTGGCCGCTCGGCGCACAGACGCCGTCCCGGCCACTCGGCCCCCACACGCCATCCCGGCCGCTCGCACGTAGGCGCCGCACTCGCCGCTCCACGTAGGCGCCGCACTCGCCACTCCGCGCAGACACCGCACTCGCCACTCCGCGCAGACACCGCACTCGCCACTCCGCGCAGACACCGCACTCGCCACTCCGCGCAGACACCGCACTCGCCACTCCGCGCAGACACCGCACTCGCCACTCCGCCCAGACGCCGCACTCGCCACTCCGCCCAGACGCTATCCCGGCCGCTCGGCGCCCAGACGCTTTCCCGGCCGCTCGGCACGCAGACGCCGCACTCGCCGCGCTCAGCCTCCGCGCCTCGCGCAGTCCACGTCGAGCCGGTCCTCAGCCCCGTAATCGCCCCCGCGCACCACTTGGCGCCCCGTACTCACGCGAAGCCGCGCGCGGTCGTGGCCGTGCGTGGAGGTCGGCACGCACATCGCACAAGGGGACGCGTGGCGCCCGCGGGGCCCGGTGTCAGCCCGACGCACGGGGACAGCGTCCCCGGAGCGGCGTGAACGCGGAGCGGCGCACGCGGGGTGGGTCAGCCGCCCGCGCCGCTGACCCGGTAGACGTCGAACACGCCCTGTATGCTGCGCACGGCCTTGAGCACGTGTCCCAGGTGCTTCGGGTCCCCCATCTCGAACGTGAACTTGCTGATCGCCACCCGGTCCCGCGACGTCGTCACGGACGCGCTCAGGATGTTCACGTGCTGATCGGACAGCGTACGCGTGACGTCCGACAGCAGCCGCGGCCGATCCAGCGCCTCCACCTGGATCGCCACCAGGAACACGCTGTCGTCACTGGGCGACCAGCTGACCTCGACCAGCCGGTCCGGCTGCGACTTGAGCTGCTGCACGTTGGTGCAGTCGGCCCGGTGCACCGACACCCCGTGCCCTCGAGTCACGAACCCGACGATCTCGTCACCGGGCACCGGGGTGCAGCACTTCGACAGGCGTACCCACACGTCGGCGTCGCCCGCCACGACCACGCCGGCGCCGCCTCCGCGGGGACGGCCGCGGAGGCGGGTGGGCAGGGAGGTCTCGGCGATGTCCTCCTCGGCGCTGTCGACGCCGCCGATCGAGGCCACAAGCTTCTGCACGACGGCCTGGGCGGCGATGTGCCCCTCCCCCACGGCCGCGTAGAGCGCGGACACGTCGGGATAGCGCAGATCGCGGGCGAGCGCGAGGAGCGCCTCGCCGGACATCAGCCGCTGCAGCGGCAGGCCCTGCTTGCGCATGGCCCGCCCGATGGCCTCCTTGCCCGCCTCGATCGCGGTCTCGCGGCGCTCCTTGGAGAACCACTGCCGGATCTTGTTACGGGCCCGGCCCGACTTGACGAACTTCAGCCAGTCGCGCGAAGGCCCGGCGTCGGGCGACTTGGAGGTGAAGATCTCGACCGTGTCGCCGTTGCCGAGCCGCGACTCCAGCGGCACCAGCCGCCCGTTGACCCGCGCGCCGATGCAGCGGTGGCCCACCTCGGTGTGCACGGCGTAGGCGAAGTCGACCGGCGTGGCCCCCTCGGGCAGCGCGATGACCTGCCCCTTCGGGGTGAACACGTAGACCTCGGAGACCGACAGGTCGAAGCGCAGCGACTCCAGGAACTCGCCCGGGTCGGAGGTCTCCTTCTGCCAGTCGAGGAGCTGGCGCAGCCAGGCCATGTCGCTGCCCGGCTTGACCTTGCCCGTGGGGCCGGGCGTGCCGACCTCCTCTTTGTACTTCCAGTGGGCGGCCACGCCGTATTCGGCCCTGTGGTGCATGGCGTGGGTGCGGATCTGCAGCTCCACCGGCTTGCCCTCGGGACCGATCACCGTCGTGTGCAGCGACTGGTACATGTTGAACTTGGGCATCGCTATGTAGTCTTTGAACCGCCCCGGCACCGGGTTCCACCGGGCGTGGATGGTGCCGAGCGCCGCGTAGCAGTCGCGTACGCTGTCGACCAGCACGCGGATGCCCACCAGGTCGTAGATGTCGTCGAACGCCACGTCGCGGGCGATCATCTTCTGGTAGACCGAGTAGTAGTGCTTCGGCCGGCCCTTGACCACGGCGCGGATCTTGGCCTCGCGCAGGTCGCCGGAGACCTTCTCGATGACCTCCTGCAGGAACAGGTCGCGGCGCGGCGCGCGCTCCGACACCATGCGGGCGATCTCGTCGTAGCGCTTGGGGTAGAGCATGGCGAAGGCGAGGTCTTCGAGCTCCCACTTGATCGTGTTCATGCCCAGGCGGTGGGCCAGCGGGGCGAAGATCTCGAGGGTCTCGCGGGACTTCTGGTGGCGCTTGTGCTCGGGCAAATAACGCATGGTGCGCATGTTGTGGAGCCGGTCGGCGAGCTTGATGATCAGTACGCGGATGTCGCGCGACATGGCGACGACCATCTTGCGCACGGTCTCGGCCTGGGCGGCGTCGCCGAACTTCACCTTGTCCAGCTTGGTCACGCCGTCGACCAGGGACCCGATGGTGTCGCCGAAGTCGCCGCGCAGCTCGTCGAGGCTGTAGGCGGTGTCCTCCACCGTGTCGTGCAGCAGCGCGGCGCACAGGGTCTCGTCGTCGGTGCCGAGCTCGGCCAGGATCGTGGCCACGGCCAGCGGGTGCGTGATGTACGGGTCGCCGGACTTCCGCTTCTGGTCGCGGTGGTGGTAAGCGGCGACATCGTAGGCACGCTCGATCAGGCGCAGGTCAGCCTTGGGGTGGGTGGCGCGGACCGTACGGAACAACGGCTCCAGCACCGGATTCATGGCCCCACCCCCAAACCGCCTTCGACGCGCCGGAACGCCGGGCGCATCGGCATTGCCGGCGTCGGTTACGTCGGGCGCGACCACATCACGGGGCACACAGACTCCTCACGCAATGGCTCCTCACGTTCGAGTCCAGGTTCCCCAGTGTATCCAGGAGGCGAACCTGGACCGTCGCGGGCGGGCTCAGACGATCACGAGGGAGTGCAACTCCACTCCCGGCAGACGCTCACGTCCCTTGAGAAAGGCCAGCTCCATCAGCACGGCGATGCCGACGACCTCGGCTCCGGCCCTCTTCACCAGATCCACGGCCGCCTTCGCGGTGCCGCCCGTGGCCAGCACGTCGTCGACCACGAGAACGCGGTCGCCGGGCGCGAAGGCGTCACGGTGGACTTCGATGGTGGCGGAGCCGTACTCCAGATCGTAGGACTCTTCAAGAGTCGCGGCAGGTAGTTTTCCCTTCTTCCGCACGGGCACGAACCCCGCCGCCGCCCGGTACGCCACCGGGGCCGCGAGGATGAACCCGCGCGCCTCGATCCCGACGATCTTGTCCACCTGGCGGAGCCCGGCCAGCTCGTCCACCACGGCCGCCATGGCGACCGGGTCGGCCAGCAGCGGGGTGATGTCCTTGAACAGCACGCCCGGCTTGGGGTAGTCGGGCACGTCCCTGATCTTGTCCAGGATCATCGTGCTGAGCTCGGTCATGGCATTTCCTCGCAATTCTCCACCGGCGGTGTGCCGGGCTCCATGATGGTGCATTCCGCCCGCACAGAACGACGCCCCCGGCCCGTGAAGGCCGAGGGCGTCGTACGTGTGCGGCTCTGGTTACCCCTTGGCTACCGCTGTGCTTTTGGAGCCCTTCGACCCCTTACCACCTCCTGTGGAGGCGAGCCTCCTGGCGATGGCCTGGTACTTCGGCTCCCGCTCCTTCAGGGTCACCAGCAGCGGCGTGGCGACACACAGCGAGGAGTACGTGCCGACGATCATGCCGACGAACAGCGCCAGCGACAGGTCCTTCAGCGTGCCCGCGCCGAGCAGCGTGGTGCCGATAAACAGGATCGCCGCCACCGGCAGGATCGCGACCAGCGAGGTGTTCAGCGACCGGATCAGCGTGTGGTTGAGCGCGTTGTTGGCCGCCATCGAGTACGTCTGCTTCGACGTGTGGCCCAGCTTGGCCGTGACTTCCTTGATCATGTCGAACACGACGACCGCGTCGTAGAGCGAGTAACCGAGGATGGTCAGGAAGCCCAGCAGGGTCGCCGGCGTGACCTCGAAGCCCGACCAGGCGTAGATGCCGGCCGTGATGACGAGGTCGTGGATGAGCGCGACGATCGCCGACAAGGCCATCTTCGGCTCGAACGCCATCGACAGATACAGGATGATCGCCAGCATGAACACGCCCAGGCCGATCCAGGCCTTCTGGGAGACCTCACCGCCCCAGGACGCGCCGATCGACTGGACGCTGACCTGCCCGGCGGGGACGTTGAAGTCCTTGGCGAGCGCCCCCTGCACCTGGTTGAGGGCGCCCTCCTGGAGGGTCTCGGTGGTGACCCTCCAGCCGTCGCCGGCCGTCTGCACGATCGGCTGGTGCACGCCCTCCGCGAGGAACTCCTCGCGGACCTGCTCGATGGTGGCGGTCGGCGCCTTGAAGGAGAAGACCGTGCCGCCCCTGAACTCCACGCCCAGGTTGAGGCCGTTGATCAGCAGACCGGCCAGGGAGATGATCAGCAGGAAGCCGGACAGGCTGTACCACAACTTCCAGCGGCCGACGAAGTCGACGTTGATCTCGCCGCGATAGAGGCGACGCGCGAGTCCCATCTCAGGCCTCCTGCGGAGTGGTCGGGCGGCCGGACGAGCCGACCTCGCTCATGCGCTCGGCGTCGAGGCCGGACAGCGGATGCCCCTTGGCGAAGAACTTCAGCCTCGCCAGCACGGCGATGAACGGCTTCGTGAACAGGAACACCACCACGATGTCGATCAAGGTGGTCAGGCCCATCGCGAACGCGAACCCGGCCACACCGCCCACCGCCAGGAAGTACAGCACGATCGCGGCGATGAACATGACGGCGTCGGCGATCAGGATCGTGCGCCGGGCACGGACCCAGGCCACCTCGACGGCCGCGCGGAGCGACCGGCGGCCCTCCTTCATCTCGTCTCGTATTCGTTCGAAGTACACGATGAAGGAGTCGGCGGTGATGCCGATCGAGACCACGAGGCCGATGATGTGCGGCAGCGACAGCCGGAACCCGGCGTTGTGGCCGAGCACGACCACCGCCGTGTATGTCAGGATCGTGGCGACCACGAGGCTCAGCACCGCCACGATGCCGAGGCCCCGGTAGTAGAGCATCGAGTAGACGACCACGAGCGCGAGGCCGATGATGCCCGCGATCAGGCCGCCCTGGAGCTGGTCCTGGCCGAGGGTGGAGGAGACCGTGTCGATCGACTGCCGCTTGAACTTCAGCGGCAGCGCGCCGAACTTCAGCTGGTCGGCCAGCTGGGTGGCGCTGGTCTGGTTGAATCCGCCGGTGATCTCGGCCCGGCCGCCGGGGATCGGGCTGATGATGTTGGGGGCGGTGATGACGACGCCGTCGAGCACGACCGCGACCTTGTTACGCGGCTCCTGGGCGTTGTAGGCGGTCTGGGTGAGCTTGGCCCACTCGCCCGCGCCCTGGCTCTTGAAGTCGAGCTGGACGAGCCACTCGACGGTGCCCTGGCGGACGCCCGCCGAGGCCGAGGCGATGTCGGTGCCGACGACCTTGGCGACGTCGAGCACGTACTTGTAGCTGCCGTCGGCGTCGCAGGCGGCGAACTGCTTCTTCGGGTCGTCCTGGACGCCCTGGCCGCGGTTGGCCGGGTTGGCGCAGTCGAGCTTGTTGAACTGGGCCAGCACCGCGGGGTCGACGCCCTGGGTGTTGATGCCCTGGTCCTGCGCGGGCGGCGTGCTGGCCTGGGCGGTGGGGGACGCCGTCGGCGTGGCCTTGGCGTTCTGGCCCTTCTTCGGCTGCTTCTGGGGGTTCTCCGTCGCCGACGGCTGCGCGCTCGCCGAGGCGCTGGGCGCCTCCGCCGACGCGGTGGGGGTCGGCGCGGTCAGCGCGGACGACAGCGCCTTGCCCGTCGGGGACGTGCTGGGCTTGGGCGTAGTGGCCTGGGAGGTGCTGGACTTGCCGGACTTACCGGACTTCGGCGTGGCGGACGGGCTCGCCGAGCCCGACGGGGTCGGCGTCGGCGCGTTGGTGGCCAGGTCCTGCGGCACCTGGGTGGCCGCCATGGCGAGCACCTGGCGGAAGCGCATCTCCGCAGTGGTCGAGACCAGCTTGAGGGCCTCGCTCTGTCCGACGCCCGGGATCGAGATGATGATGTTGCTGCCGGACTTGGCGACCTCCGCGTCGGAGATGCCGTTGCCGTTGACTCGGTCGCGGATGATGCTGACCGCTCGGTCGAGGATCTCCTCCGGCGGTGCCGCGTTGTTGAGAGTCACGGGGGACAGAGTCATCGTCGTGCCGCCGGCGAGGTCGAGTCCCAGCTTCGGCGTGAACGCCTTCTGCAGGAACATCGTCCCGCCCAGGGCGAGGATGAGCGCCAGCAACACCAGGAGCGTACGCCCCGGTCGGCTGTGGCGGCTGGTCGGTCGGGCCACTGGTCGTCAGTTCTTTCGGGTAGAGGTTTGTGGCAGAGCTTAGTCAGGACTGCTTCGTGCTGGAGTCCTGACCGCCTTCGCGCTCCGCGGTGGCTTCGGACTCGTTCTTGCCCTCCTCGCCGGTCTCGGCCTCGTCACCTGCGGACTCGTCGGCCGCGGGACCGTCCCCGGGCGTGACGACGCGGCCGATCGCGGCCTTGACCCAGCGGGTCTCGATCCCTGGCGCCACCTCGAGGACCACGTCCTCATTCTCCACCGCGACCACGGTGCCGAACAGACCGGTCGTGGTCATGACCCGGGCGCCGGGCGTCAAGGAGTTCTGCATCTGGGCCGCCTCTTGCTGGCGCTTGCGCTGAGGGCGGATCAGCAGGAAGTAGAACACCACCACCAGAAGAATCAGCGGCAGGATGCTTCCGAGTTGTCCCATGTCCATAAGGGGCGACCTTCCATAGTCGTACAAGAAGTTGACACCGGCCTCGCGCCGGAAATTCCGTGCGTTGCGTCGGGCCGCGCCGCTCAGCCCGTCAGCCTACACAGCCAGCCAAGCCACGGAGTGTAGGCGCTTGTTGCGAAACGCGGCAACGAGGCAGCGTTTCGGCGCGCGGGGAAGTTCCCAATTTGAAACGGTTGCAACCGTTCTGTGATCAGTCGAAAAGGGATGCTCCGAACGCGTCGGGGGGTGGGGTCATGCCGAGATGGCTCCAGGCGGCGGCGGTCGCGACCCGGCCGCGCGGGGTCCTGGCCAGCAGTCCCTGGCGTACGAGGAAGGGCTCGGCCACCACTTCGACGGTCTCCGGCTCCTCCCCCACGGCGACGGCGAGCGTGGACAGCCCGACCGGGCCGCCGCCGAACTTCTTCAGCAGCACGCCCAGAACCGCCCGGTCGAGCCGGTCGAGCCCTTCGGCGTCGACCTCGTACAGGTTGAGCGCCGCCGAGGCGATTTCCCGATTTATCACCCCATCGGCCCTTACGTCCGCAAAATCCCGCACCCGCCTGAGCAGCCGATTCGCGATTCGAGGCGTCCCCCTGGACCGCTTGGCGATTTCACGCGCGCCGTCCTCCGGCAGCCCGACGCCGAGCAGCTTGGCCGACCGGTAAAGCACCTGCTCGAGCTCGCCGACCTCGTAGAAATCCATGTGCGCGGTGAACCCGAACCGGTCGCGCAACGGCGCGGGCAGCAGCCCGGCGCGGGTGGTGGCGCCGACGAGCGTGAACGGCGCGATGTCCAGCGGGATCGCCGTGGCACCCGGTCCCTTGCCGACGACGATGTCGACCCTGAAGTCCTCCATGGCGAGATAGAGCATCTCTTCGGCGGGCCTGGCCATCCGGTGGATCTCGTCGATGAACAGCACCTCGCCCTCGGCGAGCGTGGAGAGGATGGCGGCGAGATCCCCGGCCCTCTCGAGCGCGGGCCCGGAGGTGATCCTGAGCGGGGCGTTGAGCTCCGCGGCAATGATCATGGCCAACGTGGTCTTACCCAGCCCCGGCGACCCGTTCATCAGCACGTGATCGGGTGGCCGCTGCCGGCGCAACGCACTCTCGAGCACGAGGGAGAGCTGCTCACGCACGCGACTCTGGCCGATGAACTCGCTCAGCCGCTTGGGCCTGAGCGCCGCCTCGATCTGCAGCTCATCGCCCCCGGCATCGGGCGAGACGAGCTCCCGCTCAAACTCCACGCCCCCACCTCCTCCAGGCAACTCCCCCACCGGCACCCCACGGCCCGACCACGGCACCCCTCACCACGCCACGGCGACGAGACGCCGCGCCACGGGACTCGGCGCAATGCGGGCGGCGACCAGGCACAGGGGCGCAGGAACACCGCAGCACCGCCACCACACCCGCGCCGCGTCGGCGGGATGTCGTGCGGCGGGGCCCGGCGCAATGCGAACGGCGCCGAGCCGGGGCACGGTGACAGTCCAACGTCTCGCTCGTAACGGCGGGCAGCCCGTGAGCCTTCACGACCGGCCATGACAGACGGAAACCAGCGTCGGCGCGTGCGGTTACGCTAGCCCTGCCGTAACGGATGAACGCGGGAAGAGCGTCGGCGCGTGCGGTTACGCTGGCCCCGCCGTAACGGATGAACGCGGGAAGAGCGTCGGCGCGTGCGGTTACGCTGGCCCCGCCGTAACGGATGAACGCGGGAAGAGCGTCGGCGCCGGCCCCGCCGTAACGGATGAACGCGAGAAGAGCGGCCCCACCGGGAGAAAAAGGGGCGGTCATCGGAGACTCAGGAATTGAAGCGCGGCCTTCAGGAGTGCGGCGACCTGCGGCTGACGCCCCGCGGCGAGGTCGGCGTCGGCGCGCGGCTCCACCGTGGCGACGGCCTCGTCGGCGTCCTTGCTGGAGTAGCCCAGCCCCACCAGCCCCGAGTGGACCTGATCGCGCCATGCCGCCGCCCGCCGCTCCCCGTTGAGCGCGGCGTTGACGGCCTCCTCGGGGGTGCCGAGCCGGTCCTTCAGCTCCAGCACGATCCGTTGCGCCCCCTTCTGCCCGATCCCCGGCACCTGTGTGAGCGCCTTGAGGTCGGCGCTGGCCATGGCGACGCGCAGCGCGTTGGGCGTGTGCACGGCGAGCATCGCCAGCGCCAGCTTGGGCCCGACCCCGCTGGCCATCTGCAGGAGCTCGAACACGGCCCGCTCGTCGTCGCTGGCGAACCCGTAGAGGGTGAGCGACTCCTCCCGCACCACCAGCGACGTGGCCAGGCGCGCTTCATCGCCGATCCGCAGCGTGGCGAGCGTGCCGGGTGTGCAGTGGGTGAGGATGCCGATGCCGCCCACCTCGATCACGGCTCCGTCGGGAGCGATAGCCGTCACCTTTCCCGACACTGACGCGATCACAGCCCACCATCCTTCCACGCCGCCACGGCCGACGCGCCACCGACAACGCTCACAGCCTGACATCCTCCCGCACGACCACGTACGACACGCCGTGGGTGGCGCTCGGCGACGTGCCTCCCTTGCACCCGGGACCCGCGTTGCGCCTCGTCCCCCGCCTGTGGCTGGAACACATGACGGCGCAGGCAGGGGATCACGGCCTCGGGTCCTTCCGCGTGGCCCGGGCGAGGGCCTCCGCGAGGCGGTGCTGGGCGCCGCCGCGCCAGACGTGGCAGATGGCCAGGGCGAGGGCGTCGGCGGCGTCGGCGGGCTTGGGCATCTCCGTGAGGCGCAGCAGCCGCGTGACCATGGCGCCGATCTGCTTCTTGTCGGCCGTGCCGCTGCCGGTGATGGCCGCCTTGACCTCGGACGGCGTGTGCAGCGCCACCGGCAGCCCGCGCCTGGCCGCGCACAGGACGGCGATCCCGGCGGCTTGGGCGGTGCCCATGACGGTGCGTACGTTGTGCTGGCTGAAAACGCGCTCGACCGCCACCGCGTCGGGCCGTACGTCGTCGAGCCACTGCTCGATCCCGGCCTCGATGCCGACGAGCCGGGTGCCGAGCTCTTCGTCGGCTCCGGTGCGGACCACCCCGACGGCCACCAGCCGCAGCGGCGCGCCTGGACGCCCTTCCACGGCGCCCAGGCCGCACCGGGTCAGCCCCGGATCGACGCCCATCACCCGCACCGGTCCATCCTTCCCGCGCTGCCGAACACCTGTTCGGCACGAGACTCTACCCCGGCAGAGGTGCCCACGCACCGAGAATCGCCCGTACGCCAGGGGAATCGCCCGCGCGCCACGCCCGGCCGTCGCACGCCGGATCAGCGCGCGGGGATCAACACGCAGCGATCAACACACGAGATCAGCGCGCCGGATCAGAAGTAGTCCAGCATGTACGGCTTGGCGGCGAAGGCCGTGTCGAGGGCCTCGTCGTACCGTTCGTCGCCCGACATGAGCCCGCACATCCGCAGCGTGGCCGTCGGAACCCCGGCATACAGCGCCGAGAACCCGTTCGCGCTGAACACGACCCCAGGCTCAGAGACCGCGGTGGCCGCGCAGGACCCGCCCGCGAACTCCAGCCGCCACGTCCCCCCACCGGCCAGCGGATCGTCCACGGTGACCACGGCGTCGCAGGCGACGTAGGCCGGATAGCCACGGCGCTCGACCGCGGCGGCCACGTTCAGCACCCTGAACATCCACCGCGCCTGCTTCACCTCCTCCTTGGACCGCTCGCGCAGCAGCCACAGCACCGGATCGTCCGGGGCCACGGAGGCGACGACGTTGTGCGCGATCGAGGAGGCGCTGCCCACCAGGGACCACAGGGCCCTGGTGGTCTCGCCGGAGACGGCGACGAGGTTCTCGACCTGGAGGTCGTCGCCGCGCCACCGGTAGATGACGAAGCCGTCCTCGGCGAGGTAGAGGAAGTCGTCCTCGTTCTCGAGCCACAGGCTCCAGGTGTGTTCGTCCCAGGAGATGGGCCCGCTCGAGCGGGCGCCGGCGTGGACGCGATGGAGCACGGAGACGAGCTCGGCGGCGTCGCCCGGGCCCATCCTGCGCAGCTTGACCTGCCCGGACGGTCTGATCTGGCGCAGCGACTCGGCGGGGAGCGTCACGTTGTGCTGGGCTCCGGCGTGCTCGTAGCCGATCGAGCGGTAGATGGGCGTGGTCGCCGGGTAGAGGGCGGAGACCGCGTCGCCGAGCGCGGCGGCCCGTTCGACGACGGCCCGCATGAGCCGGGTGCCGAGGCCGCGGCCGCGGTCCTCGGGGTTGAGGGTGACCCCCGCGATGCCCGCCATCGGCTGCGGCTTGCCGTGCCACCACTGCGTGAACTGGCGCAGCCGGGCGGCGCCGGCGAGCCTGGAGCCGTCGAACGCCCCCAGGTAGCGGCCCTCGCCGAGCGCCGGGAGCACCAACCGGCGCCACTTCTCGACATCGCCCGAGGGGAGCGGACCGAACGAGCGCTTGCGAACGTCGAGGACGTCGTCCAGGTCCTCAGGAGTCAGGTCACGAATATCCACGAGGACCCAACTTATGCAGCAGGGGTACGCGGTCGCGAACCATTTGTCGTGATGGTGAGTCTGTCGAGGTAGAGCAGCTGGGCGGCCACGATCGCGATCAGCGCGACGGCGACGACGAGGAGCGGCGTGGCGGCGCCGACGTCCGGCGTGCGGACGGAGAAGCTGCCGAGCTGGAACACCTGCGCGACCGGCGAGGTGAACAGTGTGGGCTTCTGGGCGACCAGCAGCGGCCAGAAGAGGTCCTGGGCGTTCACCAGGGCGACGGCCCCCGCGAGAATGCCCGCCATGGGGAGCGACGGCAGGAAGACCCCGCTGAAGAAGTCCTGGTCGGAGCGCTCCGCCAGCCCCTTGCAGAGCAAGGTGAGCACCAGCAGGGCGGGGACGCTGATCAGGAGAGGCGGGAAGAGGGCCGGGAAGGAGTCGATGAGGCCCATGTTGCGCATGGTCTGCCAGTTCGCGACGCCGAGCGGGCCAGGCCCGACGAACAGCCACGGCGCGAACACCAGCAGCAGCCACTCGCTCCCGCGCCCGAGCGGGCGCAGCCCGCCGATGCCGAGCGCGGCCAGGTAGGCGACGCCGACGGAGATGATCGCTCCGCCGGCCGCGGGCACCCAGGTGTTCACCTGGGTGCGCAGGGCGCCCGCCTCGGTGCCGGGCGAGGCGAGCACGCCGTCGATCCACGGCCAGGCGAGCACCAGGGCGACGGCCACGAAGACGACCAGCGCCGTCACCCCGATGGCCACGCCGGCGATGCGGGGCCTGCGATCGGCGGGCGCCTCCCCCGCGCCTTCCGGCGTCACCGGTGTGACCCGCGGGGTCAGCGTGATCCTCAGCCGGGAGGCCGCCACGATGATGGTCGCGACGATGCCCAGCACGCCGAGGATCACCCCTGTGAGGGTCGCAACGGACGCGCCAGGGCCGAACTGGGCCAGCCTGAAGGCAAGGTCGTACTGGAGACCCGCGAGCGTCTCTGTGGAGCGCTCAGGGCCGCCCTTGGTGAGCACCAGCCCCATCGAGAACGCCTGGAGCCCGACGGCGAGCATGGCGATCGCGAGCAGCACCCCCACGACGAGCATCGCACGCGCCGCGCCACCACCGCCGGGCCCACCGGCGCCAGGGGGAGGTGTGCCGCCGCCAGGAACGGCCCCACCGGACGGGACGGTCCCGTAAGGGACGGAGCCGTAGGGCTGGGCGGGGCCGGACGGGGCGGCACCGTATGAGCGGGCGGTGCTGGGCGCGACGGCGCCGTACGGGACAGGAGCGCCGGGCTCGACGGAGCCGGACGGGACGGCGGACGAGACGGACCCGGCGCGCAGGGCGGGCAGGAACGCCATGACCGCCAGCGAGCACACCACCCCGAACGTGGCGGCCGCGACGATCAGACGGAGCGTTCCAGGGGCGGTTCCCGGCTCACGCAGCCCTTCGACCAGGCCTGTCAGGCCCGGCGCGTCTGGCATGAGCCCGCGCATCCAGGCCGCCGCCACCCCCACCGGCGAGAACGTGACGACGGCCAGCGACAGCGCGATCCGCCCGGCCCGCCTCGGCCACGTGCCCGCCCGGTCGAGCGCCAGCGCCAGCAGCGGCGCCACCACCACGGCCACCAGCAACGGCACCACGGCCAGCGACAACGTGAACCACAACGCCCGCCAGACCTCGCCCGTGCTGAGCAGCTTGTAGTAGTTGTCCATCCCCACGAAGTGACTCTCCGTCAGGACGCCGCCGCGCTGGAGGCTGAGCCAGATCGTCTGGACGGTCGGCAGCACGAGCGAGATGAGGGTGCCGAACAGCGCCGGCACGGCCAGCAGCCAGCCCAGCGCTCGAGAAGGTGCCTGTGCAGGGGTGGTGGGGGAAGTCACGTCGCCCGACCTTACGCTGACCGGGCCCCTTCGCGCACCCGAAGAGCGCACCGGAGCCGCCCGGATCCCGGCGGCTTCCTGCCGACCGACCTCGGCGGAAGCTTCCGTGCGAGGAGCCCGTGAAGCGCCGCGCGCAAGAGTAAGGGCCCGGCATCGAGCCGAGCCCCCCGCGAACCGGCCGCGCTAGTCCAGCGCCGCCAGCACGTCGTCCGAGACGTCGAAGTTGGCGAAGACGTTCTGCACGTCGTCGCTGTCCTCCAGCGCGTCGATGAGGCGGAACACCTTCTTGGCGCCCTCCTCGTCCAGCGGCACGCTCATCGTCGGCAGGAAGCTCGACTCCGCCGAGTCGTAGTCGATCCCCGCCTCCTGCAGCGCCTTGCGCACCGGCACCAGGTCACCGGCCTCGGAGACGACCTCGAACGAGTCGCCCAGGTCGTTGACCTCCTCGGCGCCGGCGTCGAGCACGGCCATCAGCACGGAGTCCTCGTCGAGCCCGTTCTTGGGGACGATCACGACGCCCTTGCGGTTGAACATGTAGGAGACCGAGCCCGGGTCGGCCAGCGAGCCGCCGTTGCGGGTCAGCGCCACGCGGACCTCGGAGGCGGCGCGGTTGCGGTTGTCGGTGAGGCACTCGATGAGCACCGCGACGCCGCCGGGCGCGTAGCCCTCGTACATGATCGTCTGCCAGTCGGCGCCGCCGGCCTCGAGGCCGCCGCCGCGCTTGCGGGCGCGCTCGATGTTGTCGTTGGGCACGGAGTTCTTCTTCGCCTTGAAGATGGCGTCGAAGAGGGTGGGGTTGGCGTCCGCGTCAGGGCCACCGGTCCGTGCCGCGACCTCGATGTTCTTGATGAGCTTCGCGAACAGCTTGCCGCGCTTGGCGTCGAGCGCGGCCTTCTTGTGCTTCGTCGTCGCCCATTTGGAGTGGCCGGACATTACCTAGAGCTCCCTCACCATGTCTACGAAGTAACGGTGCACGCGCGTGTCCCCGGTCAGCTCGGGGTGGAACGACGTCGCGAGCAGCGGCCCTTGACGGACTGCGACGATCCTATCTCCAGGCTCGCACCTGCCCAGCACTTCGACGTCGTCCCCGACGGAATCGACCCAGGGGGCGCGGATGAACACCGCGTGCACCTGCTCCCCCGCGAAGTCCAGGTCGGACTCGAACGAGTCGACCTGGCGGCCGAACGCGTTGCGCCTGACCACCATGTCGATGCCGCCGATGGTCTGCTGGCCGGCCATGCCGTCCTCGATCCTGTCCGCCAGCATGATCATGCCGGCGCAGGAGCCGTAGGCGGGCATGCCTTCCTTGACCCGCATCCGCAGCGGCTGCAGCATGTCGAAGGTCTCGGCGAGCTTCCACATGGTGGTCGACTCCCCGCCGGGGATGACCAGGCCGTCGACCGCGTCCAGCTCGGCCGGCCTGCGCACGGCGGTCGCCGAGGCGCCTGCCTCCTGAAGCATGCGCACATGCTCGCGCACGTCTCCTTGGAGAGCGAGTACACCGATCGTGGGCACAGCCGATCCTTCCGTCTGGGTGCGGGTTCAGACAATTCAACACCAGGATGGCCTGGGATCTTCCTATTGGGCCATCTTCAGGCGACCGGCGTGCCGTTCGGAGGGGCCGGCGATCTCAGTACGTGGGGACCGTTGCGGCGTCGTGCACCGTGTGGTCCTCGTCGACCGTGGACAGTACGCGCAGGTGGTGGCGCCTGGCGTAGAGGATGGCCATGCCGACGAGGCAGCAGACGGCGCCGAGCACGTACGGGACGGCGACGCCGATCTCCTCGCCCAGTTTGGTGGCGATGAAGGGGGCCAGCGCGCCGCCCATCCAGCGCACGAAGTTGTAGCCGGCGGAGGCGACCGGCCTGGGCGCGTCGGAGACCTCCATGGCCGACTCCGTGAAGACGGTGTTGTTCAGGCCGATGGGGATGCCGGACAGGACGGTGAACACGATGATCCCGGTATGTCCCGACAGCGCGATGCCGATCTGGAACACGGCGAGCAGCGCCAGCGCCAGGTGGAGCACGTTCACCGAGCCGATCTTGCGCTGCAGCGGCGGCGCGGCGAACACCGAGGACAGCGCCACACAGACGCCCCAGCCGAAGAAGACCGCGCCGATGCCGTAGGGGGACATGTTCAGAATGAACGGGGTGAAGGCCAGCACCGTGAAGAACGCGAAGTTGTAGAAGAGCGCGGTGAAGGCCGTGGTGGACAGACCGCCGTGGGCGAGCGCCCTGATGGGAGCGCCGAGGCTGGTCTTGGCCGCCGGCTTGGGTGGCGCCTTGAGCAGGGTGACGATCAGTACGAAGCCGACGGCCATGAGGGTGGCGGTGCCGAAGAACGGGGCCCGCCAGTTCCAGTCGCCGAGCAGGGCGCCCACCAGGGGACCGGCGGAGATGCCCAGGCCGAGCGCGGCCTCGTACAAGATGATGGCCGACTCCGCGCCGCCGCTGGCCGCACCCACGATGACCGCCAGCGCGGTGGCCACGAACAGCGCGTTCCCGAGGCCCCAGCCCGCGCGGAAGCCGACGAGCTCGGCCACGCTGGTGGAGGTTCCGGCGAGCGCGGCGAACAGGATCACCAGCGTCAGCCCGGCCAGCAGCGTCCGCTTGCCGCCGATGCGGCTGGAGACCCAGCCGGTGATCAGCATGGCCACCGCCGTCACCAGGAAGTAGCTGGTGAACAGCAGCGAGACCTGGCTGGGCGTGGCCTTCAGACCTTGGGCGATGGAGGGGAGGATGGGGTCGACGAGACCGATGCCCATGAAGGCCACGACCGCCGCGAACGCGGTGGCCCAGACGGACATGGGCTGGCGAAGGATTCCGCCACCGGATTGCATGGTGCTCCTTTGCTGCGAGCTTTGTCGCTTGACGGGCCCTGTCGCATGACGGGCTTCGGCTGGAGGCGCCTCAGGAGCGGCCGAGCTTCGCCAGGACGGGGAGGGCCGCCGCCAGCGCGGTCCGCTCGTCTTCGGTGAGAGCGGACAACTCCTGGGTGAGGTACGCGACCCTGGCCTGACGGACGGCGAGCAGCCGTTCGCGTCCCTCGCCGGTCAGCTCGACGGTCCTGACCCGCGCATCCGCAGGATCGGACCCCCGCGCCACCAGCCCCGCGTCCTCCAGCCGGTTGATCTGCACGGTCATGGTGGGGAGCTGCACGCCATGCTCTTCGGCCAGCGCGGTCATCCGGCGCGGCCCATGCTCGAGCGAGCCCAGAACGCCGTACTGCTGACTGGTGATGGGCTGGCCGGCGACTGTGCGCCTGAGCAGGAAAACCACGTGCCGCAGCACGCTGGACGTCTGCTCGGCCAGACGGGTGGGATCGTCCCTCATGCTTAGCCCAACTAACTTAGCCTGGCTAATATTCCGGCCTGCCGGGGCCACTGTGCCGGGGGCTTCCCGTTCCAGGAGCCGGATCCGGCGCCGGCTCCTGGAACGGGTTCGAGGGCGGAGCCCGTTACGGGCGTTCCGTCTCCAGGCGGACCGTTTCCTCCACCGTCATCTGCTGCGCGACGCGCAGCGTCGGGTCCAGCGGCCGCAGGTACGTCTGCTGCACCCCGGGAACCCGGTCTTCCACGACGAACGTGGCGCGCGTGTAAGCCTCGGCACCGGGCGCCTGCACCCGCGGCACCACCTTGAAGTCCGACGTCAAGAGCTCTCGGTCGATCTTGGTCAGCACGTAACCGCGCTGGTTGTTGTAGAACTTCAGATGCGGGTTGATCGCCAGGAACGGATGCGTCGCCGGGTCCGAGTCGGCGCCGTCGCCGCCGGTCGAGATCGAGCTCGCCACCAGCTCGGACCCCACCGAGGGCCCGGTCGGGTCGTCGTAGTCCAGCTTGAGGTCGCTGGCCCAGTGCGCGTGCACGTCGCCGGTCAGCACCACCGCGTTGCGCACCTTGGCGTCCACCCAGCCCTGCGTGATGCGCTGGCGGGAGGCCACGTAGCCGTCCCAGGCGTCCATGCTGGTGACCTTGGCGGGCCCGGCGTTGTTGTCACGCTGGGCGAAGAACACCTGCTGGCCGATGATGTCCCACTGCGCCCGCGACTTGTGGAAGCCGTCCACCAGCCACGCCTCCTGCTCCGACCCCGTGATGGAGCGCGCCGGGTCCACGGCGGCCGGGCAGTCGCGGTAGCCGTCGCCGCAGCCCTGGTCGTCGCGGTACTGCCGGGTGTCGAGCATGTGGAACGTGGCCAGGCGCCCCCACCGGATGCGCCGGTAGAGCTGCATGTCGATGCCGCGAGGGATGGAGGTGCGGCGCAGCGGCATGTTCTCGGAGTAGGCGCGGAAGGCGGCCTCGCGCCTGGACAGGAAGTTCGGCTGGGGGACCTCGGGCTTCTCGGGGATCTCGTCGGCCCAGTTGTTGTCGACCTCGTGGTCGTCCCACACCACCAGCCACGGCGCGGCGGCGTGCGCGGCCTGGAGGTCGGGGTCGGCCTTGTACTGGGCGTGGCGCTGGCGGTAGTTGGCCAGGGTCTCCGTCTCGGGGCCCTCGTGGTCGCGGACGTTGCCGCCGGGGATGGTGTAGGTGTCCTTGGTGTACTCGTACTGATAGTCGCCCAGGTGCAGGACGAGGTCCGGGTGATCTTCGGCGAGCCGGCGGTACGAGGTGAAGAAGCCGTGCTCGTACTGGGCGCACGAGACGAACGCCATGGCCAGCGGGCTGCCGTACGAGAGAGGGTGCGGGGTGGTACGGGCGCGCCCGACCGGCGAGACGTACTTGCCGACGCGGAAGCGGTACCAGTAGTCCCGGTCGGAGCTCAGCCGGTCGACCTCGACGTGCACGCTGTGGCCCCACTCGGGAGTGGCCACGCTGATGCCGGAACGGACGACGCGGCGGCAGTGCTCGTCGGCGTACACCTGCCACTGCACCGTGAACGGCCGCTGCGGCATGCCGCCGAACCCGTCCTCGGCCAGCGGCTGCTGGGCGAGCCTGGTCCACAGCACGAAGCCCTCGTGGTCCGGGTCTCCTGAGGCGACGCCCAGCGTGAAGGGGTCGGCGCTCAGTTCACGGGAGACCGTGGCTTGCGCGGCGGTGGCGGGGATGGTGACGGCGGCACCTGCCGCTAACCCCGTGACGAGGAACTGCCGGCGGTTCAGCTTGGACACGATGACGCTCCTGTGACGGTCGAGGGTGAGGGGGACGCCAGGTAGCCTTACTGACGATCATGACCAAGGAGTGAACATCACACAACACGAAAAAGGCGACATCCTTCGCGGATGTCGCCTCTTCCGGCAATTTTCACCGTCGCGTTGTGGTGCACCCTGCCTGCCTTACGGCAGGCCATCACCTACCTGCAGTGAGCCGCGGGACGCGCCCCACCGCATGTGATCATGCCACGTGGAAAGGCCAGGTGACCTGCAACGACGCGCCGATTACCAGCCGCGCTCGGCAAGACGGTGCGGCTGCGGGATCTCGTCGACGTTGATGCCGACCATGGCCTCGCCCAGGCCGCGCGAGACCTTGGCGATGACGTCGGGGTCGTCGTAGAAGGTGGTGGCCTTGACGATGGCCGCGGCGCGCTTGGCCGGGTCGCCCGACTTGAAGATGCCCGAGCCCACGAACACGCCCTCGGCCCCGAGCTGCATCATCATCGCCGCGTCGGCCGGGGTGGCGATGCCGCCCGCGGTGAACAGCACGACCGGCAGCTTGCCGGTCTTGGCCACCTCGACGACCAGCTCGTACGGGGCCTGCAGCTCCTTGGCCGCGACGTACAGCTCGTCCTCGGGCAGCGAGGTGAGGCGCTTGATCTCGGCGCGGATCGTGCGCATGTGGGTGACGGCGTTGGAGACGTCGCCGGTGCCGGCCTCACCCTTGGAGCGGATCATCGCCGCGCCCTCGGTGATGCGGCGCATGGCCTCACCCAGGTTGGTGGCCCCGCACACGAACGGCACGGTGAACTGCCACTTGTCGATGTGGTTGGCGTAGTCGGCGGGGGTCAGCACCTCCGACTCGTCCACGTAGTCGACGCCGAGCGCCTGCAGCACCCTGGCCTCGACGAAGTGGCCGATGCGGGCCTTGGCCATCACGGGGATCGACACGGCGCTGATGATGCCGTCGATCATGTCGGGGTCGCTCATCCGGGAAACGCCGCCCTGGGCACGGATGTCGGCGGGCACGCGCTCGAGGGCCATCACGGCGACCGCGCCGGCGTCCTCAGCGATCTTGGCCTGCTCGGGGGTGACGACGTCCATGATGACGCCGCCCTTGAGCATCTCGGCCATGCCGCGCTTGACACGGGCGGTTCCGGTGACGGGGGTGCTTTCAGGCGTGCTGGTGGACACGGTCATCCTCACGGCTCTCACGGCTGGTCGGTAAGTTATCAACCCCATGGTAGGTCCTGAAGGACCCCTTCCCCGACATGCCAAGATGTCAGGATTTATCGCCATACTTGGACAGATCGGCGGGCTAGGGGATGACGGGTTTCCGGCTGGCGAGCGCGATCCAGACCTGGCCGGGGGCGAAGTTCATCGGCTCGCCGCTCTCGGTGGTGAACGTCGTACCGACGTCTTCTGATTCCCGCTCCCAGTTCGCGTTGTACGCCTTGCCGTCGCGCAGCACGATCGCCTTGCCCTTGCCCACGGTGTGCACGAGCGGCGTGTAGCTCTGGTTCTTGTCGTGGAACTCCGAGCGTTCCGTCTTGGTGTACTGCACGACGATCGTGGGCGCGCCGAGTTGGCCGCCCTCCGCCGCCATGTCCTTCTTGCCGTCCTGCCAGATCAGCCACTGCTCCTTCGCCGCCGACCAGGCGAAGGTGAAGCGCGCCCCCGGCCACTTGACCGTGTACGACTTCTTGTCCACGCCGCCCTCGGCCGGGGCGTCGCCGAAGGTGAGGCCGATGTCCTTGGCCTTGCTCGCCTTGGGCGCCTTGGCGAGGAGCTGCTTGGTGTTGGCGAACAGGTTGTAGGGGGCGAAGCGGCCGGGCTGGCGGAAGAACGCGCCCGGATTACGCGTGTCACCCACGTCGAACAGCGACGCCTTGGCCACGAACGGCAGCATCTTGGTCTGCACGCCCGAGTAGGCGAAGGCCGGCTTGCCGAACTGCGGGGTGATGTGCAGGTCGGAGATGCGGGCGCTGCGGACCGGGCCCACCTTGGGAGGCACCTTGGAGGAGAAGATCGCCATGAGCCTGGTCAGACCCGCTTCGACCTGCTCGACGTAGACGATGTCCGCGCTCTTCAGCCCGAGCTGCGGCTTGCCGGCCGCGGTGTTCTCGATCTTCACCGCGAGCACCGGCTTCAGCTCGTCGTACGGCTTGCCGGTGAACGGGTGCCCCTTGACCGGCTCCGTGGGCTCCTCGCTGGGCGCGGCCGTGGCGGCCTGGGGCGCCTTGCCCGGGGCGGGCTCATCCGAGGAACAGGCCGCTACGGGCAGCAGCACGGCCGCGCCGGCCAGTGTGACCGTGATCATCCGGGGTAGCCGCACGTGTAATACTCCTCGCTTCAGCCCAGAAAACGGGATGAAGCTTACTGGCTTCCGCAAATGGGGTCATTCAGTTGCCATAGTCGCCGGCGGATTGTCATCGATCTCGAAGAACTGCGGATATTCCGTATGCCCCGCCAGGCGAAGGGTTCTGGCGAGCCAGCGCCGCTGGGCCGTACGGGTGACCGCTACGGCATTGTTGTAGAAGCGACGCGAATAGACCACCTTGGTCACCGCGGTGTCGAGCTCCTCCAGCAGGTCGCCGCCGCCGGGCGACTCCGACAGCTTCTCCCTGAACCGCTCCTGGTCCACGGCGGCACGCAGAGCCCGCGACAGGTCGCTCTCGGCGTGCTCGCGCTCCTCGGGCCCCGCCGTCCTGGCCTCGTGCGCCGCGGCGGCCAGCACCAGGGAGGTGGCGGGGTCGAGCAGGCGCGATCCGGCCAGTTCCAGCACCACCGCCCTGCGCCGCATCAGCGCGGCGTCCAGCGACTCCTGGGCCAGCTCGAGCCGGATGTGCAGGCGGTCGAGCCGGCCCGCGCGCCAGGAGATGTAGACGGCCGTGAGCACCACGACGATGCCCACGATCAGCACGATCATGGTCGAGGTCAACGGTCATCCTCCACGTGGCCGGCAGCGCGTCCCAGCGTCACAGGTCCTCCTCCACGCGCCCGGCGCCGCTCGTGGTGACCGTCTCGTAGACGCGTACGACGTCGCGCGCCACCGTCGACCAGTCGTACTTGCGCACCGCCACCAGCGCCTCGGCGGCCAGCTTGGCCCGGCGCTCAGGCGCGTCGAGCAGTGTGGCGGCCTCCCGCGCCAGCGAGGCCGCGTCGCCGTTGGCGAACAGCGCGCCCGCCTGCCCGTCGCCGAGCACCTTGCGGAAGGCCGGGATGTCGCCGGCCAGCACCGTCGCCCCGGACGCCATGGCCTCGGCCAGCACGATGCCGAAGCTCTCCCCCCGCGTGTTGGGAGCGCAGAAGACGTCGACCGAGTGGTACACGCGGATCTTGTCGGCCTCGCTCACCATGCCCAGCACGGTCACCCGGTCGTGGAACCGCTTGGGCACCCGCTCGAACACGTCCTTGGCGTCGCCGGGCCCGGCGATCAGCAGCTTCAGCTCGGGCCGCTCGGCCGCCAGCGTCTTGAACGCGTCGAGCAGGATCGGCAGTCCCTTGCGCTCCTCGTCCATCCGGCCCAGGAAGCCGATCGTGGCGCCGTCGGGCCCCCAGCCGTCGAGCGGCTCGGCCTCGGTGTAGCGGGAGACGGTGACACCGTTCGGGATCAGCACGGCGTCACCGCCGAACTGCTCGACCAGGCTCTTGCGTGCCGCGTCGGAGACAGCGATGCGGCCGCTCAGCTTCTCCAGCGCGCTGCGCAGCAGCGGCTCGGCCACCGCGATGGCGCGCGAGCGGGTGAACGACGCGTGGAACGTGGCCACGATCGGCCCCTTGGCCGCCCAGCAGGCCAGCACGCCCAGGCTCGGGATCAGCGGCTCGTGGATGTGCAGCACGTCGAACTCCCCCGTGCGCACCCAGCGCCGCACCCGCGCGGCCGACAGGAAGCCGAACGACATCCTGGCCACCGACCCGTTGTACGGCACCGGCACCGCCCGGCCGGCGCCCGTCACGTAGGAGGGCAGCTCGTCGTCGTCGGCCGCCGGCGCGATCACCGACACGTCGTGCCCCTGCGCCATCAGGGCCTGGGCCAGGTCGTCGATGTGCTGTTTGACTCCGCCCGGCATGTCCCACGAATAAGGGCAGACGATGCCGACTCTCATCTTGAGAGGTCTTCCAGCCACAACCGCTGCAACATGTGCCAGTCCTCCGGATGCTCGGAGATGCCCTTCTCGAAGACGTCGGTCAGCGCCTGGGCCACCGCCGCGACCTTCTCCTTCCTGGTGCCCTCGGCGGGGACCGGGATCTCCTCGTGAATGTGGATGCCCCAGTCGTCGCCCACGTTGTAGAGGATGGCCGGGAGCAGCGCGGCACCCGTCTGGACTGCCAGCAGCGGCGGCCCCGCGGGCACCTTCGTGGCCGCGCCGAACAAGCGCACCTCGACGCCGCTCTTGGTCAGGTCGCGCTCGGCGGGCAGGCACACCACGCCACCCTTGCGCACCCGGACGGCCAGCGTGCCGAAGTTGTGCCCGTCGCCGCCGGTGAGCGGCAGCACCTCCATGCCGAGCCCCTCGCGGAAGGCCACGTACCGGCGGAACAGCGACTCCGGCTTGAGCCGCTCGGCCACGGTCGTGAACGGGTGGCCCACGCCTACCAGCCACGCGCCCGCCTGGTCCCAGTTGCCCATGTGCGGCAGCGCGAGCACCACGCCCCTGCCGGCCGCCACGGTGGAGTGGACGTGCTCGGCCCCGATGACGTGGGTCCGGCGCACGATCTCGCCGGCGTTCATCGACGGCAGCCGGAAGATCTCGTGGAAGTAGCGGAAGTACGAGCGCATGCCCGCCTTGCTCAGCTCGCGCAGCTCGCGGCTGCCCACGTCGAGCCCGGTCACCCTGGCCAGGTTGGACTCCAGCCGGCGTACGGACTTGCCCTGCCTGCTCCAGACCCGGTCGGCCAGGAAGCGGAAGATCGCGGCCGTCGGGCGCTCGGGCAGCAGCGGCACGAGCTTCCAGCCGGCCGCGAAGCCCGCGGCCACCACACGATCGGCGAAAGACGCGTTATCGCTCATCTCTCCTCGTCTGCTGGTAGACCGCCACCCCGCGCTGCACCACGGTGATCACGCTGGCCGCCGCGAGCAGCCACATCCCCGCAGGCAGGACGTACGGAACGCCGAGCCCGGCGAAACAGGCCGCGACCAGCGCCACGACCAGCCGCTCCGGCCGCTCGGCCAGCCCCACGTCGGCCGTCAGCCCGAGCCCCTCCGCCCTGGCCTTGGCGTACGAGACCAGGGTGCCCGCGATCAGGCACACCAGCGTCACCGCGGCCATCAGCGTGTCATGCCTGGAGATGAAGTAGAGGATCAGCCCGGCGAAGATGGCCGCGTCGGCCACCCGGTCGAGCGTCGAGTCGAGGAACGCCCCCCAGGTGGAGCCGCCCTTCCCGCCGAGCCTGGCCACCACCCCGTCGAGCAGGTCGAACAGCACGAAGACGGTGATCACGAGGGCGCCCCAGGTCAGCTGCCCCTGGGGGAAGAAGAGCAGGGCCGACACCACCGTGCCGAGGGTGCCGATCGCCGTGACGGCGTTCGGGCCGATCCCGCGGCCGACGAGAGCCCTGCCCAGCGGGGTGAGTATCCGGGTCATGACCGGGCGCAGGAGTTTGAGCATCGCCGTCCGATCGTAGGCCATTGAACGCCTGACAACTTTCTTTGCCCCACCCCCCTTGTGATATCCGCCACACGGGTATTTGGTGAACACACCGCGTCCATGCGGTTTCCAACACCTTCCGCGCGGGCGCGGTCACGGATTGTCGCCTGCCTGAGCGAGCGGAGGAGCGTAGCGACCAGCGTTGAGGGAAGGCGACGGGTCCCGGCGACGGAGCCAAAGCCTCACGTGGTGAGGCCGGAAACACAGGAGGCCGAAGTGGCAGAACGGAACCCAGGCGCCGCCGTGGGAGCCGCGGGCAGGGCACCCGCGGCCGACAGGGCGGATGCGATACGCAATGTCGTGCTGGTCGGCCACTCAGGAGCGGGTAAGACGACCCTCGTCGAGCAGCTGCTGGCCGCGACGGGCACCATTCAGCGCCCCGGACGCGTGGAGGACGGCAACACGGTCAGCGACTTCGACGAGGTCGAGGTGCGCCAGCAACGGTCGGTCAACCTCGCCGTGGCGCCGCTGGTGCGCAATGACATCAAGATCAATCTGATCGACACCCCGGGTTACGCCGACTTCGTGGGCGACCTGCGCGCCGGTCTGCGCGCGGCGGACGCCGCCCTGTTCGTGGTGTCGGCCTCCGAGGGGATCGACGGCCTCACCCAGATGCTGTGGGAGGAGTGCGCCCAGGTCGGCATGCCGCGGGCGGTGGTGATCACGAAGATCGACCACCAGCGGGCCGAGTTCGACGAGGTGCTCACCACCTGCCAGGACGTCTTCGGCGACGGGGTCGCGCCGCTCTACCTCCCGGTGATCACCAACGGCAACGTCAACGGGCTGATCGGGCTGCTGTCCGAGAAGTTCTACAACTACGCCACGGGCAAACGTACGGAGAAGGAGCCGGGCGCGGAGTACGCGGCGCAGATAGAGGAGCACCGCGGCGCGCTGATCGAGGGGATCATCCAGGAGAGCGAGGACGAATCGCTCATGGAGCGATACCTCGAGGGCGAGCCCATCGACACCAAGATCCTCGTGGCGGACCTGGAGAAGGCCGTCGCGCGCGGCAGCTTCTACCCGGTGCTGTGCAGCGGGCTCGGCGTCGGCGCGGAAGAACTGCTGGAGATCATGACCCAGGGCTTCCCGTCGCCTCTCGAGCACCCCATGCCGGAGATCGCCGACCTGTCGGGCAAGCCGGTCAAGTACATCACGTGCGACCCGGACGGCCCGCTCGTGGCCGAGGTCGTCAAGACCACCAGCGACCCGTACGTGGGCCGCATCAGCCTCGTACGCGTCTTCTCCGGCACGCTACGGCCCGACATGACCGTGCACGTGTCCGGCCACGGCCTGGCCGACCGCGGGCACGAGGACCACGACGTGGACGAGCGCATCGGCACGCTGACCAGCCCGCTGGGCAAGCAGCAGCGCCCGGCGGCCAAGGGCGTCGCGGGCGACATCGTGGCGGTGGCCAAGCTGTCGCGGGCCGAGACCGGCGACACGCTGTCCGATGCCGACCACCCGTTGCTGATGACCGCCTGGGCCATGCCCGACCCGCTGCTGCCCGTGGCGATCAGGGCCAAGTCGAAGGCCGACGAGGACAAGCTGGCACAGGCCCTCGGCAGGCTGGTGGCCGAGGACCCGACGCTGCGCCTGGAGAACAACGCCGAGACCAAGCAGCTCGTGCTGTGGTGCATGGGCGAGGCGCACACCGACGTGCTGCTCGACCGCCTGTCCAAGCGCTACGGCGTCGATGTGGAGCGGGTCGAGCTGCGGGTGCCGCTGCGCGAGACGTTCGGCGGCAAGTGCCAGGCGATGGGCCGCAACGTCAAGCAGACCGGCGGCCACGGCCAGTACGCGATCTGCCATCTCGAGGTCGAGCCGCTGCCGTCGGGCGCCGGGTTCGAGTTCGTGGACAAGATCGTCGGTGGCGTGGTGCCCCGGCAGTTCATCCCGTCGGTGGAGAAGGGCGTGCGGGCCCAGATGGATCGGGGCGTCGTGGCCGGCTACCCGATGGTGGACGTGCGCGTCACCCTGTACGACGGCAAGGCCCACTCGGTCGACTCGTCCGACATGGCCTTCCAGATCGCCGGGCAGCTCGCGCTCAAGGAGGCGGCGTCGAAGGTGCCGACACTGCTGCTGGAGCCGGTCGACGAGCTGTCGGTGCTGGTGGCCGACGATTACGTGGGGTCGGTGATGTCCGACCTGTCGTCGCGGCGCGGGCGGGTGCTCGGCACCGAGCCCGTCGGCACGGGGCGCACGCTGGTCAAGGCGGAGGTGCCCGAGCTGGAGATCACGCGGTACGCCATCGACCTGCGATCCATGTCACACGGCACCGGGACGTTCCAGCGGACATTCCTGCGCTACGAGCCGCTGCCACCGAACCTCGCGAACAAGCTGGCCTCCGCCGCGGAGTAAGGCCCTGGAGTATGGCTGGGGGAGCCGGGAGGGCGTCTTGTTCCCCTCCCGGCCCAGCCGATATCATTTGTCACAGAATTATCACGAGTCGATTTCGATTTTCCGTCCCGAGCATGACGGAGTGGCTGCCACACTGGGTGGCATTATGCGAACCGGACGCCCACTCCTGGCCGCTGCCGCCCTTGCGGTCGTCACGACCGCCGCGGCCTACGTCTTCGGTCCCGGAGCCGGGACGAGCCCCGCAGCGAGCAAGAAGAAGACGGCCGTCGCCGCCGCCCCCGTCGAGGCCTGCAAGACCGCCGCCCGCTATCCCAAGCGCCAGCTGCGCGGGGTGTGGATCGCCACGACCACGAATCTCGACTGGCCCTCCAAGCCCGGGCTCTCGCCCGACCGGCAGCGGGCCGAGTACGTGAAGATCCTGGACGCCGCCGCCAAGCGCAACCTCAACGCGGTCTTCGTCCAGGTGCGGCCCGCCTCCGACGCGCTCTACAAGTCGTCGCTGGAGCCGTGGACCCAATACCTGACGGGCAAGGCGGGCAAGGACCCCGGGTGGGATCCGCTGCCGTTCCTCATCGACGAGGCGCACAAGCGGGGCATGGAGTTCCACGCCTGGTTCAACCCGTACCGCGCCTCTTATGGCGGCGACCCCGCCCAGCTGCCCGCCGGCCACCCGGCGCGCCGGCACCCTGACTGGACGGTCAAGTACGGCGGCCGCCTCTACTACAACCCGGGCCTGCCCGCCGTGCGCGACCACGTGACCAAGGTCATCACCGACGTGGTGTCCCGGTACGACGTGGACGGGGTGCACTTCGACGACTACTTCTACCCGTACCCGGAGGCGGGTCAGAAGTTCGACGACTCGGCGGCGTTCGCGAAGTACGGCGACGGCAAGAAGCTCGCCGCCTGGCGGCGCGACAACGTCAACACGCTCGTCGCCCAGGTGGACAAGGCCGTCCACGGCACCAAGGACTACGTCAAGTTCGGGATCAGCCCGTTCGGTATCTGGCGCAACAAGTCGGACGACCCAACCGGGTCGGACACTTCGGGCATGTCCGCGTACGACTCGATTTATGCGGACGCGCGCGCCTGGATCAAGTCGGGCACCGTCGACTACGTGCTGCCCCAGCTCTACTGGCCGCGCGGCCACAAGCTGGCCGACTACGAGACGCTGGCGGCCTGGTGGTCCAACGAGGTCAAGGGCACGGACGTGCAGCTGTACATCGGCGAGGGGCTCTACCGGGTGGGGACCAAGGACGACCGGTCCTGGACGAAGCCCGGCGAGCTGGCCGCCCAGATCGGCGTGAACCGCGATCACAAGCAGGTGAAGGGTGACGTCTACTTCAGCGCCACGAACCTGCTCGCGAACCCCCTCGGCGCAGTGGACCGTGTCGCCAAGGCCTACTACGCCCGTCCCGCCCTGCTGCCCCTGTTCAAGGCCCGCGGCGGCGCGGCCCCGGCCCCGCCCGCCGGGGTCAAGGCCGCCGGCTCCCAGGTGTCGTGGACGCCTTCGCAGGGGGCGCGGGCGTACGCGGTGTACGAGGTGCCGAAGTCCGGCAAGGACTGCCACGGCACGGACGCCCGCAACCTGGTGGCCATCGTCACCAGCCCGTCGTTCGCGGCCAAGTCCGAGGGGACTTACCTGATCACGGCGCTGGACCGGCTCCAGCACGAGAGCAAGGCGGTCAAGGTGACGGTGGAGGCCGTCTGACCTCGCGCACCCTGCCACGCCACCCCTCGACCGCACAGGGCCGCCCCGGCGCACGAGCGAAACGATGCACGTGATACACGCACCCCATGAGAGGGTAGGCGGGTCTGGTGGCGCCGGAACATGACCTTGCTCCACCGTGCCACGGAACCAATCGATCGTGGGAGGTCATCGGGGTGAGGCGCGCGCTAGTCGTACTGGCCGTGCTGATCGGTCAAGTACTGATCGGTCAAGGGCTGTTCACCGGGCCGGCCCAAGCCAGACAGGAGACGGCGGCGAGCCGGGTGGCGCTCATCGGCGTGTCCGGCCTGCACTGGAACGACATCACCCGGGCCGACACCCCCAACCTGTGGGAGCTGGCCAGGTCGAGCGCGATCGGCTCGTTGTCCGTACGTACCGTCGGCGGCGTGACCTGCCCCTACGACGGATGGCTGACCGTGTCTGCGGGCACCAGGTCGGCGGCCGGCTACTGGTGCGGCTCGCCCCCCAGGCCCGAGCAGCAGGGCGCGGGCGCGGCCATCCCCGACTACCGCTACCTCATCGACGTCGCCGGGCAGCGCAACGCCGGCACCCTGGGAGAGTCGCTGAAGGCGGCCGGACAGTGCTCGATCGCGATCGGCCCCGGCGCCGCGCTGGCGCTGGCCGACCGGCAGGGCGTGGTCCAGCGGTACCACCCGTCCCCGTTGCAGGTCAGCACCGCGGACCTGCAACAGTGCCGGATGGTCGCCATGGACGTGGACGACCTGGTGCTCCCCTACCTGACCAGCGGGAAGCTGCCCAAGGTGCCCGACGCGCTCGGCGCGGCCGAGCGCCGTGAGGCGCTGCGGATGGCCGACGCCAAGGCGGGCGCGCTGCTGTCGGTCCTGCCCGCCGACACCACGGTGCTGCTCGCGGGCCTGTCCGACCACGGCTCCGTGCCCCATCTGCGCGTGGCCGCGCTGCGCGAGCCCGGCGCGCAGGGACACCTGCTCGGCGCGGCCTCCACTCACCGCGAGGACATCTCGATCCTGCCCGACCTGACCTCCACCGTGCTGACCAAGCTCGGCGTGCCGGTCCCGAGCACCGTGGTGGGCGTGCCGCTGCAGGTGGGCGGTCCGGGTGCGACGTTCGAACGGCTCCAGCGGGCCGACGCCACCGCTCAGGCCATCCGCTCGATCAAGGGCATCTACTTCACGGTCGTGGCGGTGCTGCAGGTGCTGTTCTACGTGATCGCGTTCCTGCTGCTGCGCCGCCGCAAGGGCCTCGCACCGGTACGCTTCGCGGCCGTCGCACTGGCCGCCTTGCCCGTCTCCAGCTACCTGGTCAACCTGCTGCCCTGGTCGAGCCTGCCGCAGCTGATCGCCGGGGTGCTCGGGTGGGCGGCGGTCGTCACGGGGGTGGCGTTCGCGGGGCCGTGGCGGCGCAGGCCGCTCGGCCCGCTGGCGGTGGTGGCCGGGCTCACCGCGCTGACGCTGGCGGGCGACCTGCTGACCGGCACGACGTTGCAGCTCAACAGCGTGATGGGTTACAGCGCCGACGTCGGGGCCCGCTACTACGGGCTGGGCAACATCCCGTTCGCGCTCCTGGCCACCGGTACCCTCCTGGCCACCACGGTCATCGCGCACCGGTGGCCCGGCAAGGTGGGGCTGGTCGCGATCGTGGTCCTGGGGGCGTCCGCGATGGTCCTCGGCGGATCCGGGATGGGCAGCGACTTCGGCGGCGTGATCGCGTTCGTCCCGGGCATCGCGGTGACTGCGCTGATCCTGGCGGGCAAGCGCGTCTCGCTGGTGAAGCTGGGCGCGTTCCTGGTGGCCGGCGGGGTGATCGTGATGACGTTCGCCTGGATCAACTACATGAAGCCGCCGGACGAGCAGACGCACCTGGGCCGGTTCGTGGGGCAGGTGCTGAGCGGGGAGGCGTTCGACGTCATCCTGCGCAAGCTTCAGGCCATGCTGGCCACCCTGCTCAGCCCCAACCTGATGCCGATCGTGATCGCCGCCGCCGCGTTCCTCGTGTACGCGATCATGCGGCCCGAGCAGGCGTCGGCCGGTGTGGTGCCGGCCGCGTTCGAGCACTCCCCCGCGCTGCGTGCCGGCCTGATCGGCACGCTGGTCAGCGGCGTGGTGGGCATGCTCGTCAACGACTCGGGCGCGGCCGTGCTGTCCATGGCGCTGGCGCTGGCCGTACCGCTCCTGCTGGCCACCGGCATCGGCGTGCTGCGGCGTGACCGCGAGAATGTCGCCGGACCCGTCACGGATTTAGCGGCCGCGACGAAGTGACGCCGCCCCGGACGTAGCGCCGCTCGTCCGGTGGAGGGAAGGGCGCCGAGCGCCTCACGCCACCGGGTGTCACGGGCTCGGGTCAGTCCCAGGCGTCGGCGATCAGCTGGCGGGTGTCGCGGAGCAGCTGCGGCAGGACCTTGGTCTGGGCGACGACCGGCATGAAGTTCGTGTCGCCGCCCCACCTGGGCACCACATGCTGATGCAGGTGCGCGGCGATGCCCGCGCCGGCGACGTGGCCGAGGTTCATGCCGACGTTGAAGCCCTGCGCCCCGCTGGCCTTGCGCAGCGCGCGCAACGACTTCTGTGTGAACTCCCCCAGCTCGACCAGCTCGGCCGCCACCAGCTCGTCGTAGTCGGACACGTGCCGGTAGGGGACCACCATCAGGTGGCCGGAGTTGTACGGATAGAGGTTGAGCACGGCGTAGACCGTCTCGCCCCTGGCGACGATCAGGCCGTCCTCGTCGCTCATCTTGGGGATCGCGTCGAACGGGCAGCCGTCGCCGGGACCGTTGCCCGTCGGTTTGTTCTCGCCCTTGATGTAGGCCATGCGATGCGGGGTCCACAGACGCTCGAAGTTGTCGGGGGCCCCTGCCCCTGCCTGATCGTGCATAACTAGCAGCATAGGACCACGGACAAACGGGGGGACCTTCCGGCACAATCCCAAGCACCGCCTATAGGAGGCCGCGATGAGCGACGCTTTAGCCGAGCACCACGCCCCACCGACCACCCAGCCCGCCCCCGACGCCCCGGATCCGGCCGACCTCGCTCCGGACCCGCCCGCCGATCCCGCTCCGGAACCGGCCGATGGCCTCGCGCCGGACCCGGTCACCGGCACCGGCTCGGGCCCCGCCCCGGCACACTCGGAAGCCCCGTCCTTCGGCCCCGTCGTGAAGGGCCGGATCAAGGTCGCCGACGAGGTGGTCGAGAAGGTCGCCGCGCTCGCGGCCCTCGAGGTGGCCGGGGTCGCCGACCTGGGTGGCGACCTGGCGCGGGCCTTCGAGTCCGTACGCGACCGCATCGGCATCGGCTCCCGCCGCGCCAACCAGGGCGTCAGCGCGCAGATCCAGGACCGGCAGGTGGCGGTGAGCGTGACCATCGTGGTCGAGTACGGCCACGTGGTGCTGGAGGTCGCCTCCGAGGTCAAGACGAACGTGGCCAGGAACGTCAGCCACATGCTCGGGATGCGGGTCGCAGAGGTCAACGTGACAGTCGACGACGTCCGCCTCCCCGGCGAGCCCCGCCCGCCCTTCCGCGAGGCCCCCGACGACGAGGATCTGCCCGCCACCCCCTGACCGGGACCGGCACCCCTTCCACGTCCTGCAAGCCGTGCCTAGGGTGTGGGCCATGACCGGCGAACTCGAACCCATGCCCACCGACTGGCAACGCGCGCTGGCCGTCGTCGCCCACCCCGACGACCTCGAGTACGGCTGCGCGGCGGCCGTGGCGACCTGGACCGACGAGGGCCGCGAGGTCGTGTACGTGATCGCCACCAGGGGCGAGGCAGGCATCGACACGCTGACGCCGGCCGAGGCCGGGCCGTTGCGGGAGCGGGAGGAGCGGGCCAGCGCGGCCGTCGTCGGGGTGACGAGCGTGGAGTTCCTCGACCACCCCGACGGGGTGATCGAGTACGGCATCGCGCTCAGGAAGGACCTGACCGCCGCCATCCGCAGGCACCGCCCCGAGCTCCTGATCACCTTGAACCCGGACGACACCTGGGCAGGCGGTACGTACTGGAACACGCCCGACCACCGAGCCGTCGGCAGGGCCGTGCTGGACGCCGCCGGAGATGCCGGCAACAGGTGGATATTTCCGGATACGGACGCCGAGCCCTGGAACGGCGTCCGCTGGATCGCCGTCGCGGGCTCCGACTCCCCCACCCACGCCGTGGACGTCACCGACGGCCTGGAGCGTGGTGTGCGCTCGCTCACGGAACACCGCGCCTACATCGAGGCGCTCACCGACGAGGACCCCGAGTCGTACGCCCGCAACCTGATCGAGGGCTTGGCCCACCAGCAGGCCGAACGCTTCGGCGGCCGCCCCGCCATACCATTCCGCCTGTTTCCCCGCTAATCCGCCGCCGGCCACGGAGCCGGGCAAGGAAAAAGGGCGGAGCCGCCGACTCCGCCGTTCTCCGCAACAGGTCAGACCTGGACGCGACGCTCCACAGAGCTGACGATCTCGGCGATGGCCTCGTCGATCGGCACGCCGTTCTTCTGCTCCCCGTTCCGGTAGCGGAACGACACGGCGCCGTTGGCGATGTCCTCGTCGCCGGCCAGCAGCATGTACGGGACCTTCGCCTTCTGCGCGTTGCGGATCTTCTTCTGCATCCGGTCGTCGGAGGCGTCCACGTCGATCCGGACACCGCGCTCGCGCAGCTTCTTGGCCACATCCTGCAGGTACGGCACGTGCGCGTCGGCGATCGGGATGCCCGCCACCTGCACCGGCGCCAGCCAGGGCGGGAAGGCGCCCGCGTAGTGCTCGGTCAGCACGCCGAGGAATCGCTCGACCGAGCCGAACAGCGCCCGGTGGATCATGACCGGGGTCTGCCGGCTGCCGTCGGCCGCCTGGTATTCGAGCCCGAAGCGCTTGGGCTGGTTGAGGTCGAGCTGGATGGTGGACAGCTGCCAGGTGCGGCCGATCGCGTCCTTGGCCTGCACGGAGATCTTCGGCCCGTAGAACGCCGCGCCGCCCGGGTCGTCGACCAGCTCCAGCCCCGACTCGGTGGCGACCTGGTGCAGCGCCCGCGTGGCCTCCTCCCACTCCGCCGGGTCGCCGATGAACTTGTCGGAGTCGTCGCGGGTGGACAGCTCGAGGTAGAAGTCCTCCAGGCCGAAGTCGCGCAGCACGCTGAGCACGAACCTCAGCAGCGACTTGATCTCATCGGCCATCTGCTCCCTGGTGGTGTAGATGTGCGCGTCGTCCTGCGTCATGCCGCGCACCCGGGTCAGCCCGTGCACCACACCCGACTTCTCGTAGCGGTAGACCGAGCCGAACTCGCACAGCCGCAGCGGCAGCTCGCGGTAGGACCGCCCGCGCGCCCTGAAGATCAGGTTGTGCATCGGGCAGTTCATCGGCTTGACCCGGTATTCGATGCCCTCCAGCTCGAAGGCCGGGAACATGTCGTCGGCATACCAGGGAAGGTGCCCCGACGTCTCGAACAGCGACGACTTGGTGATGTGCGGGGTGTTGACGAACTCGTAGCCCGCCTCCGCCTGCCGCCGCCGCATGTAGTCTTCCATCTCCTTGCGGATGATCCCGCCCTTGGGATGGAAGATCGGCAGGCCGCTGCCCAGCTCCGGCGGGAAGCTGAACAGGTCGAGCTCCACGCCCAGCTTGCGGTGGTCGCGCTTTTCGGCCTCCTCAAGCAGCTTGAGGTAGTCGTCCTGCTTGTCGCGGGACTCCCAGGCGGTGCCGTAGATGCGCTGGAGCTGGGGGTTCTTCTCGCTGCCGCGCCAGTAGGCGCCGCCCGAGCGCATGAGCTTGAACGCCGGGATCGACCGGGTGGACGGCACGTGCGGGCCGCGGCACAGGTCCTTCCACTGCAGCTCGCCGGTCTTGGGGTCGAGGTTGTCGTAGATGGTGAGCTGCCCCGCCCCCACCTCGACCGACTCCTCCTCGGCGGCGCCGCCCTTGAGCCCGATCAGTTCGAGCTTGTACGGCTCCGCCGCCAGCTCCTCACGCGCCTCGTCGTCGGACACGGGCCGGCGCGAGAACAGCTGCCCCTGCTTGACGATCTCCCGCATCCGCTTCTCGATGCGCTTGAGATCGTCGGGGTGAAACGCCTGGGCGACGTCGAAGTCGTAGTAGAACCCGTTGTGCACGGGCGGCCCGATGCCCAGCTTGGCCTCGGGGAACAGCTCCTGCACCGCCTGCGCCATGACGTGGGCGGTGGAGTGGCGGACGATGGCCCTGCCGTCCTCGCTGGAGATCTCGATCGGCTCGACCGCGTCGCCCTCGGACAGCGGGTGGGCCAGGTCGCGTAGCTCGCCGTTGACCCTGGCCGCGATGACCGTGCGGCCGTCGGCTTCGAGCGCCTCGCCGGCCGTCGTGCCGGCCGCCACCACACGCTCGGCTCCGGCGAGGGTGATGCGTAGCTCGGCTGACACGGTGACTCCCTTTGATCGCGCCCCGGCGCTCAACACCGGAGCTGCTTCGATGGTGAACACCGATGCTATCGCGGGTGAAACCCCAGCTTTGTCAGCTCCTGCCTGGTCCCGTGGAAGATGTTGCGGTCGAGCGGGCTGTTCGCGTACTGGTGGATCGTCCAGTCTCGCCACGGCCGCGGCACCACGGGCTGGCCGCGCGGCCGCTCCGGGTTGGCGATCCACAGCGGGTATTCGCCCAGGCCCGCGCAGTGTCCGCCGCCCGCGAACGACAGGAAGGTGTAGACGAACGGCCGCACGCCGCCGTGCCGCTCGATGTGGTGGCACCAGCGGCGCGCGTAGCGGGCGACCTGCTCGGGGCGCAGCCCGTCGTTGGTCTCCAGGTCGAGGGCCACCAGGTCGCCGCGTCGCAGGCCCCCGGCGGACCTGATCGTGGCCAAGAAGTGCCGCGCCTGCGCGACGGGATCGCCCTTGGGCCTGGCGAAGTGATAAGCGCCGCAGACGAGCCAGCTCTCGCGCATGCCGTTCCAGTTACGCGCGAACCGTTTGTCGGTGAAGTCGCCGCCCTCGGTGGCCTTGGCGAACGCGAAGGCCACTCCTGCCTCCGCATGATCAGTCCAGTCGACGGTCCCCTGCCAGTTGGACACATCAATGCCATGGAGCAAACGATTCACCCCGCCGGAGTTTATTGAGATGTCTTCCGATCAGCCCTTTGCCGCGCCGATCAGGAGGTTTCGCGTGCGTTCCTTGCCGGCGAACACGGAGCCCACGAAGTCTGTCACGCCGGCCTGCCGCAGCTCGTCCAGCTTGGCCAGCACGGTGTCCTCGTCGCCGACGATCGCGATGTCGCCCGGGGTGGCCGCGCCCTCCCTGTCGAGCATCGCACGATAGGAGGGAAGCTGTCCGTACACCGCGAAGATCTCGTTCGCGCGATCGACGGCGGCGGCGGGGTCGTCGGTGACGCAGATCGGCAGCGCGCAGACGATCCTGGGCTGCTCGCGGCCCGCCTCGGCAGCCGCCGCCTTGATGGTGGGCGCGATGTGCTCGGCGACCGTCTTGGGGCCGGTCATCCACAGGACGGTGCCGTCGGCCGCGGTGCCCGCCAGCTTGAGCATGCGCGGGCCGAGCGCGGCGACCAGCACGGGGAAGCCGGCGCCCGGCGTGGTCAGCTGGAGGTCGGCCCTGAGCGTCTCACCCTCGTACTTGACGTGCTCGCCCCGGCTGAGCGGGAGCAGGATGTCGAGGTACTCCTTCATGTGCCGGTAGGGGCGCTCGAAGCTGTGGCCGTACATGCCCTCGATGACGATCTGGTGCGACAGGCCGATGCCGAGCGCGAGGCGCCCGCCGAGGGCGGCGTTGGCGGTCATGGCCTGCTGGGCCAGGACGGCCGGATGGCGTGGATAGGTGGGTACGACGGCGGTGCCGAGCTCGATGCCGGGCACCTGGTTGCCGGCGGCGGCCAGGGCGGTGAGCGCGTCGAGGCCGAAGATGTTGGAGAGCCAGGCGGAGGCGAAGCCGTCGTCCGCCGCCTGGGCGATCTGGTCGCGCAGCCCGCCGATCGGGTCGGGCCCTTTCGGCTCGGTCAGGTAATATCCGAATCGCATAACAGAACTCCGTTCTAGTAGCTGACGCGACTGTACCTTCCCATGCCGTCGTGCGGTCATCCGCGAGCCCCAGCCGGATTTGTAAAGTGGCCTCTATGACGCACGATCGCGCAGGACAGCCCGCTCAGCCCGCCGACCTCGTCGACGTCGCCAGGCTCGTGACGTCCTATTACGCCCTGCATCCCGACCCCGGCGACGCGGGGCAGCGGGTGGCGTTCGGCACGTCGGGACACCGGGGGTCGTCGCTGAAGACGGCGTTCAACGAGGACCACATCCTGGCGACCAGTCAGGCCATCTGCGACTACCGGCGGTCGAAGGGGACCGACGGGCCGCTGTTCCTCGGCATCGACCCGCACGCGCTCTCCGAGCCCGCGCGGGTGTCGGCGCTGGAGGTGCTCGCGGCCAACGGGGTCGAGGTGCTGATCGACACGCGTGACGGCTACACGCCGACCCCGGCCGTCTCGCACGCCATCCTGCGGCACAACCAGGGGCGCACCACCGGACTCGCGGACGGCGTCGTGATCACGCCGTCGCACAACCCGCCCGGCGACGGCGGGTTCAAGTACAACCCGCCGCACGGGGGGCCGGCCGACACCGACGCGACCACGTGGATCCAGGACCGGGCCAACCGGCTGCTGGCGAGCGGGCTGGAGAGCGTGCTGCGGGTCTCGTACGCCAAGGCCCTGGGCGTGGTGGGGCGTTACGACTTCCTCGGGATGTACGTGGACGACCTGCCCTCCGTGGTCGACCTGGACGCGATCCGGGCCGCCGGGGTCCGGATCGGAGCCGATCCCCTGGGCGGGGCCAGCGTGGCCTACTGGGGGGAGATCGCCGAGCGGCACCGGCTCGAACTGACCGTGGTCAATCCGCTGGTGGACCCGACGTGGCGGTTCATGACGCTCGACTGGGACGGCAAGATCCGGATGGACTGCTCGTCGCCGTACGCGATGGCCTCTCTTATCGCCAACCGGGATAAATACGATATTTCCACCGGAAACGACGCCGACGCCGACCGGCACGGCATCGTCACCCCCGACGGCGGCCTGCTGAACCCCAACCACTACCTCGCCGTCGCCATCTCCTACCTCTACACGCACCGCGACGGCTGGCCCGCCGACGCCGGTGTGGGCAAGACCATGGTCAGCAGCCAGATCATCGACCGGGTCGCGTCCTCTTTGGGACGGCGGCTCTATGAGGTGCCGGTCGGCTTCAAGTGGTTCGTCCCGGGGCTGCTCGACGGGTCGCTGGGATTCGGGGGCGAGGAGAGCGCGGGGGCGTCGTTCCTGCGGCGGGACGGGTCGGTGTGGTCCACCGACAAGGACGGGATCATCCTGGCGCTGCTGGCCTCGGAGATCCTGGCCGTCACCGGCAAGTCGCCCAGCGCGCACTACCGTGAGCTGGTCGAGCGGTTCGGGGAGCCCGCGTACGCCCGGGTGGACGCCCCGGCGACGCGCGAGGAGAAGGCGGTGCTCGGGAAGCTTTCGGCGAAACAGGTGACGGCGTCGTCACTGGCGGGCGAGCCGATCACGGCGGTGCAGACCGCGGCGCCCGGCAACGGGGCGGAGCTGGGCGGGGTGAAGGTCTCGACGGAGAGCGCCTGGTTCGCCGCGCGGCCTTCGGGGACGGAGGACGTCTACAAGATCTACGCCGAGTCGTTCCGCGGCTCCGACCACCTGGCCAAGGTCCAGGAAGAGGCCCGCTCCCTGGTCTCCGCCGCCCTCGGCTGAGGATCCCGCCCCCGCCCCTCCGGCCGCCCGCACGGCTCGCCATCCGCGGGCACGCGCCTGTCCCGGTCTGGGCCGCGCACAGCCCTGAGGTGGGTGCCCGCTGGGGTCTCGCGCTGGGAGGCCTCCACACCGAGGTCGCCCACCCGGCTGAACACGCGCCGCGCAGCGCCTCGGCGGCGTGCCCCTGCGAGGGCCGGGCGCGTGAGGCCAGGCGAGCCAAAGGCGTGCCCCTGCGAGGGCCAGGCGCGGTGAGGCCAGGCGAGCCGCTTAAAGCGTGCAGCGAGCCGCCAAGCGGGCGCACGAGGCTGCAGAGGCGGTGGGGGCCGGGAGAGGGGCCCAGCGGGCGCGTGAGGGGGGTTCAGCCCGGGGTCAGTTCGGGGGCGGTGGCGACGGTCATTCCGGTGCGGCCGAGGTCGGCGCGGCGGCCGGCCGCCACCCCGTCCCGGTAGCCCGTGCCGCTCGTCCGGGGCACGCTCACCCGGATCCTCGGGTAGCGGGCCGCCACCACCCGCTCCACCTCGGCCCGGCGGTCGGCCAGCACCAGCGCGGCCCCCGTGCTGGCCTCCTCGGCCCGGGACTCCGCCGCGCACAGCAACCGGTACACCTCGTCCGTGAACCCCAGCAGCCACGACCGGCGGTACGCCCGCACGGAGGTCACGTCGCCGGGCACCCGCACGCGCGCCAGCCCGGTCGCCATCTGCAGCAGCAACGACGTGGCCAGCAGGTCGGCCCGCTCCAGATCGGCGGCGAACCCGAACACGTGCACCCGCTGGCCGCCCTCCTCCCCACGCCCGATGAGGAGGGGACGGCACCGCACCGCCTGCGCCACCAGGCTGACGAGGCGGGCCTTCTCCCTGGCCCAAGGGTTGGGCAGGGTGACGGTCCGGTCGCCGGGTGTCTGCCGCGTGCCCGCCGGGGGGAGCGAGTCGATGCCGTGCTTGGCCATGAGCGCCGACGCGGCCGCCATGAACGTCGCGCGCTCGTGCTCGTTGTCGGTGCGTTCGGCCTTGGCCAGGAGTTTCCTGACGCGTTCGAGCGTGCGCTCCCGCAAGCGTGCTCCCCCTACGACTTGGTCAGGACCCTCCCGTCGTCCGCGATGGCGGGGAAGGCGCCCGTGTCGACGATGCCGTGCTGCTGGAACAGCGCCTCGATCAGGGCGTGTGCCTGCGGCTCGAGCTTCCACAGGGCACGATACTCGCGCGCCGTCGCCAGCGAGATGCCGATCTCCTGGGCGATGTCCACCGTACGAGGCACGATGCCCTTGGCGATCTGGCGGTCCCAGAACGCGCGTGCCTTGCGCATCAGCGCCGCCCGCTGGGCGGTGTCGACGACCTGCGGGGTGGTGTCGAGCACCTCGATGTCCTCGTCCTCCTCCTCGACGAGCTCGGCCAGCGCGGGCGGCAGCGCCGGGCGGGCGGGCACCGGATGGTGGTCGGCCTCGGGCTCCCACGGTACGCGGGGATCGGCGTCGATGAGGGCGGTGGTGTTGTACAGGGCGGCGATCTGGGCCAGGAGCGCCTCCTGGCGGGCCTGGTCGACGGCCAGCCCGGTGTGCTCGACGGCCTGGTCCATGGCCTTGTCGAGCTTGGCCAGCGCGGCGCGCAGCTTGCGGTCGGAGGCCCCGCCCTCGCGCAACGCCTTGGCCCGCTTGGCGGCCAGCGCGACGCGGGTCAGCCTGCGGTGGGCGTCGACCTCGCTCGCCGTACGGTCGCTGACCTCGGCCAGGCCCATCCTGACCAGCAGCCGCTCGGGCGTCAGACGCCAGTTGATGCGGCCGGTGCCGCGGATGCGGTGGCGTTCGATGGCCATGCCGCGCTCCCACAACCAGGCGGCCACCAGCGGCGCGGCCAGCCTGAACATCGCCTCGGGCAGGCTGCGCGCGTCCATGCTGGACAGCACTGCGGTCAGGCAGGTGAGGGCCCACACGGCGATGCCGTCGATCCCGGCGGAGAAGTTCTCGCGCATGTTGCGGCGGGCGCGTACCGCGCTCGTGATGATCGCGACCTCGATGAACGCGAACAGCAGCAGCCTGAGCGGCCCGTCCAGGCCCAGCACGTCCCCGGAGAAGCGCCACATACCCTGCGCCGACACGCCGGTGGCGATGGACGCCGCGACGATGGTCAGTACGTCCTCGATGGGACGGGGGGCGACGTATCGGGTGATCAACCAGGCGATGGCGCGCCAGGCGACCCTGATCACCAGGAACGCCAGCGCCAACCCCGCCAGGCTCAGCAGGGCGATGACGGCGGTGGCGAGCGGCTTCTCGGTGACGAAGGCTGCTATTTCCTCAAATGTCGGCATCAGTCACTATCCGTGAGGCTCAAACTCCGGCTCTATGCGACGAGATCATCGCAGAATGTCGCCATCTTGTACGCCAAACGGCATCTGCCGCCCCATTTTGCCCCTGTTTCACTGCTGTTCCGGCCTTGCCGGAAGGGTGTGGATGACGCGGAGTGGTGGCCGTGCGACCGATGGCGGAGCGCCGCGGGTGACGCGGAACGGTGGCCGAGGGGAAGGGCGGCCTGACGGGACACCGGGGTGGCGCGAGGGATAGAGGCGTGGAATACGGCTGTTCGTGTGGCGGGGGCGGGCGCACAATGGCCCGGAAGGAGGGGAATGGTGAGCAAACGATCGCGCAGACGTCGTGCTCTTCCCAGCGGGGCGCCCGCCTGGCCGCCCGGGTTCGGGCCCGGGGAGCCGCACGGGCCCGAAGGGAAGGACTTCCCGTTCGACGACCCGCCAGAGGGCGGGGTACGGGAGCCGCGTAAGCCCAAGCCCGCCCCGCCGTCGTTGTCAGCCGAGGCGCCGCCGCCCGAACCACCACCCCCGTACACCCACCATCGGAGCGAGGCGACCACGGTCCTGGCCGGGCAGGGCGGATAGATCGTTCCACCGCCGTGGAGAAGGGGTCCGTAGGGTGAGGTGGAAATTCGTCCTTTCGGAGGGCAACATTCACCGTTCCTGATGGCACCATCTATGCAGGGATTTATCCCGACATGGTGTGATGTATCCCAGCAGGACGGATATCGATGTCAGACAATGAGTTCCCCCTCGTCCAGTTCATGCGCGAAGGTTTCGACCCGGTGGGCGAGCTCGGACGCATCCGGACCGAGCACCCGGTCTTCCCCATGGAGATCCCCGGCGGCCAGACCGTGTACCTCGTCACCCGCTGGGAGGACGTTCGGAGCGTCCTGGGCGACCATGAGCGCTTCAGCAACGACTTCGCCGGCGTGATCGGCCTGGGCTCCAACCAGGAGGACCCGGGCGGCCTGGGGTTCCGCGACCCGCCCGAGCACACACGGCTGCGCAAGTACCTGACCCCCGAGTTCACCATGCGCCGCCTGCGCAGGCTGGAGCCGCGCATCGAGGCGATGGTCCAGGAGTACCTGGACCGCATCGAGGCGAAGGGCTCCCCGGTGGACCTGGTCGAGGAGTTCGCGCTCCCGATCCCGTCGCTCGTGGTGTGCGAGCTGCTCGGAGTCCCGTACGAGGAGCGCGCCGGCTTCGTGAAGATCAGCAAGGACCGGTTCGACTTCACGGCCGGGCCGGAGGCGTCACTGCAGGCGATCAACGACGCCATGACGTATCTGACCGACCTGGTCGCGCGGGAACGGCAGAACCCGGGCGACGGGCTGCTCGGCCAGCTGCTGCGCGAGCACGGTGACGAGCTCGACGACCGTACGCTCGCCAGCATGGCCGACGGTCTGCTGACCGGCGGGCACGACACCAGCACCAGCATGCTGGCCCTCGGCACCCTGTGGCTCCTGCGCAACCCCGAGCAGGCCGCCAAGGTGCGCGAGGTCGACGGATACGTCAACGACGTCGTCGAAGAGCTGCTGCGCTACATGACGGTCGTCCAGGTGGCCTTCCCGCGCTTCGCCCGCGACGACCTCGAGCTGCACGGCGTGCCGATCAAGAAGGGCGAGATGGTGCTCTGCTCGCTCACCGGCGCCAACCGCGACCCCGCCCTGGGCGATGACATGGACCAGGTACAGCCCGGCAGGGAGATGGCGGGCTCGCACATGGCGTTCGGCCATGGCATCCACCGCTGCATCGGCGCGCCGCTCGCTCAGATGGAGATGCGCATCGCCTTCCCCGCCCTGCTGCGCCGCTTCCCGGGGCTGCACGTCGCGGGCGAGGTGCCGTTCAGGGAACTCGCCATCGTCTACGGAGTCAAAGAGCTACCCGTCGCCTGGTAGAGAAGCTACGTTCGCAATGTGAACGAGCCTGTCATCGACCTGACCTCGATCAGCGCCGTCGTGTTCGACACCGATGGCGTGGTAACCGACACCGCTCGGGGGCACGCGGCCGCCTGGAAGCACGTCTTCGACGCGTTCCTGCGCGGCCGCTCGGCGCCGTTCGACATCCGCGACGACTATCTGCGCCACGTGGACGGCCGCCCGCGCCTCGACGGCATCCGCGCCTTCCTCACGGCGCGCGGCATCACGGTGCCCGAGGGCTCACCCGACGACGAGCCGGGCGCGGCGACCGTGCACGGGCTCGGCCTGGCCAAGGACCAGATCTTCATGGCGCAGGTGGAGAAGTACGGGGTGGCCGCGTTCCCGTCCACGGTGGTGCTCCTGCACGAGCTGCGCCGGCGCGGCGCCCGTACGGCGGCGGTCTCCGCCAGCCTGCACGGCCGCAAGCTGGTCACGTCGGCCGGCGTGATGCACCTGTTCGACCTGCTGGTGGACGGCAACGACGCGGCGCTGATGAACCTGCCCGGCAAGCCCGACCCCGCGCTCTTCCTGGAGGCGGCGCGCCGTCTGGCGCTGCCCGCGGTCAAGGTCGCGGTGGTGGACGCGGCATTGCCGGGAGTGGAGGCGGGCAGGAAGGGCGCGTTCGGGCTGGTCGTCGCGGTGGCCAGGGAAGGCGGCGCGGCCGAGCTGCGCGCCGCGGGCGCCGAGGTCGTGGTGTCCGACCTGGCCGAGCTGGCGATCCAGGGCAAGGTCCCGCCCGTGACGTCGTGACCCTACCCTTGACGTCGTGACCGTTCTCATCGACCCGCCCAACTGGCCCGGTCCGCGTGGCCTGATGTGGTCGCATCTGGTCAGTGACAGCTCGCTGGAGGAGCTGCACGACTTCGCCTGGCGGCTAGGGGTGCCGGAGCGGGCGTTCGACCGGGATCACTACGACGTGCCGGAGACCGTGCACGCCCGGGCGGTGGAGCTGGGCGCGGAGGCGGTCAGCTCGCGGGAGCTGCTGTTACGGCTGGTCGCCTCCGGCCTCCGCCGCCGCAGACGCCGCTAACCTCGCATGCCCGTGAGAGCCGCCAGCTCCCCTGACATGTTCGCCCGCGCCCGCTCCTCCCACAGCTCGCGCGCGCGTTCCGTCCGGTAGAGGCTCGGTACGGCCAGCAGCCGGCGCAGCACCTCGGCGCGTCCCATCCTGAACAGGTCGTCGGGCACGTGGCCGTACTCCTGCCGGATCCTGGCCGCGTAATCGTCGTAGCCGGGCCGGCCGAGCACGGCCAGGTCGGCGTCGCACAGGACGGCGCCGTTCCGGTCTCCCGCGGTCAGCGTGTCGTGGGCGGCGGTGAGGCGTACCAGCCTGGCCACCTCGGACACCCGTGAGGCGGGCACTCCGCACCCGGGCAGCCTGGACTGGGCGAGCTGGGCGCTGCGCTCCTCGTCCCAGCCCGGCCGCCCGTCGTAGACGGCGTCGTGGAACCAGGCGGCGAGGCGCACGGCCGCGAGATCGCCGGCCGGCTCCGCGAGCTGGGAGACCGCGGCGAGGACGGCGGCGAGGTGGTCGAGGGTGTGGTAGCGGCGGTGCGGCTCGGACCAGCGGGCGATCAGCTCCGCCCCCGTGGCCAGGGAGGCGGGCGACTCCCCCGCCAGCGTGGTCCAGTCGTCGATCACGACATAACCGTACCTTTGGTAGCGTCCTGACTATCGACGAGAGTCAGCGGGAGCCCAGGCGCCTGCCCCGGTGGCGGGAGCTGCGTGCGGTCATGCCCACCTGGCCCCGGCTCTCGCGGGCGCAGCGGGTGGCCGACGCCGCCGACGTCGCGGACCTCAGGCTGCTCGCCAGGAAACGTGCTCCGCACATGGTGTTCGACTACGTGGACGGCGCGGCCGAGGGCGAGCGGTCGATGGCCAGGGCGGTGGAGGCGTTCGAACGGGTGGAGTTCAGCCCGCGGGTCCTGCGCGACGTCGCCGAGGCCCCGACCTCCGTCGAGATCCTGGGCAGGCGGATCGCGATGCCGGTCGTGCTGGGGCCCACCGGGTTCACCAGGATGATGCACCGCGAGGGCGAGCGGGCCGTGGCAAGGGCGGCCGAGCGGGCGGGCGTGCCGTACACGCTGTCCACCATGGGCACCACGACCGCCGCCGCCGTGGCCGCCGCGGCGCCCGGCGGGTGGAACTGGTTCCAGCTGTACGTGGTCCGCGACCGGGCCCGCACCCTGGATTCGCTGGCCCTGGCGCGGGAGGCGGGCATGGACGTGCTCGTGGTGACGGTGGACGTGCCGGTCGCCGGGGCGCGGCTGCGCGACGTGCGGCACGGGCTGACGGTCCCGCCCTCCCTGCGCTGGCGCAGCGTGCTGCAGGCGGCGCGGCATCCGGCGTGGTGGTTCGACTTCCTCACCAGCGAGCCGCTCAGGTTCGCCACGGTAGATGGAGCGCCGGACGATCTGGCGGGGATCACGAACATGATGTTCGACCCCTCGGTGACCATCGCCGACCTGGAGTGGATCAGGTCGGCGTGGCAGGGGCCGCTGCTGGTCAAAGGGGTGCAGCGGGTGGACGACGCCAAGGAGCTGGCGGCGGTGGGGGTGGACGGCATCGTCGTGTCCAACCACGGCGGGCGGCAGCTCGACCGCTCCCCCACGCCGCTGGAGCTGCTGCCCCACGTGGTGGCCGCCGTGGGCGACCGCACGGAGGTCTTCCTGGACGGAGGCGTGCGGAGCGGCGCCGACGTGGCCGCCGCGGTCGCGCTGGGCGCCAGGGCCTGCTTCATCGGCCGGGCCTACCTGTACGGGCTGATGGCCGGCGGCGAGCCCGGCGTGCGGCGGGTGCTCGACCTGCTGCACACCGAGCTCGTACGCACCCTTCAGCTGCTGGGCGTCGGCGGGGTCGCCGCGCTCGGCCCCGGCATGGTGCGCGTCAGGGATAGGTGACGATCTTCACCGGGATCGTGTCCGTGCCCTGCGCGGGACCTCCCGTGTTGTTGACCACGTGCGCGATCGTCCCGTTGCCCCCGAGGGAGACGGTGAGCAGATCGTGGAAGCGCACGCCCGAGTTGACCGGCGCCTCGAAGCCGCGCTCGGCCACGATGCTCGAGTCGACGTTGAAGTAGCAGTACGCCCCCAGCCCCCACGCCTCGTGCGAGGTGACGGAGTCGGCGACCTTGTAGGACGCGTAGCCGCGGGTGGAGCCGTTCATCCAGGCGGCCTGGTTGGGCGGGTCGTACGGCATCTCGTTCTGGAAGAAGATGGTCCGGCCGCGCTGCCCGTTCCAGATGACCTGGTACTTCTGGTAGTGCTCGACGAACAGCCCGTAGGCGGTGACGTCGTCGCCGTTGACGATCAGGCCGGTGTCGGCCGTGTTGACGGTCCAGCCGATCCCGGTGCCGTGGTCGCCGCGCCAGGCCCAGATGTGGTCGATGATCGTGTTGTCGCTGTTGACGACCAGGCTGGTGGTGGCCTTGCCTGCGTGGGCGCCGCCGATGCGGAAGAACACGTCCTGGATCGAGATGGGGTTGGCGGCGTGCGAGGCGGTCGAGCCGGCCGGGCCGACCTCCATGAGGATGGGCGAGTTGACGCCGCCGGCGTCGAACAGCAGCCCGGCGACCTTGACCCCGTCCACGTCGGCCACCCGCATGGGCACGACGCCGTTGTCGGGGATGATCGTGGCGTAGCCGAGGCCCAGCACGACCGTGCCGGCCCTGTTCACGTTGATGGTCTGGTTGACGTGGTAGATCCCGGGCGTGAACAGCAGGTGCAGGCCGGAGGCGAGCGCGGCGTTGATCGTGGCCGCGGTGTCGGAGGGCTTGGCGACGTAGAACTGGGTGAGCGGGATCGAGGTGCCGGTGCCCGGCCAGTTCGCGCCGCGCGAGTTCTGCCGCAGGGCCGGGACGAACACCTGGTAGTTCCCGGAGCCGTCCACGTACAGGTACGGCTTCTCCCTGGTCACCGGGCTGGTGTCGAGCGTCGTGTACGGCGGGTCGGGGAAGGACTGCGCCGGCGCGCCGGCGACGCCGGAGAAGACCATGTTCCAGACCCCGTTGAGCCAGCCGCCGATGGTGCTGTCGCGGGTGAACCACTGCTGCTGCGAGTACGGCTGCACGGTCCCGTCGATCTTGCTGTCGGCGATGTAGCCGCCGCTGGCCCAGCCGTACCCGGTGGGCGCCAGGTTGAGGTTGCCCCTGACGTGGATCCGCCGGAACGGCGCCGCCTGCGAGACCGCCCACTGGTTGGTGCCGCCCGGGGGCGTGATGGACAGGTTCTCGGCCGAGCGCCAGAAGTTCTGGGTGGCGTTGCCGCCGAACCAGCCGGCGTCCACCCGGACCTGGCCGTTGATGGTCACGTCGTCGGGGTTGCGGCCGAGGCCGGCGATGGAGGTGTAGAAGCCGATGTTGGCGTTGACGTTGTAGCTGCCCGGCTTGAACAGGAAGGCGTGGCGCTGGAGGCCGAACTGGTTCGACTCCATCTGGCCGAAGACCGAGTCGAGCGTGGACTGGATGCTCGCCGACGGCATGGACGGGTCGAAGACGTGCACGTTGGGGCCGAGGTCGCCGCCGCCGGGCGGGGTCGAGCCGGTGGTGCCGTAGATCTGGAACTCCCACAACGAGTAGCCGTACTGGGTGGCGCGGGTGGTGCCGTACATGCGGACGTACCGGCCGTGGCCGGACACGTTCAGCGTCTGCGTGCCGCCCGCGCCGGTCGTGGTCGAGTAGATGTCGGTCCAGGTGGAGGCGTTGTCCGAGACCTGGATGTGGAAGGCCCTGGCGTAGGCGGCCTCCCATTGCAGGACGACGCTGGTGACGTCGGCGGTGGCGCCCAGGTCCACCTGGAGCCATTGCGGGTCGCTGAAGGCGCTGGACCAGCGTGTTCCGGCGTTGCCGTCCACGGCGGCCGAGGCGGGCGTGCCCGCGTTCTCGGTCGAGGAGGCGGTCACGGGCCTGCCCTGCGACAGGAGCGGGTCGGCTGCCAGCGCGGGGGCCGCGACCAGGGCCGGCAGGATCAGACCGGCGATGAGGGCACAGATGAGGGCGGTACTTCGGCGGGGGTGCACAGCTCCTCCTCACAAACTGGGGGGTGGTGAGAGAGCGCTCTATCGAGCAGAGCGTGCCTGCGGCCGGAACTTATGTCAATGCTTGATTTAACTCCTAGGCAATAGTGCTGACGGGCCGGTGAAAGGCGGCGTCCACGAAGAACGGCTCGATCACCAGCGTCGCCGCGCCGAGCGCCACGGCGTCGGCGCCGAGGCGGCCGAGCACGACCGTCGAAGGCTCGAACGGCTGCGCCTGCGTGTTGTCGGCGGTGGCCGCCCTGATCTCGGCCAGCAGCCGGCCACCCAGCATGAGCCCCGCCCAGCCGCCGATGACGATGCGCTCGGGGTTGAACAGGTGCACCAGGCTCGACAGGCCCACGCCCAGCAGCTCGACGCTCTCGGCGATGACCGGGGAGCCCTGGTCGAGCAGCCGGGCCAGCGCGGACTCCTCGTCGGCGGAGTCGGCCTCGACGCCCGCGCGCTCGAGTATCGCCTCGGCCCCCAGGTACGCCTCCAGGCAACCGCGCGCCCCGCACCGGCAGGCCCGCCCGCCGGCGACGAGCTTCAGGTGGCCCACCTCTCCGGCGGCCTTGCCCGCGCCCCGGTAGATGTGGCCGTCGGTCACGATCGTGCCGCCGACGCCCGAGCCCATGAGCACGATGATCGCGTCGCGGGTGCCCTTGCCGGACCCGAACCAGAGCTCGGCCTGCCCCATGGTCTTGGCGCCGTTGTCCACGAACAGCGGCAGCGACGTCCCGGCCCGCAGCAGCGCTCCCAGGGGCACCGCCTCCCAGCCGAACGTCTTGGCCCGCACCAGCGCGTCCGGTCCCGGCTCGACGATGCCGGGGACGCCCACTCCCACGCCGAGCACCCGATCGGCGGGCACGCCGCCCTCGGCGATCACGGCGTCGACGCCGGCCAGGATGTGCCGGGCGACCAGCTCGGGGTCGTGCTTGGCCGAGCGGACCGCGTAGTGGGCCCTGGCGCGCTTGGTCATGTCCAGGTCGAACAGCTCGACGCTGACCTGGGTCTCCCCCACGTCGACGCCGACGGCGTACCCGTAGACGGGGTTGACCTTGAGCAGCACGCGGGGCCTGCCCCCGTCGGAGTCGACCTGGCCGGCCTCGACGATGACGTTCTCGGAGAGCAGGTCGCCGGTCATGGTGCTGACCGTGGCCGCGCTCAGCCCGGTCGCGGCCGACAGCTCGTTGCGGCTGGCAGGGCCGCCGAAGTAGAGCGCGCGCAGGAGCATCGCCCGGTTGCCCCTGCGGAGATCCCGTACGGTCCTGCGCTCTGACGTGCCCATTCTCGTCCCCGCCCTCTCCCCGGATGCCCCGCCATGTTAGTTCACAACCCGAAATCGCCATGAACTGGGTGTTACCGAAGCGTTTCCGGGCCATCCCTGACTTTTTTCGATACTTAGATTATGGTCTGGCCATCCCCCCAACGAGGAGACGACTATGAGCCGAGTACTTGTGCGTGGCGCCTTGGCGGCGGTGCTCGCGGCCGGGCTGGCCGCCTGCGGCGGCGGTGGCGGCGACTCCGGCGAGAAGACGCTGACGTTCTGGATGTACCAGGACCGCACCCCGCAGGCCGGGCAGGTCATCGAGAAGGTCCGAAAGGACTTCGAGAAGGCCAACGCCGGCGTCACGGTGAAGATCGTCAAGATCCCCAAGGACGACTACAACACCAAGCTCGGCAGCGCCGTGGCCAGCAAGAGCGCGCCGGACGCAGGCATCCTCGACCAGCCCCTCGTCTCCAAGTACGCCCTGGACGGCACGATCAAGGAGGTGCCCGCCGGCCTGGTCGACGAGGCCGCCTTCTACAAGGGCGCCCTCGACACCAACCGCGCGGGCGGCAAGCTCTACGGCCTCCCGCAGGACCAGACCACGGTCGCGCTCTTCTACAACAAGAAGCTCGTCCCGGCGCCGCCCAAGACCTGGGACGAGCTGAAGCAGGCCGCCGAGCGGGTGCACGCCGCCGACGCCAAGGTGGCCGGCATGAACGTCCCCAAGGGCGACGGGTACGGCGCCTGGATGTTCCCCGGCATCGTGCACGGGGCGGGCGGCCAGATGGTCGACGACGCGGGCAAGAAGGTGCTGTTCGACCAGCCGCCCGCGGTGGAGGCGCTGCAGCTCTGGGTGGACCTGCTGAAGTCCTCGCCGCGCCAGATCACCGACTCGGACAAGCCGTTCGAGAACGGCCTGGCCGCCATGACGATCTCCGGCCCGTGGGACGTGCCGACGATCCACGAGCAGTTCCCCGACCTCGACTTCGGCGTGGCGCCGCTGCCGTACAAGACCGAGCCGGCCGGCAACATCGGCGGCGAGGACTCCGTCGTCTTCTCCTCCAGCAAGAACGCCGATCTGGCGTGGAAGTGGCTGGCGTTCCTGGCGAACGAGACCAACAACGGCGCGGTGGCCGACGCGTTCGGCGGCTTCCCCGTCAACCTCAAGGCGCAGGTGGTCGCCGGCGGTCCCGAGCAGGCGGCGTTCCTCGAGCAGCTCAAGGTGGCGCACGCGCGACCGGCCGTGCCGCAGTGGATCCAGGTCAACGACGAGATCATCGCCCCGGCGATCGAGTCGGCGCTGACCGGCAAGGTCACGGCCCAGCAGGCGCTGACGGACGCGGCGGCCAAGACGCGCTCCCTGCTCGGCTGGAACGGCTGACGTGACCGCTCCCGCACTGGCGGAAGCGCAGGTGGCGACCAGGTCGCGGCGGCGGCCCTCAGCACGCCGCCGCGACCGGCTCATCGGCTGGTTGCTGGTCGCCCCGGCGCTCGCCTATTTCCTGATATTTCTGCTCTATCCGGCCCTTTCCGCCCTGTACTACAGCTTCACCGACTGGAACCTGCGCTCCGACGCCAACTGGGTGGGCCTGGCCAACTACGCGGACCTGCTCTTCGACGACGTCAAGTTCCCGCACTTCTGGCGGTCGGTCCAGGTCACGCTGCAGTACACGCTGATCGCCGTCCCGCTGACCATGATCTCGGCGCTGGTGCAGGCGCTGCTGCTGAACGCGATCAAGCGCGGCTCCAACATGTTCAGGCTGCTGCTGTTCCTGCCGGTCGTCACGGCCGAGGCGGCGGTCGGCGCGATCTGGCGCTGGCTCTACGACCCGCAGTACGGCCTGATCAACTCCGTGCTCGGCCTGTTCGGCATCCCTGGGCAGAACTGGCTCAACACCCCCGAGCTGGTCATCCCCGCGCTGGCGTTCATCGCGGCCTGGCAGTGCGGCATCTCGATGATCATCTATCTGGCGGGGCTCAAGGGCATCCCGGGCGCGATCACGGAGGCCGCGATCATCGACGGGGCCGGCCCCTGGCAGCGGTTCTGGCGGGTCACCTTCCCCATGCTGCGGCCCACGACCTTCTACCTGCTGGTGACGGGCGTGATCGCGGCGCTGCAGGTCTTCGGCCTGGTGTATGTGATCTTCTCGGGGAACGGGCGCAGCGTCACCGGCGGCCCCGAGCAGTCGGGCCTGACGTACGTGCTGCACCTCTACCTTTTCGCGTTCCGCTACGACGCGATGGGAGCGGCCTGCGCGATGTCGTTCATCCTGCTCGTCTTCATCATGATCGTGACCGCTCTGCAGTTCAGATTCGTCAAGCAGGAGGCGGCATGAGAAAGGTCCCCATCTACGTGGCGCTGGTGCTGCTGGCGGCCGTGTCGGTGGTGCCGTTCCTGTGGATGCTGGCCACCTCGGTCAAGCACGGACAGGACATCTACAACAAGGTGCCGAGCCTGCTGCCGCTGGACAAGAAGACCGGCGAGTGGGCGGCGACGCTGGACAACTACGACTACGTGCTGGACGTCGGCGGGCTCGGGAACGCGTTCGTCAACAGCGTGTGGGTCTGCGCCATCCTGGTGCCGGCCAAGCTGCTGGTGGACGCGCTGGCCGCGTACGCGTTCGCGCGGATCCCGTTCCCCGGCCGCGACAAACTGTTCGTGATCATGCTGGGCGGCATGATGGTGCCCGCGATCACGCTGCTGGTGCCGCGCATCCACGTCACGCAGGCGCTCGGCATGTTCGACTCCGGGTGGGGGCTCATCGTCCCGAACATCGCCTCCGTGCTGGACATCTTCCTGCTGCGGCAGTTCTTCCTGTCGATCCCGGCCGAACTGGAGGAGGCCGCGCTCATCGACGGCGCGGGCCGCATGCAGATCTTCTGGCGGATCGTGCTGCCGCTGTCGAAGCCGGTGCTGGCGGTCGTCACGATCACCAGCTTCCTGTTCCACTGGAACGACCTCGTGTGGCCGCTGGTCGTCACCAACGACCCCGAGCTCTACACGCTGCCGCTCGCGCTGCAGCAACTCGTCGCCAGCCCCGACGGCGGGCGGGCGTACTACATCATGGCGGGCGCCACGCTCGCCGTCCTGCCGGTCATCGCGGTGCTGATCGTGTTCCAGCGCCGCATCCTGCAGGGCATCGCGTTCACCGGATTGAAAGCTTGAGGAGACCGAACGTGCTCATCGACGGGCAGGCGCTCGTGACCGCCGACTACCCCTACTACCGCGACGATCCGGCCGTCTGGGCCGACCGGCTGCGGGCCGTACGGGACGAGCTCGGCATCGACGTGATCACCTGCTACCTGCCCTGGCGGCACCACCAGCCGGAGCCGGGCCTGGCGCCCGACTTCACCGGTGCCACCCATCCGGCCAGGGACGTCGCCGGCTTCCTGGCGCTCTGCGCCGAGCTGGGGCTGCGGGTCATCGCCAAGCCGGGCCCGTTCATCCACGCCGAGGTGGGCTACGGCGGGCTGCCCGACTGGGTCTGCCCGGACGCGGACCCCTCGATCGAGCCGCTGCTCGACTCCGGGGGGAAGCCGTCGCGCTGGTGGGACGGAACGGTCTCCCGGCCGCTGCCCGCGCCGCTGGGCGCCGCGTTCCTGACGAAGACCACGCAGTGGCTGTCGGCCGTGGGCAAGGAGGTGCTGGCCCCCATGCTGGCCCCAGAGGGCCCGGTCGTCGCCCTGCAGATCGCGAACGAGGGCATCTACACCAGCGGGGCGCGGCCGCTGACCGCCTACGACTACAGCCCGTCCGGGCTGGCGTTCTACCGCGATCTGCTGCGCTCCTGGTACGGGACGCCGGAGGCGTACAACGCGGCGCACAAGACGGCTCACCGGGACTGGACCGAGATCGAGCCGCCGCCCAGGGCGGGCGGGATGCTCGCCCAGGCCGACTGGGGCCGCTTCCACGCCGAGTACATGGCCGAGGTCTACCGCGTCTGGGCCCAGGCAGTCGGCTCCGACCTGCCCGTCGTCGTCAACCTGAACCCGCCGACCGTGCCCGAGCTGGACGACTGGCTGGCCAGGGTCAGGCCGGAGCTGTGGGGAGGCATCTCGTACGGCTTCACCAACTGGATGGGCGTCGTCTCCGCCGACCGCGACGCCCAGGCCCGTTACGTGATCGCCGCCAAGCGCGCCCCCGGGCCGAACATGGAGGAGAACTGGGGCTTCTCCCGGCTCTACGACCCGGCCTACATCGACGGGGCGACCAGCTTCCACCAGTCGCTGCTGGCCATGGCGGCGGGCGCGACCGGGTTCAACGTCTACACCGGCGTGTCCACCTCGGGCTGGGCTGCGGACCTCGACGCGGCGCACGACGGGCCGTACCCGGACTGCGCGCCGATCGACGCCGGCGGCACGGCCACCGGCAAGGCGCCGGTGGTGCGGGCGCTGGCGGGCTTCTTCGCCGCGCACGGGGCGGAGTTCCTGGAGTGCGCGGGGACTGCGCGGGACGCGTTCGGCCTCTACCTGCCGTACGCCGGGATCGCGGCGCTGTCGGGCTCCGGCGGGCCCGGGTGCGGGCGGGCGCTGCGGGCCTTCCATGAGCGGATGCGCGAGCGCGGCCTGGACTACGCGCTGGTCGACCTGGAGCACACGACCGCCGAGGAGCTGGCCGCGTACCGCTCCGTCACCGTGCCGGGCGGGCCCTTCATGCACCGGGGCGTGCAGCGGCTGCTCGCCGGCTACGCCGACGGCGGCGGCCGGGTGCTGGTGGACGGGCCCGTGCCCACGCAGGACGAGAACCTCGCGCCGTGCGCCCTGTTCACCCCGTCGGCCGCCCCGGATCTCGGCGACGGCCTCGTGCTGTACGGCGCCGCCGACGCGTTCCTGCGCAGCCATCCCGAGCGGGACGTCCACTACCTCGTCGTGCTCGTCCAGACCGGCAACACGGGCCCGATCGGCGTGCGGACGCCGTACGGGACCGTCGAGCTCGTCGCGGCGGACGGCGGCGCGGCCGTGCTGCGGCTGGCCGGCGGCCGCCTGGGTGACCTGCTGGTGAAGGGCGTCAACGAGTACCTGTCGTCCGCGGTCGCCGCCCGCGTGTCCTTGAACGGCGAGAGCGTCGTCACCGCGGGGCCGAGCGACCTGATCATGATCGGCGGTGTCTGACCAATAACCGTCATTTATTGACAACACGGACGCGTATTTCGCCGCCTCCGTCGCCACTCTGCTCCTTCACACGGGGACGACGTTCCCACCGGAAAAGGAGATCGAATGGCTACCGGAGAATTCCAGGTGATGAAAGTTCCGGCCGAGCAGTTAGCCGGTGTTCTCCACAGCCAGGTTGTCGATCCCGGAGCTCAGCCCACGAACGTCGTACGCAGTAACGAGGGTTGGACCGTGGACGTGAGCTGGGAGGTCACCGGCGAGCTCGTCGACTGGCTCGCGGGCCGCTGGAATTTGGAGATCATCGCCGACCTGGCGGGAGGCGGCGACTCGAGACGCACCTCGCCCCCTGTGGAGCTGACCTTCACCCCTGGCTCGGGCCGATATACCGCCTCCGTCCCCATGCGCGGCCAGCTCGCCCCCGGCACCTATGACCTGGTGATCAACCTCACCACCACGACGGCCGCCGGCACCGCGGGGGCGCTCGGCGGATTCGTGGTGCTCAGCAAGATCGTGGTCAAGGAATGAGGCGCGCCGCCCCGGGCGGCCCGCCCGGGGCGGCGCCATCGGCCGCTCGGCGTCCTGCAAGCCCGTCGCAAGTCGCGCGCCCTACGCTCCTGGCTGGCGGCCACGGGGGAAAGACGGGCCGCCGGACGTATCTGACGCCGCTGGAGACGCTCTTATCTCCTCGAGGCGAACCAACGGGAGACCCCATGTCCGACACTCCGATGACCGCGGACGACGTCCTGCGCATCGCCGCGTACCAGGACCGGAGTCCGGCGCTCGAGGCGATGGTCATCGCCTTCAGCTACCACCGCGTCGCCGGGGACCTCGCCCGGCACCTGGGCAAGGACGCGAACAACTGGTACTGCTACGCCACCTGGACCTCCAAGGCCGTCGGCGAGAGCCTCGACCTTGGCCCCGACTCGCCGTTCATCATGGACTTCAGTCGCAGGATGCGGGTGCCCCAGCGCTTCAGGCGGGTGTTCAGGGCGGTGCTGCTCACCCTGCTCGGCCCCAGCTACCAGCTCGGGCTGGCGCTGGCCAACCGGGCCATCTTCCTGGAGACGGCCAGCCTCGCCGTCAACCTCTGGAACGATTCGCCCGACCGCTACCTCAGGGTGAGCCCGGAGTCGCGGCTGACGCCGACCCCGCCGGAGTTCCTGACCGACCTGCTGGGCGAGGCCGACGACCGCTACCTGAGGGACGCCGCGCAGCTCCTGGTCGAGGCCGGGCAGGTCACCGACCCCGAGGCCCGGGCCGAGCTGATGTTCGGCGCCAGCATCGCGCTGTCCGCCTACGAGCAGGCACGCGCGCAGAAGGCGCTGGAGCTGGTGCTCTACCGGCCGGTCAGGTGGCTGACGCGGGTGTCGTGGCGGTCGCTGCGCTCGCTGGTGACCCGGCGGCGCTTCCCCAGATTCCGCCTGTACGCCGCGCGGCACGAGGACCAGCCGTGGCTGACGCGCTGGCTGGAGGACAAGTGGTCCTCGCTCTACACCCGCCACCTGTTCGCCGTGAAGACGCCGCTCAGCGACGTCAAGGTCGGCAGGCCGCTCACGCCGCCGGCGGGTGTGGACATGGCGAAGGTCTGGGCGCCGATCCAGAACGAGAAGGTACGCAAGCTGGCCGAGGAGTTCATCACCGAGGACCAGGAGGCGTCCACCGCCGGGGTGGCCGACTGGGTGTCCTACCCCGACCGCATGCGCTTCATCGTCAGCTATTTCCGCGTCTACCAGCACGTCGGCGCACTCTACGACGTGCCCTTCGCCAAGGACGTCGCCGACGGCCTCGCCGAGGAGATGCGGCGCGGGCTGGTCCCCGAGGCAGTCAGCGGCATGCTCGCCCGCGGTGGCCGCAGGCTCTACCGGTATCCGGCCGAGTCCGACCCGGACGCGTACGAGATGGCGCACTTCGACTTCGAGCCGTTCCTGGAGGCGATCCAGCTTGACCCGTCCGCGAAGTGAGTCAGTCCAGGAAGTCGCGGGTGATCTCGCGGGCCTGAAGGAGGCCGCGTAGCTTCGCGAAACAGCGGGCTCGGGTGGGCCCGATGCTCCCGACCGGCCTGCCCAGCCTGCGTGCCACGTCCACATAGTGCGGCTCGGAGGTTTCCGTGAGCGCCCTGAACAGGACCCGTTGCGCCGCCGGCAGCTCCTCGACCAGCTCCGCCAGCGTGCCGGCCAGCCAGATCCTGGCCAGCTCCCTGTCCACGTCATCCGTGCTGCCCAGCGTGTCGAGGTCGGGGGTGCAGATCTCCTTCGTCCGCTTGCTGAGCTTGAGGCACTCCCGGAAGGCGATCGTGGCCAGCCAGCCCGCCATGCGCTGTCCGTCCTCCACGCTCCTGAGGTTCTGCCAGGCCAGCAGCCAGGTCGTCTGGAGCACGTCCTGGGCGTCCTCGTGGCTGAGCCTGAACCGGCGGATGCGTGCCTTGAGCATGGGGCTGAACTCTTCGACCAGCCGCTCCCACGCCTCGGCGTCGCCGTCCTGCGCGGCCGAGACCAGGGCTGCCGTGTCGGAGCGCTCGATGGTGTCCACGTGCATGTCGATCTCCCTGCCGGGCCGGGTACTCGGGGGGTCGCCATTACCGGCCGGCACACCAACGGTGCGCCGAGTGATCGCCTGGGGCTGTCTCGCGCGTGACAGTCCCGATGTGTTCCGCATCACACCTGGGAGATCGCTTGTCGCCGGCTGCCCGTGGGCGGGATGCGGCCTAAAGTTCTTGCATGAGCGGGTTTTCACGCGATGTCCAGCCGGTCGCCTCCGTGCTGGCGGAGATCCCGCTGTTCCGCGTACTCGGAGAAAGCGGCATCGAGAGCACGGCGCGGGCCGGGCTGTCCAGGCGATACCGGCCCGGGCAGATCATCATCCACCAGGGCGACCCGGGAGAGTCCCTCTACGTGCTGCTGGACGGCCTGGTGAAGGTGGTGTTCACGACCGAGCACGGCGACGAGATCGTGCTCAACATGCTCGGCCGCGGCGACACCTTCGGCGAGATGGCGCTGCTGGACGGCTCGCCGCGCTCGGCGTCGATCGTGACCGTGCGCCCCGCGTGGTTGTTCGCGCTGCCCAGGGCGCGGCTGCTGGAGCTCATGCGGGAGCATCCGGGGCTGGCCGACGAGTTCCTGCGCATGCTCGGCCACATGGTGCGCAGGCTCACCGACCAGGCGGCCGACCTGGCCTTCCTCGACCTGGGCGGGCGGCTGGCCAAGCTGCTGCTGCAGCTGGCCGACAAGCACGGCCAGTCCGACGGTGTGGTGGATCTGCCCGGGCTGACGCAGTCCGACCTCGCCGCGCTGATCGGCGCGTCGCGGCCGGCGGTCAACCGGGCGCTGCAGTCCCTCGTCTCGAGGAACCTCATCGCCGTCAAAGGCCGCACGATCACGCTGCTGGATGTCGCCGCCCTGCGGAAACGGGGTGGCCTCTGACCGAGATCTGGAGTACGGGGTAGATGAACGATCAAGAGCGCTGGCCGGAGGAGAGATTCCGGCAGCTGAGGCAGCAGGCCGACTCGGACATCGACAAGGTGGTGGCCGGCTATCTGGACGACCAGCCCGCCGGGACAGGGCCGCTCGAGCTGGTGAAGGCGGTGGTCCAGGAGCTGGCGGCGGCCAAGCGGGAGGCCAGGGCGCCCTCGGGCGAGCCGCCCGCCTCCGAGATCTTCGCGGCCATCGACTTCGCCGCGGACCTGCCCGAATGGGGCGACGACCGCGAGCTGCTGGCCAAAGGGCAGGCCGTGTTCGCCGACTACGGGCTCTACCAGTCGGCCGCGCTGTTCTGCAAGTGCCTGCCGATGGCGTACGTGGAGGTGTCCAGCGCCAAGGTGCTGGCCGGCGTCTCGAGACTGGCCACGCACGGCCTCACCCGCCGGGTGGCCGAGACCGGGCAGATGCTGGTCGACGTGATGGGGCTGAAGGCCGTCAACAGCCTGGAGCCCGGCCGTCCCGGCCACACCACGGCGATCGGGCTGCGGATCCTGCACTCGTTCGTGCGCGCGCTGGTGAACGAGCGCTTCGCTGACCACTGGGACACCGCGCGCTTCGGCCCGCCGGTCAACCAGGAGCTCCTGCTGGCCACCATCTTCGACTTCTCCGTGGTGACGTGGGAGGCTCTGGAGAGCATGGGCGTGACGCTCTCCGAGGAGCAGCGCGCGGCCCACCTCTACACGTGGAGTGTGTTCGGCCATCTCATGGGCGTGGAGGCCTGCCGCGACCGGCCGCTCACGCTCGACGACGTGGAGCCGGTCAGCGAGCGCCTGGGCCGCCTGTACGAGTCCAGCGACGAGGGCCGCCGGCTGATGGCCAGGCTGCTGGAGGAGATGGAGGGGTTCATGCACCTGGGGTGGCGCAAGCTGCCGCGCAGCCTGGTGCACTGGGTCTTCCGCGATGCCGAGTACGGCGCCGACCGGGTGCCGGAGCTCCTGGGCGTGCCCAAGCCCGCCTGGTGGTTCACGGGGCTGTTCACGGTGGCGCGTGCGGCGAACCGGCACTCGAAGCTGGCCGGGCCGGTCGACGGCGTGGTTCGCTGGCTGGTGCGCCGGGCCGGGCGGCAGATCGTGGTCGCCCTGATCGACCGCCACTCCGACGGGCAGGCGGCGTTCCGGATCCCCGAGGAGCTGGCCGCCGCGTGGCGCATCCGGCAGTCCCGCCCGGCGGTGAAGACGCGCGCGATCCGCCGCACCGTACGCAAGACCCTGCGAGCCCCTGTCCGGGGAGGGCCGCACAGGTGACCGCTCCCCACGCGCCAGGCGCGCTGACCACGGCGACGATCCTCTTCACCGACGTGGTCAGCTCCACCGCCATGCGGATCAGGCTCGGCGAGGAACGCGCCAACGTCGTCTTCCGCCGCCTCTACCAGCTGCTCCGCTCCGTGGTGACCGCCAACGGCGCCACCTTCACCAAGAGCCTGGGCGATGGGCTGATGGCCGTCTTCGACTCGGCCACGGCCGGGCTCGACGCCGTCATCGCGGTGGAGCAGGCGGTGGCCGACGAGAACGAGCGGGCCATGGAGAAGATCTCCATCAGGGCCGCGCTCGCCGCGGGCGACGTGGCCTGGGGCCACGACGACGTCAGCGGGCTGCCGACCGTCGAGGCGGCCCGCCTGGTCGCCATCGCCGAGGGCGGCCAGGTGCTCTGCACCGATCTCGTACGGCGGCTGGCGCAGGGGCGGAGCCGGCACGAGTTCAAGGATCTGGGGCGGCTGCCCGGCAAGGGGCTGCGCGAGCCGATGCACACCTACGAGCTGCATTGGCAGAGCGCGGACCACCACCAGGCCGGCGGGCTGGCCCCGTGGCTGGACGACGGCCATGTGCTGCCGTTCGTCGGCAGGGACGAGCAGCTGCGGGCGCTCGACGGGGAGCTGGCGGCGGCCGAGTTCGGCAGCGGGCTGGTGATCCTCCAGGGCGACTCGGGGGTCGGCAAGACCCGGCTGGCTTCGGAGGTGGCCAGGCGGGCGCTCAAGCGGCAGTTCACGGTGCTGGCGGGGCGGTGCACGGATCCGGCGCGGCAGGCGTACGAACCGATCGCCGGCGCGGTCGAGCGGCTGGCCCGCACCTCGCCCGCGCTGCTGCTGCGGGCCGGGGTCGACCAGCAGTGCGGCCAGCTCGTCCGCCTCGCGCCCTCGCTGGCCGCTCCCCCGCTGTCGCTGGAGGTGCCGCCCGCCACCGAGCCCGTGTCCGAGCGCTACCACCTGATGGCCGCGGCCCGCACGCTGATCGAGCGCCTGGCCACCGTGCGGCCGGTGCTGCTGGTGATCGACGACCTGCAGTGGGCGACGCTGGAGTCGCTGCAGATGCTGAACGCCCTCATGTGGGACGCCGAGGCCCTGCCGCTGCTGGTCCTGGCCACCTCGCGGCCCCTACCGGTCGAGTCCGCCATGCCGGAGCTGCACAAGCTGACCGCCGACGGCCACCTGATCGAGGTCCCCTCCTTCGGGCTGGACGAGGTCTCCCACGCGCTGGCGGAGGTGCGCGGCGGGGGCGACTCCGAGCTGCTGCACCGGATCACCGGCGGCAACGCGTTCCTCATCAGCGAGGTGGTCAGAGAGCTGGCCGCGGGCAAGGACCTCGACGCGCTGGCCGTTCCCGACTCGGTGACCCGGATGGTCATGGCCCGGCTGGCGCAGCTCCACCCGGACGCCAGAGACCTGGTAAACCTGCTGGCCGTCGGCGAGCGCATGGACTCGGCGGAGCTGCGGCTCGGGCTCGGCCTCGACGAGGCCAGGTTCGTGGCCGCGGTGGAGGAGGCCATGGGCGCAGGCCTGGTGACCATGTCGGACGGCGGGTCCTGCCAGTTCTCCCACGAGCTGACCAGGAACGCCCTCTACTCCAAGCTCTCGGCGCCGCGGGCCGGGCTGCTGCACGGGCGGGTGGCCGACGCGCTGTGCCAGACGGATCCGCACGCCATGGAGACCCGGCCGTACGTCGTGGCCACCCACCTCCTGGCCGCCGCCGGGCACGGCCGCGACCCGGCCCGCGTCAGCGCCGCGGCCGAGGCGGGCGTGCGCGCGGCCCAGCACGCGCTGGCCGGGCTGGCCCACCGCGAGGCGGTCACCTGGTACCAGCGGGTGCTCGACCTGCTGCCGGCCTTCCCCGCCACCACGCTGGAGCGGCGCGCGGAGCTGCTGATGGAGTGCGGCAGGGCGATGTGGCTGGCCGGCGACCCGGACGCCAGGCAGACCCTGGCGCAGGCGGCCGACCTGGCCAGGCAGTGCGAGCGCAACGACCTGATCGTCATGGCGGCGCTCGGCGGCGACCGCGGCTTCTCCACCATCTCGGCGGCGCCCGACCAGCAGCGCATCGCGTTGCTCACCGAGGCGCGCAAGCTGGTCGACTCCACCGACCTGAGCACCAGGGCGCTCCTGGCGGCCAAGCTCGCCTCGGAGCTCATCTGGGCGCCCGACGGCGAGCGGCGCTTCGCGCTGAGCGACGAGGCGGTGGCCCTTGCCCGCAAGTCGGGCGATCCGCGTACGCTCGCCGGCGTGCTCGGACTGCGCAGCCTCACGATCATCCCCGCCGACCCGCTGCACCAGCGCCACCGCGACGGCGACGAGATGCTGGAGGCAGCCCGCCGCACGGGGGACGACCTGGCGCTCTTCCACGCGTACGTGCAGCGCACTCCCCCCGTGCTCGACGGCGGCGACGTGGCCAGGGCCGCGACGCTGCTCGACAAGGCCGACGAGCTGGCGCGCCGGCTGGCCCAGCCACACCTCAACTGGCTGATCGGCTACTCCAAGGCCGGCCTGACGCTGATGCAGGGCGACCTGGCCCAGGCCGAGTCGGAGGCGGTGTCGGCCCTGCGGCTGGGCTCGGAGATCGGCCGCCGCCTGGAGGCCGTGGCGATCTTCTCGGAGCAGATCGCCGAGATCCGGCGGCTCCAGGGCCGGCTGTGGGAGCTGCGCGACCGGCTCCGCCGCGCCGCCCAGGCGCCGCGCGTGGACCCGGTGCACGCGGTGCTGCGCTACCTGTGCGAGATGGACGACGAGCAGGCCGCTCCCCTGCTGGAGCGCATCCTCGCCTTCGGGGGCGCGACGCCGCCCCGCAACATGGCCCACCGGTCCGCCCTCGACAACCTCGCCGTGGCCGCCTCCCGCCTGGGGCGGGTGGAGCTGGCGGGGCAGCTGTACGACTCGCTGGCCTCGGACGGTGAGACGTTCGGCCACAGCACGGTGGCCCACCACTGCGGTCACCACTACCTGGCGCACCTGTGTGTGGCGATGGGCTCGCCGCAGCGCGCCGCGGAGCACTTCGAGGCCGCGGCCGAGGTGCACGAGCGGCGCGGCGTGCCGCTCATGCTGGCGGAGTCGCTACTGGACTGGGCCGACCTGCTGGAGGAGGAATCGATGAGCGGGCCCAAGCCGGCGGACCTGCACAAATGGTGCGCCTCGCTCCTGGCCGGCCGCGGGGCACTGCTGCTGGAGCGGCGGCTGCACTGATCATCCGCCGCCTCGGTGCGCGAATCCGAAGGGTGCCTCTGCGCGTCGCGGTCAAAGGCTGCCCTGCTAGCGTACGGCGAATGAGCGGGCGTGGAGTTCTTGTCACAGGTGCGTCGAGGGGCATAGGGCGGGCGATCGCGGCGGCGTTCGCCGCGCAGGGCGATCGGGTGGCGATCCACCACCGGGACTCGGCGAAGGAGGCTCAGAGCCTTATCGAGGAGCTGCCCGGTCAGGGCCACGTCATCGTGCAGGCCGACCTGGCCGATCCCGAGGCGGTGCGGCGGATGGTGGACGCGGCCGCGCAGGAGCTGGGCGGGATCGACGTCCTGGTGAACAACGCCGGCGTCTTCCTCCACCACCCCCTCACCGAGACGTCCTACGACGAGTGGCGAACGGCCTGGCAGCGCACGCTCGACACCAACCTGATCGGCCCGGCCAACGCGACCTGGTGCGCCGTCCAGCACATGCCCGCCGGCGGCCGCGTGATCAACGTCTCCTCGCGCGGCGCCTTCCGCGGCGAGCCGAACAGCCCGGCGTACGGGGCGAGCAAGGCCGGGCTGAACGCGCTGGGCCAGTCGCTGGCCATCGCCCTTGCCCCGCGCGGGATCGCGGTGGCCGGGGTGGCGCCCGGGTTCGTGGAGACGGACATGACGAACGAGCACCTCAAGGCCCCTCGCGGGGACGAGATCCGGGCACAGAGCCCGTTCGGGCGAGTGGCGCGGCCTGATGAGATCGCGGCGGCCGTCGTCTACCTGGCCTCCCCGGCCGCCGAATGGGCCAGCGGCGCCGTACTCGACCTCAACGGCGCCTCCTACCTCCGCTGACCGCTGCGGCGGCTTCGTCACGGGGCTACGCGCCCGCCACCCCGGTCGCTCAGCTGTCCGGGACGGATCGGGGTCACCTGAACAGCACCGGTCCTGGTGCGACGCGAACACGACGGCCGAACCCGGCGAAGGGACACGGGGACGCCCGTCTTGGGCGACCCCGCTGCACGCGGTGTGGCTGTACCGCCGAACAAGCGAGACCGTGGCGCTGGGCGTCGCCGTGTACGTCTGGCGGTCGGTCCGCGGTAGCGGGGACACCAAGACCCCTAAGTCGCACCGTACGCTCCACCTCCCCCCGGCGCAGTGTTCACGCTCCAGCCGCGCTCTGGGACCACCTGAGCGCTCGCGGGACCGTGTCCAGCCAGGACAGCCAGACCCGTCTGGTGTTCGCCACCCGGAACGGCACCAAGGTGAGCGCGGGCAACGTCCGGCGGAGATCACCCGAGCCGGTCTGGTCGGCGCTGATCGGACGCCCCGGGAGATGTGGCACAGCTTCGTCTCGCTGCTGTCAGCAGACGGTGTGCCGGTCGAGAACATCGCCCGGCTGATCGGGCACGCCGGAGGGTCGGCGGTCGCCGAGAAGGTCTACCGTCATCGGTTCAAGCCCGTCATCCAGGATGGCGCGACCGTCATGGATCGGATCTTCTCAGGTAACGACAACGGAGCAGGACAGTCACTCAGTTAGTCACTTGGAAGATCAAAAGGGCCACTCCCCGTGTTGGGATGTGGCCCTTGACCTCGGTGGGCGATACTGGGATCGAACCAGTGACCTCTTCGGTGTGAACGAAGCGCTCTCCCGCTGAGCTAATCGCCCGCCCTGCCGGCTCCTCGCGGTGCCGACGGGGAAAACCATACCGCACTCTGGCACCTGCTGGCGAAGCGAAGCGGCCGGGTGGCGGCTGGAGGGCGGGTTCGGGCGGGGCTCCGGGGGCGGCGGCGAAGGCGATGGGGAGGGATTCGGGTGAAACGCGGCGGTTGCCCATCGGCACGGCGCGTCGGTGGCATACCATCGTCGTGTTCCGGTTGGCATCGGTCGCGATCTTTTGGCGAGAAACGTTCATGGTCGGCGCGCCGGGGCAGGCTCCACAAGACGCAAAACCCTTGTAAATACGACCCGATTGATGCCGTTTAGCCTGGTAGATGCCTAAATGTCCAGCTGTGATGTGCGTTACAGAAGGCCCTTGGAGCGGAATCTTTCCTACAGGTTTCTTCGTTCCGCGTCATAGCTCAGGACGAAGTCCGTCAGAGCAGTGAAAGCCCCGTAGAGGGGACCTACGACGAAAAGGTTTGGCTGACGATGCACAGCACCACCGTCTCCGCCGAGCTTGGCCTTCGGCTTGTGGTCCCCGACCGAACTACCGTCCCCCTGCTCGCCGGACTGAGTTACACAGCCGACGATCCGTATGCCATCCGCATGGCCTTCCACGTAGGGAACGACGAACCGGTCGAGTGGATCTTTGCCCGCGAGTTGCTGACCGTGGGGATCGTCAGGCGTGTCGGCGACGGCGACGTGCAGGTGTGGCCCGCGCGTGCCGACGGCGAGCGAACGCTCCATATCAGTCTCACGTCCCCGTTCGGGCAGGCGCTCTTCGAAGTGCCGCTGGCGCCGCTCACCGAGTTCCTCCACCGCACGTACGAGAAGGTCCCGGCGGGACGGGAAACCGACTACATGGACCTGGACGCCGAGCTGACCAACATGCTCTGGCCGTCCTAGCGGTCTAGGCGGGCAGCGTCTCCAGGACTTTTCGCATGCGGGCGATCTCGATGCTCTGACCCGAGTACACGTCTTTCGCCATCAGCCGCATGCGCCGGTCCCGGCCGCTCGCCAGTTCCTCCCCCGCCATCTTCACCGCGCCCTCGTGGTGCCTGGTCATCAACTGCAGGAACATGCGGTCGAAGACCGTCCCCTTGGCCGCGCGCAGCGCGTTCAGCTCCTCCTCCGTCGCCATGCCGTACGCCGCCGCCCGCGCGTGCTCGTGGGCGGCAGGGGCGGAGCGGCCGAGCTCGGCCAGCCACCCCGTCATGGCCTTGATCTCCGGGGTCTGGGCGGCGGTGATCTGGCGGGCGAACGAGCGGATCGAAGCCGTGGTCGTGCGGTCGTTCACCAGCGAGGTCATCTCCAGGGCCTGGCGGTGATGCGGGATCATGGCCTCGGCGAAGCGCACGTCCGAGGCCACCGTCGCCGCCGGCGTCTGCCCGACCCGCTCCCCCGGCGTCGCCGTACGGCCCGGCGCCCCCGGGCTCCCCGGCACGATGACGGGCGCCTCCGTCCCCACCGGCGACGGCCCGGCGGGTTGCTCGGAGCAGGCGGCAAGGGCAAGTGTGGCCATAACTGTGATCAAGACCGTACGCGGCCGCGAAGCTCCTGGCATAGCTTCCATAGTGAGCTACCAGACAAAGGGGACGCGCGTTGATCTCTGCCACGTTACGCGGAGCGTTGTTGTGTACGGTGCTGCTGTTGGCCTCCGCGTGCGCGGCAGGCCAGGAGGCGGCCGGGGCGCCGACGCCCGCCACATCGACGCGGGAGACCAACGCTTCTTCCGCCCCACACACCGGTGACGTGATGACGAGCGACAACGTCAAGCTCGTCGCCAACATGCCGATGACCCCCCCGCTGAACGGCGCGGACGACATCAACACGGACCTGGCGTTCCAGGGCGACTACGCGTACGTGGGCAATTTCGGCGGGTTCGCGATCTACGACATCAGCGACCCGGCCAAGCCCCGGATCGTGAGCCAGGTGGCCTGCCCGGCGCAGCAGAACGACGTCAGCGTGTACGGCGACCTGCTCGTCCTGTCGATCGACGAGCCGCGCGCCGGCGAGGAATGCGACTCCGGCGACAGCCCCCGCGAGTGGGAGGGCCTGCGGATCTTCGACATCAGCGACAAGAAGAGCCCCAAGTACGTCAGCGCGGTCAGGACCGACTGCGGCTCGCACACGCACACGATGGTCCCGGATGGGGACACGCTGTACGTGTACGTCTCCTCGCCCGGCCCCGAGCCCGAGTCGAAGACCTGCCCACCGCCCCACGAGCTCATCCAGATCGTAGAGATCCTGACAAAGTCGCCTAGGTCCGCAAAAATCGTGGCGAAGCCGGATATCTTCCCTGAGCGCCAGCACTCCGACCTCGCCTCCGGCTGCCACGACATCACCGCGTACCCGGAGAAGAAGCTCGCCGCGGCCGCCTGCTTCGGCGACGGCGTGCTGCTCGACATCTCCGACCCCGTCAAGCCGAAGGTGCTCCAGCAGATCACCGACACGGAGAACTTCCAGATCTGGCACTCGGCGACGTTCAACAACGACGCCACGAAGGTCGTCTTCAGCGACGAGCTGGGCGGCGGCGGCCAGGCCACGTGCGACCGCAACACGCCGGCCACGAAGGGCGCGGACGCCGTGTACGACCTGGTGAACGGCAAGCTGGAGCGGCGCGGCTACTTCAAGATCCCCAGGGAGCAGCAGCCGAACGAGAACTGCGTGGCCCACAACGGCTCACTGATCCCGGTGCCGGGCAAGGACATCATGGTGCAGTCGTGGTATCAGGGCGGGGTGTCGATCTGGGACTTCACCGACTCCGCCCAGCCGAAGGAGATCGGCTACTTCGAACGCGGCCCGTTCCCCGGCGGCGACATCGCGGGCTCCTGGTCGGCGTACTACTACAACGGGTACATCTACTCGAGCGACATCCGCATGGGCTTGGACGTCCTAGAGATCAACGACCCGCTCACCGACCCGGCCAAACAGGTCAAGATGGACGACTTCAACGTGCAGACCCAGAAGTCGTACTGACGGCGGTGCCGGGTGGATGGAGGAACGGCCCTGCGTCGGCAGTACTCGATTCGGAGGCCGGTGGCCGGTGTCCCGGGACGGCGACGCTGCAGGGCGCGCATTGACGATGAGGGCCGCAGCAGCGCGTGGCATCGTGTGGCGCGCGGGCACCCCAATGCCCTAACCCGGGGCTTTGATCTCCCCCCGCCTCCACTTCTTGTACGTCGACGTGTAGGTGGAGGAGAGTTCCGAACCACCGGCCGAGGCACGCCAGGAGAGCACGAAGGTCTTGGGCCTGTTCGCGGTGTCGAGCTGGATGTTCCAGCTGATCCGGGTCCCCTTGAGCCGGCCCAGCTTCCAGTTGGCGGGCCCTGCGAGCTGCTCCTTGATGGGCGACGGCGCCGAGCCCGTGTCCAGGCCGCCGGAGTACCGGCGTCCGGCTCCGCTGACTTGTGATGTGTGCGCGACGAGATCGAGGATGACGCCGAGGCCCGACATGATGACGATCATGTCGATGTAACCGCGGCCGTCGTATTCGGCGTCCGCGGCCAGGCGCTTGCGGTTGACGTACAGGTCGTCGGGGCCCGCGGGCGCCATGACGACGACGTCGATCGTGCCGACCTCCGGGGCGGCGACCTTCATGGCGAAGTCGCAGCTTCCCGCGCTCTCTCCCTCGTCGGGCTGGAACCGGATCCGTCCATGTACCTCGGCAAAGAAGTCGCTCTGGGTCAGCCCGCCCTGGAACGTCATGTCCGCCATCGGCCACACCGAGATCGCGCTTTCCATGGCGATCGCGAGTTCCTGCCCGTGGGGACGCGGCGGGCTGATCGGCTCCTCCGCCGTCGTGGAGGCGCTCGGCGATCCCGACGGCGGGGTGGAGGTCGTCCCGTTGCTCGATCCGGTGGCCGGTAACCCCGTCACGGTCGCGCCGCGGCCTGACGACTGGAGCCGCGCCTCGCGCCACCACACCACGCCGCCCGTCGTGGCCGCCGCGACCGTAACCGCGCCCAGTCCAGCCAGCACGGCCCGCCGTCCCACCCGCCCATGCCCCGCCGCACCACGGCCGGCGGCGTCCGGCTCGCGGGCGGCGGGCTCGGATGCGGAAGTGCCGGCAGGGGGCGGCGTGGCGAAGGGCCCAGGGGCGGACTCGCCAGCAGGGGACGGCGCGATGAGGGAGCCGGGTGGGGTGTCGCGGTCTGGAGCCGGCACGCCGGCGGACCCAGCGGCGGGCCAGGATGCGTCGGGCCCGGAGGTGGCGAGGCCGGGGGCACCAGACTCGGAACCCGCAGGCCCGGAGGCGGAGGCTGAGGGGCCGGAGGTGGCGGGGCCGGACGTGGCGGGAGGCATGGGACCGGGGTCCTCGCCGAGGAGCTCCAGGAGCACCGCCCGGGCTGTGGGCCGCTGGGCGGGGTCCTTGGCGAGGCAGCGTCGCACGATCCCGCGCAGCGGCTCCGCGAGGTCGCCCAGGCCCGGCTCGCCGTGCAGGATCCGGTACGCCACCGCCGGAAACGTGTCCCGGCCGAAGGGCGGCCGTCCCGTCGCCGCGAACGTCATCGTCGAGCCCCACGAGAACATGTCCGACGCGGGCCCCACCGAGGTCTCCGAGAGCTGCTCCGGCGCCATGTACGGCGGCGTCCCCGACGCCGAGCCCTTCGTCACCGTGGCGTCCACCAGCCGGGCGATGCCGAAGTCGATCACCCGGGGCCCGTCCGGACCCAGCAGTACGTTGGCCGGCTTGAAGTCCCTGTGCACCACCCCGGCCCGGTGAATTGCGGCCAGGGCGGTGACGGTGCCGATGGCCAGCCGGATCAGCGCGGCGCCGCGCACCGGCCCCGCCGCCGACAGGGCGGGGCCGTCGATGTACTCGCTGGCCACATACGGCGGATCGTGGTCGAGGTCGGCGACGAGAACGCGGGCGGTGCAGAACTCATCGACCATCCGCGCGGCGGCCAGCTCCCGCGCGAAGGTCCTGTCGATCCCGCCGGTCATCACCTTGACGGCGGCCTGCCCGCCGTCAGGCGACTCGGCCAGGTAGACGACGCCCTGCCCGCCCTGCCCGAGGCGGCCCACGATGCGGAACTCCCCCATCGCCTGGGGATCACCAGGATGGAGCGGACCGACTGCCACGCTTGCCTCACAAGGTCAACTGTGGGGCAAGAGAGTACCTTAACTCAGGGGTTCAGATCGGCGGCGGAGCGCTCGGCGAAGACGCGCATGGCCTTCGTGGTGATCGGGCCGGGAGCGACCGGCAACTCCGTGTCGTCGACCAGCTTGATCGGCTGGACGTCGCGGGTCGTGGAGGTCAGGAACGCCTCCTCCGCCTCGTACACCGCCGACAGCGGCACGTCCGCCTCCTCGGCGCCGCACCATTCGAGCACCAGCGCCCTGGTGACCCCGGCCAGGCAGCCCGACTCCAGCGTCGGGGTGAGCAGGCGGCCGTCGCGGACGATGAAGATGTTGGAGCCGGTGCCCTCGCAGAGGTTGCCCGCCAGGTTGCCGAAGATGGCCTCGCCGCCCCCGCGCTTCTTCGCGTACAGCAGGGCCTTGGCGTTGTCGCCGTACGAGGTGCTCTTGACCCCGGACAGGGCGCCGCGCTCGTTGCGCGGCCAGGGGACGACGGCGACGTTGGCGGTGGCCGGGAACGGCTTCTGCTCGTCCACGATGACGACGGACGTGGTGCCCTGGTCGCCGCGGTCGGAGCCGAGCGGGCCCGGGCCGCTGGTGTAGGTGACGCGGATGCGGCCGAGCGCCCAGGCGGGCGCGACCGTCAGGAGCTTGGCGATGCCGTCGGCGATGGCATCGACGTCGGGCTCCGGCAGGTCCATGCGCTGGGCGGAGAGCGTGAGCCGGTCGAGGTGACGGGTGAGCGCGAACGACCGGCCGTTCACGATCTTGATGGTCTCGAAGACACCGTCGCCGACCATGAGCCCATGATCGAAGACCGACACGCTGGCCTGCGCGGGGTCGATCAGCTCGCCGTTGACCCAGACAGGGATGTTCATACGGTTCCTCCTGTGGATGCCAGTGCGATGAGCCTGGCTGCCTTGAGCTCGGTCTCGAGCCATTCGCGCCCGGGGTCGCTGCCCCAGGTGATGCCCGCTCCCGTGCCGAACCGGATCTCACTTGCCGAGATCCAGAATGTCCTGATGCCCACGGCCAGCGCCGCCCGGCGGCGGTCGGCGTCGACCCAGCCCACGGCCCCACAGTACGGCCCGCGGGGTGCTGGTTCGAGCTCATTGATGATCCGCAAAGCCGACGACTTGGGCGCGCCCGTGACAGATCCGGGCGGGAAAGTCGCGGCAAAGAGCTCGGGCCAGCCCGCCTCCGGCGCCAATCTGGCCCGGACGGTGGAGACGAGGTGGACGAGACCGGGGTGCTCCTCGACCGCGCAGAGCGACGGCACCTCGACCGAGCCGACGGCCGCGACGCGGCCGAGGTCGTTGCGGACGAGGTCGACGATCATGACGTTCTCGGCGTAGTCCTTGTCGAGGAGGTCGCCGGCGGTCGCGCCCGTGCCCTTGATGGGCCTGGACTCGACGACGTCGCCGTCGCGCGAGAGGTAGAGCTCGGGCGAGGCGGACACCACGCTGAGCCCGGGCACCTGGATGGCGGCCGCGTACGGCGCGGGGTTGCCCGCGGCCAGCCGGGCGGCCAGGGCGAGCGGGTCGGCGTCGAGCGGGACGGGGGCGGTCAAAATCCGGCAAAGGTTTGCCTGGTAGACCTCGCCCTGCTCGATGTAGCCGCGGATGGCACGCACGCCGCGCTCGTAGGCGGCCCGGTCGAGTGAGCTGCGCCACTGATCGGGCCGCGGCCCGTGCCAGGGAGCGGCGGGCGCGGGCAGGGGCGACTCGCGCACCCGGTCGAACCGGGCGCACGTCACCTTGCCCTCGTAGTCGACGACCACGGCCCACCAGCCCTCGCCGTCGAGCGCGGCCAGGTCGGAGGTCACGTCACGCAACCCGGTCGCGTGCAGACCGCCTAAATAGGCGAAGCCGTCGTACACGCCTTCCATTCTCCCAGCATTTCGACGAGCTCCAGCGCCGCGGGCAGTGGCGTCTCGGGCAGGGCCGCGTACACCTTGCGTGCCGGCGCCATCCCGCGCAGCGGACGCAGCACCAGATGGGGTGGTACGGCCCGGGCGGCCAGCTCCGGGACGAGCGTCACCCCCAGCCCGGCGGCGACGAACCCGAACTTGCCCGACCATTCGACGACCCGCAGCCCGCTGCGTGGCGTGAATCCGACGGCCGCGCACGCGGCCTGCAGCAACGTGGGCTGCCCGCGCGGCGCCGCCTCGATCCACCTCTCCTCGGCCAGGTCGCGCAGGTCCACGTCGTCGTCGCCGGCCAGCCGGTGCCCGGCGGGCAGCGCGACGAGCAGCCGGTCCTCGTGCAGCAGGACGGTACGCGTTCCGTAGGCGGACAGCCCGGAGGGGTAGTCGCTGATCACGGCCACGTCCAGCGCCCCGGAGCGCAGCCGCTCCATCAGCCGCGAGGTGAGGCCCTCGACCAGGCGCAGTTCGACGCCCGGACGGCGCTCGGCGAATCGCTTGAAAGTCTCTGGGACGAGACCCACGTTGGCGGTGGCGAACGCGCCCACGCGCAGCGTCCCGCCCCCGCCGCCATGGATGGCGGCCAGCTCCTCGCCCGCGCGTTCCAGCCGGTCGAGGACGGCGACGGCGTGGCGGTGCAGGGCGGCGCCGGCGGGCGTCAGGCGCACCCCTCTGGCCAGGCGCTCGAAGAGCGGCCCTCCGGCGGCGCGCTCCAGCGCGGCGACGCGGCGGGAGACCGCCGACTGGGTGTATCCGAGTAGCTCGGCGGCGGCGGTGATCGAGCCGCTCTCGGCGACCTCGTGGAACAGCCGCAGCGTGCCGGCGTCAAAGGCATTCACGTTAGGCATGGCTGGTATGCAATCTAGTCGTTTGTGGAATGCCTCGTGATTCCAGTTCACTGAACGCGTGATCGCTTTTCTTGGACAGGGACGCATGGGCGTCCCCATGGCCCGGCGGCTGGAGCAGGCCGGGCACAAGGTGACGACGTGGCGGCGCGGGAGCGGCGTGTCCGCGGCGGAGGCGGTGGACGGAGCCGAACTGGTCATCACCATGCTCAGCGACCCGGCCGCGGTGCGGGAGGTGCTGTCGGCGGCGCTGCCTGGTCTGCGGCCCGGCGCCACGGTGGTGGAGATGTCCACGATCGGCCCAGAGGCGGTACGCGAGCTGCGCGCGCTGCTGCCGGCCGAGGTGGGACTGGTGGACGCCCCGGTGCTGGGCAGCGTGGGGCCCGCGACCGACGGCACGCTGACCGTGCTGGCCGGGGGGCTGGCCGGGGGATTGGCCGGAGGCGACGCGGCGGGATGCCGCGAGGTTTTGTCGGTGTTCGGGACCGTACGGGAGCTCGGTCCGCTGGGGGCGGGCGCGGCCATGAAGATCGCCGTCATGAGCGCGCTCGTGCCCGCCCAGGTGCTGCTGGCGGAGACGTTCGCGTACGGCGAGGCGCACGGCGTGGACCGTGGCGCGCTGATCGACGTGCTGTCGGGCACCCCGCTGGGCACGCTGGCGGAGCGGCTGCGCGTGCCGTCGGCCGAGACCCGCTACTCCCTGGCCCACGCGGCCAAGGACCTGGAGCTGGGCGCGTGGGAAGGCTCGTCCATGGCCACGGCGGCCCGGGCCAGGCTGCAGGAGGCGCGGGCGGCCGGGCTGGGCGAGCGCGACCTGACGGCCATCGCCGAGCACGCCGGAGGAGGCCCGGCCCACCGCGCGGTGCCGCTGAACCTCTCGACGATCCCGGCCACGAACGGCTTCTACTCGCACGCCGTGCGCGTCGGCGACATGCTCTACGTCTCCGGCCAGGCCGCCTTCGACGAGCAGGGGAACCTCGTCGGCGAAGGGTCCATGACGGCCCAGGCCGAGCACGTCTTCCAGGTCATCTCGCGCATCCTCGCCGATCAGGGGGCGACGTTCGACGACATCGCGTTCATGCGCACCTACCTGACGGACATGGACAAACGCGTCGAGTACGGGCAGGTGCGCAGGAAGTACATCACCGGCACGCCCCCGGCCAGCACGACCGTGGAGGTGTCGAAGCTGTTCATGCCGGGGCTGCTGCTGGAGGTGGACGTGATCGTGGCGCTCCCCAGTTAGGCCAGGGGCCCGGTGACCGACTCGGCCGCCGCCACGACGGCGCCGTCGGCCACCAGGCGCACGGCGGAGTCGATCTCCGGCGCCAGGAACCGGTCGGGGCCCGGCGCGGGCACGGTCTCGCGCAGCGCCCTGACCACGGCCGCCGTGGCGGGCGCGGGCTCCAGCGGGGCGCGCAGGTCGATCGCGCGGGCGGCGGTGAGCACCTCGATGGCCAGCACGCGGGTGAGCCCGTCCACCGACCTGCGCAGCTTGCGCGCCGCCGACCAGCCCATGGACACGTGGTCCTCCTGCATGGCCGAGCTGGGAATGGAGTCCACGCTGGCGGGCACGGCCAGGCGCTTCAGCTCGGAGACGATGGCCGCCTGCGTGTACTGGGCGATCATGTGGCCCGAGTCCACGCCGGGGTCGTCGGCCAGGAAGGCGGGCAGCCCGTGGTTGCGGGCCACGTCCAGGAACCGGTCGGTGCGCCGTTCGGACATCGAGGCCAGGTCGGCGGCCACGACGGCCAGGAAGTCCAGCACGTACGCGATGGGCGCGCCGTGGAAGTTGCCGTTGGACTCGACGCGGCCGTCGGCCAGCACGGCGGGGTTGTCCACGGCGCTGGCCAGCTCCCATCCGGCCACGGTGGCGGCGTGCGCGATCGTGTCGCGGACGGCCCCGGCGACCTGGGGGGCGCAGCGGAGCGAGTAGGCGTCCTGGACGCGGGTGCAGGCCTCCGGGTCGCGGTGGCTGGCCATGATGCCGGACTCGCGCAGGACCTTGGTCATGTTGGCGGCGGACAGCGCCTGGCCGGGGTGCGGACGCAGCGCCTGCAGCTCCGGCATGAACACCCGGTCGGTGCCGAGCAGCGCCTCCACGCTCATCGCGGCGCTCACGTCGGCGGTCCTGACGAGCCTGGTGAGGTCCTCGATGGCCAGGATGAGCATGCCGAGCATGCCGTCCGTGCCGTTGATGAGCGCCAGGCCCTCCTTGGCGGCCAGCTCGACCGGGTCGATCCGGGCCTGCTTGAGGGCCTCGCCGGCCGGCAGGATGTCTCCTGATTTGTCGCGTACGACGCCCTCGCCCATCAGCGTCAGCGCGACGTGCGCCAGCGGGGCCAGGTCACCGGAGCAGCCGAGGCTGCCGTACTCGTGCACGATCGGCGTGATCCCCGCGCTGATCAGCGCGGCCAGGGTCTTGGCCGTGGTCGGCCTGATGCCGGTGTGGCCGGTGGCCAGCGTGTGCAGGCGCAGCAGCATGAGCGCGCGCACGACCTCGGTCTCGACCTCCGGGCCGTTGCCCGCCGCGTGGGAGCGCACCAGGGAGCGCTGGAGCTGGGCGCGCAGCGCCGGGTCGATGTGCCGCGTGGCCAGGGCGCCGAAGCCCGTCGAGATGCCGTACGCGGGGACCGGGCTCTCGGCCAGCTCGTCCACCCGCTGGCGGGCCGCCGAGATGGCGGCCAGGGCGTCGTCGGTGAGCCGTACGGGGGCTCCGTGACGGGCCACCTTGATGACATCGTCGAAGGACAGGGGTTCGGGCCCGACGTTCACGACTTCGTTGTCGCGCATGGTGCGTCTCTCTCGCTGCTAGGTAACCGGCGTACCCGATGTTAGCTCCTTACGTGAGAACACCGCGGACAGCCCCTCCCTGCCCTCCTCGGTGAGGGCCACCGCCCGTGGCACCTTCCCGCGCCGATACCAGCCCCGCTCGAACAGCACCTCCGTGATCGCCGCCCCCAGCGCCCCGCCGAGATGCGACCTGCGCTCGGTCCAGTCCAGGCACTCGGGCGCGAACCTCCTCCTCGACCGCCGTGCGCCCGCCACGTCCACGCCGAGGCCGGTCAGCAGCCGCTCACCCGCGCCGGTCAGGTCGTACGCCGCGTAGTAGCCGCCCTCCCTGAGCCGGTCGAGCAGGCTCACGCCGGCCCGTCCCGCGAGGTGGTCGTAGCAGGTGCGGGCCTCCTCCAGCAGCCTGGCCTGCCTGGACTGGCGCAGCGACCGCACGGGCGGGCGGGCGCTGACCCTGGCCAGCACCTCCAGAACCTCGGCCACGTCGTGGCCGGCCAGGCGGTAGTAGCGGTGGCGGCCCTGGCGCACGACGTCCACCAGCCTGCCGTCGAGCAGCCTGGCCAGATGGGCGCTCGCGGTGGCGGCGCTCACCCCGGCCATCCTGGCCAGCTCTCCCGCCGCCAGCGCCCGCCCGTCGAGCAGGGCGGTCAGCATGGCCGCCCTGGTCGGGTCCGCGATGAGCGCGGCGACGGGCGCTATGTCGGCGTCACGAGCGATGTACTCCATGCATATGACGCTAATACCTTGACATTTCGCTCTGCGTCGAAGTGTCAGGTGTGCTTGCCGAGCCCCTTGCGGATCATCTCTCGCGCCCGTTCCATCAACGCGATCGGCGTGCCCATGAGCATGTTCTTGGTGGCGCTCTCCGTGCCGGGGTGCGGGCGCAGCGGCGCGAGGCTCTCGGCGGCCCGCACCGCCGCCGCCATGGCCCGGCGCTCGACGGTGGAGGTGTTCGCCCGGAGTTTCGCGAACTCGTACCGCTCCTCGCTGCGGGCGTGCATGGTCACGGCGGTACGCAGCTCCCCGAGGCGCTCCCAGAACTCCGGATGGTCCACGCCGCCCTTGTGCAACTCGAGGAGGAGCCGCTTGGCCCGGTTCTCCTCGGTCAGGCGATCGCCCACCACGCCCTGGCCGTTGTCCAGCTTCCTGCGCGCGTACGGGTGGACGATCTCCTCCTCGGCCGTCTCATGCACGGACAACATCCGCGTCAGCCGGTCGAACGCCTCCTCCACCTTGTCCGGAGGCGCCTGCTCGACCTCGTCGAACAGGTCCCTGATCTGGCCGTGCTGGGTCACCAGCAAATCGATGACATCTTGTTCACCCACGTCCGCGCCCTACCCGGCCCTCCCCCGGACACGCGCCTCCTTACCGAACGCGGGCCGTTCGAGCACCGAACGCGGAGGTTGCCGGATCATGCGCCGGGTAGCGCAGCCACATGGCCTTCGATCCACTGCAGGAGCGGGGTATCCCGCTGGACGATCAGCTGCGTGACTGGCGCGAGCTGAACGTCGAGCCCATCGATCCCGACCACGCCGATCCGTACACGCGGTGCCGGATCATCGCCATGAACGGGATCGAGACGGAGGCGATCTTCTTCAGCCATCAGCTCGCCCGCCACTGCCCCGACACGGAGATCAGGCAGCAGCTGGCGCGGGTGCGTTACATCGAGGCGCAGCAGCAGAAGGTGGTCAACTGGCTGCTGCCCGGGGTGTCGTCGGTGCTGGAGACCACGCTCGCCTACGAGCAGGCGGCGGTGGATCTGACGGCGTGGGTGGCGCGGATGGAGCCGGACGGGTACCTGAAGCAGGCCTTCGAGTTCGGGGTGCTGGAGCACTTCGATCACCTCTATCGGTACGCCAACCTGTACGAGATGATCGAGCACCGCAAGGCCGAGAAGATCGTGGACCGGCTGACCGAGGTGATGCCCGGGCGGCCCACGTACCTGCACCATCGGGACCCGATGGACAACGTGCGCGAGCCGTACCAGAAGAGGTCGACGGAGCCGCTGTCGCGGCTGCACGCGCTGACGATCAGGGCGGCCGAGCAGCAGACCATGAACTTCTACATGAACGTCGGCCCCATGCAGATGGAGCCGATCGCGCGCCGGCTGTACCAGGAGATCGCGCTCGTCGAGGAGGGGCACGTGACCCACTACGAGTCGCTGGCCGATCCGGGCGACAGCTGGTGGGAGATACTGCTCAACCACGAGTACAACGAGTGCTACATGTACTACTCGTTCGCGCTGACCGAGCCGCATCCCAGGGTGCGGACCATCTGGGAGCTGCACCTCAGCATGGAGCTGGAGCACCTGCGGCTGGCGGCCGAGCTGTTCAAGCGGTTCGACGGGCGCGATCCCGACCAGGTGCTGGCTCAGGCGTGCCCGCCGCCGGTGACGTTCGAGCCGAACAAGACGTACCTGCGTGAGCTGATCGCCACCCAGATGGACTACACGACCGTGGGCGCCGGGTACGCGCGGGAAGCGCACGAGCGCTTCCGTAAGGCGCAGGACGTGATCATGGGCGGCGACAAGGCGCCGTCGGAGCAGGTCATCGACGACAACCGCGCCGTTTCCGGCCAGGAGTACCGCCTGGAGACGGAGGGGCCGCACCCCGCGGCGATCACGCTCCACCGCTAGCGCCTAGAGTGAGGGCTCATGACAGCAGTCGCCCTCGTCACCGGCGCGTCGCGCGGCCTGGGAGCCGTCATCGCGCGCAGGCTGGCCGCCGACGGCCTGGCCGTCGCGGTCAACTATCGCTCGGACGCCTCCGGAGCGGAGAAGGTCGTGGCCGCGATCAAGGACGCGGGCGGCGCCGCGGAGGCGTTTCCCGCCGACGTCACGGACGAGTCCGAGGTGACGGACCTGGTGGCCCGCGTCACCGGCAGCCTCGGCCCGGTGCGGGTCCTGGTGATCAACGCGACCGGCCCGCAGCCGTCCATCCCGCTGGAGGAGATCACCTGGCAGTCGCACCTCGACCAGCTCACGTTCTTCGTCAAGAGCCCGACGCTGCTGGTGCAGGCGGCGCTGCCGGGCATGCGGGAGCGGCGCGACGGCCGCGTCATCCAGATCGGCTCCGACATCGTCGACCGCAACCTGCCCGGCATGTCCGCCTACATCGCGGCGAAGGGCGCCCAGCACGCCATGACCCGGGCCTGGGCCCGCGAGCTGGGCCCGCACGGCATCACGGCCAACATCGTCGCCCCCGGCTGGATCCCGGTGGAGCGGCACGCGGGCCTGGACGAGAGCGGCTACCTCGCGGAGGTGCCCCTGGGCAGGATGGGCACGCCCGACGACGTGGCGGCCACGGTCTCGTTCCTCGCCTCGGACGGCGGCGCGTTCGTCACGGGGCAGCACATCAAGGTCAACGGCGGCCACACGTGAGGGAGCGCCGTCGCCTGGACTGAGGAGCGGCGGGAGCGTAGCGACCAGAGCGACGAGGGAAGGCGACGGCTCCCCAGCGACCGAACCCGCCTCCACGGAGTGGAGGCCATGGACGCAGTAGCGCCGTCGCCTGGACTGAGGAGCGGCGGGAGCGTAGCGACCAGAGCGACGAGGGAAGGCGACGGCTCCCCAGCGACCGAACCCGCCTCCACGGAGTGGAGGCCATGAACGCGTGAGCGGCGCGGGGCGTATTCAGTTTGGGGACTGGGCCGAGATTCGCTAGAGTTCTCTCGTCGCCCGGTGCGAGCCGGGCGGACGCGGAAGTGGCTCAGTGGTAGAGCATCACCTTGCCAAGGTGAGGGTCGCGGGTTCGAATCCCGTCTTCCGCTCGGAGCTTCCGGCTCGGTGGCGTGGCCGAGAGGCGAGGCAGCGGCCTGCAAAGCCGTCCACACGGGTTCAAATCCCGTCGCCACCTCACAAGGACGATTAGCTCAGCGGGAGAGCGCTTCCCTGACACGGAAGAGGTCACTGGTTCAATCCCAGTATCGTCCACCATTCTCGCGTGCCCCGGCCCCTGCGGCCGGGGTTTCGTGTTTCGGACGCCGCGCTCACCCACCGGCCACCTCCCCGTCCCCGCGACGCGGCACCCGGCCCGCGCGGGCATTTACGCCGGCGGCTGGCCGGGCTGCTGCCGCGATCGTCGGGCGCTCTGGTCATCGAGCGCTCATAGCGCGACGATCAACCCCATGGACATACAGGAGATCGCCGACCGGCTCTACATCACCGACCTGCTGGCCCGCTACACCCACGCCATCGACTCCGGCCAGTGGGAGCTGCTCGACGAGGTGTTCACTCCCGACGCCGTGATCGACTACCGCTCCGCGGGCGGCATCAAGGGCACGCGGGACGAGGTCAAGGCCTGGCTCGCGGAGGTGCTGCCGCACTGGCCCGGGCGCCTGCACCTCATCGGGGCCCCGCGGATCGGCTTCGAGGACGGCGAGGCACGCGTGAGCGCGCCCTTCACCGACACCCTCGCCCCCACCAGGGACATGGTCACCGCCGACACCGAGGGGTTCCTGCACGGCGGCGGCTGGTACCACCACCGCATGCGGCGCACGCCTGGCGGCTGGCGCAGTGTGGAGCTGGTCGAGGAGCAATCCTGGCGCACCGCCCGCTGACCCGGCTCCCTCCCACCGGCCGGCGACGGCTATGAGCTGCGAAAACGACGGCAGATACAGAGTTAATACGTTTGTGGTCAAATCGCTCAGGGCAGCGCGAGTGCGGGCAGAAGTCCCCCTGCCTCTTCCCGGTCGAAAGGCTGTGCGGCACATGGCATTCGCATTGGGTCTTCTCGGTCATGACATAGCGGTCGATCTCGGAACCGCCAACACTCTCGTCTACGTCCGCAGGAAGGGCATCGTCCTGAACGAGCCCTCCGTCATCGCGATCAACCTGCACAGGAACACCGTCGTGGCCGTGGGCAAGGCGGCCAAGCGCATGATGGGGCGCACTCCCCCGCACATCGCCACGATCAGGCCGCTCAAGGACGGCGTGATCGCGGATCTCGACGCGGCGGAGCGGATGCTGCGCATGTTCATTCAGAAGGCGCACCCGAGCAGGTTCCTGGCCAAACCGCGCATCGTCGTGGCGGTGCCGAGCGGCACCACCTCCATCGAGCAGCGGGCGGTCAAGGAGGCCGCCTACGAGGCAGGCGCGCGCCGGGTGCACATCATCGAGGAGCCGATGGCCGCGGCGATCGGCGCCGGGCTGAAGGTCGGCGAGGCCACCGGCAACATGGTGGTCGACATCGGCGGCGGCACGACGGAGGTCGCCATCGTGTCGATGAGCGGCGTCGTGGTCGCCAAGTCGCTGCGGGTCGGCGGCGACGAACTGGACGAAGCGGTCATCACGTACGCCAAGAAGGAGCACGCGCTGCTGCTCGGCGACCGCACGGCCGAACGCCTGAAGATCGAGCTCGGCATGGTGCGGCCCGCTCCCGTACGCGACTCCGACTCCGCGCCCAGAGGCAGGCACCGGGTCGATGTCGCCATCGCCGCCGGCGAGAGCGCGACGGTGGTCGTGGACGAGGAGGAGCCGCTGCCGCAGCCCGCACCGCACCGCTGGAACCCGTTCAGGTCCAGGCCCAAGCAGGACGGCGCGGCCCCGCCGGCCGCGCCGCGCCCGCCCGACCCGGAGGCCACGGCGCCGGTACGCGGCCGCGACCTGGTCAGCGGGCTGCCGAAGACGGCCGTCATCACCTCCGAGCAGGTCAGCGAGGCGATCGAGGACCAGGTGCAGGCCATCATCGACGCCGTGCAGGCGACGCTCGACCAGTGCCCGGCCGAGCTGGCGGGCGACCTGCTGGACAACGGCATCGTCCTGACCGGCGGCGGCGCCCTGTTACGCGGCCTGGCCGACCGGATGGGCGAGGCCACCGGCATGCCGATCCGGGTCGTGGACAAGCCGCTCTACTCGGTGGCGCTGGGCGCGGGCCGCTGCGTCGAGCGCTTCCAGGCGATGCGCGACGTCCTGCTGCCCGATTGGTCCCGTCGGTGAAGCGGACGTTCGTCCTGCTCGTGCTCGCCATCGGTGTCCTGCTCGTCGTGATCGACCGTACGCTGACGCCGCTGGCCCCGGTGCGGGCGGCGGGATCGACCGTGTACGGCACGCTCGAGAACGCGATCGGCGCGGTCACCCGGTCGATCGGCGGCGAGCAGCGGGTGCGGGCGCTGGAGCGCGAGAACGCGAAGCTGCGGGCCGACCTGCTGGCGGGCGCCCGGCCACCGCTGAAGCTGCGGGGCGTGGCCGCGCACGTGGTCGGGTTCGGCCAGGGGCAGCAGGTCACCGTCGACGCCGGGACCGGCGCGGGCGTCACGCGGGACGTGACGGTGCTGAACGCCGACGGCCTGGTCGGCAAGGTCACCTGGGCGGGCCCCTCGACGGCCTCGGTCTCCCTGATCACCGGCGCGGGATCGTCGGTGGGCGCTCGCATGGCGGGCTCGGGCGAGCTGGGCCTGGTCACGGGGGGCGAAGGAGGGCTGCGGCTGAGCCTGTTCGACCCGAACGCGCCGCTGAAGGCCGGCGACCAGGTCGTGACGCTCGGCTCGGCGGGCGGGCGGCCTTACGTGGCCGGGGTGCCCATCGGCACGGTCTCCGCGATCGAGAGCGTGCCGGGCGCGGCCATCCGCACGGCCTTGGTACGTCCCGCCGCCCGCCTGTCCGCGCTCGACCTCGTCTCGGTGGTCGTGCCGGATTCCAGGAGGTGAGCCGTGGGGCTCGTGGTGATGGTGTTCGCCGCCCCGCTCCTGCAGGTGCTGCTGGTCAACCGGTCGCCGTGGGGCGGACCCGACCTGGTGACGCTGGCCGTGGTGTGGCTGGCGCTGGCCAGGGGGCCGGTGTGGGGCTGCGCGGCGGGGCTGGTGGCCGGGCTGGCCGCCGACGTGACGCCGCCCGCCGACGGCACGGTGGGCCGGACGGCGCTGGTGCTGTCGGTGGCAGGCCTGCTGGTGGGCCTCCGGCGCGAGGGAAGGCCACTTCCGGTGGCCGCGGCGGGCGCCGCCATGGGCGTCCTGCTGCAGGCCGCGGCCGCCGTGGCGCTCGGGGACGACCCCTGGACGGCGGTCGTCCCCGAGCTGCCACGCACGCTGGGCTGGACGGTGCTGCTCGGAGCGCTGGTGGGTGTCCTGCTCCTGCGGCGGCGGCCCCGCCGGATCGAGCCGTACCGTGTCTAGGGCCAGGCTGTTCGTGCTGCGGCTGGTCGTCGCGGCGATGATGCTCACGCTGGTGGGGCGGCTCTGGCAGCTGCAGGTGGTCAGCGGCGCTCAGTACGCGCAGGCGGCGGCCGAGGTGCGGATCAGGACCGTGGCGCTGCCGCCGACCCGGGGGCAGATCCTCGACGTGGCCGGGCGTCCCCTGGTGACGAACAAGACCAGGCCGGTGGTCACGGTGGACGCGGTCGAGCTGGCCCACCAGCCGGACGGCGGGGAGGCGGTGCTGACCCGGCTGGGGCAGGTGCTGCGGCAGCCGTACCGGCAGATCGCGGAGAAGGTGCGGCTGTGCGGGCCCAGGGTGGCACAGCCCTGCTGGCAGGGCTCGCCGTACGAGCCGATCCCGGTCGCCGAGGGCGTCACGGCGCTGCAGATCAGCGAGCAGCAGCAGGACTTCCCCGGCGTCCGCACGGAGCTGAGGCCCGTCCGGGCCTACCCGTTCGGCGCGGCCGCGGCGCACACGCTCGGGTACGTGCAGGGCGCGAAGGGCCGCGACGGGCTCGAAGCCGTGTACGACAAGGAGCTGGCCGGCAAGGCGGGACGGCGCGAGGTGGCCGTGGACAACACGGGGCGGGTCACCAGGACCATCCGGCTGGACCCGCCCGTCCCCGGCGACACGCTCGTGACCGGCATCGACTCCCGCATCCAGACCGTCGCCGAGCAGGCGCTCAGCAAGGCCCTGTCGAGCAGCGGCGGCTCGTCGGGCGCGGCCGTGGTGATGGAGTCGCACACCGGGCGGGTGGTCGCGCTGGCCGGGCGGCCCGCGTACGACCCGAGCGTGTGGACGGACGGCGTGACGGCCCGCGAGTACAAGGCGCTGCCGCTGCTGTCGCAGGCCGTGCAGGGCGAGTGGGCGCCCGGATCCACCTGGAAGGTCACCTCGGTGGCCGCCGCCGCGTCCGCCGGGTACGGGCTCGGCGCCACGTACGACTGCCCGAGCGGCTACACCGTGGGCAATCGGCTGTTCAGGAACTTCGCCGGCGCGGACCTCGGCCTGATGACCATGCACGGGGCGCTGGTGCAGTCGTGCGACACGATCTTCTACCGGCTCGCCGACGAGCTCTGGCAGCGCGAGTCGGACGTCATGCAGAAGACCGCCCGCGGGTTCGGGTTCGGCGGGCCGACGGGCGTCGACCTGCCGGGCGAGGCGGCGGGCGCCGTGCCGGACGCGGCGTCGAAGAAGGCGTACTGGCAGGCCACGCGTAAGGAGAGCTGCCACCGGGCGGTCAAAGGCTATCCGGAGATGGCCGACCAGGGGCGGGCCGCGTACCTGACGGCCATCGCCGGGGAGAACTGCCGGGGCGGCGGCGTGTGGCGGGGCGGCGACGCGGCCAACTTCGCCATCGGGCAGGGCGGCGTGCTGGTGACGCCGCTGCAGCTCGCCAGGGCGTACGCGGCCATCGCCAACGGCGGCACTCTCTACAGCCCGCGCGTGGGCCTGCGGATCGTGCGGCCCGACGGCACCACGGTGCGCACGATCGAGCCGCCGGTGGCGGGGAGGCTGCCGGCCTCCGCCGAGACGCTGCGGTTCATCCGGCAGGCGCTGGGCCAGGTGCCGCGGTCGGGGACCGCGCAGGGCGCCTTCGAGAAGTTCCCGTTCGACCAGATCGCGGTGGCGGGGAAGACCGGCACGGCGGAGTCGTTCGGGCGGCGGGACACCTCCTGGTTCGCCTCGTTCGCCCCCGATCCCGCCTACACCGTGGTCGTCGTGCTGTCGGAGGGCGGCAGGGGCGCGGAGGGCGCGGCGCCCGCGGCCCGCGACATCTGGGAGGGCATCCTCGGGCTGACGGAGCGGCGAACGTTCAGGCCCGAGAGCGGTAGCTCGCGTGACCAGCGAGGGCCAAGTGAGCGCGACCATTCAACACAGGCGGCGAACGTTCAGGCCCGAGAGCGGTAGCTCGCGTGACCGTTCAACACAGGAGCGGCGATGATCCTTCTGAGTGGCAGGCAGCGGTTGGTGTGGGCGCCGGCGCTGGCCGCGCCCGACTGGATCCTGACCCTGCTCGCGCTGGCCCTGTCCGTGGTGGGGCTCCTGCTGGTGTGGTCGGCGACCCGGATGGGGGGCGACTACTCGCTGCTCGTGCGGCAGGCGGTCAGCGTCGGGATCGGGCTGGTGCTCATGTGGCTGGTCTCGCGCGTCGACCTGCGGGTACTGCGGGCGTACGTGCCCGTGGTCTACGTGCTGGCCCTGGTGTCGCTCGCGGGCGTGCTCACTCCCTTGGGCGTGCGGGTGAACGGGGCGCACTCGTGGATCGTTCTGGCGCCGGGGGTGCAGTTCCAGCCGTCGGAGTTCGCCAAGGTGGCGCTCGCGCTGGCGTTCGCGGTGCCGCTCGGCGAGCTGCGCGACGGGCAGCGGCGGCCCGGGTTCGGCGGGGTGGTGCTGGCGCTGGCGCTGGCCGCGGTGCCGATCGGGCTGATCGCGCTGCAGCCGGACCTGGGGACGATGCTGGTCTTCGCGGCCATGGTGACGGGGTCGCTGCTGGTGTCGGGGGCGCCCAAACGCTGGCTGCTCGTGCTCTTCGCCGGGGCCGTGGGCGCGGGCGTGGCGGCCTGGAAACTGGGACTGGTGCGGCCGTACCAGATCCAGCGGCTGCTCGTGCTGGCCAATCCCGCGTCCGACCCGGGCGGCGTGGGGTACAACGCCGCCCAGGCCCGCATCGCCATCGGATCCGGCGGCCTCTACGGCAAGGGCCTGTTCAACGGCGAGCAGACGGCCGGGCACTTCGTGCCCGAGCAGCACACCGACTTCATCTTCACCGTCGCGGGCGAGGAGCTCGGATTCGCCGGCGCCGCGCTCATCGTGCTGGCCGTGGGCGCGCTGCTGTGGCGCGGGCTGGCCATCGCGCGGCGCAGCGACTCCCCGTACGGGAGCGTGCTGGCCGGTGGGCTCGTGTCGTGGATCGCGTTCCAGACGTTCGTGAACGTGGGCATGACCGTGGGCCTCGTGCCGATCGTGGGCGTGCCGCTGCCGTTCGTCTCCTACGGCGGCTCGGCCACCGTCGCCGGGCTGGTGGCCGTCGGGCTGCTACAGGCCGTTCACCGGACCAGGGCCATGGAGCCGTAGCAGGTATCTCCGGACGGGTGTGCCACGTGGGGTCGTGCAATTTTCAGATACCGAAGATGCTTGATGGATGACCGGCGAAGAACCCAGCGATCTCATCCGCAGCGTCTCCCGCGCGCTCCGCGTGCTCGAAGAGGTCTCGCGGGCCGACCGGCCGCTGTCGGTCAAGGTCATCGCCCGCCGCTGCGGCCTCAACTTGTCGACCTCCTACCACCTGGTCCGGACCCTCTGTTACGAGGGTTACCTGCACCGGCGGCCGGAAGGCGACTACTTACCCGGCTCCCAGCTGGCCGAGCGGTTCCACGAGATGCTGGAGTCGTTCGAGCGGCCGCCGCGCGCCTCCGAGGTGCTGCGGCACCTGGCCGACTCATCCGGCCACACCGCCTACCTGGCCCAGCTCTCCCACGGGCGGCTGATGGTGGTGGACCTCGCGGAGGGGCCGCGCTCCCCGTGGCTGGAAGACCTGCAGTCGGGCCTGGAGACGGCGCCGCACGCCACCGCGCTCGGCAAGGCGCTGCTGCTCGCCCTCCCGTACCGGGCCCGGCACGGCGTCCTGACCGGGTACGGCCTGCGCCGCTTCACCTCCGCGACCCCGGCGAGCGTGGAGGACGTGGAGGAGGAGCTGGCCGGACTGCGGCCGGGGCAGGTGGTGGAGGAGCACGGGCAGTTCAGGGAGGAGGTGGCGTGCGCGGGCGCGGCCGTGCCCGGCACGCAGTGGGCGATCGGCATCTCGGCCCGCGGCCTGGCCATCCCCCCGGCCGCCAGCGCCCACCTGGCGCTCGCGGTCCGGGACCTGGCGCGGCCATAATCCGTTGCCTTCGAGTACGGATCTTCGCCACTCTGGGCGGCATGAACGTGCCCTACCGGCAGATCCGTGCCGCCTACACCGAGGAGTCGATCACCGTCTACCAGGCCTACGACCCCGCCGTCGCCGAGCCCGCCGTGGCGGCGCAGCGCTTCGTGGCGCCGTTCAAGCGGGAGCGGATGACCTGGATCAAGCCGTCGTTCCTGTGGATGATGTACCGGTGCGGGTACGCGACCAAGCCCGGGCAGGGACGGGTGCTGGCGATCTCGCTGTCCCAAGAGGGGTTCGCCTGGGCGCTGGCGCACTCGTGCCTCAGCCATGACGACAGGCGCCCGGAGTGGGCCGAACGGGTACGCCGCAGCCCGGTGCGGATCCAGTGGGATCCTGAGCGCGGCGTGCGGCACGAGGCGCTGCCGTACCGGTCGATCCAGATCGGGCTGTCCGGGGAGGCGGTGCGGCACTACGTGGAGGAGTGGACGCTCGGGATCACCGACATCACGGACCGGGTGCGCGAGGTGCGCGCGGCGGTGTCGCGCCGGGCGGACGTGTCCGGCCTGCTGCCGGTGGAGCGGCCCTATCCCCTGCCTGACGAGATCATGGAGACGATCGGGGCGGACTCCGGTCAGCGGGAGTAGCGGAAGCGGTCGGTGGCCTGGGTGAGCAGGCGGCGGGTGCCGGGCTCGGAGCCGCCGTGGCCGGCGTCCTCCACGATGTGGAGCTCCGCCTCGGGCCAGGCCCGGTGCAGGTCCCACGCCTGGCTCGGCGGCGTCTTGATGTCGTAGCGGCCGTTCACGATGACCGCGGGGATGTGCCGTATGCGGTCGATTCCGGCGAGGAGGCCATCGCCGGGGAGGAAGCCGCCGTTGCCGATGTAGTGGTGGGTGATGCGGGCGAAGGCCACCACCATGGCGTCGTCGAGGTCGGGCGGCGGCACCGGCAGCAGGGTGTTGGCGGAGAGCTCCCAGCCCATCCAGGCGCGGGCCGCGGGAACGTGGACCGCGGGGTCGGGGTCGGTGATGCGCCGGCCGTAGGCGGCGACGAGGTCGTCCTGCTCGCCGGCCGGGATCGGGGCTCGGAACGCCGCCCACTCGGCGGGGAAGAGGTGGGCCGCGCCCGCCGGGGTGAAGGCCCAGGCCTCATCCGACGGGCGGACGAGCCACACGCCGCGCAGCACGAGCTCGGTGACCCGGCCGGGGTGGGCTTGGGCGTAGGCCAGGCCGAGTGTGGTGCCCCAGCTGCCGCCGAAGACGAGCCAGCGGTCGATCGCCAGGTGCTCGCGCAGCCGTTCGATGTCGGCGACCAGATGCGGGGTCGTGTTGTGCTCCAGCGACACCTCCGGGTCGCCGGCGAAGGGGCGGCTGCGGCCGCAGTTGCGCTGGTCGAACAGCACGATCCGGTAGGCGGATGGATCGAAGAATCGCCGGCTGTCCGGGATCAGGCCCCCGCCGGGGCCGCCGTGCAGGAACAACGCGGGCTTGCCCGCGGGGTTGCCGCAGGTCTCCCAGTAGATCTCGTTGCCGTCGCCGACACCGAGCATCCCGGAGTCGTACGGCTCTGCCGGCGGATACCAGTCCATCACACTCATGGGACCCTAGTACGGAACGCCGACGCTCGAACGGATGGCATGCGATGAGAGTGATCCTCTTCGGGGCGACCGGGATGGTCGGGCGCGGGGTGCTCAGGCAGTGCCTGCTCGATGACCGGGTGACCGCCGTGCTCACGGTCGGGCGCGCCCCGACGGGGCTGGTGCACGACAAGCTGCGCGAGATCCGGCACGACGATCTGCTGGATCTGAGCGCGATCGAGGGAGAGCTGGGCGGCTACGACGCCTGCTTCTTCTGCCTCGGGGTCTCGTCGGCGGGCATGAGCGAGAAGGACTACCGGCGGGTCACGTACGACTTCACGCTCTCGGCAGGGCGCACGCTGGCGCGGCTCAGCCCGGGCTCGACGTTCGTGTACGTGTCGGGCGCCGGGACCGACGCCCAGGGCCGGTCCATGTGGGCCAGGGTGAAGGGCGCGACCGAGAACGCCCTGCTCGCGCTGCCGCTGGAGGCGTACATGTTCCGCCCCGGCTATATCCAGCCGATGCACGGCGTGACGTCGCGCACCCGGCTCTACCGGGTGGCGTACGTGGTGACGCGGCCCCTCTATCCGATGCTGCGCCTGCTGTTCCCGTCCGCGGTCACCACGACGGAGCAGATCGGGCGGGCCATGATCGCGGTCGCCGAGCGCGGTGCGCCCGAGCGGATCCTGGGCCCCTCCGGCATCAACGCTCTCGCCTCCTGAGCACCCATGGTGGAATATCTCAGAAGCGCTGAGCGCTACCGTAGCCGTCAAAGATTCAACAGTCATGGATGGTGACTAAAGTGCAGTTCGGACTCTTCAGCGTGGGCGACGTCACCACGGACCCCACCACGGGCAGGACGCCGACCGAGCACGAGCGGATCAAGGCGATGGTGGCGATCGCGCTCAAGGCCGAGGAGGTCGGGCTCGACGTGTTCGCGACGGGCGAGCACCACAACCCGCCCTTCGTGCCGTCCTCGCCGACCACCATGCTCGGCTACATCGCGGCCAAGACCGAGCGCCTGGTCCTGTCCACCGCCACCACGTTGATCACGACCAACGACCCGGTCAAGATCGCCGAGGACTTCGCCATGCTGCAGCACCTGGCGGACGGGCGGGTGGACCTCATGCTGGGCCGGGGCAACACCGGGCCCGTCTACCCCTGGTTCGGGCAGGACATCAGGAACGGCATCCCGCTCGCCCTCGAGAACTACGCGCTCCTGCACAAGCTCTGGCGCGAGGACGTCGTCGACTGGGAGGGCCGCTTCCGTACGCCGCTGCAGGGCTTCACCTCGACGCCGCGCCCGCTGGACGGGGTGCCGCCGTTCGTGTGGCACGGCTCGATCCGCAGCCCCGAGATCGCCGAGCAGGCCGCCTACTACGGCGACGGCTTCTTCGCCAACAACATCTTCTGGCCGAAGGAGCACTTCATGCGCCTGATCCACCTCTACCGGCAGCGGTACGCCCACTACGGCCACGGCACGGCTGAGCAGGCCGTCGTGGGCCTGGGCGGCCAGGTGTTCATGCGCAAGAACTCGCAGGACGCGGTGCGCGAGTTCCGCCCGTACTTCAACGAGGCCCCCGTGTACGGCCACGGGCCGTCGCTGGAGGAGTTCATGGCGGAGACCCCGCTCACCGTGGGCAGCCCGCAGCAGGTCATCGACAGGACCCTCGAGTTCAGGGAGTACTTCGGCGACTACCAGCGGCAGCTGTTCCTGATGGACCACGCGGGCCTGCCGCTGAAGACCGTGCTGGAGCAGCTCGACATCCTCGGCGAGGAGGTCGTGCCGGTGCTGCGCAAGGAGTTCGCCAAGGACCGCCCCGCCGAGGTGCCCGACGCGCCCACCCACGCGTCCCGCATCCCCGCCGTCACCGCCTGACCACCGGAAAGGAGACCGACCAGATGAAGCTCGTCGTCGTCACGGCGGGTCTGACCCAGCCCTCCTCCACCCGCCTCCTCGCCGACCGCCTGGCCGAGGCCGTCACGCGGCAGGTGGAGGCCGAGGTACGCGTGATCGAACTGCGCGACCTCGCCGTGGACATCGCGAACAACTTCGTGACCGGCTTCCCGAACGGCAGGCTTCGCGAGGCGATCGAGGCGGTGACGGAGGCCGACGGGCTCATCGCGGTCACGCCGATCTTCAGCGGCTCGTACAGCGGCCTGTTCAAGTCGTTCTTCGACGTGATCGACAACGCCGCGCTGGCGGGCAGGCCCGTGCTCATCGCCGCCACCGGCGGCACCGCCCGCCACTCGCTGGCGCTGGAACACGCGCTGCGCCCGCTCTTCGCCTACCTGCGCGCCGTCGTCGTCCCCACCGCCGTCTACGCGGCCTCGGAGGACTGGGGTGGCGCGAGCGACCCCTTCACCGACGGGCTCGGCCCGCACATCGCCCGTGCCGCGGAGGAGCTTGCCGACCTCCTGCGGCACCGCAGGCCCAGGGCCGAGGCCGAGCAGGTCGTCCCGTTCGAGGAGCAGCTGGCGGCACTGCGTCCCATGAGTTAGTTTTCGCCACACATGACACGCTCCCGGAGTATGGTTCGTTAGGAAGCTTTCCTAACAACCCCCCTCTCCGACAGGAGCGCATGTGCTGACCGCCACACTCCTGACCCTCTCCCTCACCATCACTGGAACGGGGCCGGTCGACCTCACCGATCCGCACAAGAAGGACATCGCCATGCAGCTGGTGTCCAGCGCGGAGAACTCCTCGCTCGATTGGAAGGCCCAGTACGGCTACATCGAGGACATCGAGGACGACCGGGGCTACACGGCAGGGATCATCGGCTTCTGCTCCGGCACGGGCGACATGCTGGAGCTGGTCGAGCTCTACGCCGAGCGCGAGCCCGGCAACGTCCTGGCCAAATACCTCCCGGCGCTGCGCAAGGTGAACGGCACCGACTCCCACAAGGGCCTCGACCCCGACTTCACCAAGGACTGGAAGACGGCCGCCAAGGACCCCGTCTTCCAGCAGGCCCAGAACGACGAGCGCGACCGCGTCTACTTCAACCCGGCCGTGAAGCAGGCCAAACAGGACGGGCTGCGGGCGCTCGGCCAGTTCGTCTACTACGACGCCATGGTCATGCACGGGCCCGGCAGCGACAAGCTGAGCTTCGGCGGCATCAGGAAGTCCGCCCTGGCCAAGGCCAAGCCGCCCGCGCAGGGCGGGAACGAGGTGACGTACCTGAACGCGTTCCTCGACGCGCGGAAGGCGGCGATGAAGGCGGAGGAGGCGCACGAGGACACGACGCGGGTGGACACGATGCAGCGTGTGTTCCTGAAGAACGGCAACCTCGACCTGAACCCGCCGCTGACCTGGAAGGTCTACGGCGACAGCTACACGATCAAGAAGTGATGCCGGCCACGCTCAGGTGAACGCGCCCGTTAATTGCCCACCACCAGCCGCGCCGCCTGTCACGGCGGCACGGCTGGTGGTCGGCACGGCCGCACGGTGCCCGTCTGGCACGGGTGCGGCACGCGCGGCCCCGGCATCCGCCGCCCTTTCGCCGAGTGAGGGTGCGGTCCGGGGTCAGGGCTTGATGGCGACTACCGTGTACGGCGTGTCAGGGGCCGGAGTCGTCGTGAAGCGGGCGTTGGGCAGATAGAGGCGGTCACCGTCGGCGGCCACCGTCGTCGGGATGTCGAACCGCGGATCGGTCAGCCGTTTCACGACTTTTCCTGACGCGCCATCCCGCGCCAGGCTGACGACGGCGACCGTGTTCAGGCGGTTCTGCACGGCGTACAGGGTGCGGCCGGACAGCAGCAGGCCGTCGCCGTTGACCAGCGACTCGCCGCCCAGATCCACCTCGGTGGTGACCCCGGAGGACGGGTCCACCTCGAACAGCTTGCCGGTGTTCGACTGGACGATCAGCAGCGACTTCCGGTCGGGGCTGGGGGCGATGCCGTTGGCGTTGTTGCCGGTCGTGTACTGGATGGCGCCCGAGAGCGGGATCTTGACGGCCTCGCCGGGCAGCGAGCCGCCGCGCCCGAGCTCGAGCTTGTAGAGCACCGGGTTGGTGGAGTCGGTGAAGTACGCGGCGTGCCCCGTGAGGATGACGTCGTTGACGAACGACGGGCCGGTGGCCAGCGTGTACGACTTGAGCACCTCGCCGGTGCGCAGGTCGATCACCCGGGCGTCGCCCCCGCTGCCCCCGGCCACGAACAGCCGCCCGCGCCCGTCGCTCTTCAGCCCGAGCGATGGCGTGCCCGGGCCCTGGCTGATGACGGACCCCTTGCCGGTGCGCAGGTCGGCCCGGTAGATGTTTCCGGTCGCGCGGGAGCCGAAGTAGGCGTACGGCCCCGGCCCGATCGCGATGCCCTCCGGCTGGAACCCGTTCGGCAAGGCGAACGTGTCCGGCTTCCCACCGGCCTGCGCCGGAGCGCTGACGAGCAGGACTGCGAAGAGGGCGCTGAGTGCGGTCTTCAGGATCGCGGATCTCATGCGCCCCACGATGCCCGGGGCCGCGGCCCCGGCAAAGGCCGGAGGCGGGCTTCACAGGGAGTTCTCAGCATCACCCCACGCCGGGGCGATCGCGCGGTAGCTTGGGACACAAGCGAACAAACGGGGTTGAGTCATGTCAAACGGTGCCCGTCACGCTCTGGGAGTGCTCGCAGGGCTGCTCCTTCCTCCGCTGGTCGCCGCCGGGCTGTGGTACGGCGTCGGCGAGATCCTGGTCAGATCCAGGGCGACGTTCCAGATCTCCTGGCTCGGGCTGGCCGTGGTCGCCGCGTCGGGACTCGTGCTGGCGTTCCTGGCCGGTTCGCGGCTGTCACCCATCGCCTCCCTGCTGGGCGGTCTGGCGTTCACCGCCCTCGGCATCCTGCCCACGGTCGAGCTGCAGGGCGTGCGGGTGCTGCCCGGCCAGTGGCTGCCGGCCACCCTGGAGGCGGGGTTCCAGACGGTGGCGTACTCGGGGGTGCTGCTGTTCCTGGGAGTGGCGCTGCTGGTCGTCTCGATGTTCCCGTCGCGGTGGCGCTCCTCGGCGGGGCCCGCCGAGTACTCATCCGCGTACGGCTCGGCGCCCTCGCCGTACCTCCCGCAGAGCGGACCGGAGGACGCCACGCGGCCGATGTACCGCGAATGAGGAGTGCGTGGCCTGGCAGAATGCCGCCATGCGCGACACAAAGATCGTCGACTTCCTGGCCGAGCTGGCCGACAGGGTGCCCGCGCCGGGCGGCGGCGCGACGGCGGCCCTGCACGCGGCGCAGGCCGCGGCGCTGCTCGGCATGGTCGCCCGCTACACGACCGGCGAGAGGTACGCCTCCCACGCCGAGACCGTCGTCACCGTGATCGGCGAGGCCGACACCCTGCGGGCCAGGACGCTGCGGCTGGCCGAGGAGGACGCGGCGGCGTTCACCGCGGTCACCGACGCGTACCGGCTGCCCAAGGGCGAGGAGCGCAGCGCCGCCATCGCCAGGGCGCTGGCCGGCGCGGCCGAGCCGCCCGCCAGGGTGGTCGAGTCCGCCACGCGGGTGATCGAGCTGTGCGAGATCCTGCTGCCCATCTGCAACCGCAACGTCGTCACCGACGTGGCCGCCGCCGCGGAGGCCGCGCGCGCCGCGCTCACCACGGCCAGGGTGAACGTCGAGGTCAACCTGTCCGGCATCAAGGATCAGCAGGTACGCGAGAAGCTGAACCACCGTGTCTCCGGCGTGGACGCGGCCATCGCCAGGGCAGACTGGGTGACCGCCGAGGTACGCGAGGAGATCAAGTCGTGAAGACGCTGGCCGGGAAAGAGCTGGCAGCCGCCATCAGGGCCCAGACGGAGGCCGAGGCGGCGGCGGGCCCGCAGCCGCGGCTGGCCGTGGTCGTGGCCACGGACGACGAGGCGAGCCTGTGGTACGTCCGGTCCATCGCCAAGGCGGCGGCCGGCGTGGGCATCGCCTGCGACCTGGTCGACCTCGGCCCCGAGGCCGCGCCGGAGCGGATCGGCGAGACGCTGGCCAAGCTCAGCGCCGACGCCAACGTCCACGGCGTCATGCTGCAGACCCCGCTGCCCGCCGGCGCCTCCGCGCAGCGGCTGGCCGCGTCCATCGATCCGCGTAAGGACGTCGACGGCGCCAACCCGCTCTCGCTCGGCCGGCTCGCCGCCGGGCTGCCCGCGTTCGCGCCCGCCACCGCGGCGGCCGTGATGGCGCTGCTCGACCACTACGAGGTGGAGCTGGAGGGCAGGCGGGCGGTGGTGGTCGGGCGCTCGACCGTGGTGGGCAAACCGCTGGCGCACCTGCTGCTCGACCGGCACGCCACCGTCACCGTCTGCCACTCGCGCACCCGCGACCTGGCCGCCGTCACCTCCACCGCCGAGGTGCTGGTCGCGGCGGTGGGCCGGCCGGGGCTGATCGGCGCCGGGCACGTCGCGCCGGGCGCGGTGGTGATCGACGTCGGCACCAATCCCACGGACGACGGCGGGCTGATCGGCGACGTCGACTTCGACGCGGTGGCGGAGGTGGCGGGGGCGCTCACGCCGGTGCCCGGCGGCGTCGGTCCGGTGACGACCGCGCTGCTGCTCCGCCACACGGCGAGGGCGGCGAACCTGCCATGACCACGTTAACGGGGCTGTCGTGACCCGGTGGACGTGCCCGCAGTGCGATCGGGAGTTCGCGCGGGCCCGGCAGTCGCACGTGTGCGTGCCCGGCTGCACGGTGGACGAGACGTTCGCACCGCACCCGCCCGTCTACCGCGAGATCTACGACCGCCTCGTCGGCCGGCTCGGGCCGCTCCACGAGGACGCGGTGCGGGTCGGGGTGTTCCTCAAGAGCGAGAGCAAGTTCGCCGAGATACGCCCGAAGGCACGCAGCCTCAACCTGTGGCTGGAGCTGCCCAGGCAGGTCGAGCATCCGCTGATCTCCCGGGCGCTGCCGATCGGCGGCGGGCGGACGGCGCACCTCTTCAAGCTCACCCGCGTGGAGGACGTGGATGAGCAGATCTTGGACTGGATGGCGGAGGGTTTCGATGGGTGACGTACTGATCGTTCAGAACAGCAGGAGCGGCGGCCCCGGCCGGCTGGGTGGCTGGCTGGAGGAGGCCGGGCTGGAGCTGGACGTCGTGCTCGCCCACGAGGGCGCTCCCCTGCCCGGCCGACTCGACCACGCCGCCATGATCATGCTCGGCGGCGGCTACCTGCCCGGTGACGACGACAAGGCGCCGTGGCTGGCCGACGCCAGGCGGCTGGTGGGGCAGGCGCTGGAGGACGGCGTGCCGGTGTTCGGCATCTGCCTGGGCGGCCAGTTGCTCGCGGAGGTCGCCGGCGGCGAGGTGACCGGCGACGCCGGGGCGCCGGAGAACGGCAGCCTGCCGCTCACGATCCGGCCCGAGGCCTCCGACGACCCGCTGTTCCACGGGTTGCCCGGGGTGGTGCCCGCGGTCGAGCACCACAAGGACGCGATCACCCGGCTGCCCGGCGAGGCCGTCTGGCTGGCGGAGACGAGCGCGTGCCCGTACCAGGCGTTCCGGGTGGGCGAGCGGGCCTGGGGCGTGCAGTTCCACCCCGAGGTGCTGCCCGCGCGCATCCGGGAGTGGTCGCCGGACGGGTTCGACCCCGAGGTGGTCTACGCGAGGGCGGTGGCCGACGAGCCGGTGTCCACGCCGGTCTGGCGCCGGGTCACGGCCCGCTTCGCCGCGCTCGCCGCCGGAGCGCACGACGGGGGTCTGGGGGTCAGCGCGAGTACGCGTCCCAGCCCAGTTTGATCGCCACCGCCAGCCCGCAGGCCGCCGCCACATAGCGCAGGCTGTTGCCCGGCAGCCTGCGGGCGATCGTCGGCCCGATCCACCCCCCGACCAGAAACCCGGCCGCCAGCGGCACCGCCGCGCCCCAGTTCACCGGCCCGAACAGTGCGAACCCTAGCGCCGCCACCGCGTTCGCCAGCCCGGACATCACGTTCTTCATCGCGTTCAGCTTGGCCGCCGAATGGTCCAGCATGAAGGCCAGCACGGCGAACACCATCAGCCCTCCGGCCGCGCCGAAATACCCGGTGTAGATCGTCACGGCGAACAGCGCCACCCGCCCCAGCAGGCCGTGCTCGCCGTGCACCCGCCCCGACGGCGGCCTGACCAGCAGCAGCGAGGCCATCGCGATCAGCCACGGCGCGATCAGCTCGAACGTCCTTGACGGGGTCACCAGCAGCAGCAACGCGCCCGTCGCCCCGCCGATCGCGGCCACTGGACCGAGCTTCAGCACCCGGCCGCCCTCCCCTGCCAGTTCGGGCCGCGAACCGGCGGCTGCGCCGATGCCGGTGAAGACGAGGGCCACGGTGTTGGTGACGTTCGCGGTCAGCGGGGGCAGGCCGAAGGCCAGGAGCGCCGGATAGGAGACGATCGAGGCGAGGCTGACGACCGTGCTCACCACCCCGGCCGCGACACCGGCTCCGAGCAGGCCGAGCATTTCTCCGACGATCACCTCGATATGCTATGGGTTGTCCGTTTTGTCCATCCGGTCAGGGCTATCTCAGCGCGCTCACGATGGCGCGGGCCGTGGCCTGCCAGATCGGGGTGGCGGGGCGGATGACGTCGAAGTGGTCGCCGGGCATTTCGACGTAGGTCACGTCGTCGCCGGACTCCTCGGCGGCCCGTGCGTAGCGGCGGCCGAAGTCGACCAGGTCCAGGTCGTCGTCGGCGCCCTGGACGATGAGCTGGCGTACGCCGAGCGGGAGCCGGAGGAGGGGTGATGCCTCCGCGTACAGACGCGCGGCCTCGTCACCGGTGCCGGCGCCGAGGTCATCCGGCCCCGCCTCGTGGTCGAGTGCGGCGGGCCGGTCGAGGGCCGCGGGCGCGTGCCTCCCGAGCGCGGAGGCCACGGCGCCGGCGCTGAGCCAGCGCCTGTCGCCCTGGACGAGGTCGAGCACGCCTGCCAGCGAGACCGCCAGCTCGATCCGCGCCCCCGCTGACGGAGTGTCGCCCTGCCCCGCCGCCCGCGCACGGTCCGCCGCGGCGCGCAGGGCGAGCTGGGCGCCCGCCGAGTGCCCCACCACGACGACCTTGGCAAGGTCCAGGGAGGCCGCGACGTCGGAGAGCCCGGGCACGACGTCACGGCCGGCGGGCCCGGACTCCGGGGCATCCCGGTCGACGCCTGAGGTCGTGAGGGCGGCCAGCCCTGCCGCCACGTCCGCCGTGGTCGCGTGCCAGCCGTGCAGGTCGGGGCGCCGGTATTCGAGGTTCCACACCGCGAGCCCGCGCCCGGCCAGGTCGACGCAGAGCGGCTCCATGAGGTCGGCCGCCCAGATCGACCGCCAGTACCCACCGTGGATGAGCACCGCGACCGGCGCCCGCTCGTCCTCCTCCCCGCCCGGCAGATACAGCTCGCCCCACTGGTCCGGAAGCGGCCCGTACGCGATGCGCCGGGACGGGTGCCGTACCCGGTGCACGGCGTGGCGGATTCCCCAGGCCGGCCCGCTGACGCCACGCCCGTGGAGGTGCGCGGCACCGGGGCCCGCCACCACCCCGTCGGCGCGCTCGACGTCCACCCAGACCACCGCCCCGAGCGGCCGCCCGATCAGCGCGCGCACCTCGTCCGAAGGTCCAGGCAGCACGACAGCGGAGGCTGCACCGTTCACCAGGGACAGGATGTGGGCGGCGTCGCGAGCGTAGACGAGCGTGCCGGAGACGCCGAGGGCGGTGAACTCGCGCGTGGCGATCTCGGCGAGCAGCCCGGCGTCGGCCACCACGCCGGGACCGACGACCACCAGCACTTCACTCATGATCCCGAGCCTACAGACGCGACGTCACGGGGCTGGAGATGACGAACTGCGTGCCGAACGAAAGGGGCATACCTTTAGCCGGGTGCAGGTTGAGCAGCTTCACCCGTGGCCGGCCACCGTCGCCGAGGCGGAGTCCATCCAGGACCGGCTCCGCGGGCGCGTCGAGCTCACGGGACCCACTGTCTTCTCCCTGGTGGCGGGCCTGGACGTGCATTACCGGGGCGACTCGCTGACGGCCGCCGTGGTCGTGCTCGCCGCCGGCACGATGGCAACGGTGGAGGAGGTGGTGGTCGAGGGCGAGGTGGCGTTCCCTTACGTGCCCGGCCTGTTCGCCTTCCGCGAGCTGCCCGCCCTGGTGGAGGCGCTCGAACGGCTCACCGTCACGCCCGACCTGCTGGTCTGCGACGGGTACGGGCTGGCGCATCCGCGCGGCTTCGGCCTGGCCTGCCACCTGGGTGTCCTGACCGGCCTCCCGGCGCTCGGCGTGGGCAAGACACCCTTCGTGGGCACGCATGACATGCCCGGGCCGGAGCGGGGCGAGTGGTCGCCGATCGTCCACGAGGGCGCCGTCGTGGGCCGCGCGCTGCGCACGCAGCGGGGCGTCAAGCCGGTGTACGTCTCGCAGGGCCATCGCATCTCTCTGGACACGGCCACGGACCAGGTCCTCAGCCTCGCCCCCCGCTACCGTCTCCCGGACCCGATCCGCCACGCCGACCACCTGGCCCGCCACCCCACCTGACCCCGCCCGGGCCGAACCTCGACGCGCCCGAGCGTCGCCATCGGCGGGGATCGGAGGTCCGGGCGGCTGAGCGGCGGGGTCAGCGGCGCCAGGCCCAGACGAGGAGCCAGACGCTGAGGCCGAAGAGGGCCATGGCGAGCGGGACGTGCACCGCCAGCACGCCCGAGCCGCCCAAGGCGGACTGGGCGAAGCCGAGCAGCAGCACCGCCAGGCTGACCAGCGCCGGCCAGCCCGCGCCGCGGCCCGGGCGCCACAGCAGGACGGCGGTGACGAGCTGCGCCAGCCCCAGAACGTGCACGGCGAGCGCCCCTGTGCCGTGCGCGGCCGCCCCTCCCCCGCTCATCAGCTGCCCGGCCGTCACGGCCTGGACCAGCACGGACAGCGTGTTGAGCACGACGACGGCCTTGAACGCGGTCACATACCCGCTCCCCTTGGCGACCTGGCTTACCACTGGACTTCTCCTTTGACCTTGTGTGAAGGTCTCCAGGATCTTGCCGGGAGGCGGCCCGGGGCATCCGCCGGTCGTCGTCATCCCCGATACGCCGCCAGTCGTACGTCCCGCTACGAGACGCCCGAGTGGGACAGCGGCGGAAGGACGGCCTGGGCGTCGGCGCCGCCGAACCAGAGCCCGATCATGAACGCGGCCGTCGCCTCCAGCAGCATGGCCCGCTCGAGCCCGCCGCCGTCCACGGGCGTGCAGCCGAGGTCGGCGACCAGCGTGCGCACGGCTGCCAGGGCCGCCGGGTCGTCACCGCACAGCGGCACGGCCAGCGGGCGGCCGTCGAAGACGGGAGGCGTCATCCGCCAGACGTCCACGTGGCACAGGTTGAACGCCTTCACCACATGACCTCCCGTGAGATCGCCAATCATCGGGGCGATCGGGCGCGTGGGGTCGTAGGGGCCTTCGGCGTTGGCGACGTCGATGACGGGCTTGCCGCGCAGCGCCGTACCGACGGCGCGGAGCACGCCGACGAGCCCCGCCTGCCTGACGGCCACCATCGCGACCTCCCCGAACTCCGCCGCCTCCGCCCAGCTCCCGGCGCGCACGACCGCCCCGTCCGCCTGCGCGGTCATGTTCGCGGCCCGGGCCTCGCCCGCCGAGAGATCCCGTCCGCTGACCATCAGCTCATGGCCCGCCCGAGCCCACTGCGTGCCCAGGGCGTCCGCCATCCCGCCCGCTCCCAGAATTCCGATACGCATGTCCGTCCTCTCTCAGGTGAACTGGTAAAAGGACTGTAGAGAGGACGTCACGCACCATTCGGTGCCTAATGGAGGCTCCCTTGTTCATCGCCGACTGCCAGGCAAGGCTGGCCTTCGACCTGCTGGCCAACACCTGGAACGCGGTCGTCATCTGGGCGCTGCGCCACGGCCCGCGTCGCCCGGGACGGCTGCGCGAGGAGATCGGCGGCATCAGCACCAAGGTCCTCACCGAGACGCTGCGCCGCCTGGAGTTCAACGGCCTGGTCTCGCGCCACGTCTACGCCGAGACCCCTCCCCGCGTCGAGTACGAGCTGACCGGCCTCGGCCGCACCCTCCTCGGCCCGATCGAGGCGTTCGGGGCCTGGGCGTTCGACCACGCCGACGAGGTCATGGCCGCTCAGGGCCGTTGGAAGCCTGAATGACGGCGGGCGCCCAAGGGTCAGCCGTAGAGGTCCTCGAGCACGGCGGCCACCCCGTCCTCGTCGTTGGACAGCGTCCGGCGCTCGGTCGCCGCCAGCACCAGGTGGTGCGCGTTGGCCATGGCGTACCCGGCGCCGGCGTAGGCGAGCACGGCCAGGTCGTTCGGCATGTCGCCGAACGCCACCACCTCGCCGGGCTCGACCCCCCGCTCCCGGCAGAGCACGTCGAGCGTGCCGGCCTTGGTCACGCCGGGAGCGCTGATCTCGAGGAGCCCGTCCACGCCTGAGTGCGTGACCTCGGCCTGGCCCTCGATCGCCGCGATCACGGCCGTGAACATCTCGTCCGCCGTGTGGCCGGGCGACAGGGCGAGCAGCTTGACGATGGGCTCGTCGCCGTCGAAGACGGAGCTCACCTCGCGGTAGTACGCCAGGTCGTGCTCGATGCGCCGGGTGTAGGCGGCCTCGGTGAGCAGGTTTCTGCCCGTCTCGACGGCCAGGCCGACGCCGGGCAGGGCCTCGGACAGGGTCTCCGCGACGCGCCTGGCCGCCGCCCGGTCCAGGAGGTGGCTGGCGGTGATCTCGTCGGTGGCCAGGTCGTACACGACCGCGCCGTTGCTGCAGATCGCGGTGCCCGAGACGCCCGCCTGGCCGGCGATCTCGCGGATGCCGCGCGGCGCCCTGGCGGTGACGAAGACGATCTCGGCTCCGGCCGCGCGGGCGCGCTGGAGTGCCTCCCTGGTGCGGGGTGTGATGGCGCCGGATGAGTTGAGAAGGGTGCCGTCGAGGTCGGTGGCCACGATACGAGGGAGAGTCATGGTGCTCACGGTGCCGATTATCCCGGCCCGAGGAGAGCCCTGTCAGATCCGCATCTCGGACGGGAGCCGTGTCGACGCGTTCGGCAGCTCCAGGCCCAGGAGCTGCCCGGAGTCGCCGAAGTCCAGCACGACGTCTTCCGCCGCGACCTGATTTGCCACCTCATCAGGCGCTATTTCGTGCTTCATCGCGATATAGGCCACATCACGGATCTTGTCCCAGCTCATGTACACCGTCTGCGGGCGCTGCTCCGGCACGTCCTCCCAGTGCAGCAGCCCCTCCTTCGCCTCGTGCGAGCCGGCCAGCGCGGCCCGCACCATGACCAGGGCCAGCTCGATCGCCTCGAGCGAGTCGAACCCGGTGACCTTCCGCTCGTGCTCCCACCCGTCAAGCCCGTCGATCCGGTACGGGCACGACCAGTCTCCCGTCGGCTCCTCATAAGGCACGCCGACGGTGACGGTGACATCGCGCGGCGGATCGGTACGCAGCACCAGCACCCGTTGGGCGATCTCGTACATGTAAGCTGATCTACCCCCAAGGCCACTCCTGGAAGACACCTGTTCATATCATCACCGCAGTAAACATTCCTGGCCCTGGCCGCCGGGAGCTAGGCTGCGGAGGATGAACGAGTCGTTCGGAACACGCCTGCGCGCCAGGCTCGACGAGTGCGGACCGCTCTGTGTGGGCATAGATCCGAGCCCGGCCCTGCTCCACGCCTGGGGGCTCGACGACTCGCCCGCCGGTCTCGAGCGCTTCAGCCGCACGGTGGCCGACGCCGTGAGCGACGTGGCGGCCGTGGTCAAGCCGCAGTCGGCCTTCTTCGAGCGCTGGGGCAGCCGCGGCATCGCCGTGCTGGAACGCACCATCGCCGACCTGCGCGAGGCCGGCACGCTGGTGCTGCTCGACGTCAAGCGGGGCGACATCGACAGCACGATGGCCGCCTACGCCGAGGCCTACCTCGACCGGGGCAGCCCGCTGGCCGTCGACGCCGTGACGCTGAGCCCGTACCTCGGGTTCGGGTCGCTGGAGGGGGCGATCACCTCGGCCGTGGCCAACGACGCGGGCGTCTTCGTGCTGGCCCGCACCTCCAACCCGGAGGCGGCCCCGCTGCAGCGGCTCGTGGCCGGCCAGGTGCTCACCGGCGCGGCCGCGGCGAACGCCGGGCACACGCCGTTCGGGCCCGTGGGGGTGGTCATGGGGGCCACACTGCCCGAGCTGGAGCACTCGCTGCTCGACCTCAACGGGCCCATCCTCGCGCCGGGGCTGGGCGCCCAGGGCGCCTCCCCCGCCGACGTGGCGCGGCTGTTCGGGTCCGTACGCCACGCCGTCGTGCCCTCGGTCTCCCGCGCCGTGCTGGCCGACCCCAAGCGGCTGCGCTCGCGCACGCTCTACTTCCGTGACGAGTGCGCGGCCCACCTGGACGCCAGGATCGCCACTCAGAAGTGAGTCGCGATCCCGAACGCCTCCCGTAGCCGCGCCATGTCGTGCAGGTCGCGCGCCCGGGGCTCATACCCCTGGTGGAAGTGCACCTGCTGGGCGGCCGACAGGCAGGGGACCCGCACGCCCTCGATCACGCCGGTGACGAAGGCGGCGGCCGGGTAGGAGAAGGCGCCGTCCCGGTCGTCGAGGCGCTGCAGCGCCGAGCCGTCGGGGGCGAACCGCAGGGGGTGCAGGTCCAGCTCGCGGCCATGGGGGCCGGCCATGACGAAGCGGGCCGGCCGGCCCGGCACGGCGCCGTCGCGCTCGGCGTACCCCTCCGACTCGAGCGCGGCGATCACGGCGGGCTCCTGCTCGACGCGATGGAGCAGGTCGAGGTCGTGGTGCTCTCTGGTGACGCGGCCCACGAGCGCGTCGATCCCCCAGCCGCCGGCGACCCAGACCTCGCAGCCCGCCTCCCGCAGCGTCTCCAGCACCCGCAGCACGTCGCCCGCCTCGAACATCCGGCCTCCTCAGATCCGATGATCAGCCTGGCACATCCGCCAGGACGCGGTTGACGGCGGCGAGCACCGCGTGGACCGAGGCGGTCAGGACGGAGGTGTCCTGGGCCGCGCCCCAGCGGGTGGCGCCGTCGACGCGGGCCTCCACGTACGCGATGGCGCGGCTGCCGCGGCCGGGGTCCAGGGCGTGCTCGGCGTAGTGGAGGATGTCGACGTCGATCCCGTCGGCGGCGAGCGCGGCGGTCAGCGCGGACAGCGGGCCGTTGCCGGTGCCGTGCAGCCGGCGCCCCGAGCGCAGCGTGCCGGAGAACTCGTGCGCCCCCGGCCCCGTCTGCCTCGTGCTCCATCCGGCCAGCGCGCCGGCCTCGCCCGCGGCCAGGTAGGTGGCGTGGAAGAGCTCCCAGAGCTGCTCGGCCGTGATCTCCTCCCCGCTGCCGTCGGTGGCCCGCTGGACGACCGACGAGAAGTCGATCTGCAGCCGGCGGGGGAGCTCCAGGCCGTAGCGGGTGCGGAGGAGGTAGGCGATGCCGCCCTTGCCCGACTGGCTGTTGACGCGGATGACCGCCTGGTAGTCGCGGCCCACGTCGGCGGGGTCGATGGGCAGGTACGGCACGTCCCACGGCGCCTGCTCCGGCGGGACGCCCAGCTCCGCGGCCCGCTTGGCGTGGTGGGCCAGGCCCTTGCCGATGGCGTCCTGGTGGGTGCCGGAGAAGGCGGTGTAGACGAGGTCGCCCACGTACGGGTGGCGGTCGGGCACCGGCAGGCGGTTGCAGTGCTCGACGATCCGGCGCACCTCATCGATATCCGAGATGTCCACCATGGGGTCGACGCCCTGGGAGTAGAGGTTGAGCGCGAGGGTGACCAGGTCCACGTTGCCGGTGCGCTCGCCGTTGCCGAACAGGCAGCCCTCCACCCGCTGCGCGCCCGCCAGCAGGGCCAGCTCGGCACAGGCCACGCCGGTGCCGCGGTCGTTGTGCGGATGCACGGAGAGGATCACCGCGTCCCTGCGGTCCAGGTGGCGGTGCATGTACTCGATCTGGTCGGCGTACACGTTCGGGGTGGCCACCTCGACGGTCGCCGGCAGGTTGTGGATCACGGGGCGGTCCGGCGAGGCGTCCCACAGGGCGGTCAGGTCGTTGCAGACCTCCAGCGCGTAGTCGGGTTCGGTGAGGTTGAACACCTCCGGCGAGAACTGCAAGCGCACGTCACGGCCGTCCGCGAGCCTGGCGACGTGCCCGGCGGCGTCCATGATCAGGGCGCGCAGCTCACGCCTGTCGTGGCCGAGCACCACGTCACGCCAGGTGGGGGCGGTGGCGGTGTAGAGGTGCACGACCGCGCGGGGCAGGCCCTCGATCGAGGCGAACGTGCGCTCGATCAGGTCCCGCCTGGCGGCCGTGAACACGACCACGGTCACGTCCTCCGGCACGGCGCCCGGCGCGGCGAGTTCGCGGACGAAGTCGAAGTCCAACTGGCTGGAGGACGGGTAACCGACCTCGATCTCCTTGAATCCCATGCCGGTGAGCAGCTCGAACATCCGGCGCTTGCGTGCTGGGTCCATCGGCTCGGCCAGCGCCTGGTTGCCGTCGCGCAGGTCCACGGGCACCCAGAGCGGGGCTCTCGTGATGCGCCCGGCCGGCCAGGCGCGCTCGGTGAGCGGCACCTCGACGCGCTCGTGGGCAGGCTTGTAGCGGTGGTACGGCATGCCGCTGGGGCGTTGCAGGTTCCAGTCGTACACGGCTGATCTTTCCTTCTCCGTCGTCGGTGGGAAGGACCGGCGGGCACTCTCACCACCGCGGCGGGGTGCCGGTCCGGTCAGGCCCCGTCACGGCGGCCGAGAAGGAGACCGTGCAACGTCATGGCCGCTACACTAACCACAACACAGGTCCTCAGACAACCTGAGAGGTGCTTCCGATGCCGCTCGGCTCCCTCCGCCCCAGTCCGCTCGTCGAGCAGGCCACCCAGCACCTGCGCGAGCAGATCACGCAGGGCGAGTGGCCGGTGGGGACGCGCCTGCCCGGGGAGAACGCGCTGGCCAAGGCCCTCGGGGTGGGGCGCTCGACCGTGCGCGAGGCGCTGCGCGCCCTCGCGGGGGCGGGGCTGGTGCAGGCCCGCCAGGGGTCCGGGGTGTTCGTGATCGCCACGGAGCCCGCCGAGGACTGGCCGGCCAGGCTGCGGCGGGCCGCCATCGCGGACGTCTACGAGGTGCGCATGATGGTCGAGACGCAGGCCGCCCGGCTGGCCGCGCGGCGGCGTACGGACGAGGACGTCGCGGCGCTGGAATCGGCGCTGGAGGGACGGGCCCAGGCGGCGTCGGGGGACGACGCCGCGTTCGTGGACGCGGACATCTCCCTGCACATGGCGGTCGTTGCCGCGGCCGGCAATCCGGTGCTGACCGACCTGTTCGCGGAGTTCGCGCCAGCGTTGCGCGGAGGGCTGATCGATCTGGTGGAGGTGCTCGGGTTGCGCTCGCACGATCGCAGTCCCGGGCACGACACGCACGCGGCGCTGGTGGCGGCCATCCGCCGGGGAGACGGGGACGCGGCCAGCGGCATCCTGCAGGCGGAGCTGGAGCAGACGCTCGCCCACCTGCACGGCGACCACCGCTGACGGCGCCCCAGGTCAGTACGGCTAGCCCGTGGGGCCCGCGTCCGGGCGGATGACGTCCTCGTCCTCGTCCAGTTCCTCCTCCGGCTCGGGCTCCTCCCACTCCTCCGGCGGATTGGCGGGAACGGGACGGCGGTACTTCGGAGTGCTGGCGCAGGACCGTTCCGCGACGAGGTCGCTCTCGCCGTTGATGCCCCGCACCGCTTCGGGCAGTTCCTCGGAATTCTCGGTCATAGTCACCACCTGCCCCAGAAAACCGTCTTGTTACCGTTCAGGGATGATCATCCGAACCCAGCGCCCCACAGCCCGCGTCATCCTGGCCGCCCCCGACGACCGCGTCCTGCTGTTCCGCTTCACCCCGCCGGACCCGTGGCCCAAGGAGCCCGCCTGGCACCTGCCCGGCGGCGGGCTCGAGGCGGGAGAGACCCCGGTGGAGGCGGCGGTTCGCGAGGCCCTGGAGGAGACCGGCCACGTGCTGGACCCCGCGGACCTCGGCGACCCCGTGGCGGTGAACGAGGGCGACTGGTCCAACCTGGGCCGGCACTTCCACTCCCTGCACACGTACTTCTTCGCCCGTGTGGCGTCCGCGACCGTCGCGCCCACCGCCCTGGAGGACTACGAGACGGAGGACTTCCGGCACGGCAACCGCTGGTGGAGCGCCGGCGAGCTGGCCGCCACCGAGGAGCGGGTGTTCCCGCCCGGCCTGGCCGGGCTGCTGCCCGATCTCCTGGCCGGGGCACGGCCCGCCGCCCCGGTCAGGCTCCGCTGGACGCACGAGAAAGAATCTTCAGAAGGGATGTAGAGAACACGCGGGCGGCTCCGACCCGGTCACGAGAGCGACGAAGAAGGAGCACAAAATGAGCAAGCTCATCTACTGGGTCCACACCTCGGTCGACGGCCACATCGAGGGGCCGAACGGGGAGTTCGACTGGCCGGCGATGGGCCCGGAGCTGTCGGCGTACGGGGACGAGATCAACGCCCGCGTCGGCACCTTCCTGTACGGGCGCGTCGTGTGGGAGATGATGTCCGGCTTCTGGCCGCAGGCCGAGTCGATCTCGGACCACCCGCACGACCTCAAGTTCGCGCCCATCTGGCGGAGCACCCCGAAGATCGTTTTCTCCACGACGCTGGAGGAGGCCGGCTGGAACACCAGGATCGTCTCCGGGAACCTCGCCGAGGAGGTCGCCGAGCTGAAGCGGCAGCCCGGCAAGGACCTCCTGCTGAACGGCGGGTCGCGGTTGGCCGGTGCGCTCACCGAGCTGGGGTTGATCGACGAGTACCACGTCATGATCCACCCGGTCGTCCTCGGCGGCGGCCGGCCGCTGTTCCTGCCGCAGAAGGAGCGGGTCGGCCTGCGGCTGGTGGAGACGCAGACGTTCGACGCCGGGGTGGCGCTGCTGAGGTACGAGCGGGACTGACGTTACGGCAGGGCGTTCTCGATCTCGTGCCGGGCCGGCATCGAGGTGCTGGCTCCCTCTCGCTGCACCGACAGCGCCGCCGCCGTGGACGCGAAGGCCAGGGCGTACGCCATGCCCTGCCCCTCCGACCTTGCCACGGCCAGCGCGCCCACGAACGTGTCGCCCGCCGCCGTCGTGTCCACCGCCTCCACTTTCACGGCCGGCACCCGCAGCCGCTCCCCCGACCTCGACCCGTACAGCGCGCCCTCGGAGCCGAGCGTGATCACCGCCTCCTCGACCCGCTCCAGGAGTGCGTCGAGGGCGGCGTCCGGGTCGGCGGTGCCGGTGATGGCGGCGGCCTCGTGCTCGTTCGGGACGATCGTCGTGACGGCGTCGAGCAGCTCGTCCGGCAGCGGCCGCGCGGGGGCGGGGGTGAGGAAGACCGGCACGCCGGAGACCTGGGCGGCCTGGGCGGCCCCGACGACGGCCTCCATGGGCAGCTCGAGCTGGAGCAGCAGCGCCTCCGAACGCGCGATGGCGGCCAGGTCCTCGCCTGAGGGGCCGATGACCGTGCCGTTCGCGCCGGGGACGACGATGATCGAGTTGCCGCCCGCGTCGTCGACCACGATGTGGGCGATGCCGCTGGGCCCGGGCACCTGACGCAGGCCGCGTACGTCGACCCCGGCCTCCACCAGCGTGGCGCGCATCTCCGCCCCGAACCCGTCGTCGCCCACCGCACCGAGGAACGCCACCTGCGCGCCCGCGCGGGCGGCGGCGATGGCCTGGTTGGCGCCCTTGCCGCCGGGCACGGTCCTGAACCGGTGCCCGGTCACCGTTTCGCCCCGTTTGGGCGCTTCGGAGACGTACGCGACGAGGTCCATGTTGGCGCTGCCGAAAACCGAGATCATGCCCTCATCATCTCCCGTGTGCGGTCGGCCAGCGTGTCCAGCCCCACTCCGTCGAACCCGGTCAAGCTGCTGGCCAGGCTGTTTCGCATGCGCCACCGGTCCGGCACGCCCGCGTTGAGCGCGCCCGCGATGGACCCGGCGGTGGCCCCGGCGGAGTCGGTGTCCCAGCCACCGGCGACCGCTCCGGCGATGGTGGCGGTGAAGTCGCCCCGGCCGTGGATGAGCGTGGCGGCGATGAGTGCGGCGTTGTTGATGGTGTGCACCCAGTGCAGGGTGCCATGGCGTTCGTGCAGGAGGTCGATGACACGCTCGAAGTCGTCCTCGCGTGCGGCGTCGGCCGCGGCCAGACGCACCGCCTCGTGCAGGCGCGAGCGCTCCGGCACCACGGCGAGGCCCGCCCGTACGACCTCCGCCACGTCCGTGGCGACCATCGAGGCGGCGCACATCGCGGCCACGAACATCGCCCCGTAGAGCCCGTTCGCGGTGTGCGTGAGCCGGGCGTCGCGCCAGGCGTGCTCCGCGGCCGTGGCCGGGTCGCCCGGGTTGGCCCAGCCGTACACGTCTGCCCTGATCAGGGCGCCGATCCACTCCCTGAACGGGTTGCGGTGGGTGGCCGTGCGCGGGGGCTCGACGCCGTCCAGGAGGTTGCGGTACGCCACGCGCTCGGCGGTGAACGTACGGCCCGCGGGCAGCTCGTCCAGCCAGAGCTCGGCGACGTCCTCGGTGGTGAAGTCGCGGCCGTGGCGCTCGAGGACGGACAGGGCCAGCAGCGGGTAGTTGAGGTCGTCGTCCTCGGGGACGCCGTCGATGTTCTCGGCGAGCGAGTTGACGGCGCTGCGGCGGTTCCACGGCCAGCGGCGGGCCACGTCGTCCGGCAGGCCCTTGGCGGTGAACCAGCCGCGGATGGGCCAGTTGCCGGTGGCCTCGGCGATCTCCCTGATGCCTTCGCGCGGGATCTTCTCCACGGGCTTGCCCAGCACACACCCGGCCGCCCGCCCGAGCCACGCCCCGAGCACCCGCGCCGGATCCACGCCCCCTGCCCGGCTCCTCGCTGTCGGCGCGCCATCGACGGTCGCCGCGCGCCCGACGCCCGGCCAGGCGGGGCAGGCCGCGATGATGGCGGCCAGGTCAGAGGGCTCGTCCAGCGGCGACGGGATCGCGGCCAGCTCGTCCAGCAGCCCCTCCGCCGGCCCCCGCAGCCGCGCGGCCCCCGGCTCCGAGGCACCGGCGCGCGGGGGCGCGTCGTGGCCGCCGGCCGCACGCCACCGGGCCGCGATCGCCCGCACCCGCTCGCCGTCGGGACCGGAGGCCCGGCCGTCCTCGGCGGCCTGTCGGAGCTCGTGCCCGATCAGGTCCTCCGGCTGGACCCAGGTGAGGCGGATCATCCGCGGTCCAGGGCGGCGAAGGCGGCCTCGTGGCCACGGCGCCGCTTCAGGTCGTCGGCGTGCACCCGGCGCGCCACCTCGGCGATGGCGAGCCCCGGAGCCACCAGGTCCGTACGGCTGGCCGCCCCCACCTGCCCGACCCACTCCGACGGGACCGCCGCCAGGCCCCCGAGCGCCCCCGCGATGGCCCCGCCCATGGAGGCGATCGAGTCGGCGTCGCGCCCGTAGTTGACGCCGCCCAGCACGGTGTCGCGGTAGTCGCCCTTCGCGATCACGAGGAAGCCCAGCGCCAGCGGCAACTCCTCGATGCTGTGCACCCGGCTCGGCCGCCGCGCCCCCAGCCCCTGGTCGCGGTAGGTGTCGGCGACCGTGTCGTAAGGCCGCATGGCGGCACGCAGCGTCTCGAAGGACCCGTCCCAGTGCCCCAGCCCGGCGGCGGCCTCGCAGACCGACTCGATGGCGGCCTTGGTGCCGTCCTTGGCCAGGCGCAGGCAGGCCGCGACCACCGAGTCGGCGCTGGCCCCCGGCCGCATGGCCTCGGCCACGGCGGCGGCCATGACCCCGGCGGCCTCACGACCGTAGCTGGACTGGTGCGCCCCGGCCAGGTCGACGGCCTCGGCGTAGGCGGCGTCGGGGTCGGCGGCGTTCACGATGCCGACGGGGGCGACGTACATGGCCGCGCCGCAGTTCACGATGTTTCCGACACCGGCCTCGCGCGGGTCCACGTGCCCGTAGTGCAGCCTGGCCACGATCCACTTCTCGGCCAGGAAGATCCGCTGCAGCGGCAGTGCCTCCGCCTCCAGCTCGGGGATCCACCGCCGCTCGCCCATGAGCTCCGGCACCAGGTGATCGGCCATCGCGTACGCGTCCAGGTGCCCGCCGGCCTTCTCGTACACGCGGATCAGGGCGTGCGTCATCAACGTGTCGTCGGTGATGTGCCCGTCGCCCTTGTGGTACGGGGCGATGGGGCGGGCGTTGCGCCAGTCCTCGTTGAACGGCGGCACGACGCCCTCGACGCGGCCCCCGTACCTCTTGACGATCTGCTCGGGGGTCCAGCCCTCGGTGGCGCCGCCCAGCGCGTCACCGACCGCCGCCCCCGCCACGCAGCCAGTGGCCCTGTCTTCAAGCGGCGTCATGCGATTCCCTCCGTGAAATTGCTCGCTAGTTCGATCAGATCCCGGCCCGCCAGGTCAGGCAGGCAACAACCGGCCAGCGTGCGGGCCGACGCGATCCACCCCTCCGGGATCGCCTCATACCCGCCGCAGGCCCCCGCCAGCGCCCCGGTCAGCGCGGGCACCGAGTCGGCCAGCGCGGCCAGGCAGGCCGCCGCGGGCACGGCGCGGGCGAGTTCGCCGCCCGCCGCCTCGGCCAGCGCCAGCGCCACCGGGACGGTCTGCGCGGCGCCCACGCCGTAGCTGTAGACGTGGTCGAGGAGCGCGGCGTCGAGCGCGGGCACGGCCGCGAACGGGTCACCCGCCTTGCGCGTGACGGCCAGCGCCAGGCGGGCGTTGTGTCCGATGGCGGTGTCTTCCGGCAGTACGGCCAGCGCCGCCTCGACCGCCGCGGCCGCCGATCCCGACGCCACCGCCTCGGCCACGGCGGCGGCCATGGCCTGGGCGCCCAGGACGCCGTCGTAGGCGTTCGTCACCTGGGCGTCCTGTGTGGGGTCCCTCCCCAGGGCTCCGAACGCCACGGCCCTGACGGCGGCGGCGTCGTCGAAGTGGTGCGGGTTGTCGTGCCCGGACGCGGGCGGCTCGACCCCCTTGGCGAGGTTGCCGAGCGCGGTGGCCACCGAAATGCGCGCCCTGACCCCTTCCCGGATCCCCGGCACACCAGATGTCTCGCCGGTAAGGAGCTCTCTGAACGCCTCGGCCCTCGGGCGGTCGATCGTGAGCGCCGTCCAGGCGAGCCACTCGGCGTCGTCGGACGGTCCGATGGCCAGCGGGGCCGTCGGCTGGTTGAGCGCGAACGGGACCGGCAGCGTGGTGACCCTGTGCTCCTCGGCGAACGCGTCCAGCTCTCTGTGCAGGCGCCTGCTCCAGGGGGCGTGCAAGGCCGCCCTGTGCCTGGCCGCGGGCCAGCCCACGGCGTCACCGACGGCGAGCCCGGCGAAGGCCCCCCTGATTCTCTCCCCCGACATCGTGATCTACAGTCCTCCCGCCAGTTCGTCTGCGACGTCCAGCACGTGCTTTCCGGCCACGACGGGCAGGCACTTGCCTGTCACGGGTCCGATCCTGGCCGCCCAGCGCCCGGGCACGCCGTGCTCTCCCCGCATGGCTCCTGTGATGGCCCCGGCGATGGCGCCGATCGTGTCGGCGTCCCTGCCCAGGCTCACCCCGAACGTCACGGACGCCTCGACGTCGCCACCGCCCGCCAGCACCGCCGCCAGCGCCAGCGCCACGGCCTCGGGCGCCACGTCGGTCCAGGGGTAGTGCTCGACGACCACGGCCTCGTGCAACGCCTCGACGAGCCCGGCCTCATCGTCCGCGCCCGGCCTGCCCACCGCACGGGCACGCGCGATGTTGCGGGCCGTCCAGGAGTCGGCGGGGATCACCGACAGGGCGGCCGTCACCGCATCCTCCGGGGAGGCACCGCCCATCGCGGCCGCGACCGCCCCGGCGACCGCGCGGCCGCCCAGGATGCCCTCGCCGGACCCGCTGACCAGCCCGTCCTGCTCCACCAGCCGGGCCGCTTCCCAGGGGTCCCCCGGGCAGAAGATCCCGTACGGCGCCGCGCGCATGGCGAGCCCGTCCGACCACCCGTGCGAGTGCACCAGCCCGGTCAAAGGCGGCTCCAGGCCGCGGCGAAGCGCTTCGACGGTGCCCAGCTCGGAGAACCCGGCCCCCCGCATGGGCCCGGAGACCCGCGGGATGACCTCCTGCCGGTACGCGGCGGCCACGTCGGCGTAAGTCAGCGTGTGCCCGTGCCGGACCAGCAGGGACGCGGCGAAGATGGCGTACTCCGTGTCATCGGTCCCCCCGCCCTCGATCTCGGTGAGCCGGCCCCACCGCCGCCGGATCTCCGACGGCGGCAGGTTCTCGGCCGGGGCTCCGAGGGCGTCCCCGGCGGCGAGGCCGAGCAGACACCCGCGGGCTTTATCCCGAAAATTCACCGCTGGTACCGCTCCAACACCTTGTTGCCGTCCTCGACCAGCTTCGAGGCCGCCTGGTCAATGGTGATCTTGTTGCCGAAGTACTCCTGCAGCGCGGGCGTCGCCACCTTGCTCTTCCACTCGTCGAACCCGTTCACCTTGAGGAACGGCGCCACGACGAGGTTCTTGGCGGAGGCGGTGGCCACGTCCCAGCCGTTCTCCTCGGTGGTCATCGCCGGGTCGGCGGCGGCCGTCTGGGAGGTCGGCAGGAGCCAGTCGCCCTTGGCGAGCTTGGCCTGGTTCGCGCCGTTCAGGAAGAACGCGATGAACTTCATGGCCTCGTCCGCGTGCTTGCTGTCCTGGGAGATCGACAGCGTCTGCGAGACCGCTCCCTGCTGGGCGCTCGTGCCCTTCGGCGCGGGGAGCGTGACCCACTCGAACTTCTCCGGAGCCTGCTCGGCGACCTGCTGGCGCAGGTACACGCCCGCGGGCAGCAGCGCGAACTTGCCCTGAAAGAAGGCGGGCAGCGGGTCCGCGGTACCTTGGCCGAGAGCGGTCGGGTCGGCGGACTTGTCCTTGTAGAGCTGGTCGTGGATGCGCTGGAGCACCTCACGCTCCTCGGGCCCGACCTTGACCGTGGTCTTGCCGTCGGCCGTCTGGAAGAACGTGCCGCCGAAGTTGAGCGCCAGGTTGAGCGTCTTGTTGACCGGCGACTTCATCGCCCAGGCCACGCCGTACGCGCCGCCCTTGGTCATCTTCTTGGCCGCGGCGGAGAACTCGTCCCACGTCCAGGGGTTGTCGGACGTCGGGACGCGTACGCCGGACGCGTCGAGCAGCTTCTTGTTGGCGATGATGACCTGCGACTCCTGCAGGAACGGCACGCCGTACACGCCCTGCTCGCCCTTGCCGCCGTCGAAGGTGACGGTGTCCCAGGCGGCCTGCGGGATGTCGCTCTTGAGCTCGGCCGGCAGCTTGTCCTTGATGTCGAGCAGGTAGCCGTCGGAGGCGAATCCGGACAGCGCGGGCGAGTCGTTGTGGATCACGTCGGGCGCAGTGCCGCCGGCGAACTGGGTGACGAGCTGGTCGTTGACGTTGTCCCAGCTGCCCTGGACGTAGTTGACCTGGATGTTCGGGTTGGCCTTGTTCCACTCGTCCACGATCTGCTTGTTCGCGGCGATGGACTCCTTCTGCCAGGCCAGGCTGAGGAAGTCGAGCTTCACCGGCTCGTTCTTGGAGGAGGACGAGGATTCGCCGCCGCCTCCGCCACTGCCGCACGCGGCGGCGAGCGCGACGATCGCAGCCGCCGCCAGAGCGGATTTGATTCGCATATGAGCCTCCTAGCCCTTGACGGCGCCGGCCATCAGGCCGGACTTCAGTCGCCGCTGAATGATTGCGAAGAAGATCAGGCTCGGGATCGTCGCCATGAGCGACGCCGCGGCCAGCGGGCCGAGCCTGGCCACCCCCTCCGGGCCGGTGAACCTCACCAGCGTGAGCGGGAGCGTCATGACGTCGGGGTCCTGCAGGATCACGAGCGCGAACAGGAACTCGTTCCACGACGAGATGAACGAGAACAGCAACGTGGCCACCACGCCCGGCGCCAGCAGCGGCGCGACCACGCTGGCGATCGAGCGCAGCCGGGACGCGCCGTCCACCGCCGCGGCCTCCTCCAGCTCGGGCGGCACGGCGCGCACGTACCCCTGAAGCATCCACAGCGCGAACGGCAGCGTGAACGTCACGTGCACCACCACGAGCCCGGGCAGCGTGTTCACCAGCGACAGGTCCCGCAGGATCATGAAGAGCGGGATGATGATCAGGATGAACGGGAACACCTGGCTGACCAGCACCCACCCGGTCGCGATCCGGTTGATCAGACCGCGGTAGCGGGCCATGGCGTAGGCGGCGGGCAACGAGATCAGCACCGTGATCGCGCTGCTGAACAGCGCCACGATCAGGCTGCGCACCGCCGCCCCGACCAGGTCCTGCTCCCCGAACGCGTCGGCGAAGTTGGCCAGCGTCGGGTCTCGCGGGATCCACGTGGGGTCGGCCAGCGCCATCTCCCGCGGCGTCTTCAGCGACGTGGACAGCAGCCACACCAGCGGGAACGCCAGGAACACGATGAACGCGGCCAGCGCGGCGTACTGCAGGACGCGTCCGGCGATCCTCATTTGGCCTCCCTCATCTGCCGCCACAGGTACACGCCGAGCACCGCGAGCACGACGATCGCCATGGCGACGCCGAGCATCGAGGCGTATCCGGCGAACCGGTACCTGAACGCCTCCTCGTAGGCGAAGAGCATCGGCAGCCGCGTATGGCCGCCGGGACCGCCTTGCGTAAGCACGTACACCAGGCCGAACTGGTTGATGTTCCACACGAAGTCGAGCGAGGTGATCGCCACGATGACGGGCCTGAGCTGCGGCAGCGTGATGTTCCAGAAGCGCCGCCAGGCGCCCGCGCCGTCCACCTCGACCGCCTCGTACAGCTCCTTCGGGATGCCCTGCAGGCCCGCCAGCAGCACCACAGTGGTCTGCGGCATGCCGGTCCAGACGCCGACCACGATGATCGCGGGCAGCGCGAGCGAGAAGTCGGCCAGCCAGTCGATGTCCGTGCCCAGCAGGCCGTTCAGGATGCCGGCGTCGGGGTGGTAGACCAGCTTCCACATCAGTCCGATGACCACGGGCGGCATCGCCCACGGCACCACCGCCAGCACCCGGGCCACGCTCCTGAACCTCAGGTTCTGGTTGAGCAGCAGCGCCAGGCCGAGCGCGGCCAGGAACTGCAGCACGGTCACGGAGACCGACCAGATCGCCCCGATCTTGAACGAGGACCAGAAGTCGCCGTCCGCGAGCAGGTCGGTGAGGTTCTCCAGGCCGACGAAGCTCGTGTCGTGGTTGCGTACGTTGCGGGCGTCGGTGAAGGCCAGGCCGATGCCGTACAGCAGCGGGCCGACGCTGAACAGCAGCACCGGCACCAGGGCGGGCAGCATGAGCAGCCACATCTCGCGCGTCCTGCGCGAGATCCCGCCGCGTCGCACGCGCGGCCCGCGCGGCGGCGCCGCCCTCGTCACGGTCGCCGTCACGCGTCCTCCTTGGTCAGGTCTGTACGGGTACGGCTCGCGCTCTCGTCCCCGGCCGGACGGTGCGCGTTCTCGTATTCGGCGCCCATCGTGGAGGCGCGGACCACGAGGCGGGGCGGCACGGTGACCAGCCTGGGCCCGCGGTCGCCGCCCTGCAGCCGCTCGAGCAGCAGCTCGGCGGCGGCCTTGCCGCGCTCGGCCGACCCCAGCGAGACGCTGGTCAGCGAGGGCCAGGAGGCGGCGGCCAGGTCGGTGTCGTCCATGCCGACCACCGCCACGTCGTCCGGCACCCGGCGCCCCGCGGCCCGCAGCACGTCGAGCGCGCCCAGCGCGATCAGGTCGTTCGCGCACAGCAGCGCGTCCACGTCCGGGACCCTGGCGAGCAGCTCCGCCACCGCGCGGCCCCCCTCCGCGCGGTAGAAGTCGCCGATCTGCACGAGGTCCTCGTCGTAGGGCACGCCCAGGTCCCGCAGCGCCTCCCGGTAGGCGTCCCCGCGAGCGGCGCCGGGCACGGTGTCCAGCGGGCCGTTGACCATGGCGATCCTGCGGCGGCCGAGCGAGTACAGGTGATCGACCGCCAACCGGACGCCGGTCCGCGAGTCGGCCCGTACGTTGTCCACGCGGGTGCCGTCGGGCACGGACCCGATGATCACGACGGGCGCCCTGGCGGCGGCCAGCATCTCGAGGTGCGCCTCGGTGACCCGCAGCGGGCTCATGATCAGCCCGTCCACGTACCGCTCGCCCAGGCTGTGCAGCACGTCGATCTCGTCGGCCACGACGGCGTCGGTGGAGTGCAGCACGAGCCGGTATCCGGCGGCCTTCAGCACGGGCTGGATCTCGCGGAGCATGGCCAGGTAGGCGGGGTTGCCGACGTCGGCCATGGCGAAGGCGACCTGGTGGGTGCGGCGCGACTTGAGCGACCTGGCCACGGCGTTGCGCACGTAGCCGAGCTCGTCGGCGGCGGCCATCACCTTGCGCACGGTCTCCTGCCTGGTCGGCAGGCCGTTCAACACCCGCGAGACGGAGGCGATCGAGACACCGGCGCGCTCGGCGATCGTGTTGATCGTGGGTCCGTCGGCCAAGGTTGTCCTTCCATGGTGTTGTAAACGTTTACGACAAAGACTCTGTAAACGTTTACCGTGCTTGGCACATGAAACATGGAGGTAACATCCCAGGTCAAGTCACGATCGCGTAACACCAGGTCAAAGCCGATTTCCCAAGTTCCGTCCAGGGCCACGGTGGATCCGTCGCCCTGCATGGCGTGCGGTTCGTCGACTGGCTGGTCGCCTCGGACACCGCGGCCTGACCGGTGGCGGAGGAAGCGAAAGGGCCGAGTGCTGTTACCCAATGGGACAGTCCTCACGATCCTGCCTCCACGCGCCTCGGGTGGCCGCGCGAGTCAGTCGCGGGCGGGGGCGGGCGCGTTGATGACGGGCTGTGCGCCGGCGGGAGCAGGTGAGAGGCGGTTCAGGGAGCGGATGGCCGGGGTGCCGGCGAGGGCCACCACGGCGGCCAGGACCGCGGGGATGATCAAGGCGATCGGGAGCGAGGACGCCTCCGCCACGTAACCCAGCACCGCCGGCCCCAGGAGGAGGCCGCTGTAGCCGAAGGCGGTCACCATCGCCAGTGCGCGCCCCACCCGGCCGCCGGCGGCGCCGACCGCGCTGAACAGGACCGGGACCACGGTGGCCAGGCCCACGCCCGCGAGGGCCCAGCCGGCCCAGGCGCAGACGACCCGCAGGGGGCCGGTCGCCACCGGCGACGCCAGGACCAGGACGTAGCCGGCCGTCGCGAAGAGGCCGGCGAGCTGGATGGTGCGCACCGAGCCGAGGCGGGCCCTGATCGGGTCTCCGAGCAGGCGGATGGTGGTCATGGCCACCGAGAAGATCGTGTACGCGAGCGGCGCCATCGCCGGATCCGTCCGCAGGATCCAGCGGGCGTGCAGCGCGGCCCAGTCGATGGCCGCGCCCTCACTCAGGTGGCCGGCGAACGCGGCCAGGCCGAGGAGCGCGATCAGGCCCCAGCCCAGCGACGAGCCCCCCGAAGCGCCCGGCTCCGACGAGGAGGCGTGCGCGGGCGGGTCGGGCAGCAGCAGGCGTGCCGCGGGGACGTACAGGAAGGGCACCACCAGCGCCGCCGCGATCAGCAGCCACTGCGGGTCCACCCCGGCATTGAGCATCAGCGAGGTGAGCCCGCCCCCGGCCGCCCCGCCCAGACTCCACGTGCCGTGGAAGGCGGAGATGATCGGGCGGCCGTAGCGGCGCTCGACCTCGACGGAGTGGGTGTTCATGGCGACCTCGGTCACCCCCAGCCCGATCCCGAACAGCACCGCGAGCACCACCAGAGCCCAGTACGAGGGCGCGAGGGCGGGGCCGAGCAGGACCACCCCCGAGAAGGGACCGGCAAACCAGCACACCCGGCGGCTCGACCACCTGTCCACCAGCGGCCCGGCCAGCAGCATCGACACCAGCGCGCCGCCCGAGATCAGCAACAGGACACTGCCCAGCCGGGCGGGGCCGAGATCGAGCCGGTCGTTCAGGGACGGGAGCCCGGCGGCCCACAAACCCATCACGAACCCGGCGAGGAAGAAGAACCCGAACACTCCGGCACGAGCACGTCTGGCATCAATGAGGCTTTTGTTCACGGCTAGAGCATAAACTGTGGACCGTGATTGGTGCTACGACGAGTGGCGAGCTTCGCGCGCACAACCGGGTACGGCTGCTGCGCGCCGTGCATGACTGCGGGGCCACCCGCACCAGGTCGCAGCTGACCCGCGACCTGCACCTGGCGAGGGGGACGGCGTCAGTGCTGGTCGCCGGCCTGGCCGAGCACGAACTGCTGCACGAGGAGCCCGCGCGGGAGCATGGGCGAGGGCGTCCGACGCAGGTGCCGGGGCCGCATCCGCGCGGACCGCTCGCGCTCGCCGTGGACGTACGGGAGGACGCCTGGGAGCTGGCGGCCTGCGAGCTGGGCGGGCGGACGACGGTGCTCGGTCTCCAGCCGCACGACGGCACCCCCGAGGGCACTCTGGGGCCCCTGGGCGACGCCATCGCGGCCCACAGGCGCCGCCTCGGCCACCGAGTCGTCGGCGTCGGGGTGGCCCTGGCGGGCCCGGTACGGCACGGCGGCCTGGTGGACATCGCCCACCTGGGATGGCGCTCGGTCGACGTGCCACGGCTGCTCGGGACGAAGGCGCCGATCGTCGGGAACGACACGGCGTTCGCGGCGCTGGCCGAGGCGCGGCGTGGGCGGCTGCAGGGGGTGCGAGTGGGGCTGCACCTGCACGTGGACTTCGACCTCGGCGGCGTCCTCGTGGTGGAGGGACGGCCGCTGGGCGGGGCGAGCGGCACGGGAGCCGAGTTCGGCCACATGCCGCTCACCGGCGGCGACCGGCCCTGCCCGTGCGGCGCGACCGGCTGCTGGAGCATGGACGTCGGCGCGAACGCCCTGCTCCGCCACGTCGGACTCGCCTACGGCGGCGGCAGGGGGCGGGCCCAGGCGGAGGAGGTGCTGGCCGGCAGCGAGGAGGCGGTCGCGGCCAACGCGAGAGCGCTCGGACGCGGCATCGCGGCCCTCGTGAACGCCCACGACCCCGAAGCGGTGACCCTCTCGGGCCACGGCGTCGAGCTGTACGGGCGGGCCGGGCAGGCCCTGATGGAGAGCTGCGTGCCCGGCCTCATGGCGATCCGCCGCGACCACCCGCCCAGGATCGAGGGCTCGGCACTGGGCTGGCGGGGCGCGCTGCTGGGCGCGATGGAGTCGGTGTTCGACGCCTTCCTCACTCCGGAAGGCCTCGAAAGGTGGCGCGAAAACCACCCTGACCAGGGTCGCGACACGCCCGAGCGGAGCAATGTGACGCATTCCACCCTGAAGGGGGCGAAGCCGCTATAGGCGGTGCCCGTTCCGCCCCATGCTAGCGATCTTGCCGTGCAGGGCCAAGGGGCTGTACGCATGGAGGGGAAAACCATCACGACCTCAGCGATCCGAGGGAAGCACGCGTGAATCTGGAACTCGCGCTCCGCATGACCGAGGCGGCCGTCAGGCAGGCGCTGCGCGAAGGCGTGGCGATCTCCGCGGCGGTCGTGGACGAGGGCGGCCATCTGGTGTCCTTCCAGCGTATGGAGGGTGCGGAGATCGCGGGACCGATGCTCGCGCAGGGCAAGGCGTACACCTCGGTGGCCCTGCGGGGGTCCACCACGGAGCTGGCCGCGCGAACGGCTCCCGGAGGGGACCTGCACGGCCTGCCGCGGGAGGGGTTCGTGTGCATCGGAGGCGGCATCCCGCTCTGGGCGGACTACGGTGAGGGATGGCGCGTGGTCGGCGGCATAGGGGTCAGCGGAGGCACGGTCACGCAGGACGTGGCGTGCGCGGAAGCGGCCGCCGAGGTGTGGCGGACACGTTGAGCGGTCGCTTTCCGCAACACGAACCGCTGGTATCCGCCATGATTAGCCACTGCACCACGGGTAACAGAATCCCGAACGTAAACTCCCCGAGGAGAGAACTGAGATGGCACTTCCCACTCTCACCCCCGAGCAGCGTCAGGCGGCTCTGGCCAAGGCGGCCGAGGCGCGTGCCGCCCGCACCGCTCTGCTCGCCAAGGTCAAGGCCGGCGAGCTGACGTTCGCTCAGCTGCTGGAGCGCGACGACGACATCGCGAAGAAGATCAAGGTCTCCCAGGCGCTCCGCGCCGTCAAGGGCGTCGGTCCGGCCAAGGCCACCGCGCTGATGGAGGAGGCGGGCGTCGACGAGAAGCGCCGCCTTGGCGGCCTGGGCGCCCAGCAGCGCAAGAAGCTGGTCGACGCGCTCGGCTAAATCCCCCGAGCGGCCAGGTCCGCGCGCGGCGCCGCGCGGACCGGCCAGCCAACCGTCGCGGCCGGAGGGGGGACCGACGGCCGCGAAAGGATCAGGAACGCAAGTACGTCAGTACGGCGAGCACCCGCCGATGCTGGTCGCTGTCCTCCGCGTAGAGGCCGAGCTTGTTGAAGATGCTCCTGATGTGCTTCTCCACGGCGCCGTCACTGATCACGAGCTGCCGCCCGATGGCCGGATTGGACTTCCCCTCGGCCATCAGCCCGAGCACCTCCCGCTCCCGCGGCGTCAGCTGCGCCAACGGGTCGTCCTTGCGCCTGCGCACCATCAACTGGGACACCACCTGCGGATCGAACACCGTGCCGCCGGCGGCCACCCGCCGTAGGCCCTCCAGGAACTCGTCCACATCGACGACCCGGTCCTTCAGCAGGTAGCCCACCGCGCCCCGGGCGTCGGCGAGCAGGTCGTCGGCGTAGGAGACCTCGACGTACTGCGACAGGATCAGCACGGGCGCCCCGGGGACCCTGCGCCGCGCCTCCACGGCCGCCTTGAGCCCCTCGTCGGTGAACGACGGCGGCATGCGCACGTCGACCACCGACACGTCCGGCTTGTGCTCGGCGATCGCCGCCACGAGGGCGTCGCCGTCACCGACGGTCGCGACCACCTCGCAGCCGAACTCCTCCAGCAGCCTGACCAGGCCCTCCCTGATCAGGACCGCGTCATCGGCCACGACTACCCGCACGGCACCTCCGCCACGATCAACGTCGGCCCGCCGTCCGGCGACTGCACGCTCAGCTCCCCGTCAACGGCGCGGAGCCGGTCGGCCAGGCCGGCGAGACCGTGTCCCTTGGCGACGTGTGCGCCGCCGACCCCATCATCCCCGATCGTGAGCATGAGCACGTCGCCGATGCGGGTCAGCTGGACCGTGCAGATCGTGGCGCGGCTGTGCTTGGCCACGTTGGTGAGGGTCTCGGCGCAGACGAAGTAGACGGCGTTCTCCACCGCGGCCTGATAGCGCTCGACGGTCTGCACGTCCAGATCGACGGGGATCGTGCAGCGCCCTGCCAGGGCGGCCAGCGCGGGCGCGAGGCCGCGGTCGGACAGGATGGGCGGCGCGATGCCGCGCGAGAGCGCACGGAGCTCGTCGAGCGTCTCGCGGGTGGCGGTGATGGCCGACTTGATCGTGGCCTGCGCCGCCTCCGGATCCTTGGCCATCTGCCGCTGGGCCCTGGACAGCTCCATGGCCAGCGAGACCAGCCGCTGCTGCGGCCCGTCGTGGATGTCACGCTCCAGCTTGCGCAGCGCGTTGGCCTCGGCGGAGACGGCGGCGGCCCGGCCCTCGGCCAGGTCGTCGATGCGCTCCTGCAGCTCGGCCACGCCGGTCAGCAGCGCCCGGCCCAGCCCGGCCCGCAGCAGCGCGGCGCCGCGCACCGCGAACGGCAGGATCAGCGCGAAGACCAGGCCGAGGGAGACGTAGAAGATCGAGTTGACGGTGTAGCCGTCGCCCAGGCCGAGCAGCTCGGGCAGCTCCTCGTTGCCCTGGATGCGCGAGGTGACGATGCCGTACAGCGGGTAGGTCAGGCCGGCCAGCGGGATCGCCCAGAACACCACCGTGACCACGAACGACGCGATGGCGAACGGCAGGTTCAGGATGCCGTGCAGCATGTCGAGCCAGGACTGCCCGCTGGTCAGCGGGTTGACGATCCGGCGGAAGCGGCCCGCGCCGGGCGGGGCGGGCCTGTAGCGGGGCCGTACGGGCGGCCGCTCGAGCACGTCGGACAGCCAGCCGCGCTCCGCGTCGGCGAAGCCCCGCGCCGTCATCAGCGTGCCGGCCAGCAGCGGCACGCCCACCCATACGACCGCGGTGCCCACGCCGGCCGCGAAGCCGGCGATCATGATCACGAAGCCGATGACGGCTGTGGGGAAGCCGAGCAGCGTGTAACGGGTGTCGAGTAGGACACGCCTCATCCGGGAGCGCATGGCATTCACGGTATGGCCTCTGATCGTCCGAGACGAGCGGGTGCACAGGTGTGCGGAGGTAGGGCCAGCCCTACCACGCAGGGTGATGTGATCTCGACCGCAAGAGGGCGGCGAGCGGCACTGTGCGTGAAGGCCCGCGACGGGAGCCTTGAACCATCCGCTTCCCCGCCGAATCGAGGCTCCCCCATGACCGTCCTGCTGGACCGCCCCATCGCCCCAGTGAGACAGCCGAGCACACAGCCGGGCCGGACGGCAGGCACGCGTGCGGCGGTGCGGGACCCGTTCATCGACCTGCTTCGTGTCTTCGGCATGGCGCTGATCGTGTTCCAGCACTGGACGATCCCCGTGCTGACCTACCAGGGGGGCCGGCTGGCCACGGGCAACGCGCTGTCGACGCCCGGCGTGTGGGTCGTGACGTGGCTCAGCCAGGTCATGCCGCTGGTGTTCTTCGCGGGCGGCGCGGCGAACGCGATCAGCTTCGGCCGCTCGGGCGGGAACCCGCAACGGTGGCTGGCGGCCCGGCTGCGCCGGCTGGCCTGGCCGCTGCTGCCCCTGGCGGCGGTGTGGATCCCGCTTCCCCACGTGCTGCTCACGCTGGGCGTGCCCGAACAGCCGCTGGAGGTGGGCGCGCGGCTGACCGGCCAGCTCCTGTGGTTCCTGGCCGTCTACCTGATCGCCGTCACGGCCACCCCGCTCGCGCTGCGCCTGCACGAGAGGTACGGCCTGCTGGTCCCCGCGTCGCTGGCGGCCGGGGCGGTGCTGACGGACGTGATGCGCTTCTCGACCGGGTTCGACGCCATCGGCTACCTGAACGTCGTGTTCGTCTGGCTGGCGGTCCACCAGCTCGGCTTCTTCTACGCCGAAGGGCGCCTGCGTCGCCCGTGGGCACTCGCTCTCGGCGGGTTCGGCGTTGCGGCGCTGCTGGTGGCGTACGGCCCGTACCCGGGCAGCATGATCGGCCTGCCGGGCGCCGAGGTGTCGAACATGGCGCCGCCCACCCTGGCCATGCTGGCCGTCGGGATCGGGCAGGTCGGGCTGGCCGCGCTGCTGCGGCCGTGGCTGGTGCGGCTGCCCACGGAGCGCCTGCTGGCCTGGGCGAGCCCGCGGATCATGACCGTGTACCTGTGGCACATGCCGGCCCTGTTCGCGGTCACCGGCGTGGTGGTGGTCCTGCTGGGCATCGACACGCCGAGGCCGGGCAGCGCGTTCTGGCTCGCGGGGTGGCCGGTCTGGCTCGGGCTGCTGTGCCTGGTCATGTGGCCGCTGCTGAAGGGCTTCGCCAGGTTCGAGGCGCCGCCCGCGCTGCCGTACGGGCAGGCCGGGTGGGGCGGCACGCTCGCGGCGGTCGCGCTGGCCGGCGGCGGGGTGCTGACGCTCACGGTCGGCGGGTTCGCGCCCGGCGGCGGGCCGTTCCTCGCGGTGCTCGCCCTGCTGGGCGGCCTGCTGATGACGGCACCTCGATCACGGACGTGAGGATCCGGAAACACCCCTGTCACATTGCGTTTAGCAGAATGTCGGCCATGACGAACATTCGGGGCCTTGTCGAGGCCGACCTGCCTGCCGTCACCGACATCTACGCCCACTACGTGACCGGCAGCGTGGCCACGTTCGACGAGACGCCGCTCGGGCTGGACGCGTGGCGGGCGAAGGCGGACGGCATCACGGGCGCGGGGCTGCCGTTCCTGGTGGCCGAGGTGGACGGCGCGGTCGCCGGATACGCCTACGTCTCCCAGTACCGCCCCAAGCCCGCCTACCGGCACACGGTCGAGGACACGATCTACCTGGCTCCCGGCTTCACGGGGCGGGGGCTCGGCAAGCTGCTGCTCGGCGAGCTGATCAAGAAGACCGGCGAGACCCCCGCCCGTCAGATGATCGCGGTGATCGCGGACTCGGGCGATCCGGCCTCGGCGCGGCTGCACAAGGCGTTCGGGTTCGAGGAGGCCGGGCGGCTTCGGGCGGTGGGATTCAAGCACGAACGCTGGATCGACACGGTGCTGTTCCAGCTCCCTCTTGGCTAGAGCGGTTCGACCACACGGCAAACTTCGGCAGGATAGAGAGCGTGAGCCTTCTCCTTGACCGCCTGCCCGAAGACATCGACGCCGAACCGGACGCCATCTTCGACGCGTTCGTGCAGTGGAACTCCGAGCGGGGGCTCACCCTCTATCCCGCCCAGGAGGAGGCCCTCATCGAGGTCGTCTCCGGCAGCAACCTGATCCTGGCCACGCCGACGGGCTCGGGCAAGTCGCTGGTGGCCGCGGGCGCCCACTTCACCGCGCTGACGCGCGACCAGCGCACCTTCTACACCGCACCGATCAAGGCGCTGGTGTCGGAGAAGTTCTTCGACCTGTGCGCCATCTTCGGCACCGAGAACGTCGGCATGATGACCGGCGACGCCAGCGTCAACCCTGGCGCGCCCATCATCTGCTGCACGGCCGAGATCCTGGCCAACGTGGCCCTGCGCGACGGCGCGGCGGCCGACATCGGCCAGGTCGTCATGGACGAGTTCCACTTCTACGCCGAGCCCGACCGCGGATGGGCGTGGCAGGTGCCGATCCTGGAGCTGCCCAACGTGCAGTTCATCCTGATGTCGGCCACGCTCGGCGACGTGTCGATGTTCGAGCGCGACCTGACCAGGCGCACCGGGCGGCCGACGTCCGTGGTCAAGCACGCCGAGCGGCCGGTGCCGCTGGTCTACTCGTACAGGATGACGCCGCTGCACGAGACGCTGGAGGAGATGCTCAAGACCGGGCAGGCGCCGGTCTACGTCGTGCACTTCACGCAGGCGGCGGCGATGGAGCGGGCCCAGGCCCTGATGTCCATCAACATGGCGACGAAGGCCGAGAAGGAGGCCATCGCCACGATGATCGGGGGGTTCCGCTTCACCACCCGGTTCGGGCGGGCGCTGTCCCGGCTCGTGCGCCACGGCATCGGCGTCCACCACGCCGGCATGCTGCCGAAATACCGGCGCCTGGTGGAGCGGCTGGCCCAGGCGGGCCTGCTGAAGGTCATCTGCGGCACCGACACCCTCGGCGTCGGCGTCAACGTGCCGATCAGGACGGTGCTGTTCACCGCGCTGTCGAAGTACGACGGCAACAAGGTTCGGCGGCTGCGCGCCCGCGAGTTCCACCAGATCGCGGGCCGGGCCGGCCGGGCCGGGTTCGACACCATCGGCTACGTCGCCTGCCAGGCCCCCGAGCACGACATCGAGAACGCCAAGGCCCTCGCCAAGATCGGCGACGACCCCAAGCGGCGGCGCGGCTACGCGCGCAAGAAGCCGCCGGAGGGGTTCGTGGGCTGGAGCGAGGACACGTTCCAGAAGCTCCAGGAAGCGGAGCCGGAGCCGCTCAACTCCCGCTTCAAGGTCAGCAACGCCATGCTGCTCGCGGTGATCAACCGGCCCGGCGACTGCTTCCAGGCGATGAAGCACCTGCTGACCGACAACCACGAGGACCGCAAGTGGCAGCGGCGCCACATCAGCCAGGCCATCGCGATCTACCGGTCGCTGCTGGCGGGCGGCATCGTCGAGCAGTTCGCCGAACCCGACGAGCAGGGCAGGCGGGCCAGGCTGACGATCGAGCTGCAGGAGGACTTCGCGCTCAACCAGGCGCTGTCCACGTTCGCGCTGGCCGCGTTCGACCTGCTCGACCGCGAGTCGCCGTCATACGCGCTGGACATCGTCTCGATCGTGGAGTCGATCCTCGACGACCCGCGCCAGATTCTGTCGGCGCAGCTGAAGAAGGCGCGCGGCGAGGCGGTCGCGCAGATGAAGGCCGACGGCATCGAGTACGAAGAGCGCATGGAGCAGCTGGCCGAGGTCATGTACCCCATGCCGCTGGAAGACCTGCTGCTCGGGGCCTACGAGACCTACCGGCACGGGCATCCGTGGGTGGGCGACTACACGGTCAGCCCCAAGTCCGTGATCCGTGACATGTACGAGCGGGCCATGACGTTCGGCGAGTACATCCAGTTCTACGAGCTGGCCAGGTCCGAGGGCACGGTGCTGCGTTACCTGGCCGACGCCTACCGCACGCTGTCGCGTACGGTGCCCGAGCACCTCAAGACCGAAGACCTGGTCGATCTGATCGAGTGGCTCGGCGAGCTGGTCCGCCAGGTCGACTCCTCGCTCATCGACGAGTGGGAGAAGCTGACCAACCCGGCCGAGGCGCTGGAGCAGCAGAACCAGCTCGAGACCAAGGTGCGCCCGGTCACGGCCAACCCGCGGGCCTTCCGCGTGCTGGTGCGCAACGCGATGTTCCGGCTGGTCGAGCTCTGCGCCATCGAGAAGGAGGACGAGCTGGAGGAGCTCGCCCCCGACGTCGACTGGGGCGCGGCGCTGGATGCGTACTACGCCGAGCACGAGGAGATCTTCACCGACGCCGACGCGCGCGGGCCCGCGCTGCTGCGGATCGAGGAGGAGAGCGGGCTCTGGAAGGTCCGCCAGACGGTCAAGGATCCGGCCGGCGACGGCGACTGGGGCATCGACGCCCAGGTCGACCTGGCCGGGTCCGATGAGGAGGGCCGCGCCGTGCTCCACGTGATCGGGCTCAACCGGCTCTGAGGCACCGCGCCGGGGGCGCTGGGGCTGCCCCCGAAGCCCAATGCAACCCCAGAAAACGACAAGCCGTGTGCCGGAACGGACTGGCAAGGGCGCCCCGGCACACGCCTGTCGATTCAGTGTCGTCCGGAATACGTCGGGGTCGTGTCATGATCGTGTCCCAAGATCGAGACATTTCCCGCAATCAGCAATCGGCGATGGTGCAGATCTTTGCGAGCATGCGCTTGGTGTCCCGCGTCTGCTGCCCGAAGTCGTCCTTTCGGGGCTTACCCCACTCGCCGGCCACGGTGTAGAGGATCAGGGCGTTTCCGCGACGGGTCACGACGGCCCGCTCGCCGCCGACGCCCGGCTTCCTGCCCTGGTATGCCTGGCCGGTGACGTTCAGTGCCTTGTCACCGAGGCTCACCGCGCGGGCGGCATAACGGTAGCCGGACCTGGAGCAGGAGCGCGCGGCGGCCTCCACGTCGCGCATGGCCTTGCCCGCGGCCGCGGCCGAAGAGTAGAGGATCACCTGCTCCGACTTGGAGTAGTCGGGCACCGCGGTGTAGATGAGCGTCCTGGCCTGCGTGCGGCCGCTCTGGCCGAGCTTGGCCTTCTGGCACGGGTTCACGACGAGGGTGGCCGTCTTCTTGCCGCTGGCTGTCCAGTTCGTCTCGGGGTTCTTGTCCTTGGTGGCGGCGGCCTCCTCGTACAGCAGGAAGTTGTTCGGGATGGCGACGGCGACGGCGAGTAACAGCGCTGAGATCATGGGACAAAATGGTATGGGTGAACGACGATGAGATCAGGCGCGTCCTCGGGCTGCTCTACCAGGAAGACACGTTACGGACCTTCGCCGCCCTCGTGCTCGGTGACGATGACGGCCAGTCGCCCAAGGCGCTGCGGAAGCTGGCCGCCGGCGGCCTGGCGGCGTGCGACGAGAGCGGCAAGTGGAAGGCCACGCCCGAGCGCTTCCGTGAGCTGCTGCGGGCGCGGGCCGAGCCGGCCGAGGAGCTGAGCGCCGAGGAGCGGGTGCTGCGCACGTTCCTGGTGGACGGGCGGCTGACGACCATGGGGATGCGGCGCGACAAGCGGCTGGTGGTGCTGCGCTACATCGCCATGGTGTTCGAGCCCGGCGTGCGCTACCCGGAGAAGGACGTGAACGTGGCCCTGCGGGCGTTCCACGACGACTACGCGGCGCTGCGCCGCTACCTGGTGGACGAGGGGCTGCTGTCCAGGGAGGGCAACGTCTACTGGCGCAGCGGCGGGCCCGTCCAGATCTAGCGCGGGTGGCGGAGGTTGCTGGTCCAGGCGTCGAGCTTGGCCTGCCAGCGCTCCGGGTCCTCCGGCCGACCCGGCACGCCCGGCCGGGTCTGCCAGGGCAGGGGTCCCTCCGCGTGCCGGTACTCCACGCCGAGTGCGTCCAGCCGGGGCAGGTGCGCCGCCAGCCGCGCCCGGAAATCGTCCAGGTCCCGTTCGGGTGAGCTCCACACCGTCTCGGAGAATGCCGCCAGCCGGGGGAAGGCCATGTAGTCGGCGTGCCGGCTGGAGTCGATCAGCTCCGTCCAGAGGCCGCACTGCGCGCCCAGCACGTGGGCGGCGGCCGGTTCGCCGCGCAGGCCGGCGGGCACGGGCTCGAAGGCGTAGACGTCCTCCAGCGTGAGCACCGTCCCGAACGGCACCGGCTCCTCCTCCCCCGGCCCCTGCCGGTAGTCCAGGTAGAGGCTCGTGTTGGAGCAGTTGATCACGTCGTGGCCGCTCCTGGCGGCGGCCACCGCGCCCAGCTCGCCCCGCCACGACGCGACCACCGCGCCGGGCGCCAGGCCGCCCTCCAGGATCTCGTCCCAGCCGACGAGCCGGCGCCCGCGCGTCGTCAGGTAGGCGTCGAACTGGTGGATGAACCAGCTCTGCAGCTCCTCCTCGTCCCGCAGCCCCAGCTCGGCGATGCGCCGCTGCGCCGCGGGGCTCGCCTTCCACTGGTCCTTGCGGCACTCGTCGCCGCCCAGCACGATGTACGGGCTGGGGAACAGCTCGAGCACCTCGTCCAGCACGTCCTGGAAGAACTTGATCGTGCTGTCCTCCACGTTGAGCACGTTCTGGCCGACGCCCCAGCCCGTGCGCACCTCCAGCGGCGTGTCCAGGTTGCCGAGCTCCGGGTACGCGGCGATGGCGGCCTGGGTGTGCCCCGGCAGGTCGATCTCGGGGACGACCGTGACGTGCCGGGCCGCGGCGTACGCGACGATCTCCTTGATGTCGTCCTGGGTGTAGTAGCCGCCGTGCGGGCGGCCGTCCATGGCGCCGTTCCAGCCGATCTGGCTCTCCTTGCGCCACGAGCCGACCTCGGTGAGCCTCGGGTAGCGGCGGATCTCGATCCGCCAGCCCTGGTCGTCGGTGAGGTGCAGGTGCAGGACGTTCAGCTTGTGCAGGGCGATCAGGTCGATGAAGCGGAGCACGTCGCGCTTGGTCATGAAATGCCGGGCGACGTCGAGGATGCAGCCGCGCCACCCGAACCTCGGCGCGTCCTCGACGTACGCGCCGGGCACCTCGAAGGGCCCGCGCGCGGCCTTCCTGAAAGCGGCGGGCGGCATGAGCTGCCTGAACGTCTGCGCCCCGTAGAACGCCCCGGCCGGCCCGCCAGCGACGATCTCCACCGTGGAGCCGACGGTCAGCCGGTACGCCCCCGGCGGCAGATCGCCGAGCGCCAAGGTGATCGTTCCCGGGCCCCCTGGCAGCAGCTCGCCTCCGGTGACGGGGGCGAGCTCACCGCGCAGCCAGGCGGCCACCTCGCTCAGCACCGGGTCGGCGGCCAGCGAGGTATCGCGGTCGAGGACGAACGCCCCTGGCCGGGACTCGTGCTTGACGGGCTTGGGAACGATCAACAACGGCAAACTCCTTACTTACAGGTGATGGCAGCGTCGGCGAAGTCGGCGTGGTCGGAGGTCGCGTTGTCGCCTCCGTTGGTGGCGACCAGCCGGACATATCTGGCGCCCTCGACGGACGCGGTGACCTTGCGGGCGGGCATGGCGCCGGTGAGCACGCCCGAATGGGCGACCCGGCCCCCGTCGGCCCAGACCTCGAAGTCGGCCGAGCCCGCCGAACCGACCTCGTCGTCGATCCCGGCCTGGAACTCCACGGTCGAGCAGCGCCCGGCGGTGTAGAACTCGATCTCGGCGGGCGCGTGGGCGCCGAGGCCCTTGGCGTACGTGACGCCCTCGATGGTGATCGGCTTCCCGTCGCCGGCCGCCTTGTCACCGTTGCTGGTGTCCTTCTCGACCGGGCCGAAGTAGTTCTTGGCGCTGGTCCAGGCCACGTCGCTGAGGTACGTACGCCCCGAGCCGGGCGCCGTGGCGACGGTCACGACGGCCACGGCGCTCTGCGTGCCCTGCGTGAAGGTGAGCTCGTAGTTCCCCGGCGTGGCGCCGGCGGGCGGGGTGACGGCCCATTTCACGGTGAGCGTCTCGCCGCCGTCCAGCTTGCCGGTCTTGGCGGGCGTCCGCGCGGCGGCCTGCCACCCGTCCGGTACGCGGGCCGTGACCTCGACGTCGCGCAGGCGTGCGGTGGCCCCCGTGTTGGTGACCTTGGTCAGGATCTCGCCCGTCTTGCCCGGTTCCAGCACCGAGGGCCGGTCGTCGCCGAGGAACTTCGGCGGGTCGGCCTCGAACGTCACCAGCGGCGGCGCCTGCTCACGGCTTTCGCCGACCCGGTAGAGCAGGGCCGCGTGCGCGGGAACGTGGGCCGCCAGGTCACCCTTGGACGAGGTGACCGCGCCGCTCCACAGCTCCTCGACCCGGTAGCGCGAGCCGCCGAGCTCGGTGGAGATGGTGGCCGAGCGGTCGCTCTCGTTGAACAGCGCGACGGCCCGGTCGCCGTCGGCCAGCGGCTTGGACAGCACGTGGTACCAGCCGTCGGTCTTCACGAACGTGCCCTGCGCGCCCAGCGGGTCCTGGTCGACCGCGACGACCTTCGGGTTGGCGACGATCGCGGGCGGCGCCGCGGCCGGGTCGGCCTGCAGGACCAGCGGCGACGCGCCGATCGCCCAGAGCGTGAACTGCGCGCGGTACTCGGTCTCGGTCATCCCGCCGCGCCCCGCCTGGATCAGGTCGGGGTCGGCCCAGCTGCCCGGGCCCGCGTACTCGGCCCTGAGCTGGTTGAACTCCCAGATGTCCACCATCGTGACGTACGAATCGGCGATGGGGCGGTTGTAGACGTTCGTGCGCCAGGTGGTGGCGCCCGCGCTCTTGCCCCAGAGCCACGGCACGGTGCTGCCGTCCTCGTTGTTCATGGCGAACGCGACGTCAGCGCCGAGGGCCTGGCGCATGCGTGGGTAGAGGGCCTCGCCGATCTGCTGCACGTTCTGGCCGGGGAAGTCGGCCGTGGGGATGTTGCACCAGTCGTACTTGACGTAGTCGACGCCCCAGCCCTTGACCTGCTCGGCGTCGGCGGCCTCGCTCTTGTACGAGCCGGGGCCGCCGCCCGAGCAGGCCTTGGTGCCGGCCGACAGGCTGAGGCCCAGCTTGATGCCCTTGCCGTGCACGTAGTCGGCGAGGGCTTTCACGCCGCCCGGGAAGCGGGCGGCGTCCGGGGCCAGGGCGCCGTTCGTGCGCTGCGCGGCCAGCCAGCAGTCGTCGATGATGACGTACCGGTAGCCGAGCGGGACGAGGGGCACGAGGGCGTCGGCGGCCTTGCGTACCGACGACTCCGAGACCGAGCAGCCGAGGGAGCGGCTGCTCCAGCCCATGGGCGGGCCGGATGCGGCTTCGGCTGCGCTCGATAACGGCACGAAGGGCATGGCGAGGAGGGCCGCCGCGGCGGCGGCCGTGAAGATGCGCATGGGAGTCCTGTCAGGCGGGGTTGAGTCTGGGGACGCCGGGCTCGATGACGAAGGAGCCGGAGGTGTAGGCGGGTGCGTACGGCTCGGTGACGCGTGACAGCGAGCGGAAGTCGACCTTCATCTCCTGCTGGGTCAGCCGGGCGCGCACGTAGCCGCGGCGGCCGTTGAAGAACTTCACGTGCGGGTTCTCCTTGAGCAGGACCTGCGTGTTGGGGTACTCGTCCAGGCCGTTGCCCGCGCTCGTCACCGAGGTGGTGACCAGCTCCACGGCGACGGACTTCGACTCGGGGTCCTGGTGGTCGCGCTTGACCTCGCCGGCCCAGTGGGAGTGCACGTCGCCGGTGAGCACGACGGCGTTGCGCTTGTAGGTGTCGATGGCGGCCGTCAGGCGATTGCGGGAGGCGACGTATCCGTCCCAGCCCTCGTTCGAGTAGCCCTTGCCCTCGCCGTTGGTCCAGTCCATCTCCATGAGGAAGACCTGCTGCCCGAGCAGGTCCCAGGTGGCGCGCGAGCCCTTCAGCTCGCCGTCCAGCCAGGCCTCCTGGTCGCGGCCCAGGATCGTCCGGTTGGGCTCGAGGCGGTCGAGGCAGTCCGGGCCGACGGTGCCGCTCTTGCCGGTGCACGCGTACAGGTCGCGGTACTGGCGGGTGTCGAGCAGGTGGAGGTTGGCGACCGCGCCCCAGCGGATGCTGCGGTAGAGCTTGAGCGCCGGGCCGTTCGGCTTCTGGGCGCGGCGCAACGGCATGTTCTCGTAATACGCCTGGAAGGCCGCGGCCCTGCGCGGGAGGAACGGCGGGTCGGGCTGCTCGGGCACGTCGCCGGCCCAGGCGTTCTCGATGTCGTGGTCGTCCCACACCACGACCCAGGGGGCGATGGCGTGGGCCAGCTGCGACTCGGGGTCGGCCTTGTGCTGGGCGTGGCGCAGCCGGTAGCCGGCCAGGTCGAAGCACTCGCCGCCGGCCTGGTCGCGGACCGGGTACTTGTAGTCGCCGTACTCGTAGATGTAGTCGCCGAGGAAGGCGATCAGGTCGGGCTGGTCCTCGGCCATCCTGCGGTACGGCGTGAACCAGCCCACCTGGTAGTCCGCGCAGGAGGTGAACGACAGGTTCAGCGCCCGGCTGCGGGAGCCGCGGGCCGGGGCGGTGAGGGTGCGGCCGACAGGGCTGAGCTCGCCCTCGGCCCTGAAGCGGTAGAAGTACTCGGCGCCCGGGTCGAGGCCTTCGAGCTCGACGTGGACGCTGTGGGCCGCGTCGGGGCGGGCGACCTCGGTGCCGTTCCGTACGACATGCCGGAAATTTTCGTCTTTGGCGAGCTGCCACTGGACCGGCACCGGGCGATCCGGCATGCCGCCGAGGCCGTCGAGCGCGATCGGGTTCATGGCGAGCCGGGTCCACAGGACCACGCCGTCAGGCGTGGGCTCGCCCGAGGCGACGCCGAGCTGGAAGGGGTCGGATACAGGGGCGCGACGGGCCGCCGCCCGCACGGGGGCAGCGCCCAGTGCGGCGGAGATGCCCAGGCTCGCGCCCCCGGCGAAGAGTGAACGCCGGGTGATCATGGGGGTCCTTACGTGAGGGGGGTGTCCCGCTACTTGACGGTGGCGTTGCCTTCGGTGACGGCCTGGTCGGCGGCGGCCTGCGGGGTGAGCTTGCCGAGGTACATCTCGTTGAAGATCTGGTTGAGCTTGGTCTCGAAGCCGGTGAATCCGGTGGTGATCGGCAGCGGGAAGGTCGAGCCCTCGGCCTCCTTCACGAACGGCGTGACGTCGACCTTCTTCGACTTCCAGTAGTCGACGTAGCCCTGGCTGATGCCGTTGAGCGCGGGGAAGACGTAGCCGCCGTCGGCCATCATCTTCTGCGGCTCCTGCGTGCCGAGGAATTCGGCCAGCTTCATGGCCTCCTTGGGGTGCTTGCTCTTGGCGTAGACGGCCTCGGACAGGCCGTTCAGGTTGACCGAGCGGCCCTGCGGCCCCTCAGGCATGGGCGCGACGCCCATCTCGAACGTGGCCTCGGGCGCCACGAACGGCAGCAGCGCGTTGTTGGCGGGGAACATCGCGACCTGGCCCGCCTTGAACATGTCGGTGACCTTGCCGGTGGGCGGGTTGGTCTGGGTGGCGGGCGGGGAGACGTGGTGCTTGTTCACCAGGTCCACGCCGAACTGCAGGGCCTGCACCGAGGCCGGGTCGTTGAAGGCGTACTTGCCGAAGGGCTTGTCGACGAGCTTGCCGCCGTTCGAGACGACCCAGTTCATCCACTGCGTCTGGTAGTGGTTCCAGGAGGCGAAGCCGTACGTCTTGACCTTGGCGGGGTCGAAGCCGGCGTCGCCGGGGTGCTTGCCCGCCTCGTCCACGGTGAGCTTGCGTGCCGTGTCGAGCAGGGTGCCCGTGCCGTCGGCCGCCCAGGTCAGCTTCTCCGGCATCTCCACGCCGGCCTTCTTGAACAGGTCCTTGTTGTAGAGCAGGCCGACGATTCCCCAGTCCTTGGGGACGCCGTACAGCTTGCCCTGGTAGGTGAACGAACCGACGACGGTCTGGTGGTACTTCGACGTGTCGACCTGGACCGGGCTGAGGACGCCCTTGGTCACGTACTCGGGGAACTGGGTGGGGGTCATCCAGAACACGTCGGGCGCCGTGCCCGCGACGACGTCCGCGGTGAGCTTCGTCCAGTACTGGTCGTACGGCAGCAGCTCGATGTTGACGTCGATGCCGGGGTTGGCCTTCTCGAAGGCGGCCATGACCTTCTCGTAGCCGGTCTTCTGCTGGTCGTCCCAGAGCCGGTACGTCAACGTGACCTTGCCGGCCTCGCCGCCGCCCGAGCCTGAGCCGCACGAGGTGAGGGCGAGCAGGGCGGCACCGAGCAGCGCCCAGCGAATCGGGGGGTTGTGCGACATTCGCTGACCTCTTCTTACTTGAGACCCGTGAGGACGACGGATCTGACGATGTGCTTCTGGAAGAAGATGAAGATGGCCACCATGGGCACCAGCGCGATCAGGCTGCCGGCCATCATGAGGTTGTAGTCGACGCCGATGCCCTGCTTGAGCGTGGCGATGGCCACCGTGATGACCTTGGTGTCGTCGCCGCTGGTGATGATCAGCGGCCAGAGGAAGCTGTTCCACGAGGAGATCACCGTGATGATCGCCAGCGTGCCGAGGGCGGGGCGGCAGAGCGGGAGCAGGACGCGGAGGAGGATCGTCAGCGGCCCCGCCCCGTCGATCCGCGCCGCCTCCTCGAGCCCGGAGGGCAGGGTCTTGAAGAACTGCCGCATCAGGAAGATCCCGTACGGCGTGCCGAGCACGTAGGGGGCGAGCAGGCCGTACCAGGTGTTGACCAGCTCCAGCTCCCGCATGATCAGGAACAGCGGGATCATCGTGACGGCGCTCGGCACCATCATCGTCGCCACGAACAGCCAGAACAGCACGTCCCTGCCCCTGAACCGGAGACGGGCGAACGCGTACGCGGCGAACGTGGTGAACACGAGCTGGCCCGCCGTCAGCAGCACCGTCATCACGGCCGTGTTGAGCAGATAGCGCGGGAAGTCCCCTTCCAGCATCTTCGCCAGGTTGTCCGCGGTCGGCGGCAGCCCGGGCAGCCAGGGTGCCGTCGTGCTCAGCTGCGCCTGGGTCTTGAACGCCGTCAGCACGACGAGCAGGTACGGGAAGACGGAGATGAACGCACCGGCCACGAGCACGGCGTACAGGAGGATTCGCTTGGCCATGGGTCTCCTCTCAGCTCAAGTCGTAGGTGGTGCGCTTGCTGAAGAACCTGACCTGGGCCATGGTCACCAGGAAGATGATCAGGAAGAGCAGCGTCGACAGCGTGGCCGCGTAGCCGAAGTCGAACTCCTTGAACGCGGTCTGGAAGATCCTGAAGTTGATCACTTCGGTGGTGTGACTGGGGCCGCCGTCCGTCATCGCGAACACCGTGTCGAACACCTGGAAGGAGCCGATCAGGTTCGTCACGCTGACGAAGAACATCGTGGGGTTGAGCAGCGGCAGCGTCACCCGCCAGAACCGCTGCGCCGGCGTGGCTCCGTCGGTCTCGGCCGCGTCGTGCAGCTCCTTCGGGATGCCCTGGAGCCCGGCCAGGAAGAACAGCATGTTGTAGCCGGTGTACTGCCAGACGCTGACGAGGGCGACGGCGGGCAGCGCCCACGCGGGGTCGGACAGCCAGTCCGGGCCGGTGATCCCGGCCAGCGCCAGGGCGCTGTTGATGGCGCCGTTGCGGGGGTCGAAGATCCAGCCCCAGACCAGGGCCAGGACGATGGGGGTGGCCATCCACGGGACCACGAACAGGGACCGGTAGAACCTGACGCCCTTGATGCGCTGGTTGAGCAGCATGGCCAGGCCCAGGGCGAGGACGGTCTGCAGGGGGATGCAGAGCAGGACGTACCCGATCGTCACGCCGAGCGAGTGCCACGTCTGGCCGTCGCCGATCAGGCGGCGGTAGTTGTCGAGGCCGACGAACCGGGGGTCCGAGAGCAGTTCCCAGTCGAAGAGGCTGAGGACGAGGACGATGACCATGGGAAGCAGCAGGAAGGCCAGCACGCCGAAGAGGCTGGGCGCCACGAACAGGTACGCGTGCCAGCCGCTCCCCCGCCTCCGCCGTCCTTTGGCCGCCTGGACGTCCGCCACCAGGCCGCTCTCGGCGGTGTGGCTGGTCACGACGGCTCTGTCGACGTCGGGACCATGAGGCGCCTGGTCGTCTCCAGGCCCCAGTCGTCCAGGGCCGCGATCGGGTCGCTCGCCCCGCGCAGGCCGCCCGTGCCGGCGATGTGCGCCGCCCACTCCTCCCGCGCCTCCACCTCGGGCCGCAGGATGATGCAGTCCGGGTCGTTGACCCACCACCGGGCGTGCAGGAACTCGCGGGCCGCCCCCGTGAGGCGGGCGCCCAGCTGGGACGGCTGGCTGATGTCGCCGGACTTGGGCTGCACGGCCGGCGCGATGTCGGGGCTGACCCGCATGATGTCCACCAGGCCGATGCTGGGTAACATCGGCGCCCCGCACCCGTGCAGGGTCGCGTCGGCGCCGGCTCCTTGGCGGATCAGCTCCAGGCCGCGCCGGTACGCGGCGATGGGGTCCAGGTCCTCGTGCCGCCCGCCCGCGAGCGCTCCCGCGTAGACGAAGTCGAGCTTGAAGTGGCTGATGCCCATCGCGCTGAACGTCCGGAAGACGTTCACCAGGTGCTCGGCCGCCTCGGGGTGGGTGACGTCGAGCACCGCCAGGTCCTGGTCCCACATACGTCCCGCGTACGCGCCCTGGACCAGCCAGCCGGGGTGCTCGCGGAAGATCCGGCTCCGGTGGCCGACCAGGAACGGCGCGGTCCAGATCCCGGCCCGCCGGCCCGCGCCCGTGACGGCGTCCACGGCCCGCGCCAGCGAGCCGAACTCGGGCCGTCCCTCCAGCCAGTCGCCGATCTCGGCCTCGTAGCCGTCGTCGATGAGGAACATGTCGGCGCCCAGTCCGAGGCGCTCGGAGAGCTCCAGGTTCTCGATGACGTCGGCGTCGGTGACCTTGCCCCAGTAGCCGTACCAGGTGCACCACATAGGCGGGACGGCGGGGAACGTCCGGGGTTCGGTCATGGTGCCCGCCCAGTCGCGCAGGGCCTGGTCCAGGCCGCCTTCTGAGCGGTGGTGTCGTACCGGGCCGTCGGCGGAGACCACCAGGCGGCCGCCCTCCTGGCGTGCCCTGATCGACGGCACCTGGAGGGGGCTCGGCGCCGACCAGAGCTCGACGGACCCGTCGCCCGGCTCGACGGCCAGCAGCCCTTCGCCCTGGAACACCCCGCCGGGGATCGGGGTCTCCGGGCGGTAGGCGAGGATCTGGATGGTCTCGTCGGCGGGCCTGGGCGGAGTGTCCGTCAGGCGGTATGCGCCCGTGGGGCTCCACGACTGCCAGCCGTGCTCGAACACCCGCGCCTCGCCAGGGTCACACCTGATCTCGCCGATGTCAGCGAAGGACATCCTGATTCCTCTCGACTTTCAAAGGAGCCCTTCATTAGTAGCACCGGCGCTCCTCCGGGGTCAATGACAGTGTTCTGCCCGAAAACAACGGCAGATGTGTGGGGGCATACAAGGGCCGACTCGCTGGCATAATCTGTGGTTACAGAGGAGACCTACTTAAGGACGGCGATGGCGGACGTTCGCGGCGGCGACCTGTCCCGGCTGCGGCAGCTCAACTCGCTGACGGCCATCCGGGAGCTGCGCAGGGCGGGCCCGCTCACCCTTTCGGCGCTCGCCGAGCGGACCGGTCTGTCCCGGCCGTCCATGAAGGAGGTCACCGACGAGCTCATGGAGCTGGGCTGGGTGGAGGAGGTGCCGCCGAGCCCCGGCACGATGGGCCGGCCGGCCCGCCGCTACCGCTTCCGCGCCGACAGCGGCTATCTGGTCGGGGTCGACATAGGGGGTCACAACATCCGCGCCGCCCTGTCCGACCTGGACGGCGAGATCCTCGCGGAGACCCGGCAGCCGGTGCTTCCCGACGCCCCGATCGAGGAGCGCCTGTCGGCGATCGAGCGGGCGGTCTCCGGGTGCCTGGCGCTCAGCCGTACGTCGGTCTCCGACCTGTGGACGATCTCGGTGGGCACCGTCGGCGTGATCGACGTCGAGGGTCGCGTCATCTACTCGGCCGCCGTGCCCGCCTGGCGGGACCTCGACCTCGCGGGCAAGATGCGGGAGATGTTCCCCTGCCAGGTGCTCATCGAGAACGACAGCCGCCTTGCCGCCATGGCCGAATCCAGGCGCGGGGTGGCCAAGGGCGCCCGGGACGTGGTGTTCCTGCACGTGGGCCGGCGCATGGGAGCCGGCCTGATCATCGGCGGGAAGGTGCACAGAGGTTTCGGGGCGGCGGCCGGGGAGATCTCCATGCTGCCCGAGGCCCGCTGGTTCGACGCTCCCGAGCACCTCAACACCTGCCCGTCCATCCCCGAGGGCACCGCGCCCGAGGACGCGGCCGGGTTCACGCTGGCCGCCGCGCGGAACGGGGATCCGGCTGCGGTCGCCGCCGTCGAGCGGTACGTGGACGACCTCGCGGTGGGGACCGCCGCGATGGTGCTCATCCTGGATCCGCAGATGGTGGTGCTGGGGGGCGGGTTCTCGCGCTCGGCGGACGTGCTGCTCGAGCCGCTGCGGGAACGGCTGGAGCGCACCTGCATGCGCATGCCGGAGGTACGCGCGTCCACGCTAGGTGACGAGTGCGTGGTGGTGGGGGCCATCGACTATGCGGTCGACCATCTGGACGACCAGCTCTTCACCCCCGACAAGGGTCCCCTCCCCGTCACGCGCTAACCGCCGCGGAGGCGGGCGCGGTAGTCGCGGGGCGGCAGGCCGTACTCGCGCTTGAACGCCCGGCTGAAGTGGAACGGGCTGACGAAGCCGGACGCGGCCGCCACCTGCCCCACGTCCAGGTCCGTCACCTCCAGCAGGCTGGCGGCGCGCCGTACACGTGCCTCGCGCACGGCCTGCATCGGAGTGCGCCCGGTCTCGGCGGCGAACAGGTGGGCCAGGCGGGACGGGGAGAGGGCGACGGCGCGGGCGAGCGAGGCGACCGAGTGCGGGGCACCCGGCTCGGCGGCGATGAGCGCGAGGACCCGGCGTACCCGCTCGTCGCCCTCGTCGGGCCGGCGCGCCACTTCGGGCCGCGCGGAGGCGGTGGCGAGCACGAGCACCTCCTCGACCGCGCCCAGCACCAGCTCTCGCGCCGCTCCCGCCGTGACGACGGCGGACACCCGCACGTCGGCAGGGGGCACGGCGGGCAGGGACGTGACCTGCCCGGGTACGTCGGGCAGCGGCGCGACCTGCCCCGGCACGTCGGGAAGGAACGTGACCGGCCTGGGTGCGGCGGGAAGGCGTGCGCCGGGCACCCACCGCGCGTCCTGGAGTGCCCGCTCGAACGCCAGGCCGACGCGCTCGTGCACGCCCGCGGGCACGCCCCCGACCAGATGGCACCCGTCGCCCCGCGCATAAGGCCCCAGCCAGGCCCCCCACGAGGGGCGGGGCCGGAAGTGCACCCACCAGAAGCGCCACCGCTCCGCCCCCGGCAGCACCCGGTAGTGCTGGGACACCCCGGACCCGAGCACCACCAGATCCCCCGCCCGGGCCGCGAACGACGCCCCGCCCTGCTCCACGAGCCCCGCCCCCGCCTCGGTCCACAGCAGCAGCCAGCTCGGCGACCCGGTGGGGCGGCGCGTGGCATACCCGGGGGCCTTGTCGTAGTGCCCCACGATGGTCAGCTCGGCAGCAGGAACAGACAGGTCCTCAGCGGTCACAGGCATACCGTTACACGATCCCGCTCTTTAGCGTGAGACACATGAGGCTCAACGACTTCCACGATCAGGGGTTCTTGCTGGTGCCCGGTCTCCTCGCTCCAGAAGAGGTGGCCGAGCTGCGCGAAGAGTTCATGGCGCTGCACGCCAAGGGGCCGATCCCTGGGCATTTCTCCCCGCAGCCGCAGGAACCCGGCCAGCCGTACGACATCCTCCGTGACTACCCGCGGATCATGCATCCCCACGAGGTGAACGACGTCGCCCTGCGCTACCTGCTCGACACGCGCATCGCCGCGATACTCCGCGACATCATCGGCGAGGAGCCGATAGCAGCCCAGAGCATGTTCTACTTCAAGCCGCCGGGCGCCAGGGGCCAGGCGCTGCACCAGGACAACTTCTACCTCCGGGTCGAGCCGGGCACGTGCGTGGCCGCGTGGGTGGCGCTCGACCGGGTGGACCGGGCGAACGGCGGCCTCGAGGTCGTGCCGGGGACGCATCTGATGGACCTGTTCTGCCCGGAGGAGGCCGACCAGGACGTCTCGTTCACCAGGGAGTACGTCCCGCCGCCGCCCGGCCTGGCGCGGGTGCCCGTGGACATGAACCCGGGCGACGTTCTGTTCTTCAACGGCAGCCTGGTGCACGGCTCGGAGCCGAACAGCACGGCCGACCGCTTCCGGCGCAGCTTCATCTGCCATTACGTCGGGCGCTCGGCCGAGCGGATCGCCGAGTACTACCCGACGCTCACGATGTCGGGCGAGCGCGTCCGACTGGAGCCGGCCGTGGGCGGCGGCCCCTGCGGCACCGAGGCCACCGGCCCTCACTAACCGCCTGAGATGTCGGACTCGGCGTCACCGTCGGGGATCGCGTAGTCCCAGGGGTCGTCCAGCCATCCGTCCGGCAGGAGCACCTTGGTCCGCTCCCCCGACTTGCCCCGGGGCGTGTCCGTGTTCGGCGGCCATGGCTGATCGTGCTCCAGCTTCGCCAGCCCTTCGCGCAGCCCGTCGAGCGACTCGGCCGTGGCCAGCTCCCGCCGCAGCTCGCTGCCGACCGTGAACCCCTTCAGATACCACCCGACATGCTTGCGGAAGTCGGCTATGGCGTACCGCTCGATGTCGAAGCACTCGGTCAGCCCCTCGGCGTGCCTGGCCATCACCTCGGCGACCTCGCCGAGCGCCGGCCGGGCCCGCTCGGGGCTGCCGTTGAACGCGTTCTCCAGGTCCTTGAACAGCCACGGCCGCCCCAGGCACCCCCGCCCGACGACCACGCCGTCGCACCCCGTACGCGCCACCATCCGCAAGGCGTCGTCGGCGCACCAGATGTCACCGTTCCCCAGCACGGGGACGTCCGGCACGGCCTCCTTCAGCCGGGCGATGGCCTCCCAGTCGGCCACACCCCCGTAATGCTGCTTGGCCGTCCGCGCATGCAGCGCGATCGCCGCGACCCCCTCCTCGGCCGCGATCCGCCCGGCGTCGAGATATGTCAGGTGATCGTCATCGATCCCCTTGCGCATCTTCATCGTCACGGGCAGCGACCCCGCGTTGGCGACCGCCTCCCGCAGGATCCGCCGCAGCAGATTCCGCTTGTACGGCAGCGCGGACCCGCCGCCGCGCCTGGTCACCTTGGGCACGGGACAGCCGAAGTTCAGATCGATGTGGTCGGCCAGGTCCTCCTCGGCGATCATCTTGACCGCCCGCCCCACGATGCCGGGATCCACCCCGTACAGCTGGATGCTCCTGGGCCGCTCGGACTCCGCGAACCTGATCATCCGCAGCGTCTTGGGATTGCGCTCGACCAGCGCGCGCGTCGTGATCATCTCGCACACGAACAGCCCCGCGCCCTGCTCCCTGCACAACACGCGGAACGGCGCGTTCGTGATGCCCGCCATCGGCGCGAGCACCACCGGCGGCCACACCCCAATCGGCCCAATCTTCATTCGAACAGTTGTAGCGCAGGTCAGGCCGTAACGGGTATTCGCGGATAGGCTATTAATGCATCTTCGATGGAGGGGACGGATGCTTCTTCGCGTACGCGTGGCGCTGCCCGACAGACCGGGTTCCCTGGCACAGGTGACCAAGGTCCTGGGCGCGGCGGGGGCCGACATCACGCAGGTGACCGTGCTCGACCGGGGCGCGGGCACGGCCGTCGACGACATCACGATCTTCTGTCCGGAGAGCACGCCCAGGCAGGCGCTGGTCAAGAGCCTGGAGACCGTCGACGGCGTCGCGGTCGAGGGCATCTGGACCACCAGGGAGGCCCCTGGCACATACCCTGAGCTGGAGATCCTCAAATACATCACCACGGCGGGCGACCGGGCTCTCACCACGCTCATCGACTCGCTCCCTGTCCTCTTCAGCGCCGACTGGGCCGCCACGGCCTCCGGCGAGCGCGTCATCTACGCGAGCTGGCGCGCCCCCAAAGACCTGGTCGTCCCCTGGGAGACGCCCTCCCGCCCGACCGCCGTCACCCTCGAGGACGGTCTCCACCTCATCCACGCCCCGCTGCCGCCCCTGGCCCTCTCGCTCCTCCTGGCCCGCTCAGAGGGTCCCGCCTTCCACCGGATCGAGGTCCACCGCCTCACCCGCATCCTGGAGATCTTCCTCAGCCTGCCCGCCACGGAGCGCAGCGTGGCCCGGCAACTGCGCAAGTAGGGCACACTCCGCAACCTGCCGTGGACCGCTGAACGCGGCCCACGGTGAGCATCTGGTCGGCAAACGCGCTAGAGTTGTCGATGCACGCGGAAGTGGCTCAGTGGTAGAGCATCACCTTGCCAAGGTGAGGGTCGCGGGTTCGAATCCCGTCTTCCGCTCGGAGAGGTTCGACTCGGTGGAGTGGCCGAGAGGCGAGGCAGCGGCCTGCAAAGCCGTCCACACGGGTTCAAATCCCGTCTCCACCTCCAAGGACGATTAGCTCAGCGGGAGAGCGCTTCCCTGACACGGAAGAGGTCACTGGTTCAATCCCAGTATCGTCCACCACGCCAAGAAGCCCCAGGAACCCTGGGGCTTCTTGGCGTTTCGGGCCGATCATGGCCGGCTGGTCGAAGTCTGGTCGAATGCGTGACGGAGGGTGTAGTCGGCGGTGGCGTAGTCGCCGCCCTGGAGCTGGTCACCGGCGAAGTAGCCGTCCGCTCCGGGGATCTGCCGCACGTAGGCCTCGGCGTCATCGCGGGGGCGGTAGCCGAGCCGGTCGTCCAGCTCCCAGAACCGGCGGGCATTGGCCGAGACCGCGTATGCGGCGGTGAAGGTGAGGCCGGGCCGGGTCAGCGCGGCCCAGACGAACCCGGCGCAGTCGTACGGGCTCAACCAGGTGGCCAGGTGCCGCGGCTCGCTCGGCACCGGCTCCAGGCTGCCGATGCGCAGGCACACCACCTGCAGCCCGAACTTGTCGGCATACAGCCGGCCCAGGGCCTCCAAGGCGACCTTGCTGACGCCGTAAAGCCCGTCGGGGCGGGGCGGCATCTCAGCCGAGACCGTCTGCGCGGACGGGTAGCAGCCGGTCAGCCGATTGCTGCTCGCCAGCACCACGCGCCTGACGCCGGTGCGCCGTGCGGCCTCCAGCACGTGGTGGGCGCCCAGGACGTTGGCGTCCAGGAGATCGGCGAGCGGCGCCTCATCCGGCACCCCGGCCAGGTGCACGACCGCGTCGGCGCCTTCGATGACCGATACGACGTCCTCTATGCCGGCCAGCTCGGTTTGGCGGACTTCCTCATTCGGTCCTCCGGCGGCCAGCGGCACACGATCGACGGAGATCAGCCGGCGCAGCCGACGCCGCAGCGGCTCGCGCAGCACAGACCCCACGCGACCGGCCGCACCGGTGAGAACTACGCTTTCCATGGTCATGCGGGGATTATGTCAGCGGCCACGGACACTTCCGATGACACGAGGGGGCGCCGTTGAGAGGATCGTCTCGCGGAGGTCCCGGGGAACGTGAGGGGACCGATAATGGTCCGCGCGTTCGGGGGCTTTGGCTGTTAGCGTTATCGGTGAGGGGGTGAGCCTCGGTGAGATCCAGGGACGGCAGGCCCGCGGTGCTCATGGACGTCGCCGTACTCGCCGGCGTTTCCGCCATGACCGTCTCGCGCGTGCTCAACGCGCCCGACCGGGTGCGGGCCGAGACCAGGGCCCGGGTGCTGGCCGCCGTACGAGAGCTCGACTACAGGCCCAACCACGCCGCGCGGCAGCTCGTCACCGGGCGGTCCGGGGTGCTGGGCGTCGTCAGCATCGACACCACCCTGTACGGCCCCGCCTCCACGCTCTACTGCATCGAGCAGGCCGCCAGGAACGCCGGGTTCAACGTGAGCATCGCCAGCCTGCCCTCGCTCAACCGCAGGTCGATGGAGGAGGGCGTGGAGCGGCTGCGCGCCCAGGCCGTCGACGGGGTGATCATCGTGGCACCGCACGAGTCGGCCGCCGACGGGCTGCGGCACCTGCCGCCCGAGATGCCCGTGGTCGCGGTCGACGCCGGTGACGACATCCCCGTGCCCGTGGCCAAGGTAGACCAGCGCACCGGGGCCGTACGGGCGACCAGGCACCTGCTCAGCCTCGGCCATCGGACCGTGTGGCACGTGGCGGGGCCGGCCGACTGGCTCGACGCCAACGGCCGCATCGACGGATGGCGCGAGGTGCTGGAGTCCGCGGACCGGCCGGTGCCCGAGGTGCTGCGCGGCGACTGGAGCTCGCGCTCCGGCTACCGGCTCGGGCTGCAGCTGGCCGAGGACACCGAGGTCACCGCCGTGTTCGTGGCCAACGACCAGATGGCGCTCGGCGTGCTGCGCGCCCTGCGCGAGGCCGGGCGGCGCGTGCCCGAGGACGTGAGCGTGGTGGGGTTCGACGACATCCCCGAGTCCGCCTACTACTGGCCGCCGCTGACGACCGTGCGGCAGGACTTCGGCGAGGTCGGCAGGCACGCCTTCCACATGCTGCTCGACCGGATGGCGGGCACCGAGCCCGACCGGCGGCGGCTGGTCGAGCCCGAGCTCGTGGTGAGGGAGAGCACCGCCCCGGCCCCTGGCTAACCCTCTCCCCCGCGAGCCGGCGTTGAGCACCGCCCGAGCCAGCCGAGAGCCACGGGTCAGCCCAGTCTGATCACGTTCCACGAGACCGGGGGCAGCAGGACCCGCGTTGGGTCGTGCTCGACGTTCGCGTTGGGTCGGGGTGCGACCCGGTCGGGGTCGGCGGCGGTGTTGCGGGCGTACACGTCCGTGTGCGTCAGGGTGGTGGCCTCGAGGATGCGCGCGCCGCCGAGCGCGCGGGCGTCGATCTCCAGGGAGAGGGGCGCGTCGGTGGAGCGGTTGACGGCGAACGGCGTCGTGCCCTCGTCCGAGTGCGTGGCCACCGCGTGCAGCAGCGGCACATCCCCGTAGTCCGCCGTCTCGTACGTGGGGCTCACCGGCTCCACCCGCAGCACGTCGCCGGCCGCGAGCCGGGACGCCTGCGCGAACGGGTGGAAGGTGCTCTGCCTCCAGGTCCGGCCGCCGGGCTCGGTCATGATGGGCGCGATCACGTTCACCAGCTGGGCCAGGGACGCGGCGGTCACCCGGTCGCTGTTGCGCAGCAGCGTGATCAGCAGCCCGCCGAAGGCGACGGCGTCGGCCAGGTGGTAGTGGTCCTCCAGCAGCCGCGGCGCGACCGGCCAGTCCGCGGGCGGCTCGGCGTTCTGGAAGCGCGACAGGTACCAGATGTTCCACTCGTCGAAGGAGATGTCGATCTTCTTGCGGGACTTCAGCCGCGCCCCGACGTGGTCGGCGGTGGCCACGACCGAGGAGATGAAGTACTCCATGTCGGTCGAGCAGGCCAGGAAGCTGCCCAGATCGCCGTTCTTCTCCTCGTAGTAGGCGTGGCAGGAGATGTAGTCCACCACGTCGTAGGCCTCTTCCAGCACCTCGGCCTCCCACGCGCCGAAGGTCGGCATCGACGAGCTCGAGCTGCCGCAGGCGACCAGCTCCAACGTGGGATCCATCATGCGCATGGCGCGGGCGGTCTCGGCGGCGAGCCTGCCGTACTCGCGGGCGGTCTTGTGCCCGGTCTGCCAGGGACCGTCCATCTCGTTGCCCAGGCACCACATCCTGATCCCGTGCGGCTCCTTGGCGCCGTTGGCGACGCGCAGGTCCGACAGCGCGGTGCCGGACGGGTGGTTGCAATATTCCAGCAAGTCGAGCGCCGCCTCGATGCCGCGGGTGCCGAGGTTGACGGCCATCATGGGCTCGACGCCGGCCTTGCGGCACCAGCGTACGAACTCGTCCACACCGACCTCGTTGGTCTCGGTGCTGTGCCAGGCCAGATCCAGGCGGCGGGGGCGGCGCTCGCGAGGGCCGACGCCGTCCTCCCACCGGTAGCCGGAGACGAAATTGCCGCCCGGGTAGCGGACCGTGGACACCCCCAGTTCCCTCGTCAGGTCGAGCACGTCGCCGCGGAAACCGTCGTCGTCGGCCGACGGGTGGTCCGGCTCGTAGATGCCGGTGTAGACACAGCGCCCCAGATGTTCGACGAACGTGCCGAAGGTGCGCCGGCTTACCGGGGCGACCTTGAACGCGGGATCGAGCGTGAGTTCTGCCTGGTGCACGGAGGGGTCTCCTGGGTTTCGCGGGCGTTACGTGATCCAGATTGTTAGCGATAACAAGCGGGCCGGTCAAGGGTGAACACCCAGGTCCGGCCAGCAGATGAGGGTCTTGACACAGAGGTTGTTACCGCTAACACTCGGGTAACCCCGACGCAACAAATTGCGCCCCGACCTCCAGCGAGAGCTCCGCGCAAGCTCCCGGCCCCAAGAACCTGGCCCAGCGATGGCTCGTAGGAAGAGGCCACCGTGCAAGATCCTCCAGACATCTCCCGCCGGCTCCTCCTCGGCGGCACCCTCGCGCTCGCCGGCGCCTCCGCCGCCGGGTGTGCCATCCCGATGGGGGTGGGCTCCTCCCAGACCCGCGTCAAGTACTGGCACTTCCTCGGCGCGAGCGACGGGATCATCATGAACAAGATGGTCCGGGCGTTCGCCAAGGACAATCCCGAAATCTTTGTCGAGGAGAACGTGCTCGCCTGGGGCGAGCCGTACTACACGAAGATCGCGATGGCCGGCTCCGGCGGTCGCTCCCCCGACCTGGCCACCTTCCACCTGGCCCGGCTGGCCGGGATCGGCGCCGGGCAGATCCTCGACCCGATCAACGTGAAGCTGCTGGAGGAGAGCGGGCTGAGCGCCGCCGACTTCAGCCCGCCGATCTGGGAACGCGCCCACCTCGACGGGGTGCTGTACGCGATCCCGTTCGACGCCCACCCGATGGTGCAGTACTACAACACCGACATCTGCGGCAAGGCGGGGCTGCTCGGTCCCGACGGCAAGCTGAAGCCCACCAAGGGCAACGACGAGCTGCTGGCCCAGCTGCGCAAGGCCAAGGACGCCATGGGCGGCAAGCCGCCGCTCAACTTCGACGCGCTCGGCCTCGGCACGGTCGGCCCGTGGCGGGTGTGGTGGACGCTCTACTCGCAGAGCGGCGGCGCCCTGCTGACCCCCGACAACACGCAGATCGCCATCGACGACGCCAAGGCCCTCGAAACGCTGCGATTCATGCAGCAACTCGGGAAGGACGGGCTGCTGGACACCCGTACCGACTACGGCGCCTCCGTGGCCAACTTCACGAACGGCCAGGCCGCCTTCCTGTGGAACGGCGACTGGGAGACCACAGGACTGAAGGAACGCAAGACGCCGTTCAACATGACCCGCTTCCCCGACGTCTTCGGCAGCGGGGCGGCGCAGGCCGACTGCCACTCGTTCGTGCTGCCGCACCAGCGCAACCGGGATCCCGAGGTCGAGCGGGCCACGTACCGGTTCATCGCCTACCTCGTCAAGAACAGCGCCGACTGGGCGGTCGCCGGCCACGTGCCCGCGTACCTGCCCGCCCTGCAACAGCCCAGGTACCTCGCGTTGGAGCCCCAGTCGGAGTACCGCTCGGTCATCACGGAGGTCGCGCTCGACCCCCAGGCGTGGTTCGCCGGCTCCGCATCGCGGCTGTGGATCGAGTTCGGCCAGGCGTTCTCCCCGGTCATCGGCGGCCAGCGCACGCCGGAGGAGGGCCTGGCCACCGCCAAGGCCGCGCTGAGCCGGCTGCTGACCGCCCCGAACCCCTTCCCCGACCAGGAGCGATGATGAGTACCAGCATCGCCGCCCCCGCGGCCGCCGCCCCCGTCACCGAGGCCAAGGTTCATCGCGGCTGGACGCAGCACGGATTGTTGTTCGTCGCGCCCTTCCTGCTGATCTACGTGGTCTTCCTGGTCTGGCCGGTGCTGCTGGGGCTGCGGATGAGCCTGTCGAGCGTCAACATCGCGGGCACCAACAACCACCTCGTCGGGTTCGACAACTACGCCGAGGCGTTCGCCGACCCGCGCATGTGGCACTCGCTGTGGAACACGGTGGTCTTCACCGTGCTGAGCACGATCCCGCTGGTGATTCTGGGCCTGGCGTTCGCGCTGCTGGTGCACAACCTGCGGTTCGTGCAGTGGCTGTGGCGGCTGTCGTTCTTCGGGCCGTTCCTGCTGCCGTCGGCCGTGGTGTCGATCCTCTGGCTGCAGATGATCTACCCGCCCGAGTACGGACTGATCAACGGCACGCTGGGCACCGACTTCACCTGGCTCACCGACCCGTCGACCGCCATGTGGTCGATGGTGCTGACCACGGTCTGGTGGACGGTCGGCTTCAACTTCCTGCTCTACCTGGCCGCCCTCCAGTCGATCCCTGAGCATCTGTACGAGGCCGCCGCCATCGACGGAGCCTCGGCCTGGCACAAGCTGCGCTCCATCACCCTGCCGCTGCTCGGCCGCACCACCGCGCTGATCGTGGTGCTGCAACTGCTGGCCTCACTCAAGGTCTTCGACCAGATCTACCTGATGACCGGCGGCGGCCCCGAGGACTCCACCAGACCGATCATCGAGTACGCCTACGACATGGGCTTCACCGGCTACCGCATCGGTTACGCCTCGGCCGTCTCCTACATCCTGTTCGCCCTGATCGTCATCGTCTCCCTGGCGCAGCTCCGGCTGTTCCGCAAGCGGGCGGAGGTCTCGCCATGACCAAGCGCTTCAGCCCCGGTCAGCTCGTCCTGCTGGTGATCGCCCTGGCGCTGGCGGTCGTCTGGCTCGCCCCGATCCTGTGGGCCGTGGCCACCTCGCTCAAGCCCGAGTCCGAGACCACGAAGATCCCGCTGCAGTGGTTCGGCAGCGAGATCACCCTGGACTCGTACCGGCTGGTCCTGGGCACGGGCGGCATCGTCAAGTGGGCGATCAACTCGACCGTGACCTCGGTGGTCGTCACGTTCATGACCGTGCTGTTCTCGGCGATGGCGGCCTACGGGTTCGCGCGCACGCAGTTCAGGGGGCAGCGGGCACTGCTGGCGCTGATCCTGGCCGGGATCATGGTGCCGCCGCAGGTGCTCATGGCGCCGCTGTTCGCGGAGATGGTGGCGCTCGGGCTGGTCGACACCTGGTGGTCGATCATCCTGCCGCAGGTGGCCGCGCCGCTGATCGTGTACATCCTCTACAAGTTCTTCCAGGACGTGCCACCTGAGCTGGAGCAGGCGGCCTTCGTGGACGGGGCCGGGCGCTGGCGGGTGTTCTTCACGATCGTGCTGCCGCTGTCGCGTCCCGTGCTGGCCGCGGTGTCGATCTACACGTTCATCACGACCTGGAACAACTTCCTCTGGCCGTTCCTGGTCTCCACCGATCCGAACACCATGACGCTGCCGGTGGGGCTGGCCAACGTGGTGCAGGGGACGTTCGGACTGCGGTACGCGCAGATCATGGCCTCGGTGGTGCTGGCCGGGCTGCCACTGCTGGTGATCTTCGTGCTCTTCCAGCGGCAGATCATCCGCGGCGTCGCGCACACGGGCCTCGCCGGCCAGTAGCAAGATTTATCGCGCTATTCCCGGAATGCGCACTCTTTACCATTGCCAGGGAATTGCCAGGAACAGTCGGTAGTCTGCCTCGGCATGAACTGGCAGCGCAAAATGAACAAAGCGCTGGTCAGGTTCACCGGATTCCAGATCGAACGGGTAGGGAAAGCCCCACTTTCCCCGCCCGTTCCCGAGATCAGAACGCCCGCGGATCCGCTAACTGACCGGCTGCTCGAAGCCCCCGTATTCCTCCTGTCACCCGTGCGGTCCGGTTCGACGCTCCTTCGCGCGATACTGAACGCCCACTCCGCCCTGCACGCCCCTCACGAGCTCCACATCCGCCGCCTCCGCGTGCAGTTCGACACGAAGCTGGCCTCGAAGGCGATGGAGGCGCTCGGGCACAACCAGGCCGACCTCGAGCACCTGCTGTGGGACCGCGTCCTGCACAGGGAGCTGGTACGCAGCGGCAAACGGTTCATCGTGGACAAGACGCCCGCGAACGCGTTCGCCTACCAGCGCATCGCCGCCTGCTGGCCCGACGCGCGCTTCCTCTTCCTGCTGCGCCACCCCGCGTCGATCGCCACGTCGTGGCACGAGGCCAGCCCCAGCAAGCGCACGCCGGAGGAGGCCGCGCTGGACGCGCTCCGCTACATGAAGGCCGTCGAGCGGGCCAGATCGGCGCTGCCCGGCCTGACCGTCAGGTACGAGGAGCTGAGCGCCGATCCCGAACGGGTGACACGCGACATCTGCGAGTTCCTGGGGCTGGAATGGGAGCCGCGGATGCTCTCGTACGGCGAGCAGCCGATCCTGGAGAAGGGTCTAGGGGACTGGCGCGACAAGATCCGATCCGGCACCGTCCAGCCCGCGCGCGAGCTGCCTTCCGAGGACCAGATCCCGGACGTGCTGAAGCCCATCTGCCGGACCTGGGGGTACCTCGCGTGAAGATCCGCTATGTCATGCTGCACGCCTACGGCATGGGCGGCACCATCCGCACCGTCGTCAACCAGGCCAACGCGATGGCCGCCGCCGGCCACGACGTCGAGCTGGTCAGCCTGGTACGGCGGCGCGACAACCCCCGGTTCACGCTCGACCCGCGGATCCGGATCACCGCGCTGGTCGACCAGCGCGGCGGCGCGCGGCCCGACTCGGTCGGGCGCAGGGCCTGGCGCCGGATGCGCGGCAAGATCGTGCCGCGCGGCGAGTTCGCGGCCGACTACTTCACCGAGCGGGTCGAGTGGGCCGCCATGGAGTACGTCTCCCGCCAGCGCGACGGCATCCTGGTGACCACCAGGCCCGCACTGAACCTGATCGCCGCCCGCCGCGCGCCCAAGAACGTCATCAAGGTCGCCCAGGAGCACATGAACCTGTCGGCCTACCCCGACAGCATCCGCAGGGAGATCGCCCGCTACTACGGGCGGTTCGACGCGATCACCGTGCTGACGCGCACCAACCGGCTCGAGTACCAGCGCCTGCTGCCCCAGACCGCCATCGTGCAGATCCCGAACGCGGTCCACCGGGTCGATCAGGAACGTTCCCAGCAGGCCAGTCCCGTCGTGATCGCAGCCGGCCGGCTGGTGCCGCAGAAGGGGTTCGACCTGCTCATCGCGGCCTTCGCCCAGGTGGTGCGGGAACACCCGGGCTGGCGGCTGCGCATCTTCGGCACCGGGCCGCGCCGGAGCCAGCTGGAGGGGCTCGTCGAGCAGTACGGGCTGGGCGGGCACGTGGAGCTGCCCGGTCGTACCGATCGGCTGGACAAGGAGCTGGCGGCCGCCTCGGTATACGCGCTGAGCTCACGTTTCGAGGGCCTGCCGATGGTGATGATCGAGGCCATGACGCACGCTCTGCCGGTGGTCGCGTACGACTGCCCGACCGGGCCGCGCGACGTGCTGACGGACGGGGTGGACGGCGTGCTCGTGCCGCCACGGGACGTGGACGCGCTGGCCGCCGCGCTGAGCCGGGTCATCGGCGATCGGGAGCTGCGGGTACGGATGGGGAAGGCGGCGGCCAAAGCGTCGCGTGCGTACGCGCCCGAATTGGTGATGCCATTGTGGGAGGATTTGTTCTCGGAGTTGCTGGCGGGTGAACGCGTGGCCGACAACTTCTGGAGCGCTCACTGACGTATCCGGCGAAAGATTTACCTTTCGATTCCCTCGGCCATATCGGCGCTTCCGCATGTCTTGTAACGGAATGTCGGTCATTTCGTCAAAAGCATGCCAAAGGGCGCGGCAACCTGGGCAGATGCGTATTCGGAAAGCTCGCCTGACCGCTGTGGCAGGCGCCCTCGCCCTGGCCGCCGGGTTCGCCGCGCCCGCGTATGCCCAGGCCTCCGCCCCTGCCGGCGCCACTGTCGGCGCCACTGCTGGCGCCACTGTCCGGCAGGACACCCCCACCGTGTACGGCAGCGCCGCCTACCTGATGGACGCCTCGTCCGGCAAGGAGCTGTTCAGCAAGAACGCCGACGATCGCCTGCCGATCGCCAGCGTCACCAAGACGATGACCGCGTACGTCGTGACGAAGTCCGCCAAGCCCACCGACGTGGTGCGGATCAAGCAGGAGGACGTCCAGTACGCGGAGGACGGCGGCGGCACCACCGCCGACCTGCGGCCCGGCGACCGCATCACCGTCGGCGAGCTGCTGTACGGCCTGATGCTCCCCTCGGGCGCGGACGCCGCCCACGCGCTGGCCCGCACGTACGGACCCGGCGTCGGGGGCTTCGTCGCCAAGATGAACGCGACGGCCCGCGAGCTGGGCATGAAGGACACCAAGTACGTCAACGCCGACGGCCTGCCCACGCCCGACGGCGACGGCTACTCCACGGCCCACGACCAGAGCTTGCTGGCGGCCAAGGCGCTGCAGGTGCCGCTGATCAAGCAGGTGGCCGGCACCCGCTACCACTCGCTGGACGCCACCGGCCAGCACGGCTCGTACAGCTGGCGCAACACCAACCGGCTGCTCGGGTCGCCGGGGGTCATCGGGCTGAAGACCGGGTTCACGCGGGCGGCGGGGTACACGCTGGCGTTCGCGGGCGAGCGCGACGGCCACACGCTGGTCGGCGTGCTGCTCGGCGAGTCCGACTCCAGCCGCCGCTTCGACACGGCTGATGCCCTGCTGTCGTGGGGCGCGGCCCGCGAGGCCGCCTGACCTGGGGGTGAGGGCTTCCGGCACCAGACAACCCCAGGGGTGCGTGAGCTTCGGGCGATGATCCATGGACGGTGTTGATCCTTTGGGCTAGTTTGCCCGACATGAAGCTTCGATTCGCGTTAGGTGCGCTGTCAGCGGCGGCCGTCGTACTCGCCGCCGCGCTCCCCGCCCACGCCGGGACGCCCAGGCTCGCCTGGGAGCTCAAGGAGACCGGGGTGACGGCGCGCCTGCGCGGCCTGTCACCCGTCAGCCGGGACGTGGCGTGGGCCTCGGGCTCGGGCGGCACCGTGCTGAGGACCGTGGACGGCGGGCGCAGCTGGCAGAACGTCTCGCCGCCCGATACCGCCGCGCTCCAGTTCCGCGACATCGAGGCTTTCGACGCCCGCCGGGCCGTCGTGCTGTCCATCGGCGAGGGTACGGACTCGCGCGTCTACCGGACGGAGGACGGCGGGCGCACGTGGGCGGAGGCGTTCAGGAACGACGAGCCGAAGGCGTTCTACGACTGCCTGGCCTTCTTCGACCGGCATCACGGGCTGGCCATGAGCGACCCCGTGGACGGCAGGTTCCGGATCCTGGCGACGGAGGACGGCGGGCGGAGCTGGCAGGTGCTGCCCGCCGGCGGGATGCCGGAGGCGCTGCCGGGTGAGGCGGGCTTCGCGGCGAGCGGGCAGTGCCTGGTCACGGCGGGCGGCCGGGACGCCTGGCTGGCCACCGGCGGGGCGGAGCGGTCGCGGGTGTTCCGCTCGGGCGACCGCGGGCGTACCTGGACGGTGGCCGGCACCCCCATCCCCGCGGGCGACCCGGCGCGCGGCGTCTTCGGCCTAGCCTTCCGCGACCGCCACCACGGCCTCGCGGTCGGCGGCGACTACCGGCCCGACCAGGCGTCCCCCAGCGCGGGCGCGGTGACCGGGGACGGCGGCGCCACCTGGCTGCCCGCCACCACGCCGCCTCCCGCGTACCGGTCGGGGGTCGCCTGGCTTCCGCACCTGCCGTCCGCTGCCATCGCGGTCGGGCCTTCGGGGAGCGATGTCACGTGGTCGGGCGGGCGCAGCTGGGAGACGTTCGACAGCGGCTCGTTCGACACGGTCTCGTGCACCCGTGATCTGGCGTGCTGGGCCTCGGGCGAAGGGGGCCGCGTCGCACGCCTGACGCTGAAGTAGCCGGAGGGCGGACCCCCGTCAGCGGACGCCGCGGGGCCGGAACTGGATGCTGATGCGCGGCCCCGCCGGGCGGGCCGTCTTCGGGATCGCGTGCTCCCACGTACGCTGGCAGCTCCCGCCCATCACGATCAGATCCCCATGCCCCAGATCGCGCCGGATGGACGGGCCCCCGCCGCGCGGGCGGAGCAGAAGCGGGCGGGGGTCGCCGACCGAGACGATGGCCACCATGGTGTCCTCGGTGCTGCCCCTCCCGATGGTGTCGCCGTGCCAGGCCACGCTGTCGCGACCGTCGCGGTAGAAGCAGAGCCCGGCCGTGCGGAACGGCTCCCCCAGCTCCTCCTCGTAATGCTCGTCGAGCGCGCGCCTGCAGTCGTCGAGCACCGGGTCGGGCAGGGTCTCGTCCTCGTCGTAGAACTTCAGCAGCCGCGGCACGTCCACCACCCGGTCGTACATGCGCCGCCGCTCCGCCCGCCACGGCACCGTCTCGGCCAGCCGCTCGAACAGCGTGTCCGCGCCCGAGAGCCAGCCCGGCCGCAGGTCGATCCAGGCGCCGTGGCCGAGGTGCGTCCTGCGGACCGTGGCACCGAGCGGCCCGGCCCCGAGCTCCTCGTCGAGGCTCAGCAGAGATGCTTGGAACGAGGCTGTCATGGTGTCGAGTCTATGCCATAGTTCAAACACATATTCGACTGCGGGAGTGGTCGCTTTTGCCGGTGGGTCGTGCCAGGCTGGCACTCGCCGGATACGAGTGGCATCGCCCTCAGACCGCACCGTGAGGCGAAGAGGCCACCCATCGCTTCGTCACACGAAGGAGCAGGCCATGCTCACCACAGACCACGTACCGGGCGCTCCCAGCTGGATCGACGTCAACAGCCCCGACGCGGAGGCGGCGAACGCCTTCTACACCCGGCTGTTCGGCTGGCAGTCCATCTCGCTGGGCCCCGAGCACATGGACTACCGGTTCTGCCAGGTCGGCGGGAAGACGGTGGCCGGGATCAGCCAGGCCACGGAGGACAACGCGACCGCGGCGTGGCTGACGTACTTCCACACCGCCGACGCCGACACCATCGCCAAGACGATCGAGCAGGCGGGCGGCACGGTGCTGTCCCCGCCGCGCGACATCGAGGGGCAGGGCAGGATGGCGGTCTTCGCCGACCCGGCGGGGGCCGCGTTCGCCGTGTGGCAGCCGGGCCAGACCAAGGGGCTCGGCATGGTCACCGACCCGGGCTCGCTCGGCTGGGTCGAGCTCCACACCCCCGACCCCGACGCCATCCAGGCCTTCTACCAGTCGGTCTTCGGCTGGCGCATCGAGGACCTGCCGATGGGCGACATGTCCTACCCGGTGATCTCCACGGCCGAAGGCGGCGAGACACCGGAGGTGGGCGGGATCGTCGAGCTCCAGCCTGGCGACAGCCCGCACTGGCTGCCGTACTTCGAGGTGCCCGACTGCGACGCCACGGCGTCCATGGCGCAGCAACTCGGTGGCACGCTGCAGGCCCCGGCGATGACCGTGGAGGGGGTGGGGAGGATGGCCTTCCTGGCCGACCCTCACGGCGCCCGCTTCGCGATCCTCACCAGCTCGACCTGAGCAAGCCACCCGCCTGAACGGGACATGTCGCCGGCTCGGGATCGAGTGCGCCACCGGCTCGGCGTGGCGGGCGCGACGTCCGCCTCGCCGACGTCCAGGTCTCCGGTCTCGCCGGTACGGCGGGGCTCCCCCGGCCCCGCCGTACCGGCGAGAGGGACGTCAGCCGCCGCACGCGGCGAAGACGAACGTGTCCTTCAGCATCGTGTACTTGTCCCTGACCTTGACCGCGCCCGTCTCGGTGTCGATCTGGACGATCGTCATCTTGTCGCCGCCGGACAGGTCCTGGACCAGGTGGAGGGTCACCTGGGTGTCCCCCGTCCAGTCGACCATGTGGAGGTCCCCGGCCGGGAGCTTGATCTTCTTGCGGGCGGTGACCTCGTCGGTCCGCAGGTCGTACAGGACGAGCTGGGTCTTGGCTCCCTGCACGATGCTCGCGATCGTGCGGCCGTCGGCGGACAGCGCCTGCGGCCCGTTCGAGACCACGACCTGCGGTGGTGTGACGCGTACGACCTGCTCGCCCGTGTCGCTGTAGACCGCCAGGTCGGTGACGGACTCGTCGCCTCCGACGCTGGTGAGGACCTCGTCCCCGTCGAAGCTGAAGCCCAGCACCGACCGGTCGCCCGGCACGGTGCCGAGCCGGGCGCCGGTGGCCGAGTCGAACACGCGCGTGCTCGCGGCCTTCTCGCCGCTGATGATCGCGGCCAGCCGGCCGCCGTCGTCGGACAGGAGCAGGGTCACGTCGTTCTGGGCCACGCGGGGCAGCGCGTCCTTGGCGAACACCTTGACGCCACCCCCGAGGGTCCGCACGGCCAGCCTGCCGGTCTTGGTGAAGTACGCGACCCGCTGGCCGTTCCCGCTGACCGCGATGGGCGCCGGGGAGTAGCGGACCGACTTGCCCTTGGCGTCGAGCGCGACCCCCTGTGCGTCATGCAGGACGCTCTGCTCGCCGTCGTGCATGACGAGCCGCCAGTCGCCGCACGGCTTGTCCTCCCCACCCTTGGCGTGGCAACTCTTGATGGAGGCGTACCTGATGCTGTCGTGCCCCTGATGCGCGTGCGGCTCCGCGTGCGCGACGCCGGGCGCCGCGGCCAGGGCGGCGGCCACGAGGACCGTGAGGATCTTCGCTCTCATGTCTTTCACTCCCCCGCCTCGACGCTCTCGTACCTGGTCTTGCTGATCGTGTATTTATCGGTCTGCGTGGCCTTGCCGGACTCCGGATCGACGGTGAGCACCCGTACCACCGCCGCCTTCCCGTCGTCGCCGCGCCGCACGGTCACGTGGAGCCGGCCGTCGGGGCTCCACCACGCGGCCTCCGTCTCCGCGTCCGGCTCGAGCGGCAGGTCGGCGCCCGCGGACAGCTCGCCGGTCTCCAGGTTGTAGGTCCGCACCCTGGGCGGCTTGTTCTTGTCGGTGTCGCCCGAGATGAACGCGGCCAGCGTCCGGCCGTCGGGGGCCAGGGCGTAGGCGTAGGCGCCCCAGATGACCTGGGGCGGCGTCCGCTTGATCGAGCCGCCGCCGAGCCGGTACGCGGCCAGCCGCGTGGTGTTGTCGCTCAGGTTGCGGCTGGTCAGCACCTCGTCGCCGTCGCCGCTGAACCCGAGCGCCGAGTCCCCGAGCGGCAGCGTCGTGGTCTTGCCGGTCGCGACGGTGATCACCTTGATGGGCGATCGCAGGGGCTCGTCCCCATAGTCGATCATGACCTTGTCGCCCGTGGGAGACAGCGTGACGAAGAGGCTACCGGCGCCCTTGACCACCGCCGACTTCGGCAGCGGCTTGGCCGGGCCGCCGGCGACCCGCTGGACGACCAGGCGGTGGTCGCGGGCGCGCTGGTAGGCCATCACGCGCCCGTCGGCGCTGATCGCGAACGGGGCCGTCTCGTCCTTGCTGCCGCTCTTGGTGCCGGCCGCGTCGCGCACCACGACCTGTCCTCCGTCTTGCGTGATCAGCTTCCAGTGGCCGCAGGGGTAGTCGATGTCGTCCTTCTTGTCGTGGCAGGACGTGATCCACGCCGCGCGGGCCGCCGGAGGGCCCGCCTGGGCGTGGGCGGTGCCGGGTGTGAGCCCCAGCCCGCCGATGACCGCCGACGCCAGCAGCGCCGCGATCGCTGAGGGGTGCCTCATGGTTGTGATCCTTTCGCTCAACCCGTTAGACACCCACCTGATGTGCTCGGTTGGTCACAGATCGGCCACGTTCGTCCTTCGCGGCGGCCGAGCGGGCCACCGTGATCCCCGGGAGCTTCTACGACTCGCTGCCCGCCGGCAAGGACGTCTACTTCGTGCGCAAGGTCCTGAACGACCTGCCGGACCGCGAGGCGCTCACCCTCCTTGGCGACTGCGCGCAGGCGGGGGGATCGTCAGGGCAGGTCGTCGTGCTGGGCAGCGTGTCGCTTGAGCCCATCGCGCGGGGCGGGCTGACGCCCGAGCTGGTGCCGGCCGGCGGCATGGAACGCACGCGGCCGGCCCGCCTGGCTAGAGGTACGACCTGGTCGCGGTCACCAGCTCGGGTGCGGCGTCGCGGGTGTCGATGTAGAGGGCGGACTCGGGGGTGCGCTCGCGTACGTCCTGGTCGCGGATCGCGAACACGGCCGGCGCGACCCCCACGTCGCCGTAGCGGCCCGCCACGGCCTCGCCGATCGCCTGCCTCACGTCGCAGACCACGTCGTGCGAGGTGTGGCCGGGGCCGGAGGCGGCGAGGTAGCCCAGCATCCCCGCGAAGCGCGACTCCACCTCGGCCGCCGGGCGCTGCTCCGGCAGCACGGGGCGGTCCAGCCAGAACACCTTGCCCGCCAGGAACGCCTCATAGCCGGCGCCCTCGCGGCCCAGCACGCGCGCGGTCTCGGCGAGCAATTCCCCGAACTCGGCCAGCTCCGCCTGGGGCGGCAGGTCCGTGGTGACGAACAGGGGCACGATCAGCGCGTCGAGCATTGGACTATCCCTCCGTGAGGTGCCTCATGGTAGGACGCCCGACCGACAATCACGGCCCGCGCCACTCCCACGACCCGCTCGGGTTACGCCCTGAGCCGACCACCCGGCCGCGCCATTCCGTCCATGACTGGGCATTCGTCTCTTCCGTGCGGCGAACGGGCGGTCAGTGGCTGGGCGGCGGTCGTGGCGCTGGTGGCGGCGGGTCGTGGGAGTCGTGGGGTGGGTAAGATCGCGGGAATGGCAGCAGCGCTCCTGATCACCGGCACCGTGGGCGTCGGGAAGACGTCCGTGGCCGATGCCGCCGGCGACGTGCTGGCCGGCGAGGGCATCCCCAACGCGGTCATCGACCTCGACTGGCTGCGCCGCGCCTGGCCCGCGCCATCGGGCGACCCCTTCCACGGCGGGCTGACCCTTCGCAATCTCCGCGCCGTGGCGGCGAACTTCCTCGAAGCGGGAGCCGAGCGGCTGGTGCTGGCCGGTGTCATCGAGCACCGCGACGAGCGCGCACGACATGAGGAGGTGCTCGGCGTCCCCCTCACCGTGTGCCGGATCCACGTCCCGCTCGCGGAGACCCACCGGCGGCTGAGGACCAGGCACGTGCACGACCCTCAGGGACTTGACTGGCACCTCAGAAGAGCCGGGGAATTAGCGGACATCCTCGACGAGGCCCGGGTCGAGGACTTCACGGTGGACGGCACGAAAGCCCCGAGGCAGGTCGCGGAAGAGGCGATCGAGAGGTGGCGGGTCTAGCGTTCGATCCACTCGTCCTCCAGGGCCGAGTGCACGATCGAGTCGCGCCACCCGTGCGGCGTGTGCACGTGGTGCCGGATCCGGCCCTCCTCCACCATCCCGGCGGTCAGCATGGCCAGCTGGGCGGGGAGGTTGGCCGGGGAGCGGGCGCCCCAGACGCGGTGCAGACCGAGCTCCTTGAACCCGAACGACAGGAGCAACCGCACGAGGTCGGTGCCGATCCCGCGGCCCCACTGGTGGGGGTGGAGGCCGAAGCCGATCTCCGCGCTGTGGGGATGGTCGGCCTCGACCTGCAGGCGGGCCACCCCGATCACGTCGCAGTGGGCCGCGTCGACCACGGCGAGTACGTAGAGCGCGCGTGGCTCCGCCGTGGCCGCCTTCATGGCCTGGTCGACGAGCCGCGCCACCTCGGCCTGGGTGCGCGGCCCGAACGGCATGTGCTGGGTGGCCGCGTGATCGCCGTAGACGGCGTACAGGGGCGGCACGTCGGCCTCCGTGATCTCACGCAGGCCGAGCCGCTCGCCGTTGTACACCACCCGCCGCATTCGCCGACGGTAACGCGAGTCCCGTGATCTTTACAACCCTCTGTCAAGTGGCTAGTTGACTACCGTAAGCTCGCGCGACAAGTTCGGCGATGGCACTGTGGGGGCCGAGCGGCTCGGCGTGCCCGGCGTCGATCGCCGTGGCGGCCTGCTCGACGATGCCGGCGGGGGCCTCGTGGCCGATCATGCAGGGCGCGATGGCCAGCCGCTCGGCACCCGCCGCGCGCAGCCGCTGGGCCGCGACGCCGACGCCCGGCTCGCTGTCGAGGGAGGCGGCGACGACGGGCAGCGTGAGTCTGGAGGCCAGGAGCACCGCCGTGGCCTGCACGGCGTGCACCGCGCGCTCGCCGCCCACCGTGCCGAGGATGACGGCGTCAACGGGGCTGGAGACATTCAGCAGGCGTACGCGGTCGGCCCTGGCCAGGCCGCGCTCGGCGAGCTTGATGTGCAGGGCCTCGGCCAGCAGCGGGTGCGGGCCGAGCGCCTCGGTGACGACGGCGCCGGTGCCCGCGACCGCCACGGCCTTGCCGATCTCGGCCATGACGACGGGGTCGTCCCAGGTGAGCAGGGGTACGACGACGGCGTCGCGGCCGGTGGGCAGGGAGTCCGCCAGGTCGGTGACGCTCGTCAGCCGCAGCTCGATCTGCGGGTTGTCGACGCGTACGACGGCCGCGATCTCCTCAGCCACGCCAGCGGTGTCGCCTGGGGTGGCGAGCACGAGCACGGGGGCGTCCGGCGGCAGGGACGTGGGCACGGGACGGCGGTGGCGACCGCCGCCCGGCCGGGGGGAACGTTCACGTACAGGCAGGCTCACAGGCGCGCAGTTTATGCCCATTCGGGGGCTGTTGTTCTGCGATTCGATGGCGATTCCGTCACAACGCAGGCGGTGTGAACGAGATCACACCGTGATACCTCAATGCGTTGACTTATCCGTACATAACGGAAAACTTGGAGCAACTAGAAACGCGTTCTAGAGCGACATCCCACCGACCGGGGTCGCAGCCCGTCGAAGGGCCGCGCCCCGACGACACAGACCCAGGACCGTCCGCCGGAGGATGGGCGATGAAGCCGTTCTATGTCCGTGAGCTCAGTGTCTACCCGGTCGGCGGCCGCCGAATCTTCCTGCTGGCCATAGCGGTGCTGGCGAGCCTGGTGGCCAACTTCGAGACCACCCTCGCCACCATCCTGCCCCTCCTCATGGACGACCTGAGGATGTCGCTCACCGTCTACGGGCAGATCGCGGCGCTCTCGGTGCTGATCGGAGGGATTTCGGCCGGGTTCGGCGGCATCCTGTCCGACCGGTGGGGCCGGGTCACGATCCTGGTGCCGACCCTCACCGTCACCGCCGCCTGCAACTTCCTGCTCGCCACCGTGGACACCGTGGCCGGGCTGTTCTGGATCCGCTGCCTGATGCTGTTCATCGAGGGCGCGGGCATCACGATCACCGCGTCGCTGGTGCGGGACTTCTCACCGCGGATGGGCCGGGCCCAGGCGTTCGCGTTCTGGACGTGGGGGCCGGTCGGGGCGTCGTTCCTGGCCTCGTTCATCGCGGGGTTCACGCTGCCGCTGTTCGGCAACGCGTGGCAGTCTCAGGCGATCATCATGGGCCTCGTGTCGCTGGTGATGTGCGCGATCATCATCTGGCAGATCGCCGAGCCGTCGGCGGCGCTGCGGGCGCAGGTGCTGCAGTCCGAGGAGGCCGTGCAGGCCGAGGAGCAGGCCCAGCACGGCAAGCTGGGAGAGCTGTTCGGGCACCCGCATCTGTGGGCGCACGTCCTCGGCAACACCGGCTGGCAGGTGCTCTACTGGACGTTCGCCATCTTCGGCCAGACCATCCTGGCCGGCGCGTTCGGCATGGACGCGGCCGCGGCCAACCGCGTCGTGGCGCTGGGCATCGTGCTCAACGCCCTGGCCGTGGTGGTCGTCGGCAGGATCTCCGACCGGATCCAGCTGCGCAAGCCGTTCACCGCCGCCGGCACGGTCCTGACCGTCGCGGCGCTGGGGTACTTCATCGCCATCGCCGGCCACGACGTGCCGGCGGCGCACGTCACCGTCGTGTTCGCGCTGCTCTACCTGTTCATGGGCATCGCATACGTGCCCTGGATGGCCAACTTCTCCGAGGACGCCGAGGACGTGGATTCCCGTCTGCAGGGCTCGGCGCTGGGCATCTGGGGCATGGTCGTCCGCATCATGATCGTGGTCCTGCTGGTGGTCTCCCCGATCGTGGTGGGGGCCGGCGGCTGGCAGACGTGGCTGATCGTGGCGCTCGCCGGCCAGGTCGTGTTCCTGATCTCGATGGCCGCCTTCAGGGGCAGATGGTCTAACGCGACGGCACCACGACCGACTGCGGGTTCCCCGGGGCATACACCGTGATGCCCTGCGGCAGCGACTTGAGCTTCTCGATCTCGGCGCAGGCGGGGCACTTGTCGTAGCCGTCCTGCCTGGCCCGGTTCGCGTCCGCCTCCGCCTTGGCCTGGGCGACCTTCGCCTGAGCCTCGGAGACGGCCGCCGAGGCGGCCAGCGAGCGGTCCACGGCCTGCTGCACCTCGCCCGGCAACGTCACCTTGACCAGCGTGAAGCGCAGCCCCGTGAGGAACTCGCCGCCCAGCGTCACCGGCAGGTCACGGGCCAGCGAGGCGTTGACCGCGTTCTGGACCTTGGCGATGCTGGCGTTGCTGTCCTGCGCCTTGAGCGCGGAGCTCTCCAGCAGCGAGCAGGACGGCACCAGCTCCGCGCAGCGCATGGCGCCGATCTGCCCGCGCAGCGCGTTGTCGATCACGGGGCGGACCGCCTGGCCGAAGAAGGCGGACCAGCCGTCGTCGCCGTCCCAGGGGTAGAGCGAACGGTCGTCCTGGGCGCGGAAGGTACGGGTGCCGTACTTGTCGTCGAACGTCTTCAACGTCTCGTGGTCCAGGTTGAGCGTGAAGTAGAGGGTGCCTTCGATGCCGAGGTTCACGCCGTCGCTGCTCGGCACCGTCACCACGTCGACGCCGAGCGTCGTGGCGCGCTTGGCGTCGGCGGTGATCGTGTAGAAGCGCTGCTGCGCCGGGTAGAGATGGGTGGACGACCACATGCCGGTCCAGGTCAGGCCGGAGCCGGGGTCGATCACCTGGCGTACCTTGTTGTCGTCGAGGGGGCCGCCGTCGCGGATGACGGCCACCTCACCGCCGCCCGTGCTCTCCAGTCCTCTCACGCCCCCGATGAGCAGGGGAACGGCGATGAGCGCGGCGACGACGATCAGGGCGATTCTCATCAGGACCCTTCCGCGCGGGCGGCGTCGGCAGCCGCCGCCCGCGGCTTTCGCGGCGGTTCAGGCGAGCGGGGGTTCAGGCGAACGGGGTTCAGGCGAACGGTCCTACCTGGCCGGGCAGCGAGGCCTTGGCATCGGGCGCGGCGGCGAGGTCGAGGTCGCGGGTCTCCGGGGCGATGGCCAGGCCGAGGGCCGTGACCGCCAGGGCGACGACCACGTAGATCGACACCGCGACCGTGGTCTTGTACGTGCTGAACAGGCTGAGCGCGATGATCGGGGCCAGCGCGCCGCCGACGATGCCGGCCACCTGGTAGCCCATGGAGGCGCCGCTGTAGCGCAGGCGCGTGCTGAACAGCTCGGCGATGAACGCCGCCTGCGGCCCGTACATCGCGGCGTGGGTGACCAGCGCCACGACGGCGGCCAGCGCGATCAGCGGGAACGACCTGCTGTCGAGCAGCGGGAAGAAGGCGAACGCCCACACCGCCGCGCCCGCCACGCCCGCGAGGTAGACCGGCCGCCGCCCGAACCGGTCGGACAGCGCGCCGGCCAGCGGGATCAGCGCGAGCTGCAGCGCCGACCCGATCAGCACCGCGTTCAGCGCGTACGAGCGCGGCAGGTGCAACACACCCGTGAGGTAGACGATGATGTACGCCGTGAACGTGTAGAAGGCCACGTCCACCCCGATCCGCGCGGTGAAGGCCGACAGCAGGGCCCGCGGGTGCGTACGCAGCACCTCCAGCAGCGGCATCCTGGCCTTGGCCCCGTGCTGCTCGACCTCGGCGAACAGCGGCGACTCGGTGATCCTGAGCCGCACCCACAGGCCCACGAACACCAGCACGCCCGACAGCAGGAACGGCACCCGCCAGCCCCACGACAGGAACGCCGCGTCGGACAGCGTGAACGACAGCACCGTGAGCATCCCGGTGGCCAGCACGTAACCCGCGGGCACGCCGACCTGCGGCCAGCTGGCGTTGAAGCCGCGCCGTCGCCCGTCCCCGTGCTCGAGCGACATGATCACCGCGCCGCCCCACTCGCCGCCGAGCCCCAGGCCCTGCACGAACCTGAGCAGCGCCAGCAGGATCGGCGCCGCCACGCCCACGCTCGCGTAGCCGGGCAGCACACCGATGAGGAACGTCGAGACGCCCATCACCAGGAGCGTCACGACCAGCACGGTCTTGCGGCCCGCCCGGTCGCCGAAGTGGCCGAACACGATGCCGCCGAGCGGCCGGGCGACGAACGCCACGGCGTTGGTGGTCAGCGACGCCAGCGTCGCGTTGAACGGGTCGAGCGAGGGGAAGAAGAGCTTGGGGAAGACCAGGGTCGCGGCCGTGGTGTAGAGGAAGAAGTCGTACCACTCCAGCGACGTGCCGATCAGGCTGGCGAGGATCACCCGCCGGGTCTGTTGCGCGGAGCCTGTCATTCGATCGCTCCTCGATTTCGTCTAGGGGGTTCTTATCAACATAAGAATCGTTGAACAATTCGACAAGAGGTTCGCTCCATGATTCGCTGCTCAATGTGGATAACGTGGTTGCCGGCCTCGCCCAGGACCGCCCCCGGCTGGGCCGCAGCAGCACCGCCGAGCGGGTGGCCGACATCCTGCGCGACCGCATCAGCGAGGGCTTCTTCCGCCCGGGGCAGCGGCTGTCGGAGGAGTCGATCTCGGAGGGGCTCGACGTGTCGCGCAACACGCTGCGCGAGGCGTTCCGGCTGCTCGGCCACGAGCGGCTGCTCGACCACAAGCTCAACAGGGGCGTGTTCGTCCGGCTCCCGTCCGCCGAGGACGTCGCCGATCTCTACCGCGTGCGCCGCGTGCTCGAAGGGGCCGCGGTGCGCCTCAGCCCCGCCCCGGAGGCGCTGGCCGTGATCAAGGAGGCCGTGCTGGACGCCGAGCGGGCCGCCGCGCAGGACGACTGGCAGGGCGTCGGCACCGCCAACATCCGCTTCCACCAGGCGCTCGTCTCGCTGAACGGAAGTCCCAGGATCGACGAGGCCATGCGCCAGCTGCTGGCCGAGCTGCGGCTGGTCTTCCACGTGATGGAGAACCCGCGGGCGTTCCACGAGCCGTTCGTCGACCGCAATCGCACGCTGCTCGGCCTCATCGAGTCGGGCCGGCCGGAGAAGGCCGCCGCGTACCTGGACGACTACCTCGACCACGCCGAACGGCTGCTCATCGAGGCGTACGCGCCGTAACGTTTGGCGCATGGATCGGATCTTCACCGTAGACGAGGCCCGCGCGCTGCTCCCGGAGGTCGTCGAGGACGTTCGCGTGGTGATCGCCGCCCGCGCCGACCTGGCCGAGATCGAGTACGACCGGCGGACGGGAGGCGGGTCCCCGCTCGGCGGCATCCCGGAGATCAAGGGGCTGCAGGCCCGCATCGAGGAGATCCTCAGCGGCTGGATCGAGCGGGGCATCGAGGTCAAGGGCATCGCGCCGGTGCTGATCGACTTTCCCGCCGTACTGGATGGGGTGTCGGTACGGCTCTGCTGGATCGAGGGCGAGCGGGAGCTCGGCTGGTACCACCGTACGGAATTGGGCTTCACAGGGCGCCGGCCGTTGAGCTAAATTCAACCTACAGGTTGATAAACCGAAAGGTTGAATACCATGCTTCTCCAGGACAAGGTCGCCGTCGTCTACGGCGGAGGCGGCTCGATCGGCGGCGCGGCGGCGCGGGCCTTCGCCCGCGAGGGCGCGCGGGTCTTCCTCGCGGGCCGCACCCAGGCCCCGCTCGACAAGGTCGCCGCCGACATCCGCGCCGCCGGAGGGACCGCCGAGACCGCGCTGGTGGACGCGCTGGACGAGGAGGCGGTCGGCGCGTTCGCCGGCTCCGTGGCAGGCCGGGCCGGCGGCATCGACGTCTCGTTCAACGCCATCGGCGTCCAGGACGTGCAGAAGCCGCTGCTCGAGATCTCCGTCGAGGACTTCCTGCAGCCGATCGGGGTCGCCGCGCGGACGCAGTTCCTGACCACCAGGGCCGCCGTCCAGCACATGATCCCCCGCGGGTCCGGGGTGATCCTGATGTTCGGCGGCAGCGGGCCCCAGACGGCGCATGGGCTCGGCGGCTTCAAGGTCGCGCTCGACGCCATGGAGGGCATCCGGCGGCAGTGGGCGTGCGAGGCCGGCCCGTACGGCGTCCGCGTCGTCACCATGGTCACGGGTGGCGTGCCGGAGAGCCTGCCGGGCGACTACCCCGGCAGGGACGGGCTCGAGGCCGCGCTGCGCGAGCCGACCCTGCTCAAGCGGACGGCGACGCTGGCCGATGTGGGCGACGTGGCCGCCTTCGTGGCCTCGGACCGGGCCAGGACCATGACCTCCGCGACCGTGAACATCTCCTGCGGCGCGATCGTGGACCACTGAGTTGCCCGAATTGCCCGACGACCGGCTAAGCCTCACTTTCGCGGCGCTGGCGGACCCGACGCGGCGCGCGATCCTCGCCCGGCTGGCCGAGGGCGAGGCGACGGTGAACGAGCTGGCCGAGCCGTTCGACATCAGCCTCCAGGCCGTCTCCAAGCATCTCAAGGTGCTGGAACGGGCCGGGCTGATCAGCCGGGGCCGTGACGCGCAGTGGCGGCCCTGCCGCCTGGAGACGGCGCCGCTGGACGACGCCTCGGAGTGGATCCGCCGCTACCGGGACCGCTGGAGCGACCGGTTCGACCGGCTCGAGCAGGAGATCAAGAAGATCCAGGAGGGTGAGCATGAGTGACACGGAGTTCGTGATCGAACCCGGCCGCCAGGACATCGTCATGATCCGCGTCTTCGACGCTCCCCGGGAGACGGTGTTCCGGGTGGTCACCGACCCTGAGCTGGTACCCCGGTGGTGGGGGCCGCGTTTCCTCACCACCCGCGTCGATCTGATGGAGGTCCGCCGGGGCGGCCTGTGGCGGTACGTGAACATCGACGCCCGTGGCCGGGAGCACGGCTTCCGGGGTGTCTACCACGACGTGGTGGCGCCTGAGCGGTTCGTACGGACCTGGGAGTTCGAGGGCTGGCCCGGGCAGGTGGCGTTGGAGACGGTCACCCTGGAGGAGGTGCCGGGCGGGACACGGTACGTAGCCCAGTCCGTGCACCAGTCGGTGGAGGAGCGGGACGCGATCGTGCGGGCCGACGGGCCGAGGGGCGGGCGTGAGTCCATGGACCGGCTGGCCGAAGTGCTCGCTCAAAGGCCCACCAGGACGTAAGCGGACCACAGGTCGGGCTCGGCGGGACCGTAGAGGTCGCGTAGTTCGAGCACGGCCTCGCGCAGCGCCTGCGCCGGGCCCGTGCCGGAACGCAACCTGGTGTGGAAGTCGCGCATCAGGGCCCTGGTGACCTCGGTGGAGACCGGCCACAGCGGGAGGAGCACCGACCTGGCGCCCGCGTGCAGGAGCGCGTGGGCCAGGCCCTCTCCACCGATGACCCCGCGTTCGAGTGCGGTGAGGACGACGAGCCTGGCGTCCACGGTCATGCTCATGAGCTGCCTGGCGGTCAGGAGGCCGTCGGCGAGCCTGATGCCCGAGCCGAACGGGTCGCTGGAGTCGAGCACGGCGTGGCACGACAGGTGCACCACGTCCCAGGCGCCGGGAAGTCTGGTCGCGGTGGCGGCCGGGCCGGTGAGGGGCTGAGTGCCGAGCAGAGCGGCGGCGTCCTGTGCCGCCGCTTCGAGTACGGCCCGGCTCTCTGGTTCCGCGGTGTACCCGAGCACCAGCGACTGGGCCGCGGCCGCGGACGTCCGCTGTGCGAGGCGGGCCAGGGCGGCGACGGAGGGGGCGTAGGTCACGGGGAAGCGTTCGAGGGGCGGGCGGCCGTTCGGGGCGAGGGCGTGGAGCGGGATTCGGTGGAGTTCGGCGTGCGGGACCAGGTAGAGGTGGTCCAGGCCGTCGCCGAGCGCGTCGAGCACGTCCGCGAGCAGGAGGTCGGCCAGGCGGCGCCAGAGGGCGGCGCGGTGGCGGCGCGCCTCGATGTCCAGCAGGTCCGGTCGCCGCCCGTCGATGGTGGCGGTGAAGTCGGCCAGCAGGCCGCGGCCGGCTGTGGTCGGGAAAGCGCGCGGCTCGGGCCAGCCGGTGCGGTGGGCGAGCACCGTCACGGTCTCCTCGCCGACGTGGAAGCCGACGAGGGCGACGGCTCCGCCTGGCCGGCCGGGGGTGACGAGGGTGTCGAGTTGGAGCCGGTCGGGTGGGGTGTCCCGGCGCAGTGCGACGTATTCGGGTGCGAGTGGCTCCATGCGCCGCCACAGCGCCTCCACGCCGCCCCGCGCGGTACGGGCCCGCCGGATGAGCGCCGCGGCCTCCGCCGGGTCGCGGGTGTTGCGCGCGGCCGACATGAGCGTCCGCACGGCGCCGAGCGCGCGTCGCTCGGCCTCCAGCAGCTCGCCGGGCACGCTGCTCGGCGCGTCCAGCGGGTGCTCATCGTCGGGGCCTGCCGGGCCGGGCGCATGCCCGAGGCCGAGCCGGGCGGCCGGCGTGCTGGACCTGGCCTGCTCCACGTGCCTCCAGGCCGTCATCCCGCGCCCCAGGCGCAGGGCGAGCTCGATGACCCTGTCATCGGAGGCGTGACCCAGCTCGTAGGCCTGCTCAGCGTCGGCGAGCGCGCCCGGTAGATCCCCCAGTTCCTCCGCCGCGAGAGACCGGTGGTGCAGGGCGATCCCCAGCTCCAGGTCGTGGCCGAGCTCCTCCAGCAGCTCGACGGCCTCGGTCAGCCGCCAGTGGGCCCGGGCGTACGACGCGGCGGCCACGTCGAGCGTGCCCAGGCGGCTCAGGGCGAGGGCCGCCCCGGGCCAGAAGCCGATCTCCTGAGCCAGGGCCAAGGCCTCCGCCAGCGAGACCCCGGCCGGGGCGGGGTCCTCGAGGCGAGCACGCATGATGAGGGCGAGAGCCACGCCGCGGGTCCGTCCGGCGGCGCGTTCGAGGTCAAGGGCCCGTTCGGCGAAGACGCCGGCCTGGTCCGTCGAGCCTCGCAGCGCGCAGACCAGGCTCAGGTCGGCGTAGCCGTCCGCGAGACTCCCCCGGCTGCCCCGTTCCTCCCCGATCGAGATGGCCTCCCGGTACATGGCCTCGGCCTCCGCGAGCTCGCCCAGCTTCAGGTGGAGCGCGGCCCGTCCGGCCAGCAAGGATGCACGCAACGGGCGCCAGATCGGCGAGGACAGCAGCCCTAGTCCCTCGTCGAAGGCGCGGGCGGCCTCCTCCCAGCGGGCCTGGTCCGTACGGACGCGGCCGAGCAGGTCGAGGGCCTGCACGAGATCGGCGGGGAGCACGCCGTCGGAGTCGCGGGCCAGGGCGACCGCCTGGGAGAGGTGCTCGGCGGCCTCGTCCAGGCGGCCCAGCTTCCTCGACGCCGCGCCGAGATTGCGCAGGTGGTCGATCATGAGGTGGTCGCGCAGCTCGTAGCCGCGGGCGGCGTACGCGTGTGCGGCTTCCAGATCTCCCAGCGCGCGGCAGAAGGCGGAGAGCTTGGCCAGCAGGAACGAGTAGTGCTCCGAGACGATGGGGCGGCCGTTCACGCCCTGCCCGGAGACGATGGGGCCGCTGTACACGGCCTGCTCGGCGAGGGCGCGGGCGGTCTCCAGGTCACCCGCGGCCTCCGCTTCCTCGATGCTGAGCCAGGTCTCCAGCCGCTCCGTCTGGTCACCGCCCGCCCTGATCGCCTCGGCCAGGCTCGCGTGGCCGCGGGTCACGTCCCCGAGGGTGAGCTGGATGCTCGCCAGCCGCGACAGCAGCTCCGCGTCCAGCCCCCCGCCCATGGCCGCGATGAGCTCGAAGGACCCGCCGCGCTCCGCTGAGCCGCCCTCCTCCACCGAGCCGCCGGACACCCCCGAGCCACCCGAGTCCCCCGAGCCGCCGGGCGGCATCGAGCCGAGGGCCGCGAGTGCCGGGTCGAGACCGCTGAGGCCGTCTTCGAGCGCCGCTCGGGCGCGGCGGAAGTCGCCGCGTTCCTCCAGGGCGAAGCCGAGCTTGATCGAGGCGAGCGCCGCCAGCCCCGGCCGGCCGCTCACGCGGAACCCGGCCACCGCCAGCTCCAGCGCCTCAACCTGCGCTTCCAGGTCACCGGTACGGGCGGCCAGCGCGGCCAGCCGGTCGCGTACGACGGCCTCCTTGAGCGGATCCCCGGCGGCCGGCCCCAGCGCCGCGTTCAGCCGTTCCCCGGCCTCCTGCCACGAACCCAGCCGCATGTCCAGCGCGGCCAGCCCCAGCGTGGCGGTGAGCTGGGTCTCCGGATCGCCTTCCGCGGTGGCCAGCTCCAGCGCGCGTTCGAGATCGGCCAGCGCGTCGTCGAAGCGGTCGAGGACGGTCAGGCAGGTGGCACGCATGGTCAGCGCGGAAGCCTCCTTCGCGAAAGCCCGCAGCCTGGCGAACGCCTGCCCCGCCGCCCCGAACTCCTCCAGCGCCCGCTCAGTCTCTCCCTCCCCGTACGCGAGCACGGCCATGTTGTAGCGGACCGAGGCGGCCCCGTCGTAGTGGCCGAGGACTTCGTACTCGCGTTCGGCCAGCTGGAAGGCCATCCTGGCGCCGTCGGCGTCTCCGCGGGCCCGGCGGCGGCGCGCGATGCGGTACCACTCGTCGGCGGGCTCGCGCCGCTCCCCCCTGCGCCGCACGATCTCCACCAGCCGCGTCTCGCAGGCGGCGGCCTGGCCGGGGTGGCCGCGCCCGGCCAGGAGCACGGCCTGCGCGTCGAGCGTCCTGCAGGCCTCCTCCCACGCCCCGGCGGCCTCCAGCTCGATGGCGCACGCGGCGATGAGCTCGCCCGCGGCCGTGAGGTCGTCCTGGTCGAGGGCCGCCCTGGCGGCGGGGACGAGCACCAGGGCCGCCGGCCGCGCCTCGCCGAGCTGGAGATACAGCTCGCGCGCCCTGGCCGCGCAGGCGACGGCGCCGACGGGGTCGCCGGCCGCCAGGCAGGCCTCGGCCGCGTGCCCCTGCTGGGCCGCCTCCTCCGCGGCCAGCCCGGCGCTCTCGCACAGGGCGATGGCCCGCTGGTGGTGTTCGAGGGCGCGGGCAGGGTCACCCGCCTGGAGGAGGACCAGGCCCATGTGCCCGAGCTGGAGCGCCTCCGAACCGGCCTCCCCCAGCGAGCGGTAGACGCCCGCCGATCGCTCGAAGGACTCGATGGCCAGGTCGAACTCGCCCAGCTCCCGGTGGATGAGCCCCTGCGCGGACAGCGCGTACGCCATCCGGGCACCGCCGCCGAACGCCTCCGCGGCACGCCCCAGCACGACGCAGGCCGTACGCCGCCGCCCGAGCTCGCTCAGCCGCTGCCCGGCCTCCAGCAGGAACTCGCCGGGCGAGTCGGCCTGCCGCTCGGCGTAGCGCAGCAGCTTGACCGCCACCTCGCCCTCCGGAAGGTCAGGCAGGGCCAGCGCCAGCTCGGTGGCGGACTGGGCGAGCTGCTGGTCCGGCGGCAGCGGGCCGTCGAGCACCGCGCCGAGCAGGGACAGCAGCTCGGGGTCCCCGTCCCTGGCGAGCGCGAGCACCTCCCCCAGGTCACGCACGTCCCCCCGGGCGGAGAAGCGCGCCAGCAGCGCCCGGCACAGCACCCGCTGCGCGGGCGCCTGGTCGCGGGAGGTCTTCACGGCCAGCTCCAGGCCCTGGCGGGCCGCGTCCACCGCTTCGTGCAGGTCCTCGGCCCGCCCCGCCTGTGTGGCCCGCCACCGCAGCACTTCCGAGACCAGCTCGTACGCCTCCGCGCGGAACGCCAGCCGCTCACCGGCCGCCAGGGCCTCGCGCAGCGCGGCGACGGCCTCGTCGGCTTTGTCCGCGCTGAGGTCCAGCTGGAGCGCCTGGCCGAGCATCAGCAGCACCTTGGCCCTGGCCGGGTCCCGCTCGCCGTGGGCCGCGAGCGCGGCGCGGGCGGCCGCGATCGGCTCGGCGGGGTCTCCCCTGGTCACGACGGCCCGCCTGAGCAGGGCGTTCGCGAGGTTGGCGAGCAGCCTGGCGCGGTCCGGGTGCCCGCTCGGCGCGAGCCCGGCCGCCTCGCGCATGATCTCGATGGCGCTCTCCAGGTCGGCCGGCTCGCCGGTGACGCCGTAACGCTTCCAGCGGCGGTCGCCCAGCAGGCCGAGCCGGACGACCGGGTCGCTCCCGAGCCCCCTCGCCGTCTCGTCCGGCGTCACGTGGAGGGGCTCCAGCATCTCCGTGCCGGCCTCGAGCGAGCGCTCGTCTCCCGTGACGACGAACCATTCGACCAGCCCGGCCGCGTACGGGGCCAGCACGCCGGGGTGGGCCCACTGCTCGTGCCAGAAGTCCAGTGCGCACTGCCCCACCCTGATGAAGGCCAGCAGATCGCGGTCGGCGAACGACCCCGCCGACCGCGCGTGGGCGAGCTCGACCAGCGCCAGCAGGGCCCGCGACCTGTCCTGGCTGCGCGGCGCCGTCTCCGCGGCCGCCAGGTACGCTCTGACCAGCTCCTCGTCGCCGAACGCCGCCATGCCGAGCGCCGTGGCCAGCTCCGCCGCGTGGGACGGCTCGGCCAGCGCCGCCCTGAACAGCAGGTGCACCGCGTCGTCGATGTGCTCCCGCTCCCCCGTCACCCCGAACAGCCGCACCAGCCCGTCGCCCAGCAGCGCGAGCGCACCGGGCGCCCAGGCGGGGTCGGGCGAGCGTACCGACTCCTGTAACAGCAGCTCCTCGAGCCGGTCGGCCACCTCGGGCGTGGGGTCCGCCATGGCGCGCCGGACCAGGGCGTGGACCAGCAGCCCCACGTGCGCGTACGTGGCCGGGTCCACGTGCTGGAACACCTCTTCCACCAGCCCCGCCCACGTGCCGGCCGAGTCGCCGGCGGGCGCCGTCGAGCCACGCAGCCTCTCTGGAAGGCGACCGGGATCGGCCACGGCCACGGCGGCGAAGAACGCGCCCGCCACCGCGGCGTCCTGCGCGGTGCGCTGGTCCAGCCGGTAGCGGGTCAGGTGCAGCATCCCGATCAGCCGCCAGGTGGCCGCGTCGGACCGGTCGCCGGCGCACGCGCGCATCGCCTGCTCGGCTTCGGCCAGCGCCGCGGGATCCCAGATCAGGCCGGGATCCGCGACCTGCTCGAACCGCGCGATGCGGGTGGCCAGCGTCCCGGCCGGTTCGGTCATGGGCACAGGCTCCCACCGGCTGGCGTCCCCGTACAGGACCGTGCCTTCGACCACCACATCGCCCCGTACGGTACCGCGCGCCGGCGCGCGCGGTCGCCCCTTTAGGGTGTCAGCTCGATGAAGGAGACGCCCGGCATCGGCAGGTCGAAGGTCACGGTGAAGCCGCCGCCGTCGACGGCCGCCGGAGGGGCCAGCTCGTCGAGCGTGCCGGCGGCGCGGAGCTTGTCCCACTGCTCGTCCGCCGGCCACTCGCCGCCGCCCATCGACTGCCAGGCCGCCTCCACGTTGGAGTGGTCGCGGTCGACGCGGTGGTGGGTGAGCGTGTACGCGCCGTCGAGCCCGTCGATGGTCAGCGTGACCGTACGGGTCAGCTCGGGAGCTCCCGCGGCCTGGGCGTGGTTGAGCGTGCCGTTCCAGACCAGCACGCCGATCCTGCCGTCGTCGTGCCTGGCCGCCCAGGCCTCGACGCCGGCCACGTCGCCGTCGAGCGTGGCCGCCAGCTCGGCGTCGCCCAGGCGGGCGGCCAGGGCGAGCGCGTGGAAACGGGGCTTGCGCAGGTTGCCGACGGTCAGCAGCCCGAACCCGCCGTGGAACAGCCGCGGCGGCCGGCCCAGCTCCTCGAAGTGGTCGGAGGCCACCCAGTGCGACAGCGCGGCGATCCTGCCCGCGGCCGACTTCATGCCGTGCAGCACGAAGGCCGCCCCGAACGGCCCGTCGCCGATGCCGTGGAAATGGGTCGGCGTGGGTCCCCACTCGGTCCACCAGATGGGCACGTCGAGGCCGTACCTCTCCAGGGTGGGCCGCCAGTCGAGCGGCGCGTTGCCGTAGGTGTGGGTGGAGACGAAGTCGAGCGCCGCGCCCGACTCCTCGACGTGGGCGAGCAGCTCCTCCACCCAGCCGTTGGCGGCCGAGGCGGGGCCGCCGACGCGCAGCTCCGGGTGCACGTTCTTCACGGCCGCGGCTGTGACGTCGTAGAGCAGGAAGTACTCCTCCGGCGTGCCGGACCAGAAGACGGCCAGGTTGGGCTCGTTCCAGACCTCGAAGGCCCAGTGGTCGATCAGCTCGTGGATGCCGTACCGCTCGGCCAGGTGCTCGACGAGCGCCCGGACGAGGTCGCTCCACGCCTCGAAGTCCTTCGGCGGCGAGACGATGGCGCCGTACTCGAAGACGGTCTTGGAGGGGTCGGAGGCGAGGTCGCGCGGCATGTAGCCGAGTTCCACGATCGGCCGCAGGCCGAGCTCCATCACCCTGTCGTAGACCTCGTCCACACGGCTGAAGTCGTAGACCGCCTGCCCGTCGACCTCCCGGTAGACGCCCAGGTCGTCGCCGAGGACGGCGTGCGCCCTGACCGTCTGGACGCCGAGCTCGTCCCGCATGATCCGCAGCGCCTCGGCCAGCTCCGCGCCGATGGGCCTGCCGCCGGTCCGCTCGGTACTCAGCAGGTGCGACAGGTGCTCGGACCCCACCATGAACGCCCACGGCCGCGGCAGCTCGCGCGTCACCCGCCGCCCGTCCACGCGGACGGATACCTCGCCCCCCTCCTTGAGAGGCTCCGCGTGGACGGGCGGGGACATGGGGCCGGCGTGGTCCATGGCGGAGACGGCGGCCACCGCGTAGGAGGCCGCCCCGTGACCCGTGTCCACGTACCGGCAGGACGGGACGGCGGGCACGTCCACGTCCGGTTTGATGACCGGCTCGCCGTCCCTGTGCACCAGATAGCCGATGGCCCCGGGCACGGGGTCCCAGGTCAGAGTCACCTGGCCGGCCCCCGGGACCGCCGTGAGGCCCGTGGGAGCCGTCAGCTCGGGCCGGGCGGCCGGGCTGATCGCACCGGACTCCTGGCCGATGCGCTCCTGCCAGTCGCGGTGGGCAGCCTTGTTCATGGAGAGACGTTCCATTCCTCGATTTCCATTACCGGGCGCAGCTTGGCCTCCACGCCCGAGCCCGCGAAGTAGCGGTGCAGGTCGCCGCCGGTGAGCACGTTGCCCAGGGCCGCCATCGCCATCCCCTGGTCGAGCGCCAGGTACCACTTGGACACGGCCCCCGAGCGGACGGCGACGCTGTCGTAGAAGCCGCCGGGGCCGTAGACGTCGAAGTTCCGGCGCAGCTTGGCCAGGTTGTCCATGGCCGCCGCCTTCGCGTACGGCAGCGCCAGGAAGGCGGCGTGCGGCGTCACCACGCCGTCGCCGAAGGCGGCGGGCTCCGGCTTGGCGGGGCGGCAGCCGTCGTAGCCGGGGTCGGTGCTGGTGCGTTCGCGGTCGGAGGTGTAGCCGGGCTCGTCCATGCCGAGGGGATCGACGCCGTACTCGCGGTAGCCGCCGTGCGGGTCGTTGGCCGGAGAGAAGCCCCAGTAGCCGTACTCGGCCTCGTTCAGGCCGTGCTCGATCTGGGCGCGGACGAACACCGGGTGGTTGCGGCCCCAGCTTCTGGGCGCCCACTCGGCTTCGGGGACCACGAGGTCCGGCATGAGGGCCTCGAACATGGAGCCGCCCCAGTTCGGGACGTAACGCATGCCGCGGTAGGCGTACGTGCCCTCCCAGACGTTCACGCCCAGGTACTTCTTCCACGATCCGACCGGCTTCTGGTCCTGCCAGCCGAAGTCGCAGCCGTTGTCGGGGAACGTGCGGTAGGGGCCGAAATAGCTTTCGGGCGGGAGCTGGCCGAGCGCGATGCCCACGTACTGGCCGATGCGGGTCTCGGCGGGGGCGCCGTAGTGGTGGCAGGTGGAGTAGACGGTCGTGCCGGTGCCCGCGTAGTCGCTCTCGACGTAGCAGCCGTCGGGCGGCTCGGGCCAGAAGCCCCCTCGGATCAGCCCGGTGCCGGCGTCGGGGCGCGCCGCGGGGTCGTAGTAGGACCTGAAGTTCATGGAGGTCAGCAGGCGGTTGGCGCGGGAGGCGTATTGCGGGGTGGCGTTGCGGACCATCATGAGGGCCGCGGCCAGCCAGCCGTTGTCCACGCTTGAGGCGAACAGGCGCACCGGGTCCCCGGTCTCCGGCCAGGTGTGGATCAGCTGGAGGGTTCCGGGGTCGTACCAGTTGTAGAACTGGCCGGTGGGCGCGTCGCGCTCCAGCCTCTCCAGCGCCTTGAGCACCCTGCCGATCCTGGCGGCGGCGTCACCGCCGCTGATCAGGCGCAGGTCCCGGGCGGCGAGCGTGCTCCACAGGTACGTGCCGATGTTGGTGGGCGAGGTCACCTTGGCCCTGGTCGTGAGGTCGCCGGTCACCTTGTCGGCGGGCAGGCCGGTGGCCGGCTCCACCATGGCGGTGATCGAGAGCCAGGTGTCCCTGGCGTAGCCGAGCAACGTGCTGTTCCCTGAAGCGTCGGCGGGGGCGGCCGGCACCGTCAGGGCCAGCACCAGCACGCCGGACAGGACTGTCTTGCGCATGAGGGGCTCCTCTTACTTGAGGCCGGTGGTGGCGATGCCCTGGATGAAGAAGCGCTGCAGGAAGACGAACAGGAACAGGATCGGCGCGATCACCACGACCGACCCGGCGACCAGCAGGTTGTAGTGGGTGGACTCGTGGCCGTTCAGGATGTTGAGCGCGACCGGCAGGGTGTACATGTTCTCGCTCTGCGCGACCACGGCCGGCCACAGGAAGTTGTTCCACGCACCGAGGAAGGTGATCAGCCCCAGCGTGGCCAGCGGCGGGCCGCAGAGCGGCAGGATGATCGCGAAGAAGATCCGGAACTCCCTGGCGCCGTCCACCCTGGCCGCGTGGATCAGCTCGTCCGGCAGCTCCGAGATGAACTGCCGCATCATGAACACGCCGAGCGGCGTCACCACGCCCGGCAGGATGATCCCGATGAACGTGTTGACCATGCCGAGCTGGGCGATCAGCACGAACTGCGGCATCATGACCACGATCGCCGGGATCGCGAGCTGCACCAGCACCAGTGCGAACGCGAGGTTCTTGCCGCGGAAGGGCAGCTTGGCGAAGGCGTAGCCGACCATGGAGCAGAACAGCAGGTTCGTGGCGACCAGCACGAGCGCGATGACCATGCTGTTGGCGAAGGCGTGGCCGATGTTCACCCGCTGGAACAGCTCGGCGAAGTTGTCCAGCGTGAACGTCTCCGGCCAGAACGTCGGCGGGTCGCGCCTGATCTCGTGCTCGGGCTTGACCGAGCTGAGCGCCGTCCACAGGAACGGCCCGGCGACCAGCACGAGCCCCAGGCTCAGCCCGAGATGGACGACCGCGCGCTGGCGGCGGGTCCTGCTCACCTTCTCCTCCCCAGCCTGAGCTGCAGTACGGCCAGCGCCACGATCACCATGAACAGCACGGACGAGGCGGCGCCCGCGTAGCCGTAGTTGCCGACCCCGAACTGGTTGAAGATGGCCAGTGAGGCCGACAGCGTGGAGTTCAGCGGCCCGCCCCTGGTCATGACCAGCGGCTCCTCCAGGAACTGCATGAACCCGACCGAGCTGTACACGGTGCAGAACAGCAGCACCGGCCGCAGCGAGGGCACGGTCACCGATCGGAAGCGGGCCCACCGCCCGGCGCCGTCCACCTCCGCCGCCTCGTACAGCTCCTTCGGGATGCTCTGCAGTGCCGCCAGCAGCACGACCATGTTGAAGCCGAAGCTGCGCCAGGCCGTCATCACGATGATCGACGGCAGGGCCGTGGACGTGCTCTGCAGCCAGTTCGGTCCCTGGACGCCCGCCAGGCCGAGCAGCCGGTTGACCAGCCCGGCCTCCGGCTCCAGCAGGAACTTCCAGGCCACGGCGATGCCGATGATGCTGGTGATGTTCGGCAGGTAGTAGCCGAGCCGGAAGAACGCGGCCGGCAGGCGGGCGATCCCCGAGTTGAGCAGCACGGCCGCGGCCAGCCCGAGCCCGATGGTCAACGGCAGCGCGGTGACCACGAAGACCACGGTGTTGAGCGCCGCCCCGCGCATGGCGCCGTCGTTCATGAGCCGCAGGTAGTTGTCGATCCCGACCAGGTTGACGGCGAGCGGGTCGGTCACGTCGGTGCTGCGCATGTCGGTGAAGCTCATGCCGATGCCGACGAGCAGCGGACCCAGGTAGAAGACCACGAACAGCACCACGAACGGCAGGATGAAGATCCATCCGATCCACGTGTGACGTAACGAGATCCGGATGGCACTCGCCCGGAGCGCCACGCTCATAGGCCAGTGCCGATCGTGTCGGCCTGCGACTGGATGGCCTTGAGCGTCTGCTCGGGCGTCTGCGTGCCGCGGGCCAGCTTCTCCAGCTCGCTCTCCAGCACCTTGGCCACCTGCTCCCACGTCGGGAACGGCGGCGGCGTCTTGGCGTCCTTGAGCTGCTCGCCGAAGACCGCGAGCTGCTTGTCGGCGGTCAGCTCCGGCTCCTGCCAGGCCTTCTCGACCGCGGGCAGCGACTTCACGGTCGTGTACCACTTGGCCTGGACCTGCGGCTCGCTCAGCCACTGGATGAACTTCCAGGCCGCGTCGCGGTTCTTGGCCTTCTTGAAGACCACCATGTCCGCCCCGCCCACGAAGCTCGTCGCCGAGACCGGGCCCTTGGGGTAAGGGGCGACGTCGAACTTGTCCTTGAAGCCGGGGCCGCCGTCGTTGTTCAGCACGCCGATCATCCAGGGGCCGGAGAAGAAGCCGCCGACCTCGCCCTTGATGAAGCTCTGCGGGAAGGCGCCCTCGGGGGTGTTGTTGGGGGCGAGCTTCTGGGTGAACAGCGACTGGTACTGCTTGAGCGCCGTGAGCGCCTCGGGGGTGTCGAACGTGTACTTCCCGTCCTTGACGATCTCGCCGCCCGCCTGCCAGATCAGCGGCAGCACCTCCTGCCAGGAGGCGCCCTGCGTGTAGCTCTGGTTGAAGCCGTTCCTGGCGCCGCCCTTGTCCTTGAGCGCCTTGGCGAACGCGGTGAACTCCTGCCAGGTCGCAGGCGGCTCGACGCCCGCCTTCTTCGCCTGGTCGGTGCGGTAGTAGAGGACGCGGGTCTCGACGTACCACGGCACCCCGTACGCCGTGCCGTTGACGTCGACCGTCTGCCAGGCGCCGGGGAAGAACGCGGACTTGTCGACCAGGTTGCCGGGCGTCGGCTCGAGCGCGCCGGTCTTGGCCAGCTCGCCCGACCAGGTGGAGCCGACCATGGTCACGTCGGGCGTGGCGCTGCCCGCGATGGCCGCGGTGATCTTGTCGTGCGCCACGTCCCATCCGATCGCCGTGACGCTGACCTTCACTCCGGGGTTGGCGCTCTCGAAGTCCTTGACGAACGCGCCGAGTGCCTTGCCCTCCTCACCCATCGCCCAGACCGTGACCTCCCCCGTGACCTTGCCGGTCGTGACGTTCTGCGCCTGCTCGGGCGCTTTGTCGGCGCTGCGGCCGCAGCCCGCGGCCAGGATCGCGAGAGCCAGCGCGCCTCCCGTGGCGGCGCGCCAGGTGGTGGTGTTCACGGACTACCTCCTGGGGGGTGGTCACCGCAGCCGGCGCGGATCGCCGGCTCGGTGGTCAGGGCTTGGTGGCGTGGGGTGGTCACCGCAGCTGGAGCGGATCACCAGCTCGGTGGCCAGGCTCTGGTGGCGGGGCGCGTCGCGGACGCCGGTGATCAGCTCGTCGAGCGCGCGGGCGGCGCGGGCGCCGAGCTCGCGCATGGGCTGGCGTACGGTGGTCAGCGCCGGGCGGGCGTGGCGGGCGGCCATGATGTCGTCCCAGCCGGTCACGGCCACGCCACCGGGCACGTCGAGACCGAGCTCCTCGGCGGCCAGCAGTGCCCCCAGCGCCACCTCGTCGTCGGAGCAGATGATCGCCTCGGGCCTGCCCCTGCCCTTGAGCAGCTGCCTGGCGGCCTCGAAGCCGCACTCCACGGTGTAGTGCCGCGTGTCCACGGCCTCGATCGCGCCGCCGAGCACCGACCGCACGCCCTGCCAGCGCTCGTCCACGTCGTCCTGGCTGGTCATGGGCGCGCCGAGGAAGGCGAAGCGCTCGTAGCCGTGGCCCGCCAGGTGGGCCGCCAGCCGCCCCGCCGAGGCCGCGTTCTCGCTGCGCAGCGTGTCGGCGCCGGGCAGCGGCTCGCGCGAGATGAACACCAGCCGCATGCCGAGCCGTACCAGCTCGTCGACCAGGGCGTCGGGAACGGTGTGCCCGAAGATCAGCATGCCGTCGACCCGCCCGGCGAGCTCCTTGACCAGGTCGTTGACGCGCGTGCGCCCCTTGGTGGACAGGATGACCACGGAGCGCCCCAGCTCGGAGGCGACCTCCTCGTAGCCGAGCAGGACCTCGGTGTAGTACGGGCCCGCGAGGTCGGGGAAGACGATGCCGTTGGCGGCGTGGCGGCCCTCGGCGAGGCTGACGCCGAGGCGGCTGGGCGTGAAGTTGAGCTCCTCGACCGCCTTGAGCACCTTCTCGCGCGTCCTGGCCGCCACCGGCCCCGTGCCGCGCAGCGCCCTGGACACGGTCGCGATCGACACGCCGGCCCGCTTGGCCACCTCGTAGATGGTCACGTCCATCGAGCTTCTCCCTCGGGTGTAAGCGCTTTCAGGATTGCGTGTGTAAGCGCTTACACAAATGCAGTGTGCCAGGCTTGTTAACTTCTCGTACAGACCTCGGCGCGTAACGGTGAGGTCACGCCCGCGGTGGGTAGGGCGGGATCATGCTCTACGGCAAGGAACATGTACGGCGCTACCAGGAGACCAACGGCGAGGAAGGGCACGACTGGAACAACACGACTGTCCTCCTGCTCACCACCAAGGGCCGCAAGTCAGGCGAGCCCTATACGACGCCGCTCATCTATCAGAAGCACGGCGACGACCACGTGGTCGTGGCCTCGAAGGGCGGGGACCCCGATCACCCGCAGTGGTACAAGAACATCCTGGCCAGCCCGGAGGTCGAGGTGCAGGTGTGGGGCGACAAGTTCAAGGCCCGCGCCCGCACGGCCTCGCCGGAGGAGAAGCCGGAGCTCTGGCGGCTGATGGCCCGCACGTGGCCGGACTACGACGAGTACCAGAAGAAGACCGACCGCGACATCCCGGTCGTGGTCCTGGAGCGCGTCAAATGACGGGAGCCCCGCCGTCGCCCGGCGGGGCTCCCGGAACTCACTTGATCTCGTAGGCCCTGATGACGGTCTCGGTGAAGCCGTTGCCGCCGCTGTCGGCGGCCGTGACGCGAAGCGAGGCGAACTTGCCGCGCGCGCTCGCCGGGTTCCAGGTCTCGGCGGACCAGGCGCCCTTGCCCGAAGGGTGCACCAGCGTGGGCAGCCAGGTGCGGCCGTCGTCGTAGGAGGTCTCCAGGGTGAGCGTGCGCAGGCCGAGGCCGGGTGAGCCGTCCTGGCGCTGGACGCTCAGCGGGATGCTCATGTGGCCCGCTGCCGCCCGGTTGCGGTCGTCCAGCTCGGGGCCGATCTTGACGGTCAGCAGCGGCAGGACCTGCCGCTTGCCCGGCTCGGCCGACTTCGACCTGAACCGCCACTCGGCGCTGACCCGCGTGGACAGCTTGGTCTGCTTCGCGTCGCGGTCGGCGGTCATGGTGAGCCGGTACTCACTCTCCTTGGTCTCGGCGGGCACTTCGACGTTGCCGAGCAGGTAGCCGGCGGCGGAGATCTCCTTGCCGTCTCGGTAGAGCTTGGCCTGCGGGTTGACGTAGTCGCCGTAGGAGACGCGATCGGACGTGCTGTCCTCGAACAGCCCGGCGGAGAACTGCAGCAGGTTCTCCTCGCGCCAGTTGTAGTCGCCGCCGGGGTTGAGCGCGGCCGCGAAGACGCCGGTGTTCCACCGGTCGGTGGTCTTCTCGCCGGCGCGGTAGACGGTGGTGTCGCCGAAGAAGAACTGGTCCACGTCGTCCCACCCGTCGGGCGGGGTCTGGTACTGGATGAACGACGGGTACCAGCCGGTGTCGCCGGGCGTGTAGTACTCGGTCCTGCGGAACGGGAGCGGGAAGCGGGAGACGCCGGCGTACGGCATCCACGCCAGCTCCGTCCCGTACAGCACGGGCAGGGCGAAGTGCTCGCCGAACTTGACGTCGTTCTGCGTGGCGTACGTCGAGGTGACCTGGGCGAGGTCGCGGCGGCGCGGGCGGTAGCCGGGGTCGGCGGGGATGCGCGGCTCGGCCTTCATGAGGTGGTAGAAGTACGGGCTGTCGTCGTAGCCGCCGTCGCCCTTCGGCTTGGCCCACTGCGTCCACCGGTAGTAGGCGAACTTCTTGCTGACCGTACGGCTCGTCGGGATGGCCTTGATGCCTTCGACGCGGTCCGCGCCCCACATGCCGGCCAGGTCCACGTCCACGCCGAGGGGCTGCTCGCCCTCGACGAGCTGGAGCATGCCGAGCATGCCGATGGCCAGGCGCGCGGTCGGCTCCTCCGTGCGCACGTCCACCGTCCTGGCCTTGCGGGCGTCGGCGGCGACGGTGCGGTCGGCGTCGAGGGTGAACTCCGGATCGGCGGCCATCACTATGGCGCCGTCGCTGTCCAGCATGAGGGTGACGACGGTGTAGCGGTGTCCCCTCTGCAGCCTGAGGTCCAGCGCGCCACTCGAGATGTCGTAGTTGCGCTGGTCCTTGGCGTCGAGGTCGATCACCCCGGCGAAGGCGGCCTGGGCGGGCTGACCGTCCGTGCCGGTGAAGGTCAGCTTGACCGCGCGTTTCTCCGGCTCGACGCGCATGCCGATGCCGGTGCGCACGGAGACGCCTGCGTTCCTGGCGATGACCGTGCCGCTGAAGATGCCGACAGGGCCGGGCTCGGCCGTCACCTTGACCTGGGCGGTGCCGTGGGCGGGCACCTCCACTGCCGTGGTGCCGAGCTTGAACGGCGTCACCGTCGCGCCCTCGCCGTCCTTGGCGGTCACGCTGAGGTCCAGCCGGACCGCGGCGTCGCCGTCGTTGCGGTAGGTGAGCGTCTTCTCCCTGGGCCCGGAGCCGGGCAGCTCGAGCTCTCCCATGCTCAACGTGGCGGGCTCGGCCGTGACCTGTTGGGTGACGGCGCGGGCGACGTCCACACGGCCGGAACCCTGGACGTAGGCGCCCAGTTCGTCGCCGGGCGCGGTGGAGGCCATCAGCGTCGCCTTGATCTGGCCGGCCTTCCAGCCGGGGTGCTGCCCCGCGACGATCGCGGCGGCCCCTGCCACGTGCGGCGTGGCCATGGACGTGCCGCTCAGCGCCGTGTACGAGTCGTCGACCGGGTCGCCGAGCGAGGTGCCCGCGGCCCTGGCGGCGACGATGCCGACACCCGGCGCGATCAGGTCGGGCTTGACCGCGGCGTCGCCCAGGCGCGGGCCCGTGCTGCTGAACTGCGCGACCGTGTCGTCGTCGCGGTAGGACGCGCCGACCGAGAGCGCGCGGTCGGCGGTGCCCGGCGAGCCGAGGGCCTGGGGGCCGTCGTTGCCCGACGCGATGACGAACAGCGTGCCGTACTGCTCCGACAGGCTGTTGACGGCCTGCTCGATCGGGTCCTCGCCGGGAGAGTCGGGCTCCCCGAGGCTGAGGTTGGCCACCCGGGCGCCGTTCTCGGCCGCCCAGGTCATGGCCTCGATGATGGCCGAGTCGGGGCAGTAGCCGCTCTGCACGCAGACCTTGCCGATCAGCAGCTTGGCGCCGGGGGCGACGCCCTTGTACCTGCCGCCCGAGGCTGCGCCGGATCCGGCGATGGTGGCGGCGACGTGGGTGCCGTGGCCGTTGAGGTCGCGTACGTCGGGCTCGTCGGTGAAGTTCTGGGCCTTGGTGACCAGGCCCTGGAGGTCGGGGTGGTCCGGGTCGTAACCGCTGTCGAGCACCGCGACGGGGACGTCCTTGCCGGTCTGTCCTGCCGCCCAGGCCTGGGGGGCGCCGATGTGCGGGACGCTGACGTCGAGGGAGAGCTTGGCCTTGCCGTCCAGCCAGATCTTCGCGGGCGCGGCCGCCGCCGTCCTGGCCTGCCCGGTCAGGGTCTTCCAGAGTGTGCCCGAGCCGGTGCGGGGCTCGCTCTGCGCGACCCCGTTGATCGCGGGCAGCGGGCGCCCGCCCGCGGCCCGCAGCGTGGCAGCGCCGGCCTGGTCGGGGTACGTCAGGATCAGCGGGAGCGACGGGCTGGCGGCGTCGTCGTAGCCGAGCGCGGCGAGCCGGGTGACGTTGAACAGCCGCGGGTCCAGCCTGCCGGCGGCCAGAAGGGGCATCGCGTCCGTGGGGACGATGCTGAGCCCGTCCTTGGCCCGGCGGTGCACGAAGGTGACCTTCTCCCTGCCGGGACCTGGCTTGACGTCGAGCTGGGTCTGCTTGCTGGGGAGCGGGCGGAGGGTGACCTTGTCGCCGGTGATGAGGGTGATCGTCTTGGGCGGCTCGGCCTTGGCGGCGGGCTGGTCTGCCTGGTTCGCCTTGATGGATGGGGCGGGGGTGGGGGCCGCCTGGGCCGGCGTGGCGGCCGCTATGGCGGCCGTGATCACGACGCCCAGAATGGCGATCTTTCTCTGAAGCACACCCCGGTTTCTAGTTGTCAGTGAAAATTGGTGACAAGGTGGTTTCTGTGGCCTATTGCGGCAACTGCCGGAAGTGGCCAAGATCGAGGGCATGCTTGAGGACGGCCGGGCGCTGGAGGTCGTGGGGATCAGCGCCTTCGACGAGCGGATCTACCGCGGGGTGCTGGCCTGTCCCGGCATCACCGTTCAGGAGCTCGTCATGCGCAGCGGGGAGAGCGCGGGGCGCATCCAGTCGTCGCTGAGCAGGCTCCGTGCCAAGGGCCTGGTCAGCCGCCTGTGGGGACGCTCGCCCCGGTGGACGGCGACGAACCCGGGCACCGCGATCCGCACGCTGGTGCGCGGCCTCCAGAGCGAGCTGGACCAGCTCACCGACACGGCCGACGAACTGGAGGCGGCCTTCCGCACCGTCGGCCAGGACCCTGGGGAGGGCGGCCAGTTCGAGGTGCTGGCGGGGCCGGAGGAACAGGCCCGGTGGTACGTCCGGCTGCAGCAGGAGGCCAAGGAGGAGGTGCTGACCTTCGACCGGCCTCCGTACGTGCTGGACTATCACAATCCGCTGCAGACCGGCCTGCTCCGCGACGGCGTCCGCTACCGGACCATCTACACGCCGGAGGCCTTCGATCACGCCGGGGCGTTCGACGAGGTGGGCAAACTGATCAAGGCGGGCGAGGAGGCGCGGATCCTGCCGGAGCTGCCGTTCAAGATGGCGATCGTCGATCGCTGGCGGGCGGTCATGCCGCTGACCATGGACCCGCCGCTCACGCGCGGAGTGCTGATCATGGGGTCCACCATGGTGGTGGCCCTGGTGGAGCTGTTCGAGCGCCTGTGGCGGGAGGCGCTGCCGGTGCGTCCGGAGCTGTGGCAGGAGCCTGGCGCGCCGGACCCCGCCGGCGAAGCGATGTCCGGGCTGGGCGTGGAGGATCGCCGGCTGCTGGCGCTGCTGGCGGCGGGGCTGAAGGACGACGCCATCGCCCGCCAGCTCGGTACCAGCCCGCGCAGCCTCCGCCGCCGCCTGCGCCACCTCCTGGACGAGCTGAACGCCGAAACCCGCTTCCAGGCCGGTGCACAGGCCAGCCGTCGCGGCCTGGTGTGAGGCCCACCTCCATCCCACCCCGGCGGCGAGTGCGCGGCAGCACGCCCCCGCCCCGTTCTCCCTCCATGGGACCCCAGCCGAAGTGCGACGGGACCGTCGGGCTACGGCCGCGCCGCCGGCGTGCGCTGAGGTCCTCAAGGGGAGAGAGGCGGAAGCGCGCGACGGCGTTCCTTCCCATGGGACCCCGTGGGCCGGGGGTCAGGGACGTAGCGTCGCGTACAGGTCCATCGTGCGGTGGGCGATGCGTTCCCAGGAGAAGTGCTCGACGGCCCTCGCCCGCCCCGCCACCCCGAGCGCCGTCGCGCGCGCCGGCTCGCGCAGCAGGGTGTTGACGCGCTCGGCCAGGTCGGCGGCGAACCGATCGGGGTCGTACGGCGTGCCGTCGGGCCCCTGCGCGATCGGGACGAGCAGGCCCGTCTCCTCGTCGGCCACCACCTCGGGGATGCCGCCGGTGGCCGTCGCCACCACGGCCGTCTCGCAGGCCATCGCCTCCAGGTTGACGATCCCCATGGGCTCGTAGACCGACGGGCACACGAACACCGTCGCGTGCGTCAGCAGCTGGATCACCTCGGGCTTGGGGAGCATCTCCTGGATCCAGAACACCCCGTCGCGGTCGAGGCCGCGCACCAGCTCCGTGACCTCCGCCGCGATCTCCGGCGTGTCCGGGGCGCCCGCGCACAGCACGAGCTGGGCTTCGCTGTCGAAGGAGCGCGCCGCGCGCAGGAGGTGGACCAGGCCCTTCTGCCGGGTGATGCGGCCCACGAAGATCACGTAAGGTCTGCGCGGGTCCACCCCGTGCTTCTCCAGCACGTCGGTGGCGAAGTCGGGGGCGTACTCCGCGGTGTCGATGCCGTTGTGGATGACGCTGACCTTGTCCGGCGGGATCTCCGGGTAGGCGGACAGGACGTCGCGGCGCATGCCCTCCGACACCGCGATGACCGCGTCCGCACCGGCCAGCGCGGTCCGCTCGGCCCATGACGAGATCGTGTAGCCGCCGCCGAGCTGCTCGGCCTTCCACGGCCGCAGCGGCTCCAGGCTGTGCGTGGTGATCACGTGGGGCACGCCGTGCAGCAGCTTGGCGACGTGTCCGGCGAAATTGGCGTACCAGGTGTGCGAGTGAACGACGTCCGCGCCCTCGCAGGCGGCGGCCATCTCCAGGTCCACGCCGAGCACCTGCAGCGCGGCGTTGGCGCCGGCCAGCCCGTCGGGCACCCGGTAGGCCGAGACGCCCGGCTCGGCGCGATCTGCTCCGAAGCAGCGAACGCGTACGTCGGCCAGCTTCCGCAGCTCCCTGGCCAGGTATTCCATGTGCACCCCGGCCCCGCCATAGACCTCGGGCGGGTACTCCCGGCTGAGCAGATCAACACGCATGACACGACCTTATTGGGGGCTGTGTCCCCCGGACCACATCGACAAGCCGAAGATCAGGAGCTCCCGATCGTGCATTGCACAACAAATCTGGACACGAAGGAAGTTCTCCATGCCGGGTTTCGTCGATAGATCGGCCATTTGAGGGTAGCGTCCTGGACATGAAGTCCCGGAGGGTGCTCGCGGTCGTGCTGGCAGGTGGAGAGGGCAAGAGGCTCATGCCGCTCACGGCGGATCGGGCGAAACCGGCTGTGCCGTTCGGGGGGATATACCGGCTCGTCGATTTCGTGCTGTCGAACCTGGCGAACGGCGGCTTCCTGAAGATCGTCGTGCTGACGCAGTACAAGAACCACAGCCTGGACCGGCACGTCTCGCGCACCTGGCGGCTGTCGGCGATGCTGGGCAACTACGTGACCCCGGTGCCCGCGCAGCAGCGGCTCGGGCCGCGGTGGTTCTCGGGTTCGGCGGACGCCCTGTTCCAGAACCTCAACCTGATCTACGACGAGATGCCCGAGCACGTGATCGTGTTCGGGGCCGACCACATCTACCGGATGGATCCCCGGCAGATGGTCGAGCAGCACGAAGACTCGGGCGCGGACGTGACGGTGGCGGCGATCAGGCAGCCGCTGTCGCTGGCCGACCAGTTCGGGGTGATCGAGACCGATCCTGAGGGGCGCAGGATCGTGGCGTTCAGGGAGAAGCCGAAGGACGCGGTGGGGCTGGCGGACTCGCCCGACGAGGTGTTCGCGTCGATGGGCAACTACGTGTTCAAGACGCAGTCGATGATCGACGCGCTGCGGGAGGACGCCCTCGATCCCACCAGCAAGCACGATCTGGGCGGCAACATCATCCCGATGCTCGTCAAGTCGGGCGGGGCCGACGTGTACGACTTCGCCAACAACATCGTGCCCGGCTCCAGCGAGCGCGACCGCGGCTACTGGCGCGACGTGGGGACGCTCGACGCCTACTACGAGGCCCACATGGACCTCATCTCGGCGCATCCCATCTTCAACCTCTACAACGACAAGTGGCCGATCTTCACGGGCCACGACCCGCTGCCTCCGGCCAAGTTCGTGCACAACGAGGGCGACCGGGTGGGGCGGGCGATCGACTCGCTGGTCTCGCCCGGCGTGATCGTCTCCGGCGGCACGGCGATCAGGTCGATCCTGTCGCCCAAGGTGGTGCTCCACTCGCACTCGCTGGTGGAGGACTCCGTGCTGATGGAGAACGTCAAGGTCGGCCGGGGCGCCGTCGTCCGGAAGGCGATCATCGACAAGAACGTCGTGATCCCCGACGGGGCGAGGATCGGGTTCGACCTCGAGTACGACCGCACCCGGTTCGCGCTGACCCGGGGCGGGGTCGTCGTGATCGGCAAGAACGAGATCGTCGACCGCTAGCGGCCGCGTGTCCTGGCGCGCTCGGGGCGTACCGGCCTCGTCCGGCAGCGGTAGCCGGGACGGGCTGCGTGCGTGACATGAGCCCGGCGCACGCCGTAGCGCGCCCCGGGCTCACGCCGGACTAACCGCCGGTGGCGGACGGGACGGGCCTAGCCGCCGTCATCCCAGGCGCTGCCGGCGCTCCACGCGGGGCTGCCCCACCGGCTGACCCAGCTGCGCTGCCAGGGCCAGCGGTAGAGATGGATCTGGGCCGGGGCGGTGTCGATGGCGACGTACGGTTCGCGGCCCCGGCCGGTGCGGTACCAGTCGTCGTTGCGTTCCTCGTCGTACGGGATGGCGTCGTAGGTGATCGGGCGGCTCGTGCTGGTGAGGTCGGCGCAGGCTTCGGCATCGACGCCGAAGTCGCCGGCCCACAGCGGGTGCGATACGTCGGCTTCGCTCAGCTCGCAGGGACCGGCCTCGGCGCCGGCCGGGCCGGCCAGACCGAAGAGCGCGGCACCGGTGATCAGCACACCGCCTGCTGCCAGGAGCTTACCTTTCATGATCCCCCCTGTAACCATGAAGTGACGACATCACTACTGTAAGAAGCGATGTCCGTAACGCGGGTAACGGCGCGCCCGCCTTTGTGCCGGACGCCGAGATCGTCCACGTCGACCGGAGCATCCGCGGGGGCGACGCCATCCGCGCATGGGCGGACAACGAGGTGATCGGCGGCCGCATCGTCAAGGCCGGCCTCCAGTACGCCTGAGCTGTATTCCGCATTCTGTATGGAAATTGGGCCTTGAAGCCGCCGGCGTTGAGGATCACGCTGGCGGCAGGAGGCAGTGAGATGTCGCACCCACTCGGAGTCAGCCGACCGGATCTCGAAGTCACCGACCTGCCCACGCCGGAAGAGGTCTTCAAGGTCTCCAGGATCGGCACCAAGGAACTGTTCAAGTACGCCGTAGGTCCGAGCCTGATCGCGCTCGGCATCTCGATCGGTAGCGGCGAGTGGCTGCTCGGGCCCCTGAACGTGGGGCAGTACGGGTTCGTCGGCGTCGGCTGGGTGATCGTGGTGTCGGCGCTGCTCCAGACGTTCTACAACGTGGAGTGCTCGAGGTACGTCCTCGCGACCGGGGAGACGCCGGTGGTCGGCTGGGGGCGGGTGCCGCCGGGCTGGCCCCTCTGGGTGCCGCTGTCCGTACTCATCGTGATCTTCGCGTTCGTCGCGGGCGGGTGGGCCGCGTCGGCGGGTCAGGGCGTCTACGCGCTGGTCCACGGCGTGCCGCCGGCGGCCGACGACCTCGAGCCGCGCTGGTGGGCCGTCGCCCTGCTGGTGCTGGTGTTCCTCATCACCGCGGGCGCCAAGCGCGTCAGCCGCGCGCTCGAACTGGCCAACTGGGTGATGGTCGGCACCATCCTGCTCGCCCTGCTGGCCGTCGACCTGCTCGTGGTGCCGTTCAGCCAGTGGTGGGAGGGCATCCGCGGGTTCCTCACCCCGGCCGCCCCGCCCGCCGGGATCACGGCGACCCAGCTCGGCGCCCTGGCCGGGTTCACCGCGTTGGCCTCGGGCCTGAACTGGTACGTCATGGGCCACTACCGCGACAAGGGCTACGGCATGGGCCACCGCGTCGGCTACATCTCGGGCCTGCGCGGCGAGCGGCGCGAGATCCTGGCCAGCGGCGTCACCTTCCCCGACGACGAGCGCAACCGGAGCCTGTGGCGCAGGTGGTACCGGCTGCTGTTGATCGACATGTGGGGCGTGTTCTTCGTCGGCGCCATCCTCGGCATGCTGCTGCCCACGATCCTCATGGCGCAGGCCGTCACGATGGCCGGGGAGAAGCCGACGCGGGCGAACGTGCCGACGTTCGTGGCGAGCGTGCTCGGTGACCACTACGGGCAGGTGAGCTTCTACGTCGCGCTCGTGGTCGGCGTGCTGATCCTCTTCTCCACGCAGCTCGGCATCTTCGAGGCGATGGTACGCGTGACGACCGACGCGGCGAACGCCAGCAGCCCGCGCCTGCGCGCCCTGATCGAAGGGGACCCGCGGCGGTTCTACTACCCGTTCATGATCCTGCTGCTGGCCGCCATCTCGATCATCATCTTCCAGTCACTGCCGGTCGGGCTGGTGGAGTGGTCGGCCAACATGTCGAACCTGGGCGCGTTGATCTATCCGTTCCTGCTCATGTATCTGAACAGCAAGCTGCCGCGCCCGGCCCGCCCGCGCCCGTGGCACTACGTCATCCTCGTGCTCAACTTCCTCTTTTTCGGGTTCTTCTTCGTGAACTTCATCGCGGACTTCATCGGAGATCCGCTGGTGACGTTCTGACCAGGAAGACGTCGCCGTTGCCCGGCGCGGCGCCGCCCTTCGGGGTGCCGTAGGTCAGGCCGCTGATCGCCACCTCTCCTGACGGAGTCGTGGTGGCGTACAGGTTGGGCTCAGCGAACGGTTCCACGGCGTCGTCCCTGGCGGTGCCGAGCTGGGCGGCGGCGAGCTGCCGGCCCTTGCCGTCCAGGCGGAGTGTCAGGACGTCGGCGCCGCCCGCCTGGACGCTCACCCGGCCCCGGGTGTAACCGGCGACCTCGACCTCGCCGCCGGCCAGCGGGGTTACGGCGGCGCCCTCGTCGGCGGCGGTTGTCGCGAGGGTGTGCTGCCAGCGCTGCTTGCCCTGGCTGGTGTAGGCGGCGGTGTAGGCGTCGCCGCCGCTGCGGCCGGTGGCCACGGCCAGGCCCGTGGTGGTGACGGCCACCGCGTTCAGCCGGTCGTCGGCCGTGCTCCCAGCTGTGGTCGCCCACTTCCTGGTGCCGTCCGTGGCGAACGCGGCCAGCCAGCCGCCCGGGCCGGTCGTGCCGGGGAGGGCGGCGCTCGCGCTGCCGGTGACGTAGACGTTCGAGGCGTCCGCGGCGATGCCGTAGGCCTTGTCCTCGCCCGTGCCGCCGTACTGGCGGATCCAGGAGATCTCGCCGCCCGGGGTGAGGCGGGCGAGGATCGTGTCCTTGTCGCCGCTGCTCGCGCCGTCCAGCGCGCCCTTGGTGTAGCCCGCCACGTACGCGCCGCCGTCGGGCGCGGCCGTCAGCGCGTAGAGGCGGTCGGCCACGCCGGCCACACCGAACTGGGTGATCCAGCGGACGGTCCCGCTCGCGTCGAGGCTGGCCACGAAGGCGTCGTCCGTGGTGTTGCCCGCGTGCCGCCCGTCCAGGTCGCCCTTGGTGTATCCGGCCGCCAGCACGCCGCCGTCCGGCAGGGCCGCCACGCCGTAGAGGCGCTCGTCCGCCGGGGTGGCGAGCTGCTTGGTCCAGCCGCCGGGACGGGTGAGCACCGCGTTGCCGCCGGCCGCGTACCCGATGGTCAGGGAGCCGTCCGCGTGGGCCGCCACTCCCCCGGCCCAGTCGGTGCCGGGCGTGCCGTACAGCGGGGCGGGCAGGCCGGTCGCAGGCGTGACGCTCAGGCCCGGGCCCAGCTCGGCCATGGCCTGCTCGAAGGCGGGCGTCCAGACCGTCCAGTCGTGGCCGCCGTCCATGACGCGCAGCTGCGCGGAGATCGCCGGCGAGCGCCTGGCGGCGTTGTAGAGGGCCGCGGACTCGAAGTCCAGGTCGTGATGGGCGTCGGCGGGGTCGGGGTTGGCGTACTCGTCGTCGCCGACCGCCACGAACAGCCGCACCGGCAGGTCGGGGTCCAGTTTCGGCAGCAGCGCCGGGTAGTTGAGCTCCCGGTAGACCTCGTCGGAGAACTTCTCACCGTCCTTCCCGAACGCCCCGTAGTCGCGGGCCGAGGAGTCGGACGGCGGCAGCGGCGTGTAGACGGCCGGGCTCAGGACGGCGGCGGCGCTGAACAGGTCCTGATGCGCGAGCGCGAACCGCAGCGCGCCCGCGCCGCCCATCGAGTACCCGCCGACCAGGCGGGCCTCCCTGATGGGCGCGGTACGGTACGTCGCGTCCACATGCGCGACCAGGTCCTTGGTGAACGCCGTCTCCACCGGCCTGCCGGGCAGGTCGGCGCCGGTGTAGCGGGAGTCGGCGTACCAGCTGCCGCGCTCGCTCCAGGGGGCGTCCGGCATGACGGCGATGACGGGCGGGATGCGCTTGGTCCGGATCATGTCGTCCAGGACCGTCTTGACCCGGGTCCAGGCCTGCATGGTGTCGCCCCGGCCGTGCAGGAGGTAGAGAACCGGGTGACGATCGCTGCTCCGGTCGTAGCCGCTCGGGAGGTAGACGTTGTAGGCGATGTTCTCGCCCAGCACCTGCGAAGGGGCGGAAGCGGTGGTGAGCGTGCCACCCTGCCGCACCTCCGTCTCGCCGGGCGCGGCCAGCAGGGAGAGTGACGCGAGGACGGCGAGCACGGCGATCCAGCGGGGTTTGGGCATCGGCCGCTCCTGTAAACGTTTACCGTAGGCACCTTGCGGTGTTTCGGGAGAGTTTCGTGGTGAAGGTGCGGCGGTGTCAACCATTGCGGGGCGCGCCGGGTCCTGCCCGGCGCGCGCCCCTCTCAGCGGCGGAACAACTCCAGCAGTTCCTCCGCTCGCTCCGTGCGGGTGATCCACACCTCCCGGCCGCGCCGCTCCCTGCTGATCAGCCGGGCGGCGCTCAGCCGGTCGCAGTGGTACGTGATGCTGCTGGGCGCGACCTGCATGCCGGCCGCCAGCATGCTCATGGTCATGGGCTGGCCGATCGCGGCGAGCAGGTCCGCGCGGACCGGCCCGACCAGCGCCGACAACTCGTCGAGCGCCGGCGCCACGGGCCGGCGCCACAGTGTCTGCGCGCCGGGCACCGGGTACGCGATCCAGACCGCCTCCTCGTGGTCGAGGCTGACGATGACCGCGTCCTTGCCCGCCAGCATCGGCACCAGGACGATCCTCCGGTCGCCCAGCTCGTACGTGCTCGACTCCACGTCGGCGATGAGCAGCCCGCGCTCGCCGGACACGATGCGGTTGTTGAGCGCACCGAGCAGCAGCTCGGGGCCGCCGCGGACGGCGGCCACGCCGACGCGCCGGACCTCCCTGTCCAGCAGGGCGCGGGCGCGCCTCCACAGGGGCTCGGTGGCGCTCCAGACGTCGGCGAGGGCGCTCGCGTAGCCGTGCAGCCAGCGACCGGGCCGCTCGGCCGCCGGACGCCAGTGGGCGGGCAGCGGTCCGCGGCCGAACGCCTGTTCCAGATCCTTGATCAGATTGTCGGGCGGGAGGTCGCGCAGGGCGTCGATCTGGGCCTGCATGGAGACGTCCCCGCTGATGGGGGTGCGTGGCACGAGGCTGTCGGGGACCACCGAGTAGCCGGGGGCGGCGAGGGGGCGTACGGCCTGGTGTCCCTGCCTGCCGACCCGCGAGCTGATCGCCTTGCGCCAGAGCTCCGGCAGGCCGCGGCGGCGGCCGGCGAGGGCGTCGGCGATCATGGCGAGGGCGGTCAGGTGCGGGGAGATCGAGATGGACAGCTGCGGCGTGGAGGTCATGCGCAGTTCGCTCCACACAGTGGTGCTGATTACGTCGGCTCCTTCAGGTCGGACTCGATCAGGTAACGATGTCCGAACCTATTCCTGACGCTTTCCCCTGACTTGAAGCCCGCTTGCAGGGTTGACGTGCGCTTCCCGGCCGGCCGGGCACGCGCCACGGCGGCCGGGCTTCACCGGCCGCCGCAGCGCGCTGAGGGATCACCAGTCGTCGCCCTCGTCCTCGTCCCCCTCGAAGATCTCCTCGACGACCTCGCCCGCCACGATGCCTCCCACGAGGCCCGCCGCGCCGGCGGCGGCCACCGTCCCCCAGCCGGGGCCAGCGTGGTGCTCCTCGTAGTGCCCGCCGTGATGGCCCGGGCCGTAGTGACCGTCGTGGTGGACCGGCCCGTGGTGCCCGCCGTGGTGCCCGGGCCCGTACTGGGCCAGGCCGTCTAGCCAGCGGCCCAGCTCCGCCTCCCAGTCCGTGCGGAGCGCGTCCTGGTGGCTGACGTGGAAGCGGCCGATGGCGTCGCTCGACGAGAAGCGCCCGGTCCGCTTGTCGGCCTCCAGCACCACCTCCAGCCCGGCGGGATCGGCCACGAAGGTCACCTCGACCTCGCCCACGAGGCCCGCGTACCGGCCGGAGGGGTAGAACTCGATCTCCTGGTAGAACGGCAGCTGCTGGTGCACCCCGTAGAGGTGGCCCGCCTCCAGGTCGGCCGACCGGAAGCCGAACCCGAGCCCCAGGAACGCCTCCAGGATCCGCAGCTGCGACGGCAGCGGCTCGATGGCGACCATGTCGAGGTCGCCCTTGTCGACGGCCTTGGCGATGGCCAGCTCGGTGCGCACGCCCACCGCCATCCCGGTCAGCGGCTGCCCGCCGATCTCGCTGATCGGCGACTCCCACGGCACCGGCAGCTCGAAGCCGACGACGCGTTCCTCCCCCTGGCGCAGCGTGAACGGCCCGGACACCTGGAGGCGAGCGAACTCGCCGAGCCCGCCGTGCTCGCCGTCGCCGTGCTCGATCTCCACCCGGGCCACCAGGCCGAGGGTGATGTGCTCGATCTCGGCGTCGAAGTCGCCGCCCTTGAGCCGTACCTCCCCTCGCACCGTCCCGCCCGGCTGGGTCCTCGGGGTGGACAGGACGGTGTCCACCGAGGGCGCGCCTACGCCGAAAGCACCCAGCATCCGTTTGAAGACCACGACTCTGTACTCCCTGTCGAAGATCGGTTGTGTGCCGCTGGGCTAACGATCCGCGCGGTTACCCGAGTTCCGGGGCACGGCACCTGCGCGCGTGCGGGGAACGCGTCGTCCGCCTTCGCACCCGTTCACGGCCTCCCGGCCCTGCGCCTGAGCCCGCTCGACTTCCCGGCGCGCATCCCGAGGCGGCGGCCGCAAGCGCGCGGGCGGCGCGTCCCGGCACAGGTGGCGCGGTGGAAGACGCGTCCAGGCATACAGCGGCGCGTCCCGGGGGCGGCGGAGTGGGTCAGGGGGAGGGAGTGAGGCCGCCGTTGGTCAGGACGCGGTCGACGAAGCGGCAGATGTGGTCGCGGAGCAGGCCGGCGGTCTCCGCGGGCGAGCCGGACTGGGCGGCGTGCAGGATGTCGCGGTGCTCCTCGGCCTCGCGCTCCCACGTGGCCGCGCGGCTCCACGCCGCCGCGGAGATGAGTGCGGTCTGGTCGCGCAGGGAGTCGAGGGTGGAGACGAGCAGGGGGTTGCCGCAGCCGGCGTAGAGGGCACGGTGGAAGTCCCGGTTGGCCAGGCTGCGGTCGGCGCGGTCGGCGGCCGCGTCGGCGCGGCCCAGCGCGTCGGCGGCCGGGGTCAGGTCGGCGCCGCGCTGGACCGTACGGGAGACCGCCTCCGGCTCCAGCAGCAGGCGCAGGTCGTAGACCGACTCCATCAGCGCGGTGTCGACCGTGCGCACGGATGCGCCCTTGTATTCGCTCATGGTGACCAGGCCGGCGCCCGCCAGCGTCTTCAGAGCTTCGCGTACGGGCGTCTTCGACACGCCGAGCTGCTGGGCCAGGTCGGTCTCGACCAGGGGCTGTCCGGGCTGGAGCGCGCCGGTCAGTATCGCGTGCTTGATCGCCTCCAGGACGACCGTGCCCCGCGAGGACATCGTCTTGGCTTGCCCGCCGAAGACCAGTGACACGCTGCTCATGACCACGAAAGATATCCTACATCGCATCTCGTATATGACCGACATTTCCGTTACAGTCACGTCAATTACGGTTCACGAAGGGAGATCCGTACCAGAGAGCCGTCCGGTGTGACCCGCGGACACGGGCCACACCGGTGATGCCGGCTCACCACGCACGGACCGGACGGAAGCGGCGGGCGCCGTTGGCGCGACGCTCGCCGGGACACGATCCGGCGGTCCCGCGTGGCCACTGCACTGTCCTGCAGCATGGAGCTCGAATGCAGTCTAACTCCGCCATACCAACCCCGGCCGCGCCCGCGACACCCCGTCGCGCGCGGTCCCGACTTCGCTGGACGATCATCACGCTCTCGGGCCTCGGGCTCGCGATCGCGTACCTCGACCGGTCCAGCCTCAGCGTCGCCAGCACCTACATGCAGCAGGAGCTGGGATTCGACCAGACCACGAAGGGGATCCTGCTCTCCTCGTTCTTCTGGAGCTACGCGATCTTCCAGCTGCCCTCCGGCTGGTTGCTCGACCGGTTCGGCCCGCGCGTCATCTACCCGATCGCCGTCGTGTGGTGGTCGGTCTGGACCGCGGCCACCGCCCTGGCCCACGGCTTCGGCACACTGCTCATCACCCGGCTCGGCCTCGGCATAGGCGAGGCGCCCGTGCAGCCGGCCAATATCAAGGTCGTCGCCACCTGGTTCCCGCGCAAGGAGCGGGCGCTGGCCTCCAGCCTGTTCGACACCGGGCAGCAGGTCGGCGTGGCCCTGTCGGTGCCGGTGGTGACCGCGCTGATCGCGGCCTTCGGCTGGCGGGCGTCGTTCGTGGTGATCGGCGTGCTCGGCCTGTTCTGGGTGATCGGCTGGCGGATGATCTACCGTTCGCCGCGGGAGCACCCGCGCATCTCCCAGGCCGAGCTCGACTACATCGAGGGCGGCGACGCGGCCGTGCCCGAGACCGGGCCGAAGATGCGCTGGGTGAGGCTGCTGCGCTACCCCACGGTGTGGGGGCTGGTGCTCGGCTACATCTGCCGCTCGGCCACCGGCGCGTTCTTCCTGACCTGGTACCCGAGCTACCTCGTGGAGGACCGCGGCTTCACGATCCTGGAGCTGGGCGTGTTCGGCTCGATCCCGGCCCTGCTCGCGGTGTTCGCCACGATCGCAGGCGGCGCGTTCTCCGACTGGCTGGTCCGCCGCGGCATCCCCATCTCCCGCGCCCGCAAGATCCCCATCATCACCGGCATGCTGCTGGCCTCCACGATCGCGCTGACGACGTTCGTGGACGGCAACGTGGCCGTCATGATCCTGCTGTCGGTCAGCAACTGCGCCCACTCCTTCGCCGGCGCCGCCATCCTCAGCCTGCCGGCCGAAGTGGCCCCGTCGCCGTCGGTGGTCGGCTCGGTGGCGGGCTTCCAGAACTTCGGCTCGCAGATCGGCAACATCATCAGCCCGATCCTCATCGGGTTCTTCCTGACCTTGAGCGGAAACTCCTACACCGGGCCGATGCTCTTCGCCGGGGCTATGGCCGTCCTGGGCACGCTCATCTACGGGTTCGCGGTGAAGATCCGCCCGCTCAACGAAAGCAGAGGTTGATTCTTGCGTACTGTGCTGAATGACGTCGTGGCCGTCACGGTGACGCCCTTCGACGCGGGCGGCGCCGTGGATCTCGACGCGAACGCCAAGCTCGTACGCAGGCTGGTCGACGCGGGCGTCAACGTGATCACGCCGAACGGCAACACCGGCGAGTTCTACGCGCTCAGCCCGGCCGAGCGGCGGCAGATGCTGGAGTCCACGGTGGCCGCCGCCGGTGACGACGCCACGGTGCTGGCGGGCGTCGGGCTGGACACGGCCTCGGCCGTGGAGTCCGCGCGGCACGCCCGTGACCTGGGCGTGCGCATGGTGATGGTGCACCAGCCCGTGCACCCGTACGTGTCGGGCGAGGGCTGGGTGGGCTACCACCGCGCGATCGCGGACGCAGTGCCCGAACTGGGCGTCGTCCCCTACATCCGCAGCCCGCGCGTCACCGGGGCCGAGGTCCGGCGGCTGGGCGAGGAGTGCCCGAACGTGGTCGGGGTCAAGTACGCCGTACCCGACCCGGTACGCTTCGCCTCGGTCGCCAGGGACGCCGGGCTCGACCGGTTCGCCTGGCTGTGCGGGCTGGCTGAGCCGTACACACCGGCGTACTGGGCGGTCGGGGCGCGCGGCTTCACCTCGGGCCTGGTCACCGCGGCCCCCTCGCTGACGCTGCGGATGCGCGACGCGCTGCGCGCGGGCGACTATCCGGCGGCTATGGAGGTGTGGGAGCTGATCAGGCGGTTCGAGGAGTTGCGCGGAGCGGACGCCTCGGCCGACAACGTGTCGGTCGTCAAGGAGGCGCTCGCCCAGCTCGGGCTCTGCCGCCGCGACGTCCGGCCGCCGAGCCGGGCGCTGCCCGACGCCGTACGCGAGGAGGTGGCCACGATCCTGGCCTCCTGGCAGGAGGGAGCAGTATGAAGATCACCGCGTTGCGGACGTACATGCAGCGTGTCGGGAACCGGCCGCGGCTGCTCGTGAAGATCGAGACCGACGAGGGCCTGTCCGGCTGGGGCGAGGCCTACAACCACGGGCCTGACTACGCGCTGCCGCCGGTGCTGGAGTACATGTTCCGGCAGATCGAGGGCGTGGATCCGCGGCGGGTCGAGTACGTGGTGCGCCGGCTGCTCCAGGAGGCCCGCTTCCCTCCGGGCGCGATCGGCCTGGCGGCCATCTCGGCCATCGACCAGGCGTTGTGGGACATCTCCGGCAAGGCGGCGGGCCTGCCCGTCTACATGCTGCTCGGCGGCAACGTCCGCGACCGCGTCCCCGTCTACTGCGGCGTCTACACCGCGCCCGACCCGCCCGCCTGCCGCGACCTCACCCAGGAGATGAACGACAGGTACGGCTTCACCGCCTTCAAGCTGAGCCCGTACCGGCGCGACCTGTACGCCGGCCGGTGGGGCAACGTGTGCAAGGAGGCGGCCGACTACTTCGCCGAGATCCGCTCGATCAGCCCGCCGGAGTGGGAGTTCGCCTTCGAGGCGCACGCCCGCATCTTCGAGCCGCGCCAGGCGGTCCAGCTCGGCAACGCGCTGGCGCCGTACGACCCGCTCTGGTTCGAGGAGCCGATCAGGCCCGAGTACATCCCGGCGTGGGGCCACCTGCGGTCCCAGCTCGACGTCCCGCTCGCCACCGGGGAGTCGCTGTTCCTGCCGCAGGACTTCCTGGCCCTGCTGACGGCCGGCGGGGCGGACATCGTCCAGCCGGACGTGTGCGTGGTCGGCGGGCTGTCCCAGATGCGGAGGATCGCCACCATCGCGGAGGCGCACTACGCGAGCGTGGCCCCGCACAACCCGATGGGGCCGCTGGCGACGGCGGTGAACGTGCACTTCGCGGCCTCTCATCACGGGCTGAAGCTGCTGGAGTACAAACCGGACGAGACGACGTGGTGCCCGGACCCGTACGTGCCGGTGGACGGCTACCTGGAGCTGCGGCCCGACCGGCCCGGCTGGGGTGTGGAGATCGACGAGTCGGCCCTGCGCACAGACGACTACGTGCATTGGGAGCGGGTCCTCCCCATCCGCCCCGACGGCTCGACCGGGTACGTCTGAGGCGTGCGTCACATTCGCCGGCACCTGTCACACTCCGGTCACCGGTCCCGCTCTCAGAAGGCATGACAGAGAACACGATTCTGGTGACCGGAGCGACCGGCGCCCTCGGGCGCCCACTGGTCGAGCTGCTCGTCGCGGAGGGCGCCGCGGTCCGCGCCGTCAGCCGCGCTCCGCACGACGCCGGGCTCCCCGCGGGAGTGCAGGTCGTCGAAGGGGACCCGTCCAGGCCGGGCACGCTCGCCCGCCACCTGGACGGCGTCACCGCCGTCTTCCTGCACTCGCGCGTCATCGGCGAGTCCGCGGACGAGCTGCTCGCCCTCGCCGAGGAAGGCGGCGCCACGCGAGTGGTCGCCCTGTCGGCGACCAACGTCGACGACCCGCTCGACGAGCAGCCCTCCCGCTACCGCGGCGACAGGAACAAGGAGTCCGAGGCGGCCGCCATCGCCAGCGGCCTGAGCTGGACCAGCCTGCGGGCCGGCCCCTTCGCCTCCAACTCGGTCCAGGCATGGGCTCCGCAGATCCGCATGGGCGACACGGTCCGGTACGTGGCCGCGTCGTTCCGGGAGTCGCCGCTTGACGATCGGGACCTGGTGGAGGTGGCGGCTCACGCGCTGCTCACCGACGACCTGGCAGGGCGGAAGGTGGAGCTGACAGGCCCGCAGTCGCTTTCCCACGAGGAGATGGTGACGGTCATCGGCGAGGCGATCGGCCGGCCGCTGCGCTTCCAGGAGGTCCCGCCGGAGGTACTCGAGCAGGGCATGGTCAGGAACGGGATGCCCGAGACGTTCGTGCGGGGCCTGCTGGCCAGGTACATCAGGAACGTCCCCGAGCCCGTGACCGAGGAGGTGGCGAAGATCCTCGGTCGCCCCGCGCGGACGTTCGCGGAGTGGGCGGCGGACCACGCCGGGCTCTTCGCACGGGCCGAACGATAACGATTAGCTGTGAACCCCGCTCGCGATGTGCCCCTTTCGCGCCACCCGTGGAACGCTACAGGCGGCATGACGGGTGGCGAGGATCGGGTGAGATTCGGGTGGCATCGACTAGCGGGCGATGGATCTGGGGGCGGCTCGGCCGGGCGGCCGCGTTATCGGCGGCCGTTGCGCTGGCCGTGACGGGCTGCTCCTTCGCCGACCGGGCGGAGCGGGGGACCACTGGAGCCCAGCAGGAGCAGCAGCAGCCCCCCGCCGAGTCCCAGCCGGCGCCGGCGAAGCGGCCGCAGGTGGACGAGGGCTGGCCGCGCTGGGGCTTCACCCACACGGGCGTCAGCGCCAACAACATCAACCCGGACTTCGAGCAGGACGTCTCCGGGCGGCTGTCGCAGACCCCGATGCTGCAGAACCAGCACATCATGGGCTTCGGCGCGCTCAACCCCGAGCCATATCCGGGGCAGTACTACTGGGAGGACCTCGACAGCCGGCTGAACCTCATGAAGGAGTCCGGCGCCGTCCCCGTCATCACGCTCTGCTGCGCCCCCGACTGGATGAAGGGCGGCCCCCAAGGCCCCACCGAGGACTCGGCGTGGGGAGAGCACCTGGAGGACGCCCCCTACCCCGAGCACTTCGACGACTTCGCCAAGCTGGCGGCGGCCGTGGCCTCGAGGTACACGGACGTCAAGTACTTCATGGTCTGGAATGAGCTGAAGGGCTTCTGGAGGGACCACGCCAAGCCCGCGGACTACAAGGGCTACACCGAGCTGTACAACAAGGTGTACGCCGCGGTGAAGCAGGCCCGGCCCGACGCCAAGATCGGCGGCCCTTACGTCGGCTTCGACAGCAACAGGGACGGCGACTCCGAGCTGCGCGGCGAGTGGGGGGTCGTCAACCAGAACTCCCTGGACGCCTTCGACTACTGGTTCAAGCACAAGAAGGGCGCCGACTTCGTCGTGGTCGACGGCGCCTCGCCCACCGACGCCCACGAGCTGCTGCCCGACGAGTTCGGGGCGCTGGAGAAGTTCGGCGCGGTCACCAAGTGGCTGCGCGACAAGGTCGGCGACCTGCCGGTCTGGTGGTCGGAGTGGTACTTCGTGCCCGAGGACGGCACCACGTGGCCGGAGCCCAAGCGGCTCGCCGTGCAGGCCGCCTCGATGATCGAGTTCGCGCGGAGCGGCGCCGCCACGGCGCTGTACTGGAACCCGCAGAGCAAGGACAAAGACTGCCCGGCGTGCCTGTGGGACCCGCGGAGCGGCGCGGAGACGGCGACCGGCCGGCTGCTGGCGAACTTCGTCAAGTGGTTCCCCGCCGACGCCGAGCTGGAGCAGGTCACCTCGTCGGACGCCAAGGTCAGGGTGCTGGCGCAGCCCCAGCAGCTGCTGCTGGTCAACACCGCCGACGCCCAGGTCACCACGACCGTGGACGGCAAGCAGTACGCGCTCAAGCCGTACGAGATCAAGTGGACCGGCCGCTGAGGGACGGGGCCCCGGCCGTCTAAAGGGCCTGCCGCAACAGGGCGAGGGCCGCCTGTTTGGCCAGCTCGGCGGCCTCGCCCTCTCCGCGGTGGTCGGCGAGCACGGTGGCGCCCTCAACCAGCATGAGCAGCTGCCTGCCCAGGGCCTCCGGATCGCGGGCGCCGGCCCGGCGGGCGATGCCGGTCAGCAGGTCGAGGTGGCGATCGAGGTGCCGGGCGGCGACGGTCCGCGGAGGGCCGTCGTGCCACTGGGTGGAGGCGTTGACGATCGCGCAACCGCGGAAGGCGGGCTCGGCGTACCAGCTCCCGAGCGCGTCGAAGACCGCGGCGAGCTGGTCGGCGGGGTCGTCGCCCGCGCCGGCCGCCGCCTCCCGCAGCCAGCGCACGACGTGGTCGCTGCGGGTCTCGAGCACGGCCTGGACGAGCCCGTCCTTCGAGCCGAAGTGCCGGTAGAGGGTCTCCTTGGACGCGCCGACGCTCGTGCACAGCTCCGCCACCCCGACGCCGTCGAGCCCCCGCTCGTACAGCAGGGTCGTGGCGGCGCGCAGGATCGTGGCCCGGGTCTGGGCGGGGTCGAGCGAGGTGCCTTTGGGTACGGGCATGCGCAGATGGTACCGGACGGTCCCAACTCTCTGCTAAGTTCCTCATCGAACCGGTCAGTTCGACGACGGACGGAGACTCGCGTGGCCAACGCCTCCAGCACTCTCACGCCACCTGCCAGCACGCCGGCGGTGACGTTCGACAGCGGCGGCGAACGGCTGCTCGGCGTCCTGCACCTCCCGGCCGGTCCAGGGCCCCATCCGATCGCGGTGCTCCTGCACGGATTTCCGGGGAACGAGCGCAACTTCGACCTGGCCCAGGCGCTGCGGCGGGCGGGCTACGGGGCGCTCGTGTTCCACTATCGGGGCTCGTGGGGCGTGGGCGGCTCCTACTCGTGGCAGCACCTCCTGGAGGACGCGGCCCGCGTGGTGGAGGCGGTACGCCGGGACTCCCGGCTGGATCCGGAGCGGCTGGGCGTGGTGGGGCACAGCATGGGCGGGTTCGCGGCTTTGATGACGGCCGCCGCCGATCCGGCGGTCCGCGCGGTCGCCTCGGTGGCGGCCTTCGACGCGGGTGTGGCCGCCGCCGCCTGCCTCGCGGATCCGGCGGTGCGGGCGGCGTACGTGCGGGACTTCGAGGGCGAGCTGCTGCCGCTGCGCGACACCAGCGGTGCGGCGCTGGTGGCCGAGATGGAGGCCAACGGCCAGGAGTGGAGCCTGGCCTCGCTCGCCCCACGCCTGGCCGACCGCCCTGTGCTGCTCATCGGCACCGGGCGCGACCCCATCACGCCGGCGGAGACGCACCATCATCCGCTGGTACGGGCCTTCGAGTCACATCCGGTGCCGCTTCTGGAGCACCACCTCTTCCAGACCGACCACGCGCTCTCGGACCACCGGCTGGAGCTGACCCGTACGGTCGTGGACTTCCTGGACCGCACGCTACGCCCCTGACCCCGCACCGCCCCACGACAGGGGCCCCGTCCCTGGGGACCCCAACGGAAGTGCGGAGGAGGTCTATCGGCTCGCTCTCCCAACACCACCTCCCCAAAGGGGACATCGGCCGAAGTGCGGCGAAGACCTGGCTGCGCGCCCTATGGTGAGGTTTCGGAAAAGATCTATACTTTTGTCCGAAAACTTCCCGCCATCCTCCCTTGACCCCTCAGGAGGGCTTCACCGTGGCACGCAAGACGAAGACCCGTGTCGGACTGGTCGCCGGCGGGCTGGGCGCGTACTGGCCGCAGTTCCCCGACCTCCTCCCCCAGCTCCAGCGATCGGCCGCGCGGGTCTCCGAACGGATGCGGGAGCTGGACGCGGAGATCGTGGACGTCGGGTTCATCTCCGACGCCCAGGAGGGCGCGGCGGCGGCTGAGAAGCTGCGGGCCGCCGACTGCGACCTCATCGTCGGGTTCCTCACCACGTACATGACGGCCACCATGCTCGTGCCGATCGCGCAGCGCAGCGGCGCGCCCGTGCTGCTGATCAACCTGCAGCCGACCGAGTCGATGGATCACGCCACGTTCGACACCGGCCAGTGGCTGGCCTACTGCGGCGCCTGCCCGCTGCCCGAGATGGCCAACGCCTTCCAGCGGTGCGGCATCCCGTTCCGCTCGGTGTCGGGTTACCTGGAGGACGAGCGCGCCTGGGCCCGGATCACGAGCTGGGTGCGGGCGGCCGGCGCCCGTGCCGCTCTGCGGCACGGGCGCCACGGGCTGATGGGCCACCTCTACCCGGGCATGCTGGACGTCTCCACCGACCTCACGCTCGTCTCGGCGAACTTCGGCGGGCACGTCGAGGTGCTGGAGTTCGACGACCTGCGGGTACGCGTGGAGAAGGTCACCGACGCCGAGGTCGCCGCCAAGCGGGCGGAGACCGAGAAGGTCTTCGAGCTGGCCGACAGCGTCAACGACATCGACCTGGAGTGGGCCTGCCGCGTCTCCGTCGGCCTCGACCGGCTGGTCGAGGACTTCTCGCTCGACAGCCTGGCGTACTACCACCGCGGCCTGGACGGGGAGACGCACGAGCGGCTGGGCGCCGGCATGATCCTGGGCTCGTCCCTGCTCACCGCGCGCGGCATCCCGGCAGCCGGCGAGTACGAGCTGCGCACCAGCCTGGCCATGCTGATCATGGACCGGATGGGCGCCGGCGGGTCGTTCACCGAGCTCCAGGCGCTGGACTTCCACCGCGGCCACGTCGAGATGGGCCACGACGGGCCCGCCCACCTGGCCATCAGCGCCCGCAGGCCGCTCCTGCGCGGGCTCGGGGTCTACCACGGCAAGCGCGGATGGGGCGTTTCCGTGGAATTCGACGTCAAGCACGGGCCGGTGACGGCGTTCGGCATCATCCAGCGCCGTGACGGCCGCTTCGCCCTGGTCGCCTCGGAGGGCGAGACCGTGGACGGGCCGCACCTGCAGATCGGGAACACGACGTCCCGCGTGGACTTCGGCCGGGATCCCGGCGAGTGGACCGACGACTGGAGCGCCACCGGCATGTCCCACCACTGGGCGCTCGGCACCGGACACCGCGCCGCCGAGCTGAAGGCCCTCGCCCACCTGCTGGAAGCGGAGTTCATCCAGATCTGACCCATCGGGCACTATTTTTACCCCTGCTTGCCGACCATGTGATGGGTTGTGCGGCACTCCCGCTCTAGGGTCGCGTCCATGGGCTCTCCAGAAGGCGGCGAGCAGGCGGCGATCCTGCGGGCGGCGACGAGGCTGTTCGCCGCGCTCGGCTACGACGGGACCGCCATCGAGCAGATCGCGGAGGCCGCCGGTGTGGACGCGGCCGCGGTCGGCACGCATTTCGCCAGCAAGCGGCGGCTCTATCTGACGGTCATGGAAGAGGCGCACCGGGCTCTGGCGGCCGTCCTCGACGCCAGGGCCGGTGAGCTGAGGGCCGCGCCACCCGAGCGGCGGGCCGAGGCGCTGCACCGGCTCATCGACGGGTACATCGACCTGTGCGCCGAGAATCCGGAGATCCCCGCGCTGTGGATGCACCGCTGGCTGTCGGATGCCAGCGACATCGACCTGGAGCCGCTCAATGCCCAGGCACTGACCCAGCGCTCCATCGACAGCATCGACACGCTCGCGAAGCCGGCGGGCGCCGATGGGCAGTTCATCACGTACACGATGATCTGGTGCATCCACGGGTTCGCAATGAGCGGGGTGCTGGACGGGACGGGTCAGCGGCGGCACGCCGGCGACCCCCGCACGCTGCGGCGCTTCCGCGCGCACATGCACCAGCTGATCGCCCGCGGCCTGCAGCTGCCCGACTCCGATCCCAGACAAGGCCCGTGAACGGGCTCCGGGTTCTCGGAGCGGGATGGCTTATGGCGGACATTTCGCAATTACGTCAAGCGGGATCTTCCTCGGCGCCGTTTTCCTAGATCAATACGCTAGCGCAACGTAAGCAATCTGCTACATATGTGCGTGTATTCTGCCCGATATGAGAGGTTTGTGGCGGTTGTCGTGCTCACTTGGCGCAAGTGAGGCGGGCTGAGCAGTGCAGGGGCCCGGAGCCTCGCCGATCGGTTCGTCCCGCCTGGACGAGCTGCTGGTGGAAGCCGTCGTCAGCACGGGAGCGCACATCGGCGCCACGTACGTCATGGACAAGAACGGCGAGGTCCTGCGGATGGACGCGCAGGTCGGACTCCCGGGGCTGATCGCCAAGGCGTGGGCCAGGATCAGGACGAGCGACCCCGTGCCGATCGCCACGGCGGTGCGCGAGCGGCGGCTGTTGTGGCTCGCCGGCAGGGAGGACCTGGCGCGCATGTTCCCGGCGGCGGCCCTGTCGCTGCCGTACCACTTCGCGGTGGCCGCCTCCCCCGTCCGCGGCGGCGGCACCGACTGGGGCGGGTTCCTGCTGCTCTGGCCGGGCGGGCGCGTGAACCGGCTCGCCAGGCGCGAGCTCGACCTCATCGACGACGTCAGCACCCGGATGGCCGGCGTGCTCCAGGAGGCGGCCGAGCGGGGGCGCCCGATCAAGCCGGGCCCCCGGCCCCGCGTGCTCGACCCGACGCGACACCTCGACCCACGGGCCGACATGGTCGCGCTCGACTGCCTCAACCGCCTGCCCGATGGCTACTGCTCGCTGGACACGGAGGGGCGTGTGACCCTCCTGACCGCCCCGGCCGCCGACCTGCTGCTCAGCTCCGCGCCCGGGCTGCTCGGCAGGCGTCTGTGGGACGCGCTGCCGTGGATGGACGACCCCTCGTACGTGGACCGCTACCGCGCCGCGGTCGTCGGACGCCAGGCCACCCACTTCACGGCCCGCAACCCCGCGGGGCGGCAGCTGTCGTTCCGCCTCTTCCCCGGCCTGACGGGGATCACCGTGCGCATCACGCCGAACGCGGGCGCCCGCGCACCCGGCCACCTCGGGGACGGCGCCGAGCGGTCGTCCAGGACGGTCGCACTGCACGAGATGCTGCACCTGGCCACCACCCTCTCGCGGGCGGTGACCGCGCAGGAGGTGGTCGACCTGGTGGCCGACCATGTCATGCCGCTCTACAACGTCCAGGCCCTGTGCATCCTCACCTCGAAGGGTGGCCGGCTGCGCGTGGACGCCTCGCGTGGCTACAGCAAGGAGGCCATCGAGGAGTTCGACGGCCGTCCCGTGATCGTGCCGAACCCGGCGAACCACTCCTTCGACGCCTGTCAGCCGGCGTTCTTCTCCACCTGGGACGAGCTGCGCCAGGCGTACCCGGAGGCGGTCCGCTCGGACAACATGTCCGCCTGGGCGTTCCTGCCGCTGGTCACCTCGGGCCACCCGATCGGCACGTGCATCCTCGCGTTCGACCGCCCGCACCAGTTCAGCGCCGACGAGCGGGCCACGCTCACCGCGCTCACCGGACTGATCGCGCAGGCTTTCGAGCGGGCCCGGCTCTACGACGTCAAGCACCAGCTCGCCCAGTGCCTGCAGCAGGGCCTGCTGCCGCGTACACTGCCCGAGGTCCACGGCCTCGAGCTGGCCGCCCGTTACCTGCCCGCCACGCCGGGGATGGACATCGGCGGCGACTTCTACGACCTCATCCGCCTGAGCGACACCATGGCCGCGGCGGTCATCGGCGACGTGCAGGGCCACGACATGACCGCCGCGGCCCTCATGGGCCAGGTCCGTACCGCCATCCACGCCCACTCCACCGCCGGGGCGAAACCCGGTGAGGTGCTCGCGCACACGAACCGGCTGCTCTGCGAGCTGGCCCCCGACCGGTTCACCAGTTGCCTGTACGTCAGCCTGGACCTGCGCAAGCGCAGCGCCTGCCTGGCCAGCGCGGGCCACCTGCCGCCGCTGCTCGGCCGGCCCGGCTGGCGCACCCAGGTCCTCGACTACTCCCCCGGACTGCTGCTCGGCGTGGACCCCGCGGCCGAGTACACCACCTCGGAGGTACCCCTGCCGCCCGGCGCCGTGCTCGCCCTCTACACCGACGGCCTCATCGAGCAGCCGGGAATCGGGATCGGCACGGCCATCGACGAACTGGCCGAGCGCTTCACACCCTCGACCGGCGAGCCCCTGTACGACCTGGCGGAGTCGCTCCTCAAGGGGGCCACCGTCGAGCAGCGTACGGACGACATCGCGGTGCTCCTCTGCCGCACGTGAGCCCTGCTCAGCAGCGCTCCGGCTCAAAGGTCAACCATGGATGCCGCCCCTCTCGAATCGCACCGGCTCCACCATGGCCCGCGTGGCCCTGCTCACCATCACCTCGCCGCGCTGGACGGCGGTCTCCCGCACCCCGAACCGCGCCCCGAGGCTCTTCTGGACCCCGGCCACCGCGGTCTCCGCACCTGCGGCCGACTCCGCGTCGCCGAACACCGTGATCGTCATCACGGTCCCGCCGCCGGTCTCGACGGCGGTGTAGAGGGCCGCGCCCACCTGCTCGGGGACGCGGTCGGCGAACTCCTTGTCCACCTGCTCGACCATCTCCTGGATCGAGGCCTCACTGGCGCTGTAGTGCCTGACTATCGCGTACATGCGGATCACGTTATATCCCCATCCGAGGACTTTCAAGTCCCCGAATGGGGATATAACGAAGACCTTCAAGAGGTGCGGCGAAGTCGGCCGCGCCGTGCCCACCAGGAGGGACGGCGCTTCGGCCCGCTCCCCCAGTTCCGCCCGCACGAACGCCACCCGCTCGGCCATCGCGTCGAAGCCGGCGAGGGTCGGCAGGCCGCCGCTTTCGTGCCGCGAGCCGCTCGCGCCGTTGAAGCCGATGATGTCGGCCTCCCGAGTGGCGAACCGCAACAGCCGGTCACCGCGTCCGGCGATCATGAGGGGCGGCCAGATACGTGAGACCGGCGGCCTCGAACTCCCATGTGGCGTGCCCGGCGCCGAGCCCGAGCTGCCCGTCGGTGGTGGCGACGTCACGGGCGGCCAGCGCGGGCCGGTAGAAGCCGGCATTCAGCATGTACGCGCGCAGCCGCACCCGCTCGGTGGCCTCCGCGGCCAGAACCAGGGCGGGGAACGGCGCCGGCATTCGCGTGGTGGTCGTCTCGCACGACCTGAGCGTGGCGGCCGCGCTGTGCCAGAAGAGGGCGGTCATCGAACGCGGCCGGATCGTGGAGCAGGGCTCGACGGCGAACGCGCTCGGCTCCCCCGAGCACCCCTACACGCGCAAGCTCCGAGAGCGTCCCGCGCCTCAGCCGCGCCGCGCGCCTGCGGTAGCGAGCGCTTTGACGAACGCCGGCGGCTTGCTGGCGGGCCGGTCGCGCACGTCGAACTGGGGCTCGTACCCGCTGGCGAGGTAGAGCGCGACGGCCTCCGGCTGGCGCGGGCCGGTGGTGTCGACGCCGATGACGCGGTGGCCGAGCTGCGCCAGGTAGGCGGCGTGCCGGCCGGGAGGCCGTCGAGGATGCGATGGACGACGGGCTGCTCGGAGTCGATCATCTGGTTGCCGTCCGCGTCGGCCAGAGCGGGAGTGTCGCTCAGGGCGCGGATCCCGGCGAGCCGTGCCTCCACGAACGCGCGATCCGAGCGGCCCTCCCGGAAGGCGCGTAGCAGGGCGACGCTCTCGAGGCCCACCAGGCAGCCCAACTGGTGCAGACAGGTCGCTGGGCGACGGTGACGGCCCAGGGCCGCGCACCTCCACCGCCTATTCGGACCCGGTGAGCGCTAACAGACAGCGAATGTAACTCAGCGTAGTCAACCTGTCCCGTCTGGGCTACTTCTTCATCACGGGCCCCAAGAGCACGATGGCGTCCTGACCATCACCGTCCCGAACGGAGACACACGCATGGCGCATGATCAGATCAGTGTCGAGACCCGGCGAGGCGTCGAGAAGCTCCTGCAGTTCTCCGCAAACGTGGGAGGGCTGAACGAGGACGACGTCCTGGCCGTCCTGCGCGCGGCAGGCATCACCACCCTGGAGTCCCTGGTCCAGCACGCCCTGGCGGTGCCACCACCTGCCCAGCCTCAGCCCCTCGACTCCTTCCGTCTTCTCGCGCCCGGTCTGCCGAATGCCGTCGAGCCTTCGGCACCGCTGTCTCATCGGGCCCCACAGGTAGCCGTGATCGTCGATGGCGTCGAATACGACCCGGCAGATATCACGCGCTTCGACGGACAGATACTGACCTTCGTGGCCGACGGCTCTGATGACCGGATCCTCGCCTACACCGACGATCGGCCACTGCGCGCGGCGGTCTGGGCAGCCGCCACGATCGGCCGGTCAAGCACGGGCATAGGCACCGGCACGCGTGATCACATGCGCAGAGCCACCCGGCCGCCCACAATCGGCGAGGTGCAGATGTTCGAGCATCACTTCTACGGCGGCGACTGGTTCTGGCTAGGCGCGCACCAGGGATGGCCTGACCTGACCGAGGTCAGGCACGGCTCCTGGCCCGGATCCGACTGGAACGACACCATCAGCTCGATCGGCGCGACCAATTGCCTGGTGTACTACTTCGAGCACATCAACTACGGCGGCATCAGACTGTATGGCACACCCGGCATCGACATACCCGACCTGGAACGCATTGGCTGGAACGACCGCATCTCCTCGGTCGCCAACTACGGTCCCATCGGCGGCTAGAGCACCATTGCCGCTGTGGTTCGCAAAGTTCTCCGGCGGCGTCCCAGAGCCCAGACCGGCAAGAGCCTCAGCGATCTTGACGGACCGGCCGGACCTCGTGCCCGCCACCAGGAACGGGTGGCAGGCACGAGGCGGGATGGCGAGACCGGGTCAGGGCGGGTGAGCCACTTCTTGATTCCGCCGCCGACGCTTTCCAGCAGGTACTGGTGAGCTCCGTTGTAGGCGACATCGCCGGCCACGACGAGGCCGATCGATGGCACGTGCAGGACAGTGGTGTCGTCGTCCACATCCCACATTTGCTCGCGCCCTTCGGTCGTCTGCTTGTGCATCAGCCGGATGGTGCCCTCGGTCGCATACGGCACGGCGCCGGGGAATCTTCGCATCAGTAGATCGGTGCCGAACCAGTGGTCGCCGTGCCCGTGAGTGGCGTAGATATAGGCCAGCCGTTTGCCCCACTGCTCAATCCAGTCGCCGACCGCGTGCACCTGCTCGCGCGTGAAGGGCGGGTCGACCAGCACAGCCTCCGTCTGGCCCAGGATCAGGGTGGATGCCAGTGGCGAGGATACGATCGGACCTCCGTCGGGCAAGCGCATGGATTGTTGCCGGCGCACTCCGTCGGAAACCAGCACGTCATAGCGCAGCTCCGTCATGTCCCACCTCCTGGCTCTGTGACGACTCGCCGCGCACCCAATTCCCGCTACATCTTTCCGGGAAAAAGGAACACCTTTCCCTGCCTGCCCTTCTGCTCTGCTTGGGCTACGGCGTCACCGATCTCGTCGAGAGAGTATTTACGCCCGAGGGAGGTTTCAATAATTCCCTCGCGCATGAGCGAAGCGATATCCTCCCCCAGCTGCTGTCGTTCTGCGTCGGTGAGTCTCGGGAGCCAGTAGCCGAGCCAGAAGACCTCCAGAACACGGCGGCCCGCCAAAATGTAACGCGGATCCTGACCGATCCGGATCGGCTCCCCCGTCAGGGAGCCGTAGACCAGCATGCGTCCATCCTCATGGAGTGCCTGGAAAATCTGGGTGCCGGTTTCTCCAACCACCGGATCGATGGCGTACTTGACGCCTTCCGGCCCGACGACGCTCCGGACCTGTTCGTCGATCGGCCCCTCGGTGGACACGATGACGGCGTCGGCTCCCAGGCGTTCCAGTTCGGCTGCCGCTTCGCGTCTGCGGACGATATTCACGGTACGGATGCCATCGAGCTTGGCCAACCTGATGACCATGCGTCCCAGTTCGGACCCTGCCGCGGACTGGAGGAGCCACTCACCTCCAGGGACCGCCAGCACTCGGCGGACCATGAGGATCGCGGAGGCCGGATTGATGACGAAGGAGGCCGCTTGCTCATCGGGAATCTCATCGGGAACCGGGAACAGGTCGCCCGCGGGGACGACAGCATATTCCGCCCAGTTTCCCCCTTGACCATTGACGACCGATAGCCGCTGTCCGATGGCCAGGTTTTCCACCCCAGGCCCGACAGCGTCCACGACGCCGACGCCTTCAAATCCGACCGGCGCTGGAAACCGGGCTTCGACGCCTGCGTAGTATCCCCGTACATAGAGGAGATCAGACGGGTTCACCGGAGTCGCCAGAATACGAACCCTTACTTGCCCGTTCCCCGGCTCCGGGAGAGGCACGTCCTCGGTTTCGAGAACCTTGGATGGCTCACCATGGTGAGCGATTCGGACAGCTCTCATCCCTCAACCCCTCCGGATCGGACGCCTCTTCAGGTCCGGCGTCGTAAATGAATGATCACTTACGGTAGCCGGCGTCGCGTCGCCGACATCCTCGATCACGGACGTCACCACTTCCACCGAAGAAGCGAATGCCCCTTACAGGCCACTACTCCCCTGAAGACCACTCCTTACACGCAGGGTGAGGGTCCCCCGAGCCGGGATGCCGGTCAGCCTTTGGCAGATCTGGCCGAGCCCCTCGCGGCGACCCAGTCTGCCAGTCGGGCGGCCTGCTCGTCGGTCAGCATGCGTCGACCAGCACCGCGTCCCGCTCGCCTGTGATCAGCGTCGCCGTGATCGGCGACCACATGCGTCGAGGCAGGTCGGGCGGCAGGTCTGAGATCTCCGTCGGGATCGACGGTGCTGTGTGGACGCTCCAGCTCAGCGGTGCGCCACGCGTGATCATCTCTTCGGATTCCTCTGTGGCTTTGGCTCGGAGTCATCGCGAAAAGCTCCCGCACCGAGGGCGAGTTCGGAGCCTCGGAGTGCGGCCCCGTCGCGCGGGACGATGACCCCTGGAGCGGCCAGGGGGCGATCCCCGGCTCGAAGGTACCTACCCGGGACACGTTCACGCCCCTGATTTCGTCTTGCAGACTCACATCACGCTCAACCGCCTCGACCAGTGGAACGCGAGCAACGGCCATGGAGATGCCATCGCGGCCCTGAGCGACATCTGACGGCCCGAGAAACGCCCGAAACCCGACTACTGTTGCTCCGCATGACCCACACCAAGATCGAGATCGGCGCGGCGTTCGTTCGGGATCTGCTGCGGGACCAGCACCCCGACCTGGCCGATCGCCCTTTGCGGCTCGGCGCGCGCGGCTGGGACAACCAGCTGTGGCGGCTCGGCGACGACCTCGCCGTCCGGTTGCCCTGGGCGACGCAGTCTGCGGACGCGCTGCTGCTCAAGGAGCACACCTGGCTGCCCGCCCTCGCCCCGCGCCTTCCACTGCCGGTTCCCGTCCCGCAGCGCCTCGGTGAACCCTCCGCTCTGTTTCCACGACCCTGGATCGTCACCACCTGGGTGCCGGGCGACCCCGCCGACCGCGCCCCCGTCACACGCGCCGCGGAGGCTGCCGACGTCCTGGCCGCTTTCCTGACGGCTCTGCACCAACCCGCCCCCGATGAGGCGCCCGCCGGCCGCTTTGGCCGCGGAGGGTCGCTGGCCGGCTGCTCTGAGGGATTTACCAAGCAGCTCGCCTCGGCCACTGAGCTGGGGCTCATCCCCGACCCGGACGCCGTCCGCGCGGTCTGGGAAGACGCCGCCGCCGCGCCCGGCTGGGCAGGCCCGGCGCTATGGCTCCACAGCGACCTGCATCCGGCCAACATCCTCACCGCGGACGGCACCTTCTGCGGTGTGATCGACTTCGGCGACCTCTGCGCCGGCGACCCGGCCTGCGACCTCGCCGCCGCTTGGAATCTGCTGCCGGACGGCACCGCCGACCGCTTCCATGCCGCCTACCAGCCGGCCCCGGACGCCGCGACCCTGCGCCGCGCCCGCGGATGGGCGGCGCTCCGCGCCCTCAGCGGCATCCTCATCGGAGAAGCCGGCGTCCGCGGCCGCCCAGGCGGCAAGCCCACCTGGGGCCCACCCGCCCACGCCGCACTGCGACGCCTCACCGCAACGGCCCACCGCTGATCAATCGCCTTCCCCACACGCTCGCATACCTTCGCTGCCCAACTCCGCCTCCAACCTGAGCGTCCGGACGGGGTGCGCGACGCAGACCTCCGACCACTGTGCCCCCTTTATGCGTCGCATATATCGGGACTTATCCAGAACCCTCAGATAAGAATCTCGCTGCTATCAGCGCATATGTGGTGAATCGTGATGGATTTTGTAGGTTTCTTTTCTATTAATTGGCTCTTGACTGCCATAAACATCCAATGTTAACTGCGCGTGACATGCCCGTCCTAACCCCCCAAAGGTGAGCATGGTGAAGAAGTTGTTACGGTCCTTCCCTCTGCTGGCGCTCATCGGCGCGTTGCTGTCCGGGACTCCCGCGCTGGCTTCGCCGACCGACGCCGCGTTCGACCAGTCCACGGGAACGCTCGACGTCGACAACGCGGGCTACCTGTCCAAACACGACATCGTCTACAACAGGCCCAACACCAACCCGCTGTACGGCATGACCGTGGGCAACGGCCGTACCGGAGCGATGGTCTGGAGTCAGAACGGGCTGACGATGCAGACCTCGGGGGTGGACCTGTCCCAGCAGTCCGCGTTCGCGGCGGGGCTGGTCAACCTGGCCACCAGCCCCGGCATGGACACCGGATACACGACCTTCCAGCAGCGGCTGTCCCTGTACGACGGCACCCTCACCACCAAGTACGACTCCAACCGCACCGTCACCGTCATGGGGTCGCCGAACTCCGAGGTGATGGGCATCCACGTGGACGACAGCCGAAGCGGTGTCTCCAACGTGGCCCTGACCCTGAGCATGTGGGACACCGCGAACCTGCCGAACAGCGGCGACGTGCCCGACCTGAACACCTGGAAGACCGTCTCCACCTTCGCCGACGCGAGCGCCGCCGGCCTGAGCCGGGGGCAGAGCGACGCCAACGGGTTCGGCTACACGCTGGCCGCCACGGTCGAGGGCGCGAGCTACTCCACCCAGGTCGTCGACTCCCGCACGGTACGGCTCACCATCACGCCCACCTCCAGCTACACCATCTGGTTCACCGCGGCCGGCCGGGTCAACGCCCCCAACCGCGACTCGGTGGCGCAGGCCCGCAACCAGCTCGCCGCCGTGAAGTCCACCGGGTACGCGACCACGTTCACGAACTACCGCAACTGGTGGCACTCCTTCTGGGCCAAGTCGTTCGTCCAGTATGCAGGTCTCTCCGGCGACGCGGACTACATGGAGAACGTCTACTACCTGTCCACGTACATGATCGCCGCGGGCGGCTACGGCAACTACCCGTCCCACTTCATCAACGGCGTCTTCAGGGCGACCCAGGACAACACGAAGTGGAGCAACGCGTACTGGTACTGGAACCAGCGTGACGTCTACCTGTCCTTCCTCGCCACCAACCATCCCGACCTCATCGACAGGCACAACAACCTGTACGCCAGGAACTACACCGCCCTGAAGTCGTACACCCAGACGCGGTACAACGTGGACGGCCTGTGGGTGCCGGAGACCATGGGCTGGGACGGCAACGCGCGCGGCACGATCAACAGCGACTACACCAAGAACATCCTGTCGACCGGCTACGAGGCCGCCTACAGCATGTACATGCGGTATCGGTACACCAACGACGCGAACTACCTGCGCGACGTGGCCTACCCGTTCATGCGTGAGACGGCGAAGTTCTACTCGGCCATGCTCTCCCACGACGCGGCCACGAACACGTACTACATGGCCAACTCCAACTCGCACGAGACGTACTGGAACGTCCGCAACGCGATCACGGACCTGGCCGCCGTGCGCAGCATCTTCCCTCTGACGATCGAGGTCAGCCAGCAGCTCGGGGTGGACGCGGGGCTGCGGTCCACGTGGCAGAACGTACTCGATCACCTGGTGCCCTACGTGGTCTCGAACGGCGCCTACCAGCCGCACCAGCCGCCGATCTCACAGACCAGGAACAACGAGAACGTCTCCGCCGAGCTGATCTGGCCGTACGACGTGACCGGGATCGGCTTCCCCGACTACCAGACCGCGGTCAACACCTGGAACCAGCGGCCCTTCCCCTACGGCAACGTGTGGTCCAACGACGCCGTGCAGGCCGCCCGGCTGGGCCTCGGCGACCAGGCCTACAACGGCATGAAGACCATGCTGCAGAAGTACCAGAACTACCCGAACGGCATGACGAACAACACCAACGGCGTCTTCGAGTACCTCGGCGTGCACCTCACGGCGCTCAACGAGTCGCTCATGCAGAGCTACAACGGCAAGATCCGGGTGTTCCCCGCCGTGCCGGCCGACTCCTCGTTCGTCGGCAAGTTCACCCTGCTGGCCAAGGACGGCCTCCTGGTCAGCTCCGAGCGGGAGGCCGGCGAGGTCAAGTACGTCGGGCTGAAGAGCGTGTACGGCAAGCAGGCCACCGTGGTCAACCCGTGGGGCACCCAGCAGGTCCGCGTCCGCCGTACCTCCGACAACGCGACCATCGCGACCAGCTCGAGCGCGGAGATCGGCTTCGCCACCGCCGCCGGGTCCGTCTACGTGGTGGAGCGCACCGCGAAGCCGCTCAGCTCCTACACCACCACCCGGCTCGCCGGCACCGCCAATCAGGGTGTGAAGTCCCTGAGCGGCACCGCTTCCACCCTGGGCCTCCCGACCGGGTCAGCACCGTCCGGCACGGTCAGCCTGCGCTCGCGTGCCAACAACATGTACGTGACCGCGGAGAACGCCGGCGCCCAGCCCCTGATCGCCAACCGCACGGCGATCGGCGGCTGGGAGCAGTTCGACCGCGTAGACCTCGGCAACGGCAACATCGCCCTCAAGGCCAGGGCCAACGGCAAGTACGTCACCGCCGAAAGCGCCGGAGCACAACCGCTGATCGCCAACCGCGACACCATCGGCCCCTGGGAGACCTTCCAGCAGATCAGCAACCCCGACGGCACCATCAGCCTCAAAGCCCAGGCCAACGGCAAATACGTCTGCGCCGACAACGCAGGAGCCGCACCACTCATCGCCAACCGCGACGCCATCGGCCCCTGGGAATCCTTCGACCTGATCACCAACTGATGGCCGTCGTGGCGCGCCGGCTCACCCCGGCGCGCCACGACACAGGTCAGCCTGCTTTCCGCACGGACAGGCGGGCGATGAGCGCGTCCGTGTCGCGGGCCAGCACCTGGCGGATCTCCTCCACCGTCACCAGCGCCTGGTCCACCGCCTTGGCCCGGAAGCCCTCGAGCGCCTTGACGGTCCTGGCGTCGTTGCCCGATCCCTCTGCCTTGCGCACCTTCGTGAGCTCGGCCTGCAGGGTGTTGGCGGCCTTCTGGCTGAGCCGGCCCGTCGCGCGGAAGCGGTCGACCAGATTGCCCAGGTCACGGGTCGACGTGGTGACGCCGAAGGTGACCGTCTGCTCGGTCGCGTTGCCCGCGCTGTCGGTGGCGGTCACCTTCAACGCGTGGATGCCGAGCTTCAGCTCGTACAGGGCCCGCAGGAGGCCCGACTGGTAGGGGGCGTCGTCCAGCCGGCCGGCCAGCGTCTTGACGCCGGAGGTGCTGTCCACCGCCTCCCAGCTGATTCGCAGATCCTGGCTGTCGCCGTAGATCTGGCCGTCCGAGATGCCGGAGATCAGCACGGTCGGGCGGGTGCCGTCGAGCTTCAGCGTGGCGGCCTTCTCGGTCTCGACGTTGCCTGCCTTGTCCTTGGCCCGGTAGGCGAGGGCGTGCGTGCCGTCGCCGGAGACGTTCACCGGCTCGGTGTACGGCTTCCAGCCACCGTCCGTCGAGGTTGTACTCGATGGAGGCCACGCCGGAGGCCGGGTCCGTCGCGGCCAGGGTGACCGGCACCGCGCCGCCGTGCCAGCCGTCGTCGTTGGCGGGCGCGAACTGGGCGGTGGTCAGCGGCGCAGTGGCGTCCTTCTTCACCTGGACGGTGCCTTCGCCGATGTTGCCCGCCTTGTCGGTCGCCCGGTAGCCGACCTTGTGGTCGCCGTCGGCGGCCAGGCTCACCGGCTCGGTGTAGACGGTCCACGGCCCGCCGTCGACGCTGACCTCCGTCTTGGCGATACCCGAGGGGTCCGCGGCGGTGACCGTCACCGAGACGCTGGAGACGTACCAGCCGGCGGCGCCGTCGGGAGTCGCCGGGGTGGTGGCGGCGAACACCTGCGGCGGCGTGGTGTCGAGGGCGCAGTCGCCCTGGGCTACGCCGGTCGCCCAGCGGATGCCGCCGACGAGCAGCTGGGGGCGGTGTTGCCGACCGTGATGATGACGTCGGCGCTGCCGGTGCCCCCTTCGGGGTCGGTGACCGTCAGCGTCGCGGTGAAGGTGCCGTTCTCGGTGTAGGTGTGGGTCGGTTTGGCCTCGGTCGAAGTGCCGCCGTCGCCGAACGCCCAGGAGTAGGTGAGCGCGCCGCCCTCGATGTCGGCGCTGCCCTCGGAGGAGAAGGCGACGGTCAGCGGCGCCTTCCCGGAGGTCTTGTCCGCGGATGCCTTGGCGACGGGCTTGTGGTTCGCGCCGCCGCTGTACTCGACGCGGTAGAGCGCCTGGTCGCCGGCGTCGGTGCCGTAGTCGAGCACGTACAGGGCGCCGTCCGGCCCGAAGGCCATGTCCATCACCTGGGTGCCGGTCCAGGGGAAGGCGCTGATCTCACCCGGCGAGCCGTCCGCCTTGACCTCGATGGCCTTGATCCAGCGGCGGCCGTACTCGCCGGCGAAGAACCTGCCGTCCAGGTACTGCGGGAACTTGATCGGGGAGTCGAGGTCGGGGTCGTAGCGGTAGACCGGCCCGCCCATGGGTGACTCGGAGCCGCTGCCGAACTCGGGTGGTGAGCCGGCGTCACCGTACTTGATCCAGCTGGGCTTGGCGGGCGGCAGCTGGGCCAGGCCGGTGTTGCGGAAGGAGTTGTTCGCCGGGCCGCCCGCGCAGTCGTACTTCGCCCCCGAGGGGCCGCTGGGGAAGGTGTACTCGTTGTAGGTCTCGCCGGTGGTGTTGGTGCCGGTGCAGTACGGCCAGCCGTAGTTGCCCGGGCCGGTGATCCGGTCGAACTCCACCTGGCCGCCGGGCCCCCGGCCGGGGTCGGCCGAGCCCGCGTCCGGGCCGTAGTCGCCCAGGTAGACGATGCCGGTGGCCCTGTCCACGCTCATCCTGAACGGGTTGCGGAAGCCCATGGCGTAGATCTCCGGCCGGGTCCTGGCCGTGCCGGGCGGGAAGAGGTTGCCCGCCGGGACGGTGTAGGTCCCGTCCGCCTGCGGCTTGATCCGCAGCAGCTTGCCGCGCAGGTCGTTGGTGTTGCCCGACGAGCGCTGCGCGTCGAACTGCGGGTTACGGTCGGTGCGCTCGTCGAGCGGCGAGAACCCGCTGGACTCGAAGGGGTTGGTGTCGTCACCGGTGGTCAGGTAGAGATTGCCCGCGGCGTCGAAGTCGATGTCGCCGCCCACGTGGCAACACTGACCGCGGTCGTTGGGCACCTCGAGCACGACCTTCTCGCCGGCCAGGTCGAGGGTGCCGTCCGCCTTCAGCGTGAAACGCGACAGGTTCAGGTGGCCCTTCCACGGCGCGAAGTCGGCCTCGGTGCCGGTCACGGGGGCGTCCCCGTCCGGGGTGCTCAGCCTGGGGGAGTAGTACAGGTAGACGAAGCGGTTCGTGGCGAAGCCGGGGTCGACGGCCACGCCCTGCAGCCCCTCCTCGTCGTGGGTGTAGACGTCGAGCTTGCCCGCCACCTTGGTCGCGCCGGAGGCGTCGGTGAGACGCACCGTGCCGTCGCGGGCGGTGTGCAGCACCGACCTGTCGGGCAGGACGGCGAGCGACATGGGCTCGCCCAGTTCGGCCGGCCCGAGGGCCAGCTGTACCTGTTGGTAGTCGCCGGGTGGGATGTCCATCGCCGCCTGGGCCGGGGTGGCGGTCAGGCCCGTGACCGCCGTGAGGGTCAGCAGGGCGGCGGTGGATAACCGCGATGCCCAGCGTGGCGTACGGAGTGACATGAGGATCCTTCCTGACTTGGGGGGACGTCAGGCAAGGCGCGCGCCGCCACGCTTTTTGCCACTTTCTTGCGGTACTGCGGTGTGGCGGAGGGTGCTGTCTCCGCGGTCGAGGCCGTCAGCGAGCTGTCGGCCGGGGGGGAGGATCCATGATCGAGGTTGGGTCGTCGATGAGTTGGTTGACCACGACGGTCGCGGCGCCCCGGGAGGCGGCGCCGAACCCGAGGTCGGAGGCGACGAAGCGGCATCGCGCGGCGGGGCCGGCCACGGCCAGCCGTTCCAGCTCCGCCTGGGCGTGCGGCAGCAGCCACGGGGCCAGTGCCGCGAAGTACCCGCCGACGACGATCACCCGAGGGTTGAACAGGTTGACCACGATCGCGCCGCCGAGTCCGAGCCAGCGGCCGGCCTTTGAGGCCGCCGCCAGCATGCGGGGGTCTCCCGCGGTCAGGCCCCTGGCCATCTCCGCGACCCGCTCCTCCGGATCGGGCACCGGCGAGCCGGGCAGCTCGTACGCCTGCTCCGGCATCGCCGCGCGGACCAGCGCCGCCAGGCCGACCTTGGTCTCCCAGCAGCCGATCCGGCCGCAGCCGCACCGCTCGCCGTACGGGTCGACCGGCAGGTGCCCGACCTCTCCCGAGAAGCCGTCCGCGCCGCGCAGCAGCCGGCCGCCGGCCACGATGCCGCCGCCCACGCCGACCTCGCCGGTGAGGTAGACCAGGTCGGGCGTGCCCGCGGCGACGCCCGAGGCGTGCTCGGCCAGCGCGGCGAGGTTGGCGTCGTTGTCCACCGTCACCGGCACGCGGACCGGGCCGAGCGCGTCGGACAGCCGGTCCGCGAGCGGCAGGTCGTGCCAGTCCAGGTTGGGCGCGAACGTCACGACGCCGCTCGCCGCGTTCACCAGGCCGGCGACCGCCACCGCGAGGCCGGCCGGGGCGGCTCCCGCACGTTTCATGGCCGTGACGGCCTCGCCGGCCACCAGGCAGAGCCGGCGCAGCGCGCGATCCTGGCCGCTGCTCATCGCGTCGAAGACGACCCGCCGCTCGACGAGGGCGCGGCCGCTGAGGTCGGTGCCGTGCGCCGCGATGTAGTCGACGTTGATCTCCATGCCGAGGGCGCCGACGTGCGCGCCGTGCAGCGCCACCGCGCGCCTGGGGCGGCCGATCGCCCCCGCGTGCTCGACGCCTACCTCCCGCACCAGCCTCCGGTCGAGCAGCTCGGCCATCAGGTTGGAGACGGTGGCCCGGTGCAGGCCGGTCGCCTGCGCGATGTCGGCCCGCGACAGCGAGGCGTGGTCGCGCAGCTGGCGCAGCACGAGCGAGAGGTTCGCGCGGCGCACCGAGACGGAGCCGACCGGAGGACCCGGGCGGGCGAGGTACGGCTCGTCCGTCACCCTTCACCTGCCCTTTATTTGTCTCCAATATCAATTAATGAAGGTTGTAACACCAAGATGTCCACGTCCGCACCCCCGAGGTGGATAACGAATTGGCAACGCGCTGCTCCGCCGCAGGTCACCCAGAGAATTCGGGCGCGTTTCCAGACCGTTACAGAGCTTGAAACGTTTTTTCACTTGTTTCATCCCGTAATGGATGCTTTTAATTCGGCCAGCCATGCAAACTAATTAGGGAGCGGCGTGCACCACAGCAAGGCGGACGGGCGCACCACCGACGTGAAGGGTCGCGTCGGCTCCGTGGGCCTGCCCGCGGACCAGGCCACGGTGCGCCGCTCCAACCTCGCTCTGGTGCTGCGCCACGTCAGCGAGCACGGGCCGTGCTCCCGGTCGGCGGTCGCCGTCCAGACGGGCCTGAACAAGACCACCGTCACCAGCCTGGTGAGCGAGCTGCAGGCGCGCGGGCTGCTCAAGGAGACGGGCCCGCAGCACGCGGGCTCCGTCGGCCGCCCGAGCCTCGCGCTCCTCCTGGACGGCTCGCGGGTCGGCGCCCTCGGCGTGGAGGTCAACGTCGACTACATCGCCGCCTTCGCCACCGACCTGGCCGGACGGGTGCTGATCGACCGGCGGTTCGGCTTCGACGCCATGGGGTCCAGCCCCGAACGCTCCCTGGACGAGCTGACCCGGGTGATCGAGCGGGCCCTCGCCGACCTCGACCGGCTCGGGGTCGCACCGGCCGGGATCACCATCGCCGTCCCCGGGCTGGTCGACAGCACGGGCATCGTCGTGGTGGCCCCGAACCTCGGCTGGCACGGGGTGGCGGTGACCCAACGGCTGGCACGCGCGGACATCCCCCCGAACGTGCCGATCGCGGTGGACAACGACGCCAACCTCGCCGCGCTGGCCGAGTACACCTCGGGCGTCGCGGCGGGCACGTCCGACCTCGTCTATCTCACCGGCGAGGTGGGCATCGGCGGTGGTGTCATCTCCGGTGGCCGGCCGCTGGGTGGCGCGGACGGGTTCGCCGGCGAGGTCGGCCACGTCATGGTCGACCCGTCCGGCGAGCAGTGCGGCTGCGGCCGCGTCGGCTGCTGGGAGACCAAGGTCGGGCTGGCGGCGCTGGTGCGCATGGCCACCCCCGACCACGCCTACGGAAGGAGCCGGCAACTCGTCCGCGATCCGGAGGAACGGCTGGCCGAGATCGAGCAGCGGCACGCCGAAGGGGATCCCCGGGTCGACGCGGCCGTCACGGAGGTCGGCCGGTGGCTCGGACGCGGGTCCGCGCTGCTGGTCAACCTGTTCAACCCACGAGTCATCGTGCTGGGCGGCTACTTCGCCCGGCTCGCCGACCGCCTCATCCCCGTCGCCCACGCGGAGCTGCGCCGCATAGGCATGGCCGCTCCCGCCGAACGGTGCCGGTTCGTCGCCTCCGACCTCGGCTTCGGCGCCGCCTCGCGCGGAGCGGCCGGCGTCGTCGTCGAACGGGTGCTGGCCGACCCCACCACCATCGCCATCCCCCCGTCCCCCTGAGCCCTCGCATCCACCTCCACGTCCCGCCCGGCGGCGGGACACTCGCCCTCGCTGAACGTCCCGCCCGCCTGATCGGGCCGCCCGGTGCCGCGCCCGCATCGTTGACGCCGACCTCGGTGCTGTCGCGGCGGTGCTAACCGGCGCCGTCAGGCGGGCGGGATCCCCACATCCCTCCGGAGGCCCCTGTGCCGCAGTCATCCCCCGGCTCGGCGTCCCTCCTCGTCATGCGAGGAATCGTCAAGCAGTTCCCTGGCGTGCGCGCCCTGGACGGCGTCGATCTCGACGTCCGCGCCGGCGAGGTGCACTGCCTGCTCGGCCAGAACGGCGCGGGCAAGTCCACACTGATCAAGATCCTCGCGGGTGCGCACCAGCCCGACGAGGGCAGCATCACCTTCGACGGCCGGGAGGTGCGGCCGGCCAGCCCGACGGCGGCGATCCGGCTCGGCATCTCCACCATCTACCAGGAGCTCGACCTGGTGGACGGGCTCAGCGTGGCCGACAACGTCTTCCTCGGTCACGAGCCCGCCCGGCTCGGCTTCGTCAGCCGGCACGAAGCCAACCGGGCCACCCGCGAGCTGCTGACCAGGCTCGGCCACGGCGAGATCCGTCCCACCACCGAGGTGGGCCGTCTCTCCCCGGCGGCCAAGCAGGTGGTGAGCATGGCGCGGGCACTCTCGCACGACACCAAGCTGATCGTGATGGACGAGCCGTCCGCGGCCCTGGCCCACGACGAGGTCCGCAACCTCTTCCGCATCATCAGGGAGCTGACCGCCCAGGGTGTGGCGGTGGTCTACATCTCGCACCGGCTCGAGGAGATCCGCGAGATCGGCAACAGGGTGACCGTTCTTAAGGACGGACGTACAGTCGCTGTAAGTTTGTCCGCCCAAGATACGCCTACAACGCAAATCGTCACACTCATGACGGGCAGGAACGTCGAGTACGTCTTCCCGCCCCGACCGTCCCGCGAGCCCGGCGAGGAGGTGCTGCGCGTGGAGGGCCTGAGGGTGGCCGGCCGGGTCGAGGACGTGTCGTTCTCGGTAAGAGCCGGAGAGATCGTCGGGCTGGCCGGGCTGGTCGGCTCGGGCCGGTCGGAGATCATCGAGGCCGTCTACGGCGCGCGCCCGTTCTCGGGACGGGTCTTGATGGAGGGCCGCCCCGTCCCGGCGGGCGGCGGCACCACCGGCGCGGTCCGGCGCGGCATGGGGCTCGCCCCCGAGGAGCGCAAGGCCCAGGCGCTGCTGCTGGGCGAGAGCGTCGCCCGCAACATCACGCTGGCCAGCCTGGACCGCTACTCGCGGCTGGGCTGGATGGACCGGCGGCGCGAGAACGAGGACGCCCGCGACATGGTGCGCACGCTGGACATCCGGCCGGCCGACCCCGACCGGCCGGTCGGGACCCTGTCCGGCGGCAACCAGCAGAAGGCCGTGCTGGCCCGCTGGCTGGTCGACCACCGACGGCTCCTGCTGCTCGACGAGCCGACCAGGGGTGTCGACGTCGGCGCCAGGGCCGAGTTGTACGCGGTGGTGCGCCGGCTCGCCGACCAGGGGATCGGGGTCCTGCTGGTCTCCAGCGAGGTGCCCGAGGTGCTCGGCCTGGCCGACCGGGTACTGGTCATCAGGCGGGGGCGGCTCATCAAGGACAGCGACGCCCGGGACCTCCGCGAACACGACATCCTCGACATGATCATGGAAGGAAGCCCGGTATGAGCGAGCCTTCGACACCCGCGCTGGACGAGCGCGCGGCCGCGCCGGCATCCGCCCCCAGGGGCGGATCCCGGCTCAAGCTGGGCGAGATCCGCCACCTGGGGCTGATCGTCGCCCTGGGACTGCTGGCCGTGGCGGGCCTGGTCACGGTGCCCGACACCTTCGCCACCGCCTCCAATCTGGTGAGCATCCTGTCCCTGGCCGCGACCATCGGCGTGATCACCGTCGGGGCCACCTTCGTGATCATCGGTGGCGGGATCGACCTGTCCGTCGGCGCCGTGATGGCGCTGGCCTCCGTGTGGGCGACCACGCTGGCCACCCAGTCCTACGGACCGTTCGTGATGATCATCTGTGCTGTGCTGGTGGGCACCGGGGCCGGATTGATCAACGGGTTGCTGATCGCCTACGGTCGGCTGGTACCGTTCATCGCCACCCTGGCGATGCTGGTGGCCGCCCGCGGCCTGGCGCAGCGCATGTCGGACCGCAAGACGCAGCTGGTGCAGCAGGGCAACGAGGCCATCGTGGACCTGTCGACCACGCGTGTGCTGGGCATCCCGCTGCTGGTCTACGTCTTCGCGGTCGTGGTGGTGCTGGGCTGGGTGCTGCTGAACCGCACGACGTTCGGGCGGCGCACGTACGCGGTCGGGGGCAATCCCGAGGCGGCCCGGCTGGCCGGCATCGACGTGCGCCGCCACACCATGCTGCTCTACGCCCTGTCGGGGCTGTGCTGCGGCATCGCCGCCGTGCTGATCATGGCGCGTACGACGACGGGTTCGTCCACCCACGGCGACCTGTACGAGCTCGACGCCATCGCCGCCGTCATCATCGGCGGCACGCTGCTCACCGGGGGCCGCGGCACGATCATCGGCTCCATCCTCGGCCTGCTGATCTTCACCTTGATCACGAACCTGTTCATCCTCAACGGGCTCAACACCAGCGACCAGCTGATCGCCAAGGGCCTGATCATCGTGGTGGCCGTGCTGCTCCAGCGGCGCGCCCTGCGCTCACCCGTCTGACCCGACACCCCCCTCGCAAGGAGAAAGTCACATGTCCACTTCTTTACCGCGCCGCGGCTTCCTCGTCGGCGGCGGCGTCGTCGGGGTCGGCGCCCTGGTGAGCGCGTGCACGAGCAACGAGCCGGCCGCGACGTCGAGCAGCGCCGCCGCACCTGCGCCCGCCGCCACCGCGGGCAACGACGCCCCCGGCGAGAAGGTCGTCATCGGCTTCTCGGCGCCCGCGGCCGATCACGGCTGGATCGCGGCCATCACGAAGAACGCCCAGGACGCCGCGAAGCAGTACTCGGACGTGGAGTTCAAGCCGGTCGAGCCGACCAACGACATCAACGCGCAGATCAGCGCGGTCGAGTCGCTGATCGCGGCCAAGGTGGGCGCGCTGGTGATCCTGCCCAACGACGGCCAGCAGCTCAACCAGATCGCCCGCCAGGCCACCGACGCGGGCATCCCCGTGGTCAACCTGGACCGGGTCTTCCCCGACAAGTTGTCGTACCGGACCTGGATCGGCGGCGACAACTACGGCATGGGCGTCGCCGCCGGCCAGTTCATCGGCAAGCGGCTCAAGGACAAGGGCGCCTCCAACCCTGTGATCCTGGAGATCCAGGGCATCGCCACGCTGCCGCTCACCCAGGACCGCAGCAAGGGCTTCGCCGACGCGCTCAAGACGTACGGGTTCAGCGTGGCCGCCCAGCAGGACGCGCAGTTCACCGTGGAGTCCGGCACCAAGGTGGCCACCAACCTGCTCCAGGCGCACAAGAAGATCGACGCGATCTGGAACCACGACGACGACCAGGGCATCGGCGTGCTGGCCGCGATCAAGGAGGCCGGACGCAACGAGTTCTTCATGGTCGGCGGCGCCGGATCGGCCAACGCCATGCGCGACATCCAGGCCGACACCGGGGTGCTGAAGGCCACCGTCACCTACAGCCCCACCATGGCCGCCTCGGCGATCAAGCTGGCCCGCCTGATCGCGCAGGGCAAGGGCATGAGCGACCTGCTGGAGAAGCAGGTGCCGCAGTCGATCACGCTGGCCTCGGAGACCGTCACCAAGGAGAACGCGGCCCAGTACCTGCCACTGGGATTCGAGTCATGACCGCGTTCCTGGAAACGATCGCCACCGGCACCGTCCCGGAGCCGTCCTTCGACGACGGCCCGCGGGGGCAGCGGGTGCTGGGCGCGGTCGAGGCGAGCGCGGCTCAGGGCAGCCGCCTGATCCCCGTGGAGGGTTCATGACCAGGCCGATCACTCTGTTCACCGGCCAGTGGGCCGACCTGCCGTTCGAGGAGGTGTGCCGCCTGGCCTCCGAGTGGGGCTTCGACGGCCTGGAGATCGCCTGCTGGGGTGACCACTTCGAGGTCGACAAGGCGGTGTCCGACGACTCCTACGTCGAGCGCCGGCTGGAGCTGCTGGCCAAGCACAACCTCAAGGTGTGGACGATCTCCAACCACCTGGTCGGGCAGGCCGTCTGCGACAACCCGATCGACGAGCGCCACAAGGGCATCCTGCCCGCACGTGTCTGGGGCGACGGCGAGCCCGAGGGAGTGCGGCGGCGTGCCGCAGAGGAGATCAAGAACACCGCCCGGGCCGCCGCCAAGCTGGGCGTCGGCACGGTGGTCGGCTTCACCGGCTCGTCCATCTGGCACACCGTGGCGATGTTCCCGCCCGTGCCCGCCTCGATGATCGACGCCGGTTACGCCGGCTTCGCCGCGCGCTGGAACCCGATCCTCGACGTCTTCGACGAGGTCGGCGTGCGCTTCGCGCACGAGGTGCACCCGAGCGAGATCGCCTACGACTACCACACCACCGTGCGCACGCTGGAGGCGATCGGCCACCGGCCCGCCTTCGGGCTGAACTGGGATCCCTCCCACATGGTGTGGCAGGAGATCGACCCCGCCGGGTTCATCCTGGACTTCGCCGACCGGATCTACCACGTCGACTGCAAGGACGCCAAGGTGCGCACCGGCGACGGCCGCCGCGGCCGCCTGGCCTCGCACCTGCCCTGGGCCGACCTGCGCCGGGGCTGGGACTTCGTCTCCACCGGGCGCGGCGACGTGCCCTGGGAGAACTGCTTCCGCGCCCTGAACGCCATCGGCTACGACGGCCCCATCTCGATCGAGTGGGAGGACGCGGGCATGGACCGGCTGCACGGGGCGCCCGACGCGCTCGAGCTGATCCGCGCCTTCAACGCGATCACGCCGCCCGCCGCAGCCTTCGACGCCGCCTTCTCCGCCGAATGACCCATCGCGGGGCGGCGGGCCGTCCTCGCCGCCCCGCCCGTGAAGGAGAGCCACATGAGCACGGGAGTTTGGCTGATCGGAGCACGCGGATCGGTCGCCGTCACGAGCATGATCGGAGCGCTCGCCGTACGGGCGGGCCTGGCCACGCCCACCGGCTGCGTCCTGGAGTCGCCCGAGCTGCGCGACCTCGTCCGGCCCGGCATCGGCGACCTGGTCTTCGGCGGCCACGACATCACCTCCGTCCCCCTCGACAAGAAGGCCGCGGCGCTGGCCGAGGCGGGCGTCGTCCCGTCCGCGCTGGTCCGGGCCGTACACGGCGACCTGCTCGTCATCGAGCAGGACGTGCGCCCCCTGCCCCCAGCCGCCGGCAACCCCGCACCGCCCGGCGCGGTCCGTGCCCCCGCCGCCGGGGGCACGGCGCATCAAACGGCCGGGCCGGCCTCCGGCGCCATCCAGGCCGAGGTGGCGCGGGCCATCGGCGCGGACCTCGACCGTTTCCGCCGCCGCCACAACCTGGACCGGGTCGTCGTGATCAACGTCTCGACCACCGAACCCACTCCCCCGCCGCACCCCGCCCACGCCGACCTCGACGCGCTCCAGGCCGCGCTGGCAGGCCCCGATCCCGTCCTGCCGCCCAGCTCGCTGGCCGCCTACGCCGCGCTGCTCGCCGGCTGCCCGTACGTCGACTTCACCCCCTCGACCGGCGCCCGATTGCCCGCCCTCGACGCCCTCGCCCACCGGCTGCGCCTCCCCTACGCCGGGCACGACGGCAAGACCGGCGAGACCCTCGTGAAGTCGGTGCTCGCCCCGATGTTCGCCCAGCGCAACCTGAAGGTGCGCACCTGGTCCGGTATCAACCTGCTGGGCGGCGGCGACGGCGCCAACCTCGCCCAGCCCGGCGCCAACGCGGCCAAGGCCGCCAGCAAGCAGCGCGTGCTGGCCGAGACCCTCGGCTACGCCCCGCAGGGCGAGACCCGCATCGACTATCTGGAAGACCTCGGCGACTTCAAGACCGCCTGGGACCTGGTCACCTTCGAGGGCTTCCTCGGCACCGCCATGCGGATGGAGTTCACCTGGCACGGCTGCGACTCCGCACTGGCCGCGCCCCTGATCCTCGACCTGGCCCGGCTGACGGCGGCCGCCCACCGCGCCGGGCGGACCGGCCCGCTGGCCGAGCTGGCCTTCTTCTTCAAGGACCCCCTCGGCCGGACACCGCACGCTCTGGCCGCCCAGTGGCAGGCGCTGCGCGACCTCGTCACCGTTCTCAGCGCTGAGGACGCGGAGGACGGAGCGGAAACGCCGGAGGTGGGCCGATGACGGGCCTGCGCGACCTGCTCGAACTCGTGCGCGCGCCCGCCGCGCTCTCCGTCCCCGGTGACGTGGTCGCGGGGGCGGCCGGCGGGCAGGCGCTCGGCGGCCGGACCGCCGTCCTGGCCTGCTCCTCGGTCTGCCTGTACTGGGCGGGCATGGCCGCCAACGACTGGGCCGACCGCCGTCTCGACGCGGTGGAGCGGCCGGAGCGGCCCATCCCCTCGGGCCGGGTGCCGCCGGGCCTGGCCCTCGCCGTGGCCGCCGGGCTCACCGCCGCCGGGGTCACCGTGGCGGGACTCGCCGGCGGGCGGCGTGCCCTGGCGGTCGCCGCCCCCCTGGCCGCCGCCGTCTGGGCGTACGACCTGCTCGCCAAGAACACGCCCGCCGGGCCCGCGTCGATGGCCCTGTGCCGCGGCCTGGACGTGCTGCTGGGCGCCGCGCCCGGCCGCTCGCCCGCGGGCGCGCTGCCCGCCGCGTTCACGATCGCCACCCACACCTACCTCCTCACCGCCCTCTCACGCGGCGAGGTGTCCGGCACGGCCCGGAGCCGCCCCGCCGCCACCCTGGCGGGCACTCTCGCCCTCGCCGCCGCCACCGCCCGCCGTCCCCCGAACCCTTGGGACGCGGCCGCACCCGCGACCCTCGCCGCCTGGTACGCCGCCCAGTTCGGCGCGTCCCAGGCCCGTGCCGTCGCCGACCCCTCGGCCGTTCGCGTACGGGAGGCGGTGACGGCCGGGATCGTCAGCCTGCCCGCGCTCCAGGGCGCCCTCGCCGCGCGTGCCGGCGCCACCCGCGCCGGCATCGCCATCGCCGCGGCGGTCCCGCTGGCCCGCCGCCTGGTCAGAAAGCTCTCCCCCACATGATCAGATTCGGCTACGGCACCAACGGCTTCGCCAACCACCGTCTGACGGACGCCCTCGACGTCATCGCCGATCTCGGCTACGCCGGAGTGGCCCTGACCCTCGACCACCACCACCTCGACCCCTACGCCGACGGCCTGGGGCCACGGGTGGCCAAGCTGGCCGACCGCCTGCGTACCCTCGGCCTGGCGGTGGTCATCGAGACCGGCGCCCGGTTCCTGCTCCACCCGCGGCGCAAGCACGCCCCCACGCTGCTCGACGACGACCGGGAGACGCGGGTGGACTTCCTGCGCCGGGCCGTCGCCATCGGCGCCGACCTGGGCGCCGAGGCGGTGTCGTTCTGGTCCGGCGTACGCCCCGCCCACGTCGATCCGGCCCTCGCCTGGGAACGTCTGGTCGAGGGTTGCGCGCGGATCCTCGACACGGCGTGGGGTGCCGGGGTGCCGCTGGGCTTCGAGCCCGAGCCGGGCATGCTCGTCGAGACGATCGCCGGGTGGCGGGCGTTGCACCGCGAGCTCGGCTCTCCGACCGGCTTCGGCATCACTCTGGACATCGGCCACTGCCGCTGCAACGAACCCGACCCGGTGCCCGGCTGCGTGGAGGCCGTGGCCGGGCACCTGGTCAACGTCCAGATCGACGACATGCGCCGGGGGGTGCACGAGCATCTGGAGTTCGGCGAAGGTGAGGTCGACTTCCCGCCCGTGCTCCGCGCGCTCGCCGACTCCGGCTACCGCGGCCTGGTCGCGGTCGAGCTCCCCCGCCACTCGCACGCCGCACCCACCGTGGCCGCCCAGTCCCTCGCCTTCCTGCGCCGCGCCGAGCGGGAGGCCCCGTACCCGGCCGAAGGGGGTGCGTCGTGACGCGGGCCGAGCAGCTCCGGACGGCGCTTGCGGGCACCCCTTCCTGGGCGTGGCTCGACGGCGCGCTCGGCACCGCGGCCGAGCGCCCCGAGACGGCGGCGCGGTCCTTCGCCGCGGCCGGGCGGCGCGCCGGCCGGGCCCCGCTGCGGGACGTGCCCGGGTGGACGGCCGACGAGGCGGCCAGGGCGCTGCTGCTCGCCGCGCTCCCGCCCGACCGCGTCACCCACATGACCTGCGACCTCTACCAGCACGGCGACGCCGACGAGAAGCGGGCGGTGCTCAAGTCCCTGCCGATGCTGGCGGTCGGGGCGGCGGCGCTGCCGCTGCTGCACGACGCGATCCGCACCAACGACGCCCGCCTGGTGGCCGCCGCCCTCGGCCCGTACGCGCGCCACCTCGACCAGGCGGCCTGGCGGCAGGCCGTGCTCAAGTGCGTGTTCATGGGGGTGCCGCTGGCCGCCGTGGACCGGCTGGACGAGCGGGCCGACACCGAGCTGGCCTCCATGCTGGCCGCCTTCGCCGACGAACGTGCCGCGGCCGGGCGCCACATGCCCGCGGACGCGGCCTCGCTGCTCCACCGTCTCACCAGGCAGGAGACCTGATGCGCATCTTCGACCCGCACATCCACATGACCTCGCGCACCACCGACGACTACGCGCGCATGGCCGCCGCGGGGATCCAGGCCGTCGTGGAGCCCGCCTTCTGGCTGGGCCAGCCGCGCACCAACCCCGGCTCGTTCGCCGACTACTTCGACTCGCTCCTCGGCTGGGAGCCGTACCGGGCCGCACAGTTCGGCGTCGTGCACCACGCCACCATCGCGCTCAACCCCAAGGAGGCCGGCGACCCGCGCTGCCGCCCCGTACTGGACCTGCTGCCGCGGTACCTGGACAAGGACCGCGTCGTCGCCGTCGGCGAGATCGGCTACGACTCGATGACCCCCGACGAGGACGACGCCTTCGAGCGGCAGCTCGCCCTCGCCGTCGAGCACGACCTCCCGGCGCTCGTGCACACCCCCCACCGTGACAAGGCCCGCGGCACCCGGCGCAGCCTCGACGTGGTCGCCGCCTCCGGCATCGCGCCCGAGCGGGTCGCGATCGACCACCTCAACGAGGTGACCGTCGATCTCGTGCGCGGCTCCGGCTGCTGGATGGGCTTCTCCATCTATCCCGAGACCAAGATGTCCCCGCCCCGCATGGTGGAGATCCTCCGTCGCCACGGACTGGACCGGATGCTGGTCAACTCCGCCGCCGACTGGGGCGTGTCCGACCCGCTGCTCACCCTGGAAACGGGCAGGGAGATGCTGGCGGCGGGGTTCAGCGAGGACGACGTCGACCGGGTGCTGTGGCGCAACCCGGTGGAGTTCTACGGCCAGTCCGGCCGCCTCGAGCTGGCCGTCACCGGTGCCGGCGAGCCCGCGTTCGCCGGTAGCTCCATCAAGCGCGGCGGCTCCTGATGCGGCTGCGTCACCCGTCCGGCACGCCGCTGCACCTCAGCTACTGCACCAACGTGCACCCGGCCGAGGACCTCGAGGGCATCATCGCTCAACTCGACACGTACGCGGTGCCGGTCCGCATCATCCTCGGCACCGACGTCCTGGGGCTCGGCCTCTGGCTGGCCGCGCCGGTCGCCGCCGCGCTCGCCGCCGACTCCGCGCTGCGCGGCCGGCTCCGCCGCGAGCTGGACGCGCGGGGCCTGGAGGTGGTCACGCTCAACGGGTTCCCCTACCGTTCCTTCCACGATCCGGTGGTCAAGCACGCCGTCTACCGCCCCGACTGGACCACCACGGCCCGGCTGACCTACACCTTGGACCTGGCGCACGTCCTGGCGGACCTGCTTCCTGAGGACGCGACCAGGGGGTCGGTCTCCACCCTGCCGTTCGGCTGGCGCGAGCCGTGGAACGCCGCGATGGCCGGCCTGGCCGCGCGCCGGCTCGACGAGCTGGCCGCGGGGCTGGCCGCCGTCGAGTCCACGACCGGGCGGGTCATCCGGGTGGGGTTCGAGCCAGAGCCTGGCTGCGTGGTGGAGACCACCGAGCAGGCCATCACCTGCCTGTCGGACTCCGACACCGACCGGCTCGGCATCTGCCTGGATCTCGCCCACCTGGCCTGCGCCTGGGAACGCCCCGCGGACGCGATGCGCGCCCTGCGCGAGGCGGGCCTGCCCATCGTCAAGGTGCAGCTCTCGGCCGCCCTCGAGACCTCGCACCCGGAGGCCCTGCACGAGTACGCCGAGCCACGTTTCCTGCACCAGACTCGCAACCCCGTGGGCGGCAGCGCCGACGACCTGGACGAGGCGTTCGTCCGGGAGCTCCCGGGCCCCTGGCGAGTCCACTACCACCTGCCCCTGCACGTCGCCCCGGCCGCGCCGCTGGCCACGACCACCCCGGTGCTCCGCGAGGCGCTCGAGGAGATGGTGGGCGGCCCCGAGCCGCTCTGCGACCACTTCGACGTGGAGACCTACACCTGGAGCGTGCTGCCTCCCGCGCTGCGTCCCAAGAGCCCCGAACAGCTCGCCGTCAACATCGCCGACGAGCTCGACTACGCCCGCGGCCGGCTACGCGACCTGGGAGTGACAGCATGACACCGCTACTGGTCCTGGACGTGGTGGGGCTGACCCCGAGGCTCCTGGCCCACATGCCGCGGCTGCGCGCCGTCGCCGCCCGCGGCTTCCAGGCAGAGCTCGGCACCGTCCTGCCCGCCGTCACCTGTCCTGCGCAGTCGACGTTCCTCACCGGCCTCCCGCCGTCCGGGCACGGCGTCGTCGGCAACGGCTGGTACTTCCGCGACCTAGGCGAGGTGCTGCTGTGGCGCCAGCACAACGCGCTCGTCGGCGGCGAGAAGCTGTGGCAGGCCGCCCGCCGCGTGCAGCCCGGCTACACCGTGGCCAACGTCTGCTGGTGGTACGCCATGGGCGCCGACGTCGACTGGACCATCACGCCACGGCCGATCTATTACGCCGACGGCCGCAAGGAGCCGGACTGCTACACCGACCCGCCGCGGTTGCACGACGAGCTCACCGCGGCACTGGGCACGTTCCCGCTGTTCAGCTACTGGGGTCCCGGGGCGGGCATCGCCTCCTCGGCCTGGATCTGCCGCGCCACCGAGCACGTCATGGCCGCGTACGACCCGGACCTGACCCTGGCCTACCTCCCGCACCTGGACTACGACCTGCAGCGTTACGGCCCGTCGGATCCGCGCTCCGCCGCGGCCGCCACCGAGCTCGACGCCGTGCTCGCGCCCCTGCTGGACGCCGCGGCCGCGAGGGGCAGGACCGTGGTGGCCTTGTCGGAGTACGGCATCACCGACGTCTCCCGTCCCGTCGACATCAACCGCACACTGCGCGCCGAGGGATTCCTGCGCGTGCACACCCAGGCCGGCATGGAGTACCTGGACCCGTGGACCTCGCGCGCGTTCGCTCTCGCCGACCACCAGGTGGCCCATGTCTACGTGCGCGATCCCGCCGACGAGCCGGCCGTCGCCGCGCTGTGCGCGTCCGTGCCGGGCGTGGCCGCGGTGCTCGACCGGGACGGCAAGGCGGCGCACGGCCTGGACCACGCTCGCTCCGGCGAACTGGTGCTGCTCGCCGAACCCGATGCCTGGTTCACCTACTACTACTGGCTCGACGACGCCCACGCGCCGGACTTCGCCCGGCTCGTCGAGATCCACCGCAAGCCCGGCTACGACCCTGCCGAGCTCCTCTTCGACCCTGAGTCCCCTGCGGCGGCCAAGCGGCGGGCGGGGGTGGCGCTGCTGCGCAAGAAGCTCGGCCTGCGTTACCTCATGAACGTCGTCGGGCTCGGCGCGGGCGCCCGCGCCGTACGCGGCTCCCACGGTCTGCTACCCGCCGACCCGGCCGACGCCCCCGTGCTGCTCTGCTCCGATGCCTCCGCGGCCCGGGAACGGTTCGAGGCGGTCGAGGTCAAGGACCTGCTCCTGCGGCTCACGCTGCCGGGGGCATGAAGCGTCGCCTCCCTCTTCAAGCCGGGGTTCATATGTACAAGAGATGTTGTGCAATGACTCTTGTACATATACGCTCCTCGTTGTGCCCGACGACCACCCTTCGATCACCGACTCGCGGGTCCTGGCAGCCATGGCGCACCCGGTGCGCCGCCGCCTCCTCGACCTGCTGAAACTCGACGGCCCCGCCACCGCCAGCACCCTGTCAGAACAGACCGGGGAAGCGGTCGGCAACGTCAGCCACCACCTGCGCGCCCTGGCAGCCGCCGAGCTGATCGAGGAGGCGCCGGAGCTGGCCCGCGACCGGCGCGAACGCTGGTGGCGTCGGACCACGCCCACGCTCTGCTGGTCGTCCACCGATTTCGCCGACGACGCCGCAGGGGAAGCGGTGGCCCGGGCCGTCGAATCGCTCAACCTGGAGCGGCAGACCGGCCACGTGCGCCGCTGGGCGGACCAGCCCCAGTCCGAGCAGGAACGCTGGCCGCTCGGGCCGTTCTCGACCGAGGCCTGGATCCGCGTCACCGACGAAGAGCTGGCCGAATACGCCGCCGAGATCAAAGCCGTGATGAACAAGTGGGCAGAGCGCCAGCTGCCCGACGACGGCCGGGAACGCGGCACCGTCTTCACCTTCGCCCGCGCAGTGCCCGGCCGGCCGTGACGATCGCAGAGGGAACCCGTTTCGGGCTGCTGCACCGGCGCGACTTCCGGCTGCTGTGGATCGGCGAAAGCATCAGCAGCCTGGGCAGTTCCGTCACCGGTGTCGCGCTGCCCCTGGTCGCGGTGACCGTGCTGGACGCGCCGCCGCTCGCGGTCGGCGTGCTGGCTGCCGCCGCCTGGCTGCCCTGGCTGCTCATCGGCCTGCCTGCGGGTGTCTGGGTGGACCGCCTCCCCCGCCGCCGCGTGATGCTGGTGGCCGACTGGGCGTCGATGGTGGCCTTCCTCAGCGTCCCGATCGCCGCCGCTCTCGGCCGGCTCACGGTCGGCCAGCTGATCGTGGTCGCGCTGGCCGCGGGGACCGCCAAGGTGTTCTTCGCGACGGCCTATCGCGCCTACCTGCCGTTCTTGGTGGACGGGCCGGACCTGCTGGAGGCCAACGCCAAGCTCCAGGGCAGCGAGCAGGTGGCGAACCTGGCCGGGCCCGGCCTCGCCGGGCTGCTCGCCCAGTTGTTCTCGGCCGTCGGCTGCCTGGTCGCCGACGCCGCCAGCTTCGCCGTCTCGGCCATCTGCCTTGCCCGCATCCAACGCCGCGAAGCCCACTCCCCCAGCCCCCGCCGGCGCCTCCGCGCCGAGATCCGCGACGGCATTCTCCTGGTCGCCCGCGATCCGTTGCTTCGCGGCAACACCCTGTACGGCTGTGCGGCCAACCTGGCCCTGACCGGCTACACGTCGTTGACCGTGCTCTTCCTGGTGGACGACGTCGGGACCGGCGCGGGCGAGACCGGCCTGCTGATCGCGGCCACCAGCCTGGGTGGCATCGTCGGCGCCATGGTCGCACGGCCGGTGGCGGCACGGTTCGGCAGCGCGCGGACCGTTCTGCTGGGCAAAGCCGGCCTGGCCCCCGCCGGCCTGATGATCCCGCTGGCGGATCGCGGGGCCGGACTGGCGCTGTTCGTCCTGGGCGGCGTGTTGATCGTCACGGGGGTCGTAGCAGGAAACGTGGTCTTCTCCGGTTTCATCCAGACGTACGTGCCGGGCGAACTGATGGGCCGGGTGACATCCAGCGTGCAGCTGGTCAACTTCGGCGCGATGCCGCTCGGGGGCATCCTGGCCGGCGCACTGGCCGATGCGTTCGCCGTCCGCACGGCGTTGTGGGTGATGCTGATCGGCTTCGTGCTGAGCGGCCTGATCCTCCTCGCCAGCCCTCTGCGCCGCCTGCGCGATCTGCCGCCCGGCCGGCTGGACACCCGCCTGTGACCCATGCCGGCCCCAGCATTCCCTGAGTCAAGAGAGGATCCCCTTTGAGGTACCGCACCATCGGCAATGATCCGAAGACCCGCCGTGATGTCAGCGTGCTGAGCCTTGGCGCCATGCTGTTCGGCACCGCCATCGACGAGTCGACGTCGTTTGCCATCCTCGACCGGTTCGTCGAGGCCGGCGGCAACTTCATCGACACCGCCAACAACTACGCGTACTGGGTCAACGGTACTCAGGGCGGAGAGAGCGAGGCGCTGCTCGGGCGCTGGCGCCGCAGTCGCGGCGTCGGGGATGAGATCGTCATCGCCACCAAGCTCGGAGGGCGGCCCAACGTTCCAGCGACCACCCTCAGCCACGACCTTGAGGGCTTGTCCGCCCAAGTGATACAGGAATCGTCGGAGCGGAGCAGGGAACGGCTCGGCGTGGACAAGCTGGACCTCCTGTATGCCCACGCCTACATCGAAGGTTCCAGGGTGCCGCTGGAGGAGACCGTAGGGGCTTTCGCGGGTTTGGTCCAGGAAGGCACTGTGGGTCTGCTTGGGGCGAGTAACCACTGGGCCTGGCGACTCGAGCGGGCCCGGAGCCTGGCGGCCGCGGCAGGGCTGCCCGGCTATGAGGTCGTGCAATATCACCACACCTACCTGCGGCCGCGTACCGATCTGCCGACACTGCGATCCAAGGACGGCAACCTCGGCGTGGTCAGCGGGAACCTGCTCAGTTATCTGAGGGCCGAGCCCGGACTCTCGCTGGTCGCGTACTCGCCCCTGCTGGGCGGCGGTTACGTCCGCCAGGACAAGCCGCTCGACGTGGCGTTCGACCACGCCGGCACACCTGTGCGCCTGGCGGCGCTGCGGGAGGTGGCGCACGAGACCGGAGCGACCGTCAACCAGGTGGTGCTGGCCTGGCTCATGGGCGGCGAGATCCCGGTGATCCCGCTGGTGGGCGCATCCTCGGTGGAGCAACTGAACGAGAGCCTGACCGCGGCAGACCTGGAGTTGACGGCGGAACAGCGGGCGAAACTGGACGCCGCGCACTGACACTCTCCATCAGGCCGACATCCTCCCCACCACGCGACAAAGGCTCCCGTCACGTTCCCTACGTCATGACGGGCAGGAAGACAGATGAGGTCGATCCAGGCCGTTGGGAAGAGGCTTCCCAGTGGGCCTGCCGGTAAGGCCGGCCCCACCAGCCGCCATCTTGCGACGGTTGCGTCCACGGGGTGCTCGCTGTGCCCAGATCCCGACTCGCTCGCCTTGCCACCAGCGTGGATGTGCTGGAGGCAAGGCCTGAGCCACCCCACCGGACTTGTCACCCTCCACAGGAGCGGACGCGTCGTCGCCGGGGATGTGCTTACTCCTGCAGGATGGAGAGGGCTCGGGGTGCGCACAGGGTGACGGCGTGGCGCGCCTGTGCGGCTCTGATCCGCATCATGTCCTGCTCACCAGGTGACCGGGAGTTCGTGAGCGCCGTAGATGACGGCGTCGGTCTTGAACGGCAGGTCCTCGGTCGATGCGGCGAGCTGCAGGGTGGGGATACGGCGGAACAGCGTGTCGAAGACGATCTGCAGTTCCATTCGGGCCAGGTTCTGGCCGAGGCACTGGTGCGGGCCGAATCCGAAGGCGAGGTGGTGGCGGGCTCCGCGCTCGACATCCAGTTCGGCCGGGTCCTTGAACGCCGCCGGGTCCCAGTTGGCCGACAGGGTTGAGACGATGACGCCCTCGCCGGCCTTGATGCTCACCCCGCCGATCTCCACGTCTTCGGTGGCCAGCCGGGAGGTGACTCCGTCGGCGATGGTGAAGTAGCGCAGCAGCTCCTCCACGGCCATGGGCGTCTTGTCCGGCAAGGACAACCCGGAGGGCGCCACAGCTGAGGCGATAGCCGAGGCCGGCGGAGGCCAGAGCGCGGAAAACGCGGACTCGGCGGACCGGGTGGCTCAACACGAGCAGCGCCAAAGGCAGGAGGACGAGGACAAGGACGAGGGCGCCGACGTCTTCGCCGCGATCCGCGAGGAGCCGGGCGACGTCAGCGTGAAGTCCATCGAGCGGGAGGCGTTCAAGCTCGGCGCGATCCGCGCGGTCGGGTTGCCGGAGGACCTGTTCGCCGACATCGCGCCCGCTGTCCTGCTGGCCTGGCGGTCCCGGTGGCCGCCGAGGCGCCCAGCCACCTGCGCGAGCACCCGGACGCCATCAAGGTCACCCTGCCGGCCGCCTACCTGCACTGCCGGCAATGGGGTTAACGAGGGCCGCCGGCGCCGGCCTGCAGGAGTTTGGCGAGGATCGCGCTCAGCTGGCCGCGCTCGTCAGGGGTAAGGGCGTGGAAGGCGTCCTCGAGGAAGGCCGGGATCGAGGCTTGGGCCTGGGCGAGTCGTCGGCTGCCTGAGTCGGTGACGGTGACGGCGTAGGAGCGCCGGTCGCGGGGGTTGCGTTCTCTGCGGACGTGGCCCGCTCGCTCCAGGTCGTCGCAGATGCCGACCATGACGCTGCGGTCGATCCGGAGTTCCTCGCTGAGCGTCTGCTGGGAGCAGGGGCCGACGGCGTCGAGCATCTGGAGCACGAGGTGTTGCCCGACTCCGAGCCCTTCCTCGGAGGCGTGGGCGTCGGCGGCGCGGGCCACGGCGGCCGAGGCCCGGCACAGCGCGATGTCCAGCCGCTCGGCGGCGAGTTGCGGAAAGTAGGCCGTCCCGCGGTCCGTCGTTCTGGTCGTTGTCGCCATCGCTCTCCTCTTGCGTCCAACCGTCAGCGTACTCCAACTCTATCTCCACGCAGACTGTTTGACAGCAGATGATTTGCAGTCCTACGGTTCCAACCGTCTGTCCGCCAATTGTTTGCATGCAGATGGAGAGTGATCGTGACCCGAACCGACGGCCGCCAACAGGTGGCCCTGGTGTTGCTGTGCGCCGCGGTGTTCCTCGACTCGATGGACCTGTCGTTGATGGGCGTGGCCCTGCCCGCCATCGGGCGGGATCTGTCGCTGCCGGAGAGCACCCTGCAGTGGCTGATGTCCGGCTACGCGGTCGCCTACGGCGGGTTCCTGCTGCTCGGCGGCCGCATCGCCGACCTGTTCGGCCGCCGCCGGGTGTTCCTGCTGGCGCTGGCGGTGTTCGCGGCGGCGAGCCTGGCCGGCGGGCTCCTGTCGGCGGGGTGGCCGCTGGTGGTCACCCGGGTGGTCAAGGGGGTGGCGGCCGCGCTCACCGCCCCGGCCGCGTTGTCGCTCATCACCACCACGTTCGCCGAGGGGCCGCAGCGCAACCGGGCGCTGGGGATCTACTCGCTGGCCGGGGCGACCGGCTACACCGCCGGGCTGATCGCCTCCGGCCTGCTGACCGAGATCAACTGGCGGCTGGTGTTCTTCCTGCCGGTCCCGATCGCCCTGCTCGTGCTGGCTGCGGCGCCGCTGGCACTGCCGCGCGGCCCTCGGCGGCCCGGGGTGCGTGAGGGGTTCGACGCGGCCGGCGCCGTCACGGTCACCGGCGGCGTGCTGTTGCTGGTGTTCGCGCTGACGGAGAAGAGCTGGCCGGCCGGTGTCGTGGCCGCGCTGCTGCTGGGTGCCTTCGTCGCCATCGAACGCCGACGGCACGCGCCGCTCGTTCCGCTGGAGGTGTTCAGGTCCGGCATGATGGGAGCCGCCGATCTCGCGGCGCTGGCCTGGGCGTGCGCGACGATCGGCTGGCAGTTCGTCGCCGTCCTGTATCTACAGCAGGTGCTCGGCTACACCCCGCTGGCCACGGGGCTCGGGATCGTCCCGATGGGCCTGGCCATCGTCATCACCGCCAACCTGGCCGGCAGGCTGATCAGCCGGTGGGGCCTGGGGCGGGTGGCCACCGCCGGGATGCTGGTCCAGGGCGCGGGCATCCTGTTGTTCCTGCGGGCCGGGGCCACCGGCGACTACGTCACGGTGCTGCTGCCCGCGCTGGTCGTCCACGGCGTCGGCAACGGGCTGTCCTTCCCGAGCCTCAACATCGCCGCCGTCGCCGGCCTGCCGGACGAGCGGCAGGGGCTGGCCTCGGGACTGGTCACCTCCGCCGTACAGATCGGCGCCGGAATCGGCGTGGCGGTGCTGGCGGCGGTGCTGACGCTCGGAGGTTCCACGCTGTCCGGATACCGGATCGCCTTCCTGACAGCGGGCGGCTTCTCCCTGCTCGGCGCCCTCATCGCCGCGTACGGTCTACGCCCCCGCCGCTCCGCACCCGTACCCACCGCCTGAAGGAGACACGTCATGACGCTGGACCTCAGCCCGGACGAGCTGCTGAGCACGACCCGCGCAGTGCGCAAGCGCCTGGATCTCACCCGCCCGGTGCCGCGCGAGCTGATCGAGGAGTGCGTGGACCTGGCCGTACAGGCACCGACCGGGCGCAACCGGCAGCGCTGGCACTTCATGGTCGTGACCGAGGCCGAGCAGCGGCGGGCCGTGGCCGACATCTTCCTGCGCGCCCTGCCGCTGGCCACCGGGCAGCCGCTGACCGAACGCGACGTGCGGCGGATGAACTACCATCCCGGCTCCACCGAGCGGGTCTTCGACGGCCTGCGCCACCTGGCCGACAACATCCACCGGGTGCCCGCGTTCGTCATCCCTGGCGTGGAGGGACGCACCGAACGCGCCCCGGTGGCCGTACAGGCCGGTGCGTGGGGATCGATCCTGCCCGCGGTCTGGAGCTTCATGCTGGCCGCCCGGGCGCGCGGCCTCGGCACGGTGTGGACCACCGCCCAGGGACCGCTCGAACGCGAGCTGGCCGAGGTGCTCGGCGTGCCGTACGAGGAGGTCATGCTGGCGGCCTTCATCCCGCTGGCCTTCACCATCGGCACCGACTTCAAGCCCGCTCCCCGCATACCGCGGGAGGAGGTCCTGCACTGGGACCGGTGGTGAGCGGCGCCAGCGCCGGCGGAGTCAAGGCGGCGAGTTTGAGGTAACCGGGCGGTCGACCCGACGCTCGACCCCCGCGCGCTTGGCCGCGTCCTGGGTCCACCGGTGCTCTCCCGTCCGCTCATGCGGCGGCGGCTCGGCGAGGGCCGCCCACCGCTCCTGTTCGTCCGGATCTCCGCCAGGAATGGCCCGCTCTCCCTTCACCGCGGTGTGTTCACCGGGCGGGATGCGAATCGCCGGCTCCAATTCTCAGCCTGCCTCCGCACGCTCGGCCCTCAACCGTTCCACGTCGGCGAGCACCCTGTCGCGGATGTGGCAGATCAGTTTGGCCAGATCGGCGCAGTAGACGGAAGGATTGAGAAATCCCGAGCCGGCGCGGTATCGAGTGCTGTACTCGCCGGCCCCGCAGATATCCCGGATCGAGCAGGAAACGCAGATCGGCGACAGGTCGGCCACCCCTCGTTGCCGGGCGACGACGCCCGGAAGAAGTCGCGCGTCGTCGAACGTGTCGCGAAAAACGTTCAAGCCGGTGAATGGGGCGCCCTCGTAGGCGGACTTCAAAGCGTCGCCGAGTTCGATGGTTCCGTCGCTTTCGATGACGATGAGCTGGAACGGGCTGAGCCCCAGCTCCTCGGTGTAGGCATGACCGCCGAGGCACAACGTCATGATGTTCTCGAAGAGCCTGACACCGGTCGGAAGCGGCACCGTGGAATACCAGCGCTCGAAGATCGGTATCAGCCAGTCCGCATACGCGGTGCCCCCGTCCCCGGAGGTCCATCCCGGTGGAGGAGACGACCAATTGCCGAGCGGCATCAGGAAGTCCACGGCCGGCGCCCCCGTGGCGAGCAGCGCCTCGTAGGTGGTCAGGGGGTCGTTCTCCAGGTCGATGGTGCACAGCACAAGGTCGAAGAGGTCACGGTAAGCGGGACGGTCCAGAGCCTCGATGCCGCGCATCACCAGGTCATAGCTGCCGCGGCCGTTGGCGTACTTGCGGTGGCGGTTCTGGCCTTCCCTGTCGCCGTCGAGGCTGACCGTGACACCGATGCGGTGTTCGCGCAGGACGTTCAGTAGTTTCTCGTCAGAAAGGAGCACGCCGTTCGTGGTGGTGACGAGCCGCAGCGGGACCTCGGACGGCGCGGCGCTCCGGAACGCTCGCGCCGCGTACGCGAATTGATCCGCGCCGGCGAGCAGCGCTTCGCCGCCGTGCATCCTCACCGACGCTCCCTGAATTTCGTCGGCGTGAGCCCGCAGGTGCTCTCCGAGCCGGAAGGCGACCTGGTCGATCGTCTCGCGTGACATGGCCACCGGTTTGTTCTTCCAGCTCTGGTCGGCCATCTCGTACATGTAGCAGTAGTCACAGGCCAGGTTGCACCGGCCGTGGAGTTTGAGAGCGAATTCCACGAAGGGCAGAGGGCGCCAGTACGGATCCTCAAGCGCCTGATCGGTCACGTCCTGAGTCGGCCATTCGGCAGCTCGCTCTTTCACCTGCACGATCGGTAGCTCGATCACGATGTCCTTCGCCTCTCTGCCCTTCGTGTCCCAGCAGGCCGCTACACGGCCCGGTCAGCCACGGGAACGAACCCGCTCCGTCACCTGTTGAAACTGCCGGTAGGACGGAAGATGTCGTCGTCGGCGGTCACCCGGTTCAGCACCGCGCCGAGCGCGCTGTTCTGGTCGGTGGTCGCCGCGATCTCGGAGAGATTCGCCTGAGAGGACTCGGCAGCCGAAGCGGCACCGGCTGCTCCGGCTCCGACCGCGGACGCGGCAGCGAACGCGGCAGCCGTCAAGGCCACCTTCCGTACGAGATTTCCTTCACGTTCCGACATGGGATACTCCTTGCCGTACGGCTGGACATCGACCTGCCGCCATGGCGATTGCGACCCGCGGCCAGTGACGTCCTGCTTCGGTTGGGACTAATCGAAGTTGATCACGACAGCCGGACGGTACCGCACCACCCCCACAAAGTCGCTACAAGGCCACTACAAAGGTGATTTGTTCTCTCGCTGTAGCGATGGCGGGAGAAGCGCGGGTGGCGAAGCTGAAACCGTGGGGAGTCGGCGACGAGCTGTGGGCAGTGCTCGAGCCGTTACTGCCGCAGCGTCAGCGGCGGTTCCGCCATCCCGGGCGCAACCCGTGCCTCGTGTGCCGATTGTGACATGTCGACCAGTCCTGCGCTTCCGGCCCAATCGCCTCTGGCCACCTGAAGGCCATAGACCACGTTTTCCGACCCGTCGTTGTTGGTGGCTCGCACGAGATCAAGCCAGGGAGCGGCCTCGGCCGATCCGGCGAGGGCCTTTCCGCGCCGCTCCGCGACTTCGTGGACGGGCTGCGCGCGGAGCACCGCTTCCTCGCCGGCTACCAGACGACCGAGGAGAACGGAAAGCTGCTCAAGCGCGTCAACGACAACCTGCTGGTCTCGGTGCACCCGCTCCTGCGGGTGCACCCGGAGACGGGCGAGCGGGCGCTGTTCGTCAACCCCGGCTTCACCGATCACATCGTCGGGCTCTCCGCCCTGGAGAGCCGCCGGGTGCTGGAGCTGCTGTACGGGCAGATCACCAGGCCCGAGTACACCGTCCGCTTCCGGTGACAGCCGGGCAGCGTCGCCTTCTGGGACAACCGGGCCACCGCCCACCTCGCCCCGTCCGACCTCGACCACCTGGACGTCCGGCGCACCCTCCACCGGGTCACCCTGATCGGTGACCGCCCCGTGGGCCCTGACGGCTTCGTGCCGGAGATCGTGGTGGGCCGCGAGTTCACCGCGGAGTCCCTCGTCGTCGCCTGACGACCTGGCGGGTGCAGGCGGGGTGCTTGGAGGTGCCCCGCCCGCACCTCAGCGCCGGAGTCAGACGTTCGGGCTCGCTGTGGAGAGCAGGCCGGCTCGCAGCGCCTCCGCGTTGGCGGCGAGGAACTCCGCGAACGTGCGGGGCGAGCGACCCGTGAGGTCCCGCACCGCGGTCGTGGTGGCCGCCAGCGAGCCGGCCGCGACCTCCCGGCAGAGCTCGGCGAAGTCGTCGGCGAACTGCGCGGGCGATCCCTGGGAGCGCAGCGCCGCCGCCAGTTCGGCCGGGGGCACTTCCACGTGCCCGACGGTCCGGCCCAGGGCCGCCGAGAGCTCCCCCGCGATCTCGGCCGCGGTGAGCGCCCGCGGACCCGTCAGGACGTACGTCTCCCCGAATCCGTGCGATCCGGTCAGCAGAGCGGCGGCGCAGGCGGCGATGTCGTGGCAGTCGATGTAAGACACAGGGGCGCCACCGAACCCGTCGACGAGCTTCCCGTCGGCGGTGAAGGCGCCGGCCCCGGTGATGAAGTTCTGCATGAATCCGCTCGGCCGCAGCATCGTCCAGCCGAGCCCGGACGCCTTCACGTACTCCTCGATCTCCCAGTGTGCGCCCTCGGCCAGCCGCCCTCCCCGGTGGGCGCCCCAGACCGACACCTTCACCACGTCAGAAACGCCGGCGGCCCGAGCCGCGTCGATGGCGGCCTTCTGCTGGCGGATCATCGGCTGCTCGCCCTCCACCGGCTGGGCGCCGCCGGCGTTGAGGAACATCGTGTCCACGCCGTCCATGGCGGCGGCGAGCGAGGCGGGCTCGTCGAAGTCCCCGGCCACGACGTCACAGCCCAGGGCCCGCCCCTTGGCCGCGTCGCGGACCAGCGCCTTGAAAGCCACCCCCTGCTCGAGGAGAAGGCGCACGAGATGCGTGCCGATGGATCCGGTGGCTCCGGTGACCAAGATCATGAGCAGTCCTTCCGATAAACTGAGGCAACCTCGAATACACTATATCGAGGCTGCCTCGAATTACTAGGGACGTCCGCATGACCACCACCCGCCGGCCCCGCGCCGACGCCCGCCGAAACTACGAGCGCCTCCTGGCCGAGGCCGACGCCGCCTTCAAGGAGCACGGCGTCGACTCCAGCCTGGAGAGCATCGCCCGCCGTGCCGGAGTGGCCATCGGCACGCTCTACGGCCATTTCCCCAGTCGCCGCGCCCTGGTCGGCGCGATGCTCCGGGAGCGCAACGAGGCCCTGTTCGAGCTCGGCGACCGGCTTCTGGCCGCCCCCTCGCCGGATGCGCCGGCCACTTGGGTCCGCGCGGCGACGGCGCACGCCGCCACCTACAGCGGCCTGGCCTCCCTGCTGGCGGACGGCCTGGACGACGAGGCGTCGGAGCTGCACGACTCCTGCCTGCGCATGGCCGAGATCGGCGAACGACTGATCGCGCAGGCACGCGAATCCGGCGCCGTACGTGCCGACGCTACAGGCGCGGACGTGACCGCGCTCACCTCCGCCGCCGCCTGGCTCCACGAGCACGTGTCACCCGCCGCCGCCGACCGCCTCATCACCGTCACCCTGGACGGCCTGGCCGCCGGCTCCTAGCGCGATCGCGGCCGGGAGTTTCGCAATTCACGTCATGGAAAGGGCCGCCCGCTCTCGATGCAGGCGGGTTCATTCGGGTGTGTGCGTGCGGAGCCGGTGCACCGTCCTGCGGAGCTCGGCCACCTCGGCCCGGCAGGCGGCACACTCTCCGAGATGCGCTTCGACCGCGGCCGTCTCGACCGGGCCCAGCGAGTCCAGGACGAAGGCGCCGAGCGCGGTCGGGTCGTGCCGCACGGCCCACCCCGGCCAGAGACGGAAGGCCACCGTACGGTCGAGGCGGCCGCCCAGATGCATGGCGCGCCAGACGCCCCGGTACCCGGGGAGCAGGCCCGCGGCTACCAGCACATGCCCGGCGATCAGCGGCGTGGCCAGGTACGTCGCCCAGACATGGATCCTGACCAGCACCGCGAACACCGGCCCGCCATGCAGCAGCACCATCCCCACGCCACTGCCGATCAGGGCGAGCAGGGCCGTGGCCAGCGCGAGGTTGAGCAGGCGCTGGCCGGGATCGAAGTGCCCCTCGTGGTGGCCGAACCGACCCGTGATGAGCGCGGCGGGCCAGCGTGCGAACCATCCCAGATCGCCGCGGCGGAAGCGCGTGGATTCACCGACGAACGTCCGTACCGCGCGGCGCCCGAGCACCAGCCCGGCCATCGCGAGCGCCGCGAGCGCCCAGCCGAGCCAGGTGTGCAGGACGGTGTCGGGCAGGTGGGTCAGCCGCGCGAGCGGGCTCGGGTCGCCCTCCCTGCCGGACAGCAGCCACCATCCGGTGCCGAGCAGCACGAGTGTAGCCAGGTAGACGCCCGCGTGGAACCACCTGGTCCTGCGGTTGTAGCGCTCGCTAGTAGCCATCGCCGGAGCTCTGCGTCGGCTCGGGGGCTTGGCCACCGCCCTCGGTGACGTTCACCGTGATCTCGGCCGACGCGCCCGCGGGCGAGTGGTCGGCGTTCTGCAGGGTGACCCCCACCGTGTGCTTGCCGGGCGGCAGTCCGGCGATCTGGAACGGCGAGGCGGTGACAACGGTGTAGTCATCGGTGTGCCCGTCGGTGAACACGTGCACGTGGTGCTTGCCCGACTCGGGAGGGCCGATCTCCTCGCTGGTGGTGAACTCCAGCGGGAAGGTCCCGGCGACGTCGGCGTTGTTCGCCGGACCGGTGATGGTCACGGACGGCGCGCCGGCGCCTGTCGCGCTGTCCGTGCCGGCCGTGCCGCATCCCGCGAGCAGCGCGCTCGCGGCGAGGGCGATGAGGATTTTTCTCATACCGGTTGTACGGAAAGCGCGTCGCTCCGGGATTCACTCAGGTGAAGCCAGAACGATGATCGTCACCGTAGTACCGACTGTGGGCACTTTCGGATGAATCGCTGCTGGCCGGCATGGCCTCGGGCGACGCGCGTGCCGCCACCGTGCTGGTGCGTCGCTATCAGGCCCGGGTGTTCGGCCTCGCCAGGACCATCGTGGGCGAGGCGGCGCTGGCGGAGGAGGTGGCGCAGGAGGCGTTCGTGCGGGCGTGGCGGCACGCGGCCGCCTACGATGCCAGGCGTGGCGCCGTACCGACCTGGCTTCTCACGATCACGCGCAACCTCGCCATCGACGCGCTGCGGATGCGGCGCGAACTGCCCGTCGATCCGCAGGCGCTGCTGACGCGGCTGCTCGCCGCCGAGCCCACCGAGGAGGCGCCGCGGGACGAGGAATTCGTCCGGCAGGCGCTGGCCGGGCTGCCGCCGGAGCAGGCCAGGGCCATCGCGCTCACCGTGTTCTACGGGCTCACGGGCAAGGAGGTCGCGCGGGTCGAGGGGATACCGCTGGGCACCGCCAAGACTCGCCTGCGCAGAGGGATGGCCAGGCTCCGCGAGCAGTTGGAGGTGAACGATGACTGAGAGGCCGGAATGCGAAGGGATCCGCGAGGCGATCCCCGAATTCGCCGCCGGCGCCCTCGCCGGCGACGAGCGCGCCGAGGTGCTGCGCCATCTGCCGGGCTGTGCCGCCTGCCGCAGGGAGTTGGAGGAGGCCACCCGGCTGGTGGACGCGCTCACCACGCTCGCCCCCGCCGAGGAGCCGCCCGCCGCCTTCGAGTCGGCCGTGCTCGCCCGTATCACGAGGGCGCGCCCGCGTTGGCGGCGGCTCGGGCTACAGCTGCTCACGGCGGCGACGGTCGCCGGGCTCGCGGGCGGAGGCGTGTGGCTGGCCACCGGGCCGGACCGCGAGCTGGCGAAGAGCTACCGGCGGACGCTCGCCGTCGCCGACGGGCGCTACCTCGCCGCCGCCGTGCTCTACGCCGGCCGGCTACGGGTGGGCCACGCGTTCGCCTACCAGGGGTCTCCGAGCTGGATCTTCCTCACCGTCGAGTCGGCCGGACAGTCCGGCTCGTACGAGGCCAAGCTGGTCGGCAGGGACGGCGCCTGGAGCGACCTCGGCAAGGTCACGGTCTCCGACGGGCGCGCCTCGTGGGGCACCGCCGTGCCGATGCCGATCTCAAGGATCGACCGGGTCGTGCTCCAGAGGCCTGGCGCGCCCGACGTCGTCGCCGCCTTCGGGCGCTGAGGCGGCGCGCCTGCCGGCGTACAGGCTGGTGAGCGTGACGGTGAGCAGGACCGCGACGATGACGCCGAGCGAGGCGAGGGTGGGGATCTCCGGGACCCACTCCCACAGGCCGTGCGCCCAGTGGAGGACCAGCTTGACCCCGATGAGGGCCAGGATGGCGGCGAGGCCGTAGTTGAGATGGCGCAGCCTGGCGAGCGCGTCCCGCAGCACGAAGTACAGCGCCCGCAGGCCCAGCAGCGCGAAGGCGTTGGTGGCGAAGACCAGGAAGGGGTCCTCGGTCACCCCGTACACGGCGGGCACCGAGTCGACGGCGAAGACGATGTCGGTGGCGAAGACGGCCACGGTGGCCACGGCCAGCGGAGTGATCGCCAGCCGGCCCTGCTCGCGGACCACCAGGCGGAAGCCGCGGTAGTCGCCGGTGACCGGGACGAGACGGCGGAGCAGCCGGACGCTGCGCATGGAGGCGACGTCGACCTCCTGGTCATCCCCTTTCAGCACCTTGACCGCGGTGACGATCAGGACCGCCCCGAACAGCAGGAACACCCACGTGCCGCTCTGCAGCGCCGCGGCTCCCAGCGCGATGAAGACCGCCCGCAGCACCAGCGCCCCGATGATGCCGTACAACAGCACGCGCTGGGTCAGCTCGTGCGGCACGGCGAAGGCCGACAGCAGCAGCATGAACACGAACAGGTTGTCCACCGACAGCGACTTCTCCACCACGTATCCGGTGAAGAACTCGACCGCCACCCCGGTGCCGAAGGCGCCCCACAGGTACGCGCAGAAGGCCACCGGCAGCACCAGATAGAAAACCGACCAGACCAGGGCCTCGCGCATGCGCACCTCGTGCGGGCGCCGGGTCAGAATGACGTCGACCACCAGCAGCAGGACCAGGGCGGCCACGGTGATCGACCACAGGCCGGGTGACGCGATGGTGCCCTGATCGGGCTCAGCCAGAAATGTCCCCGCGGACATGAAACCTCCTCGAACGTGCTCAGCCGTTCGAGGTCTCCTTCACCCGGGGTCACGGGTGGCCGTCCGGGGACGCCATGTACGTCCGTACTGACCGGATCGACGCTTGGGAAGTACTCCCCTCGCTCGCCCCAGGGTAGGACAAATCCGGCCAGCGAGCCACTATGGCGGGGACCACGTAGCGTCCGCGCTTCGAGACAGGGAGTGCAATTGGCTCTTGCCATGATCGGCGCTATGCGTGATGCTTGCAGACCTCTTGAGCGAATCGGCCGAAAGCTCCCAGAGCGCGTCACTCGTGCCGTGACATATGCAGCGACGTGGCAAAGGGGGCGGCAACCAGAGAGGCAATTCATCCCCGTGATCCACGGCCCGTGGCCCCAGCAGCCCGCAGAAACGCTGGAGTCGATGTCCGTAGAACCGCTGCTGACCAGGGATTACGCCGCGGACCCCGCACTCGTCCACGAACGCCTGCGCGGCAGGTACGGCCCGGTGGCCCCGCTCGATCTCCTCGGAGTGCCGGTCTGGTTCGTCCTCGGCTATGAGGAGGCGCTCAACGTCCTGCAGAACAGCGGCGGCGTCTGGAGCAAGCGCGTGGACAGGTGGCGGGCGAACGCGGAGGGCCGGGTTCCGGCGGACTGGCCCCTGCTGCCCGTCTTCCAGATCAACAACTCGGCGTTCTCGGAGGGCGCCGCGCAGCGCCAGCTGAGGGCCGCGTGGACGCACGCGCTCGCGCCGTTCCAGGACCACTCCCGCCCGCAGGCCCAGCTGCTCGAGCAGGCCATCACGCGGTACGCCGACGACCTCATCGGCGTGCTGTCGGAGGGCGGCGCCACGGGGTTCGCGGACCTGGCGGCGCAGTACGCGCGGCCGCTCCCGCTGATGGTCGCCAACCGCATGCTCGGCTTCGCCGCCGCACGCGGCGAGGAGGTGGTCATGGACATCTGGCGGATGATCGACGCCGGCCCCGACGCGGCAGCGGCATTCGAGCGCCTGTACGCGGCCATGACGGAGCTCGCGGCCACCAAGCGGGAGCTCCCCGGAGACGACCTGACCTCCTACATGATCGAGGCCAAGCCGGACTTCACGCTGGACGAGCTGGCCCGCGAGCTGCTCATGCTGCCCGGACTGCTGGACTTCACCGCCAGCCTGGTCTGCAACGTGGTCGTCGAGGCCGTCTCCAACCCCGAGGTGCGCGCGAGCCTGTCGGTCGGAGCGATCGACGAGACGGTGAACCGGGTCGCCCTGCTCAACCCGCCCATGGCCAACCTGACCTTCCGCTTCGCGAAGACGGACGTGAAGATGGGGAACTACACGATCGCCGCGGGTGATCCCGTGATGCTCTCCGTCGCCGGCGCCCACGCCGATCCACGGTTCGCGGGGGCGCTCGATCAGCAGGCCATCCGCAGCACCCGGGCCCACCTGGCCTGGGGCGCGGGGCCGCACAGCTGCCTGGGCCAGCGGCTGGCGATCCAGATCACCACGATCGCCGTACGCCGGCTCTTCTCCCGGCTCTCCAAGATCAAGCTGGCGCTGCCGTCGGACCAGCTGCCCTGGCGCCCCTCTCCCTTCATGCGGGCGCTGCGCTCCCTGCCCATCCAGTACGAGCTCGCCGAGCCCTATGTCCCGGCCGGGGACGGCGGCGGCACCGGCGTCGCGGCGCAACCGGCGCCGGCGGGTGAGGCCGGGCCGGCGACGTCCCGTTCCGGGTTGTGGAGCTTCCTGCGCGGGCTGCGCCGCGGGCGATGAGAGCCCGGCGGGGTCCACACATTCGGGCCCGGTGAAGCGACTCACATCACCGGGCCCGGTTCACTCCTCGTCGGCCAGGACGTCCTCGCCGACGAGACGGCGGAGCCGGTCGTTGGCCTGCTCGAGCACCGTGAGCGCGATCTCGCGCCGATCCTCGTCCGTCTCGCCCATGACCTCCTCGGCGAGCTCCGCCCATGCGCGTTCGATGGCGGGCACCAGCTCGTGGCCGGCCTCCGTGACCAGGATGCGCACCTGGCGGCGGTCACCGGCCACCGCCTCACGCCGGAACCACCCGCCGCCCTCCAGCCTGGCCAGGCTGCGCGTCGCGGTCGGCGGCTCGATCGCGAGCCGCGCCGCCAGCTCCTTGACGGTCATGCCCCCAGGCTCCTGAGCCAGCAGCCACAGCAGCACGTCCTGCCCCGGGTGCAGCCCGAGCGCCGCGAGCTTGCGCGCCTTGGCGGCGCGATAGAGCTTGCTCATCTTGTTCAGCGCCCGGTTGATGCGCATCACGTCGCTTGCGTCCACATCACTCATCCTATCGAGTGTGTATAGTCGGCTAATAAGTAGTCGGCTAACTATTGGAGAAGCTGATGGATCTCGGACTCAACGGGCGGGTCGTGCTGGTCACCGGGGCATCCGGCGACATCGGCCGCGCGATCGCCAAGGCGTTCGCCGCGGAGGGGGCGCTGGTCGCCGCCGGCTGGCACCGGAACGAGGAGCGGGCAGGCGCCCTGGTCGACTCGATCAACCAGGCGGGCGGGAAAGCGATCACGGTGCGGACCGACCAGCATGACCCCGAGTCGGCGGAGGCGGTGGCGCGCCAGGTCGAGAACGAACTCGGCGACGTCGCGGTCCTGGTGGCGAACGCGGTCTCCTGGCCGGTGGCGGCGCCGGAGACGTGGGAGACCCTGACCACCGGCCTCACGGGCAACGTGACGGGCACGCTCGCGCTGGTCGACGCCGTGCTTCCCGGCATGCGGAGCGCCGGCTGGGGGCGGCTGGTGCTGATCTCGTCCGACGTGGTGGACCAGCCGCTACCCGCCGGAGTGGCGTACCCCGCCGCCAAGAGCGCGCTGGAGACGGCGGGAAAGGTGCTCGCCGTGCGGGAGGCCCGGCACGGCATCCTCACGAACGTCGTCCGGCCGGGCTTCACGCTGACAGAGAGGGCGCTGACCTGGCCCCAGTTCGGGCAGGAGGCCGTCGACGCCGAGGGCGCGAAGACGCCGACGGGGCGCATCTGCACCCCGGAGGACGTCGCCTCCGCGGTCGCCTATCTGGGCTCCGCCGCGAACGGGCACGCCAACGGTGAGGTGCTCTCCGTGGCGGGCGGGCGGCACCTGACCCGCTGACGGCGGGCGGCTGCGCCTGCTCCCCGTCCACGCGAGCCGAGCCGGGCGCTCACAGCGACCGGGCACGTTCCGCGAGGACCTGCGCGCGGGCGAGCTGCACCTCCCTGGCCTTGCGGGCGGCGTACCGGAGCACCGGCCCGAACGTCGCCCGCACCCTCAGCACGTCCTCCACCTCGGTCCCCTCGCCCCCGGCGGCCAGCCCGAACCGGTAGTCCAGCCGCACCCCGCCAGGGCTGTCCACCTCGCCCTCGACGCCTTCGCGGGAGGCTCGCAACGTCACCTCGATCAGGTTGTCGTACCGCACGAAACCCAGGAACCGGAAGCGCTCCACCGACACGAACCGGGTCTGGCCGGGCTCACGCCGCACGTCCCGCACCTCCACCACGAGCGGCGACAGGCCCACGTAGCTCGACGGCTCACTCAGATGCGTGAGCACCGCGGACGGCGGAGCCGCCACGTGGAAGACGTTACGCAGCAGAGTCTCCGGCACGGCTCGGCCTCCCAAGCGTCGATAGGCGATCTGGCCAGTATGGGGGGCAACGGGCGAGTCCCGCGATGACCCTCACGCGCCGTGCCACGAATGCCAGAGGGCGGCATACGTGCCGCCCGCCGCGACGAGGTCGTGGTGCGTGCCCAGTTCGGTGAGCCGGCCGTCCTGCATGACCGCCACCCGGTCGGCGTCGTGGGCGGTCTGCAGGCGGTGGGCGATGGCGATGACGGTGCGGCCGGAGAGGACGGCGGCCAGGGCGCGCTCGGTGTGGCGGGCGGTTCCCGGGTCCAGGAGCGCGGTGGCCTCGTCGAGGATCAGCGTGTGGGGGTCGGCGAGCACCACACGGGCCAGGGCCACCTGCTGCGTCTGCGCACCGTCCAGGCGGTGGCCGCCGGGGCCCAGGTGGGTGTCCAGGCCGTCCGGGAGGTCGTCGATCCAGTCGGCGCCGACGGTGGTGAGGGCCGTGCGCAGGTCGGCGTCGCCGGCGGAGGGGGCGGCGATGCGGAGGTTGTCCCGTACGGTGCCGAGGAAGACGTGGTGCTCCTGGGTGACCAGGATGACGCGCTCGCGCAGCCGGTCGGGGTCGAGGTCGGCGACGGGCACCCCGCCCACGGTGACGGTCCCGGTGCGGGGCCTGTCCACGCCTGCCAGGAGCCTGCCCAGCGTGGTCTTTCCGGCCCCGGAAGGCCCGACGATCGCCAGGCGTTCGCCGGGCTGGACGGTCAGGTCCACCCCGCGCACGACGTCGGGGCCGCCGTCGTAGGCGTAGTGCGCGCCGGCGACCTCGAGCCGGTCATCGGCCGGTACGAGGGAAACCGTGGCGGCCGGCGCCTGCCGCGAGGCCGGGGCGAGGCCCTCGACCCGGGCGAACGAGGCGCCGCTGCTCTGCAGGTTCTCCAGGTGGTAGAGGACGGTGTCCAGCGGGTGGGACAGTTGCCGCAGGTAGAGGGCGGCGACGACGACCGTTCCCAGGCTCATGCCGTCCTGCGTCATGACGCCGCCGATCAACAGGACTCCGGCCACCGGGATGACGTAGGAGACGTCCACGATCGGGAAGAGCACGCTGCGCAGGAACAGGGTACGGGTGCGGGTCCTGCGGCACTCGTCGATGGCCTGCTGGCAGGCCGCGATGCGGCGGTGCTCGAGCCGGAGCGCCTCGATGGTGCGGGCGCCGGTGGTGGTGGCGGCGAGCTGCTCGGCGAGGGCCGAGTCGGCCGCCCCTTCGTCCAGGTAGGCAGTGACCGCGCGGCGCAGGTACCAGCGGGCGGCGAACCAGATGCCCAGCAGGCCGAGCACGCCGCACGCGCCCAGGAGCGGGTCGAGGGTGAAGACCGCGCCCAGGATGAACGCGGCCTGGACCGCTGCGATCAGAACCTCGGGACCGGAGTCACGCAGCGTGGCGCCGACCTCCGCCACGTCCCTGGTGCCGCGGGTGGTCAGGTCGCCCGTGCCGGCGCGTTCGATCACCGAGGCCGGCAGGGCGAGGGCGCGGTCGGTGAACTGCTCGCGGACGCGGGCCAGCGTACGCTCGCCGAAACGGTGGCCGAGGTAGCTCGCGTAGCGGGTCAGCAGGAGCTGGACCAGGGCGAAAGCGAGGATGGCGAGGGCCAGCCGGTCCACGGTGGCGACCCCGGCGCCGGACTTGACCTCGTCGATGATGCGGCCGAGCAGCCACGGGCCGACCAGTCCCGCGCCGGCGGCCAACGCGTTGAGGGCGATCACGGCGGCGAAGGCGCGGCCGTCGAGGCGGATCAGGTGGAGCGCGGCCCGGCGGACCCGGGAGGGCTCGGCGACAGGCAGGGTCCTGGCCCTGGACAGGTCGCTCATCGGACGGCCTGCTCGGGCTGGGAGCTCGTCTCGCCGGGGTCCGTGCCGGTCTCGCCGTCCGCGTCGCGGGACACCAACAGGCGGTAGCCGGGGTGCTCGCGCAGCAGGTCGCGGTGGCTGCCCGCCGCCGCGACCGACCCGTCCTCCAGGTAGTACACGGTGTCGGCCTGGTCCAGGACGAGAGGCGAGGTCGTGGTGACCGCCGTGGCGCGGCCCCGGCGCGCGGCACGCAGGCGGGCCGCGATGGTGGCCTCGGTGTGGGCGTCCACGGCCGAGGTGGGTTCGGCCGCGAGGAGGATCTCGGGGTCGGCCAGCAGGGCGCGGGCCAGGCGTACGCGCTGGCGCTGCCCGCCGGACAGGTTTCGGCCCTGAGAATCGATGGCCGAGTCCAGCCCGTCCGGCAGCCCGCGTACGACGTCCTCGGCCACGGCCGCGTGGACCGCCCGCTCGACGGCCTGCTCATCCGGGTCCTGCCTGCCCGCGATGACGTCGCGCAGCGTGCCCGCGAACAGGTCCGCCTCGTTGTCCGCCACCAGGATCCGCTCCCGTACCCGTGCCAGGTCGATGTCGCCGAGGCGGACCGCGCCCCAGGTCGCGGCGGACCCGGTGAACCCGCCGAGCCGGTCGAGCACCGCCGCGGACTCCCCCGGCCGGGCGCTGACCAGCGCGGTCAGCTCGCCCGGCGAGATCTCGACGCCGGAGGCGGGATCGCCCAGCACAGACGGCGACGCCGGCGCGTCCAGGCGCGCGTCGCCGCCCGTGACGTCGGGTTTCAGGGTCAGGAGATGAACGACCCTTCGAGCGGCGACGAGGCCGCGGCTGAGGCCATAGCTCCCCTCGATGAAGAACGAGACCGGCAACGCCAGCACGGCGGCATAGCCGTAGACCGCCACCAGCTCCCCGATGGTGATGTCCCCTTGCGCCGCCATCCGGGCCGCCAGCCAGGTCACGACGCCGAGGAACAGCGTGGGCAGGCCGACTCCCAGGGCCTGGATCCAGCTGGTCACGGCACCTACCCGGTAGCCCTTCTCCTGCAGCTCGCGGGAGTCGCGCCGGTAGCGTTCGGCGTACACCTCCTTGCCGCCGATGCCGTTCAGGACCCGCAGGCCGGCGGCGATGTCACCGAAACGGGCGGCCAGCTCGCCCTGCCGCGCCCGGTACGCCGTCTCGGCGCCGCGCAGCCGCCCCATCAGCGGGCCGACCAGCACCACGATCAGCGGCACACCGAGCAGGACCACCGCGGCGAGCAGCGGCGAGACGGCCAGCAGCAGCACTGCCACCACGACGTACGCGAGGGCCGAGCCGACGCCGGGGCCGGTGATGGTCAGCGCGTGGGCGATCACGCCGGCGTCGCCGAACCCGATCGTGACCACCTCACCGGCCGTGACCTTGCGCGGAAGCGTCGCGCCCAGCCGCGTCGCCTGCAGGGCCACGACCTGTGCGGTACGGAAGGCGGCGTCCATCCGGACCCTGGTCATCGTGCGGTGGCGCATGATGGCCAGCCAGGCGTTCAGCACCCCGATGCCCAGCACCGCGCCGGCCCACCAGGCCAGCACGTCCCAGTGTCCCGGCGCCAGCCCGTCGTCGATGGCCCGCGACAGGACGTACGGGGGCAGTGTCAGGCAGACCATCCAGGCGGTGCCCAGGATCGCGCCGACGGCGATCCTGCCGCGCTGGCTCGTGACCAGCCACCACAGGTACCACCCGGCGCTGCGACAGTCGGGCGTCCCGGGGGCCATGATCGTCCGTTCCGTCATGCCCCCGACCCTAAGCCCGGACCGCCTCCGGGCCGGGCAGGGGGGTGCGACCGCGGGCCGCTAACATCCGTCGTCGGACGACGTGAAAGGCGCGGCATGAGCGAGCACCCCCTGTGGCCCACGACCGGCGAGGCGACCATCACCGCCTTTCCTATACAGCGCCCCAGCGACCGAGCCCGCCTCCACGGAGTGGAGGCCATGAACACGCGAGGGAGCGCCGTCGCCTGGACTGAGGAGCGGCGGGAGCGTAGCGACCAGAGCGACGAAGGAAGGCGACGGCTCCCCAGCGACCGAGCCCGCCTCCACGGAGTGGAGGCCATGAACACGCGAGGGAGCGCCGCCCCGGCTGTCGTGGTCTTCCCCGGCGGCGCCTACCAGCACCTCGCCGAACACGAGGGGGCTCCGGTGGCCCGGTGGCTCAATTCGCTGGGTATCGCGGCGTTCGTCCTGCGCTACCGGATCGCGCCGCACCGCCATCCGCTGCCCCTGCTCGACGCCGCCAGGGCAGTGCGCTGGGTCAGGCATCACGCCGCGTCGACCGGCGTGGACCCCGCCCGTGTCGGGGTGCTCGGCTTCTCGGCGGGCGGTCACCTGGCCGGGCTCCTCGCCACCGAGGCGGGCCCGATGCTGCCGGAGGGCCCGCACGATGCCATCGACGGGGCGGACCCTCACCCCGGGCTGGCCGTGCTCTGCTACCCCGTCACCTATCTCACCGGACCGGCCGCACACCGGGGCTCCGCCGTCAACCTGCTCGGCCGGGACGCGTCCGAGTCCGTGCGCTCCGAGCTGACGCTCGCCCACCGGGTCGGCGCCGCGACGCCGCCCATGTTCCTGTGGCACACCGCCGACGACGCGTCGGTCCCCGTCGACAACACCCTCCAGCTGGCTCAGGAGCTGGCCCGCCACCAGGTCCCTGTGGAGGTCCACGTCTATCCCAGCGGCAGGCACGGGCTGGGGCTGGCGGAGGACGACCCCGTCGCGGGCGACTGGACCAGCCGCTGCGCCGCCTTCCTGCGCGGCCGGGGCTGGTGATTCCCGAGCCTCATGCGGGGCCGCACCATTGGCTCAGCACGTCGCGGGTCTGCTGGATGCCGGGGTAGGTGGCGGTCCAGGCCGCATAGCCGTCCGGCCGTACCAGGACCGAGTTCGAGATGACCTTCGACGACGTGGCGGCCCAGGCCGGGGTGGGGCGCACAACGTTGTTCCGCCGCCATCCGACCAAGAAGGACCTGCTCCTCGCCGCGTTCTCGCAGGTCAGCCTGGAGCAGTTCCACATCGCCGGCACCGGCTCCGTGCGCGGCGACCTGACCGGGACACTGTCGGACGTCATCCGGACGTTCGACAGGCCCGAGATGCGCAAGCTGCTCCGGCAGGGCTTCGGGGAGTCCTGCCGCGACCCCGACTTCACCGAGGTGTTCCGCGCGGTCATGAAACGCCGCCTGGACCTGATCGCCATGCTGGTACGCCGCGGCGTCGAGCGCGGCGAGCTGCCTGCCTCCACCGACCCCTTGCTGATCGCGGACCCGATCTCGGGGGTCATCGTCCTGCGCGTCAGCCGACGTGGACGTGCGGCCTGCGTGACCGGTCCGGCTCCGCCTGGCGCAGCACCTCCCTGGTCAGCGCCGGCACGTCGCCGCCGCCGAAGACCAGGTAGCGCAGCCAGGCGGCCACCGGGTTGCCCTCGGTCCAGTGGAAGTAGATGTGCGGCACCGAGCCGGTCCGGTCCCGCAGATGCAGCAGCAGCGCCGCCAGCGCGTTGGGCACGGCCGAGCTCTCGATCTTCAGGATCTTGTGGCCGTACCGCTCCTCGCCCTTGACGTGCAGCTCGGTCTCGAACTCCGAGGCGTCGGGCACCGTCACCTCCACGAAGAGCGCCGGTTCGGCGGGACGCAGCCGGTGGGTGAGCCAGGTCTCGCGCAGCTTCTCGTTGTACTCGGCCTGATCCCGCTTGTCCGGCTCGTTGGCGATCACATGGATCTCGCCGCACGCCACCTCGTTGACGAACTGCTCGGCCAGCGAGTCCAGGTGCACCTGAGTGACCCGCAGCTCGGTCGAGCGGGTGGTCCGGGAGATCAACGACGTGAGGATGATCGACCCGATGAAGAACGAGGCGATCTTGACGCCGTCCGGCCGCTCGATGACGTTGGCCACCAGGGTGTAGGCCAGCACGGCTGCGATGACGGCGTACCCGGCGGCCAACCGGTGCCGCCCCTTCTTCGTGGCCGCCAGCGTCACGGCGACCGCGGCCGACAGGATGAGCACCAGCACGCCGGTGGCGTAGGCGCCGCCCTGCGCGTTCACGTCGGCGCGGAAGATGATCGTGATGCCGAACCCGATCGCCGAGAACACCAGCACCAGCGGCCGCACCGCGCCCGTCCACTCCGGCGCCATGCCGTACCGAGGCAGGTAGCGCGGCACCAGATTGATCAGCCCGGCCATCGCCGACGCCCCGGCGAACCACAGGATGGCGATCGTGGACACGTCGTAGGCGGTGCCGAACCAGTTGCCCAGGTAGTGGTGGGCCAGGTAGGCCAGCGCCCGCCCGCTCGCCTTGCCGCCCTCCCGGAACTCGCGGGGCGGGATGAGCACGGTGGTGACGAAACTGGAGAAGATCAGGAAGACGCTCATGATCAGCGCGGCGGTGGTGAGCAGCCGCCTGGCGCCCTTGATCCGCTCCTGGATGTCGCCCTTGATCACCGGCATCACCGCGACACCGGTCTCGAACCCGGACAGGCCCAGCGCCAGCTTCGGCATGACGATCAGCGACAGCCCGATCATGGCCAGCGGGTTGCTGTAGCCGCCGCTCAGCGCGTGCCGCCAGTCCACGACCACCTGCGGGGCCTCCAGCACGTGCAAGATCGCGGCCGCCACGACGACGGCGTTCAGTCCGAGGTAGACGAAGACGAGCAGCGTGGCGATGCCGATGGCCTCGGTGAAGCCCATCAGGAACACCCCGCCGAGCATCGCCAGCAGCACGAGCGTGACCGGTACCCGCTGCCCGACCAGGAATCCGCGCACGAACGGGTTCTCCAGGATGTGCGCGGTCGCGTCCGCCGCCGACAATGTCATCGTGATCACGAAGTCGGTCGCCGCGAAACCCAGCAGGACCAGCACGAACAGCTTGCCCCACCACTGCGGCGCGAGCTTCTCCAGCATCGCGATCGAGCCCTGGCCGTACGGGCTCTCCACCGCCACCCTGCGGTAGACCGGCAGGGCGCCCAGCAACGTCAGCGCCACCAGGAACAGCGTGGCCAGCGGCGACAACAGCCCGGCCGCCAGCGCCGCGATGCCCGGCTGGTAACCCAGCGTGGAGAAGTAGTCCACGCCGGTCAGGCACATCACCTGCCACCACGGGTGCTTCACATGGGGACCGTGCTCGATCTGCCTACGGTCGGTCTGCAGGCCCTCCAACAGCCAGGAACGCAGCGTCCCTTGCGTAGCGGCCGACCGCTTCGCCAGCACCATGACGGTCACCCCTTATCAAGACCGCATGGCACACTTTCCACGGCGATGGGGTAATCGACCTGATCAGAGCGTCAAGAAAGCGTATAAATCAGGAACGGCCGGAGGCCCGCACAGAGCGGCGCCCCGGCCGTTCGTGCACGGCCGAGGCGCCAAACGTTTGGCGCCCCAGTCATGGTTTCTGACTGGGGCAAGTCGAGACTAGGGCTTTTCATCCGTTTTGTATAGCTTTGGGGCGAAATTTCATCGCAGACTTGGGTTCGTCAGCAGAATGTCGGTGGCCTGCCCTAGCCTCTGACGATGGACATCATCCTGATCCCCGGTTTCTGGCTTGACGGCTCGTCATGGGACGAGGTCGTTCCCGCCCTGACGCAGGCGGGGCATCGCACGCGCGCGATCACGTTGCCCGGCATGGAGCCGGAAGACGCCGACCGCTCCAAAATCACCTTGCGCGACCAGGTCGACGCGATCGTCGAGGTGATCGACTCGTACGACCCGGCCGACGGCAAGGTCGTGCTCGTCGGGCACTCCGGCGGTGGCGCGGTCGCCCACGCGGCGGTCGACGCGCGTCCCGATCGTGTCGCCCGCGTGGTGTACGTCGACAGCGTTCCCCTCGGGGAGGGCGGGGTCATCAATGACGAGCTTCCCGTCGTGAACGGCGAGGTCCCGCTGCCGGACTGGTCGGTGTTCGAGGCGGAAGACCTGGTCGATCTCGACGACAAGCTGCGCGCGGCGTTCCGCGAGCGCGCCATCCCGACGCCCGCGCACGTCGCGAGCGATCCGCAGCGGCTCTCCTCCGACGAGCGTCGCTACGAGGTGCCCGTCACCGTCATCGCGTGCGAGTTCTCGGGTGCGACGCTCCGGGGATGGATTGAGCAGGGGCAGGCGTTCGCGCGGGAGCTCGCGAAGATCCGCGACGTCGACTACATCGACCTGCCCACGGGGCACTGGCCGCAGTTCACCCGGCCGGAAGAGCTCGGGCGGGCGATTCTGGCGAGCGTCGGCCCCGCCTGATCGCATGCCTCAGAGCCCTCCCGGCGGCAGAGGCTCTGAGGCGCGGCAGGTCCATGCGAAACCATTGAGGCATTCTAATGACGGTAAAACTCGGAGAACCTTGACTAAAGAATCACATGTACGGGTCTCACCCAAAGCCGCGACACATGTAGACAGATAGCGTGAAGTTCCCCAGGGGGCGCCCGTATCGGCTGCTACGTCTCCCATGGCCGGCAAGTCCGAAACTCATCGCTGTGCCGCTGATCATGGTCCTCGCGATCACGCTCGCCGACATACTGACCCCTGGGAGCAGCCACCTCGGGCCGCTGCTGGTGGCCGCACCCGCGGTCACGGCCTCCTTCGCCGGCCCCTGGCTCACCGCCGTCATCGGCGCCCTGGCGATCTCGGGCGAAGTCCTCATCGACGTACACGATCATCTGCTCAATTACCAGGACGTTCAGGCCGGACTGGGCGGCTTCGCCCTGGTCTCGCTGTTCGTGGTGCTGTTCGCCCTGGTCAGGGATCGCCAGCGGCGCGAGCTGACCCAGGTCCGCTCCGTGGCCACGGCGGTGCAGACGGCCCTGCTGCGGCCGGTGCCCGAACGCCTCGGCCCGCTCCACCTGGCCTCCGCCTACCTGGCCGCGGAGGCCGAGGCCCAGATCGGCGGTGACATCTACGCCGCCGTTCGCACGCAGCACGGCACCCGGCTGCTCATCGGTGACGCCCGTGGCAAGGGCCTGCCCGCGATCTCCGAGGCCGCCGCCCTGCTCGGCGCGTTCCGCGAGTGCGCTCGCCGGCGCCCGGAGCTGCCCGATCTGGTGGCCGACCTGGAAGAGAGCTTCGACCTCACACAGAGCCAGAGCGAGACGGCGGAAGCCGCGTACGCGGAGAGCTTCGTGACGGCCGCGATCGTGGACATCCCCGACGAACGGCCGGTGCTCACGATGGTCAGCTGCGGCCATCCGCCACCGCTGCTGCTGCACGCGGGCCGGGTCATCTCCCTCGACAGCAGCCAGCCGGCGCCGCCCCTGGGCCTCGGCGGCCTCTGCGCGCCGCAGCACACGCTCACCAGCTTCCCGTTCGAGCAGGACGATGTCCTCCTGCTCTACACCGACGGCGTCATCGAGGCCCGCGACGCCGCGGGCACGTTCTTCCCGCTGACGCAGAGGGCCGCCCGCTGGGCCGGCGAACGGCCGGAAGGGATCCTCAAGGGCATCTGCGCCGACCTGCTCGCGCACGTCGGCGGCCGCCTCGGCGACGACGCCGCCCTCATCGCGATCCGCCGCCTCGCCGGGGTGTGACCCCGGCATCCGTGAGCCTGCTACCCCTGCGAGCGGGCCGCCTTCCACTGCGGGCTGTCGAGGAAGTGGTTGTCGTACAGGTCCTGCGAGTCGAGCAGCTCCTGGATCGTGGCCTCGCCCGCGCGCAGCCGAGCCAGCAGGCGGAAGTACTCGAAGCGCTCCACACCCGGCGTGATGACGATCAGCAGGTCCGCCTCCGTACCGGGGACGGCGGCGAAGGCGTGGGCGACGTTCGGCGGCACCACGGCCAGGTCACCCTCCTCCAGCGTGAGCACCTCCTCCCCCGCCAGCACCTGGGCGGCGCCGCCGAGAACGTAGAACAGCTCGCTGGAGGCGGTGTGCAGGTGCGGCGTCGCGCCGTCGGCGCCCGGCGTGAGCGTCATGCGCAGGCTGCTCAGGGCGCCGCCGGTGGCGCTGGAGTCGAGCAGGAGCCGGCCGGTGGCCGGCGCGTCACCGCCACCGATGATCTCGGCGTCGGCCGAACGTACGAGTGCGGTGCCAGGAACGGCGAGCGACATGATGGTCCCCTTCTGGGTTGACTGGTGATCGGCTTACAGGTGTGAGGCATACCGGCCGCGGCGGCGACCAGGTGCTCGGCCTACGTGTCAGAGGGCGCCGTCGAGTGCGGCGTTGACCAGGCGTTCGGCGTAGGCGCGGTCCACCGGGTTCCCGGTGATCAGAACGCGGTAGTAAAGCGCTCCGGCGAGCTGCTCCAGGAGCGTCATGGCGTCGACGTCCGGGCGGAGCCTGCCCTGGTCGCGGGCGCGTTCGATGAGCCGGCAGGCCAGCGCGTTGCGGCGGGCGTAGACCTCCCGCTCCAGCTCGCCGACGTCGTCGTGCCGCGCGGCGGCGGCGACCAGCTCGGCCACCGTGCCCGCCGAGCGGCTTTCCCCTCCCGGCGGCAGGCCCGCGGTACGCATCCGGTTGAGCCCGGCGGCGATCTTCTCCATGTAGTCGACGAGGTCGCGCCGGATGTCGCCGGTGTCGGTGATCTCGTCGTACGACTGCAGCCTGGCCACCACCGCCAGGGCCAGGTGGTCCTTGGTGGGCCAGCGGCGGTACAGCGTGGTCTTGGCGATGCCCACCCGCTCGGCCACCTCGTCGGTGGACAGGCCGCCGTAGCCGTGGACCAGCAGCAGCTCGGTGGCCGCCTGCAGGACCCGTTCGTCGACGTCCGCGTCGCGCGGGCGTCCCCGTGGCGCCATGGGAATCCCTCCATTCCGCTACCTGAGTAGCGAAATTAACGATACGCCGAGGCTACCCATTTCCGCAACATCGGTAGCGTAAATGGCGCAGCGCTCGAGCCATCGGCGTCGACGTCGAGAACAGGCCCGCGCTGATGTCCTCCAACTCGCCCGCAAGACGATCCAAGCCGGTCACAGGACGGCCCTGATGGACTCGATCTTGTCCTGACGAACGAAGGGAGACAGTCATGTCACGATTTTCCGGAGTCGCCAAGCGGGTTGTGATCGCCATGGCCGGGGTCCTTGGCGCCGCCGCGATCAGCGCCGCCCCGGCCGACGCCGCGTCCCGGTGGGTCACCTACACCGAAGAGGGTGTACCGATCGTCTGGGAGCACTGCTACACCTGGGAGGCCGGCGGCTACTACGGGACGTGTGGCCGCCAGCTCTGAGCCGTCCGGCCCCGCGCCGCCGGATAGGGCGAGCTCCGGCGGGCAGTCTGGGCCGCGCGTAAACGCCGGCTCAGTACGGGTCGGCCGGACGACCCGCCGTGCTCCAGCACCGGGTCACACGGCGGGTTTGGGTGGGTTACGTTCCCAGCCCTGCCGGCCCTTGCGGGCGAGCGACCACATCTGCGTGCCGCGCTCGATCTCCACCGCCGCCGCCCACGGGACCGCCGGGGCGAGCTCGAGGGTGGCGCTGTCCTTGATCCGCCGGGCCAGCTGGGGGTCCGCGGCGGCCTTGGCCACGAGCCGGGTGGCGGTGGACAGCATGGTGTGCGGTTCGGCGAGGTCCCACGCGAGCCCGCGGCGTACCGCCTCGGCGCCGGACAGCGCGGTGCCCAGGGCGCCGAGCGCGATGGCGTGCTGATAGCCGGCCGCGCGGCCCAGCAGGGACAGGTGACCGCCGCCCGGGTGGATGCCGCGCGCCACGAACCCACTGTCGAGCACCGCGTCCGGGGTGACGAGCATCAAGTCGGTGGCCAGGGCGAGGTTGAGCCCGGCGCCGACCGCGCCGCCCGTCACCAGGGACACGCTGGGCACCGGCAACCGCCCGATCTGGACGAAGGCGCCATAGACGGCGGAGGTCCGCTCGACCGACTCCGGCGCGGCCGGGTCGGCGGAGAAGGAGGCCAGGTCGCGGGTGTCGGCGCCGCTGCAGAAGTAGCCGCCCACGGCGTCGACGAGGACCGCGCCGATGGTGTCGTCGTCGCGGACGAGTGCGCAGAAGTCCCCTATGAGCGCCGCCATCTCCAGCGTGATGGCGTTCTTGCGCCGGGGGTTGTTCAGGGTGAGCCGGGCGATCCCGTCGTCGACGGTGGTGATGGCCGGCGGTTCCTCGGTCATGACGCTGCTCCTGCCTCTGAAGACATGGGTACGGCCGCACCCCGATGATCCCCGTCATCCACGATCATGCCCCGTGCGTGGCCGGCGGCGGCCACCGGCCGGGCCGGCCGGGCGTCGGCTGCGCCGCGCCGCGTGCCGGTTCTTCATCCGACGTTCATCATGCGGACAACGGGCGGCGCGATCGACTTCTCCGTGGCATCGTTGGGTCGGCTTGTGTAAAGCGTCCCCATGCTGGAGGCAATGTCCCATGCCCTCACCTGTTTCCCGTCGTTCCTTCCTCGGCCACGCCACCGCAGGCAGCCTCGGCATCGCGTTCGCCGGCAGCCTCGAGGCCATCTCCGGTCCCGCCGCGTTCGCGGCAGCGCGGCCCGCGGCCGGCTACGGCCCGCTGGTCGCCGATGCGGCCGGAGTGCTGGCCCTGCCCGCCGGATTCTCGTACCGGATCGTCGCTCAGGCGGGGGTCACCAAGCTGGAGAGCGGCGAACCGACCCCGAGCGACGCCGACGGCACCGCGAGCTTCCCGCATGGCAGAGGTGCCACGCTGGTCAACAACCACGAGATCGGCGGCGGCGAGCCGTACCGGGTGCCCACGCTGCCCGGCCTGACCTACGACCCGGGGGCCGGCGGCGGCACCACGAACATCGACGTGGACGCGCGCGGCGAGCGCATCCGCGAGTACGTCAGCCTGGCCGGCACGCACAACAACTGCGCCGGCGGCAAGACCCCCTGGAGCACCTGGCTGACCTGCGAGGAGACCGAGCAGCGCGCCGGTGGGGCCTTCCAGAAGGACCACGGGTACGTGTTCGAGGTCGACCCGTTCGACCGCCAGGCCAACCAGGACCCGGTGCCGCTGAAGTTCCTCGGCCGTTACGCGCATGAGGCCGTCGCGGTCGACCCGCACACCTCGGCGATCTACCTGACCGAGGACGCCGGCGGGCCGAACGGGCTGTACTACCGCTGGACCCCGCCGAGGAAGTTCCGCGGTGGCAAGGGTGCGCTGCGGGCGCTGGCGCTGTCCGAAGGCGGCGACACCGCGGGCAAGCTGGAGGCGATGAGCTGCTACCAGGACGACAAGCACATCGCCGACCTGTCGGAGGCGACGGCGCCGGGCACCCGGTACAAGGTCCGCTGGGTCGAGGTGCCCGACCGCGACGCGAAGACCACGTCGACCCGCAAGCAGTTCACCGACGACCAGATCACCCGCAGCCGCAAGCTGGAGGGTGCCTGGTGGTCCGACGGGGGCGCGTACTTCGTGGCCAGCTTCGCCCGCCACAGCGACGGCAGCACGAACGAGCACGACGGCCAGGTGTGGTTCTACGACCCGCGCCACGAGACGATCACGCTCAAGGTCCTCTTCGGCGTCAACCCCGACCCCGCCCAGGACACGAACTTCGACGGCCCCGACAACATCACGGTCTCGCCGTACGGCGGGGTGATCCTCGCCGAGGACGGCGAGGGCATCCAGCACCTGGTGGGCGTCACCGATCGCGGCCAGTCGTACCCGATCGCGCGTAACGACTTCAACGACAGCGAGTTCACCGGCCCGACCTTCAGCGCCGACGGCCGCATCCTGTTCGCCAACATCCAGACGCCGGGGTACGTCTTCGCCATCACCGGCCCCTGGCAGCGCCGCGACAAGGACGGCGACTAAGACGGTCGCCGCCCCCGGTACACGGCCCGCCCACGTGCGGCCGTGTACCGGGGCGGCCACGTCAGCCGGTGAAGCGGATCGTCGCCCCTCGGCCGGTGATCGACAGCGCCCGGAAGTCGAGCTCGCCGATGCCCCCGGAGGTGCCCTCTCCCAGGTAGGCGGTGCTCCCCCCGCTCCACACGACGATGACGTCCGCGCCGGCCATCTCGTTGTACTCCTTGGCGACGTGCACCCAGCCGCTCAGGCCGTACTTCTTGGCGACGCGGAACTTCACTGGCTTCGTGAACGTGAACTTGCACTTCCCGTCGTAGCATCCGCGGAGGCTGGGCCTGGCCGCGGCGGCGGCCGGGCTCGCGGCCAGGGCGGGCGCCGCGAGCAGGGCGCACGCGAGGGACAGGGCGGTGAGGGCCTTCCGGTGCATGGTCTCCCTTTCTCTGGGTTCGCAAGGGCCTTTGTACCGGCGGCGGCCCGGGAGGGGTCCCGGCGCACGTTTCCCGGGATGATTGAATCGGGTCTCACCCGATCGCGAAGAGGGAGCCATGACGGTGGACCGCGAACGTAGCGTGGTGTTCGGAGAGGCGGTCGATCAGTACGAGTCGGCCAGGCCCGGCTATCCCGCCCAGCTCGTCACCGAGGTGCTGGACTACGCGCCGCCCGGCCCGGTGCTGGAGGTGGGCGCGGGCACGGGCAAGGCCACAGCGGGCTTCGCCGCCCGGGGCGCGGATCTGACCTGTATCGAGCCCGACCCCAGGATGGCCGCCGCGCTGACGGCCAAGTGCCCGGGCGCCCGGGTGGAGATCGGCATTTTCGAGGAGTACGTCCCCGACCGGGCGTTCGCCCTGCTCTACTCCGGGCAGGCCTGGCACTGGGTCGACGGGAAGAGGCGCTGGGACCTCGCCCACGCCGCGCTGGCGCCGTCGGGAGCGGTCGCGGTCTTCTGGAACCACTACGTCGTCACCGATCCCGGTCTGCGATCGGCGCTGGCCGCGGTGGACGCGCGCTACGGGGTGACGTCGTCGAGCCTGCACCGCGACGACTCGGTCCGGGCCGAGCAATCGGGGCGCGAGCTGGCGGACGACCCTCGCTTCACCGACCTCGGCCAGCGCCGCTACACGCGCGCCGGACGGTACGGAGCCGGCCGCTACCTGGATCTGGTCCGCTCCATCTCCGCCTACAGGATCCTGGACCCCGGCACCCGCGAGGCGCTGTTGCTGGAGATCGCCGCGCTGCTGGGCGAGGGCGTGGACATGACCTTCGCCACCGACCTCACCCTCGCCCGCCGGGCACACTGACCCGGCGCTCAACGCCCCGGGCCGCCGGCCCTTTCCAGCTCGGCCAGGTCGGCGGTGTGGTCGCGCTCCATCGCGGCCGCCAGCTCGCGTGCCTCGGGCGCGCCGCCCGAGCTCTGCTCGCCCTTGGCCACCAGCACGAGCTGGTCCAGATACGCCCGGAACAACGCGACGAACCGCCGGTCGAAGGCGTCGTCCCGCAGGCCGGTCAGCGTGCGGAGGTCGCCGGCCGTGGGCATGCCCGGCATGTCGTGCTGGGCGTGCGGGTTCTCGCCGGTGACGCGCGTCCGGGCGAGCAGGGCGCGCAGCCGGGCGCGTTCGTTCTCGTGTTTCCTGACGAGCCGGGCGGCCAGGTCTGCGAGCGCCCGGCTGCCGGAGCGCCCGCGAACAAGCCCGAGCAGCGGCAGCGCGCGGGTGTGCAGGGCGTCGGCGAGCTGCAGCCAGGCCACGTCGGTGGCGTTGAACCCCTTCTCGGGCTGCTCCGGAGCCGGGGAGCACCCGAGCAGCAGGACGGACAACAGCAGGAACACGAAGACCCGTACCACCGGCGTCCCACCTGATCGGGCCCGGGCGGACCGGAAGGCCCGCCCGGGCAGCGGAGGCCTCACCTACGACGGGCGCCCGTCGGCGCCGCACTTGACGATGGGACGGATGCAGTCACGCACCCGGCGCTCCATCTCCGCGGCCGGCCAGGCGTTGAAGAAGTCGCCGTGCATCGTGAACCCGGCTCCCGACGCCAGCCGGAAGTGCGACGGGTCGCCGCTCACCGGGTACCGGATCACCTGCCGCAGCTTCGGCACGGGCACGGGATGCGTGCTGGGACAGGCGCCGGCCACCGGATAGGCCATGTGGCTCTTGTGGTCGGCCGAGTCCAGGTCACGCCCGTTCCAGCACTGCGGGAAATCCAGGTACGACTCCAGCATCGTCCCCGACGGGCAGTTGACGAAGTCCTTCGACGGAGGCACCTCCCCGGCGTGCAGGCACGACCACCGGGCGTTCGACGAGCCGTCGGGGCCGGTCGCCTTGGCGTTGCCCGCCACGATCCGCAGCCCCAGCGGCATCGGCTGGGTCGTGGCGATGATGTCGTCACGCACCCCTTCGCCCAGATAGTAGAAGGTGACGATGGCCGGCTCGACCGCAGCGCCGTCCTGGTAGAAGGTCGGCACCCAGTACGAGGACTTGTCGACGGCCGGGTTGCAGTTCGTGGCGCCGTTCTGCAGGTCGGACAGCTGTGTGTAGGCGTTCGTGACGTGACTGCCGAAGAAGCTGTGCATGTGCGAGGCGCCGGGCAGCCCCGGGAAGACGATCGGGTCGTCCGGCAGCCGGTGGCTGAACGGGCAGTCGGCGAGGAACTCCGCCACCCGGATCACCCGGGCCTCGGCCGGGCGCGCCGCGACGGCGACCATGCCGATCAGCAGGGATAACAGCGCGAGCAGTGTGGTTTTCCGGTTTTTCATCGGTAGACCCTCACGTAGTCGACGAGCATGCGGGAGGGGAACGGGGTGGCGGCGTTGGGCGGACCCGGCCAGTCACCGCCGATCGCCAGGTTGAGGATGAGGTAGAACGGGTGGTCGAAGATCCACGGACCGCGCGTCTGCTCCACCTGGTCCTTGCTCAGCGTGAACACCGTCCTGCCGTCGAGCGTGTACACGATGCCCTTGCTGTCCCAGTTCGCGGCCCAGACGTGGAAGTCGTCGGAGAAGTCCGCGCCGTTCGGCAGGGTGTACGGCGAGCCGATGCCTCCGCCGCCGTTGTACGCGGGCGCGTGCACGGTCGAGTAGGACGTCTTCACGTCCTTGCCGAGGATCTCCATGATGTCGACCTCGCCGTTGTACGGCCACGGCCGCCCGGTCAGGAAGTCGGCCCCCATCATCCAGAACGCCGGCCAGAACCCGTTGCCCTTGGGCACCTTGATCCTGGCCTCGACCCGGCCGTACGTGAACTGGAACTTCGTGCCGGTGTTCATCCTGGCGGAGGTGTATTGGCAGGTGCCGCTGCCGGTCAGCGGGTCCGTCGGGCAGGTCGTGCCCGGCGTGGCCTGCTTGCGTGCCTCCATGACCAGGTTTCCCTGTCCGTCCATGGAGGCGTTGTCGTGGTCGGTGTAGTACTCCAGCTCGTTGTTCGGCCCGGTACCCGGGTCGGCCCGCCACTTGGCGGCGTCCGGCTTGCTGCCGGCCGGGCCGTTGAACTCGTCGCTCCACACCAGGGCCGGCGGGTTGGCCGGGTCCTTCGGCGGTGCGGGCGGATCGACGGGGTTGCCGCCGGTGCCGTACACCTGGAACTCCCACAGGCTGTAGCCGTAGGCGCCGGCCCGCTTCGTGCCGTACATCCGGACGTACCGGCCCGAGCCGCTGACGTTCAGCGTCTGCTTGAAGCCTGTGGCGGTGGTGGTGCTGTAGACGGTCGTCCAGGTGTTCGCGTCGGGCGACACCTGGATCTGGTACGACGTGGCGTAGGCCGGGTCCCACTGCAGGACGACCCTGCTGATCTGCGCGGTCGCGCCCAGGTCCACATAGATCCAGCCGGGGTCGACCCAGCCGGTGGTGGAGCTGGTGGCCCACCTGCTGGCGGGGTCGAGGTCGAACGCCCTGGCGGGGGTGCACTCCCAGCAGTTGCCGTCGCTCTGGGAGCTGGAGGCCACGCCGGGCTTGTTGTACGACAGCAGCCTCTCGCCGCCCGAGCCGCCTCCGGTCCCGTAAACCCTGAACTCCCAGAGGCTGTAGCCGTACTGGGTGGCGCGCTGGGTGCCGTAAACGCGGACGTACCGGCCGCTGCCCGACACGTTCAGCGTCTGGTCGCCGCCGGTGCCGGTGGTCGTGGAGTGGACGGTGGTCCAGGACGTGCCGTCCGCCGACACCTGCACCTGGAAGGCGGTGGCGTACGCGGTCTCCCAGCTCAGCTGCACCTGGCTGATGGACGCGCTGGCCCCGAGGTCGACCTGGATCCACTGGGGGTCGGAGAAGGCGCTGGACCAGCGGGTGCCCGGGTCGCCGTCGACGGCCGCCGAGGCGGGGAAGGCCACGTTCTCGGTGGAGGAGGCGGTGGCGGTCTTGCCCTGGGACAGGAGGGGGTCGGCGGCGGCGGTCGCGGGCAGGACCGCCGTCAGCGACAGTGTGATCATGAGGGCGACGAGTGTCCCGAGGCGTCGCAGGCTCGGACTGAGGGGTGGACTCACGACGTCTCCGTCAAAGATGGGGGGGCGTTGGTTCGGGGAGCGCTCTCTGAGATGGAGAGTGCGCGCGTCTTCTACCGCTGTCAAGGCCCGGGTTAATACGCGCGAAACCCCATCGTCACGTGAGAGAGCGCTCCCTCCGCCGGGTCGGGGCGATTGCGGTCACGCGTGAGCTGGGGCGACGCGTCCGCCCACGGAATGGCGGCACTCGGCGCACCAAGCCAGGGAGAACTTGGGAATCACGGCCTTCTTGACAGCCGTCGGCGCCGGAACGCACCCTCGTGGGGAAGCGCTCTCTCACCACGATCAGGGATCATCGGGGCCGCGCGGGGGCTCGATGGCGCCATCGGATGAGACGCAGGATGCCGGCCCCCGCGAAGTACACGATCAAGGCCACGATCGGCAGACCGCTGAGTGTGTGACCCCGCGGGCCGGTCACCGCGAGGGTGAGGAGCCCGGCCACCACACCGGCGACGCCGAGGACGGTCAGAACGCCCGCCGTAACCCCGGCCGTGGCTCCCGGCCCTGGGCTCGGACCGGCACGCCGCTCGACGGGACCGAACACCATGACCAGCACGCCGAGGATCAGGGCCAGGACGACGAGCCAGGGCAACCGCAGCAGCAGCCACGCGGGTGTCCCGGGCGGCGGGGACGGCAGCAGTCCGGTCGGATAGAGCGCCAGTGCGCCGAGCACGACGGCGGTCATGTGCCACAGGAAAAGGGTCATGATGACCGAGTTGATCGCCACGACGACGGTCCAGGAGCGCGGCCGCCGCAGCCATCGGCCGGCCGGGCCGTGGAACGCCAGGGCCAGCCCGGCCTGGGTCGCGGCCAGCGCCAGCAGCGCCAGAGTGGGCGGCGAGGTGTTCTGGACGGTCTCCCCCGCGATCCCGACCATGCTGACCGGATAGGGGCCGAGCACCGTCAACGCCACCAGGGCCGCCAGCCCCGAGAACGCCAGCGGCACGCCGACGCCCGGCCGGGCGGGCAGCCGCCCGTCCTGCCAGGCGAAGCCGAGCTGGTGGACGGCCAGCCAGCCGAACAGGAAGTTGCCCTGGCCCGCGGCGGGAACCCGCAGCGCCAGCCGGGCCGCGTCGCCGAGTCCGACCAGGACGACCAGCGCGATCGGCACGGCCAGGCCGTACCGGCGGTGCAGGGCATGGGTCAGCGGGGTGAGGGCCACCACGGCCACATAGGCCACCAGGAACCACAGCGGGATCCCGGCCACCCACATCGCGGTCGCGACCAGGCCGGGATCGACGCCCAGCGCCCCGGCCAGCAGGGCCGCCGCCGTCAGTACGGCCAGCAGCACGGTGGTGGGGCGTATCAGCCGGTCGGTCCGGCGCAGCGTCCAGCAGGTGGCGTCGCCGCCGCGGGCGCGGTGGGCCGTGAGAGAGGCGGCGTTGGCGTATCCGCCGACCAGGAAGAAGACGGGCATGACCTGGAACAGCCAGGTCAGCGGGCGCGTCCACGGCACGACTTCGAGTGCGCTGCCGCCCTGCGGACGCCCGTCGTAGCTCACGTACACCACCAGCCAGTGGCCCACGACCACGGCCGCGATCGCGATGGCGCGAAGCAGGTCGACGTGACGGTCCCGGTGCGCCGGGGTCCGCTCGGCCAGCCGACGCATACCTCGCCCCCGTGACTCGCTCGACTTCACCGAACGGCCTACCCCGCGCAGCCGAGCTGTCACACCCCGCACCCGCGGTGTCCGGCGGTCGCGTCGTGCCCGGGTCAGCTCTGGACGGTGAACGCGGCGAAGCCGGTGGTCTGCCAGGTGTGGCCGCGCGCGGTCACCGCGAACGCTTCCAGGCCGGTGCGCTCCTCGACCCAGTCGCGGGCGGCCTCACCCATGGCGAACGCGGCGGTCGCGTACGCGTCGACAGCGGTCAGGCGGGGCCCGACGAGAGTGATGGACACCAGCTCGGCGGCGGGGAGCCCGGTGTGCGGGTCGATGATGTGCGGGCCGCGCTCGGCGCTGCCCGAGGTGGCCACGGCCAGGTCGTGACCCGTGACCACGGTGCGGAGGGCGCCGGGCCGCAGCGGGTCGGCGATCCCGATCCGCCACGGGATGGGGCCGGGACCGAGCTGGATGTCGCCGCCGCCGTTGACGCAGTGGCGGGGCGCGCCCGCCTCGGACAGCAGCAGGGATGCCCGCTCGATCGCCCACCCCTTCACCAGACCGGACGGCTCCAAACGACCGCCTTGATATGTCGCGAAATATCCGCCAGTCTGCCGTTCGACCTGTGCGCACAGCGCGAGCACCTGTCCCACCTCGGGCGGGCAGTCGTCCACGCCGAGCTCGCCCCGGGCCAGGCGGCTGACCGCGCTGTCCGGCCGGTAGGTGGAGAAGACCTCGTCCACGTGGTGCAGCCAGGCGACGGCCCGCGCCACCGCGTCATCGGCCTCGTGGCGTACGTCGAAGGAGAAGACGGTGCCCATCGCCTTCTCGACGTGGCGGGTCACAGCCCGGCCCGGTCGATGGCGCTCTGCAGGGAGCGTGTGTAGCCGTCGCTGGTGTACGTGGCCCCGGAGACGGAGTCGATCTGCGCGCTCTGGGCTGAGAGGGCCTCCTGCTGGAGTATGGGCAGCGCCCTGTTGTTGATCTCGATGTCGCGCCGGTTGCCGTCCGGGGCCTGGAGCACCTGGACGTCGGTGATCTTGCCGCCGGTGAGGGCGATCCGCACCTGCACGGGTCCCCAGCGGGTGTCGGCGACGTCCCCGTCGACGGTCCGGCTGCCGGAGGGCTTCCCGGCCGAGCCGGTGGAGCCCTGTGCCGTCGGCGGAGACGACTGGGCCTGGGTGGGGGCCAGGGCGGCGGGCGGCTCGGCGACGCCCGCGACGTCGTGTGGCTTGAACGACAGCAGCAGCACCAGGCCGATGGCGGTGACCACCACCGCGAACAGCACCCTGCGCATGGCAGACCTCCGCAGAACTCCGAACTCAGAACTCGAACGACTCGTGATGGATCCGGCGATGGGGCACACCCGCCGCCCGCAGTGCCTTGATCGCCGCCCGGGTCAACTCGGGCGGCCCGCACACGTACACGTCGTGCTCGCGCAGATCGGGCAGCAGGCGCTCGAGACCGTCGAACAGGTCCGTGGACCTGGGCCCGGTCGAGTAGTACGCCGTGGCGTCACCGCGGGCTGCGATGATCTCCTCCAGCTCGTCCTTGAAGAGCACCTCCTCGGACGTGCGGGCGCGGTAGAGCAGCGTCACCCGTCCGGGCAGCGTCTCGAACAGGGCACGTAGCGGGGTGATGCCGACGCCGCCCGCGACCAGCAATGACTTGCCGCCCCGGCCGAGGCGCGCGGTGAACCCGCCGTACGGTCCCTCGGCGAGCACCGGGGTGCCCGGCCGCAGCCGGGCGAGGGCCGCGCTGTGATCGCCCAGCGCCTTGACCGTGATGCGCAGCCCGCCGGCGTGGGGCGCCGCCGACAACGAGTACGGATTCGCCGACCACCACAGCCCGCGGGCCAGGAACCGCCAGCGGAAGAACTGGCCGGGCTCAGCCCGCAGCCGCCGCAGCCCGCGCCCGGTGAGGTGGACCGAGACCACGCCGGGGGCGTCGGCGGTGACGCCGGCCACGCGGAGCCGGTGCCGCGCCCACAACCTGACCGGGCCCAGGAAGCGGTACCAGACCAGCAGCACGGCCACCCCGAGATAGAGGGCGTACCAGGCGAGCCGGGCCACGCGGTCGCCGGTGAACTGGGCACCGGTCGCGAGCTGGTGCCCGAACGCCAGCCAGGCCGCCAGATAGGTGTAGAAGTGCAGGTAGAACCACGTTTCGTAGCGCAACCTCCGGCGCGCGGCGCGGGCCGACACCAGGGCGATCCCGAGCAGCAGCAGGCAGGCCGCTGTCGCCTTCAGCATGTCGGGGAAGGTCAGCACCATGGTCGCCGTCTCGTCCACCACGCCGACGCGGTCGGCCACGGCGTATCCCCAGATGACGGCCAGCACGTGCGCCGTGACGAGCCCGATGACGTACCGGCCGCCCATGGCGTGCCACCGGGCCAGCCGGTCGCTGCCCACGCCGTGTTCGAGCGCCGGGACCCTGGCCATGAGCCCGAGCAGCACCGCCAGCCCGTACCCGGCCAGCAGGCCCAGGACGCGGCCGCTCTCGGTCAGCCAGCCGTCCAGCCCCGCCACAGCGGGCGTGCCGCGCCACCACAGGGCGATGACAGCGATCCCGCCCGCCACCACGGCGGCCAGCAGCATCCCCGGCCGGACGCCGCGGCCCGGGGGCGCCGTGACGCCCGTTCCCCGGGCGGTAACGTGAGCTGTGGTCATGGGCCACAACGTGCCAGCTCAATCTATGTTTTTCCTCTGAACGGCGCTCTCAGAGGATTCTCAGAGCAAGCTCGTATTTTCTCGTCAGGGGGTGAAAATGAGCATTCTGTCGCGCCCGGACGGCACGCCGATCCGCGTGCTCGTCGTGGACGACGAGCCGGACCTGCTGGAGGTGCTGGAAAGGACGCTGCGCCAGGAAGGCTGGCAGGTACGCGCGGTGGCGAGCGGGGACGCCGCCATCCGGGAGGCGGAGCGGTTCGCCCCGGACGCGGCGATCCTGGACATCATGCTGCCCGACCTCAACGGGCTGGAGCTGATGCGCCGGCTCAGGGAGCGCACGCCCGAGCTGTGTGTGCTGTTCCTGACCGCGCGGGACGCCGTGGAGGACCGGATCGCGGGCATCACGGCGGGCGGCGACGACTACGTGACCAAGCCGTTCAGCCTGGAGGAGGTGCTCGCCCGCCTGCGCGGGCTGCTGCGCCGGGCGGGCATGGCACGGCCGGGCGACGGCGACCGGCTCGTCGTGGGTGACCTGTCCATGGACGAGGAGTCCCGTGAGGTGACCAGGGGCGGCACGCTGATCGACCTGACGCCGACGGAGTTCGAGCTGCTGCGGCTGCTCATGTGCAACCCGCGCAGGGTGCTGACCAAGGCGCAGATCCTCGACGACGTCTGGTCCTACGACTTCGGCGGCCAGGCGCACGTGGTGGAGCTCTACATCAGCTACCTGCGCAAGAAGATCGACGCGGGCCGCCGACCGCTGATCCACACCGTCCGCGGCGTCGGATACGTGCTCAAGCCGTGAAGCTCCTGCCGCGAACGATCAGGGCCAAGATGATCGCCGGGCTGCTCGTGCTGCTGGCGCTCTCGTGCGCGGTCCTCGGCGTCGCCACGTCGCTGGCGATGGACCGCTTCCTGCTCGGCCGCATCGACCAGCAGCTCGCCGGTTACGGCATACGGTTCGCCGCAAGCCTGGAGCACGGCGAGGACACGCGCGGGCAGGCCCGGGACACGTTCGGCGCGCGGCTGGTCGGCGGGCGCGTCACCCAGGCGGCGGTCGTGTCGCGGGAGGCCGCGCTCCCGGTGCGGCTGAGCAGTCAGGACGAGCAGGCGCTGGCCGCGGTTCCGGTCGGCGGCCCTCCGGAGACCGTGGACCTGTCCGGCCTGGACGACTACCGGGTCCGCGCCGTCCCGGGCCGGGACGGGGACGTCCTGATCACCGGGCTCTCACTGCACGGGGTGGAGGAGGCCGTGGGCCGGCTGCAGCTGCTCGAGCTGTCGATGTTCACGGGCACGATCGCCGTCGCCGGTGTCGCCGGCGCCGTCTGGGTACGCCTGTCACTGCGCCCCCTGCAACGCATCGCCACGACCGCCCGCAAGGTCAGCGAGCTGCCCTTGGCCAGCGGCGAGGTGACCCTGGGCGAACGCGTGCCCGACACCGACCCGCGAACCGAGACGGGCCTGGTGGGAGCCGCGTTCAACCGCATGCTGGGCCACGTGGAGTCCGCGCTGGCCCGCAGGCACGCCGTCGAGCAGCGGCTGCGCTCCTTCGCCGCCGACGCGAGCCACGAGCTGCGCACGCCCCTCGCCTCGATCCGCGGGCACGCCGAGCTCGCGCTGCGCGACCGCGGGCAGATGTCAGATGACATACGGCACGCGCTGAACAGGATCGACGCCGAGTCCGGACGGATGAGCGAGCTCGTCGACGAGCTGCTCCTGCTGGTCCGGCTGGACGAGGGACGCCCGCTGGCCAGGGAGGAGGTCGACCTGACCCGCCTGGCCATCGAGGCCACGGGCGACGCGCGGGCCGCCTCCCCCGGCCACCTCTGGCGGCTGGAACTGCCGGAGGAGCCGGTCACGGCGACCGGCGACCCGCTCCGGCTGCACCAGGTGCTCGCCAACCTGCTGAGCAACGCCGGCGTCCACACGCCGGACGGCACCACGGTCACCGTGGCCGTCCGCCGGCTGCCGGCCGAAGTGGAGGTCAGCGTCAGTGACGACGGGCCCGGCATACCGGCCGGCCTCTCGGAGGAGATCTTCGAGCGGTTCGCCCGCGCGGACCCCGGCCGGTCGCGGGCCACCGGCGGGGCCGGGCTCGGCCTGGCCATCGTGCGGGCCGTGATGGCCGCCCACGGCGGCTCGGTGAACGTGCGGAGCCGCCCTGGCCGGACCGAGTTCCGGCTGCTCCTGCCCGGCTAACGCACGACCTCGATGTTGGCCATCATGCCGCGGTCCTCGTGGTTGAGGATGTGGCAGTGGAGCGGGTACTTGCCGGTGAAATCCCTGAACCTCATCCTGATGACCACCTCGCCGCGGCTCGGTAGTTGCACCGTGTCCTGCCAGCCGCGGAAGTGGTAGGGCCGGCCGTTCACGCTCATCAGCTGGAAGTCGTTGACGTGCACGTGGAAGGTGTGCTGCTCGTTGGCGAGGTTGCGCACCCGCCACTCCTCCGTGGTGTTCAGCTTCGCCCGCACGTCGATCCGGTTCGGGTCGAACTGCTTGCCGTTGATGTAGAACTCGTTGCCCTTGTCGTTCTCGGAGAAGGTGATGACGCGCCGCTGGTCCACGCGGTCCTTGCTCAGGTCGTCGATCGGGGCGAATTTCGCGGGCAGTTTCGCGGGCGTCATGGGGTCTCCCGAGGACACCAGGGTGGCCAGGGCTGTCTCGGGGTAGGAGTCGCCGGCCGGGCCGGTGCTGTAGGCCGTGGTGATCAGACGGGTGCGGCCGGCCGGCGGCCCCTGCACGAGCACGTCGAACCGGCTCCCCGGCGGCATGAACAACGTCTCGGCGCTCCAGACGTGGTCGACGGGGTTGGCGTCCTGAGCCACCACGTGAAAGCGCACGCCCTGCAGCTGGACGTTGTAGGCGATGTCGGCGCCGATGTTGGCCAGCCGCCACAGCTGTGTCTCGCCGGGGCGGGTGTTCATGATCGGGTCGACCAGCCCGTTCACGGTCCGGGTGGTCGGGGCGTTGCTGTCGATGTTCGCCGTCGGGATGGCCCCCGCGTGCACCTGGAAGTCCTTCAGCGCGATCAGGCGCTCGGTGACGTGCCGCAGGCCGGGCGGCATGTACTGGTTGAGCCCGTCGATCACGATCGCGCCGGAGAGCCCCGCGAACACCTGCGGCTCGGACAGGGGGTGGGCGTGCGAGTGGTACCAGTACGTGCCCGGCGCCAGGTCCTTCGGCAGCCGGTAGGCGTAGTGGAAGGTCTGCCCCGGCATGATGTGCACGTAGATGTTGTCGGAGTTGTCGCCCGGGGAGACGTGCCAGCCGTGCGTGTGCAGGTTGGTGTGCTCCCCCAGCCGGTTCACCAGCGTCAGGTCGAGCCGGTCGCCGGGCCGCAGGCGGATCGTCGGCGGCATGTACTCGCCGTTGTACGTCAGCGCCCGCACGTCCTGGCCCGCCAGCCGTACCGTCCGCGACTCCACGACCAGCCGCACGGTCAGCCGGCCGTTCCTGCTCACCAGCTCGTGAGGCTGGCGGAACGACGGCCGCACGGACGCGGTCGGCGTCGCGGGACCGGCGGGCGCCACGCCCAGGTTGTCTGTCACCGCGGTGGTGCCGCAGCCGGCCGGCGCGGTGAGCACCAGGGCCGCTGAGGCGATGAGTCTGGACAGGGGCATGGTGCTCCTCGGACGCGACACGGACGCCCGCGTGCATGCCCGGCGCGGGCCCGCCCACACCTGGGCGGGCCCGCATTTTTGCGAGGTTTGGCCAGGTCCGGACCGGTCGGCGTCCGAGGTCAGCCGGCTGCCGCGAACTGGTCGACCCAGTACGCGGTGCGGTCCAGATAGGCGGTCTGGGCCGAGGCGCCGGTGCGCCCGTAGGCTCCCTCGAAGCTCTGGTAGCCCGTCCGCACGACAGCCGGCTCGATCACGCTGCCCTCGTGCCACTCATTGAAGGACGTGATGGACACCCACGTGGGCTTGGTCTGCAGGGCGTTGGACCACTCCTTGTCATACGTGGCTCCGTTGTCCCTGGAGAGGGTGGGCGTGGTGTTGCCTGGCACCGCGCGGTCGTCGACGTAGCCGGGGCCCACCGACGGGGCCCACACCAGCCCGTGCTGGCGTGCGTAGTCGGCGGCCTGCTGCCAGCCGGGCGCGGTGGCGCCGGCGATCGCGTCGTAGGTGTACATGCCGTTGAAGTTCGCGATCTTCGTGGTGTCGGTGGTCTGGGCCAGGATGACGTTGCTCTGGTTGACCTGGCTCAGGGCGGACCAGTCGGTGATGCGCAGGCTCTCGAAGACGTAGAAGGCGTTGCGGAAGGCCGGATGCGACCCGTAGGTCTGGTTGATGTAGCGGATGTCCTCCACGGTGGAGACGGCGGTGCGGCCGGAGTACGGCTCCAGGTGCCAGGCCACCTTGAGCCCTTCCTTCGCCGCCGCGTCCATGACTCCCCTGGCCAGGTTGTCCTCGTAGCTGCCGCGGCCCCACCAGCTGAGCACCAGCACCCCGGCGCCCGACTGTTTGATCCACTTCATGTGCTGAGCCACCGCGCCGGCGAAGTCGCCGGAGTCGTAGGCGCCCAGGGCGGGGTAGAAGTCCGCGCCGATGTCGTCGGGCGGGGTGTGCCCGCCCTGCGGCCAGTGCCGCCAGCCGCCGTTGACCTGCGGCGAGCCGTACCACGGGTAGTAGAAGACGTGCACCTTGTCCGACAGCACCGTGCCGTCGGCGGTCGAGCTCTCCAGGGTGAGGGTGTCGACGTCGAACAGGTTGCCGCTGCCGCCGGTGAAGACCAGGAAGAGCGGTCCGCCGGCGGAGCCGGTCAGCGTGGTGGAGACGTTCTGGAAGTTCTCCCAGCCGCCGGTGGACGGTACGGGCACCGAGCCGAGCAGGGTGCCGGTGGCCGACCCCGAACGGACCTGGATCGTGCCGCCCGACCCGCCGGAGGAGATGCGGGCGCTGAACCGGGTGGCGCCCGCGGTGCTGACCTGGGAGTAGCCCGCCCAGTCGCCGTTGTCTACGTAGCCGAGCGTCTTGCCGCCGCTGGCCGGCGTGTGGGTCGCGACCTGCACGCCCGAGTTGGAGGTGTAGGACTCGCCCTCGACGGTGACGGCGCCGCCGCCGCTCAGCTCCTTGATCCGGATGTTGCGGAAGGCGGCCTGGTCGGAGGCGCTGTGGTTCTGGATGCCGACGTAACCCTGGCGCAGCGAGCGCCGCGGGTCGGTGTTGGTGAAGTCGTTGATCTTCACGCCGTTCAGGAGGACCTGCAACCGCTCGCCCTCCACCAGCAGCTCGTAGGTGTTCCACTCGCCGGGCGGGTTCAGTGCCGCGTCGCGGGCGGCCTGGTCGGCGGCCTTGAAGCCGTAGATCGCCCCGGTCGTGCGGTCCGGGGTGTCGGTGGCGTCGATCTGCACCTCGTAGCCGTTGTCGACGGCCGACTGCGGGTCGGAGGAGGCCGGGAATCCGACGAAGACCCCGGAGTTGCTGTCGCCGGTCAGCTTCCAGTCCAGCTTCAGCGAGTAGGAGCCGAGCTCCTTGGCGCTGTACCACAGCAGGCCCATCCCGCCCTGCGAGCTCAGGGTGGCGTCGGCGTTGGCGAAGCTGCCCGGGCCGGCCTGTGACCAGCCGCTGGTGGAGCCGTTGTACAGCGTGGTGTAGCCGGTCTCCGGCCGGCAGTCCGCCTTGGCGACCCCGGCCGCGTACCTGATGCCGCCGAGGAGCTCGTTACGGAAGGCGGGATCGGCGTAGGACTCGATGGTGTGGCCGAGGCCGGTGTAGAACGCTCGCCCCTGGCCCTGCGGGTGGCACCAGGTGATGGGGTGGTCGCCCATGTCGCCGCCGCTGTAGGTGCTTTCGTCGAGGGTCTGCAGCACGCGTACCGAGGGGCGGGGGTTGGTGCGGTAGTTGTACAACTCGTCGGTCCGCGTCCAGGTCGGGCCGAGGTGGGCGGTCGCGGGGTGCGCGCGGTTCTCGGTGCGCACGGTGGCCTGCTGGATGGCGGGGTGGCTCTTGAACCAGGCGCCGGCCAGCTTCTCGTAGTACGGCCAGTCGTATTCGGTGTCGGCGGCGGCGTGGACGCCCATGTAACCGCCGCCCGAGTCGACGTAGGACTGGAAGGCCGCCTGCTGGGTGTCGTTGAGCACGTCGCCCGTGGTGTTGAGGAAGACGACGGCCTTGTAGCCGGCCAGGTTGGCGCCGGTGAAGGCGGCGCCGTCCTCGGTGGCGGTCACGGTGAAGTTGTTCGCCGCGCCGAGATCGCGGATGGCCTGGATGCCGGCCGGGATCGAGTCGTGCCGGAACCCGGCGGTCTTGGAGAAGACCAGCACCTGGTAGGCCGGGTCCGAGGGAGCGGCGGTCAGGCTCGCCGCCACGAGCGCGAGGCTCAGGAGTTTGTGAAGCATCGCCTTCCCCTACCTGGTGATCGTCAAGGTGTCGATGTCGAAGAGGTAGCCGCCGCCGCCGGTGAAGACCAGGAAGAGCGGTCCGCCGGCGGAGCCGGTCAGCGTGGTCGAGACGTTCTGGAAGGTCTCCCACCCACCGGTGGACGGTACGGGGACCGAGCCGAGCAGGGTGCCGGTGGCCGACCCCGAACGCACCTGGATCGTGCCGCCCGCTCCCGCCGACGAGATGCGGGCGGAGAAGGTCTTGGAGCCTGCCGTGTCGACGTTCGAGTAGCCCGCCCAGTCGCCGTTCTCGATGAAGCCGAGCGTCTGGCCGCCGCTGGCCGGCGCGTGGGCCGCGACCTGCACCCCCGAGTTGGAGGTGTAGGACTCGCCCTCGACGGTGGTGCTCGGCGCCGATCCGGTGGTGAAGGTGAAGGCGTCCACGTCGAACAGGTTGCCCTGCCCCGACACGCCCTTGAAGACCAGGAACAGCTTCGTCGTGCCGCCGGGGGCGTTGCTCAGCGCGGCGGAGACGTCGGTGAAGGTGTCCCAGCCTCCGGTGTTGGACACGGTGAGTGTGCCCAGCAGCGTGCCGGCCGAGGAGCCGGCTCGCACCTCGATCGTGCCGCCGGGGCCGCCGGAGGAGACCCGGGCGGTCAGCCTGGCGGCTCCGGCCAGCACGTAGGGCTCGAAGGAGATCCAGTCGCCGTTGTCGGTGAAGCCGACCGTCGCTCCGCCCTCGGCCCCGCCGTGATTGGCGACCTGGATGCCCTGCTGGGCGCCGAAGTGCTCGGCCTGGCGGTGCACCGGCTGCAGCGTGCGCACGCTGTGGCCGGTCAGCCCGCCCTTGTCGGTGTACTCGGCGTCGAAGACGCCGTAGAGGTTGGCCGCCGCGTCGTGCTCGCCGTCGACCGGGATGGTGATCGATCCCTCGCAGCCGTTCTTGGAGGTGATCGCGTGGGTGTGGCTGTCGTGTCCCAGCAGGTACGTCACCTTGACGCCGGCGCAGTCCACCGTGCCGTCCTCGGGGTCGGTGACGGTGACCTTGAAGGGCACGGCCTGACCGTAGGAGAAGAGCTGTCCGTCGGCCGGGGTGGTCAGCGTCACGGTGGGCGCGGTGTTGCCGACCGTGATCACCAGGCTGGCGGTCCCGGTCAGGCCCTGCGGGTCACGTACGGTCAGGGTCGGCCGGAAGGTGCCGTTGGCGCTGTAGGTGTGCGACGGGTTCGCCTGCGTGGAGGTGGCGCCGTCGCCGAAGTCCCACGAGTAGGTGAGCGCGCCGCCCTCGGGGTCGGAGCTGCCGGCCGAGGAGAAGGCCACGGTCAGCGGCGCCTTCCCGGAGGTCTTGTCGGCGGCGGCCTTGGCGACGGGGTTGCGGTTGGCGCCGCCGATGTACTCGATCCGGTAGAGCGCCTGGTTGCCGCTGCCCGTGCCGTAGTCCAGCACGTACAGGGCGCCGTCGGGGCCGAACTCCGAGTCGATGATCTGCGTGCCGTCCCACGGGAAGTCCTCGATCACCCCGGGGGTGCCGTCGCTCTTGACCTCGATCGCCTTGATCCACTGGCGGCCGAACTCCATGGCGAAGTAGCGGCCGTCGAGCGACTGCGGGAACTTGACCGACGAGGACGAGCTCGCGTCGTAGCGGTAGACGTCGCCGCCCATGGGCGACTCGGAACCGCCGCCGAACTCGGGCGGCGAGCCGGCGTCACCACCGTACTTGATCCACGCCGGCTTGGCGGCCGGCAGCGTGGCGAGCCCGGTGTTGCGGAAGGAGTTGTTCGCCGGGCCGCCCGCGCAGTTGTACTTGGCTGCGGAGGGGCCGCTGGGGAAGGTGTACTCGTTGTAGGTCTCGGCGGTGGTGTTGGTGCCGGTGCAGTACGGCCAGCCGTAGTTGCCCGGGGCGGTGATGCGGTCGAACTCCACCTGGCCGCCGGGGCCCCGGTTGGGGTCGGAGGCGCCCGCGTCCGGGCCGTAGTCGCCCAGGTAGATCGTGCCCGTCTGCTTGTCGACCGACATGCGGAAGGGGTTGCGGAAGCCCATGGCGTAGATCTCCGGCCGGGTCCTGGCCGTGCCGGGCGGGAAGAGGTTGCCCGCCGGGACGGTGTAGGTCCCGTCCGCCTGCGGCTTGATCCGCAGCAGCTTGCCGCGCAGGTCGTTGGTGTTGCCCGACGAGCGCTGCGCGTCGAACTGCGGGTTGCGGTCGGTGCGCTCGTCGAGCGGCGAGAACCCGCTGGACTCGAAGGGGTTGGTGTCGTCACCGGTGGTCAGGTAGAGATTGCCCGCGGCGTCGAAGTCGATGTCGCCGCCCACGTGGCAACACTGACCGCGGTCGTTGGGCACCTCGAGCACGACCTTCTCGCCGGCCAGGTCGAGGGTGCCGTCCGCCTTCAGCGTGAAACGCGACAGGTTCAGGTGGCCCTTCCACAGCGCGAAGTCGGCCTCCGTGCCGGTCACGGGGGCGTCCCCGTCCGGGGTGCTCAGCCTGGGGGAGTAGTAGAGGTAGACGAAGCGGTTGGTGGCGAAGCCGGGGTCGACGGCGATGCCCTGCAGTCCTTCCTCGTCGTGGGTGTAGACGTCGAGCTTGCCCGCCACCTTGGTCGCGCCGGAGGCGTCGGTGAGACGCACCGTGCCGTCGCGGGCGGTGTGCAGCACCGACCTGTCGGGCAGGACGGCGAGCGACATGGGCTCGCCCAGTTCGGCCGGCCCGAGGGCCAGCTGTACCTGTTGGTAGTCGCCGGGTGGGATGTCCATCGCCGCCGCGCTGGTGAGCACCAGCGACGCCGCGACGAGGAGCTTGGACCACGCAGACATGGGGGGTTCCTTTCCTGACCGGGGGGACGTCAGGGAGGTTGGACGCTCCTGCTCACATTGCGCTTGACGTTTTGTGAAGACTTATCCCGACATAATGCGACTGTCAAGCACCTCAACGTTCAGTGGATGAACGGTGACTGACGACGAAGATCTGCAAAATCTCAACCGACTTACGCAATTTTCCCTCATACAAAACTTACAGTCGCTATACCTACCTTGACATCAGCACCTCCTGCACGGCATGCTGCGGATCACAAATCGATTTGCACGGTGTGGGGAGTACATGACCGACTTTCCGCGGCGGGTGCTGGTGACGGGGGCGGCAGGACGCGTTGGCCTGGCCACCCTCGATCTCCTCGCACGCCATCAGGTGGCGGTGACCGGGCTGGACCTGCGCGACCCCGGCGACCTGCGGGTCGATCGCATGGTGGTGGGCAGCGCGGGCGATCCCGAGGTGGTCAGGCGGTCGCTGGACGGCGTGGACGCCGTGATCCACCTCGCCGCGCTCCCGGCGCCCGTGCTCGGCACGCCGGAGGAGGTGTTCTGCGGCAACACCAGGGCCACGTTCGTGGTGCTGGAGGAGGCCGGCCGGGCGGGCGTGGGGCGCGCCGCCATCGCCAGCAGCATGTCGGCCCTGGGACTGGCCTGGGCGGACAGAGTGCTGCACCCGGCTTACGTGCCCGTGGACGAGCAGATCCCGCTGCAGGCCGAGGATCCGTACGGGCTGTCCAAGCAGGCCGACGAGCTCACGGCGGCCATGATGAGCCGCAGGCACGGCATGACCACCGTCGCGCTCCGCTTCCCCCGGCTGGGCGGTCCGGAGGACAAGCTCCCGCACACGGCGGAGGAGTGGGCCGTCGACCGGGCCGCCGGCGCCAAGGAGCTGTGGAGCTACCTGGACGTGCGGGACGCCGCGTGGGCCGCCTGGCTGGCGGTCACGCGCCCGATCGAGGGCCACCACGTGGTCACCGTCGCCGCGCCCAACACGCTGATGTCCGATCCGACCGAGGAGCTGCTGGCCGTGTTCCATCCCGACAGCGAACGTCGGGCGCCGCTGCCCGACCGCACCGTGCCGCTCGACCTGCGCGCCGCCGAGCAGGTGCTCGGATTCACCGCGAGGTACGTGCTGCCATGACGAGCCCGATGATGGAGACCCAGGCGCCCTGGCCCTCCCGCGACAAGCTCCGCATCACGCGGATCCGCCCCATCGTCACCGCGCCTGAGGGCCCGCCGCTGGTCGTGGTGAAGGTCGAGACCAGCGAGCCCGGCCTGTACGGGCTGGGCTGCGCCACCTTCACCCAGCGTTACCACGCCGTGGCCGCCGCCGTCGAGCAGCACGTGGCGCCCATGCTCGTGGGCCGCCACCCGGCCGACATCGAGGACATCACCCGGATGATCCACCTGTCGTCGTACTGGCGCGACGGGCCGGTGCTGAACAACGCGCTGTCCGGCGTGGACATGGCGCTGTGGGACATCGCCGGCAAGCGCGCGGGCATGCCGGTGTACGAACTGCTCGGCGGCCGGGTCCGCGCCGCGGCCGACACCTACCTGCACGCGGCCGGGGCCACCGTCGAGGAGACCCTCGAGCACGCCCGGGCGATCCTGGCCGCGGGCTACCGCAACGTCCGGCTCCAGACCGGGGCGCCCGGTCTGGGACACTACGGCGCTCCCGGCACGCCGGGCGGCTATCCCGGGCAGCCGTACCCGGACGGCTGGGACGTCCAGCGCTACCTGCGCGACACTCCCAAGCTGTTCGAACGCGCCCGGGAGGAACTCGGGGAAGAGCCGGGCCTCATGCACGACGTGCACTCCAGGCTCACTCCCAAGCAGGCGATCGGGCTGGCCAGGGCGCTGGAGCCGTACCGGCTGTTCTTCCTTGAGGATCCCATCGCGCCCGAGTTCTACGACCGCCTTCCTGAGGTGCGGCAGGCGGCGCCGATGCCGATCGCGGCGGGCGAGCAGCTCGCCTCCGTCACCGACGCGGCCAGGGTGGTCAAGCTGGGCGGCGTGGACCTGCTGCGCCTGCACGTCTCCTCGATCGGCGGTCTCACCCCGGCGCGCAAGCTGGTGGCGATGTGCGAGCTGACGGGCGTCGGCACGGCGTGGCACGCGCCCGCGGACGTCTCGCCGGTCGGCGCGGCGGCCAACCTCGCGCTCGACGTGACCACGGCGGCATTCCAGATCCAGGAGGGCCACGTCTACCCTGACGCGGTCCTGGAGACGTTCCCCGGCACGATCAACGCACGTCAGGGCTACCTCTACCCCCATGAGGCGCCAGGCTGGGGCATCGATGTGGACGAGAAACAGGCGGCCAAGCACCCGCCGGTCAGCCACCAGCACGAGCGGTGGGCCGCGCGGGTACGCAGGCCCGACGGAGGGCTGGAGGCACCCTGACGTAAAGATTTAGCGACTGAAAGGATTATGCGGATGTAATATCTCCGCATGCCGACCCAGCAGCCCCCTGCCAGGCGCGAACGCAAGAAGGCCGAGACCCGGCGTGCCATCGCGGACGCGGCCCTGCGCCTGTTCGCCCTGCGGGGGTTCGACGCGGTGACGGTCAACGAGGTCGCCGAGGCGGCCGACGTGTCGGCCAAGACCGTGTTCAACCACTTCCCCGCCAAGGAGCAGCTGTTCTTCGAGCACGAGCCGCTGCTGGCGGGTGACCCGGCCGAGATCGTGCGGCAGCGCCGGCCGGGTGGGCGGGTGCCGATCGCGCTGGGCCGGCTCCTGCGTGCCGAGCCGGCCGGTGACCTGGCGCTCTTCGGGCGGATCTATCGCGGCAGCGAGACCCTGCGCGCCTACGGCCGCGAGCTGTTCGCGGCGCGCGAGCACGCGCTGGCCGAGGCGCTGGCGGAGGAGACAGGCGGGCTCAGGCCGCGGATCCTGGCGGCTTCCGCGCTCGGGCCCCTGCGGCAGGTGTGGGAGTCGATCCTGCTGGAGGCCGCCGAGCGGGTGCCGCCCGGCGAGGCCGTCGCGCGGGGTGTGCGCACGCTGGAGGAGGCGTACGCCGTGCTGGGCGGCGCGTTCGAGAGCTTCCTGCACCGCCAGGCGCCGGCGCCGCACCACGCACCGCCGATTCCCGAGGAGCAGCCGCGCGTGCTCCGCGGCGAGCGGCCGAGCATCAGGCGGGTCGCCGACCTGGCGGGGGTGAGCGCGACAACCGTGTCCCACACGCTCAACGGCCGGCGCCCCGTGGCCGAGGAGACGCGGCGGCGCGTGCTGCGGGCCATCGAGGAGCTCGGTTACCGGCCCAACGTCCTGGCCCGCGGCCTGCGCACCAGCCGCAGCCAGACGATCGGGCTGATCATCCCCGACATCACCAACCCGTTCTACCCGGCCCTGGCCCGCGGCCTGCAGGACGTGCTCGGCCCGGCGGGCTACGACCAGATCATCAGCAACACCGACGGCGTCCGGCGCATCGAGCGGGCCGCGATCGACCACATGATCGCCCGCCAGGTCGACGGGCTGGCCTTCGCCGTGTTCCACACCCACGCCGAGGACCTGCTGCCGGTCATCGAGGCCGGCATCCCGGTGGTCCGGCTGGGCGGCAGGCTGGTCCAGCACGGCGTGGACCTGGTGCACAGCGACGACGAGGGCGGCGCGGCCGAGGCCACCCGCTACCTGCTCGGCTGCGGCTACCGCAGGATCGCCTTCGTGTGCGGCCCCGCCGCCGAGGGCCCGGCGGCCGAGCGCGTGGCCGGCTACCGCGCGGCGCTCGCCGACGCCGGCATGGCGGCCGGCCAGGCCCTCGTGGCGCACACCCACTTCAGCCGCGCGGGCGGCGCGGAGGGCGTGACACGGCTGCTGGAGCTCGCGGAGCCGCCCGACGCCGTCCTGTGCGCGAACGACGTCATGGCGATCGGCGCCCTGGACGTGGCGGCGCAACGGGGCCTGCGCGTCCCCGAGGACCTGGCCGTGATGGGCTTCGACGACATCGACGCCGCCGGCATGGTCTCGCCCGGCCTGACCACCATGGCCAACCCTGCGCGCGAGATCGGCCGGGCCACGGCCGTGCGGCTGCTCGAACGGCTGCGCGATGCCATCGACCAGCCGTCCACCGAGCTGGTCGTCCCCGCGCGCCTCGTGCGCCGTCAATCCGCCTGAGGTCTGAGGTCTGAGGGCTGAGACCCAGGGCTTTGGATCCTTAACGATTTGCGTGCCGCTTCAATCCCGCCTCTGTCGGTCATCCATGTACCGACCTGATCGTGGTCGCGGCCGAACCCGCCCAGACCGACGCAGTGGCCGGGACGACATGAGTCGCCCCGGCCACGGTGAGCCGTCCCACCTCGGGGACTCAGTCCTCCTTCGCGAAGCGTGCCGTCACCGTCAGGTCCGCGCTCACCACGAGCCTGAGCTCGGCTTCACCGCCCGCGTCGGCGCCGTTCACCGTCCAGCCGGTGACGCGGTATCCGGCCGCGGGTCGCGCGGTGAACGTGACCGTGCTGCCCTTCTCGTACCTCCCCGGCTCGGTCTCGTAGCCGCCGATGGACACGGTGCCGCCCTCCGCCGGTTCCGCGGTGGCGCGGACCGTCTGCTGTGCCATGTTGATCGCCATCACGTTGATCAGCCGTGCCGGGCCGCGCAGCGTGGCGCCGTTGTAGCGCATCACGTTGACCGCGGCGACCTTCGCCGTGTCGCCCGCGTCGACGGTGTGGCCGTCGCCGCCGAGGTTGTCCGTACCGAGGTTGAACGCCGTGACCTCGCCGGAGCGGACGACAAGCCCGTCGTGGAAGCCGTAGCCGAACACGTCGAGCAGCGTCAGGCCGCGGGCCCCGTCGACCGTGACGATCCGCGCCTGCTTGCGCATCGGGTCGTCGATCACCTGCGGGAAGATGTTGTTCTCCTGCGCCCAGTCCGGCAGTGCGTAGCCGACGCGGGTGACGGCGTTGCCGTTGGACAGGACGCCCTCGATCCGGCCGCCCTCGCTCGCGCCCACCGTGATGCCGTGGCTGAAGTACGCGCCGGCGAGCTTGCGGACTGTGAAGCCGTCGTTGGCGTGGGTGGCCATGTCGACGGCGTTCCACGCGTTGGGCACGCCGATGTCCATCACATACGTGCCTGTCCCGTTGCCGCGGATGGTGTACGGGTAGGGCTTCAGTCCTCCCTCAGCGGCGGGGTTGTTCTCCGGGTAGAAGGCGCGCAGTCCGCGTACGCCGGCTCGGTCTCCGTTGAGGGTGATGAGGGCGGTGGCGGTGTCGGGGTTGGCCGTGCCACGGCCCTCGTACGCCCAGAGCACCGTGCCGGCGCTGGCGCCGAGCAGGTCCCGGTTGGCCACCGCGGACGCGCCGCGCAGCTCGACGCCCTCGGGGACGGTGAGGTGGCCGTCGATCCGGTACCAGCCGGCGGGCAGATAGACGATGCCGCCACCGGCCCGGCCAGCCCGGTCCAGCGCCCGCTGGATGGCGGCGGTCGCGTCCCGCTGCGGCACGATGCCGTTGGTACGCGGCGCCTGATCCACGACGTACAGCGCGGCGCGGGCGGGCCGGGGCAGCGGCTTCGGCTCGTAGCGTGGCACCTGGCCGGGCAGCCGGTGGACGGTGCCCTCGGTGGCGCCCTTCAGCTCGGTGTCAGTGACCTTGACGTATGCCTGCGACTTGTTCCGTACCGCGGCCAGGCTGCCTTCGAGGGTGCTGGAGGCGAACGACATCCCCCAGCGGGAGTCGAAGTCCTCCGTCTCCAGCGCCACATCGGTACGGCGGACGTCCGCCTCGATGAAGGCACCGGTGAACTGGGCGCGCTGGCCGGGCACGATGTGGATGCCGGTGCGGTAGTCAGCCAGGCTGACCCGGTAGAACTGGTCCCACTCCAGGTCACCGAGGACCAGACCGGTGCCGTGCGCGCGGGTCCACGCGTCCAGCGCGGCGCGCTGCGGCGGCCGGTAGGCGGCGGGGGCGTCGGCCCAATAGGCGTTGGAGAGGGTGATGTTCTCCCAGGTGCCGACGTCGGCGCCGTTGTAGGCGCGGATGCCCTCGGCCAGCACCGTGCCCTTGATGTTGCGCACCGTCGCCGACTCGTGGACCTGGCCCGAACTCGCGCTCTCGCCGCGGTCGTTGCGGTAGGTGCTGATGCCGATGCCGCGGTAGGAGTTGAGCATGGTGACGTCGGAGATCGTCGTCATCATGTAGTTCTCGTTGCCGATCCAAGCCCGGCCGGGGATCTGGAAGGTGTGGTTGTACGGCACAGGGTCGGTCGCGCTCTGCCGCGGGTAGTACGTGGTGAGCCCGATGACGCCGGCGCTGCCGCCGACGCGGATCAGCGCGGGTCCGTCGTCGCCGGCCGGCAGGTCGGCCGAGATGACGGTGCCGTAGGCGCCTTTGCCCTGGTCGGGGTCACGGCGGTCGCCGCGCAGGGTGCAGAAGGAGTAGACCTCCAGGGTGTCGGTGACCCGGTAGGTGCCCGCGGGCAGCCACACGGTGCCGCCGCCGGCGTCGTAGCAGTCGTACAGCGCCTGCTGGATGGCCTTGGTGGCGTCCCTCTCGCCCTTGCGGTCGGCCCCGTAGTCGCGCACGTCGAAGTCGGCCACGACCGGGGACTCGGTCGGATGGTCCGTCCTCACCAGCTCCTGCTTGCCCTGCACGGCGCGCTCGTTACGGATCTCGAAGGCGCCGACGGCGAACCGCTTGGCGCCCTCCGCGTAGCCGGTCAGCGACAGCCGTACATAGCGGGCGGTCGCGGTCTCGAAGCGGGTGCGCATCTCCTTGTTGTCGCCGCCGCCGGACTGGGCGACGGTCCGGAAGTGTTCGCCGTCGCGGGAGACCTGGACGGCATACCGGGAGGCGTAGCGTGAAGCCCAGTGGACGCGCACGTCGTTGACGGCCTTGTCCTTGCCGAGGTCGGCCTGCAGCCACTCCCCTGCGCCGCTCTCGCCGCTGGTCCACGTGGTCGCGATGTCCCCGTCGGCGGCCAGCGTCGCGTCGTCGGGGGCGCTGCTCGCGGTGAGCTTGGCGCCGCGGGCGAGGTCGGTGACGACGGCGGAGTCGAGGAACTTTCGAAGCGCGTCGTTCAGCGCGTGCAGAGCCTGCCGCAGTTGCTCCTCGGTGGCGTCCTCCCGTTTCGCGACCTCCTTCGCGTCGGCGATCGCCGCGGTCAGCCCGTCCCTGGCCCCAGCCGGGTACTGGCCGTCGCGACTGCCCTCCCGAGCCGCGAGCAGCTTCAGCCCGGCCGCGTCGATGAGGTTCTCCAGGCCCTGCGCGGGCTTGAGCACGGCGGGTGCCACCGCGACCCGAACGGCCGCGACCTTCAGCTCCGTGGCGGAGCCCGCGGTGTGGATACGGAAGTCGGAGCCGTTGGAGCGGTTGGTCAGGATCGCGTCGTCGAGGGCGAAGGTGTACGTCTTCCAGGTGCCGGAGTCGCCGTACGAGACGACCTCCGAGTTCTTGAACTTCTGCGGGATCTCCGTACCCGGCGAGTCGTAGTGCAGCCCGAACGTGCCGTTGCCCTCGTCGAGGTAGTCGACACTGACGAATACCGTGTCGGTGGTGTCGTAGAGATAGGTGTCTGCGACGTTCATGTAGAAGAAGTTCGCGCCGGGCGCGGGCGCGTTGCGGTTCGTCTGCCAGTAGCCGCGCCCGTCGTGCTCGCCGGTCACGAGGCCGGTGGCGGAATCGCCGGAGCGCGGCGTGATGCCGCCGGTCTCCGGGGAAGCGCCGAGGGTGACGAACGCGCCGACCGAGCCGACGCGTATCGCGGCGATCGTGATGTCCCGCGCCGCGCCGCCGCTGCGGCCGGACAGGCGCAGCACGTCGGCGCCGCCGGTCAGGTCGGCGTCGGTCAGGGCGAAGGCGCCGGTCTTCCACCGGCCGCTGCCGGTGAAGGACAGGGCGGAGTCGGCGCCGTCGGCACCCTGGCGCAGGGTCAGCTCGCCGGCGCCGGTGTCGCGGTAGGTGACGCTGACGACGAGGTCGTCGGCGGCCAGCTGCTCCACGTACTCATCGTCGAGGTCGAAGGTCAGATAGGAGGTGCCCGCGGCCGGGTCGGTCTGCCAGTACGACCTGCCGTCCACCTCACCGGTGCGCAGGCCCTCGGGGTTCTCCCCGGCGGCGGCGCGGACGCCCAGCGTCTTGGGAGTCGCGCCGAGGTCGGCGCCGACGCCGCTCGGGTACATCACGGGCGCCGAGGCCGCGGTGGCGTGCGGCGCGGGCGCCCACAGCATCAGCGCGGCCGACAGCAGGACGACGGCGCGGCGTGCGCTGCGCCGTACGGGCGGATGGGGTAACACTTGCAACCTCCTGGTCTCGGGGCGGCGGGGCACGGCGCCCCGACGCCGGTCACACGGGGGCGGCGGTGCTTGCTCGCCTGGGGCACGTCGTCGGGACGTGGGTCAGGTGCGCCAGCTGCGGCTCGGGCGGAAGCCCAGCAGCTTGGCGCAGGCCGAGCTGTCGACCAGCGAGGTGTGGCCGGTGAGCTCGGTGTGCACCGGTACTTCGGGCAGATACCGGTCGAGCAGTTCCATGGTGGGCAGGGGCGCCGAGGTGTCCGCGGCGGCGACGTTCACCACGTGGCTGCCGCGCAGCGGGGCGGTCAGCGCGTGCCGCACCGCCGTCGCGGCGTCGCGGGTGTCCAGCCATGCCCACAGGTCGTTGCGGTGCGCCTCGGGGTCCGCCACGACCTCGGCCAACTGGGCCTTCAGCCGGCTGCCGGTGCCGGTGAACGGCATGCGCAGGGAAACGACGTCCGTGCCCCAGCGCCGGTGGGTGGCGTGCGCGATCTCCTCCAGCACGAGCTTCGACAACCCGTACGGGTCCGCCACCAGGATGGGGTGCTCCTCGTCCAGCGGCAGATGGCGGGGCCGGTGTGGATGAGGAGCCCAGGCCAGGCCCACGGCGGCCAGGCTGGAGGCGGCGACGACGCGCCGCACCCCGGTCCGGCCGGCCTCGTCCAGCACCCGGTGCGCGGTCAGGCAGTTGGTGGCGAACAGTCCGCTCGGATCATCCGACACGGGGTGCGGGATGGCGCCCAGATGCACGACCGCGTCGGCGCCGGCCATGGCGGAGCGCACCAGTTCCGGGTCCCGCAGGTCGCCGACGCGCACCCTGTCGGCCTCGGGGGCCTCGACCGGCGCCACATCGGTGGCGGTGATCCGGTGGCCGTGTTCGGCCAGTTCCCGGATCACGTACGGGCCGATATGACCGGCGGCTCCGGTGACGAGTACGCGCATCAGCCCTTCACCGCACCGACCAGGCCGCTGACGAAGTAGCGCTGCAGGAAGAGCAGGAGCAGAATCACCGGCACGACCACGATGAGCGCGCCCGCCATCAGGTTGTTGTACTGCGGGATGTTCTCCGCGGCGAGCGTCTGCAGGCCGAGCGGCAGCGTGTAGGTGCCCGGGTCGTTGAGCGAGACCCGGGTGAGCAGATACTCGTTCCACGTCGGGACCGCGGTCAGCAGCGCGACCGTGACCAGCGCGGGCTTGGCCAGCGGCAGGTAGATGCCGGCGAAGATCCGGAACTCGGAAGCCCCGTCGACACGTGCGGAGTCCCGCAGCTCACCGGGAATGGCGCTGAACGCCGCGGTCATCAGCAGGATGGACATCGGTGCGCCCCCGTTGACGAAGGGCAGCACCAGCCCCCAGTGGGTGCCGAGCAGACCGAGCTTGTTCTCCAGGATCACGATCGGCAGCATCACCGTCACACCGGGCACGAACAGCAGCCCCACGAACATCCGCGACAGCGCCTTGCGGCCCTTGAAGCGCAGTACGGCGAAGGCGTAGCCGGCAGCCGCGTAGACCGCCAGCGTCAGCACCACCGTGTAGGTGGTGACAAGCACGCTGTTGAGGAAGTAGTCGAAGAAGTGGAGCTTGTCCCAGGTCTCGGTGAGCGTGTCGAGGGTCGGGCTCTCGGGGATGAGGTGGCCGCCCCTGACCACTTCGATCTGGTTCTTGAAGGCGGCCGAGACCATCCACAGGAACGGGTACAGGCTGACGAGCGCGTAGCCGATCAGCAGCAGCAGGACGATCGCGCGGGCGACGGTCCGGCCCGCCGCGCGGGTGTCGGCGCGGCGGGGCGCGACCAGGTCGGCGGTGGTCATACGCGGCTCCTCAGCACTCGCAGGTTGATCAGGGCGAGCACCATCGCCACCGCGAACAGGATCCAGCCCAGGGCGCTGGACAGGCCCAGGGTGGGATTGAGGTTCTCCAGGAAGGCCAGCCGGTAGGCCTCCAGACCCAGGACGTCGGTGTGGGTGCCGGGTCCGCCGTTGGTCATCACCAGGAAGGTCTGGAAGCCGTGCAGCGACTCGCGCAGGTTGAGCAGCACGTTGATGGCGGTCAGCGGCATCAGCAGGGGCCAGACGACGGACAGGTTGGTGCGCCACCAGCCGGCGCCGTCCAACTGGGCGGCTTCCAGCACGCTGGGGTTGATGCCCTGCAGTCCGGTCAGGTACAGCAGCATGGCGACCGGGACGTTGCCCCAGACGATGACCACGATGAGGGTGCCGAGCGCGGTGTCAGGGTTGCCGAGCCAGCCCTGAGGCTCCTGCAAGGAGCCGAGCCCCAGCTGTCCGAGCAGGAAGTTGACGGCGCCGTCGGGCTGCAGGATGTACCGCCAGGCGAAGTACACGGCGATCCCGCTGGTCACGTACGGCACGAAGTAGATCGAGCGCAGCACGCCCTGCAGCCGCTTGACCTGGTTGAGCAGGACGGCCAGGGGGAACGACACGGCGACGGTGAGCAGCGGCACGAAGATCATCACCCAGAGGGTGTTGAGTGCCGCGGCCTGCACCGGGGGCGCGTACACCGGGTCGCGCCAGAGCAGGTCGGCGTAGTTGTCGAGGCCGACCCACTTCCAGTCCGGGGTGAAGCCGTTCCACGTGGCGAAGCTGAGCGCGAAGCCGTAGCCGATGGTGTACAGGCCCATCACGGCGAAGAGGATCACCGCGGGGGCGACGAACAGATAGCCGGAGACGGATTCGAGGCGGATGCGCCGGCGGCGTGCCGGGGCCCCGGCCGGGGGCCGGCGGCCCTCGCCGCCGGCCCCGGCGGGTCCCGACAGAGCGGGACGATGCGCGGTGGTCACTGACCTGCCGCCCAGAAGCTGTCGTTGAGCTCGGTGAGCTTCTTGCCGGTCTCCTCCGGCGACGCCTTCTTCAAGGGGGTCATGTCGACGAGGATCGAGCCGGCCTTGTCCTGCTTGTACCCCGGCGGGAAGAACTCCCGGCGGGCCGGGTCGTACGTCGTGTCGGGCGTGCCCTTGAAGCTTTCGAGCAGTGAGGTGAGGGTGGGGCCGACGATGTCGGAGACCTCGGAACCCAGCTCGGTGGCGGGCAGATCACTGGACGCCTTGGAGAACTTCGCGGCCACCTCCGGCCGGGAGAGATACTCCATCCACTTCTTGGCGTTCTCGGGCTGTTCGGAGGTGGCCGAGAGGATGAGACCGGTCAGCGCGAGCGGACCCAGCGCCAGGTCGGGCACCTGGCCCGCCGCGTCCCCCGGCAGGCCGAACGCGTAGACGTCGTCGGGCTTCATGCCGTTCTGCTCCAGGAAGGACAGCGTGAAGGTGCCACCCACCAGCCAGGCCGCCTTGCCCTGGGCGAAGGCCTGGTCGGCCTCGTCGATGCCGAGGGTCTGGGTGCCGGGCATCCAGTACGGGGTGACCTGGTCGTACGCCTGGAGCACCTTGACGCCGTTCGGGGAAGACCAGTTGGCGGCCTTGTCCTTGCCGAACAGGGCCTCGTAGCCGCTGCGCCCGAGCATGGAGTAGGCGAGTGGCTGGGCGAGCCAGGTGATGCCGGTGTCCGGGATCTTCAGGCCGAGTGCCAGGCCGCCGTTCTTGGCGTCCTTGGCGTGCGTGGCCTTCAGCGCGTCGACGAACTCGGCCCAGTTGGCCGGCGGCTTGGTGATCCCGGCGTCGGCGAGCATCTTCTTGTTGGCGTAGACGATGCCGAAGGTGCCGATGGTGAACGGGACGCTGTGCCGGGCGCCCTGCTTCACGCCGTGCATCTTGCTGCCCTCGTCCTGGGACTCCTTGAACTTCGCGGCGTTGACATAGCCCGACTCCCGCACGTTCTCCGGGTAGCGGTTCAGCCATTCGGTGTTCACTACGTTCGTGAGTTCAGCGGCGATCCCGCTGGCGCCGAAGCCCAGGTCCTCACCGTCGGAGTGGGTCTCCATCACGTCCGGCAGGTCGCCGGTCTTGGCCGCGCTCTGGATCTTGGTCGCGAAGGCGTCGTCGGGCGTGTACGCCTGCACCTTGACCTTGATCCCGGTCGCCTTCTCGAAATCGTTCGCGGCCTGCTGGAGCCCGGGAACATGGGTCTGCTTGAAGGTCCACATCTCGAGAGCGCCCGCGCCTCCGGAGGCGGGATCCTCGGAACCGCCGCACGCGGTCAGGGCCGACAGGGTCAGCGTGGCTGCGACAGCCACCGCCGCCAGTCTGGCAGTCCGGGAATGACGTATGCGCATCGCCCTTACCTCGCTATGCTTCGTTCAGATAGTCGAACGTCGTTTGGTTACCTGAACATAGATACGCAGTGATATAAGCGTCAAGAAGGCGGCGAGAATCAGCCCTGGACGAGCGCCAGTCAGCGCCGGCACGGGAAGCGGAGGTTCTGGTGGAATCGGTGGCAGCAGAGGCGGGCGAGCGCAAGCCCGAGGAGGTCAAGTCCGCAGCGCGGGTGCTCGAGGTCCTCGAGCTGCTGGGCGCGGGCGGAGCCAGGCTCTCGCTCGCCGAACTGGCGAGCGCCATGCGGGTGCCGAAGAGCAGCCTGCACGCCGTTCTGCGCACCATGGAGGGGCGCGGCTGGGTGGACGTCGACGCCGCGGGCACCCGCTACGGCCTGGGCCTGAAGGCGCTGATGACCGGCACGGCCTATCTGGAGGGCGACGACGTCGTGAGCCTGGCGGGCCCGGTGCTCGACGCACTGGCGGAGGAGACCGGCGAGGCGGTGCACCTGACCCGGCTGTCCGGCCCGGACGTCGTCTACCTCGCCAAGCGCGAGTCGCGGCACGCGCTGCGCATGTACTCGGCCGTGGGCAGCCGGGTGCCCGCCCATGCCACCGCGCCGGGCAAGGCGATGCTCGCGCAGTACGAGCCGGGCGAGATCGACCGGCGGCTCAGCTGGCCGCTGGAGAAGCTCACCCCGGACACCGTCACCGACCCCGCCGAGCTGGCCGCCCAGGTGGCCGAGGCGCGGCTGCGCGGCTGGGCGCTGGACGACGGCGAGAGCTCGCCCGGGGTCCGCTGCGTGGCGGTGGCGCTGGGCGCGGAGCACGGGGGCGGCGACGCCGTGAGCTGCTCGGCGCCCATCAGCCGGATGGACGCCCGGCGCACCGAGGAGATCGCGCTCGCGGTGACCGAGGCGGCGCACTCGCTGCGGACGTTGCTCAAACGGCTCGGCCAGCACTGAGGGGTGGTGCCGCCGTCAGCCGTTGACAGGGCCGGCGGGACTCCATGCGTTCCGATAGCCGTACACCATACGCCTATCAGTACGTTGGAGCTCCCGTGCCGTCTGATTGTACGAGTCGTGGACTTCGACGAGCCGCCCCCGCCGGACCCGGTGCCGGAGCCGCTGGAGCCCGACCGTTGGGCGCTGCTGCGCGCCACCGACGGAAGCGTGCACCAGCCGTAGAAAGAGCCGCCAGCAATGTCAGGGAATTCTCTGCCACAAAAAGCGGAGAGTGTAAATTAATAAGCCTGACCTTTCACCTGGGCATTCCATCCATTTTGCGGTCAAGAGTTGACTTAATAACACACTTGGTTTTACATGGCCGACACGAGGTGGACAGGAAGGCCTAACCCATGCATGCTCACCAACAGGCCGGCGAGGAGCGCATTGCCAAGTTCCTCAAGGAGCGGCTGCGTTCCGCGCTTTACCCCCACCGTGTGCCCATGGACATCACGGCCTGGAGCGTGCCGGGCGAGCCCGTGCCCGTATCGACGGCGTTGAAGGGGGAATACCGGCCGTTCACCATCGGGGGTGAATGGGGCGCGCCGTGGTCCACCACCTGGTTCCGGTTCACGGCGGAGATACCGCAGCGCTGGGCGGGCCGCCGGGTCGAGGCGATCTTCGACCTCGGTTTCGACCTCACCCGCGGCCCCGGCGGTCAGGCGGAGGGTTTCGTCCACGACAGGCACGGGAAGCCGCTACAGGGCTTGCACCCGTACAACCGCACTCTGCTGCTGAGCCGTTGCGCCACCGTGGGGGAGCCGGTCCATCTGCTGGTGGAGGCCGCGGGTAACCCCCCCATCGTGGGCAGTGCGGGCATCAACACCCATTTCGGTGATCCTGTGACGGCGGGAAGCGCGCCCCTGTACCGGCTGCGCCGCGCTGACATCGTTGTCCGGGATGAGGACGTCTGGCACCTCATCCACGACGTGGAGGTGCTGTACGAGCTGATGCTGGCGCTGCCCGAGTCGCTGCCACGCCGGCACGAGATCCGCGTCGCCCTGGAGCGCGCGATCGACGCCGTCGACCCGTACGACGTCCCAGGCACCGCGGCCCGCGCCCGCGAGGTCCTCGCGCCCGTCCTGGCCCGCCGCGCCCACGAGTCGGCGCACACCGCCGTCGCCGTGGGCCACGCGCACATCGACTCCGCCTGGCTGTGGCCGCTGCGCGAGACCGTGCGCAAATGCGCCCGTACCTTCTCGAACATGGCCACGATGGCCGAGGAGTACCCGGAGTTCGTCTTCGCCTGCTCCTCCGCCCAGCAGTACGCCTGGATGAAGGAGCACCAGCCGGAGGTCTTCGACCGGGTCCGCAAGGCCGTCGCCGCCGGCAACTGGGCGCCGGTGGGCGGCATGTGGGTGGAGGCCGACGGAAACCTTCCCGGTGGTGAGGCCCTGGCCCGGCAGCTGGTCTTCGGCCGCCGATTCTTCCGCGACGAGCTCGGGGTCGAGACCGACGGCGTGTGGCTGCCGGACTCCTTCGGCTACACCGCGGCCTATCCGCAGCTCGCCACGCTCGCCGGGGCCGAGTGGTTCCTCACCCAGAAGCTGTCGTGGAACGAGACCAACCGACTGCCGCACCACACGTTCTGGTGGGAGGGCATCGACGGCACCCGGATCTTCACGCACTTCCCGCCCGTCGACACCTACAACGCCGAACTGACCGGCGCCGAACTGGCCCACGCGGTCGCCAACTACGCCGACAAGGGCGGCGGCACCCGCTCCCTCGTCCCCTTCGGCTACGGCGACGGCGGGGGCGGCCCCACCGCCGGGATGCTGGAGAAGGCGCGCCGGCTGGCCGACCTGGAGGGCTCGGCGCGGGTGGAGATCATGGAACCATCGGCCTTCTTCCACCAGGCGCGCGAGGAGTACGAGGACGCGGCCCCGGTCTGGCGGGGCGAGCTGTATCTGGAGACCCACCGGGGCGTCTACACCAGCCAGGCCCGCACCAAGCGCGGCAACCGCCGCAGCGAAGCGTTGCTGCGCGAGGCCGAGCTGTGGGCGGCGACCGCCGCCGTGCGGGAGGGCGCCTCGTACCCGTACGAGGAACTGACCGAGACGTGGCAGCAGGTGCTGCTCCACCAGTTCCACGACATCCTGCCCGGCTCCTCCATCGCCTGGGTGCACCAGGAGGCCGAGCAGACCTACGCCCGCATCCACCGCCGGCTGGAACGCCTGGTCGAGCGCGCGACCGGCGCGCAGGGGGACGGCAACCCACCGACGGTGCTCAACGCCGCCCCCCACGACCGCCGCGAGGTCGTCGTCCTCGACGACAGCCCCGCCACCGCGGAGGCCCAGCGACTCGCCGACGGCCGCTGGGCGGTGCTGGCCGAGGCCCCGGCCCTCGGCCGAGGCCCGGCCGGCCTGCCGTTCGGGGACACCGCCCCGCTCACGGTCACCGAGGACGACGGTTTCGTCCTCGACAACGGTCTGATCCGGATCCGTATCGACGCCGACGGGCTCGTACGCTCCGCCGTCGACCTCGCCACCTGCCGGGACGCGATCGCACCCGGGGAGGCGGGCAACCTGCTTCAGCTGCATCCCGACGACCCGGTGCGCTGGAGCGCCTGGAACATCGATCCGACGTACCGCACCGTCCACCGCGACCTCACCGACGCGGTCTCGGTGGAGCTGCGTGACCGCGGCCCGCTGCAGGCGAGCGTGCGGGTCACCCGCTCCACCGGCCGGTCCACCATCGTGCAGGACCTGATCCTGACGGCCGGCAGCCACGCCCTCGTGGTCGACTCCGACATCGACTGGCGCGAGCGGGACATGCTCCTGAAGGCCGCGTGGCCACTGGACGTACACGCGGAGAACGCGCGCGCCGAGATCCAGTACGGCCACATCGAGCGCCCCACCCACGAGAACACCAGCTGGGACGCGGCCCGTTTCGAGCTCTGGGCGCACCGCTGGATCCACGTCGGCGAGCATCGCTGGGGCGTGGCGCTGGCCACGGACTCCACGTATGGCCACGACGTCGGCCGCAGCACCCGCGCGGGCGGCGGGACCACGACCACCGTGCGGCTGTCGCTGCTGCGTTCCCCGCATAGCCCCGACCCGTACGCCGACCGCGGCGCGCACCGCTTCCGGTACGCGCTGCGTCCCGGCGCCGACGTCGGCGCGGCGATCCAGACGGGCTACGGGCTGAACCTGCCGCTGCGTCCTGCCTCCGGAGCGAATGTGACCGGCCGGCCCCTGCTGACGGTGGACAACCCGGACGTGGTGGTGGAAGCCGTCAAGCTCGCCGACGACCGGTCGGGCGATGTGATCGTCCGACTCTACGAGTCCCGCGGCGGCCAGGCCCGCGCTACGCTCGCCGCGCACTTCCCGGTGGCGCATGTGCAGGAGACGGATCTGCTGGAGGACCCGTTCCCCGGCTCGCACGCCCGCGGGGGCAGGGGATGTCCCCTCGCCGAACCCACCGACGAGGGCGGCGAAGTCTCCCTGTCGCTGCGCCCGTTCGAGATCGTCACGCTGCGCCTGACCCGTCCCCTGCGGGACGCCGATGTCTGAGCTCCAGCCGGCCGATGAGGCCTCGCTCCGCCAGTGGGCCACCCAGGACGGGCCTCTCGCCCTGCGCGCCCGGATCGTCCTGCTCGCCGCCGGGGGCATGCGCGACGCCGACATCGCTCGGCAGCTCGGCGTCTCCCGCCAGACCGTCGGCGCATGGCGGCACCGCTGGACGGAGTCGGGTGTGGACGGGATGCGCGACCGCGCCCGGCCCGGCCGTCCCGCGATGGTCGACGAGGCCGACGTCATCGCGCGTACGCTCCTCGGCCCCGGCAGCGGCACCGCGTCCCGGGCCGTCGCCCGCGAACTCGGCCTGTCGCACGCCACGGTCGCGGCGGTACGCCGCCGCTGGTCCGCCGGACCGCCCGCGGACCCGCCGCTGCAGAGCCCGGACGTGTGGGTCATCGGCCTGTACGCGGACGCCGAGCGCACCGTGCTGCTCACCGGGACCCGCCCGGAGTCGGCCGGCGGGTCGCCGGAGGGCAGCGGGGCCGGCGCCGACGTACTGACGGAGCTGGACCGGGCCTGCGCAGTACTCGCCGCCACCGGTCTCCCGAGCGACGCCGAACAGACCGGAGCCCTGGCCGGCTTCCTCGCCAAGGCCCGTCGGAGGCATCCGCACGTACCGCTGCACGCCCTCGTGCTGTGGGGGACGCCTGACGCCGCGAGCGACGAGGCGGATGTCACGTTCCACCGCATCCCAGGCTCCTCCCACTGGCGCAGCTATCTGCTTGCCCTGGTCGCCCTGGACAGCACCCGGCACCCGGAGTCCTCTCGCCGCGTCTACCTCGATCTTGCGGGCGCCATCGGCCGCTACGCGGCGGAGCTGCCCGGCGAGCCGCTGCAGTGGCTGCGCGAGAGCATCGCGAGCCATGTGCCGTCCGGCGAGGAGCCGGACACGGCGCTGCGCCGCGAGACGTCGGGCGGAGCCAACCACATCGACCTGGGCTCGTTCAACGAGTGCGTCGTCATCGAGGTCGTCCGGCTGTCGGGCACCATCACCCGTGGCGAGATAGCGCACCGCACCGGCCTGACACAGCAGTCGGTGTCCCGGATCTCCCGGTCGCTGCTCGCCCGCGGCATCCTCGTCGAGGACGCCCAGCGGCACGCCACGTCGGGCAAGCCCCGTACCCCGGTGCGGTTGCGCGGTGACGCGGCGCACGCGGTGGGCATCCATATCGACCCGGAGATCATCACAGCCGTCGTCATCGACCTCGACGGCACGCTCATCACCGTACGCACCCAGCCCGTGCGCCGGACCGCCGATCCGGAGGTGCTGGTCAAGCAGGTGGTGCAGCTGGGCAGCGATGTGCTTGCCGATGCCCGCGGTGCTGTGCGCGTGGACGGCTTCCTCGGTATCGGCGTCGCGGTCCCAGGGCCGGTAGACATCGCCTCGGGCACAGTGCTCGATCCGCCGCTGATGTCGGTGTGGACCGATCTGCCGCTGCTGTATCTTCTCAAGGACCACTTCCAGTGCCCGCTGATCATGGAGAAGGACGCGGCTGCCGCCGCTGCGGGCGAGCGGTGGATCGGACGTGACCGTCGTGCCCGCGACTTCGCGTACCTCTATCTCGGTACGGGTGTGGGTTCCGGGCTGTATCTGAACGGCGACCTGTACCGGGGCACCAGCGCCAACGCCGGTGAGTTCGGCCAGCTGTGCGCCGTGGCCCTGGGCCGTACGGAGCCCGGCGGCCAGCCGGAGATCCTCCCCGAGTGCAATCCGCCGGTCGGCCTGTCGCAGCTGGCGGCCCGGCGCGGCTGCGCCGCCGGCGCGGATCAGCCGGGCAGCACCGCCGCGTACCGTGAGATCACCGAGGCGGCCGCCGGCGGCGATCCGGCCGCGGGCGCGGCCGTACGCGATCTGGCGCGGGCCATCGGGCAGGGCGCCATCGGTCTGGTCGATCTGCTGGACATCGATCTGGTGGTTCTGGGCGGCCCTTTCTTCACCGACGAGGCGGCCCCGCTGTACCTCGACCACATCGGGGCGATGGTCAATGACTTCCCCACCGCACGGCGGCTGCGGCATGTCGACGTCGAGGCGTCGTTGCTGGGCCCGGAGGCGGCGGCGGTCGGCGCGGCCTCCACCATCTTCCACGCGACGTTCACCCCGCGGCTGGGCAGCAATGCCCTGTGGCGGTCCTCGCAGGCCTCCGGCCGGTTCGTCTGACAGCAGTTGCTGCCCCGTGCTCCCCCACAGGGCAGCCCTGGACTTTGTGGGGTCAGACGAGCAGCAGTTGACCAGGGCTGGGCGGACAGCGCCCGGTCGAGGACCAGGGAGGCCGCGCAACTGCCAGGTCGGCCCACCGAAGACGACGGTGTCGACGTCCAGCAGCGTCGCCGCCGCGCACACGCCCCGGGCGATGCGGATCGCCGGCCGCTCGATGATGCCGTCCGCCTGCGCCTGCCCCGCCCTGCGCCGCTGCCGGATCCGTCACCGTGTACTCGCTGCCGAGCACGCCCAGCGCGAGGCCTCCTCGACGAGCGCGCGTCGAGCAGGCCGCGCCGAGCCCACCGATCTGCGGGGACAGCCCCCGCGGACTGGGCGAGTTCGACGCGGCTCGGCGCGGTGGTGTGCCGCCGAATGGCGTCCAGGATCACGGACTCGTTGAAGTCGCCGACGCGTGGCAGGTTGGTGCCACGCCGCATGGCGGGCATGCCCGCGCTCGCCGTCACACTCGTCGACGTCACTCCTCCCACGGGCAGTACGCGACCTCGGGCGCGGGCAGCCGGATCGTGTCCCGTACGCCGTCGGGCCACGTCACGTCCGCGAGCAGGGTGGTGCCTTCGGCGCGGGTGGCGACCCGCGGCAGCGCGGCGGGGTCGGTGCCGCCGAGGTGGACGAGCGCGATGTGCACCGTACCGTGGGCGACGGGTCCGTTGCTCTCCACGACGGGGGTGGCGGACGCGGCGCCGAGCGCGTTGCTGTCCGAGCCGAACACCACGGACGCCCTGGGCAGTTCCTGCGCCCCGACGACGACGGAAACCAGCCCCGCCGCGTCCTCGACCCGTGCGGTGACGCCGTCGGCGTGGCCGGGTGACGACTGCGGATCGACGACCAGCGCCCAGCCGCCGACGCGCAGGATTTGTGGCATTGCTTCAGCGCCTGGTACCGGGTCGATGCGTACGGCCCGTACCTCGACCGATCCGCGCAGCGCGGACCCGACCGTGATCCAGGGGCCGAGAGCGTACCGGGTGTCGGGCCCGCCGAAAGGATCCCAGGTCGCGTCCTCGGGCCAATGCGCCCGCGAGCGGGAGACCGCCGTGGCGCCGTCCACGGAGACCCTGGTCGCCGGACGCCGGTGCGAGGCGCGCCCCGAGGCGTCCAGCAGCACGACCGCGTTGTCCAACGGGTCGGCGTCCGCGCAGGCGCCGAGGCCCGCGGTAGGGTCGCCCTGGGTTTCGGGTGCCGTGTGCGTGGAGTAGGCGAGACGCGCGTAGCAGGGGTCGTCGGCGTGCGGGCGGGCCGGGTCGGCGTGGTCGCCGCCGTGATTGACCACCCGTACGACACCGTCGGCGGCCGTGCCGGAGACGATCCAGCCGGGGGCTTGGAGGGTCCGCGTGAAGTCTCCCTGTTCGGCGGCGAGCGGGCTCTCCTCCTCGGTCCACACCGGATGGTCCGGCGGCAGGGCGAGGCCGATGAAGCCCTTGCCGGCCCAGTACGGCGAGGCGGGCCCCGAGTACACTTGCAGGACGCCCCGGTAGGGCCGGTGCCAGCCGAGCGTCAGCAGCCCCTCGTCGTCGGTGGCCCCGCGCTCCGTGAAGTGGTCGAGCATCCGGCTCGCGATCGCCCGGGTCTCCCCGGGCGCCAGCGGCGTGGCGTCGAACAGCGCGCCCGTCCACAGCGGGGCCAGCGCGGCGTGCCGGTAGGTGAGCGAGCGGCCCTGGATCAGCGGTGAGCCGTTGGCGCCGACCAGCAGCCGCTGGTCTTCGAGGAAGCGCCGCAGCCGGTCCCGGTAGCGGTCGAGGAGTCCGCTGGGCGCCGCATCGCCCAGGATGCGGCAGAACCACAGCGGGTACAGGTGCATCGCCCAGCCGTTGTAGTGGTCGAAGTTGCGCCGCTCGCCGCCGGTGAGCCCGTCGGAGTACCAGCCTTCGCCCGCGTACCAGCCGTCGGTCAGCGCGATGATCCGGTCGAAGTCCTGCTGGCGCCACTGGCCTCCGGCGGTGCGGGCGAACGCCTCGGTGACGCCCTGGAACCAGATCCAGTTGTTGCCGGGCATCGGATCGCCGACCATCGGGGCGAGCCAGTCCAGTACCCGCTGCCTGACCTGGTCGTCGAGGCGGTCCCAGATCAGTGGCCGCGTCTCGTGCAGCGCGAGCACGATCGACGCGGCCTCGACCTTGGCCTGGTTGCACTCGGCGAACGTGGGCCAGCGCTCCGGATTGTCCGGGTCGGTGCCTGCGGCCAGCCCGGCCGCGTACCACCCGGCGAAGTCGTGCGGGTCTTTGCCCTCCGCACCCGCCAGACGGAAGCCCGCCAGCAGGAAGGTGCGGGCGAAGCCCTCAAGCCCATCGCTGAGTACACCATTGATGCTCGGCGGACCGGGCAGCTGGATCAGTGAATGCCCGCCGGTGGCGTACGGCCGTACGGCGAGCAGCAGCTGGTCCGCCGTCCGCTCCCAGTGGGCGCGGTCCTCGGCGGGGGTGCGGTTCATGAGCGGCGGATCTCCCATGCCTATTCGTGCTCGGCGCCGTCTCCTGGCGCTCGCAGACCCTGGTGGGCTCGGGCACCACGCTACGGGCTGGTGGGAGCGATCAAGGGCTGATCCTCCATCACTCGGTCGCGCGGAGCACGGCGACGCCCGCGGGCGGCAGCGTGACAGCGGCGACCACCTCGCCCGAGAAGGCGTCGGTCCACTCGCCGCTGAGGGTGATGTCGTGCTTGTCGGCGGTGTGGTTCAGCAGGATGAGGAAGCGGCGGCCGGCTCCGGCGCGTACGCTCGCCTGGACCCCCGGAGGCAGGCCTTCGACGACGGGGGTCACTCCCGCTTCGGCCAGCGCCCGCGCGAGGACCGCCCGCATGGTGGGCTCGTCGAGCCGGGTCGAGAGGTAGCGGGCGGTTCCCCCGCCGAACTCGTGCCTGGTCACGGCCGGGCGGCCGGCCCAGTCGGGGGCGTCGAAGACGAGCTCGGGCTCGGCCCCGGTGAGCCGCAGGTCCTCTCGCCAGAGGCCGGCCACCCCTTCGAGGTGCGAGAGCGCCCCGCAGCCCCGCACGGCGAACGTCTCGTGCCCGGCCGCCGGGCAGAACTCCTCGACCCGCACCCCGAGGACCTCGCGGAGCGGCGCGGGATATCCGCCCAGGTGGACCCGGTCGTGCTCGTCGACGATCGCGCTGAAGAAGGAGACGACCAGCGCGCCGCCGCCGGAGACGTACGACGAGAGGCGCCGCGCGTCCTCGTCCGTCAGGAGGTACAGATTCGGCACGACGACCAGCGCGTAGCCGGTCAGATCGGCCGAGGGCGGCACCACGTCCACGCCGGCGCCCAGGTCGAACAGGGGGCCGTAGTGGTCGAGCAGGCGGTCCTGCTGGCGCACGCCGTCCGACGGATGGGAGTCGAGCTCGAGCGCCCACCAGCTGTTCCAGTCGAGCAGGACCGCCACCTGGTTGTGAACCCGCGTGCCGGGCAGGTCGGGCACCGAGGCCAGCTCCTGGCCGAGCGCCGCGATCTCGCGGTAGACCCTGCTGTCGGCGCCCGCGTGCGGCACCATGCCCGAGTGGAACTTCTCGGCGCCGCCGCGTGACTGCCGCCACTGGAAGTACAGGATCGCGTCGGCGCCGTGCGCGACCGCCTGCCAGCTCCACAGCCGCATCCGGCCGGGCTGCTTGATCGCGTTTCTGGCCCGCCAGTTGACCGCGCTCGGCGCCTGCTCCATCAGGATCCACGGGGCGCCGCCCCCGGCGCCGCGCATCGTGTCGTACACCAGGCCGGGGAAGAGATGCGGCCGCTCGTCGTGGGGGTCGGGGTAGCAGTCGACCGCCACGACGTCCACCCTCGGCGCCCAGCCGAAGACGTCGACGGCCTTGAGGCCCGCCAGGAAGTTCGTGGTGATCGGCACCTCGGGAGTGACGCGCCGCAGGATGCCCGCCTCGAGGTCGAAGCAGCCGCGCAGTGCCTCGTCGCTGAAGCGTGTGTAGTCGAGCTGCTGGGCCGGATTGGGGTACGTCGGTGCCACGCGGGGTGGCTGGATGTGGTCGAAGGACGCGTAGCGCTGCGACCAGAAGTCGGTCGACCAGGCGTCGTTCAGCGCCTCGATGTCGTCGCCGTACCGCTCCCGCAGCCAGCGACGGAAATCGGCCGCCGACACCTCGCAGTAGCAGGCGGGGATGTGGCAGCCGTACTCGTTGCCGACGTGCCACAGCCCGAGGGCGGGATGGTCGCGGTAGTGCTCGGCCAGCCGCTCCACCAGCAGCGCGGCCCGTTCCCTGTAGACGGGGCCGGACGGGCAGAAGTGTTGCCGGCCGCCGGGGCCCAGCACGGTCCCGTCCGCGGTGACCGGCAGGATCTCGGGGTGCTCATAGGCGAGCCACGGCGGCGGCGACGCCGTCATGGTGGCGAGGTCGGCGGTGATCCCGTGCGCGTGCAGGTCATCCAGGACCTGGTCGAAGAGGGAGAAGTCGTACGCTCCCCGTGCCGGCTCCACGCGGGCCCAGCCGAACACCCCGACGGTGACGAGGTTCACCCGGGCCTCGGCCATGAGGCGCAGGTCCTCGGCTCTGGTCTCGGCCGGCCACTGCTCGGGGTTGTAGTCGCCGCCGAAGGCCACGCCGCCCAGCCGGCGCCAGAGTCGCTCGACCGGCATGACATCGTGAGGTACGGCGTTCATCGTCGGCGCGGCGGCCCCGGCAGGCGAAGGCGCCGCTCCTCCCTTCTGTTGGTCACGGATCACGGGCGAGGTGGCGGCGCGGCGGTGCTCTGCCTGACGACCAGCTCAGGGGCGACGTACGCGGTGGCGGACGGGGACGCGCCGGTCTCGAGCTGGCCGATCATCAGCGACACGATCCGCTCCGCCACCACGTCGAAGTTCTGCCGGACGGTGGTGAGCGGCGGGGAGAGGTAGGCCGACTCGTCGAGGTCGTCGAACCCGGCGATGCTGACGTCCTCGGGGATGCGGCGTCCCGACTCGATCATCGCGCGCATCACGCCGAGGGCCATCTGGTCGTTGGCGGCGAAGACGGCCGTCACGCCGGGCCGCCGGGCCAGGGCGCGGCCGGCCTCGTAGCCGCTGGCCGCGCTCCAGTCGCCGAACAGCACCCCGGGGACCGCGGCTCCCGCCTCCTTGAGCGTCTCGTGCCAGGACTCCGCCCTGCGCTTGGCGGCATAGGAGTCCTCGGGGCCGGCGACGTGCCAGACGGTTTCGTGGCCGAGATCGAGCAGGTGACGGGTGACGAGCCGGGCGCCGAGGGCCTGGTCGGTGTCGACCATGGGGTGGCGGTGGCTGACGTCGCCGTCGGCCATCACGACCGGCACGCCCGGCGGCAGCCGGAGCGCCGGCGTGTCGAGGATCTGCGCCTCGATGAGCACGATGCCGTCGACCGCCTGCATAGTGAGCTGGTCGAACGCCTCGTGCACGGCCCGCTCGGTCTGCGACTCGATGGCGATCATGTTCACGGTGTAGCCGGCCCGCTGCGCCGCCCTCGTGACGGCGTCGACGGTGCGGGCGTTGCCGAAGCTGCCGAGCCCGAAGCTGATCAGGCCCAGGGCGCGGAACTGGCCGGTGACCAGAGCACGGGCGGCGGTGTTGGGCCGGTATCCGAGCATGCGCATGGCTGACAGGACGCGCTGGCGGGTCTCTTCCTCCACGTTGCTCCGGTTGTTGGCCACCCGGGAGACGGTCTGGCTGGAGACCCCGGCCATCGCGGCGACGTCGGCCATGGACGGCCGTCTTCGCGTGCGCCGTCCCGGCGCCGTTTCCTGTGTCGCCCCGTCCACTGTCACCTCTGGTCGTCGGATGCTCTCGGCCGATGTTTACGTAAACATGCCTCATCCGTCAATCCGGTCCACCGAACGGGTTGAAACCGCCGTGGATGTTAACTGAGGGTTACCTGTTGACATGATCCGGCGGGCCAGTTCAGACTACGGGACACCTTCTCTATGTTTGCGTGAACATTCGATCAGCGTGACCGCCGCGGCGAGCAGGGATCCGTCGGCGCAGGTAGCCGTGCGACTCCTCCGACCGCCGATGCCCCGACAAGGAGAGTTCAGTGCCAGTCTTCGTGGCAGCGCGAACATCGCCCAGGAGCACGCGATGACCGCGCAGGCCGCCGGAGCTCGGCGTCCCGGCCTCGCCCGGCCGTTCCTGCGCCTGCGTTTCGCCGGCTACGCCTTCTTCCTGCCGTTCTTCGTGGTCTTCCTGGTCACGGTGGTCGCGCCGCTGGCGTACGCCATCTACCTCAGCCTCTTCCAGGACCGGCTGATCGGCGGCACGGTCTTCTCCGGCCTGGCCAACTACACCCGCGCCATCGGCGACGCGCTGTTCGGAGCCGGACTGCTCCGCGTGGCGCTCTTCCTGCTCGTGCAGGTGCCGATCATGCTGCTCCTCGCCCTGGGATGCGCGCTCGCCATCGACAGCGGCAGGCTGCGCTGGCCGTCCCTGTTCCGGATCACGATCTTCATGCCGTACGCGGTGCCCGCCGTGGTCGCGGCCCTCATGTGGGGCTACATGTACGGCGACCAGTTCGGCCTGGCCGGCCAGATCGGCGACGCGCTGGGCATCGCGCTCCCCCAGCTGCTGTCGCGCTCCTGGATGCTGACGTCCATCGGCAACATGGTGACCTGGGAATTCGTCGGCTACAACATGATCATCCTGTACGCCGCGCTGCGGGCCATACCGGAAGAGCTCTACGAAGCCGCCGACATCGACGGAGCGGGAGCCATCCGCACCGCCTGGAGCATCAAGCTGCCCGCCCTGCGCCCCGCGCTCCTCGTGGCGACGATCTTCTCGATCATCGGTAGCTTCCAGCTCTTCAACGAGCCGAACATTCTCCAGAAGCTCGCACCCGCCGTGATCACGACGAGCTACACACCCAACATGTACGCCTACAACCTCGCGTTCAACGGCCAGCAGATCAACTACTCGGCCGCCGTCGCCGTGGTGCTCGGCCTCGTCACCGTCCTCGTGGCGTACGCGGTGCAGCTCATCACGGCGAGAAGGGAGAAGACGCTGTGACGGCCGTCGCCGAGGCGGGCCCCGCCGTGGCCGCCCGCCGATCCCCCGCGGCCAGGCGCCGCCGGAGGAAGAGCTCCACTCTCACCGTGATCATGCTGGTGATGTTCGTGTACGCGGTCCTGCCGCTGTTCTGGCTGCTGGCCAACGCCAGCAAGAGCGGCGGCGACCTGTTCTCGAGCTTCGGGCTCTGGTTCGGCGGGGACTTCCACCTGTTCGCCAACATCGGCGACACCCTGAGCTACCAGAACGGCATCTTCCTGCGCTGGTTCGGCAACACCGTGCTCTACTCCGTGGTGGGCGCGGGCGGGGCCGCCCTGCTGGCCACCATCGGCGGATACGCCCTGGCGAAGTACGACTTCCCCGGCCGCAAACTGCTGTTCGCGCTGGTGCTCGGCGGGATCTCCATCCCGGGCACGGCCCTCGCGGTGCCGACGTACCTGCTGTTCAGCCGCATCGGGATCGTCGACACCCCGTGGGCGGTGCTCATCCCGTCGCTGTGCAGCCCGTTCGGGCTCTACCTGATGCGGGTCTACGCGGCCGACGCGGTGCCCGACTCGATCCTGGAGTCGGCCCGCATCGACGGGGCGGGCGAGTTCAGGATCTTCCGCACCATCGCGCTGCGGCTGCTCGCCCCGGGCTTCGTCACCGTCCTGCTCTTCGCGCTGGTCGCGACGTGGAACAACTATTTCCTGCCGCTGATCGTGCTGAACACGCCGGACTGGTTCCCGCTCACCGTCGGGCTCAACCAGTGGAACGCCCAGGCCAACAGCGGCACCTCGGGCGCCGGTGACGCCACCTACCAGCTGATCCTGACCGGCAGCCTGCTGTCCATCGTGCCGTTGATCGTCGCCTTCCTTGCGCTCCAGCGGTTCTGGCAGTCGGGCCTCGCCACCGGAAGCGTCAAGCAGTAACCCCCGTGAGTGAGGAAACGCCATGAGAACACATTCGTCGCGGCGCGGTTTCGTGACCGCCGGGGTCGGCGCGGCCCTGTCACTTGCCCTGGCCGCGTGCGGCGGCGGCTCCGGCGGGGGCGCCACCGCCCCGGCTGCCGCCCCGAGCGCGTCGGCCGCCGTGCAGGACGCGCTGAGCAAGCCGGCCGAGCTGACGTTCTGGACGTGGGTCACGGGGATCGAGAAGACCGTCGCCCGCTTTCAGGCGAAATATCCGAATATCAAGGTCAACGTGGTGAACGCGGGGCAGTCCGCCGACCAGTACACCAAGCTGCAGACCGCGATCAAGGCCGGTTCCGGCGCGCCCGACGTGGCGCAGGTGGAGTACTTCGCGCTGCCCCAGTTCGCGCTCTCCAAGCAGGTCGTCAACCTGGCCGACTACGGCGCCTCCGCGCTGAAGGACAAGTTCGCCCCGTCGGCGTGGGCCCAGGTGGCGATCAACGGCGGCGTCTACGGCATCCCGCAGGACACCGGCCCGATGGCGATGTTCTACCGCAAGGACATCTTCGACAAGCTGAAGCTCAAGCCCCCGGCCACGTGGGCGGAGTTCGTCGACGCGGCCAGGAAGATCAAGGCCGCCGACCCGGACTCGTTCATCACCACGATCGACCCCGGGGACGCCGGCGGCGTCGACAGCATGATCTGGCAGGCGGGCGGCACGCCGTTCAAGACCTCCGGCGAGAGCACGGTCAGCGTCACGCTCGGCTCCGACCCCGGCGTCAAGCAGTGGGTCGGCACCTGGAGCACGCTGCTCGGCGAGAAGCTGGTCGATGCGCAGCCCGGCTGGACGGACGAGTGGTGGAAGGGCATGGGCTCCGGCAAGTACGTGGCCTGGCTGACCGGAGCCTGGGCCCCGAACGGCATCGTGAACTCCATTCCCAAGACGAAGGGCAAGTGGGCGGTCGCCCCCATGCCCCAGTTCGACGCGGCCAAGCCGATGAACGCCGAGAACGGCGGCTCCTCGGTGGCGGTCATCCCGCAGAGCAAGAACATCCCGGCGGCCGTCGCCTTCGCGGAGTGGCTCAACTCCGACCCGGAGGCCGTCAAGTCGCTGAACTCCGAGGCCGGGCTGTTCCCCGCCACGAAGGTGCTGCTCGACGACCCGGCCTTCCGCGACGCACCGCTGGACTTCTTCGGCGGGCAGAAGATCAACCAGGTCCTGGGCGACGCCTCGACCGCCGTCCGCCCCGGCTGGCAGTACCTCCCGTTCCAGGTGTACGCCAACAGCGTCTTCAAGGACACCGTGGGCCAGGCCATCGACGGCGGCGGCGACCTGTCCGCGGCGCTGAAGTCCTGGCAGGACCGCATCACCGCCTTCGGCACCGAGCAGGGCTTCACCACCAGCGGCGGCTGACCCGGGATGCGGCCCGGCCGGACACCCCACCGGGCCGCCCCCGCACCGGGACCTCAGCCCCGGACGGCGGGATAGCGGCACGCGCGCGCTGACCCTCCTTCCCCGAAGGGACCTCAGCCCTGGACGGCGGAAGAGCGGCACGCGCGTACTTCCCCCCTCCTTCCCTCAAGGGACCTCAGCCCCGGACGGCGGGAGAGCAGCGTCAGGGGTTCAGCGGTCACGGCGTGCGGTTGCCGAGCACGAGCGTGCCGGCGGCCGTGAACATGCCGCCGTTGCCCAGCGCCACACTGATCTCGACCCCCGGCACCTGCGCGGCGGCCTGCCCGCGCAGCTGCCGGACCGACTCCTGGATGAGGAACATCCCGTACATGCCGGTGTGGGTGTAGGACAGCCCGCCGCCGTTGGTGTTCAGCGGCAGCCTTCCGCCGGGCTCGGTGTTGCCCTCGGCGATGAACGCCCCCGCCTCACCGCGGCCGACGAAACCCATGTCCTCCAGCCCGTAGATCGGCACGTGCGCGAACGCGTCGTAGATCATCAGATGGTCGACGTCACCGTGCGTGATGCCGGCCTCCGCGAACGCCTCGGCGCTGGAGCGCCGGAACGCCGCCGACGTGGTGAAGTCCTCCATCTGGGAGATCAGCGGCGACTCGAAGGTCTCTCCCGTGCCCAGAATGTGCACCGGGGGCTGCGGCAGGTCCCGGGCGCGCTCGGCCGAGGTGATCACCAGCGCGCCGCCGCCGTCGGTGACCAGGCAGCATTCCAGCAGGTGCAGCGGATAGGAGATCATGCGCGAGTCGAGCACGTCCTCGACGGTGATCGGATCGCGGTAGCGGGCCCGCGGGTTGCGCGCCGCCCATTTGCGCTGCGCCACCGGGACGTACGCCAGCTGCTCGGCCGTCAGCCCGAACTCCTTCATGTAGCGCAGCAGCGGGATCGTGAACATCGTCGGCGGGCCGAGCACCCCGTACGGCGCCTCGAACTGGGCGTTCGGGCTGGACGCCGGCAGGGCCGGGCGAGCCGCGCCGACCCGGGACCTGCCCGACTCGCCGTGGGTGACCAGCACCGTGGTCGCGTGGCCGGCCCGGATCGCCGCCACCGCGTGGCGCACGTGCAGCAGGAACGAGGTGCCGCCCACCCCGGTGCCGTCGATCCACCGGGGCTTGACGCCCAGCGCATGCGCCACCTGGATCGGGCCCGGCGTGGACACGCCGGCGATGCCGTCGATGTCCGCCATGCGCAGCCCCGCGTCGGCCACGGCATTGCGGCCACCCTCGACATGCAGCCGCAGCGTGGAGTGCCCGGGCAGCACGCCCACCTCGTCGGTCTCCGCCGCCCCGACGATCACCACGTCGCCTCGCGCCATCAGCCCGCCTCCGTCCTTGCCGGCATGAACTGCGGAATGGTCACATCACCGCGCTGTTCGAAGGTGACCTGCAGGTCCATGTCCAGCACCAGGTTGTCCGGGGTGTTGTCGATGCCGACGATGTTGGCCATCATGCGCGGGCCCTCGGCCAGCTGCACCACCGCGATCGCGTACGGCGCCTCCTGCTCGAAGCCGGGCGCCGGGCGGTGGTTGATCGTGTACGAGTACAGCGTGGCGCGGCCGGAGGCAGTGATCCATTCGAGCGCGTCCGAGGCGCAGAACGGGCAGCACGGGCGCGGGTAGAAGAACGGACTGCCGCAGTCGAGGCAGCGCTGGATCTTCAGCTCTCCTCTGGCGGCGGCGTCGAAGTGCGGTTGCGTCTCCGGTGTCGGCACAGGCACCGGCTTTCCTCTTGCGGACACAGGGGCAGCTCCTGAAATTATGTGACAGTGTTAGAATCAAGTTCTGGAATTAGCTTCGAATCTAACGGACCCCACTGTCAAGACCGGCGGCGTCCCTGGCGCATCCTGTCGGTGGTGAGCCTGGCCAGCGTGCTCACCGCCCTCGGCGGCAGCGCGCTCAACGTCGCGCTCCCCCAGGTCGTTCGGCAGACCCACGCCGGCGCCGACGCCGCGAGCTGGATCCTCATCGCCTTCCAGCTGACCACGACCGTGCTCATGGTGGTGTTCGGCCGGCTCGCCGACATGTTCGGCCGACGGACGATGTACCTCACCGGCCTGGCCACCTACACCCTCGCCAGCCTGCTGGCCGGTCTCGCGCCGGACGCGTGGCTCATCGTCGCGCTGCGCGTCCTGCAGGCCGGGGGCACCGCCATGCTGCTCACCAACAGCGCCGCGCTGGTCACCGACGCCTTCCCCCGCGACAGGCTGGGCGAGGGCATGGGCGTCTACACCGCCTCGTTCTCCATCGCCCAGCTCGTCGGCCCCACGGTCGGCGGCTTCTTCACCGAGCACCTCGGCTGGCGCTGGGTGTTCTGGTACAACGTGCCGATCGGTCTGCTCTGCCTGGTGTGGGGGGCGCTCGTGCTGCCGCGGGCCCGGCCCGCCGGCGGTGAACGCGGCCTCGACCTGCCCGGCAACGTGCTCGTCCTGGCCGGTCTCGGCGGGCTGCTGCTGGCGCTGTCGGAGGTGACCCGGCTCGGCTGGGGCCACCCGCTGGTCGCCGGCGGCGTGGCCGCCTTCGTGCTGGCGCTCCCCCTGTTCATCCTGCGCGAGGGCAGGACGCGCCATCCGGTGGTCGACATCCGCCTGTTCCGCGACCCCCCGTTCGCCCTCGGCACCACGGCGTCGTTCCTGAACGCGGCGGCCCGCATCTCGGTGCTGTTCCTGGTGTCGCTGTTCTTCCAGGCCGTACGCGGCGAGGCACCGGTGCCGGCGGCGCTGAAGGTGCTCCCGCTGTCCGTGGCGGCGATGGCCGCGTCCGTGACCTCGGGGTTCCTGCAGCGGTGGCTCAGCCCGCGAGCCGTCGCCGTGATCGGCACCTCGCTGACCCTCACCGGCCTGGCCGGGCTGCTCTGCACGATCTCCGCGACCGTCCCCTACGCGCCGATGGCCGCTTTCCTGGTGCTCATCGGCCTGGGCTCGGGCCTGTTCCTGCCCTCCAACACCACCGTCCTGCTCGACGGCGTCCCCTCCAACCGGCTGGGCATCGTCAACGCCATGCGCCTGATGCTCCAGAACACCGGCGGGGTGGTGGGCACCGCCATGGTCCTGTCGGTCATCACCGTCCCGCTGCCCGCCGCCCTGCACGACTCCGTCTTCGCCGGAACCCTCTCCCAGGCCGCGCCCACCGCCATCGCCGACCTGGTCATCGGCTACCGGTGGGCGCTGGGCTGCATGACGGCCGTCGCCGCCCTGAACGTACTCACCTGCCTCCACCGCGCACGCCCGGCGGCCGGCGCCCCGGCCCCGGTTGACGCGAACCGGGGCCGGGGCCAGAACGGGAGCGTCAGCGCTTCATGAGCGCGAACACGCCCCAGCCGAGCAACGACCGCTCGAACCTGGTGTAGCGCAACGGGTCGGCCGACAGCTCGGCCCGCATTTCCGGGGCGAGCTCGTCGCCGGGGTTGGCATCCAGCCAGGTGCGGATGTTCAGCCACTGGGCGGCCCGGTAACGGTCCCAGCTGTCCTCATCGGCCAGCACCATCTCGACGACGTCATAGCCGAGACCGTCGAAGAGCCCGATGAGCCCGGGCAGCGTCTCGTAGTCCTCACGAGACCGGGCATGGCAGCCTTCGACGGCCTCCTGGCTGGGCGGCTCGGCACGCCAGAACGGCTCGCCGATCAGCATCACGCCGCCCGGCCGCAGACTGCGCTCCAGCAGCGCGACCGTCCCGGCCACGCCTTGGCCGATCCAGGTCGCCCCGACGCACGCCGCCACATCGACACGCTCGGCCGCCACATGGACGGCGGCGTCACCGTGCACGAACGTCACCTGGTCGGCGACACCGAGCTCGGCGGCGCGCTCGCGCGCGGCGGCCAGGAAGACCGTGCTGACGTCCACTCCGGTGCCGGCGACGCCGTGGTCGCGGGCCCAGGTGGCCAGCATCTCGCCCTTGCCGCAGCACAGATCGAGCACGGAAGCGCCTTTGCGCAGCTTGATCGCGGCGCCCAGAGTGGCGAGCTTTTCCGGGGTGAACGGGTTGAGAATCCGGTGGCTGCTCTCCCGGATGGTGAAACTACGTGGCAGATCCAAGGGAAGGAGTCCTTACGCGTGATGACTGGTTTACAGGGATGGACCGGTAACGAATGCCATCGACACGCATCTGAAGCAACTCCTCCGTCACGAGATATGATCGGCGACCCTAACCCCGGCCCAGATGTGCGGCAAGTGAGTTTTCCCGCTGACCTGTGATGCCCGGGCGCACGCTTTCCCACGACGCGAGCAACCCGCGTCATGCGCACACCTTCTGGAAGGGCACGTCCCCGAGGTACTGGCTCCACTCGGCGGGCGTGAGCGTGCGCCCGGCCCGCGCGCACACCTTCCCGGCCACCAGCGCGTCGGCGACGGGCACCTCGCGCACGCTGCCACCCTTCATGCCTTCCTGCATGCCGACGTACAGGACGCTCCCGTCGGCGCTGAAGGCCATCGACGAAGGGTCGAAATCCCCCGCGGCGTACGAGGTGCCGAGCCTGCGCCTTGCCTGGACGTCCCAGAACTCGAGTACGCCCTGGTCGGTGACCGTGGCGAGCGTCTTTCCGTCCGGCGAGAATTCCATGGCGGCGATGTTGCCGGCAGCGCGGGGCAGCGCCGGAGGCAGAGCGGTCGGAAGAGCCGGATCCTTGACGTCCCACAGGCGGACCCTGTGGCTGGCGGACTCATGGACGGCCATGAGCCCGTTGCGGCTGATGGCCAGCGCGTTGGTGTCGCCGAACCCGGCGCCGACGGGCTTGCCGGTCATCATGTCGACGAGCCTGCCCTCGAGCGAGGCGAACACCTGCCGTCCCGGGATGAAGGGTCCGTCGCTCAGCCGGGTCTTGTACAGGGCCACCACATGGCCGTCGGCGGTGTCCAGCACCAGCTCTTTGAGCCCCGCGTTCTGCCCGTAGTAGAGAGTCATGGCGAGCCGGCGCCCATCGAGGCTGAAGTTGGCGACGAGAGGGGTGTAGTAGCCCTGGCTCGCCCGCCGTGACCATAGCTTCTTCCCAGTCCCGAGGTCCCATAGCGCGACCGTGTCGTTGCCCACGGTGGCGAGCTTGGTGCCGGAGTCGTCGAAGGTCTCGCTGAGGTCGTCTTCCTCTTCGAGGGGTATGCGGCGCACCTCCTTGTGCCTCCGGAGGTCGAACACGCCGAGGGCGGAGCTGTCCTTCCTGGCCACCGCCCAGCGGCCGTCGCGGCTGAGCTCCGGAGGGTCGGGCAGGGAGACGACCGGGGCGCGGGGCTCGAGGTCCACGCTGATGACGGCGTCGTCAACGAGATAGCGCAATGTTCTGCCGTCGGGGTCGAAGCGGACGTCGGCGAGATCACCCTCGGCGCGGTAGCTCAGGATTTCCCTCTGGTCGCTGATCCGCAAGACCTCCAGGTCGCGGCCGTAGAAGCCGGCGATGTAACGGCCATCGGTGCTGAACCGGAGTTTTGCGAACTCCTTGCAGATTTCGCAGTTCAGCGTTTCTGCCAGCTTGCGCTCGTGCCCGGTGACGGCGTCTATGAGCACGATGTCGCCGGCGACGTCGACGCAGGCCAGGGTCTTGCCGTCCTGGCTGTAGGCGGCCAGCACGTGGTGCTTGACGCAGGCGGGGAAGGGCCGTTCGGCGGTCCAGCCGGGCAGAGCCAGCTGGTCGAAGCGGTGGCCGGGTAGCAGGAGGTGCCTGCCGGTCGGGTCCACGAGCGGCGCAGGGGTCTCCGACCACGTCCGGTTCTCATATACAGGCCGGCCGAACCGCTTGCCGGTGGTCACGTCGACGAGGTAGGGGACCTCGTCGGACAGGGTGACCGCGAGCGTCGTCTCGTGCTCGCCGAACACGACGCTGAAGCCGCCGTCCCCGGTACCCGGCAGAGGCATTCTCACGAGCGTCTTACCGGTCTTCAGGTCCCATACGCCGAGCTCGTCCGAGGTGGTCTGGGCGAGCAGGCGTCCGCTCCGGCTCAGCGAAGGGCTCTGTATGGAGTTCCCCTTCAAGGTCATCTTGGGCCAGCTCATCGTCCGTCTGTGGGTGCGCACGTCGTACACGTTGACACCGCCCTCGCTGACGCTGACCAGTGTGCGCCCGTCGCGGCTCAGCACCCGCCGGCCCACGCCCTTGACCGGCGGGTCGCGGAACACGGCCGTCTCCCGCTGCTGGAGCGAGCCCATCAGGCTGGAGCGGGCCTCCGGCTGCGGCGACACCCGGTAAGCGGCCACGCTGAGCAGCATGGCGAGGCTCGGATCCGCCGTGCGCAGGCGGTCGGCCTCGGCCGCGACCTGCTTGGCGGTCAGGATGTCGAGCCGCTCGGTGGCCTGCTGGCGCTGCCACACGGCCAGCCCGCCCGCCGCCAGCGCCACCACCAGCAGCCCCGCCAGCGCCGTGGTGATCAGTTTCCTGCGCCGGCCGCGCTTCTTGGTCAGCTCGGTGCCCGCGCGCAGGAAGTCGCGTTCGAACGGGGTCAGCGTCAGGTGCCTGCGGCCGGTCGCCGCCCAGCTCAGCGCCTCCTCCAGACGGCTGCCCTGCAGCACGTCGCCGTCGCGCCGGCCGTGCTCGTCCCAGTGCCGCGCCGCCGTGTTGATCTCACTGAGCGCGGCCAGCCCGGCGCGGTCGGCGTTCACCCACATGCGCAGGCGCGGCCAGGCCCGCAGCAGACCTGGGCGCGACAGGGCGACCGAGTCGTCCTTGACGGCGACCACGTACGAGAAGGCCTCCAGGATGCGCCGTACCGCCGCCGCCTCCTGTTCCGGGCGGCCGCCGAACAGCTCCTCGGGGGCTGCACGGCGCAGCGTCTCCTGGCCGTCGGCGTTCACCGCGACCAGCCGCAGGAACACCTCGGCCGCCAGGTCGCGCTCCTCCGGGCCGAGCGCGCCGTAGGCGTCCTCGGCGATCGTGCCCAGCGCGGGATCGCCCCGGTCGGGCACCCGCATGCCACCGGCGCTGCGGCTTCCGGCCGCCAGCAGCCCGCGCGTGTCGGAGCCGTCGCCGCTGACCAGCGCCAGCAGCAGGTCGCGCGCGGCGGGCCGCGCCGGCGGGTCCTTCTCCATCGCGGCTTCGACCAGCGTGGCCAGCCGGGGCGGCAGGGCGCTCAGGTCCGGATGGTGTGTCAGCACCCGGTGCATGACGCCGCCCAGGTTCTCGCCACCGAACGGGTCGCGCCCGGTGGCCGCGAACACCATGATCGCGCCCCACGCGAACACGTCGGCCGCCGTGCCTACGCGCTGCCCCGTCAGCGCCTCGGGCGCCATGTAGCTGGGGGTTCCCGCCAGCTCGCCGGTCCTGGTCAGGGACATCTCCAGCGTCCTGGCGATGCCGAAGTCGATCACGCGCGGCCCGTCCGGCCCGAGCAGCACGTTGTCCGGCTTGAGGTCGCGGTGGACCACGCCCGCCTCGTGGATCGCGGTGAGCGCCGTGGCCACGGCCGTCGCCAGCCGGTACAGGTCGTCCCCGGCGAAGCGCCGCCCTTCCCGTACGGCCTCGCGCAGGCTCGAACCTGGGACGTACTCCGAGACCAGGTACGGCTTGCCGCCGTCCAGCTCGGCCGCCAGCAGCCGGGCGGTACAGAACGAGGCAACCCGCCCCGCCGCGGCCGCCTCCTTGGCGAAGCGCCCCCGATCGCCCGCCGCGTGCAGCACCTTCACCGCCACCCGCCGGCCCTCGGGGTCGTAGGCGTCGTACACGACCCCCTGTCCTCCCGAGCCCAGCCGCCCGGCCAGCCAGTAGTCCCCGATCCGCTGCGGGTCCCCCGCGATCAACGCCTCCACGGCCGATTAGATGCGGCCGTCGCCGCCAAAGTTGCCGCGGCCGGCGGGTCAGCCATTATTTTACAAGTAAAACAACTGATAAGCTTTTCGGGATGACAAGTGCCATCCCCTTCGACCAGCACCTCCGGCGCGTCCGCATGCCCGTCCGATCCGCCCTGCGCCTGCGGCCGCTCGGCGACATCTGGCACAAGCCCGCGCTGAGCTCTGTGGCCGCGCTCGCCTTGGTGCTGTTCGCGCTGCTCGCGATCGGGCGGCTGGACCTGGTCCTGTACGCCGCCACCGGAGCGATGTGCGCCCTGTACGGCCATGGCCTGCCGTACGCCGCGCGCGCCAAGGCCCTGGCGTGGACCGTGCTCGGCATGGTGTCCAGCGTGGGCGTCGCGCTCGTCGCGGCCGCGCTCACCGACTCGATCGCCATCCGGGTGGCGGTGGCGGCGCTCCTGGCCGGGCTGCACAAGGCCGCGTGCGACGCGACCCGGATCGGGCCACCGGCCAACGTCGTGCTCACGTTCATGACCGCCAGCGCGGCCTTCGTGCCGCAACGGCTTTCCGACGTTCCAGCGCACGTGGGGATCGCGCTGCTGGGCGGGGCCGTGGCGTGGGCCGTGGGGATGGCGCCCGGGCTGGTCCGGCCCGACGGCCCGGAGCGGATCGCGGTGGCGCGAGCCCTGGAGTCCGCCGCCCGCCTGCTGCGGGCGCGGGCCGACGATCAAGACGACGACCTGCACCAGGTACGCAACGCCGCCGCGGCCACCGTCAACGCCGCATGGCAGACGCTGCTGCACTCCCCCGCCGCCGATCGGCGGCAGGGGCTCCGCAGGCTGCTGGTCCGGGCGGAATCAGCCGCCGCGCGGGCCTCGGCGGACAGCCCCACGACGCCTGCCCGCGCATTGGCGGCCGACGCCGACGTCCTGCTGTCCCACGCCCACGAGCTGCGCAGGGGACGCCCCCTGCCCGAGCCGTCAGCCGCCGACCCGCGTACCGCCGCGGCCGAGCAGGCCGAGCTCGCCGGCGTCGCCTCGGAGGAGGGCGTCCCCGCGCAGGGCACGGCGTTTCGCCGCTTTCTCATGGACATGGCCCGAGGATGGCGGGTCGTGATGAGGGTGTCCGCCGGCGCGGGGGTGGCGGGCTGGGCGTCGATGGCGCTCGGGGTGGGCCGGCCGTACTGGGCCGTCGTGACCGCTGCGGCGGTGTTCGCCGCCAGCACCACCCTGTCCTGGAGCCGCGCGCTCCAGCGCGTCGTCGGCAACCTGCTCGGTGTCGCCCTGTTCACCCTGCTGGCGCCCGTGACCCGGCTCGGGGCGCTCGCGCTCATCGTGACCGTCCTCGCCATGCAGTTCGTCACCGAGGCGGCCATCACCCGTAACTACTGGCTCGGCAGCGTGTTCGTCACCCCGATAGCCATTTCGATGACCGAGTTCGCGGGCGTGCAGCCGGTGTCCGTGCTCGTGGCCGACCGCTGGGTCGACACTTGCGTGGGGGCCGTCGCCGGGCTGCTGGCCTGCGTGCTGCTGCCCGATCGGCGGGCGGCCCAGCGGGTGCGCGATGGCCTCGACCGGCTGGAGCGGGCGGTGGCTGAGCCGCCGTCCGCCATGCAAAAGCGCGCCGCGCGCGACCGGCTCCGGGCCGACCTGGTGGAGCTGCGCGAAGCCGCCGACCTCGCGGCGGGCGAGTGGTGGAGCGCAGCGCTGCCGCAGGAACGCATCGCCGCCGCCGAACGCGCCGGACACCACAGGCTCGCCGAGCCGGCGACCTGACCCGACGCCGTACGATCAGAGCCGGCGAACAGGAAGAACGGAGCGCGTGGCGGTCGGCGGACGCCCGTGATGACAGGAAGGGTCGAGCCCGTGGAGGATGCCGTGGCGAAGGTGCTGCGCCAGTGGCGGCAGGTCCTCCCCGATGCCGATCTCGACCCTATCGCCGTCATCGGCAGGCTCAACCGGTGTGCCACCCTCCTGCAGCACGCCTCCGACGCGCCGCTCGGCCGGGCCGGTGTGAGCCGTGCGGAGTTCGACCTCCTGTGCGCCCTCGTCAGGGTCGGCGGGGAGCTGACCCCCAGCCGCCTGGCCCGTGAGACGTTCGCCTCGGGCGCGGCGGTGACCAAACGGATCAAGCGCCTGGAGGAGATCGGCCTGGTCTCGCGGCGGATCGACGACCGGGACCGGCGGGTGGCTCACCTCTCCCTCACCGAGCGCGGCAGGAGCCTCATCATGCGGCTGATGCCCGAGCAACTGGAGTACGAGACGGCCCTGCTGTCCGGTCTGCCCCCCGAACGCGAGCGACAACTCGCCGACCTGCTGGCGGAGCTCCTGCTGATGCTGGAAGGCCGCCTGGGCGGCATGCTCGGCTGAGCCGGGACCGCTGCCGCGCCTACTCCCTTTCGCGGCGGCGGACGGGGCGCTGCCCTGCGGGTGCCTGGCGCGTCTGGCCTCTGGTGGCGCCGCGTGCCCCGACGGGCTCCCTTTCGGGCTCTTCCTCTTCCTCGTACTCTTCCTCTTCGGGCTCCTCTTCCTCGTACTCCTCCTCTTCGGGCTCTTCCTCCTCGGCCCTCTCGGGCTCCCTTTCCTCCTCGTACTCCTCCTCTTCGGGCTCTTCCTCCTCAGCCCTCTCCGGCTCCCTTTCCTCCTCTTCTGGCTTCTCTTCCTCCTCGGCCAGCTTGGCGCGCTCCTCCTCCATCGCCGTCTCGTGGTCCTTGACGACCTGGCTGTCGCGGATCTCTCCGCGCCAGCCCTCGCCAACGCTGTCGGGGTTCAGCAGGAGGTGCGCCATCACGTGCCGCCTGAAGTGCTTGAGCTCCAGCCGGACTCGCCGGCCCTGGGCACGCCACAGGTTGCCGGTGCGCTCGAACATCCCCTGCGGGTGGTACTCCAGCACCACCAGGACATGAGTGAGGTCGTCGCTGACCGCGTGGAACGTCACGGCGCCGTCGACGTAGCCCTTCGCGCCCTCGGACCGCCAGATGATGTGCTTGTCCGGGATCTGCTCGATGATGTGGGACTTCCATGTCCGGTGGGACCAGAAGATATGGGCCTTCCAGGAGAGCTGTTCGTCGCTTTCCTGATTGACCGTCTCCACCTTCTTCATGAAGGTCGGGAAGTCCTGGAACTGGGTCCACTGGTCGTACACCAGGCGGCGGGGGGCGCCGACGTCGATCGTCTCGACGATGTTGGTGATCTTTTGGTGACCGCCCTTACCGCCCTTTCCGCCGGTGATCTTCTGCCAGATCCCCTTCAGGCCCTCCTTGAGCCCGCCCTTGAGACCGCCCTTGAAACCACCCTTGAGGCCGCCTTTGAGGGCGCCGCCCAGCAGGCCACCGGGATTGTCGGAGCCGGTCACCGCGCTGATGAGGCTCTTCCCACCGTTCTCCGCGTAGTCGGTCAACCGTCCGGTGAGGTCCTCCATCTTTCCTTCCGCGGACGAGAGCAGCCGCTCACTCGCTGCCTGCAGCAGGTTCTGCGCCTCCTGGACGAGCCGGCCGGTCGGCAGGTTCTCGGCGATCGCGCCCCCGGCCTTCTTGACCGTCTCCGTCGCCGCGCCGGCCGCTCCTTGACCGGCGTCCCTCGCCGTACCGGCCACTCCTTGACCGGTGCTCCTGGCCGCGCCGGCCGCTCCTTGACCGGTGCTCTTGGCCGTGCCCGCGGCCCTCCTGGCCGTTCCCGTCACTGCCCGGCCGGTTCCCCGAACCGTCTGCCCGGCCCTTCCGGCTCTCGTCTCAGCCACTCGTCTCACCTCCGCGACTGGCCGGCCCGCCGCACAGGGCGGGTCCGTCGCTGCGCTCTCTGGGGCGGGGGCTCTTGCTCTTCCTCGTAGTCCTCGCCCTCGTCCTCGTAATCCAGGTCCTCGTAGTCCTCCTCCGGGCCTTCCTCTTCCGCCTCCCCCGTGGTCCGGCGGGGTCCCTTCGCCGTGCCCTGCGTACGCAGACTCTCGGCGCGTTCGTGCAGCCTGTTGCTCAGGGCGTCGATCTGCCTGCTGGTCGCCGCCACCGCCGCCGCCTTGCCGACCTCCATCAGGTCCCCGCGGAGACGGTCGGTGATCTGCCCGACCTCGGCGGAGGAGCGGAGGGTCTTGATCCCCTGCGACAGCAGGCCACCACCCTCAGACATGCGCGCGCGGCCGACGAGCCCCGCCAGCGCCAACGCCGCGGCCATGCGCAACTTGTGGCGCCGTCCGAGGTAGTAACCCGCGAGCACGGCCAAGGCTATCCGTGACTTGTCCGACATGATCAGTGCTCCTTCCCTCCAGCTCCATCGTCTTGGGGTGCACAGAAAGCCTGTTGCCGGGGCCGAGGCACTCGCCCGTGGGCTGCCCTCAAACAGGACAAAGAACCAGATAACAGGGAAAGTTGGGCATACTTTGGGCGGCCCAGACCAGAGATTTGCGGTCCTCGTCGTGACGCTGATCCGCTTCCCGGCCGCGGGGGCCCGGGTGCCGAGGCGTTGCCCCGCGGCTCAGGCCGACTCCGCGGCCTCCCCGGCCCCCTGCAGGCTGGGGAAGCGGCGCTGGCTGGCCAGGAGGTGGCCGATCCCGACGATGCCCACGATGGGCCATTCCACGATCTCCAGGACCCCCAATGCGACGAGAACCGTGTAGAAGGCGAGATGCTCTGGCGTCGGCAGGGTGACCGTGCCGAGCACGGGCAGCGTGACGTGGGGCCGCTGCTGAGCGGTAGTGCGCTCGACGACCATGATGCCGCTCCTTCGATCGACGACTCGCCGTCCGAACTGCCCTCCAGCCGGTCCGGTAACTCGCGACCGGGTAAAGCTTCAGGGTTCAGGAAACGTGATCACGGGGCCGGCTCCGCAGGTCGGCGAGCGGCTGGAGCCACCACAGCCACGTCACGGCCGCCGCCACGCCGGCGCCGGCCAGGGAGACCAGCGGGTTGCGCAGGACGAACTCCATGACCAGCGCGACCGCGCCGGAGATCGCGACGGCCAGCGACGCCGAGCCGATGATCGCCAGCCGGTTGCCTCGCTTCAGCACCTTCTCCTTCAGCTTCGTACGGAACAGCAGCCGGTGCTGCACCGCGGGGGCGATGAAACAGACGGACGCGGTGGCCGCCCCCAGCAACGCCACGAGATAGAGGGCCAGCCCGATGGCGTCCAGCTTGCTGTACCCCGCCTGAAAGGGGACGGTGAGCAGGAAGCCGAACAGGACCTGCACCCCGGTCACCGCCACGCGGAGCTCCTGCACGAGCTCGCCGAGCTCGCGGTTGACCCGGACCCAGTGGCTCTCGTGGGTTTCGGGGTCTGGGAGTGTCATCGCGCACCCCTTCCCTCCGCACGAGCGTGAGGTACCCGCCCACGCCGCCACTACTCGTGGGCGCTACGCCGCCCGATCATGACCGATTGCTACTATCCGTGTTGTCCGGGTGATTGCGCCGGACGACAGATCACCACGATTCCCCCCGAGTACCTCTCAAGGGGGGACGAGATGACAGACATGGAGCATCCACCGCCTTCCTCTTCCGTCATAGAGGCATGGATCGATCAGGTTCTCCTGCTCGCCGGCGTGAGACCGCTCACCAACGCACCACTCCCGTGCCCGCGGCAGACGCCGCCGAAGGCGCCGCTGTCCCGCGCCCGGTCCGACGAGCCTTGAAACCGGTGCGCCACGAAATTCCGGCCAATTCCCGTGAGCGGCCGGGCCGGCGGCCCGCGAACAAGCAAAGGGCTCTGTTTCCACCGGTCGAATCGTTCATCCGCACGTAAATTATTCGCCCGGCCACGCCTGACAGCCCCCGTCGGGCAGTTTATTGCCGCGACATAAAGGACAGCCATCACACATGCCATGGGGGAAAATACACAAGCGGCCGTCGCGGCCATGATGTTCGCCCGCGCCGCAGGCCTCTGGCGACGACATGGTTACGCCTCCTCACGGGAAGGGGGCGGGGCCGTCGAGGAGGCGTACCGGCACTGCGAGCAGATCATGCGCAGTCAGGCCCGCAACTTCTCGTACGGTCTGCGACTGCTGCCCGTCCCCAAGCGGCGCGCGCTGAGCGCCGTCTACGCGCTGGCCCGCAGGATCGACGACATCGCCGACGGGGACGGCCCGGCCGGGCAGAAACTGACCCGCCTGTCCACGGTTCGCGGAATGCTCGGCGGGACCGCCCCCGCGACGCAGGACCTCGTGCTGGTGGCGCTGTTCGAAGCCGCCCGCCGCTACCCGATTCCGCTCGCGGCGTTCGCCGATCTGGTCGACGGCTGCGCCGCCGACGTGCGCGGGAGCACGTACGCGACGTTCGAGGACCTGGTCGGCTACTGCCGGTGCGTCGCAGGGTCGATCGGGCGGCTGTCGCTGGGCGTGTTCGGCACGGACGACGTCAAGGTGGCGACGCCGCTCGCGGACGCGCTCGGCGTGGCCCTGCAGATCACCAACATCCTTCGCGACCTGCGGGAGGACCGCCTGTCCGGGCGGATCTACCTGCCCGCCCAGGACCTCGAGCGGTTCGGTTGCACCCTGGACATGGACGCGTCCGGCCGCTTCCGCGACCCGCCGGAGCGCCTGGCCGGTCTCGTACGATTCGAGGCGGACCGGGCACGTGACTGGTTCGCCAACGGGATGCGCCTGCTGCCTCTGCTGGACGCGCGCAGCGCCGCCTGCACGGGGACCATGGCCGGCATCTATCGGTGCCTGCTCGACCGCATCACCGCTGATCCCGGCCGCGCGCTGGCCGCCCGGCTGTCCTTGACGACGAGGGAGAAGTCCATGGTCGCGGTACGCGCCCTCGCCCAAGCCCGCAGCGGGAGAGGCCGTCCGTCCGATCGGTCCGGGTTCCGTTGATCACTGCCGCGCTGCTGGCGGCGCTCGCCGCGCTGTGCAACGCCGTCGCGTCGGTTCTGCAGCGGGACGCGGCACGATCGGTGGCGCCGGAGCTGGGACTGCGGATGGCCCTGATCTGGGCGCTGATCCGGCACCCGGTGTGGCTGTGGGGCATCGCGGCGCTGATCGCGGGGTTCGTCTTCCAGGCCGCCGCGCTGTCGACGGGAGGCATCGCCCTGGTCCAGCCGGTCCTGGTGGTCGAGCTGCCGTTCACCATGATCATTTTGTCGTGGGCGTTCGGCGCGGTCCTGGACAGGCTGTCGTGGCTGGCGATCGTCACGTTGTCGGCCGGGCTCGCGATATTCCTCATGGCGGCGGCTCCCGGTCACGGCCGGTGGTCGCCCGACACGACCGAATGGATCGTCGCCACCGCCGTGACCGCGGGAACCATCGCCGCCCTGGTGGCGGTGGCGTCCGCGACCAAGGGAGTCACCCGTCCCGCCGCGCTGGGCGTGGCCGCGGGCCTCGGCTTCGCCTTCACGGCCACGCTCATCAAGAAGTGCACGTGGATCGCGCAGCAGGATCCGGGCGCGCTGCTGGTGTCCTGGCCGCTGTACGGGATGGTGGCAGCGGGCCTGTGCAGCCTGTTCCTCCTGCAGAACGCCCTGCACAGCGGCACCCTGGTGGTCGCGCAACCGGCGCTGACCATCAGCGACCCCATCGCCGGCATCCTGTACGGCGCGCTGATGTTCGGGGAACCGATCCGCGCCGGCCCATGGATCGTGCTGGAGGTGGCGGGCATCGGGCTCATGGTCTACGGCGTCATCGAGCTGGCCAGGTCACCGCTCATCCAGAGCCAGAGCCCGCCCACCTCTGCGCGGAAATGAGACCGGCCTCGACGGGCATCGAGTAGAACAGCGCGCCCGCCCTGTCCGCCAGGCGCTTGCGCGCTCGCGCGTCTTCGAGGAGGTCCAGCGCCTTCAGCAGAGCGGGCGCGCTGCCGGTGTGCATGCTCACTCCTGCCCTGGCCATCGCCCGTGCGCCGTCGCGGCCGTGGCCGGGGATCGGCCGGTGGATGATGACCGGCAGGCCCGCGGCGAAAGCCTCCTCGCAGGTCAGGCCGGAGCCGTTGTCGACCAGGGCGTACGCGGCCGCCATGAGCTCCGGCACGTCGTCGCGCCAGCCGAGCGCGGGGCCGAGCCCGGCCTCTCGCAGGCGGCGCCGCAGCCCGGCGTTGTCGCCGCACAGGACTAGCGGCGTGTATCGCCCCGACCTCGTCAGGGTGCGCGCGGTCGCGATGACCTCCCCGACCCCCCAGGACCCTCCTGACACCAGCACGAGCCGGTCGCCGGGGTCCACGCCGACGCTGCCGGCCACTCGTCCGGGATCGGCCACCGCCCGCGCGAACTCCGGGCGCACGACCGGCGCACAACGGAGCACAGGCCGGCGGGCCTGGGCGGCGATCTGCCCGACGATGTCGGGATTCGGGCACAGGTACCGGTCGTTGCCGCGGTGCAGCCACAGCCGGTGCACCGCGAAGTCCGTCACCAGCACCGTGCTCGGGCAGGGCAGCTCGCCGCGTTCGCGCAGCCGTCCCGTGATCTGCGCGGCCAGGTGGAAGGTCGAGACGACCTCGTCGGGCCGGCGGGCGTCGACGAGCCGGCGGAGCCGCGAGGCGGCGAGCACCGTGAGCGGAGACGTCCCCGGCGCCCGTTTGCCGACGAAGAAGACCTGGTAGATGACTTCGTAGAGCCAGGGGGCGCGCAGGATCATCCCGCGGTACCCACGGCGCAGCGCCGATCCCAGCCGGAGCGGGAAGAGCCGGAGGACATCGATGATCTCTGAATCGGCATTCTCAGCCGCGAGCCGTGCGGCCAGCTCGGCGGCGACCCCGTCGTGGCCGGTGCCCATCGACGCGCTGAGGATGAGCACGCGCCGCGCCCTCCCGGCGGTAGGGCGATGAGCCGTCTCGCCCTGCCTCTCGGGCTGGCCTGCCTGGCCTTGCTGCACGCCGGTCCGGCCGCCACCTGGCTGCAGCCGGTCCGGCGCCGGGTGCCCGCTCTCGCCGGCGCCGGGGACTCCGACCATGTGGCGCTCACCTTCGACGACGGCCCCCATCCCGGCTCGACCCCGCGCTTCCTGGACGAGCTGGCGCGGCTCGGCTGTCATGCGACCTTCTTCGTCCTCGGTGAGCTGCTCGAACGCCACCAGTGGCTGGGCCGCCGCATCGTGGCCGAGGGCCACGAGCTGGCCGTGCACGGCTGGCGGCACGGCAACGCCCTGCTCGCCCCGCCGGGGCGGCTGACGGCCGAGATCGGCCGCACCGCCGGGCTGGTGAGCGCGGTCGGCGGGGTCAGGCCGGCGTGGTATCGGCCGCCCTACGGGGCGCTGAGCCTCGAGGCGCTCGTCTCCGCCCGCCTGCGGGGGCTCCGCCCCGTGCTGTGGACCGCCTGGGGCCGGGACTGGGAGGCGGCCGCCACGCCCGACTCGGTGCTGGCCACCGTTTCGGCCGGGCTGCGCGGCGGGGCGACCGTCCTGCTCCATGACTCCGACCACGCCTCCGTTCCGGGCTCATGGCGATCGGCACTCGATGCCCTCCCGGCGCTCGTGGACCGCTGCCGGCTCATGGGCCTGAGGGTGGGGCCGCTGCGCGACCACGGCGTGCGAGCAAGCCACCCCGCATTTCCATAAAAGCCACTCCCCCTTTCCCCACGCATTCAAACGCCGATTTCCCGGCCCCGACACCGCGTAAATTCCGGGCCAATGACATGGAAATAGAATATAGAAACAATGCCATCATGTTTGCGCTGCCCGGCGACGGATAATTTCCCTGTCGTGCTGTCACAAAGGGGCCATTCGCGGGAGCAGGCGGAAAAGGCGCGCCGGGAGAACTTCCCGGTGGCCTCGCGGCTGCTGCCGCGCCGGCACCGCGAGCACCTCATGGCCGTGTACGGCTTCGCGCGGTCGGTTGACGACGTGGGTGACGACGAGCGTCCCGATGACCGCCTGCGACTGCTGGCCGAGTTCGAGGCCGATCTGGCCCGGCTGTACGACGGGCAGGCCCCTCGGCTGCCGGCGGTCCGCGCACTGGCCCGCACCGTCCAGGAGTGCTCGATCCCCGCCGAGCCGTTCCACCTCCTCATCGAGGCCAACCGGCTCGACCAGGCGGTCACCCGCTACGAGACGTTCGACGACCTCCTCGGTTACTGCGAGTTGTCGGCGAACCCGGTCGGCCGGATCGTGCTGCACGTGTTCGGGGAAGTGAGCGGCCCCCGGCTGGCCCTGTCGGACCGGGTGTGCTCGGCGTTGCAGGTCATCGAGCACTGCCAGGACGTGGGCGAGGACTACCGGCGCGGGCGCGTCTACCTGCCGCAGGAGGATCTGCGCCGGGCGGGCTGCCCGATCGGCCATCTCGCGGCGGCGGCCACGTCACCGCAGTTGCGCGAGGTGGTCGCCATGCAGGCCGCGCGGGCCGGGAAGCTGCTGGCCGAGGGGCAGATGATCGTCGTCTCGCTGTCCGGCTTCGCCCGTACGGCGGTCGCGGGCTACGTCGCGGGAGGCCACGCGACCCTGGCCGCGCTGAGAAGCGCCCACTACGACGTTCTGGGCCGTGCCGTCCGGCCACGCCGCCTACGCCTGCTCAGGGCGTGGGCGCGTGTCCTCATGACCATGAGGTGGCCCGATGCGCGTCTCCAACGCCTCCCGTCGGCCTGAGAGCGAGGCACGCGCCCGTGTGGGGAGCCCTCCGATGAGCATCGCGCCGGTGGCTGTCGTCGGCGGCGGGCTCGCAGGCATCTCCGCGGCCATCGCGCTCGCCGAGGCGGGCTGCCCCGTGACGCTGTACGAGGCCCGTCCGAGGCTGGGCGGCGCCACGTACTCCTTCCAGCGCGGCGGGCTGACGGTGGACAACGGGCAGCACGTCTTCCTCCGCTGCTGCACCGCGTACCTGGGACTCCTGGAACGGATCGGCGGCACCGCTCTGGTCGACCTGCAGAGCCGGTTCGACGTACGGGTGCTGGGCACGGCGGGGCGGTCCGGGCGGTTGCGCCGGGCCGCGCTGCCCGGCCCGCTCCACTTCATGCCCGCGCTCGCGGGCTACCGCCTGCTCGGGCCGGGCGACCGGGTCCAGGCTTTGCGCGGCTCGATCGCGCTGAGCAGGCTCGATCCGGCCGATCCGGTCCTCGACACGATGACGTTCGGGAGCTGGCTGGCGACGCACGGACAGCGGGCCCCGGTGCGTCAGGCGCTCTGGGACCTGCTCGCGGTGGCGGCCCTGAACACGGGGGTCGAGGAGGCCGCGCTCGGCCCGGCGGTGAAGGTGTTCAAGACCGCACTGCTCGGCCGGCCGGACGCCGCGGACCTGGGCATCCCCCTGGTTCCGCTCGGCGAGCTGCACGACACCGCCGCCAGGGCCGCCATCACGCGGCGCGGCGGCGCCGTACGCCTGTCGGCGAAGGTCACGGCCATCGAGCCGGGCCCGGCCGTCATCGTGGACGGCACCAGGATCAAGGCGTCGGCGGTCGTCGTGGCGACGCGCCACGAGCAGGCCGCGAAGCTGGTCCCGCCGGGGGCCGCGCCCGGCCAGGACAAGTGGGGCGCCCTCGACGCGAGCCCGATCATCAACGTGCACGCGGTCTACGACCGGCCGGTCATGCGGGTGCCGTTCGTCGCGGTCACCGGCTCGCCGGTGCAGTGGGTGTTCGACAAGACGCGCGTCGCCGGGCTCCGCGAGGGGCAGTACCTGGCGGTGTCCGTGTCGGTCGCGGACACCTGGATCGACCGGCCGACCGCGGACATCCGCGAGGTCTTCGTCCCGGCGCTGCGATCGGTGTTCCCGGCCGCGCGCCAGGCCCGGATGACCGACTTCTTCGTCACCAGGGAACGGCGCGCGACGTTTCGCCAGGCCCCCGGCAGCGGGGCGCTCCGACCGCGGAGCGCCACGCGCTGGCCCGGCCTCTACCTCGCCGGCGCCTGGACCGACACCGGCTGGCCCGACACGATGGAGGGGGCCGTGCGCAGCGGGCTTCACGCCGCCGGCCTGGTCAGGCAGCACATACGAGACCAGGAGATCGTGCCATGACCCTGACCCTGCCGCCCGCCGAGGCCGCCCGCGAGCTCGTCGAGCCGGTGCTGCGCGAGGCCGTCGGCCGCCTCGACCCGCACACCGCGCGCGTCGCCCACTACCACTTCGGCTGGACCGACGGCGCCGGGCGGCCCCGCGCCGCCGGCGGCAAGGCGCTGCGGCCCACGCTGGCGGTGCTGTCGGGCCGGGCGGCGGAAGCGGACATCGCGCGGTGCCTTCCCGCCGCCGCCGCGGTGGAGCTCGTGCACGCCTTCTCGCTCCTGCACGACGACGTCATGGACGACGACCCGGTACGCCGGCACCAGCCGGCCGCCTGGACGGTGTTCGGCCGCTCCGAAGCGATCCTCTGCGGCAACGCCCTGCTCGCCCTGGCCGGGGATCTCCTGCTGGAACAGGGAACCCCCGGCTACACGGCGGCGGCCCGCACGCTCAATCACGCCACGCTCTCGCTCATCGCGGGCCAGGCCCTGGATCTGGAGTTCCAGGACCGCGACGACGTGACGCGGGAGGAGTGCCTGCGGATGTCGCGGCACAAGACCGCCTCGCTGCTGGCCTGCGCGTGCTCGATCGGCGTCACGGCGGTCGAGGGCCCCGCCCCTCTGGCCGCCTCCCTGGCCACGTTCGGCACCGAGGCGGGCCTGGCCTTCCAGCTTGCCGACGACCTCCTCGGCATCTGGGGAAGGACCGAGGTGACGGGCAAGCCGGTGCTGTCGGACCTGCGTACCCGCAAGAAGAGCCTGCCCGTGGTCGCCGCGCTCACCGGCGGGACGGCGGCCGGACACCGGCTCGCCGGATTGCTGGCCCGGCCCGGCCCGCTGACCGAGTCCGACCTGCACGACGCCGCTCAACTGATCGAGCAGGCGGGCGGCAGGGCGTGGGCCGAGCTGGAGGCCGAGCGGCGCCTCGACGCCGCGGCCCGGTGCCTCGCCGACGTGGACATGCCCGCGGACGTACGAGCCGAGTTCCTGCACATCGCCCGATTCATCGCATCCAGGGATCACTGACATGACCACCCTCGAGACCCAGAGCCTGCTGACCGGCGCCGAGCACGCGCTTCAGGCCGCCTGCGACCATCTGATCGGCCTGCGGTCCGCGGAGGGGTGGTGGAAGGGCGAGCTGCAGACCAACGTGACCATGGACGCGGAAGACCTGCTGCTGCGGCAGTTCCTCGGCATCCGCACGGAGCAGGACACGGCGGAGGCCGCCCGGTGGATCCGTTCCGAGCAGCGGGCCGACGGCACGTGGGCCAACTTCCACGAAGGACCCGCCGATCTGTCCACCACCGTCGAGGCGTACACCGCGCTGCGGCTCGCGGGCGACCCGCCCGGGGCGGCGCACATGCGCGCCGCCTCCGAGCAGATCCGGGCCATGGGCGGCATCGAGGCGAGCCGGGTGTTCACCCGTATCTGGCTGGCGCTGTTCGGGGAGTGGTCGTGGCGGGACCTGCCCGTCATGCCTCCCGAGATGATGTTCCTGCCGTCGTGGTTCCCGCTCAACATCTACGACTGGGCCTGCTGGGCCAGGCAGACCATCGTGCCGTTGACCGTGGTGACCGCCTACCGGCCTGTGCGGCGGCTCCCGTTCGAACTGCCCGAGCTGCGGACCGGCCGGGTGCCGCGCCCCGCCGCGCGAGGGGGCTGGGAGGCGGCCTTCGGCGCGCTGGACAAGGCGCTGCACCGGTACGAGCGGCGTCCGTCGGCGGCCCTGCGGCGGGCCGCTCTGAGACGCGCCGTCGACTGGATCGTCGCACGTCAGGAGGCCGACGGATCCTGGGGCGGCATCCAGCCCCCGTGGGTGTACTCGGTGATCGCGCTCCACCTCGCCGGCTACCACGTCGACCATCCGGTGATGCGCAAGGCGATCCAGGGGCTCGACCGGTTCACGATCCGCGACGAGAGGGGGCGCCGGTTGGAGGCATGTCAGTCTCCCGTCTGGGACACCGCGCTGGCGGTCAACGCCCTCCTAGACGCGGGCACTCCCGCCGATCATCCGGCCGTCACCGGAGCCGCCGACTGGCTGCTCCGCGAGGAGGTCACGAGGGCGGGCGACTGGGCCGTGCGCAGGCCCGGCCTTCCGCCCGGTGGCTGGGCGTTCGAGTTCGACAACGACGGCTATCCCGACACCGACGACACCGCTGAGGTGATCCTCGCGCTGCGCCGGCTGGACCGCCCCGGCCTGCGGCCGGCGATAGGGCGCGGGATCCGGTGGATGACCGGCATGGCGAGCACCGACGGCGGCTTCGCGGCCTTCGACGCCGACAACGACCGCACGCTCTGCATCAAGCTGCCGTTCTGCGACTTCGGCGCGGTGATCGACCCGCCCACCGCCGACGTCACCGCGCACGTCGTCGAAGCCCTGGCCAAGGAGCGGCCCCACTCCCCCGTCCTGCGCAGAGCCGTGATCTGGCTGCTCAAGGCGCAGGAGAAGGACGGGTCGTGGTTCGGCCGCTGGGGCGCCAACCACGTCTACGGCACCGGGGCGGTGGTGCCCGCCCTCGTCGCCGCCGGAGTCCGTCCGGGGCATCCCTCCGTACGGCGTGCCGTGGCCTGGCTGGAACGGCACCAGAACGGCGACGGCGGCTGGGGCGAGGACCTGCGCTCCTACCGTGACGCCGCCTGGATCGGCCGCGGCGCCTCGACCCCGTCGCAGACCGCCTGGGCGCTGCTGGCCCTGCTCGCCGCCGGCGAGCGCTCGCCGGCGGTGGAAAGCGGGGTGCGCTGGCTGGTCGAGCGTCAGCGGCCGGACGGCACCTGGGACGAGCCGTACTTCACGGGCACCGGCTTCCCCGGCGACTTCTACATCAACTACCACCTCTACCGGCTGGTCTTCCCGATCAGCGCCCTGGGACGTTACCTGTCTCGCGAGGGAGCGCCGTTGCCTGGACTGAGGAGCGCCGGGAGCGAAGCGACCGGAGCGACCGGAGCGACGAGGGAAGGCAACGGCGCTCAGCGACCGAGCCGCCTCCGCGAAGCGGAGGCCATGAGCAGGGAGGCCCCATGAACGGCCTGCTCATCTGTGCCGCGCTCGGGATCGAGGCCCGTGCGATCAGGCGTGGCCTTCCGGCTCACCGGACCGGCACGAGGGTGATCGCCACCGGGATCGGCCCGCGGCGGGCGGCCCGCGTGGCCGCCCGCCTGGGCGGGCAGGAGGCGGTGGCGGTGGTGGGGTTCGGCGGCGCCGTCGACAGGAGCCTGCGTCCGGGCGACGTCCTGGTGGCGAGCGAGGTCCGGTTCGGGGGGCGTGTGCATCCCTGTCCTTCGGCTCCCCTCCTGGCGGGTGAGCTGGCCCGCGCCGGTCTGCCCGCCAAGGTCGGTCCGCTGGTCACCGCCGATCACGTCGTCAGAGGCGCGGAACGCCGGCGCCTCGCCGCCATGGGCGCGTACGCCGTGGACATGGAGACCGGGCCCCTGGCTCGCGCCGCCGCGGGGCGGCCGCTGGCCGCCGTGCGGGTCATCGTCGACACGCCGGAGGCGCCGCTGCTGCGCCCGGCGACGCTCGCCCACGGCCTCGCCGCCCGTCGCACGCTCCGCGCGATCGGCCCCGTCCTCGTGCGCTGGGCGGCGGCCACCGGACCGCGGCTGACGAACGCCCCCGAGACCGAGCACTTCTCGCTACCCAAGGAATCGCTGCCATGACGATCCCGGTTCGGCAAAGCCTGCGTATCGGCGGCTACATCCTCGGCCAGCGGCTCCGGGGACGGACGAAGTTCCCGCTGCTGGTGGAGCTGGAGCCGCTGTTCGCGTGCAATCTCCAGTGCGCCGGCTGCGGCAAGATCCAGCACCCCGCCGACGTGCTGAAGCGGCGCATGCCGGTGGAGCAGGCCGTCGCCGCCATCCAGGAGTGCGGCGCCCCCATGGTCTCGATCGCCGGCGGGGAGCCGCTGATGCACCCGCAGATCGGCGAGCTGGTCCGCCGCCTCGTCGCCATGAAGAAGTACGTGTTCCTCTGCACGAACGCGCTGCTGATCCCCAAGAAGATCGACGAGTTCGAGCCCTCCCGATACTTCACCTGGACCGTGCACATCGACGGCGTTCGCGAGCGACACGACGCCGCGGTGTGCAAGGAGGGGGTCTTCGACGAGGCGGTCGCCGCCGTGCGCGAGTGCCAGCGGCGCGGCTTCCGGGTCACGACCAACACGACGTTCTTCTCCTCCGACAGCCCGCAGAGCGTCATCGAGGTGCTCGACTACCTCAACAATGAGCTCGCCGTCGACCAGATGATGATCTCCCCCGCCTACGCGTACGAGAAGGCGCCCGTCCAGGACCGGTTCATGGGCGTGCGGGAGACACGCGCGCTGTTCCGGGAGGCCTTCGCCGGTGGGCGGCGGCGCCGCTGGCGGTTCAACCACTCGCCGCTGTTCCTGGACTTCCTGGAGGGCCGGATCGAGCTCCCGTGCACGGCCTGGGCCATCCCGTCGTACTCGCTGTTCGGCTGGCAGCGGCCGTGCTACCTGATGGCGGACGGATACGCGCAGACCTACCGCGAGCTGATCGAGGACACCGACTGGTCGGCCTACGGCCGGGGCCGCGACCCGCGGTGCGACAACTGCATGGCGCACTGCGGCTACGAGCCGACCGCCGTCCTGGCCACGCTCGGCTCCTTGAAGGAGTCACTGCGTGCCATCAGGAACGGCTGACCCTTGGACGCGCCCGAAGCGCCGCGCGAGCACCCGGAACGGGCCGGGAGCGGCTCCGCGCAGCCTGGCGGGCACCCTCAACCATCCCGGCACGAACGACTCCGGCCGGCCGTGCCGGATCGCCGCCACGATCGCCCGCGCCACCCGCTCCGGCGCGATCGGCACCGGCCAGCCGCGCGTGTACGGGGCGCCGCGCCGCATGAAGAAGGGCGTGTTCACCACGCCGGGCAGCAGGACGGACACGCCGACGCCCGGCACGTGGTGCAGCTCATGGCGCAAGCCCTCCGCGAAGGCGATCAGCCCCGCCTTCGTGGCCGAGTAGACCGCCTCCTGCGCCACGCCCACCGCCCCGGCGATGGAGGCCACGAACAGGACGTGCCCCCGGCCCGCCTCCACCATCCCCGGCAGCAGCGACCGCGTGAGCGCGATCGGCGCGGCGAGGTTGACGGCCAGCAGCTCCTCGACGCTCCCGGCCGGCATCCGCACGAACGGCCCGGCCCACCCCACCCCGGCGTTGCTCACGAGGACGTCGACGTGACCGGCCTGCTCGGCGAGATCGTCTGCCTGTGTGGCGACGTCGCACACCAGCACGCGCCCGCCCGTCGCCGCGGCGACGGCCGCCAGGCGTTCGCGATCGCGCCCGGCCAGCGTCAGCCGCGCGCCGGTGCCCGCCAGCGCCCGCGCGGTGGCGGCCCCGATCCCCGAGGAGGCCCCGGTGACCAGCACATGGGCATGCGTGAGCCTCATGTCGTCGGTTCGTGCGCAAGCATCGGCCACCTACCTGTAACGGTGCGTATCACGGCGTACAGTCGTGTGCTTTCCGCTCCCGCGCCGTCTCAACCAGCCGCCGATGAACGGTTCGGCATAGAGACGGCACAGGTGGGAATTGCGCTCCCACGGAGTCTGTGAGGGCGTCATGGTCACGTCGCGAAGCGTCTTCAGGCGCAAGCCGGTGGAGCAGATCGCCACCGAGCACGAGGGAGACCTGTCCAGGTCGCTCGGGCTGTGGCAGCTCACGGCCATCGGCGTGGGCGGCATCATCGGCGCGGGCATCTTCGCCCTGGCCGGGGCGGTCGCCAACCAGACGGCAGGGCCGGCCGTGCTCGTGTCGTTCCTCATCGCGGGGATCGCCAGCGCCGCCGCCGCGTTCTCGTACGCCGAGTTCGCGGGGCTGATCCCGAAGGCCGGGTCGGCCTACACGTACGGGTACGCGGTCCTGGGCGAGATCGTCGGCTGGTTCATCGGCTGGGACCTGCTGCTCGAGTACACCGCCATCGTCGCGGTCGTGGCCATCGGCATCTCCGGCTATTTCGGCTTCCTCGTGCAGCAGCTCGGCTTCACGCTGCCCGCGTGGATGCTCGGCGCTCCCGGCACCGGCGAGGGGCACGTGGTGGACCTGTTCGCGGTGGTGCTGTGCCTGCTCATCGCCTTCCTGCTGAACCTCGGGATCCGCGCGGCCGCCAGGTTCGAGACGTTCGTGGTGGCCGTCAAGGTCGCCGTCGTGCTGCTGGTGATCGTGGTCGGCTTCTTCCACATCAACCCGGCCAACTACACCCCGTTCTTCCCGTTCGGGGTCAGCGGGGCGATCACCGGGGCCGCCACCGTGTTCTTCGCGGTGTTCGGCTATGACGCGATGAGCACCGCGGCCGAGGAGTCACGGGACGCGCAGCGGCACATGCCGAAGGCGATCATCTACTCGCTGGCCATCTCCATGGTCCTTTACGTCCTGGCCACGCTCGTGCTCACCGGCATGCAGAACTACCGGCAGATCGACCCGGAGAGCGGCTTCTCCTCGGCTTTCAAGGCCGTCGGGCTGTCCGGGCTGGCGACCCTGATCGCGGCGGGGGCCGTGATCGGCATCCTCACGGTCATGTTCACGTTCATGCTCGGCGTCACCCGCGTCTGGTTCTCGATGAGCCGGGACGGCCTGCTGCCGCAGTGGTTCGCCAAGCTCCACCCCGTACGGCGGGTGCCGACGCGGGTCACGTGGATCGTGGGCGTCGCGTCGGCGGTGATCGCCGGGTTCCTGCCCATCCGTGAGGCGGCTGAGCTGACGAACATCGGGATCCTGCTGGCCTTCATGATCGTGTGCGTGGCGGTGATCGTGCTCCGCTACCGGCAGCCCGACCTTCCTCGCTCGTTCCGCACGCCGGGAATGCCGTACGTGCCGGGCATCGGGGCGATCTTCTCGATCTGGCTGATCACGTTCCTTAATCCGGTGACGTGGCTGCGGTTCGCCGTCTGGTTCGTGATCGGGCTGATCATCTACTTCGCCTACAGCCGCCGGCACTCGATGCTGGCGTAAGAGCGCTTCACGCCCCATCTGCCCCCTCAGTCACACTGAGCTCTCGTTTGCACACATTTGAGCAATCAACTACGGTCCTTGACTGCTCTTTACATTTTGTGTGCATGCGTGGAGTGATCAAGTGAAGAACCCCAGAACGGGTAGCGGCATCGCCCTCACCGTGACCGTGACGGCCCTATGCCTCACCGCTCTGTCACCGGCCTACGCCTCCCCCACCCCGACTCCGACCCCGGCCGCATCCACGGCCCCGTCCGCCGCCGCCACGACGCAGAGTCTTGTCGCGCCGCTGAAGTACCAGCTCAGCCTCAGGGGCCAGCGGCAGCAGACCAACTACTACTGCGTGCCCGCCTCGGCGTCGATGAGCCTGTCGACCTTCGGCATCAGCGTCAGCCAGCCGACCCTCGCCAAGAAGATGAAGACCACCCCGTCCGGCGGCACCAAGCGCACGAACGCCCTGCCGGTGGTCAGTGCCTACGTCAGGTCCCGCGGCTACAAGTACACGGTCCCCGCCGACACGGCGGGCAACTCGTTCCTCCTCATGAGCCGGGTCGCGAACAACGTGGGCCAGCTGCACCGGGCGCCGTTGCTGGGAGTGTGGATGGAGCAGCTGCCCTGGAACAAGGGCAAGGTCAAGGGCACCAAGGTCGGCCACGCGATCATCGCCTACGGCTACGACAAGATGGCCGGCACCATCACCGTCTACGACCCGTGGAAGCCCACCGGCGGCACCCACACCATCACCGCCTCCACCCTGGCCGGCATCCTCCAGCCGGGCGGCATGTACTACATCTCCAAGCTCTAGCCGTAAATCCGGGCGCCTCCAGCGGGCCACCGCCCGCTGGAAGCACTGGCCTCGCCGTGACGGCAAAATTTGCTGTCCCCTTTTGTCCCGCAAGTCACACAAAATCACTCTTTGCGCATATTTGACCGATTAGCGTCGGCTATTGACTACTATTTGGTTCTTTGTGTGCATATGTGGAGTGATCACTTGAAGAACCATAGACCGGGGACCGGCATCGCCCTCGCCATGGCTGCGACGGTGAGCGCGCTCTGCTTCACCCCTCTGTCACCGGCCTACGCCGCCCCCGCCGCCCCGGCCGCGGCTCAGTCCGTGGCCGCCACCGCGAAGTCCGACCAGCTCGTCAGGCCGCTGAGGTACCAGCTCAGCCTGGACGGCCAGCGGCAGCAGACCAACGTCTACTGCGTGCCCGCCTCGTCGTCGATGAGCCTGTCGACCTTCGGCATCGCGGTCAGCCAGTCGACCCTCGCAAAGAAGATGAAGACCGCCCCGCCCTATGGCACCGAGGGCGTGAACGCCGTGCCGGTGATCAACGCGTACGTCAAGTCGAGCGGATACAAGTACACGATGCCCACCGACGCGGACGGCAACCCGGCCGTCCTCATGAAGCGGGTCTCGAACAACATCGGCCAGCTGCACCGGGCACCGGTGCTCACGGTATGGATGGACCAGCTGCCCTGGAACAAGGGCAAACTCAAGGGCACCGATATCGGCCACGCGATCATCGCCTACGGCTATGACAAGGCCGCGGGCACGATCACCGTCTACGACCCGTGGAAGCCCACCGGCGGCACCCACACCATCACCGCCTCCGCCCTGGCCCGCGTCCTCCAGCCGGGCGGCAACATGTACTACGTCTCCAAGCTCTGACAGGACACCGGGCCCTGGCCCGCGCCACGGCCGCCAACTGAACGCCGCGGCGGTGCCACGCGTATCCCCACGTGAAGTCGGCCATGAAGTGGGACTTCGCGAGGAGGCATCGTAGTGACCGTGCCGACATGGCTTGGGCGGACGGCGGCGGCAGTGACCCTGACCTCGGTCGCCCTGACCTCCAGCCCGGGCGCCGCCGTGGCCGCGCCGTCGCCCGCCAAGGCCAGGGCCAAGCTGGTGAAGCTGAACGAGCAGGCCGACCAGGTGGTCGAGCGCTACAACCAGGCCACCGAGACGTACAAGAACGCCAGGAAGAAGTACGACGCCCTCGACGCCGAGCTCGGCCGCAAGGACGTCCGGGCGGACACCTTGCGCCAGGACCTCGTCCGGGTGGCGGTCGGCGGCTACCAGGCCGGCCTGTTCACCGGGTGGGAACAGTTCCCCGGCCAGGGCGACCCCGAGGCGATCCTGGGCGGCCTGGCCTCACTCCAGCAGATGGCCCAGCTCAGGGCGGCGAAGGTGCGCGCCTATGAGGCGGCCACCAAGGAGCTGCGCGATCGGCGTGACGAGGCGAAAACCGTCCTGGCCGAGGCTGAGAGCGCGCGCGACAAGGTGCGGGACGACAAGGCCGAGGTCGAGAAGCTGATCGACGAGCAGACCAGGCTCCTGCGCAGGCTGGGCACGTTCAAGACCGGCGACACCGGCAGCCCGGGCATCCCGTACACCGGCCCCGCCTCCGGCAACGCCCGCACGGCGCTCCGGTTCGCCTTCGCCCAGGTGGGCAAGCCGTACCGGTACGGCGGCACCGGACCGGGCTCGTACGACTGCTCGGGCCTGATCCAGGCCGCCTGGCGCGCGGCAGGAGTCCAGCTGCCCCGGACGACCTGGTTGCAATGGAGCTGGGGAGCCGGCCGCCGCGTCCCGCTCGACCAGCTGGAGCCCGGGGACCTGCTGTTCAGCAAGGGGCTGGGGCACATGGGCATGTACGCCGGCAACGGCAAGATGGTCCACGCGCCACAGACCGGAGACGTCATCAAAGTGGTCGACCTCGACGACTACTGGCGCAACCGCCTGGCCGGCGCGGTCCGCCCCTGACGTGCCGACCGGCCTGACGAATACGCCCACATGGGCGCCAATCGGCCGGGGCGCCCCCCGTCACGCCGCCGCAGCAGGAGGTCGTCCTGGACGTGCGCCTGAGCGGCGAGTGGACCACCGGCCACATCGACGGCGCGACCCACCTGCCGCTCGACGGCACGTTCAGCGAAGCAGCCCCCGCCGGGCTCCCCACCGCCACCCGACCCGGCCACCTTCCGCCTCGACGGGCACGCTCAGGAACTCCGCACCGGGAGGCTGGTCAGGCCGTGCATGAGCAGGCCGGGGCGCCAGGCGAGACGGTCCTCCGGGACGGCGAGCCGGAGGCCGGGGAAGCGCTCGAGCAGGTGGCCGAAGGCGATCGCGCCTTCGGTCCTGGCCAGCGGGGCGCTGCTGTCGCCGCCCTCCAGCTCGTTCGCCTTGATCATGTGCGGGTTGTTCGAGAAGTCCTTGCTGAGGCGCGGGTCGGTGCAGGCCGCCTTGACGTCCTCGTAGCGGCTCACCACCCATACCTGTACGCCCTGCGGAGTGGCGGTGCGGAAAACAGGCCGTTCTGCTCGGAGTCGCGCATAGACCGGATGCGGGTCTCGCAAATAGTCCTGATCGAACAACGTCTCAAACATCGTCGCCCTTTCGCATGCGGAATGGATGCCCCTTACCCATGGAATACGCCGGCGGTCACCTGACAAGGGCCTGCCACGAGGGAGGCATATTGCGGCTGACCTCGATTCCCGAGAACACCGACGGCTCCTGCGGCCCGTGCTTCTTCGCCCAAGCGGCCATTTGCGCCAGCCCCTCGGCCAGCGGCACGGATTCCGCGCCCACCCCCAGGATCTCCCTGGCTTTGTCGTGCGAGGAAAAGGCGTGGACCACCTCGTGCCTGGCCTCCAGGTGCCGCACCCGCAGCGGCGCGTCCATCGCCTCCGCGACGGCCCTGGCCAGCTCGTTGACGGTGTAGGGGGTGTCGCCGCCGATGTTGAAGATCTCGCCGTAGGCGCGCGGGTTGCCGATCGAGCGGGCGATCGGCAGCGCCACGTCGTCGATGTGGCTGAAGGCGCGGGTCTGCTCGCCGTCGCCGAAGACGGTGCACTCCTCGCCGCGCAGGATCTGGTTCATGAAGATCCCGATGACGTTGCGGTAGCGGTCGCCGATGTTCTGCCGCTCGCCGTAGACGTTGTGCGGCCTGAAGATGACGTACGGCAGGCCGAACATCTCGTGGCTGACCTTCAGCTCCTGCTCGACCGCGTACTTGGCGATGCCGTACGGGTCCACCGGGGCCGGCGTCAGGTCCTCGCTCATGGGAGGACTGGCGTGGCCGTAGACGGCGATGGAGGAGGTGAAGACGAAGCAGCGCACGGTCCCGGCGTTGACGGACGCGTTGATCAGGTTCACGCTGCCGATCACGTTGTTGGTGTAGTTGTAGCGCTTGATGAAGTGGCTGAGCCCTTCGGCGGCGTACGCGGCCAGGTGGAAGACGTAGTCGAACTTCCAGGTCCTGAACAGCCCGTCCACGGTCTCCGGATCGCACACGCTGCCCTCGTGGAAGTGGGCGCCGTCGGGCACGTTGGCCGCGTCCCCGCCCGACAGGTCGTCGAGCACCACGACGCGGTGGCCGGCTCGGAGCAGGTCGGCTGCGACGTGGGAGCCGATGAAGCCGGCGCCCCCGGTGACGAGTGAGGTGGAGGTCATGACAGTCGTTCCTTTCCACTGGTGGTGACTCCGCTGGTGGCGGTGTGGTGCGGTGTTGGCCCGGATGCGGCCCCGGCGGGGTTGAACAGCTTGAGCAGGCGTAGCGCGGGCACCGTCATCACGGTGGTGACCAGGGCCATCACCACGAGCATGGCGAAGGCGCCGTCGCTGATGACGCCGACGCTCAGCCCGGTGCTGAGCACGACGATCTCGGTGACCCCGCGGGCGTTCATGAGCACGCCGAGGCCGAGCGAGAGCCGTCTGGGCATGCCCCCGGCCAGCGCGACCACGGAGGCGGTGCCGAGCTTGCCGAGCACGGCGACCGCGAGCAGCACCGTGCCGCCGACCAGCACGGCCGGATGGTCGAGGGCCAGCCGGACGTTGGTCTGCAGCCCGATCGAGGCGAAGAACACCGGCAGGAGCATGGCCCGGTTGAGCGTCCCGAGCCGTTCCGGCACGGTGCCGAGCATGGCCGAGTCGCGCGGCAGCACGATCCCGGCCAGGAAGGCCCCGAAGATCGCGTGTACGCCGATGGCGTCCGTGGCCGCGGCCAGCGCGAAGATCAGGCCGAGCACGAGAGCCAGGCCGGCGGGGGTGGGCACCGTGGCCCCGGCGTGGCGGGCGGCTAGGACGCGCAGCGCGGGGCGTACGACGAGCAGGACCAGCAGCACCAGTCCGGCCGTCAGCGCGACCGCGGTCAGCACCCCGGCGGGGCTGCGCGCCTGTGTGATCGCCAGCACCACGGCCAGCGCGCACCAGGCGAGCACGTCCGCCACCCCCGCGCAGACCATGGCCAGCGAGCCCAGCCTGGTGCCGGACAGCCCCGACTCCTGCACGATCCTGGCGAGCACCGGGAAGGCGGTGACGCTGAGCGCGGTGCCGACGAACAGCACGTATTCGGTCATCCCCGCCTTCGGCCCGGCCATCGTGGCGGAGAACGGGATCGCCGCGACGGCGCCCAGCGCGAACGGCACCGCCATCATCGCCAGGCTGGCCGCCCCGATCACGCTCCGCTGGCGGCCGAGCACCTGCGGGTCGAACTCCATGCCCACGGTGAACATGAAGATCGCCAATGCGGCCTGGGCGATGAGGTTCAGGTTCGGCGCGATCCAGTCCGGCATGACCAGGCTCATCGCACCGGGTGCCAGCGCGCCCAGAGCCGACGGCCCGAGCAGCAGCCCTGCCACCATCTGCCCCACCACGGTCGGCTGGCCGAGCCTGCGGGCCAGCACCCCGCCGAGCGAGGCCAGCCCGCCGATCACCCCCACCGCGACGAACAGCCGCAGCGCGAACTCCGCCCGCGACACCTCCTCCGCGACCGCCCGCGCGACCGGCTGCCCCGAGCCGCCCGCGCCGCCGCCGAAGGCCACCATGACCAGCGCCACGGCCGCCCCTGTCAGCACGAGCGCCAGGACCAGCCCCCGGGCCGGCGCGGGCAGCAGCCGCTGCTCGGTGTCCTCGAGCGGTCTCTCAACCGCCATGTTCACACCCCCATGAGTTGACGAGACCGCGGTCGCAGCCAGCGGAGGATCGCCCCCGCGTGGATGAGCTCGCCGAACGCGATCAGGACCACCGCGCCGAGCGCCCCCGCCCACGGCACGACGACGAAGGCCAGCGCGCCGATCACGGCCAGCGACAGGGCGGCCCCGACCGCGGTCGCGTGCAGCGCCTGGCGGGTGGCGTTCTCCATCAGGTAGTTGGCGCTGCCGACGGCGAAGATGACCGGGACGCACGCGATGTAGAGGATCACGACCCCCACGTCCCCGTACGGCCGCAGCACGGTCAGCGCCAGCGCCAGCACGCCCAGCACGTACGGCGTGCCGGCGAGCATCAGCACGCGCAGCCAGCGCGACAGCCGCTTGTAGGCCGCGGTGAGGTCCCGCTGGTACAGCGCCCTGGAGACGTCGGGCTGCAGGATGCGCAGCAGATAGGAGAAGGCGTTGAGCAGGGTCGAGGAGGCGGTGCCCGCCATGTAGAGCCCGGTGCTCTCGGCCTGCGCGCCGGCCACGGACAGAGCCAGGAACATCAGGCTGATCGACATCCCGCCGGCCAGGTCGGGCACCGCCATCCGCAGCGACGTCCCGACGGCGGCCCTCTTGAGTGTGCGGCGTCGCAGCCCGCGGAAGTCGGGCCGCAACCCTGCCAGCAACGCCAGGTCGAGCACGGCCAGCGTGCCGACGTACAGCGACAGGAACGTCGCCGGCGTGATCTCGAGCGTCAGCGCCGCCGCCGTCCAGCAGGCCAGCGCCGCCGAGAGCACGAGATGGTTGGCCACGTCGCGCGCCGGCTTGCCGATGGCCCTGGTCAGGCCGACGAGGACCTGGTTGAGTCCCACGCCGATCTGGCTCAGGCCGGCGAGCGCGGCCAGCGGCCACGGCCCGTTGTGGCCGAGCGCCAGCATGCCGCCCAGGACGGCGAGCGACACCACGAGCAGCAGGCCGGCGAGCGCCACGAAGACGCCGACCAGCGCGGGGACGGTGTACCGCAGCCGGGGGATCAGCTTGAGCGCGCACTTCTCGATCCCGGTGGAGGCGATCAGGGCCAGGACGGCGGCGCCGCCCATCGCCTGCGCGTATCCCGCGTAGCCCGCCGAGCCCCAGGCCGCCAGCAGCACGAGGTTGGCCAGCAGCAGCGTCCCGCGGAACGCCGCCCGGCCGCCGACCAGCGCCGCCAGCCGCCTCACGGTGGCCGGTGCAGGGCGTTTCATGCGGAATAGTCAGAGGTGACGAACCGGCCCTTACCGCCCGGCGTGATGAGCACGGACTCCGCCCGCACCACCTCCAGCGGGAACTCCCCTCCGGCCAGGCCGTACAGCTTCTCGCGCACGGTCGCGAACACCTGCTCGCCTGCTTCCTCGCCGCTCGGTACGACGTGGACGCGTACCAGCCCGTCGGCCTCCTGGTGGACGAAGCACTCGCTGACGCCGGGGTGGGTGGCGGCCAGGTGCAGGAACGCGTCCGGGTAGAGCCGCTCCCCCGACGGCAGCGTGACGTAGTCGTTGCTGCGTCCCGTGGTCAGGCGCAGGGTGCGGAAGCGGCGGCCGCAGGGGCAGCGGCCCGGCTCGATGAGGCCGATGTCGCCCAGGCTGTAGCGCAGCAGCGGCATCGCCTGCTCTAGGAACGAGGTGACCACCACCCTGCCGGGCTCGCCGTCCGGCACCGGGTCGCCCCGCTCGTCCACGATCTCGCAGTAGACGCGGTCCTCGCCCAGGTGGGCGCGGCCGTGGCGGCAGTCGTAGGTCACGTTGAGCACCTCGAAGGCCGAGTACTCGTCGAAGACCGGCGCCGCGAACTGCGTGGCGAACATGGAGCGGTGCTCGGGCAGCAGCAGCTCGGACTCGGTCATCACGATCCGCAGCGTCCGCCGTAGCCGCGCCAGCTCGTCCGGGGTCAGCGCCCGCAGCAGGGCCCGCAGGTGTACGGGGTAGCCGATCAGCACCTTGGGGCGGTTGGCCAGCAGCTCCGCCTTGATCTCCGCCATGGGCCGGTGCGAGAGGATCACGTGCCGCCTGAACAGCCCGAACCGCTCGAACATGCGGGCGGGCGGCGCGAACGGCCGGATGTGGCTGAGCCGGTCGGTGGGCAGGTAGCGGCCGGTGGCCAGGAACCTGCGCACGCACGCGGCCATGTGGTAGTCGTGGCTGTCCTGGTCGTGCAGGATCCTGACCCGCCGCCCGGTGCTGCCGCTGGTCTGGAATGACAGGCACTGCTCCGGGTCCACGCCGTCGGCGAGCATGCGCTCCAGCGGCTGCTCGCGCAGCACCTGCTTGTCCAGCACCGGCAGCTCGGCCAGCTCGGCCAGGCTGCGCAGCGGCCCCCGTGCGTAGCGCGGGTCGTCGCGGTAGTAGGGCACCCGGGTGCGGGCCAGCTCCAGCACCCGGTTGAGCCCGCGCAGCTGGCGGCGGCGCAGCCCCGCCACGCCGCCGTACTGCCGCGCGATGGTGAGCGGCACGTACGCCGCCTCGCGCAAGAGCACCGCTACGCGCTCTCGGTCCGGACGAACCGCAGCTTGAGCGAGTCCCACCAGCGCTGCGGGCTGAAGAACACCGCCAGCGCCAGCACCACGTGGACCAGGATGAACGTGTACGCCTCGTACTTGGTGGGCGGGTGCCCGAGGAACACGGTCATGTGCGAGGCCCAGTCCCACACGTCGGGGATGGTGGCGTAGGCCGGGTCGGTGTGGTCGTTGACCGTCAGGAAGGCGAAGTCCTCCAGGCCTGACAGCATCAGCAGCAGCATGCCGTAGGCGAGCCTGCGCACCAGCGCCGCCGAGCCGCCGCCCAGCCGGAAGGCCAGCACCATGGCCATGATGATCAACGGCGTCACCGTGAGCACGTGGTAGTACAGCCCGTAGAACGCCTCACGGCTGCCGACCTCCACCCCGCCGAAGAAGAAGATCTTCGGCACGAAGTAGAGGAAGTACACCAGGAACGCGGGTGGCACCGTCCATAGCGCGAGCCTGATCCGCTTGGCCCACTCCACGTCCAGCCTGGCCACGGCCTCGGCGGCGAAGATGAACGGCAGCAGCTTCACCAGGAAGATGCCCAGCGACTTCACCTCCCGGTCGTGGGGCAGGCCGAACCAGACGAACGCCGCGGCGAGGACCGCGAGCGCCGTGAAAATCAGGAAGCCGAGCGGCTTACGGGGGATCATGGGGAACCTTTCACATCGGGCTCGATCTCGAATCGAAGAGTGCGCAGGGCCCGGTCCAGCGCGTCTTCCAGCAACTCCCGCGTGTCGGCGACCAGGACCAGGTAGCCGAGCTTGTGCCCGGCCTGCGTGTAGGCCCGCACGTGGTCGCCGGGCGTTTTGAACACCTGCACGTCCACCACCTCCGGCATCCGCCTGAGCTCGGCGAGCCCTTCGACGGCGGTGAGCACGCCGTCGGTCTCGGCGGCCAGGATGCGGAGCACGGCGGTGCGCCGGTGGGTGACGTCGATGCTCAGCGGCTCGCCCAGGGCCAGCCGGATGGCCGCCTCGACCGTGTTCAGCCCGAAGGCGTGCCGGACCATCAGCGGCATGCCGTTGCCGCCCAGCCTGGCGCCCATCTCGATGAAGCACAGGTCGCCGCCGGGCGTGAGCACGAAGTCGAAGTTGACCGGGCCGTGCCGGTGCCCGACCTCGGCGCAGATGGCGGTGATCGCCTCGCTCAGCCGCGCGTACACGGACGGGCCGAGGTCGGCGGGCACCACGTGGGCCAGGCTGATCATCGCCGGCGGGCCGGTGATGACGCGGTCGGTGACGGCCATGAACGCCAGCCGGCCGTCGGCGAAGAACGACTCCACCGCGCCGTGGCTGCCCGCGATCAGCTCCTCCAGGATCACCTGGCGGGAGAAGGAGTGCTTACGGGCGTACTCGATCGCGCCCGGCAGCTCGGCCGGACCGTCGAGCACGGTGATGCCCTTGCTGCCCGACGAGTCGGCCGGCTTGACGATCAGCGGGTAGCCGAGGTCCGCCGCCGCCGCCGCGGTCAGCTTCTCGATGTCGTCGTCCTGCACGTAGCGGTACGCGGGCAGCCCCAGCCGGTCGATGACCTGCCGGAAGAAGCCCTTGTCCACTGTGCACCGCAGGGCGTCCGGCGCGGTCTGGTGCGGGGTGCGGTAGATCCGGCGCAGCTCCGCCACCGCCTCCTGGGCCGCGTCGCTGGCCGGGGAGATGACGGCGGCGACGTCGATCGGGCCCAGGGCGCGGGCGATGCCTTCCGGGTCCCTGCTGGTCATGCAGAGGAACTGGTCGGCTTCCGCGGCGCCGAGCGCGTCGGGACGCTGGTCCACGCCGATCACCCGATAGCCGAGTCTGCGTCCCTCCCGGTAGGCGGGGATCTGGTCCTCGCCTCCGCCGAGCACGATGAGGTTTCTCAACTGACGTTCTCCCAGACTTCGGCGACGACATAGGGGGTCTCATGGCCGTACAGGGCCTCGTCCGCCCGGATCGGGATGTTGGCCTCGCGGATCTGGTAGCGCGGCACGCCGATCGCCTGCACGCGCATCACCCGTACGAGATAGCGGGCGACCACCGCGAGCAGGACGAGCGTGACCAGGGCGGTGAGCAGGGCCGCCAGGTCGACCACGAGCGGGCCGACGCGCCCGGCCAGCGCCAGCGCCGCGATCGCGATCCCCCCGGCCACGGCCGCGGCGGCCAGGCCGATGAGCCAGGTCAGCGGCCGGAACGAGAACCCGACGAACAGCTCGGTGGCGTGCGTGAACAGCTTGCGCAGGTTCCACTTGCCGGTGCCGTCCACCCTCGGCTGGTGCGTGGTGGGCAGCGTGGTGTAGCGGGCGCCGAGCAGCGGGGCGGTGGCGATGAAGTACGGCGTGGACAGCTTGGTGTCCACCACCTTGCGCGCCACGCTGGTACGGACGATCCGGAACACCGACGCGCCCTGCGGCAGCTCGATGCCGAGCCAGCGCTGGGCGATCGTCTGGTGCGCCCAGGTGCCGAGCCTGCGGTACCACGCGTCCTGGCGGTTCTCGCGCACGGCGAAGACCACGTCGTAGCCCTCCATCGCCTTGGCCACGAGCCGGTGCATCTCGTGCGGGGGCGACTGCAGGTCCGCGTCGAACTGCACCGTCCAGGCCTTGGAGGCGTACTTGAACCCGGCGGAGAAGGCCGCCTCCAGGCCGAAGTTCCGGGCGAAGGAGATGTACTTCACCCGGGGATCGGCGGCGGCGAAGCCCTTGATCGCATCCAGCGTGCCGTCGGTGCTGCCGTCGTCGATGAACAGCATCTCGACGTCCTCGTACTTGCCCAGCTCCGCCTGGATCTCCTGGTACGCGCGCTCGACGCAGGCGATCTCGTTGTAGCACGGGATGATCGCGGTGATGCCGGGGGGCGGCATGCGGGCGTCCTTCATGCCCGCATGCGCCCCTGAGTGATGGATGAGGTCGGACATCTGTCAGTCGAACATCGCGTGCATGGTCTCGTGAGTGGCCTCCTTCTTGGCGTCCGACTCACTGGCCCAGCAGGTGTTCAGGATGATGCGCGTCCGGTCGGCGTTCAGCGGGATCGTGCGGTGCAGGGTGGTGTCCGAACGCAGGAAGTACAGGTCGCCGGTGGCGTGTCCCCAGGTCTTGATCGGGTGCGCCTGCAGGTACTCCTCCACGCGCGGGTCCTGCTTGTTCCAGTCGGTGTGCGGGACGGTCTGGAGCTGACCGCCGTACTTGGCCTCCGGGGCCTCGATGATCCAGATCACCGTGAAGCTGAAGTCACCCCAGTGCCAGCCGTGCGTGTCGCCCTGCTTGTGCTGGCGGATGGCGATGTACTTCTCCTCCTCCCACGGGCACAGCACGACCGGCTGAGCCGCCAGCCGCGACAGGAAGCCCATGAGCGCCTGCGATTCGTAGACGGCCGGGATCAGCCCGCTGTCCTTGGCGATGGCCTGCTGGCTGATCGTGCTCATGTAACGCGGCGAGTTGCCGGTCTCGGCCAGGTGGATGTCGATCCGCTTCTCGTGCAGGTCGAGCAGCCGGTGGACCTCGTCGCTGACCTCCTTGAACAGCGACTGCGGGACCAGCCCGGGCAGTTTCACGTAGCCCTCGCGGCGGAAGTGCTGCGACAGCTTGCGTACGGCGTGGTCATCGGTGTAAGCGGCCTTAAGGTGGTCGGCTATGCGCTGGTCGATGGTTTCCTTCAGCGACATGTGACACGTGACCTTTCTAGGTTGCGGATGAATCACCGGAAAGCACGGGGTCTCCGTGTACTTTCACGATCTTGATCTTTCCGTTGGCTTCTGGGGCGATTCGTGTCGCCGTTCGTACGGTGGCGTCCAGGCCGGGCGCCTTGCGGCGGAGCGCCTGCGTGATGTCGGCCGTGAGGTCGTCGCGGGCGCCCGCGACCGGCACGATCACCACCTCGACCGCCCCCGGCCGGTGCTGGATCAGCTGCATCCGGGTCACCTCGGGGAAGTCCTGGACCACGTAGGTGAGGAAGTCCCCGTAGTAGCGCCGGCCGTCGGCGGCGGCGATGCGGTCCTGGCTGCGGCCCAGGACCTCGCGCACGATGGGCGTGCGGGCCACTCCGCAGGGGCAGTCGCTGGGGGTGATGTGCACCCGGTCGCCGAGCCGGTAGCGGATCAGCGGCATGGCCTGCCCGCGCAGCCTGGTCAGGATGATCTCGCCCCGGCCGTCCTCGACCGAGACGGTGCCGTCCTCGTGCTCGACCTCGACGACCAGGTCGGAGGTGCGCAGGTGCAGGCTCCCCTTCGGGCAGGCGCGGGCGATGGTGAACGTCTCGACGCAGGCGTACACCTCTTGGTGGGCCGCGCCGAAGTAGTCGAGGATGTGCGCGCGGGCGGCCGGGGTGAGCCGCTCGCCGCCGAACAGCACGGTCCTGACGCCCTTGTGGGCGATGCCGCGCCGCTTGAGCTCGTCCACCACGCTGGCGATGACGTTGGGGAACCCGACGAGGAACGTGGGCCTGGCCGCCAGGAACGCGGCCACCTGCTCGTCCAGCGACCGGTCGGTGGGGATGTGGAAGTTGCGCAGCACTCCCAGGCGTTCGAGCGGGTGACGCAGGAACGGGTTGACCCGGAAATAGGCGATCCTGTCGGAGGGGCGCAGCCCGAGGGAGAGCATGTCCTGCAGATACGTCGCGCGCAGGTAGCCCAGGTCGCGTTCCGAGTTGCGGATCGTGATCGGGATGCCCGAGGAGCCGCTGGTCGCGGCGGCGCGGGTGTTGGCCTCGGTGAACCCGTCCGCGAGCAGGCCGGCTCCGTTGTGGTGCAGGTCCATGCGGTCCAGCACCGGGAATCCGGCCAGGTCGTGCGCGCTGCGCAGCCCCTCGACCAGGGCGGGGACGAACGCGCGCCGGTAGTAGGGGACGTTGGCGTAGGCGTGCCGTACGAGGGCGCGCAGCCGCTGGGCCTGGAGCCGCCGCTGCTTCTCGTGGCCGAGGCGCTCCCTGCGGCGGACCCCGGCCAGATGGTAGGCGACCGGCGCGAGGTTGAACGTGGACGCCCTCACGAGGCCACCGCCTCGCGGGCGGCCAGCACGGGCGTGCCGTGCCGGCGGCAGCGCTCCAGGGCGAGGTGGGCGGTGCCGGGGACGCTGATGCCCACCAGGGTCGGCCGGCGCCGCCGCAGCAGGGTGAACAGCGGTCCCTCCGGGGTCTGGCGGACGTGCACGCGCCGCCAGTTCACGTGGACCTGCCCGCATCCCCGGTGGCGGCCCCCGAGGTAGCCCAGGTGACCGTCGTGCACGACATGCCCGTGCTCGTGTGTGCCGAGGTCCGTCAGGGGCACGCGCAGGAGCAGGCGTGCCCGGTCCGGACGATCGGGCAGCTCGGCGATCTGGCCGGGGTCGCCCAGCAGGGCGGGCTCGCGCGCGGCGTGCAAGGCACGCAGCCCTGCCGCCCTGATCTCGGGGTCGGCCACCTCGGCGTCCGCGCTGAGCACGACGTGGTAGCGCGCCCTGCCGATCCGCCGCCAGTCCAGCAGTGCCCGGCGGACCTCGAACAGCGGCCGCTCGCCCCGGTACTCCCCGGTCAGCCGCAGGGCCTCGAACAGCTCGCCGGGCTCGCCCAGCCAGCCGGGCTCCTCCCGCCGCCGCTCGTACGGCGCGCCCAGCGGGTACAGCCTGGCCAGCACGGTCTCAAGCCGCGTCACCGGCGTCGGGGCCGGCTCCTCCTGCCGCGCGCCCGTCTCGGCCCACATCTCGCGGTAGTACGGCACGGTGCCGAACGCCCGCGCCACCGCGGCCCGGTACCCCTGCTCCCAGGCCCGCTCGGAGAACCCCGATCCGGTCATCTCAGCAGAAGGTGTTCTGGTCGTGGACGAGCAGCCACCGCCCGTCGGCCCGGGTGAAGTACAGGGTCAGGTAGTAGACCTTCTGGTACGGCTTCCCCTCCGGGTCCAGGTCGTCGTACACCACCGACAGCAGGGCGAAGGCGGCCTCCCCCACCGTCTCCACCCGCACGGTCTCGGCCCGCAGCGACCAGTCGGGGTCGCCGAACCAGGCGGCGTGGAACTCGGCGACCGCCTCCTTGCCGCGCAGGAGCGTCCCGTTCGGCAGGATCACCGAGGCGTCCTGGTGGACGGTGGCCAGGTATCCCTCCAGGTCACGTGCCTCGATTGCCTTCAGATGCGCGTCGAGCGCCTGTGAGAACTCCATGGTCGTTCGCCTCTCGAGATGTCGGATGGTCACCATGCGGCCGGCACGGCGGTCTGGGGAATCAGCTCGCACCCGAACCGCTGCTTCAGCTCGGCCATCCCCTTGCCGAACTCGCATCCCTCGCGGCCGTGCCCGATCATGTAGTCGATCTCGCGCAGGTACAGGTCGAAGTAGAGGTTGCGGCGGCCCCCGTCGCGCACCTCCAGCGAGCCGGTCACCGTGGTGACCAGCCGCCGGCCGTCGTCGAAGGCCAGATCGAAGGAGAGCAGCCGGTCCTCGTCCAGGTGGCCGAAGTAACGCACGCCTTCCTCGCCGCTGAGCACGTGGAAATAGCGCGCGGGCAGGGGCGCGTCGGAGCTGCCGTGCTTGCGCAGGGTGGCCTGGGCCAGCGCCGCGGCCTGCACGGGGTCGATCTCGCCCGCGCCCGCCAGCACCCGCGTGCCCTCCGCGGCCTCGGCGTGGATCTTGCGTAGCCGGCGCCGCCGGTCGCGCGGCAGGTCGGCGAAGTACGCGTCCATGTCGGGCCAGCGGTTGCGCAGCAGCGTGTTGGGCGCGGTCGTGATCCGGGGCCGGGACCGTCGCGCCACCAACGGCAGCATGTCGGCGGTGACCTGCCGGTAGAGGATGCCCAGGCAGTGCCGCCCCAGCCGGCGGCGCAGCGCCTTCTCGAACGCGGCGAGCACCGCGACCCTGTCCGGCTCGGGCAGCTCGGCGGCGAACACGAAACCGCTGGTGAAGCCGATGAGCATACGGCAGTTGAACCACCCGGTCAGCGGGAGCGCCCCGGGCTCGGCGTACCTGCCCCGGCGGGGCGGCAGCCCCGTCACCTCACCGCTGAACAGGGCGGCCACCTGGCCCCCGTCACGCACGATCCCCAGCCGGACCGGACGGGTGGAGCACCAGGCGACCGCCGTGAGCGCGTCCGCCTGCCAGGCCGCGATCAGGCCCTCCTGCTTGCGGAAGAGCTCCCAGTCGGCGGGCACCGGCTGCACCGTGGGGTCGATGATCTCAACTTGCATCGGCGTCACCCGGCCTGGGCTGCGCGAGCACCCGCTCACGCAGGGGGCGCTCGGTGCGGTCCGCGTAGGCTCGCACGGCGGCGACGAGCTCGGCCCGGCCGAAGATCTGCTCCAGCCGCCTCAGCGGCGGCCCCGACTCGGTGCCGAACAGGGTCAGATAGAGCGTCCGGTACGACGCGCGGGTCCAGCGTTCCGGCAGGTCCCCGTCCACGAGCAGGGCCCCCGGCTCGGCCGCCACCGTACGGTCCATCCAGCAGCGGCCGTGACGGGTCAGCCAGGCGTGGGCGTGGCGGACCCGTTCGGCGGCGGCCGGCCCGAGCAGGGCGGTGACACGTTCCACGTCGTAGCAGTAGGACTGGAGCAGCCCGAGCACCTGCCGCATCCCGGGCAGCGGGCCGGTCTCGTCGTCCTCGCCGGCGATGAGATCGTGCAGCGCCGCGGCCCGCCGCTCGCCCGCCCGCACCCGGGTCAGGAAGCGGTCGTAGGCGTCGTAGGCGGCGACGAACGGGGCGAAGTCCAGGCTGATGCGGAAGTCGGACAGGCAGTTGGGCCTGCCGTACAGGAAGAGGATCAGCCGGGGCGGCATGACCCGCATGAGGTCGGCGAGCGTCATTCCGCCGCCGCGCGAGCCCGACACCTTGCCGCTGTCGGCGGCCTGGCGGACCAGGCCGTACGGCACGATCACCGGCTGGTGCGCCCGCAGGTACTCGCGGTAGATCGCCCGGGTGCGGTCCATCGTGCTGCCCGCGCTGCAGTGGTCCTGGCCCGCCGGCTCGCAGTCGATGCGCTCGTGGGTGACCCGCAGCGTCCAGTCGAGCGCCCACGCCGGCTTCACCAGTTCGATGCGCCGGGTGGTGGTGAGGGCGCCGCAGGAGTCGCAGGCGTAGCGCACCCGGCCGCGGCCGAGCTTGAGCGTACGCGTGCCGCCCCGGCCGCACTGCTCGCAGTAGACGCTGAACAGGTGCTCGGGCGCCTGCCCGAGGAGCTTGCCGAGCTTGCCCGCGCCGCGGAGGTAGCGCAGCTGGAGCGGTACGTAGGTGCCGGCGAGGTAGCGTCCGTGCTGGTAGTGGGTCTGCCAGTCGGAGTCCGCCGGCGTGCGGCCGTCGGCGTCGGCCTCCGCCGGGCAGATGCCCATGCGCTTCAACTCGGCGATGTAGCGGCGGCAGATCCGCCTGCTGCGCTCGGTGGCCGCGCCCAGCGGGCGGGCGCCGTACCCGGCCAGCTCGGGTTCGCGGGCGGCCTGGCTGGGGCGGATGGGGTCGTAGTCGTCGAAGCTGAGCAGGATCAGCGAGTCCTGTCCCAGCCGCCGCAGCGCCCGGTGGACCAGGTACGCGCAGGCGGTGTCGCGGAAGTTGCCGACGTGGAACCAGCCGCTGGGCGACATGCTGGTCTGGATCACCACGCGCCGCCCCGGCCCGTGCCGCTCCACCAGGCGCTGGGCGTAGTCGTAGGCCCAATGCGGGTGGGAGCGGTCCTGTCTGAACAGGTCGGTGTAGCCGACCCCGGCAGTCGTGCTCATGCGCTTCGTCCTAGGAGGCCGTGCGTGCCAGGTTGCCGGCGGTCCAGAGCTGCGAATGGTCCTGGAACCAGGCGATGGTGTGCCGCAGCCCGTCCTCGATGGGTGTTCTGGGCGCCCAGCCCAGCCGCGCTGTCGCGAGCGTGATGTCGGGACGGCGGATCTTCGGATCGTCCTGTGGCCGCGGCACGAACGTGATCTCGGATGTGGAGCCGGTGAGGTCTTTGATCCACTCGGCCAGGGCGAGCATGGAGATCTCATGCGGGTTGCCCAGGTTGACCGGGCCGTCCATGTCCGAGTTGAAGACCCGGAAGATGCCTTCGACCAGGTCGTCCACGTAGCAGATCGACCGGGTCTGGCCGCCGTCGCCCGACACGGTGATCGGCTCGCCGAGCAGCGCCTGCCTGATGAACGTCGGGATCGCGCGGCCGTCGAACGGCCGCATCCTGGGGCCGAACGTGTTGAAGATCCGCAGGATCGCGGTGTCCACGCCGCAGGCCCGCCGGAAGGCCATGGTCATGGCCTCGGCGAAGCGCTTGGCCTCGTCGTAGACGCCGCGCGGTCCGACCGGGTTCACGTTGCCCCAGTAGGTCTCCGGCTGCGGGTGGACCAGCGGGTCGCCGTACGTCTCCGATGTGGAGGCGAGGACGAACCGGGCGCCCTTCTCCTTGGCCAACTCAAGGGCGTTGAAGGTGCCGCTGGAGCCGACCCGGAGCGTGTCGATGGGCAGGCGCAGGTAGTCGGTGGGTGAGGCGGGCGAGGCGAAGTGGAGTACGGCGTCCACGGCGTCCGGGAGGACCAGGTGCTGGGACACGTCGGCGCGGATCAGCCGGAAGTGGTCGTCGGCCATGAGATGCTCGACGTTCGCGACCGCTCCGGTGAGGAAGTTGTCGACGCAGAAAATGCGGTAACCCTCGGCCAGAAACCGCTCACAAAGATGAGACCCGAGAAACCCAGCGCCGCCGGTAATGGCTACGACAGGCCGCCTCATACGGTCTTCTCGCAATCTTTCCCGCATTTTACGGCAGCCGAAAACAGCACGTTAGGCCCCCCGTGTTAAATCTTTTCGAGCGGCCCCCCGTGGATCGCTCAGAAAGATCGGCTTCGATGCATCGGCAGGTTATGACGGCCGCGTCGCCACCGTCAATCATCACTTGCCGCCATATAGAGGGATATTTCAGACATGCCGCCATCAACGGCGATGCGTGAAATATCAACCAAGTGCTCCACAAGGCGTTATGAGCTGGCGTTTTGTTGCGCGGTCAGCACGCCCCCTCTTTCTGACAGTCAGCACCCCAGAACATGCCATTCGTCACCCCAGTACGGCGAGCACCTGATCTCGGGGATCGCCGCCACCAGCGCCCCTCGGGCCACACTCGGTCGAGGAAGCCGGCGATGAGCGGGGCGACCTGCGGCAGGCCCTCGGAGTAGGCGTTGCCGCTCTGGACCACCAGGCCCGCGACCCGTTCGGGGCACCGCTCGGCGAGGTGGAACCCGACCGGCGCGCCGAAGCCGAACACGTAGCCGGGCTGACCTCGCGATATCGCTATGACGTGTTCGCCAGTTCTTCCCGACCGCGAGTCCAAGATCTTGTATCCGGCGCGTAGAAGCGCTGCGTGTTCGATCTATTACATGCTGTGACGAGAGCTGCGTAGGCAGCTCTTCGAGCAGCACGAACACGAGGGGAAACTGCATTGAGGACGACGACACGCGACATGCGAATCGCAACGGCCACCGGCGCCATCGCGCTCGCCTTGGTGGCTGGCGCCGCCCCGGCCACGGCGGCGGCGGCCGCGCCCGCCGCCCGAGCCGGTGACATCTGCCTGTGGAGCGGGCGGGACTACACCGGCGCGTCGTGGTGCTGGAGTCCGGATCACGGTTACGTGGACGTACCGCCGGCGCTGCACGACAACGTGGGGTCCTTCATCGCCCACGCCGACGGCTGCTTCATCAACTGGATCCACGTCCCCGACAACAAGGAGACGCGCGTGGTCCGTGACGGCGACTACCGCAGGGTGTACAAGGACGACTTCGGCGGCAAGATCGACGCCGTGGCGCCCCGCTGTTAGGCCCCCGGCCGCCGTATGAGACGGCGGGCTCTGTGCGTTCGCAGCGCGTCACAGAGCCCGCCCCGCCGGGCATGGCCTAAAGGCACTCCGCCTTCCTGACCACCTCGAGGGTGTCCTCGAGTTCCGGCTCCGGCACGAAGTGGCCGAAGGTGTCGTTGGCGAAGAAGGAGATCCCGGCCACGGATGCGGCGTGCGCGGCCAGCACCTCGCGCTGGTAGAGATAGGTACGCCGGTCGTCGAGGTAGGTGCGGTACCAGTACCAGGGGTCGACGAAGTCCAGCCCGAGCAGCGGCCGCGGTCCGCCCAGCGCGGCCTTGCTCAGCAGGTTGGGCACGATCTCGGTACGTTCCACCAGCACGGCGAACGTGCTGACCAGGATCGCGTCGAGCGAGTGGTAGGCGGCGTCGGTCATGCCCCAGGCCGACCGCTCCACCTCGGCCCGCCAGTACGTGTCCATCCAGTAGACGAGGCCGTCGCCCATGGCCTCGCGCAACCGCAGGAAGAACCGCTCGATCCCGGCCGACCGCTCGGGGCTGAGCGGCGGCGCATTGTCCGGATGCCAGAAGCCGACCAGGCCGAACTGGTTGCCGAGCATGACCCCGTCCAGCCCGAAGTCGGCCACGAACGCCGCCGACTGGGCGGCGACGAAGTCCCCGGACGGCAGTCCGCCCGGGATGCCGCCGGGGAAGGCGGCGTACGGGCGCGAGTCGGCCGAGAGGGGAGCCGTCACGTCGATCACGCCAGGGACCACGTGGCCGCCGGCGTCGGCTGTGCCGGCGGCCACCTCCGGGTGCCGTACCGTCTTCCACTCGCTGCGGCAGAACTCCGGCCCAGGCTCCAGATACTCCAGCAGCCTCACCTGGAACCCGCGGCGCGAGGCCTCCGCGCGTATGGCCGCGTAGATCGCAGCCAGCGTGCGATAGTCCATCGGCTGCTCGGAGAGGGTGAACATCGGCCCGGCGGAGTACGGGTTGGCCGAGCGCTCACCCCCGTCACGCACCCGGGCCAGCCAGTCCCGGTTGTGCGCCCTGGCACTGGCGGAGGGTCCGCCGGGGGCGAGCGCGAAGCAGTTGTAGCGGGCCCAGTCGAAGCGGTCGTCCCACGTCTGGAGGCCGGCGTAGTTCAGTACGTGGTCGCCGTTGCCCGCGCAGAAGACCACCGTGACCGGCCGGTCGGCCAGCCAGCCGGCGTGGTGGTCGAAGAACGCCTCCACGCCGGGCGCGGGGTCACGCAGGTCGTCGAAGATCTTAGGTGTGATCCACAGGCATGCCTCCCATGCGGTCATGGCCAGGGCCCCCGAATCTCGTTTGCCGGTCACTTGGCCTCGCCGAACGCCTTGTCCATGCGGCCGAGCAGCGTCGGCACGTCGACCGTCCCGTTGAACAGCTCCTGGATCGAGGTCAGGTGCTCCTGCTGGACCTTCGCGCTGGGCCAGGCCTGGTCCGGGTAGAGCGTGGACTTCCCGGCCTTGACCGCGTCCAGCACCGGCTGCTGCAGCGCGTCGGCCTTGAAGGACGGGCTGGACAGCGCGGGACTGCTGCCGGATGCGGTCGCGTACAGCGCCTGTCCTTCCGGCGAGGCGAGGAACTCCATGAACTTCTTGGCCAGAGCCGGGTTCTTGGCCTTGGCGTTGACGCCGTACACGATGCCGACCGACACCGGCACGTAGGTGCCGTCGGCGCTGTCGGTGGCGGGGAACGGGCTCATCGAGAACGTGGTGCCCTGGGGCGCGGACTTGAGCGCCGACTGCACGGCGGACAGCACGTGCACGGCGCCCAGTGCCTTGCCCTGGCCGAGCAGTTGCATCTGCTCGTCGTAGCCGACGCCGTTGGGGCTGTCGTTGAAGCAGCCCGAGTCGCGCATCTGCAGGTATTTGTCCATGGCCTGCTTCCACCCGGAGTCCGCGAAGGTTGCCTTGCCGTCCTTCTGCTGCTGGGTGAACTGCGGGTTCGGGCCGTAGACGAGGGAGGCGGTCAGCGCGTACGGCACCAGCTGGGTGACCCACGCGGACTTGAGGCCGAGCGCGAACGGCACGACGTTCCTGGCCTTGGCGGCCTTGCAGAACGCCAGCACCTCCGGCCACGTGGCGGGCTTGGTGAGGCCGCTCTTGGCCAGCGCCTGGTCGTTCCAGATCGCGCCGATGGCGCCGATCGTCACGGGCACGGCCGTGACCTTGCCCGCCGGGTCGCTGGTGACGGCCTTGAGGTCGGCGCTGAGCCCGCCCGCCCAGCTCTCGCCGGACAGGTCCATCAGCATGCCGTCGGCGCCCAGGTCCCGCACGGCCATGGTGTTGCCGCCGCCCGGCCACATGCGGAACACGTCGGGTGCCGTCCCCGAGGACAGCTGGGTGCGCAGTTGCTGCTGGTAGGAGGCGTCGTCCTCGGTGAATGTGGTCTTCACCGTGACGCCGGGGTTGGCCTTCTCGAACGCCTCCACCGCGGCCTTGGCCGGGCCCTGACCCGCGGCGGCCAGCGTGAGCACCTGCCCGGTGGGAGCGGCGCCGCCGCCTCCCGAGGTCGAGCAGGCGCTCACCGCGACGGCGAGGTAGCACACGGATGAGAACGTTTTAACGAGCTTCATGAGAGACTCCGAATCGAGAGCGGGGGGTGGGGCTAGCCTTTGAGGCCGCCGGCGAAGCCCTTGATGATGTGCTTCTGCAGCGCGAAGTAGACGACCAGGATCGGGATCACGCTGATCACCAGGCCGGCGAAGATCAGGGGCCACTGCGAGACGTACTGGCTGACGAAGCCGTAGATCGCCACCGGTGCGGTGGTGTTGTCGCTGCCGCCCAGGTACAGCAGCGGCGTGAAGAACTCGTTCCAGATGCCGACCGCGTTGAGGATCGTCACCGTGCCGGTGACCGGGCGCAGCAGGGGGAACACCACGGTCACGAACGAGCGCAGCGGCCCGCACCCGTCGAGCAGCGCGGCCTCCTCGTAGTCGAGCGGCAGCTCGCGCAGGAACATGGTGTAGAGGAACACGGAGAACGGCATCTGCTGCCCGACATTGATCAGGATCACCGACCAGAGGGAGCCGAGCAGGCCGAGGTCGCGCATGGTCGCGTACAGCGGGAGCAGCGCGAGCTGACCGGGGACGAGCAGGCCGCCGATGACGAAGTAGAACGTGTACCGCGACCAGCCGCGGGTCACGCGGGCCAGCGGGTAGGCGGCCGTCGCCGCGAAAGCGATGATCAGGGCGACGCTGACGGTCGTGATGAGGAAGCTGTTGGCCAGCGCCGCGCCGAGGCTGGCCTGGTTCCAGGCCTCGGCGTAGTTGCCGAAGGTGGGCGGGAACGCGAAGGCCAGCGCGCTGGTCTGGCTGTCCTGCGGCTTCAGCGACACGTTGAGCAGGCCGACGAGCGGCACGAGGAACACCAGCGCGAGCAGGATCAGGCCCGCCTCGCGTGTCAGCGTCCGCCAGGTGTATCGCGCGTGCATCAGGTGGCCTTCCTCTGCGTCAGGCGGAACTGGACGGTGGCCAGGACCGCGATGACCACGGTCATGACGACGGCCAGCGCGATCGAGAACGGGAAGTCGCCGAGCGAGAAGGCGCTCTTGTAGATTGCCGTCGAGATCGTCTCGGTCGCGGTGCCAGGCCCGCCGCCGGTCATGGCCATGACCTGGTCGAACTGCTTGAGCCCGCCGATCAGGCAGAGCATCACGTTGATCACCACGGCGCCGTTGAGCAGCGGCAGCACGACGCGGCGGAACTTCCCCCACGGGCCGGCCCCGTCGATGGTCGCCGCCTCCAGCACCTCGGCGGGGATGGCCTGCAACCCGGCCAGGTAGATCACCATGGAGTAGCCGGCGAACTGCCAGACGATCTCCAGGACGATCGCGTACAGCGCCGTGTCCGGATCGCCGAGCCAGTCGTGCGCCAGCCCTCCCAGTCCCACGGCACGCAGCGCCTCGTTGATCGCGCCGTTGGGCGAGAGCAGGAAGCTCCACACGTACCCGGCCACCAGCGGGGTGAGCACCACCGGCGCGAAGAAGATCACCCGGAGCACGTAGCGGCTCTTGACCATGCTGTTCACGCCCAGGGCCAGCAGCAGGCCGGCGACGTTCTGCAGCACCATGGCCATCGCCGCCAGGACCAGGGTGTTGACCAGCGCGTCACGCGCCGCGCGGTCGGAGAAGACGGAGGCGTAGTTGTCCAGGCCGACGACCGACCAGTCGGGGCGCAGGCCGTTCCAGTCGGTGAAGGAGAACACCGCGCCGCGGGCGCTGGGCACGACGACGATGAAGAGATAGACCGAGATCGCCGGCACGACGAACCACCACGGCGCGCGGACCCCCACCCTGCGGCGGGCCCGTCCCGCCGTCGTGGCGGGCACCTGCGCGGCAGGCTCACGCAAGTCAGGTGGTGTCGTCGTCGCATGCGGCAAAGCCACGTGTGACTCCTCTCGCAGGTGACCATGAGCAGGACGAGGGAGGCGGGATGATCGCGGCCCGCCATGCGGCCGCGGTGTCGTGAATCGATTCACGACGTTTCGGGCAGATTACGCGCCCCCCGAAAGGCGTGTCAACGGTGCGGCGGCCCTCGAGGGCAATTTCGTGAATCCATTCACGGATACGCTAGGCTGAGCGCATGGTGAGGAGCCCGATGACCTCTGGACCGGCGCCGAAACAGTCGAAGGCCGCGGCTTCCGCCGCCACGGTCGGCGATGTCGCGGCGCTCGCGGGGGTCTCACGGGCGACCGTCTCCTACACCTTCACCCAGCCGGACCGCGTCTCCCCCGAGTTGCGTGAACGCGTACTCGCCGCCGCCGACGAGCTCGGCTACGTCGGCAACGACGCGGCACGGCGACTGCGGGTCGGCCACAGCCTCGCGCTCGGATTGCTGGTCTCCAACATGAGCAACCCCGTCTACGCGGAGATCGCGGCGGGCGCGGAGGCGGCGGCGGCGGCGCACGGCCGCTTCATCCTCGTCGTCAACAGCGACGAGAGCTCCGCGCGCGAGCGCGCCTACGTCAAGTTCTTCGAGTCCCAGCAGGTGAGCGGCATCATCGCCGCCCCCGTCGGCGACGTGCCCGCGGAGCTGCTCGGGCTGCGGGAGCGCGGCACGCCGTTCGTCCTCGTCGGCGTCGCCCCGGGCCCGCACAGCTATCCGGCGATCTCCGGCGACAACGAACAGGGCGGCTATCTCGCGGCCTCCCACCTGCTCGCCCAGGGCCGGCGGCGCCTGGTCTTCGCGGGCGGCCCGCACCCGCACGTCGACCTGCGGCTGGCGGGGGTCCAGCGAGCGGTCGCCGAGTCCCCGGCGCCGGCCTCACTGGAGATCATCCGCGTCCAGATGCAGACCGCGAAGGTCGGAGAGGCGGTGGCGCGGACGCTGCTCCGGCGCCCGGCGTCCAGCTTTCCCGACGGGATCGTCGCGGGCAACGACCTGCTCGCGCTGGGCCTCCTGCACGGACTGATCGTGGGCGGCATCCAGGTGCCGGCGGACCTCTCCCTGGTCGGCTACGACGACATAGAGTTCGCCGATTTCGCGATCGTGCCGCTCACGACCATCCGGCACCCCTCCGCGACCCTCGGCGCCAGCGCCGTGCGCATCCTGCTCGGCATCGAGAGCGAGCAGGACACGAAGGGACGGTTCGAGCCCGAGCTGGTGGTCCGGGCGACATCACTCCCCGTTTCGTGACGCGATCACCCGTAGTACCTCCGTAACAGGCCGTTGACACGAACGGCGGGGCCGGCGTCACGCTGGAACACCGCTCCCCCGCCGACGGGACTGGCTGGCTCCAGCGCCTTTGAGCCTCTGACACAACTCTGCGCGCAAAGTTATGGCATATGGCTTTTGTGCCGTTTTAGGCGAAATGTAACTCCTGTGTTCTCGACGGCCGCCCAAACTGGAAAAGGACCCAGGCGCGAGCCAGGGGCCGATTCGCGCCGTAGCGGGTGCGCCCGCCGCGGCTCACCGAAATCGGGGGGATCACAGTGAAACGAGTGCTTCTCGCGGCGGCGCTGGCGCTGACCGCCAGCACCGCCGGTACCGCCCATGCTTCCGTCTACACGCCCACGCCGGAGACGTCACCGTCACCGGAGACGTCAATGCCGGAAACCTCGCCGGCGCCGGAGGAGACCTCGACCATGCCAGAGGTCTCACCGTCACCGACGGAATCGCCGGGTGCCGTCGCGAGCCCGTTCGGGCCCGGCTGCGCCTCGATGCAGAGCAGCCTGTCCGGCATCGCGGACAAACCGGTCGCCACCGCCCTCTCCCAGGTGACCGAGCTCTCCATGTTCTCGGACGCGGTGAAGAAGGCCGGGCTGGAGGAGAAGCTGAACTCCGCCAAGGACATCACGGTCTTCGCACCCGACAACAAGGCGTTCGACGCGATCCCGAAGGAGATCCGGGACAAGCTCATGGCCGACAAGGACGTGCTGGCCAAGCTCGTCAAGTACCACGTGGTGGAGGGCAAGAAGGCGCCGGCCGACCTGGCAGGCGCCACGCTCAAGACCATGCAAGGCCGCGAACTGTCCGTGAAGGGTTCCGGTGAGGACCTCACGATCAACGGCGCCAAGATCGTCTGTGGCAACGTGCACACGAGCAACGCCGTCGTCTACGTCGTCGACAAGGTCCTGAAGCCCCAGTGAGGGACACGGGCCCTGGCCCCGGGACGGAGAGCACGATCGCCAGGCGACTGCCGCGGCGGCCGTGCTCTCCCCCTGGGCCCCACGACCGGCCCGCCGGCGGGCAAGGCGCGTGGGTCGGTGCGCGGCCCCGCCCCGTTCCACGCCGACGCGGGACCGGTGGTGGGCCCGCTGAGCCGTAAGCGCCACGTCTACCACCCGGCGCCTGCCGGCTCGGCGCGGTCGATCACACTGGAGATGGAGGGCATCGGCGCGGTCCCCGACATCTCCATCTCGGCAAACGCGGAATCGACGGACCGTTGACAGTCCCGCGCCGGCCTTCCTACGTTGGTCGCCGGTTCAGGGAGCCGGCCGATCCACCGCGAACAACCGGGAGGCGACTGTGGCGGGATCCGCCCACCGTCCCGTCATCACCGTGCCCATCATCACCGTGCTCTGCGCCGACTCGGGCAGCCGGCCCCCGCACCTGGACATGGTGGAGGATCGGGCGACCGTCCGCTACTGCGATCACGAGGGCCTGCCGGCGGCGATCGAGGGCGCGCACGTGCTGCTCCTGTGGGACTTCTTCTCCTCCGCCGTGCGTGGGGTGTGGGACCGGGCGGGCGCGCTCCGCTGGATCCACGTGGCCGCGGCCGGCGTGGACCGGCTGATGTTCGACGCGCTCGTCGACTCCGACGTCGTGGTCACCAACGCCAGGGGCGTCTTCGACCGGCCCATCGCCGAGTTCGTCCTGGGCTCGGTGCTCGCCTTCGCCAAGGACGTCCACCGCGGCCACGATCTGCAGCTGGCGCGCACCTGGCAGCATCGCGAGACCCTGACAGTGGCGGACAGCACCGCGCTGATCGTGGGCACCGGCGCCATCGGGCGCGAGATCGCCCGGCTGCTGCGTGCCGTCGGCATGCGGGTCCGCGGCGCCGGCCGTACGGCGCGCGCCGCCGACCCCGACTTCGGCGAGGTCGTCGCGGGCGGCGACCTGGCCGCCCACGTCGGCTGGGCCGATCACGTGGTCCTGGTCACGCCGCTGACCGAGGAGACCCGCGGACTGGTCGACGCCGAGGTCCTCGCCGCGATGAAGCCGACCGCCCACCTGATCAACGTCGGCCGCGGCCCCTGCGTGGTCGAGTCCGACCTGATCGCGGCCCTGTCGGCCGGGCGGATCGCGGGCGCGACCCTGGACGTGTTCGACACCGAGCCCCTGCCCCAGGACCACCCGCTGTGGGGGATGCCCGGCGTGGTGGTGTCCGCGCACATGGCCGGCGACGCGGCCGGCTGGCGCGACGCACTCGCCCGCCAGTTCGTGGACAACGCCCTGCGCTGGCTCGATGACAAGCCCTTGATGAACGTCGTCGACAAGCGCCTCGGCTTCGTACCGTCCGGGCCGCGGTGAGGACAGCGGTGAGGATAGGGGAATGAACGATCTGACCCGGCTGACCGCCACCGAGCTCCTCGCCGGCTACCGCGACGGCCGTCTTTCCCCTGTGGAGGCGACCCGCGCCGCTCTCGACGCCATCGACGCGGCTGACGCCGAGGTGAACGCGTTCGTCTTAGCCGATCCGGACGGGGCGCTGGCGGCGGCGAAGGAGTCCGAGGCCCGCTGGCTGGCCGGGCGCCCCCTCGGTCCGGGCGACGGCGTGCCCACCTCGGTCAAGGACATCCTCTACACCCGCGGCTGGCCGACGCTGCGCGGCAGCGTCCTCATCGACGAGAACGGGCCCTGGCCCGACGACGCCCCCGCCGTCGCCCGGCTTCGCGAGACCGGGGCCGTGCTGCTGGGCAAGACCACCACGCCGGAGTTCGGGTGGAAAGGCGTCACCGACTCCCCTCGCCACGGCGCCACCGGCAACCCGTGGAATCCGGCCCTGACGTCCGGAGGATCGAGCGGCGGCAGCGCCGCGGCGGTGAGCCTCGGCATGGGGCAGTGGTCGCTCGGCACCGACGGCGGCGGCTCTCTGCGCATTCCCGCCGCCTTCACCGGCACGGTCACCGTCAAACCGACCTTCGGGCTGGTGCCCCTGTGGCCCGCCAGCCCGTTCGGCACCCTCTCGCACGTCGGCCCGATGGCCCGGTCCGTCACCGACACCGCTCTCCTGCTCGACGTCATCACCGGCTTCGACCCGCGGGACTGGTCGGCGCTGCCCACTCCTGCCGGCTCGTTCCTGGACGGCCTGGAGGGCGGGGTTCGCGGCCTGCGCGTCGCGTTCTCCCCCGATCTCGGGTACGTCCGCAACGACCCGGAGGTGGAGGCCGCGGTCCGGGCGGCGGCCGCCGTGCTCGCCGGGGCCGGGGCCGAGGTCGAGGAGGTCGATCCCGGCTTCTCCGACCCCCTGGACGCCTTCCACGTCCTGTGGTTCGCGGGCGCGGCCAAGGTCATCGAATCGTACGGGCCGGACGCCCTCGAACGGATCGACCCCGGCCTGCGCCGCGCCGCCGAGCGGGGCGCCGCCTTCAGCACCGCCGACTACCTGGACGCCATCGCGGTCCGGGTGGAGCTCGGGGCACGGATGGGAATCTTCCACCGGACCTACGACCTTCTGCTCACACCGACCCTGCCGATCACCGCGTTCCCCAAGGGCAGGGACGCGCCGGAGGAGTGGCCCTCGACGGACTGGACCAGCTGGACCCCGTACACCTACCCCTTCAACCTGACCCAGCAGCCCGCCGCCGGCGTGCCCTGCGGCTTCACCTCCGCCGGCCTGCCCATCGGCCTGCAGATCGTCGGCCCTCGCCACGCCGACGCCCTCGTGCTGCGCGCCGCCCGCGCGTACGAGCGCGCCACGGACTGGACGTCGGCCACGCCACCGCTTGCCTGAAGCGGCCTCGCGATTTTCTTGCGCGGAGACGTCGAGAGCCGAGCCGTCCGCTCCGACCCCCCTGGGTACACCGACAGGGCGCCGAGCGGTCGGCGCGGAGAGGACTGACCATGGGACGACCAGTGGTGCACTTCGAGATCATCGGGGGCGACCCCGAGAGGCTGCGCGGCTACTACGGCGAGCTGTTCGGGAGGGCAACGTCATCGCCGGTCCGTCGGCGGTGTAAATGAAATATTTGCTATTGATCTACAGTAATCCGGCGAACTGGGAGCACCCGCTGTTCCTGTGCGATCCGCGGTTCCTGGCCATGCCGGTGGAAGAGCGCGACGAGCCGGCCAGGCAGGCCGACCGCGCCGGCCGGCAGAGCGGCCAGGCGTCGCGTTCGGCAGGCGTGAGGCTCATCACATACACTCTGTCCAGCGGTTTCGCGGCGGTGGCCGGATCGTCTGACCACCCGTCTGACCTCGGCGGAGCATCAGGCGACCGGCTATGAGATCGGGCGCGATCGCGGCCCTCGTCGGCACCCTGCGGCGCAGGGCAAAACCATAAGAAGAAAGATCATGCGAACTTTCGCGACCCTCATAGCCGGTCTCGCGTTCGGCCTGGCCGCCTGCGGCTCGTCCGTCGGCAGTGAGCCCTCAGAAGGCGTCAACATCGGCATGTCCGTGTCGACGCAGAACAACCCCTACTTCCTCCAGTTCCGCGACGGCGCGGAGGCCGCGGCACAGAATTTCGGTGTCAAGCTGACTGTCACCGACGCCCATAACGACGCCTCCCAGCAGGCGAGCCAGATCCGGGGCTTCACCAACCGGCACATGACGGCGATCATCATCAACCCGGTCAACTCCGACGGGATCGGCCCGGCGGTCAAGGCTGCCGGTCAGCTCGGCATCCCGGTGATCTCGGCCGACCGCACGGTCAGCGGCGCCGAGGTGGCTCAGACCCTGACCTCCGACAACTTGGCCGGAGGCAAGCTGGGCGCCCAGGAGCTGGCCAAGCAGCTCGGCGGGAAGGGCGAGGTGGTCGTGCTCCAGGGCACGGCCGGCACCTCCGCCTCCCGCGAACGCAGCCAGGGTTTCACCGCGGGCATCGCCGCGTACCCGCACATCAAGGTCGTCGCCAAGCAGCGGGCCGACTTCCACAGGGTCAAGGGCCAGCAGGCCATGACCAGCCTGATCCAGCGTCATCCCGGCATCACCGGCGTGTTCGCGGAGAACGACGAAATGGCGCTGGGCGCGGCCCAGGCTCTGGGGCCGAAGGCGGGGCACCAGGTCAAGGTCGTGGGCTTCGACGGCACGCCGGAAGGCATCAAGGCGGTGCGGGCGGGCACGTTGTCCGCCACGGTCGCCCAGCAGCCCAGGCTGCTCGGCTGGCAGGCGGTGGACGGCGCCATTAAGGCGGCGAGGGGCCAGATCATCGCGAAATCTGTGGCAATTCCCGTCAAAGTAGCGACCAAGGAGAACGCCCGGGAGTTCTGGACTTTCTAAAAAATCAGGCGCCGGGGCCCGCGCCATCGGCACGCCGCGGCGTCACGCCGGGCAGCCTGAAACAGCTGGAAAACGTTGTCTATACTCCACGACCATGGCCAGGAGGGGCGAGAACCGCCCGAACACGATCCGGGACGTCGCGGCGCGCGCCGGCGTGTCCGTCTCCACGGTGTCCAGGGTGATGGCCGGAGACTACCCGGTGGCCCAGGCCACGAAGCAGCGGGTGCAACGGGCGATCAAGGAGCTCAACTACGTCGCCAACACCCATGCCCGCGCGCTGGTCGCCGGCGGCACCCAGACGGTGGCGTTCATTGTCAACGACGTGCGCGGGCCGGCCTTCGCCGCCGCCGTGCACGGGGCCGAGCAGGAGGCCGCGCGCCGCGGGCGGCTGTGCCTGGTGTGCACGACCGAGGGCGACCCCGAGCGGGAGCTGGCCGCCGTCCACCTCATGCGCGAGCAGCGCGCGTCGGCGGTGATCCTGATCGGCGGGGCGATCGACGACGGCGCCTACCGCGCGCGAATGGCCCAGATCGCGCACTCGCTCGACGCGGCGGGATCGCGGCTGGTCCTGTGCGGCCGGCCGCCGCTGGGTGACGGCATCCCCGCCACGGTCGTGGAGTACGACAACGAGTCCGGCGCCTACGGGGCGACCGCCCACCTGCTGGCCCGGGGCCACCGGCGGGTCCTCTTCCTCGGCGGGGAGCCGGCGTTCACCACGACCGCGGGCAGGCTCTCGGGATACCGGCGGGCGCTGGAGGACAACGGCGTGCCCGTCGATCCCGGGCTGATCGAGACGCAGGTGGAGTTCACCCGCGCGTCCGGCTACGAGCACGTGCGCAGGCGGCTGAGTTCGGGGCCGCCGTTCACCGCGATCTTCGCCGAGACGGACATCGTCGCGGGAGGTGCGATGGCCGCGATCTTCGAGGCGGGTCTGAGCGTGCCCGAGGACATCTCGCTCGTGGGCTACGACGACATACCGCTGGCGACTGACCTGCGGCCGCAGCTGACGACCGTACGCGTGCCGTACGAGGAGCTGGGCCGCAGTGCCGTGCGCCTGGCGCTGGAGCTGAGGGAGGGACGGGCGAGCAGCGGCTCGGAGCAGCATGCCGTCTTCGGCACCCACGTCGTGGTGCGCCGGTCCGTGGCGCCACCCGCCCGCTAGAGGATCAGGCCCAGGCGGTGACGGCCGTGAAGGAGCTGTCGTCGCGGAATCCGGCCGTGCCGTCGTAGGCGTCCACCCAGAGCTCGTAGTCGCGGTGCCGCAGGAAGCGGCCGGGGTAGCCACTCGATTCGAGCCGCACCGAGCCGCTCGCGGTGCCGGGGACGGCGTAGAAGGTGGCGTCGGCCTTGAACACGGCCGTGCCGTCGTCGGCGGCCAGACGCACCCGCCATCCGTAGTGGCGCAGGTACTGCCCGTTGGCGGCGCGCAGGGAGTAGCCGTTCGGCGCGGCGAGCCCCGGCACGATCGTGAAAGTGGCGTCCTGCCGGGTCTGGACGTCGCTGGAGGCGCTCACCTCGTGCAGGTAGCCCAGGTTGTTCTGGTGCCTGATGAAACGGGTGGGGTAGTTGACGGAGCGCAGCGACCTGGTCGTTCCCGTCGGGAGGGCGGCGGTGCCGGGGACCCTGGCGTGCGTGAGCGTGCCGAACCCGAGCTGGTCGAAGCCGCCGCTGTTGGGCCCGTAGTCGCCGCCGCCGCCCTCCGGCCGCACCTGGGCGACGAACGCGGCCGAGTACGGCATGGCCAGGCCGCGTCTGATCGCGTAGTGGTTGTAGACGGTCTCCCAGACGGGGCGCACCTCGCCCCGGCTCGCCGAGGAGATCACGGTCTGCGTCTGCTGGGCGCAGTTCTGGCCGGTGCCCCAGGTGTAGGCGGTGAACGGCACGTCCTCGCCCAGGTTGTACTTGGCGATGTACTCGCACGCCTGCATGAACCGGTTGCCGGCGTAGCCGTACAGGTCGATGCCCTGGTTCCAGGCCATCTCGCAGAAGGCGCCCATCTGGCCGACGCCCATCGTGGTGTGGCCCTGGTCGCGCCCGCTTTCCTGCCACTGCGCGAGCCCGCCGCTGTGCAGGAACGGGATGGCGTGCATGATCGAGCCGTTGCCCGCGCCCGTCTTGAAGTATGTGACGGCCCGGTCGATGAGGTCCTGGCGGTCGCAGAGCACGCCGATGGCCAGGATCGAGTTCATGGTGCACAGATCCCAGTTGGCCCAGTAGTTGGTGATGCAGGCGTCGTTGTGGTTGGTGAGGAAGCTCTCGTTGATCGGGTGGAAGACGTTGAGCATCATCCGCTGGAAGCGGGCCAGGTCGAAGCCGCTGTAGCCGCGCATGATCTCGCCGACGTTGGCGAACTGGTAGCCGTAGATGCCGGCGGCGAGGAACCGGTCGGCGTTGCCGGTGACCGTGGCGAGCGTGCCTGACCAGGCGTTGAGGATGTCGCGTGCCTTGTCGCCGTGCGCGGTGCTGCCGCTGACCTTCCAGCGCAGCGCGTTCTGGTAGGCGGCGTGGATGTCGTTGTAGAGGATGCCGTAGTTCTGCCCGTCGCCACCGCGGATGATCGTCGCCTGCGGGTTGGGGGTCCAGGTGCTCTGGGAGTGGGAGTTGGCCACGAGCCTGTCCCAGCCCGCCTTCCACGGCTGGGCTCCGGCGTTGACCATGGAACGCATGCGGTCGAAGTCGGCCTGGGTGTGCAGCAGGCCGGGATGACTGGCCGCGGCGGCGGGTTCGGCGCGGACGAGCAGGGCCGCGCCGGCGGCGAGCCCGGTACTGAGCCCGGCCTTGAGCGCGGTACGGCGGCTGACGATGGGATTGCGTTCGGACATGACCTCTCCTCGGGGGATGCGGAAAGGGGGCGGTACGGCGGGAGCCGTACCGCCTGGTCAGAGGCTCGCGAGCGCGACGCGCAGCCGCTCGGCCGCGGCGTCGATCTGTTCCTGACCGGCCAGGTCTGAGCGGGCGTGCTCCAGCGCGGCGGTCAGCTCGGGGGTGTACCGGCTCGGGTCGACGGCCTCGGCCTCCTTGATGAGCAGGTCGAGCAGGGTACGGTCATCGATCGTGAACAGGAACTCGATCTCGGCCACATTGGCGTTGCCCGACGGGAAGGCGACGCGCAGCCACGGGTAGGCCGCGGTCCGGGAAAGCGGGACGGAGTACCACTGCGCCGTGTCGACCCCGCTGACCGTGTGCAGGTCGGTCCAGGTCGCGCCGCCGTCGGAGGATCCCCTGAACACGGCGCCGTTCAACCGCGTGACGTGCGTGGAGCGCGTGTGGTAGCCGGCCCGCAGCGCATGCGTGCTATCGGACTCGGGGTCGCCGAACGTGACCACGTCCACGTATCCGGCGGGCAAGGGGGCGGTCGCGACGGCCGCCGCGGGCGACACGGCGAGGAAGGGCAGCAGCAGGGACGCGGCGAGCAGGCCGGCTAAACAGCGCCGTGTGCGCATGGCGGATTGATCTCCTGACACGGGGGGTGATGCCTTCGGGCTGAGGGCGATAGAAAACGTTGTCCTCCGACATTAGGCTGGAGTTAGATAAGCGACAAGAAGCCGTTACCTAGGCGTTACACGGCCGAACGCTCCGCAGCGCGTCTATCCAGATGCGTTTCCCCTGCTCCCAACCCGAATATGGCGCTTGTGAGATTGACGCGCGAAACGGGATACACCTCCTCCCCTTGCCGACTCGGCGGCTCACGCTTAGTCTGACGGCACTTCAATAGACACCGGTCTCTACTGGATTCAGCACTCGACGAGGCATGAGAGGAGCGCCCCCTGACCTGACTGCAGCTCCAGCTGGAAGACGTGACGGCGCTGGATCTCGGCTCGGTACGGGGTGATGTCGTACTCGACCGTGCCGAGCCTCCTGACGACCGTCAGCTCCCGGAGCCTGCGGCTCCTTGGCTGGATGCGGTAGGCCGTACCGGAGACTAGACCGTCGACTTGGCTCGGCGGGAGGTGACGACGTAGGCGACGCTGAGGATGACGAAGAACGGGACGCCCGCCCACCACGCCGGCCTCAACGGCTCGATGAACAGCGTCGAGACGAGCACCGCGGCGAGGAAGAGCATCACCACCACGGACGTGACGGGCGCGCCCCAGAGGCGGACCGGTGACGGCGGCAGCCCCTGGGCGGCACGGGTGCGCCGGAAGGCGTAGTGCGTCACCAGGATCAGCAGCCACACCACCAGTGCGCCGAACACCGACACGCCGAACAGCGCCAGGTAGGCCCCGCTCTCGCTGGCCGCCGAGACGACGGCGGCGAGCGCCAGGCCGAGCGCCGACAGCGCGAGCGCGTTGCGCGGCACGCCGGTGGCGCTGAGCCGCCCGGTCCAGGCGGGGGCGTACCTGTTGGCGGCGAGCGAGTGCATCATCCTGGTGGTCAGGTAGAGGTTCGTGTTGGCGCTGGACAGGGCGGCGGTCAGCACGACGAAGTTCATGACGGTCGCCGCGGCCGGGATGCCGGCGGCCGAGAACACGCGGACGAACGGGCTCTCGGTCACCGAGCCGCCCTGGGCGGTGGTGGTCCACGGCACCACGGTGAGCACGATCGCGATGGCTAGCACATAGAAGAGCGCCAGCCGGGTGATCATGCGGCGGGCGGCGCGCGGGATGTCGCGCGCCGGGTTCTCCGACTCGGCGGCGGTGACCGAGACGACCTCGGTGCCGATGTAGCTGAACAGCACGAACACCATGGCCAGGAACAGCCCGCTCATGCCGTTGGGCAGGAAGCCGTCGTGGGCGGTGAGGTTCGAGACGCCGGTGGCGTCGGCGCCGGGCAGGCCGACGGTGATGAGGACCACGCCGAGCAGGATGAACACGATGATGGCCACGACCTTGATCATCGCGAACCAGTACTCGACCTCGCCGAACAGCTTGACCGCGGCGGCGTTCATGGCCAGCACGATGGCCGAGAAGACCGTGACGGGCAGCCACAGCGGCAGTGACGGCCACCAGAACTGGACGTAGATCCCGGCCGCGATGACCTCGCCGCCGATGGCGATGACCTGGATCGTCCAGTACGTCCAGCGGACCACGAATCCCGCCCACGGGCCCAGGTACCGGTGTGCGATGACCCCGAACGCGCCCGCCTCGGGATGGACGACGACCATCTCGGCCAGCGACCAGCCGATCACCAGGGCGACGCCCGCGCAGATGACGTAGGCGACGATGGTCGCCGGGCCGGCCTGGGAGATCGCCAGGCTGGAGCCGAGGAACAGCCCCGTGCCGATCGCGCCGCCCAGGCCGATCATGGTGAGCTGGCGCCCGGTCAGCCTGCGTTGCAGGCCGGATTCGTTGTCCACTGGAGACCTCTCAAGAGGGGTGATCAGCCCCTGCGGCAGGCGCTGATGGCTTCGACGGCCGCGTCCACGTCGGACCGGTCGTTGTAATAGTGGAAGGACAGCCGCAGCAGGTCACCCCGCGGCGCCGTCCAGATGCGGCGCTCTGCCAGCCGGGCGGCCAGTTCGCCGGGGTCGTCGTCGGCGATGGCCACCTGCGGGCCGCGCGCTCCGGCCGGGCTCGCCACCCGCACGCCGGCCGCCGCCAGCCGCTCCGCCAACTCCTCGACCAGGGCGGACACATGCTCCTGTACGGCGTGCAGGTCCACGCGTTCGATGAGGTCGAACCCGGCGTTGGCCGCGTACGCGGACGGGATGGGCGGCGTGCCGGTCTCGAAGCGCCGGGCGTCGCCGGGGAAGTCGAGCAGCCGGGGATCGAACGCGAACGGTTCGGTGCGGCCGAACCAGCCGGTGAGCTCGGGCTCGCGCTGCTGCTCCATGCCGCCGCGGACGTAGAGGAAGGCGATGCCGGGCAGGCCGAGCAGGTATTTGAGCGCCCCGGACGCCAGGTAGTCGCAGCCGAGCCGCTTCACGTCGATCGGGGTGACGCCGGTGCCCTGATAGGCGTCCACGAACACGCGCGCGCCCTGCTCGTGCGCCAGCCGTACGACGTCCTCGACCGGGAGGCGGGCGCCGTTGCGGTAGGTGTGCAGCGGTACGGACACGAGGTTGACGGTCTCGTCGATGACCTGCTCGTAGGCCTCGGCCGTGACGTTCTCGCCGGTGTCGGCGGCCACCCTGACCTTGGCGCCGCGCTTGCCCTGGGCCAGCCACACGTGCGCGATCGACGGGAACTCCAGGTCGTTGGTGACGATGCCGGGCCGCTGCGACCAGTCGAGAGAGGAGGCGGCCTGGAAGGCGGCCTCCGAGGCGCACGACAGCACGGCCACCTCGTCCGGCTCGGCGCCGATGAGCCTGGCGAACCGCTCCCTGGCCCGGCCGACCTCCGCCATCCACAGCTCCCAGGGGGCGCCCCTGTCCCGCAGCGAGTGACCGATCTCCTGCAGCGCGTACGCGAGCCGCGACGACAGGGCACCCTGGCTGCAGCTCGCCAGGTGCACGGAGTCGGACAGAGAGGGAAACTCGGCCCGGAACTGGGTGGCGTTCAGCATGTGCGACATTTCGGGCACCTTATCGGCCGGTTTTAACCAGGTCAATACATCTTTAATGGCATTGACGCCTGCCAAGGATAGGATCGGCGCGTGATTGGCGCCAGGATCCGCAAGCTCCGCACCGAGCGCGGGCTGACTCTCGCCCAGCTCGCCGCGGCGGCGGGCGTGTCGAGCGGGCTGATCAGCCAGGTCGAGCGCGACCTGGCCGATCCCAGCCTGGAGACGCTCAGGAAGATCGCGAAGGTGCTGGACCTGCCGCTGTTCAGCCTGTTCCAGGAGCCCGACGCGGCCGCGGTGGCCGTGATCCGGCAGGACGCGCGGATGCTGGTGAAGTCCCCGGCCGGCGGCATCACCTACACCCGCGTGTCGCCCGGGCACGGGCGGCTGGAGGTGCTGGAAGGGCACCTGATGCCCGGCGGGTCGTCGGCCGCCGAGCCGTGGTCGCACCCGTCCGAGGAGTGCGTGCTGGTGCTGCGGGGGCGTCTCGTCGTGGAGGTGTCCGGGGTGGAACACCTGCTGGAGGCGGGCGACAGCTGCTACTTCGACTCGTCACTGCCGCACCGCTACCTGAACCCGGGCGAGGAACCGGCCGACTTCCTGATCGCCGCCACTCCCCCCAGCTACTGACCGACGGCCCTCTACCCCCGCCAGATCCGCTGGTAGGCGGCTCGGAAGCCGGGCGGATCCCACGACGTGGCGCCGTTCACGTTCTCCGCCGTGGTCAGGTGCACCGGCGGCACGTAGCCGCTCGGCGGGCGACCGGCGAACGCGCGGTTCAGCTCGTCGACGATCTGGCTGCCCTGCGCGTTCAACGGCTCCGGGACGGTCGCCTGCTGGAACCGCCGGTCACGGATGCGCTCGAAGGCGGATGGATCGCCGTCGCCGGCGCCGACGGAGTAGGGAGGACCGCCGCCCGGCCTCCCGGCGGCGCGCAGCGCCGGAGCGGCGTCGGCCAGGTAGACGTCGTTGATGGCCACTGAGTGCGTCCAGCGATCGCCGAACCGCGCCAGCAGGGAGGAGATCGCCTGTGGCATGCGGCTGCCCGCGTCGGGGAGCGGGATGTTCTCATAGGAGAGGAGCTTGACGCCGGAGCAGCTCAGCAGGGTCTCCTTGATGAGCTGGGACTTGTTCTCCGCGAAGGGGATCGAGGAGTCGGTGAAGATCACGACGCCCGCGTCGCCGTCCGACCTGGCGATGACCCAGTACGCGCTGATCCTCGCGACGTCCTCCACCCGGGTCGTGACATTGGTGAAGAGCTTGGGATGCCCGCTGGGGCCCGGGGAGTTGGTCGCGTGCCATCCCACGAGCGGGATGCCGGCGTCGTTGGCCTGCTTGACCTGCAGAGCCACGGAATTCGGGTCGAACCCCCCGATGACGATCCCCGATGGCCGAAGGGCGACCGCCTCGCCCAGGGCCGCGCGTATCCCGGCAGGGGTGCCCTGGCCGTCGATCACGCGGAAGCTCCACCGTACGAACCGGGCGGCTTCCCGCACCCCGTTGGCGGTGCCGGCCACGCCGGGGTTGGTCATGGTCGACGCGACGAAGACGATGCTCTTGCCGGGTACGGCTCGCGGCCCGCTCGTGGGACCGTCCCAGGCAACGTTCGTCGCCTCGGCCCGCGCGACCGCCCGCGTGGCGGTGCGCACCACAGCGGGGCACGGGCTCGTCAAGGCGGTCCGGCCGGGAGCGGCCTGCTCTGAGCCGCGCGAGCAGCCGCCCGCGACCACGGCGGCCAGCGCCAGCGCCAGCGCACCCCGGATGAGGTTCATGCCTGGCTTCTCCGGCGCCGCGCGGAGTAGCCGGCCAGCCCGACCGCGATCAGCAGGGTGATGCCGTTGAACAGCGGTGTCACCCAGAACTCCGCCCCCAGCTGGCTGATGCCGGACAGCCCGATGGCCAGGACCGCGACGGCGATGACGGTGCCCCAGGGGTTGGGCCGCCCGGGTTTGATCGTGGTGGAGCCGAGCAGGGCGGCGACGAACGCCGGCAGCAGATAGTCCAGCCCGACGCTCGGGTTGCCTATCTCCTGCTGGGCGGCGAACAGGATCCCGGCGAAGCCGGTCACCAGGCCCGAGATCGCGAAGGCGAGGATGACGTACCGGCGGATCGGGATCCCGACCAGTTCGGCCGCTCGCGGGTTCGAGCCGATGACGTAGAGGTAGCGGCCCACGGCGAGCCGCTCCAACATGAGCCACAGCACGGCGGCCAGGGCGAGGACGTAGAAGGCGGGTGTGGGCAGGGTGAGGAACGTGGAGTCGTAGAGGCCGGTCAGGCCCTCCGGCAGGCCGTGGGGACCGGGGAAGATCCGGGCGCCATGGGTCACCCAGCCCGTGACGGCGTACAGGATGCTGCCGGTGCCGAGAGTCGCGACGAACGAGTCGATGCGGACGAACTCCACGAGCAAGCCGTTGGCCATGCCGACCGCGGCGCCGCCGGCGAGCACGACCAGGCAGGCCTGGGGCCACGGCCACCCGGCGTTGACGACGAGGAGCAGCGTCATGACATGCCCCAGACCCAGGCCGTACCCGATGGACAGGTCGAAGTGCCCCGTGACGATGGGGATCGTCGCGCCCAGCGCCAGGATCGCGATGACCGAGTAGGCGGAGACGATGGCCGTCAGGTTGGCCATCGTGGGAAACGTGTCCGGCAGCACGATCGCGAACACGGCGAACAGGATGACGGCCAGCGCGAGCAAGCCGTAGCCGCCGATCAGCTGGCCGGCGGAGAGCCGCCGCCGGGGCGTGGGATCGTTGATCAGCAACGGCCCGTCCCGTAGGTCGTGGCCGCGCGGGCGAGGGCGGCGACGGTGAGGGCGTCACCGCTCAGCTCGGCGGTCACCGCTCCTCGCGCGAACACGAGGGCACGGTCACACATGTTCACAACTTCCTCGAAGTCGGCCGAGACCAGGATCGCCGCCATCCCGGTCGCCAGGGCCTCGTCGAGCAGCCGGTAGATCTCGGACTTGGCGCCGACGTCCACGCCGGCCGTGGGCTCCTCGAGGATGAGGAGACGGGGGCGGCCCTTGAGCCACCGCCCGATCAACACCTTCTGCTGGTTGCCGCCTGACAGATCGTCGAAGGGTGCTTCCGTGTCGGCGGGGCGAACGTGCAGACGCGTCATGAGCCCGGCCGTCTCCGCGCGCTCGCGACGCGGGCTCAGCAGGCTCAGCGGCGCTCGGCCGCGCATCCCGGGGTTGGCCAGGAGGTTCTCCCGTACGCTCAGGTTCCCCGCCGCTCCCTCCTCCTGCCGGTTGCTGGTCACGAGGCCGACCCCCGCGTCGACGGCGGCTGAGACCGAGGCGGGCCGGTACGCGTGGCCCGCGAGCAGCACGTGGCCTGACAGCATGGGGCACGCGCCGGCCAGCACGCGCCCGATCTCCCAGTGCCCGGCGCCCGTGAGCCCGACGAGGCCGAGCAGTTCTCCGGCTCGAAGGGCGAACTCGGCCGGGCCCGCCTGGCTGGTGCGCACGTCGTCCAGGCGGAGGAGGACCTCTCCTGGCCTGCGGGCGTGGCGCCGGTGGCGCTTGCTGTCCCGTCCGACGATGTCACGTACGAGATCGGCCGGATCGCGGCCGGCAAGGGCGCCCTGGCTGACGAGGCGCCCGTCGCGCAGGACGGCGACCCTGTCGGCGATCCGGTAGACCTCGTCGAGCCGATGCGTGACATACAGGATCCCGTGACCGCGCTCGCGGAGCGCACGCAGGACGTCGAAGAGACGGCCGCGTTCCGCGTCGGGCAGGGAGGCGGTCGGCTCGTCCAGCACGACGATCTTCGCCTCCGTGGCCAGCGCGCGGGCGATGGCCACGAGCGACCGCTCCGCGCGTGTCAGGGGAGCGATCCGCTCGGCCGGGTCGAGGTGACAGGCGACGATCCGGAGAGCCTCCGTACAGCGGTCATCCATCGCGCGCCGGGATATGAGGCCGCCGCGCCGGGCGTATCCCGTGCCGAGGGCGATGTTCTCCGCGACGGTCATCCACTCCACGAGGCCGAGATCCTGATGGATGAACGCCATGCCGGCGGTGGCGGCCCGGCTGCCCAGCGGGTGGCCGGCCACGACCACCTCTCCCCCATCGGCCTGATGGATTCCGGCCAGGATCTTGATCAGCGTCGACTTGCCGGCGCCGTTCGCGCCGAGCAGGGCGAGGATGTCGCCGCGGCGCAGCTCGAGATCCACGCCTTCGAGCGCGCGGATGCCGCCGAACTGCTTGCGGAGCCCCCGGATCCGGATGAGCGGGTCGGGGATGGCCGCCGATCCCGGCGTGGTCATTTCTCGATGTCCTCAACCGGCCTGGCGTGAGGCCCACGTCTTGGCTATCTGCGACCTGGACGTGAAGTTCAGCTTGCGCAGGATGTTCTCCACATGGCACTCCGCGGTGCGCTGGGAGATGACCAGGGAATCCGCGATCTGCTTGTTGCTCAGGCCTCGGGCGACGAGTTCGGCGATCTCCCGTTCTCTGCGGGTGAGGATGGAGGTGACGTCGGACTCGGGCTGGACGCCTTCCGCGGGCCGTGCGAGCTTCTCGTCCAGCGCATAGGCGGCGGCCTGGTCGAGAGTGAACTCCGAGCCCCGGTTGAAGGCCGCCTTGAACGTCCCTTCTTTGAGGTGGTGCCGGACCGTGGACTCGCACCGGTCGTGGAGACCCGCCAGATGCCGGAGGCCGGGCAGTGACGTTCCGATCGACCGCCAGACCATGTGAGCGGCGCCCAGCATCTGACCGGCCTGTTCGTACTGCTCGTCGTCGGCCAGGATCCAGGCCAGCCCCTCGAGGCACTGGGCGAGGCCCAGATGGTCGTTGCAGCGCAGCTTCAGCCGGACGGCGTCCCGCATCATGCTCACGGCCTGCCGGAGTGCGCCCTGGCGCCATCGGTCCAGAGCCGCGACCCACAGCGCGTACGAGACCGACCATGCGGCGTTCGCCTGCTCGGCCGTCTCCAGGACTTCCTCGCAGAGTTTCGCGGAACGCGGCTCGCCCATGAGGACGGCGGTCATGGCCAGCTGGAAAAGTGCCACCCAGGCATTGCCGCGATCGCCCAGGGCGCGGCGACGGACCAGGGCCTCTTCCAGGAGCTCGAAAGCTCGGGTGAAATCGCCGGTCAGCAACGTGGCGAACCCCGTGATGTGGACCGCGCCGGCGAGCTGGGCCTCATCACCCAGCCGCTCCGCCAGCTCCCGGCACTCTTCCAGCAACGGCTTGGCGGCCTGCGGTTCTCCGCGAAGCAGCACGAGCCACGCGTCGACCCACAAGGCCTTGGCCCGCAGGGCGCCGGCGCCGGGCTCCTGTGCCAGCGCCCGCTCCAGCCAGTGGTGCCCTTCGCTCGGAGAGCTCCACGAAAGCCGATGGCTCCACATCGCGCCGGCGATCTCGAGCGCGGCCCACGCCTCCCCGGGCTCGCTCAGGCAGAACTCCAGCGCGGCGCGCACGTTCCCCTGCTCGTCGGTGAGGCGCGCCAGCCACTCCATCTGATGCTCGCCGAACCACTCGGCCTCAGACTGCGCCGCCAGGTCGCGACACCAGTCACGGTGCCGCAGGCGAAGGGACTTGTCCTGGCCGGAGGCGACGAGCCGCTCCCATCCGTACTGGCGCAGTGTGTCGAGCATGCCGAAACGTACGGCAGGGCCCCGCCCGCGGCGCTGCACGATCGACTTGTCCACCAGCCGCGCGAGCACGTCCAGCACGACGTCCAGCGCGATCCCGTGCCCCGAGCACACGTGCTCGATGGCTTCCAGGCAGCAACTGCCCGAGAAGACCGACATCCGCTCCCACAGCGCCCGCTCGTCCTCGGCGCACAGGTCGTAACTCCAGTCCAGCAGCGCCCGCAACGTCTTCTGCCGCGGCGGCGCGGTAGTGGGCCCGGTCGTCAGCAAACGGAACCGGTTGTCGAGACGCTCGAGGATCTGCTCCACGGACAGGACCTGCACGCGTACCGCGGCGAGCTCGATGGCCAGCGGGATGCCCTCCAACCGCCGGCACAGCCGGGCCACCGTCACACTGTTGGCCTCGTTGACCCGGAAATCGTGCACGACGGACGCTGCGCGATCCTCGAACAGCCTCACCGCCTCGTTCTGCAGGGCGTCATCCATCGACGTCTCGGCCGCGCCCGGCACGATCAACGGCGGGACCTCAAGGATCCGCTCCCCCGCGATGTGCAGCGCCTCCCGGCTGGTTGCCAGAATGCTCAGCCCGGGGGCCATGGCCAGCAGATCGGCGGCCAAGGCGGCGCACTGCCGGAGCAGATGCTCGCAATTGTCCAGCACCAGCAGCGACCGCTTGTCATGCAGGTATTCGGCAAGAGAGGCCATATCCGGCTGAGGGCATCCGACGGCACCGGCGACCGTTTCCGCGAGCAGGTCTCCCGCCATCAGCGGAGCCAGGTCGACCAGCCAGATCCCGTCACGGAACTCCCGCGACATCTCCGCGCCGATCCGGCGCGCCAGCCGCGTCTTGCCCACCCCGCCGACACCGGTGAGCGTCAGCATCCGGCCGGCCGCGAGCAGGTGCTTGCCGTCGGCTATCTCGTGCCTTCGACCGACGAAGCTGGTGAGCTCAAGCGGCAGATTCCCCGCACGTGATCGCGCCATCGCCTCCATAGCACCACGAACCTAGTTCATCCTGACTCAAGGAAGTCGCTGATCATGCGTCGCGTAATCTTCCGGCTTTTCGATCCGGCTACCCGAATGGCAGGAAGGCCAACGCCACCACCACTGTCCCCGCGAATATTTAATTACCCGTTACGGGTAATGCCATGGCACGGCGGACGTAAATGCTGCTCTAGTCACGCTGCGCCTTCTCCAACTGCCTGGACCCGTTTCTCCGCGGCGAGTGACACCACGCCCAAGCGGGGGTCAGTGGTGCAGCTCGCGCCGGTCAGGTCCGCAGGAGCTCGATGACCGGAGCCATGGCGTCCAAGCCGCCTTCCAGCACCGTGATGTAGCGCCAGGGGGTGGAGCCGCTCCAGCGCGGTGCGCCGCGCGGTGGTCACCACCACGGCCGGGACCTCGTGGTTGAACTCCACCTCGGCGATCCGATCGCCGAGCCGGGCCCGTACGAGCTCCACCCGCTCGGCCATGGCCTTGACCCCGGCGAAGGCGGGCAGGCCCACTCTCGCGTTCGGGCCATCCGCGCCACCGTTGAAGCCGATGATGTCGGCGTGGTCGGCCGCCAGCCGCAGGACCCGCCTGCCTCGGCCCGCGAGGAGCAGGGGCGGCCGTCGCCGCGACGGATCGGGGTTCACCGCCGGATCGGCGAACAACCGGTGCAGGCCGGACACCACGCGCTCCAAATGGGCCGCGCGCTCGGCCGGACTCGGATACGGCATGCCGAGGCTCTCGAGCGTCTCCTGGGAGGCTGACGGCCGTCCGGCGGCCAGCCCGAGTTCGAGGCGGCCATCGATCAGGAGATCTGTGGTGGCGATGTCGCGGACCAGCAACGCGGGGGTGTAGAAGGTGGCGTCCAGCACGTAGGTGCCGATCCGCGCCCGGTCGGTGGCCTCGGCGGCCAGCACCATCGCGGGGAAGGGAGCGGGTTTGCCGAGGTGGTCGATGACGGCGATGGTGTCAAAGCCGATGTCCTCGGCTTTGCGGCACTTCTGTTTCCACTCACCGCGATCGCCGGCCGCCTGCAGAGCCACCCCGAACCGGAACGGGCGTCCGGTCATGCGGCCCCCCTCGGCTGGAAATGGTGGGCGTTCTCCGCCGCCCATTGCGCGAATGTGCGCGGCGGGAGGCCGGTGAGCTTCTCCACGTTGCCGGTCAACGTGGTGCCGTACTCGTTCGGCGTTCCGTACATCTGGAGCAGGATCTCCACCAGGTCCCCGTCAGTGACGCCGGGCGTCTGGGCGAAGGCGCGGAAGAGTGACAGGTCCGGACGTTTGCCCTCCATGCCCCACTCCTGTCGCGTCCGGTCAGGGGTGAGCTCCTCGAAGCGCAGGTCACGGCCGGTGGCGTCGGCCAAGTGGCGGATCATCTGGCGGGGCGTCAGGACTTCGGGCCCGGTGAGGTGGTAGGCCTGGCCGGCGTGGCCGTCCTGGGTCAGGACCGTCGCGGCCACGGCGCCGATGTCGGCCTCGTGGATGGGCGGGCTCTTTCGGTCACCGTACGGCTCACGCACGACGCCGGTGGTGCGCAGCGGCTCGCCCCAGTCGGCGATGAAGTTGGCCATGAACTGCACGGGCTGGAGGAAGGTCCACTGCAGGGCGCCGGCCCTGACGGCGGGCTCCAGGGTGCCCTCGTGCCAGCCGCTCAGCAGCGTCACCTTGCCCACCCCGGCCTTCCCGAGGAGATCCACGATCTCCTGCCCGTTGCGCAACGGCTGGTAGTCGCCGCCGAAGGTGATCAGGTGAGCTGCCCGGACGCCGTCGAACGCCGGGCTCAGCGTGCCGGAGCGGGTGAGGTCACCGGCGACGACCTCGACTCCTTCGGGCAGCTCGGCGCCGGCCGGATCGCGGGTCAGGGCGCGCACCTTCTGGCCTTGGCGGAGCAGGTGGTCGACGACGTGGCGGCCGACGGTTCCGGTGGCCCCGGTAACGAGAATGGTCATGACTCTGAGAGGGGTGCGGGCACCCGAAGTGTGACACCGAGATGATCAGCGGGGACGCAGGCCGTCCAGCGCGATCTCGGCGTACCGCCTCCAGTCACCGGCCGAATGGCGGATGACGGCCGCCAGACCACAAACGATCATGTTGACGTCCGCGGTCGTCGCATCCGGCCGGATCACGCCACCGGCCCGCGCCCGGTCGATCAGCTCGGCGATGACGCCGTGGAGCGCCGCGCGCGCCTCCCCGCGCGGCTCGGTCGATCCCATGGCCTTCTCGATCACCTCCGACATGCCGCGATCGCCCGCCAGCACCTCGCCGACGTGGCGCAGGAACAGGTCGAGCGCCTGGGACGGATCGTCCTCGGCGAGGCAGCGCGCCCGCGCGAACGCGGCAATCTCGGCGGAGCGCTGCTCGGCGACGGCCTCGATCAGAACCTCGCGAGTCGGGAACTTCCGGTAGAGGGTCCCCACGCCGACACCGGCCGTCCGGGCGATCTCCGACATCTGCACGTCAAAGCCGTGCTCGGTGAACAGCGCCCGGGCCGCCTCCAGCACACGGTCACGGTTGCGCTCGGCGTCGGTGCGCGGCTTACGCCGGGTCGGCGGAGTTGACATGCCACGAGATCCTCTGTCTAGACTCAATTGCGGAATCCGGATTCCGCATTCCAATTATGTCATGCGTGAAGGGTCACCGTCATGTCGAAAGACCGTTTCATCCTGCTGGCCCCCGGCGAGGTACGGCCCAGCCGCGTCCCCGCCCCGCCTGCGTTCGCCTTCAAGGCCAGAACCGAGGACACCGAGGGCAGACTCTCCCTGCTGGAGGTGATCCTGGCCCGCGACATCCCCCGCCACGTCCACCACGTCGCCGACGAGTGCATCTACGTGCTCGACGGCGTGCTGGAGGTCGAGTTCGACGACCGGGTCGAACACGTCGCCGCAGGCGGGTTCGTCCTGTTGCCGCACGGCGTCCCGCACGCCCTGCGCAAGGGCTCCACGCCGCCCCCACGGGTGATACAGATCTCCACGCCCGGAGGGTGGGAGTGCTACCTCGAGGACCTCTTCGAGGCCGGACCGGACGCCGCCGTCACCGATGGACAGTTCGACCCGAAGAAGCTCAACCTCATCGCCGCCAAGCACGAGATCACCTACGAGGAGCGGTAGCCACCACGGCATTCGGCTTCGAACCGGGACCGGCGGCACCCCCTGAGCGCCCCTCGGCTGCCGCCGTACCTCGGCCCCCGGACACCGCAGTCAGCGCGGATCCGTACCGGCGAAGGCCCGGTCGCTCCAGCCGGGCGATCTGCTGGCTGACCGCCGCCTGGACGATGTGCAGCGGCCCGGCCGAACCCGCCCTCCTCGGTCACCACCACGAAGTACTGCGACTGCCGCAGCTCCACGCATCCTCCGGCTATTCATCACGATCGGTGATTGACGCAGCTGCCAAACGCTTCTGGTTGGCGCGTTCGCCACCCCGGCCCCGGGCTCATTGGTCATCTGGGGCTCTTGGTCCCTTCTCGCAGGTCAGAGCGAGATGATCTCTTCAGGGGATTGGAGCTTCCCGCGTGACTGGCGGCTGCACCGCTGGCTCGACGACGACCGCGCCGACCGGCTGCTGCATCAGGAACTCGAAGAGGCCGCCACGCTCTGGACCCGCAACGGCCAAGGTAGCAAGTTACAAGTTTTGACATATGTAACCAGCCCGCTTAGCGTTCCTCGTATGGAGCAGAGAACACTCGGCGCCGACGTCTGTGTGGGGGCGGTCGGGCTCGGTTGCGCAGGCATGTCCGGCGCGTACGGACGCAGCGCCGACGAGCAGAGCATCGCGACGCTTCGCAGCGCGCTCGACGCCGGGATCACGTTCATCGACACGGCCGACCACTACGGGATGGGGCACAACGAGACGCTCATCAGGCAGGCGCTGCGACCCGCCGATCGCGACCGCGCCGTGGTGAGCGTGAAGTTCGGCGCGCTGTTCGGTGTGGACGGCAGCGTGCGCGGCATCAACGGCCGGCCCGACGCGATCCCGAACTTCCTGGGCTACTCGCTGCAGCGGCTGGGCACCGACTACGTGGACATCTATCGCCCGGCCCGGCTGGACCCCGCTGTCCCGATCGAGGAGACCGTCGGCGCCGTCGCCGAGATGGTGCAGAAGGGCTACGTGCGCGGCATCGGGCTGTCCGAGGCCGGCGCCGAGACGATCCGCCGCGCCCACGCCGTGCACCCGATCGCCGACGTCCAGATCGAGTACTCGCTGTTCAGCCGCGGCGTCGAAGACGAGATCCTGCCCACCTGCCGCGAGCTGGGCATCGGCGTCACCGCCTACGGGGTGCTCGCCCAAGGAATGCTGACCGGGACGTGGCGACCGTCGGCCGGCGACGCACGGCATCGCGGGCACCTGCCCCGCTTCGCCCCCGGCAACATCGAGACCAACCTCGCGTTGGTCGAGCGGCTGCGGGAGATCGCCACCTCCCGCGGCGCCACGGTCGCACAGCTCGCGATCGCATGGGTGCTCGCGCAGGGGCGCGCGCACCGCGACATCGTCGCGCTGGTCGGGGCCAGCCGACCGCACCGCATCACCGACGCGGTGGACGCCGCCGGCCTGCGGCTGACCGAGGACGACCTGGACGCGATCGAGCAGGCCGTCCCCCGGGGGGCGGTCGCGGGAGAACGCTACGCCCCCGCCCTGCTCGCGCTACTGGACAGCGAGCGAACGGGCGGCAGGCGCTGATGCCCGCCCGAACCCCGCTGGACGCGAACGCCATCCTGGCGGCCACCGAGGAGATCCTGCGCCGCCACGGCCCGGACAAGGCAACCGTCGTCGACGTCGCACGGGCACTCGGGGTCAGCCACGCCGCCGTCTACAAGCACTTCCCCTCCAAGCAGGCGCTGCGCGAGGCCGTGACCCGGCGCTGGCTCGACCGCAACCGCGACGCCCTCGCCGTCATCGCCGCCGACAGCGCGGTCCCGCCGGCGCAGCGACTGCGTACCTGGCTGCACGCCGTCCTGGCCGTGAAGCAGGCCAAGATTCGCGAGGACCCGGAGCTGTTCGCCGCCTATGGAATCCTCGCGGCCGCGCACAGCAGCGTCGCCACCGACCACGTCGCCGACCTCTTGGCCCAGCTGACGGCCATCATCGCCGACGGCGCCGCCGACGGCAGCCTCCGCACCGACGACGCGGAGGCCACCGCCCGCGTGGTCTTCAACGCCACCGCCAAGTTCAACCACCTCGCCCACGCGGCCGAATGGCAGAACCCCGGCATCGGCGCCGAACTCGACGAGGTGTGCAGCCTGCTGCTCGAGGGTCTTCACGCCCCCACATCGCCGTAGCCGAACCGGGTCGAGCACACGCCGCGACTCGTCAGCGGCGCGGTCGGCCCTGCCCATCGCCACCAGGCGGCAACCAATAAGGAGTGACGAACGACCATGGTTCAAGCAATCGGACTGACGCAGCCAGGCGGACCGGACGCTCTCGGCGAGCTCGACCTGGCGGCCGAACCGATCGGTCCCGGTCAGGTCAGGATCCGGGTGAGCAGCGCAACGGTGAACCCGACCGACACGATGATCCGTTCTCGTCCGCGGCAGGATGAGGCCGACGTGGTGCGGGTGCCGGGCATGGAGGTCGCCGGCGTGATCACCGAGATCGGCTCCGCCGTCGACCGCCCGTTCGCGATCGGGGACGCCGTCATGGCCATCGTGGTGCCCTCAGGTGAGCACGGCGGCTACCGGGCAGACCTCGTCGTGCCGGCACGCTCGGTCGCGAAGATCCCGGCCGGGCTCTCGGACGTTCAGGCCGCCACCCTCCCGATGAACGGGCTCACCGCCCGGCTCGCACTCGACACACTGGCGCTCCCGGCCGGCGCGACGGTCGCCGTCACCGGCGCCGCCGGCACCGTCGGCGGGTACGTCGTCCAGCTCGCCAAGCAGGCCGGGCTGGTCGTCGTCGCCGACGCCGCCCGGCAGGACGAGACCTTCGTCCGCGAGTGCGGAGCCGACGAGGTCGTGCCGCGGGGGGACGACTTCGCCGCAATGGTCCGCCGCCACCACCCGGGCGGCGTCGACGGGCTCGTCGACGCCGCCGTGCTGGAGGCCGCCGTGCTCCCTGCCGTCAAGGACGGCGGCACCGTCGTCACCGTCCGCGGTTACCAGGGCGACGGGACCGACCGGGTCCGCGTCGCCCCGATCTTCGTCCGCGACTACGTCGAGGCCGCGGCCGAGCTCGACCGGCTCGCCGAACTCGCAGGTGAAGGACGGCTCACCGTCCGCGTGGCCGGCGAACTGCCCGCCTCCCGAGCCGCCGACGCGCATCGCTGGCTCGAACGGCGCGGCGTTCGCGGGCGGTTCGTCCTGCGGTTCGGCTGACCGATCCTCGCGGAGGGCTGCACATGACTCCCGAAAGCGCCGTCCTCACTGGAGAAGCCGCGGTAGTCGGCCACGGTGCATACCGGTTCGCCCCTCTGGTTCCTTACAGGCGTTCGGCGGCAGACGCCCTTCTCACGTTCTGGCGAGGGCGGCTCGCAGTTCGTCGGTCACCGCGTGCAGGCAGCTGCCGAAACTCGCATGTCCTTCGGCCTCGATCCAGTGCCGGAAGGCGTTCTGGAAGGCCACCGTGGCGATCTGTGCGACCAATTCGGCCGTCCCGGCGCTCACCTGACGTTGCTTCAGGGCATCGCGGATCGCCTCGGTGATCGCGGCCGTCTTGGTCCGTTCGCGCTCCTGCAACTCCGGGCTGGCGTCGATCACCGCCCGGCGCTCCGCCGCGCCGTCCACCTGCTCGACGAGCTGGGCACCGACTCGCGCCAGCGCGTCGAGTGTGGCAGCGAGCGGAGCCGCGTTCGGGTCTGCCGTCAGGACTGCCTCCGCCAGTGCCGGGGGCAGGCGCTCTGAGCCGGCGAACAGGACCTCGCGCTTGTCCGGGAAGTAGCGGAAGTAGGAGCGCCGGGTGAGTCCGGCCCGCTCGGCGATATGGGTCACCGTCACGTTGTCGTAGCCGCGCTCCAGGTACAGCTCCAGAGCCGCCCGCTTCAGGCGCTCCTCGGCACCCGGATCCCACCTCGCCATAGGCCGACGGTAACAGGTGATGTCCCACTGTGTCATCTGTGCTAGCCTGCGCTCACGACACACTGTGTCATCACTGAGGGATATCCGTCCCCGGTGCGGGCCCGGAGCAGGCAGGGTGACGTTCACATGACGAAGACCAGCGAGACCGGCGGGACGACCGGCGAGAGCAGGACGAACGACGAGGTATGGATAGTCGGGGCCACCGGCCGTGTCGGCCGAGGGGTGACCGCGCGACTGGCCGCGCGGGGGCTGACGGTCGTGCCGGTCGGGCGCAGCCGGAAGCGGATGATCGCCGCCGGGGCCCAAGCCGGTCTGCCTGCGGACGCGAAAGTGGTCGTCGCCGACTCGGCTGAGCGGATCGCGGACGAGATCGTCCGGGAGCGCCCGCGGGTGGTGGTGAACACGATGGGCGCCTTCGCCGCCACGGCACCGGTGATCGCCGGGGCCTGCATGCCTGGCGGCCACTACGTCGATCAGGCCAACGACGTGGTCGCCGTCGACCGGCTGCTCGCCCTGCACGACGAAGCGGTGCGGGCGGGCAGCACCCTGGTCACCGGCGCCGGATTCGGCGTGCTGGCGACGGAGGCGGTGGTAGCGAAGCTGTGCGAAGGCCGGCCCACGCCGCACCGGGTGCGGGTCGACGCCGTGGCCTCGGTGGCCGTCGAGGCGGGCGTGCTCGGTGCCGCCTTGGCGGCCAGCATCGTGGACGTGCTCACCGCCGGCGGACGGCGGTACGAGAACGGGCGGCTGGTGACGTCGCGCCTCGGCGCGGACCCACAGCAACTCACCTTCCCGGACGGGGAGTCGGCGACGTCGGCAGGTGTCGCGTCGGGCGAGCTCGTCGCGGCGCATGCGGTGAGCGGAGCACCGTTCGTCACGGCCACTTCCGCTCTCGTGCCGACCGCTCCGCTGATGCGTGCCCTGCTCCCGCTGCTCGGCCGCCTGCTGTCCGTTCCGACGCTGGGACGCCTCGCCGTCGACCGGCTCGGCCGGGTCCCGGTGAAGGCCGCATCCCGCCCGCGCAAGCACTCCTGGGGGCACGCCGTCGTCGAGTGGGCGGACGGCGCCCGGTACGAGGGATGGCTCCGCGCCGGCGACGGTATGGACTTCACGGCCGACGTCACCGCCACCGTCACCGAACTGCTGGCCCGTGGCGTCGGCAGGCCCGGGGCCTGGACGCCGGCAGCCGCCCTCGGGACTGACCTGGCAACGACCGCAGGCGGCACCTTCGTACTGGACTGAGGAGCGCTGATGCCCGCCGCCCGGAGGCTGCCGGGGCCTCGGCGAGTGCACGCGACAACCGCCGGCGCGGGCACGGCGTGCCGGGAGCCGGGCGCACCGCGCCTTGGCCAGGCCGACGCCCCGGCAACGGATTCCGGCAAGGCGATCCAGGACGGCGCGAGCGGCGGCCTCCTGGACGGTCCGCGTCTCGGCCTCCAGCTCCACCCGGAGCCGCACCAGCTCGGCGTCGCGGGCCCGGCTCATGCTCACCGGCCGGTCGAGATCCTCGGCCACCGGCTCGGTCGACTCGCCCCGCGCGGCCCGCTCCAAGCGCTTGCGCTCGCGGAACGCGGTCAGGGCGGTGTGTCCCGGGTCGCGCACCTGAGGCACAGATCACGTCACAATCACGCCCCTCCGGCAGCTCTCAGGGTGCATGAGCAACCCAGCTGAGTACGTCCTCCGCACCCCGGACGAGCGCTACGACAACCTCCCCGACTACCCCTTCGACCCCCACTACACCGAGATCAGCGGCGGGCTGCGCGTGCACTATGTGGACGAACGCCCAGAGAAGGCCGGCGGGGAGACGATCCTGCTGCTGCACGGCGAGCCGACCTGGAGTTACCTCTACCGGCACGTGATCCCGCCGCTGGTCGCGGCCGGCCATCGATGCGTGGCGCCCGATCTGATCGGGTTCGGCCGTTCGGACAAGCCCGCTTTCCGCTACGGCTACACCTACCAGGCGCACGTGGACTGGCTGCGCGAGACCATCTTCGACGCCCTGGACCTGCGGGATGTCACCCTGGTATGCCACGACTGGGGCGGCCTGCTGGGCCTGCGGCTGCTGGCCGAGCAGCCCGAACGCTTCCGCCGGGTGATCACCGCCAACACGATGCTGCCCACCGGGGACTCCGACGAGATGGGCCCGTTCTACGTCCAGTGGCTGCAACGCAGCCAGCGCGCCTACCCGTTCGAGCCGGGCGAAGTGGTCACCCGCAACGCCGTGGGCGAGGTCGACCCCGCGGTCGTAGCCGCTTACAACGCCCCTTTCCCGGACGAGTCGTACCTGGCGGGCGCACGCCAGTTCCCCCTGCTCGTCCCCATCTCGCCGCAGGACGTGGCCAGCGAACCCAATCGCGCCGCCTGGGCCGTACTGGAGAAACTCCAGATCCCATTCCTGTGCGCGTACGGAGAACGCGACGGGGTCACGGGCCCGCACGCCCAGCGCATGGCCGAACGCGTTCCCGGCGCCACCTCGGTCATGATCGCCGACGCGGGCCACTTCCTCCAGGAAGACCAGCCGCAACGGCTCGCGGAGGTCATCAATGATTTCGTCGCGGCTTCCCCGATGACGGCCTGAAACGGCAGGCCGGCTCTTCGGCTCCTTCAGGAGTGGATCCATCCCGGACAGCCGGGCGGCCGTGGAAAGGAGGGCCGCCCGGCCCCGGGTCGAGTCCCGGATGACGAAACCACGTGGAATGTCCAAGGAGACGAGTCCTGACACGCGACGGTCGAAGTACCGAGCCGGCGAGATCACGCACGACATCGACCCGCGTGTAAAGCAACCTCCGTCACGAGATGATGAGCGGCGACCTCGACCCGGGCGGCAAACGAATTTCCGGCGGATGAGATCTGGGTCACTTTTCGCCGTGCGGACGTCACACAACGACCCTGACAAGGGCTCTCAGGCAACAGTCACACAGATAGGGGGACCTGTGATGCCCGATGCCACCCAGGTGTTCGCCGACCACCGCGAACTGCTCTTCTCCATCGTCTACAACACACTCGGCAGCGTCACCGACACCGAGGACGTCCTGCAGGAGACCTGGCTGGCGTGGTCCTCCAGAGATCCGGAGCAGATCGAGCATCCCCGCGCCTACCTCGTACGCATCGCGGTCAACCAGGCACTGGCCCACCAGACCGCCCTGCGCCGGCGGCGCGAGACCTACGTCGGGTCCTGGCTGCCCGAACCCCTGCTCACCGCCGCCGACGCCGCCGATCACGCCGTACGCTCGGACTCGCTGTCGATCGCGCTGCTGGTGGTGCTGGAGACGCTCACCCCGCTGGAGCGGGCGGTGTTCATCCTGCATGAGGTGTTCGCTTACCAGCACACCGAGATCGCCACGATGCTCGACCGCACCCCCACCGCCATACGCCAGCTCGCCCACCGCGCCCGCGAACACGTCCAGGCCCGCCGCCCCCGCACCCAGATCGACCCGCACCTCCAGCGACAAGTGACCGAGCGATTCGTCGCCGCCGCCTTCGGCGGCGATCTGAACGCGCTGATGGAGCTCCTCGCCCCCGAGGTGACCCTGTGGTCCGACGGCGGTGGCAAGTCGAACGCCGCCGGCCCACGTCCCATCCACGGCCGCGACAACGTCGCCCGCGTGCTTCTCGCCAGCGCCGCCCAGCCCTTCGACGACTTGGACATCCAATACCAGGAAGTCAACGGCGAGCCCTCCGCCGTGCTGTTCGTCCAGAACGCCCCGTACGCCATCATGGTCGTCGACCTCACCCCGGACGGCACCCAAGTACGCGACATCTACACCGTCAGCAACCCCGACAAACTCACCCATATCACCGAACGATCCACCGAATGATCCCCGTCGCCGCGTTACCATCGCGGAGGCAGGCGATCGCGGCGGGCTGTCCGTGGCCTGGAGTTTTGGACTTCGCGAAGTTGCCCGTGCCGTCGGGGCCCGAGTACGCGCACATCCAGCCGTGCGGGCAGCGCCCCCACAGGTGAGGCTGCGAGGTGGTCGTCCGATCACGATCGTGACGGCGGCCGCGCCCGCTGGACTGGGAGCCATCGCGCTGATCACTGGGCGTGTGCTCGCGCGGTGGCCTGGGCGCGTACCGCGGTCAGGGTCAGCACGACGGACAGGGCGGCGGTGACGGCCAGCAGCGCCAGTCCGAGCCCGTACGAGCCGAGCCGGCCGTAGACGAAGCCCATGACCAGCGGGGGCACGAACCCTCCGAGGCCGCCGGCCGCGCCGACCAGCCCGGTCACCGAGCCCACCTTGTCGGCCGGGGTCACCTGAGCCACCAGCGCGAACGTGGCGCCGCTGCCCGCGCCGAGCGCGGCCGCCATGGTGAGGAAGGCGATCGTGCCCACCGGCATCAGGGCAGGGGTCAGCGCCTGGATCGCGGCCATGACGGCGACCACGGAGAACACCCCGGCCAGCACCGGCACCGGACCGAGCCGGTCCGACAACCACCCGCCCGTCGGCCGCATCAGAACCGCCAGTACGACGAACCCGGCCATCCGGTTGGCGGCGTCGGCCTGCTCCAGCCCGTACCCCGTCTGCAGGTAAGCCGGCAGGTAGACAGAGAAAGCGACATAACCCCCGAACGCCACCGCGTACAGCAAGCACGCCTGCCAGGTGATCGGCAACCTGGCGGTGGCCGCCAGCCGCGCCGTCAGCGACCCCCCGGCCACGCCCCGCCCGGGGGCATCCCGCAGCACCAGCCACGAGACGGCCGCGTAGACCGCGAGCACGACCGCCGTGATGACGAACGGGGCAGTCTCCCCAGCGCTCTTGACCAGGTTTACCGTGGTCAGCGCGCTGATCGCAGTGCCGCCCATCCCCGCTCCGAAGATCCCCACCGCGAGCCCTCGCCGCTGCGGCGGAAACCAGGCGTTGACGAACGGCACCCCGACGGCGAACGCCGTCCCCCCGATGCCGAGAAAGAACCCGCCGGCCAGCAGCGCGGCCAGCGAGCTCTGACCGGCCACACCGATGAACAACACCGGCACGATCGTGGCGGCCGAGACCAGCGGGAACATCACCCGCCCTCCCAACCGGTCGGTCAGCGCACCCACCGGAATCCGCCCCAGCGAACCGACGATCACCGGCACCGCCACCAGCAACGCCTGCTGCGGGGCCGACAGCCCGAGCAGTTCCTTGTACCGCGGGCCGAGTGGGCTGAGCAGCGCCCACGCCCAGAAGTTCACCGCGAACCCCAGCGTCGCCAGCGCCAGCATCACCCAGGGCATCCGACCGGACGCCGTCTTCTCACCCACAGCCATGAAACTCCCCCACCGTGGCACGGGAACATTCGACGTCCGCTACCCGGCATGGTTCTGGGCTGTGTCGAAGACCATTGTTTTTGCGATAGCCGGATACGGACAGCAACGTCTGTGAGTGAATTTGGCGCCCTATATGGCGGGCGATAGCGAACATCCGCGAGGAACCCAGAGCCACGGGCATCGCCCGTCGACACACGGCATCCGGACGCCGCCGGGGTTGCCGGGGACCCGCGTGGCCGCCTCCGCGAGTGCGAGGGCGGCACGCTCTTCGTCGGAGAAGAACGGCGTGTCCCGCCACGCCGCGACCGCGTTGACGCGCCGGGCCGACACGCCCACCTCCCGGCCTCGCGGGCGTGCATGTCCACGCAGTAGCCGCAGCTCGCGCGTGGCCGCGGGCGTGCCGGGCGCACGACGCTCCACCGTCGCCTTGATGTCGGCCGGCGTCCTGCCCGCGAGCTCCTTGCGCCAGGCCGGCTCGGCCTGCCTCATGGACTGCGAGATGACGCACACCTTGCGGTAGTCGACGTCGGACCGGCCGCCCGGTCCTTTCCGCAGCACCTCCTCGCAGTGGAAGGCCTCCCGGCCCTTCGATCGCCGCGACCACGTCGAGCAGCGTGATGCGCTCCAGCGGCCGCGCCAGCCGGAATCCGCCGCGGGGCCCGGGCGTGGAGGTGACGACGCCCGCCCGGGCAAGCGCCTGGAGCTGCTTGTTCAGGTACGCGGTCGGCTCGTAGAACGCCGCCAACCGGGCCGCGGTCACGGCCTCCATCCGCTCACCCATGGCGTCCCGTTCATGGCGTGACAGGTGCGGCGATAATAAGAGGAAACGGTCATCTCATGCAGAGATGACCCGCGGGCCTGGGAGGGTGTTTGGATCTGCGGCAGATGGAGGTGGCCGTCGCGGTTGCCGAAGAGGGCGGGTTCACGGCGGCGGCCCAGCGTCTGCACGTCGTCCAGTCGGCCGTCTCGAGCACGGTGCGCGCGCTGGAGCGCGACCTGGGCACTCCGCTGTTCGAGCGCACCACACACCGGGTGGCCCTGACCCCGGCCGGCGAGGCGTTCATCCCGGCCGCACGAGCGGCACTACGGGCCGCCGATCAGGTGCGGGCGGCAGTGGACGGCGTGCGGGGACAGCTGCGCGGGCGGATCACGGTCGGCACGATGCAGGGTGTCTGGGCCGGCCTGCACCATGCGCTGGCCGGGTTGCGGAAGGAGCATCCCGGCGTCGTGGTCCGCCTGCGGCAGGCGGCGGTGGTCGACATCCGGCAGGCGCTGCGGGAGGGCGCCGTGGACCTCGCGGTGGTCGCGCTCGACCGCCAGCAGCAGCGGGGCCTGGTGACCCGGTTGCTGTCCCGGGAGGAGATGGTGCTGGTGACCTCGGCCGGGCGGGAGCTCCCCGGGCCGCTGACGCTTGCCGACGCGGCCCGGCTGCCCCTGGTGGACTTCTCGCCCGGCTGGGCGATCCGGCACTCGGTCGATCAGGCGTTCCGCGCGGCCCTGGTCGAGCGCACGACCACGTTCGAGGTGAACGACATCGTGGCGGCGTCCGAGCTCGTACGCCACGACCTGGGCGTGTGCATCATGCCGGAGTCGATCGCGGCGAGGTTCCCGGACCTGACCGCCCACCGCTTCGCCCAGCACGCGCCGAGCTGGAAGGTCATGGTCGTCCGGCCCCGGGGAGAGCCGCCACCGGCGGTCGCGGCGCTGCTCCGGCACATCACCTGATCCCCGCACGCCGCCGGACGGTACGTCAGGCCGAGGTGGCCCGGACCGCCTCGCGGATCAGGTCGGCCACGTCCCTGGGCCGGGATACCGCGACGGCGTGCGAGGCGCCCTCGACCTCGACGGCGGTCGCGCCCGCCCGCTTGGCGCCGAACCGCTGGACCTCGGGGTTGATCGCCTGGTCGGCGGTGGCGATGAGGGCCCAGGAAGGCTTGGTCTTCCAGGCCGCCGTGGCCGCGGTCTCGGTGAACGCCCCGGCGGCCAGCGGTCGCTGCGCCACCGCGAGGACCTTGGTGACCTCGGTGGGGACGTCCGCGGCGAAGATCTCCGGGAACGCCTCGGTGGCGATCGTGACCTCGACCGCGGGGTCGGCGCCCTCTACCGGGTAGGTCGCCTGCCGCAGGTTGGCCCCCAGCGGCGACTCGGGGAAGCGCCCCTGCAGTTCGCCGAGGCTCTCGTTGTCGTCGAGCACGTACGCGGCGACGTAGACGAGGCCGACGACGTTGTCGGTGGCGCCGGCCACGGTGATGATCGCGCCGCCGTAGGAGTGGCCGGCCAGCACGACGGGGCCGTCGATCTGGGCGGCGACCGAGGCGATGTACGCCGCGTCGGAGGCCAGGCCACGCAGAGGGTTGGGCGGGGCCACCACGGGAACGCCGTGCTCCTGCAGTTCGGCGATGACGCCGGTCCAGCTGGCGGCGTCGGCGAACGCGCCGTGCACGAGAACAACCGTGGGAGTGGTGCTTTCCGTCATGGGGAGGGCTTCCTTGTCAGAGGTACGCACGGCCGGGCGTCAGGCGTGCAGGGCGTCGTGGAGGAACTCGCCGCCCTGCTGGGTGGCCGCCTTCGCCGCGTGCGTGTCGCGCATCGCGTTGACCATGACGAAGTCGTGGATGATCCCCTGGTAGCGCACGGCGGTGACGGGGACACCGGCGGCGCGCAGCTTGGCGGCGTACGCCTCGCCCTCATCGCGGAGCACGTCGGCCTCGGCCACGATGACCAGCGCGGGCGGCAGCCCGGCGAGCTCGTCCAGGCTCGCGCGCAGCGGCGACGCGGTGATCTCCGCTCGCTGGGCGGGGTCGGTCGTGTACTGGTCCCAGAACCACTTCATGCCGTCGCGGCTGAGGAAGTAGCCGGTGGCGAACTGCTCGTAGGAGCCGGTGTCGAAGTTCGCGTCGGTGACGGGGTAGAACAGCAGCTGCGCGGCCAGCTTCGGACCATTGCGCCGCTTGGCCAGGATGGTGGTCGCCGCGGTCATGTTGCCGCCGACGGAGTCGCCGGCGACGGCGATGCGGGACGGGTCGAGGTCGTGCTCGGCCCCGTGCTCGGAGATCCACTGCAGCGCGGCGTAGATCTCCTCGATCGCGGTGGGGTACTTCGCCTCGGGCGAGAGGCTGTAGTTCACGAAGACCGTCGCGGCCTGGGCTCGTACGGTGAGCTCACGGACGAGCCGATCATGGGTGTGGGCGTTGCCGAACACCCAGCCCGCACCGTGGGTGTAAAGGACGACGGGCAGGGCGCCCTGGGCGCCGGCCGGGCGGAAGATCCGGATGGAGACCTCGCCCGACGGCCCGCCGGGGATGACGAGGTCATCGACGTCGGTGTCCGGCACGGGGACGTCGCCGTCCTGGACGGAGTCGACGGCCTTGCGCCCCTCGACCGGGCCGAGGTCGTAGAGGAACGGCGGGTTCTTCGTCGCCTCGGCGAACGCCTGTGCGGCCTCTTCGAGGACCGGCTTGATGTCGGACATGCTGACTGATCTCTTTCCATGGGCATACGAACCGCCGGTGGGCAGCTCACGCAGGTCAGCATCGCAACGCCGCCGCCCCGGACGCATCAGTAAGTTGACTGCCCTTGTGCGGCCAGGGCGTCTTTGAGGAAGAGACCACCCTGCCGGACGGCGGCCAGCGCCGGCGGGCTGTCTCGCAACGGGTTGAGCGACGCGAAGTCGTGAACGGTCCCCAGGTACCGGACGGCGGTGACGGCCACGCCCGCCTCCAGGAGCCGGCGCGCGTACTGCTCGCCCTCGTCCCGTACGACGTCGGCCTCCGCGGAGACGATCAGAGCGGGAGGCAACCCCGCGAGGTCGGCCGTGGTCGCCCGTGACGGCGAGGCGGTGGGCTCGGCGAGTTCGTGCTCGTCGTCGGTGTACTGCTGCCAGTACCACTCCAGCGCCGCGCGTGTCAGGAGGTAGCCGGAGGCGAACTGCCGCTGCGACGCGGTGTCGCAGCGGGGATCGGTCATCGGGTAGTACAGCAGCTGGGCCCGGATACGCGGGCCGCCGCGCTGCTTGGCCATCATCGTGAGCGCCGTGGCCATGGTCGCGCCCGCGCAGTCGCCGGCGACCGCCAGCCTCCGGCCGTCCAGCCCCAGGTCGGACGCGTGCTCGGCCACCCAGGTCAGCACCGCGTACGACTCCTCGACGGCGACCGGATACCGGGCCTCGGGCGTCCGGGTGTACTCGGGGACCACGAACACGGCGTCGCTGGCGGCGGCGAGCTCACAGATCATCCGGACGTGGGTCCGGGCGTCGCCGAGCATCCAGCGGCCACCGTGGACGTACACGACCACCGGAAGGAGACCGGCCGGCCGGACCGGCCGGAACACCCAGAATCCGGCGAGCCCGGACGGACCCACCGGCGCCACCCGGAACTCGGCCTCCACCCCGAAGTCGTCGCCCGGGTGGCCCTGGGTCTCCACCAGCGCCTGCCGGCCGTCGACCGGGCCGAGCTGGTGCAGGTACGGCGGTGCCGCCGAGGCGTCGACGAGCCTCTGGACCAGAGGATCGAGGACGACGGCAGGACCCTCGCAGGCGCCCCCGTCCGTGGCGGGCTCAGTTCCCACGTCCCTCACCTTCCGTTCGCCGAGTGTGCCCGATCGTATGCGTAGGTGGTCACAGGTCGTCGAAGAAGTCGCGGAGCTGGTGACGGCTGCTCACGCCCAGCTTCGGATAGACGTTGTACAGGTGGGAGCTGACCGTGCGGGGCGACAGCATGAGCTGCTCGGCGATCTCCCGGTTGCGCAGTCCCCGTGCCGCCAGCCGTACGATCTCGCGCTGCTGGGCGGTCAGCTCCGCCAGCGGGTCCGCCTGGACAGACGAGGTGGCGACGCCGCTGGCCCGCAGCTCCACGCGCGCCTCTTCGGCCAGGCCGGACGCGCCGAGCCAGGTGAACGACTCCAGCGCCGTGGCCAGGAGCGGGCGGGCGTCCAGGGGCCGCCGTTTCCTGCGCAGCCACTGCGCGTAGTGGAGCCGGGCCTGCGCCCGGGCCAGCGGCCACTGCTCGCCCGCCGGATTCACCGTGGCGAGCCGGAAGTGATGCTCTGCGTCCTTCGGATCGCCGGTCAGCGCGGCGGCGTGGTGCAGGAGCAGCGTCATCCGGGTCGTCGGCCGCGGGCCCGTCGCGGCGCGCACCGCCGTGACGATGCGCGACCCCTCCTCCTGCCGGCCCGTCCGCTGGGCGGCCGCGGCCAGGTCGGCGACCGACCGGTGCGACAGGAAGTAGTGCAGAGGTACGCCGTCCTCGCCGAACAGCAGCCGGAAGTGGCGGAACGCCGCGTCGAAGTCGCCCGCCGCCGCGGCTCCGGTGCCGGCGGCGCGCAGCAGGCGTGCGTGTGTGGCGCGGTTCTCCTCCAGGCCGACGGCCGTCCAGGCGGGGTCGGCCAGCGTGCCGGATGGCTCCCCGCGCAGCGCCCGCAGGGTCGTCCGCAGCGCCTCGACGTCGATCTCGAGGTGCCTCAGCTTCTGGACGGCCGCCAGCGTCGCGGTCTCCTCCAGATGCTCGTCGGCCTCCGCCCACCGTCCGGTGTCGATCAACGCCGAGGCCATCGCCGCGAGCGTCGGTGCGGCAGGCCCCATGGAGCCGTACGCGGTGAGCAGGGCGTACGACTGCCGGAAGGACTCCACGCACAGCTCGGACTCGTCGGCGTACCAGGCGATCGCGCCGGTCGCGTGCAGGCGGGTCATGTCCGCGACGCCGGTCGGCGGCTCCGGCGCGCTCCGCCTGCGGCGGATCCGCCGCAGCAGCTCGGGGGCGTTGACCGGGTCGGCCCCGGCCAGCGCCACGTCCCGGACCGCCTCGAAGGCATCGGTCGTCGTCAGCTCGGAGTAGGGCGTGTCGCGGCTCCCGGCCTCGAGCCCGTCGAGCAGGGCCGCGATCGGACGCCTGGCCTCTGGGAGGCCGGACTGGAAGGCGACCGCCTGGAGCACGGCGGCCATGGCGAGCACCGTCATGCCGTCCTTGGGCGGATCCGGCTCCAGCGCGCTCATCAGCACCTGAAACCCCTGCCGCTGGTGGCCGGACAGCGACAGGGCCATGCCGGCGCCGCAGGCCGCGACGCCCAGGAGGTCCCGGTCCTCGGTCAGCGCGGTGACCTTGTCGTACAGCTCGCGTACCCACGAAGGGTCGCCGGCGTTCTGGGCGGCTCTCAGCGCCTTGGCGTACCGCCGCGCCCGGCCCCCGGCGCCCGGGCTGCGCTCGGCGGCCCGTTCGAGAGCGCGTGCCGCCGCGAAGAAGCCACCACGCCTCTCGGCCAGCTCCGCGGTGTCCTCCAGCGCCGCCGCGACGGACTCCTCCTGCCCGGGGCACGCGGCGGCCAGATGCCAGGCCCGGCGCGCGGGATCGGCGTCGAGGACGGCCGCGAGATCAGTGTGCACGCGCTGCCGCAGGTGCGCCGGGGCTCCGTCATAAGAGGCCGTACGCACGAGCGGATGCCGGAAACCGACCCGGCCGCCCGCGATGGTGATGAGCCCGGCGTCCTCCGCGGGCGCCCATACCCCGAGATCGGACCCGGCTCCCGCCGCGGCCATGATCGTCTCCAGGTCCTCATGGTCCGAAGAGGCGGCCGCGTACACGATCAGCCGCTGGGTGGCGGCCGGCAGGGCGCGCAGCCGGGCGGCGAACATCTCCTGGATGCGCAGCGTCTGTGGCAGCCCGCCGCCGGGCACCGCCTGGCCCGCCCGTACGGCGCGGCACAGCTCGATGATGGCCAGGGGGTTTCCGGCGGCCTGCTCGAGCAGCTCGATCCGGGCCCGGCCGGAGGGCGGCTCCGGCTGGGCGTCCAGCAGGTGCGCGGCCTCCCGGCGGCTCAGCGGAGCCAGGGACAGCACGGGCAGGTCCGGGTTGAAGCCGTCCGGTGGTGTGTGGCCACGTGCCGCGAACAGCACCGTCACGGCCTGGGTCGCCAAGCGGCGCATCACGAAACCGAGGACGTCGCGCGAGTCGCGGTCGAAGTGCTGCACATCGTCGGCGATCAGCAGGAGGGGCCGGCGCCGGGCGACGCTTGCCAGGAGGTTCAGCACTCCGACGCGCAGCAGCATCGGGTCGTGCTGCCGGGTGGCGGCGACGATCCCGAACGCCGCTTCGAGCGCCTCCCGCTGGTGTCCGGGAAGGTCGCCCGTCTCGGGCAGCAGAGGAAGAAGCAACTGGTGCAGGGCGGCGAACGACTGTTCCACCTCGGCCTCACAGCCCCGCGAGGTCAGCACCAGGCTTCCGATCTCCCGCGCGTGAGCGGCCGCGGCCTCCAGCAGCGCCGTCTTCCCCGTGCCGGCCTCTCCGAGCAGGAGCATCGTCCGTGACTCGCTCCGGCCCGCGTCGATCGCGTCCAGGAGGTGGGCGATCTCGGCACTCCGGCCCACCAGCGCCGTGGTGGCGGTGCCGGGTCTCTCGCCCGTACGGCCGGCACGCGACCCCGGCCAGGAGGAACCGGGGACAGCAGCGACCATCGGCTCATCCATGGTGTCCCCCGTCGTACCGATACCTGGACTGGTGGCCTTATTGTGCCAGTTTCTGATGCTTTGGGTGGTTTTCGCTTCAGAGTGATCGCCTGTCACGACGCGGCGCGGGCACTGGAGCGGCCTTCGGTGGCCCAGTAGAGCAGGGCGAGGATGGGGAGCACGGCGCCCAGGACGGTCACGCCGGTCCAGCCGTAGGCGTGGTAGACGATCGAGCCGGCCTGGGAGCCGATGGCCCCTCCGGCGAAGAACGTGGCGATGTAGACGCTGTTCAGCCGTGCCCGCGCATCCCCGTCCAGCCGGTAGATGGTGTGCTGGCCGAGAATGAGAGTGCTCTGCACCGCCATGTCGAGCACGACGGCGGCGACGGCCAGCAGGATGATGTTGTGCTGCCCCAGTCCGGCGAGCGCCGACGCCAGCGCGGCGGCGGCGAACGCCGCGGCGGTCATCGGGCGCACCAGCCCGCGGTCAGCCCAGTGTCCCGCGAACGGCGCCACCGCCGCTCCAGCCGCCCCGACCAGGGCGAACATACCCACGCCGAAGCCGGAGTAGTGGAAAGCGGGGCCGGTCAGCACGAACGACACCGTGGTCCAGAACGCGCTGAACGCGCCGAACATCACCGCCTGGTACAGCCCGCGCCGCATCAGCGCCGGGTGGGTGCGCACCAGCCGCGCGGTGGAGTGCAGCAGCCGCCCGTACGACACGTTCGTGCTGGGGGCATGGCGAGGCAGGGCCGAGCGCAGCGCCAGTGCCAGCACGGCCATCAGGACGGCCGAGCCCAGGAAGACGACGCGCCACCCTGCGACCTGGGAGACCAGGCTGCTCAGCGTGCGGGACAGCAGGATGCCGGTGAGCAGGCCGCTCATCACCTGGCCGACGACGCGCCCGCGAGCGTGGTCGGGGGCGAGGCCGGCCGCGAACGGGACGAGGATCTGGGCGACGACCGAGGTTCCTCCGGCGACCAGTGAGGCGGCCAGGAGCACCGGGAAGGTGGTGGCGGTCCCCGCCGCGACCAGCGCCGCCGCGGTGACGGCCAGCAGGACCACGACCAGCCGGCGCTTCTCGATGCGATCACCGAGCGGGACGAGAAGCAGCATGCCCGCCACATAGCCGATCTGGGTCGCGGTGATGAGCCCGCCCGTGGCGGTCGTGCCGATCCCGAAGAAGGCGCTCAATGAGGACAGCAGAGGCTGGGCGTAGTACAGGTTGGCGACAGTCATCCCGGAGGCGACGGCCAGGAGCACGACGAGCCCGGCCGAGGGCGACGCCGTCCGCGGGGCGGTCTGGGGGTGAACGGAAGGGGTCACAGGTGCCTCACATAGCTCGACGCGGGGTGGTCCAGAGGGGTCTTGCTCCCCTCATGACGCCTTCCAACGGCGGGCATGCGCCGGTGCTTCCTCTGCCAGGGCGATAATCAGCGATGACTGTCATCTCTGCTCGAGATGAATCACCTCGTGAGCAACTCCGCCACGCGGTCTGCGAATTCGGTGAGCCAGTCCAGGCGTGATCCGCCGCGGGCCATTCGGAATCCGTGGCGACGGCCCCAGAACGCGGCCTGGACGGCATGGAACTGGGCCCAGCGCTGGGCGCGTTCGCGATCGACCTCCGCGGCCTCGGCGAAGACGTCCAGCGTACGGTGGAGAGCCTTGCGCAGGTCGTCCGCTTCGAGGAGCGTCAGCGCGCGCGACTTGAGCTCGCGGACGGTCGCCACGGCGGCGCCCACCACGTGGCGCGACATCGAATGCGTCAGTTCGCCGGCATCCTCGCGTAGCCGCTCCTCCCAGGCGCCGGCCTGCTCCCGCAGCCGGGGCAGGTCGGGCGGCGCGGGGATGGCCAGCCGGAGACTGAGCCGCCCCGCGACCGTCACAACCTCATCGCCGTCTTCGACCTCCGCCAGCGTCGACGTCCGGACGCGCTCGAGCAGCATGGCGAAACGTTCGTCATCGCGCTCATGCAACGGACAGCTCCGCGCCCGCCCCACGCCGCGAACGCGTCCGGCTCATGGACGTTGCCGGGATGCGGAAACGACACCTTCAGCACAGCGGCCCCCTCGGCCCGCCGTCGCACCGGGACGATGACCCCGACACCCCCGTGCATGACCTCGCCGTCCGGCACGCACCCCCAACGCTCCAGCAGGTCGTCCACGATCCTGGGGAGTCCGGCGAGCCACGCCGCTCCGGGCTCTCCTTCACGCTCGACGGTGCTCCGCGCGAACGCCTCTGGTATCCCGATCCACCGGGCACCTTACTCGGCGGGCCGCCGCCTGGAGCACGCCCGGCGTCACTGAGGACTGGTCTCCATCGCGTCGGGAGGGTTCAGTGGCGTACACGGCTTGTCCTTGATCCGCACGCTCTCCAGGCGCCACCGCCCGTCTTCGCCTTGCCGGAGAGCCGCCTCCACGTTCGCGAACGTCTGGATCGGCTCGTCTTTCGCGACTATCTGCCCGGTTCGAACGTCGACCAGATAGGCGTGCGAGACGTCCTGGCAGTCGACCACCTTGGCATGGCGGCCGGCGAGCCAGACCTCCTTCACCCGCGGATTCACCCGGCCCGATGGCTCTCGTCCCTTGTCTCGCATCCTGCGGACGCCTTCGACGAGTTGCTCGAGGTACCCGCCGGCCACGTACGGCTTGAGCAGTTCGCGCGCCTGCTCGGGAGTCGATCGGCCCGCCCGGAGGAGCACCGCCCAGTACTCCGTGTACGCCTGCTGGATTCGTTCGTGGGTCGACCGCGGGGAGGACGTCGCCGACGGTACGGCGTAGACCGGCGTGGCGGCGACGGGCGCGGCCGTCTTGGGCGCCTGGCAACCGCATACAGCCGCGAGGCCCAGCGCTGCGATCAAGGCCCCGGCAGGCGAGCAAACCGCCCCACATATCCGCATAGTTACTCCCCGTAATGAGATCGTCGCGGAGTGCAGAGTATGGCTGCCGCAAAGACCTCGCAAGGGAATGTCACGCATTGAACAGGAAGTTGTCCGGAACGTAACCACCGGTGCCTACGTACGCGGCTTTTGAAACGCTTCGTCGCTGGCGGATCGGCTGGAACGGGAACCCGGACCACCGGACCCCGCTCACCGCGGCGGTGCCGTCACAGGAGGCCGGCGTGCTCATCCAGCCAGGTCGCGATGGCCGTGGCCATCAGCTCGGGGTGGTCTTCGGGGGTGTGGTGCCCCGCGACCTCGTCGTACTGCCGGATCTGGAGGCCGGCCATGTTGGCCCCGCACCAGTCGATCATGTCCTGGTGCATCATCGTGCCGGGCCCGGGCGCGAAGGCCAGCAGCAGCTTGGGCACCTCGGCGCTGGCCGCCAGCCACTTGTCGTACGCCTCGACGCGGGCCACGACGTCGGCGGGCTCGCCGCCCAGCGGCATCGAGCGCGCCCACTGCAGCAGCGGCAGGCGGCTTTCGCGAGTCGGGTACGGCTTGCGGTAGACGTCCAGGTCACCGGGGCTGATCGGGGTGGCGACGCTGCCCGGCAGCGCCTCCAGGAAGGCGTTGTCGTCCAGCATCATCTTCTCGCCGACGCCCTCGGTCTTGATGGCCCGGAACAGCCGGCGGCCGCCGTCCGGGAACTCCTCCCAGGTCATCGGCTTGACGATGGTCTCGGTGAAGGCGATGCCGCGCACCCTGCCCGGGTGGCGGGCGGCCCAGTCGAAGGCCAGGGCACCGCCCCAGTCGTGGCCGACGAGGACCACGTCGTCGAGCTTGAGGGCGTCGAACCAGGCGTCCAGGTAGCGGGCCTGGTCGGCGAAGGTGTAGTCGATATCGGGTTTGCCGGACTCGCCCATGCCGATCAGGTCGGGGGCCAGCCGGCGACCCTTGCCGACCGCCGGCAGGATGTCCCGCCACAGGTGTGAGGAGGTGGGGTTGCCGTGCAGGAAGACCATCGGCGCCCCGGAACCGGTCTCCCGGTAGGAGATGGTGGAGTCGAGTACATGCTGAATGGGCATGACAAGTCCTTCAGAGGTTGAGGTTCATGATGCGGTCGACCGCGATCTCGATGACGATCCGGCCGGGCGGATCGGGTGGTGGGGCGGCGTAGCGTTCGGCGTAGCGGCGGGCCGCCTCGCCGACGCGTGCGGGGCCGGTGTGGATGGTGGCGGGGCCTTCGAGCGTGACCCAGCGGAATCCGTCCACCTGGCAGAGCGCGGCGCGACCGCCCGGGTCGGCGGCCAGGTTCCCGGCCTTGCGCGAGGAGGCCATGGTCAGCACGCGGGCCAGGCCCGCCTGCCGATCCCAGGTGAAACGTACGGCCACGACGTGCGGCGAGCCGTCGGGCCGGAGTGTGGTCAGGGTCGCCACGTACGGCCCGGCGAGGAATGCCTCGACCGTCATTGCGCGCATGGTCACCCTTCAGCTTGTTAGTTAGTTGACTGACTGAGAAGAACCCTAGCGACTCAAGGGTCGCCTGTCCATAGTGAGTCAGACAACTAACTTAAGATCGACTTCCTGCGCGACGAGGGCGACGCCTACGCCCGCCCGCTGACGGTGAGAAGCACGCGCCGGCACCCACGCGCTGGACTCTCCCTCTGTGGGAGAGCCCATGCTGGAGTGCGTGGACGGAGATCTGCTGCCGATCGGGCAGTTCGCCAGGTTGAGCCGGTTGAGCGTCAAACAGCTACGGCACTACGACGAGCTGGGGCTGCTGGTGCCGGCGCATGTGGACGCCGATTCCGGCTACCGCTATTACCGGCGCGCGCAGGCCAGGCAGGCGTTGTCGATCGGGTTGCTGCGCGAGCTGGACGTGCCGCTGCCGGTCATCGCCGAGGTGCTGTCGGGTACGGCGGACGCCCTGGACGGGGTGCGCGCGGCGCTGGAGGCGGAGCTGGCGCGGCGGCGGCGGACGCTCGCGACGCTGGAGCGCGTGATGGCCGAGGGACTGCCGGCCACGCCCGTACGGGTGGTCACCGAACCGGCCAGGCCGGTGGCGATGACCCGCGAAAGCGCGACGGGACCCGCCGACGTGGCCCGCGCCACCTCGGCGGCGATCGCCCGCCTGATGCGTGCCGTGCCTCTCACCGGCCCGCCGCGGCTGATCGGGCTGTTCCCGATCGAGCTGGACGAAGCCTTCGAGGTAGGCGCCGCGCTCGTCCTCGACCGCGACGGCGCGGCGGAGCCGTGGGAGCGGGCGGGCCTCAGCCTGGAGGTGCTGCCCGGCGGGGCGTTCGCCTGTGCCACGCACGTCGGCCCCTACGACCAGATCTCTCTCACCGCCCACGCCGTGCTGGCCTGGTGCGCCGAGCGGGGACACCCGCTGCGCGGGCCGATCCACGAGGTGTACGTCTCCGACCCGGCCACCACCGAGCCAGACCGGCTCGTCACCCACCTGATGATCCCTTTGGAGGAGCAACGATGATCCCGGCGATCGCCACCCACGGCCCCGTCACCTGCCTGAGCGTGACCGGCCTGGGCGAACCCGGCGGCAGCGAGCACACCGCGGCCATCCGCGCCCTGTACACCGTGGCCGCCGCCCTCGGCTCCGCCACCGGCCCGCTGGAGGGCCAGTGGTGGGTCGAGGACGAGCGGCCCGGGTTGGAGGTGCCACGCGAGCAGTGGCGCTGGCACGTGCTGCTGCCGCTGCCGGCCGTACCGCAGCAGGAGGGCGCGCTGGAGCGGGCGCGCGAGCAGAGCCGCGCCTCGGGGGCGGCCGTGGACCGGGTACGGCTGGCCACCATCACCGAGGGCCAGTGTGTGGAGCTGCTGCACGAGGGGCCGTTCAGCGAGGAGCACCTGTCGCTGAAGGTCATGGAGGAGTTCATGGCCGAGCACGGGCTGGTCGTCAACGGCCCGCACCACGAGATCTACCTGAGCGCCCTGGACGACCCGGCACCACGCACGCTGCTGCGTCAGCCGGTACGGCCGGCCTGACGCCTCAGCCTGGCGCTGCAGGCAGCCCCGGCTCCGGGGAGGGGCCGGGGTGCGCGTGTCCGGAAGACTCAGGCCGCCTTCCTGCGGGCGGGTGGCTCGACGGCCGTGCGGACCTCGACGGGATACTGCCGCTTCTGCAGCTTGCGGCGGTGCGCCGAGGGGGTGGTCCCGAAGTGCCGGCGGAACATCCGCTGAAAGTTGCTCAGATCCCGATACCCGATGGCGTAGCAGATGCTGCTCACCGATTCGGCCGTGTTCAGGAGCCGGTAACTGGCCTCGACCAGTCTGATCTTCGTGAGGTACTCGACGAACCGGGCCCCGGTCCTGGCCTTGAACATCCGGGAGAAGTGGAACCGGCTCACTCCGGCGACCCGCGCCACCGTGTCCAGAGACAGCCTGCTGTCTGCGTAGTTCACGTGCATGAAGGTCAGTGCGTGATCGAAAGGGTCGTGCGCCGCGGTTCGGATGGCCATGGGTCACCTCTTCCGTAGGTCTGGACAGGATGTTCAGTGCCGGGGCGTCCATGCTGCCAGCGGACCGCGAAGTTGCTCGTAAGCATGGCCCACCCGCAACACAGTCTCATCGTCGTAGCGGCGCCCGACGAGCATGAGCCCGATCGGCAGTCCGTCCGAGAACCCGCAGGGGACGCTGAGCGCGGGATTGCCGGTCGCGTCGAACGGCGCGGTGTTGTGCATGTTGCCCAGCGCGCGGGCGATGATCTGGGCGATCGAGCCGTCGGTACCGCGTTCCCGCGCCTTCATGCCCGCGGTGGGCATCAGCAGCAGGTCCCTGCCCTCCAGCGCGTCCGCGTACTGGCGCCCCAGTTCCCGGGCCACGTTCTGGGCCTTGGCGTAGTAGTGGTGGCCGCAGCGCTCGGCCAGGTAGGTGCCGAACAGAACGGTGAACACCACGGTCGGGGAGAAGTCGCCGGCGTGGGCCGACCTCGCCCGGCGGTAGAAGTCGAGGAGGTCGAGGTCGAAATGGCCGTTCCAGTTGGTGCCCGCGGCGTTGCCCCGGGCCACCAGCTCGGCTGCTCCTTGGTAGACGATGGCGCTCCAGATGGCCAGTCCGTCGCGATGCAGGGGGACCGACACCTCCTCGACCTCGGCACCGCCGCGGGCGAGCGTCTCGGCCGCCGCCCGCACGGCGGCGTCGACGTCCGGCTCCGAGACGCCGGGGATGCCGAATCCCTCGCGCAGCACGCCGATGCGGAGGCCGCGCAGATCCTCGTCCAGCACATCGGTGTACGAGCCGATGCCCAGGTCGAGTTGCTGGCGCGGGTCCAGGCCGTCAGCGCCGGCGATGACCTCCAGCATCAGCGCGCAGTCCGCCACGGAGGCGGCCATCGGCCCGACGTGGTCGAGGGTGCGTTCGAGCGGAAAGGCCCCGGTATAGGGGACCAGTCCGTACGTGGGCTTGAGCCCGACGCAGCCGCTCCAGGCCGCCGGTAACCGGATGGATCCACCCTGGTCGCCGCCCACGGCCATGTCCGCCTGGCCGGTGACGATCACGACGGCGTTGCCGCTGGAGGACGCGCCGGGAAGCCGATCGGGGTCGTAGGGATTGACCGGTTGGGGCTCCACGCCGGTGAGCCCGCCGGCGTCGGCGCAGAATGCCGGGACCGCGGTCTTCCCGACGATCTCGGCGCCGGCGCCGAGCAGCCGGGTGACCACGGTCGCGTCCTCGCGTGGAACGAATCCCCGCATGATGGGCGAGCCGTTCAGCATCGGGATCCCGGCGACGCTGATGTTGTCCTTGACGGCGACCGACCTGCCGGCCAGCGGCCCTTCGGCCGACTCCTTGATCGAGCACCGCCAGGCCCACCCGTTGCAGGGGTTCTCGGTGGGGCCGGGCCGGTGCCCTGGGTCGCGGTCGCGGTGGCCCGGCGTCGGCGCGGTCAGCTCGTCCAGCCGGTCGTAGGTGCCGAGCCCCTGCTGGATCAGCGTGGCGTACTCGGCGAGATGCTTGGTCGTGACGTCCAGGCCGAGGTCGGCGGCGATGCGGCCGAGATCGGACTCGGTGGGGGGTTCGCCGGCGATGCGGATGGGGTCTTCGGAAAGGGTCACAGAGAGTCTCCGGTGAGGCCTTGGGATGATCGTGGTCAGGAAGCGCGTCCGGCGGCCCCCTGCACCGCGCCGGCCGGCGCGACGGCGGCCCTGGTCGCGGCCCGCTGCCGGGCCGCGGCCAGCGCCAGCGTGCCGAGCGAGACGACGATGATGCCCATGCCGAAGACCTGGAAGGTCTGGGTCGCCCCCAGGAGGCGCACGGTGAAGCCGGCGGCGATGGCGGGCAGCGAGATGGCGGCGTAGGCGACGAGGTAGAAGGCGGCCATGACCTGGGCTCTCCGGTCCGGCGGGGCGGCCGCGCCGACGGTGCGCAGCGAGCCGAACATCCCGAAGCCGACGCCCACCCCGATGATCACGCTGGCCGTGATGAACCCGGCCGCGGTCTCGTTGGCCAGCGACCACGCCATCAGCGCGATGCCGCCGGTGAGCGCGACCGATCCCCAGACGATCTGGACGGCCGGGGCCATTCTCTGGGTGAGCAGCGGCGGCACCGCCGACGTGCCGCCCAGGGCCAGGATGGCCAGGCCCGCCGCGAGGCTGCTCTTGGTGTGCAGCAGTGCGGGTGCCAGGGTTCCGACGAGGCCCAGGTAGATGCCGATGATCGACCAGGCGCAGGTGATTCCGAGCACCGCGAGGGTGAACGGGGTGATGATCTGCCGCGGCACGCCCGGCGCCGCGATCCTGAATCCGGTGCGCGAGGCCCCGGTCACCGTCTCGGGCACCGTAAGCATGCCGAGGAGCAGGAGAACGATCAGCGCGGCGAGGACGATGAACGGGGTGACCAGGGGGCCGGGCGCGTACTGGACGAGCACCGCGCCGAGCAGGCCGCCCACCCCGACGCCCAGGGCGCTGGCGACGACGTTGTAGAGGCTCGCCTTGGCCGGGTTGCCACCCTGGTACAGCTCGAGCAGGGCCGCGCCCGCGGCGCTGATCGCGATGCCGGTGGCGAGCCCCTGGACGGCGCGGGCGGCGAACAGCCAGGCCTCGCCGCCGGCGACCATGAAGATCACCATCGAGGCGAGCAGGCCCAGCAGGCCCAGCAGAATGACGGGACGACGGCCCCAGGAGTCGGAGACCCGGCCGAAGACCAGCAGCGAGACCAGCACGCCGAAGCAGTAGGTCGCGTAGATCAGCGTCACGGTGGACGTCTGCAGGTGCCAGGTGGCCGCGTAGAGCTTGTACAGCGGAGACGGCATGGCGGACGCGGCGAGGCAGAGCCCGATGACCCCGGCGGTCAGGGCGAACGCGAGCCCGGACGCCCGCCTCGCGGACGGAGCGGCAGAGGTTTCATTCTTCACGTTCATCAGGCTGCTCGGTTGCGGGACCACTGACGAGTGGCAGAACTGCCTATCTTCATCAAAATCCTGCCGCTACCGTGGAGGCATGAACGTCACCGCAAGGGTGGTCGCGCTCCCGGTCACGGCCGACATGCCGCTGTTCGAGATCTCCATCGCCTGCGAGATCTTCGGGACCAACCGCAGCGAGCTCGCCGATCCCTGGTACGAGCTGCGGCTCTGCGCCGCCGACCCGGGGGCGACGCGGGTCCAGAACGGGTTCGCGCTGCACACCCCATACGGCCTTGACGCGCTCACCACCGCGGACACCGTGGTGGTCCCGGCGCTCTCCGCCGGCAGCGTGCTGTCGGGCGAGACCGTCGATCCAGAGCTGCTGGAGGCGCTGAAGGCGGCCCACGACCGCGGGGCGCGGGTCGTCTCGCTGTGCACCGGCGCCTTCGTCCTCGCGGCGGCCGGGCTGCTGGACGGGCGGCGGGCCACCACCCACTGGATGTACACCGACATCCTCAGCTTCCGGCATCCGCGGGTGCGGGTCGATCCCGCCGTCCTCTACGTGGACGAGGGCGACGTGCTGACCAGCGCGGGCCGAAGCGCCGGCATCGATCTGTGCCTGCACCTCATCAGGACCGATCTCGGCGCCGAGGTCGCCAACCAGGTCGCGCGGCGCCTGGTCGTGCCCGCCCACCGCCCCGGCGGGCAGGCGCAGTACATCGAGTCCCCGGTCCCCCGCGCCGGTGACGACGGGCTGGCCCCCGTTCTGCAGTGGGCGATCCAGAACCTGGACCTGCAGCTCACTGTGGCGCAGATGGCCGAGCACGCGGGACTGAGCTCCCGTACGCTCGTCCGCCGCTTCCACGAGGCGACCGGCACCACTCCGCTGCGCTGGCTGCACGCCCAGCGCCTGGCGCGGGCCCGGCACCTGCTGGAGTCGACCGATCTGCCGGTCGAGCGAATCAGCCAGATATGCGGCATGGGCACGGCCGGAAATCTTCGCCACCATTTCATCAGGTCGGTCGGCGTTACCCCGATGGAATACCGCCGCACCTTTCAGGGCCAGCCCGCGCCCGCCCTGTCGGCGGTTCCGTGATTTCCCCGGAGTTCATCGCCTGTTAGTTTTCCTGCGCACTCACACGATTTCAAACTGAACGGTATGTCTAAATGGATGGTCTGGAGTTTCTACGCTCGATCGCCGACGGGCGGACCCCGCAGGCGCCGATCTCGATGACGCTCGGCTTCACGCTGATCGCCGCGGACCCCGGACGCGTGGTGTTCGAGGGCGAGACCGGTGAGCACCTCTACAACCCGATGGGCACGGTGCACGGGGGCTACTTCGCCACCCTGCTCGACTCGGCGCTCGGGTGCGCCGTGATGAGCCGGCTTCCCGCGGGCATGGCGTACGCCACGGCCCAGCTCAACGTGAACCTCGTGCGCCCGGCCACCGAGGCGACCGGCAAGCTGCGCGTCACCGGCACCGCCATCCACGTCGGCCGCACGATCGGCACGGCCGAGGCTCAGGTGGTGGGCGTGGACGACGGCAAGCTCTACGCCCACGGCACCACCACCTGCTCGATCTTCCCTGTACCTGCTTCCTAGCCGGTCACGAATACTGCACGAGCTCGATCAGCAGGCCGGCGGGCTTGCGCGCGTACATGAACGCCACCCGCATGCCTGGGCGGGCCCCGGCGCAGGGCTGGACGTCGACCGCCGCGAACCCGTGTTCGCGCAGCCGGGCGAACTCGCTCTCCAGGTCGTCCACGCCGAACGCCACGTGGTACAGGCCGGGCCCTTGCTTCGCGAGCCGCCCGGCCACCGGCGAATCCGGCCTGACCGGGGAGACCAGCTCGATGGAGGGCTGGCCTATTCCGTCGGCATAGCGCCAGAACTCGCAGGCCACCCCGTAGTCTCCGGCGATTCCCCTGTCGCCCGGGCCCAGCCCCAGCGCCGCCAGGAAGGGGGCGGTGCCTGCCGGGTCATCGGTGGCCAGGCCGACATGGTCGATACCCAGAATCACAGGCGCTCCGATCGGGTGCGTCGCAGGTGGCAGGGCATGAGGGCGGCCGGGCCTCCGGCGGCGGCCACGGCCTTGCGCTGACCGCCCGGCCCCGGCAGGGTGCGATCGGCCATCACGTGCTCAGCTCCGCGACGTCCTCCGGCCGCCGCTCCCCCTGCGCCGGGCGGCGCCGGTTGAGCCGCAGGTACAGCAGAGCCGCTCCGGTCACCGCCAACGGCCACAGCAGGTAGACGCCGGACATGATCAGCAGCGCGATCACCGCGACGAGCGCCAGCATCGCCGCGGCGCGCCCCATGCTTCGCCGGGGCAGGAGCTTGATCGCGGCGGCGACCCCGAAGGCGTACACCGCCACGAACGAACCGGTGGTGAGCAGCACCAGCGGCTCGGGGCCCACTCCGACCGCCACGACCACGGCCAGCGCGGCGAACGACAGCGCGGAGTTGGCGGCCAGGCTGCGCCGCGGCACCTCACCCGCCACGCTCCCCCTGGACAGTACTCCCGGCAGCGCCCCGTCCCGGCCGAGCGCGGCGCCGAGCTTGGCGGCCCCGGCGTAGTAGGCGTTCATGGCGCCCAACGTCAGCAGCAGCGCGGCCCCGGCGGCCAGCCAGCGAGCGCTGCCGCCCAGCCCGCGGGCCATCAGCTCACCCAGAGGCGCGTCCGTGGTCGCCGCGCCGGCGCCGAGGACGGTCAGAGTGGCGAAGGCGACCAGCAGATACAGCACGCCCACGATGGTCACCGCGGCCCCGGTCGCTCTCGGCACGTCGCGCCGCGGATGGCGGAACTCGGCGACGAGATGGGTGATCGCCTCCCAGCCCGCGAAGCTCCACACCAGCAGCGCCGCCGCCGACCCGACCGCGGCCCACCCGTGCGGGGCGAACGGCTGCAGGTTGGCCAGGTCGGCATGCGGAAGGGACAGCGCGACCGACACCAGCAGCAGCGTGACCAGCAGACCGGCCAGCGCGAACTGCAGTCTGCTGCTCACCTGCACGCCGAAGGCGTTGGCCGTCGTGACCACGGCCATCAACGCGAATGCCGTGATGGCCGTGGTCGTCGTCCCGCCGCCGAGCGCGGCCGAGACGTAGGCGCCACCGAACAGCGCCGCCGCGGCGGCGCCCGGGGGCACGGCGAAATAGAAGCACCAGCCGACGATCGCCGCCGCGCGGCCTCCGAAGGCCAGACGGGCGTAGGTGGACACGCCGCCGGCATCGGGGTAGCGGGCGCCGAGCGCGGCGAAGGTTCCGGCCAGCGGCACCGACAGCAGGACGAGCGCCAGCCACGCCAGCAGCGAGGCCGGTCCGGCGGCGTCGGCGGCCAGCGCGGGCAGCGCGATCACGCCGGTGCCCAGCACCGCGCCCACGTACATCGCGGTTCCGTGGCGGAGGGTCATGCTGCCTGTCTTGGTCACGTCACTCATGTGGATCAGCATCAAGGGCGTGCCCGGGCCGGGCTAGCGGCAGAAACGACATTATGCGTTAAATTCCAGCCATGAGCAGACACGTGGTCGGCCTCGCGGTCACCGACGGCACCCCGGTGTTAGAACTGGCCGTGCCCTGCGAGGTCTTCGGCATCGACCGGAGCGACCTGGTCGATCCATGGTACGAGCTGCGGCTCTGCGCCGCTGAGCCCAGGCCGCTGCGCACCACCGCGGGCCTGTCGATCGACACCCCGTGGGGCCTGGACGACCTGGTCGAGGCCGACACCGTCGTGGTGGGAGCCGTCGCCCGCGCCGTCCAGCTCGCCCCTCCGCCCAAGCTGGTGGACGCGGTACGCGCCGCTCACGGACTGGGCAGGCGCATCATGTCGATCTGCTCGGGCGCTTACGTGCTGGCCGCCGCGGGGCTGCTGGACGGCCGGCGCGCCACCACGCACTGGATGAACGGCCCCGACTTCGCGCATCGCTTCCCCGAGATCGACTACGACCCGGTGCCGCTCTACATCGACCACGGCGACGTCATCACGTCGGCCGGCACCGGCTCGGCCATCGACACCTGCCTGCATCTGGTGCGCAAGGACCACGGCGCGGCGGTCGCCAACGAGGTCGCCCGCCGCATGGTGGTGCCGCCGCATCGGGAGGGCGGCCAGGCGCAGTACACCCGGCCGGTCCCCCAGCCCAGCAGGAACGACTCTCTGGCCCCCGTTCTGGAGTGGGCCCGCGACCACCTGCACGAGCCGCTGACCGTTCCGCGGCTCGCCCAGGTGGCGCACCTGAGCGAGCGGACCTTCGCCCGCCGCTTCCGCGACACCCTGGGCATCACTCCGCTGCAGTGGCTGCTCCAGCAGCGGGTACGGCTGGCGCAGGAGCTCCTGGAGACCACGGACGAATCCATCGAGGACATCGCCCGCCGGGCCGGCTTCGCCACCGCGGCGACGTTCCGTTACCACTTCGGCCGGGTCACCAGCGTCCCCCCGCAGACCTACCGTCATGTCTTCCGCTACCGCGCCAATGGGCGGGGCGACAGACCCGAGCAAGGCGATGCGGAATAAATGTGATAGCGGTCGGCCGAAATAGATAAACAAAAGCGATCACGCCTTTGAGTTACGCGGCGGTTGATTGCGTCTGACGGTTGGCCACCACCGCAAGAATGTCCAAGTGTGAAAGTGGCAGCCTTTCTATCCTCACTGTGGCCTTCGACGGGATGAATCCGCCGAACAGTCGTCATCTGGAGAGGAGTTCGAGTGGGCTTGACACCTGGCTCGAAGAGCAGGACCGAGGCCCCGGCCGGCCCCGGGCGCCGCGCGGTCATGGCCGGCGGATTGGGGGCGGTCCTCGGTTCGGGCCTCCTGGCCGTCACAAGGCGCACACCTTGATCAGCTTGGCGTTGCGCCGCAGCTGCTCGCGGGCCGCCTTGGCGCACTCGTCGGGCCCGTCGCACAGCCGGAACTCGCCGCCCATGTGCCCGAAGTCGGTCACCCAGGATGCCGGATAACTGTGCAGGTCGCCGTGTCCGCCGGTGGCCGACAACGTGGTCCCGGCCGAGTAGAGGGACGGGCCTTCGAGCGTCCCCTCCTCCAGGCCCTTGACCATGTGGATGCCGAGCCCGCCGACCTCGCGAACAGAGGTGACTCCGGCGTCCAGCGCCGCCCGCAGGTCCCAGGCGATCCGGGCGGCGCGCAGGGCGATGGGCTCCTGCGGCAGAAGGTGGAAGTCCGCCGAACGCAGACCCATGAAGTGGCCGTGGGCGTCCCACATCCCCGGCATCACGGTGTGCGAGCGCACCGGGGTGACACCCGGCGTCGCCGGAGCGTCCGCCGCAGGCCCGGCGTAGCTGATCGTGCCGTCGTCGAGGACGACCACGCCATTCTCGACGGGATTTCCCGAACCGGGGATCAATCGTTCCGCTTCGATGCGTTGCAACATGGCGAAAAGCAAACCAAATGGCCGAGAAATTCGCAATCGGGCGACTGGCCACGCATTCAAAAGCGGGCCCATATCATAAAGCAATACACGCGTACAGAAAATAGGTTCCGGCAATATCTCGAGCGGCCGCCGCGCATGACGTGGGAGCGGGCTTGTGTGGTGCGTTTGCCGGACAGGAAACGCCCGACGAGACAGCGACGCGGCGCTGTGAGATCGTGCACGAATCAGGATCGCGAGAGGGCGGGGAGATGGACGATTCGGCTCTTGCGCGGGCCGACAGCGCTGGTGATGATGGACGGGTCTGATCGCAAGCGCCCGACGGGACGAGACACCGAGTTGATCAGGGTCGCCATCGTTGACGATCACCCCATCGCCCGGCGCGGGGTCGCCGCGGTGCTGGCCGACACCGGCGGCTTCGACGTGCTCGCGTCCGTCGGCTCGCCCACCGAGTTCGCCGCGTGGGTGGCTGACGCGCAGACCACGCCCGACGTGGTCATCCTGGATCTCTACCACGACGTCGACCCGGTCCAGGGCGGGCACCGGCCCGGCCTGGACGCGGTGGCCGCGCTCGCGAACGCCACCCAGGTCCTGGTCATGTCGGCCTCGGGAGCGCCGGACGACGTGCTGGGCGCGGTACGCGCGGGTGCCAAGGGCTATATCAGCAAGCAGGCTCAGCCCGCGCAGTTCGCCACGGCCGTCGAGACCGTGGCGGCGGGCGGGTTCTGGCTGTCGTCGCAGCTCGCCGACATCCTTCAGACCCTGCTCACCCAGCCGCCGCCGGAGCCGTCGCAGCCGCAGGTCAAGCTGTCCCCGCGGGAGGAGCAGGCACTGGACCTGATCGCGCGGGGGTTCACGCACGCCCAGACCGCCACCCGCATGGGGGTCAGCAAAGGCACGGTCGACACCTACGTCGAACGCATCCGCGCCAAACTGCAGGTGGGCAACAAGGCCGAATTGATCAGGGCGGCGCTGGGACGACTGGACGGTAACAGGCGGTGATCCCGGCGTCCGGCGGGGCGCACCTGGCCCACAGCGAGAAGATGTTGTCCCGTACGGCCGCGCTGTTCCGGCTCGGGGGCCTCGTCCAGATCGCCTCGGCCTTCGCCACCGTGACGGTCCCGTACCGGACCATCTGGCCGGCCGTGCTGCTCGCGCTCGTCGTGAGCGCCGAGAGCGCGCTGGTGATCGCGATCTGGTGGCGGCGCTCCCGGATCGACGCTCGCTGGCTGACGGGCGACGTGATGGTGTGCGCGGCGGCGCTGCTGGCGGGCGGCTGGCTCTCGCCCATGCAGGCCAACCACACGTGGGCGTTCTTCATGTACCCGTTCACTCTGATCGCCTGTGTGGCCGTCGGGGCGGGCTACCGCGGCCTCCACCAGGTGCTGGCCGCGGCCGCCCTGCTGGTGGCCGCTTATCTCATCGCGACTGCCCTGCTGCACAACGACCCGTGGTGGAACCTGCCGCCCAACGCGCTCAGCTACGTCGCCAACACGGTCATCACCTGGCTGATCGCCCGGGAGCTGCGCCGTTCGGGGGCCGCGGCGGACGCGAGCGAGCAGGAGGCCCTGGCGCGTACGGCGGACCTGGCCCGCGAGCGTGAGGCCACCCGATACAGCCGCGCCCTGCACGACCGGGTGCTGCAGACGCTGGAGATGCTCTCGCAGGGGCACTGGATCTCCGACAAGGAACTCCGTGCCCACGTGGGAGCGGAGGCCGTGTGGCTGCGTGGCCTGGTCAGCGGCACCCCGCCGGACCAGCCGGACGATTTGCTCGCCGGGTTACAGGCGGTGGCGGCCGACCAAGCCAGGCGCGGCCTGCGGGTGGAGCTGAACGGGACCAATCTGTCCTCCGCGCAGACCCGGCAGATCCCGCCGAAGGACGTGGTCGAGGGCGTCTGCGGCGCGGTGCGCGAGGCGCTGACCAACGTCTGCAAACATGCGGGCGTCACCACCGCGGTGGTGCGGGCACGCCTGTCTCCGGCGGCGGACGAGCTGACCGTCAGCGTCCTGGACCAGGGCGTCGGCTTCGATCCCGCCGCCGGTGCCGTGGGCACCGGGCTCGCCGCCTCGATCCGCCAGCGCATCAGGGCTCTCGGCGGGACCGTGATCGTGGACAGCGCGCCCGGGGCGGGCACCCATGTCGAGATGCGCGTGCCGCTGCCGCCGGCGGGTGCGGACACCTCGTCGGCGGCAGCGGGGATCAGCGGTCAGTAGCAGACCTTCTGGCCCTTGGTGATGTGGTCGTAGTAGCCCCCGCCGCAGCTCAGGTGCATCAGGTGACGCGGGCGGGCGCTCTGCCCGCCGTACACGCCGCCGTTCGCGGTGAGCTGGGCGTTGCGCATGAGCGAGAAGTGCAGATGGGGCTCGAAGCCTCCGGTGCCGCCGACCGCGCCGATGACCGTGTTGTTGCCGATCTGCTGGCCGGTGCGCACGTAGATGGCACTGAGGTGGCACACCACGCTCCACCAGCCGCCGCCGTGGTCGACGATCACGTACAGGCCGCAGGTCTCCCAGCCGGACGGCGCCTGGCCCGCGTACTTGACCGTGCCCGCGCCGCCGGGTGACAGGACCGGGTCGCCCTGGTTCATGCCGAGGTCGAGCGCGTAATACTGGTTCATCTTGGTGGAGGTGTTGCAGTTGACGTGGTAGCCCTCGCCGTAGTAACTGCCGTTCTGCCAGGCGTAACCTGCGCCGCCGTTGGCGGCGGAGGTGAGGGGCGTCTGGAGGAACTTGGAGCTCGGCCAGTCGACGCACCCGCCCGCCAGCGGGGGAACGGAGCCGCCGCCGCTGTCGCAGTGCTGGATGCCCGGAGAGTATCCGTCGCTGCCCACGGTCGGCGTGTTCATGTACCAGTCGTAGACCCAGGTGCCGTCGGCCAGCCGGTCCCAGGTCCGGAACGGCTGGCCGTTGTAGACCTTGCCGTCCACCTGGTCACCGTTGTTGACCTGGCACGCCACGTCGAGGGAGGTGCCGTTGGGCACGTACCTGATGACGTGGTTGATGTGCGGCTCGCTCTGGATGGCCAGCCCCTGCGCGTCCGCGCCGGTCACCTGATACACGGCCGCGTGGGCGGGCGCGGCCAGGCCGAGGGAGGTCAGCACTGCGGCGAGCGCCACCAGTAACGCGGCGCGTAAGCGGGGAAGCTGTGACATGGGGGTGTACGTCCTTCCGTTCGTGATTGAGGCGGCTGAGAGTCAGGTCGCTCGGATCAGAACCAGCCCGAGCACTGGGCGTTGTCCCACCAGGGGTAGGCGCGGCGGGTGACGCACACCCGCGCCTTGGTCAGCGGCACGTTCGGGGCGTAGAGCTGGTCCGACCAGTAGGGTCCGCCTGTCGTCGTGCCGTCGAACTCGTAGTGGCGCCCCTCCCTGGCGGGAATGCCGCTGGAGGCCTGCCGTTGGACCCAGATCGCGTAGTGGCCGTTCTCGCTGACGGTGAAGCGTGCCCAGTTCGTCGCGCAGTTGCCGAACCTCATTTCCAGGTAGCCGTTGTAGGGCCGGAAACCGCTGCCTGGGACCGTCGAGGCGCCGGCGGAGCAGCCGGTGTCGTTCGGGTCCTTGTCGTCGCAGCCGGTGCCGGAGCAGGTGGCGAGGGCGGTGGCCGTCTGGGCGTCGGCCGCGACGGCCGCGGGGCCGGCGACGGCGGTCACGGCCAGCGCCGTGGCCACTGCGAACTTCCATCGGAGCATGGGTTTGCCTCCTCGGCGTGGGGGGGTTCGTTGCCGAGATCGACCATCCCGCGCTGACAGGCCTCAGTCATGTCAGGAAATGTCCAGACGCGTCCTGTCCCCGCAACGCGACAGGTCGCCTGTCGTGCGCTGTCTTCGCCTGCGGGGCTCCACGTGTCCGGCGCCGTCATGCGCGGGAGTCGGCCGCCGCTGACCTCTGAACCACGGAAGCACGACATGACACCGCGCGCCGCCGACAGCGGCGACCCTGGCACTGCGACACGACTGATCCGGCCCGCAACCGCGTCGACCTGGCATCTCGACTCTCGGAACCCACGGGCTGGAGGCCCTCTGCCAAGCCGTCAGCAGGCGGCTTCCACCGTCCTGCGATCATGGCCGGATATGGCCAGCCCTCTGGCCTGGAGGATGCCTACACTCCCCGGCATGACCTCTGAGCGGAACCGCGAGCTGGTGAAGCAGGCATGGCGATCGTTCTCGACCCGGGACAAGAACCTGATCGCGACGTTCTTCACCCAGGACGCGGAGTGGCTGGCCCCGGCCGGGAACGCCACCGCCGTGGCGCTCGGCGGGACGCACCACATGGTGGGCAGGGACGCCATCGTCCACTTCCTCACCGTCGATTTCCGGCGTATGTTCGTCGCCGATGTGGCGCTGGATTTCCGCGGGTTCCACGCCGACGGCGACGTGGTCGTGGTGGAGGAGACCATGCAGGCCACGCTGGCCAACGGCAACGCCTACCGCAACGACTACTGCTTCGTCTTCGAACTGCGGGACGGGCTGATCCATCAGGTGCGCGAGTACATGGACACCGCCAAGGGGCATCGCATGGTGTTCGGCGAGACATGACAGCGTTGGCGGAGCCGGCTGACTTCTTCATCGTCCATCTGGCCGGAGGCAGGTAGGCGAGCCCGCCCGGCCACCGGCCTCCCGACAGACGACGCCGGCCTGGGCCTGCGATCAAGACGGCAGCGGGTTGAAAGCCGGAAAGATCCGGCGGGTGGGTTGCACCTGACACGCCAGACCCCTGGCCCACCCACACTAGCGAGGGGTGGACGGGCCAGGGAGTGCCGGCTGTCAGGCGCAGGTGTATCCGGACGGAAGTGCGGTGTTGCCGTTCGGGCGGCTCGCCTGGAAGCCGAGGCCGGTGGTGCTGGCTCCGGGGGCGAGGGTGCCGTTGTAGCTGACGTTCCTGATGGTCACGGTCTGCCCGCTGACGGTGGCGGTGCCGTTCCACGAGCCGGTCAGCGTGTGCCCGGCCGGCAGCGTGAAGGTGACCGTCCATCCGTTGATCGTCGAGGTGCCGGTGTTGGTGATGGTCAGCGGCTGGATGACGTACCCGGTGGCCCACTGGGTCTGCACGGTGGGAACGGCCGTGCAGGTCGCGGTGGACGTGCCGGGCTGGGTGGTGACCTGCGCGGTGTTCGAGACCGGCGAGGTGTTGCCCGCGGCGTCCCGTGCCCTCACCTGGTAGCGGTACGTGGTGCTCGGGGTCAGGCCCGTGTCGCTGAACGAGGTCGTGGTCGAGGTGCCGACCTGGGTGAACGTGCCACCGCTCGCGCCGGGCGCGCGCAGGATGTCGTAGCCGGCGACGCCGTTGTCGTCCGTCGAGGCCGTCCAGCTCAGGTTCGTGCCCGTGGACGTGGTTCCCGAGGCCGCCAGGCCGGCCGGGGCCGTCGGCGGAGAGGCGTCGCCGCTGCTGGTGGTCGTGGTGAACGTGACCGGTTGCGAGTCGCCGGACAGGTTGCCCGCGCCGTCACGCGCCCGCACGTACACCTGGTATTGGGTGTTCGCGGTCAGCCCGGTGAGGGTGATCGAGTTGGTGGTGGACTGGCCGAGCTGCGGGTCGATGGCGCCCTGCTCGCGGTAGACGTTGTAGCCTGCCAGGCCGGAACCGCCCTGGTCGGTGGACGCGGCCCAGGTCAGCGTGGCGCCGGTGGCGGTCACGTTGGACGCGGCCGGGGTGCCCGGCGTGCTCGGCGGGGTGGTGTCGCCGGAGTCGCTGAGGGCCGGAGTCTGCCAGTCTCTCCACTCGGCCAAATTGCCGAGCGCCTTGGACGAGATCCTGATCGCGCCCGGAGCGTTGCCCGTCTTCAGCAAGAACTTCTGGATGTTCTGCTGCAGCGGGGTCCTCCATTCAGGCCTGTTGGCGCAGTGGGTACCGTCCTGGATGTCGGACCAGTAGGTGATGTTGTCTCCCGCACCGAGCGCCTTGTAGACCTCCGCTCCGCCCAGGGCCGCCACGCTCGCGGACTTGGGCCCCAGATTGGCGATGTGGGGGTTGTCCATGATGAACAGTCCTCGCGGCGCGACCATGGCCACCATTTCGTGCGTGTCCACAGGCAGCCTGGTGGGGCTGCTCGTGAAGGAGCCGAACGCGTCGCCCAGCCACGGCTGCTCTCCGTAGGCGCTGCTCAGACTCTGGGCGCCTTCCCCGGGAATCCCGCGGAAGATGGGAACCCCGGCGCTGCCCGACTCGATCGGCATGGTCAAAGCGATGCGCTGATCGAACGCGCCGATCACGAAGGCGCCCTTTCCGAACCGCGAGCATCCCGTGACGCCGGTCGCATCCGCTTTGAGAATGCTGCCGTCCGACTGCTCGATGACGTCGATGATCCGGCTCACACCCCAGGCCCAGGCGAGTAGCAGCCCCGTGCTGCTCGAGGAGCCGTAAATGCTGTAGAACGCGCCCTGTTTGTTATTGCGCGGGGTGCCCTCTTTCCCGACCGTGTAGGGGTCATAGTTGATGACGGCAGCACCAGCCGCCTTGATGGCGGCCGTGTCCGCGCCGAATCCTCCAAGGACAACGACGGCCGGGAAAGGTCCGGAACCACTCGGCAGGTCGACGCTCGCCGAGAAGGCGGCGCTCTTGCCGTTGTGGTTCACGTTCACAGTGATGCCGGTTCTCGAGACCGTCCCCGTGACACTGGCCGGCTTTCCGGGCTTGTCGCCATAGACGAACTTTTCCGCCAGCTTCTTGATCTCTTCCCGTCGGCACCGCCACTCGGACCTGGCGGAGATACGCGTACCGTCCAGCTTCTTGAAAGGATCGGGAAGCTTGGAGTCGGTAGGCAGGGATCCCGCGTCGGGCAGGCCGGTCACGGCGCAGTCGGCACCCTCGTCTTCAACCCCAGCGGCCGCGGCGGCCTCGGGGGATGCTGCCGTTACCGCTCCGGCGACCGAGAGCATCGCCGCTACCGCCAGCGCGACGACCCTTGAACGGATCATAGTGATCACTAAGGCGCTCCCTTCCGCGTGGGGTGTTGGCGATCAGTCTGGGAATCTCCCTGAAACATGTCAATATGTGTGCCGAAATGTTTCAGAGGTCGACTTTCCGTCGGTCATTTGAGCTGGGAATATATTTTTAACCAGTACCGAAACTATCGGAAATTAGCTGAATGAGAAATGCGTCGGCCTCGTCCGGCCCGCCGTTCCGAAACTTTCGCCTTTGCCTGATGCCAGGGCTCTCCGTCAGCCGAGGGCGTTGAGCAACTCGCGCTCGCGCTGGGCGCTGAGGCCGGCACGCCGTGCCCGGTCCAGCCCCTGCTCGCGTTCCCAGACCAGCGTGTCGGCCAGCAGCTCCGCCCGGGGCCGATGACGAAGGCCCGCGGCGCGCGCCGCGGAACCGTTCCGCGCCGAGAATCCCTCCCAGCCCGCCTCGACCAGCCACATCGGCAACGACTCGGCCCCCATGTACTCGGCCACGCCGTTCGCGAGCAGCCAGGCCGAGTCGGCGGCGACCAGCGGACCGGTGTGCCCGCCGACAGCGCGAGACAGCTCGATCCACTCTCCGAACGGAACGACCGGACCGACGGCGTCGTAGGTGCCGACGCACCCCGCCTCCCCCGCGTCCAGCAGCCAAGCCGCGAGGTCCCGCACATCGACAACCTGTGTCGGCAGAGCCCGCGCATCGGGAACCAGCATCGGCCCCCGCGGATCGCGTGCGGCACGGGCCACCCAGTAGCCGGAGCGTCCGCTGTGATCGCCGGGCCCGCCGATGAGTCCGGCACGCGCGATGAGGAGGCGGTCGCCGATCGCCGCCGCCGACGCCTGCTCGCAGGCGACCTTCGCCTCGCCGTACAGCTCACGCCCGACCTCGCTTCGGTCGGTCGCGGCGAGCAGGGGCGTGGACTCGTCCGCGTCCGCCGTGGCGTGGGAGGCGTAGGCGCTGCCGGAGGAGACATAGACCCAGTGCCGGGCCCTACCGCCCAGTGCATCGAGTGCTCCACGAACAAAGCCCGGCTGCCATGACACCTCGATGACCGCGTCCCATTCGCGGTCGAGCAGCGGTTCGTACGCCGAAGGATCACGCCGGTCGGCGGCCACCAGCCTCGCCCCGTCCGCGACTTGCCCGCTTTCGCCGCGAGCCAGACACGTCACCCGATGACCGCGTTCCACCGCCTGCCGCGACAGTTCCCGGCCCACCCATGCTGTTCCGCCCAGAACCAAGATCTCCATCCCGATACCCAAGCACCGCGAACACCGGACACCCAGCCGAGTTCACTGACAGCAGACCCGATGTCGTCACCTGATCGCGCCCCTTGCCATCCGGAGGTGTCCCGGGTCCGCCGAGCGGGCGCCGGCGCTCATCCGCGCAACAGCGGTAGCAGCTGATCGCCCTGGCGCCTGATCTCTGGCAGGTAGGGGGTGTCGGAGAGGACGAAGTGGGTGATGCCGAGGGCCTGGTATTTGCGCAGCGACTTCGCCACGTCCTCGGCCGAGCCGACCAGCCAGGTGGTGCCCGCGCCGCCGCCGCCGAACTTGCCGGGGGTGGTGTAGAGGTTGTCGTCGAGCACCTCTCCCCGCGCGGTCAGGTCGAGCAGCCGCTGCTGACCGACGGCGGTGAACCGGTTCGGGTCGCGCGAGATGCCGCCGTTCGCCATCTCCTCGACCTTGGCCTCGGCGTCGGCCCAGGCCTGTTCGGTGGTGTCCCGCACCAGTGTGGTGATCCGCAGCCCGAACTCCAGCGGTGGATGCTCTCGTCCGAGCTTCTCGCCGAGTTGCTTGAGCCGCTCGATCCGCGCGGCGACGTCGTCGAGTGGCTCGCCCCAGAAGAGCTGGACATCGGCCTCCGTGGCGGCCACCTTCTCGGCGGCTTCCGAGGCGCCGCCGAAGTAGAGCCGGGGGTGCCGGCGCTCGCCCCGGACGACTGTGCGCGGCGCCACGGTGGAGTCGGTGACGCTGAAGTGCTCGCCGCGGTAGGTGACGTTCTCCTCGGTCCACAGCTTGCGCACGATCTGGATGAACTCCTTGGTACGGGCGTAGCGGTGGGCCTGGTCGCCCTCGCTGTCGCCGTACGCCGCCAGGTTGTCCTTGCCCGACACGATGTTGATCAGCACCCGCCCGCCGGTGAGATGGTCCAGGGTCGCGGCGGCGGAGGCGAAGTTGGCCGGACGCCAGTAGCCGGGCCGTACCGCGATCAGCGGCTGGAACGTCGTCGTCCGCGCGGCCAGCGCGGTGGCGACCGTGAAGGTGTCGGGCCGTCCCCAGCCGGTCCCGAGGAGCGCCCCGCTCCACCCGTGCTCCTCGAGGGCCTGGGCGTGGCTGGTGAGGGTCTCCAGGCTGTTGTGGTCCGCGACGACGTCGTCGCCGCGGTGCCCGGGCTGGGCCTGGTTCGGGATGTACCAGAGGAATTGCCTAGTCTTCATGTAGGTAAAGCCTAGATTGTGGCCGGGTCACTCCGATACTCCCGACAGGAGATCACTTCGCTTTCTTCGCAGGCGCGCAGGAGCCCGCGTCCATCACCGGGCGCCGGCGAGGCTCTCGAAACAGGGTCGCAGGAGGGCGAGGATGTCGTCGGCGGGCGCTTCGGCAAGGGAACTGAGCTTGAGCAGGTAGCGGTCGACAACCACGCCCGTCATGATCGCGCTGATCAGGCCGGCGCGCAGGTCGGCGTCGCCGGCCGGGATGGCCGCCTCGATCCGCTCCAGCCACTCCGTCGCCGCCTCCCGGAACCCCTCGGCCGCTTCGGCGTGCGTGAGCATCGAGCGCAGCACCACCAGTGACGCCACGGGTTGCCCCTCCAAGCGCTTGCGGAGTACGGCGAGCAGGGCCTCGGCGGGGTCGCCCGGCGGCAACTCGTGGGGCTCGAGACGCGCCGCACGGGCGAACAGCTCCTCTTTCGACCCGAAGTAGTGCATCACCAGACCGGCGTTGACCCCGGCCGCGGCGGCGACCGCGCGGATCGTGGTGCGCTCGTAGCCCAGCTCGGCGAACGTCTCGCGGGCGGCGGCCAGGATCCGGGCTTCGGTGTCGCGGCGTTGCTGCGCGCGGGTGCGGCGGGGCGGCTCGGTCATCGTCTCATTGTACGGGCGTTGAACGAATCCGGATTTCGTTGTACGGTCATTCAATGAACATGCGTTCAACGAAAGTGGTGGAAGAGATCATGCGGGCCGGCCTCACGGGCGACCACGAGCGGTTCGTGGAGCTCATGGCCCCCGACGGGCTGATCGAGTGGCCGTACCGCCCCGACGGCGTCCCCGGCGAACTGCGCGGCAGAGAGGCCATCCGGGCATTCCTGGCCGCCAACAGCCGGCTGATCGCGTTCCACGAGTACACCGATGTGGAGATGCACGAGACGCTCGACCCCGAGGTGGTCATCGTCGAGTACGTGGCGCACGGCACGGTCACCGCCACCGGCGAGCCGTTCGAGCAGCGGCCGCTGGCGGTGTTCCGGGTACGGGACGGGCAGGTCGTGTCCTACCGCGACTACATCAACCCGCTGCCCCTCATGAAGGCCTTGCGAGGATCTAGGAGTACCGCTCACACACCCTGAAAGACACGCTCCTGGTGGCCTTAGAGGGTGTCAGCAGGTGGAAGACGATCGTGTGCCTGCCCGGCTCGAAGGCGCCGAAGGGGTTGCGCTGGTTCTTCGCCGTACCGGTCACCCAGTCCGTCTTCCATCCCTCGTCCTGGCCGTCCACGACCCAGCGGTAGCCGTACTCCACCTGCTTGCCTGACGGGCCCTTGAGCAAGGCGACGGGGAAGAGACTGGGCGACCAGCAGCCGTCTCCGGTCTGCTGCCCGTCCAGCGTCAACGACGCCAGGCGTACGGTCCCCGCAGCCGCCTTCGTGGTGGCGGTCTTCGGCGGGGTTGTCGTGGGTTTGGGTGCCGGCTGCGTGCGGGTGACGGTGGGTGTGGAGCCGCCGGTCCTGGTGGGGCGCGTCTTCTTGGCCGGCGCGCTGGGTGTCTTGGTGGTGCCCTGTTTCTTGGCCGGCGCAGTGGGTGTCGTACTGGGTGGCGGGGTGGCGTCCTGCGCCGTGGCCGAGGGGGCGGGCGCGGCCGTCGTCGCCGGCTCGTCGGACATCCACATGATCGCTCCGCCCACCAGGGCAGCGGACACCGCCAGTGCCCCGGCGCCCGCCAGCATCCCCTTCCAGCGCGGGCGACTCATGGTACGACCCGCCGTACCGCCTCGACGGCCCGTCGGGGCGCCTGCCGTACCGGCGGGCGGAGCGCCGATGAGCCGGAGCAGGACGTCCTGCATGGCGGGCCGGGCGGCGGGGTCCTTGGCCAGGCACGACAGCACGATCGGGCGCAGCGGACCCGGCAGGTCGCCCAGGTACGGCTCGTCGTGGAGGATGCGGCGGATCATCGCGGGCAGCGAGTCGTTGCCGAACGGCGGACTTCCTGTCGCGGCGAAGACCATCACCGACGCCCACGCGAAGACGTCCACCGCGGGGCCGAGCGGGGCGCCCGCCAGCTGCTCGGGCGCCATGTAGGCGGGCGTGCCGACGATGCTGCTCGTCACGGTCAGCGAATGGCCGGCCGCGCGGGCGATGCCGAAGTCGATGACCCGCGGCCCATCCCTCCCGAGCAGCACGTTGGCGGGTTTGAAGTCGCGATGCACCACCCCGGCCCGGTGGATCGCCGCCAGCGCGGTCGCGGTCGCCACCGCGAGCCGCTGCAGGTCGGCGCCGAAGTGACGACCGGCCTCCTGCAGCGAAGGCCCCTCGACATACTCGGTCACGATGTACGGCCGGCCGCCCAGTGACGCGTCGAGCACCTGAGCGATGCAGAACGGCTCCACCCGCCGCGCCGCGTCGATCTCCTTGGCGAAGCGATGATCACCGGCCAGGCCGTCCTCCAGCACCTTCACCGCGACCCGCCGCCCGTCGGGCCCCTGCCCCAGGAAGACCACTCCCTGCCCGCCCACGCCCAGACGCCCGAGCAGCCGGTAGGGGCCCACGGCCGGGGGATCTTCGGGCAGGAGCGGGTTCATCACTCGGTCCCGACCGGGCAGATGGTGAACGAGAGCGTCCGCACCGCCGTCGCGGGCGACGTGACTCGGAGGGTGATCTTGTGAGGGCCGTTCGGCTTCACGAGCGGGCCGACGACCTGCTGAGTGTGGGATTCGGCGATGACGGACTCAGAGCGCTCCACCACCCGTCCGTCCAGGACCCATTCGTAGTGAAATCTGGTGGCCAGCTTGGTCCCCTCAACCAGGCCGAAGGTGTTGCTCTGGCCGATCTGGCAGTCCTGGGTGTTGGCCTTCCTGGCGCCCATCGCCCGCACCCACACGATCCGGAACGAACCACCGCCCGATGAGGGCTTGGCCGATGAGGTCGCCGGTTTGGGAGCGGACCGCGTCGGCTTCGCGGTCTGCTTCACCGTCGGCTTCGTCGTGACCACCGATTTCGATGGGGACGGACTCCTGGTCCTCTTCGGGCGCTGGCGCGTCTTCGCCGGGGTCGGCGTCTTCGTCGAGGTCGCCGTCGCGGCAGAGGTGAACGTCAGTGGCTGCGTACTCGGTCGGGGTGCCTGGAGACCCCAGACGCTCGTGGCCCCCCAGACGACGGCACCCGCGACTGCCAGCGCCCCCACGCCGGAGACGCCCGCGACGACCGCCGACCTGCTCCCCCGCCGTCGCCGCCCGGGCACAGTGGACAGGGCGCGGCCGTCGGCACCGTCCGGACGCCCGAGGGCCTGTCCGCCGAGGAGCTGCAGCAACACCTCCCGCATGGCCGGCCGGCGCGCCGGATCCTTGGCCAGGCACCCCAGCACGATCGCGCGCAACGGTTGCGGCAGATCGCCGACCTGCGGCTCGTTGTGCAGGATGCGGTTGATCACCGCGGGCAACGAATCATCGCCGAACGGGGGCACCCCGGTGGCGGCGAACACCACGACCGAGGCCCACGCGAACACGTCGACGGCCGGCCCGCTCCGCTCTCCGGCGAGCTGCTCCGGCGCCATGTACGCGGGCGTCCCCACGATGCTGCTGGTAGCCGTCCGCTCCGATTCGACAGAACGGGCGATCCCGAAGTCGATCACCCGGGGCCCGCCCTGCCCCAGCAGCACATTGGCGGGCTTGAAGTCGCCATGGACGATGCCCGCCTGATGAATGGCCGCCAGCGCGGTCGCGGTCGCCACCGCGAGCCGCTGCAGGTCGGCGCCGACGTGGCGGCCGGCCTGCTGGAGCGAGGGGCCTTCGACATACTCGGTCACGATGTACGGCCGGCCGCCCAGTGACGCGTCGAGCACTTGAGCGATGCAGAACGGCTCCACCCGCCGCGCCGCGTCGATCTCCTTGGCGAAGCGCTCGCCGGCCAGTCCCTCGCGCATGACCTTGACCGCGACCGGCCTGCCGTCCGGACCCTGGCTCAGGTAGACCACCCCTTGGCCGCCCGCCCCCAGCCGCCCGAACAGCCGGTAGGGCCCCACGGCGGTGGGGTCGCCTTCCCGGAGGGGTTCGACGTGCGACATGGGACTCCTGTGACAGGCCTATGGGATCTTGGGCACCATAGCGGGAAATGTCACACCTAGTGGGCCAGTCGCGTAAACCGGTCGCCCGGGCGATCGACCCGCCCTGAGGCGCTGCCCACTGATCGCTCATCCGCATTGGGCCTTGTGCTCGCCTGACGTGGAGTGATCCCAGCCAAGGTCGCTTGGCGAGCCGATCCGAGCGACATCATCGGGCCTGCTCACTGTGGACCCGCAGCCAGGAGAGCACCTGGCCGGCGTGCCGGTCCGGCGGGAGCACCGGGTAGAAGACGTGCTCGATCACCCCGTCAGCGACGATCATGGTCAGTCTCCGGTACAGGGTCATCCCTCCGGTGGTGAAGGTCGGCAGGCCGAGCGCGTCACGTACGGCGAACCCGGGGTCGGACAGCATCGCGAACGGCAGGCGCAGCCGGTCGACGAGCTCCTGCTGGTAGGCACCCGACTGTGAGGAGAGCCCGTACACCCGGGCCGCCCCGGCCTCGCGCAGTTCCTCGTGATGGTCGCGGAACCCGCACGCCTCGGGTGTGCACCCCCGTGCCCCCGGGATCGTGTCCCAGCCCTCCGGCAGGTCCACCCCGGGACGCCCGGACAGGGGGTAGACGTACAGGACGGTCCGCCCAGCGCCCAGTGCCCGTCAGGGCGACCGCCGAACCGTCGGTGGCAGGCAGCGTCAGCCGGGGCAGGCGCAGTCCCGTCAGATGGTCGGCGGCCCCGTCGTCGGCTGGTTCGGGCAGGTTCGGGGGCAGCACGGTCCGCGTCGCGGCGGCCTCGTCAACGGAGGCGTGCCCGCCGGCCAGGCATTCCACGAACGGCCTGGTCTCTTCCACCGACAGGCCCAGGCTGGTCAGTTCCCTGATCTCCTCGACCTGGCGGACCGCCACCGGGTCGTAGTCCCGGTAGCCGTTGGGCAGCCGTGCCGGCACCACCAGCCCGACCCTCTCGTAGTAACGCAGCGCCCTGACCGTCACGGCGGTCCGGCGCGCCAGCTCTCCGACTCGCACGCCCCAACGCTGAACCCGTACCCACAGGTCCAGGTCAACTCGGAGGACCGTCCGGCCGAGCCTGCCGGGATCACTCGACAGCGCCGGATTGCGTGAGGAGGTCCTGGTACCAGGTGTCGTACGGATGGTTGGTGGCCGGGTAGTTCGCCGGCGGGTCGGTCGCTTCGCTCGCTGAGTCGAAGTCCCAGCCTCGCACGAGCCGGCCCGACTGCCGCGCCGCAGTGATGAACGAGGACTCGGTGGCGGGCGCGGCGTAGAACAGCGCGCCCTGCTGGAGCTCCGCGCTGTCGCCCTGCTGGAACTCGTCGAAGGCGGTCTGCTGGTAGCGGATGCGGTCGCCGGTGTACCTGTCGGTGTCGATCCGCAGGGTCTGGGACGGTGTCGGGCCGTCGGCGCCGGTCCACACGTGCACGCGCGACGTGCCGCTGGTCGAGGTGGTCTTGTCGTACCGGGCGTCGGAGGTCTTGGCGTTGCCGCTCCAGGAGACCGTCATCGCGCCTGCGTTGAGCACGCCGTCCCAGTTCCAGTTCTGGCTGCCGCTCTGGCTGCGGTGTATCTCGCGTAGCCGGGTGCCTGCCGCGTCGGTGAACCTGACCGTCGGCAGGACGCCGTCATCGTACTGGCGGCTGGGCGACCAGGTGATCTCGCCATCGGCGCCGAGGTGACCCACGTGGTACCACAGCGTGGTCGCGTTCTGGGACTGGTGGACCTCGACCAGGTCGCCGTTGTCGTTGAGCGCGACGGCCGGCGTCACACCGGTGTCGTACTTTCCGTGGCGTAGCCAGGTCACGCGGCCGTCGGCGCCGTACGTGCCGGTCCAGTACCACAGCACGCCCTGGCCCGAGTCATGCACCTCCACGACCTGGCCCCGGCCGTTGATCGCGACGGCCGGGTTGTAGCCGATGTCGCGTTTGTACACGGCGCGGGTCTTGCCGTCGCCGGAGATCACGGGGAGCACCCGGCCGCGCAGCGCGTCAACCGTCGGCGGGCTCGCCGGGTAGTCCCTGGCCCAGAACAGCCGCGAGCCGAAGACGGAGGTGAGCTCCTGGTTGAGCGCGGCCAGGTTGCCCGCGGCGTACGAGGTGTTGTCGGTCAGGTCGTCCTTGATGTCGAGCGCGACGACGATCGGTGCGGCGGTGGGATGCTGCGCGGACCAGGTGTTGATCACGTTGAGCCAGTCGCGCAGGAGGTTCGACGCGGGGTTTCCCGTGTGGTCGACCAGGTTGCCGGGCGAGTCGTGGCCGACGGAGTAGTCGTGTGAGGTGGCGTAGCCGTTGTCGTGTATGTCGAGTTCGATGAAGCGAATGCCGTGGTCGAGTTGGTAGGCGATCGAGTTCTTGGCGCCGTCGACATTGCCGGAGTAGCTGTTGTGCGTGGCGCGGAAGATCGCCGAGGGTAACGGCGGATCCGCCAACGCCTCGGCGGTTCCACTGATCAGTAACGTGGAGGCGGTGACGGCAAGCGCGGCCAGGACGGTTCTTGAACGAGGCATACTCTGATCCTCACGTCGGGGATCTTTCCAGCCAATACGATCACCTGCTGTCGGCCAACCCCGCCAGGCCGATCATCTGAACGCACGGATACGTACGGCCGTCGACGGCCCGCCCTCCAGCGCCCCGATCATCGCCGCCTGGTTCAGGGAAGCAGCATCGATCATTGCCGGACGAGCGTCATGAGCAGCGCGGTCACAGTCTTGGCGACAGGGTGTGCAGAGGGCCGGGTCGGCGGCGATCGCCGTCCAATGCGCACATCTGCCCTGACCGCTCCTCGCACTTTCCGATATACCCCCCGGCGGTATAATCTGGGCAGCCCGACCGAGGAGCATCTTCATGGACCACAGTGGTCACCATCATGCGTCCCCTGAGCCGACTCCCCCAGCGGAGCACGAGCACGCGCACCACGCGACCGGACCGGCCGGGGACGATCTCCCCACCCCGCCCATGGCCACGTGGACGATGGCCGCACAGGCCACCCTGCACTGCCTGACAGGCTGCGCCATAGGCGAGGTGCTGGGCATGATCATCGGCACCGCCGCCGGCCTGTCCAACCTCGCCACCGTTGTGCTGTCCGTGGCGTTGGCCTTCGTGTTCGGCTACGCGCTTACCATGCGTGGCGTGCTGCGGGCCGGAGTCGGCTTCCGCACCGCGTTGAAGGTGGCGCTGGCCGCGGACACCATCTCCATCGCGATGATGGAGATCCTGGACAACGCGGTGATGGTGTTCGTGCCCGGCGCCATGGACGCGGGCCTGACGAGCTGGCTGTTCTGGGTGTCGCTGGCCGGATCGTTGCTGGTGGCGTTCGTGCTGACGACACCGGTGAACAAGTGGCTGATCTCCCGGGGCAAGGGCCATGCGGTGACGCACCAATACCATCACGGCCACTAGACCCGATGGGGTAACGCGCGGCCCGGGCCTGGAGCAGTGGGGTCACCGCGCGGCGAGGGTCCTCGGGTGGCCTCGACGCCTGGCGCGAACTCCATCAGCGCAAGCTCGCCGAGCTCGACGAACGGATCGCCCAGGCCCGAGCGGCGCGCATCGCCATCGCCCACGCCACTGGCCCGTGGACACCGAGAAGGCATCTTCCACTGCCCCGACTTCGACGCCCGCCTCGCCGGATGGCCCCTCCACCAGGCGCACGCTCACTGACATGCCGTTGTCCACCGTCGAAAGGCGTCAACGACATGCCGGACCCGGTGCCGCGGTCAGGATGTGGCCGGTGCGGGGCCGGTCCGCTGAGCGGGCTGTAACAGCTCGATCAGGTTGCCGGCGGGGTCGGCGAGCAGGATCTGGCGTCCGCCGGGGCCTGACACCAGGTCGCTGCGGAACGACAACCCCGCACCGCGGAGCCGGCCGATCTCGGCGTCCAGATCGTCGACGATCAGGTGGATGCGATTTCGGCCGGAGGTGGCGGCGTCGGCGGGGGTGGCGCGGGCACCGGAGCTGGCAGGTCCGGACAGCAGTAGCCGCAGCGGTCCGCGAACCACGTCGGCGAAGGCGGGGGCGGCGCTGGTGTTGACACTGAAGCCGAGGTGGGTGGTGTAGAAGTCGACGGCCGCCTGGACGTCGTCGACCAGGTAGCGGACGCTGGCGTACTGGTCGGATGGGGTCACGGCTGTGCCTCCTTACGGTTGCCGGTGGCGAGCACCGGTAGCAGGTGCCGGATGCGGGTGTCGATGTCGGCCGCGGTGCGGGCGAAGACCGGGTAGCCGGCGTCGCCCGCCGCCGCGGGATCGGGGATGCTCCAATGAACGCGGCGGGCATGGTCGACGAGTTCGGGGGAGACCTCGCGGGCCTTGTCACACAAGGTGATCAGGTAGTCCAACCGGCGGTCGGTCAGAGCGTTCAGGTGGAGGGGGCTCTGCCCGGAGATGTCGATGCCGTACTCATCGTGCAGAACCCGTGCGGTGTGCGGATGCAGGCGCGGCTTGGGACGGCTCCCAGCGCTGATCGTCTCGACCCGGCCGGCGGTACGCCGGCGGAGCAGGGCTTCGGCCATGGGTGAGCGGACGCTGTTGCCGGTGCAGACAAACAGCACCGCCACCGGTGCGACCGGATGGGACGCCGGTGGCGCCGGACGCAGGCGCAGCGCCGGGTGCAGAGCGATGCCCGCGCCGGCGAGCGCTTCCGCGCAGCGATCCAGGTTCAGGTGGTAGGAGCTGTCCCGGCCGTCGAAGCTGCTGCGCGTGGCGGTGACCAGGCCCCCGTCACGCAGCAGCCGCAGGTGGTAGGAGACCAGGTTTTGCGGCTGGCCGACCAGCGTGACCAGCTCGCGCACCCGCAGGTCGCTGCAGGCGAGTTCGGCCAGCAGCCGCCAGCGTAGCGGGTGGCCGGCCAGGCGCACGAACGCCGGCGCGGCAGCTCTACAGCGCTCCGCTCCCCTGGGACATAGGCCGCCCACAGCCGGCCTTCCTCGCCCTCGCCCACGTCGGCTTCATCCAGGGCCGGGCGCTGGATGTCGGGTGCGGCAGCGGCGAGCACGCCCTCATGTGCGCCGCCCTGGGCCTGGAGGTCACCGGCGTCGATCTCGCCCCCATCGCGATCAGCCGCGCCCAGAACAACGTCCGCGAACGGGGACTCACCGCGCGATTCCTCCGCCACGACGCGCTGAGGCTGGCCGCCACCTCTTCCTGCTGTGCTTCAGCGACCGGCAATCCGGCGAAGGCGAGTACGGGCCGCGCCGCGTAACGCGGCAGGAGTTCCAGACGCGTTCGCCGACGGCTGGAGGCTCGACTCGATCGAGGCCACCACCATCGACAACACCTTCATCCCTGACGGCGTCCTGGCCTGGCTCGCCGCAGTCACCAGAATCTGACCCCCGAAAGGATCAGCCGTGCCAACCGCCGAAGCTCACATCACGACCGACCGCGCCAGCCGCTACCTTGTCCAGCTCTGCCGCCACGCCGGCCAGATGGGCCACGGGTTCCCAGCTCACCCTGGCCCACACGCCGGCGGCGAAAGGCCGAGGAACGTCCAGGCGGATTGGTCGGAGACGGACGGGACCATCACGCTCGACTGGGGCACCTGCACCCTCAACGCCACCCCGGAAACGTTGACGCTGCGCGTCGAAGCCGAGGACGAGGACCGCCTGCGGCGCGCCCAAGCCCTTCTCACCAAGAACATCACCAGGATGGGCCGGCGTGACAACCTGACCGTGGACCGGCACCGCCCCGATGGCACCACCGGCCCGGCGACGGCTCCACCGCACGGAAGACGCCACACCGCGCTCGGCCTCACACTGGCCGCGGTCCTGGCCGTCGCCGTGCACGGGGGACTGGCCGCCGGCGTGCTGACCATCCCGCAGTGGACGGGCCTGGGCGCGGACGTCGTCCTGGCGGCCGTCCTGGTGAAGGCCGCCCTCGTCGCCACTCACCTCTGGCGCCGCCGCCGCACTTCCACCAGAGCCCGCTGAACCATCGCGGGACTCCGCTCAGTTCGCTCGCAGCCCGGCCAAGGTGAGCGCGACGAGCCGGCGAGCAGCAGCCTCAGAGGACAGCTCGACGGCAGCCCGCAGCGCGTGCAGGCAGAACGTGGCGAGCTCGTCCGCCGGCACGTCGTCACGAACGTCACCGGCCCGCACGGCGTCGGCCAGCGTGTCGCGCAGCATCTCATGCAGCCGGCGCTGGGCGCGGCCGACGTCCTCCGACCGGTGCAGGAGCGCCACGAGATCGCCGCCGAAGCCGTGCCGCGCCATCCGCTGATGCATCAGCGCGTACGTCTCCAGCATGGCCTCGAGCCGTCGCCCTGCGTCGCCCTCGCGCTCCTTGACCTGGGCGAGATGCTCCACGTGCCCGGCGACCATGCGACCGTGCCAGGCCAGCAGGATCGCCTCGACATCCGGGAAGTACTTGTAGAGCGTCGCCCGCCCGATGCCGGTCTTCTCGGCGATCTGCGACATCGTCACCGACAGCAGCCCCCGCTCGCCCACCAGCTCGACGGTGGCGTCCAGGATCGCGTCATGCACGGTACGGCGATGCGCCTCGATCGTCTCGTTCCACAACTTCGGCACCCGCCCAGTTTACGAACCGACGGGAGCGAAACACAGCGCCGACCAAGCGACGATCTGTCACCCGCTGTTCCCGGCGACCGTGGCTTGGGCAGGCCGGTGGCGGCGAGGTGTGCCCCTCCCCCGCCCTTCGCACGGCGGGCGTCACCTTCGAGGTTCTCGCGTGATGCCGTGGAGGCACGTTGTGACGAGGTGATCGACGAAGGTCGGCGGGATCTCGATGTCGGCTGCGGGGGTGCCCCTGAACAGGTGGGGGAGGATGAGTTCGTGGCACGCCCCGACGATCATGGCGGCGGCGGCATCGGGGTGCGCTTCGGGGCTGAGGCGGCCGAGGGCCTGCTCGGCGCCGAGGTAGGCGGCCAGTTCGGCGCGCAGGCCGCGGCCCTGGGCGACCGGGTTGTCCAGCGCGGCGAAGCGGGCGAGCACGGCGGGCTGCGCTATCAGGCCGGCGAAGGCGGGCAGGATCGCCAGGTGGAGGTCTATGCCGTAGGTGACGTAGACGCGCAGATTGCCCTCCAGGTCGCCGTGACCCGCGCGGCTCGGCAGCGGGGGCAGTTTCTGCTGGACCGTCCGGACGTGCGCGTGCAGCGCCAGGGCGAGCAGTTCCTCTTTGTCGGCGAAGTGGTTGTACAGCACCCCGTCGGCCACCTGGGCCTCGCGGGCGATCGCCCGGACCGTCAGGCCGGCCGCGCCGTGCCGGGCCAGCAGGCGTTCGGCGGTCGCGATGAGATGGTCGGGCAGCGTCTGGCCGTCGCTCAGAGCGGCGGCCTTGCGGGCGGTCACGGGCGGGTCGCCGTGATCAGGTAGGCGGCGCCGCGCAGCCGTACGGCATCGGCCTGCTCGTAGGGACGAAGGGCGTTGGCGAGCGCGGTGCGGGCGCGGGACGCGGCGGCGGGCTCGGCCTGATCGAGCAGGAAGCGGACGGGTCCCCAGGCGGCGAGGAAATCGGCGGCGTCCTGGACGTCTCTGCCCCATACCTGCGGCGCCTCGACGGGGGTGGCCGTCACGCCGGTGAAGCCCGCCGCGGTGAACACCTCGTGGATCCGGCCCGGATCGGACAGTGAGGCCGGTCCCTCTCCGTGCGATGCGGACTCGGGCGCCGGCAGGTGGCCGAGCATGGCGGTGAACACGCGGCCGAGGTCGTTGTCGGCCATCTCGCGCAGGCTCAGGAAGGCCACACGACCGCCCGGTCGCAAGGCGCGGGCGATGTTGGCGAAGGCGACCACCGGATCGGCGAAGAACATGATCCCGAAGCGGCTGATGGCCAGATCGTAGGAGTCGGCGGGAAAGGGGTGAACTTGGGCGTCGCCCTGCTCGAAGTCGATGTTGGCGACGCGCTCCCCGGCCGCGGCGGCGCGCGCCCTGCCCAGCATGGGCGCCGACAGGTCGACACCGGTGACGTGCCGGGCGCGCCGGGCGGCCAGCCTGCTCACCTGGCCGTTGCCGCATCCCACATCGAGCACCCGATCCCCTTCCCGGACGCTCTGCAGCAAGTAGTCGTTGAACCCGCTGTTCACGGCATCGTACCGAGCATGGTGGTCGGCCCAGTGGTTGCCTTCGTAGCCGTTCCACGCCTCGGCTTGGTGTGTGTTGACGATCGTCATGCCGCTCTCCTTATGAACACTCGTTCATGAGCATGCGTTCATAATGACGAACGAGCAGCCCGAGCGTCAATGGGCCAATACGACGACCCATGGCCCCGGCGCCGCACCCTTCGGACCGGCCTGGTGCAATTGCGACTTATGACGATCGCTCGTTCGTTGGTGCTGTTCGCCGTGGCCGCGCTGTTCGAGATCGGTGGCGCTTGGCTGGTCTGGCAAGGCGTGCGTGAGCAGCGCGGCCTGATCTGGGTCGGTGCAGGTGTGGTCGCGCTGGGGGTTTACGGTTTCGTCGCGACATTGCAGCCGGACGCCCACTTCGGCCGGATCCTCGCTGCCTACGGCGGCGTGTTCGTGGCCGGCTCCCTGGTGTGGGGCATGGTCGCCGACGGCTTCCGTCCCGACCGCTGGGACGTCATCGGCTCGCTGCTGTGCCTGGCCGGCGTCCTGGTGATCATGTACGCGCCTCGAGGGTGAGGCGCCGGCGGCCGAATCGCTGCAGAGGCCGCTCGATGAATCGGTGGCTCAGCCAGCTGGCCGGGAGGAGCACGCCGAGGAAGAGCACGCTGATGGCGATCTGCAGGGGCAGCGGTGACCAGCGCATCTCCCCCGCCAGACGCATGACGACGAGGAGGATCGGCAGGTGCACCAGGTAGAGGGAGTAGCTGATCGTCCCGAGCCAGGTGAGGAAGGCGGGTACGCGACGGGCTCGCCCGGCCATGGCAGCGGCGAAGGTGGCGCCTGCCAGGACGATGGTCAGGCTCCACACGTCCGGCTGGACCCACCACCAGCCGGCGTTGATCGCCCAGAGCGGAGTCGAGGCCACCAGCAGGATGACGATGGCCACCGGCCACAGCCAACCATCGCCGCGCTCCCACCGGCGTATCGCCGTACCGGTGAACATGACCGCGAGGATCGCGGCGGCGAACCACGGAACGCGACTGCTCAGCAGGACCAGGGCCAGCCCCATGACGCCCAGCGCGCATGACGCGGCCGTGATCGCGCGTCCGGAGATCACGCACACCAGCCCGGCGACGAACACCGTGAACGACAGCCAGGCCAGCCACCCGCCCGACAGCGGCGCGCCGGACAGGGTCAGGGCGGTGACGGCGCAGATCAGCCCGAACAGGACCGGCAGCAGGGCGCGGCGGTCACGCACGCCGGTCACGAACAGCGCGGCGACCAGCAGGTAGAAGACCATCTCATACGACAATGTCCACATGGTGTTCAGCACACCGGCCACGCCGACCGTGTCCATCAGCATCGTCGCGTGCGCGGCCACCGACGCGGCGTCCCTGGGCACCTCCTCGCGTACGGGGATCCACCACGACAGAGCCAGCACCACGCCGATGACCGCGAGGTAGAGCGGATAGAGGCGAAAGAGGCGACCGATCCAGAACGTCCGCACGCCGCCCCGGCGTTCCAGCGAGGCCGGGATGATGTATCCGCTGACCAGGAAGAAGACCAGGACGCCGTACACGCCCAGGTTGAACGAGGTGGGGCGTAACCAGGGCATGGCCCAGGTCGTCAGGTGCTCGCCCACGACCGCCAGCGCCCCGACGCCCCGCAACGCGTCCAGCCACGCCAGCCGGGTAGGCGCAGTCTGCGCGACTTGAGGGGATTCCGTAGGGGCCGTCACCATGTGCCAAACGTATCGGAGTGGTGATCCGCGGGCTGACCCATCGTCATCATGGACTCAGGGCACCGGACTCCTCACAAAGATCCAGATGTCTTACCTGGGTTGAGGTTCACCCGCGAGGCCAGGCCGGGATAGTCGAGGACGAAGCCGGACTCGTCATAGACCAGGCGGCAGGCGACGTCGAAAACGGGGGTGGTGACCACGCTGGTGTTCGCACACTCCGTGCGCAGGCCCTGCTCGACGGGCGGGCGCCGTGGATTCGGCGGCCGCCGGATGTGTCGCCCGCCGGGAGGGCCGCGCGCACCATGGCGGCCACGACGTCGACCGCGGCTCCCGCTCCCCGGTCAGGCGTACAAGATGGAGTGCTTGCCCTAGTGATGTCAAGATGGCGCCATCAGCGCCAATCAGGCTTGCGTTGACGTCGCTTTGACGCCATAGTGGCATCATGGATCTCAAGCCGTACGTCGACAGGCTCCGACGGGACCTCGCCGTAGCCGCGGAGGCCGGCGGCGAGGACGCACGCGCCCTCGCCGAGCGGCTCGTCTCGCCCCTGGAGTCATCGGTCCGGCTCGTCCTGCTGGAGGTCCTGTCGGCGGCCGCCGATGAGATCACGCGTGATCTCGCGCCCGGTTCGGTGGAGGTTCGCCTGCGCCGCGGCGATCCCGACTTCGTCCTGACGCGATCCCCTGCGGGTCACCCGTTCGACGATGACGTCCGCGAGGACGACGGCGGGTTCGCCGAGCCACCCGGCGCGGACGTCCAGCCGGCGGGTGCGCCGGAAGGCAAGGAAGGCGGCACGGCCCGGATCAGCTTCCGCCTCCCGGAGCACCTGAAGGCCCAGGTCGAGGAGGCCGCCCGCCAGGAGGGTCTGTCGGTCAACACCTGGCTCGTCCGCGCCGTCGCGGCCACGTTCGAGTCCGGCGGCCGGCGGTCGGCACGGCGGGCCTCGTCGAGCGGGCGCCACTACACCGGCTGGGTCGGCTGAGGCCCGGACGTACGCCAACCATCAAGGAGGGTTTCATGCCCACGTTCGACACGCCCGAGCCGATCTCGGTCAGCATCGATCTGCCCGGCGGCGATGTCCGGATCATCGCGAGCGACCGCACCGACACCGTGGTCGATGTGCGCCCGGGCGACGGCGAGGAGGGGGCGGCCGCGGTCCAGATCGGCTACGCGGGCGGCAAGCTCGTCGTCAAAGGCGCACAACCATCCCGGTACGCAGGCGCCGCGGGCAGCCGTCAGAGCTGGGGACTGGTGGGATTGACCCGCCTACTCGGAAACTGGGACGAATCAGCCCAGGTGACGATCGAGCTGCCGTCGGGCTCGCACGTGCAGGGCGAGGCGATGTCCGGCGAGTTCCACTGCACCGGCCGGTTGGGAGACTGCCGTCTGCGGACGGACTACGGCGACATCCGTCTCGATCAGGCCGGCACGGTCCATCTGACCAGCGACAGCGGCGAGATCGCCGTGGACCGCGCGACCGGCCGCGCCGAGATCACCAGCGCGTCCGGCGAGATCAGGATCCAGGAGATGGACGGCACCGCGACGATCAGGAACGACGACGGCGAGTGCTACATCGGCGAAGTGACCGGCGACCTGCGGCTGATCGGCACCAACGGCGACATGGAGGTCAACCGCGCCCACGGCGGCGTCGAGGCGAAGAACGTGTACGGCAGTGTGCGGATAGGCGAGGTCGCGCGCGGCTCCGTCGTTCTGACGAGCACGTCGGGCGACCTCGAGGTCGGCATCCGGCAGGGCACCGCCGCGTTGCTCGACGTGAGCACGGCCAACGGCAGGCTGCTCAACTCCCTGGACCCCCGCGAGAGCCCGGACGGGTTCGACGAAACGGCCGAGATTCGCGCCCGCAGCCACGACGGCGACATCACGATCCGACGCGCCTGACCTTGGCGGGTCGCAACCCGCACTCGGCCCAAGCCGTAAGCGACGCGCCGGCCGGACCGCGGCATCCCCGTGATCACCGGACCGCTGATCGGCGCCCCGACGCCAAGGTCGAGCTATGCCATCGTGCGCTGCGCGGCCCCGGCATCCTGGCCCGCGCGGGCGTGGAGATCGCCATCGCGTCCGACCACTGCTGCGTCCCCGTCCAGTTCCCCGTCCACCAGGCGACGCCGGCGGTCAAGGAGGGCCTGGACCACGAGACCGTGCTGCGCGCCATCACCGCCGATCCGGCCGCGATTCTCGGGCTGGACGACCTCGTGGGCACGCTGGGGCCCGGCCTCGACGGCGACGTGATGCTGTGGTCGGACGACCTACTCGATGTGATGAGCCGCGCTGCGCGTCCTCCGGCGGCCGCAAGGTCAACCGGTACGAGGTCAGACCTCTACGACCGCGTTCGAGGCGTCGCTCGGGCTCAGGACCCGCGGCAGCTGCCGGGGATCAACCCCGATGTGTGGACATCGTGCCGAGCGTGACGCAGGCCAGGCCACATGCGGTGATGACTGCCCCCGTGACGACGTTGCTGATGATCATGCCGACGCTGGCCCCGTGCGGGGGCAGCACCCACGGGGCGATGATCGTCCAAACCCCGATGATCGGGACGACCCACGCCAGTCCGTGTATCCGGCCGTAGGCCGAGGAGATCCCGGCCGCCAGCAGCGCCAGGGCGATGCCGGTGACCAGATTGTTGACGGTCAGCGTGGTGCGCCCGAAGAAACCCACCACCCATGGTGAGATGGCGAGATAGAGGCCGCTCAGAAAGGCCAGTCCGCTGACGGACTGTCCTGACCGGCTCTGTGCGGCCAGGTCGTAGCGAGCGCGCAGGGCCGCAATATCAGGGTGCTGGCCCATGTCGTATGTCGGGTGGGTTGGACGTTCAGCCATGTCGCACACCACCTTCCTCGTTTCGTGTGGATTGTGGAGGTGTGGATGCGAAACCCCTGCCCGCGCGTCACACCAGCACTCCCGCACCAGGGCAACATTTTCTCCAAATGCTTCAGCCCCAAGCGTCGGCTTGTCGCACATGCGCGACAGCGTGGGGACGGCACGTGTCTCGAGCTAGGCCACACGGTGGCATTCGGCGGCGCCGGCGCGGAGCACGAGGCCGTGGCCGGGGGCGCCTGCCTGGGGCTGGACCAGGCCGCCTGCCGGGTCGGCGGCCCCGTCGAAGAGCTCGGACTCGATGCGCTGGTGGTCATGGAACCACTCGATGTGGCGCAGGTTGGCGGTGGCGGCTGCGGCTGGAATGTGCAGGTTGGGGGCGCAATGGGCGGAGACCTGCAGGTTGTGGCCGGCGGCGATGGCCGCGGCGGCGAACCAGCCGGTGTAGCCGCCGCAGCGGGTGGCGTCGATCTGGAGACAGTCCACGGCCTGCGCCTGGCACATGCGGGTGAAGTAGGCCAGGTCGCAGCCGTACTCCCCGGCGGTCACGTCGGCCCGGCAGTGCTCGCGCACCAGTCTCAGCCCGGGCAGGTCGTCGGAGGAGACCGGCTCTTCGAACCAGGTCACGTCGTGCTCGCTCATCCTCTCGGCCATGCGGATGGCCTGCTTGGCGGTGTAGCCGCCGTTGGCGTCGACGTACAGCTCGGCCGCCTCGCCGATGACGCGGCGGCTCAGCGCCACGCGGCGCAGGTCGCGGCCGGGTTGCGTGCCGGACGATTCGCCGATCTTGATTTTGACGCGGTCGATGCCCTGTCCGTGCACCCAGTGGCCGAGCTGGCCCGTGGTGGCGTCGTCGTCGTACGTGGTGAAGCCGCCCGAGCCGTACAGCGGGACATGCTCGCGCGCCGCGCCGAAGAGACGGACGAGCGGCAGGTCGAGCAGGCGCGCCTTGAGGTCCCACAGAGCTACGTCCACGGCCGAGATGGCGTATCCGGCGACACCGGGCCGCCCCGCGTTGCGCACCTGGCGGGTCATCCGGGCCCAGAGGGCGGGGATGTCGGCGGCGTCGGCGCCGGTCACCGTCTCGGCGAGCGTCTCGGAGATCAGTGAGGCCGCAGCGGCAGGCGCGTACGTCCATCCGGTCCCCGTCGCGCCCGCGGCCGTAACTGTGGCGACGACCAGCGTGGTCGCCTGCCAGGCGAAGGTTCCGTCGCCTTCCGGCTGGTCGGTCGGTATGCGGTAGGCCGCGGCCGTGACCTTGTCGATCATGTTCATAACGCTCTCGCCTTGCAGGACCGCAGGCGATGAGTCATACCCCGCATACGTCCTCCAAACGGACGTCCCGGCTGTCGGCGCCCCCGTTCACGTGCGCAGACATTTGACGTGCGGTTTCGCCTGCTACGACCGGCTCACGGGGTCCGCGAGGGATTTATTCCGGACTATTGACGAAATTTGATCGACTTCGACAGACTCTCCGCATACGGCACAGCGGCGGCCCTTTCGCTCAGCTGCGGCACAGGCACAAGGCGCTCGTCCTCCACCTGCCGCGGCACGAACGGGCCGCTCGGCAGGAGCGAGCTCGGCAGGCGCCGAGGTGGGAGTACGTGACTGATGACGAATTCCGATAACGGGTCGCACCTCGAGCGACGGTCTTTGCTGGCCGGCTTCGCCGGCTTTCTGGGAGTGGCGGCACTGCCCGCGACCGCTGCGCAGGCGGCGCCGACGGAGGTCTCGTCGATGCGGCGGTACCCGTCGAACTGGCCCGGCCTCGAGCCCTACGGCCTCGCGGACACCCGGCTGGACCTGTGGCCGCGTGAGGACAACTCCTTCGTCCTCCCGCTCGAGCTGCGCCCCCGTGACGAGGAGCGCGGCCAGGTCTGGATGCGGGACACCTACGTCAACTGCTTCGTCGTCCATGGTCGTCCGATCTACGTCGCCACGGGCACCACCCGGGTGCCCGGGCTCGACGCGGCCGGCCCGTGGAACGACGGCATCTTCGTATGGGTGTCCCCGTCCCTGCGAGGGCCGTGGAAGCTGGTCGACACCACCGGCATCCGGCCCGGCGCCGAGAAGGGCAAGGTGTGGTCACCCGAGTTCGTCGGCGAGAACCGGCCCGGCCACACGGTCGTCGCTCCCTGGCAGGAGTACTGGTACGACGACCGGTTCGGCAAGCGGGGCCAGGCCTGGGCCCCGGAAGTGCACTACTTCCGCGGCACGTGGTACATCGTCGCGTGCATGGGCGACCACTCCCGGAAGGTCGGTTCGTTCATGCTCGTGAGCGAGGGCGGGATCGAGGGCCCGTACCGGCTCGTCGAGGGCAACTTCGACAAACCCTTCGGCGACTCCTTCATCGGGGGGCCGAACTTCATCGAGCCCGGCGCCTACCACCACATTGACGGCAGCCTCTACACCGAGGGCGACGACGCGTGGCTTGTGCTGCACAACCACCTGTACGCGAAGTTCCGGGACGACATGGAGGACATCGTCACGACGAGCAACCTCCCGCAGTTCCAGCAGATGCCCTACTCGCCCGAGCCGTATCTCGAAGGCGCGTACGTGTTCAAGCACGGGGGCAAGTACTACCTCCTCCAGGCCGCGTGGAACCGGACGTCGGCCAACCCCGACGGCAGCACCCGGTACGCCTACGACCCGCCCGGCCCCGGCCGCACTCAGTACCAGTACGACGCCATCGTCGCCGTCTCGGACAATTTCGAGGGACCGTATTCCAAGCGGTGGACCGCGGGTGTCGGCGCCGGCCACAACAACTTCTTCGTGGATCGCAGCGGCCAGTTGTGGGCGACGTTCTTCCGCAACCCCAACTTCGGCTACTGGGCCGACCCGTCACGCGTCGCCGACGCCGCAGTGCCCGGTGTCGTACGGGTGGAATGGACCGGCCCGGGGGGCGATCGCCTGTACGTCCAGCGCCGGAACCACGGGCACACGACCAGCGGTTGACCACCCGTACGGCGGCCGCTGACGGCTCGGGCTGATCTCATGGGCGGGAGGGCCGGCCGGAGTCGCTGAGCGAACGGAGCGTCTCGGCGTGCCGGGCGCGCTGGGCCAGGTCGTGGTCCAGCGTCCGTCCGGCCTGGTCACGGCGCGCCGGTTCGCCTCGGGCACCGAAACGGCCGCGGAAAGCCCAAGGGCGAACCGGCGCGTTCCCCGTACCGCGGCCGGATCGTCCTGAATGGGCAGGGGGACCTGGCTGTCCAGCAGCCTGTCACCGCTGTCTCCCGCCGCAGGGCGTGGTCAGCGGACCAGCAGGTCGTCCAATTCGGCGGTGAAGAGCAGCGCGGGGTCGAACCCCATCCCGCTGAAGTGGCCGGCGAGTTCCAGGGACAGGACGCCGTGCAACCGGGTCCAGAAGGCCAGGGCCCGGCGGAGGGCCGCGGTCGGGGCGGGGTGGTCGTCCGCCCACTGCCGGTGGCCTTCGAGGTGCGCGTCGAACGGCGTTGCGGAGCCGCCGACGGGCAGCGCGGCGCAGGCGTCGAGCAATGTCGCCATGATCTCGGACGAGATCGCCGTGATGTCGTCGGGCGCGTGGTAACCGGGAACGGGTGTGCCGTAGATGAGCAAGTACCGCTGAGGATCGTCAAGTGCCCAGTTGCGCAGCGCGTGGGCCAGCGCGGCGACCTCCGGGCCGGGCTTGGAGGCCGCGCGGAAGGTGTCGGCGAGGCTTCGGTACGCGTCCCTGATGAGCTCGGTGATCAGCTCGTCGCGACTGGCGAAGTACCGGTAGAGCGCGGGCCCGCTCATGCTCATCTGCTTGGCGATCGCGTTGAGGGAGAGCGCGGACGCACCCGCCGTGGCGATCTGCTCCCACGCGTGTTCCTTGATCTCCGCGCGCACCTGAGTGCGGTAGCGCTCGCGCGGGGCCTTCGTGCCCGTTTCCGCCATGGCCTGCCACCTTCCGGCATCCATCTGGTTACAGCATCAAGATTTAGTTAGAGCCTATCACGAACCTATTGACACTCCCCGTGCGGTCGCGTTACAACTTCTAACGAAAGCGAGATGCCGTAACTGGAGGTTGTCATGAACGCCGAAGAACTTGTCGAGGTCGTCCTTCCGGGCAAGGTGGAGCCGGAAGGGCTTCAGGTCCGGCGCGGAGCCCCCGTCGCAGGCCCGGGTCAGGTGCTGGTCCGGGTGGAGGCGACCGGGGTCTCCTTCGCCGAGCAGCAGATGCGCCGCGGCCGCTACTACGACCAGCCGGCGTTCCCGTTCGTGCCCGGCTACGACCTGGTCGGCACGGTGCTGGCGACCGGTGAGGGCGTCGAGCCGGGCCTGGCCGGCACCCGGGTGGCCGCGCTGGTCAAGGTCGGCGGCTGGGCCAGCCATGTGATCGTCGACGCGGCGGACGTGGTGGAGGTTCCCGACGGGGTCGGCGCGGCGGAGGCGGAGACCGTGGTGGTCAATGGCATCACCGCCTGGCAGATGCTGCACCGCAAGGCACGGGTCCGCACGGGGCAGACCGTTCTGGTGCACGGCGCCAACGGCGGTGTCGGCTCGGTCCTGGTCCAGCTCGCGCAGGCCGCGGGCGTGAAGGTGATCGGCACAGCGTCCGCGCGCCACCACGACGCCCTGCGGGAGCGCGGCGTCGTCCCGGTCGACTACCGCACCGAGGACGTCGCCACGCGCGTCCGCGAGCTCGCCCCCGGTGGGGTGGACGCCGTCTTCGACCACGTCGGCGGCCGCGGCGTCGTCGGCTCCTGGCGCCTCCTCGCGCCCGGTGGCGCGCTCGTCTCGTACGGCAGCGCCTCCACCAGGGACGACGAGGGGTCCAAGCAGTGGCCCGTGCTCAAGCTGCTCGGCCGGGTGTGGCTGTGGAACGCGCTGCCCAACCGCCGCCGCGCCTACTTCTTCAACGTCTGGGCCGGGCGGGCCATGGCCAAGAACCGCTTCCGGGCGCGGCTGCGCGCCGACCTCACCCAGGTCTTCGCCGCCCTCCAGCGCGGGGACGTCACCGCCCAGATCGCCGCCCAGCTGCCGCTCACCCGCATCACCGACGCTCTGCGGCTGGCCGAATCCGGCACCGTCGCCGGAAAGGTCGTGCTCAACCCGTAGTACTCGCCAGACGAGTTCATCGATCACCCGCAACGAGAGGAAACCCCATGTTCACCCCAGCAACGTCGCCGAACCAGCAGCCCCGGCCCACGACCTCGCGAACCGTCCGACCACGGACCAGCGTGCGTGCCGGCGCCCTCACGATCTCGCTCGCCGTAGCCGGCGTCCTCGGGATCGCCGCCCTGCCCGCCCAAGCCGCTCCAGCTCAGGCCCCGGCCGCCCACCACAACACTCCATCCGAATGCGGCGGGGAAGGCGTCGACACGACCGCCCTTGTCCGCTACCGAACCAGCGTCGTGATCGATGCGCCGCTGAGCACCATCTGGAGACTGCAGACCGACGTGGAAGGCTGGCCGTCCTGGCAGCCGCCCGTCACCACCATCGAACGCCTCGACCCCGGGACCCTCCGGAAGGGTTCGCGGTTCCGGTGGACGACCCCGGCGCCCGCCACCCCCACGACCCCCGCCACCACCCTGACGATCACCTCCACCGTCAAGCAGCTCAAGCGCAACGCCTGCGTTCTGTGGAGCGGACCCGCGATCGGTGAAGGGTTGCGCATCGACGCAGGTGTCCACCTGTGGACCTTCACCAAGGTCAAGGGTGGCGTCCTCGTACAGACCGAGGAGACCTGGACCGGCGCCCAGGTCGAAGCGGATGTTCCCACCGCGACCGCGGCCCTCGGCTCGGGCCTCGAAGCGTGGCTGCGCGACCTGAAGGCCGCCGCCGAAGCCCGTCGGCCTCGGTGACGGCGTCGCGAGCTTGCGGACGGTGGTGGAGCGGCGCGACCAGGGGCGATGCCATGCACCCTTGATGCGCCTTCCGGTAGGCCTACTTGATGCGGCCGTGCAGGAGCTCGGCGAGTGTCGCGTGAGTCCGCTCGATCGGCCGGTCCGGATACAGGGCGCGGCGCTCGATGGCGACCGTCAGGACCATGCCGAACACGGCCGTCGCCGCCGTCTCCACGTCCAGGTCGGCCCGGACCTCGCCGTTCGCGGCGGCCCTGCGCAGCACGTTCGCGTAAACGCTGAGCGCGCTCTGGCGCAGCCGCGCCACCGCCTCCTGCCACACCGTCCGCCACATCTCGGCCAGCAGCACCCGGGCGAAGGCCCCGTGCTCCTCGAAGAACCTGAGCTGGCCGAGCACCACCGAGTCGAGCGCGTCCAGCGCGCTCTCCCCGGTGTCGGCGGCGGCCAGCGCCACGGCGAGCTTGCTGATCGAGTGCTCCAGCAGCGCCTCGAAAAGCCCTTCCTTGCTGCCGAAGTTGTAGAACACGGTGCCCTTGGCCACCCCGGCCCGCTCGGCGATGGCGTCGACCGTGGTGGCCACGTACCCGTGCTCGGCGATCAGCTCCACAGCCGCCCTGAACACCTTCTGCCGGGTGTCCTGCCGGCTCCCGCGTCGGGCGGTGCGCTCACTTCGTTCGCTCACAGTGCCAGCTCCGGGTGCAGGCGCTTGACGGACCAGATGCGGCCGCGCTCCACGGCGAGCGTGGTGAGCGCGAGCCCGAGTACGAGGAAGGCCGACAGCACGCCGCAAGCCTGCCACACCACGCTCGGATCGCCACCGCTGATCAGCCTGCGCAGCGCCGACACCACCCAGCTCATCGGCAGCCACGGCGAGATCGTCTGGAAGAACCCGGGCGACGTCTCGATGGGATACGTCCCGGCCGCCGAGGTGAGCTGCAGCATCAGCAGCGCCAGCGCCACGACCCGCCCGGGCGGGCCGAGCAGCGCGTTCACCGCCTGCACGACCGCCATGAACGCGGCCGTCGCGAGCAGCAGCAGCCCGGTGACCCCGGCCCAGTGCGCAGCCTCCAGCCCGAGCCCGAACCGCAGCACCGCCACCAGCACGCCTACCTGCGCCGCGCCGAGGGCCGCCCCCGGCAGCCAGCCCGCCAGCGCGATCCGCACCGCGCCCGTCGTGCCCGCCAGCCGCCGCTGGTTCAGTGGCTTCAGCACCATGAACGCGATCATCGCACCGACCCAGAGCGACAGCGGCAGGAAGAACGGCGCGAAGCCGGTGCCGTAGTTGGGCACCTCGTTGTCGACGTCCTTGGCCAGCCGGACCGGGTCGCTCATCACGTCCGCGCGGGCGGCACGCTGGTTCTTGTCGTAGTCAGGTATGCGGGCGGCGCCGTCGCCGAGCCCGCCGGCCAGTTCCTCCGATCCCTCGGCGAGGTTGCTCATGCCCTTGTCCACCTGGCCCGCGCCGTCGTGGAGCCGGTCCACGCCGGTACGCAGCTCGCTCGCGCCGTCGCTCAGCCTGACCATCCCGCCGCTCAGCCGGCCGATGCCGTTCGTGACCTGGCGGGAACCGTCGGCCAGCTCGGTCGCGCCCTGGTAGAGCCGGTTCGCGCCGGTAGCGGCCGTGCCCACGCTCGCGTCCACCTTCGCGGCACCGCCGGCCAGCTTGCCCAGGCCCGCGTCCAGGGCGTTGAGCTGATCCCTGGCCCGGTCGAGCTTGGAGCCGAGCCGGGGCGCCACAGCCGCGATCTCGCGCGCCTGCTTCGCCAGCTCCCGCGCCTGGTTCCGCAGGTCCGCGACGGCGTCGATGTCGCTTCCCGTACCGGTGCCGGCGCTCGTCCGGGCGGCGTCCTGGGCTCGGTCCGCCTGAGTGGCGGCCCGTCGCGCGGCGGCCACCGCGTTCCGCAGCAGGGCGCGCACCTCGGGGTCGGCGTCCGCGCCGAGGCGGTCGACGGCGGCCTGCGCCTGCGAGCTCGCCTCCCTGGCGCTGTCGGCCGCGCCTCTCGCCTCGCGGGCGCCGTCCACCGCCGTGCTCGTCAGTGCGGCGCCGGTTGACGACCCGCCGCTGCCGGCGACCTTGTCGGCGGCGTCGGCGACCGCTTCGGCTGCCTCGGAGATCTTGGGGCCCCATTCGTCCAGCACGGGGACGTACGTGTCGGCGAGCTGGTTGACCGTACGGGTCTGAGCGTGGACCTGCTGGTACGCCTCCCTCGCGCCGGAGCTGAGCGGAGAAGTCCCTTTCGCGTGGAGCTTGTTCAGGCCGTCGCGCAGTTGCCCGATCGCCTGCTGTGCCTGAGTGAGGCCCTGCGTGACCTGGGCCGAGCCGTCACGTAGTTTGCCCGTGGCGGTGTTGGCGCTGGTCAGGCCGGTGGAGAGCTGCCGGGCGCCGTTCTCCGCCGCGCCCAGGCCGCTGCTGAGCCGGGAGACGCCGTCACCGAGTCGCACGGCGCCGTCGTGCAGCTTGTCCGCGCCCTCGGCGGCCTGCGTCGTCTTGTCGTGGATGTCGCCGATCGAGACGAAGACGTTGTCGAAGTAGTCGCGGATCGCCGTGCGCTCTGCCGCCGCCCGCACCTCGTTGAACACCGCGTCCGAGACGCTGCCCATGATGTAGCTGCGGCCCGTGTCCACGCGCAGCCCGAGCCGCGCCGGGCTGGGGACGGCATCGTTGCCGGCGGGTGAGGCCAGCTTGGCGCTGAAATCGGTGGGCACGCTCAGCGACAGGTAGAAGGTGCCGTCCGCGACCCCGTCGGCCGCTTCCTGCGCGGTGGTCTCGTGCCAGCCGAGCACGTCGCGCTTCAGCAGCTCGTCGGCCAGGTCGCGCCCCGCGTGCAGGGTCTTCCCCGCGGCTTGGGCCGGTTGGTCCTCGACGACCAGCGCGACCGGCACCCGGTTAAGGTTGCCCTGCGGGTCCCAGAACGACCACAAATACAGTCCCGCGTACAGGAGCGGCAGCACCACCACCGCCGCCAGCGCCGCCCGTGTCAGCCGCGACCGCAACAGGCCCTTCACGACAGCTCCACGAGCTGGTCGAAGCGGGCGGGCGGCGCCACGCAGGCGGCCACCACCGTGTGGTCGAGGTCGCGCAGCAGGTTCCACAGCGCCTGCTGCCGGTCGGCCCGCAGACCCGCGTCCACGTTGTCAGCGACGATCATCTCCGGCTCGTCCAGCAGCGCCAGCGCGACGCCCAGCCGCACCTGCTGCTCTCGGTCCAGTTCCCGCACCAGCACCCGCTCCTGGCCCGCCAGCCCGACCCGCTCCAGAACCTCCTGGTACGGCCGGCGGCGCCGCTCCCGCAGGTGCTCCCCGACCGTCAGCGAGCGGTCCAGATCCGTCACCCCGTCGACCAGCGCCAAGGCCACGGCTTTACGGATGGCGCGGCGCCTGACGTGCCCGGCGACGTTCAGGGTGCCTTTCGTGGGCTTCATCCGCCCGGCCAGCGTCAACAGCAGGCTCGTCCGCCCGCTTCCCGCCGAACCCGCGACCACCGTGAGCGTGCCGGCCCCGGCCTTCAACGAGACCTCCGGGTACACGCCCTCGATCGCCAGCCCTTCCGCGATGATCACCACGACCCTCCATCTTTATACTGACCAGTCAGTACAAAGACTAACCCAGGCCGGGTGATCGCACTCAAGGAGAGTCGGTGGCCTTCGTCACCCTTCCGGCATGCCAGGAAGGCCCTCACGCCTCGCCCTGCCAGGATGAGATTTTCACCGGGGACGCGCCGCCGAGCTGCCCGGAGGCGGACCATCGGGCGCCGCGCGGACGGTCTCATTGACGATCGTTCCTGACGTCGAGTCCACTGGTGCGACAGTCGCCCAAGGCCGCTGAACGGGCGAGCCGGAACCCCATGTCATTTCTCGCTCTTGGAAGTCCGCGCCTCTGCCGGCCAGGCCCTCCCATCAGGAGGCAAGGCACGGCGTGAGCACTGTCCGACTATGTCCACCCGAACCACAGCGGCCATGTGGTCATCGCCGATCGCCTGGCGCCGATCATCGCCGCCAGGCTTTGACCGGAGCACTCCCGCGTACGCCTGCCTCAGTTTCCACGCGCTCCCTCCCTGTCCTGGGAGTCCGCACCGGACAGTTCGAGGGCGGCATCGAGCAGACTGCGGGTGTACTCGTGCCGCGGCGAGCCCAGGACATCCGTCGCCTGGCCTTCTTCCACCACCACACCGCGGCGCATGACGGCGATCCGGTCCGCGATCTGGTGCACCACGCCGAGGTCGTGGGAGATGAAGAGCATCGCCAGATGGTGACGCTCGCGCAGGTCGACCAGCAGCCGGAGGATCTGCGCCTGGACCGACACGTCCAGGGCGGACACCGCTTCGTCGCACACCAGGAGCCGCGGCCTGACCGCGAGCGCGCGGGCGATGCTGACCCGCTGGCACTGCCCGCCGGAGAGCTCGTCCGCCCGGTGCCGGGCGACGCCCGCGTCGAGCCCGACGTCGTCGAGCAGGCGGTGCAGCGCGGCGGTACGGTCGCCGGGCGGGGCCGAGCTCGGATGGGTGCGCCATGCCTCGTCGATGATCGCGGCGACGGTCATGCGCGGGCTGAGCGATGACCGTGGATCCTGGAACACCATCTGCGCGGCACGTTGCTGCGCCGTCGTGCGCCGCCCCACCGGTCCCAGGGGCACGCCGTCGAGCAGGACGGCGCCGGAGTCGGGCCGGACCAGGCCGACCACCGCACGGGCCAGCGTGGTCTTGCCCGACCCCGACTCTCCGACCAGCCCCACGATCTCGTCGGGAGCCACCGCGAGGCTCACGCCGTCGACCGCGACGAACTGCCCGGACCGGCGGGCAGAGCCCTGCCGGAACCACGCGGTACGCCGGCCGAAGCTGACCCGCAGGTCACGCACCTCGAGCAGGTCAACGCTCATCGCTGCAGCAGCTCCTCGGCGAAGTGGCACGCGGCCCACCGGCCGGGCGCGACGGGCCTGGTCTCCGGCTCCTCGATGCGGCACCGGTCACGCGCCAGCGGGCACCGAGGATGGAACGCGCATCCCGGCGGGCGGTTCGCCGGTGTGGCAGGCGTACCCGGCAATGGGTGTGCCAGTGCGGTACGGGTCCGCACCGCGGGCACGCTCTCGACCAGTGCGCGGGTGTACGGGTGGGCCGGGCCGGCCAGCACCGCCCCGGTGGGGCCGCGCTCGGCGACCCTGCCGGCGTACATGACGACGACCTGGTGCGTGACGTGCGCCACGACCCGCAGGTCGTGGCTGACGAGGAGCATCGCCAGTCCCTGGTCCTGCTGGATGGAGCGCAGCAGGCGCAGGATCCGCGCCTGGACCGTCACGTCCAGCGCTGTCGTGGGCTCGTCGGCGAGCAGCAGCGACGGGCTGCCCGCCAGGGCGAGGGCGATCATGGCTCGTTGCCGCATCCCGCCGGAGAACTCGTGAGGGTAGCTCCGCATCCTGCCGGCCGGCTCGGGGATCCCCGCCCGCTCGAGCAGCTCGAGCACCCGCCTGCGTACCTCGTCGCGGGGACGGCCGGCGCGGCGGAGGATCTCGCCGACCTGGCGGGCGATCGTCTGGGTCGGGTTGAGCGCGGCCAAAGGGTCCTGAAAGATCATCGCGATCTCGTGGCCGCGCAGCCGGCGCCGCCGGGCGGGGCTCGCCTGGAGGAGATCCTCGCCCCGCCAGCGCAGTTCCCCGCCGGTGGCCGCTCCGTCCGGGAGCAAGCCGATGACGGCGTTCGCGGTCATGGTCTTGCCACTGCCCGACTCGCCGATGAGCCCGACCGTCGTCGCCGGCGGGATGTCGAACGTCACCCGGTCGACGACGCGGACGGCGCCGCCGGCGACGGGCAGGTCGACGACCAGCCCGTCCACCTCGAGCAGCGGGTCGCCAGGCGCCGCGGGTGTCGCCGTGCCGGCCGGCATCGGCGGTGTCACCCCCTCGGCTGGAGTCCGCGTGCGGCTCACGAGCTGCTGACCCGCATGCCGGCGAAGTCCGGCATCCCGTTCGGGTCCGGTGTGACACCGGTGACCCGGCGGTTCCAGGCGTAGGCGTACTTGACCGCCATCGGGAACATGCCGACCGCGTCGCTCCAGATGATCTTGCTGGCTTCGCCGTACAGCTTGACCCGCTCGTCGCTGTTCGAGCTCGCCCCGGCGGCGGCGAGCAGCTTGTCGAGCTCGGGGTTGCAGTAGCCGTTGCGCTTGGCCGCGCAGAGGTACAGCCGGCCGAGCGTGTTCGCCGCGTCGAACGTGGGGTTCGACAACTGCTGGAAGTTGATGTCCCAGTTCAGGGCGAGCAGGTCCTTGGTGAACACCGCCTGCTCCTTCTCCAGCAGATCCACCTGGACGCCGATCTTCTGCAGGTCGGAGACGATCGCCTGGTTGAACGGCCGGAACTCGGCGTTGGCGAACTGCAGCCGCAGCTTGGTGGAGAAGTCGAAACCGGCGGCGGTCAGCGCGGCCTTCGCCGCGGCCGGGTCGTAGCTCACGGGCTCCTGGGGGGCGTAGCCGAGGGTGACGGGCGCGACCGGGGCGTCGGCCAGGGTGCCTGTCTGCGGATACAGCCTCTTGATGATGGTCGCGAAGTCGACCGCCTGCCACAGCGCCCGTCGCACCTTGGCGTCCTTCAGCGTCGGCGTGGAGGAGTTGAACCACATGGTGAACACGGCGGTACTCGGCACCGTCTCGACCTTGAGATTGGAGTCGCGCTGCAGCTCGGCGAGCTGGTCGTCGGGGATGCCCCAGGCGAGGTCCACCTCGCCGGTCCGCAGCGCGGTCAGCCGGGCCGCGAGCTCGGGCATCTTGCGGATGGTCACCCGCTTGACCTGGGGCGTGCCACCGTAGTGGTTGGGGTTCGGCACCAGCACGAGCGTCCCGGACGGGTCGAACTTCTCTACCTTGAACGGCCCTGATCCGACCGGGTGCTGGAAGAACGCCGGATTCTCGCCCGTCAGGCTGCCGGGCAGCACGTAGAAAATGGCGAGCTTGTACGGGACCGCCGCGTCCGGTTTCGCCGCCTTCAGCACCACCTCAGTGGGCGACGGGGCGGTCATCGTGTAACCGGTGAAGTTGGCCGCGTTCGTGCTCTTGAGATCGATGAGCCGCTTGAACGAGGCGACGACGTCGTCGGCGGTGACGGGCTTGCCGTCGCTGAACTTCACGCCCTGGCGTAACGTGAACGTCCACTGCGAGGCGGAGCTGTCGGACTTCCACGAGGTGGCGAGGTCGCCCTCCAGGCTGCCGTCCGGGCGCGGCCGCAGCAGCCGGCTGAAGATCGCCTTGGATGCCAGCTGGGTGCCGGTGGCGCTACCGCCCGTGGGGCTGGCCGGGTCGAGGCTCTCGATCGGGTAGGTGCCGGCGACGGTGATCTCGCCGCCGCCGGCGCCGTCGCCCGTGCCGCCGCCGCTGGCGGTGCTGCAGCCGCTGAGCGCGACCGCCGCGGCGGCGATGAGGGCCAGTGCCGCGAGCCGCGGCTTACCTGAGGCAAGGGGTCTGGTCATTGACGTCTTCCCGCCTTCCGGGGATGGTTCTTCGGGGGGTGCTGGTGATGGAAGGGGAGTTCTATCGGCCGGACGACGGTCGGTGCCTCACCTGAGGTGTCCGCGTCCGTATCGGGCGGTGAGCTGGTCGCCGAGGATCCCGATGTTGATGATCAACAGCGACAACGCGACGCCGGGCAGAGCCGAGATCCACCAGGCGCTTTCGAGGTACTGCTTACCGTTCGCGATGGTCTGCCCCCAGGACACCGCTGAGTTGGGCAGGCCGATGCCGAGGAAGCTGAGCCCGGCTTCGGCCAGCACGACGAGAGCGAACTCCAGCGTCGCCAGGGCGACCACCGGACCGGCCGTGAGCGGCAGGATGTGCCGCACCAGGATGGACGCCGGCCGCACGCCGAGGACGCGGGCCGCGTCGATCCAGGCCCGCTCCCGCATCGACAGGGCAACGCCGCGGGTGACCCGCGCGAACGAGATCCAGGCCGTCGCGGAGAGCGCGATCACCACCACCAGGACGCTGCGCTGGAAGGCGCCCGCGATCACGATGGTCAGCAGGATCGCCGGGAAGGCGAGCAGAATGTCGATGCCGCGGGCGAGCACCGTGTCCAGCCAGCCGCCCACGTAGCCGGCGACGACGCCGATGGCCACGCCGATCACGCAGCACACGACGACCGTCGAGACACCGATGATCATCGACGTGCGGGCGCCGTAGACGACCTGGGCGAGGACGTCACGGCCCAGGCCGTCGGTCCCGAGCCATGCGATCCCGCCAGACGCGAGCTGCGATCCCGGGCTGAGCAGCCGGTCGTCGAGAGAGACCCGCACCGGGTTGTAGTCGAGGAGCAGCGGACCCACCCCGCCGACCACGACGTACAGGGCGAGCACGGCGTACGGGATGCGGCTGAACCACCGCCCGCCCGCCGCACGCCGGTGGCCGGTGTCCGGGCGGGCACCGCCGGGCTGGACGTCGACCACCGCCGTCATGTCGCACCGTCCAGTTTGATGCGCGGATCGAGCTGGGAGTACAGCAGGTCGGCGGCGAGGTTGAACAGCATCACGATGCCCGCGATCAGAAAGGTGGCCGCCTGCACGACCGCGTAGTCGCGGTTGGAGACCGCGTCCACCACCAGCGTGCCGAGCCCGGGCCAGGCGAAGACGTTCTCGACCACGACCGCGCCGCCCATCAGGCCGCCCATGTGCAGCCCCACGATGGTCACCACGGGGATGAGCGAGTTGCGCAGCGCGTGGCCGACCAGCACCTGCTGCTCGGTGAGGCCTTTGGACCGGGCCGTCTGGATGTACGGCTCGCGCATCGTCTCCGCGACGCTGCTTCTGGTCAGGCGGGCCACGATGGCGGTGAACGGCAGCGCCAGCGTGAACGCCGGCAGGACCAGGTGCGCCGGCGAGCCGGCCCCCGCACTGGGCAGCATGCGGAACGCCAGCGCGAAGACGAGGATCAGCATGATGCCCACCCAGAAGGTGGGGAACGACTGCAGGGCGATGGTGCCCGCGGTGACCACCCGATCGACGGCGCCACCCGGACGCCCGCCGGCCAGCAGTCCCAGCACGAGGCCGAGGCACACGGCGATGAGGGTGGAGGCGAGCATCAGGTCGGCGGTCGCGGGCAGGCGCTCGAACACCTCCGACATCGCCGGCCGGCCGAGCCGGTAGGAGTCACCGAAATGCAACCGGGCCACGTCGCCGAGGTAGCTGAGGTACTGAGTGAGCACCGGCCGGTCGAGTCCGAGTCTCGCGGTGAGCTCACCCACCTGCTCCCGGCTCGCCTCCGGGCCCAGCAGGATCGTCGCCGGATCTCCTGGGGCGACCCGGACGATGAGGAAAATGAGGGAGGCGGCTCCCCACATCACCAGCACGCCCACGAGCAGCCGCTTGGCGATGACCCGGATCATGTGGGCTTCCTTGGCTTCGTCACTGCTCTCTCCTTGGTGGGGCCACGGTCGCGCCCGGCATGAGGGGGCACTCGACGTTTTCTCTGCGGGCGTCCGGCTCGGGTGTCTCCAGCAACCGCACCAGCAGGTGGGTGGCCCGCCGGCCCATCTGCTCGCGTGGGACCACCAGGCCGGTCCAGGGCGTGTCGGTGCGGCGCGCGCCGGTGGAGTCACCCAGCACGACGATGCTCAGGTCGTCCGGGACCGCCATTTCGTGCCCCTGCGCGCACGCCAGGAGCTCCTCCGCCAGGAGGACCTGCTCCGCCACCACGGCGGTGATGCCGCCATGCCGGATCTCCGCGAGCAGGCCAGGCACGTCGTCGGCGGAGTCCAGCGTCCACACCGGACCGGTGAGCCGTCTGGCCTCCCCCGCGGGCATCGCTCGCCGGAACCCCTTCTCCCGGTCCCGGCTGGGCTGCGCGTCGCCGTCTCCGATGCGGGCGTATGCGACACGCCGGTGCCCGAGCTCGAACAGCCGTTCAGTGAGCTGACGGGTCGCTCCGGCGTAGTCGGCCGCCACATAGGAGACCGGCGCTCCGGACACCTCCCGGTGTCCTACGTAGACGAACGGGTAGCCGGTGTCGCGCAGCCGTTCGACCTCCTCGACATTCGGGTCGCGCCCGAGCAGCAGCGCGCCATCCGCGAGCGACAGCCGGGTCGCCCCGTCGCGGAAGAGCTGCCGCTCGCCGCCGACGCTGGTGAACATCAGGAGGTCGTATCCGAGCTCCGCGGCCGCCTGCTCCATGCCGAGCAGGAACGGGAAGTAGAAGTCGACGCTGGTCGTCGGGAAGACCGGTTCGAAGGTGTACACCCCGATGATCTTGTTCTGACCGCCGGCGAGGGACCGGGCCGACGCGTTGGCGACATAGCCCCACTCGCGGATCGCCGCCAGCACTCGCTCTCGGGTCGTCGGACTGATCCGGACGTCGTCCCGCTCGTTCAGCACGAGCGAGACCGTGGCCTGGCTGACCCCCGCGAGGCGCGCGATGTCGGCCTGCGTCGGCCTTCGCACCGGTCCGCGACTCATCCGAGCCTCCCGCTAATGCGCCTAACAACGGTGGACGCAAAGTCTTGCTCTCGACTCTGTGAGATGTCAATGGAACTGGGCCAAGTCGCTGCCGAGAGGAGGATCGGTAACGGATCCGAAATACTAATGCCTATTAGCATCTGGCGCTCCGGGCAGATCGCCGGTACCGTCCGGAGGGCTCGCCTAGGGAGGTCCCATGGCCACCGTTGCCGACCCGCCCGACCATCAGGTCGCCGGGGTGATCATCCCGCTCGTCACCGCGCTCGACCGGTACGGGCGGCCCGACCCACCGTCCGTCCGGCCGCTGCTGGCTCACCTCGCGACCGGCGGCGTCACCACGCTGATGCTGGCCGGCACCAACGGCGAGGGCCCGCTGCTGCCCGCCGACGCCGTCCGGACGTACGCGGCGGAGGTGTCCGCCATGTGGCGCGAACTGGCCGGGGCGTCCGCCCGGATCATGGTGGGCGCCGCCGGCGCGGGCACCCGGGAGACCTTGCAGCGCATGGAGTGCCTCGACGACCTCGACCTGGACGCCGTCGTCGTGCTCGCGCCGTCCTACTTCCGGCATACCGAACGCGAACTGCACGCGCACTTCCGCGACGCCGCCCACCACGGCCGGCCCATCGTTGTCTACAACAGTCCCGGGTACACCGGTAACCCCATCCCCGTGTCCGTGGTGCGCCGCCTGCTCGACGAGCCGGCCGTCGTCGGTTTGAAGGACAGCTCGGGGGATGCCGCCCTGTTCGCGCAGTTCTGCGCCCTGGCCCGGGAACGCCCCGCCTTCCAGGTGGCCCAGGGCGCCGAACGACAACTCGCCGACGGGCTGCGTCTGGGGGCTGCCGGTCTGGTGCCGGGCGTGGGCATGCTCGCGCCGGCTCTCTGCGTCGACCTCCTCAAGGCCGGCCGCGGCGGAGACCACGCCGCCGCGACGGCACGGCAGCACGACGTCGCCCGGCTGGCCGCACTCTTCGGGATCCGGCCGGGGGCCAGTGGTGTGGTCGTGATCAAGACCGCGCTACACCTGCTGGGCCTCTGCCCGCCCCACGCCTCTGCGCCGTTCCTGCCCCTCACCGAAACCGAGCTCACCGACCTGCGCGCCGCGCTGGCCCGCCTCCACGACCTCGTCCGACCACTCGATCCGCAACCCAGGTAAGCACCCCCCACCCAGTCCTGTCCTCAGGAAGTCCCCCCGAGGAGAGTCGCATGACCATGCCCATCAGCCGGCGGACGTTCGCTCTCGGGCTCGCCGCAGGCGCCGCCACGACCGCCCTGCCCTCCCCCGCCGCGGCCTCCACGGCCCCAGCCGCACCGTTCTTCGCGGAGACCACCCTGTGGGACTCGGCCGTGGACCCGCTGGCCAGCTACCACGTGTACGGCCTGGCCGTACTGCCCGACGACACGATCCTGGCCTGTACCGAAGGCCGGCACGAGGTGTGCGACGCCGGACCGCACGACCTGCTCGTCCGCCGCAGCACCGACGGGGGCCAGACCTGGAGCCCCTCCCAGGCTGTGGAGCTCTCCGTCGACGGCCAGTGCTGGTCCAACCCCACCTTCGTGGTGGACCGTGTGACGGGTGAGGTGTTCCTGTTCCACGGGCTCTGCGTGAAGTTGCCGGAGAACACCAGTTGCTCCGCCGACTCCAGCACGGTGTACGTCATCTCGAGCAAGGACGGCGGCGTCACCTGGAGCGAGCGGCGCAGCCTGGACGGGCTCTTCGACCACTTCACGTACAACTGGGCGATGCACGGCCCGGGGCCCGGTCACGGCATCCAGCTCGACTCGGGCCGGCTGCTCCTCACCGTCTCCCACCGGACCATCATCACCGGTGTCCCCACCGCCGATCGCCACTACGGCGCCTCGACCGTCTACAGCGATGACCACGGCCGCACGTGGCAGGCCGGTGGCGAGGTGCCGATGGGAGAGGGCTATCCCGTCGTAGGGGAGGCCAGGCTGGTGCAGCGCGAGGACGGCACGGTGGTGATGAACAGCCGGCCCGGTTCGGGCAACGACTGGCCGCGGGACATCGCGGTCAGCGAGGACGATGGTTTGACCTGGTCGCCGCCCAGAATGGACTTCAGCCCCGGACTCTTCAACGGCTGCGACACCGGTCTCATCCGCTACACCGGCGGGCCGCGCAGCCGAGCCGTCAACCGCGTGCTGTTCAGCCGGCCCGACTCTCCGATGCGCTGGAACATGACCGTCGCGGTGAGCTACGACGAAGGCCACTCCTTCAGATACAGCCGCTCCGTCAACCCGGGCCGGGGGTATTACTCGGATCTGGCGTGCCTGTCCGACGGCACCATCGTGCTCCTCTACGGCTGCGACGGCGACCTCGACGGCACACCGCGGCGCGTGGCCGCCGCCCGGTTCAACCTGGAGTGGCTGACGCAGGGCCGCGACAGCCTGGCCACCGGCCCGAGGCTGACCGAGACGACGCACGACCTGGGTCATCCGGCAACGCGTGCCCGCCGGTCAGGCGGGACGGTGTCAGTGGTACGCGAGGCCACCGCGCGCGGCGGCGCCCGCGCGGCCTTCGCCCCCGCCGCGGCCGGCGACTTCATCGAGTACCCCTTCGTCGTCGCCCGCGGCGGCGAGCACGAATTATGGCTGCGCTACTACAGGTCCGCGGACGGGGGCCTCATGGCGGTGACCGTGGACGGGAAGACTCCACGCAACTCCACGTCGGATCTGACGGCGTTCCGCGGCGACGGCTACGACGTCGTTCTCCTGGATCGGATGGGGTTGCGGCCCGGCCCGCACACCATCCGCTTCACGCTGGCCGGCGCCGGCCGAGGTGGCGGCACGGCCATCTCCCTCGATCAGCTGAGCCTCATCCGGGCAGCCACCGCACCGGACATCCGCGAGGAGGTCACCGTCGACAACGGCGGGCTCGGCTTCGACGTCACCGGCTCCTGGCCGAGCAGCAGGGGCGTCACCGGGTACTACGGATTCAACTACCTGACGCACGCGCGCGGCACCGGCGGCAACGTCGCGCGGTGGCGGCCGGCGCTCCCGGGCGACGATCGATACGAGGTGCTCGTCTCCTACTCGGCCGACGCCAACCGGGCCACGAACGCCACGTACGTCGTCCACCACGCCGAAGGCGCGACTCCGGTGGCCGTCAACCAGCGGGTACGCGGTGTGCCCGACGTCCGCATGGGTGAATGGACGTCTTTGGGCACCTTCTCCTTCCGAGCCGGCCTCGAGGGATATGTCGAGCTCAGCGACGCGGCTGACGGTGTGGTCATCGCCGACGCCGTCCGGTTCCGCCGGCAGGCGCCGGCATGACGGCCATACCGAGCTCTACCGCCGCCGTGGCGTTGCGCCCGCTGCCGCCCTCGGCCGCCCGCGTGCTCGGCGGGTTCTGGGCCCGGCGGCTGGACGCCAACCGCGGTGCGATCCCACTTGGGCATGAACGGCTGGTCGAAGCGGGCAACATCGGCAATCTCCGGATCGCCGCGGGCGAGGTCACCGGTACGGCCCAGGGTGCGAGCTTCCGTGACTCCGATGTCTACAAATGGCTGGAGGCGGTCGCCTGGGAGTACGCGCGCAGCCCCGGCGAAAGACTGCTGGACCACCTGCTCGAACTCAGCCGTACGATCGCGGCGGCGCAACGCGAAGACGGGTACCTCAACTCCGCCATCCAGGTCCGCGGCGAGGAACGGTACGCGCGGCTGTGGATGAGCCACGAGCACTATTGCGCGGGTCACCTGATCCAGGCGGCCGTGGCCGCGGCCCGGGCAACCGGCCGGACGCAGCTGCTGCGGGTCGCCACCCGGCTGGCCGACCATCTCGCCGACACGTTCGGAACCGACCGGCGCGGCGAGCTGGACGGGCACCCCGTGGTGGAGATGGCTCTCGTCGAGCTCTATCGGCAGACGGGTGTGCGACGGTACCTGGACCTGGCTCGTCACTTCGTCGAGGCCCGCGGACACGGCCGTGCCGGCAAACCGGGCTTCGACCCCTCCCACTACGGCGACCCCGCCCACTACTCCGACCGGCTGCCCGTACGCGAGGCGGGAACGGTGGAGGGGCACGCCGTGCGCGCCGTCTACCTCGCGGCGGGCGCCACCGACGTCGCCATCGAGACCGGCGACGCCGAACTGCTGGCGGCGGTGCGCCGGCAGTACGACGCGATGCGCCGCCAGAAGCAGCACGTCACCGGCGCCATCGGCGCACGCTGGGATGGCGAGGCGTTCGGCGAGGCGTACGAGTTGCCGCCCGATCGGGCGTACGCGGAGACATGCGCCGGAATCGGGGCGATGCAGTGGGCGTGGCGGCTGCTGCTGGCCACCGGCGAATCCGCGTACGCCGACCAGATCGAGCTGCTGCTGTACAACGCCCTGCTGCCCGCGGTGTCGCTGACCGGGGCGGACTACTTCTACGTCAACACGCTTCACCGGCGGACCGGCGCACGGGGTGATGTGCAGCGGTCACCGGCGCACGGCCGCCGCCCATGGTTCAACTGCGCGTGCTGCCCTCCCAACGTGATGCGTACTCTGGCCGGCCTCCCCGCGTACCTGGCGACCGGCGGGGAGGACGGGCTCCAGGTGCACCTGTATGCCCAGAGCACGCTGACCTCTGGTGGCCTCACCGTGGACATCGACACCGAGTACCCATGGGACGGCCTGGTCACGGTGACCGTACGCGAGGCGCCCCGGCGGGAGGTGGAACTGGCGCTGCGCGTACCGGACTGGGCAGAAGGATCCTCCGTGGATGACAAGCCGGTGACGCCGGGCGGCTACGCCCGCATCCGCCGGGTGTTCCAGGCGGGAGATCGGGTGCTGCTGCGGATGCCCATGCCCGTTCGGCTCCTGGTGGCCGACGACCGGATCGATGCGACACGAGGGTGTGTCGCCGTCGCCCGTGGGCCGCTGGTCTACGCGATCGAACAGCCCGACCAACCGTCCGGCGTCGTGCTGGAGGACATCCGCATCGACACCACCACGCCGCCGCGGCCCGAACACCGGCCGGACCTCTTCGACGGCGTGACCGTGCTCCGAGCCGGCGGCGCGCTCACGCAGGGACCTGCCGAGTCCCCCTACCGGCCCTTCGGGCAGCCGGTCCCGCCGGCGCGGTCCACGGACATCACGCTGATCCCTTACTACGCCTGGGCCAACCGCGGCCCGCACGCCATGCGGGTGTGGATCCCCCGGCTGACGACATGAAGGAACACATGACGAACTACGCCCGTATCCAGGCCTCGCTCGCCCGAGGCTGGAACACCTGGGACACGCGGAGCGTGCTCTCCCACGTCCTCCTCCCCGACGCCCTGGGCCTGTCCCTCGGCCTGAAGGAGTACTACCGGGGCACATCGCTGCGCGCCGCCCAGATCGGCCGCCGCACCGAGGGCGCGGAGACCGTCACCCTGGGCCGGCACGCCCACGACGGCGGCTACACCGAGACGACCGTGACGTGGGCGGGCATCACGGTCCGGGTGCAGAGCGCGCACGCGGGCGACGACCTGGTCGTGCTGGTGACACCCACCGCCAACCAGCGTAGGAGCGCGCTGCTGACCGCCGGCGTCGCCTACCTGTGGAACCGGCCCGGCTCCGTCACCCGCGAGGGCGACCGGATCACCGCCGAAGGGCCCGGCGGAACCGTCCAGGTCTTCTGCACGGCTCCGCACGTCGACGACCCCTACACCGACATCGACGGGCCGTACCTGGCGATGGAGCTGACCGGCGCCGTCGGGATCAGCACCGGCCGCGCCCGCGACCTGACGGAGATCGCGGAGATCGTCGCCCGCGCCTCCACCGAGATCGGGACGGCCGGCACCGATCCCCTGGCGCAGCACCGCGAGATCGTCAGGGACGCCATATCCTGGAACACGATCTACGAACCCTCGCGGTCCCGCGTGATCACGACCGTCAGCCGGCTCTGGAACGTCGGCAAGCGCGGCGGCTACGCCCTGTTCTGCTGGGACGCGTTCTTCAACGCGCTGCTGGCGGGCGTGTCGAGCAAGGAGCTCGCCTACGTCAACACGGTCGAGATGCTGCGGGCCCTGACGCCGGAGGGGTTCGTCCCCAACGTCGAGCAGGGCACCGGCCGCAAGACCTACGACGGGTCCCAGCCGCCGGTGGGCTCGCTGGTGACCCGCGAGCTCTACCGCAGGTTCGGCGAGCGGTGGTTCCTGGAGGAGACGTTCGAGCCGCTGCTGTCCTGGAACCGCTGGTGGTGGCGGGTGCGCCGGGACGGCGACCTGCTGTGCGCGGGCTCCACGTACTTCGACGCCGAGTTTCCCTCGCCGCAGGACGTCCCCCGCATCCACCAGCACTTCGGCGCGACCTGCGAGACCGGCTGGGACGCGCACCCCGTCTTCGACGACGTGCCCTTCGACCAGGCCAAGAGCCTGCTCGCCGCCCACGACGTGGGGCTGAACAGCCTGTACGCGGCCGACTGCGAGGCGCTCGCCGACATCGCCGGCATCCTCGGCGACCGGGAGGCCGCGGCGGAGCTGCACGAGCGGCACGCGGCCGTCGTCGAGGCGATGGAATCCCTGTGGGACGAGCCGAGCGGCATCTACCGCAGCAGGCGCACCGACACCGGGCTCCCGACCGAGCGGTTGTCCACGATGAGCTTCTACCCCCTGCTGGCCGGCGTCGGCGAGGGGGAACGGACCCGGCGAATGGTGTCCGGGCATCTGATGACCGACGACGGCTTCGGCGGCGAATGGCTGCTGCCGACCGAGCCCCGCAGCGAGCCGGTCGACGTGGGAGAAGGCAGCTACTGGGCGGGACGGGCGTGGCCGCCGGTGAACTTCCTCGTCTACCTGGGACTGCTGCGCGCCGGGGAACTGCCGGCGGCCGCGTGGCTCGCCGAAGGCAGCTCCCGGCTCGTGCTGAAGGAATGGAACCAGCACCGCCACGTGCACGAGAACTACTCCAGCATCCACGGCGGCGCGTGCGACAAGCCGAACAGCGAGCCGTTCCAGACCTGGGGCGCGCTGCTGAGCCTCATCGTCCTCATGGAACGCGGCGAGGTCGGCTTCTTCGAGAAGGGTGATGTGATTTGACCAGCGCCGAGGCCGACGTCCTGGTGGTCGGGGGCGGGATGGGCGGGGTCGCCGCGGCGCTGGCGGCGCTGCGGCGCGGCCGCACCGTCGTGCTCACCGAGGAGACCGACTGGCTGGGCGGACAGCTCACCAGCCAGGGCGTGCCGCCGGACGAGCACCCGTGGATCGAGCAGTTCGGCGCGACCCGCTCCTACCGCAGGCTGCGCGAGGCGATCCGCGACCACTACCGCACCTGGTACCCGCTGACCAGGCAGTCCCTCGAGACGCCCGACCTCAACCCGGGGCGCGGAACGGTCAGCAGGCTCTGCTGCGAGCCGCGGGTGGCCGCGGCGGTGCTGGCCGCCATGGTCGGCCCCTACCTCTCCGCCGGGCGGCTGACGATCCGCTACCTGCACCGGCCGGTGGCCGCCGACGTGGACGGCGACCGGGTGACCGGAGTGACCTTCGCGGGCCCTGACGACGAGCCGTTCCATGTCCGCGCGCCGTACGTGCTCGACGCCACCGAGCTGGGCGATCTGCTGCCGCTGGCCGGGATCGAGCACGTCACCGGCTTCGAGTCAGCGGGGGAGACCGGCGAGCCCAGCGCCCCCGCGCAGGCCCAGCCGGCGAACATGCAGGCGTTCTCCTGGGTCTTCGCCATCGAGCACCGCGCCGGCGAGGACCACACCATCGACAAGCCCGACGAGTACGCCTTCTGGCGCGACTACCGGCCGCCGTTCTGGCCGGACCGGCTGCTCAGCCTCGTCGCCCCCGACCCGCGCACGCTGGAGCCCGCGCCGCGCACATTCGTGCCGAACGCCTCCTCCGGGTCGGTCGTCGCCGACCAGAGCCGCGACCCGGGCGACAAGGACCTGTGGGTGTTCCGGCGCGTCCTGTGCCGGGAGGTGTTCGAGCCCGGCTTCGCGGCCAGCGACGTCGTCATCGTCAACTGGCCGCAGATCGACTACCTGCCCGGCCCGCTGATCGGAGTCCCCGACGACGAGCGGGCCCGGCATCTCCGGGGCGCCAGGGACCAGGCGCTCAGCATGCTGTACTGGCTGCAGACCGAGGCGCCGCGGCCCGACGGCGGCACCGGCTGGCCGGGGCTGCGGCTGCGCCCCGACGTCATGGGGACCGCCGACGGCCTGGCCAAGAGCCCCTACATCCGCGAGTCGCGGCGCATCCGCGCCCGCCGCACGATCGTGGAGCACGACCTGTCGCTGGCGGTGCGCGGCGAGCACGGCGCGGTCGCCTACCACGACACCGTGGGCATCGGGATGTACCGCATCGATCTGCACCCCTCCACCGGCGGCGACAACTACATCGACGTGGCGAGCTGCCCGTTCCAGATCCCCCTGGGCGCGCTGCTGCCGATACGCGTGCGCAACGTGCTGGCCGCCGGGAAGAACCTCGGCACCACGCACATCACCAACGGCTGCTATCGCCTGCACCCGGTGGAGTGGAACGTCGGCGAGGCGGCCGGCGCCTTGGCGGCGTACTGCCTGCGGAACCGGCTCGAACCGGCGCAGGTCCACGAGGACCCCGCCGTGCTCGAACGGTTCCAGGCCGAGCTGGTCGCCGACGGTTTCGAGCTGGCCTGGCCCCAGGTGCGGGGGTACTGACGGCGGTCGGGGCTGCTCGACGGGGGTGCGGGGATTATTTGTCCGGACTTCCAGGCTTACGTGCGCGTTCATGGTTCGGTTAGTGTGAGCCGATGTGATCACGAGGTGTTCTCTCCCCGTTCGTGGCTCGCCACCGCGGTCATCGGCACGGTGCTCAGCACAGCCGTCGCCGTCCCGGCAGCCGCAGCCCCCTCCCCCGCCAGGGTCACCGATCCCGTAAGCCATGTCGACCCGCTGATCGGATCGGCCAACGGCGGCAACACCTACCCTGGCGCCGTCCTGCCGTTCGGGATGCTCTCGTGGAGCCCGACCAACACGTCGGGCGACCAGACCAACGCCGCCGGCGCCAACGGCTACTCCTACAACACGCCCCGCGTGAGGGGCTTCGCGCTCACGCACGTCAACGGCGCGGGCTGCCATCCGGGGGCCGCGGGGGACGTCCCGATCCTGCCGTTCGCCGGCGAGGTCACGTCGTCGCCGACCGCGGACACGACCGACGCGATCTACTCGAGCACCTTCAGCCACGACAACGAGAGCGCGCGGCCCGGCCGGTACACGGTCACGCTGGACTCCGGCGTCAAGACCGACCTCGCGGTCACGACCCGCGCGGGCGTGGGCGAGTTCACCTTCCCCAAGGGCTCACCCGCCAGCCTGCTGTTCCGGGTGTCCAACTCGCTCAACGGCAGCGAGGACGCCGAGATCACGATCGACCCCGCCACCCGTACGGTCACCGGCTCGGTGCTGACCGGCGCGTTCTGCGGCCGCCGGGCCAACGGCGGCGTCAACAACCGCAAGAGCTACTACCGGCTGCACTTCGCCGCCTCGTTCGACCGCGCCTTCTCCGGCACCGGCACCTGGGTGAACGGCGACCTGCGCCCCGGCACGACGACGGCGAGCGGCGGCGAGGGCTACGCCACGGGCGCCGACCGCGCGGGCCGCGGCTCCGGCGGGTACGTCACCTTCGCCGACACCGACGTCCGCATGAAGGTCGGCATCTCCTACACCAGCCTGGCGGCGGCCAAGCAGAACCTCGCCAAGGAGATCTCCCTGCGGGACGACGTCGCGTCCGTGGCCGGCAGGGCCACCCGCACGTGGAACGACCGGCTCCGCTCGGTCGAGGTGGCCGGTGGCTCCGCGGACCTGCTGACCACGTTCTACACGGCGATGTACCACTCCTACCTGCAGCCCAACGTGACCAGCGACGTCGCGGGCACCTACCTCGGCAGCGACCAGAAGGTGCACGGGCTGGCCCGCGGGCAGGGCGCCCAGTACGGCAACTTCTCCGGCTGGGACCAGTACCGCGCGCACACCCAGCTCCTGGCGCTGCTCGAACCACAGGTCGCCGGCGACTACGCCCAGTCCCTGTACAACCTGGCGCAGCAGAACGGCGGCGTCTGGGACCGCTGGGTGCACGTCAACGGCCCCACCCACGTGATGACCGGCGACCCGTCGGCCCCCGCGCTCGCCGGCTTCTACGCGCTCGGCGTGCGCGACTTCGACGTACGCGGAGCCTTCGACTCCCTGGTGAAGCAGGCGACCGTGCCGCACCCGTCCGGCCTGTCCGACAAGGGGTGCCCGGGGCAGTGCGAGGGCCAGCGCCCGAACCTGGCCGAGTACCTGCGGCTCGGCTACGCGCCCCAGGACACCTGCCACTGCTGGGGCGGCGCGGCGGAGACGCTCGAGGACGCGACCGCCGACTTCGCGCTCGCGGACTGGGCAGGGCGGCTCGGCCGCGACGCGGAGCACGACCTGCTGATGCCGCGGGCGAGCTGGTGGCGCAGCACCTTCAACCCGTCGGCCGGCCAGGAGGGCGGCTACCAGCAGGCGCGCAAGGCCGACGGCACCTGGCTGTGGCCGTTCTCGGCGACCTCCGACGCCGGTTTCGCCCAGGGCACCAGCGCCACCTACACCTGGATGGTCCAGCACGACGTGTCCGGGCTGGCCGCCGCCATGGGCGGCAGGCAGCAGGCGGCCAAGCGGCTCGACACGTTCTTCCACCGCGCCGACGGCTCGTGGGCGACCGGCGGCGACGGCTTCCGCTACGACCCGACGAACGAGCCCGGCATCCACATCCCGTGGCTCTACAACGCGCTGGGTCAGCCGTGGAAGACCCAGGAGACGGTGCGCGCGATGGCGTCCCTCGTGTACAAGACCGGCCCCGGCGGCCTGCCCGGCAACGACGACCTCGGCACCATGTCCGCCTGGTACGTCTTCGCCGCGCTCGGCATGTACCCCCAGACGCCGAGCCGGGCCGAGATGCTGCTGTCCAGCCCCATGTTCCCGAAGGCCTGGATCAAGCGCGGCAACGGCCGCACGATCACGGTGAGCGCCCCGCAGGCCGCCCCCGAGGCCGTCTACATCCAGGACGTGAAGGTCAACGGCAAGGCGTACACCCGCTCCTGGCTCCCCGAGTCCCTGCTCAACAAGGGCGGCGACGTCCTGGTGAACGTCGGCGCCACCCCCGGCACCTCGTGGGCGACCGGATCCGGCGACCTCCCCGTCGACCGCGTCCCCGCCGCCGACGTCCCGATCCCGAACCTGCCCGCCGCGTGCGAGCCGTCCGGCTCCTCCTGCGCCCAGAAACTCCAGTACGACGTGGACGGCGTGGCCACCACCGACGCCAAGCCCCAGGGCAACCTGGACGGCAAGGGCTGGAGCTTCCCCGCCGAGCAGCTGCCCGAGCCGGGCATGCGCACCGTGTCGGGCCGCGCCTATCTGATCCCGGAGACCAAGGGCACGGCGGGCAACTTCCACAGCCTGCGCGGCCAGCGCACCTACCTCACGCCGGGCCGCTACCAGGCCCTCGACCTGCTGGTCACCGCCGTGAACGGCGACCAGCAGACCGAGCTCACGATCACCTACGCGGACGGCACGACCTCCACGGCTCCGCTCAAGGTGACCGACTGGGCGAGCCCGTCACCCCGCTTCGGCGAGGAGGCGGCGATCACGGCCGGCACCCGCTACAACATCAACAACACCGCCGACGGCCGCAAGGTGAACGTCTGGCGGGTGTCGGTACCCGCCGACGCGGCCCGGGAGGCGGTCTCGTTCACCAGCCCCGCGGTGCCCAACATCAAGATCTTCGCACTGACCGCCCGCACATCGAACGAGGACGAAAAGCGATGAGACGAACCTTCTTCACCGCCGCACTGGTGGCCACGACTGTCGCGGCCGTACTGAGCGCACCGCCCGCCATGGCGGACGCGAACGGCCGGGACGTGCGGCTCCGGGTGGCCACGTACAACATCCACGCGGGCGCCGGGCAGGACGGCCGCTTCGACGTCGCGCGTCAGGTGGAGGCGATGCGCGCGCTGAACGCCGACGTCATCGCCCTGCAGGAGGTGGACGTCCACTGGGGCGCCCGCAGCGAGTGGCGCGACCTGGCCTCGGAGCTCGCCACCGCCCTGGGCATGCGGGTCTTCTTCGGCCCGATCTACGATCTCGACCCGCCGGCGGACGGCGAACCCCGCAGGCAGTACGGCAACGCGATCCTGACCAGATATCCGGTCCTGTACTCGCAGAACCACTCGATCACCCGGTTGTCGACCCAGACGCCGAACCCGGTGCCCGAGCCCGCGCCGGGCTTCCCCGAGGTCGTGGTCAACGCCAAGGGAGCCCACGTGCACGTGTACGGCACCCACCTGGACTACCGCTCGGATCCCGCGGTCCGGCAGCTCCAGGTGGCCGACACCCTCAAGATCATGGCCGAGCGCGGGGGCCAGGACCCGCAAGTCCTGCTCGGCGACTTCAACGCCCGCCCCGACGCGCCCGAGCTCGCCCCGCTGTGGACCGAGCTCACCGACGCCATGGCGGGGAAGCCCGATCTGACCTATCCGGCCGAGGCGCCCGACAGGCGCATCGACTACGTGGCGGTCTCCCGCTCGGTGAGCGTCCGCGCCACGCAGGTCCCGCACACCCCGGCCTCCGACCACCTCCCCGTCGTCGCCGACATCACGGTCAAACGGGGCCGATGAACCACTGACCACGCGGGGCGGGACGGCGAATTCGTCGCCGAGCCCGCCCTGCCGTGGATCAGGTTGCCGGCTCCCACTCGGACAGGCCGCCCGCCCCGGCGGACCTGCCCGACCTGTGCGAATCGCAGCCGGCTCCCGCCCCGACGCCGCGACCGGTGACGCCGACTTCTATGACGCCCCGCGGCCGCCCGACAGATGTTCCCCTAACAGCGCGAAGAACGTGTCACCGCGGACGATCTCGAACGGGTCCGCCAGGAGACCTGCGAGCTCGGCGATGTCGGACGGCGTCCAGTTCCAGGCGTTGACCGCGCAGGCGATGAACAGCGGCTCACCCCCGTCCCATCCCTCGATCCGCCGCACCAGCGTGTCCCGGTACTCCTGCGCCTTGCCCTGCGGCGAGAAGTTCCCGATCACGGGCAGGCCCGCCGGGTCGATCAGCAGGTCGCCGGTCTCCCACGACTGGATGATGCCGCGCACCGGAGTGTCGCGCCGGTACGCGGCGGCGATGCGCTCGTCGAAGGCCACCCAGCCGTCGCCATCGGGCTTGCGGTGGTTGTAGCCGTAGACGAGATCCATGCCGGTGCGGCGCAGGAAACGGCCGGTGAGCTGTGTGTACGCGGCCAGCGCCGCCGCCGGCCACGACCCCGGATAGGTGTAGCCGGCGCCGGACGGGCCGGCGACGAGCAGGTCGTCGGCGGTGGCCGTGCGCTGGTAGTACGCCAGCAGAGCGGGCCCGATGTCGGCCAGCAGCGGGCTGACCGTCCAGTTGACCGGCACGCCGCCGCGCTTGGGGTCGTCCCAGATCTCGCGCATCCGGCGCTGGCAGTACTGGATGTTGTCGCCCTCGCCGATGGTGAGCGTGAGGTAGACGCGGTTGCGCAGCCTGGCCGGCGGTCGCGGTCGCACCCGGTCGGAGATCTCGGCGGAGACCCCGGCGTGGACGGTGGCGTTCATGTAGTAGTCGGCGGGGACCACCTCGACGCCGTGCTGGGACGCCCGGTCGACGCCGCCCCACTCGCCTGCCACGTCGTTGGAGAACCAGCCCGCGTACGGGGTGGCGGGCTCTACCCGGCCGAAGATCTCGTCGAGCAGCTCACCGGTCCCGCCGGTGGGCGGCAACCAGAAGACCATGGCCCGGGTCGCCACCGCGTAGTCGCGGAAGTAGGGGAACGGCTCGACCCGGGTGGGGGCGGTGGTGGCGGCGGTGACCAGGTACTGGTTCCACAGGTCCACCTCGACGAGCAGTTGCCGGGCGCCGGCGGGGGCGGTGAAGCGGTAGACGAAGTAGTTGCCGCCGTCGGCGAAGCGGTTGTCGTCGCCGCCGATGGCGGAGTTGAGTCCGTCGAAGAGGTAGGGGGCCTCGGCGTCCGTGCCGGGGGTGAACGCCGCGATCTGTGTCCCGTCCGCGCTCACCTTCACCGAGCCCACCGACGCGCCCCAGCCGTCGTCGCCGAGCGAGTCCTGGAAGCGCAGATAGACGCCGTCCTGGGCGGTCGGCAGCTCCTGGCTCAGGTCGAACGTGCGCACCGCCCGGTTGGAGGAGTCGCGGACACGCTCGGTCTCTCGCGCGAGCTCGCGCCACTGCACGCCGTCCACCCGCACGGTCCTGGTGGGCGGGAGCCCGGCGAGCAGGGTGTGGGTGCAGCGGGGGAACAGCTGGTCGAGTTGCCAGCGGTACGTGGCCAGGACGTCGGCGGGGTCGAAGCGGCCACGCAGGTCCACGACAGTCCGAAGGCCGTGCGCGGCGGCCTGCTCGGCGGTGGCGGCGACGGCGCTCTCCAGGCCGGCCAGGGTGGTGGCGACGTTGACCGAGTCGGGGACGTCCGGGTCGTGCAGGATCGCACCGCGTACCTCGGCGCGGTAGCGGGCGACCAGGTCGAGGGGGCGGTCGTGGCGCGTGACCGCTGCGCCGGTGCTGGACAGCCAGCGCTGGTCGTAGCCGGCGGCGTCGTAGTTGAAGTAGAGGCGCGGGCGGCGGCGGTTGACGACGCCCTGGAGGGTGGTCAGGAGCAACTGGTCGTTGCCGTGGAGGGTGCTGATGTCGGCGAAGTCGAGGTGGGAGGGACGGCCGAAGTTCGGAAGGAGGGGGGCGGTGGGGCTGGTTCTCGCGGCGGCGGGGCCCTGGAGGGTGAGGCCGAGACCGCCGGCCGCGAGGACCACGCCGTTCGCCCGGAGGAAACTGCGTCGTGACACCATCAACGATCTCCGCTCCTCGTGGGGGGACAAGGATTGACACCGCTGTCAACTGTCACTCGAACGTAACAACGTGACGCGATGTTGTCCATGGTGTCAATCAGGCGAATGCCGCAGGCGACGTTCCAGAGCACGGGGCTGCGCGATGAGCCGCCGAACAGTGGGAAGGGCGCGCCCCGGCCCGGCGCCGCGCGGACCGGCATCCGCCTGTCTCCGGGCAACCCCTACAACGACATCACCGAGGACGACCTGGAGGAGACGTACGGCTCCCTGGTCGGGGAGCTCGCTCCGATCGGCCTGGCCTATCTGCACCTCATGGAGGCACCTGGCGTCCGGGACCTGGTGCTGCGCCTGCGCAAGGACTGGCCCGGCGCTTTCATCCTCAACCCGTTCACCGGCATGGAGCCCACCGGTCCCGACGCGCTCGGCCTGATCGAGGACGGCACCGCCGATCTCATCTCCTACGGGGCCCTGTTCCTGGCCAACCCCGACCTGCCCGCCCGCCTGGCCGCCGGCGGTCCCTTCAACACCCCCGACCGCAGCACGTCCTTCGGCGGCGACCACCGCGGTTACACCGACTACCCCACCCTCACCTGAGCCGTCGGCTCAGGACCGAAAACGATCCGGCCTGGCGGCAGAGCGCTGCCACCACCCCCCGATCGCCTCAGATCAGGACAAGCGGCGTTCCGCGGCGGACGATGATGTCCTGCAGCGTGTGATGATCGCAGCCATCGTGCTGCGGAAGTGCTCGCGGTCGTCGTCATTGAGGGATGCGATGAGCCGGTCGAGTTCCGCGCTCACCTCGGCGTGGAAGGCGATCGCCGCCTGGTGGCCGGCGTCGGTCAAGGTCACCTGCAGGGCGCGCCGATCGCCCGGCACCGATGATCGCTGGGCCAGCCCACGCCGCTCCGCCCGGTTCATGAGGCCGGTGAGCGCCGCCTTCTCCACGCCGAAGCAGCGCGCGAGATCGGCCATGCCTCGGGGACCGTCGAGCAGGACGCACAGCAGCTTGGCCTGTACGGGGGTCAGGTCGTGGCGTTCGGAGACGCGCGTGTAGATGCCCTGCACCAGGGCGGTGAGCTGGACCAGTCCGGTGGCGACGTCCATCTCCGGATCGCCCGCGCCGGCGCACCGCCCTTCACTCGCGCGACCGAGTCCCGCTGCGGAGTCCGTCCCCGTGATCGTTTGCCCCGTTTTGGCCACGACGTTATGGTACATGTCGCATATAGTTAATGCCGCGTACAGTATGCTTCGTTAACTATGACGCCTATGCGCCGGTTACGACCCAGGATCCCCGCCGGCCTGAAGAACGCCACCGACAGCGTGTGGCTGTCGTTCGGCTTCCGCAACAGCCGGTCGGCCAACCCATGACCTGAAGTCACGGAGGACTCGCATGAGCTTCGACACCCCTGCCGGAACCCGCGGCACCCGCCAGCCGTCCGGGTGGGCGTTCCGCTGGCTGAACAAGCTGATGGCCAGGCGGATCCGCCGTAAGGGCGGCGGCACGTTCATGGGCTTCAACGCCCTGGTCCTGACGACCGTCGGCCGCAAAAGCGGCTCCGAGCGCACCACGCCGGTCGGCTGGTTCCCCGGCCCGGACGGCAGCTACCTGATCGTGGCCTCAGCCGCCGGAGCCTCGGGGAACCCGGCCTGGTACTACAACATCGCCGCTCACCCCGACCAGGTCCGGGTCGAGGTCGAGGGCCGCACGATCGCCGTGACGGCCGAGCAGCTCCACGGGACCGGACGTGAACAGGCCTGGCAGCAGATCACCGCCGCCGCACCCCGCTTCGCCCAGTACCAGGAAAAGACCGACCGAGAGCTGCCGATCATCCGCCTGACACCCCGACCCGGGCCATGAGCTGCGCGGATCTCACTCGCCGGCAGCGTCGACCGGGTCAGCACCCCTTGACCCGGTCGACCAGACGCCCACGACCCTCAGTCATGGTCCAACCGCTCGCGTTGCCGTCCCCGACGTCGGCGGCGAGGAGCCGGCCACCGGGCGGGCTCAGTGGCAAGGTCGGGCTGGGGGTGCTGGTCGGGGGCGCCACGCCCGGCGGCGAAGTCTGTTACGGCGTTACCGGGCTGCCGCCGAAGGTCACGACGAGACGGCCGTCCGCGGCGAAGGACCAGTTGAGGGTGCCGGCGTAGGAGGAGCACCGGGACCCGTTCGAGCCGGACCAGAACTGGTTCGAGCTGTCGGCGTTGCCGACGATCCTGTCGTTGGTCCCGCTGCCGCTGCGGCAGGAGACGTTGTTGCGGAACACCGAGGTGCCGGCGTCGAACGAGTAGTTGCGCTCGGTGTTGTCGATGCCGATGTTGTCCGATATCGCCATCGTGCCGGGGTTGCGGTTGTAGGTGAACCCGTGCTTGCCGTTGTGGTAGGCGATGTTGCGGCGGATGACGTGGTTGACCGCGATGTCCTCGCCACCGAGCTTGTAGCCGTTGCGGTCACCGTTGCCGGCCTGACTGCCGTCGCTGAGGGTGCCGTTGTTGTAGGACAGGGAGTCCTCGATGGTCACCGGGCCGATGGCTCCCGTGTCCGTCTTGGTGTAGAGGTCCCAGCCGTCGTCGATGTTGTTGCGGGACACGCAGTAGCGGAAGACGTTGCCGGAGCCGACGGTGAGCTTCGCGGCGAACCCATCGGCGTCCTCGCCGTCGGAGTCGGCGTTGTCGTGCGACAGCGCGCTCAGGATGAGGTTGTTGGACGGCCACTGATCGCGGGGGGTGTCAGAGGCGATCCGCGAGAGCTGCAGCCCCGTGTCATGGTTGAAGCGCGTCTCGGTGCGCTCGATGATGTTGTTGCTGCCGCCGACGAAGATGCCGTTGTCACCGGCATGCTCGACGACGATGCCGTAGACGTGCCAGAACGACCCGTTCACGGCGAGCCCGCGGTTGGCGGAGTCCTCGCTCTGGGCGGAGAAGTTCAGTACCGGAGTCTCACCGGGATAGGCGGACAGTTTCTTGCGTGCGCTCGAGGTGCCGTTGTTGCCCGGCGCGATGGTGACCGTCTGCGAGAGGTTGTAGGTCCCGCCGCGCATGTAGATCGTCGCGCCGGCGGCGATGCGGGTGATCGCTGAGGCGAGGGTCGTCGGGTCCGACTGCGTCCCGGCCGCGCTGTCCCTGCCGTTCGGAGCCACGTACAGCGTGCCGGCCGGCGGCTGGGTTGTGCCGCCCACTTCGACGTCGATGTAGTCGATGTTGGGCAGGCCGTTGGAGGTGGTCGGGTTGAGCCGGATGGTGTTGCTGCCCGAGCTCACCGAGACGGTGAGCGTCTTGGTGACCCAGGTGTTCCACGCGCCGGTGGCCTCGAACGAGACGCTTTGGGCGGTCGAGCCGTTGACGATCAGGTCGGCGGTCCGGGCACCCGTGGTCCCGTTGGCGAACCGCACGCCCAGCGTCGCCGTCCCGGCTGTGGCGGCGTTGACGGTGAACTGGGCGTAGGCGCCGGCGGCGTTGTTGCCGTTGCAGAACCCACTGCCCGAGAACCCGGCCCAGTTGCTGTCGATGGTGCCGCTGCAGACCGCGGGTGAGCTCTCCGCCTCATACCGCGTCGACGCGGCATGCGCGGCGGGTTGTGTCAGTGCGACGAATGCGCCGGCTAACAGGCCGGCGCACGCGAGGACGGCTTTCAGGCGCATCATCCTTCTCCAATGGTGTTGGGTACGGCGGCGCCGGCGCATGTTCCAGCGCCAAGACGCCGCGTACGAGATCGCCTTCTGTGTCCTTGCCCGGGCAAGCATGGAACATCGATGAAACCGAGGCCACAGTAGGAAAGCGCTTTCCTTACCGTCAATGCGGCCCATCCCCGCCGATCGGGCCGGAAGGCATCGCCGCTGGCCAGCGATCAGCCGCGCTCTCAACCGCCCCTGAAACTTTCACCCGAGCGGGCCTCGTCGCGCTCGTGCCGGACTGCCCGATGGCCGCTATGGGCGGACCGCCTCGCCTCCCGATTCCAGGACGTCGTATCGATTCCGGAGACCATCGACGACCTGGCCTCACTGTGACGATGGTGGCCGGTGGCCTGGCGCTCCCGGCTTGCGGCCGTTTCACGCCTATTGACGGTCAGGACACGGGGGTTGGCCGGCCGGCCGTTCTGTCGGGAGACTCAGGCCCCACGCGTTGTACAGCTGGAACGGCACCGGGGGTATGCAGCCCGCTGTTTGAAAGTCGCCCCTATAGCGCCACGCGTTGCCGCCCTGTTTGCTCCAGAACTGAACCTTGTCGGTAATGGCGATCGCATAGAAAACATCCTGGGCTTCGGTCTGCCCATATACGGCGCCGTAATATACGGTCCCGCTCGCAGCCACTCTGACCGCTGCGGCCGCACCTGCTCCACGAGCGGCCTCGACGAGGCTTTGGCGTGTCGCCTCGTCGAGCTGCAGCGACCATGCGGTTCCGGGACCTACCCGTTCCCCGTCTTCTTCGTTCTCATCGGCGATCTGCTGAGAGGTGGCGGGCGCTGTGGTGGTCGCGGTGCCGGTTTCGGCCGATGGCGCTGACAGGACCGGCGTGACAGCGGCAATGGCGGCCGCGATCACGATGAGCACCATTCCCGCAATCGCCACGGGCGCTATGGCCGATGTCCGCATGACCAAATTCTTAGTATGCGAGAGGAGGCCTTGACGAGACGGTTCAACAAGAACCTCGTCACAGTCTCCAACCACGATCGCCGCGACGCCCTGTGGCGCTGGTGCACCTGCCTGGCCATGGAGCGCAAGCAGTTCTGCTACTCCGGCAACTCGCATATCAAACCGCTTCTGCAAATCATCGACGACAGCGGAGCCTTCCGCGGCTGGGTCGGCGCCGAGGCGTCCTTCTACCCCGGGGTCAGGTCCAAGGACATGATGGCCGTAGTCCGTACCGCCGACTTCCGCTGACACGTGTGCGCCGATGGCGCCCCCACGTCCCGTCATGGACGTTTCCCGAATGGCTTCGGGAGCCGTCACGGAGAGAATGTCATCGAGCTGGACCGGTGGACCCCTGCCTAGCGTGGGCGCATGGGTGACTGGTGGGCGGGCTTCAAGCAATCGCCGTACTTTCCCGCGTCTGTCCTGGTGGTGATCCTCTCGGCGGGGGCGGGGCTGTTCGCCGGGTCGTACACCTACGCCATGGCCTCCCCGACCCCGCATCATCTGCCTGTAGCGGTCGTCGGCGTCACCGCCGAGACCGTGCGCGGGAAGGCCTTCGTCGAAGGGCTGGAGAAATCGCTGGAGGCCTCGCTCGTCCTGCGCTTCTACCCGACCTATGCCGAGGCCAGGCAGGCCATCGAGGAGCAGCGGGTCTTCGCCGTGTTCGTCGTGCGCGGCGCCGACGTCAACATGGACGTGTCGAGCGCCTCGGGCGCGTCGGTGGCGCAGCTGCTCACCGAGGAGGCCCCGAGAGTCGCCGCGCGGGTGGGGGTGCGCCTCACGGTGAGGGACGTCAAGCCGCTCCAGCGAGCGGATCCGCGCGGCCTGGCGATCTTCTACATCACGCTCGCCGCGGTGATCATCGGGTTCACCGGGGCGGCCCAGCTGAGCGCCAACGCCGCCGATCTCAATGCCGGCGAGCGGATCGCCTTCACTGCGGTGTACGCGGCGCTCGGCGCGTTCGCCATCGTGGCAATCGTGGACTGGTTGCTGGGCGCGCTGGATCTGCCGGTCCCGGAGTCCTGGTTGATCCTGGCCCTGACCACGTTCACGACGGGGATGGTGTTCACCATGTTCAACACCTTCCTGGGGCGCTGGGCGATGCTCCCCACCTGGGGGCTGATGGTGCTGCTCGGCAACCCCTCCTCCGGTGGGGCGGTGTCGTGGCCGCTGCTGCCCTCACCGCTCGGCGCCATCGGTCGCTGGCTGCCGCCGGGAGCGTCGGTCAACGCCCAGCACACCGCCGTCTACTTCCGCGGTCACCAGAGCCTGATGCCGTTCCTGGTGCTGGCGGGGTGGGCGCTGGTGTCCTGCGTGGTCTTCCTGATCTGGCGTCAGCGTCACCCTGGGGGCCGGCCCCGTGATCACGAATAGGACCGTACCTTCCGGTCCGGCATCCCTCGGTACGCGAAACGCCGTCGATGCGCGCGCGATCAGATGGGTGTGCAGGTGCTGCGTGGGAATGCCTTCGGGGCGGTCGCGTCGGCCAAGACGTCGATGGCCGTACGGTCACATCACTGACCCCCCTGCCGGCATCCCCACGCGGGGCTCTCCCCCGCCGGACGAACGGCCAAGTCCGGATCTTCCGGCTGCGGCGTCGACTCGCGATCAGGCCGGGAAGTCCTTGGGGTTGATCGATGTGGTCCGCGCGTTGCCGCCCTTCACCTGGTGGAGGGTCAAGGTCCAGATGCTGTACGAGGTGGCGGTCGTGACGAACTTCAGCCGGTCGTTGAAGCGCTGGTAACTGGCGGCCCGGGAGAACCTGCCCTTGGAGGTGGCGAAGGCGTAGCCGGTGGTGAAGTAGATCCGGTACGTGCCGTCCCTGACATCCTTGATGCTCGCGGTGGACTTCGCGCGGACGTAGATGCTGATCGCCTTGGTCCTGCCCTTGACGAGGGTGACGACGCCGTCCTTCGAAGTGCCGTTCTTGATCTTGAGGGTGCCGTGGCCGCCGCTGATCCGGTCGTACAGGATCCTGCCGTTACTAGGGCGGGCCGCGGCGGCCGTCTGCGATGCCACGGCGACGGACTCCGTACCGGTCACGGTGGCGCCGGCCGGGGAAGTGGTCAGCAGGCCGCCGGCTAACGCGACGGCGGCGACGACACCGGCACGCAGGGCGGCTCCTTCGAGAAGTCTCTTCACTACGAACATCTCCTTTGGGAGCGCATGGGTTAGACCACGGCCAAAGATAGAAGAATCGGGCGAATCGCGTACCTGTTATCTCCCAGGACAGGTGATTCCGAGCAGCTGCGCTTCGACGGCCCGCTGGAGATCACCGGCGCCGCGAGCCCCCGGCAGGCCCTCACCGCACTCCACGGCCACCTCGCGGCCTGGGTGGACGCTGACCTGCTCCCCCGCGCCGCGGAAACGCTCGAGCGCCTGCTCGGCGCCGCGACGATGACCCGGCCCAGTCCGTGGGGCAGTCGCCCGAGGCCCCAGGGAGCTGCGGCTGCTCGCCGACGATCTGGTGGCGCTGCCCGACGTGCAGACGCCGCACCTGATCGCGGCTTCCGGCTCAGGGATGTGACAGGGCTGGGCGGGCAGGGTGCCCTTATGCCGGAACTCCCTGACGTGGAAGGCTTCCGCAAGGTGCTGTCGGAGCACACCGGGGCGCCGATCAGGGCCGTGCGCGTGCGCGACCCCGGGATCCTTCGCGGCATCGGCGCGCGGCAACTGGCCGATGCGCTGCGAGGACACCGGTTCGAGCAGCCGAGGCGGCACGGCAAATGGCTGATAGCGCCCGCAGGCGGGCCGGTGCTGATGCTGCATTTCGGCATGACCGGCTCACTGTCCTGGCATTCCCCTGATGAGCCATTGCACCGGCATGACCGCGTCGTCTGGCAGTTCGACGACGGTGAGCTGCGCTTCCGCGACATGCGGAAGCTCCAGGGCATCCGCCTGGCCGACGATGAGACTCAGGCCGAGCGGGTGCTCAGCGACCTCGGCCCGGACGCGCGCGACGTGTCACGCGCGCGCTTCGACAAGCTGCTGTCGGGCCGCCGGGGACGGCTCAAGTCGGTGCTGACCGACCAGACGTTCCTCGCCGGCCTGGGCAACCTGCTCGCCGACGAGATCTGCTGGCATGCCCGGATCAATCCCCAGCGTGCCGTGGGAGATCTGGACGATAGCGACCGCGCGGCGTTGTACGGGGCCATGCGCCGGGTCCTGCGAGAGTCGATCAAGGCCGGATGCGTTCCCTCGCGTGACACCTGGCTCACCGGTGCCCGCGACGAACCCGCCGGCCCCTGCCCGCGCTGCGGTACACCCCTGTCCAGCCGCCGTATCGCCGGCCGTACGACTGTGTGGTGCTCTGGCTGCCAACCTTCCTGACGGCGCCGTCTGCCCATGCCGTTCATGCATGGCGGCGGCGTCACCCGCGAGAACGGCCGCTAGAGGAGCCGTCCGCTTCGTCGCATCCGCCGTTCCCGCAGCGCCAGTGCCACTGGAAGAAGGAGCTCCGCACCGACGTAGACGACCACGAACAGCGCCTCCCAGAAGCCGAAGGAGCCGAGCGTGGCACTGCCGAGCCGCTCCCACGCCCATCGACCGAGTGAGACAGCCAAGGGCACCGCGATGGTGAAGAGCACCCAGGTCATGATCGCTATGCCGGCGAGGTACGGCAGAGTGAACCAGCTCGCGATTCTGCGATCCCTGGCGCTCATGGCGGCCAGCTCGTCGGCCTCTTCCGCGGTGAGCCTGAGGAACCTGGCCTTGGTGGTCAACCAGGTCGCCCGGTAGAGGTTGTGGCAGCGCAGCACGTTCGCCAGGAGCGCGTACGAGTCGCTGCGCAGTGGCAGGGCCGCGCCCTGCCAGATGATGCGGGTGATCTGCAGCAGGGCGGCGGCCGCCAGAAGGTCGTCGATCACGCCGGGCGGGCCGGGCAGTCGCAGGCCGAGGACGATGGCCAGGATGACGGAGTCGACGGCCGTTCCCGCCAGGTACACCCCGTGACGGCGATTCCTGGGCACGGCGACGATCTGCGTGAGATCGGTCTCGAAGACGATGTAGATGCCCCGGTAGCTGAGCCTGAAGACCGCGGGCACGCCGATCGCCCGGCCCGCCAGCCAGTGCCAGGCTTCGTGCAAGGCGCTGAATGCGATGGTGAGCAGCAGTCCGGCGAAGAGCGACAGGCCAGGGCTGGGGAGGAACCAGGCGTCCTCCCATGAAGGGCGCAGATCTGGCCGGGTCACCATGATGACGAGGACCCCTACGGCGGCCGCGGCGTAACACGACCATCCCACGCGCCCGAAGAGCCGGGCCGCGGTCCCGGGGCTGACGCCCTCGATCCACCTGATCCGCCCGGGCGCGTCCGGCCCCGTCTTCTGCTCCGTGGCCGCCTCGAACAGCCCGGCGGCGGTGAGACCTTCGATGAAGTCGTCGCCGTCCACCTGCTCGCCCGCCACCTCGGTGGCGCGGGCTGTGGCGTCGGCGATGGACCCGGTCTCCTGGAGGGTGGTCACGAAGACCGCTCCCGGTTCCGGTACGGCGACGAAGACTCCCAGATCCGGCCGTCCGAGTATCCAGGCGTCACCGTCGAAGCCGACGGTGAGCCATGCCACCCGCTGGTGCAGCTCCGTGGCCGGAAAGGCGGTCATCTCTCTCCGTAAGAGGTTGGCGCGGCCGGGGGCGACGGGATCGCGACCCCGTGGCCCCCGGTCGGTTTCTCAGGTGGACATGCAGACGTTGCCCGTCAGACGGGTGCTCTCGACTCGCACGATCTCGATCTTCACCATGGTCACCTCCCCCCGCATACCGCGCAGGCTGGGTTGCGCTGCCACTCGTCGGGGTGATTCGCCGCACAGCCGTGGGCGAAGTCGAGGACGAGTGGCCGACCGGCGTGTGCCGGTGGCTCGAAACGGGTCAGGTATCTGAGCACTTCGAAGGCGGCATAGGAGCCGAGCAGCCCGGCAACCGGGCCGATGCCCCGGTTGTGCTGCGCCCGGCTCATGTGGAGTCGCATCGCGGAGATCGCGTTGAGGGTCTTCTCGTCCGGATCGCTGTACGCCGTGACATCGACCGGATCCGCGGGTATGCACGCACGGCAGGCGCTGACTCCCGGATCGACGGACCACACCGCTCCGGTGGTGACGAGGAATCCGCCGCGGACGAAGGGCACGCCGTGCCGTACGCAGGCCTGGTTGACCCACAGGTCCACGTCGCCCGGCTGGTCGATGCCGACGGCCACCACGTCGGGCCGGGTCCGGACGATCAGCTCGGCGAGCCGGTCGGGCCCGTCAATCGACGTGTCGACGGTGTCCACCTCGATGGTGGGGTCGAACGCCCCCACCCACTCGGCGGCGCGGGTCACCTTTCGCGCGCCGATGTCGTCCCAGCGGTAGAGGTACTGCCTGGCGAAGTTCCGCGGGTCCACCTGATCGCGGTCGAGGAGGGTCAGCCTGCCGACGCCCAGGCCGGCCAGATGCGGGATGACGGTGGAGTTCAGGCCGCCGGTGCCGAGCACCAGCACGTGCGATTCGCGCAGCCGCCGCCGCAGGTCCTCATGGCTGCGGTCGAGCGTGGCGAACGATTCGAAGAAGGCCAGGTTGCTGAAGTGCCTCTCGGCTTCGTCCGGGTCGAGCCCGCCCAGGCGATCGCCGTCCTCGACCAGCCCGTGAGCGTTCAGCGCCTGGACGGCGGCCTGCACGTCGGCCACGTCGGCCGTGAGGACGCCGGCGAGGTCCTCGACGGTCCGGCCGCCCTCGTCGAGCAGTGTCAGCAGTTTCTCCACCGAGCCGTCGAGATCTGCCAGGAGGAACTGGTCGCGCGGATCGTAGACCAGGCGCAGCCTGTCGCCGGCCCGTTCCCAGGAGAGTCCTTTGAGCTGTGGTCTCATCGATGGTTCCTCGCTCGCGTGCCCGTTGGCGAACAACTTCGCACCGACCGGCACGGATCGCGCATGGATCCCGCATGGATCTTGGTGCTACGGTCGGGGGCGTGCCTGCGTCTAATGTCCGGTATCTCCTTCTTGGTCCCATGGAGGTTTCGGTCAGCGGCCAGGCGTTGCACCTGACCGGCCGGCAACGGGCGCTGCTCGCGACACTGCTGCTCGAACCCGAGCGCGTCGTACCCATGGAGCGCCTGGCCACTTCGCTGTGGGGTGAGCGCCCCCCGCCGTCCTCCGCGGCGCGGATACGCGCGCTGATCGCCGAAGTCCGGCGCGCTCTGGGCCCCCTGGGACAATCGATCATCCTCACCCGCAGCCCCGGTTACCTGGCCAGGGTCGGGCCAGGCGAGCTGGACATCGCCGAGTTCACCGCCCTGGTCGAGCGTGCGCGCCGCGCCGGCGCGGAGGCTGCGCCGGCCTACGACAGGGCGCTGGCGATGTGGCGGGGCGAGCCCTTCCCCGACCTGACCGGTCTCGCCGCCCAGACCGAGCGGAGCCGGCTCACGGAGCTGCGGGTCGAAGCGGCCGAGCGGCGGGCCGAGATCCTGCTGGAGCGCGGCCACGGCGAGGACGTCGTCGCCGAGCTGCGCAAGCTCGTCGCCGAGCAACCGTTGCGCGAGCGACCACACGGGCTGCTCATGCGGGCGCTCCACCTCGGCGACCGGTTGCCCGAGGCGCTGACGGTGTATCGCGATCTCCATAAGCGGCTCGTCCGCGAGCTGGGCATCGAGCCGTGCCAGGAGCTCCGCGACCTTCATCAGCGGTTGCTGAAAGACGAGGTCCGCCCGCAGAGGGTCCAGACACCACATCAGTTGCCGCACGGTCTCACCCGTTTCGCCGGCCGTGCGGAGGCGCTGCGACGACTCGACGCGTCATCTCGGGTGGCCGTCGTCGGCCCCGCCGGGGTGGGCAAGACGGCGTTGGTGGTCCATTGGGCGCACCGCGCGGCCGAACGCTTTCCCGACGGGCAGCTCTTCATCGACATGCGGGGTTTCGGCCCGGCAGGCCCGAGATCCCTCCCCGAGGCGCTGACGCTGCTCCTGCAAGGGCTGGGGCTGACGTCCGCGGACATCCCGGTCGACGTGGACGCGCAGATAGCGCTCTACCGGACGCGCCTCACGGGCCGGCGGGTGCTGGTCGTCCTGGACGACGTCTCGGATCCGCGGCAGGTCCGCGAGTTGCTGGCCGCGCCTCCCGGTTGCCGGATCGTCATCACCAGCCGTGATCGCCTCAGCGGGCTGGTGGCGGTGGACGGCGTCGAGCGCATCGCGCTCGACGTGCTCGACGAGGACGAGGCGCTGCACCTGCTCACCCAGGCCGTGGGGCCGGCCAGGGCGCGCCGCGATCCGGACGCCGCGACCGAACTCGTACGGCTGTGCGGCCGGCTCCCGCTCGCGCTCTCCATCGCCACCTCCTGGATCGGGGAGTACGGCCATCGAACGGTGGGTGACTGCGTTCACCGGCTGACGGCGCGGGGACGTATGACAGGGCTGCGCGTGGACGGAGACGAGAACGTGGCCGTCCGAGCGGCGCTCGACGCGTCGAACGAGGCGCTTCCGGCGGATGCCCAGCGGATGTTCCGGCTCCTCGGGCTGGTGCCGGGCACCGAGATCTCCGTCGCCGCGGCAGCCGCGCTGGCGGGAACGAGCGATACCAGGGCGGAAGAGCTGCTGGCCACGGTGGCGCGCATCCATCTGGTCGAGGAGTCTGGTTCGGGCCGGTTCGCCGCTCACGACCTCGTCCTGGAGTACGCCGGACAGCGCAGCCGCGAGGCCGACGCGCCCGCCGAGCGTGAGGCCGCTGTGCGGCGTCTGCTCGACCACTACCTGCACCTTCTCATCGCCGCCACCGAGGCCTGCGGCTTCCAGACCCCGCGACTGCCCCGTGGCGAGGGCCGGCCGTTCAGCGATCCGGCCGAGGCCGCCGCCTGGTTCGACGGTGAATGGCAGAATCTGGCGGCCGCCGTGTCACGCGCGGCCACGCACGGCCCGCGGCAGTACGCCTGGCTGCTGGTCGAAGGCGCTCAGGAGCTGCTCCATCACCGGGCGACGCTCGGGGAACGGCTACGGGTCGCGGGGATCGGGCTGGACGCCGCCCAGCAGGAGCAGGACCTCCGGGGACAGGCCGCGATGCACCTGGTCCTCGGCACGACGCGATGGCGCATGGCCGATCTGAAGGCGGCCTTGTGGGAGAGCGAGCGTGCGCTGGCTCTGAGCCGCCAGGCCGGTTGGGAGCAGGGCGAGGCGATGGCGCTCCTCGCCTGCGGGGTGACGCTCAAACGGCTGGGACAGCCGGGCCGGGCGATTCCGCACTACCGGCGAGCGGTGGCACTGCATCACGGGTCGGGCAACGCGCACGGGGAGGTACGCGGACTCGGCAACCTGGCCTCCGCCTACATCCTGCTCGGGCGGCTGGAGCAGGCCGAGGAGTGCCTCCACGCCGTTCTCCCCCTCGCCCGCGAGTCCGGCGACCGGCACATTCAGTCGCTGACCCTGGTCAACCTCGGCCTGGTCCACCAGCAGCAGGCGAGGTTCGCGGAGGCGATGGAGGTCCTGGAAGAGGCGCTGGCCGTGTCCCGTGCGGCGGGCTTGCGCTACGCGGAGGGCGTCGCCCATGAAACGGCCGGCATGGTGCACTGCGACGCGGGCCGTCACGAGCAGGCGATCTCCGCTTTCACCACCGCTGTCGACATCGCCGTGTCGGTGGAGAACCGCAGCTCAAAGCTGGCCTCGCTGCTCGGCCTCGCGGAATCGGAACTGCGGCTCGGCAGGGTGGACAGCGCCTTGGGACATCTCGATTCGGCCTGCCGCTTCGCCGAGGAGCCGGACACGAACACCGGCCAGGTTCTGCTCGGACTCGCCCGCGCCGAATATCTCGTACGGAACTACGACAAGGCACGCGAACTGGCCAGCCGCTCCCTCTCCCTGAGCAAGAACCACAGCCCGCTGGACGTGCCGCGACTCCATGCCCTGCTGGCAGCGATTCACCTGGCGCAGGATGCGGGTGAGGAGAGCGTCCGGGCCGCCAAGCAGGCAGCGGACCTGGCGGCCCGATCAGGGCAGCGGCTGGAACAGGCTCGCGCGCTGCTGATTCTCGGACACGCCCGGCATCTGGCCGATGATCATCCAAGCGCGCGAAAGAGCTGGCAGCGGGCTCACGACCTGTTCACCGCCATCGGGACACCGGAAGCGCACCTGACCGCATCGCTGCTCAAGTGAGCTGTTCCTGGAGATACCGCTTCCAGGTGATCGTTCCCGTGGGCGTCGCATCGGTCACGAGGTGGTCGCCACGGAAGGTGGCGCCGAGTTTGCCGGGCACCTTCATCCGTACCAGAGGGCGCCTCTTGCCGCGCGCCTCGAGCCACTGGCGAGCGGCCTCGTCGAACGCCAGGACCTCAGGCCCGCCGAAATCCTCCGTCTCACCGCTCGGCCCGGCCTGCAGACGCCGGATGAGATGGCTCGCGACGTCACGGACGTCGACCGGCTGGGCCCGGATGCCGGGATCGGCGATCATCAGCCCGGCGCGCGCCGCCATCGAGAACGCCTGGTCCATGAACTCGTGGAACTGCGCGGCCCGCACGATGGACCACGGCACCCTGCCCGAACTGACGATCTCCTCAGCGCGCACCTTGGTACGGAAATATCCCCATGGGATCTGGTCTGCGCCAATGATCGAGACATAGAGCAGGTGCGCGACCCCGCGCTCGCGGGCCACCTCGGCAAGCCGGCGCGTGCCGTCCAGCTCGACGTGATCGGTGTACTTGCGCTTGTACGGGGCCGCGGCGAGATGCACCACCGCGTGAACGTCCGTCAGCGCGGCGGCCAGCCCGTACCCGGTGGTCAGATCCGCCGTGACCCAGTCGACGTCACCTCCGGAACGCATGGTCCGGCTCATCCCCCGCACCTTGTAGCCCATCTCCGTCAGCCGTGGCAGCAATGCCCTGCCCAATCTGCCTGTCGCGCCGGTCACCAGGACGGATTCCCTCACAGCACACTCCCCACGGTCCTTGTTCGCCTGCAGACGGTTCAGCTACGGCCGCGACAGCGAATCTGTCGAACGACTGGATACGGCCGGTCATCTGAAAGATTCTCCAGGACGTCCACGACGCCCCCGTAAGCACGGGCCACTTTCCGTCTTCGGCGCCGGCCCGCCACACCACAAGAGGGAAAACCCTTAGATCGTCGCCGGGTTTGCCACGATGTGGCGGACCCGGCGGTGAGCGCATGGTTGAGCCATCAAGAAGAGAGCACGACTCCCGAGGAGCTCACCATGAACCGCTCGACCCGCGTCCTGGCCGCCGCCACGACCCTCGCCGCCACTGTCGTCTCCGGGCTCGCCATCGCCGCTCCCGCTCAGGCCCGCACCACCACGTGCGCCATCCAGCCGTACGGGGCGATCGGCGACTTCTGGCGCTCGCTGGGCGGGGAGAGGAGCCCCCTCGGCTGCCCCACCAGTGAGGAGAAGGGCGTGCCCAACCAGAACGGGCGCAGGCAGCGTTTCGCGGGCGGCCAGGTGGCGTGGTCGCCGGACCAGGGCAGCAACATGATCGTCGCAGCGTACGAGTCGAACGGCAAGGCGGTGTTCCGCTGGGGGCCGACGAACCCGTTCAACTACGACTACTGGCGCATCCACTGGAAGGCCAGCCCCAACATCGGCCTGGTCGGCTTCCCCAGCCACGACGTCACCACGCGCACCTCATCGCGGACCGCCGGCAAGGTCGTCGGCTACCCCCCGGCCGGCGTGACCAACAGCTCGGGCTACTCCGCGACGTACACGTTCTGGGTCGAGGGCTGCGACGACAAGCTGACCGGCGACACCTGCCGGCAGGGGTGGACCATCCCGGTATCCGTCAACGCGTGACTCCTGATCGCGAGGTCCGGACGCCCTGGGCGTCCGGACCTTCGTGCTGTCAGACTTGACCGCATGCGGGTGGTGATCTGTGATGATTCGACCCTCTTCCGTAAGGGGCTGGCGCTGCTCCTCGGCGCGGTGGGAGTCGAGGTGGCGGCGCAGGCGCGCGACGTGGCGGAGCTGTGGGCGCACCTCGCCGCGCATCAGGTGGACGCGGCGATCCTGGACGTGCGGATGCCGCCGACGTTCACCGACGAGGGTCTGGCCGCGGCGATCGAGCTGCGGGAGCGGTATCCACAGGTCGGCGTGCTCGTCCTGTCGACGTACGCCGAGGGCGCCTACGCCGCCCGCCTGCTGGAGGCAGGCGGGCGCGGCGTCGGCTACCTGCTCAAGGACCGGGTGGACGACGCCGCCGCGCTGCGCGCCGCGCTTGAGCGGATCGCCTCGGGCGGGGCGGTGGTCGACCCGGAGATCGTGAGCATGCTGCTGCAACTGCGCCACGAGGAGACGACGGTGAACAGGCTCACCGACCGCGAGCGCGACGTCCTGCGGCTCATGGCGGAGGGCCGGTCCAACGCGGCCATCGCCCGCACCCTGTTCCTCGGCACCAAGACCGTCGAGGCGCACATCGCCGCGGTGCTGACCAAGCTCGGCCTGAGCCCGGCGGCGGACGACAACCGGCGGGTGCTCGCCGTGCTCACCTGGCTGCGCATGGAGGGCGCCGATGTCCGTACGCATCGTGATCGCTGAGGACTCCCTGCTGGTCAGGGAGGGTGTCCGTCGCCTGCTCGACCTGCAGGAGGACTTCCAGGTCGTGGCCGCCTGCGCGGACCTGCCCGGGTTGCTCGCCGCGGTGGACGAGCACGGGCCCGACGTCGTGGTGACCGACATCAGGATGCCGCCGGGCTTCGCCGACGAGGGGATCGTCGCCGCGACCCGGTTGCGGCAGAGCCATCCCGGGGTGGGCCTGGTGGTGTTGTCGCAGTACGCCGAGCCCGCCTACGCCACGCCGCTGCTGGCGGGCGGCAGCGCCGGGCGGGCGTACCTGCTGAAGGAGCGGATCAGCGACCCTCGGTCGCTGGTCGACGCGGTGCGGGCGGTGGCGGGGGGCGGCTCGGTCATCGATCCGGCCGTGGTGGAGGCCCTCGTGGCCGACTCCATCCACGCGCGGTCGTCGCCGCTGGCGGCGCTGACCGGCAGGGAGCGTGACGTGCTGGCCCATATCGCGCAAGGGAAGAGCAACGCCGCGGTGGGGGCCGCGCTGTTCCTCACCGAGCGGGCCGTGGAGAAGCACATCAACGCGCTCTTCGCCAAGCTCGGGCTGGGCCCCGAACCGGACACCAACCGCCGGGTGATGGCCGTGCTGCTCTATCTGTCCGCGCGGAGCGGGGATGCTAGCACCCGCTGACTGTGGTGCTCCCTCCCTTGGGATGTACGCCCAAAAGGTGGACCCTGGAGACATGAAAGCGGTCGACGTCCTCATCGTTGACGACCAGGCGCTGTTCCGCTCGGTCGCCAGGACGCTCGTCAGGCTGCTGCCGGGCTGGCGCGTGGTCGGCGAGGCCGCGACCGGGGAGGAGGCCTACGACCAGGCGGCCCTGGAACGGCCCACGATGATCCTGATGGACATCAACCTGCCCGGCATCAGCGGAATCGAGGCCACCCGCAGGATCCTCGCGCGGGCGCCCGACATCAAGATCGTTCTGCTTTCGACGTACGCGGCCGACGACCTGCCCCCCGACGCGCGGACCTGCGGCGCGCTCACCTACCTGCGCAAGGACGACCTCACTCCGGCGGCCCTGCGCGCGCTCCCTGTCTGAACGCTCAGGCCTGCCGGTCCCGGCGCAGGGCGAGACGGGCGGCCTGCCAGCCGCCCATGCCGTGGGCTCCCCCACCAGGTGGCGTGCTCGCGGAGCAGATGTAGAGGCCGGGAACCGGCGTGGCCCACGGGTGCGGCGAGTACCGGGGCCGGCGGGCGAACTGCGAGAGCGACGCCTCGCCGCCGCCGATGTCCCCTCCCACCAGGTTGGCGTTGCGGGCCTCGAGGTCCGCGGGACCGAGGGCATGCCGGGCGAGCACGAGGTCGCGGAAGCCGGGCGCGAAGCGTTCGATCTGCGCCTCGATCGCCTCGGTCATGTCCCGGCCGGATCCGTTGGGCACGTGGCAGTAGGCCCACAGCACGTGACGCGACGCGGGGGCGCGCGTGGGGTCGGCCACGGTCGGCTGCGTGAGCAGGACGTACGGCCGCGCCGGATGCCGTCCGGCGGCCACCTCGGCCTCGCTCAGCGCGATCTCGTCGAGGGTTCCGCCGAGGTGGACGGTCCCCGCCCGGCTGACGGACGGGTCGCTCCACGGCACCGGCCCTGACAGCGCCCAGTCCAGCTTGAAGACTCCGGGGCCGTACCGGAAGCGGGACAGGCGGCGCCGGTAGCGGGGCGGCAGCCGGTCGCCCGCGACGGCCAGGACCTGGCGCGGCGTGAGGTCGAGCAGCACCAACCTGGCCGGCGGCAGTTCTTGCAGATCCCGCACGGCCCACCCGCCGACGACCTCCCCGCCGTTCGCCACGAGCCTGGCCACCAGCGCGTCCGCCACCGACTGGGAGCCGCCCACGGCCACCGGCCAGCCGACGTGGTGGGCCAGCGCGGCCAGCATCAGCCCGTACCCGGAGGTGATCGGGGAGCGCAGGTCGAGCATCGAGTGCGCGGCCATCCCCGCGAGCACGGCCCGCCCGCGTTCGGTGCGGAAGAGCGTGCGGCCGAGCACGGTCGCGGGCAGGGCGGCGAGGGCGCCGAACCTGGCCGCGCCGAGGGGCGCGCGCGGCAGCGAGAGCGGCGCGAGCAGCGTGTCCACGAGCGGGTCGCCGGCGCGAGCGGCGGCGCCGACGGTGGCCCGCCAGGCGGCCGAGTCCTGGCCCAGTTCGCCGGCCGTGCGTTCCAGGTCCCGGTGGACGAGCACGGCGGGCTGCTTGTCCAGCGGATGAGCCGCGGCGATGGGCGCGTGCGCCCATTCCACGGGTGGCGGACCGTGACCGGCGACCGGCTGGTCGAGGCGGAGGGCGCGGAAGGCCGGGCTGGCGACGGCCAGGGCCAGGACCGTGGCGCACACGTCGTGGCGGAAGCCCGGCAGGGTCAGCTCTTCGGTACGCAGGCCGCCGCCGAAGCGGTCGGCGGCCTCCACGAGCAGGACGCGGCGGCCGGCCTCGGCCATCGTCACGGCCGCGACCAGGCCGTTCGGCCCCGAACCGACCACCACCGCGTCGAACCCGTCAGGCCTGATCATCACCGTCTCCGATCGCGTGCACGCGGGCGTCGCCTTGGCCGTTGACCGGCTCTTGGAGGTCGGGAGCCCACCGGGACCGGTTGTCGGCGGGCTCGCCGGGGATCGGGATGTCGCCGCGAACGGTCGTGCCCGAGCCGGGCGTGGACTCCACGCGCAGCACGCCGCCGATCGCGCCCAGCCGGTCCGTCATGTTCACGAATCCGTGCCCCTCGTTTCCGCGGGTGTCGAAGCCGACGCCGTCGTCGCTCACCGCGAAGCTGAGTCTGCCCGGCTCGGCCTGGATGCTCACCTGGATCGTGGCGCCGGGTCCCGCGTACTTACCCGCGTTCTGGATGGCCTCCAGGCAGCAGAAGTACACGGCGGCCTCGACCTCCTCCGGGTAGCGCCGGGGCAGGTCCACGCTGACCTGGTACGGCAGCGCGACCCGCCGGGTGACCGAGCGCAGCGCCTCGCCGAGGCCGTGGTTGCGCAGCAGCGGCGGGTAGATGCCGTGAGCGAGCTCGCGGAAGGCGGCGTTCGCGTTCTGCACGTCCGTCCGCAGCTCCTCCAGCAGCTCGGCGGCCATCGCCGGGTCGTCCTTGATGATCTCTCTGGTCAGGCCGAGCTTCACCGACAGTGCGACCAGGTGCTGCTGCGCGCCGTCGTGCAGGTCACGCTCGATGGCCCGGCGGGAGGCGTCGGCCGCGGTGACGATGCGCAGGCGGGAGGCCTGGAGCTCCTCGTTGCGCTGGCGCAACTCCTCCAGGGACGCCTGCAGGGCGTTGTCCAGACGCATGTTGTGCAATGCCAGCCCGACCTGGCGAGCCAGCTCGATGAGCACCCGGTCGTCCTCATCGGTGAACTCGGCGCCCTCCGGCGCCCTCCGTACGACGAGCAGCCCGAGCAGCTCGCCGAGGTGGGCGGCGGGCGCGACGCGGATGGGAGCGTCGGCGGGATGGCCGTCGAGCAACGTGGGCAGCCACACCGACAGCCAGGTGCTGCCGCCGATCCTGGTGCGCCCCACGACCAGGCGTTCCTTGTCGTTGAGCGCGATCTGCGCCTCGGGACGCTCGGGAACGCTGGACGTGAGGTGCAGCAGTCCTTCCGTGCCGACCCACACCTCCGCGCCTTGTGGGCCCAGGGTGGCGCGCAGCGACTCGACGAGCTGGAGCAGCAACTCGTCGAACGGCACCGCGCGGCTCATCCGGGCGCCGAACGAGGCCAGCGCCTCCTCAGGGGTCTGGCCGCGCCGCCCCAGCATGGACTGGCCCATCGAGACGAGCCGGAACCGCAGCGGCAGCGCCAGTACGACGGCGATCAGCGCGGCCACCACGCTCGCGAGCAGCACGTCGTGCTCGGATCCCACCGGCTCGTGGCCCAGGCCGATCACGACGACCAGGTAGACGGCGACCACGAGCATGCCCAGCCCCGCGATCACCACCGACTCGACCAGCGCCCGCTCGGCGAGCCTGGACGCGGCCGGGATCTGGGCCAGCGCCAAGCCGGCGGGCAGCACCATCATGGCGACCAGCAGCCACGGCAGCAGCGTGCCGTCGCGGGGCAGGTCGAGCAGCAGGTTCAGGGCGCACAGCACGGCGTCGGCGGCGGCGGTCACCACGGCGGCAGCCGCCACCCACTGCAGCAGGCGGCGCTGGGGCACCGGGGCACGCGGGCAACGGGCCAGCCCGCCGGTGAGTGCCGTCGCACCGGCCACGACGATCGAGAGGATCACCCAGCCCGTCGTGACGGGCAGCCAGATCGCCCACGCCGCGGAGACGATCAGTCCGCTCGCGACGACGATCCGGCGCGGCCACGACCCGATCAGGCCGTCGGGCAGGCTGAGCGCGCACGCCAGCCAGGCCACCACCGCGACCGGCGTCGCCCTGGGCCAGATGGTCGCGGCGACCTGCGCGATCGCCACCAGCCCCGCCGTACGCGCGAGCAGCGGCCGGTCCGCGAGGAGCGCCGCGACGGCGGCACCGGCCCAGGCCACGCAGAGCACGACCGAGGCGACGGCGAACGCACCGAGAGCGGTCCCCGCCGCAACGGTCACGAGCGGCGGGGAGGCTGTCTCAAGCATGGGCTCACTCCGTCCGCAGTATGTGGCCGATGCGCAGCCGGCCGACGATCCGCCCCGGCCAGGCCGCGAGAAGGTTGGCCAGCAGCAGTGTCAGCGGGCCGACCAGGAGCAGCGCCCAGACGGCGACCGGCGGCACGTACGCCAGCGGCATGATGTCGGCGACGATACGCCACAACGTGCGCCCGGCCGCCAGCCCGAGCGGGACGCCGAAGGCCAGCCCGGCCAGCGCGAGCAGGGTGGCTTGTGTGACGACCGCCCACCTGGCCTGCCGGCGGGTCATGCCCAGCGCCCGCAGCACGGCGACCTCGTGCCGCCTGCGCCGCACCGCGGTGGCCAGTGCGTGGCCGACCGCGCCGAGGGCCAGCAGCGCGAGGAACCCCGCCAGCAGCAGGGGCAGTCCTTCCACGTCGCGGATCTGCCGTACCTGCTGGATCTCTATCGGGTCGCCGAACCCCACGCCGGGACGTCCGGCGACCTTCGTGGCCAGGTCCGTCAGCCTGCTCCGGACCGTCTCCAGATCAGCTCCCGGGCGGAGCGCGATCTGCGCGGTGTGGAACTTGAAGTCGTAGTGGGCGTCGCCGAACAGGGCGTCGTACCCCTCTGGTGTGACCCAGCCGCCGTCGCGGTAGTCGTTGTGCGGGCCCATCGGCAGGAACGAGATGCCCGTGACAGTGAGCTGGACGGGCGTCCGCCCGCCGCCGAGCGTGACCCGGTCGCCGACGCCGACGCCGAGCTGGGAGGCACTGGCGGGAGCGAGCGCGATCTCTTTTGCCGACGCCGGCATCCTCCCGTTCAGCACGAGCGCGTCGATGGGGTGGCCGACCGGGTGGAACGTGTACGCGGTGACGGACACACCCGGCTCCCTGCCTTCCGCGGGCGCCTCGGCGACCGCGACCTTGCCGTCGTTCACGCCTATGACGTCGGGGTCCTTGGCCACCGCCGCCAGCAGCTTGCCGGCCGGGGCGAACTCCTGGCCGTTGAAACCGAGGAACGCGGAGAACTGGTACGCCTGGCCGAACCTGATCGGATTCTCCGCGGCGTCCTTGACGCCCGCGGAGAACGTGAACGCGGCCAGCACGCCGAGCACGCCGGCGATCGCGCCGAAGAGCGCGGGCCGGACGGGCACGGCGCTGCGCCCCCGGCCGGGCTCGAGCGCGAACCGCGCCCCGACGACGAACGGCACCGGCAGGCCGGCGCGGCTCGCGGCCAGCGCCACGGCCGAGCGGCGGCCGCTGTGCTCGCCCGTGCGCTGGGCCAGAGCCGCGGCGGCGGCCGTGCCCGCGAGGATCAGCAGCGGGATGAGCACCCAGCCCCCGCCCAGGACCAGCCAGTCGATGTCGAATCCGGGCTCGGGCTCCACCAGGGCGGCGGCCCCGATGGGCATCCAGAGCGACGCGACGGCGGCGGCCACCACCGCGAGCGTGGCCCCCGCGACCGCGGCGAGGAACGGGCCGGCGGACGCGGCGGTGATGGCCTGCCGGGGTGTCATCCCGACCGCGCGCAACAGCCGCAGGTCCGCCATGGTCGCCGCCGTGTAGCGGGCGATCGACTGGCCGATGAGCACGATGGCCGCGGCCAGCGCGGCCAGCCCGAAGCTCAGCAGCGAGGCGGCCTCGACGTGGTTCAGGTTGCGGGCCGGCACGATGGACTTCAGCTCCCAGTCCCAGATGTCGATGTCGCTGCGCTTGCTGACGACGGTCAGGTCGTGGCGGAACGCCTCCAGCCCCGCCCGGCCGTCCTTCAGCCGTACGAGCGCGTTGATGTTGCCCTGGGCGCCGAGGAAGTTCTCCTTGTACGTGTTGTACAGGGCGGGCGTGGGCACGACGACTCCCTTGTCGCCGACGACCTTGTCGGAGAACCAGGGTGACCGGATGACGCCGACGATGGTCGCCGGGATGCGGGGACCCTCGGGCGGCTCGGACGCGAGATCGTACTCTTCACTGGCCGCCTGCTCCTTGGACATGAGCTCCAGCGTGATCTTGTCGCCCACCTTCTTCTGGTAGGTGACCATGAACTGGGAGCTCGCCATCACCTCGTCCACCCTGTCGGGCCGCGCCATGCGTCCTTCGATCACCACCGGGCGCTCGATGGTGTTCAGCGCGTTCCCGTCGACGGGCGGGAAGGAGGAGATCTCGTCGGAACCGGGGATGCCCGCCACCCCGAACCCGGACACCGGGAACCGGGCCAGCGTCTCGACCTCGGGCAGCGCCGCCACGGCCGCCCAGTCGAAGCCCGGCTGGTTGGGCAGCACGACGACGGTGAGCGGCAGCGTGCGCGCGGCCAGCCGCTCGATCGCGGTGTCGCCGCGCCGCGCCCCCGCCAGGGAGGCCAGCACGGTGCCGCCCGCGAACGCCACCAGCAGGGCCAGCACGAGCAGCGATCGCCAGCGGCGGCGCAGTTCGAGTCGGAGCCAGGTCGATGTCAACGCGATCACTCCGTACGCAGAACGTGACCGACGTTCACCCGGGCGGCGAGTCGCCCCGGCCACACGGCCAGCAGGTTGACGCTGAACAGGGCTGCGGGCCCGATGAGCAGCAACGCGGGCAGGGCGTCGGGGGCCTGGTAGAACAGCGGAGCCTGGTCGGCCACGATCCGCCACAGCGTGCGGCCGGCCGCCAGCCCCAGCGGCACGCCGAACGCCAGGCCGATCACGGCGAGCAACGACGCCTGGGTGACGACCACGGCCCTGACCTGGTTCCTGGTCATGCCGAGAGCCCGCAGCACCGCCAGCTCGTGCCGCCTGCGCCGGACGGCGGTGGCGAGCGCGTGGCCGACCGCGCCGGCCGCCAGCACGATGAGGAACGCCCCGAGCAGAACCGGCAGCACGCGCAGGTTCTGCACCTCGTCGGACTCCTCGGGCCGTACGGCCGGCTCCAGGGAGACCTTCCCCGCGCCGGGGAGCGCGCCGATCGATTCCTGGACCCGGCCGGCGACCTGCTGGGGGTCAGCGCCGGGGCGCAGCGCGACCGCGGCGAGATGGTACTTGGACGTGCCGCCGAAGGCCCTGCGGAACCCCTCGCTCGTCAGCCAGCCGCCGTCGTCGTAGTTGTTGTGCGCGCCGGAGATCACAAAGCCCACACCGGTGACCTTGAGCGCCTTGCCGGACAGCGTGACCGTGCTGCCGACGTCCGCGCCCAGCTCGCGCGCCGAGGTCACGGCGAGGGCCACCTCGTCGGGGCGCTCGGGGAGCCGTCCCCTGTCCAGAACAGCGGGGAAGTCCGCCCCTTCCGGACGGGAGTACGCGGTCACCGACACCTTCGGAGCGTTCAGCACGCCCACGTACGTCTCCATGACGTGGGTGACGTCCGGGTCCTTGGCGACGGCGGCCAGGACAGGGCCGGCGGGGCCGTACTCGGTGCCGCCCTCGCCCAGGTAGACGACCATCCGGTGCGTCATGCCGAACCGCTCGGGATGCTCGGCCGCGTCGGACACCCCCGCGGAGAAGGTGAACGCCGCCAGCACGCCGAGGACCCCGACGACCGAGCCGAGCAGCGCCGGCCGTACGGGGACGCGGCCGTTGCCCTGGCCGGGCTCCAGGGCGAAGCGCGCCCCGACGAGGATGGGCAGCGGCAGCCCGGCGCGGGCGGCGGTGAGCGCCACGGCCGAGCGACGGTCCGGTGCGCCGGACCGGTCCGCGGTGAGCGAGAACCAGCCGGCGGCCACGGCCCCACCGAGGACCAGCAGCGGCGCGGCGACGCAACCGGCCCCCAGGACCGGCCAGTCGAGGTCGAATCCCGGCGCCGTCTCGTACAGGGCGGCCATGCCGACCGGCATCCACGGCGAGACGCCCGCGGCGCCCGCGGCCCCGGCGAGCGCGCCCAACACCGCGGCGGCGGTGGGCGGTGCCGCTGCCAGGACGAGCATCTGCCTCGGGGTGAGACCGCAGGCGCGCAGCGCCCGCAGCTCACCCAGCCCGACCGCGACGTACCTGGAGACGGACTGCCCGACGAGCACGAGTGCCGCCACCAGGACGGCCAGGCCCAGCGCCAGGAGGGAGGCGCTCTCGAAACGTACGCCCTTCCTGGCGTGCTCGGCGTCGTCCTCCAGGTTCATCAGCTCGATGTTGTTCCTGCCGGTGACCCTGGCCAGTCCCGCCTTGAAGCTCGCCAGATCCGCGCCGCCCCGCTTGAGCCGGACCAGGGCGTTCACGAATCCGAACGATTTGTGTGTGCCGATGAAGTTCGCCGGGTGCTCGCCGAACAGCGCGGGCGACACCAGGACCTGGCCCTGGTCGGAGATGGAGTCGCCGTACCAGGGGCCGCGGGCGACGCCGACGACGCGAGCGGAGATGGCCGGGCCGTGCGGGTTGCCGTCGAAGTCGGGGTCCTCGGCCTCCTCCGGGGTCATCAGGCGCAGAGTGAGACGGTCGCCGACGCGCCTGGGGAACCGGGCGGTGACGGCCACCTCGTCTACCCTGGCGGGGTCGGGCAGGCGGCCCTCCAGCACGACGGGCCGCTCGATGGTCCGATAGGTTTCGGGGCCGCGGGGCGGCAGGTAGCCGTAATAGTCCGGCATCTCCTCGACGAAGAAGGGCGCGACCGCGATCTCGCCGACCGCGGTGACCTCGGGCAGCGCCCGTACCTTGTCCCAGTCGAAGTCCGGGTCGTTCGGCAGGACGGCGACCGTGGCGGGGAGCGTCTCCGACAGCAGGCGGTCCACGGAGCTCGCGCCCCGGCGGGCGCCCGCCACCGCGGCGAGCACCATTCCGGCGGCCAGCGCCACCAGCAGGCCGAGCAGGACCAGCGACCGCCATCGCCGGCGCAGCTCCAGCCCCAGCCAGATCCGCGTCATGAGAGCCTGCCGTCACGCATCAGCACCGTCCGGCCGGCCCCCGCGGCGACGTCGGGGGAATGCGTGACCATGACGATGGTCTGCCCGTCGGCGTGCAGACGGCGGAACAACTCCAGCACCTCGAGGCCGCCCTCGCTGTCCAGCGCGCCGGTCGGCTCGTCGGCGAGCAGCAGCGTCGGCTCGTTGACCAGCGCCCTGGCGATGGCCAGACGCTGGCGCTGGCCGCCGGAGAGCACCGCGGGCACCTGCTGTGCGCGGTCGCCGAGGCCCAGCAGGTCGAGCAGGTCCCGGGCGCGGCTCTCCGCGGCCCGCCGCTTCCGCCCCGCCAGCACGCCCGGCATGACCAGGTTGTCCAGCGCCGAGACACCGTCGAGCAGGTTGAAGAACTGGAACACGAAGCCGATGTGGTGGCGGCGGAAGCGGGCCAGCCAGTCCTCGTCGCGGCCGTCGATCCGCTCGCCCGCGACCTCGATGCTGCCCTCGTCCACGGTGTCGAGACCGGCGATGACGTTCAGCAGGGTCGACTTGCCACAGCCCGACGGGCCCATCACGGCGACGAATCCGCCCTTGTCGATGTCGAGGTCCACGCCACGCAGCGCGCGGACCGGGGCGAGCTCGGCGGCGAAGGTCCGGCGGGCCCCGCGGATGCGGACGGCGGGCGCGGTGGCGGCCTCGTCGATCGGGAGGGCTGCCTGCAAGGAGGACATATCAGTTCACCTCTAGGTGATACGCGTTCACGGGATTGGCGCGGCCTTTGACTGTTCGCGGGCCCAGTGGTCGCCAGGGCCATCCGCGGCCGCCCGCGCGCACGGTTGACTCCGCGGCCACGGTGCCGGCCGGGCGGGCGAGGTCCTGCATGCGCTGGGCGAGATTCACGGTGTCTCCGACGAGGGTGTACTCCACCCGTTCATCGCTTCCGAGCAGTGCCGCCGCTACGTTCCCCGTGGAAAGGCCGATGCCGAGATCGAACGGGGCGAGCCCGCGCAGCGACCACTCGGCGTCCAGCTCGCGCTGGCGCGCGTGCATGTCGCAGGCGGCGCGGACGGCCTGCTCGGCGTGGCCCTCGGCTGGGTCGGGGGCGCCGAAGACGGCCATGACCGCGTCCCCGACGTACTGCATGACCGTGCCACCGGCGCCGAGCACGGCCGCGTTCATGGCCCGGCGGTGCGCATTGAGCTGGGCGGCGAGCACGGCCGGGTCGGTCGACTCGGCGATGCCGGAGTAGCCGCGCACGTCCGACATCAGGACGGTGACGTCCAGCCGCTCCGTCCTGCCGAACGCGTCGCGGTCGCGGCGCAGCTTGTCGGCCAGCCCATGCGGCAGCAGCCGGGACAGCGTCTCGCCCTGCTCCTCGCGGCGCAGGATCGCGGTGTGCAACATCCGCAGCCGCCGCAGCGCGCCCTGCCGCCCAGCGGAGGCGCCCTTGGCCAGGTCGAGGAAGAGCTGCTCGACGGCGGCGTTGACCGACTCGGGCGGGCGGCCGAGCGACACCGCGATGGCCTTCACCGGACGGCCCTCGGCCACCTGCCGCAGCAGGTCCTCCTCCTCCGGCGATAATTCGCCCTCGTCGCGGGCGGGCTCGATCAGCTCCCGCACGAGGGAGGGGTCGATCAGCGAACCGCCGGCGGCGACCTCCTTGATGGCCCGCCCGAGCAGGCCGGCGTCGCCGACCCGGTCCTTCAGCAGGTACGCGTACCCGGCGGCGCCCCCTTCCAGCAGCCGGATGGCATATTCGGGATCGTCGTACTGGCTCAGCACCACGACACCGGTGCCCGGCAGCAGCTTGCGCACCTCGCGGGCCGCCTGGATCCCCTCGTCCTGGAAGGTGGGCGGCATCCTGATGTCGGTGACGACGACCTGGGGGCGCAGCCGAACGGCGGCCTCGACGAGCTCGTCATAGTCGGCGGCGAGGCCGGCCACGTCGAGAGCGGCGTCGCGCAGGAGCAGCGCGCGCACGCCTTCACGGACGATCAGGTTGTCGTCCGCGAGCACGATCGAAATGCGATCCACAAGGGCGATTAGATATCGCCGCCGTCCCCGGCAGGAAGGGTGCCAGGACGGCGACTTGGGGGTGCTGGCACCCCTCGGATTCCTCAGGGTGGCGCCCTCGCCGATCCGGCGTCGTGCGCGCAGGGTTTGGGGCATGAGAATCGAATCGCATGTCACCTCGCTGTCATGGATCCCGTCCGAAGCGGTCAAGGGGTACACCAAGCCCGCGTTCACGATGGGCATCACCCACTACGACGACCCGCCACCCGACGTCATCGGCGACCTCGAGACGCTGCGCGGGTCCGACGGCTTCCGGTTCGCGAACCGGCTGACGGCCTGGGCCGAGTTCGACGGCGACCGCCTCGTCTCGTACGGGAGCGGCGGTGGCCTGGTCATGGGGAGCACCTCCGTGCGGCTGGGGCCGCTGGGCGTGAGGTTCGCCGCCTTCAGCCTGCCCGACCTGCGGCCGGAGCCCGTGCTGGGAGACGGCTGGGTGCGCTTCAGGCAGAGCGCCGGCGGCAGGACCGCGCTGCCGTTCCCGCGCCGCGTCTCTCACCCGCCGTACCTGCGGATGCAGTCACCGCTGGTATGGACGACGCTGTCGCTGACGCTGCACGCCGACGGCCGGGCCGAGATGGGTCTCGACGGCGCGAGCCCGTTCCCCCGACACTGGGTGTACGGTGCGGACGACAGGCTCGCGCTCAAGGCGGGCGTGACCGACTTCGCCAGATGGGCGGCCCAGCAGGGGGCCGAGCAAACGCCATGGGGCTTCGAGGACTCCCTCGTCCTCGTCACGGCCGCCGAGACCGCACTGGAGCGGGAGATGTCCACACGCATAATGCGCGGCGGCGCCAAGCCGCGAATCCGCTCGCTCAAGGCAGGCGAGGTGCTGGTCCGCCAGGGCGAGCCCAGCTCGTCGTTGTTCCTGCTCCTCGACGGCGTGCTCGGCGTCGACGTGAGCGGCCGGGCGCTGCCCGAGGTCGGCCCCGGCGCGATCCTCGGTGAGCGCGCGATCCTGGAGGGCGGCCTGCGCACGGCCACGCTCACCGCCCTGACTCCCGTACGGGTGGCCGAGGCGCCGACGGACCTCATCGAGGTCGAGGCCCTGTCCCGCCTGGCCCAGGGCCACCGCCGCGAGGACTCCAGCGCTTCGGAGGCACCGGCTTCGGAGGCTCGGGTTTCGGAGGCTCGGGTTTCGGAGGCTCGGTGAGGATCGCTCTCCTCGGTGTGCGTGGCTCCACCCCCGCCCCCGGCGCGCGATTCGTCAGGTACGGCGGCCACACGAGTTGCGTCGCCGTGCTGCCCGACGACTCCGACGTACCCCGCCTGGTCCTCGACGCGGGCACCGGCCTGCAGGGGCTGGCCGCGCTGCTGGCCGGGCGGGCCTACGACGGCTCGATCATCCTGACCCATCTGCACTGGGACCACGTGCAGGGCCTGCCCTTCTGTCCTCCGCTCGACCAACCGGAGTCCAGGGTGGACCTGTACCTGCCCGCTCCCGAGCCGCTGGTCACGCTGACCCGCCTCATGTCGCCGCCGTACTTCCCCATCACCCCTTCCGGGCTGCACGGCCGCTGGCGATTCCTGCCCTCGGCCGACGGCCCGGTGGAGGGGTACGAGGTGCGGGTGGCCGAGATCGTCCACAAGGGCGGCACGACTCATGGAATCCGGGTCGAAGGCGGCGGGAAGTCGCTGGCGTACCTGCCCGACCACAGCCCTCAGCTCGGCAGCCCGGCGGCCGAAGCACTGGCCGCCGGGGTCGACGTGCTCCTGCACGACGGCCAGTTCCGCCCGGCCGAACAGTCACTCGCCGACTGCTACGGCCACGCCACGATCCCCGACGCCCTGGCCTTCGCGAACCGCTGCGGCGCCCGCCGCGTGGTCCTCACCCACCACGCCCCGAACCGCACCGACGACGAGCTGGACATCCTGGCCAAGGAGTACCGCGAGGCGGAGTTCGCCCGCGAGGGCGACGTCCTCACGATTTGAGAGACCGCATCGCACACCTGCGCGTAGCCGCCAGGAGGGGATCCCGTCGATCGTGCGGGCGGTGTGACGGGGGCCGAAGACGGCCGGCGGCCGGACGGGCGAGCCGGCGGACGATCACGTCGCCGGCGTCTCCTGGCGAAGGGGGAAGTGGCAGGCGACCTGGTGCGTCCCGCCCTGCAGCGGAGGCTCCTCGGCGCAGACGTCCTGTGCCAAGGGGCAGCGGGTGCGGAAGCGACAGCCGGTCGGCGGGTTGAGCGCGCTCGGCAGCTCGCCCTGGATGGCCGTGCTCGGGCTGGGCGTGTGGCCGGGGTCGGGCGAGGGGACGGCGTCGAGCAGCGCCTGGGTGTAGGGGTGGCGCGGGGCGCGGACCACCTGGTGGGCCGGGCCAACTTCCACCAGCTTGCCCAGGTACATCACGCCGATGCGGTCGGCCATGTAGTCGACCACGGACAGGTCGTGGCTGATGAACACGTACGACAGGCCGAGCTCACCCTGCAGGTCGCGCATGAGGTTGAGCACCTGCGCCTGGACCGACACGTCCAGCGCGCTGACCGGCTCGTCGGCCACGATCAGTCGTGGCCGCAGCGCCAGCGATCTGGCCAGCCCGATGCGCTGCAGTTGCCCGCCGGAGAACTCGTGCGGGTAGCGCTCCAGCGCCCGCCGTGGCAGTCCGACCTGGTCGAGCAGCTCGCTTGCCCGGGCGCGGCGGGCGGCGGCGTCGCCCACCTGCTGGATCTCCAGCGGCTCTGTGAGGATGGAGTCGATGCGCATGCGCGGGTTCATGGCCGCGTAGCTGTCCTGGAACATCAGCTGCACCTGCCGGTGCATGCGGTGGCGGGCGCGCCGGTCCAGGGTGGCGATGTCGGTGCCGTCGACGACGATCTGACCGGTGGTGGGTGCTTCGAGGCCGGCGACGAGACGGCCCACGGTGGACTTGCCGCACCCGGACTCGCCCACGATGCCGAGCGTCTCACCGGGCTTGACCTCGAAGGACACGCCGGCCACGGCGCTGACCCGCCCGGAGACCTTGCGCACCCCCGCACCGCCGGCCTCGTACTCCTTGACCAGGTCCCGCACGGTCAGGATCGGGTCGGAGGCGTCGGACGCGGTCCGGTCCGGGCCGGACGACCCTGCGATCGTGACGGGTGCGGTGACCGGGTGCAGGCAGGCGTACTCATGCCCGCTCCCGGCGTCGTCCGGGGCGAGGATGACGTCGGTGGTGCGGCACTCGTCGGTGGCGAAGCCGCAGCGGGGCGCGAAGCGGCAGCCGGTCAGCGGCCGCGACAGGTCGGGCGGCAGGCCGGGGATGCTGTAGAGGCGCCCGTCTGTGGTGCCCTCGGGCAGGGCGCGCATGAGCGCCTCGGTGTAACGGTGGCGCGGCGAGCGGAACAGCTCGGCGGTCGTGGCGGTCTCCACCACTCGCCCGGCGTACATGACGGCGACCCTGTCGGCGCGGCCGGCGATCACGCCCAGGTCGTGGGTGACCAGGATGACCGCCATCTTGAACTCCTCGCGCAGGTCGTCGATGAGCTCGAGGATCTGGCGCTGGGTGGTGACGTCCAGCGCCGTGGTGGGCTCGTCGGCGATGAGCAGGCGCGGGGAGCGGATGAGCGCCATGGCGATGACCACGCGCTGGCGCATACCGCCCGACAGCTGATGCGGGTAATCGTCGACGATCTTGTCAGGGCGGGGCATGCCGACCCGGCGCAGGATCTCGACGGCCCGCTCGCGCGCTTCGGCCTTGCCGACGCCCTGGTGGACACGCAGGGGTTCGGCGACCTGGGCACCGATGCGCATGGTGGGGTTGAGCGAGGTGAGCGGGTCCTGGAAGACCATGCCCATCTCGACGCCACGCACTCTGCGCAGCTCCTGGGCCTCCAGCCCGCGCAGGTCGCGGCCGTCGAAGAGGATCTCCCCGCCGGCGACGCGGCCGCCCGTGGGCAGCAATCCCATGATCGACAGGACGGTCATGGTCTTGCCGCTGCCCGACTCGCCCACGATGCCGAGCGTCTCGCCCTGGTTGACCTCGAGGTTGACCTGGTCTAGCGCGTGCACGGTGCCGCGCCGCAGCGCGATGTCGGTGCTGAGGTCGCGCAGCCGCAGCAGCGGCCCGTTGGGTGCGGTCATGTACGAAAGCTCCTGCTAGCGCCGCCGGAGGCGGACCTCGAAGACGTCCCTCAGCCCATCGCCGATGAAGTTGAAGGCGAGGACGATGAGGATGATGGCGATTCCCGGCGGATACAGCAGCCACCAGTGGCCGCTGAAGGTGTCCGACAGGCCGTCGGACAGCATGCCGCCCCAGTTGGCCGCGGGCGGCGGCACCCCCAGGCCGAGGAAGGACAGGTAGGCCACGTACAGGATCGCGTCGGCGACCTGGAAGGTGGCGTTGACGATCACCGTGCCGATGGCGTTGGGGATGATGTGCCGGCGCACCGCGCGTCCGCCGGTCCCGCCCATGCCGCGCATCGCGATGACGTACTCGCGGGTGCGCAGCGTGAGCGCCTCGCCGCGCACCAGCCGCGCGGGGCCGAGCCAGGCGAAGGCGCCGATGATGACGATGAGCATCGGCACCGTGGGCGTGACGATCGAGGCCATGAGCATGAACAGGAAGAGTGCGGGGATGGACATCATCGCGTCGACGACCCGCATCATGACCGCGTCGACCCAGCTGCCGGCGAACCCGGCGATGGCGCCCCAGACGGTCCCCACGACGGTGGCCAGCAGGCCGGCGGCCAGCCCGACCACGATGGACGTCTGGCCACCGAGCATCAGGCGCCCGAGCTGGTCGTAGCCGACGCCGTCGGCGCCGAGCGGGTGCCCGTCCGTGCCGGGGGCCAGGAAGACCTTGGTCAGATCGGTGTGGACCTGGTCTGTCTGGTAGAAGACCGGCCCGAGGAAGCTGAAGGCCGCCAGCAGGGCGAAGAGGCCCACGCCCACCAGGGCGAGCCGGTTCTCGCAGAAGACCTCGAGGCCCTGGCGCCACATCCCGCGAACGGGCGCCTCCTCCTGCGGGGTGACGGTCATGAACGGCCTGCCTTGAGTCGTACACGCGGATCGACCGTGGCGTAGAGCACGTCGGCGACCAGCGCGCCGGCCACGGTGGCCACCGAGATCAGCAGCGTGACGCCGAGCAGGATCGGATAGTCCCGCTTGAGCGCCGCCTGCCAGAACAGCAGCCCCATGCCCGGGTAGTTGAACAGCCGCTCGACCACGAGAGCGCCGCTGAACAGCGCGGGCAGGTACATGCCGAGCAGCGTGATGACGGGGAACAGGCCGTTGCGCAGCGTGTGCCCGACGATCACGCGGCCTTCCGACAGGCCTTTGCTGCGTGCCGTGCGGACGTAGTTCTCGTTCAGGTTGTCGACCATGGACGAGCGGATGTAGCGGGAGTAGACCGCGACGGTGAGGACCGTCAGCGTGAGCGTGGGCAGCACCAGCCCGGCGGGATCGGCCAGCACCTCCGCCAGGGTGAAGCCCTGCGGGGCCTCGGGCGGCAGGACCGGCCACACCTGGGAGAACAGAATGATCATCATGAGACCCATGAAGAAGATCGGCGTGGCGTACGCCAGCAGCGACAGCCCGTTGATGGTGTAGTCGGGCCAGCGGTTACGGCGCACGGCCTGCACCACGCCCAGCGGGACGGCCACCACGACCGCGAGCAGCGTCGAGCCCAGCGACAGCAGCATGGTCTTGGGCAGACGCTGGCCGATGGCCTCGGCCACCGACTGGTTGAGCTGGAAGGAGTAGCCCAGGTCGCCGCGGACCAGCCGCTGCAGGTACAGCGCGTACTGTTCCCACAGCGGCCGGTCGTACCCCATCTCGTGGTTGAAGGAGGCGATCTGCTCGAGCGTCGCCTCCTTGCCCAGGATGGCCCGCGCCGCCCCTCCGGGCAGCAGGTGCAGGATCACGAACGTGATCAGCGTCACCAGGATCACGATGACCAGGGCCTGTCCCAGGCGCGTGAGGAGGTACCGGGTCAACGGTCAGCTCTTCCAGGACCAGTCTTGGAAGTACATCAGGTTCATCGGGTCCTGCGGGTCGACGCCCTGCAGACCCGACTTGTAGGCCGAGATCTGGTAGACGGGATTGGGCATCCAGAGCACCGGCAGGTCCTTGGCCAGGAAGTCGTTGTACTCCTGAAGGGCACCGGCGTCGGCGGAGAACTGCGCCTTCTCGATGAGCTTGTCGGCCTCGGGACTGCTGTAGCTGCCGAGGTTGACGGGCGCGCCGGTCTGGAAGAGGCGCTCGCCGGAGGCGAAGGCCGGGTAGTACCAGCTGCCCTGGGAGCCGAAGAACGACATGTCCCAGTCGCACTTGGACTCCTCCGGCTTGCAGGCCGGGGTGACCGCGACGGAGTCGGGCACCTCCTTGATGGTCAGCTGCGCGCCGACCTTGGCCATCGCCGACTTGATCTCGGCGAACATCTTGGTGGTCGCGGAGAAGCCTGACTGGCTGGTGACGGTGAAGCTCAGCGGGGTGTCCTTGGCGATGCCCACACCGCACAGGGCGGGGTCAGCGCAGGTGGTCTGCCCGTCGGGGGTCACCTTCCAGCCGTGGCTCTCCAGCAGCTGCTTGGCCTTGGCCGGGTCGAAGGGGTAGACGCAGCCCTGGCCGCTGGGCGCGCCCTGCTTGGCCGGCACCGGGCCGCAGGTGGGCGCGGCCATGCCGGACCAGATGACCTTGCTGATGGTGGGCTGGTCGATGAGCATCTGCAGCGCCTGGCGCAGGTACGGCTGCTTGAACAGCACCCCGGTCTTGGGGTTGTTGAAGTTGAGCTGGAGGTAGGTGATCGACCACCCGTACCAGGGTGAGATCTTGTAGTCCTTCGACTCCAGGTAGGCCTGCTGCGACAGGTTGGCCGGCGGGATGTAGCCGTAGTCGATCTGCCCGGCGCGCAGCACGTTGAACTCGGCGTCGTCGCCGGTGAACGGCCGCAGCACGATCTTGTTCAGCTTCGGCTTGTCGGTGCCCGAGTAGGTGTCCTGCTTGGCCAGGACCACCTCGCCGCTGGGCACGTAGCTCTGCAGCTTCCACGGGCCGCTGTTGGTCTTCCACAGCGCGTTGGTCGCGTAGGACTTGGGGTCCTTGGAGGCGGCGGTCAGCTCCTCGAAGGTCTTCTTGGCGTCGCCCTTGTCCCAGGCGTGCTGGGGCAGCGGGACGATCCGGTTGAGCTGGTTGCCGACGAACCAGGCCGTGTTGTACGCCTTCGTGGTGGTCAGGGAGAAGGTCTTGTCGTCCTTGACCTTGAAGGCGGAGATGTTGTCGGGGAAGCCGCCGGGCTTGTAGGAAGCCCACTTGTCCTTGTTGGTGGTGACGAGGTCCCACCAGAACTGGATGTCCTTGGTGGTGATCGGCTTACCGTCGGACCAGGTGTTGTCCTTGAGCGTGATGGTCAGCGTCTTGCCGCCGTCGCTGACGACGGGCGGCTCGGCCAGCGAGCGTCCGGGGTCGACGTTGTCGGTGCTGGATCCGTCGAGCTTGTAGGCGTACAGCTTGCGGTACAGGGCGGTGGAGAAGATCTCGTTCTCGCCCTGGGTGAAGCCGGGGGCCGAGATCGGCAGGATCCAGTTGGGCGTGCGGAAGGCCACGGTCGCGGTGTCCTTGCCCTGCGCGCCGCCCTGCTGCGAACCGCTGCCGGCGCCCGCGCTGCAGGCGGTCAAGCCGAGCCCGATGGCCACCACGCCGCACACGATGCGGATTCTCGTCCCCATGATTCTCCTCGTCGAGACGTGGGTGTGCCCTCCAGGGGCCGTTCAGGCGGAGAATGTATAGAGGTATAAGTAGTAAGTCAATGCGAAAAATCCACTTTGTTCACCTCACTTATTTCGGGATAGAGTCCGCGGCGGAAGCCTTTCGTTGATCGACTTCGTGCTCGATGATGGGCGTCTGTTGTGTCCACCAGGGAGGGAGAGGCATGTCGGACCCCGCCAAACTGCGCGAGCAGGCGCTGAGCCTGCTGGCCAGCGGCAAGGCCACCTCCCGCGCGGATCTGGTGGAGACCCTGCAGGTGGCTCCGTCGACGGTCTCCAGCGTGGTGCGCCGCCTGCTGGAGGAGGGCGCGATCCTGGAGGAGGGTGTGGGTGCCTCCACCGGCGGGCGTCGCCCCAGGATCCTCCGGCTACGCGAGGCCGGAGGCGTGTTCGCCGTGGCCGAGCTGGGCGCCCACCATGCCCGCGTCGGCCTGTGCTCACCGTCCGGAGCTTTACTGGCGGCCGAGGAGCTCGCCGTCGATATAGGAGCAGGCCCAAAGGCGATCTTCGACGAGGTCACCGCGGCCTTCGACGGTGTCAGGACCGCCCACGCGCCTGGCCAGCGGCTGCTGGCCGTCGGCATGGCCCTGCCGGGGCCGGTGGAGTTCCCACGGGGCCGGGTCATCGGGCCGGCCCGCATGCCGGGCTGGAGCGGATACGACGTCCAGAGCGACCTGCGTGACCGCTTCGAGGTGACCGCGGTCATCGACAACGACGCCAAGGCCGCCGCGATCGGCGAATACGTCACCCGCCGCGAGTCCGGCGACATGATCTACGTCAAGGCCGGCACCGGCATCGGCGGCTGCCTGGTCAACGGCGCCCAGATCTACCGCGGCGGAGGCGGCCTGAGCGGCGACATCACCCACGTACGCGTGGCCGACAGCGGCGAGCGCGAATGCTCCTGCGGCAGCCGCGGCTGCCTGGAGACCGTCGCCAGCGGCGCCGCGCTGGCCCGTGAACTGGCCGGGCGCGGCCTTCCCGTGGCCAGCACGCGTGACATCATCGCCGCCACCGTCGACGCCGACCCGGCTGTGGTGACCCTGGTGCGCCAGGCCGGCCGGCTGCTGGGCGTGGCCCTGTCGGGCCTGGTCAACTTCCTCAATCCCGACAGCGTCGTCATCGGCGGCGCGCTGTCGAGCCTGGGCGTCTACGTGGCAGCCGTCAAAGGCATGCTCTACGAGCGCTGCCTGCCGCCGCTGACCCAGTCGTTGTCCATCGAGGCGAGCATCGCCGGCCCGGACGCGGCCCTGATCGGACTGGGCAAGCTCCTCCGCGAAACAGCCGACATCCACCCCTCCTAGAAAGCACCACAGTGTCCTTGCGTATCGCCGTCTGCGGCATCCACATCGAGTCCAGCACCTTCTCGCCGCACCTGAGCGGCGCCGCCGACTTCGAGGTCACCCGCGGCCAGGCCCTGCTGGACAGGTACGGCTGGCTCGGCGAGCCGTGGGCGGCCGAGGTGGAATGGGTGCCGCTCGTCCACGCCCGCGCCCTGCCGGGCGGAGCGGTCGAACCCGCGGCGTACGACGCCTGGCGGGCCGAGATCGTCCAGGGCCTGGCCGACGGCCCGTTCGACGGCGTGCTGCTGGACATCCACGGCGCGATGAGCGTCGTCGGCCGCCAGGACGCCGAAGGCGACCTGATCACCGCCATCCGCGCCGTGATCGGCTCGGAACCGCTGGTGTCGGCGGCGATGGACCTGCACGGCAACGTCTCCCCCACCCTGTTCGACGGCTGCGACCTGCTGACCTGCTACCGCACCGCACCGCACGTGGACGTCTGGGAGACCCGCGAGCGCGCCGCCCGCAACCTCGTCGAGGCGCTGCGGCGCGGCGACCGGCCGCACAAGGCGCTGGTCCACGTGCCGATCCTGCTGCCCGGCGAGATGACCAGCACCCGCGTCGAACCCGCCCGCGGCCTCTACGCCCGCATCCCGGACATCGAGGCCAGGCCGGGCCTGATCGACGCGGCGATCTGGATCGGCTTCGCCTGGGCCGACGAGCCGCGCTGCACCGGCGCGGTCGTGGCGACCGGCACCGACGCCGCCGCCACCGAGCGGGCGGCGCGCGAGCTGGGGCAGGCGTTCTGGGACGCACGCGACGACTTCGCCTTCGTCGCGCCCACGGGCTCCATGGACGAGTGCCTGGACGCGGCGCTGAAGGAGAGCTCGGCCCGGCCGTACTTCATCAGCGACTCCGGCGACAACCCGGGCGCGGGCGGCGCCGACGACGTCACCTACGCCCTGGAGCGGATGCTGGCCAGGCCCGAGATCCGCGACGGCTCGGTCCGCGCCGTCTACGCCTCCCTGTTCGACCCCGAGGCGGTGGCGCGCATCGGGCACCTGCCGATCGGCTCGCCGGTCAGCGTACGCGCCGGCGGCCGTGTCGACGCGCGCCCGCCGGGGCCGCTGCTGCTGGAGGGCATGCTGGAGGCGCTGGCCGACGACCCCGACGGTGGGCGTGTGGCCAGTGTGCGCATCGGCGGGCTGAGCGTCTTCCTGACCTCACGCCGGATGCAGTACCGGCTGCTGGAGTCGTACCGGCGCCTGGGGGTGGACGTCGCCGGGGCCGGCGTGGTCACGGTCAAGATCGGGTACCTGGAGCCTGAGCTGTTCGAGGCCGCCGCGGACTGGATGCTGGCGCTCACGCCGGGCGGCGTGGACCAGGACCTGCATCGGCTGCCGTACCGGAACCTGAGGCGGCCGATCTTCCCGCTGGATCGCGACGCCGCGCTCGAGTTCGGCCCTCGATGACCCGGTGTTCACCGCAGCGGGTCGAAGTCACGTAGTTCGGCGGGCTGCTTGCCGGTGGTGATCTGTTCGGCCAGCAGGCGTCCCGTGGCGGGGCCGTGGGCCAGCCCCCACATGCTGTGTCCCCGGCCACGTAGATCCCGGGCGCCTCCGTCGACTTCCGCGATGCCACTGCCTGGCAGCAGCTGACCGGCGCGGCCGCCTGCCAGAGCCAGGGCGATCCCCGGCGACGGGTCGCGATCGTCCTCGACGACGAAATCATCTCGTCGCCCCAGGTGGACGCACGCGTGCCGTGCCGTACCGGCATCTCGTGCGGATCCACACAGATCACCGGTTCCTTCACCCACCAACAGGCGAACGATCTGGCCGTGCTCATCAAGGGCGGCGCCTTGCCCGTCCCGCTCACCCTGATCGAGCAGCGCACCGTCGGGCCCACCCTCGACGCAGAGGCCATCGAGGCCAGTGCCAAGGCCGGCGTCGTCGGTGTCCTCCTCACCACGCTGTTCATCGTCGCCGCCTACCGGCTCGCGGGGCTGCTGGCCGCCGTGGCGCTCGCCGCCTACGGGCTCATCTCCTACGCGGCGTTGATCGCGCTCGGGGCGAAGCTCACGCTGCCTGGTCTGGCCGGGTTCGTGCTGGCCATCGGCATGGCCGTCGACGCCAACGTGCTGGTGTTCGAACGAGCCCGTGAGGAGTACGGCCGCCTACCGCGACGTGGGCTGGCCGTCCAGGGCCTGAACTTGGGCGTCGAGTTCACCGGGGGCCGGCTGATCGAGTTCAGCACCGCCCAACCGGCGAGCGCCGAGGCGGCCCGGCAAGCCGTGACCGAGGCCGGCCATCCGGCGGCGGCCGTGCACGCCTCCGGCGCCACGGTCTCCGTACGCGCCGGCCAGATCAGCACCGACGACGTGGCCGGCATCGAGCAGGCGCTCGACCGCCGGATCGGCGAGGTGACCAAGCTGCGTGACGAGCTGATCGGGCCCAGCCTGGGAGAAGAGCTGAGCCGCAACGCCCTCATCGCCCTCGCCGTGGCGCTGCTGGCCCAGCTGATCTACCTGGCGATCAGGTTCCGGTGGACGTTCGGCACCGCGGCGGTCGCCGCCGTCACCGTTGACACGGCAGCGGTCGTGGGCGTCTTCGCCTGGCTGGGCAAACCCATCGACGGCGTCTTCCTGGCCGCATAATTGGGCAACGGAGTCCTTCAGGCCGGGGGTGAAGCCGACCGTCCCGCGTAGCGGGGCAAGGACAGCCGATTCGCCGCCAGGCGGACCGGCGTCCACCCCGCTCAGACCGGCCGGTTCTGCTGCTCGATGTACTGGCGCAGGACACTGATGGGAGCGCCGCCTACCGACCCGGCGAAGTAGGAGCCCGACCACAGCTTGTTTGCCCGGTAGTAGTGGGCGGCCAGTTCGGGGAACTCCTGGCGCATCCGCCGCGAGGACACCCCTTTCAACGAGTTGACGAGCTTGGACAGGGCGATCTTGGGTGGGAAGTTCACCAGCAGGTGGACGTGATTGTTGTCGCCGTTGAACTCACGCAGTTCGGTCTCGAAGTCGGCGCACACATCCCTCATGATCTCTTCCAGCCGTGTCAGGTGCTCACCGTTGAAGACCCGGTGGCGGAACTTGGTCACGAAAACCAAATGAGCGTGCAGGACGAAAACGCGCTGCGGCTGCGCAACGACGCACATGAGGCCGGCCTGCCGTTCGTCACCGACGCCGACCTGTCCCGGCAGGTCATCACCGAGGCGAAGAAGCACCCCGACCGGGTGTGGCTGGGCGAGGTGTCGGCGGTGGTGCTCCAGCAGGCGCTGGCCGACTGCACGAGGGCGTTCCGCAACTTCTTCGCCTCGTTGTCAGGCAAACGGAAAGGCCCGAAGCTGGGCGCTCCCCGGTTCCGGTCCCGCAAGGACAACCGGCAGGCGATCCGGTTCACCCGCAACGCCCGATTCTCGATCACGCCGGGCGGGAAGCTGCGCCTGCCGAAGATCGGAGACGTGGCGGTGCGCTGGTCGCGGGAGCTGCCCTCCGAGCCATCCAGCGTGAGCGTGATCAAAGATGCGGCGGGCCGGTATTTCGCGTCTATCGTCGTGGAGGTCAGCGCCTCACCCCTGCCGGAAAGCCGGATCGAGAGCGGGATCGACCTGGGTCTTGGACACTTCGCTGTCCTGTCGGACGGGCGGAAGATCGATTCGCCCCGGTTCCTGCGGCGGGCGGAGAAGAAACTCAAGCGGGCGCAGAAGGCCCTGTCCCGCAAGGAGAAAGATTCCAAGAACCGGGCCAAGGCCCGGCTTGTGGTCGCCCGGCAGCACGCCAAGGTCGCCGACACGCGGCGCGAGTTCCACCACCAGCTCTCCACACAGATCATCCGCGAGAACCAAGCGGTGTATGTGGAGGACCTGGCGGTCAAGGGATTGGCGCGCACCCGGCTGGCCAAGAGCGTGCATGATGCGGGCTGGTCGTCGTTCGTGGCCATGCTGGAGTACAAGGCGCGCCTGTACGGCAAGACCTTCGTCAAGGTCAGTCGCTGGTTCCCGAGTAGCAAGCTGTGCTCGGTATGTGGAGCCGTACGGCAGGACATGCCCCTGTCGGTGCGGGAGTGGACCTGCTCCTGCGGTGCGGCCCACGACCGGGACATCAACGCCGCGCTCAATATCCTCGCCGCCGGACGGGCGGAGAGGCAAAACGCCTGTGGAGGGCCGGTAAGGCCGGGCGCGAACCCGGCACGACCCGTCGAAGCAGGAAGCCAAGGAAGTGTCGCCGCGTGAACGACAGCGGCACAGGCCAGAATCGTCGGCTTCAGCCCGGCGAGCGCGTCAAGAGGCCGCCTGAGCGCAGCGGGGTGCGTGGCGCCCGGTGAAAGAAACCGGCACCGGCTGGCCCCGTTTTGCACCGGTCGACTCAGGCGTCTCTTCGCCCGTGCAGGGAAAGTGGCGCCTGATGTCTCCCGCCATGTCCGTTGTCCGTGGATGCGGTCTCCGCGCCACGGGCGCCGGACGCGGCAGGTCCTCGCACGCCTGCACCCGGCTCCTCCGCGACGCCTTGGAGTGCTCGCCGGCGGCCGCGATGGCGGGCCGAACAGGTCACAGGAGCTTGTCCAGGGTGATGGGGAGGTCGCGGATGCGCTTGCCGGTGGCGTTGTGGACGGCGTTCGCCACGGCCGCCGCCGCTCCGACGATGCCGAACTCGCCGATGCCGCGGGCACCGAGGTCGCTCAGCAGGGTGTCAGGATAATTCAGGAACTCCACGTCTATCGGGGGGATGTCGGCGTTGATGGGCACCAGGTAGTCGGCCATCGTGGCGTTGCCGAAGCGGCCCGTCTCCGGCTCGATCCGCAGGTCCTCCAGGAGCGCCTGGCCGATCCCCATGACGATGCCGCCGACGATCTGGCTGCGGGCCGTCCTGGCGTTGACGATCGTGCCCGCGTCCACCACACACAGCCACCGTGTGACCCGCGGCTCCCCGGTCCACCGGTTGACCCGTACCTCGCAGAAGTGCGCGCCGAACGACCTGAACGCGTGGTCCTTCACAGGGTTCCGCGGCGAGGTCGCGGTGGCCTCGACGGCGGGCAGACCCAGGAGCCTCAGCAGCTCACCGAACGGCACCCCGCGCCCGCCGGCCCTGACCTCCCCGGCCGAGAACGTGACCTCCCGGCCGCGGAACGGCGACTTCTCGTGCTCGGTCGCGAGCTTGACCATCGCCTCCTTGGCGGCGCCGGCGGCGAGTTGTACGGCCGGCCCGTTGGTGGAGGTGGAGCCGGAGCCGCCCGCGTTGGCCGCCGGAGGCGTGGCGGAGTCGCCGAGCTCCGGCACGACCCTGCCGACCGGGATGCCGAGGGCGTCGGCGGTGAGGATGGCGAAGACGGTGGACTGTCCTGTGCCGAGATCGGCCGCGGTGCCCGACACCACCGCGCGGCCGTCGTCACGCAGTCGTACGTTGATCGACGCCTGTCCTCGGCCCGCGCCGTAGGTCGCCGTCCCCATGCCGAGGCCGACCAGCCAGTCGCCGTCGGTGACCGCGCCGGGCCTGGAACTGCGCCGCGACCAGCCGAACCGCTCGGCGCCCAGCGTGTAGCACTCCGCCAGGTGCTTGCTCGACCAGGGCAGCCCGTTGGCCGGGTGGATCGGGGTGTCGTTCTTCATGCGCAGGTCGAGCGGGTCGATGCCGAGCTCGGCGGCCAGCTCGTCCATCGCGCTGTCCAGCGCGAAGGAGCCGTTGGACTCCCCGGGCGCGCGCATGATGGTCGTGACCGGAACGTCCAGTGTGACGGCCCTCCTGCTGACGTGCAGATTGGCCGAGCCGTACAGAGCCAGGGAGAGGTTGGCCACCTGCTCGTGGAAGTTGTTCGAGGCCGACTTGCTGGAGACGCCGTCGTTCTTGACGGCGGTGAGCGTGCCGTCCCTGGCGGCGCCGAGCGAGACGGTCTGGGAGGTCAGCGGCCGGTGCCCGACCACGGTGAACACCTGTTCGCGGGTGAGCACGGTCTTGACCGGGCGACCGAGCGCGCGGGCCGCCGCCGCGGTCAGCGGGGTGTGCGCCCACACGTCCCACTTGTTGCCGAAGCCGCCTCCGACGTACGGGTTGATGACGTGGATCCGCGCCGGATCCATGGCGAACGTCTCCGACAGGCGGTCCACGACCAGCCGCACGCCCTGGCTGGCGGTGTAGACGGTGAGCCGGTCGCCGGTCCAGAACGCCACGGTGGCGTGCGGCTCCATCGCGACGTGCGTCTCGGCCGGCGTCGTGTACGTGGCGGTGACGGTGACCTCGCTGGCCGCCAGCGCCTCGTCGATGGAGGAGACACCGGGGGCCAGCACTTCTGTGACGGGCGTGCCGCCGGGCAGCGGCGTGGGTGAGCCGTCGGCGAAGGACGCTCTGGGGTGTTCGGCCCTGTAGCGGGTGGTCACCAGCGCCGCGGCGTCCCTGGCCTGCTCGAACGTCTCCGCGACGACCAGCCCGATGGCCTGGCCGTAGTAGCGGACGCCGGTGTTCCGCAGCGGCGGGTGGACCTCGGCGTTCTCCTCCTTGGCGTACGGCAGGAGCTCGAGCGGGTTGAACGGGGTGTAGATCGCGATCACCCCGGGCGCCTTCTCCGCCAGGGCGGTGTCCATGGCGAGGATGGAGCCGCGCGCGATCGTGCTGGTGAGCAGGTAGCCGTGGGCGAGCCCGTCCGGGTGGTTGTCGGCCGCGTAGACCGCCGCGCCGGTGACCTTGACGGGGCCGTCTTCCCTGTCCACCGATCTCATTGCGGGCCTGCCAGTTCCGTCAGGGCGCGCAGGATCACGCGCTGCACCAGTGTCACTTTGAAGGCGTTGCCGGCCAGCGGGCGCGCGCCCTCCGCGGCGAGCGCGGCCGCTGTTTCGCGGCTCTGACCGGCGCGCAGCGCCGCCTCGACGGCGGGCAGCCGCCAGGGCACGGTCCCCACGCCGCCGACCGCGACCCGGGCGTCGTGTACGACGCCGTCGCGGAGATCGACAGCCACGGCGGCCGAGGCCAGCGCGAACTCGTACGACTGACGGTCGCGCACCTTGGTGTAGACGGAGTGCCTGGCCCACGGCAGCGGCGGCACGATCACCTCGGCGATGAGCTCGCCGGGTCGCAACCGGTTCTCCACGTGCGGGGTGTCGCCGGGCCGCAGGTAGAAGTCCGCCAGCGGGATCGTCCGCTCGCCGTCGGCGCCGAGCAGCCGTAGGGAAGCGTCCAGAGCGACCAGCGCCACCGCGACGTCGCTGGCGTGTGTGGCGACGCAGGAGGTGCTCGTGCCCAGGATGGCGTGGCCTCTGTTGTCGCCGCCCTGCGCCGGGCAGCCGCTGCCGGGCGTGCGCTTGTTGCACGGCGTCGCCACGTCGCGGAAGTAGCCGCAGCGGGTGCGCTGCAGGAGGTTGCCGCCGATGCTGGCCATGTTGCGCAGCTGCGGTGACGCGCTGAGGAGCAGCGCCTGCGAGATGAGCGGGTACCGGGTCGCGACGGCGTCGTGACGGGCGATGTCCTCCATCCGCTCGAGCGCGCCGATGCGCAGGCCGTCCGGCCCGAGCCGGATCCCGTGCAGCGGGAGGCGGTTGATGTCGATGACCTGCTCGGGGGCGAGCACGTCGAGCTTCATCAGGTCGACCAGCGTGGTGCCGCCGGCGAGGAAGGCCGAGGCGTCCCCGGCCAGGCGGAGGGCGTCGTCGATGCCGCGGGGCGCGGCGAAGCCGAACGCGCGCATCAGGACCTCGCCTGCTTCACGGCCTCGACGATGTACGGGTAGGCGCCGCAGCGGCAGACATTGCCCGACATGGCCTCGCGGATCTCCGCGTCGGTCTTCGCATGCCCCTCGCGCAGCACGGCCACCGCCGACATGATCTGCCCCGACGTGCAGAATCCGCACTGGAATCCGTCGCAGTCGATGAACGCCCGCTGCACCGGGTGCAGCCGGTCGCCCTCGGCCAGGCCCTCGATCGTGGTGACCTCCCGGCCGTCCATCGTGGCCACGAGGGTCAGGCACGACAGCACCCGCCTGCCGTCCACGTGCACGGTGCAGGCCCCGCACTGCCCGCGGTCGCAGCCCTTCTTCGTGCCGGTCAGCTCCAGCCGCTCCCGCAGGGTGTCGAGCAGCGTCGTCCGTGGGTCCGCATGGAGCCGCTCGGCCGTTCCGTTCACCGTGAACGCCACCTCGACCAGGCCGTCCGCGGACTGTCCTGACAACTGCCTCTGGGAGAGATCAGCGAGCTCCATACGGCGGAACGTTAAGGTTTCTCCGCCCCACCGGTCAAGAGCAGACATCGGATGATTGCCGGGGACGTCCGCCCGCTGGACAGGCGGATGACAGGAAATGGCGGTTGCCTCCTCCGATGACTAACCCGCGTACGTGCGAGGACCGGCTGAAACACGGCCGCGTGTGTCGACGGCAGGAGCCAGGAAGACGGCGGAGGCGACGAAGGCGAGCACCACCAGCATGGCTGAGCGCAGGCCCCAGTGGTCGCCGAGGAAGCCGAGACCGGGTGGGCCCACGAGGAAGGCGACATAGCCGATCGTGGCCACCAGGCTGACGCGGGCGGTCTGTTCCGGTCCCGATTCCCCCGCAGCGGACAGCGCGACGGGGAAGCCCAGAGAGGCGCCGAGCCCCCAGAACAGAACCGCCGCTCCGGCCAGCACGGCGTTGTCCGAGAAGATCACCAGGATCAGGCCCAGCGCCCCCGAGACGGCGCTGGCGCGCACGACGGCGGTCCGGCCGAAGCGGTCGAGAAAGAACGTGCCGCCGAAACGGCCGATGGTCATGGCGGCGGCGAACCCCGTGTAGACGAGGGATCCGAATGCGGCGTCCAGGCCGTGCCCGTCCACCATGAGCAGCGGCAGCCAGTCATTGGCCGATCCCTCGGCCAGGGCCATCGCCAGGACGATCGCACCGATCAGGAGAAGTTTGCGGTCCTTCCAGACTCTCGGCCTCGGGTGGCCGGCGCCGGTGCCGGCCTGGTCCGGTGCGAGGATTCCGGTGCCCGCGGGGATGGAGCGGATGGCGTACCAGAAGATCGCGGCGGCGATCAGGGTGACCGCCGCCAGATGCACGTGCACCGGGAGGCGGGCGGCCGTGGCGGCGATGCCCGCGCATGCGCCGATGACGGTGCCCAGGCTGAAGCAGCCGTGCAGGGTGGGCAGCGTCGTCGTGTCGGTGATCCGTTCGACGTCGGCGCCGTCGACGTTGACGGCGACCTCACCTGATCCCATGCCCAGGCCGAACGCGCACAGGCCCGCCATGACCAACGGCGCGGACGACACGAGACTGCCGACGCTGATGACGGCCATGCTCACGACGATCAGTACGGTTCCCGCACCCATGACAGGCCTGGTCCCGTAACGCGAGACGAGACGTCCGGAGCACAGAATCCCGATCATGGAGCCGACCGACAGGCCGAACAGCACCAAGCCCATCTGGCCGGTGGACGCCTCCAGCCGGTCGCGGATGTCCGGAGTGCGGGTCACCCACGATGACAGCGCGATTCCTGGGAGGAAGAAGAACAAGAACAGCGACTGCCGGCGCCGACGCGTAGCGAGGTCCATGCAGATGGGTCTCCGGCCTATTAATGGGAACGTGGAAGCGCATACATGATGAAGCGGATCATATAAGGCCAAAACGCCCGAACCGCTCGGGGGCTATCGCGGCACGAAGAAACATCTCGTCAGGCGAGTTCGTAGGTCTACCGGTTTGAACATGACCACGATCTCCAGCATCGTCGCCGATCTGATCAGCTCGGGGCTGCTGCGCGAGAGCGGGCCGAGCGGTCACCGCATCGGCCGGCCCGCCACCATGCTCGCGTCCGACGGGGAGTCGTACGCGACGATCGGTATCGCGGTCGGTTCCGGTCACCTCACCGCGATGGCGGTGGACCTGCTCGGAAGCCGCCTGCTGTCCTGGCACCGATCCTTCGCGCCGTGGTCCGCCCGTCCCGGACCACGGCGTCGACGCCACCCGGGCTGTGTGAGCCGCTCCAGCCGGTCAACCCCACGTCGAAGCTGGTCATCCTGGTCGGAATCGGGCTGGTGATCTCAACCGAGCGGCGAAAGAATGCTCACACAGCGAAGTGGCAAGCCACGAGATGGCCAGAGCGGCGCTCCTCCTGCGCGGGCGACTCGGTCTCGCACCGCTGCCTGTCCGGGGACGACAGGCCCGCGTAGACCGGGCAACGGCCGCGGAACGGACATCCCTGGTGGCGTTCGAAGGGGCTCGGCGGGTCGCCCGGCAGGAGCAGGCGCTCGCGGGCACGCTCGACGGCCGGGTCCGGGATCGGCACGGCCGAGATGAGCGCCCTGGTATAGGGATGCAGGGGATCGCTCAGCACGGTCGCGGTGTCACCGGTCTCGACGGTCCTGCCGAGGTACATCACGCTCACCCGATCCGAGATCTGCCGGACCACGGCCAAGTCGTGTGAGACGAACAGGTAGGCCAGCCCCAGCTCGTCGCGGAGCCGGACGAGCAGGTCCAGGATGCCTGCCTGCACGGTCACGTCCAGCGCGGAGACCGGCTCGTCGAGCACGACCAGCTTGGGCCGGACCGACAGCGCGCGGGCGATGCCGATGCGCTGGCGCTGCCCGCCGGAGAACTCGTGCGGAAACCTGCCGGCGTGCTCGGCCCTCAGCCCGACCTGCTCGAGCAGTTCGGGCACGCTGTCGACGGGGAGCCCCTTGGCACGCAGCGGCTCGGCGATGATGGCGCCCACGGTCATCCGCGGATCGAGGCTCGACATCGGGTCCTGGAAGACGATCTGCGCGTCCCTGCTGACCCCCGGCATCCCGAGGATCTCGAACAGCGTGGTGGTCTTCCCGGACCCCGACTCGCCCACCAGCCCCAGCGTCTCGCCCGGCCTGACGGTCAGATCCACGCCGTCCACGGCGTAGACGGTCCCGATCCTGCGCTTGAACGCCGACCCGCGCATCAGCGGGAACGTCTTTCGCAAGCCGGTCACCTCCACCAGCGGCGCCTCTCGCGCGGGGCTGCGCGGCACGATGGCCGCGTCCAGCCGCGGCACCGCCGCCAGCAGATCCTTGGTGTACGGCTCCCGCGGCCGGGCGAACACCCGCTCCGCCTCCCCCTCCTCCACCACCACGCCCCTGTTCATCACCGCGACCCTGTCGGCGATACCCGCGATCACGCCGAGGTCGTGGCTGACCAGGACCAGGGCCGCGCCCGTCTCGCGCTGCGCCCTGCGGAGCAGATCGAGCACCTGAGCCTGGACCGTGACGTCCAGCGCGGTCGTGGGCTCGTCGGCGAGGATCACGTCAGGGTCGTTGGCGATGGCCATGGCGATCATGGCGCGCTGGCGCATGCCGCCGGAGAACTCGTGCGGGTAGGACTCGGCCCGCCGTTCGGGTTCGGGGATGCCGACCGACCTGAGCAGCTCGACGGCCTTGGCATGGGCTTCCTCCCTGCTCAGGTCCGTGTGGGCACGTAGCGCCTCGGCGATCTGGACGCCGATGCGGTAGACGGGGGTGAAGGCCGACAGCGGATCCTGGAAGACCATGGCGACCCTGGCACCGCGGACCCGCATGAGGGTGCGTACGTCGGCGCCGATCAGTTCGGTGTCGCCGAGCCGTACCGAACCCTTGACCGCGGCCGTGGCGGGCAGCAGTCCCATCGCGGCCAGGGCCGTCACGGACTTGCCCGAACCCGACTCACCCACGATGCCCAGTACCTCGCCGCGGCGCAGGTCCCAGCTCACCGAGTCGACGGCGACGGCGTCGCCGAAGCGGACCGTAAGATCGCGGACGCTGAGGACCACGTCGCCGGAAGGCGCTTCGGAGCGTGGAAGCGCCGTCACCGTACCCCGCTTGGGCCGGGCGGCCTCGCTGGTGGGGTCGAGCGCGTCCCGCAGGCCGTCGCCGACGAGGCTGATCGCCAGCACGAAGACGATGAGGAGACCGGCGGCGAAGTAGAACATCCAGGGGTAGCCGATGGCGGCCCCGGTACCGTCGGCGATCAGCGTGCCCAGGGAGACGTCGGGCGGCTGAACGCCGAACCCGAAGTAGGAGAGCGCAGTCTCGCTCATCACCGCGCCGCCGACCGCGATCGTGGTGTCTATGATCAGGAACGACGCGACATTGGGCAGGATGTGCCGGGTGATGATCTGAAATCTCGGGACGCCCATGAGCTCGGCCGCCCGCACGAAGTCGCGTTCCTTCAGGGAAAGCGTCATCGACCTGACGATCCTGGCGCTGATCATCCACCCGAGGAATCCGAGGAGGAGCGCGAAGACCAGCCAGCCCGCTCCCTTCAGCCGCGGCGACACCATCGAGATGATCAGGAACCCGGGAAAGATCAGGAGCAGGTCGATGCAGAAGCGCAGCGCCCGGTCTGTCCAGCCGCCGAGATACCCGGCCGCCGCGCCGGCCAGCGAGGCGAGCACGGTCGAGAACAGGGCCACGACCAGGCCGATGATGAGCGACTTGCGGAGCCCGTACGTGGTCTGCGAGAAGATGTCCTGGCCGATCCTGTTGGTCCCCCACCAGTGCGCCGCCGAGGGAGCCGAACGGATCGACAGGTAGTCGACCTGGGTGGGCGTCCATGGGCTGATCACCGGACCGAGGAAGCCCAGCAGGAAAAGCAGCACGATGACCAGGGTGCCCACCAGGACACCCTTCGATTTGATGAAGCGTCGAAGCGTGATCATGCGTGACGCACCCGGGGATCGAGGACGGCGAGCAGGACGTCGGCCACGAAGCCCGACAGCAGGATGACGACGGCGGCGAAGAGGTTGACGGCGACCACGGAATTCAGGTCGTTGCGGCCGACGGCGTTCATGAACCAGTCGCCCATGCCGTGCCAGCCGAAGATCCGCTCGGTGAAGGCGGCGCCGGTGAAGATGCCGAGGAACCCGAATGCGAAGAAGGTGGTCATCGGCACCAGCGCGGTCCGCAGGCCGTGCCTGAGCATGGCCGTCCTCGGGTGGATGCCCTTGGCCAGAGCGGTGCGCAGGTAGTCGGAGGCCAGCACGTCGAGCATGGTGGCGCGTTGGTAGCGGCTGTAGGCGGCGATGGTCCCCAGCGCGATCGAGAGCGTGGGCAGCAGCAGGTGCCCGGCCCGGTCACCGAGCTGGACGAGGAACCCGCCCTGCAGGTTGGGTGTCTTCTCGCCGGTGAAGTCGACCAGGTGGCCCACGTTGTCGTTCAGCCAGGTGGTGCCGATCTTCAACAGCGTCGCCAGCAGGAACACCGGCGTCGACAGCAGGATGAACGAGATCACCGTGACGGCCCGGTCGGAGAAGCGATACTGCCTGATCGCCCCCCACGCTCCCGCCAGCACACCGGCCACGGTCCCGACCAGCGTGCCGAAGAGCAGCAGCCGCAGGCTCACCCCGATGCGGCGACCGAACTCGTCGTTGACTGGGGTGTCGTCGATCGTCCTGCCGAGGTCGCCCGTGACGGCCTTCCCCGCCCAGGTGCCGAAACGCTGGAGAAAGGGGACCTTGTCGTTGATCCCGAGTTCGGTGAGCTGCGCATCGACCATCTCCGCGGTCGGCTGCGGGCGCCTGCCCTCGAAATAGGCCCGGGGATTCATGCTCGCCGACGCCAGGGCGTACGAGATGAAGACCGCTACCAGGAGCAACACGACGTAGTACCCGGCTCGTCTGCCGAGGTAGCCCAGCACGAAGATCCTCCCAGTGGCACGTTAGGGGGTGCTTATCCTACAGTTCAGGTAGTTTTTTTAGGAAATAGGAGTTTCCGTTGAGAACAAAGCTGCCCGTCATGGTCGCCGCACTCGCCCTGGCGGTTTCCGCCTGCGCGGGTGGACAGAACCCCGCCACATCGTCCGCGGCCCCCGGCACCACACCGCTCGCGGCCGACGCCTCCGGGGTCAACCCGCAGCCGCCGGACAAGCTGAAGGACGGCGGAGCCCTGCGCATGGCGATCCAGCAGTGGATCACGCAGTACAACAGCAACCAGGTGGACGGTACGCAGGGTGACGCGCAGGCGATCACCTCGCTGGTGGAGCCCACGCTCTTTCTGAACGACGCCAAGGGCGTGCCGCACGCCAACCCCGACTACCTGATCTCAGCCGAGGTGACCTCGACCTCCCCGCAGGTCATCACCTACAAGCTGAACCCGAAGGCCAAGTGGTCCGACGGCGAGCCGCTGTCGTACAAGGACTTCGAGGCGCAGTGGAAGGCCCTCAACGGCAAGGACAAGCGCTACCTGATCGCCAGCTCGGCCGGTTACGAACTGGTCAGCAAGGTGGAGCAGGGGGCCGGCACCGCAGAGGTGAGGGTGACGTTCGCGCAGCCGTTCGCCGACTGGCAGTCGCTGTTCAAGGTGCTCTTCCCCGCGGCCGAATACGACACTCCCGAGAAGTTCAACAAGCACTGGATCGAGAAGGTGCCGATCACCAGCGCCGCATGGAAGATCGGCACCTACGACAAGACGGCGCAGACGATCACCGCGGTGCGCGACTCCAGCTGGTGGGGCACCCCGCCCAAGCTCGACACGATCGTCTTCCGCGCCCTTGACCCGGCCGCCCAACTCGACGCCTACCTCAACAAGGAGATCGATTACACCAGCGCCGTCCGTACTGAGGCCTACGAGCGGGTCAAGAGCGACCCCACCACCGACATCCGCGTCGGCGCCCGCTGGGACGAGGTCATCGTCCTCCTGAACGGCGGCCGCGGCCCGCTGGCCGATCAGAAGGTCCGCAACGCGGTTGAGAAGGCCATCGACCGGCAGGCCATCGCCACGGTCTCGCTGAAGGGCCTGCCCGTCGATCCCAAGCCCGTCGGCAACCACTTCTTCATGCCGAACCAGGAGGGCTACCAGGACACCTCCAGCGAATGGGGCAAGCTCGACGTCGAGGGCGCGAAGAAGCTACTCACGGACGCCGGATGGGCCGATGGCAACCCGCGCACCAAGGACGGCCAGCCGTTCAAGCTGTCGTTCGTCATCTCGGCCGACGCCACCCAGCAGCAGCTCGACCAGGCCACGCTGATCCAGCAGATGCTCGGCCAGGTGGGCATCCAGCTCACGATCGACAAGGTGCCCGGCAACGACTACTTCGAGAAGTACGTCAACCGCGGCAACTTCGACCTTGTCTCCTTCCGCAACGTGGACCAGATCTACCTGTCGGAGGCTTACGCACAGTTCCAGGCCCCCGACGGCGACAACGTCTTCCAGAACTACGGCCGGGTCAGCTCCCCCGAACTGGTGGAGCTGCTGAAGAAGGCCCAGGTCACCACCGACAGGGCCGAAGCCGTCAAGCTGTACAACCAGGCCGACGCACTCGTCTGGTCGCTCGGTCACTCGATCGCGCTCTACCAGCGCCCGCAGATCCTCGCGGTACGTAAGGGCCTGGCCAACTTCGGCGCCGGAGGCCTGTCCTCCGACGACTTCAACAAGGCCGGCTGGATGAAGTAGATCTCACCCGCGCGTCGACAGCCTGTCGGCGACGGCAGCGAGGGGGCGTCGCCCGCCTGTGTCGCCATTGCTCGGCCACCTGCACCCGCTCCAACTCCGGTTCCAAGCTCAGGTGTGCCGACTTCACGGCTCTCCAGACCGAGCCGCCACGGCTGGCGTCATCCACGCCTGGCTTCAGCTTGCCCAGGAGGGCGGCGCCGCCGTGCGGTTTGGCGCCCGTCATGGACATATGGCGGAAAAGTGGTCATACAGCTAGATTGCGATGATCGTCCCCCGCGCAGAGGAGCAGCACCCGTGAACACCCCCCACCGCCGCGTCCGTGTCGCATGTCTCGCCGTCGCCACTCTGGCCGCGCTCGCCGTACCCGGCACCGCGCGGGCGGCCGGCGATCCCACCGCCACCGTGTTCTTCCCGAACCCCGTCCAGAGCACCGGAGACGAGACCCTCACCGACGACAAGGACCGCGACAGCTCCGCCCTGGCCACCGCCTACCGCTCGGTCACCCTCACCGACCTCGACGGCTCCGGGACGCTCACCGGTCGCTACGTCCGAGTCAAGAGCGAGACCGGCAAGGCGGCCCAGGCCGGCAACGGCGCCTTCCCCGCCTGGCACCGCGACAGCGACCAGTTCGAGCAGGTGATGGGCTACTACTGGGTGACCACCGCGCAGCAGTACATCCAGGCGCTCGGCTTCGGCTCGCGGCTGCGTCCGGTCAACCAGCGCCAGATCGAGCTGCGGATCAACCAGTACGGCGGCGACAACTCCTTCTTCCGGGACGACAAGGCCAACATCACCCTCGGCAAGGGCGGCGTGGACGACGGCGAGGACGCCGAGGTGATCGTCCACGAGTACGGGCACTCGGTGCAGGACGGGCAGGTCACCGGATTCGGCACCACCCTGGAGTCGGGCGCGATCGGCGAGGCGTTCGGCGACTACCTCGCCGTCGCGGTGACCAGCTGGAAGGCGGGCCTGCCCACGAAGACCCCGGAAGCCTGCGTCGCGGACTGGGACTCCGTCTCCTACACCGCCGCCGCCCCGCACTGCCTGCGCCGTCTCGACGGCATCAAGCACTACCCCGAGGACCTGGTCGGCGAGGTGCACGCGGACGGCGAGATCTGGTCGGCGGCGCTCTACGAGATCCGTGCCAAGCTGGGCGACAGGCAGGCCGGGACGATCATCATCGACGCGCAGTTCGACTTCGCCAAGGACACCACGTTCCGCGCTGCCGCCGAGGCGACCGTCGCCTCCGCCGAGCGGCATGGCGGGGCGTCCGCCGCGGCGGTCGTACGCGCCGTGTTCTCCTCCCGCGGCATCCTCTGACCCGAGCCGATCCGGCAGTTGCGCGACCTGAGGAGCTATCGGCGCGCCCTGGTCCAAGACCGGGTGCGCGAGGTGCGGCGCGCCGAAAAGCTTCTCGAGGACGCCCAGATCAAGATCGGGACGGTGCTCACCGGTATCCACGGCCAGTCCGATCGCGCGATGATGGAGGCCCTGATCGCCGGAGGGCGCGATGTCACCATCCTGGCGCGGATGGCCAAGGGTCGTTGCCCGCAAGGAGATCCGTTGGGCCTGGTCGCCGTGGCGTCCTACGAGCCCGGGGCCGGGATGGGCAGGGGCTTGCCCGTCTCGATCAGGGTCTTCAACCCTGAGATGATCAACGGCCAGGCCCTGCCGACGATGCCGATGGTCATCCCATCCGGATCGAGGTCGTCATGGGTGATCCTCAGGTGGGTGACGTCACCCATCGTGGTCAGCGCGTAGGTGACCAGCGATGCGCGTCCGCCGTTGGCACTCGGCATGCCGGTCTCTTGCCACGTGTGGACCAGCCGTTCGCGCTTGCGGCTCTCCAGCACTTTCCCCTCGATCCCCGGACGCCCGTCGGGGAAGCGCGACACGAGGGGCGAGTCCGCCTCCCAGTCGCAATCGAAGGTGTGGCCGAACCGGTAAAGAGGAATCAGGCCGGGATCGGTCAGAACGTCCCACACCCGCTCCGCGTCGGCGCCGATGTAACAGTCGAAGGTCAACTCGGTCATCTCCAACCCCTCTCCTTTACCGGGAAGACGATCAGACAGGCCTGCAATACGACAACCTCAAGCTGCTGCCGCGTCTGAAGACATTGGTGCCGGCAAGACGGACCCCACACGGTGACGCACGATCGACTGCGGCGCCAACTGCGCCACGTCTACGGCGGCGGCAAGGGCCACGGCCTGTCGGCTTGATCGGCTCGTTGTCGGGAGCCGACCGACCGCGGCCCTGCCCTGCCTCCACCTCGAACAGATGCCGATCTTCGAGCCCGGACAACTAGCGGCGGAGCTTGATCTAAAAGCGGGGGTTCAGCGCGGCCGATTTGCTAAATTTCTTGCGCGATGGGGCAGATGTGGCCCTCGGGGGAGGTCGGATGCGCAGGTGGACTGCTCCATCCGTGATCGGCTGGACGCTTGCGTCGATCGTGGTGCCGGGTGCCGCGCATTTGCGCGCCGGGCGCAAACGTACCGGGCTGATCATGGTGGGGATCTTCGGGGTGCTGCTGATCGGTGTCATGGTCGCGCTGGTCAACGGCGAGGCACTGGCTGGTCTGCTCATCGACCCGACCTGGCTGGCCGTGGTCATAGGCCTGTGCGTGGTGGCAGGGCTGGGCTGGGCCGCGGTCGTGATCAGCTCCTACGTCGTGCTGCGCCCGGGCAGGCTCGGCCAGTGGGGTCAGCTCGGTACGGGCGCGGTCGCGGGCGTGCTGACGGTGGCCGTGACGCTGCCGTTCGGACTGGTTGCCACGACCGCCCGCACCTCCGACGACGCGCTCGGCACCGTCTTCCAGTCCTCGCCCTCTCAGCCGATCGATCACAAGGATCCGTGGCGAGGACGCGATCGGCTCAACATCGCGCTGCTGGGCGGCGACGGCGCGAGCTCGCGCAAGGGCGTCAGCATCCGCACCGACAGCATCAACGTGGTCAGCATCGACGTCCACACGGGCGACTCGGTGGTCTTCGCGCTGCCCCGCGAGCTGGAGAACGCGCCGTTTCCGCCGGGCTCCGCGCTGGCCAAGCGCTTCCCGCCGCCGAAGAACTTCTGGCTGCCACCAGGCCAGGGCCGCGGCTCCGCCGACCTGATCAACGGCATCTGGGCCTACGCCGACATGCACCCCGAGGTCGCCGGCCACTCCCCCACCCGTGCCCCGGACGCGGTCAAGGGCGCACTCGGCCAGATCCTCGGCCTCAAGATCGACTATTACATGCTCGTCAACATGTGGGGCGTGGCGCATCTGATCGACGCTCTCGGCGGCGTCACCATCCATGTCGAGCAGGACATCTGCTACGGCGTGGGCCGTACCGACGGCGGCGTGGTCAAGGCCGGCACCCGCACCCTCAACGGCACCCAGGCCCTCTGGTACGGCAGGGCCCGCGACCATCCGGGCAGCACCTGCGCGGGCGCCGACAACCACACCCGGATGCGCCGCCAGCAGTGCGTGATGAGCGCCATGCTCAAGCAGCTCAACCCGAGCAACGTGCTGCTGAAGTTCAACGCCCTGGCCGCCGCGGCCAAGCAGACCTTCCGCACCGACATCCCGCGTGACCTGCTGCAGGACCTGGTCCCGCTCGCTCAGCAGGTCAAGTCCGCCCGCGTGTCCAAGCTGAACTTCGTTCCACCCGCCTTCAACCCGGCCTATCCGGACTATCCACGCATCCGCAAGGCGGCGAGCGCTGCCATCGCACGCTCCCGCGGCTCGGGCCAGGTGGCCCGCGCCGAAGCCGCCACCCCTTCTCCGGCCAGTACGGCTACCGCCACGCCCTCGCCGCGTCAGCGCCGACAACAAGCCGGCCGGCTGGACACGCTGGACTCGTCATGCGTGCCCGGCAAGAAGGGAGCCTAGCCAGGACCGCCCGGGCGCCGATCGCGCCCGGGCGGTATTGACATCAGAGCCGGTCGAGGATCTTCTGCAGTTGCGTCACCTCGGTCTGCTGAGTGGTCCCGATGGCCCTGGCCAGTTCCTTGGCCTGCGAGTTCGAGCTCGCGATCGCCCTGTGGCAGGCGGCCAGCATGTCGGCGGTCGTCTCGGCGCTGCTGTCGGCCTTCGCCGTGGCCGTGCCCGCCAGCGTGGTGGTTGCCTGGCTGTTCGAGGCCTGCGCCGCCATGCTGGGCCACGGAAGAGCCACACTGAACGCGACCACCACCCGCGTCGGCCTCGCCATCGGTGGTCTCCTGGTGGCACGGCTGGCCTACACCGGTGGAGCCGTCCTGCTGGGCGCCCGCCGCGAACGACGACGGCACGGCGAGGCGCTCACCCTGCTGGGCCGGCGCGACCGCGACCTCGACGCGGTCGTGGTCGACTACGAGGAACGCCTGGCGTACTGCCTGCCCGGACACAACGGCCACGCGGTCATCACCACCGGCGCGCTGCGTTCGCTCGCGCCGGAGCAGGTGGCCGCCGTGCTGGCCCATGAGCAGGCACACCTGCGCGGCCGCCATCACCTGGTGCTGGCCGGTACCGAGACGCTGGCGCGAGCGTTTCCCCGCATCCCTCTGTTCGGCCAGGCACGAGCCGAGATCGCCCGCTTGGTCGAACTGCTGGCCGACGACGTGGCAGCACGTCGCCACTCACGCCTCCACATCGCCGCTGCCCTGGTACGGCTCGCCACAGGCCGCGTGCCCGCCTTCGCGCTGGGCGCGGGCGGCGAGACGGCACTCACCCGCGTCCGCCGCATGTTGCACCCGCAGGCACCGCTCGACCGGCGCGAACGCCTTGCGGGAGTTCTCGCCGTGACGGCGCTGCTCGCCGGCCCCGCCACCCTGGCCGCGGCCCCGGGCGTGGGCGCGTTCCTCGCCCACCACTGCCACTCCTTCCTCCCCCTCTGACCTTCTACGAAGAGCCATAGTAGGGGGCGTGGAGTGCCGGGCAGCGGGCGCCGCGGAAGCCGGCTCAGTCCGCGCCCTCGCACAGTTGGCTGTGCAGGGTTTCGTAGGCCCAGGCTTCCCACTTCGCCGGTGGCCAGCCGCGGTCGCGGACGAAGGTGAGGTACAGGTCAGGGCTGAGCAGGCAGTACAGCAGGTCGGACGCCATCGACGCGGACACCCCGGGACGGGCGCCGGGCTTGGCGATCAGGGCCTGCGCGGCGGTGGAGTGCACCGTGAAGCGCGGATCCTCCTCGGTGGGCCACATCGTGGCGATCTCGGGATCGTTGGCGGCGGCGGTCTCGAGGAGCTTCGTGATGGAGGCCACCCGATCGAGGATCAGCCGGGTGCCGTGCACGTGCCGGCGTAGCTGGTCCGTAGCGGTCGCCGCCGCGCACGCCTCGCGGAACCAGGGACGGTCCATGGTGGCGACCGGCTCGTCGTCACCGGCAATGGTGGTGTCGACCAGCTCCTTCAGCAGCGCGCGCTTGTTGTGGAAGACGAAGTAGATCGTCTGCACGGCGACGCCGGCCCGGTCCGCCACGTCCTGGAGGCTCGTGGCCCCATATCCATGCTCGAGGAACAGCTCCCGCGCCGCCGCGACGATCTTCGCGCGGGTCTGCCGGGATCGTTCCGTTCGCTTATCCAGCCGCTTGACAGTGCTCACGGCTCAAGCCTATATCTAGAGTTAGTATCTAGAGATCAGCTCTAAAAACTTCCGGAGGATCAGATGAAGCTGGCGCGGATGACATGGCGGCTCAGCAGCCTGGGCAGGCGGTCCGAACGCAGCCGTGAGCTCGCTGTCAAGCGAACGCTGCAGGCCTACTACCTGTCCGGCAAGCCGCCGTGGGACAGCGGCATCCCGGCTCCCGAGCTCGTCGACACGGTCGAGGGGCCGCACGCATTGCCTCCCGGGCGCGCGCTCGACCTCGGCTGCGGCACCGGCACCAACGCCATCTACCTCGCGCGCAACGGCTGGGACGTCGTCGGGGTCGACCTCATCGGCCGTGCCATCCGGCGTGCCAAGGACAAGGCCGACGCCGCGGACGTACGACCTCTGCTGCTGCGCGGCGACGTCACCCGGCTGGGCGAACTCGCCCTCGGCGAGGACTTCAGCCTGTTCTTCGACCTGAGCTGCTACTGCGGCATTCCCACGCACCGCCGCGACGCGTACGCCGCGGGCGTCACGACCCGGGCTGCCCCCGGCGCCCGGCTGCTGATGTTCGGCTACGGCCCGGATGTCTTCGACGACGGCTTCACCGGCGTCACCGCCGAGGAACTCCGCACCCGCTTCACCGGCTGGGAACTCACCGACGTCACCCCCGGCACCAACCCCTTCCCGACGTACTGGTTCACGCTGCACCGCCGATGAGCGGACGAACGTGTTGTTGCGGATCCTGCAGGCAGAGGTCATCGCCCCGGCTCTCCCAGAGAGCCGGGGCGCACCGCTGAACGCCCTGGCGACGACATGCGACGGCGCAACTGTCAGCTACGCCGGATAGTACGAAGATCCCTCAGCGGTGCAGTTGTTTACGAACTCCCAAGAAGTCTTCCCACTTCAGTACTATTTCGTCCCATATTGGAAGATTTACGAGGAGGCATCGTAGTGACCGTGCCGACGTGGCTGGGGCGAACAGCAGCGGCCGGAGCCCTGGCAGTGGTCGCATCGGGCGCCACCCCGGGCGCCGCCTTCGCCGAGCCGTCGCCCGCAAAGGCCAGAGCCAAGCTGGTGAAACTCAACGAGCAGGCCGACCGGCTGGTCGAGCGGTACAACCAGGCCACCGAAACGTACAAGAGCGCCAAGGAGAAGTACAGCGCCCTCAACGCCGAGCTCGGCCGCAAGGACGCCCGAGCCGACGCCCTTCGTCAGGATCTCGTCACAGCGGCGGTCAACGACTACCAGGCGGGCCCCTTCCCCCTCTGGGGAAGACTCATCGGCCAGAGCGACCCGCAAACGCTGCTGGGCAACATGGCCTCCCTCCAGCAGATCGCCGAGGCGAGGGCGGCGAAGATCCGGGCCTATGACGCGGCCACCAAAGAGCTCCGCGATCGCCGCAACGAGGCCAAGCGCCTCCTGGCCGAGGCCGAGACCGCGCGCGACAAGGTACGCGGCGAGAAGGCGAAGGTCGACAAGCTGGTCAAGGAACAGACCAAGCTCCTGCGCAGACTGGGCGCGTTCAACACCGGAGACCCCAACAGCCCGGGCATCGTGTACACCGGCCCGGCCTCCGGCAACGCCCGTACGGCGGCACCGGGCCGGGCTCGTACGACTGTTCCGGCCTGACCCAGGCCGCCTGGCGCCGTGCGGGCGTCGAGCTACCCCGCACCACCTGGACCCAGTGGGGCTGGGGATCCGACCGCCGCGTGCCGCTGGACCAGCTGGAGCCGGGCGACCTGCTCTTCAGCAAGGGTCTCGGACACATGGGCATGTACGCCGGCAACGGCAAGATGGTCGCCGGCACCCGGCGCCAGATCCAGCAACTCGTAGGAACGCGTACGCAACTCTGCGGCACCAGGGACGCCTTCGGAGGCGTCCAGCAGCGCGATCATGGCGGCGACGTCTGCTTCAGGGGCGATGTTGTTCGACATGTCTGACAGCATGCGACTTAATGTCGACATGAAGTCAAATACCATCGACGCATCCATGAGCATCGGCCACGTCGCAGAACGGTTCGGCCTCGCCACCCACGTCCTGCGCCATTGGGAGTCGATGGGGCTCCTCTCCCCCACTCGCGTCGAGGCGGGACGGCGGCGCTACGGGCCGGACGACCTCTACCGGGTCGCGGTGATCTTGAGAGCGAAGGAGGCCGGTTTCGGCCTGGACGACATCCGCGAGATGATCGCCACAGCGGATCCGGTCACGCGCCGGTCCATCATCCAACGCCACCGCGCCGACCTGGTACGACGCATCGCCGAAACGCAGGCATCGCTGGAACTCCTCGACTGCGCACTCGCGTGCGACCACACCGACTTCACCACCTGCGCACGCTTCCGGGCCATGGCCAGCGAACGGATCGGGCTCACGCCGTAGCCTGCTCAAGGGGGGTGTCACGCGGGGTCAGTCGCCGTGCAGGCCGTCCGGGTCGCAGTAGTCGACCTTGTTCGTCGGCCTGAAGTTGGCGACGATGATCTCTCGCTTGAACGGGCCGCCCTTCGGCACGTCCTCGGCCGACACCTCCAGCGTGAACTGCTGCATCGCCCGCAGCGCGCGGCCGGCGATGACGACCGGGCGGCGCACCAGGTAGATCGCAGAGAAGGGGCAGCAGTAGTAGCTCCCGAACGGTTTACCCTGGGCATCGGTGGCAAAGGTGATCGCGCCGTACTGCCGGGCGGCATCGATCTCGGCCTGGATACGCAAGGTGATGGCGGGGGCCGGGTCGTAGTCCCACATCTCCTTGATCGCCTGGTGTGCCCGTGGGTCGGCCTGCCAGAAGCTCCGCTTCTGCGGGTCGGTCAGGCACCACGGGTCGAAGTTGCGGGCGTCGGCAACCCTCAGGTTGGCGGGCGGGACGGCCTGCCGTACAGCTGGTCCCTTGTAGCCGGCGATCAAGCCGGGCATCGCGATGAGCTGGCCGAGGTGATAGTAGATCTCCAGAGCTCGCTGCAGGCGCTGCTCGATGGCCTCGTGCATGCGCGGCGCCGGGTGGGTGTCGAGAAGGCCCTCGGCGTAGTCGGCGGCCGTCGCCGCCTCGGCGGCCAGTTGGCGCAGCCGTTCCAGCGCGTGGCGGTGCTTGTCGGCGTCGGCGACGGTCTGTTCGAAGACGCCGAGCGCGACCTCGGCGTGCCTGCGGATAGCGCGTGAGGCGGCGAGCATGCCGTGCAGGTGCGGCAGCGGGCACGAGCTGGCCTCTGCCCATTCGGGCAGGTCGGCGGGGAGCAGCAGTTCATTCTCCACCAGGTAACGGGAGTTTCCCGCGGCCTGGCGCGCCCGCGACACCCAGTTCTCGACCTGGGCGAAGCAGGCGTCGACTTGCAGAGCGGTGACCTGCGGTACGTAGCCGACGGTGCTCGGGTCGGCGGCGTAGTCCGCGTCGAGCAGGTGCTCTCCGATGGCTTGCAGAACGAACGCGTTCCACGTGCACAGCAGTTGCCCGGCCGCGGCCTGCGGGCCATGCCACAGGTTCACCCCCTCGGCGGCTAACCGGGAGCGCAGCGCCTCCGCCTGCTCCAGCTCGGTGTAGACGAACCCGCCTGCTCGGCGATAGGCCTCGAGCTCGTCGGCCCGGACTTCCCCCTTGAACGCCGCCGCCATCCGCGTCATGAACGACATGCATACCTCCCCGTTGTGCCCCGTCCGTCGTAGCGTACGGGCGGACATGAGGCCCACGTCGGAACATTTCGATCACGACTTGTGAACATGACCAACGAACGTCAAAGGTCGTTCTGGACCGCGGCGCTGCTGGGACGGGCTGACCGACCGGCGCCTTCCACGAGAGCGGAGCCTCCAGTCCGGGGTCCGTGTGAGTTCACCAGCCGACCTCGTCGCAGCCCTCGTGATCGGCGGGCTCCACCTGCAGGGTGGCGTGGGCGACGCCGTGGCGCCGGCGGAGCAGGTCGCGGGCCTGGTCCAGCACGGAGTGGTTGTCGTTCTGGTCGGTGGTGACGAGGTGGGCGGTGGCGACGTTCATGCCGGAGGTGAGGGTCCAAAGGTGCAGGTCGTGCACGTCGCGTACGCCGTCGATCGCGGCCAGGTCCTGCGCGACCGCGGTGGCGTCCATGCCTTCGGGTACGTGCTGGCCGAGCACGGCGAACACTTGCCGGCCGAGCGAGATCGCGCGGACGGCGACGAACACGCCGATGGCCAGGGCGATGACCGTGTCCCAGAACGTCCGGCCGGTGGCGGAGACCAGCCAGCCCGCGACGATGACGCCCACGGATCCGGCCGTGTCGGCCACGACTTCCAGGTAGGCGCCCTTGACGTTGAGGCTCTCGCTCGCGCCCGAGCGCAGCAGCAACAGGGCCACGACGTTCACGACCAGGCCGATGGCGCCCACGACGAGCATCGGGCCGGAGGAGACCTCGGCGGGCGCGCCGATGCGGCCGACGGCCCCGATGACCACGTACAGGGCGACGCCCAGCATCAGCACCACGGCCAGCAGGGACGCGAACACCTCGGCTCGGTAGGAGCCGTAGCTGCGGCGTCCGGTGGTGTCCGGCCGGGTGGCGATCCTGGTCGCCACCAGGGCCGCGCCGAGGGTGACGACGTCGGCGGCCATGTGGCCGGCGTCGGACATCAGCGCCAGCGAGCCGGAGATCAGCCCGTAGGCCAGCTCGACGACGAAGTAGGCGCCGATCAGGGCGAAGGAGACCGCCAGGCGCCACCGATGCCGGCTTCCCGCGTGTCCGTGTCCTGCGCCCATCAAGTGTCCCCGTCGCGTTCGGGATGAATGGCGTCGGTGTGCTCGGTGTGGGCGAGCGCCAGGTCGAGCAGCATCCGTACGTGCGGGTCTTCCAGGCGGTAGTAGGCCATCCGGCCGGAGCGGCGCGCGGCGACGATGCGGTGGGCGCGCAGCAACCGCAGGGCGTGGGAGACGGCCGATTCGCTCTGACCGGTCACCGCGGCCAGGTCGCACACGCACAATTCGCCGTCCAGCAGGGCGACCAGCAGGCGCAGCCGGTTCGGGTCTGACAGCAGTCCGAAGATGTCCGCGGTGTCGGTGAGGTCCTCGGCGGCCGGCATCCGCCCGCACACGGCGGCCACCCGGTCGGCGTCCACTACCTTGGCAGCACATCCGTCCATCGCCAACACGCGCTCATCTGAAGACTCATTCATATGAACAAGATTAGGGCGTTGCCTGGATGGCGTGTCAAGGGCGCCCGTTCGGCCGGCAGATGCCGCGGAGCGCAGCCGCGAACCGGTCGATGTCATCCGCGGAGGTGAACAGAGCGGGCGTGACGCGGACGGCGCCGCCGCCGGTCATGCCCGTCCGGGCGACGGTGAAGATCCGGTGTTCGTTCATCAGGCGGTCGGCGATGGCGATGTTGTCGGCTTCCGTCGTCTGCCCGCGTAGCCGGAACGCGGTGATGGCGCCGTACATGTCCGGCTCGTCCGGGGTGAGGATCTCGAGGTTCTCGATGTCGCGGAGCTGGTTGACCCAGCGATCCCGCAGGAACCGGAGGCGGGCCTGTTTGACCGCGGCCCCGAGGTTGTCGTGAAAGTCCAGAGCGGCGTCCACGGTGAGGAAGGGGGCCGCGTTCACGGTCCCGGAGTGCACGCGGGAGCGGATGTCGGTGGCGGGGTAGGTCTCGTCGGCGTACTGGAGGCCGATGTCGGCCAGGCGGTGGGCGCGGATGTAGAGGAATCCGGCGCCCAGCGGTACGCCCATCCACTTGTGCAGGGAGAAGACCGCGAAGTCGGCGTCGAGGTCGGCGAGCGTGAAATTGAGCTGCCCCCAGGAGTGGGCGGCGTCCACGATCACGTCGACCCCCTGCCTGCGGGCCATGGACACGATCTGGCCGACGGGCGTGACCAGGCCGGTGCGGTTGTTCATGTGGCTGAGCAGGAGCAGCCTGACCTTCGGGTGCTCGCGCAGCTCGCGTTCGTAGGCGTCCAGCACTGCCTGGCGCGTGGCCGGCTCGGGGATGACGATGCGCACGACGTCGACGCCGCGCCGGTCCCGTAGCCAGTTCATGGCGTACTGGCCGCTGTGGTAGTCCAGGTCGGCGTACATGACGGCGTCGCCGGGGCGCAGGCGGCGGTAGCCGGAGATGAGATTCTGCAGGGCCTCGGTGCCGCCCCGGGTGAGCGCGATCTCGCTCCTCGATGTGCCGAGCAGCCCGGCGATGCGGTCGCGGATCTTGTCGGCTCCGGCCTTGTACGTGGTGCGCAGCAGGTGAGAGCTCTGCTCGTTGAGGAGGTCGACGTTGCGGTGGTAGGCCCGGCGGACGGGCTCGGGGGAAGTCGGGGCTCACCCGGAACTGACGGGCGACAGTGGCCCAGAAGGGCTCATCGCGGGCCACCTGCTCCGGGGTGGTGCCGCGAGGCGCGAAGAGCACGTCCGCGGTCGCGGGACCCGCGGCGATCGCGCCGAGCCCGGCGACGACCCGGCGTCTCGACAGGGTCATGAAAAACACCACCTGTAAGTCAGCGGGATGCGCGAATGCCCAGTGTCACCTAAATCGCGGCACGATATGCCCTTCATTTCCTCGTGTCGCGAGATGCGGTTGGATGACCGCCCACGACCGGCACCGTCGTCGACGCGTCTTTCAGGATGAACGGCGGCAGCAGCTTTACCGGAACCTTTGACTTCGCCGGGCGCGTCCGGCGGGCGTGCGGGCATCATCACCGGTGATGCTCACGACACGAAAGACCCGTTCTCGCCGCCCGGCCGGTCGGCTGACGGCGCGTGCGGTGCTCGTGCTCGTGCTGCTCGTCGGCGTGGTGTTCACCCATGGCGGCGCGTGCGCGGCCGTGGAGTTGTCGGAGCCGGTCGCCCACGGCGCCCACCTTGAGAACACCGCCGTGAACGACGCGCGATGCCTGCACCGGGAGCTGCCGAAGCGCCACCGGCACGGCACCGAACAGGACTGCTCGGCGGTCAACCTGGCCGACACGCCCCTCTCCGTGGCCACGCCGGCGACCCGGTCGGTCTCCACGGCCCATGCCGTCGCCGGGATCCCGATCCCCCCGGCGCGTGTGGCCCGCCTTGCCGCGCCCTATCTGGAAAATCTCTGCGTGATGCGCATATAGGAGTCACGACATCCGCAGTCGTCCTATATCCACTCGGGTTTCGCGGCCGTTTCGTCATGCCCGCGAATTGCGTCATTCACGTTCGGGGATTCATCCATGTCATCACAAGCTGTTTTCGCGCGCCCGCAAGAGGCGCCGGCTGTCGGTTCTTCATCGCTTTCCCTGGCCGTCGGCAATACGCCGCTGGTGTTCATTTCCGAGCCGTTTGTACCGGGAGGAGGATTCTGGGCCAAGCTGGAAGGCTTCAACCCGGGCGGCATCAAGGACCGTCCCGCTCTGCACATGGTGCGGCGGGCGCGGGCTCGGGGAGATCTCCGGCCGGGCGCCACGATCATCGAGTCGACCAGCGGCACTCTGGGGCTGGGCCTGGCCCTGGCCGGGATCGTCTTCGGCCACCCGGTCGTGCTGGTGGGCGACCCCGGGATGGAGCCGCTCATGTGCCGGCTGCTCGCCTCCTACGAGGTACGGCTGGAGATCGTCACCGAGCCGCATCCGATCGGGGGATGGCAGCAGGCCCGCCGCGAGCGGGTCCAGCGCCTGCTGGCCGAGACTCCCGGCGCCTACTGCCCCGACCAGTACAACAACCCCGACAACGTCGAGGCCTACGCCGGGCTGGCCCACGAGTTGCTGGGCCGGTTGCCGCACATCGACACGCTGGTGTGCTCGGTCGGCACCGGCGGGCACAGCGCCGGGATCCTCGGCGTGCTGCGCCACCACTTCCCCGATCTGAAGCTGGTCGGGGTCGACACCATCGGCTCGACCATCTTCGGCCAGCCCGCCAGGGCACGGCTGATGCGCGGCCTCGGCTCCAGCATCCATCCCCGCAACGTCGCCTATGACGCCTTCAGCGAGGTGCACTGGGTCAGCCCGGCCGAAGCGGTCTGGGCCTGCCGCTCCCTGGCCGCCCGGCACTACGTCTCCGGCGGCTGGAGCACCGGCGCGGTCACCCTGGTGGCCCGCTGGCTGGCCCGCACCGCCCCCGAACAGACCATCGTCGCGATCTTTCCCGACGGACCGTGGCGGTACTGGAACACCGTCTTCGACGACGACTACTGCCACGCCCACGGCCTGCTCGGCACGGTCCCGGCCGAGGAGCCGGACCTGCTGCGCTCACCGGCCGAGCGGGAGGTGCGCCGCTGGACGCGCTGCACCACCGTGACAGACCCGCTGGCGGGCACGAGATGAGCGGCGTGCTGCGGGAGTTCCGCTCCTTCGACCGGCCGATCCAGCTCCTGCAGATCAACCAGGCAGGCATCAACCTCGGCTTCTACATGCTCATGCCCTACCTCGCCCAGCACCTGTCGACCGGCGCGGGCCTGGCGGCCTGGACGATCGGACTGGTCCTCGGCCTGCGGAACATGAGCCAGCAGGGCATGTTCCTGATCGGCGGCACGCTGGCCGACCGGCTCGGCTACAAACCGCTGATCATGCTCGGGTGCGCGCTGCGGACCGTCGGGTTCGCGCTGTTCGGGCTGACCACCTCACTGCCGCTGCTGGTCGTGGCCGCCGTCGTGACGGGTTTCGCGGGAGCGCTGTTCAATCCGGCGGCCCGCGCCTACCTGGCCGTCGCGGCCGGCGAGCGCAAGGTCGCCGCCTTCGCCGTGTTCAACGTCTTCTACCAGGGCGGCATCCTGCTCGGCCCGCTGGCCGGCATCGCCCTGCTGAAAACCGGCTTCACCGCCGTGTGCCTCTCCGCCGCGGCCATCTTCGCGGTGCTGACCGTCCTGCAGTGCCTGTGGCTGCCGGCCCGGCGCGGCCCCGTACAGAAGGTGCAGCCGGTGCTGTGCGACTGGCGGCAGGCGTTCGGGGACCGGGCGTTCGTCTCGTTCGCCACGGCGATGATCGCTTCGTACGCGCTCTCGTATCAGATGTATCTGGCCCTGCCGCTCGAAGTGCAACGCCTCGGCGCAGGCGAGACCGGGGTGATGGCCCTCTACGCCGTCTCGGCGCTGCTCGGCATCGCCGGGCAGATGCGCCTGACCGCCTGGTGCTCGGCCCGGTGGACCCGCGGCCAGGCGATCAGCCGCGGCCTGGCGCTCATGGGGATCGCCTTCCTGCCGCCCGCCGCGGTCGCGCAGCTGCCGCTCCCGCCGGTGTGGGCGATGGCGCCCGTCGTCGCCTGCACCCTCCTGCTCACCGTCGGCACGCTGGTCGCCTTCCCGTTCGAGATGGCCACCATCGCCGACATGGCGGGAGATCGCCTGATCGGCACCTACTACGGGCTGTACAACCTGCTGTCCGGCGTCGGCATCCTGGCCGGGAACCTGCTGTCCGGCGCCCTGCTCGACACGGCCCGCGCCACCGGCCTGGCCTGCCTGCCGTGGCTGCTGCTGGCCGCCACGGGAGCGGCCTCGGCGGCGGCAGTCAGACGATTGGACCGGCGTCACCGGCTCTCCCCCACCGGCCAGGTAGCCCTCGCCGGCTGACGGGACGCGCCCTGGTGCGGCTCCCGCTGACCGCGCCAGGGCAGCCCGGGCGTTGCCGCCGGCCACCATCCCGACCCCGTCTGCCGTACCGCCCTGACCACCTGGGCGGAGCGTCACAACGAGGAGGGCGTCGAACCGGTGCGGGTCCTTACGGCCGAGTAAGGCCCGGCCGCCGCGCCGTACGAACCGGTGCGACGGCGACGGCCGGTGCCTGGGGCGTTTCAGCGCTCGGCGTGGCAATCCCCGCTCGCCGTCTCGTCGGGCCGGATGCCGTGGTGGATGGGACCGTGGGGGTCGGCGCAGTGCTGTACGAGGTGGCGCGGGGCGCCGTCGTCGACGGCGTGGCTGTCGGGCGGGGCGTGGTCGACCTGCAAGGTGGTGTGCACGATGCCGTGCCCCTCGTGCAGCAGGTCCTCGACGGCCAGGCGCGCGGCATGGCAGTCGGCGCCGGGAGTGACCAGAACGTGTGCCGACAGGGCGGCGTACCCGGAGGTGACCTCCCAGATGTGCAGGTCGTGCACCTCCACCACGGTGTCCAGGGCGGCGATCTGGCGGCCGACCTCGGCGGGGTTCACCTCGGCTGGAGCGGCCTCCATGAACACCCGTCCGGCGTCGCGGACCAGCCCCCAACCGGCCTTGAGCATCAGCGCCGCGACCACCAGTGCGGCGATGGCGTCGGCGCGGGTCCAGCCGGTCAGCCAGATGACGAGGCCGGCCAGGGTGGTGGCGATGAAGGCGTACAGGTCGTTGAGGATGTGCTGGAAGGCGCCCTCGACGTTGAGGCTGGAGCGGTTGGCCTTGGACAGCAGCCAGGTGGCGGCCACGTTGACGACGATGCCGGCCAGCCCGGTGACCACGACGAACAGGCCCTCGACCGGTGGCGCCTCGACGAGTCTGCGGATGCCCTCGTAGGTGAAGTAGACCGCGAGCAGCAGCAGGGTGATGCCGTTGGCCTGGGCGGAGATGATCTCGGCACGCTTGAGGCCGTAGGTGAAGCCGCCGCGGGGCGGGCGGGCCGCTATCCGCATCGCGACCAGCGCCAGCACGATCGCCATCGCGTCGGTGAGCATGTGACCGGCATCGGAGATCAGCGCCAGCGATCCGGCGATCAGGCCGACCACCACCTCGACGGCCATGAACCCGACGATCAGGGCGAGCGCGCCGCCGAGGTAGCGCCGGTCCGCCTCCGCGCTGACGCCATGCCCATGTCCGTGACCATGCCCATGCGCGTGGTCATCACTGCCTTCGCTGCGTACGTGGCTCCGGTCGTGCCCGTGTTGATCAGACATGCACTGAGCTCCTTGGACTGGGGTGGATGACGTGTGTGACGGCCAGGTCCGGAAGGTTGGGGACACGGGCGTCGATCAGCGGGTCGTACGCAAGCGCAGCCTTGAAACATCTGCCTGAGTGTTCATATGTGCATATGGTTCCGACCGAGGCGCGCCAGGTCAAGAGCATGCCCTCAATCGCATGTTCATTACCTCTACACATGAACATCTACTCAGACGTTTAAACACTCTGTAGTGTGTCAACTACTCTTCGTAGAAGTTGATAACCGTCAGGTGGTCAGGACCTGACCCCCTCTGCACCCGGCCCACCGGACTCGGTGCAGATGCGCACAGGAAGGGACTGCGCATGAGAACTGTCCACGCCGCCACCGCCGCACTGGTGATGGCAGCAGCAAGCGGATGGCTGGCACTGTCGAGCCTGCCGGCCGACGCCGTCTCCGTACCAACCCTCCAGCCTCCCGCCGTGACGTGCCGCTACGCCGTCACGAACCTGCAGCCGGGCGAACCGGTCACCGTCCGCTCCGCGCCGGGGCTCACGAAGCGGGTGGTCGGCAACCTGCGGAGCGGTAACCAGACGATCGCCGGCAACTGCATCGACCAGCAGGGCTGGCTGCACGTCATCATGCCCTCCGGCGTGCGCGGCTGGGCGCAAGGGCACCATCTGAGCAAGCTGCCCGGGCAGGGGGTCACGGCCGCGCAACCAGGCAGGTCAGCGCGCACGTGCAGCTACACCGTGACGCGGGTGCGCCGCGCCAGCTACCTCAACGTCCGCTCCGGCGCCGGGCTGACCCACCACCCGATCGCCAAGCTTCGACCCGGTGGGCACGCGATCACCGGGGGCTGCTCCAGCCGGAGCGGCTGGCTGCACGTCACCACGCCCACCGGGGTCCGCGGCTGGGCCTGGAGCTTCTACCTGCACAGGAGCGCCGCCACCGGCGCGACCCCGATCAGGTAACGAGACCGGATGAGCATCTCGCCCCGTCCCCGGCGGCACTCGCCGACCGGGGACGGCATCCCCGATGCACCGATGCGTGCGTGGCGTCGACCCGCTGCGATGGCCGCGCTCACGCTGGTTCTCGCCGTGGTCGTCCCGACTGACGCCGTCCGGGCGCAAGGCCGGTGCCATGCGCCCAGCTTGATCGCCCACCGCGGGTATCCCCTGTCGGGATCGGAGAACACGCTCACCTCGCTGCGCCGGGCGTTGGGTGCCGGCGCCCGGCAGGTGGAGATCGACATCCGCTTCACCAAGGACCACCAGCCGGTGCTCATGCACGACGCCACGCTGGATCGCGCCACGAACGCCAGCGGGCTGGTGGCCACTTCGAGCCTGGCCCGGCTGCGCACAGTGCGCGGCGGCGACGGGCTCGCGCCGCCCACCTTGGCGCAGGCACTGAGCGCGCTGCGCGGCCACGCCGACCTGGCGCTGATCGAGCTGAAGACCGTCCCGGACGAGGCCGACAGCCAAGCCCTTGCCACCGTCTACCGTCGCTATCACGCCTACCGCTGGGCCGCACTGACTTCGTTCCTGCCCGATGCCCTATCCCGCGTCGCCTCCCTGCCGATCGCTCAGGGCCTGGTGGCCCGCACTCCGCCCTCTCCTGCTCAGGCGCGGCGCTACGCCTTCGTCGCCATCCGCCACGACCAGTTGTCCCGCTCGTGGGTGCACCGCTACCACGCCGCCGGAGTGCCCGTCTACGCCTGGACCCCCGACACCCCTACCGCCTGGCGAGGCCTGGCCGATTACGGCGTCGACCGCATCATCACCGACCGCATCCTCCAATACGCCACCTGGGCGCGAACCCTATGCGCCCGCTGATCACTCCTCCGACGTTTCGCCTGCCCACCCGCCTGTCCCGAAGGGAAGCACGATGACTGAACAGCACTCCCACCCACACCACCATCACGGTGAAGTGGGCTGCGGGAGCGACACTGCCCCCTGCGCCATCGAGCCCGAGGGTCAGCCAGCAGCGACGTCCGGGACCGAGCTCCCGGACTGCGGCCCCGGGCACTGCCACGACGATCACGGACTCAACGACCGATAGCCCCTCCCTCCGAGGGTCAGCCCGGTGGCCGTTCACTGCCATCGTTCGCCGCACTAAGGCCACCGGGCACCGCGCCTGCTGCCGGAGCACGACACTCCCCCGCTGACCCGGGCGCCGATGGTGAAAGGTTCGGTGACACCCCGCCATGCATGTAACGCACGAAGAGCACGACCATGGCCTTCATCTCCCGCACAGCCACGCCTCGACCGTGAACGGCTCCGTGTCGTTGCCGGTCCAGGTGAACGGGCACCTGCTGACCGCCGCTCTGGTGCACAACCAGGTCTTCAGCGTCGTACGGCTGCGTTCGGGTTACGACCTGGCCGAAGTGGACGACTTCCTGGCCCGCGTGGAGACCACGCTCAGCCGGCTCTGGCAGGACAACGCCCACCTGCGAGAACGTCTGGCGGCCGGCTCGGCCGTGCCACCCGCGAGCGCCGACGAGCTGGCCGCGGCGGAGCAGACCGCGCAAGAAACGATCACGGCCGCACAGCGGGAGGCCCACCAGATCCTGGCCACGGCCCACGCCGACGCCGAACAGCTGCAACGCCAGGCCACCGCAGCGGCCGGCGCACTGACCCAGGCCGCCCACCAGGCCTACCGCGAGACCATCGAAGAACAGATCAACCAACTCGACAGCGCCATCGCCGACCACGGGCGGCAACTGCACCAAGCCCTGCACGCCCGGCTCGGCCACCTGCGCGTCGTGCTGGAGGATCTCACGACGCCCGACCACGGCGCCCACGAGGCCTCGCCTCTGTCCCCAGGACCGGCGACCGCACCATTGCCCGCGTACAACGACTCCGCCGCACCTGCATGACCGGACCGGCTCCCCCTGGCCTAGTCACTATTCGCGCTGCGTTACCTCGCACTGTCGCCAGAAAGGCCGCGCCATGTCCATGCCGCTCGGAGGGCCGGCACTACCGGTGGCTCTTCAAAACCCGACCCTCGAGGCCGCCCTGCCGGGCTGGGCGACCTGGGCAGCCGTGATCCTGGTCGCGCTGTCCACGCTGGCCGGTGCCCACCTGGCCCGGCGCAACGTCGCGGCGATCAGCGTCTGGCTGGCCATCGCTTCGGCCCTGATGCTCATCACGGCCCTGGTCGACCTGCTGCCCGACGCCTGGAAGGAAGCCGCGGCCACCGGGGTGCCGCTGTGGGTGGTGGGCCTGGCCGGAGTGTTCGGTTTCGTCGTCATCACGTACTTCACTCGCAAGGGATGCGGCCACAACCACGATGACGCCCCCGCCGGCGGCCGCCACGCGCCGGGCCTGCACCGCCGGGTCAAGCAGGCCGTCAGCGCCGCCGTTTACGGCGGCGTCGGCACCGCCGCCGCGATGTCGCTGCACCGCATGATCGAGGGCGCCACTCTGGCGCTGGCCGCCTCCGCCATCGTGGTGAGCGCCCTGGTGATCCACTCCGCCAGCGAGGGGCTGGCCCTGACCGCACTGCTCGACCTGGCCCGCAGACGGCTCACGCCCTGGCTCGCGATCTCCTGCCTGGCCCCGGCCGGCGGCGTCGTGCTCGCCGGCGTGGCGCCCCTGCCGGCGCAGAGCGTGCCGATCCTGCTCGGCATGGTCACCGGCGTGCTGCTGCGCACCGCGGTGATCGGGCTGACGATAGCCCGCGACAGCCGACGCCTCTCACGTCGCCACGTCATCCTCACGGTGGCCGCCGTGACAGCCGTCGGAGGCCTGCTGGTCACGACGCAGACTCTCCTTTCGGAGGATCCGCCTCCAGCGGCCATACCCATCGCGGCCGCCCAGGGTGCCGGCCCGCGGCCCGCCCCGCGCCCCCGCACGCCAAGCCCGCTTCCGACGCCGTCACCTCAGCCGATGACGTTGACGCAGCTGCGCGCCGCCGTCGCCACCGGCCGGCTCGGCCTGGAGGCGCTGCTGTCACGCAGGGACCTGGCCATCATCGGCGCCAACGCCGTGACATTGCTCCGCGCCCTCCCGGGACACACCACCACCGAAATCACCCAGACTCTCCGCCAGGCGAAGATCGACGGTGACGCCAGCATCGGCGACCTCACCCTGCGCCAGCGCCACCTTCTTCTTTCTGGCCTGGGTCACGTACCGCCGAGCCCGAGCCGGTGACTGCCGCGGCGCGTCGATCCGCCGGTTCCCCGAGGAGGCGGATGAACTCCAGGCACCGAGGTGGCCGCGCCCGGCCGGGGGGGAGACGGGCGGCGGTGTCTTGCCGTCAGCGCTCGATGAACACCGGTTTGGAGTAGAACCACAGGTCGGCCCACGGGTCGGAGCGGTGCGGGTCGGGCTGGGGCTCGGGCTCGTCGGTGTTGGTGCCGCGGACGCGGACGTACATGGGGCCGTCGATGTCGCGCAGCGTGTGACGGACGACGATCTCGTCGCCCTCGCGCGGCCACTGGCTGGGGCCGTAGCGGGCCTCGACCTTGGTGGTGGGGTTGGTGTCGGCGGAGCGGTCCTTGGCCGGGCCGGTGAGCCGGCCGGTGATGATGTCACCCGGCTGACCTGCGGGCGCTCGCCCTTGGCGGTCGGCGTACGCGGCACGCGGAAACGGCGCACGGCGGCTCCGGCTGTCTCCCGGCGAACGGCCGGCCCCCTGGCCGGCAGGATGACGGCCAGGGGGCCATCTGCCCCCAACCTGATCACCGCGCGACGCGAAGGACTGCCTCCCGGGAGCGGGCGACAACGGCGGTTTCGTCGTCGACTGTGATGATCGGACGCTGGATGAGGATCGGGTACGCGGCCAGCGTCTGGATCCATCGGCCGCGGTCGGCCTGGGTGCGTGGCCACTCGGCCAGTCCCAGGTCGGCCGCGACGGGTTCGCCCAGCCTGGTGATGTCCCATGGCTCCAGTCGGAGCCGCCGCAGCACCTCCTCCAATTCCTGGGTGCTCGGCGGGTCTTCCAGGTAGCGGCGCACCGTGTAGTCGACCTGCTCACCGTCCAGCAGAGACAGCGCCGACTGGCACTTGGAGCAGGCGGGGTTGATCCAGATCTCCACCGGGTCAGCCGGCGATGGCGGTGATCAGGACCAGGACCACGGTCACGACGGCGAGCACGCCGTGGGCCGCGACCACCGGCACGGGGAAGTTGCTCTCGGCCGGGGCCGACTGCTGCCCCGCGGACACTGTGGCACGTACGCGCCTGGCAGGGATCCAGCGGGCCAGCATCGTGAAGCCGAGCGCGGCCACCGGCACCAAGATGATCAGCGCGGTCCAGGCCAGGGCGTGGTTGCCGGTGAGCAGGTAGGCGATCCACACCACGAGGCCGACGGCGGCCAGCGCGAAGTGGCCGAAGATGACCGGGACCGGCAGGTGGCTGCCGCTCCCCTGCTTGGCGCCGCCCCGGGAAAGCCAGCCGGCGAGCAGGTAGAAGCCGCCCAGCGCGGTGAGGACCCAGGTGACGAGTGCGGCGATTTCCATGGAACACCTCTTACTTCGATCGGAGGAACCCTTCGGCCTGGGCGTCCTCGTCGACGACGCGGACGCCGTAGCGGAAGGCGAGCTTGCCGCCCAGGTGTCCGGCGACCGCGAGGACGGCCAGGCTGGCGGCGTTGAGCGCGAGCATCCCCAGCTCCGTACGGTCATCGGATCGCCACAGGAAGTTGGCGGCGTAGGCGAGAGTCACCAGGAGGTTCAGGCCCATGTGGAGCACGGCGGTCCGGAAGGCACGGGTGCCAGTGGGGATGGCGAACAGGTCCAGCGCGCCCACGCACGCCGCGGCCAGCGCGCCGATCACGCCGATGGCGATCAACCAGCGTGCCCCGCGAACGAGGAACTCCGGGTCGCGGACGAGCTGGGCAGCGATGTCGAACACCAGGCTGGACACCCAGGCACCGATGGGCACGGTGACCAGGATCGGGTGGTACGGGTGCCCGTACGGTCCGGCCAGGGCCGGGCTCATCGGCTTCTTGGCAGTATCCACGACGACCGTTCCCTCCAGCGTAGTTTCGCTAATCAATGTTGGTCTTATTCGCGTGGAGCCGTCAAGTCAGCGGTTAACGCCCGTGGAGATTGGAGGTATTTTGGCTGAGTGACCACCAACGACGTCGCGATCGTCAGCGTCCTGGGCGAGGAGTCGCGCCGGGAGATGTTCGACTACATCCGCCGGGCAGGCCGTCCCGTCACCCGCGACGAGGCGGCGGCCAGTGTGGGCATCTCCCGCAAGCTGGCCGCGTTCCACCTGGACAAGCTGGTCGCGGCGGGCCTGCTGCGCGCCGATTACGCTGCCCCGGAAGGGGTGCGCAAGGTAGGGCGCCGGCCCAAGGTCTACCTGCCCGGCGACGCCGAGATCCGGGTCACCATCCCCGAGCGGCGGCATGCGCTTCTCGCCGACCTCTTCCTGGACGCCATCCTGACCCAGCGCGACGGAGAGGCGGGCAATGAGGCGGCGATCAGGATCGCCCGGCAACGCGGGCGCGGCCTGGGCAGCGACGAGCGCGACCGGTCCCGGCCGGGCAGGCTCGGCGCGGAGCGCGCCCTCACCTTCTGCCAGCGCATGCTCGAACAGCACGGCTTCGAGCCTTACCGGACCAGCCCCACAGACATCCGGCTACGCAACTGCCCCTTCCACCCGCTGGCCGCCAAGGCCCCCGATCTGGTCTGCGGCATGAACCAAGGCTTCCTGTCGGGCTACCTCGAAGGTCTCCAGGCCACCGGCGTCGAAGCGGTCCTGGACCCCCAACCGGGCGAATGCTGCGTCCGCCTGACCGTCCCCTAAGAGATCGTGTCAGGAATGCTCGTCACCCCACAAGCGGATGCCTGCTTGCCGACTGCGGGTGACAAAATTCGCCATCCGGATGCGTGATCGGGCCATGGCCGGGACCTTGCCGCTATGGCGATGATGGGGCGATGACGAACCTCGACCTGACGATCTCGTACGAGCGCGACGGCTATCTCGTCCTCGACCACGCCCTCGACCCAGGCGAGGTCGGCAAGCTGCTCGAAGAGGCCGTCCGCATCTGCCGGGGCGAGCTCGGCGACATCCGCGGCGCGCTCCCCGCCAGGACCACCGACACCGACGACGACGTGCTGCGCAGGTTTCTCTGCGTCCACTACCCGCACAAGCTCTCCGGCCTGATGCTCGCCACGATGCGCCATCCGGCGATTGTTTCGGCGCTCACCTCGCTGATCGGCCCGAACGTCAAGGCGATGCAGTCGATGTTGTTCATCAAGTCCGAGGGTGAACCGGGGCAGGCGTGGCACCAGGACGAGCTGTTCATCCCGACCCGCGACCGTTCACTCACGGCGGCCTGGCTCGCGCTCGACGACGCCACCGTGGAGAACGGGTGCCTCTGGGTACTGCCGGGATCGCACCGGCGTGGCGTGCTCTACCCGAACCGCGAGCACGACGACCCCCGCTACGACTGCACGGTTGAGTCCTACGGCTTCCCGTTCGACGACTCCGACGCGGTGCCCGTCGAGGTCGCGGCGGGCTCCGTGGTGGTGTTCAACGGCTACCTGTTGCACAAGTCGCTGCCCAACACCGGCCGCCACGGCTACCGGCGGGCGCTGGTCAACCACTACATGAGCGCCGAATCCCTGCTGCCCTGGGCCGCCCCGGCGGAGGGGACGGGCATGGCGCAGGCGGACTTCCGGGATGTCGTCCTCGTCGCCGGCTCCGACCCATACGCGTACAAAGGTCTCCAGGACGTGCGCCGGCCGCGCATCCGCCCGAATCGCGACGGCGGCTGTGACAGGTGACGATCTCCGTCGATCTGGCGGCCCGGCTCGGGCCGAGTGTCGCGGACTATCCGCCCGGCTCGACCTTCGGCCCGCGGGAGGCCAGGTCGTACCAGTTCGTCTGGCTCCTCGGAGGCAGCGCCACCTGGCTGTGGGACGACGTCGCGCTGCCGCTGACTCCGGGCAGGCTGCTGCTCATCCGGCCAGGTATGCGTGACGCGTTCCGCTGGGATCCTCGCACCCCGACCCGGCACGCGTACGTGCATTTCACGCTCACCGGTCAGGTGCCGGCAAGCTGGCCGCTGGTACGGGACCTGACCGGACGGCACGACCCGATGGGCGCCCTGTGCCAGTATCTGCTCTGGCTGGGAGCCGAGTGCCCGCCGGGATGGCAGGTCCAGGCCTGCGAGACGCTGCGCCTGCTGGTGCTGACGTTCCTGGCCGATCCCGCGCCGGCGCACCGCACGCCGGCGGCCCTGCCGACACTGGTGATCGCGATGATGCGCGCGGTGCGCGAGCACTGGTCCGACGGGGTGGCCAGGCCGGTCCCGATGCGGGAGCTCGCCTCGGCCGCCCGGGTCTCGCCGAGCACGTTGTCGCGTACGTTCCGCCGCACGTTCGGGGTCGGTCCTGTCGCCGCCGTCGAACTGCTCCGGCTGGCCAGGGCCGAACCGCTGCTGTGGCAGAGCAACCTGCCCATGCAGGCGATCGCCCTGCAGTGCGGCTTCGCGGACGCGTACCACTTCTCCCGCCGGTTCCGCGCGATCTACGGCATGGCGCCGACCACGTTCCGCGTCACCGCGCCGGAGGTCGCGCCACCGTCACCGGCCGAGTCCTGTGGCCTCACGGTGCTGCAACCGCTCGTCCAAGACCGCTGACCCTGCGGCTCAAGGGCGGCCGGCAGTCACCAGCGACAAGGCCCTCGCGCTGCTGCCCTATTTCGCCGGCCTGCGCTCCAGCCTGGCCTCCCGCTTGGACCTATTGAGAGAAGTGTACTGAACGGCATTCTTGCAAACGCCCGACAGGATTCGGCAATGGTGGCTGCAGCGCAATGTCTGCCGGGAGTGAGCTTTCGCCCGAATACGAAACGGCGTGTCCTTCTTGGGAGGCAGGCCTCTGTCGCGACCCAACCACGCCCTGAACATTCAATTAACAAGACCTGCGGGCTGCTGACACCGCCCGGCTGGAGGTTCACCAGCAGTTTCGCGCGGTGTCGCTGCATCCACCCGGAAGCGCCAGTAGACTGCCAGGCATCCTGGCAGAGGGTAGTAGACTCCGGTGCGACATCTCGCTCGGTTTGCATCAGCCCCGAGTAAGGGCGATGTCAGGCGGGAAAGGCACTTCAAGACAAGGGGAAAGGCAGCTTTGTCAACCTTTGTGATATTTGATCTTGAGTTCACATCATGGCCGGGAGCGCTTGAACAGAATTGGTCGGCCCCGGGGCAGCTTCGTGAGATCGTGCAGATCGGCGCCTTGCGTTTGAGGGAAGACTATTCCGTTGTCGAGGAGTATGAAGCACTGGTCCGGCCGGTGATTAATCCGCAGTTGTCCACATATTTTACTGAGCTCACCGGCATCAGCCAGAGAGCGGTGGATCAATACGGGCTATCCCCGGCTGTAGCGCTTGGCGACTTCCTGGGATTCTGTCAGGGCCAGTCTGTGCTCTCCTATGGCAACGACATGGTCGTACTCGGAGAGAACATGGGTTGGGTGCGAGCTCGCGGAGAAGAGATCAAGCACAGCTTTCTCGCCGCTCGCTTCTTGAATATCCAGCCCTGGTTGAACACTATCGCGCCGGTGACGGCACCGGCCAATGTCGGCCGCCTGTGGCAGGTGCTCGGCCTGCCCAAGCCTGCGTCGGGGCGCGAGCATTCGGCTCTTTTCGACTGTCATTCGTTTGCCGCGGCCATCAGGCACCTGTGCAATGCCGGGGCCACCCTGCCAGAGGGTTGCCTTTACAGAGGTTGAGAGGTTGCGGTGACTCGGCGTGAGTGCGTGCCTTTCTCCTGGTCGGTGACTATCGCGGTGGGACGCGGTCTCTGGATGGTGGTTGGTCTGAGCCCGGCACTGCCAGGGCCAAGCGCTAGCGGGTGCGCACGCACGCCGCAGGTGTGGTGCCGTCGCAGGTGGCGCGCCTGGAACACGCGGGCAGCGGTGGACCCTGGCTATGGGAGCAGGGCCAGAACCGCGTTCGCGTGCTGTACGACCTGGACGCGCATCCATCACATTCCTGACAAGGGCCGAAACAAAGGGTGATATAGCGGGGTGGACGAGGCAGTCGAGCCCGGTGCACACTGATCCGCATGCACGATCATCAACCACAATGGCATGCCGCTCTGCCGGGCGGAGAGCAACCGGCATGGGCGTTGATCGGCCCAGGGATCGCTGCGCTCACCGGTCTGTACCTGCTAAGTGCGCCCTTGGGGCCCATGCTGCGGATTTCTGTGCAGTCATCCCTCCATTTGTCCGGCCAGGCCGTCCTGCTCACGACTCTCGCTGCGTACCTGGCCGGCGCGGCAGCGGGTGGAGCGCTGGGTGTCAGCCTTGGTGGCCGTTTTCTGATGACAGTGGGCATGTCGGCCATCGTCTTCATGATCATTGGTGTGCTGCTGGACGCGCTCGCCGCCAACGCCGGAATGTTGCTGACCGGCCATGTTCTGAGCGGGCTCGGCGCCGGCGGCGCGGCGGGGGCGACGGCGGCATTCGCGCGGCGGACGGGCCCCCGCCGGGGCACGGTGTTCGCGATACTGGCGGCTCTTGGTGTCCTCGCCCTGATTCTTGGCCCGTTCATCAGTCAATGGCTGACAGGCGCGCTCGGGTGGAGGTGGGGGTACCTCATCGCGGTGGTTCCTTTGGTCGCGGCGCTGATCGCTGCTGCCGTCAGCGGACTTGTGCTTCTCCTGACCCGGCGACCTGCGCAACCGCATTCGGCCGGCATGCCATATCCACCAGCCGGACAACAGCCCTGGAGCGCCCCTCCGGGGACCTGACCGAAATCTCGCTCATGGCACTGCGCCTCACCAGGGAGGACGCTCGGTCGTGGACACGCGGCTCGGGCCGATGAACCGTTAGACGGCTTTGCCCACGCGGCTCGTGCTCCACCAAGAGCGGCTGGCGTCAGCGGGTGAAAAGGGCGCGGTGGAGCATTTCCCACACGCGTTTGTGGCGGTTGTCGCGCTGGGCGACGTCCTTGGTGTTGACTGCGCCCTCGCCCATGGAGATGGCGAGCATCAGGTCGTCGATGTCGACGACGGGGTGGACGATGCCGGCCGCGCGGCCGTGGTCGAGGAGAGGCTCGAAGCAGGCCGCGATGCGGCGGGAATGCTCGATGAACCATTGCATGTCCAGGACGAACGAGCGGAGCGGTCGTCGTCGGCGACATCAACCTGTCCGGCGCGCAGGCCACCACCGCCAAGATCACCGAGGGGCGACCTCGGGCGCGACAAGTCGCTGCTCGACACCGACCTTGACGTGTGGGAACGGACTCTGGACGTCAACGTCCTGGGTTATGTCCGTACGGCTCGCGCCGTCCTGCCGCACCTGCTGGACAACGGCGGCAGCAGCATCGTCAACTGCTCCTCCGGCGCCGCGGTCAGTGCCGGCGACCGCAAGCGCCCCGCCTACGGGGCATCGAGTCGGCGGTCAACGCGCTCACCCGTCATATCGCCGGGAGGTTCGGCCCCAAGGGCGTGCGCTGCAACGGAGTGATGCCCGGCCTCGTCATGGGCGAGACGCAGGCGGCGCAGAACGACGTCCAGCTCCAGAAGATGTTCCTGGAGCACGTCCCCACCACCCGGCTGGGCCGCCCGAGCGACCTGGCCGCGGTCGTGGCCTTCCTGCTGTCCGACGACGCCGAATGGATCAACGGCCAGGTGTGGGCCATCGACGGCGGCGCGAACATGCGCGCCTGACCGGCACAGGGCCGGCGCCACCGAACGGAAAAGTAGGCGACGCCGACTCGTCGGACTCGGACCCTGCCTGCAGCGTCAGGCCAACGAGACATCGCGTTGCTGGGCTTCTCCTGCATGGCCGCACCGCTGCTTGGGCAGCCCGTCAGCTGCTCGGCTCACACGGCCCCCGGTCCCATCCCGAAAGCCGCCCTGGTGATTGTCGTGGGCAGGGCGCCGACCAGGCAGTGCGGTGCATGGGAGTCGGCGGAATTCCCAGCCGGGCGGCGAACCGGCCTACGAGCACAACGGAAGACGGACGACGAAGCAGGCACCTCGATCGCTGTCCTGGATGGTCAGCGTGCCGCCGTGGCTCTCGGCGATCTGCCGGGCTATGGGGAGACCGAGCCCCACGCCGCCGGCATCCCTGCTGCGCGCGGTGTCCAGCCGGGTGAACCGCTGGAATACCGTTTCGCGCTGGTCGGCGGCGATTCCGGCGCCGTCGTCGAGTACCTCGAGTTCCGCGACGCCCCTCGGGAATCTCGGGTCGGCGGCCGGGTTGCCGTCCCCGCACCAGAGGGTGACCGTGACCGTAGATGACGCGTACCGTTGAGCGTTCTGAACCAGGTTGCCGATCAACTCGCCAAGCCGTGACTGGTCACCCATGACCGTGACGCCCGGTGTCAGGCGTTGGACGACCTTCCTACTCATGCGATGGTTCTTCAGCTCCTTGGCGATGAGTTCGGCCAAGTCGACCGCCCGTCGCTCACAGGGGAGGCCGGCGTCCAGTCGAGTGAGCGTCAGCAGGTTGGACGCGATCGACTGGAGCCGCTCGACGCTCGGGAGTACGGCGTTGCACAGCCCGGCCAGTTCGATGTCCTCTGGCGCCAGGAGGGCGTCCTCCATCTGGGCGCGGATGGCGGTGATCGGACTGCGCAGTTCGTGTGAGGCGTCGGAGCAGAACCGCCGCTGCTGTTCCAGTACGTCCTCCAGCCGGTCCAGCGTCTGGTTGACGCTGTGGGCCAGCAGATAGATCTCATCTTGGGCCGCGGGGACGGGGACCCGGCGCCGGAGGTTGCTGCTTCGGATGTGGTCGAGTTGAGCCCGAATGGCGTTGACCGGTCTGAGGGAGCTGGTGACGGTGTGCCGCGATCCGTAGGCCACCGCGATCGTGAAGATGACCGTCCCCCCGATCAAGAGGGCCGCCACAATCGGATAGACGTAGAACGGCAGCGCCGGTGCGGCACTGTAGATCGTCCAGTCGCCGTCGCGATAAACGTGTTGCGCGACGACGATGTGGCATCGTCCGGACGCGAAGACGGAATGGCAGACGACGGCACTGGCCACGCGTTGCGGGCCCTTGGGCGAGAAGTGCGCCATGACCGGCTGGTGCTGCAGATCCTTGGTCGCGGCGACGACCTGCCCGCGCGGATCGACCACCTGTACAGGGCGGATCAGGTCCTGCGAGATGGGCGGAAGCGGATTGACGATTTCCCCCCGGTCGACGTAGTACGCGGTCAGCTCGCCCACGGCCGTCACCTCTTTGGTGAGGTTCTGGGTGGCCATCCTGTTGATGGCGAACAACAGGACGGTGGAGAACACGACGCAGAGCGCACCCACCGCCGCGCCGGTGAACAGCGCCACGCGGCCTCTGATCGAGTAGTTTCCAAGCCTCATGATGATCCCTTTTCACGTGACCGGACTCGCGGCAGCCGAAGGACGAAACGAGCCCCGCCCGCGGTGCTCTCTTCGACGCTGAGGGTGCCGTGATGCGCATGAGCGATGTCACGGGCGATGGCCAGGCCCAGTCCGGTGCCGTTGTGGTCGAGCCGGCGGCCGTCGTCCAACCGGGTGAAACGGTGGAACACCCGCTCCCGGTCGTCGACCGCGATGCCCGGCCCGTCGTCGCTGACCGCGAGTTCGACGGCGGCGTGGGTGGCACGCACCTCGACCCGTACGAGATGTTCCGAGTGCCTCTGGGCGTTGTCCAGCAGGTTGGCGAGCAGCCGGCCGATCTGGGACGGCACGGCACTGACGGTGGAGCCGTGGGTTAGCTGGAGCCGTACCGGGAGCCGATCCGCCCGATGAGAGATCTCGTTCTGGACCAGCGCGGCGAGATCGAGTTGCTGTCGTTCTGCGGATGCGCAGGTGCGTATCCGAGCCAGGGACAGCATGTCATCGGTGATCGCCTGGAGCCGCTCCACCTGATACAACGTCGCTCCGAGCAACTCGGGCAACCGAGCCTGACGGGGATCCTGTTGTGCGTCTTCCAGATGTGTCAGCAGTCCTGCGATGGGATTGCGCAATTCATGGGAGACATCGAAGGCGAACTGCCGTTGGCGGCGCGCAATCTCCTCCACTTCTCTCTTGGCCTTGCTCATACGTCCCAGAACCTTGTTGATCGTGCGACACAAGCGGGTGATCTCTTGCGCGTCTCCAGGTTCGGAGATGCGAGCGGGCACGGCTCTGAAGTCGATCGCAGCGAGTTCGGCACGGATCGTCCCCAGGGGGCGCAGCAGCCTGCCGGCCACCTTCCAGGCGCTCCAGCCGACCAAGACGATCAGCTCGACGGTACGGAGCCCCACGCTCAACGGAAGAGAGCCAGGCCATGCAAGGCCCCGGAGCGGCGGCCTCGCATGGACGGCGTACGTCGTTCCCAGATGGATCTGAGGCACCACCGATTGCAGACCGTTCCGCCCTTGCAGGGCGCCGGCCTGGGCTATCAGATATGTCCCCGCTCCAGTGCCGAGGATGGTGAGTACGGCCACAACCGCAGCCACGACGGTGACCAGAAGAGTGATCTGTCCTCGGAGCGAACGCGGCCTACACCGGTTCCACATCGATGGCTCCGTGCGAGCCGCTTGTCGCACAGGGCTCGAATGCGGCGGTCGCAGGAGGCGCCGGCGGATTGGGTCGGCGGAGCCGGCTCGGCGCGGGGGCGTACCGGTTTCCTGGCGGTGGTGAGAGGCCTTTCGCCGGTATTCGTCCTCGTCGATCTCCCCGCGAGCGAACTTCGTGAAGGCCGACCTCTCGCATGCTGAGAGTTCGTGCCACTTGGCCGTCGATGATCTACCGGCCAGCAGGTGCGTGAAGACTTTGGCGCCGACCATCCACGTGAGCAGCGCCACCAGAGGCCACAGGAGTACCAGGCAGTTGCTGGGCAAGTCCACCATTGCCATCCTTTCGAAAGGGATTCAAGGGATGTCAGGCTTGACGAGGGCGGGAGTCGCGTAAGCGGTCTGCCAGATGAACCAATATGAGCCTGAACCGTGCAGGAAGCCGCCGCATCGCACATCCGTGTGAATCCCACTCCCGGCGCATGTGATCAACAAGCTTCACAGGCGTGTTTGCGGGGCTCCGTACGGCTGGTGTGTAATGCATTTATGGGGGACGTATCCCGATATGTCCCGGAAGCGGCAGGTTTGCCCGACTCCCGCATATCCTCGTGGCCCGGCTGGCGTGGCCGTACGCGGGAGTGGGAGCTCCTCGCCGGCTTGATCCGGGCGGCTCGAGCCGGCCGGGGTGGAGTCTTGTTGGTCGAGGGCCAGCCGGGAGTCGGAAAGAGCCGCATGCTCGACGTGGCCGCCACCGCCGCCGAGGAGGCAGGACTGGATGTCGCCAGGGGCGTGGCGGACGAACTGACCCAGTTGATACCACTGGCCCCGCTGTTGTCGGCCCTCGGGGAATCCAGTCGTACTCTTTCCAGGCGCGACAACGCGAACCTTCCGGATCCGACCGATCATCGACTGCTGTTGCTGGAGCACCTGCAGGAACCGCTGGAACGGCGGGTGGCCCAGGGGCCGTTGGTCCTGACGCTGGATGACCTGCACTGGGCCGACCCGATGACTCTGCTGGCCCTTCGGTCGATCACGAGAGACCTCGCCTCCTACCCGCTCATCTGGGTGTTGGCCCGTACGAGCGGCAGCGGCGACGTTCCCCGCCTCAACCGTCTGTTCGACGTGCTGGAACACGACGGCGCGACGCGGATCAGGCTGCAAGCGCTGGAGGAGCGAGCAGTGGCCGATGTCGTCACCGATGTCCTTGGGGCGGCGCCCGATCCAGACGTGCTGGGCCTGGCCGCCCTCGCGGACGGCAATCCGTTCCTACTCGTTGATCTCCTTGAGAAGCTCAAGAGCGAGGGCGTGTTCCAGGTCGCCGATGGTCACGCGCGGATGGTGCCGGCACGGCTGCCGCAGGCTCGGGTGGTGACGCAAGAACGCCTGGAAGGGGTGTCCGCACGGACCAGGCATCTGCTTCAAGGCGCCGCAGTCCTGGGCCGTTCTTTCTCGGTGAAGGATCTCGCCGAAATGCTCGGCGAGTCGACCAGTGGCCTGTTGCCCATGCTGGAGGAGGCGATGTCGGCGGGCATCATTGAAGCCGCAGGGGATGAGCTGGCCTTCCGGCACGACCTGCTGTGGCAGGCTGTGGTCGGCACCATCCCAGCCCCCGTGCGGCAGGCTCTGCACCGCGACGCAGGAGACATGCTGCTCAAACGAGGCGGATCAGCTGTTCCCGCCGCCGCACACCTCATTCACGGCGCCGGCCGCGGTGACGCATCCGCACTGCTCGGACTGGATCAAGCGGCGCGCGAGGTGCTGCGATCCTCGCCCCAGACCGCCGCCGACCTCGCCCAGCGGGCGCTCGAACTCAGTGACCTCGCTGACCCTGAGTGGCACAATCGTGCCGCCACAGCGGTCGACGCCTTGACCGCCATCGGGCGGCTGCCGGAGGCGGCCGATCTTGCCCGAGCCGCACTCAGCAGGGCACCGCCTGCTCAGGCGCCCCGCCTGCGATGCGCGCTGGCGTACATCCTGCTTCTGAGCGGCCGACCGGCAGACGCGGTAGCCGAGGCCGAAAGCCTGCTCACCCAGCGAGAGATCTCAGATGACCTTCGCGGCATCGCCGAATGGGCGGTGTTCTGGGGGCTCATCTGCCTGAATGACTTCGGGAAGGGGCGGCTACGGGCCGGGGCCGTTCTCGCCGACCGCGAGCGACACAGCGACGCCGCCGTCGTCGGGGCTCTCCTCCTGCTCGCCCGGTTCGCCATAGTCGATGGGCGGGTCGCCGACTCGTTCGCACACTTGCAGGAAGCCCTGCAGATCGCCGACGGCGGCACCGTCGAAGCCATCCAACGGCCCTATGCGCGCCTACTGCTGAGCCTCAATTACAGGGCCATGCGACAGTTCGAGGCGGCCGATATCGCCATCCAAGCCGCCGAGGAGGAAATCAAAGCTCTCGGGCTGACCGTGCTCGCCGCACAACCCGCGCTGTTCCGCTCCGTTCTGCGACTGGCCGCCGGTCGACTTGATGACGCCGCCGCCGAGGCCCAAGCCGGGCTGATGATCGCCGATGAGCTGGGCACGCAGGGGTTCGTCCGCGTCGGGGTGTCCATGCTTGCTCTCATCGCCATGCGGCGAGGCGACATCGAAGCCGCAGTCCACCACATCGAGCGATACCACTCCATACATGCCGCGCCCGGGATGTTGTTCGGGTCGGTGTGGGAAAGGTGGGTGATAGCGGCAGTGACCGAGGCCCAAGGCGATCCCGAACAGGCGATGGACATCCTCCACGCCATCTACACCGACAAGGAGGAGCGGCGCTGGGCGCTCATCACGACGCCTCTCATGGCCGCATGGATGACACGACTGGCGCTGGCCACGGCGAATCGCCCGTATGCGCAGACCATCGTCGACACGGCCGAATCCCTGGCCAAGAACAACCCCGACTTCCCTGTCATCGCCACCACGGCCGCCCACGCCCGCGGCATTCTTCACAAGGACCCGGGGGCGTTGGCCTCCACCGCCGATCAGCCTGAACCGTGGGCACGCGCCTCAGGCGCCGAAGATCTAGGAGTCCTGCTGGCCGCCACACCCGGCGCCTCCGCACGGGAGCAGGCCATCAAAAGCCTGGACCAGGCACTCGACGGCTACCTGTGCATCGGTGCGCTGCGGGACGCGGCACGCGTGCGAGCGAGACTGCGCGCATTGGGTGTACGGCGCCGCCACTGGGACCAATCACAGCGGCCCGCCTTCGGCTGGGACAGCCTCACCGACACGGAGCGCGCTGTGGCGGGGCTGATCGCCCGAGGATTGACCAACCGTCAGGCCGCCGCGCGAATGTTCCTCTCCCCGCATACGGTCTCCACCCATCTTCGCCGGATCTTTGCCAAGCTCGACATCGCATCCCGTGTCGAACTGGCCTGTATCGTCGCCGACGAGAGTCCGGCCATGCTCCGGGACTCATAGCCGTGGCGCCGGAGGACCAACAAGCCCACGGCGCTCGCCGTCCCGTCGGCGTGTGCATGTCGGGCGCTCACGGCTGCCCGTTCAGCAGGGGCATCGGACGAGACGTGCACGATGCGGCAGAGCAGGCGATCAGCGCACCGAGCGGATCGCGTCCTCGATCACCCGCGTCACGGCCTCCGGATGCGACAACAGCGTGCGGTGGGAGCCGCCGGCGAACGTGGTGATCTTCGCGTGCGCCCGTTTCGCCATGGCCCGCTGCGAGGCCGGGACGATGATGCGGTCGCCGGTGGCGATGAAGTACCAGGACGGGATCGCCTTACACGCCGCGGCCTTCGACGGCGTCGTGAACGCGGCCGTGGAGGCGCCCGCTGGGAGGCCCAGAGCCGGTCGGCGGTGTCGCGGGGCAGTCAGCGATGACTGTCGTCCTCCCTGGAGTGCTATCCCTCCGGCCGGTTCAGGAGAGTGGCGAGCGCGGTGCGATCGTTGACGCCGGTCTTGTCGTAGATGGCGTACAGCGTGTTCGCCACGGTGCGGACGGACACGACGAGCCGCTCGGCGATCTCGCGGTTCGTCAGCCCCTGGGCGGCCAGCACCGCGATCTCGCGCTGCCTCGGCGTCAGGCCGGGGACGTCGAGGTCCATCAGGGCGAGCGTACGGGCGCCCTGGCAGCGCTGGGAGAGCCACCAGGCCCGAGTCTCCGCCGCCCGTGCGCCGCGCCACAGCCCGGACTCGCGGTAGCGGGTCGCTGCCTGCGCCGCCGCCTCGGCCGCGTACAGCAGCAGACCGAGGCGTTCGAAGCCCTCCGAGACCGCGTCGAGTTCCGCGCCGTCGCGGGCGGCGGCATGCCGCGCGAAGAGGGCGACCAGCGGGCTCTCTACGTCGAGCGCGGCGAGCCGTGCGGACACCAGGTCGGGACGGCCCAGCCGGACGACGTCGTGCAGCGCGAACGGCATGTCGCAGGGCAGCGCGCTCTCGGCGGTCTCCAGGCAGAGCTCGACGGCCCCGGCGACGTCGCCGCGCCCGGCCAGGGTCCATGCCTGGGCGAAGCGGAGGGGCAGGATGGCGTACGGGCCGATCGGCATGCCCATGGCCTCCGCCCGCACCAGGGCATCCTCGGCCGCGGCGACGTCGCCGAGCAGCGCGTACGCGTGCGCGAGCTCGCCCAGGCAGGCTCCGGCCAGCACGTTGCGGGCGGGCAGCCGCGCGACGGTGTCGCGGGCCCAGGCGAGGGCGTCGGTGAGCCGGCCACGCAGCCGCAGCACGCGAGCCTTCAACGTGCCGAACTCCAGGATCGCCCGCGTCCAGCTGCCGAACCGGCCGCTCAGGCCGTATCCCTCGTCGGCGAGCCGCTCGGCGGTGTCCAGGTCGCCGAGCAGCAGCGCGGCGTTCGCGGCGTGCCCGGTCAGGGCGGCGGACAGGCTGCGCATGGCGTCCGGTTCCTTCGCGAGCCGGGCGCCGGCCTCCTCCACGCGGGCCAGGCATTCCACGGCGCGGCCCCGGGCCAGCAGGACGGCCGCCTCGGCCCCGCCGATCATGCGTTCGCCGTGCGGGCTGAGCGGGCCCATGTCCCGTGTCCGCGCCAGCAGGTCCTCGGCGGCGGCGATGTCGCCGGTGAGGGCGGCCAGGACGGCCCGCATGATGAACGTGCCCTGCCGTCCTTCGACATCGCGGGCCAGCCGGGTGGTCTCTTCCAGGACGGCTCGCGCCCGCGGGACGTCCGCGAGCCCGACGGTCAGGTTCAGTGCGCGCTGCACGCCGAGGTCGATCCGGGCCTTGTCGCCCATCTCCGCTGCCCAGGCGGTGGCGTACATCTCCTCGGCCTCGGCGTGCCGGTCGCTGTAGAACAGCACGGTACCGAGCGCGGCCAGCGCGGGCGTCCCGCCGCCCGCGGCCACGGCCGCGCGTCCGAGCCGTACGGCCAGCTCCAGGTCGCGGATGACCCTGGCACGCTCGCAGCCGGCCAGCAGCAGCCCGGGATCGCCGGTCATGCCGGCGTCCAGCCGCCAGACGGCGACCCTGAGCACGTCCTCGCGCCGTCGAAGCCCGGCCTCGGTGACCGCCTGGGCCAGCCGGCGCATCATCGTGCGCGCGCGCAGCACCCCGCAGCCGTCCCTGATGACCTCGCCGTACAGGGGGTGCGCGAGCCGTACCTGGAGCCGCCGGCCGTCCGGCTGCACGGTGACGAGCTGCCGGTCCTCCAGGTGCTGGACGGCGTCGAGCGACCCGAGAACGGCCAGCAGGTCGGCGCCGAGCGGCTCGCCGTACGCCAGGAGCTCCAGCGCCTCACGCTCCCGCGCGGTCAGCTCGCCGATGCGGGCGGCGATGGTCTCGCGCAGCGTGGGCGTGATCGTCAGCGGCCCGCGCCAGCGCCACACGTCCCCGTCCTGGGTGAGGATCCCGGACAGCACGAGCTCGTGCAGGTAGAGGGCGTTGCCCTGGCTGGCGCGCCACAGCCGCGCCACGGTCGCGGACTCCACCCGGCCGCCCAGAGCGGCCTCCAGGACGGCCGCCGTCTCCTCCACGGAGAACGGCTCCAGCTCCAGCCGCGGCACCAGGCCGTCCTTCCACAGCGCGAGCACCGCGTCCGGCACGGGTGCCCGGCTGCGGAGGGTCGCGATCACGCGGGTGCCGCCCCGCGTCACGAGGTGGTGGACGAGCGCGGCCGAGGCCGGGTCGAGCAGGTGGGCGTCGTCCACCACCAGCACCGGCGCGCGCAACGCGGCGGCCGCCCAGCCCAGCGGGTTACCGGTGGGCGGCGTGGCGGGCAGCAGCTGGGCGAAGGCGCCGAGCGGGAGCTCTCCGGCGGCCGCGGTGGCCCGCGCCCAGGCGACCCCGTCGAGGCCGTGTACGGCCTGCGCCACCAGGCGGCTCTTGCCTGTCCCAGGCGGGCCGGCGACGACCACGCCCCTGGAGGCGGACCTGATCTCCGCCAGTTGCACCGCACGTCCGATGAACGGCCAGGAGACTGCCACGGCGAAAGCGTATTTGAGTAGGCCATGCTCATGCGAGAGCATTATCGTCCGTAGCATGCTGGGCCCATGACCATCACGCTGACCCCCGGACTGACGGACCTCGTCCGCGCGAGCCTCGGAGACCCCCTGGCCGAGATCGCGGAGCAGCACGTCGAGCTCCTCCACCACGGCTCCGGGTCGCTGTCGACAGCCTCGCTCCACCGCGTGCGTGGCACGACGACCGGCGGCGTGAGCTGGTCGTTCTTCGTCAAGTCGATCCATGCGATCAAGCACTCGGCCTGGTTCGCGAAGATGCCAGAAGGGCTGAGGGCCGAGGTGCTCGCGAACTTCCCCTGGCGGGCCGACGCGGACGTCTACCTGGCCCGGCCTTCGCTTCCCGCCGGATTGCGGCTGCCCCGGATGTACCGGCTGGACGACCTAGGGGACGACCGGTTCGTCATGTGGCTGGAGGACGTGCAGGTCACGCCCGCCGCGTGGGACCTGGACCGCTACCGCGCCGCCGCCCGCCTGCTCGGCGACCTGGCCGCCGCACGGCCCGTGGCGGGCCGGTCGTCCGCGTCGCGCGACCCGCTCAACCGCGGCCTCCGCTATTACTGCGAGGGTCCGGTCGCCAACCTGTTCCTGCCGATCCTGCGGGAACCGGCGACGTGGCGCCACCCGCTGGTCGCCCGGCACGCCGACCCCCTGCTCCGGGCCGACCTGCTGGCCCTCGCCGACCGGATCGACCCGCTGCTGGAGGCCTTGGACCGTCTCCCGCACACCCTCGTCCACGGTGACGCCGGCCCCATGAACCTGCTGATCCCAGCAGACGGCTCGGCGGAGTTCGTGGCCGTCGACTGGAGCTGGCCGCACCCGGCGGCCGTGGGCTTCGACCTCGGCCAGCTCCTGGTCGGCCGGGCGCACACCGGCGAGCTCGACCCCTCGGACCTGCCCGCCGTCCACGAGGCGATCGAGGCCGCGTACGCCGACGCGACGGCCGGCATCGCGGACCCCGGCGAGGTCTCCCTCGGTTACGTCGCCGCACTCGTGCTGCGCAGCGCGTGGACCGCGATCCCCTTCGAGCTCCTGGACCAGGAGCCCACCCCCGAGCTGCACGACCTGTTCCGCAAACGGGCGGCGCTCGCCCGCTTCATCGTCGACCTGGGGCGGTCGTTGCGCCTCTGCGACGGACGCTGACCACGCGGCGGACCCGTGCGTGCACCACCAGCCGGACGCCGACCCCACTGGCCGCTCGTCCGCTTCTATGGTGCGCCGCCGGCTGATTCGTGAGGCAGCGGTGCCAGGCTCGGCCCTCTGGGGCGCATCGGTGTGGCACGCTCACCGGCGCCCGCCGACGAGCATGTAAGCGATCGTCTGGAGGTATTCGGCCCTGACCCGCGGCTTGTCTGCTTCGCTCGCCTCGGCCAGCGCCATCCCCGCGGCGCCGAGGATGTGGAAGGTGATGTGCGTCATCGGCTCCAGAGGCAGCGGCGGGATGTCCCCGCTGTCCAGCGCCGCCCTGATCAACTGCTCGATGAGCCCGTAGGAGTACTTCCCCTCGTGCTCCTTCCAACGTTGCCAGCCGAGCGCGATGGGGGCCTCCTGCCAGACCACTCGGCCGTAGACCGGATCGCAGCAGCAGTCGAGGAACGCCTCCACTGCCAGCAGCCCCGCCTGCCACGGTTGGGTGGCACCCGAGCCGGCCTCGCTGACCTTGCGGATCATCTCGGTCTCCAGGACGTCGAGGACCGACTCGAGCAGCGCGATCTTGTTCGCGAAATGGTGGTAGACCGCGCCACGGCTGGCCTGGATGTCGGTGGCGACGTCCTCGAGAGTCGTCCCGGCGAAGCCGTGCTCCGCGAACCGGCGCGTGGCCGCCTCGAGTATGGCGGTCTTGGTGGCCTGCGAGTACTGCTCGCGCCGGCTCTTGACAGATGACATACGCAGAGTATACGAACATACACAGTGTATGTTACCGACGCCGAGTAGGTCACAATGTCGTGGAGCGAACTGCGTCGCCGTCATCAGCTGATGCATGCCGTGCTGGCCGAGATCGCCGCGAGCGGGCAGCCGGCTGTCACCGGACCGCTCGCCGACGAGGTCGAGACCGAGTTCGGTGGCTTCGGCGAGTTTCTCCGAGAGGCGCAGCGTCGCTGGTATCGCACGTTCGACGCACGCTTGGACGCCCTGCTCGAAGACCGGCCGCCGGACATGCGCGCCGCCGTGATCCGGTTATGGCGAGCGCTCGCCGATGACATGCCCGAGGTCAGGATGCTGCTGGACGCACACGCAGGCGATCCGGCCCTCACCGAGCTCGACGAGCACCACCGGCGCACGCTACAGGCCGCGACCGGGGTCAGCCTGAACCTGATGCCGGTCTCAGCACCGCGACGAATCCCGATCCACTTCACATCAACCGCGCGAGCAGGACGCCAGGAGGCCTGATGACCGAGGCACCGTTGCTGTTCAACCCGTTCGAGCCCGGCTTCACCGACGATCCGTACCCGGCCTACCGTCTGTTACGGCAGACCGATCCCGTTCACGAGCATCCCTTCGGCTTCTGGTTGCTGACCGCCTACGACGACGTCGCGGCGTTCCTGCGCGCCCGGCTCTCGGTCGACGACCGCCTGCTGGCTCCTGGACCCGTCCGCGACCAGCGCGAGCAGTTCCGCCGCGACCGTCGCAGCATGCTCGACCGTGACCCGCCCGACCACACGCGGCTGCGCTCCCTGGTGTCGAAGGTGTTCACCCCGCGCCAGGTCGCGGCGCTGGAACCGGAGATCACCCACGTCGTCGACGCCGCGCTCGACGACATCGCGGACGCCGGGAGCGTGGACCTCATCTCGGCCCTGGCCTTCCCGCTGCCGTTCACGGTGATCTCCCGCATGCTCGGTATGCCACCGGCCGACCACGCACTCATCCGGGAGCTGAGCGGGTTACTCGTCCGCACCCTCGAACCGATCGGCGACCCTCAGCTGTTCGAGGAGATCGGCAAGGCGTCGGAGCGGATGGACACCCTCATCGGCGAGGTGATCGCGCACAAGCGCGCCAACCCGGCCGACGACCTGCTCAGCTCGCTCATCGCGGTCGAACACCAGGGCGACCGGCTCACCGACGACGAACTGGCCGCCCAGGTCGTGCTGCTCTACGTGGCGGGCCACGAAACGACGGTGAACCTCATCGCCGGCGGCGTGCTCGCCCTGCTGCGCCACCCGGAGCAGCTCGCGTTGCTGCGCACCCGGCCGGACCTGTCCGGCAACGCCGTCGAGGAGTTCCTGCGTTACGACAGCCCGGTCCAGCAGACCCGCCGGATCACCACCGAGCCCTACACCGTGCGAGACCAGGTAATCCCGGCCAACACGTTCGTGGTCGCGAGCCTGGCCTCCGCCAACCGCGACGAGCGGTTCTGGGGCCCGGACGCCGACCGGCTCCGCCTGGATCGGGAGAACGCCCGCGAGCACGTGTCCTTCGGCGGAGGCAGGCACCACTGCCTCGGCGCGGCACTCGCCCGGCTGGAGGCCCGGGTGGCGATCGAGCGGTTGGTGCGCCGCTTCCCCCGCCTCGCGCTCAACGGCGAGGTGGAGTGGAACGGCCGCATCAACCTGCGCGGGCCCGACCGGCTCCCCGTAGCGGTGTGACCGATGACCCTCCAGCAGTGGGTGGACTCCGTGCTCCGCCTGGTCGGCCACCTCGTCTCGTGGCCCGTCGTCACGCTGGTCATTGTCGTCAGCTTCCGGCGGCGGGTCGTCTCCGTGCTCAGCGGGCTGACCGAGCGGGCGCGCAGCGCCTCGGTCGGCCCGCTCAGCGTGGAATTCGACGAGGTCGCGGTGGAGGCGCTGCAGGACACGGTACGGCAGGCCGTTCAAGAACCCGGCGCCGATCCCGGCAGGCTCGCCGACTTCCTGGGCGAGCAGATCTCGAAAATGACCGGGCACTCCGCCAAGCGGGACGAGGAATCCTTCCCCGGCAGCCGCATCCTGTGGGCCGACGACAACATCAAGCATCACCTCTTCGAAATCAACTACCTGCAGCGACTCGGCGTGGACATCGAGACGGCCGGCACGACCGCGCAGGCGCTCCAAGCCCTGGACGCGGGGAAGTTCGACCTCGTCATCTCCGACCTGCACCGGATCGAGGACGGGATCGAGGAGCCGCGAGCCGGGCTGAAGCTGCTGAGTGGGATGCGGTCCAGCCGGATCCCACTGGTGCTCTATACGTCCAACGCCGTGCTGCTCCATGGGAACGAGGAGGTCTCCAGGTACGGCGCGGCCGTCACGGACACGGCGAGCGACCTGTTCGCCGAGATCAAGCGGATACTGCGACGTGAGGCATAAGAGCTGAGCACTCGATGGCCGTCGCCGCCACATCCTCCGCTGTTGTGACTGGGCGATGTCTCGTTGGTCCGGGTCGACAGACGGGCGGCGAGGCCGGATGGAGCCGTAAGCGCCTGTGATCCCGGTTCCGGTCGCAGATCGGCCTGCCCCTGCCTGACGGCTCTGACCAGCGAGAACGTGTTTCGAGCGGCACAGGGTCAGGAAACGCGGGGCGCAAGCCCTTTGAACCATTGGGCATGGCACCCGTACGGGCTGAACTCCGGCGACGAGGACCGCGTACAAGGGGGCAATCACACCACGGAGACAGCCATGAGACGTCAGTTATCCATCCTGCTCATCCTGCCCGTAATCACCGCCTGCGGCCTCGTAGGGCAGAAAGGGAACGGTGGACCCTCCGCGCCGTTCGTGGACTCACCGAAGCGGGGGACCGTAACGTCCCCGCCTCCGCAGAAGCAGGGGGTCGTGACGGCGGCGGAGGCCCAGCAGATCCTCGCCCGCTGGGACAGCGCCGAGCGGGAGGCGATGCGCCAGGGCGGCACGGACTGGTCGGCAGCGGAGGCGGGCCTGATCGCGGAGATCCATCAGGCTGAGGTACGACTCGACCGGTTGCAAGGGGAGGCTGCCCAGGTCTCGCAGAGCCGCATCGTCAAGCCGCGCTTCGCCATCCCTCGAGCGGCCGCGGGCACACCGTGGTTCTTGGCCGAGTTCAAGCGCCCGGGCAACCGCCTGTGGGAGCAGATCATTTTCGCGAAGACGTCGGCCGGGTGGCGCATGGTGGCGGACTCCGCGACGCTGGACAGGCTCCCCACCCCGGCACGTGACGACGACGGCTTCGCCACCGTGCTCGCCCCGGACGACCGCGCGGGGCTCGTGATCTCACCCCAGGAACTCACCCGGACGCACGCACGCCTGCTGACCACCGCCGGTGACGACCCGCGCGCCAACCGGATCATCCTGCGGAACGTCTTCACCTGGGACGCCGACGTGCGCAAGCGGGATCGCGAGAACCTGCCGACCGGATGGGACCTCCGGCGCAACACCCAGCCCGCCCAGGAGTCGTACGCACTGCGCACGACTTCCGGAAGCGCGCTGTTCTGGTACGGCATCACGGAAGAGGACACCTACACCGCCCGCACCGGCGCGCCCGGGATGAAGTTCTACAGCGGCTCCCTGGCCAAAAATCTGAGCAAGGGCAAGACCTTCCGCGAGAAGGCCGTGTACAAGAGGGCCTCGATGTACTTCGCCGTCGTGCCGAAGTCCAAGGGCAAGGTCAAGATCCTTTGGAGCCGGAACGGCTACCTGAGCGTCACCGGCTCCTGAATGCCGAGCCGTCAAGCCCCTGTAGTCGGTACCCAGTACCCCTCGTAAGAATTGTGGTCTTACTTGGCGGCGCGCTGGACGGCGGCGACCGCGGTGGTGGCGGCGTCCTTCGGGGAGGACTGTCCCGCGATCACGGCGCTCCACGCCTCGGCCACCGGCGTGCGCATCTGCGTCAGCTCGGTGCCGAACCCCGGCAGCAGGTACGGCACGCCGTTCTGCAGGGCCTTTTGGAACTGGCTGTAGATCGGATCCTGCATGCCCTTGGTGTCGGCCAGGTCCTTGCGCACCGGCATGCTGCCCGCCTCCAGGGCGGCGAGCTCGCCGTCCTTGCTGAGGAACATGGTGGCGATGGCGTTGAAGGCGGCGTCCTTGTCCTTGGTGAACGCGCCCATGTGCACGTTGTCGCCGAACTGGTAGACCTTGGCCGGAGCGGTCCCGTTGGGCACGGGCACGACGCCGTACTTGAACGACGCGGTCTTCTTGGCGTTGCCGTACTGCCAGTTGCCGCCGAGCACGAAGGCCATGCCACCGGCGGCGAACTTCTGGAAGGCGACGTCGGCGGTCCAGGTGGCGGCGTCCCTGGGCAGGTACCCCTTGTCGGCCCAGCTGCCGACCAGCCTGAACGCATTCTCCAGGGCGGCGGCGTCGGGCTTGGCGTAGTCGAACCCGTACGCGGTGATGAAGGAGAAGGCGTTGACGTCCTGATCTCCCTGGCCGGGCAGGCCGATGCCGATGTACTTCTTGCCGATCTTCTCCAGGTCGGCGTTCAGCTCGTCCATCGTCGTGGGCGGTGTGATGCCGAACTCGTCCAGGATCGCCTTGTTGTACCAGAGGGCGGTCGCGTTGCTGAAGCCCTGCACGCCGTACACCTTGCCGTCGTATTTGATGACGGCCGAGTCGGGGATCTGGTCCTTGTCCTTGAACTTGTCGTACTGCGCGGTGAAGTCGGCGACCGCGCCGGCCTTGATGAGCTGGAGCAGGTCGGCGCCACCCTGGACGAAGACGTCGGGGCCCTGTTTGCTGGCCGCTGTGGCGACGACCTTCTGGGTCAGCTGCTCGCCGGGCACGTACACGCTGTTCAGCGGCTTGGGCAGCTTGGCCTTGGCGTAGATGTCATTGAGGTCCTTGGTGAACTTCGCGGTGGCGGGGATGCCCTGGGCGTAGTAGTGCCAGAACGTGACCTGGTTGGCGTTGCCCGCGCCGCCGGAGCCGGAGGTCCCGCATGCGGCCAGAGCGCACAGGCCGACCGCGGCGGCGACCATGCGGAGTTTTGCAGAATTCAACGGATGCTTCCCATCGTGATGCCGCCGACCAGCAGTCGCTGCCCGAACAGATAGATCAGAACCGTGGGGACCGAGACCAGGACGGAGACCGCCATGAGTCCCGGCCAGTTCACCCCGTAGGAGGACATTTGCTGCGCGAGCAGCGCGCTGACCGGGTACTGACCCGGGTCGTTGAGAAAGGTGATCGCGTACAGGAACTCGCCCCACGCGCCGATGAAGGTGAGGGTGGCCACGGTCGCGATCCCGTTGCGGGTGATCGGCAGCACGATCTTCACGAACCGCTGCCACTTCCCGGCGCCGTCGCTGGCGGCTGCCTCCTCGATGGCGATGGGTACCCCGGTGAAGAAGGGCCTGAGCAGCAGCATGCTGAACGGCAGGTTCGTCGCGGCGATGGCGATCGCGACGCCGTACAGGTTGCCGGTGAGGCCCCACTGGGCCAGCAGCCGGTTCAACGGGATGAGGGTCGAGGTCGTCGGCACCATCTGCAGGATGATCAGCACGGCAAGTCCCCCGGTCACCACGGGGCCGCTGAGCCGCGCCAGGCCGTAGGAGGTGGGCACGGCGATGACGAGCACGATGACCGTCGTGGACACGGCGATGATCAACGAGTTGGCCGCCGAGGTGGCGAAGCCGCCGTTCCACACGTCGACGTACGCCTGCACGGTGGGTGTGAAGATCAGGGCCGCCGATCCGGCGAACACGTCCTTGAGGCTCTTGAACGAGGTGGCGACCAGCCAGTACAGCGGCAGTGCATAGATCGCCAGCAGGACAACGCAGCCCAGCACGGTCACCGTGGTGTTGCGCCTCGCGTCGGTCATGACTCCTCCCGCCGGTTCATCCGCAGGTAGACGGCACCCAGGAAGAGCACGATGACCAGCGACAACGTGGCGGTGAACGAGCCCTGGCCGAACTCGAAGAACTTGAACGCCTGCTGGTAGCCCAGGTACGGCAGCGTGGTCGTGGAGGTGCCAGGCCCGCCGCTGGTCATCACGAAGATGAGGTCGAACGAGCGGAACGCGTTGATCACGACGAGCACCCCGAGAATGGAGAGGACGGGGCGCAGCAGCGGCAGCACGATGTACCTGGTGACCTTCCAGCCGGCCGCACCGTCGAGCGCGGCGGCCTCCAGCAGTTCCTTGGACACGTCAAGCAGCGCCGCGCGCAGGACGAGTGCGCAGAACGGCACCACCATCCAGGCGTTGACCAGTCCGAGCACGACGATCGCCAGCGTGCCGTTGGCGAGCCAGGGGATCGGCTGCCCGATCACATGCAGCCAGAGCAGTACGGAGTTGACCGGCCCGCCCGACTCCAGCAGAAATTTCCACAGATTCCCGGCGACGACCGCCGGCAGCGTCCAGACGAACACCATCACGCCGAGCGTCACGCTGCTCAGCCGAGTGCGCGGGCGCAGCATCAGCGCGGCGGCGAACCCGCCGGCCAGCCCCACGACGAGGACGATCGCGACGATGGCCAGCGTCTGCAGCACCACGTGACCGAACGACGGGTCGTCGATCACCCGCCACATGTTGTCGAGCCCGTTGAACGGCCGCTCACCCAGCAGGTTCGCAGCGGTCACGTCGGAGAACGCTGTACGGAACAGATCGATGAGCGGGTAGACCGACAGCACCGCGAGGTACAGGGCCCCCGGCAGCAGGAACAGCATCGTCCTACGGCCGAACAGCATGGTCCCGCCGCCGCCCCGCCCCGGTTTGCTCTGCCGCTGTTTGCGGATCGTGCCCCGGTCGGCCACGGCCGTCACCATTGCTCGACCCTCGTACGTTGCCCGGTGCGCGCCGAGGTCAGCGCCGCCTCCAGCATCGCGACGCTGTGCGCGTTGTCTGCGGCGGGCGAGGTCGGCGCGCCCGTGCCCTCGACCGCGTCGATGAATGCCCGCAGCACCCCGGCCCGCTCGAACAGCGGCAGTTCGGGCACCTCGATGGCGGTCGTGTTCCCGTCACCGTTGCTGATCGACACGGCCCGGTGGTCGTCCGGCGCGGCTCCCCACCTGATGAGCCCCTCGTCACCGGAGATGCGCCAGACTCCGGGCCACGGCGTCTGCGCGTCCACCCCCTGGCTGGACAGCACGTAGTCGATGGTGAGCCCGCCGTCCAGCTCGACGATGAGGCTCGCGCCCGGCGTACGGTCCTGCGCCGACTGTACGGGCGTCACCGGCACGCATGTGATCGCCACCGCTTCTCGCCCGAACAGGTGGCGCATGAGGTCGAAATGGTGGATGGCCAGCTCGACCAGGGCATTGGAGTCCCTGACGCCCTGGTGGATGCGGTGCCATTCGAGGGAGACCCGGCGGATGGTCCCGACGGCCTGCCGTTCGAGCAGGTCACGGACGACCGGGGCGGCGGGGAAGATGCGGTAGTTCTGGTCGATGCCGAAGACCAGGCCGCGCTCGGCGGCAAGGCCGGCGAGCTCCCGGGCGGTGGCCGTGTCCAGCGCGAACGGCTTCTCCAGCAGCAGATGCGCGCCGGCCTCCAGTACCTGCCGGGCGACGGCCGCGTGCGCGCCGATCGCGACCGGTGCGATCACGGCGACGGCCCCGGTCGCCTCGAGCGCTTCCTCCACGGTGGCGTACATGGTGGCCGGGTCGGCGCCGGTCTCGGCGACGAACGCCGCACGCGCGCCGGGGGATGCGTCCACCCAGCCGGTCACCTTGGCGTCGGTGAACTGCGGAAAGATATTGGTGGCCCAGTCGATCCCCCAGGGACCGAGGCCGATCTGGATCAGGTCTGTCATGCCTCGACCCACCAGTTCTTCGGGTACTCGCCCTGCCTGGTGGCCTTGGGTTGGGCCTCGGCGGGTGGTGCCGCCCACCGCACGGCGTTGGCCAGGATGCGCTTGATCTCGGGCTGGAAGTAGATGGGAGCCTCCTCGTGTCCGGGGGCGAAGAAGAAGATCCGGCCCCTGCCCCGGAAGAAGCCGCAGCCGCTGCGCAGCACCTCACCACCCTGGTAGGAGCTGATGAACACGAGCTCGTCCGGCGTGGGGATGTCCAGCGGCTCGCCGTACATCTCGCCCGAGGGGATGACGACGGGGTTGGGGACGCCGCGGACGATTTCATGGCCCGGCAGGATCGTCCAGAGCAGCTCGCTGTCGCCGTGCCGCCAGCCGGTCATCTGACCGGACGTGCCGAGCAGGGCCTTGGCGATCTTCGATCCGATGGCGGAGTGCAGGATGAGCAGGCCCATACCGTCGAGCACGCGCCGCCTGACCCGTTCGACCACTTCGTCGGAGACCTCGTCGTCCTTGAGGTGACTCCACCAGAGCAGCACGTCGGTGTCGTCCAGTACGGCCTGGCCGAGACCGTGCTCGGGCTCCTCCTGGAGCGCGACGCGCACGTCAGCTTCGGGACCGAGGTGCTCGACCAGGATCTGTCTCAGCACGACGTGGAGTCCGTCCGGATACACCGCCGAGACGCTGGGAAATTTCCTCTCCTCGTAGAACTCGTTCCACACGGTCACGTTCATGCGTTCTTGCACCCATCCGCCGAGCCGATATATCGGATGTATCGTAGAAAGCCCTGCGCACTTATGCAAGCCTTCTCCATAATAGGAGTACGATGTTCCCGAGGGCAACCGTGACCGCATACCAGCGCAAACCACTCCACTGCCAAGGTTTCCGAGCTCGGACGTCTTCCTCATACCGGAATGATTCTTGAGTGAGACATCCAACGACATGACGAGAAGGGTCAGGATGACGAAGCCTTCCGACGCCGAACGGCGCGTCGTACAGTTGCGATCCGCCGGCGTTGCCCTGATCGTCGACCTACGGTCCGCAGGGCTCCCCAGCGTCGTCCACTGGGGCGCCGACCCGGGCCCATGCGATCAGGCCGAGCTCGACGCGATGGCCGAGGCCGCCGTCCCGCCGCACGTGATCAACCTCATCGACGGGCCGGTCTCGCACTCGGTGCTGCCAGAGGGCCACACCGGGTGGTTCGGCATTCCGGGGCTGTCCGGCTCGCGCGGCAGCGAGGCTTGGGCCCCCCGCTTCACCGTGAGCAGCGCCGTCCAGGAGGGGCGACGGCTCACCGTCGAGGCGGCCGACCCGGGCACCGCGCTCGGGCTGCGGCTCGCCATCGAGCTGACCGGCAGCGGGCTGGTCCGGTTGCGCACGACCGTGCGGAATGACGGGGATGACGAATACCGGGTCGACGCGCTGTCGGCCGTGCTACCGGTGCCCGACCGGGCGGTGGAGCTGCTCGACCTGGCCGGGCGCTGGTCGCGGGAGCGGCAACCGCAGCGGGGGCCGTTCAACGTGGGTGTGCATCTGCGTGAAGGACGGCGGGGCCGCACTGGGGCGGACGCGGCGACTGTGGTGGCGGCGGGCGTCGCGGGGTTCGGGTTCCGGTCGGGGGAGGTGTGGGCGGTCCACACGGCCTGGAGCGGCAACCATCGCACCTGGGCCGAGCGTACCGGTGAGGGTTTCAGGACGCTGGGCGGCGGCGAGTCGCTGCTGCCTGGGGAGATCGTGTTGCGGCCGGGAGAGAGCTACGAGTCGCCTGATCTGTTCTTCGGGTGGGCGGACGGGCTCGACGAGTTGGCCTCCCGGTTCCACCGGCACCTCAGGCAGCGGCCACACCATCCCGGGTCCCCCCGGCCGGTGAACCTCAACGTGTGGGAGGCCGTGTACTTCGATCATGACCTCGACACGCTGCTGACGCTGGCCGAGCGCGGAGCCGCGATCGGAGTGGAGCGGTTCGTGCTCGACGACGGCTGGTTCCACCGCAGGAACGGGCCGGAACGAGGGCTGGGCGACTGGTTCGTGGACGAGCACAGCTGGCCGGACGGGCTTCACCCCCTGGTCGACCGGGTCAAGGAGCTCGGCATGACCTTCGGGCTGTGGTTCGAGCCGGAGATGGTCAGCACGCGCTCGGAGCTCGCGGGCACGCACCCGGAATGGATGCTCCGGGCGCGGACCGAGCTGCCACCGGCCTCGCGCTGGCAGCAGGTGCTCGACCTCGCCAACCCGGAGGCGTTCGACCACCTGCTCAAGCAGATGTCCGCGGTCATCGCCGAGTACGGCGTCGGCTACCTCAAGTGGGACCACAACCGCGACCTGATCGAGGCGCCCGGCGTCCATCGGCAGACGCTGGCCGCCTACCGGCTGATGGACGAACTGCGCGCCGCCTTCCCCGGGCTGGAGATCGAGTCGTGCTCGTCCGGGGGCGCACGCGTCGACCTCGGGATCCTGGAGCACACCGATCGGGTGTGGGCCTCCGACTGCATCGACCCGCTCGAACGGCAGACCATCCAGCGCTGGACCAGCCAGCTCATCCCGCTCGAACTCATCGGCGGCCACGTCGCCTCCACCGTCTCACACACCACCGGCCGCCGGCACGACCTCGCCTTCCGCGCGATCACCTCGCTGTTCGCGCACTTCGGCCTGGAACTCGACCTCACCAAGCTCGACGAGGCCGAGACCACCGAGCTCGCCGAATGGATCGCCATCTACAAGCGCTACCGGGCACTGCTGCACTCCGGCACGCTCGTCCGCGACGAGCACCCGAGCTCCGGCCGCTGGCTGACCGGCGTCGTGACACCGGAGCTCGCGCTCTACTCGGTGGCCGCGATGTGCCGCTCCGATGAGGAGCCCGCGGGACGCATGACCCTCCCCGGCCTCGACCCAGCCCGCCACTACACGATCCGGCTCATCGGCCCGAACAGCGACGACCTCGGCCCCCGGCCTGGCTGGCTCGGCTCGCAGGCCCGATTCAGCGGCGCGACGCTCGGCACGGTCGGCGTCCGGCTGCCCACCCTGCGCCCCGAGACTGCGATGCTCATCGAGATCTCGGCATGATCGATATCATTTCGGCGCCGCAAGGCCGGGGCCACGCCACTTCCCTGCCGGCTCGTCGCGGCGGACCGCGTCGGACGGCGCCCGACGCCCGAACTGTAAAGTAAGAGGCAGAAAGCGAAACGGATGACCTCGTTCATGGTTCCGCCGACGACGCACCTCAGCGGCGACATGTCCATGGTGCGCGTGCTCAACTTGCGGTCTGTGCTCCGGGTGCTGTACGGCGGCGGCAGCCACACGATCACCGCGATCGCGGCCGCCGCCAAGATCTCCCGGCCCACCGTCAGCCAGGCGATCTCCGACCTCCTTGAGGCGGGCTGGATCCAGAGCAGCTCCGGCCAGAAGGATCGGGTGGGGCGGCCCGCGCAGCGCTTCGAGTTCCGCCCGGCCGCCGGCCACGTGCTCGGCGTCGACATCGGGGGCCACAAGGTGCTGGTGCTCGTCAGCGACCTGTCCGGCGAGATTGTCGCCGAACACCGCAAGACCCTCCGCCCCACCTCCTCCAGGGTCAGGCGCCTGTCGATCATGAACCAGACGATCAGCGAGGCCCTGAATGCGGCCGGCCTGTCCGCCACCGACATCATGTGCGCGGCAATCGCCACGCCTGGCGTCGTCGGCCCCGAGGGCAAGGTCGCCCACGCTCCAGCCATCCCCGAATGGGACGGCATCGACCTGGGCAAACACGTCTACGACCGGTTCGGCATCTTGACCCAGGTCTTCAACGACATGCGCATGGCCGCGCTGGCCGAGCACTGGAAAGGCGTGGCCCGCGACACCTCCGACGTGGTGTATGTCCACGTCGGCCGCCGCATGGGCACCGGCCTGCTGGTCGCGGGCCGGCCGCACGCCGGTGGGCACGGGGCGGCGGCCGAGATCGGCCTCTGGCGTGGGCTGCCGTGGGCGCACGCGTACGAACGGCTGCTGGAGTTGGCGCCCAAAACTCTGGCCGAGCGGAGCGCGGACCAGGGCGATGCGATCCGGGCCATCTTCGACGCCGCCAAGGCGGGCGACGCGGCCGCTCAGGCGGGCATCGACGGGTTCGCCGACCTACTCGTACAGGGTCTGGCGCCGGTCATGGTGACGATCGACCCCGAACTCGTGATCATCGGGGGTGGCATCTCAGCCGCCGGCGAGGCCATCCGCGAGCCGGTACGTGTCCGCATCGAACGCGAGACGGCCTTCCCGCCGGCGGTCGTCTGCTCGGTCATGGGGGACCACTCTTCCGCGATCGGAGCCGTACGCAGCGCCCTCGACGTCGCCGAGGAACGTCTTTTCGCCGGCCTCACCCCCACTTCGAAACCGTCATGAGACCTCCACTCGCCGGGCAGGACCGCCGCATCGCTGCGACGGTCCCCTCAGAACCGTGGCCCCGATCCTGGTGATCAGTAGCAGGCGGCGGGATCGTCTGTTACCCGGCGTAGCTCTCGAACTCGGCGACCTTCGGCGTGCCGGTCGAGCCGGCGATCCTGAAGGTGATCTTGCTCAGCGAGGTCGGGGCAAAGGTGATGGCGCCCGCCCCGCTGCCGGATTTCAGGACGGCGCCAGTGTCGCCGTTGATGACCTGCCAGGACCCGATAGCGCCCGTGGCGCCTGACGCCTCTCGGATGATGATCCTGGACACCGTCTTGGCGGAACCCCACTTGATCGAGATGTCGCCGGTCGAGCCGGCCGGCGACCAGTAGGTGCTCATGTCGCCGTCCCGCACGTTGCCGTAGCTCGTACCGTCACCCTTGCTGGAGCCGTCGGAGCCGGCCCCGATGCTGAGGTTGGTTCCACCGGGGGTGGGGCTGGCTGTCGGTGTGGGGCTGGTTGGTGTCGCGGTCGGCGTCTGGGGCGAGCAGTTGCCGTTCGACACCTGCAGACCCTTGTTGGCGCCGGCCGTCTGGCGGACGATGTCCGGCACGCAGCCGGCCCCGTCGAGGCTGTAGGAGTACGGGATGCTGACGGTGGTGTGGCGTGTCAGCGGGCCAGGCCGTCCAGGAGGCGACGGACGTGGGCATCGGCCTGGACGGGGTCCACCGGCGTGTGGCCGACGAGAAGGCGGTACCAGAAGGGGCCGAAGACCAGGTCGACGGCGTGGTCGAGGTCCAGGTCCGGGGCCAGCTCTCCGCGTTCGATACCGCGGTTGAGCAGGTCGCTGACCACGGCGCGGCGGCTCTGGACCCATTGCTGGAACTGGTCGGCGAAGGCTGGGTCGAGTTGTGCTTCGGCCATCAGTCCGCGCAGCGCGTTGACCCGGAAGGGATGCTCGACGACGCGGTAGAGCTCGCGGATGAAGGCGATGAGGTCGGTGGCGGTGTCGCCGGTGTCCGGTTCGGGCATACGGCGGGCCACGGCAGGGCCGTAGGCGTCCAGGACGAGTGCGGCCCGGGTCTTCCACCAGCGGTAGAGGGTGCTTTTGGCGACGTTGGCGCGGGCGGCGATGCCTTCCATGGTCAGCGTGCCGTACCCCTGCTCCTCGACGAGTTCGGCGGCGGCGGTCAGAACGGCGTCGCGGGCCTCCTCGCTGCGGACGCGGCCTCCTGTACGTGCGGGCTTGGAGGGTCGCGCGGTGTCAGCTGGCCTGGGCATGGACGCCACAGTAGCAGCGTGCTAGTTTCAATCGAAACGAAACGTAGCGATTTGATTAGTGAGAGTCGAGGCTCGCCTTGAGCACCATCGTGGTCTCCCACATGCTCGCCAGCTCCAGCACCGAATTCTGGTACCCCGCGCTGCGCGCGGAGTTCACCGCCGAGGGCCATCAGGTACTGATCCCCGACCTGCCCGACCCGCAGGCCCCCGAGCCACACGCGTGGTTGAAGACCCTGGCCGAGGCAGCCGACCCGAGCACGGCCGCCGACACTGTGCTGGTGGGCCACAGCCTGGGCGGCGTCAACGTGTTGCGGCTGCTCCAGCAGCACGACACCGAGCGCTTCGACCCGTACGCGGGGGTGGTGCTGGTGGCCGGCATGGCCAAGGAGGTCGGCTACGACGCCCTGGCCGGATTCTTCACCCCGGGGTTCGACTGGGACCGCATCCGCCTGGCCGCGCACAAGATACAAGTGCTACACGCCGTCGACGACCCGGTGACCGGGCCAGCCACCGCTGAACACCTCATCTCGTTCGCCCAGGACCTGGGCGCCACGGTCACCCTGCTTCCCGATGGCGGCCACCTGCCCAGCACCGGCCACGAGCTCACCGAACTCCCGCAGGCAACCCGCCTGATCCGCGAGCTCCTGCCGATCCGGGACTGACTCCCGCGGCCCTGGCCCGGCCCCGCAGCTTGGAGTCGGGCCGGCGGCCTGCCGATCGGCTCCCACCGACCACAGAACCGGAGAGCCCCCCGCACACCGCGTCATCGCCCGCGAGATCGCGGCCCGGCTGCTGCGCGAGTCCGACGCGCCACCACGGAGCGTGGCGCGGCAGACGGACTACCCGTCGGACATCGCGTTCGCCGCGTTCAAACGCGAGTCCACGCGGCCGGACGGAACGACTTACCCTGGCGACGTACTTGCCGATGCCGTCCCCCTCGGGCGAGCTGCTGATGGACCAAGGGCACCTCGGTCGGGCGAGCCGACCTCGGTGACCGGCACGTCGCGACGTCCCTGAGCGATCAGGTCCAGGACGCGGTGGAGGGCTCCGGCCGGCCGGTGCGGCGCCGTGGCGGACAGGACGCTCGTGCTGAACCCGATGACACCGACGTTCCCGCCGATCAGCCGCGGCACCGGCGGGAGCTCCCTGAGCAAGTCAGCCCCTCAGGGGCTCTGACCGTTCAGGGCAGAAGGGCGGGGCCCGTCAGTTCTGACGGCCCCCGCTCCTGGTGGTTGGTGCTACCCGGCGTAGGTCTCGAACTCGGCGACCTTCGGCGTGCCGGTCGAGCCGGCGATCCTGAAGGTGATCTTGCTCAGCGAGGTCGGGGCAAAGGTGATGGCGCCCGCCCCGCTGCCGGATTTCAGGACGGCGCCAGTGTCGCCGTTGATGACCTGCCAGGACCCGATAGCGCCCGTGGCGCCTGACGCCTCTCGGATGATGATCCTGGACACCGTCTTGGCGGAACCCCACTTGATCGAGATGTCGCCGGTCGAGCCGGCCGGCGACCAGTAGGTGCTCATGTCGCCGTCCCGCACGTTGCCGTAGCTCGTACCGTCACCCTTGCTGGAGCCGTCGGAGCCGGCCCCGATGCTGAGGTTGGTTCCACCGGGGGTGGGGCTGGCTGTCGGTGTGGGGCTGGTTGGTGTCGCGGTCGGCGTCTGGGGCGAGCAGTTGCCGTTCGACACCTGCAGACCCTTGTTGGCGCCGGCCGTCTGGCGGACGATGTCCGGCACGCAGCCGGCCCCGTCGAGGCTGTAGGAGTACGGGATGCTGACGGTGGTGTTGGACTGGGGGTTGGGGCCGGCGGGGTTGTTCTCGCTGCCGGGGCTGGACCAGGTCACGTTGTCGAACGTGTTGCCGCTGACCTGCCAGTAGCCGGCCTCGTCGGTGTAGAAGGTGCCCAGGACGTCTTTGGAGTCCTTGAAGTAGTTGTTCTCCACCTTGGCGCGGGCCCCGGCTCGGGAGTTGATGCCGGATTCGTTGAGGTTTATGTAGAAGTTGTTGTAGATGTGAGCGATGCCGCCACGCAGCAGGGGCGTGCGGGAGTCGATGTTCTCGTACAGGTTGTGGTGGAACGTGATGAAGCCGTTCGAGAGGTCGCTCTCACTGGACCCGATGAGCCCGCCGCGACCGGAGTTGCGAAGGATGCTGTAGGACAGGGTCACGTACTGGGTGTTGTTCTTCATGTCGAAGAGGCCGTCGAACCCCTCCGACTCCCCGCCTGAGGCCTCCAGAGTGACGTGATCGACCCAGACGTTGCGTACGTCGCTCTCCATGCCGATGGCGTCGCCACCGTTGGACGTGGGCGAGCCCGACTTCTTGACGTTCCGGACGGTCACGTTCTGGATGATGATGTTGCCGGCCTCGCGGATGTGGATGCCCAGTTGGTCGAAGACGGCCCCGTTGCCGACCCCGATGATCGTGACGTTGCTGATCTGCTTGAGTTCGATCACGCCGTCGGCGGTGTTGCAGCTTCCACCCGACACCTTGCTGGTGTTGCCGTGATTGATGGTCCCCTCGACCTCGATGGTGATCGGGGTGCTGCTGCTGGCCCGGCTGCACAGAGCCGCATGGATCGCGGTCCCCGTGGTGGCCCTCACCGTCTGCCCGCCCGAACCGCCGGTGGTCCCACCGTTGCTGGTCGCGTAGCCGGTGGCGCTGCCGGACGCTGCCGACGCCTGGATTCCCGGTAAAACCATGCCGATCGTGCCGGCGATGGCCGCCGTGGCCAGCGCCGCCTGGAGTCGCAATGCGACTACTCGTCTCATCCTCATCTCACTTTCGTCTTCGTATGCTGGGTGCGTTTCCCTGCGGTCGGATGCTGCGGGCCTGCCGCAGGGGCGCAGCATCGGGCTTGTCACGGGATCACGTCAGCGCCCGGGACACCGGCTCCGGCCGCCGGCGGGATCGGCAGGCCGAGAAAGGGAATGCCGGGAGCCGTACGCCGGGAGCTCTTTTCATCTTTTGGCGCTCAGGGCGACGGCAAGTACGATCGCCGCGCCCAACGCCTTAACGTTTCTTCCAAGTCGGACCTCTTTCGAACGGGCGTCGGCGCTCCAATTCGGAAAGCGCTTTCCGGCAATGGGAGCAGTGAAGCACACGGGACTGAGGCGTGAAAGCACTCCGTGGCCACGCGAATCTCCGGACTGCCATCCGGGCAGGTCACACTGCATACCCTGAGCTGCTGGGAGTTGCAGTGGCTGATGAAAGTTTCACCGTGGCAGGCGGAGAGGCAAGCAGCGCGGCCAGGCCGTCGCTGGAAGCGTTCGGCGAACGTTCACGACGCCATCACGCCACGGCCGTAGCGCGGGTCGGCGGACGATCTACCTTCGCGAGGTCATACAGACCTGAGCAAGGAGACTCCCGTGTACCTTCGCCATGTCCTGGCAGGCTTGGCATTCCTGCCGGCACTTGCCGCTCCGGTAGCCGCGCACGCGTCGACCGCCGCTGATCCCGGTGTGCTGCCCCAGAAGACCCACTTCGACCTGCAGGCCCACCGAGGTGGGCTCGGCTTGACCACCGAGGAGTCGCTGGAGGGTTTCACCAAGGCCCTGCGCCTTGGTGTCAGCACACTTGAGCTGGACACCCACGTCACCAAGGACGAGAAAGTCGTCGTCAACCACGACCGGCAGATCAGCGCCCAGAAGTGCCGCGACACCGCGCCGGTCACACCGGGCGACCCGATGTACCCCTACGTCGGCAAGTTCATCAAGGACCTGACCCTGGCCCAGATCAAGACCATGGACTGCGGATACCAGCAACTGCCCGGTTTCCCCGAGCAGGAGGTGATCCACGGCTTCCGGATGGTCGAGCTCAAGGACGTGTTGGACCTCGTCAAGAGCTTCCACGCCAAGCAGGTCAAGCTGAACATCGAGACCAAGGTCGAGGCGGGCGCGCCGGAGCAGACCCAGCCGCGCGAGCTGTTCGTCCGCCGGGTGTACGAGGAGATCCACGCCTCGGGAATCGAGGACCAGGTCACCATCCAGTCCTTCGACTGGGGCGCGCTGAAGGAAGTGCACCGGCTGGCGCCGTCCTGGCCACTGGTTGCGCTGACCAACTACGACTTCCTTCAGGTAGGCAAGCCCGGTGCCTCGCCGTGGCTCGGTGGGCTCGACGCCGACGACTTCGGCGGCGACTTCGTGAAGGCCGCCGCCAGCATCCCGGGCGTCACCGCGCTGTCTCCCGTGTACGGCTTCCCGCAGAACGGAAAGATCGGCGACCCCGGCTTCCGCTTCTACGTCGACACGACGATGGTGTCCGAGGCGCACGCACGTGGCCTGAAGGTCGTCCCCTGGACCTGCGACGACCCCGCGACCATCGAGGCCCTGATGGACATGGGCATCGACGGCATCATCACGGACTATCCGAACCGCGTCCGGCAGATCATGGCTGACCGTGGCATGCGACTGCCCAAGGCCTACGCGACGCGCTGACCCCTCTGCCGATTGCGCCAGAGCGGCTGGGCCCCGGGCTTGGCTGGCGTGGGCCGGCCCGGGGCGGGGGCTGGGTCCGGCCGGGGGGCGCCAATCCCGTCGGCCAGGCCGTGGCCCGCGGCCCTTTCCTTTCAGGACCGCTGTCCGAGTGGCAGGATTCGAACCTGCGGTACTCCTGCTCCCAAGGCAGGCGGGCTGACCAAACTGCCCCACACCCGGTCGTCAACAAATAAGCCGCCCCGGTGGATCCGAGACGGCTCTCCGAACAATTCGAGGATTTATCAGGAAAGCCTTCGCGGCGGCTCGGGAAGGGCCACGAGGATGCTCACTTCGCCGCCTTTCTTCGTGCTGCTGGACAATGTCCACGGTAAAGCCTTGATCGGCCCCGTGCCACATATTTAATTCTGCACGCGGGATTCCGGGGTCTCCACGCGGAAGCGGGGCAGGGAGTCCGGGTAGTTGTCCCTGACGTGGTCGACCAGGAACTCGCGTACGTCGCACTTGAGGTCCCACGCGGACGGCGAGTCCGCGGCGCTCATCAGGGCGCGCAGCTCCACCAGGCCGTTCGGGAGCACGTCGGTGACCTGGAGCGTCCAGTCCTTCTGGTCCCACAGCGGATTGCCCTGCAGGAACTCATACAGCGCCTCCCGCAGTTTCGACACCGGCACCGACCAGTCCACGCGCAGCAAAACGACGGCGAGGACCCGGCTGCCGTGCCGGGTCCAGTTCTCGAACGGGTTCTGGGTGAAGTAGGACACCGGCAGGACCAGGCGGCGCTCGTCCCACAGGCGCAGGACGACATAGGTGAGCGTCAGCTCCTCGATCCTGCCCCATTCGTCCTCCACGACGACCACGTCGTCGAGCCGGAGCGCGTCGCTGAAGGCGAGTTGGAGGCCGGCCAGGGCATTGCCGATGGTGGGCTGGGCGGCGATCCCGACGATGGCGCCCGCGATGCCGGCCGAGGCCAGGATCCCCGCTCCGAGGGCGCGGACCTGGGGGAACGAGAAGAGCATGGCGCCGATGGCGATCACGATGATGACCGCGGCGGCGATGCGGCGGACCAGCGTGAGCTGCGTCCTGATCCGCCGCGCCCTGCGGTTGCGCTCCCCCTCGACCAGCACCAGCCGGTCGAGTACGACGTCCGTCAGCGCGTACGAGGCCTGGACGATCAGCCAGGTGACCGCGGCGATCGTGGCGAGGCCGAGCACCCGCTGCACCGTCGCGGCGACGCCCTGTTCGTCCGGGCCGGCGCCGAACATCCCTGGCCTGAAGACGAGGTTGAAGGCCGCCACGGCCGCCACCGAGAACGCGGGCCACGTGCAGTGCTCCACCAGGTGCCGGGCGAGCGCCCATTTGCGCCCGACCTTGTTGAGCACCCTCCGCACCAGCTCAACCAGGAGGATCGACCCGATCACCGAGATTACGAGAATCGGCCAGTCCGCCAGAGACTGCACGCCTTGCCCCCAATGTCTAGAAAGACTCGTCGAAGGTCACATTGCCCTCAACTGCCACTTGATACGCGGAGACCCGCCGTTCGAAGAAGTTGGCCAGCTCCTGGACGTCCTGCAACTCCATGAACGCGAACGGGTTCGCCGAGCCGTACCTCTTGGGCATGCCCAGCCTGGCCAGCCGCTGGTCGGCGACGTACTGGAGGTACTGGCGCATCTGCTCGACCCCCATGCCGGGCATGCCGTCCCCGCACAGGTCCTCGGCGAAGGCCAGCTCGGCCGCCACGGCCTCCTCCAGCATGAGAGTAACCTGTTTGCCCAGGTCATCGTTAAAAAGTCCTGGTTCCTCCGCCCTCACCGTGTCCACCACGCTGAAGGCGAACTCCATGTGCATGGACTCGTCCCGGAACACCCAGTTCGTGCCGGTGGCCAGGCCGCCGAGCAGTCCGCGGGAGCGGAACCAGTACACGTACGCGAAGGCGCCGTAGAAGAACAGGCCCTCGATGCAGGCGGCGAAGCAGATCAGGTTCAGGAGGAAGCGCCGGCGGTCGTCCCGGGTCTCCAGGCGCTGCAACTCGTTGATCGAATCGATCCATTTGAAGCAGAATTCCGCTTTGTCGCGGATCGAAGGAATGTGGTCGATCGCGGCGAAGGCCTGCACCCTTTCGGAAAGGTCCGGAAGGTAGGTGTCCAGCAAGGTCAGGTAGAACTGGACGTGCACGGCCTCCTCGAACAGCTGCCTGCTGAGGTACAGGCGCGCCTCAGGGGCGTTGACGTGCTGGTAGAGGTTGAGCACGAGGTTGTTGGCCACGATGGAGTCGCCGGTGGCGAAGAACGCGACCAGCCGGTTGATCAGGTGCCGTTCCTGGGGCGTCATCTTGGCCAGGTCGGCGAGGTCGGAGTGGAGGTCCACCTCCTCGACGGTCCACGTGTTGCGGATGGCCGCGCGGTACCGTTCGTAGAAGTCGGGGTAGCGCATGGGCCGGAGCGTGAGGTCCATTCCCGGGTCGAGCAGCATAGACGTCTCCTTACTGGCAGGCTTCGCAGGTCTCCGGGTTCTCCAGGGAGCAAACCGAAGCCGCGACGGTGGTCTGGGCGATGCGGGTGGCGGGGCGGGAGCGCAGGTAGTACGTGGTCTTCAGGCCCTGCTTCCAGGCGTAGGCGTACATCGACGAGAGCTTGCCGATGGTCGGGCTGGCCATGAAGAGGTTCAGGGACTGCGACTGGTCGATGTACGGCTGGCGGGCGGCGGCCAGGTCGATCAGCGCCTTCTGCGGCAGTTCCCAGGCCGTGCGGTAGAGCACCTTGAGGTCGTCGGGGATGCCGGGGACCGCCTGGATCGAGCCGTCGGCCCGCTTGATGGCGTCGCGCATCTCCTGCGTCCACAGCCCGCGTGCCTGCAGGTCGGCCACCAGATAGCGATTGACCTGCAGGAACTCCCCGGACAGAGTCTCGCGCTTGAACACGTTGGACACCTGCGGCTCGATGCACTCGTAGCAGCCGGCGATGGAGGCGATCGTGGCGGTCGGCGCGATGGCGATCATGAGTGAGTTGCGCAGGCCGGTCACGCCGACCTTCTCCCGCAACGCCTCCCAGCGCGGCGAGGTCCCGGCGCCGTAGTGGTCGGGGTGCAGCACTCCCCCGGCCGCCCGCGTGTCGGCGTACGAGGGGTGCCGGCCGCGCTCGGCCGCGAGGTCGGCCGAGGTGTCGTAAGCGGCCAGCGCGATCTCCTCGGCGATCCGGGTGGACAGCTCGAGGGCCCGCGGCGAGTCGAACGGGAGCCGCAGCGCGAAGAACACGTCGGCCAGGCCCATCACGCCGAGCCCGATCGGCCGCCACCGCTTGTTCGCCGACTCGGCCTCGGGTGTGGGGTAGAAGCCCAGGTCGATGGTCCTGTCCAGGAAGCGCACGGCCGTGCGTACGGTGCCGCGGAGCCGGTCCCAGTCCAGGTCGCCCCCGGAGAGGCAGGCGGCGAGGTTGATGGAGCCGAGGTTGCAGACCGCGGTCTCGGCGTCGCTGGTGACCTCCAGGATCTCGGTGCACAGGTTCGACAGGTGGATGACGTTCCCGGGACGGGCGGTCTGGTTGGAGGTGCGGTTGGCGGCGTCCTTGAACGTCATCCAGCCGTTCCCGGTCTGGGCGAGCGTGCGCATCATCCGGCCGTAGAGGGTCCTGGCCGGGATCTGCCGGATGTAGCGCCCCGCGGCCTCGTACGCGCGGTACGCCTGCGTGAACGCCTCCCCGTACAGGTCGGTGAGATCGGGCACCTCCTTCGGGTCGAACAGCGACCAGACCTCGTCCGCCTCCACCCGGCGCATGAACTCGTCGGGCACCCAGTTCGCCAGGTTGAGGTTGTGGGTACGCCGGGCGTCCTCACCGGTGTTGTCGCGCAGCTCGAGGAACTCCTCGATGTCGGCGTGCCAGGTCTCCAGGTAGACGCAGGCCGCGCCCTTGCGCCGCCCGCCCTGGTTGACCGCCGCGACGGAGGAGTCGAGCGTGCGCAGCCAGGGGACGATGCCGTTGGAGTGGCCGTTCGTGCCCCGGATCAGGGAGCCGCGCGAGCGCACCCGGGTCCAGGAGATGCCGATGCCTCCCGCGTACTTCGACAGCCGCGCCACCTGCCCGTACCTGTCGTAGATCGCCTCCAGCTCGTCGCGCGGCGAGTCGAGCAGGAAGCACGACGAGAGCTGCGGCCGGCGCGCGCCCGAGTTGAACAGCGTGGGCGAGCTGGGCAGGTACGACAGCGTGGACATGAGCGCGTAGAGCTCGGCCGCCTCCTCGACCGTCTCGGACAACCCGCAGGCCACGCGGAGGAAGAAGTGCTGCGGCCGCTCCAGCACCGCCCGCGTCTCGGGGTGGCGCAGCAGGTAGCGGTCATAGACGGTGCGCAACCCGAAATACTCGAACCGGTCGTCCGCCTCCGCGGAGACCAGCGCGTCCAGCTCGGCCGCGTGCGCGGCGACGAACTCCGCCAGCCCGTCCTGGATGAGCCCGGCCGCGTGGGTGGCGGCGATGGACTCGGAGAACGACCGCACCCCGTGCGCGGCGGCCTCCTCGGCGATCTCCTCGGCCAGCAGCCTGGCGGCGACCCGGGAGTTGGCCGGATCGGCGATGACCCGGGCGGCGGCCTCCTCGATGGCCAGACGACGGTCGATCCCGATGATCTGCGTCACGTGCTCTCTCCTCGCGAGCTCGTCCCCCGTGAGGGCGCGCGAGAGCACGACGGCAGGCAGCACCCGCCGGTTCGCTCCCCGGCCCTCCCTCGAGGCCATGGTCACTTCACGCCGGGCGGGCAGCCCGGCATGTCGCAGGCAGGTCTTCGGGCTCGCGGGCGCACAATCGTTGCCTACTGGCCGTCGCTTCCCGGATCGCTCCAGTGCGTATGACGGCGGTCGTTCCCGCTCACCGCTGCGGGGCAGCCCCGGAATCGCACCGGGTTCCCTTTTACTCCGCCTCCGGAGAGGCGAACCAGCGACGAGGAGGATCCTACATCTAGTAGCCGTTCCCGCAACTGACCCAGCATGTTGTGGCTCAGGGCTTGTTGAGCAGTCCGAGATCTCTCAGTACGGCGCGGGTGCGCTCGACCTCGGAGGCCAGCCACAGCTCGAAGTCCTCGCCACTCAGCGGGATCGAGATCCACCCCTCGGAACGACAGGCCGCGTCCCAGGCCGGCGAGCCGGTCACGTCGTCGCACATGCGGATGGCCGCCTCGCGGGCCCCTTCCGGCATGGCCTCGGGTCCGAAGGCCGCCACCCAGTCCGCGAAGTCCACCCGTACGCCGGACTCCAGCAGCGTCGGCACGTCCAGTTCCGACACCCGCTTGGCCGAGGACACAGCGAGCGCCCTGACCTGGCCCGTGCCGATGCCGGCGCGCCAGTCGGCGAGCAGGCCCGCGGCGGCCTCGGCCTTGCCGGACAGCAGCGCGGTGGCGGCCTCCTGGCTGCTGGGATAGCCGGTGTAGTCGATCTGCCTGGTGTCCGCGCCGAGCCCCTTGGCGATCAGCCCGAACAGCAGGTGGTCCGGCTCGCCCTGCGGTCCGCCCGCCAGCGGGGTCTGGCCCGGCTTGGCGAGCAGGTGGGCGCCGAAGGCCTCGAAGTCCCTGAAGCGGGAGTCGCCGGGCACGACCACGACCTCGACCTCGCCGCTGAGCCTGGCCAGCGGCGTCGTGGTGTCGAGGAAGGTATGGCCGCCGTTCACCTCGGCGGCGGCCAGGGCGGGCAGGCCGGCCAGCGTGACCTTCGTGCCGGCGCCGATCTGGTATCCGGCCGCGCGCGCCGCGTCGGCGAACACCTGCCCGGTGCGCGTCCAGCGGCGCCCCTCGGGGCTGATCAGGAACCGGGTACGCAGCGCCGCGCCTCCGGTGACGCGTCCCGTGCCGCAACCGGCCGCGCACACGGCCAGACCCAGCCCCCATGCGAAGAACCGCCGACGGCGCATGTGCCTCTCCCCCGAACTATCGCGTACTCGGAGTTATTGGCACATTACGCAGAGATACACATGCCTCTCAGAGAGGTTTCTTGCCGACCCCGGCCATGAGCGACGAAGGCAGAGACCAGTCGCCGACCAGCTTGGGCCGGTCGGGACGCCAGTCGACGGCCTGCACCAGCCCTGGAGGCTCCAGCGGGAAGTCGCCGAAGAACGTGCGGATTTCGGCGGGCGCGCGGTCGGCGCCTGCACCCGGATCGTCCCTGGAGGCGCCCCGGTATCGCTGCTCGTCCTCCAGACGGCTCATCGACGTGGCGTGGGTGATCACGAGGTAGCTGCCCGGCGCCAGCCTCTCGCGCAGACAGGCCACCGCCCGCTGCGGCCGTGCCGAGTCCGGCAGGAAGTGCAGGATCGACACCAGCAGGACCCCGACCGGCTTCCGCAGATCCAGGAACGTGCCCGCCTGGGCAAGCACCGCGTCGGGATCCAGGAGGTCCGCCTGAACGCAGGCGGCCCTGCCCGAACGTCCGAGCAGGGCCGTGGCGTGTGCGGCGACGACCGGATCATGATCGACGTAGACGACCCTGGCCTCTTCCGCCACCTCGTGCGCGCTGCCCTGGGTCGGCAGCCCGCTGCCGAGATCGAGGAACTGGCGCACCCCGGCGGCGGCCACGTAGCGCACGGCACGCTGGAGGAAGGCCCGGTTCGCGCGGGCCAGCGGGACCGCCTGCGGGATCAGCTCGGCGAGCTGCTCGATGGCCTGGCGGTCGACCGCGAAGTTGTCCTTCCCGCCGAGCATGTAGTCGTACATGCGTGCGAGATTGGGCGTCTCATGGTCGAACTGCCGCACAGCATCGAATTTATGCCGTCCGCAGCAAGATAACGAGGTTTGAGGCCAAATTAGCCTCTTTACTCGACCGTGACACTCTTGGCTAGATTGCGCGGCTTGTCCACATCGCGGCCGAGCGCCACGGCGGCATAGTACGCGAGCAGCTGCAACGGGATCGTGAGCAGGATGGGGTCGAGCTCGATCTCGTTCTTGGGGATCACGATCACGTCGTCGGCCAGCTTGGCGTCGGGCTCGCGGTGCCCGACCATGAGCACCTGGCCGCCGCGGGCGCGGATCTCGCCGAGCGTGGTGAGGTTCTTGTCGAGCAGCTCGTCGTCGGGCACGATCGCGACCGTCGGCATGTCGGGGCCGATCAGCGCGAGCGGCCCGTGCTTGAGCTCGCTGGCCGGGTACGCCTCGGCGTGGACGTACGAGATCTCCTTGAGCTTCTGCGCGCCCTCCCTGGCCACCGGGTAGCCGCGCACGCGGCCCACGAACATCATGCTCGGGTGCTTGGCGTACTTCTGCGCCAGCTCGGCGATCTTGTCGCCCTGCGTGAGGATCTCCTCGATCTGCCCGGGCAGCCTGCGCAGGCCCTCCACGATGCGCCGCCCGTCGGCGGGCGACAGGTCGCGCACCCTGCCCAGGTGCAGCGCGAGCAGCGCGAACGCCAGCGACGTCGAGGTGAACGCCTTGGTCGAGGCCACCGACACCTCGGGCCCGGCGTGCAGGTAGATGCCGCCGTCCACCTCGCGGGCGATGGCGCTGCCGACCGCGTTGACGATGCCGATGACGCGGCCGCCCTTGCGCTTGAGCTCCTGCACGGCGGCGAGCGTGTCGTACGTCTCCCCCGACTGGCTGATCGCGACGTAGAGCGTGTCGGGGTCGACGACCGGGTTGCGGTAGCGGAACTCGCTGGCGGGCTCGGCGTCGGAGGGGATCCTCGCCAGCTCCTCGATGAGCTGCGCCCCGATCTGCCCCGAGTAGTAGGCGGAACCACACCCGATGATCTTCACGCGCCGGAACGAGCGGGTCTCGCGGGCGTCCATGTTCAGGCCGCCGAGGTGGGCCACGTGGAAGCGCTCGTCGAGCCGGCCGCTCATCGTCCGGGTGATCGTCTCGGGCTGCTCGGAGATCTCCTTGAGCAGGTAGTGCTCGTAGCCGCCGGTGTCGTAGTGCCCGGCGTCCCAGTCGACGGTCAGCGGCTCCTTGGCCGTCTCGCGGGCGTCGCTGGAGAAGGTGTGGAAGCCGTCGGCCTTGAGCACGGCCAGCTCGCCGTCCTCCAGGTGGACGACCTGGCGGGTGTAGCGGACGAGCGCGGCCACGTCGGACGCGGCGAACATCTCCTTCTCGCCGATGCCCAGCACGATCGGGCTGCCGTTGCGCGCCACGACGACCTCGCCGGGCCGCTCCGAGTCGATGACCGCGATGCCGTACGTGCCGACGACGCTCTTGAGCGTCTTCCTGACCGCCTCCTCCAGCGTGTCGTTCTCGTCGACGGCGCGGGCGATCAGGTGCGCGAGCACCTCGGTGTCGGTCTCGGAGGCGAACTCCACGCCGTCGGCCTCCAGCTTGGCGCGCAGCTCGCCGGCGTTCTCGATGATGCCGTTGTGCACGACCGCGATGCGCTCGTCGCCGGACAGGTGCGGATGCGCGTTCACGTCGCTCGGCACGCCGTGCGTGGCCCACCGGGTGTGCCCGATGCCGAGGGTGCCCTTGAACCTGACCGGCATCACCTTGGCCAGGTCGGCCACGCGGCCCTTGACCTTGCGTACCTTGAGCCCTCGGTTGGACACCACGACCCCGGCGGAGTCGTAGCCTCGATACTCCAGCCGCTGCAGGCCCTCCAGCAGGATGGGCGCCGCGTCCCTCGGGCCGACGTAGGCCACGATTCCGCACATAGAGGTCTCCTCTTTTATCCGTAAATGATCCTGCGCAGCTGCCGCAGGGACAGCTCTGGTGCCGCTACCCGGCGACCGCGTAATTCGCGGGCGATCCTCGGGAAGATCTCGTCGTTGGTGTGGCCGCGCGACTTCAGCTCTCCGTGACGGCGCCGGACGTACTCCTCGGCGGACTCGGAGAAGTACGACAGCACGTCGGCGACCACTCGCGCGGCCTCACCCGGGCCCAAGGGGCTCGTCTCGGTGAGGTGGGCGATGAGGTCTTCGAAGGGATGTCGTGTGGTGGACACAGAGGAGGACACTACGCATCTGGAACGAGACACGCCATCATCCTGCCCGATATCGGGCAGGATTTAACTCCAATGGCTCTCTATAGGAGGCTGCTGCGGCCCCAACCTTTACCGAACCGCCACCAGGCGAAGGCGCCGGCGGCGAGTCCGAGCCCGACGAGGACGGCCGCGGGACCGGCCGTGCCCGCGACGTCGCCCCTGACGGAGGCCTGCAGCATGGTCGTCGCCCAGTATCCGGGCGAGATCGGCGCGATCGCCTGCGCCCAGGAGGGCATCATCGAGTACGGCACCAGCGCACCGCCCAGCGCGCTGACCGACAACGCCGCGATGTTGCAGAGCGTGCTCAGCTCACCCTGGCTGCGCACCACTCCGGCCAGGGCCGTGCCCACGCCGAGCAGCGCGAAGCACCACGCCGCCACGGCCAGTGCCAGCGGCCACACCGGTCCCGACGGCCGCATGCCCACCGCCACGATCCCGTACACGAGCAGCACGGCCTGCTGGAAGACCAGCACGGCGAACACCGGCAGGGCCTTGCCGAGCATGATTTCCGGTATGCGGGCCTTGGTGGCCTTGAGGCGGTCCCAGGTGTGCCAGGCGCGCTCGGTGAGGCCGGCCGTGGCCACGTCGGCCATCGACAGGACCGAGAACATGACCAGCAGACCCGTGACGACCTGGACGGGCTCGCCCAGCATGGACTTGAAGATGAGCATGAGGACCATGGGCATGACCAGATAGCTGACCAGGTGGGCCGGGTCGCGCTTACGCAGGAGCACGTTGTGGGCGGCCAGCACGGCGATCCGGTGCAAGGCGTCACGCGGCATGGGCCAGCTCCCTGTAGAGGTCGTCGAGCGACGGCTGGCGAATGTCGATGCCGCGCACCGGGCGGTCCAGGTCACGCAGCAGGGCGGCCAGCGTGGCGGTGGGATCGGTCGTGGCGACCGTGATCTCGTCGTCGTCCAGGGTGACGCGGACCTCGCCCGGCAGCCCCTTGAGCAGTTCGGCGCCCGTGCCCCTCGCGATGACCCGTCCGTTCCTCGCGACGGCGATCGTGGCGTTCAGCTCGGTGAGCTCGGGAAGGTAGTGGGTGCAGTAGACGACCGCCGCGCCGCCGTCCGCCCTGCGGCGCACCGCCGCCAGGAGCGCGGCACGGGTCTCGGGGTCGGCGCCCACCGTGGGCTCGTCGAGGAGGAGCACCTCCGGCTTCGCCAGGAGGGCGGTGGCGGCCTGCGTGCGGCGCTGCTGGCCGCCGGACAGAACGCTCACGCGCCGGTCGAGCACCCCGGTCAGCGCCATCTCCTCCGCCGTGACGTCGATGGCCGCGGCCAGGGCGCGCCGCCGCAGCCCGGCGAGCCCGCCGAACAGCCGCAGCGTCTCCCGGACGGTGACGCTGGGATAGAGGGCGAGCTGCTGGGGCGCCATCCCCACCTCGCCCCGCACCACGACGCTCCCGGCGTCCGCCCGCACCAGGCCGGCGGCGATCTCGAAGAACGTCGTCTTGCCCGCACCGTTGTGCCCGACCAACCCCGCGATCTCCCCCGGCACCACCCGCAGGTCGAACCCGTCCAGCGCGGCGACATCGCCGTACCGCTTGACCAGCCCGTTCGCGCTCAACATGAGACTCAGCCCCCTTCTCAGTCTACGTCGTAGACTGCTCTACACCGTAGACTGAGTCCGTGCGGAAGCTCAAGACCTCCCGGCAGCCGGAAATCCTCGACGCGGCCCTCGCGATCGCCGACGAGCGCGGCCTCGAAGCCCTGTCCATGCGGGCCGTCGCCGAGCGGGTCGGGGTGACACCCATGGCCCTGTACGGCTATTTCCGGAACAAGGACGAACTGCTTGACGGCCTGGTCGGCCGCCTGCTCGGCGGCCTCATGCCCGAAGATCCCGGGCAGACGTGGCAGGAGCGCCTGGGCACGGTCGCCTGGGCCGTCCGGCGCCTGGCCCGCGAGCACCCGTCGGTCTTCCCGCTCCTGCTGCTGCGCACCTCGGTGACGCCCGACGGGGTCAAGCTGGTCGACCTGGCCTATCAGGCGCTGATCGACGCGGGCGTCCCGGAGGCCGACGTCCCCCGGATCGAGCGGCTGATGAGCACGTTCGTGCTGGGCTTCGCACTCTCCGAGGTGAGCGGCCGCTTCTCCGACGCCTCCACGGACATCCGGCTCCGCCGCGGGACCGACGCCCCCGCCCACAGGCGGCTGGCCGAGCACCTCACGCCCGACGACTGGGATGCCGAGTTCTCTGCTGATCTGGCTGATCTCATGCGTATCATCCGACCCGTCTGACACATCCCTCTCTGGGAATGGTTACGTTCAGTAGTTGCATCGTGACGTTCCCGAGAGAGTTGTCATGCACTTCTGGCTCGCCGCCACCCTGATCGCCGGCATGCTCACCTCGCCCGCCCTCGTGCCCGGCTTCGTGCCCGCACGCGACCACCCGCCGCATCCCGGCTCCGCCGCGCGCGTTTCCGGACGGCAGGCCGACTTCGCCGCGGCCGCACGGGAGTACGGCGTGCCGGAGAGCGTGCTGCTCGGCGTCTCGTATCTGGAGTCCCGCTGGGACACGAACGGGGGGTCGCCCAGCACGGCGGGCGGCTATGGGCCGATGCACCTGGTGGACGCGCTGCCTGCCACTCGCGTTGAGCCGGGCGACGCGCTCGGCGACGCGCGGGGGGACGACGCCCGGCCGAGGTCCCGTACGGTCACCGCCGCCCCTCCCCTGTCGGCGATGCGCATGGCCGATCCGCCCGCGACGCTCCCGCAGGCCGGGCGCCTCATCGGCGCCGCCGTTGCCGGCGTGCGGGAAGACCCGGCCACCAACATCAGGGCCGGTGCCGCCCTCCTCGCCTCCTACCAGGACCGCCCGAGCGCCAATCCCGCCGACTGGTACGAGGCCGTCGCCCGCTATTCCGGCGCCGAGGACGCGGCCACGGCCCATGATTTCGCCGACGAGGTGTTCTCGGTGATGCGGGACGGCGTGACACGCCGTACCGACGACGGCTTCCTGGTGCGGCTCGGCCCCGTGCCGAACCTGCCGGCCCTCGACCAGCCCGCCCCGGACGAGAAGCCCGAAGAGGTGGACAAGGCGGGAGACACAGGGCAGGCGGAGTGCCCCGCCTCCCTCGCCTGCGAATGGATGCCCGCCGCCTACAAGCGCTTCGGCAAGAAGAAGAGCAGGGACTACGGCAACCATGACCACCTGAGCCGGACCCGGACCGTCGACTACATCATCATTCACGACACCGAGGGCACCTATAAGGGCATCCCGTCCATGGTCAGCGATCCGGAGTACGCGAGCTGGCACTACACGATCCGCTCCAGCGACGGGCATGTCGCCCAGCACGTGCCGACGAACGACATCGCCTGGCACGCGGGCAACTGGGACGTCAACACCCGTTCGATAGGGATCGAGCACGAGGGCTACCTGGCCAAGGGAGGCACCTGGTACACGGAGGCGATGTATCGCTCGTCGGCCAAGCTGGTCAAATACCTGGCCGGCAAGTACGACATCCCGCTCGACCGCGCCCACATCCTCGGCCACGACAACGTGCCCGGCACCACGCCGAAGGCCGTCTCCGGCATGCACGAGGACCCGGGGCCGTACTGGGACTGGGCCCACTATTTCGAGCTGCTGGACAAGCCGCTCAAAGGGGTGAAGGACGGCGATTCCATCATGATCCGCCCGTCGTACGACAAGAACCGGCCCCGCTTCACCGGCTGCGTCACCGGCAAACCGGCCAAGGAATGCCCGGAGCACGGCGCCACCACGGTCTGGCTGCACAAGGAGCCGAACGAGTCGTCTCCCCTGGTCAGCGACCCGGGCAAGCATCCGGGCAAGCCCGGCACGTACAGCGTGTACGACCACAGCGCCCGCGCCTCCACCGGCCAGCGCTACGCCGTGGCGGGCCGGCAGGGCGACTGGACGGCCATCTGGTACCTGGGGCAGAAGGCCTGGTTCTACAACCCGCCCGCGAACCCCACCGCCGTCCCCGCCAAGGGCCCTCTGGTCACCCCGCGCAAGCCAGACACCAAGGTGTACGGCCGCGCATACCCGGAGAAATCCGCCTACAAGCTGGCGTCCTACCAGCCGCTGACCCCGCTCCAATACAAGATCGGGCCCGGCCAGACGTACACGGTGGGCGACACGATCATCGGCTCCTACTACGCCGCCGACGCCTTCAGCCCGGCCAAACACGTCACCACGACCGGCAAGCTCCGCTACTACCAGATCCAGCTCGGCCACCGCGTGATGTTCGTGATGGCTAAGGATGTGCGCCTGATCAAGTGAATTTGGGCCCACGAGCCTCTGGCTGCGCACGGGCACTCCGGGAAGGCGATATGGTTTTCCCGTAGCCCGGCGCACGTCGCCCGGGGTTCACGCGGAAGTGGCTCAGTGGTAGAGCATCACCTTGCCAAGGTGAGGGTCGCGGGTTCGAATCCCGTCTTCCGCTCGGAGCAAGACTCCTGGTGGAGTGGCCGAGAGGCGAGGCAGCGGCCTGCAAAGCCGTCTACACGGGTTCAAATCCCGTCTCCACCTCGGCCCAGCCGGCGGACCCCTCGGGATCCGCTAAAGTAAACGCAGCACCACGCGGAAGTGGCTCAGTGGTAGAGCATCACCTTGCCAAGGTGAGGGTCGCGGGTTCGAATCCCGTCTTCCGCTCTGAGTTCTAACTCAATACGGACGATTAGCTCAGCGGGAGAGCGCTTCCCTGACACGGAAGAGGTCACTGGTTCAATCCCAGTATCGTCCACCATGCTCCACAGCAGATCAGGGCTGACTTGATCAATCAGGAGTTAATGCCCCAGCTCACGGCATACGCCGGGAGTCTGGGGCTTCTTGTTGTTCCTGGTTGATCATGGGTGTTGTCATCACGGGTGCTGACCCGTGATGCCCCGCGATTCAGTTGCCTCTCTTGACGACCCTCCCACCCTCGAGCTCGCGTGTGTGCAAGTCCGCGCACATCCGGAGCAGTGGAGGCCATCATGGCGCTACGGTTCATCGGCATTGAGGGCACCAGCGAGCACGGCGGTTGCCCCTCCGTCCGGGTCGATGACGAAGACGGAAGGGTTCACGGAACTGGCCGCCCACGCGGTGTACCAGCCCGCTGATCTTGTATGATGCCGGCTCAGCGGGCCTTGGCATGTCAAAGGAGAGGGCGGGATACCTTGCCTTCGTTGCCTCGAACCGCGTGACCGGAGGAGCCGATGCTGGGATGACGGCAGAGCGACCGATGCCCACGCAGGACGACGTGCTCGGGTACTTCAACACGCTGTCGAACTGGGGACGGTGGGGCGACGACGACGAGCTCGGCACTCTCAACCACATCACCGACGACGTCCGGCTGGCGGCGGCGCGGGCCGTGCGCCACGGCAGGAGCGTGTCGTGCGCATGGGAGGTTGACGTACCGCAAGACATGGAGCGGTCGACGACGACGTGCCCGTGCGCCGCCGACATGCCGGGTGCCGAGAACATGCCGGTGCCCGCATTCCACGCCGACCGGCGCTGGGGCTTTTCGAACGAGCGGCTCGGCATCACGTTCCACGGCAACACCATCACCCACCTCGACTCGCCGTGCCACATCTTCTGGGACGGCACGATGTACAACGGGCGATCGCACTCGCTGGTCGACGCCGCAACGGGATCGGCGTGGGCGTCCGTCACTGCGGCGGCGAACGGGATCATCACGCGTGGTGTCCTGCTGGACATTGCGAGGGTCCGCGATGTGCCATGGTTGGAACCGGGGCAGGGTGTGTTTCCCGACGATCTCGAAGAGGCCGAGCGCCGCCAGGGTGTGCGGGTGCGACCCGGCGACGCGGTACTCCTGCGGACCGGCTATGGCCGCGTCCGGCACGAGGCCGGTGAGGCCGGCGGTTTCACGCAAGCCGGCTGGCACGCGTCCTGCCTGCCGTGGCTGCATGAACGGGAGGTCGCGCTGATCGGCGCTGACACCCCCCAGGACGTTCAGCCGTCGGGGTACGAAGACGTGTTGATGCCGGTTCACGCCGTGAGCCTCGTCGCGATGGGCCTGTGGATGCTCGACAACTGCGACCTGGAGGTGTGCGCGACGACGGCTGCCGAGCTCGGCCAGTGGGACTTCCACCTCGCAGTCGCGCCGGTCCGCTTCGCCGGTACGTCCGGCAGCCCAGTCAACCCGATCGCCACATTCTGACCGCGGTTCACGAGGGGGTGCGACGCCGCACCTGGAGCGCGGTCGTGGTCGGTGAGGACACGCCGTGCTGGTCGAGAACCAGGCGGCGGCGGAGGCGGAGACCGCAGCCGCCCTGATCGGCACCGTGATGATCTCGCGGTCAGGGGCTGGTGTCGCTCCGGTGCCGGCCCACGAGCCGAAGCCGGTCCCTCGACGACCTCGTGGCGTCGTTCAAGCTCGCCTCTGCGCAAGTTCGCCTCGCCCAGACGCTCGTGTGGTGGGGTCGTCTCATGACCGCGCTCACCGGCGCGCTTTGATGGAGAGTGCTCTGTTGAGTGTGGTCGCCGGTCACCGAGTTCACCTGTGTGGATGGTCAAGGGCTCGCCTACGGGGCGGCGACGATGGTTTCCACGCCCCTCGCCGTAAAGGGGGCCAGGGACTCCGGGGTGGCGGTGGTGTCCGTTACCAGTGTCCAGGTGTCCGGCATGCGGGCCCAGGCGTGGAAGGGGCGGCGACCCAGTTTCGCGGCGTGGACCAGCAGGTAGACGTGGTGGGAGCGGGCCATCATCAGCTCCTTCAAGCGGGTCTGCTGCAGGCTCGCCTCGCAGATGCCGTCCTCCGCCGTCACCCCGTCGGCGCCGAGGAACACCCGGTCGAACGTCATCATGCTCAAGGCCGCCTCCGCCAGCGGGCCTATGAAGCCCTGGCTCACGTGGCGGAGCGTGCCGCCCAGGCATTCGACGTGGACGCCCGTCGCCCCCGCCAGCTCCTGGAGGGCGTTCAGGCCAGTCGTGGCCACCGTCAGGTCCACGGATCGTCTCAGCTCGTGGGCCAGGGCGCCCGTGGTCGAGCCGGAGTCCAGGAGGATCGTTTCGCCGGGGCGGATCTGGGCGGCGGCCCAGGCCGCTATGGCCCGCTTCGCCTCGAAGGCCTCACCGACGCGTTGTCTGAGCGAGGCCTCCGGGTGGGTGACCACGGCCATGGCGCCGCCGTACGTGCGGGCCAGCAGGCCGGCGGCTTTGAGGTGGGCCAGGTCACGGCGGATGGTGGAAGCGGTCACGCCCAGCTGGGCCGACAGCTCCTCGACGCTGGCCAGGCCCGTGGTGGTGGCCAGGCGGACGATCTCGTCCCGGCGAACCTGCGCAGCGCGGCCCATCGATGGTCCCTTCCCTCACACGCCCCGCGTGGACGACAGCTCGGCCGCCTGGCGGAGGGCTTCGATCATGCTACCGGCGTCCGCCACGCCCTTCCCCGCGATGTCGAACGCGGTGCCGTGGTCCACGGAGGTCCTGATCACCGGCAGGCCGACCGTGATGTTGACGCCTGCCTCCAGACCCAGGATCTTCACCGGGCCGTGGCCCTGGTCGTGGTACATCGCGACGATCAGGTCGTAGTCGCCGCGGCCCGCCAGGAAGAACGCCGTGTCGGCGGGCAGCGGGCCGTGGACGTCCATGCCCTCGGCCTGGAGGCGCTCGATCGCGGGCACGATCTTCTCCTCCTCCTCGCCGTACCCGAACAGGCCGTTCTCCCCGGCGTGCGGGTTGATGCCGCAGACGCCGATCTTGGGGCGGGCGACGCCGGAGCCGCGCATGGCCGCCTCGCCCCGCCGGATGGTCCGCTCCACCAGGCCGGGTTCGATCCGGGCGACCGCGTCGATCAGGCCGACGTGGGTGGTGACGTGGATGACCTTGACCTTGGAGGTGGAGAGCATCATCGACACCTCCTCGGTCCCCGTGAGGTGGGCGAGCAGCTCGGTGTGGCCGGGGAAGACGTGCCCGGCCGCGTGCAGGGCCTCCTTGTTCAGCGGGGCCGTGCAGATCGCCTGTACGTCGCCGGACATCGCCAGCTCGCCGGCCAGCCGTACGTACTCGTAGGACGCGTGGCCCGCGACCGGTGACACCTCGCCCCACGGCAGGTCGCCGGGGAGGAGACCGAGGTCGATGACGTTGATGCGCCCCGCCCGGAACTCCGCGTCTTCGACCCCGGACACGGTGACCACCTCCGGTTGCACGCCGATGAAGCCGGCGGCCTTGCGCAGGCGTCCGGCGTCGCCGATGACCACCGGGCGGCAGAACGTGGCGGTCTCCTGAGCGAGGAGCGCGCCGACGATCACCTCCGGCCCCACGCCGGCGCCGTCCCCCATGGTGAGGGCGATGAGAGGGGTAGTGCTCATGTCAGCCTTTCGATTCCGAGTGAAGGAGGTCCGGGTCGAGATGGACGGCTATGCGGAGGAGGCTGTCGACGTCCCCGAAGCTACCTGGCCTGGTGACCACCGAGTGGCCCTCAGGAGTGCGGCTGTGAACGGCGCCGTGGTGGACCTGGTCCAAGGGGATCAGCTCACGTACGCCCAGCGCGTCCAGAACCCCTCTGGCGGTCTCGCCTCCCGTGAGGATCAGATCGGCGGGGCCTTTCCCGAGCGCCTCGCGCACCACCTCGCCCAGGTGTCGGGTGAGGGCCGCAGCTCCCGCGGTCAGGACGACAGGCCCAGAGGCCAGCGCGTCCCGTACACGTGCGGCGGCACCGAGGTCCAAGGCCGGCAACCTCACGTGCGCGACCCCGTGCTCCACGAGCAGCCTGACCTGCGCGGCCGCCCCCGGCTCGGCCGTCCCGACCACCACCAGCAACCGGCCGTTCCCACGTGACACCTCACAGGAGCCGGCACCTCCGCCGAGAGCGCGGCCGAGGGCGGTGGCGAGGCCGCCCGAGCCCACCAGGCGCGTACGAACCGGGCTCCGAAGCGCGGCGGCCACGATGGCGTCCAGGTCGGCGTCCGTCCGCGCGTCGCATACGGCCACCCGCCCGGCCGTGACGGCCTCGGACAGGTCGGCGCCCACGGGCACATGGACCCATGGGACGTCACCCAGCGCCTCCGCCACGAAGGCGGGAGCGGGACGACGTTCGGAGCGCCAGGCGCGCGTTTCGCGCAGAGGCACCCCATGTATGTACGGCACCCCGCCCACGACCGTACGGCCGGCGGACGGCAGGGCCGGAGCGAAGACGACGGGGGCGTCGAGGCAGGCGGCGACCGTGGCGGCCACGTTGCCGCGCAACAGCGAGTCGACCTTGACGAAGACCTGCCGGTCGCCCGCCTGACGGAGCGCCTCCCGTACCAGGTCGAAGGCTCTCGGGTGATGCCGGCTGTCGAGGTCGGCGACCACCACGGGCGCCGCCGCGGCCAGGCCGGACAGCGCGATCCGGGCGGGACGGGCGGGCGACATGAGAGCCGCCGCCGTCTCCGCCGCGCCCGTGAGGTCATCCGCCAGGGCGAACACGCCGCTCACCTCGAATTGCGCAAATCACGCGGCGAGTATTGCACGAAATGCGCAGACTATGCCACAGTTGCCCGAGAGTAACGCGGTTGTTCCCCGCACACCCCCAGTCCGATGGAGGACTGGATGACTCAGCCCGCACTCCCCGGCATCTCACGCCGCGCGTTCCTCTGGACGGGGGCGGCCGAGGGCCTGGGGCTCGCGGCCGCCGCACGCGGCGGCGCTTGATCCGGCGACCATGCGCGACGTCCTCGCGGCAGCGAAAGGAGCCCCTTGATGAGCGCTGAACCGGTGCTCGGCACGATGACGTTCGGCGACACCGTGGACGCCGGGACGGCCGGGCGGATGCTCGACCTCGCGCTCGACGCCGGGGTCAGCGGCGTCGACACGGCCAACGGCTACGCGGGCGGGGCCGCGGAGGAGATCCTCGGCGAGCTGCTGCGGGGCCGCCGCGACCGGGTCGTGCTGGCGACCAAGGCGGGCATCCCCCACCCGGACGCCGGCGGGCACGCTCCCCTCTCCCCCGCCGGCCTGCGGGCAAGCCTGGAAGGCAGCCTGCGCCGGCTCCAAGTGGACCACGTGGACCTGTTCTACCTGCACCAGCCCGACCGGGCGACCCCGCTGGAAGACACGCTGGCCACGGTCGCCGAGCTGATGGACGAGGGCAAGGTCGGCAGCCTGGGCGTGTCCAACTACGCCGCCTGGCAGATCGCCGGGATCGATCCCCCTCCCGCGGTCGCCCAGCAGTTGTACAACCTGCTGGCCAGGCGGATCGAGGACGAGTACGCGGAGTTCGCCCTCACCGGCGGGCTGCGGACGATGGTGTACAACCCCCTGGGAGGCGGGCTGCTGACCGGACGGCACCGGTTCGACCAGGCACCGGAGAGCGGGCGGTTCGGGGACTCGCGGCTGGCGGAGATGTACCGGAAGCGGTATTGGGACGCGGACCTGTTCAAGGCCGTCGAGGCGATCGACGCGATCGCTCTGCGGGCGGGACTGCCGCCGGCCGAGCTCTCGCTGCGCTGGCTGGCCGGCAAGCCGGTGGTGAACGCGGTGCTGCTCGGCGCGTCCCGCGTCGACCACCTGCGCGCGAACCTCGCGGCGCTGGCCGCCGGGCCGCTGCCCTCCGACGTGGCCGACGCCTGCGACGCCGTGGGCGACGCGCTCCGCGGCCCGATGCCCGCCTACAACCGGTAGGGGGCCCATGAGCCTGCCGCCCGCCCCGCACGTCGCCCGCATCAAAGTCATCAAAGACGTCCGCGTCCCCGCAGAGGAGATCGATCACACATGACCGCAGCCGAGTTCGCCAGAAAGATCCGCAACCGCGAACAGTGCGTCGGTTACTGGGTGGTGCTCGACGCCCCCGTCGCGACCGAGCGCCTGGCCAGGCTGGGGTACGACTACGTCGCGCTGGACGCCCAGCACGGTCTGATCGGCAACGCGGGGCTGCTGTCCAACCTCATGGCCATCGACGCGGGCGGCCGCTCGGTCGGCCTGGTGCGCGTCGAGTCCGGCGAGCCCGCGGCCATCGGCCGGGCGCTCGACTTCGGCGCGGGCGGCGTGATCGTACCGCTGGTGGACACCGCCGAGGACGCGGCCCGCGCCGTGTCCGCCGCCCGCTACCCCGCCAAGGGACGCCGCTCGTACGGCCCCATGCGCTCCATGCTGAGGATCGGCCCCACCCCGGCGGAGGCCGACGAGAGCGTGCTGGTCCTGGCCATGATCGAGACGCCGGACGGGCTGGCCGATATCGAGGCGATCTGCGCCACGCCGGGCCTGGACGGCGTGTACGTGGGCCCGTCCGACCTGTGCCTGGCCGTGGGCGGAAGATTCCCGAACGACCCCGAGGTCGCCGACGTGTTCGAGGCCGCGCTGGTGAGGATCAGCACGGCGGCCGAGGAGGCCGGGATCGCGGCCGGGATCCACAACCCCACCGGCGAGCTGGCCGCCCGCCGCCTGGCCGAGGGCTTCACCTTCGCCACCGTCGCCTCCGACCTCGTCCATCTCGAGCAGGCCGCGGCCGCGCATCTGAAGGCCGCGAGGGGCGACTGAAGGTCCTGATCACCGGTGGACCTGGCCCGGTCAGGGCCAGGCCTTGGCCTCCGCCTCGAATCGGTCACTCTCCACGGGCAGCACACAGAGCAGGTGGCCGCCGGGCGCCCGCAGGATGCGGCACTCCTGCCACCGCGACACCTCCGTCGCCCCGAGCGCCAGCAGCCGCCGGGTCTCGGCCTCGACGTCGTCCGTCTCGATGTCGACGTGGAACCGGGGCGCGTCGTCGTCCACCGCCTGGACAGCGACGTCGAAACCGGGAACGGCCCCGTGCAGCGAGGTGAACTGCTCGTATCCGGGGAGCGGGCTCGCGGTGGCCCCCAGCGCACCCGCCCAGAACGCCGCCGCCTGCTCGGCCTCGGGTGCGGGGGTGTCGATCAGAAGGGCGTAGACCCGGCTGCGATGCATGTCGATCACCCTAGCGACCGCCGGGGGCCCCGTGCGATGTCGCCTTGTGCGAAGTTTCGACTGCGGTGCGTGCATACACCGATTCGGTACGGGTAGCGCCGTTGCATTAGCTCCTCAGGAGGAAACCGTGGACATCAACATAGGCCAAGGCATTTCCGACGCCTGGCGGGCGGTCGCGACGTTCGTTCCGAAGCTGATCGCGATGCTGGTGATTCTCTTCATCGGCTATCTCGTGGCCAAGGCGCTGGAGAAGATCGTCGACAAGATACTCGAACGCGTCGGCTTCGACCGGGCGGTGGAGCGCAGCGGCGTGCAGCGGTGGCTGGAGCGGAGCAAGTACGACGCCAGCAGCCTGCTCGCGAAGATCGTCTTCTACGCGATCCTGCTGGTCACCCTGCAGCTGGCCTTCAGCGTGTACGGGCCCAACCCGATCTCGTCGATGCTGAACAGCGTGGTCGCCTGGCTGCCCATGGCACTGGTCGCCATCGTGATCATCGTGGTCGCGGGCGCGGTGGCCAAGGCCGTCAGGGACATCGTCGAGGGGATGCTCGGCGGGCTCTCGTACGGCCGCTGGCTGGCGACGGCCGCCGCGGTCTTCATCTGGGCGCTGGGCATCATCGCGGCGCTCAACCAGATCGGCGTGGCCACCACCGTCACGACTCCGGTGCTGATCACTGTGCTCGCCACTCTCGGCGCGATCGCGGCGATCGGCTTCGGCGGCGGGCTCGTCCGGCCGATGCAGCAGCGCTGGGAGCGCTGGCTGGGCCGCATCGAGCAGGAGGCGCCGCAGGCGAGGGCGCATGCGGAGGCGTACCAGCGGGGGCGTGAGGACGCTCGGGCGATGTCGGCGGAGACCACCCCCATCCGCACGGGCCCGCCGACGACCCCGCCGCGCGCGGACATGCCTCCGCGCTCGGAGATGCCTCCGGAGTGATCGCGCCCGGCGGGCGTCACGCTCGGGCACGGCGTCCGCCGCACGGCGTGGTCCTCGCTGTGCGGCGGGACGGGGCAGGTCAGGCGGGGAGGCCGTCTTCCAGGAAGCCCTGTTCGCGGGCCAGCCAGCAGACCGCCGTGAGCCGGAGCGCCGCCGCGTCCGGCTCGCCGGTGAAGATCCAGCCACGGTGTCGTAGTTCGTCGAGGAAGCCGAGCAGGTAGTCGCCCAGCGTCTCCCGGTCGATCGGGATCGCGTCGCGCAGCACCGCCGCGTGCTGGTCAACCGCGGCCGTCAGGCCCGGGTCGCGGTCCATCCGGGCGAGCTGGGCGTCGCCCAGTGCGTTCATCAGCCAGCGCAGGGGCGAAGCCGCCCATCCTTCCTCAAAGAACACCAACTAACTGTAAAGCATCTCCCAAGGTCAGTGGCCTTCCGCGTCGATTTCGGCGAGGGTGCGGCGGGCCACCGCGAAGGCGGCGTTGGCGGCCGGAACCCCGCAGTAGACGGCCGTCTGGAGCAGCACCTCCTTGATCTCGTCCCGCGTGAGGCCGTTCCGTAAAGCCGCGCGAACGTGCATGGCGAGCTCCTCCAGCTGTCCCCGGGCCACGAGCGCGGTGAGCGTGACGCAGCTGCGGGTGCGCCGGTCGAGGCCGGGCCGGTTCCAGATCTCGTTCCAGGCGTAGCGGGTGATCAGCTCCTGGAAGTCGCGGGTGAAGTCCGTGGTGGCGGCGACCGCCCGATCGACGTGCGCGTCCCCGAGCACCTCGCGCCTGGTGCGCATCCCCGCCGCCAGACCGTCCTCCGCGGGAAGGGGCGGCGCAGGCGGTTCGTCGAGGGACGCTCCTGACAGGTGGCCGACGATGGCGGTGGTGACCGCTTCGGGGCGTTCCACGTTGGCCAGGTGCGAGGCGCGCGGCACCACCGTCAGGAACGCTCCCGGGATGTTGTTGGCCAGCATGAGGGCCTGGTCGAGCGGCGTGGCCGGGTCCTGGGCACCGGCTATGACCAGCGTGGGCGCGGTGATCTCCCCCAGACGGCGCGTCAGGTCGAAGGCGGCGATGGCCTCGCAGCAGGCGGCGTACGACTTGGCGTCCACCTCCACCAGCTGGTCGAACACCCACTGGCCGTCGAAGTCGGGCGTGAACCAGCGGGCCTTCAGCGTCGGGACGAGCGCCGCCACCCCCTTGCCGCGCACCAGCGCCGCCCGCCCCAGCCACGGCCCCGGCTCGCCGAACTTGGCCGACGTGCAGCACAGCACCAGCTTGCGCACCCGGTGCCGGGCTCGGGTCGCGATGGTCGTGGCGATCGCGCCGCCGAGCGAGACGCCGCCGACCGCGAACTGCTCGGTCTCGACGAGGTCCAGTACGGCCCGCGCCAGCTCGTCGATCGTGAACCCGGCCGCGGCCGGCGGCGAGCCGCCATGGCCCGGCAGGTCGTACCTGAGGACGCGCCAGGAGTCGGTGAGCGCGGGGAGCTGGGGCTGCCAGATCTCCATCGTGGTCCCGAGCGAGGGCCCGAGCACCAGCAGCGGCGCGTCGGACGGGCCGTCGATGCGGTGGTGGAGTTTCACGGTTGCTCCCGATAGGTGGCGAGAATGCGATCGACTAGCTCAGAAGCCGCGCCCAGGTACCCCCCTGGATCGAGCAGCTCATCAGGGACATCGAGCCGCGAGTCCTCCGCTGCCAGGGCCTGCTTCAGTGCCTGTGGGCCGAGGTGGGCGGCGAGGCGTTCGGCGACCAGGCGGCCGCCGGTCAGCTCGGCGTTGGCGCGCATCCGGTCGGGGAACACCCGAAGCCCGGCCACCAGCTCCGCCGCGGTCTCGGCCGCGCCGGCCGTGAGCCGGAGCGCCTCGCGCAGCGGCAGCCACTCCGCCTGCCAGGCGCCCGCGGCCCGCTCGTGCTCGCCGACCTGCCCGAGCACCTGCACGTACGCGGGCACCTGGAGCGCGGCCGAGCGCACGAGGACGGAGAGTGCGGGGTTGCGTTTCTGCGGCATGGCCGACGAGCCACCGGTGGACGACTCGGCCACCTCCCCCACCTCGGTCTGTGCCATGAGGACGATGTCGGTGGCCGGCTTGCCGAGCGCCCTGGCCGTGCCGGCGAGCGCGGCGCCCAGCTCGGTGACGGCGGAGCGCTCGGCGTGCCACGGCACCGCGGGCACCGCCAGCCCGACCTCCTCGGCGAACACCTCGACGAGCAGCAGCGCGGTGGCGGGATCGGCGGCCCCGCCGATCCCGCCGGCCCGCTCGGCGATGGCGGCCAGGGTGCCGGCCGCGCCGCCGAGCTGGGCCGGCAGGCGTAGCTCGCGGAGGTGGGCGCGGGCCCGCTGGAGACCGGCCAGCCATCCCGCCGCCTTCAGCCCGAACGTGGTCGGCACCGCCTGCTGCCCCAGCGTCCGCGCGGCCATCACCGTGCCCTTGTGACGCTCGGCCAGCTCGCACAGATCCCGCATGATCGCGCTCAGATCGCCCACGATGGCACGTACCGCCCGCGTGGCCACAAGCATGGCCGCACTGTCCAGGATGTCCTGGCTGGTCGCCCCCAGGTGCGCGTACGAGGCCGCGCCCGGCACGGCCCGCCGCAGGTCGGAGACCAGCGGCACGACGGGGTTGGCCGACTGGCGGCCGCGTCGGGCCAGGTCGGCCGGGTCGAGGACGAGCGCGGCGGCCGTCCTGTCGATGGCCGCGGCCGCCTCGGAAGGGATGAGCTCCAGCCGGGCCTGCGCGCGGGCGAGCGCCGCCTCGGCTTCCAGCATGGCCCGCAGCCAGGCCGCGTCCGAGGTGATCTCCTCCGCTCGAGTGCCCGCCCAGACCGGGGCGAGCAGGCCGCCGTCAGAACTCAACGCAGTCCGTCTCCTCCATGGAAGCCATCTTTCATGGCAGTCCGACGTAATTCTCCGCCAGGGTGGTCGCCGCCGCCTCCGACGAGGTCACGTAATCCAGGTACGAAAGCTGCAGCCGCCGCCCGTACGGGTCGTCGTCCTCGAACGTGTGCAGCAGCGTCGTCATCCACCACGAGAAGTGCTGCGCCCGCCAGACCCGCTTCAGGCACGCGGCGGAGTAGCCGTCGAGCAGTTCGGTCGAGCCGTCCGCGAAGTACGCGGCCAGCGCCTCGGTCAGCACGCGGACGTCCGCCACGGCCAGGTTGAGCCCCTTGGCGCCGGTCGGCGGCACGATGTGAGCGGCGTCCCCGGCCAGGTAGAGCCGGCCGTACTGCATGGGCTCTGCCACGAACGCCCGCATCGGCGTGACGCCCTTCTCCATGATCTCGCCGGTCGTCAGCGTGAAGCCGGGCACGCTCTCCAGCCGTGCCTTCAGCTCGGCCCAGATCCGCTCGTCCGGCCAGTCGTCCACCTGAGCGTCGGCCGGAACCTGCAGGTAGAAGCGGCTGACGGTGGGCGAGCGCATGCTGTGCAGCGCGAAGCCGCGCTCGGTCCTGGTGTAGATCAGCTCCTCCGACGAGGGCGCCACCCTGGCCAGGATGCCCAGCCAGGCGAAGGGATAGTCCCGCTCGTAAACGCTCAGAACCCCCTCGGGGACGGACGGCCTGGACACGCCGTGGAAGCCGTCGCACCCGGCGATCACGTCGCAGTCGAGCCGCTCGCCGCCGAACGTCAGGTACGGCCCCGAGTCCAGCGAGTGCAGCGCCACGTCCTCGACCTCGAACCGCACGTCGCCGCCCGCCGCGAGCCTGGCCGCGATCAGGTCCTTGACCACCTCCTGCTGGCCGTACACGGTGATGGACCTGCCCGGCACGAGCTTCTCGAACGCGATGCGGTGGCCTGCGCCGCCGTACCTGAGCTCGATGCCGTGGTGCGGCAGCCCCTCGCGCAGCATGCGCTCGCCGACGCCCGCCTCGACCAGCGTGTCCACCGTGCCCTGCTCCAGCACCCCGGCCCGCACCCGCCGCTCGACGTAATCGCGGCTGCGCTTCTCCAGCACCACGGAGGAGATGCCGCGCAGGTGGAGCAAATGGGATAGGAGCAGTCCGGCGGGGCCTGCCCCGATGATCCCGACCTGAGTTCGCATGACGGAAGCATCCTGCCTCGACCGCGATTTGGCCGAGATCCTCCTTCCACTCAGTGGAAGAATGGCCGCATGGCAGGTGGATCACGGGAGCCAGGGCGCTCGGTGACGTCCAAGGTGCTGGCCGTCCTGGGCGCGTTCGACCCAGCGCATCCGCAGCTCACGCTGACCGAGCTGGCCAGGCGCAGCGGGCTGCCGCTGAGCACGGCGCACCGGCTGGTGGCCGAGCTGGAGGAGTGGCAGGCGCTGAGCCGCGCGCCCGACGGGCGGCTCCGGGTCGGGCTGCGCCTGTGGGAGCTGGGCCAGCTCGCGCCCGGCCCGCTCCACGACCTGGCGCGTCCGTGGCTGCAGGAGCTGTTCGCGAGCACCGGCGAGAACGTGCACCTGGCCGTGCGCGACGGGCTCGAGGTGCTGTACGTCGACAAGGTCTACGGCAGGCGGGCGGTGCCCATCGTGTCCAGGACCGGCGGCCGCCTGCCGATGCACCCGACGGGCGTGGGCAAGGCGCTGCTGGCGTACGAGCCGGACTGGTTCGTGAAGTCCTACCTCGCGCGCAAGCTCGAACGCCCGACCCGGCACACGATCATCGAGCCGGGGCGGCTGGCCAGGGAGCTGGCGGCGGTACGGACCCAGGGATACGCCCTGACGTACGAGGAGATGACCCTGGGCTCGTGCTCGGCGGCGGCGCCGATCCTGGTGGAGGGGCGGCCCGTCGCGGCCGTGGGCATCGTGCTGTCGTCCCGGCGCGCCCGCGAGCTGCCCCGCCTGATCGATCCGCTGCTGAACGCCGCGGCGGGGATAGCGAAGGCTAGTCCCCCAGCTTCTGGATCCGGTCCTTGAACAGGGTGGTGGCGATGGCGGCCTTGTGCGGTTGCCCCTTGAGGAACGCCTGCGCGAAGCTCTTCGCCTGCTCGTAGGAGACCTTGCCGGGCATGGGCGGCTCGTTCGGGTTGACGTCCACGTCCACCAGCGCCGGGCCGTCGTGCGCGAGCGCCTGCCCGATCGTCAGTGCCACGTCCTCCGCCTTGGTGACCTTGGCCCCGAACCCGCCGCACGACCGGGCCCAGGCCGAGAAGTCGGCTTCGGGCTCGGAAAAGCGCACGCCGTGCTCCGGGAAGCCGAGCACCATCTGCTCCCACAGGATCTGGCCGAGCGAGTTGTTGTTGTTGACGATCACCTTGATCGGCAGCCGGTGCTGGGCCGCCGTCAGGAACTCGGCCATCAGCATCGAGAAGCCGCCGTCGCCCACGTACGCGATGACCTGCCGGCCGGGGAAGGCGTGCTGCATGGCGATGGCGTACGGCAGCCCCGGCGCCATCGTGGCGAGCGTCCCCGACAGGTAGAACTGGCGCCCGTCCCGGATCGTCCAGTGCCTGGCCGCCCAGGTGGCGATGGTGCCGCTGTCGCAGGTCAGGATGGCGTCGTCGCGGGCGAGCTCGTCGATCACGGACATGACGTACTGCGGCGCGATGGGATCCCGGTCCGGATTCTCCAGGGCGTCCATCTCGGCCCGCCACTTGCCCATCATCGTCTGATATTTCGAGAGATGAGAGGTGCGGTCCCTGTGGGTCAACAGCGGCAGCAGCGCCTGCAGCCCCTCCTTCGCGTCGCACACCACGGGCACGTCGGTCGCGATCCGGGCCCCCGCCCTGGTCGGCTCCGCCTCGAACTGCACCACCCGCGCCTTCTCCGGCAGGAACTTCGTGTAGGGGAAGTTCGTGCCGACCATGAACAGCACGTCGACGTCGTCCATCAGCTCCTCGCTCGGCCGGGTGCCGAGCAGCCCGATCCCGCCGGTCGTGTACGGCGAGTCGTCGGGGATGACCGCCTTGCCGGGCAGCGTCTTGACCACGGGCGCCCCGAGCGCTTCAGCCACGGCCAGCACCTCCTGCCTGGCGTGCAGCGCCCCCTGCCCGACGAGCATGGCGGGGCGCTCGGCCTGGTTGAGCACCTCGGCCGCGCGCTGGAGGTCCTCCTGCCGCGGGATGCCGGGGGCTTGCAGGTAGATGGGCGCGGTCTGCGGCGCGCGCGCCGGCGCCACGGTCCGGTACGGCTCCTCCCCCGCCTCCGACACCTGGATGTCGTTGGGCACGGTGAGATGGGAGACCCCGCGCCGCGCGTAGGAGGTCCTGATCGCCAGGTCCACCAGCGAGGGCAGCTGCGCCGGATTGGTGATCATCATGTTGTACTCGGCCACGTCGGCGAAGAGCCGGTCCAGGTGCACCTCCTGCTGGTAGCCGGTGCCCAGCACGGACGTCTCCTGCATGCCCGTGATCGCCAGCACCGGCACGTGGTCCAGCTTGGCGTCGTAGAGGCCGTTGAGCAGGTGGATGCCGCCGGGCCCCGAGGTGGCCAGGCACACGCCGATCCGCCCGGTGGCCTTGGCGTAGCCGGTGGCCATGAAGGCCGCCGCCTCCTCATGGTGGACGAGGACGAAGCGCACCCGGTCACGGTGGCGCCGCAGCCCCTCCATGATGCCGTTGATGCCGTCGCCCGGCAGGCCGAAGACGGTGTCGACGCCCCACTCGGCGAGCCGTTCTATCAGGGATTCCGCTGCGATTCGAGCCATGTGAGCGGCACTACCCCGCTCTGCCGCCCACAGACGCTTTTACCAGATTCCTTGTCATTTCCAGAGATTCGCGGGTAGAGGGGCGTCATGCGCATTCTGGTCACGGGAGCCACGGGCACGCTTGGTGGCGCGCTGGTGCCCGCTTTGCTCAGAGCGGGCCACCGGGTGCGGGCGCTGAGCCGTACGAAGCGGGAGGGCCGCGGGAACGTCGAGTGGATGTGGGGCGACCTGGTCTCCGGCAACGGTGTCGCGGACGCCGTCCGGGACGTCGACGTGATCGCGCACCTCGCCACGAGCGGCCGCAAGGGCCGCGGCGCCGTGGACGTGACCGGCACGCGCAAGCTGATCGCCGCCGCCCGCGTGACGGGGTACCCGCACCTGCTGTACACCTCGATGGTCGGGGCCGACCGCGTCGCCATCGGCTATCTCAGGCACAAGCTGGAGGCCGAGCGACTGATCGCGGAGAGCGACCTGAGCTGGACGATCCTGCGCGCCACCCACTTCCACCAGTCGCTCGACCGGCGGCTGAGCGATTTCGAGTCGCTCCCCGTGCTGACCGTGGACCGCACGGTGCCCTGGCAGCCGGTCCACGCGGGCGAGGTGGCCACCCGGCTGACCCAGCTGATCGACGCGGGCCCCGCGATGGACGAGATCGAGTACGGCGGCCCCGAGGTGCTCAGCACCGAGGAACTGGTCAAGACGTGGCTGCAGGCCAGGAACCTGCACCGCCCCTGCCTGCCCGTCCGCTTCCCCGGCGGCCTGTACGCGGCCCAGCGCGCCGGCGACCTCCTGACGGACGTGGAGCCCAAGGGCGAGATCACCTGGCACGACTACCTCTTCCCGCCGCCGCCGGAGCTCTCGGACGACTTCGCCGCCGAGCACACCGCCTCGCCCACCAGCCCGGCCAACCAGCCGGAGCACGACCCTGATCTGCACGTCTACGGGGGCGACGAAGGGTACGAGCGCCCCACCCGGGGCTGAGCCTCCTTTTACGCACTCGTTACTCATCTCCCCCTTGATGGGGATTCGACTACCTCTGTACGGTCCTTTCATTGCCACTTAACAATTTGTTCAGTGCAGCCAATCGAGAGGTTCGATGACGGAGTCGGAGAACACCCGCTTGGGTGCGCGAATCCGGGCCTACCGCAACATGCGCCACATGACCGTGCGCGCTCTCGCGGCCGAGGCCAAGGCGAGCGCCAGCTTCATCAGCCAGTTGGAGCGCGGGCAGACCAGCTCCAGCATCGGTATGCTCCGGCGGATCGCCTCGGCTCTCGGACTCACGGTCGCGGATTTGTTCAACGAGGAGGACGAGATCGGCCACCGCGTGGTGCGCCGCGAAGCACGTCCGGAGCTGCACACGGCCCCCGGCACGCGCAAGTTCCTGATCTCCCAGCGTCCGCTCCAGAACGTGGAGGTGTACGCCGGGGAGTTCGATCCCGGCTCGTCCACCGGGGATGAACCGTATACCCACGGCGATTCCCAGGAGATCTTCTTGGTGCTCCGCGGGCGGGTCACGCTCTGGCTCGGCCCCAACGGCTCCGCCGCCGCTCATGTGCTGGAGCCAGGGGACAGCGTGGAGTACCGCACGTCGGTCCCCCACCGGGTCGTCAATGAGAGCGACGAAACCGCCGAGATCCTCTGGATTGTCGCCCCGCCTACTACATCCGCCTGAACCCCACTCATACCTGCCACCTAGGGGGTAACCCATGCCGAAGCACCCGACGCGACTGGCCGCCATGGCCGGTGTCGCGGCTTCGCTCCTGCTCGCGGCGGCCTGCGGGGCCGGCTCGGCGGCGCCTGCCTCGATCGACCTCGGATCGGGGCCCGCCAAGTCGGGCACGATCAAGAAGGACGCGCTCAGCGGCCTGAACATGACCTTCGTCTCTTACGGAGGCGTCTACCAGGAGGGCCAGCAGAAGGCCGCGGTCGACCCGTTCGCTCAGGAGTCGGGCGCCAAGATCCTCCAGGACGGCCCGACCGACTACGCCAAGATCAAGGCCCAGGTGGACTCCTCCAACGTCACCTGGGACGTGATCGACTCCGACTCCATCTGGGCCGAGGCCCAGTGCGGCAAGCTGCTCCAGCCGCTCGACTACAAGATCATCGACAAGTCCAAGGTCCCCGAGGGCCTGGCGGGCGAGTGCACCGTCCCGGCGATGCAATACGGCATGGTGCTGGTCTACAACAAGGACAAGTTCGGCTCCAACCCGCCCAAGGGCTGGAAGGACTTCTTCGACACCACGAAGTTCCCCGGCAAGCGCGCCATCTCCGGCAACCCCGGCGACTCGGCGCCCGGCCCGTTCGAGGGCGCGCTGATCGCCGACGGCGTCGCGCCCGACCAGCTCTACCCCCTGGACGTCGACCGGGCGACCAAGAAGCTGCAGTCGATCCGTTCCAACCTGGTCTTCTGGAAGACCGGCGCGGAGGCGCAGCAGCTGCTGGAGTCCGGCGAGGTGGACATGGGGATGGTGTGGAGCGGCCGGGCGTACGCGGCCGTCAAGAACGGCGCGCCGTTCCAGGTCGCGTGGGACCAGTGGATGCCGATCATGGACTCGCTGACCGTGCCGAAGAACGCCAAGAACCCCAAGGCGTCGATGGCGCTGATCAACTACTACCTGGGCGCTCAGCAGCAGGCCAAGCTGACGGAGCTGACCTCGTACTCGCCGATCAACACCGACGCCAAGCCCAACCTCGACCAGGTCGGCCAGTCGTTCCTAACGACCAGCCCGGGAGTGGCGGAGAAGGCACTCAAGATCGACTCCAAGTGGTGGGCCGAACACCAGCCGGAGATGATCGAGAAGTGGTCAGCCTGGCTCGGCGGCTGATCGCCCATGGCCTCCACCCTGCAAGCGGTCGCACCGCCCGCCGCCGCCAATCAGCCGGCGGATCGTGAGCGCCGCCCGGCGCTCCTGGCCCTGCCGGCGCTGGTGGCGCTCGCCGTCTTCTTCCTGTTTCCGCTGATCTCGACGGTGATCAGCGCCTTCACCGATCCGGCACCCGGTCTCGGCAACTTCACCTGGTTCTTCGGCGAGGCCCAGAACCTGCGGGTGCTCGGCCGCACGTTCACCACCGCCCTGTGGGTGACGGTGATCGCGCTGATCGTGTCGTACCCGTACGCGTACGCGATGACGATCGCCGGGCCGCGGGCCAGGGCCGTGCTGACGCTGCTGGTGCTGGTGCCGTTCTGGACCAGCCTCATGGTGCGCACCTTCGCGTGGGTGATCCTGCTGCAGGACACCGGCGTGGTCAACGACGCGCTGGGGCTCATCGGGCTGGGACCGTTCAGCCTGATCCGCACCCAGGCGGGGGTCGTGATCGGCATGGTGCAGCTGCTGATGCCGTTCATGGTGCTGCCGCTTTACGCGGTGATGAGCGGGATCGACCGGCGGCTGCTCACCGCCGCGGGCAGCATGGGGGCGCGCCCCGCCAAGGCGTTCGCGACCGTGTACATGCCGCTGTCCCTGCCGGGGGTGTCGGCGGGCTGCCTGACGGTGTTCATCAGCGCGCTCGGCTTCTACGTCACCCCCGCGCTGCTCGGCTCGCCCACCGACGCACTGCTCTCGCAGCAGATCTTCACGCAGGTCAACGGGCTGCTGAAGTGGGGGCGCGGCGGCGCCATGGGCGTGGTCCTGCTCGGGCTCACGCTCGCGATGATCGCGCTGCTGGGCGTCACGCTGCGCCGGGCGGGAAGGAAGGTCACCGGATGAGCGCACGTGCGGGCCGCGGGGTGCTGTGGGCGTTCTGCGCCCTGGTCGGCTTCTGGCTGGTGGCTCCCGCGCTGATCGTGGTGCCGCTCAGCTTCACCTCGAAGGCCTCGCTGAAGTTCCCGCCCGACGGCTACTCCACCCGCTGGTACGAGCACTTCTTCGGCGACACGGCCTGGATGTCGGCCCTGTGGACCTCGATCGAAGTGGGCCTGCTGGTCACGATCGTGGCCACGGCGCTCGGCACGGCTGCGGCACTCGGCCTGACCAGGGCCAGGATGCGCGGCCTCGCGCTGATCCAGGGGTCGATGCTGGCCCCGATGATCGTGCCGGGCGTCGTGCTGGCCATCGGCGTCTACGCCGTCTTCCTGAAGCTGCAGCTCGTGGGCACGCTGATGGGCTTCGTCATGGCGCACACCGTGCTCGCGCTGCCGTTCGTGATGATCCCGGTCACCGCGTCGCTGAGCGGGTTCGACCGGCGGCTGGAGAGCGCGGCGGCCAGCCTGGGCGCGGGACGCCTGACGACGTTCCGCACCGTGACGCTCCCGCTGGTCGCGCCGGGCGTGGCCGCGGGCGCGCTGTTCGCGTTCGTCACGAGCTTCGACGAGGTGGTCGTCTCGCTGTTCATCCAGAGTCCCTACCTGCAGACGCTGCCGGTGAAGATGTACGCGAGCGTCACCCGCGAGACCGACCCGACCATCGCCGCGGCGGCCACGATGATCATCGTGTTGACCACGAGCCTCGTGCTGATCGCCACCTTCTTCGTCGCCAGGAGGTCCCGTGTCCACCAGTAACGATCTCGCCGCCCGCGGCGCAGGCATCGAGCTGACCGGGCTGACCAAGCGCTACGGTGACTTCGTCGCCGTGGACGACGTCTCGCTGTCGATCAGGCCCGGCGAGTTCATCACGCTGCTCGGGCCGAGCGGCTCGGGCAAGACGACCACGCTCAACATCATCGCCGGCTTCGACCGGCCCACCTCCGGCGAGCTGACCGTGGACGGCGCCGCCATCGCCGCGACGCCGGCGCACAAGCGGGACATGGGCATGGTCTTCCAGCATTACGCCCTGTTCCCGCACATGACGGTCGCCGAGAACATCGCGTACCCGCTCAAGCAGCGTAAGGTGCCCAAGGCGCGCCGCGCCGAGCTGGTCGCGGCGGCGCTGGCCACCGTGCACCTCGGCGAGTACGGCCACCGCTACCCGCGCGAGCTGTCCGGCGGCCAGCAGCAGCGCGTGGCCGTGGCGCGGGCCATCGTCTACAGCCCGCGCGTGCTGCTGATGGACGAGCCCCTCGGCGCCCTGGACAAGAAGCTGCGCGACTGGCTCCAGCTGGAGATCAAGCGCATCCACGGGGAGCTCGGTATCACGTTCGTGTACGTCACGCACGACCAGGACGAGGCGCTGGTCCTGTCGGACCGCATCGCGGTGTTCAACCGGGGCCGCATCGAGCAGGTCGGGGCCGCCGAGGAGCTGTACGAGCGGCCCAGCACGCTGTTCGTGGCCCGCTTCCTCGGCGAGTCGACGATCCTGCGCGGCGACGTCACGCCCGACGGCATCGGCGTGTGCGCGCGCCTGCTGCGGGCGCCGGGCACCCTGGCCGAGCAGGCGGGGGCGCTCGTCGTACGCCCGGAGCGACTGACCGTGCGGAAGGCCGGCTTCGACCCCGACCCGGAATGGAACGCCCTGCCGGCCACCGTCACCGGTGAGATCTACCTGGGCTCCAGCAGGAAGCTGGAGCTGAGGCTGCCCGACGGCTCCGCGGCACTGGTCCGCGAGCAGGCCGGCAGCCTCAGCGACGCCCGCGGAGGTGACGAGGTCACCCTCACGTGGCGCGTCGCCGACTCCGTCCTGCTGCCCGACTCACCCGATGTGGAGGCTGTACTAACGTGAAAGGCATCCCGCTGACCAGGGACTTCGCCAACGGCGGGGTCTCCTTCTGGTACCGGCAGATCGGCCTGCCGGACCGGCGTCCCCCGCTGCCCGGGCCGCGCTCGTACGACGTGGCCATCGTCGGCGGCGGCTACACCGGCCTGTGGACCGCGTACTACCTGAAGCAGGCCGAGCCGGGGCTGCGGATCGCGATCCTGGAGAAGGAGTTCGCCGGGTTCGGGGCGTCAGGGCGCAACGGCGGCTGGCTGTCGGCGGAGTTCGCCGGATCGCGCAAGCGGCACGCCAAGGCGCGCGGGCGGCAGGCCATGATCGACCTGCAGCACGCCATGTTCCAGTCCGTGGACGAGGTCATCGAGGTGACCCGCAGGGAGGGCATCGACGCCGACATCCACAAGGGCGGGCTCATCCACGTCGCGACGAACCCGGCCCAGCGGCGCAGGCTCCGCGAGGAGCTCGACGACCTGCGTACCTGGGGGTACGGCGAGGAAGACCTGCGTCTGATGGACCGCGACGAGCAGCGCGAGCGCGTGCAGGTGGCGGGCACGCTCGAGGCCACGTACTCGCCGCACTGCGCCCGCATCCAGCCCGCCAAGCTGGCCGTCGGCCTGGCCGAGGCGGTGGCCCGGCTGGGCGTGGACATCTTCGAGGACACGACGGTGACGGAGATCCGGCCGCGGCGGGACGGCGCCCAGGCGGCGGCGATCACCACGCGCGGGGAGGTCTCGGCGGACTACGTCATCCGCGCCACCGAGGGCTTCACCGCCTCGCTGGCCGGGCAGCACCGGCAGTGGCTGCCGATGAACAGCTCCATGATCGTCACCGAGCCGCTGCCCGCCGAGGTGTGGAAGCACATCGGGTGGTCGGGCAACGAGCTGCTCGGGGACGAGGCGCACGCCTACATCTACGCGCAGCGCACCGCCGACGACCGCATCGCGATCGGCGGGCGGGGCGTGCCTTACCGGTACGGCTCGCGTACCGACGTCCGGGGCGCCACGCAGCCGCAGACGGTGGCGCTGCTGTGGCGGATGCTGGTGAAGCTCTTCCCCGCGGCGGCGGACGCGCGGATCCAGCACTCCTGGTGCGGGGTGCTGGGCGTGCCGCGCGACTGGTGCTCGACGGTCCACCTGGACCACGCGTCGGGGCTCGGCTGGGCGGGCGGCTACGTGGGCAGCGGCGTCACGACCACCAACCTGGCCGGGCGCACGCTCCGCGACCTGGTGCTGCGCCAGGACACGGAGCTCACGGCCCTGCCCTGGGTGGGCCGTCAGGTGCGTCAGTGGGAGCCGGAGCCGCTGCGGTGGACGGGGGTTCAGCTCATCTACGCGCTGTTCCGGACCGCCGACCGCCAGGAGAACGACCACGGCACCACCACCTCGCCGTACGCCCGCCTGGCGAACCTGATCTCGGGCCGCTGAGCCGCGTCACGGGATGACGAGGCGCTCCTGCTCGGTGGGCGGTGTCCCGCCGTACCAGGGCAGGGGCTTGCCGAAGCGGACCAGCTCTCCGTACAGGGCGGGGTCGGCGCCCTCGGCGAGCACCAGGTCGAGCACCGCCCGCGCGGCCTGGGCCGGGGTCTGGGCGTGGCCGTACTCGCTGAACCAGGGCCGGGAGGCCCGGGTGTCGACCATGCCGGGGCAGACGGAGGCGATCATCGTGCCGGTGGCGAGGTCGCGCTCGCGGCGTTCGGCCGCGACGGCGCGCACGGCGGCCACCTGCGCCACCTTGGAGGGCACGTTCAGCCAGTGTGGCCAGCCGGCTTCCTCGAGTGTCCCGGCGTGGACGGCGCTGCGCCAGGACTCGACGGCCCGCTCGACCTGGTCGAGGGAGGCGCCGTCGAACAAGTGGTGCAGCCGTGGGTTCAGGTGGCCGAGGGTGCCCAGGGTGCTGGCCACGACGATGAGCCGCCCGCCGGGCTTCAGTATCGGGCCGTACGAGCGCAGGATCGTGTGGGTGGCGACGTTGGCGACGTCGATGAACTCGTCGGCCTGCTCGGCCTGCGACCTGTCGGGGGCGTTCGGGGCGATGGCGTTGGAGATCACCACGTCCACCCCGCCGTGGCGCTCGCGCAGCTCATCGGCCAGCCCGGCCACGGCGCCGGAGTCAGCGACGTCGAGGACCCGGCCCTCCACCCGGCTGCGCGTGCCGGGTGATCGCGTGACCTCCCGGGCGGCGTCCGAGACCCGCCGGGCGTCGCGGCCGGTGAGCAGGACCAGGTCGTCCGGGGCCATCCGGGCGGCCAGCCCTTCGGCGAGGGCGCGGCCGAGGCCCTGGTTCGCCCCCGTCACCAGGGCGATGCGTGGATCGTTCATGCCGCCACGCTAGGAGCCGCCTCGGCCATGAGTCCAACGAAAGTTACGCACACCTGGTATGCGTAGACGTCATGGACTTCAGCGACGTGTCGCTGACCGCGCTGCGGGTCTTCCGCGCCGTGGCCGAGCAGGGCACCTTCACCGCCGCCGCGACCGCGCTCGGCTACACCCAGTCGGCGGTGTCCCGGCAGATCGCCTCGATCGAACGGGCCGCGGGCGCCGACCTGCTGGAGAGGCGGCGCGACGGCGCGCGGCTGACCGCCGCCGGCCGCATCGTGCTGCGCCGGGCCACCATCGTGCTGGACCAGATCGACGCGACCGCGCGGGAGCTGTCCGGCCTGCCGGCGCAGGCCGGGGTCGTACGGGTGGGCTGGTTTCCCAGCGCGGGCGCCGTGCTGCTGGCCAGGGCACTTGCCGCGCTGCGCCGCACGGACCCCGCCATCACGGTCGTCACCCGGGAAGGCAGCACCCCGGCGCTCGTCCGCGCGCTGCGGGCCGGCAGCCTGGACCTGGCCCTGCTGGCGTCGGCGCCGCCGTTCCGCCCGCCGGACGCGGAGTCGCCGCCGCTGGCCCTCCGGACGCTCGCCGAGCGGGGTCTGCGCCTCGCGGTGCCCGCCACCCATCCGCTCGCCCACTCCGACTACATCGATGTCGCCGACCTGCGCGGGCAGCGCTGGATCGCCGGGCCCGCGGGTGACGACCTGGCGATGGGGGTGTGGCCCGGCCTGGACGAGAAGCCCGAGATCGTCCACACCGCGCGTGACTGGCTCGCCAAGCTGCACCTCGTCGCGGCCGGCTGCGGGCTGACCACCGTGTCCGCCCTGCTGACCGCGGTCGCGCCGCCGGGCGTACGCATCCTGCCGGTCAGGGGCGGCCCGCAGGAGCACCGCCGCCTGCTCCTGGCCCGCCTCCCGCACCCGCCCTCGGAGCCGGTCGCCCGCGTCGCCGACGCCCTGCGCACCGCCGCCCTCAACACCGACACACCGCCGTAAGCACTGCGGCCCGAGCCGCGGGAACCAGCTCCGGCGCATCGCTTTCCGGGGTCAGGCGGAGCTCGATCACTTCGCGCGTCTCCTCGGCCGGAGGCGCGAAGGAAGCGTCCGTTCTTCATTCGGAGCCGTTTCATGGTGCCCGGCACGTAGCCGGAGGGTAGGCGCCGGTGACGGGGGCAGGGGCTACCGCATCGGTGCCGACCCGTGCAGGAGGTCGAGTGTGAGCGGCGGCGCCGGTGGCAGGGGCTCGGCGTGCTCGGCCCGGAAGGACTGCAGCAGGTACGCCACCAGCCGCCGCGACGTCGCCGCCGCGGCCTCCCTCGTTCCGGTGGCGACGGCGCAGTTGGCCTTGAGCAGCAGCGTCAGGTCGGCCAGGTCGAAGTCGGCTCGCAGCCGCCCCGCGGCCTTGGCCCGCCGCATCACCTCGGCGAAGCCCTGCTCGGCCCGCAGCCGCGTACGCTCGTAGTCGATCGCGTCGGGGAACGCCGTCAGGAACGCGTCGGTGAACCCCCGATCGGCGACCTGCATCGCGCACACCTTCTCGATCGCCGAGCAGAACCCCCGCCACGGGTCCGGATCGGCCAGCGCCTCGTCCACGACCGACGCGCACGTGGCCAGCTCGTCGCCGAACACCTCCGTGATCAGCGACTCCCGCGACGGGAAACGCCGGTAGAGCGTGGCCACGCCGACCCCGGCGCGCCGCGCGATGGCCGCCATGGGCACGTCGAGCCCGCGCGTGGCGAACGACTCCCGCGCGGCCTCGAGGATGCGCACGCGGTTGTGCCGCGCGTCGGCCCGCAGCGCCTGCGCGGGCGCCATCTGAGAGGGAGGACCAGGCATATTTCTCACATTAACGTAAATGGACGGCCCCCTCCGGTTAGCCCGCTACCGTCACTCACGTGGAGATGACTGCGACTGAGATGCGTGCGGCCCTGTTCGACCGGTACGGGCCACCGGAAGTGCTGTATGTGGGCACGGTGCCGAAGCCGGTCCCCGGACCCGGCGAGGTGCTGGTGCGCGTGCACGCCGCCAGCGTGAACGGCGGCGAGCTGCACGGCCGGGCGGGCGCACTGCGGCCCATGACCGGGCTGATGCAGCGGGGCTTCCCGAAACGCATGGGGCTCGACTTCACCGGCGAGATCGTCGCCCTGGGCCCGGACCCGGCCGAACCCGGTCCCCGGCTGGGCGACCGGGTGTGGGGCGTGCTGGACCGCACGTTCGGCAGCGTCGCCGAGTACCTGGCCGTCCGCCCCCGTCACCTGTCCCTCCTCCCGGCGGGCCTCGACCTGGTGGAGGCCTCGGCACTCCCGGTGGGCACGACGGCGATCACGGCACTGCGCGACAAGGCGAAACTGCAGCCGGGCGAGCGCCTGCTCGTGCGCGGCGGCAGCGGCGGCGTCGGCGTCGTGGCGGTGCAGCTCGGCAGGGCACTCGGCGCCCACGTCACCGCGCTCGCCGGGGCACGCAACCTCGACCTCGTCCGCGAGCTCGGCGCCCACGAGGCCTATGACTACGCCACCACGCGGCCCGCGGATCTGCCGCGGTTCGACGTGGTCATGGACACCGTCGGCAGCGACCACCCCGCCTACCGGCGCCTGCTGACCCCGTCGGGCCGCATGGTGGCGATCGCCTTCGACGTCAACCAGATTGCCGCGTCCCTGTCGTACATCGCCGCCTCCACCGTGTACGGCCGGCGGCGCGTGCGCTTCTTCAGCGGCCGGCCCACCCACCGCCTCCTCGCCGACCTCACCCGGTACGTGGAGACCGGCGCCATCCGCCCGGTCGTGGACACCGTGTTCCCCCTGGAAGAGATCGCCAAGGCGCACCGGGCCCTGGAGGCGGGCGGCGTGAGCGGCAAGATCATCGTCCGCGTCGTCTGAGACCCGGCGCCCCCTCAGCTTGGGCCGGGGCCTCCGGCGCCGCGCCAGGGGTCGTAGTCGACCTCCAGCGGCTCCTGCTCCGGCCGCTGCTCCTCCGGGACGTGCTGGAGGTTGACCCGGACGCGATACCACACGCTGCTGCGCCCCCGCATGCCGTCCACCAGCACGTCGGCGGGCTCCAGCCGGGCCGCGACCTCAGGATGGCGGGCCTTCCACCGCTCGAACCCGGCCAGCGCCTCGTCCTTGTGCTCCGCCCGCGCGATCTCGATGACGGGCATGGTCTGCTGCCTGCGCCCCGTGCCCTTGGGCGGCTTGGGCGCGGGCCCTAGCTCCTCGGCCAGCGCCAGGAGCCCGTCGAGCGAGCCGGGGTGCAGGTCCATGTCCTCCCACGGGTCGCCGGCCGAGGCCAGCCGCTTGGGCACGGTGTCGATCGTGAACGCCTCGGGCCGGCAACCGGGCACCTCGTCCCAGGTCAGCGGCGTCGAGACGCGGGCGTCCTGCACGGCGCGCACGGAGTAGGCGGAGGCCACCGTGCGGTCGTAGGCGTTCTGGTTGAAGTCGACGAACACGCCGTGCCGCTCCTCCTTCCACCACCGGCTGGTGGCGAGCTCGGGCGCCCGCCGCTCGACCTCGCGGGCCACCGTCTCGGCCGCCTTGCGCACCTTCGCGAACGGCCATCGCCGCTCGATCCGGGCATACACATGGAATCCCCGCGACCCGGACGTCTTGGGCCAGGCGACCAGCCCGTGGTCGGCCAGCACCTCGCGCGCCACCTGGGCGGTCGCCAGCACGTCGGCCCACTCGACGCCCGGCACCGGGTCGAGGTCGATGCGCAGCTCGTCGGGCCTGGACAGGTCGTCGGAGCGCACCGGATGGGGGTTGAGGTCGACGCATCCCAGATTGACCACCCAGAGCAGCTGGGCCAGGTCGGTGCAGACCACCTCCTCCGCGCTGAGGCCCGAGCGGTATTTCAGCTCGGCCACCTCGATCCAGTCGGGCCGCTTGGCCGGGGCGCGCTTCTGGAAGAAGGCCTCCTGCTCGATGCCGTGCACGAACCGCTTGAGCACCATCGGCCGCCCGTAGGCGCCCCGCAGCGCCGCCTCGCCCACGGCCTGGTAGTACTTGATCAGGTCGAGCTTGGTGTGACCGGTCTGCGGGAAGACCACCTTGTCGGGGCTGGTGATGCGGACCTCGCGCCCGGCGACCTCGATGACAGGCATACGGTCACCATACGCGGGGCCACCGACAAGGCTCAGGGCGTCAGCTCGGCGCGGCGGGCGCGGCTGCGCGACTCCAAGTAGGCCAGGCCGAGCCGCTGGTGCGTGGCGATGGCCGCCTGGTTGTGCTCGAGCGCCTTCTCCGTACGCCCGAGCCGGAGCGCGAGCTCGGCCAGCACGTCCTGCACGGAGCCCAGGGCCGCGCTGCCCGTGCCCATGACGACGGGCTGGCCGGCGATCGGCAGCAGCCGCTCGTACATCTCCCCGGGGTCGGGGGTGCCGAGCTGGGCGGCCACGAGACCCCAGACCGGGAAGAAGAAGTCCGCCGACCAGTCCTCCCGCAGGTCCACACCCCACCGTTCGAGGAGCTGCCGCGCCTGCTCGGTGCGGCCCACGTCCAGGGAGGCCAGGATGGCGAGCGGGCGCACCATGCTCATGAGCGGACGGTCGCCCGCGGCCACCAGCTCGTCCAGCATCTCCGCCACCCGGCCCTGGCCGCGCCGGCACGTGTAGAGGACGCCGAGGTGGCGGGCCTCCTGGCCCCACAGGCTCGCTCCGAAGGAGATCGTGGGGAAGTGCTCGGCCAGCGCCTCCGCCTCCGCCCACCGGCCGTGCAGGGCGTGGTCGGCGGTCTGTGCGACGCGGACCATGGCCTCCAGCTCGGGCCGGTCGACCTCGTGCAGCAGCTGCTCGCAGCGGGCCAGGTCCCTGCTCCACTCGGCCAGCTCGCCCGCGCGCAGCAGGCACGCCATGCGCAGCACCCGCGCCACCAGCCTGGCCTCCCTGGGCAGCCCGGGGACGGCCACCATCTCCTCGGCCGCCGCCAGCCGCTCGCGGTTGCGGCCGGGTACGAAGCTCGTGATCAGGTAGTTGTTGAGCGCCCTGGCCAGCAGCATGCCGTCGCCGGAGCGGCGGGCCAGGTCGACCGCCTCGAGCGCCAGCCGCTCGCCCTCGGCGCGCCGCGGGCCGTAGTGCAGTTCGATGCCGAGCGTGCCGAGGAGCGCGGCCCTGGACCGGTCGTCGAGGTCGCCGGCCAGGAGGTCCTCCAGGAGCGCGACCATGCCCTCGTCGACGACGCCGTACGGGCGCCAGTTCCACACCGACAGGCCGCCGAAGACCGAGACCGCCGCCACCAGCGCGTCTCTGTCGCCGAGCCGCTGGGCCTGGGCGACGGCTTCGCTCAGGTCGCGGTAGGCGCCCTCGGCGTCGCCCAGGGTGCGGCGGGCCTGGCCCAGCTCGGTCAGCACGCGGCAGCGCTCGGACGAGTCGCCGGGCGGGAGATGGCCGAGCGCCAGCTCCCACAGCTCGACGGCCTCCTCGTAGCCGTGCCGCTCCGCGGCCTGCCGGGCGGCCCGCGTGGCGTACGTGACGGCCTTGGGGGCGCCGCCCAGTCTGGCCGCGGCGGCGAAGTGGCCCGCCAGGATCACGGGATCGGCGCCGGGCACGGTCTCCAGGTGTCCGGCGGCCCGCAGGTGCAGGCGGGCGCGGTCCAGCCTGGTGAGCCCCGCGTCGAGGGCCTGACGTACCAGGGCGTGGGAGAAGCGGTAGTCGGCGGCCCCGTTGGACAGCTCGGCGAGCAGCCCGGCGGCCAGCGCGGGCTCCAGCTGCGACATGACCTCCTCGACCGGGCGGTCCACGAGGGCGGTCAGCAGGTCCAGCTCCACCTCGCGGCCCGCGACCGCGGCGGCTCTGAGCAGCTCCTGGGTGGGCTCGGGCAGGCGGGCCAGCCTGCGTTCGATGACGTCGCGGGCGCCCGGAGGGACGAGGTGGCGCTCGCGTTCCGGGAGGCGGAGCAGCTCGGCGAGGTAGAACGGGTTGCCGCCCGACCGGTCGAGCAGCTCCTGCGGGTCGGCCGCCACGTCGTGCAGGCGCAGGTAGTCGCGTATGCCCGAGGCGTCGAACGGCTCCAGCGGGAGCCTGCGGCTCTCCCTGGCCAGCGCGCCCAGGGTCTCGCGCAGCTGCTCCGGGTGGTCGCCCGGCTCCGGTCTGAGCGTGGCGACGATGAGCGCGGAGGTCCTCGCCACCTCGCCCGCGACGTGGCCGAGCAGCTTCAGCGAGGAGGCGTCGGCCCAGTGCAGGTCCTCGAGGACCGCCAGCAGGGGGCCTTTGCGCAGCTCGGTCAGTACGGCGTCGTACAGGTCGAACAGCTCGGCGTGCGGGCGCGGAGGGATCAGGCCCGCCCTGGTCCAGGGCCAGAACGCCGGAGCGGTGCCGCCGTCGAGGCACCGCCCCCATTCCACCCTGAAGCCCCTGGCGGCGGCGAGGTCGGCGGCGGCCCTGGCCAGGCTCGTCTTCCCGATGCCCGCCTCGCCGGTGACCAGGACCAGCCCGCCCCTGCCCCGTCTGGCCTCGGACAGCAGCTCCTCCAGGGCCCTCAGCTCGCCCTCCCTGGCCACGAGCCTGTCCCCGTCGAGGACGGGGACAGGCCTGGGGCTGTCCGCGGGCGCCGCCTCGCCTCTCGCGGGCGTTCCCGCGTCCAGTTCGGGCGCCTGCTCGAACACGGCCTGCTCCAGCCGCCTCAGCTCGGGCCCCGGCTCGATCCCCAGCTCGCCGGCGAGCAGGGCGCGCACCCTGCGCAGCGCCGCCAGCGCGTCGGCCTGACGCCCCGCCCGGTACAGCCCGACCACCAGCAGCCCCCACGCCCGCTCCCGGTAGGGGTGCGCCTCGGTCAGCGCCTCCAGGTCGGGCACGCTGGCCTCTCCCAGCGCCAGCCGGGCCTCCAGCCGGTCCTCCTCGGCCGCGAGCCGCAGCTCGCCCAGCCGCGCGGACGCCACCGGCGCCAGATCGGGGAACTCGGCCAGCGGCTCCCCGCGCCACAGCGCGAGCGCCCGGTCCAGCACCCGGGCCGCCTCCGCGTGCCGCCCCTGCTTCACCAGGCGCGCGCCGTCGGCGGCCCAGGCGGCGAAGCGACCCACGTCGGTCTGGCCGGGCGTGACGTTCAGCAGGTAGCCGGGCTCGCGGGTGAGCAGCACCTGCGGCGGCGTGCGCGGCTTGCGGTCCGGCTCCAGCACCCGCCGCAGATGCGAGACGTACGCCTGCAGCGTCGCCGTGGCCTTGGCCGGCGCCTCCCCCGCCCACAGCTCCTCGATCAGCCGGTCGAGCGGGACGACGCGGCCGGGCTCGAGCCCCAGCCTGGCCAGGACCGCCCGCTGTTTGCGGGTGCCCAAGTCGAGCCGGTTGCCCTCGTCGTCGTCCACCTCAAGCGGGCCGAACAGTCTGAACTCCACGAACCCCAAGTCAACCCCAACTCCTCCTCAAGTCCTAAAACGCACCCTGGATGCATGAACGAACTGAAGAATCTGACGAGCGGCCGCGTGTTCCTCCCCGGCGACGAGGGCTTCGACGAGGCGCGCCGGCCGTGGAACTTGGCCGTTGACCAGCCGGTGCGCGCGGTCGTCGAGGTGGCCGACGCCGACGACGTGGCGGCGGCGGTCGGTTACGCCCGCCTGCACGGGCTGGCGGTGACCGCGCAGCCGAGCGGCCACGGCCCCTCCGGCGACACCGAGGGCACGATCCTGCTGCGTACCCGCGGGCTCGGTGGAGTGGAGATCGACAACGGGGTGGCCCGCGTCGGCGCGGGCGTGAAGTGGGGCGAGGTGCTGGCCGCGGCGAGCCCGCTCGGATTGACCGGCCTGGCGGGCAGCTCGCCCGTGGTGAGCGTGGTCGGGTACACGCTGGGCGGCGGGCTGAGCTGGTTCAGCAGGAAGTACGGCTTCGCCGCCGACGCCGTGCGAGCCTTCGACGCGGTGGACGCCGAGGGCACGCGGATCAGGGTGACGGCCGATCGGGATCCGGAGCTGTTCTGGGCGCTGCGGGGCGGCGGCGGCGACTTCGCGATCGTGACGGCGATGGAGTTCGAGCTGCCTCCCGCCCCCTCGCTGTACGGCGGGCGGATCATGTGGCCGATCGAGCGGGCGCCCGAGGTGCTGGACGCCTTCCGCGAGGTCACCGCGTCAGCGCCGGACGAGCTGACGGTCTGGTTCGACCTGCTGCAGATCCCCGGCGGCTCCGGGTTCGTCATGATCGACTGCACCTACCTGGGCGAGGAGCCGGGCGGGCTGCTGCGGCCCTTCGACCTGATCGACGGGGCTCTCAGCGACAACAGGAGACTGCTGCCGGTCGCCGAGCTGGGCTCCATCTGCGACGAACCCACCGACCCCTCGCCGGGGGCGAGCCGGTGCGAGCTGCTGACCGGGCTGGACGACCAGGTGGCCGGCGTGCTGCTGGGCGAGCCCATCGACCCGCTGATCAGCGTGCAGATCCGGCATCTGGGCGGCGCGCTGACCAGGCCCGCGGACGGTGGCGGCGCAGCGGGGCACCTCGACGAGCCGTACCTGCTCTACGGGATCGGACTGCCTTCCGAGGCGACGGCCGAGCGCCTCGAGCGGCTGGGCAAGGCGCTGGTGCCGTTCACCAGCGGGCGCAAGCCGTTCACGATGCTGCACGGGGGCGAGCAGGCCGCGGCGGCTTTCCCGCGCGAGTCGCTGGCCAGGCTGCGCGACCTCAAGCGGTCCCGCGACCCGCACGGCGTGATCAGGGCGAACTTCCCCGTCCTCGGCTAGATGTCGCCGAAGTCGCCGTGGCGGCCCGCGCCCGACGCGAACCGGGCGGCGCCGCCCACGGCGTCGGGCAGCGAGACGAGACCGTGCCGGAGCTCGTTCCGCATCGCCTCCTCCTCGCCCAGCCCGTACTGCTCCAGCGCCGACAGCCGGTCGCCGCGCAGGCAGGTCTGCGGGAAGCGGGCGACCTCGCGGGCCAGCTCCTCGGCGTGGCGCCTGGCGGTGCCGTCGGGCACGAGCCGGTTGGCCAGCCCCCACTCGTAGGCCTCGCGCCCCTCGACGGCGCGGCCGGTGAGGATCATGTCCATGGCCCGCGAGGCGCCGATGAGCCTGGGCAGGCGCACGGTGCCGCCGTCGATCAGCGGCACCCCCCACCTCCGGCAGAACACCCCGAACACCGCCCCCTCCTCGGCCACCCGCAGGTCGCACCAGAGCGCGAGCTCCAGCCCGCCCGCGACGGCGTGCCCGGCCACGGCGGCGATGACCGGCTTGGTCAGGCGCATCCTGGTCGGGCCCATCGGCCCGTCGCCCTCCTCGCCGATGTGGTTGTCGAGCGCCTTGAGGTCGGCGCCGGCACAGAACGTGCCGCCCTCGCCCCACAGCACCGCCACGGCGGCGTCGGAGCCCTCGAAGTCACGGAACGCGTCCGTCAGCGCGTCGGCGGTCTTGCGATCGACCGCGTTGCGCGCCTCGGGCCTGCTGATCACCACGGTGGTGACCGGTCCCTCACGCTCCACGCGTACGGTCATGCCACCCTCCTCGGGAAAGCGTGCGGTTCTCCTCGGGAAACGTGCCGAGCGTACGCTGATGCGGAGGTCCCGGCCAGCGACAAGCCCCGCTACGGCCGGCGCATTTCCGATGTCACAGCCGGAAGCCGTGCTCTCGCTCCAGGTACTACGGTAGTGCCCTGCGAGGGAGCACCGACCGGATCCGTACCTCTGAGTGGACAGCCGTGGATCGAGCTGAGCTCGCTGTGCCACCAGCTTGAGTGCTCGGTGTTCTGGCACTAGTGCTCCGAACAGGGGAATGCGTGTTGAACGAATGTGCGGCATGATCCTTTGCGTAGCCGATGCCGATCCCGGAGATGCCATGACAAGCGTCTACGACAGCGAACGGCTGGCGGCAAGCTACGCTTTCGACCGTCCTCCGGTGCATCAGCAGATCCTCAAGTCGGTTCAACTTAAGCGTCCGGTCGGGCGAGCACTGGATGTCGGATGCGGTGCCGGCGTATCTACTGCCGCGCTCGCACCGTTGGCCGAGTATGTGATCGGCCTGGAGCCGGTCCCTGCGATGCTTGTGCACCGACGATCGGTCGCGCCATCCGCTCGATTCGTCATCGGCGCAGCGGAGGGACTGCCATTCGCCGCAGCGTCGTTTGACCTGGTCGCCGCCGCTGGTTCGCTGAACTACACCGAGCTTTCGTCGGCCCTTGCCGAGGTAGCCCGCGTCTTGACTCCAGACGGGGTCTTCCTGCTGTACGACTTCTCGCAAGGCCGGTACTCGCTGGCAGGTGACGCGCTGGCGGCGTGGTTCAAGTCGTTCGAGCAGCGGTTTCCATCACCACCTGGATGGCGGCCGCTGGCCGTACAGGAGTTGGCCCTCGCCGGGACGGGGTTGCGCCTGCTCGACCACACCGACGTCGAGATTCCGGTACCGATGACACTCGGCGACTACCTCCGTTACGTGCTGGGCCAGGTCAACGTGGACGGTGCCATCGCGCGCGGGGACGTCAGCGCCGAGCAGGCGCGCGACTGGTGTCACCGCACGCTTGCGGAGGTTTTCCGGAACGGGGAAGTGACCGTGGTTTTCCCAGGATATCTAGCCACGCTGGCCCCGACCGGCGGCGGCTGACCCGCTGGATGACTTGCCGCGAACTGGTGAAACTCCTGCGCCGCCGCATCCTTCCGGCCCCCTCGACCTGGCAAGAATCGCCGGACTCGGCGGTGTGACAGTTGACCGGGCCGCTCAGCGCGGACCTTGCCACCTAGGCGCTTGACCTGGTGCCTATGACCGGAGCCGGCTCCAGCCTTACGCGCGACCTTGCCGAGCCGGAGAGGAATCCCCCGACGTCATTATCAAGCACACACGTTCAGCAATCGAACGGCTACACTGTGCAGTGTGACCCCCGCATATGCTCTGACCTACACTCAAGACATGAGCGACAGCGCCTTCGAGGTCCCGCTGAACGAAGCCGACGGCCACCTGCCCGAGGTCATCAGTGCCGCCTCCGAGCGTGGCGCGATCGCCTACCTGACCGATCACGGCCGTCGAGTGGCCGCCATTGTCCCCGCCGACGACGCGTGGTATTGGACGCCCGGCTGGCAAGCGGCCGAAGCCGAGGCCGACACGGATTTCCGAGACGGCCGCAGCCGACGTTTCGACAGCATGGATGACCTCTTCACCGAGAGCGACGCCATTCGCGGGGAGACCTCCGCTTGAAGTACGAGCGGTCCGACTCGTTTCTGCGGGATCTCTCACGACTGCCTTCAGAGCATTACGCGCTGTTCAAAGATGCGGTCTGCAAACACTTCCTGCCCGCGCTCACCCAGGGAGCCCACACGGGTCACCTGCCCTGGCCGGTACGGCTGCGCATCCACAAACTCGCCGGCACCGACATCTACTCCATGACATGGAACTTCGCCTCGCCGGACGGGCGCGCCACCTTCCGCTTCACCACGGAGGACGACGGCGAGACGATCCTGCAGTGGCGGCGCATCGGCGACCACTCCATCTACGACCGCCCCTGAGAGCGGCCGCTGCGGCCTGAGCGCATGCCGCAGCTCGCCTTCGCCACCCGGTTACCGGCTGGATACCGCCCAGCAGACGGCATCGTTGATCATGCGTGAAGTATGCCGGGCGGGGCCGACGATTTGTCGTTCGCTGTTGCTATGAATTGCGCCATCATCAGATATTTCGCAGAACAGGGTGTTCGATGGCATCAGTGGTGTTTCGCGATGAGACGGCGACCGGCCGGGCGTTAGAGGAGTTCTCCCTCCCTGACCTTCCCGAGCGGATCTCGGCCCGCGAGCTCGTACGGCTCCGCGTCCGCGAGGAGGTGGCCCGCTACAACGCCGCCCCGTCCCAGCACTTCCGCGGCCTGGTCAAGCCGACCGACGCCGAGGCCGAGCTGAACGGCTACCGGATGCGCACCGCACGAAGGCTCGACTGGGAGAAGCAGGCCGACGCCGCCGAGGCCGCGTTCGCCCGCAACGGTTTCCTGCTGCTGATCGACGACCGGCAGATCGAGGACCTCGACGAGGAGATCGACCTGACCGCCGATCCGGTGGTGTCGTTCGTCAAGCTCGTTCCCCTGGTCGGAGGCTGATGTGGACGCGTGGGGTCACCTGAGCCAGGCCGACGAGGAGGAGTTCGCGCGGCTGGACCGGGCTTTCGAGGAGGGAAAGCCGATGGCCGGCGAGCCCGGCGAGATCTTCGGCGTATGGGCGGTGGACCGATTCTGCGCCGTCCCGGCCGACCCTCGCCGCCGCGAGCTGCTCCGCCAGGTGTCCGAGAACATGCCGGCCTGGTCCAGGAACACGGTGGCCGGTCTGTGGCGCCTGGTCTATTCGGGGCCTCAGGATGACGCCGATCTCTACCAGGTGCCGCTCGCCGCCACTGCCTCGATCTCCTACCCCGAGCGGCGGATCGCGCTGGACTGGGTGCCCGAGGGCTTCCGCCGGTATCGCCCGCAGGCGTGGGAGATCCTGCGCGGCCCGGTGACGGAGCTGCTGACCGAGCCGGAGACCGGCGATCCCGCCGCGGCCGTCCGCAACGTCATGTGGGAGGACGACCCGTTCGCGATCCGGCTGGCCGCCGAATTCGCCTCTCGGCTCGCCTCCCCCGAGGTCCTGCCGCTGCTGCGGCACTGGGCCACCGCCACCGCCTCCAAGCCCAGCCCCACGTGGCTCAAGCGGACCGCGGCCCTGCTGAACGCGCCGGCCGCCGACGTGATCGCCGACGTCCTCCGCCAGGTGGCCGCCCATCGCGAGGCGACGTTCCGGCACCCGTACCGCGATGTGGAGTGGACCGAGACCGTCTTCCTGCGCGAGCGCACCGCCGTTCCGCTGCGCGGCATGGTCTGGACGTGCGAGCTGATCGACGAGCCGTGGATGACCGCGCTGCTCGGCGACGTCGCCGTGACCTGCGGCACCGGCATCGGCGGGTCGGGCGCCAACGCCCGCAGCGAGCTGCTGGCCAACGCGGCGATCGGGGTGCTGGCCCGGCGCGGCGGCCTGGAGGTGGTCCCCCAGTTGGCGCGCGTGCAGGCCAAGGTACGCAAGAAGACCATCCTGGCCGGGGTGAACCGCACGCTGGAGGCGGTCGCCGAACGGACCGGGCTGGCACCCGAGCGGTTGATGGACCGCACCGTCCCGACGTTCGGCCTCGGACCCGACGGCATTCGTACCGAGCACGGTCTCCGGCTGTCGTTAGACGGCGCCGTCGCCTACGAAGGCCGCAAGACCATCCCCAAGACCGTCGACCGGGACCTGCTCGCCGAGTTCAAGGCCACCGCCAAAGAGTTGAAGAAAGCGCTGCCCGCCGAGCGCTTCCGCGTCGAGCGCGCTCTGGCCACCGAGCGGATCTGGCGCTGGCACGAGGTGTGCGAGTACTACCTCGACCACCCGGTCACCGGCGCCTTCGGCCGCGCCCTGATCTGGGAGATCCTCCAGGGCCCCGCCGGGCTCCCGGTCCAGGTCGACGGCGCCTGGGAACTGACCGACCCAGCCGGCCGCCGCATCCAGCCCCGCCCGGACACACCCGTTCTCCTGTGGCATCCGATCGCGCACTCGGCGGACGAGGTGCGCGCCTGGCGCGACCACCTGATGGAGATCGGCCTGCGCCAGCCGTTCAAGCAGGCCTTCCGCGAGGTCTACCTGCTCACCCCGGCCGAGGAGGAGACCCGCGACCACTCGCGCCGCTTCGCCGGCCACCTGCTGCGCTACGGCCAGGCCAAGGCACTGCTCACCGGCCGCGGCTGGACCGGCCTGTCGCTGGGCCACTGGGGCTGGGTGTACGGGTCCGGCGAGTCCGAGGCCACCAAGGAGCTTTCCGACAGCCTGACGGCGCACTGGGACTTCCACCTCGACGCGGATTCCGGCGAACGGGACGACTACGGCACCGCCTCCATCTGCGTCAGCGGCGTCATCCACTTCACCAGCGGCATGCGGGACCGCGTGCCGCTGGCCGAGGTGCCGGCGCTGACGTTGTCGGAGACGCTGCGTGACGCCGATCTGGCCGTCGGCGTCACCTCCACCGGCCTGGACCCGGAGGGACACGGCGAATACTGGCAGTCCTACGGCTTCGGCGACCTGACCGAGTCCGCCCAGGTCCGCCGCGACGCCCTGGCCAGGCTGCTGCCCCGCCTGGCGATCGCCGACCGTTGCACGCTGACCTACCGCTTCCTGCACGTGCGGGGGGATCTGCGCACCTACAGGATCCACCTGGGCTCGGGCAACATCCTCATGGAACCCAACGACGCCTACCTGTGCATCGTCCCCCGCGGCTCCGGCGACCAGGTCTTCCTGCCGTTCGAAGAGGATGGCGGCATGCTGTCGATCATCCTGTCGAAGGCGTTCCTCCTGGCCGCCGACACCGCGATCAGCGATCCCTCCATCACCCGCCAGATCAGAGGCTGAGCGCTCCCACGAGGAGATCGTCGAAGCGGTCCAGGCTCTCGGCCGCACGGTCGATACCGCGCAGCGGGCCGTGGTCGGCGAGGTGCGTCTCGGCGTACAGGCGGGCCACGAGCGCCTTGCGGCCGTCGTCGAGCCCCCACGTCGCCTGGTTCTCCAGCAGCGCGGCGGCGTACACGTCGGCCATGAACTGCGCCAGCGGATACAGCCGCGCCTCCGCCACGGAGGGCTCCAGGGCCGCCCACGCCGAGACAGCCTTGGCGAGGTCGTCGATGCGCGCGTGCACCAGGTCGGAGGTGGCCAGGTCGCGCAGGCGGTCGAGAAGGGGCAGATGGGCCTGCTCCTTCACCATCGCGCGCCGCACGTCGAGGCAGAGGATGTTGTCGCCGCCCTCCCAGATCGGGTTGACCTGGGCGTCGCGCAGCAGCCGGGCCACCGGCCACTGCTCGATGTAGCCGTTGCCCCCGTGCACCTCGATCGCGTCGCTGGCCGCCGTCACGCCGAGCCGGGCGGCGCGGAGCTTGATCAGGGCGGGGGCGATGCGCAGGCGGGGGCCGACGTGGCCGTCGAAGACGAGGGCCTGGGCGGCCTCGACCTCGACGATCAGCTCGCCGAGCTTGCGGCGCATCAGCGGCTGGTCGATGAGCGGCCGTCCGAACGCCTCGCGCGCCCTGGCGTAACAGATCGACTCCACGAGCGAGCGCCTGGCCACGCCGGCGCCCATCATGGCCACGCCGAGCCTGGAGGCGTTGGTGAGCTTCATCATGGTCCCGAGCCCCGAGCCGGAGCCCTCTCCCGACAGCGGAAAGGCCTCGGCGTCGGTGAACTCGACCTCGGCCGACGCGACCGACCTGGTGCCGAGCTTGTCCTTGAGCCGCCTGATCCGCACCCCGTTGCGGGTGCCGTCCCGGCGCTCCCACAGCACGAGGAACGGCGACACGCTCCCGTCAGGGCGCCTGGCCAGCACCACGAACGCGGAGCCGTTGGCGTTGGAGGCGAACCACTTGAAGCCCGTCAGCAGCCACGCGTCGCCGGCGGGGACCGCCGTCGCCTCCAGCGCCGCCAGGTCCGAGCCGCCCGTCCGCTCGGTGAACATCTGAGCGGCCTCGCCGGAGTAGAAGCCGTTGGCGAAGATCTCACGCACCCGTTCGCGTACGTCCTCCGGGGCGTACTTCTCGGCGAGGGAGACCACCATGTCTCCGCCCGTGCCGAGCGCGCAGCCCATCCCGATGTCGGCCTGGTCGAGCAGGTACGTCCAGGCGGCGGCGAGCGCGGCCGGATTCGCCCCATGGGCCCGGGCCTCTTCCGCGAACGACGGCGAGGTGAAGTTGTCCTCCATGAGCGCCCGCCTGGCCGTCTGGAACGACGGCGGCATGACGACCTGGCTGACGTCCCTGCCCCACTTGTCGTACTTCTCCAGCCTCGGCGGGTTGCGGTCGGTCTCCTCGGCGCACTCGGCGACGAGCCCGCCCATCAGCGCGCCCAGCCTGTCCAGGTGCGGCTCGGCCCAGGCGAATCCTTCACCCAGGTGCCGCCGCATGAGCAGCCGCAGCGTGGGATCGCAGGTCCACCAGTTGCGACCGGCCGCACCCTGGTAGCGCTCGGTGGCGTAGCGGTCGCTGTGGTCGAAAGGTTCGATGAGATAGCGCCCCATACTCGCGAGTGTTACATATACTCGACACGCGATGGAAGAGCGTAACAACCTGAGTGCCAGATCGGCCGTGCTGAGCGCGCTGCTGGGCAGCCACCCGCCGCGCCTTCCGGCCCGTCATCTGGTGCACATCGGGGCGCTGTTCGGCATCGCCGAGGGCACCGTACGGGTGGCGCTGTCACGCATGGTCGCGGCGGGCGACCTCCTCCAGGACGGCCGCTTCTACACGCTCTCGGAGCGGCTCGTCGAGCGCCAGGCCCGGCAGGACGAGAGCCGCGACCCGCACACCAAACCGTGGGACGGCATGTGGGAGGTGGCCGTGGTCACCGCGGAGCGGCGGGCGCCCGCCGACCGGGCCGCGTTCCGGCAGACCATGACCGCGCTGCGCCTGGCCGAGCTGCGCGAGGGCACCTGGATGCGGCCCGCCAACCTGGTCCGCCGGTGGCCGGAGACCGTCACCGCGCAGTGCACGCTGATCGACGGCCGCCCGCACGGCGATCCCACTCCCCTGCTGTGGGACCTGGACGGCTGGGCGGCCGAGGCCCACCGGCTCGAGCGGGCCCTGGAGCGGGCGGAGGGGCTGGCCGAAGGCTTCCTGGTCTCGGCCGCCGTGCTGCGCCACCTCCTGGCCGACCCCCTGCTCCCGGAGGAGCTGCTATCGGCCGACTGGCCGGGCGCGGAGCTGCGGGCCCGTTACGACGACTTCGACCGCCGCTACCGAGAGGTGCTGTACGAGCACCTCAACCGTCTCAAGGACTGAGTCACAGGGGCACGCCGAAAATGATCCGCTTGTTCCTGAACTCGGTGACGCTCCACAGCTTGCCGCCCTGCACCGTCAGGTCCTCCGGCCCGATCGGGAAGCCCCTCGTCTCCAGCTTGCCGTCGGTGTGGACGAGCAGCTTGCCGTTGGCGGCCGCGCCGGCCGCCTGGCTCAGGTACCACTTCCCGCCCCACGAGACGGCCCCCTGGATCTTGGGCTGTCCCATCACGAAGGCGTCCTCGGGCTCGCCACCGGACAGGGCGAGGGGCCAGCGGGCCACCCAGCCGCCCGGGTCGTTCTCCCGGTACTCGCCGCTGACCAGCCGCGACGTGCCGCGGCTGCGGTCGATCGAGAGGAACGAGAAGTGCGGCCCCTCCTTCGCGACCCGCCAGAAGTCGGTCTGCGGCATCACATACCGGTAGCCGAACGCGTGGAACTTGCCGCTGTGCCGCCCGATCCGTTTGGGGTCGCCCAGGTCGTTCTGGGCGGTACGCAGGTCGAGCACCCGGTTCAGGTCGAAGACGCGCAGCCCGTTCTTGGTGTCGGCGATGTAGACGAGGTCGCCGTCGCACGCGATGCCGCCCGCGTGGATGTTGATCGGCCCGTACGAACCATCCGGCTTCGCCTCGACCAGCAGCGCATGCTGATATTTCAGGGTTTTAGGGCTGAGGAAGGACACCCTGATGCCCCGCTCCCCCGCGTCCGGCTTGAAGTACCAGGTCGCCAGGAACGCCGGCACCCCGATGGAGCCGGACTCGTCGGAGCAGGTCAGCCCCTGCGGATACCAGTCGACGGTGTCCTCGTCCTTGTCGTCGAAGGCGTACCACTCGACGGGCCGCGGCCTCATCGACCCGATCGCGCCCGAGGCCCCTTTGTGTGCCGCGACCCGGTTGGCCTGCGCCAGCACCGCCTCGACGCCGGTGCCGCCGATCTCCCCCGCCAGCTTGGCCGCCCCTTCGGCCAGGTCGCCCGTCTCCTGTCGCAAGGCCAGACGCGCCTTGTCCGTGGGTACCATCCCCGTTGCCGCCATTTGATCCTCACCTTTGCCGTCCTTTGACCAAGTTTGACGGACGGCAAGCGACGGAGGTTTGCGTTCAGCGCCACAAATGTACCGGCAGCCCCGACAGCGCCAGCTCGCGGTAAAGCTGTACGAGCCGCCCCCGGTCGCCGCGGAACCGCTCCAGCGCTTCGCACTGCCACGCCGCCCCCGTACGGCGCAGCCTGGTCCGCTGCGCGATCACGCCGAGCGCGCGGTCGGCGTCGGACGGCGTCACCCCGGCCGCGAGCAGCCCTTGCCGCGCCTCGGGCAGCAGCCGGAGCACGAGGTCGGCCGCCTCGAACTCGACGTCTTCGCCCGGCCAGGACAGCTTGGCGTCCAGCCCGTGCATGGCCGCGCGGTAGAAGTTCTGGTACGCCTGCGCGAACCGGTACCCGGTCAGATCCCGCTCCGCCTGCGACAACGTCAACCCGATCAGGAACGCCGTGTTCGCCGCCATGTCCGCGCACGAAGGCCCCGCCGGCAGCGCGCGCATCTCGATCCGCAGGTGGCCGCCGTCCGCCGGGTCGTAGACGGGCCGGTTCCACTGCCAGATCGTGCCCTGGTGCAGCCGCAGCTCGGGCACCTCGTACGGCTCCGCGTCGTCCGTGAGGCTGGGCATGACAGGGTCGTAGTCCCGCACGTACCGCTCGAACAGCTCGTAAGCGCCCTCACGCACCCAGTCGGAGCCGAACGTGACGCGCCCGTCCCTGCGCTCGCGCCGCTGAACGTCCCGGTCGTCGGCGGCCTCCTCCATCAGCGCGATCCGTGTCTCCTCCCACAACCGCCTGCCCAGGAAGAACGGCGAGTTGCCGCACGCCGCCAGCACCGGGCCGATGGCGAGCTGGGCGGCGTTGAACAGCCGGGCGAACCGATCGGGCGGCGTACGAATGTGCACCTGCCAGGAGGTGTTGGCGCTCTCGAGGATCACGTCCTCCACCGAGAGCTCCAGATCGTCGATCTTGACCAGGAACGGCTCCAGCCGCAGCCGCCTGATGCCCCTGCTCATGGCCCGGTAGCGCTTCTGGTCGCTCATCGCGCCGACCGTGAAGTCCTCGGCGTCGAGCGTCGGCAGGATGCCGATGGGCAGCGCGCCGCCGCCCTCCACGGCCTCGTCCACCTTGGTGATCGTCTCCTGCACCTCGTCACCGAGCCGCGCGAAGGGCTCGCCGGCCAGGGGCGTCGGGGTCAGGTTCACCTCGATGTTGTAGCGGCCCAGCTCGAGCACCACGCGCGGGTCGTCGAGGGCGTCGCGCACCTCGCTGTTGCGCGGCAGCGGCCGCCCCCGCTCGTCGATCAGGAACAGCTCCAGCTCGGCCCCGATGGTGGCCGGGCCCTGGCCGAAGCCGGGGGTTGCGAGCAGCTCGCGCAGTACGCCGAGCTGCTCCTGGATGCGCTCCCCGAAGGCGGCGTACTCCGCCTCGGTGAATCGCTCCTTATCCAGATCTCGTCCCATCACCCCCTTCTGTCCGATTCATTGGTCTTGACACCTCACCAAGGGATCACGCCGGCATCCTCCAGGTACGCCCCGGTGGGGCCGTCGGCGCCGAGGGTCGCGAGCCGCACGGCGATGGCCGCGCCCTGCTCGGCCGTCCTGAACCCGGTGTGCCCGTTGAGGTCGGTGGCGCAGTAGCCGGGGTTGGCCGCGTTCACCTTGATCGGGGTGTCCATCAGCTCCTTGGCATAGCTGACGGTGATCATGTTGAGCGCGGTCTTGGAGGAGTTGTAGGGGAGCACGTTGAACTGCCAGTAGGGGGTCTCCGGGTCCATCGCCATGGTCAGCGAGCCGAGCTCGCTCGTCATGTTCACGATCCGCCCGGCCTCCGACTGCCGCAGCAGCGGCAGCATGGCGTTGGTCACCGCCACGACGCCGAACACGTTCGTCTCGTAGACCTCCCTGACCGCCGCCGCAGGGGTGGTACTGGGGGTGATGGAGCTGATGTCGCCGCCGATCGCGGCGTTGTTGACCAGGATGTCCAGCTTTCCGTACTCCTGCTCGATCCACTTCGCGGCGGCGGTCACGCTCGCCTCGTCGGTCACGTCGAGCCGCACGTACGGCTGCCCGAGCCGCTCCGCGGCGGCCCGCCCGCGCTCCTCGTCCCGCGCTCCCACGATCGTGGTGACATCCTGCCCGGCCAGCAGCCGCGCGATCTCGTAGCCGATTCCCTTGTTGGCGCCCGTGATGAGTGCGATCTTCGTCATGCCTCCACGTTCACGCAGGTCGCAGCCGGTCCGGGAGAGACCTGGAGAGCCTGGTATCAGCGGTACCACCCACGTGCGGGCCGCCATGGCGGAGGATGGAGGACATGAACCGCGACGGACTCGCCGACTTCCTGCGCATCAGGCGCGCCCACGTCACCCCCGCCGGGGTGGGTCTGCCGGCCGGCGACCGGCGCCGCACGCCAGGACTGCGGCGCCAGGAGGTCGCGCAGCTGGCGGGCATGTCGATCGACTACTACATCAGGCTGGAGCAGGGCAGAGGCCCGCATCCGTCGCGGCAGATCCTCAACGCGCTGGCCCGGGCGCTCATGCTGACCCAGGACGAACGCATCCACCTGTTCCACCTGGCAGGCCAGGCCGTAGAGGCCCCGCAGATCAGAGAGGACGTACCCGAGAGCCTGCTGCACCTGATCTCCTTCCTCGAGGAGGTCCCCGCGTACGTGCTGGACGCCCGCTACGACATCCGCGCCTGGAACCCCCTGGCCGGCGCCCTCATGGGCGGCCTCGACAGCGTGACGGACGAGAACAGGAACGTCATCCGCTGGGTCTTCATGTCCCCCGACATCGCCGAGCACCTCGACGACGAGGAGAAGAGCCGCTTCGCCCGCTCATCGGTGGCCGACCTGCGGGCGGCCATGGGCTGCTACCCCGACGACCGCAGGCTCCAGGCGCTGGTCGCCGAGTTGCTCGCGCTCAGCCCTCACTTCGCCGAGCTGTGGTCCAGGTACGAGGTCGAGGTCCGCAGGGAGCAGCGCAAGCAGGTCACGCATCCGGCGGTCGGCACGATCGACGCGATCTGCCAGGTCATGTCCGTGCCCGACCGTGACGACCTCCGTCTCGTCCTCTACACCACCGAACCCGGCTCGCCGTCGCACCAGGCCTTGCGCGACCTGCGGCAACTGACTCTAAGCTCATGAGATGCAAGCGGTTGCCTTTGATGTCTTCGGTGGAGAGCTCGACGTGCGCGAGCTGCCTGATCCGTCCCCCGCGCCACATGGGGCGGTGATCAGGGTCGAGGCGACGGGGCTGTGCCGTTCCGACTGGCACGGCTGGCAGGGGCACGACCCCGACATCAAGGTCCTGCCCCACGTGCCGGGCCACGAGCTGGCGGGCGTCGTCGAGGCGGTCGGCTCCGACGTGCGCGGCTGGCTGCCGGGGGCGCGCGTGACCGTCCCGTTCATCTGCGCCTGCGGCTCGTGCCCGTCCTGCGCCACCGGCGACCAGCAGGTGTGCGAGCGGCAGACGCAGCCGGGCTTCACGCACTGGGGCTCGTTCGCCGAGTACGTGGCCATCGACCACGCCGACGTCAACCTGATCGCGATCCCCGAGGACATGGCCTTCGTCACGGCGGCCGGGCTCGGCTGCCGCTTCGCCACCGCGTTCCGCGCCGTGGCGCAGGTCGGCGAGGTACGTCCCGGCGAGTGGGTGGCGGTGCACGGCTGCGGCGGCGTGGGCCTGTCAGCCGTGATGATCGCGACGGCGGCCGGGGCCCGCGTGGTGGCCGTGGACGTCAACACCGACGCCCTGCACCTGGCCGAGCGGGCCGGGGCCACGCACTTCGTCAACGGCTCGGCCGGTGACGCGGCGGCCCAGGTCAGGGAGCTGACCAGGGGCGGCGCTCACGTCTCCATCGACGCGCTGGGCAGCCCGCAGACATGTGCCGCCTCCGTCGAGAGCCTGCGCCGCAAGGGCCGTCACGTCCAGGTGGGGCTGCTGCCGGGCGGGCCGACTCCGGTGCCGATGGGCCGGGTGATCGGCTACGAGCTGCGGCTGCTGGGCAGCCACGGCATGGCCGCGCATGCGTACCCGCCGATGCTGGAGATGATCAGGGCCGGGATCCTGCACCCCGACCAGCTCATCACCCGCACGATCGGTCTGGCCGACGCCGGCAAGGCGCTGGCCTCGATCGGATCGGTGCCGGGTGTCACGATGATCACTCCCCGATCCGGACACTGATCGTCCGGAGTCCGGGTCCGTTCGCCGAAAATCCGGTTATTGGTCTGACCGTCACAAAGCAAGACTTTTTACAATCGAGTCGATACGTCAGGATTAGGGGGCCCGCAGACGTTGTAAACCTGGCCGACCGCAAGGACGCATGGTGATCCGCGCCCATGACACAGGTCCGCGACGAGTGTCTTCCACCCCACCCCCGATATGCGGTTGGATCGACGGAGCCAGACGTGTTGCGAGAACCCATGACTTCCCGGCGGTGCCCCGGTTAACCAGACCCGTCCGCTTCCGGACATCAGACCGGATCAGACGATCCCACTGATCGTGGCCAAAGGTCTTTCACCGGACCTCAACCGTGATATCCGGGCGGAGCCGTGGCGGCGCCCCTGGTTAACCGGACCAATCGGGCCCGTATGGTGGGCGGCATGGAATACACAAGACTTGGCAACACCGGTTTGAAGGTCTCCCGCATCTGCCTCGGCATGATGAGCTACGGCGATCCCGCCAAGCAGGAGTGGGCACTGGCGCGCGACGAGGCGGAGCCAATCATCCGCAGGGCCGCCGACGCGGGCGTGACGTTCTTCGACACCGCCGACTTCTACAGCCTCGGCGCCAGCGAGGTGGTGACCGGCGAGGCGCTGCGCGCGATCTTCCCCCGGCGTGAGGACTACGTGCTGGCGACCAAGGTGTACTTCCCCATGGGCAGGGGCGCCAACGACCGCGGGCTGTCACGTAAGCACATCCACGCCGCCATCGACGCCTCGCTCCAGCGCCTCGGCACCGACTACGTGGACCTCTACCAGATCCACCGGTGGGACGAAGAGACGCCCATCGAGGAGACCATGGAGGCACTGCACGACGTGGTCAGGGCCGGCAAGGCCCGCTACATCGGCGCCTCGACCATGTGGGCGTGGCAGTTCTCCAAGGCGCAGCACGTGGCCGAGCGGAACGGCTGGACGAAGTTCGTCTCGATGCAGAACCACTACAACCTCCTCTACCGCGAGGAGGAGCGCGAGATGCTGCCGCTCTGCGCCGACCAGGGCGTGGGTGTGATCCCGTGGAGCCCGCTGGCGCGCGGCGTGCTGGCCAGGGCGGGCTCGTCGGCGACGACCGCGCGGACGGGCTCCGACGAGCGCATCGACTTCCTGTACGACCCGGAGAACGACAAGGCCATCCTCGACCGGGTCGCGCAGGTCGCCAGGGACCGCGACCTTCCGGCCGCCCAGGTCGCGCTGGCCTGGCTGCTCCACCAGCCGACTGTGACCGCGCCGATCGTGGGGGCCACCAAGGACCGGCACGTGGACGACGCCGTGGCGGCCGTGTCGGTGTCGCTGACCGAATCGGAGCTGACCTTCCTCGGCGAGCAGTACCGCCCGCGAGAGGTGCGCTTCTAGCGGTTCCCGGATTGTCGGCCCGACCTTCTAGGGTGTGGGCATGCGGGCAAATGAGGAGGCGGCGGCGGCGCTGCAGGAATACGCGGAGTTGTTCGCGCTCTGCGGCGGCGACGCCTTCCGGGTGCGCAGCTACCAGAAGGCGGCCAAGGCTATCGCCGGGTTCCCTGAGGACATCTCGGTGGTCGACGTGCGCGGCGTTCCCGGCGTGGGCGAGGCGATCGCCAAGAAGATGGAGGAGTTCCTGCAGCGCGGGAGCTTCCGCCAGCTCGACGACCTGCGGGGGCGGGTGCCCGACGGCGTGCGCAGGCTGACGCGGGTGCCGACGCTGGGGCCCAAGACGGCGATCATGCTGTTCGAGGACTTCGGCATCGACTCCACCGCGGCGCTGAGCGAGGCGATCACCTCCGGCCGCCTCGACGGCGTCAAGGGCCTCGGCCCGAAGACGCTGGCAAACCTGGTCAAGGGCATCGAGCAGCTCGAGCAGTCGGGCCGCCGCGTCCACATCGGCGTCGCCATGTCGCTGGCCGAGCAGGTGATGGCCTCGCTGCAGGCCGAGCGCATCGCGTACGCGGGGTCGCTGCGGCGGATGAAGGACACGATCGGCGACATCGACATCCTCGCGGTCGCGCCCGAGTCCATCATGGCCGGCTTCCGCGCCCAGCCCTACGTCGCCGAGGTCATCGCGGCCGGCGACAAGAAGACCTCGATCCGCACGACGTCCGGCATCCAGGTCGACCTCCGCGTGGTGCCCGCCGAGTCGTGGGGCGCGGCGATGCAGTACTTCACGGGCTCCAAGGAGCACAACGTCGCCATCAGGGAGATGGCGGTGAAGAAGGGCTGGAAGCTGTCGGAGTACGGCCTGTTCGAGGGCGAGCGGGTGATCGCCGCCGCCTCGGAGGAGGACATCTACGCCGCGCTCGGCATGCAGTACGTGCCACCGCCGATGCGCGAGGACGGCGGCGAGGTCAAGGCGGCGCTGCGCGGCGAGCTGCCGGCGCTGGTACGGCTGGAGGATCTGAAGGGCGACCTGCACACCCACACCGACCTGACCGACGGCATCGCCTCGCTGGAGGACATGGTGGCGGCCGGGCACGCCCGCGGCTACGCGTACTACGCGGTCACCGACCACGCCCCCGACCTGGCGATGCAGCGGATGACCCTGGACAAGGCGCTGGAGCAGCGGGGGCAGGTGGCCGAGCTCCAGGAGAAATATCCCGACATGCGCCTCCTGCACGGCACGGAGCTCAACATCGCCCCCGACGGGTCCGTCGACTGGCCCGGGGAGATCCTCGCCGAGTTCGACGTGTGCGTGGCCTCGGTGCACTCCCATTTCGGGATGTCACGCGACGAGATGACCCGGCGCTTCATCGCGGCCTGCGAAAACCCGTACGTGGACATCATCGGGCATCCGACCACCCGCAAGATCGGCAAGCGGCCGGCCGTCGACGCCGACTGGGACGCCGTCTTCCGCGCGGCCGCCCGCACGGGGACCGCCATGGAGATCGACTCCTTCCCCGACCGGTCCGACCTGCCGTCGGACCTGGTGCGGCTGGCCAAGCATCATGGGGTGAAGTTCTCGATCGACAGCGACTCGCACGCGATCCCGCACCTGGCGAACCAGCGGTTCGGGGTGGGGATCGCGCAGCGGGCCTGGCTGACCACGGACGACGTCATCAACACCTGGCCGCTGGACCGGCTCCTCGCTTTCCTCGGCCGATAACGCCAACGGCGTCGCCTTCTCGGCACGACAAGGCGACGCCACCAGTGCCCTTCGACCGGCAACGCGGTGCCCTTTACTATGTAGATTCGTAACTCGCCCCTTCTCTTGTCGCCGGCTGCCCAATGGCCGCCCTGCCTCACCGCGGCTCAGCCGCCGGTACGCACCCCCCCTTATGGGGGATCTTGCCATCGCCCATCTGAGGGAAGGCCCGTGCGATATTCCCCTCCCGGGGGGAGCCCAGCACGGGCGGCCGGCGGAAGGATCGTCAGTGTCGGACGTCGGCACGGAGAAGGCGAGGGCCAATTGACGCGGTGGTCACCGGGGCAGGAGGTGCGGCCGGCCGCCGGGATCGTCGGCGCGCGGTGGAGCTCCGCACGCAAAGTAGCGGGCTATGCGGCCGCGCTGACGATGTCGCTCTATCTGGTGGTCAAGGTCATCTGGATCGTGGCCGCGCTGGCCGGGCATGGGCCTTCGGACGTCGGCACCGCCGGCTGGGTCGGGCTCAACACCGTCACGGTGGGGATGTCCGGGGTCGGGGTCGTTCTGGGACTGGCGTTGGCCCAGCGATGGGGGCGGCGACTGCCCGCACTTCCCGTGATCTTCCTTTCCTGGGTGGGTGCCGGCTTCCTGGTTCCGATGCTCCCGTACATGATGATCAGCGCGGTCCTCGATGCGTCCGGCGTGGACCGGGGCGGCGGCGCGGAGCCGGCGCCCGGGTGGGAGACGGTCTTCATCGGCATCGGTTTCGCCGGGATGGCGGCAGGGCTGGCAGTGGCCCTTCCGATCTATCTGAGGGAGCGATGGCCGAGTCATTTCCTGGGGCGGGTCGGACAGAGCCGGCCCCGCGTCTCATGCTGGGCCAGGCCGGGGATGCTCGCGGCCGTGGTGCTGGGCTTGCTCTGGCTGTACTGGGGGTTCGGCGGGACGATCGGCCTGGACACCGCCCATCTGGATCTCAACGGGCGGCTGCTGAACGGGAACGCGGGACTGTGGGCTCTGATCGGTGGCTGGAGCATGCTGGTGCTCGACCGTCGTCGCCCTGCCCGGCTGCCGCTGTGGGTTCCGATGACGCTGGTATTCGCGGCTTCGGGGTCGCTGTTCGCCTGGAGTTGCTGGAAGCTTCCGCTGGCCCTCATCCGGCCCTGGGACTACATGCCGGCGGAATATCCCGTTGTCGCGGTGATCGAACATGTTCTGAGCATCGGCGCGAGCGTGGCCCTTCTGGTCGCCGCCATCAAGCTCCCCGCTGCTGATGCGCATGGGCCGAAGACCACCGTTGCGGCGGCGGAGATCCGGGGGACCACCGCGTCCTCGGAATGAAGGCACTGCCCCGGCAAGGCGGCCGGCCAGGTGCCGGTGGCGGGACCTGGACTGAAGCTCGGGTGCGGTACGGCCGGCCTCGGGACCTGCGGTGCCGCTGACGGACGTCCTGAATCGATCGCGATCCGGTGATCAGCTCAAGCGCGCCAACGCGATCGCGAGGTCGACTCCGGCGAGGGCCCGCCGGACAATGATCAACCGGGCCACGCACAGCTCGCCGACGGGCACGTCGAGCAGCCCGCCCTGGCAACCTGAAACGAGACGTTCATCGGCCGCCGTCAACCCTGAGGATGACAAACTCTAGGCGGATGTGCCGGGGCCAAGAATACGAAAGAGTGTTCCCGCCAGCCCGCCCGCCACCACGGAGGCCACCGCTACCGATGAAGAGGATGCCGAGAGATCGGCCGCGCAAGCTGTGGGCCCGGATCCTGGCGGCCCTGACGGCCCTGCTGGTCGCGGCCGTCGCCGGAGTCGTCCTGGCCTACCCGTCAGTGGCCGCGACCACCTGCCCCGGTTGTTACGGCCTCACCGAGCTGGAGCAGGGCGTCTACGCCGAGCCCGGCCTCTCAGAAGCCCAGAGAGCACAGATAAGGCAGGTGGCCGCGGACGCCCGCAAGCGGGTGGCGACCTTCTACGGCACTCGAGTGAGCTCACCCACTCTGCTCGTCTGCCTAACGGAGTCCTGCTACCAGCACATCGGCGGCGGTAAGGAGCGCGGCATAGCGATCCTCAACCGCTCGGTGATGCTGTCGCCACGCGGCGTGAACGCGGTGATCTCCTCCCACGAGATGTCCCATGTCGAGCTCCACACCCGCCTCACGTCGGGGGCGGAGGTCCCGCAGTGGTTCGACGAGGGCCTGGCCGTCGTGGTGTCCGACGACCCTCGCTACTTGGCCTCCAAGTCGTCCCCGGACCGCTGCCTGGTCGCGCCGACCGTCCCGCTGCCTGCCACGCTCGAGGAGTGGACGGGCACGGCAAGCAGGGATCCCGGCACGTACGCCAAGTCCGCCTGCCAGGTGAGCCGCTGGCTCCACCAGAACGGAGATCACGCGGCCATCCTGTCCTTGATCGAACGCCTCAACGCCGGCGAACCATTCGCCTCGATCGTGAAGCCCACATTGCCCAGCCGCACCGAGCCGTTTCCACCCACGCATCAGTGACCTCCATCCCCGATCGGCGGCCAGCGGGCTCGAGTTCCCCGGCCGTCAGTCGTGGGTGATGATCACTTTGCCGAAGCCGCCGCCCGACTCCACGTAGCGGAAAGCGTCTGGGACATCTTCGAACGGGAACGCCCGATCGAGCACCGGACGCAGCCGATGGGCCTCAACGGCGCGGTTCAGCTCGACGAAATGGGTCCGGCTGCCCGTGGCGACGCGGCGCAGCACCGCACCCGCCCCGAACAGGGTCGCCGGGTCGATGGGCCGGGCTCCCTCGGCTCCGGAGAGCGTGTAGCCGACGAAGGCGACCTCGCCGCTGAGCGCAACGGACTTCAGCGACTGCTCAAGTGGCCCCGTCGCATCGATGACGTGATCGGCGCCCACCCCGTGGGTGAGGGCACGGACCTTCTCCCACCATTGCGGGTCATCCCGGTAGTTGATCACTTCGTCCGCCCCGAGCGCCTTCAGCCGCTCGGCCTTGGCGGCACTGGACGTGGTCACGACCACCCGGGCACCGGACAGCTTGGCGAACTGCAGCACGAACAGCGACACGCCCCCCGACCCCAAGGTCAGCACGGTCGCTCCGGCGCGCAGCGCGCCGCCCGTGGTCAGGGCGTTCCAGGCGGTCACCGCCGCCAACGGCAGCGCTGCGGCCTCTTCGAAGGACAGGTGCTCCGGGATGTGCACGACGCCGTCCTCGCTCAGTACGGCGTACTCCGTCAACATGCCGTCGACCGTCGTCCCGAGCTGTGCGGCGTTGTCCCGTATGAACGGACCATCCAGCCAACGGGGAAAGACGGTGGCCGCCACCCGGTCGCCCGGCTTGACCCGGCTGACGTCCTCGCCGACGGCCACGACCTCCCCCACCCCTTCACAGCCGGGCACCACGCTGGGCCTGATCGGCAGCGGATAGTTGCCGGCCAGCACCATCAGGTCGCGGAAACCGAGCGAGTTCGCGCGAACCTTGACCACGACCTGCCCACGCCCAGGTTCCGGTTCGTCGTGGTCCTGGACCGTCAGCCCGGTGAGGCCATGCCCCGGATCAAGGTGATAGCTCTTCATTGAACGACCTTTCGCGATCTCGTGATCATGCGTGAAGACCGGCCCCTCGGCGCCGGGAACGGTCAGTCGGCGGACGATTTCGGGGGCGGTCTCACGCTCCATGCCGGGATCCTCCACAGTGGCCGGGGCGTCCAGCAATTCCCTCGAGGGAATCGCCAGTGTGGATGGGACTGGATAGAAATGTCTGGTGAGCAGCACGATTGAACGGAGCGGCGTCGGCGCGGAGTTGAGTCGCTGGCGGCGGGCGCGCCGGCTCAGCCAGCTCGAACTGTCCACGCTGGCCGGCACGACCCAGCGTCACCTGAGCTTCATCGAGAGTGGCCGCTCCCAGCCCGGTCGGCCCCTCGTGATCCGGCTGGCCGAGTCGCTCGGCCTGACGCTGCGGGAGCGTAACGATCTGCTCGCCGTGGCGGGGTATGCACCGATATTCGCCGAATCAGGCTTGGACGAATCCGCGCTGCGCCCGGTCCGCATGGCCCTTGAGCAGATCCTGCACGGCCATATGCCGTATCCGGCGCTCGTCATCGCACCCTACGGGCGGATGGTGGCGGCCAACGACGCCGTCGAGGTGTTCACCGAGGACGCCTCCCCCGAGCTGCTCACACCGCCGGTCAACATGCTGCGTCTGATGCTCCATCCAGACGGGATGGGACGCAGAGTGCGCAATATGGACGAGTGGGGCCGACATGTCATCGAGAACCTTCGCGCCCGGGCGCGGCGGAGTCCGGACCCGCGCCTGGACGACTTCGTCGCCGAGCTGGCCGAATACGTCCCGCAGACCCCGGTCGGCCCCGGCCACCTCGGCTTCTCCGTACCGATGCGGTTGGCGTCGGCCGACGGCGAGCTGCGCCTGATCACCACGCTGACCTCGTTCGCCACTGCGACCGACATCACGCTCGCCGAACTCCACCTGGAGGCGTTCCTGCCGGCCGATGAGACCACCGCCGAACTCCTTCGCATCCGGGCCGAGCGACGCCGAACCGGAAAGCACGACCACCAGGGGCATCCACGTCAGTGACCCGGCAGGTCAGGTGATCATGCCCGCTCATGCAGCCGGGCGACGGGGAACGTCCGTGGCGGTTGGCGGCACCAGCAGGGAGCGTCCGAGGCGCCCGACGGCACGCGGCGGAGAACGTCCCAGGCGATTGACGGCACCCGTCGGCGAGCCTCCGAGCGGCTCGACGGCACCCGGCGGGGAGGCGGTTCCGCTCCCGTTGACGTCAGGGCTGGTCACACGGGCTGCCGACGAGCGGGAGAGGGACCAAACGGCAGTCGCCGGCGCCACAGCCGACAGGGCCGCTGGTGACACGTACCACCGAGGTGCAAGCCGGAGCGGGAGGCCGAGTGGCGGTCGGCGGTGCCACAGCCGACAGGCCGGTGACGCGGGGTGCAAAGGGGCAGGATAGCCGGGCCGGGGGTCGGTTCCCGGCTCCCCCGCGGCGGGTAAGGCCCGAGGTGGAGAAGTGGAACGTTCCTGTACTGGTCGGACAGAGTTTGGCAACGATGGGCGCCATGGAACGGCCTGAGGAGATTAAATGGTTTCCAGGTAGGAAATAAGTCTTAGGAGGTGACTGCCATGAAACAAGCGACGGCGGCGATCGTGAAGCCGCTGCCCGACCACCTGTTCAGGGTGCACGGCCTGAATGCGGAGATGCGGTGGGAGGCCATGTCGGGGCAGGGATACCACACCCCGAACGACCGGTTCTTCGTGCGGAACCACACCTCGACCCCGATCATCGATGTCACCACATGGCGGCTGCGGGTGCACGGAGCGGGCGTTCGATGTCCGCGCGAGTTCAGCTACGAGCAGCTGCGGGCCATGCCGTCGCGGACGTTCGACGTGGCGATCGAGTGCGCCGGGAACGGGCGGCGGTTCTACGGCACGCAGCAGCACGACGCCGCACCGGGCACGCAGTGGGGGCTGGGCGCCATCGGGGTCGCGCGGTGGCGCGGGGTGCCGTTGAAGTACCTGCTCAAGGAGGTCGGGCTGCTCCCCGGGGCGGTCGACGTGCTGCCGACCGGGCTCGACGCGCCGTTCGAGGATCACGGGCATGTACGCAGGCCGCTGCCGATCGGCAAGGCCATGGACGACGTCCTCGTCGCCTACGAAATGAACGGCGAGCCGCTGCCCCCAGATCATGGATTTCCGGTGCGGCTGGTGGTGCCGGGATGGGTGGGAATAGCCTCCATCAAATGGCTCGGCGATATAGAAGTTTCAACAACAGAGCTCTTCACACCATGGAACACGGTCTTTTACCCGGACGTCACGGTCCAGCCGGTGAAGAGCTCGTTCGAACTCCCCTGGAATGCGCGGCTGTCCCTCGCCGGCCCCCATATCCTGCGCGGACGGTCCTGGTCTGGGCGGGGCAGGATCGTCCGGGTGGAGGTCAGCTTCGACGGCGGGCTCAGCTGGCGCCAGGCGGAACATCACGGGCAGCACCTGGTCAGCGCGTGGCTGCCATGGCACATTTCATGGGCCCCCCGCCATGCGGGGGCTCAGGTGCTGATGGCGCGGGCCACCGACGAGACGGGCGCCACGCAGCCGATGGTCACGCCGCGGCACCCGTTCGGGTACGGGTTCGACGCCGTCGTGCGCCACCCCATTGACGTCGTCATTGGATAGGTAATTGTCACCGATCGCGACTGAGCTGGGCATTCACTAAAGTCTGGTACGGCACACCTGAATTCATCTGAAAGACTCTCGCGGAAACGTTCCGGAAATCCCTTCGTGTGATGCTGCACAGATCACGGGAAAAGGAGAGCAGATGCGCCAGCTGACCGCACTCGACGCCCAGTTCCTCAATGTCGAGACCGCGACCACCGCCGCACACGTGGCGGGCCTGGCGATTCTCGACTCGGCCGGCGGAGCGGTCAACCGGGACACCCTGGCGGAGCTCCTGCTCGAGCGCCTCCACCTGTCGCCCGCGCTCAGTCTGCGGCTGGCGGAGGTGCCGTTCGGGCTCGATCACCCGTACTGGGCGGCCGACCCGGACTTCGACATCGACAACCATCTCTTCGAGCTGACGCTGCCTGCTCCCGGGGACGACTGGCAGCTGGCCGAGGCGGTGGCGGCGATCCACGCGCGCCGGCTGGACCGGGCACGCCCGCTGTGGGAGATGCATCTGATCAACGGGTTGATGGACGGAAGGGTCGGCGTCTACACGAAAGTGCACCACGCCGCCATCGACGGCATCTCGGGCGCGGAAACCCTCGCCACCTTGCTCGACCTCACCCCTGACGGCCACCTCACGAGGAGAGGACTCTCCACCGCGCACGCAGACCGCCCCCAGCCACGTACCCGCCCGATAGCGGCCCGTGCCTCGGACGGCTTGAACGGCGGGCACGGCACGAACGGCCACCGCACGTTGGATGTCGATCACACCGCCTGCGACGCCGACGCCTTGGACCATGGCTCCGCCACTGACGGCGGCCCCACGGTGAACGGCCACGCCGCCGCGAACGGTGGCCCTGCGGTGAACGGGCGCGGCATCGCGAACGGTGGCCACGCGGTGAACGGCCGCGGCACCGCGAACGGCGGCGGTAGCGCGAATGGTGCCGGTAAGGCGAATGGCGGCCGTACCACGGCTCAAAGCGTCAGCGCCGCAGCTCACAACGGTGCCGGCGCGGGGAGGGAAGGAAACGTTCCCGTACCGGTGAAGCGGGGCATCCCCGGGCTGCCCGAGCAGGACGTGCCCGGGCTGGTCGCCATGCTGGCAGGCGCGGCCATGCGGACGGCGACCCACCCCGTGCGGGCCGTCCAGTCGGTCGTCAGGGCGGCCGAGGACCTGGACGCCATCCCGCTGGCGGCGGGCATCCCCGGCGCCAAGCTCATCGCCAAGGCCGCGCGGATGGTCTCCGGCGACCGGCACGACCGCCCCGAGCTCCCCAGCCTCACCGTCCCCCGGACCCCGCTCAACGGCCCCATCAGTGCCCGCCGCCGTCTCTCGTTCGGCTCGCTCTCGCTCAAGGACGTCAAGAACGTCGCCAAGGCCAACGGCATGAGCGTCAACGACGTCGTCATGAGCCTGTGCACCTCGGCCCTGCGCTCGTGGCTGCAGGAGCGCGACGCGCTGCCGGAGGCGCCGCTGATCGTCGCCGTCCCCGTGGCGGTGCGTACGGCCGACGCCAAGGACCTGGTCGGCAACCAGATCTCCGCCATGGTCGCCCCTTTGCCCACGAACGTTCCCGATCCCAGAGAGCGCCTCCAGGCCGTCGGCACCGCCATGAGCAGGGCCAAGCGGCGTTTCGCGCTGGCCCCGGCGACCTGGCTGAGCGAGCTGTGCTCGGTGCTGCCCGCCCCGCTGACCAGCCTCGCCACGCCGGCGATCTTCCGGCTGGCGGGGATGGCGTTCCCGCCGGTCAACCTCATCGTCAGCAACGTGCCGGGCCCGCAGTTCCCTCTGTATCTGTGCGGCGGAAGAGTGCTGTCGTACTACCCGCTGTCCGTGCTGACCGACATGAGCGGCGGCCTGAACATCACCTGCTTCTCCTACGACGGCATGCTCGACTTCGGCATCGTGGCCTGCCCTGAGCGGATGGACGACGTGTGGGGGCTGCTCGGCCACCTGCGTACGGCGCTCGACGAGTTGTTAGACGAGCGAGTGGGCGATGAGTTCCGCGACGGCGTCGGGATCGATCTGGTGGCCCGTTAGCTGGCAGAGGTTCTCCTGATAGAGCAGGACGGCGGCGAACGTGGCCGCCGCCACCTCCAGCCTGGCCGCGTCCCCGCGCGCCCCGGGCAGCGCCAGCTCCAGCGCGAACCTGGAGCGCCTGATCAGCTCGCCGTTGAGCCGCCCGAGCCGTTCCTTGACCGAGCCATGGGTGTCGGCCTCCCTGAACAGGATGCGCCGCATCGCGGGTGAGGCCCGCAGGGGGAGGCCGCGCGCCAGCTTGGACAGTGTGCGCGCCGGGTCGCCGGGCACCGCGTCGACCTCGCGCCCCTCCTCCACCAGCGTGCGTTCGTCGACGAGGGCGACCAGTACGTCGATCTTGCGCGGGAAGTAGTGGAAGATCAGCCCTTTGGGCACTTTCGCCAGCCGGGCGATGACCGCGGTCGGGGTGGCCTCGTAGCCGCTGCCCGCGAACAACTCCTCGGCCGCGTCCAGGATGCGCGTGCGCGCGTCACCGATCACCACAGCTCGCACCATAGCGCCACCTGCGACTTCACCGCCATCCCGGGAAGGCGAGACCCCCGTGCCCGGCCCTGCCTGTCCGACCTCGTTGCGCCACGCCCCGCTGCTACTCGCCGCTGGAGACGGGCGTGCGACTGCTGCCCGCCGCGCTCGTCGCCTCACCGCCGGCTCCGGTGCCGGCCGCGCGGATCGGCGTGCGTACGGTGCCGGCGGGCGGCCTGGCGGTGACCGGGCCGGGGCTCCTGCTGCTCTACCTGACGCCGAGCCCGCTGGGACCGATCGCGGGCGCGCCGACGCTGGTCAGCGCGGGGAACGGCGCTGGTCTCGGCCGTGGTCATGTCGGGTACGCCGGCCGCGAAGGGCGGGGGCGCTCGGCGTGGCCGTTCTGGGCAGCGTCGTCGCCGCCGCCTACCGTGGCGAGCCGGCGTACGAGGGAGTCGCGGGCAGGTCGCTCGGCAGGGCTCCGGACGTGGCCTCGACCTGTCGTCCACCCCATCGCTGAGCGAGGGGGTGGCATCGGGCCTGCGCAGTGAGGGTGCCGATAATGGCGTAATGAGATCAGTAGGCACGACGGACCTGTCCGTTTTCCCGATATCGCTCGGTACGAATGTCTTCGGCTGGACGGCTGACAAGGAGTCCGCGTTCGCGGTCCTGAACGCGTACGTCGAGGGCGGCGGCAACTTCCTCGACACCGCCGACGTCTACCCGTACTGGGTGACCGGCGAGTCCACCTCGGAGATGATCATCGGCGAGTGGCTGCACACCCGCCACAACCGCGACTCGATCGTGCTCGCCACCAAGGTGGGCATGCTGGAGGGGCTGAAGGGGTTGGCCCCCGCGACCATCCGGACGGCGGTCGAGGACTCGCTGCGCCGGCTCCGTACCGACTACATCGACCTCTACTGGGCGCACGTGGACGACCACGACACGCCGCTGGTGGAGTCGCTGGCGACCTTCGACGCGCTGATCCGCGAGGGCAAGATCCGGTACGCCGGGGCGTCCAACTACGGGGCGGACCGGCTGGCGGAGGCGCTCAAGACCTCCGACGAGGAGGGGCTGGCTCGCTATGTGGCCCTGCAGCAGCAGTACAACCTGGTCGAGCGCGGTTACGAGAGCGAACTGCGGGACGTGGTGGCCCGGGAGGGGCTGTCCAGCACGCCGTACTTCGGGCTGGCGCGCGGGTTCCTGACCGGCAAGTACGCGCCGGGTGTGACGATCGACAGCCCTCGGGCGGGGGTGGCGGCCGAGTACCTGCAGAAGGAGCACGGGCGCCGGGCCCTGGACGCGCTGACCAAGGTGGCGGCCGAGCGCGCGGTGGCTCCGGCCACGGTGGCGCTCGCCTGGCTCGCCGCCCAGCCCACGATCGCGGCGCCGATCGCCAGCGCCAGGGACGTGGCCCAGCTGCAGCCCCTGCTGGCGGCCGCGGAGCTGACGCTGAGCGAGGAAGAGCTGACCCTCCTGGACGAGGCCTCCCGCCCCTGACGCGCGTACGGCGTCCGCCGCGCCCACTCCGTACGGGGCCCGCCCGATGAAGCGCCACGGAGGCGTCTGGAGCGATCCCCAGGGGCGCGGCGGGCCCGCACGCGCATGGAGGATGCGCACACAGGCAGGTGCCGGGGCGGGTGGGGAGGTCAGTGGGCGCGGTTCACCAGCGAGGCGCAGAGGGCGCGCAGGTCCGTCGCGCCCGGCAGGCATTCGTCCATGACCGCCAGCGCCGAAGCGAGGTGCCGGTCGGCCTGGGCCTGGGCGGCGGCGCGGCCGCCGGCCTGCTCCACCAGGCGGGCGGCGTGGCGTAGCGAGTCCTCGCCCGAGACACCGGCCGACAGGAGGGCGGAGAACTCGCGGGCGGCGGGGTGGTCGTTGGCGAGGGCGGCGAGGATGGGAAAAGTCTTCTTGTCGCGCCGCAAGTCGGAGTACACGGGCTTGCCCGTCATGCGCGGGTCGCCCCAGATGCCCAGCATGTCGTCCGCGATCTGGAAGGCCACCCCCAGGTCCAGCCCCATCTCCCACATGCTGCCGGCGAGCTCCGGCGCGCCCCCCAGGGAGACCCCCGCGGCCGCGGCGGCGCCCAGCAGGCCGCCGGTCTTGCCCGCGGCCATCGCCGTGTACTCGGAGATGGTGACCGCGTTGGGCCCGCGCCAGGGCCGGTTCTCGAAGGCCATGTCCGCGGTCTGTCCGTTGACGAGCTCGATCAGCGCCGCCGACAGGTACTTCATCGCCTCAGGCGACCCGGCGAGCTGGTTGATGGCCAGCGCGAGGAGCGCGTCGCCGGCCAGGAGCGCCGGGCCCACGCCGTAGGCCTTCCAGAGGGCCTCCCGGTGCCGCCGCCGCTCGTCATGATCGATGATGTCGTCGTGCACCAGCGAGAAAGCGTGCACCAGCTCCACCGCCACCGCCCCGGGCAGCGCGGACTCGGCCGTGCCGCCGACGGCCTCGGCACTGAGCATGAGGATGGCCGGCCGCACGCCCTTGCCGCCGTCGCCGTTGTGTGGCCGGCCGTCCGCATCCGACCAGCCCAGAGCGAACGCGGCCATCCGGGCGCCCCACGGGTGCAGGGCCGAGACCGCCTCGCGGAGAGCCGGTTCGAGCAGGCCCCGGAAGCGGGCCATGGCGTCGCCCCCCAAGGGATGGCTGAGATTCAAACGGTGCTCCTACCCCGGTACGATCTTGAATCTACATGCATAAGCATGTGATACTCCACCCATCAATTGACATTTGTCAGGAAATGTCCGTGACGTGAGACGGACACCGTACGCGATGGAGGGAGTACTCGTGGCGATGAACTCCGCCCCACCGGGAGGGCCGCCACCACCTCTTCCAAAATACGACAAAGCGGACAAATTTCCACAAGCATAATAAATGCCGCATAGCTAGCTCTTAGTCGTATATCGCATTCGGATCGGGGATCGCCGCCATGTCGTACGCCACGGAAACCTCCGTGATCAGCCCCCAAGTCGTCCCCTTTTACCGGGCCATCCCCCGGTTGCTGAAAGACCCGGTCGCCGAGCTGGCCAGGATGGGCGCGGAGGCCGCGGGACAGGTCGTCCGGGTCGACCTCGGCCCCTTCCGCCCCTATCTCGTCTCACACCCCGACCACGTCCAGCAGGTGCTCACCGCGGAGTGGAACAACTTCGCGCGCGAGGGCATGTTCTGGCGGCCCGTACGGCGCCTGACCGGCAAGGGCATCCTGCGCGAGGGCGCGGAGTGGACGGACGCCAGGAAGATCCTCCAGCCGCTCTTCACCGCCAAGTACACGGCCACCCTGGCCGAGGACATGGCCGACGCCATCGCCGAGCGCGTCCTCGAGCTCGACGTGCACGCGTGGACGGGCCAGCCGATCGACGCCGCCGACCAGATGACGGCGATCGTCAACCAGGCCATCGTCAAGGTCCTCTTCGGTGGCCGCATCTCGCGCGACACCGCCGAGCGGCTGGCGCCGGAGTTCGCCACCTGCGCCACGTCGATCGCCTTCCGGCTGCTCTTTCCCTTCATTCCGTACTCGATCAGGGTTCCCGGCGATCGCGCGTACATGAGAGCCACGAACAACATCGACGAGATCGTCTATCCCCTCATCGAGCAGGCGCGCCGCGAGGGCGCGCGCAGCGGCAAGGCCGACCTGATCGCGGTGCTGCTCACGGCCAGGGAGCAGCAGGACGGCAGGGTGGATCTGGAGCAGGTCCGCGACGACCTGGTGAGCATGTACGCCACGGCCACCGAGACCACGGCGATGTCGCTGACCTGGCTGTGGGCGGTGCTGAACGATCATCCCGACGTCAGCGCCCGGCTCCATGAGGAGATCGACCACGTGGTGGGCCAGGACCCGGTACGGCCTGAGCACGTGCCCCGGCTCAGCTACCTCCACACCGTCCTGCAGGAGCTGTTACGGCTGTATCCGGCGGGCTGGCTCATCCCCCGCCAGGCGGTTGCGGACACGGAGATCGGCGGCGTCCGGATCAAGGCCGGCTCGCAGGTCCTGATCAGCCCGTACACCACCCACCGCCTGCCGGAGTTCTGGGATCGGCCCCTGGAGTTCGATCCCGGGCGCTGGGCCGGCGACGGCGCCACGCCCAGGCATCGCTACGCGTTCTTCCCCTTCGGCGCGGGCCCGCACTCGTGCCTCGGCCAGAACCTGTTCCGCATCGAGGCCCCGCTGGTCATCGCCAACCTGCTGAGCAAGTACCGGCTGGTGCAGACCAACCCCCAGCCGCTCACCGCTCTGCCGGGAGCGTCAGCACGGCCGAAGCAGCAGATCATGCTGCGGCTGGTCCCGATCGAGCGGAACCCGCAGACATGAGCCACGCAGGCATCACCGCCGAGGCGGCGGCCGACCTCGCCACACACGCGGGCGAACTGATCGAGAGCCTCATGCTCCGGCCATGGGGACAGGTGTCGCCGTCGGTCTACGAGACCGGCCGGGTGGTCGCGCTGGCCCCCTGGCTGACAGGTCACCTGGACCGGATCGACTACCTGATCGGCACCCAGCGTCCGGACGGAGCCTGGGGCGCGCCGGACGGGTACGGTCTCGTGCCGACCCTGAGCGCCACCGAGGCGATCCTGACCGCGCTGACGCGCGAGGACCCGGGCACGGACCGCGAGCGCCTCGCCCAGGCGGCGGAACGGGGACTGCGCCTGCTCGCGGCCTGGCTGGGCGGCGGGCGGATCGACCTGCCGGACATGCCGGCGATCGAGCACATCGTGCCCTCGCTCGTGGCCCTCATCAACCGGCACCTCCAGAACCTGCCGGGCCACGCACCGCTGCCCTTGCCCGAGGGAATGAGCTACGACGGCCTCCACCTGGTCACCTCCTGGATCGGCTCGGGAGGCGAGATCCCGGAGAAGTTGCTCCACGCTCTGGAGATCGCGGGCGACCAGGCCGGCGGGGCGCCCAGCGTCCGGCCGGACGCCATCGGCACCGTCGGCGCGTCACCCGCGGCCACCGCCGCCTGGCTGGCCGGGCGGGACGCGGACGGGCCGGCCCGCGAACATCTGGAGGCGGTCGTCCGGCGCCACGGCGGACCGGTGCCCGTCGGGCTGCCCATCACCGTGTTCGAGCGGGGCTGGGTGCTGAGCTGGCTGGCCCGCGCGGGCGTGACCGTCGAGGTGCCGCCGGAGATGCTGGCGGACCTCAGGACGGCGATCGGGCCCAGCGGGACGCCCGCGGGGCCGGGGCTGCCCGCCGACGCCGACACGACCTCCGTGGCCCTGTACGCGCTGGCGCTGCTGGGGGCGCCGCACGAGCCGGACAGCCTGTTGGGCTTCCGCTCCGGGACCCACTTCTCGACCTGGCCCGGCGAGCAGGGCACGTCGGTCAGCGTCAACGCGCACGTGCTGGACGCCTTCGGCGAGTACGTACGCCGCAGGCCCGCCGCCGCACCCCGCTACGAGCAGACCATCGCGGAGGTGGCGGCCTGGGTCCGTGAGCGGCAGCAGCCGGACGGGAGCTGGACCGACAGGTGGCACGCCTCGCCCTACTACGCCACCGTCAGCTGCGCCCTGGCGCTCGACTCCTTCGGCGGGGCCGCATCGGATGAGCCGGTGCGCGCCGCGGTCGAGTGGGTGCTGGGCACCCAGCGGCCGGACGGCTCCTGGGGCCGCTGGGAGGGCACCGCGGAGGAGACCGCGTACGCGATGCAGGTCCTGCTGCTGACCGGGGACCGGGCGGATCCGCGACTGCTGCGCGCCGCGGCGGCGGGCGAGGAGTACCTGACGCGCTCGGCCGGCAAGGAGCATCCTCCGCTCTGGCACGACAAGGACCTCTACGTGCCGCTCGCCGTGGCCCGCTCCGCAGTGATCGCCGCGACGCATCTCGCCCGGCGGGCGCGAGAACGCCCCTGGCCGCCGGAGGGTGCACCGTCCTAGTCCGCGTACGTGTCCGCGTCCCTGACCAGCTCCTGAACGGTGTACGCATGCGTGTCCCTGGCCATGTACCAGCCACCGTTGAACGCGACGTTCTTGCGCTGCCCCTCCCCGACCCCCGCCAGCGGGGAGGGCAGTTCCCCGATGGCGGCCAGGAATGCCGCGTTGAGCTCGGCGTAGTGCGCGAAGACCCGCTGGACCGCCGCCTCCGTGGTCATGCCCTGGCGTTCCAGGATGAGGACGGAGCTCGGCTTGCCCTCGCTCTTCTCCCGTTCGAACGTCCTGACGTCGTTGACGAGCCGCATGCACGCCGCGCCGAGTCCGGTGATCCGGGCGGTCGATCCCCAGTGCTCGGCGGCGGCGGGAGCGGGACCGTAGATCGCCAGGGCGGCGGCCCACCATGTGGGGTAGAGGATCGTGAGGCTGCCGTTGGCCACGTACTCCTCGTACGACGGCCAGGGCTCCTCACCCGCCGCCCACCTGCGCTCACGGATCATGGCGGCGCCGGCCAGCTCGAGCTGCTCCCGCAGAGTCGACGCGTGCACCGCGGCACCCTCGTGCCCGCGGAAGCGGTCGCACCACGCCTGCCAGACGTGCAGGCCCTGCCCGAGGGCGCCCTCAGCGCTGGTCTGGGGCGGTTCGCCGGAAACGATCAGGCAGAGCTGCTCGAAAAATGCGGCGATGTCGTGATGGGACCACTGCCCTGCGATGTTGTCCGCGATGTCGTCGAAGCCGAACAAGATCACGATCAGCGTCCCGAGATCGGCGATCTGGTCCGGGCGCGCCTGCGGGAACGTCGCCGCGGCAGACAGGCAGCTGAACGCCAGCCGACTGGCGGAGCTGTCGCCGTCGGCGAGCAGGTGCGGGTAAGGGCGCACCAGCTCGGCGGCTTCCTGCACCGCCTCCAGCGCGGCCCGGAGAACGCCGCTGCGATCCTCCTCCGGAACGCCGGCCAGTTGGTGCGACCCGCGAAGCAGGCGATCCACCACGTCATTACTGATGCTGAAGTAGCCAGAGAGGGCTGGGTCGCTCACTGTGGAATGATATCCTCTTTGAGCATATTTGACTAATGTTGTCAAAAAGGGGATATTTGTAGGCAAAGTGATTACTGTTGCTTGAGAGGCGCTTTGAGCTGCGCTAAAGTTCCTTGATCGACAGCCCCCGGTATGCCACTGCATGGCCTGGTGGTCGGCACACGAAATGACTTTTACAGGGTAGGTACTATGGGCTTCCGCAATACACGACTGCGGACCAAAGTCACGGCTCTGCTTCTCTCCCTGGCGGCGCTGTGGGCGTTCGCTGCGTGGGTCACGCTTCGTGAGGGCGTCAACCTGCTCTGGGTCTCCCAGCTCGACTCCAGCATCATCTCACCCAGCGAGCCGCTCCTGGTCGAGCTCCAGAAGGAACGCCGGGTCTCGGTCGTCAAGCTGAGCAACGCGGGCGTCCGGTCCCGCAAGGACGTGGAAAACCAGCGCAAGCAGACCGACCGCATGCTCGCCACGTTCAAGGAGTCAGCGAGCTCGAGCCTCGTCGACTTCGCTCTGGACGAGGAGGGGGCCAAGCGGCTCTCCGACGTGCTCCGGCAGCTCGACACCCTCAAGCAGACCCGGCAGGCCATCGACGCGGGCCAGATGAACCGGCTCCAGGCGACGAGCACCTACGGCGACGTCATCGACGCCGTCTACGGCCTCTACGGTTCGCTGGCGACCCTCGACGACAAGACTCTCGCCAAGGACATCCGCACGCTCCTCTCCCTGAGCCGGGCCCGAGAGGTGATCACCAGGGAAGACGCGCTGCTCGCCGGCGCGCTCGCCGAGGGCCGGCTGACCGCCGTGGAGCACGCGCAGTTCACGCAGACCGTGGGAGCCTGGCGCATCCTTTCCGACCAGGCCGCGGCCGAGCTCCCCGCGTCCGAGAGGACCAACTACGACAAGCTCGTCAACGGCCAGTCGTTCACCCGTCTCAAAAATCTGGAAACGCTGGTCTCCGAGCAGGACCCGAACGCCGGGACCCTGCCGTTCAGCGCCGACCAGTGGAAGTCGACGGCCGACCGCGCTCTCGCCGACCTGAACAACCTGGTGCTCACCGCGGGAGACCGCCTGGTCGACCGGGCCGTCCCGGTCGCCGTCAACGTGATCATCCGGCTGATCCTGGCGGGCGGTCTCGGGCTCATCGCGGTCATCGCCTCGATCATCCTGTCCATCACCACGGCCCGTGCCCTGTTCGCCCAGCTGCAGAAGCTGCGCGACGCCGCGCACGAGCTCTCCGACGACCGGCTGCCCGGCGTCGTCGAGCGCATCGGCCGTGGCGAGGAGGTCGACCTGGCCGAGGAGGCCCCGGACCTGAACTTCGGCGACGACGAGATCGGCCAGGTGGGCCAGGCGTTCAACACCGTTCAGCGCACCGCGATCAGCGTCGCCGCCGAGCAGGCCGAGCTGCGCCGCAGCATCCGCGACATCCTGCTCAGCCTGGCCCGCAGGACGCAGGGCCTGGTCCACAGGCAGCTCACCGTGCTCGACGTGATGGAGCGCCGCGAGACCGACCCCGAGGAGCTGAAGGAGCTCTTCCGGCTCGACCACCTCGCCATCCGCATGCGGCGCAACGCGGAGAACCTCATCGTCCTGTCCGGCTCGGCCCCCGCCCGTACGTGGCGCCGCTCGGTCCCCATGGTCGACGTCGTCCGCGGCGCCCTGGCCGAGGTCGAGGACTACACCCGCGTCACGCTCATGCCGATGGGCGACGTCGTGCTCGTCGGCCGCGCGGTCGGTGACGTCATCCACCTGCTCGCCGAGCTGATCGAGAACGCCGTGTCGTTCTCGCCTCCGTACACGAACGTGCAGGTCAGCGGCCAGCTCGTGGCCAACGGGTACGTGATCGAGATCGAGGACCGCGGCCTGGGCATGAAGGCCGAGGACCTGGAGGCCAACAACGCGCGCATCGCGGACCCGCCCGAGTTCCGCATCACCGGCACCGCCCGGCTGGGCCTCTACGTGGTCAGCCAGCTCGCCAAGCGCCACGAGATCCAGGTGGTGCTCAAGGCGTCGCCGTACGGCGGGACGACGGTCGTGGTGCTGCTGCCGCAGGAGCTCGTACAGCTCGACCCCACGCCCGAACCGCAGGACGGCGAGCGGCGGGAGCGCCTGCCGCGCAGGACGACGGCCGTGGCCACCGCGATCCGGCCGGGCACGGCGGAGAACGTACGCACGCTCAAGCCCGCGCGCCAGGCACCCGCTCCCGAGCCTGCCCCCACGCCTCCCCCGGACCCTGCCCCGCCGGCCTCCACGCCTCCCCCGGACCCTGCCCCGCCGGCCCCCGCGCCCTCACTTGCCTCTGTGGCAACAGAACCGGAAACGCCGGCCGAACCGGAGCAGAAGCCTGTGACCGAGTTCACGTCGAATGGGCTGCCCCTGCGGGTGCCCCAGGCCAACCTGGCGCCAGCGCTGCGGGACGACACGCCCACGCAGCCCGACTTCGAGGAGGACGATGACGAGCGCTCGCCGGAGGAGATCCGCGCGATGATGGGATCTCTGCAGTCAGGCACGCGTCTTGGCCGAAGCGAAGCCGCCAAGATGCTGGACGAGCAGTCGAGAGGTGAGGCATGACCCCCTCCGCCGGCACCGATCTCAACTGGCTGCTCGACGACCTCGTCGGCCGTATCAAGGAGGCCGACCACGCCATCGTGCTGTCGTCCGACGGCCTGCTGATGGCCTCGTCCGCCGGGCTGCAGCGGACCGACGGCGAGCACCTGTCCGCCGTCGCCTCCGGGCTGCAGAGCCTGGCGAAGGGCGTCTCGGACCAGATCTCCGGCGGCACCGTGCGGCAGACGGTCGTGGAGTGGAAGCACCAGTTCCTCATCGTGACCACGGCCGGGGAGCGGGCCTGCCTGGCCGTCCTGTGCTCGCATGACGCCGACATCGGGCTGATCGCGTACGAGATGGCGATGTTGGTGGCCAGGGTCGGCCAGTACCTCACCTCGGGTGCCCGCAACGCCGAGGCCATCGCCGGGAGCGACCGGTGAGAGGCGCGGACGAACCGACGGACGAGCACTGGCTCGATCCGGAGATCATCCGGCCCTACGTGGTCACCCGTGGCCGTACGCAGCCCGCGCACGGCCGCTTCGACCTGATCTCGATGGCCCTCGCGGTGGGCCCGCCACCGGGCCCCGACGCCGGGCTGGATCCGGAGCACCTGCGGATCATCCAGCTCTGCCGCGAACCCAAGTCCGTCGCCGAGATCGCCGCGTACCTCGACCTACCGGCCGGCACGATCCGGGTGCTGCTCGGCGACTTGTTCGACCGCGAACTCGTCTCTGCCCAGGAACCACAATCCGAGGTGGACATGCACGACATGAAGATGTACAGGGCGGTGCTCGATGGTCTTCGCTCGCTCTGAGCGTCCGCGCCTGCCGACGGCGATCAAGATCCTGATCGCGGGCGGCTTCGGCGCGGGCAAGACGACGATGGTGGGCGCGGTCTCCGAGACCCGGCCGCTGCGCACCGAGGAGGTCCTGACCGACCGCGGAATCGGCGTGGACGACCTCACGTCGGTGGAGGCCAAGCGCACCACCACCGTGGCGATGGACTTCGGCCGGATCACGCTGGGCAACGACTACGTCCTGTACCTGTTCGGCACGCCTGGGCAGGAGCGGTTCTGGTTCGTCTGGGACGAGCTGGCCGAGGGGTCTCTGGGGGCCGTCATCCTGGCGGACACCCGGCGGCTGGCGGACTGCTTCCCCTCAGTGGACTATTTCGAGCGGCGGGGAACGCCGTTCGTGGTGGCGGTCAACTGCTTCGAGGACGCGCCTACGTTCGAGCTGGACGAGGTACGGCTGGCGCTGCAGCTCAACCCCTCGATCCCCATCATCATGTGTGACGCGCGGAAGCGGGAGTCGAGCCGGGAAGTGTTGATCAGCTTGGTCAAACACTCTGCCCGCCTCCGCGCCGAACCAGTCGGTAGCTAGGGTCTCGGGGGCAAGAAGCAAGGCCTTCCACGGGGGGCGCTTCGCGCATGGGATTCCAGCCAGTGCCTCCCAGGGGGCTCACGCCCCCTTCGACCCCCCGAAACCCCTGCTCGCCACGCCCGGCCGTTGCCCGGTTACCGCCTGGGCCTGCTGGAGCCCGCCCCGAGTGGTTCTCGCTGGCGCTCGGACGAGTATGCCCCGGGGATCGAGGCTTCCCCCGACTCCCGGAGCGAGAAGGCCGCACGGCGCGGGCGGCCTTCTCAGCTGATGTTCCCGGGATCGGGCACGTGATAGCGCAGCGCGCCGTACGCAGCCGTCGCGGGCTCGTAACCGCCCCCGGCCTTGCTTTGCCTCTAACGGTGCTGTCCGCCAGCTTAGTTGAACAGGTCCTGGAGGGTCCGGGCGGTTACCGCGCGGGTGGTCCAGGCTTCGAGTTGGGCAAGATCGCTGCAGGCCGTGATCCGGGCGCGCGTGTCTTCTGGGACGTCAAGACCGCGGGCGTCCAGCACCAGCAGGAGCATTTTGACTGCTTCTTCCGACTTGCCTTCTGCCTTACCCTCTGCTTTGCCTTCCGCGAGGCCGCGGCCGAAGTGTTCGCGGGCGAAGGGGCTGTAGACGGGCCAGTCCGTGGACGTCATGATCTCCTCCAGGAGGCGCCGCACTTCGGGCGCGGACATGCTGTAGGTGTATTCATAGTACTTCGGAGCGTGTTCGTCGCGCTGCTGGGACAGCGCCGTGGCGAAGGCTTCGACCACCTTGCGGTCACGGCCGTGGACCATGACCGCCATGGCCATCAATTCCAGGTGCGCACCGGCCTCCTGCGGGTCGGTGATGGCCGGAATGCCGTCCGGTCCCAGCACTTGGGCCTGCAGGCGATAGCCGGTCAGCCCGGAATCGATCGGCTGGGCGTAATGGGTGGCGGTCCCGCGGTCGGGGCAGATTATCAGGACCGTGACGTCGCAGCCCAGCAGCAGCCACAGCGCGGCGGCGTAGCGGGCGAACTGCCGGGGTGCCTTGGATGTGTCGTGCTGGATCTCCACGATGATGGCGTGCGCGGGCTCTTGCGGTGGCCCCATGGCGAGAACCAGGTCGGCCTCGATGTCGTCGGAGCGGCGGGTGTTGAAGGTGGTGCTCTCCAGCGAGATCAGCGGAGTGGCGGGCAGATCCACGCCCAGGAGGTCGCGCAGGACCTCCACCGCCAGTTCGGGGCGGTCGCGGAACAGCCCGACGAGGGCGTCATGTCGGGGGGACGGCATGACACTCATTGTCACACAACGAACACGCAAAGTGTTGAGAATGCGCGGCGGCTGCGGAGATGGTCGGCTCCCGGGAGCCGACCGGCGGTTCGAGCAGCAGGGCCGCGGGGTCGGCGGCGCCTCATGACGGCGTTCGGGCTTGGTCCTCGACCAGGGCGGCGAAACCATCGAGATGGCGTGCGAGGCTGTATTCGAAGAGTCCGTCCAGGTCCGACACCGCTTCTTCTGGGATCGCGGCCAGCAGGGGAAATCGTCCGCTGCTGAGGAGTTCGTCGGCGCGTTTCCGTTGCGCGAGCCACCACCGGTCGAGAGTAATACCGGTCTCCTGCTCAGCTTCGATCTCATCGGCCATGGACAGAGCAACGGTGACGACCAGTGCGTGCAGCGTGAGCGCCTCTCGAATGCGTGTCGTCATGGACAGGCCAAGCCCGTCGAGTGCGCGCAGGGTCCATTCGGTGTGGGCCATCATGTTGGGCACGAGCAAAGGGCGCGTGAAGGAGATGGCCCTGGGCAGCCAGGGGTGTCGCCGTCCCAGCTGCCACTGCCGGCGGGAGATCAGTTCGAGCTTGGCTCGCCACCCGTCCGGCCCGGGGATGGGGAGCTCCGGTTCGCCGAAGGCTTCGTCGACCATCTGCGTCACCAGTTCGTCCTTGTTGGCCACGTGCCGGTACAGCGACATCGGACCGACGCCGAGTTCGGCCGCGAGTCGCCGCATGGACACGGCGTCGAGCCCCTCGATGTCGGCGATCGCGATGGCGGTGCGGAGAACGTGCTGCCGGTTCAGTGCCCGCTTGGGGACGCCGGCGTGACGCGGGCCCGGTGACGCGCTCCGGGCGGCCTGCTGTTGCCTGCTCGTGCGCGCGCTGACCACCGTGCCGGAACCGACCTTCGCTTCGACCAGCCCGTCGTCGCGGAGAGTCGCCATCACTTTGGTCGCGGTCGCGATCGCGACGCCCCATCGCTGGGCGATCTGCCGGATGGACGGCATCCGATCGCCGGGCCGCAGGTCGCCGGCCAGGATCCGGGCGCGGATCTCCGCGACGATCTGCCGGTACGGCGGATCCGGCCGCTGCGTTGACGACGACATGGGAGCCCCCGATCCATCGGTGAGGTCGCCTTCCTGTCGCAAGTGTACTAGTTCAATTGCTACAGTACTAGTTCACTTTGTCCGCTCATATAACGACATAGACGCCAATCGGTCGACGATGTCGATACTCTGTACGCATGACACTAGATACACCGTACGCATCCTTGCGGCGGGCGGATGACGCGGACCGGCAGGCGGTGTTGGACGTCCTCACCGAGGCGTTCATGAACGATCCCCTCGTCTGCTGGCTCTTCCCCAAGGCGGGCGAACGAGGTCTTCTCCAGAGGCACTTCTACCGCCGCCTGCTCGCCCATCCCGCCGCCGAGGCGTACCTGGCCGGCCGTCGCGAGGGCGCGTCGGTGTGGATGACGCTGGCCGCGGGCCAGGCGCCCCACGAGGAGCACCCGGACACGCCCGAGGCGGGCCAGAGCACGGTCTTCGGTGAGAACGGCGCGCGGTTGACGGCCCTGGGCCAGGCGCTGGCCCAACGACACCCCGATCGCGAAGCGCACCTCTATCTCCCGTGCATGGGGGTGCTCGGCGGGCGGCAGGGCGCCGGGCTCGGCTCGGCGATGTTGCGGCACCGGCTGGAGCGAGCGGACGCCGACGGGCTCGCCGCGTACCTGGAGGCGAGTTCACCCCGGAGTCGCGCGCTCTACCAGCGGCACGGATTCGAGGATCTCGGCGAACCGGTTCGCGTGGCGGACAGCCCGCTCCTGTGGCCGATGTGGCGCCAACCGCGCCGTTGACCGCCGGCGCACGGCAACGCGCCGACTGGCACCGCCCATCCAGCCACCCTCACTCAACCGGCAGAACCCGACGAGCAAAGGAGAACGACGATGACAACGAACTATGAAGCTGAGACGACCGCCGCCGCCGATCACGGTGACCGGCGGCCGCCGACCCTGGTGTTCATCCACGGCACCAACGCCCCGTCGTGGATGTGGTCGGGGTTGATCAACGAACTCACCCTGCGCGGGCACCGGGGCGTGTCCGTCGACCTTCCGGGACACGGCCACGAGGCGTTCATCCCCCGTGCGTACCAGGCCCCGCAGGACCTCGAGGCGCTGGCAACCGAACCGTCGCCGAACGCCAAGTTCACCCTCGACGACTATGTCGAGCGCACTGTGGAGGTGGTGCGCCGCGCCCGCCGCCACGGGCCCGTGATCCTTGTCGGCGCCAGCCAGGGCGGCGTCACCGTGAGCAGGGTCGGCAACGCCATCCCCGACCTGCTCGATCGGGTGGTCTATGTCGCGGCGTACTGCTGCGTGGACCTGCCGAGCATCACCGCTTATCAGACCACGCCGGAGAACAGCGACACCCTGCTGCCGCTGGTGACCCAGGCGCTGGTCGCGGATCCGGCGGTCCTGGGAGTGAGCCGGGTCAACTGGCGTACGGCCGACCCGTCGGTGATCGCCGGCATCAAGGAGTGCCTCGCCGGCGACTTCACCGACGAGGCGGTGACCCGGCTGCTCCATGACCTCGAGCCGGACGAGCCCGCCGGCATTCCGTTGGCTGAAGCCCGGGGAGAAGCGCAGACCTGGGGCCGGATTCCCCGGACGTATGTGCGCTTCACCCTCGACCGGCTGATTCCGCCGGCGCTGCAGGACCGGTTCATCGACGAGGCCGACCGCCTCACTCCGGACAACCTGACTGACGTGCGAAGCGTCGCGGCGCCCCATGTCGGCCCGTTCGACCGGCCCGAACTGGTGGAGATCTTCTCCGAGCTCGCCGGCCGCTGACCCGGCGCGCCACGGCCCTTGCAGGGTCGGTCATGGGGACGAGGTGGGACAGGACCCGCTCCCGCACACCATCGCGGGCGGGCGGGAGGAGTTCGAGGGCGACGCCCGAGGGGCGATGATCGTGCTGACGGAGGGCGGCCCGCGCGCCATCCAGGAGGCCGCACCCGCACACGTCGGATCCGTCCGCCGCCACTTCATCGACCTGCTCTCCCCCGAGCAGATCCAGACGCTGGGGACGATCGCCGAGATCGTGCTCACGCACTTGTCCGAGGCCGAGGGCGCGGATCCCGCGAAGGGGTCGTGACGGCCGGGCCCTCGGTCCTCAGCTCGAGTCGCGGCCAGGCGTCAAGCCGAGGGATGTGATCAGGGCGATCATCTCGTCGCGGTAGATCCCCGTGGGTTCATGGGTGAGCGTGCGCAGGTGGCCGTAGATCTCCAGGGCGACCAGGCCGTGCATGCGGCCCCACACCCGGACAGTGAGCGCCACCGCGTCCGGCGGCAGGCCCGGGAACGTGGCCTGGATGTCCTCCGCCAGCCCCGGGTCGAAGTCGGACCAGCCGTACTCGCCCTTGCCCGGCCCGCGCCAGGCCGCCGCGACCAGGCCGGTGAGCCCCCGGCAGGCACGGTGCTCGGCCTCCTTCGCCGGGCCGTCCGCCGGGGGCTGGTAGCCGGGGACCGCGTCGCCGTAGATCAGGCGGAAACCCTCCGGGTTTGCCAGGGCCCACTCCCGTACGGTCTCGGCCCAGGCCAGGATGCGGCCGCCCGGATCGTCGGCGGGCACGGCGTCGCGGGCGGCCTCCGCGGCCTCCACGAGCGCGGTGTAGAGGTCGGCGATGAGCGTGGTGACCAGGTCGTCCCGGGTCGCGTAGTAGCTGTAGATCGCGCCGGCGGTCATGCCCATCTCGCGGGCGATGGCGCGTAGCGAGATGGCGTCGGGGCCGCCGGCGGCCATGAGTTTGAGCGCGATCGCCTTGATCTCCGCCGTGGTCTCCGCGCGCAGCCGGTCGCGCCTGCTCATCGTCTGATCGCCCACCCTTGACAGTCTACAGAGTTGGGCTACTGTTCTGCGTGCAGAGACTGAACGGCGTGTACAAACCATTCGCCGTATAAGAATCCCCTGAGGAGACCTCCCGTGACGCTTGCCGCCTCTCGTGCGCCGACCGACGTGGGCCGTTCCGGGCTCAGGTTGGCGCTCCTGGCGTTCACCCAGCTCATCGTGGCTCTTGACTACAACATCGTTTACGTGGCGCTCCCCGACATCGGAGCGGCCCTGGGCTTCAGCACGCGGTCCGTGCAGTGGGTGGTGAGCGCGTACGCCATCGGGCTCGGCGGGCTGCTGCTGCTCGGCGGCCGGGCCGTTGACAAGCTGGGCGCGCGGCGCATGTTCGTCCTCGGCCTCTCGCTGTACGCCGTGGCCTCGCTGGCGGGCGGCCTGGCCACGGGGTCAACGGCGTTGATCGTGGCCCGTGCCGTCCAGGGCGCGGGCGGGGCGCTGCTCACTCCGGCCACGCTCGCGTTGATCTACCGCGGCTTCGAGGAGGGGGCCGCGCGCAACCGGGCGCTGGGCGCCTGGGGCATGGCGGGAAGCGCGGGACTGGCCGCCGGATCGCTGCTGGGCGGCGTGCTGACCAACTACCTGGGCTGGGAGTGGGTGTTCTTCGTGAACGTCCCGCTGGCCATCGGCGCCGCCGCGGCGGCGCCCCGCCTGCTTCGCTCCGACCCCGGAGACACGTCCAGGCCCGGCGGGTTCGACGTGCCGGGGGCGCTGCTGGCCACGGCGGGTTCGACGCTGCTCGTGTTCGGCCTGGCGAGCGGGCCGGAGGCGGGATGGGGATCGGTACGCGGCGCCGGTGCACTGGTCGCCGGTGTCGCGCTGCTGGGGTTGCTGCTGCTGGTCGAGTCGCGTACCCGGGATCCGCTGATCCCGCTGCGGCTGCTCGGCCGGCGGAGTCTGGCCACGACGATGGTCGTGATCGCCATTTTCCAGGGCACGCTGGGCGGCGGCTACTACGTGATCACCTCGTACCTGCAGCCGGTCCTCGGCTACAGCGCCCTGGCGGCGGGGCTGACGTTCCTGCCGCTCACCCTCGTCTGCATGGCCACCGCGCTGAAAGTCACGCCGGTGCTGCTCGGCAGGTGGGGAGTCCGTACGAGTCTCAGCGTCGGGATGATCGGCGCCGGAGCCGGGATCGGCGTGCTCACCGCCGGAACGCCCATCGACGGCGGGTTCTGGACCCTGCTGCCCGGCAGCGTCATCTGGGGATTCTTCGGCGGCGTGGCCTTCGTCTCGCTGTTCGCCTCGGCCGGCGCCGGGGTGGCGCCCGAGCAGCAGGGCGTGGCGTCCGGGCTGGCCAGCACGGCCAAGGAGGTCGGCGGCGCGATGGGGCTGGCGATCTTCGTCGCCGTCGCCACCGCAGGCCAGGCCACCGGCACGGCCTCCGAGGTGCTCGGCGGGCTGCATGCGGCCGGTTGGGCGGCCGCGGCCGTCACCGCCGTGGGCGGCCTCATCGCCCTCGTACTCAAACCAGCCAAGGAAGGAACCATCTCATGATCAACGACCTCATCGGCAAGTACCTCGACGTCTGGAACGAGCGGGACGCCGCCGCCCGCGACGTCCTCATCAAGGCCGTGCTGACCGACGACTCGGTCTACTCCGACCCCGACTACGCCGGGCTGCGGGGTCACGCCGAGCTGTCCGAGGCGATCGGCCGGGCTCAGGAGAACTTCGGCGACCTGGTGTTCAGCCTCGGCACGCTGATCGGCGCCCACCACGACACGGCGCTGTTCACCTGGAGGCTGGGGGCGCCGGGCTCGGACACGCCCGTGGCCACCGGCTACGACGTCGTGGAGTTCGAGGGCGACCGCATCCGGCGCGTGGTCGGGTTCTTCGACTAGATCCCGGGTCCAGCCTGTCAGGCTAGATTGACAGCACTGTGCCGCCCCCATTACGACCCCCTGCGGCACCCGGTCAGCTCACTCGCGCTGGGTGGGTCCGGCTGGGTGCAGGCGGTCAACTTCGTCGTGGCCGGCCTCCTGACGGTCGCCCTCGCCGCCGGGCTGCGGCGGGCGCTCAAAGCATCCCCTCAGCCCGCGGCGACGGTCTGGGGACCGATCCTGGTGGGGGTCTGGGGCGTCATGCTGATCTGCGCCGGGGTGTTCACCACCGACCCGGTGAGCGGCTGTCCGCCGGGGACTCCAGAACGGCTGGACGAGTACGGCAGCGTGCATGCGGCGTTGCACGATCTCCTCTCGCTGGTGGGATTCGTGGCGCTGCCCGCGGCCTGCGTGGTGTTCGCCGTCAGGTTCTTACGGGAACGGGAGCGCGGATGGGCGGCGTACTCGAGCGCCTGCGCGGTCGGGTTCACGGGCGGGATCGTGCTCGCCACGATGGCCTTCGGCCAGGACCCCGCGCTGGTCGCCTACGGCGGGCTCTTCCAGCGGACCGCGGTGACCATCGCGTGGGCCTGGCTGGGCCTGATGGCGCTCCGGCTCCTCACGCGGAGACGCGACGCGACGCGATCAGGAGCAGGACGACCGCGCCGACCGTCATGATCGCGTTGCTGGTCAGGTCGGCCGCCTGGCTCGCGGGCACGATCACCTTCCACGGGAACGAGTGCCACGCGTACGTGAGCATGGCCCCTGCCGCGAGCGCCAGCCGGTGCGCGTCCGACCAGTTGGAGCGGTGCGACCAGCGCCTCACCAGCAGGCCGACCGTGGCGAACAGGGCCAGGTAGATGAGCACGCTGCCCCAGGCCGGGATGGGGATCGCCAGCCACGGCGACAGGCCGGTGGGGTCGACCGCATAGAGGAGGACGAAGATCGCACCGGCCACCAGGGCGAAGGCGAACACCGCCCACGGGCCGGGCGCCCTGCCCTCGACCGTGGGGGCACTGCGGCGCAGGCGCAGGCCGAGCACGACGAGCGCGGCGACCACCACCGCCGCCCCGATGAACTGGGCCGGGCCGGTGAGCAGGCCTTTGCCGGCGGCGGTGGCGGCGGCGCCGCCGGCGAAATAGAGCGCGAAGATCACGCCCACGGCCAGGAAACCGCGCTTCCCCAGCCACGGCGTGGTGCGGCGGGAGCCTGCGAGCGTCTCCGTGATCGCGATCGGCACGCTGATGCTCCAGATGGTGTGCACACCCGCCATGAACATGATCCACGGCGGCGCCGTCCCCAGCGCGGGCATGTAGCCGTAGTCGAGGATGCGGACGTTCGCCCAGTTCTCATCCCAGAGCGTCTGGGTGAGGAACGCCTCCTCGAACATGCCGTACGCCAGCCCGAACGCCAGAATGGCCGGCCAGCCGCGCCCGGTCCGCCGGGCCGCCTCGCGGATGAACAGGGCGCCGGCTCCGTAGAGGGGAATCGTGCCGAGCACCACCGCGACATTGGTGACCGCCATGTTCCCCATCAGGAACTCCGCGTCCATCGGCGCCAGGAGGAACAGGCCGATCGCGGGCGCCACCCGGGCACGTAAGGGCATCTGGTGAGTTGTTGTCACGACTCCCAGATAACACCACTAGGAGCAAACTTACAACTGATGTAAGTATATTCAGGATGTAAACGCCAGCCAGCCCTCCCGAGCGCTGGGGTAACGCGGCGCCCAGCCGGTGGCCGCGCGGAAGCGGGCGTTGCTGACACGGAGGGAGCGCGTGAGAGAGGTGAGGCGGTCGCCGAGGAGCAGGGCGGCCCGGCCGGGACCGCGCAGCCACATGCGGGCGCCGGCGGCGCGGGCGAGCGCGTCGGCGTACCCGCGCTTGGTCAGCGGCTCGTCGTCCACGACGTTGTACGTGCCCGCGTCGGCCCCGAGCGCCGCGACCACCGCGGTGGCGGCGTCGGCCATGTGGATGGAGGACAGGAAGCCGTCCGGCCGGCCGAGCACCATGCCGACGTGGCGCCGGGCCTGGGCGAACAGCTGCTCGCTGTGCGCGGCGCCCGGCCCGTAGAACCAGCCGAAGCGCAGGACCACGCCGCACGGGGACCGATGGGCGCTCGACTCGGCCGCGAAATTCCCCCGGGCCATCGGGAAGTCGTCCACGGGGGCGTCCTCGTCGATCCAGCGCGCGCCCTGGTCGCGGTAGAGCAGGCAGACCGACTCCTGCACCATCCGCCCGACGCCGGCGGCGCGCGCAGCGTCCACGACGGCGGCCGATCCCTCGGCCCGGACGCGGTGGTTGTCGCGCAACGCCCGTTCGCTCATGAACTTGGACATCGGCGGGATCGCGGTCGCCAGGTTGACCACCGCGTCGTGACCGGCGAACGCCGAGGCCAGCTCCTCCCGGTCGAACAGCGACACCATGGCGGGGGTCGCACCCTGGCCCTCGAGCCCGGCCGCCTTCTCGGGCGTGCGGGCGAGCGCGGTGACCTCATGCCCTGCGGCGAGCAGTGCCGGGACCGCGTGACGACCGGCCGCCCCGGTGCCGCCGGTGATGAATACCCTCATATTGCGAGGCTATGACCCCCTCCCTCCGCTCCCCCGGCCGGTGTGGACAATGGTCGGATGCCCGTACGACACACCCCCTGGGACCTGCCGGAGACCCGGCCCGCCATGGCCGGCACCGAGGATCCCCGGCCCGGACTGGCCCTCACCAACCGCTCCCTCTGGCGTGACGGCCGCCGGTGGATCCCCGTGACGGGCGAGCTGCACTTCAGCCGGGTGCCGCGCGAGCGCTGGCAGGACGCCCTGCGCCTGGTGAGGGCGGGCGGGGTGAACGTCGTGTCCACGTACGTCTTCTGGATCCACCACCAGGAACGCGAGGACCGCGAGCCGGTTTTCGGCGGCGGGCTGGACGTGGCCGCGTTCGCCGGCCTCTGCCGGCGGGAGGGCCTCGAGATGATCGTGCGCGTCGGCCCCTGGTGCCACGGCGAGGTCCGCAACGGCGGCCTGCCCGACTGGGTCGCACCGGCCCGCCGCGACGACCCGGCGTACCTGGAGCAGGTGCGGGCCTGGTTCGGCCACCTCGGGAGGGAGCTCGGCCCATTGTGCGGCCCTGACGGACCGATCATCGGCATCCAGCTCGAGAACGAGCTGTACGACCAGCCGGCCCACATCGTCACCCTGAAGCGGATCGCCCGCGAGTCCGGCCTGCACGCCCCGCTGTGGACGGCCACCGCCTGGGGCAGCGCCGACGTGCCCGTCGGCGACGTCTTCCCCCTGTACGGCGGCTACGCGGACGGCTTCTGGGTGGACACGGCCGACGGCTGGGACGACTCCTTCCGCGCCCACTTCCGCTTCTCCCACCAGTGGGACGACCCCGGCATCGGCAAGGACCTGGCCGGCGACCGGGCAAGCGGCGCGAAGCACCCGGACTTCCCGGCGGCGACGTGCGAGCTGGGCGGCGGCATGGCCACCGCGTACCACCGCCGCCCCCTGCTCGAAGGGGCGGACATCGCCGCGCTGGCGCTGACCAAGCTGGGCAGCGGCTCGGCCTGGCAGGGCTACTACATGTACGCCGGAGGCACCAACCCGCGCCCCGGCCTGCAGGAGTCGCACGCCACCGGCTACCCCAACGACCTGCCGGAGTACAACTACGACTTCCACGCCCCCATCGGGGCCCACCTGCAGACCCGCGACAGCTTCCACCTGCTGCGCAACCAGCACGCCTTCCTGGCCGCGTTCGGCGACCGCCTGGCCGCCATGAACGCCACCATCCCCGGCCAGGCGTCGCTCCGGTGGTCCCTGCGCTCGGACGGGCGCAGCGGGTTCGTGTTCGTCAACAACCACCAGCCGTACGAGCCGCTGCCGGCGCACCGGGACGTGCGCTTCGACGTCGAGCTCGGCAGGGCCCACGACGGGGCCCGCGTCCGCTTCCCGCACCGCCCGGTGGACATCCCGGGCGGCGCGTTCTTCTGCTGGCCGGTCAATCTCGACGTCCACGGGGTCACTATCAACTGGGCCACCCTCGGCGTCCTGACGCTGCTGGAGGGTTCCGTGCTGGTCCTGACGAGAACGGACGGGATCCCCGCCCACCTCTCCCTGCCCGCCGGCACGTCCGTCACCGGCCACCCGGCCCTGGACCGGGACGGCGAGGTGATCCTGGAGGACCTGCCCGCGAGCCGCGAGCCGCTCACCGTCGAGACCCCGGACGGGGCCCGGCTGCGCCTGCTGGTGCTCGACGCGGCCGACGCCCGGCGCGCCTGGACGCCCGGCGGCCGGCTCGTCATCTCCGACGCCGACATCGTCGAGGCCGACGGCGTGCTGACCGCCGTCACCACCGGCCCCGCCACCGTCGAGATCCTCAAGGACGGCGCCTTCGAGCGCCACGACCTCGACCATCCGACGGCCCCCGCCCCGGTGAAGATCGTGTGTACGGCCGAGGCCACGCCACCGCCGGCCCGCCCGATCACCGTCCCGGGCCGCGCCTCCGCGCCCGGCCCGGAGACGCTGGCCGCCCACGCGGCCCGCTACACGATCACCGTGCCCCCGGGCGGCGAGCGCACGCTGCTCCGCCTCGACCTGGTCGGCGACGTGGCGGTGGCCAGGGTCGGCGACCGCACGGAGGACCTCTACTGGAACGGCGCCCCCTGGGACATCGACATCTCCGGCGGCATCGAGACGGTCGAGGTCATGATTTATCCGCTTACACCGGATACACCGGTGTGGCTGCCCGAGGCCGCGAGAGGGTCCGAAGGCGCGCGCATCCTCGACGCCACCGTGATCGACCACCGCGCGCACCCGCTTGACGCCTTCCGCGAGTAGGCGGATCTTTCCGGGCAGGAGGTCGCGGGCTCCGCGCCCTCGTACCGGATCTTCAGGGCCGGCTCGCCGCAGCCGGGGATCACCACGCTTCCACCGTGCACGCGCCCTTGCGGGCGCCGAACTCGACCAGGTCCGTCTCCACCGTGGAGAGCGGATCGTCGAGCGGGATCCGGAACGTACGGATCTGGCCCGGCCCGAAGTCCGCCGTGAGCCTGATCCGGGCCAGCGGGACGTCGAAGGTCGCCAGGGCGGCCCGGCCCGTGGTCTCGACGGCCCTGACCACCAGGTCGCGCGGCGCGTCCTCGTGCGGCTTGACCGCGGTCACCATGACCTGGCCGCCGCCGTCGTCCAGGTAGCCGCGCGCCGCCGGGAGCGGGCCGTCGTGGAAGCTCTCCAGCATCGCGCGTACCGGGGAGCCGAGCAGCGCGGCCCGCCGGGTGAGCCCGGCAGCGCGCCAGTCTCCCGCGTGCGGCACCAGCAGGTACGTGAACCGCTGCGCCCCCTGGTCCTGGTACGAGTAGTAGCCGTCCGGGTCGAGCAGGCGCGGGTCGTGCCAGGCGTAGACCGGGCTGCGCACGGCGGTGAGGCCGATGCTGTGGCCGCGGCCCGGGGCCGGAGGGGAGACGTCGTAGCCGTGCTTGGCGTTGTTCACGACGGCCAGCCCCGCACCGGTGCCCGACAGGTCCACCCACGACTGCGCGGGCTCTTCCGCCCCGTCGATCGGCCTGGTCAGGTGCCCGAACGGGATCTCGTAGGTGGCCACGGGGTCCTCCACCGCGACCGGGAAGCGCAGCTTCATCAGGTGCGCCTGCTCGCGCCAGTCGAGCGTGACCCGCACCTCCACCGCGTCGTCCCCGACGCCCAGGATGAACTCCTCGGCCATCGTGGAGCGGCCCCACTCGCGCTCGACGCGGATGCGGGCCCGCAGCGGCCCGCTCTCGCGCAGCACGATGCGGGTCGTCGTCATCGCCTCGCCGGGCCAGTCGTAGGACACGACGCGGTGTCCCCACGTGTCGGTCGGGTCCTGGCAGATCTGCGTGTGCTCGCCCGCCGCCCCGGCCACGAGGTCGACGCCGGTGCGCTTGTCGAGCAGGCCGGACAGCCAGCCCGTCCGGGGGTCGATCTCCAGTCGGAGGACGTCGTTCTCGATGTGGTGCTCGGACGCTGTCAGGCCGCTGGTGTACGGCGACGTGCCCTGGCGCAGCCGGTAGAGGCGGTAGCCCAGGGCCGGCAGCTCCGCCTGGAACACGGTGGCGCCGCGCCCCTTGTCGTCCGTGGTGGCGACCGACTGGGTGCGCTGGCAGGGCACGTCCGCGCCGTCGGCGTCCACCACCCGCACGCCGGTGGGCGCGAGGCCGTACTGCATCTCGACCCGGGTCGTGACCGGCCACGGGTGCGGGTTGAAGACCACCACCGGCTGCGTGCCGGCCTCCTCGGGCACGTCGATGTCGCGGGCGATCACGTTGTGCGCCCTGGTGATGATCCGCTTGGAGATCGCGACCGCCTCGCCGAGCTGGTCGCGGGCGTCGTCGTAGGCGGGCTCGATGGCCGAGCCGGGCAGCACGTCGTGGAACTGGTTGAACAGCACCTGCTTCCAGGCCCGCTCCAGCTCCTCACGTACGTCGTGGCCCGCGACGGCGGCCCAGCGCTCGGCCGACAGCACCGCCGCCTGCGCCCTGCGCTGCCACGCCTTGATCCCGGAGTGCGAGGAGTAACAGCCGGCCGCGTGGTGCTGCAGGTCGTCGCGCCACACCGGCAGCTCGGCCAGGCCCTGCTCGCCCAGGCGCTTGGCCACCTCGTCGAAGTATCGGCGCGGCGAGGACATCGTCAGCTCGCCGAACGTGCCCATCCTGTCGTAGCGGTGGATGGACTCGATGTTCGCCTTGGTGGGGCCGCCTCCGTGGTTGCCCACGCCGTAGAAGATCATCAGGTCGCCGAGCGAGCGGTCGAGCTGGCCGAGCGCCTTCTCGGTCTGACCCGCGACCTCGCCGGGCGGGCTGCAGTACTCGAACGGGATCCGGTACGCCAGCACCCGGCTGCCGTCGCGGCTCTCCCACCAGAACATCGTGCCGGGCAACTCGCTCTCGTGCGGTCCCGGGCGCAGGAAGCAGTAGGAGTCCATGCCCTGGCCGCGCAGGATCGCGGGCAGCATGGCGTTGTGGCCGAACGGGTCGACGTTCATGCCTACCGTGGCCGTGACCCCGAACTTCTCCTTCAGGTAGCGCTGGCCGTACAGGCCCTGACGTACGAACGACTCCCCCGACGGCATGTTGCAGTCGGGCTCCACCCACCAGCCGCCGACGTTGACCCACCGGCCCTCGGCGACCTTCTCCCGAATCCTGGCGAACAGCTCGGGGTCCGACTCCTCGACCCACGACAGCAGGACGACCTGGTCGCAGGTGAAGACGAAGTCGGGGTACTCGTCCATGCGGTGGATCGCCGACCAGAACGTCGCCCGCGCCTCCTGGTAGCCCTCCTGCCACGGCCACAGCCACACCGGGTCGAGGTGCGCGTTCCCGATCATGTGCAGGGTGCGGCCGGGGGTGGCCACCGGCCTCGGCGCTCTGGGGAGATCGCGGGGCTGGCTGCCCGAGGGGGCGTTCGACATGGGGGCGCTTGAGCCGGGCCTGGTCATGCGGCCGCCCATGCGTCGACCTTCTCGCTGATCATGTGCAGCATCAGTGTGTGGATCTCCTGGATGCGCGGGGTCTCGGAGGAGGGGACTAGGAGGAGGCGGTCGGCGAACTTGGCCGCCGCGCCACCGTCGCCGCCGCCGAACAGTACCGTGACCGCGCCATTGGTCTGTGCGGCTTCCAGGGCGCTGACCACGTTCGGGGAGTTGCCGCTGGTGGTGAACGCGGCAACGACGTCGCCCGGGCGGGCCAGGGCCCGGACCTGTCTGGCGAAGACGTCCTCGTAGGAGTAGTCGTTGGCGATGCACGTCATGACCGTGGCGTCGGTCGTGAGGGTCACGGCGGGCAGCGGGCGGCGGTCGCGCTTGTAGTGGCCGACCAGCTCGCCGGTGAGGTGCTGCGCGTCGGCCGCGCTGCCGCCGTTGCCGAGCGTGTAGAGGGTGCCGCCGCGGGTGAACGCCTCTATGAGCAGGTCGGCGGCGGCCTCCACGGCGGGCAGCAGCCGCGCGAGGCCCTGGGCGGCGGCGACGTGGGCCTCGACGTGCTCGGCCAGCACGGACGCCAGCCCCGCCCCCGGACCCGCCGTGGTGCCCGCCTCTTCAAGCGCATCCACCGGGTCCGGAAGCGACGCGAGCCCGTCCGATCGGGATGCGGGTGAGGGCAAGGGAGCCGGGTCAGGCATGGGACTTCCCTGAGGCAAGAAGGTCATGGGCCACGGCGCCGGCGCCCACGACGCCGACGCCCGCGCCGAGCAGGGACAGCTCGATGCGTGCGGTGCGGGCGGCGGGAGGCATGGCGTCACGGGCGACGGCGACGCGGACGGGGTCGAGGAGCCGGACGCCGGAGCGGGTGACACCCCCGCCGAGGACGACGAGCTCCGGCTCGAACGCGTTCACCAGGTCTGTGATCGCGATGCCGAGCGCCCATGTGGTCTCGTTCCACACCTCGGTCGCGAGCGCGTCCCCGGCCTCGGCCGCGCGGGAGACGTCCTCCGCCGTGGGCAGCTCGATCGCGGACAAGGAGGAGGCGCGACCGGCGGCGAGGGCCTCGCGGGCGCGCTCGGCGATGGCGGTGCCGGACGCGTACGCCTCCAGGCAGCCCAGGCGGCCGCACGAGCATCTGCGCCCGCCCGGCCGCACCATGACGTGCCCCAGCTCGCCGCCGTTGCCGGCCGCGCCCCGGTGCAGGCGGCCGCCGATGACGGACCCGCCGCCGACGCCCGTCGAGATCGTGAGGTAGAGCATCGTGCTGGTGCCGCGGCCCGCGCCGTACCGGAACTCGCCGAGGGCAGCGGCCGTGGCATCGTTCTCGAGCGCCCATGGCACACCGAACGCCTCCGCCGCCATCGGGCCCACCGGGACGTCGATCCACCCGGGCAGGTGCGGCGGGCACTCCAGCACGCCGGTCGCGGTGTCCAGCGGCCCCCCGCAGGAGATGCCGACGGCCGCCACCTCGGGCAGCCCGGCCTCGGCCATGGCCTTCCTGCCCAGGTCGAACAGCCTGGCCAGGACCGGCCGCGGCCCCTCCTCCCTGCGGGTGGGGGTGACCTGCCAGCCGTGGATCAGGCCGTCGCCTGTGACGACACCCGCGGCGAGCTTGGTGCCGCCGATGTCCAGCGACAGAACGGGGGGAACATCATGCTCCATTGGGCCTCCGACGGGAACGAGCGCCGCGTAAAGGATTGTGACATCGTTCCCACATCGGATCCTAGGACGACCTTTCCCCATGGGTCAACGCGCCCGATGGGGGAAATGTCAGATTACGGGGGGCGGTGCGGTGGATTCGCGGGTGACGAGCCGCACTCCCAGCACAGTGGTGACCGAGTCGGTGTCCGGCATCTCGATCCGCTCGTCCAGTCTGCGCACGGCGGTCGCGCCCAAATTGAACGTGTCCTGAGAGACGGCGCTGACCTGGGGCGAGACCATGCTCATCCACGGTGCGTCGTCGAAGGCCACGAGGCTGATGTCGCCGGGCGTCCGCAGCCGCAGCTCGCCGATCGCCCGCCAGACGCCCTCGGCGAGCACGTTGTTGGCGGCGAAGACGGCGGTGGGCCGGTCGGGCCCGGACAGCATGTCGAGGGCCCTGCGCCGCGAGTCGGCGACGTCCCAGCCCGACGAGACGACCAGATCGCGATCGACCTTGATGCCGGCCGCGCCCAGCGCCTCCAGATAGCCCTGGCAGCGCTCGTAGCCGGTGGTCCAGTCGGTCTCGTCGATGAACAGCGCGATCCTGCGATGGCCCAGCTCGATCAGGTGGGCCGTGGCGGTGCGGGCGCCCACGCGGTTGCCGACCACGACGCCGTCGGTCGAGCCGGCCGCGAACTGCCGGTCCACCTCGACGACCGGGATGCCGTGGGAGCCGAGGTAGGTGGAGACGGCCGAGGAGTTGGGTGTCACGATCACCCCGGCCACCCTGAGCGCGACCAGCGCCTCGGCGGCCTCGCTCTCCGCCTGGGCCGACAGGCTCGTGTCCGCCAGCACCATCGTGTAGCCGCGCTCGCGGGCCTCCCTGCTCGCCCCCGCGGCCAGCTCCGCGTAGAACGGGTTGCGCAAGTCGCTCACCAGGACGCCGACCGACCTGCTCACCTGCTGTTTGAGCGTGCGGGCCATCACGTCGGGCACGTAGCCGAGCTCGGCCGCCGCCCGCAGCACGCGCTCGCGTACGTCGCTGGCGGCGTACCCGCGCCCGGTCAGCGCCCGCGAGACGGTGGAGCGCGAGACTCCGGCGGCCTCCGCCACGTCCTTGATCGTGGGCCGCCTGGAACGGCTGAGGGGGGTGCGCCGCTCTATGGTCATCGAATCCCTTCCCCGACCACGTCGACCAGCGCCTCGGCGTGCTGCCCGAGGCGCAGATCGCCGATGGTCAAGTCGACTGCGAGGCGAACGCGGCGTCGCGGCACGACGTCTGCGCCGATACGGAGATGTACCTGCTCCATACCCCCTCCAGGGAGCCTTAGCGTCACGGACCCCTGTTCGCGGCGCCAGCCCGGCGGAAGGACCGGCTCGATGGTGGCCACCATCTTGTCCGGGAAAGGGTTGCGCACGGTGGCCGTCAGCGTGAACTCGCCGCCCGCGGGGACGCTCGCGTAGTACGGGGTAAGGCGGCACAGCACCCCGTCGGCCCCCAGGTCGAGACGGTCGAGCGGGAGCAGGTCGTGGTGGAGGGCGACCAGTTCCTCGCCGCGTTCGGTCATCATGTGCAGGTAGTCGTCGTCCACCCAGCGGGGCCGCCAGTGGCCGCTGACCATCAGGTCGGGGCGCAGGCGCCGGTAGAGCGCGGCGCTCTTCCGGTAGTCCTCGATCTGGAACCGGTTCTTGTACTGAAAATTCAGGATCTCTTGGCGTGCCAACTCACTGGCGTCCGTGGTGCCCATCCCGTCCTGCTGGTCACCGGTGACGAGCACCCGGTTCCCGTCCACCTCGAACTCGTACGCCGCCGCGAACAACGTGTGCCCCGGCAGGTCGTGCACGGTGATCTCGTACTCGCGCCAGCGCACCGTCTCCCCCAGCTCGAGCACCCGGTCGGCGGGGATGGGCTCGAACCACTGGCACGGCAGGTCGTGGTGGAGCGGCGTGGCCAGGATGGGGGCGATGTGGGAAGGCGCCCAGATCTCGGTGCCCTCGACGTCGCGCAGCAGCGGCATGCCCGCGACGTGGTCGTCGTGGTAGTGGGTGGGCAGGGCGGCCTCGACGCTCGTGACGCCGTAGTGCTCGCGCAGCGCGGGCATGGAGGCGAGCCAGGGGCGGCGGGCCGCGCGGGAGGTGTTGTGCACCAGACCGGTGGACATGTCGTACCCGAAGTCGAACACCATGGCGGCGCCCGACTCCGACAGCAGGACGTAGCTGTGGGACTGGCTGCTCTTGTTCATGAGCAGGTGGGGCGTCACCTGGACGAACGGGTTGGCCAGAAGGCCTTGGAGGTCCCAGGGGTGGGGGTTGGGGCGGCGGAAGTTGACGTACCGCTGCATGGCGGTGGAGAGCTGCTTCAGGGCGTCTCGGGGGTCGGTCATCGGCTCGCCGTGCGACGGCAGTAACACCTCGAGCTCCTCCCGCTGGAGCAGCTCGGAGCTCAGGACGACCATGGCGGGGCCCTCGTTCTCGGTGTACGACCACTGGGTGGCGGCCAGCGACCACACCTTGCCCGGGGCGTAGATCAGATCACCGGTGAACGCGACCTTCCCGACGATGTACGTCACGGATCCGGGGGTGTGCCCTGGGGTGGGCAGGACCCGTACGTCGATCCCTCCGTAACCCGCCGTCCGGTATTCGGGCACGACGCCGTCGACGGGCACGGGGTCGAGCAGCGAGAACCGGTCGTCGCGCAGGTCGTAGTCGTTGCTGATCTGCCGGCCCGCCCACATCTCGTCGACCCGCTCGAACAGGTCGCGCTCGACGGGCGGCACGTGCACCCTGACGCCTTCACCGACCGCCCTTCGCAGGCCCTGGGCCTGGTCGCGGTGGTGGTGCGTCATCAGGACGTCGGTGAGGCGGTCGAGGCCGAGCTCGTCGAGGAGGTCCAGCGCGCGACCCGAACCGAAGTCGATGGCGATCCCGGTGCGTTCCGCTCCTTCGGCAGGAGCGGCGATGACGTAGACATTGCAGGTGTCCTCTACGCGAAACACACCGGGGACAACTTCGGTGACATCCTTACTCACAAGGCGCGATTCTATCCGGCATCGTTCCCACAATGGATGCCTGGACTGGATAGTTCCTTATCCGAAAGGTCCACCATCGGCCGGCCCCGCGCTTCGGGGGCGCTCGCCCGCGCACGAGGCGAGGCGTGCCGCGTACACGCCTGCCGACGTCGCCCCATACACGGACACCTCGGCTTGCCTCACATCTGCCACCATTTCGCCACGAGGTGGAGGTCCTCGCTGGTGATCTGCTCGCCCGAGTTGTCGATGGACTCGACGTAGTACAGGGCGGGCACGCCGAGTGCGGGCTGTGCCTCGGCGTACGCGAGCCAGTCCGTCCTGCTGGGCATCGGCCACTGGTCGGTGTCGATCAGGTGTCCGGGCATGGCGCGGGTGGCCACGGCGTGGCGGAAGCGGAGCTGGTCGACGGCGGGGACGGGGTCGCCGTGGGGATCGAACTCGAGCACGTCGTTGAGCCGGATCATGTCGCTGACGTCGCCGAAAGCGGGATGCGGGGTGTGCGTGATCATGAGGGCGTCCGGCTTGGCGCTCTTGGCGGCCTCGTACATGGTCCTGAGCAGTTCGTGCAGGAGGGAGAGCCCCCAGGTGGTCCCGTACGACTTCAGGTGCGACCCGCTGGGGAACCACTGCGTGAAGTCGATCTTGAATCCGTCGGCGCCGAGGTCGCCGAGCAGCCTGTCCATGATCGTACGGATCCTGCGCCGGTAGGCCGGGTTCGAGGGGTCGGCGGCCACGGGACGACCGCCCGCGTCCGTCACGCACTCCTCGGCGGGCAGCCCGTCGGGCGCCCACGCCCGCCACCACAGCAGCACGCGCTGCCCGCGCGCGTGCTTGGCGGCGATCCACTCTCCTAATGCGGGCCACTTCGCCGGATCGGGCGCCGGGTCGCCGTACGCGAGCTGCCATCGGTCGTCGATCACGATGGTCCCGGGCACGATGCCGTGCTCCTCCAGCCTGGACAGCCACCCGTCGTAGAGCTCCTGCCGGGACAGCTCGGTCGGCGAGACGCCGTCGGCCCTGGCGCACTGCGCGCCCCAGCCGCAGAAGACCGGCCTGCTCCACCAGTCGTGCCGCTCGCCGGCGGACGCGGCCAGGCCGTGCGCCACGAGGTCCTCCCGGTGGTGCGAGATCGCCTCCCACGGCGACGACGCGGCCCGGAACACGACGGCCGGGGACCGCCAGGTCCCGCTCACCGAGGTGTGGCACTCGTAGTCGAAGCGCAGCAGCGCCCCGCCGTCCAGCGGCTCGTACCCGAGCTCGGTGAAGGTCAGGTCCTCGATGCCCGCGCGTACCGAGGCCCCCAGCCAGGGACCGCCGGGCACGGCGGTGGCGCCGCCCGGCTCCTCCTTGCAGAAGGCCAGGACCAGCGGCGGCGGCGAGAAGACCGCGTGGAGGCGGCCCGGCGAGGCGTCGCCGACCACGGTGAGCGCGACCGGCGCGGACACCGGCCGCACCACCTGCACCGGGTGGGTGGGCGTCGGGTTGAAGACGCCGCGCGCGTGCAGCCCCGTGCGGAACGTGCCCGCCGCGCGGGTGTTGAGCACGGCCCGCCCGCCGAGCAGCGTCACGTCGCCGATCACGCCGTGGCCCTCGACGCGCACCTCCACCGCGATCGTCTCGGGAGTGCAGGTCAGCCGGACCGTCTTCGCCTCCCACCCGGTCGAGCGCTGGGGGAAGTCGAAGATCGCCTCGTTCTCGTGCTCCACGAGCACGGGCGGCAGCGTCTCGTACGTCTCGTCGCGCCCGCCCGCGGTGTTGACCGAGGCGATCAGGCTGAGCGTCATCCAGCCTTCCAGCTCCGCGCTGGGGCCGGTACGCGAGACCGTCAGCCGGTAGGAGCCGGCGTCCAGGTGGTACGCCTTGTCAGTGGTCGTGATGCGCATGATCTACCCGAATGCCTCAATCTGGTACGCGGACGCGCCCCTGAGGCACCCGCCGGGAAAGCTCATCCTTTGCTCCCTGTGGTCGCGATGCCTTTGATGAAGTGCTTCTGGCCGAGGAAGAACAGGATGACCATCGGAATGGTGGTGATCACGCTGGCCGTCATGACGATCTCCCAGTGCCACTCACCGCCGAACCCGAACTGGTCGAGCAGCGCCTTCAGCCCACGCGGCACGGTGAACGTGGAGGAGTCGCGCAGGTAGATCAGTGGCCGCATCAGGTCCGTCCAGGCCGCCTGGAACTCGAACATCAGCGTCACCACGATCGCGGGCCGGCACAGCGGCAACGCGATCTTGGTGAAGATCTTCCAGTTGTTCGCCCCGTCGATCTTGGCGGCCTCGAACGGCTCGCGCGGCAGCCCCATGAAGAACTGCCGCAGCAGGAAGATGTAGAAGGCGCTGCCGAACAGGTTCTGGGCCCACAGCGGGGTGAGGGTGCCGACCATGCCGAGCGAGTTCCAGATGAGGAACACCGGGATCATGGTGACCGCGCCCGGCAGCATCATCGTGGCCAGCACGACACCGAACAGTGCTCCCCTGCCGGGGAAGCGGAAGTAGGCGAACCCCCACGCCACCATCGCGCTGGTGATCGTGACGGTCACCGCCGCCAGCACCGTGACCAGCAGCGTGTTGAACATCCAGAGCGCGAGCGGCGCCTCCTGCCACACCTTGACGTAGTTGTCGAAGATGAACGTCTCGGGGATCAGCCGGTGGTCGAACACGTCGCTGCGCGGCTTGAAGGAGGCGCTCAGCAGCCAGACGAAGGGGTAGATGAAGGCGACGGTGAACACACCGAGCGCGGCCCATGTCAGGACCTGCCTCGCCCGCCTCACGGCCGCTCCCCTTCGTAATGGACGAACCGCCTGGTCACCAGGATCTGCACGCCGGTGATCGCCATGATCACGATGAACAGCAGCCAGGCGAGGGCCGAGGCGTAGCCCATGTGCAGGAACTCGAACGCCTGCTGGAACAGGTAGATCGCGTAGAAGAGGGCCGCGTCGTTGCTGTAGGTGGTGTTGCCCGAGCCGAAGAAGGCGGTGTACGCCTCGGTGAACGACTGCAGGGCGTTGATGCTGTCCACGATGAACAGGAAGAACAGCGTCGGGCTGATCATCGGCACGGTGATGCGCAACGTGCGCCGCCACCAGCCGGCCCCGTCGACGAGCGCGGAGTCGTACAGCTCCTGGGGCACGCCGCGCAGCGCGGCCAGGATGATGACGATCGAGGAGCCGACGGTCCACAGGCTCATCAGCACCAGGCCGGGCTTGACCCAGTCGGGATCGGTGGTCCAGGCGGGCCCGTCGATGCCGAAGACGCCGAGGAAGCTGTTGATCAGGCCGTTCTGGCCGTTGAACAGCATCAGCAGCAGGATGCCGATCGCGACCGGCGGCGTCATCTTGGGCAGGTAGAAGGCCGTGCGGAAGAACCCGGTGGCCTTCGTGGCGCCGTTGAGCAGCAGCGCCAGGGCGAGCGCGACGACGAGCTGGGCCGGGACCGACATCACGGTGAACAGGAACGTGTTCCGCAGCGCGAGCCCGACCTTCGGGTCCTCGAAGAGCGCCTTGTAGTTGTCGAAGCCGACGAACGACGGGTCGTTGATGACGTCGTAGTCGGTCAGCGACAGGTAGGCGCTGTTGATGACGGGCCACGCGGTGAAGATCAGGAACCCGATGACCCAGGGACTGATGAACAGCAGGGCCGCCCGGGTGTCCATCCACCGCATGGTCCGCCAGAAGGGCGTTCTGGAATGGGAGCGAGACATCTCAGTTCGTACGCTTCGTCCAGCCGGCCCATGCCTTGTCCAGGGCGACCTGGGCGTCCTGCTGCGCCTTGTCGAGCGCCTGCTGCGGCTTGTCCTGGCCGTTGAGCACCCGGTTCACCGCGTCCTGCCAGGCCGTCTTGAACTCCTTGTCGGCCGGGTTGGCGGGGAGGCTGAAGGTGTGCTTGCCGGCCTCGTAGAAGGCCTTCACGCCGGCGTCCCAGACGGCGCCACCCGAGGTGAGCATCTTCTCGATCTCCGCGTCGGCCTGGACGTTGCCGGTCAGGACGCCGGTGAACGGCTTGCCCTCCGCCTTGCGCTTGTCCAGCCGCGCCTGGGCGGCGGCCTTCCAGGTGCCGACGAGCGTCATGGTCTTGGCGAACCGGCAGGCGGCCGCGGCGTTCTTCGACCCCTTAGGGATCGCCCACGAGGAGCCCGAGGAGAAGGCCAGCGGCTGGCCCTGCGGCGTACGGAAGGTGTCGAACACCAGGGGCGCCTTGGGCGAGACGTCGTTGAGCACGTTGACCTACCACTGCTCCATGGGCATGGCGCCCAGCTGGTTCTTGGCGAACTGGTTGCCCTTGCCGAAGAAGTCGGCGGAGTCGCGCAGGGCCTTGACCTTCGCGAAACCGCCCTGCTCGTCGTAGATGCCGACGGCGAACTCCAGCGCCTTGACCACCTGCGGGCTGTTGAGCTGCGCCTTTTTGCCGTCGGCCGACAGCAGGTCGGCGCCGTTGGCCTTGGCCCACAGTGGCAGGAACTCCGGCAGCTTGCTGTCGTAGCCGATCACCGTGAGCTTGCCGCCCGGCGCCTTGTACAGCTTCTTGGCCGCGGCGGTGACCTTGTCCCAGCTGGAGCCGTTGACGTCGTCGATCGTCAGCCCGGCCTGCTTGAGCAGGTCGCCGTTGGCCATGGTGATCTGGACCTGGTTGAACTCGGGGATGGCCCAGATCTCGTCGCCGAGCGTCACCTGGCTGAGCGCGTCCTTGTCGTACATCGAGGTGTCGATCTGCTCGCCCTTGACGCACGAGGTCAGCGGGATGATGGCACCCCGGGAGGCGAACGTGCCGATCTCGTCGCGGTTGGCGTAGATGATGTCCGGCGGGTCACCCGCGGCCACCGAGGAGAGGAACTGCTGGATGTCCAGGTCACCCTCGATCAACTTGATGTCCGCACCCCCGAGCGCCTTCTTGGCCAGGTCGACGCGGGTCGTCCCGATCTCGTCCGTCGCACCGAAGCCCATGACGGAGATGGTGCCCTGGAATGTGGCGCTGGGGTTGAACTGACCCGCCGACGGGGTCGCCGACGCCCCGCCGCCGGTGCCCTTGGCACATGAGGTGAGTGCCAGTGCCAGGGACACTGACAGGACGGACCAGCGGACGAGTGGGGTTCTCATGGGGGTTTCGCCTCCACACACTGATCAAGCGGGGCATCAGGCATGCTGATGACGGCCACGTGGCGTCCGGCCAGTGTGGCAACGTTCACACATCTGAGAACGTACCCATACCGCTGAAACCCCGTCAACCACTCATTTCACAGCGTTTCAGTGTCGTTAACCTCGCTGAGCGGTGTGGAACACGTGCCTTCTTTCCCAGAGCCCCTTCCCACACGCGCTTTACGCGACCCGCCATCCCCGGCACAGAGAAAGGGCCCGGTCTCAGAGACCGGGCCCTTTCGGGGGAAGGCGCCTTCGGAGGGGAGGGAGGCGCCTTCAGGGAGGGGACGTCAGTGCTCAGTGGCCTTCTCCGCACCGACACCGGTGAGGGAGCGGACCTCTATCTCGGCGTACTTCGCGGCGTTGTACTCCTTGCTGAGGATCGTCCCGAGCCACCCGCACAGGAACCCGAGCGGGATCGAGACGATGCCGGGGTTGCTCAGCGGGAACCAGTGGAAGTCCACACCGTGGATCAGCGCCGTCACCGCGGTCCCGGCCGGGGGCGCCGGCGCGGAGACGACGGGCGAGAAGATGACCAGGATCAGAGCCGACCCCAGGCCGCCGTAGATGGCCGAGACCGCGCCCGTCGTGTTGAACCGCTTCCAGAACAGGCTGTAGAGGATCGCCGGCAGGTTGCCGGAGGCCGCGACGGCGAAGGCCAGGGCGACCAGGAAGGCGACGTTCTGCCCCTGGGCCAGGATCCCCAGGCCGATCGCGATGGCGCCGATGACCAGGGCGGACACGCGGGCCACCACGACCTCCTGCCGCTCGCTGGCCTGGCCGCGCTTGAAGACGTGCGCGTACAGGTCGTGGGAGAAGCTTGAGGAGGAGGCCAGCGTGAGGCCGGCCACCACGGCGAGGATCGTGGCGAAGGCGACGGCGCCGATGAGGGCCAGCAGGATCGTGCCGCCGACCGAGCCGAAGATCTCCTGGCCGATCTTCTCGGCCAGCATCGGGGCGGCCGTGTTGCCCGCCTTGTCGCCCTTGACGATCGCCTCCTTGCCGACCAGGGCCGCCGCGCCGAAGCCGAGGACCAGGGTCAGCAGGTAGAACACGCCGATGATGCCGATGCCCCACAGGACGGACTTGCGGGCGTCCTTGGCGGTGGGGACGGTGTAGAAGCGGATGAGGATGTGCGGCAGGCCCGCGGTGCCGAGCACGAGGGCGAGGCCCAGGCTGATGAGGTCGATCTTGCCTGCCAGGCCCTGCGCGTCCGTGCCGTACTTCAGGCCGGGGATGAGGAAGTTGCCGGGGTTCGCCTTGGGGCCGCTGGTCGTGGCTGCCTGGCTGAGCAGGGACGACAGGTTGAAGCCGTACTTGCCCAGCACCAGCACGGTCACCAGCGCGGCGCCGCTCATCAGCAGCACGGCCTTGACGATCTGCACCCAGGTGGTGCCCTTCATGCCGCCGAAGACCACGTAAACGATCATCAGCGCGCCCACGCCGACGATCGTCCACGCCTTGCCGGACTCGCTGGTGATGCCGAGCAGCAGGCCGACCAGCGCGCCCGCGCCCACCATCTGGGCCAGCAGGTAGAAGATGCTGACCACGATCGTGGAGACGCCGGCCGCCGTGCGCACGGGCCGCGGGCTCATCCTGAACGCCAGCACGTCGGCCATGGTGAACTTGCCGGAGTTCCGCATCAGCTCGGCCACCAGCAGCAGCGCGACCAGCCAGGCGACCAGGAACCCGATCGAGTACAGGAACCCGTCGTAGCCGGACAGCGCGATGATGCCCGCGATGCCGAGGAAGGAGGCAGCCGACATGTAGTCGCCGCCGATGGCCAGCCCGTTCTGCACGCCGGTGAACGACCGGCCACCCGCGTAGTAGTCGGCGGCCGTCTTGGTCTGGCGGCTCGCCCAGAACGTGATCGCCAGCGTGCCGGCGACGAAGGTGAGGAAGAGGACCATCCCCAGGGTCGTGGAGCTCACTTGGACTTCTCCTCAACCTCGTGGCGGAGCTTGTCGGCGATCGGGTCGAGCTTCTTCTCGGCATGCCTGGCGTACGCCCACGCGATGAGGAACGTGGAGACGAACTGGAGCAGACCGAAGACGAGGCCGACGTTGATGTCGCCGAGCAGCTTGATCCCCATGAAGCCGCGCGCCCATCCGGACAGCACCACGTAGAGCAGGTACCACACGAGGAACGCCACGGTCATCGGGAACGTCCAGGCGCGGAAGCGCCGTTTCAATTCCTGGAATTCACTGCTCTCCTGCACTTGCTCATAGACCGATGCGTCATGTTCTCTAGTCGTCACGAGACCTCCACTGTGATGCGGATCACGCCCAACGTAAGAGCGCAACCTACCTGTCGTGGAGGTCCGTGGTGGCGTTGTTCGGCGAGCCGCTGAGGTCCGGCGCTTAGTTGGTGATGGCCTGCGGCGAAAGGTCCGTTCAGCGCGATGAGCGGTCGCTCATACCCTTCACCGCATTATGGGAGCCCCCATGCCGGAGCACTCGCGTTCGCCGGGACGTCCCTGGGATCCGACGGCCTGACGCCGCGCCGGGTGACCACCGCGGTCGCCCCCTTGCGCAGCGGGATCTCGATCGTTTCCGTCCCGCGGTACGGCAGCCGCCCGCCGCGCTCGTCATGGACCTCGATCGGGCCCTCGATGCCGTGCCGCAGCCGCAGCGGCTCGCCCGCCTCGCTGGTGACCCTGACCCAGTCGGTACGCCCCCGGCTGCGCGAGGCGTCCACCAGGAACGCCCCCTGCGTCCGCAGCCGCTCCACCGAGGCGTCGGCCCAGGTCGCCGAGACCCCGGGGAACACGCCGACCACCCCGCCGTGGCTCTGGATCAGCATGTCGAGCAGCGACTGCGCGGCGGCCAGCGGGCTCTCGATGGCGAGGTTGGAGCCTTCCCTGTACATGGTGTTGGGCGTGATGGCGCAGTTGTCGGCCACGTTCCCGTCGATGAAGAACCGCAGGTGGGACAGCGCCTCCTCAGGGTTGCCGAACAGCGTCTCCATGGAGGAGGCGGCGGCGAAGCTGTAGCCGTGCCAGCGCTCGCGCATGCTCGCCCAGTGCTCGAAGCTCGTCCGGTCGAGCGACTCGCGCAGCGGGTAGATCCAGAGCAGGTGCGAGTAGTGCCGGTGCGACTCGGCGAGCGGCACGTCCGCCCCGATCATGACGCCCTGCTCGTTCCTGTGGTACGGCGTCAGCCGGTCGAGGATCTCCCGCCACCGGGGAGCGAGCGGGTCGTCGACGCGCAGCCGCTCGACGGTGTCGAGGAGGGTCCGGCAGCCCCAGCGGATGAGCGAGAGGTCGTAGGTGGCGTCGGAGGCGTTGGCGTACTCGGGCGAGCGGGTCTCCGGCAGGTGCAGCTTCCCGTCGGTGCCCTCGACGAGGAACCGGTCGTAGTACGCGATCGCCCCCGTGAGGATCGGATACAGCACGTCCTTGAGCACCGCGGTGTCCATGCTGTGCCGGTGGGCGAGCCAGACGTTGTGCATGGCCCAGGTGAGGTTGCCCGTGTGGTCGTTCGGACTCACGCCGGGGATGCCGACGTAGCGCGGTCCGGGCCGCAACATGCGGTCGCCCGGATGGCACAGCGCCCAGGACTTCCCGTCGCGGTACCCGGGCTGGACGTTGAGCTCAAGATTCTCGTGATATTTCCGGAACGTGGTGGTGATGGCGTCCAGCTCCGGGTGGTTCGAGCCGTTGATCAGCGGATAGGCGACCTGGACGTTCAGGTTCCACCAGATGTTCGTCCAGCTGTTGCCCGCCTCGGGGAACCACGGCCCCCACTCGGTCACCACCGGGGCGTTCTCCCGGGTGGCCGAGGCCATCTTGTAGAGCTGGATCCAGTAGAACCGCTGCAGCTTCTTGTCCGGGATGGAGACCAGGCTGCGCCGGTAGAAGCGCCGCCACCAGTGCCGGTGCACCAGGATCTGCGCCTCCGGGTTGCCGTCGAGCACCTGGCGCACCGCGCGCACGGCCTCGTCCACGCCGGTGGAGTCGGGGTAGCCGTACACGATCGTGGCGGCGAGCAGGCGCTTGCCGCCCTGGCGGAGCTCGCGCCAGGCGGTGGTGTAGCCGCCGCCCGCGTGCATGGGCTGCTCGACGTGCCCGTCCGCGATCAGCGGGTCGGGGTTGGCGGTGTATTCGGGTGGGCGGCGGATCGTCCTGGTCGTGGAGGACGGCAGCGGCGTGAATGCCCAGGCCGCCGCCTCCTCCCCCGCGCTGGGCTCCAGCGACACGAGCAGGATGTCACGCTGGTTGAGCACGAGCGCGGTGAGGCGCACGCTGCCCTGCGAGGTCGTCACCGTGCCCGACAGCTCGGCGTGCTCCAGGTCCAGCCGCCAGTCCACGGCCGTGACCGCGCCGGCGAACGTCAGCGTGAGATAGCCGATGGGCAGCCGCGAGTAGCCGATCGCCGCCTCCCACTGACCCCGCTGGTCCTGCACGAGGGAGTGGTTGAGCATGAAGCGCAGCACGTTGCCCTCGCCGGCCCGCTGGTAGACGTGCGCGGCGAGGAACCCGTTGCCCAGGAACGGCCCCTCCTGCCAGCCGGAGGGCGGCCGCCGCCACACCATGGCGGCGTCGGCCAGGACGTCGCCGTGCACGTCCCCGCCGGGCGACGCCTGGGCCCACGCCACGGGCGAGGTCACCGCCACGGCGGCCGCCCCCGCGCCCGCCACGAACGCTCGGCGTGAGATGCCGGTCATCGGGGTCCCTCCAGGGAAAGTGCGAACAGGTGCAGCTGGGGACGGGTGAGCGTGGGCAGGGTCAGCGAGCGCAGCTCCTTGGCCGGGTCGAGGGCCGCCTGCACCACGAACAAGCCCACCCGCAGCGAGTTGGCGCCCGTGCGGCTGTGACGGTGGGTGCAGCGGAGCACCTCCATGGCGCCGGACCCGGGCTGGCCGCCCCAGTCGGGCATGACGAACGGCACTTCGGCGGTGGTGCCGTCGGTGTACGTGGCGGTCAGGGTGGAGGTGACGGCCCCTGAGCTGGCCGAGCCGAGCAACCGGACCTTGGCGTACTTCCCGGACGGCACGGTGATCGTCTGGCCCTGACCGGTGACGTTGTTCTTGGCGCCGTCGCCGTACGCGGGGAAGACGAAGTTCAGTCCCTCGTGGCTCAGCGGACCCGCGGGCGGCAACTCCTCGGCCGGATACGTGTAGCCGGACCCGTCGAAGTCGCCGTCCGTCATCGCCTCGTGCGTGGAGACGCCGTCGTTGTCGAAGGAGCCCGACAGGTCCACCGGCGTGGTGGGCCCGGGAGGCGGGATCGGCGGCAGCCCCCAGGCGTCCCCGGGCTTGCTCACGGCCACCGGTCCGATGACCGGGCCGGGCCTCCGGCCCGTGTGGACGAGCACCTCGCCGCCCTTGCCGAGGGCGATCTCCACGACGCCCTCGCCGAGGTCCTTCACCGAAGCGGCACGCCCGTCGGAGAGCACGGCCGTGACCGGCCCGTCCAGGCCGTGCTTGAGCCTGAGCGGCGCCCCCGCCAGGCTCCTGACCCGGATGAAGGACGTACGGCCGCCCTTGCGCACCGCCGAGACCAGGAACGCGCCCTGGGTCCTGAAGTCGTGAACGGCGACGTCCTGCCACGACGCGGGAATGGCGGGGAAGACCCGGACGATCCCGCCCCAGCTCTGACAGAGCATGTCGTGGATCGACTGGGCACCCGACAGCGGCGTCTCGATGACCGGGCCGGCCTCGGCGTAGTGGGTGTTGGCCTGGCACGGGTAGCGGCTGGCCGGGTCGAAGAAGCGCTCCAGGTAGGACAGGGCGGTGTCGCCCCGGCCCATCATCGCGTAGAGCGAGGCGGCGCCGGTGTAGCTGTAGCCGCGGTGCGCGCTCGTCAGCGACTGCCAGTGGGCCACCGACTTCTCGATCAGCTCCCTGTGCTCGGGCTGGTCCCAGTTGACGAGGTAGAGGGGGTAGACCATGAGGAGGTGGGAGTAGTGCCGGTGCGACTGCGCGTACGGCGTGCTCGCCCCGATCATGAACCCGTTCGCGTCGGCCGGGTAGTCCACGAGCGTGTCGAGCACCTCCCGCCACTTGGCCTTGAGCGGGTCGGAGATCCCGAGCCGGTCCGCCGACTCGATCAGCGTCTGGCAGCCCCACCTGATCAGCGCCAGGTCGTAGTTGGTGTCCTGGGGCGGCGTGACCGGGTATTCGGGCGACAACGTGCTGGGCAGGTGCAGCCTGCCGTCCGCGCCCGCGGTCAGGAAGTGCAGGTAGTAGTTGATCGCCCGCCTGAGCAGCGGGAAGACCGTGTCGCGTAAGAGCTTGTCGTCCATGGTGTGCCGGTAGGTCAGCCACACGTTGTGCAGCGCCCACGTGAGGTCGCCCACCTCGGCGCCCGTGCCTGGCGTGCCGACGCTCCGGTTGGCGAACATGTCGGAGCTGCGCCCCACCCCCGCCGAGTCGGCCCGGTAGGCCTCCGGCACGTTGGCGACGAGCTGGTCGCGGTTGCGGTCGAGCGTGCTGGTGAGCGAGTCGAGCTCCAGGTGGTTGGAGCCGTGGATGAGCCAGTACTCGAGCTGCACGTTGAGGTTCCACCACACGGCGGGCCACGGGGTGGTCTCCAGCCAGGGGCCGCTGGTGGCCATGACCGGGCCGCCCGCCCGGCTCGCCGCGGCGACCTTGTAGAGCTGGATCCAGTAGAAGCTCTGCAGCCGCTGGTCGGGCAGGGAGACGAAGCTCTTGTTGTAGAAGTCGTGCCACCAGTCCCGGTGCCGCTTCTTCATGATCCCGTACGGCGGCGCGTTCCGGATCTTGCCGAGCGCGGTCTCCTGGGCCTCGGTCGCGGACGGGAAGCTGTGGCCCACGGCGACCAGGAGCGTCCCGCCCTTGACGCGGTAGGCGGTGGCGGTCTGTCCCCCGCCGGTGAGCGGCTGGAGCACCTGCTGCACGTCGCCGGCGGTGGCGGTGGTCCAGGCCGGGTTGGGCGTGTAGCCGCTGGGCGCGGCCTCGGAGGCCGATCGGGGGCTGACGGCGTCCTCGGGATGGAAGGTCCAGCGGACCTGCTCCTCCCCTTCGGCCTCGGCCACGGCGACGAGGACCTCGTCGTGGATGAACGCGGAGAAGGAGAGTTCGCCCTTGTCCGTGGTGATGGTGCCGGTGACCTCGGCGTCCCACAGGCTGAGCCGCCAGTCGACGGCGGTGATCGTGCCCACGGGGTCGAGGGTGACGTGGCCGACGGGCAGGCGGCAGGTGCCCCAGCCGCTGCCGAACTGGGGCCGGTGGTCCTGGACGCGGCCGTGCTGGACGGTGAAGCGGATCTTGTTCTGGCCGGGCTCCTGGTAGACCATGCTGCCCAGCAGCCCGTCTCCGAGGAACGGGCCCTCGTACCAGGTCCTGGGCATCCTGCCCCAGAGCAGGTCCTGGCCCCGCATGAACTCCGGCCAGGGCACGCGCTCCTCGAGGCGCCAGCCGGAGTCGTGTCGGGCCTCCGCCTGGGCGGCGGTGGCGGGGACGAGGGCGAGCGCCAGGCCGCCGGCGGCCGAGCCGAGCACGGCACGGCGGGACGGGTCATCAATGGGGGGTGTCATCGGGACTCTCCAGATCTCAAACGAGACATCGGATCTTTGGCCTTTATGACACCCAAGATGACCATAGTCAAGGGATGTCAGCCGAGATTCATCCGATGCATCACCCTTTCACGGCGCCCGCGGTGAGCCCTTCGACGATGTAGCGGCGGATGGCGGCGAACAGCACGAGCGTCGGAAGCACCGAGACCACGGTGGCGGCGGCCATCGATCCCCAGTCGATGTCGTACTGGGTGATGAAGGAGTTCATGGCGACCGGGATGGTCTTGGCGTCCTCGCTGTCGATGAACGTGATCGCCAGGAAAAGTTCGTTCCAGCACTGCACGAACGCGAAGATGAACGTGGCCGCGATCCCCGGCAACATGACCGGGATCACCACCCGGACCATGGCCACCAGCCGCGAGGCCCCGTCCACCTGCGCCGCCTCCTCCAGCGCGACCGGCACCCGCTCGTAGAAGCCCCGCATGATGATCGTGGCGAACGGCACCAGCATGGCCACGTACACGAGCATGAGCCCGGCCAGCCGGTTGAGCAGGTCGAGGTCGGACATCAGCAGGTAGAGCGGGCCGAGCGCGATGAACAGCGGGATCATCTGCGTGACCAGGAACGCCAGCATCAGCGCGCCCCGGCCGGGGAAGGCGAAGCGGGCCAGCGTGTAGCCGCCCAGCACGCCGATCGCGGTCACCGCGGCGGCCGCGACGAGGGAGACGAGCAGGCTGTTGAGCAGGTACGCGCCGAAGTCGGCGAAGGAGAACAGCTCCTCGTAGTGCTCGAACGTCACCTTGCCCGGCCAGTACTTGAGCGGCATCGAGAAGATCTCGGGCTTGGGCTTGAGCGAGGTGACGACGATCCAGTAGAGGGGGAAGAGGGTGATCAGCAGCCAGGCGGTCAGCACGACGGCCTTGGCTCCCGTCTTCGACACAGACGCAACTCGTCTCATCTGGCCTTCTCGAATCTCGTCGCGTTCAGGTAGAAGACGCTGAAGGCCAGCAGCAGGCCGAGGATGAGCAGGCCGACCGCGCCCCCGCGGCCGTAGTCGCCGCCGATGACCTGCTGGATGAGGAAGGTCGTGATGATGTCCGTGCTGCCTGCGGGGCCGCCGCCGGTCATCGAGTAGATGAGGTCGGGGAAGTTCAGGATCCAGATGATGCGCAGCAGCACGATCAGGGCCAGCGTGGGCCGGATGTGCGGCAGCGTGACGTGCCAGAACTGCCGCAGCCGCGAGGCCCCGTCCACCGACGCCGCCTCGTACAGTTCCTTGGGCACCGACTGCAGAGCGGCCATGATCATGATGGCGAAGAACGTGACGCCGTACCAGATGTTCGCCACGATCACCGACGTCATCGCCCACCCGGGGGTGGCCAGGAAGCCGATGCGCTGGTCGATGATCCCGGTCTTGAGCAGCAGGTCGTTGATCACGCCGAACTGCCCGTTGAACATCCACCGCCACAGCAGCCCGATCAGGAACCCGGACATGGCCCAGGGGAAGAACACCCATGCCTGGTAGAGGCCCCTGCCGCGGAAGTGCCGCCGCAGGAGCAGCGCGAGCCCGAAGCCCAGCACGAACTGGAAGAACAGCGACACGGCCACCCATGTGCCGGTGTTCCGCAGCGCCGTCCAGAAGCGGTCCTCGCCTAAGACGGCCCTGAAGTTCTCCAGGCCGACGAAGGGTGTGGAGGTGATGTCGAACAGGTTGTACCGCTGGAAGGCGATCACCGCGCCGCGGATCACCGGGTAGTACGTGAACAGGGCCACGAACACCACGCCCGGCAGCAGGCACAGCGCGATGAACCTGGCCCTGCGGACGCTGAAGATCCTCATGAGACCTTCTTGGCCTGGTCCGTCCAGAAGGCGTCCCACGACTTGAGCACGTCGGCCGTGGTCTTCTTGCCGGTGATCAGGGCCTGGACGTCACGGTCGGAGTCCACGAGGAACTGGCTCCAGCCCGGGTAGTCGACCGGCCTGATCGTGATCACCTGCTTGGGGTCCTGCTGGGCCTGCAGGTAGGCCTTCCACGCGCCCTGCGAGAACTGCGGGTCGCTCTGGGCCTGCTTGGAGATGGGGATGAGCGAGTTGCCCTTGGCGAAGGCGATGCTCTGCTTGGCCTCCGACAGGAACTGCACGAGCTTGACCGCCTCCTTCGGGTGCTTGGTGAACGACGTGGCGCCCCATCCGGCGTAGCCGACGGGCTGGAAGGCGTACCCGGACGGGCCCTTGGGGATGGGTGCCGTCGACCAGGCCGTGACGCCGCTCTCCTGGACCGTCTTGATCACCTCGGGGTCCTGGATGAGCATGCCGGTGACGCCCGAGGTGAAGCCCTGGACCATCTCGGGATAGCCCCAGGAGACGGAGTCGGGCGGGGACGTCTCTTTGAAGATCTTGACGTAGAGGTCCAGGGCCTGGGCGGCCTCGGGGGTGGAGAAGATGGTGCGCTTGTCCTTGAGATAGAAGGATTTTTCAGGATTCAGGGCTTCGCCGTTGTACGCGCTGATCATCATGACCGCGTAGTCCGCGCCGCCCTTGCCGCCCCTGAACGAGTAGCCGTACCGGTTGCCCGAGGTCAGCTTCTTGCCGGCCTCGTAGAGCTCCTGCCACGTGGCCGGGGGCTGGGCCATGCCCCAGTCCGTACGGTAGAAGATCGTGCGCTGGTAGAAGCCGTACGGGATCAGGTACGCCTTGCCCCCGACCTCGACCGCCTTCTTCTGGGCGAGCTCGGTCAGGTCCGGCCAGCCGGGCCACTGCGTGGTGGGCAGCTCGGCCAGCCAGCCGTTGTTGGAGAAGGACTTGGCCGTGTGGTCGCGGACTTCCAGCACGTCCAGGTCCTTCTTGGTCTGCAGGATCTGGGTGATCTTCTGGTCGGCGCTGTCCAGGGGCGGCGAGACCAGCTCGACCTTGATGCCGGGATTCGCCTTCTCGAAGTCGTTGAGCAGGGACTTGATGAGCTTCGTACGTTCGGGACTGGTCAAGCTCTCGATCATTCGGAGCCGTACCTCTCCCGAGGACGACGAGCCGGAGCCGCACCCGGCGAGCACCAGAGTGGCGGCGACGGCGGCCGCCAGGAAGGGCTTGGTCATGACGCCTCCCGCGTTAGACAGCGCTGTCAGTCACGCTAGGCGACCGACCCCCTCCAGCGCTAGACCGAGATCCTTGATCAACGTGTCCGCGGGCTCCAGGCCGACCGAGAGGCGGACGAGGCCGACCGGGATGCCCATCGTCGCCCGCACGCTCTCCTCGGTGGACAGGGCAGGCGCGTTCACCAGGCTCTCGAAGCCTCCCCAGGACACCCCAATCCTGAAATGTCGCAATTTATCGAGGAAACCTCCAACCTCTTCCTGCGACTCCGTGTCCAGCACGAAGCTGAACAGGCTGGAGAACCCCGACATCTGCCGCGACGCGATGGCGTGCCCCGGATGGGACGGCAGCCCGGGATGGTTCACCGCCCGCACGGCCGGATGCCCGCTCAGGAACTCGGCCACGGCCAGCCCACGCTCCTGGTGCGCCGCCATCCGTACCGGCAGCGTCCGCAGTCCCTTGATCACCTTGGCCGCGTCGTGCGGCGACATGGCGGCCCCGTACAGCTGGTACTCGGTCAGCGCCAGCGGCCTGATCAGCCTGGACGGGCCGGCGACCACGCCGCCGACGAGGTCGCTGTGCCCGCCGATGTACTTCGACAGCGAGTGCACGACGAGATCGACGCCCATGGTGAGCGGCTTCTGGAAGATGGGCGTGGACCAGGTATTGTCCATGACGGTCACCAGCCCGCGCTCCCGCGCCCACGCCGTCACTTCCGCGATGTCGAGCACGCGTAGGCCATGTAGGAGGGCGATTCGAAGTAGAGTAGGCGAGTGCTCGGCCTGATAGCGCTGTCACACCCCGCGAGGTCGCCCACGTGCGTATGCGTGACACCGAACTTCTCCAGGTATCGCAGGAACTGGGTGGTGGGCCCGTACACCGCGCCCAGCACCAGGACGTGGTCCCCGGCCTGCACGAGCGAGGAGATGGTGGCCGAGATGGCCCCCATTCCCGACCCGAAACACTTCGCCCGCTCACCTCGCTCGAGCGCGGCGAGCTTACGCTGGGCCAGATCGACCGTCGGGTTGGTCCCCCGCCAGTAGACGTACCGTTCGTCCTCGTTCCTGACGGCCTCGCCGAGCTCCTCCGCCGTCGCGAAGGTGAACAGCGAGTTCTCGAACACCGGCGGGTTGACCGCGCCCAGCATCCAGGGCTCGTCCTCGCCCATCCGGCCACAGATCCATTCGTCATCCATGGGGGCAGACTATGACAGCGAGGGAGCGCGGCCGCTTGGAGGGAAGCGGCAAGCCGACCATGGCTGATGTGGCCCGTCACGCGGGCGTGAGCCTCAAGACCGTCTCCCGGGTCGTCAACCAGGAGCCGCACGTCAGGGCCTCGCTGCAGGAGCGGGTGCAGGCGGCGATCAGCGCGCTCGGCTACCGTCGCAACGAGGCGGCCGCCCGCCTGGCCAGGGGCGCGACCATGCTGACGCTGGGCCTGGTGATGGAGAACATCTCGAACGAGTTCTACTCGCGCCTGGCGGCCGCCGTCGAGTCCGCCGCGGCCGAGCACGAGGCGCTGGTGGTGTTCGGCTCGTACGAGGAGAGCGCCGACAAGGAGCGCATGCTGATCGAGTCCATGTACGCGCGGGGCGTGGACTCCCTGATCGTCGTCCCCTCGGCCGCCGATCACGGCTGGCTGGCCGAGCACGCCTCGCTCACCACGGTGTTCGTGGACCGGGTCCCGCCCGGGCTCGAGTCGGCGGACGTGGTGCTGCTGGACGACGTGCGGGGCGGCCGGGCCGCGACCGAGCACCTGCTGGCCCGTGGCCACCGCCGGATCGCGCTGATCTCGGACGACGAGGGGGTGAGCTCGGTGCACGACCGCGCGACCGGCTACCGCATGGCGCTGCGCGCGGCCGGAGTGGCGGCCGACGACGCGCTGGTGGTGCGCGGGATCTTCGACCCGTGGCGGGTCTCGCACGAGGTCACCCGCCTCCTGGACCTCGCCGATCCCCCGACGGCCTTCTTCGCCACCAACAACCGCGCCGCGATCGGCATCCTCCAGGCGCTGCGGGAGCGGCCCGAGCGGCCCGCGTACGTGGGCTTCGACGACTTCGCCCTAGCGGACGTCTTCAACCCGGGGGTGACGGTGGTCCGCTACGACACGACCCGCCTGGCCCGCAGCGCCGTCGACCTCCTGCTGAACCCGTCGCCGTCACCGCGCCGCGTGAAGGTCCCGGTCGAGCTCGTGGCGCGCGGCTCCGGCGAGCTCCCGCCCCCCTGACGTGCCCGCGCGTAGTGCACACAGCCGGGGCGTGACGCGGCCGATGCGTGTGGGCGCCCATGGGGCAGCGGAACGCTAGGCGGGGGGTGCGGGGCGGGAGTGGTAGGCCTCGCGGAGGACCTGCGCCAGTTCGTCGGCCAGGTGGGGAGTGGCCGCCACGATGCCGCTCCAGCGCTTGGTGAGGTCGGTGTCCAGCCCGATGGCGCGGCCGAACACGTCTCTGACGGCCCCGCCCGCCGACTCCGCCAGCACCACCGAGGCGGCGATGTCCACCAGGCGGTGCGTGTCGGTGGCGGCGTCGGCGAAGGCGTCGGTCGCTCCCTGAGCCACGAGCGCCCCCTCCAGGCAACTCGTGGACAGGATCCGCACGCGGGCCGCCCGCCGCGCCACCTCCCACCAGGCCGCGGCCGCCCCCGGGTTGGCCGGGTGCGGCCGCAGCAGGGACACCGCCGCGCCCGTCAGCGTCGTACGGCCCGTCGTGCGCAGCCGGGACGGCACGCCCGACGCCGCCCACCAGCTCCTCCCCGTGTCCAGCCAGACGGTCAGCGCCTCGGTGAAGACGCCGTCCTCAGCCACTGCCGCGGAGAACGCGGACAGGGGCACTCCCGCGGCCGCGTTCGCGGAGCCGTCCACGGGGTCCATGACCAGGGTCAGCGCCGAGCCGTTGTCCACCCAGCCGGTCTCTTCGCTGAGCACGTTGATCGGGTGGCTGGACAGGGCGGCCAGGATCGCGTTCTCGACGAGTACGTCGATGCGCATCGTGGGGGTGCCGTCCGCGCCCTCCGCCACGACGGCGGCCAGGGCCGCGGGGTCGTGCTCGGCGGTCGCGGCGGTGTAGGCGTCGAGTGCGGCGGAGGCCGCGGCGGCAAGCGCCGGGTGCGCCTCCGCCGGCACCCCGGCGCTCCACCCCCGCCGGCCCGGCACCGGCGGCCTCGGGCCGGAGCCGTTCCCGTGCTCATCCGCGACCGGCATCGCGTTCTCCACTCCTCGCGGCGTCTCCGTCATCGTCCTACCCCCGCGGGCAGCGCGACGTCACCCGCCGTGACCGTCATCCGCACGGTCGGCCATCCCCGGTCCATCGTCACCGCCGCCAGGTCGCCGCGCTGCCCCTCGACCAGCTCGCCTCGATCGGACAACCCCGCGACCGACGCCGGGCCGGACGTGACCAGAGCCACCGCGAGCGGCAGCGTGACGCTCTCGCGGGAGGCCAGCAGCAGGGCGGCCGCCAGCGGCGCCGAGGGCATGTAGTCGCTGGACAGCCCGTCCACGAGGCCGGCCGCGACCAGCTCGGCCGCCGCCACGTTTCCCGAGTGGGAGCCGCCCCGCAGGACGTTGGGGGCGCCGGCCACCACCCGCAGCCCGCGCTCGCGAGCCGCCCGCGCGGCCTCCATGGTCGTGGGAAACTCGGCCACCGCCACCCTGTTGGCCAGCGCGACGTCGATCTCGTCCGCTGTCACCGGGTCGTGCGCGAGCAACCGCGCCCGCCCCAGCGCCGCCAGCTCCGACAGCCGTCCCAGCGCGATCTCCCGCTGCCCGATACGGGTGTCGCGCTCGGCCACCAGGGTCTCCACCCGCCGCTGCGCCTCCTCGGTGGAGATGCCCTCGGTGCCCTCCAGCCAGCGCCGGTAGACGGCCGAGTCCCGGTACTGTCCCTGCCCGGGCGTGTGGTCCTCGAAGGACACCAGCGGCGGTGGCGTGGGCGTATCGGACAGGCACGCGTCGAGACCCGCCAGGCCCTCGGGGTCTCGGGCGTCGAGCCGGTAGAGGATGCGGTGGTCCACCAGTGCGTGCCCGGAGGCGGCGCGCTCCTTGATCGCGGCGTCGAGCAGGTGCGCCCGCTCGACCGTGCGCCCCTTGCGGTAGTGCGACTCGAACGCCACCCCGTGGAACACGGTCGTGACGCCGGCCGCCCGCACCCGCCCCTCGAAGCTCGACACCCCGAACCCCACCTCGAACTCCGCCCCAGGCCGGGGCCGCAGCTCGGTCTCCAGCCCATCGCTGTGGGTGTCCACGATGCCGGGCAGCAGCAGGGCCCCCCGCATGTCCACCGCTTCCGAGGGGACCGCGCCGGGACGCGTGGGCCCGACGTGGGTGATCAGGCCCTCCTCCACGACGACGAGCGCGTCGTCGATGACGCGGTCGGGCAGTACGGCTCTGGCATGGGCGAACGCTCTCATCGAGCCACCTCCAGCTTCAGTTCTGCGGGCGGTCCTGAGGCGGCCACCCTGCCTTCTTCGAGCACCACCACGCGGGTGGCCAGCCGTTCGATGGCGTCGAGGTCGTGGAAGACGGACAGCACCGCCACTCCCGCGCCCGCCAGCTCGGCGATCATGGACAGCACGGCCTCCCTGTTGGCCGGGTCGAGAGCCGACACCGGCTCGTCGAGCAGCAGCAGCCTGGGAGGCGAGATGGTTCCGGCGGCGAGGTTCACGCGCTGCTTCTGGCCGCCGGACAGGACGGTCGTGTGCATGGCCCACAGCCGCTCATCGATGCCGAGCCGGCGCAGCGCCGCCGCCGCGGCGTCCCTGGCCGCGTCGAGGTCCAGGCCGCGGGCCGCGCCCGCACGGGCCACGACGTCCAGCACGGCCCTGCGCGGCTCGGCGCGCAGGAACTGCGACACGTAGCCCAGCTCCCTGCCCCGCAGGTCGGCGACCTGGGGGTCGGTCAGCGCGGCGAGGTCGACCGCCGTCCCCGACGAAGTGCGCAGGACGATCCGGCCGGCGGTGGGGACGTACGTGCGGTAGACACATCTGAGCAGCGACGACTTGCCGGCGCCGGACGAGCCCGCGAGCGCGACATGCTCGCCTTGGGCCACGTCGAGGTCCACGCCGCGCAGCGCGCCGACTGTGCGGCCGTCGATCGTGTGCAGGGTGAACGACTTGACCAGTCCCCTGATCTCCAGGACGTTCATCCGCGCGCCGCCGCGACCAGTCGCTGGCTGTAGGGGTGCTGCGGGTCCTCCAGCAGTTGGTCGGTCAGGCCGGTCTCCACGACGCGGCCGTGCTGCATCACCATCACCCTCCTGGTCAGCATCTCGATGACGCCGAAGTCGTGGGAGACGACCACGGCGGCGACGCCGAGCCGTTCCAGCAGGCCCCTGAGCAGGTCGAGCACGCCGGCCGCGACTGAGGCGTCCAGGCCCGTGGTCGGCTCGTCGAGCAGCAGCACGGGCGGACGGTTGGCCAGCGCCTTGGCGATCTGCACGCGCTGCCTCATGCCTCCGGAGAACGTGCGTACCGGATCGTCCATGCGGGCCAGCGGCACCTCCGTCAGCTCCAGCAGTTCGGCGGCCCGCTCGCGGATGCGGCCGAAGTGCCGCCCGCCCGCCGCGGTGAGCCGCTCGGCGATGTTGCCGCCCGCGCTGATGTCGAGGTCCAGCCCCGCGGCGGGGTCCTGGTAGACCACGGAGATCCGGTCGACGCGCAGCCGCCGCCGCGCGCTGTCGCCGAGCGCGAGCACGTCGGTTCGTCCGTCGTCGTAGCCGCGCAGGTAGGCGCGGCCCCGGCTGGGCCGCTCGTCGCCGGCCAGGCAGCGCATGACCGTCGACTTGCCCGACCCCGACTCGCCTACGATGCCGAGTGCCTCGCCGGGCTCCACCTCGAAGCCGACGTCCCACGCGGCCACCACCGCGCCGGTCGCGGGCGAGACCGAGGTGCCGTGCTCGGGTCCGGTGCCGGGCAGCGACCGCTGCCCCTGCTCGCCGTAGACCCTGCCGAGCCCGTCGACCTTCAACGCCCAGCTCATCTACCCTCCCTGTTACGCGTGCAGTGGTCCGTGTCGCTGCACACCCAGGCCACGGAGCCGTCTTGCGACGGCACCTCGACCAGATACGTCTCATCGGCGCCGCAGTGGCGGCAGGCCGCGCCCGGCGTGTGCTCGACCTCGAACGGAACGTCCTCGAAGACCAGCGGCTCCACCCGCGTGTGCGGCGGCACCGCATAGATCCGCTTCTCCCGCCCCGCCCCGAACAGCGTCAGGTGCTCGGCCCGGTCCAGCTTCGGCACGTCGAACCTCGGGATGGGCGTGGGCGAGATCAGGTACCTGCCGTCGACCATGCACGGGTAGCCGGCCGTCTTGGTGACGAGGCCGTTGCGCACGATGTCCTCGTACAAACCGACCCACATCCGGGAGTAGTCGGCCTCGGCGTGCATGCGGCGCTGCTCGCGCACGTCGGACTCGACGGCGCGCAGCGGCTCGGGCACCGGCACCTGGAGCACGAGGACCTGGTCGGCGCGGAGCGGCGTCTCGGGGATGCGGTGCCTCGACTGGATCAGGCTGGCCCGGCGGGTGTCGGTCTCCTCCTCGCAGCCGACGTGGCCGACGACGAGGCGGCGCAGGTTGGCGGCGTTCACGCCGCCGTCCTCGCCCTGGTCGATGACCTTGAGCCGGTCCGACGGGCCGACGAGCGCCAGCGTCACCTGCAGCCCGCCGGAGCCCCAGCCGCGGGCGACCGGCATCTCCCTCGAGCCGAACGGCACCTGGTAGCCGGGCACGGCCACCGCGGTGAGCGCGGCCCTGCGTACCTCGCGCTTGGACAACTCGTCGAAGATGCCCCGGTGGCCGCCGGCTCCGGCCAGCTCCGTTACCGTCCTCATCGGCCGGCCGCCTTCTCCATGGCGGCCCGTACCGCGCGCTTGCGGTCGAGCACCGATCTGAAGTCCACGTAGTGGGGCAGTTTGAGGTGCTCCAGGAAGCCGGAGGCCTCGATGCCGTCGAGGGTCAGCAGGACCTCCTGCTCCAGGCTCGTACGCCCGCCGTCCCGGTGGACCAGCAGGTCGAGCCCGGCCATGGCGATGGCCTTGCGCTCGTTGTGCCCGAAGCACATGCCGTAGCCGAGGTCCAGCCTGCTGCGGTCCTCCTCGGCGCGGTCGAGGTCGTCGATGGTCTCCACCTCGGTGACCCGCACCTCGGCCACCTTGACCGGGTTGCCGGTGAGCGGATGGCGGACCCGGACCGGGAGGGTCCCGTGGCGCACCTCGCCGGGGAACTCGTGGTTGTGCCGTCCCGGCTGGAACGTGCTGGCGTACCAGAGATGCACCAGGGCGCCGGTCTCGGCGCGCGCCATCGCCGTCAGCCGTGCCGACCTGGGCACTCCCGGACGGACGGGCAGCCTCGTGATGTCGTACGGCTCCGGATCGCCATCGGTGCGCCGGTCCACCAGCATGCCCATCGAGCGGAGCAGGCCGAGCAGGCGGGGCGGGCGGCGCGGATCGTGGCCGTCATGCCCGTTGTGGTGAACGGGCGGCTCCGGTACGGGCGCGGGCTCGTGGACGCGGGCCTTGGCCTGCTCCTCCGGCATGAGGTCGAGCAGCCGGCCCACGTAGTCGAGGGTGCGGCCGAGCAGCTGGCTGCCCGGCGGGTTTCGGAAGGCAGGCGAGATACGGCGCGAGACGCGCAGTTCGTCGGCGTGCACCGGCTCCGAGTACGCCACCCGGGGCAGCGTGGAGCGGTGTGCCCTGATGAGCTGCGCGGCCTCCTGCACTTCGCCCTCCGACTGGCGCAACGCCCTGGCCGCCAGCTCGGGGGCCCACAGGCCGCCCTCCCCCATGATGCGGTCCAAGGCCAGCCGCAGCCGTCCGGTGATCTGGTCGATGCCGAGCCAGGCGCTGGGGCCGCCGTACCGGTGGCGTTCGACGAGCCGCTCGGCGGCGAGGATGGCCTCGTGGCCGCCGCTGGCACCTGAGTACCCCATTCAGTCGTCTCCGTTCTCGATCTCGATGCGGGTGCTGCGAGGCAGCCCGGCGACGGTCCCGTCCCCGGCGACGAGGAAGGTGTCGATCCCGGCAGGGAAGCCGGCGTTGGCCTCGGCGAGGGCGGCGAACACCGCGCGCGGCAGGCCCGCGACCCGCAGACGCCGCGTCCCCGGCACCCCGGGCCCGCGCAGCGCGAGCCCGACCCCCTCCTCGCCCAGCGTGGTGACGGCGGCGATCAGGCGGGTGCCGTGCTCGGGATGCAGGGCGTCCCCGCGGCGCATGGCCGCGATCTCGGCGGCCGTCGGTGGGCGCAGCGCGACCACCATGCGGGCCGCCTCCGGCGGTGCGACCGGCGCCGAGGTCGCCAGGTGCAGGGCCCGCGCCCAGTGCTCGTCGCCCGAGTCGGTCAGCACAGCGGTGGGCACCTCGACGTCGGCCAACCCGGCCGCCACGGTCAGGGCGGGCGGGCCGTCGGCGCGTCCCACGGCGTCGAGCACTCCCGGGCGGGACAGCGCGTTCAGCAGCGCGCGGAAGTCCGCCTGCGCCTGCGCCGGCGTGGGAGTCATCGCCCGGACGTGAACGCCGATCCCGGCAGTGGAAACGGCCGTCATGTCAGCTCCTCGAAGGCCACCCGGGTGGCGGACACCTCGGCCCATTCGGCGGCGTCCTCGCCGGCCCGCCGCTCGGCGACGGCCACGCACAAGGCATGTACGTCCCGGGCGGCAGGCAGTTCGGCGGCCGCGGCGGCGTCGAGCAGGGCGGCAGCGAGCGCGGCCACGCGGTCGTCATCGCCGCGCATGCTCCATCCCGCGGTCCCGGCCACCTCGACGGTGCACGAGGTGACCAGCACTTCGCCCAGGTGGAAGCGCTCCTCGGCCACCGGCTCGCGCACGGTGAGCATCACCATCCCCACTTCGGGCGCGTGCAGGACGGTCGGCTCGCCGAGGGCGCCCGACTGGAGCAGGCGCTCGGCGAGGGGCAGTAGTTCGTCGGGAGTGGCGGCGGCGAGCAGCTCGGCGCGTTCCTCCCTGGTCATCACGTCGGTCAATGGTTTTCCTCTTCGATCTCGAAGGTGACATCGAGCACGTCGGGCCGCAGGTACGTGCGCGCGTACTCGACGTACGGGCCGCCGACGGCGCGGTTCACGCTCTCGGCCAGCCAGACGGGTCCCCGGCTGCCGCCCGTCAGGTGCTCGGCGATCGCCTGCGGGGGGACGTCCAGGCTGATGCGGTAGCGGGAGCGGACGACGGTGAGGCCGTAGCGGCGGCGCAGCACCTTGTGCAGGGAGACCTCGTCGCCGAGCTCCCTGTCCAGGTTCAGCAGGGAGCGCCGGGGCAGGACGCTGGTGGCGTACGCGGCGACCTCGCCGTTCACGCTGAACACCCGCTCGACCGCCCACACGGCTGCGCCGGCGGCCAGGCCGAGCCTGGCGCGTTCCTGCTCGACCGCTCGGCGGACGCCGCAGCTGATCAGCCGCGTGCCCGGCTCGGCGCCCGCCAGCCGCACGGTCTCGCTGAACGACGGCGGGAAGTGGGCGGAGATCACGTACTCCACACGCCCGCGCCTGAAGGTGCCGACACCCTGGACGCGGCGCACCAGCAGCCGCCGCTCCAGCTCCTGCAGGGCGGCGCGGGCCGCCGGCCTGCTGACCTGGAAGCGCTCGGCCAGCACGTGCTCGCTCGGCACCTGCGCCCCCACGGGAACGTGCGCCAGCTCCGCCTCCAGGATGTCGGCCATCTCCAGGTAGCGCTGCGTGCTTGTCATGACAAGCAGCCTCGGCGCGGTCTCTGACCGGCGGGTGAACGGACGGCGACGCCGCACGAGCGTGGAGGCCATCAACGCAGGACGGATCTGAGCCGGGCCGAGATCGCCTCCACGGCCAGGACCAGCACGAACACCGGCAGCACGATCGCCGTCACCACGGAGTGGTCGAGCGCCCTGATGTGCTGGCTCAGCGCGTACCCGAGCTCTCCCGCGCCGACGATGCCGAGGATGAAGAAGGCCCGCAGGTTCACGTCGAGCGCGTACAGGGTGGTCGCCACCAGCCGCGGCGTGAGCTGGCCGAGGACGGCCACGGTCAGCTCCTGCCCGGGCCCCGCGCCCGCGGACAGCACGGCCTCGCGCGGCCCCCGGCGCAGCTCCTCCGCGTCGTCGGCGACGAGCTTGGCGACCAGGGCGGCGCTGAAGACGGCCAGTGCCAGGGTGCCCGCGACCGGCCCCTCCATGAGCCCGAACGCCGCCACGAACACCAGCACGAGCAGCAGGTCGGGGATGGAGCGCAGGCCGACGCAGAGAGCGCGGGCGGCCAGGCGCACGCCGTTGTTGGGCGCGACGGCCCGCGCGGCGGCCAGGCCGAGCGGCACGCCCGCGAGCGCGCCGAGGAAGGTCGCGCCGAACGCGATGGCGGCCGTCTCCAGCAGCCCTTCGCCGAGCAGGCCGGCCACGGGCGCGAAGTCGGGCGGGAAGAACTCGCCGAGCGCCCGCACAGAGCCGCTCGCCGCGTCCGCCAGCGCGGCCGGGCTCGCGCCGACGCGCCAGAACGCCACGGCGGCCAGCACCAGGGCGCCCCATCCGGCCAGGTGCGCGGCGAGCCGGGAACGTGTCCACGGCACGCGCGTCCCCTTGACCGGCGGGATCGAGCCGGCGCGTCCGGCGCCCAGGAGCTGGCCGCGCAGCGTCACGGACACCGCCTCGACGAGCAGCACGACGGCCACCGTGACCAGGGCGATCCCGGTGGCCTCCGGATAGTCGGTGAACCCGAACGCGGTCTTCAGGTCGAGCCCGATGCCGCCCGCGCCGACGGCGCCGAGCAGCACGGAGCCGCGGAAGTTGATGTCGAGCCGGTACAGGATGGCCGCGATCCAGGCGGGCGCCACCTGCGGCAGCACCCCGGCCAGCAGCCGCTGGGCGGGCCCCGCGCCGGTGCCCGCCACGGCCTCGCGCACGCCCGCGTCGGCGTTCTCGATCGCCTCGGCGAACAGTTTGCCCAGCATGCCCACTGAGTGCAGGCCCAGCGCCAGAACGCCGGGCAGGGGGCCGATGCCGATCGCGGCCACGAAGAACACGGCGAACACGACGTCGGGGATCGCCCGGCAGGCGACGATCACGCCGAGCGCGGCCGATCTGACCGCCTTGCCGCGCGAGGCGGCCAGCACGCCGAGCACGGCGGCCAGCAGCGTGGCCAGCGCCGTGCCCGCGACTGCCATCCAGAACGTGTCGAGCGCGTGCGCGAGCGTCGTGGCGGGATCCGAAAGCGTGGGCGGCCAGGCCCGCGCGAGCAGCGCCGAGACCTCCCCTGCCCCGGCGATCAGCCCTCCGACACCGACGCCGAGCCGGTCGAGCGCGGCGATCCCGAGCGCCGCGAACACGATCGGGAACCCCCACGCCGCCGCCCGCCGCCCGGTCATGGGCGCCTTCGGCCGGGCACCGCCGCCTCTGGGCCCGCCTCTGGGCGGCGCCTCGACCTGGCGGGTGGTCATGGGACCGTCACGGGGTCCGACACGTACAGCGTGCGCAGCCCGCCCGCGTCGAGCAGGTCGGTCGGCTCGTCCAACCGGATCTCGCCCCGCCGCAGCCCCACCACGCGGCGGGTCCACTGCAGCGCCAGCTCCATCTGGTGCAGCGTGCACACCATGGTCAGCCCGTCCTCCCGGCACACCCGCACGAGCAGGTCCATCACCGAGGCCGCCGTCTCCGGGTCCAGCGAGGCCACCGGTTCGTCGGCCAGCACCAGCTCCGGCCGCTGGAGCAGGGCCCGCGCGATGGCCACGCGCTGCTGCTGGCCGCCCGACAGGCTCCCCGCCCGCTGGTAGGCCCGATCCGCCAGCCCCACGCGGTCCAGCTGCTCGAAGGCCTCGGCGCGTACGGCCCTCGGCCAGGTGACGATGCCGTACCGGGGGCCGCGCACGCGGCCGAGGGCGCCGCTGAGGACGTTCTCCATCACGGTCAGCCGCCCGACCAGGTTGAACTGCTGGAACACCACGCCGATGCGGCCGCGCAGCGCCCGCAGCGACGGGCCCTTGGCGGACACCACGTCCACCCCGAGCACCCTGACCTCGCCCGAGTCCGGCCTGGTCAGGCCGTTCAGGTGGCGCAGCAGCGTGGACTTGCCCGACCCGGAGGGGCCCAGCAGGGCGACGATCTCGCCCCGGCGCACGGTCAGGTCAATGCCGGCGCAGGCGAGCACAGCGTCGAACGATTTGACCAGGCCACGCGTCTCGACGACCGGCTCGTCCGTCATGCTTTCGAGCACTTCTCGTTATGGGTGGCTGCGCACACCTGGCGTACGGGGTCGAAGGTGGCGTCGGTCACGGGCTGGAAGCCCCAGATGGACGAGTCGGCCGTCACCCGGCACGAGTCGGCGTCCTTGCAGACGCCGAGCTGCACCATCCGGTCCTTGGTGGCGTCCTTGGTGAAGGTCTGGGTCAGCTTGGCCTTCACGTCGGCGGGCAGCGCGTCGCGCATGGCGACGGGCGACATGGGGATCGGCGCCGACTTCCACACCACCTTGACCTGGCCGGCCTGGAGCTTGCCCTTGTCGATGAGGATGTGGTCGACCATGGCGTTCTCGGCGAACCCGGCGTCGCACTTGCCGGAGGCGACCGACAGGACGGAGTTGTCGTGGCCGCCCGCCATGACGGGGTCGACGCCCGTCTTCGGGTCGATGCCCGAGCTCATCAGGCCCTGGCTGGGGAAGAGGTAGCCCGAGGTCGAACCGGGGTCGACGAAGCAGACCTTGGCGCCCTTGAAGCCGTTGATGTCGGTGATCTTGCTGGTGGCGGGGACGATGCCGTAGCTCTGGTAGGTGGGCTTGCCACCCTTCTCGACCATGGAGGCGATGGGGGTGATCTTGGCGCCGTTGCTCTTGGCGAGCACGTACGACAGCGGCCCGAACTCGGCGAGGTCGATCTTGCCCGACACCATGCCCTCGATGACCGCGTTGTAGTCGGTCGATCGGACGAACTCCACCTTCTTGCCGGTGTTCTTCTCGATCAGCGCGATGATGTCCTTGTACTCGGCCGTGGGGTCGATGTTCTGCTCGGCCGGCACGGCGGCGAACCGGAGCACGTCGCCGCCGGTGCTGCCGTTGGCGGAGGAGCAACCCGCGGCGAGGACGCCGAGCACGGCCAGGGCGGTCATGGAACGTTTCACAGTGAGGTCTCCGAGCGTGTGATGAGCCAGGTCCGGCTCGCCACGCTGCTCGCCCCCGATGATGCCCAGGTCAGGCGCGCCTGACAGTGCACGAACCGAGCGGTTAACGTAGAGCGAACCCACCCGCCTGTCGCCGCGCGGGCGGTGCACATACATCGCGCGGCCATCCGCCGGCCACTTTGCCGAGGTCATCATGTCGAAACATCAGCGCATAAAAGGACATGTCATGCTTTCTCGGGATGAACTCTTCGACCTCTTCGAGGGGCTGGCCGGCCTCCCGTACGGCGGCGAGGCCGTCGACCAGCGCACCCACGCCCTCCAGGCCGCCGCGCACGCCGTGGCCGCCGGAGCGGACGACGAGCTCGTACTGGCGGCCGCCTTCCACGACGTGGGCCGCGCCCGCCCGGTCGCCGAGCGGCACCGCGGGATGCCGCACGAGCAGGCGGGCGCCGCGTACGCCCGCGACCACCTGACCGCCCGCTCGGCCTGGGCGATCGAGCAGCACGTGGCCGCCAAGCGGTACCTGGTCGCGGTGGACCCGGCCTACCACGGCACGCTGAGCCCGGCGTCGGTGCGCTCGCTGCGCGCCCAGGGCGGGCCGATGTCGCAGGAGGAGGTGGCGGCGTTCACGTCACACGAGTGGTCGGCCGACGCGATCTCACTCCGCCTGTGGGACGACCTCGCCAAGGACCCAGAGGGACCGGTGCTGCCCATGGACGACCTGATCGCCACGTACGAACGGATCATGGGCGGTTAGGAGGAGCGGGGGCGCCAGTCGCCGCGGTCGAGGTCGAGGTTCTCCGGGGCGTGCAGCCTGACCATGGTCCTGGCGACCCCGGGTGGCACCCGGTGCGGCGTCAGGAACGACACCGACACCATCACCGCGAACGCGATCGGCACCGTCCACGCCGCCGGCTGCGCGAGCAGAGCCCCGGCGGGCCCCTCGTGCGGACCGGCGGTGATCGTGACGAGCACCGCCGCGGACGCCAGCCCCCCGCCCACGAACAGCCCGGCCAGCGCCCCCGTGGTCGAGAGGCGGCGCCACCAGATGCCCAGCACGAGCAGCGGGCAGAACGACGAGGCCGCCACCGCGAACGCCAGCCCCACCACGTCCGCCACCGGCAGCTCCCGCGCCCACAGCGCCAGGGCCAGCGGCACCACCACCGCCATCAGCGTGGCGATCCTGAAGGAGCGCACCCCGCCCTTGAGCAGGTCCTGCGCGATCACGCCCGCCACGGACACGGTCAGCCCCGACGAGGTGGACAGGAACGCGGCGAACGCCCCCGCCGTGACCAGCGCCGTCAGCACCTCGCCCAGGGTGCCGCCGACCATCCGCGCGGGCAGTGTCAGCACGACCGTGTCCGTGCGCACCAGATCGGGTGCGTAGAGCCGGCCGAGCCAGCCGTAGACGGCGGGCAGCAGGTAGAAGGCGCCGAGCAGGGACAGCACGACCAGCGTCGTACGGCGCGCGGCCCGCCCGTCCGGGTTGGTGTAGAACCGCACCAGCACGTGCGGCAGCCCCATGGTGCCCAGGAACGTGGCCAGGATCAGCGAGTACGTCGAGTACAGCCCGTACTCCTTGCCGCCCGACAGCGGCACCTGCCAGGTGGCGGCGTCCTGCGCGCTCACCGCGGGCGCCCCGCCGGCCTTCCACGCCATCATCAGGAACACCAGGGGCAGGGCCAGCGCCGTCAGCTTGAGCCAGTACTGGAACGCCTGGACGAACGTGATCGACCGCATGCCGCCGGACAGCACGTTCACCGCCACGACGACCGCGACCAGCAGCCCGCCGACCCACACGGGCGCGCCGGTGATCGTACGCAGCACCAGGCCCGCGCTCTGGAACTGCGGCATCAGGTAGAGCCAGCCGATCAACACGACGAGCACGCTCGCGGTGCGGCGCACGGTCATCGACTCGAGCCTGGCCTCGGCGAAGTCCGGCAGCGTGTACGCCCCCGAGCGCCGCAGCGGCGCCGACACCAGCACCAGCAGCACGAGGTACCCGCCGGTCCAGCCGACGGGCAGCCAGAGCATGTCCACGCCGAACGACAGGATGAGCCCGGCGATGCCCAGGAACGAGGCCGCCGACAGGTACTCGCCACCGATGGCCGAGGCGTTCCAGAGGGGGCTGACCGTGCGGGAGGCGACGTAGAAGTCGGAGGTGGTACGGGAGAACCTGATCCCGAACGCCCCGATGAGCACGGCCGCCACCATCACGACCAGAACTGCGGTCAGGCTCATGCGATCGGCTCCGCCGCGCCGCGTCTGGTCATTCGCCGGCTCATCGGCGCTCGACCAGCTCGGCAAAGTGGCGTTCGTTGCGCTCGGCCTGGCGCACGTACAGCCAGGCGCCGATGACGAACGCGGGGTAGATGAGCCCGCCGAGCACCGCCCACGGGAGCGGGACGCCGAGCAGGTGCACCGAGCGCAACTGGGGGATGAGCAGGAACAGCAGCGGCAGCCCGCCGACCACGCAGCCCAGCACCGTGCACACGAACAGCGCCAGCCTGAACTGGGTACGCAGGAACGAGCGCATGTAGACCTCGCCGAGCCGGGTCTGCTCGTCGATCTCCCGGGTGGCCGGGTAGCGGGGGCGGCGCGCGGCGGCCGTGCGCGGGCTCATCACGGCCACCCTGCGCGGCGTCTCCCGCCGCGAGGCGTCGGTCTTGGGAAGGGGTACCCGGCGTCCGGGACGCGGCTCCGGGCTCATCATGGCGCTGACCTCGCCTTCCTGGCCCGGCGGACCAGCAGGTCCCTTAACTCGCGCGTGTGGCGGCGGCTGACCGGGAGCTCCGTGTCACCGACCCGCACCGTGCACTTGCCCGAGTCGATGTGGAGCTCCTCGATGTGCTTGAGCGCCACCAGATGGCTCCGGTGCACGCGTACGAACCCGGCCGAGGCCCACCGCTCCTCCAGGGTGGCCAGCGGGATCCGTACCAGATGGCTGCCCGCCGCCGTGTGCAGCCGCGCGTAGTCCCCTTGCGCCTCCACGTAGATCACGTCGGCGCTGGACACGAACCGCGTCACCCCGCCCAGCTCGACCGGGATCGTGTCCGTCTCCCCGCCCTCCACGGGCACGTCGGCGGAGACCGCCACCCGCCTGATCGCCTCCGCCAGCCGCTCCGGGCGTACGGGCTTGAGCAGGTAGTCCTCGGCCTTGATCTCGAACGCGTCCACGGCGTGCTCCTCGTACGCCGTCACGAACACCACCCGCGGCGGGTTCGCGAACTGCGACAGCAGCCGCCCGAGCACCACCCCGTCGAGCCCGCGCATGCGGATGTCGAGGAACACCGCGTCGATCGGCCGGCCCTCGGCGATGGCGCGGTCGAGCAGCCGCAACGCCGCCGCGCCGTCCCTGGCGGTGGCCACCTCGCCGATGCGGGGATCGGCACGCAGCAGGTACGACAGGTCTTCGAGGGCAGGCAGTTCGTCGTCGACCGCGAGGACCCGTAGTTGCGTCATAGACAGTGATAAAACCGACAACAAAGATCGAGGTCAACGGGCAGAGACGCCTGGGTGATATTTCGGCAACCTGACGTTGACCTTGGTGCCCGCTCCCGTTGCGGTCTCGACGACGAGGCCGTACTCGTCGCCGTACACCTGGCGCAGCCGCTCGTCCACGTTCGCCAGCCCGACACCGCCGGTGGCGGGGATGTCACCTGCGAGGATGCGGCGCAGCCTGTCGGGGTCCATGCCGAGCCCGTCGTCCTCGACGCTGATGCGGCACTCGGCCCCGGCGTCCTCGGCGATGATCGTGATGCGGCCGACGCCGTTGCGGCTCTCCAGGCCGTGCCTGACGGCGTTCTCGACCAGCGGCTGCAGGCACAGGAACGGCACCGCGACCGGCAGCACCTCGGGCGCGATGCGCAGCGTCACCTGAAGCTGGTCGCCGAACCTGGCCCGCTCCAGGATCAGGTAGCGGTCGATCGAGCGCAGCTCCTCGGCCAGCGTGGTGAACTCGCCGTGCCTGCGGAAGGAGTAGCGGGTGAAGTCGGCGAACTCCAGCAGCAGTTCCCTGGCCCGCTCCGGGTCGGTGCGGACGAAGGAGGCGATCGTGGTGAGCGAGTTGTAGATGAAGTGCGGCGAGATCTGCGCGCGCAGCGCCCGTACCTCGGCCTCCATGAGCAGCGTACGCGAGCGGTCCAGCTCGGCGAGCTCCAGCTGGGAGTCCACCCATCCGGCCACCTCCTGCGCGGCCCTGACCAGCCCCGCCGAGGCGGTCTGCCCGTAGGCGGCCAGGGCGCCGACCACCCGGTCGTCGGTGGTGAGCGGCACGACCACGGCGTGGTGGATCGGGCATTCGAGCAGCTCGCAGTCGATGGTCAGCACCTGGGTGCGGCCGTCTTTCAAGGTGGCCACCGCGTGCTCGAACGCCTGGTCGGCATGGTGGTCGCCGGCGCCGTCGTACACGAGCAGGCGCTCGCCGTCGGTGATGGCGAGCGCGGCGCAGCCAAGCAGCGCGCGCAGGTGCCGCGAGGCGCGCTCGGCGCCGTCGGCGGTCAGCCCCGCCCGCAGCGGCGGCCCGGCCAGCGAGGCGGTGTGCAGGGTCTCGAACGTGGCCCGCTCCGCCGGGCTCGTGCCCAGCTCGCGGCGGCCCCGCATGACCCGCCAGAGCACGATCGCGGGCACGCCGACGAGCACCGCGACCACGGCGACGCCCACCACGTACTCCACGCGGGGGAGCCTAGCTCAGAGGCCCTCCTCCGTCGGTCCTCTGAGCAAGCTCACGTGTCCATTGGTTCGCTCCGCTCACAGTGCCTTGGCTATCAGATCGGCGTACGACTCGGCCTCCTCGGCGGAGTCGTACTTGGTCCGGGGCCAGAAGAAGCCGCGCAGCCCGTCCTTCTGGTTGCGCGGCACGATGTGCACGTGCAGGTGCGGCACGCTCTGGCTGACGCGGTTGTTCATGGCCACGAACGTGCCCGCGACCTGCAGCCCCTCCTCCACCGCCTTGGCCACGGCCTGCACCCGTTCGAAGAACGGGCCCACGTCGGTCAGATCGGCGAGCGTCTCCACGTGGACCCTGGGCACCACCAGCACGTGCCCCTTGAAGACCGGCCGGGCGTCCAGGAACGAGACCGCCACCTCGTCGGAGTGGACCATGGTCGCCGGTCGCTCACCCGCGATGATCTCGCAGAACAGGTCAGTGCTCACTTCCTGACCCTATCCGCGAAGGCCGTCCAACTCGTCACGTTGGGCGCCGACCACTCGGAGGGGGCGTGCAGGAACCGCTCGCCCACCCGCTCGCGCAGCCGTTCGGGCACCTCGGCCACCTTGGCGCCCCTGCAGTGGTAGACCAGCCCGCCCCCGCGCTGCCCCATCGCCATCCACGGCAGCCACGGCGACACCCGGCACCACGAGAACACGCAGGGCACGTCCGGCACGCCGGAGTCCAGGTCCTTGGCGGAGGCGAAGAACTGGAACAGCTCCAGCGCCCGGTAGGTGTCGCTCGCCGAGTTCTCGGGATGGTCGGCGACCTTCAGGGGCGAGGGGTAGGCCAGCCGGATGTCCACGTTGTAGACCACCTGGTCGCCCAGGCGGGTCGTGGGCACCGGGTAGGCGCCGAGCCGCTGGTTGACCGGGTCGTTGAAGACGTGCAGCACCTCGACCGCCCGCTCCGTGAACGGGTTGTCCCAGGAGTCGAGCACCTCCCTGGTCCTCGGGTCGAGGTAGAGGGCGGCCTCCCTCGTCAGCAGCTGCCACCCGCCGTCGGCCTCGACCGCCCTGGCCACGTTGAGCCCCTCGAACCCGAACAGGTGGTGCGGCCCGCCGTCGTCCTGCCAGCCGTACACGTCGCCGGTCCAATAGGAGATCGTCTCCGCGCCGTCGGAGGACGCGCGCACCCGGATGAAATCCATGATCCCCACAGTATCCGGTTGCTTCGCGACACAGTGTTGCTATCTTTAGCGACATGGCGTTGCTAAGTAACGGGACCCGGCAGCAGAGCTGGCTCCCTCTGTTCGTGCTGGGCGTCGGCATGTCGATGATCATCATCGACGCGACCATCGTGAACGTGGCCGTCCCCGCGATCATGGGCGACCTCGGGTTGTCGGCCACAGACGTCGAATGGGTGAACTCGATCTACTCGCTGGCGTTCGCCGCCCTGCTCATCCCGCTCGGCCGCACCGGTGACGTGCGCGGCAGGCGCGGGATGTTCGCGATCGGGCTGGTGGTGTTCCTGGCCGCCAGCCTGCTGGCGGCCGCGGCGGGCAGCGGCGCGATGCTGATCGGCGCGCGGGTGGTCCAGGGGATCGGCGCCTCCATGGTGGTGCCGATGACGCTCGCGATCATCAACTCCCTCTACACGGGCGCACGCAGGACCGTCGCGTTCGCCGTCTGGGGGTCGATCATCGGCGGCATGGCCGCGCTGGGCCCGCTGCTCGGCGGCTGGCTGGTGACCGACCACGGGTGGCGCTGGGCGTTCTGGGTGAACCTGCCGATCGGCCTGCTGGTCCTGCTCGGCACGGTGCGGGTGCCCGAGTCGAAGGACCCGCACGTGGGCGGCTCGGACGTCCCTGGCGTGCTGCTGTCGGTGATCGGCACGTCGTCGCTGGTGTTCGGGCTGATCGAGGGCCAGCGGTACGGCTGGTCCGGCCCGATCCTGGCGGCCTTCCTGGTGGCCGTGCTCGCGCTCACCGCGTTCGTGCTGGTGGAGCGGGCCAGGGCGCGGGCCGGCCGCCCGGTGATCCTGGACCTCTCCCTGCTCGCCATCCCCTCCTTCCGGTACGGCGGGGTGGCCGCGATGATCATCACGCTCGGCGAGTTCGGCATGATCCTGGTGCTGCCCCTGTTCCTGCAGTCGGCCATGGGGTTCACCGCGTTCCGGACCGGGCTGATCGTTGCCTCGCTGGCAGGTGGCACGTTCCTGGCGGGCGGCGTCGTGCCGAAGCTGCCGCTGGCGCCGCAGGTCATCGTCCGGCTGGGGCTCGGGCTGGAGGCGGTCGCCGCCGTCGCGATCGGCCTGGCCGTCTCACCCTCGCTCGGCCCGTGGACACTGGTGCCCTGGCTCGTCGTGTACGGGGTCGGCGTCGGGTTCGCCTCGGCCCAGCTCCCGAACGTCATGCTGGCCGACGTACCCGCCCGGCAGTCGGGAGCGGCCTCCGGGCTCCAGAGCACGATCCGCCAGTTCGGCGCGGCCATCGGCATCGCGGTGCTCGGCGCTGTCCTGGTGACCGGGCTGGACCACGCCATGGCCCGCCACCTGCCCGCTTCGCAAGATCTGCGACGCGCCGTACGCGACAGCGGCGGGGCGGCCGTCGCGGCGATCAGGGACCCCGCACAGCACGCCGCGGCGGTGGCCGCCTCAGCCGAGGCCACCCGCCGGGTCACGGTCGTCGCGGGGATCGTGCTGTTCGGCGGCGTCGGGGCGACGCTGCTGCTGCCCGATACTGGGGGGAGGCGACGCGAGGAGGAGTGAGTGCCCAGGATCAGCGCGGCCACGGTGGCCGACCACCGGGCCAGCCAGCACGCGGCCCTGCTGACGGCCGCCATGGAGATCCTGGTCGCCGAAGGGCCGGCAGGGCTCACGCCGGCGGCCGTCGGAGCCCGCGTGGGGCTGGCCCGCTCCAGCGTCTACCGCTACTTCTCTTCGACCGCCGGCATCCTGGCCCAGCTCGTCGAGGACGCGATCCCGCGCTGGGCCACCCGGCTGGAGGACGCCTCCTCCCAAGCCGACGGGCTGCGGGAGCGGGTGCGGGCCTTCGGGGCGGTGACGCTGTCGTTCGTCACGCACCCCGACTACGCGCTGCTGCGCGCGCTGTCATCCGTCGAGCTGCCCCAGGAGTGCCGGGACCGGCTCGACCAGCTCCACGAGACGTTGATCGGCCCGCTCAGCGCCATCCTGTCGGACGCCGGGTGCCCGCATCCGGAGCTGGTGGCTCACCTGGGGTGGAGCATCCTGGGCGAGGGGCAACGCCAGCTCGCCGGGGGCGCGGACCCCACGGTGGTCACGGAGACCACTCTGACGGTCCTGTGCCGCGCCGTACTCGCTTGATCCCGAGGTAGCCGCGCCCAGGTTGCCTGATCCACCGATGGGCCGGCCGGTGGGGCGACGTCGCCGTGTCCCCGGAGAACCTCGACAGCGGCGACTGGCGCCCCGCTCGTCCTGAGACCGGGCGCTCACTTCACGGTGACGGCGAAGACGGCCTCGCCCGACTGCTGCCGGCTCTCCTCGTTGGGCGGCGTCGTGGCCTGGCCGCACCGCCAGCAGTCGCGCAGCCTGATCTCGATCGTGCCCGGGCGTTTGCTGTTGAACACGAAGTACGTCGTGCCGCCGGCCCCGACCCCGTCACCCGTGCGCTTGTGCTCCTCGCTGATGAACGAGGCCACCTTCGGGTCCGGGACCGCGACCAGGTCCCAGTTGTCGCCCACCGACGGGTTGTCGGCGACGGCCAGCGAGAAGCGCTGCCCGGAGCGGAGCTCGACGCGTACGTTCGAACCCTTGGCACCCTTGACCACGGTGCCGAGGTCGCTCACCGCTGAGCCCCCGCCGCACCCCGCCACCAGCAGGGCCAGCATGGCGGCGGCGGCCGTTCGACGAATCATTCCGGCAGGCTATCGGCCCGCACCGGCGCGCCCCTACCTGGACCTGCGACGGCGGTCCCGCATCATGCTGCCGACGGCAACCGCGACGGCGGCGCCCCCGGCGGCCATGAGCAGAACGGACCGCTTGCCCGCCACCTCCGATGCCTTCCCCTTGACAGACCCGGCCATGCCCGCCGCTCTTTCCCTGGCGGCGCCTGCCGCGTGGCTCGCGCGGGACTTCACGTCGGCCTTGGCGGCCAGCGCGCTGACGGTCTCACCCAGCTCCCGCCGGGTTTCCTCGATGTCCTTGCGCACGTCTTCCTCGTGGCGCGTCCATCGTCCCGTGGCCGCCGACTGGTGGCGCACCCCATGGAGCGGGGACGCCGGGTCATGCTGCGTCCCGCGTGGTGTGGGCACCGTCTCTTCCTCGGCCCGCTGGTTCTCGGCGGCCTCGGCCCGCTCGTCGCGGACCGGGGGCTCGGGGATGAACGTCTCGTGCGCCGCACGCTCCTCCGCCGCGTGCTGGGCGTTCTCCGCCGCACCCGGCCTGGTCGGAGGCACGTTGACGGACTCACGCTCCGTCGGCGTGCCGACGGTCGCCCTGCGGGCGCCGACTTCGCCTGCGTGTTGCTCGCTGTATCCGGGGTCGATCTCGCTCATCGTCGTGCCCTCTCCTTGACCATGTCGATGTCGGCCTTGACGCTTGCGAGGGTCTCCGACGGGACGGGCGGGCCGACTCGTTGCACCTGGCTCTTGCCGGTCAGGCCGAGCAGAGCGGCGATGACGAACAGCGCTCCCGCCACGATGGCGGCGGCCGCCCAGCCGGGCAGCACCAGGGCGAGGGCCAGGATGACGGCGGTCACGAGCGCGGCACCGCCGAAGAACGCGGACATGCCCGCCGCGCCGAACAGGCCCGCGCCGAACCCCGCGCGCTTGCCCTTTGCCGCCAGCTCCATTCTGGCCAGGCGCAACTCGTCCCTCACGAGCCTGGAGACCTGCTCGGAGAGGTCATTGACCAGCTTGTGGGTGTCGTTCACGACGTTCGCCTCCTCCGTGAGGAAGGCGACTACCCAGACAAACGGCCTTCTATCGCTTGGCGACCTTGAGCAGGAACCCCAGGGCGGACAGCACGGGGTCCTTCTGCACCTCGCACCAGTTGTCCGGCTGCTTCGGCTTACTCCACGGGGACGGGAGCTCGCAGGAAGGAGCCTGCGGCTTGGGCCGCTCGCACCACGATCCGGGAGGGTTCATACCAATATCTTACCGAGCCCTGCCACAGATGAGATGGGTCAGCGCGGCAACTTTCCGGTAGGGATCGGTCCTGCCCGCCCGCTCCTCCGCCGCGAGCAGGTCCTCGAGGTCGTCGGGGACGGGCTCGTCGTCGGGAACGGTGTCACAGAACACGCGCACGCCGTACCACTCGTGTACCTCCAGCCCGTGTACGGCCAGGCGCCGCATGAGCTCGCCCAGTCGGTCGGCCCTGGCGGGGACGCCGAGCCTGTTGACGTAGTGGGTGCTCTCGAACGCCCGCAGCGCCTCCGTCCATCCGCCCATGAGCCCGGGCCGCATGGCGAGGGCGTCGCCGTTGCGCACGAGGAGCGAGAGGATGCCTCCGGGGGCGAGGAGACGGGCGAGATCGGCGAGGAGCGGGCCGGGGTCGTCGAAGTACATCAGCACGCCGTGGCAGAGGACGACGTCGAAGCTGCCCGGCTCGAACAGCTCCCCCAGCCGCTCGGCCTCGGCCTGGACCGTACGGACGGCCATGCCCGGCTGGATCCCGGACTCCAGGAGGCGGAGGAGGTCGCGGGAGGCGTCGAGCGCGATGACGTGATGGCCCCTGGCGGCCATCCTGAGCGCCTGCGTGCCCTGGCCTGAGCCCACGTCGAGGACGTGGCAGGGGGCCTTGGGGAGGTGCCCGGCGAGCTGGCGGGTGACGAGATCCTGCCTGACGACGTCACGCAGTGTCCCCAGCCGCGCGCGCCAGCTGTCCTCAGCCCCCGAAAACCTCATGCCAGGATCCTAGACGGACCTGACCTTCCGCCCGGCGGCACGGGGCACGCGGACCTGATCTTCCGCTCGCAGCGGTAATCTGCCGGGGTGCTGGTACACGGGGTCTGGTCGGCTGAGGGGCTCGCCTTCTGGGCGGAGAGCCCCGACACCACGCCCTCGGCGGCCCAGGAACGGCCCGCGCAGGCCGGCGCCGCACCCTCCCGGCGGCGGCAGACACAGGCCGGCGTGCCCCATCCGTTCGCCGCCTCCGCGGCCGGCGTCGCCACGGCGCTGGGCCTCGACGAGCCGCCGTCACGGACGCTGGAGCTGCTCCTGCCCGGCTCGGCCAAGGAGCCGCTGCCCTCGCCGGAGACCGGGCGGCTGGCCGAGGTGGCGCGCCCGCGGCTGCGCCTCTGGCAGGTTCCCGCCGTCGTGCCGCCGGCCTCGCAGGCGCTGCACGTGCTGACCGAGCACACCGGCACCGCGACCATGCGCCACTGGACCGCCGTCGCCGGCTTCGCCCGCGACCTGGTACGCCGGGGCCGCGTCATCCCGCAGCTCGTCCCCGGCGCGGGCGCCCCCAAGTCCGGGTCCGAGCGCGAGCCCGGCGATTCCATGGCCATGTGGGCGGTCCCGCGGGCCGACGCGCGGGCCGTGTGGCGGCCCGTGGTGACCGGGGCCGATGCCGGATATTTCCGGGAGCTGGCGCTGGCCATGCCGCCCGCGTGCCGCACCTCCCGCATCGAGCGGCCGTCCGCGGAGGTCCTCCGCGAGGCCCTCGAAGCGTTCACCGACACGCTCGTCCGGCAGACGCTCGCCGAGCCTCTGGTCATCAAGCCCCGGACGCTCCACGAGCGCTGGCTGGCCGCTCTGACCGGCGACGCGCCGGAGTGCCCCGATGTCCCGGACCTTCGCCGAGAGCTGGAGAGGTGGCGCGACTCGGTCATATCAGCCGAGGGCGCGACAAGGGTGTGCTTCCGCCTGCTGGAGCCCGCCGACACCGACGACTGGCGGGTCGAGCTGGCGTTGCAGGCCGCCGACGACCCCAGCCTGTACGTCACCGCCGCCCACGTCTGGAGCGGCGAGAAGGTGACCGGGCTGCCGGGCAGGCCCGAGCGGGAGCTGCTCGCCGGGCTGGGCCGGGCGGTCAGGCTCTATCCCGAGCTGGACCACGCCCTGCGCGGGCCCAGGCCGAGTGAGCTGGCGCTGGACACGGCGGGCGCGTTCGGGTTCCTGAGGCAGGCTGCGCCCCTGCTGCAGGCGGCCGGGTTCGGGGTGCAGCTGCCGCGCTGGGCCGGGCGTACGAAGCTGGGGCTGAAGCTGACCACCAGGACCAAGACGCAGACGGCGGCCGCCGGCCAGGGGTTCGGGATGCGGGAGCTGGTCGACTTCCGCGTCGATCTGGCAGTGGGCGGCGAGACGATCAGTGAGGCGGAGCTGGCCGAGCTGGCCCGGCTGAAGGTGCCGCTGGTCAGGGTGCGCGGCCAGTGGGTGGAGCTGGACGACCGGCAGCTCAAGGCCGCGCTCAGGGCCGTGGAGGGCGCCCGCACGGGTGAGGCGACCGCCGCCGACATGCTCCGCCACATCGTCCAGGAGGACGACGAGCTCCCCCTGCTGGAGATCGACGCCGACGGCGTGCTCGGCGACCTGCTGTCCGGACAGGCCGAGCGGCGGCTCGTGCCCATCGCGACCCCGGCCGGGCTCGACGCCACGCTCAGGCCCTACCAGGAGCGTGGCCTGGCGTGGCTGAGCTTCCTGTCCGAGCTGGGCCTGGGCGGGGTGCTGGCCGACGACATGGGGCTGGGCAAGACGGTCACCACGCTGGCCCTGCTCGTCCACGAGCGGGCCGGCGCCCCCACGCTCCTCGTCTGCCCGATGTCCCTCGTCGGCAACTGGCAGCGGGAGGCCGCCAGATTCGCCCCCGGTCTACGCGTCTATGTGCACCACGGCAGCGGGCGCGACGCCGCCCTGATCCCGCACGCCGATCTGGTGATCACCACGTACGGCACCGCCCACCGCGACCTGGAGTCGCTCAAACAGCACGAGTGGCGCAGGGTCGTGTGCGACGAGGCCCAGGCGATCAAGAACAGCGGCACGCTGCAGGCCCAGGCCGTACGGTCCATCCCCACCGGCACGAGGCTCGCCCTGACGGGCACCCCGGTCGAGAACCACCTGGCCGAGCTCTGGTCGATCATGGAATTCGCGAACCCGGGGCTGCTGGGACCGCGTTCGCGGTTCAGGACCCGATTCCAGGAGCCGATCGAGGCCCGTCAGGACGAGCAGGCCGCTCAGGCGCTCAGGCGGGCGACCGGCCCGTTCATCCTCCGGCGCGTCAAAACCGACAAATCGATTATCTCTGATTTGCCGGAGAAGCTGGAGGTCAAGGAGTGGTGCTCGCTCACCACCGAGCAGGCCACGCTCTACCAGGCGGTCGTGGACGACATGCTGGCCAGGATCGAGAGCAGCGAGGGCATCGAGCGGCGCGGGCTGGTGCTGGCGGCCATGGCCAAGCTCAAGCAGGTCTGCAACCACCCGGCCCACCTGCTCAAGGACGGCTCCCGCCTGTCGGGCAGATCCGGCAAGCTCACTCGCTTGGAGCAATTGTCCGAAGAAATCCTGGCGGAGGGCGAGAAAGCTCTGCTTTTCACGCAATATGCCGAGTTCGGGAGCATGCTCCAGCCGTACCTCGCCCAGCGGCTCGACACCACCGTCCTCTGGCTGCACGGCGGCCTGCCCAAGAAGACCCGCGACCGCCTGGTCGACCGGTTCCAGCACGACGAGGAGCCGATGTTGTTCGTGCTGTCGCTGAAGGCGGCCGGGGTCGGGCTCAACCTGACGGCCGCCAACCACGTCATCCACGTGGACCGCTGGTGGAACCCGGCTGTCGAGGACCAGGCCACCGACCGGGCTTTCCGCATCGGGCAGCGCAAGAACGTGCAGGTACGCAAGCTCATCTGCGCGGGCACCCTCGAAGAGCGGGTCGACCAGATGATCGAGCGCAAGAAGGCCCTGGCCGAGAGGGTGGTCGGCACCGGGGAGGACTGGCTGACGGACCTGTCGACCGACGAGCTGCGCGAGGTGTTCAGGCTCACGGCGGAAGGGGTGAGCTGAGGATGCCACGCGGTAGGCAGGGGTACGACGGGGGCTGGTTCGACGGCGCCGAGCCGATCAAGGTCGAGGGCGGCATCAAGGCCCGCACCCAGCGGGGCACCATCGGCTCCACCTGGTGGTCCAGGCGCTTCATCGACATCCTCGAGCGCATCTGCGACAAGGGCCGCCTCACGCGCGGCCGCGCCTACGCCCGCCAGGGCCAGGTCCTGTCGATCGACCTGTCTCCCGGGGAGGTCAGGGCGGCCGTCCAGGGCTCGCGGCGCAAGCCGTACGAGGTCGTGATCAGGATCGAGGCGTACGGCGAGCAGCGCTGGGCCGCCATCGAGGAGTCGATCGCCGAGCAGGCCGTCTATCGGGCCAAGCTGCTGGCGGGAGAGATGCCGACGGAGATCGAGGAGCTGTTCGCCGCGCTGGGGATCGACCTGTTCCCCCGCGACCTCGACATGGACTGCTCGTGCCCCGACTGGGGCTTCCCGTGCAAGCACCTGTCAGCGGTGCTCTACCTGCTGGCCGAGTCGTTCGACGACGACCCGTTCCTGGTGCTGGCCTGGCGCGGGCGCACCCGTGAGCAGCTGCTCGGCTCGCTGGCGGAGGACGTGCCCAGGCTGGAGGTGGAGGACGTGCCGTTCGCCGACCGGCTGGCCGACTTCTACGCCCCTGGCGCCACGGCGCACCGGCCCGAACGCCGCCCCGCGGCGGCCGCCCCCGACCTGCTCCTGCGCGTCTTCCCGCCACCCGCCGACCTGACCAGAACGCTCACCCCGGCCTACCGGGCACTCGCCGACTGATCCCAAGCGCCTGGGGCGGGGGCGTCGCATCGCGGGCGCGCGTCCCGTGGGCAGCGGGTGCGCGGCATCACGATCGAGCTGTGCGTTATGACGGAACTCGACGGCGCCGAACCCGTCGCACACGCGCCTGCCGACGCGGCGCTCCCAGCACGGTCACGTGTCCCCCGTGCGCGCGTCGGCGCGATGAGGTTGCCCACCGGCCGCGCGCGCCCAGAGCGACGGCGTGCGGCGCGGGTGTGATCAGCGGTCCTCGAAGGAGTCGGGCACCATGACGCGCACGCCGTTGGGGACCACGCGGAGCCTGATCGGGGTGCGCAGCCGCACCTCGCCGTCCACGTCGGCCGCCATCGGCGGGTCGGTCTCCAGCAGCATCTCCCGCCCCACCACGAACGGCCCCCCGGCGAGGCTGCGCCACCGCCCGGTGGTCGCCCTGATCAGGGTCTCGCCGAGCAGCCGCAGCTTCTTGCCCGAGCCGAGCTGGTAGGCGACCAACTGGCCGTTGTCGATGCTGATGTCCCTGGCCACCTGCCAGCCGCCGTGGAAGCGGCCGTTGGCGATGTTGAGCTGGTGGGTGAGCAGCTCGTGGCGCTGCCCCTCCACCGTGATGTAGGCGCGGAACGGCGTGTGCCCGGGCAGGATGGTCAGCGCGGTCAGCGGGTAGGCGGGGCGCCCCACGACCCGCTTGAGCCACGGCTTGACCCTGCCCGCCACCTCGACGGAGACGCCGAAGCTGGCGAGGTTGGCGAACGGCCGGTCGTCGGCCATGCCGAGGTCGATGTCGGCCACCTTGCCGGTGGCGAACACCTTGATCGCTCCGGCCAGGTCGAGTGGGAGGCCGAGACTTCTGGCGAAGTTGTTGGTGGTGCCGAGCGGCAGCACGCCGAGCGCGACGTCGCGGTGTGCCACGTGACGCACGGCCGAGGAGAGCGTGCCGTCGCCGCCGCCCACGATGAGCAGGTCGGGCTTGGTGGCCAGGGCCGTGTCGAGCAGATCGCGCAGCCGCTTGGGGTTGTAGACCGACAGCTCCACCAGCGGCTCGAACCCGAGGTTGTGGATCTGCTCGATGACCTCGAAGTAGTGGCGGCGGCCGCGGCGCGAGCGAGTGTTCACCACCACTGCCACCTTGCGATCCCTCCGGATCGCCTCGGTGTGCTCGTCCTTGGTGCGCAATTCGCTCATGGACACCAATGGTATGGGCCGCCGGGAGGTCCCGGCGGCCCTTGATCATTACTTCTTCGGCGGCACGACCTGGACGATGGCGCCCAGGTTGCCCGGCAGCGGGCTCACCAGCTTGAACTGCACTCCCAGCGCCTTGCCCTCGTCACCGGGGTTGCCGGTGCCGAGCTTCGAGCCGGAGGCCACCTGGCCGTACAGCTCGGTGGCGGGGGTGCCGTCCGGGTGCACCACGCGGGTGGTGTACGCCTGGTCGCCCTTCGACGGCACGACCACCGAGGCGTCGAAGTCGCGGTAGTAGAGACCACCGTTGATCACTTCGAGGCCCGGGTACCAGGTCTTCGCGTCGGTGAAGGCCGGGACGCCCTTCTGCGCGGGCAGGTCCGTGCAGTACGCGCTGAACGGCTCGTCCGCCGCCTCCAGGCACTCCTTGAACGGGTACGTCTTGCCGAACCCGAACGCGGCGTTGGACGACTGGACGCGTCCCTGGAGGTTCTTCTGGAGCGACGGGTCCTTCTCGGCCGCGGTCCCGGTGCGGCGCAGCGGGTCGAAGTGCGAGTCCACGACCAGCAGGCTGCCCTTGGAACCGAGGCTCGGCGGGAGCCGCAGGGTGCTGCTCAGGTTGTTGTTGATGTACGTCGAGTCGCGGTACCACACCAGCAGGCCCGGCGCGTTGTACGCCAGCTTCTGCACCTTCCACGCCCCGTCGCGGGAGTAGTCGGTGTCGTAGGTGTACTTCAGGCCGTTGTCGAAGCCGTCGAAGTTACGCCACTCGGCCAGGTAGAACCGGGAGATCTCCCGCTCGCCGTTGTTGCGGGTCCAGCCCTGGCCGCTGGTGTTGGTGAACGTGCCGCCGACGGCCTTCCAGCCGTTGTCGCCACCCTCGACGTCGTCGCTCCACACGGCCGTCCCGCCGTTGGTGAGCTGGAAGTCGTCGGAGTGCCAGCCGCGCTCCTGGAAGGCGGCGTCGGTGTTGTACGTCAGCCGCAGCTTGATCGTCTGCCCGGCGAACGGGGTCAGGTTGACGTAGTCGTGCCGCCAGCCGCCGCTGTCACCGGTGAGGCCGTACTTCTTGTTGCCGAAGGTCTTGAGGTTCTTGTTCGGGTCCGGGTAGTCGTCAGGCGTGCTGACCTCGCTGCCGGCCTCGTCGAAGATCTTCTGCTGGGTCCAGGTCTGGCCGCCGTCGGTCGAGACCTCGACGAAGCCGAAGTCCCAGTCCTGCTCGATCACGTAGTTGTTCCACATCCACAACTTGAGATCGGTCCCGGCGGGGACGGGCAGGTCGCGGGTCAGCGTGAGGTTGGCCCAATCCTGGTCCAGGCCGCTCCACCAGGCGTTCGAGCCACTGTGGACGTCGAGCATCTTCACCGGCGTGGACGCCAGGTTCACCCGGACGCCGTCCTCGGTGAACTTGGGCGTGCGCGAGGACTGGCCGACCGTGACGAGCTTGGCGGCGTCGCCCGGGTTGAACGTCTTCGGGTTCGCCCAGCCGAGCACCCACTTGTCCCACAGGCCCATGTGCGCCGGCATCGACTGGAAGATCGGGCCGGAGTGGGAGCCGCTGGACATCAGGTCCCAGAAGTCCACGGCCGAGCTGGCAGCGCCCGAGGTGTCGTACAGGTCGGGCAGGCCCAGGTCGTGGCCGTACTCGTGGGCGAAGACGCCGACGCCCGAGTCCTCGGGCTGCACGATGTAGTTCGAGATCTTCTTGTCGCTGCCGGGGACCTTGTAGCCGCCGGCGACCGCGCTGGAGTGGGCCCAGATCGCGTACGTGCCCTCGGCGCCGCCGTCGGAGGACTTGTCCTTGCCGGCGTGGACCAGCACCAGGTGGTCGATCACGCCGTCAGGCTCGTTGAAGTTGCCGTCGCCGTCGGCGTCGGAGGTGTCCTCGAGGTCGTAGTCGGCCCACGGGAAGTCCGGCTGGGCCTTGGCCAGGGACTCCACCACGTCGATGGGCAGCTGCTGCGCGCCGAGCGGGTTGTCCGGGTGGCCGGTCATGTCCTGGGGAGCGCCGCCGCAGGCCGCGGCGCCGTACCAGGCCTCGGAGTGCGGGACCTTGATCCAGCCGACCGCCGAGCCGGTGACGGAGTAGGCGCCCTTGGACATCTCCTCGTACATCTTCTTCATGGTGGAGCCGGAGATGTCGATGCCGGCCTTGCCGTCGCGCGGGTCCTTCAGGTCGGGGCGCACGCGCTCGGTGATGCCCTTGTCGGTGTAGAGCATCTTGTTGAAGTGCTCGGTGCTGAAGTCCTTGACCCAGAAGGAGTTGTTGTCCTTGTGCGGCAACGTGGCCGGGTTGGGGATGTTGTTGTGCAGGGGGCCGCTCTTGAGCGTGCCGGCCGGCTCGACCACGCAGTCGTCGGGCTCGCTGTTGACGGTGCGCAGCCGGTTGAAGCCCGAGAAGTCGTCGTTGGCCTGCTCGTTGAACTCGACGAGGATCGTCAGCAACTTGGCCGTGCGGGTCTGCTTGGAGTTCTTGAAAATCCATTCAGCGGGGTTGCGGCCGGTCCTGATGGCCTGGTCCTCGCGGGCGGCGAGAATGCGACCGGCTGCCGGGTTTCCGCTGCTGAACTTCCGGTCGAACTTCTGCGCCGGAGTGAGCGAGCGCTGCTTGCCGTTGTTGACCGAGGGCTCCTGCGGATCCTTCTCAACCGCGGGCGGAGCGTAATTGATGTAGTAGTCCGCCGCCGTGGGCTCGTAGTTCGCTACCCCAGTGAGTGACGACGCCGCTTGAGCGGTGGGCACGGACAGGGCGGCGCCGAGAAGGGCGACCGCCGGGAAAGCTGCTAATAAGCGCTTCGTGCTGGGCACCAGTTACCCTCTCTGCCCGGGGTGTCCGGGCGCATGGCCATAGGGTGTGCAATGCCGGACGCTAGAGGGTAAGTCAACGAAACGTAAAGTAGGTTGGTAAAACGTGATCAAAGGGGGACATTTAGTGCATCACTGGCTCGGCACTTAAAACAGCATCAGCCCGGCCGTGATCCCGCCCGCGATCGCACCCCCGTAGCAGACCACCGCTATGACCAGGTCGAATCTGGCGATGCCGAGCAGCTCCTCGCTGGTGAACCTGATGCGGTGCGCGGCGTGGAAGAGGCAGAGCACGACGACCGCCAGGAGCGCGAGCCGTACCAGCACGTTGTCCACCAGCGCGCGCAGGTGCTCGGCCGTCGGCCAGTCCACCACGCCGAGCGGCATGAGCACCCCGAAGAGCAGCACGAGCACCGGCAGCACGAATGCCGCCACCACCCCCCCGCCGCTGAAGAGCAGCCACAGGTACGGCTCCAGGGTGCGTCTCATGGCGACCTCAGGATGAAGTAGGCGATCAGCACGGAGATCACCACCCAGGCCGAGTGGTTGCCGCCCTGGATCATCCAGGCGGGCACGCGCCAGCCGTCCAGGCGGACGACAGTGGCCTTGGGGGCGAGGTTGAGGAACGTGATCGTGTGGAAGGCGGTCGCGGCCAGGGCGAGCACGTTGATCGCGATCATCCACGGCCGGCCGGCCAGCGCGGCGAACTCCTGGAGACTCCCGGTACGCACGGCGTCGACGAACATCAGCAGGAAGACGATCGACCAGGCCACGAAGACGCTGGTCAGCTCGCGCAGCACGAAGAAGGTGTAGTGCCGGGTGCGGGCGAACCACAGGTTGTCGCGCCGCGGCCGGTAGGCGGTCGTCATCGTTTGCTCCACGGCAGGACGGAGCGCAGGGCGGCGGTCAGTTTGTAGCGCTGGATGGCCTCGGCCGGGTCCACGTGCTTGGGGCAGACGCGCGTGCACTCGCCGACGAACGTGCACCCCCACACGGCGTCCTCCAGGTTCAGCACGTCGAACCGGTCGCCCATGTCGCGCGAGTCCAGGTTGTAGCGCTGGGCGAGCGCGATGGCCGCCGGGCCGAGGAAGTCGGGGTCGAGCACGTAGACCGGGCAGGCCGAGTAGCAGAGCAGGCAGTTGATGCACATGCTGTACTGCTTGTACGCGTCCAGCTGCTCGGGCGTCTGGGCGTACTCGGTGGTGAGCGGCAGCTCCTCGCCCTCCCTGATCAGCCAGGGCCGCACGGACGACAGCTTGGCCAGGAACTCGTCGATGTCGACGACCAGGTCCCTGATCACCGGGAAGCCTTTCAGCGGCTCGATCCTGATCGGGCCCTCGCCGTACTCGGTGAGGAAGGTGCCGCAGGTCAGCCTGGGCTCGCCGTTGACGGTCATGCCGCAGGAGCCGCACACGCCCATCCGGCACGACCAGCGGTACGACAGGCTGCCGTCGAGCTGGTCCTTGATGTAGTTGAGCCCGTCGAGCACGGCCCAGTCGGCCGTGAGCGGCACGTCGTACCCCTGGAACACCGGCTCGTCGTCCTCGCCGGGCCGGTACCGGGCGACCTCCATCCTGATCGTCCGCGTCGCCGCTTCCTTGATCTCAGTCACGGCCGTACACCCTTTCTCCCGGAGGCCAGCGGGTGATCGTCACGGGCAGCAGGCCGACGGACGGGGAGCCGTCGGGCGCGCGGTGCACCAGCGAGTGCGCGAGGTAGGCGTCGTCGTCCCTGGCGGAGAAGTCGGTGCGCTGGTGCGCGCCGCGCGACTCCTGCCTGTTCAGCGCGCAGGCCACGATCGTCTGCGCCACCTCCAGCATCGTGTGCAGCTCCTGAAGGTTGATCAGCTCGGTGTTGAACGCGGTGCTCGTGTCGTCGATGCGGACCTCCTCGGCACGCCCGCGCAGCTCCGCGAGCGTGTCGACGGCCTTGGTCAGCACGTCGCCCGTGCGGTAGATGCCGGCCGCTCCTTCGAGCGTGTGCTGCATCTCCTCGCGCAGGTCGGCGATCCGCTCACCGGTCCTGCTGCCCTCCCGCGCGCGTTCCAAGCGCCGCCGCTCGTCGTCCCCCTGAGCCCGTACGGCCGCCGCCTCGCCGTCCCGGTGGGACCTCGCGAACTCGGCGGCGGCGGCCCCGGCCCGACGTCCGAAGACCAGGCACTCCGGCAGCGAGTTGGAGCCGAGCCGGTTGGCGCCGTTGATGCTCACGCAAGCCGTCTCCCCCGCCGCGAACAGCCCGGCGATCGGGGTGGCGCCGTCGATGTCGGTGTGGACGCCGCCCATCATGTAGTGCACGACCGGGCGCACCGGGATGAGGTCGGTGGCCGGGTCGAGGTTCTGGTAGCTCCTGCACAGCTCGCGCACGAACGGGATGCGTGTGTCGATCTTGTCCTCGCCCAGGTGGCGCAGGTCGAGGTAGACGACCGGGCCGTACGGGGTGTCCACCGTGCGGCCCTTCTGCTGCTCGTGCACGAACGCCTGGGAGAGCCGGTCGCGCGGGCCCAGCTCCATGCTGCGCAGCTTCGGCGTGGGTGTGGGCTTGCCGAGGTCGTAGTCCTGGAGGTAGCGGTATCCGTCCTTGTTGATCAGCCAGCCGCCCTCCGCCCTGGCCGCCTCGGTGATGAGGATGCCGGTGAACGGCAGGCCGGTCGGGTGGTACTGGACGAACTCCATGTCCTTCAGTGGTGCCCCCGCCCGGTAGGCCAGGGCCATGCCGTCGCCGGTCTTGATGGCGGCGTTCGTGGTGAAGGGGAAGACGCGGCCGCAGCCGCCGGTGGCCAGGATGACCGTCCTGGCGGCGATGGTCTCGATGCGGCCGGTCCTGATCTCGACGGCCACGACGCCGTGGACGCGGCCGTCGTCGACGACGAGCTTGGTGACGTACCACTCGTCGTACCTGATGATGTCCTGATATTTCAGAGTTGTTTGGAACAAGGTGTGCAGGAGGTGGAAGCCCGTCTTGTCGGCGGCGTACCAGGTGCGCATCTTCTTCATGCCGCCGAACGGGCGGACCGCGACGCGACCGTCGCTCTCCCGGCTCCAGGGGCAGCCCCAGTGCTCGAGCTGGATCAGCTCCTCGGGCGCCTCGGCCACGAACGCCTCGACCGCGTCCTGGTCGCAGAGCCAGTCACCGCCGGAGATCGTGTCGTAGCAGTGCTCGTCGAGCGTGTCGCCGACGCCGATCACCCCGGCGGCGCCGCCTTCGGCGGAGACCGTGTGGCTGCGCATCGGGTAGACCTTCGAGACGACCGCCACCTTGAGGGAGCTGTCCGCCTCGGCGACCGCGAGGGCCGCCCGCAGGCCCGCTCCGCCTCCTCCGACGATGAGCACGTCGATCATTTACGTCACTTCCCGTGGTCGGGTTGTATCGGGTCCTTCACCCGCTTGCCGTCGTGCCGGATGGCGGACAGGTGGATGCTGCCGTCGTGGTACTCGTGCCGGATCCGCCGGCAGCCGCAGTCGAAGAGCTGGTCACGGATCACCAGGCCGTAGCCGTCGTCGTCGACGAGGCGCTCACCGCCGGACTTCTTCCCGCAGGGGGCCGTCTCGGGGGTGAAGGGGATTTTCGTGCCTGTCATCGCCGATCTCCCTAGATAGGCGAAATTTCATGATCAATCGGGGTTTTCCTCTGGGGCCTTGGCCGGCTCGACCTCGGCGGCCTCCTCGCGCTCGACCACGGGCGGCCGCTCGGCCTGCTCACGGGGGTAGTGCAGGTCGAAAGCGGGCCGCTCGGAGCGGATCGGGGGCATGCTGAGGAAGTTGTGGCGCGGCGGCGGGCACGTGGTGGCCCATTCGAGGGAGTTGCAGTAGCCCCACGGGTCGTCGAGCGTGACCTTGGGCGCGTGCCTGGCCGTCTTCCAGACGTTGTAGAGGAACGGCAGCGTCGAGGCCCCGAGCAGGAACGCCCCGACGGAGGAGATCTGGTTGAGCGTCGTGAATCCGTCGTTCACGCCGTAGTCGGCGTACCGCCTGGGCATGCCCAGCTGGCCGAGCCAGTGCTGCACCAGGAACGTGGTGTGGAAGCCGAGGAACAGCGTCCAGAAGTGCGCCTTGCCGAGCCGGTCGTCGAGCATTTTGCCGGTCATCTTCGGCCACCAGAAGTAGAAGCCGGAGAACATGGCGAACACGACCGTGCCGAAGACGACGTAGTGGAAGTGGGCGACCACGAAGTAGGTGTCGCTGATGTGGAAGTCGAGCGGCGGCGAGGCGAGGATGACGCCGGTGAGCCCGCCGAGCAGGAACGTCACCAGGAACCCGACCGCGAAGAGCATCGGCGTCTGGAAGCTCAGATGGCCCCGCCACATCGTGCCGATCCAGTTGAAGAACTTCACCCCGGTCGGCACCGCGATGAGGAACGTCATGAACGAGAAGAACGGCAGCAGCACCTGGCCCGTCGCGAACATGTGGTGCGCCCACACGGTCATCGACAGCCCGGCGATGGCGATGGTCGCGCCGACCAGCCCCAGATAGCCGAAGAGCGGCTTGCGGCTGAACACCGGGATCACCTCGGAGATGATCCCGAAGAACGGCAGCGCGATGATGTAGACCTCGGGATGGCCGAAGAACCAGAACAGGTGCTGCCACAACATCGCGCCGCCGTTGGTCGACTCGAAGACGTGGGTGCCGAGCTTGCGGTCCGACTCCAGCACGAGCAGCGCCGCCGCGAGCACGGGGAACGCCATCAGCACGAGCATGCTGGTCAGCAGCACGTTCCAGGTGAACAGCGGCAGCCTGAACATCGTCATCCCGGGCGCCCGCATGCCGATGATCGTGGTGATGAAGTTGACCGCGCCGAGGATCGTGCCCAGACCCGACAGGGCCAGGCCCATGATCCACAGGTCTCCGCCGATCTGCGGCGAGTACATCGCCGTCGACAGCGGCGTGTAGGCGAACCAGCCGAAGTCGGCCGCCCCGCCCGGCGTGAAGAACCCCGCCACCACCATCAGCCCGCCGAACAGGAACAGCCAGTACGCCACCGCGTTCAGCCGCGGGAAGGCGACGTCCGGCGCGCCGATCTGCAGCGGCATGACCACGTTGGCGAACCCGGCGAACAGCGGAGTGGCGAACAGCAGCAGCATCACCGTGCCGTGAATGGTGAAGAGCTGGTTGTACTGCTGCTGAGTGACCAGCTGCATGCCGGGGGCGGCGAGCTCGGCCCTGATGAACATGGCCATGACGCCCGCCACGAGGAAGAACCCGAACGAGGTGATCAGATAGAGGTACCCGATGACCTTGTGGTCGGTCGTCGACATCCAGGAGGCGATGACGGTCCCGGTGCGGCGGCGCCTGACCTGTTCGATCGAGGTCTCTCGAACAGTCGTCACGGCTGCTCCCTCCTGCGCGGAGTGCTACCTGCGACGGACCGCCGGAGGCGGCCCGGACTGCCCCGATCTACCCATTGCACGCCAACCAGCGCCGCTCGGGAAGGTGTTCTTTAACATTTCGCCCGGAAGCTTTGACGGGTCTTCGCAACATGCGGCTCACGCCTGGCGTCCCACATTGCGGATATTTACCGGCTCACCTGGTGGTGTCTTCTATTCTTCATAGCCGAAACCGACTTCGGAGGAGATCTCGTGACTGCTCAGGCTGACTACTCCGCCCTCGTCCAGCGAGGGCTCTCGCTCGACCTCACCAGGGGCAAGCCGTCGCCGCGCCAGCTCGATCTCTCCAACGACCTGCTCAAGCTGCCCACGTCGTACCGGGCGGCCGACGGGACCGACGGCCGTAACTACGGCAACCTGCAGGGCCTGGCCGAGCTGCGCGAGCTGTTCGCGCCGCTGGTCCAGGTGCCTGCCGGCCAGCTCGTCGTCGGAGGCAACTCCAGCCTGGCCCTGATGCACGACACGATCGTGCACGCGCTGCTCACCCCGGTGCCGGGCGCCGCCCGGCGGTGGGTGGAGGAGCCGGAGGTCACGTTCCTGTGCCCCGTACCCGGATATGACCGGCACTTCACGATCACCGAGCGGTTCGGGATCAAGATGGTGCCCGTCCCGATGAACGCCGACGGCCCCGACATGGACGTGGTCGAGCGCCTGGTGGCCGGTGACGCGAGCGTCAAGGGCATCTGGTGCGTGCCGAAGTACAGCAACCCGTCCGGCGTCACCTACAGCGACGAGACGGTGCGCAGGCTGGCCACCATGCCGGCCGCCGCCCCCGATTTCCGGATCTTCTGGGACAACGCCTACGCGGTGCACCACCTCACCGACACCCCGGACGAGCTGGCCGACCTGCCGGCGCTGGCCGCCGAGCACGGCAACGCCGACCGCGTGTTCGTCTACGCCTCCACCTCCAAGGTGACGCTGGCGGGCTCCGGCGTTTCGTTCTTCGGCTCCTCCCCCGCGAACGTCGAGTGGTTCCTGTACAACACGAACAAGCAGTCCATCGGCCCCGACAAGATCAACCAGCTCCGCCACGTCGAGTTCCTGCGTGACCCGGCGGGCGTGGCCGCGCACATGAAGCGGCACGCGGAGCTGATCGGGCCGAAGTTCGAGCTGGTCGACAAGGTGCTGACCGAGCGGCTCGGCGACCTCGGCACCTGGACGAGCCCCAAGGGCGGCTACTTCATCAGCCTGGAGGTGCCGCACGCCGCCGAGGTGGTGGCCAAGGCCAAGGCCGCAGGCATCGCCCTGACACCGGCGGGCGCGACGCACCCGTACGGCAAGGACTCCGCCAACCGCACGATCAGGCTCGCCCCCACCTTCCCCGGGCTGGAGGAGCTGGAGCAGGCCATCGAGGGCCTGGCCGTCTGCGCCCGCGTGGTGGCGGAGGAGCTGGGCTGATCAGCGGCCGTTGCCCCTGAAGCCGAAGATGTACTCGCGCGTCTCGCTCGGATGGAACGAGACGCCGACCCCCGGCTCGAACACGACGTTGTCGCGGGCGCAGTAACAGAGGCCCTCCCAGACGGCCAGGGCCTTCTCCCTGGCCGGGGCCTCGAGGTTGTCGCGCTTGCGGGCGCCGTACGAGCCGAGCACGTTCAGCAGCCCCAGCCCCCAGAACAGGCCCGTCAGGCAGAACGGGGCGAGCAGCACCTCGCCCCACTTGGGGTCCTGGCCCATCGCGATGACCAGCGAGACGACCAGGTGCACCAGGGCAGCCACGCATAACAGGATGTAGCCCTGGTTCCTGGCCCACGGGGTGTAGTGGCGGCTGGGGAACGACAGCCAGACGGCGAGCTGTGTACGGCTCATGACGTGCTTCGACGCGCCGAGAGCCGCCCTGGTGGGCAGGTCCGCGACCTCGCGCGCCCCGGGCAACCTGACTCTGCCGATCTTGTACGTGGTCCCCGCGGCGACCGCTCCGGGGACGGCGACTATCTGGTCAGTCTCCGAACACACCGGGCACCTGACATCCACCCGGGCAGTTTGGCCTTAAGTCACGACCTGCGCAAACCATCGGGTGTACCGCCCCTGAGGTAGCGGTGATTTGCCCCTAGAGTGCATGGTGTGAGACCGATTGACGCCTTGGTGAACTCGCTACCCGAAGCCCGCGTCCTGACCGACCCGGACGTGATCGACTCCTACGCCCGCGACCGCACGTTCGTGGAGCCCGGCAAGCCGCTCGGCGTGGTGCTGGCCGCCTCCCGCGACGACGTGGTGACGACGATGAAGTGGGCCACCGAGCATCGGGTGCCGGTCGTGCCGCGCGGCGGGGGCACCGGCCTGGCGGGCGCCTCGGTCGCCGGTGACGGTTCGGTCATCCTGTCGCTGGCCAAGATGACGGCGATCAGGGAGCTCTCCCCCGCCGACGAGATCGCCGTCGTCGAGCCCGGCGTCATCACCGCCGACCTGGACAAGGCCGCCAGGGAGCACGGGCTCATGTACGCGCCCGACCCGTCGTCGTACGAGATCTCCACGATCGGCGGCAACCTGGCCACCAACGCGGGCGGGCTGCGGTGCGTGAAGTACGGCGTGACCAGGGACTCGGCACTGGGCCTCGAGGTCGTGCTGGCCGACGGCCGCATCCTGAACACCGGCCGCCGCACGATGAAGGGCGTCACGGGCTACGACCTGACCGGGCTTTTCGTCGGCTCGGAGGGCACACTGGGCGTCATCACGGCGGCCACCGTGCGCCTGCGCCGGGCGCCCGCCGCGCCACCGGCCACGTTCGCGGCCGAGTTCGGCTCGCTCCGTGACGCGGGCGCGGCCGTCTCGGCGATCATGGCGGCGGGCTGCCAGCCGTCGCTCATGGAACTGCTCGACCGGGCCACCCTGGAGGCCTTCGACGACTGGCGCAACATCGGGCTGGAGCCCGCCACGCAGGCCATGCTGATCGGCCAGTCCGACGCCACGGACAGCCAGGCCGCGGTCGAGCACATGGAGCGGCTCTGCGTGGAGAACGGCGCCTCGTTCGTGGCGGTGTCCTCCAGCCCGCAGGAGGCCGAGGAGCTGATCGCGCTGCGCCGGCTGGCGTACCAGGCCAAGGAGCGGCTCGGTGCGTGCCTGGTGGAGGATGTGTGCGTGCCGCGGTCCGTACTGCCCGACATGATCAGCGCCATCGAGGCGACGGCCGCGCGGCACGACGTGAAGATCTGCACGGTCGCGCACGCCGGTGACGGGAACCTGCACCCGGTCTTCATCTTCGACCGCGGGATGGTGGAGCCGCCCCCGGAGGTGTGGGCGGCGGCGGACGAGATCTTCACGCACGCGCTGGAGCTCGGGGGCACGCTGACCGGGGAGCACGGGGTGGGGCTGCTCAAGAGGCGCTGGCTGGCGCTGGAGTCCGGCCCGGTGGTCACGGAGATCCAGCAGGGCATCAAGGCGGTCTTCGACCCCCTGGGCCTCCTCAACCCGGGCAAGGCGATCTGGCCGGACACGTCTGGCACCTTGACCAACCCGTGACTTTCGAGGCGTATGCGCACAGGACCTGCGACGGAGGGCGAACAAATGCCTGACATTCTCCGTCAAAACATGAAACTTCTGGCAGGTCCGGCAGACGCCCCAACCTTCACACTGGTAGCGTCTTGCCACATCCACTGGGTTGTTATGGGGGTCCGACGTGAATCAGTTCCAGCCGTTGGCGGCGGACGATCCGCGGCGGCTGGGGACGTATGACATCGTCGCCCGGCTCGGCGAGGGCGGTCAGGGCGTTGTCTACCTGGGCAAAAGCGAGTCCGGGGAACAGGCCGCGGTCAAGCTGCTACACCATGCGCTTGTGGCCGACGCCGACGCCAGGACCCGGTTCCTGCGTGAGGTGGCGGTGGCGCAGCGGGTGGCCAGGTTCTGCACCGCTCCAGTGCTCCACGCGGACCTGGACGGCAGCCGGCCCTACATCGTGAGTGAGTACGTTCCGGGACCGTCGCTGCGCGAGCTGGTCATCAACGAGGGGCCCCGGCGGGGCGCGGCGCTCGAACGGCTCGCGATCAGCACCGCCACGGCGCTCGCGGCCATCCACCGCGCCGGGATCCTGCACCGGGACTTCAAGCCCGCCAACGTGCTCATGGGGCCCGAGGGTCCCGTCGTGATCGACTTCGGCATCGCCCGCGCCCTGGACTCCCCCGGCGCCACGGCCACGGGGATGGCCATGGGCACGCCCTCGTACCTGGCGCCCGAGCAGCTCAGCGGTGCGGCCGTGTCGGAGGCGGCTGACGTGTTCGCGTGGGGCGTCACGATGGTGTTCGCGGCGACGGGCAAGCCCGCCTTCGGCGCCGACTCCATCCCCGTGGTGATGAACCGGATCCTGAACGAGGAGCCGCAGCTCGGGGGAATGGAGGGCGTGCTGGCCGAGCTCGTGGCCGCCTGCCTGTCCAAGGACCCGGCGCAGCGGCCCAGCGCGGACGAGCTCATCGTCCGCCTCACCGGCCAGCCGGCCCCGAAGTCCGCCATCGAGCCGGTGACGGGCCGGCAACTCACCTCCGTCGCCGGCGCCGCCGGTGGGCAGGGCGGCCCGGAGAGCGGCAAGCAGGGAGGGGACCTCTACCCCGGCCCCTGGACCCAGCCGGGCGCTCCCGCGGGCGGCCCCCTCCAGACGGGCCCGCAGCCCGTGCCTCAGACGGGCGCGTTCGCCCGCCCCGCCGCCGCAGCCGCACAGTCCGGCCCCGCACAGTCCGGCCCCGCACAGTCCGGCCCCGCACAGTCCGGCCCCGCACAGTCCGGCCCCGCACAGGGCGGGCCGGTGGCAGGCGGCCCCGTGCAGGGCGGGCCCGCGCTAGGTGGTCCGGCCCGCGGTCCTTCCCAAGCCGGCCCCGTGCAGGGCGGTCCTTCCCAAGCCGGCCCCGTGCAGGGCGGTCCTTCCCAAGGTGGCCCCGCGCAGGCGGCGTCACCCATGGGGAGCGCTCCGGCGGGCGGCCCTCAGGCGGGAATGCCCGGCAACGGCCCCCAGCCCGCCATGCCAGGTACGCCGCCCGGCCAGGGCCCGCAGGCGCAGGCAGGAGCCGCGCCCCACGGAGCCCCCCAGGCACCCCACGGAGCCCCGCAGCCGCCTCAGGGCGCCCCTCACGGCGGCCACCTGGGCGCCGCCGCGTCCGGCATGCCACCGCACGGCCCTGGCATGCCTCAGGGCCAGCCCCCCTTCCAGGGGCAGGGAGGAACGCCGAACGGGCCAGGCAGGCCCGGCGGCCCCACCGGCCCGACGCGCCCCGGTGACGGCGCGCCCGCGAAGCAGCGCCGCACCCTGATGCTCTCCCTCTCCGGAGCCGCGGCCGCCGCCCTCCTTGTGGTCGTCGGCGCCGTGGTGGTCCAGGCGAACAGCCGGGAAGTCCCGGTGGTGGCCGTGGGCAACTCCTCCAACAACACCAACGGCGACGGCTCAGGCGCGGGCCAGCCCGTCGACCCCCCGTCCACGGACAACCCGCCCCCGGCGGTCCCCACCGGCACCGTGGCGCCGGTACCCACCTTGGACGTCGAGCAGCCCTCGAAGACCCCCAAGACCACGAAGCCGACGCACACGCAGGAGCCGGTCTCCCAGGTCCCGAACCCGGTCACCAACGTCCCCAGCTCCCAGCCCACGACGGCCCATCCGCAGCCCAAGCGAACCCCGACCAAGAAGAAGACGAAGTCGCCGACCCTGGTCGATCCTGAAAGCGTGGATCAGGAGGGCAAGCCGGATTCCGACCCCGCGTCGACCGTGTCCACCGGTCCCAAACCGACCACCAAGCCCACCAGCAAGCCCACCGTGGCGCCGAAGCCGAACACGGCCAACCCGGCCGCCGTATGCGGCTCAGGCTACAAGGTCATCGACTCGCATTCACTGGCCGCCAACGCCACGATCTACCTGCTTTACAACGCGAGCGCGGGTAAGAACTGTGTGGTCACGATGTCGCGCCTGATATGGACCGGCAAGGTTCCGATGAGCGCGGTCCTGCAGGTCAAGGGCGGTTCCAGCACGAGCAACGCCGGGAAGTTCACCGCCTATGCCGGGCCGCTCCGCCTGCCCGCCAAAAAGCAGTGCGTGATCTGGGGCGGCGGTTGGGGCACGCAGAGCTGGAAGTCCGGCTGGAGCCACTGCACCTGACCGACGACATACGCGCGAAAGGGCCCCTTGTACGGGCCCTTTCGTGCGTTAGCGTGTTGACATGATCGTCAGGTCCTCCGTGCCGGCGAGCGGTTCGGGATGTTGCTGCTGGACCTGCGGGAGGGTGAGCGCGTGATCAGGAGCAGGCTCGACCTCGAGAGCGCCGACTACCGCAGTCGCCGCGAATCCATGCTCACCAAGCTGAGCGAGCTCGACGCCGAGCACGCCAAGGCGGTGGCCGGGGGCGGCGAGAAGTACGTCGAGCGGCATCGCCGGCGCGGCAAGCTCCTGGCCAGGGAGCGCGTCGAGCTGCTGGTCGATCCCGACTCCCCCTTCCTGGAGCTGTCGCCGCTGGCCGCCTGGGGCAGCGAGTTCCCCGTGGGGGCCGGCATGGTGTCGGGGATCGGGGTGATCGAGGGCGTCGAGTGCGTGATCACCGCCAACGACCCCACGGTCCGCGGCGGCGCGTCCAATCCGTGGACGCTGAAGAAGTCCCTGCGCGCGGCCGACATCGCGCTGCAGAACAGGCTTCCGTACGTGAACCTGGTCGAGAGCGGCGGGGCGGATCTGCCGAGCCAGAAGGAGATCTTCATCCCGGGTGGGCGGATATTTCGGGACCTGACCCGGCTGTCGGCCGCGGGCGTTCCGACCGTCGCGCTCGTGTTCGGGAACTCCACGGCAGGCGGCGCGTACGTGCCCGGAATGAGCGACTACGTGGTGATGGTGCGGGAACGAGCAAAAGTGTTCCTGGGCGGCCCGCCGCTGGTCAAGATGGCCACCGGGGAGGAATCGGATGACGAGTCGCTGGGCGGCGCCGAGATGCACGCCAGAATCAGCGGCCTGGCCGACCACCTGGCCGAGGACGAGCACGACGCGCTGCGGCTCGGGCGGCAGATCGTACGTTCCCTCAACTGGCGGAAGAAGGGCGTCACCCCGCAGCCGGCGCGGGAGCCGAGATACCCGGTGGACGAGTTGCTGGGGATCGTGCCCGAAGACCTGAAGGTGCCGTTCGACCCCCGCGAGGTGATCGCGCGGGTGGTGGACGGGAGCGAGTTCGAGGAGTTCAAGCCGCTGTACGGCGCCTCGCTCGTGACCGGCTGGGCACGTGTCCACGGCTACCCGGTGGGCGTGCTGGCCAACGCGCGCGGCGTGCTGTTCAGCGAGGAGTCGCAGAAGGCCACCCAGTTCATCCAGCTCGCGAACCAGTCGCGCACTCCGCTCCTGTTCCTCCAGAACACGACCGGTTACATGGTCGGCAAGGACTACGAGCAGGGCGGCATCATCAAGCACGGCGCCATGATGATCAACGCCGTGTCCAACTCGACCGTGCCCCACCTCACCATCGTCATGGGCGCCTCGTACGGCGCGGGCAACTACGGCATGTGCGGGCGCGCGTACGAGCCCCGCTTCCTGTTCAGCTGGCCGAGCGCCAAGTCTGCGGTGATGGGGCCCGCGCAGCTCGCCGGGGTGCTGTCGATCGTGGGCAGGGCGTCGGCGCAGGCCAAGGGTCAGGTGTACGACGAGGAGGCGGACGCGGCGATGCGCGCGATGGTGGAGGCCCAGATCGAGGCGGAGTCGCTGCCGTTCTTCCTGTCGGGCCGCCTGTACGACGACGGGGTCATCGACCCGCGCGACACGCGTACCGTGCTGGGCATGTGCCTGTCGGCGGTCAACAGCGCGCCGGTGCCGGAGCCGGCGGGATTCGGGGTGTTCCGGCCGTGATCACTCGTCTGCTGGTCGCCAACCGGGGCGAGATCGCCCGCCGCGTCTTCCGTACGTGCAGGTCGCTCGGCATCTCCACGGCCGCTGTCTTCTCCGACCCCGACGCGGACGCGCCGCACGTGGCCGAGGCCGATCTGGCGGTACGGCTGCCCGGCGCCCGCCCGGCCGACACGTACCTGGACATCGGACGCGTCCTGGACGCCTGCCGCGCCATCGGCGCGGACGCCGTACATCCCGGTTATGGCTTCCTGTCCGAGAACGCGGACTTCGCACGGGCCGTGCTGGAGGCCGGGCTGGTGTGGGTCGGCCCGCCGCCGGAGGCCATCGCCGCCATGGGGTCCAAGATCGAGGCGAAGCGGCTGATGGCGGAGGCGGGGGTGCCCGTGCTTCCTTCGCTCGGTCCGGAGGCCCCCGGGGAGTTCCCGGTGCTGGTGAAGGCGTCCGCGGGCGGGGGCGGGCGCGGCATGCGGATCGTGCGCGAGGCCGGGGAGTTCGACCGCGAGCTCGAGTCGGCGCGCAGGGAGTCGGCGGCGGCGTTCGGGGACGGGACCGTGTTCGTGGAGCCGCTGCTGGAGGCGGCCCGGCACGTCGAGGTGCAGGTGCTGGCCGACCGCCACGGGACCGTGTGGGTGCTGGGCGAGCGGGAGTGCAGCGTGCAACGGCGGCACCAGAAGGTCGTCGAGGAGTGCCCGTCGCCCGGGATCACGGCCGAGCTGCGGGAGCGCCTGTGCGAGGCGGCGGTCAGGGCGGCGCGGAAGATCGGCTACGTCGGGGCCGGGACGGTGGAGTTCCTGGTCAAGGGCGATCGGGTGGCGTTCCTGGAGATGAACACCCGGCTCCAGGTCGAGCATCCGGTCACCGAGCTGGTCTACGGGGTCGATCTCGTACGGCTGCAGCTCGAGGTGGCCGAAGGGGCTCCGCTCCCGGCGGAGCCGCCCCCGCCTGCCGGGCATGCGGTCGAGGTGCGGCTTTATGCGGAGGACGGGGACTATCTGCCACAGAGCGGGATGTTGCGGCGGTTCGAGGTCCCGGGGGATGTGCGGGTGGATTCGGGGGTGGAGTCCGGGTCGGTGATCTCGCCGTACTACGACCCGATGCTGGCGAAAATCATCGGGTACGGGTCGTCGCGGGCCGAGGCGGTGCGGAAGCTCGTCGGGGCGCTGCGGCGGGCGAGGCTCCACGGACTTGCCACCAATCGCGATTTATTGGTGAAAATCCTGATGAATCCGGCGTTTGTGGCGGGCGACACCCACACCGGCTTCCTCTCCCCGGACGGCCCCGTGCACGGCGCCCACCCGGGACATCCCCAGGACACGACGGCTCCCGGGCACGAGCAGCTGCCGGTGCTGGCCGCCGCCCTCGCCATGGCCGCCGCCAACCGCCGCCGGGCGAAGGTGCTGCCGAGCCTTCCGGGCGGCTGGCGCAACGTACGCTCCCAGCCCCGCCGCGCCCGCTTCGAGGAGGCCGAGGTCGTCTACGACCCGCTCCCCGATGGCGTCGCCGTGATCAGCGCGGAGCCGTACGAAGTGGTCCTGGAGAGCGGCGGCGTCCGGCAGACCTTCCAGGTGGCCCAGTACGACGAGGACGGCAAGGTCTACGTCGACCACGCCGGCGGCTGCGCCGAGCTGACCCCGGTCCCCCGCCTCCCCGAGCCCGTGGAGCACGTCGCCCCCGGCTCCCTGCTCGCCCCCATGCCGGGCAGCGTGCTGCGGGTCGAGGTGGAGCCCGGCGAGCGGGTGGTGAAGGGGCAGGCGGTGCTGGTGCTCGAGGCGATGAAGATGGAGCATCGGATCGCGGCGCCTTCCGACGGAGTGGTGTCCGGCGTACACGTCGAAAAGGGCCAGCAGGTGGAAGCGGGCGCGGTGCTGGCGATCATCCAGGAGGGGACTTCATGACGAGCCTGGTGCACAAGGACCTGGCGAGGGGCGTCGCGACCATCACGCTGGACTCGCCGCCCAACCGCAACGCCCTGTCCGTACGGCTCCTCGCCGACCTGGCCGACCGGCTGCACTGGGCGCTGGCCGAGCCGGAGGCCAGGATGATCGTGCTGACCGGCACGGGGAAGGTGTTCTGCTCGGGCGCGGACATCAAGGAGCAGAAGGCCTCCGGCGCGCCGGTGACGGCGTCGTTCCCGGAGATCCTCACGCTGATCTGGGACAGCCCGAAGCCGGTCATCTGCCGGCTCAACGGCACCGCGCGGGCGGGCGGCCTGGGGCTGGTGACGGCGTGCGACTTCGCGGTCGCGCCGCTGACGGCGTCGTTCGCGTTCTCCGAGGTACGGCTCGGGGTGGTGCCCGCCATGATCTCGGTGCCCGTGCTGCGCAGGGTCGAGCCGAGGGCGGCGGCCGAGTACTTCCTGACCGGCGAGGTGTTCGACGCCGCTCGCGCGGCGGAGATCGGGCTGATCTCGCGGGCCGTACCGGAGGAGGAGCTGGACGCGACGGTCGCCCGCTACGCGGAGCTGCTGATCCAGGGCGCGCCCGAGGCGCTGGCCATCACGAAGCGGTTGGTCAGGGAGGTGCCGGGGATGCCGTTCGAGGAGGGGCTGCGGCGGATGACCGAGTTGTCGGCCGAACGGTTCACCTCGGAGGAGGGACAGGAGGGCATCGCGGCGTTCCGGGAGAAGCGCCCGCCCAAATGGGCCGTGCGATGACCCTCCGGATCGCGAACTGCAGCGGCTTCTACGGCGACCGCCTGTCGGCCGCCCGTGAGATGGTCGAAGGCGGGCCGATCGACGTTCTGACCGGCGACTGGCTGGCCGAGCTGACCATGCTCATCCTGGCCGGGAACCGCCTCAAGGGCCGCCCGGGATACGCGCCGACGTTCCTCCGGCAGCTGGAGGATGTGCTCGGCCCTTGCCTCGATAAATCCATAAAAATCGTGACAAACGCGGGCGGCCTGGACCCCGCCGGCTGTGCCGAGGCCATCCACGCCCTGGCCGGCCGCCTCGGCCTTTCCCCCACGATCGCCCACATCACGGGCGACGACCTCACCGGCCGCCCTCTGGACCTGACCAACGCGGACACAGGCGAGCGGTTGGACGCCACCCCTCTGACCGCGAACGCCTACCTCGGCGGCCGCCCGATCGCCACCGCCCTGTCGGCGGGCGCGGACGTGGTCGTGACCGGCCGCGTGACGGACGCCGCCCTGGTGACGGGGCCGGGCATCTGGCGGTACGGGTGGGGGCCCGGCGACCTGGACCCGCTGGCAGGCTCGGTGGTCGCAGGGCACCTCATCGAATGCGGCTGCCAGGCGACGGGCGGAAATTACGCGTTCTTCCAGGACGTACCGGATCTGGCGCACTGCGGATTCCCGCTCGCGGAGCTGCGCCCGGACGGCTCCGCCGTGATCACCAAGCACCCGGGCACCGGGGGGCTGGTCTCGGTCGGCACGGTGACGGCGCAGCTCGTGTACGAGCTGGGGAGCCCGCGCTACCTGGGCCCTGACGTGGTCGCCCGGTTCGACACGATCACGTTGGCCCCCGACGGCCCCGACCGCGTCCTGGTCTCGGGTGCCCGCGGCGAGCCGCCGCCGGACACGTTGAAGGTGGCCGTCAACTACCTGGCGGGCTACCGGAACACGATGACCCTCGTCCTGACGGGCCTGGACATGGAGGCCAAGGCCCGGGCGGCGGAGGAGGCCCTCTGGGCCCGCATCCCCCGGGACTCGTTCGACCAGGTGGACGTGACGCTGACGGACTCGGGCCTGCTGCGGATCACCGTCATGGACGCCGACGAACGCCGGGTGGGCCGCGCCTTCTCCTCCGCCGTGGTGGAGACGGGCCTGGCCAGCTACCCGGGCTTCTACGCTCTCACCCCGCCCGGCAACGCCTCGCCGTACGGGGTGTACTGGCCGGTGCTCATCCCGGCCTCCGAGGTCCACCCACGGATCTTCCTCAACGGCAAGGAACTGCCCCAGCCCGCCCCAGCCTCCGGCGACCAAGCGGCGAGACGTACAACGGACACGGCGCACGCACGGGACGACGCACCCGCCGTGCGGACATCGGACGCGACCAGGGTGGCGACCGCGGCACCCGGGGCGGAGGCGGCGAGCGCAGGACGTACGCCGAGCAACCCGGGCGCGGCCGGCGACGCACGCGCGACAGACGCCGCACAGGACGCAAGGGCCACGCAGGACGCAAGGGCCACGCAGGACGCACATGCGGCAGGCGAGGCACCCGAGGGTGGAGGCGCGGGCCACGCGCTGGGCACTCTCACAGCGCCGGATGGGTGGGCCGGGGTACGGCGCAGCTCGGCGGCCGTGGCCGGCGAGCAAGGTGCCGTACGGGTGCCGTTGGGGCGGATTGCCGGGGCGCGGTCCGGGGACAAGGGCGGGAACGCCAACCTGGGCGTCTGGACCGACACGCGAGAGCGGTACGACTGGCTGGCGACGCACCTGACCCCGGACAATCTCAGAAGCCTCCTACCGGCCCTCGAACACCACCGCATCGACCGCTACGAGCTCCCCAACATCAAGGCGCTCAACTTCGTCATCCACGGCCTGCTCGGCCGGGGCGTGGCGGCGAGCCCGAGGATGGACCCCCAGGCGAAGGCGCTCGGCGAGGAGTTGCGGGCGAGGGAGGTCGACATCCCCCCGCACCTACGAGGCTGATCGCCGACGGCATCCCCGGCGGCTACGAGGCTGATCGCCAGCCCAGCAGCCCCGCCCCGAGTAGGCCGGCGTCGACTCCGAGCGACGACGCCACCACCTCCGGCGGCCGGCGGAACGCCAGCCGCCCCGCCAGCCGCTCCCGTAGCGGTACCAGCAGCGCGTCCCCCGCCAGCGAGACACCGCCCCCGATGACGATCCGCGCCGGGTCGAGCAGCAGCGTGTACGTGGCCAGCGCCAGAGCGAGCGCGTCCACGGCCGACGACCAGACCTCCGCCGCCCGCACGTCCCCCTCGGCGGCCAGTCGCACCACGTCACGCGCCGTCGCCCCCGAGTCATGCCGCACCGCATCACCCGCCGCAGCCCCCGAGCCATTCCGCACCGCATCACCCACAGCCCCCGAGCGGTACCGCGCCGCGATGGCCCCGCCCGACGCGTACGCCGCCAGACATCCCCGCTGCCCGCACCCGCACGCCAGCCCATCGGGCCGGACCGGGGTGTGACCGATCTGGCCGGCCCATCCCCCGGCGCCCCCGTACAGCGAGCCGGACAGGACGACCGCGCCCGCGATGCCCGTGCCGATGGGCAGGAACAGCACGTCATCCCCTCCGGCCCCGTACGCCAGCTCCGCCTCCCCCGCGGAGCGGACGTCGTGCCCGAGCGCCACCGGCAGGTCCACGTCCGTGAACGACGAGACGGGCACGTCCCGCCAGCCGAAAGCCGCGGCGAAGACGGCGTGGGTGGGCGTGACCAGCCCGGGCACCGCCAGCCCCACGGCCACCGGGCGCAGCCCTGGCCGGGGCCGCGACAGGTCGGCCACGAAGGCGGAGATGGCGGCGATCACCCGGTCGGCGCCACGAGGTGTGTCACGGCGCTCGAAATGCAGAATTGTCCCGTCGCGGGCGACAAGTCCGCCTTTGATGGTTGTACCGCCTACATCAACAGCAACGACGCAATCCATCCGTCTATCGTCCCCTAAGGTCCGAGTATGACCATCCGTCGCCTCACCCAACACGACCTGGACGACTGCGCCCGCCTGGCCAAGGATCGCGGCTGGCTCCCCGAGCGGCACAAGTGGCGCCTCCTCTTCGAGGTCGGCGAGCCGTACGGCATCGACGCCCCCGACGGCGACGGCCTGGCCGCCACGAACATCCTGACCCGTTACGGCGACGACCACGCCGTGATCAGCATGGTGCTCACGGCGTCGAGGTTCGCGCGGCAGGGCCTGGCCCGCAGGCTCATGGAGCACGTGCTGGAACAGGCCGGGACCCGTACGGTCTCCCTCTACGCCACCGACCACGGCCGCCCGCTCTACGAACGGCTCGGGTTCCGCGTCGTCGGCAGGGCCGCCAAGCACACGGGCGTCTTCGCGGGCGAGCCGTCCGGCACGACCCGCCCCGCCACGGAAGCCGATCTCGACGAGATCCTGGAACTGGACGCGGAGCTGTTCGGCACGGACCGGTCGGCGGTGCTGCGGCGGATGTCCGGGTTCGGCGAGCAGGTACGGATCGCGGACGGCGGCTTCGGCCACTGCTGGCGCAACGACGACAACACCGTGATCGGCCCCGTCGTGGCGCGGGACGAGGAGACCGCACGGGCGCTGATCGGCGACCTGGCGCTGCACGCGGGCGGCGAGGTGCGGATGGACTTCGACCTGGCCATGGACGGCATGGTCAGGTGGGCGGCCGGGCACGGCATCGGCGACCCGTGGCCGGTCTCGAAGATGGTGCGCGGCGGCGACCTGCCGGGCGACCGCTCCTGCCAGTTCCCCCCGTTCATGCAGGCCCTCGGCTGACGGCCCGGCGCCCTGGGCACGCGGTGCGGCCCCGGGTCGCGATGGCGCTGTGGGCAGGCGGCGGGCGGCGGGCGGCGGGTTGACCGTGGGCGCGGCGCTCTCGTAGGGTCGGCAACCCGAACATGGTTCTGTCGAAGGGCGGGTCATGACCACCACCCACATCGACGTCAGCGCCATCGACTTCGCCGCGCTCGGCGCGTGGATGGACACCCAAGGGCTGCCCGCCGGCCCCATCGCGGGTGAGGCGCCGGTCCTGGGCGGCACGCAGAACGTCATGGTCCGCTTCGAGCGCGGCGGCCGCCCGTACGTCCTGCGCAGGCCTCCCATGCACGCCCGGCGCAGGAGCAACGAGGTGCTGCGCCGTGAGGCGCGGGTGCTGGCGGCGCTGCGGGACACGCCCGTCCCGGCGCCCAGGCTGGTGGCCGCGCAGACCGAGCGGGAGCCGGTGTTCTACCTCATGGAGCCGGTCGACGGGTTCAACCCCTCGACCGGGCTGCCGGAGCCGCACGCCTCGGACCCGGCGATCAGGCACCGCATGGGGCTGGAGGCCGCCGCCGCGCTGGCCGAGCTGGGGCGGGTCGATCCGGGGGTGCTGCCGGGGTTCGGCAGGCCGGAGGGCTTCCTGGAGCGGCAGGTGCCGCGCTGGCTCAAGGAGCTCGACTCGTACGGCGAGCTCGACGGCTATCCCGGGCCCGACATCCCGGGTCTGTCCGAGACGGCCGGCTGGCTCGCGCGCCGTCTCCCGCGCACGTTCACGCCCGGGATCATGCACGGCGACTACCACTTCGCGAACCTGATGTTCGCCTGTGACGGCCCCCGCGTCGCCGCGATCGTGGACTGGGAGATGTGCACGGTCGGCGACCCGCTGATCGACCTCGGCTGGCTGCTGGCCACCTGGCCGATCAACAACGGCCACGTCCCCGGGCTGCCGGAGCCGCGGGAGCTGATCGCATACTACGCGGCGCTGTCCGAACGCGACATGTCGGCCATCGACTGGTACGCGGTCATGGCCTGCTTCAAGCTCGGCATCGTCCTCGAGGGCACGCACGCGCGGGCCTTCGCGGGAAAGGCACCTAAGGACATAGGGGACGTACTACACGCAACCACCCTGGAGCTGTTCGAACGGGCACGGGGGTTTATGGACGGGATTCTCAGCTGATTTCCGGAAAAACGATCACTTGTTAGCCCCTGAGCCATACAATTGCGCGCAATTGCACTTGGTTATCGGGGAAGGATCGTCATGCGCATGCGGTTCCTCGGCTCTACCTCGGAGGCGGGCGCCTGCCCCACTCTGTACGAGACCGACCGCGGCACCATCGTCGTACAAGGCCTGCAAGTCACCGACGCGGAGGCGCTCGCGGACCTCCGCGACGTGCTCGACGGCGAGGTCGCGGTGGAGGTCCCCCGCGAGCTCATCACCGAAATCGCCCGCCGGGTCCTGCCTGACCATGCGGCAACCGCTTTCCCGAACAGCGAAGGAACACCGTCGGCAACCGCTTGATCACATTTGCGGCCGGCCCTGGCATGATCGGCACGGACAGGGCTAGCCTCTTGCGGCGTGACGTCGTTTCAGCAGGCGCGTGTCGACCTCGGCAGCCAATTACGCCAGCTGCGCGAGACCGCACATCTGTCCGGCAAGGAGCTGGCCGAGCGGCTGCGCTGGCAGCCGTCCAAGGTCTCCCGCCTGGAGAACGCCCGCCAGACCGCCACCGAGGATGACGTGGTCGTGTGGGCGCAGGCCGTACGCGCCTCGCCCGACACGACGGACGAGCTGATCAGGCAGGCGATCGCGCTGCTGGAGCGGCACGACGACTGGAAGCAGCGCCACCGCAGCGGCCTGGCCGCCATCCAGGAGGACATCCGCGACCTGGAGGCGCGCACGAAGCTGTTCAGGGTGTTCGAGCCGGGCATCATCGTGGGCCTGCTGCAGACGTCCGAATACGCCAGGCACGTGTTCCGCAAGGTCAAGCGCCTCTACAGCGCCGCCGACCAGATCGACGCCGCGGTGCGGGTGCGGATGCAGCGCCAGGAGATCCTCTACGACCGGACGCGGACGTTCAGGTTCGTGGTGACGGAGGCGGCCCTCCGTACCGCTCTCGCGCCGCCCGAGGTGATGCGCGGACAGCTGGACCGATTACTCGCCGTCAGTACGCTGCCGAACGTGGAGTTCGGGGTGATCCCCTTCGCCTCCGAGCTGCCGTCCAGCCCGATCAACGGCTTCTGGATCTACAACGAGGCCATGGTGTCGGTGGCCACCATGACGAAGGACCTGGTCCTTCGCGACCCGGACGACATCGCCTTCTACGTCCGGGCCTTCGACGACTACGCGAAGGTGGCGGAGCTCGAGGAAGCCGGACGGGACATCATCATCAGAATTCTTCACGAATACCGCAAACAAACATCACATTAACCGCAGCAATTGCTTGCCTCCCCACCCAAGATCGTGCAATTCTGTCGCGAGACGTTGCGGAGGTGACGCATGATGCTTGATACCGCGCTCTGCCTCGAGCGGTTCGCCTGGCACGCGGGTCGTCACGCTGACCTGTCGGTCCAGAGCCTCGCCTTGTCCAGCGACCCGGCGTACGTGTCGGTCCGCAACCGCTTCTCGGCCACCCTTGTGGAGACGGTGACGTGCTCCGACGAGGGCGCGTTCATCACCTCGTGGGGCTACCGGCTCGGCACCACGGAGGACGTCGAGTCCGCCGCCGCCCGCCTCGCCTTCCTCCTCGCCGCCCTCCCCGCCTGACCCGAACAGGACTTACGGCCCCTGACGCGGGATTACGGCCTGCGCGGATCTCCGCTCAAGGGCACCACCGCCCGTGCCGCCACGCCAGCGCTCAGCAGCCCGCCTTGTAGAGGACCTTCTGCACCTCCGGCTGGTCCACGTTCTGGGCGGTGACGATGGTGGCGTCCGTGGGGATCGACGGCGTGACCTGCTGCCCCTTGACGGCGGCGACGGCCTGCTCCACGCCCTTGGCGCCGATGTCGCCGGGCAATTGCGCGATGAGCGCCTGCACGACACCGTCCTTCAATTGCTTGACCTGAGCGGGACCGGCATCGAACCCGACCATCTTCACCTTCCCCAGCTTGCCCGCCTGCTGGAGGGCGGATCCGGCGCCGGTGGCCGAGTTGAGGTTCGTGGCGAACACGCCCGCCAGGTCGGGGTCCTTCGCCAGGGCCGCGTTGACGATCTTGGATGCCTCCCCGACGTCGTTGTGCGAATACTGCACGCCCAGATACGTGATCCCGGGATGCGCCGCCTTGATCTCCTGCTCGAACCCCTTGATGCGGGCGTCGACCGTGCTGACGCCCGGGTCGGTGGAGATGACCAGCGCCTTGCCCTTGTCGCCGATCTGCTCCGCCAGCGCCTTGGCCGCCGCCGCGCCGCCCTTGAGGTTGTCGGTGCTGATCCTGGACAGGCCGATGCTCTGGTCCTCCACGACCGTGTCCACCAGGATGATCTTGATGCCCTGCTGCTTGGCCTGGGTCAGCGGCGCGATCATGGCTTTGACGTCGGTGGGCGCGATGAGCATGGCGTCCGGTTCGGAGGCGACGACGGAGTTCACGATCGGCGTCTGCAGCGTCGGGTCGAACTTCTGCGGCCCCTGGACGTCCAGCGCCACGCCCAGCTCCTTGGCCTTGGCCTTCGCGCCGCAGGCCAAGGTCTCGTAGAACTCCTCCCCCGCCAGCCCCTGCACAAGCGTCACCCTGATCTGCCCGCTCCCCCCGCCCTGCCCGCCGCAGGCGGCGATCGTCAACAGCGCTCCAATAGCTGCCACAGCCTTGCGCATCGTGGTGCCTCCTCCTACTGGTCCCGGGCTCTGCGCCTCCACTGGTCGACGTAGACGGCGGCCACGAGCACGGCGCCGACCACCACCTGCTGCCAGAACGGTCGCACGCCCAGGATCTGGAACCCGTTCTGCAGCACGACCGGGATGAACACTCCGATGACCGTCCCGGCCACCGTCCCCATGCCGCCGAACAGCGACGTGCCGCCGATCACCACGGCCGCGATGGCCTGCAGGTTGTCGGTGGAGTGCGCGGACACGCCGGTGATGCCGTATTTGGCGAGCGACAGGTGCCCGGCCAGCCCGGCCAGCAGCCCCGCCAGGCCGTACACCTTGATCAGGTGCCCGCGCACGGCCACGCCGCCGCGCCTGGCGGCCTCGGCGTTGGACCCGATCGCGTACGTGTGCCGCCCGAAGCGGGTGTAGGCGAGCATCAGGGCGAGGGCGGCCGTGATGGCGGCGCAGATCCACGCGATCAGCGGCACGCCGAGCCAGCGCGCCAGGCCGAGACCGAGATTCAGGTCCGACGGGGCACGCAGATCGACGCCGCCGGTGAGCAGCAGCGCGCCGCCGAGCGACATGCCGAGCGTCCCGAGCGTCACGATCAGCGCGGGGATACGGCCCATGGCGATCAGCACGCCGTTCAGCACGCCCCACGCCAGTCCCGTGACGAGCGCGGCCAGGGTGCCGAGGAGCAGCGAGCCGGTGGCGTCCATCACCTCGGCGGCCGCCACGGCCGAGAACACCAGCACCCCGCCCACCGACAGGTCGATCCCCGCGGTGATGATCACGTACGTCATGCCGGTGGCGAGCAGCAGCAGGATGGCGGCGTCGCTGACCAGGTTGAGCAGGTTGAACGAGGTCGGAAACGTGCTCGGCGCCAGCACCGAGAACGCCACCAGCAGCGCGACCAGCACCAGCCCGATCCACACGACCTGCAGCCGCCCCAGCCGCGCTCCCTTCATGCGCCACTCCCCCGCCCGCCGTCCTCCTGTGCGCCGAGCGCGCCGGTCATGGCCCCGACCAGCTCCTCCATCGAGACGTTCGCGGTGTCGAAGCGGGCCACCCTGCGTCCCAGCCGCAGCACCTCGACCCGGTCGGACACCGCCTTCACGTCCTGCATGTTGTGGCTGATCAGCACGACGGACACGCCCGAATCACGCACGCCGCGGATGAGGTCGAGCACGCGCTGGGTCTGCACGACACCGAGCGCGGCAGTGGGCTCGTCCATGAACACCGCCCGCCGTGCCCACGTCACCGCCCTGGCCACCGCGACCCCCTGCCGCTGCCCGCCGGACAGCGCGGAGACCGGCGTGGTCTCGGACGCGAGCCGCACGCCGAGCCGCTCGCAGGCATCGCGCGTGGCGCGGCGCATGGCGGCGTTGTCCAGCACGCCGAGCAGACCGAGGAGGCCGGGCTTGAGCCGTTCCCTCCCGAGAAAGAAGTTGGCGGCGGGGCTGAGGTCGGCGCAGAGCGCGAGGTCCTGGTAGACGGTCTCGATGCCGGCGCTCCTAGCCTCCTCGACCGACCCGAACGCCACCGGCTCACCGTCGATCTCGATCGTCCCCGCGTCCGGCCGTTCGACGCCTGAGAGGATCTTCGCCAGCGTGGACTTGCCCGCGCCGTTGTCGCCGATCAGCGCGACCACCTCGCCGGGCCGCAGGGCGAAGTCCGCGCCGCGCAACGCCTCGACGTGGCCGTAGCTCTTCACGATCCCGCGGGCGGCGATCAACGGTACGGCCATAAGAACATCAAGAATGCGATTGACATCGTTGTCAAGGCTCAGATGTCACGGCACCCGGGACACCGCCGCGAGGTCACGGTAGGCGTCCCACAACTCGCCCAGGAAGAACCGGCCGAACCTCACCATCGCCGCGGCCCCGTCGGGTCCCCAGGTGCGGAACGTCGTGAGCTGGTGCATGAAGTCCGGCAGGAGGATCCTGATGACGCCCGCGGCGACCACCTCGGCCCCCGCGTCGCCCGCCGGAGCGGTGTGTCCGCGCAGGATCCGGACGTACAGGGTGGAGGTGTCGTGCCACATGTCGGCCCCGGGGTCCGCTGCCGCGAACTGGGCGTGCCCCGCTACAGCGACTTCCGCGAGCTGCTCCACCTGCCGCCGCCGAGCGGGTTCGACACGCTCACCGACGATCCGGCGCTGGCGGCGGAGCTGCGTGAGGTGTACTCGGACCGGCTGGAGGACGTCGACCTGATCGTGGGGATGTTCGCCGAGAAGCGCCCGCGGGGGTTCGCCTTCAGCGACACGGCCTCCGTGATCCTGCGCCACCATCCGGAGCTCCGCCCGGCGCTGCACCGCGTGGAGAACGCGTTCGCCCCATGGCGCCGATCCCGGCCCTGAGGTGCGGGGCGCCGTCGAGGTGCCCCTTCCCGGTCACGCGGTGCAGTCGTAGAGGCCCTCCTGGCCGTCCACGGCCTTGCAGTTCTCCTGTACGTACGTGCTCACCTCGCTGTTACCCCTGTCCGGGCCGCCGCGGTCGCCGCCCGACATGACGTAGCGGAGCTGTCCGGAGGAGACGAGCTCCTTGAGGCGGTCCACGGTCATGGCGGGGTCGCTGCCGGTGAAGCCGCCCATGGCGAGCACGGGCTTGCCGGTGGACAGGATGATCGGCGACGCCTGCATGGAGCTGTTCACCGCGACCAGCCAGGTGGCCTTGCCCTGGTTGGCCAGGAGGTACTTGACCATGGAGTCGCTGACACCGCCGCCTGGGCCGCCGCCCATGAAGCCCGCCCGGCCGCTCCGGCCCGTCCCCGAACCGGCGTCCCGGCCGTCCTGCTGTCCCTGCCCACCGGGCATCTGACCAGGGGGCACCTGACCGGAGGGCATCTGACCTCCAGGGAACTCGCCGCCGGGGAACTGGCCGCCGGGTCCGCCGCCCATCCGGCCGAAGCCCATCCCTCCCGTGCTCGGCCCGGCCGTAGGGTTCGACCCGTTCACCTGCGACTGCAACGGCGTGACGGCGAAAGCGGCAGGACCGGCCAGCCCCGCGACCACCGTGGCGGCCAGCGCGACGGCGGCGATCTTGACCGTCACCTGCGCCCGTACCCTGGCCAGCGCCAGCACCGCCACGGCCACCAAGGTCGCCCCGAGCACGACCCAGGCCAGCCACGGCGCCCAGTCGGGCGTGCGGCGCAGCACCATGAACGACCAGGCGCCCGTCACGGCCACCGCCAGCGGCAGCGCCCAGGCCCACGCCCGCGACCGCCGGTACGCCTGCCACATGACGACGCCGCCCATCCCGCACAGAGCGGCCACCGCGGGAGCCATCGCGGTCGTGTAGTACGGGTGGAAGGTCCCGCTGGAGAAGCTGAACACCATGTAGTGGACGACCAGCCAGCCGCCCCACACCAGCCACGCCGCCCAGGACGGGCCGTCCGTGAGCCGCCGCACCCGCATGATCACAGCGAACGCCAGCGCCACCACGCAGAACGGCAGCAGCCAGGAGATCTGCCCGGCCATGATGTCGTTGAACAGCCGCCCGGCGCCGGACTCCCCGCCGAAACCGGCGCCCCCGCCGCCGCCACCGCCACCGGGGCCCTGGCCCTGGCCGAAGACGCGGCCCAGGCCGTTGTAGCCGATCACCAGGTCCCAGACGGAGTTGTCCGTCGAGCCGCCGATGTAGGGACGGGAGCCGGCGGGCAAGAGATCGACGATCACCATCCACCAGGCGCTCGACACCAGCATGACGACGCCGGCCGCGAGCAGGTGCCCCACGCGCTTCGCCCACGAGGCGCGGGCGCACACGAGGTACGCCAGCGCGAAGGCCGGCACCACGAGGTACGCCTGCAGCATCTTCGCGTTGAAGCCCAGCCCCACGAAGAGCGCGCACAGCAGCAACGGCCGCAGCCGTCCGGTACGCAGGGACTCCAGGCAGAACCAGGCCGCCAGCACCAGCAGGAGCACGAGGATCGTGTCCGGGTTGTTGTCCCGGTTGATCGCCACGGTGATCGGGGTGAACGTCATGACCACGGCCGCCACCAACGCGGCTGTGTGCCCGTACCGTCCGCCGGAGAACGCCCGGCGCACGGAGGAGGAGACGAGGCCGACCGAGGCCGTCCCGGCCAGTGCCTGCGGGAGCAGCATGCTCCAGGTGCCGTAGCCGAAGATCCGCGCGGACAGCCCCATCACCCACAGCGCCAGCGGTGGCTTGTCCACGGTGATGAACGACCCGGCGTCGAGCGCGCCGAAGAAGAAGGCCTTCCAGCTCTTGGTGCCGGAGAGGATGGCGGCGGAGTAGTACTGGTTGGCGTCGCCGCTCAGCCCCCACACGTAGAGGACGAACGCGACCGCGAGCACCCCCCACAGCGCGGGCCTGGACCAGCGCGGGTCCTCCGCGGCGCCCAGGAAGAGGCGGGCGGGCAGGCTGCGGCTCGCGGGGATCCGGTGCGCGGGGCGCGCGGCGGTGGCGGTCATCGGGCAGTCCTCCTTCTGGGGTTGAAGACCCATACGCGCAGCAGCAGGAAGCGTACGAGTGTGGCGGCGGCGTTCGCGATGACGACCGCGACCAGCTCGACGCCGTGCGAGACGCCGGCGGGCAGGAGCGACAGGGTGCCCGAGGTGAGCACCAGCCCGACGAGGAAGGCGATCAGGCCCTCGAACTGGTCCCGCAGCGCCCCGCCCGAGCCCTTGACGCCGAACGTGAAGCGGCGGTTCGCGGCGGTGTTGGCCACGGCCGTGACCAGCAGCGCGATCGCGTTGGCCGCCAGCGGCGAGACGATCAGCCGCAGCAGCGAGTAGAGCGCGAGGTACGCCAGCGTGCTCACCACGCCCACGATCGCGAACCTGGGCAGCTGCCTGGCCATCCCCTTCGGCAGCTCGGCCCGCTCGACCCTGGCGGGCACGGGGATGCGAGCCGCTCCCCACAGCGTCTTGCGCGCCACCCTGACCAGGCCGCGCAGGTCGTCGAGCGCGGTCCGGACGATGTCGACCCGGCTGTCGGGATCGTCCACCCAGTCCACGGGCACCTCGTGGATACGCAGCCCGTGCCGCTCGGCGAGCAGCAGCAGCTCGGTGTCGAAGAACCACTGCTCGTCCTCCACGCCGGGCAGCAGCGCCTGCGCGATCTCCGTACGCACGGCCTTGAACCCGCACTGCGCGTCGGAGAACCCGGCGCCCATCACGGAACGGAGCAGCAGGTTGTACGAGCGGGAGATGAACTCGCGCTTCGGCCCCCGCTCGACCCTCGACGCCCTGGCCAGGCGGGTGCCGATGGCCAGGTCGCTGTGCCCGGACAGCAGGGGCGCGACCAGCGGCAGGAACGCGTCCAGGTCGGTGGACAGGTCCACGTCCATGTAGCTGACGACGTCGGCCTCGCTCCGCGACCAGACCGTGCGCAGCGCCCGGCCGCGGCCCTTCTCGTCGAGGTGCACGGCCCGTACGTGCGTAAGCTCCCCCGCGAGCTCGGTGGCGATCTGCCAGGTGTTGTCGGTGCTGGCGTTGTCGGCGATCGTGATGCGGAAGCCGTAGGGGAAGTTCCTGGTGAGGTACGTCTGCAGCCGGGTGATGCTCGCGCGGAGCGCCCGCTGCTCGTTGTAGACCGGGACGACCACCTCGACCAGGCGCGTCCTTACTGCTGTTGTCTCCATGCCCCAAGCTCACGGGGCGGGGATTTAATGGGACTTATCCGTTTCTGAGTTACGCATGAGAGTTCCCGGCAGTTCCATCGTCGCGATGGCCCCGCCACCTGGCGCGTTCGCGAGACGTACCTCTCCCCCGGCCTCCGCGACGGCCTGCGCCACGATCGCCAGGCCCAGCCCGGAGCCGGGCAGGCCGCGCGCGGACGGCGAGCGCCAGAACCGCTCGAAGACGTGAGGCAGCTCCTCCGCGGGCAGCCCGGGGCCGTGGTCGCGCACGGTCAGCCGGCCGCCGCGCAGCCGCACCTCGACCTGGCCGCCGGGGCTGAACTTGGCGGCGTTGTCGATGAGGTTGAGCACGGCGCGTTCGAGCGAGGCGGCGCTGCCGACGACGTACCAGGGTTTGAGCTCGGTGGCCACCTCGGCGCCGCGCAGCCTGGCTCGTTCCACGGCCGCCGTCACGACCTCGTGGAAGGCCAGCTCGACATGCGGCTCGTGCTCGGTGTCGCCTCTGGCGAGCTGGAGGAGGTCGGCGACGAGCGTGGACAGCTCGGCGAACTGGGCCTTGACGTTGACCAGCAGGCGCTCCTTGGCCTTGGGCTCGAGACTGCGGCCTGTTTGCTCGCTGCGGAGCAGGAGGTCGATGTTGGTGCGGAGGGTGGTCAGGGGTGTTCGGAGCTCGTGGCCGGCGTCGGCGACGAGCTGTTTCTGGCGTTCGCGGGAGCCGGCGAGGGCGGTGGTCATGGCGTTGAAGGACGAGCTGAGGCGGGCGATCTCGTCGTTGCCTTCGACGGGGATACGGGTGTCCAGGTCTTCGGTCTTGGCGATGTGCTCGACGGCGCGCGTGAGGCGGCCCACCGGTCGCAGTGCGGTGCGGGCGATGAGCAGGCCCGCCGACGCGGCACCCAGCACGCCGAGCGCCGAGACGAGGGCGAGCAGCAGCGCCACGTTGCGCAGGGTGTTCTGCAGACGGCCCATCGGCCGGGCGTCCATGACCGCCGTGCCGGGACCGACGTTGACGGTGAGGATGCGCATGGGCGAGCCGTCCTCGGCCAGCCCGTTGTGCAGGTGCTCGCCGCCCTCCGACGCGATGGCGAGATCCTCCGGCATGATCTTCAACGCCGCCCCCATGTAACAGGTGGGGCGGCCGTCACTGTAGATGATCTGCGTCGCCTGCGGCGGTCCGTAATGCCCCACAGGCTCGGGTGTGGGCTGGCAGTGTTCCATGAGCCAGGGCAGGCTGTTCTCGCCTGGCCGCGTCGGCTTCAGCTCTCTGTCCACCTGGTCGTAGAGCTGCCCTCGCACGATCATGAAGCACGCCCCCGCGCTGAGCGCGATGGCGACCGCGACCGCCGCCGCGACCAGGAGCGTGAGGCGGGTGCGCAGGCTGCGCCAGATCACGGCGCGGCCCGTAGGACGTACCCCACCCCGCGCACCGTGTGGATCACACGGGCCTCGCCCCCGGCCTCGGTCTTGCGCCGCAGGTACATCACATAGACGTCGAGCGAGTTGGACGTCGGCTCGAAGTCGAACCCCCACACCTCGCTGAGGATCTGGTCCCTGGTCAGCACCTGGCGCGGATGCGCCAGGAACAGCTCCATCAGCAGGTATTCGGTCCTCGTCAGGTCGAGCCTGCGCTCGCCCCGCGTGACCTCCCTGGTCGCCGGGTCCATGTGCAGGTCCCCGTACGACAGCGTGTGCCCCTCGGGAGTGCTCGCGCTGAGCGCGCCCCGCCGCAGCAGCGCGCGGACGCGGGCCAGCAGCTCGTCCAGCTCGAACGGCTTGACCAGGTAGTCGTCGGCCCCCGCGTCGAGCCCCGACACCCGGTCGCCGACGGCGTCGCGGGCCGTGAGCATGAGGACCGGGATGTGGTTGCCCGACGCCCTCAGCCGGCGGCACGCGGTCAGACCGTCGAGCCTGGGCATCATGACGTCCAGGAGCACCGCGTCGTAGGGCTCCAGCGCCAGCGCGTCCAGCGCCGCCTGCCCGTCGTTGGCCGCGACGACCTTGTAGCCCTCGAACTCCAGGCTCGACTGCAGGGCCTCGCGCAACGCGGGCTCGTCGTCGACCACCAACAACCGTGCGGGCTCACTCATGCGTTAAAAGCTAGAGGCTCATCATGAAAACCTGATAAACGCACTCATCCGCGTTTCATGAGGATCACCACGCGACGGGCATCGCTTTGAGGCCGAAGATGGGGCCGTCGCCCTTGAACGGCAGCTCCTCGTCCGGCACCGTGACTCGCAGGCCCGGGATACGTTCGAACAGCGTGCGCAGCGCGATCTCCATCTCGGCCCTGGCCAGGTTCTGCCCCAGGCACTGGTGGACACCGTACCCGAACGCCACGTGGTGGCGGGCCCCGCGCTCGATGTCGAACTCGTCCGGCCGCTCGAACACCCGCTCGTCCCTGTTGGCGGAGGCGCCGAGCACGAAGATGCCCTCGCCCTTCCTGACGAGCTGCCCGCCGATCTCCTGGTCCTCGATGGCCACCCGGTCGAAGGCCACCCAGTCCACCACCGAGTGGTAGCGCAGCAGCTCGTCCACCGCCATGGGCCACTTGTCCGGATTCGCGCGCAGCGCGGCGAGCTGGCCGGGGTTCCGCATGAGGGTGAGCGCGGCGAGCGGGATCATGTTGGCGGTGGTCTCGTGGCCCGCGACGAGCAGCAGGAAGGTCACGCCCACCAGCTCGTCGTGGGTGAGCTGCCCGGTCTCGATCAGCCGCCCGAGCAGGTCGTCCCCGGGCTGCCGCTCGGTCTTGGTGACCAGGTCGTCGAGGAAGTCCCTGATCTCCATCATCGCGGCACGGCTCGCGTCCTGGTCCTCGAAGCTGGACAGGGCCTCCCGGGTGCGCGACTGGAAGAACTCGCGGTCGTCGAACGGGACCCCGAGCAGCTGGCAGATGACCAGCGACGGCAGCGCCAGCCCGAACGCCTCCACCAGCTCCGCCTCGCCACCCTTGGCCAGCATGTCGTCGATGAGCTCGTCGACGAGGCGCTGGATGCCGGGCCGCAGCTCCTTGATGCGCCTGACGGTGAACTCGGGGATGAGCAGCCGCCGGAACCTGCCGTGCTCCGGCGGGTCCAGGTCGATGAAGTGGCCGACCGCGAACTCCCGCATCGCGGCCTGCTCCTCCGGGGTCGGCGGCTCCGGGCTGAACAGCCAGTTGGGATGGCCGGGGGAGGCCGGGCTGGTGCTGATGCCCGTACCCGACAGGACCTGCTTCGCCTCGGCGAGCCTGGTGACCAGCCATACGTCGCCGCCGGGAAGCGAGGCCCGCACGAGCGGGGCCTCCTCGCGCATCCGCTCGTACTCGGGCGGGGGAGCGAACGGGCAGGTGCGCTGGACGGGGAAGGTCTGAGCCATAGTCTTGCTCCCTATAAGCCGGATCGCATTGCTTACTTACGCGAAAGTAAGTGATCGTGGGCCGGTCGTCAAGTGATGGGAGTGGCATGGCAGGGCGGCGGACGGACACCAAGGAGCGGATCCAGAAGGTGGCGCTGGAGCTGTTCGCCGAGCGGGGATACGAGCAGACCACACTGCAGGAGGTGGCGGAGCGGCTGGAGATCACCAGGCCGGCGCTCTACTACCACTTCCGTACCAAGGAGGCGATCCTGGCGAGCGTCACCGAGGGGCTGGTCGAGTCGATCGAAGAGCTGGTGGAGTGGGGGCGCGAGCAGCCCAAGACCCCCGAGTCCAGGCGGGAGATCCTGCGGCGGATCGGCGAACTGCTCGAGGACCAGTGGCGGCCCCTGTTCAAGTTCGCGCAGGTGAATCAGGGCGCGATGCAGGGGATGCCCACCGGCGAGCGCATGCAGGCCGGGATGATCAAAATGGTGTCCCTGCTGGAGGTGCCGGGGGCGAGTCCGGTGCGGAAGTTCGAGGCACGGCTGGCGGTGTTCGCGGTGATCCTGGGCAGCGTGCCCTTCCTCTTCGACATGGAGGTGCCGGAGTCAGAGCGGGCGTCCGTGGCCATGGAGGTCGCCATGAAGCTGATCTCAGAGGATTAGCGTCTCAGCACCGACATGGCCGCATTATGCCCGGCGATTCCGCTCACGCCGCCGCCTCTGCGGGCGCTCGCGCCGCACATCAGGATGCGCTCGTGCTCGGTCTCCACGCCCCATCTCTCATCTTCTTCCGCGTACGGCCAGCTCAGGTCGGTGTGGAAAATGTGGCCGCCCGGCAGCCCGGCCTCCCTTTCGAGGTCGACGGGGGTTTTGACCTCGACGCAAGGGGCGCCGTCCGGGGCCTTGAGCAGGCATTCCTCGATGGGCTCTGACAGGACGGAGTTGATGGAGGCGAAGGTGGCCTTCAAGGCCATTTCCCTGGCTTCTTCTGGATTTTTCCGGAAAAGTCGGGCTGGCATGTGGAGGCCGAAGAGTGTCATCGTCTCGGCCCTGCCTCTGAGCTCGGGGCCGAGAATGGACGGGTCAGTCAGCGAATGGCAATAGACCTCCGCCGGGGGCAATTCCGGGATTTCCCCTCTCACCGCCTGCTGATACGCCGTGTCGAGCTGGTCGCGTCCCTCGTTGATGTGGAACGTACCGCTGAAGGCCGCCCGGGGATCCACGGACGCGTCCTTCAGCCTGGGCAGCCTGGTCAGCACCATGTTGACCTTCAGCTGCGCGCCCTCGGGGACCGTCGCGGGACGGCGCAGCACCCGGTCGAGCACGGCGGGCGGCAGGTTGACCAGCACGTGCCCGCCGTTCACGGTGTGCTCGCCGCCCCCGGCCACGAACGTGACCTCGCCGGACGGCGAGATCCCGACGATCTCGGCCCCGGTCCTGATCTCGGCGCCCGCCTGCCTGGCCGCCGCCTCGAGCGCGCCCGAGACGGCGCCCATGCCGCCGACGGGGACGTTCCACTCGCCGGTGCCGTCGCCGATCACGTGGTAGAGGAAGCACCGGTTGGCCAGCAGGTCGGCGGCGGGATCGGCGAACGTGCCGATCAGCGCATCCGTGAGCACGACGCCGCGCACGGTGTCGTCGCCGAACCGCTCGGCCACGGTCCGGCCGATCGGCCGCCGGAACAGGTCACGCCACGCCTCGGGCCCGACGAGCCGTTCGACCTCGGAGGCCGCGGGGAGGGGTTCGAGCAGCGTGGGCGCCAGGGCCTGCGCCACGCGCGCGGTCATGCCGTAGAAGTCCTGCCACGCCTTGTGGTCGGCCTCGCCGCCGGTGACGCTCATGAACGAGGCCGCCGTCGCCCGCGCGTCCTCGTTGTCGACGAGCAGCCCGGTGTCGCCTTTGGGGGTGTACGAGGCGTAGCGACGGCGGCGCAGCTCCAGCTTGAGCCCGAGGTCACGGACAATCTTGGACGGGAGGAGGCTGACCAGGTAGGAGTAGCGCGACAGCCGTACGTCGACGCCCGGGAAGGCCCGTGCGGAGATCGCCAGACCGCCCACGTGGTCCTGACGCTCGAGGACCAGCACCCTGCGCCCAGCCCGGGCCAGGTAGGCGGCCGCCACCAACCCGTTGTGCCCGCCTCCGGCCACGACCACGTCATACGAACCCATTACCGCACCCTACGACCCACCCCACACCACCCGTCAACGCCCACAATTGGACATTTCGCCTTCGACCTGTCGGACGATCTGCGCGACGCGCCCACGACACGGCGGCCCGCCCGCTACCCGCCGACCGGCTCGTCCACGGGGCACAGGCGGGTCGCTGGCGTGCGCGACGCCGCTCGTGTGATCCTCAAGTGGACGGCCGTCCGACCAGCGCCGCGTTTGGAACAAATGCCGTAAAATTCGCCGTTCCCCCTAAGCGGGCCAGGACCACATAAGGAGCACAAAACACACCATGCGCAGCACCCCCGACTCCGTTCTCCAGCCGTCAGACGAGGTCGCCGAGGCCCTGGCGAGTGGCGCGCCCGTCGTGGCTCTGGAGTCCACGATCATCTCCCACGGGCTGCCGCAGCCGCGCAACCTCGAGGTGGCGCGCGAGCTGGAGGGGGTCGTACGGGCCGCGGGCGCCGTACCGGCCACGATCGCCGTGCTGGACGGCGTGCCCCGCATCGGCCTGAACGAGGTGGAGCTGGAGCGCATCGCCACCGAGTCCGGCCTGCGCAAGCTGGGCCAGCGGGACCTGCCCGTGGCGGCGGCCCTCAAGGCCAGCGGCGCGACGACCGTGTCCGCCACGTCGTTCCTGGCCGCCCGCGCCGGCATCCGCGTCTTCGCCACCGGCGGGCTGGGCGGGGTGCACCGCGGATGGACCGAGGACCAGGACGAGTCCGCCGACCTCGACACGCTGGCCCGCACCCGCATCACGGTCGTCTGCGCCGGCGTCAAGTCGATCCTCGACGTGCCCGCCACGCTCCAGCGGCTGGAGACGCGGGGCGTGAGCGTGGCGGGATACCGTACGGACACCTTCCCGGGCTTCTACCTGCACTCCTCCGGCCTGCCGATCGACTGGCGGATCGAGTCGCCCGACCAGGCGGCGGCGATCATGCGCGGCCAGGACGCGCTCGGCGGCCAGGAGACGGCGCTGATCGTCGCCAACCCGGTCCCCGAGGACCAGCAGCTCGACCCTGAGCTCCATGACCGCGTGCTGGCCGAGGCGCTGGCCGCCGCAGAGCGCCAGGGCGTCAAGGGGCAGGCGATCACGCCGTTCCTGCTCGGTTACCTGGTCGACGGCACCGCCGGCGCCTCCCTGGAGGCCAACCTGGCCGCCGTGCGCGGCAACACCGCCCTGGCCGCCAAGATCGCTGTCTCCTGGGCACGATCGTGACGGGCAACGCCCTCCTGGTCGTCGGTGACGTGGTCACCGACGTGGTGGCGCTGCATGGCTCGCCGGTCACGTCGGGCACCGACACGTCCGCCGACATCGTCCTGCGCCCCGGCGGCTCCGGCGCGAACACCGCCGCCTGGGCCGCCCTCCTGGGCGCCGACGTACGCCTGCTGGCGAGGCTCGGCTACGACAGCAGCGAATGGCACACCACCGAGCTGGCCAGGACGGGCGTGCGCACCCACATCTCCGTCGATCCGGACCGCCCGACCGCGGTCGTGATCGCGATGGTGGACCAGAGCGGCGAGCGCACGATGCTCACCAACCGCGGCGCCGGCGGCCTGATCTCCGAGGCCGACTGGGACCCGTCCCTGCTCGACGGCGTCTCCCGGCTCCACCTGTCCGGCTACGTCATGTTCGCCGACGCCGGACTGCGGCTGGCCAGGCGGGCGATGGCCGAGGCGGCGGCCGCGGGGATCGCGATCAGCATCGACCCGGCCTCCACGGGCCCGCTGCGCGACTTCGGCGTCGAACGTTTCATCCGCGAATCCGCCCCCGCCAGCCTCATCCTGCCGAACCTCGACGAGGCCCTCCTGCTGAGCGGCGCCACGACCGCGGAGCGTGCCGCCGTACTCTTGAGTGAGACTTACGGCACAGTGGTCGTGAAGCTGGGAGCACAGGGCGCGCTGGCCGCCGTGGACGGCGAGATCGTCGCGACGGCCACAGGGGTGTCCGCCGAGGTCGTGGACTCGACGGGGGCTGGTGACGCGTTCGCCGCCGGGTTTCTCACAGGAACTTTGCAGGGTGTCAGCGAGGAGGCGGCTTTGGAGGCAGGTTGCCGTGCTGGTGCCGAATGTGTGGCCCAGGTGGGCGGTCGACCACGGTACGGTTTGGATCTGAACCGTCTTTACCCTATTCACACTGATTGATAGCTTGCCGCGTAAGCTGCACCATTAGCCACACGCGTTACGGCCAGCACCACGCGGCCCACTGGGGAGGATAAGGTCCGCCGATGGAAGTCGAGTCATCGATCTGCCTGAGCGACCTAGTCCCTGCGCTGCGCTGGAGCCGCCCACAGCAGGTGGCCGAGGTGCTGGGTGATCCGCGCCTGCCCGCCGGGTGGTGGTCATCCCTCACGCTGTCGAGGGCGCTCGGCACGGCGGGGCTCGACTGGATCTGCGAACGTCTGGCGCGGCTGGCCTCCTCTCGCTGGGACCATCTGCCGCTGTCCGACCTGCTGCCCGCACTGACCGTTCACCACATCGATCCCGCGCTGCCGGGCTGGCCCGAGGCCACCCGTACGGCGATCACGGGGCTCGGCGGCTGGCACCGGCTGCGCCGCCTGTCCCCCAGCGACCTGGGCACGCCGTCGGCGACGCCGGAGGTGGTGATCGGCTCGGTCTTCCGCGAGATCCTCGGCCGCATCCCGGCCCAGCGAGAGGCTCCCGCCGGGCCGCCCCCGGCCGCCGAGCACCCGGAGGTCACCCGGCCGCTCATCGTTTCGTCCCGGGGCACGGGCTCCTTCCCGGCCCAGCCGGAAGGGGGGCCGCAGACCGGCTCCTTCGCCGCCCAGAGCGGTTCCACGGCCGAGGGGGCGGCGCAGCGGCAGGGAACCACCGGACCGTTCGCGAACCAGGGCCAGGCCGCCTCCCTCTCAGACAGCACCCAGCAACGCCAGACGGGCTCGTTCCCCGCCCCGCAGCCGTCGGGAGCCCAGACCGGGTCCTTCGCCGCCCAGCCATCGGACGCCTCCCAACAGCGCCAGACCGGCTCGTCCCCCGCGCAGCGGCCGGCGGATCGCCAGACCGGTTCCTTCCCGGCGCAGCAACAGCCTGATCGCCAGAGCGGTCCCTTCCCAGCCCCGCAACCGTCTGATCGCCAGGGCGCTCCCTTCCCCTCGCAGCAGCCCGCGGACAGTGAGCCGCAGCGGCAGACGGGGTCGTTCCCCGCTCAGAGCGGCTCTTTCCCGGCCCAGCCTCAGGGCGGCTCGTCGTCGTCGCAGCCTCAGGGCGGCGGCCCGCGCCAGAGCTTCGCGGGCGAGGGCCTCCCGCAACGCCCGGCCCCCGGCCAGTCCGAACGCCTCCCGCAACGTCCGACGGGCCCGCAACCCGGCCGCCAGGACTCCGGCCCGATGTCCGGCGGGCCCTCGACCGGGTCGATGCCCGCCATCCCCGGCACGACGTCCAGCGGGCCCTCGACCGGGTCGATGCCCGCCATCCCCGGTTCCATGTCCGGCGGACCCGCGACCGGGTCGATGCCCGCCATCCCGGGTTCCGGCGGACCCGCGACCGGATCCATGCCCGCCATCCCCGGCACGCCGGACACCTCCAAGGGCGGCAGCTCCTCGCGTTATCCGACGCCCGTCCCCGGCGCGTCGCCCAGCAGTCCGGTGCCCTCCGACACCGACCACGCGATGGTCCGGGTCGTGGACAACCTGTTCCGCAGCCTGGACAAGCTGGAGCTGGCCGTGGCCGTGCACCGGCTGTTCGCCCAGGACCCGGTGAGTCTGCGCACGCTCGCCCACAAGATGCTGGTGGAGAGGGACGCGCTCTCCCAGGCGCAGCGCACCGCCGAGGAGCGCGTGCTGAACTGGCTGCGTTCGTCGGAGTCCGCGCCGGTCACGGGCCACATGTTCCGCCTGACCGAGTGGCTCGGCGCGGCGGCCACCGAAGACCAGCTCATCGGCGCCGACCCGGCCCACCCCGTGATGGTCCCCTCGCTGCGTACCCCGCTCTGGCGCGTACTGGTGACGCTCATGCCCGACCGCCGTTTCCAGGACGGCTGGCTGGTCGTGGGCGACCTCCACGGCTTGCAGGCACGTACGAGGCAGCTGCTGGCCGCGAGCCCGCCCGACGCGGACCTCGTGGAGCTGATGGCCGAGCTGGGCATCCGCGCCCACTCCGCCAAGGCCTGGCTCGACGCCCTGCCCCCGGAGTCCGCCGATCCCGTCGCTTCGGCCCCGTCGCCCGCCCAGCCCCTGCCCCGCCGCACGCCTGGAGCCAACGGCCACCACCACCGGGGCGGCCAGCCCATCCCGACGGCCTCGGGGAACTCGATCGACCCCTCCGCCGCGCTGGCCACGCTGTCGGCGCTGTCGGGCGGCCGCTCGCCGATGCTCCCCGGCAGCCTGGCGGGCACCCCTTCCACGCCGCCTCCGCCGCTGCCCAGCCCCTCCTCGGACCCGCGCCGCTGGCAGCGCATCGAGGTGACCCCGGAACACCTCCGCGGCGGCCCCGTGCCGGTCCCTGAGGGGTACGCGGCCCAGCTCGGCATGCGCCCCGGCACTCTGCTCTCGGTGACGGGCCCGGGCGACAACGCCATCGTCCTGGTCTGGCAGGGCCACCAGCCGGTCTTCGACTCCCTCCAGCCGGTGCTGATGCGCCTGAACGCCCGACCCGGCGATCAGGTGTACGTCACGGTGGACGGCTACCGCCTGGAGGCCCAGCTAACCGGCTGACCGCTTCCCCGGTCCACCAACGACCATCCGCCAAGTCGGGAGGGTGGCTTCGATCGCGCTGCGGTCGCCGAGCCAGGGCGCATCCTCACCGACACCCCCGCCCGGCCTCGCAGGGGGTGCGGGGAGCGCAGCCCCGCCGAGCGTCCGAGAAGCGCCGCCTCGCTGAGCACGCGGGGAGCGCTGCCGCCGCCATACGCCATTCAGCACCGGTCGCGGCGGCCGTACACCGGTACGTCACGCCATCACAAAGGGACGTCGAACAGCCGGAGGCGGTGGGCGGTGGCGGCGGCCTCGCCTCGGGTGGCGACGCCCAGCTTGGCCAGGATGTTGGAGACGTGCACGCTCACCGTCTTGACCGAAATGAACAGCGCCTCGGCGATCTCCCGGTTGCTCCGCCCGCTCGTCACCTCCCGCAGCACCTCCAGCTCCCGAGCCGTCAACCCCAGCGGATGCCCGTCAGCCGCCTCCTCGGAGCCGCCGATCCGGGCCCGCCGCGCGAAGACGTCGAGCTGCTCCAGCAGCGGCGTCGCGCCCAGCCGCCCGGCCAGCTCCCGTGCGCGCCCCAGTCGCGCCGCGGCCTCCTGCCGATCCCCGGACGCCAGTGCCGCCTGAGCCGCGCCCACCAGGCATCGTGCCTCGGCGTACGGCTGCCGCAGCGCCGCCCACGCACCCACCGCCAGGTCCCACGCCTTGAACTGCCACGCGGCCAGATCGACGGCGCCGTCGTCCAGCGGCTGCTCGGGACCCATCAGCGCCGTGAACGTCAGGCGGTGCGCCTGCTGGAGATCGCCGTCGGTCTCGAGCTCCTGCCCCAGCTCCCGGAGCCGAGCCATGAGTGACGCGCCGAGCTGCGAGAGGGACACGGGACCCGCATCCGAGTGGGCGGCCCCTGACGCATCCGAGGCCGCGGCACCCCGGCGGCCGGGCTCGCCCGGCAGGGGCGCCTCACCGATCTGGCCAGGTGGCGCGGCGTGCCCGGGCTGCGCCGCCACGGAGGCGAGCATGGAGGCGACGGTCACCAGCACAGGCCAGGAGTAACGGGGACTCTCCAGCAGGTCGCGCTCCTCCATGGCCTGAGCGGCCGCCCGCATCGCCGCGTCCAGTTGCCCACGCGCCTGCAGCAGCCGCACCTCCCTGCACAGATGCGGCAAGACCGTCTGATCGCGGAAGGTGCCGCGCGACAGCACGCTCCGCGACCAGCCCAGCAGCTCTTCCGCCCGATCGAGCTCGCCCCGCGCCATCGCGATGTCGGTGGCGAACCCCTGCAGGCTGGCCCGGTAAGGCGCGGGCGGTGCGAGGTCGAGCGCGTGCTCGATCACCTCGAGCGCCTCGTCCCATCTCCCGAGGGACACCAGCGGCTCGGCCAGGTTGATCGACAGGAACGTGCCCGAGGTGCGCGCCAGGCCGTGCAGCCCGGCCTCCTCGATCCCGTCGCGGGCCACCTGCGCGGCCCGCTCGTGCCACCCCGCCCCCTCCAGCGCGTCGGACTCCGAGATCGCGCAGCGCATCAACACGTTGTACGGCACCTCGTCGCGGTGGGCGATCCTGCGTGCCTCCGCGAACGCCTCCATCTGGGCCTCGACCTCGGAGAAGCCGAAATGAGCCCAGGCGAGGTTGATCAGCGCGTGCGCCTCCACCTTGGCGTCGCCCACCTCATGGCCGATCTCCTTCGCGAGCTGGGACGTGGCGAACCGCTCGGACCAGACATCGCGCCCGTGGAGCATGCGGGACAGGGTCTCCAGGATCTGGCCGCGCAGTCTGTTCGGCTTGTCGGAAGGGACCAGGGCCGCCGCCTCACGCAGGTCGTCGAGAAAACCGGGGCGGCCGAGGTCGTAACGGGTCAGACCACGCTGGCGCAGCAGCTGGGCCGCCCTGATCGGGTCGGCGTCGCGGTCGAGGTCGGTGAGGGCGGCGCCGGCCAGGGCGATGGAGCGTTCGTACTCCCCCGCCAGGTGGGCGACCGTGGCCGTCTGCCGGAGCACGTCGAGCCTGTCGCAGCCGATGCGCTCGGCGGCGTCGGGCACCTGGTCCCACAGCTCGAGCACCCGGGAGAGCATCCGGAGCTGCTCGTCGTACGCGGTGGACTTACGGGCGACGGCGGCCGCGTGCCACGCGCTGACCAGCGCCCAAGTGGAGTCGTGGGCGGAGTGCCAGTGGTGGGCCAGCTCGATCGCGCCGCGCGGCGCGGGCAGGATCGACAGGTCGCGCTCCAGCGCCTCGGCGAAGCGGGTGTGCAGGCGGGTGTGCTCGCCGGGCAGCAGGTCGTCGTGAAGCGCCTCGCGGATCAGCGCGTGCCTGAAGCAGTAGCCCTCGCCGTCGACGGCGAGCACGTTGCCCGCGACCGCGGGCCGCAGCGCGCGGGAGAGCGCGTTCTCGTCGAGCCCGGCGACGGCGGAGAGCAGGTCGTGCTCGATGCGCTGCCCGCCCGCGCTGGCCACACGCAGCAGCTCCTGCGTCTCGTCGGGCAGCCGCTCGACGCTGGCCAGCAGCAGGTCGCGCAGCGACTCCGGCAGCGCCTCGGCACCGCCCGCGTCGCTGAGCAGCGCCTCCACGAACAGCGGGTTTCCCTCGCTGCGCGCGTAGATCCGGTCCATGTCGGCGGGGGACGGCTCCCGCTCCAGGATGCTCGCCGCCTGCGCGACGGCCTCTCTGCGGGTGAGCCTGCGCAGCTCGACCCTGCTCACCCACTGGACCCGCCCGAGCTCCGCGAGGAGCGGCCGCAGCGGATGGGTGCGGTGCAGCTCGTCGGTGCGGTACGTCACCACGATCAGCAGGCCAGCGGCGCTGGGCTGATAGCGGACCAGGAACGACAGCAGGTCGCGGGTGGACCGGTCGGCCCAGTGCGCGTCCTCGACGATCAGCAGCACCGGACGCTCCTCCGCCAGCCGCTCCAGCAGCCCCAGCACCTGCTCGAACAGCCGCGCCCGCGCCTCGGGCCCTTCCCTGTCGGGCTCCCCGAACTCGGGCAGCAGCCTCGCGAGCCCGCGCGTGGAGCCACCGGGGACGAGCGCCGCGACACCGTCACGGCCCAGCTCGCGCACGAGCCCACGCAGCACTGCGGTGAACGGCGCGAACGGCAGACCCTCAGTGCCCAGCTCCAGACACCCACCGACGAGCACCAGCGCGTCTCCGGCCCGATCGGTGAACTCGTTGATCAGCCGCGTCTTGCCGACCCCGGCCTCGCCACCGACGAGCACGGTGGACGACGCGCCGGCACGCGCCCTGGCCAAGGCGTCGCCGAGGGCGGCGAGCTCGCGGGCTCGCCCGACGAACCGGGGGCTGACGGCGTGGATACTCACGCCCTAAGGATGCCATCCGGCGACGACAGAATCCCCGCCCACCACCGGTACGAGCACCCCCACACCACCCGCCGGCCCGAGCGTCGCAGGGCCTGGGCACGGGGGTACGCGCTGGGCGAACGCGTGGGAGCCGCCCGTGATGTGGAGCAACGCCCCGAGCGGACGCGCGCAAACCGGCGGATGGCCCGCGTGCGGCAGGGCAACAATCCAGCGGCCGCGAGCGTGGGATGGGGGCTAGCGCAGGACCTTGCGGAAGAACGTGGCCGAGGCCTCGTAACCCAGCGCGTGGTAGAACTCGGGCGCCCGGCGCGTGGCCATCGCCACATATCCGGCCTCCCGCGACCGCGCCCAGCGCTCGAACTCCTCCAGCAGGGCCCGCCCGATCCCCTGCCGCCGCGACCCCGGCCCGACCATGGCCTCCTCAACCCACGCCACCGGACCGTTCGCGAACAGCGTCAGGTGGACGAACCCCAGCAGGTAGCCGTGGACGCGCCCGCCGACGACGGCTGTGAGCAGCAGGGCGTCCTCGTTCGCCAGCAGCTCGGGCAGGGCGGCGTCGAAGGCCTCGCGTTCGGGCCTGAACGTCAGCCCGAACTCGCGGGCCAGCGCGAACACCTCGTCCGCGTCCGCCTTCTCCGCCCTCCTGATGAGAAGATCTTCAGCCGTCATGACTGATGACACTAGATCGTCCGAGGTAATGGACGCAAACTCCTCGGATTCGTCGTCGAGCCGGTTCAGAGGTCGCTCAGGCCGAGCTGGCGGGCGATGAGCATACGCTGCACCTCGCTCGTGCCCTCCCCGATCTCCAGGATCTTGGCGTCGCGGTAGAAGCGGCCGACGGGGAACTCGTTCATGAAGCCGTACCCGCCGAACACCTGCGTGGCCTCGCGCGAGTTGTCCATGGCGGCGTTGGAGGCCACCAGCTTGGCGATGGCCGCCTCCTTCTTGAACGGCAGCCCCGCCTCCATGCGATCCGCCGCGTGGTAGTAGGCCAGCCGGGCGGTGTGCGCCCGCGCCTCCATGTCGGCGATCTTGAATTGGATGGCCTGGTAGTGGCCGATCGGGTGGCCGAACGCCTTCCTGTCCTTGACGTACTTGAGGCATTCGTCCACGCAGCCCTGCGCCAGCCCCACGCTGAGGGCGGCGATGGCGATGCGGCCCTCGTCGAGCGTCTGCAGGAACTGCGCGTAGCCGCGGCCGCGCTCGCCGAGGAGGTTCGCCGCGGGGACGCGGCAGTCGGTGAAGGACAGCTCGCGGGTGTCGGAGGCGTTCCAGCCGACCTTGGAGTATTTCTTGGACACGGTGAAGCCGGGTGTGCCGCTGGGCACGAGGATCGTGGAGATCTCCCGCTCGCCGGTGAGCGCGGCCACGCCGACGACGACGGTGATGTCGGTCCCGGAGTTCGTGATGAACGCCTTCGTCCCGTTGATCACCCACTCGGCGCCGTCGAGCACGGCCGTGGTCCGCATCCCGCCCGGCACGTCCGTCCCGCCGCCGGGCTCGGTCAGGCCGAACGCGCCCAGCTCGGCGCCGGAGGTCAGCCTCGGCAGCCAGTGCGCGCGCTGCTCCTCGGTGCCGAACCGGTAGATCGGCATCGCGCCCAGCGACACCGCGGCCTCCAGCGTGATCGCCACGCTGGAGTCGACGCGGGCCAGCTCCTCGAGCGCCACGCACAGCGCGAAGTAGTCGCCGCCCATGCCGCCGTACTCCTCGGGGAACGGCAGCCCGAACAGCCCCATGGCGCCCATCTGCCGCACGATGTCGTACGGGAACTCCTCGCGCTCGTAGTAGTCGCCGATCACCGGTGCGACCACCTCGCGGGCGAACGACTCGACGGTCTTGCGCAGCTCTTCGTACTCGTCCTTGAGCATGGTCAGCCTTTCGACAGTGCCCGCACGACGCGGGACGGGCTGGGCCGGCCGAGCAACTCCGCCAGCCAGGTGCTGGTGGCCACGAGCTTGCCCAGGTCGAGCCCGGTCTCGATGCCGAGCCCCCGCAACATCCAGACCAGGTCCTCGGTGGCGAGGTTGCCGGTGGCGGACTCGGCGTAGGGGCAGCCCCCGATGCCGCCCGTGGAGGCGTCGACCGTGGTCACGCCCGCCATCAACGCGGCCAGGGTGTTGCCGAGCGCCTGGCCGTACGTGTCGTGGAAGTGCACGGCGAGCTTGTCCGGCGAGCGGAACGCCGCGATCAGGGCGGTCACGTGGCCGGGTGTGCCGACGCCGATCGTGTCGCCGAGCGACAGCTCGTAGCAGCCGAGCCCGAGCAGCCGCTCCCCGACCGAGACGACCTGCGCGATCGGCGTCGGCCCCTCCCACGGGTCGCCGAAGCACATCGACACGTACGCGCGCACCCGCATGCCGTTGTCCAGCGCCCGGGCCACGACCGGCTCGAACATGTCGAACTGGCTCTCCAGGCTCCGGTTCAGGTTCTTCGCGGCGAACGTCTCCGTGGCGCTGGCGAAGATCGCGATCTCGTCCACGCCGCGTTCGAGCGCCCGGTCGAGGCCGCGCAGGTTGGGGACCAGCACCGGGTAGCGCACGCCCGGCTTCCTGTGCAGCCGGGCGAGCAGTTCGTCGGCGTCGGCGAGCTGCGGCACCCACGCCGGGTGCACGAAGCTGGTCGCCTCGATCACCTTGTGCCCGGCGTCCGCGAGCCGGTCGATGAACTCGGCCTTCACCTCGACGGGCACGACCGCGGACTCGTTCTGCAGCCCGTCGCGCGGGCCGACCTCGTAGATCGTGACCTGCTGCGGAAGGCCCTCCATGTGGTACGGCATCACGCCTCCTCCGTGCCCATGGCCTCACTCCGTGAGGCGGGTTCGGTCGCCCTCGATGCCGTCGCCTTCCCCCGCTCTGGTCGCTGCGCTCCCGCCGCTCCTCCAGGCGACGGCGCTCCCTCACCGGTCACCACAGCGAGGACGGCGTCCATGTCGACCGGCTGGCCGGCCTGGACCGGCAGCTCGGAGACCAGGCCGTCGCGCGGGGCGGTGACCGTGTGCTCCATCTTCATGGCCTCCACGATGACCAGCGGCTGCCCCTCGCTCACCCGGTCGCCGGCCTGGGCCTTGACCACGAGGACCGTGCCGGGCATGGGACTCCTGACCACGCCGTCGCCCTCGGTCGCGGCGCCGGGCCGGTCGCCGGGGTCGCCGATGAGGTGCCGGGTGAGCGCCCACGCCTCGCCGTCCCTGCCGAGCCAGAGCGTGTCGGCGTGGCGTATGTGGAGGTAGCGCTCGGTACGGCCGCCGATCGTGACGGTCAGTTCGCCGTCTCCCACCCGGATATGCGCGGGGATGATCTCATCATTTATCCGCACCTCAGCGGACTCTTCGGGCAGGCCCCGGACCTGGACCGCGTGCACGCCGTCCCTCGACTCCAGCCGCCAGGTCGTCCAGGCGGGCGATCCCACGCGCCACCCGTCCGTGACCTCCCACGGATCGACGCCCTGGGGCATGGCGTGGAAGGCGAGCGCCGCCGCCGCGAGCACCTCGCCGGGCAGCTCCACGGACGGGACCAGCTCGGGAAGCACGCGTTCGACCAGCCCGGTGTCCAGCTCGCCCGCTTTGACGGCCGGGTGTTCGGCGAGGGCCCGGAGGAACGGGATGTTCGTGACCACGCCGAGAACGGCCGTGCGGGCCAGAGCACGGTCGAGCGTCCTGAGCGCCGACGCCCGATCCGGCGCCCAGGCGATGACCTTGGAGAGCATCGGGTCGAACTCGCTGCCCACGACCCCGCCTTCGACCAGCCCCGAGTCCACCCGTACGCCGTCAGCAGGCTCGCGGAGCACCAGGACGCGGCCGCCGGTGGGCAGGAAGCCGCGAGCCGGGTCCTCGGCGTAGACGCGGGCCTCGACGGCGTGCCCGCCCAGCCGCACGTCCTCCTGCCCGAAGGGCAGCCGCTCCCCCGCCGCCACCCGCAGCTGCAGCTCCACCAGGTCGAGCCCGGTCACCAGCTCCGTGACGGGGTGCTCGACCTGGAGCCGTGTGTTCATCTCCATGAAGTGGTAGGCCCCGGTGGTCCCGTCCACGATGAACTCGACCGTGCCCGCCCCCACGTATCCCACGGCACGCGCGGCCTCCACCGCCGCCGAGCCCATGGCGGCGCGTGTCTCGGGGGTCACGAAGGGCGACGGCGCCTCCTCGATGATCTTCTGGTGCCTGCGCTGCAGGCTGCACTCGCGCTCGCCCAGGTGCACGACGTCGCCGTGGGTGTCGGCCATGATCTGGATCTCGATGTGCCGCGGGCTCTCGACGTACCGCTCGATGAGCAGCGTCCCGTCGCCGAACGCCGCCCGCGCCGTACGACGGGCCGACTCCAGCGCGTCGGGCAGCTCGGCGGCCGACCGCACCAGCACCATGCCCTTGCCCCCGCCGCCGGCGGAGGGCTTGATCAGCGCGGGGAAGTCGCGCCAGGACTCCAGCGAGTCGGCGGGCTCGGCCCCGCCGGGCACCACGGGCACGCCCGCCGCGGACACGGTGGCCTTGGCGCGGATCTTGTCGCCCATCGCCTCGATGGCCGCGGCAGGCGGGCCGGCGAACACCAGCCCGGCCTCCGCGCACCGCCGCGCGAACACGGCGTTCTCCGCCAGGAATCCGTATCCGGGATGTACGGCCTGAGCGCCCGAGGCCAGAGCCGCCCCGATAATCGCCTCGATATCCAGATATTTCGGCACCTGGAGGGCGAGGTCGGCTTCCAGCACGTGACGGGCCCCGGCGTCCGACGGCGTGTGCACGGCCACCGACGTGATGCCGAGCCCGCGCAGCGTGCGGATGATCCGTACGGCGATCTCGCCCCTGTTGGCGATCAGAACACGGTCGAACAACATCGCGTCACATCCGGAAGACGCCGTAACCGGCGGGCTCGAGCGGGGCGTTGGCCGCCGCGGACAGTGCCAGGCCGAGGACGGTGCGGGTGTCGAGCGGGTCGATCACGCCGTCGTCCCACAGCCTGGCCGTGGAGTAGTACGGATTGCCCTGGTGCTCGTACTGGGCCCTGATCGCGTCGGCGTCGGCGGTGCCGACGGTGGTGAGCACGTTGGCGGCCTGCTCGCCGCCCATGACCGAGATGCGGGCGTTCGGCCACATCCACAGGAACCTGGGCGAGTACGCCCGCCCCGCCATCGCGTAGTTCCCCGCCCCGAAGGACCCCCCGATGACCACGGTGAACTTGGGCACCCTGGCACACGAGACCGCGGTGACCATCTTGGCCCCGTGTTTGGCGATGCCGCCCGCCTCGTACGCCTTGCCCACCATGAACCCGCTGATGTTCTGCAGGAAGACGAGAGGGATCCGCCGCTGGTCGCACAGCTCGATGAAGTGCGCTCCCTTCATGGCGGACTCGCTGAACAGGATGCCGTTGTTCGCCACGATCCCCACCGGATGGCCGTGGAGGTGGGCGAACCCGGTCACGAGCGTCGAGCCGTACTCGGCCTTGAACTCCAGGAAACGCGACCCGTCCACGATCCTGGCGATCACCTCGCGCACGTCGTACGGCTGGCGCGTGTCCCCCGGCACGATCCCGTACAGGTCGCGCGGGTCGTGCCCGGGCGGCTCCGGCGCGATCACGTCCCAGGGGTGCGGGGCGCGCGGGGCGAGCGTGGAGACGATGTCGCGGACGATGGCCAGCGCGTGCGCGTCGTCCTCGGCGAGATGGTCGGTGACGCCGCTGACCCGCGAGTGCAGGTCGCCGCCGCCCAGCTCCTCGGCCGTGACCTCCTCGCCGGTGGCCGCCTTCACCAGGGGCGGGCCGCCCAGGAAGATGGTGCCCTGGCCGCGCACGATGACGGCCTCGTCGCTCATCGCGGGCACGTACGCGCCGCCTGCCGTGCAGGAGCCGAGCACGGCGGCGATCTGCGGGATGCCGCGGGCCGACATGGTGGCCTGGTTGTAGAAGATGCGGCCGAAGTGCTCGCGGTCGGGGAACACCTCATCCTGTCTGGGCAGGAACGCCCCGCCGGAGTCCACGAGGTAGACGCACGGCAGGTGGTTGTGCAGGGCCACCTCCTGCGCGCGCAGGTGCTTCTTGACCGTGATCGGATAGTACGTGCCGCCCTTGACGGTGGCGTCGTTGGCGACGATCACGCACTCGCGGCCCGAGACCCTGCCGACGCCCGTGATGATCCCGGCCGCGGGCGCCTGGTCGTCGTAGAGCCCGTTCGCGGCCAGCGGCGACAGCTCCAGGAAACGGGAGCCGGGGTCGAGCAGGCCGTCGACGCGGTCGCGCGGCAGCAGCTTGCCGCGCCCGACGTGCCGCTCGCGCGAGCGCTCGGGGCCGCCCCGGGCGGCGGCCACCAGGCGTTCGAGCAGCTCGGCGGCGAGCCGCTCGTTGAGCTCGGCATTGCGTTTGTACGCCTCGCTGCCGGGATCGGCGGCCGACTTCAGCACCGGCCAGTCGCTCATGACGCCCCTCTCATGGCACGAGATGTTAGTCACCGTTAACGTAATCGTCTAGCATGTGAGACGTGACCACTGCCTCCCCACCTACCCGGCCTACCCGCAATAGAGGCAACCGGCGCAGGGAGATCCTGGAGGCGGCGGCCCGGCTGTTCGCCGCGCGCGGCTTCCACGGGGTCTCGATCGAGGACATCGGCGGTGCGGTCGGCATCTCGGGCCCCGCGCTCTACCGGCACTTCAGTGGCAAGGACGCGCTGCTGTCGGAGATGCTCCTCGACGTCAGCTCCCGGCTGCGCGAGTCGGCCGTCGCCGTGGTCACCTCGCACGCGGATCCGCAGGAGACGCTGGACGCACTGCTCAACGTGCAGATCACGTTCGCGATCGAGCAGCCGGCGCTGATCACGGTGCACGACAGGGAGCTGGGCAACGTGCCCGAGCCCGAGCGCCGCCAGATCAGGCGGCTGCAGCGGCTCTACGTCGAGGAGTGGGTGACCGTGCTGGCCGAGCTGCACCCCTCGTGCCCGGCCGCGCGCCTGCGGGCCGCGACGCACGCCGTGTTCGGGCTGCTCAACTCCACGCCGCACAGCGCGGGCGAGCTGCCCGCGCAGGACATGCGGCCGCTCCTGCGCGCCATGGCGCGGGCGGCGATCAACGCCTCCGTTAACGCTCACTAACTTTTAGGGCTATGCCCGTTATGCCCTTCTCATGCCAACTATCTAGATATATCGTTAACGTATCTCGATAGTTGGAGGTAAATCATGCACGATCCTGACTTCTGGGATGCTCCGCCTCCCCCGCCCCCGCCGGGACCGGGACCGGGCAACTTCGGCGTACCCCCGTTCGCACCCCCTCCGCCGTTCCCGCACGGCCCCGAGTTCGGCACGGTCGTGCACTGGGAGACGCCCCCGCCGCGGGTCCGCCGCGGCGACGTCAGGGCGGCGCTGCTGGCGCTGCTCCTGGAGGGGCCGCAGAACGGCTACCAGATGATCCAGGACATCGAGGAGCGCAGCCGCGGCGTGTGGCGGCCCAGCCCCGGCTCGGTATATCCGGCGCTCCAGCAGCTCGAGGACGAGGGCCTGGTGTCGGGCGACGAGTCCGGCGGGAGCCGTACGTACAGCCTGACGGAAGAGGGTCGCCGCCAGGCGGCCAGGCACGCCGGCCAGGCGCCGTGGGACGAGGTCGCCCGCTCGGTGCCGCAGGACCACCACGAGCTGCGCGTGCTCTGGGGCCAGCTCAACGAGGCCTTCTCCCATCTGGTCCGCACGGCGAGCGACCGTCAGGTGGTGCAGGCCAAGGAGCTGATCAAGAAGACCCGCAGGTCCATGTTCCAGATCCTGGCGGAGGACTGAATGACGGCGGACGCGGCGATAGCCGTTCACAAGCTGCGAAAGACGTACGGGAAGGTCGAGGCCGTCAAAGGCGTCGACTTCGAGGTGCGCCCCGGCGAGGTGTTCGGCTTCCTCGGCCCGAACGGCGCCGGCAAGACCACCACCATCAGCATGCTCTGCACGCTGGTGAACCCCACCGGCGGCAGCGCCACCGTGGCCGGCCACGACGTGGTGAGGAACCGCGACGAGGTGCGCAGGAACATCGGCCTGGTCTTCCAGGACCCCACCCTCGACGGCTACCTGAGCGCCGAGCAGAACCTGCGCTTCCACGCCGAGCTGTACGGCGTGCCCAAGAGCATGGTCGGCGACCGGATCCGCCAGGTCATGGAGATGGTGGCGCTGTGGGACCGCAAGGACGCCAAGGTGATGACGTTCTCCGGCGGCATGAAGCGGCGGTTGGAGATCGCCCGCGGCCTGCTGCACTCGCCGCGCGTGCTCTTCCTGGACGAGCCGACCGTGGGCCTCGACCCGCAGACCCGTTCGGCCATCTGGGGCTACATCAACCAGCTCAGGCTGCTCGAGGACATCACGATCTTCATGACCACCCACTACATGGACGAAGCGGAGTACTGCGACCGGATCGCGATCATCGACCACGGTGAGATCGTCGTCATCGACTCGCCGGAGGCGCTGAAGGCCAGCGTCGGCAAGGACCGGGTGCAGATCCAGACCGCCGACGACACGGAGGCGATCAAGGCGCTGCGGGAGCGGTTCGGACTGGACGCGGCCGTGCGCGAGGGCGCGGTGACGTTCGCGGTGGCCTCGGGCGAGGAGTTCGTGCCCAGGCTGTTCGCCGAGCTCGGCATGCCGATCAAGTCGGTGAGCGTCTCGCGGCCGTCCCTGGATGACGTGTTCATGTCGTACACCGGCTCCACGATCCGCGACGCCGAGTCCGGCGCCGACAACATGACGTGGATGAGAGCGATGGCGAGGCGATAGCCATGGCGGCAGAGGCCATCAGCGTCCGCGTGCCGGCCCGCAGCGCCGGGCACGACGTACGGGCGATCAAGATAGTGCTCCACCGGGAGCTGCTGCGCTTCCTCAACGACCGCACCCGCATGCTGTCCACGCTCGTGCAGCCCGTGCTGTGGCTGTTCGTCATGGGCACCGGGCTGGGGTCGCTGGTGCGGGGGGCGATCCCGGGGATCGACTACCGCACGTTCATGTATCCCGGCATGATCTCCATGACCGTGATCATGACCGCGATGTTCTCTGCGGGGTCCATCGTCTGGGACCGCGAGTTCGGCTTCCTCAGGGAGATGCTGGTCGCGCCCGTCTCGCGCGGGGCGATCGTGGTCGGCAAGTGCCTGGGCGGCGCCATCGTGGCCACCGGGCAGGGCGTCGTCATCCTGGCCCTGGCGGGGCTGGTGGGGGTGCCCTACTCGCCCGTGCTCATCGTGACGCTGCTGGCGGAGATGTTCCTCGCGGCGTTCACGATCACGGCCTTCGGGGTGATGCTGGCCGCCCGGATGAAGAACATGCAGTCCTTCTTCGGTCTGATGCAGATGGCGATCATGCCCATGATGTTCCTGTCGGGGGCCATGTTCCCGCTGGCGAACCTGCCTTCGTGGCTGCACCTGCTGACCGTGGTCAATCCGATGACGTACGCGGTCGACCCGCTGCGCGAGGCGGTCTTCTCGCATCTGGACGTGCCCGCACGGGTGAGCGCGGTGCTGAATCCGGGGGTCCGGTGGTTCGACTTCCAGGTGCCGGTGGGGCTGGACATCGGGATCGTGGCCGCCCTGGGGCTGGTCCTGCTGGGGGTCGCGATCGCGGAGTTCAGGCGGGCGGAATAGCGCAAGCGGAGGCCCGGGGTGATGTCCCCGGGCCTCGGCTTGTGTCAGGCGGTCAGCGCTTCACGCGGACGTAGTCCGAGCGGCTGGTGTCGCCGTAGGCGTCCTCGTCGCCGGCGAACACGAACCGCCAGCTGCCCGAGTTCCACGCCTTGACCTTGGTGTAGAGGCGGCCGCTCTCACTCGACCTGGTGGTCTTCACGTACTCCCACTTGTGCGAGCCCGCACGCTTGAAGTACAGCGCCACCTTGCCCGAGTAGCCCGCCCAGGAGCCCTCGTCGTCGATCTGCAGCTTGCCCGCGACCTTGACGTACTTGCCGCGCTTGACCGGCTCCGGGTACGCGTTGAACTTGATCAGCCGCGTGTCCGCCTTGGCGGGCGCCGGGGCGGGCTGGGTGACCTCGACCCAGTCCGCGCCGCTGACCGAGCCGCGCACACCGCGGGTGCCCGAGTACTCGGCGCGCCACCAACCAGAGGTCTGCGCGGTGGCGGAGGCCCAGAAGCGGCCGTCGCGGCCGGTCACGTCGCTGGTGACGTACTCCCACCTCTGCGAGCCGCCGGCCCGGAAGAAGATCGACACGCGCTCGCCGGCAACGCCGTCGCGGCCCTCGACCTGCAGGGCGCCGGTGAACGTGAGCCGGTCGCCCTTGTCCACGGGCTCGGGCCGGGCGTCGAAGCCGGCGATCCTGCTGCTGCGGTCGCCGCGCCTGACGTCCACCCTGTCGGCGTCGCTGACCGAGCCCTTCGCGCCGGACGTGGCCGCGAACTCGGCCCGCCACCAGCCCGTCTCGCGGGCCCGTACGGTGGCGCTGAACGAGCCGTCGGCACCGGTCGTCACCTTGGTGATCTCACGGTAGGCGTCGGCGCCCCGCGCGCGGAAGGTGATCGCGACGCTCTGCGCGCCGTACCCCTTGCCGTCGGCGAGCAGCCGGCCGGAGACCTTGACCAGGTCGCCCCTGTCCACGAAGTCGGGGCCGGCGTCGAAGTCGACGATCTTGGTGTCGAGCACCTTCTTGGCGACGACCTCGAACGTGCCGCCGCGGGAGGCGCCGCCGGCGATGGCCAGCCAGCTCCACGTGCCGGTGCTGGAGGAGTCGAAGGACTTGGTGCCGGTCCACTTGGTCCAGTCGCCGTTCTTGGCGGACGTCAGGTCGACGGGCTTGCCGACGCTGATGTCGCCCGGGGGCTTGAGCTGGAGCTCGGCCTTGTCAGCCCCCTTGGTGGCGAAGCTGAACGTGGCCGTGACCGCGCCGTTCGTGACGTCGACCGGCGGGCCGGGGTTGATCTCCACTCGAGTGATGACGGGGTCCGCGGCGGCCGTCGCGGCGGTGGGTACCAGGACGAGTGCCCCGGCGCCCAGCGCGATGGCGAGGGCGGCCACGCGGATGCGTTGTAACATGCGGGTTCCTTTCTGGAGACCCCAGGGGTTTCAACGCGGCATTGAGGGTGCCACGTATGTCATCTCAGTAGACGTACGCTCCGGCCCGAAAGTTCGGAAATCTGACAAACCGTTATTGATGGGGGTCAATCGGACCGGTCCACAAGATGTGGGCGGCGTCCAGCAGACGTCAGCGCCGAACGAAGACATAATCGGTGTGTGGCGCGCGACACTGTTGAGACTCATTTCACTCAGGCAATTGCGACGCTTGAGGCGGGCCCCGCACGAGATCCGGGGCAGCCGGTCCGCGAGGGCACGTCCCTGACCGGCGAGCAGTGCGTGAAGCTGTACCAACGCCAGGTCGACAGCCGCCTGCTGGACATCGCGGCCCGTTGGCTGCGCGAGCAGGACGAGGGCTTCTACACGATCGGCTCGGCCGGTCACGAGGGCAACGCGGCCGTCGCCGCCGCCCTGCTGCCCACCGACCCCGCCCTGCTCCACTATCGCTCGGGCGCCTTCTACCTGGCCAGGTCCGAGCAGGCCGGCAGGCTGCCCGAGCAGGGCCTCCGCGACGTGCTCATGGGCCTGACCGCGGCGGCCGACGAGCCGATCGCGGGCGGCAGGCACAAGGTGTTCGGCCATCCCGATCTGGCCGTCATCCCCCAGACCTCGACGATCGCCAGCCACCTGCCCAGGGCGGTGGGCGTGGCGTTCGCCATCGAGCGGGCCAAGGCGCTCGGCGCGCCGTCCCTCTGGCCGGCGGACGCGGTCACGGTGTGCAGCTTCGGCGACGCCTCGATCAACCACGCGAGCGCCCTGAGCGGCCTCAACATCGCTTCCTACGCCACCTACCAGGGGCAGCCGCTGCCGATCCTGTTCGTGTGCGAGGACAACGGCATCGGCATCAGCGTCCGCACACCCAAGGGCTGGGTGGAGTCGGCCGCGCGGCGTCCCGGCATCGAGTACTTCGCCGCCGACGGCTGCGATCTGGCCGAGGCGTACGACGCCGCCGTCCGCGCGGTCCGGCACGTACGCGAGCGCCGCTCCCCCGCCTTCCTCCACCTGTCCACCGTGCGGCTGATGGGCCACGCCGGGTCCGACGTCGAGCAGGCCTACCGCACTCAGCGGGAGATCAGGGCCGACCTCGAGCGCGACCCGCTGGTCCGCACGGCGGCGCTGCTGGTGGGGGCCGGGCTGACCACGCCGGACGAGCTGCTCAAGACCTACGAGTCACAGCGCGAGCACGTGCTGCGGATCGCGCTCGAGACGACGCGCAGCCCGCGGCTCGGCTCCGCCAAGGAGATCATGGAGCCGCTCGCACCGCGCAAGCCCGAGCTGATCGCGAAGATCAGCCCGATGGCGGCCACGGCCGCGGCCAGGACGAAGGCCTTCGCGGGCTCGCTGCCCGAGCACGACAAGCCGATGACGCTCTCACAGGCCGTCAACCGCACGCTCGCCGACGCGCTGGCCGTCTACCCGGAGATGACGGTGTTCGGCGAGGACGTCGCCAAGAAGGGCGGCGTCTACGGAGTGACCAGGGGGCTGCAGAAGAGGTTCGGCGCCGGGCAGGTGTTCGACACGTTGCTCGACGAGCAGGCCATCCTGGGGCTGGCGCTCGGCTCAGGCGTGTCGGGGCTGCTCCCCGTGCCCGAGATCCAGTATCTGGCCTACCTGCACAACGCGCTCGACCAGATCCGCGGGGAGGCGGCCACGCTGTCGTTCTTCTCGCGTGGCTCCTACACCAACCCGATGGTGGTGCGGGTGGCCGCGTACGCCTACCAGAAGGGGTTCGGCGGGCACTTCCACAACGACAACGCGGTGGCCGCGCTGCGCGACATCCCCGGCCTGGTCATCGCCTCGCCCGCCCGTCCCGACGACGCCGCGGCCATGCTGCGCACCTGCCTGGCGGCGGCCCGCACGAGCGGCTCGGTGTGCGTGTTCCTGGAGCCGATCGCGCTCTATCACACGCGTGACCTGTTCGAGGAGGGCGACGGCGGCTGGCTCGCGCCCTACCCGCCGCCCGGGCGCTGGGCGGAGACGCACGTGCCCATCGGGCGGGCGCGCTCCTACGGCGACGGGCGCGATCTGACGATCGTGACGTTCGGCAACGGCGTGCGGATGAGCCTGCGGGCCGCCGTGCGGCTGACCCAGGAGAACGTCGGGTGTCGTGTCCTCGACCTGCGCTGGCTGGCGCCGCTGCCGACGGAGGACCTGCTGCGGGCGGCCGAGCTGACCGGCAACGTCCTGATCGCCGACGAGACCCGGCACACCGGCGGCGTCTCCGAGGCGATCGTGGCGGAGCTGGTCGACGCCGGGTTCACCGGGAAGATCGGCCGGGTGACCTCGGCCGACAGCTTCATCCCCCTCGGTAAGGCGGCCGACCACGTGCTGCTATCGGAGGACGAGATCGAGCAGGCGGCGCGCAAGCTACTGGGTTGAGCGGACCACGGCTCCGCGGATGCACGCCGGCTTGGACCACGCGACCGTGGAGTTCTCCGAGATCTGGAGCGGGACGCCCACCAGGAAGCAGTAGCCGGTGCCCGGGTCCAGGCCTGCGACGCGGGTCGCGGTGGCGCCCTGGCCCAGGGCGGTGATGGGGTGCTCGCCCTTCTTGACCGGGGAGCGCTGGAGGACCACGGGGTAGCGGCCGGCGCCGGCCGGGAGCGTCCACCGCAGCTCGACCAGGGTGCCCTGGTCCTTCGCCTTGAGACCGCGGGGGGTGAGCGCGGCTATGGACTTCTTGTCGATGGGGACGGTGTCCTGAGAGCCGGGCTCGGACGTCTTCGGCTGGGCGGTCTGGGGTGTCTGGGGCTGCTGGAGTGAGAGGTAGATCGCCGCACTCGAGCCGCCGATGACGACGGCCGCCACCGCCGCCCCGATCACGAGGCTCCGCTGCAGGCGCCCCCTTTCGGGCTCCCCGCCCTGGACGGAAGGGTTCGTTACAGCCGAATACGCGACGGCGGAGTGCGGGGGCACCCCGGTCGCCTGTAAGCCGGAGGGGCCAGCCGGCTGCATGCCGCCGCTGCCCGCCCCCTGCGAGCCCGGTTGCCCGGACGCCAGGTGGCCCGGACCCGTCGCCTGCGGGCCCGTCCCCTGGAGCAGATGCTGACCCGTCGCGTGCATGCCACCGGCACCCGTGCCACCGCTGCCCGCCCCCTGCGTGCCGAACGGCGCCGGGTGGGCGGCGCCGGGCAGGTGGTGGCCCGTGGTCGGCAGTTGGGACGGACCGGGGTTGCCGGCAGGCGGGTCGTCGAAGCGGGTGCGGGGAACCGTGGACATCGCCGGTCCGGGGCCGGGGTCCTGGCCCACCAGGTCCGTCACCGACAGGCCCAGCTCGGCCTGCACCTCCCGCAGCCGCCGGGCGAACTCGCGTGCGGAGCCGTACCGGGCCTCCGGCTGCTTGGACATCGCGCGCAGGATCGTCTCGAAGACCGGCGGCGGCACGTCGGAGCGGTTGATCGGGGGCGGGTCGATGCTGAGCACCCGGTACATGAGGGGCGCGATCGACGGGTCGGCCGGGTTGTGGAAGGCGGGCCGGCCTGCCAGCAGGTGGTAGAGGGTCGAGCCGAGCGAGTAGATGTCGGTCGAGGCGGAGTGGGGCCGGCCGGTGAGCACCTCGGGGGCGGCGTGCAGCGGGGTGAACGCCTGCGACGTGGCCGAGATCTCCGAGGAGTCGACGACCCTGGCCACGCCGAAGTCGGCGATGGCGAGCTCGCCGTACCGGGAGATGAGGATGTTCTGCGGCTTGATGTCGCCGTGCAGGACCCCGGCCTCGTGTACGGCGGCCAGCGCCCCGGCCAGCTTCACCCCGGCCCGCAGCACGTCGGGCACCGGCAGCGGCCCCTCCGTGCGGACCTTGTCGCGCAGCGAGCCGTTCTCGAAGAAGTCCATCGCGATGTACGGCTTGCCGGAGCGCGTCACGCCGGTGTCGAAGACGGTCACGACGTTGGGATGGCCGGTGAGGCGGCCCGTGAGCTGCAGCTCGCGCTGGAACCTGCGCATCGTGCGCTGGTCGACCCGGTCGACGGACAGCACCTTGAGCGCCACGACCCGGTCGAGGCGCTCCTGGTAGGCGCGGTACACGACGGCGAACCCGCCCTGGCCCGCCTGATCGAGTACCCGGTAGCCGGGCGCGTCCTCGACTGGCAGCACGGCACTCCCCCCCTGTTATGGGGCGAGTTTAGTGCGAAATATCGTGACTAGAGCGGATTCATGAGGTACGCCCCGAAGACCACGGAAACGAGCGACACCAGCAGGAAGAAGAACACGTAGAACCCGCCGGGCAGGAACGTCAGCCTGGCCAGTTGGTCCGCGTCGGAGTCCCTCGCCTGCCGCCTGCGCCGCTTGCGCTGTAACTCGATGATCGGCCTGATCCCGCCGAACAGCAGGAACCAGACCGCGACCAGGGCGACGACCTGCTGGACCTCGGCCGGCGCGTACATGATCAGGGCGAAGACGGCGCCGCCGGTGGCCAGCAGGATCAGGGCGCCGTACAGGTTGCGGATGAGCAGCAGCATGCAGACCAGGAACAGCAGCACGCCCCAGATCAGCAGCGTGATGTGCCCCATCTCGGTCAGCCAGGCGGCGGCCAGCCCCAGCAGCGGCGGCGCGAGGTAGCCGGCGAGCGCGGTCAGCACCATGCCGGGCCCGGTGGGCCTGCCCCTGGTCAGCGTCACGCCGGAGGTGTCGGAGTGGAGGCGGATGCCTTCGAGCTTGCGCCGGGTGACGAGCGCCATCAGCGCGTGGCCGCCCTCGTGCGCGATCGTGATCAGGCCTCTGGACACCTGCCAGGGCATGCGGAAGCCGACGAGCATGAGCGCGGCCAGAGCCGAGACCCCCACGACCCAGGGGTCGGGGTCAGGCTGAACCTTGATCAGGTGGGCCCAGAGCTGTTCCATCGAGGAGAAACACTATCCAGGTAAAGTCTCGTCCGTGGCCACAGAACAACATTCTGACGCGCGGGTGCCGGACTGGTGGCGGGGGCTCGGGCTGCCCGGCCTGATCGATCTTCACGTGCACTTCCTGCCGGAGCGGATGGAGCGGCGCGTGTGGCACCACTTCAGGCACGGTGGCCCGCTGATGGGAAACGGCTGGAAGATCGAGTACGAGTGGCCGGTGGAGGAGCGGGTCGAGCGGCTGCGGGCGATGGGCGTACGGAAGTTCCCCGCCCTCGCCTACGCGCACAAGCCCGACATGGCGGCCGACCTCAATGCCTGGACGCTGGATTTCGCCCGCCGTACACCTGAATGCCTGCCTTCGGCGACCTTCTACCCGGAGCCTGGAGCCGTGGAGTACGTGCGCCGGGCGCTGGATGACGGCGCGAAGATCTTCAAGGTGCACCTGCAGGTCGGCGGGTTCGACCCGCGGGCCGGCGAGCTGGACGAGGTCTGGGGGCTGCTGGCGGACGCGGGCGTGCCGGTGGTGACGCACGCCAGCTCGGTCCCCGTGCCCGGCGGCTACATCGGGGCGGAGCCGATCGGCGAGGTCCTGCGCAGGCATCCGCGGCTGCGGGTGGTGATCGCACATCTCGGGATGCCGGAGTACGACCCGTTCTTCGAGCTGGCCGGCCGCTACGAGCGGGTCGCACTGGACACCACGATGGCCTTCACCGACTTCTGCGAGCTGGGGATGCCGTTTCCCGAACGGTTGCGGCCCGCGTTGCTTGATCTGGGCCTTTCGGGGAAGGTGGTGCTCGGCTCTGACTTTCCGACGATTCCTCACTCCTACGCGCATCAGCTGGACGCCCTCGCCCGGCTGGACCTGGGCGATGACTGGTTGCGGGCTGTGTGCTGGGACAACGGCGCGGCCGTGATCTGATAGGAAGGTGAATGATCGGCACGTGGCGCTCATCGGCGCTTTCTTCGACGCTCTGGGCCGTGCGGACTTCGCCGCCATGGAGCGCTGCTATCACCTTGACGTCAGCTTCGGCGATCCGATCTTCCAGGAAGTCGAGGGGCGCGACAAGGTGATGAGGATGTGGCAGCTCCAGCTCGGCGTGCGCGACGGGGTGAAGTCCGCATATCGTGACGTGACGGCCGACGATTACACCGGGACCGCGCACTGGACAGCGCGGTACACGTTCTCGAGCACTGGGCGCGAGGTCGTCAACGAGATCGACGCGCTGTTCAGGTTCGAGGACGATCTGATCGTCCGCCATCACGACGAATTCGACTTCAAGCGCTGGTCGAAGATGGCGCTCGGCAGGCCACACGGGCTGCTGATCGGCTGGACGCCGATGTGGCGCCAGACCATCAGAGACCGCGCCGCACAGCAGCTCGACGAGCTCTCGTAATTCCAGGAAGTGGGCAATGGCCAGGGTGAAGGGGTTCAGGCGCAGCGGTGACGCACGCGAGGAAGCGCCCGAGCACTCGATGGACCCGCGTGCCACGGAGGAGCGCCCCTACCGTCCGACCGTCATCGACAACGCGATCTACCAGAACGGCGAGCGAGTAGACAATCCCGGCTCCCTCGCCGACGCCTTCGAGCGGCTCAAGCAGATGCCGGACAGCATGGCCTGGATCGGCCTCTACCGGCCGAAGGAGTGGGAGCTGGTCAAGCTCGGCGAGGAGTTCGAGCTGCACGAGCTGGCGCTGGAGGACGCGATCGTCGGCTCCCAGCGGCCCAAGGCCGACCGCTACGGCGACACGCTCTTCGTGGTGCTGCGGGCCGCACGCTACCTGGACGACGTGGAGGAGGTCGCGTTCGGGGAGGTGCACGTCTTCGTCGGGCCCAACTTCGTGATCACCGTACGCCACGCGGAGGCGCCCGACCTGCAGGGCGTACGCAAACGCATGGAGTCGGACCCCGAGCTGCTCCGGCAGGGCCCGCAGGCCGTGCTCTACGCCATCCTCGACGCGGTGGTCGACGGCTACGCGCCGGTGGTGGCCGGGCTGCAGAAGGACATCGAGGAGATCGAGGTCCAGGTCTTCGGCGGCGACCCCTCGGTGTCGCGGCGCGTCTACGAGCTGTCCGGCGAGGTGATCGAGTTCCAGCGGGCCACGTCACCGCTGGTGGGCATGTTGCACGCGCTCATCGCGGGGGCGCCGAAGTACGGCGTCAACGACGAGTTGCAGAGCTACCTGCGTGACGTGGCCGACCACGCGATCACCGTGGCGGAGCGGATCTCGTCCTTCCGGACGATGCTGCAGAACATCCTGGTCATCAACTCGACGCTGGTGACGCAGGCGCAGAACGCGGAGATGGCCCGGATGACCGAGGCGAGCATCCAGCAGGGCGAGGAGGTCAAGAAGATCTCCGCCTGGGCCGCCATCCTCTTCGCGCCGACCCTGGTCGGGACCATTTACGGGATGAACTTCGACTTCATGCCGGAAACACACTGGATGTTCGGCTACCCGTTCGCGATCGTGCTCATGGCGGCCGTCTGCTTGACCCTCTACGTGGTCTTCAAAAAGCGCAACTGGCTCTGACCTTTCGCTAGTATCCCGCCTCATGATCACTCGTTTATTGGCGGGGACCGCCACCGGTCTGGCGCTCCTTTCCGGCACCGCGTACGCCGAGCCGGTGAAGGGCGCTCCCGAGCTGACCCAGAACGCCCTCTACAAGGCCAAGCCCTCCAAAGTCTCCTGCGAACTGAGCAAGGGCACGAGCAAGGCCTCCACGCGGAAATACATCACCGAACTCGTCGGCTGCCTGAACTCGGCGTGGAAACCGGCCATCAAGGATTTCGAGCCGGTGAAGGTGGAATTCAAGGAGGCCTCCGACAAGGAGTCCTGCTCCACCGGCATGGAGATCTCCGGCTCCTTTTCCGAGATCTGCGCCACGTCCATCCAGGTGCGGCTGGCCGATGACTGGATCAGGGCCAAGAACGATCTCGCGGTGTTCACCTCCGTGGTCAGGACATGGAGCGGGGTCGTGACCGGGCAGACCGGCATCGGGAAAGCCTGGTGGGGGATGCAGAACGACGGGTCGGAATCCCTCATGAACGAGCAGAATCGCCGGTACTACCTGCAGACCGACTGCTTCGTGGGCGTGTCGGCGAAGACCCTGGGGCGGGTGGTCAAGGACTGGAAGCCCGTGATCAAGGTCCAGGACTTCTGGAAGAACAGGTACCAGGGCAAGACCGCCAACCGCCTGTACTGGATCGAGAAGGGCTACAAGGCGGGCAAGCCCGGCGCGTGCAACACCTGGACGGCGAGCTCCTCCAAGGTCGCCTGACGGCGGTGGCTCGAGTGATGATCGCCAAAATGGGCGTGCCCTTGGCTCGGTCCGTGCCCGGTCACCACAGGGCCGCGATCACGAGGCCGACCACGATCAGCGCCGCGAGAGCGGGGCGAAGGGCCGCGAGCACGCGCCCGCGGCCGGCGGCTTTCACGGGAGGTCCTCAGGCGTTCAGGCCGACGTGCTGTTCCAGGCGTTCCAGGCGCTGCCCGATCGACTGGAGCTCGTTCCTGAACACCGTGGCCAGCGCCGCGAGCTGATCCCCGCCTTGGGTGGCGGGCCCGCCCTGCTGGGTCTGGGCGCGCAGGTGGACGTAGCCGGCCAGGGCCGCGGTCACGGCGCGCCGGGTGAGCCGGGGCTCGGCGCCCAGCGCGCGCAGGACCTGGCCGGCGGTCCCGTCCGGCTCGGCGACCAGGCCCAGCAGGAGGTGCTCGCACCCGACGTAGTTGTGGCCCAGCGAGGTGGCCTCGGTGACGGCGAACTCGAGCGCGTTGGCCGCGGTCCCGCTGAAGCTCCGCGGCCCGTCCGCCTCCGTGTCCGTCGCCGGCTGGTGGCGGTGGGCGAGGTCGCGTCTGACCTGTTCGGGCTCGATGTCCATGGCGTGCAGGACGCGCAGCCCCAGGTTGCCGCCCTCGGTCAGCATGCCGCCGAGCAGGTGCTCGGTCCCGACGCTCGCGGCCCCCTCCGCTCGGGCCTGGTCGGCGGCGAGCTTGAGCACGGTACGCGTTCTCGCCGTCAGGTGGGTCAGCGCCCCCGTCGGCTCCTCCAGGTCGAGATCGGCCAGGACGGTCTCCCTGATGGCGGTCACCCGGCGCACCGCCTGCTCGAGTGCTCGCTGGCAGACCGCCGACACCGGCACGCCGGCCTGCTTGACGGCCTCCGCCAGCTCATCCGGCAGATACACGTTGATCTTTGGCATACCCCTACTGTAACCCCAGAGGGGTTACACGGCAATGAGCTAATCGGGGAAGCCTGCCAGGGCCTGTTCCGCCTCCGCTCCCGCGCGGCGCAACTCCTTCGCGAACGCCGCCACGCGATCCATCCCGAACCGCGCGGACGGCGCCGAGATCGACAGTGCCGCCACCGCCGACCCGCTCCCGTTGCGCAGGGCGACGCCGATGGCCGAGACGCCCTGCTCGGTCCCTTCGATGTTCAGGGCGTATCCGCGTACCCGGACCTCGTCGAGCTCGCGGGCCAGCGCGGCGCGCTCCGCGTCGGCTAGGTCCGGGTAGAGCTCCCAGAGCCAGCTGTGGGGCAGCGTCGCGAGCAGGACCTTGCCGCCGGACGCCTGCCGGGCCGGCAGGATCGTGCCCCGCCGGTCGCCCACGTGCAGGATCTGCGACGACTCAACGCTGTCCAGGAAGCGCACCTCCGTGCCGACCCTGACCATGAGGTTCACGGTCTCCGCGGCCCGCGCGCACAGGGCCTCCATCGCGGGCCTGACCCGGGCGCGCAACTCGCGCAGGCCCGTGCCGCCAGGCGTCGCCTGCGTCGAGGTGAGGAACGGGCCGGGCAGGTACGTGTGGTGCTCGTCCTGTACGGCGAAGTCGCGATAGACCAGCATGGCCAGCAGGCGGTGGGCGGTCGACCGGGCGATGCCCAGCTCCCTGGCGACGTCGGTGACCTTGAGCCGCCCCTGGTCGCGCAGCATGTGCAGGAGCAGCAGCACGTTGTCGACCGAGCCCAGGGCGTACGCGGGCCTGTTCTTCATAGAAGAACATTAGTGCGGAACACAGAATCAACTCCTAGCGTGGGCACCATGAACCCCGAGGAGAGGCTCTACGCGGACTTCGCGGCGGAAGATCTCATACCGCTGTGGACCCAGGTCGGCGACCTGATGCCCGTACATCCGAAGCCCAAGGCCAGGCCGCACGTGTGGGAGTGGAAGACGCTCCACCCGCTGGCCGAGCGGGCCGGCGAGCTGGTGCCCGTGGGGCGGGGCGGGGAGCGGCGGGCGATCGCGCTGGCCAACCCCGGCCTGGACGGGCTGCCGTACGCGACGCCGACGCTCTGGGCGGCCATCCAGTACCTGGGCCCGCGCGAGGTAGCCCCCGAGCACCGCCACACCCAGAACGCCTTCCGCTTCGTCGTCGAGGGCGAGGGCGTCTGGACCGTCGTGAACGGCGACCCGGTCGCCATGCGGCGCGGCGACTTCCTGCTGACGCCCGGCTGGCAGTTCCACGGGCACCACAACACCACCGACGCCCCGATGGCCTGGATCGACGGGCTGGACATCCCGCTCGTGCACCACACCGACACCTCCTTCTTCGAGTTCGGCCCCGACCAGGTCACCGACGTCACCACGCCGAGCGTGTCGCGCTCCGAACGGCTGTGGGCGCATCCGGGGCTGCGTCCCGTGTCGGCGCTCGGAGCCACGCCCAGTTCGCCGATCGCCGCCTACCGGTGGGAGCACACCGATCGCGCGCTGGACGAGCAGCTCGCGCTGGAGGACGAGGGCCACCCGGGGACCGTCGGGCCCGGCCACGCCGCCGTCCGCTACACGAACCCCACCACCGGCGGCGACGTCATGCCGACGATCAGGGCCGAGTTCCACCGGTTGCGGCCGGGGACCGCGACCACCGCGCGGAGGGAGGTGGGCTCGTCGGTCTACCAGGTGTTCGACGGCGAGGGGTTCGTGACGCTCGACGGCGACGAGCGGCGGCTGTCGCGGGGGGACCTCGTCGTGGTGCCGTCGTGGTGCGCGTGGTCGTTCCGCGCCGAGACCCGCTTCGACCTGTTCCGTTTCGCCGACACGCCCGTGTTCGAAGGGCTGCACCAGTACCGGGAGGAGCTCGCGTGAAGCTCGCGACTTTGCGGCTGCCCGGCCGTACGACCGCCGCCAGGATCGACGGCGACCAGGCCGTGGAGATCGTGGCGCCCGACGTGGGGGCGCTGCTGGCCGGCCCCGGCTGGCGGGACGCCGCGGCCGCCGCGGACGGGCCCAGGCATCCGCTGTCCACGGCCGACCTCGCCCCTGTCGTCCCCCGGCCCGGGAAGATCATCTGCGTCGGGCTCAACTACCGCAACCACATCCTGGAGATGGGCCGCGAGCTGCCGGAGTATCCGACGCTGTTCGCCAAGTTCGCCGAGGCGCTGGCCGGGCCGTACGACGAGATCGCGCTGCCCGCCGTCTCCCAGGCCATGGACTGGGAGGCCGAGCTGGCCGTGATCATCGGTACGGAGGCCAGGAACGTGTCGCCCGAACAGGCGGAGGCCTCCATCGCGGGCTACTCCGTGATCAACGACGTGACGGCCCGCGACTACCAGAACCGCACGCTGCAGTGGCTCCAGGGCAAGACCTTCGAGGCAAGCACGCCGTTCGGCCCGTTCCTCGTCACGCCCGACGAGCTGGAGGGTGTGGCGATGACCATGTGGTGCGAGGTGGACGGCGAGGTGATGCAGGAGGCGGACACGTCCGACCTGGTCTTCGGCCCGGCCCAGCTCATCTCGTACGTGTCGGAGATCCTCACGCTGCGGCCCGGGGACGTCATCGCCACCGGCACGCCCGGCGGGGTCGGGCACGCACGCAAGCCTCCTCGGTACCTCGGCGACGGAAGCAAGGTCGTGACGCGCATCGCGGGGGTCGGCGAGCTGGTGAACGTGGCGCGCCGCGATGGCTGACCTGCGCTGGATGGACTCCGGCACCGCGTATTTCGAGGCCCGCCTGCGCCGGAGCGATCTCGGGCGGGCGAGCCGGTTGCCCGGATGGACAGGACGTCACGTGGCTGCGCACGTCGCCGCGAACGCCCGCGCTCTGGGCAGGCTCGTGCATTGGGCGCGTACGGGTGAGGAGCGGCCGATGTACGCCTCGGCCGCGGCCCGGGACGCCGAGATCGAGGACCTGGCCGCCCGGCTCGACGCCACCGAGCTGGAGAGCCTGGTGAAGGAGACGGCCGAGGAGCTGCGGGAGGCTCTCGGCGGTCTGTCCGGGGCGCAGTGGGACGCGCGGGTGCGGACCGCTCAGGGGCGGCTCGTGCCCGCGTCCGAGGTGGTCTGGATGCGGGCGCGTGAGGTGTGGGTGCACGGCGTCGACCTGGGCGGGCGGTTCGAGGACCTTCCAGGCGAGCTGGTCGACGCGCTGCTCGCTGACGTGACGGCGCAGTGGGGGCGACGTGGCGAAGGGCCCGCGATGGTGCTCCGGCCCACGGACCGGGACGCCGCCTGGCACGTCACCGCCCAGCCCAACGGCCACTCTGGTCCCGTCGAAGCGGTCGGGCCGCCCAAGGCGGACGGCCTGCCGGAGGTGCGGGGCACCGCCGCGGAGCTGGCCGCCTGGGTCACCGGGCGAGGCCCCGCACCCGGCCCCGGCGCTCCCGCCATCGGGCGCTGGCTCTGAGGAAGGAGTGTCGTGACCGAGGTGATCGTGGTCGGCGGCGGCATCGGCGGGCTGGCCGCCGCCTTCGCGCAGGCCAGGGCCGGTCGGGCGGTCAGGCTGCTGGAGCGGTCGGCCGAGTTCGGGGAGGTGGGCGCCGGGTTGCAGCTCGGCCCCAATGCCACCCGGGTGCTCGACCGCTGGGGCCTGCTCGGCCAGGTGATCGAGGCGGGCGTGCTCCCCCGGCGGCTGGTCTTCCGCGACGCGCTGACCGGCGAGGAGCTCACCCACCTCGACCTGGGCGAGGAGTTCCGGCACCGCTACCGGGCTCCTTACGTGGTGGCGCACCGCAGCGACCTGCACGCCGTCCTCCTCCGGGCCTGCGAGAAGGCAGGCGTGGAGCTGCTGAACGGCCGGCACGTGGAGCGGGTGGCGACCGACGACAGGGGCAGGGCGCGGGCGTACTGCGCGGACGGCTCGGTGCACGAGAGCAGTGTGGTGGTCGCGGCGGACGGCCTGCAGTCGGCGCTCCGGGCGCAGCTCTCAGCGGACCTACCCCACGATTCCGGATTTGTCGCCTATAGAGGCACGTGTCCGCTGCCGGAGAGCTTCGACACCTCCGAGGTGATCGCGTACCTGGGCCCCGACTGCCACTTCGTCCAGTACGCCCTCCGTGGCGGCGAGCTGCTCAACCAGGTCGCCGTGTTCCGGGGTCCCTGCGAGCTGGAGGCGGCCTTCGACGGCTGCTGCGAAGAGATCGGCAAGGGACTGCCGTACCTGTGGCGCGACCGCCACTGGCCCATGCTCGACCGCCCGCCGATAGGCACCTGGGTGCAGGGCAGGCTCGCCCTGCTGGGGGACGCCGCGCACCCCATGCTCCAGTACCTGGCCCAGGGCGCGTGCCAGGCCATCGAGGACGCCCACGAGCTGGCCGAGCAGTCGGCGGCCCGCGACTGGGACCGGGCCCTGGCGGCGTACCAGGAGATCCGCGTCCCCCGGACGGCGCGCGTGCAGACGACGGCGCGGCTGTGGGGCGACATCTGGCACGTGGACGGCGTGGCCAGGGTGCTGCGCAACGAGCTGTTCCGGACCAGGGACATGGCCGGCCACACCTACGTCGACTGGCTGTATGGAGGCTGACGATCAGGGCACTGGCGCCGCGGTCATTCCAGGAAGCGGCGCACGTCGGAGATCTCCGCGTCGAGTAGATCGCCGGGAAGCTCGTCGAACGGCTGGACGCTCACCTGTGCGCCCTTCCGCCCCCACACGCCCCTGATCACGCCGCCCACCAGCACGACGGGCCGCAGGATGCCTCCGCCGGGGAACACCGTCCTCGCGTGCCCGGCCGCCAGGATCGGGTCCCGGCTGCGCCAGCCCATCAGGTATTCGTCGAAGGCGGGCGCCAGGCGTACCATCAGTCCCTCCTCCGGGGGCGGCGGGCCGGCGGCGCTCAGGCTCCAGGCGGTGCGGGCCTCGCCCAGCGGCAGGCCCGACCAGGCGGCCAGGTCCTCGGGCTCGGCGGGGTGGTGGGCGCGGCGGTAACGCGTGGCCAGTTCCTTGAGCGCGCGGTCGCGGTCGGGCTCTGGTGTGATCGGGGCGCCCAGCCAGTCGGCGGTGTGCACGTACGTGGGCTTGCCGGCGCGGAGCGGGCCCAGCACGGCCAGGCCGTGGTGCGCGGCCAGCGCCACCAGGTGCACGACGCCCTGGCCGCGGGCGCGGCCCGCCAGGCGCTCCTCCAGCTGGGCCTTGGTGAGCGGGCCCTGGCCCTCGAGGGCGCGGCCGATGAGCGCGAGCAGGTCGTCGCCGGTGACGCCCTCCTCGCGGAGGCGGCGCAGGGTGTTCGTGGCGCGCCGGGTGAGGGCGTGCAGCCAGGGCAGGTCGTCGGCGTGGACGAAGTGGAGCGTGCCGCGCGGGCCCCAGGTCCTGACGATCTCGCGTTCGTGCGAGGCGGTCCCGACGTCCTGCCTGGTGAGGGTGGCGGAGCGGGCGCGGAAGGCGAGCAGGGCGGCGGGGACGTCCTGGGCCTGCATCGCCCCCAGCCGCCTGACGATCTCGCCTGGCGCCAGGCCCGGCGGGCGGTGCAGGAGCTGGGCCTCGACGCTTCTCATGCCGGGCATCATCGCAGGAGGAGGCGGTTGCGGATGCGGGTGGTCAGAGGGGTCCTGGCGCGTACGGCCCTGCGGATGGCGTCGCTGCGCTGCCAGGCCGCGGTGGCGGCGTCCTCGGTGACGGTGTCGGGGGCGTATCTGACGTAGTTCGAAATTTCCGCTAGCGGCCTGACGTGTGCTGATATTTCGTCTGATTGCCGGGCGACGACGTCCGCGGCCGTCAGGGCGTACCGGCCCTTCAGGCCCAGGTCGTCGCACGTCTGCCGCCACGCGCCGAGCACCCGCTGCTCGGGCCCCTGGGCCCGGCGGCGCTTCCGCCTGCGCCACCACGGCAGGGCCGTCACCACGCCCGCGTACGCCACCAGCAGCGCCCCGCCCGCCACCGACGCGACCACCCACATCGCCGGCCCGCTCTCGGGCTCCTCACCGTTGCCGGTGGCCTGGGGCTGTGACGTCTTGGGCCGGTCGCCCCCGCCCTGAGTGAACTCGCCCTCCAGCTCCTCGCTCTCCTCGATGGCCGACGACACGACGTCGTGGTCGTCCTTGGCACTGCTCCGGCCGGGTGTGGGGTAGAACGGCCGCCAGCCCAGCTTGTCGAACTTGATCTCCGCCCACGCCATCACATGGCCCGACTTGACGTGATATATCCCGCCGGACGCCTCCCCTGGCCGGAACCCCACCACCACCCGCGAGGGCAGCCCGAGCGTCCTGGCCATGAGCGCGAACGCGGTCGCGAACTGCTCGGACGTCCCCCGATGCGTCGTCTGCAGGAAGAACTCCAGCCCCTTGAGCGAGTGCCCCGGGGGCGCGGTGACGTCGTAGCCGGCGTTGGTGCGCAGGTACTTCTGCAGCCGGTACGCCTGCGTGATCGGCGTGGTCGCGCCTTTGGTGGCCTCCTGGGCGAGCCTGCGGAACAGCCGCTGCTGCGGTCCGGCGGGGAACGCGGTCAGGCTCGGGTCGTTCACGGGCGTGGCCGCGAGCAGTTCCTCCTTGGACGGCTTGGGGACCCGCGAGGTCACCTCGTAGCTCGTCCCCTTGGCGGGCCTCGCGGCCGCCAGCAGCGCCCCGCTCTCGGGGTCCACCATCAGCCCTCGTACGCCGCTGACCTGCTCGGGCCGCTCGGCCGCGGGCAGCCAGGTGCCCGGGAGTCCGTCGAACGTCACCTTCTGCCGCACGACGTCCACCTTGCCCGTCCAGTCGCCCTCGGGCACCCTGCCGCCGGTGGGCTGGAAGCGGGCGCCGGAGGTCCATCGGACGCCGTCGTACCGGTCGAGCACGGCCAGCCGCCAGTTGAGCGGTTTGTCCGCCTTGACGGTGAACAGCTCCCTGTCGGGGATCTGCAGCCACGCCGAGACCCGGTCCAGCGGGCTGACGCTGTCGACGCGTACGGGCGGGGGGAGGTCGGCGTCGTCGCGGGGGTTGTACGGCCGCGCGGCGATCGGCAGCAGCGGGCCCACGACCAGCGCCAGCGCGGCCAGCGCGGCGGCGGCCGGCATGCCGGCGAGTATCCAGATCGGGGGGCGGTCGTCGCGCAGGAGTGCCAGGGCGGCGATGAGCACGAACAGCGCGCCCGCGACCGGCAGGTTCGATCCCTCGCCGTCCACGCCCAGCAGGAGCGCTGTGCCGAAGACGAGGAGGGCGGGGACGGCGGCCGCGATCCTGGTGCGGGTCCTGGCCATGGTCTCGGCGCCGATGGTGGCGGCCGTCCAGACCAGGGTGTGGACGAGGACGAGGAGGTGCGGCTCGGGCTGGGCGGGGAGGAGGGTGGTGAGCAGGGCGTGCCACGAGTTCGCCACGTCGGCGAAGAGGCCGGGCTCGAGGCCCTGGTAGAGGGGGATGGTGCCGGCGAGCCAGAGGAGCAGGTCGAGGGCCAGGGCCAGCCACAAGGGGCGCCTGTGTGTGAGCGCGGCGACCATGGCGGGGGCGGTGGCCGCCGGGATGACGGCGATCAGGAGGCCGGCGCCGGGGAAGACGCGATGGAACCCCCAACCGGCCGTGCCCGCGATGGCCGCCACGAGCACCAGCCCGGCCGGCCTCCGCCACAACGCCGTCCCGTCCCGGCCCGCCACCGGCCCACGCGCCGGACGCCCACGCCGCGACGCCCGGGACGAGGCGCCGGCCGGGCGTGCGGCGCTTGGCGACGTGCCCACCGGGGAGACGTTCGTCGGGTGCGCCCCGCTTGGCGACGCCCTCACCGCGGAGGCGCCCAATGGCGCACCGCTCGTCGCCTCGCCCGCCGAATCACCCGACGCCGCAAACGCCCCCGCCGGGCTACCCGACGCCTGAAACGCCCCCGCCGAGTCACCCGGCGCCGAAAGCGTCCCCGCTGGAGTTCCCGTCGGCGAGGGTGGCCAGGTCGAGGCCGGCCGGGCGTGGGGGCCCGGCGGGTCCGGGGCGTGGTGGGTCATCGGGACCCCCACGCGAGCGGGAGCGCGTCCAAGGAGGCGATCGGGAGGACCGTGATTCCGGGGACGGCGACCTGGCCGGGGCCGACGTAGACGCAGATCACCCGGTCGAAGCGCCGGCGCACACCGGCCGCGCGCCCGGCTTCCTCGGGGTCGGCCGTGACCAGGACCAGGGAGCCGCCGCCCCGCGCAACGCGCAACGGCTCCGTGACGCTCCCCGCGCCCGCCCTCACCAGGGCCAGGCGGTCCAGCACGCTTTCGGGGTCCTTGGTGTCCGGGACGGGGCCGTCGCCGGTGAGGAGCCGTACCGGGAAACCGGCTCTGGCGGCGGCCAGTGCGACCGAGGCGGCGGCGTCCACGGCGAGCTCCGTGAGGTAGCGCGTGTCCAGGACCACCGTGGTGGTGGGGAGGCCGGCGTCGATGAGCTGGCGGACCATGAGCGTTCCCGTGCGGGCGCTGGACCGCCAGTGGACGTGGCGCAGGTCGTCGCCGACGACGTACTCGCGCAGGGTGTGGAAGGTGACCGTGCCGCTGGGCGCGTTGTCGCTGGTGGGGCCCTCCAGGTGGTGGGCCCTGCCGGACGGGGGGACGGGGAGCGCGACCGTGCGGGGCCGTACCAGGAGGGTGACGGGCGAGCCGTAGGACCTGACGCGGCGTGTGAGCCCGAACGGGTCGGCCCGGATCAGCAGCAGCGGCCCCACCGGGATCTCGCCGCGGACGTCCGTCGGCAGCGGGTACGACACCGTGCGGACGGCGCCCTTCGGCAGCCTGGGCAGGTCCACGGTGTGCTCCGAGGCGCCGATCCGGTCCTGGGCGCGTAAGCCTGACAGGCCACGGCGGCCGAGGTTGGAGACGTTCAGCACGGCCACGGCGGCGTCGCCGCGCGGCACCTTCAGCGGCGTGATCTCGCGATGCACCTCGAGCCTCGGTTTGGGGGCGGTCCAGGCGAGCGCGACGGCCAGCGCGAGCAGGCCGCCGGTGGCGAGCACGACGGGCTCGGGGTAACCGAGCGCGAACCCGGCCGCGTACAGCGCGACGGACCCGGCGAGCGTCCCCCAGCCCAGCGGAGTCAGCACCGCGGAGAGCCGGATCGGTGGCGGGGGCCGCATCTACGCCGCCTGCGGCACCGGCATCCCGGCGAGGATCTCGCCGAGCGCGGCCGCCGCGGTGACCTCGCGCAGCTCGGCCTCGGGGGTGAGGATCAGGCGGTGCGCGAGCACCGGTACGGCCAGCGCCTTGACGTCCTCCGGCACCACGTAGTGCCGCCCGGCGGCGGCCGCCTTGACCCTGGCCGCGCGCAGCAGCGCCAGGCTCCCCCGGGGGCTGGCGCCGAGCCGCAGATGCGGGCTGGTACGGGTGGCCGCGCACAACGCGACGATGTAGTCGTACACCGGGTCGGCCACGTGGATCCGCGAGGCGAAGTCGATCATTCCCGCCACGTCCGACGCCCGCGCGACCACCGGCAGCCGCTCCACCTGCGGCCCCGTCGGCATGCCCTTGAGGACCTCCACCTCGGAGACGTGGTCCGGATAGCCGACGGAGATCTTCATCAGGAACCGGTCGAGCTGGGCCTCGGGCAGCGGGTACGTGCCGTCCATGTCGACCGGGTTCTGCGTGGCCACCACCAGGAACGGCCTGGGCACCGGATGCGGCTCCGCGTCCACCGTGACCCTGCGCTCCTCCATGACCTCGAGCAGCGCGGCCTGGGTCTTCGGCGAGGCGCGGTTGATCTCGTCGGCGAGCACGATGTTCGCGAAGACGGGGCCGTGGTGGAACTCGAACTTCTGGTGCGCCTGGTTGAAGATCGACACGCCGGTGATGTCGCTGGGCAGCAGGTCAGGGGTGAACTGGATGCGCCGCCACTCGGCGTCCACGCTGGCCGCGACGGACCGGGCGAGCGTGGTCTTGCCGGTGCCCGGCACGTCCTCGATGAGCAGGTGCCCCTCGGCGAACAGGCAGATCAGCGCGAGCTCGATCGCCTCGTGCTTGCCGCGGATGATGCGCTCTATGTTGCCGGCGAGCAACTGAAAGCGCTGAGCGAACTGCCCGGCCAGCTGCGCGCTCTGCTGCGGCTGCTGGTAGGCCTGCTCGACCTGCTGTTGTTGCTGGTACGGCTGCTCGAACTGCTGCTGGTACGGCTGAGCGGTCTGCTCGAACGGGTCCTGGTAGTTGTACTGGGTCAACTGAGCCCCCCTTCTCAGTCGGTGCACTCGAAGAGCGGCCCCTCGGGGAACCCGCCGTCCGGAGTCGCCACCAGAGTGTCGCTGAGCCAGCCGTTCCCGTACGGCGTTTCAACTTTGTTCCAGATGTCACTCGTACTGCCGTCCTGCGACTCAGTGACAGACTGGCCTTTGACCTGGCAGATCACGGTCAGAGTGATGTACTGCCCCTTCGGGATCTTGCCGACGTTGTCGTCGCCGTTCTTGGCGGGAGCCGGCCGGATCAGGGTGTTCGTCTGGTCGTTGTTCTTGTTCTTGTACTGCTGTTTGGGGTACGCCAGGTCCACCTCGGCCGTGGCGACGTCCGGGCTCTCCCCCGCCGCGTTCTTGGCCTTGAGCGTGAACGAGTACTTCTGGTTGTTCTTCAGCCCGTCCACGGTGAACGTCGTGCCCTTGATGCCGTTGTTGGTCGCGGCGCCGGTCAGCTCGTAGGTGACGCCGTCGTCGGCGTTCGCGGGGGCGTTCCAGCTCAGCTCGGCGCCCCGGTTCCTGGGCTTGGCCGCGAAGCCGGCCGGCGAGCCGGGCGCCACGCAGGGCTTGGCCCCGGCGCTGGGCTCCGACTCGACCTCGCCACCCGGCCAGTGCGCGACCACCACGAACGTGTACTCGTTCGCGCAGTCCCCGCCCGTGAACTCGAACTGGAACGGCCCGTCCGCGTCCACCGACTGCGGCACGGACCTGCCGCCGCCGGACGTGGTCTTCAGCGTGTAGCGCTCGACCTTGCCGCCGGTGGACGGGCTGAAGCTCACCGTCACCTTGCCGGGCCCGGACCTGGCGGTCACGGCGCCGGGCGCGGACGGCGCGCTCGCCGAGGGCGTCGGAGATGTGGTGGGCTCGCGCGACGGGGTGGGGGTCGGCGTCGCCTCGCGGGTCGGCTCGGCCTCGCGCGTCCGCGTGGGGAGCGGCTCCGTGCGCGTCGGAACGGGGTCGGGCCGGGTGTCGGTCTTCGAGGGGTCCGGGCGCGGCGTCTGCTTGGGCTTGGGCGTGCTGGTCGGCCCCGGTACGTCGGAGTCGCCCTTGTCGATGTCGTGCTTGCGGCCCTCGGGGTCGATGACGACGGCCTTGTCGCCGTTCTCGTCGTTGGCCCACAGGAGGCCGTCCTTGACGAACACGTCGACCGGGCCGGGCCTGTCGGCCACCTGGAGAGTGGTGGGCCGGCCGCCGGCAGCGCTGTCCCACACGATCAGCGAGCCGCGGCCCTGGTCGGGCACGTACACCTTGGAGCCGAGCATCTGCGGCACCCCGAGCTCGGCGGGGTCGTCCGCCTCGAACTTGGTGCTGAGCACCGAGTTGGACGCGGTGTCGATCACCACGAGCAGCCCCGAGTCACCCGGCGTCAATATCGGGACCATGGAGCCTTCGGTCGTGGCGGGGGCGAGCGCGCCGCCCTTGGCGGCCTGGGCCACGGCCTTGGGCAGCGTGACCTCGCCGACGCCGCCGTCCGCGCCGATGATCGTGGCGGTGGCCGCCCGGCTGTTGACCACGACCGGCAGGCCGCCGGCGATCGTGACCGCCAGTTCCTCCCCCGGCTCGCCGACCTTGACCGGGCTCGCCGCCACGCCCTTGGACACCGGTACGACCTCGCCCTTCGCGGTCACGGGGACCCACAGCCGGCCGCCGCCGTCGATGCGGGCCGCGCCGAGCGGTCCCGGCAGGGTGATCGGGGCGCCGACCGAGTTGAGCGTGGCCGGGTCGATCTGCTGGATCCTGCCGGATGCCGGGTCCACGGCGTACCCGGCCGTGCCGGAGACCGCCAGCTGCAGCCCGGCCGCGCCGAAGTCGCGGGTCTGGGAGACCGTGAGCTGGCTGGGCTCGATGCGGCTGACGTAACCGGTGCGGTCGTCGACGAGCAGCACGTTCCCGCCGTCCTGGACTACGCGCAGCTGCCTGCCCGCCTTGTCGTCGAGATAGCCGTCGACCTCGCCGGACAGGCCGTTGACGTGCACGATCTTGCCTTTGGCCGTGGTCCAGAGCCAGGCGCCCACGTCGGCCAGCTTGGGGTTCGCACTGGACACGCCCACGCCGAACCACGCCGCCGCGCCCACCAGGATCGTGGCCACCGCACCGGCGATCACGGCGGTGGCTCGATCACCCCGGAGCATGCGCACCCGTAACTCACCCCGTATGTACGATTACACAGCGTTTGCCCCCGTATTATCGGGCATCACACTAGCGTTCAGTGGTCCCTTGCGCGTACGTACTCGCTGGTAGGGCTGTTGGGGTTGTTGTGGCGTGCCGAGACTGTCGGTGCGAAGCCGTACCTTAGTGCCCGTGTCCGAACAGCCCCTGACCTTCGACGCCGTCCTCACCGACGAGGCGGTCCTGTCGACCTATCGCCGCATGTTCGCCGCGCTGGCGCGCGACAGCGGCGCTGTGGTCGACGACCCCGCCCTGGTCGACATCGCCGAGACGCTGTTCTCGGCGTTCGCCGAGGCGGGCGAGGAGTGGCTGACGCACGACCAGATGCGTTTCGCGTGCCGGGCATATCCGGCCGACCAGTTCGACAACCGGCTGCGGGCGCTCAAGGGGCTGGGGGCCGTCCGCGAGGTGTTCCCCAAGCCCAACCAGCTGCGTTACCGGGCCTCGTTCACCAGTGTCGTCGGGCTGATGTTCATCAGGCGGATGATGTCCGACGGCGGCCAGTCCGAGATGCACCGGCTGCTGGCGCTCGAAGACCTCAACGTCGCCGATCCGCGCACGACGATGGAGGAGGCCAGGCAGAGCGCGGTCAACCTGGCGCGGGCGTTCCGGCTCTGGGCCCTGGAGCTGATCACGCTGAGCACGGGCACGATCGAGGAGCTGCGCGAGCAGGCGCCCAAGCTGTGGGGCACCGAGGAGATCGCCCGCCGCGCCCAGGGGCTGCACGGCACCATCCTGACGCGGTGGCCCGAGCTCGACCGCGTCTGCACCGACCTGCGGGCGGCGATCTACGCCTACAGCGACGCCTCGCGCCGCGCCGCCGGCCGCCTGGCCGACTCGGCGGGCACCACGCGCAACCTGACGCTGCTGCCCACGGAGACGTGGCGCACGTTCGCGCAGACCGCGTCGCGGGAGCGGCTGGCGGCGGTGCTCGACGGGTTCGTGTTCGACGCGCCCGCGCCGTGGCACGACCCGGCCGCCATCGCCCGCGCCGTGGACGAGGCCCCGCGCCCCGCCCCCGCCCAGCCCACTCCCCCGCGCTCCCACCTCCCCGACGCCGGGCCCGGCTCCTCGCTCGACGCCTCGCCCAACGCGGCCATGGAGCGGCTGCAGGAGGTGGCGGAGTCGCTGCTGGGTGACGCTTCGCGGGTGGCGCTGGCCGACGTGCTGGGCTCCGACTGGCCCTCGGCGCGGCGCGTGCTCGCCGACCTGACGACCGTGGACCTGCGGCCCGAGCTGCCTTACCGGCTGACGTGGTCCGACGGGCTCACGATCGATCCGGACCGCGAGCCCGCCTGGCTCTCGCACGGCTACCTGGAGCGCACCTGATGGCGATCGCGGAACGTCCCGAGCCCTTGGAAGGCGACCAGCCGTCCGCTTCGGCTGCTTCGGCGGGAGGCGCGGGAGCGGCCACCCCGCCGCGGGCCCGCGACGAGGGCCACGCGCCCCATCACGCGGCGGAAGGCGGCGCGGGCCTGACGGTGGAGCATGGCTCGGTCACACCGGCGGCGGATGACCGGAGCGCCGCAGCCCCTGGAGCCCCGGCACCCGAGCAGGCCGGCACGGCGAGAGCCCGCTCGGCCGGACACGCGGAGGGCCAGTCGCGGGCCGGAGGTGGCGACGTCGCGGCGCAGGCGCGAAGTCGCTCGAAGGGGGTCATGCGGGTGCAGGGCCAGTCCCCGCCCGCGGCTCATGTGCGGGCGCGGTCGGGTGGGCCGCTGTGGCTGGACGCCGGGGTGCCGGCGCCGCCCGGGATGGTGCGGTTGACGCGTCCCGACTCCACAGGGCAGGCGCTGCCGGTGTGGCCAGACGGGGTGACGCCGTCGTCGCTGGACGAATACCAGGTGGCGCCCGTCCCTGTGGAGCGGTCCGGGGAGACCCGGCGGGTGCTGGCGGCCGTGCTCAAATGCTGCTGGACCGACCTGTCCGTGGACCCGTGGCCCGGCGAGCCCGCGCCCGTGGAGCTGGTGCTCGACACGTACCGGGCGCTGATCGGCCGCACCGACGACCTGATGCGCAACTGGGCGATCGGCGCGCTGCGGCGGCTGCACGACTCGGCGTGGATCGTGATGGACGACGGCGTGGTCACACTCGGCCCGCGCTGCGCCCTGTGGCCGGTCGAGTCTCACGCGCAGCTGCAGGAGCTGGTACGCCGCCTGCCCGAGCCCGAGCGCCCTGAGCTCACCGTGGTGGGCGACGCCGACATCGTGGCCGCCACCGAGACGACTCCTGAGGTGGGCGGCGGACGCGTCGAGGCCGCTTCGGCGGAGTTCGACGATTTGCTGGGGGCATACGACGAGCGGCGGCGGGCGGAGCTGGTGGCGGCGTTCATGGCGGTGGAGCACGCCGCCGAGCCGGTGCAGGAGGTCCGCTTCGCCGCCCTGCGGGACCCGGCGCTGCGCCACACGCTGGGCGAGATGCTGGCCAGGCGCGGCCGTACGCTGATCCAGCACCGCGACCGCTGGACCTCCGGCTACGACGACACGCACGCCGCCGCGCTCGCGAGGTCCGAGGCGGAGTCCACGCACGTGCCGCCTCCCGGCGCCGGCTCAGCCCCATCGGACGAGCCCACGTCGACCGGCCGGGGTGGGAGCGGCGCCGAAGACGCCCCGCCCGCCACCGTCGAGGCAGCCGACCGGGCGGGTGAGATCAATTCAGTCGAGGCGCGCGATGTGCCCGGCGCAGTCACGGCAGGCGGTGGGGCGGGCGCGACGGCCGACCGGGCGAGCGCGGCCGCTGCGGGCGACGCTGGTGATGTGCCCGGCGCAGCCGTGGCGGGCGGTGGGGCGGGCGCGACCGGCGGCGCTTCCGGTTCGGGCAGCGCCGCGGCCCCCACGCAGGCGATCCGGCCGTCAGGCCCAGGCGGTGGCTCGGCTGGAGCGCGGCTGGGGGTGAGCGAGCGGGCGGTGCTCACGCTCGTACTGGTGCACTCGGTGGCGATCCCGAGGGCCGAAGGGCTGCTGCCCGAGGACTCCTGGCTGTCGCCGCACCCCACACCGGTGGAGGAGCTGCGCCGCCACACCCAGCTGCCCATCGGCGAGCTGGAGGCGGCGCTGCGGGTGTTGCGCCACTCGGGGCTGTTGAGCCAGGTCAAGGCGGGCGAGGAGGCGGGCGGTTACGTGCCGGGGCCGCAGTTCCACCGGCTCACTCCGGCGGCCCGGCGGCGCTTGCAGGAGGAGCTGATCCTGGCGGCCGGGCCGAACACGCCGCTGGCGACCGCCGTACGAGCTCGAAGATCGGCGAAGTGACCGCGGCCGAGAGCGGCGGGTTCAGCGTCAGGACGAATGGAAGGACTACGGGGGTTACAGGTGTCGCAGATGGAGAACGTCGTCGGAGACCGGGTGCTGATCGCCGTGCAGGCGGTCAACATCTCACGGCTCTCGACCCATCCGGTGCCCACCGTCCCCGGCACCCTCATCGTCGTGGCCGGCGCGGGGCCGAAGGACTCCAACGGCGCGGGTAAGTCGTCGTTCATCGCCTCGATCACGGCGCTGCTCGGGGACGAGCAGTGGCGCTTCGCCTCGGGCGCGAAGGCGGTGTCGGAGCTGCTCTTCAACGCCGAGCTGGCCAGCGGCGCCGGAGCCCGCCAGTGGGCGAGCGCCGACCACGGCTACATCGTGGGTGTCTTCGGCCCGCCCGGCATGGACGGCTTCGCTCCCCATGACGCGGACGGCTCGCCGACGCCGCCCGCGCTCGGCGGCCCGGCGCTGGGCGCACCCCGCGGCCTCGCCATGCCGGACCGCACGACAGGTGGCAGCGCGTCACAGAGCGCCGTGCCGGCGAACGGCGCTGCACCGGACAGCGCGGTGGCGGATGGCGCGGGCGTGTCCGTTGCGGACGGCGTGGGAGCGGGTGCCGGGGACGGCGAGTTCGTGCTCGAGAACCAGGTGGCCGGAGGTGAGCTGAGCGGGGAGCTGTTCGAGGTGCCCGACACCTCGGGTGGGGCGCTCACCGTGTGGCTCAAGGTCAACCAGGAGGCGCCGCACCTGGAGATCCGCTGGCGGGAAGGGGTGCACCTGGCGGCCTCGCCGTCCGAGGCCGAGCGCGTGGCGCGAGCTGACGAGATCTGGGCGTCCCTGCCGAAGTCGGCCGGTAAGCGAGACGTGGTGGCGCGCGACCTGACCAAGGTGCTCTACGGCGACCGGGTCAGGTGCGTGTCGTTCCTGTCCACGTCCGTACGGAGCAAGGTCGCCACCAACCTGCTCTCCCAGCCGCTCAACGAGATCTCCCCCGAGCGCGTCTTCGAGGCCATCGCCGCCCTCACCGGCCTGGACGCCGAGCTGGAGCAGGAGCGCGAGGCCCGCCGCGACGAGCACGCCAAGCGCGTGCGCGCGGCGCAGGCGGCCGAGCGGCTGGCGGAGTTCGAGGCCGAGTCGAAGGCGCTGCTGACCACGTTCGACCGGCGTGATCAGGCGAGAATCCGGCTGGCGGACGCGTTGCGATGCTGGCGGGGCAGGCAGGCGCGCAAGCTGGCCGACGCGGCGGCCAGGGACGATTCGCTGGCCGCCGACCTGGAGCGGCACCGCGCGGCCGGTGAGGCGGCCGCCGAGGCGATCGCCATGGTCAAGGCGGAGATCTCCACGCTGCGGGAGGACACCCTCGACAGGCAGGTCTCGCAGGCCCGCAAGGAGCTGACGGCGCTCCAGGCGAGGGCGGCCAAGCTCGACGCCGACCGCGCGGTGGCCGAGAACTCCGCCGACGAGCTGCGCGGGATGATTCCGGCGCTGGAGGAGACGCGCAGGTTCGCGGACGGGCGAGACGTGCCCACGGCCGAGCGGGAGCTGATGGAGGTCCGGCTGCGGCTCGACGAGGCGCTCAAGGCGCTCGGGGTCGCGGACCAGGAGGTGGCCTCCGCCCAGGCGGCGCTGGACGACGCCGAGGGCGGTCCGGCGGCGGCGCAGCTCAACGCGCTGGCGGCGGCCGGCATCGGCGCGACCGGCCTGCTGGACGCCCTCGACGTGGCCGAACAGGCCCGCGACGCCGCCCAGACTCCGGGGCACGGCCGGGCACTGCACGGGACGACCCCTGGCGCGGATGCCGGCGGCGCCCATGACGTCGAGGCGCTGGGCGCGGCTCTCAAGGCACGCTACGGAAAAGCGCCGGACGCCGAGGCGGGCGAGTCGGGTGAGCTGAGCGGAAAAGCGCCGGAGGCCCAGGCGGGCGGGCTGGTGCTGGGCGATCTGCGAGGGTGGCCTAACGAGCATGCGGTGATCGTGGATGCGGCGCAGCTGGATACCGCCGCCGGCGCTCTGGCAGCGCTGCCCGGTTCGGTGCTGGTCAGCTCGGCCGGGGTGAGCGTCGTGGGGGCGTTCGACGGGGTGGCCACCGGGCGTGAGGCCCGGATCAAGGCCGCCGAGCAGCGACTCAACCGGGCGAAGGACATCCAGGAGACGGCGGCGCAGGCCGTACGTGATGGGGAGGAAGCCGTCGCCGAGGCGCAGCGGCGGCTGGAAGGGGCCAGGGCGGGGGTGCGCCTGACCGAGCTGGAGGCGAAGCTGACCGAGCGGCGGACCAGGCTGGCCGAGCTGAACGCCGCGATCGAGGAGCTCGCGCCGAAGGTCGCCGAGGCCGAGCGGCAGGCCGGGGCTCTGGACTTCCGGGCCAGGACCAGGGACATGGAGATCGAACGCCTGGAGGGGCGGCGGCATCGGCATGAGGCCGAGCGGGGACAGTCGCGCGACCAGGAGGCCAAGGTCACCGCCGAACGCGAGTCGCTCAAGCTCGACGCGCTGGCCGCCGACTGGGGTGGCCCGGTCGAGACGGCACGCGGATGGCTCGACGCGCTGCCCGAGGAGGAGCGGCCGCGCGCGGCCGAGGAGTGGTGGCGGATCGCCGAGCGCTACTTCGACCAGGCGTTGCGCGACACGTTCCCGGAGGAGGACGCCGAGATTCCGGAGGAGTTGCGGTTCCTGCTGAGCGAGCGGGGCGGGAGCACGGCGCGGGAGCAGGCGACGTTCGCGGCGGTGTGCGGGGCGCTGGCCTCCTACCTGCGTGGCCAGGAGGACTACGAACGGCACCAGCGGCGCCAGATCGAGGCGCAGGTCGTCTCCAGGCAGCGTGACCTGGCGGCGGCGGCGCGGGGCGCCGAGGAGGCGGCGCAGTCGACGGCCGTGCACCGGGCGGCGTTGACGGCGGCGATCAAGGCGCGGCTCACGCGGGTGGCCGAGGAGTTCGAGAAGCTCGACACGTCTTACGGGGGTTACGGGGCGACGCTGGAGTTCCCCGTGCCGCCCGCGCCCGCCGACCCGGAGCAGCGCTGGCAGTGGCGGGTGACACCGAAGTGGCGGCGCGGCGAGGGGCAGGGGTTCGTGCCGTACAACCGGCGGGCCAACACCGCGCTCATGGACGAGAAGGCCGTCAAGCTGGTGTGCGCGGCGGCCATCGCCTCGTCCGGGGGCGGGCATCTGTGCCTGGTGCTCGACGAGCTCGGCCGCAACCTGGGCAAGGAGCACCGCAGGGAGGCGGTGGCGCTGTTCAGGCGGATCGGGGAGACGTACGGGATCACGGTGATCGGGGCGCTGCAGGACGACATGGAGCCGTACGCGATCGACGCCTGCGGCCAGTACGTCAAGCTGCGGCGCTCGTCGGACGCGATGCCGTACAACGAGCCGCCGGTGATCGTCGGGCACGACCAGCACGCCGAACGGGTGCGGGCGCTGGCCGCGTACGTCGACAGGACGGGCGGTTGACGCGGAGGTAGCGCCGCGCTCTCACACTTGCCGCGCCCACCCGGTCTTCCGGCCCGGGGATGGGCGTCCCGCCGCCCCTGACCAGTGCGGGACCGCGTCTTGGGGACCGTCTCGACGGTGGACTGGTTGATCGGTGGGAGCCGCGGGGTGAGCGAGCCGGGGCGGGGTCAATTGATCGGCGGGCCGGTGTAGGAGGCGCGGAGGCGGAGGAGGGTGCCTCGGCCGTACTCCTCCGTCGCGTGCGCCAGCCAGCCCGCCGCCCTGGCCACCGCGAAGATCGCCTCGCCCGCCCCGCTCACCATGCCGCTCACGGCGGTGAGGATGGCGAGGGCGAAGTCCACGTTCCGCTCCGGGAGGCGACGCCTGCGCATCTCCTCCAGTAGGGCCACTCCGGCGGTGAGCCGCTCGTGCCCCGGCGCGGCCTCCTTGACGAGGTCGAGCAGCATGCCACCGCGCCCGTCGCCGTTCTTGTAGACGCTGTGGCCGAAGCCGGGGATGCGCTCGCCGCGGCGTACCCGCTCGGCGATGGCCCGTGCGGCCTGGTGCGGCTCGGCGACCTCGGCCAGCAGGCGTTCCGCGCCGTACGACGCGCCGCCGTGCAGCGGGCCGCCGAGCACGCCGAGCCCGGTCAGCACGACCGCGTACGGGTCGGCCTTGGCGGAGGCGGCGACCCTGGCGGCCAGGGTGGAGGCGGCGAGCTCGTGGTCGGCGAGCAGCACCAGGGCGGCCTGGAGGGCACCGAGCAGGGCGGGGGTGGCGGGGCGGGGGCACAGGCGGGACCAGAGGCGCTCGGCGATCGACTCTCCTTGAGGCTCGCTGAGGCGCGGCAGGGCGTCGACGAGGCCCGCGATCATGCGGCGGCCCGTGGCGGCCACGGAGGCGGGGTCGAGCTGGTAGCGGAGGGAGTCGGACGCGCCGAGGACCGTGGTGATCACCTGGAGGCGGTCGAGGGGCAGGAGGTCCTCCGGAAGCTCGCGCTGGGCGTCTACGGCGACCCGCAACGCCTCGGGCTCGCACCGCCACGGCAGCACCCAGGCGTCTGCGCGCGCGACGTCGGACCCGCCACGCGACACCGTCCCTGGCAGATCAGCGCCCGGTGTGCCGGAATCGCGCAGCTGCGGCACGGAGGCCCGAAGCACATCGGGGGCGGCCGTCCAGAGCCATTCGGCGACCGATTCGAAGGTGCCTGTCTTGGCCAGCTCCAGCGCGTCGATCCCGCGGTAATAGGGCCGATCAACTCCGAGTGTGGCGACAGCGGACTCGATCACGAGCTCCGGCGGTTGATTCCGAGGCCGGCCACGCCGGGCCAGCCGCTCGATCTCCTCCGTCGAGAACAGGCTGCGCCGCCCGTCATCGCTATGCCGCCGGGTCAGCACACCCCTGCTCACGTATGCGTACAGCGTGGCGGGCTTCACCCCCAGCCGCTCGGCCGCGGTGGCCGCGTCGATCCACTCCACCCTGGCAGACCCCCTCAATATTGACGAAAATCAATATTGATCCATGTTGAAGTGGCATGTCAACGTTGGTGCATGCCAGAAATTCATTTCCTCGATGTGACCAACCGGGACGGTGTGCAGACCGCGCGCACCGGCCTGTCGAAGTTCGGCAAGACCATGGTCAACTTCTATCTGGCCAAGCTCGGGGTGGCGCAGTCCGAGATCGGCTTCCCGTTCCTGTTCCACGAGGTCCCGTACGTCAGGGCGCAGGTGGCGCTGGCCGAGGCGGGGGCGTTCGGGGGCCTGCGACTCTCAGGATGGTGCCGCGGCGTGCCGCAGGACGTGGAGAAGGCGGCCCCGCTCGGGCTCAAGCACTACAACCTGTCCATCTCGACGTCCGACTACATGATCCAGAACAAGTTCCGGGGGCGGCTGGACAGGGACGCGATCATCAGGGAGATGACGGCGGCCGTGCGCACGGCCAAGGCGGCGGGCGCCGAGACCGTTGGGGTGAACGCGGAGGACGGGTCGAGGACGGACGAGGGCTTCCTGCTGGAGTTCGCGCTGGCGGCCAAGGAGGCGGGCGCCGACCGGGTGCGTTACTGCGACACGATCGGCGGAGACACGCCCGACAGGATCCGCGAGCGCTTCGCCAAGCTGGCCTCCGCCATCGCGATGCCGGTCGAGACCCACTGCCACAACGACCTGGGCATGGCCGTGGCCAACTCCGTCTCGGGCGCGCTCGGCGACCTCGACGTGGGGCAGGACGCGTGGATCAACACGTGCGTGAACGGCATCGGCGAGCGCTCCGGCAACGCCGACCTGCTCTCCACCATCCTGGCCTTCCAGCACGGCTTCGGGCTCAACGCGGAGATCGGCGACGCGCTCGACCTGTCGTGGGCCCGCAGGTTCGCGTTGTGGGCGAGTTACGCGTTCGGGCAGCCGCTGCCGTACAACCAGGTCGGGGTGGGGCGGAACGCGTTCGCGCACGAGAGCGGCATCCACGCCGACGGCGCGCTGAAGGACCACGGCAACTACGAGCTGTACGACGAGGCCACGCTCGGCCCGTTCCCCGAGGACTGGCACGCGCGGGACGGCCGGGTCGTGCTGACCGGCGAGTACGGCGGGAAGGCGGGCTTCCGGCACGTCATGGACGGGCTGGGGGCGGAGGTCCGTGACGAGGATCTGGCGTTCCGGCTGGTGCAGCTCTGCAACGCCATGACCGGCCGCCCGCTCACCGACGACGAGCTCCGTCTGATCGCCGCGTACCCGCGCGAGCTGTCCCTGCTGTTCCCCGGGTACGAGAACCCCTAGCACGCGTTTTCCACACGTCACCGCGAGTGAACTGCGATCGGGTTCCCTTGAGAGAGGGGCCTAGAGGGTGTCGTCTCCCGTCTCGGGCAGGGCCAGGAGGCAGAGCAGGCTCAGCAGGGCCATCGCCGAGACGTACACACCGACGGCCATCACGCCCATCCCACTGGCCTGCATGCTGGTGGCGACCAGTGGGGGCACCGCGCCGCCGAGCACGCCGCCGAGGCTGTAGGCCACCGAGGCGCCGCTGTAGCGGTACTGGGTCTTGAACAGCTCCGGCAGGTACGCGCCCATCGGCCCGAAGACCAGCCCCATCAGGCCGAGCGCCCCCGCCAGCGCCAGGCCGACCAGGAAGACCGACTTGGTCTCCATCAGCGGGAACATCACCAGCCCCCACAGGACCGCCACGCCCGCCCCGGTGATCAGGGTGCGGCGGCGGCCGAGGCGGTCGGAGACCATCGCGGAGACCACCGTGCCCGCGCCCATGAACACGACCCCGACCATGGTCAGGCCGAGCATGGTGGTCTTCGGGATCTCCAGCGTGGTGGTGCCGTACGCCAGGCAGTAGGTGGTGGCGGTGTAGAAGAGCGTGTAGGCGACGGTCATGGCGCCGGCGCCGAGGAGCACGCGCCGCCACTGGTGCCGCATGAGGCCGGCGAACGGCACCTTGGCGATCCGGTGCTGGTCCATGGCCGCCTGGAAGACCGGCGTTTCGGAGATCTTGAGGCGTACGTACAGGCCGACGATCACCAGCAGCAGGCTGGCCACGAACGGCAGCCGCCACCCCCACGCCCCGAACTCCCCGTCGCTGAGCGCCTCGCCCAGGATGAGGAACAGCCCGTTCGCCAGGACGAAGCCGACCGACGGGCCGAGCTGCGGGAACATCGCGTAGAGCCCGCGCTTGCCGGGCGGCGCGTGCTCGGTGGCCAGCAGTGCCGCGCCGCCCCACTCACCTCCGAGCCCGATGCCCTGCGTGAACCGCAGCAGCACGAGCAGCACCGGCGCCGCCACGCCGATGGCCGCGTAGCCGGGCAGCAGCCCGATCGCGACCGTCGAGAGCCCCATCACCAGCAGCGACACGACCAGCATCGACTTGCGGCCGACCCGGTCCCCCCAGTGCCCGAACACCGCCGAGCCGAGCGGGCGCGAGATGAATGCCACCGCGAACGACGCGAACGCGGCCAGACTGCCCGCCACCGGGTCCAATTTGGGGAAGAAAGCGGTGTTGAGCACCAAAGCTGCCGCGGTGCCGTAGATGTAGAAGTCGTAGAACTCGACCGCGGTGCCGATGAGGCTGGCAGCTGCGATCCTTGACCGGCTGGGCGCGGCGATTGGGGGGGATATTGTCATACTTGTCTCACCATGCGGACTAGCGTCTTGGGAAGCGATACAGAGAAGCTATCACCTGCCGAAATGTCACATTGGAAGGGAACGGGTTTGGCTGTCGATCTGGTCATCTTCGACTGCGACGGGGTGCTCGTGGACAGCGAGCCGATCTCCGTACGCGTGGGCACCGCGGCGCTGCGGCGCCTGGGCTGGGCGATCGATGAGGCGGAGTACGCCGAGCGGTTCGTGGGGTGCACGAACGAGTACTGGGAGGAGCAGATCGGAGAGACGCCGCCGGGCTGGCGCGAGCAGCTCATGGCCGATTACGCGGCCGCCGTCAAGGCCGAGCTGTGCGTGGTCGAAGGCATCGTGGAAGCGCTCGACCGGCTCACCGTGCCGACCTGCGTGGCCTCGAACGGCCGGCACGTCACGATCCGCCGCAGCCTGGAGCTCACGGGGCTGGCCAAGCGGTTCGACGGGCGGGTGTTCAGCGCCGAGGACGTGGCCAGGGGCAAGCCGGCGCCGGACCTGTTCCTGCACGCGGCGGCCACGATGGGCGTGGCGCCGGAGCGGTGCGTGGTGGTGGAGGACAGCCCGTTCGGGGTGACGGCGGCGATGAGCGCGGGCATGCGCTGCCTGGCCTTCGCCGGCGGCCTCACCCCCGCCTCCCGCCTCACCGGCCTGGGCGCCACGCTCTTCCACCACCCGGCCACCCTGCCCGACCTGATCACCTCTCTCGAACGGGGCACCCGCGACGCACCGTGAGTGAGCGTCGTCACCCCTGACGGGCGCGCCCGTTCTCGTCCAGGTAGTCGCGCCAGGAGCGCTTCGGGTTCCAGCCCAGCAGGCGGTGGGCTTTGGCGCACGAGATGCCCGAGGCGTCCTTCCGGGAGAGCGGGCGCAGCTCGATCTGGTCGCCGTAGTACTCCCGCAGCGCGGCGGCGAAGTCGTGCCCGCCCGCGTTGTCCGGCGATGCGATGTAGAACACCTCGTGACCGGGCAGCTCGGACTCGGTGGCCAGGACGATCGCGTCCGCGAGGTCGTACACGTCGATGTAGCTCCAAAGGCCCGCGCCGATTTCGGAGGCGTCACGGACCTGCGGGCCGAGGTTGCGCTCGTAGTTGCCCTCGTGCTGCACCCAGCTCGGCCGCAGCGAGATGCACCTGATGTCCGAGCGGCGCACCGCCGCGTCCATGAGCTGCTCGCCGAAGTGCTTGGCCAGCGCGTACGGGTCCTGCGGCCGGATCGGGTGCTCCTCGTCCACGGGCGCGTAGTCGGGCAGGAAGGGACGTTCGGGGAAGAAGAAGCCTGGGACGGTCTCGCTGGAGATGTTCACGAAGCGGGAGACGCCGAAGCGGACCGCGGCCTCGATCATGTTGAACGTGGCCATCAGGTTGTTCTGGAAGACCACGTGCGGCGGGTTGGCGGTGGGGTCGGGGATGGCGGCGGCGTGCACGACCGCGTCGGCCCCGCGGACCACGGCGAACGCCTGCCCGGCGTCGGTCAGCTCGGCCTGCTGGTAGCGGGGCCGGCCGGGCTCGGACCGCTCGAAGACGGGCCGTGTGAGGTCCACGCCGGTCACCTCGTGACCGGCCTCGGCCAGCGCCTTTACGGCCGCACGGCCTACCTTGCCGTGGGCTCCGGTGACGACGACGCGCATGAGCACTACTCCTTAACGGGTCCGGTGCGAGCAATCTACGCGAGATCCGTCCTCTGCCGCCGACCCGCACCGCCGCCGGAGCCCTCAGCCCACCCCGGCCAGGGCCAGAGTCGATCCGGTGCGGGTCTTGGTGACCTTGAGCTGGGCGGTGATCCTGGAGCGGAGCTCGGCGACGTGGCTGACGATGCCCACGGCCCGCCCTCCGTCGCGCAGCCCGTCGAGGATGTCCAGCACGCCGTCGAGGGTGTCCTCGTCCAGCGTGCCGAAGCCCTCGTCCACGAAGAGCGTGCCCAGCTCCGTGCCCCCGGCCTCGGCCGTGACGACGTCGGCCAGCCCGAGCGCCAGCGCCAGGGAGGTGATGAAGCTCTCGCCGCCGGACAGTGTGGCCGGATCGCGATCGACACCGGTCCACCCATCGGCCACCCGCAGCCCCAGCCCGCCGCCCGAACGCCCCCGCGACCCCGCCGTCTTCCGCAGATCGTGCCGCAGCAGGTAACGCCCCGCCGACATGTGGTCGAGCCGTTCGTTCGCGGCGTCCACCACCTGCCGCAGCCGCTCCCCCAGCACGAACGACGACAGGCTCATGCTCCACTGGTTGTCGCTGGACGTGCCGCTGGCCAGCGCCGCCATCCGCTCGGCCAGCCGGTGCCGTTCGGCCGCCGGGTGCCACCGCTCGATGCGGCCGGACAGCTCGCCGTACAGCTCCTCCAGCCGCTCCGCCCTGGCCACGGCACGGTCGCGCTCGCTCGACAGCCTCGTGTACGCCTCTTCCAGGCGGTCCCTTGCGCCCTCGAACGCCGCCAGGTCCGGCGCGGGCTCGGCGGCGGCCGCGATCAGCTCGGGCTGGGCGAGAACGCTCGTGACGGCGGCGTGCTCGTCGTCCAGCCGCCGCAACGCCTCGGCCTTGCGTTCCCGCTCGGCCGGACTCCTGAACGCCGCCTCTGCCTCCGCCACGTCCGCGAACCCCGCCTCGACGGCCGCCTCGGACGCGGCCTGCCTGGCTCTGACCAGCTCGTCGTCGGCCGCCATCGCCGACTGTGTGGCCTCCAGCGCCTCCCGTAGCAGCTCAGCCTCGTCATGCAGCCTGGACAGACGCGCGGTCAGGGTGGAGTCGTCACCTCGTGCGGCGTCCAGCCGCGCGCTCAGCCGCCCGGCGTCCCCGCTCAGCTCCTCATGCCTGGTGCGGCAGGCCGCCAGCCGCGCGGCGACCCGCCGCGCGCGCTCCTCCAGCTCCAGCCGTTCTCGATGGAGCGCCGCCGCCTCCCGCGCCAGCACCGGCTCCTCGCCGGCCGACGCCCGCAGCCTGCGCAGCTCACGCTCGGCCCGGTCCAGCGCGGCGGGCCCGTCCAGGTCCGTTTGCACGGAGCCGCCTCCCGCGCCCTGCCCACCGCGGGCAGCCGCCTCTCCCGGGAAACCGGGCTCCCCAGGCACCGCCTCGGCGCCCTCGGCCGGGAAACGGGATCCCGCGGGGCCCGCCTCCTCAGGAGCACTGACGTGTGTGGAGCCCTCGTCTGGGGCCGTTTCTCCGGCGGTCCGGGCGGGGTCCGTCGCCGCGAGGCGGGTGCGGAGCCGGACGCGTTCGGACTCCAGGTGGGTGCGGTGCGCCCGGTGGGCGGCGAGGGCCTCGGCGACTTCCCTGGCCTGGTCCCGCACCCGTTCGCGCTCGGTCTCGATGCGGTCGAGGGCGGCGGCCAGGGCGGGCTCCCGGTCGGCCACCGCCTGGAGGCGGGCAAGCTCCTGCTCGGCCTCCAGAACGTGCGACTCCGCCGTCCCGACGTCCAAGTCCCCGGTGGCCTCGACCGCGTCCGTGTGCCGGGACTCGACGGAGGCGAGGGCGCGTTCGGCGGCCTCGCGTTCGGCCAGGGCGGCGTCGCTGGCGGTCTCGGCCGCGTGCTCGTCCTCAGCCGAAGGGGCGCTGGGTGCAGGGGAGGCGGGGTGCGGGTGGTCGTCGGAGCCGCAGACCGCGCAGGGCCGGCCCTCGGACAGGTCGCGGGCTAGCTCCGCCGCCATGCCGTCGATCCGGGCCTGGCGCAGGTCGAGCCAGCGCTCGCGCAGGGTCTGGGCGTGGTCCACGAGCGCCTGGTGGGCGGCCACGGCCGCCTCCAGCTCCGCGGCCAGGGCCTCGCGGCGGTGAGTGGCCTCCAGTGCGGCCCTGGCGGCGTCGAGGCTCGCGGACGCCGCCGGGATGGCCGCCGCCTGCGCCTGCACCTCCGCCAGCGCCGCGCCGGCGTCGGCGATGCGTTCGGGCAGCTCGGCCTCGGTGGCCGACACCTCGGCCTCGCGCTGTGCCAGCGCGTCGAGCTCCACGGCCAACCTGGCCAGCTCGTCGTCGACCTCGATCAGGTGGGCGGCTGCATCCCGTACGGCCTGCGCGGCCGGGATCCTGGCGGCGTCCATCCGCGCCTCGGCCAGCCTGCCCTCGGCCTGTTCGATGAGGCCGGGCAGGACGGCCAGCCGCGCGCCGACGGCCTCATCGGCGCCGACCAGCTCGGACAGCTCTTCCTCGACGCGCAACAGGTCGCGCCGGACCACCGACAATCGGGCCTCTTCGGTGAGCAGCTCCGACAGGCGAGCGATCTCCGCCTGCCGCTCCCGCTCCAACGCCGCCAACCCGGCCGCCGTGGGACCGCCTGCCGGCCAGGCTCCCACCGAAGGGCCGGCGTCGCGGTCGGCCGCTGCCCCGTAGCCGCCCGCGTCGCCGTCGTGCACTGCCCCGTAGCCGCCCGCTGAAGGGCTGATGCCGCGGTCGGGCGCCACCCGGGGACCGTCCGCCGAGGGCCCGGTGGCGTTGCCCGCCAGCCGTTCCCGCTCCGCCTGCCGGGACAGGAGGGGGCGGGCTCGGGCGAGGGCGTCGGCGGCCAGGGCGCGTGCTTTGGCGGCGGCCTCCGAACGTTGCCTGACCGCCGTGATGAGGGGCACCACGCGATCGGCCCTGGCGGCGTCGTCGAGGACGGCCTGCAGGTCGGCCCGCTCGTCCGCCCGCTCGTCGAGCGTGCGGCGCAGGGTGAGCGCCTCGGTGTGACGGCGCTGCCGGTCGGCGAGGGCGGCGGCCTCCTCGAACCGCAGCCGCGCCGTACGCGACGCCTGCCCGGCCGTCTCGTGCTGCTCGCTCGCCCGCCTCACGACTGCCCGCGCCGCGTCCAGCAGCGCTCCCGCCCAACGCAAGGGGTCCGTCTCAGGCGTGGGCGCCCCGTCGCCGCCCACAGCGGCGCCGTCGCCGGGCACGGGCGCGCCGGCGGCGTCGCCCTCGGACGGGCCGCCGTCGTGCGCGGCGCCGGGTGGCGTGACCCCGCCGGCGACGTGCGCGTCATGTGCCACCGGTCCCGAGGCCGGGGGCAGGTCGAAGAGGGCAGGCGAGTCGCCGGCCACCGCTGGCGACGTGACGATCGCAGGCGAGTCAGGGGCCACCATCCGCGACGCATCGACCGCGGACGCGTCATCGGCCGTCGCCGGGGACACGATGGCCGCGTGCAGGTCGTCGCCCGCCGCTTCCTCCACCCGCTTGATGGCGAAGTCCACCTGCTGCCGGAGCTCCTGCGCCTCCCGCCACGCCAGCTTCCGGTGCTCGGCCAGCCACGACTCCGCCTGGGTGAAGACCTTGACCGTGAACAACCGCTCGAGCAGCTTGGCCCGATCATCCCCGTCCGCGCGCAGGAACTTGGCGAAGTCCCCCTGGGGCAGCATCGCCACCTGGCAGAACTGGTCGGCGTTCATGCCCAGCAGCCCGCCCACCAGATCGCCCGCCTCGTCGAGCCGGGTCGTCAGCCCCTGCCACTCCGACCCGTGCCACTCCGAGACGACGACCTTGGACTTCTCCTCCGTGAAACCGGTCCCGCGCAGCTTGGGACGGTGCCAGGCCGGTGAGCGCTGGATGCGGAGTAACCGGCCACGGATGGACACCTCAAGCGTGACCGAGGGGCCGGCCGAGGGCGGGGCGTGGTCGCAGCGGAGGCTGCGGGCGCTGTTGCGCTGCCCGGGCACCTGGCCGTAGAGGGCGAAGCAGAGCGCGTCGAGGATCGTGGTCTTGCCCGCCCCCGTGGGCCCGTGGACCAGGAACAGGCCCGCCTCGGCCAGCGCGTCGAAGTCGACCGTCTCGGAGCCGGGAAAGGACCCGAACGCCGTCAGCGAGAGCCGGTGCGGCCGCATCTATGCCATCGTCTCCTTCACCCTCGACGCCTCGATGGCCTGTCTTAGCAGGTCTTCCTCCTCAGGTGCGGCAGGCTCGCCGCGTACTTCCCTGACGAAATCGAGGGCCACCTCCGCCTCCGGCCGTCCGCTGACGCGTACGGGCTGGGCGGCGGGCGCGGCGCCGACCGGGTCGAAGGAGAGGGCGAGGGTGTGGGGGAAACGGGCGCGGAGCCGGTCCATGGCGGATTTGGGGCGGACGGCGTCGGTGAGGATGACCTGTAGCCAGTGGTCCTCGTAAGAGGCATGTTTCGGATTTGTGAGCAGGTCCTCGAGCTCTCCCCGCAGCCGCCCGACGGGCCGCGGCACAGGCGCCGGCACGAACTCCACATCCGAGACATCCGAGCCGAGGGTGACCAGCCACGACCCCTTGACCTGGCCGACCTCCGAGAACGAATAGGCCAGCGGCGAGCCCGAGTAGCGCACGGTCTCCGACATCCGCTGCCGCCCGTGCAGGTGCCCCAGCGCGACGTAGGACACCCCGTCGAAGGCCGGCAACGGAACGTACGCCACCCCGCCCGCGCTGATGTCGCGCTCGCTGTCGCTGGCCTGCCCGCCGATGACGAAGCAGTGCGACAGCACCACCGAGGCGCGATGGCGTACGGAATCGGCCCTGATGCGGTCCATCGCGTACGTCAGCGCGGCCGTGTGGCTCCGGTCGGGCAGCTCCCAAGCGGCGCGCACCAGCTCGGGCTCGAGGTACGGGATGCCGTAGAAGGCCACGTCGTCCACCAGCACCGGCTCCCAGGCGAGGTCGGGCGACGTACGCACGTGGACCCCGGCGGCCTCGAACAGCGCCGAGCCGAAGCGCAGCCGCAGCGCCGAGTCGTGGTTGCCGCTGATCAGCACCACCCGCGCCCCCGCCGCGCGCAGCCGCGCGAGCGCCTCGTCGAGCAGCGCCACCGCGTCGACCGGCGGCAGCGCACGGTCGTAGACGTCGCCGGCGACCGCCACGACGTCGACCCGCTCGGAACGCACCGTCTCCACCAGGTGGTCGACGAACGCCGCCTGCCCCGCGAGCAGGCTCTCGCGGTGGAACGAGCGCCCCAGATGCCAGTCCGAGGTGTGCAGGATCCGCATGTCGCAGGAAGCTAACAGCTCTCACCGACAAATGAGGCCTCACCTGTCTCAGAGGCCGGGAGTACGCTAGAAGATCGGCGGGCAAACCAACGCACATGGGGAGGCCGATGCGCACTGGCCGTGGCACCTTGAGCGTCGCCGCCGGCGTGGTGCTGGTGGCTCTTGCGACAGTCGGATACGTCTTGCCACCCGCGTTCGACCCGCCACCGCTCAAGGCGGATCCAGTCTTCCAGTCGATTCCGGCACAGCCGCTGAACGAGCTTCGGCCGGTGGTGGCGGTCGATCCCATCCGCAGAGAAGAGATCTCGGTCGCGGGAGAGGGCCAGCGCCTGGACGGCACGCTCCGGGTGCCCCTGACGCCCGGGCGCCATCCGGCGATGGTGTTCGTGTCGGGGTCGGGCAACGGGTCGCGGACGGAGTTCACGCCGCAGGCCGAGTTCCTGGCCAAGGCGGGCGTCGTGACGATCGCGTTCGACAAGCGCACCATCGGCTACAACTTCCGCGACAGGGACTTCTCGCTGCTCGCCGACGACGCGCTGCGCATGGTGGAGTTCCTGCGCAAGCGTCCCGAGGTGGACCCGGCGCGGGTCGGCCTGTGGGGAGTCAGCGAGGGCGGCTGGGTGGTGCCGATCGCGGCGGCCAAGAGCACGGCGGTGGGGTTCGTGATCCTGGTGTCGTCCCCGAACGTCTCCCCGCTCCGCCAGGTCGCCTGGGCCCTCAACGAGCAGCTGCTCAGACTGCGCGCCCCGATCGGCGCCCGCGACCTGCTGACCAGGGCGATGGGCGGGGTCGGCTTCAACTTCCTGAGGTACGACGCGCTGCCCGCGTTAAGCGGGATCAAGCAGCCCGTCCTGGCGTTCTACGGCACGATGGACCCCTCGATCCCCTTCGTCGAGTCCACCCAGGCCCTCCTCAAAGGGCTGAACACAGCGGGCAACAACGATTACACGATCCGCTTCATGGCCAAGGGCGACCATGCCATGCGGGTGAACGGCGGCGAGTTCACCAAGGGCTATCTCGAGACCCTCTCCAACTGGATCACCGGCCTGCCCGGCACGGCCAGGCCCGCGCTGCACATGGCGGGCGCCACGCCGGTGCAGCGGTTCGAGGCCAGCGACGTGCCGGTCGCCCCCTGGTACGCGGGCGGCACGATGCTGGGGCTGACGATCTGCCTGGCCGCCGTCGGCTACGTGGCGGGCCCGGTGGCGGCCATGGTCGTACGCCTGCGCGGCCGCGGCCAAGTCCCCGCCGAGGTCAACGCCACGCTGTGGCCGCCGATCAGGCGCAGGCTGCGCCGGATGGCCTGGACGGGTCTGGGCCTGCTGGCGTCGGTGGTGGCGTTCATCACCTTGCTGGTGCTGTTCTCGGTCAACCAGGCGGGCGCCTGGCCCGCCGTGCTGGCGGGCTGGCTGGTCGTGCGGCTACTGGCCGTGCTGATGCTGATCCAGGAGGTCACGGCGGTGGCGGCCTTCGTGTCGGCGCTGCGCGAGGACATGCGTCCCGGCCGGTGGCAGCACGTGGCCGTCGCGGGTGTGCTCGGCGGCACGGGCCTGCTGCTGGTGGCGGCTGCCTACTACGGGCTGTTCTCCTTCCCCTGGTAGACGAATGCGTTCATCCAGCGGTCCAGCTCGGTGAACACCTGCTTGCGTACCGACTCGGCCGACAGCACGAGATCGTGCAGGCCGTCCGGGATGCGCACGCAGGTGACGTGCGGGCCCAGCGACGTGGACCAGCGGGCGATGTGCCGCGGATCGAGCACGATGTCCGCCGAGCGGGCCTCCGGCACGAAGTCGCGTACCCGAAGCCCGTTGGCGGAGGCGAGCACGAGCACCGGCACGTCCACCGCGAGCCCAGCGTGCAGCCGCCGCTGCGCCCTGCGGATGGCGGCCAGCCACATGGCGTGCACCGAGAAGCCCCCGAGCGGCTTCAGCGTCAGGTCGTAGTCCCACTCGCCGCCCTCGCTGCGGTGCAGCGTCTGCCCGTAGACGGTGCTGACCCCCAGCGGGAGCGCCCTTTTCGTGTACGAGAGCGGCGTCTTGAGCAGGTCGGCGGCCAGGCGGAGCGGGGCGGGCACGTTCAGGTCGAAGAACGGGCTGTTGAGCGCCAGCCCCTGCACGAGACCTCGGCCGCGGACCCGGTCGGCCCACAATGAGGCGACGAGGCCGCCGGTGGAGTGGGCGTTGATCGTCAGCTCGTCGTGGTCCTGCCTGATGAGGCGGACGGCCTCGTCGATCTCCGGGAAGTAGTCGGTGACGCTCCTGATCAGGCCCCTGGTCTGGTGCGGCAGTAACGAGCGCCCGTACTTTCGCAGGTCGAGCGCGTAGAAGTCGATGCCGCGCTCGACATAGTGGTCGGCCAGGTGGTCCTGGAAGAAGTAGTCGGTGAACCCGTGCAGGTAGAGCACCGCCCTGCGGGACCCGGCCTTCCTGGAGACCAGCGTCGCGACGACCTCGCCCTCGAAGTCGTCCGGCATGTGCAGCACGGTGATCTCGTACATGCTAGACACGATAGGGATTGTCTGGCCATGACGGGACACCCGGCGGCATGTCCTTGCTCACTTTCATCGGGAAGTCGGCCTGCCGCTTCTCCAGGAACGCCGTCACCCCCTCAACCGTGTCGGCCGCACCGCCCAGCTCGGACATGAGCCGGGAGTCGGCCGCGTGCGCCTCCCATGGAGAGGCCGCCGACAGGCCCGACCACATCAGCCGGCGGATGGCGGCCACGGAGACGGCCGAGGTGTTGTCGGCGATCTCGCGAGCCAGCCCGTACGCGGCCGGCAGCAGCTCGTCCGGCGGGTACACCCGCGAGACCAGCCGCCCTTCGAGCGCCTCGGAGGCGGGGAAGACCCGGCCGGTCGCGGCCCACTCCATGGCCTGGGAGATGCCGACGATCCTGGGCAGGAACCAGCTCGACGCGGCCTCGGCGACGATCCCGCGCCGCGCGAACACGAACCCGAACCGCGCGTCCTCGGAGGCCAGCCGGACGTCCATGGGCAGCGTCATCGTCAGCCCCACGCCCACGGCGGGGCCGTTGATCGCGGCGATGACCGGCTTGAGCGAGCGGGCGATCCTGAGCGCGACCGTGCCGCCGCCGTCGCGCGGCGCGCCGTCCACCAGCTCGTCCTCCCCGCGGTGCCCGAACGTGCCGCCGCCGCCGCTCAGGTCGGCCCCGGCGCAGAACGCGCGTCCCGCGCCCGTGACCACCACCGCGCGCACCTCGTCATCGGCGTCCGCCAGGTCAAGCGCCGCGATCAACTCTCCGCGCATCGCAAAGGTGAAGGCGTTCAGCCGCTCCGGACGGTTCAATGTGACGGTGGCGATCCGGTCGGCGACCTCGTACTCGATCTCGGTGAAGTCTGTTCGGCTACTGATGTTCATCCTCCGATAAAGACATATTTCGTATTCGATGCGTAGGCTGCCGCCTCTATTGATGCCTGAGGTGGGCCGCGCCTTACGGTCTGGTAGCGGCCATCACACCTACGGTAGAGGCCTCGGCCGGGGCCTAAATGTTGAGCTCGGGGGAAACGGGGAAGGCGTGCGGCAGGCAAAGGAACCGGCAAGTGCCAAAGCGGTCCTCGGCTGGCTGGTGCTCGCGGCACTGGCGCCCGGAGCCGCCCATCTGCGTGCCGGTTGGCGCAAGACCGGGCTCGTCCTGCTCTCCTGCTACATCGTCGGGTTGCTGGCGCTGCTCGCGCTGGCGCTGACGACCGACAACCTGCTGGGCTCGCTGACCGAGAACTCCTGGCTGACGTCGATCATGGTGGGCACCGGCGTGCTGGGAGTGGCATGGTTCGCCCTGATCGTGCACTCGTTCGTCGTGCTGCGGCCCGGGCGGCTGCCGCAATCCGGGCAGATCCTCAGCGGCACGCTGGCCGGGCTGCTCGCCGTCGTGGTGGTGTTCCCGTTCGGCTGGGTGACCCAGGCCGTGTGGACCTCGCGGCAGACGCTCAACGACATCTTCCAGGAGACGCCGTCCGACGCCCCGTCCGACGGCGCCGCCGCCGCGGAGAAGCCGGAGGACCCGTGGACCGGGCGGCAGCGGGTCAACATCCTGCTGCTGGGCGGCGACGGCGACGACGACCGGATCGGCATACGCACCGACAGCATGAACCTGGCCAGTGTCGATGTGAAGACCGGCAACACCGTGCTGTTCAGCCTTCCCCGCAACCTGGAGGACGTGCGCTTCCGCCCGGGCACCCCGATGGCGCAGCGCTTCCCCAACGGCTTCCGGCTCCCGGCCGACCCCGGCGGGGGGCGTAGCGATCTGCTCAACAGCGTCTGGGAGTACGCCGACTCGCACCCGGAGATCTTCGGCGGCAAGCAGCACCAAGGCGCCAAGGTGCTGATGGACACCATCGGCTACACCCTCGGGGTCAAGGTCGACTGGTACGCCCTGGTCAACATCTGGGGGTTCGCCCGTATCATCGACGCCATCGGCGGCATCACGATCACCGTCGAGCAGGACGTGGTGTTCGGCAAGTACAACGAGGGCCTGGTCAAGGCCGGCACGCGCAAGCTCAAGGGCGCCGACGCGATGTGGTACGCCCGCTCGCGCACGTACAGCGACGACTACACCCGGATGCACCGCCAGCGCTGCGTGCTCGGCGCGCTCCTCGACCAGGCGGACCCGGCGACGGTGCTGTCCAGGTTCAACCGCATCGCGCTGGCCACCAAGGAGCTGATCAAGACCGACATCCCGCGCGGGATGCTCAAGAACCTGGTGCCGCTGTCCTTGAAGGTCAAGAACGCCAAGGTGACGAGCGTGCAGTTCGTGCCCCCGCTGATCAGCACCGGCTATCCCGACTGGGAGAAGATCCGCGAGATCGCCGGCAAGGCGCTCCGCGACTCGGCCCGCGCCGACTCCCCGGTCGCCGCCTCCGCCAGCCCTTCGTCCTCGTCCTCGCCATCGGCCTCGGCTCCGCCCTCGCCGAAGAAGTCGGCCGCCGCCAAGAAGACCGGCCAGAACCCGGCCACGGGCCTCACGGAAGGCTGCGGCGGAGCACTCTGACGGGCTGCCTGGAAGCGTACGGGAGCGGTGCCGCCCTGATGGCGTCCGGCATCGAGGCGAGCCGTCCGGCGGACGTCGTCACCTTGGTCGACGATGCCCTCCCGAAGGCCACCGTCCTGGTGAACTCCTTCAACCTGGACGTGGCGACGATGGGCGTCGGCCTCTCGGCGGCACAACCGCTGATCACCTCGATCAGGACCGCGGCCTGGGAGCGGTGCCTCCCATCGGAGACGAGAGACCTGGAGGCCGCCGTCCTGAAGGTCACACCTTGAAAATCGAGGTGTCCAGCTCGAAGTCGACGGGGGCCGGCAGCGTGATCGTTTTGCCGACATGCGCAGTGACCGCCACCCGATAGGCGTCATCTTCGATATCGCTGAACACGGTCACGCTCGGGTCGTCGGCGAGCGGATCGATCAGCAGGTAGATGGGCACCTTGCCCAGCGCGTACAGGCGCAGCTTCTCCTTGCGGTCGATGTCCACACTGGCGGGTGAGACGACCTCGGCAACCATCAGCACCCCGGACGAGAGCAGCTCTCCCGCGCCCCAGCGAGGGCAGTCAGGAGGCGCGAGGACGAAGTCGGGCACGAGAGAATCTCGGGGACCTTCGATGCAGATGTTGAGGCCGCCGGGGGCTCCACGCCATCCTCGCTCTCTGTAGGCGGGGAAAAGGGCATGATCCAGGTCTACGGCCATCCAGGTGTGTTCTGGGCTGCCCATAGGACTCACAAGCAGTTTCCCTTCGATGACCTCAACCCGGAAGCCGGGGAGGGGGGGCAGGGCATCGAACAGCTCACGAGCTGTCTGCGGTATGTGCGGGGAGCTCGCTTGGGTTGATTCCGTGTGGTGCTCCTCTTCCAGCATTGCGACCATGGAATCTTTCCCTTCGTATTCGAACGGACACGCTAAGTATTCCAGCTTTCGAGCGCGTCCGCCACTGAAAACCGATTGCCGCAGCCGGCGCGGACAGTCAAGGATGGGCGGCGATGGGCAAGACGAAGATGCACGCCGACGAGGTCCAGACCGATGCCGCGCTCGTTCGCCGGTTGCTCGCGGGACAGTTCCCGCAGTGGGCCGGGTTGCGGATCGAACCCGTTGACTCCTACGGCACAGATCACGACATATACCGACTCGGCGACCACCTGTCCGTACGCATGCCGCGCATCGACTGGGCCACCGGGCAGGCGGCCAAGGAGGCGCGGTGGCTGCCGAAGCTGGCACCGCACCTGCCGCTCGCGGTTCCGGTGCAGCTGGCGATGGGCGATCCGGCGGAGGGCTATCCGTTCGGCTGGTCCGTGTACGAGTGGCTGCCCGGCCAGAACGCCAACGGCGCGATCCGCGACCTGGACCAGGCGGCCGTCGATCTCGCCGCGTTCGTGAAAGCGTTGCGGCAGGTCGACCAGACGGGCGCGCATCCGCGTGCCCGTGGGTCTCGCGGCGGCCCGCTGGCCGAGAGCGATGAGCATGTCCGCCGGTCGATCGCCCGGCTCGGCGACCGCATCGACGGCGCCGCGGCCCTGCGCTCGTGGGAGGAGTCGCTCGGCGCCCCACCCTGGGACGGTCCGGAGGTCTGGGTGCACGGCGACCTGCTGCCGGGAAACCTGCTGGTCGTCGACGGCCGGCTGTCGGCGGTCATCGACTTCGGCGGCCTCAACGTGGGCGATCCCGCCTGCGACCTCCAGCCCGCGTGGAACGTGTTCGCGGGCGACAACCGCCTGCGTTTCCGGTCCGAGCTCGGCGTTGACGACGCCTCATGGCTGCGCGGCCGCGGCTGGGCGCTCTCCCAGGCCGTGAACGCGCTGGCGTACTACTGGGACACCAACCCGGGGATGGTCCGCCAGACCTCCCACGCTCTGGCGCAGGTCCTCGCCGAAAACCCTTGAGCACGTGACCGTTCCGCGGCTCGACTGGCCTTTCCGGTGAAGAGCCGGAGGCCGAGCGGGGCGAGGCCCGCGCCCTGGGAGAGGTACATCGCGGCTCTGTCGAAACCCTGGACGCCATCTCGACGTCAGAGTGCGCGAAGTCGTACGGGCGTGGTTGGAGGAAGCCGCGGAGTGGGACGTCGCGGACATGCCCCGCTACCCGGCCTTCACCTCAGCCGCACCAGACTGAGGGGCGGCTATGGTCTCGCGATCCCGCCTCCGGTGGCCGCCCATACCGCCGCCGGGGTCAGGGGCATGTCGATGTGGTCCACGTCGAGGGCGTCGCAGACGGCGTTGACTATGGCGGGTGGGATGCCGATGCAGCCCGCCTCGCCTGCCCCCTTGGCACCCAGGGGCGTGTTGGGGTTGGGGGTGGCGGTCTCCAGGAGGGTTATCGGGGGCATGTCGGCGGCGGTCGGGAGGAGGTAGTCCAGGAGCGTCGAGGCGTACGGCAGGCCGTCCTCGCCGATGACCGCCTGCTCGTACAGGGCCTGGCCGAGGCCCTGGGCGATCGAGCCGTAGCCCTGGCCGCTGACGATCATGGGGTTGACGACCACGCCGTAGTCGTCCACCGCCACCAGTTGGCGCACGTGGACGGTGCCGAGGTCCGGGTCCACCTCCACGACGGCGACGTGTGCGCCGTACGGGAAGGCCTGCGGCAGGGCGACGATCTCGTCGGCACGTAGCGGGCCGGTGCGAGCGACCAGTTCGCCGATGGGCAGCCCGGGCAGCGGGCCCGCCGCGACACCGGCCGCGAAGTCCCCCGCCCCAGGGCCGTCTGCCGGAGGGCCAGGTGCGGGGCCGGGCGCCGGGATGGCGCACGTGTCGCCTCCCACCACCAGGCGGCCCGCGGCGTACGAGACCTCCTCCTCCCCCACCCCGAGGAGCTCGGCGCAGCGGCGGCGGGCGGTGGCGACGAGGGACTCGGCGGCGCGCCACAGCGCCGCCCCGCCCACCTGCATGGAGCGGCTGCCGAACGTGGCGAAGCCATAGGGCACCTCACCGGTGTCGCCCTCGACGACGCGGACCCGGTCGACCTCCACGTCCAGAACCGAGGCCACCACCTGCGCAAACGCGGTGAAGTGGCCCTGCCCGGTGGACGTGGAGCCGACGCGGGCGATGAACGTGCCGTCAGGGCAGGCCTCAACGCTGCCGAACTCGTCACTGTCCGGCGGACCGCCCGAGCGTTCGACGTACGTGGCGATGCCCACCCCGATCGGCGGCTCACCCTCCTCGCGGCGGCGGGCCTGCTCGGCGCGGACCTCGTCGTAGCCGACGGCGGTGAGGGCCTTGTCGAGCGCGGCGGCGTAGTCGCCCGAGTCGTAGGTGCGGCCGGTCGGCGTCAGGTACGGGTACTGGCCGGGGCGGATGAAGTTGCGGCGGCGCAGCTCGGCGGGGTCCACACCGAGCCGGCGGGCCAGCCGGTCCACGGTGCGTTCGAGGGCGTAGGCGGCCTCCGGGCGTCCCGCGCCGCGGTAGGAGGTGGTCGGGGCGGTGTTGGTGAGCACGCAACGGACCCGGGTGTGCACCCTTGGAGTACGGTAGGCGCCGGTGCTCATGGCTCCGGTCATCATGGGGACGAAGGCGCCAGTGTGCGGGTACGCGCCGATGCCGGCGTCTATCAGCAGCTCGTACGCGAGGAAGGTGCCGTCGTCGTCGGCCGCCAGCCGTACGCGCTGGGTCTGACCGCGGCCGCGCGGGCCGGCCAGCAGGGCCTCGGCGCGGTCCTCGCACCAGCGGACCGGCCGGCGCAGGTGGACGGCCAGCAGAGCGGCCACCAGGTACTCCGGGTAGGTCTGGCTCTTGGCGCCGAACGCACCACCGGTGGCCGGGACGATCACCCGGATCCGCTCCCTGCCGAACCCGAGCGCCGCGGCGAGCGAGTCGCGCAGCCGGTGCTGGGCCTGGTGTGAGGCGTACACGGTGAGGTGGTCGCCGTGCCCCGGATCGACCAGCACGGCCCTCGGCTCAAGGGACGTGGGGAGCAGGAGCTGCTCACGGTAGGCGGCCTCGACCACCACCGGGGCGCTCGCGAACACGTCGTCGGCCGGCTCGCCGAAAGTGCGCTCGACCGCCACATTGTCACGGTCGTCGAACAGCCGGGGGCCCTCGGTGCCCGAACGGCGCCGGTCGTCGGACTGGTCGTGCCCGCCGGCACCGGGGGCAAGGGTGAAGGGCAGCGGTTCGAGGTTGAGGCGGACGGCTTCGGCACCGTCCTCGGCGCGGGCGCGCGTACCGGCGGCGACCACGGCGAGCGCCTCACCCGGGTAGCGGACGCGGCCGGTGGCGAGCAGCGGCCACGGCGGCACGCCCTCCCCGCCGGGCAGGTCACGGGCGGCGAGGTACGGCAGGTCGGCGGCGGACCACGCGCCCGCCACCCCTTCCTCCTTGAGCGCGGCGGCCACGTCGACCTCGCGGATCAGCGCGTGCGGCACCGGGCTGCGGGTGAAGGCGAGCTCGAGCGTGCCGGGGAGATCCAGGTCGGCGACCGTGCGCGCCTGGCCGGTGACCAGGTCGCGATCCTCGCGCCGCGCGAGCGGCATCCCGATGTACCGCAATGTTTGGACACCCCCGCTTTCGGTACCAACGTCGATATCGGATTCCCGGGATGGGAGACATGAAACCGGCACAATTCGACTACGTCGCGCCGGCCTCGGTGCCGGAGGCGGTGGCCGTGCTGGCCGAGCACGGGCCGGAGAGCCGGGTCCTGGCCGGCGGCCAGAGCCTGCTCATCGAGCTGCGTTACCGGACCGTGCGCCCTGCCGTGGTGGTGGACGTCAACCGCATCCCCGGGCTGTCGGAGATCGCGGTCGAGGACGGCTCGGTCCACGTCGGCGCGCTGGTCCGGCACGCCCAGCTGGAGCGTGCCCGGTTCGACGACCCGCTGGCCGGGCTGTTCCGCCAGGTCGCGCCGTACGTCGCCCACCCGCCCATCCGCGCACGCGGCACCTTCGCCGGCAGCCTGGCGTGGGCGCATCCGGCGTCGGAGTGGTGCGCGCTGGCCGTGGCCATGGGCGCGGGGATCGAGGTGGAAGGCCCGGCGGGACGGCGTACGGTGCGCGCGGACTCGTGGTTCCGCGGCCCGTTCACCACGGCCTGCCTGCCGGAGGAGCTGGTCACCGGCGTCCGGCTGCCACGCCCGCCTGCCGGCGCCGTCTCGGCGTTCGCCGAGCACCGCCGCACCCACGGCAGCTTCGCCCTCGCCGCCGCCCTGGTCATGCTCCGACTCGCCGGCGGCCGCGTCGACTGGGTACGGATCGGCCTGGCGAACGCGGCGGACGTGCCGCTCCGCGCCGTCGAGGCCGAGCGCCACCTGGCGGGCCACCTCCCCGAGCCCGAACTGCTGGCGGAGACCGCCTCGCGAGCCTCCGCCGAGACGGACCCGCCCGGCGAGCCGCATGCGCCGGCCGCCTACCGCAGGCACGCGCTCGCCACCCTGGTACGGCGCTGCCTCACCCGAGCCGTCCAGAACGCGCGCATGGACGCCGTTCAGGGGGCGCGCACAGACGACGAGAGCCCGGGGACCCCATGAACGTGGAACTCACGGTCAACGGCCAGACCCACCCGCTCGACGTCGAGCCCCGGACCAGCCTGGCCGACGCGCTGCGCGACCGGCTCGGGCTCACCGGCACCACGCTAGGGTGCGAGCACGGAGTGTGCGGCTCCTGCACCGTGCTGGTCGACGGCACCGCCATCCGGTCCTGCCTCTCCCTGGCCGTCCAGGCGGAGGGCGCCGACATCCGCACCGTCGAGGGGCTGGCCGACGGCGACCGGCTGCATCCGCTGCAGGAGGCGTTCGCCGCCGAGCACGCGCTGCAGTGCGGCTTCTGCACTCCCGGGTTCCTCATGCTGCTCGCCGGCGCCCTCGCTGAGGAGCCGGACCTGGGCAGGGACGAGCGGCGGCTCGACGAGGTCCTCGCCTCCAACCTGTGCCGCTGCACCGGATATGCGGGCATCCGCCGGGCCGCGGTGCGCGCCGCGGCCCGCCTGCGCGGGGAGGGCGGCTCAGCGGCTGAATCGGGGACCGCGGCCGAGCGGCCGAGCGGCTGAAAGCGTTTCAGCCGCGGATGGGGCGGCGAGGCTGCCCAGCAGTTTCAGCCTCTCCTCGGTAGGGCTGCCCGGCTGGGCCAGCAGGGTGATGAGCTGCAGGCCGTCGGAGCCGTTCACCGAGAAGATCTCACAGGTCAGCTCCAGCTCCCCGATCTCCCGGTGGCGCATGCGCTTGACCTCGCCCACTTTGTTGGAGACGTCATGGCGGGCCCACAGCCTGCGGAATTCGGGGCTCTTGACGGAGAGCTCCCCCACGAGCTCGGCAAGGCGGGGATCATCGAGATGCGACCCGGTGATGAGGCGCAGGTGGGCGACCTTGGAACGGGCCGACGTCTCCCACTCGGGGTAGAACTCGCGGGCCACCGGATCCAGGAAGATCATGCGGAGCAGGTTGTCGCGATCCTCGAATCCGCCGTACAGGGCATCGGCGAGGGAGTTCGCGGCCAGGACGTTCATGAGGTCGTCGCAGATCAGCGCGGGCGTGCCGGGCCAGCTGCCGATCAGCGTACGCAGGCTGGGGCTGACCCGCCGGGCGGGCGACCGCCGGGGCTGGAGCATGGGATGGGCCAGCGCGTGCATGTGGGCGGTGGCCTCGGGAGTCAGGCCGAACACACGGGCGAGGGCCCCGAGCACGCGCTCGGACGGGTGGCGCTCCCTGCCCTGTTCGAGGCGGATGTAGTAATCCGTGCTGACGTGGGCCATCATCGCCACCTCCTCGCGCCGCAGCCCCGGCGTCCGGCGTGGTCCCCCGCCCACGAGCCCCGCCTGCGCGGGAGTCGTGACCTCTCTCCGCGCGCGCAGGAACTCCCCCAGCAACTTGCCGCTGTCTCGAGTGTCCATTTAAGTACCATATGTCGGAATTTGACAGCCAGGGTGGGCGTGTCACTACCAGGCTGAGCTCGCATCCCCGCATCCGTCGGCATTCCTCCAGGTGTGCGAATTTCCTGGGTGTCACACGTCCACCCTCCGCACGTCGTCCCGTCTTACCGTCGAAATGACGGAAAGGAGACGGTGATCGTGATTCCCTACCCCCGATCCATCCGAGCGCGCTCCGCCATGGCCACGTCGGTGCTCGCCCTGGTCGCGTTGTCCGTCGTCGGCGTCACTTCTTCGCTGGCGATCCGCTACCGCGTCCAGGACGACGCCTTCAACCGGGTCGAACAGATCGCCAGCCAGTGGAGCGCGGCGGCCCGCGCCGGCACGCTTCCCAAGGTGATACCGGCCTCGGGCGACATAGAGCTCATCCAGCTGGTCGACGCGCACGGCAGGGTCATCGCCGCCAGCCGCTCCGCCTGGGCACGCCCGGCGCTGAGCACGATGCGACCACCGGCCGACGACCGCGTCCAGCGGTGGACCGACAGGTGCCGGCTTCTGGTGGCCGTCCGCATCACCATGGCGGCCGACGCACCGGTCGTGCTGGCGGAGCGTCACGAGCCGGCCCTGCTCCGCGGCCACAACCTGGAGTACGCGCTCACGGCGGCGGCGCTGGCGCTCCTCGCCATCCTGGCCTGGATCTCCTGGAGAACGGTGGGCCGCACGCTGCGGCCGGTCGAGGCGATCCGCGCGCGCCTGGCCGCGATCACCGTCAGCGACCTCAGCCTGAGAATGCCCGTGCCGCCGGGCGACGACGAGGTCGCCCGGCTCGTCCGCACCGCCAACCAGACCCTGGACAGGCTCGACGAGGCGGTGGCGCAGCAGCGCAGGTTCGCCTCCACCACCTCGCACGAGCTCAGGAACCCGATCGCGGGCCTGCGGCTGCAGCTGGAGGAGGCGCTGCTCCACCCTGGCGAGGTGGATCCGCACGAGACCATCCGCTCGGCCCTGTCGCTCGCCGACCGGCTCGACGCCATCGTCAGCGACCTGCTGGTGCTCGCGCGGCTGAGCGCCGGCGACCCGGCACCGTCCGAGCTGATCGACCTCGGGCAGCTGGTGACCCAGGAGGCGCCGCGAACCGGCCGCGTGCCCGTGCGCGTCCACGCGGCCTCGGACGTCTGGGTCTGCGGCTCCCACATCCAGCTCGTCCGGGTGCTCGGCAACCTGGTGAACAACGCGATCCGGCACGCCGGCAGCGCCGTGGACGTCTCCGTGGCCGCCTCGGGCGGCGAGGCCGTGATGACGGTGACGGACGACGGCGCGGGCATCGCGCCCGCCGACCGCGAACGGATCTTCGAGCGGTTCATCCGCCTCGACGACGGCCGCCGCCGCGACGCCGGCGGCAGCGGGCTGGGCCTGGCCATCTCCCGCGACATCGCCACGAGCCACGGCGGGACGCTCAAGGCCGAGGACTCGCCGAGCGGCGCCAGGTTCGTCCTGCGGCTCCCGCGCCTCGGCTGCCCCCCGGCCGAAGAACAGGTGGAACGCCTGAGCACCGTGCTCTAGAGCACCCTGAGGTCGTCCATCGCGTCCCGGTCCCAGACGATGCCCAGTCCGGGGACGTCAGGGGCGATGGCGTGACCGTCCTCGATCGCGAGCTCGGCCCGCGTGATGGCGCGCAGCTGCGGAATATGCTCCACGTACGCCCCCGCGGGCACCGCCGCCACCAGGCTGACGTGCAGCTCCATGAGGAAGTGCGGGCAGAGCGACACGTTGAACGCCTCCGCCAGATGCGCCACCTTCAGCCACGGCGTGATCCCGCCCACCCTGGCCACGTCCGCCTGCACCACCGAGGCCGCCCCGCGCACCAGGTAGTCGCGGAACTGCCCCACCGAGTACATCGACTCTCCCACCGCCACCGGGATCGTGGTGGATCGTGCCAGCTCCCTGTGCCCCTGCACGTCGTCGCCCTGACCGTCCAGGCGGAGGGCGCCGACATCCGCACCGTCGAGGGGCTGGCCGACGGCGACCGGCTCCATCCGCTGCACGAGGCGTTCGCCCGCCGACCACGCGCTGCAGTGCGGCTTCTGCACCCCAGGTTCCTCATGCTGCTCGCCGGCGCCCTGGCCGAGGAGCCGGACCTGGACAGGGACGAGCGGCGGCTCGACGAAGTCCTCGCCTCCAACCTGTGCCGCTGCACCGGATATGCGGGCATCCGCCGCGCCGGGGCCCGCCTGAGCGGGGACAACGACTGAACCGCTGAATGGCCCTTCAGCCGCTGACGGGAGCGGCGAGGCCGCCCAGCAGTTTCAGCGCCTCCTCAGAAGATGAGCTGGAGGGGCGGGTCGCGCGCGTCGGCATTCAGCTTATCGCTCAAACGTTCTATCCAGGAGAGGCAAATATTAGTAGCCTAGCGGTCACTCATTGTGAAAGTCCGAAAGATGGAGGTGACGGCGGGTGCAGGTCATGCTGATACATCCTCCGATCTTGATGTGGTGCCCGCGCGGTGCGTTCGCCGGGCGGCGAAGCACTGCGGTGCTCGCTCGCACGGCACTGGAAGTCGTCCGGTGCTCCCCGTGCCGCTGCACGTCGTCGCCAGCAGCGGCTGCTCGAAGAAGTACACCTGGTACGGCTCCAGCGCGTGCGCCCAGCGACTGGCGTCGGCATAAATACGTCATGACTGGTTGGCGTCCACCGTAACCGGATCCCCCTGCATCAAGCGGGGGCCTTCAGCCGAGATGCTGGAGGCCCGTGTGTTACCAGCACCAGCCAACACCGAGTAGGAGGGTGACCGACGTTGGCTACGTTCCGCGCAGGACAGAAGACCCACCAGGCTGTGCCTCCTCAGCAGCCTGCTCTGGAACTCGGCCCAGCAGACAACCCCGGGATCAGGGACGAAACGGGGGCCGAGCACCGCCGCCAGGCGGTACCCGGCGCGGGACATGTGCGAGAGGAGACCCCCGGCAATTCGCCTCCTGCCGGGGGCGTCACCCCGAACTGCCCAGTTCGGGAGAAGGGACGTGAGTCCCCGCCGTATGTGTTCGTGCTCGACAAGCACGGCCACCCGCTGCAGCCCTGCACTCCGGCCAGGGCGCGCCAGCTGCTGAAGAAGGGACGCGCTGTTGTTCACCGGCATACACCGTTCGTCATCCGTTTGAAGGACCGTACTGTGGCCCAGAGTGAGATTGACGGTGTGGAGCTGGGTGTTGACCCCGGTTCCCGGCACACCGGGATTGCGGTGTTCACGGCGCGGACCGGCGAGCGCCGTGCCCGGTACGGTATCCAGCTCAATCATCGCGGCACGATCATCCGCATGAAGATGCGGCAGCGGGCCGCCTATCGGCGTGGCCGCCGCAGCCGGAACCTGCGCTACCGCGCGCCTCGGTTCGCCAACCGCGCCCGGCCGTCGGGCTGGCTTGCGCCGTCGCTGCAACACCGCGTGACCACCACCGTCTCGTGGGTGGACCGGCTGGCCCGGTGGGCGCCGGTGCGGGTGGTGCATGTGGAGCGGGTCGCCTTCGACACCCACGCCATCGTCGTCGGCAAGCCTCTGGAAGGCGTGGACTACCAGCACGGCACGTTGCATGGCACCGAGGTCCGTGAGTACCTGCTGGCCAAATGGGGGCGGCGGTGTGCTTACTGCGGAGCTTGCGGTGAGCCGTTGAATATCGACCACGTCCACCCCCGCAGCCGAGGCGGCACCGACCGGGTCGCCAACCTCACCCTGGCCTGCGTGCCCTGCAACCAGGCCAAGGGCAACCGGCCCATCGGGGAGTTCCTCAAGAGCAAGCCGAAACTGCTAGCCACGATCCTGGCGCAGGCCAAGGCCCCGCTCCGGGACGCCGCCGCCGTGCAGTCCACCCGCTGGGCGCTGTGGCGTGAACTCGACGCCCGCCTGCCCACCCACGTGGCCTCTGGGGGCCGCACCAAGTGGAACCGCACCCGCAACAACCTGCCCAAGACCCACACCCTCGACGCCCTGGCCGTCGGAAAGCTCGACGCCATCACCGAGACCGTATCCCGGGTGCTGGTCGCCGGATGCACAGGCCGCGGCACCCACGCCCGCACCCGCACCGACAAACACGGCTTTCCCCGCCTACTCCTGCCCAGACACAAGCAGTTCTTCGGCTACACCACCGGCGACCTGGTCACCGCCGTCGTCCCCACCGGCAAGAAACAAGGCACCCACACCGGCCGTCTCGCCGTCCGCGCCACCGGCAGCTTCAACATCACCACCGCCCATGGCACCGTCCAGGGCATCAACCACCGTCACATCCGCATCCTGCAACGAGCGGACGGATACGCCTACACCTTCAAAGAAGAATCATGCCGACGCTACGCCGCTTCCTCCCCTGGCATGAAGACGACGGTTTCTACGGCGGTGATCTGATGATGTCGAGGCCGGGCCGACGGCCGCGCGGACGGCGGCGATGCGCTCGGCGGCCTCCTCGACCCGCGGCTTGCCGATCTCGAGCTTGACGCGTCGGCGCTGACGATTGTCGGCATGTCAGGGTCCAATCTCGAGAAAGCGGTCGCGGGCGGCTGTGAGGTGGGCGCGCATCGCCTCCGAGGCCGCCTCCGGGCTGCCCGCGGCGACGGCCTCGGCGACGCGGGTGTGCTCGGCCAGCGTGGGATCTCCGGCCCGCCTGCCGGCGTACCCGATGCGGAACAGGTGCAGGTGGCCGTGGGTACGCCGGAGCGACTGCCGCACCGCCTCGCTGCCCGAGAGCTCGGCGATCAGGTCGTGGAAGCGGGTGTCGTGCTCGGCCAGGCCGTGGTACTCCTCGTACCTCGTGCCCTGGGGCGCCTGCGTGACGCTGTTCAGCTCGGCGCGCACGCGCTCGCGGGCCTCGGCCGTCACCAGCTCGGCCGCGCGTGCCGCCGCCCACGGCTCAAGGAGCAGCCGGAGCTGGTAGAGGTCGGCGATCTGGCCGGGACTCAGCTGGGGCGCCACCGAGTAGCCGCGCAGTGCCTCCTTGGTCACCAGGCCCTCGGACTCGAGCGCGGGCAGCACCTCCCGCACGGGCGTCTGCGAGACGTCGAGCAGCCTGGCGACGGCATAGATGTTGACGCGGGCGCCTGCTTCGAGGTCGCCGTTCATGATCAGGCTCTTGACCCGCTCATAGATGTCCTCGGTGAGAACGCTGCGCCGGGCGGCCGGTACGCGCCCCTTTAAGCGGTTTTCGAGCTCATTGGCCACCGTTCACGCTCCGAGGGAAGGTTTGAGGGGGTCTTGACGGGGATCGTGCGTTGTATGCAACATATCGGAAATATCCAATAGGAAATTTTACAGAGGATCGTGATGGCCACAACCCTCCGAACCAATGTCCGCGGCCGGTTGCGCTGGTACATGATCAGCTACGTCTTCGCCGGGCTCGTCATCAACTATCTCGACCGTGCCAGCCTGGGTGTGGCCCTGCCGTTCATGGGAGAGACCTTCAAGCTCTCCAAGACCGAGGAGGGCATGATCCTGGCCGCCTTCTTCTGGTCCTACGACTTCTTCCAGCTCGCCGCCGGCTGGTTCGTGGACCGGTTCGGGCCGCGCAAGACGTTCACGTTCGCTTCCGTGTGGTGGTCGCTGTTCACCTCGCTGACGGCGCTGGCCGGCAGCTTCGCGTCGCTCTTCGGCGTACGGCTGCTGCTCGGCGTCGGCGAGAGCCCGGCCGCCACGACCAGCGCCAAGGTCACCGGCCGCTGGTTCCCCAAGCACGAGCGGGCGCTGGCCACCGGGATCTGGGACTCCGGCTCGCGGGTGGGCGGCGTCATCGCGTTGCCCGTGGTCACCGCGCTGATCGGGCTGCTGGGCTGGCGGTGGACGTTCGCGATCATTGGTGTGATCGGGCTGGCCTGGGCGGTCGGGTGGTGGCGCACGTACCGGGACCCGCAGGACCATCCGAAGATCACGGAGGAGGAGCTCAACTACCTGCGCGAGGGCGGCGCCCGTTTCGAGGGCGACGACGAGGGCGCGGCCAAGATCCGCTGGCGGGACCTGTTCCGCTACCGCACGATCTGGGCGATGATGCTGGGCTTCTTCTGCCTCAACATGGTCGTCTACTTCTTCCTCACGTTCTTCCCGACCTATCTGGTGGAGGAGCGCGGGTTCAGCCTGCTGAAGCTGGGCCTGTTCGGCGCGCTGCCGGGGCTGGTGGCCATCGGCGGCGAGTGGCTGGGCGGCTGGCTGGCCGACCGCCGCATCCGCCGCGGCGACCCGCTCACCCGGGTCAGGAAGATGTTCATCTCCGGCGGGTTCCTGGTCTCGACGGTGATCGGCATCGCGGTCTGGGTGCCGGAGGCGTGGATGGCGCTGGCGCTGCTGTCGATCGCCTACGCGGGCTCGACGTTCGCCGCCTCGAACATCTGGGCCCTCCCCGCCGACGTCGCCCCGGCCGACCGGCACGTGGCCTCGATCGGCGGCATCCAGAACTTCGCCTCGAACTTCGCCGGCATCATCAGCCCCATCATGGTCGGCTTCCTGGTGGACCAGACGTCGTCTTTCGCCATCCCCCTGACGGTGATCTCGTGTGTGGCGCTGCTGGGCGCGTTCACGTACGCGGTGATCTTGAAGCGGGTCGAGCCGCTCGGCGTTCCCGAGGAAGCGTAGGGATCAGGCGGGCCGGTGGAAGGTGGCGCGCCAGCGGTGGCGCTCGCCGTCGCGCAGGTCCTCGACCTTCCCCGTCTCCAGCCCGCCCGCCGCGAAGGCCGCGATCTCGGACGGGGTCAGCGGCCACGGCGGCGCGAACACCGGCCCGCCCTCCTCCCGGCCCGACGCGATCACCAGCAGCGTGCCGCCGGGCCGTACGAAGTCCGCGACCGCGGCGATGGCCCGGGGGTGCAGCGGCTCCGGCAGCGCCTGCACGGTCATGATCTCGACAACCAGGTCGAACGCCTGCCGCCACTCGGCGGGCGGTTCCAGCAGGTCGGCGACCTGGTAACGCACCTCGCTCGCGGGGAAGCGCTCCTGGGCGAGCCGGACCGCCGACTCGCTCACGTCGAACGCCACCGTCTCGTAGCCGAGCCCCGCCACGTGCTCGGCATCGTCACCCAGCCCCGCGCCCACGACCAGCGCCCGCCCCTCGCCGGCGCGGGCCCACTCCACCAGCAGGTAGTGCGGGGAACGCGAGTCCCACGGCACGATCGCGTCTCCGCTCGCCGACTCGGCGTAGAGCCGCTCGAACCAGCCGGTCGCGTCGCCTTCGGCCAGCGACTCGGCGGCCAGCCTGATCGCGTCGGCATCCGGGTCTCGGCCTGTCATGAGTCCTCCCAGCAGGATCCCGTACGGCTCGCCACGCTCGGCCTTGGCGGCCAGCTCCACCAGATTAATCCGGTCCCCGAGCGGACCGATCAGCTCGCGCTGGGCGAAGGTGTGCTCGTGCACGTATCCCTTGCGCCGCAACGCCACGTCGAACAGCGGGAGCAGCGCGCAGACGCCGGGCGTCGGGTGCGGGCAGGGATGGTCTTTGTGCCACCATTCGAGCTCCCCCGCCCGGCCGGCGACCGCCAGCCCGACGACGTCCAGGTCGGTGGCCTGACGGCCGAGCAGCTTGGTCGCGGCCTCGATCACGAGCTCGCGCTGGTACTCGCCGACCTGGGCCCACTCCTCCGCCGGAATGTCCTCCATCCGGTACGGCCGCGCGCCCAGCGCGAACCCGCCCCGGCCGAGCACCTTATGGCTGATGACCTTCCCGAGCCGGGCGGCCAGCTTGGGGTGCACCTTCGACATCACGCCTGAAGGCACCGGCACGAGCGCCACGCCGTCGGCGACCGGCTGAGCGGTGTCCCGGTCGACCGCCTCGATCATGCCGGGAGGAGGGGGCTCGGGCTTGGCGCGGGTCAGCAGCCCGTCCCTCTGGATCTTCCACAGGAAGCTCTCGTAGACGTCCAGGGCGCCGCCCCTGCCCGAGAAGGGTCCGGCGTAGCGGTTCACGTGCCAGCCGAAGGCGCCCGCCAGGAGCAGCTCGGCCCGCATGCCCACGGTGAAGCGTTCGCTGCCGACGAGGGAACGGGTCTCGGTCCAGAGCGCCTTCCGGAGCGATGCGCTCGCCTCGCCCAGCCAGGACCAGTCCGGATGGTGCGCCACGAACAGGTGGACGGCCCACTGTTCGTGCCAGCGCCACCGTCTGGCGGCGAGAAGCTCCCTGACCATGAGGGTGTGCAGCTCCGCCTCATCCGCCGCGAGCAACAGCGGCAGCCCCACCAGCAGCGACGGCCTGCCCCGCTTGGCCCGGCCGCCTCGCACCTCGGCCCAGGCGGACACGTGCACCCTGGGCACGGTGTCGAATCCCGCGAGCCGCGCCGCGTCCGCCACCAGCTCCCGGAGCCGCGGCTGGTCATCCAGCGACAGCACAGGGCAGCGCCACGGGAACCGCCGCCGCCACCGGTCCGCCACGAAGGCGAACGCGCAGGCTCCGAACGCGGCGGCCACGATCAGCACAGCCTCGAAGCTCCTGGAGGCCCCGCTCGCCAGCAGCAGACCGGCGCCGAAGCCCAGGATCGCCACCAAGCCGATGAGGATTTTTCCCCACTCAGGAAGGAAGCAGGACAGGAAGTTCCTCGTCAGCAGGATCCATAACACGCGCCACCGCGACAGCCGCACGGCCACCCACCCACCCTTTTGATCGGGTAGGAACGTTACGCGTGGAATGACTCCTTCGCCAGCCTCCGCAGGCGCGTCTCGTCGATGTCGTGTCCCAGCCCCGACTGGGTGAGGGGCACGGCGATGACGCCCGCGTTCGCGCCGACGATCGGCTTGACGATCTGGTTCTGGCGCGGCGGCTGCGTCACGTCGCACGGCAGCGTGCAGCCGGGCAGGCTGGCGACCGCCACCGTCGCCGCCCTGGCCAGTCCGGCGCCCTGGCCGCCCGCGCACTGGATGTCCCAGCCCGCCGCCGCGGCCCGGTCGTGCGCCCGGCGGGCCTCCGACAGCGAGGGGAACGAGGCAGGCCGCAGCAGCAGCACCTTGGCCGCCCGCAGCGTCAGGTAGTCGTCCAGCTCGGCGGTGGAGGCGACCTCGACCGCGACCGATGCGGCCACCTGGTCCTGCAGCGAGGCGTGCGCGTAGACGTCGCCGGCGGCGAAGGGCCGCTCGATGACCTCCAGGCCGTAGGAGTCGAGCGCGACGAGCTGGCCGAGGTCGGAGTAGGCGTTGTCGCAGTCGACGGCCAGGGTCAGGGCCGGGTACGCCTGCCGCACCGCCCGCACGGGCTCGACGTCCCAGCCGGGCCTGATGTCGAGTGTGACGTGCCCGTACCCGGCGCAGACCTGCTGGTTGACCCGGGCCACCAGGCTCTCCACGGACGCGTCGGGGGTCAGCCGCACGGTGGCCATGAGCGAGGTGCGGGTGCCGCCGATCGCCTCGGCGAGCGGCACCCCGCGCATCCTGGTCCACAGGTCCCAGCAGGCCATGTCGACCGCCGAGTCGCCGCTCGGCACTGTGTCGGGATGCTCCCAGTCGACGCCGATCAGCAACGCGGCCAGCGACTCCTCCAGCCTTGACCACGTCTTCGGCTGGGGGGAGGTGGTCTCGCCCCAGCCGGTCATGCCGCCGTGGTCGGTGAGCTTCACGAGCAGGGTCTCCGACCTCCTGCCGAATGGCAGGACCAGCCGGAAGACCTCAAGCTCCCGCACTCGCGGCATGTACCCCCCTTTTATGACGCGGCTCCCTCCATAGTGCCTGCTGCGCGGTGTTGTACAAAACGCGGGGCCAGCAGGAAGGCCAGGACCGCGAGCACGACGGTGAAGGAAAGGCCGATCGCGTAGTTCTCCCCGGTGGCGGTGAACAGGGCGCCGCTGACCGCGACGGCGACCACGGTGAACACCGACTCGCCCACGCCGACGGCCGCGCTGTTCTGGCCTTCCTCGCCCTCCTTGGACATCTCCAGCACCAGCACGGACACCGTCGGGTGCAGCGCGCCGATGCCGAGCCCGGCGATGGCCATGGCCGGGTACGCGACCGCGACCGGCAGCGAGTCGACGAGCACGAGCATCACCAGAGCGATGCCGATGGCGATCATGGCGGCACCGCCGCGGATGGCGACCAAGTTGCTGATCGTGCCGCGGCCCTTGATCCAGGAGCCGGTGGACCAGCCGAGGGCACCGATGGTGAGCACGATGCCCGCGCCGGTGGCGGTCAGGCCCCGCTCGTTGATCAGCATGAGCGGGATGAGCACCTCGGCCGCCGTCAGCGCACCGAAGGCCAGGCCGCGCAGCACGGGCGCGGTCGGCAGGCCGGGGGCGGCCCTGAGCGAGCCGGGCAGCAGCAGCCTGGGCAGGGCCACGGCCAGCAGGACGACGCCGCCCAGGAGCAGCGGCAGGCCGGCGAGCTTGAGCGCGCTGCCGTACTGGATCAAGGCGGCGGCGACGGCGGTCAGCGTGGCCCAGACGAGCTTGCGGCCCAGGCCAGGGGCGGGCTCGGCGCTGCCGTTCGTCACCTCGCGGCCGGCGGTGCCGCGCCAGAGCAGCAGCGCCGACGGGATGACGATCAAGGCGACGCCGATGAAGACCCACCGCCAGTCCGCGTTCTGCACCACGAAACCGGCGATGGCCGGGCCGACCATGGACGGCACCACCCAGGCGGCCGAGAACAGGGCGAAGACCTTGGGATGCATCGCTCCCGGATAGACCCGGGCGACGACCACGTACAGGGAGACCTGGATCAATCCTCCCCCGAGCCCCTGCACGAACCGGCCCGCGACGAACACCTCCATGTTCGGCGCGAACCCGGCCAGCAGCAGCCCGGACACGAAGCCCACCACACCCACCGCGATCGGCTGCAGCGGCCCACGCACGTCGCTCCACCGGCCGCCCAGCACCGTCCCGATCACGCTGGCCGCCAGGGTGGCGCTGAAGGCCAGGTTGTACAGATGCATGCCGTCGAGCTCGCGGGCGACCACGGGCATCGCCGTGGCCACCGCCATCGCCTCGAAAGCCACCAGCATGACCAGCGCGACCAGCCCGATGCTGAGCGCCCGGTATTGTGCGGACACCACGCCCGCCGTAGATCTCTCAACCGTCATCGTCATACCGGGCAAACTACGGCGAGCCCGCACGTCAGCACATCGGGCGCAGGGCCTAGGCATTTGGGCCTAGGGCATGCGGGCCTCGATGCCGTCGAGGATCAGGTCGAGGCCGTAGCGGAAGCGATCCTCGCCGTCGTCGGCGATCAACTCGTCCACGAACTTGCTGATGTGCGGGAACCGCTCCGATGGCAGCGCCCGGTAGTAATCGGAGATCTGCCTGACGAAGTGCTCGAAGTACTCCTGCGGGCTGTCCAGCCCGGCCGCGCGCATTCTCGCGTGGTGCAGAGAGCCCTCGTACGCGTCGCCGGTGACGTACAGGGAGATCCGGTCCATCGACAGGGACGCGTCCCTCGGGGACATGCCGGCCTCGATCAGCAGCCCGAAGACGAAATCGCCCGCGCGGATCGAGTTCTCCCCCGACGGGATGTTGGCCAGCGCCACACGCGCCAGGTCGGAGTGGGCGGACAGCACCCGGTGCGCCTCCATGGCGTATGCCCGTAGCTGCTCCTTCCACCGGCTCGGATCACGCTCGGGCAGCTCGATCTCGCCGAGCACCCGTTCGTAGATCAGCTCGAGCAGCTCCTCCTTGTTGGCCACGTGCGCGTAGAGCGAGGCGGGGCCCGTGCCGAACTCCTGGGCGACGCGTCTCATGCTCAGCGCCTCGAGCCCTTCGGCGTCGACGATCCGCAGCCCGGCCTCGACGATGAGCTCCTGGCTGAGCTGCCGCTTGAGCGCCGCCGGCTTGCGTGACTTGCGCCACGGGGGTGTGGGGAAGTCCTCGGTTCCTGCCATACGCACCAGTATACGAACACCGTACTTGACACGAACAGTGTTCGCCTCTAAAACAGTGTTCGTAACGAACACTGTTCGTTGGTAGAACACCGTTTAAAGGGAGTCCCCCATGACAGTTACCGCCTCAGAGGCGACAACCGAGGTCCAGCCCTACCGCTGGCGCTGGGCCGCGCTGTTCGTGATCCTGGCCGCCGAGGTCATGGATCTGCTCGACGCGCTCGTGACCACGATCGCCGCCCCCACGATCCAGAAGGACCTGGGCGGCAGCGACAGCGTCGTGCAGTGGCTCGGCGCCGGATACACCCTGGCCATGGCCGTCGGGCTGATCACCGGCGGACGGCTCGGCGACCTGTTCGGCAGGAAGCGCATGTTCGTGATCGGCGCGCTCGGCTTCACCGCCGCCTCGCTGTTGTGCGGCGTCGCGGCCGGCCCTGAGATGCTGATCGTCAGCCGGGTCTTGCAGGGCCTGTTCGGAGCCGTGATGCTGCCGCAGGGCCTCGGGCTGATCAAGGAGATGTTCCCGCCGCAGGACCTGGGCAAGGCGTTCGGCATGTTCGGGCCGGTCATGACCATCTCGTCCGTGGGCGGTCCCGTCCTGGCCGGATGGCTGGTCGACGCCGACTTCTTCGGCACGGGCTGGCGCATGATCTTCCTGATCAACCTGCCGCTCGGCCTGGCCGCCGCGCTGGCCGGGATGCGTTTCCTGCCCGAATACCGCGTCTCGAACGCCACCAGGCTCGACCTCGTCGGCGTCGCGCTCGTCACGATCGCCTCGTTCCTGCTGATCTACCCGCTCATCCAGGGCCGCGAGCTGGGCTGGCCCGTGTGGACGTTCGTGTCGATGGCGGCCTCGATCGTGGTGTTCGCCGTCTTCGCCCGCTACGAGTCCCGCCGCGCCGCGTCCGGCAAGGACCCGCTCGTCACGCCCGGGCTGTTCCGCAAGCGCGCCTTCACCGGCGGCCTGGTGGCCGGCCTGGCGTTCTTCTCCGGCATGATGGGCCTCGGCCTGGTCTTCAACCTCTACACCCAGCTCGGCCTCGGCTTCACCCCGTTCAAGGCCGGCCTCACCGGTCTGCCGCAGGCGATCGGCGGCGTGATCGGCTTCGGCCTGGCGATGTCCGGGCTGCAGGAGAAGCTGGGCCGCGGCCTGCTGCAGATCGGCACCCTCGTCATGGCGGCGGGCGCGGCCGTGCTCGCCCTGACCATCCACCTGGCGGGGCTCGACGTCAGCAGCTGGCAGCTGGCTCCCGGGCTCGCCCTCGTCGGCATCGGGATGGGGCTGACCATGGCGCCGTTCTTCGACATCGTGCTCGCGGGGGTCGAGCCGCACGAGTCAGGCTCCGCCTCGGGCGCGCTGACCGCGGTCCAGCAGCTCGGTGGCGCGCTCGGCACCGCCGTGCTCGGCACGCTCTTCTTCCACCTCCTCGAGAGCGAGTGGAGCTTCGGCTCGTCGATGCAGGTCACCGTGTGGGTCGAGGTCGGGCTGCTGGCTCTGACCTTCGCCCTGTCATACCTGCTCCCGCGCAAGGCCAGGCCAGATGAACTCAACCACTGACCGCGATGTGACGTTCGGCCCACTGCGCGATGTCGCGCCGCTCGATCGCGGCCGCCATCAGGTCGGGGAAGGCGTCGGGCGTGCACGCGAACGCGGGCACGCCCATCGCGGCCAGCGCGGCGGCGTTCTCGTGGTCGTAGAACGGCGCGCCCTCGTCGGAGAGCGCGAGCAGCACGATCACCTGGACGCCCGCCTGCGTCATCGCGGCCACCCTGCGCAGCATCTCCTCCCTGATGCCGCCCTCGTACAGGTCGCTGATCAGGACGAAGATCGAGTCGGTGGGCCGGGTGATGAGGCCCTGGCAGTAGGCGATGGCCCGGTTGATGTCGGTGCCGCCGCCGAGCTGGGTGCCGAACAGCAGCTCCACCGGGTCGTGCAGCTGGTCTGTGAGATCCACCACCGCCGTGTCGAACACCACCAGGGACGTCCTGAGCGACCGCATCGAGGCCAGCACCGCCCCGAACACGCTGGAATACACGACCGAGGCCGCCATCGACCCGCTCTGGTCGATGCAGAGCACGACCTCGCGCTGCACCGACCGCTGCCTGCGGGCGTAGCCGACGAGCCGTGAGGGGACGACCGTGTTCTTCTCCGGCAGGTAGTTCTTGAGGTTCGCCCTGATCGTGCGGTCCCAGTCGATGTCGGCCACCCTCTTGGGGCGGTGGGTCCTGGCCGAACGGTCGAGCGCGCCGGTCACGGCCGCCCTGGTCTTCTGGACCAGCCTGCGTTCGAGCTCGTCCACCACCTTGCGCACCACGGCCCTGGCGGACTCGCGGGCCTGGTCGGGCATGACCCGGTTGAGCGCGAGCAGGGTGCCGACGAGGTGCACGTCCGGCTCGACGGCCTCGAGCATCTCGGGCTCCAGGAGGAGCCGGGTGAGGTTCAGCTTCTCGATGGCGTCCTTCTGCATGACCTGGACGACCGTGGACGGGAAGTACGTGCGGATGTCGCCCAGCCAGCGCGCCACCCGGGGCGCGGACGCGCCGAGCCCGCCCTCCCTGCCGCCGCCCTGGTCGTAGACGGCGGACAGCGCGGCGTCCATGCGCGCGTCCACACCTTCCAGCCCGCACCCGGTGCCCTCGGCGTCCCCGCCGCCCAGCACCAGCCGCCACCTGCGCAGGCGCTCGTCGTTCTCGGTCATCCGTCCGCCCTTCCGAGGATCGCGAGCACGGTCGCGACGGCCGCCGCCGCTCGCCGCTCGTCCACGTCCTGCTCCCCTGCCCGCTCCCCGCCCCCGGCCGAGCGGACGCGCTCCCCGATGGCCCTGCGCTCCGGCGCGGCGAACCCGCCGAACGTACGGCGCAGCAGCGGCAGCACGTCGGTGAACTGGTCGACGGAGAGCCCGGTGAGCCACCCGTCCACCAGGCTCAGCAACCGGGGATCGTGCACCAGCAGCAGCCCGCCGCCCGCCAGGAACCCCTCGACCCACGCGGCCGCCCTGGCCGGGACCTGCCCCCTGGACATGGCCCTGGCCATGCGGTCGCCCGCGTCGTCGAGCTCACCTGAGTCCAGCAGGATCCTGGTGAGCCGCCCTTCGATGAGGCCGTGCAGGTCCTGCCGGTCGCTGACGCCGCGCAGGGTCGCCAGCCACCGGCCGCGCGGCGACGTGTCGCCGTCGCTGTCTCTGACGTCGCTCAGGAGGGCCACGGCCGCGTGCACCGCGTCGACGTGTTTGAGCAGATCGGCCGCCGCGTCGTCGTCCAGCCCCGTCACCGCGACCGGCAGGCCGACGCGGATGCGGTCCAGCATCGAGCGTACGATCACCGCGAGCCCTTCGGCCGAGGTGCCGCGCACGTCGCCGTACCGGTGGGCGCGTACCATCGCGGGCAGCGCCGCCATCAGGTGCGTCACGTCGGTGTCGAGCGCCGCCTTGGCCGACAGCGCGGCCAGCACCTCGGGCAGCGCCTCCGGCAGGTCGGCCAGCAGGCACTGCTCGACCAGCGACGTCAGGTCCGCCAGAGCCGCCTTGTCCGTCGCGGCCAGGTCCCTGGCCCGCTGCGCCGCCGCCCCGGCCACCGTGGTGCCCAGGGCGGCCTGCTCGATGAGCGCCAGGTCGTGCTCCGGCCGCCACTGCAGCGTCCAGGTCTCCCTGAAGGTGCCCTTCCCCCGCGACTCGCCCGGTGTCCCCCAGCCGACGCCGAGCAGCCTGAGCCGGTGCAGCAGGTGGCTGCGGTCGAGGTCGAGCGGCTTGCGCAGGTCGAGGTCGATCTCGCGGTCGAGCGCCTCGGGCTTGAGCCTGAGCCGTCGCTGCTGGTCGCGCAGGTCCCGCTGAAGCGGCACCATCGGCGTGCCGTCGGAGACGTGGCCGAGCCTGTCACCGACGACCATGCGCCGCTGGATCAGCTCGACGGCCAGGTCGTCGCCCTCGCACAGCACGGCCCTGGCCGCCTCGGTGACCTCGCCGAGCCCGGCCAGCGGCCTGCCGCGCAGCGCGGCCAGGCCGTGCGCGAGGCGTACGGACTCGATGACGTGGGCGGACGACACGGCCAGCCCCTCGTCGCGCAGCACCGCGGCGGCCTCGGCGAGCCACCGCTCCACGGGCCGGTCGGGCGCGCCGAACAGGTGGTGGTACCAGCCGGGCGAGGTGATCCCCGCGCCGTAGCCGCTCCACGATGCCAGCCGTCCGTACGTCCACGGCACCCACGTCAGCTCGGCCTTGACCTTGGGGAGTCCGCGCAGGATCGCGTTGTCCTGCGCGGCGGTCGGGAGCCTGCCCGTCAGCGCCGGGACGTGCCAGGCGCCGCAGATCACCGCGATCCGGCCGTAGCCCTGCTTGACGGCCGCGCGGAGTGTCCTGCGCATGTACGCCTCGCGCCTGGCCTCCCGCCCGCCCGGCTCGTAGCCCTCGCGTACGGCGGCCATGGCCTCGGCGATCACTCCGAACCAGGGGGTCTGGTGGGGTGGGCTGAACAGAGTGTCCCCTCGGTGTTCGACGACGTCCTCCCACCAGCGCTCGGGATCGTCGTATCCGGCCGCCGCGGCGAGACTCCCGATGGGGTCCGCCCGCATGCCGTCTTCGCGGTCCTCGCGCTCCTCGTCCTCCGCTGCCAGCGAATGGGCCGCGGGGAGGTCGCAGAAGGTCACCGGGACGCCGGTGGAGGTGCCGTACAGGATGGCCTGCCACTCGGGCGAGAAGGCGGCGAACGGCCAGAACGCGGCCCGCGACGGCGCTCCGGGCACGTGGGCGAGCAGCGCGACGGGCGGCTCCAGCTCGGGAGCGAGCGCCACGAGCGCGTCGGCCTCGGGTGGCCCTTCTACGAGGATGGCGTCGGGCCGCAGGCGTTCGAGCTCCCGCCGCACGGCCCGGGCCGACCCCGGTCCGTGATGCCGCACCCCCAGCACGGAAACGCCGGCACCGCCCACGACCAGCACACTCGCCGGGGCATCGGCGGCCGAGACGCCAGGTGTCGGGGCGGTGCTCATGAGACCTCGCGGCAGGCGCGGTAGAAGTCGCGCCAGTCGGGACGCTCGCGAACCACCGTCTCCAGGTATTCGCGCCACACCACCCGATCCGACACCGGCTCCTGCACCACCGCCCCCACGATCCCGGCGGCCACGTCGGAGGGGCGAAGCACCCCGTCGCCGAAGTGGGCCGCGAGGGCGATGCCGTTGGTGAGCACCGAGATGGCCTCGGCCGTGGACATGGTGCCGCTGGGCGACTTGACCTTGGTACGCCCGTCCTCGGTGATGCCCGTGCGCAGCTCGCGGAAGACCGTCACCACCCGCCGGATCTCCGCCGGCCCCGTCGTGGTCTCGGGCAGCTGCAGCGCGTGCCCCAGCTCGGTGACGCGGCGCGAGACGATCTCCACCTCCTCCTCGGCCGTGGCCGGGACCGGCAGCACGACCGTGTTGAAGCGGCGGCGCAGCGCGCTGGACAGCTCGTTGACGCCCCGGTCGCGGTCGTTGGCCGTGGCGATGACGTTGAAGCCGCGCTCGGCCTGGACCTCGCGGTTGAGCTCGGGGATCGGCAGCGTCTTCTCGGACAGCACGGTGATCAGGGCGTCCTGTACGTCGGACGGCATGCGGGTGAGCTCCTCGACCCGGGCGACCCGGCCCTCGGCCATGGCGCGCATCACGGGCGACGGGGTCAGCGCCTCGATCGAGGGGCCCTCGGCCAGCAGCCTGGCGTAGTTCCAGCCGTACCGGATGGCCTCCTCGGCGGTGCCGGCGGTGCCCTGCACGAGCAGCGTGGAGTCGCCGCTGATGGCGGCGGCCAGGTGCTCGGACAGCCACGTCTTCGCCGTGCCGGGCACGCCGAGCAGCAGCAGCGCGCGGTCGGTGGCCAGCGTGGCGACGGCGACCTCGACGATGCGGCGGGCGCCCACGTATTTGGGGGTGATGCGGTCGCCGTCACCCAGGATGTACGTGGTCACGGCCCACGGCGACAGCTTCCAGCCGGGCGGCCTGGGCCGGTCGTCGTCCTTGGCCAGGACGGCAAGCTCCTCGGCGTACTGGTCTTCCGCGTGCGGACGCAGAACGGTCATGGGCGAAGCTCCTTGTACATGTCGGCACGGAAACGCAGCAGGGCGGCCACCTGCTGGATGGACTCCATGGGCGAGTAGCTCAGGACCAGGGGGAACAGGTCCGGGTCGATGCGCTCGCCCGCGAGTTTGACCAGTTCCCCGAGGTTCCAGGGCTGCGTGGTGGCCACCTTCACGATCTTGCGGAGGACCGCCGTGGCCAGGCCCTCGCGCCAGTAGGAGGACACTCCGCCCAGCACCATGATCAACTGGCTGTCCAAGTCATGCTTTTTCACGAAATCGGCGGCGAGTTCCTGCTGTTCGTCGGGCGGCAGGGAATCCAGAAGATCCGCGATCGGGTCCCACCCGAACATCGCCCGCGCCCACTCAGGGTCCTTCTGCAGTATCGCGGCACGCACCCAGGCGGCCTTCACCTCGGCGTCCCAGTCACGGATCCTCATCTCGAGCAGCCGCGCGGGCGGGCGGCCCCAGATCGCCAGCGGAGCACGGGCGAGGACCTGCTGCAGCCACCAGGCCCGCTCTCCGATGCCTCTGGGCGGCTTGGGGCGGATGCCGTCGCGCTCCATCGCCTTGTCGCAGTCCTTGGGGGCTTCGACGGCGATGACGTTTCCCTCGATGGCCACGCAGGCGCGCGCCCGTCCGGCCATGCGCTGGGACATGCGCGACTCGGGGAGACGGGTGAGGAGGTTGGCGGCGGCCTGGCGCACCTCTCTGCGGCGGTCGTCGAGCGCGCTCTCCAGGAACGGCTCGTCGGCCATGCTCAGCCCGTCGGCCAGCAACTCCACGAACTCGGCCCGATCGTCGGGCGTCTCCCGCTCCCACGTGCTCTCGAGCAACTGCCTGGCCTGGGCGGGATCAGCCCCCCTGAGGGCGCGCAGGTGCGCCCGCCGGTCCGCGGCGCCGCCCAGCTCCCACGTCTCCCCGGTCGGCTCTTCGAGGAGGTAGTCCCAGGCGGGGTTGAGCCCGGCCAGCCATCGCCCCCGCTGCCCGGCCAGGACCCCGAGATGAACCCGGATCGACCGGTCCCGCCGCCCTCGCTCCAGGAGCTCCGGCAGCACGTACGGCGGCACCCTCCTGCCCGCGCCGGCGGCCGCGGCCAGCCATTCGGGGAGCAGCCTCTCGTGCTCGCCACCCATGATCCGCGCCAGCCGCTCGGCCGCCCGCCTGCCCACGGCCGCCCGCTCCTCGTGGGGCGCGGGCTCCTGCCGCTCGGCCTCGCCGACCGTGTGCCCGGCTCTGCGCCGCGCCACTTCCACGGCCGCGGCTTCGAGCAGATCCCCCTGGTACGGCCTGCGATCGGTGCCCACGAGCGCCGTCGACGTCAGCTCCTCCCAGCCGGTCACAGGATCACCGCCGTTCCTTCGTCGTCCCAGGTGGTCAGGGGCCGCAAGCCCAGTGGCGTCCATTCGGCGGCCACGGTGAGCGGACGACCCCCGGAAACCGCGATCAGCCGCCACGGATCTCGCGCCGCGGGACGCAGCGGGAGGCCGCCGAGTGAGGTGCGCCCGGGCACCACCCCGGCCAGCACGAGCGGCCACGACTCGGTCCACGGGTCCTCGGCCAGTGCCCGGGCCACCTCGTCGAGCGCCTCGTCCGGCGACACCCCGGGGGGTCTCCCCCCGGTCAGATCGTCCCGGTCCACGTCGTGACGTCCGGCGACGAGCGCCCTCAAGGGGGCGGCACCCGGATAGAAGGCGAGCTCGGCATCGATCGTCGTCCCGGTGACCAGAGAGGCGTCGAGCGGCTGCCCCTGCGGGGCGAACGAGAGCACCAGCGCCGGCCTGCGGGTGTGGCGCCCCCGCAGCCACACCCGCCGGGAGGTCAGCCGGTCCTGCACTTCGTCCCGCCTCCCCAGCACGTCCCACTGATCGCGCACCCCGGGCCCGGCCAGCACCTCTTCCCGGGTGACGGGAAACCCGACCCGGCTCAGCACGGTCTCGGCCAGCGCCGCGGGCAGCTCCGCCCGCCGCCGGTAGGCGACGGCGAGCAGGTGGATCAGTGCGTACTCCTCCAGCAGCCGCCCCGGCCAGTCGTCGTCCGCCCGAACCCAGGCCAGCCTGGACACGATCCCCGCCACACCGGGCGCCTGAGCGTCGATGAGCCGCTTGGCCAGCCCTTCCCATTCGTGCTCGGCGACCCCCGCCAGCCCCTGCCGCACCTGGTCATCGAGCCACCGCTCCAGCTCGCTCAGCCCGGCGGCGACGCGACCGTGCCGTACGGACTCAGGACGCCCCTCGGACGCGGCCTCCCCACCGGCCCGCGACCGCCCGCCCCCGGAAGCCCCGCTGTCCGAGGCGACCCGGCCGGACTCATCCGCATCCGTCCCCTCCGCGGCCTTCTTGGCGCGGGCAGCCTCGATCTTGGCCGCCGCCTTGGCGGCCCGCTCAGCGCGCCCCTCCACCCACTCGGTCACCCACTGCGGCGCGCCCTCCTCGACAGGAAGCCCGTCAGCGGACCACATGAGGAGAAGCCCGAGGGCGTGCTTGCACGGGAACTTCCGGCTCGGGCAACTGCACCGGTACGCGGGCTCGGTCAAATCGACGCAGGCCAGGTAGGGCCTCGCCCCGCTGCCCTTGCACTCGCCGTACAAGATCGTGCCTGTCGTGCCGCGCAACGACCATTTCCCGGGCGCCGCCACCCCTTGAGCCGCCTTCTGAGAGGACGCGTCGGGGGCAAGGGCGAGCACCTGATCACGGCTCCACCGTTCGACCACCTGCCGCAGACTAGCCACCTCGACCGACATTTCGTGTCAGGTCCGCGAGATGCCCAGCGACCGGGCACGTGTCACCCACCTTGCCCTGATTTATTGGCATAAACTGTGCCAAGTGGAGCTCTGCACCTACCCCGACGGCCCGTCCATCGAAGTGCCCGACGAGGCAGCGGCCCTCACCAGCCCGCTCGACGGGCAACTCGTCCTGGACGGCAACCGCTTCCTGCGCAGGGACGTCAAGGGCGCCCCTGTGGCGTTCGTCGAGCGCCCGCCCGTCGCCGAGGCCCTCGACCTGCTCCCCCACCCCGAAGGCGGCTGGTTCAGGGAGACGTGGAAGACGGCCGTGACCTTCCAGCCGGACGGGTACCCGGGGCCACGGGCCACCGCCACCGGCATCTACTTCCTGCTGCAGCCGGGCGAGGAGTCCGTGCCCCACATGGTCAGGTCGGACGAGGTCTGGCTGTGGCACCGAGGCGGCCCGCTGAGCCTGACGATCGGCGACACCACGATCACGCTGGGACCGCACGTGGAGGACGGCCAGGTCCCCCAGGCGGTCGTGCCCGGCGGCGTGTGGCAGTCGGCCCGCCCGGCCTCCGGCGAGCCGGTGCTGGTGAGCTGCATCGTGTCACCGGGCTTCGACTACGCCGACTTCACGGCATAGGGCCGGTCGGCGACGTCGCGAACTCATCGGAATAGGGCGCGGGGGGATGCTGTTCACGCCGGCAAGTTCAGATTCGAACTTCTGGCGAAGGGATCCATCATGGAAATCGCCTTCATGCTCGTCATGAGCGTCATCGTCGGCAGCCTTCTCACCGGCGCGGTGGCCGCCGCTGTGCTGAGCGGCATCAGGGACCGCCAGTGGCCGGTGCTCCGGCGGCGGCGCGTCGTCTACCGCGGCTTCGTGCCCCGCTGACCACTCCCGCCGAAGCCCCTGACCGGTCGCCGGAAAACGGCTGAGGTAACGTCGGCTCTCTCCTCGCACGATCAAGCCGCTCGATCAAGGAGAGACGCATGGTCCACAAAGCCGTCATCCCGGTGGCCGGTCTGGGCACGCGGCTGCTGCCGCTGACCAGGGCGCTGCCCAAGGAGATGCTGCCGATCGGCGACAAGCCCGTCATCGAGCACACCATCCGCGAGCTCGTGGATTCCGGCATCGACGAGATCACCATCGTCACCTCGCCCCGCAAGGACCTCATCCAGCGGCACTTCGCCCCCGACGCCGACCTCGAGCTCCAGCTCCGCGCCGCCGGCAAGGACGGCCTGGCCGACGCGGTCGCGGAGCTGTCGTCGCTGGCCCACATCACGTACCTGTACCAGAACGGCCCGTACGGCAACGGCACCCCGATCCTCAACGCCGCCCGCGTCATCGGCGACGAGCCGTTCATGGTGCTGTGGGCCGACGACGTGTTCGTGGCCGAGGTGCCCAGGGCCAAGCAGCTCAAGGCCGCGTACGAGGCTACCCGGGCGCCCGTGCTGGCCCTGATGCCGATGGCGGTCGAGGACGCGTCGCGGTACGGCGTGCCGATCGTCAAGGAGGACGTCGGCGGCGGCCGCCTGCTGATCTCCGGGCTGGTGGAGAAGCCGTCCCCCGAGCAGGCGCCCTCGCGCTACGCCGCCATCGGCGGGTACGTCGTCACCCCGGGCGTCGTCGAGGAGCTCCAGGAGCAGACGCGCAGGTGGCACCAGAACCCGCAGGGCGAGATCTACCTCACCGACGCGCTGCACAGGCACGCCGCGAACCACCCGGTCTACGGCCAGGTCATCGACGGCACCTGGTACGACACGGGTTCGCCGCTCAACTACCTCAAGGCCCAGTTCGCCGCCGCGCTGGCGCATCCAAGGTTCGGGCCGGAGCTGCGCGAACTCGCTCTGGAGAGCGGCTGACGCCTTGGGATTTTTCCGGCGAGATGATTGTCTGAGCGAAGGAACTATGAGGAGGGCACCGGTGAGCCGTCAAATCGTTTCCATAGTGGGTGGCAAAGAGGCGGAGGCCGTCGCCACGTACGAGTCGGCCAACCCCGCGCGCATCAGCGAGGTGGTGGCCCACGTCGGCCTGGCCGACGCCGGCACGTTCGCCGCCGCCTGCCGCACGGCCAAGGAGGCCCAGCGCGAGTGGGCCAAGGTGCCCGCCCCCGTGCGCGGACGGGTGATCGCCTCCATCGGGCGGCTGGTCGAGGCCAACGCCGAACGACTGGCCCACCTGGTGACCGAGGAGATCGGCAAGCCGTACGCCGAGGCCCTGGGCGAGGTGCGGGAGATCGTGGACACGTGCGACTTCTTCCTCGGCGAGGGCCGCAGGTTGTACGGGCAGACGGTCCCGTCGGAGATGCCGGACAAGAACCTGTTCACGTTCCGGAACCCCGTCGGCGTGGCGGCGGTCGTCACCGCGGGCAACTTCCCTGTCGCCGTCCCCTCGTGGTACCTCGTCCCGGCGCTGCTCTGCGGCAACGCCGTCGTCTGGAAGCCCGCCGAGTACGCCGCCGCCTCGGCGCACGCCATGTTCCAGCTCTTCGTGGCCGCCGGGCTGCCCGACGGCGTGCTGAACATCGTCTTCGCCGACGGCGCCGAGACGTTCAAGGGCCTGGACCAGGCCCTCGACGAGGGCAGCGTGCAGAAGGTCGGGTTCACCGGCTCCAGCGAGGTGGGCAGGAAGATCGGCGAGCTGACCGGGCGGCACCTGCAGTCGGCCTGTCTGGAGCTGGGCGGCAAGAACCCGATGGTGATCATGCCGGACGCCGACCTCGACCTGGCCGTCGAGGGCGCGCTGTTCTCCGGCTTCGGCACGGCCGGCCAGCGCTGCACGAGCCTGGGCACGGTGATCGTGCACGAGAGCGTGCACGACGAGTTCGTCGAGCGGTTCGCGCGGGCCGTGCGCGAGTCGAGGATCGGCCACCCCGAAGAGGACGTGCTGGCGGGTCCGCTGCTCGACCAGAAGTTCGCCGACCGGTACGAGGAGTTCCTGACCTGGATCCAGCCCCACCACAAGGTCGTGTCAGGAAATATCGGGAAAATCACTAAGGACAACCCGCACCGAGACTTCGACGGCGAGCAGGGCCTCTACTACCACCCGGTCGTCGTGGACGGCGTCCAGCCCACCGACCGCCTGTTCCTGGAGGAGACGTTCGGCCCGATCGTCGGCGTGACCACGTTCGGCACCCTCGACGAGGCCATCGAGCTGGCCAACCTGCCCGGCTACGGCCTGTCGAGCTCCATCTACACCACCGACCCGCAGCACGCCTTCCGCTTCCGCGAGGGCATCTCGGCGGGCATGGTCAGCGTCAACAACTCCACCTCGGGCGCCGAGGCCCACCTGCCGTTCGGCGGCAACGGCAAGTCCGGCAACGGCAGCCGCCAGTCTGGCATGTGGGTGCTCGACCAGTTCACCCGCTGGCAGGCGATGAACTGGGATCATTCGGGCCGTCTGCAGAAAGCCCAGATGGATGTCGCCGAAATCGCGCCGGATCTGGACTTCCGCCTGCCATAATCATCTCGTCTCGATGCAAGAACGGGCCCCTCGGCGACGAGGGGCCCGTTCGTTTCTCAGAGCGAGGGTCAGACCTGGCCGGCCTTCTCCAGAGCCGCGCAGCAGGTGCTCACCAGCAGGCGGGTGACCACGTACGGGTCGACGTTGGCGTTCGGGCGGCGGTCCTCGATGTAGCCCTTCTTCTCCACCTCGACCTGCCACGGGATACGCACGGACGCGCCGCGGTTGGACACACCGTAGCTGTACTTGTTCCACGGGGCGGTCTCGTGGGCGCCGGTCAGGCGGCTCTCGACGCCCGCGCCGTACTGCGTGATGTGCTCCATCGGCTTGTCGCCCTCACCGAGCGCCTCGCAGGCGGTGATGATGGCGTCGTAGCCCTCGCGCATGGCCTTGGTCGAGAAGTTGGTGTGCGCGCCGGCGCCGTTCCAGTCGCCGCGGGCGGGCTTGGCGTCGAGGGTGGCCTCCACGCCGAACTCCTCGGCCGTGCGGTAGAGCAGCCAGCGGGCCACCCACAGGTGGTCGGCGACCTCGAGCGGGCCGGCCGGGCCAACCTGGAACTCCCACTGGCCGGGCATGACCTCGGCGTTGATGCCGGAGATCGCCAGACCGGCGGCGAGGCAGCGGTCGAGGTGGAGCTCGACGATGTCGCGGCCGAAGATGGCGTCGGCGCCGACGCCGCAGTAGTACGGGCCCTGCGGGGCGGGGAAGCCGCCCTCGGGGAAGCCGAGCGGGCGGCTGCCCTTGAAGAACGTGTACTCCTGCTCGATGCCGAACCAGGACTCCTGGTCGGCGTACTGCTCGGCGATCGGGCGGAGCAGGGCGCGGGTGTTGCTGGCGTGCGCGTCGCCGTTGATCTCCTCGACCTCGGAGAGGACGAGGACGTTGTCACCGCCGCGGATCGGGTCGGGGCAGACGAACACCGGACGGAGCACGCGGTCCGACGAGTGACCCTCGGCCTGGTTGGTGCTGGAGCCGTCGAAGCCCCAGACCGGCGGCTCGGCCCCGTCGGCGAGGATCTTCGTCTTCGAGCGCAGCAGAGCGGTCGGCTCGGTGCCGTCGATCCAGATGTACTCAGCCTTGTAGCTCACGGCGGTCCTTTTCTCGGGGTGTTACACAGCCACGCCGAGTCTTACGGACAGCCGTTTCCCGATTTTTGCCCATATGTGAACGCCGTGTTAAGTAGGCCAGGTCTGTGTTAACGCTGGTGCACCGTCCCGTGGCCTACCACGGTGAGCAGAATGCTCGGGCCGTTCGGTTCGCGGCTCTCGGACGAGGCGGGTGTGGCGTGGTTACGGCGCGAAGGGGGCGATCTCCTCCGGCGTCTTCCCCTCGAGGATCAGCACGGCCAGCGCGTCGCCGGTGAGCGGCGCCACCGTCAGCCCCGCCGCCCCGAACCCCGTCACCACGTGCAGCCCGGACACGCCCGGCAGCGTCCCGACGATCGGCAGCTCCCCCTCCGGGAGCGGCCGCAGCCCCACCCGGGTCTCGATGAGCGTCGCGTCGCCCAGCCCCGGAGCGATCCTCAGCGCGTCCGACAGGACCTGCCACTGCCCCTTGGCAGTGACGCGGGAGTCGAAGCCGCTGCCCGTCTCACGGGTCGCCCCGACCGCCACCCGCGAGTCGTCGAACCCCACCATGTAGTGGTGCGACAGCGGGTTCACCGACGGCCAGCCGCCGGTGTCCACCCCCTCGAGCCGGAGATGCGTGATCTGGCCGCGCTGCGGCTCGACCGGCACGCGGGTGCCGAGGGGCGTGAGGAGCTCGTTGGCCCAGGCGCCGGACGCCACCACGACGTCGTCGCCCGCCAGCACGTCGGCGTCCACCTGGACGCGCAGGTCGGGAAGCAGGCGGGCCCGGCCGTGCACGATGACCGCGCCGTGGTGGATCGCGCCCTGGAGCAGCGCGTCGCGCATGGTGCGCCCGTCCACCCGGGCGCCGCCCGAGACGAACACACCCTCCAGGTCGGGGGCCAGCACGGGGATCAACGCACGTACGTCATCGACGCGCTGGACGTCCCCCATTATCCCTCCGGCCGTGCGGGCGCGCGCCTCGACGCGGGCCTGGGCCTCGGCGAGCCGGTCCGGATCCGCGCTGACCAGCAGAGCGCCGGTGCGGCGGTGGTCGGTACGGTGGACGCCGGCCTCGGCCAGCAGCTCGATGACGCGCGGGTAGTAGGCCGCGCCCGCCGCGTACAGGTCGTAGAAGGGTCCTTCGATGGTGGAGGCCCACGGCGCGATGATGCCCGCGCTGGCGGCCGTGGCCTGCCCGGCGAGCCCCGAGTCGACGACCGTGACGGCCGCGCCGCGGCGGGCCAGCGCGAACGCGGTGCTCGCACCGGCTATCCCGCCGCCGACGACGATGACGTGGTGCTGTGACACTGACACCACACCATTCTGTCAGGGCCGTTCTGTCAGGTACGTCCCTCCGTTCCGTTGCCGTCGTAGCCGAGCAGCCGCATGGCCGTGTCGGGGTCCATCGCCGCGGCCAGGAGCTGGGCACGGGCGTGGGCCTGGTCGCGTTCGCGCTCGGCCTTGGTCTGCGCGGCGCGTACGCCCTTGATCGCGACCAGCGCGAGCCCGGCACCCACGATCACCGCGACGACCACGACGAACAGCAGGAGCAGCAGCCCGGGCGAGGCCACGGCCGAGGCCGCCGAGCTCATGCCGCCGCCGCCCGCGACCGTGCCCGTCACCGCGAGCGCCGCGATGATGGACAGCGCCACCAGCCCCAGCAGGCTCGCGACGACCAGCCAGACCCGGCCCGCGCCCCGGGGCCTCACGGGAGGCGGGGCGGGAGACGTGGTGGGCGTCCCCACCATGACGGGTACCTTCGGGGGCGGAGACGCCGCCGCCCACGGCACGAACTCGGGCCGGTCGGCCGGCTCGGCGTGCCCGTCGTGGACGGCAGGGGTGGCGGCCGCCACGGGAACGACGGGCGACGACCGGATCACCGGAGGCGGCGTCGTCGTCAGCTGGACGGCGTTCACGCCGGGACCGCCGTAGGAGACCGGCTGCAGCTCGATCGGCTCCTCCGCCGGCCCGGGGAGGTCCCGCTCGATGTGGCTGTGCTCCTTGTGCGCCCTGGCCGCGTCGTGGTGGTACTCCTCAAGCTCCTGGTAGAGCTCGTCGGAGGCGTAGATCGTGCCGTCGATGAGCGGACCGGGCTCCCCGCGGATGATCGCCACCACGTCGTCGCCGTTGAGCGTCTTGTGCGTCTCCAGCGCGTGTGCCACGCAGAGCACCTCCCTGCGGTGCTCCTGCAGCAGCTGCTCGGTCTTGTCCAGCAGCCGCACCAGGTTGAACTCGATCCGCTCCCCCAGCACGTCGGGGGTCAGGTCGGGGTCGCGCCTGGCCGGCTCCCTCTCGGTGATGCCGATGGAGCCGCCGGGGCGGGACTTGCGCATCGCCTTACCGCCCATGATCTCCAGCTCCTGGAGCGCGGGCAGCGAGGTGACGCCGGAGCCCATCCCCCAGTACGACTCCATCATGGCGGTCAGGTACGTGGCCGAGTACAGGTCGCCGGAGACGCCGGAGGAGTTGTCCTCGCCGAAGAACATCCGCTCGCCGGCCAGCGAGGCCAGGGAGACCATGATGTCGGCCTCGTGCTCGGACTTCCACCTGGTGAACTGGTCCTCGGGCTTGATCGAGGCGACCATGCCCAGGTAGTCGGCGCCCTTCTCGATGGTGGCGATGTCGATCTCGAGGTGGAAGCGCGTCACGTACGCCACGACGGCGTGACATGCCTCGTGAACGGCCACGGCGTGCCGCTCGCGCTCGATGTACTCGACGTCCTCGGGCGGGCCGAGCTGCTTGAGCCGCTTGGCCCGCAGCACGTCCGACCAGGTGATGATCTCGCGGCCGTCCCTGATGGCGGTGATCAGGGACTCGTTGACCAGGTCCTTGATCGTGGCGCCGGTGGCGTACGGGGTGATCGTGGCGAGCTTGTCGATCTGGTCTGGGGTCAGCTCGTGCCACACCTTGTCGAAATAGCCCTGGTACGTGCGCACCCGGCCCGCCTTGGACGGGTAGCCGACCTTGTAGATGCGGTCGATGCGGCCGGGCCGCAGCAGCGCCTCATCGAGAGCGTCGGGCCGGTTCGTGGCCATCATCACGAGGATGCGGTACTTGGGCGGCGGCTTGGGCCGCATGCCGAGCAGCCGCCGTACGAGCCGGTTGAAGAACCCGCGCGGTTTCTTGAGCCCGGACAGCTCGGTGAGCAGGGCCTGGAGCGTGCCGGGGTCGCCGCTGTTCATCATGCCGCCGCCCATGACGAAGCGGTTGCGCCGGCCCGGCTCCTCACCGGCGTCGCGAGCCCCGCGGAAGGCCAGCACCTGCCGGGTCTCCTCGGACAGGTAGTTGAGCCCGTGGCAGCCGTTGAAGCCCGACAACCCGGAGAAGCCGCCCTGCCCGGGCGGGCCCTGCTGCGCGAGCCGGCCGCGCTTGCCGAGGGAGTCGGCCTCGTCGAAGAAGACGATCACGCCGCCGTACCTGAGCGCCAGCTTGCGCAGCTTCCTGAACAGCGCCTTGACCTTCAGGATGCCGATGCCCATGAACATGTTCGTGAACGCGCCCGGATCCACGAACACGTACGGCTTGCCCGTCTCCCCGGCCACGGCCTCGGCCATGAGGGTCTTGCCGGTGCCCGGCGGCCCCCACAGCAGCAGGCCGCTGGGGACGTACCCGCCGCGCCGCTCGATCTCGTCGGGCCGCTCCAGGAAGACGATGTTCTCGCGGACGCGCTCGACCACGTGGTCCTGCCCCCACACGTCGTGGAAGCGGGTCTTGATGTCGTCGGGGAAGTACGTCTCCACGCCGCCCCTGGACAGGAACCAGAACAGCCCCACGAACTGGATGATGACCACGAAGAACAGGAAGACGATCTGGATCAGGAACGGCATCGCCTGCCAGAGCAGCGCGGGCGCCTGCATCACCGCCACGAACGGGCTGACGTCCAGCACCGCGCCCAGCACCAGCGCCGTCAGCACGACGAAGAAGGCGATCTTCAGCGCCCGCGAGAGGCGGTACCTCGTCCAGTCGTCGAAGCGGCGGTGCGTCCAGCGCTCGAAGCCGCCGAAGACCCGCTGGCTCCAGAAGCGGTGGTAGGCCGACCAGTGCTCGCTCACGAAGAAGTGCAGTTGCCGCACGACCTCCACGCCGAGCAGCCAGAAGATCCACTGATACGCCCGCGCGATGGCCTGCGCGGCCTCGGCGAGGGTGACGACGCCCTGGAAGTCGGCCATCACCTTCCACGTGAGGATGCAGTAGGCCAGCACCAGGACGATGAGGAATTTGCTCCGATCCCAGAGCTGCATTTTCTTTCTGGTCACGGCTTCGGGGTCGGAGGGCCCGCTGCCGGGGGCACGCAGCCCTTCATGGTGAATGGTCGTGGTCAATGGTGCTCCCTCATCCAGGCAGCCTGAGCAGCTTGAAGGTGCTCTCGATCTTGTCGAACTCGGCGGCGCGCTTGCTGAAGCAGACGGACTGGCAGCCGATGAGCATGACGGAGACCGTGGCGCCCTTCTCGTCGAGGATGGCGGTGTGGTCGAACGTCTGGACGTCGTTGCCGATCTGGTAGTTGAAGCGGACCCGGACTCCCCTGGCGCCGTTGTCCAGGGCCAGGACCTCGTCGTTGAGGAGCTCGAAGTTCTGGAACATCGGCGGCTGTCCCGCCGCCAAGGCCTGCTGCGCGTAGAGCTCGCGCACCTGATCCGTCACCGGCAGCACGAAGTCGCGCAGCCTGTTCAGCGAGATCGCGTCCCGCTGCTCTTCCGTGAGCTGGTGCACGGTGGCGTAGACGAACGGTTCCGTCGAGCCGAGCAGGTGGTTGACCGACGGTTCCGCGGACTGGTCGAAGGCCGTCGACCAGACCCGCTGGGCCCGGACCAGCGCCGCCGCCGAGTTCGGGTGGTCGCCGGACAGATACAGCTCGATCGGATCGGCGTTGAGCTGCGTGAACGAGGATGGCACCTTGAAGTAGGTGGTGCCGGCCCTGTCACGTACGTAGTGGAAATCGGGCTGTCCTGCGCACGCGGACAGCATCAGGATCGCGACCGTGACCGCGATCAAACCCCGTGCTTTTTTCACCAGGGCTTACCTCCGCTTTACGGACCAACGCAGTTGTTGTGCCCGCTTTCAGGCGGAATGAGCCCGACGTACGACTAAAAATCTTGACCAAATCTTGGCCGAGCATTGGCTTTACTTGTTACAGATCAATTAACGGCTGCGCACAGGGGGCGTCACCCTCGCGCTCTACGAGGGGCGGGTCGTGCGCTTACAACGTTCATGCAACCCCCATTGGTTCAACTCAGGAAGTAGCGAAAGATATGAGGATCCCTTCCGACCGCCCCGGGAGCCACGATGACAGAGCCCGCGATGGAGACCGTCGATTCCTTCGGCATGATTGCGGAGCGGCAGTTCGCCGACGTGTGGTCGAGGCCGGCCCTGTCGGTGAGGGAACGTCTCCTGATCCTTCTCGGGCTGCTCGTCGGCCAGGGATTGCACGAGCAGACGGACGTCCAGCTCGACGCCGCGCTGCGTTCCGGCGAACTCACCGAGACCGAGCTGCGCGAGGTGGTCGTCTTCCTCACGCACTACGCGGGCTGGGCCCGGGGCAGCAAGCTGAACGACCAGGTCGAAGGGCTGATCGAGCGGGTCAACCAGGCTCGATCCGATAGAGACGGCCCTGCAGGCTGAGCGCGTACAGCTCGCCGTCGGGGCCCTCCCCGAACGACGAGAGCTGCTCCACCTTTCCGACCTCGGTCGCGTCCGGCAGCCGGTCCGCGGGCGCGGCCTTGATCCATCCGGCGCAGAAGTCGCCGTAGAGGAACCGGCCCCGCAGCCACGGGATCTTCTTGCCGCGGTAGACGTATCCGGCGATGACCGAGCAGTTGCCGCCCTCGTCCAGCGAGTAGACGATCGCCGGATCGACCATCTCGCGGCTCTTCGCGCCCCGGTGGCGGGCCTTGCCCTCACGGGCGTTCCAGCCGTAGTTCTCGCCGCCCCGCGATCCCGCCGGCTGGTGGTCGACCTCCTCCCACGCGTTCTGCCCGACGTCGCCGATCCACAGATCGCCGGTGTCGCGGTCGAAGCTGAACCGCCAGGGGTTGCGTAGCCCGTAAGCCCATATTTCCGGCTTCGCGCCCTCCTTGCCGGTGAACGGATTGTCCTCGGGCACCTTGTACGGCCGGCCGCCGCGCGGGTCGATGCGCAGGATCTTGCCGAGCCAGGTCTTCAGGCTCTGACCGTTGCCGTGCGGGTCGCCGGCGCTGCCGCCGTCACCGAGGGCGATGTAGAGGTGGCCGTCGGGGCCGAACGCGAGCTGACCGCCATTGTGGTTGGCGTACGGCTGGTCCTGGGTCAGCACGTCGCGCCTGCCCGTGGCCCGCGCGCCGTCGAAGGCCCACTCGGTGACGTGGGTGTCGCCCTGCGCGTCGGTCCAGTCGAGGTAGACCCAGCGGCCTGAGGGGTGGAAGGCCACACCGAGCAGGCCCTGCTCGTTGCCGCCGCTCACCTCTCGGGACAGGTCGATCACCGTGTCGCCGCCGGAGGTGCGCAGCCTGCCGGTCTGCTCGGCGACGTACAGGCGGTCGTCGCCCTTGCGCACGGCGAACGCCACCGGCTGCTCCAGCCTGGCGATCTCCTCGAACCGCAGCTCGCCGCGCCCCGGCGGCTTCGTCTCCGCCGGCTCCCCCGTCACGGTGACGCTCGCCTCCGGGCTGTACGTGGCGGGCCGGCCGGGCGGGGGCCGCTCGCCGGCGCAGGCGGTGAGGGCCGCGAGGACGAGGAGCATGGCCGCGACGGGTCGCACGACGCCCATCCTCGCACGGCGTTAGGGTTCAGGCATGCCTACCGCATTGATCACCGGCGCCACCGCCGGCATCGGCGCCGCCTTCGCCCGGCGCCTGGCCGCCGACGGCTTCTCGCTCGTCCTGGTGTCCCGCGACGAGCACCGGCTCGCCGAGAGCGCCGACCAGCTCAAGCTCAGGTACGGGGTCGCCGCCGAGGTGCTGCCCGCCGACCTCGCCACCGAAGAGGGGCTGGCCAGGGTCGAGTCCAGGGTCGGCGACGGCGTCGACCTGCTGGTGAACAACGCCGGGTTCGGGCACGCGGACCGCTTCCCCGAGGTGCCTGTCGAGGACGAGGCGCGCATGCTCAAGGTGCACTGTGAGGCCGTGCTCAGGCTGACGCTGGCCGCGCTGCCCGGTATGAGGGAGCGCGACCGGGGCGGGATCATCAACGTGGCGTCCGTGGCGGCGTTCTTCACGCGGGGCACCTACAGCGCGTCCAAGGCGTGGGTGGTGAACTTCAGCGAGTCCGCCGCCAACGAGCTGGGGAACCCGCGCATCAGGATCATGGCGCTCTGCCCCGGCTTCGTGCGGACCGAGTTCCACCAGCGGGCCTCGATGGACACCTCGGGGATCCCCGGGTTCCTGTGGCTGAAGGCCGACGACGTGGTCCGGGAGGCGATGCGCGACCTGGCGCTGGGCAAACGGGTGTCGGTGCCCGACCTGCGCTACAAGGCCATCGTCGCGATCGGCAAGTTCGTGCCGCGCAGCCTGCAATCTCGCGTGTCTGCGAGCATCGGCCGCTGAGCTGCGCAGGGCGGGCGGCCGAAGGAGGCACACAGAAGAACGGGCCCCCGCCGCGGGAGGGGGTCGCGGTGGGGGCCCTGGCGGCCGTGAGCTGGGCTCACGGCCGGGAACCAGGAGACGGTGACGTCTAGCGGTTGGCCTCGTGGCCGATCGCCAGGCCGCTGGTCGGGTCGAAGAAGTGCAGGTTGTGCGTGTCGACGACCAGGTCGATGCCCTGGCCGGGACGGACGTGGCTGCGGGCGTTGACGCGGGCGGTCCACAGGGACTTGTCGCCCACCAGCGGCAGCGCCGCCTCGTCGTCGTCGTTGTCCTGAGCGGCCGTGGTGTCGGCGTGCTCGACCGGCGGGGCGTCGATCAGGAACAGCACGTTGATCTCGGAGCCCAGCTCCTCGGTGACCTCCGCCTTGACCGGCAGCGTGGCCCAGCCGTTGGCGTGGTTGCCGGCGGAGGTGGCGTCCTCGAAGTCCGACGGGCGGATGCCGAGGATGATCTTCTTGCCGACGTACTGGTCGAGGCCGGGCTTGTCGGTGAAGGTCGAGTCGGGGATCGGCAGCTTGACGTCGGCGAAGGTGACGGCGGCGCCGCCGTCGCGGACGAGCTCGGCGGTGACGAAGTTCATCGAGGGCGAGCCCATGAACCCGGCCACGAACAGGTTGACCGGCTTGTCGAACAGGTTCTGCGGGGTGTCGACCTGCTGCAGCAGACCGTCGCGCAGCACGCAGACGCGGTCGCCGAGGGTCATGGCCTCGACCTGGTCGTGGGTGACGTACACGGTGGTGACGCCGAGGCGCTCGTGCAGGGTGTTGAGCGAGGCGCGCATGGAGACGCGGAGCTTGGCGTCGAGGTTGGACAGCGGCTCGTCCATGAGGAAGGCCTGCGGCTCACGCACGATGGCGCGGCCCATGGCGACACGCTGGCGCTGACCACCGGAGAGGGCGGCCGGCTTGCGCTTGAGGTACGTCTCCAGGCCGAGCATCTTGGCGGCCTCGTTGACCCGCTTCTGGATCTCCGGCTTGGGCATCTTGCGGAGCTTGAGGCCGAAGGCGAGGTTCTCCTCGACCGTCATGTGCGGGTAGAGCGCGTAGTTCTGGAAGACCATCGCGATGTCGCGGTCCTTGGGCGGCAGGTGGTTGACCACCTTGTCGCCGATGGCGATCTCGCCACCGCTGATGTCCTCGAGGCCCGCGATCATCCGGAGAGCGGTCGACTTACCGCAACCGGAAGGCCCGACGAGTACCATGAACTCGCCATCCTTGATCTCAAGGTTGAGCCCGTTCACGGCCTTTACGCCACCGGCGTAGACCTTGTCGACGTTCGTCAGAACGATGGATGCCATGACATTCCTTCGCGCTCCAGGGCGGGGAGGCCCGGACGTTGTTACCGTGACCCACTCACGTGGATACGTTTTCAAGCATCTCACCCGAAACGGACATCGGTGTCAAGGGTTACCGTGTGACCAGCCGTTGTCGATTGGTGAGTCTTCCGGTTTTCCGGAAACCATGATGGAATCGTTTCCATGGACAAGCGCGCGACCATAAAGGACGTGGCCGAGGCGGCGGGTGTGGGCGTCGCGACCGTGTCCCGGGTGCTGTCGGGCGGCTCGGCCAGCCCGGCGACCAGAGAGCGCGTCCTGGCCGTCGCCGCCCAGCTCGACTACCGTCCCAGCGCCCTGGGCCGTAACCTGCGTCAACGCCGCACGGGCGGCATGGGCCTGCTCGTCCCCGACCTGACCGACACCTTCTACGGCCAGCTGTCGGAGGGCGTGCTCGCCTGCGCCCGGTCGGCCGGCGAGCCCGTCGTGCTCGGCTCCACGGGCGGCGACCCGGAGCAGGAGGCCGACCTGATCGGCATGCTCCTGGAGCAGAGCGTGGACCGCCTGATAGCCGTGCCGTCAGGAGACGCGGAAACCTGGGCCCCCGCGATCCGCGCGGGCATGACGGTGGTCTTCGCCGACCGCCTCCCGGTCCAGTCGTCCCACGAGGACGTCAGGGCGGCGGCCGTCGCCGACCTCATGGCCCTCGATGGCCTCCCCCACGCCCCGCAGACACGCGCGCTGGACGTGCCCGCCGTGGTGGCGGACGACCGGGCCGGCATCCGCACGGCCGTACGCTACCTGCGCGGCCTGGGCCACAAGCGCATCGCGTTCCTCGGCGGGCCCGGCCACGACCGCCGGGTGGCCGCGTTCAGGGAGGCGGTGGGGGCGCCCGTGGACGAGGAGCTGGTCGTGTTCGGCACCGGCAGCCGCGACTCCGCCTACGCCGCCGCCTCGGGCCTCTTCCAGAGCCGCCCCGACCTGTCGGCCGTGGTCGCCGGGGGCAACGTGCTGGGGGAGGCGGCGGTGCTGGCTGCCAGGGAGCTGGACCTGAGGGTGCCAAGGGACGTGTCGCTGGTGATGTACGACGACGTCCCCTGGGCCGAGCTGTGTGCCCCGCCTCTGACGGTGATCGCGCAGCCGGGGAGGGACATGGGTTACCGGGCGGCGGAGCTCGTGCTGCGGGCGGGGACCAGGAAGCCGCGGAGCGTGGTCCTGCCGACGGAGCTCATCATCAGGGGCAGCTGCGGCCCCCACCGGTAGATCATGGGGCCGTCGCCCGGGTTCCGGTGTAGCGGCGCGGCAGGATCATGATCGGGTTGTCGTCGAGGACCACGTCCGGCGGGCCGAACCGCGCCGCCACCTCCCTGATCTCCGGGTCGTCGAGCATCAGCAGCCGCCCCTTCTCGATGAAGAGCTCCCCGTCCACCAGCATGGTCGGCCGATCGATCTGGCAGTCGCAGTGCGCGAACCCCGGGCCCGTCTTGACCGGCAGCCCGCCGGTCAGGCCGTCCAGGCCGCAGTAGAAGGCCCCCGCGTGCTTCTCCCGCTCGAACTGGGTCCCCCCGGACACCCGCACCTTCGGGTTCAGCCCGATCAGGGCGTGCCGCATGTAGTAGCCCTCGGGGGCGTACCGCCGTAGCTGCTCGGCCGCCGCTCCCCCTTCGATCTTGCGGACGAGGTTGCCCTCGAGGGTGACGCGCAGGGGCTCCTCGGGCACGCCGGTGACCGTGCAGTCCTCGATCATGATGACGCCCTCGGTGTCGTCCGGCCAGAAGTTGGCGCCGCCGTACGGGAAGGGCCGCCAGTCGCCGGGCCGCATCGCGCCGGGATCCGGGTCGAACGCCGGCCCCGAGAACGTCACGTCGGTCCCGCTCCCGGTCGTGACCCGGATCGCCTGGGCACCCGACAGCTGCCGCAGCGCGCGGCGCAGCAGCGCGTAGAAGACCTCGGCGGGCAGCCGCCCTCCGGTGATCAGCGCCCCGGCCGTGGCGGTCATGTGCAGGGACAGGAACCGGGTGGAACGCGACTTGATCTGGTCGAAGAAGAACGGCGCCGTGTGCACCTCACCCCACCAGGTGCCACTGATCACGACGTCGGCCTCATGGAACGCGGCGGCCTCGATCTGGAGCGACGCCTCCCTGTCCCAGCCCCCGGGGCTGAACGGCGGCACCGACAGGATCCGGACGTCGGCGTCCCTGAGCGCCGCCGCGGCCGCGATGGCCTGCACGACGACCGGGTCGACGGTGTGCTCCATGAGCAGCAGCACACGCTCGCCCGCCGCCAACCGCACGTACTCCAGCAGGTTCCGGACGCCGGGCATCAACTCCACGATCGAGTACGGCCCCGTGGCCGGCTCGGCGACGTAGCTGAACGGCGATCCTGCGTACGGATTGATCATCATCGCGCGCCCCCTGCGGGATGTCAGGCCAATGCCTGGATCGGTACCCATCACGCAGAGAAATCACACGATTACGGAACCCAGCGGCGGAACCCTCCCTCGGAGTTGATCACCTGCCCGGTGATCCAGGCCGCCTCGTCCGAGGCCAGCCAGCGGACCAGCCGGGCCACCTCCTCCGGCCGCCCCCAGCGCCCCGCCGGCAGGGCCCGGCCGACGTGCCGGGTGACCTCGGGGTCGGCCCAGCCGGTGTCGACCGGTCCCGGGTTGACGGTGTTGACCGTGATGCCCCGGTCCACGAGCGCGTCAGCCAGGGTGGCCGTCATCTGCTGGATCGCGCCCTTGCTGATCGCGTACGGCAGCTCGCCCGGCATCGGGGCCAGATGCTGACCGGAGGTGAACAGGATCACCCTGCCGCCCGGGCGCCGGTCGTCGTGCTGGGCCGCGAACGCCTGCGTCAGCAGCACGCCGGCCCGGGCGTTCACCGCCCACGACAGGTCCAGCTCGGCGGCCGTCACCTCCTCCAGCGACTGCTTGCAGCTGCGCGCGTGGTTGGCGACCAGCACGTCCACGTGCCCGAACCTGGCGACCGCCTGCTCCATCACCCACGCGGGCGCCGCCGGATCGGCGAAGTCGGCCTCGACGTGGTGCAGGTGCTCGCCGACGCCGCCCAGCGACTCCAGCACGCCTTCCATGCCCGCGGGATCGCTGCCCCACGGCTGCTCGGAGTCGTGCGGGGTCCACGACTGCACCAGCACTTCGGCGCCGGTCGCGAGCAGCTCCTGCGCGATGGCGTACCCGATGCCGATCCGCCTGCTCACCCCGGTTACGAGCGCGACCCTCGTCTCAGAAGTCATCCGGCCATCTTCGTAGATCGCCTGTTGGTGGCGGAAGGTCTCGCGAGTCGCCGCCCGGCGGAGAGGCACCGGGCGGCTCGAAACTACGTGGAAACCCTCAGAGCAGCTTCTCGATGGCCGAGGTGATCGACGGGTCGTCCGGGGCCGTGCGGGGGCGGAAGCGCGCCACGGCCTTGCCCTCCCGGTCCACGAGGAACTTCTCGAAGTTCCACTGGACGTCGCCCGTCTCGCCCTGCTCGTCGGGGGTCTGCGTCAGCTCGGTGTAGAGCGGGTGCCGGTCCGGGCCGTTGACGTCGGCCTTCTCCAGCAGCGGGAAGTCCACTCCGTACGTGGCCGAGCAGAACTCCTGGATCTCCTCCGCCGTGCCCGGCTCCTGCCCGGCGAACTGGTTGCACGGCATGCCGATCACCGTGAAGCCGCGCGGGCCGTACTGCTCCTGAAGCTGGACCAGCGCGCCGTACTGCGGGGTGAGGCCGCATCGCGAGGCCACGTTGACGACGAGCACGGCCTTGCCGGGCGCCAGTTCCCCGAGGGTGGTGGGGGTGTCGTCGAGGGTGCGGAGCTGGATGTCACTGAGGCTCATGCATCGACCTTACAGAAGCGGCCGTAACATGCGGCCCGCCGGTGGCTGTGGTCGGTCACCAGCAGGTAGCCGAGCCGGGTGGGGCCGGTACCCGCCCTGCGCCCTCGGGCAAACCCCATACTTTGTCGCGCCTTTCGGCAAGCGAGCCCCAGGCGTCGGGCGGGGCGGGCAAGGGCGGGGCAGCGAGAGGGCTTTTTGTGCGCAACGATCATGCAAACACCTCTCCACCGCGTGTCGAGATGTATGACCCACGGTGACCGCACGTAATAGGAATCGTGCTAGAGGACACGTCGCGGTGCCCTCCGGGCCGTCCAGCGCGATCGGGCGGTACAAGGATTCCCGGAGGGCCGCGCGGACCCTCCGCGTCCGAGCCACGGACGCGGACCGGCATGGGCGCCATATGAATGGGCCTGTCCGCACGCGACCCTATGGCTAGGATCGAATTGGACAGCAAACGCGCCCTCAGCGGCACAATCATCTTCGTCACCACGTTCACCGCGATCAACGCGGTCGACACCCCGGCAGCCGAGGCCGAGCGCCCGCCCGCGGTCAGGACCAAGACGTGGACGACATCGGCGAAGCCCCGGATCCCGGCGGCCATGCCGGACACGAACAAGAGGATCGCTCTGGGCCAGGTGGTCCAGCGATCGTGGAACCTTCAGGAGTTCCGCTGCCTGGACAACCTGTGGACCAGGGAGAGCAACTGGAACCACCGGGCATTCAACCGCTCATCCGGTGCGTACGGCATCCCGCAGGCGCTGCCCGGGGGCAAGATGCGAGGCGCCGGCAGCGACTGGAAGTCCAACCCGGAGACGCAGATCCGGTGGGGACTCGCCTACATCAAGGGGAGGTACGGCAGGCCTTGTGGCGCCTGGGGACATTGGAGATCACACAACTGGTACTGAGCGCAACAAACGGAGGGCAACCGGGGCCCACGCCCGCCGGTTGCCCTCCCTACTCCCCCGGACATCCCTGACGCCGACCGGTTGAGCAGCACGCCCGCCACGGATTCGTCATGGTCGAGGGGTTGACGACGACCCGGAGCCCCAGGCGAGGATGGCGCTGTGCCGATCACCAACTGGCTCGCCATCGCCGGCCTCCTCCTCTGGCTGGGATATGAGATCGTGCTCCGCCGCCGTACCGACACCGACGCCGCGAGTTCGAGCGGCGGCGACACCGATCGGGGCAGCACCCTGCTGCTGGTCGCCGCGTACACCCTGGCCATCGTGCTGATCATCGTTCTGGGTCTGGCGGGAGTGGGACGTCTGCCCGTCGGCGCGCGCTGGATAGGCGTCGCGATGATGGCCGCCGGACTCGGGCTGCGCGCCTGGGGCATGACCACGCTCGGCACGTACTACACCCGCACCCTGCACGTGACCGGCGACCAGCAGGTGGTCACCGCCGGGCCGTACCGGCTGATCCGCCACCCCGGGTACGCCGGGAGCCTGCTGGTCTGGACGGGCTACTGCGTGGGCAGCGGCAACTGGATCGCCCTCCTGGTCGTCGCCGCACTGATGCTCGCCGCGTACGGCTGGCGGATCCGCTCGGAGGAGCGGCTGCTGATCGACGCCTTCGGCGACGAGTACACCGCCTACCAGCGCCGCACCGCCCGGCTTCTCCCGTTCGTGTACTGATGGGCGGCCCGTCAGGGCTCTATGAGCGAGTCGCCTCGTAGTCGGGGAGCGCGGCCGGGATGGTTCGGGTTGCCGGCCGCATGGTCAGGACCAGTACGGCCAGCCCGGCGAAGATGACCGCGGCGACGACGGCGGTGACGTGCAGACTGGCGGTGAACGCCTCCCGCGCGGTGTGCAGCAGTTCCGCGCCCTGGCCGGCGGGCAGGTGCCGGCTGGCGGCGACCGCGCCGGCGAGCGAGTCGGACGTGCCGTCCATCCGGCTGCGGTAGACCACCGCGGCCACCACGCCGAGCAGCGCGAAGCCGAGCGAACCGCCGAAGTAGTTACCGGTCTCCGACATCGACGCCGCCGAGCCGGCGCGCTCCGGCGGCACGGACCCGACGACCAGCCCGGTGCCCAGCGCGAACAGCGGGCCGGTGCCCAGCGCCAGTACGGCGATGCCGATCATCACCAGCGGCAGGGCGCCCGCACCGTCGACGCCGACCAGCAGCAGGCTGCCCAGCGCCGACCCCGCCAGCCCGCCGGCGATCGCGGTCGTCTGCTTCATCCGCCGGGCCAGCGCCGGCGCGGCCATGGTGCCGACCGCCACGCCCAGGCCCATTGGTGCGAACAGCACCGCCGACGCGACCGGTGAGAAGCCCAGCACGCTCTGCAGGTACTGGGTCACCAGCAGGCCCGTACCGGCCATGGCGATGCCTGCGAAGACCAGCCCGATGAGTACGGCCGTGAACGGGCGGTTGCGGAACAGCCGCAGGTCCAGCAGCGGCGTCCGCAGCCGCAGTTGCCGGCGTACGAACAGCGATCCGATGGCTGCGCCGACGACGAGGGCCACCGCCGGCACGACCGGCATGCTCTCGACGGTCAGCTGCTTGATGCCGTAGACCATCGACAGCACCGCCACGAGCGACAGCCCGACGCTGGCCAGGTCCAGCCGGCCGGCCTGGTCGCTGCGGAACTCCGGCAGCAGGAACGGTCCGGCGAGCAGCAGCAACGCCATCGCCGGCACGGCGACCAGGAACACCGATCCCCACCAGAAGTGCTGGAGCAGGGATCCGGCGAGTACGGGCCCGAGCGCGCCGCCGGTGAACTGGCAGGTCGCCCAGATCGCGATGGCCTGCCCGCGCTGCCGTTCGTCGCGGAACATGTTGGTGATCAAGGCGAGTGTGGACGGTGCCAGGGTCGCGCCGGCGACGCCCAGCAGCGCACGCGCGACGATCAGCATCAGCGGGCTGACCGCGAAGGCGGCCACGACCGACAGCACCGCGAACGCCGCTCCGCCGATCATCAGCAGCCGGCGGCGGCCGATTCGATCGCCGAGCGTGCCCATTGTGATGACCAGGCCGGCCACCATGAATCCGTAGCCGTCACTGATCCACAGCTGCTGGACGTTGGTGGCCCCCAGGTCGGCGCTCAGCCGTGGGAGCGCGAGGAGCAGCGCCGTCATGTCCATCGCGACGAGCAAAGTCGGCAGCATGAGGACGCCCAGTCCCAGCCATGCCCGGTTGACTCGCATATCCGAAACTTCCTGTTCTCTCGACGTTTCGCCGGTTGGTCGGAGCCGTCGGGAACTTCTTGACATCGGTTCGGACGGAAATCTCAAGCGTCTGCCACGGGCGAAAAGACTCGTGCGAACGTTCGGGCGGGGGATGTCAAGACGACGGCGGCGGCTCCGACCAACCGGTGGAAGGGCCCCGCCGGGGCTCGCGAACCACGAGGAGCACGAGATGAAGTTCCTGATCAGCCTGCACGTCAACCCGGCCGTGCTGGACGCGCTGACCGACGAGGAGAAGGCGGCGATCGGCGACGGCCACGCCAAGTTCATCGAGACGCTGAAGGAGTCCGGCGAGCTGATCACCACGCAGGCGCTGGTCGACCCGTCACAGGCCGCCGTGGTGTCCGTACGCAACGGCCAGCCGGTGGTGACCGACGGCCCTTTCCTGGAGGCGAAGGAGTATCTGGGCGGCTTCTACCTGATCGACTGCGAGGACAAGGAGCGGGCGATCGAGCTCGCAGCGCAGATCCCGGACACCGCGATCGAGGGGCTGGGGGTCGAGGTGCGGCAGGTGATGTTCGCTGACGGACAATTGGAGGCATGACAGCATCAGTCATCGAGGACCTGCTGCGTGAGCTCACGCCGCAGGTCCTCGGCACGTTGGTACGCCGGCACGGACAGTTCGAAGGGTGCGAGGACGCCGTACAGGAGGCCGTCCTCGCCGCCACCGTGCAGTGGCCGGCCGAGGGAGTGCCGGACAACCCGCGCGGCTGGCTGGTGACTGTCGCGTCCCGACGGCTCATCGACCAGATGCGCAGCGACCATGCGCGCCGCGAGCGGGAGTCGGCCACGGCCACCGAGGTCGTGCCTGAGGACGTACCGGACACCGACGACACGCTCGTCCTGCTGTTCCTGTGCTGCCATCCGACGCTGACCGCGGCCTCCCAGACCGCCCTGACGCTGCGCGCGGTCGGCGGCCTGACCACTGCCGAGATCGCCCGCGCGTTCCTGGTGCCGGAGGCCACGATGGCGGCCAGGATCAGCCGGGCCAAGCAGCGCATCAAGGCCGCCGGCAGCTCGTTCAGCCTGCCGGGCGGCGCGGAGCGAGAGGAGCGGCTGCGGGTCGTCCTGCACGTGCTCTACCTGATCTTCAACGAGGGCTACACCGCCTCCTCGGGCAGCGAGTTGCACCGCGCCGACCTCGCGCACGAGGCGATCCGGCTGGCCAGGATGGTGCACGCGCAGCTGCCCGAGGACGGCGAGGTGGCCGGGCTGCTCGCGCTGATGCTGCTGACCCACGCCCGCCGGGAGGCACGGACGACGGCGGCCGGCGACCTGGTGCCGCTGGACGAGCAGGACCGTGAGAAGTGGGACCACGCGCTGATCGACGAGGGCACAGAGCTGGTCAAGACGTCGCTGGCCGGCCCGGCGCTGGGGCCCTACCAACTGCAGGCCGCCATCGCCGCCACGCACGCCGACGCGGCCACGGCCAAGGAGACCAACTGGCCGCAGGTGCACGCGCTCTACCTGATCCTGGAACGGATCGCGCCCAACCCGATGGTCACCCTCAACCGGGCGATCGCGCTCGCCGAGACCGAGGGCCCGCAGGCCGGGCTGGCCCTGCTGGCCACGCTGGACAGCGATGAGCGGATGGCCGGGCATCACCGGCTGCTGTCCGTACGGGCGCATCTGCTGGAGAAGACCGGCGACACCGCCGGGGCGTACGAGCACTACCGGCGCGCCGCGAAGTCCACCGCCAGCATCGCCGAGCAACGCTACCTGGAGTCCCGGGCCGGCCGCGTCATCAACCTGTCAGGACAGAACGGCTAGCGCGTGCCCTCGCGGCGCCCCGCGTGCACCGCGATCGCCTGGATCAGCAGCTCCAGCCCGAACTCGAACTCCGCCTCGTGGTCGCACTGGTCCAGCAGCGGCGCCAGCGAGCTGACCTCGGGGAACAGCGCCGGATCGACACTCTCGGCCTTGACCATGCGGTTGTGGAGTGGCGCGAACGTGGGCGTCACCCCGACCTCCCGCAGCAGCGAGCCCACGACGTACGCGATGAAGATCCGCAACATCCGCACCGCGTCCGCCCCGTCGAACCCGGCGCTGCGCAGCGTCGCCAGCGCCCGCTCGACCGGCAGCAGCCCGGCCGTGGAGTGGAGCTGGCGACTGACCACGAGCATGGTCGAGCGAGGGTGGTCGTGCGCGATCTGCCGGAACGCCCGCGCCTGCATGCGCACCCGATCGGTCCAGTGGGCGTCGGGGGCGTCGGTGAACTCGATCTCGCTCAGCACCGCCTCGGCCACCCCGTTGAGCAGGGCGTCCTTGTTGGGCACGTGGTTGTAGAGGGACATCACGCCGACGCCGAGCTCGGCCGCTATGCGCCGCATGGAGACCGCGTCGGCGCCCTCGCGCTCGATGAGGTCGATGGCCGCCGCGACGATGCGGCCCCGCGACAGTGGCTCCGTGGGCATAGCTCATTCTATTGACTCACGTACGGCGTACGTGCAAGTCTCGCAACGTGGACGTACGGTGTACGTAAGCCCCCCTCGGAGGTCCGATGTCGACGCACGATCTCTACACCATCCCCACAGAGCTCTCCACCTGGGACGTCGAAATGTCCGGCGCGAGCCGGTTCACCTGGGAGTACGACGACGGCAGGGATCGAATGTTGTCGTTGTACCAGAAGGGCAAGGACAAGCAGTGGGACTCGACCAAGCGCATTGACTGGGACCTCGAGGTCGATCCGTACAACGTCCTCGGCATCCCCGACCAGACCATCGCCATCTACGGCACCCCGCTCTGGGAGCGGATGAGCGAGAAGACCCGTAACGACGTACGCCTGCACGGCGCGGCGTGGCAGTTCTCCCAGTTCCTGCACGGCGAGCAGGGCGCGATGATCTGCTCGGCCAAGATCGTGGAGTCGGTCCCGGATCTCGACTCGAAGTTCTACGCGGCCACGCAGACGATGGACGAGGCCCGCCACGCCGAGACGTACGCGCGCTTCCTCCAGGAGAAGGTGGGCCTGGCGTACCCGATCAACGAGCACCTCAAGGCCCTGCTGGACAGCACGCTGAGCGACTCGCGCTGGGACATGCCCTATCTCGGCATGCAGGTGTTGATCGAAGGGCTGGCGCTGGCGGCGTTCGGGGTGATGCGCGACATCACGACCAAGCCGCTGCCCAAGCAGATCCTCGCGTACGTGATGCAGGACGAGGCCAGGCACGTGGCCTTCGGCCGGATGGCGCTGCGCGACTACTACCGGAACCTGTCGGAGACCGAGCTGCGCGAGCGCGAGGACTTCGTCATCGAGGGCTGCTACCTCATGCGCGACCGGCTGCGCGGCCGCGAGACGTGGGAGAACCTGGGCCTGTCGAAGTCCGAGGTCGAGGAGGCCATGGAGGCCACGGACCAGTCGGACTACCTGAAGCTGTTCAGGTCGCTGCTGTTCAGCCGGATCGTGCCGTGCGTCAAGGACATCGGGCTGTGGAGCCCGCGGTTGCAGCAGGCGTACGCGGAGATGGGCGTGCTGGAGATGGCCGGCCAGTCTCTGGAGGCACTGATGCGACAGGACGAGGAGATCGCCGACAAGCTCGACGAGGAGCGGTTCGCGCAGGAGGAGGCCGAGCGGCACGCCGAAGTGGCGGAGACCATCGAGCTCGGCGGGTCCTGAATCCCGGCGGCCCGCCGGTGGCCGGGCGGCGATCACCGGCGGGCGCCGCGAGCCCTAATCGCGAGGCAGCCGCAGGACCATCCGGGTGTGCGGCCCCCCGTCCCCCACTTCCAGCGTCCCGCCGTGGGCTCTGGCGATGTCGCGGGCGATCGGGAGCCCCAGCCCGGTGCCCCCACTGTCCCGTGCCCGGGCCTGGTCGAGCCTGGTGAACCGCTCGAACACCCGCTCCCGCATCTCCACGGGAATGCCCGGCCCGTCGTCCAGCACCTCCACCACGACCTGGTCCGCCTGGCCCCGCGCGGAAACCCACACCCGGGAGTCCCCGTAGTGGTCGGCGTTGGACAGCAGGTTCGTCAGCACCCGGGCGAGCCGCAACCGGTTCCCCCGGACGAAGAGCCCCGGCTCCGCGTCCACGGCCAGAGGCAGCCGGCAGGGCCGCCGCGCGATCTCCTCCTCGACCAGCCGCCCCAGGTCGATCCGCTCCTTCGCCGCCTCCGACCCGGCGTCCAGCCGGGCCATCAGCAGCAGGTCGTGCACGATGTCCGACAGCCGCTGGACGTCCTTGAGCGCCGCCCGCCAGTTCGCCTCGTCCAGGTTCGCGAGGCCTTCCTCCAGCCGCACCATGAGCCCGGTGATCGGCGAGCGCAGCTCGTGGGAGGCGTCGGAGACGAAGCGCCGGTTCCGTTCCGCGGCGTCCTCCAGCCGTGCCAGGGTGTCGTTGACCGTGGCGGCCAGCTCGGCGACCTCGTCCCGCGTGCCGGGCACGTCGATGCGCCGGCTCAGGTCCTGGGCACTGATGCGTTCCAGCCCCGACCGGATCCGCTCCACGGGGGCCAGAACCCGGCCGACCCCGTACCAGGCGCCCCATCCCATCAGCGCCACCAGCACCGCCGCCGAGCCGGACAGGAGCAGGGGCAGGAACGGCGATCTCAGCAGGAACGGCTCGCGCAGGGCCGCGTAGGCGACGGCGGGCCCGTACACGCTGGCGGGGTTGCTCGTTCCCACCACGACCATGCACCCGCCGGGCAGGCACACCCGGTCCTGGACCTGCGAGTCGACGCCGGTTGGCCGGGCCCGGGTGATGGGCGGCCGGCCGGCGAGTGTCGTGTTGGCGGCCACGACGTGCCCGCCGCGGTCCACGACCTGCATGATGAACACGCCATTCCTGGGCGGGATCGGGCCGGTGAACCGCTGCCTGCCGATGACCATGGCGAGGTGGCGGCTGGCGTCGCCGGCCTGATCCACCAGGTCGGACCGCGCCTTCACAGGATACGTCAGCAAGATCGCCAGAACCCCGGCGAAGACGATGGCGCCGAACACCACCACCGTCGCGATGGTCATCCGGGCCCTGATGGAGCGGCCGAACACCATGGTCATACTGTGTCACGGACCGTACAAACCGCAGGTAAAACGGTGTACACCGTCAGTTGCGGACGCGCCGCCGGTGCAGCTCGCGGACCTCCTCGGCCAGCTCCGGCACCGGGCCCTCGACCACCACGCCGGGGGCGACCTCGTGGATCGGGAGCGTGCGTACGGGCGGCTGCGGGACGCCGAGCTCCGACAGCCACGAGGCGAGCTGCTCCGACGACGACACGTACACGATGCGGCCCAGCCCCACCCAGGCGTGCGCGGCGGCGCACATCGGGCAGTGCTCGCCGGAGGTGTAGACGGTGGCGGCCGCCCGCTCGGCGGGCGTCAGGTGCGCCGCCGACCAGCGGGCCAGGGCGAACTCCGGGTGCTGGGTGTTGTCACCGGAGGCCACTCGGTTGTGGTCCTCGGCCAGGACGACGCCGTCGCCCGAGACCAGCACCGAGCCGAACGGCTCGTCGCCCACCTCCAGCGCCCGGGTGGCCAGTTCGACACAGCGCCGCAGGTGCGGCATTTCCGATTCCGCGATCACGAGGACCCCATCCTAGAGCCGGCGAAGGTGAGCACGGCCGCGCAACAGTAGGCCACCGCCGCCACGACCGCCGCGTGGTGGATCCCCGCCACGAACGCCGGGGCCCGCGACGGATCGCCCGCGATGGCGCCGAGCGCGGCGACGCCGACCGCGCCGCCCGCCTGCCTGGCGGTGTTGTTGAGCGCGCTGGTCAGCCCTTCCCTGCCGTCGGGCGCGGCGCCCATGGCCAGGGCCACCACGCTGGGGGTGAGCAGGGCCGCCCCCACGCCGATCACCACCATGGCCACCAGTAGCGGGATATATCCGGAATTTGTGCGGAGCGGCAGCAGCAGTACGAAGCCCGCCACCAGCAGGGTCAGGCCCGCGAGCATGACCGGGGCCGGCCCGCGTCTGCCGGCCACCTTGCCCGCCAGGGCGGGCAGCAGGACCAGCGGGAGGAAGAGGGGCAGCAGCGACAGTCCCGCCTGGATCGGGGTGCGGTCGCGAATGGTCTGCAGGTAGAGGGTGAACAGGAGCATGACGCCGTTGATGCCGAAGTTCATGGTCGCGGCCACGACCGTGCTGACCGCGATGGGCCTCCTGCGAAGGAGGGGCAGGGGCAGCACGGGATCCTCGCGGTGATGCTCGACCAGGACGAACGCCACGCCCGCGATCAGCGCCGCGGCAGCCGCCACGATCACCGCCCAGGAGCCGGGCCCGGCCCGGCCCGCCTCGATGACGGTGAACGTGACCAGCGCGAGCATCGCCGTACCGAGCACCACGCCGGGCACGTCGAGCCGGCGTGGCGCGGGCTCGGCCTCCTCCACCATGCGCAGGATCACAGCGACCACCACGGCGATGACCGGCACGTTGATCCAGAAGACCCACGGCCAGCCGAGCAGTTCGACCAGAAGGCCGCCGAGCACCGGCCCGGCGGGCAGCGCCAGACTGCCGATCGCGGCCCACGCCCCGATGGCCCGGGCCTGCTGTTCGCGATCAGCGTAAAGGCGGGTGATCACGGCCAGCGTGCCCGGCAGGAGGAGGGCGGCGCCCATGCCCTGCGCCACGCGGGCCGCCACGAGCGGCCCGATTCCGGGCGAGAGCGCGCAGGCCGCCGAGGCCAGGCCGAAGACGATGAAACCGGCGGTGACGATGCGCTTATGCCCGTACCGGTCGCCGAGCGTGCCCCCGGCCAGCAGCAGGCCGGCGAGGGTGAGCTGGTAGGCGTCGACCACCCACTGCAGGTCGGCTAGATGCGGTGCGCCAGTGCCGCGCCCGATGGAGGGCAGGGCCACGTTCACGATCGTGACGTCGAGCAGGACGAAGAAGATTCCCGCGCACATCACGATAAAGGTAACGGTCCTCCGAAAATTCATGATTTCTCACTGTTTCCGCATGTCACGGACAGGAAACCTCTCGCGGAGGCTACTGAAAATCGGTTGATCCCACGTATTAGCCTAGAAGGGATGCCTCCCGATACGCACATACCTCGCCGTCCCCTGCTCTCCTCCAACTCCCTGTGGCGGATGAAGTCCTACCTCCGCCCGTACGCCGTCAGGCTGATCCTCATCTGGCTGACAGCGGTCGTCGGCATCGCAGCCGGCATCTCCATGCCCCTCATCAGTGAGAAGGTCATCGATGGCCCCATCCTCCATGGCGATCACGGAGCGTTACTCCCGCTGGGGCTCCTGGCACTCGGCGTGGGTGCCGTCGAAGCGTTCCTGATCTTCTTCAGGCGCTGGACGCAGATCACGCCCGTGCTGGGGCTCGAGACCCGCATCCGAGACGACCTCTACAAGCACCTGCAGCGCCTGCCGATGGGATTCCACGGCGACTGGCAGTCCGGCCAGTTGCTGTCGCGGGCCACGACCGACCTGTCCACCATCCGCCGTTTCCTCGGCTTCGGCATGCTCTTCCTGGTCATGAACGTGCTCCAGCTGATCACGGTGACCGTGCTGCTGCTGAACAAGTACTGGCCGCTGGGCCTGCTCGTCGCGGCCTCCGCCGTGCCGATCGTGTGGGTCTCCCTCCGCTTCGAGAAGCGCTACATCAAGATCTCCCGCCAGGTCCAGGACGAGCAGGGCGACCTCGCCACGCTCGTCGAGGAGTCGGCCATCGGCATCCGGACGATCAAGGCGTTCGGCCGCCGCCACCACGTCTACGACACCTACGACGACGCCGCGCTCAAGGTCTACGGCACCTCCATGGACAAGGTGCGCCTGTCGGCGAAGTTCTTCGCCTTCCTCGAGGTGATCCCCAACATCACGCTCGCCCTGGTGCTCCTGCTCGGCGCGCTGGCCGTCGGGTCCGGGGAGCTCACGCTGGGCGGGCTGGTCGCGTTCACGACGCTGATGCTGCAGCTGGTCTGGCCCATCGCGAGTCTCGGCTACATCCTGGCCATGGCCCAGGAGGCCGTGACCTCCGCCGACCGGGTCATGGAGGTCATGGACACCGTGCCGTCCATCGAGGGCGGCGCCGAGTCCATCGACAGGCCGCGCGGCCACCTGCGCTTCGAGGGCGTCGGGTTCCACTTCCCCGGCTCCGACCAGCCGGTGCTGCGCGATGTCTGGCTGGACGTACGCCCCGGTGAGACGGTCGCCATCGTGGGCGCGACCGGCTCGGGCAAGACCACGATGACCGCGCTGGTGCCCCGGCTGATCGACCCCACCGAGGGGCGCGTCACGATCGACGGTCATGACGTGCGCGACCTGACCCTGCCCGCCCTGCGCTCGGTGGTGGCCACCGCGTTCGAGGAGCCCACGCTGTTCTCGATGAGCGTGCGGGAGAACCTCACTCTCGGCCGGCTCGACGCCACCGAGGAGGAGCTGGCCTCGGCCATCCAGACCGCGCAGGCGATGTTCGTGTACGACCTGCCGTGGGGCCTCGACACCCGCATCGGCGAGCAGGGCCTGTCACTCTCCGGCGGCCAGCGGCAGCGGCTCGCCCTGGCCAGGGCCGTGCTGAGCAAGCCGCGGATCCTCGTGCTCGACGACACCTTGTCCGCGCTCGACGTGGAGACCGAGGCACTGGTGGAGGAGGCGCTGCGCCACGTGCTGCGCGACGCCACCGGCATCGTGGTGGCCCATCGGGCCTCCACCGTGCTGCTCGCCGACAAGGTGGCGCTGCTGCGCGACGGCACCATCACGCACGTCGGTCACCACAACGAACTGCTGACCGAGGTGCCCGAATACCGGGAGCTGCTGGCTCAGGACGCCGACTTCGACCCCACGGAAGGAGCGCTGCGTTGACCGCCACCACGACGACGACCTGGCGCGGCGTCGCCTCCGAGGATCAGGACGAGCTGCCGGAGAAGGTCTCCGTCCTACTGCGGGACCGTTCCCGGAGGTTGCTGGGCGACCTGCTCACGCCGTACCGGAAGCAGATCGCGCTGCTGACGGCGATCATCATCGTCTCCAACCTGGCGGGACTCGCGATCCCCTACCTGGTCAAGGTGGGCATCGACGCGGGCATCCCGCCGATGCTGCGCGGCAGCGGTCCTGCCACGCTGCTGACCGTGGTCGGGGTCATCCTGGCCGCCGCGGTGACGCAGGCGCTGACCAGGCAGGCGTTCCTGCGGCTGTCGGGGAGGATCGGCCAGAGCATCCTGCTGGAGTTGCGCAGGAGGGTGTTCGACCACTTCCAGCGGCTGTCGCTGAGCTTCCACGAGAAGTACACCTCCGGCCGGGTCATCTCCCGGCTCACCTCCGACATCGAGGCCATCGCCGAGCTGCTCCAGTCGGGGTTCGACGGGCTGGTGACGGCGGTGCTGACGATGTTCGGCACGGCGGCGCTGCTGCTGGTGCTGGACGTCCACCTCGGCCTGGTGGCATTGATCCCGCTGCCGCTGCTGCTGCTGTTCACCAAGTGGTTCAGACGGCAGTCGGCGATCGTGTACCGGCGCACCCGGGAGACGGTGGCCCTGGTGATCGTGCACTTCGTGGAGTCGATGACCGGCATCCGCGCGGTGCAGGCCTTCCGCAGGGAGCCGCGTAACCAGGAGATCTTCGAACAGCTCAACGACGACTACCGCGACGCCAACGCCCGCAGCATGCAGCTCATCGCGGTCTTCATGCCCGGGATCAAGCTGATCGGCAACATGACGGTCGGCGGCGTGCTGATCTACGGCGGTTACCTGGCCTTCAACCAGGAGGTCACGGTCGGCGTGCTGGCCGCGTTCCTGCTGTACCTGCGGCAGTTCTACGAGCCGATGCAGGAGATCAGCCAGTTCTACAACACGCTCCAGTCCGCGGGCGCGGCACTGGAGAAGCTGTCGGGCGTGCTGGAGGAGGAGCCCTCCGTGCCGGAGCCGCGCAAGCCCGCGGCGCTGCCGCAGGGCAGGGCGCGGGGCAAGGTGCGCTTCGAGGGCGTCAGGTTCGCCTACGTCGAGGAGATGCCGATCCTGCCCCGTCTCGACCTCACGATCCCGGGCGGGCAGAGCGTGGCGCTGGTCGGGGCGACGGGCGCGGGCAAGACGACGCTGGCCAAGCTGATCTCCCGCTTCTACGACCCCACCGACGGCCGCGTGCTGCTCGACGGCGTCGATCTTCGCACGCTGGACGAGCCGACACTACGCCAGGCCGTGGTCATGGTGACGCAGGAGAACTTCCTGTTCAGCGGTACGGTCGCCGACAACATCAGGTTCGGCCGGCCCGACGCCAGTGACCGGGAGGTACGCGAGGCGGCCAAGGCGATCGGCGCGCACGACTTCATCTCGGGCCTGCCGGACGGCTACGAGACCGAGGTGGGCAAGCGCGGCGGCCGCATGTCGGCCGGGCAGCGCCAGCTCGTCGCCTTCGCCAGGGCGTTCCTCGCCGATCCGGCCGTGCTGATCCTGGACGAGGCCACCTCCAGCCTCGACGTGCCGAGTGAGCGGCTGGTGCAGCGCGCGCTGCGGACGATCCTGGCCGACCGGACGGCGCTGATCATCGCGCACCGGCTCTCGACGGTGGAGATCGCCGACCGGGTGCTGGTGATGGATCGGGGCGAGATCGTCGAGGACGGGCCGCCGGACCGGCTGATCGCCGCCTCTGGCCGGTTCGCCGGGCTGCACCAGGCGTGGCTGGAGAGCCTCAGCTAGCCCTAGTGGTGGTGTGCCACGGCCACGGTGTTCGCGTACAGCTCGTAGCCGACGAACATCGCCAGCGGCACCCCGAGTGCGACTAAAAGCCTGCCGGGCAGGTGCGTCCGCGGCGCGGACATCCTGCCCGGCTGCCCTGCGGCCGGCGCGAAGACCGGCGCGGGCTCCGGCGCGGGATCGGGCACCAACTCGGGATGCCGTGCTAAATACCCCGAGGGGAAGGAGGTTACGTGGTAAGCGCCGCAGTGCGGGCAGCACGTGCCCGACCAGGGCGGCTGCACAGACACTCCCGAGCTGAGCCAGATCTCGACCTCGTTGCCGTGGACGTCGGTGAGGTGTCTGACGACGAAATCCTCTTCCCAGACGTACAGGCAACGAAGGCATTCGAAGGGCCACTTCTCGCGGGCCTCGAACCCGTCTGGCATCAGGACCACCCCCGGCTTCCGGATCGCCGTTCGCCCCTGAGTGTCCGCCGGGTCCGCCACCTCCGCAAGACGCGCTTTGTGACACTTGGCGTTATGGAATGCTCACCAAGTGTCAGGTTATACGTTCGTAAAACAGCGGATACTTGACCGGGCTGCGCAGCTTCGACTCGTCGGGTTTCGGGGGGCTGGCCGGCGGGATCAGCTCCGGATGGCGTGAGAGATAGCCCTCCGGGAACGTCGTGGCCTGCTGGCTCCCGCAACGGGGGCAGATGACGGCGCCCGGCGACGGCGGTAGCACGGGCAGCCCGCCGCGCAGCCAGATCCGACATTCGTTTCCGTGACCATCAACGGCGTGCCTGACGACGTATTCCTCTTCCCAGACGTGCCAGCAACCGCGGCACTCGAAAGGCACGTTCCTTCGTTCTTCTTCCAACGAGGTCACCCCCTCACCTTTGAGTGTGTGCCTCCTCCTCCGGATCTCGCAACCTGGGTCACCGAACCACGAACACAAAGGTCAAAGCGCCCGCCACCACGCTCAACGTGCCGAGCCAGGCGAAGAACACGTCGATCCCGGGTTCCAGGGGCCTGCCGCCGTGCAGGGCCTCCTGCACGCGGCGCCACCGTACCCCCGTCCTGATGAGCAGCACGCTGCCGCAGAGCGCGGCCAGCGCGAAGGCCGCGACGGCGGGCAGGGGCAGGCCCTGCCTCAGCGACAGCCCGGCCGCGCCGAGGCCGCCGGTGCACAGCGCCACGGCCGTACGCACCCAGGCCAGGCGGGTGCGCTCGCTCTGCAGCCCGCTGTCCCAGATCTCCTTCTCCGGTGCCATCTCGACGCCGCTCAGGCCGCCAGGATGATCAGGATCAGGGCGATCACCGCCACCGCCGCCACCCCGTACCCGAAGACGGCCGCGAGCGCGGGCGGCGGCAGCGGCGCCTGCTGGCGCAGGGCGCGCTGGATGTGACGCCAGCGCGGGTAGGCCATGCCCGCCGCCAGCGCGGAGAGCGTCACGAGCACGATGGCCAGCGCGGTACGGATCCACGGCACGAACACGTGCGGCGGCACGGCCGCCATGGCCACCCCGCCCGCGCTGAGCGCCAGCGCCGTGCTCAGCCAGGTGAGGAAGGTGCGTTCGTTGGCCAAGGTAAAACGCGGGTCGGGTTCCATAGGAAAAACGGTAGTTCGTCCCTATTACCCCTAGAGAAGCCGGGATTCAGCCAGTGCAGGCCTTGGTCACCTTCTCCACGTAGGCCGCGCTCTCGGTGGCGACCTTCTGGGCCGCGTCCACGGCGTCGTTGACGTTCTTGACGCTGATGCCGCTCAGCGTCTTGGCCAGGTCATCGGAGGCCTGCTTGATCGTGGTGTTGGCGGCTTTGTCGGCGACGTCGTTGAGCTTGGCCGCGGCGTCGTCGAGGGCCTTGTCCATGGCCTTGGGGTCATCGGTGAGCTTGGTGACCTGGGCGCCCAGCTCCGTGACGATCTTCGGGGCTTCGATGCACGCCTGGGCCTTGTCGATGGTGTTGTTGACCTCGCCACATCCCGCGGCGAAGACACACACGGCGAAGGCTGCCAGAGGGACGAACCGGCTCTTGAGGAGTCGCATGCTTCGACCCTACCCAACGCATTCCAAAGGATTCCTTGACACCTGCCGGGCGCGCGGACCAAGATTCCAAGCATGTCTTTGGAGTCTTCACGGCGACGGCTGCTCGACGACGCGGCGGCGATGCGGGCGTTCGCGCATCCGGTGCGGCTGGCGCTGCACGAGCTGCTGCTGAGGGCGGGCGCCATGACCGCCGCCGACGCCGGGCGGGAGGTCGGCATCAGCCAGGCGCTGGCCTCGTACCACCTGCGGCAGCTGGCCAAGTACGGCTTCGTGGAGCAGGCGGAGGCCAGGGACGAGCGCGAGCGGCCGTGGAAGGTGACCGAGACCGTCCAGGACTGGGACGACGGCGCGACGGCGGAGCAGGCGGCCGCCCGGAGCCTGCTGGAGCAGGTCATCGCCGAGCGGGCCCTGTCGCGGCTGGTCGAATGGCAGCAGCACCGGCAGGACGAGCCCGGGGCGTGGCGGCGGATCGGCGGCGTGGGCAACACGTACCTCTACGCCACGCCGGACGAGGTGACGGCGGTGAGCGCCGCCATCGCCGAGCTGCTCGGGCCGCTGATGGCGCGCGTCGACGACCCGTCGGCGCGTCCCGGGGACGCCCGCCCGGTGCTGCTGACCCAGGTCGTGGTCCCCCTGCCTCCCACCGGCTCCGGTGACTGAGACCCGGCCCGCCGAAGGGGTCTGGGCGCTGGTGGGCGGCAACCGGGATTACCGGCGGTTGCTCCTCGCCGGGCTGATCTCGCAGACCGGCGACTGGGTGGTCGGCACCGGCCTGGCCTTCTACGTCTACCGGCTGACCGGCTCGACGCTGTCCACCGCGATCATGCTGCTGGTCTCGCGGCTGCCCGACGTCGTGCTCGGGTCCGTGGCCGGGATGCTGGCCGACCGGTGGGACCGCCGCCGGCTGCTGGTCGCCACCGACGTGCTGCTCGCGCTCGGGCTGCTGCCGCTGCTCGCCGTACGGGAGCCGGCCCAGGTGTGGATCGTGTACGCCGTCGCCCTGTGGACCGGCGTCCTGAGCACGGTGCTCACACCCGCGCAGCGGGCGCTCGTGCCGCAGATCGTGGCGGAGTCCCACCTCGTACGGGCCAATGCCCTGCACAGTCAGACCGGCCAGGTCGCCCGCCTGCTGGGTGCGATGCTGGGCGGGATCGCCGTCAGCGCCGGAGGGCCGGCCGCGGTCGTCCTGATCGACGTGGGCAGCTTCCTGATCTCCGCGATCCTGCAGGCCACGCTCCGGACGCCAGGGCGCCCCGCGAAAGCGGCCACGATGAGCGGGCAGTGGGTCGCCGGGCTGCGCCTGGCCGCGCGCGAGGCGGGCATTCGCCTGCTGGTGGCGTACATGGTGATCACAGGGCTGGGCGAGGGGATCTTCGCCACGCTCGCGGCGCCCTTCGTCTCTGACGTGCTCGGGGGCGACGGCGACGCGTACGGGCTGTTCCTGTCCGTGCAGGCGGTGGGCGGGATCGCAGGCGGGCTCGTGGTCGCCCTCCATCCGGGCCGCGCCGCGCCGCGGGTGCTGCTGGGCTGTGCGACGGTCGTCTTCGGGGTGATGGATCTGGCGCTGTTCACGTACCCGCTGGCGGTGCCCGCACTGTGGCCGGCGCTCGTGCTGATCGGCCTGGCCGGGGTGCCCGCGGCGGCCGCGATGGCGGGGTTCACCACGCTGGCCCAGAGCGTCACGGCCGACGACCACCGGGGAAGCGTGTTCGGCATCCTGGGCAGCGCCCAGGCGGCCACGGCGCTGGCCGGCATGGTGCTGGCCGGGGTGCTCGGCGGGGCGGTCGGCGTCGTGCCCGCGTTGTGCCTGCACGCCGCCGGGCTCATCACGGCCGGCATACTGGCTCTGACCTGGTCTCATGACTGAGCCGATATCGACCCCTTCGCGATATCGCTATTAGACATGCAGTGATCACATCTGCTTTGCTCCTTGCCCATTGACGGACGACAGCAAGGACCAAGCATGCGAAACCGCCGCTTCACGGCAATGACCACGTTGACGATCTCCCTCCTGGCGGGCGGCGCCGTCCCGGCGAGCACGGCGTCCGCCGCGACCTCGGTGCAGGTGGTCTCGGGCGAGGCACAGGCCCGCAAGGAGCTGCGCGCGCTGGAGGCGTCCTTCAAGGGCCGCATCGGCGCGTACGCGATCGACACCGCCACCGGGAAGACGGTCGCCTACCGGTCGGGCGAACGTTTCCCGCTGCTGTCCACGTTCAAGGCGATGGCCTGCGCGGCCGCGCTGCACAAGGCCCGCACCTCCGACCCGGGGCTGATGGACAAGGTCGTGCACTGGACGGCCGACGAGGTCAAACCGAACTCCCCCACCACCGAGCAGCACGTGAAGGACGGTCTGACCGTCAGCCGGCTGTGCGAGGCGGCCATCACCCTGAGCGACAACACCGCGGGCAACATGGTGCTCAAGCAGCTCGGCGGACCGGCCGGCCTGACCCGGTACTTCAGGACGCTGAAGGACCCGATCTCCCGCCTGGACCGCTGGGAGACCGAGCTGAACGACTGGACGGCCAAGGACAAGCGCGACACCACCACTCCCGCCTCCATCGCCCGCGACCTGCGCGCGGTCACGACCGGGAACGCGCTCGACGCCAAGGACCGGCAGCAGCTCAACACCTGGCTGCTCGCGACCAAGACGGGCGGCACCCGCATCCGCGCCGGGCTGCCCAAGACCTGGACGGTCGGGGACAAGACCGGCACGAACTCGGCGTTCGGCGGCGCGAACGACATCGCGGTCGTCTGGCCCGCCAAGGACGCCGCCCCCATCATCATGGTGATCTACACCAACCGGGCCCCTGGCGAGGCGGTTGACGACACAGCGCTCGCCCGCACCGCCACCATCCTCGCCCGCGCCCTCGGCAAACTCTGAGCTCTCCCTGGGTTACGGCCGCGCACGGCCCGCCGCACTTCGGCTGACGACTCCCCATACGTTACGGCTGCGCACGGGCAGGCCACCCACCGCACTTCGGCTGATGGCCCTCCAGGAACCGGCCTCTGACCCTTCACCGGCTGAGCGCCGTTACGGAGCGCACACTTGACCGGCTGGGTGGTTGAGCCCTGTCCGCCGCACGTCCGACGCCACCGGCCCGGCTAGGAGTGGCGCGGGATCAAGACAGTGGGGCCGCCGTGCCCGTCGCCTGCCTTGCCGTCCCACACGACGGTGGCGCGGGCAAATTCCGGCACGCGGGCAACCGAATCTCCGGCACAACCGGTCCCCGGATGCGGCTCGCGGCAATAGTCATAGGATTTCTTGTATGGCAACTTGTGAGCATCTTTCCAAGGCGGACGACCCGGTGGCGAAGACGCCTGAGGGCTGCGAGGAGTGCCTGGCGGTCGGCGGCCGCTGGGTGCACCTGCGGCGCTGCCTGGAGTGCGGCCACATCGGCTGCTGCGACTCCTCGCCGGGCAAGCACGCCACCAAGCACTTCCACGACACGAGCCATCCGGTGATCCAGTCGTTCGAACGCGGCGAGGACTGGCGGTGGTGCTTCGTCGACAGCCAGATGGGCTAGCGCTCCAGTATCGCCTCTTCGAAGTCGAGCTCGGCCATCACCTCGCGCAGCACCTCGTCGTCGAGGCGGCGCTCGTCGCGCAGACGTACGAAGACCTGCCGCTCGGCCTGGAGCATGTCGCGGCGCAGGCGGCGATAGAGCGTGCTGGGGGTCTCCGCGCCGCCCGGCCCGCTGCCGCCGCCCAGGCGCTCCCAGGCGGTCAGTGAGCGGCGCCACGACTTCTCCCTGAGCTGGTCGATGACCTGCTTCTGGATCTCGTCGGGCTCGCCGTGCTCTCGCACCAGCCGGTCGAGCTCCGCCAGGCCCGCCTCCAGCGCGGCCTGCTGGGCCGCCGCCTCGGCCAGGCGGTCCTCGTACTGCTCCCGCTCGCTCGACACGCCCAGCCGCTTGATCAGCGCGGGGAACGTGGTGCCTTGGATGAGCAGGGTGCCGATCACGGTCGTGAACGTCAGGAAGAGCAGCATCGCGCGGTCCCGCGCGGGGACCGCCGGATAGATGGCGAACGCCGCCGCCAGCGACACCACGCCCCGCATGCCTGCCCAGCCGAGTATCACCGTCTGCTGCACGGTCGGCCGCGCGTGGCCCCTGCCCAGCAATTTGGTCAGGTACGACACCGCGAACACCCACACGAACCTGCTGGCGATCGTCACCCCCAGCACGGCGGCGGCGTAACCCGCGACGGCCCACGGGCTGTAGCCGGAGATGCCCTGGACCACGGTCGAGAGCTGCAGCCCGATCAGGGCGAACACGATCGTCTCGAGGAAGAAGTCGGTGACCTTCCACACCGCGTCCGACACCAGCCGCGTCCCGAACCCCTGCAGGTGCATGCGGTTGCCCAGGTAGAGGCCCACGATCACCACGGCGATCACGCCGGAGGCGTGCACCGTCTCCGCCGCCAGATAGGCGGCGAACGGGATCAGCAGCATCAGCGTGTTCTCGACCAGCGAGTCGCGCGTGTGCCGGAACAGCCAGGCCAGCGCGAACGCCAGCACCAGCCCGATCGCCACGCCGACCGCCGCGGAGTACAGGAACTGGCCGAGGCTGTGCCACAGGTCCACGGCCCCGCCGACGGCGGCCCCGAGCGCCACCCGGTACGCCGTCAGCGCCGTGGCGTCGTTGAACAGGCTCTCCCCCACCAGGATCGTCAGCGTCCTGCGCGGCAGGCCCAGCCGGCGGCCGACCGCGACGGCGGCGACGGCGTCGGGCGGCGCGATGATGGCGCCCAGCGCGAACGCCAGCGCGAGCGGCAGGGCGGGCAGCAGCAGGTGGACGACCAGCCCGACGACGACCGTGGTGAACAGCACGAGCCCGATCGACAGCAGGGCCACGGCCCGCTTGACCTCACGCAGGCTCAGGTAGGAGCTGTCGAGCGCGGCGGAGTAGAGCAGCGGGGGCAGGAACACGTACAGCACCAGCTCCGGCTGCAGCGGCACCGCCGGCACCAGCGGCGAGACCAGCAGTCCCGCCGCGACCAGCAGCAGCGGGGCCGGCCAGCCCCTGTGCCGCGCGACGGCCGCGACGCCGATCGCGCCACCGGCCACCAGCAGCAGTTGCAGGCCCAAGGTCGGATTCACCGGCACTCCTTCCGCCTCGGCCCGATCGCCTCGCCAGGAGCGTACCTGCCGGCTCTCAGGAGCGCCTCACCACTCCCGGCGGTCGCTCCGCTCGTGGTAGTCCGGCTGCTGCTCCGGGCGCAGGCGCTCGCCTGTGGAGAACATGGGATCCCCGACGTAGGGACGGGACAACTGCTCCGGCTGCGGGGGCTCCTGCCGCCCCAGGGCCAGCAGCGGGTCCACGGGGTTCGGCTGGCTCTGCTGGTAGGAAGCGTACTCGTCGTGAACGGGCTGGGGCGCGGACCGGCGCCTGCCCGCGCCCGGGATGCCGTGCATAGGCGTGCCCAGCCCAGCGGCGCCCTGGCTCTGCTGGGGCTGCTGGGGCTGCTGGTACGCCTCAGGCCGCCTGGCGTAGGGGTCCGAGGGGTACGGGTCGCTCGGGAACTGGTCGGCGCGGTGCGGGGACTGCTGGTGGGGCGCGGCCGCCTGGGAGGGGAAGCCGAGCGGGTCGGTGCTCAGCGGCGACTGGCCGCGCTGGTCGCCGGGCATCTGGTAGACGGGCGCGACGTCGGAGTACTGGGGGCCGGTGAAGGGCTCGGGCTGAGCGTGGCCGGAGTACTGGGGCGACTCGACGGTGTACTGGGGGCCGCTGAAGGGGTCGCCGGTGTATCGCTGCTGAGGGGCGGTCGTGTCCACGTATTGCGGCCCCGTGAACGGGCTGCGCTCGCCGTAGGCCGGGTCGCCATAGGCGGGGGTCTCCCTGGCAGGCTCGCCGTAGGCCGGAGCCGCCTCCCTGGGAGGTTCGCCGTAGGCCGGGGGCATGCTGCTGTCCCGCGGCGCCGTGGTCTCGCCGTACGAGGCCACCAGCTTGTCCTGGTGGGCGGCAGGGGCGCCCCTGGCCACGAGGACGTCGTTGGGCGACAGAGCGGCCGTGGGCCGGTCGTCGGGCTGGTGCTGCGGCGGTTGCTGAGCGTGCTGAGGCGGCCGATGGTACTGACCGGTGCCCGGGATGACCTCGGTGCCCGGATCGTGCGCGGGCACGGCGGGCTGCTCACCCGTGGCCTCGGCATAGCCCTCGTCGAGCGTGTCGAGCAGGCGGCCGACGTCCTCCATCGGCATGCGGAAGCTCGCTGTGCACATCTCGCCGCGCCAGAGGCTGAGGACCAGCGTGCCCTCATGCCACGTGACACGGAGGCACCGCTCCTGACCTCGTGCATCGAAGAACACTTCGCCGAACGACGGCAACGGGACAACTTCCGACATGGCAGACATACTGCTTTAACCAGCCTTTATCCGTCCACTCAACCCCGGAAAACCCTCTGGAAACCGGACTTCCCACCTACACCGGGAACCCCTTTGGTCACACCGAGTGAAGACCTTCTTCGCCCGGCTGGATTCCCGGTCGCCCAGTGTGCCATGGGAGCCGCCGCGAGCGTCCGGGGAACGCCGGGATGCGTCTGGCCGATCACACCGCGTTCGGCACGGCGACCCCGGAATGCGGGTAGCGTTTACTGCCGTGCCGGACTCCCATCTCCCGTCAGTGGACGAACTGCTCAAGGTCGCGGTAAACGCTCTCGGAGGGAGCGAACGGCAGGGCCAGATCACCATGGTCCAGGCCGTGCAGCGGGCCATCGACGACGAGGAGCATCTGGCGGTCCAGGCCGGCACGGGCACCGGGAAGTCGCTGGCGTACCTCGTGCCGTCGATCCGCCACGCGATGGACAGCGACTCGCCCGTCGTGGTCTCCACGGCCACGATCGCGCTGCAGCGCCAGCTCGTCGACCGCGACCTGCCCCGGCTGGCCGAGGCGCTGGGCAAGGAGCTGCCGCACGAGCCGACGTTCGCGATCCTGAAGGGCCGTCGCAACTACCTGTGCCGCTACAAGGCGACGGCGGGCTGGCCCGAGGAGGACGAGCAGGACCAGCTCTTCGACCCGCGCGAGGTGAGCGCGACCGGCCGCATGGTGCAGCGCATCCAGGAGTGGGCCGACGAGACCGAGACCGGCGACCGCGACGAGCTGGTGCCGGGGGTGAGCGAACAGGCGTGGCGGCAGTTCTCGGTGAGCGCGCAGGAGTGCCTGGGCGCCCAGCGCTGCCCGAGCGGCGCCGAGTGCTTCGCCGAGCTGGCCCGTGCCCGGGCGGGCGAGGTGGACGTCGTGGTGACCAACCACGCGCTGATGGCCATCGACGCCATGGGCGACCTGCCGGTGCTGCCGGAGCACGAGGTCGTGGTCGTGGACGAGGCCCACGAGCTGGTCGACCGGGTGACGTCGGTGGTGACCGGCGAGCTGTCGGAGCTGACCGTGTCGCTGGCCGTGCGCCGGGTGGGCCGGCTGATCGAGCAGACGATCGCCGACCAGCTCCAGGAGGCGGGCGAGGACCTCAAGGCACTGCTGGCCGCCGCGCCGCCCGGGCGCATCGACGAGCTGCCGCAGGTGCTCGGCCTGACGCTGGCGCTGGTGCGCGACACCGCCTGGCGGTGCATCACGGCGCTGGGGCCGCGCGGCGCCGACAAGGACGACCCCGACAAGGCGGGGCAGCGCAAGGCCGCGTTCTCGGCGCTGGACGAGGTGCACGACACGGCCGTGCGCATGCTCGAGGCGTACGGCCACGCCTCGGAGACCGACCGCGCCGAGGTGGTCTGGCTCGACGCCGGCACCGACCGCCGCCCGCCCATGCTGCGCGTCGCGCCCCTGTCGGTGAGCGGGATGCTGCGCGACAAGCTGTTCGGGGAGCGCACGGTGATCCTCACCTCCGCCACGCTCGCGCTCGGCGGCACGTTCGACGGGCTCGCCGCGCAGTGGGGGCTGGGCGAGGGCAAGGGCTGGCAGGGCATCGACGTGGGCTCCCCGTTCGACCACCCGCGCGCGGGCATCCTGTACGTCGCCAAGCACCTGCCGCAGCCCGGGCGTGACGGGCTGCCGCAGCAGTACCTGGACGAGATCGTCGAGCTGATCGAGGCGGCCGGGGGGCGCACCCTGGGGCTGTTCTCATCGATGCGAGCGGCCAAGGCGGCCACGGAGGCGCTTCGCGAGCGCCTGGACGTGCCGCTCCTGTGCCAGGGGGACGACTCGACGATGCTGCTGGTCAAGCAGTTCGCCGAGGACGAGCCGACATGCCTGTTCGGCACCCTGTCGCTGTGGCAGGGCGTGGACGTGCCCGGGCCCTCGCTGCGTCTGGTCATCATCGACCGGGTGCCGTTCCCCCGCCCCGACGACCCGCTGACGTCGGCCAGACAGCGCCACGTGGCGGCCAAGGGCGGCAACGGCTTCATGGCGGTCGCCGCCAACCACGCCGCCCTGCTGCTGGCCCAGGGCACGGGCCGGCTGCTGCGGGCGCAGAACGACAAGGGCGTGATCGCGGTCCTGGACCCCCGCCTCGCCACGGCCCGCTACAGCGGCTTCCTCCTGGGCTCCCTCCCCCCGTTCTGGCGCACCACGGATCCGGCGATCCCCAGGGCCGCCTTGAAGCGCCTGGCAACGGAATCGACTGACTGACCACCCTGGCCGCCCGTCGTTGTGACACGGGAGTTTGCGCTGCGGTCAGCGCAGCGGGCACGGGCACGTCGCGGGGCGTGCGCGCTGCGAGCGCGCGCGTCACGGGGCGTGCGCGCTGCGGGCGGGCGGTCACGGGGCGTGCGCGCTGCGAGGGGGCGCGTCACGGGTGAGGGCGTTCTTGGGCGCCGGTGCGGCGAGAAGCCGTGCGGCGGAGCTCGGCGCAACGCGTGCGGCGAGCAGGGGGGCGCACCACCCAGCCGGTCAAGTGTGCGCTCCGTAACGGCGCTCAGCCGGTGAAGGGATGCTCCTATTGATGTCAAGCGGTGGGATCATGATCGTTTTTGGTGATGATCTGGTAGAGCTCGCGGGCGATGTAGCGTTTGAGGCAGCGGATGATCTCTTTCTTGGACAGGCCGTCTTGGGTGCGTCGTTCCATGTAGTCGCGGGTGCGGGGGTCCCAGCGCAGGCGGACGAGGGCGATGCGCCAGAGGGCTGCGTTGGCTTGGCGGTCGCCGCCGCGGTTGAGGCGGTGCCGGTGGGTTTTGCCGGATGATGCGGGGATTGGGGCGACCCCGCAGAGCATGGCGAAGGCGGCTTCGGAGCCGAGCCGGTCGTGGTTTTCCCCGGCGGTGACCAGGAGTTGGCCGGCGGTGTCGGGTCCGAGGCCGTGGACGGCGAGTAGGGCGGGGTTGATGGCGGCCACGAGGGGGTGCAGGAGTTCGTCGAGGTCGTTGATCTCGGCGGTGAGCTGCTGGTGGCGGCGGGCCAGGGAACGCAGCGCGATCGTCGTCGCGGTGGCCGGGTCGTGGGCGTGGGCGTGGTCGGGGCGTAGGGCGGCGCAGGTCGTGATGAGTTTCTTGACGGGCAGGGCGCGGAGCTGGGCGCGCAGGTCGTCGGGGGCGGTGACGATCAGGGCCTTCATCTGGCGCTGTGCGTCGGCGCGCTGGTCGACGGCCGAGCGGCGGGCGATGCGCAGGCAGCGCAGGGCTTCTACGCGGCCGTCGCGCTGTTTGGGGGTGCCGGTGTGGTCTGCGGCGAGCGCCGCCTTGGCCGCCTGGATCGCGTCGATCGGGTCGGACTTGCCCTGGAAACGGCGGGTCTTGCGATCGGGCCGGTCGACTTCGGCCAGCTCCATCCCCTGCTCACGCAGGTAACGGGTCAGTCCGGCACCGTAGGCGCCGGTTCCCTCGACTCCGATGATTTTCACGGTGCCGAACGATTGCAGCCAGGTCAGCAGCGCGGCGTATCCGGCGGTGCCGGTGGGGAACTGCTCGCTGCCCAGGACCCGGCCGACCATGTCGATCACGGCTGCGGTGTGGGTGTCTTGATGGGTGTCGACGCCGCCGGCGACTTCGCTACTCGTCACGGCCTGGGGTGTAATGGAGGGCATCGTCGTCCTGTGCTCTTGACCGGTGGGCAGGGCGGCACGCACCAGCCGGGCAACGCGGACAAGACAGAGAAGGGGCCTCTGGCCAGGCTCCTATGAGGTCACAACGCCACGTCCAGTGAGTGCCGGCGAGCACCTCCCGCCCCAAGCCGACAGATCCCGTTGAAGACTCGAAGTCAGTCAGAGGCTGGGTCAGACCCTGGCGGGAGGTGCTCACCTACATCATCTCTGTCAGAGGCCGTTTCCTGGAGGGCCGTCAGCCGAAGTGCGGCGGGTGGTTTTCCCGTGCGCAGCCGTAACGTATGGGAGGACCATCAGCCGAAGGGCGGCGGATGGCCCGTGCGCAGCCGTAACGCATGGAGAGCCGTCAGTCGAAGTGCGGCAGAAACGGAGTGAGGTCGGGGCGCTTGGGGGAAAGGCCGTCGCCGGAGGAGGTGCCGCGGAGGCGGCGGGACATCCAGGGGACCAGGTGCTCGCGGATCCATTGGGCGTCCTCGCGCCGCCGAGCCCGGGGATCGGCGGTCTGCGCCGGCCAGTCCTTGCGCCAGTCCTCGAACGGCACTCCCAGCACGTCCAGCACCCGCGCCGCCACCAGCCGATGCCCGTCCTCGTTCATGTGCAGCCGGTCCGCGCTCCACGCCCGCCAGTCGCGCAGCCCCTGCATCGACCACTGGTCCACCAGCCGGCACCCGTACAGGTCGGCGATGGAGCGCACGTGCAGGTAGAACACGGCGAAGCGGCCGCGCAGCCGGCGCATCAGCGGCGTGTCGCGCGGGTCCACCCCCGTGAACAGCAGCACGTCGGCGCCCCCGGCCCGCAGGTCGCGGACGGCGCGGGCGAGCTGCTTCGCCATCACGTCGGGGTCGCTGCCCGGTCTGAGCAGGTCGTTGCCCCCGGCGCAGAGGCTGACCAGGTCGGGTGCCATGTCGACGGCCAGCGGCACCTGCTCGGTGACGATCTGGTCGAGGAGCTTGCCGCGCACGGCCAGGTTGGCGTAGCGGAAGCCGGGTTCGTCGGCGGCGAGCCGTTCGGCCACCCGGTCCGCCCAGCCACGGTAGTGACCGTTCTGGCCGGGGTCGTTCAGTCCCTCCGTGAAACTGTCGCCGACGGCGACGAAGGACTTGTAGTGCCTCATGAGGTGGTGTTCAACTCCGCGATAGCGTGCAGCGCAAGGACGTATGACTGTAGTCCGAAGCCTGCGATCGTGCCCGTCGCCACCCCGGCGACGACGGAGTTATGGCGAAACTCTTCCCTCGCGGCGGGGTTGCTGATGTGCACCTCGACGAGCGGGGCCGTGCGCTGGGCGATGGCGTCGCGCAGGGCGTAGGAGTAGTGGGTGAACGCGGCCGGGTTGAGCACGACCGGGATGCGGCCGTCGGCGGCCTCGTGGATCCAGCTGATCAGCTCGGCCTCGTCGTCGGTCTGGCGCACCTCGACGTGCTCGCCGAGCTTCCTGCCGGTGTCGCGGCAGAGCGCGGCCAGGTCGTCGAACGTCTCCGCCCCGTAGACGTCGGGCTCGCGGGTGCCGAGCCGGCGCAGGTTGGGCCCGTTGAGCACCAGGATCATGCGGAGATCTCCTTGTAGGCGGCTTCGAGCAGCTCTTCTGCGGGGTCTTCGAGCCGGCCCGGCTTGGCCAGGCCGTCGAGCACGACGAACCGCTGCTTGGCGCCGCGGTTCTTCTTGTCCAGCCTCATGTGGTCGCGCAGGGACTGCCAGGCGTCGGCCCGGTACGTGATGGGCAGGCCGACGCTCGTGAGGATGGACCGGGTGCGCTCGACGAGGTCGGCGCGGCCGGAGAGCCTGGAGAGCTCGGCGGCGTAGACCATGCCGATGGCGACGGCCTCGCCGTGGCGGATGGCGTAGTGCTCCTCGCGTTCGATGGCGTGGGCGAGGGTGTGGCCGTAGTTGAGGATCTCGCGCAGGCCCGCCTCGCGCAGGTCGGCGCCCACGACGTCGGCCTTGACCTGGATCTTGCGCTCGATCAGCTCGCGGGTGTGTGGGCCGTCGGGCCTGGTGGCGGCCTCCGGGTCGGCCTCGACGAGCCTGAGGATCTCCGGGTCGGCGATGAAGCCGCCCTTGATGACCTCGGCCAGGCCGGCCACGTAGTCCCTCTTCGGCATGGAGGCCAGCGTGGAGAGCTCGCACAGCACTCCGGCGGGCGGCAGGAACGTGCCCACGAGGTTTTTGCCCTCGGGCGTGTCGATGCCGTTCTTGCCGCCGACCGCCGCGTCGACCATGGCCAGCAGCGTCGTCGGCACGAGCACGACCTGCACGCCGCGCAGCCACGTGGCCGCCACGAACCCGGCCAGGTCAGTCGTCGCGCCCCCGCCCACGCCCACCACGGCATCGGAGCGGGTCAGGCCGTGGCGGCCGAGCGCCGACCAGAGCCCGGCGGCCACCTCGACGGTCTTGGCCTGCTCGCCATCGGGCACGGGCAGCTCGACCACCTCGTAGCCGGCCTCGCGCAGCGCCTCTCCGACCGGGCCGGAGATCTCGGGCAGGGACTCGGGGTGGATGACGGCGACGGTGCGCACGCCGGGCTTGAGCAGCGTGGTCAGCTCGGCCAGCACGCCGGTGCCGACCACCACGTCGTACGGGCTGTCTCCGCGTACGGCGATCCTGGTCACGCTCATGCGCCCTCCTCCGTCGGCCGCGGGAGCGCGACGCGGCCGTGTCCGGTCGGTCGCCGCCTCATGAGGGCAGCCCCTGGATGATCTCGTCGGCGAGCTCCTCGGGCTCTCGCTTGTCGGTCACCACGGTCGCCACCGCGAGCCGCTCGTAGACCGGCCGCCGCTCCTCCATCAGCTTCTTCAGCTGGCTGCGCGGGTTGAGCACGAGCAGCGGCCTGGCGGAGGCGAGGCCCACCCGCTGAACGGCGTCCGACAGCCCCACCTGCAGGTAGACGACGTGGTGGCCCTCCAGCAGAGCCTGGGTCTCCTCGTTGAGAACGGCGCCGCCGCCCAGCGACAGGATCCCGTCGTGCTCGGCCAGGGCCCGGCGCACGGCCTCGTGCTCCAGCTCGCGGAAGCGGGCCTCGCCGTCCTCGACGAAGATGTCGGAGACGGGCTTGCCCGCCACGGCCTCCACGTCGGCGTCGGTGTCGCGGAACCCGACGCCGAGCCGCTCGGCGAGCAACTCCCCGAGCGTGGTCTTACCGGACCCAGGAGGGCCGATCAGGACAGCGAGACTCATTTGATCACCATCGAAGACAGGTAGCCGGACAGGTTGCGGGCGACTTCCTCGACGGAGTCGCCGCCGAACTTCTCGAGCGCCGCGTCGGCCAGCACCAGCGCGACCATCGCCTCGGCCACGACACCGGCGGCAGGCACGGCGCACACGTCGGAGCGCTCGTGGTGGGCCTTGGCCGCCTCGCCGGTCTTGACGTCGATGGTGGCCAGCGCCCTGGGCACGGTGGAGATCGGCTTCATGGCGGCGCTGACGCGCAGGATCTCGCCGTTCGTCATGCCACCTTCGACGCCGCCGGCGCGGTTGGTGATGCGTCGCACGCCGTCTTCCGTGGTGTATTCGATCTCGTCGTGGGCCTGGGAACCCGGCCTGCGCGCGGTCTCGAAGCCGTCGCCGACCGCGACGCCCTTGATCGCCTGGATGCCCATGAGCGCCGCGGCGAGCCGGGAGTCGAGCCTGCGGTCCCAGTGGGTGTAGCTGCCCAGGCCGGGCGGCAGGCCGTACGCGAGGACCTCGACGACGCCGCCGAGCGTGTCGCCGTCCTTGTGGGCCTTGTCGATCACGGCGATCATCGCGGCGCTGCCCTCGGGGTCGGAGCACCGCACCGGGTCCTCGTCGATCCTGGCCAGGTCGCCGGGCCCCGGCAGGGTGCCGGCGGGGCTCTTCGCGCCGCCGATCTCGGTGACGTGGCTGACGATGTCGACGCCCAGCGCCTGCTTGAGGAAGCGCCTGGCGACCTCGCCTAGCGCGACGCGGGCGGCCGTCTCGCGGGCGCTGGCCCGGTCGAGCACCTGCCTGGCGTCGTCGAACCCGTACTTCTGCATGCCCGCCAGGTCGGCGTGGCCCGGGCGCGGGCGGGATCTGGGCGCGTTGCGCGCGAGTCCCTCGAGCTCGGCCGGGTCGATCGGGTCGGCCGCCATGACCTTCTCCCACTTGGGCCATTCGGTGTTGCCGATGCGGATCGCGACGGGGCTGCCCATCGTGCGGCCGTGGCGGACGCCGCCCACGATCGTGACCTGGTCCTGCTCGAACTTCATCCGGGCGCCACGCCCATAACCGAGCCTGCGGCGGCGCAGGGCCTCGTCGATGGCGGCCGTGGTCACCTCCGCCCCGGCCGGGAGGCCTTCGAGGATGGCGACGAGTTCGGGGCCGTGGGACTCTCCGGCGGTCAACCAGCGCAACATGCGTACAAGTCTTCCATGTGCTGCCTAGTGAGATGTCCCGCGTTCACCAGCCGAGACAGAGTGTGGTGAAAGCGCCGAGCAGCATGAACGGCCCGAAAGGGAACTGGGTGTGCCTGTTCCCGCGCCTGGTCACGAGGATCGCCACGCCGTAGAGGGCGCCGAGCAGCTGCCCGCAGAAGGCCGCGACGACCCAGGCCTGCCAGCCCAGCGCTCCGGCGGCCATCCCGATGAGCCCGGCCAGCTTGACGTCGCCCAGTCCCATCGCCTCCGGCCTGACGAACCAGAGGACCGCGTACACCAGCGTCAGCGCCGCCCCGCCGGCCAGCGCCCTGGGCAGCTCTCCGGTGGGTGCCAGGGCCAGAGCCATGATCGGGTACGCCGGGAGCGTGATCGCGTCGGGCAGCAGGCTGGTACGCCAGTCGACGACCGCCAAGGCAGTGCCGATCAGGGCGAACGGCACGTACGGGAGGCCGAGGCGCCAGGCCACGAGCGCGGCCACGGCGGCCGTCACCAGCTCCACGGCCGGAAACCCCCCGGGGAGGCGCGCCGGACCCTCGTCGTAGGAGTCGGCCAGCGCCCTGGCGTAGCGTCCGCAGATCAGCCCGGCGAGCGCCATGAGTGCGACCACGGCCCGACCCTAATGCGCCCCTCCCGCGAGCGGCGCCGCATTGAGGATGTCAGCGGGCCTTCTTGGAGAACCAGCGGCGGCGGGCGGGCTCCACCCGGGCCACGGTGACGCCGGCGAGCCGATCGGCGGTCCCCGACTCGACGGCCGCGAGCGCCTCCAGCACCGATCCCTCGATCACGAACTGCACCGGCCCCGCCACGTCCACCACGACCGCCGCCGCCTTCTCCTGCACGGCCGCCTGGCACACCTGCAGCGCCGTGGCCTGGATCGGCCGGGCGTCGGGCCGCCACCTGGCCAGCGCGTCCGCGCCGGTGAAGGCGAGCACCGCCTGCCTGCCGTCCGCGCCGACGAGCTTGGGCAGCGCCATCTCGCTCTCCTTCTCCTGCCGCAGCCCGTGCGCGCCGACCTCGCTCTCGGTCAGCAGCGCCACCACGGGCACCAGCAGCCTGGCCCCGCTGAGCGCGTTCAGCACGTCGGAGGCGTCGGCCGTGCCCGCCTGGTAGGAGGCGAGCGCGGCCGCCACGGCGGGCGCGGCGCTGCCGTCGTCGCGGGGATCGAGAGGTCGTGGGATGCTCGGCACAGCCCCCGAGACTACCCGCGCCTGTCCCTGTCTCCGAGCCTGGCCCGCAGCGCCCGCACCCCGGCGGCGAGGACCGGAGGCACGGTGATCAGGATGGTCACCGCGTCACCGAGCCGCTCCTCCGCCGTATCGAGCACCAGCCAGGCGACCAGCGGCATGAGCAGGCTCCAGGTCCGCACGTCCGATGCCAGCACCCACCGCACGCAGCTCTCCACAGCGCCCGCGCCTGGCCGATGGGCGGGGCCGCCCCTGCTGCCCCACTGCCGCAACGTCATCGCCAGCCGCGGCATCCCGCTGACCAGCCGTACGGTGAACCGGATCCTCGGCCACCTCCCCTGGAGGGTATGCAGCTCTCCCAGCCACTCCTCCAACCAGCGGGCACGCGATTCGCCTGGGAGCAGCAGTGCGCCCGCGGTGATGACGCCGAAGGAGGCCTGGATGCCTGCCTGGCTCGGGAGATTGGCGATGGACAGTCGTTCCAGCTCTTGTTCGATGCGGTTCAGGCCGAGCCGTCCGGCGACCGGCATGAAGATCTCCAGCGTTTGGCGCGCTGTCCGCCGGCGCCTGTCCTCGGGCAGCCAGCGCAGCGTCCGCAGGTTGTGGAGCCGGTCCGCCAGTTTGAGCATCAGCACACGCTCGCCCGTCTCGCTCGCCCAGACCGAGGGCACCTGGAGGGGATCCCGCAACGCGGCCATGTCGCGCACCAAGCCCACGATCGGCTCGCCGAACTCGCCCGTCAGCTCCGACTCCGGGCATTCGGTGCCCTCCAGCACATCGTGCAGCAGGGCCGCGCACAGCATCTCGTGATCCATGCCCATCTCGGCCAGGATCGTGGCGACGGCGACCGGGTGGGTGATGTAGGGCTCGCCGCTGCGCCGCCGCTGGCCGCGATGCCAGCGGGCGGCCGTCCGGTAGGCACGCTCGACCATCCGCAGCCGCTCGCCGTTCAGGCTGTCGCCGACGACCTCCAGCAGCGGCTGGAGCGAGCCGTTCATAACCCGCCCCCGGCCGGGTCCGGGCGGTTCAGCCAGCCGGGCGTCTGCTGCCTGCGCGACCGGTACGCCCGCGCGACCGCGTCACGCGCCTGCTCCGCGCCGTCCGCGGTGATCCGGTAGTAGCGGCGGCGCGGACGTCCCTCCGCCACGTGGGTCTCCGGATCCTCCCACCGGCTCTTCACCCAGCCGATCTGCTCCAGTCTGGCCAGGATCGGGTAGACCGTGCCGCTCGGCAGCTCCGCAAGCTCGCACACCTCGAGCCCATAGCGGTCGCGCCCGGGATCGTGGAGCAGGGCTCGGAGGACGGCCTGGGTCGGCATGGTCATCCGAAGGCTTCTCTTCATATCTCGTACTCTACATAGCTAGTACAAGCTCGCCTCTCCCCTTTCGGCGACATGGTCGTACCCCGCCTGGCTGGGAGGCAGTTGCGATGCGGATCGCACGCCTTCCCTTCGGCGGGCAGCGGACAGGCACCCCGCCACGTGTACGAGGCCAGGGTGGCGCGGTGGACCGGGGACTGGTCCGAGCTCACCGCCCTCCCGGGCCCTGAGGCCATCGCCCCGGCTATCCCACGTCGGAGATGGCCGCCACCGGGCCGCCGCCCGAAGGGCCCTGGTGGACGGCGGCCACCGAGACGAAGACCGCCGGGTCGCCCGTGACCGAGGCCGCCACCCCGCCGACCGCGGCCTTGATCTGGCGGTGCCAGTGCACGTCGGAGTCGTCCAGCATGATGTTGCGCCGTCCCCGCACCCGTCCCGACGGGTCGGCCTCGCACTTCATGAACACGTTCACCAGCCGGCCACCGAGGTCCGAGGGGTGCGGGCGCTCCGGCAGCGACAGCCCCGAGTCCCTGATGGCCTCCCAGATGCCGTCGGCGTCGAGGGCGTCCTTCATGACGCCGTGGCCGATGCGGTAGCGACCGCCGATGCCGCGTACGTTCCCCACCAGCACGATCTGCGCCCGGTCCAGCTCGACCCCCGACGAGCACGAGGCCACGGACGAGTACAGCGACAGGTCCTTGTGGATCTGGTCGGCGCTCGGCATGTCGATCTCGCCGAGCGCGACGGCGATGCCGAGGGCGGTGGTGGAGTTGGACAGGTCCATGGAGGGGCCGGTCTCCTCGATGGCGGTGTCCTGGCCGCGGTTCTTGGCGTCGGTGATGGTGGCCAGGGTGAGCAGCGGGGTCTTGGTCTGTACGTAGTGGACGTCGCGCGGGTCGTCGATGCCCGCGATCTTCATGGCCTCGCGTACGCCTGCCGCGACCTTCTCCACCATGGCGGGCCTGCCGATGTCCTCGGGCAGGATCACGTCGCTCATCGCCACGCCCACCGACAGCCGCGGCTCCTCGGAGGGGGGCGCGTCGGCCGTGGTGGCGAAGACGGTGGCGTGCGGGCTGAGCACGCCGTCGGTGCCGCCCGACCACACCAAGGGCACGCTTCCCGGCGACGGATGCCCGTACAGTGCCAGCACCTCGCGGAAGGCCCGGTCGGCGAGGATGCGCGTGTAGTCGTTCACGCCGCCGTTGCCCTCGGTCTTGCCGATGATCGCGACCACCCGGCGTGCCTCGATCACCCCGTCGCGGATGAGCCGTGAAAGGCCGGAGGCGTCGGTGACGCTCTCGATCGGCACCTTGCGCACTTCAATCGGTTCCGGCATGCCGAAGCCCCTTCTCGTCTACCCGCCCCGCTGGCGACGCTAGCCGAGCCGGTCGGCGTGGCTCATGGGCAATGTATGCCCATAATCCCGCCGGTCATGGTGAACCTCCGTGGATACTCCAGCCTTCAGTCCGCACAGGAAATAGACCGTATGGAACAAGGCAGGAACCGGCGACGACCCGCCAGGCGAAAGGCCTGGGCCGGGCGGGCAGATTGCGAAGGGACTCGGTTCGTGCGGATGAACCTGTTCCAGGCCATCCCGATCAACTGTCCTGCGCGGCTGCCCAGGCATGGGATGACACCCGGGATCCCGAGATCCCTGACCCCAGGTGCGCGAGCGGGCCACCGCCCGCGGCCAGCGCGCCGCGGCTCCGTGCGCTTGATGCGCTCGACGGCGCGGGTGATCATATGGAGGAAGCCGATGGGCATCTCCGCCCGCATCGTCGAAAACGAGGTGCCGCATGGTGGCAGCGAGACTGGTTCGTACACTCGCCGATCGCGGATATACCGAATTCAGCGGCGTTCCCTGCTCGATGTTGAAAGGAATATTCGAGGTCCTGGAGAGCTCCGCGCTCGACGGGCGGGTTCGTTACTTTCCAGCACCGCGCGAGGACACCGCGCTCGGCGTGGCGTCGGGATTGACGATTGCGGGACGCAGGTCCGTGGTGCTCATGCAGAATTCAGGGCTGGGCTACGGGTTGAATGTCCTGACGTCGTTCAATCTCATCTACGGAGTGCACTTACCACTTGTCGTCAGCTGGCGCGGATTCGATGAGAACGACGCGGTCGAACACGAGGTGATCGGCAGGGAGCTCATCACCTTACTGGATGTCCTCGGTCTGCCCTGGACCATTCTTGATGGTTCGGAGATCGAGCAGTCAGTCGACAGATGGCTGGGGTACCTGGACGAACACACGTCGGTGCTCATCGTGCGGGACGAAGTCTAGCCGTGCTCGAGATCCGCAAAGCGATGGAACTCGTCATCGGCCGGTTCCCGGCGGCGCTCTACGTCTCCACATGCGGTTTCATCACACGCGACCTGTTCGGTCTCTCGGATCGGCCGGCGAACTTCTACATGGTGGGCTCGATGGGGATGGCCGCGCCGCTGGCACTGGGTGTGGCCCTGGCCAGGCCCGAACGTAAGGTCGTGATCCTGGACGGAGACGGCTCGTTGGCGATGAATCTCGGCTGTCTCCCCATGATAGGTGAGCTCGCACCGGACATTGTGCACGTCGTCCTGGACAATTCGCTGCACGAAAGCACGGGCGGCCAGCGGACGGTTCGACCGCACGACATGTCGGCGACAGCCGTCGGATGCGGTTACGCGAGTTCACATACGGTCGATTCCGAAGAGCGCTTCCACAACCTGGAGTTACACGACACCCCGGCCCTTGTCCATTTCCGGTGCCTGCCGCGAACCCACAAGCCAGGGCCCCGGGTCACCCACTCTCCGCAGGAGATCGTGGCAAGATTCAGGTCGGAGATCGGAGTGTCTTTTGACCGTGAGCCTACGCACCGCGCTACGCAGCGGTAAGCTCCTTCGCGCCGTCGGCGGGCACAATGCGCTGAGCGCCCGGCTCGTGGAAGAAGCCGGTTTCGATCTCGTCTGGTCGAGCGGATTGGAGATCTCCGCGACGGCAGGTGTCCCGGACGCCAATATCCTGACCATGTCAGAATGCCTTGAGGTCGCCGCTGCGATGGCCGGCGCGGTGTCGATACCGGTGCTCGCGGACTGCGACTCAGGATTCGGCAACGCCAGCAATGTCGCGCATATGGTTCGCGGCTACGAGGCCCGCGGCGTGGCGGGCGTCTGCATCGAGGACAAACTGTTTCCCAAACTGAACAGTTTCCTGGACGGAGCCCACGAACTCGCCGCGCCCGCGGATTTCGCCGCCAAGATCCGGGCCGCGGTGGAGTGCCGCCGGAGCAGTGAACTGGTCGTCGTGGCCAGGATCGAGGCGCTGATCTCGGGCCGAGGCCTGGACGAAGCCCTCTACCGGGCCCGGGTGTATGAGCGTGCGGGCGCCGACGCGCTCCTGATCCACTCGAAGCAGCAGGACCCGGACGAGGTCTTCGCCTTTCGGGAGAGGTATCGCGGTGAGCTTCCCGTCATCGTGGTGCCGACCACCTACCACCACGTCACGACCGCCGAGTTGGCCAGACGCGGCTTCAGCATGGTCATTTACGCCAACCATGCCCTGCGCAGCTCGATCATGGCCATGCGACAGACCTTCGCCAGGATCATGCGGGACGGCACCAGCGAGAACGTCGAATCGACCATCGCCTCCCTGAAGGAGGTGTTCGACCTGCAGGGGGTCCAGCAGATGGCCGAACGGCAGGAACGGTTCGAGGCCCTCGGCCGGGAACTCACAGAGGTCGACGGCGCGGCCGGTTCAGTACCACCGGCCGTTTTCACGAAGGTAGCGGGTCAGGCTCCCCGGATAGATCGTCCCCAGTGCGGTCCGGGTCTCGGGTGTGACCCGGCCGCCGATGCGCAGGCTCAGTAGCCGGCATTCGCCGGGCCGCCCCGACGCGAACGCGACCTCCACGAAGGGTTTGAGGTAGGCCGAATCTCCGGGACCCAGCCGGTCGCGATGTGACCGCCCCTGGAACCGCCAGGTCAGGTCGGCGGCGGCGGAGCTCACGTTGTAGACGTACTGATGCTGGTACGTCCGTAGAGAAGAAGAAAAAGACGACGAGCCGGCATCGGCCAGCGGAATGATCTCCAATGCCCGGGTATGCGGGTGGAGACTGCTCCCCGCGAGCTCCCTGATCCGATAGGCGGCCTGCGGTGATGACGGATAGTGCCACTCCCTGGCCGCGTCGGCGGGGCAGTACCGGATCGAGCCGACGACGTCCGCGTCGATCGGCATCAGATCGCGGGGAGAGACCCGCAGAGCCGACGCCAGCCGCTCGATCTCCTCGGGCGTGGGCGGGACGGCCCCGGCGAGCAGGCCGGCGACGTGTTGCTCCGGGAGTCCCGAGAGCACCGCGAGCCGGTCGGCGGGAAGCGCGAGGGCGTTGAGGAAGTCCCGAAGAATGGCCGGAAAAGCGAGACCGCCAGGCGGGCGCGCGAAGTGCGCGGCCGTCGGGGCGCCGAGCGCGGCGAGCTCACGCTGAGGATCGCCCACCAGTTCCCCGCCATAGGTGAGCGCCAGGATGTACGCCTCTTCATCGGCGCTGCGCGAGGTGAAAGTGTGCGGGGAGTACGGAAGGCCCCACACCGAATCACCGGTGTTCATGCGCAGGACCCGGTCGCCCTCGGGCTCACGGACGTAGTAGTTCACCGGCCCGACGAAATAGGTGAACTGGTAGAGAAGATGGCCCTTGTTCCATCTGACTCCCGGGTGAGCGGGATCATCGTTGTCGACCACCGAGAGCATTTTGATCCACTCGGGCCGGAACGCCGCCACCCGCGACATGGCCGTGTCGCGGTACTCGTAGTAGTCGATCCCCCCGCGCGTCAGCACCCTCGACGAAGCGATGGAGTCCGCCAGGCGGTGGATGGCCACGCCGTCCGGACAGTCGTCGCGCCAGGGCAGGAGATCGCCCTCGTTGACCGGCCAGACGGCGGCCGCCCGGCGGACCAGCTCCGCGGGGACGGCTCGCCGGCCCTCGGCGTAGGCGGCGAAATCCGCCACGGACACCCCGAGATCGTCGGCCGCCGCCGCGTCGTCACGCTTGAGATCGTTGGCCGCGCTCCGGAGCAGCGCCGCGCCACGGAGACGGAATCCCTCCTCGTCCACTGGTGCGTCGCCGCTCATAGGACGGCCGCCAGAGCCTGGCGGACCGAGTCCCGGTCAAGGTCCACCGGGTTGTTCCCGGCGCGGCCGCGCACACTCATCCCGGCCGCGACCAGATCGGCCAGGTCCGCCGGGCCGACCCCGTAGCCGCTGAGCTCGGCGGACCACCCGTGCCGGTGCAGATGGCCGGCGATCACACCCGTCATCCGCCACTCTGCCGGGCCCAGCAGGCGGACCGTCTCGTCGATGACGGCGCGTGACGGGCCGTCCGACCTCTCCCGGTTGTAGTCAAGAAGCCAGCGCAGGTTGAGCATACAAGCCACTCCATGCGGGATTCCGTAGCGGATGGTCAGCGCGTAAGCGAAGGCGTGGGCGGCGGTCGTCCGGGTGATCCCGATGGCCCGGCCGGCGGCCACGGCCCCGGCGACGAGGCGTTCGCGAAGTTCCGTAGACGGGTCTTCCAGGGATTCGCCGAGCAGCGGCGCCAACAGCGTCAGGGCCTCACGGGCCAGGGCTCGGGACACGTCGGTGGCCCGCCGGCTCCAGTACGACTCCACGGCATGGCTCACCGCGTCAAAGAGGCCGCTGGTCGTTACGTCGTGCGGGCACGACGCCATCAGGTACGGATCCACGATCGCTGTCTCGGCGGCAACCCTCGGATGATCCAGAGAGTACTTGCGGTCTGCATCATAAATCGTGGCGAAGCTGGTCACCTCGCTGCCACTGCCCGCTGTGGTGGAGACAAGGAGCAGCGGCAGGTTCTCCGCCACGAAATGGACGTCGTCCCCAAGCAGGCCGGCGAGCGCTGCCGCCGGATCCGCCGGCAACAACCGGACGACCTTGGCGACGTCCATCGCACTGCCGCCGCCGACCCCCAGAATCAGATCGGGTTGCCGGATCTCCCTCGTCCGGCAACCCTCGATGACCTGGTCGAGCCGCGGATTCGAGGTGAAGTCCGAGAACGCCTGCCAGTCGTGGCCTGCCAGGGCACGCTCGGCGTCGATCGACCGGAGCGCGCGATCCGTCGCGACCACGAGCGGCCTGCGGGTGCGATACCGGGCGAGGACCGACCTGAGAACGGCCGCCTTGCCTGGACCGACCAGGAGCTGGGGAATGCTCATGGGGTTCGGGCCGGAGGGCCGTCGAGAAGGGCCATGGCCAGGTCAGCGGCGGCCTCGTCGAGGATCGAACCGGCGTCACGGATCGCCTCGGCGGTCCTCGGCCGGTAGTCGGTGAAGGGGATGACAACAGTGCCGGGACGGAGCGCGCCGGCCGCGTGCCGGTCCACGGAACCGGCGATCAGTCCGCCTCGGACCTTCTCGCCGCGGCCGGTCAGCAGCCGGTAGGTCCCCTTGCCGAGCAGGCTCGTCCGGTCGAAGCGGCCTTCGCCCGTGACGACGATGTCCGCGTGGGAGAGCGGATCGGCCAGTCCTAACAGTTCGCTCATCACCGTGAATCCGGGCGCGCAACGTGCCCCGAACACGGCCAGTGCCCCGGCCAGTCCGCCGCCGGAACCACCGCACCGCACCGCGTCGGCGTCCCGGCCAGTGACGTCACGGTAACGTTCCCGCAGCCGTCCCAGCTGAGCACTGAGCCGAGGGATCTCCTCATCGGTCGCGCCCTTCTGCCGGGCGAAGTGCCGGACCGCGTCGGTGAACAGGATGTCCACGTCGCCTGCGACGCGGACATCCACCCGAACGGGTGACCAGGACAGTGCCTCGATCGCCCCTAGCCCTCCGTCCACGGTGACGGTGTCGCCGATCGTGACGATGATCCGCTCATGGCCCAGATGACGGGCGATGCCGATGAGCTCGCCCACCCCTCGGGTGGTGGACAGCAGCGGACGGAGCCGCGTTCCGGCTCGCGACCAGCCGCACACATCGGCGGCCTCGATGACCGCGGTTCCATCGGGCAGCGTCGCCCATCCTGCCTGCACCGGATCGCCATAAGGGCCGGTGACCTCCGCGCGGTGGAGCACCGCGCCCCGATGTTCCGCCAGGATCCTCAGCGTCCCCTGTCCTCCGTCGGTCAGCGGCATCGCGAGGACGTCCAGGGAAGGATCCAGCCGGCACATGGCCCGTGAGACCGCGGACGCCACTTCTTCCCCGGTCAGCGATCCTCGGAACTTGTCAGGGAGGACGACCGCCCGTAAGCCGCCGGTCATGGCGTCGGATGGGAGCGGGCGACCAAGAGCAACGCCGCGACGGTCCGCGCTTCGTGGATCTCGCCGTTGAGACACATGCGCACGGCGTCGTCCAGGTGAAGGGTCACCGGCTTGATGCTGTGCTCCTCATCGCCCTCGAGCGGATCGGGCGACAGCCCCTTCGCCAGGAACACCTCGGTCCGCTGGGACAGGTAGCCGGGGCTGACACTGAGGGTGCAGAGATGTCCGAGATCGCCGCGGAGCCCGAGCTCCTCACGCAGTTCCCGGCCCGCGGCCTCGGCCGCGGTCTCTCCCGCGTCGATCCTCCCCTTGGGCAGGCAGAGCGCACGTTCGCCGGTCGCTCCGAAATACTCCTCCACCAGATGCACCCTGTGCTCGATGTCGAGGGCGACGATCGCGACGCTGTCGTCCTTCTTGATGATCTCCCAGGTGACGACGCGGCCGGCGGCGATCCTGATGTCCCGCTCGACGACGGTGAGTCGGCGGCCACGGAACACCTCGCGCTCCGCGACGACCTCCTCCTCTTCGAACTCAGCCAATTCCCGCCTCCTGGGACAACCACCGGTGCTGGTCGGCCAGATGGTGGGCTTCTCCGCCCTCGTGGCCGTTCCAGGCGTACACGGTGATCTCCTTCCGGCCGCCATAGACGTTGAAACATCCGTAGACCCCCAGCGGCGGGCAGGTCTCGTCTAGGAGGGCGACGCCGAAATGAGCAGGGCAGCGGGCCGCGCGAACCAGGTTCACCACGTCGAAGTAGCCGAGTGTGGCGAACGCCTGGTCGGCCAGGCCTCGGTGGGTGCGGCACCACTTGACGAGCTCGGGGTAGGGACCCGTTACCGCGGCGCGGGCGGAGTTCCGGATATCGCACAGGAAGGGGACGTTCGGCATGGTCGCTGCGACCCCGGGGTGCAAGGACGCCGTGACGAGGGACAGCGCGCCGCCCTGGCTGGTGCCTGTGGTGACCAGCTTGGCGGGGTCACTGTGGGGGAGTTCGGCGGCGGCGTCCACGGCGCGGACCGCATCGGTGTAGAGCCTGCGATAGTAATAGTCCTCTCGCGCCGTCACGCCATCGGTGAGAAAGCCCGGCACGTGGGGCCTACCGGGTGAGCCCGGATCGCCGGTGTCGCCGACCCGCCAGGAGCTACCCTGGCCGCGGGTGTCCATGATCAGGTGTGGATGGCCCGAGGCGGACCAGAACAACAGCTCGTGCGGCAGGCCGCGACCGCCCCCGTAGCCGATGAACTCGATGATCGTCGCAGCGCCGGGCACCGGCTCGCGTGGGACCAGGTACCACGCCTTGATCGGATGACCGCCGAAGCCGGCGAACGTCACGTCATACACCGACACCGTCCGCAGCGGGGTGTCCGTCACCGGTACCGCCGTCACGGCGAGCGGAAACTGGGCGGTCTCCGCGAGGGTCTTTTGCCAGAAGTCCGCCAAGTCCTCCGGCACTGGCAGCGTCGGCCGGTAGGAGGCCAGTTCGTGCTCGGGAATGTCGAAGAACATCGGTTCCTCCGTCAGGTGTTCTCTGCTGCTCCGGCTACCAGTGCTGCGACGGAGAACCCGTCGAGGATGGCGTCTCCCATCGAGCCGTAGGTCCACCTCCCGTACCGGCCGCACGAGTGGACTCCCGCTTCCGCGAGCCACGGAAGGATCGTGTCGATGGCCTTCTCCCTGGCGTCGTCGAACACGATGTAGGCATGATCCACTTTGTGGTGCTCCATGAACAGCACATCGGCGGCCGACCCGATCGCGCCGATCTTCAGCAGCGCGTCGACGATGTCCGAGTCCGGCACCGGGCCCATCTGGTCGGCGATCTCCACCCATAGGCCGGCGCCACCCGGTGGCGCCATCCTTGGTGCGGCGTTCGTGTACACGCCCATCCGATAGAAGGGGATGTCCGGCTCCGGGGTGTAGACCCAGTGTTCCCGCATCGGGGACGGCGCCCGCAGGGCAATGTTCGCGTAGCGCATCGCAGTGGATCGCAGGGTGCGGCGGGCGTCCCTGATGTGCCCGGGCAGCCCGGGAATCCGGTCGAGCAGGTCGGATAGCGGGATCGTGGAGACGAGCGCCCGCCAGCTCAGCCATTGCGCCGACCCGCTGAGCCGGACCCGCCGCCCGGCGAGATCGACCTCCTCCAGCGAGGCCGACATCTGGATGTCGAAACCGTCACGGCCTCTGCAGGCCGCCAGCATCGCCTCCGGCAGGACGCCGATGCCGCCCTCAGCGGGATAAAGGAAGCGGGCGTTGTATCCGAATCGATCATTCCGGATCCCGAGCGCCCCGCCGAGCACCTTCGCGGCGCTCGGCATCGGGAAGTAGTCCTTCAGCCATTCCGTACGCAGCTCGTCCAGCGCGATTCCGCGGAACTTCTTGGAGTAGTACGGCACGAAGAAATGCCGCGCCATGCCCCGCCCGAAGCGTTCGACGACGAAGTCCTCGAAACTCATCTCCGCCGGCGCTCCCCGCCGCCTTCGCATGTGCGCCACCGCGAAATCGGCCAGGCAACGCAGCCGGCTCGGCCATGGCAGCCCATGGATATTCGCCTGGAACGGGTACGTGATCATCCTGCCGTCGAGCCATACCGTGGCCCTGCGCTCGAGGCGGGCCAGGTTGTCCTCGCCCAGCAACCCGAGAACCAGCTCCTTGAGCGGTTCCTCGCGCAGGTGCAACCAGTGCCCTGTCACGTCGAAAGTGAAGCCGTCACGTCCGCGGCTCCGTGCCTTCCCGCCGACCGCCTCGTCCCGCTCCACCACCACGACGCGTTCGCGCTCCAACCGCATCGCGGCGGCCAGCCCCGTCAGCCCGGCTCCCACCACCACCACGGGTTCCCCCGGGCCTTCCTGACCTCCCCGTTCCAAAGATCACCGCCCTGATCCCGCCACGAGTCGCTCTCCAGAATGTACGACGGCACCGGCGCCCTGGCCATACATCAGGGCGCGCCCACCTGGTGGATCCGGTTGGCCAGCGCGTGACCTCGACGTCGACCTCGCGCGGTGTCCGCGTCCGGTAGCGGGGAAGCACGTGGAGCCGGCGCTGGACATACAGCGTCTGCGGCGCGTCCGGGAGCGGTCGGGGCCGCGGGCCCACCCGGGCCTCGGCGAGCACCCGGGTCAGGACCTGCGCCCAGCGCGGGCATCCAGTGCGAGGCCGGCGACTTGACCCGCCGAGTAGAACACTTGAACGACGCGTCAAGGCCGGCAGGTGCTCACCCCACTTACCCACGTCAGCACGACCAGCGCCTGGGCAGACCCCAGCGGCGATAGGGTGCGGACGTGATTCGCGAAGCACACGTCAATGGGATCAAGCTCGTCTATCGGGAGGAGGGTGACCCCGCCTCTCCCCCGCTCCTGCTGATCCACGGCCGGACCGCCAACCACAACGACTGGAACGGCATCACCCAGCACTTCGCGGCCCGCTACCGCGTGCTCGCCCTCGACCTGCGCGGGCACGGGGCGAGCGACTACCCAGGCTCGTACGCGGTGACGGAGATGGCCGAGGACGTCGTCGCGCTGCTCGACCACCTCGGCATCGAGCGGGCCACGCTGATCGGGCACTCGCTGGGCGGCGTAGTGGCGTACCAGGTGGCCATGAACCATCCGGAACGCGTCGAGCGGCTGGTGCTCGAGGACGCGCCGCCCCCGCACCCCTTCAAGAACCGCCCGCCGATCGTGGAGGACGACTCCACCGGCTTCGACTGGCGCATGATGCACCAGATCGAGCGCCAGCTGATCGACCCCGATCCCGCCTGGATGGTAGGGCTCGGGAAGATCACAGCGCCGACGCTGGTGTTGTCGGGCGGGAAGCTGAGCCACGTCGGCACGGAAGCGGTGGCCGCGCGGATCCCGGGGGCGCGGCTGGTCACGATCGAGGCCGGCCACCTCATCCACGTGAACGCCCGCGGCCCGTTCCTGGAGGCCGTGGACGCCTTCCTGAACGGCTGAGCCGCCCGATCTCATCGGGTCGTAACCCCGGTGTCACGTCTCCAGGTCAGGGTAGATGCGTGTTTGACATGCACGTGCACCAGCGCCTGAGCAGGCTGAGGCTGATGGCCCCCTCCATCGGCCAGTGCGCCGTCGGCGCCGCGATCGCCTGGCTCGTGGCCAAGGACCTGCTCGGCCACAGCCGCCCTTTCTTCGCGCCCATCGCCGTCGTGGTCTGCATCGGCGTAGGGCTGGGCCAGCGGCTGCGGCGGGTGGTGGAGCTGGTCGCGGGGGTCAGCGTCGGCGTCGGCGTCGGTGACCTGCTGGTGTCCCGGATCGGCTCGGGAGCGTGGCAGATCGCGCTCGTGGTGGCGATGGCGATGGCCGCGGCGGTGCTGCTGGACAGCGGCTCGATGATCGTCCTCCAGGCGGGCTCGTCGGCCGTGCTCGTCGCGACCCTCCTGCCGCCGAGCGGCGCCGGCGGGTTCGCCAGGATGGTCGACGCCCTGGTCGGCGGCCTCGTCGGGCTCGCGGCGGTGGCCCTGCTGCCCGCCAGCCCGTCCGCGCTCGCGAGGCGGCACGCGAAGGGGATGTTCGGCGCGCTGGCCGACGCGCTGCGGCAGATCGCCGAGGCCATCGAGAAGCGCGACACGCGCCTGGCCGCCGACGCGCTGGAGGAGGCGCGGGGCAGCCAGACGAAGGTGGAGGAGTTCCTGCAGGCGCTGCAGACGAGCAGGGAGATCGCCACCATCTCGCCGCTGCACCGCCACCGCCGCCCCAGCCTGGAGGGATACGAGAAAGCGGCCGTGCCGCTCGATCACGCGCTCAGAAACGCCAGGGTGCTGGCCAGACGGGCCATCGTGGCTCTCGACGGCTCCAGCCCGCTCCCGCCCTGGCTGCCCGGCGCGCTGCGCGACCTGGCAGACGCGACGCTCATGCTGCGAGACGAGCTTGCCGCCGAACGCTCGCCGGAAAAGGTCACCGAGGCGCTCCTGGCTGTGGCCTCCCAGCAGGGGCGCGAGCGGTGGGGCTTCTCGGCGGACGTGATGATCGCCCAGCTGCGGTCCATCATCGTGGACCTGCTCCTGGCGACCGGCACCGAGCGGGCGGAAGCGCTGGCGGCCCTGCCGTCGCTGGACGTCCACGCCGACGGGCCGGACACGTCCTTCGCCGAAGAGAGCGCCGCCGACGGGCACACGCCGCGTGACCAAAAGGAGCAGACCGAGAAGGCGAGCACCTCTCCCCCGCCGCCACAAAAACGCACAACCTCCGACGAAAAGGACTTAGATAGGGCAAACGTGACCTCAATGTCATAAAGATCCGCCATGGTGGAAAGGTGCGAACCAGGCTCAGCGATCATGTGAAGGAACGACTGGGCACGTTCGGCCTCACGGCACCGTCCATCGCGCAGTGCGCGGTCGGTGCCGCAATAGCCTGGCTCATCGCCATCGAGCTGCTCGGCCACCCACGCCCCTTCTTCGCCCCGATCTCCGTGCTGATCTGCGTGGGCGTCGGGCTCGGCCAGCGGCTGCGCAGGGTCGCCGAGCTGGTGATCGGCGTGAGCCTCGGGGTGGGCATCGGCGACCTGCTGGTGTCCTGGATCGGCTCGGGCGCTTGGCAGATCGCGCTCGTGGTGGCGCTGGCGATGACCGTGGCGGTGCTGCTGAACAGCGGGGCGCTGTTCGTCGCGCAGGCGGGGTCGTCGGCCGTGCTGGTGGCCGCCCTCGTGCCGGGCGACGGGGCCGGGGGCCTGGACCGGATGGCTGACGCGCTCACCGGGGGCATCATCGGGATCATGGCGGCCGCCTTACTGCCCGCCAGCCCGTTCACGATCGCGGCCAAGCACCTGTCCGGGGTGCTCGACGCGCTGTCCACGGTGCTGGAGCGGGCCGCCGAGGCGATCGAGAAGCGGGACGTGGACCTCGCGGCCGAGGCGTTGGAGGAGGCGCGCACCACGCAGGAGGCGGTGGAGGAGTACGGGCACGCGCTGGAGACCGCCAAGGAGATCACGCTGATCTCGCCGCTGCACTGGCACCGCAAGGCCAGCCTGGCGCGTTACGAGACCGCGGCCGTGCCGGTGGACCTGGCCCTGCGGAACGCGCGGGTGCTGGCCAGGCGCACCCTGGCCGCGCTCGGAGAGGCCAGCCCGCCGCCCCCCGCCCTGGCGGAGGCGCTGCGCGAGGTCTCGGAGGCGGCGCTGCTGCTGCAGCTGGAGCTCGGGGCGGGCCGCGAACCGACGCTGGCACGCCAGGCGCTGCTGGCCGTCGCGGCCCGCGAGCGGCCCGACGGGCTCGGCTTCTCGGCACACGTGATCATCGCGCAACTGCGTTCGGTGGTCGTCGACCTGCTGCAGGCGACGGGGATGGAGCACGCGGCCGCCACGGACACGTTGACGCCGCTGGACGAGCCGAGCAACGAGAGCACCCGGAGCTGAGGCGCGGTCGCCGGTCAGGATGATGTCGTGAAGGTACGCAGGACGTCCGCGATCTCGTTCACCTCGGTGAGCTTGCCGGCCGCGATGGCGATGACGAAGTCGTAGGCCTCGTCATCGTCCGGATCGAGCTCGATCCCGTTCTTCGCGAGAAAGACATACGTCGTCAGCCAGCCCGCCCGTTTGTTGCCGTCCACGAGAGGGTGATTGGTGACGATCGAATGCAGTAGCGCCGCGGCTTTCACGAACAGGTCACGATAAGCGTCGTGGCCGAACAGGGACGTCTGCGGCCGCAGGAGCGCCGCCTCGAGAAGCCCGAGATCGCGCACCTGGACGGGGCCGCCCACAGCGGCACGCGCGATGCGCAGGCCCTGCTCGAGGGTGACATAACGGGTCACTCGCCTAGCCTCCGCAACAGGTCGGCGAAGCGCTGGGCGCCCTTCTCAGCGAGCGCGTCGGTGACTTCGTCGTCGGAAACGTGCTCAAGGTAATAATCGATCGCGTGCAGAGCCACCTGCTGCATGCTGCGCCCCTCGAACTCGGCGCGCTTACGGAGGGCCTCGGTCTGCTCGTCGGTCAAGCGAAGGGTCATAGCCATACCCCCCATCGTAGGTCGGAGGCGGTATCACCGCGATACCACCACCGCCAGTTTAACCTTCATTACTCTCCGTTGGCATTGAATTCGGCGATGGCGACCCGGGACCAGCTGCGCGCGCTCAGCCTGCCCACCCCGAGGACCGTGCGGGTGCCGGGGATGTGGGCCATGGCCTCGATGGCGCCGTACTGCTTGCGTGACGCCTTCGATTCCACCTTCATCCGCGGCAGGCGGGTCGCGGTGCCGCCGGGGGCGAGGCGCCAGGTGTTGCCGAGGCCCGCGCCGTCCGAGCTGAGCAGGACGCCGCCGGAGCCGTCCGGGGCGAGCTTCGGGCAGCAGATCGAGGGGGTGGGCACCGGGTGCCGGGTCCAGGCGGAGCCGTTCCAGCGCAACACGATCGGCGGTGGGTCGGCGGGGTCGGGGCCGCCCTCTCCGTGGTTGAACGTGTGCTCCCCCACCGCCCACGCCTCCTTCGCCGACAGGGCCACGACGTCGCTGAGGAAGGCGTCCTCCTCGGGCGGCGCGGGATCGGCGAAACGGTAGGCGGGGGTGGGGACCAGGCGCCAGCCGCGGCCGTTCCAGTGCATGGCGGCCGGCTGGGTGAGCGGCCCCGGCGTCGTGCCCAAGTTGCGGTGGCCGACCGCCCACATGTCGTCCGGCGCGGTGGCGGCGAGGGCGCTCGCCTGGGCGGGGAGCGTGACGGTTCGCCAGCGCGTACCGTCCCAGTGGCCCGCCCTGCGCTCGTCGGCGAGGACCCAGACGTCGGTGGGTGAGAACACCTGCGCGTCGATCACCTGCCACTGGTACGGCGGCAGCCGGCGCCAGCCGGTGCCGTCCCGGCGGAACACGCGCGTGCCCTGGTCGTCCGGGCGGAACAGCCACAGGTCGCCGGGGCCCGACGCCCCGAGGCGGAGGTCCCCGATCACGTCGATGTCGCCGAGGCCGTCGGGCAGCTGGGCCGGCCGCCACGTGCGGCCGTCGTAGCCGAGCAGGAACGCCTGGCCGTCCCGCGCGCCGACCGCCCACGCGTCACCGGGGCCGGTGGCGACCACGTCCCACAGCTCGCCGCCGAGCTCCTCGCCGACGTAGGTGTAACGCCAGCCGCCGGGCGCCGCGGGCGGGATGACGGGGCTGCCGCCCGTCGTGGGTGTGGGGGCGGCCTGCGTGGTCGTCGGTACGGCGGGCGGCTGGAGCAGCGTCGGGCGCCCGTGGTCCCGCGCTGGGACCTGGCATGCCGCGGCGAGCCCGAGCACGAGAACCATCGCGACATGCCGGCGCTTCACTCAGCCAGGGATACCACGATTTGTCGGGCAGCACCCGTACGTATGCGGATGTCAGCGTGGGACGAGGTGGAAGAACGAGCCGTCCATCGGGCCGAGGTCGACGTGAGAGATCTCGTCGAGCCTGGCCACCGCTTCCCCGGAGAGGTCCAGGTCGAACGCCGCCAGGTTCTCCCGCAGCTGCTGCACCGATCGCGGGCCGATCAGCACCGAGGTCACCCCGGGGCGCCGTGCCGCCCAGGCCAGGGCCACCTCGGCCGGTGCGGCTCCGAGCCCGGCCGCCACCTTGACCAGCTCTTCGGCGATGTCCAGGTTGCGGTCGTTGAGCAGCGAGCGGGCCCAGCGGTTCGCGCCGGGCAGGGAGTGGCCGAGCAGCCTGCCCATACGGCTGTCCGGGTCGGGGGCCTCGCCGTGCTTGTAGCGGCCGGTCAGGACGCCGCCGCCGAGCGTCCCGTACACGACGGTGCCGATGCCGTGCCGCTCGCACGCCGGCAGGATCTCCGCCTCGATCACCCGCTGGATCAGCGAGTACTGCGGCTGCAGGCTCACGAACGGGGTGCCACCGACGCGGGCGGCGGCCCACTGCGACTCGACGAGCTGGGTCGCGGTGAAGTTGGAGCAGCCGAGGTAGCGGACCTTGCCCGCCTTGACGAACCCGTCCAGCGTGGCCATCGTCTCCTCGATCGGCGTCGCCGGGTCCCACTGATGGCACTGGTAGAGGTCGATGTAGTCGGTGCCGAGGCGGCGCAGGCTGGCGTCGAGGGCCCTCGTGAGGTGGCGCCGCGACAGGCCGCGCCCCTCCGTGCCCACCGGCATGGCGCCCTTGGTGGCCAGTACGACCCGCTCGCGCCTGCCCTTCAGAGCGCGGCCGACGATCTCCTCGGTCTCACCCCGGTGGTACAGGTCGGCGGTGTCGATGAAGTTGCCGCCCGCTTCGAGGAAGGCCTCGATGATCCGGCCCGCCTCGGCCTCGTCGCTGGCGGCCAGGCCGTACTCGGTGCCGAAGTTCATGGTGCCCAGGCATGCCCTGGAGACGCGCAGGCCGGAGTGGCCCAGGTTCAGATGGTCCAACGGGAGTCCCCTAGAATCGGAATGAGTGTTCCGGATGCCTTTCCGACCATACGGAACACTCGTTCCGGTTGTCAACGAAGGGGCTCTCATTGATGCGTGCCGACGCGCAACGCAACCGCGCCCGGGTGCTGGAGGCCGCCGAGGTGGTGCTGGCCAGGGACGGGCTGTCCGCCTCGATGCGCGAGATCGCCGCACTGGCCGGGGTGGGCGTCGGTACGATCTACCGCCAGTTCCCCGCCAAGGAGGACCTCTACCAGGCCATCGTCGTCGACCGGATGCGGCGGCTGGCCGCGCTGGCCGACGAGCTGGCGTCCGCATCTGATCCCGGGGCGGCCTTTTTCGAGTACTTCACCACGATCGTGGAGGACTCGACCGTCAAGAAGGTGCTGGTGGATGCCTTGGCGGTCGCGGGGATCGATGCCAAGGCCGGCACGCCCGACATCCGGGGATCCATCGAGACGCTGCTGGTGCGGGCCCAGGAGGCGGGGGCGGTCCGGGGGGATGTGGGGATGGCGGAGTTGCTCGCCCTGCTGAGTGCCGCGTGCTTGGCGGCGCAGCACAACGGGTGGGACGAGAGCCTGCGTACCAGGACCCTCGCCATCGTCTTCGACGGCCTCCGCCCGTCGGCGTAGAGCCGTCCGGCCGGTGCGGGGGTCAGGTGGACAGGCGCTTGAGCCGGGTCACCGCCTCGTCGATGACCTCGTCCTTCTTGCAGAAGGCGAACCGGACGAAGTGGCGGCCGCGTTCGGCGTGGTCGTAAAAGACCTGGGTCGGGATGGCCACCACCCCGGCGAGGTCCGGGAGGCGGCGGGTGAGCTCGAGGCCGTCCGAGAAGCCCAGGGGGCGGATGTCCGTCTGGACGAAGTACGTGCCCGAAGGTCTCAAGACCGAGAAACCGGCGGCCGCGAGGCCCTCCATGAGGCGGTCGCGCTTGTCCTGGAGTCCCGCGCGAAGGGCGGACACCCACTCCAGCTCGTGCCGCAGCCCGTACGCCACCGCCAGCTGCCACGGCGCGCTCGCCGTGAACGTGAGGAACTGCTTGACCGTCTGCACCGCCGTTACCAGGGCGGGAGGGGCGCACACCCAGCCGGTCTTCCAGCCGGTGACCGAGAACGTCTTGCCCGCGGAGGAGATCATCACGGTGCGCTCGCGCATGCCGGGCAGCGTGGCCAGCGGGATGTGCTCGACCCCGTCGAACGTCAGGTGCTCGTACACCTCGTCCGTCACCGCGATCAGCCCGTGCTCCTGGCAGAGCGTGGCGATGACCTCCAGCTCGGCGCGGGTGAACACGGTCCCCGTGGGGTTGTGCGGCGAGTTCACGAGGATGGCGCGAGTGCGGGGCGTGACCGCGGCGCGCAGCTCGTCCGGGTCGAAGGTGAAGCGGCCGTCCACCGGGCGCATCGTCACGGCCACCAGCCGCGCCTGGGCGAGCGCGATCGACGCCGCGTAGGAGTCGTAGTACGGCTCGAAGGCGATCACCTCGTCCCCCGGCTCGCACAGGGCGAGCACGGTCGCCGCGATGGCCTCCGTGGCCCCCACCGTGATCAGGATCTCGCCCACCGGATCGTACGAGAGGCCGTAGTGAGCGGCGCGGTGCTCCGAGACCGCCCGGCGCAGTTCCGGCATGCCCGGCCCCGGCGGGTACTGGTTCACGCCCGACGTGATCGCCTGGACCGCGCGGTCGAGCATCGCCGCGGGCCCGTCGGTGTCGGGAAAGCCCTGCCCGAGGTTGATCGATCCGGTCTCGACGGCGAGCGCGCTCATCTCCGCGAAAATCGTCGTGCCGAAGGCGCGCATCCTGGCAACAAGTGGTTCGGTCACAACCCCACACTATTAGTCTCTTGTCGTGATCACCCGGGTCGTGCTCGCCCTCGCCCTGACCGCTCCCCCCGTCATGACCCCGGACGGAGGCGGCACGCCCCCGTGCCCGGTTTCCGTCCCGGCGGGCACGACCTGCGCTTTCCTCGAGGTTCCCGAGCGCAGGGACGCCCCCGAGAGGAAGATCAAGGTGGGGTACGCGGTCCACGTCTCGACCGCCAAGGACCGCAAACCGGACCCTGTCGTGTACATGAGCGGCGGACCCGCGTCGGCGTCCATGCAGCTCACCGGATTTCTGAGCCAGATGTTCCCCGATCGTGACGTGGTGACGGTCGAGCAGCGCGGCAGCAAGTACTCCGAGCCGGTCCTGGGCTGCCCCGAGACGGCCGAGGCGCTGCTGGGGCAGCTCAGACGGCCGCCCGCCGACATCGCGGCCGCCGCCGGCCGGTGCCGGGCAAGACTCCGGGAGCAGGGCGTCGACCTGCGCGGATACAACACGAAGGAGATCGCGGCCGACGTCGTCGCGTTACGCCGGCAACTCGGGTACGAGTCCTGGAACCTGTTCGGCGTCAGCTACTCCACCAGGGTCATGATGGACGTGGCCGCCGCCGACCCCAAAGGGGTGCGGTCGGTGGTGCTGGACTCGTACCTGCCGGAGAGCGTCAACTGGTACGACGACGCCGGCAGGAACCTGGCGGACACGGCGGCCGCGCTCGGCATGAAGGAAGCGTTCGACGCCGCGACGGCCCGGCTGAACGCGAAACCCGCCCAGGTGAGCACGACCGACCCGATCCTCGGCAAGGCGTTCTCGGCGCGTGTCAGCGGCGACGACCTGGCCACGATCATGGCCGAGGCGCTGCACGAGGCGGACGTGGCGGCGGTCGCACCCGCGATGATCGGCGCACTCGCCAAGGGCCACGACGAGTTGCTGCAGCCGCTGGCCGACGCCGTGGGCGAGGGGCTGGTGTCGCACGAGTTCGGGCTTTATCACGCGGTGCAGTGCCAGGACGAGATCCCGTTCAACACATTCACTCCCAAATCCCGACTTTTCACCGTAAATGGGGACAAGGCGGTGTGTGATGCCTGGCAGCTCCCCAAGGCCAAGCCCGTCAACGCCACCACCCAGGCCCCCGTGTACGTGGTGGGCGGCCAGTACGACCCGACCACCCCCACCAGGACCACCAAGCCCGCGGCGGAGGCCCTCCCCAACGCCCGTTTCGAGGAGTTCCCCCGGGCCTCCCACGCCGTCTTCCTGACCAGCGCCTGCGCCCGGCGCAAGATCCTCGAGTTCGTCACCGACCCGGCGAAGAACACGGCCTCCCCCTGCCCGGACGACGACGACACCGCCATCCGGCCGGGCGACCTGCACGTGACCGGAGCCCCGTACCAGATCTCGAAGTCCCCGTGGCTGGCCGCGCCCTTCGCCCTGTTCGCGCTCGTCTCCCTGATCCAGCTCGTCGCGGGCGCGCTGAAGGGCAGGGCACTGGCGGCCTTCGGCGGGCTGACCGGCGTGGCGTTCGCCGGGCTGGTCGGCCAGTCCGTCTACGCCCTGGCCGGCAGGAACGAGACCGCCCTGGCCGTCGGCGTGCCCGGCACGGTCGCCGTCTACACCTGGATCGCCGCCGCCTCGGCCGTACTGACCGCCGCGGCACTCCTTCGCGACCGCCGATGGCCGCAGAGCACGGCGGCCGTCATCGGCGCCGGATTCCTCGTATGGTGGTTCACCTGGTTCCTTTGACGCGCATCCGTGAGCTCGACGCCCTCCGCGGTTTCGCGGTGGGCGGGATCATGCTGGTCAACACCTGGCAGCACACCGACAAAGGAGCCCGCAACGGGGTCGACTGGACCATCGACGCCCTGTTCCAGAGCCGGTTCTACCCGATCTTCTCGCTGCTGTTCGGCATCAGCTTCGTGCTGTTCCTGCGTGGCAACAGCCGCTGGGCGCTGTTGAGCAGACTCTTCTGGCTGTTCTGCCTCGGGATGGCGCAGCACCTGTTCTACCAGGGCGAGGTGCTGACCGACTACGCCGTCTACGGCGCCGCGGTGCTGCTGCCCGCCTCCTTCCTGGCGGGCGGCCTGCCGGTGCTGCTGCTGGGGCTGGCGGTGCTGGCCTGGGGGCTCATGGTGGGCGGCGGGCCGTTCCTGATCCCCGGCCTGTTCCTGCTGGGCATGGGGCTGTATCGGCTGGGACCGCCGAGATGGCTTCTGCTGCCCTCGTTCGCGGTCACGGCGCTGGCCACCGCGCTTCTGACGGCCGCCTGGGCGAGCACGCACGCCTGGAGCGTCTACAGCGTGGCCGCACTGGCGGGCGCGGCGGCGTACTCGCTGGGGTTGCTGCTCGTCCTGCGGCCGTGGTTGTCGGCGGTGCTGGAGCCGCTGGGCAGGATGGCGCTGACCAACTACGTCTCGGGCACCGCGGTGATCGTCCTGGCCGCGCCGCTGCTGAACGCCGACCCCACCCGCTGGTCGGTGGTGGCGCTGGCGGCGGTGACCATGGCCGCGCAGGTGCTGCTCAGCAGGTGGTGGCTGAGCAGGTTCAGGTACGGGCCCCTTGAGTGGATTTGGCGGTGCCTGACCTGGTTTCGACCGGTGCCTAACCGGTTAGAGTCGGGCCGTGACCACAATCGCCCTCTGCCAGATCCCCGTGTCTCCTGACCCGTCCACGAACCTCAAACGGGCCCAGGAGGCGCTCGCCAAGGCCGAGGGGGCCGACCTGGCGATCTTCCCCGAGGCCACGCTCACCCGCTACGGCCGGCGCATCACGGACCTGGCCGAGCCGCTGGACGGCCCGTTCGTGTCCGCCCTGGCCGAGTCCGCCAAGGAGCACGGGCTGTCGGTGATCGCCGGGGTCTTCGAGCCGGGCGACGGCCGGGTGCACAACACGGCCGTGGCCATCGACGCCCAGGGCGCGGTGAAGGCGGCGTACCGGAAGATCCACCTGTTCGACTCGTTCGGCGCGAAGGAGTCCGACCTGGTCGCGCCCGGCGCGGAGCCGACCGTGGTCGAGCTCGCGGGGCTCAAGGTCGGCCTCATCACCTGCTACGACGTACGCTTCCCCGAACTCGCCAGGGCGCTGGTGGACAAGGGCGCCGAGCTGTTCGCGGTGATCGCCGCCTGGGGCTCGGGGCCACTCAAGGAGGATCACTGGGTCACCCTGGTCAGGGCCCGGGCGCTGGAGAACACGATGTGGACCGCGGCCGTCGGCCAGGCGCCGAACCCGGCCGAGTCGTCCGACGGCTTCGGCGTGGGCCGCAGCATGCTGGTCGATCCGCTGGGCGTGATCCGCGCCGACCTCGGCACGGCACCCGGCGTGCAGGTCGTGCGAGTCGACCACGAATGGACGGCCGCGGCCAGAACCACCCTGCCGTGCCTCGAACACCGGGTCCTCTGAGGTTCAGCAGATCGTAAAGTAGTACCGTGAGCGGAACGCAGATGCAGAAGGTTGTCCCGCCGCGTCTGCTCGTGCCATACCTGTCGGGCAAACGCACGGTCATCTCAGGTTACGTCTACCGCGTGCAGGACTGCGTCAGGCTGACCACGCCTGAGTCGCTCTATTACGGGCTCGACCTGTCGTTCGACGGGTCTGAGCTGTTCGCCGAGGTGCCCGAGCTCTACCTCATGCGCTGGCACGCCCGCGACGTCGACACGTACGCGGTGCCGTACGGGCCTCACATGGGTGGCGACTGGAGCGACGCGCCTCCGTTCGCGGGCAACGGGTTCACGACGTCGTCGGATCACGTGGTGCCGCAGTTCCACACCGTTCCGATGCCGATCCCGGCCGGGGCGGAGATCGTCCACGTGACAGCCGACGGCGAGCGGCCCTTCGCCGAGTACGACGGACTGACCTGGCGGCGTGCGGCATGAGCGAAGAAATCATGCCGGTCGCGTCCGGCTTCGTGGCCCGCTTCGGGGATCGCACGCTGCCCGCCGCCCTGGGCCCCGACAGCGACCAGGTGGTGCTGTTCAGCGAGGTCGAGCTGGAAGGCTTCGAGCCCGCGTCGGGCTACTGGCGGCGGGTGGTGGCCAGGCCGCAGGTCGAGTGGCTGGTGCTGATCCGCACGGTGGGGGCGTTCGGCGGCGAGCCCTGCATCGTGCTGGACGAGGACGACGACGGGCTGCACATCGCCTACACGGGCCACAGCGGGATGAAGGCCGAGGCGCTGGGCTACTGGATGGTCGATCACGGCGCCTACGAGGTCGTGGTGCCCCGCGAGGAGGTCTTCTCGATCCGCGTCGAACGGATTCCGGTCCCGTAGTCAACCGGCGGCCGCTCCGGGTGTCTTGTATGGCGTGACCGAAACAGCGACCACGGCGCAGCCGTCGTTCGCCGACCTGTTCGCGGCCCAGTACCACTCACTGGTACGCCTGGCCGGGCTGCTCGGCGCGGACGACCCCGAGGACATCGCCCAGGAGGCGTTCGCCCGGCTGCACACCAGGCGCCTGCGCGACGACCGGGCCGCCCTGGCCTACCTGCGCGCGACCGTCTGCAACCTCACCCGTAACCGCCTGCGACATCTCAGGCTCGTACGGCTGCGCCGCCCCGACCCCCCTGAACCGGCCCGCAGCAGCGAGCACACGGTCATCGTCTCCGAGGAGCACCGCGAGCTGCTGGCCGCCGTGGACCGCCTGCCACGCCGCCAGCGCGAGGCCCTCGTCATGCGTTACTGGCTGGACCTGTCGGAACGCGAGATCGCCGAGGCCATGGGCGTCTCGCCCGGATCGGTGAAGACCCACGCGAGCAGAGCGCTGGCGACCCTGGGCAAGGCGCTGAAGGAGGAGGACGCGTGAACGACCTGGAAGAGCGCCTGCGGGCCGCGTTCGACGCCCGCGCCCGGACCTTCGAGGCCAGCCCGCACGCCTGGACGCGCCTGCAGAGCCGCGCGCCGCGGCGCCACCCGGCCCGGTGGCTGCTGGCCGCGCTGCCGGTGGCGCTGCTGGCCGTGTTCGTTCCCGTCCTGGTCAACGGGGGCCTGGGCAGGAACACCGCGACCGACCCGACCGGGATCTACCAGCAGCTCATGAAGGAGCGGACGCCCCTCGGCGAGCAGGTGACCGTCGGCAACCCCTCCGAGGGCAAGCCGCTGCGGATCTGGTTCGCCAAGGCGAAGCTGGGCTATCCCCAGGTCTGCTACGTGGTCGAGCGGGCCGCCGGCGAGCCGTACGGGGCCTGCGTCGACGCCGTCGGGTGGAAGTACGCGGATGCCTGGTACGTGGGCAGCACGCTGCGGGACGGTGCGGCGACCGCGATGGACTGGGGGCTGGCGCTCCAGGACGTGGGCGCGGTGGCCGGGGTCACGAAGGGCGGGCAGGAGTTCCCCGGCACGGTGCGGAGCCTGGACGGCGCGCCGTACCGGCTGTGGACCGTGACGTATCCGTCCCAGGAGCCCATGTCCAAGATCCGGATCTCGGACGTCAAAGGCAAGGACCTCGGGTGGTGGTCCCGCGACGGCCTGGCGGCGACGACCGGGCAGCCCATGAGCGCGCCCATGGAGCTGTCCCAGGGCATCTCCGTCCGGCCGTACCGGACGAAGGACGGGACGCAGCTGACGTGGTCGCGGCACGGCGCCGAGCTCAGCTCGCAGGTGCCCCTCGCGGCGAGCCCGGTGGTGATGAGCCCCCAGCGGGACGTGATCGTCGGCTTCGCCCGCAAGGACGTCGCCAGGGTCGAGGTCTCGTTCGACAGCGGGCGCTCGGCGAGCGTCGAGACCAGGCCCGATCCCTGGAACCTGGGCATCACGCTGTTCGGTGCCACGAGCCCGTCCGACGACCCGGCCGAGGGCCGCCGCATCACCGCCTATGACGCCTCGGGCAAGCAGGTCGGGCGGTACGACGAGCCGGCCAGGACGTCGCCGGACAAGGCCGACAAGGTCGTCGGCGAGGTGATGACCCTCCCGGGCACCGAGGGCTCCGGCCGGCCGGTACGCATCTGGTTCACCCAGCGGTCCAGTGAGGGGAACGAGTTCTGCTTCACCGGCGGCCCCGAACCGAACGACTGGGGTATGACCGGCTGCTTCATCGAGTACCTGCACGGCGCCTACCCCTTCCATCAGTCGACCACCTACCTGCCGGACCCCGGCGCCGACACCTACTTCGGCCCGGCCCTTGAGGACTGGGAGTCGATCGACGCGGTGCTCCACGACGGGCAGCGGGTCCGCGCCTCATTCCTGCGCGGCACGGGCGCCCCGCATCCGGTCTGGCACGTCAGCGTCCCGCGCGGCACCGAGGTCGGGGGCTTCATCGTGAAGGTGAAGGGCAAGCCGGACAAGCAGGTCCCGAATTACTACAAGGGCTGCGCCAAGCAGGCCGCGAGATCCGAGATCGCCCCCCAGACCTTGCCGGCGGGCATCACCGCTCTCGTCGTGCCGGCCTGCGCGGCCTTCTGGGAGAACGGCGAGGCGATGCCGGCTCTGCCTGGTCCGCTGCCCGGCGCGCGGCTGAGCGATCTGCTGGACGCCGAGCTGCCGGTCCGCTGGATCAGCGGCAAAACGGCCTGGTACGGCTACGCGCCCGCGGGCACGGCCAAGGTGGAGATCCGCATGAAGGGCGGCGCGACTGCAACGGCCGAGACCGTCCCGGATTCATGGGGGCAGGGCGTGACGCTGTTCGCGGCCCCCACCCCCCATGGAGGCGACTTCGAGACCAGCGCCCTCACGGGCTACGACGCCGGTGGCAAGGAGCTGTGGCGGTACGAGGTCCCCAGACCGCGCGCCGTGGCGACGGTGACACCGGCCCCGCGTTCCTAGCGGAGGTTGCGGAAGCGGGCCTGGCGGGCCGCGAAACGGTCCGCCGGGCTCAGCTCCAGGAGCCTCGCGATTTCGTACTCCAGTGCCCGCCCCACCCGCTCGCAGAACTGCCGCGGCTCGTACGCGGCGTCCGGCATTTCCGGAATGACCCGGTCCACGATGCCGTCCTGCCGCAGATCGGTGGCGCGGATGCGCTGTGCCTGGGCGATCTCGGGCGCGAAGTCGACCGAGCGGTAGAGGATGGCCGAGGCGCCCTCCGGCGGCAGCGGCGACAGCCAGGCGTGCTGTGCGCACAGCACCCGGTCGGCGGGCAGCAACGCGAGCGCCGCGCCGCCGGCGCCCTCGCCGAGCAGCAGGCACACGGTCGGCGCGTCGAGCATGACCAGCTCGGCCAGGCAGCGAGCGATCTTGGCGGCCAGCCCGCCCTCTTCGGCCGCCTTGGACAGGTCGGCCCCTGCCGTGTCGATCACCGTGATCAGCGGCAGGCCCAGCTCGGCCGCCAGCCGCATGCCGCGCCTGGCCACCCTGAGCCCGGCCGGGCCGAGCGGCGAGTTGGCCCGCTGGACCCGCCGGTCCTGGCCGAGCACCACCGCCGGCGCCGAGCCGAACCTGGCCAGCGCGAGCAGCAGCCCCGGCTCGTGCTCGCCCTCTCCGCTGCCGCTGAGCGGGGTCACGTCGGTGGCGGCGAGCTTGAGCAGCGCGCGCACGCCTGGCCGGTCGTCGCGGCGCGAGCGGGTGATCGCCTCCCACGCCTCGACGGGCCGCAGGTCCTCCTCCGGAGGGGCGCCGGCCACGACGCCTGATCTGTCGTCGGCGAGCACGCCGAGCGCCTTGATCGCGAGCTCCCGCGCCTCCTCGGCCGGCACCACCGCGTCGAGCAGCCCCTTGCGGTGCAGGTTCTCGGAGACCTGCACGCCCTCGGGGAACGGGTAGCCGTGCAGCGACTCGAACACCCGCGGCCCCAGGAACCCGATCAGCGCCCCCGGCTCGGCCAACGTGACGTGCCCGAGCGACCCCCACGACGCGAACACCCCGCCCGTCGTCGGATGCCGCAGGTAGACCAGGTACGGCAGGCCCTCCGCCCGGTGCGCCTGGATCGCAGCGGTGATCTTCACCATCTGGACGAACGCGAGCGCGCCCTCCTGCATGCGCGTGCCGCCCGACGCGGGCGCGGCCAGCAGCGGCAGCCGCTCTCGGGTGGCCCGCTCGACGGCGGCCGTGAACCGCTCGGCCGCCGCCACCCCGATCGAGCCCGCCATGAACGAGAACTCGCAGACCGCGATGGCCACCCTGCGGCCGCCGAGCAGCCCTTCGCCGGTGACGACGGCCTCGTCGTAGCCGGACTTGACCCGGGCCGCGGCCAGCTCGTCGGCGTAGGAGGAGCCTGGCTGCGCGGGGTCGGCGGGCGGCGCGTCCCACGATTTCCACGACCCCCGGTCGAGGATCGTTTCGATCAGTGTGCGCGCGTCCGGACGGCTCACTATCGCTCCCTAGATGTCAGCCAGCGTTGCAATGTTGACGCACGAAGACGCCGTCCGGTGCCGCGGAATGCGGATCATCGTTCGCGCTCCTCCAGCCAGGCGAGCACCGCGTCGCCGTCCTGTCCGAGCGCGGGCGGCGCGGTGTGCTCGAAGCCGGTCAGCCCGTCGAAGCGCAGCGGCGGCCCGGGCAGCTCGATCTTCCCCAGCACAGGATGCTCCACCTCGACGACCAGGCCCTGCGAGCGGGTCTGCTCCCAGGCGTAGACCTCGTCGAGCGACCTGATCGCGCCCGCCGGCACACCCTCGTCGCCCAGCCTGGCCAGCCAGTAGGCGCGGTCGTGGGCGGCCAGTGCCTTCTCCATGTCGGCGATCAGCTCGTCCCGGTGCGCGAACCTGTCCCTGTTCGTGGCGTATTTCGGCTCTCCGGGGTCGATGCCGAGCAGCGTGGCGACCTTCTTCCACTGCCCGTCGTTGGCCGCGGCGATCTGCAGCATGCCGTCGGCGCAGCGGAAGGCGCCGTAGGGGGCGATGGAGGCGTGGTGGTTGCCGCCGGCGGCCGGCACCTTGCCGCCGACCGTCCAGGCGGTGCCGTGGTAGGAGTGGACGCCGGTGATCGCGGCCAGCAGCGAGGTGCGTACGACACGGCCCTCGCCGGTGCGCTCGCGCTCGTAGAGGGCGCTGACGACGCCGTACGCGCCGTGGATGCCGGCGAGCAGGTCGGCGATGGACGCGCCCACGCGGTACGGCTCATCGGGCGACGGGCCGGTCAGCGACATCAGGCCCGCCTCGCCCTGGGCGATCTGGTCGTAGCCGGGACGTCCGCCTTCGGGGCCGTCGTGGCCGAAACCGGTGATCGACAGGATGACCAGGCGGGGGTTGAGCTCGTGGAGGCGCTCGGCGGAGAAGCCCAGGCGGTCGAGCACGCCGGTGCGGAAGTTCTCGATGAGGACGTCGCTCTGGCGCACGAGGCGCTCGATGAGCCGTTTGCCCTCGGCGGACTTGAGGTCGACGGCGATGGACTGCTTGTTGCGGTTGGCCGCCAGGAAATAGGTCGAAATTTCGTGATCCGGCCCGACGAACGGCGGTCCCCAGCCGCGCGACTCGTCGCCCCCGTCCGGATGCTCCACCTTGATCACCCGAGCGCCCAGGTCACCCAGCATCTGCGCTGCGTGCGGCCCGGCAAGGGCCCTGGACAAGTCGAGCACGACAATGTCGCCGAGGGGTCCGAGCAAGATCAACCTCCTACTTGCGTTCGGGGCGAAAGAACATTCTCTCAGTTGCACGTACCGGGTCATCTACCCTGGGTCGGTGAATCACCTGGCCGAGCGCATCATGAGCCTGCGGCCGTCGTGCGGCCCCGTCCGGCTGGTGGCGGTGGACGGGCCGGCGGGCGCGGGCAAGACGACCTTCGCGGTCCGGCTGGGGGCGGCGCTCGGCTGCCAGGTGATCCACAGCGACCACTTCCCCGTGCCGTGGGAGGGCGGACCGGGCGGTTGGTTCCACGCGCTGGAGTCGCAGGTGCTCGTCCCGCTGCGGGACGGTCTGCCCGGGGGTTTCCGCAGGTACGACTGGGTGCGCGGAGAGTACGCCGAGCAGGTGTCGGTGCCGGTGGCGCCGGTCCTGGTCATCGAGGGCGTGGGCACGGCTCGCTCCTCCGTCGCCCATTTGCTGGCGTTCACCGTGTGGCTGGAGGCTCCGCGGCCGGTGCGGTTCGCGCGGGTCATGGAGCGGGACGGGGCCGAGCTGGAGCTTCGGTGGCGGGAGTGGTTCGCGGCGGAGGAGGAGTGGTTCGCCGAGGACCGGACCCGGGAGCGGGCCGAGCTGATCGTCTCCACCGGCTAGAGATGCGCGACGTCGTTGAACCGGACGAGCCCGGAACGGTCCCAGACGGACACGGAGCCGTTCAGCACCGGCGCGAACTCCAGGACGGCCGCCAGATCCGCGTCAGGACCGCCCGCGATGACGTGGCGCAGGCCCAGCACCACCGAGTCGTGGGCGACGATCAGCACCCGCCGCCCTGCCGCGTGTTCGCGTAGGTCGGCGAGGAGCTCACGGAGCCTGACCACGACGTCGGCCAGGGACTCGCCGCCGGGCGGCCTGAAGGCGTACGCGCCCTGGGCCTCCCGCCGCGCCAGCTCATCGGGGAAGCGATCCCTGATCGCGGCCAGGTTGTAGTGCGCGAACGCGCCCGCCTCCTGGTCCCTGAGCCGCTCGTCCACGGTGACCGGGAGCGGGCCGGCGCCCCACGACTGCAGGGCCACCCGCCACGTGTCGAGCGCCCGCAGATAGGGCGAGCACCACACGACCTCGGGCGTCTCGGCGGCGGGCATGCCCGCCAGTAACCGCCCGAGCGCCGCCGCCTGCTTCCTGCCCAACTCGGTCAGCGTCACCTCGTGGTCGCCCGGCTCGTAGAACAGCGGCCGGTCGCCGGCCTGCTGGTGGGCCAGGTTCGCCTGGCTCTGTCCGTGTCGTACCGCGATGATCCGCTCGGGGGCCATTCCGACATCTTGTCACGTACCAGCTCGGCAGATTACGGTCAAGGCCGCTATACAGAACTCGGAGGTCTCGAACCTGGTCCTCGGCCCCGACGGCCACCTCCACCTGTCACGCTTCGAGAACTTCTCCACCTACCGTGCCTGCTGACGGGCCAGCCTGAACAGGCGCGGCCCCTCGGCGAAGTAGACGTCCCCGGACCCGTGCACGGCGAGCTGCTGCACGGGTCCCTGCCTCAGCACGTCGTGCCGCCCGGTCCGCGGGTCGAGCGAGAAGACGTACTGGCCGGCGTGCGCGCCGTACAGGGTCTGGTCGCGCCGGTTGAAGGCGAGCTGCCCGCTCGTGCTCTTGCTGTCCGACAGCGTGACGCGCTCGATCACCTTGCGGGCGGCCGTGCTGACCGCGAACACCTCGCCGCCCGCGATCCCCCACAACCGTCCCCGGTCGTCGAACGTCAGGGCGGGGACGGCGGGCTTGCCCGGGGCGGGGACGATCTGCCACAGCAGCCGGTTCTCCTTCACCGACCACGCGAACAGCTTGGCCTCCGGCTGGGTCGGCTGCGTGGCCGTCTGGCCGCTGTAGATGGACGTGCCGCCGTAGAGCACGCCGTCGCGGTAGGCGAGCGAGACGATGCTCTGGTCCTGGACCACGTTGCGCTGGGCGTGCTTGAGCGTCCCTGTCCGCGGGTCCCACACGGCCAGCACGCCGCCCAGCTCGCCGAGGTCGGGCATGGTGCCGGCGGCGAGGTATCGGCCCGCCGACACCAGCGCCCGCGGCCTGATCTGCTTGTCGGCGGCGAAGTCGAACAGCCGTGCCGGGTTCGCCGCCGGGCCTGGTTCGGGGCTGGGTGAGTACTCGGTGCTGTTCCACGGCAGCGCCGGGTCGTAGGCGTAGACCCTGGCCTCGGGATAGGCGCCGATGTAGAGCTTGCCATCGTGGGCGATCATGTCCTCGCTCTGCGAGAACGTGTGGAACTCTGTTTTCGTGCCCGTCTTCGGGTCCAGGGCGGCGAAGCCGCCGTTGAGGAAGCCGCCGGCGTACATGCGGCCGTCGGGGCCCTCCGCGAGCGCCGTCACGTCGATGGGCTCGCCCCTGACCGCCGTCTGCACGAACGACTTCGCGCCGGTCTGAGGGTTGTAGCGGAACATCAGCCCGCGCCAGAGCAGGCCGACGACGCTCTTCCCCGGATAGTCCGGCAGGCCCAGCTCGGCCCAGCCGATGCCGCGCGTGTTGGCGACCCGGCCCGTGATGGGCACGCCGGTCGGCGTGGTGGCCTTGGTCCGGGGGTCGTAGCGGACCAGCTCACCGCTCTTGACCAGGTAGACGGCGCCCTCGTCGTCCGGGGGCGAGACGTCCAGGCCGTGCGCGGGGTCGATCGTGCCGGTCCACCGGCCGGCGGCGATGTCCCAGACGTGCAGCGGGCCGGGGCCGGCGCCGCCGTAGCGGACGTAGAGGAAGCCGCCCGCGGCGTTCACGTCGTAAGCCCACTTGCCGGCAGGGTCGAGGCCGTCGGGCGTGGGGAGCTGCCTGCTCGCGCCCGAGGCGGCGTCGATCTCGAAGACGGCGGCGGGTGCCTCGGTGCCGGCGTAGATCTTCCCGCCGGCGTAGGAGACACTGCGTACGTAGGCGTGGGAGGGCGAGAGCCTGCCGTAGTCGCGCACGCCGGTGGCGGGGTCGTAGGCGAACAGGCGGCCGCCCGGGGAGGTCCCGCCGTAGACGGTGGCGCCCTCGCCCGCGGCCACGGACCAGATGAAGTCCTCCGAGGGCAGGGGCCTGCCGAGGTCCTGGACACCGCCCTGGTCCGTCCAGCGGTAGAGGCGTCCGTCGCCGTACGTGCCGGCGTACACGCCGCCGTCCGGGGTGGCGTCCAGGGCCCAGGAGCCGCCGGCGCCCGGCAGGTCGTACCTGGCCACCTCGGCGCCGGTGGCGGGATCGACGGCGTTGAGGTGGGCGGGGGTGCCCGAGGAGGCGCCCCACAGCACGGTCCGGCCACCGGGGCCCGGCGCCACCACGCCGCCGATCAGCAGCACGTCCTCCAGGGGGACGCCGAGATCCTCCACGTTCGGCGCCGCGACCGCCGGGCCGGCGGCGCCGAACGCGGCGAGGGCGGCCACCATGCCGCACGCCAGCATGCGCTTAATTAAGGTCATGACCGAAACCTAGGCTGCGGTCTGTTTTGCCGTCAATATCAAATTACGGCTAAGAAACTAATTAGACAGGACCTTCGCGAGGGCCTCGGCGACGCCGGCGGCCGCCTCCGGTGCGTCCATGAGCATCGCCTGGCGTACCCACACGACGGTCCTTGCGGCCTCCTCGGCGGCCGGGCAGGGCTCCACGCGGGCGCCCTCCGCGGTGAGGGCCGCCATGGTGCCGAGCGGCGGGTAGCCGGCGTCGAGCGGCACCCCCTCCGCGGCCATGGCGGCCAGCACGAACTCCCGGTCCACGCCGGCGTCGAGGCGCATCATGAGGAGGTGGCGCGAGTCGCGTGTCGTGCCCTCGGGCCGCGGCACCACGCTCACCTCGGGAATGGCGGCCAGCTCGCGTTCCAGGACGGCGCAGAAGGCGTTCCTGCGGTCGATCTCCCCGTCGAGGCGGTCCAGCCAGGGAAGCAGGAGTGCCGCCTGGATCTCGGTGAGGCGCAGGTTCCAGCCGACGGACGGGTGGCCGTACCAGCGACCGCCGAGCTCGCGGCCGACGTTGCAGGCCGACCAGATGCGACTGTGCACGGCCTCGTCGCGGCAGACGATCAGCCCGCCCTCGCCCGCGGTCATCGCCTTGCTCGCCTGGAAGCTGTAGACCCCCGCGTCGCCCAGGCCGCCGACGGGGCGGTCGCGGTACGTGGCGCCGTGCGCCTGGGCGGTGTCCTCGACGACCGCGAGGCCGTGGCGGGCGGCCAGGTCGTTCAGTGGGTCCATGGCGGCCGGGCTGCCGGCCAGGTGCACGGGCATGATCGCCGCCGTCCTGCCGGTCAGGGCGTCCTGTACGGCGCGCGGTGACAGGTGCAGGTCCGCCGGATCCACGTCCACGATGACGGGCGTGGCGCCGGCCAGCAGCACCGCGGTGGCCGACGCCACGAACGTGTACGCCGGGACGATCACTTCGTCGCCCCTGCCCACGCCGAGGCCGCGGAGCGCGGCGAACAGGCCCAGCGTGGCGTTGCCGACGGCGACGCCGTACCGGACGCCGGAGCGGCGGGCGAACGCGGCCGTCAGGTCCGCGACCACGGAACCGCCCTGCGTGGCGCCCCAGAGGCCGCTCTCGAGCACCTTGGTGACGAGCTCGCGCTGCGCCGGGTCGAGGGGCGGCGGCCAGGCGGGCCAGGGGGCCGAGCGGACGGGGGTGCCGCCGTGGATGGCGAGCGTCACGAGAGTCGTCCCTTCGTGAGTGGGCCCGACGTGGGGAGGCCGAGGAGGCGGGCCAGGTTGGCGCCCTGGATGAGGGCGCGGTCGGCGTCGGTGAGCGGGGCCAGGGCGACGCGGCCGTACCCGGTGCGCAGGTCGAGGAAGCACGCGTCCGAGCCGAACAGCACCCGCTCGGCGCCCGCCAGCGCGGCCAGCCGGGCGATCCAGCGGCCGGTCATCTTCGAGCCGCACGTCTCCAGGAACACGTTCGGATGCTCGGCCACGAGCCGGGCCGCGCGGCCGAACCCGTACGCCCAGAGCCCCGTGTGCCCCATGATCAGCCGTACGTGCGGGTGCCGGGCGGCGACGGCGGCGAACTGGGCGGGGTCGCTCCACGGCGAGTCCGTCTGGCCGTGCGCGAGGACCGGCAGGCCGAGCTGCCAGACCGGCTCGTACAGGGGGTCGTCCAGGCGGCACTGGTGCACGTCGGGGTGGAGCTTGACCCCCCACACGCCGTCGCGGGCCAGCGGGGTGCGGTGGTGCGGGTTGTAGACCTGCCACACCCCGAACCTGCCGGGGAAACGTCCGGCGATCTCCATGGCCAGCTCGTTGCCGCGCGCGGCGTCCGGGCCGACGGCGAGCAGGTGGCTGATGCCCATCGCGGTGACGCCGACGCGGTCCATCGCGGCCACGAGGTGCTCGGCGGTGGGGTGCGGGATGAGGAAGTCGGGCCAGGTCCCGACGTGGCCGTGGGCGTCGAGGATCACAGCAGCTCCTCCAGGGTCCCGGCGGCGATCCGTTCGACGTCCTCCTGGGGCAGGTCGAGGTGGTCGAGCAGGAAACGCGGGCCGCAGTCGTCGGACACCGGCGCGCCCGTGCCGAACACCAGCCGCCCCGCCCCGAACCGCGCCGCCAGCCACTCGACGCCTCCCTGTGTGTTGACGGTGCCGATCTCGGCCCGCACGTCCGGCGCCTCGGTCATCAGCTCGGCCAGCGCGCGGAGCCGGCGGTAGCCGGGGTTGAGCACGAGGACGGGCAGGCCGGGCAGGCGCTCGGCGAGGTGGCGGAGCTGGGCGGGCGAGGTCTCGTCCAGGTCGATCGCCACGGGCAGGCCGATCTCGGCCAGCCACCGCACGGCGGTCGGTCCCGTCAGGTCGAAGCGGTGGCGCTCGGGGCAGAGCCTGATCATCCGTACGCCCCACGCCGCCACCTCGTCCGGCCCCGCCGGCTCGCCGCCCGCCCCCGGCACCACCACGGGCACGGGGATGAGCCGGGGGTCGTCCAGCGCGAGCAGCGCCTCGTTTCCCGCCCGCGGGTCGGAGTAGAGGCTGAGCGTGTGGGTGACGCAGGCCCGGTCGATGCCCAGCCGGCCCATCTCGTCCCGTGGGTCGCTCGGCAGGTCGTCGAACGGCACGGGACCGATGAGCCGGTAGGCGTCGATCACATATTTCGGCACAGACCGAAACCTAATGGAGTCACTGATTGACGGTCAAGGCCGGGCAGCGCGGATCGAGCGTGATCCTGGCCAGGTCCCTGCCCACGAGCGCCCACGCCCGCCAGGAGCCGGGCTCGAAGTGCAGTTGCGGGTTCGTGTACCACTCGTCGCCGAGCCCGGTGGCCAGGAGCTTCGCCTCGGTGCCCAGCTCGTACGCGTTCCCGCCGCCGAAGAACGTGGACGCGAACACCCTGCCCCGGTGCACGGTCAGCTCGCCGTACCCGGAGAGCTTGCCCTGCCGCACCACCTGCTTGGTGGCCAGGTCCATGGCGATCCAGGTGCCCGAGTCGCGCTTGTAGACGCCGTACAGCAGCCCGTCGTGCGCCTTGATGTCCTGGAACGTGCGGTGTCCCGGGATCGGGTCCACCTGCCAGAGCACCTTGCGGGTGCGGAGGTCGAAGGCGGCGACCGACGCCGACGTCTTGACCGGCGGGGTCCCGCCTCCGCCGAGCACGTCGCCACCCAGGTAGACGACGCCGCCACGGGGGTCGAGCGAGAGGCTCATGAGGCTCTCGTCAGGGATGACGCCCTCGTAGACGTCGATGCGGCCGGTGCCGGGGTCGACCACGGACAGGGCGCCGTTCAGATTCGCGCCGAGCGGGGCGCTGGCGACCACGAGCTTGTCGGTGGTGGGGTCGTACTCGATGTCCCAGGGGCGCTGCTGGCCGTGTCCCAGGTAGCCGACGCTGCGCACCTGGTCGGTACGCAGGTCGACGGAGACGATCTGCCCGCTCGGGTAGATGGCGGCGTAGATCTTGTCGCCGCGCCGCACGAGGTCCTTCGGCTCGCCGGGCATCCGGAACCTGCGCCTGTCGCCTGTGCGCAGGTCGCGTACCTCCATCGAGAAGTGGCCGCCGATGTAGACGGCGCGGTTCGGCACGACGAGCATGCTCTGCGGCCGCTCCGGGCCGCTGGGCAGGCCGGCGTCGATCAGATCGACGAAGGACGACTGCCCCGTGCGCAGGTCGAGCCACCACATGCCGCCACTGCCCGCGAAGCCGAGCAGGGTGTTGTCGTCGAGCAGCTGCAGCCGCCTGGTCTCGTCGCCCGGCGAGGGCGGGTCGGCGACCTTCGTCAAGGCGGTGTCGCCCGTGCGGTAGCGGTGGACGGCGCCGTCGGGCCGGGAGGTGGCGTAGACGGTGTCGTCGGCGGCCACGGTCAGCATGTCGATCGTGCCGCCCTCGAGGGTCGCGCGGCGCTCGTCCGTGCCGTCGGCGCGCACGTCGATCAGCACGTCACCGGCGGCGGCCAGCACCCGGTCGCCGTGCACGGCCACGGCGCCGACGCCGGTCGGGGCGCTCGCCAGTTCCTTCACCGTGCCGTCCGCCCGGGTGATCCGGACGAGCTTGCCCTTGTCGAGCAGTCCCGCGTACACGTAGGTGTCGTCGGCGGCCACCGCCCGCACGTACCGCTCGCCCTGGGCCAGCACGCCGAAGTCGCGCACCGCGCCCGTGGCCGGCACGTACTCCCGGACCCGGCCGTCCGGGTAGGTGCCCACATAGAGCGTGCCGTCGGGCGCGGCGGCGAGACTCCAGACGAAGCCGCCGTTCTTCCCGAACGATGCCAGACGCTCCACCGTGCCCGTGGCCGGGTCGAAGCGGTAGAGGTCGGGCACCGGATACGTACCGACGTAGATCTTGCCGCCGGACACGGCCGTGGCCCACGCGCCCTCCGGCTCACCGGTGGCCGGGCCGTCGGGCAGGGTGACGCTCCTGACGACCTTCCGGGTGGCGAGGTCGATGTCGGCGAGCACCGGCGGCTTCAGGCCGCGGGTGACCACGTAGGCGTGCCCGTCCTGCACGGCCGCGCCCACGATGGCGCCGGTGACCGACGCCGGGCCGAACCGCTCCACCGCCGGGGCGTCGCAGGACGCCGCCCGGGCGACCGGGCCGGTGAGGAGCGCGGGTAAGAGCGCCGACAGGATGACCAGGATGGACCGGAGCATGGGCGCACCTCGCGTTCATTGCTGAGCAATTATGGGCCAGACCGTAACTTTATAAGCACGGTTCGTCAATGGCATGATGTGCGGCATGGCAATTGAGGATGGGACCGGTATGCCGTTCGACGCGTGGCGGCTGGTCGGCGAGCTGGAGGTGGCGCTCGACGTGGACGTGCTGTTCGGGGCGTACCCGGACCGCGACGGCCCACCCGGGACGCCCGCCTCGGTGCGCGGACTGCTGGGCGAGCACCGGATCAGGGCGGCGGCGGTGGCGAGCCTGCGGGCCGCGCTGTTCGACGTGCGCTCGGGCAACGACGAGCTGCTCGCGCAGGCGTCCCCGGAGGTCGTCCCCGTCGGGGCGGTGGACCTGCGCGACCCGATCGGCGCGGCGCGTGAGCTGGACCGGCTGGCCTCCGAGGGCGTCCGGGCCGTCCGGTTGTTCCCGGATGAGCAGGGCGTCGAGGCGGGGTTCCCGTCCGTCAGGCACGTCGCCCGGCAGGCGGCGCGGCTCGGCCTGGTGGTGCTCACCGGAGGCGACGTGCGCAGGTTCTGGCAGCCCTTCGCCGGGCTCGGGGCCTGCGTGGTCTTCCTCGACACGCACTTCTACCACCTGGGCGACTTCCTGGTGGCGGCCGCGGACGAGCCCGGCTTCCACACCTCCACCCGCCTGCTCAACTCCCCCGACGCGCTGGAACTCGCCGCCGCCGAACTCTGCGCCGACCGCCTCCTGTACGGCTCGCGCACCCCCCACTACGAGCCGCTCGTTCCCCTCCTCCGCCTGGCCACCAGCGGGCTGAAGCCGGAGGAGATCGCCGCCGTGGCCGGCGGCAACGCGAAAAGGCTCCTGAGGAGGCCGCAGTCATGATCATCGACGTGCACGCCCACTGGGGCCCGTGGTTCTTCACCATGGACGTGGCCGAGGCCAACCTCGCCACCATGGACCGCTACGGCATCGACCGGGCGATCGTCTCGGCCACCGAGGCGGTCATCTACGACGCCCCCGCCGGCAACCGCGCCCTCTCCGCGTACCTGGAGACGCAGGACCGCCTGCTCGGCTACGTCACGGTCAACCCGCGCCGCCTGCGCGAGGCGGAGGAGGATCTGGCGGCGTACCTGCCGGGCGGCCGGTTCGTCGGCGTCAAGATCCACACCGACTACACGGGCTCGCCCGTCGCCTCTTCGCAGCTCCGCGACGCGCTCACGCTGGTGGCCGCGACCGGCCGGCCCGCGCTCGTGCACACCTGGGGCACGTCGGTGCTCGCCCTGGCGGAGGTCTGCCTGGACATCCCGGGCCTGCGGGTGATCGCCGGGCACATGGGCGCCGACGGATTCCGGTACGCCATCGAGGCCGCGAACGCCTGCGACCGCCTCTACCTGGAGCCCTGCTGGTCGCACGCCCCCGCCGGCCGCATCGCGGAGGTGGTGGCGGCCGTTGACCCGGCGCAGCTGCTGTTCGGCACCGACGCGACGCTGATCGACCCGTCGTCGGCGTTCGGAGCGGTCGCGGCGGCGCGGCTCACCGGCGAGACCGCCGAGCGGATCGCCTGGCGCAACGCCGCCGTCCTCTTCCAAATCTAGACATTACGGCCAGGTCCGTTATAGCGTGCGGCGAAACTCATCAAGGGAGCCGCGCATGATCCCCCGCCGTCGTTTCCTTCAGGCGGCCGCCGCGACCACGGCGGCCGCCACCCTCACGGCCACACCCGCCCGCGCCGCCACCCGCGAGCAACCGGAGGGCACCCTCACCGGCATGGGCCCGGCGAGCGTGGCCAGCCCGCTCGGCAACGGCGAGTTCGTCGGCGGCGTGCTCTACGCGGGCTCGCGCGGCCTGTCGCCCAACGTGGTCGGCGCGTACGACCTCGCGAAGGATTCGGTCACGACCCATTTCGACATCCCGACGGGCGTGGGCATCTGGGCGATGTGCAAGGTCGGCACCGACGTCTACGTCGGCACCCACGCGAGATCCGACCTGTACAAGATCGACACCGTCGCGAACCAGGTCACCAAGGTCGCCGAGTACCCCGACCACTACATCTGGACCATGGCCTCCTCCCCCGACGGCAAGGTCTACATGGGCACGTCGGAGCCGGGCCGCGTCTGGGAGTACGACCCGGCCACGGGCACGAGCCGCGACCTGGGCCAGCCCGCGCCGGGCGAGGCGTACGTCCGCAGCATCCAGGCCGACGACACCTACGTCTACGCCGGGATCGGCACCCACGCCCACCTGATCGCGATCGACCGCGCGACCGGCGAGAAGCGCGAGCTGCTGCCGTCCGCCGTGGCCGACCGCGACTGGGTCTCCAGCATGGCGATGTCGGACACCCACCTGGCCGGCGGCATGAACTCGCTGGCCGAGCTGCTCGTCCTGGAGAAGGCCGCGCCGCAGAACTACAAGGTCGTCAAGGCCACCGCCGCCGGCGAGAAGTACATCGTCTCGGTCCTGATCCACGAGGGTTACGTCTACTTCGCGGGCCGCCCCTCCGGCACGTTCTACCGCTACAGCCTGGCCACGGAGCAACTGGAGGTGCTCGGCGTCCCGTACTTCGAGGCGGCCACCTGCCGTCTGCTGGCCCACGAGGGCCGGATCTACGGCATCCAGGACAGCGCGGTCTTCGTCTACGATCCGGCGACCGGCTCCCTCGACTACGTCAACCTCGTGCAGCGCGGCTTCAAGTCGGCGCCCGAGGAGCCGATGTCCGTGCACTCCGACGGCCGGCGCGTCTACGTCGGCGGCAAGGGCGGCGCCGACATCCACGACGTCGCGACCGGCAAGGTGACCCGGCTGGGCATCGCGGGCGAGCCGAAGACGCTGCTCACCGTCGGGGACACCACGTACCTGGGCGTCTACACCCAGGCGGCCCTGTACGCGCACCACCCCGGCGAGACAGAGGCCAAGCTGATCGCCCGCACGGGCAACCAGCAGGACCGTCCGCGCGACCTCGCCTACGACGCCGCGACGGGCCTGATCGTCATGCCCACCCAGCCGGAGCCCGGCCACATGAACGGCGCGCTCTCCCTCTACTCGCCCCGCACCGGCACGTTCGAGACCTACCGGCCGGTGGTGGAGCGCCAGACCGTCTATTCGGTCGCCGCCCGGCGCGGCGTCGCCTACCTGGGCACCCTGATCCAGGAGGGCCTCGGCCTGCCGCCGGTCACGACGACCGCCCGCCTGGCCGCCTTCGACCTCGTCACGCGGAAGCCGCTCTGGGAGATGGAGCCGGTACCCGGCGCCCGCCAGATCTCCTCGCTCTCCTTCGGCAGGACGAGCACCCTGTACGGCATGGCGAGCACGGGCGAGGTGTTCGAGTTCGACCTGCGGCGCAGGAAGGTCACCAGGACGGTCAAGGCCGGGACGAAGGGCGGCGAGCTGTTCGTCACCGGCCGGGTGGCGTACTGCACGGACGGCGACACGATCTACAAGATCGACCTGGTCGCGTTCACGGCGAAGCCCATCGTGGAAGGGCTGGCCGGGCAGTGGTTCGGCGGCGAACCCAAGCTGGCGCTCGACCCCTCCCGCCGGGCCCTGTACGCGGTGCGCGGCCGAGACCTCGTCCGGGTGGCCATCGCGGGCCGATGACGCGCCCGTAGGCTGGTGTTCATGGCTAAAGTCGCAGTGCTGGGGACCGGGCTCATGGGCGCGCCCATGGCCCGCAACCTGGCCAAATCCGGCATCAATGTCAGGGTCTGGAACCGTACGAAGGAGAAGGCCGAGCCCTTGGCGGCCGACGGCGCGACCGTCGTGGGTTCGCCCGAAGAGGCAGTCGAGGGCGCCGACGTGGTTATCACGATGCTGCTCGATGCCGACGCCGTACGCGCCGTGATCACCGCCGCCGCTCCGGGCCTGCGGGAGGGGCAGGTGTGGGCGCAGATGAGCACGGTCGGCGTGGCGGCGATCGAGCCGCTGGCCGCGCTGGCCGCCGAGCACGGCCTGACCTTCGTGGACGCTCCCGTCCAGGGCACCAGGCAGCCGGCCGAGCAGGGCAAGCTGATCATCCTGGCCGCCGGCCCGCAGGCCGCCAGGCAGAAGCTCGATCCGCTCTTCGACGTGCTCGGGCAGCGCACGCTCTGGCTCGGCGACGACGGCGCGAGCGGCGCCGCGACCAAGCTCAAGATGGCCACGGTCAGCTACGGCATCTCGATGACCGCCGCCGTGGCCGAGGCCCTGGCGCTGGCCAAGGGGCTGGGGCTGGACCCCGACCTGGTGCGCCAGGTCGTGACCGGCGGCCCGATGGACAACGCGTACTTCCAGGCCAAGTCCAAGGCCATCCTGGAGGGCGACTTCGAGCCCAGCTTCACCGTCAGCAACGCCGAGAAGGACACCAGGCTGATCACCCAGACGGGCGAGTCGGCCGGTGTCCGGCTCGACGTGGTGGCGGCGACGGGCGAGCGCCTGCGCCGCGCCGCGGCGCAGGGCCACGGCGACGAGGACATGGCCGCCAACTACTACGCGAGCTTCACCGGGAAGCAGTGACGACCCCGGCCCGCTCCTGCTCCGGCAGGGGCGGGCCGTAGGGGTCGTGGGCGTGCGACTCGGGTACGCGGCCCTCGGCGGCGGCCAGCCAGAGCATGCGCTGCACGTAGCCCTCCATGGGCTCGGTGAACGTGGCCAGCGCCAGCCGGTCCAGCCGCCCGGACGCATCCTCGAACACGCGCAGGTCCTTGCCCCTGAACGCCTCCAGGACGGCGGCGGTCACGCCGACGCTCGCCGCCGCGATGCCGACCAGGGCCGCCTCGGCGCCCCACAGCAGGGACGGGCCGAACATGCGGTCCTCCCCCGTGATCGCCAGCCTGCCCGCCTCTCTGGTGAGCGCGATGGCGAGCTGACAGCCCATCGCATCCGACAGCAGGGCCGTCTTGAGCCCCGCCACACCAGGGTGCCGCAGGAGCTCGCGCATCGTGCCGGCAGGGCACGGGCGGGTGTAGAGGTCGAAGGCGATCATCGGCAGGCGGGCCGCCTGCCACACCTCCTCGTGCAGCGCCACCCGGTCGCCCTCCGACGGGAACACGAGCACGCCGTCCGCCCCCAGCTCGGCCGCGACGCTCGCCTGCTCCGCCGTATCGGACGGTCCTCCGCCCACCCCGGCCAGCACCGGCACGCCCAGGGCCACCGCGCGTTCGATGACGGCGGCGCGGACGTCCGGGGCGAGGTACGGGCCGCGGCCCGTGTGGGCGAGCACCGCCAGGCCGGTGGCGCCGTCGGCCACCAGGCCGGCGAGGTAGCGGGAGACCACGTCGAGGTCCACCTCGCCGGACGCCGTCATGGGGGTGGCCGCGGCGGCGATCAGCGCGCCCCGGAGCCGGTCTCGAAGGTTTCGTGCAGCAATGTCCACCCGCAAGACCTTATTTCAGGCCGGTCATCGCGATGCTGTTGACCAGGTACCTCTGCAGCAGGAAGAACACCAGCAGGCACGGCACCACCGACACGGCCGCGGAGGCCATGAGCACCGACAGTTGCAGCTCCTCGGTCCGCAGCGTGGTCAGCCCCACGGTGAGCGTACGGGTGGCGTCGCTCTGCCCCACGACCAGCGGCCACAGGAAGTCGTTCCAGTGCCACAGGAACACGAACACGCCGAGCGTCGCCAGGATCGGCCTGGTCAGCGGCACCACGATCGTCCAGTAGACCCTCCATTCGGAGGCCCCGTCCACCTTGGCCGCGTCGAACAGCTCGTCAGGCAGCCCGAGGATGAACTGCCGCATCAGGAAGACGGCCTGCGAGTTGGCCAGCGTCGGCACGATGAGCCCCCAGAACGTGTCCACCCCGTCCAGGCTGTTGACCAGCACGAACGTCGGGATCAGCGTCGCCTGGAACGGCACCATCATGGTGGCGAGAAACGTCCAGAACATGGCCTCGCGGCCGGGGAAGCGCTTCTTGGCGAACGCGTACCCGGCCATGGACGAGGTGAGCAGGATGATCACCACGGAGACCAGGGCGTACACCAGGGAGTTGACCGTCCACGTGGCGAACCCCGACGCCGACAGCACCCGCGCGATGTTGTCGAACGTGAGCGAGTCCGGCCACTGGGTCGGCACGGTCGGCCGGCCCGCCGGCGACAGCGCCACCACGAACATCGCCACGAACGGGCTGACGGTCAGCACCGACAGCAGCGCGAGCAGGGCCGCGAGCGGCCACCTGCTCCGCCACCACCGGCGGCGGGCCGCGCGGGCCGCCGCCACCTGGGCGACCGGCCGGGAGGCGGTGATCGTCACGTGTTCCCCCGATCCAGGAAGCGGCGCTGGACCAGCGACACGGCCAGCACGATGACGAACAGCACCATGCCCCACGTGGCGGCGTAGCCGAAGTCGAACGACCTGAAGCCGTGGTCGTAGATGCCGTAGATGAGGGTGTAGGTGGCCCTGACCGGGCCGCCGCCGGTCATCACGTACACGGTGTCGAAGGTCTGGAACGCGCTGATCGTCTCGATCACCACGACGAAGAAGATCGTGGGCCTGAGCAGCGGCAGGGTGATCCGGCGGAAGCGCTGCCAGGCGCTCGCCCCGTCCACCCTGGCCGCCTCCAGGTACGAGGACGGGATCGACTTCAGCCCGGCCAGCAGGATCAGCATCGAGTAGCCGAACCCCTTCCACACCGACACCACGGCCAGCGCGGGCAGGACCAGGGCCGACTGCTCCAGGAACGCCACCGGGCCGAGGTCCGCCTTGGCCAGCAGGCCGTTGATCAGCCCGTCGAACTCGTAGATCCAGCGCCAGATGATGCCCGCCAGCACGAAGCTGGTCACGTACGGCAGGAAGAGCATGCCGCGGAACAGCCCGCGCAAGAAGACCACCTGGTTGAGCAGCAACGCCGTGCCGAGCGCCACGAGCAGCGTGAGCGGCACGTAGATCACCACGTACACGAGCGTGACCCGCAGGCTCAGCCAGAAGTTCACGTCGTCGAGCAGCCGGGCGTAGTTGTCGGCGCCGATGAAGTCCCACTCGCCGCCGATGTTCCAGTTCGTCAGGCTCATGCCCGCCGCGCCCAGCGACGGGAAGATCCGGAAGATCAGGAAGAGCACGAGCACGGGCAGCACGAACAGCAGGCCGGTGACCGGGTCACGCAGGCGTTGACGCACCAGGTGTTTCCTTTCTGGTGGGCGTACGGGGCTCAGCCGCCGCTGCTGAGCAGCTGGTTGGCCTCCTTGGCGGCGGCGTCGAGCGCGGTCTTGGCGTCCTCCTTGCCGAGCAGCGCGGCCTGGAGGTGCGGGCCGAGCACGCCCATGACCTGGCGGGCCTTGGGGTGGCTGTCGCCGGGGAAGGCGTACTGCAGGGACTTGGCGAACTCCTTGGACGACGCCGACTGGTCCGGCACGGTCACGTCCGTGCGGGCGGGGAAGAAGCCCGACTCCTTCGCCAGCCCGGCGGTCACCTCGGGCGAGGCCAGGTAGGTGGCGAGCTTCTTGGCGGCGTCCTTGTTCTCGGCGTGCTTGGCCAGCACCAGGGCTCCGGGGATGCCGAACGCGACCCGCTTCTTGCCCTCGAGCGGCAGGCCGATGCCGACGTTGTCGGGGCCGATGGCGGCGGCGAGCTGGTCGGCCATGCCCGCGGTGGCCGCGTGGTACATGGCGGTCTTGCCGGCGGCCAGCGGGCCGCCCTCGATGTCGTTGGTCTTGCTCGCGGTGTTCTCCGGCAGGCCGCCCGCGGCCTTGAGGTCGAGCAGGAACTGCAGGCTGTCCACGCCCTCCTGGCCGTTGAACGCGACCGTCTTGCCGTCGGGGGCGAAGACCGAGCCGCCGTTGGCCCACAGGATCGGGTAGAAGCTCTGGTTCAGGCTGACGTCGGGCTTGCCGGGGTAGTCGAGCACGGCGACCTTCTTGGCGGCCAGCTTGGGCGCGGCCTCCTTCAGCTCCGCCAGTGTCTCCGGCACCTTCGTGACGCCCGCGTCGGCGAACAGCTTCTTGTTGTAGATGGGCGCGGTGATCGTCTGGTAGATGGGTACGCCGTACAGCTTGCCGTTGACCGTGAGTGCGGTCAGGGAGTTCGGCAGGTAGGAGGCCTTGGCCGGGGCGACGACGTCGTCCACCGCCTCGATCGTGCCCTGCTGGGCGTACTGGGGGATCTGGTCGGGACCGAGGACCACCAGGTCGAAGCCCTTCTTCGAGACCAGTGCGGTGGTGACCTTCTCCTGGCGGCCCTCCCAGGGCTGCTGGTCGATCTTGACGTCGATCGTGGGGTTGGCGGCCTCGAAGTCCTTCTCCACCTTGCCCCAGAACGCCTGGCCCTTGGCCTGGTCTCCGATGACGGGATACATCCACAGGGTCACGGCGCTCTTGTCCGAGCCGCTGCTGGATCCGCACCCGGCGGCCGCGAGACTCAGGGCGGCCACGACGCCGACTGCCGCTGCCTTCTTCATGTGCGGCTTCCTTTCGACTAATACCGGTCCTGACCGAAACCTAGTGACCGCATCTGGGGAGGTCAATGCCTGATACATGAACGTAACTACGGCTGAGCCCGAAATTTCGCCATTTCGTGGGCGATCAGCTCGACGTGCTCGGAGGTGTAGTTCTCGTTCCAGTCGATGACCATCAGGGTGCGGTCCACCATACGCTCGGCCTGCGGGCAGGGGTTCGGCCGATAGCCGTCGAGCGGGTAGCGGGAGGTCCCGTAGATGGCCGTGTCCCACACGGGCGCCCTGTTCAGCGGCTCGGCCAGGTATCCGGCCCGCGCGGGGATCCCGGCCGCCGCCAGGTGCGCGGCCAGCTCGGGCGCGTCGCCGTCCGGGCAGACGATCGGGAAGAGCCACCAGGCGTGGCCCTCCGGGCGCGGCAGCCGTACCCCTGGGAGGCCTTTCAGGGCGTCCATCAGCCGTACGGCGGTGCCGCGGCGGGCGGCGACCACGCCGGGGAGCTTGGCGAGCTGGGCACGGGCCACGGCGGCCTGGAGCTCGGTCATGCGGTAGTTGAGCCCGAAGGCGGCGTGCGACCGGCCGGCCGCGCGGTCCCAGCCCTTGTCCGAGAAGAGCCGCATACGTCTGGCCAGCTCGTCGTCGTCGGTGATCGCCACCCCGCCGTCGCCGCAGGTGATGTGCTTCCACTGCTGCAGGCTGAGGCAGCCCACCTGGCCCGCCGTACCCGCGAGCCGGCCGTCCGGCAGCTCCGCCAGCCAGGCCTGGGCGCAGTCCTCGATCAGCGTCAGGCCGTGCTCGTCGGCGAGCGCGCGCAGCTCATCGATCCTGGCGGGCGCGCCGAACAGGTGGACCGCCATGATCGCCTTCGTACGGGGGCCGATGAGCCCGGCCACGGCGTCAGGATCGAGATTCCCGTCCGACGGATCCACGTCCGCGAAGACAGGGACGGCGTTCTGCGCCAAGATGGGGGCCACGGTCCCGAAGTCCGTGATCGGTGTCGTGATGATCTCGTCCCCCGGGTCGGGCGCGGCCGCCACGACCGACAGATGGAGGGCCGCGGTGCCGGAGCTGCAGGCGATCGCGTGGCGGGTGCCGTACACGCGGGCGATCTCGTGCTCCAGCGCCCGCGCCTCGGTCCCCCAGACGGAGTTGAGCATGCCGGAGCGGATCACCCGCTCGACGGCGGCCACCTCCTCGTCGCCGAGCGTACGGCCGTCCGCCTCTGCCATGGACGGGAATTTCACCGGGCACCTCACAAGTTATAGTTGCGGTCTTGACCGAAAATAGCGAGAGGGAGGCGTGGGTGGGAATCGTCATCGGGGTCGTCGGACCGCACGACCTGGTCGACGACGTCGCGGCCGTCTGCGAGGAGCAGCCCGGCGTCAGCACGCTGCGCCTCGACTACGACCACGAGTCGCAGGCGCCCGCGATCGTCGAGGCACACGCCGCCGCCGTCGAGGGATGGCTGTTCACCGGCATAGTGCCCTACATGCTCTCCCGCGACGCCGAGGCGCTCACCCGTCCGGCGGCGTTCGTGGACTACTCGGGCGCGACGCTGCTCACCGCCCTGGTACGCCTCCAGCGTCAGGGCCAGGACGTCACCCGGCTGTCGATCGACACGCTCTCGGCCGCCGACGTCAACGCCACGTTCGCCGAGGCCGGGCTGCCGACCTCCGAGCTGCGCACGCTCCCGTACCGGCCGGAGATGACCTCCAAGAAGGCCGTCGCCTTCCACCGGAAGGGCCCCGCGCACGCGGTGATCACCTGCCTGAGCTCCGTGCACGAAGCCCTCCGCGACGAGCTGCACGTCCTGCGCCTGGTCCCTTCCGTCCATTCGGTACGGGTGGCGCTGCGCCAGCTCATGCTGACCGCCGAGGGGCAGGCGCAGGAGGACGCCCAGATCGCACTCGGGCTGATCGAGGTGGCCAACGAGGAGGGGCTGCTGCGCGAGGCCACGGCGCTCGGCGGCACGCTGGCCGGCTTCCGCGGCGGCACGCATCTGCTGGTGACGACCCGCGGCCCGCTGCACGACGCCACGGGCGGCTTCACGGGGCTGCCCATGCTGGCGCGGCTCGCCGCCCAGAACGAGCTGGTACGCGTCGGTTTCGGCCTGGGTCGCAGCGCGGCCGAGGCCGAGAGCCTGGCCCGCCGAGCCCTGGGCAGGGCCCGCCGGATCGGCGAGGTCGCCGCGGTCCTGTCGCTGCGCGCGGACACGGACATCGTCCTGGAGTCGGTCACCTCGGCCCCGGCCGGCACGCAGAACCTCTCGGTCATCGCCCGCCGCGTCGGCCTGTCGGTGTCCACGCTGGCGAAGCTCCTGGAGGCGCGGGCGGCGGCCGGGGAAGATCCGCTGACGACCCGCGAGATCGCCGACCGCCTGGGCGTCCAGCAGCGCACGGCCCGCCGCATGCTCCACCGGCTGGAGCTGGCGGGCCTGGCCGAACGCACGGGCAACCTCACCAGCGGCTCCAGCGGCCGCCCCCTGACCCTCTACCGCCTCACCCTCTGACCGCGACCACCCGGCCCCGGCCCGCCCCGCAAGCCCACCACCCCACGAGCCGGGGCCCCGCCACACGGCACCCCACACCACAACACCGCCCACGCGCACGGCACGCCTCACCACAACACCGCCCACGCGCACGGCACGCCTCACCACAACACCGCCCACGCGCACGGCACGCCTCACCGCGGCATCGCCCACGCGCACGGCACGCCTCACCGCGAGATCGGCCACAGCACGCCCCACCACGAGATCGGCCACGCCCACAGCACGCCCCACCGCGCGATCACCCGCCCACACGAGACGGCCTCCTGCGACGCCCACCGCGAGCACGTCCTCGGCGCTCCTGCGACGCCCACCGCGAGCACGTCCTCGGCGCTCTTGGGACGCGCTCCTGCGGCGCCCACCGCGAGCACGGAGCCCACACGTGGGCTGCCGCCCCGCCACCATGCACGCATCTCTCCCACCGCCGCGCCAAGGACCCGCGCACGCAGTCGCACCCGAAGGACACGCACACCCGCACCTCCCGCACCGCCACCCAGCGCCGGTGCGGCGAGCGCCAGGACGGGGGCCACCGGCGCAACGCGCACCCACGTCCAGGGGCCGGGCGCACACCGCCCAATCGGCCGCGCGGGCATCCCGCAGGCGACCGTCCAACAGGCAAGCACTGCGCGCAAACGACGTGCACGAGTCGGGCGGGCACGCGAACCGCGGGCAGCGTGGAGAGAGCGCCCCGGCCTGCGGGCACGGGCCAGCCGGGCGCCGGGCAGGTGGGCGCGGCGCAGGTGGGCATGGGGCAGGCGGGCATGGGGTCAGGAGAGCCAGCGGTCGAGCCCCGCCGAGACGAAGTCGTCGTCCCGGAGCCACGGATACGCGCCCCAGATCCGGTCGATCTCGTCGAGCTGCCCCGGAGACAGCTCCTCGCCGGGGTCCAGACACCAGCGCCCCGCCAGCAGCCCCTGGCGGCGCAGCACCTCGTGGATCCCGGGAATGCACCCGTGGAACCCGTTGGCCGAGTCGAAGATGGCGGCGTTGGCGTCCGTCAGGTGGCCGTCCAGCGTGAGCAGCCGCCGTACCGCCGAGTCGTCACCGCCCCGGGCGAGCTTGGCCTCCTCCAGCAGTTCCACGGCCCGCCGCACCCACACCGCCCACTGACCGAGCAGCCCGCCGACGAACTCGACGTCCACCTCGCGCCCGTCCACCACCACCCGGTGCGTGGTGATGAGGTCGGCCAGGATGTGATCGTCGTTCCCCGTGTAGAGCGCCACCTCCCCGGCCCGCCCCGCGCGTACGACGCCGTGCAGGACGTCCAGGGTGCGGTACCGGTCGAAGGGGGCGACCTTGACGCCCACCACGGACTCCACGGCAGCCAGACGTGTCCAGAAATTTCGGGATAAGGGGCGTCCGCCTACCGCCGGCTGCAGGTAGAAGCCGATCACCGGCAGCACCTCGCCCACCGCCCTGGCCCGCTCGATGAGCCCGTTCTCGTCGAGCTCCCGGTACGGGCTGAGCAGCACCATGTGGTAGCCGAGCGACCTGGCCAGCTCCGCCTCCGCCACCGCCTGGGACGTGGGCCCGGTCGCCCCGGCCACCAGCACCACCTCGCGGTCGAACTCCCCGGCGGTGCTCGCGGCCAGCTCGAGCACGGGCGGCAGCAGGCCGGTGCCGTGGATGGCGAACTGCGTCGTGTGGACGCCCACCGCGAGCCCACCCGCGCCCGCCTCGACGTAGTAGCGGGTCAGCGCCCGCTGGCGGCGCTCGTCCAGCTTCCTGTCCTCGGTGAGCGCGAGCGGGTGCGCCGGGATCACCAGGCCGCGCCTGAACAGGTCGCGCACGGACGTCTGCGCCTCTGGAGCCGTGCTCAGCACGTGAGGTCCCCCTTTGGTCATTGGTATGGCGCGCGGTTCACGCCGCGCGCCCCGGAAACCGGTCAGAAGCGGCCGTCGCGCCGTTCGAACTTGGTGGGCTTGCCGAGCAGCGGCCCCCCGTCCGCCACCCAGCGCGCCGTGTGCTCGATGAGCTCGGCGGGGGTGAGCTCCGGGTAGCCGAACAGGCGGTGGCAGCGCCCCGCGTTCGACAGCAGCGCGGTCGGCGCCTCCTCGCCGGTGAACACCGGCTCCTTGCCCAGCGCCGCGCCGAGGGCCTGCGCGAGCTGGCGCACCGAGAGCACCTCGGGGCCGGTCACGTTCAGGACGTATGGGGGCGTGGAGGCCAGCGCCAGCGACCGGAGCGTCACCTCGTTGGCGTAGCCCTGCCAGACCACGTTCACCTGCCCCGTCGCCAGGTCGACGGGCTCTTCCGCGAGCACCTTCTGCGCCAGGTCGACGAGCACGCCGTAGCGCAGCTCCACCGCGTAGTTGAGGCGGATCAGCGACAACGGCGTGCCGTACGTCTCCGAGAAGTGCGTCAGCACCCGCTCGCGGCCCAGGCAGCTCATGGCGTAGTCGCCCACGGGCCCCGACGGCGAGTCCTCCGTGCTGCCGCCGCCGGCGACGGGGACGAGCGGGTAGACGTTCCCGGTGGACAGGGCGGCGATCCTGCTGTCCTTGAACCGGTCGGCGACCCGCCCGGGCAGGTACGCGTTGGTGAACCAGGTGGCGTGCTCACGCCCCTGTGTGCCGAACTTGGCGCCGACCAGGAAGACGACGTTCGGCGCGTCGGGCAGGTCCCGCAGCGCCCGCTCGTCGGCCACGTCGGCGGACACCACCGTCGCGCCGTCCTTACTGAGCGCCTCGGCGAGCCCCGGCTCGGAGAAGCGCGAGACGGCGATGATCCGCCGGCTCCCGTTGGTGGCGTTGAGCGCCAGCCGCACCAGGCTCGGCCCCAGTTTGCCGCCGGCGCCCAGGATCAGGATATCGCCGTCGAGGCCGCCCAAATCGTCCACGAGCCCGGCGCTGGGCCGTGCCAGCCGCTCCTCGAGTTCCGCTGTCGTGCGCACGCGGGTATCTCCTCCGTCCGTTATTTACGGTCCAGACCGTAACTGGGGCGGACTTCGGCTGTCAACGGGTACGGACAGGACAACTGGGTCAGGTGGCCTCGCGGGCGGCCACCAGCACCTCGAGGATGGCCCTCGTCTGCTCCCACGGCACCGGGCTCGGCGCGCCGCGCACCATGGAGAGGAACGCGTCGATGGTCCCCTCGTACCCCAGCCCCTTGACCGGATCGTCGCCGCTCTCGATCACGATCGCGTCGGAGCCGTCGGGCCTGTGCACGGTGACGGTGTAGGACTCGCCTTCCGAGACACCGAGGATCTCGACCGTCCCCGTGACACCGCTCCCCCACCGCAGCGCCATCACGCCGGTGTCCTCGGAGCGCAGGCCCTGGTAGTGCCGCTTGGCCCCGGCGGCTCCCACCAGCCGCACGTCCGGCCCCAGCAGGGCGACCAGCAGCTCCACGCCGTGGATACCCATGGTCACCATGGTCCCGCCGCCCTGGCCCGGCGTGTCCTGCCAGGCGTTGTAGCCGTCCGCCCACAGCCCCACGTCATGCCGTACGGTGGCCCGCACGGCCAGCACCTCGCCGGCATCGACCCGGGTCCCCGCGAACGCGGGAGCGAACCTCAGCACCGAGCTCGACAGCACCCGCTCGTGGATCGCCAGCCGGTCGAGCGCGTCGAGCTGGGCCCTGCTGGCGGCGGCCGGCTTGTTCATGAAGCAGGCCGCGCCTGTCTCCAGCACCCGCGCCAGGGCGTCGGGCACCTGCGGATTGGGCACGGTCAGCACCACGCCGTCAGGCCCGGTGGCCAGCGCCTCGCCGAGGCTGTCCGCCACCTTCGCGCCGGGGTGTTCGTCGGTGAAGCGCCGCAACCGCTCGGGATCCGGCTCCCACACCACCAGCTCGGCGTGGCGGGTCAGGGTACGGGCGTCGGTGTACGGATGGCTGGTGGCCAGCCCAGCCAGGACAATGCGCACGATTTGGGCTCCTCTACAGCTCGTCCACCTCGGCGAACGCCCGTCCGCCCGAGAGCTTCGCGTACCCCGGTCCCCGGTCGAAGAAGCGGTCCGCCGGTGGGCGCAGGCGGGCGCGGAGCTCGGCGGTGGCCTGCTCGTCGATGCGGTCGCCGTCCAGGACCACGCCGTAGTCCCCCAGCGCGCCCGCGATCGACACCTTCCCGTCCCGCACGTCGGCCGCCACCGCCCGGGGGTCCCGATCGTACGGGGAGCCCCAGCCTCCGCCCCCGGTCGTACGGATGCGGATCAGCTCGCCGGCCTGCACCGGGTGGTCGTCGACCAGCCCCTCCATCTCCTTGCCCGCGATCTCCACCCGGAGCGGCCGCCCGGCGAGACCGCCGTTCACGCCCCAGCAGGACAGGATCGAGCGGTCGGCGATGGACATGTACGAGGCGTCCCTGAGCATCCTGATGTGCTTGTCGTAGCCCAGCCCTCCCCTGAACATCCCGGGACCGCCGGAGTCGCAGGCCAGCGCCAGCCGCTCCACCCGGAACGGCCAGCGCGCCTCGGCGAACTCCACCGGTATGTTGCGCGAGTCGGGCACCACGTGGATGGTGTCCTCGCCGTCGGCGTACCAGCGCCCGCCGGAGCCGCCGCCCAGGACCTCGCGCATCAGGTACGGCTGCCCTTCCGCGTCCGTGCCGTACACGCCGGTGTAGCGGATGGTCTCCTGGTCGGCCGGCATGCGCCCGCCCGTCGCCTTGGCCAGCACGCCGGCGAGCACGCCGAGCAGACGCAGGATGACGAACGTGCGGGCGTTCGTGGGAGCGGGGAAGACCGGGGTGAGCAGGGTGCCCTTCTCCGGGAAGATCATCTTGATGAGCGGCACGACACCCTCGTTGACGTCCAGCTCCGCCATCCGCTCCGGTGTGTCGGCCAGGTTGCGCAGCACCGGCGCCAGCCACTTCTTCAGGAAGACGCCGTCGGCGTAGTCGCCCGCGTGGTTGATCGGCCCCTTGGCCTGCGGCGACGTGCCGGTGAAGTCGATCGTGAGCGGCGCGTCGACCGCGTGGTCGACGGTGAGCGTGATGCGCTGGGTGTGCAGGCGGGGCTCGTCCACACCGTCGTGCTCGGCATAGTCCTCCCACACGTACGTGCCTTCGGGGATCTTGGCCAGCAGTTCCCTGCGGAACGTCTCGGTGGTCTTGGTGATGATCGCGTCGAAGCACTCCTCGACGGCCTGCTTGCCGTACCGCTCGAACAGCTCGCCCAGCCGCCGCGCCCCCATCAGGCAGGCCGAGCACTCGGCGTCGAGGTCGCCCGCGAGCGAGTCGGGCATGCGGGAGTTACGCGTCATGATGCGCAGCGCCGCCTCGTTCGGCACGCCCTGGTCCCACAGCTTGATCGGCGGCACCATCAGGCCCTCTTCGAAGACCGACCTGGCGTGCGAGGGCATGGAGCCGGGCACGGACCCGCCGATGTCGTCGTGGTGGCCGAACGCCTGCACGAAGGCGACGACGGAGCCCTCGTGGAAGACGGGCACGGTCACGCACAGGTCGGGCAGGTGGCCGATGCCGCCCTCGGAGAGGTAGACGTCGTTGTGGAAGTAGACGTCGCCGGGCTTCATCGTCTCGACGGGGAAGTCGCGCACGACCGGCTGGACGAGCGCGCTGTAGGAGCGGCCGGTCAGCTTGCGCAGCCGTACGTCGTGGATGCCCGCGCGGAAGTCGTGCGCGTCGCGGATCATCGGCGAGCGGGCCGTGCGGGCGATGGCCGTCTCGACCTCCTTCTCGACGGACGCCAGCGTGCCCTCGACGATCTCCACCAGGATCGGATCAGTCACGCCTTACCTCCACATTTCCGTACTCGTCCACTCTCGCGGTGAAGCCTGGGTGGATGGGGATCGTCGAGCCGTACTCCTCGATCACGGCGGGGCCCTTGACCACAGCTCCGGGGCCGAGCGCGGAGCGCTGGTGGATGGGGGTGTCGCGGGTCTCGTCGAAATGCACGGGACGTACCGAAGTGGCGCCCTCGCCGGCCTTCTCCAGACGGCGGATGGCCGGCCGGGTGATGGGGCCGATGCCGGAGACGCGCAGGTTCACCCATTCGACGTCGTGACGGGGATCATCCCGGTACGCGTACCCGTACAGCTTCTCGTGGGAGGCGTGGAAGCGGTCGATCACCTCGGCCTGCCAGTCGTCGTCGATCTCGCCCGCCGGGGCGGGCACGCTGACCTCGTAGGCCTGGCCGTAGTACCTCAGGTCGGCGCTGCGCAGGTAGACCGGGTCGTCGAAGCCCTCGCGGTCGAGGGCCTGCCCCGCCTGATGCTCCAGGTCGTGGAAGATCTCGACCGCCTTGCCGAGTGACAACTCGCGGGTGACGTACGTACGGACGTAGTCGTTCTTGACGTCAACCGTGAGCAGCCCGAACGCCGAGACGTTGCCGGGGTCGCGCGGGATGACGACGGCCGGCAGGCCGAGGATGTCGATCAGCCGGCACGCCAGCAGCGGCCCGGAGCCGCCGAAGGTCACCAGGGGGAAGTCCCGCACGTCGAGCCCGCGCTTGACGGTGAGCTGCCTGATCGCGTTGCTCTGGTTGAACGCGCTGATCTCCAGGATGCCGGTCGCCGTGCGCTCGGGAGTGAGGCCGAGCTTGTCCGCCAGGGCCTCGATCCCGCCGCGGGCGGCGTCGGCGTCCAGCGGGATCTCGCCGCCGAGCAGGTGGGGCGGGATCCGGCCGAGGAACACGTGCGCGTCCGTGACCGTCACCTCCGTGCCGCCCCGGCCGTAGCAGATGGGCCCGGGGTCGGCGCCCGCGGACCTGGGGCCGACCTTGAGCGTGCCCTCGGGCGAGATCCACGCGATCGAGCCGCCGCCCGCGCCGACGGTGATGATGTCGATCATCGGGATCTTGCACGGGTAGCGGCCGACGGAGCCCTCGGTGGTGATGGAGGGCTCGCCGTCGATCACCACGGCCACATCGGTCGAGGTGCCGCCGCCGTCCAGCGTGATCACCGACTCGTGCCCCGCCGTGGAGGCGATGAGCGCCGCGCCGAGCGCCCCTGCCGCGGGGCCCGACAGGACGGTGCTGATCGGCTGGTTGACGACCTCGCGGGCGGACAGGATGCCGCCGTTGGACTTCATGACCGAGAACGGCTTGCCGAGGCGGTTGGACAGGTTCGCGATGTAGCCGCGCATGGCGGGCTTGACGGCGGCGTCCACGAGGGTGGTGACCGAGCGCTCGTACTCGCGGTATTCGCGCAGCACGTCGCTCGACAGCGAGATCACCGCCTCCGGGTGCTCGCGCCAGAGCACCTCACGCATGCGGCGCTCGTGCTCGGGGTTGGCGTAGGAGTGCAGGAAGCAGACCCCGATCGCGGTGATGCCCTTGGCCTTGAACCAGCGGGCCGCCTCGACGGCCTGCTCCTCCGAGAACGGCCACACCTCCTCGCCCCGGTGGTCGAGCCGCCCGCCGACGGTCTTGACCAGGTGCGCGGGGACGATTCTTGGCGGCTTGACCCAGAAGTACGAGTTGCCGTAGCCGTCGGGCACGCTCTGCCTGGCGATCTCCAGGACGAACTCGAAGCCCTCGGTCGTGATGAACCCGAGATTGGAGATCCGGTCTTCGAGCAACTGGTTGGTGGCCACGGTGGTGCCGTGGACGATCGAGCCGAAGTCGAGCTCGCCCAGCTTCGCGATGCCCGCCACGAACCCGTCCGCCGGGTTGGCGGGCGTCGAAGGGGTCTTGGTCGTGAGGATCTCACCGGTCGCCTCGTCCACCGCCACCACGTCGGTGAATGTTCCTCCGGTGTCCACTCCGATACGGACGCTACGCATGGCTCCTCGGTTGGCCGGTGACCACAGTTCCTCCTGCTAACTCCAGAGGAGAAATGTCCCACGAGGTCATGGAACAAGCCAAGCCGCTAAGCTGGCCCCCCGTGACCGAACTGTCTGCCTTGTCTGCCGTGCCCTCTGGCGCCAGGGATGCCGTACTCAAGTTCTACTTCGGCCCCATGGACTGCGGAAAGTCCACGCTGGCGCTCCAGATGAACTACAACCACGGACGTCAGGGCAGGCGCGGCCTGGTGCTGACCAAGCACGACCGCTCGGGCGGCCCCAAGGTCACCAGCCGGATCGGGCTCGGCCTCGACGCGATCGAGGTGGAGGACTCGGTCGACCTCGTGCGGCTGGTCACCTCCCACGATCGCATCGATTATCTCATCTGCGACGAGGCCTGCTTCTACACCGTCCAGCAGATCGAGCAGCTCGCGGACCTGGTGGACGAGCACGGCGTGGACGTCTACGCGTTCGGGCTTGCCTCGGACTTCAGGTCGGTGATGTTCCCGGCGGCGCAGCGGCTGTTCGAGCTGGCGGACGAGGTGTGCCGGTTGCAGGTCGAGGTCCTGTGCTGGTGCGGGCGTCCCGGGCAGCTGAACGCCAGGGTGGTGGGCGGGATGATGGCCCGTACGGGCGAGCAGGTCGTGATCGGCGACACCGACGCCTCGCGCGTGCGCTACCAGGTGCTCTGCCGCCGCCACCACCGCTCCGGCCGGCTCGGCGAGGGCTCGGACAAGGCGATCTAGGACATCCCCGAGCCTCAGACGAGGCGGTCCAGAAGGTCCCTGAGTAGGCGCGCGTCGTCGCCCGGCAGAGCGGCGAGGAACGCCTCCTCGGCCGCCGCCACGGCGCGCGTGGCCCCCTCGAGCGCCTCCCGGCCCTGCCCGGTCAGCTCCACCATGTTCTTGCGCCGGTCGCCGGGATGCGGCCGGCGCCCGACGAGCTTCTTCCGCTCCAGCCCGTCCAGCAGGGCGACCATCGTCGTCCTGTCGATGCCCAGCCGCTGGGCGGCCTCCAGCTGGGAGAGCGGCTCCGGCGTGCGGAGCACCGACAGCACCGCGAACTCGCGCCCATCGATCTCGTACGGCTCCAGCGCCGGGCCCGTCAGCTCCGCCAGGCGCAGGTTGGCGTGCTTGAGCAGGTAACCGAGAGTCCGACGTCGCGACACGTCACGATTCTCACACGGCACAGTATCCGTCGTCGTCGCACCCGTCGGCCGGGGCGGCCAGCTGGGTGATCGGCGTCTGGCCGGTAAGCTCCGCCACCTCGTCGATCGCCGCCGCGAACGCCTCCTCCGGCTGAGCCCCCGACACCGCGTACTTGCCCTCGAACAGGAACAGCGGCACCCCGCTGATCCCGAGCGCCCGCGCCCTGCCGAGCTGCTCGCGCACCTGCTCGGCGCCCTCGCCCCCATCATCGACACCGGCCTCGACACCGACCTCGGCGGCCAGCTTGGCCAGGACGTCGGCGTCTGCCACGTTCAGCCCCTCGCTGAAGTACGCGCGGAACAGCCGCTCGGTCATCTCCTTGCCGCGCCCCTGCCGCGTGGCGACCTCGATCAGGCGGTGCGCCTCGAACGTGTTGGCGTTCACCGCGTGGTCGTAGTCCATCGCGAGGCCCTCGCCGGAGGCGGCGTCGGTGACCCGCTGGACCATCTGGCGCGCGTTCGGCCCGAACTTCCGCTCCAGCGCGGGGATCAGCGGCTCACCCTCCACGGGGGCGTCGGGGTTGAGCTGGTACGGGCGCATCGTCACGTCGATCGTGCCGCCCTTGGCGCGGAACCGTTCGGCGGCCTTGGCGAACCTGGCGTGCCCGATATAGCACCAGGGGCATACGACGTCGGAGAAAATTTCAACCTTCACGCATATGGGCAACCGCCGGGCACCGCCGATGATTCCTATCCGGCGGCCAGCTCCTCCAGCCGGTAAGGAAGGTACGCCGAGTCGTCCACCAGCGCCGACGCGCCGCGCCACCACCCGAACCACTCGCCGCTGCGCCACATCCAGTCCACGTGCTCGATGGCGGCCACCACGTCGCCGACCGTCTCCCACCGCTCGCCGAGCTGCTCGCGGGTGGCGCCGTGCCGCAACGCCCAGGCACGCAGGACCCCCACGGCGGCGGAAGGGACCTCGCGGGCGTACGGGTCGGGGTCCTCACCGGGCAACCGGTGCGGCCCGAGCCCGGCCGCCACGCCCCAGCTCCACTGGGCCTCGGCCGGCCGGGAGTAACGCAGGGAGTGGAAGTCGAGGTTCGACCCGAGCTCGTCGTCGGGCCGCCGGGTGACGACCGCGTCGAGCCGTCCGCCGGCGTCGAAGTGGACGACCAGCCGCTGCCCCGGTTTCACTCCCGGCGGCAGCTCGAACCTGTCCTCGGCCTGCCACGAGTTGAGGTCGACCTCGGCGACCGGCCGGCCCCACAACTGGTCTGCGGCGTCGTCGGAGATCCAGGCGGCCAGCATCTCGAGCGCGGTCAGATCGGTCCACGGCTCGATCGCGACCGCCGTGCGCACCACCTCGTCCGGAGCCGGCAGCTTGCCGCCCCTGGGCCTGCTCCACCACTCCTCACCCAGCTCGCGGGTGCCGACGAGCAGCGCGGCGATGGCGGCCAGCTCGGCCGACCGCCGGGTGAGCTGGCCGCCCAGCGCCAGCTCGAGGGTCCGAGCGGTCCGCTCCTCCCCGAGCACCGGGCGCACGTCCGCGATCAGGGTCTCGGCTGTGGGGCGCTCGTCGCCCAGCAGGTTGCGAACGACTCGCCTGGCTTCGGTCCGTGCGTCTTCCGCGTGTGCCTGCCGCATACAGCCACGCTACGCCTGTAGATCCTTTTCCGCGAGAGTCCAGCACCGGCACCTGACATGCGCCCCAGCGGGCCCAAACTCACGCCTGGAACGATTCACACAAAGGCGACATCCACCCCGGGTCAGGGGCTCTGGCGTCGGGAGGCGCGTCCGAGCAACCAGCCCACCGCGACACCCGTGAGCGCGATGCCCGCCCCCATCCCGAACGACGCCAGCATCACCCACGGACGCGTCTGCGTGTGCCGCTTCGGGGGCCGCTCGTAGACGGCGCCCGCCGCACCGGCGCCTGCCTTCGCGGCGAAGCGCTCGGCCGCCATCGCGCCGGGAGCCGTAGCCGCACCGGGAGCGAAGGGCGGCGGGGCGAGTGGGGTGGGCACCGGACCCGGTGCGGTGGCGGTCCCGGTGCGGAGGTGGTCGTCGACGGCCGAGAAGAACTCCCCCGCCGTCCGCTTGGCCACCGAGCCGAGCATGCGCTGCCCGACCCCGCCGATCATCCCGCCGATCACCGCGTCGGCGTCGTAGTCCACCCGGGTCCCGTCCTCGACCTCGCTCAGCCGTACCAGGACGGTGGCGTCCACCGTCCCGGGCGCCCCCTGCCCCCGTGCCTTGAGCGTGAAGCTCTCGGGCGCCAGCGGATCGGCCAGCGCCACCTCCCCCTGATAGACGCCCTTGATGGACGCGACGCCCGCGTTGATCGTCATCCGGTACGTGTCAGGCCCGGTCTCCTCCAGGCGCTCGCACCCCGGAATGGTGCGCACCAGCACCGCGGGATCCTGGAGCGCCGCCCACACCCGGTCCCTCTGAACGCCGATCACGGCACTACCCGCCACTTTCATATCGCCACCTTAGGCAGCCGGGACGTCGCGGATAAGGGCAACACCTGACAGAGGAACGGCGCGTCTTGAAGGAGCCGGGCGCCGGGCCCACACCGCTCTGGACCGCCACCGTCCAGCCAGGCGGCAAGATCGCCTACCAGGTGCCCCGACAGCCGCCCGCCCCTTGAGGGTCCGCCCCCGGACGTACGGATGAATCAACCCGGCGGCTGACGCGCCGGACCGGCCCGGCACGGGATCCTCAGTACGCAGCAGCAACCAGCCAACAGCGATGTGACCAAGCTCGCATCGCGCTGCTCTACGACTTGTAGTACTACTTCAAGTAGATGAACTACAGCCTGTAGAGCTCAGGGAGTCGACGGGGATGATGGACGCACTTGATCTGGCGCGGTGGCAGTTCGGGGTGACCACCGTTTACCACTTTCTGTTCGTGCCCCTGACCATCGGTCTGGGGATCTTCGTGGCGGGCCTCCAGACGGCCTGGCACCGCACGGGGAAGGACCACTACCTCAAGCTCACGAAGTTCTTCGGGAAGCTGTTCCTGATCAACTTCGCCATGGGAGTGGTCACCGGCATCGTGCAGGAGTTCCAGTTCGGGATGAACTGGAGCGAATACTCCACGTTCGTCGGCGACGTCTTCGGCGCACCGCTGGCCATGGAGGCGTTGCTGGCCTTCTTCATGGAGTCCACATTCCTGGGGTTGTGGATCTTCGGCTGGGAGCGGTTGCCGAAGAAGGTGCATCTGGCGTGCATCTGGGCGGCCACCATCGGGTCCAACTTGTCGGCGTATTTCATCCTCGCGGCCAACGCCTGGATGAAGCACCCCGTCGGTTACGAGGTCGTGGACGGCAAGGCCAGGATGACCGACCTGTGGGCCGTGCTCACCAACTCCACGGCGCTCGCCCAGGTGCCCCACGTGATCGGGGCGGCGTTCATCGTGGCGGGCGGTTTCGTGCTGGCCGTGAGCGGCTACTGGCTGCTCAAGACGCGCGCCCCCATGTGGCGCAGCGCCGCAAGGGCAGCGCTGGTGATGACGGCGATCGCGGGGGCCGTCGTCGCGGGCACCGGCGACACGTCCGCCAGGCTGCTGTACGAGCAGCAGCCCATGAAGCTGGCCTCGGCCGAGGGCCTCGAGCGCGACACGGCGGGCGCGGCGTTCTCCTTGGCACCCGGCATCGAGATCCCCCACGTCCTGAGCTTCCTGGCCGCCCACGACCCCGACGCCACCGTCGAGGGCATCGAGGACCTGCAGCACCGCTTCGAGCAGCAGTTCGGCCCCGGCGACTACCGGCCGGACCAGCCGGTCGTGTTCTGGTCGTTCCGGGTGATGATCGTGTTCGGGATGGCCACGGTGGGCCTGTCGGTGCTCGGCCTCTGGCTCACCCGGCGCAGGCGGGACTTCCCGAGGTGGCTGTCGCGGGCGATGCTGCTGGCCCTGCCGCTGCCGCTGGTCGCGATGATCGCCGGGTGGCTGCTGAGCGAGATCGGCCGCCAGCCGTGGACGGTCGCGGGCGAGCTGCTCACCGCCTCCAGCGTGTCGCCCGGCGTGAGCCTGGCTGAAGTGGCCACCTCACTGACGATCTTCACGCTCCTGTACGGCGCGCTCGCGGTGGCCGAGGCCGTACTGCTGACCAGGCATGTCCGCAAGGGCGTCGAGGAGCAGGCGCCCGCACCCGCGGCCGAGCGGCTCGAGCCGTCGCTGATGTACTGAGGGGTAAGACAATGATCGATTTGTGGTTCGTCATCATCGCCTTCCTCTGGACGGGCTACTTCGTGCTGGAGGGCTTCGACTTCGGCGTCGGCATGCTGGCGCCCATCGTGAGCAGGAACGCCGAGGAGCAGCGACAGAGCCTGCAGACCATCGGCCCGGTGTGGGACGGCAACGAGGTGTGGCTGATCACCGCCGTCGGCGCCATGTTCGCCGCCTTCCCCGCCTGGTACGCGGGCGTGTTCAGCGCGTTCTACCTGCCGGTGACGCTCGTCCTGGTGGGGTTGATCGTGCGCGGCGTCGGCCTGGAGTGGCGGGGCAAGGTGGCCGACCCGCGCTGGTGCGACCTGGGCATCGTGGTGGGCAGCGCACTCCCGGCGTTCCTGTGGGGTGCGGTCTTCGCCGACCTGCTGTATGACAGCCTGCCCGCCGCCCTGGCCGGGGGCGCGTTCACGCTGGCGGTGTGCCTCCTGCACGGCGCCGTCTTCCTGGCGCTCAAGACCACGGGCCCGGTACGCCGCCGCGCCCGCGTCGTCGCCCTGGCCGCCGGCGGGGTGACGATCCCGGTGGCCGTGGTGGCGCTGTCGAGCCTGGGCTCGCTCCCGGCGCTGGCCGCCATGGCGGCGCTGGCCGCGGCCACGGCCCTCATCTGGCGCCGCCGGGAGGGCTGGGCCTTCGCGGCCACGGCGGGCGCCATCGTCCTGACCACCCTGGCCGTCTTCATGGAGCTCCGCCTCCAGCCACTCCCCGGCCTGACGCTGGCCGAGGCGGCCTCCGGCCCGTACACGCTGACGATGCTGAGCTGGATCGGACTGATCGCGCTGCCGTTCGTGCTGGTCTACCAGGGGTGGACGTACTGGGTGTTCAGGAAGCGCGTCCGTGTGGAAATGACGCCGCCCGAATCCGTCCAGGTGGCTGGCTCTCGTTGATAATGTCTTCGCCTTGCCGGGGAATCAGACCGAGCGTTATTTCTCGTTGATCAAGATCTGCCAGGATCCCCTCGTCGAAGATCACGAGAAAGGAATCCAGTGGGCTTATTCACTCTGGCAGGGCGCCGAATCGGGGGGCTGGTGGCGGTTGTCGCCCTGGCGTCCGGTGCCTTCGCCTCGGGAGCTCAGGCCGCCCCTGCTCCGGTCGCATTCGGGACGGCTTCCGCTTCACCAAAGGCCCACACCGGTGCCTGCCCGACGGCCGTCACGCTGTCCACCACGGTCAAGGTCAAGGCGCCGGTGACGCTGAAGTACGCGTGGATCTTCAGCGACGGAGACAAGAGCAACGCGAAGACCTACAAGGTAGGCGGCAAGGGGCTCAAGACCGTTCGGCTGTCCACGTCGATCAAGGTCACTGGTGACGCTCGTGGGTGGGGCGCGGTTCGCCTCGTCAGCCCGGTGACGAAGACCTCCAACAAGGCCTCGTTCGCCGTCACCTGCACCAGTGACGGGCAGGGCACGGGGGACCTGTGGGACAGCGTGACCGTCTCCGCCGTCGCCGCCTCTGCCGCGGATGCCGGTAAGCCGGACGACTCGGCAACGCCGTCTCCTACCAAGCCGGGCACGGATGAGCCCGCACAGAACCTGGTGCGGAAGGCCACCATCGCCTTCGAGCGGACCACTGCGTCGAAGTGCCCGGTGACCTTCAAGATCCACGGCTACTTCGAGGGGCTTCCCTCCGGCGCGCAGACCGTTCAGTACCGCTTCGTCGATACCCAGGCGTGGAAGACCGTCAACGTGCCGGCCAACCACGGCGCCGTCTTCACCACCGTGCTGGAGACGTTCGAGTGGGGTTGGGAGACCGAGGAGAACTCTGTCCGGATCGAGATCAATCAGCCGAACGGCCTCAGGTCCAACGTCATTTACTACTTCAAGTGCCGCCCGCCGAGTGGCGGCGAGAAGGTCGGTGTCGCCGCCGAGGACATCGCGCTGACCAGCGATGGCGGCCCTGTGGCCGAGCTGGCCGCCGACGCCGCGCTTGAGGCGGTCCAGTCGGTCTCCGGGGCTCAGGCCGCGCTCGTCAGCAAGTACGGGATGCACAGGGGCCTGAAGGCGGGGCCGATCGAGTTCGGGGCTCTGTGGGACATCCAGGCCGCGGGGTTCGCCGTCGACGTGCGTACGGTGACCGGTGCCCAGCTCAAGAAGTTCCTGGTGCCGACGAGGGCGAACGCCGGGGTCGTGACCCCCTCGGCCGCGCTTCGCTACACGCTGAAGGACGGCGTGGTCACCGAGCTCACGCTGAACGGCACCCCGGTGTCCGACACTCAGGTACTCAAGATCGCGCTCAACTATCAGCTGGCCGGCGGCTGGCAGGGCTTCCCGCAATGGCAAGGGACCAGCGGCGTGTACTACGGCGGGCCGGACGAAACCGGGGCGCTGGCGTCGTACATCGCCAACCACTCGCCGGTTCGGGCTCCGAAGGGTGACCGCGTCACCGTTCAATAAGGCATCCGACGCCCGGGGTCGACCAGGTATGACGCCATAGCGCCAGGCCCATGGCGCGATCGCCGGGCGGACGGAGACGTTCCGCCGGCGATCCAGGCGCCGGGGTCGCGCAGAGCGGTCGGGCAGCGATCCGGTGGGGACTTGCGGTCGGCCGTTCCGAGTCAGGTGGCAGGGGCGCCGCCGAGGTAGAGGCGGCCGAGGCGGGGGTCGGCGGCGAGGGCGGGGGCGGGGCCGGTGATGTGGACGCGGCCGAGGTCCAGCACGCAGCCGACATCGGCCATCTCCAGGGCCCGGCGCGCGTTCTGCTCCACCAGCAGGACCGCCACCCCGGTACGCCGCATGAGGTCGATCCGGTCGAAGACCACCTGCGTGTTACGCGGGTCGAGCCCCATCGACGGCTCGTCCAGCAGCACCACGGAGGGCTCCAGCATGAGCGCCCGCGCGAACTCCACCTGCTTCTGCTGCCCGCCCGACAGCAGCCCCGCCATGGTCCCCCACCGCTCGGCCACCACCGGGAACAGCTCCTTGACCACCTCGATCCGGGCCTGGAGCTTCGCGGAGTCGCGGACGGTGAAGCCGCCGAGCCGCACGTTCTCGGCCACGGTCATCTCGCGGAACACGCTGTGTCCCTGCAGCACGTGGGCCAGCCCGAGCCCGAGCAGCCGCTGCGGCGACAGGCCCGTCACGTCCTGCCCGGCCAGCAGGACCCGCCCCGACCGGGGCGTGAGCAGGCCGCTGGCGACCTTGAGCGCGGTGGACTTGCCCGCGCCGTTCGGTCCGACCAGGCAGACGACCTCCCCGGCGCGGACGGTGACGGTCAGGCCGCGCAGCACCGGCGCTGCCCTGCCGTACCCGGCCTCGACGTCTTCCAGCGACAGGATGGTCTCAGACGCCAAGGTACGCCTCCAGCACCCGCGGGTCGTCCCGCACCTCGGCGGGCGGGCCGGACGCGATGGGCGCGCCGCGGTCGAAGACGATCACGTGGTCGCACATGCCCATCACCATGTCCATGTTGTGCTCGACGACGAGGAACGTGCGGCCCTCCGCGTTGAGGTCGCGTACGAGGGAGACGATGCGGTCGATCAGCGCCGGGTTGACCCCGCCCGCCGGCTCGTCCAGCAGCACGAGGTCGGGCTCGGCCATGAGGACGGCGGCCAGTTCGAGCAGCTTCTGCTGGCCGTAGGACAGGTCGCGGGCCTCGGCGTCCTCCAGGTGCTCGATGCCCATGCGCCGCAGCCAGTGGCGGGCCCGCTCGACCTCGCCCTGGTCGCGCAGCCCGGCCAGCAGCTCGCGCAGCCGGGTGCGGCGGACGGCGACCAGCATGTTCTCCAGCACGGTCAGGCGCGGGAAGACGCGGCAGAGCTGGAAGGTGCGGCCGATCCCGGCGTGCGCGATGCGGTGCGGCGAGTGGCGGGTGATGTCGCGGTCGCGGTAGAGGACGTGGCCGGAGTCCGGCTTGATCATGCCGGTGATGAGGTTGAAGAACGTGGTCTTGCCGGAGCCGTTCGGCCCGATGAGGCCGTTGATCTTGCCGTCGGCCAGCTCGACGGTCGCGCCGTCCACGGCCAGCACGCCGCCGAACGCCTTGGTGAGCCCTTCCGTGCGCAGCGACGTCACTGTGTCACTCATCGGGCCACCCCCTGGAGCCGCTGTTCGGCCGTCTCGTCCGGGATGGAAGGCCCCGTACGTCTCCTGGTCAGCCGGGCGAGGATGCCGTCCGGCATGAACAGCACCACCAGCACGAGCACCAGGCCCGTCGCGGCCAGGTGGATCTGCGTCTCGCCCAGCGCAATAAGGAAGTACTCGCCCGCCGGGGCCACGATGAGCGCCCCGAGCAGCGGCCCGAACAGGTGCCTGACCCCGCCGAGCAGGCTCATCAGCACCATGTACGACCCGATCAGGATGGAGAAGACGAAGATGGGGTCGAGGCTGCCGAACCAGACCGCGTACAGCCCGCCGGCGAGCGAGACGAACAGGGCCGAGAGGGCGAAGGCCGTCACCTTGTACGCCCCGGTCGGCACCCCCAGTGACTCGGCCTTGTCCTCGTCCTCCCTGATCGCCCGAAGGCCGGCGCCGAATCGGGAGCGGGAGACGTACCACCAAGACAGCAGCGCGAGCCCGAGCAGCGCCAGGAACAGGTAGAAGAACACGATGTGCGTCTGCCCCCTGTGCAGACCGGGGAAGGGCGAGGGCACCTGCAGCCCGGTGGAGCCGCCGGTGAGCGAGCGCCAGCCCTGCACGATGAGGTTCATCATCGACACGAGCGCGATCGAGACGATCACGAACGACGCGCCGCGCACCCGGACGGCCGCGATGCCGACGCCGACGGCGAACAACGTGACCGCCAGGGCCGAGACCAGCAGGGCCACGACCCACGGCACGCCGAGGCGGATCACGAGGAGCCCGGTCCCGTACGCGCCGAGACCGAAGAACGTCGAGTGGCCGAGGGAGACGTAGCCGGTGAAACCGCCCAGAAGGTTCCAGGAGGTCGACATGGCCGCGTACATGACGGTCAGCGCGCCCGCGTACACCAGGTAATAGTTCGGGACGATCCACGGGTAGGCGATCGCCAGGCAGGCGACCACCAGCAGGAGCCCTTTAGAAGCGATGCGCAAGCCGGCCTCCGAAGAACCCCTGGGGGCGCACGAGCAGGGTCAGGAAGAGGAAGACGTAGAACATCATCGTGGCCCAGGTGGCGTCCACGGTCACCAGCACGAGGCCCTCGACCAGGCCGAGCATGACGGCCGCGAGCGCCGCGCCGATCACGCTGCCCAGCCCGCCGACCACGATGATGGCCATCAGCTTGCCGATCCACGCCCAGTGCGAGGCGGGGAAGAACGGCGTGATCAGCGCCAGCACGGTCCCGCCGACGGCCGCCGTGGCGAGGCCGACGCCGAAGCCGTAACCGGCGACCCGCTCCGTCTGGATGCCGACCAGCCTGGCCGCCTCCCTGTGCTGGATCGTGGCCCGCAGCGCCTGCCCGAAGCGGCTCTTGACCAGCACCGCGAACAGGACGGCGAGGGTGATCGCGGCGACCCAGAAGGCGATGATCCTGTCGTACGGGAGGTGCACGCCGCCGATCGTCAGCGAGCGGGTCGCGTACTCCATGCTGACCGACTTGTAGGACCCGGTGTAGAACGTCCCGAGCAGCCCTTCGATCGTCAGCGCGATCCCGAACGTCAGCAGCACCGACATCATCGCCAGGTTGTCCGGCGCCAGCCGCGCCACCAGCAGCCGCTGGATAACCACGCCCAGCCCGAAGAACAGCGGCACGGTCACGGGCAGCGCCAGGAACGGGTCCACCCCGAGCGTGGTGTGCGCGGTGTAGGTCAGGTACGCGGCCAGGAACAGGAACGCCGGATGCGCCACCATGACCACCCGCATCACCCCGAAGTACAGCGACAGGCCCGAGGCCAGCAGCGCGTAGAGGCCGCCGGTCAGCACGCCCAGGGCCAGCCCCTGCAGGAGCAGGCTCACCATTCCTTCTTCGGGTAGACGATGCCGGCGGTCTTGGCCTGCTCGGGGAGCACGATCTCGACCTTTCCGTTGACGTACTGCTGGATCATGTGCGCCTGCTCGGGCCTGCCCTGGTCGTCGAAGGAGAGCTTGCCCACGACCGTGTCGAACGTGCCCTGCCTGATGTGGTCGGCCAGCTTGTCCTGGCACTCCTTGGTGGGGTCGACGCACTTGACCGCGTTCACGGCGGCCTCGACGACCTGGCCGACGGTGAACCCGTTGGCGGTGTCCTCGTTCGCCTCGCCCTTGAACATCTCCTTGTGGCGTTTGATCATCTCCTGGTTGCCGGTGAAGGTGGCCGTGGCCGACCAGCCGACGGGCGAGATGATGTTCTCGGCCGCCCCCTTCACCGCGGCGGGGAACTCCGGCTCCGTCGGCCCGGTCGAGAAGGCCGCCAGCTTGGGCTGCACCTTCAGCTCCTGCAGCGCGCGCACCAGGCCCACGGAGTCCTCGAACTGCGTGCCGCCCACGACGATGTCCGGCTTGGCCGCGGCGATCTTGGCGGCGATGGGCGAGAAGTCGGTGGTCTCGGGCGGATACACCTCGTCCACGACCGTCTTGATCCCGGCCGCGGCCAGCTTGTCTCTCAGCCCGTACGCGGTGCCCTGCGCGAACGGGTCGTCCAGGCTGGCGTACGCGGCCGTCTTCGGCCGCTTGTCGGCCGGCAGCTTGAGTATGTAGTCGGCCAGGTAGTTGTAGTGGTCGCTCGCGATCGCCGGCGCCGCGTAGAACAGCCGCTTGAAGCCCTGCTCGAAGACCTCCTTGGCGGCCCCGGCCGGCTCCACGAAGAGCATGTTGTACGACTCCGCGACCTTGGCCGCCGGGATCACCAGCCGCGAGGAGAACGGCCCGAAGACCAGGTTGACCTTGTTCTGCGTGATGAGGGACTCGTAGTCGGAGCTGACCCGGTTGGGGTCGGAGGCGTCGTCGCGGAAGATCAGCTCGACCTTCCTGCCCAGCAGGCCGCCCTTGGCGTTCACCTGGTCGGCCCAGACCTGGTAGCCCTCCTGGATGCCCGTGCCGGGCTCGGAGAAGTCGCCCGTGAGCGGGAGCGAGATGCCGATCTTCACCGGCCCCTGCTGCTGCCCCGGCGACTGCGCCGCGCCGGGCTCGTCGGTCTTGGCGCAGGCGGTCACCGCTAAACCGCAGATCGAGATGATCGCCAGGCCCTTGAGAACTCTTGCCATCGAGGAGACCCCCGTCAGAAGAGGCGCCGCGAAAGCGCTTTCGTAAGCGCTTTCGGTTACGATTGCACGGGATTCAGCCCCGGACAAGGGGGGTTCGCATCGCATGGCAGACCGTCCTCATCCGCCCCGCCTCGTCGATGTGGCCAAGGCCGCGGGGGTCTCGCTGGCGACCGCCTCCCGGGCCCTGACGGGCAGCACGGGGGTGAGTGCCCAGGTCGCCGCCCATGTCCAGGCGGTCGCCTCCCAGGTCGGTTACGTGCCCAACAGCCACGCGCGGGCGCTGGCCGGCGGGCAGGCGTCCATGGTCGGGCTGATCGTGCACGACGTCGGCGACCCCTACTTCGGCGAGATCGCCAGGGGCGTGCTGCGCGAGACCGAGAGCCGCGGCTACCTGGCGCTGATCAGCCAGACCGAGCGCGACCCGCGCGCGGAGCTGGCCAGGATCCGGGCGTTACGCGCGCACCGGGTCACCTCGATCGTGCTGGCGGGCTCGGGCTACGTCGACGCGGGCACCGAGGCCGACATCGCCACCGAGGTGCGCTCGTTCACGGCGGCGGGCGGCCGGGTGGCCGTGATCGGCCGCCACCACCTGCCCGTGGACGCGGTGCTGCCCGACAACGCGGGCGGCGGGGCCACGCTCATGCGGCATCTGCTCGACCTCGGCCACCGTCGCCTCGGCGTGCTGGGCGGCCCCGCCAACCTGACCACGGTCGAGGACCGGCTGTCCGGGCTGCGGGCGGCGCTCGGCGCGGCGGGGCTCGACTGGCGCTCGATCCCGGTCGTGCACGGCGACTTCACCAGGGAGGGCGGCGCGGCGGCGACCGCCAGGCTGATGCGCGCGCACCCCGATCTGACGGCGGTCGTGGCGCTGAACGACCCGATGGCGGTGGGCGCGCTGTCGTGGCTGCTCGGCAGCGGGCGCAGGGTGCCCGGGGAGATCTCGGTGGCCGGGTTCGACGACGCGCCGGTGGCGCGGGACGTCTTTCCGGCGCTGACCACGATCAGGCTTCCCATGGTCGGCATGGGAAAGCAGGCGCTGGAGCTCGTACTCAAGCCGCCCGCCTCCCGCCCGCGCCGCCGCCGCACCGCGCACGAGCTAGTCGTACGCGCCTCCACGGCCCCACCGTCGGCCTGACAGGCGGGGCGCCGGCGATTCCACTGCCCCCTTGACAGGCTGATCCTCCGGGTTACGATCCGCTTCAAAGGTCAACGAAAGCGCTTTCGGAAGCGCTTACGAGAGCGCACCCGGCGAGAGGACCCCGGATGTCAGCCTTTCGCACCTTCGTCCTCGCGGCCATGCTCGCGCTGGCCGTACCGATCCCCGCCCAGGCCGCCGCCACGGAAGCACACGAGTGCGGCCCGGGACACGCCAAGGTGAAGCACGTGAACGACGGGCGCAACTGGGCGCCCGTGACCCCGTCCAAGTGGCAGTTCCCCGGCGACCAGGTGATCCTGGCCGAGGCCGGCGTCGCCCGGCCGGGCCCGCGCCGCCCCTTCGAGTACGCCGTACTCAAGACCGGCCCCGAGTTCGGCTCGGTGCGGATCGACGCCGACATCCGCCTGGACACGCCGACCAGCGTCAGCAACCGAGACGTGATCATCGTGTTCGGCTACCGGTCGGACACCGAGTTCTCCTACGTCCACCTTTCTCAGGACAACACCATCTACCCGCACAACGGGATCTTCGTCGTCGACAACGCCGACCGCCTGCGCATCGACGACCAGTGGAACGGCCAGGTGGGCGCGCCGCCCGCGGTCACCGACACGGAGTGGCACCACGTCCGCGTCACCCACTGCGTGGACACCGGCCGCATCGCGGTCTACATGGACGGCGCCACGACCCCGCTGATCACGGCCACCGGCCGCACGTACACGTCGGGCCGGGTCGGTTTCGGCTCGTTCGACAACATCGGCAGGATGCGCGACATGACCGTCAAGGGCACCCCGGCCTGCGACGAGCCCGCCGAGCAGTGATCTCCCCGAGCAACACCCCGACCTCCTGGTGGTGAGCAGGTATGCCGAAAACCCTCCGGTGCCTCATCGCCGCGGTGCTGGTGACCGCGTTATGCGCGCCGCCGGCAGCCGCGCAGGCCGAACCGGCCCCCATCGACGACCCCATCCCCGAGAAGCCCACCGCCTCGGGGTTGACGCTGACCCTCGAGGAGTTCGCCTCGTTCCCGAAGACCGAGACGACTCCTGACCCGACCGACCCGCGGCTGGTCCGCTGGGCCAGGATCAACTACCTGGGTGAACTGCCGGACGGCTCGCGCCGGCTGTTCGTCAACGACCTCAACGGCAAGCTCTACTTCCTCGACAAGGGCCGGCCGCGCGAATACCTCGACGTCGGCGCGGCCTTCGCCCCCGACTTCGTCTCGGGCCGCGGCATGGGCAGCGGGTTCGGCTTCGCCGCCTTCCACCCCGGCTTCGCCAGGAACGGCAAGTTCTACACGGTCCACACCGAGTGGGGCGACGCGCTGACCACGAAGACGCCCGACATGACGCCCCAGCCCGGCACCAGGTTCCACGGCGTGATCACCGAGTGGACGGCCACGGACCCGAAGGCGAACGTCTTCTCCGGCATCCACAGGGAGGTGCTGCGGCTCGGCTTCAACGGCCAGATCCACGGCATCCAGCAGATCGACTTCAACCCGAACGCCCGCCGCGGCGACAAGGACTTCGGCCTGCTCTACGTCGCCTCGGGTGACGGCGGCCGCGGCGTGTCCAGCGACGACCCGCAGAACCTGGCGAACCCGTACGGCAAGATCCTCAGGATCGACCCCGCGGGCACGAACGGCGCGAACGGCAAGTACGGCATCCCCGCCTCGAACCCCTTCACCGGCCAGCCCGGCAAGCTGGGCGAGATCTACGCGTACGGCATGCGCGACCCCCACCGCTTCAGCTGGGACCCGAAGGACGGCAACCGGCTGTTCCTCGGCCACATCGGCGAGCACGCCATCGAGGCCGTCTACGACGTGGGCGCCGGTGACAACCTGGGCTGGAGCGAGCGCGAGGGCGCGTTCGTGTTCAACAAGGCCGACCGCTGTCACCTCTACACGCTGCCGGACGACGACGCGCAGTACGGCTACACGTACCCGGTCGCCGCCTACGACCACGACCCGCCGCCCGGCCACTCCTGCACCGCCGACAGCGGCCACGCCATCGCCGGCGGGTTCGTCTACCGCGGGCAGAAGCTGCCGCTGCTGTACGGCAAGTACCTGTTCGGCGACCTCGTGGACGGCCAGGTCTTCTTCACCGTCGCCGCCCAGATGGACGAGCGGACCGGCCGCCGGGCCACGATCTACAAGCCGCGACTGGTCGACGCGACCGGCAAGCAGGTGACCATGCAGGACCTGGCCGGGAGCACCCGCGTGGACCTGCGCTTCGGCAGCGACGGCGCGGGCGAGCTCTACGTTCTGTCCAAGGCGAACGGCAAGATCTGGAAGGTCACCAAGGCCGGCTGGACGCCGCCTGACGTGCTGCCGAGCCTGCGCGACCACGTGGTGGCCGCGTACGACTTCGAGCACCCGCTGCCCGGCGACCCGGCCCAGGAGCAGGACCAGGGCCGGTCGGGCGCGAACATCACGCTGGTCAACGGCGGCGCCGCCATGCGCGTGGCCGACCCGGCGTACCGGGGCAGCACGTACGCGCTGCAGACCCGCCAGGTCAGCCCGGCCACGGCCGGCAACGACGACTGGAAGGCCGGGGTCTACGGCGCGGACGGCGTGCCGGCGCTGCACGCGTTCAACGGCGTCCGGGGCGTCACCGTCATGGGCTGGTTCAAGATGCAGGGCGACGGGCCGGCACTCAACTCCAACACCGACGACCCGGCCGACCGCTTCAACGCGATCGGCCTGGCCGGGCTGCTCAGCGGCAACTCCCAGGGACACGACGTCAGGGCCCTGCTCGAGCTCATCACGGTGAACGGCGAGCTGCGGGTGGTGGCGCTCGCCAGGCGCGTGGACGGCGGCAGCTCCCAGACCTTCGCCGCGAGTCAGCCCTGGCAGGAGATCCTGCCGCGCGACCAGTGGGTCTTCCTCGCCGCGACGTTCGACTTCGACACCGCGACGATGAAGCTGTTCAGGAACGGCCGCCCGCTCGACGGGTTCTCCACGGTCGCCGGCGACCCTTGGGGCGTCGAAGGCGATCCCGAGCCCGACGTCACCTCGGCGACCGACCCGAGAGGCATCAAGATCGGCGGCAGTTACCCGCAGAACACCAGGGAGCAGAATCCCTGCGACTGCCGGATGGACGGCCTGATGTTCCTGGACAGGGTCGCGGCCCCGGGCGAGATCCGGGCCCAGTACGAGCTGGCACGGACGCGCTAGCCATCCGGGCAGGCTTCGCCCGATGTGGTCTCCGCGTACAAGGTCTCGATGGGGTGCGCCTTGGTGGCGCCGATGACGGGTGCCGACGCGGACGCGGTGGTGGCCAGGGCGCGCACGTGATGGACGCTCAGAGCCAGCCGTTGGCCTCGGCGATCCGCAGCGCCTCGGCCCGGGTGCCGGCGCCGGTCTTGCCGATGGCCGACGACAGGTGGTTGCGCACGGTCCCGTGCGACAAGTGCAGTGTCCTGGCGATCTGCACCGCCGACGCCCCGCCGGCCGCCGCGCGCAGCGCCTCTCGTTCCCGCTCGGTGAACGGGCTCGCGCCGCTGGCCAGCGATTCGGCGGCCAACGCCGGGTCCACCACGCGCAGGCCGGCGTGCACCCGGCGTACGGCGTCAATGAGCTGCTCGGGCAGTGCGTCCTTGACCACGAAACCGGCCGCGCCCGCCCCCATCGCGCGAGTGAAGTAGCCGGGGCGACCATAGGTCGTGCAGATGACCACGCGGCAGGCCGGCAGCGCGGCCCGCAGCTCGGCGGTCACGGCCAGGCCGTCCCCGTCCGGCATCTGCACGTCGATCAGGGCCACGTCCGGAGTCGTGCGCAGGGCCTCGCGCAGCGCCTCCGCGCCGGATCCGGCCTGGGCGACGACCTCGATGTCGCGTTCGAGGGCGAGCATGGCCGCCAGCGCGCCACGTACCAGCGCCTGGTCGTCGGCGACCAGCACCCGGATCACGGCAGCGCCGCCATCAGCCGGAACCCACCACCGGGCAGCGGCCCGGCCTCCAGCCGGGCGCCGACCTCGGCCAGCCGCTCCCTCAGCCCCGTCAGGCCGTTGCCCGGCGGCGCGGGCTCGGCACGCCCGTCGTCGCGCACCTCCAGCCAGGACGGACCCAGCCGCACCTCGCACCGGGTGGCCCGGCTGTGGCGGATGACGTTGGTCACGCCCTCGCGCAGCACGTACGCGAACGGCTCCCGCAGCCCCTCCGGCACCTTTTCCACAGCCTGCGGCAGCACCGCCGAGATGCCCGCCGCCTGAAGCGCGGCCCGGGCCCCCGCCAGCTCGGCAGCAAGCGACACCCGCCGGTAACCGGACAGCGTGGCGCGGATCTCGCCCAACGCCTGCCTGGACAGCCGCTCGGCGTCGCGGACCTCGGCGAGCCCCCGGGCGGGATCGTCTCCCACCTCAAAGAGCCGCCGCGCCAGGCCCAGCTTCGCCGTGATCGCAGTGAGACCGTGACCGAGCACGTCGTGCAGGTCTCTGGCGACCCGGTTCCGTTCCTCTGCCGCCGACAGCGCCGCGATCCGTGCGTTGGCCTCGCGCAGCATGATGACGGTCCGCACCAGCAGGAACAACATCCCGGTGGTCAGCGTCACCAGGCCCAGCGTCACCGGCACCGAGTGGCCGGGCCAGGTGATCAGCGCCGTGGAGGCCGTGGTGACCAGGCCCAACGGCACGCCCCATCGCAGCGGCAGCAGCACGATCCCCACCAGCACCGCGTAGGCGAGCTGGGCCAGCTGTGAGAGGTCACCGGCGGTCAACGCGATCACCGGGCCGGTGCCGTACAGGCAGGCCACCAGCAGCCACCGGGCCCGCGGGCCGGCGTGGATGCCGGCGACGAAAGCCGTCACATAAGCGCCCGCGTAGACCACCACGGCTGTGACCACCACAGCCGTGGGGTGCCCGAGGACCGGCTCGGCCAGCCACACCAGGAACGCCGCCGGCAGCAGCGCGCCGGTGACCCTCTTGACCGCACCGCTGGGACGTTCCCAGACAGGCCACGCTTTGAGGTCAACAACGTGCACGTGGCCACCCTAACGGTCGCCGCCGCGCCGGTACCGTGCCATGACGGCGGCGGCCAGCGCCACCGTGTACCCGCCCAGCACCAGCACCGCCGTCCCCAGTTCCCCGCCGTGGCCGACGGCGGCCAGCCAGTAGCTCGGCAGCACGCGGGCCAGGTCGGCCAGCCAGCCGGGGAACTGAGTGACCGGAATCCACAGCCCACCGGCCAGGCTCAGCGTCAGCATCGACCCCATCGAGTACGCCTGGACGTTCTGACCGGTGGCGACCTGCCCGATCAGCAGCCCCAGCACGGCGAACGGCAAGGTGGCCAGCCACACGCCCGCCACCGCCTGGAGCCAGCCGCCCACCGGCAGCCGCACCCCCTGAACGACCGCGCCCGCCAGCGCGACCGCGACGATCGGCGGCAGCGCCACCATCATGGAGACCACGGCCTTGGCCGCCAGATAGGTCGGCGGCGACAGTGGGGTCAGCCGCAGCTGCCGCTGCCACCCGGCCGTGCGCTCGGTCGCCACGCGGGCGCCGGTGGAGATCGCCGCCATCAACGCGCCGTATGCGGCCATCCCCGACATCAGGTACGTCGAGCCGGTCGAGCCATACAGGCTGCCCTCGATGAGGAGCAGCGCCACCGGCATCCCCAGCGTGACGATGAGGAACGCCGGCGCCCGCAGGGTCCGCCTGATCTCCAGCGCCAGGAAGGTCATCGCTGCTCTCCCGTCAACGCCAGGAACGCCTGCTCCAGCCCCGCCGCCGCCACCTCGACGTCGTAGGCCTGCGGGAACGCCGTCAGCAGCGCCCGCAGCGCCGCATCGGAATCGGAGCAGACCAGTTCGGCACGCTCGCCCCGCAGCTCCGCCCGGCTCACCCCGGGCAGCGCTCCGAGCTCCCCGGCCTGGGCGAAGGGCACGGCCGCCCGCAGCACCCGCCCGGCCGCCGACGCCGCGACCTGCGCCACCGAGCCGTCGGCGGCCACCTTCCCCGAACGCATGAGCACCACCCGGTCGGCGAACTCCTCGGCCTCGCGCAGGTAGTGCGTGGCGAACAGCACCGTCCTGCCGGCGCCGGCGAACTCCCGCATCGCCGTCCAGAACTCCTGCCGCGCCCCGACGTCCATCGCTGCGGTCGGCTCGTCCAGGACCAGCAGGTCCGGCTCTGACACCAGCGCCAAAGCGAACCGCACCCGCTGCTTCTGCCCGCCCGACAGCCTGGCCGAGCGCCGCCCCGCGAGGTCCTCGATCCCGGCCCGGCGCAGCGCCTCGCGCACCGGCAGCGCACGGCGGTGCAGCGAGGCCGCCATGGCCAGCATCTCGGCCACGGTCGCGTCCTCCAGCAGCGTCCCCTCCTGCAGCATCGCCCCGACCGCGCCCTTGCGGATCGCGGTCTCGGGCGGGTCGCCGAAGATCTCGACCTTGCCCTCGTCGGGGGCGGTCAGCCCCAGCATCATCTCCACGGTTGTCGACTTGCCCGCGCCGTTCGGTCCGAGCAGTGCCACGACCTCGCCTGCCGCCAGCGTCAGGTTCACGCCGTCCACGGCCCGGACCTGTCCGTACGACTTACGCAGCGCACACAGCCGGATGGCGTCCACGGCCACCGGCGGATCCATCGTTGTTCTCACGGGATTCAGCGTCGCGGGCCGGCCCTCCGGCTTCCCATAACAGATGTCACCGGGCGGCCATGACACCTGTCACGCATCGCTCGCCGGGTCGATGGCCGGGGTGGCTCCGGGGTCGAGGAACACGGGAACAGCCGTTGGCCCGGAGATCGAGGCCGCTGGAACGGGGGTCAACCGATCGTCCTCATCTGCCTCGTCCGGTGGTCGGTGAGGTGGAGGTCGCCGCCGAGCCGCTCCTTGAGCAGGTCGAGCACCTTGCGGCTGGACAGCACCGTCCAGAGCTTTCCGACCAGGTGCGGGTTGTACTCGGGGGCGGCGTCCATCCAGGCGTCCTTGCCGGCCTGGGTCTTGAACGTCGTGACGAAGAACTCGCCATCGGCGGTCTTGCAGTAGCCGGTACGGATCTCCGAGGCGTTGACCTGCATCTTCGGCTTGCAGCCGACCTTGGCGGACAGCTGCTCGACGGTGAGGGGGGCGGCGTTGCCCTGCTTTCCGGCTGCTGCGACATAGCCGCCGCCGCTCCCTGAGGAACAGCCGGCGACCAGTCCGGCCAGCAGCGCGAAAGCGGCCAGACGTGGAAGTGTCGTCATGTGCGGAGGTACGCAGGCCCCCCAGCCCCGGTTCAGCCCATACCGTTTGGTTACTTCGGCGCCGGCGTCTGGGAGACCCTGTGGTCCATCAGGTGCAGGTCGCCGCTGAGCGGCTCCTTCAGCTGCTCCAGCACCTCGAGCGGCCCCAGCACGGTCCAGCGGGGGCCGACGAGGTGCGGGTTGTACTCAGGCGCGCGGTCCATCCACTCGTCCTTGAGCTTCTCGCTGGCGAACGTGTTGACGAAGAACCGGCCGACCTTCGTCTTGCAGTAGCCGGTACGCAGGTCGGCGGCGTCGACCTGCATCTTCGGCTTGCAGCCGACCTTGGCGGACAGCTGCTCCACGGTCAGGGGCGCGGCGGTCTTCTGGGTGTCGCCCGCTGCGGCGTAGTCGCCCCAGCCCCCTGAGGAGCAGCCGGCGACCAGCCCGGCCAGCAGCGCGAAAGCGGCCAGACGTGGAAATGTCGTCATGTGCGGAGGTACGCACCGAAAATCGCCTCGGTTCAGCGGAGGATGACGCAACCCTGATCGCGGAGACGTCGCAGCACCTCGGGCTCGCCGTCGAGCTTGTTCCAGCGCAGATCGAGCTTCTCCAGCGGGGGCAGCACCGAAGGCAGCTCCCGCAGCCGGTTGTTGCGCAGGTCGAGGTGCCTGAGCCCGGGCGGCAGCGTGTCCGGCAGCTCGCGCAGCCGGTTGTTGCGCAGGTCGAGCACGCGCAGCTCGCCCAGCTCGGCGATCGACGCGGGCAGCCGGGCCAGCCGGTTGCCCTGCGCGTGCAGCTCCCGCAGCCGCCGCAGCCCGCCGATGGACTCCGGCAGCGACTCCAGCCGGTTGTTGTACAGCCGCAGCTCCACCAGCGAGGCCATCCGCCCGATGGACTCGGGCAGCCGGGTCAGCTGGTTGTCGGTGAGGTTGAGGTACGCGAGCCGCCCCAGCCGCCCGATCGAATCCGGCACCTCGGCGAGCAGGTTGTCGCTCAGGTACAGGTAGTCGGTGAGATCCAGGTCGCCGAGCTCGGGCGGGACGGAGGCGAGCCGGTTGTGCCCGAGGTCGAGCATGCGCAGCCGGGTCAGCCCGCCGATCGCGGCCGGGACCTCGGTGAGCGCGTTCTCGGCCAGGTTGAGCGACTCCAGCCCGGTCAGCTTCCACAGGGAGGCCGGCACGCCGGTCAGCCCGTTCCCGCCGGCCGCGAGGTGCCGCAGGCGGGGGCTCAGCCGGTCGGGGATCGCGCCGACGCGGTTGCCGTACAGGAAGAGGACCTCCAGGTACGGCGGGCAGCGCGGGAACGACGTCAGCTCGTTCCCGTCCAGGTGCAGCGCCCGCAGCGCGGTCAGCCCCGAGAGGTCGGGCAGCGAGCGCAGCCGGTTGCCGTCGAGCCTGAGCTCCTCGAGCGCGACGAGCCCGGCCACCCGGTCAGGGACCTCGGAGATGTCGTTCCAGGCCAGGTCGATCAGCCGGACGTCGTCGGGGACGGCGGGGAAGGAGGTCAGACCGGTAGCAGGCGCACGCATGCGGACGATCATCCCATGCGGGAGCGCAGGTCGAAGAGCTCGGACGGGGAGATGGGCATGCGGTCGATCGCGATGCCCTCGGCGTCCTCGATGGCCGAGGCGATGACCGCGGAGACGGGGATCACGCCGGCCTCGCCCGCGCCCTTGATGCCGAGCGGGTTGAGCGGCGAGGGTGTCTCCAGGTGGGCGGTCTCGATGCGCGGGATCTCGGTGGCGTACGGCATGAGGAAGTCCATGAAGGAGGCGTTCACGAGCTGGCCGTGCGGGTCGTACACCATACGCTCGTAGAGGGCCCCGCCGATGCCCTGCGCCACTCCCCCGTGGATCTGGCCCTCCACGATCATGGGGTTGATCAGCCGGCCGCAGTCGTGCACGACCACGTACCGCACCACCTTGATCTCGGCGGTCTCCGGGTCGGTCTCGACGATCGCCGCGTGCATGCCCGACGCGAACGTGGACCTGATCGGCGAGTAGTAGTCGCGCCCCTCCAGCCCCGGTTCCTCACCCTCGGCTACCGGCGGCCGGTCGGGAGAGGCGGTGCCGGAGAACTGGGTCGCCTTCGCGGTCTCGTCGTCGAAGGCGTAGCGCAGCGGATTGGCCAGCACCGCCACCGTGGACAGCGGGATGGAGGCGGTCGGCGCGCCCATGACGTGCACCATCCCGTCGGTGATCTCCAGGTCGGCCGGGTCGGCCTCCAGCGCGTCGGCGGCGATCCGCAGCGCCTTCTCGCGTACTTTCCTGCAGGCCAGCGCGATGGCGTTGCCGCTGACGACGGCCGCGCGCGAGGCGAACGTGCCCACCGCGTAACCGAACCTGCGGGTGTCGCCGGTCACCACGCTCACCCGCTCGATCGGCACGCCCAGCTCGGTGGCGGCGATCTGCGCGAACACGGTCTCGTGCCCCTGCCCCTGCGAGGTGAGCCCGGTGGACACGTGCACCCGCCCGTCGGAGGTCACCTGCACGTGCCCGCCCTCGTACGGCCCCACGCCGGTGCCCTCGACGTAGCACCCGATGCCGATGCCCCTGCCCGGCCGCCTGTCGAAGGAGTCCCAGCCGATCAGCTCCTTGACCATGCGGAGCATCTCCGGGTAGTTGCCGCTGTCGTAGATCAGCGGCCGCCCGTCCTGGAACGTCATCCCCTGGTCGTACGGGAACTCGTCGGGCCCGATGAAGTTGACCTCGCGCACCTCGGTCCGGTCCTTTCCGAGGTACCCGGCGATCTTGTCCATGGTCCGCTCCATGCAGAACACGCCCTGCGGCCTGCCGGCTCCCCGGTAGGGCGTGACCTGCACGGTGTTGGTGTAGACGGCGGTGAACTCGACCCGGTAGGCCCCGATCTTGTACGGGCCCAGGAGCTGCGTCGAGGTGACGATCGGCACGATGATGCCGTAGGGCGTGTAGGCGCCGTGGTCGTGCAGGATCGTCACGTCCAGGCCGAGGACCCGGCCGTCGTCGTCGAAGCCGGCCCGGACGTACTGCACCTGGCCGCGCTCATGGGCGGATGAGACGAAGTGCTCCCTGCGGTCCTCGGTCCACTTGATCTCGCGCCCGAGCGTCATGGCCGCCCACGGCACCAGCACCTCCTCGGGCCACGGGTGCACGATCTTCACTCCGAAGCCGCCGCCCACGTCGGGCGCGATCACCTCGACCTGCGGCAGCGGCAGCTCGAGCGCGGCGGCCACGGCCATGCGGACGCTGGTGGAGGTCTGGGTGCTGGAGTAGACGCGCAGGTCCCTGCCGTCCCAGCGGGCGTACACGCCGCGTCCCTCCAGGGGCATGCTGGCGCTGCGCTCTATGTCGAGCCGGAAGGCCAGCGTGTGCGGCGCCGTCTCGATCGCCTCCCGCGCGCCGCGCCCGTCGGCCCCGGCGACCTCCTGGACGAGATGCGCGCCGACGTTGCCCGGCACGTCCTCGTGTACGAGCTGGGCGCCCTGCACCGCCTCCTCCAGGCCGACGACCGGCTTGAGCAGCTCGTAGTCGACCTCGATGAGCGCGCAGGCGTCCTCTGCCGCGTACCTGTCGGTGGCCACGACCATGACCACCGGCTCGCCGACGTGCCTGACGACGTCCCTGGCCAGCGGGTACGCCGTGCGCCCGTGCGTGAGCGCCGGGTGCGGGATCAGCAGCGGCAGCGCCCTGCCGACCCGTTCGGGCACGTCCTCCCAGGTGTAGATGGCGACCAGCCCCTCCACGTCGAGCGCGGGGGCCACGTCGATGTCGCGGATGCGGGCGTGCGCGTGCGGCGAGCGCACGAACGCGGCGGCCAGCGCGCCGGGCCCGAGGTCGTCGAGGTAGCGGCCCTGCCCGGTGAGCAGCCGGGGATCCTCCCGCCGCTGCACGGACTCCCCGAACAGCCTCGTCGTCATGCTTCCTCCGCCAGCAGCTCGGCGGCCCGGTGGACGGCCTTGACGATGTTCTGGTAGCCGGTGCACCGGCACAGGTTGCCGGAGATGCCCTCGAGCACCTCCTCGTCCGTGGGCGCCGGGTTGTCCCGCAGCATGGCGGTCACCGTGCACAGGAACCCCGGTGTGCAGAACCCGCACTGCAGCCCGTGGCACTCGGCGAACGCCCGCTGCACCGCCGACATCGAGGCGCTCGTGGCCAGCCCTTCCACGGTGGTGATCTCGGAACCGTCCACGGTGACCGCGAACGTCAGGCACGACCGTACCGGCTCTCCGTCGAGCAGCACGGTGCAGCAGCCGCAGACGCCGTGCTCGCAGCCGACGTGGGTGCCGGTCAGGCCGAGGTCGTGGCGCAGGCAGTCGGACAGCAGGCGGCGGGCGGGCACGCGGACCCGCCTCGCGGTGCCGTTCACGACGAGCGTGATCTCATGCTCCACGGGACCCTGCCTCTCTGGGGGCCTCTCTGGTCGCGTTCCGCAGCGCCCGCTCGGCCAGCACGCCCACGAGCTGGCGGCGGTAGGCGGCCGACGCATGGATGTCGCCCTCCGGTTCGACCCGTTCCCGTACGACTCGCGCCACGTCGGCGGGGCTGCCGGTCACGTCCACGACGACCGGCACGGGGCCGACGCCGATGCAGGCGACCTTGGCGGCTTCGACGTGGCCGTCCTCGTCGAGCGTGACGACGGCGCAGACCCCCGCCAGCGCGTAGTCGCCGTGCCGCCTGGCCACCTCTTCGAATGCTGCCCCGGTACGCGCGCCCAATGCCGGGAAATATGCCGACACGGCCAGCTCGCCCGGCTGGACCGCCGACTCCATGGGGCCGACGAAGAACTCCTCCGCGCCCACATCGCGTGCCGGCCCGTCCCAGCGGGCCACCCGTACGGAGCCGCCCAGCACGGCCAGCACCGCGGGCAACTCGGCGGCCGGGTCGGCGTGCACGAGGCTGCCCACCACGGTCCCCCGGTTCCTGATCACGGGATGCGCGACCAGCTTGAGCGCCCTGGTGAGCAGCGGATGCGCCTCGGCCCGCTCCACCTGCGCGTGCCTGACGGCGGCCCCCACCCGGACACCGTCCTCCGTCGCCTCCATGACCTGCAGCTCCTGGAGGCGATTGATGTCGACGAGATGCGCGGGAGCCGCCAGCCGCATGTTCATCATGGGAATGAGACTCTGCCCCCCGGCCAGCACCTTCCCGCCCACCTCCGCGAGCGTCCGGAGCGCCTCGCCGAGATCGCGGGGAGCGTGGTACTCGAACGGCGCCGGCTTCACCCGGCCTCGCTCCTGACCGGCTCGGCGCGGCGGCCGGCGATGGCCCGGAGCAGGTGGTATCCACCCAGCACCACGATGGTGCCGAGCGCGATGCCCTCCAGGGTGAAGTCGCCGCCGACGAAGTGGCTCACAGGTCCGATGGCCAGAATGATGCCCGCACCGATGGGAACCATGTTCACGGGATCGGCGAAGTCCACCCTGTTCTCGATCCAGATCTTGGCGCCGAGCAGCCCGATCATCCCGTACAGGATGACGGTGACGCCGCCGAGCACGCCGCCCGGCGTGGCCGCGACGAGCGCGCCGAACTTGGGACAGAGGCCGAAGAGGATGGCGATGACGGCGGCGATGTAGTAGGCGGCGGTCGAATAGACCTTGGTGGCGGCCATGACGCCGATGTTCTCGGCGTAGGTGGTGGTGGGCGACCCGCCGACCGCGCTGGCGACCATGGTGCCCACGCCGTCGGCCACCACGGCGCGGCCCACGTACGGGTCGACGTCGGCCCCGGTCATCTCGCCGACGGCCTTGACGTGCCCGATGTTCTCCGCGATGAGCGCGATGACGGCGGGCAGCACCAGCAGCACGGCCGAGGTCTTGAAGTCGGGAGCGTGGAAGTCCGGCACCCCGATCCACTCCGCCTTCGCCACGGAATCGAAGCTCACCCGATCGTGCGGGAAGGCCGTGGCCACGCAGTACGTGCCCTCGACCGGGCAACTGGCCCCGGCGGCGTCGCGCAGATTGGTGCCCGGCAGCACGGAGGTGATGGGCCCGGCCGCTTTGTCGAGCACCCACGAGAGCACGAACCCGGCGATCAGCCCGATCAGGATCCCGATGCGCCCGATGAACCCCTTGAAGAGCACGATCACCAGGAACGTGATCAGCATCGTGACCAGGGCGACCCAGTGGTCCTGCGGCCAGTAGACGTCCGCCACCACGTACGCCAGCCCGAACCCGATCAGCATCACGACCGCGCCGGTGACGACGGGAGGGAAGACGCGGTGGATGATCTGCACGCCGAGGAAGTGGATGGCCAGCCCGGCCAGCGCGAGCACGAACCCGGCGACCAGGATGGCGCCGGTCACGATCGCGTCCGCGCCCGCGGTGTCGCCGCCCGCCGCCGCCCTGATGGCGAACACCCCGCCGACGAAGGACGCGCTGGTGCCGAGATAGCTGGGCACCCTGCCCTTCACGATCAGCAGGAACAGGATCGTCGCGACGCCTGACATCATCACGGCGACGTTCGGATCCAGCCCCATCACCAGGGGGAAGACGAACGTCGCGCCGAACATCGCGATCACGTGCTGCGCCCCGAACCCCACCATCCTGGGCCAGCTCAGCCGCTCGTCGGGCCTGACCACCTCTCCGGGCGCCAGGTGCTTGCCGTCACCGTGTCTGGTCCATCCCAAAACCATGAGAGCCCCTCTTGTACTGGGCGTTGCGCTGGGCCGGCGGCACGTTCCGTTGCGGGCACATTAGGCCCGCCGCGACGGTGCTACACGGGCATGATCTGCCAAATCTGCGCCGGGGGCCAGTGAAATCCTCGCGCATACGAGATCGGCTCGGGTGTGAGCCGCGCTACTCGACCCGGATCGAGAAGCCCTCCCCGCTCACCACCTGTCCCGACCGGATCTTGGCCCGCTTGCGCAGCTCCACCTCGCCGTCCACCAGCACAAGACCCTCGGCGATCAGGTGCTTGGCCATCCCGCCCGTCTCCGTGATCCCGCAGTACTTCAGCAGGTCACACAGCGGGATGTACTCGGAGCGCAGTTCGAATTCCACAGGCCCAACCCTAGATCCCCCGCATCCGCAGCACGTGCAGGGCCAGCGTGAGGTTGAGGCGCAGGTGGGGGTCGTCGGTGAAGTTGCCGAGCAGGCGCTCCAGCTTGCCGATCCGGTAGCGCAGCGTGTTGTAGTGGAAGTGCAGCCGCCGGGCCGTCTCCGCCACGTTGAGGTTGGTCTCCAGGAGCACCTGCAGGGTGCGCCGGAGGTCGGCGTTCTCGGCGTCGTCGTCGGAGGCCAGCGGCCCGAGCGTCTCGCGAACGAACGCGTGCAGCTCCTCCGTGTCGTTCACCAGGGACAGCAGGCGGTATACCCCGAGCTGGTCGAAGTGGGCGACCGCGCCGGGGCCGTGGAGCTGGCGGCCCACCCGGGCCGCCTTCAGAGCCTGCGAGTACGCCTCCGGCAGCGTCTCCGCCCCCGGGCTCGGCCGGGAGGTGCCGGTGGAGAACGTCGCGGGCGGCACGTCGGCGAAGGCCGAGGCCGCGTCCTTGGCCACCCGGGTGGCGTCGATCGAGGCGTCCAGCACGGCCACCACCTCGTGCGAGAAGCCCGCGACCGCCCCGCGCGGGTCGTGCCGCCGCATCGCCGCCGTCCAGCACGCCACCAGCCGGTCCTGCGCGCTGCGCTCGTCGCCGTCCGGGTCCAGCTCGGCCACCAGCACGGTCACCGGGCGCGACAGATCCCATCCGAACGCCCGCGCCCTGGCCGTGACCCGCTCCGCCGTGCCCGCCCGGCCGGTGAGCACGTCGCGCAGGAAGTCGGCGCGGTACTTGCTCTCGACGGCGTTGACCGCCTCCTGCCGCGTCACGACGAGCGCGGCGACGGTGGCGGCGCGTTCGAGAATGCCGACGTCGCTGTCCCTGATCGCCCCGGACGGGCTGTAGGCGACGATCCTCCCGTGGTGATGGCCTCCGGCGAGCACAGGCACCGAGGCGAAGGATCGAGCCCGCCCCGACGACGACGGGCGGGACGGGCCGTCTGCGGCGGGCGTACGGGGCGGGCCTTCGCGGGAGATCGACTCGCGCAGGACCGCCACGTGTTCGGCGGGGCCCGCGACGGCCAGGACGCGGCCGGAGCCGTCCACGGCCGCCACCGACACGTCGAGCAGCTGCGCCACCTCGGCGGTCACCTCGTTGAGCCCGCCACCCGCCAGCACCACGTGGACGAGCGCCCGGTGGGCCTCCTCGGCGCGGGCGAGCACGGCGGCCTGGCGGTTCAGGATGTCCGTCAGCACCTGGTTGAGGATGTCGTCGAACCCGACGTTGTTCGGCAGCAGGATGAGCGGGAAGCCGAGCCGGTCGGCCTGCTCGACCATCTCGTCGGGCAGCTCGTCCACGTATCGCCCGAGCTTGATCGCCAGCGCCGCCAGCCCGCGCTCGTCCAGGTCGGCAACCAGCCGGCCGAGCGACTGCGGCGTGTTGCGCAGCGGGTAGCCCGTGGTGAGCAGCAGCTCGTGCGGCTTGACCCAGGCCAGGATGTCGGGCACTTCCATGACGTTCAACCGCTGGACAATGCGGCTCAGCCCGCTATCCCCCGCTATCAGCCTGGCCTCGGCGAGAGTGGAGACGCCGAGCACCTCTCCTACGGAAACACCGTGAATGATCGTCCCGGTGCTGGCGAGACGGACGGGGGGTTCCATATGGACGATTGTGACTCCAGAAACCGTCTGTCAGGAAGAGCCAACCTTCCCGCTGACTGTTGGCAAATTTACCCGTACGGAGGGTTCCCGACCCGTTCTACGGTCAGGTCCAAGGTCGGATGGGAGGCCAGGTGACCGTCAGTACTCACACGAGGCGTGCCCGCATCCACGTCACGGGGGCGGCCAGCACGGCGGTGCGCCCCGTCCTGGAGTCGCCGCGCCGCCCCGCCCGCGTGCTCGCCGCGTTCCCCGCGGGCGTGTATCTCGAGGTCAGGACCGACCTGGAGCCTTCGGTGATCGCCGTCATCACGGGCGCGGCCACGCGGCTGCCCAACTCCGTGCTGCTGGCCACCCAGCTGCCGCATGTCACGGTGGGCGAGGAGGCCTCGGTGGGCGAGCGCACCATCGAGCTGGGCCCGCTGAGCCTGAGCGTCCGCCGCTGGTGGGACCCCGCCCCGCCGCTGGGCCAGATCGATCGGGTATGCCTCGAGCGGGCCACCGCCCGCCTGAGCCACCCGCCGGACCCTCCGCAACCAGGCCTGGTGGGCAACGGCGCCGTCGAGTTGCTGGCCGACAGCTGCGCGAAGGGATGGCTGCTGGGAGCGGTGACGGCGGCCGAGCAGCTCGTGGGTCTCGGGCCCGGGCTCACGCCGAGCGGTGACGACGTCCTGGCGGGCCTGCTGGTGACGCTGCGCCACCTGGGCGCGGCCGCCGGGGCCGAACGGGCGGTCTGGCTGGCCGACTGGCTGGCGGCGACCGTGACGTTCGACGCACGCACACGTACCACTCCCATCTCGGCCACGCTCCTGCACTGCGCCGCCAGGGGGGAGGCCAGTCCCGAGGTGACCGCGGTGCTGCGTGGCATCGCCGGCGGGCAGTCGCTCGAGCCGGCCCTGCGCCATCTCCGCCGCCTCGGCCACACCTCGGGCGCCGACCTCGCCCAGGGCATCGCCATCGGCGTGGCCGCGGTCCTGGCTCTGAGCGGGCCCCGATGAGCACGGACACGGTGCTGGTACGGAAAGGCGCGTACCACGATTCCGTCTCCCTCATGCGCATAAGTCGCGCGTTGACCGAAATGTCGGGCGTGGAGGCGGCCATGGTCGCCATGGCCACCGAACTGAACCTCGGCATCCTCCGCGACCTGGGCTTCACCGTTCCAGACGCCGGCCCGGGCGACCTCCTCGTAGCCGTACGCGCCCACGACACCAAGGCCGCCGTCGAGGAGGCCGAGCGCCGGCTGACCGCCGTGGACCGCCCCGAGAGCGACCCGACGGAACAGCCGCCGCTCACCACCCGCTCGGCCACCAGGACCGGGGCCGACCTGGTGCTCGTGTCGACCCCCGGCGAGTACGCCTTCGCCGAGGCCCAGGACGCCATCCACGCCGGGCTCCCCGTCATGATCTTCAGCGACGGCGTCCCCGTGGCCCAGGAACGCCGCCTGAAGGAGCTCGCGGAGACCAGGGACGTCCTCGTGATGGGCCCCGACTGCGGCACCGCCGTGATCGGCGGCGTCGGCCTGGGCTTCGCGAACGTCCTCAGCCCCGGCCCCGTCGGCGTCGTGGCCGCGTCCGGCACCGGCGCCCAGCAGGTGACGTGCCTGCTCGACTGGGCGGGCACCGGCGTCAGCCACGTGCTGGGCGTGGGCGGCAGGGATCTGTCGGCCGAGGTGGGCGGCCTGTCCACGCTGCGTGCCCTGCGCATGCTGGACGAGGACCCGGCCACTGAGCTGATCGTGCTCATCTCCAAGCCGCCTTCCCCCGAGGTGGCGCGGACCGTGCGGGAATCGGTGGAGCGGCTGCGCACGCCGGTGCTGTTCGCGCTGCTCCCTGAAGTCGACCTGACGGAGGCGACCGAGCGGGCCCTGCGCGCGCTCGGCAGGCCCGTGCCCGAGTGGCCGTCCTGGCCCGCGTGGTCGGGGAAGCAGAGCCGGGCCAAGACCATCAAGGGCGTCTACTCCGGCGGGACGCTCAGCGCGGAGGCCGCGCTGGTCGCCGGCCGTGCCGGCTCGGCAGGGGGCGACTTCGTCGACTACGGCGACGACGCCTACACCAGGGGGCGGGCGCACCCCATGATCGACCCGACCCTCCGCGTCGAGGCGCTCGCCCGCGCTCATGAGACCGATCTGGTGCTCATGGACGTCGTGCTCGGCCACGGCGCCGACCCCGACCCCGCCGCCTCACTGGCCCACGCCGTCGCCCGTACCCCCGCCACCGTCGTGATCGCCCTCATCGGCACCGAGGGCGACCCTCAGGACCTGCACCGGCAGGCCGCCGCCTTCCGGGAGGCGGGCGCGGCCGTGTTCACGTCCAACGCCCAGGCCGCCAGGCACGCCAGGAGCCTCCTTTGAGCCTGCTCACTGCCCAATCATCGGCCGAATCATCCGCTGGGCCCCGAGTCATCACGGTCGGCGCGGGCCTGCTGGACGAGGCGCTCAGGGCGCAGGCCGTCCAGACCACCCCCGTCAGCTGGCGACCGCCCCTGCCCGGCACCGCCGAGGCCCTGGCCACGGTGCTCGCCGACCCGCGCAGGCAGGCCGCCAACGAGCTGGCCGTGAGCAGGCTGACCTCCGCCCGGCCGCACCTGGTGGGGGTTCGGCGGGCGTCGGAGGTCCTCGAGGAGGGGACGTTCCTGCACGCGGGCCCGCCCATCACCTGGGAGCGCGCCTCGGGCCCGATGCGCGGCGCGCTGATCGGCGCGATGCTGCTCGAGGGCCTGGCGGACGACGAGCACGACGCCGGGCGCAGGCTGGCGGCCGGCGAGATCACGCTGCGGCCGTGCCACGAGCACGCCACCGTGGGCCCGATGGCGGGCGTGGTGAGCCCGTCCATGTGGTTGTTCGAGGTGCGCGACGACGAGCACGGCGGCACCGCGTACTGCTCGCTGAACGAGGGCCTGGGCAAGGTCCTCAGGTACGGCGCCTACGGACCTGAGGTGCTGGAGCGGCTGCGCTGGATGGAAGCGGTGCTCGGCCCCGCGCTGAAGGCGACGCTGGAGCGCACGGGGCCCATCGACCTGCGCTCGCTGATCGCGCAGGCCCTGCAGATGGGCGACGAGCTGCACAACCGCAACCGCGCCGCCACCTCGCTCCTGCTGCGCGAGCTGGCCCCCACTGTGGTCGAGGCCGTCCCCGGCGACGCCTCCGAGGTCCTGCGCTTCATCAACGGCAACGACCACTTCTTCCTCAACCCCGCCATGGCCGCCGCCAAGGTCAGCACCGACGCGGCCCGCGACGTGCCCGGCTCCTCCCTGGTCGTCGCCATGGCCAGGAACGGCACCGACTTCGGCGTCCAGGTCTCCGGGCTGGGCGGTCGCTGGTTCACCGGGCCCGCCGGCGTGCCCGACGGGCTCTATCTGGGCACGTACGGGCCGGACGACGCCAACCCGGACATCGGCGACTCCACGATCACCGAGACGTCGGGGCTGGGCGGGTTCGCGATGGCGGCCTCGCCGGCCATCGTGCGGTTCGTGGGCGGCGAGGTGGCCGACGCGGTGCGGGCCACCCGCTCCATGTACGAGATCACGCTCGCCGAGCATCCCGCCTACCAGATCCCGGGGCTCGGCTTCCGCGGCACGCCCGTCGGAATAGACATCACGCTCGTCGCCAGGACCGGCCTGCTGCCCGTGGTCAACACCGGCATCGCGGGCCGCGTCGCGGGGACGGGGCAGGTGGGCGCCGGCCTGGTCAAACCGCCGGTGGAGGCGTTCACGGCCGCCTTGCTGGCGCTCGCCGAGCAAGCCATTTGAACGCTGACATATCAGCAGGTCAGGACCTTTGTCAGGCTGCTTCAGCTTCCCTTGCGCATTGCCCGCCTATATCGTAACGAACCACTTTCAATTGGTTGCAGTGCGGGATGGGGGCGGGAAGATGGCAGCCGACCGCTTGCTCAGCGGACCCGGCCCGGAGGGAGGTGCCCCTAGCGGCGCCCCGCAGAGCCAGGGCCGCCTGATCGGCCGGCGGTACCGTCTGATGTCGCCGGTCGGCAGGGGCGGCATGGGCATGGTGTGGCACGCTCACGACGTCCTGCTCGACCGGGATGTGGCGGTCAAGGAGCTGATCCTCCCGTACGGGCTCGACAACGCGGGCAAGCAGGTGGCGCACCGGCGCATGCTCCGCGAGGCCAGGTCGGCCGCGCGGCTGACGCATCCCGGCATCGTGACCGTGCACGACGTGGTCGAGGAGGACGGCCGCCCGTGGATCGTGATGGAGCTGGTCCGCGCGTGGTCCCTGGAGCAGGCCGTACGCCAGAGCGGGCCGCTGCCGGTGATCCAGGCGGCCGAGATCGGCATCCGGGTGCTCGACGCGCTCAGGCACGCGCACGCCGCCGGGATCCTGCACCGCGACATCAAGCCCGGCAACGTGCTGCTGACCTCGGACCGGGTGGTGCTGACCGACTTCGGCATCGCGGCCATCGAGGGCGACGTGACGATCACGCAGACCGGGCTGCTCATGGGCTCGCCCGCGTACATCCCGCCGGAGCGCCTGTCCGGGCAGCCGATCACGCAGGCGGCCGACCTGTGGTCGTTCGGCGCGACGCTGTACGCCGCCGTCGAGGGGCGGCCGCCGTACGAGGGGCCCGATCCCGTGGCGGTGCTCGGCGCGGTGCTCACGCAGGACCCGATCAGCCCGCAGCGGGCCGGCTCGCTGGGGCCGGTGATCGAGGGGCTGCTGCGTAAGAACCCGGCGGAGCGGCTGACCTCCGACCAGGTCATCGAGATGCTGGAGGCGGTGCTGCGCGCGCACGGCTCCGTCCGGCCGCGCCCGGCGGAGACACTGCCCGCCCAGGGGGACCTGCCGCGGCTGGACCCCCAGCCGGGGCCGATGCCCTCGCGGATCGTGGAGACGCCCACGGGTCCGGTACGCGTGCCGTACGACCCGCTGACCAGCCCGTCGGGCGGCCATTCGATGCCGTACGAGGGGCTGACGAGCCCGTCGGGCAGCCACAGGACCGACCGGCTGACGCCGCCCCCCGGGGGGTTCGACGCGTTCGGCAGTTCCTCGGGCGGCCAGCCTTTCGGCGGGCCATCGGGGCCGCACCGGATCGCCAGGGATCTCGACGACGACTCCGGCCCGCAGCCCGCGCCGATCCTGCCGCTCACCACGGACAGCCGCACATCCTCCGCCGCCACGCCGTGGCCGCTGGCCTCGGCCGACGACCTGCGCGAGCAGTCACGCGACCTGTCCCGCGACATCAGCAGCAACCGCCTTCTCACGTTGCCCAGCGCGGCGCCGCGCACGGGCAAGAGCAGGCGCAGGCCCGACGAGGACGACGGCCTGTGGACGCGCGGCGGGCGCCCGACGCCGCTCACGATCGTCAGCACACTTGTGGGTATCGCCGTGATCGTCGGCGCGGTGATGGTCATCCTGTCGGGCGGGTCGGCACCCCCGGTGGCGCCCGTCACCCAGGCAGCGACCTCCTCGCCCGCCACGACTCAGCACGGCGAGCCCTCCGTGATACCCGCGGGCTACACGGAGCACGGCACGGACGGGTTCACCGCCGCCGTGCCCGAGGGCTGGAAGCCGGCGACGTCGGGCGGTGTGACCACGTTCAGCGGGCCGAAGGACTCCGGCATCCGGATCACGGTGCAGAAGGCCGCTCCGCAGGCCGACGGAGGCCTGGCCGCACTGGGCAAGCAGGAGGCCAAGGGCGGCGTGGAGGGCTACATCCAGGTGCAGCTCCAGGCCGCCGAATACCGCGGCTGGCGGGCCGCCGACTGGGAGTACACCTACACCACGTCCAACGGCGTCCCCATGCACGCGCTGACCAGGTACGTCACCGTCGACGACAACGACGCTTTCAAGATCACGTTCGACATGCCCGAGCTCAAGTGGGACGACCAGGCGGAGACCCGCACGGTGTTCCTGGACACGTTCCAGCCGGCCGGCTGACATATTGCACTGCTCGTTCCAAAACGTGCTAACGTGCGGAGCATGGGGCGACCGAGGAAGTTCGAGGAGGAGCGCGCCATCGAGGCGGCCATGCGCGCGTTCTGGAGCGCGGGCTACGAGGCCACCTCGACGCAGGAACTGTGCGCGGCCACCGGCCTCGGCCGCAGCAGCATCTACAACACCTTCGCGAGCAAGCACGACCTGTTCGAGAAGGCGCTGCGCCACTACATGGAGCAGCGCAACGCCGCGCTCGCCGAGCTGCTGGAGACCGACCTCCTGCTCAAGGAGAAGATCAGGACCGTGCTGTGGTGGGCCGTCGACCCCGACCCCGGCGAGCCGCCCGGCTGCCTGGTGGTCAACTCGATGACGGAGCTCGCCCCGCACGACCAGGAGATCGCCGAGTTGCTGCGGCGCGACAACGAGAGGCGGCGGGAATTGCTGCGGGCCGCCATCGAGACCGGCCGCGCCCGGGGCGAGATCGACCCGGGCAAGGACCCGCTCGCCCTGGCGCACTTCGTCTTCGCCACCGTCAGCGGCCTGCGCGTGGCCGCCAGGGGAGGGACGGACCGGGACGGGCTCGAGTCGATCGCGAAAACCGCGCTGGGCGTCTTCTGACTTTTTCGCGCCCTCATTTTGAACTGATCAATCTAAAAGGAGTGACGTCATGCCGTTGGCGGTCTACATACTGGGGCTCGCGATCTTCGCCCAGGGCACCTCCGAGCTCATGCTGGCCGGGCTGGTGCCCGAGATGGCGGCCGACCTGCACGTGTCCGTCCCCGACGCGGGGCTGCTGATCTCGGCGTTCGCCATGGGGATGCTGGTGGGGGCTCCGGTGCTGGCCGTCGCCACGTTGCGCTGGCCCAGGCGTACGGCGCTGCTGACGTTCATGGCGGTCTTCGTCCTGTCGCACGTCGTGGGCGCCCTGACATCGAGCTACGGCATGCTGTTCGCCACCCGCGTCGTCGGCGCCTTCGTGTACGCCGGATTCTGGGCCGTGGCGGCGAGCACCGCGGTCGGCCTGGTGCCCGCCAACTCCCGCGGCAAGGCGATGAGCGTGCTCGCCGGCGGGCTGACGGTCGCCACCATCATCGGACTGTCCCTGGGCACGGTCATCGGCCAGCACCTCGGCTGGCGGGCGGCGTTCTGGGCGGTCGCGGCGCTGACGGTGCTGGCCGGCCTGGGCGTGCTCGCCACCATCCCCGGCGGCCGCCCCTCCGGTGGCGTGCCGCGCGTCTCCGCCGAGTTGCGCTCCATGGCCGGCGCCCGGCTCTGGCTCTCGTACGGCACGACCGCGCTGACCACGGGAGCCCTGCTCGCCTCCTTCAGCTACCTGAGCGTGATGCTGGTCGACACCACGGGCCTGGAAGCGAACTGGGTGCCCGCCGTCCTTGCGCTCTACGGCGTCGGCTCGCTGATCGGGATCACCATCGGCGGCAGGATCGCCGACGCCCGGCCGTTCCAGACCTTGTACGTCGGCGTGACCGGCCTCGTCGTCACCTCGGTCGCGCTGGCCCTGGGCGCGTCCGTCGCCGTGCCGGCCATCGCGCTGATCTTCCTGCTCGGCGCGTTCGGCTTCGGCACCAACCCCGCGCTGAACACCCGCGTCTTCGCGCTGGCCAAGGACGCCCCCACGCTGGCCGCCGCGGTGAACGTCTCCTCCTTCAACGTCGGCATCACCGTCGGCCCCTGGCTCGGCGGGCTTGCCATCGACGCCGGCCTCGGCTACCCGTCCGTCGCCTGGATCGGCGCCGCCATCGGCGTGCTCTCCCTCGCCACCGTGGCCCTTTCCGCGGCCCTGCACCGCTCCACGGCCACGGCGACCAGTGAGGTACTTTCTCGCTCATGAAGCTGGCGAGCATCCACTTTTACCCCGTCAAGTCCACCGCCGGACATGAGGTCCGAGAGGCCGAGGTGCAGCCGTGGGGGCTGGCCGGTGACCGCCGCTACCTCGTCACCGACGAGCGCGGCGGCGTCCTCACCGCCCGCGAGGAGCCCCGGCTGCTGGCCTGCGTCGCCCGGCTCGACGGCGACCGGCTCACGCTGACCGGCCCGCACGCCGCCCCGCTGCTGGTCACGCCGACCGAGGCGATGTCCACGGTCACCGTGGGGCGCACTCCCGTGGAGCTCACCGACTGCGGCGACGACGCGGCGCGATGGCTTTCCGGGCTGGCAGGGCGGCAGGTCAGGCTCAAGTGGCTCGACGACCCGACCCGCCGCCCGGTCAATCCCGAGTACGGGCGGCCGGACGACCGCGTGAGCCTGGCCGACGGCTACCCGCTGCTGCTCACGTCCGGCGCCTCGCTCGCACAGCTCAACGACTGGATCGCGGAGACCGCGCTGGAGCGTGGCGAGGAGAGGCCCGAGCCGCTGCCCATGCACCGGTTCCGGCCGAACGTGGTGATCGACGGGGTCGGCACGGCGTTCGCCGAGGACACGTGGGAGCGGGTACGCATCGGCGCGGTCGACTTCCGGGTCAGCAAGGGATGCGACCGGTGCGTGCTGACCACGATCGACACGGCCACGTACACGAAGGGCAAGGAGCCCATCAGGACGCTCTCCCGGCATCGCAAGTGGGACGGGAAGGTGTGGTTCGGCATCAACCTGATCCCGGACGCGCCCGGCCTCATCGCTCAGGGTGATTCAGTCACCATTCTCTGAAATATCGTCCTTTGGGGTGATGTGGGGGCTATGCGAGACTTCACAGGTGACCAGTGCCCCTACGAAACCCACTGTCTCCTCCTCTGACCGAATACACATCGTCCAGCGCCGTACCCTGGCCGTCCTGTCGGCGACGCAGATCGTGGGCGGCGTGGGAGTAGCGGTCGGGCTCGCGCTCAGCTCGGTGGTCGTGGACGAGTTGTCGGGGTCCACGGTGATCAGCGGCTTCGCGGGCACGGCCACCGTACTCGGCGCGGCGCTGCTGGCCCTGCCGACGGCCAAGGCGGCGGGCACCGGGGGCCGCCGGGCGGGCTTGTCGGTGGCGTACGCGGCGGCGCTGGCGGGCTGCGTGATCTCGGTTCTGGCGATCAGCCTGCGTACGTGGCCGCTCCTGCTGGCGGGACTGGTGCTGGTGGGCGGCGGGAGCGCGGGCAGCCTGGCGGCGCGTTACTCGGCGACGGACCTGGCGCCGCAGGGCCGCTCGGCCAGGCACCTGTCGCTGGTCGTCTGGGCCTCCACGGTCGGCTCCGTCGCCGGTCCGAACCTGGCCCGACCGGCCGACGAGATCGGCAGGCGGCTGGGGCTGGTGGAGAAGGCGGGGCCGTTCGCGTTCGCGGCGCTGGCTTTCGCGCTGGCCATGGTCGTCATCTTCGTCTTCCTGCGCCCGGATCCGCTCAAGCTGGCCCGCTCCCTGATCGACGCCCCGGGCACCGACCGCGCCCCCAGAGGGACGATCCGCACCGCCTGGCAGACACTCCGCACCACCCCGATCGCCCGCCGTGCCCTGGTCATGATCGCGGTCAGCCACACGGCGATGGTGTCGGTGATGTCCATGACCCCGGTCAAGCTGCATCACGACGGCTCGAACCTGGACGTCATCGGCCTCGTGATCAGCCTGCACATCGCGGGCATGTACGTGCTGTCGCCGGTGGTGGGCTGGCTGGCCGACAAGGCGGGCAAGGTGCCTGTCCTGGTGCTCGGCATGGCCCTCCTGCTGACCGCCGCCACCCTCGCCGGCACGTCGGGGCACCGGGTGTGGCAGGTGACGGCGGCGCTGGTGCTGCTGGGGCTCGGCTGGTCCTGCGGCCTGGTGGCGGGCTCCGCCCTGGTCACGGAGTCCGTCCCGCTCGACCGCCGCCCGGCCGTCCAGGGGCTGTCGGACGTGCTGATGAACGTCTGCGGCGCCACGGGCACGATCGTCGCCGGCGCCATCGTGGGCGTGCTCGGCTACGGGGTGCTCGGCCTGGTCGTGGGCGTCATGGTCACCCTCGCGGGCGTCTGGCTCACCGCCACCTGGCGCGCCAGCGCCCCCTGACCCCGGCCCACGTATCGGCCACCCGTCGGACGGCGGGCGGCCTGCCGCGACCGCCGCACGCGTCCCGGCGGCAGCGCCCCGGCACCTGGCGCCGCCTGGTCGGCCAGATGCTCCGCGCCTGGGCCACCCCCGGCACCGGCCTGCCCCCGCTGGAGCAGGCCCCCGCACCCGCCGCCCCGTATCGCGCCATGGTCCGCCTCGCCCGTCCCGCCACCGACGCCGGGAAAGCGACGGAGCGTACGGGCGGCCGTTGAGGCGGGCCCGAGGGGAGACCCGGCCGGGTTCCGGCGTTTGGAGGGTTTGGCAACAACGCTGTCAACGCATCACACACCGGCGCAGCGGTGCCGGTGGGCATGGCGCGACGGCCCGCATGGCGTGAGCGCCCCGTGGCGGCGAGTGCCGCGGGCACGGCCGGGGAACTCGTCATTTGGCGTCGGCGTAGGACGAGACCGCCACGGCCTCCATCGGGAAGCGCACCGGCGTCGCCCCGAACAGGAGCCGGGTGGCCTCCGACGCGGCCGACGAGACGGCGGCGATCACCTCCTCCGCCTGCGAGATCGGGCAGTGCACCATCACCTCGTCATGCTGGAAGAACACCAGCCGGGCCGGCTCGGGCAGCAGCCCGCGCAGCACCGCCATCAGCGCCAGGGCCCACTCGGCCGCGGTGCCCTGCACCACGAAGTTGCGCGTGAACCGCCCCCGGTCGCGAGCCGCCCGGCCGCCCTCGGGCCCCGACACCAGCTCCTTCCACCGGGGCGAGGGAGGCGGGCTGGTGCGCCCGAGCCACGAGCGCACGAGCCGCCCCTCCTCCCCCGCCTTGGCCGCGTCCTCCACGAACTGGTAGGCCTTGGGGAAGCGCTGCCGCATCACCGCCAGCAGCTTGGGCGCGTCGCCGCTGGTGCCGCCGTACATGGCGGACAGCATGGCGATCTTGGCGTTGGCCCGCTCGCCTCCGAACGACTGCGCCAGCGCCGAATACAGGTCGATCTCCCCGGCGGCCCGGGCCAGGCCCACGTCACCGGCCATCGCGGCGAGCACCCGCGGCTCGAGCTGGGCGGCGTCGGCGACGACCAGCACCCACCCCTCGTCGGCCACCACCACCCGCCGCATCACCTTCGGAATCTGCAGCGCCCCGCCGCCACTGGTCGCCCATCGCCCGGACACCACGCCGCCCACCACGTATTCGGGCCGGAACCGCCCACCCCGCACCCACTGGTCGGCCCACGTCCACCCGTGGAAGCTGAACAGCCGGGCCAGCTCCTTGTAGGCCAGCAGCGGCGCCACGGCGGGGTGGTCGATCTGCTTGAGCTCCCACGACCGGGTGGTCTTCACCGCCGTCCCGGCCCCCTTGAACGCTTTGACGAGCTGCTGCACCGAGTCGGGGTTGACCGGATGGCCGAAGGCCGCGGCGACCTCGTCGGCCAGCGCCTGCAGCTTGGCCGGGCGCATGCCGTGCACGGGCCGCGGCCCCAGCAGGTCGGTCAGGAGCGCGTCGTGCACGTCGCGCCGCCACGGCATGCCGTCGTGCGACATCTCGGCCGCTATGAGGGCCCCGGCCGACTCGGCCGCCACCAGCAGCCTGAACCTGCCGGGCTCCGGCAGCGCCTCGATCCGCCGCAGCTGGCCGGCCAGCACCTCGGCCACCGCCTCGGCCCCGAGCGGCTCGGGTGCGAACAGCGTGTCAGGCGCGCTCGGCTGCTCCTCGGGCACCGGCAGCCCGTGCAGCCTGGCGTGGGCGGCCCTGGCCGAGCGGGGCTCGCCGTAGCGGCTCTCGTACGCGAGCAGCAGCCCTTCGGTGAGCGCGATGTCGTGGCAGCGCGAGACCCGCACGCCCGCGCTCAGCAGGCCGGGATAGACCTCCCGGGCATCGGCCCACACCCACCGCGGACGCTCGGCCGCCTCCAGCTCGCGCACGGCCGCCTCCAGCTCGCGCACGGCCCCCGCCAGGTCGGCGGTACGGCGTGCCGAGCCGCCGACCGGAAGCACCGTCTCTCCGGCGACCACGACATACACGTGGTCAAGAGTGCCAAATGGCTACGACAAAGCGATGCGCACCTCGTCCTCGAGCGGTGGATCGAGCTCCTGCGCCAGGCACCCGGTGGCGGCGAAGCAGCGCAGGGTCAGCTCCTCCGGGGTGACCGACACGTGCAGGAACTGTTTGAAGAACGGCGGGGTGTCCCAGTCGGACAGCTCCGACAGGTAGCGGTGGAAGACCTTGTCCACCGGCAGCCTGAACGGCCACGGCCAGGCCCCGAGCAGCCGCGCCGCCCACCGCATCCTGCGGGTGATCGTCACCGGCCCTTCGGGGGTCCTGACAGGCTGGTTCTTGATCTGGTCCGACATGACGCACACGGCTTCGGAGGGCGTGAGGTACATCCACTTCATCCGCAGGCGGCGCGCGTACAGCTGGCTGTAGAAGGACAGCGAGTCGCCGCGCAGCGGGTAGCACTTGAACTCGTCCTCGTCCACGCCCTTGACGTCGACCCTGCCGATGGTGTGCGTGGCGTGCATGAACGCGCCGCCGCCGCCGGACACGATGTACTGGATCACCCGGTCGCCCACTTTGACCGGGTAGCGCTGGTAGTTGTGCACGTCTCCGCCGATGGCCGCGACGTACCGGTGGGCCGGGTCGCGCACGATGTCGTCAATCGTGCCGCCTTCCTCCAGCGGCGACGGCTTGTAGACGTTCCCGGTGTAGATGGGCTTGCCCGTCACGAGGATCTTCGGCCGCGGATCGAGCGAGACCCGCCGCAGCCACGCGGTCTGTCCCTTGTCGATGACGTTCCTGATGCCGGTGTCGACGCCCACGATCAGCAGGCTGTCGCTCTCGATCGCCCAGTACGGCCCCGGCTGCGTCGCCTGCTGGGACGGCCTGCCCCTGAGCTCGCGCGCCTTCGCCAGCCGCTCCTCGTCGATCGTCTCCGGCTTGCGCCACAGGAGCCCGCGCAGCCCGCGGTCCGGCTTGGGCTTGAGCGGCGGCGCGTCACAGAGGACCCGCATGAACCCGCCGAGCCCGTCGTACCAGTCGTGGTTGCCGGGAATGGCGTAGATCGGAGCGTCATAGTCCTTGTACGGACGGAAGAACTTGTCGCAGTACTCGTTGCCCGATCCGGTCGGATAGATCACATCGCTGGCTATGACGGCGAACGCCGTGTCCTCTCCCAGTTTCAGCATCCCGGGAACAACGGCGTACTGCGACGCGTCTCCCTCGCCAGTATCACCAAGCAGAAGGAAAGTGAAATTTCCCCCGACGGATAGCTTGATGCGAAATTCCGGATCAATCCCGCGTGCTTCCTGAGACGCCACCCACCGCGCCCGGACCTGACCTGACGGATCCCCGAACAGCCCGGCGAGGACGTCGTTGCGCGAGCGCCACAGCGTCGCCAAATTCAGCCAGGTAAACCCGTGGTTATCGGGTCTGAGCTGCGCGAACGTCCCCAACTGCGTACAAGCCCATCCCGCTCCCTCCTCCGATACCCGTGACGAAAGCTGCTTTCCACGCTCAGCCGCGACTTCCACCATGTCCACATCTTTACCGCGATCTTCACTTCGCGCACCCTGAACGCTCCGTACTGCGAGGAACACAGAAGGTTCGCAATGGTGTAGCCTCACCCCCCAAGCAAGCGGTTGGGACCGCCGAGGGGAGGCTCCCATGACGCGTAACAGCCCGGACGACGCGACCAGAAGAGGCACTTCCGATGTGGAGGCCATTGAAGGTCTGCTCGCATATGCGCAGACCAGTTCCCGATGGGGCGGCGGGGCGCTCAGGAGGGCCAGTGAGGCGGTCGCGCGCAGCAGGGCGCTGGCCAGGGAGCAGCCCAAGCACACGGCGTTGCTGGCGCGCAGTCTGAGCACCACGGCGAAGCTGCTGCTGAAGCGGGGCCGGGCCGCGGAGGCGCTGCCTCTGGCGCAGGAGGCGGTGGCGCTCACCCGTGAGATGGGCGGCGGCCCGCTGGTGGCCTCGCTGATGCGCCTGGCCGCGGTGTTCGAGGCCCTGCACCGCTACAGCGAGGCCGCCGCCACGATGGCGGAGGCCGACCAGATCCCCCCGCCGGACAACGCCTGACCGCGCAGGAGTCTCCATACCGCCGTCAGGGGATGCGGCCTTTCACGGGGCGGCCACGGTCCGCCTCAGGCCGGGCCGGCCGGCGGGACGAGGACACCGGGATTGAGTATCCCGGCCGGGTCGAGCCGGGCCTTGACTGCCTGCAGGACACTCACTCCCACGGGTCCCAGCTCGGCCGCGTAGGCGTCCCGGTGCTCGCGCCCGACCCCGTGATGGTGCGTGATCGTGCCCCCCGCCTCGACGATGGCCGCGCTCGCCGCCGCCTTGGCCCGCTCCCACTGCTCCACGGGGTCGCCCTCCTGCGCGGTGACGACGGTGAAGTAGAGCGAGGCGCCGGTCTCGTACACGTGGGAGATGTGACACATGACCAGCGGGGAGCCGAGCGCTCCCGCCAGCGCCAGGCGGACCGCGTCGTAGAGCCGCGGCAGGTTCGCCCAGAACCCGGCGGTCTCCAGCGTCTCGACCGTGGCCCCGGCGGCGAGGAGTGAGTCACGCAGGTACGGGGCGGAGAAGCGGCCGTGCTCCCACGCCTCGCCCGGCTCCGCGCCCAGGGGCTCGCCGCCCGTCCGCTCCAGCACGGCCGAGGCCGCCGCCTGCCGCTCCGCCGCGAACGCGCCTTCGTAGCCCGCGATCAGGAGGCAGCCGGAGCCGCCGGAGCCGCCGGAGCCGATCGCGTCCGGCTTGGCCAGGCCGATCATGGTCTCGGTCTCGTCCGACAGCCGCAGCACGGTGGGCAGCGGCCCTTCCTGGGCGAGCGCGCGCACGGCCGCCGATCCCTCCGCGAACGTCCCGAACCGCCAGCCTTCGTACCGGCGCTCGGCGGGAGCCCGCCGCACGCGCAGCCTGAGCGACGTGATCACGCCGAAAGCGCCCTCGGAGCCGAGCACGAGCTGGCGCAGATCGGGCCCGGCCGCCGACTTGGGGGCTCGTCCGAGGTCCAGGGTGCCCGACGGCGTGGCCACCGTGAGGCCCATGACCATGTCGTCGAAACGCCCGTACCCGGCTGAGGCCTGCCCGCTGGAGCGGGCCGCCGCGAAGCCGCCGAGCGTGGCGTACTCGAAGGACTGGGGGAAGTGCCCCAGCGTCAGCCCGCGCCCGGCGAGCAGCCGTTCGGCCTCGGGAGCGCGCACCCCCGGCTCGAACGAGGCCACGAGAGACTCCAGGTCCACTGAGAGCAGCCGGTCGAGCCGCCCCAGATCGAGCGCGATCACCCCGGCGAAGCCGGAGCGGGCGGCCGCGAGCCCGCCCACCACGGAGGTGCCGCCGCCGAAGGGCACCACGGCGACGCGCTCCGCGGAGCACACCCGCAGCAGCTCGGCCACCTCCTCGTGCGAGCCGGGCAGCACCACCGCGTCGGGAGCGTCGGAGCCGTCCCCCGTGCGCATCCGCAGCAGGTCAGGAGTGGACTTGCCGCGGGTGTGGCGTACGCGCGCCTCGTGCGAGGTCAGCACGTGGGCGGAGCCGACGATCTTCGCCAGCGCCTCGAGCAGCGGCCCGGGCAGGGCGACCGGCGGCAGGCGCACCGACTCCAGGGCGACGGCCGCGGTGCCGGGCGCGCGCACGCCGAGGAAGTCGTGCAGCAGCCGGCGAACCTGCTCGGGCAGCTCGCGGGCCTTGGCGGGATCGCCCCACCCGGACCACAACATCGGTTCTCTAGGCACGCTTACACTGTGACACATGACGTTGAATCGTCACAATGGCGGCGTGCTGGACGCGGCCCGCGACTGCGTGCTCGCGTACGGGGTGCGCAGGACGACGCTCACGGACGTGGCACGCAGGGCCGGGGTGTCGCGGATGACGATCTACCGCCGCTGGCCCGACGTACGCACGCTGGTCGCGGACCTGATGACCAGGGAGTGGGTGCGGGTGGTCGAGGGGCTCGACCTGTCCGACCCGGTGCGCGCGGTCGTCGCGGGGGTACGGGAGCTGCGCGCGCACCCGTTGTGGCGGAAGATCGTGGAGGCCGATCCCGAGCTGCTCATGCCGTACCTGCTCGACCGGAGGGGCGCGAGCCAGGAGGCCGTGCTCGGCGTCCTCGAGCGCGCGGTCGGCGACCCGCGAAAGGCGCGCGCGGTGCTGCTGGTGGCGCAGTCGTTCCTGGTGTCGGCGCCCACGATGCTCGGCCCCGTGACCCTGGACGAGCTCGACGACGAGCTCGCCGCCATGCTGGAGGCCTACCTTGGATAGCTCGCGTGGAGGCACCTTGGACAGCTCGCTGAACGCCCGCAGACGGTCCCGTGAGCTCCGCCAGGTCGCGGAGGAACGGCTGGACGTGCTCGTGGTGGGGCTCGGCGCGACGGGCGCGGGCGCCGCGCTCGACGCCGCGTCCCGAGGGTTGAGCGTAGCGGCGATCGACGCGCACGACCTGGCGTTCGGGACGTCCAGGTGGAGCTCCAAGATGATTCACGGCGGCCTGCGCTACCTGGCCAAGGGGCAGGTGGACGTGGCCTACGAGAGCGCGGTCGAGCGCGGCATCCTGCTCCGCACGACCGCTCCGCACCTGGTCGCGGCGCACCCGTACCTGCTGCCGCTCACCAAGGAGGTCTCGCGGCGGCAGGCGGCCCTGGTGATGAGCGGCTACCGGCTCGGCGACAGCCTGCGGGCCGCCGCGCGCACGCCGCGCAGGCTGCTGCCCGGGCCCACCCGGCTGAACGCGGCCCGCACCCGCACGCTGGCGCCCGTGCTGGACGGCGACGGCCTGCGCGGCGCGCTGCTGTCGTGGGACGGCCGGCTGCTCGACGACGCCCGCCTGGTGGTGGCCGTCGCGCGCACGGCCGCCGCGCACGGGGCCCGCGTGCTGACCCGCTGCCGCGCACTGCGGCTGACGGACCGGGGCGCGCTGGTGCGCGACGAGCTGACCGGCGAGGAGTTCGACGTCCGCGCCAAGGTGGTGATCAACGCAACCGGGGTGTGGGCGGGAACGCTGGACCCCGAGGTGGAGCTGCGGCCGTCCCGCGGCACCCACCTCGTGCTGGCGCCGGGCACGCTGCCCGGGCTGACCGCCGGCATGCACGTGCCCATTCCCGGAGAGAGCAACCGATTCGCGCTCGTACTCCCCCAGCGCGACGGCCGCGTCCACGTCGGCCTCACGGACGAACCCGTGGACGAGCCGGTGCCCGACGTTCCTGAAGTGCCCGAGGAGGACGTCAGAACGCTCCTGGAGGTGCTGAACGGGGTTCTTGAGACCCAGGTGACCCGAGAGGCGGTCGCGGGCGTGTACGCGGGCCTCAGGCCCCTTCTGGCGGGAGACGGCCGCACGGCGGACATCTCCCGCAGGCACGCCGTCCTGTGGCATGACGGGCTCGTCACGGTCGTCGGGGGCAAGCTGACGACATATCGGCGCATGGCCGAGGACGCGGTGGATCGAGCGGTCTCGTCCGCGAAACTGCTGGCGGGGCGGTGCCGTACCAGGAGGATCCCGCTCGCCGGGGCGGGACCACGGCCCTCAGGGGTGCCGCACCGGCTGGCCGAGCGGTACGGCAGCGAGGCGGAGGCCGTGCACGAGCTCGTCAAGGCGCACCCGGAGGAGGTCGGGCTCGGCGTCACCGAGGGCGAGCTGATCTGGTCGATCAGGCACGAGGGCGCGCTCGACGAGGGCGACCTGCTGGACAGGAGGACCAGGATCGGCCTGATCAAGCAGGACAGGGACCGGGCACTGGCCGCGACACGGGATGTTCTGGACCGAACGGGCCGCATCTGACCCCTCCATTCCGTTAGGTTAGTCTTACCTAATTCGGATCGGGAGGGAGACCAGGCGTTGGCGAGGGGCTGCGAGCATCCGACCGGGTGCCACACCGGAAGGGTTCCCACCTTGGCCAGCGCCACCGTGGGAGCCAGGCTCTGGCTGCTCATCGAATACACCGGCGCCTGGCCGTCACACCTGGAAAACTTCGAACTTCCTGAAAAAATCTCCGAACTCGTCCGCCGGGCGCTCGAACGCGGTATCAGGCCCCAGTTGATCCGCCGGCCGGGAAAACGAACCCGCCCACGGGAGCAGGGCATCCGTGTGCTATTGGCGTACGCGGTAGGAGAGCGGCCGTGGCTGGCGAGCGGTGTCGTCGCAGGTCCTGACGATCTTGACCTGGACGCGCTCGTGGCGGGAGTGGTCCCGGAGTCCTGCATACTTGAAGACGAGCCGGTATTTCTGGTCTGCACGCACGCCAAGCGCAATGCGTGCTGCGCCCGCATTGGACTACCCCTCGCTCGGTCGCTGGCCGATTCGCTGCCGGACAGAGTATGGGAAACGTCACACGTTGGCGGCGATCGTTACGCCGCCAACCTGGTGTGCTTGCCACACGGAATTTTCTACGGCAGCATGTCTCAGGCTGCTGCACTGGCAGCGGCTAACGCGTACCGGTCGGGCGAGGTCATTCTCGACCGCTACCGGGGACGCGCAGGCATCCCTGAGCCATTGCAAGCCGTGGAGCACTTCGCCCGAGCCCATACGGGAGAGTGCGCCGTCGGCGCGGTGGCCGTGGAATCCTCCAGGTCGGACGGTGACGTCACCGAAGCCATTGTGCGCTGCGGCGACGTCCGGTTCCAGGTTGTGGTTGAGCCATCGGCGTTCACAGCGCCGTGTGGCACGGCTTGCGCCGAGAAGATCACCACCTACCGGCTGGTTTCGCTGGACAGGCTTATGCCTGTGCGGTACGCCACGCCCGCTCTTACCTGAGCAGGGGAACATCGCGGCCCAACGTTGCGTTGGAACAGTGACGCCAAAAGCGTCCAATGCGGCTCAATTACCGAAATACCTCTCACGAAGGTGGTTTTCTCATGTCTCAGGTACGTCGGCAGCTCGCCCGCCCGCGCCCCAGCTGGGGTTGGCAGGATGATGCCGCGTGCCGGGGTGAGGACCTCGTGCTCTTCTTCGGCCCCGACGGGGAGCGGCAGCCCGAGCGTGACGTACGCGAGCGGAAGGCCAAGGCGATCTGCGCCCAGTGCCCCGTTCGCAACGAGTGCCTTGACTACGCGCTGTCCCGGCCCGAGAAGTACGGCACGTGGGGCGGTCTCAACGAAGACGAGCGCGCCTCCGAGCGTCGTCGTCGCATGCGCCGCGCGGCCAGCGCCGGCATCTCCGCCGCCTGACAAACCCGGCAGCATCACCATCCATCGCGTGATCACGCAGTTGTCCCGATGAACCGGAGCCTGGCCCTCCATGTCCAGGCTCTGGCGAACCCGGTCGGGACAACTGCCTGATCAGGCGTCACCTCCCTGTCCCGGCACCCGAAAGTTCCGTACGGACCCGTCAGGTCAGTCCCACGGAGTGCCCGCCAGCCGTTCGAGCTGGGCGGTGGCCGCGGCCGGGTCGAAGCCCGGCAGGGCCTCACGAATCAACTCCTCCGTCTTCCGCGCCGCGTCCAGCCCCGCCTGCTGGAGCGCCGCCAGCACCTCCTCGGCGAGCGTCCGGCTGTCCAGCCTCATCGCGCGTTGCCGGATGGTGACGTCGAGCACCTTCCCATCCGCCGCCACGATCGCGATGACCTGTCCGGACGCGGCCTCCCCCGTCCCGGTGACGGCTTCCACGCCGGCCCGCGCCCGCTCGATCCACGCCAGAATCCCGTCCGCCTGCCGCTCGTCTCGGGCGAGATCCTCGTGACTGATGTCTGCAGGGTCCCTGCGAGGGCCGAACACACTCACCTCCGGCTAGAGAAGGTTGCGGGCGATCTGCTCGACCCGCTCGCTGATGAAGTTCTCGTCCAGCGGCGCCGGCATGGTGTGCTCGGTGTCGGCGAGCGCGCAGTCCACGATCTCCTTGGCCTGCGACTCGGCGTCCAGCTGGGCCGCCCGTAGCACCACCGTCACCTGCTTGCTGAGCGCCTCGTGATCCAGCCGCATCACGCGGGGGTCGAGGCGCAGCGCCGTGATTCCGCCCCGCCCGTCCGCCGAGGCCCCGACCAGGCCGTCAGGGCTCTGTGCCACGCCGGTGACCGCGCCGATCGCGGTGCGGGCCTCGTGGAGGCGCCGCATCGTCTCGCGGCCCTGCCTCAGGATCCGCTCCCCCTGCTCGACATCGTCTTGTGGCGAAGGTCTCATCGGCATGTCCGGACTCCACCTGTTGGGGGCTGATGAGTGCGTCAGTTTAGTCACGAACGATTCACTGCCGGATGTAGATCACTAATACGCCGTTCCTAGTGAATTTCGCTGATCGTTACGCTAAGGTGACGCGCCATGAGTCCGGGGATTGAGATCTCCAAGGCGCAGGTCGCCCAGCACGCGGCGATGATGCGCACCCACAGCGAGGACTACACCGCCGCCCTCCAGCGGCTCAGAGAGCGTGGCTACGGCTGCTTCTCGTGGGGCGACGACACCGGCCTGTTCGCCGCGTTTCACGCCGAATACGGCCAGTGCGGCGTCTACGGGCTGGAAGCGCTGGCCGGCGTCTCCCAGGCCATCAACGACACCGGCGACGGCCTCGACGCCGCCAACCGCCACATAGCCGATGCCGAGGCCGTGAACATCGAAGAGTCGGCGAAGCTGTACGGCGCCTACCCGGTCTGAGCCTTCGCCTCATGGATGTGACAATTCCCCCCGAAGTCGACGCCGTCCTGGAGATGATGGGCGTCCACTGGCCCAATGTCCGGGTGGATGAGATCGTGGCCGACCGCGACGCCTGGATCACCGTCCTGGCCGGCTCCCACGCGGCGGGGCAGGCCGCGCAGACCTCCGTCCAGGCCACCGGCGAGGTCTACAAAGGCGAGTCCGCCACCGAACTCCAAGGGCTCTGGAACGCCCCCGCCGGCGTCGGCGAAGTCATGGGACGCGCCACCGCGGCCGTCCAATACGTCCCCCAAGTGCTCGACAACGCCGCGTGGCTCACCACCGGCCTCAAGGTCGCCGTCGCCACCGGCGCCGTCTACACCTCCGCCCGCATCGCCCGCGCCATGCTCATGGGCGGGCCCACCGCCGGCCCCGCCGCCCTGTGGGAACTCATCCGCGGCCGCATCCTCGTCACCAAGGCCCAGCACCAGGCGGCCGAAGGCGTCGGACGCGTCCTGCGGCCCGCCCTCGCCCACGGCTCCACCGGCAAATTCCGCGGCGTCCTCGACGACCTCCCCCGGCTCAACACCCCCCGCGGCCCGAATCTGGGCGGCCCCGACGGCCCCAAGGGCGGGCTCATCGCCGAGATGGGCTTTCCCCGGAAACGGAACGCCTCCAGCAAGACGAACTCGGGGACCAGGCGGTGGGACGACAAGGACCAGGCGGTCGACGAGGCCAAGCAGGACGCGAAAGACGGCGGGCGCGCCAGGTTTCGCGGGGAGTGCTCGAGCGGCGACCATGTGCACGTCGACTACTACAACAAGAACGGGGAGGTCAGCCACACGCGGCACTATTCGTGGAAGGGCGCGAAAAAGAACAAGAAGCCATAGAGCTGGAAGACTGGCAGCGCACACTACCGAGGCGAGGAAGACGCGACGACCGTGGCGAACGAACTATCGGAGAAGGCCGCCGAGCTGGGCGCGGCGATCGCGGAGCACGCCCGGGTCCTGGAGGCGTCCCCTGACGACGCCCCCCGCGTGATCCAGGCGGTGAACGCCCTGCGCACGGCCGCGCTCGAGTACGGGGCGCTGTGCCTCGACCGGACCGGCTGGGGCAACCCGCTCAGCGCCCTGGAGGAGGACCTCGAGGAGGAGGCCCAGGAGGGCGAGCCGGACACCGCGTCCGTGGACGTGGAGGCGCACTACCGCGTCCGCGTCAACGACCCCGACGCCGTGGCCCGCCTCCTCGGCGAGCAGGCACAGGAGGACGTCGAGGGGGCGACGGCCGCCGATCTGGTGACGCAGCTGTTCGTGAGAGACGGATGGGACCCTGACGCGTACGGCGACGACCTGGTCACGGTGGTGAGCCAGTCGTGGTCGTGCGGCCCGGCGGAGAAGGAATCCTGAGCGGCCCTAGCCCTGCCTGAGCCAGTTCATCGGCGGCTCGGGCTTCTGCCCGCCGGTGTCGTCGGGCTCCCTGCGCGTGTCCGTCTGATGCTGGCAGTCGCACCAGGAGCCGCCACGGCAGTCCTCGTGACGTTTCTCCTTGCAGCTCTCGCAGATCACGCCTGCATTATTCTCCTAGAACGTTGTTCGGGTTACGCTGGCGCGCGTGGACCTCATGGCGGAGTTACTCGACGACCTGCGTGCCGAGACGGCGTCCTTCGAAGCGCTGCTCCACCCCCTGCGGGACGAGGACTGGGAGCGGCCCACGCCCGCCGAGGGGTGGGCGATCCGCGACCAGGTGAGCCATCTGGCCTGGTTCGACGGAGCCGCCGGCCTGGCGGCCACCGACGCCGACGCCTACAGGGCGTCGCTGAAGGACTTCCGGTCCGTGGACGACCTCGCCCTGGAGTCCCGCGGGAAGTCGCCTGGCGAGCTGCGCGAATGGTTCCGGGCGGCACGCGCCCGCAGCCTGGAGGCGTTCGCCACGCTCGACGCGCGTGAACGGGTGCCGTGGTTCGGGCCCGCGATGTCGGCCGCCTCGTTCGTGACCGCGCGGCTGATGGAGACGTGGGCGCACGGCCAGGACGTGGCCGACGCGCTCGGCGTCACCAGGGAGCCCACGGCCCGGCTTCGGCACGTGGCCACGATGGGGTTCCGCGCCCGCCCCTACAGCTTCGCCGTGCGCGGCCTGCCCGTGCCCGCCGACCCCGTACGCGCCGAGCTGACCATGCCCGACGGGACCCTGTGGACGGCGGGCCCCGGCGACGCTGCCGGCGCCGTACGCGGCCCGATACTCGACTTCTGCCTGGTCGTCACCCAGCGCATCCACCTGTCCGACACCGCGCTGGAGCTTACGGGCGAGCCCGCGCGGACCTGGATGGAGATCGCCCAGGCGTTCGCCGGACCCCCGGGGAAGGGACGGGCGCCCAGGTCAGGGTGAAGTCAGGGACTTGCCGGATGACGCGTACGGTGCGTCCGATGACATGCTGTGAACATGCGCACAATCTTGAACGTCATCTGGCTGATCTTCGCGGGCCTCTGGCTGGCCATCGGATACGCGTTGGCCGGGATCATCTGCTGCATCCTGATCGTCACCATCCCGTTCGGCATAGCCTCGTTCAGGATCGCCGCGTACGCGCTGTGGCCCTTCGGCAGGACCGTGGTGCGCGACCCGCAGGCGGGCGCGTTCTCCCTGATCGGCAACATCATCTGGTGCGTGGTGGCCGGCGTCTGGCTCGCCATCGGCCACGTCGTGACGTCGATCCCGCTGTTCCTGTCCATCATCGGCATACCGATGGGCATCGCGAACCTCAAGCTCGTCCCCGTCTCCTTGCTCCCCCTGGGTGCGCGCATAGTCGATAACGACTAGGGCAGTTCCTCGGTAACGACTAGGGCCGTTCCCGGACGTAAGCTGTTCGGAAGAGTCACTGCGAATACCGTTGGGTGCCATGACGTCCACCGATGCGCCTTCCCGGACGAAGAGGGGACTCGTCTCCAACGCCCGGGCCAGGCTGAGCTGGGTGCTCGACACGAAGTCGTGGGCGATCGTCCGCGCGTCCACCAACGCCGGGGTCACCTACCGGGTGACCGGCCTTGCCGGTGAGGCGGCCTTCTTCGCGCTGCTGTCGCTGCCGCCTTTCGTGCTGGGCCTGATCGGCGTGCTGGCCAAGCTCAGCACGTGGCTGGGCTCCACCGTGGTCGCGCAGGTCAAGGCGTGGGTGATCGATCAGGCGGGGCTGCTGTTCACCAAAGAGGCCGTCAACAAGGTGATCAACCCGCTCATCACCGACGTGCTCAGCGACGACGCGGGCAAAGTGTCGATCATCTCGCTGGGCTTCCTGCTGTCGCTGTGGTCCGGCTCCAGAGCGCTCTACGTGTACGTGGACCTCATCTCCGTGGCCTACGGGCTGGGCGAGGAGCGCGGCATCATCCGCACCAGGCTGATGTCCTTCGGCCTCTACATCGTCGGCCTGATCATCGGCATCATCGTCATGCCGATACTGGTCATCGGCCCGACCCTGCTCAAGGACGCCCTGCCGGGCCAGTACGGCATCCTCATCGACATCCTCTACTGGCCGGTCGTGATCATCGGCTCGGTGCTGTTCCTGACCGTGCTCTACCACGTCAGCGTGCCGGTGCGGACCAAGTGGTACCGGGAGCTGCCCGGCGCGATCCTGGCGCTGATCCTGTGGATCGTGTGCGCGGCGGTGCTGCGGGCCGTGCTGGCCGCGTGGTTCTCCCCCGTCTCCGTCTACGGCTCGCTGGCGGCGCCCATCGCCCTGCTGCTCTGGCTCTACATCACCGCGCTGGCCGTGCTCATCGGCGCGATCCTGAACGCCGAAGTCGATCGGCTCTGGCCGGGTGTGAGCCGTACCAAATAGAGTCCTCGCGATGTGACTCCTCCGTTCCCACATCGTCGTGACACGGCTGATCAGCGGAGGAATAAGCCGCTGGCACATCCGCTATCGTCTAGGAAGTGACGCGACTGGCGCATTGGGTGGGATCGACCACCGGGGAGCGAAAGGAGCGGAGGCCGTGCGCCTGGGTCTTCGCAGATTGTCAACGATGACAGGAGAGTCATGAGTTCTCTCGCTAGCGTCGACCCGCAGATCGCCGAGCTCGTCAAAGCGGAGGAGCGGCGCCAGGCCGACACCGTCAAGCTCATCCCGTCAGAGAACTACGTGTCCAAGGCCGTGCTGGAGGCCACCGGCACCGTCCTGACGAACAAGTACTCGGAAGGCTACGCGGGCAAGCGTTACTACGAGGGCCAGCAGGTCATCGACCAGATCGAGACCGTGGCCATCGAGCGGGCCAAGTCGCTGTTCGGCGTCAACCACGCCAACGTCCAGCCCTACTCCGGCTCGCCCGCCAACCTGGCCATCTACCTGGCCTTCATGCAGCCGGGCGACACCTTCATGGGCATGAACCTGCCCTCCGGCGGCCACCTCACCCACGGCTCGCCGGTGTCGATCACCGGCAAGTGGTTCAAGCCCGTCTCCTACAACGTGCGCAAGGAGACCGGCCGCGTCGACATGGACCAGGTCCGCGAGCTCGCCCTGGAGCACCGGCCCAAGGTGATCTTCTGTGGCGGCACCGCCATCCCGCGCACCATCGACTTCCCGGCCTTCGCCGAGATCGCCCGCGAGGTCGGCGCGGTCCTGGCCGCCGACATCGCCCACATCGCCGGCCTGGTGGCGGGCGGCGCCCACCCCTCGCCTGCCGGCCACGCCGACGTCATCTCCACCACCACGCACAAGACGCTGCGCGGCCCGCGCGGCGCGATGCTGATGGCCGACGACGACGACAAGGCCACCGCGCTCAACAAGGCCGTCTTCCCCGGCCTGCAGGGCGGCCCGCACAACCACACCACCGCCGCCATCGCGGTCGCGCTGCACGAGGCCGCTCAGCCGGAGTTCAAGGCCTACGCCCACCAGGTGGTGGCCAACGCCAAGGCGCTGGCCGAGGAGCTTGCGAGCCGCGGCTTCGACCTGGTCTCCGGCGGCACCGACAACCACCTGATCCTCATCGACCTGACCTCCAAGGGCGTCGCGGGCAAGCCCGCCGCCAAGGCGCTCGACCGGGCCGGGCTGGAGACCAACTACAACACGGTCCCCTTCGACCCGCGCAAGCCCTTCGACCCGTCCGGCATCCGCATCGGCACGCCCTCCGTCACCTCCCGCGGGATGGGCGAGACGGAGATGCGGCAGATCGGCGCCTGGATGGACGAGGTCGTCACCGCCCTCGCCAAGGGCGACGCCGAGGACGTCATTTCGCGTGTCCACCGCGAGGTCAGCGAGCTCACCGCCCAGTTCCCGGCTCCCGGCCTCTAAAGGTTCTCGTCGCCTCTCCACGCCCCAGGTGGCGCAGGGACAGCCGCAACGCGCATGGCGACGCGCGATCAATGGCGCGCCATGTAGTCCCGGTGGAGACGATCAAGGACGGCCGGCTCACCACGATCACGGCCCAGGGTGCGCCGTAACGGCGGCCGGCCCCGTGCGGGTCAGCGGGCGTCACCCTGGAGGCCATGAGCCCCGTGCGGCGGGTGGCGCCTGCTTGGCTCCGCCGTACAGGATGGGCGTTTTCGGAACCTAAGAGGGCAGGGGTGGCGCCTGCTTGGCTCCGCCGTGCAGGACGGGTTCCGGCGCACGGGAACGCCCCGCCGCACGGGCTCCGGGTGCGGCGGGGCGTTCGACGCGAGCGGGGCGGGCCGGAGTGCCTCGCTCGCGGTGTGGTCGGCCGGCGGCCCGGGGACGTGGACCGGGGGCCGACCGGGGAAGGCCTGCCGAGGGGACGGGACCGAAGCGTCCCCCCGGGAAGCCGGAATCCGGAATCCGGAATCCGGAGGCCTCAGCCGAGGAAGAGGTAGTCGGCCCCGTACGGGACCTTGGCCTCCGAGCCGGGAGAGCAGGCGCCGGACGGGGCGACGCCGCCCGTGGTGTTGAGGCGCAGGATCTGGGTGGCGTGGGCCAGCAGCCCGCCCTCCTTGCCTGCCTGGGTGGCGTCGAGCACCAGCTCCGGGATGTTGCCGTCGCCGTTGGGCGTCTTGGTGACGACCGAGCCGCGCACCGCGCTGCCGTCTGGAGCGATCCACTGCGGCGGGCCGGCGGCGGGCGTCACGAAGGAGTGGTCGATGCCGCGCCGCAGCTTGGCCGACACGCCGAGCTGGGTGAAGGCGTACCCGCCCGACGGTTGCGCCGTGCAGGAGTAGATCTGCCGGCCGCGCAGCACGTCGGCCGTGAGCGCGCGCGGGTGGGTGAACGGCCGGCCGGACAGCTGGCCGCGTACGGCACCGCCGCCGAAGTCGAGCGTGTGCAGGTTGGAGTAGTAGCGGCCGGGGTTCGCCGCGATGCGCTTGACCACCGCGGCGGCGACCGGCGTCTCACCGGCGACGCCGGTGAGGTTCTCGGGCAGGGAGCCCGCGAACAGGTCCGCGACCACCGGGCCGTTCCTGCCGGTCGCGCCCTTGTGCAGGTGGCCGTTGGTCACCTGGCCGAGGCCCGACCAGAAGGCGGTGTAGGCGATGGACGAGCCGTTCGGGCGCAGCCACCAGACGGCCTGGCCGTCCTGGTCGGCGCGCTTCCTGCCGTCGTTCTCCTGCACCTCCTGCGCCCCGTCGGCGCGCGCGGAGAGCGTGGCCTGGTTGCTGCCCTGCAGCACGCCGTTGAGGTCGATCGGCCTGTTCAGCCGGTGGAACTGGCCGCGTACGGCGCCCTTGGGGTGCGTGGCGTCGTGCAGGTTGGCGTAGAAGCCGCCGGGGTTGTCGATGAGCGACTTGACGAGCTCGTTGCCGGCCTTGACGGTGCCGGTGACGCCGAGCACGGTCGCGGGCAGCGACTTGGTGAAGAACTCGAGCTTGACGTCGCCGTTGGCGCCCTTGGCACCCAGGTGGACGTGGCCGGCGGTGGGCGCGTCGATCTTGTTCCAGCGGACCGCGAACGTCACCTCGTTCCCGCTTATCTTGAGCACCACCGTCGAGCGGCCGTCGGCGTCACCCTTGACCCCCACCTCGTTCGCGCCACGCAGTCCGGCGGCGAGATAGACGTCGTCACCGGAGGCGTGGGCAGGCGCGGGCGAGGCGAGCAGGGCGGCGGCGAGCAGTGTGCCGGGAATCGCGAACTTTCGGATGAACATGGCGAAACCTCTTAAACGGTTTGATATTCCGGTTGGTACGGCAGGCAGTACGCGGCCGGCACCGGTGGAGGTTCAACCCAGGAATCCGTAAATTTACACACAAGGGAGAAAGCACGAAAAAGCCCTCCCACCAGCGGCGGGAGGGCTCGGGACGCCTGGCGGTCAGGCGTTGATGGTGAGCAACTTCTTACCGGTCGAGGTGACGACCTCGAAGTGGTCGATGTCCTTCAGCGGCGTCGCGCTGCCGCCGTGCATGTAGAGCGGATCAGGCGAACCCGGCACTCCGTACCCGGCTGGAGGTACGGACCACCCGGTCATGACCCGCCGCTCGCCCGACTTGCCGACCGAGACCAGCTCGCACTCGAGCGGCCCCTTCACCCCGGCCAGCCTGAGCGCCGCGTGCGTGCCCCAGGCCTTGGACTCGACCACCAGCCCGCCGGTCACCCCGTCGACGCCCTTCCCCTCGATGGGGACGCCGTCGGCGTAGAACTGCTCGGCGGGCCCCAGATGGCCGGCGTGGCCCTGCGCGATCGGCGGCGCGGAGTCCGCGCCGAGCTGTGTGCCGATCGTCAGCCCGCCGGCCACCAGCGTGACCGCCGCCGCCAGCCCGATCACGAACGTCCCCCTGCGCGTCCGCCGGTCGGCCGCCTTCTTGCGCTGGAGCAGGTCGATCACCGGCTCGGGGGACGGTACGTCGTACTCCTCCACCGGGCCGATCCCGCTCAGCACGCTCGCCATGCCGGACAAGTCGGACAGCTCGAAGCGGCAGGGCGAGCAGCCGAGGAGGTGGGCCTCGAAGGCCAGCCTGTCGTCCTCCTCCAGCAGGCCGAGCGCGTACGCGCCCACATCCGTGTGCTCGACTCTCGAAGTCACGCCGTCACCCCCCTCTCCTCGAGTGCGATCCGCAGCGCGCGAACGGCGTAGTAGACCCGGGACTTCACGGTGCCGACCGGGATGCCGAGCGCCTCGGCCGCGTCGTTGACGGACCGGTCCCGCAAGATCGTCTCGTTGAGGATCTCGCGATGTGCCGGTGACAACGCCTTCAGCGCCTCTGACACGACCACCTGGTGCAGCAGACCCTCCATCTCGTCAGGCACGGGCACGCTCTCCAGCGGCCCGTCGCCCGACTCCTGAGGGCGGGCGTCCCGGCGCCGCCGGTCATCGATCACGATACGTCTGGCGACCGTGGCTAGCCAGGGCATCAGCGAGACCGACTCGGGATCGAGTTGCTCCGCACTGCGCCAGGCCCGAATCATGGTCTCCTGCACCACGTCTTCCGCCCACTGCCGATCGCCCGCCGTCAACCTGATCACGAAGGCCAGGAGCGGCCTGTGATATTCCCGGTAGAGCGCGGACACCGCCGCCTCGTCATCTGGCACCCCGTCATCCGGCCGCACACGGCGGATCCAGTGTCGGAAGCGCGGTTTGCCCATGGGGGCGGCTCCCTCGGCCGAGGGCGGGGGATAAGTGCTGGTGTGCATCATTCCCCTTTCTCGTGTCCGTCGGCAGGTGGTACGGCCGGTCGCCCTGGCACGGTTCAACAGATCGCGATACTTAATCCGATTGCGTCCTCGCGGACAGGGTGCGTAGAGTCGCTGCCGCAACCGATCGAGGAGGTGAGGGCTATGCGGGTCGTCCCGTTCACCGTGCCGTCCACTCACCTCCGGGGGCTCCCCTGAGCCGCCCGGCTCCTTCTCGACCAAGGGGTTTCACTCCGTTGTCCAACGATCTTTCTCTGCTCGGCTGGACCGCCCTGCGCGCCGCCGAGTTGCCCGCTGACACCGTCCCCGCCCGCGTGGCCCGCGTCGACCGCGGCGCCGCCGAGGTGATCGCGGCGGACGGCCAGCATCACGTCAAGTACGGCGCCCGCATCCGCAGGGCGTCGGCCGCCGACCCCATCGCGCTGCCCTGCGTCGGCGACTGGGTCGCGCTCCGATGGCTGCCCGAGGGGCGGTACGAGCTCGACGAGGTCCTGCCGCGGACGACCGCGTTCGTCAGGGGCGGCGTGAGCCGCGACTCGGTGGGCGGCCTGTCCGGCGACGGCCAGGGCCAGGTGCTCGCCGCGAACGTCGACCTCGTCTTCGTGGCCGAGCCGTCCATGCACTCCACGGACTTCGCCGACCTCGGCCGCATCGAGCGCCTCGTCGCGCTGGCATGGGAGTCCGGCGGCACGCCCGTCGTGCTCGTCACCAAGTCCGACCTGTTCGAAAACGGCCTCGACCAGCTCCTCGACGACGTCCGGGTGGCCGCGCCCGGCGTCGACGTGCACGCGGTCTCGTCCCTCCACGGGGGCGGGGTGTCGCTGGTGGCCGACTACCTCGGCGGCTCCCGTACGGCCGTCATCCTCGGCCCGTCCGGCGCCGGCAAGTCCACCCTGGTCAACGCGCTCGCCGGCGACCACGTCATGGAGACCCAGCAGGTACGCGCCGCCGACGGGCGCGGCCGGCACACCACGGTGCACCGGGAGCTCATCACACTGCCCGCGGGCGGGCTGATCATCGACACGCCCGGGATCCGGCGCATCGGCCTCTACGACATCGGTGACGGGGTCGACCTGGTCTTCTCCGACATCGAGGCGCTGGCCTCGCAGTGCCGCTTCGGCGACTGCGGGCATTCCAGCGAGCCCGGGTGCGCGGTGCTGGCCGTCCTGGAGAGCGGGGAGCTGCCGGAGCGGCGGCTGGAGAGCTGGCGCAAGCTGCAGCGGGAGGCGGCGTGGATGGCCTCCCGCTCGGACGCGCGGCTGCGCAAGGAGCAGCAGAGCCGGTGGAAGTTCATCACCAAGGAAATGCGCCGCTCGGGCCGCAACCGCCCCTGACGCCCTCCGCGTGAGGACGGCTGTTTCGGCGGCGGGTGTGGCCGGTGGTGCACGTGCTACGCGGCCGGCCGCATCCGTCGCCGGGTCGAAGGTCGTCCGGCGGTGGGTGGCGGGTGAAGAGGCGAGGAGCGCGTGTCAGCGGGTAGGCACAGGTCATGGAGCGCTTCCGAGACCGGACCGAGGCAGGGGAGTTGCTCGCCGAGCGGCTGAAGGACGCGCACGACCCCGTCGTGCTCGCCCTGCCCCGCGGTGGCGTGGCGGTGGCCGAGCCCATCGCCCGCAGGCTCGACACCCCGCTCGAGGTCCTCGTAACCAGGAAGATCGGCTATCCGCCCACCCCGGAGCTGGGCGTGGGAGCGATAGCCGAGGGCGGTGAACCGGTGTTCGACCACACGCTGCTGCGCCGCCTGGGCATGACGCCCGAGTCCGTCGCCGACGTGGTCGAGAGGGAGCGGCATGAGCTGGCCCGCAGGGTACACGCCTACCGTGGCGACCGCCCGCTGCCCCCGCTCGAGGGGCGGGAGGTGATCGTGGTCGACGACGGCCTGGCCACCGGCGGCACCGCGCGGGCCGCGCTCAGGGCGGTACGCGCGGCCAGGCCCGCCAAGGTGACGCTGGCCGTGCCGGTCGGGGCCGCCGAGACCGTGAGCTCCCTGCGTCAGGAGGCGGACGAGGTGGTCGTGCTGCTCACGCCGGTCGACTTCAGGGCGGTCGGCCAGTGGTACGAACACTTCGACCAGCTCAGCGACGCCGACGTGCTCGAACTCATGAGCAAGGCGAGGGGATGAGAGAGGCGGCGACGTCAGCCGGCGAGTATGGCCCAGACCAGCTTGCGGGCGCCGCCGGGAGACAGCCAGCCCCAGGCGGTGCAGAGGGCGTCCACCAGCCGCAGCCCCCGCCCGAACTCCGAGAACACGTCAGGCGCCGCCGCCACCGGCGCCGTACGGCTGTGGTCGGTCACCACGCACGCCAGCTCGGCCTCATGCGACAGGAGCCGGAGCTGCGCGGCCCCGCCGCCGTGCCGCATCGCGTTGGTCACCAGCTCCGACACCACGAGCTGCGCGTCATAGGCCGGCCCCAGCACTCCCCACGCGGCCAGCGTCTGGTCGACGAACCGCCGGGCCGTCGCCACGCACGCCGGCTCCAGCGCGACACGCTGATGAAAAGGGAACACCGCGTCGCACTCCCATGCGCGTCCCTCCACCAGGATGGAGGAGAGCCATACTGGTGGCCGGGAACCGATGACGGCTTGCGGCCGAGCGTCGAAAGTCGTCATTCTGGCCCCCGAAGCGCGGTCTGGTGATCCAATGCCCATCTTTACGGGGAGCGCTTACCGATGCAAGACTTTTCGTCGTTTACGGATGCGAATCGCATCTGCACGTGCAGATGATCTAGGAGCGGTGCGGTGAGCGCAGAGCGCGCGGAGGGCGAACTTCTCAGCTATTCGCCGGGAAGCCCGACGGTGCTGCGAATCCTGCTCGGAACCCAGCTCCGCAGGCTCCGCACGGAGAAGGGTATCTCGCGCGAGGACGCGGGATACTCGATTCGCGCATCTCACGCGAAGATCAGCCGCCTGGAGCTCGGCCAGGTCAGCTTCAAGCAGCGGGACGTGGCCGACCTGCTGACCCTGTACGGCGTCACCGACCCCGCCGAGCGGGAGCAGCTGCTCGCCCTGGCCAAGCAGGCCAACGCCCCAGGCTGGTGGCACAAGTACAGCGACGTGCTGCCGTCCTGGTTCGAGGTCTACATCGGCCTCGAGGGCGCGGCCTCCAGCATGCGCACGTACGAGAACCAGTTCATGCCCGGCCTGCTCCAGACGCCCGGCTACGCGAGGGCCGTGATCGAGCTGGCCCACGAGAAGGCCCCGAAGGCCGAGCTCGACCGGCGCGTGGCGGTGCGCACCACGCGGCAGAAGCGGCTGGAGGACGGGCTCACGGTCTGGGCCGTGATCGACGAGGCCGTCGTGCGCCGCACGCTCGGCAGCCCCGAGATCATGCGCGCGCAGATCGCCCATCTCCTCGACCTCACGGCGGAGCGCAACGTCACCGTCCAGATCATGCCGTTCGACCGCGGCGGTCACGCGGCGGCGGGCGGGCCGTTCAGCATCCTGCGCTTCCCCGAGCCCGAGCTGCCCGACGTCGTCTACATGGAGCAGCTCACCAGCGCCCTCTACCTGGACAAGCCCGCCGACTCCGACCACTACATGGAGGTCATGGACCGGCTCAGCATCCAGGCCGAGGAGCCGAAGGAGACCAGGCGCCTCCTGGAACGCCTGATTTCCCGATGAGCTGCTGATTTCCCTGTGAGCCACTCCATATAGGGAATTTTGGTCGTCCGCTATATGGAGACCCACGCGTTACCGTATTGTCTCCTCGCAAACGCGGATGCACGTGCATCCGTAAGATCGCGAGGAGCTGCCCCCATGCACGAGTTCCGGAACGGAACGCCCGCCGGCCGCCTTCCCGTCGTCTGGCGCAAGAGCAAGCGGAGCAACCCCAACGGCAACTGCGTCGAAGTCGCGAACCTGCCCACGGGGGAGATAGCCATGCGTAACTCACGCTTTCCCGAAGGGCCCGCGCTGGTCTACACGCAGGCGGAGATCACCGCGTTCGTCCTCGGGGCCAAGGACGGCGAGTTCGACGACCTCATCGTCTGAGGCCCGCCTCGGGCGCGCGCGGCCCTGACCGCTACGGCCGCGGCGCGCTGTACCAGCGCCAGCGAGTGAGGCGGGGGCGACCGGGAAGCTCGGCGCGCCCGGTGGCCCACAGCAGGGCCGTCCACGGATCCGTGTCGCGCGGCGCGTCGGGGAACAGCCGGGTCAGCACCCGCGCGCACATGTCCGCCGGCGGAGCCCAGGCGAGACCGAGCCCCTCGGCCAGGTCATGGGTGTGCACGAGCGTCTCCACGATGCCCATCGCGGCCGAGCCCTCCGCGTCGGCCGCGCCGAAGCCGTGGTGCGCGCGGACCTGCGGCGGCGCCGTGCGGACCATCGCGACCAGCAGCGCGCCGCACGCCTCCAGCACCTGCAGCAGCCCGGCCGGCCCGGCCTCGCGGTCGGCGTGGATGGTGTTGGCGGGGCCTTCCGGCCTGCGGCGCTCCAGGATGAACGGGACGTAGGTGTCCAGCGGTGGCGTCCTGAGACCGAGCTGGGCGGCGTAGGCGAACAGGTCATCCGCGAGGTGCTCGACCGTCTCCCAGCAGGTCCACTCCAGCGAACCCGCCTTGCCGTCCCAGGCGCCCTCGGGGGCCTCCCGCAGGGTGGCGACGGCCAGCCGTACGGCCTCGTCGAGGTCGTCGGCGGTCACGGGCGACGGCGCGGCTTCGGGCATGCCCGGCACTCTACCGGCGGCCGAGTGCCATGAAACACCCGCGCCACGGTACTGGACAGTCCCACACTCTGGACCCCGTCTTGGACATACGGGACGGCCCGAGTATCTTCTAGGTATGCCAGCGGACCCCATGCTCGTCGGTCGACGCCACGTCGACCTCCAGCGTGTCCGCAGTGCCATCTGTTGCGACGCCCGCATGTAACCCCAGCTTTTTTCTACCGCTGAGCGCGTCGCAATCCTCCTCTCCACCCCTGCCCTCGATGATGAGGCAGGAGGAAAACATGCGCGCGCCCATGAACCGAAGGACGCGCAATGAGCACGCCTGCCAGCCGCACTCCTGCCAGCCGGCACCACAAGCGCCCGCGCGGCGAAGGCCAGTGGGCTCTCGGTTACCGTGAGCCGCTCAACAAGAACGAAGAGAACAAGAAGAACGACGACGGCCTCAACGTCCGCCAGCGGATCATCGACATCTACTCCAAGCGGGGCTTCGACTCGATCGACCCGGCCGACCTGCGTGGCCGCATGCGCTGGTACGGCCTCTACACCCAGCGCAAGCCCGGCATCGACGGCGGCAAGACCGCCATCCTCGAGCCGGAGGAGCTCGACGACCGCTACTTCATGCTGCGCGTGCGCATCGACGGCGGCCAGCTCGACCTCGCCCAGCTGCGCGCGATCGCGGACATCTCCAACGAGTACGGCCGCGGCACCGCCGACCTGACCGACCGCCAGAACATCCAGCTGCACTGGATCGAGATCGAGTCGGTGCCGGACATCTGGGAGCGTCTGGAGGCCGTAGGCCTGTCCACGACCGAGGCGTGCGGCGACACCCCGCGCGTCATCCTGGGCTGCCCGCTGGCCGGGATCGACGCCGACGAGGTGCTCGACGCGACCCCGCAGATCCGCGAGGTCATGGACCGGATCGTGGGCAACCCGGCGTACTCCAACCTGCCGAGGAAGTTCAAGTCGGCGCTGAGCGGTTGCCCGGCGCACTGCACGGTGCACGAGATCAACGACGTGGCGTTCGTCGGCGTGGTGAACGAGCAGGGCGAGGCCGGCTACGACCTGTGGGTCGGCGGCGGCCTGTCGACCAACCCGATGCTGGGCAAGCGGCTCGGCGTGTTCGTCCGGCCCGACCAGGCGACCGACGTCTACGAGGGCGTCGTCGGGATCTTCCGTGACTACGGCTACCGGCGGCTGCGGCACCGGGCCCGCATCAAGTTCCTGGTCAACGACTGGGGAGTCGAAAAGTTCCGCGAAGTTCTCGAACAGGAGTACCTCAAGGAGCCGCTGCCCGACGGGCCCGCGCCCGAGCAGCCGCGCGGCAGCCGCCGCGACCACGTCGGCGTCTTCCCGCAGAAGGACGGCAACTTCTACGTCGGCTTCGCGCCCAAGGTGGGCCGGCTCGACGGCGACAAGCTGCACGTGATCGCCGACATCGCCGAGCGGCACGGCTCCGGCCGGGTCCGCACGACGGTCGAGCAGAAGATGGTCGTCCTCGACGTCGCGCCCGGCCAGGTCGACTCGATCGTGGCCGAGCTGGAGGCCAACGACCTGCAGGTCAAGCCGTCCACGTTCCGCCGCCAGACGATGGCCTGCACCGGCATCGAGTACTGCAAGCTGGCCATCGTCGAGACCAAGGCCACGGCCGCCGACCTGATCGACGAGCTGGAGCGGCGGCTCCCGGCGTTCGACGAGCCGCTGACCATCAACGTCAACGGCTGCCCCAACTCCTGCGCCCGCATCCAGGTCGCCGACATCGGCCTGAAGGGCCAGCTCGTGGTGGACGAGAACGGCGACCAGGTCGAGGGCTTCCAGGTTCACCTGGGCGGCTCCCTCGGCGTCAACCCCGGCTTCGGACGCAAGGTCCGCGGCCTCAAGACCACCGCCAAGGCGCTGCCCGACTACGTGGAGCGCGTCGTGCGCCACTACGACACCCAGAAGAAGGAAGGCGAGTCCTTCGCCGACTGGGTGCAGCGAGCCGACGAGGCGGACCTCAAATGAGCGAGCGAGCGGTCCCGTTCCACTGCCCCTACTGCGGCGACGAGGACCTCGAGCCCTATGAGGGGGACGGCAGCTGGTACTGCCGCGCCTGCGCTCGTGCCTTCAAGCTCAAGTTTCTTGGAATCGGAGTGAAGATATGACGCTGGTGGACATCGAGGTCGGTCTCAAACAACAGCGCGGCACGCTCGACCTGCAGGACATCGTCGAGTCCGCCGCGACCTTCCTGGAGGGCGCCCCCGCCCGCGAGATCATCCGCTGGGCGGCGGCGACGTTCGGCGACCGGCTGTGCCTGACATCCTCGATGAGCGACGCCCTTCTGATCGACCTGGTGAGCAGGGTCAAGCCCGGCGTGGACGTGCTGTTCATCGACACCGGCTACCACTTCGCCGAGACGATCGGCACGCGTGACGCGGTGCGCCAGGTCTATGACGTCAACGTGATCGACATCAAGCCGTCGCGGACGGTCGAGGAGCAGGATCGCGACCTCGGACCGCGCCTGTTCGGCCGCAATCCCGATCTGTGCTGCTACCTGCGCAAGGTGGAGCCGCTCAACCGGGCGCTGGAGCCGTACCTGGCGTGGATCTCCGGCATCCGCCGCGACGAGTCGCCCAGCCGCGCGGACTCCAAGGTCGTCGAGTGGGACGCCAAGCGGCAGATGGTCAAGGTCAACCCGATCGCGGCCTGGACCCAGGAGGACGTCGACAACTACATCGCCGACAACGGGGTGCTGATCAACCCGTTGCACTACGACAACTACCCCTCGATCGGCTGCGCGCCGTGCACGCGGCAGGTCGCGGAGGGTGAGGATCCGCGCAGCGGACGCTGGGCGGGCCTGGGGAAGGTCGAATGCGGCATTCACCTGTGATCCCCAGCAGGGGACCTGTCCCGTTGGCAGGCGGGACGGCCCCCGGCCGCGTGCCACTGGTGGCGGTGGCGCACGGGTCGCGAGATCCGCGTGCCGCCGCCACCGTGGCCGCGCTGCTCGACCGGGTGCGCCAGGCACGCCCTGAGGTGCCCGTACGGGTGGCGTACCTCGACCACTGCACCCCGGCACTGGGGCAGGCCCTGAACGGCCTGCAGGAGGCGGTCGTGCTGCCTCTGCTGCTCACGGAGGCCTACCACAGCCGGGTGGACCTGCCGGCGGCGCTGAACGAGGTCAGGGCGCGCGAGCCGCGCCTGCGCGTGCACTACGGCGCCACGCTGGGGCCCCACCCGCTGCTGCTGACGGCGCTGGAGCGGCGGCTGGCCGAGGCGGGCGTGCGGGCCGGCGATCCGGACACGGCCGTGGTGCTGGTGTCGGCGGGTTCGAGCGACGCCAGGGCCAACGCGGTGATCGCGGAGCTGGCACGCGCGTGGCGGCGTTCCGGCTGGTGGACGGTGTCCGCCGCCTACGCCTCGGCCGCCGCCCCCTCCCCCGCCGAGGCGGTCGCCGCGCTCAGGCGGGCGGGCGCCCCGAGGGTGGCCGTCGCGCCGTATCTGCTGGCGCCCGGCCATTTCGCGGACAAGGTACGGCGGAGCACCCTGGAAGCGGGCGCCACGGTGGTGTCGGACGTGCTCGGCCCGGCGCCCGAGCTGGTGGACGTGCTCCTGGAACGTTACGAGTCCGCCCATCGGCAGCCTGTGACCCTGGTCGGCTGAGCCTTCTCAGTAGCCCCTTCTCAGGTCGCGACGCTCGTCGCGGAGCTGCCTGCCGAGCTCGCGGCCCTCCCGGCGCATCTGCCTGCCCAGGGCCCGCCAGTCCTCGCCGTGCAGGCGCCGCCAGTGCTCGCGCCAGGCCGCGAACCCGCGCTGCAGCGGCTGCGCCCGCGAGTCACCGATCACCTTGACGTCGCCCATCACCGCGTACGCGTGCACGCGCACCACGGGGACGTTCATGCCGGGGGCCGCCTCCAGGACGTCCACCTTCTTGTCGCCCATGACGGCCATGCCGTCGAGGTCCACGTTCACGCCGTCGGGCACGATGATCTTCACGTCGCCCATCACGGAGACGGCTGTGATGTCCACCGTGTCGGTGCGCACCTCGGCCTCGCGCAGGTCGAGCAGCACGTCGCCCATCACGGCGACCGCGCCCAGCTCCTGGTCGATCCGCCAGGTGCCGCGCCGCTTGGTGTCGCCCATGACCCCCACGAACCACCGCCGCTTCCTGCCCTCGTGCTGTGCGGGAACGGGAACGGGGGCGGGCATGGCTCCGGAGGGCAGGTCCTGGGTGAGCAGGGACAGCTCCGCGTGCGTGGTCGCGGAATAGGCGGCCTCCGTGCGGTCGGTCAGCTCGGCGAGCGTGAGCCTGCCTTCCACCGAGGCGACACGGAGCTGCTCGACGACGGCCTCGCGCTCGGCGTCCGACGCGCGGAGCTCACCTGGATCAGTCATACTCGCAACATATCGCGTTTGGCCGGGATTGAAGCTCCTCCCCCGGTAGGAAAAACGTGTCATCCCTTGTAGGTGTTTGAACCTGGACGGGGCTTTGGCGCGTACCAAGCGATGACACGGGGCCCTGACATGGCCCGGGGCGCGGCCGGACCAGGTTAGGGTCCCTGTCATGCATGAGGAACAGCTCTACCGCGCGGCGTTGAACGGCGAGTTGGAGACAGTGGGCAAGCTGCTCGCCGGCGGCGCCGATCCCAATAGTGCGAGCGAAGAAGGGCTGCCGCTGTGCGCGGCCGCCGCGTGGGACCGCGTCGAGGTGGCCGGGGCGCTGCTGACGGCCGGCGCGGACGTGAACGGCCGGGAGTCCGGCGGCTGGACGGCGCTGCTCTGGGCCTCCGCCAACGGCCACGCCGCCACCGCCGGTGCGCTGATCGAGGCGGGTGCCGAGGTCGACGGGGCCAACGACGACGGCGACACCCCGCTCTCGCTGGCCGCCAGGCGCGGCGCGCTGGGCGTGGTCCAGGTCCTGCTGGAGGCCGGCGCCGATGCCGGGAAGTACGACGGCGACGGCGACAGCCCGCTCGACATCGCCACCTCCTGGGTGGGCGTGCACCTGGAGAGCGCGCTGCTCGACCAGATCGAGCAGGAGGGCTGGGAGTACGTCGTGGCCCGCCAGTACGCCAAGGACGGCACCGAGCTGGTCACTGTGGCCGGGCGCTCGGCCGACGGCTCCGAGACCGAGCAGGTGCAGGCCCAGCGTGGCCACGCCGCCATCGCGACCCTGCTGGAGGACGCCGAGGGCGCGTACACGCCGGTGGACCAGCTGGTGGCGCGGGCCGTGGCGCACCGCGACGTCGACGAGGACGCCGAGACCTGGTGGATCGTGGCCGACTCGCTGGGCAAGCGGGCGGACGAGGAGACGTACGAGGCGCTGAGCCGGCTGTGCGCGAGCGAGGACGCCAGGGAGCGGGAGTTCGGGGTGGACGCGATCGCCCAGTTCGGGTTCGCGGAGGGCGAGAAGCCGTACCTCGAGAGGACTCTGCCGCTGCTGCAGAAGATGGTCACCACGGAAGGCAATCCGCAGGTGCTCCGGTCGGTGCTGGCCGCGCTCGGTCACCAGGGCGACCCGAGGGCGCTGCCGCAGGTGCTGGACATCATCGAGCGTCCCGGGCACAAGCGCACGATGACGGACGCGATCGCGCTGGCCGACGTGCTGCCGCCGGACCACGAGGAGGGGCTGGCGCTGCTGATCGCGATGACGGAGGAGGAGGACGCCGAGGTCCGCGACTGGGCCACCGCCGGTCTCGCCGGGCTCTCGGCCGACACGCCCCGGATCCGGGAGGCCCTGGCCGCCCGTCTGGCCGACTCCGACCTCCGCACGGTGGCCGAGGCCACGCGCGGACTCCTGGTCCGGGGAGACGACAGGGCGTCGCGGGGGGTGGAGCGGGTGCTGGCGGAGAGCGACGACGAGTACGCCAGAGATCTCGTCACCCAAGCGCCCACCGACTGACCACCTCGACGCCCCCGCTCGCGCCGCCCGGCGGCCGCTCCCCCGAACGGCCCGGCGGGCGGAGTGGCGGGCGGGCTCAGTCGCCGTTGAGCACGCGTGTCACCCACTCCAGGGTCCCGGTGCGCAGAGCCTCCTCGGCGAGGCGCTTCCCCGTCGGGGTCGTGATCGCGGCCAGCGAGCTGTCGATCCACCCCTGGACGTTCTGATGCCCCTGCTCCCGGTACTCGACCGCCTGGATGAGGCATTCCAGCTTGTCGGCGTCCCGGGCGCAGACGGCTTCGAGGCTGGCCTTCTCCTCGTACTCCCCCACCGCGTCGGCCACCATGTCCGCCACCTCGGCGGGCACGCCCCGCACCTGGTCGGCGGTGACGTCCTCGTTGGAGGCCGCTTTGAGGTAACGCTTGCCGATGTACGGGATGTCGGTGATGCGGGTCTCCTGCGTGTCGTGGAAGAGGCTCATGAACGCGGCCCGCTCCGGATTGCCGCCCTCGAGCCTGGCGATCATGCCGGCGATGACGGCCGCGCGGAAGGAGTGATCGGCGATGCTCTCCGGATCGCGCACGCCCGCGACCAGCCACCCGGTCCGCTTGTAGCGCTTGAGCAGCCCGAACTCGTACAACAGCCCCGCCAGCCCCGTCACCTCGTCCTCCACGGGGACCCCCCTTTCCTCCATGTGCCGAGCCTAGACGAAGGCCGGGCGAAATTCGCGGCGCCGGCCCAAGGTATCGGACCAGCGGCAAATGCCGTGACCAATGAACTGGTCACGGCATTTGCCATGTACCGCCGTCGAAAATGCTCAAGCGATTTCCCGCCAGGCCGCGGAATTAACCGGCGGCCCACCTGTCATCATCGCCCGGCGGCAGCGCTGGACCGGCTTCGCGTGCGAGACGTAACCGGCGCCGCCCGGGCCGGCGGGGCAGACTTCGCTCGTACCGGCCACCCCTCGGTCCATGCGGTGGTGCTGGCGGTTGCCGACTTTCGGGATTCACGCGCATTCGTTTCTGTCCAGTCGGTAGATCGGCCAGAAATCTGAGCGCCCGCTGTCCGGGCAGGCGCTCAGACATAATCAGGCGTACCCGCGCGCCTATTCCCACTTACCTTCCTGAACCCAAACAACGCGTCAAGTCCTGTGGGGCGTGCCTTAAACCGGGATCCCCTGCCTTCCGGCATTTCCGGTCAAATTACACACGGCCCTCAATCGTCGAGCGGCACGTCGATCCGCCGCAGCACTCGTGGCGTGGCCACCGGGTCGTCCAGCCGCAGCCGGCACTCCTCGATGAGGATCGTCGCGGCCACGGCGGTGATCGGCTTTCCCATCGACGCGATGAGGAGCACCTTCCGCATGCGCCCGAGTCCGACCTGGGACAGTCCGCCGCTCATTGCGGCTTCTTGTGTCGATCCGGCTCTCACAAGGACAGACGCCAGGGACTCATCGGTGTCAGGGGCCGGAAAGGGAAGGCGCCGTGGTCAGGACGTCCCTGGCCAGCGACAGGTCGCCCTCCACGTGGGCGGGGAACTCGGCCGGGTCTCCCCTGCCGCCCAGCAGGAAGCAGAACGTGACCACGTCCGCCGTTATGTGCGCGTCCGGCGTGCCGGGCCCGGCGTCCTCCACGCCCAGCGGGACCTGCCACTCGCCCCCGCCGGCGCCGGTCAGGGTGAGGTGGAGGGTGCGGCCGGAGCCGTCCAGGCCCGAGATGAGCATCGTCCAGGGCAGCAGGCGGGCGCACAGGTCGGCGGTCGGGCGGATGTGGCCGGCGACGGGGTCGGGCAGGCGGATCCGGGCGGTCTGGGCGGCGTCGGCGGTGTGGATCCAGGTCTCCAGGCACCTCGCCAGGATCTGGTCTCTCACCGGCACCTCCATGCCGTCCAGCGCCGCGGGGGTCGTGGGCGGCAGGTCCGCCAGGTGGCGGCAGAGGGCGTCCGCCTGAGCCCGCCAGTCTCTTCTCGTCTGCTCGGGGCTGCGGGTGCGCTCGTACGCCTGCACGTCGCTCGTACGTCCCAGCGAGTCTGTCGCGCCGATGGGCGGGCCCAGCACGGGAGCCCCCACGGCGGCGGCCAGCAGGCCGTCCTTGGCGGCCAGGTGGGCGACGAGCTCCTGGAGGGTCCAGCCCTCGACGATCACGCGCGACCAGTCGTCGTCCTCGGCCGAGGTGAGCAACGCGTCCATGGCGGCCACCCGGCCCGCGTACGGCTCCGCCCAGGGCGCGGTGGGAGCCGCGGGCCTGCGCCGCGCCCTGGCCCCGGCCAGGAGCTGCGGCCGCGACGAGCGGACCGGCACCTCCGGGTCCTCCATCATCGCGTCCAGGTAGAGGCGCTCGACGGGGTCCATTACACCTCTTCCTCCGCAAGCGCGTCCGCCAGGCGTCTCAGCGCCAGCCGGATGCGCGATTTGGCCGTGCCCTCGGGCACGCCCAGTTCCTCTCCCACCTGCCGGTAGGTCCTGCCGCCGAAGTAGGCCAGCTCCACCGCCTCCCGGAGGCCGTCGGGCAGCGACGTCACCGCCTGCCGCACCCGCTCGGCCTCGTCGGCGGCGAGCACGGTGTCCTCAAGTCTCACAGGCTCGCGCTCGAACAGCCGGGGCCCCAGCGCCGACACCCGCCGGCGCTCCTCGGCGCGCACGTGGTCGACCGCGCGCCGGTGCGCGATCGTCGCCAGCCACGCGCGTAAGGTGCCGCGCTCGGGGTCGTAGGCCAGCGGGCGCTCCCAGAAGACCAGAAACACCTCCTGAGTGATGTCCTCGGCGATCACCCGGTCCCTGGTGACCCGCAGGGCGAGACCGAAGATCAGCGGGGAGAGCCGATCGTAGACCTCGCCCAGCGCGGACTCGTCGCCGCCGACCACCCGCTGGTGCGCCAGGCGGTCGTCGTACGGTGCCTCCACTGGCACCACACTCCCGTGTAATCCGGACCAAGGCGGCGGGTGCGCCGCGACCCGAGCATGTCACTATTCGCTGGAAATGTTGAGCCGGATGACCGGCGAACCGCACTTTGTGCGCCCGCGATAAGGTCGGAGGACCACCACGGAGGGAGCAAAGGCCATGGCCACCACCCGCACCGCCACCACGCAGTGGAAGGGCGCCCTGCTCGACGGCTCGGGCACCGTCTCGCTCGACACCTCGGGCGTCGGCACGTTCGAGGTCTCCTGGCCGTCCAGGGCCGAGGCGGCCAACGGCAAGACCTCCCCTGAGGAGCTCATCGCGGCCGCCCATTCGTCCTGCTTCTCCATGGCTCTCTCGCACGGGCTGGCCGGTGCCGGCACTCCGCCGGAGTCGCTGCAGACCAGCGCCGACGTGACCTTCCAGCCGGGTGAGGGCATCACCGGCATCGTGCTCACGGTGAAGGGGCACGTGCCCGGCATCTCGGCCGAGCAGTTCCAGGAGGCCGCCGAGACGGCCAAGGCCAACTGCCCGGTCAGCAAGGCCCTGGCGGGCACCACGATCACGCTCAAGGCCGAGCTGCTCTGACTGCTCGACGCTTGCCGACGCGCCCGGCGGCGCCTTCCACCGCACGTTGGGGGCCGACCGGGCGTGACGGGGCGCCCGGATCCCGCAAGCCCCTGTACGAAGGGCGATCGGGTTATTGAGAGACCAAGAGCACGTTCGCATGCGACAATACGGTCACATGCGTGAGGTCTGGCCGGGCGAGCCCTATCCTCTCGGCGCTACCTGGGATGGCGTGGGCACCAGTTTTTCGGTGTTCTCGGAGGTCGCCGAGCGGATCGAGCTGTGCCTGTTTGACGATGACGGCACCGAAGAGCGGATCGATCTGCCCGAGGTCGACGGGTTCGTCTGGCATGGCTATCTGCCGGGCATCCAGCCGGGGCAGCGGTACGGCTACCGCGTGCACGGCCGGTACGAGCCGCCCCACGGCGACCGGTGCAACCCCGCCAAACTGCTCCTCGATCCCTACGCCAAGGCCATCGACGGCGAGCTGACCTGGAACCAGGCGCTGTTCCCCTACTACTTCACCGACCCCTCCAGGCGGAACACCGAGGACAGCGGCCCTTACATGCCGAAGAACGTGGTCATCAACCCGTTCTTCGAGTGGGGCAACGACCGGCCGCCGCGCACCCCGTACCACCAGACCGTGATCTACGAGGCCCACGTGCGCGGGCTCACCATGCGCCACCCCGACGTGCCGCCCGACCTGCGCGGCACGTACGCGGCCATGGGGCACCCGGCGATCATCGAACACCTGCTGTCGCTCGGGGTGACGGCGGTCGAGCTGATGCCGGTGCACCACTACATCCCCGAGCACTTCCTGGTGGCCCGTGGCCTGACCAACTACTGGGGCTACAACACCATGGCCTACCTGGCGCCCCACGGCGGCTACTCCAGCGCGGGGACGCGTGGGCAGCAGGTGCTGGAGTTCAAGGCGATGGTGCGGGCGCTGCACGAGGCGGGCATCGAGGTCATCCTCGACGTGGTCTACAACCACACGGCCGAGGGCGACCACATGGGGCCCACGCTGGGGTTCAGGGGGATCGACAACGCCGCCTACTACCGGCTACACGACGGTGACCGGCGCTACTACCTCGACTACACCGGGTGCGGCAACTCCCTCAACGTACGCTCGCCGCACGCGCTGCAGCTGATCATGGACTCGCTGCGTTACTGGGTGCTCGACATGCACGTCGACGGGTTCCGGTTCGATCTGGCCTCGGCGCTGGCCAGGGAGTTGCACGATGTCGACCGGCTGAGCGCGTTCTTCGACCTGATCCAGCAGGACCCGGTGATCTCACAGGTCAAGCTGATCGCCGAGCCGTGGGATGTGGGTCCCGGCGGCTACCAGGTCGGAAATTTCCCGCCATTGTGGACGGAGTGGAACGGGAAATACCGGGATATCGTGCGAGATTTCTGGAGGGGTACGCATTCCGCCCTCCCCGAGTTCGCCTCCCGCCTGACCGGCTCCGCCGACCTGTACGAGTCCTCCGGCCGCCGCCCGGTCGCCTCGATCAACTTCGTGACCTGCCACGACGGGTTCACCCTCAGCGACCTGGTCTCGTACGACCACAAGCACAACGAGGACAACGGCGAGGACAACCGGGACGGCACCAACGACAACCGCTCCTGGAACTGCGGCGCGGAGGGCCCCGTCGAGGACCCCGGCATCGTCCAGCTCCGCCGCCGGCAGCGGCGCAACTTCCTGGCCACCCTGTTCCTGTCGCAGGGCGTGCCCATGCTCTCCCACGGCGACGAGCTCGGGCGCACCCAGCGCGGCAACAACAACGCCTACTGCCAGGACAACGAGCTGGCCTGGGTCGACTGGTCGATGGTGCACACGGAGACGGAGCTGCTCGAGTTCGTCAAGGCGCTGTCGAAGCTGCGCAGCGAGCACCCGGTCTTCCAGCGCCGCCGCTTCTTCCACGGCCGCCATCCCGAGGACGGCAAGCGCGACCTGGTCTGGCTCACCCCGGGCGGCAAGGAGATGACGGCGAGCGACTGGCACATCGGCTACGCCAAGTCGCTCATGGTCTACCTGAACGGCGAGGCCATCACCGAGCCGGGGCCGAGGGGCGAGCGCATCGTGGACGACTCGTTCCTGCTGCTCATCAACGCCCACCACGAGAACATGCCGTTCACGCTGCCGAGCGAGGAGTGCGGCACGGGGTGGCTGCCCGTGCTCGACACCAGCCACGACACGATGGAGGACGCGTTCGTGGACGAGGGCTGGCAGGCGGGCGACGTGGTGGCCGTCACGGCCCGCTCCCTCCAGGTCCTCCGCCAGCCCCGCCGAACGCCGGGAAACGCCCGATAGCGGTCGGGGGTCGGAAGGCACAGGCCGCAGTCGCGGCATGGAAGTCGTGAGCCGCAGTCGTCGCAGCGCGGAAGGCGCGAGCCACAGTCGTCGCGGCCGGGAAGACGCGAGCGGCAGTCGTTGGGACTCAGAAGACGCGAGCCGCGCTGGCGGAGAGCAGCACCAGCGCGAACGTCGCCACCCCCGCCAGCCCGTGCAACGTCACCGCCAGTACGGGAAACCCCCGCCCGGCCACTTCATGCCGGCCGCCCCCGAGCCACCGCGTGAACATCGCGAACCCCAGCAGCGCCGCCGCCGCCAACCCGCCGAATGCCACCCACACCAATACCCGGCTCCCCGTGACCATCCCGGCCACCCAGCACACCAGCGCCGACACGGCCAGCATCGGGTGGGAGAACACCAGCGCGGCCGGGAACCGGGTGACCTTGGCCCGGCGCAGGCCGCCTCCGGACAGCCAGAAGTAGAGCAGGTACACCCCAGCGAGTGCGGCGATCGTCCACGCGGCAGCGGTGACCAGACCCACTGGGCCTCCCTCCCCATCCCTGCCGTCACGGTAAGCACATGAACGCCCGTACGTCCTTGGAATACACAAAAGCGCTATATGTCCTGAAACCACCCCTCCCACTGCGATGAAACCGTCACATCCGACGCACTGTCCGGAACCTCTTGGGCACCTCAGTCTGAGGCCCGTCGACAGTCGGCGCGGGTCGCCCCGTGTGGCGCGGATCCGCCGGGCACAGCGAGTCGACCGGAGTGGTGGCGATGCGGGCGCCGGAGGAGCAGCCGGCACCAGGCCGAACTCACTCACTCGGCGAACCACAGCCGTCAACAAGGTGCTCGCACTTCTGCGCGATCTCGCACCTCAAGCGGCGCTATGTACCGATTCCATCGTTCACAACCTCAGTGGCGGAGAGGGTCGCGGGCGTGGGCGTGGGTTGTCGGTGAGGTGTGCCAAGGTAGAGGAGTGCGGCGCATCTATCCCGACATACAGGACAATCCGGACATCACGGAGGCGTACGCCTACCCCGAGGACCGGCCGTGGCTGCGGCTCAACATGGTCGCCAGCGCCGACGGCGCGGCGTGGCTGAAGGGCCGATCGGGCGGGCTGTCGAGCAGGGGCGACAAGCGGATCTTCCAGACCCTGCGCGGCCTGGCCGACGTCATCGTCGCGGGCGCCTCGACCGTGCGCAAGGAGGGGTACGGCCCGGTCGAGCCGCGTGATGCGTGGGCCGGGATCCGCGCGGGCAGGCCCGAGGTGCCGCCCATCGCGGTCATCAGCCGCAGCCTGGACTTCGACCTCGACGGCGAGCTGTTCTCCGACGCCCCCAGCAGGACGATCGTGATCACCTGCGAGGCCGCCCCGCACGAGCGGCGCAAGGCGGCGGCCAAGGGCTCCGACGTCGTCGTGGCCGGAGAGGAGGGCGTCGACATGCGACAGGCCGTGGCCGCGCTGCACGAGCGCGGCCTGACCAGGATCCTGTGCGAGGGCGGCCCCAGGGTCAACGCCCAGCTCTCGGCGCACGACCTGGTCGACGAGCTGTGCCTGTCGATCAGCCCGATGCTGGTGGGCGGCGGCGCGGCGCGCATCGTCAACGGCGAGCCCGCGCAGGTCACACTGGGCCTCAGCCAGGTGCTGGAGGAGGAGGGGGTCCTCTTCTGCAAATACACGAGGGAGACGAGCCATGACCGAGCCGACTGACCTGACCGCGACCGCCGCTGGGCCCGCCGAAGAGCCGGAGCCGGTGCCCAACCTGCCGGTGCGCCCGCCCGTGCCGCCCATGCTGGCCAAGCCGGTCAAGGCCATGCCCAAGCAGAACGGCACGCTGTTCTACGAGCCGAAGTGGGACGGCTTCCGCTGCATCGTGTTCCGCGACGGCGACGAGGTCTACCTGGGCAGCCGTAACGAGCGGCCGTTCACGCGCTACTTCCCTGAGGTGGTCGAGGCGGTCAGGGCCGAGTTGCCGGACAGGTGCGTGGTGGACGGCGAGATCGTGCTGCCCAGGGGGTCGCAGCTCGACTTCGACGCGCTGCAGCAGCGCATCCATCCGGCCGCCTCGCGGGTGAAGATGTTGTCGGAGCAGACTCCGGCCCAGTTCATCGCGTTCGACCTGCTGGCGCTGGGCGATGAGTCGCTGATGGAGGCGCCGTTCTCGGAGCGCCGGGCGCGTCTTGAGGGGATATTTCCGGAAAAGGGCGAGTCCATCCGGCTGACCCCGGTCACCACCAGCGACGAGCAGGCCGCCGAGTGGTTCGAGACGTTCGAGGGCGCGGGGCTCGACGGCATCATCGTCAAGCCGGGCGACCAGCCGTACGTCCCCGACAAGCGCACCATGTTCAAGGTCAAGCATGAGCGCACGGCCGACGTGGTGATCTGCGGCTACCGCGAGCACAAGTCGGGCCCGGTCGTGGGGTCGCTGCTGCTCGGCCTCTACGGCGACGACGGCAGGCTCCACCATGTGGGGGTGGCCGCCTCGTTCCCGATGGCGCGCAGGGCCGAGCTGGTGGAGGAGATCAGGCCGTACATCGCGGAGCTGAGCGAGCACCCCTGGGGCCACTGGGCCGAGCAGGCGGCGGCCAACATCGGCCAGCCCGCCGCCGGGCCCTCGAGGGGCGGGCAGCGGGTGCCGGGCGCGGTGTCGCGGTGGAACGCCAAGAAGGACCTGTCGTTCATCCCGCTCAGGCCGGAGCTGGTGATCGAGGTGGCCTACGACCAGATGGAAGGCGACCGGTTCCGGCACACCGCGCAGTGGCGGCGGTGGCGGCCCGACCGCACCCCTGAGTCATGCACGTACGAGCAGCTCGAACGGCCCGTCAGTTACAACCTTGACGACATCCTTGCCCGCTAGCCGAAAATCCCGTTACATCTCGACTTATGAGCACAGGGGATGAATTAAAGGCGGCCGTGTCCGCACGCCGCGACCTCGGTCCCGAATTCGAGGACGCCGTCGTGGAGTCGTTCCTCGACAAGATGGGCCAGGAGATCGATCGGCGGGTGGACGAGCGCCTGACGCAGGCGGGCCCGAAGGCCGGTCAGGTAGCCGGCCAGGGCCCGCCGGACTCGCATCGGCTCGCCCTGGCGATCGTCTCGCTGGCCCTCGGTACGATCGCCACCGTCCTCCTCGTCATGGCCGGGGATGGCAGGTCATTGGCGGCGATCCCGATCTGGATCGGGATCATCATCGTGAACGGCGTGTTCAACGGCCCTCGGAACAAGGGTTAGATCAGCCAGATGAGGCCTGCGAACCGGCCGCCCGGCTGCTCGCGGCGGTGGGAGTAGAGCTCCGCCGACTCGATCGTGCACCGCGCGTCATGGCGTACGTCCCGCAGCCCCGCCGCCCGGAGCTGGGCCTCGATCCCGGCCCGCAGGTCGAGCGCGGGTGTCTCCCACGACGTCGTGGACCACGTCTCGGGGACGCGCGAGGCCACCTGCTCGCGTAGCTCGGCGGGCACCTCGTAGCAGCGGCCGCACGCGCCGGGCCCGACCAGCGCTACCATGCGCTCGGGCTCCGCGCCCTTGGCCGCCATGGCCGCCACCAGGGCGCTCGCGATGCCGGCCTCGGTGCCCGGGCGGCCGGAGTGTGCGGCGCCCACCATGCGCGCCGCCGGATCGGCCACGAGCACCGCCGGGCAGTCGGCCCCGAGCGAGGCCAGCGCAAGCCCTGGCTCGGTGGTGAACACCCCGTCGAGCGCCGGCGGGTCGTCCCCGAACGGCTCGCTCACGTAGGCGACCTCGGCGCCGTGGACCTGGCGCATGAACACGATGCCGCGCACCCCCAGCTCGGCCGCCACGCCCGCCCGGTTGGCCCGCACGGTTTCCGGATCGTCGCCGACCATCCCCCCGAGGTTGCGCGACCCGTACGGCGGGGCGCTGACCCCTCCGTGGCGATCGGTGATGGCGACACGCACTCCAGGGGCCAGCTGCATGGCTCGATCTTAGGACGCTACCGGGCGGCAAGGATGCGCCGGGCCACGTTGAGGTGCACGGGGTATCCGCGTACGCGCGCGCCGCGAGGCCGGCCCGGCGGATCAGAGCCATGATGAATATCACCACTAACAGGTGTCAGATGCTCCTACCGGCACTAATCCCGCATATGGCAACTCTATGGAAGGAACGGCGCAATGTGATGCAACCTGCGGGGAGACCGTCGTGGACGTGGAGTTCGCCATCCTCGGGCCCCTTGAGGCCCGCCGGGGCGCGGTGCAGCTGGATCTCGGCCCGTTCAAGCGGCGCGCGCTCCTGGCGGCACTGCTCGTCCGGATCAACAATGTAGTTTCGGTTCCCTCGCTCATCGAGGCGGCCTGGGGTGATGCGCCGCCGAGGACCGCACAGAAGAATCTTCAGGTGTATGTCGCGGCATTGCGCAAGGATCTTGGCCTTCGCGACGACCTGCTCTACGTCCCGCCCGGATATCGGCTGCGGTTGCCCGCTCGTCAGCTCGACATGGTCAGCTTCACGGAGTTGGTCAAGTCGGGCAAGCGAGCACTGCGCGGTGGCGACACGCGCACGGCTCGGCGGCTGCTGGGCGACGCGCTGAACCTGTGGCGTGGCGATCCGTTGCCCGATCTGGCGCAAGTCCCGCTGATCGCCGCGGAGGTGGCCCGGCTGACCGACCTGAGGCTGACGGCCTTCGAGGACTGGGTCGAGGCCGAACTCGATCTCGGCCACCATGCGCGGGTCGTGGATGTCCTGACCGAATGGGTGAGGGAGAACCCCTTCAGGGAACGTCTCCGGCGTTGCCAGATGCTCGCCCTGTATCGCTGCGGCCGGCAGACCGAGGCATTAGCCGAGTTCGAAAGTCTCCGGCAGGCACTCACCAGGGAGTTGGGCCTGCGGCCGAGCCCTGTGCTGGAACGCCTCTATCAGGCGATCCTCCGGGGCGACGAGGATCTCTACCCTCCGCACCTGGAGAACGACACGGTCGCTCACATGAGCATGCTGCCGAGGGACCTGGCCGATTTCGCCGGACGCGACCAGCAGATCCTGGACATCCTCGACGCCTTCGAGGAGGAGAAGCTGAATCCCCCCGTCGTACTGTTCGGGCCCGCGGGCAGCGGCAAGACGTCGCTGGCCGTCCATGTCGCACACCGCCTGCGCGCCAGGTTCCCGGACGGCCAGTTGTTCGTCGGGCTCAGGGATGCCTCGGGCGCGGAACGCGGCACTGCCGAGATCGTCGCCGAGGTCCTGCGGCTGACGGGCTTCGGCGTGGATCTTCCGGAGTCGCCCGAGGAACGGCTGGCAACATATCGCGCGTGGCTGGCGGAGCGACGGTTCCTCCTCGTCCTGGACGATGCGGCCGCACCCGCACAGGTTCGCTGCCTGATCCCTGGGACGGGCGACAGCGGCGTCATCGTCACGAGCAGGAGACGTCTGGACGCGGTGGAGTCGGTACACCACGTGCCGGTAGGCGCGTTCGATCAGTCCGAAGCGCTTGAGCTGCTCCGCAAGCTGATCGGGGATCGGAGAATCACGGCCGATCCGGTCGCGGCGCGCCGGCTGCTGGCCGCCGCCGGATGCTCGCCGATGACGATCCGGCTGGCGGGCGCGCGCCTGGCCGCACGGCCCGATCTCAGCCTCTCGGACTTCACCGCCCGATTGGCCGACGACCGGCTTCTGCTCGACGAGCTGACAGTGGGTGATCGTTCGTTACGCGCGTGCGCGGCGAGTCTCGAACGAGACCTGGATCCGTCCACCCATCAGGCGCTGAGAAGACTGGGGGCGTTGCCGGACGAGCAGTTCACGCTCGGCGACGCCGCACCGCTGCTGGGGCCGGACGTGGCGCAAGCGGTGCTGGACACCCTGGAAGAGGCCCAGGTGATCGAGATCGAGTCGCGTGCGGACGCGGTCTATCGCATCCCACGCTGGGTCAGGTTGTTCGCCAGGGAGTCAGCGATGAGGGAGGGTGCCTGACTCCCCCACCAGATCGGTCAGGGCGGAGAGCAGGCGACGTGCCTCCTGTTTCCGCTGCACGTTCGTGTCCTCTCGGATGGCCCGCGAATAGTTCCCGATCACCCGCAGGGCGACCGATGCCTGGTGCGCGAACATCACCAGGAGCTCCAGCTCGGCGATCGCCGCCCGAGCCTGGGGATGCGGGTCCAGCACTTCGAGCACGCCGAGGGCCTCGTCGTCGTGGACCAGCGGGACGGCCATGAGAGACCTGGGCATGTAGGCGGTCGACTCCGCGATGTCCCTGGCGAAGATGTCGTTCCCGGTCAGGTCATCGACGATCATCGCCTGTCTCGAGGAGAGCACCCAGCCCGCGATCCCTTGCGTCGAGGGGAAGCCACGTCCGATGAGGAGCCCCTGGCCTTGACCGGAAACCGCCCGGAAGATCAGTTCGTCACGTTCGGTGTCGTAGAGGAAGATCGAACTGGCCGCCGCACAGTAGATCGCGAGGGCTACGTCGACGATCGACTGAAGCAGAGCATCGTGGTCCGCATCGAACTCGATGTTCATGGTTCTCGCCTCACATTTCTCGCGTTCATGTACAGAGCGTTCTTCACCTGGAAGGGGGTCAGGCGCGGACACCCGCTCAGCACGAGTGCGCACAGCCCGGTGACGTGCGGTGTGGCGAAACTGTTGCCGGTGCACCGCCTGCGCCTGCCCCCCGGCCAGGCCACCTCCACGTTCGAACCATGTGCGAAGAACTCCACGGGAGGGCGCGGATTGTAGATGATCAGATCGGGATCATCCTCGGCATGGCTTCCCACCGAGATCACCGAGGAGAACCGCCACGGATAGCTCTCGACCGGGAGGTTGTGCGCCGACGCCACGATCACAGTCCGGCGGAAGTAGGCGTCGTCGCTCACCTCCCTGAGGTCTTCGGCCAGCTGCCTGCGCGTGGTGGACAGGCTCAGGTTGATGACGTCGAATCCCTGCTCCACGGCCCAGCGCAGACCCGCGACGAACACGTTGCCGCGGCCGGCGAAGCCCGGCCCGAGCACACGGACGCTGTACAGCTCGCATTCCGGCGCGATCTTCCTGATGATGCCCGCGCATGCCGTACCGTGCCCGCAGACGTCTCCGGCCTCCGTCTCCCGCACGACCACCCCGTCATCCTCGGCCAGCACCGCGTACGACCCCTGAATCGGGCCGACCTCCGGATGGTCAGGCTCGATCCCGCTGTCGAGCACGCAGACCCGAACCCCGCGGCCTGTCGCTTCGGCGAGGTCCGGCGCGCGGGGCCACCAGCTCGTGGTGACGTCGAGGGCGTCCGGCCGGTCCGTCAGGCTCCACGTCAGGGCTGGGTCGAGTGCCGGCATCACCGCTCCTTGCTCGCGCGCAGGCCGTCGACGATGGCCAGGTCCTCGCGTGCGCCGTGGGCATCGCCTTGAGCGGCACGCACGTGTGCCCGATCCGCCAGGACACGCGCTTGCATGAGCGGTGAGTCGGTGGTGACCGCCAGGTTCCAGGCCTCGTCCGCGAGCGGGCGCTCGACAAGGATCCGAGCCGTGAGGCTCATGAACTCCGCCCGGAGCATGGGCTGAGCGCCCTCGGGATCCGCCAGCCCCTCTCGCGCCAAGGCGTACGCCTGATCCACCTGACCTTGTTCGTACAGCACCCGGGCGAGATCCCGTACGGCGGTGACGCGCAGCTGGGCGTCGGCGAGCGCGGTCGCGGCGTCGAGAGCCCGGCGCAGCAGCTCTTCGGCATCCGCGGCGCGTCCGGCCAAGTGGGCGACCGACGCAGAGAACATCGGCACAAAGGCGGCCGCGTAGGCGTGCCCGAGTTCGGACAAGATCGCCTCGGCGCGGGCGAGCGCTCTCTCCGCCTGGCCGAAGTCGCCGTTCAGGGCGAGCAGGACCGCCAGTGGGCACCCTACGACGGCCTGAACGGTTCTCCGGCCGCGCCCATGCCGAGACAGTAGTTCCTCGCATCGCGCCACCCCGATCGAAGCGGGTTCGGGCCCCAGCCACAGCGAGACCGCGAGCGCGCCGAGCGCCGTCGCCCTTTCCAGCTCCGCATCGGCCTCGATCGCATGGGCGAGCCCGCGTTCCAGCGCGGTCCTCGCCTGTGCGAACCGGCCGTCGGATTGAGCCAGCTGGCCGAGCCGGACCATGGCCCGGGCGAGTCCGAGATCATCGCCCGCCGCCTCGAAGACGGCTGCCGCCTCCAGCGCGCTCACCTCGGGCAAGCCCCCGCCGAGATAGCTCATGTAGATCCTGGCGTGGCAGGCCACCCGTTCGTCTCCCAGCCGCAGCGCACGATGGAGCAGCGGCACGCCTTGAGCGGCATCGCCGAGGGCGATCCTGGCCTCTCCCAGCCGCTCGACCACCAGGGCGTTCTCGTCACCCATGAGTGAATACGCATCCTCCAGGAGGTGGACCGCTCTGGAGAGATCGCCATGGCGCAGTGCCTGTTCGCCTCCGCTCGCCAGGCGCGTGGCCGCCCTGTCGCGCAGCCCCAGCGTGTCGGTGTCCGGACGTGCGAGCTCGCATCGCAGCCGGTAGGCCGTGGCCAGGTGGGTACCGACGGCGGCCGGCTGCTCGCCGGAACGGTCGAGATGGTCCGCCAGGCGCCGATGAAGATCGGCACGAGTGCTTTTGGCGGTCTCCGCATAGACCACCTGCTGGATGAGTGTGCTGGTGAACCTGTAGCGCTCGCCGGCGGCCTCGACGAGTTGCTTGTGCGTGAGCCTGATCAGGAGTTCGTTCGCATCGCTCTCGTACAGAGCCTCCAGTTCGCCCTGGCCGAACTCGCGCCCGATGACGCTCGCGCAGGTGAGGACATGCCGCTCCGCGGAGCGGAGAGCGTCGATCCGCGCGGAAAGGAGCGCACGCAGCGCGGGGGGCACCCGTTCGGGATCCACCCCGTCGCAGATCAGTGCGACCAGCTGTTCGAGATAGAACGGGTTGCCTTCGCATCGGCGCACCACACGTTCGAGCACGTCAGCGTCGTGCGCGGTGGTGTCCAGAAGCGCCGAGGAAAGTCGCTGGCAGTCCGTGGCCGGCAGCGGCCGGAGGACGAGGGACGGCGGCCGGGCCGGAGCATCAGGGCGGGCCGCGCAAAGGAGCATCACCGGAACGTCATCGAGGCGTTCTTCAAGCTGCCGCAGCGGGCCGAGCAACTCGGGACTCGCCCAGTGCAGATCGTCGATCGCCAGCAGCACCGGTACGCCCGCGGCCTTGAGACATGTGGTGATCGCCCACAGCGTCTCTTCCGGAACGGGCCCGAGCGTGCCGTTCCTGAACAGGCCCCGGTGGAGCACATCATGAGCGGGCCCTTCCCGCTCTCCAAGGGCCTGGCGCAACGCGTCGGCGAGAGCGCGCAGTGCCCCACCTTCCCCGTACGGCGCGCAACGTCCCGCGCCGAAGAGCGCACCGCGACGTGTGGCCTTTTCGGCCCAGAATCGCACCAGCCGTGTCTTACCGAGGCCCGCCTCCCCGACCAGCGTGACCCTGTGGCAGGCGTTCAGCTCGATCACCTTGGCGAAGACGGAATCCAGCTCGCGCAGCGCCTGCTCCCTGTCGACGAAGGGTGCGTCGAATCTGCGGTTGAGCGCCGGGTCGTCCTCGCGCACCCCTCGCAATCTCCACACGCGTACCGGCTCCGCCTTGCCCCGCACGGAGACCTCGCCGAGGGGGGTCGTCGCCAGTGCGAGCCCGGTGAGCGCGTGGGCGCCCTCTCCGATCAGGATTCCTCCGGGGGGCGCCTGCTGCTGTAACCGTGCGGCGACGTTCACCACTTCGCCCGTCACCAGCGCCTGGCCGGCTGCGGCGTCGTCCGCCGTGGCCACCTCTCCCGACTCGATCCCCATGCGTACGTTCAGCCGTACGTCCAGCCGCTCGGCCAGGTCGTCGTTGAGCCGGTCGAGGGCGGCGCGCATGGCCAGCGCGGCCCGGGCGGCGCGCAGCGCGTCGTCTTCGTGCACGGTGGGCAGCCCGAAGACGCCCATCACGGCGTCGCCGATGAACTTCTCCACCACTCCGCCGTGAGATTCGAGGCACGCCCGCATGGCCTCGTAGTAGCTGAGCATGACCGCGCGAAGGGACTCCGGATCCAGCCGCTCGCTGAGCGCGGTGGACTCGGTAAGATCACAGAACACCATCGTGACCTGCTTGCGCGCGCCGGACACGCCCCGCTTCTCCAGGCGGTATCCGCACTCGGGACAGAACCGTGCTCTCTCCGGCGCCGTCGCCGCGCAACCCGGACAGCGCATCAGAAGAGCAACCCGCCGATGATGTGGGCCTCGACTTCCGGCTCGGTGTCGAGGAGCCGCTCGTTGATCGAGATCAGCATCGCCACCTCCGCCGGGCTCAGCCCGGCGACGATCGCTCGCTGCTCCTCGCTGATGGCCTGCAGGTCCAGACCCGCCTCGGCCAGCTCACGCACTGGATCAAACGCCATGGGTCTACCTCCCGAGCATGACAAGATCTGCGAAACGGGCTTCGCCGTACCGGCGCATGAAGCCCGCGGGGCCCGCGCTCAGCTGCGCGTGGATGACCTGCTGTTCCAGGTAGGCGATCGCGGGCGAAGCGGGTGCTTCCTGCTCGGTGCCGAGCAGGCGGCAGGTCCCGCAGTACCCGCCGTCGGAGCGGCCGGAAGCCCACTGAGGTCCCCCGGTGCGGATGGCGCGGAGCAGGGGTGACGTCCGGCAGCGCGTACGGATCGACCGCCAGCTGTCGCTGGAGACGTGGCCGAGACGCAGGTGACCGGGAATCGGTCGATGATCGAGGACATCCTGGTTGCAGCAGGCGGCGATGGTCCCGTCCGCGGATACCGTCGGCCACGCGGCCATCGTGCAGGGGCGGGGCCGGTCAGAGGAGACCCGTTCGTCCGCGGTCGCCCACGCACGTGCGCGGCCGGCCGCGCGGACGCGTCCCACCAGGATGGGGACCCCGTCGCGGAACTCCCTCCTGATCGTCTCGATGACCTCCGTGAGGTACGGATCGTCGGGGCCGGAGCCCACGACGTGGAAGCTGACCGCCACCCCCCGCTCAGCGAGCACGTGGACGAGCCGGAACACGTTCTCCCGGGGAACCTCCCGCTGATGGAAGACGTCCAGGCTCACCGAGACGTGGGCGACGTCATCGAGAGCGGGAGGAACGCGCGGCGCGAAGAACCCGCCCGTGAGCACCATCGTCCGCGTGCCCAGGCTGCGTGCGGCCGAGGCGATGGAACTGACCAGCCGGGGGCGCAGCATGGGTTCGCCACCGGTGAGCATGATCAGTTCGGGGCGATCTTCGGGCTCGATCGTCTCGACGAAGCCGGAGAACCACTCCGCAGGGTGCTCTTCACTGGACAACAGCGAACTCGTCGAGCAATGAGCACAGGTCAGGGGGCACCTGCGGGTGATCGCCATCAGCAGAGCGGCGGCCGGCACCGGTCGTAGCGCGAGAATGTCCGCCAGATGCATGCCAATCCTCCATGACTACCGCTGGTCGGCCGGGACGGGTGAAGGAGATGAGCACTGCGCGAGCACGATCTGCGCGGCCGCTCGTGCGCCGGCCAACGCCCGCAGTCGTGAGCCGAGCCCGCGTGCGTGACGGGCGAGCTCCGGGTCGGCGAGAGCGTCCGACAGCACCTCGACGGCCTGACCAGGATGATCAGGGAATCGGACCGCCACGCCGGCCCGGCGGCACGCCGCGGCGAGAACGGGTTGTTCGGACCCGTTCGGCGCGACCACAAGTGGGCGGCCGTGCCGGAGTGCGGCCAGAACCGGGGCAGAGGTGGCGTTGGTGAGCACCAGACTCGCCAGCGCGATCAGGGGATCCATCCAGGGCTTGCGCACGACGAGCAGGTCACCGGCGGGCGCCGGATCGGGATCGCCCGATCTGCCCCGCTCGACGACGGCCTGGAAAGGGCTGCGGGTGAAAGCGGCGTTCAGCCGCGGCCACATGCTGTCCCCCCCGAACGTCCGGCCGAGGTGCACATAGACGACCGGCTTTCCGATGCGCCTCGTCTCTTGTTCGATCAGTGCCACGCTGCCGGGATCGGGCGGGGGCTCCCACGCGCACGGCCCCACGTGGACGGCCTCCTTGGGCAGTTCCGCGCCGGGCGGTTCCAGCGCGGGATGTCCCCGAAGCAGGAATGCCGACCCCAGTAAGGGCTGCTCGGGATGTCGATCTCGGCGCGGAGCCAGGCCCGTCCGGGAGCGGATCTCGTCGTAGAGCGCGCGCACTTCACGGATTCGCCAGTCGCGTTCGGCGGTGTCGCCCTCGCCTGGTCCGCCGCCGCGATACGGCCACAGCCATGCGCTGAGGCCCAGCACGACGGCGGGGATGTCCAGCCTTTCGGCCGCGAGCAGGGCACCATGGCACAGGATGGACGTGAGCAGCACGTCCGCGCCGAGATCACGAGCCGCGTCCATGACAGCGGTGTACTGGGCCGGGCCTTCGGCGACCCAGTGCCAGGAGCCGACCGAGAGGACCAAGGGGGGGCCGTACTCCTCGACGTTCAGCGCGAGCAGGCCGGCGAGCGTGACCGTGGCCACCGCTCCGGGGCTGCAGAGGACCGCGACCAGGTGACCTCGTGCACGCAGTTCTCGTCCGATCGCCAACGTGGAGTACAGGTAGCCGGGGTTGCTCAAGGGGCAGAGGAGCACGCGCATCGATCCCCCTCCGGGCACAGGCCGAGATAGTGGCCACAGAACGCGAGAACGTCGGTGTGCAGCCCGACGAGCCGGGAGGTCGCCCGGCCGCCGTGCCCGACGTGGTGCTCGACGCGCAGCACCACGGGGCCCGTGCCTGTGGAGGCGTACTGCAGTGCCGCGGTGAATTTGCGGGCATGGGCCGGGTCGACCCGGCTGTCGCCCTCGAACGCACCCACCAGGACCGGCGGATAGGCAGCTCTCTCCCGCACGTTGTGGTAGGGGGAATAGGCGAGCAGGGCGGAGAAGTCGTCAGGGTCGTCCGCCGTGCCGAACTCCGAGCGCCAGCTGGGCCCCATGCCGCTTCGTTCGTATCGCACCATGTCGGTGAGCGGGGCCAGGCATACGGCTGCCGCGTATTTCTCCGGATGTTGCGTCACGGCGGCGGCGACCAGGAGTCCGCCGTTGGAGTTGCCGACGATGCCCAGCCGGCGATGGGTGGTCCACCCCTGCCGGATCAAATGATCGGTGACCGCGTCGAAATCGTCGAAGACTCGCTGCTTGTTCCGCCCCATGCCGGCGCGATGCCACCAGGCGCCCTCCTCGCCACCGCCACGCAGGCAGGAGATCGCGAAGACGCCCCCCGCGCGGACCCAGGCGAGGACGTCGGGGCTGTAGACCGGGCTCATCGACGCGCCGAACCCGCCGTACCCGGTGAGGATGGCCGGACGTGGCCGATCCGGTGTCCCCGTCGGCGAGATGATGAAGACGCGGATCGGCGTGCCGTCATGTGAAGTGGCGGTCTCCACGGTGACCCGGACCTCGCCGTGGTCATCATCCCGGGGAGAGGTGCCGGGGAACCAGGTCCGCAGCCGCTCGTCCAGGGCGTCGAAATGCAGAACCGTCCGGGGGGTGGTGTGGTCGGAGTACGAGAACCAGGCCTCATGACCGGGAGCGGGAGGCGTGTGAAAGGGTCCGGCGCTGCCGTTTCCCGGTAACTTCACCTGCCCCAGCTCACGACCGTCGCGTAGGTCATGGAGCGTGATCTCGGAGACGGCGTGACGGGACCACGAGACGAGCGCGACAGGATGGGGAAGCCTGTCATCCGTGAGCGGGACGAAATCCTGCAGCACCGCGTCGCGGCGTTCTGGAATGATCGTTCTCCACGTTGCCTGCCCAGGATCGCCCGGGGTGGTCGAGACCACCCTTCCCCGGGGCGCCGCCAGTGTCGTGCGCAACCACATCGTGTCGCCGCCCGACGTTCCGGGGACGATCCTGGTGTGGGTCCGCGCGGCGTCGCCGACCTGAACGGGCCTCAGCGCCGGGCGGGCGGGGTCGCTCAGCCACAGGTCGGCCAGCCATAGGTCATTGTGTGGCGACGTGCCCGCGGCGGCCGAGACGGTGAGCCATCGGCCGTCCGGGGTAACGGCCGCGGTGTAGAACTGCGCGGCCGCCCGGCCGGCACCGAAGATCAGGACATCCTCCGTCGCGTCGGTGCCGAGCCTGTGCAGGTAGATCCGTCGGTGGTACAACTCCTCGCCCGGATGCAGCTCGGGAGGCATCCGCCGCACGTAGTAGAAGGACGCGCCCCCGGGCAACCAGGCGACGGACGTGCGGCGTACCCGGTCGATCGGCCCGTCCACGACGGTTCCCGTGGCCACGTCCCGTACGAGCAGGACACAGTTCTCGGTACCTTGGGAGGAGAGTTGATACGCCATCAACTCTCCTTCCAGGGAGGGATTCCAGGCCTCCAGGACGGTGTCACCGGTCGGGTCGATCTCCAGCGGATCGACGAGCACTCGGTCGGCCCCGCCCTCGGAGACGTAAAGAGTGGCGTGTTCGGAATTCTTCGTCATTCGGGTGGAGAAGGTCCGGGGCCCGCGAAGTGCCGGCGCGGAGGTGGAGTCGTTGCCTGCCAGCTCGGCCAGCAGGCTGGACCACTCCGTACGGTGGGACCACTGTTCACGGCACCGGAGATAGAGTTCTCGCTGTCCGGTCTGCCAATTCCGGGTGCGATTGTCGAGCGCGTCCTCGAGCCATCGATAGGGGTCGGCCACGGCCATTCCATGTAATAGGTCCCGCTGGTTGGACCGGGGGGCGCTTGGATACCGCACCGGCATCTCCTAGAGGCGTCCCAGGGCGGCCAGATCGTCCAGAAGAGCGGCGTCGACGGCGTCGTGAAAGCGATTCCATGAATCCGTGTCGGCGAAGTTGAGGAAATCTTCCTCGCAGGTCGTCCAGCGCGGTGCCGCGATGTCATCCGGCTGGTAACCGTCGAAGACCGTGCCGACCTGCCACTCTGGCTTGCCCGCGGTCTCCCAGCAACTGGACAGGCTGCCGTCGGCACTGACCACGGCGCCGTACCTGCCGCCCGTGAAGGAGCAGGCCGGGCATGGCACGACTTCGCGCGGGCGGCCCACCCGGAAACCGCGGGCCAGCGCGCTGCGGTTCCAGTCGATGAACTGCCGCAGCAGCCGTTCTGAGGCGGAAACGTCGTTGTGATATCCGATTCCGACGTCTCCCACGATCTTGAAATATATTCCACACCGAGCGGTGGTGAGGCGCTCTGCCAGGCGTTCTATCAGCCGGTCGATTCCGGGGAGATTCTCCGCGGTCACGTTGACCCGGAGCGAGAAAACAATCTCCGTCTCGTCCTGGACCTCGCGGATGTTCCGCACGATGTCGTCGAAGGTGCCTCCTCCGGTCCGCTTCACCCGGGTCGCGTCATGGTCCGGCTGGTCGCCGTCGAGGGTGATCTGGATGCCGCGCAGCCCGAGCTCGGACAGCCGCTTCAGCGGAACGCTGTTCAGCAGCGTTCCGTTCGAGATCATGTCGGCATAGCGCAGTCCGAGAGGCGCGGCCGCTTCCAGGAGCTCCGCGCACCCGCGGGGATTCAGCAAGGGCTCTCCGCCGAACAGCGTGACACAGAGGCCGCTCAGCCCTGCCTCGGCCATCCGGTCGCGCGTGAACCCGATGATCTTCTTGATGGTGGCCGAGCTCAGCCGGGTGTAGGCGATGCGCGGCGGGGCGGTGCCGCCCGACTCATCCTGTCCCAGATTCTGAAAACAATAGGAACAACCCAGGTTGCAGTGAGTGGTGGTCAACACCGTCAGGCTGTAGTTCTTCCGGGTGGGCGGCTTGAGCAGTCCCTGCGAGCCGAGCCATTGGATCGTCTCCGCCGTCGGCGCGCCATCGTGGTCGACGTGCCAGGGATACAGTTTGGCGACCCCGTTGCCGGGGCCGAGGAACCACCAGTTGCGCTCGCCGCGAAGCACACGAGGTCGCGTTTCCTCGTCACGGTGGCGTCCTTCGAACATCTGAGCACCTCCTGGGCCTTTCGATGAGCAAGGGGCGGCTTCCGCGGCCGCATGGACCGCGGAAGCCGCCGTGGAACGGGAGTGACCGCCTCGGGGTCCGGTCTCCTGCGCGGACCCCACCACGAAAACGCGGCGGCTAGGCCTCGATCGGGCCGTCCGTCGAGCCGAAATGGCCGCAGCTGAAGCCGGCCAGGCACGGAGTGTCCTCGTTGCCCTCTTCCGAGTGGGCCAGGACTTCCGGCCTCATGGCCGCCTTGATTCGCGCGTCGAGCGAGCCGAGGAACTGTACCTCGCTCTCACTCAGCTCGCTCAGAACACCGATCGCCGCCGGGGAGGTTTTCGCGGTGACGACGCCGGCCGCGCGGAGCGCCTCGAGTGCGTTGAAAGTCATGATGCGCCTTTCCTTTCGATCCTGGGGGGCTAGGTGATTTCATAATGCGGGGGGCCGGCCAGGCGGACAACCCTACGATCGTATGCCTAATTCAGTCGCCCTTCTCGCGCGCTTTTCTTTCGCCTTCCGCACGCACTTGGGACGCATTGTGGGCCATCACGTCAGAAGCCAGTGCGGTTTTGATCCGGGAGTTCAGCGACGTGAGGAAACCTATTTCCTCCGCGCTCAGCGTGCGGAACGCGGAGACCGCCTCCGGGGTGGTATCCGTCACGATGATCCCGAGTTCGTGTAGGCGATGTATGGCGTCGAGGTCCAGACGTTTTCGATCCTTCTCGTCGCCCGGCGGGGATTCGTCGGCTTGGTCTTCCGGGCCGCGTAGATTCCGCAGGGCCGTACTCGTCGACGCGACAGCGGTAATCGCCAGGAGCGATACGCCGCACACTATTAAGGCGCCACCGCCTCCCAAGGTGCCCGCCAGGAAGCCGCCGATAACAGGCCCGAGCGGAGAGAACCCTTGGAAGGTCAGGGCCACCATCGACATCATCCGCCCCATCATGGTGCTCGGGACGAGCTGCCCCATGAGGGCCATGAGCGCCACGTTCAAGGCCGGGGAGGCAAGACACGAGGCGATGATGGGAACAATCGGCCACTGCGTGCCGAGCGGGAGCGGAATGAGGCAGTACGAGCCGCCCATCAGGAAGCAGACCAGCAGGAGGAGTTTTCCCGGAGGCAACACTTTGCTCAGCCGGGTGGACAGGAGGGAGCCCACGAGTCCACCCACCCCGGCGCCGGCCATGATGATCCCCGTGTCGAGCGACGCTCCTCCGCGTTCGCCGACGAGCACCATGACCGGGATCCAGATGGCGTTGACGAGCGGATTCATGAAGAGCGCCACACCGATGACGGCCCGCAGACCGCGCTGGGCGAAGAGCCAGCTGAACGCCTCGATGAACGCGTCCTTCATGCTCGTGGATCCGGCGGCCTGTTTTCGCCCGGACTCGGCCGGCCGGCGCGGCACCTTCGCCACGACGTAGCAGAACATGGAGACCACCGAGGTGAGCATCTGAAAGACGAACGGCGCCGCACGACTGAGCGAGTAGAGCAGGCCACCCAACGGCGGCCCGCCGAGTTGAATGCCATATGCCCGCGCCTGGTTCTGCGCGTAGGCCGCCGCCAGTTGTGTTTTCGGCACCAGAGCCTGCAGCGCCGCCGCGTGCGCCGGGGCCTTGAACGTGCCCGCACAGCCGCTGATCGCCGACAGCAGGATCACATTCCACGCGGAGACGGCGTCCAACTGCACGAGTGCCGCGAATGAGCCCCACACCAGTGCCAGCACGGCCTCGGCCCCGATGAGGATCCTTCGCCGATCCATCCGGTCCACCCATACGCCGGCCGGAGCGCTGATGAGAAGTCCCGACACCATGCCGACCGTGGTGGCGGTGCCGGTCAGCACGGGCGATCCGGTGGAAGCGAGGATCAAAAGCGGCAAGGCCAGGCCGACCGCCGAATCTCCCAGAGACGAGACCCCGGCGCCGGCCCAGAGAAACTGAAATCTCCGGTTCCGCCGCAAAGGCCGGTCGCCACCGCTCACCTGATTCATGATCACCTCCGCCAGATTTGTCTAGGGATGCGTTTCCGCCCATGATTTCTGGTGGGCTTGCAGGGCCGCGCGCGGCGGCCAGACGCCTGTTTCCAGAAGTCCGTGCGCATAGGCATAGGCGACCAGCTCGGTCCTGTTCTTGCAGCCGAATCGGGCGAACAGCCTGCAGCAGTGCTCTGCCGCGGTCGGTTTGCTGACGTAGAGGCGCTGCGCGATCCGCTCGGTGGAGAATCCGGTGGCCAGCAGGGTGAGTATGTTGAGGTCCCGGTCCGAAAGAGAAATGCTGGAAGTCATCCGCCCCGTCCACCTGGAGAAGCTAACGATTACTTGTTTTCTCTTCGTTGTGCCGCTGATTCTGAAGTGGCCGGCCAGCGAAGCGGTATCGCACTGGTATGGTTTCGGCTTCTCCGGCGAGGCGGGCGAAGATTTCGGCGCACATCCGCATGCTGTGAAATGCGCTGATGCGCAGAGCCAGGCCGGCCGCGGAGTCCAGAGTGAGCTCATCCAGCAGATGGTCCACGGCTTGTCGGTGCTCGATGTCGGCCTCGGCATGGCAGCGCATGGTGCGGAAGGCGGCCCGGGGGTAGCCGGTCAGCCGTTCGAGATGGGCGATGAGCGTCGCGTTCGGCGGATGACCTTCCATGACCGCGATGTAGCCGAGAAGGCTCACCGGGTGGTGATGAAGCACCCAGTAGTACTGAGGCCCGACCAGCTCGGCGACGAGGGGCGGTGGTGTGACCATGGTCGATTGCCCGATGGCGGCGAGGTCCTCCCTCAGCCACTCGTCGTGGCCCTCCTCTTCGCGCGCGTGTTCGTCGAAATAGTCGGCGAGCCGGGCATGGCCGACGTCGTGGCAGCGATCGCGAGCGGTGGTGAGCAGCGGGACGGTGGCCCGGATGACGGCGTGCATGACCTTCAGGTATTCCGGATAACGCCGCCGCAGATCGTCCGCGCGCCAGAGGCGGGCGCTCTCGGCCAGCAGCGCGGGCGCGGCGAGGGAAATCGTCGCCCGCATCATCCGGCTCGGCGTCATCGCGTGCTCTCCCCGGTGAGCACGGTCAGCGCGGCGATCGATCCTGCGCGGTCCGCCCCCAGCATTCCCGTCAAGCGCCAGCAGAGCTGGCAGATATGCCGGAATTCCCGGTCCTCGAGGTTCGCGAGATGGGCGAGGGGACCTGGGCCATGTGTGCTGATGAACCTGAGGAGCGGGTCCACCTTGAAGGAGTCAAGGGTTGCCCGGAGTTCGGCCGCGTCCCGGGCGTGCCGTCGCAGCGAGGCTGGTCCGCCTCCGGTGATGACGGTCTCGTTGCAGCACGCGGACACTCGCCCGTCGTAGCGGACCACGGGCGCGTCGGCCACTGTGCAGGGTCCGAATGCCCGGCCGGCACGTGGGGGCGTGGCGGTGCGCAGGGCCCGTGCCCGGCCCACGGGGAGGAGGCCGGTTACGTGGATCTCGGCGTGGTCCCGCCAGGAGGCTCCCAAGGCACGGGTGAGCAGCTCCGCCGCCTCGCGGTCTGTCCCTATTGTCTGCAGCACCAGCCAGCAGCCCGCGTCCCTGATCGCCTTGATCGCGGACAGAACCCGGTCGTCGGCCAGCCGTGCGGCGTGAAAGGCGTCGGTCCCGAGCACGACACAGCTCGAGCGGCCGAGCACGCGGCGGATCCATGGCGCGGGGTCTCCCCAGTAGCCGCTGGTGTACAGCACCACGGACTTTCCCGCTTCGACGAGCTTTTCGGTGGCGAAGGTGAGCCCGCGGCGCTCGGTGAACGGCTCGCCACCCGAGATGCCGACGATCTCGAAGCTCTCCACACCGCACAGCACGGAGACGATCTGCTCGAACAGCGGCCAGTCCGAGATCCGTGGTCCGTCCGGGCGCGCGTCCACCGAGCAATGGGCACAGCCGACCGGGCACCGATCCGTGAGGTAGAGCAGCGCCGAAGCCCATCGTCGCCGTCTGGTGGCCTCGATGTACTCGTAAGTGAGCATGCGGCATCCTGTGCTGCGCCGCTTGAGTAGGAGTTCGCTCTCGGTATGGGATCGGTTTGCGGATCATTGACGGTCACCGTCACACGGTGGTTCCTGTCAAGTCGTTGCGTTGATCACAAGCGGTTGCGATGCTCCCTGTGTGCCCCAGAACCGGGTTGCAAGACCGCGGGCGGTCGCTCGCGCGCCGCTGGAGGTGCGGCTCAGCCGCGCGGCGATCGCGGCTTTCGCCGTCTTCCTGATGGGCCGCACGTTCGCGCACTACCTCCAGGACGGCGTCTCCCACCGGCTCCCCGCCCTCATCCTGGCCACGGCGGTCGTCGCGATCTACGTGCTGGCAGCGTGCGCGACGCCGGATCGGCGTCGGCGGCGCTGGCTGATCGGGGCGATAGTGCTCCTGGTCTACGCGCCTCTGCCGCTCTTGGGAGAGTGGTGGGCGGCCTCGGGGGTCTTTCTCGCCGCGGCGGCGCTGGGGCTCCTTTCCAGACCGCACGCCCTGCCGGCGTTCGTTTCGGTGGTTCTCGCGGAGGCGCTCAAGTCGATGCTCCTCGGGGACGATCTCACGGAAGTCATGTCGTGGACGCTGACCGTCGCGGCGGCGGCGGTCCTGCTGGCAGGCCTGACGCATTTCACGGAGACGGCCAGGGTTCTCTACGCGACCCGCGCCGAACTGGTCTCGGTGACGGTCGCGGCGGAGCGGGCCAGGGCAATGCGGGAGTTGGAAGGCATCCTCGGAAGCCGCCTCGACGCCATCGCCACGCAGGGCCACCGGGTCTTCACCGATGCGGACGACGAGAGCGTCAAGGAAGAACTGCGCCGCATGCTCGACATGGCGCGGGAGGCGCAGAGAGAGATGCGAGGGTTCGCGCATCGGGAGCAGCAGAGCGACCAAAAGCGACAAATCGCACTAAATGATAAACGTCATGGAATGTAGGTGATAGTTGTTTCTGGCAGGCCTTACCGAAGATGGTGAATCTGGATCACACAGGCGGTTCAGCCGTGATCTCCAAGGAGAGCGGACCAGCAGGTCCGTTACCTCGCAGTCCTGCCATCGAGGTGACACCATGTCCGACATCCGGTGCTCTCCTCCGAGCCACCTCCCCTGCCGTCAACCCGGAGGGCCCCCGAGCCCTCGACAGGCGGCGGCCTCGCCGGAACCCCGCCGCGAGACACCCGACCAGTTGCCTCTCCGGCGGCCGACCCGGTCGCTCGAGACGTTCCGTTCCACACCCCGGCGGGCACAGATGCCCGCCACTTCGCCCGGAACACCATCTTGGCTGGAGGACTGCGATGACGGTGGAAGCGTTCACCGAGAACACGCTTGACGAGGACACGATCGGCTGGGACCTCGCCCAGCGCAGACGGTTCGGCGAGCTGACCGCCCGGGCATGGTTCGACGACGGCCTCAGGCTCCGCTACGAGCGCGAGCCCGTCTCGGTCCTGACGGAGTTCGGCATCCTGCTCGCCGACGGAGTGAGCGCTCCCGCACTGCCGCCGAAGCCCCGTACCGAGTTGGTGATCGAGAGCTTCGAGGGTCGGAATCCGGCGGTGCTTCCGCCTCCACCCCCGTGCTTGATCAGCTTCTGCTTCTGTCTCGCGGAGCACGCCTCCGGGGCAGACCCCAGCTGACCTTGTCCGCGGTGGTGGCACGTAGCCTCCTTCGCCGCCGCGGGACCCGCTCCTCGAGGACGTCATCGGCGGCGCGCCGACGGCCGGCGCGTCCGGCTCACGCATCGCCACGCCAGAAAGGAACGCCATGGACGTCCGGCCAGGATTTCGCCGCCACTTCCGGGTGGAGGCCGTTGAGGGAGAGGGGGTTTTCCTGATCTCTGAGCGCGACCTGCACATCCTCACCGGCCGGTCGATCGAGGCGGTGGCAGGCCTGCTCGACGGCAAGCACACCGTTTCCGACATCGTCGCCGCGGTGGAGCCCGATATCCCGCCCGAGCACGTCTATTACGTCATCCACCAGCTCAGGGAGCGCGGTCTGCTGGTGGACGTCACCGAGGATCTGGAGCGGGGGACGGCCGCCTACTGGGAGATGGCGGGACGGCAGGCGGAGGCGGCGGTCGTGGGAGTGCGCAGCGGGCGGGCCCACGTGCTCACCATCGGCCGAGTACCCGGCATGGAGCTGTGCCGGCTGCTCGCCGCCGAAGGGGTCGAGGTCACCGGTCCGGAGCCCACCGGGCCGCTGATCGCGGGCCCAGAGGTCGCGGCACCGGAGGTGGACACGCTCACCGTGGTCCTGACCGACGACTACCTCCGCGGAGAGCTCGCCGAGATCAACCGCCGGCACCTGGCGGAGGGACGTCCGTGGCTGCTCGCCCGCCCGGTCGGCCCCGTCCTGTGGCTGGGGCCCGTCTTCCGGCCGGGAGAGCAAGGTGGCTGCTGGCGCTGTCTCGCGCAGCGGCTGGAGGGGCACAGGCAGTCGCTCACGTACTTGGAAGCCCGGCTGCGCAGCACGGGTCCGCTCGCCATGCCCATCGCCGACCTGCCGCTGACCCGCGAGGCAGGCGTGCGTCTGGTCGCGGCCGAGGCGGTCAAGTGGCTGGCGGGGGTGCGCAATCAGCAGCAGCGCCACGTGAGCACCCTCGACACCCAGTGGCTCGGCGCCACCCACCACGAACTGCGCCGCAGACCCCAGTGCCCTGACTGCGGCGACGCGGGGCTGATGGCCCAGGCCGCCGGGCGCCCGGTCGAGCCGCGCTCGCGGCCCAAGGCCTTCACCGCCGACGGGGGGCACCGCTCACGGCATCCTGAGGACATCGCCGAGCAGTACGGCCACCTGGTCAGCCCCATCACCGGAGTCATCAGGGATCTCGTCAAAGTGGAGACCGGAACGCCCTTCGTCAAGACGTACGTGGCCGGGCACAACGTCGCCCGGCAGGTGCGCGACCTCGGCGCCCTCCGCAGGGGACTGCGCAGCCAGAGCGCCGGCAAGGGCACGACCGACCTGCAGGCGAAGGTCAGCGCCATGTGCGAGGCGATAGAGCGCTACTCGGGTGTCTTCCAAGGCGATGAGGCCCGGCGCGCGGCGAGCTTCAGAGAGCTGGGCGAGGACGCCGTCCACCCGAACGCGTGCACCCTCTACAGCGAGGCGCAGTATCGGACCAGGCAGGACAGGCATGTGACCGGCGGCCACGACTACGTCAGTGATCCCCTCGACGAGGACGCCGTGATCGACTGGACGCCCGTCTGGTCGCTGAGCGAGCAGCGGCACAAATACCTGCCCACCGGCTACCTGTACTACTCCTACGATCCCCGCCCCAAAGGGCCGGTCTACGCCTCGGCCGACTCCAACGGCAACGCGGCGGGCGCCTCGCTGGAGGACGCCATCGTGCAGGGGTTCCTGGAACTCGTCGAGAGAGACGCGGTGGCCCTGTGGTGGTACAACCGCGTCCGCCGTCCCGCCTTCGACCTGGCCGGCTTCGCCGACCAGTGGATGACCGAGTTCCAGGAGGTCTACGCCGGGCTGGACCGCGAGCTGCACGTGCTCGACCTCACCAATGACCTGGGCATACCCGTGGCCGCCGCGATCAGCCGCCGTGTCGGCGGTCCGGCCGAGGACATCCTCATGGCCTTCGGCGCCCACTTCGACGCCCGCATCGCCGTGCAGCGGGCCCTGGCCGAGATGAACCAGTTCATACCCGCGGTCATCGACGTCGGGGAGAACGGCGCCACCCGCTACCGCTACCCCGACGGCGAGCAGCTCACCTGGTGGAGGCACGCGCGTCTGGCGGAACACCCCTACCTCGTGCCCACCGGGCCGCCGGTGCCCGCGCCGGCGTACGGCCGGCCTTCCACCGCCGATCTCCTCGACGACATCGCCGCGGCCCGCGCGCTGGTCGAGGGGCGCGGAATGGAGATGCTCGTGCTCGACCAGACCCGGCCCGACATCGGCCTGCCGGTCGTCAAGGTCATAGTGCCGGGCCTGCGCCACTTCTGGCGGCGGCTCGCGCCCGGCCGGCTCTACGACGTGCCCGTGCAACTCGGCTGGCAGGCCGGACCCACCCCGGAGGAGCAGATGAACCCCATCACGATGTTCCTGTGAACGTTCCCCGGCACGCCCCGACGAGCCCCAGCGTGCGGGTCGGCCTGCGCGAGGACGCCGTCGTGGCACCGGGAGACGGCGCGCTGATCATCACGAACCCCTTCGGCGCGGTCACGGTGCGCGGCCTGCCTGCCCGCGTCGCATCGCTCCTGCGCGAGCTGCCGGGCACGATCGCCGGGCAGGACGAGCTGATCGGCAGGCTCGTGGCCTCGGGCGGAACGAGCCAGGAGGTCGCTCTGCTGCTCCTGACCCTCGACCGGCTCAACCCGATCCTCGTCCACACGGTCGATCCACTGCTGCGGATCGTCCCCATCGCCCGCGACGCGGTGCTCCGGCCGGCCGTCCTGGACCCGGGCGACACCGTACGTCTGTCGAGGTTCGCGCTCGTCCGCAGATCGGGAGAGGGGCTCGTCCTGGAGTCGCCGCTGTCGAGGCACCGGGTCACGCTGAACGAGGAGGCGATGCCGCTGCTCGGGGCGCTCAGCCGCGACGTCATGGTCAAGGAGGCGCCGGAAGCGCTGAGCCACCTCGTCGCGGCAGGGCTGGCGTATGCCGGCGACGCCGACGAAGAGGAGCCCGCGCTGCGTACGTGGGACTTTCACGACCTGCTCTTCCACAGCAGGAGCAGGTCGGGCAGGCACGACGAGCCGTTCGGCGCGACCTTCCGCTTCCTGGAGGAGCTGCCGCCGGAGCCGGCTCTCAAACCCCTGCCCGCCGGCCCGGCGGTGGAGCTGTTCCGGCCCTCACTGGAGGAGGCCGCCGCGGCTGACCCGCCCTTCACCACGGTGCTGGAGTCGCGCAGGTCGGTGCGCGAGCACGCCGGCGCGCCGCCGACGGCCCGCCGGCTCGGCGAACTGCTCTATCGGGCCGCCAGGGTGAGGGAGGTCTCCGGGCCGACACCCAGCGTGCCGTACGAGGTCAGCAGCCGGCCGTACCCGGGGGGCGGCGCGGTCCACGAGCTGGAGCTGTACCTCGTCGTCAACAGGTGCGCGGGCCTGGAGCGCGGCGTCTACTACTACGACCCGTCCGGCCACAGGCTCATCACGCTGCCGGCCAGGACCGAGGACGCGCACGCGATGCTGGCCCTCGCGAGTGCCGCGACGGGCGGTCTCCTCCAGCCCGACGTGCTCATCACGATCACAGCGCGCTTCCAGCGGATGTCGTGGAAGTACTCCGGCATGGCCTACGCCGCCATGCTGAAGAACGTCGGAGTGCTCTACCAGACCCTCTACCTGGTGGCCACCGCGATGGGCATGGCTCCCTGCGGCCTCGGCGGCGGCGACGCGGATCTGGCCGCCCGTACCTTCGGTCTCGACTGGGCGAGAGAGTCGTCGGTCGGCGAGTTCCTCATCGGCGGGGCCGCGCCCGGCACGGCCGGTTCGTGACGTCCGTCATGGGCCGAGGATGTCGTCTGCATCTGCCCGTACCCCGGACGAATCCGAGATCGTGAGAGCCGACAGGCTCGTAGCCGGGAGAGGAGTGCCTGATGGCCGAGAGCATCTACGTCCTCGGAGAGGAGGACCGCAGGAAGTTCGCCAGACTGATCGCGGCGGCGTGGAGCGACGGCGATCTCCGCGGCCGCTACGAGACCGAGCCCAGGGCGGTGCTGAGCCAGTTCGGCATCGCCTATCCCGATAACGTGCCGACCCCCCCGCTGCCTTCCAGACCCGATGGCGAGTTCGAGATCACCGGCCTGGAGTCCATCGCCGGCGGTGAAGGCGGCACGGCCTACGGGACGGGCTCCATGTCGCACTTGGCGCCGACCGAGCACGATCGAGATCCTGGAAGGCCGCTACAGGGCCCGCGGTGAGGACGCACGGACGAAGGCAGGAGCGGCCCGGACTCGCCTGGCTGACGGGTGGCTGGAGGGAGGACAAGCCGATCTCCGCCGGTGGTTGATCGAGGCCCGGGAAGGCGGCACGATCAGTGTGAAGCCATGATGCACCGGGACACACGGAGAGGCCGCCCGTGGCTCACGAGGGTGAAGGACAGGTCAGGTGGCTGTCCAGGGGCGTCGTCGCGGTCACCGGGACGCTCTGGGCGCTCACGCCCCTCGCCTTCCTCGTCGCCGGTGACGTCGGCAGGGCTCTGGTGTCGGGGATCCTGCTCGGCGGGCTGCTGGTGGTCTACGCGCGCATTGTCGTCAGGCGGATCAAGGGAGCCGGCCCAGGGCACAACCGGATGCGGATCTTCGCCTGTTTCGTGCTGATCGTCTACGGGGCGCTCCCCTTCCTGGGCTCGGTCTGGATCTACACGCCGTTCATCGTCGCCACGGCAGGGCTGCTCCTGCTGCGGTTCCGGCCCGCCGCAGGCGTGCTCCTCGCGGTCGCCGTCGCCGAGTTCCCGCTGAGCCGGGCGCTGCAGGACCCCTCGCCCGAGGCCGCGCTGCAGAACAGCGCCGGTGTGTTCGTCGCCGCGCTGGTCGCCTTCTGGCTCGTCCGCTATGCCACGTCGGTACGGGAACTGCGCGATGTCCGGGCGGCGCTGGCGGAGGCGGCCGTGGACCAGGACCGGACACGCATGGCGGCCGAGCTGCACGACCTGCTCGGCCAGACGCTGGCCTCGATCACGCTCAAGACGGAACTGGCCCTCGCGCTGATGGACCTGGACAGAAGGCGGGCCGTCGGCGAGGTCGAGTCGGCGGTCGCCATCGCCGGCGAGGCGCGCGAGCAGATCGGCGACGTCGTGGCGGCAAGACGCTCGCTCGATGTGGGTGCGGAGCTGTCCGCGGCCATCGCGCTGATCGAACTGACCGGAGCCCGCTGCGACCTGCGCGTGGGCATCAGTGAGATCGACGAGGAGACCGGCGACACGCTCGGCTGGATCGTGCGCGAGGCGGCGACGAACATCGTCAGGCACAGCGACGCCCGTCACTGTCTCATCGAGCTGGACACCGGGGAAGGACGGATCCATCTGCTGGTACGCAACGACGGAGCCAGGCGCGAAGCGGGCAGGCGCCGCGGCTCAGGGCTCGCCGGGCTCCGGCGGAGAGTGGACAGGCTCGGCGGATCCCTGCATGCCGGGCCTGCCGGCGACGACGGGTTCGAGGTGCGGGTGTGGCTGCCCGCCGTACACGATCAGGAGAGAGTGGTCACCGTTGATTCGTGTCCTGGTGGCTGAGGACCACGGCATCGTCCGGGGCGCCCTGGTCGCCCTGCTCAACCTCACGGGCGACATCGAGGTGGTGGCCGAGACCGGCAGCGGCGCCGAGGTCGTCGACCAGGCCCTCGCCACCGCGCCCGACGTCGCCGTCATCGATATCGAGATGCCGGGCATGGACGGCATCGAGGCGACCCGACGTCTTCGAGAGATCATGCCGGCCTGCCACGTGCTGATCCTCACGGCACTTGCCCATACCCGGTTGCTCAAACGGGCGATGGACGCGGGTGCGGAGGGATTCCTGCTGAAAGACTCCCCTACCGAGCGGCTGGCTGAGAGCATCCGCAGGATCGCCCAAGGGGAACGGGTGATCGACGCGTCCCTCGCCCTGGCGGCGATGAACAGAACGGCCACACCGCTCACCGAGCGGGAGTCGGCTGTGCTGCGCCTGATCGGCACGGGGGCGAGCACGGGGGAGATCGCCGCCGCGTTGCACCTGTCAGCCGCGACGGTCCGCAACTACATCTCCAGCGTCATCACCAAGACCGGCGCCCGGAACAGGACGGACGCCGTGCGCATCGCCGTGGAGGCCGGGTGGATCGAGGTGGCACGCACCAGGTGAGCGGCAGCGTGCGCTCTTCTCCCGCCGATCCCCCGGCCTGGACGAAGGTCGTCGACCAGCCCGGTGGGTCGCGGCTCAGCGGCCCTGCCAGGTGACCTTTTCCTTGGCGAGGAAGGCCGGGACGGCGGCGTGGAAGTCGGCGCTGCCGAAGACCGTGGCGACGATGTCGTCCCCGTCCGGCAGGCCGGCCACGCGCAGCCGCCTGACCGCCTCCTTGGCCGCCCACATCGACAGCGGCGCGTGGGAGAGCAGCCGCTCCTCCACCTCCGCCTGCCGCGCGGGCAGGTCGTCGAGCGGGCACAGCTCGGCCACGAACCCGGCGGCGTGCGCCTCCTCGGCCGTGTACATGCGGGCCCGCAGCAGCATGTCCAGGGTGCGGGCCGGGCCGAGATGGTGCACGAGCAGCGAGTACGTGTTCATGGACAGGCAGTTGCCCAGCGTCCTGGCGATGGGAGCCCCGAACCGGGCACCCGGTACGGCCAGCCGCAGGTCGCAGGCGGCGGCCACGACCAGGCCTCCGCCCACGCAGTACCCCTGGACGACGGCCACGGTGGGCACCTTGACGCGTTCGAGCCGGTCGATGATCCGCTGGACCTTGTGCTCGTAGGCGATGCCGTCGTCGCCGTCGGCGAAGCCGGAGAACTGCGAGATGTCGGTGCCGGCCACGAACGCCCGCCCTCCGGCCCCCGACAGGACGAGGAGTTTGACGGCGGGGTCGGCGTCGGCGCGCTCGCAGGCGTCGTACAGGCCGTCCCACATCGCCCAGGTCAGCGCGTTGTGCTGGTCCGGCCGGTTGAACGTCACCCGCAGCACGGGCCCGTCGGCGGCGACGAGTAGCTCGCTCACACCGTCTCCTTCACTTTCCGTGGGATGAGCCTCAGCAGCGAGGGCCCGGCCAGCAGCAGGGCGGCCAGCACGAGCACCACCAGCGCGATCGGCCGGGTGAGGACGATCGTCAGATCGCCGTCCCCCATCGCGGACGTCTGCGCGAGCGCCTTCTCGAACAGCGACCCGATCACCAGCCCGAGCACGAGAGGCGCCATCGGCAGATCAAACTTTTTCATGAAATATCCGACCACGCCGGATGCGAACACGATCCATACGCTGAACATGTTGTTGTCGATCGAATAGGCCCCGACAAAGCTGGTGACCAGGATCAGCGGATACATGTACCCGTACGGGATCCGCAACATCTGCGCGAACAGCGGCGCCAGCGGCAGGTTCAGCACCAGCAGCAGCACGTTCCCGATGAAGAACGAGGCCAGCAGCCCCCACACCAGCTCCGGCTGCTCGTCGAAGAGCAGCGGCCCCGGCTGGATCCCGTACATCGTGAAGGCCCCCAGCAGCACGGCCGTGGTCGCGCCGCCCGGGATGCCCAGCGCGAGGGTGGGCACGAAGTTGGCGTTCGCGGCGGCGTTGTTGGCGCTCTCCGGCGCGGCTACGCCCTCGATCGCGCCCTGCCCGAACTCGTCCTTGTGCCGTGAGACCCGCTTCTCCACCCCGTACGCGAGGAAGGACGCCAGCGTGGACCCGGCGCCGGGCAGGCAGCCGAGCAGGTAGCCGATGAGGCTCCCGCGGGCGATGGCGCCCTTGGAGCGGGACAGCTCCTCCCGGGTGATCACCAGGTCCCTGAAGCGGGCCCGGATGGGCTCGGCCGCGCCCTGCCTGATCTGGTAGAGCACCTCCCCCACCGCGAACAGCCCGATCATCACCTGGACGAACGGCAGCCCCGACAGCAGGTCCACGTCCCCGAACGTGTAACGCGGCAGCCCGGTGGCCGCGTCCACGCCGACGGTCGCGAGCAGGATGCCCAGCACGGCCATGGCCAGGCCGCGCACACGAGCCCCGCTGGAGAAGCTCACGATGGTGGTGAGACCGAGGATCATGACAGCGAGGTTCTCGGGCGGCCCGAAGTCGAGCGCCAGTTTGGCGAACGGCGGCGCCATCGCCACCAGCAGCACCAGCGAGACGATGGCGGCCACGAACGACCCGATGGCCGCGATCGACAGCGCCGCGCCGGCCCGGCCCTTGCGGGCCATCTGGTAGCCGTCGATCGCGGTCACCACGCTGGCCGCCTCGCCGGGCGTGGAGATCAGCACGGAAGTGATCGTGCCGCCGTACTGGGCGCCGTAGTAGATACCGGCGAGCATGATGAGCGCGGTCAGCGGCTCGAACGACAGCGTCAGCGGCAGCAGCACCGCCACGCCGGTCGTCGAGCCCAGACCTGGCAGCAGGCCGATGACGGTCCCGGCGAGCACGCCGACGAAGCACCAGAGCAGGTTCGCGGGCGTGAGCGCCGCGCCGAAGCCCATGATCAGGTTGTCCAGCATCAGCCGTCACCTCCGACGCCCAGCAGCCCGCCGGGCAGCGGCACGCCCAGGAACAGCACGAACACCGCGTAGATCACGAGCGTGGCGGCGACGGCCACGCCGGCGGCCGGCACCAACCGCTGCTTCTCCACGAACGCCGACACGGCGAACACCAGCAGCCCGAACGCCACCAGGAACCCGGTCAGCGGCACCAGCAGCAGCGCGACCAGCAGCATGGCGAACACGGTCCACAACGTCCTGACGCGCTGAGGGTCGTCCTCCTCCGGAGCGGGCGCGGCACGGCGTACGGACTGCAGGAGGCAGGCGGCCGAGAGCACGGCCAGCGCCACGCCGCTCACCAGCGGCAGGAACCCGGGCCCCACCTGCCCGCCATCCTTGGTGATGCCGTAGCCGAACGAGGCGGCGGCCATGGCCACCGACAGGCAGACCAGCACTGCCCAGACGACGGCCTCGCCGCGGAGCAGCTGCCTCATGACGGCTTCTTCAGCACCGGCGCGAGCGCCGTGTCGAGCTGTTCGAGGTATTTGCCGAAGTCGTCGCCGTACAGCTCGGCCTGCTGCAGGTAGTTGTCCTTGAGCCACTTCTGGAACTCGGCGGTCTTGGTCACGCCCCTGGCCGCCTGCTCCCAGTACGCCTGCTCGCGCGCGTCCAGCCCCCCGGGCGCCAGGAATCCCCTGAACTGGACATACGACACGTCGATGCCCTGCTCCTTGGCCGTGCCCAGAGAGGCGAACTCGGGGTAGGTGTAGCGCTTGTCCGTGGTGACGCAGAGGCCCCGCAGATCGCCGGATTTGAACTGGCCGATCACCTCGCCCGGGTTCAGCAGGGCGACCTGGATCTGGCCGCCGAGCACGGCAGGCACCAGCTCGCCGCCCGACTCGAACGGCACCCGCTGGAACTTCACGCCGGTCTTCTGCTCGATCATCGTGAAGATCACGTTGTCCACGCCGTACGCGCCCGACATGCCCACGCTGACGCGTCCGCTCTTGGCCGCGGTGACCACGTCGGAGCAGGTCTTGAACGGCGAGTCCTTCTTGACCACGAGGATGCCGCCGTCCTCGGCCAGCTTGGCGACCGGCGTGAAGTCCTTGCGGGAGAAGGAGACCTGGCCGCTGAGCGGCAGCGACAGGATGGCGTTCTCGGTGGCGAGCAGGTAGTTGCCGTTGCCCTTCTTGCCGAGCAAGGAGGAGTAGCCGACCGCGCCGGAGCCGCCCTCGCGGTTCTCCACGGTGACCTTCAGCCCGGGCTGGGCCTTCTCCAGCGCGGCGGCGATGGCGCGGCCCGCCAGGTCGCTGCCGCCGCCCGCGGAGAACGGCACGATCATGCGTACGTCGCCGCGCGGCTTCCAGGCGCCGCCGCCGGCGTCCGCGGTGCCGCAAGCGGTCGCCAGGAGCAGGGCGAGCGCCGCGATGGCCCTCATGACTCCAGCTCCTTCAGCTTGGCGGCGAACTTGTCCAGGTTGATGATGAAGCGTTCGTGAGTGCCCTCGCCGACCTTCCCGTTGGCGTCCTCGGCGACCACGGCGAACGCGACGCGCCGCCGGTCCACCTCGGTCACCGTGGCGGTCGCGGTCACCTTCCCGCCCTTGAGCGTGGGCGCCACGTGCGCGATCTCGACCTTGCTGCCGACGCTGCCCTCGCCGTCGGCCAGGTACGGGGCCAGCGCCTCGATCGCGGCGTCCTCGATCAGGTGGACCAGGTTGGGGGTGGAGAAGATGTCGTGGTCGCCGCGGCGGGTGCAGTGCCGCTCTGCCACGACCCAGGTGAGGCCGGCGCTCACGCCCGGGGTCAGCTGGTCGCTCATGAACTCTCCAAGGGGGTGGGGGATTGAGCCGCCGCGCCTTCGGCGAGCAGCCGGTCGATCTCCTGCTCGGTCAGGCCGCACTCGCGCAGCACCTCGACGGTGTCCGCGCCGAGCAGCGGCCCGGCCGGCCCGCGTCTCGTCGGCGTCTCCGAGAAGCGCATGGCCGAGCCGAGCTGGCGTACGGGGCCCATCTCGGGATGTTCGGCATCCCAGAAGAACCGCCGCTGGTTCAGGTGCTCGTCGTTGAACACCTGGGAGTAGTCGGAAATGGGGGCGCACGGCACGCCGTGCTCGTCGAGCGCGGCCACGACCTCGGCCGTGGTGCGCAGGGTAGTGGCCGCCTCGATGGCCGGGATCAGCTCGTGGCGCAGGCCGTGCCGGTCGTGCGCGTCGGCGTACCGCTCCTCCTCGAGCAGGGCCGTCAGGCCGAGCGCGGCGCAGAAGCCCTGCCAGGTCTTGGGGGTGACGGCGCCGACCGTGCACCAGCCGTCCGAGGTGCGGACCGCCTGGTACGGCGCCGTGCTCTGATGCGCGGAGCCCAGCGGCCTGCCTGCCTCGCCGGTCGCGAAATACTTGCCGGCCTCCCAGATGGCGAACGACACGGCCGACTCCAGCAGCGACACGTCCACGTGCTGGCCCTGGCCGGTCAGCGTGCGGGCCTGCAGCGCGGAGACCGCCCCGAGCGCGCCGTAGAGCCCGCACACCAGGTCGGCGATGGGCACACCGACCTTGACCGGGTCGCCGTCCGGCATGCCGGTGACGCTCATCAGTCCGCCTCGGGCCTGGGCCATGATGTCGAGGCCCGGTTTGTCCGCGAGCGGCCCGTCCTGGCCCCAGCCGGAGGCCGAGACGTACACGAGCCCGGGGTTGAGCTCGTGGAGGTCGTCGAAGCCCAGGCCGAGCCGGCGCATCGCGCCGGGGCGGAGGTTCTCCACCAGCACGTCGGCGTCCGCGACGAGGCGGCGGAAGGCCGCCGCGCCGAGCTCGGACTTCAGGTCCAGCGCGACCGACCGCTTGTTCCTGTTGAGCCTGGCGAACGGGGAGCTGTGCCCGGCCGTGAACGGGCCGATGGCGCGGACCCCGTCGCCTCCGTCGGGGTTCTCGACCTTGATGACGGTGGCGCCCAGGTCGGCGAGCTGCATGGTCGCGAAGGGCGCCGCCATGAACGCGCCGACCTCGACGACCCGGATGCCGGACAGCGGAGTGGTCATATGTTTCGAAAACCTCACTTCAGGCCGGATTGGTCTATTGTCTACAGAAGACAAGTCAGATAGACAAGGGTCCTGCCGGAAGTTCTTCGGCACTATGGCGGCAGACGGTGATCGCCTACGACAAGAGGACCACGATGCGCATCGAGGCACCCCCCAGCATGGTTCAGCTCGCCACCGAGGCGCTGATGCGCATGCTGCTCAGCGGCAAGCTGCAGCCGGGCGACCGGGTCGTGGAGAACCAGCTCACCCAGGAGCTGGGCGTCAGCAGGCCCCCGCTTCGCGAGGCCATGCGCGTGCTGGAGCAGCAGGGACTGATCACTCAGCAGCCGCGGCGGGGCGCGTTCGTCACGCGGCTCACGCTGCACGACATCTACGAGATCGTCACGTTGCGGCGCGAACTGGAGCGCATGGCCGTGGACCTGGGCGTTCCGGTACGCGAGCCCGCCCGGCTCCAACGCTGCCACGCCGCGCTCGACCGGCACGAGGCCGCCGCGCGATCCGGCGACTGGCTGGGGGTGCTGGAGCAGGCGGTCGAGTTTCACAGCTCGGTGATCGGGCTGTCGGGTCACCGGCGGCTGGAGGAGGCGTACCGGTCGATCCAGCTCCAGATGCTGCTCTGCATGGGCATGAACCGGCAGGCCAGGGCGTCCGGCGAGTCGCTCGTCGACGACTGGGACCGGCATCGGCGGCTGCTGGAGGTGATCGAGGCGGGCTCGCCCGAGGCCGTCCACCGGGAGCTGGCCGGGCATGGGGACATGACGTTCCTCGACGGCATCGAGGAACGGGTCGGCGGCCACACCCCCGAGTCGCTGGCCTGGCTGAAGAGGGTCAGGGAAGGAGACACATGATCGAGGCTCTCCAGGAGGCGGTGGGCTGGACCGGGCCACTGCGCGAGGACGTGGTCGAGCGCCGCCACCTGGCTTTCTACCTGCACGCCATCGGAGCCACCGGGGAAGACGTCCCGCCAACGTTCACGGCGTGCTTCCTCGACGAGCCGCCCTCGCTGCCCGCCGCCACGTCGTACGGGTCGGGGTGGCTGAACGGCGGCGACCGGTTCGAGTACCACGCGCCGCTACGGGTGGGAGACGTCATCGTGTCGCGGCCGCGGTTCACCGGGGTCGTCGAGAAGAGCGGGTCGGCGGGGCCGTTCGCGCTGCTGACGTTCGAGACGGAGTTCCGCCGGCCGGACGGCGAGCTGGTGGTCAGGCACATCGGGAGCAGGATCAGGCGATGACCGACATTCCCCCACTGACGGAGACGACCACGTCGCGCAGGCTCGTCGAGTACGCCGGGGCCTCGGGCGACTTCTACGAGATGCACTACGACCTCGGCTTCGCCCGCTCGCTCGGCCATCCCGAGCTGGCCGTGCACGGGCTGCTCAAGGCCGCCTACCTGGGCAGGCTCGTCACGGATTGGCTGGGCGGGCGGGGCCGCCTGGCCGTGCTGGAGGTCAGCTACCGCGGCATGGACTTCCGCGACCGCGCCCACACGTGCCGCGGCCGGGTGGTGTCCTCCGCGGGAAACCGGGCAGAGCTGGAGCTTTGGGGCGAGGACGACACGGGCCGCCGCACTACGCTCGGGCGTGCAGAAGTGATTTATGACGAAGTGATTGATGACGGGGAGCCTTCGCGATGACGAACCTTGCCGACCTGCACGCTCTGATGGCCCGGCTCGGGCATCCCGTGGTCGAGGCCGCCTCCGCCGCGGAGTCGCGGTTCGCGGACGGGGCGCCGTACCGGTTCGAGATCCCCAGCGTCGAGGGGCCGGCCGTGCTGGAGGCCGTGGTCGCCGAGTCCGACCGGCTCGGCGTGCCGATCGCCAGGACGTCCCAGGGCAGCGGCGTGATGATGTTGACGGACGCCGAGATCTCCGACATGGCGGGGATCGGGGCGGAGCGGGGCATCGAGATCAACCTGTTCCTCGGGCCGCGGGCCGCCTGGGACACCGGCGGCCAGGCCAAGCTGACGCAGGCCGTCGGCGCGGCCGCGCGGGGGAACGCGATGGTGGCGGCGTGCGTGGCGGACGCGCTGCGGGCCTGCTCGCTGGGCATCCGCAGCCTCCTCGTGGGCGACCTCGGCACGCTGGAGGTGCTGCGCGCGCTGAAGGAGGACGGCACGCTGCCCGCCAATCTGGTCCTGAAGACGTCCGTGCTGATGCCGCTCACCAACGGGCCGACCGCGGCGATCCTGGAGCGCCTTGGGGCCACCACCGTGAACGTGGGCACCGACCTGACCGTGCCGCACCTGGCCGAGATCCGGGCCGCGACCCGGCTGCCGATCGACCTCTACCTGGAGGTGCCCGACGACCAGGGCGGATTCGTGCGGTTCTACGAGGCGGTGGAGATCGTACGGGCCGCCGCGCCCGTCTACCTGAAGATGGGGCTGCGGAACGCGCCCAACATCTACCCCTCCGGCTCGCACCTCGGGGCGGTGCCGCGGGAACTGGGGCGTGAGCGGGTGCGGCGGGCGGCGCTGGTGCAGCGGCTGATCGAGCAGCTCGACCCCGCGCTCGGCAAGCAGGCCGGCGCCGGACCCGCTTCCGACCTCGGCGTCCCGGAGGTCTAGGCGTTCAGGCGGTGAACGGTCAGCGGGCCACCGCCCCAGCGGCCGATGGCCTCCTCGTCGGCGAAGGCCAGGACCCGCATCATGTTCCCGCCGTCGCTGAGCTCCACGTTACGGCGCAGCCTGCGCACCAACGGGACGGACAGGCGGGCCGTGCCGGCCTCGATCGTGTCGCCGTAGTGGTGGGCGAAGGCGACGCCCGCGAAGCCGGTAAGGCCCAGCAGCGTGCGAACGGTCTCCGGCGAGTAGAACATCAGGTGGTTCTTGGTGAAGCCGTTCCACGCCGGCCCGTACGCCTTGAGCAGCGTCGACCGCGCGTTCACGGTAAGGATGAGCAGCACCCCGCCGGGCGCCAGCAGGCGCCTGAACCTCCTGAAGTCGTCCAGCGGCCGGGGCAGGTGCGCCAGCACCGACCAGAGGGTGATCACGTCGAACCCGCCGCCCGCGATCTCCGGCACCTCATCGGGCGCGCCGCAGTACGTCCGCGCCGTGCTCAGCCGCTCGTTGGCCTGAGCCACGGACTCGGGCGACAGGTCCACCCCGCAGGCGTCGAACCCCCGCCGCTCGGCCAGCTCGAGAAACAGCCCGGCCCCCGAGCCGAAGTCGAGCAGCCGCCGCTCCTTGCCCTCGTCGAACACCGGCGAGAACGCCTTCATGGTCAGCTCGTAGCGGCGCTGCCGGTTGGCGGCATAGTTACCGGTCAGGAAGGTGTGGTAGCCGGTGGCGTACAGGTCGCCGAGGCGTTCTGGACGGATGTTGGGGTTGCGGTAGAGAAAGCCGCAGCCCGGACAGCGGACGACGTGATAGCGCCATCCGTTGCCGCCGGGTGAGAAGAGCGGCTGCTGGCGGGGGTCCCCGCACATCATGCAGCTCAGGAACTCCTCGTTCTCCTTCAGCGGCCTGAGCTGCCGGTAGTCGGCCAGCTCCATGACCGGGGCGCGCCTGGTCAGCCGCCGCCACTGAGCCTCGCGTACGAGCCGCTCCCCTGGACGGACGTAGACGCGCTGACCCCACGGAATGCGGTCATATCTGGAGCCATAGGCCAACCGGCCCAGCAGACGATGTGCCATGCGAAGCGTCCTGCCCGGCCACCTTCATAGCCATGCGTACAGGTTCGCCTACTTTACGCGACCTTAGGTGTTCAAGTCGTCAAGCAAGCGTATGCTTGGGCACGTGCCTGACTATCTCAATCTCATCGGCGGCGAGACGGTCCCCGCAAGCGACGGCAGAACCCTCGATTCGGTCAATCCGGCCACCGGGGAGGTGTGGGCGCGGATCCCGGCCGGCGGGCCCCGCGATGCCGAGGAAGCCGTGGAGGCGGCCCACCGCGCGTTCCCCGCCTGGTCGGCGCTGCCCGCGCTGGCCAGGGCGGGCTACCTGCGCAAGGTGTCGGAGGTGTTCGCCAGGAACGCCGAGGAGCTGGCCAGGCTGGAGACGCGCGACAACGGCAGGATCCTGCGCGACACGCTGAAGAAGGACCTGCCGGGGATGGCGTACCTGTGGCAGCTGGCCGCCGGGCAGTGCCTGGACGCGGTCAAGGGCGACACGGTCATCCTAGGCCCCGACACGCTCGGGCTGACGCGGCGGGAGCCGTACGGGGTGGCGGTCTGCATCATCCCGTGGAACTCCCCCATCTCGACCTTCTCGGCCAAGGCGGCGTACGCGCTGGCGGCCGGGAACACGGTGATCGTCAAACCGGCCGAGCAGGCGAGCGCGTCGGTGCTGCGGCTGGGCGAGCTGCTGGCGGAGGTGTTCCCGCCCGGGGTGCTCAACATCGTCAGCGGCCTGGGCGAGGAGGTCGGGGACGCGCTCGTACGGCACCGCGACGTAGCCAAGATCAGCCTCACCGGCTCGACGGCCACCGGCCAGGCGATCACCCGGGCGTCCGCGGACGCGCTCAAGCCGCTGACGTTCGAGCTCGGTGGCAAGTCCCCCAATATCGTCTTCCCGGACGCCGACCTGGACGCGGCCGCCCAGGGCGTCACCGTGAACTCCGTCTACACCGGCAACGCCGGGCAGGTGTGCGTGGCGGGCTCCCGCATCCTCATCCACCGCTCGATCTGGGACGAGATGCTGGGCCGCATCGAGCGGATCTGCGCGGATCTGGTCCTGGACGACCCCCTGGACCTGCGGACGACCATGGGCCCGATCGTGTCGTCGGCGCAGTACGAGCACGTCAAGTCGTACCTCGAGCTGGCGGAGAAGGAAGGAGCGAGCCTGGTCTTCGGCGGCCGGGCGGGGGCCGACGTCGTGCCCGGCCTCCCTGGTGGCTACTGGGTCTCCCCCACCCTCTACACGACCACGGACAACTCGCTCCGGATCTGCCAGGAGGAGATCTTCGGCCCGGTGGCCGTGGCCGTGCCGTTCTCCTCCGACGAGGAGGCCCTGGAGATCTCGAACGACTCCCGCTACGGCCTGGCGGCGGGCGTCTGGACGCGTGACCTGGGCCGTGCGCACCGCTTCGTGCGCGATCTCCAGAGCGGTACGGTGTGGGTGAACACGTTCCGCCAGATGCCGCCCGGGCTGCCGTTCGGCGGCGTCAAGGACAGCGGGTACGGGCACGATTCGGTCCTCGAGTACACCCGCGAAAAGGCAGCCATAATCCAGATTTAGTCGGATAGATTTACCCCTCATGAGCGAGGGGATCAAGGACCAGCCGGGCCTTTCGGAGGTAGCCGCCCAGTCCCGTGCGTCGGTGCTGCGCAGCCGCGCCGAGTCGTACATCGCCCTGTCGAGACACGACGCCGCGATCGCGGACCTGACGGAGTCGATCGCGCTGGTGCCTGACAGCGCCCGCGCCTGGCGGCTGCGCGGCGAGAGCCACCGCGTCATCGAACGTTACGAGGCCGCGCTGGAGGACTTCGACGAGGCGCTCCGGCTGGAGCCGGACAGCGCGTACGCGCTGGGCTCGCGCGGCCAGACGTACGCCGCGATGGACCGCCTGGACGAGGCCATGGCCGACTTCGAGCACGCCCTCACCCTCGCCCCCGACTCGCTGTGGATCCTGGAGGCCAAGGCCGACGCCCTGGTGGACCTCGACCGCCTGGACGAGGCCCTGGAGGTGCACGGCAAGATCATCGCACTGAACGAGGACCTGCCCTACTCCTGGGTGGCTCGCGGCGACCTCTACCAGCGCAGACACCTCTACGCCGAGGCCATCGACGACTACACGAAGGCCCTGGAGGTCAATCCCGATTACGTGCGCGCGCTGAGCCGCAGAGGCGAGGCCCTGCGCATGACGGACCGCTACGAGGAGGCGCTGGCCGACCTCAGCCGCGCTGTCGAGCTGGACCCGGAGAACGACCGCGCCTACGGCAGCCGCGGCGCGGTGCTGAGCGAGCTGGGCGAGAACGAGGCGGCACTGGACGACCTCAACCGGGCGATCGAGCTGGACCCCGAATACATCTGGGCGTTCCGGGTGCGCGGGGAGATCCTTCAGGAGCTGGACCGCCACGAGGAGGCGGTCTCCGACTTCACCCGGGCCCTCCACCTGGAATTCGGCGACTGACCGCGTTCTTGGCAGCTCGCCCCGGGCGAACTGCCCCGGAACGGGCGCCTACGACCTCACCGGTCTGAACTGATCTCGAAAGTGCGCCGATCCTCAGTGGAAGTCGGTGATGCGGAGCACCGCCATCATGTCCTGCGCCCGGGAGCCGCCGGTCGAGAAGGAGGCTTCCGCGCCGACCCAGCCACGGAAGGCTCCCGCGTCGTCGATGATCTGCATGAGCGGCTTGACGTGAGAGTTGCCGGTGTAGCAGAACTCACGGCGCTCCATCGCCAGGCAGGTGCACCAGTGCCACAGCGTGTCGCGGCGGTCGGAGTTGGAGATCTTCGTGAGGTAGTACTGGATGGAGCTGATGTTGGCGCGCGTTCCGCCGCCGTAATGGGGGCAGCCGCCCTCCTTCTGGCACGCGCTGTTCGAGGACGGCTGCAGGTAGGTCAGACACGAGGTGGTGGTGGAGCAGGTGCGGAAGGAGGAGAGGCCGAACGGCTGGTTGGCGGAGTTGACGAGCTTGCCGCCCGCCCAGCTTGTCAGGTCCTGCCTGAGCGAGCCGGGGAACGCCTTCACCGAACTCATCGCGCGCCGGGTGCCGAGCGCGGCGTTGCTGCCGTAGCCGTACCCGTGAGTGGCCAGCGTGCTGGACTTGAGGTCCAGACGGGCCAGCTTCCCATCGGGGGAAGGCCGCACGTACCACTGCTCTGTCCACGCCTGGGCGATCTTCCACCGGATGGTCAGCACGTTCCCTGACACGGTGTACGTCCCGGTGCGGCTCTCGTCGGGTGCGCCGGTGAAGCCGCCGGCGGTGAGCACTTCGCACATACGGGGGCGCGATTGGGCGCCGCCGGCCTTGGTGGTGCAGCCGGAGTCGGGGACCATGCCGGTGCGCTGCCTGGCCACGGGGTGACGCTGCCACCACAGGTAGAGGGCGGCGGTCACCGTGCCGTTCGTGGCGAAGCGGTAGCTGCCCAGCCGTACCCAGTTCTCGCTGGAGGCGGCCTTGAGATGACCCTGCGACACGACGTAGGTGGCCTTGCCACCCGGCAGCGGCGCGGCGGCGGCCGGCTGGGAGGGCACGACGATGATGGCGAGAACGAAAGAGAGGATTGCCGCTGCGGCACGCATAGAGACTCCCGAAGGCTTACCGGCTTGGCCGATCTTCCACGGGTCACCATATTCGGTCTGTACCGGAAGCGTCAGCGAAACGGCCGCCTGGCCACCATCTTCAGTCCCGAGGCGCAGGGCCGGGAGGGCGCTTCGCGGCGTCGGCCGCGTGGACCCCGCGCGACAACACATGAACAAGCGGATCCTGCGCGCCCAGAGGCCCGGCTGAGCCAATCACGCGTGGCCGGCTCCCGGATCTCAGGAGTCAAGCACGGCGGCAACGGCTTCGATCTCGACGAGCTGGTCGCGGTATCCGAGCACGGTGACACCCATCAGGGTGCTCGGAACGTCATGCTCACCGAATGAGTCCCGGACCACCTCCCAGGCGGCCACGAGGTCCTCCCGCCGGGTGGACGCGACGAGAACCCTTGTGCTGATGACATCCTGCAGCGACGCGCCGGCGGCAGCGAGAGCTTCCCGCATGTTCTCGACGGCTTTCGCCGCTTGACCCGCATAGTCGCCGATCGCGGCCGTCGACCCGTCCTCGTTCAGCGGACACGCGCCGGCGAGGAAGATGAGCCGCGACTCGGCGGGCGCCGTGGCCGCGTAAGCGTACTCGGCGACGTCGGAGAGGGAGGCGGAGCGGATCAACGTGATGGCGCGGGGCACGGTCGTTCAGGTCCTTCGGGATCTTTCGCGGCAGGTATGAAGCAGCCATCCTGCCAGCGGCGTTCCCGTTCCCGCCTCCTCTTTTTTCGCCGGTCGGCAGTCAGGCGGCTGCTTCGGGCGGGGGGCCGTGGCCGCACCGGCTCTACGCGCCCCGTCTCTCCGGCAGACGGTCGAGCCGGATCGCCAAGTCGATCATGTCGCACCGCAGGGCCTCGCACCGCTTGAGCATCTTGCTCCGAGCCGAGGCGAACTGCTCATCCGTCTGCCGCCGAAGGCCGGCCAATTCGTCCCGTAGGGCCGCGAAGTCCTGGTTCAGCCCGATGTGGAGGTCGGCGACATCGGCCCGCACCTCGGCGATGGCGACTTCCAGCGTGGTGGCGCCTTCCCCGAGCGTGCTCTCCTCTGTCGGGAAGCGACCGTAGAGCACGTTGGGATGGGCGGAGGCCGTGTCATCGAAACGCATCATTGCTTCGAGGGTCGCCAGACGGTGTCTCAATTCGCGAATGGCCGCCTCTATATCCATCTCCCCCGGCCTTTGCGCTAGTCGGAAGGGCCCATGTCCTGACGACCGGGACCTACTGCCAGTGAGTACATGGTGGCAAACCGGCGCGAGATCATGGCGATCGACAGGGGGGATGAGGTGTGGTTTCCCTCCTCCCAGGGTGACAAAAATCGCTGGCAGGATGAGTTTCCGCGATGGACGGGCCGTAAATGAAGAAGACCGTTCAGGCTATCGCCCGGCGATGACAGTGGTGGTCACGTCGCCGCCGAGGCGGGGACGGCGGATGGCACCCGGACGTCGCACATCGCGAACTGTCAGTCGCGGTCGTTAGGCTCCCGGCGTGATGATGAAAGAGTTCGATCTCGATCTCGGCGACGGCCGTCAGCTGCACGTTTACGACACCGGCCAGGAGGACGCGCGCCACCCGCTGACCGTCTTCTGGCACCACGGCACGCCGAACATCGGGACGCCTCCTGAGCCGCTCTTCCCCATCTCCGAGCGCCTCGGCATCCGATGGGTGTCCTACGACCGGCCCGGTTACGGCGGCTCCACCCCCTCGACGGGGAGGGACCTGGCGTCGGCGGCCGGCTACGTGTCCCGGGTCGCCGACGAGCTGGGCGTCGATCGGTTCGCGGTCATGGGCCACTCCGGCGGCGGTTCACACGCCCTGGCCTGCGGCGCCCTGCTCCAGGAACGTGTGCTGGCCGTCGTCAGCGTGTCCGGCCTGGCCCCGTACGGTGCTGAGGGCCTTGACTGGTTCGCGGGCATGTACGCCTCCGGCCAGGCATCACTGCGCGCCGCCGTCCAGGGCCGCGCGGCGAAGGAGCGGCACGAGGCGTCGGCCGAGTACGACCCGGAGATGTTCGCGCCGGCCGACCATGCCGCGCTGGAAGGCGACTGGTCGTGGTTCGGCAGCGTCGTCGGCCCGGCACTGGAGGGCGGCCAGGGCGGGCCGATCGACGACGACCTCGCGTACGTGAACCCCTGGGGATGCGATCCTGCGCAGATCACGGCGCCGACGCTGCTCATGCACGGCGACCAGGACCGCGTCGTGCCCAGCTCGCACGGCACGTGGCTGGCCCGGCACTGCCCTTCGGCGCAGATCCAGATATGTCCCGGCGACGGCCACATCTCGGTCCTCCGCTCCTCCGCAAAGGCCCTGGACTGGCTCCACACGAACACCCGATAGCGGACCGGCGGAACCGCCGCCAACCACCCGGCCTTCGATGGGACGGGGCGCCGTTCGGACAGGGATCGCCGGCTGCGGGTGCGGGACGTACCGTCCGGGAGCCGTATAAGGCAGGGCAGCAGGTGGGCGGTGCCGGTGTCTCGGTGAACACCATGCAATGCCCGTTGGCGGTGTCCATGTACTCGCGTACCCGGTTGATCAGCCCGTCCCGCAGTTCGAAGACGAAGCAGTAGTCGTTGCGGTAGGCGTTGCCGTTGGCCAGCGTCGCCTGCATGGTCTCCTCCACCACGACCACGTCGCCGGTGGCGTGGAACCCCCGGAAATCCACCGTCACATCGGCGATGAACAGGCGCGGAAGTCCACGGTGAGGAAGTGGACGATGGCATCCCTGCCCACCATGTGGTGCGATCCGCCGAGCGCCACGGCGGTGGCGTTCCCGGGCGGGGCCGGCCACTCCGCGTCCCTGGTGAAGAACGTCGCGATCAGGTCCTTGTCCCGGGTCGGGAACGATCGCCATGCCTGCTTCACCAGCTTGCAGTTCCGCTCAGAAGTCAGACCGGCCAGATTCGGCCAAGATCGCCGGACGGTGTACTGTACCGCCCTCATACGGACAGGAGACCGCAATGGCCGCCGGCATTGACAAGATCGCATGGATTCATCTGGACGACGGCAAGATCCTCAGCACCCGATCGCACGGCAAGGACGTCTACTACCTCCCCGGCGGCAAACGCGAGCCTGGCGAGAGTGACGTCGAGACTCTCATCCGGGAGATCGACGAGGAGTTGTCCGTCGCCATCGTCCCCGCGACCGCCGCCCACCTGGGGACCTACCAGGCTCAGGCGCACGGTCACGCTGTGGGTGTCATCGTGCAGATGGCCTGCTACACCGCCGACCACCATGGGACACCGACGCCCAGTAACGAGATTGAGGAGATTGTCTGGCTGACCTACGCCGATCGCCACCGCGTGTCAGCCGTGGACCAGATCGTCTTCGACGAACTACACCAGGCAGGCCGACTCCACTGACTCGACTGGTCTCGCGCACGTACAGCTCTCCGCAGCCGGCCGGTCAGGATCGCACCCTCTTCCAGGGCATGGCTGCCCGAATGCTCCACCGTCAGGACACGAGGGAGCGTAACGGCGGGCGACCAATGGTTTTTGAGCGAATCATCTTCTAACGTTCGGGCGTATGGGTATCGGGCTGACCGAGGAACACCGGGCGCTGGCCGCCTCCGTACACGGGCTCGCCGGGCGTGCGCCCGACCACGCGGCCCTCGCCGGACAGGGACTTCTGGGGCTGCATCTGCCTGAGGAGTGCGGCGGGCAGGGGTACGGGCTGCTGGAGCTGTGCGTCGCGCTGGAGGCGCTGGGCGAGCGGCGCGTCCTGGGGGCGTACCTGCCGACCGTCCTCACCTCGGCCGTTCTCGCCTGGCCGGGAGACTCGACCGGTCTCCCCGACGACAGGAAAAGGCTGGTCGCCGGGCTCGCCACCGGGTCCGCGACCGCCGCCGTCGTGCTGGCCGGAGATCCGGATGATGCCCTCGCACTGGGGGCGCCGGAGGCGGACCTGTTTCTCGTGCCGGTCGACGGCGGCAGGTGGGCGGTGCTGGACCGTGCCGACGTCGCCGCCGAGCCCACCGGCGGCGTGGACCTCGACCGGGCGCTCTGCTCCATCGCCGCGCGCGACGTCCCCACCGACCGGGTGCTGGGCGAGGTGCCGGTACGGGAGATCGCCGCCGTCCTGCTGGGCGCCGACGCGTGCGGCGTGGCGGCGTGGTCCGTTGCGACGGCGGCCGAGTACGCCAAGGTACGCGAGCAGTTCGGGCGGCCGATCGGCCAGTTCCAGGGCGTCAAGCACCGGGTGGCCGCCGCCCTCGTGACGCTCGAACAGGCCCGCGCCGCCGTATGGGACGCCGCCAGGGCCATGGACGACCCCGCGTCGCCCGAGGAGGTCAGGCTGGCGGCGGCGGTGGCCGCGGTGCTGGGACCCGACGCGGCGGTGCGAGGGGCGACGGACGCGATCCAGGTGCTCGGCGGCATCGGGTACACCTTCGAGCACGACGCGCACCGCTACTACCGCAGGGCGCTGTCCGACCGGATGCTGGCCGGCGACCCGGGGCCGTGGGCCGAGGAGGTGGCGGCGCTGGCGGTGGCGGGGACGCGGCGGTCGATGGAGCCGGACCTGCCCGAAGCGGCCACCGCCCTCAGGGACGCCGTCAGGGCGGAGGCCGAGTCGCTGCGGGCCGAGGAGCCGGCGGCCAGGCTGGGAAGGTTCGCCAGGGAAGGGTGGATCATGCCGTACCTGCCCAGGCCATGGGGCAGGGCCGCCTCGCCTCTGGAGCAGGTGATCATCCACCAGGAGTTCCGCGACCTGAAACGGCCGAACCTGGGCATCGCGGCCTGGGCGGTCCCCTCCATCGTCCGGTACGGCACGCGCGAGCAGCAGGAGCGTTTCCTGCCGAGGACGTTCGCCGGGGAGATCGTGTGGTGCCAGCTGTTCAGCGAGCCCGGCGCGGGCTCCGACCTGGCCGGGCTGGCGACGAAGGCCACGAAGGTGGAGGGCGGCTGGTCGCTCACCGGCCAGAAGATCTGGACGTCCCTCGCGCAGTTCGCCCATTGGGGCATCTGCCTCGCCCGGACTTCTCCCGAAAAATCCAAACACAACGGCATTACGTACTTCCTGGTGGACATGGCGTCCAAGGGAGTCACCGTCAGGCCACTCAAGGAGATCAACGGGGACGAGGTGTTCAACGAGGTCTTCCTCGACGACGTCTTCGTACCGGACGACCTGATCGTCGGCGCGGTGGACGAGGGCTGGCGGGTGGCCCGTGACACGCTCTCCCACGAACGCGTCGCGCTCGGCGACTCCTGGGGCCCGGGCTCGCAGCACACCGACATGGCCGAGCTCATCGCGAAGCTGCCCCCGCTCCGCCAGTCGCAACGCGAGCAGGCGGGCCGGCTGTGGGCCGAGGGTCAGGCCATCTCGGCGCTCGGCCTGCGCATCACGCTCTCGCAGCTGTCCGGCGGCGACCCCGCGACCGCCTCCAGCGTGCGCAAGCTGCTCGGCATGCGCCACGCCCAGGCCATCTCGGAGTTCTGCTGGTCGCTGGCGCCGGCGAGCCGCCGCTGGACCCGCACGATCCTCGCCACCCGGGCGTTCACGATCGGCGGCGGCACCACGGAGGTGCAGCTCAACATCATCGCCGAACGCGCGCTCGGCCTGCCCCGCGACCCGTGATCAGCTCTTGGGATAGTACGGCGCCGCCAGGTGCGCGTACACGATCGTGTTGTCGACATAGCTGTGCGCCTGCCGGTCGAACGTCCCGCCGCAGGTCACCAGCCGCAGCCCCGGATAGGTGAGCTCGGCGTAGACCTTCTTGACCGGGAAATTCCGCTTCGGCGCGTGCTCGACCTTGTCGACGACGAACACCGCCACCGAACGGTCGGCGCGCAGCACCTGGACCTGGTCGCCGCGCTTGACGTTCTTGAGGTTGGCGAAGACGGCGGGGCCGCTCCTGGTGTCCAGGTGGCCGGTGATCACGGCGGCGCCGCGCTGGCCGGGCACGGCGCCGTAGCGGTACCAGCCCGCCTGGTTCGGCGGGTCGAACGGCGGGTTCTCGATCGCGCCCTGCGCGTCCAGGCCCAGCTCCATCAGCGGGGCGGCCACGCCGATGGACGGGATGTAGACGGCCGTGGGCTTGGCGGCCTTCATGGGCGCGGCCACCTTGCCGGTAGGCACGCCGGCGACCGAGGGCACGGGTCGCGTGGCCGCGACCGGACCCGGCTCCGGCTCGTCGCTGAAGATGCCGCTGACACCGAGCCCGATCAGCAGCGCCCCTGCCAGCGAGACGACGACTGCCCCGGTCCGGAGCAGCCGCTGCTCAGACGACACCCTTGCGGCGCCGTACCGCGAACCCGGCCAGCCCCGCTCCCGCCAGCAGGGCCGCACCGCCCAGCGTGAACGGCCACACCGGGTCGTCCGGTACGAGTCCGCCGCCACCGGTCTCGGGGTGCCCTCTCGGCACCCGATGCTCGTTCTCGCCCGCGGGCCGCCAAGGCTCCGCGGACTCCTCCGGCCCCGGCCAGGAATCCCTCGGTCCCGGCTCGGCCGAGGGAGGCGGGCTCGACCAGGAGTCGTCGGGCGTGGGCTCGGGCTGCTCGTCGCAGAGCAGCGGCAGCGGAAGAAGGCAGGTGGGCAGCTCGACCGGCAGATCAGGACCGGAGGATGCGTACGCGGGGGGCGCCGCCAGGGTCACCCCTCCGACCACGAAGGCGGCCACCGCCGCCGCGAGACGTGCTCTTGCCATGAAAAGGCTCCAGACTCGTTTGTCTCCCCCGATGCACAAGAGAGCCTTGCGAATTATTAGATAACGAGTCAAGTAATGTGACCTAAGTGAAACCGGCCAGACACGGAGGGTTTAACCACGCCCCAATGTGGCAGGAAATAACCGCATAAAGGGGGACAAATGCCATGAGCAATCCACAACAGCCTGAGATTCGCAGATCAGGCAAATCGCCCACTGAGTTCAAGTCCGCCCACCTCACGCCCCAGACGAAGCAGGGAGCCAAGCGCTCCGCCCGCCCGCACGGCATGGACAAGGGCGGCAAAGGGGGCGGCAAGGGCGGCGGCGTGCCTCCCGGGCAGCGCCCGCCGTACCCGGGGTGAGCGAAGATGAAAGGAAGCCTGCAGTTCATCGGCAACGCGACCACGCTGATCCACTACAACGGCCTCACGCTGCTGACCGATCCCAACTTCCTGCATCAGGGCCAGCGGGCGTACCTGGGCTATGGCCTGTCCACCCGCCGCCTCACCGATCCGGCCGTGGAGATCGAGGACCTGCCACCACTCGACGGGATAGTGCTGTCGCACCTGCACGGTGACCACTGGGACCGGGTCGCCCGCAAGGGCCTGGACCGCGACACGACGGTCATCACGACCACCGCGGCGGCCCGCCGCCTGCGACGCCGCGGTTTCCGGCGGACCGTGGGGCTCGAGGAATGGCACACGCACGAGCTACGCGGCCCGCACGGCGCGGTGCGGATCACCGCGCTGCCCGCCAAGCACGCGCCGGGCCCCGCCGAGGCGCTGCTGCCGCCCGTCATCGGCACGATGCTGGAGTTCCTCAGTCCGGACGAACGGGTGGAGCTACGCGTCCACGTCAGCGGCGACACGCTGCTCGACCGCCGCCTTGACGCGATCCCGCGCCGCTTCCCCGACATCGATCTGGCACTGGTGCACCTGGGCGGCACCCGGCTGCTCGGCCTCCTGCTCGTCACGATGGACGGCGAGCAGGGCGCGTCGTGGGTGGACCTGATCAACCCGCACGCGGTCGTACCGGTGCATTACGACGACTATGCCGCCTTCAGCTCACCGCTGGACGACTTCCGCCACCACATCGAGCAGAACGGCCTGGCCGATCGGGTGGTCTACCTCGACAGGGGCGAAACCCGTGAGCTCGCCCCGCATCACCTCGTGCGCTAGTCGGTGTTCCGCGCCCGGCTCGGCTGCACGCGCATCGGCTCGCCCGGCATCTTGGGGTAGTTGGGCGGGTACGGCATGTCGCCCCGATCGTCCTTGGCGTAGAGCTCCAGCAGCGGCTCGATCGAGTACGCCACGTCGTCGATGGCCGCGTGCACGTCACCCACCTCGGCGAACCTGGCCGGGACCGTGCGGATGTCGAAGTCGCGCGGGTCGGCGTCCTCCAGCTCGTCCCAGGTCAGCGGGGTCGAGACGGGGGCGTGCGGCTTGGCCCTGATCGAGTACGCGCTGGCCACCGTACGGTCCCGGGCGTTCTGGTTGAAGTCGATGAACACCCGCTCGCCGCGTTCCTCCTTCCACCACGCCGTGGTCACCAGCGCCGGATCCCGCTCCTCGACGGCCCTGGCCAGGGCGATGCCGGCGTGGCGTACCTGGATGAAGTCCCAGCGCGGCTCGATGCGCACGGCGATGTGGACGCCGCGGTTGCCGGACGTCTTCACGAACCCGGTCATCCCGAACTCCTCCAGCACGTCCCTCGTGAGCAGGGCCGCCTTGCGCGCCGCGTCGAAGTCCAGGCCCGGCTGCGGGTCCAGGTCCACGCGCAGTTCGTCGGGGTGCTCGGCGTCGGAGGCCCGGACCTGCCAGGGGTGGAAGTCGATGGTGCCGAGGTTCGCGCAGTAGGCGATGGCCGCCACCTCGGTGACCCGCAGCGACTGAGCAGTGCGGCCGCTCGGGAAGGTCACCGTCACGGACTCGAGCCAGTCGGGATGCTTGGGCGGCATCCGCTTCTGGTAGATCGCCTCCGTCTGCACGCCGTCGGGGTGGCGCTTGAGGTTGGTCGGCCGGTCCTTGAGCGCCCTCAGCGCGCCCTCGCCGACGCTCACGTAGTACTCGACCAGCTCCCGCTTGGTGGCGCCGATCTCAGGGAAGTAGACCTTGTCGGGGTTGGTGACCTTGACGGTCCGCTCCCCCACCTCGAGCTCTATGTACGGCGATGCCATGCCACCGAACCTACTCTGTGTTGACGGCCTCCGCTCCGCGGAGGCGGGCTCGGTCGCTGGGAAGCCGCCGCATGAGGTGGGCCCGTCCCGGAGCCTCCTCGGTGGCGGGACCGAGGGCTCGACAGGACGGGCCGCTAGACCATCCGCCGCCGTTCCGGGCGCTGGCGCGCCACCCGGCCGGCCGTTGCGACCCCCGGCGGCTCCAGCACGGGCGTGGGCTGTGCCGCTCGCCGAGATCTGCGGATGATCTCACCCCTTGGCAGGAGGCGATGACACCCCCTTGCCTACAAAGACGCGAATTCACCCCAGAACGGATGCTTCACCCTCCGAAGATCTCTTTTTGCCTGATCCCTAATTGCTCGGATCTCGTACCCTGGACTCATGGACAAGGTGGTCAAGAGCGAGGCGGAGTGGCGGGTTCAGCTCTCGCCTGAGGAGTTCCACGTCCTCAGGGAGGCCGGGACCGAGCGCCCGTTCACGGGCGAGTACGTCGACACCAAGACAGAGGGCGTCTACTCGTGCCGCGCCTGCGGGGCCGAGCTGTTCCGGTCGGACACGAAGTTCGAGTCGCACTGCGGATGGCCGAGCTTCTTCGCGCCGTCCGACTCCGACGCGGTGCGGCTGATCGAGGACCGCAGCCACGGGATGGTACGCGTCGAGGTGCGGTGCGCGCAGTGCGACTCGCATCTTGGTCATGTGTTCCACGGCGAGGGATACCCGACACCGACCGACGACCGTTACTGCATCAACTCGATCTCCCTTACGCTTGAACCCAAGGGGTGATCGGCTAACGACAGCGCGTACCGATCGCCTGCCTCGGGTAGGAGATTCGTGTGCGCTTTGTCCATCTTCGCCACCGCTGGGTGACGATTGAGACTATCGGGCGAGTCGTGACGCAACGGTGCGAAGTGTGCTCGAAGACGCGGGTACGGGTGCGCTAGGCGATTCTCCAGAGAGTCAGCCGGGTTCTGGGTGGGTGACCCGGCAACTGGTGTCGGAGGGGCCGAGGATGTTGGCGAGCACGGGGTTCCCGTTCTCGCCGAACTCGGCCTGGACGAACACGACCGGGTTGGCCACACCGAGAGAGTGCAGGTATTCCAGGCCGCGCTTGCACAGCGTGATCGCCTGCGAGGAATTGCCCGCCGTTTCCGGCAAATCCGTGTAAATGCGCAAATATCCGCCGACAGTGCGGATGTCCTTGAGGCGTTTCAGCGCCGTGTCGTCCGGGCTCCAGTGCGTACGGAAATACTCCGCCGCCTGCTGGTCGGTGTGCCGCGACGGCCCGTCCGCCCTGTAATCCTCCGCCTCAGCGGGGTCGGGGTCCTCCGGGTTGGCGCTCCCCTCCACCAGGCCGGGCTCCACCGCGCCGGAGGTGGCCGCGCCGGCAGTGGCCTTGGGCGGCTCGGTCTTCGGCAGCTCGCGCGCCCTGGCCTGCGCGCTCGCCCCCGCGCCGGTCTCAGCCCTGCCGGACAGCGCCGAGGACCCGTTCTGCTGCTCGGCCCGGGCTTGCGAGCCGGACGCCGCGCGCGGCTGCTGGGCGGAGGCGGCGGTCAGCGGCCCGTTGAAAGTCCCGTTCGCGCCGAGCCCCGCGGCGACGCCTCCCGCCAGCGCCACCGCCCCGGCAGCCCACCGCAGCCTTCCGATACGACGCCGCCCATGCGGCGATCGCGCCGCCACATGCCGGCCGGATGCCCGCCGCCGGCTCCCCCGCCTGCCCGATCCGCCCATCACCCCGCCCTCCCCATCGCCTTGGAACGTGCCACCGCAGGCGCGCCCGTACGAGCGAAGGATTTCCCTGATTGTGACAAAGGGGATAGATCAAGTCCGTTGGATCGCCAACTTGGTCTGGATCTTTTCCCCTGGGTCCCAAGGCGAGGTGTCGCCGGCGGCTAGGGCAGGGCAGCCACCAGCTCCCGCACCGGCTTGCGCGCCCCCGTGTAGAACGGGATCTCGACGCGGGTGTGGCGGCGGGCCTGCGCGCCCCGCAGCGTGCGCATCAGGTCGACGATCCTGTGCAGCTCGTCGGCCTCGAACGCGAGCATCCACTCGTAGTCGTTGAGCGAGAAGCACGCCACCGTGTTGGCCCGCACGTCGGGATAGTCGCGCGCCATCCTGCCGTGCTCGGCCAGCATGGCGCGGCGCTCGGAGTCGTCCAGCAAGTACCACTCGTAGGACCGCACGAACGGATAGACGCTCACGTAAGCGCGCGGCTCCTCCTCGGCGAGGAAGGCGGGAATGTGCGACTTGTTGAACTCGGCCGGCCGGTGCAGCGCCATCGCCGACCAGACGGGCCTGCTGTGCCGGCCCAGCTCGGTGCGGCGGAACCTGGCGTAGACGTCCTGCAGGTCCTCGGGCGTGGCCGCGTGCCACCAGAACATGTAGTCGGCGTCGGCCCGCAACCCCGCCACGTCGTAGACCCCCCTGGTCACGACGCCCTTGCCGGCGGCCTGCTCCAGCAGCTCCTCGACCTCGCCCGCCAGGCCGTCGCGATCGACGGGACACGGCTCGGTCACCTGGAAGACCGACCACATCGTGTAACGGATCACCTGGTTGAGATCGCGGGCCTTGAGCCGCGGCGAAGCCTCTGTCATGTCGCCTATTCTCCTCGTTGAGACAGGTGGTCCAGAATCCGGGCGGCGGCCGTACGCGCGGTGCCGACGCAGGCGGGGATGCCGATGCCGTCGTAGGCGGCGCCGCAGACGGCCAGCCCCGGCTCCATGGCCACCGCGGCGCGCACCCTGGCCACCCGGTCGAGGTGGCCCACGTTGTACTGCGGCAGCGCCCCGCCCCAGCGCGTGACCCTGGTGTCGATCGGCAGGCCGCTCACGCCCATCACGTCGGCCATCTCGGCCGTGGCCAGCGACACCAGCTCGGTGTCGTCCCGCTGGAGCAGGTGCTCCTCGCCGATCCTGCCGATCGAGCAGCGCAGGATCACCATGTCCGTCGCCAGGTGCGGCCACTTGACCGAGCTGAACGTGACCGCCTTGACCGGCCGCCCCTCGACGGGCGGCACCAGGTAGCCGCTGGAGGCCGGCGGCTGGGGGAAGGCGTCGATCGGGTACGCGAGCGTGACGATGGCCATGCTGGCGTACTCGATCCTGGCCAGCTCGCTCGCCGCCTTGGGCACCTCGGCCTTGAGCAGCCTGCCGGCGGCCGCGCCCGGCGTGGCCACGATCACCGCGTCCGCCTCGACGATCTCGGGCTTCGGGACGGGGCCCGTGACCAGCTGCCAGCCGTCACCGGTCCTGCGCAGCTCGCGCACGGTGACGCCGGTCCTGATGTCCGCGCCCGACGCCTTGGCGACCGCCTCGGGCAGGCCGCCGAGACCGTTCTTCAGCGACGTGAAGACCGGGCCCGCGTCCTTCGGCGTCTCCTCGACGAGCTGCCTGGCCCCGGTCAGCAGCGAGCGCTCGGAGCGTGCCACCGCCGCCACGCGCGGCATCGTGGCCTCCAGGGACAGCATGTCGGAACGGCCGGCGTAGACGCCGCCGAGCAGCGGCTCGATCAGCCGGTCGACGATCTCGGCGCCCATCCTGGCGCGGACGTAGGCGGCCACGGACACGTCGGTGCGCACGAGAGTCGCCGGCAGGATCTGGTCGAGTGGCACGCGCAGCAGGCCGCCGGGCGAGACGATGCCCGACTTGGCCAGCTCGGTCAGGTCGGCGGGCACGCCCATGACCTGGCCCTTCGGCATCGCGCGCAGTGCGCCCCTGGCGTAGACGGCCGAGGTCGTGGTGCCGGGGAAGACCAGGTCGTCGCCGAGCCCGACCCCCCCGGCCAGGTCTTTGCCCTCGGGCCGCCTGGCCAGCATGGCCTCCGCGCCCGCGTCCACGTTAACCCCGGCGACCTCCGAGGCGTACAGCTTGCCGCCGACCCGTGACCCGGCCTCGAGCACGGTCACCTTGACCCGCTCGCCCGCGCTCTGGCGGAGATACCACGCGGCGGCGAGACCGGAAATCCCTCCGCCGACGACGACGACGTGCGCCCGATTCCCTTCCACGTCTCCAGACGCTACCGCCTCGCCGGGGTGCCCAGCTGCGCGGGGGCAGCGAGGGAGCAGTGACCGTAACGTGATTTCCGTTGTCAAACCAGGGCGATCCGCAGACCGTCTTATGGGCATGAGGAGAATCCGGTACGGAGTCGCACTCACGACCGCCTGCTCGGCCCTGCTCCTGGCGGGCTGTGGCAGCAGCAGCATGGACAGCGCCAGCCGCGAGTCCTCGGGCGCCGCGTCCGCGCCGGCCGTGGCCCAGAACCTCGACAACCAGGCGAGACAGCCGCAGAGCAAGGACGGCCTCGTCTCGAACGTCAACCTGACCCAGCAGGACCGGCAGGTCATCTACACCGGCGCCCTGACGGTGCGGGCCAAGCAGGTCACCGCCGCCGCCCAGCAGGCCAAGCAGATCGTGACGTCGGCGGGAGGCTACCTGTCGAAGGAGGAGACGAACTCGGCCGGCGACACCGAGGACACGGCCACATTGGAGTTCAAGATCCCACCGGACAAGTACAACGAGGTGCTGGGCCGGCTCGGCAAGGACCTGGGCAAGCAGCTGTCCATGAACCAGGGCACCCAGGACGTCACCATGCAGGTGGCCGACGTCAACAGCCGGCTGAAGTCGGCGCAGCAGTCGCTGGAGTCGCTGCGCACGCTGCTGAAGAAGGCCGACACCGTCGGGCAGGTGCTGCAGGTGGAGCGGGAGATCTCCTCGCGCGAGGCCGACCTTGAGTCGCTGCAGGCGCAGCAGAAGCAGCTGGCCACCCAGGTCGCCATGGCCACGGTGACGCTCCGGCTGGTCGGGCCGGTCGCCGTCGTCGAGGATCCCTCCGACGAGCCCGCCGGTTTCCTGGGCGGGCTCAAGGCGGGCTGGCAGGCGCTGGTGTCGTTCGCGAAAGTGTCGGTCACCGTGCTCGGCGCGGTGCTGCCGTGGCTGGTCGCCTCGCTGCCGCTGGTCGCGCTGGTGATCTATCTGGCACGGCGTGACCGCGGCAGGCGCCCCCGGACCCCCATGCCCCCGCCGGGGCCGCAGCCCGGCGGTCCGGACCCGGAAGCGGCCTGACCCGGACCGTCAGCCGGCCTCGTGAACGAGGTCGGTGAGGCGCTTGAGCTGGTCGGGATCGGTCGAGGGCAGCACGCCGTGCCCCAGGTTGAACACGTGCCCCTCGGCCGCCCGCCCCAGGCGCAGTACCTCGCGTGCCTTGCGCTCGACCACCTCCCACGGCGCCAGCAGCACGGCCGGGTCGAGGTTGCCCTGCAGCGCCTTGCCGGGGCCGACCCGGCGGGCCGCCTCGTCGAGCGGCACCCGCCAGTCCACGCCCACCACGTCGGCCCCGGCCTCGCCGAGCACGCCGAGCAGCTCGCCCGTGCCGACGCCGAAGTGGATGCGCGGGACGCCCGCCACGCCCTCGAAGATGCGCCGCGTGTGGGGCAGGATGAACTCCCGATAGTCGGCCGGCGCCACCGCTCCCACCCAGGAGTCGAAGAGCTGCACGGCCGAGGCCCCTGCGGCGATCTGGATGCGCAGGTGCTCGAGGACGATCGTGGAGAGCCGTTCCATGAGCGCGTGCCACAGCTCCGGCTCGCCGTACATCATGGCCTTGGTCCGGTCGTGGTTCTTGGACGGGCCGCCCTCGATGAGGTACGAGCCGAGCGTGAACGGCGCGCCGGCGAAGCCGATCAGCGGCGTGCCGCCCAGCTCGCCGGTCAGCGCCTGGATGGCCTCGGTGACGTACGGCACGTCGTCCGGCTCCAGCGGCCGCAGCGCGTCGATGCCCTTGGCGTCGCGGATCGGGTCGGCCATGACGGGGCCGACGCCCGGCTTGATGTCGAGGTCGACGCCGATGGCCTTGAGCGGCACCACGATGTCACTGAAGAAGATCGCGGCGTCCACGCCGTACCGGCGCACCGGCTGCATGGTGATCTCGACGATCAGGTCGGGCGTCGCGCAGGCGGTGAGCATCGGCACGCCCTCGCGGACCCTCAGGTATTCAGGCAGCGACCGACCGGCCTGGCGCATGTACCAGACCGGGGTGTGCGGAACGGGCTGGCGACGGCAGGCACGCAGGAATGCGGAGTCGGCGAGGTTCACTCCACAAGGGTGCCACGTACGGGTGTCGGCCATGACACGGGAGCGACCTGTCGGAAAAACATCGATTGGACACCCCAAAGCATGATCAGATAGCCAGATGAAGGTTTACCGGTCTGCTCGGCATCGGCGCCGCACTCGGGTCGAACACACCCCATGCCCGGCCAGAGAGCCGGTCTCGACTGGGCCAAATGTTCACCAACCCACCGCGCGGCATCGATTCAGAGACCACTTTCGGGACACGCCGAGCGCGTTGCGGGGAATTGTCAGCGGCTCGTGCCAACGTCGGAGCCACGACCCGAAGAAAGGCCCCGGTTCGATGACTCGTGCGACAACCGCGTTGTGGAGTTCCCCAGAGCGCCGCAGTGAGCGCTGCCCTTCCTGCGCAGGTGAGCGGCCGTTCGAGCAGCCGCCGTGCCTCGACGGGCATGAGCCCGGCCACTGTCCCGAGTGGGCCTGCGTCGAGTGCGGTCACGCGATCATCCTCGCCACCGCCGAATCCCTCCGACCGATTCGCCAGCTGGTTACGGCAGCGGCTTGATCACGAAGGATGAGCACCCCCGTGGTCCCCTTCCGTCCGTCTTCGACCTACGCTTCCGCTATGACACTCGGTGACCAGCCTCCTCCCGCAGCGTTCGCGCGTGCGGCGGAGAGCATGCGGCTGGCCGAGGTCAGGCCGGAGATCGAGCTCGAAGACCTTCCCGCGCCACAGCGGCTGGCCCCCTACTCGGCCGCCATCGGCGCGTCGGTCTACCGCGACGACGACGAGCTCGCGGTGGGCCGCCTGATCCTGCTCTACGACCCTGAGGGCCAGCGCGGGTGGGAGGGCCCGTTCCGGCTGGTGGCCTATGTCAGGGCCGACATGGAGCCGGAGATCACGTCCGATCCGCTGCTCGGGCCGGTCGCCTGGAGCTGGCTGACCGAGGCTCTGGACGCACATCAAGCCGACTACTCCGCCGCTGGCGGTACGGTGACAAGAGCCGTGTCAGAGGGGTTCGGCAACAAGGCCGAAGACCCGGTCACGACCGAGCTCGAGCTGCGGGCGTCCTGGTCACCCGCGCAGGAGGATCTCTCCGGCCACGTCGCCGCCTGGTGCGACCTCATGTGCCTGGCGGCGGGGATCCCGCCGCTCCCGCCCGACGTGGCCGCCCTTCCCCGCCGCCGTGATGATCCGGAGAGTGACCGTACGAAGTGAGGGCATCAGTCAAGACAGCATCAGCGTCATGAGGTCGGTGAGCTCATGACAGAAGAACGCACCGTCGAGCCGCTGCTCGAGCCACGCGAGGGCATTCCACCGGTCATCGCGGACGACGCCGCGCTCACTGAAATCGTTTCGCGCTTCGCGGCGGGCACCGGTCCCGTCGCGGTCGACGCCGAGCGCGCCTCGGGCTACCGCTACGGCAACCGCGCCTACCTCGTGCAGCTGCGCCGCGGCGGGGCGGGCACCGCGCTGATCGACCCGATCGCGTGTCCCGACCTGTCCGCGCTCGACGCGGCCGTGGCCGACGCCGAGGTCGTGCTGCACGCCGCGTCCCAGGACCTGCCGTGCCTCCTGGAGGTGGGGTTCAGGCCCCGGCGGATGTTCGACACCGAGCTGGCGGGGCGGCTGCTCGGCTACGAGCGGGTGGGGCTCGGCACGATGGTCGAGACCGTGCTCGGGCTGCGCCTGGAGAAGGGCCACTCGGCCGCCGACTGGTCCACCAGGCCGCTGCCGGAAGACTGGCTGCGGTACGCGGCGCTCGACGTGGAGGTGCTGGTCGAGCTCCGTGACTCGCTCTACCAGGAGCTCACGGAGAGCGGGAAGCTGGAGTGGGCGCGCGAGGAGTTCGACGCCGTGCTCAACACGCCGCCGCCCGTCCCCCGGTCCGACCCCTGGCGGCGCACCTCGGGCATCCACAAGGTACGCAACGTACGGGCGCTGGCGATCGTCCGGGAGCTGTGGACCATGCGCGACAGGATCGCCCGGGAGGCCGACCTGGCGCCTGGGCGGGTGCTGCCCGATGCCGCCATCGTGACGGCCGCGCTCGAGGGGCCCCGCACCAAGAAGGCTTTGACCGAAATATCGGCATTCACCGGGCGTAGCGCGCGCCGGCATATGAGCGACTGGCTCGCCGCGGTGACCCGCGCCCGCCAGCTGCCCGAAGGCCAGCTCCCCACGCCGAGCACTCCCGGCGAAGGTCCGCCACCGCCCAACCGCTGGGCCGACCGCGACCCGGCCGCCGCGAAACGCCTGGCCGCCGCCCGCGCGGTGGTGGCGGGGCTGGCCGAGCAGCACCACATGCCCACGGAGAACCTGCTGCAGCCGGATGCGGTACGACGGCTCACGTGGGAGCCACCCGCGGAGATCAACGAGGAGACCGTCACCGCCCGGCTGCGCGAGCTGGGGGCCCGCGAATGGCAGCTCTCCCTGACCTCCCACCCCATCACCAAGGCCCTGGCCCGCCTGGAGACCCGCGGCGACCTGTAGCCGCAGGCCGGCTCCAGGTGGAGTCCGACGCTGCGGCCCGGCTGGAGCCCGTGCTTCCGCCGGGCCCGGCCGTCGCGGCATGCACCAATGCGTTCAAGGGCCGGTCGTGGCGACGCCGCCCCCCGGGCGTACCCGGCCGCGTGTGCGGGGTGCGTGGGCGAGTGGCGGCGTGCGCGTCGATCAAGAGGTCCATGGTGTCCTCACTCCAGACGGTCCGGACACAGGTTTCGGGGGACGAGCGGCGAGGGCTACTTGACGTGGTTGGCAGGGCGGCCGTACGGTTCGGGAAAGCGCTTTCCCCATGTTTGTCCTGAAGGGATCCTCAATGAGCGTGCGCACCATCGGCGTCGTGATGAACGGCGTCACCGGACGGATGGGCTACCGCCAGCACCTGGTCCGTTCCGTCCTGGCCATCAACGAGCAGGGCGGTGTCACGCTCTCGGACGGCACCAAGGTGAAGCTCAAGCCCGTACTCGTCGGGAGAAATGCCGACAAATTGGCAGATATCGCGGAGAAGCATGGGATTTCGGATTTCACCACGGATCTCGACTCCGCCCTCGCCAACGACGACAACCTGATCTACTTCGACGCCCAGGTCACCAGCGCCCGCGTCAAAGCCGTCCTGAAGGCCATCGAAGCGGGCAAGCACATCTACGCCGAGAAGCCCACCGCCGAGTCGACGCAGGAGGCGACGGCGCTGGCCGAGGCAGCCGCGGCCAAGGGCGTGAAGAACGGCGTCGTGCAGGACAAGCTGTTCCTCCCCGGCCTGCTCAAGCTCAAGCGGCTGATCGACGGCGGCTTCTTCGGCCGGATCCTGTCGGTGCACGGTGAGTTCGGCTACTGGGTGTTCGAGGGCGACTGGCAGGAGGCGCAGCGCCCGTCGTGGAACTACCGGGCCGAGGACGGCGGCGGCATCGTGCTCGACATGTTCCCGCACTGGCACTACGTGATGGAGAACCTGTTCGGCCGCGTCCAGTCCGTCTACGCCCGCGCCGTGACGCACATCCCGTCACGTGTGGACGAGCAGGGCAAGACGTACCAGGCCACCGCGGACGACGCCGCGTACGGGATCTTCGAGCTCGAAGGCGGCATCGTCGCGCAGATCAACTCGTCCTGGACGGTTCGCGTGAACCGCGACGAGCTGGTCGAGTTCCAGGTGGACGGCACGCACGGCAGCGCGGTCGCCGGGCTGCGCAACTGCCGGGCCCAGCACCGCTCCGCCACCCCCAAGCCCGTCTGGAACCCTGACCTGCCCGCCACCGCCCGCTTCCGCGACGGCTGGCAGGAGGTGCCGGACAACGCCGAGTTCGACAACGGGTTCAAGGTGCAGTGGGAGGCGTTCGTCAGGCACGTGCTGGAGGACGCGCCCTTCCCGAACGACTTCGCCTCGGGCGCCCGCGGCGTGCAGCTCGCCGAGCTGGGGCTGCGTTCGAACGCCGAGGGCCGCAGAATCGAGGTGCCGCAGCTGTGACGACGATCGACCTGCCCGGGATCGGGGCTTACGAGCTGCGCGAGCCGGTGACGTGGGCGGTGCCGGACAAACCGCCCGCCGGCCGCATCGTGTACGCCGCCGCCCACGTGGTGGCCGACCCGCTCGGCGACAACACGCCCGGCTCCCCCGCCGCCGTGGACTGGGAGGCCACCCTGCGCTTCCGCCGCCACCTGTGGTCGCACGGCCTGCGTGTCGCGGACGCCATGGACACCGCCCAGCGCAACATGGGCCTGGACTGGGCGGCGACCAAGGAGCTCATCCGGCGCAGCGCCGCCGAGGCCCACTCGTACGGCGACCCGGCGACGCTGGTCGCCTGCGGCGCGGGCACCGACCACGCGCCTCAGGCCGCCGACCTGAACACGATCACCGCCGCGTACGCCGAGCAGATCGAGACCGTCCAGTCGGCCGGCGCCGGGGTGATCGTCATGGCCTCCCGCCAGCTCGCCAAGGTGGCGACGGGTCCCGAGGACTACCACCAGGTGTACGGCAAGCTGTTCGGCCTGGCCGACCGGCCGGTGATCCTGCACTGGCTGGGCGAGATGTTCGACCCGCAGCTGGCCGGCTACTGGGGTTCGCGGGACGTGGCGGCGGCGACGGAGTCGTTCCTGGAGCTGATCCACGCCCACCCCGCGATGGTGGACGGCGTGAAGGTGTCGCTGCTGGACGAGGAGCACGAGGTCCGACTGCGCGCCGCGCTCCCCGAGGGCGTCAAGCTGTACACGGGCGACGACTTCAACTACCCGTCGCTGATCAAGTCGGGCTCGCACGCGCTGCTGGGCATCTTCGACGCCATCGCCCCGGCCGCGGCGGCGGCCCTCCAGGCGCTCGACTCCGGCGACCTGGACCGCTATGACGAGATCTTCACCCCGACCGTCCCTCTGTCGCGGAAGATCTTCGAGGCGCCGACGTACAACTACAAGACCGGCATCGTCTTCCTGGCCTGGCTCAACGGCCACCAGGACGCGTTCGCCATGGTGAACGGCGCCCAGTCGGCCCGCTCGCTGCTCCACCTGTCGGAGGTGTTCCGCCTCGCCGACCAGGCCGGGCTGCTGGCCGACCAGGAGCTCGCCGTACGCCGGATGAAGGCGCTGCTGGCGGTGAACGGCCTGTGAGCCTTGCGCTGAACCAGTGGACCACCAGGCGCTGGTCCGTGGCCGAGGCCGTGGACGGGTGCGTGCGGCACGGCCTGGAGGCGGTCGGGCTGTGGCGGGAGAAGGTCGCCGAGCAGGGTCTCGCGGAGAGCGTGAAGCTGGTACGCGAGGCCGGGCTGCGGGTGTCGTCGCTGTGCCGGGGCGGCTTCCTCACGGCCGGCGGGCTGCCGGGCGAGGAGGGGCGTCGTGCCTTCGCGCAGGCGCTGGACGACAACCGGCGGGCCATCGACGAGGCGGCCGAGCTGTCGGCGGCGTGCCTGGTCATGGTGGTCGGCGGCCTGCCGGGCGTGAAACCTGGCGAGCCGCTGCCCGCGGGCGGTTTCTCGCGTGACGTGGCCGGGGCGCGCGAGCGGGTGGCGGAGGCGCTGGCGGAGCTGGCGCCCTACGCCGGGGAGCGCGGGGTCAAGCTGGCCCTGGAGCCGCTGCACCCGATCTACTGCCCCGACCGGGCGGTCCTGTCCACCCTGGGCCAGGCGCTCGATCTGAGCCTGGCGTACCCGGACGATCAGGTCGGCGTGGTGGTCGACACGTTCCACGTGTGGTGGGACCCGCGGGTGTTCGAGGACATCGCGCGGGCCGGCCGCAGGATCGCCTCGTACCAGGTGTGCGACTACCTGCACCCGCTGCCGCAGGACCTCCTGCTCGGGCGGGGCATGATGGGCGACGGCGTGATCGACTTCAGGCCGATCACCGAGGCCGTGCAGGCCGCCGGGTACGCGGGCGACATCGAGGTGGAGATCTTCAACGCCGACGTCTGGGCCGCCGACCCCGACGAGGTGGTGGCCACGATGAAGGCCAGGTATGAGGAGCTGGTGCTCCCCTGAGCTACCTCGGCTTGTCCCACACGAGCAGGTAGCGCCGGAGCAGGAGGCGGCGGAAGCGGCAGCCGGGCAGCAGCCGGCGGGCCGCCCGCCCCACCTCTCCCCACGGCATGACGGGATCCATGGCCGGCACGCCCGCGCCGCTCTTGCGGCCGTGGCGCAGCTGCAGGACGCGCGAGGCCGCCTGCCCCGCGAGGCGGACGGCCCAGTCCAGAGGTGAGCGGTCCCTGCCGAGGCCGACGACCACCAGCCGACCGCCGGGCGCGAGCAGCCGCACCAGGGCCTCCACGGCCTCGCGGAAGTCGGCGTGGTGGATGACGGCGACGGCGGTGACGAGGTCGTACTTGCCCTCCGGAAGCGATCCCTTCGGGTCGTCGAGGTAGTCGGCCTCGACGAACGTGACGTTGTCCAGATGGCCGTGCCTCCGGCGGGCCATCGCGATCGCCTCGGCGTGACGGTCGGCGCCCGTCACGGCGGGGACGCGGGCCGCCAGCCTGCTCGGCAGCAGACCGTCGCCGCAACCGACGTCGAGCGCCCGCTCGCACCCCTCGGGCACGAGCCGGAGGACGAGCCGCTGGTAATGCACGTTGTGGTTCCAGTACGCTTCGGGCATTTGATCACAATAGCGTCACGGTCCCCGCCGCGCCGTTCACTTCGATCTCCTGGCCCGTGGTGATGCGGTGGGTGGCGTCGGGCACCCCGGCGACGGCCGGGATGCCGTACTCCCTGGCCACCACCGCGCCGTGCGACATGGCGCCGCCCATCTCCATCACCAGCCCGCCCGCCGTCAGGAACAGCGGCGTCCAGCCGGGATCCGTCGAGGGGCAGACCAGGATCTCGCCCGGCTCCAGGTGGGCGCCGATCGGGTCGAGCACCACCCTGGCCACGCCCGTGACGGTGCCCGCCGAGGCGGCCGTGCCCGTCAGCGCGCCATCCGCGGCCGCGGACGCGAGCGCCTCGGGCTCGGTGCCGTCGGACAGCAGCACCCTGGGCACGTGCCTGCGGCGCGACTCCTGCCCGTACGCCGCCCGCCGCTCCTCCACGACCTCGCGCAGGTCGCCCCCGCCCAGGGCGGCTCTGGCCTCCCGGAAGCTCAGGAAGAACACGTCTCTCGCGGAGTCCACGACGCCGAGCTCCACCAGGTGCTCCCCGACAACCAGCATGCTCTGCCGCACCCCGGCGAGGGTCTTGACCAGGTAGAACTTGGGCAGTTCGCGCAGTCCCGCGAACTCCCGGGTACGCCGCAGCCCGAAGCGCACCACCGGGGCCCGCCACCAGCCCTTGCGCCGGGCCGCGGACACCACGTGGGCGATGGCCGAGCGCGCCTGCTCGGCGCCCTTGGCGAACAGCGCGGAGGGCGCGAGGTCGGCGCCGCCGTCCATGCGCAGGTAGTTGGCCAGCACGCCGATGATGTGCGCGGGCTCCTCCGACCAGCGCGGCACGCCCAGGTCGATCTCCGCGACACCCCGGTGGCCGTACTTGTCCAGGAACGCGGTGATCTCCCGCTGGGCGACCGGCGGGAGCCCCCCGGCCTGGTAGAGGTCGACCAGCTCGGCCACCGGCTTCTCCCTGAACGGCTCCGGCTCGACGCGGGTGGACAGGTCCCACAGCTCCAGGTCCATCTCCGTGGTCGGGTTGTGGGGGACGCTGCGCAGGATGTCCTGCATGTCGTTCAGCGGCACGCCGGAGAGCTTGGAGGCCAGCGCGAACAGGCCGTAGCCGGTGAGCACGATCGGCATGATCGAGAGGATGACCGGGAAGGTGCCGGCGAGCAGGCGCTCGGCGTGGTCCAGACGCTGCTCGGGGGTGGCCGACGCGGGCGGCACGAGGCGCCGGTCCAGCTCTGTGCCGAGGCGGGCGGTGTACCCGAGGGCCTCGCGGGGTCTGGCCAGCGCGAGCAGGATCCTGGAGGGGGCGTGGATGGCGCCGGCGAACCTGCGCACGGCGCGCAGGACCGGGAGGCGTGAGGTGTACGTCAGAGAGAGCCGCGGATCCTGCATCAACTGCTCGAAGATGGGGACGGCGCGGGCCTCGCCCAGCGCGAGCATGCGCGGCAGCACGGCGCGGCCGAAGCGGCTGCGGACGGCCGTGGTCAGGTCGAGCCACATGCGCTGCCCTGACGCGGCGGCGAACGGCGCGCCGTCGAGCGGGTCGGCCGGTCCGTAGCCGAACCGCCTCGCCGCTCCACCGCTGATCAGCCGGAACGCCGACAGCCCCATCGGGGTGAAGGGCGCCATGACGCCCTGAACCACGTTGACCGAGAAGTACACCCGCAGGCCGGGCCGGGTCTGCTCGGGCAGCGGGTAGAGGGTGGTGATCGGCCTGGCCTGGGTGAGCCAGATCTTGCCGTCCTCGTCGATGGCCCACTCGGTGTCCTGGGGCGCGCCGTAATGGTCCTCGACTTGGACGCCCAGGCCGGCCAGCGCGCGCACCTGATCGTCGGTCAGGCAGAGATCCTCGTGAGAGGTCTCGACGCGTTCCGTGCCGCCGCCGGGCACCGAGCGGATGATCAGGCGCTTGTCGCCGGCGTGGCGTTCGAGGATCTCGCCGCCGTACACGACGAAGCGGTCGGGGTTCACGGCGCCGGAGACGACGGCCTCGCCGAGGCCGGGGTTCGCGTCGATGACGGTCTCAAGCCGCCGCCCGGTCACCGGGTTGGCGGTGAACATCACCCCCGCCACCCGCGCGTCCACCATCACCTGGACGACCACCGCGAGCCGCACGGCTGCGTGGTCGATGCCGTTGGACTCGCGGTAGGCGACCGCGCGGTCGGTCCAGAGCGAGGCCCAGCAGCGGCGTACGGCGTCCACCACCGCCTCGGCGCCGACCACGTTGAGGAAGGTGTCCTGCTGCCCGGCGAAGCTGGCGAACGGCAGGTCCTCGGCCGTGGCCGAGGAGCGGACCGCGACGGGCACGTCGTCGCCCAGGGCGGTGTAGGACGTCACGATGGCCTCGTGGACGGCCTCCGGCACAGGCGCCTCGAGCAGGTGCCGCCTGGCCCTCTCGGCGAGCCCTTCGCCGCTCGTCTCGAGGCCCTGCGCCACCTGCCGGTACGCCTCCGTGGTCAGCACCCATCCCGGCGGGACGGGCAGGCCGGCCTTGGTCAGCTCGCCCAGGTTCGCGGCCTTGCCGCCCACCTCGGCCAGCATTCCCGCGTCGACCTCGGCGAAGGCCAGTGCCGTGTTCATCGCGTGCTCCTCTGCGGTTCAGCGTCCTGTCAATCAGTTTCACGCTTTCCCGGCAGAAATTCAACAGTTGATGAAAAGATCCGTGCCGTCCAGATCCCAGTCGGGGTCGGTCGCTACGCCCAGCACGCCCAGCGCCGTCGGCCCAACGTCGACCAGCCGCGGCTCACCGAGCGGGCGGCCGCCCAGGTCATCGCCCAACCGGTTCGCGATCACGAACACCGTGCGCTCCTCGTCCGAGGTCCCCCCGTGCCCACCGCCGTCCACATGCCCGTGGTCGGTCGTGACCAGCACCGTCCATCGCTCATCGGGGTACGTGGACCGGCCGCGGACGGCGCCGAGCAGGTGGCCCAGGTAGGCGTCCTGCGTCTGGAGCGCGGCGAAGTACTCGGGGCAGTGCGGGCCGAGGTCGTGGGCCACCTCGTCGGTGTCACCCAGGTACACGAAGACGGCGTCGGGATCGGCCGCCGCCAGGTGCCGCTCGGCGGCCTCGGCGACCTGCTTGTCGGCGGCTGCCCAGGTGCCCATCCCGTACCCGTCCAGCACCAGCCGGTGGTCGATCGCCCGGCTGAAGGCGCCGTGCTCGTCGAGCGCCGCCCAGGAGAAGAACGCGGCGGTGCTCAGCTCCGGCCGGGCGTTCTTCGCACGAGTCAGGAAGTCCGGAAATTTCGTAAAGTTAGGCTTGGCGAAGCCATTGTCCACCACGCCATGTTTGTCCGGCCAGACCCCGGTGGCAATCGACGACCAGCCGGGACCCGAGTCGGTACGCGAGGCGATGACCCGGCTGCCCGGCTCGGGCGACTTGGGGACGACCTCGCCGGGCGACTCCGTACGCGGCGTTCCCGCCTCGCCGTAGGGGAGCTTGCTGGTGCCGTACGCGCCGGAGGACATCAGCGCGTCCAGCACGGGCGCACCCAGGGCTTGGAGCCGGTCGAACCGCAGGCCGTCCATGCCGACGACGAGCACCTTGTTCCGCTTAGAAGTGGGCATGCCCCCTATCTAAGCGGCGATGCCATCTAAGGGGCGAAGCGCCGTACCCAGTCAGCCGCTCCCGGCACGATCTCCCCGACCGGGGCGACCTGCGGATACCACGTACGCTCCCACTCCAGCGACACCCACCCGTCGTAGCCGGCCCCGCGCAGCAGCTCGCCCGACTCGTCCAGCGGCACCGACCCCGTCCACATGGGCACCGGCGTGGTGTCCTCGGCCGAGACGGCATCCTTGACCTGGACGTACGTGAGGTACGGGCCCAGCGCGGCCAGGGTGTCGGCCGGGGACTCGCCGTGGCGCCACGGGTGCAGCAGGTCCCAGATCGCGCCGGTGGTCTCGGGGCAGGCGGCCTCGGCCAGCAGCCCGGCCACCGCCGCGCCGGTGGCCATGAGGTCGTGCGTCTCGACGAGGACGAGCGTGCCGAGCGCGGAGGCCGTACCGGAGACGGCTTTGAGCCTGCGGGCGCCGACGGCGGGGTCGTCGCCGCGCGGGAACACCCGCACGCCGGGCGCCCCCAGGTCGGCGGCCAGCTGGAGGTCTGCGGTCAGCGCCTCGATGACCGGTTCGTCGGCCCCGGGCTCACAAATGCCGACATATCCGGCGAGCGCTGAAATTTCCAAACCTGCCCGCTCCACCCGCTCCCGCACCGAGCGCCGCCCCGCGGCGTCGAGCCCGCTGTGCACCCCGGTGTCCTGGTGCAGGCGAAGCTCGAGGCCCTGACAGCCGCCCCCGGCCGCGATCTCGATCGCCCTGTCGAGCCCCTCGCCGGGCATCCCCAGCGTGCTGACCGCCAGCTTCACGCCAGCCTCCGTACGCTCTCCCGCAGCACGACCTCGCCGGCCACCTGCTCGACCACGACGGCGTCCTCCTCGCCCAGCGCCAGCTCCAACGCCCGCGCCCCCATGTCCTTCAACGGCAGCCGCACGGTCGTCAGCGCGGGCACATGATCGCGCAGTGTCACGATGTCGTCGAACCCGGCCACCGAGACGTCCTCAGGAACCCTGACCCCGCGCTCCCTGTAGGCCGCCAGCGCGCCGACCGCCATCACGTCGTTGACCGCGAACACGCAGGTCGCGTCCCCGACCTGCTGGGCCGCGGCATAGCCGCCGTCGCGGTCGAACGGCCCCTGGATCACCTGCGGCGCGGGCAGCCCCAGCTCCTCCAGCGCCCCGGCGAATCCGGCGCACCGGTCGGCCGCCGTGACGAGGTGCGGGGGCCCGGCCAGCACCGCGAACCGCGTGTGCCCGAGCCTGGCCAGCGCGCGGGCCAGCTCGGCCGCCCCTTCCCTGTTGGCGGGCGCGACGGTGTCGACGCCGAGGAGGTCCTGACCCACGCAGGCGGCACGGCCGCCGCCCGACTGGTATCGGGCCAGCTCGTCGCGGAGCCGCCCCGTGACGGCTGGGTCGGCGACGCGCGAGCCGACCAGCAGCACCGCCCGCACGCGCTGGGCGTGCAGCGTGGCCACGTAGGCGATCTCCTGTTCGGGGTCGCGGTGGGTGGTGCCCACCATGACCAGCAGGCCCTCGGTGGCGGCCGCCCGCATCGCCCCGTCCGCCAGGGCCGCGAAGTAGGGGTCGGTCAGGTCGTGCACGACGATGCCGATGACGTTGCTCGCCCCGCGGGCAAGCGTCTGGGCTGCGATGTTGGCGCGGTAGCCCAGTTCGTCGGCGGCTTGCTCGACGCGCGCGCGCAGGGCCGCGCCCACCTGGCGGGTGCTGCCGTTGAGCACCCGCGAGGCGGTCGCGAGCGAGACGCCGGCCTGCCTGGCGACGTCTTCAAGCGTGACCACGAGACCTCCCCGGAAAGCGGTTTCCAAGTCTGCCAGACCAGCACCTGGATCCGCATCCCCTGGTGAGCACCCTATGGGGCTCAGGCCCAGGGGAACAGGATGTCGAGCAGGCCTTTGCTCTCCTTCGTCGGCGTGGGCGCGGGCGCGGGCGCCTGGGTCTGGGGGGCCTGGGTGGGCGGAGCCTCGGTGGACTTGGACTCCGGCGCCTTGGTCTGGACCGTGTTGTCGGCAGGGTCGTCACCGGTGTCGTTGCCCATGTCCGGCGCCCGGGTCTGCGGGGCGCGGGTGGGCCGGGTGCTCGTCTTCGCCGTGGGCTGGCCGATGCGCGTGTTCGTCGGACGGGCCGAGGGCTCGCGCGTGTGCCGCGTCCGCTGCGTCGGCGGGGTGGCCGGGTCCTCGGACTCGGAGTCGGTCGGCTCAGGGGTGTCCGATTCGGTGGGCTCGGAAGTGTCCTCGTCCGAGGGCGTGTCCTCGGGGGACGCGGATTCCGAAGGAGAGGTCACCTCGCCCGCGCTGGCGCACTGACCGGCCTTGCAGGGGTCGTCGGAGGAGTTGCCGGTGAGCAGGAAGCCCGCGCCCACGCCGACCAGCACCACCGCGGCGGCCGCCACCAGCAGCTTCCTGGTACGGCGGCGCACCTCGCCCTCACCGTCACCGGAACGGCCACGTCCCTCGCCGTCACCGGAACGGCCACGCGAGCGCCCCTCGTCCGAGTCGTCCGTCCAGCCCGAGCCGAGGAAGCCGCGCTTGGGCCGCTCGTCCTCGCGGTCGTCGTCGAGGCCCCCCTCGTAGCTGCGGTCGAGCGGGAGGTACGGGTTGTCGTCGTCGATGCGGTGCGGGCCGCTCGGCTCATCGAGCAGGTCCCGCGTGCCGCTCGCGCCGGGCTCGCCGAGCACGTCGTGCGAGCCACTGGGACCGCCGAGGTCATGAGCGCCCAGCAGGTCATGGGAACCGCCGGCCCCGGCGTACAGGTCATGCGAGCCGCTTGAGCCGCCGAGCACGTCGTGGGGGCCGTCGTCGAGCACGTCACGACCCTCGATGAGCTGCGGCTCACCGGCCGAGCCCTTGTCGAGCGGGAGGATGTAGGTCTCGTTGCCGACGACCTGGATGGCGGGCTGCTCGTCGGTGTCCTCAGTGCTCCACCGCGGGGACAGCACGTCACCCGTCATCTCAGGGTTTAACGACCTCCCCTGCCCATCCTCATATGGCCTGTCGTTCTCGTCGCGCGCCACGATGGAACCTCTCTGATACGAATTCGGACCGCGCCCTTTCCTAGCAGACCAAACCTCAGCTTGTCCGGAAATTTCACATGTTTCCCTAAAAACACTCTCTGTAACATTCGTCACTTTAAGCAATGCCAGTGCTGCGGCCTGCTTACAAAGGCATACAAAAGACCGGATGAGCGCTACGGACCGGCGCCGAACGGACCGGGCGCGTTACGGCCGTCTCGGCCCGCCCGACCCGTGAACGGATGTCACAGGCACGGGTTGGTGCTGGAGTCGACGACCTTGTCCTTGAGCGAGTCAGGGATCGCCGAGACCACGCGCACCCCGGGCCAGTCCGTCCCGATGACGAGCTGGATGATCGGCCCGTCCGGCGCCTGGACGGCCCGGGACTTGTACGGCTGCGTGTTGACCGGCCGTACCTTGCCCGCCACCGGCGTCTTCTTGTCCTTGGACAGCCGCGCGGCCACCGCGTCCCCGTAGGCGGCCCCGTCCGCGGCGTCCTTCTTGGCATACCGGACGGCGGTGTTCGCGGTCGTGGCGGCGTTGCCGACCTCCGTGATCACGAACCCCTGCGCGGCCAGCTCGTCGGCCACCTGGACCGCCTTGCCCGGCTCCCCCGTGCCGTTGAGCACCTGGACGCGTACCTGCTTGTTCTCGATCTTGGGCGCGGCGGACTTGCCGGGTGCGGGGGTCGCGGTGACCTCGACGTCGTCACGTACGCTCTCGAAGAAGTCACGAGCGGCGGGCTGGCTGAACTGAACCCGGTTCTTGTCGGCCGGATAGGGCTCGGTGGGCACGGTGATGCCCTTGAGCTCCTTGGCCGTCAGGCCCTTGACGCTGTAGGCGATTTCCACCATGCGGTCGAGCGTGAGCTCGTCGTCCACGGTGACGGCCTTGGCGCTGGCCAGGAGGAACGAGTTCAGCTTGGCGGGGTTGGTGAGCAGGCCGCCGTCGGTCACGGCCTCCAGCACCTTGGTGAGGAAGACCTGCTGGCGCTGGATCCGGCTAAGGTCACTGCCGTCGCCCAGCGCGTACCGGGTACGTACATACCCCAGTGCCTGCTCACCGTTCACCACGTGCTTGCCCGCGCTGAGCACCAGCTTGGACTTGGGGTCGTTGACGGCCTTGGGCAGGCAGATCTCGATGCCGCCGATGGCGTCGATGATGCCCTTGAAGCCGGTGAAGTCGACCTTCACGAAGTGGTTGATCTTGATGTTGGTGAGCGACTCGAGGGTCATGATCGTGCAGTTGATGCCGCCGTCGTTGAAGGCGGAGTTGATCTGGCGCAGCCCCCCGGGGAGCACGGTGCCGGTACGGCTCCGGCACTCGGGGATCATCACCATGGAGTCACGCGGGAAGCTGATCATGGTGGCCTTGTCCCGGTTCGGGGAGATGTGCAGCAGCATGATCGTGTCGGTGCGCTCGCCGATCTCCTTGAGGTGGGGCCCGTACTTCTTGTTGTCGCCCTCACGGGAGTCGGAGCCTACGAGCAGCACGTTGAGTGCGCCGGTCTCGGGCGGACGGTTCGGGCCGACCACGATGGGCTGATGGGGAATCTCGGCCTCGACGCTCCGCACGTACGCGTATGCCGCGAGCGAGACGGCCACCAGCACGAACGTCAGCCCGATGCTGACCCACCCCAGCACGGAGACCCGCCGTCGCGGGCCCGGCTCGCGGCTGCGCCGCCGAGGTGGAGCTTCCACCGGATATTTCGCGCTCTGTCTCACACGCCCCCCTCCGCAGAAGAGAAACGCGTTCCCCTTCCGGTGACGCGCAGTGTACTGAGAAAACCCGTGACTCAAGGACTGTCGCGCCATCTTGACGACGGCGGCAATTCACCGGGGTGCCACTCTTCCGTGCTAGCGAGGGCTCCATCCAAAGCCCGCGAATCCGGGGCGTCGCTACGAGGAGTGACGCCATCATGACATGCATGCTGTTGACCGAGACGGCGCCCCCTCCAGGCGCTCAGGAGCTGACCGAGTTGCGGGCCACGGCCAGGGCCGCCCGCCGCCGGGCCTTCGTCGCACTCTCCGCCGCCATCGCGCTGCTGGCCACCGCCCAGTTGCTCGCCGACCGGGCCCCGACCAAGGAGCAGACGCTGCCACTGGCCGTGTTGTCGCTGGCGGTCTTCATGATGGCGCTGCCCGCACTGGCGATCACCCAGTACGTCTGGGGCGCCTGTGCCCGGCTCGTCCACCAGAGAGAGCGCGAGCTCTACGCCGTCGCCCGCTCGGGCTGGGCGCGGCCACTCAGCCGGCTCGCCGTGGCCTGCGGCTGGGCGGTGACGCTGCTGCTCGGCTGGACGGCGCCGCACTTCTTCCGCGAGGCCGCCCTGTACGCCTTCGCCGACGCCCTGGCCTGGGCCGCCGAGGCGCTGGCGGTGACGAGTCTCGCGGCGGGGGTGTTGTTCGTCCTGTGGTGGGCACGTGACGCGGTGGGGATGCTGGTGCGTGCCCTGCGGCCGGGCGGATCACCTGGCGATCCGTGGGACCCCGGCCGTGGCGCGTGCCCGCGAGAGGGCGCGGCGCTCTGGACGGGCGCGGCCGTGGCGGTCGCGGCCCTGGTCGGGGCCCGCGCCCATCTCTGGGAGCCGGGCACGGCCGTCATTTACGCATTGCTGACCGTCGCTCTCGTCTGCGGAGTAGTTACTGGCGAGTAGCATAGGCACGGAACCCCACTCTCCAACGAGGAGCGAATCCGTGCCTTCCTCTCGTGACGTCGTGTTCGTCGACGGCGTGCGCACGCCTTTCGGCCGGTCAGGACCGAAGGGGCTGTACGCGGAGACCCGCGCGGACGACCTGGTCGTCCGCGTCATCCGCGAGCTCATCAGGCGCAACCCCGACCTGCCGCCCGAGCGGGTGGACGAGGTCGCCATCGCCGCGACCACGCAGATCGGCGACCAGGGCCTGACCATCGGCCGGGCGGCGGCGGTGCTGGCCGGGCTGCCCAAGAGCGTTCCCGGCTACGCCATCGACCGCATGTGCGCGGGCGCGATGACCGCGGTCACCACGGTCGCGGGCGGCATCGCGTTCGGCGCGTACGACGTGGCCATCGCGGGCGGCGTCGAGCACATGGGCCGTCACCCGATGGGCGAGGGCGTCGACCCGAACCCGCGGTTCCTGTCGGAGAAGCTGGTCGATCCGAGCGCGCTGGTCATGGGCATGACAGCGGAGAACCTGCACGACCGCTACCCGGCGATCACGAAGGAGCGCGCGGACGCGTACGCGGTGCTGTCGCAGGAGCGGGCGGCCAAGGCGTACGCCGACGGCAAGATCCAGCTCGACCTGGTGCCGACCGCGATCAGGACGGCGGAGAAGGGCTGGGGCCTGGCGGTCGAGGACGAGGCGCCGCGACCCGGCACCACGATGGAGGGGCTGAGCGCGCTGAAGACGCCGTTCAGGCCGCACGGCAACGTCACGGCGGGCAACTCCTCCGGCATCAACGACGGCGCCACCGGCTGCGTCGTGGCGGCCAAGGAGGTGGCGGACGAGCTGGGGCTGGGCGCGAAGATGCGGCTCGTCTCCTACGCGTTCGCGGGCGTGGACCCCGAGGTCATGGGCGTGGGGCCGATCCCGTCCACGGAGCGGGCACTCCGGCTGGCGGGCCTGGACATTTCGGATATCGGGCTGTTCGAGATCAACGAGGCGTTCGCCGTACAGGTGCTGGCCTTCCTCGACCACTTCGGGATCGCCGAGGACGACCCCCGCGTGAACCAGTACGGCGGCGCCATCGCCTACGGCCACCCGCTGGCCTCCTCGGGCGTGCGGCTGATGACGCAGCTCGCGCGGCAGTTCGGCGAGCGTCCCGACGTGCGGTACGGCATCACCACCATGTGCGTCGGCATGGGCATGGGCGGCACTGTGATCTGGGAGAACCTGGCATGAGCAACCTCGAGACCTGGCGGGCGCTGCTGAGCGAGCGCAACACCGACGAAGTCGTCACCAAGGCGCTCGTTCGCGATGTGCAGCTCCCCCACGGCGCGGGCACGATGGCGCTGATCACGCTGGACAACGGGTTCGACCACACCAAGCCCAACACGTTCGGCCCGCACGGCCTGTTCGCGCTCGACGGCGCGCTGTCGGAGATCGCCGAGCGCACCGACCTGGCCGCCGTGGGCGTGACGGGCAAGCCGTTCATCTTCGCCGTCGGCGCCGACCTCAAGGGCGCCGCCGCCCTGACCACACACGAGGAGGCCCTGGCCATCGGCGCGCTGGGCCACCACGTCTTCCGCAGGCTGGGCGAGCTGCCGATCCCGTCGTTCGCGTTCGTGAACGGCGCCGCGATGGGCGGCGGGCTCGAGGTGGCGCTGCACTGCACGTACCGGACCATCTCCTCCGGCGTGCCCGCGGTGGCGCTGCCGGAGTGCTTCCTCGGCCTGGTGCCCGGCTGGGGCGGCACGCAGCTCCTCCCCCGCCTGATCGGCCCGGCGAACGCGATCAAGCTGATCATCGAGAACCCGCTCTCGCAGAACCGCATGATCAGGGGGAAGGAGGCGTACGAGCTGGGCGTCGCGGACGCGATGTTCGAGCCCGCCGACTTCCTGGAGGAGTCCCTGCGCTGGGCCGCCCGCGTGATCAAGGGCGAGCCGGCCGTGGAGCGGCCGTCCCACGACGAGGACTGGGACAAGGTGGTCGGCGACGCGCGCTTCCTGGTGGACATGAAGCTGCGCGGCGCCTCACCCGCCCCCTACCGCGCGCTCGACCTGATCGCCCAGGCCCGCACGGCCTCCCGCGACGAGGGCTTCGCCGCCGAGGACCAGGCGCTGGCCGACCTGCTGATGGGCGACGAACTGCGGGCCGGGCTCTACTCGTTCGACCTGGTGCAGCGCCGCGCCAAGCGGCCCGCGGGCGCACCCGACGCGTCGCTGGCCCGCAAGGTCACCAAGGTCGGCGTGGTGGGCGCGGGGCTGATGGCCTCGCAGATGGCGCTGCTGTTCGCGCGCCGCCTGGAGGTGCCGGTCGTGCTGACCGACCTCGACCAGGCCAGGCTCGACAAGGGCGTCGGGTACGTGCACGCCGAGGTCGACAAGCTCCTCGGCAAGGGCCGCATCTCGAACGACCAGGCCAACCGGATCAAGGGTCTGGTGACCGGCTCCCTGACCAAGGACGCCTTCGCCGACGCCGACTTCGTGATCGAGGCCGTGTTCGAGGACCTGGCGGTCAAGAAGCAGGTGTTCGCCGAGGTGGAGGCCGTGGTCTCGGCCGAGTGCGTGCTGGCCACGAACACCTCCTCGCTCTCCCTGACCGAGATGGGCGCCGATCTGGAGCATCCCGAGCGGCTGGTCGGGTTCCACTTCTTCAACCCGGTGGCCGTCATGCCGCTGCTGGAGATCATCCGCGGCGCCGCGACGGACGACGCCACGCTGGCCACGGCGTTCGCGGTGGGCAGGACGCTGAAGAAGTCGTCGGTGCTGGTCAAGGACGCCCCCGCGTTCGTGGTCAACCGGCTGCTGACCTGTTTCATGGGCGAGGTCGTGGCGGCCGTGGACGAGGGCACGCCGTTGGAGGTGGCCGAGCACGCGCTGGACGGGCTCGGGCTGCCGATGACGCCGTTCGCGCTGCTGCAGCTCGTCGGCCCGGCCGTCGGCCTGCACGTGGCCGAGACGCTGCACGAGGCCTTCCCCGGCCGGTTCGGCGTCTCGGAGAACATGGCCAAGCTGGTCGCCACGGGCAAGCCGGGTGTGTACCGTCCCGACTTCACATTGGACCCCGAAGCGGTGGCCGTCTTCTCCGGCGGCTCGTCTCCGTCCACCGCCGAGCAGGTACGCGACCGCGTCCTGTCGGCGCTGGCCGGGGAGATCCGCATCATGCTGGAGGAGGGTGTGGTCGCCGCACCGCAGGACATCGACCTGTGCATGATCCTCGGGGCGGGCTGGCCGTTCCATCTGGGCGGTATCACTCCATACCTGGACAGGACGGGCATCGCCCAGCCGCGCTTCCTCGCCCCGGGGATCGCCTCAGTGCCTGTCTGATCCTTTAAGGAGGCCCGTCCGGCGGGCCTCCTTAACCTATTTGGACCTCCGTCGTAGCGTTTTGTAGCGTCCTACGAACGGAGAGTAGTCATGATCCGAGTACTTGGCACCGTCGCGGTCTGCGGAATCGTCATGCTGGGCATGTCGTCGCCCGCCCTGGCCGCGCGCCCGAAGGCGCCGAAGGCCCAGCTCAAGGTCGGCATCGCGGTGAAGGGCGGGTCGCCGACAACGGTCCGGCTCCAATGCGGGCCCGCCGGGGGTACCCACCCGGACGCCCGCGCGGCCTGCCAGCTGCTGGAGAAGGTCGACGGGCATCCCGAGCGGCTCAACGTCTCGCCGGACGCCGCCTGCACGCGGGAGCTGCAGCCGCATGCCGTCGCGATCCAGGGCCGCTGGGACGGCAAGAAGGTGCGCTGGGGCAAGGTCTTCGACAACGCCTGCCTGGTGAAGGCCGCGACAGGAGAGGTCTTCACCCTCTGACACGACTGAGGGGGCGGGGATCGCGCCCGCCCCCTCAGTCGTCGCTCTTGGCCCGGGGGGTCGCGGTCCTGCTGTGGCGGTAGCCGTAGAAGAAGTAGACGATGACGCCGACGAGCATCCAGACCAGGAACCTCAGCCACGTCTCCACCGGCAGGTTGAGCATGAGGTAGAGGCAGGCCAGCACGGACAGGATCGGCAGCACCGGCACCAGCGGCGCGCGGAACGCCCGCTCCAGGTCGGGCCTCGTGCGCCTGAGTATGACCACGCCGATCGAGACCACCACGAACGCGAAGAGCGTGCCGATGTTCACCAGCTCGGCCAGCTCGCCGAACGACACGAACCCGGCCAGCGCCATCGTCACCACTCCGATGACGATCGTGAGCCGGGCCGGCGTGCCGAAGCGAGGGTGGACCTTGGCCAGCGGGCGCGGCAGCAGCCCGTCGCGGCACATCGCGAACAGCACCCGGGTCTGGCCCAGCAGCAGCACCAGCACCACGGTCGTCAGCCCGGCGATGGCGCCGACGCTGATGATCGTGGCCAGCCAGGCGTAGCCGACCGAGGTGAACGCGTCGGACAGCGGCGCCGAGGTGCTCAGCCGGTCGTAGCGTTGCATGCCGACGACGACGAGCGAGACGGCGACATAGAGAGCCGTGCAGATGGCCAGCGAGCCGATGATGCCGCGCGGCACGTCGCGCTGCGGATGGATGGTCTCCTCCGCGGCCGTGGCCACGATGTCGAAGCCGATGAACGCGAAGAACACGATCGCCGCGGCGGAGAAGATGCCGAGCACGCCGAACGCGACGGGCGTGACGCCGAACAGCACCTGGATCAGCGGCGCCTTCAGCCCTCCCACGCGCGGCGTGGACACCGCCTCGGGGATGAACGGCGTGTAGTTGGCGGCCTTGACGAAGAAAAGCCCGGCCCCGATCACCAGCAGCACCACAAGGATCTTGGTGATCACGAGGATGAGGTTGACCCGCGAGGACACCTTGATCCCGGCGACCAGGATCGAGGTGAGGAGGAGGACGATCACGATGGCGGGCACGTTGACCACGGGGTTTTCGCCCGCGATGGCGCTGGGCAGGTGGATGCCGACGGACGAGAGCATCGAGGCGAAGTAGCCCGACCAGCCGACCGACACCACGGCCGCGGCCAGCGCCAGCTCCAGGGTCAGGTCCCAGCCGATCACCCACGCGGGGAACTCGCCCAGGGTGGCGAAGGCGAAGGTGTAGGCCGAGCCGGCGACCGGGATCGTGGAGGCGAACTCGGCGTAGCACAAGGCCGCGAGCCCGCAGACGATGCCCGCCACGACGAACGAGACCGCCACCGCGGGCCCCGCCACCTCCCTGGCGACCTCTCCCGTGAGCACGAAGATCCCGGTGCCGACGATCACCCCGATGCCGAAGATCGTCAGGTCAGTGGCGGTGAGGCGCTTACGCAACTGGTGTTCGGGGTCTTCGGTGTCGCGGATCGACTGCTCGACACTCTTCGTGCGAAAGATCTCCACAACCAGTGCACCTTCCCACGCCCTGGGTGACCATGCCTGGCCACACGGTGACAACGGCCCGTTCTCCGGCCGGCTTGGGCGGGAGGGAGGGCGGGCCGGCACGCTCGACGGACACCACAGACAGCCACTGCTGCGGCAAGCCGAGGCGTCGGCCGCGACGGGCGGTGCGCGTGTTCATCGCCCTGGTGCCCGGCCACCAGACGGCCACCTCGATCATGCGAGTGCCGCCGCACCGCGCGGTGGTGGAGGCGGGCGAGCGTCGCGGCGGGGCCGGGCCGGGCAGAGCGGCGTCGGCGCCGGACGGAGCGGAACGCCGCCGGGCGGGGTGGTGTGGCAGCACGCGAAGTGGATGTGCCGCCGGTGGTGGCCGCGGCGTTGATCGCCGTGCTGGGGGATCGACGCCGCGGGGTGGTCAACGGCGGGCGGGCTCCTCGTGGGAGGTGCGCTTGGCGACGGCCTCGGTGATCTGCCGGGCGAGGTCCTGTCCGGTCAGGCCGATCCTGCCGAGGATCGCGGCCCGCTTGGCGTGGTCGAGGAACTCCTGCGGGATGCCGTGCGTACGCACCGGCACGTCGACGTCGGAGTCGCGCAGCAGGCGGGCCACGGCGTCGCCCACGGCACCCACGCGGCCGTTGTCCTCGACGACGGCCACCAGCTTGTGGGCACTCGAGGCCAGCACCAGCGCCTCGTCGAGCGGCTTGACCCAGCGGGGGTCGACGACGGTGGCCGAGATGCCCTGGGCGTCGAGCAGGACCGAGGCGTCCATGCAGACCTGCGCCATCGGGCCCACGCCGACCAGCAGCACGTCGGGGTCGCCTTCGGGGGCCCGCAGCAGGTCCATCTCGCCCAGCTTGCCCACCGGCTCGATCGATTCGGCGACCGGGCCCTTGGGGAAGCGCAGCACGGTCGGCCCCTCGGTGACCTCCACGGCCTCGCGCAGCAGCTCGGTCACCCGGTCGCCGTCGCGCGGCACGGCGATCCTCAGGCCCGGGACGACCTGGAGAATCGACAGGTCCCACATGCCGTTGTGGCTGGCGCCGTCGTCGCCAGTGACGCCCGCCCGGTCGAGCACCACGGTGACGGGCAGCCGGTGCAGGGCGACGTCCATGAGGAGCTGGTCGAAGGCCCGGTTGAGGAACGTGGCGTAGACGGCCACGACCGGGTGCATGCCACCGAGCGCCAGCCCGGCGGCGCTGGTCAGCGCGTGCTGCTCGGCGATGCCGACGTCGTAGATGCGGTCGGGGAAGGCGTCGGCGAACGCGTTGAGGCCGGTCGGGTGGAGCATGGCCGCGGTGATCGCGACGAGGTCCTCGCGCTCCTTGCCGAGCCGGACGAGCTCCTCGCTGAACACGTTGGTCCAGATGCGGCCCTTGGGCTTCTCCGCGCCGGTGGCCCGGTCGAAGGCGCCGGGCGAGTGGAACTGGTCCTCGTCGTGGTTTTCCGCGGGCGTGTAGCCGCGACCCTTCTGGGTGAGCGCGTGGACGATGACGGGGCCGCGGAAGTCGCGGGCCTTGCGCAGCGCCGCCTCCATGGCCTGCTCATCATGGCCGTCGATGGGGCCGACGTATTTCAGCCCGAGGTCCTCGAACATGACCTGCGGCGCCAGGACGTCCTTGACGCCCTTCTTGAAGCCGTGGAGCGCGTCGTAGAGAACGGGAACGTTCCCCAACTTCTCCTTGACGTATTCGAGCATGTCCTCATACCTGCGGTTGACCCGCAAGGAGGACAGGTGGGAGGCCAGGCCGCCGATCGTGGGCGAGTAGGAACGGCCGTTGTCGTTGACCACGATCACGACCGGCAGGTCTTTGGCGGCGGCGATGTTGTTGAGCGCCTCCCATGCCATGCCGCCGGTCAGCGCGCCGTCGCCGATCACCGCGACCACCGTGCGGTCGTGCTCGCGGCGCAGCTTGAACGCCTTGGCCAGGCCGTCGGCGTAGGAGAGCGCGGTCGAGGCGTGGGAGTTTTCCACGAAGTCGTGCTCGGACTCGGCCTGGCTCGGGTAGCCCGACAGGCCGCCCTCCTGCTTGAGCGCCTCGAAGCCCGAGGCCCTTCCCGTCAGCAGTTTGTGCACGTACGCCTGGTGGCCGGTGTCCCAGACGATGGGGTCGTCCGGCGAGTCGAAGACCCGGTGCACGGCGATGGTCAGCTCGACCACACCGAGGTTGGGGCCGAGGTGGCCGCCGAATCTGGCGCACGAGTCGACGAGCAGATCACGGATCTCCCCCGCGAGTCGTGGCAACTCCTCGACAGCGAGCCGTTTGACGTCGTGCGGTCCCTTAATCGAGCCCAGCAACCCGCTCACGGATCCGACTCCCCTCTGCTCTTGTGCGCCGACGCTCCGAGTCTAGTTCCCGGAGGCCTCACTGACTCCATCGAGTCAAATCCACCCACATATGTCCGATCTTGACCTAGTCTTTCGGGACATATGAACTCCGTCCCCAAAAGCAAACTTGCGGCTCTCGCGGTCGCCATGCTGGCACTTGCCCTGGCAGCGGCCGGTTTGGTGCTCGTGCTGGCCGACGTGGCCACCACCTCGACGGAGCCGCAGAACGAGGCCCAGCAGGCCGCCTCCCCGCCCTCCAAGGTCTCCAGCCAGTCGCAGAAGGGCCCGTCGATCGGCAGGGCGCTGGCGACGGCGAACCCGCTCTACAGGACCGGGCGCCTGACCGACGTGAACTGCACGCCGGGCGACCTGCCGGCCGGAAGCATGACCGCCTACCGGCGCTTCCTGACCCGTGTGACCAACTGCCTCAACAAGGCGTGGGGCGCCCAGTTCCGCAAAGCCGGGCTGCCCTTCGCCAAGCCGCGGCTGCGCATCATCACCACCAAGATCAAGACACCCTGTGGCGCGTGGAACGCGGGCGCCGACGGCGTCTACTGCTCCACCGACCGCACGATGTACCTGATGATCAGCAGGGACCAGTTAAGGAACCCGTTCCCGCTGGGCATCACCCGCCTGATCGCCCACGAGTACGGCCACCACGTCCAGCAGACCTCCGGCATCTGGAACTATTACTGGGCCGCCAGGAACGTGGCGGGAAAGGCCAAGCGGCTGCAGCTCTCACGCAATTCGGAGTTGCAGGCCGAATGCTTCTCCTCGGTCTTCATGAGCACGTTGAAGGGGACGGAGCTGGTCACGGACGCCGACTGGGCGTACACCGTGGACTGGTTCAGGAAGAACGGCGCCAAGGGCTGGCCGCAGAACGACCACGGCAGGGGGCCGACGCAGGCGGCCTGGATGACACGTGGCTTCAACCGCGGGACTCCGGGCGCATGTAACACCTGGTCCGCCTCACCCACGAATACACTTTAATATTCCTTTACCTGGAACTCCCTCTTTAATAGGGTGCCTTCTCATGCGTATCCCCCGATTGGCGCTCATGGCAGGCGCCCTGGCGAGCCTGCTCTTCGCCGGCACGGCCCACGCGGCCACCGCTGCTCCGGCATACAAGCCCGTACTGGCGAAAAACCCGATCTACAAGACGGGCAAGCTCGGCTTCGACACGTGCGAGGAGCCGAAAGTGCCGTCCGGGAGCCTGGACGAGGTCAAGGGCTACCTCGACGTCGTGCTCGACTGCCTCAACGCCGCCTGGGAGCCCAAGATCAAGAAGGCGGGTTACGCCTTCAGCAAGCCCTCGCTGCAGGTGATCACCAAGGTCGGCACGGCCACGGGCTGCGGCAAGTTCCCGGAGGGGGCACAGGCGATCTACTGCCCGGGGAACAAGAAGATCACCTACTTGCTGAGCTGGAACCTCGTCGAGGAGCCGAACGACCTGATACTGATGCTGGTCCTGGCCCACGAGTACGGCCACCACGTCCAGCACCTCACGGGCATGTTCAAGGTCGAGACGCGGTACAACGGCAAGAACGAGGCCCGCGTGCTCGACGAGGCACGGCGCTTCGAGCTTCAGGCGGAGTGCCTGGGAGGCGTGTTCATCGGCAGCGTCTGGCACTCCCTGGGCCGCCCGGACACCGACTTCACCTACCTCGTCAAGAACGGCGGCACCGGCCTCGACCTGTCAGCCATCGGCGTGAAGGTCGAGGGCTGGGGCGAGAAGACGCACGGCAACGCCTCGAACATCGGGCGCTGGCTCAAGAGCGGCTTCGACACCGAGTCGGCCGGCGGCTGCAACACATGGACGGCGCCCAAGTCCAAAGTGTCCAAGTAGTCCTCTATGATCCGCGATCATGCGCATTTCCCTCTTAGCGGGCATGGTCGCGGGCCTGGTCCTCTTCTCGGGGCCGGCCTGGGCGGCGTCAGGCATCGCGCAGGCCGGCCTGTCGGGGGCGACGGGCGGTCGCGTGGCCGTCCAGAAGTGCGCGATCCCGCAGATCCGCGAGGGGAGCGTCGCCTCCCTCAAGTCCTTCCACCGCGCGATGGCCGCATGCGCCGACCGCTTCTGGGCCGCCCGGTTCGCGGCCGCCGGGCTGACGTACACCTCGCCCGAGGTCACGATCACGACGGGGAGCGACTCGGTCTGCGGCAAGATCACCAGCAACGGCGCGCAATACTGCCCGGGGCAGCGCACGATCGTCATCCGCATCATGAAGCACGACCTGGGCGACCCGTTCAGGATGAACATCGCGCACTCGGTCGCCCACGAGTGGGGGCACCACGTGCAGCAGCTCATCGGGGTGCTGGACGCGCAGAACGCGCTGTACTGGCCCGCGTCGGACGGCGCCCGGGCTCTGCTGAGCCACCGGCTGGAGATGCAGGCCGAATGCTTCGCCGGCGTCTTCTACAGCGCCACCCTCGAGTCGATCAACCCCGGGATCGAGTGGGACGACTGGATCGATGCCGTGCGCAGGGCGGACGAGAGCAAGATCCACGGCAAGCCGCGCAACCTCGCCTTCTGGCAGGACCGCGGCTACCGCGGCGGCGCCACGGGCTTCTGCAACACGTGGACGGCCACCACGTCCAAGGTCACCTGACAGTCCGTTCGTACGAACCGCCCGCGCGGGCCAGGACCTCCAGGGGGTCGGCGAGGACGTGGGCGAAGGCCAGCTCGGCCGCGCCCACCAGGGTGGCGGCGTCCCCGAGTGACGACGTGCGCAACCGCAACCTCTCTCGCTGCGGCGCCATCGCGTGCAGGGCGAGCTGGGTACGCACCTGCGCCGCCGACCCGAGGTAGATCTCCCGCAGCATCCCTCCGAAGATCACCATTTCCGGGTTGAAGATGTTCACCAGGTTCGCCACGCCGAGCCCGAGCCAGTCGCCGACCTTGTTCAGCGCGTCCTGCGCCTCGATGTCGCCCCGGTCGGCGGCCTCGACCACGGCACGTACCGCGTCCCGCCCGTGCTGCCCGGGACCGACGCGGCCCGCGGCCTCCAGCAGGGCCCGCTCCCCCACCTCCGCCTCGAGGCACCCGTGCGAGCCGCAGCCGCAGGCGCGGCCCCCCGGGTTGACGACCATGTGGCCGACCTCGCCGCCGTAACCGTCGTGGCCGCCCAGCAGGTGGCCGCCCGCGATGATGCCGCCGCCGATGCCCACGTCGCCGTGCAGGTAGATGAGGTCCCTGACGGCGGCCCCGACGCCGCGGCTGTGCTCGGCGAGCGCGGCCAGATTGGCGTCGTTGCCCACGCTGACCGGCAGCCCCAGGCCCAGCCTGCGGCCCAGCTCCTCGCCGAACGGTGCCTCCTCGGCCATCAGGTTGGGCCCGAACCGCACCACCCCGTCGGCCTTGCGCACGCCGCCGGACACGGCCGCCGCCGCCCCGACGCAGACGGTGTCGTCCCGGGTCTTGCGCCGCATCTGCCTGGCGAAGCCGGCCAGCGCCCCCGTCAGCTCGTCCAGCTGGAACGGGCCACGCTCGCGTGCAGTGTCGCGGCGGTCGAGTATCACCCCGCCCAGCCCCACGCGCGCGACCGCGAGCCGGTCGGGGCCCACGTCGAAGGCGAACACGTAGACCCGCGCCGACTCGGGCCGCACCACGAGCGAGGGCCGTCCCGCGCGGCCCGTCTCACGGGGCAGTTCCTCGCGCACCAGCCCCGCCGCGGTGAGGTCGGAGGTCAGTGCCATGATCGTGCTGCGGTTGAGCCCCATCTTCGTGGTCAGCTCGGCACGCGAGATCGGCCCGCCCAGGTGGACATGGCGAAGCAGCGCGCCGAGATTGTGGCGCCTGATGTCCTCTTGGGAAGGGCCGGCACGCATCGTCTGGGGTTCCTTCAAGGGGGGCTGTGAGTCGCTGATCACCTTAGACCAGCGGCAGCAGCCCGCCTGCGAGCCAGGGCGTCCACCCCCGCGGCGAGCAGCAGTACAGACCCCGTGACCAGGTACTTCACACTGGCCCCATACCCCATCAGACCCATGCCGTTCTCGATCACCGCCACCACGGCGCCGCCGAGCACGGCGTCCAGCACCCTGCCCTTGCCGCCGAACAGGCTCGTGCCGCCGATGACCGCCGCGCCGACCGCGTACAGCAGGACGGAGCTGCCGCCCGTGTTGGGGTCGACGGAGCTGGCCCTCGACGCGGCGACGATCCCGCCGATCGCGGCCATCGAGGAGCAGATCACGAACGCGCTGATCTTGATCCTGTCGACCGGGATACCCGCCCTCCGTGCGGCCTCGGTGTTCCCGCCGACCGCGTAGAGGTGACGTCCGAACGCGGTACGGCGCAGCACCAGCGTCCACACGACCAGCAGCACCAGGATCACGGGCACCACGATCGGCACGCCCGTGAGCGAGACCAGCGCCGGGTTGCGGCTGCGCTCCAGGTTGAGCACGTAGACCGCGAGCCCGGCCAGCACCGCCAGCGCACCCACGCGGGCCGCGATCAGCGACAGCGGGTCGGCCACCAGCCCGCGCTTGGAACGCTTCCTGGCCCGGAGGAGCTGCACGGCGGCGAAGACCGCCACGCAGACCGCGTAGAGCGCCCAGCCGAGCCAGGGCGGCAGGTTCCTGTTCGCGACGGCGACGATCACGTTGTCCCTGATGGAGATGTTCGTGCCCTCCTGGACCAGCACCAGGACCAGGCCCTGGAAGGCCAGGAACGCGGCCAGCGTGACCACGAACGACGGGATGCCGACCTTGGCGACCAGTGTGCCGAGCACGGTGCCGATGACCACGCCGGTGACGATGGCGGCCAGCACGCACACGTACCAGGGCAGGCCCATGCTGGTGAGTGTGACGGCGAGCACCGCCGCGCACACGCCGCTGGCGAAGCCGGCGGACAGGTCGATCTCGCCGAGCAGCAGCACGAACACCAGGCCCATCGCGATCAGGGTGATCGCGGCGCCCTGGGTGAACAGGTTGGCGAAGTTGATGGAGGTGACGAAGGCGGGCCGCGCGATGGCGAAGACCGTGCAGAGCACGATCAGGCCCATCACGGCGGGCAGCGCGCCCATGTCCCCGCCGCGTACCCGCTCGACGTAGGCGAGGAAGCTGTTGCCGATCGACGGGGACTGCGTCGCGGCGGCGATGGCCTCGCCAGGGAGTTCCTTGACCTTGCTCATGGGGTGACCCCGTTCTTGAGGCCGAGTTCCCCGCTGCGGCCTGAGGTGATCAGTTCGACGACCTGGGCGTGCGTCACGTCGGCGGTCCTGACCTGGGCGGCCATCCTGCCGAGGTAGAGCGCCGCGATCCGGTCGGAGACGGCGAAGACGTCGTTCATGTTGTGCGAGATGAGGACGACGGCCAGGCCGGTGTCGGCCAGCCGGCGCACCAGCTCCAGGACCTGCGCGGTCTGGGCCACGCCCAGTGCCGCGGTCGGCTCGTCGAGGATGACGACCTTGCTGTTCCACAGCACGGCCTTGGCGATGGCCACGGTCTGCCGCTGCCCGCCGGACAGGCTGGAGACCAGTTGCCTGATGGACTTCACCGTGCGCACGGACAGGCTGCTGAGGGTCTGCGCGGCCAGTTCCTCCATGCTGTCCTCGTCGAGCAGGAGGCCGTTCTTGCGCTCCCTGCCGAGGAACATGTTCTGGACGATGTCGAGGTTGTCGCACAGGGCCAGGTCCTGGTACACGATCTCGATCCCGAGCTCGCCCGCGTCGCGCGGGCTGTGGACCTGCACCGGGCGCCCGTCGAAGAGGATCTCACCGCCGTCGATGGGATAGATGCCGCCGACGCACTTGACCAGGGTGGACTTGCCGGCGCCGTTGTCGCCGACCAGGGCCGTCACCTCGCCGGGGTACGCCGCGAACTCGACCTGGTGCAGGACCTTCACCGGGCCGAAGCTCTTGTCGATCCCGCGCACTTCAAGGAGGGGGGTCATGGGGCTCCCTAAGAGGGGGCACGGCCGGTCCGGCCGCGCCCCCTTCGGTGTTATTGAATGCCTGCCTCGGTGCACTTCTTGGCGAAGTCACCCGTGCACAGTTCCTCCTTGGTCACGTAGCCGTCGGCCACCACGTCCTTGACGTTGTCGAGGTAGATGGCCTGCGGCTCCATCAGTTCGGAGGGCACGTCCTGACCAGTCTCCGGGTCCTTGACGCTGCTGCTCGCCGTGGGCTTCTCGCCCTTGGCCAGCGCCACCGCGAGCTTGGCCGCGGCGTCGGCCTCCTTCTTGACGGCCTTGTAGACCGTCATGCACTGGTCGCCGGCGAGGATGTTCTGCAGGCCCTGGACGGTGGCGTCCTGGCCGGTGACGGGCACCTTGCCGTTGAGGTTGTTCTTCTTCAGCACGGTGATGGCGGCGTTGCCCAGGCCGTCGTTGGCGGCCAGCACGCCGGCGATCTTCGGCTGCTGGGTCAGCATCTGCTCGAAGATCGTGCCGGCCTGGGTGTTGTCCCAGTCGGGCACGGCCTGGTCGGGGCCCTTGACGTACTCGCCGGAGTCGAACTTCGGCTTGAGCACCCCGTCATAGCCGTTCTTGAACAGAGTGGCGTTGTTGTCGGTGGGAGAGCCGTTCAGGTAGGCCACGATGGGCTTGCTGGCCTTCTTGTCGGCCAGGCACTTGCTCAGGCCCTCGCCCTGCAACGTGCCGACCTTGGTGTTGTCGAAGCTGACGTAGTACGCGGCGCCGCCGCCGAGCGTCAGCCGGTCGTAGTCGATCGTGGCCACGCCCTGGGACTTGGCCTTGTCGATGACGGCCTTGCCGCTGCCGCTGTCCAGGTTAACGATCATCAGGACGGTGGCACCGTTGGTGACCATCTGGTCGGCGATGGTCTGGAACGCCGTCTTGTCGTTCTGGGCGTTCTGGATGTCGTACTGGACGCCGGCGGCCTTGAACGCCTCTTCGAGGTACTTGCGGTCCGCCGTCTCCCACCGGGCCGAGGACTTGCTGTCCGGCAGGATGACGCCGATCTTGCCGGCCTTCGCCGCTGAGGCTGAGGCCGAGGCTGACGAGGTCGACGCGTTGGTCTGACCGCTGTTGCCCCCGCAGGCGGTGAGACCGAGGGCGAGCACGGCTGCCGCGGCGGTCAGGCTGAGGATCCCCTTGCGCATGGTGCAGGGTCCTTTCTTCCGGAGGGGCCCGGATGAATGTTGTTTGCGGCAACGTATTCCGGGATAGCCTGCTTTGGAAGACCCTGCCGGTCGGGAGTTTGTTGTTTCGGGTAACAATCCAGAAACGCCACCTCAATCTTCCCGACTTCCGCTCTGTGACTGAGCGCTTCAGTTGGCCATTTCGCGCTTGAGATGGGCACTCGGTGCTTCGGCGCGCGTCTGCGGTCAGTACACGCTCGGTGTGACCAGTCAGCGCAGTGCCGCCGCGAAGACAAGGCGGTTGGCACTGGTGCAGGCGTGCTCGCGTTCGGACCATGCGATGCGGGAGGTGATCTGTTCGGGACTGGCCAGACGGTGGCCGGAGTCGGTCGGGCGTTCTGCCCACCAGCGGGCGTTGCGGGATTGGCGGTCGAGGATCGCATCAAGGACGGCAGCACGGCGCGCGGCGGTGAGTCCGTAGGCGCCGGCGAGCACCCGTACCTGGGCGCCTTGCGCGGTGGCCGGCGGCGCGGTGGTCTTGGAGGAGACGCACCACGTCCAGGCCATGTAGCCGCGGCCGTTGCTTTGCTGGCGTCACCATGTCCATGATCTGGAGGAGCTCGACCAAGCAGGTCCGGTTAGCCGCGCTGTTCCAGTTCCGGCGGGGACGCGATCTTGCCGGGCAGACGCAGGACGAACCGCGCGCCGCGGGTGCTGTCCTCCACGGCCAGGGTGCCGCCGTGGGCTTCGGCGATCTGCCGGGCGATCGGCAACCCGAGCCCGGTGCCGCCAGGGTCTCTGACCCGGGATGCCTCCAGCCGCGCGAAGCGTTCGAAGATGATCTCTCGCTGCTCAGGGGCTATGCCCTCGCCGTCGTCACACACCTCCAGCACCGCCGTACCGGAGCAGAACTCCAGGGTCACGGTGATGAGGGAGGCGGCGTGTCGTTCGGCGTTGTCCAGCAGGTTGTTCAGCAGTCTGGTCAGCCCGATCCGCTCACCGTTCACGATCACCGCGGGGGTGAGACGATGGCGTACGGCGACCCTGCGCGGGAGCCGGTCCAACTCACATCGCACCAGATCGGTCAGGCTGATCGCCTCACGACGGCCGGTCACACCCGCGTCCAGCCGGGCGACCTGCAACAAGTCGCCGACCAGATCTTGCATTCGCTCCACGCTCTCGAGCAGCGCGTTCGCGGTGCCCGGCCAGTCGCTCTGCTCGGGACACATCAGCACCTCCTCGATCCGCGTTCGCATGGCGGTCAACGGGTTACGCAGGTCGTGGGAGGCATCAGAGGCAAAGCGGAGCTGCTGTTCGACCGCCGACTGGGCCCGGTCCAACGTCCGGTTCGCGATCTCGGCGAGATCCCGCAGCTCGTCTCGGTGACTGGGTACCGGCACCCGATGTCCCAGGTCGCTGGCCGTGATCTGGGCGAGTTTCCCGCTGATGGCCTGCACAGGCTCCAAAGCCTTGCCCACGATCCGGTAGCTGCTCACGGCCGTAGCCCCCACGAGCAGCAGCCAGCCGCCAGCCACCGCCGCCAGCAACCCGGGCCCGACGTACCAGGGAACATCAGGGACAGCCATGTCGACTTGCCAGACACCGTCGTAGCGGTGGAAGGGATAGGCCAGCACGATCATGCACCGCCCGGGAAACACCGGCCCGTCGCACGAGCGGGCGGTGGCGAACGCATCGGGATCGGGATGCAACGTGGTCATCGGCGGCCTGTGCGCCATGTCCGGCGTGGCCGCCACCATGGTTCCGGTTGGGTTGAACAATTGAATCGCCCGCCCCGAGCTGACCGGCGCCAGATCAGGCGTTCTCGTGTGCCTGCGTGCCTGACTACCCAGGGCCACAACTTGGGCAAAGAGGTGATCCGTGCGGTCGTGGACGGCATCATGCCGTGCCTTCACCAGGATGAATGCCGCGATGGCGGTGCAGAGTAGCGCCACGACGACGCTGGTGATCAGGGCCAGGCGGGTCCGGATCGAGCAACGATCCCAGCGGTTGACCTTGATCACCCCCCGTGATCAAGAGTGTGGCGCCATTTCCCCTATCGAAGGGTTACCAGAGCAGGACAGAGTCACAACCAGGATGTGGCAAACGTTAAGCCCCTTTTGAACTTGGCGATGCGGGTCAGGGTAGATCGCAGAGTGGACCATGGGCGGCCGGACCGCCCCGGTGAGTTTCCGGCACCGGCCGACAGGTCGGGAGGCGAAGCCGAACGGCGCCGATGTCGCGCCCTCCTACCTCCGTTCGACCTTCCAGGCCCTGGTGATGGTCTGGTCGATCGAGTTACCGGCGGTCGTAACCGGAGCCTTCGTCGCTGAGTATCTTCGCGACCACCAGCTCCGCATCCGGCGCCACACCCCGGTACTTGCCGCCGGACGCCGCACCGGACCGCGCCGCGATCGACGCGACGTGCGTGCCGTGCCCGTTGCCGTCCTTCGCGGAGGAGGAGCCGGCGACGAAGCTCTGTGATGCCGCGATCCGTCCGGCGAAGTCGGGGTGGTTCGGGTCGATACCGGTGTCCACCACACCGATCTTCACGCCCTTGCCGGTCAGGCCGTGCCGTCCGACGCGCGGATCGCGTACGCGTTGCCGTTCGCGCTGCCAATGTACACCCGGCCGCCCGCCACCACGGGGGCGGTGCCGAGGTCGCCGCCGGTCTGGAAGCTCCACCGGCGGGTGCCGGTCGCGGCGTCGAGGGCGTGCAACTGGCCGTCGCCGGCCGCGGCGTACAGTGCGTCCCCCACCACGACGGGGCGGGACACGTCGGAGAACCCGAAGGCGGCCTCGCCGCCGAGGGGGAAGCTCCACCGGGTCTCGCCCGTGGCGGCGTCCAGGGCGTGGAGCCGGACCCCGACGAGTGTCACGTACACGTCACCGCGGACGACCGTGAAGGCGCACTGCGCCGGGCTGCCGCCGGCCTTGAAAGTCCACTGTCGCTCGCCCGTGGCCGCGTCGAGCTTGTGCAGCACTCCCCTGTCGCCCACGTAGACGGCCCCGCCGCTCACCTGCGGGCGGGTGTAGAGCGGGACGCCGGTCTCGAAGCTCCACTTGGGCCTGCCGGTGATCCGGTCCAGCGCGTGGAGCCGGCCGTCCTCCTGGGAGGCGACGTAGACAGTGTCGGCGGTCGTGGCCACGCCCGCGATGCCTGTGCGCCCGTCGACGCGGAAACGCCAGCGGCGTTCGCCCGAGCCGGCGTCCAGCGCCACCACACCATCGGCGCCGGCGGCATAGACGAGGTCACCTGCCGCATGCGGGATGACATCGCGGAAGAAGCCGATCGTCCTGGCACGCCATCGCGTCCGGCCGGAGGCGGCGTCCAGGGCGATGAGCAGCCCGCGGTCGGTCGCGGCGTACACCGTGCGCCTGTCGACCGCGAGCCCGCTCGTCCCTATGGCCCTGCGACTCCACCGCGTCCGGCCGCGGGCTGCATCCAGCGCGACGATCCGGCCCCAGGTGGCGGCGTACATGGTTCCGCCGACTCGGATCGGGCCATCCGTGACCATGTCGCCGATCTGGTGACTCCATCGCAGGGCGCCGGAAGCGGCGTCCAGCGCGTACACCTTGCCGTCGTCGCTGCCCGCGTACACGATGCCACCCGCCACCACCAGCTGGCGGAATCCGGCGTCGGCGGGGAAGCTCCATCCGGCCGGGCGGGCGGCGCGCGGGCCGTCGTCGGTAACGACGGCTCCCGGCTCGTAGCGGGCCAGCAGGTTTCTCTGGAGCGGTGGAGTGAGCAGCCGGATGGCCCGGCGTGAGGAGGACCGCAGAAGAACCAGGGCCGGGCCCACGGTGACGATGGACTCGCTCATCATCCCGCTGGGCGTGCGGGGTAGCGTCTGCGACAGGGCGTACGGGGTCTCGGTGGTGGGGTCGTACCTGCCGGTGTGCTTGACGTGGCGGACCATGGCGGCGAAGACTTCCCTCGCGGCGGCCGGCGTGGAGAACACCCAGGCGACCGAGACGGACACGACCGCTCCCTCGTCCGTCTGCGGTATCCAGTCGCAGTCGGCCGGCTTCGGCGTCGGCGCTCCCGCCACGGTCCGTCGCACGGGGCCGGGACGGTAGCCGCCGCCAAGGGCGCCCAGCGCGCGCTCGCCCAGGAGGGCACAGGCGTCCGGCCAGTCGGACAGGGGGACTCCGCCAGGCGGGGCGGGGTCACCGGACAGCCCGTAGACCAGCGTGTACGCGAAGATCCGACCGGCCTGGTCGTGGACGAAGGCCATGTCGCCGGTCGTGCCCACCAGGATGGGGTTGAGGGCGGGCAAGGCGACGGGCAACGCGCGGATTCGGCCTGTGACCGCTTCCAGGGACATCAGGAAGTTGGGCATCGCCAACTTGCCGCTGGTCAGGAGATTCCCGTCACGACCGAGCTCCGGGTAGGCGCCGACCCGGAGGGGGCGGCTCCATCGCTCCGGTTGCGCGGCCCCGGCGGCCGGAGGGCGTTCAAGGGCCGCGCGCGCGGTGGACACCAGCCGACCGTCCGGTGCGAAGAACGACTCCACGCCTCCGCCCATGACGTCCAGGTACCCGTCGTCGCCCGCCACCAGCCAGGGCGGGTCGGCGGCCTGCCCGGACGGCCGCAGCGAGCGCGTCCAGTCGGGGAGCAGGGTGTGCGGGTTCACGGAGGCGAGTTCGATCCTGCCCGCGCAGTCACTGAGCAGCGCGACCGACCGGGCGGAGGCGGCGCCGCGCAGCAGGCAGTCGCGTGGGCGGACCGTCCGCGCCGTGATCCTGCCGGTGCGGAGGTCGAGCGAGGTGAATGTGTAGGGGCCGACCGGCCGGTCGATGAAGGTGACGCCTCGTTCGGTCACCATGATCGTCGGGCCGAGGTAGCGGGGGGCGCCCTCCACGAACTCGACCTGCTCGACGGTGACCGTTCTACGCCACAGCAGGGTCCCGTCTGCCAGCTCGTAGCCGGACAGCTGGTGGCCGGCTCCTCCGGTCGCCTGTCTCGCCACGACTATCGTCCCGGCCGCGACCCACACACCGGCGGCGGGGACGGTATCGGCGGGAATGCTGTACCGCCGCCTGCCGGTCCGCGGGTCGTGGACAGCCACCGTCCCCTTCGGCGTCGCCACGGCCAGGCCCGCCTCCGACACCCCATAGCGCGGGTTCCCGAGTACGAGTGGGTCCTCCTCCTGGTCGGGCATGGACCAGGCGGTCCGCCAGGCGACGGGCGCCCACGGCAGGCGCGGCGCGTCCGCTGCCACGACCGGGCAGGCGGCCAGTGCCAGGAGGATCGCGAGGACGCGCAGACCGCGCGCGGTCAGCATGTCTTCCGCTTCGGGAACAACTCGCACACCTCGGCCTCCGGCATCGGCGCCCACCCGCCCAGCGATGACGTGGTGTAGAAGGAGCGGTAGCTCTCGCCCCCGCCGGTCAGCCGGAACGGGCCCCCGCCCGGTCCGTTGATCACGAGTTGCTCGGTCCTCTCCTCCGCCAGCACAGTGGCGAGGAGGTCGAACTCGTAGTACGCCGCCGTGCCGCTGATCGTCATACTCAGCGTGACGCGCTCGCCCCTCTTCAAGTCGATCTGCTTCGTGGAGAAGTACCGGACGCCGGGATCCTTGGCGGTCATGAAACGGGGTGCCGCCTTGTCGAGGTCCGCGCGGAGTTCCACGGTGCCGGTCTCGCCGCCCCTGGCGGCTTCCAGATACGCGCCGTCCGACACGGATCTACGCGCGACAATGCGGGGCTTCAGATCGACGATGCGCAGGCTCTTGCGATTTCCCACGAGGACGACCGTGATATTCATCCGGTCAATGGCGGCGGCCTGGTGGCGGGTCAGCAATGCCTGCCGTTCTTCGTCCGCCGAATGGGCGCCGAGGAGAATTCTCCGGCCTTCCGGATCCGTCACCGGCTCTCTTAAGGCGATGTCCCGTTCGTCGGTGTCCACGGCCACGTGGCCGATCGTGACGGGCGGAGCTCCTCTGATCTGGTCGATCGCATCCGTGCCACGGGAATTGAACCAGGCGGTGAACACCACCCCGATGGCCGCGACGAGCACCGCGCTGACGACTCCGGCCACCCACGTGCGCGCCGCTTTCCATCGTGCGTCTTCGGGCTTCTCCGCTGCGCGCGGCCCACTCTCACCGGCTCGGCTCTTCTTTCCGGTCTTGTCTTTTCGGCCATTTCTCATAGTGCGATGTCCCCCAGCCGGAAAACGCGAGCAGGGTGAGCACGAATGGGCCGATCATAACGTCGCGCGCCCGGGCGGAGACTTGATTCCGGAAAGAAATCATCCCCTCCCGCGCGGCCAGGTGGGCGCTAATGGTCCTTGCCGGCGAAGGTCACCTCTGTGATCAGACGGTTAACCGACATTAGCGATCACGCTCTGTACGAGCAGCGCCATGGCGGAGGCGGCGGCCACCGTGAGCACGGCCCCCCGCACCTTGCCTCCGTCGAGATACCGCCGCAGCCGCCCCGACACCAGGAAGCCGAGCACCATGGGCACGATCAACCCGGCCCCCGTCAACAACGCCCGGGCCGGCAGTTCGTCCACGACCGCGAGGATGACCAGCGACTGGACGGCGCTCAGGAAGAAGTACATCGCCAGCGTCGCCCTGATCTGCGGCCCCTTGGCGTGCTGGTACACGAGACCCATGGGCGGCCCGCCGATGCCGGTGGCCGTCCCGGTGATCCCCGAGACGAATCCGGCCGAGGCGACCGTCAGGCCGTTGCGCGGCACGCTCAGCGCCCTCGCCGTAAGCGCCACGGCGATGAGCACCATGACGGCCACGAAGGCACCCCTGATGTATACGGAAACGTAGACGACAATGACTGCACCGATGACGCTTCCGGGCAACCTTCCCAGCACCGCGAACCCGAGCCCGCGCCAGTCCACAGTCCGCCATTCGACGGCCAGCGTGAACAGCGGCAGCGTCACGTTGACGACCTGGATGGCGCCGGGCATGAGGTCGGGGCCGAGCATGGTGAGCACGGGGGCGGCGACTAGCCCGAGGCCGAAACCCACGCCACCTTGGACAATCGCTCCGACGAAGACCGCCAGACCGCCAACAATCAGTACTAATGCCGCATCAGTCATGGAGGATAGTCAATCATCTTTACTCTCCGTTGCCATTTCTACTGCGAGAGTGATCGAGCGGGTGTAGTGTCCTCTCACGACGCCGACGTAGTGTCTGGAGCATGGCCATGAGACCTAAAGCTGCTGGGACGTCGATACGCGTCAGCATGAAGACCCGGGATCGTCTAGCCGCAATCGCCCGCAAGGAGGGCCGAGCCATGACCGAGGTGCTGAACGACGCCATCGCCGACTACGAGCAGAAGCTGTTCTGGGAAACCCTCAACGAGCAGATCGAGCGGACCCAGCGCGAAGACCCCGAGGGCTGGGCTGAATACCTCGCCGAGCGCGAGGCCTGGCTGGGGCCACGACCCCGTTCCCGCCGGATCGCGCCGGAGTGGGAGGGACTGATCACATTCCCTGAGGAGAAGGATGAAACTAGCCCAAGGTGAGATCTGGTTCACGCAGTTCGACCACAATCCGGTCGGCCGCGAGCAAGGCTTCGACCGCCCGGCCATGATCCTCAGCAGCGACCGGTTCAACCGATCGAAGCTGGGGCTCATCTTCGCGGTGCCGCTGACCAGCCGCGAGCGCGGATACCCCTCACATATCCGCATCGACCGAAATGGCACCGGGCTAGCCAGGACGAGCTGGGCGATGATCGAGCAAGTGCGCGCGATCTCACCCGACAGGCTCGACTTCTTTATCGGCAACGTGCCCGACGACGTTGTCGCAGAAGCGATCACCGCGCTCAATCGGATGCTATGAAGTTTGCCGCCCGGCGAAATAACGGTTCGCCGGGTGGCACCTCCATCGTGCCACACCGCCGCTGATCGTTAGGCTGCCCTCCGTGCAGTTCCTCCCGCTCAAGCGCGCTCTGGCCCTCGTCTCGATCCTCGCGACCGTCTGCGTACCCGCCCAGGTCGCCCACGCCGCCCCCGTCAAGAGCCCGTTCTCCAAGAAGGCCGGGAAGCTGGGCGACACGGCCTGTCCCGAGACGGCGATCACCTACGGAGGGATCCCGCGGACGCGGCAGTACCTCGAGGCAGTCGTGAAATGTCTGGATAAGTCGTGGGCCGCGTACTTCGAGCGGGCCGGGTGGGCGTTCCACAAGCCCGTCGTGCGGTACTACGAGGAGCCCGAGAGCACCGTGTGCGGGGTGCCGTGGCCCGAGTACGCGGCCGCCTTCTACTGCACCGAGCGCGGCACCCTGGTGTTCCCGCTCACCGGCGGGTGGATCGAGAACCGGACCGACCTCTACCCGTTCAAGGTGGCCGCCCACGAGTACGGGCATCACCTGCAGAGCCAGCTCGGCGTCTGGCGGTCGTACAAGGCCAGGGTGCGCAGCGATCGCCAGGGCGAGCTGAAGCGGCGCTACGAGCTGCAGGCCGACTGCCTGTCCGGAGTGTTCCTCGGCAGCGTGTGGGACTCGCTCGGCCGCACCGAGCGGGACTGGGCGGCGCTGCTCGACGCGACCCGGGCCAGCGGCGGCGAGGACGGCTACCGCAGCCACGGCAAGGGCGCCACCCGCGTCTACTGGCTCAAGCGCGGCTACCGGGCCGTCTCCCCCTCCGCCTGCGACACCTGGTCGGCCCCCGCCTCCAAGGTGGCCTGAGCGTTGAGGCGGAGCTCCATACCGTCCAGGATCAGCTGCAGCCCGCCCTCGAACGCCCGATCGCCCTGCGGGTCGCCCACCTCTGCCATGCCGGCCATGAGCCGCGGATAGGCCGCCTGGAACTCCTCCATGTCCGGCATGGCGTGCTCCGGGTCCGTACGCGTCCTGTCGGCCTGCTCCTCCAGCACGAACCCGGCCACGTACCCGGCGACCGTGGACAGGCCACGCATCGCGTCCCCGGCCGTGAACCCCGCCGACTCAAGCCCCGCCACCACCCGCTCCACCGCCGCGAAGAGCTCGGGCGATGGCCGCGTGCCCGCCACGAGCCTGGCCCCGTCACGGTAGGAGTTGAGCATCGCGCGGTCGGTGTGTGCGTAGTCGGCGACCCACTCTCGCCACTTGCCCGGCTCCGTCAGCCGAGGACGGGACTTGTGCCCGGACATCAGCTCCGCCGCCATCGCGTCCAGCAGCTGCTGCTTGTTCTTGAAGTGCCAGTAGAGCGCCGGGGCCTGCACGCCCAGCTCCGCGGCCAGGCGCCGCAGCGTCAGCCCATCCAACCCGACGTCGTCCAGCAGCCGCAGCGCGGTCGCGACGATGGTGCCTTTTTCGAGTGCCACGGTTGACAGCTTAACAACGTTCAATGCATCCTTAACGCTGTTAGATTTAACAGCGTTAAGGAGGTGCGTCGCGATGATCTACGCGGAAGGGTTACGGAAGCGGTACGCGGCCACGGAGGCACTCAAGGGCATCGACCTCGAGGTCCCCGCGGGCACGGTCTGCGGGTTGCTCGGGCCGAACGGGGCGGGCAAGACCACCGCCGTACGCATTCTCACCACGCTCCTGCGTCCGGACGCGGGACGGGCCGAGGTCGCCGGGCTGGACGTGGTACGCGACGCGGCCCAGCTGCGCTTCAAAATCGGCCTGGCCGGGCAGCACGCGGCGGTGGACGAGCTGCTGACCGGGCGGCGCAACCTGGAGCTGTTCGGGCGGCTCTATCACCTGCCCAGGGCTGAGGCGCGGCACAGGGCGGACGAGCTGCTGGAGCGGTTCGGCCTGGCGGAGACGGCGCGGCGGCCGGTCAAGGAGTACTCCGGGGGCATGCGGCGCCGGCTCGACCTGGCGGCGAGCCTGATCGTCTCGCCGCCGGTGCTGTTCATGGACGAGCCCACCACCGGGCTCGATCCGCGCAGCCGGCTGCAGCTGTGGGACCTGCTGCGCGACCTGGTGAAGGAGGGCACCACCCTGCTGCTGACCACGCAGTACCTGGACGAGGCCGACCAGCTGGCGGACCAGATCGTGGTCCTGAGGGAGGGCGTGGTGGCCGCCGCGGGCTCGCCCGCCGAGCTGAAGCGGACGGTAGGGGGCGATCGCGTCCAGGTCGTCTTCCGGGAGCCGGGGGACGTGGACGCGGGGCTGCGGCTGCTCCGGCACGCCGGGTCGCCGGACATCGAGAGCGCCGAGGGGCGGCAGGTGACCGTTCCCGCGGCCGACGGCGCGCAGTCGCTCATCCGCATCGCCGGCGCGCTGGACGCGGCCGGCATCCCCGTGGAGGACCTGGCGCTGCGGCGGCCCACCCTCGACGAGGTCTTCCTCCGTCTGACGGCCTGAAAGGAGCCCCTCGATGTACGAGACCTTGCGCTGGACCCTGCTGGACTCCCTCACGATCGCGGGCCGCACCTACTCGCGGCTGAAGGCCCAGCCGGTCGAGATCGCCAGCTTCCTGGTGTTCCCCGTGATCATGACCGTGCTGTTCGGCTACGTCTTCGGCAGCGCGATCACCCTGCCCAGCGGCGGCGACTACCGCAACTACCTCATGCCCGGCATCTTCATGCAGGTCATGGCCATGACCGCGACCTCCGCCGCCACCACCGTGGGCGAGGACATGGCGCGCGGGATCATCGACAGGTTCCGCGCCCAGCCCATCGCCCGCAGCGCCGTGCTGGTCGGCCGCAGTGTGGCCGACCTGTCGATGCACCTGCTGTCGCTGGCCGCGATGGTGCTGGCCGGAGTCCTGATCGCCGGGTGGCGGGCGCACGGGAGCCTCGGGGCGACGGTGGCGGCGTTCGGGCTGTTGGCGCTGTTCGGGTTCGCGATGATCTGGGTGGGCACGTACATCGGCCTGTGGATCAAGAGCGGCGCGCAGGCGGACGCGGCCACGTTCGGCTGGTTGTTCCCGATGACGTTCCTGGCCAACACGTTCGTCCCCACCGAGGGGCTACCGGTCTGGCTCAAGCCCGTCGCCGACTGGAACCCCATGAGCGCCGTCGTGGCCGCGACCCGCGGCCTCTTCGGCAACCCCACCTCGGTCTCCTCCGCCTGGCCGCTCCAGCACCCGGTGGCGGCGAGCCTGATCTGGTCGGTGGCGATCCTCGTGGTGTTCCTGCCGCTGGCCATCCACCGCTACCGGACGATGTCACGATGACGAAGAGCCGCCCGGCGGGGGGTGTCCCGCCGAGCGGCTCTTCTCTGTGTCGGGTGGTTCCCCCGATACGGGCGCGTGAGGATCGCGCCCAACCCCGGCTCACAGGAAGCCAAGGGCTCCCGGCCCCCGCGCGGCTCATGACCGCGCGCGGGCCCGGGAAGTCACTTCGCGAGCAACGAGCGAAGAACGTACTGCATGATGCCGCCGTGCCGGTAGTAGTCGGCCTCGCCCGGCGTGTCGATGCGCACCACCGCGTCGAACTCCACATCGCCGGCCTTGACGTGCACCGTGCGCGGGATGCCGCCCGAGTTGAGCTCCTCGACGCCCGTGATGTCGAACGTCTCCTCACCGGTCAGTCCCAGCGCCTCGGCCGAGCCGCCCTCGGGGAACTGCAGCGGCAGCACACCCATGCCGATCAGATTGGAGCGGTGGATGCGCTCGTACGACTCGGCGATGACCGCGCGCACGCCGAGCAGCGCCGTGCCCTTGGCCGCCCAGTCGCGCGAGGAGCCGGAGCCGTATTCCTTGCCCGCCAGCACCACCAGCGGCGTCTCTGCCGCAGCGTAGTTGACCGAGGCGTCGTAGATGAACGACACCGGCCCGTCGGGCTGGGTGAAGTCGCGGGTGTAGCCGCCCTCGGTGCCCGGCGCGATCTGGTTGCGCAGGCGGATGTTGGCGAACGTACCCCTGATCATCACCTCGTGGTTGCCGCGCCGCGAGCCGTAGGAGTTGAAGTCCTTCACCTCGACGCCGTTGCCCTGCAGGTATTGCGCGGCCGGCGTGCCGGCCTTGATGGAACCGGCCGGCGAGATGTGGTCGGTGGTGACCGAGTCGCCGACCTTGACCAGCACGCGGGCGCCGGTGATGTCGGTGACGGGCTCGGGCTTGGACGGCATGCCGTCGAAGTATGGGGCCTTACGCACGTACGTCGAGTCCGGGTCCCACTCGAACGTGTTACCCGTCGGGATCGGCAGCGAACGCCAGTGGTCGTCGCCCTTGAACACGTCGGCATAGTCGCGCTCGAACATGTCGCGGCCGATGGAGGAGTTGACCACCGCCGAGATCTCCTCCGGCGACGGCCAGATGTCCTTGAGGTAGACCGGCTCACCGTCGCCGCCGAGGCCGAGCGGCTCGGTGTCGAGGTCGATGTCCATGGTCCCGGCCAGCGCGTACGCCACCACGAGCGGCGGCGAGGCCAGGTAGTTCATCTTGACGTCCGGGTTGATGCGGCCCTCGAAGTTGCGGTTGCCCGACAGCACGGCCGTGACCGCGAGGTCGTTGGCCTGGACGGCCTCGGAGATCTCCGCCGGCAGCGGGCCCGAGTTGCCGATGCAGGTGGTGCAGCCGTAGCCGACGAGGTTGAAGCCGATCTTGTCGAGGTACGGCTGCAGCCCCGAGCGCTCGAAGTAGCCGGTGACCACCTGGGAGCCGGGGGCCAGCGAGGTCTTGACCCACGGCTTGCGGGTCAGGCCCTTGTCGACGGCGTTGCGGGCCAGCAGCGCCGCGCCGAGCATGACGTACGGGTTGGAGGTGTTGGTGCACGAGGTGATCGCGGCGATCGAGACGATGCCGTGGTCGATCTCGAACGAGGTGCCGTCGGCCAGCGTGACGGGCACCGGCTTGTGCGGCCGGCCGCCGTTGGCGGTGGCGTTGGAGGCGGGCGCGTCGGAGGCCGGGAAGGTCTCCTCGCCGGCCTCGTCGATGTCGTCGGCCACGTAGTTCTGCACGTCGTGGCGCCAGGTGGCCTTGGCGGCCGACAGCGCGATGCGGTCCTGCGGGCGCTTCGGGCCGGCGATCGACGGGACGACGGTGCCGAGGTCGAGCTCGATGTACTCGGAGAAGACCGGCTCGGGGGCGGACGGGTCGAGCCACAGGCCCTGGGTCTTGGCGTAACTCTCGACGAGCGCGATCTGCTCCTCGGAGCGCCCGGTCAGCCGCAGGTAGTCGATGGTCTGGCCGTCGATCGGGAAGATCGCGCAGGTGGAGCCGAACTCGGGGCTCATGTTGCCGATCGTGGCCCGGTCGGCCAGCGGCACGGAGGAGACGCCCTCGCCGTAGAACTCCACGAACTTGCCGACCACACCGTGCTTGCGCAGGATCTCGGTGATCGTCAGCACCAGGTCGGTGGCGGTGGCCCCGGCGGGCAGCTTGCCGCTGAGCTTGAAGCCGACCACGCGCGGGATGAGCATGGAGATCGGCTGGCCGAGCATCGCGGCCTCGGCCTCGATGCCGCCGACGCCCCAGCCCAGGACGCCGATGCCGTTCTCCATGGTGGTGTGGGAGTCGGTGCCGACGCAGGTGTCGGGGTACGCCTTGCCGTCGCGGGTCATGACCACGCGGGCCAGGTGCTCGATGTTGACCTGGTGCACGATGCCGGTGCCGGGCGGGACGACCTTGAACTCGTCGAAGGCCGTCTGGCCCCAGCGCAGGAACTGGTAGCGCTCGCGGTTGCGCTCGTACTCACGCTCGACGTTGCGCTGGAAGGCGTCGGGGTGGCCGAAGTAGTCGACGATGACCGAGTGGTCGATGACCATCTCGGCCGGCGCGAGCGGGTTGATGCGGGCCGGGTCGCCACCCAGGTCGCGCACGGCCTCGCGCATGGTGGCGAGGTCGACCACGCAGGGCACGCCGGTGAAGTCCTGCATGATCACGCGCCCGGGCGTGAACTGGATCTCCACGCTCGGCTTCGCGTTCGGGTCCCAGCCGCCCAGCGCACGGATGTGGTCGGCGGTGATGTTGGCGCCGTCCTCGGTGCGGAGGAGGTTTTCCAGCAGGATCTTCAGACTGTACGGGAGGCGTGCGGCGCCCTCGACGGCATCCAGCCGGAAAATCTCATATGACGCGTCACCGACGCGTAGCGTGTCACGGCTGCCGAAGCTGTTCGCGGACACGGTGATTCGCCTCCTCCATCAGAAAGGTTTCAGACCAAATCCTGCCGCACTCTTCGAACGGGAACCACGTTAGGTGACCCTAAGTCAACGAGCACCGCGGCGGATGTCTCGACGTCAAGATATCTCTAGGATATCTCGACATCAAGTTAAGCGGGGACCAGCCGCCAGAAGAGCAGCCCGACGATGGCCACGGACAGGATCGGAGCCAGGATCTTCTGCTCGAACTTCTTGCCCGTCTTGATGCCGATCTTCCACGGCAACACGAACTTGGCCCCCAGCGGCCACAACACCGGGCACCCCCGCTCGGTCATGCAGTCGCCCACCACATGGATGAGGCAGCCGACCGCCACCGCCAGCCCCAGCCAGGCGTAACCCACCTGGAGCGAGAGAAAGACGGCGTACAGCCCGGCGGTCAGCCCGATGTTGATCAGCGCGGAGCCCATCTTGTTACCGGGGATGCCGACACCGATCGCCCGCAGGGCCAGGCCGATGAGCAGCACGACCACGATGTCGCGCCCAATGGGATAGGTGTTGGCCAGCCAGTGCGTCCCGAACCCGAGCGCCACCGCGAACGCCAGCGAGTGGGTCGCTCCACGGTGCCCGCCGCTGATCCAGCACACGGCCTTGCTGAGCACCCACGTGACCGGCCCGAACGTCTGCGCGATCGTCGCGCTCGGATGATCGAGGTCGGGCAGCATCGCGGCCCCGGCACAGATGATCGCTCCGGCGATCAGCTCGGCCGGGCTGAGGGCGCTCGCCATGATCCCGGTGTCGATGAACCGGGAGGATTCGTTCACGAGTGGAAGTGCGGCGAGAGGTGGCGCCAGCCCCAGCCAGGCGATGGCCCCAGTCATCGCGTGCGTGTGCCCCATCATGATCCGGACTGTACGGCAAACAATCCCTTTACGCGCCGAGACCCGCCTGGCGCGCCTTCACGACAGCTGGAGCCCTGTCCGCGACGCGTGACTTTGCGAAGTATTGGGACGTGGTTGCGGACGGTGGCGACCCGATGTGGGCTCGCGGCCCCTAACCATCCGGGCAATGGTCCGCAAACGCAGACGAGGTCGTCTCCGCGGCGACAGCACCCCCCAGCCCTGCCGACGCGGAACGACCTCGTCTGCTGTGAACAACGAGCCCCTCCCCGATCCTGTTCCCAGATTCCGCAACTTTTTCGTGATGTAGCTCACTCCATCCCCAGGCTTGCGAACGACATACTATCGATATATCGTTGACGCATCGAGAACAGATCACGATATAGGGGGAAAGAATGACTTCCGCACAAGCAGCAGGCGGGCACTGGCCCGGCGCGCACGAGTACCGGCAGGCGGCCCGAGAGGCCAGGCAAGCAGCCCGCGAGGCGTTCAGGACCATGTCCGAGGCCTTCGGAGAGGGTCGCCGTCACCATCACGAACACGACGAGCACCGGCAGCGCGGCAGGCGCGGCCCCGGCCCGTTCCCGTTCGACTGGGGGCGCGGCCCATGGGGTGGCCCCGGCGGGCCGTGGGGCGGCGGCCCGCGCGGCTGGGGCAGGGGCCGCAAGGCCAAGCGGGGCGATGTACGCGCCGCGATCCTGGCCCTGCTCTCCGAGGAACCGCGCAACGGCTACCAGATCATCCAGGAGATCGCCGAGCGCAGCGAGGGCGGCTGGAAGCCCAGCCCCGGCGCCGTCTACCCGGCGTTGCAGCAGCTCACCGACGAGGGCCTGGTGATCTCGGAGGAGAGCGAGGGCCGCAAGACCTTCCGCCTCACCGAGGAAGGGCGCAACTACATCGAGGCGCACGCGGACGAGGTACGGGCTCCGTGGGACGAGATGCGGCCGGACATCGACGACAACACCGCCGATCTCTGGCACATCGCCCGGCAGTCCGCCTTCGCCATGATGCAAATTCTCCAGACCGGGAACGACGCACAAATCCGCGAAGCGCGTAAGACTCTTGTTGAGACCCGGCGCAAGCTCTACCAGATCCTGGCCGACGGCGAACCGGGCGAGGAGTGAACAACACCTTCGTGGAGGGCTTGGGCATGGATCCGAACGAACTCCGCATCGGCGACGCCGAGCGTGAGCAGACGATGGCCGCCCTGCGCGAGCACTTCGCGCAGGGCCGCCTGACCCACGAGGAGCTCGACGAGCGACTCGACCAGGCGCTGGCCTCGAAGACGGCCCGCGACCTCGCGAAGGTGACGGCCGACCTGCCGGGGCCGCGGCAGGCGGCGCCCGGCTACCGCGAGCCCGTCCCCCAGTACGACATGGACGGCTGGCGTGAGGCGATGTCCGCGCACCGGCAGCAGATGCGGTCGATGCACCAGGCGCAGCGTGAGATGCGTCGGCAATGGCGCCACCAAGGCCACCCGTGGCGGCAACACCGGGGGCCGCACCCGATTCTGCCCGTGCTGTTCGTGTTCATAATGCTGGGGCTGATCTTCGGCGGGTTCGGGATCTTCAAGGTGCTGTTCGTGGCGTGGCTGGGCGTCATGCTGTTCAGCCTGGTCCACCGGCGTTTCCACCACCGCCGCTGAGGGCGGGCGCCCGGATGGTTTTGGGCCTTGACCCGGTCAGGGCCTCACTTCATGATCGGGGCGGATCTTCAGAGTCGAAGGGACGCCCATGACCGAGCAGGGCACTCCGGCCCGTCGCCCCAATCCGTTCGCCGCCGTCACCCATGCCGACGGCCTCTTCCTGGACGTGCCGGAGTACCAAGCCCGTTTCGACCACGACCACGCGGCCTGTGCCGAGCCGATGTGGAAGCTGGAGAGGGCCCAGCACTTCTACGAACCCGACGTGGCGAGCTGGCGGGCCATGATGGACGGCGACTGGGAGCGGTCGCTGGCCCTGGCCGACCGCATGGCGGCGCCCGTGGCCGACTATTTCCGCCACCGCGTCCCGGTCAGGCGGGTGCGGGTGGTGGAGTTCCCGATCAGCGCGTACCTGCAGTGGGAGATGCACGTCCTGGCGCTGCGCGACCGGGCCGGCTCGCCGTGCCGGGTCGTCCAGGGCGACCGGGTGGCGGACTTCGACCCGCTGCCGGAGCTGGTGATCTTCTCTCCGTCCTTGATGTACGAAGTGCTGTACGACCGGTACGGCGGGGGCATGGGCGGCCGGCGGATCACCGATCCCGGAGTGGTCGGGCCGTGCCTGGGGGCGGTCCGGGAGCTGTTCGCCGCCGGCGAGGACGTGCTCGGCTTCCACGAGCGGGAGATCGTCCCGCTGCCGCCGCCGCTGGTCACCGACGAGATGCGGGCCGCGGTGCCTGCCTACGCGCACCGCACCGAGGAGTTCAGGGTCTGACCGCCTCGCCTCCTCAGCAGGTCTCCAGCTGGGCGCACGCCACGAAGTGGCCGGGCTCGGCCTCCAGCAGTCCCCCGGTGGCACCCCGCCGGTGATACAGGCAGGTGTCCACGGGCGCGGCGTCGTCCCAGCCCTGGTGCAGGCGCGGCACGGCCGACAGCAGCTCGCGCGTGTACGGGTGCAGCGGATCGCCGAAGACCTTGTCCGTCAGGCCCATCTCGACCACGCTCCCCCGGCGCAGCACCACCGTGCGCTCGGCGAGGTAGTTGCCGAGGGACAGGTCGTGCGTGATGTAGAGCACGCCGAGCCCCCTGGCCTTCAGCTCTGCCAGCAGATTGAGCACGTCGATCCGGGTGGAGGCGTCCAGCATGCTGGTGATCTCGTCGGCCACCAGCAGCTTGATGTCCAGCAGCAGCGCGCGGGCGATGAGCAGGCGCTGGAGCTGGCCGCCGCTGAGCTGGTGGGGGTACTTGCCGAGCACCTGGCCGGGGTTGAGCCGCACGTCGCGCAGGGACCCGGCGACCCGATCGGCCCACTCGGGCTCGGGGACGGCCGGGTGGTACGCCTCCTTGATCATGGCGAACACCCGATCGGCCTTGAACACCGGGTTGAACGAGCTGAACGGGTCCTGGAAGATGCCCTGGATGTGGCGGTAATAGTCCTTGCCGGCCTGGACGGGCCGCCCGTCGAAGGTGATCGAGCCGCTGGTGACCGGGTTCAGGCCCAGGATCATCCGGCCGATCGTGCTCTTGCCGCTGCCGCTCTCACCGATCAGGGAGACGACCTCGCCGGGCACGACCTCGAAGCTCACGTTCCTGACGGCCGTGACGCTCTTGCCGCCGAAGGCGCCGATCCTGAATTCCTTGGTGACGTCGTCGAGTTTCAGCATCGGGCCTTCCAGCAGGCGACGTGGTGGTCGGGGCCGAGTTCGACGACCGGCGGTTCCTCGGCGCACTCGTCTCCGGCGAGCGGGCAGCGGTCGCGGAAGCGGCAGCCGGCAGGTGGGTCCAGCAGGGAGGGCGGGCTGCCGGCGATACCCGCCAGCCTGCGGTCGGCGTAGCGGACGCCGACCTCGGGCAGGGAGTCGAGAAGCAGCCTCGTGTACGGGTGGCGGGGCGCCTTGACGATCACGTCGGCGGGGGCCTTCTCGGCGAGCTTGCCCGCGTACATGACCATGATCGTGTCGGCGATGTGGTGGGTGAGCGCGATGTCGTGGGTGACGAAGATCATGCTCTTGACGTAGCCGCTCTCGCGGAAGCCGAGCAGGGCGCGGGCGACGGCCTTCTGGGTGGAGACGTCGAGCGCGGAGGTGACCTCGTCGGCGATCAGCAGGGACGGGTCGAGCAGCGTGGAGATGACCATCACCATGCGCTGCTTCATGCCGCCGGACAGCTCGATCGGGTAGCGGTCGAGCACCTCGCGGGGCAGGCCGACCTGGTCCATCCGGCGCTCCAGCTCGGCGGCGTCCAGGGCCGCGCCCCTGGACCTGAGCAGCTCGCCGGCCATCTTGCGGATCTTGCGGGTGGGGTTGAGCGCGCTCATGGCGTACTGCGGGATGAGGGAGACCTCCTTGAAGCGGAAGTCGTTCATCCGGCGGTCGTCGGCGATGGGCAGCTCCCGGCCGTCGAGCACGACCCGGCCGCCGACGTGGCGCATGCGGCCGTCCATGCGGATGAGGCTCTTGCCGAGCGTGCTCTTGCCGCACCCGGACTCGCCGACCAGGCCGAGGATCTCGCCGTCAGACAGCTCGAAGGACATGCCGTCGAGGGCCCGGACCTCGCCCCTGAGCGTGCGGTAGTACACCCTCAGCTCGCTGACCTGCAGGCTCATGTCTCCCTCAGTTTCGGGTTGAAGACCTCGTCGAGGCCGACGTTGGCCACGTACAGGGCGCCCACGATGGCGGTGATGGCCGCGCCCGGGGGCACGAACCACCACCACATGCCGAGCTGGAGCGCGCTCCACTGGTTGGCGTTCTGCAGCATCAGGCCGAGCGAGACGCCCTCGGTGGGGCCGAGGCCGATGAAGTCGAGCGAGGAGGCGATGAGGATCGCGCCGCCGAACAGCAGGATGAACGTCATGAACAGGTAGGAGCTCATGTTCGGCGCGATCTCCCTGGTGATGATCTTCCAGGTGCCCGCGCCGCTCATCCGCGCCAGGTCCACGAACTCGCGGGTACGCAGCGAGAACGTCTGCGCCCTGATCGCCCGCGCCGCCCACGGCCACTGCGTCAGGCCGATGAACAGGCCCTGCACGGCCACGCTCCTGATCCCCAGATACGCGTTGATGATCAGCAGCACGGCCAGCGTGGGGATGACCAGGATGACGTTGGTCAGCATGTTGAGCACCTCGTCGACGATGCCGCCGCGGTAACCGGCCACGAAGCCGACGAGCATGCCGATGGCCGCCGCGATGCCGCCGCCGACCACGCCCACGGCGAAGGTGCTGCGCAGGCCGTACACGAACTGGAGGAAGATGTTCTGACCGAACGTGGTGGTGCCGAACCAGTTCTCGGCCGAGGGCGGGCTCATGGGGCGGGGGCCGTACTCGTTGGGCGTGCCGCCGGCGAGCACCGGCCCGATCAGGCCCAGCAGGAGCAGCACGAGCACGACGCCGAAGCCGAACATCAGCTTGCCGTTGCGGACCGCGAAGTAGAGCGCCTCGCGCCGGATCCCGGCGCGCTCGCGCGGGGCGACTTCCTGGAGTGCCGTCATGCCTGCGCACCCGCCATTCCCGCCCTGGTACGCGGATCGACCACGACGTAGACGATGTCGATGATGAAGTTGGCGATCAGCACGCCGAGCACGATGAACAGGAACGTGCCCTGGAGCAGGAAGAAGTCCTTGTTCTTGATGGCGTTGAGAATCAGGCTGCCCAGGCCCGGATAGGCGAAGACGATCTCGGTGACCAGCGCCCCGGCCACGATCACGCCGAGCTGCAGGGCCAGGCCGGTGATCTGGGGCAGGACGGCGTTGCGGAAGGCGTACCTGCGGATGAGCCTGGCCGGCGCGCCGAGCGCGGCCAGGTAGTTGGAGTAGTCGGACTCCAGCTCATAGATGATCATGTTGCGCATGCCGATGGCCCACCCGCCCAGCGCCACCAGGAACAGCGACAGGAACGGCAGCGTCCAGTGCTGCAGCAGGTCGAGCAGGAACGTCCACGACCAGTTGGGCCGCATCGAGAAGCTGTAGCCCCCGGCCACCGGGAACAGGCCCGCGATCACGCCGAGCGACCAGGCCAGGAGCACGGCCAGCCACATGTACGGCATCGCGGTCAGGACGTACCCGACCGGGAGCACGGTGTTGTCGAGGAGCTTGCGCCGGGCGGCGTACGCGCCGAACTGGTTGCCCACCACCCAGCTCAGCAGCACCGACGGGATGATCAACCCCAGCGTGTACGGCACCGCGGCCGTGATCACGGTGCTGACCGGGGTGGGGAACAGCCAGATGCTGATCCCGAAGTCGCCCTTGACCAGCGCGGCCCAGAAGTTGAGGTACTGCGTGATCAATGGCTGGTCGAAGCCGAAGAGGTTGGTGTAGTAGGCCCGCATCGCCTCCGCGGCCGCGGGCTGGGTGACGTTGGCCCTGGCCACCATGCTCGCCACCGGGTCGCCCGGCATGAAACGCGGGATCATCCAGTTGACGGTGACCGCGACGAAGAAGGTCAGCCCATATATAAGCAGTTTTCTGCCGAAATATCGACGCACGTGATGCTTTCTCCGTGAGAGCCGTGAGAGCCGTGAGCGCCCCCGCTCCCGGCGGCGCGGGGGGGCGGTGGGGTCAGGAGCCGGAGGGCTGGAGCTGCGTGAGGGTCTCGAAGCCACCGAGCTCGAACCAGTTGTGCCACATCACGGCCGGAGTCTTGGGCGTGCTGCCCTCCGCGGCCGGCCAGTTCTTCCAGACCTGGTTGCTGGACTGCGCCCACAGGCCGTTGTACCAGAGGGGGATCACCGGCAGGTCGTCCAGGTGGATCTGCTGGAGCTGGGAGATGATCTTCTTCATGCCCTCGACGTCGTCGGTCTTGACCTGGTCGAGCTGCTTGGTCAGGTCCCAGGCGCGCTTGTTGTCGTAGCGGGCGAAGTTGACGGTGTTCTGCTGTTTCTGGACGGGGAGCTGGAAGAGGTACTCGTAGTAGGTGTACGGCGAGTTCGACAGCTGCCGCTCATTGTTGATCAGCAGGTCGAAGTCGCCCTTGCCGCGCCTCTCCACCAGGGCGTTGAAGTCGGGGAAGTCCGGGGTGACCTGGATGCCGGCGGTCTTGGCGCTGGCGGCGATGGACCTGGCCGACTCCATCCAGTCCGTCCAGCCGGACGGCACGATGATGCTCAGGTTGAGCTTGGAGCCGTCCTTGTTCTCGACGTACCCGTCGCCGTCGGTGTCCTTGTAACCGGCGTCGGTCAGCATCTTCTTCGCCTTGGCCACGTCGAAAGCGAATCCGGACCTGGCCACCACGTTCTGATCGACGTACTGCTCCCATTGCGGCAGCAGGCCGGTCGGGCTGGCGGCCTTGACGAGGTTGCCGTACACGCCTTCGACGATCTTCTTGACGTCGATCGAGGAGGCGAGCGCCTTGCGGAAGGCGGGGTCGTTCAGCGGTTTCTTGGTGTTGTTGGGCACCAGCCACGCGGTGTTGGCCGACAACATGTACGGCGGCTGGTTGTAGTAGGTCGTCAGGCCGAAGTTGCCCTTCACCAGGTTGGCCACACCGGGCAGGAAGTTGTTGCTCAGGTCCATGCCCTTCTGCAGCAGCAGGCCGAGCGCGACCTCGTTGCTCGGGGTGACGATGTCCACGATGTAGCGCGGCTTGGGCTCCATGTTCAGCGCGGCCTTGCCCCACCAGTCGTCGCGCCGCCGCAGCACGACGCGGTCCTGGTCCTTGGTCATGAACGTGTACGCGCCCGTACCCACCGGGTTCTCATTGGTGCCGTCGAGCACCTCCTTCTCCGAACGGCCCTTCCAGATGTGCTCGGGGACGATCGACCGGTTGAAGAGGTTGAAGTCCCACTGCTGGTAGTTGGCCGTGGAGAAGGTGAACTTCACCGTCTGGTCGTCAACGGCCTCGACGCTCTTCAGCCAGGTCCACAGGTTGTGGTACGGGATCGTCTCCATCTTGCCGAGTTCGAAGGAGAACACCACGTCCTTGGCCGTCAGAGGCTGGCCGTCGGACCACTTGACGCCCTGGCGGAGCTTGGCCTGGTAGGTCTTGTCGTCGGCCCACGAGCCGCTCTCGGCCAGCCAGGGGGTCAACTTGCCCGCGGTCGCGTCATAGTGGAACAGCGTCTCGTACACCAGGCCCTTGGTGCCCGTGGCGTGGTCCCATTCCCTGATGGGGTTGAAGTTGGCCGGCGGGCCCCACTGGGTGCCGGTCGTATAGAGCGTCTCGTTGCGCGGCAGCGAGTCGGGGTTGGCGTTGGTCACCGCGCCCTGGCTCTGCGACTGGGAGGCCGGCGGGGTCGGCGTGGCTCCGCCGCCCGTGCAGGCCGCGGCGAGCAGGCCCGCCGCCACGAGCGGAATCATGATCCGAACCCGGTTACGCATCGCTTCTCTCCTTCCTCCGCGCCCGGCGCGAAGGTTCGCACGTCTTGTCGACACCTCGATGGGCCGGCTGCTCTCGAACGGGCCGCGCTCCGGACTCTCACCTGGGAGCGCTCCCAGGCCGGACGCGAAGAGCGCTCCCCGCCTTGGGACCGGTGAGCGATCACTCTTCAGTAGGCGCAGGCCGGTCAATGGCCTGCTGAACCGGATAAGTACCGTGACCGTAAATTCCCTGATCGGTGCCGTCAATAGCCCGTGACGCTTTCGAGACGTGGCTCCTGCAAACGCTCTCAGGGGCGCGATGCGTACCCGCCGGGTCGGCTAACCGGTTCAACGAGAGCAGCGAGCGGGCCGGAGTCCTTACCACCGTGCGCACCTCGGTGGGGATGCCCGCCGTCCGAACCGGACGCCGGCCCGGTGCGTACCTCCAGGCGAGATCGTGGCTCGCGAAGCCCGCTCGCGTAGGGGTTTCCGGGCCTGCGCGGCGGCGTCACAGACGCCTCAACGATCACTTTGGTTTACCTGAGTCTTGTGGCAAATATCCCAATTTGATGACAAATCGGTCTCGACCCCGACAGAATGCCTAGCCATCCAGCGTCTATCGCAACTGGAGGAAACCCCCTATGCGTAGACCCCATGGGGTATTCGCCGGGCTCCTGAGCCTGGCGGCGCTCTGCGCGACTGGCTGTGCGGCCGAGGCCGCGACGCAGGGCTCAACCGCGGCGCAGGGCTCGGCCGCACAGCAGGGCTCGGCCCCATCGCCCGGCTCAGCGGCGGCGCAGGGCTCCGCGGTGTCGTCGGAGACCTCGTGCCGCGTGAGCGTGGCCAAGCCCAGGCTCAGCGCCAAAGGCAAGATCACGTCGTTCGCCACCCGGCGTGGCTGCGACAGTCCGGCGCTGCTGCGCATCCGCATCCAGCGCGCCGTCCCCGGCCCCGACCGCGTCGTCAAGAGCGGGGCCACCAGGAACGGCCGCGTCACCCTGGTGCTCGCCTGCAAGCCCGGCACCTACTACGCGTTCGCCACCGACTACCGCGGCCGTACCGTCAAGTCACGGGCTGTGAGACTGGCCTGCGCCCCCGTCAGCACCCCCACGCCCACTCCCAGCCCCAGCGGCACACCCACCAGCCCGGCCCCCTCCACGGGAGGGGTGGGCACGGCCTTGGAGAACGAGGTCCTCAGGCTGACCAACGCCGAGCGGGCGAAGGGCGGCTGCGCGCCGCTCAAGCTCGACCCGCTGCTTCGCGCGGCCGCGTTCGGCCACTCCTCCGACATGGCGAAGCAGGGCTACTTCGACCACGCCTCCAAGGACGGCCGCGATTTCATGGACCGGATCAGGGCGGCCGGCTTCTCCGGAGGCAGGGCCTTCGCCGAGAACATCGCCTTCGGCCAGCCCACCCCGGCTTCCGTGGTCGAGGGCTGGATGAACAGCCCGGGCCACCGGGCCAACATCATGAACTGCGCGTACAACCTCATCGGCGTCGGCGCCGCCAAGAACGCCCAGGGCCGGATCTACTGGACCCAGGACTTCGTCGGCAGGTAGCCGCGTAGCCGGCCCATCTCGCCGGCGATGGTGGCCAGGGTCCAATGGGCGTTCAGCCCGCTGGGATTGGGCAGCACCCAGACCCTGGCCCCGCCGACGAGCTCGTCCTGAGGGCCGATGCGGGCCTTGGGGCGGGCGAAGGCCGTCCGGTAGGCCGAGATCCCCAGCACGGCCAGCACCTTGGGCGCGGCGTCCGCCACCTTCGCCGCCAGTGCCAGACCGCCCTCGGCCAGCTCCTGTCTGGTCAGCTCCGACGCCTTGGCACTGGGGCGGGCGACGATGTTCGTGATGCCCAGGCCGTACGAGGGGAGAAGGTGCTGCTCGGAAGGCGCCAGGAGGCGCGGCGTGAAGCCGGACAGGTGCAGCGCGGGCCAGAAGCGGTTGCCGGGGCGGGCGAAGTGGTGACCGGTGGCCTCGGACATGAGGCCGGGATTGATGCCGCAGAACAGCACGTCGAGCGAGGGAGCCAGCACGTCGTCAATCACGTGCCGGAGATTAGCCCATGTCTTCGAGTTTGCGGCCCTTGGTCTCCCGCACCCACTTGGTGACGAAGAGGAACGACAGCAGGGCGAAGAACGCGTACATGGCGTAGGTGGCCGGCAGGTTCCACTGCGCCAGCGCCGGGAACGACACCGTGATCGCCCAGTTGGCGATCCACTGCGCTCCCGCCGCGACGCCCAGGGCGGCGGCGCGGATGCGGTTCGGGAACATCTCTCCCAGCAGCACCCAGACCACCACACCCCAGGACAGCGCGAAGAACAGCACGAACACGTTGGCCGCCACGAGCGCGATCGGCCCCTGCGGGTCCGGCAGCGTGACCGACTTCCCGGCCACGCGGCCGGCGCTGAACGCCCACGACGCGGTGGCCAGCGCGACCGTCATCCCGGCCGAGCCGATCAGGAGCAGCGGCCTGCGCCCGATCTTGTCCACCAGCGAGATCGCGATGAACGTGCCCACAATGTTGATGATCGAGCTGGAGAAGCTGATCAGCAGCGAGTCCGCCTGGTTGATGCCGACCGACTGCCACAGCACTGACGAGTAGTAGAAGATCACGTTGATGCCCACGAACTGCTGGAACACCGACAGGGTGATCCCGATCCAGACGATCGGCAGCAGCCCGGACCCGGGCCCGCGCAGATCCTTCACCGTCGGCACGCGCTGGGTACGCAGCACGTGCTGGATCTCCGCGATGCGGGCGTCGAGGTCCACGTCCTCGCCCTCGACCTCGGCCAGCACCTCGCGCGCCTTCCTCGTGCGCCCCGACATGATCAGGTAGCGCGGCGACTCGGGGATGGTCAGGGCGAACACCAAGTAGAGCAGGGCGGGCACGAAGCAGGCGCCCAGCATCCACTGCCACGCCTGCAGGGCCCATACGTCGTTGTTCACGTTGCCGCCGGCCAGCTGGACGATCAGGTAGTTGACGAGCTGCGAGACCGCGATGCCGAGCACGATGGCCAGCTGCTGGAACGAGCCCAGCCGTCCCCGATAGGCGGGCGGGGCCACCTCGGCGATGTACGCGGGGCTGATCACCGACGCCATGCCGATCGCGAAGCCCGCGACCACGCGCCAGAGGGCGAGGTCCCAGAGGGCGAACGGGAGCATCTGCCCGATCGAGCTGATCGCGAACAGCCCCGCCGCCACCTGCATCGTCCTGGTACGCCCCAGCCGGTCGGCCAGCCCGCCGCCCGCCCAGGCCCCCACGGCGGACCCGAGCAGCGCGATGGCCACCACGAACCCCGTCCGGACCGGCCCCACCTGGAAGTACTTCTGGATCCCGACGACCGCGCCGTTGATGACGGCGCTGTCATATCCGAACAGGAACCCTCCGATGGCCGCCGCCGCCGTGATGAACACGACGTGGCCCAGATGCTCGTGATGGGTGTACTTGGCAGCCATGCAGGTCCTCCCCCGAGGTGGGGGACACATACCCGCAGGTCATGCCGCTAAAGCCGCGGGTCGACCGGCTCGGACTCCAGTGCCAGCACGGCGAAGACCGGCTCGTGCACCCGCCAGCCCGCCTCCCCTTCGGCCAGCCGCGACAGCGCCTCCAGCCCCAGCGCGTACTCGCGCAGCGCCATCGAGCGCTTCTTGCCCAGGAAGCGCCTGCGCAGCACGTCGAGCGACTCGGTGTAGTCGGGGCCGTAGATGATGCGCAGGTATTCGCGCCCGCGTACCTTCACCCCCGGCTGCACCCGGCCGGGCGCGTACGTGGCGGGCTTGACCACCATGCCCTCGCCGCCCGCCGCCGTCAGCGACTCCCACCACGCGGTCGCCTCCGCCCGGGACTCCGGCGAGTCGAGCGTGACGAAGACATGCTGGGTAGGGGTGATCAGCGGCGAGTCGAGCACCGCCAGCGTGGACAGGTGCCAGCTGTGCGGCTCCAGCGCCGTGGCCCGCCCCTCGCAGGCCAGGATCTGGAACGGCGCCAGCTTGATCCCCTCCAGGCCGTCGACCGGCCAGCAGTAACGCGCATAGGCCTCGCGGAACAGGGCAGCGTTGTGGGAGCGGCGGCGGGTGCGATGCAGCAGATCGCCCACATCCAGCCCGCGCCCGGCCGCCGCCTCCAAGGCCGCGACCGCCTCGGGCAGCGCGGCGCGCGCGGCCGCCCCGACGGAGGCGTACTGCGATCTGATGAGCTCGCCGGCCTTCGCCGACCAGGGCAGCAGCTCGCAGTCGAGCACCACCCAGTCCGAGCCGAGCTCGGCCCAGAGCGGCTCGCACGCCTCGCGCAGCCGCGTGACCAGTGGCGCCATGTCGTCGAAGAACGGCCGCCCGGTGCGCGTGTAGACGGCGCCCGCGCTGCCGTCCGTCACCCCGAACCTGGCCGCCGCCACTTCCGGCGTTCTGGCCAGCACGGCGACGGCCCGGGAGCCCATGTGCTTCTCCTCGCACACGACCGAGCGCACGCCGGCGGCGGCGAACTCCTCGAACGCCTCGTGCGGGTGCTCCAGGTAGCCGTCCAGCTTGGACGTCTCCGGCGGCGCCATGGTGGGCGGCAGGTAGACCAGCCAGCGCGGGTCCACCGCGAACCGGCTCATGACCTCCAGGGCGGCGGCCGCGTTCTCCTCAAGGACCTTGACCCGGGGGCCGAAGCCGGTCTCGACGTACCGGGTGCCGGTCACGTCGTTGATGTCCAGCATGCCGGGATCGCGGGCCGGGCCGCCGAGTGGCTTGGCCGGCTCGTACCAGACCTTCTCCGCGGGGACCTGGACGATCTGGCGCTCGGGGTAGCGCAGCGCGGTCAGGTGGCCGCCGAAGACGCAGCCGGTGTCGAGGCAGATCGTGTTGTTGACCCATTCGGGGCGGAGTGTGGGGGTGTGGCCGTAGACGACCATGGCTCTGCCGCGGTACTCCTCGGCCCACGGGTAGCGGACCGGCAGGCCGTACTCGTCGGTCTCGCCGGTCGTGTCGCCGTACAGGGCGAAGGAGCGCACCCGGCCGGAGGCGCGGCCGTGGTAGGCCTCCTTGAGGCCCGCGTGCGCGACGACCAGGTGGCCGCCGTCGAGCCGGTAGTGGCTGCGCAGGCCGTCCATGAAGGACCTGGCCCGCTCCACGAACTCGGGCGGCTGCTCGGCGAGCTGGTCGAGCGACTCCTGCAGGCCGTGCGCGACCTTGACCTTGCGCCCGTTGAGCGCGCGCACCAGCTTCTGCTCGTGGTTGCCGGCCACGCAGATCGCGGTGCCCGCCTCGACCATGTCCATCACCAGGCGCAGCACGCCGGGCGTGTCGGGCCCGCGGTCCACCAGGTCGCCGACGAACACGGCGGTGCGGCCCTCCGGGTGCGCGAGCCCCTCTGGCCGGCGCTGCCAGCCGAGCCTGCCCAGCAGCGTCTCCAGCTCGGAGCGGCAGCCGTGGATGTCGCCGATGATGTCGAAGGGGCCCGTCAGCTCGGTCTTGTCGGACCACGCCTTCTCGTACGTGATCGCCGCGTCGTCGATCTCGTCGAGACCGCGCAGCACGTGCACCCGCCTGAAGCCGTCGTTCGAGATCCTGCTCAGCGAGCGCCGCAGGTCCTTGCGCTGGCGGATCACCACGCCGCGGCCGAAGTCGCGGTCGGGGCGCACGGCGTTGCGCTCGATGGCCACCTCCTCCGGCACGTCGAGCACGATCGCGTCGCACAGCACGTCGTGCTGCCTGGCCAGCTCGATCAGGCTCTTGCGGGCGGCGTACTGAACGTTGGTGGCGTCGACCACGGTGAACAGGCCCCTGGCCAGCCGCACGCCGACGATGTGGTGCAGCAGGTCGAACGCCGCGGGGGTGGCCGCCTGGTCGTTCTCGTCGTCGGCGACCAGGCCGCGGCAGAAGTCGGACGAGATGACCTGCGTGGGCTTGAAGTGCTTCCTGGCGAACGTCGACTTGCCGCTGCCCGAGACGCCGACGAGCACCACCAGGGACAGCTCAGGAACGCTGATCACGGGTGAACACTCCCATCTGGGTGGGCGGGCCGACCTCGGGGTCGTCGTCGCCGACCGGCTCGAACGCGACATGGTAGCCGTACTCGCCGGCCACGCGGGTGGCCCAGGCGGCGAACTCGGCGCGGGTCCACTCGAAGCGGTGATCGCGGTGGCGCAGCCCGGTCAGGAACTCATAGCGGACGTTGTACTCGATGTTGGGCGTGGTGACGAGCACGTGCCAGGGCCTCGCGTGGCCGAACACGACGTTTTCGAGCGCGGCCAGCCGGGGCGGGTCGACGTGCTCGATCACCTCCATGAGCACCCCGGCGTCATAGCCGGACAGGCGCTTGTCGGTGTACGTCAGCGCGCCCTGGAAAAGGGTGAGCCTGGCGCGCTTGCTGTCGGGCATGCGGTCGAGGCGCAGCTTGCGGGCGGCGATGGTGAGCGCCATCGACGACACGTCCATACCGCTCACCCTGGCGAACCTGGGCCTGCCCAGCAGCGCGCCGACCAGCTCGCCCTGTCCGCAGCCCAGGTCGATCACGCTGACCGCGCCCAGCTCCTCCAGCTTGGCCAGCACCGCTTCGCGGCGGGTGATGTTCAGGGGCTTCCTCTTCGTGGCCTCTTCCGGGGAAGCCTCGCCCTGGACCTCGGCCTCCGCGGCGGCCGCCTCGTCGGCGGCGGTCTCCCCGGCGGGCGCGTCCTCCTCGACCGCGGGCTCCAGCTCCTCCTCGGTCTCGTCGCCCAGCTCCGCCAGCCGCGCCAGCGCGGTGCGGGCCAGCGCCCAGCGCCGCCCCAGGTAGCGCCGGGTGATCAGGCCGCGGTCGGGGTGGCCGTGCAGCCATCCCTCACCTGCCCTGATCAGCTTGTCGACCTCGTCGGGCGCGATCCAGTAGTGCTTGCCGTCGTCGAGCACGGGCAGCAGCACGTACAGGTGGTTGAGCGCGTCGGCGAGGCGCGCGGTCCCGCGCAGGGTGAGCCGGACATAGCGCGACTCACCCCACTCGGGAAAGCCCTCGTCGAGCGGCAACGCCTGCGCGTCCACCTCCCACCCGAGCGGCTCGAACAGCCGCGCCGCCAGCTCCGGGCCGCCCCGGCAGGGCAGCGCGGGCAGCCGCAGCTCCAGCGGCAGCGGCGTGCCGGGCAGCTCCGGCCTGGCCTTGCACCGGCCGGCCCGAGCGGTGCGGAACACGTCGGCCAGCGCCACGGCCAGCAGCGACGAGGCCGCGTAGGGGCGGTCGTTGACGTACTGCGACAGGCTGAAGTCGGGCGAGCTCTTGCCGCGCGACCTGACCAGCGCGATCGGGTCCACCTCGAGCATGAGCGCCGCCGTGCAGCGCTCGTCGTCCGCCTCGGGGTAGAACACCCTGGCCGTGCCGAACGACTGGCCGAACTCCTGCACCCGCTCAGGATGCTTGTGCAGGAGGAAACCCAAGTCGGTGGCGGGCCTCGCGGTGGTCGTGATCGTCAGCAGCACGCCCCAAGTCTGCCGTACCCCCGCGAAGCACCGCCATTCGATTACTAGACGTGCGGCAGCACCTCGGCGGCGATCAGCTCCAGGTGCTCCAGGTCCGACAGATCCAGGATCTGGAGGTAGAGCCGCTCGGCGCCCAGTTCGGCGAACTTCCCGATCTTCTCCAGCACCTCGGCGGGGGTACCGGCCAGGCCGTTCTCCCGCAGCGTGTCGGGGTTCTCGCCGACGGCGGCCGCGCGCCGCTCGACCTCGGCCCGGTCGCGGCCCACAATGGTGGTCTGCGCCACCGAGTAGACCAGGCTGCGCCCGGTGGTCTCGCAGGCCTCGCGCACCCGCCCGAACCCCTGCGCCGTGTCGGACAGCGTGCGGAACGGCAGGTTGTACTCGTCCGCGTACGCCGCCGCCAGCCGCGGCGTGCGCTTGGCGCCGAAACCGCCGATGATGACCGGCGGCCGGGGCCTCTGCACCGGCTTGGGCAGCGCGGGCGAGTCGGCGACCCGGTAGTACCTGCCCTCGAACGAGAAGCTCTTCTCCGCGGCCCACAGGCCCGTGATGATCTCGAGCTGCTCCTCGAACCGCCCGAACCGCTCGTTCTGCGGCGGGAACGGGATGCCGAACGCCGCGTGCTCGGCATCGAACCAGCCGGTGCCGAAGCCCAGCTCGACCCGGCCGCCGCTCATCTGGTCGACCTGCGCGACGCTGATCGCCAGCGGCCCGGGAAACCGGAACGTGGCCGGCGTCACGAGGGTGCCCAGCCGGATCCTCGAGGTCTCCCTCGCCAGCCCTGCGAGGGTGATCCACGCGTCGGTGGAGCCGGGGCCCGGGTCACCGGGGCCGATGCGCATGTAGTGGTCGGAACGGAAGAAAGCGTCAAAGCCCAGCCGTTCGGTGGCCTGGGCGACGGTGAGCAGGTCGTCATATGTCGCGCCCTGCTGGGGCTCGGTGAAGATCCGCAGCTTCATGACGCCATTATGCGTACACAACGGACGCGCGCCGGAAAAGCCCCGCACGGAGGCCCGCGTGCTTGCTAGCGTTCACGAAAGCGCCGGTACGTAGCCGACTGATCACACGGGGTTGCCCATGCCGCGGCGGAAGAGGGAGCCAGGCACGCTCCCGCGCCCACTCTCGATCCTCAGCGCGCTCGTGCTCGCCGGCGCCACCGGAATGGTGGTGCGGATGCTCCCCGCGGGCGCCAGTCCCGCGCCGAAGCCGCCGCCGGTGGTGAGGCAAACCCCTGCCGCCTCGCCACCGGTGGCCGACGAGCCGGCCGCCGGGTTCGTCGAATTCGTCGACACCGCCCGCGAACCCGGCTTCGACCTGTCCAAGGAGTCCCGGCGCACCGGAGTGCGCCACTACGCGCTCGGCCACCTCGTGGCGGGCGACGACGGCTGCGTACCCAAATGGAACGGCCCGTCCGGCTCCGGCCCGCTCGACCCCGGCAAGAACCCCGTGGCCAACCGGATCGGCCGGCTCAGGGCCATGGGCGGCGACGCCGCGCCCGTGTTCGGCGGCCCGGACGGGCGGGAGCTGGCCGACACGTGCGCCAGGCCCGGCGGGCTGGCGGCCGCCTACCGCAGGGTGGTCGGGGCGTTCGACGCCGCCGCCGTCGACTTCGAGGTCCGCGACAGCGACGACAAGGCCGCCGTGCTGCGCAGAGCGCGGGCCATCTACGCCATGCAGCGCGAACGGCCGCTCCAGGTCAGCTTCACGCTGCCGTTGGGACAGGACGGGCTGGACGCGGGCGACGTCGCGATGCTGCGCGCCACCCGCCAGGCGGGCGCCGAGGTCGGCACCGTCAACCTGCTGGCCGAGATCGAGCCGCGCGGCTCCGCCGACGGCCGCCTGCACCGGGTGGCGGACGCCGTGCTGGCGGCCAGGGACCAGATCGCGCAGGCCCAGGGCCTGACCGACCCCGACCAGGCGTGGAGGCGCATCGCGCTGACCCCCGTACTGACAGGCTCGGGCGACCTGAACGAGGTCGACGCCCGCACGCTGACCGAGTACGCCACCCGCCACGGGCTGGCCTGGCTGTCGCTACGCGGAGTCGCCCCGGCGCCCGACGTGTCGCGGATCCTTTGGCGAGCCCTTCCCTGAATATAGGATTTCCGAGACCGATGAGGGTTCCGGCGGCAGGGGGAGGACGTGATGGCGGCGCGTCCGGAGACGGCGCGAAAGCTCCTGCTCCTCTGGATGGACGCCGCGATCGGCCTGTTGGGCCTGCTGATGGTGACCCTCACCGTGCTGCATGCCACGGCCGGCCGCATCAGCCCGCTCAACGCCACGATCACCATCGCGTGCATGCTCGGGTTCTTCGGGCTCTTCCCCTTCCTGCTCAGGGACGCCTACGACAGCAGGCCGGGCCGCCCGACGCCCAAGCTGATGATCGCGACGCTTTTCACGGTGGTCTCAGTCGTGTTGCTGCCGCACCACCCGCTGGGGGACACGCCCAGCTGGCTGGAGCTCGGCGTGGTGTGGTTGTCGATCGCGGCACTGTACGTCCCGCTGACCGTGACCCTCGGCCTGGGGGTGGCCGTGGTGGGTCTGGTCAGCGGCTACGTCGTGGCCATCACCGACCGGTCCTGGCCGGACGTGCTGATCCCCGAGACGCTCAGCGCCATCGTGATCACCGCGTCCATGCTGCTCTGGCGCTGGCTCTGGTGGACGATCAGGGACGCCCACGACAGCAAGGAGGCGAAGGCCCGGCTGGCGGTGTCGGAAGAGCGGCTGCGTTTCGCCCGCGACCTGCATGACCTGCTCGGGCACAGCCTGTCGGTCATCACGTTGAAGAGCGAGCTGGCCGCCAAGCTGGCGACCAAGGACGCCGGGCGGGCGGCCGACGAGATGGCCCAGGTGCGCCGGCTGGCCGGCGACTCGCTGGCCGAGGTGCAGCAGGCGGTGCACGGATACCGGATGCTCGACCTGGACGAGGAGCTGTCCGGCGCGCGTGCCGCGCTCGAGGCGGCGGGCGCCCGCTGCGTGATCGACGCCAGGGCCGACGGCCTGTCGCCGGCCGCCAGAACACTGCTGGCGTGGGCGGTTCGCGAAGGGACCACGAACGTGCTGAAGCACAGCACCGCCACGCGCTGCGCGATCACCATCGACGGCGGAGTGCTGGAGATGCTCAACGACGGGGTGCCAGGGTGGACGCCCGCCCCGGGCAACGGCCTGCGCGGCCTGTCGGAACGGCTGGCCACGGCGGGTGGCTCCTTCTCGGCAGAGCCCACCCCGACCGGTGAGTTCCTGCTGCGCGCGGCGGTGCCGACGTGATGCGGCGCGCGACGAAGCTGGACAAGCTCCGCTGGCTGATCGTCTACTCCACCGACGTCATCCAGCTGGCCTCTCTAATCGGCTACTACGACCTGTATGTCCGCTGGCAGCTGGGGGTGCCCATGCCGGTGCTCGTGACCGGCGCCGTCCTGCTGCTGACCTTCAACGTGCTGGCGACGCGGCCGTTCAGGGTGGCCATGAGAGGCGGCTCGCGGCCGACGGCGATCCTGGCGGTGACCGGGGTGCTCAGCCTGCTCCTGGCGGTCATCGGGCTCATGTGGGCCATGCCGACGTGGCTGGCGACGCTGGCGCCGTTCGTGCGCAGGCGCACCGCGGTCGTCCTGTCGGTGGCGTCCGTCGTGGCCTTCAACCTCTACGTGGGGCTGCTGAGCGGGTTCGTGCCGGCGCTGGTCCTGGCACAGGCGCTGCTCACCGCCATCAGCGTGGGCGGCGTGCTGATCAACCTGTGGCTGTGGCGGGTGGCCAAGGAGGCCCACGAAGGGCAGGAGGCGCGGTCGAGGCTGGCGGTGTCGGAGGAGCGGCTGCGCTTCGCCCGCGACCTGAACTCACTGCTCGGGCAGAGCCTCACCGACATCGCGGCCCGGACGGAGAACGCGTCGCGCACGCTGCCCACCGACGCTCGCGCGGCCGCCGAGGAGATGTTCGCGGTACGCGACCAGGCCAGGCGGTCGTTGCGCGAGGTCCGCTCGGTCGTGCAGAGCTACCGGGCCGTCGACCTGGACGAGATGCTGTCCAGCGTGCGCGCGGTGCTGGAGGCGGCGGACGTACGGTGTACCGTGCACGCGGAGACGGGCACGCTGTCGCCGGAGGCCCGCACGCTGCTGGCCGCGGTCGTGCGCGAGGGCGCGACGAACGTGCTCAAACACAGCAAGGCCGAACGCTGCACGATCACGATCGAGGACGGGGTGCTGGAGATGTCCAACGACGGGCTGAGCGGGCCGGTCAGCGAGCCCGCGCCGAACGGCCTGGCGGGGCTGGCCCAGCGCGTGCGAGCGGCGGGCGGCACCCTGGAGGCCTCGCCGACTCACGAGGGCCGCTACCTGCTGCGGGCGGCGGTGCCGGCATGACGACCCGGGTGTTGCTTGCGGACGACGAGCACCTGATCAGGGGCGCCATCGCGGCCCTGCTCGACCTCGAGGAAGGCATCGAGGTCGTCGCCCAGGTGGGCAGGGGCGACGAGGTCGTGGCCGCCGTGGCCGAGCACCGGCCTGACGTGGCCGTGCTCGACATCGAGATGCCCGGCATGGACGGCCTCAGCGCGGCCGAGCAGATCAGCTCCCACTGCAAGATCATCATCCTGACGAGCCTGGGCCGCCCCGGCTACCTGCGCAGGGCCATGGCGGCGGGCGTGGGCGGCTTCCTCGGCAAGGACGCTTCGGCCGAAGAGCTGGCCATGGCGATCCGCAAGGTCCAGGCCGGCGGCCGCTACCTCGACGCCGAGCTGGCCGCTGCGGCGATGGCCGCCGGGGACAGCCCGCTGACCGAGCGTGAGCGCGACGCGCTCCGGCTGGCAGGCGACGGGGCCACGATCTCGCGGATCGCGGCCGAGCTGCACCTGACCGAGGGCACCGTACGCAACTACCTGTCGAGCGCGATGGCCAAGCTCAACGCGCAGAACCGCCTGGAGGCCATCAGGACGGCCCAGCGTATGGGCTGGCTCTAACCGCACGCGCCGTGAACCTTCGCGGCGTCCACCGGGAGCTCGCGCACGACGGCGGTGGCGGCGAGGACGTCGTAGGCGTACACGCGGCAGCGGCTCCTGCACGTGCCGCCCGGCTATCGCATCAGGCTCCGGGCCTCCGCCAGCAGGTCGACCTGCGTCCGCCAGTCGCCGCCCGATATCCCGATGATCGCGTGGCGGGCCCCCGCCTCGCGGTAGGCGGCGAGCTTCTCGGCGGCCTCCTTCGGGTGGCCGGTGAGCGGGATCTCGACGACCTCCTCCTGGGGGCGCCCGTAGGCGGCGCTGATGCCTGACGCGATCTCCTCCCGGGACGGAAGGCCGGGTCCGGTACCCAGGGCGCCCGCGCCGCCGATCGCGATGACCGGCGTGGGGCGGCCGTGTTCGGCGGCCAGTTCGGCGAGGCGTGCCCGGCCCTCGGCCACCTCCCCGGGCGAGATCAGGGACGGGAACCAGCCGTCGCCCAGCCGCGCGGCCCGCCGGATCGCCGCCGCGGACGCGTTGCCGACCCACACCGGGGGCATCGCGGCAGCCGGGGCCAACCGGACCGGCGGCTCGCCAGGTTCGTCCGGCAGCATTACCTCCTCACCCGCCAGCAACCGGGGCAGCAGTTCCAGGGCCGTGTCGGTACGGCGGCCACGCGAGCCATAGGGCACTCCGGCCGCGGCCCACTGCCCGGGCCCACCGCCCGAACCCACGCCCAGCACGAGGCGGTCGCCGGAGACGTGCTGCAAGGACGCGATCTGCTTGGCGGCCCAGGCGAGGGGCCGGATCGCGGGGATGAACACGCTCGTGCCGACCCTGACCTCGGCGGTGGCCGCGGCCGCGATCGCCAGGGCGATCGGGCCGTCCAGCGTCGGCCCGCCGATGGCCAGGTGGTCGCCGTGCCATACGCCGTCCAGCCCGGCGTCCTCGGCGTGCCGGGCGGCCGTTGACAGGTCGATGCCGTCCCGGCGCTGGACGTCGACCCCGGGCAGCACGACGCCGATCTCGAAGCTTTCCATGCGCCCCACTGTGCAACCTCAAGCGAGGTCGAGGTCAACATCCGCGCGGAATTACCGGGAGGGGAAAAGCTCCGTGCGCCTGCTGCAGGCCGCCTGAGCTGTGGGAATTCAGGAAGGCATCACGTGGGGAAGCTCGACACTTGGCCTTCCCCACGTTAGCCTTGCTTCATTCGCATGTATCTCCACTACATGCGACGCCGTTTAGTCGATCATGGCTCTTACAGCGCCGATCGCTATGACAACGGCGGCCAGTATCACGAGAAACCGTACGGTCCGGGGTGTTGACTTGATCGCATCCCGGACTATGCGTCCGAGCTCTTGCACGATCGTGGTCCCAAAGCCCGATGGATCGCACATCCTGGTATCACCTCCCCCCGGATTGGTCCCCTGACCTGCACTGTTCCTCCTTTCTCAATCTTGATTCCACGGTGCATGAGGGTCTACCAATCTGCAAGCAGCCTTCACCCGTTTCTCCGCCGGTGAAAGTAAATTTCACTATGGGGGCGAGTCAGGAGACAACAGGCCGCTTAATGAACGGGAGCACGCCCATTCCGCCCGGCGTCCTGACACGTCGTGGTACCGGTATTAAGGCGCCCCGAGACTCGCTGTCCGAAGAACTTCCCGAGCAGGAATCCGAGCACGATAAAGACCACGCCGCCCACGCCGATCCGATCGGCTCGCGTGCGCCGTCTATGCCGCAGCGTGTTCTAACTCTTGACCAGCAGCGCCACGCACTCCACGTGATGGGTCATCGGAAATGCGTCAAAAGCCCGCAAATCAGAAAGGGTGTAACCGCGCTCCGCCAGCCAGGCCAGATCCCGCGCCAGCGTGGCCGGGTCGCACGACACGTACACGATGCGCAGCGCGTCCATCGAGGAGATCCGCTCCACCACCTCGCGTCCCAGCCCGGAACGGGGCGGGTCCACCACCACGATGTCCGCGCGCTCGATCTGGAAGCGGTCCAGGGCCTCCTCGACCCGCCCCCGCTCCACCTGGGCCTGTGGCAGGTCGCGAAGGTTCGCCCGGGCGTCGCGCACGGCGGCCGCGTCGGACTCCAGGCCGAACACCGCGCCGGACGGCCCCACGGCCTCGGCCAGCCCGGCCGCGAACAGCCCCACCCCACAGTAGAGGTCGAGCGCCCACTCCCCCGGCTCCGGCGCCGCGTACGCCAGCACCGCGTCCAGCAGCGTCTCGGCGGCCCCCGGGTGCACCTGCCAGAAACCGCTGCCCGCCACCCGGAACTCCCGGTCGCCCACCTGCTCGCGCAGCACCCCGGAGCCGCGCCGCGGCACCGTACGGCCCTTGCCCTGGTCGAGCAGGACCGAGGCGGACGCGTCGAGATCGGGCACCGTGACACTACGGCGCGGCCTGGGCGCGACCACCACGGCCCGATCGCCGGCGGAGGACGCGATGACCTCCACGCCGGACGCCCCCGGCCAGGAGCGCTCTTCGGCCCCGACCGCCTCCACCTCGGGATGGGCGATCAGGCAGGCGTCCACCACCTCGATCTCGTGCGAGCGGTGCCGGCGGAAGCCCAGCTCGCCGCTGGGCGTGGCGGCGAACTGCACCCGCGTGCGCCAGCCGAGCCCGTCCTTGGCCCCCGGCACCTCCTCCACCACGACCTCGCGCGAAATGCCCGCGAGCCGCTGCAGCTGCTCGGCCACGACCTGCGCCTTGAGCCGCCGCTGCGCCTCCGGCGTCGCGTGCTGCCAGTCACAGCCGCCGCACCGCCCCGGGCCCGCGTACGGGCAAGGCGGCACCACCCGGTCGGGTGAGGCCTCCAAGATCTCCACGGCGTCGGCGCGCAGGAACCGGGCGGTCTCCTCGGTGACGCGGGCGATCACGCGCTCGCCGGGCAGCGCATGCCGTACGAACACCACGCGCCCTTCGTGGCGCGCCACACACCAGCCGCCATGCGCGACCGGACCTACCGTCAACTCGAGAGATGCCTGTTCCACAGGAACACCCTATGCCCGGAGCTGCTCCTCATCTTTGACGGTCTCGTGCCAGGGCCGGCGCACGGCCCCGGGAGCGAACGGTTCGGGCCTGCCCTTGAGCCGGTCGGAGGAGTGCAGCTGCCAGGGCACGCTCGTCACCATGACCCCCGGCTTGAACAGCAGCCGGGCCTTCAGCCTGAGCGCGCTCTGGTTGTGCAGCAGGTGCTCCCACCAGTGGCCGACCACGTACTCGGGGATGAACACGGTCACCACGTCGCGCGGCGAGCGCCGCCGCAGGGTCTTGACGTAGTCGAGGATGGGCTGCGTGATCTCGCGGTACGGCGAGTCGAGCATCTTGAGCGGCACCGGGATGCCCCGCCGCTCCCATTCCTCCTGCAGCTTGCGCGCGTCCTCGCCCTCGACGCCCACCGTGACGGCCTCCAGCGTGGACGGCCTGGTGGCGCGGGCGTACGCGAGGGCGCGCAGGGTCGGCTTGTGGATCTTCGAGACGAGCACGATCGCGTGGTTGCGCGCGGGCAACATGGCCGGCTCGTAGTCCTCGGTGACCTCCAGCTCGGCGGCCACGTTGTCGTAGTGGCGCCTGATGGCCTTCATCATCAGGAACAGGATCGGCATCGCGATGCACACGATCCACGCCCCGACCAGGAACTTCGTCAGCAGCACGACAACCAGCACGAGCCCCGTCATGATCCCGCCGAAGAAGTTGATCACGCGGGACCGGTGCATCTGGTGGCGCACCTTGGGGTCGGTCTCGGTCTTCAGGTGGCGGGTCCAGTGGATGACCATGCCGGTCTGGCTGAGCGTGAACGAGACGAAGACCCCGACGATGTAAAGGTTCAGCAGGCGGCTGACGTCGGCCTGGAAGCCCCACAGCAGCAGGCACGCGCCGGCCGCCAGGATGACGATGCCGTTGGAGAAGGCCAGCCGGTCGCCGCGGGTGTGGAGCTGGCGCGGCAGGTAACGGTCCTGCGCCAGGATGGAGCCGAGCACCGGGAAGCCGTTGAAGGCGGTGTTGGCCGCCAGGAAGAGGATCAGCGCCGTCACCGCCGAGATCACCACGAACGGCAGCGACCCTCCGCCGAACACCGCGTCGGCCACCTGGGAGATGATCGGCTGCTGATAGTAGCCGGGCCCGACGGGCGTGCCGTCGGGCCTGAGCAGGTCCTCGGCGACCACGGACGGCTCGGCGATCTTCACCCCGGACGCCAGCCCGAGCGCGATGATGCCGCCGAACATGGTGACCGCGACCAGGCCCATCATCAGCAGCGTCGTGGCGGCGTTCTTGCTCTTGGGCTTCCTGAACGCGGGCACGCCGTTGCTGATGGCCTCGACGCCTGTCAGGGCGGCGCAGCCCGAGGAGAACGCGCGCAGGATCAGGAACGCGGCGGCGAAGGTGGCCAGGTTGGTCTGCTCGGGCTGGATGGTGAAGTGGGCGCTCGGCGCCTGGAGATTGTCACCCAGCACCAGCAGCCGGAACCCGCCCCAGGCGATCAGGATGAGGACGGCGATCATGAATGCGTACGTCGGAATGGCGAAGGCGACGCCGGACTCACGGATGCCGCGCAGGTTGACCACGGTGAGCAGGATGACGATGGCGATGGCGATGGCGGGCTTGTGCTCGCCCACGAACGGGATCGTGGCGCCGACGTAGTCGACGCCGTTGGCGACGGACACCGCGACGGTCAGCACGTAGTCGACCAGGAGCGCGCTGGCGACGGTGAGCCCGGCGTTCTTGCCGAGGTTGGTGGTCGCCACCTCGTAGTCACCGCCGCCGCTGGGATAGGCGTGCACGTTCTGCCGGTACGACGCCACGACGGTGAGCATCACGACCACGACAGCGACCGCGACCCAGGGGCTGTATGTATAGAAGGAGACGCCGGCCAGGGACAGGATGACCAGAATCTCCTGCGGCGCATACGCCACAGAAGAGAGCGCGTCACTCGCGAAAACCGGGAGTGCGATCCGTTTAGGCAGGAGTTGCTCGTGGAGTTGCCCGCTGCGTAGGGCCCGCCCCACGAGCATGCGTTTGACAAGATCCGTTACCTTCGCCACGTAACGAGATGCTAGCCCCATGCCGACGCCCTAAACGCGGCGCTCCCCCCTCGGGCCATACTGGTGTCCAGCAATCGGCCGACCGCGAACATGCGGGGGGAAATGCATATAGTGATCATGGGGTGTGGCCGGGTCGGCTCGACTCTCGCCCACATCCTCGAAGACAGCGGCCATTCCGTCGCCATCATCGACCGCGATCCGCAGGCGTTCCGGCGGCTGCGCGCCGGATTCCGGGGTCGGCGGGTGACGGGCATCGGCTTCGATCGCGACGTGCTCACCGAGGCCGGCATCGAGTCCGCCGCCGCGTACGTCGCGGTCTCCAGCGGCGACAATTCCAACATCATCTCCGCCCGTGTGGCCCGCGAGACGTTCGGCGTGGACAACGTGGTGGCCCGCATCTACGACCCTCGCCGGGCCGAGGTCTACCAGCGGCTGGGCATCCCCACGGTGGCGACCGTCCGCTGGACGGCCGACCAGATCATGCGCCGCATCCTTCCCGAGGGCACAGAGCCGCTCTGGCGCGACCCCACGGGCACCGTCATCCTGGCCGAGGTCACCGCGCATCCGGAGTGGATCGGCACCCGTGTCGTCGACCTCGAGGCGCGCGTCAGGGCTCGCGCCGCCTTCATCAACCGCATGGGTGAGGCCCTGACCATCACGGACGACACCGTGGTGCAGGAGGGTGACGTGCTGCACGTCATCGCCGCGGAGAACGACATGGACCGGATCAACAAGGTGCTCGCCGCGGCACCGGAAGAGGACGAGTGATGCGCGTCGCCATCGCCGGAGCAGGCGCCGTCGGCCGCTCCATCGCGGCCGAACTCCTGGAGAACGGCCACGAGGTCCTGCTCATCGACATCGACCCCCGGGCCATCAAGATCGACAGCGTGCCGCGCGCCGAGTGGCTCCTCGCCGACGCCTGCGAGATCGCCTCCCTGGACGAGGCCGGGCTCAACAACTGCCACGTCGTGGTCGCGTCCTCCGGCGACGACAAGGTCAACCTGGTCGTCTCGCTGCTGGCCAAGACCGAGTACGGCGTGCCACGCGTGGTCGCCCGCATCAACCACCCCAACAACGAGTGGCTCTTCAACGAGTCCTGGGGCGTGGACGTGGCGGTCTCGACCCCGCGCCTGCTGAGCGCGCTGGTGGAGGAGGCGGTCAGCGTCGGCGACCTCGTCCGCCTGATGACCTTCCGCCAGGGCCAGGCCAACCTGGTGGAGCTCACCTTGGCGGAGGACGCCCCCGTCGTCGGCCAGCGAGCGGGCTCGGTCCCCTGGCCGGTGGACGCGGCCCTGGTGGCGATCCTCCGCGAGGGCCGGGTCCTGGTGCCAACGGCGGACGATCCGCTGGAGGCGGGCGACGAGCTGCTGTTCGTGGCCAACCAGGAGGTCGAGCAGGAGCTCGCCCACCTCCTCTCCCAGCACTAGCCGGTACGCCCAGGACGTCCCAGGGTTCCGGAGCCTCCGGGGGTTCCGGAGGCGGAAAGCAAGGTCCTCGCGCTGGGAGGCGCTTCGCGCCATGCGAGCACTCGGGCCCTGCCTCCCAGGGGCTCCGCCCCTTCGACCCCGCAAAGGCGCGGTCCTCGCCCGGAGACGCGCTACGCGCGACGAGAGCTCGGGCTGCGTCCTGTGGGGGCAAGCCCCCACACCCCCAGGCGGGGACCTGCCGGTCCCCGCACCCCCGGACGCGACCCCCAATTACCGCGGGTAAACGCCATCCCGGCAGATGGCCACTCCAGGTGCCACCGTTTGGCTCGACACAATGCGAACATCCGCTGAGCGCCGCAAACCGGACGAGTGGCTCAGCCGAGAGCCCCTTGAAGTGGAGAAGACCCTCACGCCATCCAATGAGGCTGCGATGTGCGAGGTGGATGCCTGATGCCTTCGCTGATGCGGGCCGAGGGCGGGGGGAGATCATGGCCGCCATAAAGGACAATGCGCGCACGATTCGTGTTCAAGGAGCTCACAGATGAATCGCACGAATCCAGACTGGCTTGAGCTGGTCGGGTCCCGCTTTCTGGAGCTCACGGGCGATCGCAGAGTGACAGGCTGCCGACCAATGCCTGTGCAGCGAGGAGATCTTTGCGATGATGACTCCGATGCAGGTTCTCGACCGAGGAGAGGGAGGATGTGCGGAGCCGATGTCCTACAGTCCGAAGCTTGCGGCGGCGCTGTCGGGTGCGACGCTTCGCCAACTCGCGCACTGGCGTAAAGCCAGCGCCAGCCGTGGGGCCGTGCTCATCCCCGAGATCTCCGTGATCCGCCCCATTCTCTACTCCTTCCGCGACCTGGTGGCACTGCGGACCTGTGTGAAGCTGCGCAATGACACCTCGCTGCAGAAGATTCGGCGAGCCCTGGACACGCTTCGTGACGATCTACAGGAGCGTGAGCACCTGTCGGCTTACCGCATGGTGGCCGATGGCTCCACGATCTATCTCGTGGAGCCGGGACAGGCAACCGACCTCGTGCACCGTAAGGCTCATGTGGTCATCCATGAGATGGTCGATGTCCTACGCCCGTTCTACCGGGATGGCCGGCACATTCCCGATCTGCTTCGGCCCCGTGACCACGTCACCGTCGATCCTGCCATCAGGGGTGGAATACCCGTGATCGAAGGCACCCGCGTGCCCTATGACGAGGTCGCAGCGTTGTTGCGTGACGGGATACCAGCCGAGCAGATCTCCAAGTACTACCCGAGCGTGACGGCCCCCGCGGCGTTGGACGCGAAGGACTTCGCTGATTACGTCGACAGCTATGATCCCCCGAGGGAGCCGCGTGAGGCTGCTGCTGGATGAGAACGTCCCCAAGCCCCTCCATCAGGTTCTCACCGCATTCATCCTGAACCACGAAATCGTGCACCTGCTCGATCTCGATGGCTGGTCTGGAACCCGCGATGAGATGCTCTACCCTCGGGCTGCGGCTGACGGGTTTGATGCGATCCTGACGAACGACGGGCGGCAGATGCAGCGTCCCCGAGAGGTCGCGGCCATCGCCACCTCCGGAATACATCGGGTCGAGTACTCGCACAAGCACCCAGGACTGGTCGGCATAGGCATCGCGATCGCGACCGTCGCGGCCGGCCTGCCTGGCGCGCTGGCCTTGCTGAAGGAGTCCGATGGTCAGCGGTTGATCACCTTGCGTGGTGTCGATCCGACTGCGGCAAGTCGCCTGCATCTCATCGATCCGGCCAAGACGCCGCCGAAGTTCTGGCCCTCGCTTCTGTGATCATGCACACGACACGCGCCGATCCATGAGGACGTCGTACGCCTCGTCCACGTGGCCCTGCGCCCAGGCGCTGCGTGCCGAGCACTGTCCACGACCACGACCCGCGTGTCCGCCAGGGCTTCAAGTGCCATCGCTTCGGCGCGTCTCGGGGGCAGATGCGGCTTAGTCATACCGCGCGTCACCGCAGCTGAGCCCATGCGCGTGGGCGTTCTGCCGCACTATCTGTGGGCGTTCTGCCGGGTAGTTCTTGGGCGTTTTGCCGCAAGGCTTGCGGGCGTTCTGAGGGTGTCATGCGGTCCTGCGAGACCGCTGAATCATCGAGAACCTAACGGCGTCTGCCGTTCCGCGCGCGAGTCCGGTGCACTCCGGTCCGCCTTCAACCAGAACGACGACGGCAAAACCCAAGCGACCCTCGCCACGACATGCGAGGGATCTCAACGGGTGCTCAGCCCATCAATGGGGAGTCGTGCGGGTCGTTCGTGTCCGCACAGGGCGTGGCGACCCTCCGCGGCACGAAGAAGACTCCCTCCGGCATGAAGAACACGTCGAAGCCCGGCGTCGCCTCCGCACCCCCTCCACACAGAGCGCGATCCGGCCCGAGCCAGTCGTCGTCGGCGATCGCGGGCCCGGCAGACAGGAGCAGGGCGGCGGCGGTCGTGGTCACGGCCATGATGGCGCTTCTGTACATGATGGGCCCCCGATACGGCGTGATCGTTCGCCGACCTTTGTACCCGCGCAAGTGGATCACCTGCTTAAGGGATTGCTCCGGAGGTCTTTACCGTCGATCGGGGCGCTACGAGAGCGCCCAGCCCGCCCGAAGGTCGGCCAGGGCCTGGTGAAAGCCGGGGAACGTCTTCTTCACGCATCCAGGCTCGTCCAGCGTGATGCCCGGCGTACGCAGGCCGGTGACGCTGAAGGACATGGCGATCCGGTGGTCCCCGTGGCAGGCGATCTCGGCGGCGCGCGGCGGTGCAGGGTGGATCTCGATCCAGTCCCGTCCGGTGCTTACGGGCACTCCCAGGCGGCGCAGGTTCTCGGCGCAGGCGTCCAGGCGGTCGCACTCCTTGATCCTGGTGTTGTAGACGTCCTCAATGCGCACCGGCCCGTCCGCGAACGGCGCGACCGCGGCGAGCGTGGGGACGGTGTCGGAGATGTCGCGCATGTTAGTGGTGAGGCCACGCAGCCTGCCGTTGCCGGTCACGGTCACCGCGTCAGGCTTGAGCTCCACCGTCGCCCCCATCCGCCCGAGCACCTCGGCGAAACGCACGTCGCCCTGGAGCGAGGCGGAGCCCAGCCCTGGGATGGTGACGCTGTGCCCGGTGAGCGCGGCGGCGGCCAGCGGGTAGCTCGCCGTGGAGGCGTCGGGCTCGATGGTGTAGTCGGTGGCCGCGTACGGCTGGGGCGGCACGTGGAAGGTGTCGCCCGCGCGCTCGACCTCGACGCCGAAGCGGCGCATCATCGCCAGGGTGATCTCGACGTACGGCGCCGAGACGAGGTCCGTCACGGTGATGTGCAGCCCTTCGGCCGTGAGCGGGCCGACGAGCAGCAGCGCGGTGAGGAACTGCGAGGACAGCCCCGCGTCGAGCGTGATCCGCCCGCCTCTGATCCCCTGGGCGCGTACGGTCAGTGGGTGGTACCCCTCCTGACCCTCGTGGGTCAGGTCGACGCCGAGTTCGCGCAGCGCGCGTGTGAGTGGGCCGAGCGGGCGGCGGCGCATCTGGGCGGAGGCGTCGAAGTGGAAGACTCCCTGCCCAGCCGCCACGAGCGCGGGAAGGAAGCGTGCTGTCGTGGCGCCGTCGCGGCAGAACACCTCGGCCTCGGCGGCGCGCGGCCCCTCGGGACGGCCCTCGATCGTCCACGCCTCAGGGCCGCGTTCCACCCGGTAGCCCAGGGTTTCGAGCCCTTCGGCGAACCCTTCGGTGTCGTCCGAGACCAGCGGTTGCCGCAGCACCGTGGTGCCGCGCGCGGCGGCGGCGAGGAACAGCGCGCGGGCGGTGATGGACTTCGACCCCGGGATTCGCATGATGCTCACCCGACGCAGCCTAAAGCCTTGGCCGTGCCGGGGCCGGGCGGGTCTGCCCGGCCGGGACGGAGGCGGGCAGGGTCAGGCCGGGGCGACCGGTTTGATCGGGGTGCGGCCGCGGCCCAGCACCCAGAGCATGGCGGCGAGGGCGGCCACCTGCAGGGGCCAGCCCATGACGATCTTGGCGAGACCGAGGGCGGCGACCGCTTCGTCGCCGCCCCCGAACAGGTACACCGGTGCCTGCACGGCCACCCGGACCGCGCAAGGCAGCATGAGCAGCCAGGTCAGCCGGATGCACAGTTTCACGATGCCCGGGTCCTTGTGCCAGGCGGTCGGGTCGCCGGTGACCGAGCCGATCAGGAAGCCCACCACAGGCCAGCGGGTGACGATCGACAGCAGCATCCCCACCATGTAGCCGGCGTTCCACAGGATGCCGGGCAGGAAGTAGTCCTTCGCGTCACCGCTGCGGCTGGCGAAGAACGCGCCGATCGCGATGCCGATCAGGCTGTTGATCACGAACTGTGGCGTGGACCGCTGCACGATCCGAACCAGCAGCAGCAGGACCGACAGCGAGATGCTGACGATGAGCGAGACCTTCAGCTCCTCGGTGATGACCCAGCAGAGCGTGAACGCGATCGTCGGGATCGCCGCCTCGATGATGCCGCGCACACCGCCGAACGCCTTGGCGAGCTGGGCTCGCACCGCCGCTTCAACGGTGTCGTGGGCGACCTCTTCCGCCTCAGCACTCACGTTCAACTCCCTGGGCGCAGCTCGTAACGCGGATTGAACATCACCTTGCGCCCGTCCTGGACGCTGACCAGGCCCTCGGCCTTGACCGTGCGACCGGGCTCGATGCCCGCGATCTTGCGGCGGCCGAGCCAGACCAGGTCGATCACGTCGGACCCGTCGTAGAGCTCGGCCTCAAGAGCGGGAGCGCCGCCCCGCGGACGCAGTGTCACTGTACGTAGCGTACCGGCTACGCAGAAGCGCCTGCGCCCACCACACGAGACGATGGGGGTCGCGCCCACCTCGTCGGCGTCTTCCCGCAGTTCCTGGGCCTCGATTTCGGACTGGGGTGAGGCCAGCCGACTGAAGAACCCGCGCAATCCCCCGCGTTTCGGAGGCTCTGCCGTACTCATGATGAATCAGCCTATGTGATGTCGGCGCGATGTCAGCCCTCAGCGAATCTCGCTTATTTCAGGCCCTCTTTTGAACGGGTTGAGCCCGGGCCGCTCGTCCGCCTTCTCGCTCACTTGTTCGTTGGGACGGCGCAGCGGAATCGGCTCCTCACGGGCCATGGGCTCGTCGCCGCGCACCACCACGACGTCCTTCACAAAGTCTATGTACGCCGCCGCGACGTTCTCGTCGAGCGCCGCCTTGCCGGAGATCACCGCCAGCAGGAACCAGCGGGGCCCGTCGACGCCGATGTAACGAGCGGGACGGGTGGCCCCGTCGATCCTCATCTCGCCGGCCAGCTCGCTGCCGAACGGGCCTTCCCGCTCCTCCAGCTGCTTGGACTGCGCCAGGATCTTGGTCTTGACCTCGTCCCACAGGCCCGAGCTCCGTGGCGCCGCCAGGGCCTGAAGCTGCAGCGAGCTCTCCTCGTAGAGGACGACGACGCCGACGTGCTGGTCCCCGACGGAGGCCAGCCGTACGTCGAAGTCGGGGTTGTACGGCAGCCGCAGGCCGCCGAGGTCGATCCTGTCGCTCTCCGGGTGGGGCTCGTCGGCGTCCCACGGGCCGGACTCGCGCATGGGGGCGGCGGGCTCCTGCCCGGCCACCTCTTCCGGCTGCTCACGACGACGACGTCGGAACACGTTCCTCACTCTCCTCGCTCGCGGGCCGTCAACGCGGCCCATTGATCAACGTCCTGTGGATCCGAACCCGTTGGCGCCGCGCATCGAACCCGGCAGCCGCTCGACCTCGTAGAAGGCCGCGCGCTCGACCCGCTGGACCACGAGCTGCGCCACGCGGTCGCCCCGCTGGAGGCGGAACGGCTCCTTGGCGTCGGTGTTGATCAGCGTCACCTTGATCTCGCCGCGGTATCCCGCGTCGACGGTGCCGGGCGCGTTGACCAGCGTGACGCCGTGCTTGGCCGCCAGCCCCGAGCGCGGGTGCACGAACGCGGCGTAGCCGTCGGGCAGGGCGATCGCCACCCCCGTCCCGACGACGGCCCGCTCGCCGGGCAGCAACTCGACGTCCTCGGCCGCGTAGAGGTCGGCCCCCGCGTCTCCCGGGTGGGCGTAGGACGGCATCGGCAGCTCGGCGTCGAGCCGCTGGATGAGGACCTCGACGTTGCTCAAGGGGTCACCTCGTAGTCCTGGTGTTCGGTGGCGGCGGCCAGGTCGCCGTGCCCGGCGAAGTGTTCCATGCGCACCTCGCTGAACCGCGCCGCCGCGCGGCCGTCGACCGGTCCGTCGGGAGCGCCGATGCGCCCCTCAGCCTCAAGGTACGCCTTCCTGCCCGTGATGCCGTCGCACCAGGCGCGCGGGTGGAGTGTCGTGCCCACGGGAACAGGGGTGCCGGGGACCGCCGGCGAGGTGGTGAGGGAGGAACGAGTCACGGGTGACGAGGTTACTCCGTGTCCGCCCTTCGGCCATCCTCGCCACGGGCACCGACGTTCTCACCTTTCGGCTCCACGGCCTCTGGCCGCGGCGCGGCCTCGCCCTCGCTGGGTCCGCCGCCCTCGCCGGGGCCCTCGCGGGGAGGGGCCTCGGGATGGGGCGGCGGCGGCAGGGCGGGGACCTTGTGCCTGAGCTCGGGCAACGCCCGGTAGATCACCGCGGCCACCGGCACGGCCACCGCGGCCCCCGCGATGCCCGCCAGGATGCCTCCGATGGACAGCACGAGGATGATCGCCAGCGGATGGAAGTTCAGGGCCCGTCCCACGATCAGCGGCTGGAGCACGTGGTTTTCCAGCTGCTGTTCGATGATGAGGATGCCCAGGAAGATCAGCGCGTAGACGAGCCCCTTGGCGCCCAGCGTGACGAGGGTGGCGACCGTGCCGGCGAAGAAGATGCCGACGATGGGGATGAAGCTCGCGAAGAAGATCAGCACGGCCAGCGGCGCCCACAGCGGCACGCCCATGCCCGCCAGCACGATGCCCATGATCAGCCCGTGTACGGCGGCCACGGCGACGGTGCCCTGCACGTAGTGGGAGAGCGTGGCCCAGGCGGCCCGCCCGGCCCGGTCCACGCGCGGCGCGACCTCGCCGAACCCCCTGAGGATCCACGCCCAGATCCGGTTGCCGTCCTTGAGCAGGAAGAACGTCACGAACAGCAGCAGCACGATGGAGGCGAGCACCTCGAAGGCGACCGCCCCGGCCGACAGCACGGTGCCGGTGATGGCCGTGCGCTGCTGGTTGACCATGGCCGCGATCTCGTCGACGTAGCTCGTGATCTGGGCCTCTTTGAGGTGCAGCGGGCCGGTGATCAGCCAGTCCTGGACCGACCTGGCGGTCGCCTGCACCTGCTGGACCAGGTTGGGGAACTCGTCGCTGGCCCGAGCCCCCACCAGCCACCCCGTGCCCACGAGCACGGCCAGGGCCACCAGCATGGTGATCCAGGTGGCGTAGATGGGCCGCATGCCCGCCTGGCGAAGGCGGTTGGTCAGCGGGAACAGCAGCGCGGTCAGCAGCAGCGCGATCGCCACGGGCAGCGCCACGAACGTGAGCCGGGCGATGATCAGAGCGAAGAAGTAGACGACCACGCCCACGAGGATCAGGCACACACACCACGCGGCCATCTTGGCCAGCACGGGCGGCACGAGCTTGGTTGGGCGGTCGGGCATCACGTGTCCAAGACTGGCACGTCCGGGCCCAGGATGCGCGCCGATAAAGCGAGGGTCGCGTCACAAGGTGCGCCTGCCGCACCGAGCCGGCGCCGCGTGCCCTCCAGTGCCTCCCGCATCGAGCCGGTGGTGGACGTGCTCCCGAGCCGCCCCAGGAAGGCCGGGGCTACGCGAGCGTGTGACTGCCGGCGGGCAGCTCGCGCATCGTGCGGAGGGGCGAGGTGACCAGCCACAGGAACGCCAGGCAGGACCCGGCGGCTCCGACCAGGAGCGTGTTCCGCACCCCGATCGACCCGCCCAGCGCGCCGCCGATCAGCCCGCCCAGCGGCAGGGTCCCCCAGACGAGGAAGCGCATGGTGGCGTTCATCCGCCCGAGCAGCGGCTCGGGCGTGATGCCCTGGCGGAAGCTGAGCTGCGTGACGTTGTACAGCACCACTCCCGCCCCCGTGCCGAACTCGTAGAGCACGAACAGCCCCAGCCGCCAGTCGGCCTCCATCCACGGCAGCACGAACGCCAGCGGCGCGGGCACGGCGAGACCCAGCCACATCGCCGGCCCCTGCCCGAGCCGCCTGGCGACCCTGGCGTTGACCAGCGCGCCGACGATCCCGCCGAGCCCGCCGGCGGCCGTGAGCAGCCCGATGGCGCCCCCGCCCAGGCCGAGTTCCCTGGCCAGGAGGAGCAGGACCATCGGCTGGGAGACGGACACGAACAGGTTCGCGGTGGCGGTGCAGCCCGCGATGCGGCGCAGCAGCGGCTGGCCGAGCACGAACCTGACGCCTTCGGCGATCTCCTTGCCCAGGCGGGCACGGCCCGGCTCCTGGCGTGGCTCGCGTCCGCGTATCGTGGCCAGGCACAGCGCCGACCAGGCGAATCCGGCCACCGTGGCGACCAGCGCGAAGGGCGCCGTGAGGAGCTGGATCAGGTAGCCGCCCCCGCTCGGCCCGCCGACCTGCGCCACCGTACGCACGATCTCCAGCGTGGAGTTGCCCTCGACGAGCCGCTCGCGCTCGACCAGGTGGGGCAGGTAGCTCTGGTAAGCGACGTCGAAGAACACGGTGAACACGCCCAGCACGAGCGCCACCGCGTACAGCTGATAGATGGTGAGGACGTCCAGCCACCACGCCACCGGCACGGAGGCGAGCGCCAGCGCCCGTGCCCAGTCGGCGACCACCATCACCACGCGCTTGCGCATGCGGTCGACAAGTGCGCCGGCAGGCAGCCCGATCACCACGAACGCCAGCGTCTGACACGTGGCCAGCAGGCCCACCTCGAACGCCGAGGCCCGCAGCGCCGACACGGCCACCAGCGGCAGGGCCAGCATGAGGACCTGGCTGCCCGCCTGGCTGGCGGTGTCGGCGAGGAACAGCCGGCGGAAGTCGTGATCGCGTAGCAAGCTCACCCGCCACAGCATCCACGACCGATTGGGAAAAATCAACCGGTTATAGGGTGGCCGTCCATGGGCACCAAACGCCGCGCCACCGAGGCCGAGGCTCGCGCGCTGGCCTCGGCCGTCCGGCTGCGCATCCTGCGGCTCTGCCTCGACCAGGCGCTCACCAACAAGGAGATCGCCGGCCGCCTCGCCGCGAACCCGGCGACCACTCTCCACCACGTGCGCAAGCTCGTCGACACCGGCTTCCTGGCCGCCGAGCCCAGCCGGCCGGGGCCGCGCGGCTCCACGGAGATCCCCTACCGGGCCACCGGCAAGTCATGGGAGATGGATGTCCGCGAGAGCGGCGTGACCGGGGCCAGGGCGGCGATGATCGAGGCTTTCCTGGAGGAGGTCAGGCTCGTCGACCTCGAGAAGGCCACTCTCATCAGGCTCGGCCTCCGGCTCACCGAAGAAGATCACGCCGAGTTGCAACGGCGGTTGCAGGCGCTGGCCGACGAGTACCGCGACAAGCAGCCGCCACCGGACGGCGAGGCGTACTCGCTCTTCCTCGCCATGCACCGCGACGTGAGCCGAGACCCGTGAACGCACGGACGCCGGGCGCTGCCTACGCGAGCGCCCGGCGTCCTGCCATCCGGACGTCAGCCCAGGTAGACCTCGACTTTCAGCTCGTCACCATACTCCAGGACGAACTCCTCCACGTTGCCCGCGGCGCAAAGGTCGTCCTGAGCTTGGCGGACAAGCGCGACTTCCGGCGCGGAAACGGTCAGCCTGGAGACCTCTGCCCGCATCGACTGCTTGGCCTCGGACTTGGCCTTGCGCACCTGACCGAGCACCTCGGACGCCACGGCCAGCACGGCCGGGTCGCCGGAGCCGCGCTCGACGGCGGGCCACGAGGCCCGGTGCACCGACCCCTCGCGCCACCACGACCACACCTCTTCGGTGACGAAGGGCAGGAACGGCGCGAACAGCCGCAGCAGCACGTCGAGCGCCTGCCGCAGCGCCGCGTGAGCCGAGGCGGCGGCCGGACCGGACTCGTAGGCCCGGGCCTTGACCAGCTCCAGGTAGTCGTCGCAGAACGCCCAGAAGAAGCGCTCCACGGCCTCCACCGCCCTGGTGTGGTCGTAGGCCTCGAACGCGTCCGTGGCCTCGCGCACGACGTCGGACAGGGCCGCGAGCATCGACAAGTCGAGCGGCTCGGTGACCGCTCCGTCGCTCCCGGCCAGGCCCAGGACGAACTTCGACGCGTTCAGGATCTTGATCGCGAGCCGCCGCCCGATCTTGAGCTGCCCGGCGTCGAACGCGGTGTCCACGCCGTAGCGGCCGTTGGCCGCCCAGTAGCGCACCGCGTCGGAGCCGTGCTGCTCCAGCAGGTCGAGCGGGGTGACGACGTTGCCCTTGGACTTGGACATCTTCTTGCGGTCGGGGTCGAGGATCCACCCGGAGATCGCGACGTCGCTCCACGGCAACTGGCCGAACTCGTAATGCGACCTGACCACGGTCGAGAACAGCCAGGTGCGGATGATCTCGTGCGCCTGCGGCCGCAGGTCGGCCGGGTAGACCCGCTTGAACAGGTCGTCGTCGGTCTCCCAGCGGCCCGCGATCTGCGGCGTCAGCGACGAGGTGGCCCAGGTGTCCATGACGTCGGGGTCGGCCATGAACCCGCCGGGCACGCCGCGCTGGTCCTCGGTGTAGCCGGGCGGCACGTCGGAGGACGGGTCGATCGGCAGCATGTCCTCCGACGGCACGATCGGCGCGTCGTGGACGGGCTGCCCCGACTCGTCGATCGGATACCACACCGGGAACGGCACGCCGAAGAACCGCTGGCGCGAGATCAGCCAGTCACTGGTGAGCCCTTCGACCCAGTTGTCGTAGCGCACCCGCATGTGCGGCGGGTGCCAGGCCAGCTCGCGCCCGCGCTCCAGCAGCCGCGCGCGCAGCTCCTCGTCGCGCCCGCCGTTGCGGATGTACCACTGGCGGGTGGTGACGATCTCGAGCGGCTTGTCGCCCTTCTCGTAGAACTTCACCGTGCGGGAGACGGGCCTCGGGTCGCCCTCGAGGTCGCCGGACTCGCGCAGCAGCTCCACGATGCGCTCACGCGCGCTGTGAACCGTCTTCCCGGCCAGCTCCTTGTACGGATCCTCCTCCACGCCCTCGGGCGGCTCGGGCAGCAGCCGGCCGTCCCAGCCGATGACCGGCCGCGTCGGCAGGTGCAGCTCCCGCCACCAGGTGACGTCGGTGATGTCGCCGAACGTGCAGATCATCGCGATGCCGGTGCCCTTGTCGGGCTCGGCCAGCCGGTGGGCCAGCACCGGCACCTCCACCCCGAACAGCGGCGTCAGCACCGAGGTGCCGAACAGCGGCTGGTAGCGCTCGTCGTCGGGATGGGCGACCAGCGCCACGCACGCCGGGATGAGCTCGGGCCTGGTCGTCTCGATCCAGACCGGGCCCTTCTCGCCGTAGAAGGAGATCTTGTGGAACGAGCCGGGCCACTCGCGGTCTTCCAGCTCGGCCTGGGCGACGGCGGTGCGGTAGGTCACGTCCCACAGCGTCGGCGCCTCGGCGAGGTAGGCCTCGCCGCGCAGCAGGTTACGCAGGAACGCCCGCTGCGAGACCGCCCGGGCCTCGTCGCTGATCGTGGTGTAGAGCAGCGACCAGTCGACCGACAGGCCGACCCGCCGCCAGACCTCCTCGAACGCCTGCTCGTCGAGGGCGGTCAGCTTGTGGCACAGCTCCACGAAGTTGCGCCGCGAGATGGAGATCTCGCGTTTGCCGGGCTTGTCCGGTGGAACGAAGTCGGGGTCATAAGGCAGAGACGGGTCGCAGCGCACGCCGTAGACGTTCTGCACCCGGCGCTCGGTGGGCAGGCCGTTGTCGTCCCAGCCGATCGGGTAGAAGACCGACTTGCCGATCATCCGCTGGTAGCGGGCCATGATGTCGGTGTGGGTGAAGGAGAAGACGTGACCGACGTGCAGCGAGCCCGACACGGTCGGCGGCGGCGTGTCGATGGAGTAGACCTGCTCGCGCGACTTGGACCGATCGAAGCGGTAGGTGCCCTGCTCCGCCCAGCGCGCTACCCATACCTGCTCCAAGCCGTCGAGGGTCGGCTTTTCCGGCATAGAGGCATGGCGTAGTCGCTGTTGAGTCATGCCTCCTTATGGTACGGCTTCGCAGGCGTGGCAAGCGGTACAGACTAGTGTTCGTTACAAAGGGGAAGGGAGATCGGCATGGCGGAGGACAAGCCCGATATCGCCTGGCGTGTCATCGGCGGTCTGATGGGGCTGGCGACCGCCTGGGCGGCGAGGAAGATCCTCGGGTTCGTCTGGGTGAAGGCGACCGGCAAGGAGCCGCCCCTCGACACGGACTCGCCCGAGGTCAGCATGGGAGAGGCCATCGGCTACGCCGTGCTCATGGGGGTCGGCATGTCCGTGGCGCAGATCGTGGTCAACCGGACCGCCAAGAAGCGCTACGACGCGTGGAAGTCTGTGAAGCAGGTGACTCCAGGGCAGTGAGGAACTCGCTGGCCCAGCGGTCCACGTCGTAGGTGGCTACCCGGCGGCGCATCGTGCGCATCCGCCGGGCCAGCTCGTGCGGCGTGGCCCGCATCGCGGCCAGCATCTGCCGCTTGACGTCCTCCACGTCGTACGGGTTGACCAGGTAGGCCTGGCGCAGCTCGTCGGCGGCCCCGGCGAACTCGCTGAGCACCAGCGCGCCGTGCAGGTCGTGGTGGCAGGAGACGTACTCCTTGGCCACCAGGTTCATCCCGTCGCGCAGCGGGGTCACGACCATGACGTCGGCGGCGAGGTAGAGCGCCGCCAGCTCGGCGTGGTCGTACGACTGGTGAAAATACTGGATCGGCTGGTAGCCGAGCTGCGCGTGCTCGCCGTTGATCCGCCCGACCTGCAGCTCGATGTCGTCGCGCAGCCGCTTGTACTCCTCCACCCGCTCCCTGCTGGGCGTGGCGATCTGCACGAACACGGCCTCGTTGGCCTTCAGCTGCCCGTCCTTGAGCAGCTCGCCGAACGCCTCCAGCCGCTGCCCGATCCCCTTGGTGTAGTCGAGCCGGTCCACGCCGAGCAGCACGTGCTCGGGGTCGCCCAGCTCCACCCTGATCTCCTTGGCCCGCGCCATGATCTGCGGATCGCGTACCAGCGAGTCGAGCTGCCCGAAGTCGACGGAGATGGGGAAGGCCTGCGTGGTCACGACCCGGTCGTCGAGGAAGATCTCGTTCCCCTTGTACGGCAGCCCGAGCAGCCTCCGGCACAGCCGGCGGAAGTTGGAGGCCCCGCCGGGCAGCTGGAAGCCCACCAGGTCGGCCCCGAGCAGCCCTTCGACGAGGTCCTTACGCCACGGCAGCCGCCAGAACAGCTCGGTCGGCGGGAACGGGATGTGCAGGAAGAACCCGATCCGCAGGTCGGGCCTGAGCTTGCGCAGCATGGCCGGGACGAGCTGCAGCTGGTAGTCCTGCACCCAGACCACAGCGCCCTTCTCGGCGGCCTCGGCGGCGGCGTTCGCGAAGCGCTCGTTGACGGCGCGGTACGTTTCCCACATCGCCCGGTCGAACACCGGCGGCGCCACCACATCGTGGTAGAGCGGCCACAGGGTGGCGTTGGAGAAGCCCTCGTAGTAGAGCTCCACCTCGGTGGCCGACAGCGGGACGGGGATGAGATTCATGCCGCCCTGCTCGAACGGCTCGAGCTTCTCTCCCGGGGCTCCGAGCCAGCCGGCCCAGGCTCCGTGGCGCCGCTGCATCACCGGTGCGATCGCGGTGACGAGTCCTCCTGGGCTCCTGCGCCACGAGGCCGTTCCGTCAGGCTCGATCGTCCGATCCACCGGCAACCGGTTCGCGACGATCAGAAACGAGCTACGGCCAGTCACGCAGTTTCCTCCTCTTCACCGAGAGCGCGGCGGACAGCGTCCGCCACCGACTCCGGACCCGCATGGGGGATGATCGCAGCGATGTGGGAGTCGGGCCTGATGAGCCATGCCTCATCCGGCCCGGCGCCGAGCCTCTCAGCGAGCCCATCGAGTTCCGTGAACCCGCGCACGGCATGCGGCACCGTAATGACCTTGCCCAGGACCTGCGCAAACAAACGCGAATCGCACATTTCACCCAGCAGAACCAGGAAACCGTCACGGCAGAGCTCCCGCAATCTCCCGCCGGGAAGCCGCATGTCCGGCAGGATCACGCCGGGCGCGGGCACGCACAGCGCCCCCTTCGGCGGCCTGCCCGCGAACGGCCGCGTCGGCTCAGGCGTCGTCAGCGGCGAGTCCACGTACCAGTACGGCTCCGCGAACCGGCCCGAGTCCACCTCCGCCGCCAGGCCGCCCTCCAGCGCGGCCCGCCTGCGCATGCGCTCCTCCACGGTGCCGGGCACGATGAAGCGCATGGTCGCGGCGGTGATCCGAAGGTTCTCCAGGGCGGCGGCGTGCCGCTCTATGTGGTAGGACTCCAGCAGCCCCGGCCCGGCCCAGCCGTTGAGCGCGAAGGCCAGCTTCCAGGCCGCGTTCTCGGCGTCGGGCACGCCGGAGTTGAGCCCCCTGGCGCCGAACGGGGCCACCAGGTGGGCGCAGTCGCCGGCCAGCAGCACCCGGCCGACGCGCATGCGGGAGGCGATGCGGGAGTGGAAGCGGTACGTGCTGTGCCAGAGCAGCTCGTACGGCCGCTCGCCAAGGATCTGCCTGACCTTTCGCGAAATATCGACCTTTGTTGGGATGAAGTCGGGTGCGATCTGCCAGTCGATCCTGAACGCGCCGCCTGGGCAGGGGTGGATCAGCACCTGGCGGCCCGGGTTCCAGACGGGGTCGAAGTAGAAGCGGCGCTCGTTCTCCCAGCCGGGCAGGTCGGCCTTGATGTCGCAGATCAGGAACTGGTCGTCGAACGTCTCCCCGTCGAACGTGACGCCGAGCGACTGGCGTACCCGCTGGGCCCTGGCGCCCGCGCAGACCAGCACGTAGGGGGCGCGCAGCAGCCGCTGGCCGCACTGGACCGTCACGCCGGAGCCGTCCTGGGTGAGGCCGGTGACCTCGTGGTTCCAGCGCACCTCGATGAGCGGCTGCGCCGCGATGGCCTCGTCCAGGATCTGCTCGGTGCGGGTCTGGGAGATGTTCACGCACGGTGGCAGGGGGCCCTCGCGCTCGAACTCCCAGGAGAACAGCTCGCGGTCGCGGTAGTACGTGCGGGCGGTGGTCCAGGCGAGGCCCTCGTCCGCTATCTTGCCCGCCCCGGCGGCGGCCCAGATGTCGAGCACGTCGCGCTGCTGGCAGATGGACTTCGACCCGGTGGAGTCGCGTCCGGCGCGGCCGTCGAGCACGAGCACGTGGATGCCCCAGCGGGCCAGCAGCAGCGCGGCGCTCTGCCCTACCGGCCCTGCCCCTACGACGATGACCTGTGCGTTCATGACTGGAGCTGGTCCCAGACCTCGCGGTCACGCTCGGCGGTCCAGATGCGCGGCCGCTCGACGCCGTGCAGCTCGTCCCAGAGCCTGGAGACGTTGAACGGCAGGCAGTGCTCGAAGATCGGCCAGGACCCGTACCGCGGTGCGAGCGCCCGGTGCGTGCGGTCGAACGCCTCCTTCAGCGTGCCCGCAGCGCCGGCCTCGCGCAGCATCACGGCGAGGAAGTCGCGCGTCTGCCCGATGGCCGCGTCCACGCCCGCCTTGCCGCGCGCCACCGCTCCCCTGCCGCCGACCAGCGTCTCCGCCCCGAACGACGCCACCTTGTCGAGGGTCGCAGTGGACCAGTCGTGGTGGAAGGCGTCGCCGGTGTAGAGGGCGGCCTGCGACTCGACGAGGTCGCCGGCGAACATGACGCGCCGCTTGGGCAGCCAGGCCACCAGGTCGCCCCGGTCGCCGCCCAGGTCGATGGTGAACGTGTCGCTGAACGTCGCCGTCGGCCACGTCAGCCCCGGGATCGACTCGGGCTCCTTGAACAGGCGGGGCATCCTGGCGTACTCGCTGGCCCAGTCCTGCTCGCCGCGCTCGGCGATGAGCTCGCGGGTCTTGTCGTGTGTCACGATCACGTCCGCGCCGAACGCCGACGCGCCCAGCACCCTGACCGCGTGATAGTGCGAGAGCACCAGGTACCTGATCGGCTTGTCGGTGTGCTCGCGCAGCCTGGCCAGCCACTGGCGGGCGGCCACGGGCGTCGCCAGCGCCTCGAAGCAGACGAGGAAGTCCTCGGCCTCGATGGCGCCCACGTTCGGGTCGCCCTCGGCTGTGAGCGCGTACACGCCCTCCGCCAGGACCTCCAGGGATTGCCGCTTCTCACCGAGATCCGCCGACGATGCGAACGGCTTGGCCATAACCCCTCCTCCAGGAACGCGGTCACCACTCCCATGCCACACCTTCCCGCTCTCAGGCCCGGCTCTCCACCGCCCCTCCCTTTGCCTCCTGACGGCGTCACGGGCTCACCACCGGCACCCCGTCCCCGGCGCGGTGCCGCTCCTCCGTGCACACGACGGCCACGAGCACCGCAGGCGGCCCGAGCACGCGCGCAGGGGCGGGCGCGCACGGGGCCATGCGGGGTGGGGTCATGCAGGGCGGCGGGACTGGACGATGTGGAAGCGGCCGGCCACGTAGCCGGGGTCGGTGAGTGAGGCGGTGGCGGCCGGGTTGGCGCCGGTGCCGTGGTAGTCGCTGAAGGCGGCCGACTGGTTGACGAAGACGCCGCCCGTCAGGTTGCACGACAGGTTGACGCCCGCGTCGATGGCGGCGCGTTCGGCCTCGTCGAGCACGTCCGATGAGGTCGAGTACGCGGCGGCGGTGAGCGCCCCGCGGGCCTTGATCGTGCGGCGCAGCACGTCGAGGCTCTCCTCGGTCGATCCCGTCGGGATGACGAACGAGATCGGCCCGAAGTGCTCGCGTCCGTAGACATCGGCTTCGTCCGGAGAGACCTTCACGATCACCGGAGTCCGCACCACCGCGTCCGGGAAGGACGGATGCTTCAGGGCACGCGACTCCAGCACCACGTCGCCCAGAGACGGCGCGGCCTCGACCCGCACCAGCACGTCCGGGTTGACGATGGCCCCCGTCAGCTCCACCGCCCGGGCCTCGTCCCCGAGCAGCTTGCCGACGGCGCCCGCCAGCCCGGCGCAGACGTCGTCGAAGCTCTTGTGCCCCTCGTCGGTCTCGATCCCGGCCGCCGGCACCAGGATGTTCTGGGGGGCCGTGCACATCTGGCCGCTGTAGAGCGACAGCGAGAACGCCAGGTTGCCCAGCATGCCGCGCCACGAGTCGGTGGAGTCGACGACGATCGTGTTGACCCCCGCCTTCTCGGTGTGCACGAGCGCCTGGCGGGCGTTGTCCTCCAGCCAGTCGCCGAACTCCGTCGAGCCGGTGAAGTCGACGATGCGGATGTCGGGATGGGTGGCGAGCGTCTTGGCCAGCCCCCGGCCCTCCTCCGCCGCCAGCGAGACCAGCCCGGGGTCGAAGCCCGCCTCGGCCAGCACCTCACGGGCGATCTGCACGGTGATCGCGAGCGGCAGCACCGCGCGCGGGTGCGGCTTGACGATCACCGGGTTGCCTGTGACGAGCGAGGCGAACAGCCCCGGGTACGCGTTCCAGGTCGGGAACGTGTTGCAGCCGATCACCAGCGCGACGCCCCTGGGCACGACCGTGAAGCGCTTCTCCATGACCAGCGGGTCGCCCTTGGCGGGCTTCTCCCAGCGGGCGGTCGTGGCCGAGGACGTCATGGCGGCGTAGCCGTACGCGACGGCCTCGAGCGCGCGGTCCTGCGCGTGTGGCCCGCCCGCCTGGAAGGCCATCACGAACGCCTGCCCGGTCGTGTGCTGCACCGCGTTGGCCAGCTCGAAGCTGCGCTGGTTGATCCGGTGGACGATCTCGACACAGGCCAGCGCGCGGGCTTCCGGCCCCGCGTCCCGCCACGCGGGCAGTGCCGCCTCAGCTGCCGCGATCAGGTCGTCCACGAGCGGCTCCGGGTAGGTGACGCCGAGGTCGATCCCGTACGGCGAGCGCTCGGCCCCGATCCAGGACCCGGTGCCCGGCTGGTCGAGGGGGAACGGCTTGCCGAGGTAGGACTCGAACGCCTCCTTGCCCCGCTCGGCGGCCCCCTCGCCGTAGACGCGGGGACTCGGCGACTCGGGGTAGGCGCTCCAGTATCCCCGCTCGGCGATGGCGGACAGCGCCTTCTCCAGAGTCTCGCGGTGCTGCTCGAACATGGTGTTCACCCTCTTGACAGGGATAGTCCGGACGGTGAAGTGTTTACCGAACATTCGGTCAGTTGACAAGGGAAGACTTGCGTTGGAGAGCGCGCGTCGCGCAGTTCCGCGACCGCGGCAGAGAGCTCAGATAGGTGGAAACCCATGAGACTCGGCGATCCCCCCGCGCCGGACCAACTCGACCCCATTGAGCGGGCCTCCCGCGACGAGCTCATAGCGCTCCAGCTCGACCGCCTCCAACGGACACTTAGCCACGCTTACCAAAATGTCCCGATTTATCGGCAAAAATTCGATAATGCGGGAGTTCATCCGAGCGACTGCAAGGAACTCGGCGATCTGGCGAAATTCCCTTTCACCACGAAGCAGGATCTACGCGACTGCTATCCGTTCGGCATGTTCGCCGTCCCGCGCGAGCAGGTGGCCAGGATCCACGCCTCCAGCGGCACCACGGGCAAGCCGACCGTCGTGGGCTACACCAGGCACGACCTGGACGTCTGGGCGGACGTCATGGCCCGCTCGATCCGCGCGTCCGGCGGCCGGCCCGGCGACGTCGTGCACGTGGCCTACGGGTACGGCCTGTTCACCGGCGGTCTGGGCGCCCATTACGGGGCCGAGCGGCTGGGCTGTACGGTGGTGCCGGTCTCGGGCGGCATGACGCCGCGCCAGGTCCAGCTCATCACGGACCTGCGGCCCGACATCGTCATGGTCACGCCGTCGTACATGCTGGCCCTGCTGGACGAGTTCGAGAGGCAGGGCCAGGACCCCCGCGCGTCGTCGCTACGGATCGGGATCTTCGGCGCGGAGCCGTGGACCGAGCGGATGCGTGCCGAGCTCGAGGACTGCTTCGACCTGCACGCCGTGGACATCTACGGCCTGTCCGAGGTGATCGGCCCCGGCGTGGCGAACGAGTGCGTCGAGAGCAAGGACGGCCTGCACGTCTGGGAGGACCACTTCTACCCCGAAACGGTCGATCCCTTCACCGGCGAGCCGTCGGAGGCGGGCGAGCTGGTCTTCACCAGCCTCACCAAGGAGGCCATGCCGGTCATCCGCTACCGCACGGGCGACCTGACCAGGCTGCTGCCCGGCACCGCCCGGCCCGCGTTCCGGCGCATGGAGAAGGTGACGGGCCGTACCGACGACATGATCGTCCTGCGCGGCGTGAACGTGTTCCCCACCCAGATCGAGGAGCTCGTGCTGCGTACCGAGGGACTGTCACCGCACTTCCAGCTCCTCCTGACCCGCCCTCAGCGGCTCGACGTGATGACGGTGAGGGTCGAGGGCCGCCCCGGCTTCGCAGGGGGTGCGGAGGCCGGTGAAGCGCTGCGCCAGGCCGTCAAGGACACCGTCGGTGTGAGCGTGGAGGTCGAGGTCGTGGACCCGGAGACGCTGGAGCGCTCGGTCGGCAAGCTCAAACGAGTCATCGACAAGCGGGATAATTAACCCATGGCCCCTCCAACCCCCACCCGTCAGCGCAAGCGCGGACACGACCCGGAGTCCGTGCTGGCCATCGCCGTCGACGTCTTCAACGAGCGCGGCTACGACGGGACGAGCATGGAGGACCTCGCAAGGGCGCTCGGCGTCACCAAGTCGGCCATCTATTACCACGTACCGGGCAAGGAGCAGCTTCTGGCGCGGGCGCTCGACCGGGCGCTCGACGGGCTGTTCGCAGTGGTGGCCGACGAGCGGGCCGCCTCGGGCCCCGCGATCGACCGCCTGGAGTGGGCGGTACGGCAGAGCGTGCGCATTCTCGTGGACCGGCTACCGTACGTGACGCTGCTGCTGCGGGTGCGCGGCAACAGCGGGACAGAGCAGGCGGCGCTGGAGCGGCGGCGGGAGTTCGACGGGTTCTTCAGCCACCTGGTCAAGGAGGCGGCGGCGGAGGGAAGCATCCGGCCGGACGTGGATCCGGCCCTGGTGACGCGCCTGCTGTTCGGCACGGTGAACTCGATCACCGAGTGGTATCAGCCGGCGCGCGGCGCATCGGCGGACGACCTGGCCGACGCGCTGCTCAAGATGACCTTCAGCGGCCTACGCGTCTAACTCCCCGCGCCGCTGGGGATCGATCTCCGCGGCAGGGGTGCCGGGGGGTGCGGCAGGCCGTTTGACGCGCAGGTCGTTGCGTACGGCGTCGCCGAGCTTCTTGGTGGCCATCCGGTTGAGCGCGCCGCCCGCGACCGCTCCGGTGAGGAAGGGGCCGAGCGTGGTCAGGTGGCGGCCGAGCGTCCGGAGGAGGCGGTTGCGCAGGGCGGTCTTGGTGGCCGCGCCGAGAGCCAGCGAGACGGACGTGGGTGTGAGGGGGTCGATGCCACGTTGCTTGGCCCAGGCGGCCGTGAAGGCGACCGCGCGCTGGGTGCCGGAGCCCTGGACGCTGACGCCGTAGACCTCGTGCAGCTCGGCCAGGAGCTTGACCTCGATGGCGGCGACGACGATGGTCTCGGCGACGAGCTGCGCGGGGGCGGAGAGCAGGAGGGGCGGCGCGGCGAACTCCGCGGCCGCGAGTGCTCCGCCGATGGCCCCGACCGTCATCGTGGCCTTCTGGGCGGTGCGCATGAGGTCGTCGGCGAGTTGCTCGCCGGTCAGGCCGTGGTGGTGCTCGGAAAGGGTGTGCAGGTCCCTGATCGGGATGCGGGGGGCGATGTTGAGGAAGACATCGGCCAGCCAGCGCCCCCGGCCGGCGCCGTTGGCGCGCGCCTTCTTCGCCCCGTTGGACAGGGCCAGAGCTAGTCGGCCGAGCAGCCTGCGCCGCTCGGCCGGCTCGAGCTCGCCGGGCGCTGTGAGCTTGCCAACGAGTTCGCCGACCTCGTTCTCGGGGCCGGCGACCTCGTTGCCTGGTTGCTTGTCCTTCTCAGGTTGGGCCACGCGATGCCTCCGTCCTCATGGTCGCGACTGCTCAGGGTCGGTATTCGTCCTTACCCCGAGTCCTTCGCTCCAGTCGATCAGGCGGCGCACTCCCGGCAGACCTGCTGGCCGTTCTTCTCGGAGGCCAGCTGGCTGCGGTGGTGCACCAGGAAGCAGCGCGAGCAGGTGAACTCGTCAGCCTGCCGGGGAATGACCCGCAGGGAGAGCTCTTCGTTCGACAGATCCGCACCAGGCAGTTCGAGCGACTCGGCCAGGTCGGTCTCGTCGATGTCGATGCTGCCGGACGACTTGTCGGTGCGCCGAGCCTGGAGTTCCTGGAGGCTGTCCTCCCCCAGGTCGTCGTCTGTCTTGCGCGGGCTGTCGTAGTCGGTAGCCATTGTGCTTACTCCATCCCCCTCATCTATATGTCTTCGCGCTCATCGCGCGTCTTCTAACGTCCAGGAAGCCCATCTTGTGCCCGTTCCGTCGGGGAGATTTCCCATCGGTACCCCGCGGGAACGGACAACGAACCTCCCAACACGTCAGGGCCTGCTGCCGTCGGCAATGGTTAGCCAAATATGGCGAAACCCACAGCCTTGGCGTCATGCACCACCGTGTTCGACGGCACATCCAACCACATGTGTGGCCAGAACGAGACGCCCCCCGTACATCAACACGCGGATGAACGCATCGGAGCAACATGAGTCTCAGCGTCTTGGCAGCCGAATGGTCACGACCAGCCCTCCACCATCGCGCGGCACTGCAGCCACATTTCCACCGTGTGCCTGCACCACCGCACGAACGATGGACAGCCCGAGCCCCGCCCCCTTGGCCGATTCCACACGATCCGCATGGAGCCTCCTGAACGGCTCGAACAGGCTGTTCACCTCGTACGCCGGCACGTGCTGCCCCGTGTTGGCCACCTGAACAACCAAGGCACCGTCCACCATTCCCGTCCGGATCCAGACTTTTCCGTTTTCGGGAATGTTGTACTTGACGGCGTTCTCCAGCAGGTTGCTGACGGACCGCTCCAACAGCACGGGATCGCCTATGGTAGGCGCGCTGACCAGTTCGGTCGTCACGGTGACGCCGTGTTCCTGGGCGAACGGCTGGACCTGTTCCACGGCCGTCTGGGCGACTTCCTGAACGTCGAGCGGTTTGCGCACGGCGAGTTCGCGCTCGCTCCTCGCCAGCAGCAGCAGTCCCTCGATGAGCTTCTCGTTACGCGCGTTGACCTCGAGGAGGGTACGGCCGAGCGCTTTGAGATCCTCGGACGCCTCGGGATCCGACAGGGCGATCTCGAGGACCGTCCGGTTGATCGTGAGAGGGGTGCGCAACTCGTGGGAGGCGTTGGCCACGAATCTTCGCTGGGTGTCGAAGGCGACGTTGAGCCGGGTGAGCATGGCGTCGAACGTGTCGGCCAGCTCCTTCAGCTCGTCGTTGGGGCCCTCCAGGGCGATGCGCTGGTGGGCGAGCGTGCTCTCGGAGAGCTTGCGCGCCGTGGCGGTCATCTTCGTCACCGGGCGCAGCGCCCGGTCCGCGACGAAGTAGCCGATGATGAGCGACAGGATGCCCACTCCGACCAGCGCCATCAAGGAGCTGCGCAACAACGCGTTCTGGGCGGCCGTCACGGCCTGCTGCTGCGCGTCCCGCCAGACGAGCTGATCCTGCAGGCCCCCGATGTTGAGCGTCGGCCAGTTGTCGTCGATGGCCCGGGCGACGATCGAGTAGACGGAGAACAGCAGCACCACGGAGGCCGCGAAGACCAGCGCACCGTAGGTGAGCGTGAGCCGCCACCGGATGCTGACCTTCGCGGGGAGCGCCCTCATGCGCTCCATCGTCGTCCGTTGCACCGGAGCGTGCGTCGGCGGGGGCGGACCGTCCCAGGCGGGCGGGCCGCTGGGCGGTGGTGGAGCCTCCTGAACGCGAGTGGCCTTCCTCTCCGAATGCGGGCTGATCATCGGATGCGTCGGCCCCGCTTCGCGCTCTGGCCTATCTGTCACAGCTTGTACCCAACTCCGGGCACAGTCTCGATCACCTGAGGCTCGCCCAGCTTCTTCCGCAGCGTCATCATGGTCACGCGGACCACGTTCGTGAACGGGTCGATGTTCTCGTCCCACGCCTTGTCCAGCAGGTCCTCCTGGCTGACCACGGCGCCCTCGGCGCGCATCAGCTCCTCGAGCACCGCGAACTCCTTCTTGGTCAGCACGATCTCCTTGCCGTCGCGCTCCACCAGCCGCTTGCCCGGGTCGAGCCGGATGCCGGCGCGCTCCAGGACGGGCGGCAGGGCGGGGGCGGAGCGGCGGCCGAGCGCGCGTACCCTGGCGACCAGCTCGATGAACACGAACGGCTTGGCCAGGTAGTCGTCGGCGCCCAGGCCGAGACCCTCCACCTTGTCGTCCACGTCACCCGACGCGGTCAGCATCAGGATCCGCGAGGCGCTCCGCTGCTCCACCAGGCGGCGGCACACCTCGTCGCCGTGGACGACCGGCAGGTCGCGGTCGAGCACGATCACGTCGTAGTCGATATAGGAGGTCCGCTCGAGGGCGCCGCCTCCGTCGTAGGCGACGTCGACCGCCATGGCCTCGCGCCGCAGCCCGGTCGCGATCGCGTCGGCGAGCACCCGCTCATCCTCTACAACCAGCACCCGCACGCCTGATGCACCTCTCTCCGGTTGTGGTCACTCATTCTGCTCACAGTGTCGATAAGCGCACGGTAAGCCATGTTCAGGGGTGGGTGACGCCGTGGTCAGGCACGGGAGAGAGAAATTCATGTTTCGGGGGGCGACAAGCCGGGGTATGCCTGCGGGACACCATCACCCGGCAATGGGCGTACTCCACCCCAAGCACGGATCGGACCACAGAGAGTAGGTGAGATGGGCGAGTTCACGACCACGATCGAACACCGCCTCGACCAGGCTTATAAGGGCCTTCGGGAGGCCCGCAGCATCGGCGACGACTACCTCGCCGACACACTCACCGCCGAGATCGAGGACCTGCGGCGGCTGGCCGACGATCACGGCGTCCCGTTGCCCCGTTAGCCACGCGGAAACGGCCGGAGCCCCGGGGCTCCGGCCGTTTCGCGTCTCACCGGGCGAACGAAGCGTCGCCTCCCCTACGGCGGGTCAGGCGTCCCGTTCGGGGTCGAGCGGCGCCAGGAGGTCGTGCAGCTCCTCGAAGAGCCCGGGTGCCGCGCACAGCGCGAAGTCCGGGCCGACCGGCTTGCCGTGCAGGCCGCCGAGCCTGGCGCCCGCCTCGGTCGCCACCAGGCCCGCCGCGGAGAAGTCCCACGGGTTGATGCCGCGCTCGTAGTAGGCGTCCACGCGGCCGGCCGCGAGTGAGCACAGGTCGATCGCGCACGAGCCGCCGCGCCTGATGTCGCGTACCCGGGGCAGCACCTCCGCCACCACCTGGCCCTGGACCGTGCGCTTGGCCACCGAGTAACCGAACCCGGTCGCCACCAACGCCTGCGCGAGCGGCACGCCCGTGTTGCAGCGCAGCCGCTCCGCGCCGAGCCAGGAGCCCTCGCCGAGCGCGGCCGTGTAGATCTCGCCGCGCGCCGGCACGTTGACGACACCGGCCACGACCCGGCCGTTCACCTCGACGGCTATCGACACCGCCCAGTCGGGCAGGCCGTACAGGAAGTTGACGGTGCCGTCGATCGGGTCGACGATCCAGCGCACGTCCGACTCGCCGGGCTCCTCTCCACCTTCCTCGCCGAGGATCCTGTCATCGGGCCTGGCGGCCAGGATGCGCTCACGGATGAGCTCCTCCGAGGCCGTGTCGAGCGCCGTGACCACATCGGTGGGGCTGGACTTGGTCTCGACCTCCTCGGACATCGTGGGCCGCTTGGCGAGCAGCATGTCGCCCGCCTCGCGTGCGATGTCCTCGGCCAGTCGCAGGAAATCCGTCATCAGGCCACCGAGTCCGGGCGCTTCCATTCCTGCCCGAGCACGTGCTGGGCGAGGAACGCGAACACGGTCTCGTACCAGGCGACGGCGTTGCCCGGCTTGAGGATCCAGTGGTTCTCGTCGGGGAAGTACAGGAACTTCGACTCGACCTCCGTGCGCTGCAGGTCCCACCAGAGCCGCAGGGCCTCGCCGATCGGGACGCGGTAGTCCTTGTCGCCGTGGATGACGAGCAGCGGGGTGGTGATATTGCCGAGGGAGTGGTGCGGCGACAGCAGTGCGTACCGCTCGGAGCCGGGCTCGCCGAACTCGCGCTGCCAGTACATGGAGGCGTCGGTGGTGCCGGCGAACTGGTCGAGGTTCCACAGGGACGCGTGGGTGACGATGGCCTTGTAGCGGTCGCTGTGGCCGGCGAGCCAGTTGGCCATGTAGCCGCCGTACGAGCCGCCCATCGCGCCGATGCGCTCGCTGTCGATGTCGTCCCTGGCCAGGGCCACGTCGACGATCGCGTCGAGGTCGGCCTGGGTGCGCGGGCCCCAGTTGCCCCAGCCGCGGTCGATCATCTCCTGTCCGTAGCCGGTGGACAGGCACGGGTCCGGCATGAGTACGGCGTACCCGCGCTGGGTCATGAGCCACACCTGCCAGCGCCACTGCCAGTCGTTCCACGACGCCACAGGGCCGCCGTGGATCCACAGCAGGAAAGGCGCGGGCTCGTCGGCGGAGGCGCCCTCGGGCAGCGCGAGCCAGCCGCGGATCGTGGCGCCGTCGTCGGCGGTGGCGGAGATCTCGGTCAGCGTGCCGGGCACCTCGGGGCGCGGCGCGGGCGAGGGCAGGTCGGTGATCTCGCCGGTGGCGACGTCGATCCTGGCCGGGCCGGGCGCTAGGTCGACGGCGCTGCGCAGGGCGTAGACGACGTTGCCGTCGGAGGAGACATTGAGTCCGGCGTAGGCGGCGTCGTCCTGGGTGAGCCTGGTCGCCTCACCGTCCAAAGGGACGCGGAAGATCGGGCGGCGGCCCTGGTGGTCGGCCACGATGTAGACGGCCGAGGAGTCCGGAGCCCACTCGATGTCCGCGGGGAACAGATCGGGCGCGTACGCGCGGCCCTCGCCGGTGGCGAGGTCGGCGATCCACAGCTCCACGCGCACCGAGACGTCCAGCCCGGTGAACCGCTCGCGCGAGCAGGCGATCTTGGCGCCGTCGGGCGAGATCGCGATGGGCTGGGTGTAGTCGTAACGGTCCTCGGAGAGCACGGTGCGCCGCTCGCCCGAGGCCACGTCGACGGCCACCAGGTCGGTGCGGTGTTCACCCTTCGGCAGGTAGGTGCGCCAGGTCGTGATGACCGTGGTGCCGTCCGGGGTCAGCTCGAACGCGGCGTCGCGCAGCGCCTCGCCCGCGTCGGGGGTGAGGTCGCGCACGTCCTCCAGGCGGTCGGCGCCGAGCCTGGCGGCGAACAGCCTGGTGCGGCCCGGACCGAGGTCGTGGTCCCAGTAGCGGACCGGGTAGCCCTCGTGCAGGACGGCGCTGATCCCGGCGTCCTTGCGGGCCTTGCGCTTGCCCTCCTCGGCGGCCTCCTCGCCGTCGAGCACATCAGCGGAGAACACGACGATGTCGCCGACCGTACGGACCGCGCCGATCCCGCCCGGGCGAGTGGCCACCTGGCGGGCCTCACCGCCCGCACGGGGCAGCAGCCAGAGCGAGGGCACCTCGTCGGTGGCGTCCTTGACGGTGGGGTCGGGGCGGGCGGAGGTGAACAGCACGTCGCCGGCGTCCGTGAAGACCGCGGCGGACTCGCCCTTCGCGGAGCGGGTCAGCCGGTACGGCTCGCCGTCGACCGGGATCGCCCAGAGCGCGGTGCCGAAGGACTTGCCGTCGGGGTTGAGTGACTGGACCGTCGAGATCAGCCTGGAGCCGTCGGGCGAGAGCCTCAGCGAGAGAACACGGGGGATGGCCACATAGTCGCGTATGTCATTGAATGCGCTCACTCAATCGAACCTACCGCGCCACAAGGACCGCCCGCACGTACCCATGGCCTCCACTCCGTGGAGGCGGCTCGGTCGCTGGGGAGCCGCCGCCTTCCCTCGTCACTCCGGTCGCTACGCTCCCTGCGCTCCTCAGTCCAGGCGGCGGCGCGCCCTCGCGCGAATAGAGTTTGTCACGTGGGAAATTACGACGCGTTGCTCGTCCTGTCGTTCGGCGGGCCCGAGGGTCCCGACGACGTGATCCCGTTCCTGGAGAACGTGGTGCGCGGCCGGGGTGTGCCGCGGGAGCGGCTGCTCGAGGTGGCCGAGCACTACCAGGGCTTCGGCGGGGTCAGCCCGATCAACCGGCAGAATCGCGAGCTGGTCGAGGCGCTGCGCCCGGTGGCGGGCGTGCCGGTCTACTGGGGCAACCGCAACTGGCACCCGTTCGGCGAGGACACCGTGCGCCGGATGAAGGACGACGGGGTCAGGAAGGCGGCCGTGTTCGCGACGTCGGCGTTCGCGGGCTACTCGAGCTGCCGCCAGTACTACGAGGACATCGCCAGGATCTCCGTCGACGGCGGCCCCGAGCTGGTCAAGATGCGGCACTTCGGCGACCACCCGGGGTTCGTGGCCGCGATGGCCGACCACACGCGGGCGGCGCTGGAGCGGCTCGGCCGCGACGACGCCCGGCTGGTGTTCACCGCCCACAGCATCCCCGTCTCCATGGCCGAGACCGCCGGGCCGTCGGGCGGCCTGTACGAGACGCAGCTCCGCAGGAGCGCCGAGCTGGTCAGCCAGGCGCTCGGCCGTACCGAGCCGTGGGACCTGGTCTGGCAGTCACGCAGCGGCCCGCCGCAGGTGCCGTGGCTGGAGCCGGACGTCTGCGACTTCCTGCGCAAGACGGACGCCCGCTCGGTGGTGCTGGTGCCGATCGGGTTCGTCTCCGACCACATGGAGGTCGTCTACGACCTCGACACCGAGGCCAGGCAGGTGGCCGCCGAGCTGGGACTTCCCTTGGAGCGGGCGGCGACGGCGGGCACGCACCCACGCTTCGTCCAGATGGTGCGCGAGCTGATGGGCGAGCCGGAGCCCGTCCCGTGCGCGCTGACGTGCTGCCCTGCGCCCCGCAGACGTCCTCAGGCGTAGGTCCGCGCGTACCCCTCGGCGATGCCCATGACCTTGTTCACGTAGTCCCACGAGTGGTTGTAGAACCAGATCGCCTTGCGTAACTTCTCGCCGCCCTGGCCCGCGCCGTTGGCGCACAGGTAGTTGGCCGCGCCCGGCACCGCGTCGTACGGGCTCCAGATGTCCGTCTTGCCGTCGCCGTCGCCGTCCACGCCGTAGTGCTTCCACGTCGCGGGCATGAACTGCATGGGCCCGAGCGCGCCCGCGCTGGACGGGCCGTTGTTGCGCCCGTGGCTGCTCTCCACCTGCCCGATGGCCGCCAGCACCGTCCACGACAGCCCGGGGCAGCGGGTGGCCGCGGCCTTGTACAGGTCCAGGTAGCTGCCGGGGCGGCCCACGTTCACCGTGGTCTGCGGCTTCTGCTGCTGCCTGGGGGTGGTGGTACGGTGCGCCGCGTCCAGCATGACGACCTGCGAGCCCTTGCCGAGCAGCTTGCGCACCCCCGCCTCGCTGATCTTGCCGGCCTTGCCGTGCAGCAGCACCGCGACCCCGGGCACGAACCCCAGCGCCTTGCCCAGGTCCGCGCTGACCAGTCCGTCCACGCCCGTGAGCCCGAGCGTGGCCGAGGCCGCGACCCGCAGCCTGGGCCCGCCGTCCACCTGGTACATGGCGCCCAGGATCATCCCGAATTTGCGCATCGAGCCCGCGTCGGCCACCAACTCCCCCCTGGCCAGCGCGCTCCACACGGCGGGCTGGTCGGCGACCGGCTGCGGCGTCCAGGAGCGGAAGTCGGCGGGATCGACGGCCAGCAGGTTGAGCGCGGTGCCCGACACCTTGACCGCGCCCGCGTCCACCACGATCACCTTCTGCACGTGCGTGAGCGCGCCGAGGGAGAACCTGGTCTTCTTGGGCACGGTGCCCGCGGCGATGGCCAGCACGCGCGGCGGGGTCACGGTGACCCCGGCGCCGCCCTTGCCGAACTCCTTGACCGGCTGCGCCGTGGGCACGAGCTGGTCGAGGCGGGGAGCCGGTTGCTGCTGTCGCGGTGAAGCCTGCCTGCGTACGGGTTCCTGCGCGGTTTTGACCAGGTCATCGCCCATGATCACGACGATTCCGCCGGCCGCGGCCGTGACCGCGAGCACGGCGATGACCATGAGCATGACCGCACGAAACGAGGGAAGACCGGACACGCGGGACACGTTAACCCACGCGGCCGATAAATCAGTTGCCCTCCGGACATACGGTGCGCAATGGTTAGCTCGCACAAGTAAGGAGGAAATGGCGTGGTCGGGCCTTACCGGGGGCTGTTCGACGGGTCCGGCGTCAAGGGGTTCGTGCTGGCGGGTTTCTTCGGCCGCATGCCGATGTCCATGCTGGGTATCGGGGTCGTGCTGCTGATCTCCACGCTCACCACGTCATACGCCACTGCGGGCGGGGTCGCCGCCATGACCAACGTGGCCTTCGCCATCGCCGCTCCCCTGTCGAGCCGGCTCGTGGACAGGTTCGGGCAGGGCAAGGTCATCCCGCCGTTCTCCGTCGTCAACGCGCTCGCGCTGGTCTCGCTGATGTTCTGCGCCGGGCTCAGGTTGCCCGACTGGACGCTGTACGCCTCAGGCCTGCTCGTCGGCGCCTCTTCGATGTCCGTCGGCTCGATGGTACGGGCCCGTTGGTCGGTCATCCACGGCGGATCGAGCAAGCTGCACACCGCGTTCGCCTTCGAGTCCGTGGTGGACGAGGTCATCTTCGTCACCGGGCCGGCGCTGGTCACGGTGCTGGCCACCTCCGTGAACCCGTACGCGGGACTGGTCGTGGCCCTGGTCTGCATGCTCTTCGGCTGCCTGGCGCTGGCGGCTCAGCGGCGCACCCAGCCGCCCGTGCGGCCGGTCAAGTCGGCGGCCGGCACGCCCATCCTGATCCCCGGCATCGCGCTGCTGGCCTGCGTCGACCTGGCGCTGGGCTCGGTGTTCGGCTCCGTGGACCTGATCACGGTGGCGTTCGCGGAGGAGCACGGCGCGAAGGGTGCCGCCGGGTTCCTGCTGGCCGCGTTCGCGGGCGGGTCGATGGTGTCGGGGCTGTGGTTCGGGTCGAGGCACTGGAAGATCTCGCTGCGCGGGCGGTTCATGCGGACGCTCGGGTTGTTCGTCGTGGGGCTGGTGCCGATCATGTTCATCGGCGACATGCGGATCATGGCGGTGGCGCTCTTCCTGGCCGGCTTCGCGATCTCGCCGACGCTCATCACGGGCTTCTCGCTGACCGAGCGGCTGGTGCCGCCTTCCCTGCTCACCGAAGGCATGGCGTGGATCTCGACCTCGATCGGTCTCGGCGTGGCGATCGGCGCGTGGGCGGGCGGGCGGCTGACCGAGGCGTTCGGCGCGTCCAACGCGTACGCCTTCTCCTGGGGCTCGGCGATCCTCGCCGCGGTCGTGGGTGTCGCAGGTTCGGGTTTGCTGAGACTTCCCGAGGCTCCTTCACCCGCGAAGAGCTGATCCGCTACGGTCGGGACATCCCTCGCAACACCCATCACAATGGAAGCATTCTTATGTCCCGACAAATGAATTCACTTCTAGCCATCGCGGCAGTTTGCGTCACGCTGGCCCCGGCACCCGCCCTCGCACAGACGCCCAAGAAGGCGCCCGTCGACTGCACCCAGGTCAAGTGCGTCGCGCTGACCTTCGACGACGGGCCGGGCCAGTACGCGGGGACGCTGCTCGACACACTGAAGAAGTACGACGCGAAGGCGACGTTCTTCCTCGAGGGCCAGTACGTCAAGAGCCGCCCCGCCTACGTCAAGCGCATGGCCGCCGAGGGCCACGAGCTCGGCAACCACAGCTACAGCCACCCCGACTTCACCAAGTCCGAGGCCGGGACCATCAGGAACGAGATCAAGAAGACCCAGGACGCGGTGAAGAAGGCCGCGGGCGTCGAGCCCAAGCTGCTGCGTCCGCCGTACGGGATGGCCGACCTGCAGGTCTCGGACATCGCCGCCGAGTTCGGGATGCCGATGATCCTCTGGACCGCCGGCTCGGAGGACTGGAAGACCAAGAACGTCGAGGCCATCCAGAAGAAGACGCTCGAGGTCGCCCAGCCCAACGGCATCATCCTCATGCATGACTGGGTGAAGCAGACCGTCGACGGCATGCCCTCCCTCATCAAGACCCTGCAGAAGAAGGGCTACCACTTGGTGACGGTGTCCGAGGTGCTCAAGGGCGCGAACGAGGAACTCAAGCCCGGCGACATCTACCCGGTTCCCGCCGGCTGGGAGAAGTGAGTATCGTTCGCGTCTAACTGAATGATCTCCTCTGGAGGGGTGCTCGTGACGTTCGCGAACTGGGCGCGTAACCAGTCGTGCACCCCCGCCGAGGTGCGCACGCCCGCCTCGGTCGAGGACGTCGTAAGCGCCGTGCGAGACGCCGCCGCCTCCGGGCGGCGGGTCCGCATGGTCGGCACGGGCCACTCCTTCACCGGGGCGGCCCTCACCGACGGCATCATGCTGCGCCCCGGCGCGCTCACCGGCATCAGGTCATGGGCCGGCGACCGCGTGACTGTGCTGGCGGGCACCCCGCTCCGCGTGCTGAACGAACTGCTCGACGAGCGCGGCCTGGCCCTGGCGAACATGGGCGACATCACCGAGCAGACCGTCGCGGGCGCGATCCAGACCGGCACGCACGGCACCGGGCGCGACAGCGGCGGCCTCGCGGACCAGGTCGCCGAGCTGGAGCTGGTGCTGGCCGACGGGTCCGTGGCCACCGCCGGGCCGGGCGAGGAGCTGTTCGACGCGGCCAGGGTCGGGCTGGGGGCGCTCGGAGTGCTGACGGCCGTCGCATTCCGGGTGGAGCCCGCGTTCCTGCTGCACAACCGGCGGCGCGAGCTGCCGCTCGGCGAGATCCTCGGCTCCCTCGACGCGCTGACCTCCGAGAACGAGCATCTCGACTTCTTCTGGCTGCCGCACACCGACGCCTGCCTGGTCAAGACCAACAACCGCAGCGCGGGCCCGGCCCGGCCGCCGAGCGCGTTCAGGCACTGGCTGGACAACGTGTTCCTGGAGAACACCGTCTTCGGCGCGGCCTGCGCCCTCGGGGCCCGCTTCCCCGACCTGATCCCGCGGATCAACGCCGTCAGCGCGGCGGCGCTCGGGGACTCCGAATCGGTCGACACGTCGTACAAGATCTTCACGGCGCGACGGGACGTGCGCTTCCTCGAGATGGAGTACGCGGTGCCGCGCGAGCACCTCGCCCAGGCGCTGCGCGAGACGCGGGACCTGATCGAGCGGATGGACTGGAAGATCACCTTTCCGGTGGAGGTACGGGTCACGCCGCCCAGCGACGCCTGGCTGTCCACCGCGTACGGGCGGCCGTCGGCGTACATCGCCTGCCACATCTACCGGCCGACGCCGAACCCCGCGTACTTCGAGGGCGTGGAAGAGATCATGACGCGGCTGGGCGGGCGGCCGCACTGGGGGAAGCTGCACACCAGGGACGCCTCCTACCTGAGCAAGGTCTATCCCCGCTTCGCGGACTTCACGGCTCTGCGCGACCGGCTCGACCCAGGGCGCGTGTTCGGCAACGAATACCTGGATCGGGTGCTCGGCGTTTCATAGACCCGGCTACCGTCCGGCCCGACCGTCTTGTGGTTGCGTTGCGTGCAGGCGTAGTTACTGTGCGCGTGCTAAACCTGGCAAAGGTTCTGGGTCCGCGGGCCTTCGGTAAAGAAGCTTCCTCGGAAACGTGTCCCGGCATCCCTGCGAGCCGAGTGGCGGGCATTCTCGTAACTCGTGCCCCGACGACTCGGCCTGCCCTCCGTTTACCTCGCCGCGGCCGTGGCCACGGCCGCCACGACCGCCGTACCTCTCGCCATGACGCCCGCCTCAGGACTCGCCCTGCGCCCCGCCCCCTCAGAACCCACCCGGCCCTTCATCGTCACCGCGCGCAGCAGGGTGGCCGCCCGCGATCTCGTCGGCGAGGTGAGGTGGCGGGTGCGGCGCTTCTACACCGCGGCGCTGCCCGGCTTCGCCACCTTCCTCACCGCTGCCGAGCTGGCCGAGCTCCAGGCCGACCCGCGCGTGCGCGCGATCGAGCCCGATCGCCAGATCCGCCCCGCGCCCGCCGGGAAGGCCCGCCCGCTCCCCCGCTCGGCCACCACTTTCTACGTCGTGGACAGCGGCGTGGACGCGGGCAGGGCCGAGTTCGGCGACCGGGCCTGGCGCGCCTTCGACGCCACCGGTGGCACCGGGCACGACTGCCTCGGCCACGGCACCGAGGTCGCCCGGCGCGTCCACACCGCGGCGCCCAGGGCCAGGATCGCCTCGGTACGGGTGCTCGGCTGCGGCGGCTCGGGCACGCTGGCCGACGTGCTGGCCGGGCTGGACTGGATCCACAGGCACGCGCGCGGCGCGTCCGTCGCCAATCTGTCCCTTGACGGCTCCGGCTCCCCCGCGCTCGACGCGGCCGTACGGTCGCTGGTCCGCTCGGGCGTGTCCGTCGTGCGGGGCGGCGCGATTCGCCAGAACCCGTCGGCGGCCTCTAGCCTCCAAATGCGCAACGGCGGGCTCTAGAGTGATGGATCCCACAAATGTGACCGGCGTCACACCGTCCCGGGAGTATCCCAGGAAGGCGATGTTCGGACATGCCGGGTACGGTGCTGGCAGGCAACCGGCACACGCGAGAGACTCAAGGGTCCGGGGGAAGAATGGCGACGCTGACGAAGGGACTCGCATGCAGGAGCTCCGACTCGTCGCGGTGAGTGAGGACGGCACCTATCTCGTGCTGGCTACTGCCGGGCGAGGTACGCGCTTCACGCTTCCCGTGGACGACCGGCTCCGTGCTGCCGTCCGCGGCAACTTCTCCCGTCTCGGCCAGTACGAGATCGAAGTGGAGAGTCCGTTGCGCCCCAAGGAGATCCAGGCACGCATCCGCGCCGGAGAGACGGCGGAGGAGATAGCCGCGACCGCCGGGATCCCGGTCGAGCGTGTCCGCTGGTTTGAAGGTCCGGTGTTGCAGGAGCGGGAGTACGTGGCCCAGCAGGCACAGCGTGTGGCCGTACGGATGCCCGGGGAGTCGGCGCCCGGGCCCACTCTGGGTGACCTCGTGGCGGAGCGGCTGACCAGGCGCGGCGTGCCCACGGACGAGATCGACTGGGACTCCGCCAAGCGCGACGACGGCCTGTGGCGGGTCAAGCTCGGCTACGTGTGGAACGGTCACACGCGCCACGCCGAGTGGCTCTTCGACCCGCGCAAGCGGCACGTGACGCCCCACGACGACGAGGCCATGCGGCTGTCCTCGGCCGACTTCGACCCCGAGCCGCCCGTGGTGGAGGACACCACGGTGACGCCGTTCACGCCGCGGGTGGCCAAGCTGCAGCCGGTGCCGCCGCTCACCTCCATCCCTTCGATGGTGCGGCGCGAGGCCGCCGAGGAGCCCGCGGTCGGCTACAACCCGCCGCCGAGGTCACCGGAGCCTTCCTACGGCCGCACCCAGGACACGTCGCCCCCCTTCGACCGCGCCGCTCCCCCGCGCGACCCTGACGAGTCGTCCTTCGACGCGCCCGACACCCGCCAGGACCGGCGGGACCCTTCCAGGGAGGCCGGCCCGCGGCACGAGCCGCCGTCGCGCGAGTCCTTCCGCCCGGAGCCGCCTGCGCGTGAGACCGGCTATGCCCGCCCCGGCGACACCTCGTCCCGCCGCGGCGGGCCTTCGCCGTGGCTGCCCGACTTCGGCCCCGGCCGTCCTGCCGAGCGCGACACGGACCCGATCTACTCTCCCGCCACCAGCCCTGCGCCCACCTCTCCGGCTCCGCTTCCGGACTCCCGCACGGCTCCGCCGCCCACCGCCGAGGAGCCGCCCGTCCGGGAGCACACGGCCGCCTATGAGCAGGTCCCGGCCGGGGAACAGGCCCCGGCGCAGGCGCAGGGTCCCGCGTCCGCGCACCCTCCTGCCCAGCCCGCCGCCCAGGCCCAGCCCGCCACGCAGGCGCAGCCCACTGCCCCGGTCCAGCCGGCCGTGGAGGCGCACCCCGCCCGCCAGGCCCAGCCCGCCACGCAGGCGCAGCCCACCGCAGAGGCGCAGCCCGCTACGCAGGTGCAGCCTGCCGCGGGGGTGCAGTCCAGTTCCCAGGCGGAGCCCACCTCCCAGGCGCAGCCCGCTGCGGGGGTGCAGCCCGCCGTGGAGGCGCAGCCCACTGCCCCGGTCCAGCCGGCCGCAGAGGCGCGGCCCACCGCCCAGGCACAGGATCAGGCCGCCGTCCAGGGGCAGCCGATCGCCACGGCAGACTCGCCCGCGGGGCCCGAGGTCGCGGCGCAGGTGCCGGCCGAGGTGGAATCGCCCGCCCAGCCGGCGGCCGCTGCGCAGGCACCCGTTCCGGTGGACTCGCCTTCCCCGGTGGAGCCGCCCTCCACACCAGAGGCGGCCACCGAGTCCGCCGCCGCGCCCATCGCCGCATCCGGCGACGCCACGGGGCCGGCTTCCACGACATCGTCCAGCACCGCGACGCCCGCATCGGCGGAAACGGGCGCGGCGGCAACCGCCACCGCGGAGGCCGGCACGTCCGACGCCTCGGACGCCAAGGCGCCTGCCAGCGCGGACGCCACGTCGCCCACTGCCGCGGACGCGCAGACGCCCTCTGCCGTGGACGCCCAGAGGACGAACGCCGCGGACGCTCAGACGCCCGGCACCGCGGACGCCCAGAGGACGGGTGCCACGGACGCCCAGAAGGCAGACGCCGTAGACGCTCAGAAGGCGGACGCCATGGACGCCCAGACGCCTGGTGTCATGGAGGCCGAGACGGCCAAGGCCGCGGAGGTCGTGGCGGACGCGGCCTCCCCCGAGCCGGCGGCGACCGCACCGGAGGGGAAGGCGGCGGCCCAGGCCGTACCGGACGCCAAGCCACAGCCAGACAGCGCCGCGCCGAAGTCCGAGAGCGCCGCGCAGCCTGCCGCGCCGGAGGTGGAGCGCAGCAGCGCCGCCGAGCCCGCCGCGGCGAAGGTCGAGAGCGCCCAGGAGCCCGCCGCACCGGAGCCTGAGAGTGTCACCCGGCCTGCCGCACCGGAGGCCCAGTCCGAGCAGCCCGCTCAGGAGGCCAAGCCTGCTCAGGAGGCCGCCCAGGAGGGCGAGTCTGCTCAGGAGGCCGCGCCGGCTGAGGAGAGCAAGCCTCCGGCGCCCGCGCCCAAGCCCAAGCCCGCGGTCCCGGCTGCGCGTTCGGCCAAGGACGGGTCCAAGGAAGAGCCTGCCGTGCCCGTGCCGTCCCCGCCGCCCGCCCCGGCCGCCCGTCAGGCGCGCAAGGGCTCGAGGGGACGCAGAGCTTCGGTCCCGACCTGGGATGAGATCATGTTCGGAGCTCGCCGCCAGGATTGACGGCACCCGGCACGCGGCGGATCGTCATGATCCGCCGCCCGGACCTACCGCACCCGCCCACGGCAATCACCAGAACCCGCCGCACGGGGCTGATCGCACTGGCACACGGCGGATCGTCGGAATCCACCGCCCTAGACTGACCGGCACCGGCCGTCAGCAATCGCCGCCGGGGGGATCAGCCTCGGCGGCGTCCAGTGCCGGAAGAGGCGGTCAGCCTGCGGGTGGCGTTCGGGGCTCGAGGAGGAAGGGGGCGAGCCACTCCGGCGTCACCTCGGCGGGAAACCCCGCCCCCTGAGCCTCCGACACGTCGATCGCCGAGTAGCCGCCCTTGCCCGCCCCGACGCCGGCGATCAGTGTGAGCACCCCCGCCCGCCGCTGGAACCACGTCTGCCGGAGCCGCCACCCCACCACGGCCCGGCGTTCGACCACGGCCTGGGAACGTCGCAGCGACCCCGAGCGCACCGCCAGCCGTACCCCGTCGTAGCCGTGCCCCAGCGACGTGTACCGGTCGAGTCCCAGCGGAACCCCGGCCCCGGCCAGCAGCAGCGCCGGCACCAGCAGGACCAGCCACAGGGTCGTCCCCGTCACCCAGATCGCCACGGCGCTCGCCAACGCGAGCACGGCCCAGGGGAAGACGGCGCGGAACAGGCGGCGGTTGCGCGCCACGGGCGGATGGGGGCGGAGGGGCGCCCGGTAGGGGCCGATGGCGTCGTCGGTCACCTGGTGCGCCACGGGCCGGGGCACATCGGGCAGAAGCTGCCCCCGCGTCTGGGAGTCGCCCAGTCCCGTCACAATGGCCCAGACACGTACGACCCCGGCCCACCGCTCGGCGAGCCCGTCCACGATCTCGTAGCCGCGCACCCGGGCGGACTCCAGCGACACACTGCGCCGGTTGATCAGACCGCGCTCCGCCACCAGGTAGCCGTCGCGGCGTCTGAGCTGGAAGTCCCAGTTGAAGATCGCGTACATCAGCCCGCCCACGAACGGCATCGCCACCACGAGCAGCAGCACCGCGACCAGCAGCAGATAGGGATGGGTCCACAGCCACTCTCCGGCGCTCAAGGCGGCGTCCTGGTCGAACCCCAGGTCGTCGCCCCACTGGAACACCAGCCCTATGGCGCCGCCGGCGAGCGCGAAGGGGGTGAGCAGGTACGCGCCCGACAGCGGCCCGTACAGCAGCCACCTCCGCGGCACGCCGATGATCACCCGTTCGCGGGGCCCCGCCATGTCGGCCACGTGCGCCTCGGGCCGGGCGGAGCGTCGCAGGAGCACCGACTTGAGCCGTTCGGCCTCCTCCAGCGTGACCCCGTCGAGCTCGGCCTCCTCGTCGTCCCCGCTCGCCCCCGTGTCGATCTTGAGTACGGCCAGGCCGAGCAGGCGGTGCATGGGCGGCGTGGACACGTCGACGCCACGGATCCGCTCCAGCGGGATGGTGCGGACGGAGCGGCTGATCAGCGACCGCTTGGTCTCCAGCCGGTCGCCGGCGATCTCGTAGGTGAAGGTGGCCCACCGGACGATCGCGAACACCACGGTGCCGGCCACGCCGAGCGCCGCCCAGGCGTACGACCTGGGCGAGAACCCGCCCACGAAGAGCACGCCGACGAGAGGGAGCAGGAGCGAGGGCAGCATGCGTACGGGATCGATGAGCAGCACCTTCGGGCTCAACCGCAGCGGCACCCGCGCCGGAGGAGCACTCCGAGGTGGAGCGTAACCCTGCGGCTCGGGGCCGGCGTGGGGGTCGCCGCCGCCATGGGGCGGCTGGGGGCCGATCATGTCGCGTCGTCCCTGAGGGCTTCGGCGCGGTGCGCGATCTGCTCGGCCAGCCCCGCCGCGACGTGGTGGTCGAGACCCTTGATCGTCGAGGACCCCGCGTGGGACGCGGTGCGGATCTCCAGCGTGGCCAGCCCGAGCATCCGCTCGATCCACCCTTGCGCCTTGTCGACCGTCTGGATGCGGCTCACGGGCACGAACACCCACTCCCTGGTCAGGAACCCCGACCTGGCGTAGACGACGTCCCCAGAGAGCTCCCAGCGATGCACGGCGTACCGTATGAAGGGCTCGGCGACCAGGAAAGGCCCCGTCAGGACCACGACCGCGGCAGGCAGCAACCAGGAGTGGTCCGCGAACCAGCCGGGCACCCACGACCACCCGCTTCCGCCGACCCACCGCGACACCAGGAGCGAGCCGCCCAGGAAGAAGACAAACGCGACCAGCGACTCGAGCAACCACAGGCGGACGGCCTTGGGCGAGACGCGGTTCGCCGGATCGCGCAGCGGGCCAGTTGACGTCACAAGGCCAGCTTAGGGCGCGAACCGCCGGAGCGATCTGTCCGCGGCCCGCCAAGATCCACCTGCACGCCCGGCGTGTCTGCCGCCGCCCTGCTCCGCCTCGGTGCCATGCTCGATGGCGGCCGGCCGCAGGCTGTCGAGCTTGGCCACATCGGCGGCGCCACGTGCGTGCCAGCCAGGCCCGGCCAGCGCGGGACCGCACCAGAGCGCGAGCGCCTCACGCAACGTGGCAGCCGCCGTCCACCCGGCCGGCCCCGGGAATCATCGCCTGTGCCTACATCTCTGGATGGATCCGGCGCACCTGCTTTTTACGGAAGGGGCACGACCGAAACCGATGTCCGTTTTGTCGGGTCGCCGTACGAGATCCCGCCGGAAGTCCGGCCGCAGTGAACCAGCAGGTCAGAAAAGGTTCCCGGGTACGGCGCCATTCCGGGCCCCCAGCGCCGGCGGGGGCCACACTTGTGTCGAAGGTCACTACCCGGATCCCGCGATTCCGCCTCGTTTCGGATCCTTTACCTTGCACCGACCATCGAGAAACGGTCTGCGCACCGCCGAGAGCCGCGTAGCATCGTCCGGCATGGGGCTGTGTAACGCGGCATCACGCATGCGACGCATCGCCGTCAGTGTGACGGTGGTGGCTGCCGCGTTCGCCTTGTCGGGTTGCGCCAGTCTCATAGGCAGATCTCAGGCCGAGGACATCGCGCAGATCAACGTCTCGAGCCCGGAGTTGCGGGAGGGCAAGCCGCTGCCCGCCGACTACTCCTGCCGAGGCGACCAGGGCAGCCCTCCGCTGCGCTGGTCGAGCCAGCCGCTGCCCAAGGCCAAGTCGATCGCAATCGTGGTCGATTCTCATACACCATCGGAATCGGTCGTTAACTGGGTGCTCTACAACATCCCGGCGACCACGACCGAGCTGGGGCCCAACGCCGCGGCCGATCCCCCTCCGGGATCCGGTCAGGCCAAGGTGACCAGTGGCAAGACGGGCTACGACCCCCCGTGCGGCGAGAGCGGCAACTACCGCTTCACCGTTTACACGCTGAACGACAAGGTCGTCGTCCCGAAGGATGGCGGGCTCCCCGACATCCTGAAGGACATCGCGAACAAGACCATTGCCCGGGGCAGACTCACAGCGGTCGACATCCAGTGATACCCCGAACACAGCAGGTAATTCGGTGTACCAATTCTTCACGTAGGGTGTGACAACGCTCATAGTGGTCCGACACAATCAGATCCAATTGTTAGGCACTGGTGATCAAAGGGGGCAGGTCGCGTCGATGGCCGCGCGATCTCACCGGCGCCGAAGGGAGGCCATGGCTTTGAGGGTGGTGCAATGATCGCGGTCGTAGTGAGCTTGGTCGCTGTCGTGCTCCTCGTGCTCGTCGTCGTGGCACTGGGCATGCGTTCCATGAACCGCCGGGAGAGCTCTCTCCCTCCGGAACGGCTGAAGGAGATGGCCGAAAAGGAGGAGATGACCCAGACGCGGTCCACTGACGAGTTCGCCTCGCACGAGCCGCGCATGGCCAACTTCAGCCCCGACTTCAGCCCTATCGACGAGCCCAAGCCCAAACCGGTACGCACCGGTCAGCGTGGCAGGCGCGGCGTCGACGAGTGGGGCAACCCCACCTCCGACGACGAGGACGAGGAGTTCTGGGCCAACATCCGCAGCGATGCGGAAGAGGGCGGTTTCGGTGCGGGTGGCACCGTGGCGGCCAGGAAGGGCGCCTCCCGCCCTGTCGAGCGCGAGCGCCCCGCCGAGCGCCCTGCTGAGCGTCCCGCCGCCAGGCGCCGGGAACGCACCACTCAGCCGCAGCCCGCGGCCGCCTCCGCCGACCCCAACGCGACCACCGTCCAGTCCCCCCTTCCGCAGCGCCAGCCGGCCGCCGCGGCGGCCAACCTCGCCGACCTGGTGGAGCAGCCGGCCAAGCGCGCCACTCCGTCCCAGGCCGAGCTGGCGGACCAGCGAACGATGACATTCGCCGCGCCGACGGCCGACGTGATGAGCATCCTCGGCGCCGGCGCCCAGCCGGTGCCCTCCCCTCGCCCCGACTCTCTGTCGTCCAACACGACCGGCAACGGCACGGGCTCCTTCCCGGCCACTCCCGCCGCCGGCGGTTCCTTCCCCGCGACCCCCGTGACCCAGCCGAACCCCCTGACCGCACCGAGCGGCAGCGGCTCCTTCGGCAGCGGCTCCTTCCCGGCGACCCCCGCGGCGAGCTCCAGCGGCTCCTTCCCGGTGACCCCCGCGGTGAACTCCAGCGGCTCCTTCCCCGCCCAGCCCTCACCCATCCACGGGGCGCCCACGAGCGACCCGTTCCCCGCCTACAACAACGCCGCCGAGACCACCTGGGCCGGCACGCCCGCGTCGTCGTCGTCCGGCTCCTGGCCCGCCCAGCCCGACATCCTCGACGACCCCTCTCCCACCTCGGGAAGCTCGTGGCCCGCCTTCGAGCAGCCCGCCGCGCGCTCGTCGTACCCCGCCTCGTACGAGGTGCGCTCCGGCTGGGCGGTCGCCGACGACACCGACCCGCTCACCGGCCCTTCCCCCGCCACGGGCACCCCGACCGCACCCAGCAGGGCGGTCTCGGCCTACGACGACGTGCTGTCGGCCCCCGCGCCGAAGCCCAGCTCGATCGCGTACGAGACCGGCGACATCACCACCAGCCCGGCCGCCGCCTGGCCCGAGCCGCCGTCGAGCGCGACCCCGTGGCCGACGTACGGCTCCCAGAACGGCAACGGTGGCGGCAACCACCGCCGCTCGCCCGCCGACCAGGACTATCCCCACGACTATTACCGGTGATCCGCAGGCGCCCATTAATGGGTAAAACCCGCGTGACGCACCCTTAAAGCGGGGCCGACGGAGCAATAGGGTTTGCTCCATGATCCCCGACACAAAGAGTAACCGGCTGGGCACGCTCAGGCATGATGTGCCCGCCTCGCTCGTGGTCTTCCTCGTCGCGGTGCCCCTCTCGCTGGGCATCGCGATGGCCTCGGGCGCCCCCCTGGCCGCCGGGCTGATCGCCGCCGTGGTGGGCGGGATCGTGGCGGGCGCACTCGGTGGCTCCGCCGTGCAGGTGAGCGGGCCCGCCGCCGGCTTGTCGCTGGTGGTCGTGGATCTCGTGCAGACCTACGGATGGCGGGCCACCTGCATGATCACCCTGCTGGCAGGGGCCGTGCAGCTGCTGCTCGGCGTGTTCAAGGCGGCCAGGGCGGCGCTCGCGGTGTCGCCGGCGGTCATCCACGGGATGCTGGCGGCCGTCGGCGTGATCATCGCGCTCGCCCAGCTCCACGTGGTGCTCGGCGGCAGCTCGCAGCGCTCGGCCGTGGCGAACCTCATCGAGCTGCCCGGCCAGATCGCCAACCTGCACGGTCACAAGGTCGCCGTCGGAGTGCTCACGATCGCCGTGCTGGCGTTGTGGACGCGGATGCCCAAGAAGGTCAAGGCCGTGCCCGCGCCGCTGGTGGCGCTGCTCGTGGCTGCGACCACGGCGTGGGTGTTCAACTGGGACGTCACGCGCGTGGACCTCTCCCAGAGCGTCGTCCAGTGGGCGTTCCCCGTGCTGCCGCACGGCGACTGGCACCTGATCGTCGCGGCGGTGCTGCTGGTGGCGCTGCTGGCCGGGTGCGAGTCACTGCTGTGCTGCGTGGCGGTCGAGGGGCAGCACGCCGGCCGCCGCGCCGACCTCGACCAGGAGCTGACCGGCCAGGGTGTCGCGAACATGGTCACCGGCGCGCTCGGCGGCCTGCCGGTGGCCGGCGTGATCGTACGCAGCACCGCGAACGTGCAGGCGGGCGCGCGTACGCGCTGGTCGGCGGTCCTGCACGGAGTTTGGGTGCTGGTGTTCGCGATCGGGTTCGGCTGGACGATCAAGCTGATCCCGCTGGAGGCGCTGGCGGCGTTGCTGGTGTTCATCGGCGTGCAGATGGTGAACCTGGCCCACATCAGGAAGGTGCACGGCCACGGCGAGGTGCCCGTCTACGTGGCGACGATGCTCGCCGTGATCCTGCTCGGGCTCGCCGAAGGCGTGCTGGCGGGGCTGGCGCTGGCCGCGCTGCTGGCGCTGCGCCGCCTGACCTGGGTCACGGTGCTGAAGCGGGAGGATCGCGACGGCCGGTTGCACGTGACGATCTCCGGTTCGCTGACGTTCCTGGGTGTGCCCAGGCTGACGCGCGAGCTGCGGGCCATCGCCCCCGGCGCCGACGTGGACCTCGACCTGAACATCGACTTCATGGACAACGCCGCCTTCGAGGCCCTCCACTCCTGGCGGCTCGACCACGAGCGCATGGGCGGCACGATCGACATCGACGAGCTGCACGACGAGTGGTACTCGCTGGCGGCCAGCGGGGCGCGCATGTTCCCCGTCAAGTCGCCGCCCAAGGCGCCGGACCGCTGGTGGCTGCCGTGGGCGCACCGGCACCGCCGTCCCCCCGCGGCGCCGGGCTCCGAGGGTGCGGAATGCCAGCTGACGGTGGGGGCGCGGGAATTCCACCGGCGTACGGCGCCGCTGCTGCGGCCCATCTTCACGGAGCTGGCCCGTAAGCAGCAGCCGACGCACCTGTTCATCACGTGCGCGGACTCCAGGATCGTGCCCAGCCTGATCACCGCGAGCGGCCCCGGCGACCTGTTCACCGTGCGCAACATCGGCAACCTGGTGCCGCGCAGGGGCTCCGAGCCGCACGACGACTCGGTGGTGGCGGCGATCGAGTACGCCACGCAGGTCCTGGGCGTGCACACGATCACGGTGTGCGGGCATTCCGGGTGCGGCGCGATGGCGGGGGTGCTCAGCGGAGGCGTGCAGGCAGGCAGCCTGCCGGGGCTGAGACGGTGGCTGCGGCACGGAAACCACAGCCTGGCCACGTTCATCGAGACCGAGGGCGACCGGCTGCACAGCGGCGCTCTGGACGTCCTGTGCCGGGTCAACGTACAGCAGCAACTGGAGAACCTGCGCACCTACCGCAAGGTCGACGAGCAGGTCCGGGCCGGGAAGCTGGAGCTGGTGGGATTGTTCTTCGACATCGGCTCGGCGAGGGTGCACATCGTGCCGCCGCTGCGCCCCACGGGCTCCGCTCTGCGTGAAGAAGACCCATCGCACGCCGACGATGGGCGAACAATGAGTGCGTGAAGCTTCTCATCATTGGTGGTTCAGGGTTCCTGGGTCGTGCCGTCGTCGTCGAGGCGCTGGCCCGCGGGCATGAGGTGACGACGTTCAACAGGGGGCGGAGCGGGGCCGACGTGCCCGGCGCCGAGGTCGTGCGGGGCGACCGGGAGGTGCGCGCGGACCTCGATCGGCTGGTCGAAGGCCGGTCGTGGGACGCCGTGGTCGACACGTCCGGCTACACGCCGCGGGTCGTGGGCGAGTCGGCGATGGCGCTGTCCGGACATGCCGGCACGTACGCCTTCGTCTCCAGCGTCTCGGCCATCGACGGCTTTCCCGGCGTACCGGCCACCGAGGACACGCCCGGATGGGCGTGCGCGCCCGACGCCGGGCCCGACGACGGCGACTACGGCGTGCTGAAGGCGGGGTGCGAGCGCGCGGTCCGGCAGGGGTTCGATGGTAATGCGCTGATCGTCCGGCCCGGCCTGATCCTGGGGCCGCACGAAAACGTGGCCAGGCTGCCGTGGTGGCTGAGCAGGATCGCGCGCGGCGGCCGGGTCCTCGCACCCGGCGACCCGGCCACGCCGATGCAACTCGTGGACGCGCGCGACGTGGCGATCTTCACCCTCGATCACGCGGAGCGAGGCACGTCCGACACCTTCCTGGTGACGGGGCCGGCGGGCAACACCACCTATGGCGAGTGGCTCGCTCTCTGCAAGGAGGCGACGGGGTCGGACGCGGAGTTCGTGTGGGTGGACAGCGGGTTCCTGCTGGAGCATGGGGCGGGGGCGTTCGTGGAGCTGCCGCTGTGGGGCGGGCCGCCGTCCGCGGAGGTCGGAAACTTCTGGAGCGTGCCCACGGCCAGGGCGGAGGCGGCGGGGCTGAGCACGCGTCCGGTGTCGGAGATCGTCCGTGACACGTGGGCCTGGCTCCGCGAGATCCCGGAGGAGGAGCGCGTTTACGGCGTCAAGACCACGCACGGGATGGCGCCGGAGAAAGAGGCCGCCATCCTCGCGGCGTGGGCGGCCCGTTCTGAGTAATCCTCCGCAGACGTGGCGCCCAGGAGCGGGTTAGTGTCGCGGGCGCCGGCGAGGTTCTCCAGGTAGCCCATGGCGCTCCTCGCGGCGGCGGTCCTGACTCCCAGGGGCCGGAGGGGCGGAGGCTGTGCGGTTGCTTCCGCCCCTCACCTTTTACCTCAGCTAACACAGAGGAAACAGCCGTGCCGTAATGCTGCCTCGCATGGCTTTGCGTTCCTTGCCGCTTTTATCCCCTGCGTACGCAGCCCGGCCCGGGACGCTGCGGCGCCGGCGGGCTCTGCCGGCGTCCCTCCTCACCGTGGCCGCCCTGCTCCTCTTACTCTCCCCGAGCAGTCCCTCCCCTGCCTCCGGCCCCGCTGCCGTCCTCCTCGCACCCCGTCCGGTCGCCGTGGCATCGGCCCTCGCGCCTTCGCGCAAGTCGTACAAGAAGTCGTTGACCCGCGCCCTCGACCGCTACGTGAGCCACCTCTCGGGCCGGCTCTCGGTGTCCGTACGCGACCTGTCCTCGGGCCTGTCCTACGCCTACCACCCCGGCCTCAGGACGGCCACGGCCAGCATCGTCAAGGTCGACATCCTGGTCACGCTGCTGCTCAGGGCCCAGCGCCGGCACCGCGGCCTCACCGCCGGGGAGAAGCGTCTGGCGGCGCGGGCCATCAAGGTGAGCGACAACGCCGCCGCGTCGGCGCTGTGGCGGGCGATCGGCGGGGCGTCCGGCCTGGCCGCCGCCAACAGGAAACTCGGGCTGCGCGACACGGCGCCCGGCCCGGGAGGCGCGTGGGGCGCGACCACGACCACCGCCACCGACCAGGTGCGTCTCATGACCGCCCTCACCTCCGCCAAGAGCCCGCTCTCCGCCAGGAACCGCCGGTACGTGCTGCGCCTGATGAGCGATGTGACGCGGGCGCAGTCATGGGGCGTCAGCGCGGCCGGGCGCAAGGGCGTCGCGCTCAAGAACGGCTGGCTGCCCCGTCCCCGGGACGGGGGGCGGTGGACGGTCAACAGCATCGGCCGGGTCCGCAGCCGCGGGCACACGTACCTGATCGCCGTCATCTCGGATCGTCACCGCTCGATGGGGGTGGGGGTGAAGGCTGTCGAGACCGTCGCCAAGGTCGTCACCAAGGCCCTCGCCAAGGCCTCCTGAGCACGTCGGCCGCATCGCATCGGAGGAGTTGTCCGTAAGTAAGATTCCGTAGATCCACGGCATTGGTCCAATATTTTGTCATGCCGTCGTTCACCCCTCTGATGCCCGGTGATCCCCCGGAGCTGGCCGGCCTGGAACTGCTCGGCAAGCTCGGAGAGGGCGGGCAGGGCGTCGTCTACCTGGCCAGGACCCCTATGGGCATGTACGTGGCCATCAAGTGGCTGCGCCTCGACCGGTCCGACGACCAGAAGAGCGTCGAGCGATTCCTGCGCGAGGCGGAGGTGGCCCAGCGGGTGGCGCAGTTCTGCACCGCGGCCGTACTCAGCACGGGTGTCGAGCACAACCGCCCGTACATCATGAGCGAGTTCGTCGAGGGGCCCTCTCTGGAGCGGGCCGTGCGAAATGACGGCCCGCACACCGGCCCGGCGCTGGATCGGCTGGCCATCGGCACCGCCACCGCGCTGGCCGCGATCCACGCGGCCAGCGTCGTGCACCGGGATTTCAAGCCGGGCAACGTCATCATCGCCTCCGACGGGCCGCGCGTGGTCGACTTCGGCATCGCGCGCGAGCTCGGTCCGGCCACGATGACCAGCAGCACGCAGATCGGGACGCCCGCGTACATGTCTCCCGAGCAGATCCTGGGGCATGCGGTCGGACCTGCGGCTGACATGTTCTCCTGGGCCGGCACGATCGTCTTCGCGTCGTGCGGGCGAGCGCCGTTCGGGAACGAGGGGACGCTCGCCGTGATGGGCCGGGTGCTCAGGAACGCGCCCGAGCTGGGCTCGCTCGACGGGCCGCTCCGTGACGTCGTGCAGCAGTGCCTCGCCAAGAATCCGGCGCAGCGGCCGACGGCCGAGCAGGTGATCATGCGGCTGCTGGCACATCCGGTGCCCAGCTCACGCGTACTCCAGGCGGGAAGCGAGGCAGCCGCCACGGGTGCCGTCACGGACGCGAAGCCGCAGGAAGGGGAGGAACCACGGAAGCCGCGGAAGCCGCGGAAGAAGGGCGGCAGGCCGATCGTCATCGCCGCGGCGGCCGTGATCCTCGCGCTGGCCGGAGTGCCGGTGGCCGTGGCGCTACGGAACGCCCCGAGCAACCCTGTCCTCCCAGGCCCCGCGAGTCAGGCGCCGAAGACCACGGCTCCGGCCGCCCCTGTCAAGAAGAGGCTGCCCGGGGGCCCGATCACGCTCTACGAGCTTCCTTCCGACCCGATCACGCTGACGGCGTACGAGGTCTACGACAAGAATGACGACGGCGACGTCGATTACGCCAGGCAATCGCCGCGGGGCACGTTCGACAAGTACGCCGGCAACTTCGACACGATGGTCTCCCCCGACGGCCGCTATGTCGCGGGACGACAGAAGGAGTACACCTCGGACGGCTACGACTCCATCCTGATCAACGACAGACAGGCGGGGTCCAGTTTCCGGATCAAGACGGTACGCGACCCACTGATCAGCACAATCCGCTCCTGGTCAGACGACGGCTCGAGGGTGCTGCTCAACATCGACAAGCAGATCAAGGACAAGCGAGGCAAAGAGGACTGGCTCTCTTTGGGCTTCGCCATCGTCGACGTGGCCCAGGCCAAGGTCAGCGTGGTCGACGTGGCCGACGACTCGATACGTGGCTCGGACTTCGGCTGGGACGGCGACCAGGAAGGCGTGGTCTCTTTCTACGGCAAGGACCAGGGCCTGCGCTTCTTCGACACCTCCGGCAAGCCCACACGCGACGCGCCAGGTGTCGGATCGTTGTCGTCCGGCGAGAGGGACATGTTCTCGCCCTCGGGCAAGATGTTCGTGACCGACTGCCCGCAGGGCCACGACGGGGACACCTGCCTCTGGGACACTGCCACCGGCAAGCGGCTCCAGAAGTTCACCTCTGACTGCGACAGGGTGCTGGGCTGGTACGACGAAACGCATCTGTACTGCTGGGAGTTGGACAACGGGGCCAACGACGAGATCCAGGTCGTGGGATTCAAGGGCGAACTGGTGCGCAAGCTGTTGGAAGTGCCGGATGACCTGAACATGAGCCTCTACTTCACGGTCAATCCCTCCAAGGGCTCCTGACGGCCTGGCCGTTGCTCGACGGGGACGGCGAAGGCGCGCAGCGGCCCTGATCCCGGTTGCCGAGCCGGGCCGCAGGAAACTGCGCAAGGCGCGACAGGCGATCCTGCGCGAACAAGGCGAGCAGTCGTACGGCCCGGTCCCACTTTCCAGAGTACGGCCGGCCGGGTCGCCGTGGCTGGTCAAGCCAGGCGGATGACGTTCCAGGACACCGGGGGCAGGAGCACGCGGGCCGGGTCGTGCTCGACGTTCGCGTTGGGTCGGGGTGCGACCCGGTCGGGGTCGGCGGCGGTGTTGCGGGCGTACACGTCCGTGTGCGTCAGGGTGGTGGCCTCGAGGATGCGCGCGCCGCCGAGCGCGCGGGCGTCGATCTCCAGGGAGAGGGGCGCGTCGGTGGAGCGGTTGACGGCGAACAGCGTCGTGCCCTCGTCCGAGTGCGTGGCCACCGCGTGCAGCAGCGGCACATCCCCGTAGTCCGCCGTCTCGTACGTGGGGCTCACCGGCTCCACCCGCAGCACGTCGCCGGCCGCGAGCCGGGACGCCTGCGCGAACGGGTGGAAGGTGCTCTGCCTCCAGGTCCGGCCGCCGGGCTCGGTCATGATGGGCGCGATCACGTTCACCAGCTGGGCCAGGGACGCGGCGGTCACCCGGTCGCTGTTGCGCAGCAGCGTGATCAGCAGCCCGCCGAAGGCGACGGCGTCGGCCAGGTGATAGTGGTCCTCCAGCAGCCGCGGCGCGACCGGCCAGTCCGCGGGCGGCTCGGCGTTCTGGAAGCGCGACAGGTACCAGATGTTCCACTCGTCGAAGGAGATGTCGATCTTCTTGCGGGACTTCAGCCGCGCCCCGACGTGGTCGGCGGTGGCCACGACCGAGGAGATGAAGTACTCCATGTCGGTCGAGCAGGCCAGGAAGCTGCCGAGATCGCCGTTCTTCTCCTCGTAGTAGGCGTGGCAGGAGATGTAGTCCACCACGTCGTAGGCCTCTTCCAGCACCTCGGCCTCCCACGCGCCGAAGGTCGGCATCGACGAGCTCGAGCTGCCGCAGGCGACCAGCTCCAGCGAGGGGTCCATCATGCGCATGGCGCGGGCGGTCTCGGCGGCGAGCCTGCCGTACTCGCGGGCGGTCTTGTGCCCGGTCTGCCAGGGACCGTCCATCTCGTTGCCCAGGCACCACATCCTGATCCCGTGCGGCTCCTTGGCGCCGTTGGCGACGCGCAGGTCGGACAGCGCGGTGCCGGACGGGTGGTTGGAGTATTCCAGCAGGTCGAGCGCCGCCTCGATGCCGCGGGTGCCGAGGTTGACGGCCATCATGGGCTCGACGCCGGCCTTGCGGCACCAGCGTACGAACTCGTCCACGCCGACCTCGTTGGTCTCGGTGCTGTGCCAGGCCAGGTCCAGGCGGCGGGGGCGGCTCTCGCGAGGGCCGACGCCGTCCTCCCACCGGTAGCCGGAGACGAAATTGCCGCCCGGGTAGCGGACCGTGGACACCCCCAGTTCCCTCGTCAGGTCGAGCACGTCGCCGCGGAAACCGTCGTCGTCGGCCGATGGGTGGTCCGGCTCGTAGATGCCGGTGTAGACACAGCGCCCCAGATGTTCGACGAACGTGCCGAAGGTGCGCCGGCGGACGGGGGCTACGAGGAAGGCGGGGTCGATCGTGAGATGCGCGTTGTGCACGGTTGGGCTCCAAAGTTCGGCCGGACACGACAATTGTTAACGTTAGCATTCCGGTCATCGTCGCTGTCATCAGGCTTTGATGTGGGATGTGGTGGCTCTCTTGTCGTACCCCATTAGGACGGTGAACAACGTGATAGGGTGCCGCGCAGGCCACAGCGCTGGTCGAGCACTATTCCCAGCCTGTGCGAGCGTCCCTGATATCGTTATCAAGAGCTTCGACACGGGGAAGAGGATTCGGTGGCAGGTGTCCGGCGGGGCGCGCGTCCCGCGGTGATCGGCGATGTCGCCCGGCTGGCCGGGGTGTCCAACCAGACGGTGTCGCGCGTGCTCAACGAACGCCCCAACGTGCGCGAGGAGACACGGGAGCGGGTGCTGGAGGCGATCCGGCAGCTCGACTATCGCCCCAATCTGATGGCCCGCGGGCTGGTCCGCCAGCAGGCGCACACGATCGGCGTGATCAGCTTCGACTCGGTGCTTTTCGGGCCGGCCTCCACGCTCCTGGGCATCGGCCGCGCGGCTCGTGCCGCGGGCTATGGCGTCACGATCGCCACTCCGGAGAGCTTCGATCGCGGCAGCATCGTCGAGGCGATGGCCGATCTGACCAGCCACACGGTGGCCGGGGTCATCACGGTGTTCGCCTCCCAGGCGGCGGCCACCAGCGCGCTGCACAGCCTGCCTGAGGGACTGCCCGCCGTCGCGGTGGAGGCGGCTCCCGACGAGTCGGTCCCCGCCGTGCGCATCGACCAGGTCGAGGGCGTGCGGATGGCGGTGGAGCACCTACTGCGCTTGGGGCATTCGACGGTGTGGCATGTCTCCGGTCCTCGGGAGCGTATGGACGCCCAGGCACGTATCGAGGCGTGGCGGGCCACGCTGGAGCAGGCAGGCCGCTCCGTCCCCCGGGTCGTGCCCGGCGACTGGAGCGCCGAGTCCGGTTATCAGGCCGGGCTGGAGCTGGCCGAGCGCTCGGGTGTGACGGCCGTCTTCGCCGCCAACGACCACATGGCGCTCGGCTTGCTGCGTGCGTTCAATGAGCGCGGCATTCGTGTGCCGGACGACGTGAGCGTCGTCGGGTTCGACGACATTCCGGAGGCCGGCTACCTGATCCCGCCGCTGACCACGGTCAGGCCGGACCACGAGGAGGTGGGCCGCCGTGCGGTCGAGGTGCTGCTGCGCCAGATGGACGGGCAGGACGACGACGCCGATGACGCACCGCACGTGGTTCCGGCGCTGGTGCGGCGGGCGAGCACCGCACCGGCGCCGGGCTGATCACCAGATCCCCATCGTTCAGTCCTTCCGCTGGCTCTTGAGTGCCGTCCAGGACTCCGGCGGCAGACGCAGGACGATGCCGCCGCCGTCGTCGTCGGTGACGTACTGGGTGAAAGGCATGGGCAGCCCGCTCCCGGCCGCGGCGAGGGTCCAGGCCTCCTGGACCGCCAGCGTCCCCGGGCCGATGTCGTGCAGCCGCACGTGCGCGGTGTCGGTGCCGCGGTTGGTGACGAACAGCGCCACCTCGCCGGAGTCCTCGTCGTAGGTGGCGGCGGCGGCGACTGCGGGCACGTCGCCGTGCCGTACGGTCGCGACCTCGGGGCTGGACACCACAGTGCGCAGGCTCACGCCGCGGGCCAGCTGGGCGGTGAGCGCGGCCGGGTAGAAGATCGTCTGCCTGCGGGCCGGGCCGCCCGGTTCGGTGAGGATCGGCGCGCTCACGTTGACCAGCAGCGACAGGCAGCCGATGCGGACCCGGTCGGCGTGATTGAGCAGCGCCACCAGCAGATCGCCGGTCACCACGGCGTCCAGCGGGGTGTAGACGTGCTCGGTGATCGGCACCGCCACGTCCGGCTCGCGGGCGGAGATGTCGACCGCGGGATCGCGGGTCCACACGTTCCACTCGTCGCAGGACAGGTCAATGCGCTTGGGACGCCCGAGCCGGGCGCCGACGGCGTCGGCGGTGGCGATCACGTCACCGATGAAGGAATCCAGCGCCGCGCCGGAGCCGAGGTATCCGGCACGCTCCCCGTCGTTGAGGTAGTAGGCGTGCAGGGAGATGTAGTCGGCCACGTCGTAGGCCTGCTCCAGGACGTCGGCCTCCCAGTAGCCGAAGGTCGGCATCTGCCGGTTGCTGCTGCCGCAGACCACCAGCTCGATGCCGGGATCGACGAGTTTCATGGCCTTGCCGGCCTCGCGGGCCAGCGCTCCGTACTGGGCGGCGCTGGTGTGTCCGATCTGCCACGGCCCGTCCATCTCGTTGCCCAGGCACCACAGCGGGACGTTGTACGGATCGGCGGTGCCATTGGCACGGCGCAGGTCGGACCAGCGGGTGCCGCCGGGCATGTTGCAGTACTCGACCAGGTCGGCGGCCTCCTGGATGCCACGGGTGCCCAGGTTCACCGCCATCATGGGGGTCAGGCCGCCGCGCGCGGCCCAGCCGAGGAACTCGTCGGTGCCGACCTCGTTCGGCTCGATTCCGCGCCAGGCCAGCTCCAAGGTACGAGGGCGGGACTCCCTGGGGCCGATGCCGTCCTCCCACCGGTAGCCGGAGACGAAGTTGCCACCCGGATAGCGCACCAGGGTGACGCCGAGTTCGCGCACCAGGTCGGCGACGTCGGTGCGGAAACCGTGCTCGTCGGCCGTGGGGTGGCCGGGCTCGTAGATGCCGGTGTAGACGCATCGGCCCATGTGCTCGACGAAGGACCCGAACAGGCGGCGGTCGAGGGGGCCGCGGTGGAAGGAGGTGCTGAGCGTGATGTCAGCGGTGAGCAACGGTACTCCTGTCTATTTGCTGCTGCCGGCCAGCAGACCTTGGATGAAGTGGCGCTGGACCAGCAGGAAGATGATGACGGTGGGCACGGTGGCGATGGTGCAGGCGGCCATGAGCTGCCCCCACAGATCGAAACCGCTGGCGGTCTGGGCTCCGGTGACGTTGGTGGCGAGGTTGGCCAGCAGCACCGAGACGGTCTGCCGGCTCTCGTCGTTGACCGCCACGATGGGCCAGACGAGATCGTTGTAACTGGCGAAGAAGGTGAGCACTGCCAGCGCGGCCAGGCCTGGACGGATCACGGGCACCACCACCGACCAGAACGTCCGCACCACTGACGCGCCGTCGATGGCGGCGGCGTCCAGCAGCTCGTCAGGCACCTGGCTGATCACCTGGCGCATGTAGAAGACGCTGAAGGCGTCGACCGCGCCGGGCAGGATCAGCGCCTGGTACGTGTTGACCCAGCCGAGTTGCTTCATCTCGAGCAGCAGCGGGATGACCAGGGCCAGGACGGGCAGCATGAGGGTCACCAGCACCAGCGCGAACAACGCCTCCTTGAAGCGGAAGCTGTACTTGGCGAAGCCATAGCCGGCCAGCGGGCAGAAGACCATGGTCAGAGCGCTCTTGGCGGCCACGACCAGGGCCGTGTTGCCCAGTGCCGGCCCGATCGGCACCTCCTCGAACATGGCCCGGAAGTTGTCCAGGGTGAACGGTCCGGCCCCCAGGGGGTCGTTCAGGATGCTGGCGCCGGGTTTGAACGCCGAGACGACCATCCACCAGAGGGGATAGAGGAAGACCACGACGGCCGCCGCCAGCAGCAGGTATCCGCCACCGCGGCGCAGGAGGCTCACTTCGACTCCCGGAACAGGCGCACCGCCGCCAGCGACAGCGCCAGCACCATGGCGACCAGCAGGAAGGTGTTGGCCGAGCCGGTGCCCAGATCGGAGGCGCCGATGTGCTGGAACAGGTACAGGCCGGTCGTGGTGCTGCTGTTGTAGGGCCCGCCGCCGGTCAGGACGTACGGCTCGAGGAACATCTGCGAGATGCCCAACGTGGAGATGACCAAGAAGAACGCGATGGCGTGACGCATCAGCGGCACGGTGATCCTCCAGAAGGTGGTCAGCGGCCCAGCGCCGTCCAGCGCGGCGGCTTCGTAGACCTCGCCCGGGATGGACTGGATGGCGGCCAGCATGATGATGAGCGCGAACCCGCTGGACTTCCAGAGCACCAGCAGCGCGATCGTCACCTTGGACCACTCGGTGGAGGTGAGCCACTCGACGGGCGGTAGGCCGGCCAGGCCGAGCAGGTGGTTGACCACGCCGTAGTCCCGGTCGAAGATCAGGATGAAGGCTTGGGCCATGGCCGCCAGCGGCGTCACGTACGGGATGATCACTGCGGTGCGCAGCAGACGCTTGAACCGGAGCCCAGCCCGGGACAGGGCGCCCGCCGCCGCGATCGCGCCGATCGTCTGGAGCGGCACGATCAGCAGCCAGATCAGCGCGGTGTTGCCCAGCGCCGTCCAGAAGTCCGGGTTCGTCAGCAGGTAGAGGTAGTTGCCGAGCCCTGCCCATTTGAACGTCGCGCCGCCGTGCCAGTCGAGAAAGCTGAGCTGGAAGGCGTAGTAGAGCGGGTAGGCGGTGAAGGCCGCGAAGAACACGAAGAACGGGGCCACCAGCAGCAGCCCTCTCCAGCCCGTACGCGGGCCGCGGCGGCCACCGGTCGAGCGGACGGCGGGCGCCTGCCGGGCGGCCACCCGATTTGCCAGCAAAGACAAGGGATCAGTTCCTGTCGATCAGGTTCTTCTTGATGTCGGCCATGGACTTGGCGATCACCTCGTCGACCGACATCTTGCCGTCCATGAGCCGCTGGATGTTGACGCCCAGGTATTTGGCGGCCTGGCCGTACCAGGAAGGCGCCGTGTAACCGGCGGGGATCTCCAGCGCCGCCTTGGTACTGATCGCCCAGTTGTCCACCCCGCCGAGCTGCGGCAGCTTGTCCACGAGCGGCTTGGCCGGGTCGAGCGCGGATTTGACGGACGGCACCAGCGTGTTGAGCCCGGTCGGGTAGACACTGTTCTTGGAGAACACCTTGCGGTAACCGTCGGGCTGGTAGACGGCGAACTCGTAGAAGAGCCAGGCCAGCTCCGGGTTCTTCGCCTTGTCGGGGATGACGAAGGAACTGCCGCCCATCAGCCCGCTGCGGGCGCCGTCCTTGGTCCAGGCGGGCAGGCTGCTCACACGCCACTTGCCGGTCGTCTTCTTCAGGCCCGACTGCGGGATGAAGATGAACCACTGCGCCCACGGCACCAGCGAGATGACGCCCTCGTCGAGCATCGTGATCTGGGCGGTGCCGGCGAACTTCTGCCGCGCGCCCAGCCCCTCGTCCACGACAGCCTTGATCCAGGTGAGCGCGCGACGGGAGGCCTCCCCGTCCAGGGTCAGGTTGCCGGAGGCGTCCACCAGGCCGTGTCCCTGCTGCTGGTTCAGGAACATCGTGTACCACATCATGCTCAGGGTGTTGTCCTGCTCCAGCGGGATGGGTCTGGCCTTGGGATTTTTGCCCTTGATGGCGCGGGCCGCCGCCAGCAGCGCGTCGTAGTCGGTCAGGGAGGCAGGGTCGATGCCGGCGCCGGTCACGACCTCGTCGTTGTAGTAGAGCAGCCCCGGGTCGGTGTCCCAGGGAACGCCGACCAGCCGGCCGTGGTGGGTCAGGACGTCGAGCTTGAACTGGACCGTGTCGGCGCGGTACTTGCTCATGAGCGTGCTCAGGTCGTAGAGGTGGTCGGCGTGCTGGCCGATCTGGTCGTCCTCCCAGAACGAGCCGTCCGGCAGGCCGGTGCCGCTAACCAGGGCCGGCGGCAGCTTGGTGGCGATGTCCACGCCCTTGAGGTTCACCTTGACGTTGGGGTACTTGGCGTTGAAGGCCGGGACCACGGTCCGGAAGACCTTCAGCAGGTCGTCGTCGCGCATCCACAAGGTGACCTCGCCGCGGGCCTGCGCCCCCGACGGCGGGGCCGACGATCCGAGCGCCGCGGGTTCACCCGATTCCGTGGGCACTCCGCAGGCAGCCAACGTTCCCCCCGCGGCCAGCCCTCCCAGCCCGCGCAGGACGTCGCGGCGAGTTGGGGATGTTACCGCTACCAATGGGAGCGAGCGGACCATTGAGCCCTCCTTGGGTCGGGGTGGCGCCGAAGAGGCGGGGGCGGCCGTTCGCTGTCGATTGTTAACGATGCCATTCCAGTACGTCAAGCTCGCATTTCACCAGCAACACGGGATGAAACCAGGAATGTTATCGTTGCCATGACATGTGTGTACGGGGCACGGCGCGAGGACATCCCGAAGGCTGCGGTGGACTTCATGGCGATCGGTGATTGCCTGATCACTGTGGGAGAACCCGTGGATTGGTGCGGGAGATGCTGGCATGGGTCGGGCCGTCACGCCTGTGCCCCCTGGTCAGGCCGGGGTGGGCCGGCCGAACAGCAGATCGTAGCCGTGTGGGAGCTGGAGCAGGAGACGCTCGGTCAGCTCGTCGTCGGCCGCGTCGGCCACTGTGCTGAGGACGGCGCTGACGTCCCAGGCGGCGGTGGTGGCGGTGGCGCCTTCGATCCATGCGGCGGTGGCGCGGATGAAGCGTTCGGGGGTGAGCGGTTCGGCGGCCTGCAGCGGGTTGAGCAGGATCAGGGCGTAGGTCTCGGGGAGGCGGGCGGCCAGCTCGGCCCGCTCCGAGCCGACCAGATGTGCGCCGAGCAGGGCCAGGACGACCCGTGCTGCGCGGTCGGCCTCCTGTGGCGTGGGGTACTCGCCGCGTTCCTGGACCGCCTCCAGGAACGCCTGCCATCGCAGCGTCATCGCGGTGGGCTCCCTCCGCGCCCTCGACCCCGGCACGCCTGCCGGGGTCGGGGGCGTGTCCATGTGTCGGGTCAGTTCTGGATGGGCAGCCGCTGGTGCACGCCGGCCAGGTGGAGCAGCCGCCGCACCTGCCGACCGGGAGAGCGCAGGATCAGGGTGCGGCCGTGGTGTTCGGCGTGGTTGAAGGCCGCGATGAGGAAGCCGAGGCCGGCGCAGTCGATGAACGCGACACCGGACAGGTCGAGCACCGCGGCGCGATGGTGCTCGAGGGCCGCGGTGATCCGGTCTCACAGCGCCGGGCCGGTGGCGACGTCGATATCGCCGCAGGCGGTGATCACGGCGTTCTCCTCAGCGGTGCCCATCTCCTCCAGGCCGCCTTCTACCCGGCTCTGCCATGCGGGCATCACTACGGTGACGCCCCGCGGCCCGCCGTCTGGGCCGCGGGGATGGCCGGAGCGCGGCGCCCGCCCGGGCGCGAGAGCGGGGTCAGGCGCGGATCTGCTTGTGGCCGCCGGAACTGCCGATGGCGATCTTGCGGGGCTTGGCGCGCTCGGCGATCGGGATCCGCAAGGTCAGCACACCCGCGTCGTAGTCGGCCTTGATGTTGTCGGTGTCCAGGGTGTCGGCGAGCATGATCTACCGGGAGAAGACGCCCAGAGGCCTTTCCGACAGCTCGACCTGGACTTCGTCGGCCTTGGCCACGGGCCGGCGTTCGGCCCGGACGGTGAGCATGTTGCGCTCGACGTCGATGTCGATCGCCTCCGGCGTGACCCCCGGGATGTCCAGGGCCACCACGTACTCGTCGTTCTCCCGGTAGGCGTCCAGCGGCATCGCCGACGGCCGCGACCAGGTGCCGGTCGATCCGAGGAGCTGCTGGGTGAGGCGATCCAGCTCACGGAAGGGATCGGTGCGCATCAACATCACGAAACACCTCCAACTCGGTTCAGGCAGGTGCTGCCTATGCCTTCGCTCACCTCCGTTGTAGCATGTCATCGAAACGATGACAAACATGCTCGTCACCGAAACAATGACAAGATCGAGAGGAGGCCACCGCATGGCCCATGACGACACCACCCCCCAGCCCGCCGCACCGCACCCCGCACCGCGGGTCGGGCCGACAACGTTCCTGGCCGCGGCCAGCGCCCTGCGCGCCATCGACCACGCCATCCACACCGCCCACCAGCAGGCCGGTCGCCAGGACTCGAGCCCCGGCACCGAACAAGCCCTGGCGGCCCTGCTCCTGCTGCGCGAAGTGCGCGAACACCTGGACAGCTGGGAGAGCGGCCTGATCGAAACCGCCCGCGACGCCGGCGCCAGCTGGGCCGAACTCGCCGCCCCCCTGGGCGTGGCCAGCCGCCAAGCCGCCGAACGCCGCTACCTGCGCCTGCGCCCCGCCAGCACACCCGGCACCACTGGCGAGCAGCGCGTCAAAGCCGAACGCGACCGCCGCGCCGCCGACCGCACCATCACCGCCTGGGCCCGCGCCCACGCCGCCGACCTGCGCCGCCTGGCCGGACAGATCACCTCACTAGACGACCTGCCCGACACCGCCCACACCGCCATCGTCCGCCTCACCCAAGCCCTGGCCGACAACGACGCCGCCCACCTGCTCACCCCCCTCATCCAGGCCACCCCCCACCTACGCCCCCGCCACCCCGACCTCGCCGCCCGCACCCAGACCCTGGACCAGCACACCCGACAGCTGCGCCGCGACAGCGACCACCAACGCCGCACCCTGCAATAGGGCCCTCGGCATCGTGTCGCAGAAATGGATAGTTCTGCGACACGAGACCAAGGTTCGCGCGGTGTCCGGTTCACCCCTTGGCGTCACTCTCAAAACCTCTCGCAGAACATCTCGCAGAACCCGGCGTGCGATAGGTTCTGCGACATGAGCGAGCTCACCGACTCTCGATCAAATCGCTCAGTACGCCGGGCACAGGGATCTGGCCACGACGATGACGTACATCCATCTCAGCGGCCGTGAGCTGGCCAGCAAGCTCCGTCGCGCGAGTGCATCGATTCAGGCAGAGCGAGAGCGCCTGCTGGCTGGACTGGTGGTGCCGTCATGATGCCCATCAGCGCAGCCCAAGCACGACGGCTCGAGCCCGCCACCACCCTGACAACCGGTGAGCGCGCCGCGCTGGCCCACTGCATGTCGCGCCCGCAGCCCGGCAGGCACTTCGCTGAGGCGAGCGACCTGAGCCGTCTCATCGAGCCCATCACAGCCGTCTCCACCAGCTGGCCGGAGAAGACGGCCAAGCCCGTTTCCCTCTGACCGCGCTAGGCTACTTACTCGGTGGACACCGACGGCTGCATCAGCGGGTCGGTCTCACCCGGCTGGGCGCACTGGCCGACCTCGTCTTCGGCCCCGGCACCGTCGAAACGGCAGTGCGGGACGTCACCACGACCTTGACCCAATGGGGAATCTCTCCGAGGGATGCACGACCCCGAGTGGGGCCGCTCCGCCCCGTCGCCGTGCTGGCCCCCTCGACGTGGACGACGTCGCGCTGGCCCGGCGGCTGCTGGAGCGGTGGGGGCAGCGACATCAGGGAGGACTGGGCGGCCGAGTTTCTCGGCGTGGTCTGGGCCACGTCGCCGCCCGGCTGGGCGTGCCGGATTCGGCCGCGCCCTACCGGCAGGCTCATGCCGTATTCGGAACGGCTGGTCATGAGCGCACGGGTGGCGCCGTACGGGGGTCGACGCACACCATGCTGGCGGAGCTGGCGGCCGCGACGGCGGGTCCGGGCTGGCTCGGTGGCACGCTCGGCAGGCGCACGACACCCACACGCATCTGGGGCTGGATTATTGGATGGGGTGAGCGAGCGACTCCTCCCCCGGATGGAAGGGTGACGCCTTTACACTTTTCTAATGAGAAACCCCCGCGCCGGTTTCCGGTTCATATGAAAAAGCAGAAAAAGGGCGCGCGAAAACCGGTCCAGCTCATCGCCGTCGGCAGTGCCGTGGCGACCGTCGCCGGCGGGGTGGCGACCAACCGCGTGGATGGCCCCTGGTGGGCCCAGGCGCTGTGGTTCGCTGGCGCGGCGGTGGCGTTGGGGCTGGCGGGGTGGCTTGCCCGGATGGCGGCTCAGCCGTACACGGAGGAAAGTCGACAGGAGTCACGCATGCACGAAAATCCCGGCACGCCGGATTTCGACCGCGAGAGCCTGCGGAATCTTCTGCGCATTCACGAACGGAACGTGCGCATTCTCGAAGAACAGGTCGCCAAGTACGCCGGAAGCGCTCCTGTCCACCTGCAAACCCAGCTCGAGGACGAGCGCGACCGCCTGGAGGCGGTGCGCGAGCGCCTCCGTGGCCAGCCGCGATGACGACCGCCTACCGGATCGGCTCGTCCCTGTTCCGCGTCGGCTACGGCGACCTCACCGAGTCGACTGCCGAGGTGCTGGTGAGCTCCGACGACAATTACCTGACCATGGGCGGCGGTGTCTCCATGGCCCTGTCCGTCAAGGCCGGTGCGGAGCTGCGTCTGCATGCCAGGAAGCTGCTGCCGCTATCACTGGGCGACGTCGGTGTGACGACGGCGGGGCAGCTGTCCGCCAAGTACGTCTTCCATGCGGTCTCCATCGACCTGGATCGCAATCTCATGCCGGACACGGCGTGCATCAGGCAGCTGGTGAACCGGTCGCTGGACCTGGCGGAGAGCCTTCGGGTGCGAAGCATCGCGCTCCCGGCGCTCGGCACCGGCACCGGGCGGTTTCCGTTGTATGAGGGTGCCCAGATCCTCGTCCAGACGATCTGCGACCGGCTGGCGCGCGGGTCGTCGCTGGAGGAGGTGAGCCTGACCCTGCCGCCGGGTCGGGAGCTGCGGGAAAGCGACCTGGCCATCTTCTACCAGCGGGTGGCCTCGCTGGCGGCTGTGGGTGGGCAGACCCGCAGGCTCGCGGGAGCCGTACGGGTGCTGGAGCAGTCGTCGCGGGACGAGGCGCTGGAGCGGCTTCGGCCCGCCCTCCAGGACCTGCTCCAGGAGATCAGGGACGTTGCCGATGCGTTGCGGCAGCCGCCACGGACTCTGGAGGACGTCGACCGGTTGCAGAAGGGCATCTTGGCAGGGGACGCGGGTCGGCGGGCTGTCGAGCTGGCAGATGACGTGCTGGTGGAGCCTCGCTGGCGTGACAGCCAGGTGGAGCGTAAGGCGCTGCAGACTCGGCTGGAGGGGCTCAGCACATTGCTGAACGTCCATTACGGCTCGCTCAACAAGCTCGAGATCGAGAAGGCCCGCTATGGGGGTGCGGGGGTGCCGGTCATCCTGGAGAACCAGATCGCGGAGGTGACGGCGGAGATCGCACGGGTGGAGGAGCTCATGCGGACGACGCGCCGGAAGATGAACCAGCCCGGCTCCTGACGCTCTGGATTCCTGCGACCAGCAAAACGATCGCTACGCCGTAGCCGACCATCGGGATCAGACGCCACAGCAGCCAATGGAGCCTTTCCCCCAGCCCACGCAGCCGAGCGGCATGAAGTACGAGACCGCGTGGAACAGCGCCAGTCAAGCGCGACCACCGCCATGACGAGCACGGCCAGTGCCCCCCACCGTCGTGGTGAGGCGCCGCCCCGCCCACCCATCGAACGCAAACAGTCGCATTGCGACTCAAAATTGTCGAGATTCGGCCTCTGTCATCGATGGCCTCGATGGCTGACCCCGTCCACTGTTGGCGCGAGGCCGTAATGGCCAGGCTACCCAAGGGCACTCGATTCGACGATCTGAGGCACTTCTACGCCTCCGGGCTGATCGAGGCCAACCTCAGCCCAAAGGTGATCCAAACCCGCCTCGGTCACGCCGCCATCGCCGAGACGATGGACACCTACGGTCACTTTTCCCGGAACAGAAGATCTCGGACGCGGAGCGATCGATGCGCTTCTACTTCCAAAGATCACGGAACAGGGACGGAATGGGAGATCTTGAAGGGTGCTCCGCCCCTAGTCAAAGGGGCGGAGGGTGACGAGTCGGCCTGTAGGCCGGGTTCTGTCCTTCGTGAGAAGGGGCGACCATCCATCTAGGGCCGCCGTTGCCGGCGGCCTCGAGCGGTCTACCCGCGCGGCTCGGGCGGGCAGCCCTCGAACGTCGCGCGCGGAACGCTCCGGAGAGCGTCCCTTCTTGACCTTGCTCCGGGTGGGGTTTACCTAGCCGCCCACGTCACCGTGGGCGCTGGTGGTCTCTTACACCACCCTTTCACCCTTACCTCCCGTCAACCGGGAGGCGGTCTGCTTTCTGTGGCACTGTCCCGCGGATCACCCCGGGTCGGTGTTACCGACCACCCTGCCCTGTGGAGCCCGGACCTTCCTCGGCAGGCCGTAAGGCCCAACGCGGTCGCCCAGCCGACTCGTCTCCAAAATTATACCAAGCCCTACGTTACTCCCGGCGTAGGTGCGAGGTGTCGTTGAACGACTTCACCACGGCCGGGCCGTCCGCGTAGTACTCGATCAGCGACAGGCACGCCAGGTCGAGGTGCATGCGGTAGAGGGACTCCAGAGGGGCCATGAGGGCCAATCTCAGCAGCATCTTGATGGGTGTCACGTGCGAGACCGCGAGAACGGTCTTGCCCTCGTAGCGCTCGACCAGCCGCTCTCCCGCCGCCTGGACGCGGCGGGCGGTCGAGGCGAAGCTCTCGCCGCCCGGCGGTGCGATCTCGGGGTCGGCGAGCCAGGCGGCGAGCTCGGCCGGCCAGCGGCGCTGCACCTCCGTGAACGTGTGGCCCTCCCATTCGCCGAAATCGAGCTCCCTGAGATCCTCGTCGACCTCGACGTCGAGCCCGGTCCGCTGGGCGACCGCCTCCGCGGTCTGCATGGCGCGCTTGAGCGGCGAGGTGATGATCACATCCAGCCGGTACGGCTCGCGCGACAGCCTCTCGGCGGCGGCCGCCGCCTGGGCCAGGCCGCTGGGCGTGAGCTCGGCGTCGCCCAGGCCCGAGAACCTGCGTTCCACGGACAGCTCGGTCTCACCGTGCCTGAGCAGCAGAAGTGACGTGGCCACGCGGGTGGGAGGGCGCCAGCCGGTGCCCTTGGCGGTGCGTTGCTGGGCTGTGGCAGTGGAGGCGGTGGGAGCTGATATTTCGGAAATGTCGCCCGCGTCGAGGAGGTCCGTCTGCCGCGCGGCGGGCCGGGACGCGGTGCGGGCGGTCGCCCCGGAGGCGCTCGGCCGATCCTGGACCTCCGTCGCCCGTGCTCCTGCGGTGTCCCGCCGTCCCTGGACGTCCGTCGCCCGTGCTCCTGCGGTGTCCCGCCGTCCCTGGACGTCCGTCGCCCGTGCTCCTGCGGTGTCCCGCCGTCCCTGGGCGTCCGTCGCCCGTGCTCCTGAGGGGCCCGGACGCGCCTGTGTGTCGGGTCCCTGTCCGCTTGGTGCGCCGGGCTCGGTCGTGCCGCCGGCCTTCCAGGTCAGGCCCTTGGCGGCGGCGTCCATGGCCTCGTTGGCCAGGCGGTCGGCGTGCTTGTTGCGCTCGCGGGGGATCCAGGTCCACTCCGTCACGCGCAACCGCCTGACCAGCGCCCCGGCCTCCATCGCGAGCGGGCGCAGCCCTTCGTTCTTGATCTTCCAGCGGCCCGCCATCTGCTCGATGACCAGCTTCGAGTCCATCCGGACGGCCACCGAAGCCCCCTCACCGCCCAGCCGGAGCGCGGCCTGGAGACCGGCGATCAGACCGCGGTATTCGGCGACGTTGTTGGTCGTGACGCCGATGGCCTCGGCCGCCTCCGCCAGCACCTGGCCGTCGGAGGCGTCCATGACGACCGCGCCGTAACCGGCAGGCCCCGGGTTGCCGCGCGAGCCGCCGTCGGCCTCGATGATGTAGGAGGTCACAGGCCTGACTCTGCCGTACGTACGAGGATGCGGCGGCACTCCTCGCAACGGAGCACCTCGTCGTGGGGCGCTGCCTTGATGCGGTTCATCTCAGCGATGGAGAGGGCCACCTTGCAGCCCTGGCACCGGCCGCCACGCAGCATCGCGGCGCCCACGCTGTACTGGTCCTTGAGCTTGGTGTAGAGCCCGAGGAGGTCGGCGGGGATGTCGCCGGAGACGGCGGCGCGGCGGCTCTGGACCGCGCCCGCCTCCTTGTCGATCTCCTTGAGCGCCTCGTCGCGGCGGGCCTCGGCGACGGCGAGGGCGGCGGCGAGCTCGTCGCGCTGGGCGACCAGGTCGGTGACCTTGGTGTCGGCCGCCTCCTTGCGCTCCATGATCTCCAGAACGACCTCTTCCAGGTCTCCCTGGCGCTTGTGCAGCGAGGCGATCTCTGACTGCAGGCCGGCCAGGTCGCGCGGCGAGGTCACGGCGCCGGAGTCGAGGCGCTTCTGGTCACGGTCGGCACGGGTGCGTACGGCATCGACGTCGCTCTCCGCCTTGGCCTGCTCGCGCGCCAGGTCGCCGGCCTCGGTCTGGGCCTCGATCGCCTGTGTGGCGAGCTTGGCGAACAACTTCGACCGCTCGTCGATCTCGGCCAGCTCGGGCAGGGTGCGGCGGCGGTGCGCCAGCCGATCAATCACGGAGTCGAGCTCTGCCAGGTCGAGCAGTCTCTTCTGGGCCTCAGGCGCAGCTTTCATGATCAATATCCTCTTGTCCAAGCATCGGTGACCGTGGCGGAGACACGCGTTTCAACGGTAACGCCACTCGAGTGCAGGATGGACGCCGCGCTCTCCAGCCAGGGCCACTCGGTCGCCCAGTGCGCGGCGTCGATCAGCGCGGGACCGCCCGCCTCCACGAACTCACTCGCCGGATGATGCCGTAGGTCCGCCGTGAGGAACACATCGACCCCCGCGGCCTTCGCCGTACCGAGGAGTGAGTCGCCCGCGCCCCCGCTGACCGCCACGCGCGTGACGGGGCGGGACAGATCGCCTGCCACGCGGATGCCCCCGGACGTGCGGGGCAGGCCCTTGGCCGCCTGTGCCGCGAACTCGCCCAGCGTCATCTCCGAGGGCAGCTCGCCGATGCGGCCCAGCCCGCGCCACGGATCGTCGGGGAACGGCTGGAGCGGCACCAGGTCGTCGACCAGACCGACGGCCCGGGCCAGGGCGTCGGACACGCCGGGGTTGGCCACGTCGGCGTTCGTGTGGGCGGTGTAGAGGGCTATGTCGTTCTTTATCAGGGTGTGGATCAGGCGGCCCTTGGGTGTGGTCGCGGCCACGCTGGTGGTGCCGCGCAGGTAAAGAGGGTGGTGGGTGACGATCAGGTCGGCCTTCCACTCCAGGGCCTCATCGGCCACGGCCGCGACCGGGTCGACCGCGAACAGCACCCGCCGCACCTCCTGCGCCGGGTCTCCGCTGACCAGCCCCACGGCGTCCCACGACTCGGCCCGGGCGGGCGGGTAGGACGCCTCGAGCACCTCGATCACGTTCGTCAACGTCACAGCAGCCACCTGCGCAGACTATCGGCCTGGGGGAGGGTGTCGTTGGAACGGCGTTCGGCGTAATGTAAGTGAATCCTGACCTGCGGAGGACGGCATGTCACCAAGCGTCGCGATCATCGGAGCGGGGTTCGGCGGACTGTGCATGGCGATCCAGCTCGAACGGGCCGGGGTCCGCTCGTACACGGTCTTCGAGAAGGCCGACGGGCTCGGGGGCACGTGGCGCGACAACAGCTATCCGGGAGCGGGGTGCGACATCCCCTCGCACCTCTACTCATACTCGTTCGAGAAGTACGCGAGCTGGACGCGCCGTTACCCGGAGCAGCCCGAAATTCTTGGATATCTTGAACATTGCGCCGAGAAATACGACGTCAGGCGAAAAATCCGCTTCGGGACTGAAGTGCGGCGGGCTGTCTTCGACGGCGCGCAGTGGCAGCTCACGAGCGGGGACCACACCGAAGCGTTCGACGTGCTCGTCATGGGAGTGGGCCAGCTGAACCGCCCACGCCTGCCCGACATTCCCGGAATGTCGGATTTCGAGGGCGTCTCCTTCCACTCCGCGCGATGGAACCACGATCACACCCTCACCGGCCGCCGCGTGGCGGTGATCGGGAACGGCTCGTCAGCGGCCCAGTTCATCCCGCGCATCGCCGAGCAGGCCGGCCACCTGTACGTCTTCCAGCGCACGCCCAACTGGGTGATCCCGAAGCCGGACGCCGCGTTCGGACCGCTGACCAGGCTCGCGTTCCACTTCGTCCCCGGCCTCCAGCGGGCCTACCGCGAGTGGATCTACCGGTACGCCGAAGCCACCCTCTATCCCGCCCTCGCCCAGGGCTGGAGCGCGGAGTTGCTCAAGAAGCGCGCCTTGCGTCACCTGCACGACCAGGTGCCCGACCCGGCGCTGCGGGCCAAGCTCACCCCCGACTATCCGCCGGGCTGCAAGCGGGTCGTCATCGACAGCACCTTCTATCCGGCGCTGACCAGGGCCGATGTCGATGTGGTGACGGACAGGATCGTACGGATCACGCCGAAGGGCATCGAGACCACCGAGGGCCCGTACGAGGTCGACACGATCGTTTACGCCACCGGCTTCAAGAGCACCGAGTTCCTGGCGCCGATGGAGATCCTGGGGCGCGACGGGCGGACGCTGGAGGAGCAGTGGAAGGGCGGCGCCGAGGCGTACCTGGGCATATCCATGCCGAACTTCCCGAACCTCTTCCTTCTGTACGGCCCCAACACCAACCTCGGGCACAACTCCATCGTCTTCATGATCGAATGCCAGGTGAGGCACATCCTGTCCTGCCTGCCGTACCTGTCGGCCAACGGGCCGATCGAGGTACGACCTGAGGTCATGGCGGCATGGCGCGGGCAACTCGACGCGGCGATGACGCGGATGGTGTGGGGCGGCGGCTGCCAGAGCTGGTACAAAACGGCGGAAGGCCGCGTGACCAACAACTGGCCCGGCACCACCACGCTCTACCGCAAGCTCACCGCCAAGCGCCCGGCGCCCGCCTACCGCCCCGTCTAGGGCACCCCGGCCCTCTCAGAGACGACAGGCGCATTGGAGCTGGTCCAGCCCTCGCGATAACGTCCGACATATGACTGTTTCCCTGCACCAGCGCGCAGTCGTGGCCGACACACACAACGATCTGCTCATGGCCGTCTCCGCGCGGCCGCCTCAGCAGTGGGCCTCGTTCTTCCGCGAGAGGTGGCTGCCCCAGCTCATCGAGGGCGGGGTCAATCTGCAGGTCCTGCCGGTCTTCATCGACGACCAGTACCGGCCGGAGGGTGCGCTACGGCAGACGTTGCGCATGATCGAGTGTGCGCACGTGCTCGCCGAGGGAAACCCCGACCACGTCCGCATATGTCTGAACGCCGCCGACATCGACCGGGCACTCGACGAGGGCAAGATCGCCCTGGTGATCGCGCTGGAGAGCATGCCGGGCATCGACGCGAACGTCGAGCTGATCTCGGCCGTCCACCGGCTGGGCGTGCGGGTGGCGTCCATCGCGCACTTCGGCCGCACACCGCTGGCCGACGGCAGCGGCGAGGACGCCACGGGCAGCGGCCTGACGTCTCACGGCGTGGCGGCGCTGCAGGAGATGGAGCGGCTCGGCATCGTGTTCGACGTCTCCCACCTGGGCGCCTCCGGCGTGGCGCACGTCCTGGAGCTGGCCACCAGACCCGTCATGGCCACCCACTCCTCCGCCCGGGCGCTGCGCGACCACCACCGTAACCTCACCGACGACCAGCTCCGCGCGGTGGCCGCCACGGGTGGCGTGATCTGCGTCAACTTCTTCGCCCCGTTCCTCGCCGACCGCGAGGAGGACATGACGCTCGATCGCCTGCTCGACCACATCGAGCACATCGTGTCCGTGGCCGGGATCGACCACGTCGGCCTGGGCCCCGACTTCATCCGCGAGGTCATGGACGACCTGACCCCGCCGTGCTGCGAGGACGTCCACACGAGAGGTGTCGACCCGAAGTCGGCGATCCCCGGTCTGGAGGGGCCGTCGGGGCTGCCCACGGTCACCGAGGGCCTGCTCGCCCGGGGCCTCGCGGAGAAGGACGTCATGAAGATCATCGGCGGCAACGTGCACCGCTTCCTCGGCGAACAACTGGCGTGATCCGCGATTCCAAGGCATGAGAAAGCCCCCGCCGGGTGGCGGGGGCTGCGGGCGGCCTTCGGATCGCCCGGCTAGATGACGGGACCGAACTTCCGCTCCGCGACGCAGTTGTTGGAGAACTCGTGGTGGAACGAGACGTCCTCGCCGTGCCAGTGGCCTCCGATGTCGACGGTCACCGGGTCCCAGATCATCGGGCACGGCCCTGGATCCGCGTCGAGGTCCTCGACGTGCCCGTCCACCTCGCGCAGCACTTCGCACGCCTCCTCCGGTCGCGGGTGGAGACCGCCGGGCGGGTCGCAGGTGAGGGTCCTCGCGTACTCGCCGCCCGACCGGGGTTCGACGGTGATGAACAGCTCCGCGCCCGGTGCGTCGTCGTCGGCGACGGCGGGGAGCGGGGCGAGGAACGGCGTCGCGCACAGTCCGAGTACGGCCAGCTTGCGGGCGGCGGTGAGCACGAGCGTCATGGGAACCTCCCAGGTCAACGGCCGTCCCGGCACCGAGACGGACCTTCGATCGACTACTGAGAGTAGTCGCCAAGAGACTTCGGGTGAAGTAACGCCTTGCGCCTCGCCGTGCGTAAATGGAGAAGTGAACGGCGGCGTGGTGATCAGGGAACTGCGGGAGATCGACGAGTTCAAGGAGGTCTACCGGCTCTTCGACGACATCTGGCATCCCGAGCCGCACAACCCGCCCGTGACCGTGGAGCTGATGATCGGGTTCGCGCACACGGGCAACTACGTGGCGGGCGCGTACGAGGGGGGCGCGCTGGTGGGCGCCTCCGTCGGGTTCAGGGGCGCCGGCCGGACGCTGCACTCGCACGTGACCGGCGCCGTCATCGGGCGGGGCATCGGGTACGCGTTGAAGTCGCACCAGCGAGCCTGGTGCCTGGAGCGGGGGCTGGACCGGATCACGTGGACGTTCGACCCGCTCGTACGCAGGAACGCGCGGTTCAACCTGGTCAAGCTGGGCGCCATGCCGGAGGAGTACCTGGAGGACTTCTACGGGGACATGGCCGACGCGATCAACGAGGGGGACGCGTCCGACCGGTTGCTGGCGGTGTGGCGGATAGCCGCTCGCGAGCGGCGCGACGAGCCGCCCGCCGCAGAGGCGCTGCTCGCCGACGAGAGCGGGTGGCCGGTCGTGAAGGACGCGCGGGGCGACGTGGTGCTGGTGGGGACGCCGGCCGATGTCGAGCGGCTGCGGCGCGAGGACCCGGCGGCGGCCAAGGCGTGGCGGCTGGCCGTGCGCGACACCCTCGGCGGGCTGATGAAGGCGGGCGGGAGGGTCGTGGGGTTCACAGACCGGGGCGAGTACGTCGTGATGCAAGTTAACTGACTATTCCACCGGCATTACGTATCTCTGTAATGTGGCGCTCAGGCAACGCTGAGCAAGGAGATCCGCATGGCGGAGTACACCCCGACCGTTCCTGCGCGAGTCCTACCATCCGTCACCGTCCGCGATCTGCCTGATCCTCCCCGATCCAAATGGCGCATCATCGGCCCAGGGCTGGTGGGCGCAGGTGTGGGGCTGGCGTCGGGCGAGTTCATCCTCTGGCCGTACATCGCCTCCCAAGTCGGGCTCATCTTCATCTGGGGAGCCGCGATCGGGATCATCACGCAGTGGTTCCTGAACATGGAGATCGAGCGCTACACGCTGGCCACCGGCGAGACCGCGCTCACCGGGTTCAGCCGGATGTGGAAGCACTGGGGCCTGGTCTTCGTCGTGATGACGCTCTGCTCGAACCTCTGGCCGGGCTGGGTCACCACGTCCGCGACCATGGTGACGTACCTGACCGGGTCGGGCGCGGGCAGCGTGCGGTGGATCGCCATCGGCATGCTCCTCGTGATCGCGCTCGGCCTGACGCTGGCGCCGGTGATCTATACCGTGCTCGAACGCGTCATCTTCGTGAAGATCATCCTCGTGGCGACGCTGATCGTGGTCGCCGTCCTGTTCGCGATCAATGCCGACAGCTGGGTTCAGCTGGGCAAGGGCATGACGGTCGGGGCCAGGTTCCCCGTGCCGCCGCTGGAGTTCTCGGTGCTGATGGGCGCCATCGCGTACGCCGGCGCGGGCGGCGGCCAGAACCTCTGCCAGAGCAACTGGATCCGCGACAAGGGCTTCGGCATGGGCCAGTACGTGCCGCGCCTGGTCAGCCCGGTGACCGGACAGGAGGAGGCGGCCGCTTCGACGGGCTTCCAGTTCCCGCCCACCAAGGAGAACCTGGCCCGATGGAAGCAGTGGTGGCGCTTCGCGAACATCGAGCAGGCCTGGACGTTCGCGGTGGTGTCGTTCCTGACCATCGCGTTCATGTCGATGCTGGCCTACTCCACCGTGTTCGGCCGGGAGGGGCTGGCCAACAGCATCCAGTTCCTGCAGGTCGAGGGCAAGGTGCTGCAGGACGTCGTCGCCCCGTGGTTCGGCGTGCTGTTCTGGGTGATCGGGGCGCTGGCCCTGTTCGCCTCGGCCATGGGCATCGTCGACTACACCTCGCGGCTGGCCTCCGACACGATCAAGACGGTCTACCTGCGTGACAAGCCCGTCTCGGTCAACCGGGTCTACTTCTACACGGTCTGGGCCATGGCGCTGATCGGGATCGCGGTCCTGCTGGCGGGCTTCGACCAGCCGCTCATCCTGCTGGTGTTCTCCGCGTGCTTCGCGGCCGTGATGATGTTCGTGTACTCGATCCTGCTGATCATCCTCAACCGGCGGTCGCTGCCCGAGGCCATCAAGGTGCGCTCGTACCGGCTGGGCGCGCTGGTGTGGTCGGTGGCCTTCTTCGGGACGCTGACCGTGATGGTCGTCATTCAGCAGGCACAGAAGCTCTTCGGCGTATCGTGAGGGGATGATCAACGGAGCGCATCTGATCGTTTACAGTCACGACGCGGACGCCGACCGGGCGTTCATCCGTGACGTGCTCGAGTTCCCGTTCGTCGACGGGGGAGGCGGCTGGCTGATTTTCCAGCTGCCTCCCTCGGAGCTCGCCGTCCACCCGACCGGGGAGGCGGAGGTCCACGAGCTCTATCTGACGTGCGACGACCTGGAGCAGACGATGGACGATCTGCGGTCCAAGGACGTGCCGCTCGACCCGGTCACCCACCACGAGTGGGGAATGCTCACGGCGGTCCACCTGCCCGGGGGCGGGCGGCTCGGGCTGTACGAGCCCCGGCACCAGACGGCGTACGACCTGCCCTGAGCTTGACCTCAACCGAACTTGAGGTATCAGACTCGGTCGCATGAACGTGATCGAAGTGACGAAGTTCGGCGGTCCCGAGGTGCTGGAGGTCCGGCGGGCGCCGGAGCCCGTGGCCGGTCCTGGGCAGGTGCTCATCGGTGTGTCGGCGGTGGACGTGATGTCGCTGGACGCGCAGTTGCGGGCCGGGTGGGGGCGCGAGTGGTTCCCGAACAAGCCGCCGTTCGTGCCCGGCACCGGGGTGGCCGGGCGGGTGCTGTCGGTGGGCGACGGGGTGGACGCCGGCTGGGCTGGACGGCGGGTGGCCGCGTTCCTGCCCAGCGGTGGCGGGTACGCCGAGCAGGTCGTGGCCGGCGTCGAGACGGTGGTCGGGGTGCCGGACGAGGTGCCCTTGTGGCGGGCGGCCTCGCTCATCCAGGTGGGGCCGGCCGCTCTGAGCCTGGTGGACGCGGCCGAGCTGAAACCCGGGTCACGCGTGCTGGTCACCGGGGCGGGAGGCGCGCTGGGGCTGCCGATCGTGCGGCTCGCCGGCGCGGCCGGCGCCCACGTGACGGCCGCGGCCCACGGCGCGGCGAAGCGGGAGGCGGCCCTGGGCATGGGCGCGGCGGAGGCCGTCGACTACACCGAGCTCAGTGGGCGGTTCGACGTGGTGTTCGACGGGGTCGGCGGTGAGGTCGGCGGCGCCGCGTACGAGCTGGTCGAGCCCGGCGGGACGTTCTTCGCCTACGGCGTGCCCAGCGGCTCGGCCGCCCTGATCAAGCCCGGGGCGGCCAGGGTGGTCGGCATGGAGCAGGTCCAGTTCGCCCCGGACGAGTTCAGGCAGCTGGCCCAGAGGGTCATGGAGGACGACAGGCTCGCCACCGTCGTCGGGCTCGCCGTACCGCTGGAGCGGGCGAGCGAGGCGCACGCGGCGCTGGACAGGCGCGAGCTGGTCGGCAAGGCGGTCCTGCTCGTCACCGCCCAGGCCGCCCGCTACCGGGCCAACGGCGGACCCGAGGTGCTGACGCTGGACGAGATCGTGCTCCCCCAGCCGGGCCCCGGACAGGTGCGGGTCGCGGTCAGGGCGGCCGGGGTGAACCCCCTCGACTGGAAGCTCCGCCGCGGCGGCCCCGTCGACGGCCCCCGCGGCACCGGCCTCGAGCTGGCCGGGACGATCGACGCGATCGGCCCGGAGGTGAGCGGGTGGCGGCTCGGCCAGCCGGTGTTCGGGCAGGTCGAGTCGGGCGCGGCGGCCACGCACGCGATCGCCGACGCCGCCGCCCTGACGCCGAAACCGGACGAGCTGACGTACGAGGAGGCCGCCGCGCTGCCGGTCGCCCTCGAGACGGCCCAGCGCACGCTCAGCGAGCTCGACCTCCAACCGGGACAGACGCTGCTGATCCACGCGGTCGCGGGCGGCGTCGGGCTGGCCGCCGCACAGCTCGCCATCGCCAGGGGAGCCCAGGTCGTCGGCACGGCCGGCGAACATCACCACCCCTACCTCCGCGACCTCGGCGTCCACCCGGTCACGTACGGCGAGGGCCTGGAGGAGCGCCTCCCGGGACCGGTCGACCGGGTGCTGGACGCCTCGGGCAGGGGCGAGCTGGAGCTGTCGGTGAAGCTCACCGGCGACCCCGCCAAGGTGATCAGCATCGCGGATCCGGTCAACGCGGCGAAGATGGGCGTACGCTTCTCGACCGGCGGCACGAGAGGCCCCGTACCAGCCCATGAGGTACGGATCCCGGTCGCGGAGGTGTTCCCCCTGGAGCGGATCGCCGACGCGCACCGCCGCAGCGAGGACGGCCACTTCCTCGGCAAGATCGTGGTGAACACGGAAGCCACCTTGCCGCGATAGCGGGCACACTGGTCTCCATGCTGGAAACCTCGGCCCGCCTGCTGAAGCTCCTCTCCCTGCTTCAAGCGCACAGGGAATGGACGGGCCCCGAGCTGTCCACCCGGCTCGGGGTGTCCACCAGGACGATCCGCAACGACGTCGAGCGCCTGCGCTCGCTCGGCTATCCCGTGCACGCCACGCCGGGGGTCGCCGGCGGGTACCGGCTGGGCGCGGGGGCCTCGCTGCCGCCGCTGCTGCTCGACGACGAGGAGGCCGTGGCGGTCGCGGTCGGGCTCGGCAGGGCGGCGGGCGGCGGGGTGGAGGGCATCGAGGAGACCTCCGTACGCGCCCTGGCCAAGCTGGAGCAGGTGCTCCCGTCCCGGCTGCGCCGCCGGGTGAACACGCTCAACAGCTACACCGTACAGATCCCCGGCAACGCCCCCTCGGTGGCGCCCGAGGTGCTGACCACGATCGCAAACGCGGCCCGCGACCACGAGCGGCTCCGCTTCGACTACACCGGCCACGAGGGCGAGACGACCGTGCGGAACGTGGAGCCGCACCGCCTGGTGCACCGGCGCGGCCGCTGGTACCTCGTGGGATACGACGTCGAGCGGCAGGGCTGGCGCACGTTCAGGGTGGACAGGGTGCGCCCGCGCACGCCGTCCGGGCCCAGGTTCACCCCGCGCGAGCTGCCCGGGGACGGCGACGTGGCGGCGTTCGTGGAGCGGGGCGTCAACACGGCGATGTGGCGCTACCGGGCCACCGTGCTCCTGCACACCCCGGCCGGCCAGGTGAAGGAGCTGGCGCCGGGGTTGGAGGTGGAGCCGGTGGACGAGGCCACCTGCCTGCTCCGGCTGGGCGGCGACGACCTCAACGGGATGGCCGTGTGGATCGGGTTCGTCGGCGTGGACTTCGAGGTGCTCGACCCGCCCGAGCTGGCCGAGCACGTGCTGAAGCTGTCCGAGCGCTACCGGCGGGCGGTCAGCCGGCGGTAAGGCCCCGGTCAGCGGGCGGCCGCAGCCTCGGTGGCATGAAGAACATGACACAGGTCGCCGGAAGCAAGGACGACTTCCAGCTGGTGCATCACCTCACGCTCAAGGGCAGCCAGTTCGAGATCGGCAGGGCGCTCACCGAGGAGGCCCGCAGGCTGGGCTGGTCCCCCACGCCGGTGGACCCCACGGTGAACCGGGCCCGCAGGACGTGGTTCGAGCGGCACTGGCCCCAGCACGACGCCCGCTTGGACGGCGCCGCGGCGGCCCTCGGCCTCGACCCCGACCAGGACGAGCTGGCCCTCGACGGCCTCAGCTTCGTGCCCGAGGGCTCCGGCTGCTCGGCTCTGTGGATACCGCCGTCGGCGTCCACCGACGGCCACGGCAGGGTGGGTCGCAACTACGACTTCTTCCCCACGACCACCAGCCAGATCATGGGCGGTGAGCCCCGGCCGAACGAGCTGCCCATGGCCTCGCGCCCGTACGTGATCACGACGGTGCCCGACGAGGGGCTGTCCTCGACGGTGATCACCATGTCGGACCTCGACGGCTGCATGGACGGCATCAACTCGGCGGGCCTGGCGGTCATGCTGCTGGTGGCCGACTTCGAGAACGCGACTCCGCCGGAGAGCATCTCGCCGCAGGTCGGAGTGGGGAGCGTGCAGCTGCCCAGGTTCCTGGTCGAGACCTGCGAGAACGTGGAGCAGGCCAAGCAGGCGCTGCTCGGCGCCAAGCAGTACGACCACGGCATGCCCCTGCACTACCTGGTGGCCGACGCGAACGGGCGGGCGTTCGTGTGGGAGCGGGGCAGGGACGGCAGCGAGCACATCGTCGAGCTCGGCGACGGCCCGCTCTGCGTCACCAACCACCTGCTGCACCGCCACCCCGACCCGATGAACCTGCCCGCGGACACGGCGGCCGGCTTCCGGACGTTCGAGCGGCTGCGCACGCTGCACGAGCGCAGCAAGGGCGCCACCATGTCATCGCAGGACCTGCGCGAGAGCCTGTGCGCGGTCCGGCCGCGGGAGGATCCGGCGCTGCCGTTCCGCACGCTGTGGACCACGGTCTTCGACACCGCCGACCGTACCCTGTCGACCCGCTTCTACCTGGGCGACGGCCGGGGTTACAGCGACGAGCTGGTGTTTCACAGCTCCGACAGGTAGTCCTCGCGTACCTTGATGCGCGACAACTTGCCCGTGGGCGTGCGCGGCAGCGGTGAACGATATTCGATCACCTTCGGGTGCTTGAACCTGGCGATGCGCGGCCCGCAGTGCTCCAGCAGCTCGGCGGTGAGCTGGGGGCCGGGCGCGACCCCTTCGGCGGGCTGGACGAGAGCGACCACGTTGTGGCCCCACTCCTCGTCGGGCACGCCGATGACGGCCACGTCCGCCACCGCAGGGTGCTCGAGCAGGGCGGCCTCGATCTCGGCGGGGTAGATGTTCACCCCGCCGGAGACGATCAGGTCGGTCCGCCGGTCGCACAGGAACAGGTAGCCGTCCTCGTCCAGGAAGCCGATGTCACCCGGCGAGTACCACTCCCCCAGCATGCTGGCGGCGGTCTTCGCCGGGTCCTTGCGGTACTCGAACGTGCCCATGCTGGACTTGACGTAGATCATGCCGGGCTCGCGGGGCGGCAGTTCCATGCCCGCCTCATCGACGATCTTGGCCTCGAACAGGGGCGCGGGCCTGCCCACGGTGCCCGGCTTGGCCAGCCACTCGTGCGGCTTGACCGCGAACGCGATGGTCGACTCGGTCGAGCCGTAGTACTCGTACAGCACCGGACCCCACCAGTCCATGATCTGCTGCTTGACCGCGACCGGGCAGGCGGCGGCGGTGTGGATGACCTGGCGCAGGCTCGACACGTCGTACTTGCCCCTGACATCCTCCGGCAGCTGCAGCATGCGGTGGAACATGGTGGGCACCATCATCGCGTTGGTCACCCGATACCGCTCGATGAGCTCCAGGATGGTCACCGGCTCGAACTTGGGCGCGACGACCACGGTGTGCCCGAGGTGCAGCGCGAACTGGGTGTGCGCGCACGGCGACGAGTGGTACATCGGCGAGGTCACCAGGTGCACGTCGTCGCCCGGCCGCAGGTCCACGACCTCGCCCAGGAACCACCTGTACGCCGGCACCAGCTGCTCCGGCTCCGCGCCGGGCAGCGGCCGCTGCACACCCTTGGGGAAGCCGGTGGTGCCGGAGGTGTACCACATGACCGCCCCGGACGTCCGCTCGCCGGGCGCCCCGATGGGCTGCCCTTCGGCCAGCCCGGCCGTCCCGATCTCCGCTCCCGGCACGGCGTAGCCGGGGCCGGTGACCACGAGCTTGGCGTCGCAGTCGTCCAGGATGTACGCCACCTCGGACGCCGTGAGGTGCCAGTTGATCGGCACGTAGTAGAGCCCGATCTGGGCGGTCGCCATGAGCATGACGATGGCGTCGATGCCGTTGGGCAGCACGCCCGCCACCACGTCGCCGGTGCCGAGCCCGCGCGCCCTGAGGCCGTGCGACACCTGGTTGACCCGGGCGAGCAGCTCGCCGTAGGACGTCTCCGTGCCGTCGTAGTCGATCACCGCGCGGCGGGCGGGGTCGGCGGCCGCGATGGCGTAGAAGCCGGGCAGCTGGCTGACGTCCATCATCACAGCTCCAACAGATGTGCGAGGCGGGCGCGGTGGACGCGGGGCGGGCCGAGCAGCACCTCGTCCGCCTTGGCCCTCTTGTAGTAGAGATGCGCGTCGTGCTCCCAGGTGAAACCGATGCCGCCGTGCAGCAAGAGGTGGTCGCGGGCCACCTCGAAGCAGGCGCGGCCGACGTACGCCTGGGCGAGGGCGGCGGCCTCGGGCAGCTCGTCGGGCGACTCGTCGGCGGCCCAGGCGGCGTACCTGACGATGGACTCGGCCTGTTCGAGCCGGCAGTGCATGTCGGCGAGCTTGTGCTTCACCCCCTGGTAGGAGCCTATGTAGCGGCCGAAGGCCACGCGTATCTTGGCGTAGGCCACGATGGCGTCCAGCGCCGCCCGCATCACGCCGAGCTGCTCGGCCGCCAGCGCCACGCACAGCCGGTCGTCGGCCTCCGGCGCCGGGCCCAGCACGCGGGCGGGCGCGCCTTCCAGGGCCACCCGTGCCTGGCCGCGCGTCAGGTCGAGCGTCTCCAGCGCCGTCCGGGTGACGCCGGGCCCGGCCAGCTCGACGGCCACCAGGACCGTGTCGTCGCCGCTGCGGGCCGGCGTCACCAGAACGTCCGCTTCCATGCCGCTGAGCACCTGCGCCAGCGTGCCGCGCACGGCCGCGCCGTCATAGTCGAGGGTGTCCCGGCCGAGCGTGGCCGCGATCCGGCCCTCGGCGATCGCGCCGAGCAGCTCCTTGTCGGGCGTGCCCGCCAGAGCGATGGTGGCGAAGGCGGTGGCCAGGAACGGTCCCGGCAGCAAGGCAGCGCCCGTCTCCTCCAGCGCGACCGCCAGTTCGGCCATGCCCGCGCCCGCGCCGCCGTACTCCTCGGGGACGATCAGCCCTGACAGGCCGAGCTCGCCGTTGAGCCTGGCGTACACCTGCGGGTCGTAGCCGTGGCGCACCTTGGGCAGCGGCGAGGCGGCGCGCAGGAAGGCGCGCACGGCCTCACGGAGCTGCCGCTGCTCCTCATCGAGTACGAGCTTCACCCCTGCGTCCCCACCTTCAGGTCCTTGAACGGCACGTTCTTGTCCACCCTGGGCTCCGGCGGCAGGTTGAGCACGCGGTCGCCCACGATGTTACGCATGATCTCGTTGGTGCCGCCGCCCAGCGACATGGCCGGGGCCAGCGAGATCGCGTACGCGAGCGGGTGGTCGCCGAGCGCGGCCTCCGGCCCCACGAGCCGTGTGGCCAGGTCGGCCCGGAACATGGTCAGCTCGGCCAGCAGCAGCTTGGCGGCGCTGCCCCGGGCACCGGGGAAGATGCCCGCCTCGGTCTCCTGGGCCAGCCGCTGGTTGAACAGCGCCAGGGCGCGGCTGCGGATGTGCAGCTCCACGAGCTGGTCGCGGACCAGTGGGTCTTCGGTGTCGACCACCTGGCGCAGCGCCTCCAGCGAGGTCGGGTCGTCCTTCTGGCCGCCCATGCCGACACCCGCCGAGATCGACAGCCGCTCGTGCAGCAGCGTCGTGACGGCCACGCTCCAGCCGTCGTTGACCTCGCCGACGCGGTGCTCGTCGGGGATGGGGACGTTGTCGAAGAAGATCTCGTTGAAGTTGGCCCTGCCGCTCATGTCCTTCAGCGGCCTGACCGTCACCCCCTGGTGGTGCATGTCCACCACGAACATGGTCAGCCCCTTGTGCTTGGGCACCTCCACGTCCGTGCGGGTCAGCAGCAGGCCCCAGTCGGCGTGGTGGGCGACCGAGGTCCACACCTTCTGCCCGTTGACGATCCAGTGGTCGCCGTCGCGCTCGGCCTTCGTCTGCAGGCTGGCCACGTCGCTGCCCGCCCCCGGCTCGGAGAACAGCTGGCACCAGATCTCCTCGCCGCGCAGCAGCGGCTTGAGGAACCGCTCGCGCTGCGCGTCGGTGCCCCGGTCGACCAGTGTCGGCCCGGTCATGCCGAGCCCGATCGAGAAGACGTACGTGGGGAGCGTGTAGCCACGGGCCTCGGCGGCGAACGCGCGCTCCTCCGCCTGCGTCAGCCCCTGTCCGCCCCACCGTTCGGGCCAGGTGATGCCGGAGTAGCCGGCGTCGTGGAGCTTGGCCATGAACTTCTTGGCCCTGGCGATCGCGTCCGTCTCCGGGTCGTCCGTCGGAGCGTTCTCCTGCAACCAGGCCCTGGCGGCGCGCCGGTAGTCAGCAAGGTTCACATCGACTCCTTGGCATCAGTGCCCACTTACTCTAGCCAGGAGGCCGGACGGCGCATAGGGCACTGTTCTGGGGGCCTTTAGCGTGATTTGTCGCCGAATCTCCGACAATTAGAGGTGGAGGCACGTACTGTGATCACCTGATTACGGGGGATTGGGTGTGATCGCACGGCTGGGGAGATCCATTCGCGCGCGGCTGGCTCTGTGGGCCAGCATCGCGATGGCCCTGCTGTGCCTGGCGACCGGCGCGGCCCTGGTGTGGGTGGGACACGACACGGCGGTCGGCATCCGCACGAGAGAGGTGATCAGCGTCTCCCAGCGCCCGATCCGCTGGATCAAGCGGAACGAGCTGACCCCCGTCCTCGACCTCCCCCTGAAGGGTGTCCAGGTCGTCGCCCCGTCCGGCCGGGTGGTGGCCTCCACTTCCAACCTGGTGGGCTCGCCGCGCCTATCCCGGACGATTCCGGACCCGGCCAGGAGTGACAAGGTCGAGGAGGTGTGCGACCTGCCGCGGTTCGGCGGCGAGTGCCAGATCATGGTCGTCTCCCGCGTCAACCGGCCGGACGGCGAGTGGCTCACCTACGCCTTCGACCCCTCGGTGCCCTGGTACGTCCACCCGGCCGCGATCGGTATCGCGGCCGGGCTGTCCGCGCTGCTCGTCGCGATCACCTGGTTCGGCGTGTCCAGGGTGGTGGCCAAGACGCTCGCGCCGGTGAACGAGATCACCGAGCGGCTGAACGCGATCACTCGCGGCGAGGAGGTCCTGCGCGTGCCGGTCCCGGAGAACGCCGACGAGGTCAAGGCGCTCGCGGAGGCGGCCAACCGGATGCTGGCGCAGATGGAGGCCGCGATGGAGCAGCAGCGCAGGTTCACCTCCGATGCCTCCCACGACCTCCGCAGCCCCATCACGGCCATGCGCGCCGAGCTCGAGTCGGCCATGCTCGCCCCCGACGAGACCGACTGGTGCGAGACCGGCGGCAAGCTGATGGCCGGCCTCGAACGGCTGCAGAACATCGTCACCGACCTGCTGGCGCTCGCCAAGCTCGACGCGGGCGCCCCCGGGGCGTTCGAGCCCGTCGACCTGGCAGAACTGGTCGCCGGAGAGACCACCCGGCCACGCTCCAAGAGGGTCATCACCAGCCTGCAGCCCGGCGTGGTCGTCTTGGGCGACCGTCTCAGGCTGGCCCGCCTGCTGACGAACCTGCTGGACAACGCCGAGCGGCACGCCGACAGCACGATCATCGTGACCCTGCGCCGGAACGGCGAGGCCGTGCTGGAGGTGCTCGACGACGGGGCGGGCATCTCGCCCGAGCAGCGCGAGGTCGTCTTCAGGCGCTTCACCAGGCTGGACGCCTCGCGCAGCCGCGACGCCGGCGGCACCGGGCTGGGCCTGCCCATCGCCCGCGAGATCGCGCGGCTCCACCACGGCAGCCTCAAGATCGAGGATTCGGATGTCGGAGCCCGCTTCGTTCTGCGGCTGCCGATACGACAGGACTGATGGTGGGTATGACAGGCTTTCGACCCTGCTCGAGGTACCGGAGGTGAGCTGCGCGCTGTGACATCAGGGTTCAGCCGATTAAGGCGCGAGGATTTACTGAAGACGGCCTGCGAGGTGATCGCGGAGCAGGGATTCGGGCACACCCGGACGATCGACATCGCCAGGGCCGCCGGCGTCAGCCAGGCGCTGCTGTTCTACCACTTCGAGAGCAAGGAACGCCTGTTCGCGCAGGCCTTCACGTACGCCGCCCGCCAGCATCTCAACGCGCTCGCCGACATCGAGCAGTCCACGGGCACGCCACTCGAACGGCTGCGCACCCTGCTCAGGCTCTCCTCGCCGGGGATCCCCACCGAGGGATGGCGGCTGTGGATCGACGCGTGGTCCGAGGCGATGCGCAACCCGGAGCTCGAGGAGATCTCCCGGCGCATCGACTACCAGGGCCGCGTGCTGTTACGCGAGATCATCGAGGCCGGCGTGGCCTGCGGCGAGTTCAAGTGTGAGGCTCCCGACGATGCCACGTGGCGGATCCTCGCGCTCGTCGACGGGCTGGCGATCCAGACGCACGTGCACGCCAAGGTGCTGTCCAGGCGCCGGGTGAACGTGCTGATCCGTACGGCCGCCGCGGCCGAGCTCGGGATATCCGCCGAAAAGCTGTGACTCTCCCCCTTCCGGCACTATTGGATGCTCCGTACAATTAGAGGGCGAGGAGAGGAGCACGCGATGGCATCGGCACCGCGCTCTACCGCCGCCCGCGAACGCGACGAGCAGGTCGCCGGCAGGGGCGCCTACCACACGGTCATCGAACGCCTCTCGAAGGCGTCGGTCGACAAGCACTGGGAGCCGTACCGGGACATCCCGTGGGATGACCCCGAGTTCCAGGTGGACCCGGCGGACCCGCGCTGGGAGTTGCCCGAGGTCGACAAGCTGGGCGGCCACCCGTGGTACCGGAGCCGCCCGCCCGAGGTGCGGGCGGCGATCGGGCTGTGGCGGGTGGCCACGGCCATGAAGATCGGGCTGCAGTTCGAGAACCTGCTCAAGCGCGGGCTGCTCAACTACGCCTACCGGCTGCCGAACGGGTCACCGGAGTTCCGGTACGTCTACCACGAGACCATCGAAGAGGGACATCACGGGATGATGTTCCAGGAGTTCGTGAACCGTACCCGTATGCCGATCCGCGGGATGCCGGGGCCGCTGTCCGTGATCGCGCAGGTGGCGCCGTGGATACCGTTGGTCTCGACCGAGCTGTTCTTCGTGTTCGTGCTGGGCGGCGAGGACCCGATCGACCACGTGCAGCGCAAGGTGCTCAAGGACGAGCGGGCGCACCATCCGCTGGAAGAGACGATCATGCGGATCCACATCGCGGAGGAGGCCCGGCACATCTCCTTCGCCCGGCACTACCTGCGCAATCGGGTGCCTCGGATGCCCGCGTACCGGCGGCTCCTGCTGGGCGTCCTGACGCCGCTCATCCTGGGGGTGATGGCGCGGATCATGCTGGCCCCTCCCGGGCCGATGATCAGGCGCTTCCGGATCCCGGCCCACGTGGTCGCCGAGGTCTACCTGCGCAATCCCGCCGCCAAGCGGGAGATCAGGGACTCGGTGGCCAAGACGCGGGATCTGTGCGCCGAGATCGGGCTGATCAACGCGTTCACCCGGCGGATCTGGCGGGCCATGGGCATCTAGCCCCGCTGGTTGTGCGGTCTAGTCGTTCGGGCGCCGGGCGATCAGCACCTCGGTGACCGCCACCTGCTCCCACCTGCCCGCGGGGTTGAGCGCGAGCAGCGCCTTCCTGGCCGCCTCCCTGAACGACTCGATCCGGTCGCCGAGGCGGGCGGGGGCGGTGTAGGAGTAGGAGAGCTGCAGGCCGATCACGGCCTCCAGGTCGTACACGAGGCGGTGCTCGTACCTGGTGGCGTCCAGGTCGGCGAACGGCGAGGTGGCCAGGACGTCGTCGTGGTGCTCGCCGCTGGCCTGGTAGGAGTTGCTCGCCGTGAACGTGTTCACCTCGAACTCGTCGCGTACCCGTCGCATGGCGGGCTCCCAGGGCTCCTCCTGGGGGTCGCGGCTCGGGCCAACGAGCGCCACGACGCCGCCGGGCGGCAGCAACTCGTCCAGCTCGGCCAGCACCGCACGGCGGTCCATCCAGTGGAACGACCTGCCCATGACGATGTGGTCGAACGCCGGCAGCTCGCGCAGCCGCGTGGAGTCGCCGTGGATCCAGCGGATGTTCGGGGCGTTCCCCGCCAGCCGCCTGCCCTCCGCCAGCATCTCCCCGTCGGGATCGACCGCCAGGACCTCGCGCACGCTCCGCGCGAGCGGGATCGCGATCGTGCCGGGGCCGCAGCCGAGGTCGAGCGCGGTGCTGTCACGCCCGAACGTCATGGCCAGGTGCTCGATCGCCGGATCGCCGTAGCCGGCGCGGTATTTCGCGTAGTACGGTGCCGCGCCGCCGAACAGGTCTGTCATGGATGGGACCATATACAGGTTCGTTGTCTTCGTTGGAAGGTTCTGATCCTTGAGGCGGCTACTCACGGTCCTCCTGCTCGCCTTCGCCGCCGCCGGGGTGGCGCAGCCCGCGGCTCAGGCGCACAACGTGCTGATCGGCAGCGATCCCAAGGACGGGGCCACGTTGTCGGCCGCGCCCTCTCAGGTGACGCTGGTGTTCGATCAGGCGGTGCGCCAGGGGTACGCCCAGGTGGGCGTGACGGGCGCGGACGGGTCCTCGTGGGCGGACGGGTCCGCCGTGGTGGCGGCCGAGCGGGTTTCCGTACGGGTCAAGCCGCTGCCGGCCGGGAGCTCGTACGTGGTGGGCTACCGGATCCTGTCGGCCGACGGCCACCCGGTCACCGGCAAGATCACCTTCACCCTGTCCCCCGGCGCCGCCGGCGCCCCGGCCGCCGCCGCCACCGGGCAAACGGCCCAGAACGCCAGTGCGGAGGCCGCCGAGGCGGCCGCCAACGGCGGGGCGGGCATGGCGGTGGTGTGGATCGTGGGCGCGCTGCTGGTGCTGGCGGCCGGCACGGCCGTGGCCCTGCGCCGCTCCCGCCCGGCCACCCAGCCCGCCTCGGACACGCACCTCACCGGAGAACCCCAGCCCGCCTCCGACCCCTCGAGCCCTCATCATCCGGAAGGACCGGAGGGCGCCGCCGACCCGCACCGGCCCGAAGGACGCGCGTCCTCCGGAGCGCAGCGGGCCGCGGGGCAGGATTCGGCCGAAGGGGTGCGGGCGTGAGCGTTTCCGCGCCTCCCATCCCCCGGCAGAGGATCGGCGGCCGGCTGGTCGCCGGGGCGTTCGGCGTGTGCGCCGTCGTCTCCGCCGTGGCGGCGAGCTCGTTCGCCGCTCAGCAGGCCGTCCCCGGCATCCCCATGCCGGGCCCGCTGGTGTCCGTCGGGCTGCCCGTCATCCGCGTGCTGCTCGACCTGTCCGCCGTCGCCGTGGTCGGGCTGAGCCTGGTGTCCAAGCTGCTCGGGTACGACAATCCGGACCGTACCGAGCCCGTCATGCTCAGGGTGCGGCCGCTGGCGGTGATCGCCGCCTGGGCGTGGGCGATCTGCGCGCTGCTCACCATCGTGTTGCAGACGGCCGAGCTGAACCCCGGCCGCGTGCCGACGTTCGGGATGATCGCCTCATACGTCGAGGAGGTCGGCACCGGCCAGGGCCTGCTGTTCAGCGCGGCGTGCGCGCTGGCGGCGGCGGGCATCGGGCTGATGGCGGTGCGGTTCGGCGAGAAGGTGCCCGCCGAGCTGCGGGTGATCGTGGGGCTGTTCGGGCTGCTGCCCATCCCCGTCACCGGGCACGCCGTGAACTCGGTCTGGCACGACCCCATCATGATCTCGATGGAGATCCACGTGATGGGCGCGGCGGCGTGGGCGGGCGGGCTGGTGGCGACGGCCGTGTTCGTGGCGCCGCACAGGGACCTGCTGGCCGTGGTGCTGCCCAGGTTCTCCAGGATCGCCACGGTGTGCCTGCTCATGGTGGGACTGTCCGGGCTGGTCAACGGGCTCGGCACGATGGCGCTCACGCCCGGCGTGACGCTTCCCGGCGCGCTCCTGACCAGCCACTACGGCGTGCTGGTGGTGGTCAAGACGGTGCTGGTGGCGTCGCTGGTGCCGCTGGCCGCGCACATCCGCTTCCGCCTGATGCCGGCGGTGCGCCGGGGGCGGGCCACCGCCCTGGTGGGATGGGCGGCGGCCGAGGTCGGGGTGATGGGGCTGGCCTACGGCGTGGCGGTCGCGATCACCCGGGCCTCCATCGCCTCCTGAGGACTGCGCCTTCCCGCGATCCACTCCACGGCCAGCCAGGCGGCAAGCAGGCCGAGCCCTGCCCAGACGGCCGACGACGTGGCCAGTGGGGGCGCGCCCACCAGCCCTTCCTGGCCCTTGATCGCGCCGTACACGCCGCCCATGATCGTGCTCTGCGCCACCAGCGCGCCGTAGGCGGCGGCCGTCCCGCCGACCGCCCCCAGCACGGCCCGTAGGTAAGGCATCCGCACCAGGAACGCGAGGTCCACCACGAGCCCCGCGACGACCAGGAAGAACGGCACCGCCGACGGCGGGAAGCCGGTGGCCGTCAGGAGCGGCCAGATCAACGTCCGGAACCCCACGTAGGCGGCCGCCACCAGGCTCGCGGCCCCGAACCTGCCGATCATCAGCCTGGCCACCACCAGCACCGAGAGCCCGACGACCACCGCGTAGACGGGGTAGAGGTAGTCGGGGACCGGCAGCGCGAACCCCAGCATCATCGTCCGGTCCACCGGCCGCCCCATCTGGTCGGCCGCGAACCGGAGCAGGATCGGCTCGGCGTAGGTCGCGTGGTTGTCCCAGGCGCCGATCGACAGGATGCCGTACTCCTGGTGCTGCTCGGGGAAGTGCACGTTCTCCAGGAAGAAGGCGAAGAACGCGCCCAGCACCACGGTCCGCTCCCTGCCGGGCGGCGCGCCCATGAACCAGCCGCGGATCACGCCCGCGATCATGAAGAACGTTCCGAGGTAGAGCATGATGTGCGACGGGCTCCATGACGTGATGTCGAGCCCGTTGACGCGGTGGTTGATCAGGTCGAGTGGCACGGCGATCAGGAAGATCCCGGTGCCCCACTGGATCAGCCGGAGCGCCGCCTTGTCCACGCCGTACCCCGTGTAGCCATGGATCACGGTCAGCGCGACGGCGATGGCCGTGCCGGCGGAGTTGAGCAGGTGGGGCGGGGCGAGGTCGTCGCGCAGCCATTTGAAGTGCCACGAAACGTCCCACGCCGAGCCGAGCAGCTTGAGCGTGAGCGCCACCAGCCAGCCGAAATAGAGCACCCTGAACAGGTCTTGCGGCGTCTCACGCCCCGCCTGGCCCCTGGTCCAGTACGGCAGTGCCCAGGCGGCGGCCTTCTTGAACGATGCTGGAGACTTCACGGGACTGAATCTTACGGTTCCGCGCGTCGCGCCGTTGCTGGGGTAATGCCGGGCCATGTCATCCGAGATCCGATCCGCTCCTCGTCGCTCGCAGGGAGTAGACGAGCGGGATCCTGGGTGCGCCCTCCGGGAACCGGTGGCGTCCTTCGCTCGCGACCAGGGTGGCGAAGCGCTGGAAGAAGGTGTGGTCGTGCTCATGCAGGAACTCCACCCGCAGTCCGGCCGCCGTCACCGCGCTGACCACCTCACCCAGGCCGTGCTGGAACTGCACGGAGGTCTGGTGCTCGAGGACTTCGTCGCCGGTGTAGGTGTGCGGGTACTCCCAGACGTGGGGGCCCTTCGCGAAGTAGTCGTGGGTGACGGTGGCACCCGTCTCGTAGTCCAAGATGTCGGCAAACGGGTGAAGTTCTGCGATATAGAGAAATCCACCCGGCTTGAGCAGAGCGGCCACGGTCTCGGCCCAGCGGGTGAGGTCGGGCAGCCACACCAGGGCGCCGATGCCGGTGTAGACGATGTCGTACGTGGCCCCGCCGAGCGCCTCGACCGCGTCGTAGACGTCGGCGGTGACGAACTCGGCGGGGATGCCGCATTCGGCGGCGATGGCCCGCGCCTGCCCGATGGCGGCCTCCGAGAAGTCGAGGCCGGTCACCTCGGCGCCGAGCCTGGCCCAGGAGAGGGTGTCCAGGCCGAAGTGGCACTGCAGGTGCACCAGGCTGCGGCCGGACACGTCGCCGACCTCGTCCCGCTCGAACGACCTGATGGCGCTCCGGCCCGCCTTGAAGCCTTCGACGTCGTAGAAGTCGCTGGCGACGTGGATGGGGACCCGCGCGTTCCAGTTGGCCCGGTTGACGTCCAGATAGTCCATGAACGAGAAGCGTAGGCGGGTCTCCGATCTCGCCGCCGCTGGTTTTCCGGAGGCTACGGGGCCGGTCAGGGCCGCCTTCTCGTCAGCCGTACCGGGAGGTGTTTGAGCCCGTTCTGGAAGTTGGACGTCAGCCGTCGCGGGCTGCCCGCCGGCTCGACGTCCCAGTTGACCAGCAGCTCGGTGAAGAGCGAGCGGAACTGGGCGCGGGCCAGGTGGGCGCCGAGGCAGAAGTGCGGGCCGAAGCCGAAGCTCACGTGGTCGTTCGGGGTGCGGGTGATGTCGAAGCGGTCGGGGCCGGGGAAGACGGCCGGGTCGCGGTTCGCGGAGGCGTGGTAGACGACCACCTTGTCTCCCGCCCGGATGCGCCGGCCGCCGAGGGTGAGGTCGCGCGTGGCGGTACGCCTGAAGTGCATGACGGGAGGCCAGAACCGGAGCATCTCCTCGATCGCGGAGCCGAGCAGGGACGGGTCCTCGCGCAACCGGGCGAGCTCGGAGGGGTGCTGGAGGAGTGTGAGCAGCCCACCGGGGATGCCGTTGCGGAGTGTCTCGTTGCCCGCGACGGCGAACAGGAAGAACGTGTTCTCGAACTCCGCCTCCGTCAGGCCGCCCTTCCGCATCGCGGACATGACGGATTCGCCGTCCACGGGCGCCTCGGCCAGGGCATGCGCATAGGCGAACATGTCGGTCAGCGCGGCCCTCGATCGCGGGTTCGTGCCGGGCTGGAGCTCGGGCCTCGACGCGACGGCCAGGCGGCCCATGGGGGTGAGGGACTCGACGTCGGCCGTGGACAGGCCCGCGTAGTCGGCGTCCTGGTAGCCGATCACGCGCGACGCCCAGTCGTACAGCAGCCGCTGGTCCTGTGCCGGGACGCCCATGACGTGGGCCAGCGTCCACACGGGCAGGTCGGCGGCTACCTCCACGAAGTCGCACTCCCCCTCCGCGAACAGCGCCGCCGCCCGCCCCGCGATCGTCCGCTCCAGGGCGCGCACGGCACGCGGGGTGAACGCCGCCGCCACGATCCTGCGCAGCCTGGAGTGGCCGGGCGGGTCCATGTTCAGCATCTGGGAACGCACGAACGCCAGGTCGCCCGGGGTGTCGGGGTCGCGGAGCTGGGTGGCGCCGAGGTGCGAGGAGAAGCCCTCGTGGTCGCGCAGGACGTGTTTGACATCGTCGTGCCGAAACACGCCCCAGTAGCCGGGGCCTTCCCGCCATGGCCCGATGGCGGGCTCCGGGATCCAGCAGACGGGAAATTCCTCCCTCAGCTCGGCGAACAGGTCGTACGGGACAGCCGATTCGTAGGTGGACGGCATGAACACCTCGACCGCGGACCGCCCCGCGCCGACACCCCGCTCGCCTCCGGCCACCACCGACATGCCACCCCTTCCTCTCCCCGTACTTCCGCTCTATACCTGGCTTCGCCAGGTGGCAAGCGATCAAGCCGGCCCAGCTCGACGCCGGCGGCACCGGGCGGTCGATCCCGGCGTGAGCGTCGTCTCAGGGATCTCTCAGGTGCGGAAAGTAGGCTCACGGTCATGAAGCGTGTGGCCGCGCTGGTTGCGGCACTCGCCCTCATCGGGGTGACGACGTGGCTGGTGTGGCCGTCGGCTCCTGCGGTGCGGGGCCAGGACCAGAGAATAACCGTCGTCGACGGACCCGCCGACGATCAACGGGTCGATCTCGATACGACCTTCTTCCCGCCGCCGGACGGCAGGAAGGCCCCGGCCGTACTGATCGCCCACGGTTTCGGCGGCAGCAAGCAGAGCGTACGGGAGCAGGCGATCCGGGTCGCCCAGCAGGGCTACGCCGTGCTGACCTGGTCGGCGCGCGGCTTCGGCCGTTCGACCGGCGAGATCGCGCTCAACTCGCCGGACTACGAGGTCAAGGACGTCAAGCAGCTGATCGACTGGCTGGCCAAGCGTCCGGAGGTCCAGCTCGACGCCACGGGCGACCCGCGCGTGGGCATCGCGGGCGGCTCGTACGGCGGCGCCATCGCGCTGATGACGGCGGCCTTCGACCACCGGGTCGACGCGATCGTGCCCCAGATCACGTGGTCCGACCTGGCCGACGCGCTCTTCCCCAACGCGGCCACCCAGACCGCCCAGCCCGCCACCATCGGCCAGAACGCCGCGAGCGGCGTCTTCAAGCGCATGTGGGCGGGCATCTTCTTCGGCCAGGGCGTATCCCTGGACACCTTCGCATTACAGGGGCAGCGGCAGGCCGCCGGGCCGTTGACCGCCGAGCAGGCGCGGTGCGGCAGGTTCCTGCCCGCCATCTGTGACATCTACCAGCAGGTCGCCAAGGACGGCCGGGCCACGCCCGAGGCCGTCTCCATCCTGCGCAAGTCGAGCCCGATCACCGTGGCCGGCCAGATCAAGGCGCCGACCCTGCTCATCCAGGGCCAGCGCGACTCGCTGTTCCCGCTGAGCCACGCCGACGCCACCGCCAAGGCGATCGCCGCGACGGGCACCCCGGTGAGCCTGGCCTGGTTCGACGGCGGGCACGACGGCGGCAACGGCGAGGCGGACTGGGTGTCCGAGGAGTCCACGGCCTGGTTCGCCCGCTACCTGAAGGGCGACAAATCGGCTCCGGCGGTGAGCCCGTTCACGGTCACTCGTGACGGCGGCCGTGACCCCGGCACCCGCCAGCGCATCCGCCTGCACCCGGAGGCCGGCTCCTACCCCGGCCTGGCGGGCACCGACACCACCACCGTGCAGCTGAACGGCCCCGAGCAGAACATCGTCAACCCGCCTGGCGGCGCGCCCGCCTCGATCTCGACGGTGCCCGGCGTCGGCGGCCTGCTGAGCGGCGGCGGCCAGGGCAACACCGGCGTGTCGATCGACATGCCGGGCCAGAGCGCCGCGTTCGAGTCCCGCCCGCTCACCGGCCCGCTCCAGCTCACCGGCAGCTCCACGGCCAAGATCAGGGTGTCGGGCGAGGGTGAGGCGACGCTGTTCGCCAAGCTGTACGACGTGGCCGACGGCACCCAGTTGCCGATCTTGCCCGCCGGGCTGGTGGCGCCGATCAGGGTGACGATCCCCGATGGGGCGGGCAGCGCGGAGGCCACGGTCACCCTGCCCGCCGTCGACTACCGCTTCGCCGCGGGCCACCGGCTCCGCCTGGTCGTGACCACGACGGACATGGGTTTCGCGACCCCTGCCACGCCGGCCGCGCACCAGGTCTCGCTGGCCTCCCCCGCCCTGGCCGTCCCGACGGTCCGCACGCTCGCGGCTCCCCCGACCGGGGTGGCGTGGTGGGTGTGGGCCATGCCGCTGGCCGCCGTGGTCATCGCCGGCGTCCTGCTGGCCACGGGCCGCCGTACCCCGTCCCGCGCCCTGGCAGCCCGCGGCCCCGCAGGGAACGGCCAGTCGCCCGCCACGCCCGGCCCCGCTCTCAACGGCGAGTCGCACGACACGCCCACTCCCGCTCTCAACGGCGAGTCCCACGACGTGCCCGCCACCTCGGGTCACCCGTCCTCGCCGGAGCAGCCAGGCCGGACCGGCGACAAGGACGTCCCGCTGGAGATCAGCGGGCTGACCAAGGCGTACAGGAACGGGGAGCTGGCCGTCGACGGGCTGTCGTTCCGGGTCGAGCAGGGCCAGGTCCTGGGCCTGCTCGGGCCGAACGGCGCGGGCAAGACGACCACGATGCGCATGATGATGGGCCTCATCCAGCCGGACGGGGGCGAGATCCGGATCTTCGGTGACCTCGTCACACCCGGGGCGCCCGTGCTGTCCAGGCTCGGGTCGTTCGTCGAAGGACCGGGGTTCCTGCCGCACCTGTCCGGGCGGGACAACATCGAGCTGTACTGGGCCGCCACCGGCCGGCCGGCCGCCGACGCGCACTTCGACGAGGCGCTGGAGATCGCCGGCCTGGGCAAGGCCCTGGAGCGGGCGGTACGCACGTACTCCCAGGGCATGCGCCAGCGGCTCGCCATCGCCCAGGCCATGCTCGGGCTGCCGGACCTGCTGGTGCTCGACGAACCCACGAACGGGCTCGACCCACCCCAGATCCGGGAGATGCGCGAGGTGCTCAAACGCTACGCGCGCGAAGGCCGTACCGTGATCGTCTCCAGCCACATGCTGGCCGAGGTGGAGCAGACCTGCAGCCACGTCGTGGTCATGCACCGGGGACGGCTGGTCTCCACCGGCCCGGTGTCGCGGCTGCTCACCTCGGCCGCCGTCACCACGAACGGGCACGGACCGCGCCTGGAAGACGTGTTCCTCGACCTCATCGGAGACAAGCCATGACCGCCGCCACGGACCACGCGGCCCACCCCGGCGCAACGGGCTACGCGGCCCGCCGCACGCTGCCGCTGCGCGTGGAGATCGTCCGGCAGTTCAAGCGACGGCGGACGATGGTCATGTTCGGGCTGCTGCTGGCGCTGCCGTGGATCCTGGTGATCGCGTTCCAGTTCGGGCCGCAGTCCAGCGGGCAGGGGCAGTCGTCGCTGCGCATCTCGGACCTGGCGACGGCCGGCGGCCTGAACTTCGCCGCGTTCGCCCTGTCGGTGTCGGCCAGCTTCCTGCTGGTGGTGGCGGTGGCGCTGTTCTGCGGCGACACCGTGGCCAGCGAGGCCAACTGGTCGTCACTGCGCTACCTGCTGGCGGCGCCGGTTCCCCGCGACCGGTTGCTGCGGCAGAAGCTGATCGTGGCGCTGGGCTACTCCGCCGCGGCGGTGATCTGCCTGCCGCTGATGGCGCTGCTCGCGGGCACGCTGGCGTTCGGCTGGAACGACATCCAGGTGCCCGGCACGGGAGAGACGATCCCGGCGCTGGACGTGCTGCCGCGCTTCGGCATCGTCATCGGGTACGCCCTGGTCAGCCAGCTCGTGGTCGCCGCGCTCGCCTTTCTCGTCTCCACCATGACCGACTCCCCGCTGGGCGCGGTGGGCGGGGCGGTCGGCCTCTGGATCGTCTCCAACATCCTGCAGGCCGTGGAGGCGCTCGGGGGGCTGCGCGAGTTCCTGCCCACGTTCTGGAACAACGCCTGGCTCGACGCCCTGGCGCCGGAGCTGGACTGGAGCGGCATGGCCAAGGGGGCCTCGGTGTCGATCACGTACGCGGCCATCCTCATCGCGGTCGCGTTCCGCCGATTCCGCCGCAAGGACGTGGTGAGCTAGGCCCAGTCGAACGCCTTGGTCACGGCCTTCTTCCAGCCCGCGTACGCCTCCTCCCGGCGCTCCTCGCTCCATGTGGGCTCCCACCGGCGGTCCTCCGCCCAGTGCGCCCGCAGCTCCGAGGCGTCCTTCCAGTACCCGACGGCGAGCCCGGCCGCGTAGGCGGCCCCGAGCGCTGTGGTCTCGGCGACGACCGGGCGGCTGACCGGCACGCCGAGGATGTCGGACTGGAACTGCATGCACAGGTCGTTGGCGGTGACCCCGCCGTCGACCTTGAGCACGTCCAGGACGACCCCTGAGTCCCGCTGCATCGCCTCCACCACGTCGCGGCTCTGGTAACAGATCGCCTCCAGCGTGGCCCTGGCGAGGTGGGCGTCGTTGTTGTAGCGCGACAGGCCGACGATGGCGCCGCGGGCGTCGGCACGCCAGTACGGGGCGAACAGGCCGGAGAACGCCGGTACGAAATACACCCCGCCGGAGTCCTCCACCTGCCGGGCCAGGGCTTCGCTCTGGGGCGCGGAGGTGATCAGGTGGAGCTGGTCGCGCAGCCACTGCACCGCCGAGCCGGTCACCGCGATCGACCCTTCGAGCGCGAACACGGCGGGCTGGTCGCTGAACTTGTAGGCCACCGTGGTCAGCAGGCCGCTCTGCGAGCTCACGCGGGCGGTGCCGGTGTTGAGCAGCAGGAAGTTCCCGGTGCCGTAGGTGTTCTTGGCCTCGCCGGGCGAGAAGCAGACCTGGCCGACCGTTGCCGCCTGCTGGTCGCCGAGGATCGCGCTGATCGGCACCTCGCCGCCGACCGGCCCGTACGGGATCGTGGTCCCGTACGCGGCGGGGTCGGCGGACGGCCGGATCTCGGGCAGCATCGCCCGCGGGACCCCGAAGAACGACAGCAACTCGTCGTCCCAGTCCAGCCTCTGCAGGTCCATGAGCATCGTACGGCTGGCGTTGGTCACGTCCGTGATGTGCACGCCGCCGTTGACACCACCCGTGAGGTGCCACAGGGTCCACGTGTCGGTGTTGCCGAACACGGCCTCGCCGCGCTCCGCCGCCTCGCGGACGCCGTCCACGTTCTCCAGGATCCACTGGATCTTGCCGCCGGAGAAGTACGCCTCGGGCCGCAGCCCCGTCCTGTCGCGGATGACGTCCCCGCGGCCGTCCCGCTCCAGCGCGGCGGCGATCCGGTCGGTACGGGTGTCCTGCCACACGATCGCGTTGTGGTACGGGCGGCCGGTGCGCCGGCTCCATACGACGGTGGTCTCACGCTGGTTCGTCAGGCCCAGCGCGGCGAGGTCCTTGGCGTGCAGCCCGGCGCGCTGGAGCGTGGTCTGGATCACGGCGGCGGTACGGGTCCAGATCTCGATCGGGTTGTGCTCCACCCAGCCCGCCCTCGGCAGGATCTGCTGGTGCTCGAGCTGGAACTTGGCGATTTCCGCGCCGTCGTGATCGAAGATCATGAAGCGGGTGCTGGTGGTGCCCTGGTCGACGGCCCCCACGAACTCGGGCATGGAGCTCTCCTCTCACTCGTCCATCGGGGTGACGATGCCGAGTTCCTCACTCGGCGGGAGGAACCGGGCGATGCCCACCTGATAGAGACCGGCCCCTATGACCCCGCCCACCAGCGGGCCCACGATCGGCACCCAGAAGTACAGGTCGCCGTGCTGGTCTCGCCATGCGCTGCCGTATCCGGTGATGAAGCTCGCCAGGCGCGGCCCGAAGTCGCGCGCCGGGTTGATCGCGTAGCCCGCGTCGGCGCCGAAGGCCATGCCGATCCCGACGATGAGCAGCCCGATGACGACGGGCCCCAGGTTGGCGCTGGGCGCCATGTTGGCGGTGTCGGACACGGCGAAGATGACGAACAGTAGGATCGCGGTGCCGATGATCTGGTCGCGCAACCCGCCCCACTGGCTCACCGGCAGGCTGCCGTTGCCGGGCAGGGTCGAGAAGACGCCCTGGGTCTTGATCGTGTGCCCGGGGTCCACCATGCTCAGGACCTCGGTGTAGTTCCAGCGCACGATGAGCGCCGCGATGAACGCCCCCGCCGTCTGAGCCAGCGCGTACGGGACGACCTTGCGCCACCTGAACCCGCGGAAGACCGCGAACCCCACCGTGACCGCCGGGTTGAGGTGCGCGCCCGTGGTCCGGCCCGCCACGTAGACGCCGAGCGCGACCCCGATCCCCCACGCCCAGGCGATGCTGTCGTGGTCACCGAGCTCGGCGGCGACCACCTGCGCGACCACGCCCACGCCGAACAGGATGAGCACCATGGTCCCGGCGAACTCCGCGATCAGTTCGCCGGCCAGCCCCATCCGGTTGAGACGCTCGGCCACCGGTCCTCCTTGCGCACGTGATCGTTGTGTGCCATTCCCGATCCCCGGGAAGGCATACTGATCGTGCGCTAAGCGTCACGCAAAGTGACGCACGAAGGTCACCAGGCTCGTTCCCGGGCCGTTGTAATCGGGGATGGGCTCGCCGGCCTCGAACCCCATGCGGCGGTGGAACGCGATGGACGTCTGGTTGACGGGTGCGGTGATGGCTTTCACGACCTGCCGGTCGTGCCGGCGGGCCAGCTCGAAGAAGCGCTCGTACATGGTGCGGGCGAGGCCGCCGTGCCTGGCGTCGGGCGAGACGCCGACGAAGTGGATGTACGCCTCGTCGGGCACGGACGGGGACAGGAAGCCGATCAGGAAGCCCGCCATGCCCGCCGGGCCCTCCGCGATCAGGCTCGTCCGGTGGAAGTGGTCGAGGAAGAGCCTGGGCAGGGCCGGCAGGACCGGGCGGCCCCACCAGTCGTCCACGACGGCGGCTATGGCGTCGTAGTCGGCGGGCGTCGCGGTGCGCAGGCGGTGGTCGGTGGTCTGTGTCACCGGAGACCTAGGACCAGTGTGGGGGCTTGTTGTCCAGGTAGAACGCGTCCGCGTCGTCCTCGCGCCAGTCGCCCCAGCCCTCGTCCGTGTCGTCCGCCGTCTGCTCCGGTAGAAAATCTGTCACGCCCGACATGCTACCGGGGCATACAAACCTGCACCCGGCGTCTCATGAGGTCGAAAGACAGGCGAGACCTGCGGCGGTACGATGCGAGAGCAGGTGTCGCCTACCCCCCGTGAGGCTGCCCATGGCCACCCCGACAGGCTGGCGGCGAGAAGGCAATCTGCCGGCGGAGCTGACCAGCTTCATAGGCCGGACACGTCTCCTCGCCACGCTCAAACGGCACCTCAACGAGTCCCGTCTGGTGACCGTGACGGGCATCGGGGGCGTCGGCAAGTCGCGTACGGTGTTGCGGCTGGCGCACCAGGTGCGCGGACAGTATCCCGACGGCGTCTGGTTCGCCGACCTCGGGCGGCTGCAGGACGCGGGCATGGTCAAGCACACCATCGTCTCCGCGCTCGGCATCGCCGACCAGTCCTCGCGAGCAGAGTCCGAGTCGCTCGCGGAGTGGGTCGGCGAGCGCGACATGCTGCTCATCATCGACACCTGCGAGCACCTGCTGCAGGGATGTGCCGAGCTGGTGCAGGAGCTGCTGGAGGCCGCGCCCAATCTGAAGGTGCTGGCCACCAGCAGGCAGTCGTTGCACCTGCCTTTCGAGCACGTGATGCCGGTGCCGCCCCTCCTGGTGCCCGGCGACGATCCGGCGGAAAACCTGTTCACCAACGAGTCGGTCAAGTTGTTCGCTGCCCGGGCCAGCGCCAGCGTGCCCGACTTCACGCTCGACGAGGACAACATCGGCACCGTCGCCGAGCTGTGCCGGCGGCTCGACGGCATCCCGCTGGCGATCGAGCTGGCCGCCGTACGGCTGCGGGCGCTGTCCGTGGAGCAGATCCTCGGGCTGCTGACCGATCGGTTCAGCCTGCTGGCCGGCGCGAGCCGCACGGCCCTGCCCAGACACCAGACGCTGCGCGCGGCCATCGGCTGGAGTCACGAGCTGTGCGAGCCGGCCGAGCGGCTGCTGTGGGCGCGGCTGTCGGTGTTCGCGGGCGACTTCGAGCTGGACGCGGCCCGGTTCGTCTGCTCCGACGGGCGCCTGTCCGCCGAGCGCATCACCGACCTCATCGGGGACCTCGTCGAGAAGTCCATCCTGCTGACCAAGAGCAACGACGCCGGAATGCGCTACAAGCTGATCGACACCCTCGCCGAGTACGGCGAGGAGTGGCTCGACAAGCTCGGCCAGGCCGAGCAGGTGCGCCGGCGGCATCTGGAGTACTACTTGAGCCTGGCCCAGCGCGGTGAGGATGCGTGGTCGGGCCCGAGGCAGATCTACTGGTTCGTCCGCATGCGCCAGGAGCACGACAACGTCCGGCTCGCGCTCGAATACGCGCTGAAGACGCCGGGCAAGCAGCCGCTGGCTCTGACGCTGCTGTCGTCGCTCTGGTTCATGTGGGTCTGCTGCGGGTTCGCCCGCGAGGGGCGCCTCTACCTGGAGCGGGCGCTGGAAGCCAACCCCGGCCCGAGCAAGGAGCGGTGCAAGGCGCTCTGGGTGCTCGCCTACGTACGCAACTCCCAGGGAGACAGCGTCGGAGGGCAGACGGCGGCGGAAACGTGCAGCTCCGAGGCCGTCCAGGTGGGCGACTCCCGGGCGGTGATCCTGGCCTCCAAGATGCAGGGCACGGCGGCGATGCTCCAAGGCGACATGCAGAAGGCCAGCGCGCTGCTGGGTGTGGCGATCGAGTTCAACACCGACAACAAGGAGCTCAACCCCGGCCTGCTGCCCGCCATCGTCGAGCTGGCCATCGTGCTGACCGCGCAGGGGGAGTTCTACGAGGCCGAGTCTCTGCTGCAGGACTGCCTGCTGGTGTGCAGGGAGCGGGGCGAGCTCTGGCTGAGCTCGCACGCGCAGTGGGCGCTGGCGGGCACCAGGCTCGCGACCAACCGGCCCGAGGAGGCGCTGCAGAGCCTCAGGGAGGGGCTGCGGATCAAGCTGCACTTCCACGACACCCTCGGCACCCTGCTGGCGCTGGAGTCCTCGGCGCGGATCTTCGTGGCCCTGGACCGGCTCCCGCAGGCCGCCCTGCTGCTGGGGGCGCTGCAGCGAAACTGGAGATCGGCCGGCCTGCCGCAGTTGGGCGCGCCGTTCCTGTCCGATGACCACAACGCGTGCATCAGAGAGTGCGTGCGGCGAATGGGTGAGCTCGCCTACAAGAACGCCTTCGAGGAGGGCGCCAGGTTCGACCTTGAGGAGGCGTCCTCGCTCGCGCTGGGCGAGCTGGACGCCCTCAAGGACAGCTGACAGGGGGCCTCAGACGGCCTGCGGCCAGAGGGTGTCGTCCGGCCAGGCGTGCACGAAGCGTGCGCTGCCGAACGAGAATTCGATGTGGCCGCGGACCCAGTGTTCGAGACCGCGCACGTAGTTGAGCACCGGCGGCGGAGCCCACCTCTCCATCGCCGCACGCCGGTCGACGAACGCGGCGATCGCCTCGTCGTGCATGCGGGCGACCTCGAGCAGCGCGTCCTGAAGGGAGAGCGACTTGTGGGTGGCCAGCACGGTCACGAGGTTGTGCCGGGCCTTGTCGGTGCGGCGCTCCTTGGCGTACGAGAGCAGGTCGTTGTCCCAGCCGACGAGGTCGCACGCCAGGTCGGAGAGCGCGCGCACGTCGGGGTGATACCAGTCCTCGGTCTCGATCCGGTAGCCGCCGCCGATGTCGATGAGGGCGAAGCAGGTGTACGTGGCGCCGGTGGTGCGGCGCATCAGAAGATAGTCCGCGGGGGTCGGGATCAGATCGACCTCGCGGTTCGCCGCCTCCCAGATCTGGGCGAATAAGTACTCCTTCACCGCGCTCCGCCATCGGTCCAGCTGTTCGGGAGTGGCCATCGCGGAGATGCGGTCCAGGAGCCCCTTGAGGGCGAGGCCGAACGCGTCGCCGGGCTCGGGGTCCCTGTCCCCGTCGAGGCCCTCCAGGAGTGACGGCAGCGCGCGGGCGACCGCGGCGGCCCGATGCCCCGTGAGCTCGCTCTCGCAGAACCCGTCGTCGAAGGCCCAGAGCCAGAAGTACCAGTCAGTGATCAGCCGGAGGCTGTCGCGCGGCACGGTCGGGTTGGTCCGTGCGGGCAGGAGGCCGAGTTCCGAGCGACTGAAGTGGTCGATGGAGTCGGCGCTGGGAAGCATGTTCGAGGCGGCCACCCATGCGTGACTCTCTGCAGTGACCTCCGCGGCATGAACGTTGATCTCGTTGGGGAACGGACATGGCAGCGGAGGGATGTGGAGCGGTCGCCTATCGAAGGGGTGCGCAGATTTAGCCACATCCCCCAGCATGACTACAGACCGCTCGTAAGGCCATACTCGACAACTTCGATACCTTAAAAGCTTATTTCATATTATGAATCACTATGCCGAGAACCATTGGATAAACTGCTCATTTGCGAACATTCGCGCCGTGTCCAAAGCCGACGGCGTACCCGCGTTCGGGTCGGCGCCCGCGTCCAGCAGCGCTCTGACCACAGCGGATTCCTTCTTGAAGACCGCACCCGCGAGCGGTGCCTGCCCGCGGTCGTTGACCCGGTTGGGGTCGGCTCCGCACGTGACCAGCATGCCCACGGTCTCAGCGTGACCATAACAAGCCGCCAGCATCAGCAAAGTGTCACCCTTGCCGTTGGTCAGGTCGACCGGCACCCCTGCCTCGACATACGCGCGCAGCGTCTCGGTGTCACCCGCCCTGGCCAGGTCGAACATCCTGGTGGCGAACTCTTCGAGCTCCGGGTCCCCGTCCATGCGCCCCATTGTGCCTCGATAGGGTGCCCTGCACGGAATCGTTCCGGCCCTCTGGACGCGGAATCGTTCTGACCCGCCGTAGGTTCTGGAGATGAGTACCTAGGGAAAGGCTGTCCAACCGTGATCGACCCGACGGATCTCTACAAGCTCGCAGACGACGCGCCCGAGCTGCCCGATCCGGTGCTGTTGTACCACTTCGACGGTTTTGTCGACGCGGGCGGCGCCGGACGTCTCGCGCTGGGCCACGTGCTGGCCGAGCTGGAGCACCGGGTCGTGGCGACGTTCGACGTGGACCGGCTGCTCGACTACCGGTCTCGCCGGCCCATCATGACCTTTGACACCGACCGCTGGGTCGAGTACGAGAGCCCGGAAATGGCCGTTTATGTTGCGAAAGACTCGACAGGGACGCAGTTCCTGGTGATGAACGGGCCCGAGCCTGACCGGGAGTGGGAGCTGTTCACCAAGGCTGTGTCGGATCTGGTGGAGCGGCTGCGCGTGAGCAAACTGGTGACGCTGCACGGCGTCCCCATGGCGGTCCCCCACACCCGGCCGCTCGGCATCACGATGCACGCCAGCCGGCCCGAGCTGATCAACTCCCAGACGAGCGCGTTCGGGCGCGTCCAGGTGCCGGGGAGCGTGGCGGCGCTACTGGAGCTGCGGCTGGGGGCGCAGGGGCACGACGCGCTGGGGTACGCGGTCCACGTGCCGCACTACCTGTCGCAGGCCGAATACCCGACCGCCGCCGTGACCGCTCTCGAAGCCGTGACGAGGGGGACGGGGCTGGTGTTCCCGATGGACCCGCTGCGCGACGCGGCCCGCCGTACGATGACGGAGATCGAGGAGCAGATCAGCGCCTCCACCGAGCTGTCTACGGCGATCAAGGGGCTTGAGCAGCAGTACGACGCCTTCGCGGCCGGCGCCGAGCGCGAGAACCTCATGGCCGAGAGCACCCCGATGCCCACCGGCGACGAACTCGCCGCCCAGTTCGAGCGCTTCCTCGCCGAGCGCGACGAGGACTGACCCAATCCAAAACCCCATATTTTACGGTGGCCCGGCCTGGCACCACCCGCCGCACATGGCCGGGCTCTGTCCAGGGTGACGCTCACCAGGTGTGCGTGGCTGGGCGCCGTAACGGCGCCCCCTGGGCCGTCTGGGTGGTGCCTTCGTGGCCGGATGCCGTCATGTCTGAATACGGGACGGCTCTGGATCCCTGGCAGCGGTGACCAGGTCCCATCACTCCCCTGGACGGTGCCCTTGTGACCGTCCAGAGGGCCATGTCGCGACGGACGCCTCGCGACAGCACACCTTCCCAGCGCCACATGGGGCGGGACTGGTGGCGTGGGCGGCCTGGGGGATCTTCGGGGGTGGGCAGGGATAGCCTGGGGAAATGAGTGAGATCCGGGTCGGGCTGGTCGGCTATGGCACCGCCGGGGCGTACTTTCACGCCCCCCTCATCCACGCCACCCCAGGCCTCTCCCTGGCCGCCGTGGTGACCAGGAACCCCGCCCGGCAGGCCGAAGTGGCCGGGAAGTACGGCGCGAGCCCTGTGGCCGACGTGGAGGAGCTGTGGGGCCTGTGCGATCTCGTCGTGGTCGCCTCGCCCAACAAGACCCACGTGGCCACCGCCACATCCGCGCTCACCCACGGCCTGCCCGTCGTCGTGGACAAGCCGCTGGCCCGGACCGCCGAGGAGGGGCGCGAGCTGCTGCGGCTGGCCAAGGAGCGCGGGCTCATGCTGACCGTGTTCCAGAACCGGCGGTGGGACGGCGACTTCCGGACCGTGCGAAAGCTGGTCGAGGAGGAGCGGCTGGGTGAGGTGCTGCGGTTCGAGTCGAGGTTCGAGCGCTGGCGGCCGGTGCCCAAGGGCGGCTGGCGGGAGACCGGGGGCGCGGAGGAGATCGGCGGGCTGCTCTACGACCTGGGCAGCCACCTCGTCGACCAGGCCCTGCAGCTGCTCGGGCCCGTCCGGGAGGTCTACTGCGAGAGCGACGTGCGGCGCGAGGGGGTGGCCTCCGACGACGACACGTTCATCGCGCTGACGCATGCGAGCGGGGCTCGGTCCCACTTGTGGATGAGCTCGGTGGCCGCCTTTCGAGGGCCCCGGTTCCGGGTGCTGGGGTCTTCCGCGGGGTTCGAGAAGTACGGGATGGACCTGCAGGAGGAGCGGCTGCGGGCGGGCATGACGCCCGACTCGCCCGAGTTCGGCGAGGATGACGAGGGAAGCTGGGGGATGCTCGGCACGGAGGACGCCCATCGTGCCGTGCGGACCGAGCCGGGCGCGTACCTGGACTTCTACCAGGGTGTGGTGGCGGCGCTGCGCGAGGGCGCGCCACCACCCGTTGACCCGGCGAGCGTGATCGACACGCTGACCGTCATCGAGGCCGCCCACCTCTCGGCCACCCAGCGCATGGTCGCCCACCTGACCTGACGCACCCACCGACCGGCTCTCGACGTACGCAGCACGCCGAGAGGCGGGCCGATGAGCGTCGCGCCGCGGACCTGCCGCCACGCAGCCCCGCGGCCATCCAGCACCTCACCCGCGAGGCCGCCCGGGGCAGCGTGCCGGAGCGCGACGCACGTCGGCGGTCGCCCGGCGGTGGCCGATCGCGCGGAAAGCGCACGGTGGTCAAGCGCGCAGGCGACCGCGTGCCGCTGTCAGTCGCGCAGGCGGGCGCGCATCGCGGTCGTGTCGGCGTCCGTCCAGCCGTGCCGGGTCAGCCACCCCATCGGCCCGCCGAACCGGTCGTCGAGCACCCCGAGGAACTGCTCGATGTACCGGGCGCGAGGCATGTGGTCGTCGGCCGGCCGCGAGTCCAGGTCGCCCCGGTACGTCTCGCTGCTCCGCAACCGCTTGAGGATCAGCTCCAGCCGCTCCCCCGTGGCCGCGTAGTCCTCGACGATCGCCTCCCGGGTCGTCCCGGCTACCTCCAGGGCCAGCGCCGACAGCACGCCGGTGCGGTCCTTGCCGGCCGCGCAGTGCACCAGCGCCGCCCCGTCGTCCAGCGACATCGCGCGCAGCGCCGCGACCACGGCGTCCGGACGGTCGCGCAGGTAGCCGAAGTAGAAGCCGGTCACCCGCAGTTCCTCGTCCAGACCGCGTTCGGCCCAGGGCAGCACCCGGTCGCCGTCGATGGTGTCGGCCTCGACGTCGGTGTGCGTGCCGCCCTCCGCGAACAACGTCAGATGGTGGTGCCGCACCTCGGGCACCTGCGTGAGCGGCCCGGGGCCCTCCAACGAGACCTCGGCGTTCGAGCGGAGGTCCACGACATGTCGCAGGTTCAGCTCGTGCACCAAGTGGGTCACGTCAGCAGGCGTGAGGCCCTGCAGATTGTCGGCGCGGAAGATCCGCCCGCGACGGGTGCGGCCACCGTCGCGAGTGGGCAGTCCGCCCAGGTCACGCGCGTTGACCGCGCCTTCCAGGTCTATCCACCTCGTCATCTCGTCCATCATTGCGACCCTATATGTCCGCCAAATATGAGCGAATTCGAGGTTCATAACGCAGCATGAACGTATGGATCCACGAGCTCTGCCTCCACGGCTGGTGATCGATCCATCGCTGCCCCCGGAGATCTTGGCCGAGCTGCGGTCGAGCCCGCACGTCCTCCGCAAGGCTCGATCGGGTGCGCGCATGGACACCACGAAAAACCCCGCCATGCTCTTCGTGCTGCCCGCCTTCATAGCGGTGCTCGCCCTGGTGGCCGACCTGCCGGCCATGCTGGTCGCGGGCATCGGAGTCGGCGTGATGGTCCTGATCCGGTGGATAGCGGTGGACAGCTCATATCGCGCGACCAGGCGAAAGCTTGAACTCGCCCGAGTCCATGCCAACCACTACATCCTGCCGGAGGACCTGGACCACCCCTGCCAGATGCTGCTGCGCAGGGCACAGAACGCGGTCGATGCGATCATGGGCTCCCGCGTCCACAGGGACGGCCTGATCGACAGCATCGACAACATGGTGTCGCTGCCCGAGGAGGTCTGGCAGATCGCCCAGCGGCTGCGGCGGCTGTCGTCCATGCACGCCGAGCACGGCAAGCTCGTCCCCCGCGAGCTGCCGTCCGGCCTGGAGGACGCGTTCAAGCCCTACTCCAGCGCGCTGGACGCCGCCTGGACGTCGCTGTCGCAGCGCGTACGCCACCTGGAGAAGTACGCCAAGCAGGTGATCAAGGCGGACAAGGTCTACCACGCCCACCGGCGGCTCGAGGCGCTGGCGGCCAAGACCCCCGAGTACCAGCAGCTGATCGCCGAGACCGTCCGGGACGAGCTGGCACACCAGCGCATCAGGGAGCTGGCCGATCAGGCGGCGCACGTGCGCAAGCTGTTCGAGGAGAGCATCCTCCAGGCGAGGCAGGCGGCGGGCGAGCTGATCAGGTCTCCCCTCACCTGAAGGTCAGGGCGCGGCGCGTCTGAGGAGTTCCAGGGTCCGGCGCATGCCGGCCTCGTTGCCGAGGCTGCGGTAGATCTCCCTGGCCTGCTCCAGCGGCTCCACCGCGGCCCCGCGCCCTCCCGCGTCCAGGTGAGCCTCCCCGAGGTAACGCAGGCTCCTGGCCATCCACCACCGGTCCTCGAGCTCCTCGAAGCCCTGCACGGCCCGCCGCAGCTCCTGTTCCGACTCCTCGATCCGTCCCAGCCTCGCCAGCGCCCGCCCGGCCGACACGGCGGTCCTGGCCACTCCCCACGAGTCGCCCAGCGCCACCAGGATCCTCTCGGCCCGCCGTACGTACTCGAGCTCGCGCAGCCCGTTGTCCGGGTCGCCCACCTCGCCGGCGGCCCGCAGGCAGCGTGCCTCCTCCCACCGCTCCCCGCGCTGCTTGAACATCTCGGCGGCCCGGTCGAGGCTGAACCCGGCCCTGGTGAACAGGTTGGCGGCCAGCCGGTGGTCGCCCGCCTGGTGCTCGCCGCGCGCCTGCGCGGCCAGCACCTCGCCGTAGACGCGCAGCGTCTGGGCCTCCGAGTAGCGGTTGCCCTCCCGCTTGAAGATCTCCAGGGCGTCTTCCAGCAGCTCCCTGGCCTCGTCGGGACGGCGTTCCGCCATGCGCATCTCGGCCAGGTTGCGCTGGGTGCGGGCCATCCACCACAGGTCGTCCTCGCCCTTGAACGCGGTGATGGCCCCGATGAGGTAGTCCTGTGCCCGGTCCAGGTGGCCGTCGCTGAACAGCGTCATCCCGATCGTGCGCATGGCCCTGGCCGCCCACCACGACTCCCCCAGTTCGGTGAACGTCTCCAGGGCCCGCTCCGCCTCCTCCAGAGCCCGCTCCCGCAGGCCCAGGCCGCCGTGCACGGAGGCGCTGTCGAGCAGCGCGATGGCCAGCGCGCGGCGGTCGCCGGCCTGCTCGGCCGCTTCGCAGCCGATCTCCGCCATGGCCACCCAGTCGGCCCAGTACGCGCGCAGCGAGTGGCACAACGAGCAGAAAGCCCGGGCCAGCCCCCACGTCAGCTCCCACAGCTGGAGCTGGCGGGCCAAGTGGATCATCGCGATCAACGACAGCCGCTCGGCGTTGAGCCAGTCGGCGGCGCGGACCTGCCCGTCGCTGGTGGAGCGGCGGCCGCCCCTCCTCCAGTCCTGCGGCCATCGGTTCTGCGCGGCGTCCTCGGCGCGGCGGCGGTAGCCGTGGAGCACGCGTTCGATGGCGGCCCTGCGCCGCTCGGCCTCGTCCTGCTCGGCCAGCTCCGCGGCGAACACCCTGACCAGGTCGTGCAGGCGGTAACGCATCGTACTGGTCTGGTCTGTGCCCGAGCACTCGGCGAGCTGGGCGTCGATGAGGGCCTCGAGCTGGTCGGCGCCGTCGAGCCCGGAGATGTCGAGCAGCTCGCCGGCCACCCAGCCGGGCACGTCGGGCGCGGTGAGCGCGCTGAGCAGGCGCAGCAGGCGGCGCTGCATCCCCGTGCAGTCGTCGTAGCTCAGCTGTACGGAGGCGCGCACGCTCTTGTCGACCGTCGGGGCCACTTCGAGCTGGTCGAGGCGGCGGCGCGTGTCGGCCAGGCGGTTGGCCATCTCGCGCATGGTCCACTGCTCGCGGGTGGCCAGGCGGCCGCCACAGATGTTGATCGCCAGCGGCAGGTAGTCGCACATCTGTACGACCTCCTTGGCGGCCTCCAGGTCCTCGACGACCCGGGCGCCGCCCGCCAGCCGGGCCAGCAGCTCCACGCCGTGCGCCTCGCTGAACACGCCGAGCCGCGTGTCATGGGTGCCGTTCAGGAACAGCGGCGCGCGGGACGTGACCAGCACCGCGCAGCCGGGCTCGGCCGGGATCAGCGGTTTGACCTGGGCGGCGTCGTGGGCGTTGTCCAGGCCGATGAGGATCCTGCGGCCCTTGGTCCAGGTCAGCCAGAGCTTGCGTAACTCGTCGAGGCCGCCGGGGTCGGTGGTCAGGCGCACGTCCAGCGCGCGCAGGAACCCGATCAGCACCTCGTCGGGGCGGACCGGGGCGTCGACCCCGCCGCGCAGGTCGGCATAGAGCCTGCCGTCGGGGAACCAGCCGGACATCTCCTGCCCGAACCTGGTCATCAGCGCGGACTTGCCGACGCCGCCCCGGCCGTACACCGAGACCACGAGGGGCGGCGAGAGGTCGGAGGACTCCCTGCGGCCCGCGAAGACCTCGCGTAACTCGGCAAGCGATTCCGCGCGCCCGGTGAAGTGCTCGGGGACCGGCGGCCACTGGTCGGGCGCGAGCGAGGCGGACTCCGGAAGCGCCCGGCGTTTGGGCCCGCGCGGCTCGGTGGTGGCCCAGGTGGTCAGTCCCACGAGGGCGGCGGCCGCACCGGTCACAGCGATCTTGGCCACCGGCGGGATCTCCCACTCAATGGACGCCGTCAGCACGCTCGCCGCGGCCGCCGCCAGTCCCGCGGAGACCGGTGCGGCCCAGGAGACCCTTCTACGTCGCGGTCGCGGCTTGTCCGGCAACTCGCCTGTCAACGAACACCCCCTGGGGTGATTCAAACCGATGGGGTACGGCTTGCGCCAGCCGTACCCCATCGTTCATTCACTAGCCGATCACATGACAGGTGGCCGTCGCCGTCTTGGTGGGGTCGCTCTCCGAGGTGGCGGTGAGCTTCACCCTGGCCAGCCGGTCGCCGCCGGACTCGCGCACGGCGTTCACGGTGACCGGGGCCTGCTTGCCGAACGCGACGGAGGCCAGCGCGTTCGGGAGCTGGGCGGTCCAGCCCTTGCCCTGGACCTCGGCCTTGAGGCGGTAGACGTCGGAGTTCAGGTAGGCGCTGACGTCCTCCGGGTGCTGGCCCTGCGCCGGGGCCGTCTTGCCGGTGTTGAACAGCGGGAACTTGCAGGTGGAGATGCTCTTGCCGGTCGGCAGGCCGGCCGCGGGAAGCAGCTTGACGCCACGCTTCTGCGGGCCCGCGCCGTCGAGCGAGCGGATGGCGACCGTGTAGGAGAGGTGGCCGTCGCGGTCGCGCTTGACGTCGGTGATGTAGAAGTGCAGGCGGTTGGCCTGGTCGATGTACTCGTACTCGCTGCCGGAGTCGGTGCCGGCGTGGAAGAGGGCGTCGGAGAGCTGGCGGTAGTCACCGATCGTGATCGGCACCTTGGTCCCGTTGGGCATCACGTAGTCGGTCATGTTGATGTCCTGCGGGTTCGCGTCGATCACCCACTCGAACGGGGCCCGGTCCTGGTTCTTGGTCTTGGCCAGCAGGACACCGGCGTCAGGGGTGAACGAGTCGGTGCCCATGCGGTCCACGACCTCGACCGTGTAGTTGTCGTAGCCGCCGCCGTCGCAGAGCGGGTCGGCCTTGTCGCACGAGCTCTTGTCGCCATCGGTGTCGAAGGAGATGTTGACGCCGGCCAGCTCGTCCTTGCCCGGCTGGTCCACGCGGGCCAGGACCCTGGCGGTGACCAGGCCGGACTCGTCGAGCGCCGCGCGTGACAGGCGTAGGACGTTCTGCTCGTCCACCATCTCCAGCTTGATCTTGTTGCGGAGCATGTGCTGGGCGCCCATGGACGCGCCGGACGTGGGCGGTATCAGCCAGCGGGAGTGCGGGCCGCCCGGGCCGTTGAAGCTGCCGCGGCTGAGCATCTCCCAGATGCCGGTGTAGGCCCGTTTGGGCGGCACGGCGTACGGGTTGTTGTAGTTGTCGGCGACGCCCATGATGTGACTCAGCTCGTGCGCGTAGACGGCCATGCCGGAGCTCTCGGCCTGCACCGAGTCGACGCCGAAGCGGGCGTTCGGCCAGAAGGTGGAGCCGGCCTGCCACGAGGTCCAGTCGACGTAGCGGGTGGCCACCCAGTTGGGCAGCGCCGGGTCCGGCGGGCCCCACTCGTCCGGCACGTCCTCCTTGGTCGGGAACTTCATCATCCCGAACTCCTGCCAGGTGGACGACTCGTCCTGGCCGGCGCTCAGGTAGAAGACGAAGTCGAACTGCTTGGCCACCTCCTCGCCGACGGCGCCGATCCAGGCGGCGTTGCCCTCGGTACGCAGGTTCTTGTTGCAGGTGTCACCCGATGGGCAGCCGGTGCCCGCCTGGAACTCCATCGCGTACTCGTGGTCCTTGCCCGACAGCGTGTAGGGCCCGAACCCGGTCAGCTCCACCCCGTACCTGCCGCCCGAGTCCTCCATCCAGTACTCGTGGATGGTGTGACCCTTGTTGAGGGCGTTAGGGGTGTTGAGGAAGTCCTGGTAGAACTTGGCCACCTGGTCGCGCGGGATGTCGTGGGCCTCGGCGCTCGGGTTCGCGTAGATCGTCGAGCCCTTGGGCTGCGTCACCACGAACGGCTGGTTCGGGTAGTCGAGCAGCACGAGCGCGCCCTTGAAGGTACGCTTCGACCCCTTGACGGCGGGGTCGTTCCACTTGGTACCGGGCGGCTGTTTGTAGTCCGCCCACGTCATGTTGTCGGGGTTCTCCCAGTTCTGTGGGTCGATGGGCTTGATGCCGCCGGCCGGGCCGGTGCGCAGGGTCTGGGCGTCGGCGGGTGCGTCGAGCTGCCAGGGCTGCGTTTGCGGCCAGTGGTTCTGCCGCCAGGGGAACTCGGGGTCTGTGGGGGGTGCTGCGGAAGCAGGGGTCGCTATCAGGCTCACCGGGATCAGCACGATGGCCGCCAGCAATCCCTTCAGCAGCTTCTTCGGGGCAATCACGGATTGACGGTATAGACGTTATTGACAGAGATCAACGATCAGTTGCATGCAAATACGTGACGTGTAGCGTCTTATCCCGACATTTGATGAAATGTCCCCGTAAAGGGGTTGGCGTGGCTGGGCGGTCCGGACGAGCTCGCCGCCCCTCTCGACCGGCCTGCTACTGGAGAGCTGGCGGCGACCTTGAAGGCCTGCGGCGCGGGGAGTCGGCGTCCGCTCTAGGTGCACGCGCTTCCGCAGGTCGCGCCGGGTGACCCGTACAGGTGGCCCGGTCCTTGCGGCTGAGGCGACCGCGCGGGTGCCGGGACTCGGGCGCCCTGCAATCCTCCGAATGATACTTACGGATGGAATCGCATGATTTGTCCCTATTGCGTACTTGTCCTGGCTCACGTTTAATGCCCTGAGAGAAGATCCGACGGGAGATCCGATGCCGTCTGCGAAGCGTGCCGGTCCGGCTCTGGGCAGGCGCGCGCCCGCACCCGTCGTGGTCCATTCCGCCCCACTCGTGCTGCCCATCTGCACCGAGCCCATCCGTGACGGCGCGGTCGCGGTCAGGGGCGACCGCGTGGTCAAGGTGGGCCCGCGAGCTTCGGTGCTCTCGTCCCTTCCCGGCGCCTCCGAGGTGCGCTGGACCGGGATGATCGTGGCCGGGCTGGTGGACGCCTGCGCCGCCGCCCCCACTGCCGGCGCCGGGGTGACCGCACGGGCCGGCGTGGTGTCCGACCTGGCCGATCCGCCTGAGGTTCCCGGCATCTCGTACGTCAAGGTGACCAGCGAGAACGAGGAGGAGTGGGAGGCGTACGGGCGGGACGCGGTGATCACGGCGATTCGCGAGGTCGACCAGCCCTGCACGGTGGGGATCGCGGCGCACACGCGGGATCCGCAGGTGCTGGAGGACGTGGCGGTGCTGGCCAGGACGTTCGGGCTGCGACTGCTGGTGGATCTGGACCGGCACTCACCCGCGGCCCTGGACGAGGCGGGGGTGCTGGGACGGCTGTGCCACGTGGCGTGTGCCCGGCCCCTGGACCCTGGGGAACGCAAGCTGCTGCGGCTGCGCAAGACCGTGGTGGCTGTCCGCCCGTCGTCTGCCCCTGACGTACTGATGCTCCTCGACGAGGGCAACCCGGTCGCGCTGGCGACCGGCCCGGCCCCGAACGGCCCCGCCGTTCCTGCCGGCGCGGACGGTGCCGGCGGGCCGGCGCCTGCCGATCTGCTCGGTGTGGCCCGGGCCATCAGGCGGGACGCTCGTGAGCGCGGGCTGCGTACCCGAGGGCTGGACGGCAGGCTGGTTGAGGCGGCGACGCTGGGCGGGGCTCGTGCGCTGGGGATGGATCGGGGCAAGGGGCGGATCGGATCGCTGGCTCCCGGCACGCGGGCCGACTTCGCCGTCTTCGACGCCCGCGGCCGCTACCCGTACGCGGCGCTCCTGGCCCAGCCGCCCTGGCTCGGCACGGTCATCGGCGGCACGGTGACCACCCCACCCGCGGCCTGAACCCCCAACCGCCCCACCGACCCTTGCGTCGCCCGGCTGAGCGCCGAGCGCGCTGCGCCCCTCCCCGCCCCCACCAGACCAACCCCCGCCGGCCCGGCGCTCCCAGGGACCTGAGCGCGCGGAGAGACGCCGAGCGGGAGTCTCGTAGCCGGCGCGCGTCCAGAGCCCGCCATGCCCCGTACGGCGTGTGCGGTGCCCTAGCGGAATTGCTCCTCCACCAGGCCCAGCAAGTCCCGGAGCTGGTCGCGCTGCTCCTCCGTCAAGACGGCGAAGAGCTCCTGTCCCGCCTCGCGGCGGGCGTGGCGGGCGCGGTCGGCGAGGCGGCGGCCCTCCGGGGTGATCAGCACCAGCGTGGAGCGGCGGTTGGCGGGATCGACCTCCCGCCGCACGAGCCCCGCCGACTCCAGGGCGTCCACCACCGGGGTGAGCGAGCGGGGCACGATCCGCAGCTCGTCGGCCAGTTGCACCATGCGCAGCGGCTGCGAGGCGTCGGCGAGCACACGGAGGGCACGCGCCTGCCCGGGGTTGAGCCCGAGCGGCCCCAGCCGATGCACGTACCCATGCCGCAACCGCCGGCCCACCAGGTGCAAGAGCTCGGCGAGCTCCTTATCTGCCATGCCCGTAAGTTTAGCCGGAACAAATATGAGTTAACCTCTGTTTGAGTGGACATCTGAAAAGGAGGCACCACTTGGCAGAGGAACCACGCGCGCCGCTCGGGCGCATCATCAAACTGTTCCGCCCCTACCGGGGCCGCCTGGCCCTGGTGGGCGTCCTCATCCTTCTGTCGTCGCTGGTGGCGCTGGCCTCGCCGTTCCTGCTGCGCGAGGTGCTGGACACGGCGATCCCGGCCAGGGACGCCACCCTGCTCACGCTGCTGGCCCTGGGCATGATCGCGGTGGCGGTCACCACCAACGTGTTCGACGTGCTGCAGACGCTGGTCTCCACCACGGTGGGCCAGCGGGTGATGCACGACCTGCGCCTGGCCGTCTACAGTCACCTGCAGCGCATGTCGCTGGCGTTCTTCACCCGCACCAGGACCGGCGAGGTGCAGTCGCGCATCGCCAACGACATCGGCGGCATGCAGTCGGTCGTCACCTCGACCGCCGCCTCCCTCGTCTCCAACCTCACCACCGTGATCGCCACCGTCGTAGCCATGGTCGCCCTCGACTGGCGGCTGACGGTGATCTCGCTGCTGCTGATGCCGGTGTTCGTGTGGATCAGCCGCAACGTCGGCCAGGAGCGCAAGCGCATCACCGCCGAACAGCAGCGCAAGCTGGCCGGCATCGCGTCCATGGTCCAGGAGTCGCTGTCGATCAGCGGCATCCTGCTGGGCCGTACCATGGGCCGCTCCGGCGAGCTGACGGAGGGCTTCGGGCGGGCGTCCAGCGAGCTGGCCGACGTCGGCGTGCGGGTCAGCATGGCGGGGCGCTGGCGGCAGTCGTCGATCCAGCTCGTCATGGCCGCGATGCCCGCGCTGATCTACTGGGCCGTCGGCTACACCGGCACGATCTCGGTCGGCACGCTGGTGGCGTTCACGACGTTGCAGACCAGCCTGTTCCGGCCGATGGTCTCGCTGCTGCGGCTGGGCGTCGACGTTCAGAGCTCGCTGGCGCTGTTCGCGCGGATCTTCGAGTATCTGGACCTGCCGGTCGACATCCACCCGGGCACGCGGGAGCTGCGCGACGTCCGCGGCGAGGTCCGCTTCGAGGGCGTCGACTTCTCGTACGACGAGACCCCCACGCTCACCGGCGTGGACATCACCGTCCCCGCGGGCACCAGCCTGGCCGTCGTGGGCGAGACCGGCTCGGGCAAGACCACGCTCAGCTACCTGCTGCCCAGGCTCTACGACGTCATCGGCGGCCGGGTCACCATCGACGGGGTGGACGTGCGGGAGCTGACGTTCGAGACGCTGAGCGAGGCGGTCGGCGTGGTGTCACAGGAGACGTACCTGTTCCACGCCTCGATCGCGGACAACCTGCGCTTCGCCAAGCCGTCGGCCACGGACGAGGAGCTGGAGGCGGCGGCGCGGGCCGCGCGCATCCACGACCACATCGCCTCGCTGCCCGACGGCTACGACACCCTGGTGGGCGAGCGCGGCTACCGGTTCTCGGGCGGCGAGAAGCAGCGCCTGGCCATCGCGCGCACGCTGCTGCGCAACCCTCCGGTGCTGGTCCTCGACGAGGCCACCAGCGCGCTGGACACCCAGACCGAGCGGGCCGTGCAGGAGGCGCTCGACGCGCTGGCGCAGGGCCGTACGACCATCATGATCGCGCACCGCCTGTCCACGGTCCGCGACGCGGACCAGATCGTCGTGCTGGACGGCGGGAAGATCGTCGAGCGCGGCACACACGACGAGCTGATGGCGCGTGGCGGCCACTACGCGGCGCTGGTGAGCCGGGACGAACCGCTCGAGCTTGTTTAAACCTCAATCAGACGTGTCTTGCCTCACATTCCGGTCAGACCGGAATCCGCCTCCGAGATCACCGTGTTTGACCCCCCGGTGAATCTTCAAGGCTAGGACCGGTTTTGTCTCTCTCCTCCTCCACGTTCAGAGCTCTGCGGCACCACAATTACCGGCTCTGGGCGGGAGCTGACCTCGTCTCCGTGACCGGCACCTGGATGCAGGTGCTGGGTGTCAACTGGCTCATCCTGACGCTGACGGGCTCGGCGACCAGCGTCGGGCTGAGCCTCGTCATGCAGGCGCTGCCGACGCTGCTGCTCGGCATGTGGGGCGGCGCGCTGGCCGACCGGCTGCCCAGCCGGCCCGTCGTGATCGCCGCCCAGCTCGCCCAGTCCGCGCTGGCGGCCGTGCTGGCAGTGATCGCGTTCACGGGCGTGCAGTCCGTACTGCCGATATACGGCGTGGCGCTGGCCGGGGGCGTGATCACCGCGCTGGGCGGGCCCGCGCTCGGGCGGTTCGGCGCCGAGGTGGTGCCGCCCGGCGACCTGCCGAACGCGATGGCGCTCGGCTCCATCCTCAGCTCCGCAGGCCGCATCCTGGGCATGAGCCTGGCGGGCGTGCTGCTGCCGTTCACCGGGAACGAGGGGCTGTTCGTGATCAACGCCGCCAGCTTCTTCGTGGTGGTCGCGGCGGTGCTGGCCATGCGGCGGGAGGAGTTCCACCGGCTCGCGCCCGCCGAGCGGCAGCGGGGCTCGGTGCGCGAGGGTCTGGGGTACGTGCTGCGTACCCCGTGGCTGCTGGTCGTGCTGGCGCTCTGGTTCGTGTCGGGCAGCGTGGGACGCAACTACCAGGTCACCATGGCCGCCATGAGCGCCGGCCCCTTGGAGGCGGGCGCCGGCGGGTACGGCCTGCTGTCCACGGCCTTCGCCGTCGGCACCGTGCTCGGCGGCTTCCTGGCCGCCGCCAGGCCACAGCTGACGATCCGGCTGCTGCTGGTGACGGCGTTCGGGACCGGAGTGGCGCAGGCGGTGAGCGGGCTGATGCCGGAGCTGTGGACGTTCGGGGCCGTCCTGCTGCCGATCGCGGCCGGCGCGGTGGCTCTCGACACCACCGTCTCGGCGCGTGCGCAGCTCGACAGCCCCGAGGCCATGCGCGGCCGGGTCATCGCGGCGCTGTCCATCGTCAGCGCGGGATCGGGCGCGCTCGGCGGGCCGCTGCTCGGCTGGCTCAGCGACACGCTCGGGCCGCGGGTCGCGCTGGAGATCGGCGGCGTGTCCTGCGTGGCGGCCGCGCTCCTGGCGGCCGTCGGGCTGGCCAGGTTGTCCGGCCGGACCTTCATGCAGGCCGTACGGCTCCGCCCCCGTCTGGAGAACGCCTGACGGACTCACCGCCATCCGCCGCGTCCTCGAGCTGGAATGACCCGATTGGACACCGGTCACCTGGGTAGCAGTCGCCCCATGGCAACCGACGTCATCACCTTGATCACCAGTGACCACCGGACCGTGGAGAAGCTCTTCGAGCGGCTCAAGAAGGGGCAGGGCGACCAGGCGGCCACCGTGGCCGAGCTGCACGCCCTCCTGATCGCGCACGCGCGGGCCGAGGAGGACCGGGTCTATCCGGGCATCGACGCCCACCACAGCGTCGAGGAGCACAAAGAGGCCGAGATCCTGCTCGACGCGCTCGTACGGGCCAAGCCCGGCACGCCGGAGTTCCGCAAGACGCTGGACGAACTGATCAAGTCCGTCACGCACCACGTCGAGGAAGAAGAGAGCAAGATCCTCCCCGCCCTGGCGAAGTCGGTCGGCGAGAAAAAGCTGAAGGAGCTCGGCAAGGCGTTCAAGGAACGCAGGGCGGAGGAGCTGAAGGCGCTCAGCGTCCCCAAGCAGGCGGCCCCGCCCGGATCACGCGAGGGGGCCACCAGGTCCGAGCTGTACGAGAAGGCCAAGGAGGCCGACATTCCCGGCAGGTCCCACATGGACAAGAAAGAGTTGGCCCAGGCGCTAAGGCAGGCCAAATAGAAGGGTTTCGGGCTGCTCGCTGGGTAGAGGGCGCGTATGACCGAAAAACCTCCGGACCGGTTCGGCCTCAGCGACGAGCAGGAGATCGAGGTCGAGGAGTGGAACGACGACCTCGGCTTTTACCACGAAGTCGTCGAGGACGACCCCCAGCACAGAGACACGCTCGACGAACGCCTGCGCCGGGAGGCCAGGGACCGGCTCCACGAGCCCCGGCCCAAGCACCGGCTGACCCAGCCGGACGAAGGGCTGGAGCCGGACACCGAGGACGAAGAGCTCGGCTTGGACTGGGGCGACGACGACGGCAACGATCTGTCGGCGGAGGAGCGTGCCGTCCGCATCGATCCCGACGAGAACCTTCCGTGAGACGCCCCGGCGCGGGCGTCAGGCTCGCCGGCGCGTCACGCGAGGCGTTCCAGCACGGACAGCAGCGCGTGCAGGTCGTCGACGACCGCGTCGGCGGCCGCCGCCCGCGGGCGCTCGGCGTGCAGGTAGCCCCATGGCCCGCGGCGCAGCAGCGCTGTGCGCATGCCCGCCTCGGCGGCGGGGAGCACGTCGTTGTCCAGCCGGTCGCCGACGTAGAGGATCTCGGCGGGCTCCCGCCCCGCGACCGCCGCGACCTTGGCGAAGAAACCGGGGTCCGGCTTGGACACGCCCCACCCCTCGGAGGTGTGCACGGAGTCGGCGGGCAGATCCATGGCCACCAGCGCGTCGAAAGCCCGTCTCGGCTGATTTCCCGCGATGATCACCTGGTATCCGGCCTCACGGATGGCGGCCAGCGCGTCACGCACGTCGGGATAGAGATCGTCGGCGTCGAAGCGGTTGCGCAGGCCCTGGGGGTCGTCGCGTTCCCATGCGGCCTCCTCCGCGAGGAGGTCGAAGCCGGGCCGTACGAGCTCGAAGGCGTCGCTGTGAGGGCGATCCAGCGCGGCCATCCCGCCGAGCGCGCCCATCAGCACGAACTCGCTCACGCCCAGCCGGTCGGCCCAGCGCGCCCAGATCCGCGCCTCGCTGATCAGCGTCTCCCCGACGTCGAACACCACAGCCTTGATCATCAATCCCCCCGTTTCAAACCGCCCACCTGGGCACCGGCATAGAGCAAAAGCCTACAAGGGGGATTTTCATGCCATCAGAGCGCGACGCGAAGGACCGCCAGCTCGACGCCGATCGAGTCCCAGCCGACGATCTCAACATGACCACGGACCAAGGCGTCCGGGTCGACCACACGGACGACTCGCTGCGGGCGGGCGAGCGCGGGCCGACGCTCATGGAGGACTTCCACTTCCGCGAGAAGGTCACCCGCTTCGACCACGAACGCATCCCCGAGCGTGTGGTGCACGCCAGGGGCGCGGGCGCGTACGGGGTGTTCCAGCTCTACGAGCCGCTCGGCGACCTCACCTCGGCGGCCTTCCTGAACGACACGTCCAAGCCGACGCCGACGTTCGTGCGCTTCTCGACCGTGGCGGGCTCGCGCGGCTCGGCCGACACCGTGCGCGACGTGCGCGGATTCGCCACGAAGTTCTACACCACGGAGGGGAACTTCGACCTGGTCGCCAACAACTTCCCGGTCTTCTTCATCCAGGACGGCATCAAGTTCCCCGACTTCGTGCACGCGGTCAAGCCCGAGCCCCACAACGAGATCCCGCAGGCGCAGTCGGCACACGACACCTTCTGGGACTTCGTGCAGCTCCAGCCCGAGTCGCTGCACATGATCATGTGGCTGATGTCCGACCGGGCCATCCCGCGCAGCTTCCGGATGATGCAGGGGTTCGGCGTGCACACGTTCCGGCTGGTGAACGCCTTGGGGCAGGGCACGTTCGTCAAGTGGCACTGGCGGCCGGCGCTGGGGACGTACTCGCTGGTGTGGGACGAGGTGCTCCGCATCCAGGGCAACGACCCCGACTTCAACCGCCGGGACCTGTGGGAGGCGATCGAGCGTGGCGCCTATCCGGAGTACGAGCTGTGCGTGCAGCTCGTGCCGGAGTCGCGGGAGCACGACTTCGACTTCGACCTGCTCGATCCCACGAAGATCATCCCTGAGGAGCAGGTGCCGCTGCGGCCCATCGGCAAGATGACGCTCAACCGCAACCCGCAGAACTTCTTCGCCGAGACCGAGCAGGTGGCCTTCCACACCGCCAACCTCGTGCCCGGCATCGACTTCTCCAACGACCCGCTGCTGCAGGCCAGGAACTTCTCGTACCTCGACACCCAGCTGCTGCGCCTGGGCGGCCCGAACTTCCCGCAGATCCCGGTCAACCGGCCGGTCAACGAGGTGCGCAACGACCAGCGCGACGGCTTCCACCAGCACATGATCCACGAGTCGCGCACGAGCTACGCGCCGAACTCCATCAGCGGGGGCCACCCCGCGGCGGAGGACGGTTACCGGCACTACCAGGAGCGGGTGGACGGCGTGAAGATCCGCAAGCGCAGCCCCAGCTTCGACGACCACTACAGCCAGGCCACCCTGTTCTGGAACAGCATGGCGGACTGGGAGAAGCAGCACATCGTGGCCGCGTACCTGTTCGAGCTGGGGCACGTGGAGCGCCCGCACATCAAGGAGGGCGTGGTCCGGCACCTGGGTCACATCCACCCCGACCTGGCCGCGCAGGTGGCCAAAGGGCTGGGCCTGCCCGAGCCCGCGATGGCCGAGGTCCATTCGAACGCCTCGCCCGCGCTCAGCATGACCGGACAGCCGCAGAGCGTCGCCACCCGCAAGATCGCCATCCTCATGGCGGACGGGACGGACGCCGGCGAGGTGACGGCCCTGCGCGAGTCCCTGGAGGGCAAGGGCGCCATCTGCGAGGTGGTGGCCCCGGCGGAGGGCACCGTGGGCGGCATCCCGGTGGACAAGCAGCTCAGCGCGGCGAACTCGGTCCTCTACGACGCGGTGGTGGCCGCGGACGGTGCCGCGCTGGCGCCGTCGGGGCGGGCCCAGTTCTTCGTCAAGGAGGCGTTCAGGCACGGCAAGGCCATCGGCGTGGTGGGGTCCGGGCGCGAGCTCCTGGAGGCGGCACGGTTGCCCAACGACGTGGGGGTGGTGATGGGGGACGGCATCGCGGAGAAGTTCGCGACGGCGGTGGCCGGCCACCGCTTCTACGAACGCGACGTGAGCGCCGTCCCCGCGTGAGCTCAGGGGGTGAGCTTCTCCATCGCCTTGGCGATGCGCTTCTCCGAGACCGGTGTGGGAGTCCCCAGCGTCTGGGCGAAGAAGCTCACCCTCAGCTCCTCGATCATCCACCGGATCTCCAGCACGTCCGGATCGCCTCGCCGCGCCCGGGGGAGCTTCTCCAGCAGGTCGTGGTAGTCGTCCTCGACCTTGTGCACCCGGTCCATCCACTCCTGGTCCCGCCAGGGCTCCTCCGGGAGCTTGGCGAGGCGGCGGTCGACCGCCCGGATGTATCGCAGGATGTCGGAAAGGCGCTGGTAGCCCGTGGCCGTGACGAAGCCCGGGTAGACGAGCTTGCCGAGCTGCTCGCGGATGTCGTCCGTGGCCGCGCCGGCCCGCAGGGCGTCGAGCCGGGCGCCGGCCTCGTGCCAGACGCTCAGGATCTGCTCCACCCTCGACAGCACGTCGGCCGCCGTGTCGTGGAGGTTGGCCCGTACGTGCTGGTAGAGGCGGTCGAAGGCCACCGGATCCCACGCCGGGCCCCCGGCGTCGAGCATCAGCTTGTCCACCGAAGCGTTCACCACATCGTCGAACAACGCCACCGCGCCGCCGTGCGGGCTGCGTGACAGCGCCAGCTTGGCCTGGTTGGACAGGCCGCCGAGCAGGGACTTGGCCGGGTTGGTGACGTTCAGGAGGAGCAGGCGGCGCACGCCGGGCCAGTGGGAGCGGCGCTGCTCGGCCGCCGTCTCGAAGATCTTGATCGAGACGGAGTCGCCCGCGTCCACGAGAGCCGGATAGCCCTTCATCCGGCCCTGCTCGAACACCTTCGGCAGCGTCCCGAAGGTCCACGTGTGCAGGCCCGTCTGCTCCAGGTCGTCACCGGCCTGCGAGAGCGTCTGCCGCAGGCGCGGGGCGAGGCGGCGTTTCAGCGTGTCGAGGTCCTTGTCCTCGGCCACCGTGCGCTTGCGCTCGTCGATCACCCGGTACGTGATGCGCAGGTGGTCGGGCACCTGGTCGAGCTGCCAGGCGTCGCGCGGCACGCGTATGCCGGTGAGCCGCAGCAGCTCCCGCTCGACGGCCTCCAGCAGCGGCTCGCCGCCCTGCTTGACGCCCTCCAGCACCTGCTTGGCGTAGTTGGGCGCGGGGACGAAGTTGCGGCGCAGGGCCTTCGGCAGGGAGCGGATCAGCGCGGTGATCAGCTCCTCGCGCAGGCCGGGGATCTGCCAGTCGAAGCCGTCGGAATTGACCTGGTTGAGCACCTGGAGCGGCACGTGGACGGTCACGCCGTCGGCGTCCGCGCCCGGCTCGAACTGGTAGGTCAGCTTCATCCGCTGGCCGAGCTGCTTCCACGTGTCGGGGTAGTCGCGGGCGCTGATGTCGGCGCCCTCGTTGACCAGCATCTCCGGCGAGAACGTGAGCAGGTCGGGCGTCTCTTGCCTGACCTTCTTCCACCAGGAGTCGAAGTGGCGGGCCGAGACCACGTCCGCGGGCACCCGCTGGTCGTAGAAGTCGAACAACGCCTCGTCGTCCACCATGATGTCGCGGCGGCGTGCCCGGTTCTCCAGCTCCTCGACCTCTTCGAGCAGTCTGCGGTTGTCCTTGAGGAAGCGGTGGTGGGTGTCCCAGTCGCCCTCGACCAAGGCGTGCCTGATGAACAGCTCACGCGACAGGTCGGGGTCGATGCGGCCGTAGTTGACCTTGCGGCCCACCACGAGCGGCACCCCGTACAGGGTGACCTTCTCCAGGGCGATCACCGCTCCCTGGTTCTTCTCCCAGTGCGGCTCGGAGTAGGTGCGTTTGACCAGGTGCTGGGCCAGGGGCTCGACCCAGTCGGGCTCGATCTTGGCGTTGATCCGCGCCCAGAGCCGGGAGGTCTCGACCAGCTCGGCCGACATGACCCACTGCGGCTGCTTCTTGGCCAGGGCGGAGCCGGGGAAGACGGCGAAGCGGGCGTTGCGGGCGCCGAGGTACTCCTGGATCGGCCTGCGGCCGTCCTGCCCGCGCTGCTTGTCCATGACGTCCTTGACGCCGATGTGCGACAGCAGCCCGACCAGCAGGGACACATGCACGTGGTACGGCTGCGCGGGCTGGCTGTTGGGCTGGGCGCCGAGCGACTGGCGGAGCTGGCTGTAGATGTCCTGCCACTCCCGGACCCGCAGGTAATTGAGGAACTCCGCCTTGCACAGCCTCCTGAACGCGCTGGACGACAGCTCCTGCTGCTTGTCGCGCAGGTAGTTCCACAGGTTGAGGTAGGCCATGAAGTCGGACTCGGGGTCGGCGAAGCGCCGGTGCTTCTCGTCGGCCTGCTGCTGCTTGTCGGACGGGCGCTCGCGCGGGTCCTGGATGGACAGGGCGGCGGTGATCACCATGACCTCGCGCAGGCAGCCGTTCTTCTCGGCCTCCAGAACCATGCGGCCCAGGCGCGGGTCGACGGGCAGGTTGGCCAGCTTGCGGCCGACGCCCGTGAGCTTGCCGTGGGCGTCGAACGCGCCCAGCTCGTGCAGCAGGTTGACGCCGTCCTTCACCTGGCGCCGGTCCGGCGGCTCCACGAACGGGAACGCCTCGATGTCGCCCAGCCCGATCGAGGTCATCTGCAGGATGACGGAGGCCAGGTTGGTGCGCAGGATCTCGGGGTCGGTGAACTCCGGCCGGTTGAGGAAGTCCTCCTCCTCGTACAGCCGGATGCAGATGCCGTCGGAGGTGCGGCCCGAGCGGCCCTTGCGCTGGTTGGCGCTGGCCTGCGAGATGGGCTCGATCGGCAGGCGCTGCACCTTGGTGCGGTGGCTGTAGCGGGAGATGCGCGCGTAGCCGGGGTCCACGACGTATTTGATGCCGGGGACCGTGAGCGACGTCTCCGCCACATTGGTGGCCAGCACGACGCGGCGGCCGGTGTGGCCCTGGAAGACGCGGTGCTGCTCGGCGGCGCTCAGGCGGGCGTAGAGCGGGAGGATCTCGGTGTTGCGGAACTCGGCCTTGCCGAGCGCGTCGGCGGCGTCGCGGATCTCCCGCTCGCCCGACAGGAAGACGAGGATGTCGCCGGGGCCCTCGCCTATCAGCTCCTTGCAGGCGTTCACGATGCCCTGGGTCTGGTCGTCGTCCTCGTCGAGCGGCCGGTAGCGCACCTCGACCGGGTACGTGCGCCCGGAGACCTCGATGATCGGCGCGTCGTCGAAGTGGCGCGAGAACCGCTCCGGGTCGATCGTGGCGCTGGTGATGATGACCTTGAGGTCGGGCCGCTTGGGCAGGAGCTGTTTGAGGTAGCCGAGGATGAAGTCGATGTTGAGGCTGCGCTCGTGGGCCTCGTCGATGATCAGCGTGTCGTACTGGTCGAGCATGCGGTCGTTCTGCAGCTCGGCCAGCAGGATGCCGTCGGTCATCAGCTTGACCAGCGTGCGGTCACTGGCCTGGTCGGTGAAGCGGACCTTGTAGCCGACCACCTCGCCGAGGCCCGTGCCGAGCTCCTCGGCTATGCGCTCGGCGACCGTGCGGGCGGCGATGCGGCGGGGCTGCGTGTGGCCGATGAGCCCTCGGACGCCGCGGCCCAGCTCCATGCAGATCTTGGGGATCTGGGTGGTCTTGCCGGAGCCCGTCTCGCCCGCGATGATCACGACCTGGTGGTCACGGATGGCCTCAAGGATGTCGTCCCTGCGCTGGGAGACCGGCAGATTTTCTGGATATGTCACCACCGGCACGGCTTCGCGCCGCCGTACCAGCCGCTGCTCGGCGCGCTCGACGTCGGCGAGGATCTCCGCGACGATCTTGTCGCGGGCGTCGCGCGAGCGCACCCGGCGCATGCCGTCGAGCCTGCGCCGCAGCCGCCGCTGGTCGCGCGGCATGAGCTCGGGCAGGCGGGATTGGAGCTCGGCCAGTGGAGAGGACAAGGAAGGCGTTCCCATACTGCTTTCAGGATATTTGAGCCCGGCTTCCCCGGAGCCAACCGCCCATGCTGCCCGACCATGGCGGTGGCGCGCATCCCAATATCCCCCGCCACTCACCGGCTGAGGGCTGGATCCGGACGACACGCCGGGCGCCTCCGCGCCGCACGGTGCCGCCCCGGACACGCTGACGACGGCCGGGCGGGCCGCCCCACCAGCAGGCGCCCGAGGGCGGACGCGTCAGCGTGGGCCGCCGCACGCACGACGCGTCGGCGACACGGTGTACGGCGCAACACGCTCGGCCCCCAGCCCGCGACACGAGGCCGGTGCGACGCCGCCGCGCAGGAGCGGTGGGATGCGACACACACGGCGCACAGCCCGCGAGGCGGCGGGGCCGGTCAGCGGGGCGAGAAGGAGGAGAGGAACGCGGACTGGACGGCGTCCAAGCCACGTTCGACCTCGCCGGGGTCGAACGTGGGCCGCTCCCCGCCGTTGGCCTCGGCCAGCCGCTCCTCCAGTTGCGTACGGGCCGAGATCTGGGCCGCGCGCACCGCCGCCACGATCGCCTCGGCCAGCTCGTCGCCGCCCATCGTGCGCAGCACGCGCGGATCGAGGCGGATCTCGCGCACGAGGCCGTCGGACTCCACCGCGGCCTGGATCTTCCCGCCGGCGGCCGTCCCCTCCCCGTGACCTCTTTGAGCCCGTTCATCGCCTCGGCCAGCTTCGCCATGGCCTGGTCCGCGCGCCGGCTGATCTTCTCGAGCTCCTCGGGCGTGACAGTGACCGGATCGAAGCCGGACATGCCATGGCCTTCCCTGTTCGTCGGCATGGCCTGCAAGTCGATCAAGATTGCCTGAACCGGTTGGTAGCGAACAGCGTCACCCCATCGAACATCCGGTGAACCCAGATGATCAACGCCTCCTCACCCACAAAGATGACCTTCGACGCAATATTGCTGAAGGAGCGACATGTCCGGCCCACAGGACACAAGATTCATCACCTCTCGCACCATCGACAAGATGAGCGAGCACTACAGGGACATCTGGGTCGATTTCCGGAGGAGCGCTGACCGCATCTGGGACACCGACCTCGGCGACGCGCTGGGCGTGCTGCTCGCCGAGAGGGTCGTCGGGATTTACGGCAAGGCGCAGAGGGGCTGCGAGGACGCCCTGCGTGACGGCACCATCGCGTCCCTGGGCATCTCCGAAGGCCTGACCACCTGCGCCGGTAATTGGCGCGCGGCCGAGCAGGCCAGCATCGTGGAGTACCGGTAATGGCCGCCCTGCCCGTGCCCGCGCCGACCCTCACGGCACTCAGGGAACTGCAGTTGTACGGGGCCGTTCCCATGGTGTCGATCTCGCTCCTGATGAGCCTCGGCATGGACTACGACAAGGTCTCGGAGGTCGCCAAGATCTGGAAGCAGATGGCCCGGGACCTCGACCGCCCTGTCGAGGTGCTGGACGGCATCCCCAACGAGACGAGGCAGCGCTGGATCGCCGACGACCAGCGGGAGTTCTCCCGGGTGACGGGCGACATGCACACCGGCACCGAGGCCCTACGGGACTCGCTCGACAAGATGGGAGACATGCTCGAGAGCATGTCCATCGCCTTCCGGCTCTTCAAAGGGTCGATGGCGGCCCTCGGCGCGATGCTCATCCCCCTGACCGCGTACCTCGTCCCGATGTCGATGGTGCCCGCCAGCGCCGTGCAGGCCCGGATGTCCCTGAGGTGGTTGGCGAACGCCGCGGACAAGATCGTGGTCGTGATGGTGGGCGCGCTCATCACGCACTTCACTGGGCAGATGGCCATCATCGCCTACCTGGTCGCGCGCGAGCATCAGCTGGACAAGATGGCCGACATCCACATCACCGACGGCGGCTGGGCCAAAGGGAGCCTGCAGGGCGTGGACTTCTCCACCGTCAAGATCGACAGATCGGCGTACCCGACCTTCCAGCTCCCGGACCGCGGAGACAAGCTGCCTGACGCGGCGAAGGGCTTCAAGTGGGTCGCCCCCGCCAAGCCACCTGCTGAGCCGCCTGCTGAGCCGGTCCAGGACTGAGCCGGTCCAGGACTGAGCCGGCTCAGGACTCCGCCGCCAGAGCCGCCCCGATGATGCCCGCCTCGTTCTGGAGCGCGGCGGGCACGACGGGCGTGCCGATGTGGACGTGCGGCAGGAACTTGTCGGCCTTCCTGCTCACACCCCCACCGATGACGATCAGCGAGGGCGACAGCAGCATCTCCACGTGCCGCAGATACTCCTCCACCCGCTCGGCCCATTTGTCCCAGCTCAGCTCGTGCTCCTCCCGCACTCGCGCCGACGCCCGATGCTCGGCGTCCTTGCCCCGGAGCTCCAGGTGCCCGAGCTCCGTGTTGCGTACGAGCGTCCCGTCGGTGAACAGCGCGCTCCCGATCCCCGTGCCGAATGTCAGCACGAGCACGGTGCCGCGCTTCCCCTTACCGCGCCCGAAGGTCATCTCGGCCACGCCGGCCGCGTCGGCGTCGTTCAGCACCGTCGCCCCGCCGAAAAGCTCACCCGCGTCGACGCCGATCCACGAGTGATCCACATTGGCGGCCGTCAGCACGACGCCGTCCTTGACCACACCGGGGAACGTGACCCCGACCGGACCGTTCCAGCCGAAATGCTTGACAATCGCCGCCACCGCCTCGGCAACCTCATGAGGCTTGGACGGCTGGGGCGTGGGAATGCGCAGACGCTCCTTGACCAGTTCTCCAGCCTCGGTGTCGACGGGCGCGCCCTTGATTCCCGAGCCGCCGATATCGATGCCCAACACGTTCATGACACTCCCTCTCCCCTTCAGGACGCGAAAAACTCCCGTCCTGATATTTCCGGAACCGGGTGAACCCCCTCACACGCCTCCGCGTATCTCGCGTCACAAGCGCTAACTAGGAGGCAACGGATGCGGCCACGCATCATCACACTCTGCGCTGTTGCGGTCGTTCTGGGAGCGACTCTCACCACTCCCGCACACGCCACCACCAGGAACCGTTTCGACGTCATCAACCTTGTGTCGGACGTCAAGGGCAAAGCCCCTGTCACCGACCCCAAGGTCGTCAACCCGTGGGGCCTGGCCATGGGCAAGACTCTGTGGGTCTCGAACACCGGCACCGGCAGTGCCACCGTCTACTCCGGTACGGGCAAGAAGGAGCAGACCGAGGTGGCCGTTCCGGGCGGAGCCCCGACGGGTCAGGTGTTCAACCCAGGCGAGGGCTTCACCGTCAAGGGCAAGCCCGCCACGTTCATCTTCTCCAGCCCGAGCGGCGCCATCAGCGGCTGGAACGCCGAGGTCGACCCGGCCAACGCGATCATCGCGGCCTTCACGCGCGGCGCCGACTACAAGGGGCTGGAGCTCGTCGAGACCGACGACGGCGCTTTCCTGCTGGCCGCCGACTTCGCGAGCGGGCGCATCCACGCCTTCGACGAGGACTTCCGGCGCATCCACCTGAAGAACTGGCAGTTCAAGGACCCGGGGGTGCCCTCAACGTACAAGGCCTACAACGTGGCGATCGCCAACGGCAGCATCTGGGTGGCCTACGCCCTGCGTGACCAGTCCACCGGCAAGCCCACCTTCGGCGCCGGCAAGGGCTTCGTGAGCCGTTTCAACGCCGGCGGACGCCTCACCGGCCGCATCTCCAGAGTCGGGCTCAACGCCCCCTGGGGGATCACCGCCGCGCCGAAGGGCTGGGGACAGTACGCCGGCGCGCTGCTGGTCGGCAACTTCGGCGACGGCACCGTGCACGCGTACAAGCACTCGCGTCACCTGGGCTCGCTGCGCACGGCCGACGGCAAGCCGATCGTGCTGCCCGGCCTCTGGGACCTGGAGCCCGGAACCGCCACCACCGGCGGAGAGAACTCCCTGTGGTTCTCCGCCGGCATCGACGGCACCAAGCACGGCCTGATCGGCATCATCGCCCCGCAGGGCACCAAGCCGACGTCCACCGGAACGCCGTCGAGCACCCCGACGAACCACCCGTCGGGCCACCAGACGAGCGCGCCCACTACCCGGCCGTCCTCCCAGAACCCCTACGGCGGGTACTGACCGGGCGCTCGCTCGCCGTCGTCCCCAGCCCTGGTGAGGTGCGCAGCTCGCCGGCAGGCTGGGGGCGGCGGTCACACGACCGTTTCCGGCGCGGTTTGCGCGAGCCGCGCCGGAAACATCCCCACTCCGCTGGTGTCACTCGCCGCACTTCGGGTGAGTCCCTTCGGAAGGGGAGGGGTACGGTCAGAGCGTGAGTGAGGGGACCTTCAGCGAGTGGCTCAGGCAGCAGTGCGAGCCCGAGTGGACGGCGGTGGTGACGCACCCGTTCGCCATGGCGATCACGAAGGGCGCGGCGGCCGACGAGGACATGCGGCGCTACCTGGAGCAGGACTTCCAGTTCGTGGACTCGTTCACCGCCTTGCTCGGCGCGGCCGTGGCGAGCGCCGACACGTTCGAGGCGCGGGTGCCGTACGGGAAGTTCCTCGGGCAGGTCGCGACCACCGAGGAGAAGACGTATTTCCACCGGGCGCTGGCCGAGCTGGGCGGGCGGACCGAGGTGCCGCTGGAGCCGGTGACGACGGCGTTCAGGCGGCTCATGGACGAGGTGCGGGCCTCGCAGGACTACCTGCTGATCGTGGCCGTGCTGTGCGTGGCCGAGTGGTGCTACCTGGGATGGGCGTCGCGGGCCGAGGAGCCGCTTCCTGAGAGGTTCGTGCACCGCGAGTGGATCGAGCTGCACGAGGGCGAGGAGTTCCGCGCCTGGGTGGCCTTCCTGCGCGGCGAGCTCGACCGCCTGGGCGCGGAGCTGGCGGAGGAGCGCCGGACGCGGGTGCTCGGTGTGTTCCGCCGCGCGGTCGAGCTGGAGCGGGCCTTCTTCGACATGGCCGGCGAGTCCGGTTAGCCCAGGACGGCCGCCAGGTCCTGGTACGTCCGGTAGTGCACGCCCGTCATGCCGATGGCCCTGGCCGCCTCCACGTTCGGCAGCCGGTCGTCCACGAACAGGCAGCGCTCGGGCTCGACCCCGGCACGCTCCGCCGCGATCTCGTAGATCCGGCGATCGGGCTTGGCCACGCCCACCCTCGCGCTGCTGACCACGTCGTCGGCGAAGTGCGTGAGCCCCAGCAGGTCGAGCTGCTCCTCCAGCCGATCCATGGCGTTGGTCACGATGACCACGGGCACGTGCTGCTGCGCCCTGGCCAGCAGCGCCCTGACCTCCTCGTCCACCCAGTACCGGATCCCCGCGAACTCGGCGACGGCCTGGCGGGCGCGCTCGTCGCCGCCCAGCGCGACCACGATGGACTCCAGCCACTGCTCCTCGGTGACCTGGCCGAGCGTGGGAGGCATGATCAGCTCGGGGTCGAGGGCCGTCTTCATGAGCGGGAGGCCGTAGCGGGCCTCGATGTCGGCCTGGGCGGCGTGGTCGAAGTGGCGGAGGACTCCATCGAGGTCAGACAGAACCGCGTCAAAGGGGATCACAGCCCCTCATTGTGACAGCGATCCGCTTTTCGCGCGTCGCCAAAGGTGCCGGGGCTACCGGCGGCACTACCATCTCCGAGACAGGATTCGGTATCGGAACGGTAGGGCATGAACGATCACCGGCTGCCACTCGAGCTGGGCCGGCTGTTCGCCGACGGCGGCATGGGGCGCAGGCTGCCCGCTGGGCTGCCGCCGGGGGACGTGGTCTGGCCCGATCCCGGCTACACCCGGCAGGGCGAGGCGGCCTTGCCGGCGTTCTGGATGAGCGAGGAGCCGGCGACCGGCGCGGACTGGGCGCTGATGCGCGAGTGGCACCCGCACAGCGGGCTGTGGCCGGTGCTGCTGGACGAGTCGGCGCAGCCCTGGGCCGTCGGCCAGGTCGTGCCGGATGACCCGCGCCAGATCGCCCACTTCACCGCCGAGGGCTTCATGGCCGAGGTGTGGGAGGAGTGGGTGGCCCAGATGCCGCAGAGCGCGCTGACCGAGCTGGAGCCGTACGGGGCGATCTGCCCCGGACCTGCCCCGCCCGGCGTGCTCAAGGCCGAGCCCGGGGCGGTCGCCGACTGGCTCGCGGGAGAGCTGGCCGCCAAGGGGATGCCGCTCGGCCTGGTCGCCGCCCCCAGGGGCGCCGACGCGCTGGCCGTGATGGGCTGGCAGGGCGCGTTGCACCACAACGAGTGGATGATCCCCATGGCCGCCGTGGTGCGCAGCTGGGAGGACCGGTTCGGCGCGCGGGTGGTGAGCGTCGGGTTCAACACGCTGGACCTGAGCGTGGCCGCGCCGCCTGTCGATCCGGAGCACGCGTTACAGGTGGCCGCGGAGCACTGGGCGTTCTGCCCGGACAACATCGTCCAGGGGCCCGGCGACCTGCAAGGCTACGCCGAGCAGATCATCGGCGGGCACGCGTGGTCGTTCTGGTGGGACTGAGCTCCGGCTTCCCGGCCTCGGTCCGCAGGCCGCCGGCCGGTCGCGGCGGCGCCTTCCATGGGCACGAGCGGCCCGCTCCCGAGAGGACCGTAACCCGTGACGGCGGGATGAATGCTCTCCCGACGTCACGGGTTACGGTCCCCTGGGGGAAGGGCCGTCGTTCACGGGATCAGGGCCACGGCGCCGTAAGTTCCTGAGGAGCTCGGCTGATCGGCGCAGGCGGTGTCGAGGCCGTTCGGCCGCCATTCCGGCACCCACACCAGTCCCGGGTCTACCAGCACCAGACCTTCGAGCAACGCCGCCACCTCCTCTCTGGTGCGAATCGCGTGACCGGGCAGCGTCATCGCCAGCAGATTGTGAATGGCCGGCAGCAGCTCCGGTGGAATCGCGTCGAACGTGGTCTGCAGCAGCGACAGGTAGCTCCTTTCCGGCACCACCTGCCGGATCCGCTTGATCACGTAGTGGAAGTACTCGTCGTCGTTCAGGCTGTGGGTCGACAGCAGCAGCACGGCCATGGGCCGGTCCCAGTCGAGGAACGTCTGCATGACCCGGTCATCGAGGATGTCGTCGATCTCGCGCACGTCGCCCTCTACGACGCGTACGAGATCGGTGACGGGCTCGATGGTCGCCCGAGCTCCGGCCAGCACCATCGGGTCGTTCTCCACGTAGACCACACGGGGGACCGCGGCGCCCAAAGCGTCACGGGCCACGTCGTGCAACTGTCTTCCCGCCGGCAGGCCGCTTGGCACGCCACTCCCGACGATCACGAACTGGTCCACGCCTTCTGTCGCCAGGTGACGTACCACGCGGCATAAATATTGCAGCACGGCCCGCGCGGCCGTCGTCACGATGGGAGCGGCCTGGTCGTAGCGGCGCATTGCGTCTCTGTCCGCCACGAAATTGTTCTTTCCACCCGTGGCGGCGTCGAGAACCCGGGTGATCGTAGCTTGGGTCATCTCCAGCTTCGCCAGGTTTCGGATGGCACGCTGACGCATTGAGTGTTGCCCCTTTCCCCTCGCCCACTATCTCGGGAAAAGCTGATCCTTTCGGACCCCACACTCGATGACCCAGAACATATGATCCTCGTTCGGGAGCGGATGACAACCGGAAAAGCCATTAGTTTTCGGTATATCTGCCTAACCCTCTACCGAGAATAATGATCATTCATTAGGGAAAGAGATCATTTTCCGAGAGAACGCGAAAGTCGCTCGCGATGGAAATTCAAGACCTCGAAGGTCTCCTCGCGCGTGGTCGTCGTCACCGACAGCTTCGTGAACGCCTGGTGGTACGCCTCCACCGCGGCGGTGTCGGTGACCAGCTCGTCGGACTCGATGCCATGGGCGCACGCGATGTCCGGCTCGAACGCCTCGGCGAAGCGCCACAGCGTGAACGGACCGGTGCGCGGCACGTAGGCAGGGTCCTCCATCGGCACCACGTGCAGCGAGATGTTGGGGCGCTTGGCATGGTCGAGGAGCTGCTCGACCTGACGGAGCTGTACGTGCGGCCCGACGATCGAGCGCACCAGCACGCTCTCGTCGATCACCGCCCACACCACGATGCCGCTGTCGCGGGCCACGGCCTCCTGGCGGGCCAGCACGAGGGCGAGTGCCTCGTCCACCGTGTGCTGCCCGAGCGTCGCCGGCCCGGCCGCGGTGATGGCGGCCCTGGCGTACTCCTCCGTCTGCAGCAGCGGCGGCACGAACTGGGGGTGGTACGTGCGGATCACCGTGGCCCGCTGCTCGAGCGCGTACGCGGCGGCCAGCCAGACCGGCACGGAGTGCGCGTCGTACCAGGCGGCCTCGCGCTCGCCCCTGGCCAGCGAGAGCACGTATTCGCGGATGGGCGGCGCGACGACGCCGTAGAGCGTGAGCAGGCGCTCGACGGTGATGGGGGCGGGGGCGAGCCTGCCCTCCTCGACCGCCGGGATCGCGGCGGTCCCCTTGCCGATCGCGGTCTCCACCTGCTCGGCCGAGAGGCCGGCGGCCAGGCGCAGGCCGTGCAGCCGCTTGCCGAGCGCCCGGCGCTGTGGCCCGCTCAGCGGCGCGGCGGCGTCGGGGATGTCGGAGGAGGTGGTCTCGGGCTCCTCGGGCAGGCCCTCGGCCTTGCGGGCCAGCTCGACAACGCCGCGCAGGACGGTCAGGGAGCTCTCGGACAGCCCTGAGGCGTTCAGGCCGATGGCGGCCGCGCGCAACTGGAGGTCCTCGACGGCGCCGGACTCGAGGAATTCGTCGCCGACCAGCCAGCCGACGCTCACCTGGAGGCACGAGGCCAGCGCCCTGAGCACCTGGAGCGTCGGGTTGGTCTGCTTGCCGGTGCGCAGCTGGCTGACGTAGGCGCGCGTGATGGGGATGCCCGCCTCCGTCAGAGCGGAGGCGACCTGTGCGCCGGTGAAGCCGCGCTTGGTCAGCGCGAGATCGAGCCGCTCGGCGAAGTTCGCCACGGCACACCTCCTACCGCCCGTGAACTTTTCCAGCGTAAGGGACGCGGGCCCCACTGTCCCCTGCCATACGGGCCAGCTCTGCCCCGCGAGTAGGTATCAACTTATGCGCAAACTGTCAGTTGACATAGCCCAGTCTATAAGCGGACTATCAGAGCGCGTGGTAACTGAGGCTTAACAGCCAGACGGGGAGGAGGTGACCGGACATGACCACGGACTCGATGTTCCTGGAAGGTCCGGCCTCCACCGGCCAGGAGCAGGTGGTCCAGCGGATCTGCGAGCGCGTGGCGGGACCGGTGGTGGGAGCCGGTGTGCACGTCGCGAGCCTGCCGCTGGGCGGCCTCGAGGTCTGGCTGGACAGCCCTCGTCACCGTTGGCGTTTCCACCACCGGATGGCCCGCGAGCTGCGGCTGGCCGGATGGCACACGGAAACGGGACCTGATCGGCTGCTGTTGCTCGGGTGGAGTGCGGTCTGCCTGAGCCACCGGGCCAGGATGCTGAGCGCGGCCCTGGCGGGACGGCTGACCGACTTCGACAAGACGGCGTTCATGGCCGTCATGATCGCCACCCGGCTGCGCCACGAGGGGTTCCCGATCGAGGACCTTCCTGCCGAGGTGGAAGCTCGCTGCGGCGACGAGCTGCGCTGGCCCGCCCGGCTGGCCGATCTCGACGGCCTCGAACGCCGGTCGTCGCTGGAGCCGCTGAGGCTCAGGCTGGCCCAGGTGGCCGGGCTGGAGGCCAAGGTGAGCCGTCGCTGCGGCGAGCATCTCGCGCTCGCCTCGAAAGTCGCGCGCACGGTGGCCGGTGGTGCGGTGCCGGCCAGGTCGCGCGTACGTTCGTCGGCACCGTGCTCTTCCACACCGGGTTCTTCGAGCCCGGGGGCAGGACTGACCGAGCGCATGGTCTGCGTCAGCGTGCCCAACGTGGTCAGAAGGGCATCGGTGTCGCCATGATGTTCCCCGCCTCGCTCGCGCTGCCTCTCAGCGCGCCGCCCACCGGCCGCAGGCCCTGGGGCGTCGCGCTCTGGTGCGCGTGCGGTGGGGCGGGAATGCCGGCGCTGCCATCAGGCGGCGGGAGGCCGCCGGCCGAGTGCGGCCGGCCCGCCCCCTCCGCGGGACTGATGGCGGCGCGTTTGCCGCTGGCCCCGGCGCTTCCCCGTCCCCCCGGCACCGTGCGGCACGTGCCCGACTTAGTCGGCTCGGTGCTGTTGGCCAGCGCGGTCGCGGCTGGCGTGCTGGCCAACACGAGGGGTAGCGCCTGGGGCTGGCTTTCTCAGCGTCCGCCGGGCCGTGCGGCCGCGCTCGCGGTGCTGCTCGCGAGGTCGTTCGCGACCTCGTGGCGGCGTCGTACGGGCGCGATCGACCTGCGGCTACGGCGGCGACGCGGTTTCCCATGGGCGGCGGGCGCGTCCTGCCTGTCAGGCTCGGCCTCGTTCGCCGTGCTGACCATGGGGCCGCCTTATGTGGAGAAGGCCGAGCCACTGACAGCCATGATCGCGGCGATTCCGGCGGCCGCGCCGGCCGCCCGCCGCGTCGGGCCCGTCGAGGCCGGCCACGGCGGAGGCCTCGCTCCGGGCGGAGGAGCGATGCTGGGTGGGGCGATCGGCGTGGTGGGCGCCATGGTGCTGATCGACCGGCCGTTCTTGGAGGTGCCCGTGTCCGGGCGTGCCTCCGTCCTGGTGGCCGTTCTCCTGGCCGCCGTCTTGCTCGCCGCCACGGCGCTGGTGCGGGTCGCCGGGGCGTCGGGCAGTGAGACCGAACCTGGATCTCAACGCACGGCGGAAGAGGGGCCGGCGAAACTCCGCCGGCCCCTCGCCGAACCACGTCAACCCGCGATGAACAGGAGCGATCATGCTCACGGATGAGCTGCGCAGGTCACAACCGCATGAGTTCCACGCCCGCGGGGCAAGGCACGCGCCGCCGCCGCCCTGGGGCGAGGACCAGGGCGACGCCCCGCCGGCGGGATCGGCGCGCACCGTGCACCGGCTGCGCCGCATCCGGCAGGTGTCCGTGGAGGCCATCACCGAGATCGACCAGGCCCTGCGGCACCGCGCTTCCTGAACACCCACCCTTCCCGCACAGGAGGAGATCCCATATGCGCACCGTCCTCGCCCGGAGTATCCGGTGAGCCGCGGGCGGGTGGGCGTGATCGTGGCGCCCGCGAACCCGTCGGCGGAGCCTGAGCTGACCCGACTGCTCGGGTCGCGCGCCGACATGCACGTCACGCGCTTCCCGGTACGGCCGGGATCCCTGGCCGAACGGCTGGAGAGCTACAACGAGGCCCTGCCCACCATGGTCTACGCGTTCGACGGCCTGCCGCTGAGCGCGATGGTCATGGCCTGCAGCGAGCCCCGCTACCTGCTCGGCCCCGACGAGGACCGTGACCAGTGCGCCGAGCTGACGGCCGCGACCGGGGTGCCGTTCGCCTCGGCCACGCAGGCCGCGCGCGAGGCGATGGACCACGCCGACGTGAGCGACATCGTGCTGGTCTCGCCGTACCAGCCGTGGCTGACGGAGCTGGCCGAGCGGTTCTGGAAGTCGGCCGGGCTGAACGTCACCCAGGTCGTCCAGGTACGCGCGAAGAACGGCTACTCCTCGTACGCGGTCACCCCGGCCGAGCTGATCAGCCAGATCGAGCTGGCGGAGCTGCCCGGGGACGCGGTGCTGCTGTTCACCGGCACCGGCATGGCCACGCTGCCCGTGCTCGGGCGGCTCAGCGCCGGCAACGACCGGATCCTGCTGACCTCCAACCTCTGCACGGCCTGGTGGGCTCTGTCCAGGGCCATCGGGCAACACGTGACGCTCGCGCGCGTGCCGCACCGCCGCTACATGGGAGGCGCCGCATGAACGGCGTCATCGTGGTGGGAGCGGGGCCCGCGGGGCTGACCGCCGCGCTGTCGCTGGCCAGGGCCGGGATCCCGGTCACCGTGCTGGAGCGCGAGAACGAGCTCAGCAAGCAGACCAGGGCCTGCACGTTCCATCCGGCCACGCTCGACCTGCTCGACGACCTCGGCGTGGCCTCCCAGCTCGTCGCCAAGGGCCGCGTCGTGGACCGCGTGCAGTGGCGCGACCGGTCCGGGATCGTGCTGGCCGAGATGGGCATGAACCGGCTCAACGGCCTGACCAGGCATCCGTTCAGGATCCACGCCGACCAGGCCTCGCTGACCCCGCTGCTGCTCGCCGCCCTGAGTGCCTACCCGGACGTGGATGTGCGATTCGGCACCCGCGTGGACGGAGTGGCGGAAGGCGGCACAGGGATCCGGGTCCGCGTCGGCCACACCTGGACGCGGGCCCGGTACATGATCGCCGCCGACGGCGCGCACAGCACGGTGCGCGGCTCGCTGGGGCTGCCGTTCCCCAGGTCCGCCTATCCGACGCAGGCGCTGCGGGTGTTCACCGACTCCCCGCTGGACCGCCTGCTGCCGAGCCTGGCGCCGCTGACGTACGTGCGGGACGTGCAGCAGTCGTGCACCCTGCTCGGTCTGCCCGACCACTGGCGGATCATCTTCAAGATCCCCTGCGACGCGCACGAGCCGCTGTCGCCTTCCAACCTGTCCCTGCTGGTCCGCCGGGCCCTGCCGGGGGCGAGCGGGCCCATCCACGTGACGGGCGCCGACCGGTTCGGGCTGTCCAGAGGCGTGCTGACGTCGTACCGGTGCGGCCGGGTGCTGTTCGTGGGCGACGCCGCGCACCTGACGTCCACGGTCGGCGGGCTCAACATGAACGCGGGCATCCACGACGCCGCCGAGGTGGGCCAGGTGATCGCGGCCGCGATCGGCGGCTTCGCCCCGCCGGCCGCGCTGGAGGCATGGGCCTGGCGGCGGCGCTCGGTGCTGCTGCAACGGGTGATCCCGCGTGGTGAGACCCGGCTCGTGGGCGTGCGGGAGCACGACAGCGCCAGGCTGGCGGCGGCCATGGCCGGGCTGCGGGCCATCGCCGGCGACCCGGACGCGACGCGCGCCTACCTGGCGCAGGCCTCGCTCCTGGACACCGTGCCAGGCAAGCTCCTGGACACCGTGCCTGGGAAGAGGTGACGACCCCCGTTTCCGCGTACTGACTGGAGGAGGTGTGACGCCGGATGTGGCGAACCCTGTCTGACGACGCTCGCCAGGCCATTCGCGACCTGTGCGACAAGCACGGAGCCCGCCTCTACGACTACTGCCGAACAGAGCTCGCCGCGGGCGACGCCGAGCAGGCGGTGGCCGGCGCGGCACTGACGGCGCACCTGTACGCGGACCGCGTGGTGGATCCGGCCCTGCGGCGGCCCTGGCTGTACGCGGTGGCCCGCGCGCACCGGGCGGTCGTGGCCAAGCCCGCCAGCATCGGCTCGTGGTCGCGGCCCGGCCGGATGTCGGAGCTGCTGCCCGAGGCGCTGCTCTCCCTGAACCGCCCGCAGCGTGAGCTGCTCGACCTGTCCCTGCGGCACGGCCTGGCCGACACGGAGATCGCCGTGATCTTCGAGCTGCGCCAGGACGAGGTGCGGGCCATCGTCACCCAGGCGGCCGCCTCCCTGGAGGAGTGGTTCGCCGCGATCATCGCCGCGCGGGGCCACGACGGATGCCCCGACCTGACGGCGCGGGTGTCGGAGTGGGTCGCGGCCCCCGGCCGGCGGGCCAGGGCCAGAATCGGCCGTCACATCCAGTCCTGTGCGACCTGCCGGGCCGCGCCCAGGACCATGTCGGCGGCGGCGCTGCTGCGCCGCCTGCCGATCACCACGTTGCCCGGCACGCTTCCCAACCGGCTGGCGTTGGCGCAGCCGTTGCCCGGCGAGGGGCCTCTTTGGCGGGCGGACGGCTTCCCTGTGCAGGCCCGCACACTGGTGGAGACCGGCCCTTCCCCGGCTCCCCCGGTCGCCGACGCCACGCCGCAAGTCCCGGTCGCCGACCCCACGACGGCGACCTCGGGAAAGCCCTGGTCGGCGGCGGGCGCGGCTGCCGCCGACCAGGAGCCTCCCGCGGCCCCCGCCGTGCGCGGGCGGCATCCGTTCACCCCGCCGAGCCGTACGCGGGCCTTCCGCGGCGGAGCGAACGGCGACAAGCTCGTCTACACCGCCGCCGTCAAGGGCTCGAGCAACGGCGTCCACAGCCAGGGAGCCATCATCCGGTACGGCGGGATCACCATGGGCGGTGACCTGGTCGAACTGCGGGACGGGCAGGTGCAGGAGTTCTGGCGGGAGCGGCCGGACGACGACGATCCGGAGGCCGGGCCGCCGATCAGGGCCGTGGCCAGGCTCGGGCTGATCGTGGGCGTGGGCCTGCTGGTGGCAGGGCTGGTCTGGGCCGTCGTGAACGCCCAGCGGCATCCCGCGACGCTCACCAAGACCGCCGCGCAGACGGGCGTGCTGGAGGAGCCGCCCGCGCGCTATGTGCCCGAGGTGGCCCCGGCCGCGGGCTCCGGCCTGTCGAGCATGGCCAGGAAGGCCGAGCTGCCCAGGCCGGCGCCTCCGGTGGCCAGGCTGACGCCGTCGTCGGTGTCGCTGGGCGCCGGGCGTACCGGAACGTTCTCACTGTCGTGCACGGGAAGCTGCGAGATCACCTCGGCCACCGGCACCGGGGGCATCGCCGTCTCCGGGACCGCCTTCAAGGTGCGCGCGCCGCTCTCCCAGCGCGCCTGCTCGGCGCGGCCGAGCGTGAAGCGAGGCAAGATCACCGTACGGTGGGCCGGCAAGGCCACGGGCGACGGCAAGACCACCGGCGGCACCACCGCCGGGCACGGCACCCTGACCATGAGCGTGTCCTGGACGGTCGCCGGGAGCGGCGGCGTGCGGATGCTCGACAGGGACCGCGGCGTCGTCTACTGCCGGTGAGGGGCCCGGGCGTGCGCCCGGGGGCCCCTCACGATCGGGCCGCTAGAAGAACGAGAACTCGGGCTCGGGCTGCGGCAGCTCGACCCGATCGGGACCGCGGAACGTGGCCGCGTCCTTCGGCACGTCGGCCAGCGGCGTGCCCAGGACGAACGGGACGACGACGCTGGATCTCGCCAGGTCGAGGGTCACGTTCGCGCCGGTGCCGGTCTCGTCGCTGTAGTCCGAGTCCGTGCCCGCCACCACGAGGCCGATCCTGTGGCCCTTCTTGAAGGTGTAGTCCTGCGGCAGCGTCAGCCACTTGACCGTGCCGTACGTGTTCGGCGGCAGCGGGGTGGCCTGGCTGAGCGAGTCGCGGTTCTGGACGTCGATCCAGCCGCGGGCGACGATCTCGAGCGGGCGGGTGGCCACGTTCGTGACGACCTTCTTGTAGCAGGCGTCGTCGCTCGCGGTGCTCTCGCCGTAGCAGTCCTCTTCGGTCAGCGTGGTGATGCCCTGGCCGCGTCGCCAGTCGACGCGGGTGTCCTCGCCGAAGTCGACGAGCAGGGCGGTCAGGTTGGAGGTGGGCTTGTCCAGCTTGACCCGCAGGTCGGCGGTGGGCGTGCCGGACAGGCGCAGGTCGAGCGGGAGCTCGCCCGTGGTGAACGCCACCCGCCCCGGGTTCGCCGTGCCGACGTCGGCCACCATGTCGCCCTCGCTCATGGCGACGTCGGTGAAGGACGCGGTGCTGTTCCTGCCGGCCGGCTTCAGGCCGAGCGAGCCGTCGGCGGCCGGGCGCAGCGACGCCTTGAGCGCATACGGCGCCGGCCAGTCGCGCTGCGTGATCCACCGCGCCGGGCCCATCTGGACATCCGCACGGGGATCGTTCATGATCCCGTTGCGTACGCCGTGCAGCCAGTAGTCGAACCACCGGTGCAGGGTGTCCACCCAGAGCGCCCTGCGGCCCTCGAAGTCGAACGGGTCCACGTGCTGGGTCTGGCCGACCCAGATCTTGCGCGGCACGTTCCTGTCGGACAGGGCCTTCCACCAGGTCGAGAAGTTGTCGGGCTTGACGTTGAGGTCGTTGACCGTGTGCACGACGAAGACGCTGGCCTTGACCTTGGAGGCGTCGCCGAGCAGGCCCTTGACGTAGTCGCGCTCGGCCCAGAACGGGTTGTAGTCACCCGTGTCATCGCCGTCCTCGGCGTCCATATTGTCGCGTACGGGCCGGCACTTGGCCTCGGGGTCGGTGTCGACGTAGTCGGCCAGCCAGGAGGCGTAGTCGTGGTTGTAGATGACGCCGTTGGAGCGCTGGTACTTGTACCAGGAGCTGATCGCCGAGATGGGGACGATGGTCTTCAGGCCCTCGACCCCGGTGGCGGCGACGGCGTTGGCCAGGGTGCCGTCGTACGACTTGCCGATCATGGCGGCCTTGCCCGTCGTCCAGTCGGCCACGGCCGGGGTGCCGTCGTCCTTGACCGCCTTGGCGCGGCCGTTCAGCCAGTCGATGACGGCCTTGCCGCCCAGCACGTCCGCCTTGCCGCCGATGTCCGGGCAGCCCTCTGATCTGGTGGTGCCGAGCATGTCGACGTTGAGGACGGCGTAGCCGCGGGGGACGAAGTAGTTGTCGTAGAAGAGCGGGAATTTCGCGACATTTCCGGCGGCGTCATAAATTTTGCGCTCTGACTCGTTTCCGCGGCCCGAGTTGTCGTAGTACGGGCTCTCATCGATGATCACCGGCACCTTGAGTCCCGGGCCGGACTCCTTGGGCCTGATGATGTCCACCCGTACCTTGTCGAGCTTGCCGTCCAGGTCGCTGTCGACGGTCGACTCGACGTACACGTGCTCGCGGACGGCGTCCGCATAGGAGAAGACCGGCTGCGTACGGCCGTTCTCGACGGTGATCGTGGGTGCGGCTGCCGCCTGGGCAGGAGTCGCGATCGCCAAGGTGAGGGCGACGGCGAGGAAGGCCGGTCGTAATTGTGGCACGCGTGACCTCCGGGACAGTTGGCCAAATACACCGCAATCTCTCAGATGGCCGGAGAACTGACAAGATTTCCGGTATGGATGTAGTGGATCGAGTCCGGGGCTGCCTCCTCGGCGGCGCGATCGGCGACGCGCTGGGAGCGCCGATCGAGTTCCAGTCGCTGCGGGAGATCCGCAGGGATCACGGGACGGAAGGCATCACCGGATATGTGACGACGTGGCGCGGTGAGTCCGGCCTCATCACCGACGACACGCAGATGACCCTCTTCACGGTGGAGGGCCTCCTCCGCGCCGGCGGCCCGCTCACCTCCAGGGATGGCGACGCGCTGGAACGGGGCGGCTCCGGACGCGGGGAGGCGCTGGTGGTGGAGGCGGTGCGGCAGGCGTACCTGCGCTGGCTCGACACCCAGGACCACCGCACTCCCCCGCCGGCGGACCGCCCTCACCGCACGGGGCGGCTGCGTGAGGAGGACTGGCTGTACTCGCGGAGGGCCCCGGGCAACGCCTGCCTGTCAGGCCTCCACAAGCCGTTCCCCGGTCCGTCCCCGCTGGGCGAGCCGGGCCCGGTGAACCCGAACTCGAAGGGCTGCGGCACCGTCATGCGCTCGGCCCCCTTCGGCCTGATCACGCCACACCCCCGGGAGGCGTTCGAGGTGGCGGCGGCCTGCGCGCAGATCACGCACGGGCACCCGACCGGCTACCTGGCGGCGGGGGCGTTCGCGGCGATCGTCGCGCGCCTCATGGCGGGCGAGCCGCTGGAGCCGGCCGTCCACAGCACCCTGGAGCTGCTGGCCGCTTACCCGGCGCACGACGAGACCACAGCGGCGTTGCGCGCGGCCGTGGAGCTGGCCGCCGGCGGCGAGCACTCGCCGGAGCTCCTCGAGTCGCTGGGCGGCGCGTGGGTGGCCGAGGAGGCGCTGGCCATCGGCGTGTACTGCGCCCTGGCCGAGCCCTCCGTGGAAGGCGCGCTCCTGCTGTCCGTCAACCATTCGGGAGACAGCGACTCCACCGGCTCGGTGTGCGGCAACCTGCTCGGCGCCCTCCACGGCGCCGCCGCCCTGCCCGCCGCCTGGCTACGGCCGCTGGAGGGCCGCGACACGATCGAACGCCTCGCCACGGAGCTGGCCCGGTAACGAAGATCACATCGTTACGCGCCGGCTTCCGCACCGGGTCGCCGGTCGGCGTCTAGGCTGGGGTTCTCTCCACCCGATGAGGAGAAGGTGCATGCGAAACGTCGCTCGGACCTCGCTCGTGGACGCCGCCATCGACGAGCTCCGCAGGGAGATCGCGCGCGGGGTGTGGCCGGTCGGCACCAAGATCCCTTCCGAGAGCCAGCTCGCGCAGAGCCTCGGCATGAGCAGGCTGTCCGTACGCGAGGCGGTCCGCGTCCTGGCCCACGCCGGGCTGCTGCACACTCGCCAGGGCGACGGCACGTACGTGACCGCCACCGACGAGTCCAAGGTCGCCCTGCGCCGGCGGCTCGACACGGCGGCCGCCATGGACATCATCGACGTGCGCCGCGGCCTCGACCTGGTCGCGGCCAGGCTCGCCGCGGGCAGGCGCACGGAGGAGGACCTGACCGCGCTGCGCGAGACGCTCGGCCGCAGGGAGGCGGCCGGACAGGCGGGCGACCTCGACGGGTTCGCGGACGCGGACGTGGAGTTCCACGTGCTGGTGGCGGACGCGGCGCACAACGCGCTCCTCGCCGACCTCTACCGCAGCATGAGCGACGCCCTGCGCGACAGCGTCAGGCCCCAGGAGCAGGCGGCGCTCTACCTGGACAGCTCCCACGACGACCTGCTGCGCGCGATCGAGGACGGCGACGCGACCAGAGCGGTCTCCGTCTCCGTCTCCATCCTGGACCGCCAGGAACGCGGCCTCTGAACGCCCCCGTGGCCTGAGCCGCCCCTCGGAGCACTCGCCCCGCCCTCCGACGCCACCCCCGCGTGTCCTGGCCTCCTCCGACGGCGGGAGCGCCCATCCCACCGTCCACGGTCGCGGTCCTCGGGACGCGGCGGTGCGGGTGCCGCTGATCCGTCGAATGCGGAGGCCACCGATCGAAGACCGGGGTGGGCCGCGACGTGGTGCCGCTCCAAAGCGACGTCGCAGGCACACCCCGGCGATATACCCAAGCCCCACTCAGCGGCCTCATGGCACGGGGCAACGGCCCTCTGCCCCTGCGGTGACGGCGTAATCACCGCGGGAACGGCCCGCAGGAAGAATTCTCTTCATGGGACCGCCAAGGTCCTGCGACATTTCCCGGTCAGACGCGCACAATGGAGGTGAGGCGAGAATTCGGCGAGGAGCGAGGAGGCTTGCGCCGTGTCCGCCGCCGGACGCGAATATCTGACTGCGATGCTGGACGTGCTCGTTTACGAGAACGTATTGGTCGCGTGGCGTCGGATCCCTTGGGGTGGATACATGATCGTGTCGCACGAGGGCGAGGAGATCAGGTTGACCACGCGACAGGCGGAAATGTGGGCGCGCGGCGCCTTCGCCGTGTATCTGGCGCTCGTCGACCAGCGCCGCATCACTCCTCGCATCCCCGGCGACACCCCGCAGACTTAGCCCGTTCGATAAATATCGTGGTAAATGTCGATTTGCGAGGTCATGAAGCAACCCTGCCGTTCGGCAATGCCCCGCCGCGAGTCAGGACGGCTGGTTGTTCATCAACTCCGAGATCTTCCACTCCCCGCTGTCCTGCATGAGCAGGAACAGCTCGCGGCGGGTCTGGCTCCCCGCCTTGCTCGTCGAACGGACGACGGCGTCCTTGTCGCTGATCGTGCGCACGTCCTCGACGGTGTGCGTGGCCTGCTGTTCGGTCCCGCCCTGGAGCTGCTTCTGGAAGAGGCCGCGGATCGCCTGGGTGCTGTCCGCCGTGGCCTGACCGTCCAGCTCGACCACCGCTGTGCTGGCGAAGGCGCTGACGACCTGGTCCAGGTTCCCGGACTTGAGCGCGGAGAAGAAGTTCTCGATGGCCGAGCGCGGCAGCCCGGCGCCGGTGCGCGTCTCGCTCGGCGTGGCGCCCTCGCTCCCCGTCTCCGCCGGGGACTCGTTCTCTGTCTCGTCGGGCGACATCTCCTCCGTCGGCGTCGCCGGGCTCGCCGCCCCCTTCATCGCCTGCGTACCGTTACCGCCCGCGGCACAGCCCGCGACCAGGAGAGCAGGGACGACAGCCGCCAGTAGCAGCGCCCTGCGCTGAGAAATCTTGGTCATGGCCGCTTGATGCCCGCGCCCGTCATGGGCGAATGCGGGGTTTGGCCACTCCGCACGACGCCTTTACCTGGTTGGGGTATTACTCACGGTAACGGTTAACTGGAATTGGTGAGACCGGTCAGAGCTTTGATCGTTGCCGCCGCGCGACCAGCTCACTGGACACCGCCGATAGCGTCCGTCCAGTGCCGCGAATCCAGGCGAACCCCGAACCTCTCCCCCAGCGCGAGGACGCCGAACGTTGCGCCGACGTCGAGTCAGGGCGACGTTGCGTGCTGCCGGCGGCCCATCGGAGCCCGCACGTCTATCCACCGGTGGAGACAGGAGCATAGCCTCCGGCCTGCCGGCGACGCAGCCGATATGCCAAAGCGGCAGCCACCTCCCCCACGCGGGGGAGGTGGTCTCTGAGCTGCCCGGTTAGCGTCGGGAGCCGTGACCATTCCCTGGAAGGCGCTGCTCTACCAGCTGCTCGGCGCCGCGCTGCTGACCCCCGCGGCGGCGGTCCTGGCGCTGGTGCTGGTGACGGAGGTGTCGCCGGGCCGAGTGCTGCTGTTGTGGGCGGCGTGCCTGCCCGCGTCGGCGCTCGTGGCGTGCCTGCCCCCGGTGCCGCGTCTGGAGGTCATCGCCCTGTCGGAGCTGCTCGGCGTGGCCGTGCCGGAGCGCACCGATCCGGTCTACCTGCGGGTGCTGACGGCGCTGCACCTGTTCGTGGGGGCCACGCTGAGTGCCGGGGCGCTGGCGCTCGCGCCCGCGCTCACCCGCCCGCAGGCCGCTCATGGGGACCTGGCGCAGGTGTCCGTCATGATCGTGGTCGTGCTGGCGGCGATGGTGCTCGTGGGGGCCGGGCAGCAGCGCGTGGCGCGCAGGCTGTTGCGCTCCGACCCGTCGCTGGTGATCGAGGAGCTCGGCCGCCGCCAGAGCCTCGCGCTGGAGCTGCACGACTCGGTGGGGCACGCGCTCAGCGTGGTCCTGGTGCAGGCCATGGCGGCCCAGGCGGCTCTGGGGCGGCCGGAGACCGTGCCGGCGGCCGAGCGCTCGCTCGACCACCTGGTGAGCACCGCGCGTGACGCGCAGCAGGAGCTGGACGTGCTGCTGCGGGTGCTCGACGAGGGCAGCACGGCGCGGGCGCCCACGCTGGCGGCCCTCGGTGCGCTCGTCCACGGGCTGGACGTGGAGTGCCGTGCCGACCCGGTGGACCGGCTGCCGGAGGGGACGTCGCGGGCGGCGTACGCGATCGCCAGGGAGGCCGTCACCAACGCGCTCAGGCACGGGCGTGGGCCCGTCCGGCTGGACCTGGCCGTACGTAACCGCGCCGACCCCGGCGGGACCGCGGTCGGCGGAGGTCCCAAGGGGAAGGCGGTCGTGCTCGTCGTGGAGAACGAGGTGGCCGCGACCGCGCCTGCGGGGGAAGGGCGCGGCCTGGTGGGGATGCGGATGCGGGCGCGTCTGGCGGGCGGCGCGTTCGAGCGGGAGGCGGTGGACGGCACGTGGCGGGTGAAGGCGACGCTGCCCGGGTGAGCGGAGGAGACCGGCACGTGGCGGGCGGCGGCCGGGTGATCCGCGTGGTGCTGGCCGACGACGAGCCGCTCATCCGCTCCGGCTGGGCCACCATGCTCTCCCTGTACGACGACATCGAGGTGGCCGGGGAGGCGGCCGACGGCCGAGCCGCCGTCGAGCTGGGCCGCGAGGCCGACGTGGTGCTCATGGACATCCGCATGCCCGGCATGGACGGCCTGCGCGCCACCCGGGAGCTGGCCCGCCTCTCGCCACGGACCAGGGTGGTCGTGGTCACGACGTTCGAGAACGACCAGCTCGTATGGGGCGCGCTACGCGCGGGCGCGGCCGGCTACGTGCTCAAGCGCTCCCCCGCCGCGGACCTGGTCACCGCGATCCGGTTGCGGGACGGCGTGCTCTTCCCCGACGCGCTGCGCCGCATCGCCGCCCCGCGCCCGCGCGCCGCCCACGACCTCACCCCGAGGGAGCTGGACGTCCTGCGCCACCTGGCCCGCGGGCTGAGCAACGCCGAGATCGCCGCCGCCCTGTACGTCACCAGGGAGACGGTCAAGACGCACGTCGGCAACGTCCTGGACAAACTCGGCGCGAGGGACCGTACCCAGGCCGTCGTGCGGGCGTACGACCTGGGCATGGTCCTGGCGGGCGACTAGAGGGCGACCTCCACGGCGCCGTCCGACAGCCGTACCGGATAGACCGGGACGGACACCGCGTCCTCGTCCAGGCACCGCCCCGACACCAGCGAGAACACCTGCTTGTGCAGAGGCGACGCCACGGTCGGCTCGTCCTTCCTCGTGCCGACGATGCCGCGTGAGAGGACGTACGCGCCGCTGAACGGGTCGAGGTTGTCCAGCGCGTGCAGCGTGCCGTCGTGGGTGCGGAAGACGGCCACCTGCACGCCCTCCACCAGGGCGCAGACGCCGCGTTCCGGCAGCATGGCGTCGTAGTCGCAGATCCGCGTCCAGCTGCTCATCGGGCCATCACCGGCTTGATCTGGCCGCGCTCGCTGGCGAACACGATCGACGGGTCGGGCACGCCGGGGGCGTTGACGAAGCTGACGAACCTGCCCAGCTTCTCGGGGTCGTCCAGGGTGGCCGCCCACTCGTCGGCGTACGTGGCGATGTGGTGCTCCATCTGCGCGTCCAGGTCGGCGCAGATGCCGAGCGAGTCTTCCATGATCACCTCGCGGAGGTAGTCGAGACCGCCGTCCAGCGACTCGAGCCAGGCTGCGGTGCGCTGCAGGCGGTCGGCCGTGCGGATGTAGAACATGAGGAATCTGTCGATGGTCCTGATCAGCTCGTCCGTGCTCAGGTCCGTGGCCAGCAGGTCGGCGTGGCGGGGCTTGAAGCCGCCGTTGCCGCCGACGTACAGGTTCCAGCCCTGCTCGGTGGCGATGATCCCGAAGTCCTTGGACCGGGCCTCTGCGCACTCGCGGGCGCAGCCGGAGACGGCCGACTTGAGCTTGTGCGGCGAGCGCAGGCCGCGGTAGCGCAGCTCCAGCGCGATGGCCAGGCCCACCGAGTCCTGCACGCCGTAGCGGCACCAGGTCGAGCCCACGCACGACTTCACCGTGCGCAGGGCCTTGCCGTAGGCGTGGCCCGACTCGAAGCCGGCGTCCACCAGCCGCCGCCAGATCTCCGGGAGCTGGTCGACCCGGGCCCCGAACAGGTCGATGCGCTGCCCGCCGGTGATCTTCGTGTAGAGGCCGAAGTCGCGGGCCACCTCGCCGATCACGATGAGCTTGTCTGGGGTGATCTCGCCGCCGGGAATGCGCGGGACGACCGAGTACGTGCCGTTCTTCTGCATGTTGGCGAGGAACTGGTCGTTGGTGTCCTGCAGCGCGGCCCGCTCGCCTTCGAGCACGTGGCCGTTGTGCAGCGAGGCCAGGATCGAGGCCACGGCCGGCTTGCAGATGTCGCAGCCCCTGCCCTGCCCGTGCTCGGTGATGAGCTGGGAGAACGTCGTGATCTTGCGGACCCGTACGATGTCGAACAGCTCGGCCCGCGAGTACGTGAAGTGCTCGCACAGCGCCTTGCTGACCTCGACGCCCGACTTCTCCAGCAGCTGCTTGAGCATCGGCACGCAGCTCCCGCACGTCGTGCCGGCGCGGGTGCAGGCCTTGATGCCGGGCACGTCGGTGACGCCCTTGTCGGCGATGGCCGTGCGGATGTCGCCCGCGCACACGTTGTTGCAGGAGCACACCTGCGCGTCGTCGGGCAGGTCGAGGCTCGCCCCGGCGCCGCTGAACAGCAGGTCGGACGGCGCCGCGGGCAGCGCCTTGCCCACGAAGGGCCGCAGCGAGGTGTACGGGGAGGCGTCGCCCACGCAGATGCCGCCGAGCAGCGTCTTCGCGTCGTCACTGATGAACAGCCTCTTGTAGACGCCGCCCACGGGGTCCATGTACGTGACGTCGAGCGCTCCCGACATCGCCCCGAACTGCGCCACCTCGACGCCCAGCAGCTTGAGCTTCGTGGACATGTCGGCGCCCTCGAAAACCGAGACACCGCCCATGATCCCGTCGGCCGCCACCTCGGCCATCGTGTTGCACGGCCCGACGAGCCCGTAGATCATGCCGCCGACCAGCGCGCACTCGCCGATCGCGTAGATCGAGGGGTCGGAGGTGAGCATCGAGGAGTCCACCACGATGCCGCCCCGCTCGCCCACCTCGAGCCCGGACGACCTGGCCAGCTCGTCACGCGGCCTGATGCCCGCCGAGAAGACCACGACCTGCGCGTCCACCAGCGTCCCGTCCGGCTTGCGCAGCCCGGTGACCTGGCCGTCGTCGTCGGTGACGATCTCCTGCACGCCGGACCCTGCGTGCACGCTCAGGCCGAGCCCCTCGATGTGCGACTTCAGCACCGAGCCGCCGCCCTCGTCCACCTGCCGCGGCATCAGCCAGGGGCTCATCTCGACGATGTGCGCCTTCAGCCCGAGCGCCCGCAGCGCGTCGGCGGCCTCCAGGCCGAGCAGCCCCCCGCCGACCACGACGCCCTCGACCGCGTCCTTGGCGGCCACCCTGATCGCGTCCAGGTCCTCGATGGTCCGGTAGACGAAGGCGTGCTCGTGGCCGGGTACCGGCGGCACGAACGGCGACGACCCGGTGGCCAGCACGAGCACGTCATAGGGCTCGGTGTCTCCGTCCGCCAGGGTGACGAGACGGGCGTCCCTGTCGATCCCGGTGACGCGGCTGTTCAGCCTCGTCACGACCCCCGAGGGCACCTCGTAGGTGAGGTCCTCCGCGGTGATCCCCGACAGGTAGGAGGTGAGGGCGACCCGGTCGTACGCCGGGCGCGGCTCCTCCCCGATCACGGTGATCCGGCCGTCGAAGCCCCTGTCCACGAGGGTTTCGACGAGCCGGTGGGCCGTCGGCCCGTAACCCACGACGACGATCCTGCTCATACTGAAATCCCTTCCTGCTCGCACAGCCAGCCGACGATGCCCTCCACGGCGTCGCGGCAGGTCCCGCATCCGGTCGTGGCCCTGGTCGCGGCCGCGACTCCGGCCACGTCGCGTGCCCCGGCCTCCCAGCACGCCCTGATCTGGCCCTTGGTCACGTTGTTGCACTGGCAGACCTTGGCCGCGTCCGGCATCAGCGTCGGACTGTCGGCCACCGGCGCCGACGACAGCCCGGGGAACAGCAGCCCCGCCCGGTCCCCCGGCACCGGGGCGCCGCGGTCGAAGAGCTGGGTGAGCGTGCCCACGGCGTCGCTCTCGCCCAGCACGATCGCACCGACCAGCCGCCCGTCGCGGATGACGAGCTTGCGGTACGTGCCGCGGGCCCGGTGGCTGAAGCGCACGACTTCCGCGTGCTCCTCGGTGAGCTGGGTCTCCCCCATCGCGGCCAGCTCGACGCTCCTGGCCTTGAGCCTGGTGACCAGCCTGGAGCCCCGGTAGAGCGCCTTGCCGCCGGTGATGACGTCGGCGGCCACCGTGGCCTGCTCCCAGGCGGGTGCGACCAGGCCGTACACGGTGCCCTCGTGCTCGGCGCACTCGCCGATGGCGAAGATCGACGGGTCGTCGGTACGCAGCTCGTCGTCCACCACGATCCCGCGCCGCACCTCCAGCCCCGCGTCGGCGGCCAGCCCCGTGACGGGGCGGACACCGCAGGCCAGGACCACGAGGTCCGCCTCGACCAGCTCGCCGCCGGCCAGCCGGACACCGCCCTCCTCGATGGACTCGGCGCTGACGCCGGTGCGGATCTCCACGCCGAGCCCGGCCAGCGTCTCGCCGAGCACCACGCCTGCCTCGACGTCGAGCTGGCGCTCCATGAGATGCCCGGCCAGGTGCAGCAGCGTCACGGGCAGGCCGCGCCCGGCCAGTCCGCGGGCCGCCTCGATGCCGAGCAGGCCGCCGCCGACGACCACGGCGTTGCGGGCCTGCTGGGCGGCGTCGATGATGCGCTCGCAGTCGTCGAGCGTGCGGAACGGGATGGCCCGCTCCACGCCGGGGATCGGCGGCACGATCGCGTCGCTGCCGGTGGCCAGGACCAGCAGGTCGTACGGCTCGCGCCGCCCGCCCTCGGTCACGACGTGCCTGGTCTCCCTGTCGATGTGGGCGACCGCGTCGCCGAACGCGGCCTCGACGCGGTGGGCGTCGTACCACGTGGAGTCGACCAGCCGCACCTGCTCGGCGCGCGAGCTGCCGGCCAGCACGTTGGACAGCAGCACCCGGTTGTACGGCCGGCGCGACTCCGCGCCGAAAACAGTGATCCTGATGTGCGGGTCCCTGTCGCGTACCTCGCTGACCAGCCGCGACCCGGCCATCCCGTTGCCTACGACGACGAGCCTCATCATGAGTCCCTCTCCACCCTGACCGCGCAGACCTTGAACTCCGGCATCCTCGATGTCGGGTCAAGCGCCGGGTTGGTGAGCCGGTTGGCGCCCTCCCAGTGGAAGGGCATGAAAACGGTGTCGCGCCTGATGGCGTCGCTGATCCTGGCCACGGCCTTGGCCTCACCCCTTCTGCTGCTGACCCGCACGACGTCCCCCGGCGAGATGTCGAGCTGCTCGGCGAGGTCCGGGTGCAGCTCGACGTACGGCTCGGGTGCGGCCTGGACGAGCGGCGCGATCCTGCGGGTCTGGGCGCCGCTCTGGTAGTGGGCGAGCACCCGGCCGGTGCTCAGGTGGACCGGGTAGTCCTCGTCGGTCTCCTCCGCCGCGGGCCGGTGCTGGACGGGCACGAACCTGGCCCGGCCGTCCGGGGTGGCGAAGGAGTCGAGGAACGGGCGCGGCGTGCCGGGGTGGCCTGGCTCCGGGCAGGGCCAGAAGACGCCCTTCTCGGCGGCGATGCGCTCGTAGGTGATGCCGGAGTAGTCGGCGAGCCCGCCCTTGCTCGCCCGGCGCAGCTCGTCGAAGATCTTGACCGGCTCGGTGTCGAAGCGGTGCCCGAGCCGTTCCGCGAGCCCCGCGATCACGTCGAGGTCGCTCCTGACGCCCTCGGGCGGCGCGACGGCCTGACTGCGGAGCAGGACGCGCCCCTCGAGGTTGGTCATGGTGCCGCTCTCCTCGGCCCACTGCGTCACCGGGAACACCACGTCGGCCAGCGCGGCGGTCTCGGACATCACGAAGTCGCAGGTCACGAGCAGATCGAGGGAGGCGATGCGCTCGGCCACGTGCTCGGAGGCCGGCGCGGAGATCACCGGGTTGGACCCGAACAGCAGCAGCGCCCGGGGCCCGCCCGGGGTCCCGAGAGCGTCGAGCAGCTCGTACGCCGACCGCCCGGGCCCAGGCAGGTCCTCGGGCCGTACCCCCCACACGCCCGCCACGTGCTCCCGGGCCGCCGGGTCGTCGATCTTGCGGTAGCCGGGGAGCTGGTCGGCCTTCTGCCCGTGCTCCCTGCCGCCCTGCCCGTTGCCCTGCCCGGTCACGCACCCGTACCCGGAGCCGTGCCTGCCGGGCAGGCCCAGCGCCAGGGCCAGGTTGATGAACGCGGTGACCGTGTCCGTGCCCTTCGCGTGCTGCTCGGCGCCGCGCCCGGTCAGGATGTACGCGTTCCCCGCCGCGGCCAGCGCCCTGACCGCCTGCCGCATCCGGTAGACGGGCACCCCGGTGATCCGCTCGACCCGCTCCGGCCACCAGGAGGCCAGCGCCGTGCGCACCTCCTCGAAGCCGGTGGTGCGCTCGGCCACGTACGCCTCGTCCACGAGTTCGTCCGCGATGGCCAGGTGCAGCATCCCGAGCGCCAGGGCCAGGTCGGTGCCGGGCGTGGGCTGCAGGTGCAGCCAGGCCAGCTTGGCCGTCTGCGTGCGCCGCGGGTCGATGACGATCACGCGCGGGCCGCTCAGGTGGCGTACGAACGGCGGCATGGTCTCGGCGACGTTCCCGCCGGCCAGGAGCACGACGTCGGCCTCGGCCAGGTCGGTGATGGGGAACGGCATGCCGCGGTCCATCCCGAACGCCCTGATCGACGCGGCCGCGGCCGAGGACATGCAGAAGCGGCCGTTGTAGTCGATCTGGCTCGTGCCCAGCGCGACCCTGGCGAACTTGCCGAGCTGGTACGCCTTCTCGTTCGTGAGCCCGCCGCCGCCGAACACGGCCACGCCGTCGGGGCCGTGTTCGGCGCGGATGGCGGCCAGCCGCTCCGCCACGTAGTCGAGGGCGACGTCCCATTCCACGGGCTCGCCGTGCAGGAGCGGGGCGGTCAGGCGCTCGCCGTTGGTGAGCAGCTCACCCGCCGTCCAGCCCTTCTGGCACAGCGCGCCCGAGGAGTTGGCGGGGATGTCGGTCCTGGGGCTGATGGCCAGCCCGGGCCCGATCTCCATGCCGCACTGCAGCGCGCAGTACGGGCAGTGAGTCTTCGTCACTTCAGACCCGGGCATAGGCGAGGCTGGCCACGACCGAGGCGCCGACCTTGCGGGTGTAGCACCACCAGGTCAGGGCGAAACAGGACACGTAGAAGACCCCGAAGGCGAGGAAGGCGGGTGCCGGGGTACCGGCGGCGGCGAACGCCATCCCGAACGCCCGGTTGATGAGGAACCCGCCCAGTGCTCCGACCGCCGAGATGATGCCGATGGCGGCGGCCGCCTGGCGCTTGCCGTACATCAGGGACTCCTCGCTCTCGCCACGCTCGGCGATCGCCTTGGCCTGGAAGATGGCCGGGATCATGCGGTACGTGGAGCCGTTGCCGATGCCGGCGGTCACGAAGAGCAGCTGGAAGGCCAGGAAGAACATCCAGAAGTTGCCGGAGCCGCTGGCCAGCCAGACCAGGAGCACACCGCCGCCCATGCCGGCGAAGTTCCACAGCGTCACGGGGGCGCCGCCGAGCTTGTCGGCCAGCCAGCCGCCCACCGGCCTGATCAGCGAGCCCAGCAGCGGCCCGACGAACGCCACCGCGGCGAACGGGGCCTCGGGGAAGATGCTCTTGCTGAGCAGCGGGAAGGCCGTCGAGTAGCCGATGAACGAGCCGAACGTCCCGATGTACAGGAACGACATGATCCACGTCTGGGCCTTGCCCGCCACCGCGAGCTGCTGGCGCGGGTCGGCCTTGGCGCTGGTGAGGTTGTCCATGAAGAACCAGGCGCAGGCGCCGGCCACGACGACGAACGGGATCCAGAACCATCCGGCGGCGGCGAGGCCGAACGCGCCGATCACCAGCGGCATGACGAGCTGTACGGAGCTGACGCCGATGTTGCCGCCGGCCGCGTTCAGGCCCAGCGCGACCCCCTGCTTGTTGCGGGGGTAGAAGTAGGTGATGTTGGCCATGCTGGAGGCGAAGTTGCCACCTCCGACGCCGGCCAGGGCCGCGATCACCAGGAAGAGCCAGTACGGCGTGGCCGGGTTGTTGACCGCCACCCCGAGCAGCACGGCGGGGATGAGCAGCAGCATCGCGCTGGCCACCGTGAAGTTGCGACCGCCGAACCTGGCGGGGCCGAACGTGTAGGGCACGCGTAGCACCGAGCCGACCAGGTTCGGCAGCGCGACCAGCCAGAAGAGCTGGTCGGTGGAGAACTCGTAGGCCCCCATCTTGGTGGCGACGATGCTCCACAACGTCCACACGGTGAAACCGAGGTGCTCGGCCAGGATCGAGAAGATCAGGTTGCGCCGTGCGACACGCTTGCCTGAACTCTCCCAGAAGGCTGGGTCATCGGGGTGCCACTCGGCGATCCAGCGCGCCATCGATCTCTCCTACACTCGGCGTCCGGGGGATCTCCAAGGTAGGAAGCGCTCGTTACGCACTTTGACAATCCGTGGCTGTGCGTTCGTTACGTGTGATTCACCGCTGTAACAAGCCACGCACAAGCGTCACGGACGAAACACGTTCGTAATGATCCACTGTCGTCCGGGGAAACGTCGCACCGCGATACGTCACCGTACGTGCACGTCAGTCCCGGCGGGCGCCCAGGTGCTGGAGCGGCTCGTCGGTCAGCCGGTACTTCAGCCACTCGTCCTGGCGCACCGCGCCGAGCTTGTCGTAGAAGCCGATGCTGGGCTCGTTCCAGTCGAGGACGGACCATTCGAGCCGCTGGTAGCCGCGCTCGGCGCAGATCCCGGCCAGCTCCCTCATGAGCGCGAAGCCGTGGCCGCCGCCGCGGTGCTGGGGGCGTACGTAGAGGTCCTCCATGTAGATGCCGTGCACTCCTCGCCACGTCGAGAAGGTGAGGAACCACAGCGTGAAGCCGGCCACCTCCCCGTCCTGCTCGGCGATGTGGGCGAACGCGGCGGGGTGGTCGGAGAAGAGGGCGGTGTGGAGCTGCTGCTCGGTCACCCGCGCCTCGTGTGCGGCCTTCTCGTACTCGGCGAGCTCACGAATCATGTTGACGATCTCGGGCACATCGGCGGGTGTGGCGGGACGAATCATGCCGTTCAGTCTGGAGTGGACCCCACCGAGTGTGCAAAACGGCCCAGCCCCAGTGACTATCCGTCATCCGCTGGGAACTGGATGGAACCTTTCGCCAGTTAGGCGAACCAAAGAGGGGAAAGATCGAAACGGGGGGCCGGGCGGCGACGTGCCACCTCCGGTCGCGGAGGCGGTCCTGGCCACCGTGCGGGAGGCGTTCGACAACGTGGAGCGGCACAACGGGGCCCGTACCGTGTCGCCCGCGGTCACCGCGGGGGCCCGCGGGCTGCGACTGACCGTCAGCGACGACGGGGTCGGCTTCCCGCTGGAGACGGAAGGGCGGGGACCGCGGGCCATGAAGGCCGGCATGGCGAAGATCTCCGGCACATTGCGGATCAACAGCGTGCTGGGGGCGGGCACCACGGTGAGCGCCGTCGCACCCCTCGACTGGAGCCCACTCGACCATCCTGGACACTATTACGCATGGAACAACGCACGTTGGGACGGACAGGACGCCAGGTGGGCACCGTGGGCCTCGGCGCGTGGCAGCTCGGCGCCGACTGGGGGCAGGTGACGGAAGACGACGCCGTCGCCACCCTGAGCGCCGCCGTGGACGCGGGCGTCACCTTCATCGACACGGCCGACGTCTATGGCGACGGACGCAGTGAGCAGATCGTCGGCCGCTTCACCAAGGGTCGCCCGGAGCTGACCGTCGCCACCAAGATGGGCCGCCGGCTGGAGCAGATCCCCTCGAACTATGTGATGTCCAACTTCCGCGCCTGGAACGAGCGCTCCCGCCAGAACCTGGGCGTGGACACCATCGACCTGGTCCAGCTCCACTGCCCGCCGACCCCGGTGTATTCGACGGACGCGGTCTTCGACGCCCTGGACACGCTGGTGGCCGAGCAGAAGATCGCGGCGTACGGGGTCAGCGTGGAGACGTGCGAGGAGGCGCTGACCGCGATCGCCCGCCCGGGGGTGGCGAGCGTGCAGATCATCCTCAACGCGTTCAGGCTCAAGCCTCTGGAGCAGGTCCTGCCCGCCGCCCGCGCCGCCGGGGTGGGCATCATCGCCCGGGTCCCGCTGGCCAGCGGCCTGCTGTCCGGCCGGTACGACGAGCACACGACCTTCAGCCCGGACGACCACAGAAACTACAACCGGCGCGGGGAGGCGTTCGACGTCGGGGAGACCTTCTCGGGCGTGGACTTCGGCACGGGCCTGGAGGCGGTCCGCCGCCTGGCCCCGCTGGTGCCCTCGGGTGCGACGATGGCCCAGTTCGCCCTGCGCTGGATCCTGGACCAGCAGGGCGTCTCGGTGGTCATCCCGGGCGCCCGCAACCCGGCCCAGGCCACCGCCAACGCTTCCGCGGCGTCCCTGCCCTCGCTCGACGCCGCGACCCTGAAGGCGGTCCAGGAGATCTACGACGACCTGGTCCGCCCTCAGGTCCACCACCGCTGGTAAGGGTCAGGAGCGGACGAACCCGTTGACGACGAGGGGCAGCGACGCGTCGAGCCCGGCGACGTTGAGCACCCCGTCGTCCCCGGGGTCGCCGATCGAGTAGCCGGCGGCGGTCATCGCGGCGACGACGACGCGGGCCAGCGGGTTGATCTTGCGCCGGTAGGCCTCGATGGCCTGCGCCGGGTGGGAGCGACCCGCCCAGGTCTCGCTGTCGGTGAACATCACGATCCCGTCCGCGTCCAGCCGCTTCTCGGACGCCCACGTGAACGGCAGCGACAGGTCGGTGCCGCCGCCTGAGGGCTGCCAGGAGGCGATCTCGCGCAGGTTGGTGCGAGGGGTCACCTTCGAGGCATGGACCGTCGTGTCGACGTCGATGACGTGCACGTTGCCCTTCTCGATGCGGGACAGCATGACGGCCATCGCGCAGCCGACCTCGTACGCGGTGCCGAGCGGCGAGCCGCCCGCGTAGACGTGGCCGTACGACATCGAGCCGGACGAGTCCACCGCGACCAGCAGCCGCTTGCCGGACGGCTCGACCGAGCCGAAGGAGAGCTCGTACGTCTCCTCCAGCGCGTCCAGGACGGCCGGCACGGGCTGCCAGGTCTGGCGGGCGGCGCGCGGGCTCGGCTGGGCCTGCCCGGACGCGTAGACGCGCATGGCCAGCCAGGCGTCCATGGGGTGGACGCGGGCCTTCAGCAGCGCCTCGCGGTCGGTGAGCCGGTCGACCACACGCCGGGTGGCGTCGCCCATCGGTGTGAGGGCGCCGATGCGGGTCATCCGGGCGAGGTTGCGCAGGAGCGCCGTCATGCCGACCGTGCCGACGAGCGCGTGCCACACCTCCGGCTCGCGCAGCATCGCGTCAGGCAGGAACTCCCAGGGCACCCGCAGCTCCTTCACCGCGCGCACGGCCTCGTCCGCGCTGGTGACGGCCTTCGCCGTGAGGAACCGGTGGACGGCCGGCAGCGCCTCGCGAGCCTGCTCGTCCGTCACGTTCCCCGCGAGCCACCCGAACAGCGCCTTCCGCTGCTCGCCGTCCGCGGCCGGGTGGGCGATGCGCAGAACGTCACGCAGGTCGAACGCCTCGCCCTGGGGCGTCTTGCGCCGGCGGGCCTTGCACGCCTTGAACGCCACATCGTCCGGGCTGCCGGTCAGGAGCCAGGAGCCGAGCGCCGTACGCAGCGATCGGCCGACGACGGGAGCCGTACCCCGGGCCGTCGCCTTGCCGCCCAGGTTCTTGTAGTAGCCGAAGAACTGGGCGAGATGGTCCGTGGTGCGCGCCACCTTCGCCAGCGCGTGCTTGGCGGCCTGGCGGGTGTCCGCGTCGCCCTTCGCGTAGCAGGCGGCGAGGGCGAAGAGGGCCGGGCGCTGCTTCGGCGCCCGCGGCGGCCGGGCTGTCGAGATGGCGCTGAGCAGCTCGACCACGCGCGGGCCGTTCTCGGCGATCGCCTGGAACAGCACGCCGGCGTTGTCGGCGGTCAGCCTGTCCTCGGTGACGTAGTAGGTGCCGCCCGTGGTGCCGAGGATCAGGAAGTCCTCCAGCTTGCTCCACAGGTCCTTGCCGAAGACGTAGCCGCCTGCGGCGTTCCTCACCTGGTCGGCACGGCCGGGGATGGGATGTGTCTGCGGGGTGGCGATCGCCGAGACCGCCGCGAGGGGATCATGAGCCATTGCTCGCGCTCCTTGTCTGCCATGCGGGCAGCACGGATGTGGTGGCCCCGAAATGACGGGCGATCAGATCTGGAGCCGGCACGGATATGGTGGACTCATCGGCCGTTAAGGCGCTCTGCCACTGAGCTACGCGAACCGAGGTCCGCGACGGGATTCGAACCCGCGACCACCCGCTTGGAAGGCGATAACCGACGAGATTCGACCCGTGCCGGCACCGGACCTGACCAGCTCAGGCGACCCGGGAATGGCGCGGATTTGTGCCCGGCACCGGATGTGTTCTTTGTTCGAGAAAGATAACCGACACCATTTCGACCCGCACCTCCCTCGGCCCCTTGAACTGTCTTCAACGGTAGCGATCAGTGCGGCGGATCACATCTGATTAATGGGGCGCCTCCGGGACGTGAGATCCCTGTGCCCGTGCGGTGAGTCAGAGGTTGCCAGGCGGGCCGACACGCCGCGATTGTCGGTGGTGGCGCGTAGCGTCGCGGCTGTGAATCGTACCGACCGGCTCTACGCGCTCGTCGAAGACCTGCGCGCCATCGCGCCCCGCTGCCGCTCCGCACGTGAGCTGGCCAAGCGGTTCGAGGTGAGCGTGCGCACAATAGAGCGCGACATCACCGCCCTGCAAGAGTCAGGTGTGCCGATCTACGCCGAGCCGGGCCGCAAGGGCGGTTACGCCATCGACAAGAAGATGACCCTCCCCCCGCTCAACTTCACCCCGGCCGAGGCGGTGGCCATCGCGGTGGCGCTCAGCCGGGCCGGCGACCAGCCGTTCGGCAGGCAGGCGCGCAGTGCGTTACGCAAGGTGGTGGCCGCCATGCCGGGGTCCGAGGGCGAGCTCGCCAGGGAGCTGGCGCGGCGGGTGCAGCTCGTCCACCTGCCGCCCGAGCCAGGTGCGGAGACCCAGCCGCTCGGCGCCGAGGGGGTCTCCCGGGCCATCGAGGAGGCGCTGCTGCGGCGGCGCGTGCTCAGGCTCGACTACGCGGACGCCAAGGGCATGCTGACCACGCGTGACGTCGAGCCGGGCGTGTTCCTGGGCGGCCGGGGCGGGTTCTGGTATCTCGTGGCGTGGTGCCGGCTGCGCGATGACGTGCGGGTCTTCCGGCTCGATCGGATCGCCGCCGCGACCGTGACCGCCGAGCGCTGCCCCGACCGGCCGCTCGAAGGCTTCGCCCCCGACGTGCCCGAGATGATCGTGCACGGCACTGTGCTCGATTAGTCAATCGAAAACACCGACATAGGGTTGTCGCTCACCCGTTAGATCGTTGTCTTGTTCGAGAATTCAAGGAGATGACGATGGACAACACGGTGACCTGGTTCGAGGTGGCGACGGACGACCCCGAGGGCGCGCAGGCGTTCTACGGCGGGCTGTTCGGCTGGACGTTCGCCCGCGACGACGAGGGGCCGCTCGACTACCGGATGATCAACTATCCGGGCGGTGAGCAGCCCGCCGGCGGGCTGTTCAACACCAAGGGCGAGTTCCCCGCACACGCGGTCTTCCACGTGCAGGTTGCCGACGTCGAGGCGGCCTGCGCCAAGAGCGAGTCGCTGGGCGGCAAGGTGATCACGAAGGTGATCGACGACGGCGCCGGCACCGACTTCGCCTACTTGCGTGACACGTCCGGCAGCGTTTTCGGGATCTTCCACCGAAGGTGATCGGCGGCGTCACGATACCTGGGTGATCACCCGTTCGAGAGCCGGAGAGAGCACCTTCCCCGCCGACTCCGGCATGCGGACGGGTCGCTTCGCAGAGAGCGGTTCACCCGGCCCTGGGCACGCTGCCGATCGCCGAGCGGCGGCGCGTCCAGGGCCAAGCAAGCCCAGGGCCAGGCGCGGCCCGAGGAGGCGGCGGGTCAGAAAGCGGCCGTGGTCAGCCAGCGGCCGAGGAGGTCCGGGTCGCCGTACACCTTGAGGGCCTCGGACGAGCGCCGGCCGTAGAGCAGGAGCAGCAGGTCCTGGGCCGTTCCCTGGACCGCGCTGTCGCCCTTGGCGTGCCCGCGGTCCCAGGAGATCTTCCCGTCCGGCCCCTGGGTGACGGTCCACTCGCCCTCGGCGTCGGTCGCGTGGAGGTGGATCGTGGCCCCCTCCACGCCGAGCTCCGCCAGCCGCGGGGTGATCCAGCGGGCGTACGGCAGGTTGTGCAGAAACTCCTCGACGCCGTCGATCGCGACCTCCGCGGCGATGACCGGGTCGATGCCGAGCGCCAGCTCCGCGTCGACCCGGTGGATCACCAGCTCGAAGACCATCCGGCGGGTCCACCAGGACGCCTGCTTGTCAGGGCCCCACGTCCACACGGCCAGCGACGGGTCGGTGGTGCGGAGCGTGTCGAGCAGCTCGGCCGCCCCCGCGGCCAGCCACGCCGCGTCGCCGCTCTGCCCCTCGGCCAGACCGCTGGGCACCTGGCGCGACCAGATCCGCTCCTGGACCTGGTTACGCAGGACGTGGACAGCCCAGCGATGCGTCTGGCCGACATGCGTGATCAGCTCCGCGAACGTCCATCCCGGGCACGTGGGCACCGGGATGGACGGATCCGTGGCCAAGGCACCGAGGCGCGCGGCCTCTGTGGTGATAAGCGAGTCATATGTCACAGCGCCACATTAGACGGGGCCACATTAGACGAGACCACATCAGGTCCCCGGGCAGGTGGCACCCTTCGACGGGAGCTTGCCGTCGAGCATGAACCCGTCCACGAGCCCCTGCACACACTTGCTCCCCGACAGGTAGGCCCCGTGCCCCTCGCCCTCATACGTGACCAGGGTGGCGGTCTTGAGCTGGGCCGTCAGCCTGGGCGCCCACTCGTACGGCGTGGCGGGGTCGCCCCTGCCACCGACCACGACGATCGGCGCCGACCCTGTGGCGTTCACGTGCCGCGCCTCGTCGTTGCCCTTGACCGGCCAGACCCGGCAGAGCCCGCCCGAGCCCTCGCTGCCGAACAGCGGCGAGATCTTCATGGCGGCCGCCGCGGTGCGCCGTATCTGCTCCTCACTGGGCCGTTCGCTGGTGTCCACGCAGGTGATGGCCGGGAAGCTGGTCATCTGCGTCGAGTACGAGCCGTTCTCGGAGCGGCCCGTGTAGGAGTCGGCCAGGTACATCAGCGCCTCGCCATGGCCCTTGAGCGCCTCCGAGAGCGCCTGCTCCAGGAACGGCCAGGTCAGCTCCGAGTACAGCGCCGCCGCCACGCCCGTGGAGGCCAGCCCCTGGGTGAGCTCGCGCCCGCCGACGTTCAGCGGCTTCCCGGTGAGCTGGGTCATCAGCTTCTCGACGTTCGCGTCGGCGGTGGCCTGGTCCTTGCCGATGTCGCACTTGTTCTTGACGCACGCCCGCAGGAAGCTCTCGTACGCCCGCTGGAACCCGCGCGTCTGCACCAGCGTCCGCTGCTCGAACGTCACCGTCGGGTCCAGCGGCGCGTCGAGCACCATGCGGCCCACGTTCTTCGGGAACTCGGTGGCGTACACGGCGCCGAGCTGCGTGCCGTACGACATGCCGATGTAGTTGAGCTTGGGATCGCCCACCGCGGCGCGGATCTTGTCCATGTCACGGGCGGCGTTCACGGTGCCGACGTACGGAAGGATCTTGCCGGAGTTCTGCTCGCAGAGCGAGGCGAACTGTTTGTTGGCCTGCGCGGTCTCCTGGCGTGTCTGGTTGTCGTCCGGCAGTGTGTCCAGGGCGGTGAACCTGTCCATCTCGGCACCGTTGCCACAGCGCACCCCGGAGCTGCGCTCGACACCGCGCGGGTCGAAGCTGACCAGGTCGTAGCGGGCGCGCAGCGTGGAGAGCGCCTTGCCGGCCTGGTCGAGCGTGTCGACGCCCGAGGCGCCGGGCCCGCCGAAGTTGAACACCACCGAGCCCAGCTTGTTGCCCTTGCCCGTCGCCGCCAGCTTGATGAGCGCCAGGTCGATCTTCTCCCCGTCGGGCTTGGCGTAGTCCAGGGGCACCGCGAGCTTCCCACACCGTACGGACGGGTCCTGGCGGGCCGGCGGCTCGCCGTTAGGACGCTTGATGTCGGTGCACGGTCCCCAGTTGATCGCATTGGTGTCCGCCGTGGACTGTGTGGCGGGCTCGGCAGCCGGCACGGTGGAGCAGCCGGCGGCGGCCGTCACAAGCAGGGCGGCGGCTAGGACGCGTCGCATAAGACAATTTCCCCTCGTCTCTCAGGGGGAAGTAGTGCCCACAATACGTGACGCTGCACCATACCCGGGTGAGGCGGCACGTACCCCTCCTGACGTGCCGCCTCACAGGCCGGACGGCGCGGGCGCCGGAAATGACGGCGCTCCCGCGAAAGAACTTCGCGGGAGCGCCGCTCGCGGATGACTCAGACGCCCATCGACTGGGTGTCGTTGCTCTCAGCGCCGCCTGCCTCGGTGACGCCGTTCTTGAGGTGGTAGCGGGCGATCGCCTCGCGCAGCACCTCGCCGTCGAGCTCGCCCCGCTTGACCAGGCTGGTCAGCACGGCCAGCGTGATGGAGGCGGCGTCCACGTGGAAGTGGCGCCGCAGCGCCGAGCGCGTGTCGGACAGGCCGAACCCGTCGGTGCCCAGCGAGGACCAGTCACCCGGCACCCACTGCGCGATCTGGTCCTGCACGGCCTTCATGTAGTCGCTGACGCCCACGAACGGGCCCTGCGCCTGGGAGAGCGCCTGGGTCACGTAGGGGACGCGCTGCTCGGCGTCGGGGTTGAGCAGGTTGTGCTCCTCGCAGGCCAGGGCCTCGCGGCGCAGCTCGGACCACGACGTGGCCGACCACACGTCGGCCGACACGCCCCAGTCCTCGGCCAGCAGCCGCTGCGCCTCCATCGCCCAGGGGCCCGCCACACCAGAGGACAGGATGTTGGCCTTCGGCCCCTGGGTCTGCGGCCCTTCGGCGAACTTGTACAGGCCCTTGAGCAGGCCCTGCACGTCGAGGTTCGCGGGCTGGGCGGGCTGCAGGTAGGGCTCGTTGTAGACGGTCAGGTAGTAGAAGACGTCTTCCGGCTGGTCGCCGTACATCCTCCGCAGGCCGTCCTTGACGATGTGCGCCACCTCGAACGCCCAGGACGGGTCGTAGGAGACCGCGGCCGGGTTGGTGGAGGCGATGAGCGGCGTGTGGCCGTCCTCGTGCTGCAGGCCCTCGCCGTTGAGCGTGGTGCGGCCGGCGGTGGCGCCGAGCAGGAAGCCGCGGCCCATCTGGTCGCCCATCTGCCACATCTGGTCGCCGGTGCGCTGCCACCCGAACATCGAGTAGAAGATGTAGATCGGGATCATGTGCTCGCCGTGCGTGGCGTAGGCGCTGCCGGCCGCGATGGCCGAGGCCATCGAGCCCGACTCGCTGATGCCCTCGTGCAGGATCTGCCCCTGCACGGCCTCCTTGTACGACAGCAGCAGCTCCCTGTCGACGGCCTCGTACGTCTGGCCGTGCGGCGAGTAGATCTTCGCCGTCGGGAACATGGCGTCGAGGCCGAAGGTGCGGGCCTCGTCAGGAATGATCGGCACGAACCTGTGGCCGATCTCCTTGTCGCGCATGAGGTCCTTCAGCAGCCGCACGAACGCCATCGTGGTGGCCACCTGCTGCTTGCCCGAGCCCTTGGCGAAGCCGCCGTAGACCTCGTCGCCGGGCAGCTTGACCGGCTTGGCGCGCATGACCCGCTTGGGCAGCACGCCACCGAGCGCCGCGCGGCGCTCCTTCATGTACTGGATCTCGGGGTCGTTCTCGCCCGGGTGGAAGTACGGCGGCAGGTCGCCCTCCAGCGCCGAGTCCGGGATCGGCAGGAAGAGCCGGTCGCGGAACTCCTTCAGCTCGGCCTTGGTGAGCTTCTTCATCTGGTGGGTGGCGTTGCGCGCCTCGAAGTCCTTGCCCAGGGTCCAGCCCTTGATGGTCTGGGCGAGGATCACGGTCGGCTGGCCCACGTGCTCGCGGGCCGCCTTGAACGCCGCGTAGACCTTGTGGTAGTCGTGGCCGCCGCGCGACAGCTTGCGGATCTGGTCGTCGTTCAGGTGCTCGACCATCTTGCGCAGGCGCGGGTCGGAGCCGAAGAAGTTGTCGCGGATGTAGGCGCCCGACTCGACCGAGTACGTCTGGAACTGGCCGTCGGGCGTGGTGTTCATCTGGTTGACCAGCACGCCGTCGACGTCCGCCGCAAGCAGCGGGTCCCAGTCGCGGCCCCACACAACCTTGATCACGTTCCAGCCGGCGCCGCGGAAGTACGACTCCAGCTCCTGGATGATCTTGCCGTTGCCGCGTACCGGACCGTCGAGCCGCTGCAGGTTGCAGTTGATCACGAACGTGAGGTTGTCGAGCTCCTCGCGGGCCGCCAGGCCGATCGCGCCGAGCGACTCGGGCTCGTCCATCTCGCCGTCGCCCAGGAACGCCCACACGTGGCTGCGGCTGGTGTCCTTGATCTGCCGGTTGAGCAGGTAGCGGTTGAACCGCGCCTGGTAGATCGCGCCGATCGGGCCGAGGCCCATGGAGACCGTCGGGAACTCCCAGAAGTCGGGCATGAGGCGCGGGTGGGGATAGGAGGGCAGGCCGTGGAAGCCCTGCGACAGCTCCTGGCGGAACGCGTCGAGCTGGGCCTCGTTGAGCCGGCCCTCGAGGAAGGCGCGAGCGTAGATGCCGGGCGCCGCGTGCCCCTGGAAGAAGACCTGGTCGCCCGACTCGCCGTGGTCCTTGCCGCGGAAGAAGTGGTTGAAGCCCACTTCGTAGAGAGAGGCGGCGGATGCGTAGGTGGCGATGTGGCCGCCGACGTTGGTGCGGGCGTTGGCCCTGGACACCATGATGGCCGCATTCCAGCGGATGTAGGCGCGGATGCGGCGTTCGACGTGCTCGTCACCCGGGAACCAGGGCTCACGTTCCGGCGGGATCGTGTTGATGTAGTCGGTGCTCCGCAAACCCGGCACGCCGACCTGGTGCTCGCGGGCCCGCTCCAGCATGCGCAGCATGAGGTAGCGGGCTCTCGCACGGCCTTCGGTCTTGACGACGTTGTCGAGGGACTCGAGCCACTCGTTGGTCTCGCTGGGGTCGACATCAGGCAGTTGGCTGGGTAGGCCGTCGCTGATGATCGAGAATCGCTGGCGTCCGGAAGCCACTGGGTCTCGCCTTCCGAGGATGACTGATGTCTGGTCTGGGTCGTCTTCCATCCTGGTCGCTAGCCGTAGAAAACGCATCTCTACTGGCCGGTAACCAGAGGTGTCTCTGCTGGCAGAGACAGATCAGATGGCCTAGACCACCGATGGTAGGACGAATCGCCCCCAAAGGTTACATCGCGGGAGCAATTTAACAAGACAGGAAAACGGACGAAATTTCGCTCGAATGTCCTCTAGCCCGCTGCCCGTACTCTCCACTCTCCCCCGAAGAGGGGAGGTTCTCACCCCGCACAGCGCGATGTGACCGAGGGAGTCTAACGGCCACCCTCTCAGTACGGCTCCGCGGGGCCATGTGAGCCGGTTACCCGAGGGCCGCATCCAGCCCCCCTCGCGTTACCCCAGGGCCTCGTCCAGCGGGACGAGGCCCTGCTGGAGCGCGAAGATCGCGGCCTGGGTGCGGTCGGCCACGCCGAGCTTGGCCAGGATGCTGGAGACGTGCGTCTTGACGGTCTCCCTGCCCATGCGCAGGTCCCTGGCGATCTCCGAGTTCGACCGCCCCCTCGCCACGGCCGACAGCACCTGACGCTCTCTGGGGGTCAGCAGGTCGAGAGGCCGCGGGCGCCCGCCCTGCCGTACCTGTCTGAGCAGCAGCGCGGCGATCCCCGGCTCCAGCACGCTGCCGCCGCGGGCCGCGGCGCGCACCGCCTCGACCACCCGGTCGACCGCGGTCGTCTTGGACAGATACGACAGTGCGCCGAGCCGGACCGCCTCCACGACCCTGTCCTCTTCCTGGAACGAGGTCAGCACGATCACCGCGGGCCGCCCGTCCTCCCCGCGCAGTCTCTCCAGCACCGCGAGCCCGTCCATGACGGGCATGACCAGGTCGAGCAGCACCACATCGGGCCGCAGCCCCCGGATGGCGGGCAGCGCCGCCGCCCCGTCGCCGCTCTCGCCCGCGACCTCGATCCCCTCCTCCTGCTCCAGGACGAACCGCAGCCCCTGACGCACCACCTCGTGATCGTCGACGATGAGGACGCGGATCGTCATGGCAGGCTCGCTCTCACAGTGGTGCCGCTCCCATCGCTGTGGATCTTCCAGCTGCCGCCGAGTTCCTCCACTCGCTCGCGCATCAACGCCAGGCCCATTCCGTGCTTGGTGGCCACGCTGGAGGGGTCGAAGCCCTGGCCGTCGTCCGACACCTCCACGGTGACCGGGCCGTCGTCGCCGCTCAGCCGTACCGTGATCTTGGTCGGGTCCGCGTGCTTGATCGCGTTGCCGAGCGCCTCCTGGACGAGGCGCAGCACCGCGTGCTCGGCCGGGGGCGACAGCGCGACCTCCGCCAGGTGGGCCTCGACCCTGACGCCGAGCCGCGTCTCGTACGCGTGGCACAGCTCCTCCAGCGCGGGCACCAGGCCCGCGTCCTCCAGCGCCACCGGCCGCAGCTCCAGCAGCAGGGCCTGCATCTCGCGCATCGCGCGGGCGGCGGTGCGCTCCATCGCCTCGGCCTGTTCGCGCAGGGCGTCAGGCGCGGCCCTGCGCATGCCCCCGGCCAGCAGGCTCAGCGAGAACAGATCCTGCGAGATCGAGTCGTGCAGTTCCCTGGCGATCCTGCCGCGCTCGGCCTGGCGGGCCTCCGCGCGCGCGGTCAGCCTGGCCGCCTCCACCGATGCGCCGAGCCGGTCGGTCATGATGTTGAACGAATGCTCGAGCGTGCTCACCTCATCGCTCCCGCTGACCGCCACCCGTGGCCGGAAGTCGCCCGAGGCCACGGCCGTGGTGAGGCCGGCGAGCCTGCGTACCCTGCTGGTCAGCCGGCGCGTGCTGAGCAGGCCGAACAGCAGCCCGACCGGCACCACCAGCACCAGCGCCAGCAGGCCGGGCGCCAGCAAGGGCGTGAGCGAGTCGACGGACGGCGCGGCGGGCACGGCCTCGGCCGGGGCCTGGACGTAGACGTACCCGATGATCTGCAGGCCCACCGGCGTCTTCACGGTCACGGGGCTGAAGTGCCAGACCGCCGGGCCCACCACGGTCTTGGTGTTGCCGCCGCCTCCCTCGCGGCCTGGCAGGCGAACGCCCAGGACGGTGTCCAGCTCGTAGAGCTTGGGGGCGGAGCTGGCGACGATCGAGCATTCGGTGTCGACGAGCACCTCCAGCGTGGTGAAGCCCTGGTCGGGCGGCCTGGCGTCGGCCATGAGGGTTCGCGGCTTCCCCAGCGCCATCGCCTTCTGCAGGAGTTCGTGGCCGGAGGCGCCAGGCAGCGGTGGTGGCAGTTTGGCCGCCTCCTGGCTGAGCGCCTTGGCCTCCCTTCCCGCCAGGTCCCGCAGCACCGAGGCCAGATCGCTGACGTTGGCCTGCGGCACCACGTAAACGGCCACGATCACGGCCTCGACCAGCAGCACCGCGGTGGCCGTGACCAGCACGTACGACGCCGCCATCCGGCCGCGGAGCCCGAAACGCCACATCAGCGCAGCGTAACGTTTCGGTCATCTTTCTTCCTCCCCCTGCAGAGGGAGCAAAACTTGCGAATCACTCTTTTCGTACGGCTTTCCGCGTACCAATGTGGGATGTATGAATGCTGCGGTAGGAGACCGGCTCCTGGTGCACGGGCATATCGTCGGCGAAAGGGACCGGAGTGGTGTGATCATGGAGGTCCAGGGCCTCAACGGCGAACCTCCCTACATGGTGCGCTTCGACGACGGGCACACCGGGCTGGTGTTTCCGGGTCCAGACGCCGTCGTGGTGCATACGTAAGATTTCCCCGTGAGATCTGAAATCATCTCTGTGGCCACGGGGTCAAGAGAGACGGTGCACGACATCACGGATGCATGCGCTGATTTCGTGCGCGCGCAGGGCGAGGACGGGTTGCTGCACATTTTCGTGCCCCACGCGACCGCCGGCGTCGCCCTGCTCGAGCTGGGCTCGCGGAGCGACGACGACCTGCTCGCCGCGCTGCGGGACCTGCTGCCGCCCGACGACCGCTGGCGCCATGCCCACGGCTCGCCGGGTCACGGAAGGTCGCACGTCATGCCGGCGCTGATCCCGCCGTACGCCACGGTCCCCGTGCTGGGCGGGCGATTGGCGCTCGGCACGTGGCAGTCGATCGCACTCGTCGACCTGAACGTCGACAACCCGCAACGCCAGGTTCGCCTGTCGTTTTTGTCTGATTGATTCCGGCCGACTACCGCCGTACCCGTGGCGACCGTTGACGACTGAGGGTCACAGCGTGTGGACTGTGCCGAAGCGATAAACCGCATAAGCGGGGCCACTCAAGCAGGAGGGATAAACGTGAGCGCGACCGCGGGTCAGGCGCAGGGCGAGCGCGGCCTGGCCGAAAGGCTCGGCCTCAAGCCGGGTCAGGTGGTGCAGGAGATCGGTTGGGACGAGGACGTCGACGACGAGCTTCGCCAGTCCATCGAGAACCTGACCGGTAACGAGCTGCTGGACGAGGAGAGCGACGACGTCGTCGACGTGGTGCTGCTGTGGTGGCGCGACGGTGATGGGGACCTCTTCGACGTCCTCAGCGACGCCATGCGAGCACTCGCCGACGGCGGCCAGATCTGGCTGCTGACTCCCAAGGCCGGGCGCGAGGGCCACGTGGAGCCGAGCGACATCGGGGAGGATGCCGCCACCGCGGGTCTCTCGCAGACCAGCAGCATCTCCGCCGCATCCGACTGGTCCGGGACCAGGCTCGTCACGCCCAAGGGCAAACGGTAGGGAGCCCGAGCGCCTTCCGTGCGGCAGGATGATGCCTGTGAACGCACATCCTGCCGAGGTCGGCGCCCTGGCTCCAGATTTCGAGCTGCAGGACCAGCACGGCACCCCGGTGAGCCTGTCTCAGTTCCGGGGCTCCAAGGTCGTGCTGGTCTTCTACCCGCTTGCCTTCAGCGGGATCTGTCACAGCGAGCTGTCGACACTGCGCGACCAGCCCCTCGAGGGCGCACAACTGCTGACCGTCTCGGTCGACTCCCTGTTCACGCACCGTGCGTGGGCGGATCGCGAAGGTTACACGTTTCCGCTGCTCTCCGATTTCTGGCCACACGGACAGGTCGCGCGGGCGTACGGTGTGTTCGATGAGACGAAGGGGTTGGCTCTTCGGGGGACCTTCGTCATCGACGGCGACGGCGTGATCCGGTGGTCGGTGGTCAATCCGATCTCCTCGGCACGTGACGTCGCCGACTACGTGAAGGCACTCGCCGACATTTCTTGACTTCGGAGGGAACCATGCCCTGCTACCGATGCGGGGCCCGGCAGACCGACCCGGTGCGCGGCGCCAGCCCATGGCAGCGCGGGGTGCGCAACGAGACCCAGGTGTTGATCTGCCCGGACTGTCAACGGCTGCATGACCTCGACCTGGCCACGTGCTCGACGTGCGGGTCGACCGCGCTGATCTGCCGGCTGGGCGAGGTGGAGTGCCGGTCCTGCGGGGCCGTACGGCTGGCCTGCTCGGACACGCTCACGCCCTCCGCCATGACGCCGCCGCCGGGGCTGTCGGCGGAGGTGGAGGCAGCGCTCAACCGCGTGCTCGGACGCGCCTGACCGCTACGGGCCGGCCTCGGGGCACTTGGTGCCGGGACGTGCCTGCCTCGGTCGCTCAGCTTCCAGCACAGACCCACCTCGGCTCGATCGCTCTCGTGCCGAGAGGGCCCCTCCGTGACCAGAGGGACCGCTGAGAGACGCCTCGGGAGTCCTCTGGAAGGCCGTGAGGAGGCTCGGGACGGACCCGGATCCCGAGAAGTCCGGGAGACACTCTTTCCAGACATTTGCTGAGCTGCGCTATCGTCTCCTTCCGTGTCCGCAATGAGTTCGTTCGTCGTCGCGCTCGACGTCGGTGGCACGTCCATGAAGGGCGGCCTGGTCAGCGAGTCCGGCGCGGTGCTGCTGAGCGAGCGGCGCCCGACCCCCCGAGCGGAGGGCCCGGAGGCGGTCGTGGCCGCCATCTCCGACTTCATCAGCCACCTGGCCGCCTCGGGCGACGGCATCCCGGCGGGCGTCGGCCTGGCCGTACCCGGACTGGTGTCCGACAACTCCGCCCTCTACGCGGCGAACCTGGGCTGGCGCGACGTCCCCGCCGCGAGCTTCACCAGTCTGGACATCCCGGTCCTGCTCGGCCACGACGTACGCACCGGCGGCCTCGCGGAGAGCATCCTGGGCGCAGGCCGTGGCCTTTCCGATTTCCTCTTCCTCCCCATCGGCACGGGAATCGCCGGCGCCTCGATCATCCGCGGCGAGCCGTACGGCGGCTCCTCGGGCTGGGCCGGCGAGATCGGCCACACCCCGGTCTTCCCGGACGGGGAACAGTGCGCGTGCGGGCAGTTCGGCTGCCTGGAGACGTACGCCTCGGCGGCCTCGGTAGGACGCCGCTACAGCCAGCGAACCGGCGTGGAGGGCGTCAAGGCGGAGCAGGTGGTCTCCTCCGACGACCCGATCGCCATAGAGGTCTGGGACGAGGCCGTGGAGGCCCTGTCACTGGCCCTGGCCACGTACACGCTCCTGCTGGACCCCTCGGTGATCGTCCTCGGCGGCGGCCTGGCCGAAGCGGGCCCGGCCCTCTTCGACCCGGTACGCACCCGCCTCGTCAAGCGCCTGGCCTTCCGCTCGGCACCCCCCTTGATCCCGGCGGCGCTTGGGGTGGACGCGAGCATGCTCGGCGCGGCCCTCCTGGGCTGGCGCGCCGCAGGCCGCCCCGAACTGGGCCCCGGGTGGGTGGTGGATGTGCGATCGGGCCCCGTGGTGTCGTAAGGTGTAGTGCCGATCAGGGGCGGTTAGCTCAGCGGTAGAGCACTCGCCTTACAAGCGAGGGGTCACTGGTTCGAACCCAGTACCGCCCACCTGCATCAAGAAGCCCTGCAGCGATCATGCTACGGGGATACCGTGACCTTGGCTCGTGCAAGCGAGCACTTGCGGCTATCTCGTCTCGCTGGGCGAACCGGCGCACAAGGACATCGGCATCGCCCCTAGTCCGAGAGCTTCCGGTAGGTCGTCGGCCGCCCTTGGCCCCCCAGTTGCTCAACGAGCCCTCTCGATCTCAGTTCGCGTAGTGCCTTGCGGATATTGGGCGCGGACAGGTTCAATTCCTGCTTCAGATCGGCGACAGTGCGTGTCCCGGCCGCCAAGGCGTCGTAGACACGTAGCTCCGTCTCGTTCAGGTCGTCGCCCGGGCGTATGACGGGAACTGCCTGCTGCTTTAGGACGACGGTGAATCGGATGGCGGCATCGATGTAATGCGCAGGTGGAAGCCCGGCCTCTGCCAGGGCATTGGCCACGATCGGGATGCCGGTTGCCAGAGCCTCGATCACTCGCGCGCCTGTTTCTGGTGTGCGAGCGTATTGGCAGATCGCAACAAGTCGCGCATTGCGTGCGGAAGTGATGGCATCCTGGCCGAGCCGGTCGACCGTGATGCCATACAGGCCGCCCGGGTTGGAGACGATCAGCCGGTCACGGCGGAGCCGAACCTCCACGGCCATGCCGGCCGACCAATGATCGAGGTCGCGGTGGAGAAGAGCGTTCGCGATGATCTCGCGAAACGCGATATACGGATAGGCGGGCCGATCACGAACAGTCCCGTCCGGCGCTGACACGACGCTGGTGTCAAAGGTTCGCCGTGCCCAGTCCAGGGCCTCTTCAAGCATCCGTGGGATGGCCCCAGTGATCGTCGTCTGGTTCCGAGCCCGCGATCCTGCGGGATCGGTCGGCAACGGCTCCGCCGAAGCCTGGATGACGAAGCGCGGAAACCACTCCTGTGGATGAACTCCCAAAGCCAACAGCCCTGCGACGGTCGGAGTGCCGTCGGGCCGAGTCACTCCAGCACGCCGGAGCAACTCGGCATCGTCAGGGAAACGGCCCAGGCCGTGGGGATCCCGTTCGCGGACCGAACGTAGGAACGCTGCGACAAGGTCGCCGTCCAGGTCCTCGCGGGTGGCGCCTGTCACGGGCTGCCGGTCGAAGAGCGGCGGCTTCCGGGCGGCAAGGAATGCCTGCTCTTCCAGATCCGACAGTGGGAAGTTCCCGTCGTACCCCCGCATGTATGCCGTACCTTACGCCGTGATCCGACACGGCTTGGCCGACGGATCGCATTCGTGCACTCTGGCGACGATGACCGGTGCCCCATCCACTTCCGCGTCACTGATCGTAAGCTGGACAGGCGGCGAGAACGAGCGAGCCTTGTGAGCGAGGCCCTGCTTGAGAGCTTGCGGATCTGCAAGCTGTACCGGACGGAAGCCGGTGGCCTCGTCGAGGCCGAGGATGATCGTCCCGCCGCCTGGATGGTTTGCCAGCGCGCTCAGAGTTGAGGCGAGCGACTGCGGCAGCCCTCCTGCCGCCGACTTGACCTCGACATCGTCGTAGTCGCCTCCGGCCGTGCGGAGACATGCGACCAACTCGTTCACGCTGTGGCTCATAGGTAAATATAACCAGGCGCCGGTTACATTTACTCGTGCTCTGGTTACATTTCGTCCTGTTCCGATTCGGCACCTCCAGACGCGTCGCCACCGAGAGCCCGGCACCCCGGAGCCGACTGTCCGAGCATCGCGCGGCCTGACGAGTTCCCGATCGACATGATGCCGAGGCGCTCCCCATCCGGCGCCGCCGACGTCACCAGCCTCCTGTTCGAGCGCCTTGCCAGTCGTCTCAAAGCCGCCGCCACCGCCCGTTCACCAGGAGACGGCCTATCTGGAGCACGGCCACGTCGTGCTGCCGAGTGACTAGAAATGTGCTGAAGATCTTGTGTGCAAGCGCGCGGTTATCGAAGGACGGGCATGGCCGGGCGGATCGTCTGCTGAGTGGGTGGAAGGCGTCCGAGGGCGGTACGCGAAAGGACCGCCTCCGTCGGTGGTCAGGTGCCGGTGATAGCCCAGGTGCCGTGGGTGTGGGTCAAACCTAGGTTGATCAAGGTGCGGAGGTTGAGGGCGGCGGCGCGGGTGTGGAGCCAGGCGTTGTTCTTGATCGTGCCCAGGTAGCGCAGGCGTCGGTTGCCGCGGGCGACCAGCCAGGCGATGGCGCGTTCGACCGGTGGCCGCCAGCGCCGGTAGTCGGCTTGCCAGTCGGGGTCGGTGGCGGCCTGACGACGGGCTGCGGCCAGCAGGGCGTGGTGGGGGTGCACGTTGAGATTGCGGCCGGTCTTGGCGGTGGTGCAGCGCGCTCGCAGCGGGCAGGCGGCGCACCGGTGCTTGAACTGGGCGACTCGGTTGCCGTCGGCCTGCGGTTTTCCCAGGGCGACGGTGTGCCCGGCCGGGCAGGTGACGGCGCCGGCGGCCTCATCGACGGTGAAGTCGTCGATGGTGAAGCCGCCCGCAACGGCCTGACGCAGCGTGGCCGGTTTGATGATCAGAGTATGTCCAGCGGCCTGCAGGGTGTGGCGGGCCTGGCCGGTGCCGTAGGCGGCATCGCCCAGCACGCTGACCGGCTCGCGCTCGGCAGCCAGCAACTCTTCGGCGACCAGGGCCTCGTGATGCTCGGCACCGCTGCCCAGCGTTAAACCCACAGCGGTGAACAAGCCGGTCTCAGGCTCAACAGACACATGCGCCTTGTAGCCGTCCAGGCGCTGGGTGCGGTTCTTGTGGATGTGGCGGGCCTCGGGATCGACGGTGGAGACGATCCGGTCACGAGCTGTTCGCCGGGCAATCCGCCAGCGGCCGTCGCCGCCGTCGCTGCCGGGCGCGGGCTCGACGTCCTGGTAGGCCACCAGCGCCAGCAGCCCGACCGCGGTGGCGGCCTTGTCGTCCAGGGCCTGCTCGGGCAGGTCGGCCAGCAGCCGCAGCGCGTCAGTGACCAGCGCATCCACCAGGTTCTCGCGCGCTTGGGCATCGTCCCACGCGATACGGGGCTTGCCCGGATCGTCGTAGTCATGAGCGGTGCAACAGCCCGCTGCGACCGCTGCCGCGCCGGGCACCTCGCGGATCACCCGCCGGATCGCGGCGATCAGCTGAGTGACCGTGTCCTGCGTGGCCACCGCGTCTTCCAGCACGGTGGAATCCAGCGCCCGCCGCTGCCGGCCCCGCAACGCCCCGGTGATCGCGATCAGCTCCCGCACCCGCACAAACAGCCGATGCGGCTCGGCCGAGCGAGCCAGCCGCCGCCGGAAGTAGGTCAGCAACGACGGGTGGAAGGCGCGATCATAAAGCCCGAGCCCACAGGCGGCCTTCCACCGCAGATCGCACCGCAACTGCTGGACCGCGTCAAAGTCCGACACCCCGAACAACGCCTGTAATACCACCGCCGAGGCCAGCACCTGCGGCGGCATACTCGGCCGCCCATTCGGCGAGGGGTACATGTCGGCGAACATCGCCTCAGGGAACAACGCCTGACGATGCTCGGCCAAGAACGCGAACACGCTGCCAGCGGGGATTAACTCCCGGCAGGTCTGCCACACATCCGGCCCGACCGGTGCCCCGGCCGCTTTGCCCTGCATACCACCGAGTCTGACCCCAAGCCAGCCTAAGTGGAACCAGCACCCAACATCTTCAGCACACTTCTAGTGTCCTGAGTCAGTAATTCGCCGACAATATGAGGCGAGGGCGTCGAGGATCTCTTCGGCGGTCTTGGCCCAGACGAAAGGCTTGGGGTCGTCATTCCAGGAGGCGATCCAGGTGCGGATGTCTTTCTCCAGCGCTTGGACCGTCTTGTGGACGCCGCGTCGTAGCTGCTTGGTCGTCAGTTCGGCGAACCAGCGTTCCACCAGGTTCAGCCAGGATGAGCCGGTCGGGGTGAAGTGCAGGTGGAAGCGCGGGTGTGCCAGCAACCAGCGTTTGATCGCGGGCGTCTTGTGCGTGGCGTAGTTGTCGCAGATCAGGTGGACCTCAAGCTCGGTCGGGACCTCCTTGTCCACCTTGATCAGGAACTTCTTGAACTCCACTGCGCGATGCCTGCGGTGCAGGGAGCCGATCACCTTGCCGGAGATCACGTCCAGAGCCGCGAACAACGTGGTGGTGCCAGCCCGGACATAGTCATGGGTGGCTCGCTCGGGCACGCCGGGCATCATCGGCAGCACCGGCTGAGATCGATCCAGCGCCTGGATCTGCGACTTCTCATCCACGCATAAGACCAGCGCCCGCTCCGGCGGATCTAGGTACAGACCGACCACGTCATGCACCTTCTCCACAAAGAACGGATCGGCTGACAGCTTGAACGTCTCCGACCGATGCGGCTGCAGGCCAAAGGCCCGCCAGACACGCGACACCGTCGACTGCGACAGGCCCACCTGCTTGGCCATGGACCGCGTCGACCAGTGCGTGGCGTTGGCGGGCTTGGTCTCCAAGGTGCGCGCGATCAGCTCCGCCACCTGCTCATCGCTCACCGTCCGCGGCCGCCCCGGACGCGGCTCGTCGGCCAAGCCCGCCAGCCGCTCCGCCAGGAAGCGCCGACGCCACTTCGAGACCGTCTCGCGCGATACCCCGACCTCCTCCGCCACCACTTTGGTGGACACGGGCAAGCCGTCCTCACCGATCGCATCACACGCCAGGATCAGCCGGGCCCGCAACGCCATGTCCTGGGCGCCCTTGCGCCGCCGTACCCACCGCTCAAGCTCAGCCCGCTCGCCATCGGTCAGATGCAGCGGCTCGACCTTCGGTCCCGGACGTCCCATAGCCAAGAACCATAGACGAATTACTGACTCAGGACACTAGAAATGTGCTGAAGATCTTGTGTGCAAGCGCGCGGTTATCGAAGGACGGGCATGGCCGGGCGGATCGTCTGCTGAGTGGGTGGAAGGCGTCCGAGGGCGGTACGCGAAAGGACCGCCTCCGTCGGTGGTCAGGTGCCGGTGATAGCCCAGGTGCCGTGGGTGTGGGTCAAACCTAGGTTGATCAAGGTGCGGAGGTTGAGGGCGGCGGCGCGGGTGTGGAGCCAGGCGTTGTTCTTGATCGTGCCCAGGTAGCGCAGGCGTCGGTTGCCGCGGGCGACCAGCCAGGCGATGGCGCGTTCGACCGGTGGCCGCCAGCGCCGGTAGTCGGCTTGCCAGTCGGGGTCGGTGGCGGCCTGACGACGGGCTGCGGCCAGCAGGGCGTGGTGGGGGTGCACGTTGAGATTGCGGCCGGTCTTGGCGGTGGTGCAGCGCGCTCGCAGCGGGCAGGCGGCGCACCGGTGCTTGAACTGGGCGACTCGGTTGCCGTCGGCCTGCGGTTTTCCCAGGGCGACGGTGTGCCCGGCCGGGCAGGTGACGGCGCCGGCGGCCTCATCGACGGTGAAGTCGTCGATGGTGAAGCCGCCCGCAACGGCCTGACGCAGCGTGGCCGGTTTGATGATCAGAGTATGTCCAGCGGCCTGCAGGGTGTGGCGGGCCTGGCCGGTGCCGTAGGCGGCATCGCCCAGCACGCTGACCGGCTCGCGCTCGGCAGCCAGCAACTCTTCGGCGACCAGGGCCTCGTGATGCTCGGCACCGCTGCCCAGCGTTAAACCCACAGCGGTGAACAAGCCGGTCTCAGGCTCAACAGACACATGCGCCTTGTAGCCGTCCAGGCGCTGGGTGCGGTTCTTGTGGATGTGGCGGGCCTCGGGATCGACGGTGGAGACGATCCGGTCACGAGCTGTTCGCCGGGCAATCCGCCAGCGGCCGTCGCCGCCGTCGCTGCCGGGCGCGGGCTCGACGTCCTGGTAGGCCACCAGCGCCAGCAGCCCGACCGCGGTGGCGGCTTTGTCGTCCAGGGCCTGCTCGGGCAGGTCGGCCAGCAGCCGCAGCGCGTCAGTGACCAGCGCATCCACCAGGTTCTCGCGCGCTTGGGCATCGTCCCACGCGATACGGGGCTTGCCCGGATCGTCGTAGTCATGAGCGGTGCAACAGCCCGCTGCGACCGCTGCCGCGCCGGGCACCTCGCGGATCACCCGCCGGATCGCGGCGATCAGCTGAGTGACCGTGTCCTGCGTGGCCACCGCGTCTTCCAGCACGGTGGAATCCAGCGCCCGCCGCTGCCGGCCCCGCAACGCCCCGGTGATCGCGATCAGCTCCCGCACCCGCACAAACAGCCGATGCGGCTCGGCCGAGCGAGCCAGCCGCCGCCGGAAGTAGGTCAGCAACGACGGGTGGAAGGCGCGATCATAAAGCCCGAGCCCACAGGCGGCCTTCCACCGCAGATCGCACCGCAACTGCTGGACCGCGTCAAAGTCCGACACCCCGAACAACGCCTGTAATACCACCGCCGAGGCCAGCACCTGCGGCGGCATACTCGGCCGCCCATTCGGCGAGGGGTACATGTCGGCGAACATCGCCTCAGGGAACAACGCCTGACGATGCTCGGCCAAGAACGCGAACACGCTGCCAGCGGGGATTAACTCCCGGCAGGTCTGCCACACATCCGGCCCGACCGGTGCCCCGGCCGCTTTGCCCTGCATACCACCGAGTCTGACCCCAAGCCAGCCTAAGTGGAACCAGCACCCAACATCTTCAGCACACTTCTAGACGACTGATTCCAAGCCGTTCGGATGGGATCAGTGGTCGTAGGCGGTGAGGGATCGCGCGATGGGCTGATCAGTCTTGTCGTTGTGCCAGATCACGGCGGTCAGAGCCAGGACACGGGTGATCACACGGATGGCCACCCCGGCGGCGGTGCGTGCGCCGTGGCGTTCCAGGTCGAGCTGACCTTTGAAGGTCTGGTTGATCGATTCGATGGTCTGGCGCAGCGGTTTGAACAGGTGCGCTCCCGGGCGTGGGGGCTCGCCCTTGCGGGCCTTGCGCAGCAGGCGCACGCCCGCACCGGCCAGGGTGTCTTCGAAGTCGCGGCCGTAGTACTGCATGTCCGCGATGAGGTCCTGGCCGCGGTGACGGGCCAGCAGGTCGGGGTCGGCCTGGAACATGCCGAGCAGAGTGGTTCGCTCGTCGGCCTTGGCTCCGGTCAGGGCGAAGGCGATCGGTAGCCCACCCAGCGTGCACAACAGGTGCAACCGTAATCCCCAGAAGAAGCGGGAGTGCGAGGGGCAGTAGCCGTACTCGGCCCAGCCGGCCAGGTCGCTGCGCTGGGCTGTTTGACGGGAGCGGCCGCACTCGACCGGGGTGGAGTCGACCACCCACACATCATCGCTCCACAGCGAGGTGTCCCGGCCAAGGATGCGGATCATGCTCAGCACCAGGCTGGTGGCGGCGCGCAGGCGTTTGTTGTAGCCGCTTTGGCCGGGCAGGTAGGGGAACATGCCGGCCAGGTGGGCGCGGGCATAGCGCAGCCAGCGCCGCTCGGAGGTGAAGCCGAGCAGCGCCGACATCACCGCCAGGGTCACGAGTTCGGCGTCGCTCAAGGTGGGCTGGATGCCTACCCGGGGACGTTCAGGTGCCAGGTCCGGGAATGTGATCAGCTGATCGTCGATCTTCACGTACAGTGCGGTAGCGAGGGTGTTCAGGTCTTTCGTCACAAATCGATCTTGGACACCCTCGCTGCATGTCCGCAGGCGATCAGCGAATCTCAGCCCTTGGAATCAATCATCTAGAAGTGTGCTGAAGATGTTGGGTGCTGGTTCCACTTAGGCTGGCTTGGGGTCAGACTCGGTGGTATGCAGGGCAAAGCGGCCGGGGCACCGGTCGGGCCGGATGTGTGGCAGACCTGCCGGGAGTTAATCCCCGCTGGCAGCGTGTTCGCGTTCTTGGCCGAGCATCGTCAGGCGTTGTTCCCTGAGGCGATGTTCGCCGACATGTACCCCTCGCCGAATGGGCGGCCGAGTATGCCGCCGCAGGTGCTGGCCTCGGCGGTGGTATTACAGGCGTTGTTCGGGGTGTCGGACTTTGACGCGGTCCAGCAGTTGCGGTGCGATCTGCGGTGGAAGGCCGCCTGTGGGCTCGGGCTTTATGATCGCGCCTTCCACCCGTCGTTGCTGACCTACTTCCGGCGGCGGCTGGCTCGCTCGGCCGAGCCGCATCGGCTGTTTGTGCGGGTGCGGGAGCTGATCGCGATCACCGGGGCGTTGCGGGGCCGGCAGCGGCGGGCGCTGGATTCCACCGTGCTGGAAGACGCGGTGGCCACGCAGGACACGGTCACTCAGCTGATCGCCGCGATCCGGCGGGTGATCCGCGAGGTGCCCGGCGCGGCAGCGGTCGCAGCGGGCTGTTGCACCGCTCATGACTACGACGATCCGGGCAAGCCCCGTATCGCGTGGGACGATGCCCAAGCGCGCGAGAACCTGGTGGATGCGCTGGTCACTGACGCGCTGCGGCTGCTGGCCGACCTGCCCGAGCAGGCCCTGGACGACAAAGCCGCCACCGCGGTCGGGCTGCTGGCGCTGGTGGCCTACCAGGACGTCGAGCCCGCGCCCGGCAGCGACGGCGGCGACGGCCGCTGGCGGATTGCCCGGCGAACAGCTCGTGACCGGATCGTCTCCACCGTCGATCCCGAGGCCCGCCACATCCACAAGAACCGCACCCAGCGCCTGGACGGCTACAAGGCGCATGTGTCTGTTGAGCCTGAGACCGGCTTGTTCACCGCTGTGGGTTTAACGCTGGGCAGCGGTGCCGAGCATCACGAGGCCCTGGTCGCCGAAGAGTTGCTGGCTGCCGAGCGCGAGCCGGTCAGCGTGCTGGGCGATGCCGCCTACGGCACCGGCCAGGCCCGCCACACCCTGCAGGCCGCTGGACATACTCTGATCATCAAACCGGCCACGCTGCGTCAGGCCGTTGCGGGCGGCTTCACCATCGACGACTTCACCGTCGATGAGGCCGCCGGCGCCGTCACCTGCCCGGCCGGGCACACCGTCGCCCTGGGAAAACCGCAGGCCGACGGCAACCGAGTCGCCCAGTTCAAGCACCGGTGCGCCGCCTGCCCGCTGCGAGCGCGCTGCACCACCGCCAAGACCGGCCGCAATCTCAACGTGCACCCCCACCACGCCCTGCTGGCCGCAGCCCGTCGTCAGGCCGCCACCGACCCCGACTGGCAAGCCGACTACCGGCGCTGGCGGCCACCGGTCGAACGCGCCATCGCCTGGCTGGTCGCCCGCGGCAACCGACGCCTGCGCTACCTGGGCACGATCAAGAACAACGCCTGGCTCCACACCCGCGCCGCCGCCCTCAACCTCCGCACCTTGATCAACCTAGGTTTGACCCACACCCACGGCACCTGGGCTATCACCGGCACCTGACCACCGACGGAGGCGGTCCTTTCGCGTACCGCCCTCGGACGCCTTCCACCCACTCAGCAGACGATCCGCCCGGCCATGCCCGTCCTTCGATAACCGCGCGCTTGCACACAAGATCTTCAGCACATTTCTAGTCGTGCTGCCGAGTGACTATCTGAGTGACAACGGCCAGGGACGAGCGAGGTGAAACCTTGAATCACCCAAGATCCCGGCTTCTCCTGGCGCGCCTTACAAGCGAGGGGTCACTGGTTCGAACCCAGTACCGCCCACCAGAGAAAACGCCCGTCTCCGATCTTGGAAACGGGGCGTGAGTGACAAACTGAGTGAGATGCATCTTGCAAGCGCCGTCGGCATGCCCCAGCGATAAAGCCCTGATCCGACCTCCAGCTTTGTGGCGCCTGCCTGACAGGTCTCAGGACCTGCGCGACAGATCCGGCTCTAGAGGTGCGCGACACTCCGGCTAGATGATCTTCGGTATGTCTTGGGGATGACATACCACGGGCTGGAGCGCCGATGGTGTGGGGTGGGTGGGCGTCAACCATCAGCGGGCAGGCGGGTAGGGTCCTGCTCAGAACGGCACGGTCCGGAGGGCGCGGCCGTGTGGGGGATGTATGGCGAGGTGGGCGTGGCTCTCGCGATGTCCGCAACGGCGACGTCAGGGAGTGCACGCCGTAGACGGCCGTCCCGGTAGATACCTCCCACGCCGGCGTGGAGCTGGTCAACGCTGCGCGCTCCTACCTCTGACTGGCAAGAGCCCACCCTGGAGACGGTCATCCCCGTGGCCATGTCCCGACCGTCTCAGCAGCGCTTCGTCGGCCTCGGGCAGCCAGGAGTGCGACGGCCGGCGCAGCCGGCGCCCGACCCTCCAGAACTCCGTCACGGCCTGGAGCAGCGCGTCCAGACCCGGATGCCGCAGGCCCTCGGGGAAGACGAGGTTCTCCAGAGCGAGCGGCACGGGATCGACCAGGGGCCGCACCACGGCGCCGGGGATCCCGCCGACCTTCGCCGTGGCCAGCACCGGCTCTCGGTGCCGTTGCAGGTAGAGGCCCATCTCATGGGATCCGACCGGCGGCACGTGTGGCGTGGCCAAGGTGAGCCCGAACTCTTCTGCCAGGAGCTCCCCCAGGTCGGTCCACTCGGTGGTGGCAGGGTTGCCCGCCATGGCGTCCAGCGGGAAGTCGACCAGCACACCGAGCGGCACCTCCTCCAGAGCGGCCAGCGGATGATCGTCGGGCATCAGCAGGGCGAGCGGATCCAGCCGCACGGGCACCTGGGCCAGTCCCTTGCGCACGTGAGCGGGCAGCCCGGCGAACCGGCCGAACGACACGTCGAGACGCCCCTCCCGCATTGCGGCGACCCCGGAGGCCAGCCCGCCGTGGAAGCGGGCGAGTATCTCCACTCCCGGTGCCAGCTCCCTGGCCCTGACCAGCGGCCGCGGCGGCTCGTGTCCCTGCATGTTGACGTCCACGAGCAGCGGCCCCCGAGCGCCGGAGATCTCCGCGACGAGCTCGTCGTGCAGCGCGAGCAGCCGCCTGGCCCCGGGTAGCAGCCGCGCTCCCGCCGGGGTCAGCTCCACCCGCCGAGTGGACCTGGTGAACAGCGCCGCCCCGAGCTGCTCCTCCAGCCGCCGCACATCGCGGCTGAGCGCCTGCTGTGCCACGTACAGGCGGGCGGCGGCGCGGCCGAAGTGCAGCTCCTCGGCGACGGTCACGAACACCCTGAGCAGCCGGGGATGCAGATCCACACGGCAACATTAACAACAGATCCGCGTTAATCCCGGCTTTTCCGGTGTTGGACCCCGCGTCCCAATCTCCATCAGGCTGGACCCGTGATTCCCATGAAAGAGCTGCTCAGCGGCATGCCGCTGTCGCCCGCCCAGATCGGCGTCCTCCTGAGCCTGGTCCACCCGCCGGGGCTGACGGCACAGAACGTCACGAGCGGATCGCCCACGAAGTCGGCGAAGAAGAAGAGGAAGTTCAGCACCCGCACGACGTAGTGCCAGGGCCGCGGGCCGCGGCGGCCTGTTGTTCAGGTACATGAACATGAACGGCTAGATCAGGGCTACCAGGCTGCCGGCGCTACGATCCGCGGGCTGTTCAAGCGTCACCGGCGAAGACCATTGGTCAGGATGAAAACAGCCTCACCGCTCTATTCACTGTGGGCGGCCAGTACATCGGGGACCGGCAGCCCTAGATGGCCGAGCAGCACGGCGAGCCGGCGGTCGAGCTCGACACCTCCCTGGGTGATGCCCGGATCCCCGAAGCTCGCGAACCGGGTGCGCGGCTGGTCGACGGCAAACCACGTTTCGCCCTCGACGTCCTCATAGATGGCCGTGCGCAGCGGAGCGTACAGCATTATGGCCGGATTGTGGCGGTACATCGTCTGGGCGACGGCGTGGTTGCCCATGAGGTACTCGACGCAGCGCAACCGGTGGCCGGCCAGCTGCATCAAGGGTGAGAAATCGCAGCTCCAGTAGATGATGAACCCGTGAGGAGCGTTCTCCTTCGTCGCCTCCAGAACGGTGTCCCAAGTGGCTCCGTCCGCGACGAGCCTTTCGAAACGCTCAGCGTCGTACTCCGGAACGGATTGCTCGTACTGGGCGCGGAAGTCGTCCAGCGGTTTGCCGACGGCGATGGCCAGGCGGTTCACCTCATGAGGGACGCTCTGAATGCGGTCCCGTGGTGACTGCGCCATGATTCCTCCCGACACCGGCGACCTTTCTGCGGCAGCCGTAGATCCTGTTGTCCCGAGTACCTGGCGTCCATTGCTGCCTCCCGGCGGAAAACACCCGCTTTGACGAACCGTTCCATAGGCTTGCCTCCTGGTTTCGCCGGCAAGCCTGCCGTAGCGGGAAGGGGAACAATTCGGATCATGGAATTGGGTCGGCCGCGCAAGGACGCCGCCTGGCCATGGCTGCTGTTCCTCTTATGGATCCTGGGCACACCTCTGCTGGGCGTGCTGTGGTTCAGCTATGGCTTTGCCCTCATGGGAGGGGAGCCGAGGAACAGGCAGCTCTCGCAGCTCTGCGGAAACGCCCTCGTCGGTTTCGGCGCGCCCGCGGTGGGGCTACTCCTCGCCCTCGTCTCCAGGCGGCGCAGTGCCACCATCGTGTTCGGCCTGGCCCTGCTTACGGTGGCTGCCCTTTGGGCGTGGCTGGTCCTGCGCGAGTAGGCCCGGCACTCCCAAAGCTACGGCGACCGCAAAGTAGGCGTTGATCCCGCGTTCTACCTGGTGGTTTCTGGCCCGTGGATGATGCGGTGGATGGTGGAGCGACCGACGCGAGAGGCGTTCACGTCCTCTGGTGTTCCGACTAGCCCCCACCGGAACAGCTATACGGAACACCTTGGTCTGAGCGTCCGTCCCGACTGCTCGGTGGTCCGGTGAGGATCCCCTTACGGAACAGGCTCGGCGGAGCACTCACAAGGTGGCACCTACTTCCGGTGAACTGCTGAGGCGAGTCGGCATCAGGCGAGTTGCCGCCACCCGCACGCCAGGGAAGGCGGCGACATCGGATGTCGTCCACCATTCGGCTTCAGGGTCGGGGCCTGATCGATCAGACATCCGGGCCGGACTCCTCACGCAAGCCGTCGTCCGGTCAGACTACGGCTGCGGCGCAGGCCTTGCCGTAGCCGGCCAGGTCGCCGCCGAGAGCCGCGGCGGCCAGGAAGCGTTCGGTGACCGTTCGGTGCTCACCGGGGGTAGGCCGGAACCGAGGGCGGCGCGCCCGTACGTGCCGCCGGGCGCGGTACGCCATCTGCTGAACCGCCCGTTCGGTGCGTCCGATGATGGCTGCGATCTCCGCGTGCGAGAAGCCGAAGACATCGTGCAGCAGGAACACCGCGCGCTCCGTCGGGGTCAGGGTTTCCAGGACGACCAGGAGGGCCGCCGCCATCGCCTCGACCGGCCGCGGCTCGACGGGCGAGCCGACCGCCAGCCCGTCCAACCAGTCAGTGTCAGCGTGCGCTTCCCGACGCGCTCGTATCCTGCGAAGCTCATCGATCGCCTGCCGGGTCACGAGTCGGAACAAGTACGCACCGGGGTCCGCGACCGAGCTGTGATCCACACGGCTCCAGCGAAGCCAGGCCTCCTGAAGAACGTCGTCAGCGTTCGCACGGTCACCGAGCACCCGATACGTCGCCGCCGAAAGCGCGGCCCGGTGCCTCTCGAACAGTTCGCCGGCCATATCCATCGCACCCTCCCGTACAGACCTCGACAACAAGACGGTTCCACGGGCACCGACGTCACGCGTGACGCTGACGGACCCGCATCCGTCGTACCGGATGGACAGGCACTACCGACCCGAAAGGCGTGACATGACATCGACTCCACTCACCGACCGGAACCGGGCGCTCGTCCTCGAGGCTGTCTCTCGGTTTGGCGCGGGCGACATCACCGGCTTCACCGAGTTGCTCGGCGAGGATTTCGTTTCGCACAACCCGCGCGTCGCGCACGATCCCGCGGCACAGTCCGGCCGCCAGGCGTTCGCGGACTACCTGACCGGGCCCGGCAGCTCGCACCTGCGGGACGCGACCGTGGCTGCCAAGCACCTGCTCGCCGACGGAAACCTGGTCGCCGTACACACCCACGTGGCCACCCCACAGGGCGATCTCGCCACCGTCGATCTCTTCCGCGTCGACGGTGGCATGATCGTTGAGCACTGGGACGTCGTTCAATCCGTACCCGACGTGGTGCTTCACCCACACGGAATGTTCTGAGCAAATGGCGACTGCGCGCTCCTTCGTCTGGGTCGACGATGAAAATGCCGACGCCGATAGCGCCTGGGTCCGCACACCATCACGGACAAGCCCTTCTCCATCGCGTTGCTCTTCGCCGTGGCCTCACGCACCCAGACTTCGCCGTCATCGCTGACCGGTTGGCGCAGTAGCATCTTCGGACTGATCAAGTTGCACGTCACGTCGCACGACTCGTCCCCAGAACGCCCCGGGCTGCGCCACGGTGGCACTGAGTTCACTGCCGCAGGTGCCGGCCGAGCCGACCACGGATGCGTCGTCGGCACTGTGGAACACCAGCCGCAGAGAGGTGCGACTCACGAGGTTCCCATGCCGGTCCGAGCCCTACAGGCGTGGCACAGGCGGGCTGTACAGGCAGAACAGACGAGGCGGCCCGGCGCCCATACAGCCGCATGTACAACGGCTGGTGCTGTGAGGTGAGAGCACGCCTCGCCTGCTCGCGAGCGCATGGCACGCTGCAGCTCAGCCACTGGGACTCCCCCGGTTGGTGGACACGCTGATACTGGATCTTGCTTGATCCGGAGGAAGCGAGAAGACCGCCGATGGCGTTGAAGGACTACTCGGGCGTGAGTCGGGGCAGCCTGCGCGAATGGTGCTGTGGGCGCGCGCCCGCCGAGGTAGCCCGTAAGGGCGATCTAGCGTGAGTAGTCAACCCGGAGGCGACGGTTAACGTCCCCCTGTGGGCCCGTCCCCCGTCCCAGGAGAACCCATGCGCCGATTTCTCCTCGTCATCACCATCTTCATTGCCTCGGCCGGCTGCCATGGCGCCGAAGAGCCCTCCTATCCCGTGCCCGCCACCTCGCCGCAGCACGCCAGCCCGGCACCGATCTCCAGCGGCTTCGAGGCCCCACCCACCGCGGCCGGGGACGACAACTCCATCTGTGCCCGCCCGAGCCTGCGAACCTTCCTTTACGAGGTTGAGAAGCATTCCGGCCCCGCCGCACTCAACCCTGACGCCCCCGTCCGTGACTGGCAGCCCACCCTGCAGGAGGTCAAGGACATTGCCGTAGGCACACTCCATCCACCACTAGAGGAGGCGTTGGCCGGGGTGGAGGGCTACCGGATTGCCGTGGAGGACAGTCGCCTGGAAGAGAGGTTCAGCTCCCCGCAGGCGCGCAATTACGCGCACGTCATCGCGAAGGCTGCGGCCCGGATCGCCAAGAGGTGCGGTGTCGACGTCGACATCACGATTCCGAAGAAGCCGAAGTCTTCCGAATTGGACTGAAGCCCCGGCTCAGAATGACACCTCATATGTCGGCGGGGCATTGGGAGAGGAAGACATACACGGCGGGGACAATTGAAGGCCGTATTCCCTGGTCAGAGCGCTACTCGACGTGATCGGCGCAGGTCGTGAAACAGCAGACGAGGTGCGGCTCGGCAAGGACGCCAACTACGTTTGGACTGCGTTCGGGCCGACGGACGTCCGCATCCATGAGGTGGCGACGGCGATCGAGCTGGGAGACATTCGGGTCGCCGTGGACGTGGGGCCACGACTCGATACCAGCGGCTGCCGATCGAGCGTCGCGCTCGGCATGGCCACGCCGTGGCGCATGCACAGCTCACGATGTCGTGAATCAGGAGGCAGAAAGGCAAGCCCAGTTTCCAGCTCGCTGCGCTTGCCCGACGATTGCACATCGTGTGAGAGCGGCCCCGGTCGCGTATGGTCGAGGCCGGGAACGATCAGGAGACCGTACCGTTCGCCCAGGCTCGCGCCGCTGCTGGAGCGCTGCTCTTCAATGACAGCGGTCATGTGCTGCTCGTCCGGCCTACGTACAAGTCCTATATGGACATCCCCGGCGGGTACGTCGAGCCGGTGGAGACCCCGTACGAGGCATGCGTCCGAGAGGTGCGCGAAGAGCTGGACGGCCTTCTGATCGAGCGCCTCGCCCGCCGTCTCAAGGCCGCCGCCACCGCCCGTGAGCTGGGAGAGACGGTCTGTCTGGAGCACGGCCGGGCCGCTCCCACTGAGTGACTCTGTGATTGACGACGACCGAGGATCTCTGCGGAACGTCTGCCCAGGTGAGACCTTGTATCACCCAAGATCCCATCTTCTCCTGATGCGCCTTACAAGCGAGCGGTCACTGGTTCGAACCCAGTACCGCCCACGCCTGCGAAAAGACCCGTTCCCGATCGTGGAAACGGGGCCTGAGCGACTAACTCCCAAAGCGGGTCCGAACCGGAGGTTCGGGGCCGCAGGTCACCGAGGCCGGTAGCCCTTCTTTTTACGGCCGGCCGGCACCGCCCGGCGACGGGAGCCATTCTGTGCGGGTTTTTGTGCCTGTCGCTGTGCCGGTTTCTCCGCAGGGGAGGCGGGGGTACGGCCCCGCGAGCTGTTCACTGTCCGGCCGCGGACGATGCCGATGAAATCTTCCACCAGGTCAGTGGTCGCGTCCGTGGGCCAGGCCAGCGCGACCTGAGACTGCGGCGCGTCCGACACCGGCCGGTAAGTGAGATCCCTGCGGTGGTGGAGGCGTGCCAGCGACTGCGGAACCACGAGAAGCCCAGTGCCGGCCGCTACCAGCTCGACCGCGTCCGCCGTTGTGGCCGGGCGGGTGAACGCGGGCAGCCCGGGCCGGACCGTCCACTCGATGGTGTCGTCCAGAGGATGGAACACGTTGTCGTCGGTCAGGTCGGCGGTGGAGACCTCGTCGGCGGCGGCCACCGCGTGGTCCTTGGGCACCACGACCACCGTGGTCTCCACGTAGAGAGGAATCACGCTGAGACCGTCCCGGTCGACCGGCAGCCGGACGAATCCGGCGTCGGCGCCGCCATCCCGCAGGAGTCCGACCACCTCCGCGGTGGGAGCCGTGACCAGGGTAACCGGCACGCCGGGCATCCTCTCGGTCCAGACGTTGACCCATTTCGCGGGTGTCACCCCGGGCACGTACGCCAGCCGAAACGTCCTGCCGGTCTCTCCATCGGTCACTTCCTCAGAGTACCGATGTCAGGGGAACCCGCTCCGACTGACTACTCTTGGCACCATGACCTCGCCCAAACCGAAGACCATCCAGACGATGAAGCCCGAGACCGCGGCCAAGAAGCTGGGTGTCCTCCTCTCGGCCACTCCCGCCGAGTTCCAGGCGGGTGTCGTCTCCAGGGACGAGCTGAACGAGTTGCAGTCGACGCCGCCCGCCTGGCTCGCTGACCTGCGCCGCAACGGCCCGCACCCCAAGCAGGTCGTCGCCGCGAAGCTCGGGGTCTCCATTTCCGGCCTGACCAGAGGCGGGATCACCGGGCCGCTCACCACCGCTGAGATCGATGCGCTGAAAGCTGAGAATCCAGCGTGGCTGGAGCGCGAGCGGTCCATCCAGGCCGAGACCCGCAAAGAAGCACTCCGCCTCAAGCAACGCTAGACAGCTGAGATCCTGTACGTCTCCGGCCCCAGACGAGCCCGTCGAATGAGCCGAGTGTGGGCGTTCTGCCGGAACCGGGGTGGGCGCTCTGCCGCGTAAGCGGTTTCCTCGTTGGGAAGTCTCCGCGTGTGCTCAAGGGGGATCCGGTGTCGAGCAGCCGTCCCGGCAATCCTTTGCTGGAGTGCTCAACCCGGCGTCTCCAAGCTGCCGCCACCGCCTCGCTGGGTGACTACCTGAGTGACAACGGCCCGGGACGCGTGCGGACGTCCGAGGATCTGGGCGGAACGTTCACCGAGGTGAGATCCGGGATCGCCCAGGATCCGCGCCCTGCTGGCGTGCCTTATAAGCGAGGGGTCACCTGCGCCGTCACCGAGCATCGCGACAAAGGAACTGATGCCTCCGACGGGTCCTCGGCTCCGAATGATCGCCCGAGCGTGGGCCGGAGTCCGTAGCTTGCTGAGGTGGAAACCTGATCGAGCCGCCTGCCACGACCTAGGCAAGCCGGCAGAAGTTACGACGAGTTATCGCTAAGTGCATCTGTCCCCGCCTCCAGGAACCATCTGGGCGGGGCGGTTTCCGGAAGATCGTCGCGCCTGGCTACTTTCAGCCCGGTCGGACTTTCCCGACCGACCGACGAGTGTGCGAAAATCCTCGATAAATCCTTAATATACCTCCGGTATATGCTCATAGGACATCCTGGAAGATAATAGAACGACTCCTGCCGGGCGATCTCGAATTCCGAGCCTGAGTGCCGCTGGGCGTCTCCGCACTGCGGACCGACGTCACGCAGGGCTTCGCCGTGATGATCGGCCCGCAAGACCAAGGGAGTATTGAGGGTGCGTATTGTCGGGTTAGGCGGATCCTTGCAGGTGCCGTCCACGAGCCTTACTGCATTGCAGATGGCATTGCAAGGCGCGTCGGCCGACGACGTCGATATCGACCTCCTCGATTTACGGACGCTCGATCTGCCGCTGTACGGATCCGCGGGCACCGACGCCGCCGGCCTTCACCCGGGCGTTTCCCGGCTCGTACGGGCAGCTGCTTCGGCCGACGCCATGATATGGAGCGCACCGATGTATCACGGCACGGTCAGCGGCTCCTTCAAGAACTCTCTGGATTGGCTCGAGGAACTCGCCGGCCTCGATCCGCCCTTCCTCACCGACAAACCCGTCGGTCTCATCGCGACAGCGGCGGGCGCCCAAGCACTTCAGGCGATCAACAGCATGGAGTTCGCAGTACGTGCTCTGCGCGGCTGGGTAGTCCCGTTCGTCGTCCCCGTCAACGGCGCACACGATGTCTTCCGGAGCGATGAAAGGCCGACGGATCGCGCGGTCGTGAATCGGCTCGTCAGCCTGGGCGGCATGGTCCTCGATGCGGCCCGTCGCTTCGCGACAGAGGCGGCGTCTCCTCGTGATCCGGTGATTCGCGCGGGAATTGGGGACGGCACCGGGAAATGGCTGCCGACGACCTACAACCACCATACCGGCGTGGCCGGATGAGTTCCTGACAGATTGTTCTCGAACAGGGAGCCGTCGCCCGATCATTCGAGCTCCCCGGGCGCACGGTCCCGCATGGACGCGAGGCGAATTCCAAGGAGGCAGACCCATGAGCGCAGCTCGTCGGGACGACACACGGGAATGGTTCATCGATCACGCTCACGAGCCTTCCGCCGACGATCACGAGGGAATCCGCCGGATCGGCATCATCGGAGGCGGTACCGCCGGCTATCTCACGGCGCTCGCGCTGAAAGCCAGACGCCCTTGGCTGGACGTGACGCTGGTGGAGTCATCCGGTATTCCGATCATCGGGGTCGGCGAGGCGACCGTGCCGTCTCTCGTCGTTTTCCTGCACCACTATCTTGGAATTGACCCGGACGAGCTGTACGACAAAGTGCGTCCGACCTGGAAGTTGGGCATCAAGTTCGAATGGGGGCCAGATCCGGAAGGATTCGTAGCGCCATTCGACTGGGACTCGGACTCCATCGGGGTGGTCGGCTCCCTGAGATCTCGAGGCAACATCAACGACTTCACCCTGCAAGCACTGCTCATGCGTGCCGACCGGACTCCCATCTTCGCGAACGGCGGACGACCGGAGTCCCTCATGAAGCATCTTCGGTACGCCTATCACCTGGACAACGCCAGGTTCGTCACCTTCCTGTCCGACCTGGCGCGACGGCGCGGAGTGCGTCACATCGACGCGCGTATCGCAAAGGTGATCAGGAGAAGTGGCGACTGGATCGACTCCATCGTCACCGAGGACGGCCGCGAGCTTCGCTTCGACTTCTATGTGGATTGCTCCGGGTTCCGGTCCCTGCTGCTGGGCAAAACCCTGGAGACTCCCTTCCTGAGCTACGCGGACAGCCTGTTCACCGACTCGGCCGTCACCGGAAACCTGCCGCATCACGGTCACCTCAAGCCTTACACGACCGCGACGACGATGTCCGCGGGATGGTGCTGGAGCATCCCGACGCCGGAGAGCGACCACCTGGGCTACGTGTATTCCTCGTCGGCGCTGTCCGACGAGGAGGCCGCCGCCGAGCTGGCAACGCGATTCCCCGGCATCAGCGAACCGCGCATTGTCCGCTTCAGGTCAGGCAGGCACGAGCAGGCGTGGCGCGGCAATGTGATGGGGATCGGCAACTCGTATGCATTCGTGGAGCCACTCGAATCCAGCGGAATCTATATGATCACGCTGGGGATCCTGGGACTGCTCGGCGGGCTTCCCGGCAGCTGGCGCGAACCCGCGGCACGGGAAGTGGTGAATGCCGGGCTTGCGCGCAAGTGGGATGCGCTGCGCTGGTTCCTCGCGATCCACTATCGGTTCAACACGAGATTGGACACCCCCTTCTGGAAGACGGCGAACCACGAAACCGATGTCTCGGGGATCCAGCATCTCCTGGACCTGTACGCCGCGGGCGCGCCATTGCGTCAGCGGGATGCGGTGGTCCGGGACTTCGCCGAACAGGCCATGCCCACGTTCTACGGCATAGCCGGTGTCGACACGATCCTGCTCGGCCAGCACGTGCGGACATCGCTCCTCCCCCAGTCCATCTCCATGGAGGAGTGGCACGAGCGTAAGGCCGCCGCCGAGCTCCTCGTCAAGCGCGCCCTGCCCCTTGCGGAGGCGCTCGACGTCATACGTGCCACACCCGAGATTCATCAGGCCATCCTGGAGGACGAGGACAGCTGGGCTGGGAGAGGACGTTCCTTCGGGCACGGCTTCGTGTGAGAACGCCAGGGGCACCGGCTGCGTCATCTCCGCGATCGCGGGGTGACGCAGCCTGCTCTATGCCTCCGTCGCAAGGACATCCCTGATGCTGCTGAGCAGCTGACGGCCTGCCTCCCTGCGGGTGCCGGTGAGGCCGCCGAGGGCCACCGCGACGCCGGCAAGCGTATCGTCGTGAATCACCCTGGCCATCGCCTCCTGACTCTGGATCACGACCTGCAGGGCCACGGTCGCCTGACTGGCGAACAGGCCGAGCAGCTCCAGATCTCCCAGGGCACGTGTGGGATCCGGTCGGCGGTCCATCACCTCGAGTACGCCGATGCTCGTGCCTTCGTCCATGAGCGGCGCCGCCATGACGGAGGTCGGCGTGTAACCGGTGGACTCCGCGAACTTCCGGGCGTGGAGTGGATTCGACGTCACGTTGTCCACGATCAACGGCACGCCCGACTGGAGCACCCAGCCCGCGATGCCTTCGTCCACCGGGAACCGCTGCCCGATGAGGGTCTCCTCGCCGGCCCCGGATACCGCCTCGAAGACCAGCTCGCCCGAACCGCTGTCGAAGATGAATATGGAGCTCGCCTCGGCGTTGAAGATCGCGCGAGCCACTTCTACGATCGACTGAAGCAAACGCTGGTTCCTCTTGTCCAGGACCGGCAATGCACCGCTGATATTCATGTTTGCTCCCTGACGTTGGCCGCGGACAGGTGGAGGACGGTCTTGACCTGAAAAGGCGTCAGGTCCGGATGTTCGCTGCGGATCAACGCGCAGATCCCGGCTATCCGTGGAGTCGCGAAGCTGTTCCCGCTGCACAGCGTCCGCGCCCCGCCCTTCCAGGCGACGGGTACGTTGACCCCGCCCGCATAGAACTCCACCGGCGGATTGGGATTGTAGTAGTACCGCCATGGATCGGATTCCGCGTGGCTGCCCACCGAAATAACGGAAGAAAATCGCCACGGAAAACTTTCGACCTTCATGTTGTGCGCGGAGGCCACGATCAACGTGCGGTTGAAGTACGCGTCGTCGGTGAGCTCCCGCAGCGCCATACCGAAGTGGCGCTTGCTCGTGGAGAGGCTGAGGTTGACCACATCGAAGTCGTTGTCGATGACCCACCGCAAGGCGGTGATCAGGTTGTCACCGCTACCGGAATATCCGCCCAGCACTCGCACGCTGGTCAGTTCGCACTGAGGCGCGAACTGACGGATCACACTGGCGCAGGCCGTACCGTGACCGCTGGTGTCACCTCTGTCGTCGGCCACGACCCGTGAGCTTCCTGACGGTCCTGGTTCCACGCTGTAAGCGCCCGACAGCGGACCCACGAGCTCGTGTCCCGCCTCTACCCCGCTGTCCACGACGCAGACCCGTACACCGGCCCCCGTCGCGCCAGACAGTGCCCAGTCCCTGATCGGGAACGCCGGCCAGCCCGTGCTCAGCCTGACCTGCTCGGGCGGACCCTGCATGAACCAGCTCAGTCGCGGCGGCGAGCCGGCCGTGTCAGTGGTCATTCGCACCCCATATCCGCGAGGAGGGATTCGGTCAGCGCAAGGTCGGCCAAGTCCTCTTTCGCCGCGAAAGAATCCCGCGCCTGCCGTAAGAAGGAGAGTCCGTCATGCTCGTGTCCGGAACGCAGGAAGGCGTGTGCCGCGTCCAGCAGGACCATGCCGCGGCATTGCGGCGATTGCATCCCGGCGGTCAGCGCCAGAGCCTTTTCCAGCTCATCGGACATGCCGGCGCCGGACTCCGCACGGATACGAGCCCGCAACGACGCGCGGAGCGCGGTCTCCATAGGAAGCAGGTCTTCGGTGATGTCGCCGCACGAGTCGAGCAAGTCGAGTGCCTCGCTCGCCCTGCCCTGCCGGTACACGGCACGGGCGAGGTCGACGGTTGCCGTGTCCTGCATGAGGCCGTCTCCGATGTCTTCGAAGGCGGCTCGGGACGTGCGCAACGCGCGCTCCGCGGCGACGAGATCGCCGGCGAGCAGCTCCACTTTGCCGAGGAAGATGGGAATGGTCGCCCGAGCCGTGACGTGTCCCATTTCCTGGACAGTCCGCTCGGCGTCGTTGAGAGTTCTCCGCGCGTCATCGGGTCTGCCCCGCATGGCGCACAGCAGCGCACGAGGACACTCGATGGCGATCCGGGTGGCCTTCGACATGCCGGCGTACTGCTCGACCAGTTCGTCACACCTGCGCAGGGCGGCCCCGGCGGGTTCAGGACCCTGCCACAGGCAGGAGGCGAGGCCACCGAGGGTCGTCGCCACTTCCAGCCGGGTCGTGGCGTCATGGGCGTAGGTCAGTGCCTGCTCGAAGCGCCGCCTGGCCTCGTCGAAGTGGTGGTGTGTCTGGCTGGCCTGGCCAAGACGCAACCAGCACCGGGTGAGTCCCGCGTGATCATCGGCTTGCCGGAAGATCGGCAACGCCTCCTCGGCGACTGCCACCATATGGTCCATTCCCAGCTCGGCCACATGGAGGACGGCCCGTTGGAGCCGCCCGTGCGCAGCGAGTTCGGGCCTGCCGGCGCCGGCGGATCTTTCGAGCTCATCCAGCAACCGGTCGGCGGCTCCGGTCTCGCCCGAGGCGGCGAGCACGTCCACGAGGGTCACCATGGTGTCCACCCGGTCCGGCGCGACCGCCAATGCCCGCTCGAAGAACGATCTGGCCCGGCACACGTCACCGAGTGACAGGGCTGTGCGTCCCGCTCTGTCAAGATGCGCCCCGGCCTCCTGGGCCAGGCCCGCTGTGTTCGGCATCCTCAGCTCGGCGCAGTAACCGAGGGCACTCTCCAGGTGCCCGCCGACGTCGGCATCCGCTTGCGAACGGTCCCTCATCCAATGGGCGATTCGTATGTGCCGCTCCGCGCGAGTCTTCTTCGACAACGCCGAATACGTCACATCACGGACCTGGGAACTGCCGAACCGGTAACGGGTCTCGCCCTGGAGCTTCCCGTCGGGCTCAATGAACCGACGTCGTACGAGATGATTCATGTCGTTGTCGGTGACTTGGACTCCGGCCGACAACTCGGCGATGTGCGACGGTGTGAAGCCGTCGAAGAACGCGGCCCATCGCAACCATTCCAGCTGCTCCGGCGTCAGCAAGTCGAGCCGTGCCGCCAAAAGTGCCTGCAAGGATGCCGGAATCCCCTCCGCCAGTTCTTCGGTGCGCATGGTTATCAGCTGTTCGAGAAAGAAGGGATTGCCTTCGGCGGTCGCCACCAGTCGCTCCATGTCGTCGCTGGACATGTGCGCGGAAACCTCGCTCAGATTGGCGGCGAGCGTGTGCGCGTGCTCGTGACCGAGCGGCCGCAGAACGATGGAGGTGGTGCCGAGCTGCCCGCCACCCCATTGCGGGCGTGCGTCAAGCAGTTCGAACCTGGCCAGGCAGAGAAAGAACACGGCGACTCCGTGCAGGGACTCCGCCAGGGAGGTGATCAGATCCAGTGTGGTGGATGACGCCCACTGCAGGTCATCGAGCACCACCACGACACTGCGATCACCGGCAAGCGTCGAGAACGCCTCACGGATCGCCCAGAACGTGTCCTCGACGGCGAGCCCCGACGCGCCATCGCGCAGAACACCGGCAAGCGCCGTCGCCACCTGAGGCGTGTCGGCGAACGCCTCGGCCAGGTTTCCCGTTCCCACCGCTTTGAGCAGGTCGGTCAGAACACCGTCGAACGGGGTGAGCGTGCCGCCGCCGTACGGGGAGCATCCGCCGGAGACCGCCGGCGAACCCGAGGACCGGGAGACCATGATGAACTCCTGGGCCAGGCGCGACTTGCCCATGCCGGGATCGCCGAAGATCGTGCACACATGACAGGCGCGATCCTGTCGTACGCCTTCCAAGAGCAACGAGAGCTGCTTCAGCTCTCGTTCGCGGCCTGTCAATGGAACGTCGAATCTCCGTCGCACGGGCGGTTCATGGGCGCGTACCTCGCGCAGCTGCCAGGCCGGAAGGGGCTCTGCCACGCCCTTCACGTCGAGTGGCGGCACGGCTTCAGCGGTGACGGCGCCGGACACCATGCGATAAGTGGATTCGCCGAGGAGGATCTCGCCGGACGGCGCATGCTGTTCCAGTCTCGCCGCGATGTTGACGATCTCCCCGGAGACGAAGGTATGGTCGCCGGTCGCGGCGTCGACGGCCACGACCTCTCCGGTGTTCACCCCGATTCTGATCCCGATTCCACACCCGAGTTCGCGCATGAGCTCCGCGTTGAGATTCGTGATGGCCGCACGCATCTCCCATGCCGCGCGTACGGCCCGGATCGCATCGTCCTCGTGCACCGTGGGGACGCCGAACACGGCCATGACGGCGTCCCCGATGTACTTCTCGACCGTTCCCCCGTGGTGGATGAGGCAGGATCGCATCAGCTCGAAATATCGCAGGAGAACCGCCCGCAGTGATTCCGGGTCGAACCGCCGGCTCATCGCCGTGGACCCGCTCAGATCGCAGAACAGAACCGTTACGACCTTCCGCACCTCATGCCGGTCACGGTCCTGCGGCGCGCCACAGTCTGGACAGAAGCGAAAGCGCCCGATCTCGGCGCCACAAGAAATGCAGTTCATAACCGCCTCGGCGATAGCGGCTTTCCGTGTGGTGCACACGGAACGCGAGAGGACCTGTCCGGGTCATCCGGTGAACGGCCGGTGGCCATGTCGCCACCGGCCGCCCTCCTCCCGTCACCGATCTCCACACGATCGGCCCGCGAGGATCCCGCGCGCTGCGGGCGGTCTACCAGAACCCGTTGCCAGTCGCGTTGGAGTGGGCCATGACCTCCTGGCTGTCCGCGGAGGCGTCCATCCGTTCACGGATGGATCTGAGCACCGCCACTTCCGACTCGGTGAGGGTGGACAGCACCTCGAGAGCGACGCCGCCCTTGTGCCCCTCTTCGAGGTGACTCTCGGGCGTGTCCGGGAGCAGTCCCGCGTCTCTGAGGCTCTGGACGGCATCAAATTCGGACATGATTGTTCCTTTCCTTGTTCCCGGTCGTTGGACTATGAGGTGGAAGCGAGGAACACTGGCGGCGCCGCCGGCCTACCAGAAACCGCCGCCCGTGGTGTTGGAGTGGGCCAGGACCTCTTGGCCGGCCGCAGCGGCTTCCATCCGTTCACGGATGGATCTGAGCACCGCCACTTCCGACTCGGTGAGGGTGGACAGCACGTCAAGCGCGACGCCGCCCTTGTGTCCCTCTTCGAGATGACTCTCGGGCGTGTCCGGGAGCAGTCCCGCGTCTTTGAGACTACGGACAGGATCGAATTCGGACATGATTGTTCCTTTCCATGTGTCGGGCCGGGCGGGCGAAGAGTCGCCTGGTACCTTCTTTGCGTTCAGCGCGGCCGCGGCCGTCGCGATCTCACCAGAACAGCCCGCCGTCCTGGGGGCTGTGCACGTCGTCGATGCCGATGGCCTCGTCCATACGGGCCTTGATCTCTTTGAGTACTTCGAACTCCTTCTCCGACATGCCGGCGAGGGCTTCCAGCTCGGCCGGTGTCGCACCGGGCGCCAGCCCTTCATCTTGAAGGCGTGTCATTCCTATCCCGGCCATGGGCCGCACCTCCTGATATCAACGGTGTGCTGACGGTCCGGTGCCGTCACCGAATGGTGTTCATCGACAGAGCTGACGCGGTGCCGGTCGGAGTCACCAGAACGACGCGCCCATCAAATGGGCCTCCACGTCCCCTGCGGCCTCGTCGATTCGCCGCTGCACCGCCTTGAGGACCGCGATTTCCTCCTCCGACAGCGACTCGAGTACGGCACGCCCTTCAGCCGTCAGGAATATCGAATCCAGCGGTAGCTCTCGGTCGCTCATCTCAGTTCCTTCCGGTTAAGGGCGCATATGTGAGGCTCAGAAGAAAACAGAGGGTGTCCGGCCCGGACGAGGAATATCCAGGTGCGGCGGGTATGCGGGAGAAGCCGCATGCGCGACAAGGTCTGGCTCCGCGATGATGGGGTTCGGACGACCAGGAGCGGCCCGGCGGCCCGGCACCATGGTCACCGTTCCGAGCAGTGCCAGAGACCCACCGGCGACGGCCAGCACCCAGCCCACCCCGAGGCTGGCCGCGACCGACGCCCCGATCGGCGGCGCGATCAGCATCATGGCGGTGGGCAGGACCTCGGCGGTGCCGGAGACACGTCCCAGCAGGTTCTCCGGTGTCTCGTTCTGCAGTGTCAGGCTGAACGACATGAGGATCCCCGCGGCGGCGACCCCGGTGACGATCATCGTCAGCAGCAGCACAGGGGCGGCGACGTTCGCCCGCGTCAACGCGACGAGTCCGATGAACGCGACCAGTGCGCCTGCCACCACCTGGGAAGAGCTCATGAGTACCGGCGCGGGAACCCTCTCACCCCACTGGCCGATGATGATCGTTCCGGCGACCGCGCCGAACCCGATTCCGGCGATCGCGAAACCGAGCATCGAACTGTCCACTCCCAGCGCGGTCACGGTGAGCGGAGACAACGTGTCGAAGGTGAACACCAGAAAGATCGTCGCGGTCATTCCCACGAGGGCGACGCGGAGGCGGTGACTGCCCAGGAGGAAACCCAGTCCTTCGCGGAGCTCGGCCCAGAACTGTCGCCGCTCCGGGGCGGGATGACCACCGGCCTGCTCCGGAAGGCGGAGGCCGGCCAGGATGATCGCCGAGAGGACGAAGGTCGCCGCGTCCGCGGCGAACGCCCAGTACGGGCCTACCGCGGCGACGAGCAGGCCGCCGATCGCGGGTCCGACGACTTTGGTGGCTTGACCGGCGAGGGTCGTCAGGGATATCGCCGCGTGCAGCTCGTCCGGGGGGCTGGAAAGCCTGATCGCCTTCCGCTCTGCCGGCTCGAAAAGCGTGCTCAGTACGCTCTTGCACATGACCAGCAGTAAGAGAACCGGGAGATTGGGAGCGACCAGGTAGCCCAGCACAAGAGCCGCACGCACCAGATCGGCCTTGATCATCAGACCACGTGGGGGCAGCCTGTCCGCCCACACCCCCATGAACGGTGCCACCGCTATCGCCGGTATCGCCATCGCCATCGTCAGCCCGGCGAGCGCGAACGCCCCTGACCGCCACACGTACGCGACGAGTGTGAGCAGGGCGATCATGTCGAGCCAGTCACCCAGCCCGGACACGATCTGGCCGGCGAAGATCCGCCGATACTGCGGCAGGCGCAGCGGCGTGAAGATCCGCGGGCTAGCCATGGACCGCTCCTGCCGCCACAGGCCGGGAGACGAGATCCTCGAACACCGTGACCATGCACTGCACGGTGTGCAACGCGCTCACTCCCATGGCCACGGTGTGGGCCGTGGTCAGCGGCAGGGCGTCGATCGTGGCCATGAGTTCGTCGCGGTGCCGGACATCGAGGGCGGCGTGTCTGCTCAAGGTGCGCAGTGCGGTGCGCGGGAAGCGGGTGCGCTCAACGATGTGGTCCACCAGGCCCGGGTGTGGCGGATACCCTTCGAGGACCGCGATGTGCCCCAGCAGGCACACCGGATGGTGGTGGCGGACCCAGTAGTACTGGGTGCCGACCAGGACCGCGCTCGATGGCCTGGGCATCGCTCTCAGCAGGTCGTCCGGATCACACCCGAGCGCGGCCAGGTCCTGGCGCAGCCATTCGTCGTGCCCCCGCTCCTCTTTGATGTGTTTGGCGAGATACGCGCCCACTCCGGCTGCCACCGGGTCTCCGTCGGCCAGTTGACGGGCTTGTCGGACCGCGGTCTCCATCAGGGGCACCGTCGCCCTGATCAGGGTGTGCATCAGGACGAGGTACTCCGGATAAAGGGTGGCCAGGTCCGGCGACGACCACAACCGCCTTGTCACGCCGTGGAACGCCGGCAGCGCCAGTTCGATCTTCGCTCGCAGGCGAGCACTGTTGGAGATCATCCGAGGGCTCCCGTCCGCAGATTCGCCACGGAATGAATGAGCGGATCGTCGGCCCTGTCGCCGAGCCGGTCCACCATTTCCCAGCACAGATCGCAGATGGACTTGAACCGGCGATCGGCCAGGTCGTGCAGGCGCGGGTCCAGCGTCAGCACGCCAGGACCGACATCTCCGACCGCACGCAGCAATGCGTGCCGGTCGAACTCGGCGAACGCGGTGATGAGCTCATCCGCGTCGTCGCACTGCCGGCGTAACGCCGATGGCCCACGTCCCAGGATGACGGCTTCGTTGCAGCAAGCGGATGTGCTGCCGTCATATCGGATGACCGGCGAGCGAACGAGATGACAGGCTCCGAAGCGCCGGCCAGGTGTCGTGGCGATCGGCTGGAACAGGTCCGCCGCGCGGCCATAGGGCAACAGCGGCACCCGGAGGATCTCCGCATGGTCTGCCCATTCCTTGCCCAGGGCGCGTTCCAGTAGCCCGGTCGCCAGGGCCCCGGCCTTCTCGTCGTCGACCACCTGGGTCACGATCCACACGTCCTGGCCCGCGATCGCCCTGGCCGCCTGGATGAAGCGCTGGTCCGGCAGAGCTGCGGCGTGGAAGACGTCGGTGCTGAGGATCAGGCAGCCGCACCTTCGGATCACCTTTTTGATCCACTCTGGAGGATCGGCCGAGGTTGCCCACACGCCGCTCGTGACGATCGACACGTCCTTTCCCGCATCACGCAGCCGCTCCGTCGCGTGGCTCAGTCCACGACGTTCGATGAACGGCTCACCGCCCGAAATGCCGATCAGCCCGTACGAGGAGGCGCAGAGCCCCTCCACCACTTGCTCGAAGAGCCGGAAGTCCCGGATTCTGGGGCTGTCCGGGCGCGAGTCGACCGAGCAGTGCGCGCATCCGACAGGGCATCGGTCGGTGAGGAAGAGCAGCGCCGTCTTACCGCGGCTGTGCCGGGCCTCGTCGATCTCCGCGTAGGTCAGACGGCGCATGGCTGCTCCTGAGGCCGGTAGCCGAGGGTGACCATGTCCGCGTAACGCGCCGAACCGTAGCGGCGCGCGTATCCGACCGGTCCGCCGCTGGAGAGGATCTGCTGGACGCCGAGCTCCATGGCCGCGAAGCCGGGACGTTCCACCAGATCGACCGCTTTCCGCTGCGGATCCTCGGCGGACAGCGCATAGCAGGCCGCGCACTGTTCAGCGGGAGGCGACAGCCCCGCGTCCTGCGCGATCATTCTGGGACCGATCGTCCGTACGGCTCGCAGTGTCGCCGATGCACGGCTACGCGACCGGATCGTCTGCCAGGTGTCCGTGGCGCTGTGGCCGAGCTTCAGGTGCGCCGGCGCGTTCCGCCCCTGGTCGACGACGGCCTGGTTACAGCACGCGATCACGGTGCCGTCGAAGGTGACGATCGGCCAGGCCGCCACACCGCATGGGTCCGCCGTGGCCGACAGCGGCAGGTGGGTGAGCGTACGCCGATCGGGCATCCACTCGGCGGCCCTGCCCGACGCCCCGACCAGCCCGACCAGCATCGGGACCCGATCTTCCAGGACGTCCCGCGCCTCGGCGGTGGCCTCGGCCAGGTAGGGATCGTCGTCGCTCATCCCCACGAGTTGAAGGCTCACATCCTTGCCGGCGTCGACCAGCCGGCGAAGAATCTTGAGCACCGCCGACCGCGGCACCTCCTCCTCGTGGAAGACATCGAGGCTCGCCGCGAAATGATCGACCTCGTCGATCGCCTCCTGGATGAGCCGGGGGATCTTCCCGGTTCTGGCGAAGAACATGCCGGACGCGACGTAGGACCGAGTCCCGACGGAACTCGCCCGGCGGGCGATGTCGCGTACCAGCCTCGGCCTGAGCAGGGCCTCTCCACCACTCATGAGGACGATCTCCGGGTGATCCTCGGCCGTGAACGTGTCGACGAAGCCGAGGAAGAGCCCGGCATCGTGTTCCTCGCTACTGATGAGGGAGTTCGTCGAACAGTGCCGGCAGGTCAGTGGACAGCGCCGGGTGAGCCCCAGATAAACCGCCGATCCCGGCACCGGCCGAAATCGCAGCATCTCCATCAAATGCATGCGTGCCGTCCTTTCGAGGCGCACGTTCATAATCCATCGGGAGAGTTGTGATCGGATTTAACCCGGGTTTAGGCTGTCGACGATCTCGAGCGCCCCGCGCGCGACGCTCAACCCGGGGTTTTTGCCGAGTGCGCTGGAGAGGTAGGCACGGGCCTGGCCGAACCTGCCGTGGGCCATACGATGGACCCCTACGTTGAAAAGACGTAGTTCTTCGGAATGTCGTGCCTCCGGCCACGGCCCGTCGGTGAACACACCGATATTGGGATGGCCGCCGGCCCGCCGGGCCACGTAGTGCGCGAGCTCGCGGGGCGGGAAGGGTTCGCAGTAGACGACCGGTTCCCGAAGAAGCTCGTCCGGGGTGAAGCGCCTGCCGCCTGTCCTGCCAAGGGGCCCCGAGGACAGGTACACATGTGCGGTATCGAGCGTCTCTCGCGCCAACGGGGTGTTCGGATACACCCGAAGGCCGCATGAATAGGCGATCCGAACTCCGCGGTCGGCGTATTCCAGCATCCACCGGATGTTCGCGTCGATACTCGCCGCGGTCTCACCCCGGCGCCCGAGCAGCAGACACACCTCGGGACGCACCGCGGATCCACGGGAGAGCAGGCGGTTCAGCACATCATGCACGTGATGTGCTCGGAAGTTCTTCTGATGTGCGCGCAACCCGTCCTCGCAGAAGCTGTCCACCGCGAAACTGGGCGCGTCGCAACCGGCGGTCGCCAGCGCATCCATCAACTCGTCCGAGAAGGGCGTGACGTTGAAGTAACCGCGCCAACCGATCTGCCCTGCCAAACCGCTGTCCCGAATGCCGGCGCACACCCGTAGGAGGTGGTCTTCATAGGGGAGGTTGAGCTCGGCGTCCGCGATATGGAAGCTTCTCAAGCCATGTTCCTCGACATGATGCCGGATCTCGGCGACCACGTTGCCGACGGCCCTGTGCTCGGTTCTCCGCTGGTTCACGGGATCAGTGCAGTAAGAACATCGGAGCGGACAGCCGCTTTTCGTCCGCACGGCCACCGGTATATTTCGCAGGCGGTAGAGCAGCTGATATTCCGGCGCGATCCGCATGGGCTCGCGAGCTTCCGCCCGGAATGAAAGCCTGGCGGCCGTGCGATGGAACCCGCCGTCGTCCCGGATCACCGCATTGGGCAGGCCTCGAATGATCTCGGCCGCGGCCTTCCCATATGGTGGCCGCGCTTCCCGCAGCGCGCCGACGAGCTCGGCGAATGTACTCTCGGCCGGTCCGACGAACCCGTAGTCGAGATCGAGGTATCTCAGGAACTCCGCAGGGCAGGCCGTGAAGCCTGAGCCGCCGACGACGCAGAGAGCGTCAGCACGCCACTCCTTGATGACATCGGTCAAGCCGCGGATCGCCGGAGCGTAGGCGACGACGTCGATCGGTGATCCATCAGGCGGAGGATCGCCCGGGAGCGCGACTATGGCATTGTCTATGTTGCGGACGGAGATCCCGACCACGTCCGGCTGAAAATGCGCCAGTACGGCCCTGAGGTGGGCTTCCGGCTCGATGGCCTCGATGAATGGGTTGGTGATGAGCACTTCTGTCGGGCCGCACCGTGCCTGGAGGGTCGCGCTGACGGTGTCCAGCCCGTACGGGCTCACCGGGACGGACAGGTTTGGATTGGCGTAGAGCAGCAGGATTCTCACGCTATTCACCCACCGCTCCTTCAAGGCATGAGATGAACGGAGAGACAAGAACCAGCTCTTCCTCGGCCGTGTGATCGTGGCCGCCGCTGCGGAGCACTCCGAACTGCGCGCCGACCGCGATCGAACGACTGTCCGCGTATTCCTGGCGGACCCGGCGGAGGACGTGGTCGCGGAGCAATCCGAACGTGTGGTGGCCGGACCATTCCCGACGCTGCGCCGCGGCGTGCGCAAGTAGTTCGTCGGCTATCTCATGGATCGCCTTCTCGGCACGTCTTTGTGGGAACCACACGAACTGCCGCCATGACCGCCCGCTGATCGGGGCGGTAACCCGCCAGGGCGTCTCCCCGCCGTCGGCCTCCACCGTGCGGTGCACCAGGACGTAGTCGCGCTGAACCGGCTCCGGCGCGAACAAGCGCCAGTCCGGAACCAGACCACCGGGGACGAGGGCTCGCAGCCGGTCGCGCCTTCGCCGGGGATGCTGGCTGAACAGGGTGACGACGAACCAGGCCGCGAGCGCGCCGGACATCAGGACCTTACCGCGGTCGTTCGACAACGTCATCGGCTCGCCGTCCCTCCTGGTTCTGGACATCCGCATCCCCCCGACGGCCGGGCGTCCCATCCCGTGTCCGGACGATCGCTCCGACGGCCGTCGCACCGGCCGTCCCGATCAGCGCCAGGTAGGGCATCACATCGCTACGACCGTCTCTTGGCCTGCGGGTCGCATAGATCACGGCGGGATGCATGGCGATGAAAGCCCATCCGAAGCGCCCCAACCCCATGACGCCGCCGTTGAAGAGATGGAAGACGATCGCCGGCCAGACGAAGAGCGGGGCAAGCCGCCCGCGCGCGATGAAGACGAGCGGGAATGCGCATTCGAGAGCCAGGACACCGGCGCTGAGCGCCCTCGACACCTCCGGATGCCCGTGGAGGATGCGCCACATGGTCTTGTTGCCGAAGAGCCGCGTACTCATGATCCTGGTGAGCGCCGTTCCGTCGCGCCATGCGGGATTGCTCAGCTTCGCGTACCCGGAGGCCGTGTAGGAGAGCACGGACTGAAGGGCGATGAACCACAGACACGCGTCGGTGGTCGCGGGTCCGCCGGTCCTCGCCAGCGCGGTGGCGGTATGGACGACAACCGCTGCCTGATCTGCCGCATCTCCGCCATAGCGGTGGCGGGGCCGCAGCATCATCGTCGTACTCGCCAGCACCAGGTTCGCACCGAGTCGTGCCCGGTTGGAGGAGATGGGAAGCAGCAGTAGAGCCGCCGAAACCACCCGCGTGGCATGGATGGCGGTGGTCACCCGTCGGCCCCCGATGACATCCAGTGCCAGCCGTACCGGCCGGGGACGACTGCGATAGGCGTGCCGCATCACCTGCCAGTTGTTCAACCCGCCGAATTCGCGATCTCGCCTTCTCGCCAGGTACTCGACGCTTGACGTGAGCCCATGAAAAGCGCTGAGACGCTCGACCGCGGACAGGGCGGTGCCTCGGCTGAGTCGTGGTGAGACCAGGATCTCCCGCATACGGAACACGTCGGCCTCCGGTATTTGTGCGGCTGCGCGGCACTCGTAGCTCGTTTCCGCAGCCAAGTGCCACCGAGTATGAAAACGATTTGAAAGCGATCTATGGCGAGCTGCTGCCGTACGGCTCCGGAGGGTCGATGCGATCGAGCAGCCGGGCGATGAGGTTCAGCGACTCCCTGATTTGCCGAAGCACGAACTTGTCCGGGTCCACGACCCCGTTCGATGGCGGGGCGTGGCAGGCGAGCGCGTCATCGAGAAGTATGCTCTGGTGAAGATGTTGCAGGTCCGCTCCTGGTTCGACGCCCAGCTCCTCGACAAGCGTGCGGCGTACGGTGCGATAGACCTCCAGCGCCTCCGCCCGGCGCCCGGACCGGTACAGGGCGCCCATCAACTGACCCTGAAGGTTCTCGCGTAACGGATATTCAGTGGCCAGGGCCCGGAGTTCACCGACGATATCCGTGTGCCTTCCCAAGGTGAGCTCGGTTGCGATCCTCTTCTCCAGGACGTCCAACCGGTGTTCTTCCAGGCGGACCGCTTTGGCGCGGAGGTGTTCGATGTCGAGGAGGCCGGCCAGGGCGGGACCACGCCACAGGTCGAGGGCACCGTGCAGGAGGTCCGCGCCCTCGGCAAGGGAGTCATGGGTGAGCGCTCGCGTGCCGGCGGCCGCTCTGTCTTCGAAGAGGTGGATGTCCAGCTCTCCCGGCCTGACGGTCAGCGCGTATCCGGGCGCCCGCCAGGTGATCCGTTTCTCGCTGCCCAGGATTCGACGCAAGTGGTAGATGTACACCCGGAGGTTCTTCTCCGCGCTGGGAGGCGGCACGGCACCCCATAACGCATCGATCAGGCGCTCGCTGGTGACCGGCTCGTTGGGGCTGCAGACCAGCATGCCGAGCAGGATCCGCTGTTTTCGTCCCCCTAGCTGCAATCGCACCCCATTGGACCCCACCTGAAGTGGGCCGAGTGCGGCGAACTCAAGCGTGCGCAACCGTATACACCCCCATACCGGTGGGCCGGGTGTCTCAGCGGCGGTCGAAGGCTGTCGCCGGTCACCCTGTGGATGCCGGAAGCCACGGGGTGACCGGCAGGCAGGTTGACGGTGTCGACCAGACGCATGCCGTCACACTGGCACAGCTCATTTGCGTCACGTTCGCAGCGACAAAGCGGACATGCAAACGATCTGAAATCCGGGTGTGGCAGCCTCGGATGTGACGCTCTCGTCGCACATGCTAGGGGGTTTCATGATGCTCAGACGGTTCATCGTGGGCTTCATGCTGGCCACCGTCGTCGTTCTGGGTAGCGCGTCGGCCGCCCAAGCGGTAGGCGGGCGGGTGGTCTGCAGCAACTCTGAATGGGGATGGGGATCCAACCCCCCGGAGCCGGGGCTGTGCCCTGGGTAACTAGAAGTGTCCCGGTACAGACGGATATGTGAAGTAGATTGGATGGATCTACAGCACATCCGTCGGAGGAAGCATGCCGGACGGGGTGGAGGGGCCATCCGTTGACTTCCGCATACTCGGGCCGCTGGAGGCACGGGTCGACGGGGTTCAGCTCGACCTTCCAGGCCGGAACGTCCGGTGGCTGCTGGGCGCTCTGCTCCTCGACGCGCCCCGCACCGTTCCCGAGGACACCCTCATCAGCAGAGTGTGGGGGCCCTCCGGGGGCAGCACCGCCGCTCTCCGCACTGCCGCCTCCCGGCTGCGCCGCTGGCTGCCCGCCGGTATCACCCTGTCCTTCACCGGAGGTGGCTACAGCCTGACAGCGCCAGAGGAGAGCATCGACGCCACCCGCTTCCTCCGTCTCATGACGGCCGCGACTCGGGAGCCCGATCCGCTCGCCTCGCTGGGCGAGGCGCTGGCGCTGTGGCGGGGCAGTGTGCTGGCCGACACCAGCGAATGGCTCAGGAATGATCCGGTCTCGTACCACCTGGCCAAGCGGCGGCTCGCATGCGCCTGCCATCTGGCGGACCATGCGCTGGCCGCAGGACGGGCAGCGGAGGCGGTCAGCGTGGTGGAGCGGATAGCCGAGCAATTTCCCTATGACGAATCGGTCCAGGCAAGGGTGCTGGCGCTGCTCGGAGCCAGTGGGCGAATAGCGGCAGCACTGCACAGATATGAACAGATCAAGCGTCGCTTCGCCTTGGACCTGGGCATCGATCCGTCCCCACTGCTTACGCAGGCCCACTCCGACCTTCTCCAGGCAGGGGACGCTCAGGTCACGGCCCATGCGCACATCACGTTGCCGTTACCGAACCTGCTGCCCGCCGACATTCCCGATTTCACCGGCCGGGCCGAGGAAACGGCGACGCTGACCACGGTGCTCAGCGTCACCCGAGGAACCGCACCGCCCTTGGCCGTCGTGTCGGGACCAGGTGGGGTCGGCAAGACCACACTGGCCGTGCACGTCGCTCACCTCGTCCGCGAGAAATACCCGCACGGCCAGCTCTACATCGACCTGCGCGGCGACCAGCCGGAACCCACCCAGCCCAGCGAGGTGCTGGGACGTTTCCTGCGGGCGCTGGGAGCCAGTGCCGCGGACATCCCACCTGGGCTCGACGAACGGGCGGAAGTGTTCCGAGGGCTCCTCTCCAATCGCCGCCTCCTGCTGGTGCTGGACAACGCGGCATCCCCGGCCCAGCTCAGGCCGATACTCCCCGGCGTGGCGTCCTGCGGAGTGCTCGTGACGAGCAGGAGGCGCCTCGGCTCGCTGGCCACCGGGTGCCGGATCGACCTCGGCAGTCTTGCGCCCCACCACGCGCTCAGCCTGCTCGCGCGCATCGTGGGCGCGCACAAGGTGGACTCGGACCGGCAGTCCGCGCTGCGCCTGGCCGAGCTCGTCGGCTTCCTTCCGCTGGCGATCCGCATCGCCGGCGCCAAGCTGGCGGCCAAGAGCCACTGGGATCTGCGCCACATGGTCTCCCGGCTGACGGACGAGCGGCGGCGGCTGGACGAGCTGGCCTTCGAACAGCTCGACGTACGCACCGGCTTCGCACTTTCCTACGGCGGGTTGCCACCGGTCGAGCAGCGCGCCTTCCACCTGCTCAGCCTCCTCGACGCACCCGACTTCGCCACGTGGGTGACCGCGGCGGTGCTGGACACCAGTCAGCGCCAGGCAGAGGACATGACCGAGCACCTTGTCGACGCCAGGCTGCTCGGCGCCGCCGGCGGCCGTTACCGCTTTCACGACCTGGTCAGGTTGTTCGCCCGAGAACGCAGCGAAGCGCCCGAAGAGCGCTCGGCCGGCCCGGACGCGATCACACGTGCGCTCGGCGGCTGGTTGTTCCTGGCGCAGCACGTCTACCGCATCGTCTACGGCGGCGACTACCAGACCGTGTTGGGCACATCCCAGCGGACGCCTCTCGACGCGAACGTCGTGCGGGCTGTCGCGAAGGCCCCCTTGGACTGGGTGGAAACCGAGCGTCAGGCCCTGGTGGCCGCCACCCGCCAGGCCCTGCGCCTCGGCCAGGACGAGCTGGCCTGGGAACTCGCCTGCACATGCGCGCCCACCCTGACGATCAAAGGCTATATCGAGGAAGCGTCGGAGATGCTCACCGCCGCTCAGGCGGTCGGCGACCCACGCGGAAGAGCCGCCGTGTCCTTCCGCCTGGCGCTGCTCCGTGTGGATCAGGAGCGGCACGGCGAGGCCGAGGCGTACTTCGCGGCGGCCTTGCGGGATTTCGTCGCGTTGGGCGACAGGCATGGATATGCGCTCACCCTCAGCTACCAGGCCGCGCTCGACCTCTACCTGGGCCGCCCCGACGGCGCGTTGCGGAAGCAACACGAGGCGCTGCAGGTGCTGCGGGAAGTGGGTGACCAGGGCGGTGAAGCCTACTGTCTGCGCAACATCGGCCAGATCCTCATGGAGAACGGTGACCACGACACCGCCCACGCCTACCTCCGCCGGGCCTTGAGCGTCGCCGACGACAGCGGCTCGCCCCGGAATCGTGCCCAGGTTCTGTACTGGACCGGTTCCCTTCATTTACGCCGCCACGAACCCACTGCTGCCGAAGCCGACTTCGAACAGGTGCTGGCCATGACAAGGCAGCTCGGCGATGTCGCAGGGGAGGCCATGGCGCTGCTCGGCCTGGGCACCGCGCGGAACCGCTCGAAGGCTTCCAGCCCTCACAGCACCATCCAGCCTCTGGAACAGGCGCTGAGCATGGGCCGGCGCATCCCGTCGCGGCGTATCGAGATCCGCGTGCTCCATGCCCTCGGCCAGGCGTACCTCCTCCACTCGCAACCGGTCCAGGCTGCGCAAGCGCTCACTCAAGCCGCCTCCATGGCCAGAGAACTCGGCCTCCACGACCAGGCCGCCACGATCCTGCAGACGCTCGCGAGCACCTAGTCGGTCATTCGCTCGGCAGGGGACCGTCACGCTTCGGACTCCTGGTGCGGGATGTGGACACCGGCCACCGGCGGGCGTCGGCCGCCGGTGCGACCTGTATCGGGGCGGAGCGCAGCGCCCCCGCTGGGATTCGCCCACCCCGCGCCGAAAGCCGGCGAGCGGGGTGGGCGATCTCGTACGTTACGGGCGGATCTTCACCTGGCCGGTGAAGGTGCGGCCGTCGGTCAGGTGCCCGGTGATGGTCACGGAGACGGTACCGGTGTAGCCGGCCAGTGCCTTCTCGATGGCGGCGCCGTCCACGCGGAGCTCGCCATGCGGCAGCGCCGTGGCACCGAGCTCGACGATCTTCCCGTCGGCGACCGCGCGGACCGTACCCGGCAGGATCCCGGCGCGGCCGTCGGCATCCTTCCCATATGAGCCGTGCTGGGGAAGTTCCACGTCAAGGCGATCCTTCCGCAGCTCGAGCCGGGCCTGGAGCGGGGAGCCGGTGGTCAGGTACGGCGCCGGCGGCGTGGTCATCCCCGTACCCAGGAAGTAACCGGTGTGCGGGGGCTGGTTGTAGCCGACGTTCTGCCAGACGATCCCGGACTGGTAGACCGCGTCGTGCATGAGTGCCGGGAAGCGGTGATCCGTCGGGTACGGCGTGCTGTAGAGCCGCAGCGCGGTGGAGTCCTCGGTCCGGACGATCAGCTCCTCGCGCCAGTCGCCCAGGATGTCGGCCTGGAGTGAGGGGTTGCCCTTGGTCGTGTTGTTGGAGTAGGTGCCGGTCGCGGTGAGCATGTTGACCGTGGTCTGCGTGGCCGGGTCCCACTTGCCGATGGTGGGCACGCCGGCCAGCTTGTCGGCGGAGTAGTCGTGGTCGAGGATCTCTCTGGACAGGTCGCCGTCCCACCAGATGGTGTTGCTGATCGCCGGGGTCTTCGTCGAGATGAGCTCGCCGGTGGCGGTGTGGAGTCCCGCCCCGGTGGAGGCCCAGACTTCCTCGCCCGGATGCGACGGGTCGATGTCGCCGGTCAGGCCGCGCCCGGTGTCCTGGCCGGTCTTGACACACCAGAGGATTTCGCCGCTGTCGGCGTCGTGCATCTCCAGTCCGCACGGCATGTCGGTGTGCTCGTGCACGTCGGCGATCTCGAGGCCGGGGTGTGCCGGGTCGAGGTCGCCCAGGTGCATGGCGTCGCCGTGCTCAAGCTTGGTGGTGTAGAGGCCGGTCCCGTCGTCATTCAGGGTCATCGCGCCGTACGCGATCTCGTCCCTGCCGTCGCCGTCCACGTCGGCCACGGAGAGGTTGTGGTTGCCCTGGCCGCCGTACCCGGGGTTGTCGGAGCTGGAGAACGTCCAGCGCTTGGTCAGCTTGCCGCCCCGCCAGTCATACGCCACGAGCATGGTCTTGGCGTAGTAGCCGCGGGTCATGACGATGCTGGGCAGTTCGCCGTCCAGGTGGGCGGAGGCAGCCAGGAAGCGGTCCGAACGATTGCCGCCGGTGTCGCCCCAGTCGGCCACGTTGCCGCGGGCGGGCTCGTAGTCGACGGTGGCGAGCGCCGCGCCACTGCGCCCGTCGAAGACGGTCAGGTACTCCGGCCCGCTCAGAATCCGGCCGCCGGTGGTGCGGTAGTCGGCGGCGGCGTCCCCGATCACGGTCCCGGCGCCGTCCACGGTCCCGTCCGCGGTCTTGACCACGAACTCGGCCCGCCCGTCCCCATCGAAGTCGTCGACCAGGAACGGGCTGTAGTGTGCCCCGGCCCGGACGTTACGCCCCAGGTTGATCCTCCAGAGCCTGGTCCCGTCCAGCTCGTAGGCGTCGAAGACCGCCTCACCGGTGTAGCCGCCCTGGGAGTTGTCCTTGGAGTTGGACGGGTCCCACTTGAGCACGATCTCGTACTGCCCGTCTCCGTCCAGGTCGGCGGCGGCCGCGTCGTTCGCGCGGTAGTCGTAACCGCCGCCGCTCGGGGTCACGCCTCCGGCCGGCTTGTTCAGCGGGATGTCCAGGTACGGCGCCGTCCACGGCCGCGCTGGCGCCGAGCGGCGTCCCACCCGGCCGTCCAGCACCGCGGCGACGGTGTAGGAGCCGGTGCCGCTGTCCAGATAGTTCGTCTTGTCGGTGGTGGTGAGGAGCTTCCCGTCCCGGTAGAGCCCGAAGCTCACGTCGGCCGGGTCGGTGCCCAGCATCCGCCAGCTCACCAGCGTGCCCTGCTCGGTCGGTACGGCGACCACGCCACGGTCCAGCTTCGTCATCCGGCGCAGCGGATAAGCGGTGACGGGCGAGGTCATCGTGGCCGAGGAGGCCGACAACCCGCCTGTCCCCGCGGCCACCACCCGGTAGCTGTGCCGGTCGGCGGGCACGAGCTCGTCGGTGTAGCCGGCCTCGGCCACGACACCGACGCGCTTGTCGTCCCGGTAGAGGTGATAGAGCAGGGCGCCCTTGACCGGGCGCCAGCGCAGCGTGATCTTCTCGCTGGAGGCGGTGACCAGTTCCAGGCCCTCCGGCGCGACCGGGGCGGCTTGAGTGGCGTCCTTGACGGTCACGGTGAGCGGAGCGCCCAACGTGCCGCCGGGCACAGCGACCGCGTAGACGTAGGTCAGGCCCAGCTCAGCGGTGCTGTCGGTGAACACGGGCTCGGAACTCTCGCCCACTTTGGCCCAGGGACCGGCGGTGTTCTCGGCTCGGTAGATCTCGTAGCCGGTTGCGCCGGTGGACTTCCACGCCAGCGTGACGCTCGGGGTGGCGGTTGCCTTGATCGCGGTGGCCGCCAGCCCGGTGGGCGCGGTGGCCGGCTTGACCAGGACGGCGTTCACCCGGCCGTCCCGGCCGAAGCCCAGGTTGAGCTGGCCGTCTGCGACGAGGGCGGTGCCGGTGTAGTCGCCGTACGCGCCGGTGTTCGCGGTGATGGTGCCGCGATCTTCGCCTTCCACGGCGAGCGTGGTGGCGTTGGGAGCGATGGCGTCTCCGGAGATCACGGTGAGCTCGTACTCGCCGTTGGGCACGTCCACGGCGAAGCCGTACGAACCGGAGACGGTGAAGTCACGCGTCACCGGGTCGGCGGTGCCGCGGTCGCGGTAGCCCACCGCCCGGTCCAGGCCGTAGCCCAGGTCGGCGGTATAGAGGGTGTTGTGCGCGACGCGCGTGTAGCCGTCGGCTAACGGGCTGGACGTGGAACCGAAGTCGAACTTGAGTCCAGGTGCCGGGTCGAGGGGGACCGCCACGGCGGGGGTCGCCGAGACGGTCAACGTGACCGCCGCGGCGATGAGTGCAAGCCTCACGGGCGTACTCCTGCGGAGTGATCTTAGATTAGAACGTTTTTATCGGCTCGGAAAGCGCTTGCCAAGGCTTTACTTTGTTGCCTCGATCCACTAAGGGACCTCAGACACGATGAGCGGATCGAGCGGCTTGCCCGTGTCGACGGCGGCCAGTGACCCAGAAGGCTCCCCCAGACACGGGTTCCGGACGGTGACGGCCGACGGCTAGCCGACGCAGCCCTGGATGGTGTTCATCGGACTACAGTTATCGGGGGTGTTGTCACGGATAACCGAGTTCTGGATGCTGACATTGTTGTTGCCGGTGGCGATTCCGCCGCCGCCGGATCCCTTGTTCCGCGTGACCACGACGCGATCGAGCGTGGTGGTTCCCAGGTCGGAGACGCCTCCTCCCAAGCTGCCGGATGTGTTGTCGGCCACTGTGCTCTGGATGAGGTGCGACACGCCATTTGCCTGGGTGTTCAGCCCACCGCCGTTGACCGGTGCACTGTTCCTGGTCAGGACGCTCCTGAACATCGTCAGCGTCCCGAAGTTGAGAATGGCACCGCCCCCGACGCTCGTCGTCGAGTTCTCGTTCAGCACGCTGCCGGAGATCGTCGCGTTGGCGGCGACATTATTGGCGAACGCGCCACCGTTTCCTGCGTGGTTGCCGGCCATGATGATCTGGTCCAGAACCACGGTGCCCGCGTTGAGGATCCCACCGCCGAGGCCCGCCGCGCTTCCGCCCACGAAGGAGATCCTCTGGACATGGAGCGTCGCCCCGGATGCGACCTCCAGGAGACGGAAGGCGTCGGGTGCGGCCGGATCGCGCCTGATAGTCGTGCTCGACCCGCCCACCAGAGTGATGTCGCCCCTGATGATCGGAAGTGCGTCGCCGGGGTCAGCCGTGGTGGTGTAGTTGTAGACGCAGTCCGTCGCGAGAAGGAGCCTGGCGACTCCGATCCCGTTGGCTGTTCTGATCTCCGTGACGAGCGCGTCCGGGTCGCACGGGACGTTCACGTCCTTCGCCGCCTGTGCCGGCGCCGGCACCGCACCCATATATAGAAATGGACATTTGTCCTGTCGGTAACGAATGGCCGGTCGGCATCGCCGAAAATAGGGAAACATGCCTGGGCTAGGTGAATGTCCGGGGAGCATCTCTGTTCGGAACAGTTGACCAAGATTTGCAGGCGCCTTTCATGAGTCGGCCGCCTGCTGCGTCCCCGGCGTCCAAAGTCCAGCTCCAGCCGGGACGGCATCTCCCCCAGCGAGACGACGCGCTCGGAAGGGCTTTCCTGGCAATGGGTAAGGACAACGCCGCGCGAGTGATGTCGGCGATTCTGCCGGGGGCTGATAGCGATATTCTGGAAGATCCGTCGGCCTTTGAGCAGAGCGTGGGTGCGATTGTCCGGGCCCCCTGAATCGGGAGCGAGGCGCTGGAGCCGGCTACCGCCCGCCGACTGGACGTCCCATTCGTTGGGCGAGCCAGGCGGGGCGCCAGGCGACGTCATCGGGGTCGGCCAGGTCCGCACGGGTACGCAGCGGGTTGCCGGCTAACGGGTTCGTCATCGAGGCCGCCTGCGTGTCACGCCGAGCGGCCGATCGCATCGGCATGGACGGCGTGCGCGAACGGCAGGCCCTGGGTGTACCGTTCCAGCTCGTCGAGGGCCGAGTGGGCCAGGCGGCGCAGCTCGCCGCCCGTCGAGCCGGCGATGTGCGGGGTGAGGAGGACGTTCGGCAGGTCGTAGAGCGGCGAGTTCGCCGGGAGGATCTCGGGCTCGGTGACGTCGAGGACGGCGTCGATCCGGCCCGAGACCAGCTCCTTGGTAAGTGCCTCCATGTCCACCAGCGAGCCGCGTGCGGTGTTGATGAGCGTGGCGCCGTCGGAGAGCAGCCCCAGGCGGCGCGCGTCCAGCATGTGCCGGGTCTCCGGCAGTGCCGGGGCGTGCACGGAGACCACGTCGGAGGCGGCCAGCAGTTCGTCGAGGCCGACCGGCCGGGCACCGAGCGCGGCCGCTCCGGTCTCGTCGAGGTACGGGTCGTTGATCACGAGGTCGAGGTCGAAGGGGCGGAGCAGGTCGAGCACCCGGCGGCCGATGTGGGAGGCCCCGATGATTCCGACGGTCCTGCGGTAGTTGCCCAGCGAGGGGAAGTGCGCGGCCCAGTCGAGGGCCCGGCGCTCCGTGCGGTAGAGGTCGCGGATGCCGAGAACACGCTTGCCGGCGAACAGGATCGCGGCGACGGTGTACTCGGCCACGGGCAGCGCGTTGGTGGCGGCCCCCGAGGAGACGGCGATGCCGCGTTCCCAGCAGGCGTCCGTGATCAGGCTCTTGACCGTGCCCGCCACGTGGACGACAGCACGCAGTCCGGGTGCCCGCCGCAGCACGGAGGCGTCGATGGCCGGGCAGCCCCAACAGGTGACGAGGACCTCGGCCGAGGCCAGCTCCGGCGCGTCCGCGAAGTCGCTGACGACCAGGCCGGGGTCGACGTCCACCAGCCGGGTGAGCCGGTCGAGCTCGTCCGGCCCGAACAGGGCGTCCTTGAAGCGCGGCTCCATGGCGAGCAGCGCGCGGGGAAGGGTCACTTGACGGCTCCAGCGGTCATGCCCGCCCTCCAGTACCGCTGCAGCACCACGAAGGCGATGACCAGCGGCACGACCGCCACCAGCGAACCGGTGACGGCGAGCAGGTAGTCCTCCGGATGGCCCTGGTTCAGCGACGTGGTCTGCCAGGTGTACAGACCCAGGTTGAGCGGGTAGAGGTGTTGGTCGGTCAGCATCACGAGCGGCAGGAAGAAGCTGTTCCAGATGCCAGTGAACTGGAAGAGGAAGATGGTGACGAAGGCCGTGCGGAGCATCGGGAAGCCGATGCTGAGGAAGGTCCGCAGGTCACCGGCGCCGTCGACGCGGGTCGCCTCGATCACCTCGGCAGGCACGTACGCGGCGCTGAACACCCGGGCGAGATAGACCCCGAAGGGGAAGACCAGGCTCGGGAGGAAGACGCCCCAGAAGGTGTTGACGATGCCGGTCTTCGACGCCAGCAGGTAGATGGGCAGGGCCATCGCGCTGGCCGGCACGAGCACCCCGAGGAGGATCAGTCCGAAGATCTTCTCCTTGAACGGGAACGAGAGCTTGTCGAAGGCGTACCCCGCCGCCACGCACAGGGTGGTGGCGATGAGGGCGCCGCCCACGGCGTAGAGGGCGGTGTTGCCGAGCCACCGCAGGTAGATGCCGTCGCCCGCGCTGAACAGGTGCGCCAGGTTGGCACCGAGGTCGAAGGTCCGCCCGAAGGAGAAGCCACCGGTGCCGAAGAGGTCGCGCATGTTCTTCGTGGCCGCCATGAGCAGCCACAGGAGCGGCATCACCGTGTAGAGCACGGCGACGACGAGGACGCCGTTGACGGCCGTACGTGAGAGCATCCGCGGTATCAGGCCGGCACTGGTCTTCCTGTGCTTCCGGGAGGCGGGAACCGGGGGTGCGGGTGTCGCGGTGAGTGTCATGGCTGCACCCTCCGCGCCGAGAACCGGGTCACGATGAAGGACAGGACCCCGCCGAGCAGGGCGATCAGGATCGAGGCGGACGCGGCCAGGCCGTAGTCGTGGTTGTCGAAGGCGGCGCGCATCGCGTACATGTTCGGGCTCCAGGAGCTGCCGATCTCGGTCGACGCCCGGTAGATCACCTTCGGCTCGGTGAAGAGCTGCAGGGCGCCGATGACGGTGAAGAGCACGTTGAGCGCGATCGCCGGGCGGATGAGCGGGACCTTGATCCGCAGTGCGATCCGCAGCCCGCTCGCCCCGTCGACCCTCCCCGCCTCCAGGACGTCCCTCGGGATGGCCTGCAGGGCGGCGTAGAGGATGACCATGTTGTAGCCGATCCACTCCCAGGTGGAGATGTTGACCACCGAGAACATGGCGTGGTCGGCCGACAGGAAGCTCCACTTCACGCCGGCCGACTCGAGCACGTCGATCACCGGGCTGAGCCCAGGCGTGTACAGGTACACCCAGATGATCGCCGCGATGAGTCCCGGTACGGCGTGCGGCAGGAAGAGACCGAGCTGGAAGAAGCGCTTGGCTCGGGCCATGGCCGAGTCGAGCAGCAGGGCGAGCAGGAGCGCGCCCCCGATCATCACGGGGATGTACAGCAGGACGTACGTCGCGATGACCACGAAACTGTCGCGGAACGCCGCGTCGCCGAGCGCCCGGGCGTAGTTGCCGAGGCCGGCGAAGAAGGTCTCGGCGCCGCCGAAACCGAGGCCGGAACTGCGCTCGGTGAACAGGCTGAGCCACGCCGCGTACACCAGCGGCGCGACGGAGAAGGCGAGGAAGAGCAGGAGGAACGGGCCGACGAGCAGGGCGGCGGTGCGTCCCTGCCCCCGGGTCAGGCGGGTCGCCACGGCATCTCCTTCAAGGGGTCGAAGGCGGTGTCCGTCCCGCTGGACGGACACCGGTCCTGGATGGCACTACTGGGCGACGCTCAGGCCGCGGTTCTTGAAGTCCGCCACGGTGGCCTGCTGGGCGCTCGTGAGCACGTCGGCGAGCTTCACCTCGCCGCCGGCGACCTTGCCGAGCGAGTCGGAGATCGTCGTCCCCGTCACGCCGGCGCTCGGCCCCCACGTCCAGCCGGCCGGGACCGACTCGTACGCCTTGGAGACGACGGAGAAGATGTCCTGGCCACCGTAGAAGTCGGTCTTGAAGGCGCTGGTGGCCGGCAGCAGGGCCGGCGAGGCCGGGAGCATGCTACTGGTGCCGCTGGACAGCCAGGCCTTCATGCCCTCGGGATCCGTGGTGATCCACTTGATGAACTCGAGAGCCTGCTCGGGGTGCTTGGCGCCCTTGGGGACGGTGAAGGCCGAGCCGCCGAGCATCGCGGAGGCCGGTTGGCCGTCCCAGCTCGGCACCGCCGCGACGGCCCACTTGCCCTTCTGGTCGGGAACGGTGGACTGGAGGGCGCCCGCGCACCAGTTCGCGCAGACGTAGGAGACGATCTGCCCCTTCTGCACCGCCTGGAAGAAGGCGTCGTCGCTCGTCGAGTTGTACGTGCCGACCAGCCCCTTCAGGACCAGGTCGTTCCAGTACGCGGCCATCTTCTTGGACGGCTCGTCGTCGATGGACACCTTCCACGACTGGCCCTCGGTGCCGTACCAGTGTCCGCCGGCCTGCCAGGAAAGCGCGGCCAGCACGCCGGGGTCGGCGGTCGCGAAGATCCCGCCGCGGGCCTTCGGGTCGGCCTTCTTCACGCCCTCGAGCAGCTTCGTGTAGTCGTCCCAGGTCGTCGGCAGCTCGAGCTTGTGCTTGTCGTAGAAGTCCTTGCGGTAGAAGAACACCAGCGGGGCGACGTCGCGAGGGATGCCCCAGGTCTTGCCGCCGAGGTTCACCAGTTGCTGGACCTGGGCGGGGAAGTTCTTGGCGACCACCGGGCCCGCCGTCTCGGTGAGGTCCTCCAGCTCGCCCTGGCTGACCACGTCGGGCAGCTGGTTGTACTCGACGATGGCCACGTCGGGGACGTTGCCTGCCTTCACCGAGCTGGCGAGCTTGGTGTAGTAGTCCCCGCCGCTCGGCACGTTCTCCCACTTGACCTGGAAGTCCTTATGCGTCTTGTTGAAGGCGGCGGTGACGACGTCGGAGGCCTTGACGAAGGAGCGGAACGTGATGACGTCCGCCCCCGGCTTCGCGTCGGAGGCACCCGAATCCGTGCCCCCGCAGGCGGCCAGTGCCGGCAGCGAGACGACAGCGCCCGCGAGCAGGGCCGTGATCCGCAGGCATCTTGGCTTCATGTGCACCGTCCAGGGAGGGGAGTGAAGATTGGTGCAATCATTTGATTTCGAATGAAGCCTGTCAATGAATCCCGGGCCACGATCAATCACAATCGTGTTACAAGCATGAAAAACGAAAGAAAACGAAAGAACTCAGGCAGGCGTCGCGCCGCACGAGGCCCGAATCCGCAGGCTCGGCCGCAGCAGCAGGCCGCGCAGCGGCCTGCCCGGATCGTCCAGCCGATCGACGAGCATCCGCACGGCCGCGGCCCCCACCTCCTCCTTGGGCGGCGACACGGCGGTCAGGGGGACGTCGGCGAGGGAGGCGACCTCGTCGTCATAGGTCACGATCGCCAGATCCCCCGGTATCGAGACCCCGCGACCGCGGAGTTGCCCGACCAGAGAGAGGGCGTCCATGTCGTTGTGCACGAGGGCGGCACGCACGCCCTCGTCCCTGAAGGCGTCCAGGAAGTCGTCGACGTGCTCGTCCATCCCCGCCGGCGCGCCCACGGCGGCCCGCGGGAACATGTGCACGGGTCCCTCCCGCAGGCCGAGGGTGCGCTGGGCGAGCTCGTGTCCCTCGCGGATCCACGGGGTGGTCATGCTCTCGCAGGCGAGCAGCGCCACCCGCTCGTGTCCCAGCCGGGCGAGGTGGCACGTGGCCAGATAGGCGCCGTACGCGTGGTCGGTGGCCACCTGCTCCACCGCCGGCATCGACCAGCCCGCCTTCCGCTCGACCAGCACCACGGGCAGGTCGAGCTCGTTCACCCACTGCTCCGTGGCGAGCGAGAGCGTGGGGTTCTCGCTCGGCGTCAGCAGCAGGCCGTCCACGCCGGACGACCGAAGCTGCGCCACCTGGCGGCGGTCCTCCTTCAGGTCGTAGCGGGAGACAGCGAGGCTGATCCGCACGCCGAGCTCGCGCGCGGCCGCCTGCGCGCCTCTGATCACCGCCGGGAAGTAGTACGCGGTCTGCGGCACGATCATGCCGAGCACGTACCGCTCGCGCCGCTCACGCTGCCTGTCCTGCTCGCCTGCGGCCGGCTCCGCCCCCTCCCGCCGCGGTGCGTCCGGGACCGACACGGCACCGCCGTGCACCCGGACGAGCAGCCCGCGCCCGGCCAGCTCCCGCACGTCGTGCCGGACGGTGACGGCCGAGACGCCAAGGACGGCGGCCAGATCGGCGACCTTGACCGAGCCCTTGCGGCTCAGCTCCTGCAAGATCGCCCCGTGTCGCTCCTCGGCCAGCACGTGGGGGCTCCTTCCGGCTCTGCGCGTTTTCCTGCGTCATCGTACCGCTGACACTTGCTTTCGAAAGCGAACGATTCCGTTTCACCATGGACCAGCGCCCACAAAGGAGTATCGCGTCATGACGGCACGCCGTCACCTGCCCCTGGGCGGGGCCACCGAGGCGCGTCGGACGAGCTGGGAGCGGAGGGTGTGCATGGCACGGGCTGGTGCGGCCCCGCCGAGGGTCTCGAGGAGGACCTCGGCCGCCTTGGCGCCGAGCTGGTGCACCGGCTGGGCGATCATCGTCAAGGGCGGGTCCATGACCGCCGCCCACGCGCTGTCGTCGAACCCGATCAGCGCCACGTCCTCCGGGTACGACAGCCCCGCCTTCCGCAGGGCGCGCAGGGAGCCGGTCATGCCGTCCGTCTCCGTGCAGAACACGGCGGTGACCCGGTCAGGGAGGGCGAGCATGCGGCCGACCTCCCCCACCACCCGATCTCGGCAAATCGGCAAGTGACGCTCAGGCGGCCGTCCAGTCGAGCATCCGCTCCAGCGGCCAGGTGTTGACGACGCGGTCGGCCTCGATGCCGCACCGCGCGGCCCGTTCGCACCCGTACCGCTGCCAGTCGAGCTGCCCGGGCGCATGGGCGTCGGAGTCGATCGCGAACACGCACCCCATCTCGTACGCCAGCCGCATCAGCCGCTTGGGCGGATCGAGCCGGTCGGGGCGGGAGTTGATCTCCACCGCCACCCCGAAGCGGCGGCAGGCCTCGAAGACCAGCTCGGCGTCGAACGACGACTCCGGGCGGCGCTCGCCGCGCTTGCCGCCGGCCTGCACCACCCGCCCCGTGCAGTGGCCGAGCACGTCCACCAGGGGGTTGGCGATGGCGGTGACCATCCGGCGGGTCATGTCGTCACCGTCCATGCGGAGCTTGGAGTGGACGCTGGCCACCACCACGTCCAGTCGCTCCAGAAGCTCGCCCGACTGGTCGAGCGAGCCGTCCAGGTTGATGTCCACCTCGATGCCGGTCAGGATCCGGAACGGCGCCAGCCGCTCGTTCAGCTCGGCCACCACGTCGAGCTGACGCTCCAGTCGTTCGGCCGACAGGCCCTTGGCCACGGTCAGCCGCGGCGAGTGGTCGGTGAGCGCCAAATACTCGTGGCCGAGTCCCCGGGCCGCCTCGGCCATCTCCTCGATCGGCGAGCCGCCGTCCGACCAGTCCGAGTGACTGTGCAGGTCGCCCTTCAGAGCGGCACGCAGCGCCGCGGTCTCCTCGTCGAGCTGCACACCCTCGGTCGCCCGCATCCGCCGCAAATAGGTCGGAACCTGCCCGTCGAGGCTTTCGTTGACCACAAGGGCGGTGACCTTGCCGATGCCGGGAAGGTCGCCGAGTCCGCCGGTGCGGGACAGCCGCACGAGCTCGTCCCTGGGCAGGTCGGCGACGACCTGGGCGGCGCGACGGAAGGCACGCACGCGATACGTGGGCTCGCCGGCGCGCTCCAGCAGGAAGGCGATCTCGCGCAGGGCCTCAACCGGTTCCATGGACCGAACATACCCGGGGCGCGACAACGGGATTGAACGGGCACGAGAGCCACCGATAGGCTGATCGGCCCATGAAAGCAGGAGCTTGATGGCACATCCGCCGCAAACCAACCCGACGTCTCCACCTCCCTCGCGCAAGGCGTCGAAGGCCATCCCGCTGACCATTCTCGGGGTCCTGTCCGTCATGCTGGTCGGCTACTGCGCCGCCGTGCAGGATGACGACGACGTCACCGCCGACTGCGTCATGCAGTTGCAGGACGGCACGTACGAGGTCGTGGACGACGACTACTGCGACGATGACGGCAATGGCTCCTACCACTACTACGGCGGGTCGCGCGGAGCCTACCTGTGGTACTACGGGGGCACCCGGATCGGTAACAAGGTGCGCGGCGGCACCACGTACCGGCCCACCGACGTGAACATCAATTCACGCAACGGGAAAGCGATCCAGCGGGGCGGCTTCGGCAGCCACTGGGGCGGCGGGAGCTGACGGGTGCGGCGCGAGCATGGCACTCCCAGGGACGGCTGGGAGAAGACGATCGAGAGCCAGGGCCTGGCCTACCACCGGGTCGCGCATCCGTCGGGGCTGGCCCGCCCCTACTGGGACGAGTCGGTTCACTACGTGTTCTCGATGGACGAGGTCGAGGAGCTGGAGGAGCTGGTCGAGGAGCTCCACGACATGTGCCTGCGCGCCGTCGAGCACGTGGTCTCGACGGGGCGCTTCGCCGACTTCGCCCTTCCCGAGTGGGCGTGGGAGGAGGTCGCGCGCTCGTGGGAGCGCCGTGACCCCCACCTGTACGCCCGCTTCGACCTGCGCTACGACGGCACGGGCCCGGCCAAGCTGCTGGAGTACAACGCCGACACGCCGACCTCGCTCGTGGAGTCGTCGGTCGTGCAGTGGTTCTGGCTGCAGGACGTCCATCCGGGCGCCGACCAGTGGAACTCCATGCACGAGCGCCTCATCGAGCGCTGGCGCGAGCTGCGGCTGCCGCCCGGGCCCACCCACTTCGCGTTCACGAACATGGACGAGACCGGCGAAGAGGCCATGACCGTGGCGTACCTGCAGGAGACCGCCGAGCAGGCGGGCCTGCACACCATCGCCGTCGCCATGGAGGACATCGGCTGGGACTCGCTCAACCGCCGCTTCGTGGACGTCGGGGAACGCGCGATCCGCTCGGCGTTCAAGCTCTACCCGTGGGAGTGGATGCTGGCAGACGACTTCGGGCGGCAGGCCGTACGTCACTCCACCTGGATCGAGCCGCTGTGGAAGACGCTGCTGTCCAACAAGGCGCTGCTGGCCGTCCTGTGGGAGCTCAACCCCGGGCACCCCAACCTGCTGCCCGCCTACCTCGACGGGCCGCGCGACCTGACCTCCTACATCGCCAAGCCGCTGCTGGGCAGGGAGGGCGCCTCCATGCGCATCGTCACCCCCGAGGTCACCGAGGAGACGCCGGGCGTCTACGGCCAGGAGGGCTACGTCTTCCAGGGCTTCGAGGCGCTGCCCGAGTTCGAGGGGCAGCGGCCGGTGCTCGGTGCCTGGGTGGTCGCCGACGAGGCCGCCGGGCTGGGGATCAGGGAGACCACCGGCCTGATCACCGACGACACCTCCTCGTTCGTCCCTCACCTCATCGCCTGAGTCCCCCAACGCATCCCCGATAGGAATCAACGTGACTCTTCTCGAGACCCTCGCCCGTGGCGCCGGCGCCATCGCCGCCTACGCCGCCGTCGGCGTGATCCTGATGATCGTCGGCTTCTACGTGATCGACTGGGCCACCCCAGGCAAGCTGAGCGAGGTCATCCGCACCCAGCGCAACCCGAACGCCACCCTGCTCACCACCTCCGCCCTGGCCGCGGTCGGCCTGATCGTGGCCGCCTCCATCTGGTCCTCCGGCGGCCGGCTCGCGGAGGGGCTGGCGGGCACGGCCGTGTTCGGCCTGGTCGGCATCGTGGTGCAGACGGTGGCGATGCTGTTGTTCGACCGGATCGTCGGCATCTCCGTACGCGACCTGGTGAGGGAGCAGGAACTGCAGCCGGGCGCGCGCCTGCTCGCCGTCACGCACCTGGCGATCGGCCTCATCACCGCGGTCGCGGTCATTTAGCCGGTCGCGGCGGAACGGCCGTCGCAGTCATCCGGGCGGAGCTGGCACTCTAGGAGACGTGACAGACCGGACCCGGGAGGACACCACGCGCAGGCTCGAGCGGGCAATGGGCTCGCTCGGCACGGCCGCGATGGCTCGCATGGACGAGCAGCTGCCGTGGTTCCGCGCGCTCAGCGCGGAGGACCGGTCGTGGGTGGGGCTAGTGGCGCAGGCCGGCATCGCCGCGTTCGTCGAGTGGTTCTCGACCGCCGGCGAGGATCGCCCCACCCCCAGCATCGAGTTCTTCGGCACGGCCCCGCGCGAGCTCAAGCGCTCCATCTCGCTCCAGCAGACCGTCGACATCGTCAGGGTCGTGGTCGAGGTGGTCGAGGCGCAGGCCCACGAACTGGCCGCACCCGGCGGCGAGGACCAGCTCCAGCAGGCCATGCTCCGCTACACCCGCGACGTCGCCTTCGCCGCCGCCCACGTCTACGCCCGCGAGGCCGAGGCCAGGGGCGCGTGGGACGCCAGGCTCGAGGCCCTGATCGTGGACGCCCTCGTACGCGGCGAGGTCGACGACGGCCTGCACTCCTGGGCGGCCGCGCTGGGCTGGACCTCCTCCCCCGTGGTCGTCATCGCAGGCCAGGCCCCCGACGACGATCCCCGCGCGGTCATCGACGGCCTCCGGGAGAAGGGCCGCCGCATCGGCATGGACCTGCTGGCCGGCGTGCAGGCCGACCGGCTGATCGTGATCGTGGGCGGCGCCGAGAGCGTCAACGACGCGGCCAAGCAGGTCGTGCACCGCTTCGGGATGGGCCCCATCGTCATCGGCCCCGAGGTCCCCGACCTGCACGCCGCGGCGAGGTCCGCCAGGGCGGCGCTGGCCGGGCTCAAGGCGTCATCCGGCTGGCCCGACGCGCCCAGGCCGGTGCACGCGGAAGACCTGCTGGCCGAGCGGGCGCTCGACGGTGACGACGACGCCAGGCAGCAGCTCATCGAGAACGTCTACCTCCCGCTCGCCGGCACGCCGCTGCTCGACACACTGGCCACGTACCTGGAGCAGGGCACCTCACTGGAGGCGACGGCGCGGCTGCTGTTCGTCCACCCCAACACCGTCCGCTACCGCCTGAAGAAAATCACGGAGCTGACCGGGTACCAGCCCACCGAGGGCAGGTCCGCCTTCACCCTCCAGGTCGGCCTGATTCTCGGGCGGTTGTCGGAGAGCGCTGTGACGTGGCGAGCCCTAACGTAATGATGGCGAAACCCCCACTGTAGGCTTCCTACAAAACCCCCCGGACGAAGTTCGTGCGGATCATTATCCGCGTGTCGGAGTTCTACAGGGCAAGGTGGGGTTTGTGCTTGTACTCGTCGCTCCGGGCCAAGGTGCCCAAACGCCAGGCTTCCTGTCCCCCTGGCTCGAGCTGCCCGGTGTGGCCGACAGAATCGGCGCCTGGTCGGAGGTCGTCGGGCTCGATCTGATCGCCTACGGCACGACGGCCGACGCGGACGAGATCCGCGACACCGCGGTCGCGCAGCCGCTGCTCGTCGCCGCCGCGCTGGCCTCGGCCGAGGCGCTCGGCGCGACCCCGGACGTGCTCGCCGGCCACAGTGTGGGCGAGTTCGCCGCCGCCGCTCTGGCCGGGGTGCTCACCCACGAACAGGCGCTCACGCTGGTCCGTGAGCGCGCAAAGGCCATGGCCAAGGCCGCCGCGATCACCGAGACCGGCATGACCGCCGTGCTCGGCGGCGCCGAGGAAGATGTCCTGGCCGCCATCGAGAAGCACGACCTGACTCCCGCCAACATCAACGGCGCCGGCCAGATCGTGGCGGGCGGCACGCTGGAGCAGCTGGCCGCGCTCAAGGACGACCCGCCGGCCCGCGCCCGCCTCATCGCGCTGAAGGTGGCCGGCGCGTTCCACACCCACCACATGGCCCCGGCCGTGGAGAGCCTGCGCGAGGCCGCCGCGAACGTGGCCCCCGCGGACCCGGGCATCACGCTGCTGTCCAACTCCGACGGGCAGGCGGTCGCCGGCGGCGCCGAGTTCGTGGAGCGGCTGGTCAAGCAGATCAGCAGCCCCGTCAGATGGGACGCCTGCATGCAGACCATGGCCGCGCTCGGCGTCACCAAGATGATCGAGCTGCTGCCCGGCGGCACACTCACCGGCCTGGCCAGGCGCGGCCTGCCCGGCGTGCAGACCGTGGCGCTGAAGACCCCCGACGACCTCGAAGCGGCCAGGGAGCTGATCAAGTGAAGGTCCCCGACATCGCCCCTGGTGGCAGGATTCTGGCCTTCGGCCACTACCAGCCGGCACAGGTCGTCACCAATGACGACCTCGCCAAGACCATGGACACCAACGACGAGTGGATCCAGTCCCGGGTCGGCATCAAGGAGCGCCGGGTCGCACCCCATGGCGAGTCCGTCGAGGACATGGCCACCATCGCCGGCGGCAAGGCGCTGGCCGCGAGCGGCCTGTCGCCGGAGGACGTCGACCTGGTCATCGTCGCCACCTGCACGCTCGAGACCCAGATCCCCAACGCCTCCGCCGTCGTGGCACACCGTCTCGGCATCCAGGCGCCCGGCGCGTTCGACGTGAACGCCGCCTGCGCCGGGTTCTGCTACGCGCTCGCCACCGCGAGCGCCGCCGTGCAGGGCGGCTCGGCCAGGCACGTGCTGGTCATCGGCGCGGAGAAGCTGTCGCAGTGGGTCGACTGGACCGACAGGTCGACCGCCGTGATCTTCGCCGACGGCGCGGGCGCCGCGGTGGTGGGCCCGTCCGAGATTCCGGGCATCGGCCCCGTGGTGTGGGGCAGCGCCGGCGACAAGTCCGACGCGATCCACATCAAGGACCGCGGTGACTTCCTCCACCAGGAGGGCCAGACCGTCTTCCGCTGGGCCACCACCACGCTCCACCCGGTGGCACTCGAAGCCTGCAACCGGGCGGGCGTGGACCCCTCGGAGCTGGCCGCGTTCGTGCCCCACCAGGCCAACCTGCGCATCATCGAGGCCATCGCCCGTAAGCTGGGCGCCGACAACGCCGTGATCGCCCGCGACATCGTCAACGCGGGCAACACCTCGGCCGCCTCGATCCCGCTGGCGCTCTCGCGCATGCTCGAGCGCGGCGAGGTCCGCTCCGGCGGTCTCGCGCTGATGCTCGGCTTCGGCGCGGGACTGACCTACGCCGGGCAAGTGATCGAGATCCCTTAGCCTCCCCCACCCATCAAGAGCTTGTACGGCGCAGCCGTACAGAATCCAGAAACCAAAGGAGAAACATCGACATGGCTGCCACCGAGCAGGAGATCCTCGAAGGCCTCGGCAAGATCATCAACGAGATCACCGGCATCCCGGCCTCCGACGTGACCCCCGAGAAGAGCTTCGTGGACGACCTCGACATCGACTCCCTGTCCATGGTCGAGATCGCCGTGGCCGCCCAGGACGAGTTCGGCGTCGAGATTCCCGACGACCAGCTCAAGAACCTGAAGACGGTCAAGGACGTCCTCAACTTCATCCAGGGCTGACGGATGAGAAATCTGCTAACTGGACTGCCGCTCCAGCCTTGACCAGGCACGACAGTTGGGCGGCAGGCCAATGAGCAGGTTTCTCACCCGACACCCCCTTCGATTTTGACTAGCAAGGAGCGCGAAACGTGAGTGCGAACCGGGTACGTGTCGTCGTCACCGGCCTTGGCGCGACGACGCCCGTCGGTGGAGACGTCACCTCGACCTGGACGGCGCTCCTCGCCGGTCAGTCGGGTGTCGAGACCCTCACCACGGACTGGATCGACTCCGTCCCCGTGAAGTTCGCGGGGACGGCGGCGGTCGATCCCACCGAGGTGCTGCCCCGGCCCGAGTCCCGCCGCCTTGACCGCAGCGAGCAGTTCGCGCTGGTCGCCGCCAGGGAGGCATGGCAGGACGCCGGCGCTCCCGAGGTGGCTCCCGAGCGGCTCGGCGTCGTGGTCTCCAGCGGCATCGGGGGCATCAGCACCACGCTGAGCGCGTACGACACCTGGCGCGAGCGCGGCTGGAACCGGCTGTCGCCGTTCACGGTGCCGATGCTCATGCCCAACGGCCCCGCCGCCTGGATCGGCCTCGACCTGGGCGCCCAGGCCGGCGTGCACGCCACCGTGTCGGCGTGCGCGTCCGGAGCCGAGGCCATCGGCCACGCGATAGACATGATCAGGGTCGGCCGCGCCGACATCGTGGTCGCCGGCGGCACCGAGGCCGCCATTCACGGGCTCAACATGGCCGCCTTCGCCGCCGCGCGGGCCATGTCCACCCGCAACGACGACCCGCAGGGCGCGTCCCGGCCATGGGACCGCGACCGCGACGGGTTCGTGCTCGGAGAGGGCGCCGGCATCGTGGTGCTGGAGTCCGAGGAGCACGCCAGGGCGCGCGGCGCCCGGATCTACGCCTACTGCGCCGGCGTCGGCTACTCCGCCGACGCCCACCACATCACCCAGCCCGAGCCCGAGGGCCGCGGCATCATCATGGCGATGACGCAGGCCCTGACCGACGCCGGCATCACCGGCCTCGACGTCAAGCACGTCAACGCGCACGCCACCTCGACCCCCGCGGGCGACGTCGGCGAGGTGCAGGCGGTGGCCAAGGCCATCGGCACCCACCCGCTGGTGACCTCGACCAAGTCCATGACCGGTCACCTGCTCGGCGGGGCCGGGGGCATCGAGTCGGTCTTCACGATCAAGGCACTGCAGGACCGGATCGTTCCCGCCACCATCAACCTCGACAACCTCGACGACGGCATCGAAGTGGACCTCGTCCACGGTGCGAACCGCACGCTGCCTGAAGGCGACATCGCCGCGGTCAACAACTCGTTCGGGTTCGGCGGCCACAATGTGACCGTCGTGTTTAAGGGGGCTTAATATGACCGTGCTTGACAACCGGGTGGCGGAAGACGGCAACGATCAGGAGCCTCCCGATCCCCGCGATCCGGTCGTCCGTCTGACCGCGCTGCTCGACGAGGGCTCGCTGCGGCTGATCACTCCCCAGGACAAGAGCGGCATGCTGGCCGCCATGGGCCGCGTCGAAGGTGTTCCCGTCGTCGCCTTCTGCAGTGACGCCCGCTTCCAGGGCGGCGCGATGGGTGCCGAGGGCTGCGAGCACATCGTGCACGCCTATGACGTGGCCGTCCGTGAACGCGTGCCGATCATCGGGATCTGGCACTGCGGCGGTGCGCGACTCGCCGATGGCGTCGAGTCGCTGCACGCCGTCGGCACGGTCTTCGCCGCCATGACCAAGGCGTCCGGCGTGGTGCCGCAGATCTCCGTGGTCGTCGGCCCCGCCGCCGGCGGCGCCGCCTACGGCCCCGCGCTGACCGACCTCGTCATCCTGGCCGACTCCGGGCGCATCTTCGTCACCGGCCCCGACGTGGTCCGCAGCGTCACCGGCGAGAGCGTCGACTCCGCCGCCCTGGGCGGGCCCGAGCCGCACAGCAAGCGCAGCGGCGTCGTGCACGTCGTCACCAAGACCGAGACCGACGCGTACGTCAAGGCGCGCCAGCTCGCCACGCTCCTCGGCCACCAGGGCCGGGTGCGCACGGGAGAAATCGAGGAAGTTGACTTCTCCACGCTGCTGCCCGACTCGCCGAGGCGCGCATACGACGTCAAGCCGCTGGTCAACGACCTGCTCGACGAGCCTGGCATCGAGCTGCACCCCAAGTGGGCGCCGAACATCGTCACGTCGCTCGGCCGCCTCGGTGGCCGGACGGTCGGTGTGATCGCCAACAACCCGATGCGGCTCGGCGGCTGCCTCGACGCCACGTCCGCCGAGAAAGCCGCTCGCTTCGTTCGTATGTGTGACGCGTTCGGGGTGCCGTTGGTTGTCCTCGTGGACGTGCCCGGTTACCTGCCCGGGGTCGGGCAGGAGCACGACGGGGTGGTGCGGCGGGGTGCCAAGCTGCTGCACGCCTTCGCCGAGGCATCGGTGCCGCGGGTCACGCTGTACACCCGGAAGGCGTACGGCGGGGCCTACATCGCGATGAACTCCCGCGCGCTCGGGGCCACCAAGGTGTTCGCCTGGCCGACCACCGAGGTGGCGGTCATGGGGGCGGTGGCGGCCGTACGCATCCTCAAGCGGCGCGAGCTCGCCGCCGCGCCGGAGGAGGAGCGGGCCGAGCTGGAGCAGCGGCTGGCCACCGAGCACGAGAAGCTGGCCGGGGGCCTCGACCGGGCTCAGGATCTCGGTGTCATCGACGAGGTGATCAAGCCCGAGGAGACGCGCGGCGCCATCGCCAAGCTCCTCGCCCAGGCCACACCCGCCCGCGGCGCCCACGGCAACATCCCGCTGTAACCCTTTCCTGGCCATATCAAAGGACCTCGCCGACATCGGCGAGGTCCTTTTGGCGTGTCCGCTTGGTTCGTCCTCGGCACCGCGACGGACCTCCTACCAACCGCATACCCGCACCGAGTCGGCGGGGCCCGTACCGACTTCTCAAGAGGCCCCGCACCTCCGGCGTCGGTGCGGGGCCTCTGTGGCTGGTGGAAACCCGTGGCGGGGGGTCAGACTGCGGCGTGGAGCCAGCGGACCGGGGCGCCGTCGCCCGCGTACCGGAACGGTTCCAGCTCCTCGTCCCAGGGGCGCCCGAGCATCTTGTCCAATTCATCCTCCAGCACGCACCGCCCCTGGGCCGCCGTCATCATCGCGGCCCTGAGCCGGTCCTCGGGGATCATGATGTCGCCCGAGACGCCGATGACCGCGGTGAAGGCGCCGAGGGTCGGCGTGTAGGCGTGGCGGGACCCGTCCACACCGGGCGAGGCGTCCTCGGTGATCTCGAACCGGAGGCGCTGCCAGCCCATGAGCGAGGAGGCGATGGCCGCGGCGATGCCCGCGCGCCCCTCCCATTCCGCCTGCGCGCGCACGACATTGGGCGCGGCGGGTTGCGGCGTCCACGTCAGATCTACGGGCACGCCAAGGACACCCGCGACTGCCCATTCGATGTGAGGGCACAGCGCGGGCTGAGCCGAGTGGACGTAAAGGACGCCACGAGCAGACACCGGACCTCCCGTTTCGGTACGAGGTGCGCCTTCCCCAACGGCCTCGCCCCGGGATGATCACAAGTGACTAGGGAGAGACTACCGTCGGTCGCTATCTGACACCAGAGGGGGGCCATACCAACTTGGTGCGGGAGTCGCATGTGACAGTTGGACGAGCGGGGATACATACCGCCTCATGGAAATCCAATCAGTCGGCGCGGCGTTCATCCGGCCTGGTCAGGTGCTGACCGACCGCACAGCACTGTCCGCCGCGGCGCGCTGGACGCAGGCGGTGTCGGAGGCGGACGGCGTCTGCGTGATCCACCTGTCGCCCGGCGCCGACCCCCGCGAGGTCACGGCCGAACTGCGCGAGAAGGGCCTCAGAGCCTCGCCGAACCACGTGCTCCGCGGCCAGCCCCTGTTCTTCGGCGGTCCCGCGTCCAGGCCCTTCCCCGTCCCACCGATCCACCACAAACCGGGCCGATCCTACTCGGACGTAGTCGTGGGGCTGCTCGACACCGGCGTGGCCGAGCACCCGTGGTGGGCCGGCAGCGACTGGTACGGCCAGACCGCCCCCGAGAACGCCGACGCGACGGAGGGTTCACAGGCCGGCCACGGCACGTTCATCGCGGGCCTGCTGGCCCGCCTGGCGCCTGGCGCGGCGCTGAGCGTGCACCGGGTGCTCGACGGCGACGGCATCGGCGACGAGGCGACCGTCGTACGCGCTCTCTACCGCATGCGCGAGCGCCCGCCACAGGTGCTCAACCTCTCTTTCGGCGGCCACACCTTCGACGACCGGCCGCCACCTCTGCTGCACGACGCCATCGCCGCGCTGGCCGGCACGGTGACCGTGGCCTGCGCCGGCAACACCGGGTCCGACCGGCCGTTCTGGCCCGCGGCGATGCCCGGCGTGGTGGGCGTGGCCGCCGTGGACGCGTCCGAGGAGCGCAGGGCCCCCTACTCCGGCTACGGCACCTGGGTGGACGCCTGCGCCCGCGGCGACTGGCTGACCAGCAGTTTTCTGGACGGAGGCGACTTCGCGGGATATGCGACATGGAGCGGCACGTCGTTCGCCACCGCCCTGGTGGCCGGGGCCGTCGCGGACGCGGCCAAGAGTGAGCCGGCCAAGGAGGTGGCCAGGCGGCTCTTCGACTCGGAGGGGACCCGGCAAATTCCCGATCTGGGAGTTCTCATCCCGGCGAGTCTGTAGAGTTTACGCTCAGTCCTCAAGCAATCACGAGGAGGCATGACCGCCTCTTCGTGCCGGGCGGAAGGAGGCCGCATGCGGGATCCAGCGGAGCTGCTCGTCGCGGCCGCCGAGGGCGACCGGTCGGCTTGGGACGAGCTCGAGTCCAGGTTCGGGCCGCGTATGTGGGCAGTGGCCCGCGCGTGCGGCCTGAGCCCCTCCGACGCGGCGGACGCTGTCCAGGGCTCCTGGCTGCGCCTGCTCCAGCACGTCCAGAACATCAGGGATCCCGCGGGGGTGGGGGGCTGGCTCATGACGACCGTGCGCCGCGAAGCCCTCCTGCTGCTGCGGAAGGAGCGCTCCGGCGTCTCCTCCTTCGAGGTCGTCGAAGACCCTGACCCGGAGTCCGCCGTACTGGAGGCCGACGGCAGGCGCCTGCTGTGGAAGACGGTCTCCACCCTGCCCGAACCCTGCCGCTCACTCCTCCAGCTGGTCGCCATCGACCTCGGCAACCAGCAGATGGCGGCTCGGCTCGGGCTCCCCATCGGCAGCATCGGTCCGACCAAGGCCCGCTGCCTCGAAAAACTGCGCACTCTGCTCTCAATACAGGAGACAGCGCAATGATCAACGATGAGTACTTCCTGGCGGCCCTCCGGTTGGCCTCCGGGAACGACCCGATCCCCGGTCACGTGTCCGCCGCCGCACGTGACGCCTACGGGCTTCGGGTCCCGGGAGCGGTCACGGCCGCCCCCGGTGAGTGCGCCGCAGCCAGCGGCGTACGCGATGACGAGGGGTGCCATCTGGTGCGCTTCGTCACAGCGGATCTCACCTTCGACCTGGAGGTGACGATCGGCGACGGCCTCATCGATGTCGCGGGGCATATCTCGCCCAACCCAGGAGAGGGTGCCCTCATCGATGTGAAGACCCCCCATCTCACACTCACCCGGCGGATCACACCCACCGGCGAATTCGCCGTCACCGGCCTGCCGCCAGGCTGGCTCAGCGTGGTGTGCCACCGGCCCGAACACAAACCCGTCCAGACCAGATGGGTACGCATCCGTCCCTGACCCCGTATCGACCTGACCCTCACCGACCAGCCGAGAGAGCCGCGACCCCTCTCTCGGCCGTTTCGTTCCAAGGCCCTACATGAGCGCGACACCAGATCCACCCGGCGACCGCGACCCGCTCGTCGTGGCGGCCGAGGCTGCCGTCATGCGCTCCCTGGTCGATCCCGACCACGCACTCCAGGCGGGCCGCTTCGTCCTGTCCGCCGCCCGCCGCGCCCGTAACCCCGAGGCCGAGGCCGTCGCGCTCAGGGCCATCGCGCTGGCCGACCGTGAGCTGGGCGATCTCCGCAGCGCCGAGCACCACCTCCGCACCGCCATCGCCACCGAGGGCGCCCCGCCCGAGAGGGTCGCCCAGGCCCGCCTCTCCCTCGTCACCGTACGCACCGAACGCGGCCACCCGCTCCAGGCCCTCCGCGTGGCCGCCCAGGCCTGGTCGGACCTCTCGCCACTCGACCGCGCCAAGCTCGACACGCAGCGCGCGGTGGCCCTGGCCCGCCTCGGCCGCCACCAGGAGGCCATCGCGTCCTGCGACCGCGCGCTGCGGGTCCTGGTGACCGCTCCCGGCACCATCGACGACCGCAGGTTCCTGGCGGGCGGGCTGCTCAACCGCGGGCTCGTCCACTCCTACCGCGGCGACTGGGACGCCGCCATGCGCGACCTCACCGCCTGCCTGGAGATCTCCCAGCGCTCGGGCCTGCGGCACCTGGCCCGCCTGTCCGCCGCGAACCTGCCCTTCCTGGCAGTACGGCGTGGCGACATCGCAGGGGCGTTCAAGCACTACCGCGAGGCCGAGGACACCCTGTTCGGCTTCCCCGAACGGCTGGCCACCATGCGGGCGGACTTCGCCGGCGCCCTGCTGGCCGCCCACCTGCCCGGCGAGGCCAGGGCCATGCTGAGCCTGGCCGTACCCGATCTCGAGGCCTCAGGCGCGCACGTGGCACTGGCCGAGGCGCGGCTGAAGCTGGCCCAGGTCGAGCTGCTCACCGGCGACCCGCACCGGGCGCGGCAGGTGGCCGAGCAGGCCGCCGCCGAGCTGGCCGCGCAGGACCGGACCTCGTGGCTGCCGCTGGCCAGAGAGGTCGTCCTGCGCTCCCGGCTGGCGCTCGAACCCGTCACGCCCGCCCTGGTCGCCGAGCTGGTCGCCTGCGCGGACGAGCTGGAGGACGGCTTCGCCCACCTGGCCGGGGCGGCCGCGTTGCGGCTGGTCGCGGCCGAGGCGGCGCTCGCCATGGACGACCACCCGACGGCTTCGGGACAGCTCGCGCGGCTCACCGAGCACGCCGAGCGGGAGGAGCCGTGGGCCCCGGTCGGCACCCGGCTGACCTCGCTGGCCGCGGAGCCCGCCCGGACGCCGGAGATCCCGGTGCCCGTACGGCAGCACGCGCTCGCGCTGGAGGCGTCGCTGCAGGAGGACGCCACGGGGGCGTTCCGGGCGGTCCGTAACGGGCTGTCGGAGGTGAGCGAGCGGGTGGAGACGTTCGACGACCCTTCGCTGCGCGCCCACGCGGCCAGGGCCGGGGAGCGGCTGGCGGCGTTCGGGCTGGGGCTGGCGGTGCGTGGAGGGTGTGCGGGGGAGGTGTTCGAGTTCGCGGAGCGGTGGCGGGCGGTGGCGGCGGCCTCCCATGCGTGCTCGCCGGCGGCTCCCGATCGGGTACGGGCCGGGCTGGGGTCTGGGGCGCTGGTGGAGTTCGTGGCGGTCGAGGACGCGCTGCTGGCCGTGGTGATCACTGCCGACCGGGTGGTGCTGCGGCGCGTGGGCGACGTGCGGCCGATCAAGGAGGCGATCGTCCGCCTGCGTTACGCACTACGCCGGCGGTCCGCCGAAACCTACTCCGCACCGCAGCCCGGTTATGACGACCCTGCGGGACTGCGGCACGGTGACGAGCCGGGCCTTGGGGCACGGCGGCAGGCTGACGAGCGGGCCACTGAGGCGCCACGCCATGCCGACGAGCAGGACCCCGCGCTGTGCTCGCCCTGTGACGTGGGGAACGTCGAGGCGGCAGGCCTGGAAGTCGAGCGGCTGCTGTTGCGCCCGCTGCTGGCCGACCTGGGCGACGGGCCGCTGGTGATGGTGCCGGTGGGCGCCCTCCACACGCTGCCGTGGGGTGCCCTGCCGTGCCTGCGCGAACGGCCGGTGACCGTGAGCGCCAGCGCGGCCGCCTGGGTGCACGCCAAGGAGCTCGGTCTCGCCCGCCGGGGTGATCCACCGGTGGTGGTGGCGGCGGCCGGACCGGCTCTGGCGCACGCGCACGCCGAGGTGGCGAACGTACTGGCCTGCCACCCCGACGGCCGCGAGGTGCCGGCGCACACCAGGGCGGTGCTGGAGGCGCTGGAGGTGGCCGACGTGCTGCATCTCGCCGCGCATGGGGTCTTCCATGCACGTAGTCCGCTGGTGTCCGGGATCACCTTGGAGGACGGCTCACTCATGGCGTACGACCTGCTGGACACCCCGCGGTCGCCGGGGTTGGTGGTGCTGTCGGCCTGCAATTCCGGGATGTCGCGCACGCCGGCGGAGGGAGCGCCGCTGGGCCTGCCCGGGACGTTCCTGGCCAAGGGGTCGTCGTGCGTGGTGGCCGGGCTGGTGCCGGTGCGCGATGAGGCGGCTCGGGCGCTGATGAGCATGTTCCACGAGCTCGTGGCGGCGGGTCACGCACCGGACGCGGCCTTGGCCTCCGCCGCGGCCAAGACGGGCGAAACCGGCTTCGTCTGCTTCGGCGCAGGCGGCCAGCCGTTGTACTAGGGCTTGGCGGTACGGGCCCACCGCTCCCGCTGGGCCCACCGCTTTCGTTGCGGGCCGCCACCGATGCACGCGGCGGTCGGCGGTCGGATCAACCGCACCGCAGGCCGGGTCCGATCGAGCACGCCGGCCCAGCTGACCCGGCGTGCTCGAGGCGCGCGCCACCGGTGGCCGGAGGCATCTGGGCGCGTAGGTCACCCCGCTGAGAGACACCACGGCCGACTCGCCGATACAACCGACGCCGCCGCCAACGCACACCCAACCGCCGGAAGCGTCCCCGAGGACCGGTCGAGGCGCATGGCCAAGCGTGCCGTCCGAAGCAGGCGGACGCCGGTTCGGGGACGGTGAGGTCAGCCGGTGGCGACCGGTCTTGTGGGGTCGGCGACCCAGTTGGACCAGGAGCCCACGTAGAGCGCGGCGGGCAGGCCCGCCACCTCCAGCGCCAGCACCTCGTGCGCGGCCGTCACGCCGGAGCCGCAGTACGCGCCCGCCTGAACGCCCTCACCGAGCCCGAGGCCGGCGAAGCGGTCCCGTAGCGCGGCGGGGGCGAGGAACCGGCCGTCGGGCCCCACGTTCTCGGTCGTGGGCGCGTTGACGGCCCCGGGAACGTGCCCGGCCACCGGATCGATCGGCTCCACCTCACCCCGGTAGCGTTCGGCGGCGCGGGCGTCGAGCAGCACGCCCTGGGTGGCCAGCGCCGCCGCCTCGTCAGCCGTCAACATCGGCATCCCGCCCGCCCTCGCGGTGAAATCCCCCTCGGTGGCGCCGGACGCCGCCAGGTCCGGTGTGTCCTTCGTGGTGGGCAGCCCGGCCTCGATCCATGCGGGCAGCCCGCCGTCGAGCACGCGAACGTCCTGGTGACCGAAGTAACGCAGCGCCCACCACGCCCTGGCCGCGACCGTGGACCCGGCGTCGTCGTAGACCACCACCGGCCGCCCGTTCGACACCCCCAGCCGCCGCATCGCGCTCTGGAACGCGCCCGCCTCGGGCAGCGGATGCCGCCCGCCCTCGCCGGGAGGCGCCGCGAGGTCCTTGTCCAGATCGCAGTAGACGGCGCCCGGAATGTGCCCCTCGCGATAGAACTCCACCCCGGGCGGCCCGCCCAGCCGCCAGCGAACGTCGAGCACCGTCACGTCGTCGAGCGCGGCGAGCTCGGTGGGTGTGATCAGCGGGCTGGTCAAGTGCGTACCTCCAGGAGCGGGACATACTGCTCGGCCGCCGTCATCGAACCGTGGTATCCGATGAAGAGCGCCTCGATCGGGTTGTGGGTGGGGGCGGTGATGGCCAGGTCGATGTACGGCACGGCCACGACGTCGCCGATGCGTTCCAGCCACGTGTCCCGCACGCGTGGCCCGAACCAGCCCGACTCGACCGCCTCCTGCCTGGACACTACCCAGGCCTTCCCGCGAAGAGCATCGCGCCACGCCTCCAGCACGTCTTTCCCCGCTCCCCGCTCGGCGTAGACGTGCCTGGCCCTGGCCTCCCCGCCGAGCAGCGCCACGCCTTCCGTCAGCTGGGGAACTCGCTCGGCGTCGATCTTCTCGGTGGCGTTGACCATGCCGTGGTCGGCGGTCACGTAGAGGGCGGAACCGGGAGGCAGGCCCTCGGCGAGCCGGTGCGCCATGTCGTCGACGATGGCGAGCTGCCGGAGCCACTCCTCGCTCCCCCATCCCGTCATGTGCCCGGCGGCGTCCAGATCGCCGTAGTAAACGGTGACGTGCGCCGAACCTGCCCGCATCGCCTCGTGCACCCGTGCGACGCGGTCGTCCACGGCGTCGGCGGCCACGTAACGCACGCCTCGATAGACGGCCCTGGTCAGCCCGGTGCCCTCGAACTCCCCGGGACCGACGTAGACGGAGTCGATCCCGGCCCGGACGGCGCGCTGGTAGACGGTCGGGGCGGGCTGCCACTGGTCCGGATCCATGGTCAGGCCGCCGGGCATGGTCCACCGCAGGCAGTTGAACAAGTGGCCGGTGCCGGGCACGGCGAGCGTCAGCCCGAGCATGCCGTGCTCGCCCGGTGTCAGGCCGGTGCCCAGGGAGCAGAGGCTGGTGACGGTGGTGGCGGGGAATCCGGCGGTGAGCGTCCTGCCGGCCAGGCCGGAGAGGAACGGGGCGGCCTCGGCGTGCGCCCGCAACAGCTCGGCCCCCAGGCCGTCCACCAGGAAGAGGCAGACGCGCTCCGCGGGCTCCAGGACGAGCGGGGGATCGTTCAATGCGGCGAGGGCGGTGGCCGTGTCGCGCGCGACCGGCGCGTTGGGGACATTCGCCGTTATGGGGGTATCCGCCGTATTTGGCGTGCTCGCCGTGCCGGACGCGTCCGCTGTCGTGTCGGGAGCGTTCGCCGCGTCGCGCAGGGTCGCCGCGCCAGGCGCGTCCCCTGGCGTTTCGGGGGCACTCGCCGGGTGGCGAGCGGTCGCCGTAGCAGGGGTGCCGGGCTCGTGCACGCCCAGCGCCGCCAGCAACGCATGAGGCAGATCCGCCAGCGACCCGCCGCCGTACCCCGGCACCAGCATGCCCATCATCCTATGCCTTCGCGGATCTCTCCCTCTGCTCGCGGACCCCCACCCTTCCTTTACGGCCGGCCAAGTTGCCCGCACGCGCCGTCGCCGGTGTCCGACCGTCACGGCCGGTCGTGAAGGCTCACGGGGTGCTCGCCGTTACGAGCGCATCGTGGGCCGGCTTCTTCGCTGACACGTCGGCCGGTGCCCCCACCCATCATGGGGCGCCGATCGGCGGCGGTCAGGAAGCGGTCGGGGGGTGGTCACGAAGCGGCGCGAGCGGTGGCCTCGGAGAGGGCCTTGGCGAAGGCGAGGACGTGGGTGACCGCCTCCGGGCCGTCGGCCGCCTCGCTGACCCTGAGCGACAGGTCGTCGGCCGTGATCGCGCCCGTGTAGCCGTGGTCGGCCTCGCAGTTTTCGTCGCCGCACGTGGCCGGCTCCAGGTCCACGTGGGAGATGGCACCCCAGCCGATCGTGAGCGTCGCCTCCGTCGGAGGGACCCCTGGCACGTAGGAGGCGGGGTCGGGCACCACGCGAGTGACGGCGACCGACTGGACGCGGCTCAGCCGGACGGCCTCCGTGGTCGTGGAGGCGTGGGAGGTCGAGACACCCTCCACAGCGGGGTGCTCGTCGGTGTGGCAGACCAGCAGCCGTGTCGCCGACAGCACCAGGACGGTGACGTGCCTGCGCACCTCCATCGCGGGATCGAACGTGGCCTCGTGATGGACCACGAAGGCGGTCACCGCCTCCTTGCCCAGCGCGGATTCGACCGCGTCGGTGACGAGGTCGGGATAGTAGCCGCTGCGCTCGATCGCTTCGCGCAGGCCCGCGGCGGAGACTCGGGTTTCCCTCATGGGTCCATCCTGCCAGGACCGGGCAGTACACTCACCCGCCGTATATAACGCTCTATAACGTCTTTATCCAGGCATCAGCAGGCACTTGGGTTCACTACATTTACCGCCATTCGCCGCCATTCGCTGAGAGCGGATCACGAGAGCCTTCGGGGGCCTCCGTCGAGGCGCGGGCCCGCAGGAGTGCGCAGGGTGGTGCGGGCGCCGAGGATGATGACGTTCGACTCCCCGACGAGCACCTGGTCCAGGTCCAGCCGGGCCACCTCCGGCAGGTCGCCGGCCAGGCGGCCGACGCGTACCAGGAGGTCTTCCAGGGCGTCCACGGCCACGGGCGGGTAGCCGTACTGGCCGAAGAGGAGCGGGGCCGCCCGCACGGAGCGCACGAGCGCGGCGGCGTCCTCGCGCGTCAGGGGCGCCAGCCGGAACCCCTGGTCGAGCAGGAGGCGCGCGGTCACCTCGCCCAGGCCGAACGATACGACGGGGCCGAACGCGGGGTCCTCGACGGCGCCCACGACGGTGGGCACGGCGGGCTGCGGCGCCATCCGCTGGACCGCCAGCTCCACCTCCTCCCCCAGCTGATCGGCGAACCCGGCGAAGGCGTGGCGCACCATCTCGGGCCCGGTCAGGCCGAGCCGGACGGTGCCCGCACGGCGCGAGGCGCCGGGGTCGGCCACCTTGAGCACCACGGGCCACCCGAGTCGCTCGGCCGCCTCCACCGCCTCGTCCGGCGACCGCACCACCTCGGCCGGCCAGACGGTGAGGCCGTAGCAGGAGAGCAACTCGGTGGCGTCGACCTCGACCGGAGGGCCCGGCTGAGCGAACACACCCGACGACGATTCGCTGACGGCGCCCCGCGGCTCGTGGGATCGCCCGGGCACCTCGGCAGAGGCGGCGCCTGGCGGCTCGGCGACCGTGCCCGGCGATTCCGCGGAGCGCCCCGACGATCCGCCGGTGACGCCTCGGGATCCGGCGGTCGCGCCGTGAGGTCCAGCGGTCGTGCCTTGAGGTCCGGCTGAAGCGCCCGACGGCCCAGCGTGCGGCGACTCGGTGGTGGCGCCCGGCTCGTCACCGACGATCGGCGACGGCTCGGGGGTGCTCGGAGGGGCTGACTCTGCGCCTGGCGACCGTCCCGAGGAAATGTCGGTCGTGCCCTCCGCCGCCGGCGACACGCTCGCCGCGCCAGCCGAAGCGCCCATGGACCCGGCCGAGGTGGGCGACGGTCGGGCAGCCGAAGAGGGTGCCGTGGTGGACAGGGCCGTGCGGACCAGGTCCTTGGCGCGGGCCGTGTCGATGTCGTCGAGCTCGGGTGGCGGCACCGCCGGGCGGGCGCGCCACCTCGCGTACCGGACCACCTGCGCCAGCGCCCGTACCGCCTCCTCCGGCGCCGCATACGACGGGATCGAGCCGCGCGACGGCGTCACCTCGCACCCCGGCGCGCGGGTCCCGACGCGCAGGGACGGGTGCATGCCCAGATGGCCCTCGAACGTCGCGAGCACCGGCTTGGCGGAGTCTTTGGAGACGCGGAGCAGCTCGGCCGCCACCTCGTCCGTGTCGCCGGGGATGGGCGGCATGTAGATCACGACGGCGGCGTCCACGTCAGGGGAGGCGAGTTCGCCGGCGAGCGCCGTACCGAACTCCGAGGCTCCGGCGGCGGGACCGAGGTTGACCGGCGGGCGGGGCTCGAGGCCCGCGGCGAGGCAGGCGTCGGCGGCGAGCAGGCCGAGCGCGTCGGAGTTGGTCACGAGCGCGACCCTGGGCCCGGCCGGCAGCGGCTGATACGCCAGCAACTGGCCGACGTCGAAGAGCTGGATGAGGTCGTCGACCCTGATCAGCCCCGCCTGCTCGAACAGCGAGCTGATCGCCGAGTCCGGCAGCCCCAGCTCCTCCGCCGAGTGCCCGGCGGGGGTGCCGCCGCTCTTGACCACCACGACGGGCTTGCTCCGGGAGATGCGCCTGGCCAGCCGGGTGAACTTGCGTGGATTGCCGAGCGACTCGAGATAAAGCAGGATCACCTCGGTCGAGTCGTCTTCCTCCCAATATTGCAGCAGGTCATTTCCGGAGACGTCGGCCCTGTTGCCGGCGGAGACGAACGTCGAGATGCCCATGCCGCGCTGCGCCACCCGCTGGAGCAGCGCGGTGCCGAGCGCGCCCGACTGGCTGAAGAACCCCACCTTGCCCCTGCACGGCAGGGTCGCGGCGAGGGTGGCGTTGAGCTTGACGGAGAGGTCGGTGTTGGCGATGCCGAGACAGTTGGGGCCCACGACGCGCAGCCCGTAAGAACGTGCGATGCGGGCCAGCTCGTCCTGCCTGGCCCTGCCCTCGGGACCCGTCTCCCCGAACCCCGACGAGACCACCACCAGCCCGTGCACGCCCTTTTCCGCGCACTCCTTGACCACGTCGATCACCCCGGAGGCGGGCACGGCCACCACGGCCAGGTCCACGTCGCCGTCGATGGCCCCCACGCTCGCATACGCCCGCACGCCCGCCACGGCCCGCACCTCCCGGTGCACGGGGTAGACGGGGCCGGTGAAGTCGGCGGCCAGCAGGTTGCGCAGGACGGTCTGGCCGACCCCGCCGGGCTCGCGGGAGGCGCCGATGACGGCGACGGAGCCGGGGGTGAGCAGCCTGGCGATGGACCTGGACTCGGCCCGGTGCTCGCGCGCGAGCGTGACCTCCGTCGAGGTCTCGGTGGGGGTGAGGTCGAGCGTCATGCGTACGACGCCGTCCTCGAACTGGCTCTGGGCCGTGTAACCGGCCTGGCGCAGCAGGCCCATCATGCGCATGTTGGCGGGCAGGACGTCGGCGACGAAGCGTTCGATGCCGTTCTCGCGGGCCGTGGCCGCCAGGTGCTCCAGGAGCACGGAGGCCACTCCTCTGCCCTGGTGCGCGTCCTCGACGAGGAAGGCCACCTCGGCCTCACCCGGGCCGGTGCGGTCATAACGGATGACGGCGACCATCTCGGTGCCGATCGTGGCGATAAGGGCGACCCGGTTGACGTAGTCGACGTTCGTGAACCGCTCGACTTCCCTGTCGGACAGCCGGGGCCTCGGCCCGAAGAATCGAAAATAGATCGACTCGTCTGACAAACGCGAGTAAAAGGAGCGGAGGCGGTCCGCGTCGGCGGGTCTGATGGGACGGACGTGGGCCGTGCCGCCGTCGGCCAGGACGACATCGGCCTCCCAGTGGGCCGGATAGTGTGCCTCCACAATCACGAGCGTAAACCCGCATCCCATATGCCAAGACCAGAGCCGCTGTTGGGCAACGCTTGTGCATCGACTACAGCCCGGTGTCCCGGGTCCGCCCCACGAGCAGCCCGGAAGCTGTTAGTTTTGCCGTGGCCAGGCTCGTTCTGAAGGCAGCAAGGTGGTGACATCATGACGCGGGTCGTCGTGGTGGGCGATCTCATGACCGACGCGGTCGCGCGCGCCCGTTATGCACTCGCCAGGGCGAGCGACACCCCGGCGATCGTGACCATGCACGGCGGCGGCTCTGGGGCGAACATCGCCTCGTGGCTGGCCGTCGAGGGCGCCGAGGTGGCCTTCATCGGCCGCAGAGGCGCCGACATCACGGGGCGAAACCGCGACATGGAGCTGATGGGCTACGGCGTCGACGCCCGGCTCGTCATGGACCCCGAGCGCCCGACCGGCACCTGCGTGGTGCTCGTCACGCACAAGGGCGAGCGCACCATGCTCTCCGACCCGGGCGCCAACGCGGCGCTGTCGCCGGAGGACCTGCCGCGCGACCTGTTCACGGGAGGCACGCACCTCCACCTGTCGGGCTACACGCTGATCAACGAGGGCTCGCGTGACGCGGGCCTCGCGGCGCTCGACATGGCCAGACGCGGAGGGATGTCGATCTCGGTCGACTGCGCCTCCTCCGCGCCTCTGGACCGCACGGGGGCGGAGCCGTTCCTGGAGTGGACCAACGGGGTCAAGCTGCTGTTCGCCAACATCGAGCAGGCCAAGGTGCTGACCGGGCGCGACGACGCCGAGGCCGCCGCCAAGGTGCTGACCGCATGGTTCCCGCAGGTCGTCATCAAGATGAACGCCGAAGGCGCGCTCTGGTACGGCAACGGCCGCCCCGAGCCTGTCCGCGTGGCCGCCGAGCCCGTCGACAAGATCGTCGACGGGACGGGGGCCGGAGACGCGTTCAGCGCCGGCTTCCTGCCCGCCTGGCTGGCGGGCAAGCCACCGGCGGAGGCGCTCGCCTCAGGCTGCCGGCTGGCGGCGAAGGCGATCATGCACCTAGGCGCCCGCCCGCCGTTCTGACAGGTCCTGTCATCTCCGGCGCTCGAGCAGCGGATCGCCTGCTCGAGCGATGAGCGCCACCCCGCGGTGGCACGATGGTGCTCCGGGCGATCAGGAGCGGGTTCCCCGTTGTGAACGGCTCTCCGCCGCTATGGTGGGGCAGGTCGGGATTTAGTACGACGTAAGGAGCCGGATGCGGGGCGTGCGTCCGTTACGGCCGGGCGACCCTCCGTCGGTGGGCGCGTACGAGGTCACAGGTTTCCTCGGCGAGGGCGGCCAGGGCAGCGTCTACCTCGGCGTCTCCCCTTCCGGCGAGCAGGTCGCGATCAAGCTGCTGCACGCCAGGTTCGCCGACGACGAGCAGGCCGTACGCCGCTTCCGCCGCGAGGCCGAGGCGGCGCGGCGGGTGGCGGAGTTCTGCACGGCCCGCGTGCTCGAAGTCGGAGCCGTCAACGACGAGCAGCCGTACATCATCGGCGAGTACGTCGACGGGCCGTCCCTGCAGCACCAGGTCACCAGGGAGGGGCCGGTGCAGGGGCCGGCGCTGATGCGGCTGGCGATCACGACCGCCACTGCGCTGGTGGCCATTCACGGGGCCGGTGTGGTGCACCGGGACTTCAAACCGAGCAACGTCCTGCTGGGTCCCGACGGCCCCCGTGTGATCGATTTCGGGATCGCGCGGGCGCTCGACATCAGTCAGAGCCTGACGACCGGGATCGTGGGGACGCCCGCGTTCATGGCGCCCGAGCAGTTCCACGGGGAGGCGTATCCGGCGAGCGATGTGTTCGCATGGGCGGGGACGATGGTGTTCGCGGCGACGGGTCGGGGTGCGTTCTCGCTCGGCCCGCTGCCCGTGGTCATGCATCGCATCCTCAACCTGGACCCCGATCTGTCGGGTGTGCCGGAGGAGATGGCGCCGCTGCTGCGGGCCTCCCTGTCCAAGGATGCCCGGCATCGGCCCACCGCCGAGCAGTTGGTGCGGGACCTGATCCGCGCCGGCACGGCCGGCTCGCCGCCCCGAGGCTCACCTGGCACGGCGCCGCCCCCTCCAGGAACAGCGGCACAGCCGTCGAGCGGCCCGCAGGCGTATCCCGCGGAGGCGGCAGGGAGGCCGCGTCCGCACACCCCGCCCGAGGGGAACGGCGCGCCGGGCCTCTGGGCAGGCGGCGCGCCCTACGGTGCGACGCCACCGGCCGGCGGGTCCCGGGCCGGAACGCCTCAAAACGGCGGGCCCCGCGGTGAGCCGATCCAGGCCCCCGCGCCTCAGGCCGGAGCACTTCTGGGCGACGGGCCTCAGGCGTACAGGCCCATGCCCTATTCAGTGGACGGGCCGGTGCGGCATGGGCCCGCGACCCAGCCTCAGCGACGACGGCGACGGGCGGGGTTGATCTCGGCAGGGGCGGCGGCCACCGCCCTGGTGGCCGGGGTGGCGGTGTGGCTCGTGGCGCAGGCGGACACCCGGACGCCCCCGGGCCCCTCCCCTACGCACTCACTGGAGGCCCAGTTCGGGACGGCGGTCACGTCGGTCGCGAACCCCTCCACGAAGCGGGGCGGGACCCTGCGCGTCGCCTCTTCGGTGCCCATGGACCCCACCGATCCGGAAATGACCTACCAGGGCCTCTCCCTCAACCTCGTCCGGCTCTACGGACGCGCGCTGACGATGTTCAGGCCGGCGCCGGGAGCCGCCGGGACGGAGATCGTGCCGGACCTGGCGGAATCGCTGGGCGTCCCGAGCGACGGCGCCAAGACCTGGACCTACAAACTCCGACAAGGCGTGAAATATCAGGACGGCACCGCGATCCACTCCAAGGACGTCAAGTACGCGATCCTCCGCAGCCTGGACCCCAGCGTCCTCGGGACCTCCGGCCCCTTCCGCGAACTGCTCGACCTCCCCACCGGTTACAAGAGCCCGAGCAAGTCGCCGAACGTGAACACCGACTCGGCCATCCAGACCCCCGACGACCGGACGATCGTCTTCCACCTCAAGAAGCCGTACTCCACGTTCGACCAGGTCGTACAGCTCCCCGTGACCATCCCCGTCCCCGCACGCGACGGCAAACGGGCGAACATCCTCGCCTCGGGCCCCTACAAGATCGAGCAGGCCTCCGACGACCTGTCCAAGATCGTCCTCGTCCGCAACAGCCAGTGGGACGCCGCGACCGACCCCAATCGCACAGCGCTGCCCGACCGGTACGAGTTCGAGTACGACCTCACCAACGCCGACCAGCGGCTGCAGAACGGCGACGCCACCCTCGGCCCTCTCGTGCCCGACGAACGTGTGCCAGGGGTGCTCAGCGATCCGGCGCTCAAGAAACGGGCCGACGCACCCGTGACGACGTCCGTGCGCATGCTGGCGATCAATCCGGAGGTGGCACCGTTCGACAACGTCGAGTGCCGCCGTGCGGTGGTCCGCGCGCTCAGGCTCAAGGACTTCCCCCTCGCCTACGGCACCGCGCGGGCCCAGGTCCCGACGTCGCTCCTGCCGCCCACGATCCCCGGCCATCGCTGGCGCGATCAGAACCTCAAGGCGGACGGCGACCCGCAGGCCGCCAAGGAGTCGCTGGCCGCGTGCGGGCATCCGTCCGGGTTCGCCACCACCTACATCTACCGGGACATCGCCTACGAGCAGAAGGCGGCCCAGGTCGTCCAGCGCAGCCTCGCCCAGGTGGGCATCAAGCTCACCCTGAAGTCCGTCCCCACCGCGGACTTCTTCCAGAAATACGGCGGCAGCCCCGAATACCTCAAGCAGAACAAGGTGGGCCTGATCGCCAAGCCCTGGGGAGCCGACTGGCCGGACCCCGACGCGTTCCTGCCGCCGATCGCTGACAGCAGGAAGATCAGCGCCAAGTCGTACTCGTTCAACGTGAGCGTCCGCGTCAAGGCCATCGACGACCTCATGGACAAGGCCAGGGCCGAGCTCGACCCCGCCAAGCGGGACGTCCTGTGGAACCAGGTGGAGCAGAAGCTCGCCGAAGAGGCGGTGCTCATGCCGCTGGCCTGGTCGAGCCCTCTGCTGCTGCGCGGCATGAACGCCACGAACGTCCACGTCAGCCCGGTCTTCGCCGACTATGACCTGCTGACCATGGGCGTCAGGTAGTGGTGGCCAGGGCGAGCGGGAGCACCGCCGGGGCGCCCGCGTGCCGGACGAGGGCCGCCGCGAGCGTCACCGTCCACCCGGTGTCGACGCGATCGTCCACGAGCAGCACCGGCCCGCCGCACCCGGCGATCGAGGCACTCAGCTCCTTGGGCATGGCGAGCGTGGCCCTGACCGCCTGCACCCGCTTGGCGCTGTTGAACTGCTGCCCCGGCGAGCCAGTCCGATATCCCAGCTCCCCCAGGTAGGTCAGCCGCCCCACCGACGCCAGCCGCTCGGCGAACGCGCGCACGAGCGTGGGCCGCGTCGCGGACGGGACGTTCACCACGGCGACGGGCCGCTCGCGCCAGTCCCAGGCCGACAGCACCTGCACCACGGCCTTGAACATGTCGTCGGGCATGGGCCCGTCGTCCCCGTTGAACAGCTCCCGCAGCCGGTTGCCCCACCCGATGTCGGTCAGCCTGCCGAGCGCACGGCCGGGCTCGGCGCCCAGCTCGGGCTTGATCCGCCCGGACAGGTCGGACAGCCCGGTCGGCCACTGCTTGCGTGCCTCGATCTCGACGCCCGGCCTGCTCAGCCGCCGGCGGGCGCTCTCGACGGCCTGCCCGCCGATCTCCGGCGAGCGGTGCCGCCCGGTGCAGTTGTCACAGCGCCCGCACGGCTTGGCGGCCTCGTCGTCGAGGTGCCTGCGCAGGAACTCCTCCCTGCACTCGGATGTCGTCAGGTAGCCGAGCATGGCCTCCTGCTCGGCCCTGCGTTCGGCGGCGATGCGGGCGTAACGCTCGGCGTCGTAGGTCCACGGCTCACCGGTGGCCTCCCAGCCGCCCTTGACCCGCCGGACCGCGCCGTCCACGTCGAGCACCTTGAGCATCATCTCCAACCGGCTCCGGCTCAGGTCGACGGCCGTTTCGAGCGCCGGTGTGGACATGACGCCGCCTTCTCCGAGCGCACGGAGCGTGGCCTGCACGACGGGCTCCGGCGGGAACGCCAGCGAGGCGAAATACGCCCAGATCTCGCGGTCCTCGGTCCCCGGCAGCAGGATCACCTCCGCCCTCTCGACCCCGCGCCCCGCCCGGCCGACCTGCTGGTAGTAGGCGACGGGCGACTGCGGCGCCCCCACGTGCACCACGAACCCCAGGTCCGGCTTGTCGAACCCCATCCCCAGCGCACTCGTCGCCACGAGTGCCTTGAGCTTGTTGTTCAGCAGCGCCTCCTCGGCCGCCAGCCGCTCGGCCGGGTCGGTCTGCCCGGAGTAGGCGGCCACCTCGAACCCCTGCTCGCGCAGGTATCCGGCGATCTCGTGGGCGGCGGCGACGGTGAGGGTGTAGACGATGCCGGAGCCGGGCAGCTCGCGCAGCGTCTGCGCCAGCCACGCCAGCCGCTGCTCGGCGGTGGGCAGGCGCACGACGCTCAGGTGCAGGCTCTCCCGCTCCAACGCCCCGCGCAGCACGAGCGTGCCGTCCCCGTCCTCGTCGGGCAGGCGCATCTGCTCGGCCACGTCACGGGTGACGCGGGCGTTCGCGGTGGCGGTGGTGGCCAGGACGGGGATGCCCGGCGGCAGGTCCTCGAACAACGTGGCCAGCCTGCGATAGTCCGGCCTGAAATCGTGCCCCCAGTCGGAGATGCAGTGGGCCTCGTCCACCACCACGAGCCCGGCGCTCTCGGCCAGCTCGGGCAGGACGTTGTCGCGGAAGTCAGGGTTGTTGAGCCGCTCGGGGCTGACCAGCAGCACGTCCACCAGTCCCTCGGCGACCTGGCCGTAGATCTCCTCCCACGCCTCGGGGTTGGCGGAGTTGATCGTGACGGCCCTGATGCCTGCCCGCTCGGCGGCGGCGATCTGGTTGCGCATGAGCGCCAGCAGCGGCGAGACGATGACCGTGGGACCCTCGCCCAGGTCACGCAGGAGCGCGGTGGCCACGAAGTAGACGGCCGACTTGCCCCAGCCGGTGCGCTGCACGACGAGCACCCGCCGCCGATCCACCACCAGGGCCTCGATGGCGGCCCACTGGTCGTCGCGCAGCACGGCGTGCTCGCCCGCCAGCGCCCGCAACCGCTCCTCGGCCTCTTCCCGCAGCATCGCGACATCGGCTTCAGTCATGCCCCCCTTGTTACCACGCTTCTTTTGGATGCCGCGCCGCCGTCCGCTGCCCAGGCTTCTCCAAGACGCCCATCCTTTACGGCGGAGCACGGTGGGCGCCTACCGCCGCACGTGCCCGGGGCCTCCAGGGTGACGCCTGCTGACCCGCACATGGCGGGCGGCCGTTACGTGCGCATCCTGGGCCATCTGGGTGGTGACCAGGTCAGCCGCCACCGACGCACAGCGGATCAGCCGTCATCGCTCACCGCCCATCGGCCTCCGTCACCCACCGTGGGACCGCAGCGCGTCAACCGGCGTCGCTTCCCCCGCGGCCCGGAGCACCACCCAGACGGTCCACTTTGCGCACGTAACGGCGGTCGGCCGCGTGCGGGTCAGCGGGCGTTTTCCTGGAGGCCGCCAGCCACGGCCGGCGGGTGGCGCTTACCTTGGCCCCGCCGTACAAGATGGGTTCAAAGCATTTACATGGGATCCGCGTGCTCAGGAAACGCGTTGATGGTGACGCGGTGCATGCGGCGGCGTTCGGTGTAGTCGGCCACCGCGTAGTGCTGGGTCGGCCGGTTGTCCCAGAAGGCCAGGGTGCCGGGCTGCCAGCGCAGCCGGACCTGGTACTCGGGCGACCGGATGTGGTCGATCAGGAGCGGCAGCAGCGCCTCGTTCTCGCGGTCCGTCAGCCCCACCAGGCGGGTCGTGGAGGCGCGGTTGACGAACAGGGCCTTGCGGCCGGTCTCCGCGTGCACGCGCACCACCGGGCGCTCTATCGGCGGCCAATTCGCCTGGATCTCGGCCAGGTCGAACGGGTGACCCTTCGAGATCGCCTTCTTCATCGACATCGTGATGTCGTGCACGGCCGTCAGCTCGTCACACAACCGCTGCAGCGACGGCGAGAGCGTCTCATAGGCCAGGTACGTGTTCGCCCAGCACGTGTCGCCGCCCACGCTGGGCAGTTGGACGCAACGGAGCAGGGAGCCCATCGGCGGGGTGGGTTCGAAGGTGTTGTCGCTGTGCCACTCGTCCCCGCCCTCGCCCTTCGGCGAGGTCTGGTCGAGGACGTGGATGGGGCTGGTGGCGTCCTTCTTGAAGGCGGGGTGGTTGAGCGAGCCGAAGTTCAGGGCGAACTGCAGGTGCTGCTCGTCGTCGATGTGCTGCTCTCGGAAGAACAGCACGAGGTGCTCGAGCCAGCCGGCGCGCAGGGTCGCGACCTCTTCTGGTGAGAGCGGTTTGCGCAGATCGACCCCGGTGACCTCGGCGCCGATGTGCTTGGTCACGGGATGAAACTCGATCATGACGCCTCCGGGACAGCAGGATCCTCGTGCGGCGAACGTAACACCAAGCAATTGCTTGGTCAAGCAGACTGGCAGGACGCCGATCGAACAGGTATGCGAGAAGTGGCCGGGATCAAGTATCATCTTGACTTCGGCGCAATGCCAGACCTGTGCGACCGGCTCGGCCATCGGCGAGGAGGTGCTTCAGTGACTCTGCGCGAGCGGCATCACCTGTCAGCGCGATGGATACGTCACAAGGGACGTGGCTCGTGCCATCATCTCCAGGGGGCAAACACGCCGGAACCCACACCGGTCGCGTGGCCGTACGCGCCTCTGGCCGTCATCGCGTCGCGATCAATGAGGGTTACGTCGCCGCCGCACCCGCCGATCTGACGCTACTCCAGCGAGCTGACGGATACGGTTACAGCACAAGGACAGAAGGAGGATGCGCTTCCCCTCGGCGCGACGGCCGAGGCAGCCGCGCAGCACAAGATGGCCCGACGCACGACTGCACCCCCACCTGAGGACTTCGAGGAGCGGATCGTCGACATCGACGTCACCTCCGAGATGCGCACCAGCTATCTCGAGTACGCGTACTCGGTGATCTACCAGCGCGCCCTGCCCGACGCGCGCGACGGCCTCAAGCCCGTGCAGCGGCGCATCCTCTACTCGATGAGCGAGATGGGGCTGCGCCCCGACCGCGGCCACGTCAAGTCGTCGCGCGTCGTCGGCGACGTCATGGGCAAGCTGCACCCCCACGGCGACAGCGCCATCTACGACGCCCTCGTCCGCCTGGCGCAGCCGTTCTCCATGCGCCTGCCGCTCGTCGACGGCCACGGCAACTTCGGCTCCCCCGACGACCTGCCCGCCGCCATGCGTTACACCGAGGCCAGGCTGGCCCCGGCGGCGATGCTCATGGTCGACTCACTCCACGAGGAGACCGTCGACTTCAAGCCCAACTACGACGGCCAGGAGACCGAGCCGGTCGTCATGCCGGCGGCGTTCCCCAATCTGCTGGTCAACGGCACGAGCGGCATCGCGGTCGGCATGGCCACCAACATGGCGCCGCACAACCTCGGCGAGGTCGTGGCCGCCGCCCGCCACCTGATCAAGAAGCCGACCGCGACGCTGGACGAGCTGATGACGTTCGTGCCGGGTCCGGACCTGCCGACGGGCGGCACGATCATCGGCCTGCAGGGGGTGAGAGACGCGTATGAGACCGGGCGGGGCACGTTCCGCATGCGGGCCAAGTGCGCGGTCGAGCAGATCACGCCCCGCCGCAAGGGCATCGTCGTCACCGAGCTCCCCTACAACGTCGGCCCCGAGCGTGTCGTCACCAAGATCAAGGAGCTGGTGACGTCCAAGAAGCTCCAGGGCATCGCCGACCTCAAGGACCTCACCGACCGCCACAAGGGCCTGCGCCTGGTCATCGAGATCAAGAACGGCTTCATCCCCGAGGCCGTCCTCGAGGAGCTCTACCGGCTGACGCCGATGGAGGAGACGTTCGGCATCAACAACGTCGCCCTCGTCGACGGCGAGCCGCGCACGCTCGGCCTGCGCGAGATGCTCCAGGTCTATGTCGACCACCGGATCGAGGTGGTGCGCCGCAGGTCGGAGTTCAGGCGGCGCAAGCGCGAGGAGCGCCTCCACCTGGTCGACGGCCTCATCATCGCCCTGCTCAACATCGACGAGGTCATCCAGGTCATCCGCTCCTCCGACGACTCGGCAGAGGCGCGCACCCGGTTGATGGACGTGTTCGACCTGACCGAGATCCAGGCCGCCTACATCCTGGACACGCCGCTGCGGCGGCTCACCAAGTACGACAAGCTGGAGCTCGATCGGGAGAAGCAGACGCTGAGCGACGAGATCGCGCAGCTCACCGAGATCCTCTCCTCCGAGGCGAAGCTCCGTCAGGTGGTCTCGGGCGAGCTGGCCGAGGTGGCCAAGAAGTACGGCATGCCGCGCCGCACCGTGCTGCTGGAGGCGCCGGGCGTCACCCGCACCCCGGTGGTGGATCTGCAGGTGGCCGACGACCCGTGCCTGGCGCTGCTGTCCTCGACCGGCCTGCTGGCGCGCACCTCCGACGCCTCGCCGCTGTCGGGCGAGGGCGAGCGCTCGGCGCACGACGTGCTGGTGTCGGTCGTGAAGACGTCCGTACGCGGCGAGGTCGGCGTGGTGACGTCGCTGGGCCGGCTGATCCGGGTCCAGGTCGTCGACCTGCCGACGCTGCCCACCACGGCCAACCCGCCGTCCCTTTCCGGCGGGCACCCGGTCTCCGAGTACGTCTCCCTGCAGCCCGACGAGCGGGTGGTCGGCCTCGGCTCCCTCGACCCCGACGGCCCCGGCCTGGCGCTGGGCACGGTGCAGGGCGTGGTCAAGCGGGTGGTGCCCGACTACCCGGCCAACCGCGACGACTTCGAAGTGATCACATTGAAGGACGGCGACAGCGTGATAGGCGCCGTCGAGCTCGTGTCCGAGTCGCACGACCTGGTGTTCATCTCCTCCGACGCCCAACTCCTGCGCTTCCAGGCCTCGCTGGTGCGCCCGCAGGGCCGCCCGGCGGGCGGCATGGCGGGCATCCGGCTGGACGACGGCGCCAGGGTGGTCTGGTTCGGGGTGGTGGATCCCGAACGTCCCGCGCACGTGGTCACGGTCGCCGGCTCCTCCACGGCACTGCCTGGGACGCAGGTGGGGGGCGGCAAGCTGTCCGACTACGCGGAGTTCCCGGCCAAGGGCCGGGCGACGGGCGGGGTGCGGGCCCAGCGCTTCCTGAAGGGCGAGGACGAGCTGCTGCTGGCCTGGGCCGGCCCGGCTCCGGCCAAGGCGGTCTCGGGCGTGGGCAAGCCGGTGCCGCTTCCGGACGAGCTCGGGCGCAGGGACGGCTCAGGCGTCCGCCTCACCCACACCATCGGCGCCATCGGCGGCGCTCTCGCCTCGACCACCGACTCCCTCACACCGGAGGTGACGGGCTCACCGGCCGCCTCGGAGGAGGAACCACCGGCGCTCTGACACTTCCCCGAGTCCGGGGCTGCCGGCCCTTCTACGGTCCGGCGACGGCATGACAGGACATGGCCCCGGCTCGGCGCTCGAGTGTGACACGGCCCGGCGTGACACCGTGCGGCCCGATGGGTGGCTGCAGGCTCCCGCCGGATCCGGTGCGATACGACGAGGCGCCATAACGTGGCCTGGCCTAAGGGCGCCATGTGGCTCGGGCGGCGGGTCGGCGCGGGGCCGGTGTGGTACGACGCGACGACTCGGCGCGCGTGGGCGATGAGTGGCGGCGCGTGGGCCAGTGTGGCGTGTGACGCGACGGCTCGGCGCATGTGGGTCATGAGCGGCGGCGGCCCCGAAGTGGGGCATGTTATGAAATGCCGTCCGCCGCCGATCTCATCTGGGAGAGCGCTCTCTCCCAGAACCGGAGGTACCGTGTCCCGATTCAGACCCCCGTTATGGGCGGCCCTTGCCCTGGTCGCCTCTCTGATCGTCGCGCCGCAGGCAGCGGCGGCCGCCGCGCCACCCACCATCACCGACTTCGAGTCGGACACCGTTCCCACCGGCGTGTACGCCTGGGGCAACGACGCGGCTTCGACCCCCACGCTCACGGTCGAGCCGGACCCCGGCAGGCCAGAGGCGCCGGCGACCAACCGGGTGCTCAAGTCCGTCTACCACGTGAGCCAGTGGGGCGGCTGGTCGCATGATCTGGCCGCCGCGCAGGACTGGTCCCCGTACGAAGGCTTCTCCTTCTGGGTGAACGGGGCAGGCTCGGGCCAGAAGATCTTCTTCGAGATCAAGGACGGCGGCACGGGGGCGGGCGCCGCCGAGCTGTTCGAGTCGTCGTTCACCGACGACGCGGCGGGCTGGCGGCAGGTGAAGGTGCCGTTCTCGAGCTTCACCAGGCGTACCGACTACCAGCCCGGCGGCGCGCCCACCGACGGCGAGCTGGACCTGGTGGCCATGTGGGGCTACTCGATGCGGCTGCCGACCGCGCAGGGCACGCTCGAATGGGACCAGGTCGAGCTCTACGGGACGGCGCCCCCGCGGCCCGCCAGGTTGTCCACCGACCAGACCGTCTACCCGGTGAACGAGAAGGGCGAGGTGAAGGTCTCCGTCACCGTCACCACCGCCACCGGCCAGCCCCTGCCCGCCGACCTGGCCGTGAACTACAAGACCGGTACGGGCACCGCGACCCCCGGCAGTGACTACACGCCCGCGGAAGGCACGTTGACGTTCCCGGCGGGCACGGCGTCCGGGGCTGCCAGGTCGTTCACGATCAAGACGCTGAAGGACGGCCAGGACGAGGTCGCCGAGACCATCCCGATCGAGCTGTCCGGCACCGGCACCAGGCCCCCGGCCGAAGCGCCGGTCGTCGTGATCAACGCGCACGGTCTCCCGTACTTGAACTCCCGCAAACCCATCAAGGAGCGCGTGGCCGACCTGCTGCAGCGGATGACGCTGGAGGAGAAGATCGGGCAGATGACGCAGGCCGAGCGCAACGCGCTGGGCAAGCAGAGCGACATCGCCGCGTACGCGCTCGGCTCCCTCCTGTCGGGCGGCGGCTCCACCCCCACGCCGAACACGCCGGAGGCGTGGGCCGACATGATCGACGCGTTCCAGCTCCAGGCGCAGCGGACCCGGCTCCAGGTGCCGCTGATCTACGGCGTGGACGCGGTGCACGGCCACAACAACGTGGTCGGCGCGACGATCTTCCCGCACAACGTCGGAATGGGCGCCACCCGCGACCCCGAGCTGGTCGAGCGGCAAGGCAAGATCACCGCACAGGAGGTCAAGGCCACCGGCGTCCCGTGGGACTTCGCGCCGTGCCTGTGCGTGTCGCGCGACGACCGTTGGGGCCGGGCGTATGAGTCGTTCGGTGAGGACCCGGCGCTGGTGTCGCGGATGACCACGATCATCGACGGCCTCCAGGACAACGGCGTGCTCGCCACCGCCAAGCACTACGTCGGCGACGGCGGCACCGCGTACGGCTCGTCGACGAGCGGCGACTACACCATCGACCAGGGCGTCACCAAGGTGAGCCGGCAGGAGCTCGAGGCGATCCACCTGGCGCCGTTCGCAGAGGCGGTCAAGCGGGGCGTGGCCACGGTCATGCCGTCGTTCTCCAGCGTGGACTTCGGCGACGGCCCGCTCAAGATGCACGCCCACAAGGAGCTGATCACGGACGTGCTCAAGGGCCGGCTCGGCTTCAAGGGGTTCGTGATCAGTGACTGGCAGGCCATCGACCAGATCCCCGGGGACTACGCGAGCGACGTGCGCACCTCGATCAACGCCGGACTCGACATGATCATGGTGCCGTACGCGTACCCGGCTTTCGAGAGCACGCTGAAGGCCGAGGTGGAGGCGGGGCGCGTGCCACCCGGTCGCGTGGACGACGCGGTCGCCAGGATCCTGACGCAGAAGTTCAGGCTGGGGCTGTTCGAGCACCCGTACGCCGACCGGTCGGGGATCGGCGACGTCGGCTCGGCGGCGCACCGGGCGGTCGCGCGCACGGCCGCGGCCAAGTCGCAGGTGCTGCTGAAGAACGACGGCGGACTCCTCCCCCTGCGCCGCGACGCCAGGGTCTACGTGGCCGGCTCGAACGCCGACGACATCGGCAACCAGACGGGCGGCTGGACGATCACCTGGCAGGGCTCGTCCGGGCCGATCACGCCCGGCACCACGATCCTGTCGGCCATCCGCTCCCGCGCCTCCTCCGTGACGTACTCCCGCGACGCCTCCGCCGGCCTCGCCGGACACGACGTGGGCGTCGTGGTGGTGGGCGAGACCCCGTACGCCGAGGGCCAGGGCGATGTGGGCCGTGCCGGCCGCACGCTGAACCTGTCGGCCGCCGACCGGGCGGCGATCGACAAGGTGTGCGGGGCGATGAAGTGCGTCGTCCTGGTCGTCTCGGGGCGTCCGCTGCTGCTCGGCGACCTGTCGGGCGTCGAAGCCGTGGTGGCCTCCTGGCTGCCGGGCACCGAGGGCGACGGGGTGGCCGACCCGCTGTTCGGCGCGGTCCCGTACACCGGGCGGCTGCCGTTCACCTGGTTCCGCTCGGTGGAGCAGCTGCCGATCAACGTGGGCGACGCCGCGTATGATCCGCTCTGGCCTTACGGGTGGGGGCTGCGCACGGACCGGGCGCGTGACCGGCTCAAGGCCGCGCGTGACCGGCTCACCTCCGGTGATGGCCTCTCCAAGGCCGCGGCAGCGGTCCTGACGGTGTCCGGGCGCGCCTGGAACACCGATGGGTCGGTACGTGACGCGCGTGCCGTCCTGGCCGCCCTGGGCACGGCCGCGGCGCTGCTCGAACACTCGAAGACCGACACGTACGCCGTGGACGACGCCGTCGTGTCGGTGGCCAGGGACATCGCGCAGAGCGCGGGCAAGCGGCCCGACCTGCAGGCGTCGGCCGACCACGAGCTGGCGGCGGGCAACCTGCGGAAGGCGGTGGACCTGCTGGCCCAGGCCACCCGCTGAGACTGCAGGGGCTGGCCCCGCGCCCGGCGGGGTCAGCCCCTCTCCCCAGGACGCGGCCCGCCGTCCCGCGGGCAGTCCCCTCGCGCCTGGGGAAGTCCTAGTCCTTACAGAGGCAGAACGTGTGCCCGGCCGGATCCAGGAACACCCGGAAGCTGTCGTCCTCGCTCGGCTGGTGCTCGTGCTTGGTGGCGCCGATCTCGATGGCCTGCTTCTCCGCCTGGTCCAGGTCGGTGACCGTCAGGTCGAGGTGGAGCTGCTGAGGCCGTTCCGGATCCGGCCAGGTCGGCGGCCGGAAGTCGGACGCGAGCTGGAACGCCACCCGCTTGGGCGACCCGCCGTCGCTCACCACCACCCACTCGTCATCCGCGTACGTGACGGGCCACCCCAGCAATCGGGAATAGAACTCGGCCAGCCCCTTCGGATCGGGGCAGTCGAGCACGATGCTGCGGAACTCCGCGATGCCGCTCACTCAATTCACCTCTCCGGTTCGTTTGCCGGGACGTCCTCAGACGAGAATGAATGCCATGGCTGCCAACTCGTTCATGGTCCCACTGGGCACTCCGGCGCCCTCCTTTGACCTGACCGCCATCAACGGCGGCAGCGTCTCGCTCGAAGACCTCAAAGGCTCGCCCGCCACCCTCGTGGTCTTCCTCTCCAACCACTGTCCGTACGTGCGGCACATCGAGAAGGGCCTGGGCGCCCTCGCCGCCGACTACGGCGCCAGGCTGTCGATCGTCGCGATCTGCAGCAACGACAGCGTGAACTACCCAGACGACGATCCGACACACCTCGCGGAGCAGGCTGCCCGAGCCGGATTCACATTTCCGTACCTGCTGGACGACACCCAGGACGTGGCCAAGGCCTATCGGGCGGCGTGCACGCCCGACTTCTTCCTGTATGACGGGCAGCTCCAGCTCGCCTACCGGGGCGAGTTCGACGGCGCGAGGCCGGGCAACTCGGTGCCGGTGACCGGCGAGTCGCTGCGTGCGGCCATCGACGCCCTGCTCGAGGGCCAGCCGCTGCCCGAGGAGCAGCACCCGTCGATCGGTTGCGGCATCAAGTGGAAGCCGGGCAACGCTCCCGCGTGATCCGTGGGCGTCAGCCGCAAGCCCTGTCCCTTGCTGACCGGCTTCCCGGCTACTGGCTGGCTTCCTGGCTGGCGGCGCTGATGGCGGATGGGAGGGCGAGCAGCAGTTCGTGCGGCTCGCCGCCCTGCCAGTGGCGGATCAACCGGTTGCCCGCCTCCCCGGGGTCGAAGCTCTCACAGCCCAGCGGTCCGAAGCAGCCCGCCTGGTCCAGCATGAGGATCAACGGATCGTCGTCCGGGAGGCTGGCGGCGTAGGCGGAGGTGTCGAGGAGGGCCAGGGCCGCCTTGGCGTTGCGGCCCCCGTCCCTGACCTCCACGCGGTCCAGGCGGCGCCATGCTTGGGCACGGAGATACGCGGCGAGCGATTCGGACCTACTCACGACAAACCTTCTTCGATCACGTACAAAGGGCTACGACATCATCACGCAAAGTGATGCGCTTTCGTGGGATGTTTGCCAACTCCAGCCAGTCGCGACCCCGTTCATCACCAACATTGGGGCACAGTGCATCATTTGTGGCATGAGTGCGTTCGACGACCTGTATGCCGCCAACGCGAGATTTGCCACTACGTTTGCAAACTCCGAGCTAACCGGCCGCGCCGCCCGCGGGCTGGCCGTCGTGACCTGCATGGACTCCCGCATCGACCCGCTCGGCCTGCTCGGTCTGAAGGCCGGCGATGCCAAGATCCTCCGTAACGCCGGCGCCCGGGTGACGGACGACGTCCTGCGTACCCTGGTCCTGGCCGTCTACCTGCTCGGGGTGGAGCGTGTGCTCGTCATGCCCCATACGGACTGCGGCATGACCAAGGTGACGGACTCGGACGTGCACGCTCTGACCCAGGAACGCGGCGTGGACACCCGGAGCCTGGAGTTCCACACGGTGCCCGACCAGCATGAGGCGCTCCGTCACGACCTCACCCGCATCAGGACCACCCCGTTCCTGCCCGAGGGGACGCCGGTGGCGGGCGCCATCTACGACGTCCACACCGGCCGCCTGACGCCTGCGCCGTTCTGAGTTCCTTCGAGTGTGAGTGGTGCCCGGGCGTGGCGGCGGTGCGGGACGAAGGACCTACGCCACGACCGGGCGCCGGGCCCGCACCTCACCCCCACAGCCGTAGAGCGTCAGTTCCCGCGCCTGAGACCCACGAGCGACGCGCGAGGCCGCCCACCCCAGGGGATCGGCCCACACAGCCCTGCAGACGCCTCAGAGGCGCCCCTGCGGGCCACGTACGTACCTCTCGTACCTGCAGCAGGCGCCCGCAATCCCCATAGCGGCCCTCGGCCGACGCCCGAAACCCGCGATCCATGATCCACGGCGGCCCTTCACCAACGCCTCAAGCCGCCATCCCCGATCCCATGGCGGCCCTTCACGAGCGCTCGAATCCACCGTCCCACGGCAGCCCCTCACCAACGCCCCATCGCGGTCCTTCACGAGCGCTCGGACAGCGAGCAAGGGGCGTAAGGCCGCCAACCGCAGGTCAGCCGCCGCTAGGCGTCGATGTGGTCGCGGTCCACCTCGGCGGCGCTCTTGACGATGAACTCCCGTCGAGGCGCCACGTCGCTGCCCATCAGCAGGTTGAAGATGGCCTCGGCCTCCTCGACGTCCTCGATGCGGACCCGGCGCAGGATGCGGTGCCGCGGGTCCATGGTCGTCTCGGCCAGCTGGTCGGCGTCCATCTCGCCCAGACCCTTGTAACGCTGCACCGGGTCCTTCCACCGCTTGCCGCGCCGCTCGAGGTCGCGCAGCACCTTCTGCAGCTCGGCGTCGGAGTAGCAGTAGATGTACTTCTCCTTGCCCCGCCCGGGATTGGTCAGCTCGATGCGGTGCAGCGGCGGCACGGCGGCGAACACGCGGCCCGCCTCCACCATCGGCCGCATGTAGCGGTGGAAGAGGGTCAGGAGCAGGCAGCGGATGTGGGCGCCGTCGACGTCGGCGTCGGCCATGAGGATGACCTTGCCGTAGCGGGCGGCCTCGATGTCGAACGAGCGCCCGGACCCGGCCCCCACGACCTGGATGATGGCGGCGCACTCGGCGTTCTTGAGCATGTCGCTCACGGACGCCTTCTGCACGTTGAGGATCTTGCCCCGGATGGGGAGCAGCGCCTGGAACTCCGAGTCGCGGGCCAGCTTGGCCGTGCCGAGCGCCGAGTCACCCTCGACGATGAACAGCTCGCTGCGGTCCACCGAATCGTTGCGGCAGTCGACCAGCTTCGCCGGCAGCGCGGAGTTTTCCAGGGCGCTCTTGCGCCGCTGGTTGTCGCGGTGCTCGCGGGCCGCGATGCGGGCCTTGGCTGCGGCGACGACCTTCTCGAGCACGGCGCGGAGCGGCTGCTTGTAGCCGCGCGGCGGGTTGGTGAACAGCTCCCTGAGCTCACGGGAGACCACGTGGGAGACGATGCGGGTGGCCGCCGAGGTGCCGAGCACCTCCTTGGTCTGGCCCTCGAACTGCGGCTCCGGCACCCGGACCGTGACCACGCCGGTCAGGCCCTCGGAGATGTCGTCCTTGGTGACGGGGTCGTCGCCGTTCTTCAGCAGACGCGTCTCACGCAGCAGCTCGTTGATCGTGCGGACCAGGCCGCGCTCGAACCCGGTCAGGTGAGTGCCGCCCTTGGGGGTGGAGATCACGTTGACGAACGAGCGAACGGTCGACTCGTACCCCTTGCCCCAGCGGATCGCCACGTCGACGGTGAGCTCGCGCTGCACCTCGGTGGGCGTCATGTGGCCCTGGTCGTCGAGGACAGGCACGGTCTCGTGGAAGTGGCCCTCGCCCTGCAGGCGCAGCACGTCGCAGACAGGCTCGTCGCGGGCAAGGAACTCGGTGAACTCGGAGATGCCACCGTCGAAGCGGAACTCCTCCTCGACGCGCTCCTCGTGCCTGCTGTCACAGACCGCCAGGGTCAGGCCGGGCACCAGGAACGCCGTCTGCCGCAGCCGAACGTGGATCTCGTCGAGCGAGACCTCGGCGTCGGGCAGGAAGATCTGCTTGTCCGCCCAGAAGCGCACGCGGGTGCCGGCGACGTTCTTGGGGAGCTTGTCGCCGATCCGGAGCCCGGACTTCTTCTTGAACTTCGCGTTGGGCCCAGGGCCGTCGAAGATGCCGGGGACGCCGCGCCGGAAGCTGATCTCGTGTACGCGGCCGTCGCGGTCGACCTCGACGTCGACCCGCGAGGACAGGGCGTTGACCACGGATGCGCCGACGCCGTGGAGGCCACCGGAGGCGCCGTAGGAGCCACCGCCGAACTTGCCGCCCGCGTGCAGCTTCGTGTAAACGAGCTCGACCCCGGCCAGGCCGGACTTGGGCTCGATGTCGACGGGAATGCCCCGGCCGTTGTCTCGCACCTCGATGGAGCCGTCCGCGTAGAGCTCGACCTCGATGCGGTCGCAGTGGCCTGCGAGCGCTTCGTCGACGCCGTTGTCCACGATCTCCCAGAGACAATGCATGAGCCCGCGGCTGTCGGTGGACCCGATATACATGCCCGGGCGCTTGCGGACCGCTTCCAGGCCCTCAAGCACCGACAGGTGACGAGCCGTGTAACCCGCCTCCACTAGCGTCACTCCAGCTCCCCTGGTCTAGGCATCGAACACGTGTGCGTAGCCTACCGTTCTTCCCGCACGCGCGCGTACAAGCTTGCCACGCCGACACGTTTGCTGTTACCAACCGGCTGATCGTCATTACTTTGGGACACATTCCGCTCTGGGCGTAGAGAGCGGGCGGTTGGGAACGTCCACGTCCGGTTAGATGTTGTTCCAAGTGACTGACGCCAGATCCTCGCTTCGGCGGGGGTGACCCGAAAGGCGATACGTGACTGGAGCTCTCGCCCCCGTTAAGCCGCTGACGGCCCTCGACCGCTGCGACCGCTGCGGCGCCCAGGCCTACATTCGCGCGACCCTGCCCGTGGGTGGGGAGTTGCTGTTCTGCGCCCACCACGGGCGTCAGCACATCGCAGCGTTGCGCGAAAAGGGCGCCGACATCCTGGACGAGTCGGCTCGGCTCAGCGAAACCCCTGCAGTTGCCCCTAACGACGAGCGCTAAGCAGCGCTGGTCGTGCTGAGATAACCACATATTGCATGACGTAGAACGGCGACCCCGGCCCGACCGGGGTCGCCGTTCTGCGTTTGGACAGTCTGCACGCCTCACCTCACAGACCACATCCAGGCGCGAGGCCTGCCCAATCGCACCGGCTCCCCCTGCACCAAACGGCTCCATGGCGCCCTCTCCACCAACCGCTCCAGAAGCATCGACTCGACCTCCGCCAAGGCGCCATGCGAACGGCACAGCGTGCCACCCAGCCGATATCACGGGCGCGAACACGCCTCCGGGTTGAGCCGGACCCGTGTCGGGCGGTGGCCCGGCGTGTCAGCGGACCCGGTAGTGGTACCGGCCCGCGATCTCGAAGCCCTCGCCGCGATACAGCGCCTGGGCGGCCAGGTTTGGGGCGGTGGTGACCAGATACGCGGACCCAGCGCCAACATGCCGTACCAGCGCCCGCAGGACGGCACGAGCCAGCCCCCGGCGGCGGGCCTGGGGCAGGGTGGCCATGCAGTAAATCCCGAGCATGTCACCATGCGGCGCGGCACTCTCCGGCACCTCGATCGCGCCACCCCGCGGCGCGTCCGGCGCGTCAACCTGCGGTACGGCGCGGCCGACGGCGAGCGCGACCCCGTCCTCCTCGTACGCCGCATACCACGCCGGCACGCCCGTGCAGATTCGCTCCGCGTCCTCGAAACCGCTGCCGTACCGGCCGTCCACGGCCCACCACGTCTCCAGCCAGCCCCGCCACGGCCGGTCCTCGATCCTCACCTTGTGCGCAGGCAGACCAGCGGGCGAACCAGCCATGATGACGGTCGGGTCGACCAACTCGTAGCCTCTCCGTTCCAACTCCTCGTCCAGCCCGGGCGTGGCGTTCGGGCCCAGCGAGAAGACGCAACGTTGCCCGCGCTCCCCATAGAACACCTCCGCCGCCTCGATGGCACCGGCCAGGTCAGCGGGCTCGGTGAGAGCGAGAACGGAGTTCGCCCGCTTGGTCACACCACCGGCATAACGAAACACCCATCCGTCGTGAGTGTGCTGCTCGTAGGCAGGCCAGGCCTCGTGGACGAGGAGGTCGAAATTCACCAGCGCAGCCTAACCGACCTCCAGTTCGCCCCCGGCAGAAGGTGTTCCTCGGCCGAGAATCCTGCAATCGACGACCGCTGCCTGACGCCGGAGCACTGGAATCCCCGTGTCTTCGATCACCTCGGAGGAGCCCGGCCCCCATCACCGTGATCATGTCCAACGACACGGCCGGACGGGCGAACAGCCTGGTGGCGGCCGCCAGCCCCTTCACCTGGCCTCGCGCGGGCTCGGCGCGTCTTCTGACATGCCGCCCCTCAAACAGCCTCCTTGACGAACCGGACTGTGGTCCGATAACTTCACAATCCGGACCATAGTCCAGTTATTGTGAAGGAGTCCATCCATGACCGCACTCATCACCCGGGAAGAGCTCAAGGCCGCCATCGACGCCGGCGCCGTCACAGTCGTCGACGCCCTTGGCGGCGACTACTACGCCAAGCAGCACCTTCCCGGCGCGATCCCGCTGGTGGAGGCCGAGGTCGCCGACCGTGCCGCGGAGCTGCTGCCCGACAAGAACGCTCCGATCGTCACCTACTGCAGCAACCCCGCCTGCAACAACAGCCAGGCCGTCGCCACGCTCCTGGAGCGCCTCGGCTACACCAACGTCCGCAAGTACCGCGAGGGCATCGAGGACTGGGCGGCGGCGGACCTCCCGTTGCAGGGAGCGGCCGTCGTGTGACCGTGAAGGACATGCGGGCGATCGGGCCTGACGGCGTCGCTGCCGGGGACTGTCAGCCGGTGCAGTGCTCGTCCGGGACGGTGGCGTGCAGGCTGACCGCCGCCGAGGACGCGTGCACCTCCACCAGTTGCCGGGGGAAGACCCGGGCCGCGGGCACCGAGCAGAGGCAGATCTCGAAAGTGGCAGTCCTTGCTGACGCGACGCAGGTACAGGTTGGTGACCAGACAGGGCGGAAATGGTGGACGAGCGACGCGGGAATCGTTGGGGAGGAATATCCCACGGCTGACGATTTGGCGAAGAAGAGGCTCAAGGGGGCGCCGTTGCGGCGATCAGCCACGCCCACCCGGTGAGCGTCACCCTGGACAGAGCCCAGCCATGGTCGGCGGGTGGTGCCCCCTGGGGTCACCGTAAAAGATCATGTCGGGTCGGATGGGCGGCGAGAACCCGTCCGACCAGGAGCAATAAGGTAGGGGGCGTGCTGATCCTGTTGCCGCCGTCAGAAGGGAAAGCTTCTGACGGCAGCGGGCCGCCTGTCGGCGAGCTGTCCTTCCCAGCCCTCGACAAGGCCCGCAAACGCGTGCTGAACGCGCTCACCCGGGCTTCCAAGCGCCGCGACGCCCTCGACGTGCTCGGCCTCACGCCCGGGCTGGCGGGCGAGCTGGCCAAGAACGCGGCACTCAAGACCGCCCCCACCCTCCCCGCCGCCGACCTCTACACCGGCGTCCTCTACGACAACCTCGGCCTGAGCACCCTCGAGGACGAGCCGAGGAGGCGGGCGGAGGAGTCGGTGCTGATCTTCTCTGGCCTGTGGGGTGTGGTGCGAATCACGGATCACATCCCGCCGTACCGCCTCTCCATGGGCGTCAACCTGCCGCCTCTCGGTGGGCTGGCCATGTTCTGGCGTCCGCTGATCACCAAGGCACTGGATCGGGCCCCTGGGCTGGTGGTTGACCTCCGTTCGGCCACGTACGCGGGTGCCTGGCAGGCCGGCGAGCGTTCGGTTACGGTACGGGTGTTCCGGGACGGCAAGGTTGTCAGCCACATGGCCAAGGCGACCCGGGGCGAAATCGCCCGAGCCCTCCTGCGGCACGACACGACTCCCGGCACGCCTGACGAGCTCGCCAAGACCCTCGACGCCCTGGGCTACACCGTCAACCTGGCCGAACCCACCCGCGCCAACCGGCCCTGGACCCTTGACGTCCACGTCACCGAACCGTCCTAGTGTCGTTAACGCCCCTCGGCGGCACGCGGTCCTTGGTGGCGCGCTTCTTGGTGGCGGACGATCCTCTGCGGCGGAGGTGTCTCGGTGACGTGCCCTTCTCGGTGACGCACGCTGCTCGATGGTGGCTGGTCCTTGGAGGCGGGCGGTCGTTGGAAGCGGGCGTGTTCCGGCCACGGGGCACGACGGACGACGAGCGCGCGTCGCGTTCCGAACATAGGAGACGCGGGGCCGGCGCGGCATATGACGGCGGCGCGGGAGTGCCGCGGTGTCGGGCGCCATAACCAGCGCGAACGCATCCAGAACGCGACGTCGACAGGCGCGGAACATGAACGGCGGCACGGGAGCGGCGCGGTGTCGGGCGCCATAACCAGCGCGAACGCATCCAGAACGCGACGTCGACAGGCGCGGGGCGCCGGGTGCAGGCGCCTCGGGGGCACGCCCTGGGTGGTGAAGCCGCGATGTGAGGGATAAAAGGCCGCCGCCCCGCGCCGGAAAGGTCCGGGCGGGGCGGCGGGTGGGACAGAGGTCAGTCCAAGTAGTCCCGGAGGACCTGGGAGCGCGACGGGTGGCGCAGCTTGGACATGGTCTTCGACTCGATCTGCCGGATGCGCTCGCGCGTCACCCCGTAAACCTTGCCGATCTCGTCCAGCGTCTTGGGCTGCCCATCGGTGAGCCCGAAGCGCATCGAGACGACGCCCGCCTCCCGCTCCGACAACGTGTCGAGAACGGAGTGCAGCTGCTCCTGGAGCAGCGTGAAGCTGACGGCGTCGGCGGGGACGATGGCCTCGGAGTCCTCGATGAGGTCGCCGAACTCGCTGTCACCCTCCTCACCCAGCGGGGTGTGAAGGGAGATGGGCTCGCGGCCGTACTTCTGGACCTCGACGACCTTCTCGGGCGTCATGTCCAGCTCGCGGGCCAGCTCTTCCGGCGTCGGCTCGCGGCCGAGGTCCTGCAGCATCTGCCGCTGGACGCGGGCCAGCTTGTTGATCACTTCGACCATGTGGACCGGGATGCGGATGGTCCGCGCCTGGTCGGCCATGGCACGCGTGATCGCCTGCCGGATCCACCACGTGGCGTAGGTGGAGAACTTGTAGCCCTTGGTGTAGTCGAACTTCTCGACGGCCCTGATCAGGCCCAGGTTGCCTTCCTGGATCAGGTCGAGGAACAGCATCCCGCGCCCGGTGTAGCGCTTGGCCAGCGAGACCACGAGCCGGAGGTTGGCCTCCAGCAGGTGGTTCTTCGCCCGGCGGCCGTCTTCGGCGATCCACTCCAGCTCGGCCTTGACGTCGACCGGCAGCCCTTCGGTCTCCCCGCCGCCGAGCTGCTCCTCGGCGAACAGGCCCGCCTCGATGCGCTTGGCGAGCTCGACCTCCTGCTCGGCGTTGAGCAGGGGAACCTTGCCGATCTGCTTGAGGTAGTCCTTGACCGGGTCGGCCGTGGCGCCGGCGGCGGCGACCTGCGCGACCGGGGCGTCATCGTCGTCGTCGGAGAGGATGAGGACCTCGTCCTCGCTCTTTTCGACCGCGGCGACGTCGGCGGGCTTGGGCTCCTCTTCGGAGTCGTCGTCGGAGTCGGAGTCACCCTCGTCGGAGTCGCCCTCGGCGACGATCTCTTCGTCCTCGACGTCGAGATCCTCGAGGTCCTCCAGCTCGACGTCGCCGTCGAGCTCGATGTCCTCGTCGTCGTCCGAGTCGGCCTTGGACTCGGGTGCCTTCGGCTTGGTCTCGGCAGGCCCAGCGCTCTTAGGCTCGGCCTTCTTGGCGGCGGCGGGAGCCGCGGCCTTCTTCGCCGCCGGAGCGGCCTTCTTGGCAGGGGCCGCCTTCTTGGCGGCCGGCTCGGCTTCAGCGGTGCCCACGACCGCGGTCACGGTCTCGGGCTGCTGCTCTTTGGCGGCCGCCGCCGTCTTGGTCTTGACGGGGGCGGCAGTGCGGCGCTTTGCTGGACCACGAGACTTCTTCGGCGCAGCCGAATCCGCGGCGGTCACCACCACGGTCACGCCCTCTTTGCTGAGGTTCCGCAAGAACGCGGCGGCGTGCGACATGGGGATGTCCGCCTCCTCGAAGGCCTGACGAACATCCTCAGACTCGAGGAAACCCTGCGAGCGCCCACGCTCGAGCAGTCGCTGAATGACGGGCTCGTTCAGCTCTTGTGGCTTCGAGCGAGTCGAACTTGCAGGCGACACGAACACCTCTCGAACGAACGCGTGGCGACAATGGACCCAGATGCCCGCTGGGGGGCTGTTGCCTCTCTCGGAGATCGGAGGCCGTGCGGACCGCGACGGACCTGCACAGCATTGTGGCACGACCTCGCGCTTCATACGGCCACCTCCCGGCGGTTGTCCTCCACCCTAGGCCGACCGAGACAGTAGTGCGTACGGAAGCGGGGCACTGATACCCGAAAGCAACCGTTATGACTGTTTCATTCAGTCACTCTTCGTGACTGGCGGGACGTGAATTGCTAGCGCGGTAACGTCATCATCCTGTTCATATCCAGACAGCATCCGGTCAACCAGGAAGTCCAGCAACATATGCGGACTACTCACGACCTCAGGCGGCGCTTCGGTCACAACACTGCAAAGCTCTGCCAAACCCGCGTCCAATCCGCGCTTCCTGTTCTCCACGAGGCCGTCGGAGTAGAGCACAGCGGTATGGCCGGGCGGCACCACGAACCGGAACTGCCTTCGGCTGGTCGGCCAGCCTAGCGGAGTGCCGGGCTCCCCGTCGCTCAGGATCGCCGTGCCCTGAGGCGAAACCAGGACGGGTGGCGGGTGTCCGGCCAGGGCCAGCGTGCCCTCGCCGGTGCCCGGCTCGACGACCATGTACGCCAGAGTCGTGACCTGCTCTTCTTCCTCTGTGGCCTCGAAGACCCGATCGAGGCCGGTGAGCACGGCCGCGGGCGGCGGGTTGGTCAGCGCCAGCGCCCGCATGGCGTTGCGGATGCGGCCCATGCCCGCCGCGGCCTTGACGCCCTTGCCCATGACGTCTCCGACGACCGCCGCGACACGCCCGTCCTGCAGCACGAACGCGTCGTACCAGTCGCCGCCGACCTGGACGTGGCGGCTGCCCGAGCGGAAGCGCTGAGCCAGCACCAGGCCCTTGACCACGGGCAGGCGGTCGGGCAGCAGGCTGCGCTGGAGCGTCTCGGCGGTGCGGTGCTCGCGCTCGAACAACGTGGCCCGCTCGACCGCCAGCGCGCACTGGCCGGCCAGTGCCTCCAGGAAGACGCCGTCCTCCTGGGAGATCTTCTGTGGCCTCGTGAAGGAGAACCGGAGCGCTCCCAGTGCCCTGCCTGCCGCCAGCAGCGGTAGGCCGACCCAGGCCCGCTCATCGCCGTGGGTGAGGAAGTTTGCCAGGACCTCCTCGTCGTCGCCCGCCTCGAGCAGCTGAGCCTTCAGCGACTCGGGCGACTCGGCGAAGACCGGCCTGCGGCTGTTGACCGCCATGGTCATCACGTTGGAGTGGGACAGCGGGATCTCGTCGCCGGTGACCCCGGAGGCCTCCAGGATGCCCTCGCCGTTGATCAGCTTGAGCGCCGCGCGATCGGGGTCGAGCAGCGCCACGGCCGAGCGGTCGGCGGCCAGCGCGGTGCGGCCGACGTCGATGATGACCTGCACGACCTGCTCGACCGTCAGGGCTTCGGCCAGCTGGGCGGTGGCGCCCTGGAGCCGGGCCGTGCGCAGGGCGGCGGCGCCGAGCTGGTCGGTCAGCCTGCCGCGCATCTCCTCGGCCTCGCGCTGCGGCGTGACGTCGGTGTTGGCGCCGACCCATTCGACGACCCTGCCGTGCCTGATGATCGGCACGGCCCGCACCTCGAAGTGGCGATAACCGCTGGCGCGCGTGCGCACGCGGTAGTTCCACTCGAACATGGTGCGCCCGCGCAGAGCCTCCTTCCAGGCCTCCTCGGTCTGCTGGCGCTCCTCGGGGTGGACGACCTCCAGCCAGCCGCTGGCGAGGTATTCCTCCAGGCCCTGGCCGGTTATGGCGCGCCACTGGGGCGCGTCCTCGACGACGGCGCCGGTGGGCGAGGTGATCCAGACCAGCTGCGACTGGGCCTCGACCAGCGAGCGGTAGCGCTCCTCGCTGCGGCGCAGCGCCTCCTCGGTCTGGCGGCTCTCGGTGACGTCCTGCCCGATCAGGGTGATCGCGCGCAGCTCGCCCGCCTCGTTGTGGACCGGCGAGAACGACAGCGACCAGTGCCTGGTGTCGCCCTCCGCCGACCGCACGCGTACGCGGCTCTCGGTGACCGGCGCGTCGCTCTCGATGACGGCCTGCACGGCGTGGGTGATGATCTGGCTGAGGTCGGCGGCGAGCACCTCGGCGGGCTGCCTGCCGGCCATCCGCTCGGCGGGCACGTTGACGACATCGCTGAACACGTCGTTGACCCGCTGGATGCGGCCATCGCCGTCGAAGAACGCGAAGGCGAACTCGGCCTCCGACAGCATGCCCTGGAAGAGGGCGGAGTCTGAGATGTCCACATCCGACTCCCGGGGACGGGGAACGGAGGTCTCGGCGCTCATGGTCGGCACCTCCGTCGCGTGCCAGGGTCTCCCACGCGGCACATCTCCATAACTGTGTATCGGCGTAGCGCAGCTCCGGGCGACCGGATTCTGCAGTACATCATCGGCGATGGGTAGGTGTGGACGGAAGCCCCCGTCGCGGCCCGGTCGCCTTTAGGGTCTACGCATCCTGTCAAAGTCGCTCCACGTTGCGCAGCAAGATCAGGTTACAGCGCCAGATTGCCGGGAGCCGAGTCCCGGCCCCAACTACTTGGCCGCGCGCTTCGCCTCCTGCTTGGCGGCCCGCACGCGGGCCAGGCTGTCGGCGTCGAGCACGTCGGCGACCGACCGGTGTGACCCCTCCTCGCCATAGAGTCCGGCCGCCTCACGCCAGCCTGACGGTTGGACCCCCAGCTGCTTCCCCAGCAATGCCAGAAAAATCTGGGCCTTCTGCTTGCCGTATCCCGGAAGGGCCATCAGTCGTTTCAACAACTCTTTGCCGTCAGCCGCGCCGGCCCACATCTTCTCCGGCTGACCGTCGTAGTGCTCGACGAGATAGGCCGCGAGCTGCTGGATCCTGGCCGCCATGGACTTGGGGTAGCGGTGCACGGCCGGCTTCTCCGCCAGCAGCGCGGCGAACGCCTCCGGATCGTACGAGGCGATCTCCCCGGCGGTGAGGTCGTGCCCCAGCCGCTGGGAAATCGTATACGGCCCCGTGAACGCCCACTCCATAGGGATCTGCTGGTCGAGAAGCATGCCGACGAGCAGGGCGAGAGGACTGCGGCCGAGGAGCTCGTCTGCCTCACTCCGCTGGGCGAGCTGGATGCGCATGGAGACAGCTTCGCATGAATGGCCACCGGGTGAAGTGAACACAACCATCGCGGAGCCTTGACACGCGCCCGAGAAAAGGTGAAATGAGAGCGCAAGTCGCCCTGCAGACATTCCTGGGGGTTTGCCCCTAGGTCTCCAGAGGAATCTCACACCTATGCTCGCTCTGGCCACACGGTTCCTGCGGGAGCCGGTCAGTCTCAGGCTGGCCGAAGAGTTCCTGACCGTGCCCGTGGACACGATCGACCGCTGTGTGGCCGACGTGTGCGCGTGTGCGCAGCATCTCGGCGTCTCGGCGACGCCGGAGATCGTGGAGCGCATCGCTCGCGAGCACCTGCTCGCGATCGTCAACTCAGCGCCTCCGCCCAGAAGTTCCCGGTAAGACAAAGAAGGCCCGGAAGTCCAGTTAAGTCCCATCCGGAAGTCCCCGATAACATCGGGGTCACCAGGCCGAGTTCTAAGCACCGTTTGCGCCTGGAATACGAGAGAGTGAGGGTGTGCGCCGACACCGACGAGATCCCCGGGAGAGCACCCCGCCAGACGACGTGTTCAAGGAGATGGTGCAGGCGGCTCGTGAGCTGCTGGCCGTGCGCACCCCACTGGACGCGGAACTGATGGTCTCCGACATGATCGGTGCCTGGTGGGGCAGGCGGGTCAGGGGCGGTGACGTGGAGCAGGTGCTCGGGGAGGGGCTGGTCGACTACGCCGCCAAGGCCGGCACGCCGGCCTCGCTGACGTTGCTGATCTGCCTGGCCTACCTCGGCACGGCCCGCCAGGGCGCCAAGGCCGAGGGCGCGGCGCTGGCGATGATGGAGTCGGGGGTGGCCAGGCCGGGCTGGGCCGACCGGGTGGGCGCGGTGAAGCCGGCCGGGTGCTACGTCTCCCGCGACGCGTACGGCGACCAGGACACGGTGATCTGCACCTTCGCCTACCGCTGGAACGAGAACTCGCTCCCCGCGGACCGCCACGCGCTGGTCATGGTCGTCGACTACAACATGAGCGGCATGGCCCGCGACGCCTGGGTGTCCTCGCAGGTCGACAAGCTGCTGGAGCAGGCCAGGGCCGAGGCGGCGGGCAATCCGCTGCTGCTGTTCGAGGAGATCGAGCCCGACCAGGCCAGGGCGCTGCTGGAGTCGGCCATGAAGGCCACGCGGGAGCCGAAGACGCCGCCGCCCGTCAGCGACAGCTACAGCGCCTACCACGCCTTCGCCCGGGCCAGGCTCAAGGCGCTGCCGCCGGGGCGCAAGAGGCCGGCGCCGCTGCACACCGAGGCCCCGTACAGCAGGGAGCGGCGGGCCATGCTGGCGGCGGAGTTCCTGGCGTCCGACGCGGCCGAGCACCTGTCCGACCCCTCGGCGGCCTCGCGCTGCGCCGACCACATCATCGACTACGGCTGCGACCAGGACTTCAACCGGCCGCTGCGGGTCAGCCCGACCAAGTGTGAAACGTTCCTGCTCGACTGGCTGCCGCGCAAGGTGATGCTGAGCGTGGCCGAGCAGGAGGCGATGCCGCATGCGTTGTCGGCGTGGGTGCGCTTCGCCGCCGCCCGCACGGGCCTGCCCGAGCAGGGGCTCAAGGCCACGCTGGACGCGGTGTGGGAGGCGATCGGCAAGTTCCCCGAGGCCTACCGCGACCCGACGTCGTTCGGGCTCGACCGGCCGCTGCTGGAGCGGCTGCTGCCGGACGGCGACCTGTCGGCGCTGGCCAGGCGGGCCTTCGCGTTCCCGTTCCTGCAGGGCACGCACAACGGGATCGAGCTCGACAAGCTCAACCCGGCCGACGAGGCCGACCGGCGCACGTTGCTCGAGATCGACCACGGCGGCACGATCGACCAGGAGCACCTGGCCTGGCACGAGGAGATCGCCACCCGGCTGTGGGAGGGCGACCCGCCGCAGCTCTGGGAGGCCGCGCAGCGCCTGCTGGACCTCGGCCACGACCGTCACGACGTGCTCCACGTGCTGATCGAGATCGCCGAGCGGATCGGCGACGACCCGGACGAGCTGGCGGCCGCGCTCGACGACATCGCCGACATTCCCGACGAAATCTAGGTACGCGATCAGCCTCGTACAGCAAGACAGGCCAGGTGGGCACGGCGACTCAGCCATTGTTCGCCACGCCGGGACAGGCGCCGGGATAGCCTCTACTGCCATGGTGATCGACCTCAACGCGGACCTGGGCGAGGGCTTCGGGATCTGGCGGCTCGGCGACGACCTCGCGCTGCTCGACATCGTCACGAGCGCCAATGTGGCCTGCGGCTTCCACGCGGGCGACCCCGTGACGATCAGGCGCACGTGCGCGGCGGCCGTCGACCGCGGGGTGACGATCGGGGCGCAGGTGTCCTATCGCGACCTTGCGCACTTCGGGCGCAGGGAGATGGACGTCGAGCCGGAGGAGCTGTGCGCCGAGGTGCTCTACCAGATCGCGGCGGTCGACGGCATCGCCAAGGCGATGGGCGGCCGGGTCTCCTACGTCAAGCCGCACGGCGCGCTCTACAACCGGATCTGCCGCGACGAGGTGCAGGCGGCGGCGCTGATCGACGCGGTGACGGACTATGACCCCTCGCTGCCGGTGCTCACGCTGCCCGGCTCGGCGGTGCACGCGGTGGCGGCGGCCGAGGGCGTTCCGACGGTGAACGAGGCGTTCGCCGACCGGGCGTACACCCCCAAGGGCATGCTGGTGTCGCGCAGGGAGCCGGGCGCGGTCATCCACGACCCCGCCGCGGTGGCCGCCCGTGCCCGCCAGATGGCCGTGGAAGGCTCTGTGACGGCCGTTGACGGAAGCTCCGTACCGATTTCCGCCCGTTCCATCTGCGTTCACGGAGACACACCTGACGCCGTCCGGCTGGCGCAGGGCGTGCGGGACGCGTTGCTGGCGGCCGGAGTGGTCCTGCAGGCGTTCGCGTGATCCGTACGGCCGGCGAGCACGGGCTGCTCGTGGAGACCGGCTCGCTGGAGCTGTCGCACCGGCTTGACGCGGCGCTGCGGGCGGATCGGCCCGCGGGGGTGGCCGAGATCGTGCCCGGGCCCGAGACCGTGCTCGTGGTGGCTCCCGGGGCGGATCAGGGGCGGTTGCGGGCGCGTCTGGCCGAGGTCGTCGCCCGGGAGCGCGGCAAGGACGGCGCGAAGGCGGCCGAGGGGGCGGTCGTGACGATTCCCGTCGTCTATGACGGCGCGGACCTCGATTCCGTCGCGGCGCTGGCGGGGATCACGGTGGACGAGGTGATCTCCCGGCATTCGGGGCGTGAGCTGGTGGTGGGGTGGCTGGGGTTCGCGCCGGGGTTCGCCTATCTGACCGGGCTCGATCCGGTGCTGGAGATGCCCAGGCTGGACACGCCGCGCACGTCGGTGCCGGCCGGGTCGGTGGCGGTGGCGGGGCCGTACTCCGCCGTCTATCCGACCGCCTCGCCGGGCGGGTGGCGGCTGCTCGGGCGCACGTCCGTGCGGGTGTGGGACGTGGCGGCCGACCCGCCCTCGCTGTTCAGGCCGGGCATGCGCGTGCGGTTCATACCGGTGAGGGAGCGCCGCCGTCTGGAGGAGCGGCGGGAGCGAAGCGACCAGAGCGGGGGAAGACGGCGGCATCAAGGGCGACCGAACCCGCCTTCCGAAGGAAGGCCATGAGCATGATCGAGGTGCTGGCGCCGGGCCCGTACGCGACCGTCCAGGACCTGGGGCGGCCCGGTTTCGCCCATCTGGGGGTGCCCCGCTCGGGAGCAGCCGACGCGACGAGTCTGCGGCTGGCCAACAGGCTCGTGGGCAACACGGAGGGGCTGGCGGGGATCGAGCTGACGCTGGGCATGGCGCGGCTGCTGTTCCATGACGGCGCGTGGGTGGCGCTGACGGGCGCGTCCGTGGACTCCGCGGCGGGGATGGGGGCGCCGTTCTGGGTGCCGTCAGGAGCGGAGCTGCGGCTGGGCATGCCCGCCTGGGGGTTGCGTACCTATCTGGCCGTCCGCGGCGGGATCGCGGTCGAGCCGGTGCTGGGCAGCCGCTCCACCGACTCGCTGTCCGGGCTCGGGCCCGAGCCGCTGCGGGCGGGCACGCTGCTGCCCGTCGGCCCGCCGGAAGGCGAGATCCGCGTCGATCTGGCGCCGCCGCCCGAGCCCCGGCCCGCCGTGCTGCGGGTGACGCCCGGGCCGCGTGACGACTGGTTCGCCCCGGACGCGCTGGACGTGCTGTGCGCGCGGCCGTACACCGTGAGCCAGGACAGCAACCGCGTCGGGGTACGCCTGAGCGGCGCCGAGCTGGTCAGGGCCAGGAAGGGCGAGCTGCCGAGCGAGGGCATGGTCACCGGGGCGATACAGGTGCCGCCGAGCGGGCAGCCGATCGTCTTCCTCGCCGACCACCCGCCGACCGGCGGCTATCCGGTGATCGGCGTCGTGCGCGAGGCCGACCTGCCGGTCGCCGCCCAGCTCAGGCCGGGCGACGTGGTGCGGTTCACAGGTCGACCCGGCCGGTGACGCAGGTCACGACGGAGCCGCCCACCCACACGCTCCCCTTCTCATCGGTGGAGATGTGCACGCGTCCCGAACGGCCGAGCAGCGTGCCCTGGCTCGCCACGTACGGGGCCTTGGCGCGGCCCGTACGCAGCAGCCACTGCGCCAGGGAGGCGTTGAAGCTGCCCGTCACGGGATCCTCGATGGTGGAGCCGTGCGCGTGCGTGAACGCCCGCACCTCGAAGTCGTACGGCGACCCCTCGGGGTAGGCGCCCGCCACGCCCACGAAGCACGGGACGAGGCCGGGGCGCAGCGCGAGCACCGAGCCGGCGTCCGCCAGCAGCACCGCCACCCAGCCTGGGCCGTTGTCCGCCCACTCCGCGTCCACGATGCCGGCGCGCTCGATGCCGAAGGCCTCGGCGATCTTCTCGACGAGCGGCTCCTCCACGGGCCCGGACTTCACCAGGGGCGGCGCCTGGAACGCCAGCCCGTCGCCGGTCCGGCCCACCCGGACGAGCCCGGCCCCGCACTCCTGGACGATCTCGCCCTCCTGCCGCGGCACTCCCCCGGCCTCCAGCCAGGCATGGCAGGTGCCCAAGGTCGGGTGCCCCGCGAACGGCAGTTCCTCGCTCGCGGTGAAGATCCGCACCCGGTAGTCGGCCTCGGGCGAGCTCGGGGGAAGGAGGAAGGTGGTCTCGGCCAGGTTCGTCCACGCGGCGAACCGCTGCATCTCCTCGGCTGTCAAGCCCTCGCCGTCGAGCACGACCGCGAGCGCGTTTCCGTGGTACGGGGTGGCCGTGAAGACGTCCACCTCGGTAAATGGGCGCAACATAACAGGAGTCTCGCAGACAGGGTCTTTCCCCGTGGACACAGCGCCCCCAGACTGGACGGTGTGGCGGACTTTGATGTTGTGGTCCTGGGTTCCGGGCCTGGCGGGCAGAAGGCCGCGATCGCGGCGGCGAAACTCGGCAAGCGTGTCGCGGTGATCGAGAAACGGCACATGCTCGGCGGCGTGTGCATCAACACGGGGACGATCCCGTCGAAGACCCTGCGCGAGGCCGTCCTCTACCTCACAGGGCTCAACCAGCGGGAGCTGTACGGCGCCAGCTACCGCGTCAAGGACGAGATCACGGTCACCGACCTCGGGATGCGCACGCAGCACGTGATCGGCCGGGAGATCCAGGTGATCCGCAGCCAGCTCGCCCGCAACCACGTGACCGTGTTACAGGGCACCGGCCGCTTCCTGGACCCGCACACGATCGGGATCACCCACGAGGAAGGCACGACAGAGGAGACGAAGATCTCCGCCGAGAAGATCGTGATCGCCACCGGCACGTCGCCCGCCCGTCCCGGCAGCGTCGAGTTCGACGACAAGACGATCATCGACTCCGACGCGATCCTGCATCTCGACCGGATCCCCGAGACACTCGTCGTGGTGGGGGCCGGGGTCATCGGCATCGAGTACGCCTCCATGTTCGCCGCGCTCGGCACCAAGGTGACGGTGGTGGAGCGGCGTGAGCGCATGCTGGAGTTCTGCGACCTGGAGATCGTGGAGGCGCTGAAGTACCACCTGCGCGACCTGGCCGTGACGTTCCGCTTCGGAGAGAACGTGGCCGCGGTCGAGCGCCGCCCGGGCGGGGCGCTGACCCTGCTGGAGAGCGGCAAGAAGATCCCCGCCGACTGCGTCATGTACTCGGCCGGGCGGCAGGGCAAGACCGCCGAGCTGTGCCTGGAGGCCGCCGGCCTGGCCGCCGACGACCGCGGGCGGATCTCGGTGGACGCCAACTACGCCACCGAGGTGCCGCACATCTACGCCGTGGGCGACGTGATCGGCTTCCCCGCGCTGGCGGCCACCTCCATGGAGCAGGGCAGGCTGGCCGCGCAGCACGCGTGCGGGGAACCGGTCGTCGACATGCACGAGCTGCCGCCCATCGGGATCTACACCATTCCCGAGATCAGCTTCGTCGGGAAGTCGGAGGACGAGCTGACCCGGGACAAGGTGCCGTTCGAGGTGGGCATCTCGCGGTACCGGGAGCTGGCCAGGGGCCAGATCATCGGCGACTCGTACGGGATGCTCAAGCTGCTCGTCTCCCCCGAGGACCGGCGGTTGCTGGGCGTCCACGTGTTCGGGACGGGGGCGACGGAGCTCGTGCACATCGGGCAGACGGTCATGGGGTGCGGCGGGACGGTCGACTACCTGGTCAACGCCGTGTTCAACTATCCGACGCTGGCCGAGTCGTACAAGGTGGCCGCGCTGGACGCGATGAACAAGATGCGGGTGGTCGCCCGGCTCACCGCCGGCATGTGATCACCTACAGGGTCCACTTCTGGTTGGCGGCGCCCGTGCAGGTCCAGATCTGCAGGCGGGTGCCGTCCGCGCTGGAGTTGCCCGTGACGTCGAGGCACTTGTTCGCAGTGGGGTTCACCAGGTCCCTGCCCGCGGTGTAGGTCCACTGCTGGTTGGCGCCGCCCGTACAGCTCCAGAGCTGGAGCTTGCTGCCGTCGGCGGTGCCGCGGTCGACCACGTCCAGGCACTTGCCGAGCGCGCGCAGCGTGCCGTCGCCCGGGCGGGTCCACTGCTGGGCAGCGCTGCCGTTGCAGGTGTAGAGCTGCACGGCGGCGCCGTCGGCGGCGCTGCCGCCGGCCACGTCCACGCACTTGCCCGCCAGGCCCGTGACGGTGCCGCCCGGGCTGCTGCCGGGCGTGCCCGACCAGGTGAAGGTCGCGGTGGTACGGGCGGGCAGCGTGTACACGAACGACTGGTTGCCCCAGTTGACCCTGACCGACTGGGCCGAGGTGCCACCGTTGTGGGCGATCAGGGCCTTGGAGCCGTCGGGGTTGCGCCAGGCGACGTTCTGCACGGTGCCGTTGGCGGTCGAGTCGATCCGGTACGCCCCGGGCTTGACGAACTTGGTGAGGTGGCCGGTCGTGTAGTACTCGATCGTGTAGTCCACCTGGCCGGCGCGCGAGCCGCCCTCCTGGACCGTGATCAGGCCGGTGCAGGTGCCGCAACCGCCGTTGTGCGGGCCCATGCCCTGGTTGACCCCAAGACTCCACTTGACCACGCTGCGGCTCCAGTTGCGGGTGTAATTGACGATGTCGGCCATGTCCTCGTTGTGCTGGTTGGTGATCCAGGTACCGCCGGAGTGCTCGGTGCTGAACTGGGGCACCGACGGGTACTGGCCGTGCACCTGCGTGCCGACCGCCGGGTCGCCGAAGTAGCCGTGCCAGGCGATGCCGCCGAACAGCGGGTCGCCGCGCAGCGCCGAGTCGGCCAGGATGGGGCCGCCGATCTGGCCGTAGTCGCCGTAGTTCCAGTCGTGTACGAGGACCTTCGTGTTGATCCCGGCGGCGCGGAAGGCCGGGTAGACGAAGTTCTTGGTCAGCTCGATCAGGCCGGAGGCGTTCCAGCTCATGCCGGGGTAGTTCATCGCGGTCGGGTTGGACGCCTGGCAGCAGTTGGGCTCGTTCTGGACCGAGAGGTAATCAACCGGGACCCCGGCGGCCTGGTAGCTCTGGAGGTACTTGACGAAGTACTGGGCGTACATGCTGTAGTACTCCCACTTCAGCCAGCCCATCTGGTCCATCCGGCCGTTGTCCTTCATCCAGCCTGGGGCGCTCCACGGCACGGCCATGATCCGCAGCGCCGGGTTGAGCTGCCTGGCCTGGACGGTCAGCAGGCGGACGTTGGTGTCGTAGCCGTTGGCTCCGAAGTCGTTGAGGTCGCAGCAGGTGTCGTCGAGCGAGACCATGCCGGGGCGCGACAGGTCGGACGCTCCGATCGGGTTGCGGACGAACGACAGGCCGATCCCGTCCGTGGGCGAGAACAGCTTGCGCATCACCGCGTCGCGCGTGGCCGCGGTGACGGGGCCGCCGCGCAGCAGGTACGCGGTCGTGTCGGTGATCGACGCGCCGCCGCCCTCGAACTGCTGGTACGTGGCGCCCTCGTTGACGCTGATCGTCTGGTTGGCGGTACCGCCCGCCGGGCCGAAGGCGATCGGGGTCTGCTGCTGCAGGCCGCGGGTGACGACCCGGCCTCCGGAGTCGGATGTGGTGGTGAGCCAGACGTTCACCGGCTCGTTGGCGGCGTGCGCCGGTACGGGCACGGCCAGCGCTAACAGGATCGCGCAGGCCAGGGTGAGAATGCGGGACACGGCGTGGTTTCCCTTCCGGGCGGGGGGTGACGCCCATGTAACAAATGAAACAAGAAAGAAACTTTCTTTTACGTCAACATGGGCAAGCCGCAGCGTCAAGGCCTGCTTTGCGAATGAAACAAATGAAACAATCAGGCAGGCCCGGTGGAGCCCCGGACGATCAGCTCGGTTTCGAGCGAGACGTGCAACGCCTCCACCGCGTGGCGGCTGAGCAGCCGCATCAGCAGGGTGACCGCCATCCTGCCCATCTCCTGCAAGGGCTGGCGCACGGTGGTGAGGGCGGGCGAGGTGGCCCTGCTCACGTCGATGTCGTCGAAGCCCGCCACCGAGAGGTCGCCGGGAACGCTCAGCCCGCGCTCCGCCGCCGCCCACAGCGCCCCGACGGCCATCTTGTCGTTGAACGCCACCAGCGCCGTCGGCCGATCCGGCAGGTCGAGCAGCTCGCACGCCGCGAGGTAGCCGTGCTCGGTGCTGGGCTCAGGCACGTTCCGTACCAATTCGGGCGCGAGCAGCACCCCGGCGTCGGCCAGCGAGGCCGTGTAGCCCGCCAGCCTGGCCTCACTCGGCAGCCACGCCACGGGCCCGCCGATGATCCCGACCCTGCGGTGGCCGAGCCCGACCACATGCGCCATCAGCTTGCGACCGCCCGCGAAGTGAGCGGCCGACACCGCGGCGATGTCCTTGGGCGGGGGCGTCCTGGGGTCGATCACCACGAACGGGAATCCGCGGTCACGCAGGCGTACCAGCTCGTCGCCCGGCTCCGGGGGCAGGATCAGGATCGCGCCCGCGATGCCCTGCCTGCCGGGGAGACCGGCGAGCACCGGGGCGTCCTGGGCGGCCTCGCCCGCGCCGAGGATCATCTGCCTGCCGTGCAGCTCGATGGTCTCCCCCACCGAGGAGACGATGAGCCCGAAATAGTCCGTCAGCACGTACGGGCAGCGCACGTAGACGGCGCCGGGCGACGGCTCCTGGATCGTGCGCGGCCTGGGCGCCTGGTCGCCGAGCCGGCCTACGGCGCGCAGCACGAGCTCGCGGGTGTGCGGGGCGACGTTGGCCTGGCCGTTCAGTACGCGGGAGACGGTGGCGATGGACAGACCTGTCTCGGCCGCGATGTCACGCACCGTCGCGCGCGCCCTACCGGCCCCGGTCGCCATCCACGCCCCCTGCCTCCGCCCTGCCGCCAGGATAGCCACCGCGTGGGGGCGCGCCAGGGCGGAAGCGCGCGCTGCGAGCCGAGGTCAGTCGGCGGCGGGGCGGCGGGTGCGGGGTGGGGGCTTCTTGCGGCCCGCCACGAGCGTGTCGCCCGGCACGGGAGCAGAACTCTCCGCCCGTGTGGCGTCCCCGCCCTTGGCGCGCGGCCGCGGGTGTGGGGCCGTGTCTTCTGTGGCCGACGCGGCGGATTCCTCCGGCTTCGGGACGGGCGGTTCGTCGGGCGTGTCCGGATCTCGGAGTGAGGCGATGACGCGGTCCGCCTCCGTGTCGGCCGCGAACTCGTTCGCCGCCTCCGACTCCCTCCGCCGGATCACCACCATGTGGTCCACCGACACCCGTCCCGCGCCCACCACGGCGAGCAGGAGGGAGGCGGCGCCGAGCAGGATGAGCTCGTTCATGCTGATCGGATTGAGCGGCGGGGCCACCAGGAAGACCGCCAGCGCCTCGGCGAACAGGATCAGCCCGGTGGCGGAGACGGCCAGGCCGGCGATCAGGAGCGCGCCGCCGATGAGCTCGGTGAGCATGGTGATCGTGGCCCAGGCGCCGGGTGCGGGGGCACCCTGCTGGAGAAACTTCGCTCCGGTGGCCTTGAGCCCGTCTTCCAGCTTGGTCCAGCCGTTGGCGAAGAAGATGCCGCCCACGCCGACGCGGGCGACTAAAGCAGCAAGATCACGGAGGGCCTGTTTCACGGTAGTTGTCTGCCCTAATCGGGACATGGCACACCTCAATCACGGCTGAGCAGCATGGCCACCGCGACGGCGGTCAGGCTGAGCAGGACGACGCTGACGACCACGGTCGTGTGCAGAGCGTTCACGAAGGCCCACCGCGCGGCGTCCATGAGGGCGCCGCCCGCGCTGCCGCCGACCTCGTGGGCGACGTGCGCGGCCCCCGCGAGCGACTGCCTGGCCTGGTACATGCCGCTCGCGGACACCCCGGGCACGGAGGGCAGGCCGGGGGCGTACACGATGGTGGTGATGGTGCCGAGCACGGCCACGCCCAGCCCGGCGCCCAGCTCGTACGCGGTCTCCTCGATGGCCGCGGCCCCGCCCGCCTGGGACTCCGCCGCCGACGACATGATCGTGTCGGAGGCCGCGAGCAGCGCCACCTGCACCCCGAACCCGATGCCCACGAAGCAGAGCGCCAGCATCACGGGATGGCCCTCGACCCCCCAGCTCAGGGTGGGGGTCAAGGAGAGGGCGACGAGCCCGAGCCCGCCGCTCATCGTGGCCCGCATGCCGATCCTCGGCAGGATGTGGGCGGCGGCGAGCCCGCCGGAGATGGCCGAGATCACCAGCGGCAACATCCGGACCGCCGCGCGCAACGGACTGTCGCCGAGCACGAGCTGAAGGTACTGGGCGAGCATGAGCTGCAGGCCCACCAGCGAGAACACGCCGAGCAGCACGCCGACCACGCCGGTCGCGAACTCGCGCCGCCTGAACAGCCCGACCTCCAGCAGCGGCGCGCGCAACCGCGCCTGCCGGCGGATGAACAGGCCCAGCAGGGCGAGCCCGGTCAGGAACACCAGCACCGACGCCCACAGCGGCATCAGGGTGCCCGCGCCCGCCTCCTTCAGTCCGAACGCCAGCGCCAGGATGCCGAACACCGACAGCACCGCGCTCGTGGCATCCCACGGGCGATCCTTGCGGACGGGTGAGTCCGGGAGCAGGCGTACGGCGGCGGGCAGCAGCGCCAGCAGGATCGGCACGTTGATCAGGAAGACGGCGCCCCACCAGATGCCGACGAGCACGCCGCCGATGAGCGGGCCGACCGCCGCCCCGGCCGCCGCGACCGCGCTCCAGACGCCCAGCGCGATGGCGCGTTCGCGCCTGTCGGTGAACACCTGGCGGATCAGCGAGAGCGTGGCCGGCATGATCATCGCGCCGCCGATACCGAGCAGCGCCCTGGCCGTGATCAGCGTCGTCGGCGTCGGGGCGAGCGCGGACGCGGCCGAGGCCAGGCCGAACAGCACGTAGCCGCACAGGACCAGCCGTTTTCGCCCGTACCGGTCGCCGAGCGTGCCGAACACGATCAGCAGCGGCGCGACCACCAGGGAATAGATGTCGATGATCCACAGCAGCTGCACCGCGGAGGGCTCGAGCGCGGCCGTGAGCGCGGGCACCGCGATGTGCAGCACCGTGGCGTCGACGGTGATCAGCAGCAGACTCACGCACAGCAGAACGAGAATGGACCAGCGGCGGTCCCGGTGGTCCTGATCGGCAGTCCGTACGAGGGGTGCGGCCTGTGTGACGGTCATGGGCCTCCTTGCAGGCCGATCCGTTGACAGGGCCCGCACGTGCTCTTGGTCGGTGGCGCGGGAAGCCCGGCTCGTCACTCGCTCCTCCCGAGCTCTTCAGCCTCGACTCCCACCGCTCCGGCTTGCGTCGCAGCTTAGGGCATGTCAGGCACTGGTCATAGCGGTATCGGACGATCCACCCCTGCCCGGGAACCTCTCTAGAGAGATACAGCCATATGTCGGTATCTATCCAACATTGGCCCACCAACCGATCATGGACCCGTGGGGACAAATGCAAGTGACAGAAATGGCAATTTTTCCGACAGGTCCTCACGTGAATGGTGTGACGAGGCTCTGGCCAGGCTGAACGCCGGCCGTCCCGAGTCCGCGCTCGACGCCGCCCGCCGCGCGGCCGACCTGGATCCAGGCGCGGAATGGGCGTACCGGCTCATCAGCCTCGCCCACGAACGGCTGGGCCGCGACGCCGACGCGGCGCCCGCCGCCGAGCGGGCCGTGGAGCTGGCCCGCGGCTCCTGGCCGGCCCGCCTGCGCCTGGCCGCGATCCTGCGCCGCGTCCCCGGCCGCTGGCAGGAGGCGGTGGAGCACGCCACGCTCGCCGGGAAGTTCGCGCCCGAGGAGCCCGGACCCGAGGTCATGCGGGGCGACCTGGCGCTGCTGCGCGGCGACCACATCCGCGCCGAGCAGGCGTACCTGGCGGCGCTCACCATCGACCCCGGGCATCCCCAGGCCCGCGTGAACCTGGGCCTTTCCCTGCTGCGCTGGGACCGGCCACGCTCGCACCACGATCCCGCCTGGCCGATCGACCCGCGCGACTCGGGCAGGGCAAGGCGGGCGCTGGAGGTCTGGTCCCGCCAGGCCCGCCTCCTGGTCGCCGTCGCCACGCTCGCGATCGCCGGGGCGGCGCTCTTCCTCGACTGGGGCGCTCAGGCCGTGCTCGGCGGGTTCGCGGTGCTCGCGCTGCTGGCGCCGCTGACGGTCAGGCAGGCGCGGCGGGTGGGCGTCTGGTCGTACGTGCCCGCGATGCTCTGCGGGGACCCCTGGCTCGGCACGGCGCTCGTCTCGACGGTGGTGTCGGTGGTCGCGTTCGCCGCCTGGCTGCTGCTGGGGGCGATGCCGTCCGTGCCGTCGGCGTTCGATCCGGTATGGGCGGGGCTGGCGGGCATCGTGGTGCTGGGCTGGCCGGCGCTGGCGGCGGTGCGGGCACTGGCCGAAGCGTGGCGCGGGCATCCCCTCCTGGCGCTGGCCGAAACCGCCCGCGCCCGCACGAACCAGGCACAGCAGGCCGGGGCGGCGTGGGTACAGGTCGAGCGCGTCGCCCGGAGGAACATCGGCGTGATGCTCTGGATCGTCCTCGGCCGCACCTGGTCCGTGCTGGTCCCACTGGTCGGCGGGGCCCTGGCTGTGGAGCCGAGGGCGGCCGTCGCGGCGGTCGCGGTGCCGTACCCGATGATCCGGGGCTATCTGCGCACCCGCCACCGCGACGACCGGTGGCTGCCGGTCGCCATCGCACTCGTCGTCCTGTCCGCCGCCGCCTGCGCGGCGGGCGGCCTGCTGGGAGCGTGGCGGGTTGAGCCGGCCGCGGCATGGGCGTGGCGGGCCGGGCTGGGGGCGATGGCCGCGGCGATGGTCGTGTTCGCCGCGAGGGCCGCGCGGGCCTGGTGGCGGGGCGGGCCGGGCCCTTGGCGGGCGTCCCTGATCATGTGCGACCTGCCCGTGGGCGCCGAGCCCTCCGTCGCACTGGACCCGGAGGTGCGCCAGACCTTCTCGTACGCCCGCGGCATCGTCCTGTCCTTCGGCGACTCCCTCGGCCCCAGGGTCGCGGGCGCGGTCGCGTCCGTCACGTCGTCGGGCGAGCTGCGGGTGATCCCGGAGACGGAGGCGTGGGAGGCCATCGAGGCCGATCCCCGGGTGGCGGTGTTCGCGGCCGACCCGCTGCAGCGGCGGTTCTGGGTCGAGGTACGCGGGATCGCCATGGCCGACTCGGACGTCCTGCGCGTCACCCCCAAGCAAGTGCTCGTTGGCGAATTCCCTGGGCGGCACCAGCGACGGTAGCTAGAATCTTGTTCTATGCGTACCTTGCGCACCCCGGAAGAGCGCTTCGCGGACCTGCCCGGCTTCCCGTACGAGCCCCGCTACGCCGAGGTCGGCGACGGCCTGCGCATGGCGTACGTCGAGGCGGGCCCCGCCGACGGCGAGCCCGTCGTGCTCCTGCACGGCGAGCCGACCTGGTCGTTCCTCTACCGCCACGTCATGGGCGAGCTGGCCGCGGCCGGGCTGCGCGCGATAGCGGTGGACCTGGTCGGGTTCGGCCGCTCGGACAAGCCGGTCGATCAAGGCGAGCACACCTACGCCAGGCACGTCGAGTGGACCCGCGCGCTGTTGTTGGAGGCGCTCGGCCTGCGCCGCATCACCATGGTGGGCCAGGACTGGGGCGGCCTGATCGGGCTGCGGATCGCCGCCGAGCATCCCGGGAGCATCGCCAGGATCGTGGCGGCCAACACGGGCTTGCCCACGGGTGACATTCCCATGCCCGAGGTGTGGCACCGGTTCAAGAACGCCGTGCTCAAGGCCCCGGTGCTGGACATCGCCAGGCTCGTCCAGGCGGGCTGCAAGACGGAGCTGTCCAAGGAGATCCGCGCGGCCTATGACGCGCCCTTCCCCGATGAGTCGTACAAAGCGGGCCCCCGCGTCATGCCGAGCCTCGTCCCGATCACGCCCGACGACCCGGCCGCGCCCGCCAACCGCGCTGCCTGGCATGTCCTCACGACGCTCGACCGGCCGTTCCTGGTGGCGTTCTCCGACGGAGACCCGATCACCGGAGGCATGGCGCCCATCCTGCGGGCATCGATCTCGGGCGCGTCCGGCCTGCGGCATCCCGTGATCAGCGGCGCGGGGCATTTCCTCCAGGAGGACGCAGGCGTGGAACTCGGGCGTCAGATAGCCACTTTCGTGACCTCCACCTAGCGTGTCAGGGGCGCCCAATCGTCGGTCCGGTGCGGTATAACCGGGGGCGGACCGGGGAGGCGTGATGCAGGAGTCCGGCAGGGCCCAGGCCGCGGGGCGGGCCGTGGCGCGGGATCTGTTCGAGAAGGTTCGGCTGCGTTATTACCAGATTCCCCCGGCCGTGCGCCGGGTCCTGTACGTGGTCGTACTGATCGCCACCATGGGCATGGGTGCGGCGCTCGGGTGGAACCTGCTCACGACCTTCCCCGTCGTCCTGCTGCTGCTCGCGTTCGTCGCGCTGACCATGCGCTTCCCCCGCGCCGCGGCGACCGTCCTGGTGGTCGCGGGCTGGGTCCCGCTGGCGCTCTACATCTTCTCCGGGCTGTTCCCCGCGGGCTCCGACGCGGTGCACCTGATGGTCGCACTGGCTCTGCCCGTCGCCGCGGCCGCCCACCTCATCCGCTGGGTGGCGCCGTGGGTCACCACGCTGCTGGCGCTCGCGCCCGCCGGCGTGCTCGCCGTGCCGCTCTCCTTTGTCGCCGCGAGCGTGGCGGTCTGGGTGGCGTACGCCGTGGCCGCCGTGGTGCTGGTCTACCGGTTCCTGCTGGCCCGCAAGGTCAGGGCGGAGAGCGCCGCGGCCGAGGAGCAGCAGGTACGGGTCAGGGTGCGCGAGGGCAGGCTCGAGCCGCCACAGGACAAGTCGGGCGGCCCGCCGCAGATCTCCGTCGAGGAGGCGCTCGGCGAGCTGGAGAGCATGGTCGGCCTGGCCCCGGTCAAGGAGCAGGTGCGCTCGATCGCCGCCTCCATCGAGGCGTCCAGGCTGCGGGCCGAGGCGGGCTACACCACCGGGCGGCCCACCAGGCACTTCGTCTTCGCCGGGCCGCCCGGCACCGGCAAGACCAGCGTGGCCCGCGCGCTGGCCAAGATCTTCTACGCTTTCGGCCTGCTGGAGACCCCTTACGTGGTCGAGGCGCAGCGGGCCGACCTGGTGGGCGAGTTCCTGGGCGCGACCGCGATCAAGACCAACGAGCTGGTCGACAGGGCGCTCGGCGGCGTGCTCTTCATCGACGAGGCGTACGGACTGGTCAACTCCTCCGACGGGCAGCCCGACAGGTTCGGCGCCGAGGCCGTGCAGACGCTGCTCAAGCGGGCGGAGGACGACCGCGAGCGGCTGATCATCATCCTGGCCGGCTACGAGCAGGAGATGGCCTCGTTCCTGTCCAGCAATCCCGGTCTGGCCAGCAGGTTCGCCACCAGGGTGCGCTTTCCCGGCTACTCCCCCGCCGAGCTGGTCGAGGTCACCGAGCTGCTCCAGCGGCGCAGGGGCGACACGATGGACGGCGAGACCAGGCGGGTGCTGCTCGGCCTGTTCGAGGACGTGCACCGGCGCGGCCTGGTCGACGAGCTGGGCAACGCCAGGTTCGCGCGCAGCCTGGTCGAGGCCGCCGCGCAGGCCCGCGACGTGCGTGTGGTGGGCGCCGGGGGCACCCCCACCACCCAAGACCTGGTCACCACCACGGCGCCCGACGTGACCAAGGCGTTCGACGAGCTGACCGCGCGCTTCCGCGGCTACGTCGCCACGCCCACGCTGGAGGAGGCGCTGGCCGACCTCGACGGGATGGCGGGCCTGGCGCCGGTCAAGCGGCAGGTGCACGCCATCGCGGCCCAGCTCCAGATGGCGCGGATGCGGCAGGAGCGCGGGCTGCCCACGCCGCCGCAGATGCGGCATTTCGTGTTCGTCGGCCCGCCCGGCACCGGCAAGACCACGGTCGCCAGGGTCGTGGGGCGCATCTTCGCCGCGCTCGGCCTGCTGGCCAGGCCCGACGTGGTCGAGGCGCACCGGGCCGACCTGGTCGGCCAGCACCTCGGCGCCACGGCGATCAAGACGAACGAGCTGGTCGACAGGGCGCTCGGCGGCGTGCTCTTCATCGACGAGGCCTACAGCCTGGTCAATCCCGGCTACCAGGGCGGCGACGCGTTCGGCGCCGAGGCCGTGCAGACGCTGCTCAAGCGGGCCGAGGACGACCGCGACCGGCTCGTGATCGTGCTGGCCGGCTACGAGCGCGAGATGGACTCGTTCCTGACCACCAACCCGGGCCTGGCCAGCCGGTTCAGCCAGCGCGTGGCCTTCCCCAGCTACTCGCCGCGCGAGCTGTCCGAGATCGCGGTGCTCCTGGCGGAGAAGGCCGGCGACACCTTCGACGACGAGGCGCTGCGCGACCTCGACGAGGTGTTCGCCTGGGTGTGCGAGGAGCGGCTGATCGACGGACTCGGCAACGGCCGCTTCGCCAGGTCGCTGTTCGAGCGCGCCGCCATGCGCCGCGACGTGCGGCTGGCCGCCCACGCCTCGCGCGGCGGGTCCGCCAGCTCGGCCGACCTGACGACGATCACCAGTGAAGACGTGCGCACCGCGGTCGACGAGCTTTCCGGACGTTGACCGTCTTCGGCGGTTGCCTGCGCGACGGCCGTCACTGTCTCCTCCCGCAGGGAGTAAGGCGGAGTCCCAGGCCGTGTCATGTTGTCTCATAGTGACGAGACGATGTCGTAGAGTGAGCGCGTCAGCGGCGACCGAGCCGATGTGCGGTGCGCGGCGGAGGGGGAGCGATGGCGGGGTTCTTGGCCCGCAGGCTGCTCAACTACGCCGTGCTTGTCGTTGTGGCTGCCAGCCTCGCCTACCTTCTGGCGGCCACGGCGCTCGATCCTCGTTCGAACTACGCGCAACGCACCCCCAAGCCTCCGCCAGCCGTCGTGGACGCGCAGCTCACGGCGCTCAACCTCAACGACAAGACGCCGCTGCTGCTGCGTTACGCCACGTGGGCGGGCGGGGTGCTGCGCGGCGACTTCGGCAAGTCCGTCGGGGGCGCTCCGGTCAACGACGATCTCAAGCGGCGCATGGGTGTGACGTTCCGGCTGGTGGTGCTGGGGATGCTGTTCGGGAGCCTGTTCGGGGTGCTGATGGGCGCCTTCGCCGCCGTCAGGCAGTACGGGTGGTTCGACCGTCTCTCGACCGGCCTGTCCTTCGTGGTGCTCGCCGTGCCGGTCGTGGTGCTGGCCAACACGCTGATCCTGGCCGCCGCCTGGGCCAACTCGAACGTCTTCGGCCGCTCGGTGTTCCTGGTGAGCGGCGAATACAGCGTGGGACTCACCTCCGGCTTCTGGGGGCAGCTGCTCGACCGGCTGCAGCACCTGATCCTGCCGACGATCTCGCTGTCGCTGGGCCTCATCGCGGTCTTCAGCCGCTACCAGCGCAACATGATGCTCGACGTGCTCGGCGCCGACTTCGTCCGCACGGCCAGGGCCAAGGGGCTGAGCAGGCGCCAGGCGCTCATCAAGCACGCGCTGCGGACGGCGCTCATCCCGGTGGCGACCTATTTCGCGTTCACGTTCGGGGCGCTGCTGATGGGGGCCACGTTCACCGAGAAGATCTTCGGCTGGCACGGGCTCGGCGAGCAGCTGATCAACTCCATCTTCAGCAACGACGTCAACACCGTCGCGGCCATCTCCATGCTGGCGGCCGTCGCCGTGCTGTGCTCCTCGCTCGCCTCCGACCTGCTGCAGGCCGCGCTCGACCCGAGGGTGCGGGCGTGATGACGCTTTCCGACGAGGAGCTGGCCGAGGAGCTGTCCGGCGGCGCTCTGGGCCGGGCGCCGTCCAGGGTGCGGGTGGTCTCCAGGCGCTTCTTCCGCTCCAGGCAGGGGCGGGCCGGGTTCGCGGTGCTGGCGCTGATGTTCCTGCTGGCCTTCGCGGGGCCGCTGTTCAGCAGGTGGACGTACACCGACAAAGACTTCACGGCGTTCATGCAGCCGCCGTCAGTCACACACTGGTTCGGAACGCTCCAAACCGGGTCAGACGTGTACGCGGTGACGCTGCGCGGCATGCAGAAGTCCCTGGTCGTGGGGCTGCTCGCGGCCCTGATCTCCACGGCGCTGGCAGCCGTGGTCGGGTCGTTCAGCGGCTACTTCCTGGGCTGGACGGACCGGACGCTCAGCTGGGTGACGGATCTGCTGCTGGTGCTTCCGGGCTTTCTGATCCTGGCGATCATGTCGCCGCTGTTCGGGGCCGGGCAGTGGTGGCTGTTCGTGATCATGCTGGCGCTGTTCCTGTGGATGGTCACCTCGAAGATCGTCAGGGGGATGACGATCTCGGTGAAGGAGCGGGAGTTCATCCAGGCCGCCCGCTACATGGGCGTCTCCCCCGTACGGATCATCTTCCGCCACGTGATCCCCAACCTGTCGTCGCTGCTGATCGTGGACGCCACGCTCAACGTCAGCAGCGCCATCCTCACCGAGACCTCGCTCTCCTACTTCGGGTTCGGCATCCAGCCGCCCGACGTGTCGTTCGGGACGCTCATCGCCGACGGGTCCAGGACGGCCGTCTACGCACCGTGGACGTTCTGGTTCGTGGCGGGACTGCTGGTGATCACGGTGCTCGCGGTCAACCTCGTCGGCGACGCGCTGCGTGACGCGTTCGACCCCTCGGCTTCGCGGCGGAAGGCGCAACGGTGAGCCCGGTTCTCGAGGTCAGCGATCTGAACGTGTCGTTCGACGGCGTGCCGGCCGTGCGCGGGGTGAGCCTTGACGTACGGCCCGGCGAGGTCCTCGGCATCGTCGGCGAGTCGGGCTCGGGCAAGTCGGTCACCTCGGCGGCCATCATGGGCCTGCTGCCGCCGGGGGCGCGCGTCACCGGGTCCGTACGGCTGCACGGCAGGGAGCTGATCGGGGCCTCGGACCGGGAGCTGACATCCTTCCGCGGCAAGTCCATCTCGATGGTGTTCCAGGACCCACTGTCCGCGCTGACCCCCGTCTACCGGGTGGGCGACCAGATCGCCGAGGCGGTGCGCGTGCACCAGCGCGTGAGCAAGGAGACGGCCATGGTCAAGGCCGTCGAGCTGCTCGAACTCGTGGGCATCCCGCACCCGGCCGAGCGGGCGCTGGCCTTCCCGCACGAGTTCTCCGGCGGCATGCGGCAGCGCGTGGTGATCGCGATGGCCATCGCCAACGACCCCGACGTGATCATCTGTGACGAGCCGACCACGGCGCTCGATGTGACCATCCAGGCGCAGGTGCTGGAGGTGCTGAAGAAGGCGCAGCGCAAGACCGGCGCCGCGATCATCATGATCACTCACGATCTCGGGGTGGTGGCCGGGTTCGCCGACCGGGTGCTGGTCATGTACGCGGGGCGGCCCGTCGAGGTGGGCGACGTGGACGACATCTTCTACGGGACGCGGATGCCGTACACGCTGGGGTTGCTGGGCTCCATCCCGCGCGTGGACAGGGGCGGGCGGCAGCCACTGACCCCCATCGAGGGCAACCCGCCCTCTCCGCAGGCGCTGCCGCCGGGGTGCCCGTTCGCGCCGCGCTGCCCGATGAAGATCGACGCGTGCGACGAGCGGGAGCCGCCGCTGTTCGAGGTGGGGGCGGGGCATCGGGCGGCCTGCATCCGCTGGTCCGAGGTACGGCCACGCGTGCCCGCGCCCGTGCACGCCGAGCCGGGGGCGCAGGCCCGCGGGCAGCGCCCGGTGCTGGAGGTCCGCGACCTGGTCAAGGAATATCCGCTGCTCAAAGGGGCGGTGTTCAAGCGCAGGGTGGGCACGGTGCACGCGGTGGCGGGGGTCAGCTTCGACCTCCGGCAGGGTGAGACGCTGGGGCTGGTCGGCGAGTCGGGCAGCGGCAAGACGACCACGCTGACGCAGATCCTGGAGCTGGCCTCGCCCCAGAGCGGCCGCATCGTCGTGCTCGGGCACGACACCGCGCGGCTCGGCGGCTCCGAGCGCAGGGCGATCAGGCGCGACATGCAGGTGGTCTTCCAGGATCCGCTGGCCTCGCTCGACCCGCGCATGACGGTGCACGATATCCTGTCCGAGCCACTGCGTACGCACGGGCAGCGGCGACCGGGGCGGCGGATCGGCGAGCTGCTCGCCCTGGTCGGGATGGACGCCTCACACGCCGCCCGCTACCCGCAGGACTTCTCCGGCGGCCAGCGGCAGCGCATCGGCATCGCCAGGGCGCTGGCCCTGGAGCCCCAGCTGCTGGTCCTCGACGAGCCGGTCTCGGCACTGGACGTGTCGATCCAGGCCGGGGTGATCAATCTGCTCGGCTCGCTCAAGGCCCGGCTGGGGCTGTCCTATTTGTTCGTGGCGCACGACCTGGCCGTGGTGCGCTACATCGCCGACCGGGTGGCGGTGATGTACCTGGGCAGGATCGCCGAGATCGGCCAGGTGGACGCCGTGTTCGGCGCCCCGGCGCATCCGTACACGCAGGCTCTGTTGTCGGCGATCCCGCTGCCCGATCCGGTACGCGAGCGCGCGCGGGAGCGGATCCTGCTCGAGGGCGACCTGCCCAGCCCGGCCAACCCTCCGACGGGCTGCAGATTCCGCACCAGGTGCCCGAAGTTCCGCGCCGAGCTCACCGACGAGGAGCGGAGGCTCTGCGTGGACGTCGAGCCCGAGGTACGCCCGCTGGGCGAGGACCAGGGGGCGGCCTGCCATTACGCCGAAAGGCGCGAAGTCGTATAGACCTCGCCATACCAGGAGGAATTCGCTCGATGAAAGCATCACGTCTTGTCGTGGCCGTCGCTGTGACGGGCGCGCTGTGCCTGGCGGGCTGCGGCGGGGGCCCGGGGGGCGGCTCCAAGGGCCGGGCGGGCGGCGGGGACGAGCGTACGATCAAGGCCTTCGACATCAACCTGCAGCCGCGTGACAAGGTCAAGGACGGCGGGACGCTGCGGTGGGGGATCAACGAGTTCCCCACGCAGTGGAACAGGAACCACGTGGACGGCAACCTGGCCGTGGCCGCCTCGGTCAGCAACGCGCTGCTGCCCTCGCCGTTCGTGTCCAACGAGAAGGCGGAGATCTCGGTCAACCGGGACTACGTGCTCGACGCCGAGGTCACCGAGCAGCAGCCCAAGCAGGTGATCACGTACCGGCTGAACCCCAAGGCGAAGTGGTCCGACGGGAAGCCGATCACGTGGGCCGACTACCAGGCGCAGTGGCACGCGCTGAACGGGCGGAACCCCGCGTTCCACATCGCCTCGTCCACCGGCTACCAGGACATCGAGAAGGTGGCGCGGGGCAAGGACGACTTCGAGGTGGCGGTGACGTTCGACAAGCCGTTCGGGGACTGGCAGTCGCTGTTCGGGCCGCTGCTGCCGGCCTCGACCAACCAGACGCCCGAGGCCTTCGACCACGCCTGGCTGAACAAGATCCCGGTCACGGCGGGGCCGTTCAAGTTCGGGGGGTTCGACCAGACTGCCAAGACGATCACGCTCGTGCGGGACGACTCCTGGTGGGGCAACCGGGCCAAGCTCGACAAGATCATCTATCGGGCGTCGGAGCAGGACTCGCTGATCGGGGCGTTCAGCAACGGGGAGCTCGACATCACCGACGTGGGCCCGTCGGCTCCCGACTACGCGCGGGCCAAGAACACGCCGGGGGCGCAGGTCCGGCAGGCAGCCGGACCCGATTTCCGGCATTTCACCTTTAACGGGGGCAGCGAGCTGCTCAAGGATCAGAACGTGCGCCAGGCCATCCAGCTCGGCATCAACCGCCAGGCCATCGCGCAGTCGGACCTCCAGGGCCTGGACTGGCCGATCGCCCTGCTGAACAACCACTTCTTCATGAACACCCAGGAGGGCTACCAGGACAACGCCGGGAAGCTCGGCGTGTACGACCCCGCCCGCGCGCGGCAGATGCTGGACGCCGCCGGGTGGAAGCTGAACGGCACGGTCCGGCAGAAGAACGGCAAGGTGCTCGATCTGCGGTTCGTGGTGCCGTCGGGGGTTCAGGTGAGCAAGCAGGAGGGCGAGCTGGCGCAGACCATGCTGGCCGCGATCGGCGTGAAGCTGACGATCAAGGCCGTGCCCAGCGACGACTTCTTCACCAAGTACGTCATCCCCGGCAACTTCGACATCACGCCCTTCGCGTACATCGGGACGCCGTTCCCCGTTTCCAGCAGTTACGGGATCTACGCGAATTCTCCCGACGGCAAGACGTGGAACGCCAACTTCGGCCGCATCGGCTCGCCCGCCATCGACCAGGCCATGAGCCGCGCCGCCCAGACCCTGGATCCGGCGCGGGCCCGTACGTTGACGAATCGGGCGGATGCGTTGATCTGGCCGGTGGTCAATGTGCTGCCGCTCTACCAGCGCCCGCAGAACGTCGCGACCCGGCAGACGCTGGCCAACGTGGGGGCGCGCGGCTTCTACGACATTCGTTACGAGGACATCGGCTTCACCGGCTGACCCATGGGGGTCTGTCGGTGGCGAGGTGTAGAAGTGGACGCGTGGCAACGAAGGTGACCTGGCCCCAGATCCTCGCGTGGCGCCTGCGCAGACAGTTCGTGAGCGATCACGACGCGCCGGATGCCGTGGCGGTCGCCCGGCGGTTGTGCGGCATCCAGACGCAGGTCGCCTCGTCGGCCCAGCTCGCGGCGGCGGTCAGGCGCGGCAGGCCCGACCACGACGAGATCGACAGGGCCCTGTGGAGTGACCGCACGCTGGTCAAGACGTGGATCATGCGGGGCACCCTCCACCTCGTCCCCTCCGACACGCTGGCCGACTACTGCGCGGCCCTGAGCACGTTGCGCTTCTGGGAGAAGGGCTCGTGGCAGCGCGGGCACGGCGTCACGGCCGACGAGATCGCGGCGATCATCGGCGCCGTCCCCCGCGCCCTGAGCGACGGGACGCCCGCCGAGGGGACGGCCGGCGCACGGATGCTCGGAGAGCGGCCGTCCGGCGGGGCGGCGCCCGGTGAGGGGACGCCCGGCCAGGGAGTGCCTGGTGGCCGGATGCTCGGCGGGCGGGCGCTGACCAGGGAAGAGCTCGTGGATGCCGTGGTGGCGGTGACGGGAGACGTTCACCTCAGGGAGGCGCTCACGTCCGGCTGGGGCGCCCTGCTCAAGCCGTTGAGCCGCCTGGGCGAGCTCTGCTACGGCCCGCCCCGCGACGGCAGGGTGACCTTCACCGCCCCGCGCGCCTGGCTCCCGGGATGGCCTGCCGCGCTCCCGCCGTACGAGGAGGCCGGTGTGCGGGTGGCCCGGGCGTTCCTGGGCGCGCACGGGCCGGCGACGCCAGAGATGTTCGACACGTGGCTGTTCGGCGGCGTGGCGAAGAAGACGGTGCTGAAGGGGTGGTTCCGTGACCTCGCGCCCGAGCTGACCGAGGTCGAGACGGATGACGGGCAGACGCTGCCGGCGTTGACCGAGCACCTCGACGACCTGGCCGGCACCGGGCCCTCGACCGAGGTCCACCTGCTGCCGGGCTTCGACCAGTACATCCTGGCCGCCCCACGCGCCCTCGCGCCGCTCATCCCACCACCGCTCAAGCCCAAGGTGAGCCGCCAGGCAGGGTGGATCTCCCCCGTGGTCGTCCACGAGGGGCGGGTGGCCGGCGTCTGGGAGGCCAAGAACGGCCGCATCACCGTCGACCTGGCGGCCCCGGTCCCCCAGCAGCCCCTCGACGAGGCCATCGCCCGCGTCCGCTCCCTGCTGCCGTAACCCGCTGACCGCCGGGCGCCGCGGTCGTGGCCCGGTTCCGGCCCGGCCACGACCTGACGAGCGCGTCTCGAACGCCGCGGCACCCAGCCCGCGACCGCGACGGCCCGCAGCGACGTCAAGTGCCGCTTGCGGCGATCACCCGGTCGGCGACGTCAGGTGGTGGCCATTACGCGGTCGACGATGCCCTTGGTGCCTTCCTCACGCGCACAATGCGCGCAGCAGTACCAGTGCTCGCCCGACTGCACCCCATGTCCGATGACCTTGGTGCCGCAGTGCTCGCAGACGGGCGCCATCCCCTCGATCGCGCACTGGAAGCAGTCGAAGGTGTGCACCGCTCCCTGCGCATGCACCTCGAACGCCATGTCGTAGTCGTTTCCGCACGTCTCGCAGACAGCCATGGTGATCCCCTTTGTAGTCGATCCGCCGGGGGGATACCCGGTTACGTGGTCTCTTTTCCCCAAAGAACCACCAATTTCCCCAAACGGCCCAATGTACTCAACTCAGGACCGATCCACCGCGAAGCGGGTCAGAAGGGGCAGGCCCAGGAGCCCGAGGGCGGCCAGGGCCGTGGGCAGGCCGAGCCGGCTGCTGAGACCGGCCACGAGGAGCGGGCTGATCACGAACCCCGTGTACGAGATCGTCGACACCCCCCACACCAGCGTCCCGCTCGGATCGTCGGCGGCGGCCCGGCTGAGGAGGGCGGGCACCAGGGGGCCCAGCGCCAGGCCGGTCAGCGCGAAGCCCGCCATGGAGATCAGCACGGTCCCGCCGAGCCCCGCCAGGGCGATCCCCGCCCCACCGCCCAGCCCCGCCACCAGGTACAACACCTTCAACGGCATGCGGGGCAGCGCCTGCGCGACGAGCCGCCCGGCCGTCAGCGCCGCCATGTAGATGGAGGGCGCGGCACTCGACACCAGGGGCGTGGCGCCCCGATGCTCCTCCAGCAGCAGCACAGACCACTGCTCGACCGAGTTCTCGATGATCAGCACGCATGCGGCCAGCGCCCCCACCGCGATCGCGGCCCCCCACAGTCCGCGCCTGCCGGTGTCCGAGGAGGTCGCGGGCGCGCCTTGGCCCGCAGGCAGGGCCAGCGCCGACAAGGACGCGACGATCACGATGAGGGCGATGAGCAGGAGGACGGTGCCGACGTTCAGGCCGAGGGATCGGGCCAGGCCGGTGGCGGGGGCCGCCGCTATGACAGTGACCGGAAAGGCCGCGTGCACCGGCTGGAAGAGGCGGCGGCCGGTCTCGCGCTCGGCCCGCCCTGTGGCCAGGTTCAGGGCGATGTCGAGCGCCCCGCTGGCGGCGCCCACCACCAGCAACGCCGGCGGGAGCTGCCACGGTGCGTTCACCAGCCCGATCCCGGCCACGCTCACCGCGAACATGGCCGCCGTCGCCGTCAGCGCCGCCCGTTCGCGGCCCCGCACCAGCCGTCCGGCCAGCGCCATCGCGGGCAGGGCCCCCACGGGTACGGCGCTCAGCGCCAGCCCCAGATCGCCCGCCGAGATGCCCAGCTCCAGCTTGATGGCGGGCAGGAGGGCCGACCAGGACCCCCAGAAGACGGCCCACGCTGCAGACACTGCGATAAGCGGCATTTACCGCGGCTCCTTGAAAATTTCGGTAATGTCACGGCAAAGATCAAGACCGTCCTTATTTACCCCATTGAAGGGAAAATCGTGCTGATCCGAACCGCCATTGCGACCGCCCTGGTCGCGGCCGGTGTCGCCGCCATCCCCTCCTCCGCGTACGCCGCCACCGCCTCCTACACCCCCGAGCGCGTCTGCGGCCCCGGCTTCCACCGCGTCAAGGACGGCCACCGGACGATGAAGACCCACGAGGGCGCGGTGTTCGGGCACGTCTACCTGATGTACAACAAGCGCAGTGGCAAGAACTGCGTGGCCGCGATCAAGACCGCGTACACCGGCACCCGCACGGTCACCGGCGCCTACCTGGAGGTGAAGGGCGGCGGCCGGTCGGAGGACGAGCAGAAGTACCAGTACTACGCCGAGACCGGCCACATCGACGGCGCCTGGAAGTGTGTGCGGTACGCGGGATGGACCCGCGACCCCAGCGGCCGCGTGGAGGCCTGGGGCGGCCGCAAGGGCTGGAGCAACTGCAAGGGCTGAACAGCCGGGGTGTCCCGGCCGTCCGGACGGGAGGACTGAGGGCGGAGCGTCCCGCGCCCGCCCGCTCCCCCGTGAACACCTCGGGCGCCGTGTACGCCGGAGTGCCCGACACCTCGCCGGTCCTGGTGAGCGACATGTCGAGCGTGCGCGCGATGCCGAAGTCGATCACCCGCGGGCCGTCGGGACCGAGCAGCACGTTGTCCGGTTTGAGGTCGCGGTGCACGACACCCGCCTCGCGGCCGTCGTTTCCTGGCGAACCTGTCGCGGACCGCGGACGATCGCCGGCCGCGTGCAGCACCTTGACGGCGACCCGGTTGCCGTAGGCGTCGTACACCACGCCCTGCCCGCCTGACCCGAGCCGCCCGGCGAGCCGGCAATTCCCGATGCGCTGGGGATCCCCCGCGCTCAGCGCCTCCCTGGCGGGTTAGATGTCGCCTATTTCGCGGAAGTTGTCACAGACAGGGGGCCTGTCCTGTCCTCCTCTTGTAAGAACACGAGGAGGCTCATATGACCCAGCGGATCAACGTCGCGAAGAACGTCCCCGAGGCGTACCACCACTTCATCGCCGTGGAGAAGCTGCTCCACGACAGCGAACTGCCGACCACCACCATCGAACTGGTCAAACTGCGCGCCAGCCAGATCAACGGCTGCGGCTACTGCGTGGACATGCACAGCCGCGACCTGAAGAAAGCCGGTGAGAGCGATGAGCGGATCTGGTCTCTGGTCGCCTGGCGGGAGGCCACCGTGTACACCCCGGCCGAGCGGGCCGCACTGGCGCTGACGGAGGAGGCGACCAGGCTGGCCGACCGCGAGGCGGTGCCGGACGCGGTGTGGGAGGAGGCCGCCCAGCACTACAGCGAGAAGCAACTGGGGCTGCTCATCGTGGCCCTCGCGATGATCAACGCCTGGAACCGGATCGGGGTCGCGGCCCGGCTCACACCCGGAACCTGACCATTCGTGGAAATGCATTGAGAGACCCGGCCGTAGCCGGTTAGGTTGGCGCGCATAGCGGGCGGCAAGCGCCCGCCATGCCGCCGCCAAGTGGCGCGGCGCACAGCCTGGAGCAGGAGAGACGGGACACGCTTCGGAAGGGGGAGACCATGAGACGGGTCAAAGTCTCGAAGTCGGCGGCCAAGCGGCGCACGCGACTGACCATGGAGCTGGACCTGCGGACGCCGACGGGTCGCACCCTTCCCTACTGACTTGCTCCTTACACCCAATTTATCGGGGGTTCTGTAGATAAAAGAGGTAACAAAGTCATCACGGGGGGCTCACGATGAAGAGGCTTGTGGTGGTGCCGCCACACATTGCCAGGCACAAGGTCCGCGACATCCATTCCGGATACCGCCGCAGGCCGCCCGCCGACCCCAAGGTGATCGACCTGCGGGCCTACACCGGCCGCAATGTCATCCGCTTCCCTGGCGGCCCCACCCCCGCCGCCTGACGCTGAGTGGGGCGAGCCGTCACTACGAGGCGGGTTTCATGCCGCCTCGTTCTCGCCCGTGGGTGGCCGCGCAGGCCCCGTGTGGATCAACCGGATGATCGCCTGGCTCATCCGGGCGTAGTCGTGGTCGTTGACCAGCTCGCCGCAGAGGCGGAAGTCGTTCATCACCGCGATCCGGTCGGCGAGGGTGACGATCTCCGGCAGGTCTGAGGAGATCAGCAGCAGCGCCAGCCCGGATCCCGCCAGCTCGGCGATCAGTTCGTGGAACGCCGCCTTGGTGCGTACGTCGATGCCGACCGTCGGCTCGTCCACGATGAGGATCTCGCATTCGGCGGCGAGCCACTTCGCCAGGCTGACCTTCTGCTGGTTGCCGCCGGAGAGCTGGCCGGCGAGCTGGGACGGCGAAGAGATCCTGATGCCCAGCCGGTCGACGTACCGGGCCACCAGGCGACGCTCCACCCGATCGGTCACCAGCCCGGCCCTTGCCAGGCGCCGCCACACCGTGACGCCGACGTTGCGGGCGATCGGCTGGTCGAGGAAGAGGCCCTCTTCCTTGCGGTTCTCGGTCACGTAGCCGATGCGGTAGCCGCGGAGCGCATCGCCGACATCGCGGATGCGTACCGGACGGCCCTGCACCTCCACCGTTCCCGACGTGATCCGGTCGAGCCCGAGCAGCGCCTTGGCCAGTTCGCTGCGGCCGGCCCCGACCAGGCCGTACAGTCCGAGGATCTCCCCCGGGCGCACGGACAGGGAGATGTCGCGGTGGCCTCGCGTGGTGCACACCTTGTCCAGCCTCAGGGCCGGCACCGCCGCCGGGTCGACGTGCCGCTCGGCGAGACGGACCGAGGAGTACGCCCGCCCGACCATGAGGTCGACGATCTGGTCCTGCGTGTAGCCGGCGAGCGGCTCGGCCTCGGCCACGCTGCGCCCGTCGCGCAGCACGGTGACCGTGTCCGCGACCGCGAAGACCTCCTCCAGCTTGTGGCTCACCAGCACGACGGCGTGTCCGCTCCCGCGCAGCTTGCGCACGATCCCATAGAGCCGGTCGGCCTCGTCGCCGGTGAGCGACGCGGTCGGCTCGTCGAGGAGCAGCACCTTGCTGTCGACGCTCAGCGCCTTGGCGATCTCGACCAGCTGCGCCTGCGCCACGGACAACCGGGAGACCGGGGTGTCCGGGTCGAGGTCCAGATCGAGCAGGTCGAGGCAGCGGCGAGCCTCGGCGCGCATCCGCGCCCGGTCGACGAGGCCGAAGTGCCGCGGCAGGTGGTGCAGCATGATGTTCTCAGCGATGGAGAACTCGGGGATCAGGTTGCGCTCCTGGTGCACCACGCCGATGCCGGCCCGCTGGGCGTCGAGAGGGCCGTTCATGTGCAGGTCGGTGTCGCCGAGCCGGACCCGTCCGCCGTCCGGCCGGTGCACGCCGGTCAGGATCTTGATGAGCGTGCTCTTGCCCGCGCCGTTCTCGCCCAGGAGGGCGTGCACGCTGCCGGCGGTGAGCCGCAGGGTGGCCCCGTCCAGCGCGCGGACTCCCGGGAACGTCTTCACCAGGTTCTCGGCGGTGAGCATCATGACGACCCCTTCGACAGCTTCTGGCGTACGGTGCCGAGCAGCACCGCACCGAGGACGACCGCGCCGACGATCAGGTCGATCCAGCGCGGGTTGATGTCGAACTGCGCCTGCATGACGTCCACCAGCCGGACCAGGAACGCCGCGAGGCAGGTGCCGGCGACGCTGACCACCCCGCCGGTGAGCGCGACCCCTCCGATGATCGGCGCGGCGAAGCTCGGCAGCAGCAGATCGTCGCCGATGCTGGAGTTGACGGAGCCGGAAGCGGCGACCGTGATGACGGCGGCGACCCCGGCGAGCAGGCCGCTGAGCCCGTGCGCGATGACGATCGACCGGTCGTTGGAGACGCCGGACAGCCGTGCGGCGAACGGGCTGCCGCCGGTCGCCAGCAGCTGCCGGCCCACGACCGCGCGGCCGAAGAACAGGGCCACCAGGGCGGCCACCACCAGAGCGAGGATGAGGACGACCGGCAGGCCGAGCACCGAGGCGGTGCCGATGTCGCGCAGCCCTTGCGAGTATCCCTGGAAGGTGTCCGGGCCGTTGACCCCGTACCGTAGCCCTTCGATGATCGTCATGGTGGCGAGAGTCACGATGAAGCCGTTGATCCGGGTGAACACGACGAGCAGCCCGTTGACGAGACCGGCGGCGAAGCCGACCCCGAGCGCGCCCAGCACGGCCAGCGGGGCGGGCAGGCCGCCTTCGAGCATGAGCCACGCCGCGACCATCGCGCACAAGCCTGTGAGTGTGCCGACCGACAGGTTCATCTGGCCGATGGCCAGCACCACCATCTGGGAGAGCCCGATGACGATCGGGACGGCGAGAAAGCGGAAGAACGCGTCCAGCGTGCCGCGTGAGAGCAAGTTGCCGTCCGTGGCGATGGCGAGCGCGACGAAGCCGACGGCGGCGAGCACGGCGAGGGTGAACTCAGGCCGGGCGGTGACACCCTTGAGCCTCCAGCCGAGGCCGCTGCGGCCGGCCGTCGTGGTGCCGGCGCTCATGCCCGGGCCCCCCTTCGTTCCGCGACGACGTGGCGCACCCGGTCGAGCGACAGCGCGGCGAGCAGCACCAGGCCGATGTAGAGATTGAGCTGGTCGAGCTGGAACTGCAGCAGGTTCAGGCCCTTGTAGATGACCTGTGTGAGCGTCGCGCCCAGCACCGTGCCGAGCACGCTGACGGCGCCGCCGGCCAGCAGCGTGCCGCCGAGCACCGGGCCGAGGAACGACGGCAGCAGGAACGCGTCGCCGATGCGTGCCGAGAACGCACCGTTGTTCGCGGCGAGCAGGAAGCCGGCCAGCCCGGCGAGCAGCCCGCTGAGCGCGTGCGCCTGCACCACCCGGCTCCGTACGGGGATGCCTGACAGCTCGGCCGCCTTCTCGTTGGCGCCGGTCATCAGGATCTCCCGGCCCAGCCTGCTGAAGCGGAACAGCAGCCCGACCGCCAGCACCGCGACGAGGGCGAGCGGTACGACGAGGGGGATGTACGGGCCGCACAGGTCGCCCATGCAGTAGTCGGCGAAGGTGTCGTTGCGCAGCGCGTCCATACCGGCGGGCCGGACGCTGAAGGCGACGCCGTCGGTGAACCTGGTGTAGAGGATCGTGATGAGACCCACCAGGCCGAAGTCCATCGCCAGCGTGACCACGAACGAGTTGACTCCCGTACGCGAGATGATCAGCCCGGCCAGCGCACCGAGCAACATGCCCACGATCAGCCCGATCACCAGGCCGGCCACCAGCGGCACGCCGAGGCGATCGTAGGCCAGCCCCATGGCGAACGCGCTCATCGCCGCCATCCGGCCGACGGCCATGTTCATGTGCCCCAGCGACAGCACCGCCAGCTGAGAGAGGCCGACCACCGCGTACACGCTGATGTCCGACTGCAGCGGCACGAGCGTGAGCGTGGTGTCCATGAACGCCGGCCGCAGCGCGGTGAAGAGAGCAGCCAGGGCGATCAGCAGGACGAGCAGCCCGAGACGCGGGTTCGCCCAAAGCGGCATCCTCGACGGCCTGCGCGCACCCGCTGCGGGAGTCTCCGGCGGCGTCGTCGTCCGCGTAGTCACCGGACTCTCCGGTCGTCGATCGCGTCGCGGTCCCACTCGATGCCGAGCCCAGGAGAGGTCGGCGGCAGGGCGTGCCCGTCGACGATCTCGATCTCCCGCCGCGTGATCGCCCTGAGCTGGGGGATGTGCTCCAGGTAGCGGCTGTTCGGCACCGCGCAGCAGAGGCTCACATGCAGCTCCATGAGGAAATGCGGGCAGACCGGCACGTTGTACGCCTCGGCCAGGTGGGCGACCTTGAGCCAGGGCGTGATGCCTCCGATACGCGCCACGTCCACCTGCACGATGCCGGCCGCCTGCCGGTGCAGGTACTCGCGGAACTGCGCCACGGAGTAGAGCGACTCACCGACCGCGATGGGGATCGAGGATGCCGCGGCCAGTGCCTGGTGCCCGGCGACGTCATCGCCCGGCAACGGCTCCTCGAACCAGTACGGGTCGGACGGTTCGAGGAGCCGGGCACGCCTGATCGCCTCGGCAGGAGTGAGCGACTGATTGGCGTCGAGCATCAGGTCGAAGTCGGGCCCGACCGCCGCGCGGACGGCGGCCAGCCTCTCCGCGTCCTCCACGGGAGAGCGGCCGATCTTGAGCTTGGCCCCGGGCCAGCCCGCGGCCTGGCCGGCTTTCGCGCCGGCGATGAGTTCCTCGGTCGTGAGGTGCAGCCAGCCGCCTTCGGTGTCGTACAGCGGGATGCGGTCCTTCGCGCCTCCCGCGAGGACCCACAGCGGCTGGCCCGCGTCCTTGCACCGCCAGTCCCACAGGGCCGTGTCGACGGCGGCGAGAGCCAGGGAGGTGATCGCCCCGACCGTGGTCGCCCGGGTCGCGGCGAACAGGTCATGCCACACGGCCTCGACCCGGCGGGCGTCCGCGCCCGCCAGCCTGGGCAGCAGGTTGTCGCGAAGCAGGGCGAGCACGGCCGTGCCGCCGGTGCCGATCGTGTACGTGTAGCCGGTGCCGGTGCCGCCGTCGTCGGTGTGGATCTCGACGAAGACGGTTTCCTGCTTGACGAACGACTGGACGGCGTCCGTGCGTACGGTCTCGACCTCGAGGTCGACGAGGTACGCCTCGGCGTGAGTTATCGCGGGCAAAGGAGGCTCCTTCTGGGCTTGTGGGGCTACTTGCAGGACAGGTACTGGCTGTCGAACGCCTTCTTCAGCCCGTCCGTCTTCGCCTGCCGGTCCGTGTCGTAGGTGGCGATGTTGTCCTTGGTGACGACGAAGGAGCCGGAGTCGATGATCACTCCCGGCTGCGTCATCGTGCAGCCGCCCGCGAGCTTCGTCAGCGCGTACGACCCGACGGACGCCTGGCCGACCGGGTTCTGCAGCACGGTCGCGGCGACCGAGCCGTCCTTGATGCCGGCGAGGATGGCCTTGTCGTCGTCGATCGCGACGACCTTGATCGGCAGCTTGGACTGCTTGACGCCCTCCGCGGAGGCCACCGCGGGGTTGTAGGCGGTGTTGACGATGCCCTGGATCTGGTCACCTTTGGCGGCGAGGAGGTCGGCGACCGACTTCTGCGCCGTCTGCAGGTCCTTGTCCACGTCGGTCACGGTCTGCAGGAGCTTGACCTTCCCGCCGGTCTCGTCGACCGCCTTCTGCACCCCCGCGATGCGACGTTGGGTGTTGGAATCCACCTTGTTGCCCGTCAGGTGCACGAGGTCACCCTGGCCGCCCATGGCTTCGATCGCGGCCTGCGCCGCCTTGTAGGCGGCCAGCTGGACGTCGGTGGACAGGCAGAAGTCCGCCTTGTCGACGTCGCCCGCCGGGCAGGACGCCAGCGAGGCGACCGGGAAGCCCTGCCGCTTGAGGTCCTCGAAGGTGGCGTTGATGTTCTCCGGGGAGACGCCGAAGACGCCGAAGGCGTTGTAACCCTGCGCGGCGAGGGACTTCAGCACATCGTTCTGCTTGGTCTGGTCCCAGTCCGAGGTCTCGTTGAAGGTGACGTCACCGACGCCCAGATCGCTCTTCGCCTTGACGGCCGCGTCCTTCCACGGCTGGAAGTAGGGGTGTGCCCCGCCGGGGACCAGGGCGATTTTGACCTGGTCAGACGTCCGGGTGAGCGCACCTGCCGTCGCTGTGTCGTCGCTCTTCCTCGTGCAACCGGCGGTAGCGGTGGCGGCGAGCGCCAGAGCGGCAGCCAGCCCGCCGAGCCGGACCAGGGGTCGTCGATTCATGACCACGCCTCTCAAGGATCGTGGATCCTATAGGATGTTTCCTGGAGGTATAGTCCGTCCCTTGTCAGGACGTCAAGACTTAACATTCGGGTAATGCGCGGACTTCGTGGGAGGATCTGGCCCGATGGCACCCACCGAACCGATCCGGCTCAGGCGGTCGACGCTCGGCGATGACGTCTACGACACGCTCAGAGCGCGGATCCTCGAGCACAGCATGCAGCCCGGCGACCGCGTCAACATCGACGCGCTGGCCCGCGAGCTCGACGTGTCCCAGACGCCCATTCGCGAAGCCCTGGCCCGCCTCGAGTCCGACGGGCTGGTCCGCAAGCGCCCCCTCGTTGGGTACACGGTCAGCCCGCTGCTCACCCGCGCCGAGTACACCCACATGTTCGAGATGCGGCTGCTGCTGGAGTGCGCCACCGCGCGATGGGCCGCCGAGCGGGCCACCTCAGAGCAGCGCGAGGCGATCGCCGCGGAGGCCGCCACATCGATAGAGCTGGAGCCGGACGACCCCAGCGGCTGGCACGCGGCCTTCACCACCCATGACGCCCGGTTCCACGACCTCATCGCCGAGGCGTCGGGCAATCCCCTGCTGCGCGACGGCCTCGATCGTTTGCATGTCCACCTCCACCTGCACCGGAGATACTTCCCCTACGCCCACGCCGGCACGACGATCGAGGAGCATCATCGGATCGCCGCGGCCATCGAGGCCGGAGACCCGGACGCGGCCGAGGCAGCGATGCGGGGGCACCTGACCGAGGCACGCGAGCGCCAGCTGACGGCGTTCGACTGACGCCTCCGGGCCGGCCCGGTCGCCGGTGCCCGAGCGGCACCTTCCATCGGCCCGGCGGTCGCCGGGTCAGGACGTCCCTCGGCGCATCGATCTTCGGACGGCGGCGGACCGGCCGGGCACGGCATGTCGGTGCTGATGGTCTCAGGCCGATGAGACGGGCCGGCCTGGCGGCACGCGGTGGCCGTCTCCGCCCCGCGCTCGGCGCCGACGCATTCGACTCCGAGGCGCCCGCTCACGTCACGGCCGGAACGGACGGCTTCGTACTGGACAACGGCCTGCCACGGACCCGCGTCCACGGCGCCGGCCTGGCCAGGTGTTCGACCGCGCGGCCGGCTCACGGCCGGCGGGGCCCCTCCAGGCACCGCCCGGCCGAGGCCGAGCGGTGGGTTTTCGAGGTCAGCCGTAGAGGCGCTTGGTGTAGGCCTCGCCGTAGTACGTCTCCAGCTCTTCGAGGCTCTCCGCCACTGTCTGCACGTCTTTGACGAGTTTGGCGTGGGACGGCAGGGCGGCAGGGTTCCAGCTGTCCGGCTTCCAGAGGGACGAGCGCAGGAACGACTTGGCGCAGTGGAAGAAGATCTGCTCGATCTCGACCACGAGCGCGAGGTGCGGGCGGTGGCCCTTGACGATCATCTCGTCGAAGAACGGGGCCTCGCGGACGAGCCTGGCCCGGCCGTTGACGCGCAGGGTCTCGTTGCGGCCGGGGATCAGGAAGATCAACCCTACGTGCGGATTTTTCAGGATATTCGTGAATCCGTCCGCTCTGCGGTTGCCTGGGCGGTCCGGCACGGCGATGGTCGTGTCGTCGATGACGTGGACGAACCCGGCCGGGTCGCCCTTGGGCGAGACGTCGCAGTTTCCGGCGTCGTCGGACGTGGCGATCAGGCAGAACGGGGAGGCCGCCAGCCACTGCCGGTCGCGCTCGTGCAGCCGTACGCGCTCCTTGGTCGCCGCCCTCGGCATGACCTCACCGAGCAACTCGCGCAACTCCGCCTCGGACTCGATCTCCGTCCAGCTCATCTGCTCTCCCTTCGGGGGTTATCACCATTTTGTCAGGGAGCGCGGCTCGAAATCCGTGACGTTTCGCACAGCGAGACTGCCCACTCCCGCCCAGCGTGCGCCCATGCTCGAGCCACAGGCCGCCAGCGCGGGCTACCGTGCCTGCTCGGGACAGGCTCGACCGGATTGCGCGCACTCAAAGCAGCCGCGCGCGGGGCGGCGGTGTGGCGCGGGCAGAGCGTGGCGGGGAGAGGCGGAAGTTACCAGCGGCGGGCGTGGAACATCGCGGTCAGGTGCGCGTCGCGTTCCGCCGTGAAGCGGGCCGGATCCATGCCCTGGCGCTCGGCCCGCAAGTGCAGCATCGTCAGCTCGGTCGCCGCGTGCTGGTAGTCGCTCATAGCCCGGCCGAGCCCCGCTCCCCTGGCCCACTTGCGGGCCGCCTTGCGGCCCGGCAGGGTGCTCAGCATCCGGACGTCGGCCGGGGTGACCAGCCCGGTCTGCTCGTAGCCGGGCAGGTAGACGCCCATCCTGGCGACGAGCTGGCGGCGCTCGACGACGGTCACGACGATCAGCAGCACGAGCGCGGCCATGATCACGAGGTACGCCACACCCAGCCAGGCCAGCGAATTGGTGGTGGCGGCGCCGTTCCAGAGGCCGTGCAGGAAGACCGCGGCCAGGTAGCCGAGCGGGATCGCGGCGAACCTGGCCGGGGTGCGCCGGGTGAGCGCGTACGCGACGCCGAGGCCGATCATGGACGTGTAGATGGGGTGGCCCAGCGGGTCGATGAGCCCGCGCATCACGAACAGCTGGACCGCCCCGCCCGCGCCGTCCGCGCCGTACGCGAGCAGGTAGTAGCCGATGTTCTCCACGGCGGCGAAGCCCAGGCCGGCCATGGACGCGTACACGATGCCGTCGGTCAGCCCGTCGATCTCCTGCCGCCTGCGCAGGAGCAGCAGCAGCGCCGAGCCCTTGAGCGCCTCCTCGACCACGGGGGCCAGCAGCACCGTGCCCACGTCGTTGACGACCGCGGCGCCGAGCCCCGCCTTGGCGAACAGCGCCTGCCCCACCATGGTCAGCGCGACGCCCAGCACGATCGCCACGCCCGCGCCCCACGCGAACGCGAACGCCAGGTTCAGCTTGGGCTCGGGCTCCAGCCGGTCGAGCGAGAGCACGGCCGCGAGCAGCACCGGCAGCGGCGCCACGGCCAGCAGCGCCGACAGGGCGAACCCGATGGGCCCGCCCGACAGCAACATGGCGGCCAGCGCGAGCAGCGCCAGGGCGCTGGAGACGACCAGGCCGATCAGGAGGGCCACACTGGGACGCTGCGCTGTCATCGTGATGCCTTTCTTCTCCGCCGGTGCGCCAACTATGCGTGACGCCGATCTACAGGTGCTTAACGGTCACTTGATTCGCGGTAATACGGATCTGCCACGACGGGCTCACCGTCGGCGTACGTGTACACCTCCTGACCGGAGACGAACACCCGCACCGCCCGGCTCATGACGTCCAGCGGGTCCCCCGACCAGATGACCACGTCGGCGTCGAGGCCGGGCCTCAGCGCACCCACCCGGTCGTCGATGCCCATGATCCGGGCCGGGTTCAAAGTGATCGAGCGCAGCGCCTCGGCCGGGTCCAGGCCCTCCTTGACCGCCAGCGTGGCCTGGTGGACGAGGAAGTGGATCGGCACCACGGGATGGTCGGTGGTGATGGCCAGCTTCACCCCGGCCCGTGCGAGGATGCCCGGGTTGCGCAGAGAGCGCTGGCGCAGCTCGACCTTCGAACGGGTGGTGAACAGCGGGCCGATGATGACGGGGATGTTCCTGGCGGCCAGGGTGTCGGCCAGCAGGTGACCCTCGGTGCCGTGGTTGATGATCAGACGGTGGCCGAACTCGTCGGCCAGCCTGAGCGCGGTGGCGATGTCGTCGGCCCGGTGCGTGTGCTGGCACCACGGCAGCTCGCCGTCCAGCACGCGGACCAGGATCTCCAGCGTGCCGTCACGGTCGAACGGCTTGCCCTCCGACGCGGCAGCCGCCCGCCTGGCCTTGTAGTCCTGCGCCTTCATGAACGCGTCCCGGATCACCGCGGCCACGCCCTGGCGGGTGGAGGGCAGCTTCTTCTGGTCGCCGTACACGCGCTTGGGGTTCTCGCCGAGGGCGCTCTTGACGCTCGCCGGCTCCTTGACCAGCATGTCGTCCACGGTCCTGCCCCAGCACTTGATCGCGACGGTCTGCCCGCCGATCGGGTTGCCGGAGCCGGGCTTGATCACCGCGGTCGTCACGCCGCCTGACAACGCGTCGGCGAAGGCCAGGTCGGCGGGGTTGATGGCGTCGAGGGCGCGCAGGCGTGCGCCGTTCGGGTCGGTCATCTCGTTGGTGTCCTGGCCGGCCCAGCCCTCGGCCTCCTCGTGCACGCCGAGGTGGCCGTGGGCCTCGACGAAGCCTGGCAGCACCCAGCCGCCCGCGGCGTCCACGACGGGGGTCCCCTCGGGCACGGCAATGTCCCGGCCGACCGCGGCGATCTTCCCGTTCTGTACGAGCACGGTGCCGCCGTCGATGGGGTCGCCGTCGATCGGCACGACATATCCGCTGGTAATGGCAAAATTCATGACTTGTAACTTATCGGTAAGCGGGTAGCAGCCTCGGATGGCCTCAAACCTGCACAGAAGCCGCCGTTCGACGACGTCGAGGTCAGCCTGGACGTGGGGCCGATCGTGGACGGCGACCACGTTGCGGCGAGGTGGACGTTCAGAGCTGGGGATAGGCTGACATATCCGCATTTGCACGGGTTGTTCAGGGAGAACGGCGAATGTCGCAGGAGTACGGGCTAGGCACGGGCCCAGCCCCCCGGTCGCTCAGCGACGAGGAGCTCTCGAGCCTGCTCTCTGGCCAGCGGTTCGGCTCGCTGGCCACGAACAAGGGCGCCGGCGACCCCCACCTGTCCACCGTCATCTACACCTGGGACCCGCACCAGCGCGTGGCGCGCATCTCCACCATCGCCGACCGGCTCAAGGTCCGGCAGCTCCACAAGGACCCGCGCTGCGCCCTGTACGTGGCCAGCAACGACTTCTGGTCCTACGCCGTGGCCGAGGGCGAGGCGGAGCTGTCGCCGGTCAGCACGGAGCCGGGCGACGAGGTGGGCATGGAGCTGCTCGCCATGCAGGTGGGCATCGAGGACCCGTACACCTTCCTGCGCCAGATGGTCGAGGACCGGCGGCTGGTGATCAGGATCCGGGCGGCGCGGCTGTACGGGACAGCTCTGTCCGTACCCTCCTGATGGCACGGTGTCTGTTGTAGGCCACCGACGCGATCACGACCAGCACGAGCCCCAGGTCGATGCCCGCCGACCAGCGCATGGCGTGGACGTGGTGACCTCCCTCGGCGGCCGCGAAGAAGACCGCGCCGATCACCGCCACGCCGCCCGCGCCCGCGAACTGCTGCGCCGTGCTGAGGATGCCGGACCCGATGCCGGCCTGGTGCGGCGCGACCTCGACCAGCGCCGCCCCGATGAGCTGCGGCAGGACCAGCCCGTTGCCCGAGCCGACGAGCATGAGCGCGACCATGACGTACGGCAGGCCGAGACCGGCCGTGAAAACCAGCAATATGAGGCCGAGCCCGGTGACCGTGCCGCCGATCATGACGACGACGAGGCCGTACCTCCTGACCAGCCGCGTCCCCAGGATCGAGGTCACCGAGAACAGCACCCCCATCGGCGCGAACGCCAGCCCCGCCTGGAAGGCCGTCAGCCCGAGCCCGCCCTGGAGGAGCAGCGTCAGCGTGAACATGAACGACGCGAAGTACGCCATGAACGCGACGATCGACCCCACGCCCGCCAGGTAGGAGTGGACCTTGAGCAGCGCCAGGTCGAGCACCGGCCGGCCGCCGCGCGCCCCGAGCACCCGCTGCCAGCGCCAGGTCAGCGCGAACACGGGAACGGCCGCAGCCATGCTGACCCAGGTCCAGGCGGGCCAGCGCAGGCTGTTGCCGAGGCCGAGCGGGACCAGAACCAGGGCCAGCCCTACGGCCAGGCCCGCCGCGCCCGGCAGGTCGAGTTTGGCGCGCCGGGCGGTCTCGACCTCGGGCAGCAGCCAGACGGCCAGCGGCGCCACGATCAGGCCGACGGGCAGGTTGACCAGGAAGATGATCCGCCAGCCGAGCGCCAGCACGTCGGTGGTGAGCAGCAGGCCGCCCAGCACCTGCCCGGCGATCGAGCCCAGACCGCCCGCGACGCCGTACCAGCCGAGGGCGCGCGCCCGCTCGTCCGGCGGGTACACCGCCGAGATGGTGGCCAGCACCTGCGGCACCATCATCGCGCCCGTCAGGCCCTGGAGCAGACGGGCCGCCACCAGCTGCGCCGGGTTCACGGCGATCCCGCACAAGACCGACGCGACCGTGAACGCCACCACGCCCCAGATGAACAGCCGCCGGTAGCCGTAGCGGTCGCCGAGCCGCCCTCCGGTGATCATGCCTGCCGCGTAGGTGAACGCGTAGCCGCCCACGATCAGCTCGAGGGCGGCCGGACCTGCGTTCAGGTCGTGTTCGATGGAGGGGGCGGCCACGTTGACCACGAAGAAGTCGAACTGGGCCATGAACCAGGCCGAGAGCAATACAGCCAACGCAGCGCCATGTTTCACGACATTCAGGCTAGGACTTCAAGAACAACTGGCCTCCACCGGGGTTCTGCGGCCGGGTACGGCTCCCCTCAACGGGTTGATGAGGGAAGCCGCGTGACGCTCCCCTCAGTGATCGCAGGCTCCAGAGCCGGTGAGGTCTCCCGCAGGCCGTGGCGCGACCACCAGCGGGACAGCGGGGCCGGAGCCCACCAGGCCCAGCGGCCGAGCAAGCGCATCGTGGCGGGCACCAGCAGGCCTCGGACGATCGTCGCGTCCACGCCGATCGCGATCACCAGGCCCACGCCGATCATCTTCATCAGCGTGACCTGCCCCAAGGCGAAGCCGCCGACCACCACGAGCAGCAGCAGGGCCGCGCTGGAGATCACGCCGGACGAGCGCTGGGCGCCCACCGCCACCGACTCCGCACTGTCATGCGTTCTGTCCCATTCCTCCCGGATCCTGGAGACCAGGAACACCTCGTAGTCCAGCGCCAGCCCGAACGCCATCACCAGGATGATGACCGGGAACACCACGTCCAGCCATCCGGCGGGGTCGAAGCCCAGGAGGCCGGACAGGAACCCGTTCTGGAAGATCAGCGTGATCGCGCCGAACGAGGCCGACAGCGACAACATGTTCAGGACGATCGACTTCAGCGGCAGCACGAGCGAGCCGAAGGCCCAGAACAGCAGCACCCCGCAGACCACCACCACGAACAGGGCGAACCACGGCATCCGGTCCGCGACCGCCTCGCGCACGTCGAGGAGGGTCGCCGGGCGGCCGGTCACCAGGGCCGTGGCGCCGGAAGGGGCCGGGACCGCGCGCAGCTCTCGGGCCATCCGGGCGGCGGCGTCGCTGGTGGGCTCCGCGCGGTACGCCATCGTCAGCCGGGCCACGTCACCCTGCTGCCCGGTCACGGTCACGCCGTCCACGCCTCCGACCTGGCCGAGGCGCGCGGCGTACTCCTGGGCCTGCCGGGGCGAGACGGGGGTGACGACGGCCGTCATGACGCGATCGGGCGCGTGGTCGAAGCGGTCGCGGAGCTGCTCGGCGACGATCCGGCTGGTCGCATCCGAGGGCAGCAGCGCCGGGTCGGGGATGCCCCACCGCACGCCGAGGAACGGCACGCCGAGCGCGATGAGCAGGCCCCCGACGGTCACCGTGGTCACGACCGGGCGGCTCATGGCCCCGTGCGCGAGCCGGTACCACCAGCCGCGCTCGGAGCGGCGAGGGAGCGGGATGCGCAGGGAGTCGACCCGGTGCCCGGCGATGCCGAGCAGCGCGGGCAGCACCGTGAGCGTGGCCCCGACGGCGAACAGCACCACGGCGGCGCCCGCGTACCCGATCGAGCGGTAGATGAGCTGCGGGAAGATCAGCAGACCGAGGAAGCAGGTGGCCAGCGTCAGCCCGGAGAAGACCACCGCCCGCCCGGCGGTGGCCATCGTGCGGGCCACCGCGTCCTCGACGTCCCTACCCGTGTCCAGCTCCTCGCGGAAGCGGGTGACCAGGAGCAGGGCGTAGTCGATGGCCAGGCCGAGGCCCAGGACGGTGACGATCTGGAAGGCGTACGTGGAGACGTCCACCAGCGAGGTGAGCAGGCGCAGGACCGTCAGCGACCCGAACATGGTGAGCAACCCGATCGCCAGTGGCAGCCCCGCCGCGACCGCGCCCCTGAACACCAGCACCAGCAGGATCATGAGGATCGGCAGCGAGATGACCTCCGCGCGGACGACGTCTCCGAGGCTGAGCCGATTGATCTCCATCGGGAAGACCAGGGGGCCGCCGCGGGTCACCGTCAGGCCCGGCGCCTCCAGGCTGTCCTTGATCGCGTTGTAGCTCGCCGCGCGATCCTCGCCCGCCATCGTGAGCGTCACGTAGGTCGCGTGGCGGTCTTTGGAGACGTACCGCGGGGAGTTCGCCGTCCAGTACGTGTGCGCGGCGCCGACCTGGCCGACCGGCAGCCGGCCCACGACTGTCCCGATGGCGCTCGCGAACGCGGGGTCGTCGACCGTGAGCGTCCTGCTCTCGTACACGACGATCACGTCCACGCCGTCGTGGGGGAATGTGCTCTCCAGCAGCCGGTCGGCGCGGTTGCTCTCGCTGCGCGGGTCGACGAAACCGGCGCCGCCCGTGAACAGGCCCATCGCCGTGCTGCCGAACAGCCCGCCGGCAACCGCGACGGCCAGCGCCGCGGCCACGATCCACCATCTCCGGCGGACGGCGAACCGGCCTATCGCTGCGAACATCTCAAATCCTCTCTGAAGCGGGCTCAGACCCAGGCCCACTGTGGTCACCGGGTCGGCAGGGGCGCTTCCGTCCCTCGTCTCGGCCCTGCGGCCACTTGGCGGAGCAGGTCCGGCCACTTGGGGGAGCCGCCGCCGACCACCGCCCTCCTAGCATCGGGACGTGCTCAGCGGCTGGACGGAACGCGTTTTCGACGACCAGGTGGCCACCGTGCGCCTGGTGGTGCTGTCGCTGCTGGCCCTGGGTGATCTGAGCCTGCTGCACCGCCCCGAAGGGGTGGTCGACTGGGCGCTGGCGCTCGCGGGGCTGGCCGCGTGCCTGGCGGGCGTCCGCGCGCCGATGGCCGCCACCGCCACAGTGTCCGGACTGCTCGTCGCGGGCGACGCGATCGGCACCCACGTGGGCATACCGATCAAGGCGATGGTGGCGGTGGCGCTGTTCGAGCTGGCGCTGCGGGGACGCGGGCGGCGGATCGCCGTCGGTGCCGGGGTGGCGGCGTTCTTCCTGACTCTGCACGCCATGTCGGCGCCGTCAGCCGAAGTGCTGCCGACCGTCTACCGGCTGGCCATCCTGGCGGGGGTGCCGCTGCTGTTCGGGGCGTACGTGCGGCTCACGCGCGAGAACGCCCGCCAGGCCAGGGAACGCGCCGACGCCGAGGTGCGGCGCCGCCGGTCGGAGACGCTGGCCGCACGGGCCGCCGAGCGCACCGCCATCGCCCGCGAGCTGCACGACCTGGTGGCGCATCACGTGTCGTCCATGGTGCTCAGGGTCGGGGTCGCCCGTCACGTGCTGCCTGCCGCCGATCCCCGGGTGACGCAGGTGCTCGACGACCTGCACTCCTCAGGCAGCGCGGCCCTGGTGGACCTGCGCCGCCTGGTGGCGGTGCTGCGCGATCCCGGGCAGGTGGGCGGCGAGCCGTTCTTCTCCCTGGTCGATCCGGCGGGTCTGGTTGGCGCGCTGGAGGAGGCCGCGGCACGGGTCCGGCAGTCGGGGCTCACGGTGCTGACGGAGATCGACCAGGCGGTGGCCGGGCTCGACTCCGTACGCGGGCTGACGGTGCTGCGGCTGGTGCAGGAGGGGCTGGCGAACACGGCCAAGCACGCGGGAGAGAGGGCAGAGGTACGGATGCAGGTGCGGGTGGTGGAGGGAACGGTCCTGCTGGAGATCGTGGACGACGGAGGCTCCGCGGATCGGACCGGGCAGGGGCAGGGGCAGGGGCAGGGACAGGGGCATGGGTTGATCGGGATGGCCGAGCGGGTGGAGCTGCTCGGCGGCCGGTTGGAGGCAGGGCCGGCGGGACGCGGATGGCGGCTGTACGCGGAGCTGCCCGCGCAGGACGTCCCCGCTGCCGACGAGGCGGCGGCTCGGGTGGTGCCCGCATGATCAGGGTGCTACTCGCCGACGATCAGAAGCTCGTCCGCGTCGGCCTGCGCATGCTCTGCGAGTCGGACCCCGTGATCGAGGTGGTCGGCGAGGCCGGAGACGGGCGTGAGGCGGTGCGGCTGGCCGGCGAGTCGCTACCCGACGTGATCCTCATGGACCTGCGGATGCCCGGCGTGGACGGCATCACCGCGACCGAGCGCATCATGGCGGCCCGCCCGTCCAGCCGGGTGGTCGTGCTGACCACGTTCGACGACGATGACCACCTCTACCCGGCGCTGGCCGCCGGCGCGTTCGGGTTCCTGGTGAAGGACTCGCCGCCGGGCGATCTGCTCACCGCGCTGCGCAGGGCGGTGGCCGGCGAGCCGCCGTTCAGCCAGGCCGTGCTGGCACGGCTGGTCGAGCAGGCCGTACGAGCGCGCGAGCCCAGGCCCGAGGCGACGCCGGAGGTCCCCGAGCTGAGCCCGCGCGAGCGGGACGTGCTGGCCATGGTGGGCGCCGGGCTGTCGAACCGGGAGATCGCCGAGCGCCTGCATCTGGGGGTTTCGACGGTCAAGACGTACGTGACGAGCCTGATGCGCAAGACGGGCACGCCGAACCGGATCCGGCTGGCCGTGCTCGCCGCGCGATCGTCAGGCGCTCAGTAGGTCGTGCAGGACGTCGGGTTTGTTGGTGATGATCCCATCTACCTTGTAGGCCAGCATCCGGCGCATGACGTCCGGGTCGTCCACCGTCCAGGCGAGCACCTTCATGCCGAGGGCGTGCACGCGCCGTACGTACGAGGAGGTCAGCGTGGTGTACGGCGGGTTGATCTGGTCGGCGAACTTGGCCAGCCCCGGCAGCTCGGCCGTGGACGGCGTGCCGAGCAGCCCGATCGGGACGTCGGGCAGCAGCCGGTGGAAGGTCCGCATCGACGCCCAGCTGAAGGACTGCACCACCAGCCGCCCGGGCGCGAGCCAACCTGAATGGCGGCGCAGCTCGGCGGCGACGCGGGCCTCGATGCCCGGGTAGAGCGCCGGCTCCTTGATCTCCAGCAGGAGCCCCATGCCCGAGCCGCTCATCTCGCTCAGCGTCTCGCCGAGCGTCGGCACCTTCTCGTCCTTGTACTCGCCGGAGAGCCACGAGCCCGCGTCGAGCTTGCGGATCTGGGCGAGCGTGAGGTCGCCGACCTTCCACGGGGACAGGTCGGGGAAGACCCGTTCGGCGTCCGTGGTGCGGGCCAGGGTCGCGTCGTGCATCAGGACCAGCTGGTGGTCCTTGGTCTCCTGGACGTCGAGCTCGAACATGTCGGCGCGCTGCTTGCCCGCCAGCTCGAAGGCGGCGATGGTGTTCTCGGGAGCGTACGCGGAGGCGCCGCGGTGGGCGACGGCGGTGACGGCGGTGGCCGCGTGGGCGGGGGTGGTCAGGACGGTGGTCGAGATCGCGAGGATGACGGCGAGTCGCCTGATCATGGGTCTCCTCGGGGTGTGGGGAGATATACGACTCGACGATGACGAGGCCTCGTGACTACGAGTTGAGGGAAGAGTAACGGAGCGGTGCCCGCGCGATGAGCATTCGACACGCGGGACGCGGAAAGCCGTGGAGGCGAGCCGATTCGGCTCGCCTCCACGGACTGGCCAGGGATCAGGCGACGAGCTGCTTGTCGGCCTCCCGCTGGATCAGGTCCTTGTCGGTGATGACCACCGCGTCGGGGATCGCGTCGGGCAGGTCGTCCTCCAGATACCGGACCGGCCGGTAGCGGAAGGCCGCCAGGCCCATCAGCACGGTTACCGCGCCCGCGACGAGGGTGAGCAGCGCGATCCCCCGGCCGTGTGCGGAGCCGGCGATGGGGTTGAAGACGTGCTCGACCAGCGGTCCGGCCAGCAGGAACCCGGCCGGGACCATGGCCCAGCTGAGCATCAGGTTGGTGGCGATGACCCGGCCCTGCAGGTCGAGCCCGACCTTCTGCTGCACGATGGAGAACCAGTGTGCGTTCAGGAGCGCGGTGAGCAGCCCGATGAGGAAGAGCCCGATCGCGGGCAGCGCCGGGTGGGGCGCGATCCCGATGACGGCGAAGGCGACGCCCAGCACCGTGAAGCAGGCGAGGATGCCGTGGGTGCGGCGTGCCAGGCCGCCGGTCACCGTCATGATCGCGCTGCCCACCAGGAGTCCGATGCCGGTCATCGAGAGCGCCACGCCCAGGCCGCGGGTGTCGGTGAGGCTGAGCAGCAGCGGCGTGGACAGGACCTCGACCATGGCGAAGGGCAGGTTCAGGAACGACGTGAACAGGATGATCGCCAGCAGTCCGTGCCTGCGGGAGATGTAGCGCCAGCCGCCTGTCACCTCCCGCCAGAACGACTCCTCCCGCTTCTTGAAGAGCGTGTCCGGGAAGCGGACCGCCAAGGTGACGATCGCCGCGAAAGCGAAGGTGGACAGGTCGATCACGATGATGCCGTGCAGCCCGACGGCGGCCATGAACGCGCCGCCCAGCAGCGGCGCCAGTACGGTCCCCGCCGCCTCTCCCAGCTGGGCCAGGCCGTTGGCTCTGCCATAGTAGCGTTTGGGCACCAGCTGGGCCACGGCCGCGATGTAGGCGGGCTGGTGGAAGGCTGTGGAAACCGCGCCGATGGCGACGATGACGTAGATGTGCCAGAGCTGGAGCCCGCCCGTCCAGAGCAGGGCGGCCAGCGAGGCGGAGGCGCAACCGGCCGCCGAGTCGGCGGTGATCATGATGACTCTGCGGTTCCAGCGATCCGCCACCGCTCCGGCGATCGGCGCCAGCACGACGGCGGGCAGCAGCGCCATGACCGAGACGATGGCGAACATCGAGATCGACTGTGTCTGCTGGTAGACCCACAGGCCCAGGCCGAACGTGGTCAGTCCGGTGCCGATCAGCGACACCAGCTGTCCGAAGGCCACCAGGAAGAACGTCTTCAGGCTGGCCTGCTGGTAGCTGGGCGGCGGCGGCGCCGGGGACCGGTCACCACCACCGAGGATCTGGGCCAGCTCGGGCGCCTGGTGCTTCTGGAAGTAGTGACCGGCCTTGGGGATGACCTCCAGCGACACCGTGTCGGAGAAGGTCTCCCACTCGCGGAAGCGCTCCTCGTACAGCTCGGTGGCACGGTCGTTCTCGCCGACCACGCATACCAGCGGCGCCGACAACTTCTTGACGGGCGCCTGGTAGAGGTCGGTGTAGTAGTCCTCGCCCTCCTGGGTGTCGTGGAGGAAGACGCCCATGAGAAAGTCGCGCTCGCGACGGTCCAGCGCTTCGGTGAAGAAGCCCATGGCCCGCAGGAACTCGAGCGCCTGCCGCTTGGAGGTCCACCGCTCCATCGGGAAGATCTTGCGGATCCAGGCGAAGGCCTTTCCCGGCAGGCGGGGCGCGGGAAAGTGCCCGCCGATGACCACCTTCACCAGGTCGATGCCTTCCTCCTCCAGCCTGCGCGCCAGCTGGACGGTGAGCGCGCCGCCCATGCAGTGGCCGTAGAGCGCGAGGGGCCCGTCGACCTTCTCCTTGATCTCCTTGACGCAGCCCTCGACGAGCTCGTGGAAGGGCAGCACGGGCTCGCCGGGGTTGCCGGTGTCGTGGCCCGGCGGCTCCAGCGCGAGCATGGAGATGTGCTCGGGCACGGCCGCGGCCAGCGGCTGGTAGGTGATCGCGCCGCCGCCCGCGAACGGCACGCAGACCAGGGTCAGCGAGGCCGCTGAGCGCGGAGGGGTCAGCTCATGCAATAGGCCGATATTTCGGGATGAGCCGTCGAGTGTGGCGAATGCGCGGATCGTGGGGTTCTTGAAGAGGTCCAGCACGGTTGCCTGGATCCCCGAGTCCCGTACCGCACGCACGGCCTTGAAGGAGTCGCCGCCCAGCGCGAAGAAGTCGTCGTCGATGCCGACCCCCTTCACGCCCAGGATCGCCGACCAGAGGTCGACCAGCTTGGCCTCGGCCGGTGTCCGCGGCGCGGTGCCCTCAGCGTGCACCTGACTCACCGGCTCGGGCAGCGCCTTGCGGTCCACCTTGCCGTTGGGGGTGAGTGGCAGCTTGTCCAGCAGCACGAACGCCGAGGGGATCATGTAGTCGGGCAGCTTGCGCCGCAGGTACTCGCGCCAGTCGTGCTCGCCGGGGGCGGTCAGGTAGGCCGCGATGCTCTTGTCCTCCTCCGAGCCGCGCACCACCACGGCCGCCTCGCGGACCGCGGGATGCGCCAGCAGGAGCGACTCGATCTCGCCCAGTTCGATCCGGTAACCGCGGACCTTCACCTGCCCGTCGGCCCGGCCGAGGAACTCGATCGAGCCGTCGGCCCGGCGCCGCGCCAGGTCACCGGTCCGGTACAGCCTGGCGCCGTCCCGCCAGGTGATGAAGCGTTCCGCCGTCAGCTCGGGCTGCCCGAGGTAGTCGCGGGCCAGGCCCGCACCGCCTATGTAGAGCTCGCCGACCACGCCGGTGGGAACCAGCTGCATCGCGGAATCGAGCAGGTGGATCCGGGTGTTGGCGATCGGGTGGCCGATCGTGATCGGCCCGTCGGTGACCCGGGTGAGCGTGGACCAGATCGTGGTCTCGGTCGGCCCGTACATGTTCCACAGTTCGGCGACCCGGCCGCGCAGGTCCGTGGCCAGGTCGGCGGGAAGCGCCTCGCCGCCGCAGAGCGCCTTCAGCCCTGGCTTGCCCTCCCATCCCGACGACAGCAGCAGCCGCCAGGTCGCCGGAGTGGCCTGCATGACCGTCGCGCCGTCCAGGAGGGCGGCCAGCCGTACCGGGTCGTAGGCCGCCTCCCGGCTCGCGATCAGCACGCGGCCGCCCACCGTGAGCGGCAGGAACAGCTCCAGCACCGAGATGTCGAAGGCGAACGTGGTGACGGCCAGGAGCGTGTCCTGGCCGGTCAGGCCGGGCTCGCGGCTCATCGAGGCGAGGAAGTTGACCACCGAGGAGTGCTGGACGCGTACGCCCTTTGGCCGCCCTGTGGAGCCGGAGGTGTAGAGGACGTAGCAGGGGTTCTGCTGGGTCGCAGGCGAAGGCGACCGTTCCGGGCTCTCGCCGGAGAAGCCGTCGTCGGCGAGGATGAGCTGCCCCTGGTAGCCGGTGTAGCGCCCGGCCAGCTCGCGCTCGGTGACCAGGACGCCGATGCCGGAGTGGTCGAGGATGTAGTCCTGGCGCTCCTGCGGATACATCGGGTCGAGCGGCACGTACGCGCCACCCGCCTTCAGCACGCCGAGCAGGGTGACCAGCATCGTGGCCGACCGCTCCATCGCGACGCCCACCAGCGTCTCGGGCCCGGCCCCCGCCGCGCGCAGGCGCCGGGCGACCCGGTTGGCCTGCTCGTCCAGCTCCCGGTACGTCAGCGAGACGCCCTCGAACGTGACGGCCACGGCGTCGGGCGTCCGGTCGGCCTGTGCTTCCACCATCTCGTGGATGCACAGGTCGGGCACCTCGACGTCCTGGCTGTCCAGCTGCTCGGCCAGCTCCTCGCCGGTGAGCAGGGCCAGGTCGGACAGTGCGGTCTTGGGGGCCGCGACGATCGCTGAGAGCAGGGTCTCGTAGTGCCGGAGCAGCCGCTGAGCGGTGCCGGAGTCATAGAGCGCGGTGTTGTACTCCAGCCTGCACAGCAGCTCGTCGCCCTGCTCGTAGACGTAGAGCACCAGGTCCACCTGGGCGGTGCCGACCTCCACGGCCAGCTCCTCCACGGCCAGCCCGGCCATGTCCAGGTCGCTCTTGGGCAGATTGAGCAGGTTGAACAGCACCTGGAAGAGCGGATTGCGCGACAGGTCCCTGGGCGGGTTGAGCTCCTCCACCAGCCGTTCGAACGGCACGTCCTGATGGGCGTACGCGCCCAGGGCGTATTCGCGCACCTGCGCCAGGAGTTCCGTGTACGGCAGGCCGCCGTCCATCGTGGCCCGCATGACCAGGGTGTTGATGAAGCAGCCGGCGATGCCTTCGAGCTCGGGGCGGGTGCGCCCGGCCACCGGCGAGCCGACGCAGATGTCCTCCTGGCCGCTGTAGCGGTACAGCAGGGTGTGGAGCGCGGCCAGCAGGGTCATGTAGAGCGTGGCGCCGCGATCCTGGCTCAGCTTCCGCAGTCCCTCCGCCAGCTCCGCGGGGACCACGTGGGTGGCCACCGCCCCCTCGAAGGTCTGCATCGGCGGGCGCGGCCGGTCCGTGGGCAGGTCCAGGCTGTGCGGGATGCCGCGCAGCCGCTCCTTCCAGAAGCCGAGATCGGCGACCTGCTCCCGCTGCCGGCGCGCGTAGTCGCGGTACCTGAACCGCGGCTCGGGGAGCGTCTCGCCGTTGTACAGCGCGGCCAGCTCCGTCCTCAGCAAGGTGATCGACCAGCCGTCGACGACGATGTGGTGGAAGGCGAGCGACAGGACGTGGTGATCCGGGGCGAGCCGCAGCAGCCGGGTTCGGAACAGCGGGCCGTGCTCCAGGTCGAAGGGCTGGGCCGCGGCCTCGCTGAGTGCCCGCTCGGCGTCGTCGCAGTCCTCGACCGGCAGCGGCACCTCCCCCGCGGGCAGCACCACCTGCGCCGGCTCGCCGTCCGGGGCGCGGAAGACGGTCCGCAGCGACTCGTGCCGCCGCACCAGCTCGCGCAGGGCGCCGTGCAGCCGCTCCACGTCCAGCTCGCCCCGCAGGTCCAGCGCCGTGGCCACGACGTACGCGGCCGACCCGTGCACCTGGTCGATGAACCACATGCGCCGCTGGATGAACGAGACGGGAGCCGGTCCGGGCTCCTCGACGACCGGGATCACCTCGCGGGCGCCCGCCGGGATCACCTCCCGAGCCCCCGCCGACGCGACGAGCGCCCGCTGGCCGCCCAGCGTGGGGTGGTCGAAGACCGCCTCGATGGGCAGGCCGAGGCGGGAGGCGAGCTGGGTGGCCACGAGGGAGTCGCCGCCCAGGCTGAAGAAGTCGTCCTGCGGGCCGGTGGGCGCGATGCCGAGCACGTCCTGCCAGGCGGCGGCGACCACGTCGAGCTCCTGGACCGCCCGCGCCTCCGCCACCGGTGCCGCCGCGACCTCGAAGCGACGCGTCCGCGGCCCGATCCAGTAGCGGCGCCGATCGAACGGATAAGTAGGCAGCGGCACCCGCCTGCCCGATGGGCCGAACGCCGTCCAGTCGACGTCAGCCCCGCTCACCCACAACCGCCCGACGCCCTCCAGCAGGGCGGCCTGTCCGCTCTCCGGCTCGGCGAACGGGGCGACCGTCGCCTGGCCTCCCTGGCGGCGTACCAGGGTGGCCAGCGTACGGCCCGGCCCCACTTCCACCACGGCGGCGTCGGCGGTCACCAGGGCGCGGGCGCAGTCGGCGAACCGCACGGTCTCCCGCAGGTGGCGCACCCAGTAGGCGGGGTCCTTGGTCTCGGCGCCGGACACCCAGCCGCCCGTGACGTTGGAGAGGTACGGCACGCCGGGAGTGCCCGGCTGCACCGAGGCGACCTCGGCGGCGAAGGCGTCGAGCACCGGATCCAGCATGGCGGAGTGGAAGGCGTGGGAGGTGCGCAGCGTGCGGCAGGCGACGCCCTGCCGCACCAGCCGCTGCTCCAGCTCGGCGATGGCCTGCTCCGGGCCGGCCAGGACGCACAGCTCGGGAGTGTTGACCGCCGCCAGTGAGACGTCCTCGCCGAGCAGGTCACCCACCTCGGACTCGGGCAGCGGCACGGCCAGCATCGAACCAGGGGGCAGGCTCTGCACGAGGCGGCCGCGCGCGGCGACCAGGCGCAGCGCGTCCTCCAGGGTGAAGACCCCGGCCAGGCAGGCGGCGACGTACTCGCCGATGCTGTGCCCGGCCATCATCGCAGGCCGCACGCCGCGCTCGATCAGCGTGCGGGCGAGCGCGTACTCGGTGACGAAGAGCGCGGGCTGGGTGAGCCAGGTCTGGTCGAGATCGCCGTCCTCTCCGTACAGGGCCTGGCGCAGGTCCAGGCCGAGGTACGGCTCGAGGATGCGGGAGCAGGCGTCGACGGCGGCGCGGAAGGTGCTCTCCGACCGGTACAGGCCCGCGCCCATCCCCCGGCGTTGCGAGCCCTGGCCGGGGAAGAGGAAGGCGACCTCGCGCGGGTGTGACTCGCCTGTGATGAGCTCGGCATCCAGTGCCGACCGGTGGTCCTCGGCGACCAGGATGCCGCGGTGCCGCAGCTGGCGGCGGCCGAGCCGGAGGGTGGCGGCGACGTCGCCCAGGTCCGTGTCCGGACGCGCGCGCAGGTGGGCGCGGAGCCGAGTGGCCGCTCCCGCCAGCGCCGAGTCGCCGGCGGCCGACAGGATGAGCAGGTGGGGGCCGGTCGCCGGCGAGGCAGGAGCTTGTACGGGTGCTTCCTCCAGCACCACGTGGGCGTTGGTGCCGCCCATCCCGAAGGCGCTGACCCCAGCCCTGCGCGGTCCCGGTCCCTGCGGCCATTCCGCGCCGGCGGTGGGCACGTAGAACGGGCTGAAGTCGATGCGCGGGTTGGGCGTCGCGAAGTTGACCGTGGGCGGCAGCGTGCGGTGCTTGAGCGCCAGCACGGTCTTGATCAGCCCGGCCATCCCGGCGGCGGCGTCGGCGTGGCCGATGTTGGACTTGACCGAGCCCAGCGCGATCCGCCGATCCCCGGTGAAGACCTGGGAGAGCGCCGCGACCTCGATGGGATCGCCGAGTGCGGTGCCCGTGCCGTGCGCCTCGATGTAGTCGATCGTGCCGGGGTCGACGCCGGCCGTGGCCAGCGCCGCGGTGATGACCTCGGCCTGGCCGTCCACGGCCGGCGCGACGTAGCCGACCTTCCTGGTGCCGTCGTTGTTGACCGCGGAGCCTCGCACGACGGCGTGGATGGTGTCGCCCGCGGCGACGGCGTCCTCCAGTCGCTTGAGCACGACGACGCCGACGCCGCTGGCGCCGATCGTGCCCTGGGCCTCGGCGTCGAAGGGACGGCAGTGGCCGTCCGGCGAGCCGATGCCGCCGCTCTGGTAGAGGTAGCCTCGGCGGGTCCAGGCGCTGACCCGTACCGCTCCGGCCAGCGCGATGTCGCAGTCGCCCGCGATCAGGCTCTGCCTGGCCAGGTGGAGCGCGACCAGCGAGGTGGAGCAGGCGGTGTTGACGCTGATGCTCGGCCCGCGCAGGTCGAGCTTGTAGGAGGTACGGGTGGCCAGGGAGTCCTTGTCGTTGCTGAGCATGACCTGGTACTCGCCCACCGCTTTGAGCACGTCAGGCGCGGCCAGCAGGTTCTCGATGAAGTAACTGCTCATCGCCGAACCGGCGAAGACGCCGATCTGCCCCGGGTGGCGGGCGGGGTCGCAGCCCGCGTCCTCCAGCGCCTCCCAGGCGGTCTCCAGGAACAGGCGCTGCTGCGGGTCGAGGATCTCGGCCTCGCGCGGAGTGAACTGGAACAGCGTGGCGTCGAACAGGTCGATGCCTTCCAGCACCGTCCCCGACCTGACGTAGGCGGGGTCTGCCAGCCGGTCGGGGTCCTCGCCGTCGGCGAGCAGCTCCTCGTCGGTGAAGTCCTGGACGGCTTCCACGCCGTCGCGGATCGCCGCCCAGAACTCCTCCGGCCCCGTGGCGCCGGGGAAGCGGCAGGCCATGCCGACGATGGCGAGCGCGCCGCCGGCGGGCGCGCCGGCCACGACCGCCTCCGGCGCCGGCTCGCCGGGGCTCAGGTAGGCCGTCAGCGAGGCGATCGTCGGATACCTGAACAGGTCGGTGACCGTCAGGCTGAACCGCTTGCGCAGTCGCTCGTGCACCTGCAGGACCAGCAGCGAGTGGCCGCCCACCTCGAAGAAGTTGCTGTCGGGGCCGAAGGCGTCGGTGCCCAGCGCCTCGCGCCAGGCCCGGGTGATGAGCTGGGAGATCTCGCGGCGCGGCAACTCCCCGGGCGCCTCGTCCCCGCGCATGGCCAGGGCCAGCACCTGTTGGAGCTCGGCCACCAGGCTGCGGATCGTTCCCGCGTGGAACAGGTCCGTGTTGTACTCCACGAGCCCGTCCAGGGTCTCGCGGACACCCACGGTCAGGTCGAACTTGGCCGTGCGTTCGGGGATCTCCACGGGGGTGACCGTCAGGCCGGCCAGCTCCAACCTCGCCGTGGCCTCGGGCAGCATGTTGAACATCGTCTGGAACACCGGGCTGCGGTCCAGGCGGCGCTCCGGGTTGAGCTCCTCCACCAGCCGCTCGAAGGGCATCCCCTGGTGGTCGTGGGCGTCGAGCACCGCCTCCTTGACCCGCCCGACCACCTCGGCGAACGACGGCTCGCCCGAAAGGTCGGCGCGAATGGCCAGGGTGTTGGTGAAGAACCCGACCAGGCCCTCGTACTCGATCCTGTCCCGGTTGGCTATGGGCGTGCCCACCACCAGGTCCTGCCGCCCGGAGCGCCGGGAGAGCACCACCAGGTAGGCCGCGAACAGCACCATGTACGGCGTGGCGCCCAGGCTCCGGCAGTACGCCTTGAACTCCTCGCGTGGGAGGTCGAGGGAGAAGGGCAGCTCGGCGCCCGCGTACGTCTGGACGGCTGGTCGAGGCAGGTCCGTCGGCAGCTCGGTGAACGGCGGTGCGCCCGCCAGCGTCTCGCGCCAGTAGTGCAGCTCCCGGCTGTGGTCCTTCTCCCGCTGCCAGATCGCGTAGTCGGGGTACTGCCGGGACAACACCGGCAGTACCTCGCCGTTGTAGAGCGCGCTCAGCTCCCGGCGCAGCACATCCAGCGACCATGCGTCGGCGACGATGTGGTGGAGCGTGAGGTGCAGGACGTGCTGCTCCGCACCTTCGCGCGCCAGGTGTGCGCGGATGAGCGGGCCGGTGGTCAGGTCCATCGGCGTGCCGTCCTCGGCGTCCGCCAGGTCGACCGTGAGTGAGTCGGCCACGATCTGGTACGGGCCGTCCTCGTCCATGGCGAACGTGGTGCGCAGGCTCTCGTGCCTGGCCACCAGGGCGTTCAGCGCGCGGTGCAGCGCTTCACGGTCGAGTGGGCCCTCGATGCGGAAGGCGAGCGGGATGAGGTAGTGCGCGGCGCCCGGCGCCATCTTGTCCAGATACCAGGCGCGAAGCTGGGTGAAGGACATCGGCAGCCGGTCGGGCCTGGGCCGCTCGGCCTGCTGCTGCTTCTTCTTGCGTAACGCTTCCAGGAGCTGGCGCTGCTGGGCTGACAGGCTCATTGGTTACCCTCCATCGACCGCAGCAGGGCCTCGGCCTCTTCGTCTGAATACGCGGCGACCATGAGATAGAGCTCGGCAGCCGCCTCCACGTCCGGCGACGTGAGCTGAGCGCCGAGCTCGGCGACGGTCGGGTGGGTGAAGAGCGTCCGCAGCGGCACCTGCACGTCCAGCGCCTCGCGCAACCGGGAGGCGATCCGCGTCGCGTTGAGCGAGTGACCACCCAGCTCCAAGAGGTTGTCGTGCCGCCCGACCTGCCCGCCCAGGACCTCCTGCCAGATGGCGGCGATGGCCTGCTCCACCGGGGTGGCCGGAGCCGTGACGGTCCGTACGCCCTGGCCCGGGTCCGGCAGGGCGCGCCGGTCCACCTTGCCCGAAGGGTTCACCGGCAAAAACTCCAGCGCGACGAACGCGCTCGGCACCATGTACTCGGGCAGCCGCTCGGACAAATGGACACGCAGCTGCTCCGGGGCCCAGTGCTGGGCGCCGTCGGCGACCACATAGGCCACCAGCCGGTCCTCCCTGACCATGACGAACGCCTCACGCACGGCCGGATGCCCGGTCAGCACCGCGGCGATCTCGCCGGGCTCCACCCGGTAACCACGGATCTTGACCTGGTCGTCCGCGCGGCCCAGGAACTCGATCTCCCCCGCCTCGTTGCGGCGGGCCAGATCTCCGGTCCGGTAGAGCCTGCGCCCGTCCCGCCAGGTGATGAAGCGTTCCTGCGTCAGCTCGGGCTGGCCGTGGTAGCCCCTGGCCAGGCAGGCGCCGCCGAGGTGCAGCTCACCGGGGACGCCGTCGGGGGCCTCGTGGCCCATGCGGTTGAGGATCAGCGCCTGGATGCCCGTGACCGGCTTGCCGATGGGCGGCAGCCGCGGCCAGCTCTCCGGAGGGCCGGTGAGCGTGTGGGCGATGTCGATGATCGCACCTTCGGTGGGCCCGTACTGGTTGTGGAGCGTCATCCACGGCCGGATGAACCGCTCGAGCTGCGGGGTGACCTGGAGCTGCTCCCCCGCGGTGATCACCTCGCGCAGTGTGGCGGGCGGCTCGATGCCGGCGCCGGCCAGCGACTGCAGCGCCACGAAGGGCAGGAAGATCCGCTCCACCCGGGTCCGGGCGACGTGGTCGAGCAGGGCGGCCGGGTCGCGCCGTACCTCGTCGCTGACCATGACGAGCGTCCCGCCGTACGCCCAGGTGCTGAAGATCTCCTGTACCGAGACGTCGAAGCCGAGCGCGGTGAACTGCAGGCTCCGGTAGGCACCGCTGTGCCAGGCCATGAGGTTCGCGACCGGGCGGTGTGGCATCGCCACGCCCTTGGGCTGGCCGGTCGAGCCCGAGGTGAACAGGATGTAGGCCAGGTTGTCCGCTGTGACGCCGCTGTCCGGCCGGTGTTCCGGCCAGCCGTCGAGGTCGGTGTCGACGTGGACGGGCCGCTCGTGCGGCAGGCTGCCGGCCAGCGCCTGGTGCGTCACCAGGACCGGGGTGTCGACCCGGCCGAGCACCTGGGTGAGGCGTCCCTTGGGGTAGGAGGGGTCGAGCGGCACATAGGCGCCACCCGACTTCAGGATCCCCAGCAGCGCCACGGGCAGGTCGAGCGAGCGCCGCACGTGCAGGGCGACCGGCACCTCCGGGCCCACCCCCAGCCCTCGCAGCAGGTGAGCCAGCCTGTTGGCCCGCCGGTCGAGTTCGGCGTAGGTGAGGGCGGCGCCGTCGAACTCGACGGCGACCGCGTCGGGTGTCCTTTCGGCCTGCTGTTCGAAGAGCCGGTGCAGGCACTGGTCGGGGCCGCGACCGGCGGGCTCGTGCTCGTGGGCGAGCAGCGTGGAGATCGGCGCCGCCGGGTCGGCCGTCACCTGCTCCAGGACGCGTACGTAGTGGCTCAGCAGGCGCTCCGCGGTAGCGCGTTCGAACAGGTCGGTGGCGAACTCCAGGCTCAGCTCCTGCCCTTCGGCGTAGATCACCAGGTCGGCCTTGGCGCCGCCGTTCTCCACCTCCTCGAGCATCCGGAAGGTCACCTCACCGCCCCGCTTGGCGCCCGGCGGCTCCTGCATCGCGAACATCACGTCGAAGGGCGGCCGGCCGTCGGGACAGAGCTCCCGCACGATCTCCTCGAGCGGCACGTCCGTGGGCGTGGCCAGGACCGTCGCCCGCACCTGTGACAGCAGGCGCTCGAACGAGGGGTCTCCCGCCAGGGCGGTCCTGATCGGCAGCGTCTCCACGAAGAAGCCGATCGCGGAGTCCGCGCCCGGCGCCTCCCTGCCGGAGAACGGCACGCCCGTCACGATGTCGTCCTGGCCGCTGTAGCGGTGCAGCAGTGCCTGGAAGGCCGCGAAGAGCACCATGAAAGGGCTGGCCTGGGCGCGCCTGCCCAGCGACTCCACCTCGGCGGGCAGCCCGTCCGGCAGCGTGACCCGGACCCGGGCGCCGCGCCGGAGCGGCCCCGTCGATCCCGGGCCATCGGCGGGCAGCCCCAGCCGCTCGGGCGGCGCCTCCAGTGCCTTCCTCCAGTACGGCAGGCCGTCAAGACCCTGCTTGCGCTGGTACGGCCCGGCCGTCGACGGCAGGCTCTCCCCCGCGTACAGCCGCGCCAGCTCGTCCAGGAAGACCCCGGCCGACCAGCCGTCGAAGGCGATGTGGTGGACGTTCACCAGCAGCCGGTGCCGGTCGTCGGCGAGCCGGAGCAGCAGCGCCCGCAGCACAGGACCGTTCCGCAGGTCGAATGGATCACGGGCGGCGTGCTTCGCCAGCCCTTCCGCGCCGCGCTGGGTGGCGTCCATGACCTTCACCCGCACGGTCACCGCCGGCTCCACCACAGGCACCGGCTCGCCGTCGTGCTCTTCGTAGCGGGTACGCAGGGGCGGATGCCTGCGGACGATCTCGTTGATCGCGTTCTCCAGGCGCCCGGGGTCGAGGGGACCGTCCAGGGCGAACAGGATGGGCACGTTGTACTGCGCGCCGGGCGCCACCTGGTCGATGAACCAGAGCCGGCGCTGCGCGGCGGTGAGGCCGCCCTGGAGGGGGTCGACCGCCTCCGTCGCGTCCGGCAGGGCGTCGATCGCGCGGGCGAGCGCGGCGACCGTGGAGTGCTCGAAGAGCATCCGGGGCTCGACCGGCTTGCCCAGCCTTTCGTGGGCACGGGCGGCGATGCGCATCGCCAGCAGCGACTGGCCGCCCAGTGCCAGGAAGTCGTCGTCGGCCCCGACCGGCCCGGCGCCGAGGACGTCCTGCCAGATCTCGGCGAGCAGTATCTCGGTGGAGGTGCTGGGCGTCGTGATCGATCGGGGCGCGCGGACCGGGTCAGGCAGAGCGGCGCGATCCACCTTGCCGTTGCCGGTCAGCGGAAGCTCGTCCAGGAAGACCCAGACGGTGGGGATCATGTAGTCGGGCAGGAACCGGCGAAGGTGGGCGCGTACCTCCTGCTCGGTCGCCGTGCCCACGATGTAGGCGACCAGTTCGTGGCCGCGGACGGCGGTGGTGGCGGCCCGGATCCGCTGGTGACGGCCGAGCACGGTCTCGATCTCGCCGAGCTCCACCCGGTTGCCGCGGATCTTGACCTGGTCGTCCGCACGCCCCAGGATCTCGATCTGGCCGGCCTGGTTGCGGCGGGCCAGATCTCCGGTGCGGTAGAGGAGCCGCCCGTCCTGGTCACGGACGAAGCGCTCGGCCGTGAGATCGGGCCGGTTGAGGTAACCCAGGCCGACGCACACGCCGCCGAGGTAGATCTCGCCCTCCTCGACCGGCCGCATCGCCTCATCCAGGAGCTGGACGGTTACGCCTGGCAGTGGCGAGCTGAGCGCGGGCGGGCGGCTCTGGCCGTTGTAGACCGGCACCTCGCCGGCGATCGCGATGACGGCGCATTCCGCCGGGCCATAGAGGTCGAGCAGGCGGAAGGGCAGCCCCGGTCTCGGGTAGGTGGTGAGCCGGTCCCCGCCGGTGCCCAGCGTCGCCAGCTTGGTCTCCGCCGGCCAGGACAGGCCGAGCAGGCCCTCGGCGATGGGCGTGGGTGCGAAGCAGGTCGTCAGCTCCTGGTCCACGATCCAGTCGCGCAACGCGGGCAGCGAGAGCCTGGTCCGCTCGCTGGGGACGACCATCGTGGTACCCGCGGTCAGGTACAGCCAGATCTCCCAGACCGAGGCGTCGAAGTTCGGGCTGGCGAGCAGCGAGGCACGGCCGCCCAGTCCGAAGGTCTCGTGCGACCACGTGATCAGGTTGGTCAGCGCACGGTGAGGGACGAGCACACCCTTGGGAGTCCCCGTCGAGCCGGAGGTGTGGATGACATAGGCGAGATCGCCGGGCTCGACGTGGGGCGGGGGTAACGCGTCCGCCGGGGCGGGCGTGTCGATCACCGGAATGCCGTCGGGCACCAGGGATCTCCACTCCGGTGCCGTGACCACGGCCGCGGCTCCCGCCAGCAGGGCGTGGATCCGCTCCACAGGCGTGGCCGGATCGATCGGCGCGAAGCCGACGCCGGCCTTCATCGCACCGAGTTGGCCCGCGACCAGCCGGATCGAACGGTCCGCGAGCACGGCCACCCAGCGCTGCTCGGTCATCGTGAAATGACGCAGCTGAGCGGCGATGCCGTTCGCCAGGCGATCTAACTCTCGGTAAGTGAGGTGTTCTTCACCGGCCGAAACAGCGACCCTTTCGGGGGTCGCGCACAGCTGCGCCTGGTAAAGGTGCAGAACAGATGCCAGGGGTGGTGCATCTGACGTCATTGTCACGCCTGCCAGTGTTGAGTTTTATGTGCCCTTTTGGGCGCGCCGCGGAAAAGGATGACCTCGTTACCAGATCCGTGTCAACCCTCGAACGATCATGCGCTCAGCGGCCTGGCCGACCTGCCCATACAGGGCGGTCTCCAGACGGTTTCCGGCTTGCCGCAGGAGGAGCCGCCACTGCGGCCCGGCCGTGTGCGGACTGCTGTCCGAAGCTCTGGCCGAAGCCGATCCCGTGTTCCGACATGACGGAATGGGGAGCCGAGCTCGCCTCGACTCCCCATTCCGGACGCGCCTGTTGCCGGCTACGCGCCTATCTGCTAGCTGCAGCCGCTGGTCGAGCCGCAGCCCTCGCAGACATAGCAGCTTCCGGCCGGGCGCATCTTGGTGCCGCAGGTCATGCAGAGCGGCGCGTCGGCCGTGAAGCGCTGGTGGCTCTCCAGCGTCAGCTCCTTGACCGCCGGCTGCTGCTCCGCCTCCGCCTTCGGCTTCTCCTCGATGGGCGCCGACTGGGCCAGCGCCTCGCGGTCAACCGTCTCCTGCAGCGCCGCCGGGTCCTCGCCGCGCTGCTGCGCGGCGCGCTCGGCCGCCGAGAAGATGCCCAGGGCCGCCCGCTCCTCATAGGGGAGGTGGTCGAGGGCCAGGCGGCGGAAGATGTAGTCCATCACTGACGTCGCCATCCGGATGTCCGGGTCGTCCGTCATCCCGGCGGGCTCGAACCGCATGTTGACGAACTTGCTCATGTACGTCTCCAGCGGCACGCCGTACTGGAGCCCGATCGAGATCGCGACGGAGAACGCGTCCATGACGCCCGCCAGCGTCGAGCCCTGCTTGGACATCTTGAGGAAGACCTCGCCGAGCCCGTCGTCAGGGTAGGACGAAGCGGTCATGTAGCCCTTGGCGCCGCCCACCGTGAAGCGGGTGGTGGTGCTCGGCCGCTGGTTGGGCATGCGCCGCCTGGTCGGCCGGTTGACCTCGATGACCTTGACCTCGGGCTCCTTGGCCTCTTCCTTCTTGGCCTCGTCCTTCTTGGAGCCGTTGCCCATCGACAGCGGCTGGCCGACCTTGCAGTTGTCGCGGTAGACGGCCAGAGCCTTGAGCCCCAGCTTCCAGCCCTCCTGGTAGACCTGCTCGATGTCGTCGATCGTGGCCGACTCGGGCAGGTTGACCGTCTTGGAGATGGCCCCGGACAGGAACGGCTGGGTGGCCGCCATCATGCGTACGTGGCCCATCGGCGCGATCGCCCGCTCGCCCATCGCGCAGTCGAACACCTCGTAGTGCTCCTGCCGCAGGCCCGGCGCGTCGACGACGTGGCCGTGCTCGGCGATGTACTCGACGATGGCCTCGATCTGCTCCTGCTGGTAGCCGAGCTGCTTGAGCGCCCTCGGGATCGTCTGGTTGACGATCTGCATGGAGCCGCCGCCGACGAGCTTCTTGAACTTGACCAGCGCCAGGTCCGGCTCGATGCCGGTGGTGTCGCAGTCCATCATCAGCCCGATGGTCCCCGTGGGGGCCAGCAGGCTCGCCTGGGCGTTGCGGTAGCCGTTCTTCTCGCCGAGCTTGAGGCACTCCGACCACTGGCGCGACGCCTCGGCGTGGACCTTCGCGTCCATGGAGCCGACCGTGCGCAGGTTGTCGTTGGCCGCCGCGTGCTTGCGCATGACGCGCTTGTGCGGCTCGGCGTTCCTGGCGTAACCGTCGTACGGCCCGACCACGCCGGCCAGCTCGGCGCTGCGGCGGTAGGACACGCCGGTCATCAGCGACGTGATCGCCGCCGCCACTGCGCGGCCGCCGTCGGAGTCGTAGGCGTGGCCCGTCGCCATGAGCAGCGCGCCGAGGTTGGCGTAGCCGATGCCGAGCTGCCGGTACGCCCGCGAGGTCTCGCCGATCTTCTCGGTCGGGAAGTCCGCGAACGTGATCGAGATGTCCATCGCGGTGATGATCAGCTCGGTCAGCTTGACGAAGTTGGCGATGTCGAAGGAGTTGTCGTCCTTCAGGAACTTCAGCAGGTTGATGCTGGCCAGGTTGCAGGAGGAGTTGTCCAGGTGCACGTACTCGGAGCACGGGTTGCTGGCCGTGATCCGCCCCGTCTCCGGGGTGGTGTGCCAGTCGTTGATCGTGTCGTCGTACTGCACACCCGGGTCGGCGCACTCCCAGGCGGCCTTGGCCATCTTGCGGAAGAGCTCTCTGGCGTCGACCGTCTCGATGACCTCGCCGGTCAGGCGGGCGCGCAGGCCGAACTCGCCGCCCTTGTCCACCGCGCGCATGAACTCGTCGGAGACGCGCACGGAGTTGTTGGCGTTCTGGTACTGGACGGAGACGATGTCCTTGCCGCCCAGGTCCATGTCGAAACCGGCGTCACGCAGCGCGCGGACCTTGTCTTCCTCGCGCGCCTTGGTCTCAATGAACTCTTCGATATCGGGGTGGTCGACGTCGAGCACGACCATCTTGGCCGCCCTGCGGGTGGCGCCGCCGGACTTGATCGTCCCCGCCGACGCGTCCGCGCCGCGCATGAAGCTCACCGGGCCGCTGGCCGTGCCGCCGCTCGACAGCAGCTCCTTGGACGAGCGGATGCGGGACAGGTTCACACCCGAGCCCGAGCCGCCCTTGAAGATCACACCCTCTTCCTTGTACCACTCGAGGATGGACTCCATCTGGTCGTCCACGGAGAGAATGAAACAAGCGCTTACTTGCTGGGGCGACTTGGTGCCCACGTTGAACCAGACCGGCGAGTTGAACGCGAACACCTGGTGCGCCAGAGCGTGCTTCAGCTCGTGGTCGAAGATCTCGGCGTCCTCGTCGCTGGCGAAGTAGCCGTGCTCGACCCCCGTCTTGGTGTAGACGCCGACGACCCGGTCGATCAGCTGCTTCAGGCTCCACTCACGCTGCGGGGTGCCCACGGCGCCGCGGAAGTATTTGGTCGTCACGATGTTGGCCGCGTTCACCGACCAGGACTCGGGGAACTCGACGCCCCGCTGCTCAAAATTGACCGAGCCGTCGCGCCAGTTCGTCATGACGACGTCGCGGCGCTCCCACTGGATCTCGTCATACGGGTGCACGCCGGGCTTGGTGAAGATTCGCTTCATCTTCAGTCCCTTGCGCGGACGCTTGCCACCCCGCGCGACTGAACCGCTGGCCGTCTCCGTCATGACTCCCCCTTCTCCGCCTTCAACTGTGAGATCTCGGCCTCGAAGTCCGCCAGGCTCTCGAAACCGCGATACACCGATGCGAACCGCAGGTAGGCCACCTCGTCGAGGTCCCGCAGCGGGCCCAGGATGGCCAGACCCACCTCGTTGGAGGGGATCTCGGCCGCACCCTTGGCCCTGATGGCCTCCTCCACCCGCTGTCCGAGCTGCGCCAGTGAATCCTCACTTACCGGCCTGCCCTGACACGCCCGCCGCACGCCCGCGACGACCTTGTCCCTCGAGAACGGCTCCGTCACTCCGCTGCGCTTGCTCACCATGAGCAGTACGGTCTCCTGCGTGGTGAACCTGCGCCCGCACTCGGGACAGGTGCGGCGACGCCTGATGGCCGCACCGTCGTCCGTGGAGCGACTGTCGATGACCCTGGTGTCAGGGTGGCGACAGAACGGACAGTGCACGCTTTCGCCCTCCTAGACCTACGGCCACCACACGCGCGAAACCGTCCTGACGGGACGCTCGCGCACGCCCCATAGCTGGCCAATGGCGCGGTCACGGAAACACAAGGTGTGGTGAACTACATCGGTGTAACTACTAGATGTTGTGGTCCAACCGTAGAAGCGAGCGACCATGAACGCAAGTTGAGCGGCGGCATGAGAGTGAAGTCGCTGTTCAGCCCCTCGTCACCGCCCGGACTCGGGCGTGTCGCCGTCAGGGCTGATCTTTGTGCTGCTGGGGACGTCACATGAGTTGCGCACGGCCTCGTCCGTGAACAAACCTCACAACGTTATCGAAGGCCCTCCACTTCCACGAACGCCCGGCCGGCGGAGTCCGTCGCCCGGGCGATCAACCGTTGGCGGAAGTGTCACCCCGGACGCAGAAGCCGGGGGGTCAGCGTAAGGCGGCGGTGTCGCCCGGGACGTAGAGACAGAGGATCAGCGAAGGCGCGGCGTCTGCCCGGGATGTAGAGGCAGGGGATCAGCGTAAGGCGGCGGTGTCGCCCGGGACGTAGAGCCTGGTGCCGGGGCGGATGAGTGAGTCGGGGAGGCCGTTCAGGCGCTTGATCTCCTCCACGACAGGGCCGGGATCGTCCCCTTGGGCGAGCGCCTCGGCGATGTGCCACAGCGTGTCGCCCTCGCGCACTTCCACCCACGGCAAGCCCGCATGGCTGGTCACGACGACCTGAACCGCCGCATTCCCGACCGCGCGCGTGCCGAGCCAGAACCCACCCAGCGACAGCAACGCCACCGCGATCACCAGTACGACCCGCCCGCGCCGGGTCAGCCGCAACGGCGGGGCGGACCGCCGGCGCACTCGCGCAACCGCCCGCCGCTCACGCCATCCGGCCCCCCAACGACCCCAACGACGGCTACTCCGTTTCCCGACGCCGACTACACGTCGAGGGCGCCCACGCCGCATGACGCCTTCCTCCGCGCCCCTCGCGCCTCGCCGCACACCGGAACCGCCACCCCGACCACCCCGACCACCCCGGGCGATGCCTCCCCGCGTACTCGAGACGCCATTGCGCGCAGTCGCCGCGCCTCCCCGCGTACCGGAACCGCCTTCCCCCGCTATCGCCGCCGCGCCGCCGCGCATGCCTCGGGCGACACCACCCCGCGTACCCGCGACGCTATTGCGCGCAGTCTCCGCCGCGTCTCCGCGCGCACCGGAAACACCTTCCCCCGAAGTCGCCGCACCTCCTCGTACGCCTCGAGCCGCGCCTCCCCGCGCATCCGAAACACCTTCCCGCGCAGCACCTGTCGCCCTTGCCCGAGAAACTCCCGGTCCGACCCTTTTTGCGACTGCCCGTGACCGCTTGTCGGTGGCAGGCGCCCGCGCCGTCCCTCGATCGCTCATCCCCATCCCCCGATCCGTGCCGGCACCACCCCCAGGGCGCCGCCTCCCCCCGTCCGCGCCGGATCCCCGGCCGGCGGCCGTTTCGTCGCCTGTGTCCGCACGGGCCCTTCCCCTGCCCGGCGGCACGGTCTCGGCCGCGTCGGCGACAGGACGCGGCGGCGGGACCAATCGCAAATGGGGCCTTCCCCCGCGACTCGAACGGGGCCCCAACCTCTTCCCTGAATTGCCGCGGAAAGCGGCCTCAGTCCGCGTATTGTCTCGTCGATCGTTACTCTGCGTGGCATCGGCGATGAGCGTGAGTCGTTTGGCGTCTTGGCTGGTCATGTCCGCATTTGTGGGCGTTCGCATGGTTGACCTCCTGCCGTGCGGCCTGAGGGAAAGGCCAAATAAAGATCAGCAAATCGAACACGGTGTCGATCGAACTCCCGTACGATGTTGTACACCACGCAGGCGACAATTTCGAGGAAGACTCGAACAATTGTTTGAAGATGATCTTCAACAGCGATACGGTCGCTGTGTGCGACATCAGGACCACGGACCGGGAGGTTCGCCGGTGAGGCGGGTCTCCAGGCGAGGAGGAAAAGCATGAGTGAGCGGGATGGCGCGAACGGGGTCAGCGACCTCGCGGTGCGCCGGCGCGATTCCCTGGGTCTGACGCCCAGGCAGCGCAAGATCCTCGAAGTCATTCGCGACTCGGTGCAACAGCGCGGCTATCCGCCCTCCATGCGTGAGATCGGCGAGGCGGTTCAGCTGACCAGCACGTCGAGCGTGTCGCACCAGTTGACGGCGCTGCAGCGTAAGGGCTATCTGCGACGTGACCCGCACCGGCCACGCGCGCTTGAGGTGCGCCTCCCGGGCGAGCCTGTGCTGTGGGTCGACCCTGACGCGAGCGATGAAGAGCCGACGATCAGCCGTCCCACGGCGGCTTACGTCCCACTTGTCGGCCGCATCGCCGCCGGTGGCCCGATCCTGGCCGAGGAGAGCGTCGAAGACGTCTTCGCACTGCCCAAGCAGCTCGTCGGCGAAGGCACGCTGTTCCTGCTGCAGGTCGCCGGTGACTCGATGATCGAGGCCGCCATCGCCGACGGCGACTGGGTGGTCGTGCGCCAGCAGCCGGTGGCGGAGAGCGGTGACATCGTGGCCGCCATGATCGAGGGCGAGGCCACCGTCAAGACCTTCAAGCGCAAGGACGGCCACGTCTGGCTCGTCCCGCACAACGCCAACTACGAGCCCATTCCCGGCGACGAGGCCAGCGTCCTGGGCAAGGTCGTAGCGGTCCTGCGCCGGTTGTAACGGACCAGGGCTCGTTGGGGCCTCGGGCGCGCGTCACATCGCACGCGCCGCGTTCCGGCGCGCGCCAAAACACAAACTCCCGCGGGGTACGCCCTCGCGGGCATTTCCGTGTCTCCACCTGACACCACACCAGTGCGCCGACCTCGGCGTCCCACGATGTCGCCCGTCCGCGCCGCGACCTGACCTGACGACGCACATCACCGGCGCCCGCCTCAGGCTCAGCGTTGGCGTCCCACAAAATCGCCTGGCCGCGCCGTGATCTGACGTGACAGCACATCACCAACGCCGGCTTTGGACCCGGCCTCGGCGTCCCACGCTGTCGCCCGGCCGCGCCGCGACCTGACAGCGCACATTCACCGACCCCCACCTCGGGCTCACTCGGCGTCCCACGATGTCACGCGACGGCGGCCGGTCTCGTGGGCAGGGGCTCGCCCTCCCCCGGCCGCCCAAGTCGCAGCCCGCTACCGGGAGGCGTACAGCTTGTGCGCGGCCGTGATCGCCTCGCCGGCGAAAGCGAGCACGTCGCGCCTGCGCTCGAACGGCGAGCCGTACAGGGAGCTGCGGGGCGTGCCGAAGTGCTCGCTCAGCCCGCCCACCGCGCTCGCGACCCCCGGCAGGGCGGTGTCCTCCTCGCGCAGGCGCAGCGCCTCGTCCACCACGCGGTGCCAGCACTCGGGGAACGCCTCCAGTGCGTACCGCCCGGCTCCGGACTTGGAGGTGATCTCGCCGGTCGCCAGCGTGTAGTGCAGCCGGGCGACGCCCGTGACGACCCAGACCGTGCCGTAGCCGCCGAGGCAGGTCAGCCCCCAGGGGGAGGCCAGGTGGGAGGCCCGGTTCACCAGGCGTCGCCAGTAGCGGTCGAGGTTGCCGTCCGTCCAGGCGGCCAGGGCCGCTGAATCGTGCCAGATGTCCAGCTCATCCGGCTTGGGGCCACGGCAGGTGAGGCCGTGCCGGGCCAGCGTGTGCCAGGTGACCGGGTTGAGGCCGCCCCTGGGGTTGAGCTTTCCCGCGTGCGCCCGAGGGCGCGTCCCGAGCTCGGAGGGGTCCCGGCGGAGGTCGTCCCAGGTGAGGTAGCAGCCCTCGAACGGGTACGCGCCCAGCCTGGTGTGAATGCGCTCGAGCACCTCCAACGGCGGCTCGGAGGCCGTCACAGCGACGAAGTCCACGTCGCTCGTGCCGGGCCGGTAGTCGCCCAGCGCCGCGGAGCCTTCCAGGTAGAGACCCTCCACCAGCCCGGGAGCCTCCACGTCGGCCACCGACAGGTAGGTCTCGACAATGGCATCGATCTTGGGGTAGGGCGTCATGGCCGCCCAGCCTGCCACAATGGGGGTCGCCACCTCATCACATTCAACAATCCTAGAATTGCCGGATGAATGAGGCATATACCCCTGAAGACCTCAAAGCTACACACGACGGGCTCAAGTGGGCTCAGGTCGCTCCGGGCGTCATCCCCGCCTGGGTGGCCGACATGGACCTGCCCACCGCCCCCGAGGTGATCGAGGCCCTCCAGCGCCGGGCCTCCGGAGACCTCGGCTACCCCACCTGGCTGGACCAGCCCACGGCCGGACCGTTGGCCGAGGCGTTCGCCGAACGCATGACGAACCGGTACGGCTGGCCGGCCGACCCCTCCCTCGTGCGCGCGTTCAGCGACATCAACCAGGCGCTCCAGGTCTTCCTCCAAGTCTGGACCCGCCCTGGCGACGGTGTCGCCATGCACACCCCGGCCTACCACCCGTTCCTGACGACGCTGAATGTGATGGAACGTCCCGTTCAGCCCATCGAGTTCGAGCCCGACGGGAACTCCTGGCGCTTCGAGGTGCCCGATCTGTCGGGCTGCCGGGTGCTCCTCCTCGCCAATCCGCACAACCCGACCGGGCGCGTCTTCACCCGCGAGGAGCTGACCGCGCTGGCCGAGCAGGCCGAACGCCACGACCTGCTGGTCATCACGGACGAGATCCACGCGGACCTCACCTACGAGCCGCACCGGCACATCCCGTTCGCCACGATCCTCCCCGAACGCACCGTCACGCTGACCTCCGCCACGAAGGCGTTCAACCTGGGAGGCATCCGCTGCTCGGTCGCCCACGTGGGGCACCAAGGCGTCCGCAAGGCCCTGGAGGCGCAACCGGCCTTCCTGTACGGCTCAGCGAACCTGTTCGGCGTGGAGGCCACGGTGGCGGCGTGGCGGCACGGGGACGCCTGGCTGGAGTCCACCCGTGCCCTGCTGGACCGCAACCGCCACACGATCGCCTCCCGCCTGCCCTCGACCGTCGGCTACCGGATTCCGGAGGCGACGTACCTGGCGTGGCTGCACGTGGGCCGGCCGGGGATGGCGGAGGTGTACGAGCGGGAGGCCAGGGTGCTCCTGTCCGACGGCTCGTTCTACGGGCCCGGCGGTGAGGATTACGTCCGCCTGAACTTCGCCACGACGGAGGCGATCCTCACCGAGATACTCGACCGGCTGGGCCGCGTGGTCTGACACATGGCCACGCGCCCCGCGGTGTCAGGGAAGGGGCGGGAGGTCGGGCGGGGCGGCGGCGGGGTACTGCTCCAAGGCGGCCAGCGCCAGCTCGATCGCCTTTTCGAGCTGCGGATCCCGCCCCGCCACCCGGTCCTGGGGCGTGATCACCACCTCGACGTCCGGCTCGACGCCGTGGTTCTCCACGCCCCATCCCTGGCCCTCGATCCAGAAGGAGTAACGGGGCTGCGTGACCAGGGTCCCGTCCACCAGCGAGTACCGCGAGTCGATCCCGATCACGCCGCCCCACGTCCGGGTCCCCACCAGCGGCCCGATCCCGCGGTTCTTGATCCCGGCGCTGACGATGTCCCCGTCGGAGCCCGCGAACTCGTCCGTGATCGTCACGATCGGCCCTCGGGGCGAGTCCTCCGGGTACCGCATCGGCTCGTACCCGCGTGCCCGCGCCCACCCAGTGACCTTGCGCGACAACTTCTCCAGCACGAGCTCCGACAGGTGCCCGCCGCCGTTCGCCCGCACGTCCACGACCAGCCCGTCGTAGGCCATCTCGGTACGCAGGTCCCGGTGGAACTGCGCCCATCCCGACGCCACCATGTCGGGCACGTGCAGGTACCCGAGCCTGCCGCCGGAAGCCTCCCGGACACGGGCGCGGCAACTCTCCACCCAGTCGTGGTAACGCAGCGGCATTTCGTCCGCGATCGGAGTCACCACGACGCGGCGCGGGTCCCCGCCGGAGGCGGGCCGCACGGTCAGCTCGATGGGCTGGTTCGCCGTGCCCGCCAGGAGGGCGAGCGGGCCGCGTACCGGATCCACCGGGCGCCCGCCCACCGCGACGATCGCGTCGCCGGGACGGACGGCCACCCCGGGCGCGAGCAGGGGCGAGCGGGCGGCGTGGTCGGAGGACTCGCCCGGCAGGATGCGCGCGACCCGCCACACGCCATCGTCGTCCCTGGCCAGGTCCGCGCCGAGCAGGCCCTGACGGCGGCGGGGATCGTGGCCACCGCCGCCGGCGGCGGCGTAGGCGTGCGAGGTGGCGAGCTCGCCCTGCGTCTCCCAGAGCAGGTCGATCAGCTCCGAGTGGGCGCCGATGCGCTCCACCAGCGGCTCGTAGCGATCGAGTACGGCCTGCCAGTCGAGGCCGTTCATGTCCTCGCGCCAGAAGTGGTCGCGCATGAGACGGCCCGCCTCGCGGAAGCCCTGCCGCCACTCGGCGACGGGGTCGATCTGGACGGTGATCCGGTCGAGGTCGATGGTGACCGTCTCGTCGCCCTCGGTGGCGGCGCGGGTCTGCAGGCCGTTCTTGCCGTTGGTGACGAGCCGGCTGCCGTCGCCGCTGACCTCGAACGACCGCACCTCCCTGCCCAGCTCGGCCTTGGCACGCTTCTTGAGGTCGTAACGCTCCAGCACGATCTCGTTGACGGACTCCGTGCCGTCGCCGAGCTGCCCGGCGAGCGGGTGACGCAGCCAGAGCAGGGCGTCCTTGGCGGTACGCAGGTTGCCGTAGCGGCCGGCGGACACCGGCACCGGCACGACGCGTGAGGAGAGTCCTTCAGGGTCGACCTCGGTACGCGGCGGCTCGTCGCCCTTGTCGTCCTTCTTGTCGCCCTTGCCGGCCTTGTCGTCCTCGCCGTTGAACCCGCGGCCCTGCAGCGAGGGGTCGAAGGGCGACGGCGTGGTGGCCTGCAGGGGCACGATGTACGGCTTGCACCCGACGGGGAACGACAGGTCGAAGACGTGCGCGTCGTAAACCGGATCGAACGTCCGCACCGACAGGAACGCCAGATGTTTCCCGTCCTTGGTGAACACCGGGTCGTAGTCGGAGAACCGCACCGGCGTCACGTCGATCACCGACGTCCCGTCGACCCGCCCGATCTTGATCTGCGACAGCGGCTCGTGATGCGGGTGCACCCAGGCCAGCCAGGCCGAGTCCGGCGAGAACGTCAGTCCGCTGACGTCTCCCTGCGTGGTCCTGTCGAGCTCCCGGACGTTTCCCGATTCGAGGTCGACCACCAGCAGCCGCCCGTCGTGTGTGGCGGCGGCCACGTGCTTGCCGTCGGGTGCGGCCTCGAGCTCGAGCACCCGCCCGAGCTGCCCGGCGGCCAGCGTCCTGATCTCGCCGCCCGGCGTGCCGATCTCCAGCCCGTCCTCGCCACTGGCGTCCGACACCCACACGGCCCGCCCGTCCGCGTCGAGGGCGCGCGGCAGGCGTACCCGGACTCCCGGCTGCACCCGCAGCGCGCCCGCGGGCCCGTCGCGGTGGGTCACCCAGTGCGCGGTCCCGCGGATCTCCACGGCGCTCGCCCGCCCGGTCGCGTCCGGCGAGAAGGAGCCGACCCGCATGGGCGCGGGGCGCTTGGCCAGCCCCGGCCGCGGCCCGCCCAGCTTCACATCGAGCCGGTACGGCTCCGCGTCCAGGTTCTCCAGCAACCACAGGTCACCGGCGTGGCTGTAGATGACCCGCTCCCCGTCGCCTGCGGCGTGACGGGCGTAGAACTCGTCGTGGGAGCTGTGCCGGCGCAGGTCGGACCCGTCGGGCAGCGCGGAGTAGACGTTGCCGACGCCGTCGATGTCGGCCAGGAAGACGATCCTGTCCCCCACCCAGCTGACCGACCAGTACTGCGCTGCACTGTCGGCGAACAGGCGGGTGAACTCGCCGTTCCCCTCGGCGTCGACCCAGATCTTGCCGGCCGTGCCACCCCGGTACCGCTTCCACTGGGACGGCTCGCGCCACAGCGCCGACACGGTCGCCACCTGCGCGCCGTTCACGGCCACGTCGCTGACCCAGCCGTACGGCAGGCGCGTGGCCGGTCCCGCGTCGAGCGGCACCGCGTACGCCCAGTTCCGGGTCCGCTCGCTCTCTCCGGCCGCGGTGATCGCGAGCACGTCGCCCTCGGCGGTCCACCCGCGCACACCGGTCGCGGCGCTGCCCCAGTGGGTCAGCCGCTCGCCCTCGGGGCCGTCGATCTCCGCCGCGAACACCTCCGGGGCGCCCTCCTTGCCGCTCGTCCAGGCGATGCGCGTGCCGTCGGGCGAGAACCTCGGGTGCGACACCGGCACCCGGTCGGCGGTGAACCGCCAGGCCCTACCTCCGGCCAGGGGAGCCAGCCAGATATCGTCGTCGGCGACGAAGGTCACGACGTCACCGTGCAAATGCGGGTATCTCAGGTATGCGCCACTTGTCACAGATGCACATTAATGCCAGGCGCCAAGGTCAGCCCAAGAATTCTCCTCCGGACGGCCCCGCCACGTCCCGTGAACGGCAAGTGCGGGGTGTGCCGGAAACCTGCGGGAACAGCGAGGACTATGAAGCTTCTCGCCCGTCCGCACCAGTTCCCGGCACGCCTGGCCGCCGGGGCCGTCATCCTGAACTCCGGGCTCAGCAAGGCCGACGCCGACGAACAGACCGCCGCGGGCCTGCATGGCATGGCCTCCGGCACGTACCCGTTCCTGCGAGACATGGACCCGGTGGCCTTCACCAAACTGCTCTCCAGGAGCGAGATCGCGCTCGGGACGGCGCTGCTGGCCCCGTTCGTGCCTTCACTGCTGGCAGGGGCCGCGCTGACAGGGTTCGCGGCCGGCCTGATCGGGCTGTACCTCAAGACCCCGGGGATGCGGCGGGAAGGCAGCCTGCGCCCGTCCGAGCAGGGCACCGCGCTGGTCAAGGACGTCTGGCTGCTGGGGATCGGCCTGTCGCTGGTGATCGAAGAACTCAGCCATTGATGATCTTCGACCGGTCACCGCTAAGGTGGAGAAACCCGGGTAGCCGGAACATATGGTACAAATCGGCTACACCTTGATGTCCGAACAGACTCCGGCACGGGAACTGGTCGACTACGCCGCGGCAGCCGAGCGGATCGGTTTCGACTACGCGGTCATCTCCGACCACTACTTCCCGTGGGTCGAGGAGATGGGGCACTCGCCGTACTGCTGGTCGGTGCTCGGCGCCGCGGCCCAGGTCACCGAGCGGATGCCGCTCATGACGTACGTGACCTGCCCGATCATGCGTTACCACCCGGCCGTCGTGGCGCAGAAGGCGGCCACGATGGGTGTGCTGAGCAAGGGCAGGTTCACGCTGGGCCTCGGCGCGGGCGAGAACCTGAACGAGCACGTCGTCGGCGAGGGATGGCCGCCGGTGGACACCAGGCACCGGATGTTCGCCGAGGCGATCCAGATCATCAAGGAGCTGTTCGGCGGCGACTACGTCACCTACCAGGGCGAGTTCTACGACGTGGACTCGGCCAAGCTCTATGACCTGCCGGACCGGCCGGTCCCGCTCGCCATCGCCGCCTCAGGCGGTCAGTCCGCGGAGATCGCGGCCGAGTTCGGCGACATGCTGGTGGTCAACGAGCCGTTGCCGGACGTGGTCAGGCAGTTCAACGCCGCGGGCGGGCAGGGCAAGCCGGTCTACGGGCAGCTGGCCATCGCGTACGACACCGATGCCGAGGCCGCCAAGGAGCGGGCGCACAAGCTCTGGCGCTGGGCGGCGTGCGGCGGCTGGAAGGTCATGGCTGAGCTGCCCGGGCCGGTGAACTTCGCCGCGGCCACCGGCACCGTCCGTCCCGAGGACGTGGCCCAGAGCGTGCCGTGCGGCAACGACGTGAGCGCGGTGGTGGAGGGCCTCAGGAAGTTCGCCGACGCCGGGTACACGCACGTGGCGCTCGTCCAGATCGGGCACGACCAGCAGCAGCCGTTCTTCGACTGGGCGGAGAAGGAACTCCTCCCGGCTCTGCGCGACCTCTGACCACCCGCCGGCGCCTTCGCCGTGGACGCGCCGCACGCACAATCGCGCGTCCACGGGCCACGGGCGAGGCCGCGCGCGGGGGCGACGGTGATGCCGCCCGCGTGCGCGGCGCTCGCCCGGACCGGTGGTCACGGGACGATGTTGACCAGCTTGGGCGCCCGGACGATCACCTTGCGGGGCGTGTTCGTCAGGTAGGGCGTCACTTTCTCCGAGGCCAGGGCCAGCTCCCGCAGCTCGTCCTCGCTGATGTCCGGCGAGACCTCCAGCCGGTCGCGCACCTTGCCCGCCACCTGCACGACGCAGGTGACCGACTCCTGCACCAGCAGCTCGGGCTCTGCCACCGGCCAGCCGGCGAAAGCGACGGGGCCGGTGCGGCCCAGCCGCTCCCACCCCTCCGCGGCGGCGTACGGGGCCACCAGCGACAGCATGATCGCCAGCGTCTCCGCGGCCTCGCGCACGGCCGGGTCACCGGCGCCGGGACCGGAGTCGATGGCCTTGCGCGTGGCCGAGGTCAGCTCCATCATGCGCGCCACCGCGACGTTGAAGCGGTAGGACTCGATCAGCTTGGTGACCTCGTCGATCGTGCGGTGCGTGACCTTGCGCAGCTCCACGTCGCCGGTCTCGAACGGCACGCCGGGCGCGCTGTCCACCTCCGATATGACGCGCAGCGCGCGGGCCAGGAACTTCTGCGACGCGGCCGGCGAGACGTCGGCCCAGTCGATGTCGTCCTCGGGCGGCCCGGCGAAGACCATGGTCAGGCGTACGGCGTCGACGCCGAAGTCGTCGATCTGCTTGCCCAGGTCCACGCCGTTGCCCAGGGACTTCGACATGGCCTTGCCGCCGTTGATCACCTGGCCCTGGTTCAGCATGCGCTTGAACGGCTCGGTGAAGTCGACCATGCCCATGTCGTGCAGGACCTTGGTGAAGAACCGCGAGTACAGCAGGTGCAGGACCGCGTGCTCGATGCCGCCGACGTACTGGTCGATCGGGCCCCACTTGCGCACCTGCTCGACGTCGAACGGGCCGTCGGTGTAGCCGGGCGAGCAGTAACGCAGGTAGTACCACGACGAGTCGACGAACGTGTCCATCGTGTCGGTGTCGCGCTTGGCCGCGCCGCCGCACTTGGGGCACTCGACGTTGACCCACTCGGTGGCGCTGGCCAGCGGGGAGACGCCCTTGGGCGCCAGCGCCTCGCCGCGCATGTCGGGCAGCGTGACCGGCAGCTGCTCGTCGGGGACGGGCACCTCGCCGCAGTCGGGGCAGTGGATGATCGGGATCGGCGTGCCCCAGAACCGCTGGCGGGACAGCAGCCAGTCGCGCAGCCGGAAGTTGACCGCGCCCGTGCCCCTGCCCTCGTGTTCCAGGACCTCGATGATCTTGGAGATGGCCTCGGCCTTCGACAGCCCGTCCAGCGGACCGGAGTTGACCAGCGTGCCCTCGCCCGGAGTGGCCTCGCCGGTCTCGCCCGGGTCGGCCAGGCCGGTGTGCACGACGACCTTCACCGGCAGCCCGAACTTCAGCGCGAAGTCCAGGTCGCGCTGGTCGTGGGCGGGCACGGCCATGATGGCGCCGTGGCCGTAGTCGGACAGCACGTAGTCGGCCGCCCAGACCGGGATGCGCTCGCCGTTGACCGGGTTGATCGCGTGGCGGCCCAGGAAGACGCCGGACTTCTCCTTGTCGGTGGACAGCCGCTCGATGTCGCTCAGCTTGGCGACCTCGGCGCGGTAGGCCTCGAAGGCGGGGCGGTGCTCGTCGGTGACGATCTCGTCGGCCAGCTTGGCGTCCACGGCGACCACGAAGAACGTGGCGCCGAACAGCGTGTCGGGCCGCGTGGTGTAGACGTGGACGGGCTCGTCGCGGCCCTCGATCTGGAACAGCACGTCGGCGCCCTCGGAGCGGCCGATCCAGTTGCGCTGCATGGTCAGCAGCCGCTCGGACCAGCCCTCGCTCAGCTGGTCCATGTCGTCCAGCAGGCGCTGCGCGTAGTCAGTGATCTTGAAGTACCACTGTGTCAGCTCGCGGCGGATGACGTCGGCGCCGCAGCGCTCGCACTTGCCCGCCACGACCTGCTCGTTGGCCAGCACGGTCTGGTCGTTGGGGCACCAGTTGACCAGGCCGCCCTTGCGGTAGGCCAGGCCGCGCTCGTAGAACCGGTTGAACAGCCACTGGTTCCACCGGTAGTAGTCGGGGTCGCTGGTGTGCAGGCGACGCGACCAGTCGAAGGACAGCGCATAGCGCTTGAACGAGGTGACCTGCGTCTCGATGTTGGCGTAGGTCCACTCGGCCGGGTGGGCGTTCCGCTTGATCGCGGCGTTCTCCGCCGGCAGGCCGAAGGAGTCCCAGCCGATCGGGTGCAGGACGTTGTAGCCCTTCTGGAACCAGTAACGCGCGACCACGTCACCCAGCCCGAATGCCTCGGCGTGGCCCATGTGCAGGTCGCCGGACGGGTAGGGGAACATGTCGAGCATGTAGCGACGCTCGCGCGGGTCCGCCGGGTCCTCGTTCGCCCGGTAGGGCTCCTGCTCCTCCCATCGCTGCTGCCACTTGGCCTGCAGCGCCTGCGGATCGTACTCACTCACGGCTACTGTCCTTCTGGCTTGACTCGGACCCATAAGAAAACCCCTCGTGCACACAACGAGGGGTAGCCGCGACGGCGGGAATCTTCAGGGCCGTCGCGGCCCGCTAAGAAGCAGGGTCGCGGAACGCACGTGTCAAGCGTAGCGCACGTCTTCGGCTGAATGCAGATACTCGTCCGGGGTCTGCAGGCACAATGGATCCTTCAGGTCCAGCGAGACCTGATGGTGATGTATCCGTTGTGACCCATTCGTCCCATAAGAATACCCTTGTCACCGTGGTGTACCCAGCTGAGCCCGATCGACCGGAGGCAGGCCTGCCGATGCAGGACCCGCCTACCGATCCTCACGGCTTCGCTCGTTTCGCTGCGGAACCACCTGCATCTCCTGGAAAATCCCATGAGATCATGCCTGGTACGTCAAATCCGGATATAACGGGTTATCCGGACACATCCTCGGGAGGGGCGGCAGCAATGGCAGCGGAGAATTCCGGATCACACCTGCCACCGTCCTGGCCAGACGCGCCTCGCCGCGACGTACCCGGCACCCCGGCGGCGGAGGTCCCCATGTCATGGCCCGAGAACACGCGTCCCGCCGGCCAGGACCCGTCGTGGCCCGAGCCGCCACGTACGGACGACTCCTGGCCCGAGCCACCGCGCCACTCCCGCTCCGAGCCCGCCCGCCACGAGGCGCCGGGTCCTTCGTCGTGGCCCGATCTGCCCCCCGGCCCCTCTTCCTGGCCTGAATCGTCTCCGGCGAGCAACTCCGGCCCGTCCTCCTGGCCCGACACGCCTCCCCAGGGCAGCACCGCGCCGTCCTGGCCGGACACGCCACTCCAGGGCAACGCCGGGCCGCCCTCCTGGACGGACACGCCTCCCCAGGGCAGCACCGGGCCGTCCTCCTGGCCCGACGCTCCTCCCCAGGGCGGTGCCGGGGCGCCGGCCTGGCCTGAGGCGCCGCGCAGGGACCCGGGACTGCCGGACGTGCCGACGTCGTGGCCGGAGTCCGCCCCGCAGGACGTCCCCACCTCCTGGCCCGAGGCGTCCTCACAGAGCGCGGCGGGCCCCGCCTCCTGGTCGGACGCACCACCCCAGGGCACCGCGGGCCCGTCCTCACCGCCGCAGAACGGCGCCGGGCCGTCCTCGTGGCCCGAGGCACCGCCGCAGGGCGCCGCGGAGCCCGCGTTCCGAGCCGGCAACCAGCCTCCGGTCCCGGATCCGGTCCCGGCGTGGGCTCAGCCGCCGGCCCCGTCCTCCGACCCATGGTCGAACCTCTCCTCCCCCGCCCCCTGGCCGCCCGCGGAGCGGAACGCGGCCGACTCGCCGGAGGAGCGCACAGCGATGTACCAGATCGACGACCTCCCCCAGGGAGCGCACGCGCCGCCCCAGACCCACCCCGCAGAAGAGCGGACGGTCACGTACGCACAGCACTCAGAGAACCTGCTCAACGACCGCGCCGTCCCCTCCACCCCCACCATGGACTCATCGAACGCCAGCACCACGCCCCCCGCCGAGGACCAGAGCGCCCCCCGCCCCGGCTCGAACCTGAGCCGTGACCCCTCGGACCCCGACCGCCCGTTCGTGACCGCCGGCCAGATCAGCGGCTCCCGCACCCCGCCGCCGGAGCGCCAGCAGGAGCTCTGGAACACCGTCTTCGGCGACAACTACCAGGCCATGGGCGACCAGGACCCCCTGGACGAGGAGGGGCACGGCAAGCCCATCTGGATCTACGCGCTCGGCGGATCCGTGGCGATCGCGCTGGTCGCCGCGCTGCTGTGGGCGTTCCTCGCGGGCCCGCTGGCCAGCGACGAATCCGCGGGCACCGACGCCGTGGCCGAGAAGCCCACGACCTCGTCGTCGCCGTCTGCCACCAGGTCCTCGACCACGATCGGCAAGCTGCCGAACTACGCGGGCAAGGCCGCCCCGGTCATCGGCAGGGTGCCCGACGCCGGCGCCGGGATCTCGCTCCCGCGCCTGGGCGGCACCTGGCGGCTGGACCAGCGCGCCACGGTCAAGGCCACGTACGGCTACGACACCCGCCAGTACGTCCAGGTCGCGCCGGAGAAGTTCGCCCAGCTCCTGTCGGGCCCGCTGTCGCAGAAGCTGGCCTCGTACTACGAGAAGGACAACCTGGAGCCGGTCATCAAGCAGGTGGTGCTGGACGCGCGCAAGCGCTTCTTCCCCACCGACAACAAGGTTCGCAAGATCGCTCAGCAGCCGATCAAGGTGGGCAACTCGACGGGACGGCTGATCGCGTACTCGCTGACGTCGCAGACCGACAAGGCCACGATCGTGACGATGGCCGTCAACACCGGCGGCAACGTCCCGGCCATCGTCTACATGTCGATCCCGTCGGACAGCAAGCAGCTCATGCCCGACATCCGCACGGTGATGAACCAGCTGAGGCTGGGCACCCAGGGCTAGAGCGGGGCTAGAAGACGCACTCCATGTGCTTGATCCCGTTGATGAACATGGAGTGCAGCCGGTCGGGCCTGCCGCCCTCGATGTGCGGCACGCGGCGCAGCAGCTCGCGGAACATCACCGTGATCTCGCGCCTGGCCAGGTGCGCGCCGAGGCAGAAGTGCGGCCCGGGGCCGCCGAAGCCGACGTGCGGGTTGGGGTCACGGGTGACGTCGAAGCGGTACGGGTCGGCGAAGACGGCCTCGTCCCTGTTCGCCGCCCAGTAGAACAGGACCGCCTTCTCGCCCTTGCGGTAGAGGTGCCCGTTCATCTCGTAGTCCCTGGTGACCTTGCGGCGCATGAAGTTCACCGGGGAGGCGAGCCGGACGATCTCCTCCACGGCCCTGGGCGCGTGCCCGTCGATGTCCTCCAGCCAGAGCGCGCGCTGGTCGGGGTTGTTGGTGAGCAGGCGCAGGCCGTACGAGATGGCGTTTCTGGTGGTCTCGTTGCCGGCCACCACCAGCAGGATGAAGAACGACCCCAGCTCCTGCATCGTCAGCCGCTCGCCGTCGATGTTGGCGTTGACCAGGGAGGACGTCAGGTCGTCCGTGGGGTGATCGGCGCGGTGGGCGGCGAGGTCCTGGACGAGCTGCTGCAGCTCCATGCCGGCGTTGAGCAGGCGCCCGGCGAGCTGCTCGAGATCGGCGCCGCCGTATTCGGGGTCGAAGCCGCCGAGGATGACGTTCGAGTGCTCGAAGACGAACTGGTAGTCCCGCTCGGGGATGCCCATCATGTCGCAGATGATCTTCAGTGGGAGGCGGGCCGCGACCTCGGTCACGAAGTCGCAGCCGGGCCCCTTGGCCAGCAGGTCGTCCACGATGGCGGTCGCCGCCGCCTCCACGTCCGCCTCGAACTGCTTGATCATCTTGGGCGTGAAGGCACGCGAGACGATCCTGCGCAGCCTGGCGTGGCGGGGATCGTCCATGTTGATCATCGAGCCGAAGTACTCGGTGAACTCGGCGGGCATGTCGGGGACGTTCGTCGCGCCGCCGTCGCCCGAGCAGAAGATCTCGGGAGTGCGGCTTGCCTCGAGGATGTCGGCGTGCTTGACCAGCGCGTGGTAGCCGGGACCCTTGGGCGCGAAGTCGAGCTCCATCTCCTCGAAGAAGGCCGGGGCCTCCAGGGAGCGCAGCCGCTCGAACGCCTCCTCGCGCTCTCTCATGGGCCTGGCCCAGAAGTCGCGGTCGGACAGGTCGAAGTCAAGGACGCTCATGAGCCCATCATTCGAAAAGCAGCCACTTACGTCAATGGGTATGACGTACACCGTACGTCCGTACGTGTTCATGGCTCACTCCGTGAGGCGGGCTCGGTCGCTGGTGAGCCTCGCGAAAAACCTGTGGCCCCCGATCGCGGGCGGGCTCTAGGGTGACGCTCATGACCTTCTTCCACCTGCGTTAGCGATCCGCCGGCGGGTCGCGGACGACCCCACCGCCGGCGATGCGGGACGGCTGAGCGAGCGCCGTCCCGGGTCGCGACGTGGGAGAAGGACAGTTGCATACGCTTGCCGTGGCCAGGGCCGTGCATGGCATCGAGCCCCTGGTGGCCGCGGAGATTCGACGTTCCGGGCTGGGTGTGGTGCGCGGGGTGCGCCACCGGGAGGTGTGGTTCGAGGCCGCGCCGGGGGCCGACCTGCTGGGCCTGCGGACGGCCGACGACGTGCTGCTCGCGGCCGCCGTGGTGGACGGGGTCGGCCACGGCCGCTCCGCCTTGCGCCGGCTGGCGAACGCGGCCCGCGCCGTGGACGCGGGCGGGCCGGCGTACCCGGTGAGCGGGGTGGAGGTGTCGGCGTCGTTCGTCGGGCGCCGTAACTACACCCGCTTCGAGATCGAGGACGCGGTGGGGGCCGAGCTGGCGCGGCCGTTGCGGCTGCCGTACCACTCCAGGAGGGACGGGGGGCGGCCGCCTCGGGACGCGATGTCATGGCGGGTCACCATCGAGGGCGATCAGGCGCTCATCGCGCTGCGGCCGGCGGAGCGGCCGCTGCACCGGCGGGCGTACAAGACGGCCTCGATCCGGGGCACGCTGCACCCGCCGGTGGCCGCCGCCATGGCGGCGCTGGCCCGCCTCGGAGACGCCGGGGCGGTGCTCGACCCGTGTTGCGGCGCGGGCACCACGCTGATCGAGGCCCACGCTCTGGCGCCGGCCGCGCGCCTGCTGGGCTTCGACCACGACCCCGCCGCGCTCCGTGCGGCGGCCACCAACGCCCGGGCCGCCGGTGGCGCGTCAGTCGCGTGGGCCGACGCGGAAGGCGGGACGTCGTTCGCGTGGGCCGGTGCGGAAGGCAGGGCGTCGTTCGCGTGGGCCGTGGCCGATGCCGGGCGGATGCCGGTGGCCGACGGCAGCGTGGACCGGGTGCTGGTGAACCCGCCCTGGGGGCGCCAGGTGCCGCCGCGCGGGTTGCTGGCGCGGGACCTCGGTCCGCTGTGGCGGGAGGTCCGGCGGGTGCTCGCCGACGACGGCGTGGCCGTGGCGCTGGTGCACGGCGGGATCCCGCGCGGGTTCGCGGTTGAGGAGGCGGTCCGGGTCAGCCTGTCGGGGCAGCACCCGGTGATCGCCGTCCTCAGGAAGGGGGCGGCCCGCACAGGACGGGACTGTCTCAGGAGGTGAACCCCTGCGGGCGGACCTGGGTCATCTCGGCCGCGGACGAGGTTCCGAGCCAGTCCAGGATGAGGCGGTTGACCTCGGCCGGGCGCTCCAGATGCAGGAAGTGCCCGGCGCCCGCCACCAGCTCGGCCCGCGATCCGGCGGGCAGGTGGCTCAGCGCGCTCTTGGCCAGCTCGACGCTCATACACCCGTCCTGGGAGCCGTGCAGGTAGAGGACCGGGCCGGTGACGCCGCCCTCCAGGGCCGGGTAGCGGCCGGAGGGCGGCGTGGTGCCGAGCATGGCCCGGTAGTAGCCGAGGGCCGCGCTCAGGTTGGCGGGCTCGCCGATGCTGCGCCGTACGAACTCGAGGTCCTCCCTCGAGTCGTACCCCGGCGACCAGTCGCGCCAGAGGTTCTCGAGGAAGCCGGGGCGCGCGACGGCCGCCTCGCCCAGGTACGTCTGGAAGAGGAAGACGTAGAAGGACCGCTTGAGCTGCTCGTACTCGAGGAAGCCGGCGCCGAGGGAGCCGGGCGGCGGCACGGCCAGCGTGACGGCGCGGCGGAAGCGACCGGCCAGGTGGTACACGGGGAAGGCGCCCCAGTCGTGCCCGATGACGACGGCGTCCTCGTCACCGCCGAGCTCCTCGTGCAGCGCGCGGACGTCGGCGACCAGCGCGGCGTCCTCGTACGCGCCGTCGGCCGGCACCTCGGTGGGCGCGTAGCCGCGCATGAACGGCGCGACCGCGCGGTAGCCGCGCGCGGCCAGCGCGGGCATCAGGTGCCGCCAGGTGTGTGCTGTGTCGGGGAAGCCGTGCAGGCACAGCGCCAGCGGCCCCTCCCCCACCGTCAGATACGCGAACTCCACACCGTTGGCGTGGATAGTCCTGATCTCCATGACTGCGAAACCTAGCATTCGGCCCGCCCCAGGAGTACCACCGCTGGAGGGGCTCTCTTGCCGAGGAGATCGCACGCGACGGGGATGGGTGCTCGCGCCGGCGGTCAGAAGGTGTAGCGCATGTGCTTGATGCCGTTGATGAAGTTGGACAGCAGGTAGTCGGGCTCCCCCACCGCCTTGATGTGAGGCATCCGGGTGAACAGCTCCCGGAACATCACGGTCATCTCCCTGCGCGCCAGGTGCGCGCCGAGGCAGTAGTGCGGCCCGGGACCGCCGAACCCGACGTGGGGATTGGGGTCGCGGGTGATGTCGAACGTGTCCGGCTGCGAGAAGACCGCCTCGTCGCGGTTGGCGGAGTTGTAGAAGAGCAGCACCTTGTCGCCCTTCTTGTACCGGGTGCCGTTCATCTCGTAGTCCTGCGTCAGCGTGCGGCGGAACTGGATCACCGGGGTGGAGTACCGGATGATCTCGTCGCACGCGGTGACGATGTGGCCCTCGAAGTTGTTCAGCAGGATCGCGCGCTGGTCGGCGTGGTCGGTGAAGAGCTTGAGCCCGTGCGAGATCGCGTTGCGGGTGGTCTCGCTGCCCGCCACCACCAGCAGGATGAAGAACGACCCCAGCTGCTGCGGGGTGAGCCGCTCCTCGCCGTTGACCAGCAGGCTCACCAGGTCGCCCGTGGGCCGCTTGCGCCGCTCGTCGCCCAGGCGGGCGGCCAGCCGGTTGAGCGAGTAGCCGGCGCGCAGCAGCCTGGCCAGGCCCTTGGCGACGTTACGGCGGGTGAAATCGGGGGCGACGCCGGTGTACTCGGGGTCGGTGTTGCCGAGGATGACGTTGGTGTGCCGCAGCACCGTGTCATGAGACTCCTGCGGAACCCCCATCATGTCGCAGATGACCCGTACGGGGAGCTGTGCGGCCACCTGCGCGACGAAGTCGCCCGGCCCGTCCTCGATCGCCCGGTCCACGATCTCGGCGGCGGCCTTCGCCAGGTCCTCCTCCATCTTCGACAGGATGCGCGGCGTGAACGCCCTGGACACGATCCTGCGTAACGTGGCGTGCCGTGGGTCGTCCATGTTGATCATCGAGCCGAAGTACACACTCAGCCAGCGCGGCATGTCGGGGATGCTGTTGGAGCACGGCTCGCTGCTGAACACGGCCGCGTTCCTGCTGGCCTCGATCACGTCGGCGTGGCGGACGAGCGCGTAATAGCCCGGGCCGCCGCCGACGAACGGCACGACCTGCTCCTGCATGAAGACCGGGTGGTCCAACTGCCTCAGCCTGCGAAAGGCCTCCGTACGCTCGGCCTGCGGCAACCCCCAGAACGGGATCTGCGACAGGTCCACGTCAGCGGTCAGCGTCATACCACCCAAGCCTTCTGCAAGTAAGCACTTACGTCAAGGGACTTAAGGCGCCTTCCTTATCAAATCAGCGCCTTTCTCGCCGATCATAATGGCCGGTGCATGGGTGTGCCCCCGATTCAGCGTCGGCATGATCGACACGTCCACGACCCTGAGCCCCTCGACGCCGCGTACCCGCAGCGAGGGGTCCACCACGGAGGCGTCGTCCGTCCCCATGCGGCAGCTGCCGACAGGGTGGTAGAGCGTCTCGCCGCGCTCGCGTACCCACTGCGCCAGCTCCTCGTCGCTCTCCGGCGCCCAGTACGGCGCCATCGGCCCGCCCGCGTACGGCTTCATCGCCGTGGTGGCGAAGACCTGCTTGGCCGTCTTCAGCCCCGCGACCAGGCGCTTGACGTCGGCCTCCGCGGTCAGGTAGCCGGGGTCGATGACGACGTCCCCGCCGTTGAGCCCGATCCTGCCCCGGCTCTCCGGCTGCAGCAGCACGACGCCGACGGTGAGCCCGTGGCCGGTCGGCGGGGCGAGGCCGTGCTCGAGGAACGGCACGGGAGCGAAGACCAGCTCGACGTCGGGCGCGGGCTCCTCGTCCGAGGTCCTGATGAACGCGACCGCCTCCCCCACGTTCGTGGTGAGCATGCCGGAGCGCAGGACGAGGTAACGCAGGAGGTTGCCGATCGACTCGGCCTTGGTCAGCGTCACCGGCTGCTCGCACTCGACGAACACGCCGGTCGAGAGGTGGTCCTGCAGGTTCTTGCCGACCTCGGGCAGCTCGTGCACGATCGCGACCCCGGCGTCGCGCAGCTCGCCGGGCGCGCCCACGCCGGAGCGCATCAGCAAGTGCGGGGAGCCGATCGCGCCCGCGGACAGGATGACCTCCCTCCTGGCTCTGACCTGGGCGCCGCCGCTGTGCTCGATGCCGGTCGCCCGCCTGCCGTCGAACACCACCCGGTCCACGGTCGCCCCGGTGATCACGTGGAGGTTGGGCCGCGAGGCGGCCGGGCGCAGGTAGGCGTCGGCCGAGCTCCACCTGCGGCCGCGGTGCTGCGTGACCGGCGTGGGGCAGTAGCCCTCGTTGGAGCGCCCGTTCAGCTCGCCGAGCCGGGTGAAGCCGAGCTCCTCGCACGCCTTGAGGAACGCGGCGGTGGTCACGTTGGGGCTGCGCAGCTCGGAGATGTAGAGGGGCCCCGAGGTGCCGTAGACGCCGCCCTCGTTGCTGCCGACGCGGTGCTCGGCCTTCGTGAAGTACGGCAGGACGTCGTCGTACGACCAGCCGGGGACGCCCCACTGGTCGTAGTCGCGCTGGCAGCCGCGCACCCACATCTGGGCGTTGAGTGAGGACGAGCCGCCGATCACGCGGCCCCTCGGCCAGTAGAGCTCGCGGCCGGACATCTCGCTCTGTTTGGCCGTGGTGTAGTTCCAGTCGTAGTCGGTCTTGAACAGCTTGGCGAAACCCGCGGGCATGCGGATCTCCAGCTTGTCGTCCTTCCCGCCCGCCTCGACCAGCGCGACCGACACACCGGGATCCTCCGAGAGCCGGTTGGCCAGCACGCACCCCGCGGACCCCGCCCCTACGATCACGTAGTCGTACTCCATGGCTCCTCCAAGTAACTTGGTACTTGCTTACTCCAGGCGAGCGGACGCGTCCATATGCACTTGTGACCTCCGTTACCTACCAGTAGGTATGCGGTCCTGCCTAGAGTGGCGCCAAGCCCGGCTAGAGAAGGAAGGCGTCATGCTCAACCTGTCGGTCGTCCTTGAGGACAGCGCGAGGAACACCCCCGACGGCACGGCCATCGTCTTCGGGGACATGCGACTCCCGTACTCCATGATCGACACCGTCGCCAACCAGGTCGCGAACCTGCTGGTGTCACGCGGTGTCGGCAAGGGGGACAAGGTGGCGCTGGCGTGCCCGAACCTGCCGTACTTCCCGTTCGTCTACTTCGGCATCCTCAAGGCCGGGGCCACGGTGGTGCCGCTCAACGTGCTGCTGCAGTCGCGGGAGATCGCCTACCACCTCGACGACAGCGACGCCAAGGCGCTGTTCTGCTTCGAGGGCACACCCGAGCTGCCGCTGGGCGAGCGCGGCAAGGCGGGTTTCGAGGGGGCGCCGGGCTGCGAGCACTTCTTCGTGCTGCCCGCCACCCCGCTCGCGACCGAGTCCGCGTACGGCGAGTCGATCTGGGCGGCGCTGGGCGGCATGGCGAGCGAGTTCGAGACCGTGCAGACGGCCCCCGACGACACCGCGGTGATCCTCTACACCTCGGGCACCACGGGCCAGCCCAAGGGCGCCGAGCTCAGCCACCAGAACATGCTGCTGAACGCCATGGTCAGCGACAAGATGTTCCCCCGCACCGACGGCGGGGACTCGTACCTGGCGGTGCTGCCGCTGTTCCACTCCTTCGGCCAGACCGTGGTCATGAACACCGGCTTCCTGCGCGGCGCCGCCATCGTGCTGATGCCGCGTTTCGAGCCGGGCGAGGCGCTCGCACTCATGGTCAAGGAGGGCGTCACGTTCTTCGCCGGGGTGCCGACGATGTACTGGGGCCTGCTCACCAAGATCCACACGGAGGGCGCGGAGGTGCCCAGCACGCTCCGGGTCGCCGTCGCGGGCGGCGCCTCCTCGCCGGTGGAGGTGCTCAAGGACTTCGAGCGCACCTTCGGCATCGGCATCCTGGAGGGGTACGGCCTGTCGGAGACGTCGCCGGTGGCCAGCTTCAACCAGCTCAGCCGCCCCACCAAGCCCGGCACGGTCGGCACCCCGATCTGGGGCGTGGAGATGAAGCTGGTCGACGGTGACTGGAAGACCATCGAGGGCGAGGGGCCCGGCGAGATCGCCATCCGCGGCCACAACATCATGAAGGGCTACTACGGCCGCCCGGAGGCGACGGCCGAGGTGATGAAGGACGGCTGGTTCCGCACGGGTGACATCGCGACCCGGGACGCGGACGGCTTCTACTCCATCATCGACCGGGCCAAGGACATGGTCATCCGCGGCGGCTTCAACGTCTATCCGCGCGAGCTCGAAGAGGTCCTCATGACCCACGAGGCCGTGTCGCTGGCCGCCGTGGTGGGGGTTCCGCACGAGTCCCACGGCGAGGAGATCAAGGCGTACGTCATCCGCACGCCCGGCTCGACGATCACCGAGGACGAGCTGATCGCCTGGACCAAGGAGAACATGGCGGCCTACAAGTACCCCCGGATCGTCGAGTTCCGCGAGTCGCTGCCGATGACGGCCACGGGCAAGATCCTCAAGCGCGAGCTCCGGTAACCGTTTGCTGAGGCGCGGGCGTTCCCTTGTCCGGAGGAGCGCGCCGCGTCCGTCATCGGCGCGGCCGGCTGGCCGGGACGTACTTGAACGACACCGCCTCCAACAGCGGCCTGCGCCTGGTGTTGTGGAAGGAGGCGATGCGCCACCTGCCGTCGGCCTCGCGGACCAGCGTGTACGTCTGCACCTTGGTCAGCTTGCCCGGGTGCTTCTTGGCCACGTCTCCCTTGCCGACGGCCACGGCGGTGCCGGTGCCGTAGAAACGGACCTCGACGATCTCGTTGAACATCTTCGTGCCCTTGAGCACCGTGTCGAACAGGGCCTGGTGCCCGGAGGCGAGGTCCTCCCTGCCGTGGTAGACGGTGCCCACGAAGGTGGTGTAGCTGGCGTCGGCCGTGAAGCACTCGCCGTACGCGTTGCCGTCGCCGCGGTTCCAGGCGTCCTCCAGCTCGGCGAACAGGCTCTGGATCTCAGTAGTGATCATTTCCGCTCCTTCTGATATTATCTGCATTAGATAAGTCTCTGTGTCTATGCAGATATTAACCTAAGGAAGAGGAGGGGGCTTGTCAACCGATCCCAGCGCCACGTTCCGGCGCTACCTGAGCGCGATCGTGCTCAACAGCCTGGCCGCCGCCGAGGCCGCGGGGCTCAACGCCACCGACTACTACGCGCTCAACCTGCTCGACCTCGCCGGGCCGCTCACCTCCGGCGAGCTCGCCGTGCGGACGGGGCTGACCACGGGCGCCACGACGCGGCTCATCGACCGCCTGGAGGGGAGCGGGTACGTACGGCGCGCACCCGACCCCGCCGACCGGCGCAAGGTGATGGTCGAGTCGACCGGCCAGCCGAAGGGGCTCGACGAGGTGCTGGCGGGCACCCGGACGCGACTGGCCGAGCTGATCCAGGAGTACCCGGAGGCGGAGCGGGCCACGCTGTTCGACTATTTCGAGCGGGCCGCGACGGCGTACCAGTCCGCCACCGACGAGCTCATCGCGGCGAGGGACGCATGACGCGACCCCTCGCCCTCTTCGACCTGGACAACACGCTGATCGACCGGCTGGGCGCGTTCAAGCGCTGGGCCGCCGAGTTCGCCGCCGAGCGGCGGCTGGGCGAGGAGGCGGTGCCGTGGATGGTGGCGCTGGACGCGGACGGTTCCTTGCCCATGGACTCGTTCTTCGCTCTGGTACGTGAGCGGTTCGGGCTGGCCGAGCCGGTCGAGGCGTTGTGGGCGGCGTACCGGGCGCGGCTGCCGCACCTGGTCTCGTGTCCCGCCGAAGTGCTCGACGGGCTCGACCGGTTGCGGGCGGCCGGGTGGGCGGTGGGGATCGCGACGAACGGGATGACCGACAACCAGACGGGCAAGATCGAACGGAGCGGGCTCGCGGACCGGGTGGACGGGTGGGCGATCTCGGCTGCGGAGGGCGTACGGAAGCCTGACGTGCGGCTGTTCGAGATCGCCGCCCGGAGGTGCGGCGCTTCGCTGGAGCCTGGCGGCTGGGTCGTCGGGGACGACCCCGAAAAGGACATCTCGGGTGGACGGGACGCGGGACTGCGGACGATCTGGATCGACCGGGGAGTCACCGGCGGGGTCGTGGCGGATCACACGGTGACGGACGTGCTCTCCGCCATCGAGCTCATCCTCCGTGGAGCGTGACCGGGCACGGAGATCGGTACGCCAGTCCGGGGAAGTACCGGTCCCATTCGGGGGACGGTAAGGATCGCCCCTCGTTCATGCGGGTGAAGCGAGCCGCCGGGGCCGATAGCGTGGCCGGATGCGAGATCGGCCGGATTCGCTCGACGAGGGGCTGCTGCGGCCCGCGCTCGGCGCGTGGGGCATCCAGGCGCGCACGCTGGAGTACGCGCCGGTCGGCTTCGGCGACTACCACTGGGGCGCTGACGGGCGGTGGTTCGTCACGGTCGCGGACGTACGGCGCCGGAGCTTCGACGGGCTGCGGCTGGCCATGGACACCGCGGCGGCGCTGCGCGAGGAGGCGGGGCTCGACTTCGTGGTGGCGCCGCTGCGCGCGACCGACGGCACGACGCTGCTGCGGCTCGACCGCCACCGGTGGGCGATGAGCGTCTTCCCCTTCTCGGACGGGACCTCCGGCGAGTTCGGGCAGGAGCAGCCGGCCGAGGACCGGGCCGCGATCATCGACCTGCTCGCCGCCCTCCACGCCACCCCGCCGCCCCTCTCCACTCCCCTGCGCCCGCTGGAGCTCTCGGACCGGGCCGGGCTGGAGCAGGCGCTCCAGGAATCGCGCCTGCCCTGGCTGGGTGGCCCGTACTCTGAGCCCGCCAGGGAGCTGATCGCCGAGCACGCCGGGGTGCTGCGCCGCAGGCTCTCGGAGTTCGACCGGATGGCGGCCGACGCCGGCGAGCCCGTCGTGACGCACGGCGAGCCGCACCCGGGAAACCTGCTGCGTTGCGGCGAGCGGCGGCTGCTGGTCGACTGGGACACGGTCGGGCTGGCGGCGCCCGAACGCGACCTGTGGCTGGTGGCCAGGGACGCCGACGACCTCGGCCGGTACGCCGACGCCACCGGCCGCACGCCCAGCCTCGCGGCTCTGGAGCTCTACCGGCTGCGGTGGGCGCTCGATGACGTGGCCGAGTTCGTGGCGTGGTTCCGCTCGCCGCACGGGCGCACGCCGGACGCCGAGGAGAGCTGGGACGGCCTCACGGGCACCCTCGAGGCCCTGGCCACCGCCTCGAATGGACCGCGCTGAACGTGCTCGCCGAGCACGCCCCCGGCCTCCCTACCGCCGTGCCCGCCCGGGCGGCTTGATCGGATGGCTCGCGGACTCCCTGCGCTGCGCCACGATGAGGGGGGCGCAATGATGCGATAAGGGAGGAAAACGGGGATGACCGGCACACATGATGGCGGGAGCAGGGCGCCGCTGTGGCGCAGGATGGCCGGGCGCGACCCCGCCGAGCCGCATCGGGTCGCCACCCCGCTGGAGCTCCTGTCCGATCTGTGCTTCGTGGTCGCCGTCGCCCAGGCGTCCGCCAGCCTCCACCACGCGCTGTCCGAGGGGCATGCGGGCGCAGGCCTGCTTGGCTACGTGATGGTGTTCTTCTCGATCTGGTGGGCGTGGATGAACTTCACCTGGTTCGCCTCCGCATACGACACCGACGACGCGGCGTACCGCTTGCTGATCTTCGTGCAGATGGCAGGGGTGCTCGTCCTCGCCGCCGGGGTGCCGCGGGCCTTCCAGAACGGGGGCTTCGGACTGGTCACCCTGGGTTACGTGGTCATGCGCTCGGCGCTCGTTCTGCTCTGGCTGCGCGCCGCCCAAGGGCACGCCGAGGGGCGGCGCAGCGCGCTGCGGTACGCGTTCGGCGTGGCGGTGGTCCAGGTCGGCTGGATCGCCCGGCTGGCCTTGCCCGAGCAGTTCGGGCCGGCGGCCTTCTTCGTGCTGGTGCTCGCGGAGCTGGCGGTGCCGGTCTGGGCGGAACGGTTCTGGTCGACCACCTGGCATCCGCATCACATCGCCGAGCGTTACAGCCTGTTCACGATCATCGTCCTCGGCGAGTCCATCCTCGCCGCCACCCTCGCCATCCAGACCGGGCTGGACCGGCGGCTCGACGCGGGCCCGCTGCTGTCGGTGGCCTTCAGCGGCATGGTCATCGTCTTCGCGATGTGGTGGCTGTATTTCTCCCGGCCCGCCCACCTGTTGCTGACGTCGAGCAAGGTCGCGTTCCTCTGGGGCTACGGCCACTATCTGATCTTCTCCTCCGCCGCGGCGATCGGCGCCGGTCTGGCGGTGAGCATCGACTTCGACACCCGTGAGGCGCACATCGGCCCCTTCGGTGCCGGGGCGGCGGTCGCCGTACCGGTGGCCGTCTTCCTGATCAGCCTGTGGCTGGTGCACGTGCGCCCACATCGTCCCGGCCCGCTGGTGGACGGTGCCTATCTCGCGGGGGTGGCCGCCGTGCTGGCGACGGCGTTCACCGGCCTGCCGCTGCCGCTGATCGCGGCGGTGATGATCGTGCTCGTCGTGGTCACCCAGCACGGAGCGGCATCCGTACGCCGGGCGCTCTGACCAGCGGTGGAAGTCAGCCACGGATCCCCACAGGGGCTCCGACGGACCGTGGATGACCGAGATGAGACTGGAAAGGTCGCTTCCGGCATCGCGGTCGACACCCAGGACACCGACGCTCCGCTTGCCTCAATGCATAGTGTAGCCATATGGTCACCCTTGGCAATTGCGATCGGCAAAGGAGAGCACGTGGGCAGGCATGCCAAGCCCCATAGTCCCAAGGACGAGCTACCGGAGCCCCAAGAGGACTCCCGGGATAACGAAATCCACACCAGCCGCGGCAAACACGCGAAGGACATGCAACCGGCACAGTAGCGGCGCATCCCCCTATCGGGGCGGTGCGCCGCCGTCACACGATCGGGCCGCACCTCGTGGAGCTTGCGTAAGCTGCAAGCTTCCCCCTTCCAAGGCGAGCTCTTGGCCTGGCTGTTTCTGCATACCGGTCAGGAATACCCACAGGTCGAGCTGGCGAGGCGGCTAGAGGTCTCACCATCGGCCGTCACCCGGGAAGTCGATCGTCTGGCCGCCGCGGGACTGCTGGTCACGCGGAGAGTCGGCAATATGCGAATGATCAGCGCGGACACGGACGTCGTCGTGGCGGCCCTCTGACAGAGCTGCTCGCATTGACGTATGGCCCGATGGCGGTGCTGGGCGAGCAGTTGTCGGGCATCGCCGGCGTCGAGGAGGCGTACATCTACGGCTCCTGGGCGGCCCGGTACTCCGGCGAGGGGGGCAGAGTCCCGAACGATGTGAACGTCCTGATCGTCGGCACCGCCGATGAAGATGAGCTTTATGACGCGGCCAGGGCCGCGGAGGGGCAACTCGGCAGGGAAGTGAGCATCCGCCGGTTGAGCCGCACGGAGTGGGCGTCTTCGGAGGGCGATCCTTTCCTGGAGACGGTCAAAGCCCGGCCGCTCGTACGGATAAAGATCAACGAAGGCGAGGATCGATGAGGTGGGAGCAAGGGCGCGTCACTCTTGAGGGCATGCTGACCCGCGGCGATCGGTGGGCTTCCACCAGCCCTCTTGGGAGGCGCTTGCATGGCGCGGAGCGCCTCCCAGGGCGAAGGACGTCGGTTACGGCCAGTCGATCGCCGGGCGGAGGGGCATGCCCGAGTGGCCGTTCTTGTCGAGTTTCACGCCCAGCACCTGGTGGAGCTGGACCTTGTTGCGCTCGAAGCCCACGATGCAGCCGGCCATGTACAGGGCCCACACCCGGGCCGTGCCCATGCCCACCTCTTCGACCGCGTCGTCCCAGTTGGCGTCGAGGTTGTCGCACCAATGGCGCAGCGTCTTGGCGTAGTGCTCCCTGAGGTTCTCCTCGTGGCGGATTTCGAAGCCCAGGTCCTCCATCTGCCTGATCAGCCAGCCGACCGACTCCAGCTCACCGTCAGGGAAGACGTACCGGTTGATGAAGCCGCCCTTGTTGAACGTCTTCTCCTTTCCGGTCGGCCGGGTGATGCAGTGGTTGAGGAGCCGCCCGCCCGGCTTGAGCTTGCTGTACAGGAAGGAGAAGTACGAGGGGACGTTCGCCTTGCCGATGTGCTCGGTCAGGCCGATCGAGCTGACCGCGTCGAAGTCCGTCTCCTTGACGTCCCGGTAGTCCATGAAGCGGACTTCCGCCAGGTCCTGCAGGCCCGCGTCGGCGATCGCCTTCTGGGCCCACTCGGCCTGCTGCCTGCTCAGCGTCACGCCGAGGGCCTTGACGCCGTAGTGCTTGGCGGCGTGCATGACCATGCCGCCCCAGCCGCAGCCGACGTCCAGCAGGCGCATCCCCGGCTTGAGGCCGAGCTTACGGGCCACCAGGTCGAACTTGGCGAACTGGGCCTCCTCCAGCGTCGACTCCTCCGAGGGGAACGCCGCGCACGTGTACGCCATGGACGGTCCCAGGACCCACTCGTAGAAGCGGTTGGAGACGTCGTAGTGGTGGTGGATGGCCTCCGCGTCGCGCTGCTTGGCGTGACGGGAGCCCAGCCTGGCCAGGGCACTCTGGCGCATCTCCTGCGGGGGTGGCGGCACCCGCATCAGGAGCGGCTTGACGCCCAGAGCGCGAACGGCGGCGATCTTCTCCTGGGTGGTCAGGTCGTTGGTGGTGATGTTCCACATGCGGTCGAGCAACGTGTACAAGTCGCCGTGCACGTCGATATGACCGGAGATGTACGCCCTGGCCAGGCCCAGCTCGCCCGGCGCGTGCGCCAGGTAGGAGACCGCGATGGGCGACTTGACCTCGATGCTCAGGTCGGCCCCGTCCGGCCCTGCCTTGCTGCCGTCGTATGCCTGGAACGAGACGTTCGCTTCCGTGCCGACGATCTTCTCAAAGATGCTTGCCAGAGCCAATCTGCTCACCTTCCCCGTACACATTTTTCGTACAGGTCCAGCAGGCGACCGTTCGGGTCGTATTCCCGCTTGACCGACCAGTAGGCATCGCCGTTGTACAGCTGCCAGAACTGCTCGCGAGCGTAGAACGAGGTCGAGTAGAGCGACTTGTGACCGTCGAGCTCGTGTACTTCACGCTCGATCAGCCGGTTGTAGTAGCCGTCGAACTGCCCTCGCGGCAGCGGCACCATGCCCCAGAAACCGAAGTTGACGTAGAGCCTGCCCGGCTCAAGGGGGTAGAGCGGCCAGCGGGAGCTGGACCGCAGCGGGCACATCCACACCGGTGTCATGCCCACCTTGTCGTGGAAGAACTCCAGGAACTCCGCCCCCCGCTCGACCGGCGTCTCGACGTCCTGGATGACGGACTCCTGCACCGGCTGGTCACGCCACCGGTCGATGCGGGCGGTCAGTCCGTACTTCCTGTCGAGCGCCACCAGGCGGCGGTAGACGTCGGAGCGCATCCAGCGGCGCGGCATGAGCGAGCGGACGACGGGCTGCTGCACCCCGAACGCGCGCGAGCACCAGAACCAGTCGGTGTCCCAGCGCCACAGGTAGTCGCGGATGGTCAGCCAGTCGCGGTTGCGCTGCCTGATCGACTGGTAGTAGATGCGCATCCCGGTGTAGTCGGAGACGTAGGGGGCGCGCTCGGCGAAGCGGCCGACCGTGATGTACATCTCCCCCGGGCTGAAGAAGACGCCGTCCACGAAGTCGACGCTCTCGCCGTCGTGGACCATGCTCTCGCAGATCTCCTGCATGGCCAGCATGCACTTGGCCGCGTCGGTGAACTTGACGTGCGTCAGGCGCACGTACGGCTGGACCTTGCGCAGCTTGATCTTGATCCGCAGCGCGTAGCCGAGCGTGCCGTACGAGTTGGGGAACGACCGGAAGAGCTCGCGATGCTCGTTGTCCTCGCGCGCCACGATGATCCGCCCGTCGCCGGTGAGGATCTCGAGCTCCTCCACCGACTCGTGCGGCAGGCCGTCCCTGAAGCTGGTGGACTCGATGCCGAGCCCGGTCACTGCGCCGCCGAGCGTGATCGTCTTGAGCTGCGGCACCACGTACGGCATGAGCCCGTACGGCAACGTGGCGTCCACCAGATGCTCGTACGTCGTCATGCCCTGGACCTCGGCCGTCATGGTCTCGGGGTCGACGCTGATGACCTCGTCGAGATCCCTGGCCGAGAGCTTGGCCGTCTTGCCCGAGTCACGGAACCTGAAGAGGTTCGACGTGGCCTTGGCCAGGCGAGGGGCGGCTCCGCCCGGAATCTCGGCGTATGACTGCCGGATCTGCTCTACTGCCCGTTGGTGTGTCGACATCTTCGTCGTCACTAAAGCACCCCCCTTGAGCTGGTAGAGATCGTCCGTAAGACGGTATCTCCCACGAGCTACTCCGAATAGACCGGGGTCGTTAAAGACACGAAAACTGTTCATAGTGCCAGGTGAAATGCCTACGTGGTAGGTGATTGCGTAAACTTCCTGGAGATCGTCGGGGATACGCCGTTGAGCACGTTATCCACCTCCCGACCCTCCACCGCGGCGGCGAGGTTGTCCAGGGTGGCCGCGAGCAGGCGGCCCGTGGACTCGGGCGTGACGCCCGCGACGTGCGGAGACAGCAGGACATTCGGGAGGTCCCGCAGCGGATCGTCCGAGGGCAGGGGCTCCTCGTCGAAGACGTCGAGCGCGGCGCCGCCCAGATGGCCCGCGCGCAGGGCCGTGACCAGCGCCCGCTGGTCGACGACGCCGCCCCGCGCGGCGTTCACGAGCAGCGCGCCCTGCTTCATGCGGCCGGGATCGACCAGGCCCCGGGTCTCGTCCGAGAGCGCGATCACCACGATCACGACGTCACTCGAGGAGATGAGCGTCAGCAGGTCCTCGAAGCCGGGGTCCTCGCGGGGTGTGCGGGTCCAGTACGAGACGTGGCAGCCGAGCGCGCGGAACATCTCCGCGCTGGTGGCGCCGATCGGGCCGTAGCCGACGATGCCGACCCGGCGGCCGCGTAGCTCGTGGGGCTGCAGGCCCTGCTGCGGCCACTCGCCGGCGCGTACGGCGGCGTCGGCGGCGGCCAGCTTGCGCGACAACGAGAGGGTGGCGGCCAGGCACCACTCCGAGACCGCCACCGCGCTGACGCCCGGCGTGTTGGCCAGCGGCACCCCGGCCGCCGCCAGGGCGTCCAGGTCGTGGCCGTCCACGCCCACGGACGGCTGCTGCACGAACGCCAGCAGCGGCGCGGCCTTGACCGCCTCGGCGTCCAGCACGAGCGTGCCCGTCCAGTCGCCGAGCACGATCTCCGCCGCGGGCAGCGCGGCCAGGAGCGCGTCCGTGTCGCGGGCCGCGGGCACGCGTACGGTCACCTGCTCGCCGAGCGGGGCGAGCAGACGGCGCATGAGCTCTTCGGGGAGCGGGGGCAGGGCGAGCAGGTTCCAGGGGCTCATGCCCCCACAGTAAAGCTGCTGATCACCTGCCGCATAAGCGCCCTGTAACGCATCCACTGGGCCTCGGTGACCGTCCAGGACACGATGTACGCGGCGTCGCCGATCGCCACGACCCGCCGCACCTCGTGGTACCGGGTGCCGGGCGTGACCCAGCGGGCGTCGCCCCCGCTGCCCGCGGTCCAGGAGAACTCCCACTCCACGGCCTTGGCGCCCTGGTGCACGACCGTCCTGCGACTGCGGTTGACGATGTCCTGGGCGTTCTGCTTGAACGTCTCCTCCGAGTCACGCAGGACCTGGTTCGGATCGGTGTTGGAGTAGACGGCCTCGACGCCGAGGTGCGCGCTCCCGTCCCTGCGGGTCCACTCGGTGTACGCCTCTCTGAGCGCACCCCGCCAGCCGGTCGGCCGCATGATCGACCAGCCGTCGCGCGACCTCCAGGCGCGTACGGCCGGGACGACCCTCGTCACACTAGGCGTCGGGGTGGGCGTCGCGCTCGCCTCCGGCGTCTGCGCGGCCGTCGGCGTGAGCGGATTGGTCGCCGCGGCGGGGGCGGTGGCGCGCGGGGCGCCCTCCGCCGGGGAGGCGAGCTTGAAGTACGCCACCGCGCCGCCCGCGACGACCACCACCGCGGCCACGGCCGCCGCGAGCACGGCCCGGCCCCTGCCCCGGCTCGGCTTCTTGTCCGGCAGCACGTCCCGATCGTTGTACGCGGGCCTGGCCGCGAGGATGGCCGTGAGCAGCCGGTCGGCCTCCTCCGCGCTCACCCGCTGCTCCGGCTCCTTCTGCAGGAGGCCCTTGAGGACCGGGTGCATGATCGGCGGGATTCTGCGGTAGTCGGGCTCCTCGGTGAGCAGCGCGTTGAGCGTGGACATGGGGTCGCCCCGCTCGAACGGCGAGCGCCCCACCATGCACGCGTACAGCGTGGCGCCCAGCGACCACAGGTCGGAGGGCGGACCCGCGTTCTCGGCGCGGACCCGTTCGGGGGCGAGGAAGCTCGGCGAGCCGGTCACCATGCCGGTCTTGGTGAGCGAGGCGTCGCCCTCGACCTGGGCGATGCCGAAGTCCATGAGCACGGCCCGGCCGTCGTCGGCCAGCAGGATGTTGGCCGGCTTGACGTCCCGGTGCAGGATGCCCGCCTCGTGCGCGGTCTTCAGCGCGGACAGCACCTGCCGGCCCAGCTCCGCCGCCTCCCGCACCGGGAGCGCGCCCGAGGTGAGCACGACCTCCTCCACCGTGGGGTGACGCAGCAGCTCCATCACGATCCACGGCCGGCCGCCCTCCTCGACGACGTCGTAGATCGCGACGACTGACGGGTGGCTCAGCTTGGCCGCGGTACGGGCCTCGCGGGCGGTCCTTAAGAGCTGACGCTCCTGCTCGCCCGGCGACAGCCCGTCGGGCAGCAGCACCTCTTTGATGGCGACCTGCCGGTTGAGCAGGGTGTCCTGCCCTTCCCAGACCACGCCCATGCCGCCGCGGCCCAGTTCACGCTGTAACTGGTAGCGCCCTGCGATGAGGCGGTTGCTATCCGAAACCATGTCCTACCCCTGTTGACCACCCGAACACAGTGGGCAAGTTTCCCATACCTCCCACAGCTTCGCCGGAAGGTCGTGAAGGCGGCTTGCGACAGATCACCGAATGTTGTTCTACTGTGGAGATGCCTGAAGTTCGTAAAGGCCCGCTTGCCGGGGTGCGCGTGCTGGAGCTGGCCGGGCTCGCCCCAGGTCCGTTCGCCGGGATGATGCTGGCCGACCACGGCGCCGAGGTGCTGCGGGTGGACCGGGTCAAGGCGGTCTCCGACCGGCCGCGTACCGACGTCATGGACCGCGGCAAGCGCACGATCGGGCTGGATCTGAAGGCACCCGAGGGCGTGGCGGCGTTCAAGGAGCTGGTGCGGCACGCCGACGTGGTGATCGAGGTGTTCAGGCCGGGCGTGGCCGAGCGGCTCGGCATCGGGCCGGAAGACCTGCACGCCGTGAACGAGCGGCTGATCTACGGCCGGATGACCGGCTGGGGGCAGGACGGGCCGCTGGCGCCCACGGCCGGCCACGACATCGACTACATCGCCATCGCCGGCATCCTGTCGATGCTGGGCCGCGAGGGGGGCAAGCCGACGCCGCCGATCAACATCCTCGGTGACTTCGCCGGGGGCGGGCTGATGCTGGCCTACGGCGTACTGCTGGCCCTCTTCGAGCGGGAGCGCACCGGCAAGGGACGGGTGGTCGACGCGGCCATGGTGGACGGGGCGGCGACCCTGTTCGCGATGTTCTACCAGGCCGCGCAGAGCGGCTACTGGGGGCCGCGCGGCACGAACCTCCTCGACACCGGCGCCCCGCAGTACGACACGTACGAGACGGCCGACGGCGGATTCGTGGCCGTGGGATCGCTCGAGCCGCAGTTCTGGGACGCGATGGTGACCCTGATGGGGCTGACCGACCTGCCCGACAGGAACGACAGGGCCCAGTGGCCCGCGCTGAAGGCCCGCCTGACCGAGGAGTTCGGGAAGCGCACGCGGGCGGAGTGGGAGGCGCTCTTCGACGGCTCGGACGCGTGCGTCTCGCCCGTGCTGTCCATGGCCGAAGCCGCCGCCCACCCGCACAACGCGGCCCGGGGCTCCTTCGTCGAGGTCGGCGGCGTCACCCAGCCGGTGCCCGCACCGCGCCTGCTGGGCGTTCCCGCGCAGGAGCTCTCGCCCGCCACCCGGCTCGCGGACCTGTCGTCCTGGGGCCTGTCTCAGGAGGAGGCCGGCAAGCTGCGCGACCAGGGGGTGCTCGCGTAGTCCTTCAGCGCGATCGAGTCGTGCAGGCGCACGCCCTTGCTGCTGATCTTGGCGGCCGCCGTGGTGAGCGCGACCGGCAGGTGATTGACGAGCCGCACCATCCCGGTGAGCGCCCACAGGTCGAACCGGGTGCCCGGGACGATGCGCTTGGCCGCGTTGACGGCGAACGTGCGGCTGCGGCGGACGTAATCGCCGATCTCGGCCTCGTACGCGGGGAAGGCCCTGGTGTGGTCGCCGCCGTACGTGGCGAGCTCGCCCGCCAGAATGTACGCCCCCACGAGCGCCAGGCTCGTGCTCCCGCCGACGGCGGGTCCCGGGCAGTACCCGGCGTCGCCCACGAGCGTCACCCGGCCACGTGACCAGGTGTCCAGGCGGAGCTGGGTGATCGAGTCGAAGTAGAACGCCGGCGTGCGGTCCAGCTCCTCCAACAGCCGCGGCACCTCCCAGCCCATGCCGTCGAAGTGCGCGCGCAGCAGCTCCTTCTGCCGGGGGATGTCCCGGTGGTGATAGTCCAGCTGCTGGGGCGTCCTGAAGAAGAACCCCGCCCGGCCGTCGTCCATGTGCCCGGCGCCGTAGACCGCGGCCATCCTGCCGACTCCCGCGACGCCCTCCATGCGGCCGTCCAGCCCGAGGTAGTTGGGCACCGAGACGACGGCCAGGTAGGCGCCGATCCAGGTGGTGAACTGCGACTCGGGGCCGAAGACCAGGCGGCGCACGTTCGAGTGCAGGCCGTCGGCGCCGATGACCAGGTCGAACGCGCCTGTCCTGCCGCTGTCGAAGGTGACCTCGCCCGCTTCCGAGATCGACGCGATGGAGTCGCCGAAGACGTAGTCGACGTCGTCGCGGGTGGCCTCGTAGAAGATCTCGCTCAGGTCGTCGCGCATGATCTCGACATGCCGGTCGGAGACGGCCGTCATCACACGGCGCAGCTCCAGCTCCACGGGCCGCGACTCGCCCTCCCTGTGCATCGTGAGCCGCTCGATGCCGGTCTTCTTGGCCATGACCCGCTCCAGGACGCCCATCTTCTCGACGATGTCCATCGCGGGCCTGAACAGGTCGACCGCGTGACCGCCCGTCTTGCGGGGCGCCGGGGCCCGCTCCACGAGCGTGACGGCGAAGCCGTACCTGGTGAGCCAGTACGCGAGGGCCGGGCCCGCGACGCTCGCGCCGGAGATGAGGATTCGCATGGCTCCTCCTTACTTAACGGATGGTAAGTACGAAGGTAGCATGCTTACTTAACGGTAGGTAAGGGATATTCTTCAACCATGCCCAGTGACACGAAGACCCGCATCCAGGAGGTGGCCCGCGAGCTCTTCGTCTCGCAGGGCATTCAGAACACCAGCCTGCGCCAGATCTCAGACCGGCTGGGCATCACCAAGCCCGCGCTCTACTACCACTTCGCCTCGCGCGACGACCTCGTACGCAGCATCGTCCAGCCGATGGTGGAGGACATCGAGCGGTTCGTCTCGACGCGGGAGCCGGGGGACCCGCGGCAGCTGCTCGACGACTACTTCGAGCTGATCTGGCGGCACCGCGAAGTGATCACCATGATGGTGCGGGAGCTGTCCACGCTGGGCGTGCTCGATCTGGGCACGCGTATGTTCGAGTGGCGGCGCCAGGTGATCGCGCTGCTGCTGGGGCCCGAGCTCACGCAGGAGCAGCACATCCGGGCGACGGTGGCGCTGGGCGGGATGTCCGACTGCTCGGTGGAGTACGCGCATCTGCCGATGGAGGAGGTCAAGCCGGCGGCCGTCGAAGCGGCGGCCGCCGCGCTCGGCCTCTAGACCGCTACATACAGATCCGCACCCTCCGGATGGTGCACCTCGAGGTCCGTGGTGAAGGCGCGGGACGGTGTGCCCCCCGACTCGGTGTGCTTCCACACCTGCTGCCACGCGTCGACCAGTGCCTGCGGCATCTGGCCGCGGGCCTCCAGCTTCAGCGACTGCGCGGCCGGCACGCGGACGGCCACCATGCCCTCCGGCAGCCGCGGCACGGTGCGCACGCCGGTGCCGACGATCTGCGTGTAGGCCCCGTTGTGGTCGCTCTCGTAGTCGGTCAGCACGGCGTAGAGATTCTCGTCGACGCGCCCCGGCACATGCGCGAAAGCCCCAGGAGCGCCCGCCCGCTGCCACAACGCGGGCAACTTGGCCCGCGCCGGGTCCATCTCATCGGCATTCGTGGTACGTACGGCGAAGCCGACCACGATCAGCTCGGCGCGTTCGGTGACGTCCACAGGCCTCCTCCCCCAAAAGTGTTCCGGCCGATCATAAGCCCCTACGAAACAGGGAACCGCTAGTTGGTCCGTCAACGCATAAGATGGACGAACGTGAAGTTTCTCAATGGCCTCGAGCCTCACCACGATCTGACCTACAGCGACGTGTTCATGGTGCCGTCGCGTTCTTCGGTCGGTTCCCGGCTCGAAGTCGATCTCTCGACGCACGACGGCACGGGCACCACCATTCCCGTCATCGTGGCGAACATGACCGCGGTCGCCGGCCGGCGCATGGCGGAGACCGTGGCACGGCGGGGCGGCATGGCCGTGATCCCGCAGGACATCCCTCTGGACGTCGTGGCGAACGTCGTCGACTGGGTCAAGAAGCGCGACCTCGTGCACGACACGCCGCTCACCCTCACCCCCCACGACACGGTCGGCGAGGCGCTGCAACTGCTGCCCAAGCGGGCGCACGACGCGATCATCGTGGTCGACTGGGAAAACCGGCCGGTCGGCGTCGTGACGGAGGCCGACTGCCAGGGCGTCGACATGTACACCCAGCTCTCGCAGGTCATGTCGAGCGAGCTGCTGACGCTGCCCGCCGGGCTCGACCCGCGGGCTGCCTTCGACCGGCTGCACGGAGGACGGCACCGGCTGGCGCCCATCGTGGACCAGAACGGGCGGTTGGCGGGCATCCTCACCCGGCTGGGCGCGCTGCGCGCCACCCTCTACCAGCCCGCGGTCGACGCCCAGGGCCGGCTGCGCATCGCGGCCGCGGTCGGCGTGAACGGCGACGTGGTCGCCAAGGCCAAGGAACTCCTGGAAGCCGGGGTCGACTGCCTGGTCGTCGACACCGCGCACGGCCACCAGGAGAAGATGCTCTCGGCTCTGCGCGCCGTCAGAGCGCTCGATCCCGGGGTGCCCGTCGCGGCGGGCAACGTGGTGACGGCGGAGGGCGTACGCGACCTCGTGGACGCGGGGGCCGACATCCTCAAGGTCGGGGTGGGGCCCGGCGCGATGTGCACCACGCGGATGATGACCGGGGTCGGACGGCCGCAGTTCTCGGCCGTGCTGGAGTGCTCCGCCGAGGCCAGGCGGCTCGGGCGGCACGTGTGGGCGGACGGCGGCGTGCGCCATCCGCGCGACGTGGCGCTGGCGCTGGCCGCGGGGGCGTCGAACGTGATGATCGGCTCGTGGTTCGCGGGGACGTACGAGTCGCCCGGCGACACCCACACCGACGCGAACGGGCGCAAGTACAAGGAGAACTTCGGCATGGCCTCCGCCCGGGCCGTACGGCTGAGGACGGCCGACGACTCGGCGTTCGAGCGGGCCAGGAAGGCGCTGTTCGAGGAGGGCATTTCGACCTCCCGGATGTACCTGGATCCGAAGCGGCCCAGCGTGGAGGACCAGATCGACGGCATCGTGGCGGGGCTGCGGTCGGCGTGCACGTACGCGGGGGCGTCGAACCTGGAGGACTTCCACGACAAGGCCGTCATCGGGGTCCAGAGCTCGTCCGGGTACGCCGAGGGGATGCCGCTGCACCAGAGCTGGTAGTCAGGTTCGCCGCCAGCCGCCGGCCGCGTGGATCCCGCCGTCCACGTGCAGCGTTGTCCCCGTGACGAACCTGGCCAGGTCGCCGGCCAGGAACACGGCCGCGCCGGCGGCGTCCCCAGGTCCGCCGAGGTGGCCGAGCGGCGGAACGCGTACCGGGTCATAGGGCAGCGGGCGGGCCAGCATGCGTTCGCGCACGCCTGTCTCGCCCTCGGTCTGGACGGCGTCGGGCGCGATCGCGTTCACCCTGATGCCCCTGGGGGCGAGCTCCAGGGCGAGCGTCTTCGTCAGGCTCTCCAGGCCCGCCTTCATCGCCGCGTACACGGCGAAGCCCGGCGCGGCCTGGTGGGCCTCGCTCGACGTCACGTTGATGATCGAGGCGCCTGGCCGCATCATGGGCAGCAGCCGCCGGGTCATGCCGGTGACCTGCGTGAAGTTCTCCTCGATGAGGATCTGCTCGCCGCGGGGCGAGGTGTCGGCGAACGAGGCGTGGAAGGTGCCGCCCGCGTTGTTGACCAGCACGTCCACACGACCCCAGCGCTCGCGTACGGCCTGGGCGAAGATCTCCACCGCCACGTGGTCGCGTACGTCGAGGGTCATCGCCAGCTCGGCGTGCGGCCTGTCGCGGTCACAGACGGCGACGTGGGCGCCGAACGCGGCGAACGCCTCGGCGATCGCCAGCCCGATGCCCCTGGCCGCCCCGGTGACCACGGCCACGCGGTCGGTGAGCAGAATCGCGTCGGGAGAAAGGGCGGCCATGAACGATGACGATATCCCGACCGCATAGAGTCGTCGGGTCTCATTGTTAGCAATCGTCAACTGGAGCACTTCGTGGCACTCGAAAAGCCCGAGATCGACTTCCCCGAGGGCAATCCGCCCGCCGATCTGGAGATCGTCGACCTGACCGTGGGTGACGGCCCGGAGGCCAAGCCCGGCCACAACGTACGCGTCCACTACGTCGGCGTGGCGTTCTCGACCGGGGAGGAGTTCGACGCGTCGTGGAACCGCGGCGAGGCGTTCGAGTTCCCCCTCGGCGGTGGACGCGTCATCGCCGGCTGGGACCGGGGAGTCGCGGGCATGAAGGTCGGCGGGCGGCGCAAGCTGGTCATCCCGCCGCATCTCGGCTACGGCAGCCGGGGTGCCGGCGCGCGCATCAAGCCGAACGAGACGCTCATCTTCGTCGTCGACCTGGTCGGCGTGAGCTAGCGGCTCTCGGGGCGGGCCACCCATTACGGCCTCTTACGGCGGCCCGCCCCATTGCCTCGGTCATATGTGGCAGGAGACCCCTGCCCGTGGCCTCCCGTGAGGACGGCCTGAGCCGTGCCGGGAACAAGGCAGACACTTGGTCGATATCGGGTGGGGAAATGTCGGCGACGTGAGGCACCATAGGCGTGTGCTTCTGATCGACGTGGTCCGGGTTTCCGAGGCGGTGACGCGCACGTCCGCCCGTCTCGGCAAGGTGGGCCATCTGGCGGAGCTGCTCGGCCGGGTCGGCCCCGATGAGGCGGAGATCGCGATCGCGTACCTCTCCGGTGAGCTGCCCCAGCGGCAGGTGGGCGTGGGGTGGCGCACGCTGGAGGACATCCCCCAGCCCAAGCTGGCCGCCACCGCCACGCTGAGCGCCGTCGACGAGCTGCTGAGCAGGATCAAGGCGGTTTCCGGGCCGGGCTCGCAGGCGGCGCGCAAGGCGCTGGTGGGCGAGCTGTTCGCAGGGCTGACGAGCCAGGAGCAGCAGTTCATGCGCCGGTTGTTGTTCGGCGAGCTGCGGCAGGGCGCGCTCGACGGCGTCATGATCGAGGCGGTGGCCAAGGCGTCCGGCGCGCCGTCGGCCGACGTGCGGCGCGCGCTCACGCTGCGCGGCTGGCTCCCTGCCGTGGGCGCGGCCGCGCTGAGCGGCGGGGTCGAGGCGCTGCACGCGTTCCGGCTCGAGGTGGGGCGGGCGGTCTCGCCCATGCTGGCGGGCAGCGCGCCCAATGTGGCGGCCGCGCTGGAGAAGGCCGGAGGCCCTGCGGCGCTGGAGTGGAAGCTCGACGGCATCCGCGTGCAGGCCCACCGCTCGGGCTCGGAGGTGAAGGTCTTCACGCGCACGCTCGACGACATCACGTCCCAGGTCCCCGAGCTGGTCGAGGCCGTGCTCGAGATGCCGTACGACGATCTCGTGCTGGACGGCGAGGTGCTCGCGCTGCGGCCTGACGGGCGGCCGCACGCGTTCCAGGTGACGGCGAGCCGGGTCACCAGCAAGACCAACGTGGCGCAGCTGCGCGAGCAGACGCCGCTGAGCGTGTTCTTCTTCGACGCCCTGCGGGTGGACGGCGCCGACCTGCTCGATCTGCCCTATTCGCAGCGCCAGGAGGCGCTGGCGCGCGCGGTCCCCCAGGGCCTGCTGACGCCGCGGCTCGTGACCGGGGACGTGGCGGAGGCGGAGAAGTTCTTCACCGACGTGGTGAAGGCGGGCCACGAGGGCCTCGTGGTCAAGTCCCTGGCCTCCCCCTACGCGGCGGGCCGCCGAGGCGCCGGATGGATCAAGGTCAAGCCTCGCCACACGCTCGACCTGGTGGTCCTGGCCGCCGAATGGGGCCACGGTCGGCGCGAAGGCAAGCTCTCCAACCTCCACCTCGGGGCGCGTGACCCCGCCGGTGGGTTCGTGATGCTCGGCAAGACGTTCAAGGGGCTGACGGACGAGCTGCTGGCCTGGCAGACCGAGCGCTTCCTCGAGCTGGCCGAGGGGCCGACCGACCGGTGGACGGTGACGTTGCGGCCCGAGATCGTGGTGGAGATCGCCTTCGACGGGGTCCAGCGCTCACCGCGCTATCCCGGCGGCATGGCCCTCCGCTTCGCGCGGGTCCTCCGTTACCGCCCGGACAAGCGGGTCGAAGATGCCGACACGGTTGAGACGGTGCGCTCGCTGATGTTCTGACCGCCGCCGACGTCGCAGCGACGGCGTCGGCCGCCTGGGGCACGGCGAGGCGAAGGTGTTCACCGTCAGCTCGCGACAGGCCCAGGCCGACGCCCACGCCCACGCTGCGGCAACGTGGCCGCCGGACCGCGCCATGCGCTCGTCCAGCACGTACGACTCCACGCCCGAGGCCCGGTATCGCGCGCCTCAGGCCGATATCGCACGCCAGGCCCGATATCCATGCCCGAGTCCAGGCGCGCCCTAGTTCAGTCACGGCCGAGCCCAGTCACGGCCGAGCCCAGTCACGGCCGAATCCAGGCCGCGGCCGCCGCACACCCGCGCCGACCCATAGCCACGAGACCGCCGACCAACGGCAACAACCCCGGAGATCATTACGGCCCCACCAACAATCAGCGGCTTGATCAACCAAAGGCGACATTGCATTCCGGGCGATCAAGCCGCCCTTTCGCGTTTTCCCGGAATCCCGAAGATCCACGGCACATGCTGGGCGTTATAGGGGATCTTGCGGCATAAGTGAGATATTTCACTGAATGTCTCATTAAGTTGCCTTTACCTGCCCTTTGTCACATATGTTCGTCCCCATCGTGCGGGAGCCCTGCCCCCGCCTGCGGATCGGCCTACATACGCCCTCAACCCCCGGGGGCGCGGCCTTTCCCTCCCCTATCCCCTAGCTAGGACTGTGGTTTACCTTGGGTCAGCATTCCGTCAAGCCATCCCCTCAGGACGGCAAGCTCACCGCAGGCAAGCGCCGCTGGATCGTCATCGCAGCGGGCGCCGCCGTCGTAGCCGCCGCCTCCACCACCGCCTGGGCCGCCATCGGCAACGGCGACTCCCCCGAACACGCAGCGGCCGCCCCGACCCCGTCCCAGGCCAAGCCCCTGAACGAAGCCGCCCGCCAGGCAGCAACGCCCCAGTCACCCTCCCCGGTCCCCAAGCCCGCAGCGGCCCACCCGAAGACCACCGAGACCCCGGCACCCCGGCCGAACACCTCCAAGTCCGCGGAGGGGAGCCACTCCAAGCCGGCCACCGAATCCGAGGCCACCCCGAAGAGCACAAAGTCCCCGGCCCCCAAGCCGAAGACCCGCGTACTCGCGTCCGGAACCTGCGGCGCCTCGTACTACGGCGAACCCCAAATGACGGCCAGCGGCGAACGCTTCGACCCCTCGGCCATGACCGCCGCCCACAAGACCCTCCCCCTGGGAAGCAAGGTCCGCGTCACCAACCCGAACAACGGCGAATCAATCACGGTCCGCATCAACGACCGCGGCCCGTATGTGAGCGGCCGCTGCCTCGACCTCTCACAAGCCGCCTTCGCCGCCATCGGCAACACCAGCTCTGGGGTGATGCGCGTCAAGTACGAGGTCCTGTCCCGCTGACACCCCACCGGCTCCTGTGCCCAGCACCGCGCCAACACAGCGCGATCCCACGGCCGGAGCCCAGCACCCGCACCGGGGCAGCGCACCACAGCGCTGGAACCAATATCCATCCCCCCGCCAGCGCACGACTCGACAGCGCCCCCTGCGCAACGCACCATCAGCCGGAGCCAGCACCCGACCAGCGGGCGATCCCAGCGCAGGAGCCGGCACCCGGCAACGCGCGACCACCGCACGACCCGCCACCAGGCAACGCAGCACCACCGCACGACCCAGCACCCCAGCAGGGCCGTTCGCTCCCGATGCAAGAGCCAGTGCCCCGCCCGAGCAGGGCAGTGCGCTCCCCATGCAAGAGCCAGTGCCCCGCCCGAGCAAGGCAGTGCGGTCCAACCGCAGGAGCCAGTACCCCGTCCGCACTGGGTGGTGCGATACACGTGCTGGGGCGGATGGCATCACCTCACCAGTGACGTCACTTCACCAGGCGCAGCGTCAGGGGATAGCGGAAGTTGCCTTCCGTCAAGGACGAGAGGCCGCCGACGATGGAGAGGACGACGGCCGCGACCCAGAGGACAGGCAGCAGCACGACGCCGATGACCGTGAACGGCAGCAGGACCGTCGCCCCCACCACCGTGATCTGGAAGTTGAGCGCCTCGAGCGCTTGCCTCCGGATATAGGGCGAGGTCTTGCCGCCGGTCAGCAACAGAATGAGCGGGCCGACGATCGGGATGCCGACGACCATCAGCAGGTGACCGACGGCGGCGCCGAGGCGTTCGTTGCTCTCCGGTGCGCGCTCAGGGCGGACAGGAGGTGGGAGCGGGGCGAGCCGGGGCGCGGCTTGGGCGCCGTACAGCTCGGTCATGATCGGCATCAGGTCACCGTGCGTGCGCGCCGTCATCGCGCGCTCCAGCCGGTCGTCGAACTCGAGCTTGTCGAAGCGCCCCTCCGCGTAGGCGGTCTTGACGTGCTCGACCACGTGCTCTCGGTCCTGGTTGGTGACGCGCAGATGAGCTGGCGGCACCTGTCCCGGCCCGGGGGTTTTCGGTACCCCAGCCATAATCGCCATGCCTCTCCCTAGTGAGTCGGGTAGTCACCTCTCATAGTGCGTCGCCAGAACCCTCGGGGCTATCGGGAGAATCCCGGATGTGTCCCCTAGATCATCCCCGACGCGCGTCGGCTCCAGACGGTATAAAAAGGATTCATGAGATGGCGAGACCGCTACGGCATTCGTCGGCTGCGTGGCCCCAAGGTCGCGAAGTTCGACCGCGAGGCGACAGACGCCGACATTGAAGCGCTCATCGCTTTCGCCCGTTCGCGGCGCGGCGTCGAGTTCTACGTCGAGCCCGAGACTTTCGCCACTGACACGACCGCTGTGGCGGTCGCCGACGACGGCGAGTGGACCAGGCGCAGGGTCGGCTCGCCCGCCGTGATCCACAAGGTTGCTCGCGATCTCGCCCTCCCGGTGTACGACGTCCAACTCACTGGGTACCCGCCGCGCATGCGCGCTTACAACGAGCGCCGCCGCCGCGAGGAAGACACGCTGTAACCGACCCCGACCCCACCCCGGTCCTCACGCGGCTGGCGGCTGGGCGTGCGCGAGCTCCGGCCGCCAGGGGAGGGAGACGCGTGCTGCTGGACCGGGTATCGGACCCCGTTGACCGAGACCGTGGAGCCCCAGTTCACGCGTCGCGTGGTGCCGAAGACGGCGTTGAACCGCCAGTCGGGCAGCGGATGCAGCCGGCGAGCACGGCATCCCCGGCGCGCCGTCGCCGTGGTGTCGAGGGGCCACCAGGTCCTGGCCAAGCGGTACGGCTACGCTAGGAAAGACCGCCGGAACCCCGTGGAGGCGGCCCGCAACCGGGTTCTCCACCGCGTCGCTCGCGAAGGCGCCCAGCACGGGGGTGAAGTGATCAAGCCACACGCCGCCCTGTGAATGGCCAGAAGAGATACCTGGCGACGTCGGTGTGGAGTGTCAGTTGTCCGGCTGCTGTCCGGCTGCGCGGTGTTGCCCGCCCACGCCTTCGCCGTCGATGTCCAAGGACAACTGCGCGACCTCAGGAGACATAACATGATCAAGACTGTGTTCCGGAGCGACTGTGTGCCGGCGGCCGAACGGCTGGCCCGCTTCGATGAGTTACAGGTCAACGGCAAGTACCCCATGCACGCCCTGAGCGACCGCCCTGAGGACTTCCGCGCCACGGCGCAGGAGCTGTATCTCGCCGGAGTGAACGTGACCAAGGTGACGTGCTCGCCGCTCGACGTGCAGCGGACACCGAAGCTGATCCGCGACAAGGACCCGGAGCTCTACTCGGTCGTCTTCGCCGCGCGCGGCGAGGTCGGCGTGGCCCAGGCCGATCGCGAAGCGACGCTGCGCGCACACGACTTCGCGTTGTACGACAGCTCGCGCCCCTCACTGCTGCGGATCGGTGCCGCGCGGGGAACCACGACTGTGGTGTGCATGCACGTTCCCCGCTCGCTGCTGCGCCTGCCTGCGAGCAGCGGCGACGACCTGATGGCACTCAGTCTGCCCGGACGGTCGGGTGTGGGTGCGCTGCTCACCCAGTTCCTGACGGGCCTGATCACGGGTGCCGCCCGTTACCGTGAGAGTGATGTTCCCCGGCTGCGAGGCGTGGCCGTCGACCTGCTGACCGCGGCGCTAGCTCACCACCTCGACGCCGCCGACGAGGTGCCGGACGACTCCCGTCAGCGCGTCCTGCTCCTGCGTGCCGAGGCGTTCGCCAGAGCCCACCTGCACGAGCCGCACTTGTCGCCCGGCACCGTCGCCGCCGCGGTGAACATCTCCGTCAGCTACCTGCACCGGCTCTTCCGCACGCGAGAGATCACCTTCTCCGCGTGGATCCGCCACCAGCGCCTGGAACGAGCCCGCCGCGACCTCGCCGACCCCGCCCTGCGCACGGTTCCCGTCCACCGGATCGCGGCCCAGTGCGGATTCAACGACCACGCCACCTTCACGCGTGCCTTCCGCGCCGCCTACCACGTCTCACCCCGGGACTACCGGGAGCTCACGCTCAGACTCCCGGCATGAGCACGCGACGACAAGGAAGGGCCCCGGCCCGCGCGGCGATCGCGGGGCCGGGGCCGCTGTCGAGCGTCGTTACCGGGTCACGGCCCGGGCGGAGCCGACGGGGACACCTTGGTCAGGACGCCGTCTATCGTCATGTAGAAGTCGACGTTCTCCCCCCAGTCCCGGTAGCCCATGCGGTACGCCGTCCGGAGCCGGCCCATCTCCCAGGCGGTGCCCAGGTTGTTCCTGGGGTCGGCCACCATCTCCCAGTTTCCGCCGGGGATCTTGTCGGCCCGCGCCAGCAGGGCGGTCAGCGCCTCGTCGGGGGTCTTGGCGAGTTGCTCCATGGCGTCGTCCGTGTAGACGCCGTCGAGGGTGAAGGAGATCTTGATCTGGGGCCTCCCCACCGCCTCGCTGACTGCCGCCATCCAGAGGCGCTGGCCACCGCCGCCCGGTACCAGGTCGCCCAGCCCTTCTCCTCTCTTGTTCAGGGTGAACGCAAGACCGGCCGGGTTCTTGGCGTTCAGGGTCTCGGCCAGGTCGTCGCCGTACTTGCCGATGCCGAGGACGAGATTGTCGCCCAGCTTTAAGACGTCCTCGATGGACACGCACTCGTTGTGGACGAGAATCGGGGTGGAGCCGGCGTACACGTAGTACGTGTGGTCGGTCTCGACCTCGAAGTTGTACACGTCCACCGGACCGGGCGTCACGGAGGTGGCGCGGACGAGGTCGGCGGCGCCGGTGGCGGTCTGGAGCGCGTCGCCGGGCCGGAGGTCCCGCGCCTCCGTCCAGCCCTTGCCCTGGACCCAGAAGCGGTGTCCCGGGCTGGCCGACAGCGTGCCGTCGTCCGTGGTGACCCGCGTCAGCGCTCCCACTGACCGGTGGAACAAGCGGGTGACGGTCCGCAGGGTCCGCGTGCCGGTGGCCGGGTCGGCGGACCACACCCGGTCGCCGACCCGGATGTCCTCGATCCTGCGTGGACCGTCCTCGGTGTCCACCAAGGTCCCGGCGGGGAAGCACTGGCCGGCCGACAGCGTCTTGGACACCGTGGCGTTGAGGCCGGAGATCGCCTCGGCGGGCAGCCCCGAGTAACGCAGCCGGTACAGGGCCGCCGCGATCCCGCCGGTCTCCCTCAGCGCCAGGCGCATGGCCATCGCGTACTTGAACCCGGTCGTGATCACCGGCGGGATGACGATCGAGCCGATGGCCCAGGCGCAGTCGGAGGTCGAGCCGCCGTCCTGACCGGACACCTTGCGCCAGCACCCGATGTAGTCCGCCAGCAGCGCGCTGGCCAGGTTCTTCAGGAAAGTCTCTACCAGCTCCTTGCCGTCGAAGTGGGTGCGCTTGGTGTAGCGGATTTCCAGGGGGCCGCTACCGAGGTAGTCGAGCTGGAGCGGCCCGGTGCAGTCGCCGATGTCGTGGCCGGGCATGGAGCAGGTCTCCAGGAAATAGCCCTGCGTCCCGTAGATGTGGTACTCCAGGTTGATGTCACAGCCGTTCGTCCCGGCGCAGACGTCCTCCAACGGGTTGACGTCGTACCGGACGTCGTCGCTCGGCAGGGCGATCAGGCCGGGGATGCCCGTCGGACCGGACCCGGAGGCCCTGTCCGCCTCGCGTCGCTGGTCCTCCGCCTCCTCGGCGCGCTCGGCCGCCTCCTGGGCCTCCTCGGCGTCCTCGCGGGCGCGGGCCGCGGCCGCTTCGGCGGCGGCGGCGTCCGCCTCGGCCTGGGTGGCCACGTCGCGGGCCTTGGCGGCGTCGCTCTCGGCCGCGCCGGCGGCGTCGCGGGCGGAGGCGGCGTCCTGCTCGGCCGCGTCGGCCGAGTCGCGGGCGTCGCTCGCGTACCCCTCGGCGGTGTCGGCCGCCGAGGCCGCCGCCGCCGCGTCCGCGGTGGCCTGGCGATCGTACTCGACGGTGTTGGACTCCGCCTTCACCGCCGCGGTGGCCGCCGACTTGGCCTCCGCGGCCGAGTCGCGGGCCTCGGCGAGCGAGGCCATGGCCTTGGCCGCGGAGTCGGCCGCCTGAGCCGCCGCGGTGGCCGCAGCCTTGGCATCCTCCGTGGCCTGGGCGGCCAGCTCGGCGGCCTCCTCCGCGGCGGCCTTGGCCTGGCTCGCCTTGGCCTGGGCGACGGCGGCCTGCTGCTCGGCGAGTGTCTTGGACGCCTGGCCGGTCAGCACAGCCAGACCGGCCGAGGCGTCGGTGTCCTTGTACGGCGAACCGAGCTCGATCGCGTCGTTGGCCGGCTGGATCACCTGCAGCGCGGAGCCGCGGGCGGCGATCGCCGCCTGTGCGGTGGAGTAGGCGTACCCGGCGGTGCGCACCGCGGTCCGGTGGGCCGCCTCGGCCTCGGTACGCGCGACCGCGGCATCCGCCTTGGCCTTGGCGGCCTTGGACTGGGCGGTGTCGGCGTAGATCTTGGCCATGCGCACGTTCTCGGCCGCGGCCTCGGAGGCGACGATGGCGTCGGCCGCCGCGGCGTGGGCCTTCTTGACCGCCGCGTTCGTGATCGCGACGTCCCGCTGTGCCGCGTCGGAGGCGGCACGTGCCCTTGAGGCGGCGGCCTCGGCCTTCGTGGCAGCCTCCCGCGCGGCGGTCGCGGCCGCGGTGGCGGCGTCGGCGGCGGCCCGCGCCTGGGTGGCGGCATCGGTCGCCCGGTCGGCCGCGGCCCGCGCCTGGGTGGCGGCGGCCCGCGCGCCCTCCGCGGCGTCGGTGCCTTCCATGGCGGCGGCGTGCGCCTCCGCGGCGGCGGCCTTGGCAACCTGGGCGTCCCGCTCCTCCTCGGCCTCCACGGCCCGGTCGCGCGCGTCGCGTGCCTTACCCTCGGCCTCCAGCGCGGCGTCCTTCTTCTGCGCCGCCGTGGCTCCCGCTGCCTCGGCGTCACTGAGGGCGGTGGCCGCGGCCTGCCGCTGGGTCTGGGCGGTGGCCTCCGCGGCGGCGGCCTTGGCCCGCTCACTGGCGGCGATGTCCTTCTGGGTCTTGGCGTTGTCGCGCTCGGCCTCGGCGGTCGCCCGCTGGTTCTTGGCGTCCGCGGCAGCGGCCTTGGCCGTCTGCTCGGCGGCCTCGGCCCTGGCCTGGGCCTGCTTGGCCTCGGTGGCGTGCGTCGCGGCCTCGGTGGCCTGTTCGGCGGCCCCGTCGGCGGCGGCCTTGGCCTGCGCGGCGGCCTCCTGGGCGGCGATGCGCCGGAACTCGGCCTGCGAGGCGTGCGTCTGCGTCTCGGCCAGCGCCATCAGCGTCTTGCTGTCGGCGGCTGAGGCGCGGGTGGCGTTGGAGGCGGTCTCGGTGGCCTTGGCCACGGCCTGCGCGGCGGCCGCCGAGGCCCGGGTGACCTGGACGGCCTGCTGGCCGTACAGCAACCCGCGCCCGCGGGGCAGCCCGGCCGCATCGGCGATGGCGTACGCAGCCTGCTGGGCGGCCACCGCGGCGGCGGCGTGCCGCTGCGCCGACTGCGCGGCCCGCGAGGCCACGAACACCCGGCCAAGCGCCATCGCCTGCGCCTTGACGATGTCGTTCTTGACGTTGGTGAACTCCGACGTGGACGGGTACGACGTCCCGGCGCTGTCGGGGGTCTGCTTCAGCCAGTACGCCTGCCAGTCGGCCAGCCGGACCGCGATGGTCGACTGACCGAGCGCTTCGCCCAGGGCCTGGGTGGCCACCTGCAGGTCGGCCGTGGCCTGCGCCTCCTCGCTGAGGATGGTGTCGCGCTGGGTACGCTGGCCGTCGACCTCCGCCCGCCACTCCGCCGAGGCCGTGGCGAACTCGGCCGTGAGCACCTCGTACGGGTCGGGCGGGTTGGTCGTGGTGCAGGAGGCGTAGCGCGCCTTGAGGTTCTCCACGTCGATCCGGAACTCCATGCTGTCCGGATCGGGCGCGCTGGTCCGGAACCCGCCGGCGGCCAGGAACGCGCGGGCGTCGTCGGCGTACATGGGGTGCCCGGTGGTCATGTCCTTCCAGGCACGCCACCCCTCGTAGTCGTCGCCGTCGGCGGGGTAACGCTCGGCCGCGATCTTGTTGACCGCGTCCTTGGACTCCTTGCCGGCCCGCGGGGTCTGGTCGGTGTAGAAGTCCTCTTCCATCTGCCAGAACCGGTCGCTGATCCAGCCGGACAGACCCACCTTGGCGAACGGGTTGTCCTCCTCCACCACCCACTGGAAGCCGGTCTGCGTGTAGCCGTCCGGGGGCGTGACCTGGAGGGACTGCTCCCAGACCTCGTGACGGTCGTACAGCTCGTCCATCTTGGCCGAGGCCCGCGCCTGATCCGACTCGAAGGCGGTGTGCAGCGGCGTCGCCGGGTCGTCGAAGTAGTCAGGGGCGGCGGCCTTGAGCAGGTCGTCGTCACTGCCGCCCAGCCCGGTGCGGGCGACGTTCTTGAGGTCCTGGCCGCCCTTGCGCTGCACGAGGTTCAGCAGGCACAGCGCCGCGCGTACGTCGGCGGCGTGGGCCAGGTCGTCACCCGTGTCGGCCAGCGCGGCGGACGGTGCAATCCCGGGAAGCGGGACAAACTGCGCGCCGGACACGAACACGGCGGCAGAGGTGAGGGCTGCGGCGGTTGCCCGCAGCCGCCCTAAAAGGGGCATACGCATGGTGAGCCATTTCTCTGAAGCGGTACGGACCCGCCGGAGGGACGATCAGAACAGGGCGTCGAGGCCGTTCCACCCCGTGCCGATCTGCACGCGGGGGGCGAACGGAGCCGAGGCGACGCCGGTGCCCTTGAACAGCCACAGCAAGCCGGTGGAGTCGCGGGCGATCAGGTCGGCCTTGCCGTCCCCGTCGTTGTCGCCGGTGGAGACCAGCGCGGTATAGAAGCCCCAGCCGGAGCCCACCGAGATGCGGGTGCCCAGAATGCCGTTTGCCGTGACGCTGCCCGTTCCCGGATAGAGGTAGAGGAGGCCGGTGCTGGTCTTGGCCAGCAGGTCGTTCTTGCCGTCACCGGTGTAGTCGCCGAAGCCGGCCAGGGCGTTCATGCTGTCCCAGCCGGCCGCGCCGGCCTGGACCCTGGCGGCCAGGGTGCCGTCGGGGCGACCCTGGTAGAGCCAGAGCGCGCCGGCGGTGTCACGGACGATGAGGTCGGAGGTCGCGGTGCCGCCCAGGTTGCCGGGCGTCATCACCAGGTTGTTGAAATACCAGCCCGAGGCGACGACCGTGGTCTCGGTGCCACGTTCAGAGGTGTAGTAGAGAGACGCACCCAGCAGGAAATACAGATCATTGCGCCCGCTCCCGGAGATGCCGGTACGCACGATCGCGGTGGCCGCGGAGAAGCCGCCGCCCAGGTCGACGGGCGATCCGAAGCCGCCGCCGGGCTTGGGCTCGTACGCCAGCAGGTGGCCGTCACTGCTCCTGCGGGCGAACAGAGGCAGCGCCGGCGCGGCCGTCACCGCCTGGACCGCCCGCGCTGAGGCGGCGGCCGCGGGGGACAGGACCGGGGCGGCCGCTAAGACGGCGACTAAGGCCGCCGCCGGCAAGGCTCTGGGCCACGATATGGCCCGCCGCACGGCGGTGATGAACGCATTTGTCATTCGACGCGACCTCACAGATCCAAGAAAAGCTCGAAACCGGTATGGAGCGTGGCATCCGGCCGTTTGGTCGTCACCATGAGCTCGGCGCTTTCCCAATCAGCGCAGCCCTCGCCTGGCGTTGCACCCGATAGGTGATCAAACTTTGCGCCACGGTTCTGGCACGTCCCCACGCGGGGTGTGAAGTCGCGATCTTGGACCTGCTCTCTGGCAGAACGCACAAGATTGCCGCAGCGAGAACCAAGGGGCGTGTGTCGAAGCGGTCCGCGCCGTGTCGCCACAGGCCGGCCGTGCCTCTGCTTGCCATTGATTTGCCCCTCCAAATCAGCCGGGGCGGCCGACGGCGCCAAAAGCTGATCTGTTGCCATGGGCGGCTCTGTCGCATGCCACCCACTGAGGATGCCGAGCGGCGAGGCAGAAGTCTTTGATGAGCAGTGGCCACAGTTTGACGATCCGTGTCAGCTTCGGTCCTGGGACGGTATGCGGTCGATTGGTGATGTCGTCGGATGGCGCCGGCGCACGATGGCACACGCCAACGCCTTACTTCGTGCTCTCCTGAGGGTGTGATGCGCGGCAATGGTGCCTCGAGCCAAGGGCTGCTCAGGCGGCGGTTGCGGGGTCAGTCGGGTGCGGTTTGCGGGTCCTCGTCGTCCAGCAGGTTGACCAGGGGGAGGAGCCAGGACGGGTGGGGCGGGCCCATGGCGGCGTCGAGCTCGGCCGGGGTGGGGAGGCGGTTTCGGAGGATGGTGGGCGAGAGAAGGTTCTGGAGGGCGTGCATGAGGAGGTTGGCCATCGAGTAGCCGGGGTCGATGGTCAGGGCGCGCTCCAAGGCGATGGTGGCCTGGACGCTGTTGCCCGCCCGCCAGGCGGCCATGGCCAGGAGGGATGCCGCCGGTGGGGTGAAGCGCGGCTCCAACCTGCGGGTCAGGTCCTTCCAGAGGAGTGCGTGGGAATCCTGCATGAGAGTCCAGGCCTCGTCTCGGACTCTGGTGATTGCCAGGGCCAGGCCCAGCTCAGCGGCGTCCTCGTCGTCCAGGCGGCCGCCCTCCTCGTGGGTCCGCAGGGCTGAGCGAACCCTGGCCAGGCTCTCTGACACGTACTGCGTGGCGAAGGTGTCGAGGTTTGGGGTGGCCGTCAGGCCGGCCTGGAACCCTGTGATCGCGTCGGCTGTGGCCCGGCGCATCGCCATGCGTACGGGACCTGTTATGGGAGCGATGGTACGTTCCAGGGATTCGCGGTCCGGGAGGGCCACCAGGCCGCGCACCGTCGCCTCGGCGGCGATCTGGCTGGTGGACAGGTCGTACGGTGTGCCTTCGGCCGGGCAGCACGTGGGCAGGTCGCAGATGTAGGACCAGTAGCGACCCTCGTGCGCTCGTAGTGCTTCGCCCACGTGGACCTCGGTCTTCGCCGCGAGGAGCCTCGCCTCGTCGACTGCCGGCGTGACCAGCTCTCCTGGGCCGTAACCGACGAGGACGATCTCCGTCACGCCCTCCCGGTCGAAGACGGGCTCCAACGCGGTGAGCGTGCCCGGCGGGAACGGGAGGCTCCACCTGGCCACCACCTTGGCCCGGCGGCGGTCGAGACCGATCACGATGAGGCTGGACTTCGGGTGGAAGCCGACGAGGTAAGGCACGGCGGCCAGGATGTCGGTGGGGGTGGTCAGAGTGAGGCAAGGCTCCGGATCGAAGGTGGAGCTGGTGGTGGTGGTGAGGGAGGAGGTCGGGGCGGGGTGGTTGGTCGTCATGGGCCCTTAGGGTGCCCGGGTCGGTCATCCGGGCGTCGGGCCGAACGCGGTTCTGGGGATGGGGGCGGCATGCGTGGCCGGGGTTGTGGATAACGGCTCCTGGCCTCCGTGGTGTGGGGCACGAAGCCGTGATCCCCATGGTGCGCCCCCGAATCGGTGGCCCGCACACCGTGCAGCCCCGATGTGATGTCTCGCATGATGTGAAACCCGACGCGGTGGCTCCCATGACGCACCATCCCGACGCAGTGGGCTTTCTTGACGCGAAGCCCCGGCGTGGCAGCCGGAAGTGGGTGACGCGTGGGAGCCCGCCGACGGTGGAAGTGGCCCGTGAGGGGGTGGCGGAGGGCTAGGAAGCGGGGGCCAGGCGGGTGCGTACGAGGAGGGCGGCGCCGGCGACGGCGGCCGGCATCGCGATGACCGCCACGAACGGCACCAGGAACAGCAGGAACACCACCACCCCGAACCCCAGCGCACTGGCCTTGTTCGCGCGCAGCAGCGCGAAACGTGCCTTACGGGCCATCCCCCGCCGCTCCAGCGCCAGCGTGGTGAGCTCCACTGTCAGGAAAAATCCGGAAACGATGGCTCCGAGCACCGGCACCACCGTCTGCCCCACCACGGGCACGAAGCCGAGAAAGAACAGCGGGACAGTGAAGAGGAGCACGTAGAACAGGGTGACCAGGCTGTCCCTGATCGAGCGCGGCAACGTACGCCACCACGGCTGCTCGTCCTCCGACTTCAGCACGTCCACCGCGGCCGACAACCGCTCGTAGAACGGCTCCCCGATCGCCAGGGTGATCGCGGTGAACGTCAGCACCGCCAGCGCCAGCCCGCCGAGGAACAGGGCGATCCCCACCAGCGTCCGGAACAGCTCCCGCCAGCTCCACGAATCCGCGAACGGCGTCAGGAACGTGGCAACGTCAGTGGCGTTCGTGCCGAGGAAGATCAGCGCCACCACGTACACGGCGAACGCGATCAGCGCCGGGATCAACCCGAACAGCCACCACCGGCCGTTCCTGGCGACCCACCCCAACCCCTGGAAGAAGAAGCCGACGCCGGACGTGAAGTCGCGCAGTGATCGCATGCCCGGCAGGCTAACGCCAGAATGACGTCACCGCGTAGCCGAGCTCCTCGAACAGGTCTCGCACCAGCGGCAGCGAGATGCCGAGCACGTTGCCGTGGTCGCCCTCGATGCCCTCGACGAACCACCCGCCGCGCCCATCGATGCTGAAGGCCCCCGCCAGGCTGAGCGGCTCTCCCGTGGAGACGTACGCGGCGATCTCCTCGTCGGACGGCTGGCCGAAACGCACCACGGTGGTGGCCACCTGGGCCGCCTGCTTGCCGGCGGCGACGTCGATCACGCAGTGGCCCGTCACCAGGCGCCCCGTGCGCCCCCGCATGAGCCGCCACCGCGCGGCGGCCTCCTCCTGCGTGGCGGGCTTGCCGTACGGGCGGCCGTCGAGCTCGAGGATCGAGTCGCAGCCGATGACCAGGCCCTCGTCCAGCCCGCTCGCGACCGCCTCCGCCTTCGCCTTGGCCAGCACCAGGCTGAGGGCCGCCGGGCTGTGCGCGGAGAACGACTCCTCGTCGACGCCGCTGACGATCACCTTGGGGTCGAGGCCGGCGCTGCGGAGGAGGGTCAAGCGTGCGGGAGAAGCTGAGGCCAGAACGATCACCTGACCAGCCTACCGGCGGCCAGGACGTCACCAATCCGGGTTGGAGCTCCCCGGCGCCAGCTCGTGACCGTCCGGGGCCCCGTGCCCGCCCGCGCGCAGACCCGGCTCGTACGGCCCGCCCTGCTGCAGCACCGCGTCGCCGAAGATCGTGTCGAGCAGCCCTTCGATCAGGTCGCTCAGACCGCCGGGCATGGCCGTCTGCTCGCTGTTCAGGTGGTCGGCCACGGCGTCCGCGTCCATGTCGTGGCTCGCGGCCCGGTTGGCGAGCAGAGACATGATCATGGGGGCGATCAGGGGCAGCAGCTTGATGACGGTCCCGGAGTCGATCCCGGCGAACTGCGACAACCCGGTCGCCGCCTGCTCCGTCCCCTGGCCACCCAGCACGTGGCCGAGGATGTTGTGCCCGTCGCGGGTCAGCGAGGCCACGTCGCCGCTGAACGGGTCGGTGTCGACGTGGTCGTCGAGCGCCCCGCGCAGGGCCTCGGCCCCCTCCGGGTACTGGGCGTTGCGGGCCATGCCCCCGATGATGGTGCCCGACACGGCCTGGACCACGTCGCGGGCCGTGGTCGTGTCCGTGCCGAGCATCCCGGCGATCTGTTCCAGTCCTGAGTCTCCGAGCTCGGCGAGGAGCTCGTCATTCAGCGTCACGACAGTCCCCCGATTCGTCAGGCCCTCGATCGTTCAGCCCCTCGATCGCCAGGCCCCTCGATCGTCGTTTGGGGAGGGTTCCCCAAACGAGACCGAGCCAACGCCCGATTTGCGCTAATTCTCGGAAAAACCCGCAGGCTGGGGCTCCGGCGCGGCCGCGGAGCTGATCAGGCCCGCCGCCGCGTACGCGCTGGCCTCGTCGAGCGTCTCGTGCTCGAGCAGGGCCTCCACGATGGCGTTGAGTTTGTCGCGGTTGTCGCTGAGGATCTGGATCGCGCGCTCGTAGCACTCGTCCACGATCCGCCGCGCCTCCTCGTCCACGGTGGCGAGCGTCGCGGGCGACGCCTGCGGCTGCTGGCCGTCGCTGGGCAGGATGGTCAGCGGGCCGACCTTCTCCGACATGCCCCAGCGCCCGACCATGCCCCGGGCGATCATGGTCACCTGCTCCAGGTCGTTCTCGGCGCCCGTGGTGATGACGCCGTACACGACCTGCTCGGCCGCCATCCCGCCGAGCGCGCCGGTGATGCGCCCGCGCAGGTACTGCTCGTCGTAGGCGTACCGGTCGGTGTCGGGGGTGGACAGTGTGACGCCGAGCGCCCGCCCGCGCGGGATGATCGAGATCTTCCTGACCGGGTCGGCGCCCGGCTGGAGCATGCCGAGCAGCGCGTGCCCGGCCTCGTGGAAGGCGGTCCTGGTGCGCTCCTCCTCCGGCATGACGATGCTGCGGGCCGCGCCGAGCTGCAGCTTCTCCAGCGCGTCGGCGAAGTCGGACATCGCGACCTTCTCCCTGCCGCGCTTGGCGGCGAGCAGGGCGGCCTCGTTGACGAGGTTCGCGAGGTCGGCGCCGGTCATGCCGGGGGTGGTCTTGGCGAGCTGGTCGAGGTTGACCTCTCCGTCCAGCGGCACGCTGCGCGTGTGCACCGCCAGGATCGCGGTGCGGCCGGCGGCGTCCGGCAGGCCCACCTGGACCGTGCGGTCGAAGCGCCCGGGACGCAGCAGCGCCGGGTCGAGAACCTCGGGACGGTTCGTGGCCCCGATGACGATCACGCCCTCGGCGCCCGAGAAGCCGTCCATCTCGGTGAGGATCTGGTTGAGCGTCTGCTCGCGCTCGTCGTGCCCGCCGAGGCCGCCGGCCCCGCCACGGGCCCGGCCGATGGCGTCGATCTCGTCGATGAACACGATCGACGGCGCCACCTTCCGCGCCTCCTCGAAGAGGTCACGCACTCGCGAGGCGCCGACGCCGACGATCATCTCGATGAACTCCGAGGCGCTGGCCGAGAAGAACGGCACCTTGGCCTCGCCCGCGACCGCCCTGGCCAGCAGCGTCTTGCCGGTGCCGGGAGGGCCCGCGAGCAGCACGCCCTTGGGCAGCTTCGCGCCGAGCCTGCGGTATTTGTCCGGGTCCTTGAGGTAGTCGACGATCTCGACGAGCTCGTTCTCCACCTCGTCGATGCCGGCGACGTCGTCGAACGTGACGCGCACCTTCGCGGCCTCGACCGGCTTGGCCGCCTTGGACTTGCCGATCCCGCCGATCCCGCCGCCCATCAGGCTGGCGCCGCGGCGCATGACCCAGATCCACAGCCCGGCCAGCAGCAGCACGGGCAGCAGCGACAGCAGCAGGTTGGAGAAGAAGCCGCGTGTGAGCGGCTTGGAGGTGATCTCGACCTGGCCGGTGTTGAGCTGCTGGTCGAGCTGGTCGGTGTTGGCGAAGGCCGGGATCTCGGTCGCGAACTTGGTGTAGGTGGAACTGCTCTCGGGATTCTTCGCCGCCGACCTCAGGTCGCCCTCGACCGACAGGCCCTGGGCGTAGATGTCCTTGACGTTCTTGGCGTTCACCTGCTTGGTGAACTCGGTGTACGAGATCGTCTCGACGGATCCGCTGTCGACGAACGAGGACACCACGAAGAAGCCCGCGTACACCACGAGCAGGGTGACGATGAACCGCCACCAATTGATCTTGGGCCGACCTCCGGGTGTGCCGGGCAGGCCCTCCGAACGCCAGGGCGGCTTGCCCTTGCCGTTCTTCGGAGCCTGCGGCGTTCCAGAGCGTTCCACGGCGTCACTCCCCACATCGCCGCATACATGATCTTTCTAGCCTAGAACACGCACTCCTGCGACCACGCGGCCGATGTCACGCCACTGCTTGCGCTGCGAGTCAGGCACTGTGACGAACGCCAGTCCCGGCTTACTCATTCCCCCGTCCATGATCACGACGGCCGCACGCGACTGGTGTTTCCCGTATTTGACCCGATAAATGAGCATCCAGCCGTGTTTGACCGGTTGCGAGGCGAGCCAGGTGATCTTGGAGCCCTGGGGGTGGTGGTTGAGCGTCCAGCGGGCGGCCAGCAGCGCCGTGTCGCGCGGGGACTTCTGCCGCATGATCGGGAGCGGGCAGGTGACGAAGATGCCGCGCATGCTCGTGCCGCGCTGCTTGGGGAGCACCTGCTTGGTGGTGAACGGCGCCGCACCGGACGTCTTCCACGGCTTGGACAGGTCCGGTACGGCCAGCCCGGTGCGCACGTCCTTGACGACCCGGCGAGAGGGCTTGGGCAGGGCCATCCGCTTGACCTCGCGCGTCAGCCTGGGCACGCGCGGGTCGGCGTACAGAGCCTCCATGGCCGTGTAACCCGGCGCGAGCGACGAACCGGGAGAAGGCACCGCCTTCGCGGTGGCGGCAGGGGAGGGTGCGGGGCCGGACGAGGACGGTGCGGCCGGCGGCGCGGTTACCGGCCCCGCCGCGACCTCGTCCGGCCCTGACGGGAGCACCGCGACCAGCGTCGCGGCCGCGGCCGCGACTGCGGCGACCACGGCGAGCCCCCGATACACCACCCGCATCCGGAGATCTCCGATGCGGGAGCGTCTGGGCGGAGAAGCAGGGATTCCAGGTCTTACCGTGGTTCTCACTTGGGAACCCTTGATCTCTTCTTCCCCATCGAGCACGAGCGGAGCGTACGACATATCCCGCCATCGCGTCCTAGAAGCGACCGAAGTGCAATCATGGCTTCGTGCATCAGGTTGAGCTGCGATTCGACCACGCCTCACGGGCGTCCCAGACCCACACGAACCTCTCGGCGATCCGGCAGAGCTCCACCGGTCTCTGGGTGGCCGGCGACGAGACCGCGACCTTCGAGCATCTGGCGTGGACGGGCGACCACTACGGCGCCCAGCGCACGTTCTCCCTGGCAGACTACGTCAGCCTTCCCGCGGGGCCCGAGGACGAGGCCGACATCGAGGGCCTGGCCCGGGCGGACGGCCATCTCTGGCTGGTCGGCTCACACAGCCTCAAGCGCAAGAAGGTCAAGTCGAAGGACCCGGAGAAGGCCGCCTACCGGCTGGCCACGGTGGTCAGGGAGGAGAACCGGTTCATCCTGGTCCGCCTGCCCCTCCACGGCGAGGTCCCCGGCCCTGGAACGGTCCTGTCGGGCAAGGACAACCTGACCACGCACCTGCGCGACGACCGGCACCTGGCCCCGTTCCTCGAGCTGCCCGGCAAGGACAACGGGCTCGACGTCGAGGGCATCGCCGTCGTGTCCGAGCAGGTCTACATCGGGCTGCGCGGTCCCGTGCTGCGGGGCTGGGCGGTGGTGCTGGAGCTGCGGCTCGACGACGCGGGCAAGGGACGGCTATGGCTGCGGGAGCCGTACCGCAAGCACTTCCTGGACCTGGGCGGGCTGGGCGTGCGGGACCTGTGTCCGGACGGCGACTCGCTGCTGATACTCGCCGGGCCGACCATGGACCTCGACGGTCCCGTACGTGTCGTGCGCTGGCGGCCCGGCGGCAAGCGCCAGGAGGTCGTTCCCGAGGACGGGCTGGAGACGGTGATCGAGCTGCCCTACGGCGTCGGGTGCGACCATCCCGAAGGGCTGGTCCGGCTGGACGACGGCAGGCTCATGGTCGTCTACGACAGCCCGTCGCCCGCGCGGATCACCCCGGCGGGCGGCGTGCTGGCGGACGTCTTCACGATCTAGCCACGCGCCCCTTGAGCCAGGGCGCGTCCGCCACGAACGTGCACGAGCCCGGCTCGATCTCCGTGAACCCGGCGTCGCGCACCACGGGCAGCCCCGCGGCGACCATCGCGTCGAAGTCGCCCGGCGAGGCCGCTGTGCGCACGGAGACCGCGAGGCCCCGAGCGCGCCAGGCGTCCCGCTCGGCCGCGTCGCTGGCCCACCAGGCGAGCTGGGCGGCGTGCCCGGCCTGCGCCATGGCCTTGCCCGCGGACATGGCCAGCTCGGGGTTGGCCCACAGGATCGGCGGCTCGGCCGGCGGCGGATCGGCGGTGTCACTCAGCTCGGTGCCGCCCACCTGCAGCCGCGCGAGGTCCCGCGGCCAGCCGTCGAGCGGCACGGGCGGGTGTACGCGTACCTCGGCCGTGCGGTGCTCGACTGTGCGGCCAGGCAGCGCGACCGCCCTGCGCCACTCGGCGCCCCTGGCCCGTCGCACCACCTTGCGGATCTTGCCGGTCGACTGCCAGGCGTGCAGCTCGGCGGCCCACTCCCCCGGGTCGTCCAGCAGGCTCAATACGGCCATGGCGGCCGCTTCCAGGGCGTCGGTGCGCTCGGGGGGAGCGGCCCTCTCGATCCTGACGACCAGCGGCAGGACATAAAGCTCGGAGTTCATCGTGCTCTAGCATGCCCGATCGCCACCGACATGCCTGAAGCCAGGAGGCACAGAGCGCCGGCGCCGTACCAGGCGAGGTCGTAGGCGCCCAGGTGGTCGCGGGTGAGGCCGGCCGCGACCGCGGCGAACGCGGCCCCGACCTGGTGCGAGCCGAACACCCACCCGAACACCACGGCCCCGTCGGCCCCGTAGATCCGCCTGCACAGCGCCACCGTGGGCGGCACGGTGGCCACCCAGTCGAGCCCGTAGAACACGATGAAGATCAGCATGCTGGGCTCGGTCGTGGCCGCGAACAGGCTCGGCAGCACCATCAGGGAGAGCCCGCGCAGCGCGTAGTAGACGCCGAGCAGCACCTTCGGGTCGATCTTGTCGCTGAGCCAGCCGGACGCGACCGTGCCCACGATGTCGAAGATCCCGATGATCGCCAGCAGGCCGGCCGCGACGGGCTCGGCCATGCCGTGGTCGTGCGCGGCGGGGATGAAGTGCGTGCCGACCAGGCCGTTCGTGCTGGCGCCGCAGATCGCGAAGCCGCCCGCGAGCAGCCAGAACGGCCGCGTCCTGGCCGCCGAGGCGAGCACGGTGACCGCCCTGACGGCCGCGTTCACCTTGCCCGGCAGGGTGCGGACCGCGTCCGGCTCCGCGCCGAGCGCCGTCGTGCCCACGTCCTCGGGCCGGTCGCGCAGCAGCCACCACACGAACGGCACCACGGCCAGCGCCGCCCCCGACACGGTCAGCGAGGCGAACCGCCACCCCGGCCCCATCGCGAGCTGGGCGAGCACGGGCAGGAAGATCAGCTGCCCGGTGGCGCCGGCCGCGGTGAGCACACCGGTGACCAGCCCGCGGTGCCGCACGAACCAGCGGTCCACCACGGTAGCGGCGAACACCAGCGCCATCGATCCCGTACCGAGCCCCACCAGAACGCCCCAGAACAGCAGGAGCTGCCAGCTCGCCGTCATCAGGACGGTGAGGCCGCTGCCCGCGGCGATCAGCAGCAGCGCGACGGCGACCACCCGGCGCATGCCGAAGCGGTCCATCAGGGCGGCGGCGAAGGGGGCGGTCAGGCCGTAGAGCACCAGGTTGATCGAGACGGCCAGCGAGATCGTGCCGGCCGACCAGCCGAACTCCTCCTGCAGCGGGGTGATCAGCACGCCGGGGGTGGCGCGGAACCCGGCCGCGCCCAGGATCGCCACGAAGGCGACGGCCGCGACGAACCAGGCCCTGTGCAGGCGGCGGCGCGTGGGGGTGGTGCTCAAGGTCATGCGCCAATCCTGCTTTATCCGCTTTCATGGATACGAGTGGCCGGATAGCCAATATGTGAAAGAATCCGGCCATGACACATCGGATCGCGGTCGTCGCGCTCAACCACTTCGCCACGATCGACCTGGGCGTGCCCGGACAGGTGTTCGGGGTGGCCGAGACGGCGGGCGGCGAGAAGCTGTACGAGGTGGTGACCTGCTCGGAGGGGCGCATGCCGGTCCGCTGTTCGGCGGGCTACAGCGTGCTGCCCGACCACGACCTCGATGTGCTCGACAGCGCCGACACAGTCGTGGTGCCGGGGATCCACGGCGGACGGGCGATGCGGGACGGCACGATCTCCGCGGCGCTGGCCGAGGCGCTGCAGGGGCGGCCTCGTACGATGTCGATCTGCACGGGGGCGTTCGTGCTGGCGGCGGCGGGGCTGCTCGACGGGCGCCCGGCCACCACGCACTGGCGCGACGCGGACCGCTTCGCCCGGCTGTTCCCGCAGGTGAAGCTGGATCCCGACGTGCTGTTCGTGGACGACGGCGACGTGCTGACCTCGGCAGGGGTGGCGGCCGGGATGGACCTGTGCCTGCACGTGATCAGGCGCGACCACGGCAGCGAGGTGGCCAACCGGGCGGCCCGCCGCTGCGTCATGCCGCCGTGGCGGGAGGGCGGCCAGGCCCAGTACATCGACCGGCACCTGCCGGAGGCGGGCGGCGGCACGGCGGCCACGCGCGACTGGATGCTGGCCCACCTGGAGCGCCCGCTCGACCTGACCGCGCTGGCCGAGCACGCGAGGATGAGCGTGCGCACGTTCACCAGGCGTTTCCGCGAGGAGACCGGCCTGAGCCCGGCCAGGTGGCTGAACGGTCAGCGGGTCCAGCACGCCAGGCACTTGCTGGAGACGACGGACCTGGGCGTGGAGGAGGTGGCCAGGACGGCGGGGTTCGGAACGGCGGTCTCGCTCCGCCAGCACCTGCACGCGGCCGTCGGAGTTTCGCCGCTGGCGTACAGGCACACCTTCCGCCGGGCCTGAGTTCTTGTGGCAAATGCCACAATTCCCCCTAGAATCACCGCAAGAAGATCGTCTAGGAGGGGTCATCACATGGCCGACGCGGACCGCATACCCGCCGGGATCAACCCGAACGTGCCCAGCGTCGCCCGCATGTACGACTACTACCTCGGCGGGCGGGACAATTTCGCGTCCGACCGCGAGGCGGCCGAGAAGATGATGGAGATCGGCCGCAAGATGGGCAACGACGCCCGCCAGATCGCCCTCGCCAACCGCGGCTTCCTCGGCCGGGCCGTGCGCCTGCTCGCCGAGTCGGGCGTGCGCCAGTTCATCGACATCGGCGCGGGGCTGCCCACCCAGGACAACGTTCACCAGGTGGCCGAGCGGCACGCCCCAGGCTCCCGCGTCGTCTACGCCGACAACGACCCGATCGTCCTGACCCACGCCCGCGCGCTGCTGGCCAGGGAGCCCAACGTCATCGCGATCGAGGGCGATCTCAAGGACCCCGACGCGATCCTCGACGACCCGCGCGTCGCCGGGCACCTCGACCTGTCGCAGCCGTACGCGATCCTGCTGGTCGCGGTGCTGCACTTCTTCCCGGACGCCGGCGAGGCCGCGCAGATCGCCGCCCGCGTCCGCGCGCGGCTCGGCTCCGGCGGTTACCTGGTGCTGTCGCACCTGTACACGGGCGACGCGTCGGAGGAGGCGAACCGGGAAGGCAGACAGGTCTACTCGGCCACGTCCTCGGGCGGCGTGGCCGGTCGCGGCTACGCCGACATCGTCTCGTACTTCGACGGCCTCGAGCTGCTCGGGCCGGGCGTGGTGCCGGTGGCGGACTGGACGCCCGAGGCCCCTCCCGACGGCCCGTACGACCTCGTCAGAGGCGGCATCCTGGCCGGCGTCGGCCGCGCCTAGGACCGGTCGGGAGCGAACGGGGCGCCCGACGTCCGCGCCCTGAGCAGGATGACCAGAGCCTCCCCGAGCAGCCCGACCCCGATCGACAGCGCGATCGACCTGGCCTCGGCGTGCATGCCGGCGGCCACTGCCAGCGCGCCCACGCCGAAGCTGATCGCGAACGTCACCACCCAGACCACCAGCGTCTTCCACGTGTAGCGCTGCCAGAGCACGCCCTGCCTCGGGAACACCACGGTGGTCGCGGCCCGCACCACGCCGAACCCGAGGCCGAGCACCGCCGTGACGGCCAGCCACGCCATGTCGAGGCCCGACAGCTCCACCTGCGACAGGCCGTGGGCGCCGATCGCGACCAGGATCACCGGCGGCACGAACACGTCCTTGGCGACCAGGGGCTGGCCCGCCATCCGCCGCGCCACGACGTAGACGACCAGGCCCACAAGAGCCACTGTTTTTAGCATGTCCATGCCAAATAAAGTAGCAGGGTCATGCTATAAAGAACACATGCCCAAGCTCGTGGATCCGGACGTTCGCAGGGACGAGGTGGTCGACGCGGTGTTCCGCGTCGTGCGACGGGCCGGTCTCGAGCAAGCCTCGCTACGCAATGTGGCGGAGGAGGCCGGGTTGGCCATCGGCTCGGTCCGGCACTATTTCACCGGGCACACGGAGTTGATGGTGTTCGCGATGCAGGCGTCCATCGAGCGGGTGAGCGCGCGGCTGGAGGCGCGCATCGGCCCGCTGCTGGCCGAGCACGACCAGGGCGCGCGGGCCGAGGGCGTGGAGCTGATGTTGTCGGAGCTGCTGCCGCTGGACGAGCGGCGGCGGGACGAGGCGACGGTCTGGCTGGCGTTCGCGATGGCCGCGCGCACCCGCCCCGAGCTCCGGCCACACGCGGAGGCGGCCTACGACGGCATGCGGCGGCTCATCAGCCGGATCCTGGACCGCGTCGCCAGGCATCGGCCGCTGCGCGGTGACGCCGGCGTGGAGACGGAACGGCTGTGCGCGCTGATCGACGGGCTCACCGTCGAGGGCGTGCTCCACCCCGACCGGATGACGCCCGCGCTGATGACACAGGCGCTACGCCGCCACCTCGAGACCCTCACCGAACCAGGTCCGTAGGGCCTCGTCGAGCGTCTCGTCAGGGGTGCCCGCCCAGGCCACGTAGCCGTCGGGGCGCACGAGCACCGCGTCGGCTCCCTCGACGGGCACCACGTGCACGCGCCCGTGCCGCACGCGCAGGCCGCCCGTGCCGTCGAGCAGCACGGGCCTCGCGCGGGCGGCGGGCTCGGCCGGGAGGTCGGGCAGGAACCGGCCGGCCAGGGGGTGCGCCGGCGCGGGCATCCGGTAGGCCAGGTCCGCCCCGGCGAGCATGGAGGCGATCCGGCGGCGGGCGTCGTCGTCGCCCAGCAGCTCGCCGAACACCTCGCGCAGGGCCGTCACCTCCGGCCCCGGCGCGGCGAGCGCGAGCTGGGCCTGGGTGTGCATGGCGACCCGTAGGGCGGCCGGACGGCGCTCGGCGTCGTAGGTGTCGAGCAGCCCGGGCGGCGCCCATCCGCGTACCTCGGCGGCCAGCTTCCAGGCCAGGTTGGCGGCGTCCTGCAGGCCGAGGTTGAGGCCGGGCGCGCCCATGGCCGAGTGGACGTGCGCGGCGTCGCCCACCACGAACACCCTGCCCTCGCGGTAGCGGTCGGCGACCCGGGTGTTGCGGCCGTTCAGCCGCCTGAGCAGGTGCGGGCCCTCGCCCGTGGGCCCGGCGAGCGGCAGGTCGGCGCCGAGCACGCGGGCCAGGCTGCCGCGCAGCTCGTCGAGCGTCATCGGCACGTCGTCGTCGGGCGCCGAGGCGTCCCACTCCATGGCGCTGACCGTCAGCACCCCGGGTCCTGCCGGGAGCATCGCGTACGCGCCGCGCTCGGTCCTGTTCCAGGCGTAGAGCACGTACGTCCCCAGCCCCGGGACCTCCATCTCGGCCCGGTCCGGCCTCATCACGGCCCCCGGCACGGTGACGTGCGCGGCGCGGCTCACGACATCGGTCTTGGTGACTCCGGGGAAGCCGATGCCGGCGAGCTTCCTGACCATGCTGTGGGCGCCGTCGCAGCCGGCCAGGTAGCGGGTGCGCAGCTCGTACGCGCCCCCGGGACCCCGAAGTTCGAGCGAGACGCCGTGCGGGTCCTGGGTGAAGCCGAGCAGTTCGTGACCGCGCCTGATCTCCACGCCCAGCTCGAGCGCCCGCCTCTCGAGCAGCTCCTCCAGGGCCGGCTGCCTGATCTGCAGCGCGTAGAGCGGATTGTCCTCGAGCCCGGCCAGGTTCAGCGGCAACGCGCCGAACACGAAGCCCGGCATCGGCGCGTCCTCCACGGCGAGGCCGCGCTGGTGGAGCAGCCTGACGACCTGGCCGACGATGCCGTTGGCCTTGGGCTGGTCGCTGCGCTGCGGCAGGCGTTCGAGGACGGTCGGGCGTACTCCGGCCAGGGCCAGCTCACAGGCCAGCATCAGCCCGTTGGGGCCGCCGCCGGCGATGACGATGTCCATGTGGTGTCTCCTCAGAGGGAAGGGTCGGGCAGCCCGGCGGCCAGCGCGCTCAGGGCGTCGCGCAGCAGGGGCAGGAGCGGGACCGGCGGGTCGGAGCGCAGCCAGTGGGCGACGGCCGTCTGCACGGCGGAGCCCGCGGTGACGGAGACGAGGTGGGGGTAGAGGTCGCGGGCGGCGTCGGTGCCGGTGCGCTCGGCCACGGCCGCGGCCAGCTCGCCGTTCCCGGCGAACATCACCTGCAGCGACTCCGCCTGCAGCGCGGGCTCGTCCGCCAGCATCCTCATGCTCGCCAGCAGCTCGGGGGCGGGCGCCACGTCCGTGCCGGCCTGCGCCCAGGGCTCCACCATGGCCTCGGCCAGCGCCTCCCACAGCGGCTCCTCGGGCGGCCGGGCCCGCAGCACCGCCACGGAACGCCTGATGCGGTCGGTGTGGCGGGCGGTGATCGCCTCGTACTTGCTGGAGAAGTAGTTGTTGAACGTGCGAGGCGAGACACCGACCTCGGCGGCGATGTCCTCGACGCGTACGCGCTCCAGCCCGCGTTCGTGGGCGAGCCGGAGGGCGGCCGTCATCAGCGCCTCGCGTGTGGCCTGCTTCTTCCGCTCCCTCAACCCGCTCATGGGACACGGTAGGCCAAATAGTGCGGACTCAGCAAGTTTTCTGAGTACGCAAAATTCCTTGCCTGGCTAGATTGAGAGGGTGTCCCGCGCGGAGGCGTTGATCAGGGAGCTGGACCGCGCCCGGGTACCACCGCTTCAACCCCGCGGTCTGGCGACTCCGTCCAGGTAGGCCACGGCGCCCGCGCAGGCCGCCGCGACGAAGAGCGCGACCGGATAGGCCGGCACGGCGCGGACCAGCAGGACGTTGTGCAGCAAGCCGACGATCACCGTGAGCTGGGCGGCGATCAGCGGCTCAGGCCGGGCGCGGCGTGCCTGGGCCGCCATGACCAGCAGGACCGCGAGCACCGGAAGGTAGGCGGGGGCTCCCCCGTAGTCGGAGGACCCTACGGAGTACAGGCCGCTCATGGCGAAGGCGACGAGGATCGTGGCCACCGTGCTCAGCACGATGGGCAGCCGAGGGTGGCCCGCCCGCCAGTCCAGGACCGCGCGCAGGACGACTGCGAGGGTGAGGACACCCGCGGCCGCCAGTACGAGCGCCTCGCCGCCTTCCCCAGCGATCATTCGCGGGGCGACCAGGTCGATGACGACCAGTGCCAGAGCGACCAGCCCCCCGACTGCCGCCGCAGCCCTGCCCACGCCCTTGTGGGTCAGGGCCATCTCGGCGAGCACGACCAGGATGATGAGCAGTGCGCCCGCGAGGAGCGGCGCATCTTGTGCCCTGAGTTCCCCGGCCCATGGCAGCCGGGCGAACAGGCCCAGGTCGAGCGCCGCCAATCCGGCGGCCGCTCCTAGCACATACGCGCGCCTGCGTCCGTCCGGGAGCAGGCCGGTCGCGACCGCCGCAGCCGCCATGAGCATGATCCAGAGCGGGAGTTCGCCCTGCGGCGCCACGGGGAAGCGCTGGAAGCCGATGCCGGCGTCCATGGGCCCGGTCATGACGAGGAGCGCCGCAAGGAGGGCGAGCACCCGCCGGACCAGCTCCCACCGCCGCCCAGGGGCAGCGGTCACCGGCTCCACACCGTCGCCCGCCACCTCCGTGGGCCCCGGGACGTCGGCCGTTGACTTGTCCATCCGCAGCGCACCGGCCGCCGTCTGTGCGTGCACGACCTCCGGGATCACCGCCGGGTCCGGCGCGGCGGCGGGCTCCGTTACCGGCCCAGATGGCCCGTCACTTCCGGCGGCCGACCCGCCGATGGCGGCCGTCGACTCCCCGATCGCGCCCGCCGCAACCGCGCCGGCCCCCGCTGCGCCGGCCGTGGAGGGCGGCGCCGGTTTGGCTGGTGTGCTCGGCATGCCGTCCTCCGGTCTTCGCGCCGGGCGGGCGAGGGCGCGGGCGGCGGCGGCCGAGACCATGCGGCTGTCGTCGTCGGCCAGCTCCTCCAACGCCAGCCGGGCCGCCAGCGCGAGCCCGCCGTGGCGGCTGCGCAGCAGCCGCTCCAGCGACTCCACCGTGCCGGCCCTGATCTTGGCGATCGGATGGTCGATCGCCTCCTGCAGCTCCGGAGGGAGCGGCGCGGGCCGGTCCACGGGACGGCCTCGCCGCGCGATGATCAGGTCGCCCTGCACGTCGAACATCCACTTCCCAGGCGTCTGGTCGGGCGTGACCGCACGCACCCGGTCGTAGACGTAGTCGTACAGCTCTTCGATGTTCACGTAGCCGTCCTGGTCGCGGTCGGCGTCGCCGGTCTCCAGCCCCTCCACCAGCGCGCTGGTGAAGACCGAGGGCGACGTCTCCCGGGTGTCGGCCAGGTCGGACCCGTCGAAGGCGTACTCCATGGCGTTGGAGGCGGTGATGACCACCCGCCCGCGCCCCCCGAACTGCTCCTCCACGTGGACGTCCGCACCCGCCCTCGGCAGCGCGCCACGCGTGAAGGCGCCCGCGTAGCAGCAGTCGAGCAGCAGCACGATGCTCCGGCACCGGCTGCGGTCCATCCGCCGGTTGACGAACTCGGCGGACACGGCGGTCGCGGCGAGCCGATTGAGCTTGGTGCTGGGGGTTGCGAAGTAGAGCTCACCGCTGCCGTCCTTGACCCCGTGGCCGGAGAAGTGCAGCAGGAGCAGGTCGTCGGGGTGCCGGTCGGCGAAGAACTCCTCCACGGCCTCGTTGACGACAGCGGTGGGCTCGTTCAGCATCGTGCGCACGTCGAACCCGCCGACCGCCTCGTCACCCAGCACTCTGGCCAGCGCCTCGGCGTCGAGCGCCGGCGCCCGCAGCCGCCGCAGCCCGGGATCCCGGTATTCGTCGCTGGCCACGATCAGGGCTGTGCGCCTGCCCGCCCGTATGGGCTCATCCGACTGCCTGCGGCGTAACCAGACCTCGGTCAGCCGGCGCTGCTCGGCGGAGCGGATGCCGGTCAGCTCGAGCACGTCCCCCTCTATGTCCAGCTTGACCGAGCGGTGCTGGTCGCGGGTGAGCCAGGCGGTGACCGCGTTCACGATGGCGCCGAGCACCTCCGTGCCGGCCAGCGCGATCACCAGCCCGCCCAGCGTGAACGACAGGACCGCCCTGGCCCCTTCGGGCGCCTCGCCCTCCTCGGCGGCACTCGCCACCACGCCGAGGCCGAGCAACTCGTCGCGGAGCCTCGCGGCGGCGTCGTCCAGCTCCTGCGGATCGGCGGCGGCATCGACCACCTGCAGCCGTAGCCTGGTCGTCTCACTCACCATGGGCCACCCCTCAAGGCAGCTGGAGGACCGTGTCGGATCGCATTCTAAGCATCACGGTCAGTGCGAGTCAGCGCCTTTCCGCCGCTCTTCAGGCGCCGGGGAGGCGCTTTTCGAACCAGTGGTGCGCGTACGGCTCGTCGCTGAACGGCGCCACCTCCTGGTATCCGGACGCGCGATAGAGCGCGATGGCCTCGCCGAGTGCCCGGTTGGTCTCCAGCCGCAGCGTACGAATGCCGTTCGCAGCCGCCTTGTCCTCGGCCTCCGCGAGCAGCCGCCGCCCGAGCCCCAGCCCGCGGACGGCCGGGTCCACCCACATCCGTTTGATCTTGGCGGACGCGGTGTCGCGGTGCAGCTTCAGCGCCACGCACCCGACCGGCTCGGCGTGCAGCGCGGCGACCAGCAGCACCCCGGCCGGGGGCCTCAGCTCCGCGTCGGCGGCGGGGCTGCGGGCCGGGTCGAAGCCGCCCTCGAACCGGTGGGCCAGCTCGTCGGCGTACGCCTGGACGCAGTGGCGCGCGCTGGGATGACGTGGGTCGAGGACGTCGATCCTGACCATGGAGGCGATGAGCAGGCGCTCGACCTCGGACATGGCGGCCACCAGGCGGTCGCGCTGCGTGCCGGAGAGCGGCTCGAGAATGGACGCGGCCGCCTCGTCGGACCTGCGATCCAGCTCCGCGCGCTCGGCGAGCCCCGCCTGGGTGAGCCGGGCCGTGCGGACCCGGCCGTCGGAGCCGTCGTCGTCGACGACGACCAGGCCGTCGGCCTCCAGCGACCGCAGCAACCTGCTCATATAGCCGGAGTCGAGCTCGAGCCGCGCCCGGAGCGCGCGCACCTCGCTGCCCTCCGCGCCGATCTCCCAGAGCACCCGCGACTGCCCGAGCGGCCGGTCCCTGGCCAGGAACCTGTCGTTGAGCGCTCCGATCCGCTGCGTCACGGTCCGCTGGAACCGACGCACCTGCCCAATGGTCATGCCGTCCATTCCTCTGACCTTAGTCAGAGAATCGCTCCTTCGCACCGTCACATCCACGACCCCGCGACCGGCACCGCGCTGTAGTCCTCCCCCACGACTGGGCAGATCTCCTCCCAGTGCACCCATCGCGCTCCCTCGCTCGCCTGTGGCGGCCAGAGCAGATAACCCCACCGCACCCCTTCGGTGTCGTCGCCCCAGGCCAGCAGATAGCGCACCGCCGCGGCATGTTCAACGATGGGCGGACGCCAGAGCTCGGGCAGGTCCCGCGTATTGAGATCCATGTCCTCATTATACGAACATACATTCGATTCAGCCATAAACTCTTCGCCACCCAGGGTCTGAAGGACCTCGCTCGACGAGCTGGTCGCGGCCTCGGGCATCGCCAAGGGCAGCTTCTACGCGTTCTTCGACTCCAGGGAGGTGATGATCCGCAGGGCTCTGCTGCACCGAAAGTAGCTCGCCACCGCGCTGGACCGGCCGGCTCTACCCGGCGCACCAGAACGCCTCCCGCGAATGACCCAGCCGTTCGGTGGAGCGGCTCCACCGAACGGCTGAGCCGGTGGTTCAGCCTTCCACCCACGATCCCTGGCCCGCCGGTCGATGCGTGGACGGACGCGGTGTTGCGATGCTGGCGGCGTTCGAGACAGGCGGAACGGAAGGATCACCATGGACGCCCCGAGCCCAGCTCAACCGAACCATCCGCGCAGCCTGAAAGCGTTGCGCGGCATGAGGCTGCTGGCCGGCGGTTACCTCGGCATCAGCGTGCTCACCCTCGTGGCCGTCGTCCTGCTCCGCGACGACCCCTCGGTGGTGAACGACGCCGTCTGGGTACGCGGGACCATCGTCGTCGTCAGCGCCCTGATGACATTCGCCTTCGCCGTGGGGACCTCCCGCGGCTCCCGACGGGCATATCTCCGGCTGCGGATCATCTCGGCCGTCATGGTGGTGGCGATCGTGGTCATCATCGCCCTGCCGGGCCTCTTCCCGGTGTGGATGAAGATCGAGCAGGGTGTCTGCGGGCTCGTCCTGCTGGGCGTCGTCGCGATCGCCAACGGCCGGCACCTGCGTTCGCTCTTCGCCACGAAGTAGCCGGGACATTCGGGCTTAGATTGTTGACATGAGCAGTCCGACGCCGCTCGTCAAGGGATGGCCTCCGGTGATCGCCGTTGTGCCGTACGCGCTGCTGGCGGTCCTGGCCGCCTTCACGGTGACGATGAAGGAGGGCGGCTCGCTCCTCGTCGACCTGGCCCTGTGCGCCCTCACGGCGGCGTGGATGTTGTGGCTGTTCACCCTGCATCCAGCCTGGCGGGAGCGCCCGCGCGTGATGGCGCTGTTCTTCACCGTACTGATCGTGATCACGGCTGTCCTGGTGGTCAGAGATTCCTGGTTCGGATGCTTCACGCCCGCCGCGTACCTGTACGCGTTCAAGGTCCTGCGCTGGCCCTGGCGGCTGGCCGGCGTCGCGGCGGTGGCGGTGGTGGCGGGCACGGCCCAGGCGTCCGGCACAGACATGACCACTCTGTCCGGCCTGGCCACCTACCTCGCCATCCTCGCCGTGAACGTGATCCCCATGTGCGCTTTCGCCTGGTTCGCCTGGCGGAGCGCCCAGCAGAGCGACGAGCGCAGGAAGGCCATGGAAGAGCTGAGCGAGGCCAACCGGCGGCTGGAGGCGACGCTGGCCGAGAACGCCGGCCTGCACCAGCGCCTGCTGGCCCAGGCCAGGGAGGCGGGAGTCATGGAGGAGCGGCAGCGGATGGCGCGGGAGATCCACGACACGCTGGCGCAGGGGCTCACCGGGATCATCACCCAGTTGCAGGCCGCCGAGCAGGCCGGCGCGGACCCGGCCGGCTGGCGCAGGCATGTCGCGGCCGCGACCGGGCTGGCCAGGGAGAGCCTGTCCGAGGCACGACGTTCGGTGCACGCGCTACGCCCCGAGCCCCTGGAGACGGCCCGGCTGAGCGACGCGCTGGCCGACGTGGCCGCGCGCTGGGCGGCCCTGCACGGGCCGGCGGTCCAGGTCACCACCACCGGCACCGCCCGGCCGATGCCGCCGGAGGCAGAGTCCGCGCTGCTGCGGACGGCGCAGGAGGCGCTGGCCAACGTCGCCAGGCACGCGGGGGCGAGCAGGGTGGGGGTGACGCTGTCGTACATGGAGCGTGAGGTCGCCCTGGACGTACGGGACGACGGCAGAGGCTTCGACCCGACCGGCATCGCCGGCACTGTGGGTGGCGGCGGGTTCGGCCTGGTCGCGATGCGGCAGCGAATCGAGGCGTTGTCGGGAACGCTGCAGGTCGAATCGGAACCAGGCATCGGGACGGCGATCTCGGCCTGCATCCCCGCCGCGCGGCAGGCGCCACTACAACCGGCGGGAGCACACGCGTGACTCCGATCAGACTGCTGATCGCCGACGACCACCCCGTGGTCAGGGACGGGCTGAGCGGCATGTTCGCACCCGACCCGGGCTTCGAGGTGCTCGGCGAGGCAGCCGACGGCGCCGAGGCGGTCCGGCTCGCCCAGTCGCTGCGGCCCGACGTGATCCTTATGGACCTGCGCATGCCCGTGATGGACGGCGTGGCCGCCATAGCCGAGCTGGCCAGGCAGGGCATCGAGGCCCGCGTGCTGGTGCTGACCACCTACGACACCGACAGTTACGTGCTACCGGCGATCGAGGCGGGCGCCACCGGCTACCTGCTCAAGGACGCTCCCCGCACCGAACTGCTGCGCGCGGTCCGGGCGGCCGCGGATGGCCAAGCGGTGCTCTCGCCATCGGTGGCGACCAGGCTGATCACCAAGGTCCGCGCCCCCGGCCCCGAGCCACTCAGCCAACGCGAACTCGAGGTCCTCGCACTCGTGGCCGCCGGCACCACCAACCGAGACGCCGCGGCCAGGCTCTTCATCAGCGAGGCCACGGTCAAGACCCACCTGCTGAACATCTACACGAAGCTCGGCGTCGGCGACCGCGCCGCCGCCGTGGCCGAGGCCTTCAACCGAGGACTTCTCACGCCCGAACCACCATCCCGGCCGTGACACCCCCTCCGCTTCGCGCACGTGGGCATGATGAACGCCCGCGGCGGCATGCGGACGGCGGAGCGGACCGGGGTGAGCACGTTTCTCTCTCGGCCCGGGTTCAGGTGGAAGAGGAGCGTCGGCGAGGGCCGGTCAGGAGTACGTACGGCCGGGATGTGGGGTGTCGATTTGGCGAGGGGCCGTTCGTACAGGGGGTGAGGGGAGGCCGGGGTGGCCTCCCGATGGACGGTCAACAAGGAGGCAGGGCATGGGTAAGGTCATCGCGATCGAGCACCTGACGCTGGACGGTGTGATGCAGGCGCCGGGCCACCCTGAAGAGGATCCCCGAGACGGGTTCCGGCATGGCGGGTGGGCGAGCCTGCGGCAGGATCCGGTCATGCAGGAGGTCATGGGGGCGCGGATGTCGAGCGCCTGGGCGCTGCTGGCCGGGCGTACGACGTATGAGAGATTTGCTGCCTTCTGGCCCAAGCAGGAGGCGAACCCGTTCACCGAGGCGCTCAACAGGGTCGAGAAGTACGTGGCGTCGAGCACGCTCGCCGAGCCCCTGCCCTGGGAGAACTCCTTCCTGCTCAAGGGGGATGTCACGGATGCCGTGGCCGCGCTCAAGGAGGAACTGCCCGAGAACCTGGTGGTGTTCGGAAGCGGGGTGCTGGTCAGGGCGCTGATGGCGCGCGGCCTGGTCGACGAGCTCGTCCTGCTCATCCATCCGCTCGTGCTGGGAGAGGGACGGCGGTTGTTCTCCGGCTCCGAATCGGAGGAATTGGAGCTGGTCGACTCCGTGGCGACGACGGCGGGCGTGATCGTCGCCACCTACCGGCCGGAGACCCGGGGGTGACGCACCCCTGAGAGCTCGCGCGGTGGGCGTACGGTGTTGATGAGGGCAACACCCGAAAACCGGTAGCCGCGCGGGTGCGGAACGTGAAACGGTCGGCTCTGATGATCCATTGGACCGAGGCAGGGCAGGAGCGGTCGGCGGTCTGGCGTTCCGCGCTGGGTGCGCCACCTCCCACGCGCGTGATCACGGCCGACGACCGGATGAAGGCCGACACCGCGTACCGGCTGGCCTGCGAGGGCACCGCGCTGCTGTGGCAGGGTGACTTCCAGAACGCCCGCCAGCTGCTGACGGCCATGGGACGCCGGTGCAAGCCCGCCGACCCCGGCGCCGGGTTCCACCGCTACCGCCAGGCTCAGTCCCAGCGCGCCCGCACGCTGGGGATGCTGCTCGTCCCGTTCGCGGAAGACCATGTGGTCCCGCTGCGCAGGGCGCCCGACGTGCGGGCGGCGTGCGCCGAGGTGTACGGCTCCGAGGCCCCTCCCGCGGTGGGCCAGCTACGCGAACTGCTCGGCCTGATCGGGGCCCACGAGTGGCGGCGCAAAGGCGTGTACGTCCCGGCACTCGGGGCCCGCATCCACCCGCACCACGGCGTGTTCTCACCGATCAGGGGCGAGTACATCGATCTGGTCGCGCAGGCACCGCTGCCTGACGACCGGCTGGCGTTCGACATCGGCACGGGCACGGGAGTGCTGGCCGCCGTGCTGGCCAGGCGGGGCGTACGGCACGTCGTGGCCACCGACCTGGACCAGCGCGCCGTGGACTGTGCCGGCGAGAACGTCGCCCGCCTGGGCCTGGACGACCGCGTGGAGATCGTGCGCGGCGACCTGTTCCCGCCCGGCCGTGCGCCGCTGATCGTGTGCAATCCGCCGTGGCTTCCCGCCAAGCCGGTCTCGCCCCTCGACCACGCGATTTACGATCCCGGCGGGCGAATGCTGCAGGGCTTCCTCGACGGCCTGGGCGAGCATCTCGAGCCGGGCGGCGAGGGCTGGCTCATCCTGTCGGACCTGGCCGAGCACCTCGGCCTGCGCACCCGGGACGACCTGCTGGGAGCGTTCGAGCGGGCGGGGCTGCGCGTGGCCGGGCGCCTGGATGTGCCGCCCCGGCACAACCGGCCGAAGGACGAGCAGGACCCGCTGCACGCCGCCCGCGCCGCCGAGGTGACCTCGCTCTGGAGGCTCGTGCGCCGATAGGCCGATGTTAGCCGCGGCCTCTCAGCGGCAGGAGAGATATATGCATATATCGGGAGTACAGAGCGTTTTGCCCGATCACCGTTACACGCAGGCGGAGATCACCGAGGCGTTCTCCCGGCTGACTTCCTGTGATGAGGACCTGCTGCGACGTTTCCACGCGGCGACCGGGGTGGAGGGCCGCAATCTCGCGCTCCCGCTGGCCGACTACGCCAAGCTCGACTCCTTCGCGCGCGCGAACGACATGTACCTCGAAATCGCTCTCGAACTCGGTGAGCAGGCTCTGAGAGGCGCGCTGCGCAAGGCCGGCATCCGCCCCGAGAAAGTCGATCACCTGCTGCTCTGCTCGACCACCGGCATCGCGACGCCGTCCCTGGATGCCAGGCTGGCCCAGCGGGTGGGGCTGCGGCCGGACGTCAAGCGGGTGCCCGTGTTCGGCCTGGGCTGCGCGGCGGGCGCCTCGGGGCTGTCGCGCCTGCACGACTACCTGCGCGGCTGGCCCGACCACGTCGCGGTGCTGGTGTGCGTGGAGCTGTGCTCGCTGACGATCCAGCGGGACGACACCTCGATCGCGAACCTGGTGGCCAGCGGCCTGTTCGGGGACGGCGCGGCTGCCGTCGTCGCGACCGGGCGCGGCGAGGGACCCGAGGTCGTCGCCACGCGCAGCAGGCTCTATCCCGGCACCGAGCACCTCATGGGCTGGGAGGTCGGGGAGCACGGCTTCCGCATCGTGCTGGATCCGGACCTGACCGGGTTCGTGGAGCAGGTGCTGGCCGGTGACATCAAGGCGTTCCTGGCCGACTACGGCCTGACCCCCGACCAGGTCGCCATCTGGATCTGCCATCCCGGCGGCCCCAAGGTCATCGAGAAGATCGCGCAGACCCTCGGCCTGCCGCCGAAGGCGCTCGAGGTGACCTGGCGGTCGCTGCGCGAGCACGGCAACCTCTCCTCCGTCTCGGTGCTCCACGTGCTCCAGGAAACGCGGGGCCGGCCGGGCGCGCCCGCCGTGCTCCTCGCCCTGGGTCCGGGTTTCTCCGCCGAGCTGCTGATCCTGCACTGGTGAGCGCGTACCTCGTCCTCATCGGCCTGGTCGTGCTCGAGCGGCTGGCCGAGCTGGTGGTGGCCCGCCGCAACCTGGCCTGGGCCAGGTCCAGGGGCGGCGTCGAGTACGGCAGGCGCCACTTTCCCTGGATCGTCCTCGCCCACGTCGCGCTCCTGGCGGCGGCGCCCACCGAGGTGTGGCTGCTGGGCCGCCCCTTCGTCCCGCTGCTGGGCTGGCCGATGCTGGCGGTGGTCGTCCTCGCCCAGGGACTGCGCTGGTGGTGCGTCCGCACGCTGGGCAGGCAGTGGAACACCCGGGTCGTCGTGGTGCCGGGACTGCCGCTCGTGCACAGCGGGCCGTACCGGTGGCTGCGGCACCCCAACTACGTGGCCGTCGTCGCCGAGGGCCTCGCGCTGCCGCTCGTGCACTCCGCCTGGCTCACCGCGCTGGCCTTCACGGCGGCCAACGCGGTGCTGCTCAGCGTACGCATACACGTCGAGAACGCGGCACTGGCACGCGGGCTCATCCGGTAGCAGCACCTCAATTGTCCCCTTTGTCACAAGCGATCACGTCTCGGTCGCGGTTTGCGCTCGCTTACGTCACCGGCCCGGCTAACGCAGATCAACTTCCGTCGTACGGCATGGAGGTGGTTGCGATGAAAATTCGTCCCTTAGCGGCGGGTGTCGGGCTTGTTGCGCTGCTGGCCCTGGCCGCGTGCGGCGGCTCGGGAGGCTCAACGAGCGGTGAGCGGGCTCCCGTGAACGCCAACGCCAATCAACAACCCGTACACCCGTCCAAAGCCCCAACTCAGCAGAGCGACGAGCAGGACACGACCACGGCCCAGATCTCCACGTTCGCCCTGGACGTGGACACCGCCTCGTACGGCTACGCCCGGCGTACCCTCCAGGAGGGCCGCTGGCCCGCGCCCGGCGAGATCCGCCCCGAGGAGTGGGTCAACGCGTTCCGGCAGGACTACGCGCAGCCGCAGGACGACGGGTTCGCCGTCCACGTGGACGGCGCGAAGCTGCCGTCGCGCGACGAGGCGGTCCTGCGCGTCGGCCTGCAGACGCGCGCCTCGGAGGCGGCCGAGCGGCGGCCCGCCAACCTCACGTTCGTGGTGGACGTCTCCGGCTCGATGGCCGAGCCCGGCCGTCTCGACCTCGTCAAGTCGGCCCTGCTCAAGCTGCTCGACCAGCTCGCGCCCGGCGACCAGGTGTCGATCGTGTCGTTCAGCGACGAGGCCGAGGTGCTGGCGTCGATGACCCCGCTGACCGCCAGGGACGAGCTGCGCGACGCGGTGAACGAGCTGACCGTCGATGGTGGCACGAACCTCGAGTCAGGGCTGGTCACCGGCTACCAGGAGGCGTCCAAGGCGTTCCGTCCGGCCGCCACGAACCGGGTCATCCTGCTCTCCGACGGCCTGGCCAACCAGGGCGACACCGAATGGCAGGCCATCCTCGGCCAGGCCAAGGAGTACGCCGGCAGACAGGTCACGCTGCTCACCGTCGGGGTCGGCCGCGACTACGGCGACGAGCTGATGGAGCAGCTCGCCGACAACGGCGACGGCATGGCCGTGTACGTCAGCAGCCAGGAGGAGGCCGACAAGATCTTCGCCACGCAACTCCCCGCGAACATCGAGCTGCGGGCGCGCGACGCCAAGGCGCAGGTCGTCTTCAACCCGTCGGTTGTGGAGGCTTACCAGCTCATCGGCTACGAGAACCGCGCGCTGGCCACGGAGGAGTTCCGCGACGACAGCCGGGACGGCGGTGAGATCGGCCCCGGCCACTCGGTCACCGCCCTCTACTCGCTGCGCCTCAAGCCGGGCGCCAAGGGGCAGCTGGCCCAGGCCACCGTACGCTGGCAGGACCCCGACACCCGGAACGCCTCGGAGGCGAGCAGGGCACTGCAGGCCGACGAGCTGGCCCCGTCGGTCTGGGACAAGGCGCCGGTCCGGCTCCAGGTGGACGTGGTGGTCGCCGCGTTCGCGGTCTACCTGCGCGATCGCAAGGCGTTCGGCATGGACCTGCCCACGCTCGGGGAGCAGGCCACGCGGCTGGCGGCGGCGTCGGAGGACCCGATGGTGTCGGAGCTGGTCACGCTCATCGACAAGGCCCGCTCGGTGGGCTGACCGGCCTCGCGAGCCGGTCTAGTTGTCGCCGAGTATGGGGGCGGCAGTGGCGGAGCGGTAGTAGTAGTCGTACATCGCCCGGGCGAACCCGGCCTTCGACACGTGCGCGACCCTGTTGCCGCGCAGCCGCTCGAACGACTCCCGCGACGCCTCTGCCGCCACGTCGTACGCCGCCCACAGGCGCAGGTATTCGGCCCGGTCGAGCCGCTCGTCACCGTCGGCGTCGAGCGCGTCCCAGAGGGCGTCGGTGATCGGCCAGACCACGTTGGACACGAACTCCGTCCGGTCGCGCTCCGGGGCGAGCGCGTAGTTGATGTAGGACTCCCTGCTGATGCGGCCGTCGGCATCGGTGCCTATGTGGTCGACGGCGTACTGCCAGACCTGCTCGTACGCGCCCTTGACCAGCCGGCTGCCCTGCTCGGAGAGCCCCAGCCGCTCGCAGAGCGCGGCGGCGACCACGATCATGTCTCGATGATCGAGGTAGCCGTCGTGGTCCATGTCGCTTGTGTCGAACGCATGTCCAGCATTCCGGGCACCTGCATCCATGGGGGCACCTTATGTGACAGTGTCTTTACAGAACGTTACTTAGATACTGTGCAGGCCGGGCAGCCTGTGTCAATGCGGTCGACACGAATCCCTGCGCGGGGCCTGGGTGGACGGGGAGCATGCCCGTGTAGAGCAGGTCGACCATGGGCATCGGCCGGGGGTAGCAGAACACCGACGAGCCCGTGCCGAGGATCGACGGGGTGTCGATGACGAGGGGCAGCTCGGCCAGGAGGAAGGGCAGGGCCTGCTCGGCCTGCTCGCGCGAGAGCTCCGGCACGCCGACGATGGGCCGTACCGCATCCATGCAGTGCCGCCTGAAGGCCGGATGCGTGGCGAACAGGCGCTCCAGCTCCGCTCGCGCCCCGCTGTAGGCCGGGTTGGGGGCCAGCTCGTTCCAGTCGAACACGGTGGCGTCCGGCGGGTCGAGGGCGTCGAGCGCGCGGATCACCCGGTTGCGGGTGTTGTTGGCGGCCGCCCTCGCCTTGGCCCCGGCCCTGGTGGCCGGGCATCCCCTCGCGACCAGCGTCCCGGCCAGCTCGACGCCGGGCACGAGCACGTGGAACCGCGCGAACGTCCGGGTCGCCCACTCGAGGAGATGCCTGATGGTCCGGGGGGTGAAGTAGCCGTTGAGTGCGCTGACGCCGATGACGGCATGCTCGCGCTCGCCAAGGATCTGGGCGCATCGCGAGGTCAGGGGTACAGGGTGGAAGCCGATCATGGCACGGACAGTAGCAAAGCTTTACTCTCCGTATGCATGGTTTTTAAGGTGTGCTTCGGCGGTCGCGAAGTCGGCTACACTCGTACAGGCAACAAGGGGCTATGGCGCAGTTGGTAGCGCGCCTCCATGGCATGGAGGAGGTCTGGGGTTCGAATCCCCATAGCTCCACACAAGTCACATTCAACGGCGGTGTCCTTCAGGGCGCCGCCGTGAGTCCTGCCGGGGCCCTTCCCGCAAGGTGTCTCACACAGAAACGGTCTCCCGCGCCGTCATGACCACTGCTTGGATCACCCGCCCCGAGACCTCCGCCGACCGTGACCGGATCCGGGAGGTCAACCTCGCCGCCTTCCCCACCTCGCACGAGGCCGACCTGGTCGAGGCGCTGCACGCCGATCCGGCTGCCTGGCTGCCGGGCTTGTCGTGGATCGTGCAGCAGCCCGACGGCGCCGTCGCGGGGTTCGCGCTGCTCACGCGCTGCCACGTGGACGGCTTCCCCGCGCTCACCCTGGGCCCGTGCGCCGTACGGCCCGAGCACCAGAGTCGCGGCGCCGGTTCGGCGGTCATCCGCGCCGCCCTGGACGCCGCCCGGCAGCAGGACGAGAACCTGGTCCTTGTGCTGGGTCACGCCGAGTACTACCCGCGCTTCGGCTTCGCCCCGGCCTCGCGCCACGCCATCCGGCCGTCCTTCGACGTAGAGGACAAGTACATGATGGCGCTCGTCTTCGACCCCGCCCGGCCCGTGCCGTCCGGCACCATCCGTTACCCGGCTGCTTTCGGAGTCTGATCCAAGCGGCCGTCCCAGCGGGCGCCTGGAGGCCAGGCGCCCGCTCAGGCGGGCCTACGTCCCTGTGTGCGCGGCGTCTCCGCGCTCGGCGGCGACGAGTTCGCGGGTCGCCGGGGCGACCTCGGCCGCGAACAGTTCGATCGCCGCCGGCTCGTCCCCCATCAGGATGAACGCGCTCACACCGTGGTCCAGGGCGAGCCCGGCGAGCTCCTCCGCCCACTGGTCCGGCGGCCCGTCGAGCAGGCCACGGCTCGACTGGCTGAAACGCCCGGAGAGGTTCAGCAAACGGCGCACGTCGGAGGGTGTCCTACCGGCCGACAGCGCGGCCTCGTCGATGTGCTTGTTGCCCTCGGTGAGGTCGTCGGGGCCGCCCTGCAGGTAGGACAGCGACGGGAGCCAGCCGTCGGCGGCACGGCCGGTCAGCTTGAGCATCTTCGGCTTGTATGCGCCGAGCCAGATGCCGATGTCGTGCGCCGGGGCAGGGCCGCGCTTGGCGCCGTCGACCTGGTAGTACTCACCGTTGACGTGAACGCCGCCCGGCTGGCCGGCCGCCCAGATCTGGCGGATGACCTGGATCGCCTCGTCCAGCGCGTCCACGGCCTGGCCGGGGGTCAGCCGCCGGCCGCCCATGGCCTCGATGGCGTCCCAGAAGCCGCCCGCGCCGATGCCCAGCTCGAAGCGGCCGCCGCTGAGGAGGTCCAGGCTGGCCGCGCTGCGAGCCAGCACGGAGGGAGGGCGCAGCGGCAGGTTGAGCACGTTGCCGCTCAGATGGACGCGCTCGGTGCGGGCGGCGACGTAGGAGAGCAGGGTCCAGGTGTCGAGGAACTTCGGCTGGTACGGATGATCCTGGAACATCACCAGGTCGAGGCCCGCGCGGTCGGCCACCACGGCGAGCTCGACCGCGTGCGTGGCGGGCTGTGCCGTGGGGGTGATGAACGTGCCGAACAGCAGGTCATGCCTGTAATCGGTCATCTATGCCTCCTCAGGTCGGATGTTGAAGTTGTCGCGGAAGACGTTGTCCGGGTCGTACCGCGCCTTCAGCTCGCCCAAGCGCCGCAGGGTGTGCGGCGGGAACGCGTCCCGCAGCCGCTCCGGGCGCTGGTCGGTCTCGAAACTGAGGTACAGGCCGTCGAAATACGGCTCGAGCCGGGCCCACTCCCTGTCCATCCGCTGCCGGTTCACGCCGAACGCGATGACCGAGAAGTTCGCGGAGCGATGCGCGTAGGCCGTGGCGTCCGCCGGGACGTCGGCCACCGCGCCGCCGACCGAGCGGATCTGGAAGAAGTACACCGCGCCGCTGTGGATCAGCCGCGCCGCGGCGGCGGCGAACTCCGGGGTGATGTGCTCGGCCAGCCCTGATCGGGTGGTCGGGTCGCCCTGCCCGTTGTGGTCCTCGCGCGACGCGTTCGCCATGACGTCGGCGTACGGGGTGATCACGACCTGCTGGTCGTACATCGGGGCGATCCCGGCGAGCGGCTGGAGCCGGTCGATGACGGTCTCCGGCACCCCCGCGTTGACCATGGCCAGCACGATCGCCGTCGCCGGCTGTCCCGCCCGCGGCGGGCTCACGATGAGGAAGCTGGTGAGGTCCCGCGGCGCCGCCTCCTGGACCGCGCCCCACCTCTCCAGGAACGTGGCGGTGTCACGGGCGTCCATGACGAGCTGCGCCCACCCGACGTCGCCGACCTCGTCCACCTGGAACTCGAATGCCGTGGCGATGCCGAAGTTCGCTCCCGCGCCGCGTACCGCCCAGAACAGGTCGGCGTGCTCCGCCTCGCTCGCCCGCACCACCGAGCCGTCGGCGAGCACCATCTCCACGGCACGCAGGTGGTCGATGGTCAGCCCGTGGTCGCGCCCCAGGAACCCGATGCCGCCGGCGGTGGCCAGGCCGCCGACGCCGACGCCGCCGTAGTCGCCGGAGCTGAGCGCCCACCCGTACGGCCGAAGGGCCGCGGCGACGTCCATCCAGCGGGCTCCGGGCCCGATCCTGACCAGGCGGCCCGGCCGGTCGAGCACCTCGATGGCGTTCAGCTTGGACACGTCGATGACGATGCCGCCGTCGTTGGTGGAGCGGCCGCTGATCCCGTGCCCGCCGCTGCGGACCGCCAGCGGCAGATGCGGGTGCGCCCGCGCGAACGCCAGCGCCTCCACGACCTGCCCCGCGTCGGCCGCCTGGATGACCAGTCCCGGCGCGCCGCCCCGCACGTACGTCGACCTGACCCGCGAGTACCCAGGGTCACCCGGCTCGATCACCGGGAGGGACGGGGGCACCCCGTCATAGTCGATCCCGGCCCGGCGCTGAGCACGCACGGTGGCGCGGCGAAGCTGACGGCTCGCCGGTGCCACGGCCTCGCGCAGCGCGGGCGCCACCTCGAGAGCGAACCGCTCGATGGTCGCAGGGTCGTCCGACATCAGGATGAACGTCCCGACCCCGTCCTCGAGGGCGAGCGGCAGGAGGTCCTCCACCCACTGCTCGCCGGGCCCGTCGAGGAAGCCGGACCGCGACGTTCCGAAGCGTCCCGAGATGTTGGCCAACCGCCGGATCTCCCGGGGATCGCGCCCCACCGCCACCGCGGCCTCGTCGATGAGCTTGTTGCCGGCCCTGAGCTGCCCCGGCTCGAGCGCGCCGACGGTCACCAGCCACCCGTCCGCCTTCTCCCCGAGCAGACGCAGCATCCGCGGATCGTCCGTGCCCAGCCAGATCGGCACGTCATGCGCGGGAACCGGCCCCGGCTGCGCGCCCTGGAGCCGGTAGTGCTCGCCGTCGAACCGCAGCGGCCCGTTCTCCACGTCCCACACACCGCGGATCACGTCGACGGCCTCACCGAGCGCCTCGACCGCCGCGTCGGGGGTCCGGCGCGGACCGCCCATGGCCTCGACGGCGTCCTCGTACGCGCCGGCGCCGAGCGCGAGCGACAGCCGCCCGCCGGAGAGCAGATCGAGGCTGGCCGCCGCGCGCGCCAGCACCGCCGGGGGACGCAGCGGCAGGTTCAGGACGTTCGCCGACAGGCGCACCCGCGACGTCCGTCCGGCCACCCACGACAGGAGCGTCCACGTGTCGAACCGGTACGGATGATCCTGGAAAGTGACGAGGTCATACCCCAGTTCCTCGCTCCGGACCGCCAGCGGAACGGCGTCGGCTCCGGGGGTGATGAACGTGCCGAACGTCAGCGGATGGCCGTAGTTCATCGAAGCCCTTCCTCAAAAGGTTGATGCATCAACCATACTAGACTGTCGTCATGTCCTCGCTCTCCACCCGTCAGGCGGCCCACTGGGCCAGCTACCAGCGCATGCGCGTGCAGCTCACCGGGCGGATCAACCGGGAGCTCGCCGGCACCACCGGGCTGTCGGAGGCCGACTACGAGGTCCTCTCCCTCCTCACCGAGTCTCCCGGCGAGTCGATGCGGGCGCTGGCGCTGCGCTGTGGGCTGGCATGGGAGAAGAGCCGCCTGTCCCACCAGTTGCGGCGCATGGAGCAACGCGGGCTGGTCACGCGTGCCGAGTGCGAGGAGGACAACCGGGGGTCGGTCATCCAGGCCACCGAGGCGGGCCGCCGGCTCGCCACGGAGGCCAAGATCCACCACGAGCGGGCCGTACGGCGCTACGTCATCGACGTCCTGACCCCGAGTCAGCTCGAGGCACTGGGCTCGATCGCCGAGACCGTCCTCGGCCGGCTCGAGGACGAGGAGCACGACCTGGACCCGGATCCGGCGCGGCGCAGGCATCGTGCGCCGAAGGGAGACTCAGCGGCATAGGGCCTCCTGCCGGCGGGCGGCTCAGAGGGTGAAGTCGAAGGTGTAGGAGTGGCCGCCGTCCGGGGTGATGACGATGGCCATCTCACCTCTGAGCCCCCGCAAGTCCCCGGTGCCCGAGTCGGGGACGACCGAGACGGTCAGCGACTGCCTCCCGCGGTCGCTGACCGCGTTGTGCTGCACGACGAAGGCCCCCGAGCGGCCGCCCAGCGTGCCTTCGATGCGCTCCATCGCCACGTACGCGCGCGAGTCCTCGACCTCCGTCGAGGCGACGAGCAGGTAGACGACGCTGGTGCCGGTGAGGTCCCCGTGGAAGGTCTTGGACATGGTCACGAGCCCGAACGAGACGCCGTCACGCTCTTCGAAGGGCGGCTTGGCGTCCCAGCCGGCGGTGTCGAAAGTTCCCTTGGCGAACATGTGCTCCATCGTGCCGGGCGTACCTGTCAGGTCCGGTCAGGTACCGGTGAGCCGCTCGACCACTGGGGCGAACTCGTCCAGGTATTGGGCGTTCACCGACACGTACGAGACGCCGAGCTTGTCCCGGCGCCTGCGGAGCGTGTCCACCATCTCGTCCACCGTGCCCGTCAGAACCCCGGTGCCATCCGCGGGGACGGGCAGCCAGGAGGGCGGCTCCGCGCCGGCGGCGGCGAGGTTCATGCTGAGCTCCAGGTTGTGGAAGCGGTCGCCGGCCAGCTCGTACAGCTCGTCCAGCTTCGCCCCCACCTGCTCCTCCGTGTAGTGGGGCGGCACGCCGAGCGCCACCGTGTCGGCCTTCTGGGCGGCCAGCCTGAGCAGCTTGGTCCCGGACGCGGCGACGAGCACGCGCACGTCCTTGACGGCGTCGATGGTCCGGGAGAGCCGCTCGATGCGCTGGCTCGGCGTGCCGAACCTGACGCCGAGCGTCGCGGCGTCCCGCTCCGCGTCCGGGCGGCCGGCGCCCAGGCCCAGTTCGAAGCGGCCCCCGGTGAGCGTGTGCAGCGTGGAGGTCTCCCAGGCCACGGCCTCGGGCGTCCGGTTGGGGGCGCTCAGCACGAACGTGCCGACGCGCAGGGTCGTCGTGGCCGTAGCGGCGACGGCTGCGGCGGTGAAGGGCGACAGCGTGCCGAGCGTGTCGGGCACCAGCAGCGTCGAGTAGCCGAGGCTCTCCGCCCGGCGGGCCAGGCCGGTCCACGCGTCGGCGTCGGTGGCGTGTCCGGCGACCGCGCCGAACCTGAACAGGTGATCGGTCATGCCATCAACGATCGCCGAAGCGCAGGCCGGCCACATCGTCCGCCGGGCCGGTGGTGCGCTACATCCGGGGGCGCAAACCCGCGCGGGAGGCTACTCCCCCAGCAGTATCCGCGTGAAGTCGTTGGCGAACTTGCCCTGGGGGTCGAGCCGCCGTACGAGGGAGCGGAAACGGTCGGGGCAGGCGGGCCACCGGGTGAACAGCTTGCCCCAGTGCGGCCTGGGCTCGAACGGCGCCAGCGTCTCCTCCACCAGCTCCAGCACCGGAAGCACCCCCGCGACGTCCCTCACCCAGGTGAAGTGGATGCCCACGCTGTCGCGGCCGTGGAACGGGCTGAGCCACAGGTCGTCGGCCGCGATCGAGCGCACTTCCGAGATGTGCAGGACGGGCCGGATCCGGTCGCCGATCGCGTACAGCTCGCGCAGCGCCTTGACCGCGTGCTCCCTGGGCAGGATGAGCTCCGACTGCAGTTCGTCGCCCGCGCCGCTCGGCTCGTGGTCGTGCCGGAAGTGCGGCAACCGCTCGTACCACGGGCCCGGCTCGCCGAGCTGGGCCGTGCAGCTCTCGGCCGGCATGCCGGGCAGCGGGTGGCGGGGGCCGTCGGCCGGGGTGGTGCCGTACCAGTCGGGGCTGGTCAGCTCCTCCGTGCGCTTCAGCCAGACGCGGGTGTCGCGCCAGTCGGTGAAGAGGCTGACGCTGTAGCCGCCGGCCATGATCTCGTCGAAGTCGGCGAGCGCGTCCACGGTCAGGCCCTCGCGTACGTACTGGCGCACCTCGAAGGCGGGCACCAGGTCGAGGGTCAGCGACGTGACGATGCCGAGCGCGCCGAGCGCCACCACCGCGCCGGGGAAGTCGGCGTCGCCGCGGGAGAGCGTCAGCAAGGAGCCGTCGGCGGTGACGAGGTCGAGCGCCGACACGGCGGCGGCCAGGCTGGGCACGGTGTCGCCGGAGCCGTGCGTGCCCGTCGCGACCGAGCCCGCCACGGAGATGTGGGGCAGCGAGGCCATGTTCGCCAGCGCGAACCCGGCCTGGTGCACCAGCGGCGCGAGCCGCGCGTACGTCATGCGCGCCGGCACCCGCACCTTGGCCGCGGCGCTGTCGATCTCCACCGCGTCCGGCATCCGGTCGAGCACGACGAGGTCGCCGGTGGTGTCCGCGACGTCGTTGAACGAGTGGCCGCTCCCCAGCGCCCGCACGTGAGAACCGGCCGCGACGAGCTGCCGAAGCTCGCCGAGCGAGGTCGGATGGTGAACGTCTCGCGCCCGAAATGCTGTGTTTCCCGCCCAATTGGTCAGCGTCACGCCCATACCCTCCCATAACTCACCTTGTCAGCTCCCGCCGGGTGCCGCTAGTTTCGAGTGCCGCTGACGGAGGTGCGCCGTGCTCTACATGTCCGAGGCCATCGGCCTTGTCACGCTCGTGCTCTGGCTCTACTGCCTCTTCGAGGCGATCACCACGCCCGACGTGCTCTGCCGGAACCTGCCGAAGATCGCCTGGGTGGTCGTCGTGCTCCTCTTCCCGCTGATCGGCTCCATTGCCTGGCTGGTGGCCGGCCGCCCGGAGCGGTCGCAGGCGGTCACGCGACCGAACGCGTTCCCCGAGTACGACCGTCCCGGCCGCTTCGCCGCCACCAACCCCGATGACGACGAGGAGTTCCTGCGCCGCTGCCGCGAGCGCGCCGAGGAGCAGCGCAGGAACGCCCCCAAGAAGCCTCCGGAGAGCTAGAAGCCCTGGGCCAGGCGGTAGTACGCCTGGTTCCAGCGCAGCTCCTTGGTGAAGCGCTCGGTCGTCGTGTCGGCGTCGATGGTCACCAGCTCCACGCCGAGCATGTCGGACAGGTCGGTCAGCTCCTCGCGGCCGACGGCCGTGGAGAGCACCGTGTGGTGCGGCGCGCCCGCCGTGAGCCACGACTCCGTGGACGTGCGCAGGTTCGGGCGCGGGCTCCAGACCGCGCGGGCCACCGGCAGCTTGGGCAGCGGCTGGGGCGGCGTCACGATGTCGATCTCGTTGGCCACCAGCCGGAACCTGTCGCCCATGTCGGCCAGGCTTACCACGATGCCGGGCCCCGGTTCGGCGTCGAACACGAGCCTGACCGGGTCCTCCCTGCCGCCGATGCCCAGCGGGTGGATCTCGCACGACGGCGTGCCGGAGGCGATCGAGGGGCAGACCTCCAGCATGTGCGCGCCGAGGATGAGCTCCTGGCCGGGCGTCAGGTTGTAGGTGTAGTCCTCCATGAACGAGGTGCCGCCCGGCGCCATCGACTTGAGCGTGCGCAGCAGCACCGAGGTCTTCCAGTCGCCCTCGCCGCCGAAGCCGTACCCGTCGGCCATGAGCCGCTGCACGGCCAGGCCGGGGAGCTGGCGCAGGCCGCCGAGGTCCTCGAAGTTCGTGGTGAACGCCTTGAAGCCGCCCGCCTCGAGGAAGCCGCGCAGGCCCAGCTCGATCCTGGCCGCGTAACGCAGCGACTCGTTGCGCTCGCCGAGCAGCTCGGGCGCCACGGTGTACTGCTCCGCGTACTCCTTGACCAGCGCCGTCACGTCCGCGTCGGAGACCGCGTCCACGACCTCGACCAGGTCGTTCACGCCGTAGGTGTTCACCGAGACGCCGAAGCGGAGCTGGGCCTCGACCTTGTCGCCCTCGGTGACCGCCACGTCCCGCATGTTGTCGCCGAAGCGGGCCAGCTTCAGCGTGCGGACCTCGGCCAGGCCCTTGGCCGCGCGTACCCAGGTCTGGATGCGCTCGCCCACGGACGGGTCGGTGACGTGCCCGGCCACGGTCTTGCGCGGCACGCCCAGGCGGGTCTGCACGAACCCGAACTCGCGGTCGCCGTGCGCGGCCTGGTTGAGGTTCATGAAGTCCATGTCGATGGTGCTCCACGGGAGCTCCACGTTGGCCTGCGTGTGCAGGTGCAGCAGCGGCTTGCGCAGCGCGTCGAGACCCGCGATCCACATCTTGGCCGGGGAGAACGTGTGCATCCACGCGATCACGCCGGCGCACTCGTCATCGGCGTTGGCCTCCAGCATCACCCGCCTGATCGCCGCGGCGTCGGTGAGGACGGGCTTCCAGTCCACGGGCACCGGCAACTGCTCGGCGATCCGCTGGGACTGCTCGGCCACCTGGCGCAACGTGTCCTCGCCGTACAGCCCCTGGCTGCCGGTCAGAAACCAGATCTTCAACGCGGGCTCCTCTGTCCGTAGACGTTCTGATAGCGGTCGTACAGGCGGTCGATGTCGTCCTGCGGGATGGACAGCGGCTCGCCGAGCTGCCTGGCCACGTGGACGGTACGGGCCACGTCCTCGCACATCACGGCGGCCTTCACCGCGGCCTTCGCGTCCTTGCCGATGCTGAACACGCCGTGGTTCTGCATGAGGACGGCCTTGGAGCGGTGGCCCTTGAGTGTCTCGACGATGCCCTGGCCGATCGAGTCGTCACCGATCAGCGCGAACGGGCCGACCGGGATCTCGCCGCCGAACTCGTCGGCCATCGCGGTCAGCACGCAGGGGATGGCCTCGCCGCGGGCGGCCCAGGCCGAGGCGTAGGTGGAGTGGGTGTGCACGACGCCGCCGACGTCGGGCATGTTGCGGTAGACGTACGCGTGCGCGGCGGTGTCGCTGGACGGCGAGTGCTCGCCTTCGACGAGGTTGCCGTCGAGGTCGCACACCACCATGTTCTCCGGCGTCAGCTCGTCGTAGGAGACCCCGGACGGCTTGATGACGAACAGGTCCTCGCCCGGGATCCGGCCCGAGACGTTGCCGGCAGTCCAGACCACCAGGTTGTAGCGCACGAGCTCGGCGTGCAGATCGGCGACGATCTTCCTGATGGTCATGCCTGGGCCTCGTTCCTGATCGCGCGGAGGGTGTGCAGCATCTTCCCGTCCCCGAAGAAGTCGTGGAGCCTGCGGTACTCGGCGTAGAGCCGGTCGTAGGCGTCGGCCCTGGCCTCGTCGGGCACGTACGCGGCCTCGGTGCGCTTGCCCATGGCCTCGGCGGCCTCCTCGATGCCCGGGTAGGCGCCGGCGGCGACGGCCGCGTGGATGGCCGAGCCGAGCGCGGGTCCCTGGTCGGAGCCGATGACCGAAAGCGGGCGGCGCAGCACGTCGGCGTAGACCTGCATGAGGAAGCGGTTCTTGAGCAGGCCGCCCGCGACCACGAACTCCTCGACCGGCACGCCCGACTTCTCGAACGTCTCCACGATCATGCGGGCGCCGAACGCGGTGGACTCGATGAGCGCCCGGTAGACGTCCTCGGGCTTGGTGGCCAGGGTCTGACCGATGATCACGCCGGAGAGGTTGTGGTCCACGAGCACCGAGCGGTTGCCGCCGAACCAGTCGAGCGCGACCAGGCCGTGCTCGCCGACGGCCTGCTTCTCGGCCAGCGCGGTCAGGCGGTCGTGGTCCAGGTCACCCCCGAAGTTGTCCACGAACCAGGCGAAGATGTCGCCCACCGCCGACTGGCCGGCCTCGTAGCCCCACAGGCCGGGCACGATGCCGTCGCGTACGACGCCGCACATGCCGGGCACCTCGGCGAGCCGGTCGCTGGGCATGATGTGGCAGGTGGAGGTGCCCATGATGGCCACCATCTGGCCGGGCCTGACGGCGTCGGCGGCGGCCGCGGTGACGTGCGCGTCGACGTTGCCGACGGCCACGGCGACGCCCTCGGGGATGCCCGTCCACTCGGACGCCTGCGCGGTCAGGCCTCCGGCGAGGCCGCCGAGCGGGGCCAGCGTCGTGCCGTCGACCTTCTCGCCGACCTGCCCGGTGGCGAGCTTGCTCACGAAGCCGGCGAAGCCGGGGTTGAGCTCGGCGAGGTACTCCTCGGACGGGTAGCCGCCGTCCTGGAAGATCCCCTTGTAGCCGACAGTGCAGGTGTTGCGGCTCTCGACGCCGGTGAGCTGCCAGATGATCCAGTCGGCGGCCTCGATCCAGCGCTCGGCCCTGGCGTACACCTCGGGGGCCTCCTCCAGGACCTGCAGGCCCTTGGCGAACTCCCACTCCGAGGAGATCTTGCCGCCGTAGCGCGGCAGCCAGCTCTCCCCCCGGCGCGCGGCCAGCTCGTTGATCCGGTCGGCGTGCGGCTGCGCGGCGTGGTGCTTCCACAGCTTCGGCCAGGCGTGCGGCTCATCGGGCGTCTCGAAGCACAGCGGCGTGCCGTCGGCCGTGGTGGGCAGCACGGTGCAGGCGGTGAAGTCGGTGCCGACGCCGATGACCTCCTCGGGTGCGACACCCGCGGCGGCGATCGCCTGGGGCACGGCGATCTTCAGCACGTCGATCCAGTCCTGCGGCGACTGCAGCGCCCAGTCCGGTCCCAGCCTCTTGCCGGAGCCCGGCAGGCTGTGCTCGATCACGCGGTGGGCGTACTCGTAGACGGCGCTGCCCAGCTCGGCGCCATCGCTGACGCGTACGACGACGGCACGCCCTGAGAGCGTGCCGAAGTCCACTCCGACCACGTATCTGTTAGCGTTCACATTCCACTCCAGGGGTTCTTCCGTGGGCATGCCCATCATCATCTACCAACAAGAAGCCTGCTCGTTGGCCTGCCGCCCACTGTTGGGGCCGGTCAAGGCCGTGGCGGCAGTCCACTTGGCAGATTTCTCATTGGCCGACTAGGCGCGGTGCTCGACCGTACGACGAAGCTGGGCGGTACGACCAGGCGCTCGTACGCCGTCGGCCCGACGTCGATCTGCCGCAGCAGCACCTCGATGCAGTGCCTGCCCACCACGTCGAAGTCCTGCCTGACCGTGGTGAGCGGCGGCGAGAAGAACTCCGACTCGGGGATGTCGTCGAAGCCCACCACGCTGATCTGGTCGGGGACCCGCACACCCGCCTCGCTGAGCGCCCGCAGCACGCCGAGCGCCATCTGGTCGTTGCCCGCGAACACGGCCGTGACGCCGTCCATCGCGGCCAGGCTCTTGCCCGCCTCGTAGCCGGCGCGGGGACTCCAGTCGCCGGCCAGCGGCTCGGGAACCGGCCGGCCCGCCTCCTTCAGGACGGTGCGCCAGCCCTCCATCCTGCCCTCGGTCTCCAGCCAGTCGGGCGGTCCGCTGACGTGCCAGACGGTCTCGTGGCCCAGCTCCAGCAGGTGGCGGGTGGCGAGCCTGGCGCCCTGGACCTGGTCTATGCAGACCACCGACACGTCGGCGCTGTGCGTGCCCTCGACCGCCACCGCCGGCATGCCCGGCGGCAGCTTCTCCAGAGCCCGCCCGGCCGAGCGCTGCGGCGCGACCACCACGACCCCGTCCACACCCTGCTCGGCGAGGTAGTCGATGGCGTCGCGCACGCTCGCGGCGTCGATCGACTTCAGGCTGACGATGCTGACGAAGTAGCCAGCGGTCCTGGCCGCCTGCTCGATGCCGTAGATCGTGCTGGCCGGGCCGTACAGGGTGGTGTCGAAGCTCACCACGCCGAGCGTCCGCGACCGCTTGGTGACCAGGGCGCGGGCGACCAGGTTGCGCCGGTAGCCCAGCCGGGTGATCGCCTCCTCCACCCGCGCCCGGGTGTCGGGCCGGACGTTCGGGTGGTCGTTGAGCACCCGGGAGACCGTCTGGTGCGACACGCCCGCCTCCTTGGCCACGTCGGCCATGACCGGCAGGCGGCGCTTGGGGGTCGTCACGGTCTCTCCTTTCACTGGGCTCCGAAGATCTTAATCAGCGCGAGGCGCCCGCCCGCCGCTTGGTCCAGACATCGAACGCGACGGCCGCCAGGAGGACGGCGCCCTTGACGAGCATGACCCGCTCGCTCGGGGAGCCGATCAGGGACATGCCGTTGTTGATGACCGCCATGATCAGGCCGCCGGTGATCGCGCCGACCACCTTGCCGACGCCGCCCTGCACGGCCGCGCCGCCGATGAAGGCCGCCGCGATGGCATCCAGCTCGAAGCTGTTGCCCGCGGTGGGACCCGCCTGGTTGAGCCGGCCGGCGAAGATGATGCCGGCGATGGCCGACAGCACGCCCATGTTGACGAAGATCCAGAAGACCACCGACTTGACCTTCACGCCGGACATGACCGCCGCCTGGAGGTTGCCGCCGATGGCGTAGATCTGCCGGCCGAAGACTGTGCGGTTGGCCATCAGGGAGTACCCGAGCACGAGCACCGCCAGCAGCACCAGCACCCACGGGAGGTTCTTGAAGCGGGCGAGCTGCACGATGAGGAAGAGGATCAGCGCGGCCCCGGCCGCCAGCTTCAGCACGAACAGCGCCATCGGCTCCACCGCCTGGCCGTAGCCGCGGCGGGCGTTGCGGGTGCGCCACTGGCTGGCCACCATGCCGGCGATGGCGACGATGCCGACCAGCAGGCTGAACAGGTCGGCGCCGCCGAGCGGGCCGAGCCCGATGTTGCCGAAGTAGCCGTTGGTGAAGCCGTTGGCCAGCGTGCGGACCTGGTCGGGGAACGGGCCGATGCCCTGGTTGCCCAGCACGGTCAGGGTCAGCGCCCTGAACAGCAGCATGCCCGCCAGCGTCACGATGAACGCCGGGATGCCGAAGTAGGCGACCCAGTACCCCTGCCAGGCCCCGATGAGCCCCCCGGCCACCAGCGTGACCAGCAGCGCCAGCGGCCACGGCCAGTGCATGTTGACCATGAGCACGGCGGCCAGCGCCCCGGTGACCGCCACCACCGAACCGACCGAAAGGTCGATGTGCCCGGCGATGATGATCAGGATCATCCCGATCGCGAGGATCAGGACGTAGGAGTTCTGGACGATGATGTTGGAGATGTTCTGTGGCTGCAGCATCGCGCCGTCGGTCAGCACCGAGAACAGTACGACGATCAGCGCGAAGGCGATGTAGATGCCGCTGGATCGCAGGTTGAGCGACACTCCGCCGAGCGACACCCTGCCCGGCTGCCGTGGAGCTCCTCCGTCGCCCGTGGCGCCGACCTCCACGTCGGTGGGCGTGATGCTACTCATTATTTCTGTCCCTTGGTCATCAGGTACATGAGGTGTTCCTGGGTGGCCTCCTGGCGCGGCACCTCGCCGGTGATGCGGCCCTCGGAGAGGGTGTAGATGCGGTCGCACAGGCCCAGCAGCTCGGGCAGCTCAGAGGAGATCACGAGCACGGCCTTGCCCTGGTCGGCCAGGCGGTTGATGATCGTGTAGATCTCGTACTTCGCGCCGACGTCGATGCCTCTGGTGGGCTCGTCGAGGATGAGCACGTCAGGTTCGGTCAGGATCCACTTGGAGAGCACGACCTTCTGCTGGTTGCCGCCGCTCAGCTTGCCCACGACGCTGTTGACGCTGGGCGCCTTGATGTTCATGCTCTTGTGGAACTGCTCGGCGACCTTGTACTCCTCGTTCTCGTTGACCCAGCCGCGCTTGGACAGCCCGGTGAGCCCGGCCGCCGAGATGTTGCGCTTGATGTCCTCGATGAGGTTGAGGCCGTACCTCTTGCGGTCCTCGGTGGCGTAGGCGATGCCGTGCTTGATCGCGTCCTGCACATTGCGGATCTCGACCGGCTTGCCGTCCTTGAAGATCTTGCCGGAGATGTGCACGCCGTACGCGCGCCCGAACACGCTCATCGCCAGCTCGGTGCGCCCGGCGCCCATCAGCCCCGCGAGGCCGACGATCTCGCCCCGGCGCAGCGTGAGCGCCGCGCCGTCGACCACCTTCCTGCCGGGCTGGCTCGGGCTGTAGACCGTCCAGTCCTCGATGCGCAGCGCCTCGTCGCCGATCGTCGGCTCGTGCGGCGGGAAGCGGTTGTCGAGTGCGCGGCCGACCATGCCGGAGATGATGCGGTCCTCGGTGACGTGGTCGGAGGCCATGTCCAGCGTCTCGATCGTCTGCCCGTCACGGATGATCGTGACGGAGTCGGCGATGGCGATGACCTCGTTCAGCTTGTGGGAGATGATCACGCAGGTGATGCCCTCGTCCCGCAGACCCCGCAGCAGGTCGAGCAGGTGTGCCGAGTCATCGTCGTTGAGCGCGGCGGTCGGCTCGTCGAGGATGAGCAGCTTCACCTCTTTCGAGAGCGCCTTGGCGATCTCGACGAGCTGCTGCTTGCCCACGCCGATGTCGGCGATCGGTGTCGTCGGGTTCTCGCGCAGGCCGACCCGCTTCATCAGCTCGCCGGCCTCGTAGTTGGTGCGGTTCCAGTCGATGAAGCCGCGCTTGGCGCGCTCGTTGCCGAGGAAGATGTTCTCGGCGATCGACAGCTGCGGGCTGAGCGCCAGCTCCTGGTGGATGATGACGATGCCGGCGTGCTCGCTGTCGCGGATGCCGCCGAACTCGACTGTCTTGCCCTCGAAGGTGATCTCGCCCTCGTACTCGCCGTGCGGGTACACCCCGGAGAGCACCTTCATCAGCGTCGACTTGCCGGCGCCGTTCTCGCCGCAGATGGCGTGGATCTCGCCCCGCCGGACCGACAGGTTGACGTTCTGCAGCGCCTTGACACCGGGGAACGTCTTGGTGATCCCGCTCATCCGCAAGATGTGCTCGGTCATTATGCCCCTCGCTCAGGGAGGAAAGCCCCGAGGGCCGTTGGGCCCCCGGGGCTCGGCCCTTACTTGAGCTGGTCCTCGGTGTAGTAGTTGCTGCCGACGATGATTTCCTTGTAGTTGCTCTTGTCCACGATCACCGGGTCGAGCAGGTACGACGGGACGACCTTGTTGCCGTTGTCGTAGTCCTTCTCGTTGTTCACCTCGGGCTTCTGACCCTTGAGGACGGAGTCGGCCATCTTCACGGTCTGCTCGGCGAGCTTGCGGGTGTCCTTGAAGATGGTGGAGTACTGCTCACCGGCGATGATCGACTTGACCGAGGCGAGCTCGGCGTCCTGGCCGGTCACGATCGGGTACGGCTGGCCGCTGGTGCCGTAGCCGGAGCTCTTGAGCGCCGACAGGATGCCGATCGACAGACCGTCGTACGGCGACAGCACGCCGTCCACCTTCTTGCCGCTGGTGTAGGTCTTGGTGAGGATGTCCTCCATGCGCTTCTGCGCCGTGGCGGGGTCCCACCGCAGGATGGCGGCCTGCTTGAAGTCGGTCTGGCCGCTCGCGACCTTCAGGGTGCCGTCGTCGATCTTCGGCTTGAGCACCGACATGGCGCCGTTGAAGAAGAACGTGGCGTTGTTGTCGTCGGGCGAGCCGCCGAACAGCTCGATGTTGAACGGGCCCTTCTTGCCGTCCTCGACGCCGAGGCCCTTGAGCAACGAGGTCGCCTGCTGCACGCCGACCTTGAAGTTGTCGAACGTGGCGTAGTAGTCGACGTTCGGGCTGTTGCGGATCAACCGGTCATAGGCGATGACCGGGATCTTGTTGTCGGCAGCCTGCTGGAGCTGGGAGGTGATGGCGGTGCCGTCGATCGAGGCGATGATGAGGAGCTTGGCGCCCTTGGTGATCTGGTTCTCGATCTGGTTGGCCTGCGTCGGGATGTCGTTCTCCGCGTACTGGAGGTCGACCTTGTAGCCCAGCTTCTCCAGCTGCTGCTTGACGTTGTCGCCATCGTGGATCCAGCGTTCCGACGACTTCGTCGGCATCGTGACGCCGATCAGGGCGCCGCCGTTACCGGCGGCGGCCGAGGCGGAGGCCTGCGAGTCGACGGTCTTCGTGCTCGAGCCGCAGGCCGTCATCGTCGCGGCGAGCGCGATGACGGACACCACGCCCCCGATTCGTCCCAACCTCATGTCATCTCCTTGCGATGGGGGTCGCGGCAGCGCTGGACGCGGCGGCTGCCGGTAGAGCGAGAGATTCGATCACAGAGCGTGATGAATCAGAACAAACTTCTCATTCGCTATCCGCCGATTGTTATCGCTAACAACGCTCGTGTCAACGGCCGGGCATAACCTACCGGAAACTTTCCGGTAACTCTCACGCAGGTCAGCGACGGGAACGTGCTGAGAACAGGCGCTGCAGCAAGATGAAGACAAAGAGCAACATTCCGATGAAGATCTTGGTCCACCAGGACGACAGGGTGCCTTCGAAACTGATGATCGTCTGGATCAGGCCCAGCACGAGCACCCCGAGCACGGTGCCGAGCAGGAAACCGCTACCGCCGGTGAGCAGCGTACCGCCGATGACCACTGCCGCGATGGCGTCCAGCTCCATGCCCACGGCGTGCAGCCCGTAGCCGGAGAGCATGTAGAACGACAGCAGCACGCCGCCGAGGGCCGAGCAGAACCCGCTGATCGTGTAGACCGCGATCTTCGTTCGTCCCACGGGCAGCCCCATCAGCAGCGCCGACTGCTCGCTTCCGCCGGTGGCGTAAACCGCGCGGCCGAGCCGGGTGTAGTGCAGCACGTACGCCGCCACCAGCACCACGACCACGGCGACGATCACGCTCGGTGAGATCCACATGTCGGCGAACAGGTCGATCCTCGCCTGCGCGAACGCCGTGAACGTGGGGTCCTCGATCGGGATCGAGTCCGTACCGATCGTGTAACACAGTCCCCGGGCCAGGAACATGCCCGCCAGCGTCACGATGAACGGCTGGATGTCGAAGGCGTGCACGATGTAGCCCATCACCAGCCCCAGCCCCGCCCCGATGACCAGCACCAGCGGGATCACCAGGTACGGCGGCCACCCCGGCCCTTTCATGAGGCTGGCGGAGATCATCGTGGACAGCGCCACCACCGAGCCCACCGACAGGTCGATGCCCCCGGTCAGGATCACGAATGTCATCCCGACCGCCACCACCAGCAGGAAGGCGTTGTCGATGAAGACGTTGAGTATCACCTGCCCGCTGGCGAACCCCTCGTAACGGATCCCTCCGACCACGAACATGGCCAGGAACAGGCAGCCGGTCACCAGGACCGGCAGATACTTGGCGGGCACGCTCGCCCGGCCGACCGTCAGCGTGGTCAAAGGGTCACCCGCACTTTCTCCTCGGCCGCCGGGCTGGAGGGCGCCGCGCGGCCACGCCTGCGGAATGCCTTCTCGCGGAAGGACGGGGACTGGATGAGGCAGACCGCCGTCACGACCAGTGCCTTGAACAGCAGCGTGGTCTCCGGCGGGACACCGATCGAGTAGATCGTGGTGGTCAGCGTCTGGATGATCAAAGCGCCCAGCACGGTCCCGCCGAGCGAGAACCGGCCGCCGGACAACGACGTGCCGCCGATCACGACGGCGAGGATGGCGTCCAGCTCGATCCACAGGCCGGCGTTGTTGCCGTCGGCGCTGGAGACGTTCGAGCTGATCATCAGCCCGGCCACGCCCGCGCACAGGGCGGCGAAGGCGTACACCATGATGATGATCCCGCGCGAGCTGATGCCCGCCAGCCTGCTGGCCTCGGCGTTGCCGCCGACCGATTCGATCAGCATGCCCAGCGCCAGCCGCCGGGTGAGGAACACGGTGATCGCCAGCACGGCGATCACGATGAGGATGCCGAACGGCACGGTCAGCCAGTAGCCGCCGCCGATCACCTTGTACGCCGGGCTGTTGACGGTGATGATCTGCCCGTCGGTGATGAGCTGGGCCAGGCCGCGCCCGCCCACCATGAGGATGAGCGTGGCGATGATCGGCTGGATGCCGACGCCGGCGACCAGGAACCCGTTCCAGGCCCCGAGCACCAGGCACAGCCCGAGTGCCGCCGCCACGGCGGTGAACACGCTCGCGTCCTCGCTGATCTGCAGGCAGGCCAGCGCCCCCGAGATCGCCACCACCGAGCCCACCGACAGGTCGATCCCGCCGGTGGCGATGACCAGCGTCATGCCCAGCGACACCAGGATCAGCGGGGCGCCGAAGCGCAGGATGTCGATCAGGCTCCCGTACAGGTGGCCCTCTCTGACCTGGATGGAGAAGAAGCTCGGCGTGAAGATCACATTAAGCGCCAGCAGCAGTACGAGGACCACCACGGGCCAGAGCAGCCGTCTCATGAGGCCCGGCCTCCGCTCGCGATCGTTTCCATGAGCACGTCCGTCGTCAGCTCGTCGTCGTTGGGCAGCTCGGCCACCAGCCGCCGGTCGCGCAGGACCTCGACCTTGTGGCTGAGCCGCAGGACCTCCTCCAGCTCGGCCGAGATGAACAGGACCGCCATGCCGCCGTCGGACAGCTCCGCGACCAGGCGCTGGATCTCGGTCTTCGCACCGACGTCGATGCCCCTGGTGGGCTCGTCCAGGATGAGCAGGCGCGGCTCGAGGATGAGCCACCTGGCCAGCACGACCTTCTGCTGGTTGCCGCCGCTGAGGTTCCGTACGAGGTGCTCGGGGTTGGGCGGGCTGATCTTCAGTGCCTTGATGTACCTGCCGACCAGCTCGTCCTGCTGATCGCGCGGCACCGGCCTGGTCCATCCCCTGATGGCCTGGAGGGCGAGGATGATGTTCTCGCGCACGGTGAGGTCGGGGATGAGCCCGTCGGTCTTGCGGTTCTCCGAGCAGAACGCGATCTTGTGGCTCATGGCCGCGCGCGGCGTGCGTAACGACGCCGGCGACCCGCCGACCGCGATCTCGCCCGTGCCCGCGTGGTCCGCGCCGAACAGCAGCCTCGCGATCTCCGTACGGCCCGAGCCGAGCAGCCCTGCCAGGCCCACGACCTCGCCCTCGTGGATCGTGAGCGTGAACGGCTCGATGGCCCCCGGCCTGCCCAGCTCGCGCGCCTCGACCAGCGGCCGGTCGAAGACCTTGGCCTCGCCGTGCAGCCGCTCCAGCGCGGCCAGCTCCTGGCCGATCATCTTGGCGACCAGCTCGACCTGCGGGAGCTGCTTGGTCAGGTACTCGCCGACGAGCCTTCCGTTCCTGAGGATCGTCATGCGGTCCGATATTTCGTAGATCTGGTCGAGAAAGTGGGACACGAAGAGGATGGCGATGCCCTCCTCCTTCAGCCTCCTCATCACCCTGAAGAGCTGCTCGACCTCGTCGGCGTCCAGGCTGGACGTGGGCTCGTCAAGGATCAGCACCCTCGCGTCGATGTCGATCGCCCGCGCGATGGCCACCATCTGCTGGATGGCCAGCGAGTACGTCGACAGCGGCGCCGACACGTCCAGGCTCAGCTCCAGCCGGGACAGCAGTTCGCCGGCCCTGGCCCGCATGCGCTTCCAGTCGATGCGGCCCCTGCGGCGGGGCTCACGGCCGATGAAGATGTTCTCGGCCACCGAGAGGTTCGTGCAGAGGTTGACCTCCTGGTAGACCGTGCTGATGCCGGCCTGCTGCGCCTCCAGCGGACTGCCGAACGCCACCGAGGTGCCGCCCAGCTCGATCGTGCCCGCGTCGGCGGAGTGGACGCCGGTGAGCACCTTGATGAGGGTGGACTTGCCCGCGCCGTTCTCTCCCATGAGCGCGTGCACCTCGCCGGGAAGCAATCGCAGGTCCACGCCGTCCAGAGCTTTCACGCCCGGAAATTGCTTACCGATCCCGCTCATCGTCAGGACCGGCGCGGGTATGGCCATTTCACGCCTTTCTGTGCTGGTCGGGCTGCGCCGCCCCGCCTCGTCACTACGCTTCCGCACCCCGCACTCCGGCTGGCGGGGGCATCACCCCGCCCCGATCAGGGGAACCCCGCCGTCTCCACTTCCAAGGGAGCCCAGCCGAAGTACGGAGGGTGGCGTCCGGTCGGCGGCTCAGTACTGACGGGAGGACAGGACCTGCTTGGCCTGCTCCTGCGTGAACGTGGTCTCCTGGGTCACCACGCGGGCGGGCACCTGCTCACCCTTGATGACCTTCTTGGCCAGGTCCATGAGCTGCGGGCCGAGCAGCGGCGAGCACTCCACGATGAAGTTGATCTTCCCGTCGGACAGCGCCTGCATGCCGTCCTTGACCGCGTCCACGGTGATGATCTTGATGTCCTTGCCGGGCACCTTGCCGGCGCCCTCGATGGCCTCGATCGCACCCAGACCCATGTCGTCGTTGTGCGCGTAGAGCACGTCGATGTCCGGGTTCGACTTCAGGAAGGCCTCCATGACCTCCTTGCCCTTGGCCCTGGTGAAGTCGCCGGTCTGCGAGGCGATGATCTTGAACTTCGGATCGGCCCCGATGACCTGCTGGAACCCGGCCTTGCGGTCGTTGGCCGGAGCCGAACCCGTCGTGCCCTGCAACTCGACGATGTTCACCGGGTCCTTGCTGTCCTTGTACTCGTTGACCAGCCACTGGCCGGCCTTCTTGCCCTCCTCCACGAAGTCGGAGCCGAGGAAGGTCTTGTACAGGGAGGTGTCCTTGGAGTCGACGGCGCGGTCGGTCAGGATGACCGGGATCTTCGCGTCCTTGGCCTCTTTGAGCACCGTGTCCCAGCCCGACTCCACCACCGGCGAGAAGGCGATGATGTCCACCTTCTGCTGGATGTAGGAGCGGATGGCCTTGATCTGGTTCTCCTGCTTCTGCTGGGCGTCGGAGAACTTGAGCGTGATGCCCGCGTTCCTGGCGGAGTCCTGCACCGACTTGGTGTTCGCGGTCCGCCACCCGCTCTCCGCGCCCACCTGGGAGAAGCCCATGGTGATCGAGCCGCCGCCACCACCGCTGCCGCCGCCGCACGCGGTCACCGACATCGCGGTGAGCCCGGCGAGCACCAGCGCCGAGATCCTCTTTAACACGTTGGGGGGTTCCTTCCTGGTGTGAGCGCTAACATTCCAGGTGGTACGCGAGCGCTCCCCTGCCTTCCTGTACGGCCTGGGCCCCGTCCGGGCCGCGCCGCATGGTGTCGAAGCCGAACACTCCTGGAGTACGCGCACGACGAGGTGGCGGCGGTAGCCGCGCCTGCCGATCGCTTCGAGCCCCCGCGTACGGGGTCGCTCTGCCTGACTGTGAACGCTAACAACCAACGCGTCAAGGGTTCCCGAGATTACGGTCGGGTTACACGGATGCGTCCCGACATGGTGAGGGCGGACCTCCTCCGGAGGCCCGCCCTCACCTCACTGAACGACGCGGTAGTGGGTGGTCACCCGGCCCTCGTCGTCGAGCACGTGGAACGCGACCGACGGCGGGAGGTCGTAATCCACCCAGTTCTCGAACGACGTGCCGCCCTCCCACGGCAGCTTCAGCGTGGACACGACGCCCGGGGCGGCCAGCAGCGGACGCCCGGCGAAGGTGGTGGCGGCCGGCGTGTGGGCGTGGCCGACGAGCACCGCGGGCACGTTCGGGTGCCGCCCGAGCAGCTCGGCCAGCGGCTCGTGCGCGTGCAGCCGGATCGAGTCCATGGGCGGACTGTGCAGGATGACGGGCGGGTGGTGGAAGGCCACGAACACCGGCAGGTCAGTGCCGTCGAGCACCCCCTCCAGCCAGCCGATCGTCTCGTCGTCCAGGTGGCCCGCGTTCTCGCCGGGGATGGAGGAGTCGCACATGGCGTAGACGGCCCCGGCGGTGTGGAGCACCTGGTTGACGGGACCGCCGTCCGGCTGCTGCTCGCCGAGCAGGACGCGGCGGAACTGCTCCCGTACGTCGTGGTTGCCCGGGCCGACCAGGACCGGATGGCGCGAGGTGAGCAGCTTGCGCGCCCCCTCGTACTCCTCGGCGAGCCCGTGGTCGGCGATGTCGCCGGTGACCAGCACGGCGTCGAGGTCATACGGGAGTGCGTCGAGGTAGCGCATGACGGCGGTGGCACGGCCGATGCTCTGGGGCGTCGCGCCGATGTGGATGTCGCTCAGGTGAGCGATCACGATCATGTGATGTGGTCCTTCCCTGTTTGGTCAGCTCACCCACCGTAAGCCGAGGGCTTTCCTGCGCACCATCGGTAAGAACCGATAGCACCCGCCCACGTGCCCTCGAGGCCCTGGCGCAGGCGCTCGCCGGAACCAGGTGGCCGCGCCGGCCGTTGTCAAGGTGAGAGAAGGAGGACATGGGCTGGCACTACCGAAAGACCATCAAAGTCGGGCCGTTCCGGATCAACCTGTCACGACGCGGCGTCAGTCACAGCTTCGGCAACCGGCGCTTCCACGTCACCACCACTCCTGACGGCCGCCGTCACGTCTCCGTACGCCTGCCCGGCGGCTTTCACGTCGGCAAGTCGTTCGGCGGCCGGCACTACCCGAGGCATTAGGCCGGTCACTCCTGGCATGGCGCGGGCCGGACGGCGAAAGCCTCCGGCCCCCTTCCCTAGTCGTGGTAGCGCTCGACGAGCTCGGACCCGATCCTGGCCAGCTGGGCCCGCACCTCATCCGGCTCCACGACCTCCACCGTCGAGCCCCATCCGGCCAGCTGCTCGGCGATCGTCAGCGCCATCGGCGCCGCCACCCGCGCCCTGACTCTCCCGTCCTCCTCGGTCCCCACGACCTCGCAGTGGCGCCCGAAGTGTGAGCGCAGCACCGGCAGGAACCTCTCGGCGATGAGCACGGTCGCGGAGAGCAACGAGCGCCGCCGCTCCATCTCGTCCACGACCTTCCCCCACGCCCGCGGCAGCTCGAACCCCTCCGGCCGTTCGAAGGTCAGCTCCGTCACCGCGGCCCCGGCGATCCGGTCCACCCGGAACGTGCGCTGCCCGGCCTCCGTGCCGGCCACCAGGTACCAGACGTCGTCCTTGTCCACCAGGCCCCAGGGATCGACCAGACGATGGGTGCGTTCGCGGGAGCGGCCCTCGTACTCGAGCCTGACCTTGCGGCGCCGTACGGTGGCGCTCTGCAGCACCTCCACCAGCTCGGGACGGTCACGATCGCGCTCGCCCCAGGAGGCGGGGTCGACCATCACGGCGTCGGCGGCGGCCTCGGCATCCGCCCTGAACGTCTGGGGCAGGGCCCGCAGCAGCTTGCGCAGCGCGGACTTGACCTCGGGCGCGGCGGACGCGGCCGGCCCTGCCAGCAGGAACAGCGCCTGAGCCTCGTTCGCGGTGAGCCCGGTGAGGTCGGTCCTGGCGCCGCCCAGCAGCGACCACCCTCCCCCGCGCCCGGCCTGCGGATAGACCGGGATGCCCGCCGCGGACAGCGCTTCGAGGTCGCGCCGCGCGGTGGCCACGGACACCTCCAGCTCCTCGGCCAGCTCGGTCGCGGTCACCCGGCCGCGGGCCTGCATGAGCAGCAGGGCAGCGACAAGTCGATCAGCTCGCATGGTCAGAAATTCTCTCCGGAAAAGTGCTCATATGGTGAGCACTTTGGCGGGAAGAATCGTGGACATCACCGAGAGAGAAGGACCAGACAGATGATCCGCGGTTTCGCCACCCTCAACTTCTACGCAGCCGACCTCGAAGCGGCCAGGGCCTGGTACGCCGAGCTGCTCGGGTCCGAGCCGTACTACCAGGTCCCCGGCTACATCGAGTGGCGCGTCGGCGACTACCAGCACGAGCTGGGTATCATCGACAGCCGCTACGCCCCGGCGGGCGCCACGGAGCGGCCCGGGGGCGAGATCATGCACTGGCACGTGGACGACCTCGAGGCCGCCCTCGAGCGCCTGCTCGCCATGGGCGCCAAGGAGTACCAGCCGATCAGGAAGCACGGCGAGGGGTTCGTCACCGCGTCCGTGACCGATCCGTTCGGCAACGTTCTCGGCATCATGTACAACCAGCACTACCTGGACGTGCTCGGCAGGTGACATTTTTGCGATCCTGGACCTGTGTCCCGGCCGCACATCCTGCTCACCGCCCCTCCCCGCACGGGCAAGACCACCGTCATCCGCCGCCTGGCCTCGTTGCTCGAGGCGGCGGGCGTGCCGGTCTGCGGGTTCCTCAGCGACGAGGTGCGTGAGCGCGGGCAGCGGGTGGGGTTCATGGTGGAGGAGTTCGGCGGGGACAAGGCGGTGATGGCGCACGTCTCGCAGGCGTCGGGGCCCAGGATCGGGCGGTACGGCGTGAACGTGCCCGAGTTCGAGCGTGTCGCGCTGCCCGCCTTGGACCGTGCGCTGGCCACGCGCGGCGCGGTCGCGCTCGTGGACGAGATCGGGCCCATGGAGCTGCTGTCGCCGGCGTTCCTGCCGCGCTGCACCGCGCTCTTCAAGGCGGACATGGCACTCGTGGCCACGGTCCACCAGCGCAGCCGGCCCGCGCTGAAGTCCCACATCGAGGCCGAGCTGATCACGGTGACTCCGGAGAACCGCGACTCACTCCCGGAAACCCTGAGCCGCCTGCTGACTCAGGGGTTGTGAACCCTCAGCCCGAAGGCGGACAGCCCCTGCTCGTGATGCTCGACCAGACCCAGTCGCCGGTAGAAGGCGTGGTTGGCGGCCCCTTCCGGGGTGGACTCGTGGTCGGTGGACAGCACGAAGTACCGGCAGTGCGCGTACCGCCCGATCAGGTGCTCCATCAGCCGCCGTCCGATCCCCTGGCCGTGGTGCCCCTTGTCGACCAGCACCTCCTGCACGTAGCAGATGATCTCGTCATCGGACACCGTGCGCGCCAGGCCGAGCAACCGGCCCGCCTCGTCCCTGGCGGTGATGACGAGATGCGAGTTCGCCAGACCCCGGCGCACCTTGGCGATGTCCTGTGTGAAGGGCGTCCAGCCCACCGAGTCGTACAGCTGGTAGAGCTCGTCCTCGTCGAACGACGTCTCCTGAGAGATGACCACCAATTACGAGGCTCCCCGATTCTCCGGCGTAGGGTGATGCGCCTGAGCATAGTCAACCGCGGGGTTCCGCCCTCTTCGAGGCGCCCGATCACGCCGAGACAGCCCTGTGCGACGCCGACACAAAAAAGAGAGCCCGGGCTTCCCCGAGCTCTCGTATGAGTGGAGCTATGGGGATTCGAACCCCAGACCTCCTCCATGCCATGGAGGCGCGCTACCAACTGCGCCATAGCCCCTTGCGATCAACAAGTGTATCGGAGTTCCGGAGCCCCTGTGTCACACCGCGCACCCTGTGGTACGTCTATGGATTTATGCCGACCTTTGAAGACCATCGAAGCCTGCTGACCGGCGTCGCGTACCGGATCCTGGGCAGCGTCGCCGACGCCGAGGACGTCGTGCAGGAGGCGTGGTTCCGCTGGTCGGGGGTGGACGAGGCGACCGTCGCCGATCCGAAGGCGTACCTGATCAGGGTGACGTCAAGGCTGGCCATCGACCGGCTGCGGTGGGCGAAGTCGCGGCGGGAGTCGTACGTGGGGCCGTGGCTGCCCGAGCCGATCAGCACCGCGCCCGACGTGGCCGAGCACGCCGAGCTGGCCGAGTCGGTGGAGCTGGCGCTGCTGCTGGTGCTGGAGACGCTGTCGCCGCTCGAGCGGGCCGTGTTCGTGTTGCGGGAGGCGTTCGACCTGCCGTTCTCCGAGATCGCGGAGATCATCGGGCGGGCCGAGCCGGCCACCAGGCAGCTCGCGCGCCGGGCGCGGGACCACGTGCGGGAGAAGCGGCCGCGGTTCGACGTGGACAGGGACGAGCGGAGGCGGATCACCGAGCGGTTCATCAACGCCTCCGTCAGCGGCGACATCGACGGGCTGATCGAGCTGTTCGCGAGCGAGGTCACGATGGTCAGCGACGGGGGCGGCAAGGCCCGGGCCGCGCTGCGGGTCATCACCGGCGTCGGCAACGTCAGCCGCTGGCTGGCGTCGATCACCACCCCTGCCGGCATCGCGAGCTTCATGGCTTCGATCGGCATGGCGGGCATTTCCGACCTCTCCTTCGGGGTGGCCACCATGAACAACGCCCCCGCGATGGTCGTCTCCGCGGGTGGGCGGGTGATCACGGTCGCGTCGCTGCTGATCTCGGACGGCAAGATCGACACCATTTACCTCATGGCGAACCCGGAGAAGATCGCCCACCTGGAGCCCGTCTGAGGCATGAGGGCACGTCCCGGCCCCGTAAGGGTGCGGGGGTCAGGCGGTTCGCCGGGTGGGGATGCGGGCCTCGCGTACCAGCTCGGAGAGGTTCACCCCGGCGTCCCTGAGGATCGTGGCGGCGCCGTTCGCGTGGTCGGCCAGCAGGCCCCACAGCAGACGCTCCCCCGTGACGGGCCCGGGGCGCCACCTGGCCACCTCGATCACCTTCCTGGCGTGCATGGCCAGCGGGATCTCGCCCAGCGGCCCGTACAGGGTCACGCGCAACGGCCGCACCCGTGACCGCCGCAGGCTCCACAGCCCGGGCGCGTCCAGGCCCGTCCTGGTGCGGCGGTGCACGGCGTCGAGGTCGATCCCGAACGTGGCCAGCAGCGACCGGGGGTCGCCCACGTCCACCCGCGCCCGCACGTCGGCCGCGGAGGCGGTGAACGACGACAGCGAGAACGGCCGCGCCTCGGCCACCCCCAGCAGCATCAGATCGGCGTCGAGCGCTGAGCGCCCCGCGTCGAGCGCGAGTATCCCCGCCTTGACCACGGCCCTGCGGGCGCCCTCGGTGAACCTGTCGAACACGCGACTACCTCCCCGTCCTGCGAGCATGCTTGCGATGAGCCGACTGCCGCCGGACCCCCAGCGCGTCGGCGATCTGCTCCCACGACCAGCCCTGGGCGCGGGCGTTCGACACGTGCGTCGCCTCCAGCTCCTCCAGCAGGGCCCTGAGCGCGGCCACGGCCGCCAGCCCCACTCCCGGATCGCTATCGGCGGCCGCCTCGGCCAGCTCGGTGGCTTCCATAGTGTCAGCATGCGCTGACAAGCACTCGCTTGTCAACATATGCTGACAGGCATGATCAGACGCGCTCGGCGAGTACGACGAGGATGGGCAGCGCCGCGGCCAGACGCTCGCGCTCCTCGGGGGTCAGCGAGTCGACGGCGGCGGCCAGGCGTTCGGTGATGACCTGCTCGCGTCCGGCCAGCGCGGCCTGCCCGGTGTCCGTGATGCCGGTGATCACCCGCCGCCCGTCCGCGGGATCGGGCTCGCGCTCGACCAGGCCCCGCCGGTGCAGGCCGGTGAGCACGGTGCCGATGGCCTGGGCGGAGACGCGTTCGAGGTTCGCGATCTGGGCCGAGGAGTGCGGCCCGTCGCGTTCGAGCCGCTGGAGCACGGCGAGCTCGGTGAACGACAGATCGTCGGCCGAGGAGTACGTATACAGCTGCCGGATCCGCCGGGCCAGGCGCCCGACCGCGATCCTCAGTTCCTTTGCCAGCACAAAAAGCAAGTCTAGCTTTATCAATTTGGCTTTGGTAATTTCACGGCACTATGTGTTACGACAACGACGCCGCGCCGCCGCGCTTCCAGCCGCCCATCACCGGCACACGAGCCGCCGCCACCCGCCTGACCTCGTCCGACGGCACGTCCTTCGCCGCGTACGAGGCCCTCCCCGACGACGTTCGGGGCCCGGGCGTGGTGATCCTGCCCGACGTCCGCGGGCTGCACGAGTTCTACAAGCAACTGGCCGTACGGCTGGCGGAGCAGGGCTATCCGGCCATCGCCATCGACTACTACGGCAGGACCGCCACCGACGACGACCGGGGCGAGTCCTTCCCGATCATGGAGCACGTCCGCAGGCTGAGCAGGGAGGCCATCCAGGCCGACATCCGGGCCGCCACGGACCGTCTGGGCCGGCCGGCCGTGGCGCTGGGCTTCTGCATGGGCGGGCGCAACGCGTTCTTCGCCTCGGAGCCGAGCTTCGGGTTCGCGGGGGTGATCGGGTTCTACGGGGCGCCCGGGATCGCGGGTCCGTACGGTCCCGGGCCGACGCAGCACGCGGCGGAGCTCGGGGCGCCGATACTCGGGCTGTTCGGCGGGGCGGACACGGGCATCCCGGCCGAGCAGGTGGCGGAGTTCGGCGAGGCGCTCACGGCGGCGGGGGTGGAGCACGAGATCGTGACCTATCCGGGGGCGCCGCACGGGTTCTTCGACGCCACGCACGCCGAGCACGCGGCCGCCTGCGAAGATGCGTGGAAGCGGGTGCTCGCCTTCCTGGCGAGCCGCTGAGGCCTGGAGGCCGCTCGCTAGTCCGGCGGCAGGCCGCAGGTGGTCCGCATGGTCAGGGTCGCCTCTTCCAGCGAGAGCGCGATCTCGACCCGGCCCAGCTCAGCCGTGCTCGTGACGTGGGTGCCGCCGCACGCCATGGACGCCTCGCCGTCCGGCAGCGAGCAGTGCCACGTACGGCGATCCGTCAGCTCCGGCCCCGGGATGTCCAACCGGACCGGCGCCTCGGCGGCCACCCACGCCGCAAGCTGGTCGGTCGCCTGCTGGGCGACCTTCTCGAAGTCCACGCCCTCGGCCGAGAACCCCTTTTTGCGCAACGACTTGCCCAGGCGATAGACGTCCACGCTCCCGTGCGGGACGATCCGCGACGAGACGATCGCGGCGTGGTCGAAGTCGGGGCGGCCGAGCGGGTCCGGCGCCGTCTCCTTGCGCCAGCGGTCGGCCAGGGCCGAGTTGAGGGCGAGGGCGGCCAGGTGGCAGACGGTGTGACCGGCCGAGACCGCCGCCCGGAAGTCCGCGTCCACCTCGAGCTCCACCTCCGCCCCCACGGGCAGCGGCTCCTCGGTGACGTGGACGACCAGCCACCCCCAGCCCTCGGTGCCGCGCCGCACCGGGATGGCCCCGCCGACGAGGACCTCGCCGGTGCTCGACTGGGCCCCTGTAACACAGTCGACAACCGGCAGGCCCCCGATCGTGCCCCGGTCGGCGGGCTGGTCGGGCCAGGCGTGGTTGAGGGGATGGAACGGCGTCTCGGCGACGACGAGACCGTGCCGGTCCCCCACCGGCACGGCCCCGACGATCTGGGAACGGCCCCTGGTCCGGCCGTCGGGAAAGGTGACGAGGGTTGTCTTCACCCCGTCATTTTCGCAGGGACCGCACGCTCGTCCTCCAGGTAGCGGTTGCGGCCCGCGTACAGGCCGGTGAGGAGCTGCGCGATGAGCACCACGAAGAGCAGCGTGTACGGCAGCGCCCACCCACCGGTCACGTCGTGCAGCACGCCCACGAGGAGAGGACCGGCGCCGGCGATGAGATATCCCGCGCTCTGCCCGAACGCCGACAGCCCGGCCGTGGCCTCGGGCGTACGGGTGCGCAGGGCCAGCATCATCAGCGCCAGCGGGAACGACCCCATGCCCACGGCTATGAGCACCACCCAGACCAGCACCAGGTCGGCGGGCCCGAGCCACAGCCCGAGGAACCCGGCCGCGTAGAACGCCACGAGCCCGACCACGGCCGGACGCTGGTCGCGGAAGCGGGAGGCGACCATGGGGACGAGGATCGAGACAGGGATGTTCAGCGCGGTGAACACCCCGAGGATCACACCGGCCTCCGAGGTGCTGAAACCGCCGTCGGTGAGGATGGTGGCGAGCCAGCCGAACATGACGTACGCGATCATCGCCTGTGTGCCGAAGTAGATCGCGACCATCCACGCCAGCCTGCTGCCGAGGAGGCGGCGGATGCCCTCGTCCCGGCCGCCCGTGTCCCGCTCCGGCTCACTGCGCAGGAGCGCAAGCCACGGAATGGCGGCGACGGCGGCCAGCGCCGCCCACACGCCGAGCGCGATGTGCCAGTCCCCTGACGCGCGCTCGATGGGCACGGTCGCGGCGGCGGCCAGCATGGTGCCCGCCGCCAGGGCCGTGGTGTAGACGGTGGTCATGATCCCGGTACGGGCCGGGAAGTGGCGCTTGATCAGCGTGGGAATGAGCACGTTGCCGACCGCGCCACCGGAGAGCGCGACGGCGCTGCTCACCAGGAACACCGGGGCCGACCCCACCAGCGACCTGACCAGCATGCCGACGCCCAGAGTGACGAGGGCGAGCAGGAGCAGCCGGTGCTCGCCGACGCGCCTGGCCAGCGTGGGCGTGACCGCGCCGACGCTGGCGAAGGCGAGCACGGGTAGCGTGGTGAGCAGCCCGGTGCCGACGCTCGACATGCCGAGCGCGCCCGCCAGCTGGTCGAGGAGGGGGCCGACGCTGGTGACGGCGGTGCGGAGGTTGAGGGCTGCGAGGACGATCCCCAGCACGAGGAGCCAGGCGAGGGGTCCGGTGGTTGGGCGGCGGGCTTCTTGGGCGAGCACGCTCATGCGGGGCTCGATCCTCCACTCATCAATTCATAGGACGAATCGACATCTTAACAGGACCGAAACAACCCTTTATTCCTGTCCGTCCCGCTTGTTGGGACTGAGGTCCTTGGAGAACTCAGGCGACGTCGCCGGCCCCGGCGAACGGGGGTGGAGGTGCCCCTTCTCACGGCAAGAGGGGCGACGAAGAGCACACGGGAACGGCGCCGTGGAGGTGGGCGCCGTGGGGATGGAAAAGTGCACAGCGGGCGGCGCGGGGCCGAAGTGGCACGGCCCGAGCAGGAAGGCGCGGCGCGGCTGGGTTGGAAGGGTGGCGGCCGGGTTGGCAGGGCGCCGTCCCGGCCGGCCGTCGGGTCAGATCAGAGGACCGGTCCGGAGCTCTCCGGGGGTTCGCGGGGTGGGACGGGGCCAGGTGGTGGGAGGGTGCCGCCGGGCGGGTAGTCCCCGCCGCCCACGGTGCCGGGCGGTACGCGCGGGTCGCCGCCCGGAGGTCCGGGCGGAGCCGGCTTGGAGTCGTCGTACGTCGAGCCCCGCTGGTGGGGGCCCGGGACGTCGCCGCGCCAGCCGCCGGTCTCGCTCCCGCGTGACTCGATGAAGTACTTGAAGCGTTCCAGGTCGTTGACCACGCGCAGGCGGACGAGCTGCAGCCAGTCCCCCGCCGTCTCCACGAAGCCCTCAGGGTCGTACTCCATCTGCAGAGTGACCCGGGTCGTCGAGTCGTCCAGCCGGTGGAAGGTCACCACGCCCGCGTGGTGCGGTCTGTCGGCGGAACGCCAGGCGACGCGCTCGTCCGGGTGCTGCTCCGTGATCTCGGCCTCGAACTCGCGCTTGATCCCGGCGATCTCCGCCACCCAGGCAGTACGCGTGTCGCTGACCTGTTTGACCGATTCCACGCCCTCCATGAACTCGGGGAAGCTCTCGAACTGCGTCCATTGGTTGTAGGCCACCCTGACGGGGACCTCTACGTCCACTGAATGTTCGATCGTGCTCATGGCAGGTTCCACTGCCCGGGCACCGCGCGAGCTAACGCCTGCGCCGCAGGACCCAGTAGAGGCCCACCATGGGCAGCACGAGCGGGATGAAGGCGTAACCCTTGCCGTACGCCGACCAGACCGTCTCGTCGGGGAAGGCGGCCGGGTCGAGGAGGCTCAGTGTGCCGATGACCAGCACGCCCACCAGCTCGATGACGAGCCCCACCAGCGCGAAGAGGCGAGCCCCGCGCCAGAGCGCCACGGTGAGCGCGATGTAGACGGCGGCCGCGAAGGCCGACAGCGAGTACGCCAAGGGCGCCTGGTCGAACTTGCCCACGATCTGGACGGCCGCGCGGGACCCGGCGGCCAGCGAGAACAGCCCGTAGACCGCGATCAGTGCCCGGCCGGGACCGGTGCTGATGGAGGTGGTCACGTGCCCCCCTGCCAGATCTGCAGCATCCGGCCCGTCATCACCGCGATCGCGAACCCGGCCACGACCAGGATCGCCGACCCCCACCTGCTCCGCTCGGCCAGCGCCAGGAACACCCCTGCGGGCGGGATCACCACCTGCCCTGCGACGTAGCCGAACAGCGTGGCCTTCTCCTCCGGCCCCTCGCCCCCGGCCACCGCCGCGATCACGAAGCCCGCCTGGACGAGAATCGCCACCTCGAGCACGGCGAACCCGACCAGCAGGACCATGCCCATCGGCCGGTTGCGGATCGCGACGATCAGGCTCACCAGCGTGAGCAGCAGCGAGGCGACGATGACGATCGTGGAGACGACGGTGTTCATCGGGGCCAAGGCTATCCGCAGGGGCCGGCGGTCTACCTCCCGGGGAGCGCGCGTTCGATGCCGTCGAGGATCCAGTTGAGGCCGCGTTCGAAGTTGTCGTCCGCGCCGCGCACCCCCTCATCGATCATCGGCGCGAGCCGCGGGAACTCCCCGCTCTCGACCAGCTCCTTGATGTACGGCTCCGCCACGGCCGCGCGCTCCGCGTCGTTGATCCCCTCGGACCTGGGCGCCCCGCGCTCCAGCGACTCCCGCACCACGAACCCGGTCATGTAGTCGTTGAACACCGCCAGGAACCGCCAGCGCGTCAGCCGATCGAGCCCGAGCCCATCAAAAGCGGACAGCTTCTGCTCCACGTGCCGCAGCGCGTTCGGCCCCACGGCCACCCGCTGCGAGATCAGCTCCACGCGCCACGGATGCCGCAGGACCAGCTCCCGCTCCCGCCGCGCGAGCAGCAGCAACGCCTCCCGCCACGAGGACGGCAGCGGCTCCTCGACGAGCACCTCCATGCTCACCTCGTCGAGCATCAGCGCGAGCAGGTCCTCCTTGCGCTCGATGTAGGAGTACAGCGTCATCGCCCGCGCGCCCAGCTCGGCGGCCACGCGCCGGATCGAGACCGCGGCCAGCCCCTCGGCGTCGGCGACGGCGATGGCGGCGGCCACGATCGCCTCCCTGGTCAGCACCGGGCGGCGGGGCGGCGAGGGACGCGACCAGATCGAGCTCACCGTCCCGATTTTAGACACTGTACGAAAGTGCTACGGTGTACGACATGCGATACGGCGTACGAACTCCACTCCGGACAACGGGCCTGGTCGTCCTCCTGGGCGTCGTCATGACGATGCTCGACACCACGATCGTCAACGTCGCGCTCGGCACCCTGGCCCGCGACTTCCACACGACACTCGCCACCATGCAGTGGGCGGTCACGGGCTACCTGCTGGCCCTGTCGATGACGGTCCCGATCACCGGCTGGGCGGTGGGCAGGTTCGGCAGCAGGAACGTCTGGCTGGTCTCGCTCGTGCTGTTCGTCGCGGGCTCCGCGCTGAGCGCCACTGCCTGGTCGGTCATGAGCCTGGTCGCCTTCCGCGCGATGCAGGGGCTGGGCGGGGGCCTGCTCCTGCCGGTCGGCCAGATGATGCTGGCCCAGGCGGCGGGCAAGGAGCGGATGGGCCGGGCGATGGCCGCACTCTCGGTACCGTCCATGCTGGTGCCCGTGCTCGGGCCGCCGCTGGGCGGGGTGATCGTGCAGGGACTCGGCTGGCGGTGGCTGTTCCTGATCAACGTGCCGGTCTGCGCGATCGCGCTGCTGGCCGCGTTCGTGCTGCTGCCGCGTGAGCCGGGCGCGAACCCACGGGGGCTCGACGTGCTGGGCATGGCGATGCTGTCGCCGGGCCTGGCCGCGCTGGTCTACGGGTTGTCGGAGATCGGCAACGGGGCCTCGCTCCTGCATCCTGCGCTGTGGCTCGGCGTGGCGCTGGTCGTCGCGTTCGCGGTGCGGGCGTTGCGGAGGACGGGGACGCTGCTGGACCTGCGGCTGTTCGGGAACAGGATGTTCGCCTCCGCGGTGACCGCGCTCGTGTGCTACTCGGCCGCGATGTTCGGCTTCACCGTGCTCGTCCCCCTCTACAGCCAGCTCGCGCAGGGCGGGACCCCGCTGGACGCGGGCCTGCTGATGGCCCCGATGGGAATCGGCGCGGCGATCACGATGCCGATCGCGGGCAAGCTGGCCGACGCCAGGGGACCGCGCGGCGTCGGCGCGGCAGGCGTGCTCTTGGCGGTGGCCGGCATCGCCGGGTTCGCCGCCTTCGGCGGAGTCGTGCCGATGTTCGTGCTCGGGCTCGGGCACGGGCTGGTGTCGACGTCGGTGATGGCGGCCGCATTCAAGACGCTGGAGCCGGTCGCCATCCCGGGCGCGACCACGCTGAGCACGATCGCGGTGCGGCTCGCCTCGCCGTTCGGCGTCGCGGTGCTCGCCGTGCTGCTGCAGGTGTTCACCAGGACCGGCGTGGAGCGGCCCTTCGTGTACGCGTTCGGCGTCGCGATCGCGCTGGCGGCCGTCTCGCTGGTGCCGATCGCGCTCATAGGATCGAAGGCATGGAGAGGATCCTCGTCAGCGCCTGCCTGATGGGCCGCCGGGTGCGCTATGACGGTCGCGCCAAGACGAGCGCGGACGCCCGGCTCGCCACGTGGCGCGAGGAGGGCCGGCTGGTGCCGCACTGCCCGGAGGTGGAGGGCGGGCTGCCGATCCCCCGCCCGGCCGCCGAGATCGAGGGCGGCGCGGGCGGCGCGGCCGTCCTGTCCGGCGCCGCCCGCGTGCTGGCGAGCGACGGATCGGACGTCACGGCCGAGTTCCTGGCGGGCGCCCAGTCGGCGCTCGCGGCGGCACGGTCGTTCGGCATCCGGCTCGCGGTGCTGAAGGAGGGCAGCCCGTCCTGCGGCGCGCTGTCGATCTACGACGGCACGTTCACGGGCCGCCGCGGCCCGGGGCAGGGCGTCACGACGGCCCTGCTGGAGCAGCACGGCATCCGCGTCTTCAGCGAGGACCACGTCGACGAGGCCGCCGACTACCTCCGGACCCTGGAGACGTAGAAGGATCCCGCCAGCCCGGCCGCGAGGGCGGCCGCCATCAAGCTGTGATACCAGCTGAGCAGCGCGCTCGCCTCGCCCGCCCCGAGCGCCAGCGCCAGGATCCCCATGAGCACCCCGGCCAGCGCGGCCGCGTGACTGTAGATCAGCCCGTCCCAGGCCCAGGCCCGCCCGGACAGCACGCCGTACGCCCCGGCCAGCGTGGCCCCGGCGCACAACGTCTCCACGATCGCGGCCGGCACAATCACGGGCTCCCCGGCTGGGCCGAACGCGATCCCGGCGTGCATCAGCGCGAAACAGAGGAAGATCAGCGCGTAGAGCAGCGACAACCAGCCCAGCGCCCTGCGGAGTGCGTCCATGAGCCCCACGTTCGCATCCGGCGGTGGCCGCGTAATCGTCCCCAGGGAGGCGGCGCGGATACCTCCTCCGCAGTAGACCGCCCCGCATCGGGAAAGCCAGCTGGTCGCTTCGGGGGAAACTTTCTCGCGTTCTCGGGAGTCGTACAGATGGGGCGCGTTGGAACATACGGGGGATTCGTGGAGAACGTTCCTCGTGCGGCGCGCTTGGGGGCCCGATTTCACATCGAAACGGGGAAAGGGATTCGGCAATGCCTGTCGACCTTAACAACGCACAACCCCTGGCCTGGGACTCGGCCACGCTCGACGCGGACACCAAGGCGATGCTCGACAACCTCCAGCCGAACATCCTGCGCGCCCACGTGCGCGAGCACTTGTCCGCGCTGTTCGTCAGGTTCAACGACGTCAAGGAAGGGCGGGCGTTCCTGCGGCACGTCGCGACCACCAGGATGAAGTCGGCGCGCAAGCACCTGGAGGAGGTGCGCGACTTCGGCGCGAAGGGTCGCCGCGGCACGCCGTACGTGGGCATCGGCATCAGCAAGGCCGGATACCGCGACCTCGGCCACTCGGTCGAGGAGGTGCGCAAGTTCGGGGACCGAGTGTTCCGCGACGGCATGAAGAGGCGCATCGCGGAGGTCAACGACCCGCCGGTGGAGGAGTGGGAGCGCACGTACCAGCGGGAGATCCACGCCGTGATCCTGATCGGCGACGCGGAGCCGGGGCCGGTGGCCGCGCTGCGCGAGGAGATCCTCGGCGAGCTGCCGGAGAGCGCGCGGCTGCTGGGCGAGGAGAGCGGGCAGGGCATGCGCAACCCCGCCGGCGACGGCATCGAGCACTTCGGGTACGTGGACGGCCGCAGCCAGCCGCTGTTCGTGAAGGACGAGGTGGACAAGGAGCCGAAGAAGCACTGGGATCCGGCGTTCCCGCTGAGCAACGTCCTCGTGCCCGACCCCTTCGCGCCGGACCCCGTCCGTCACCACGGCAGCTACCTGGTCTTCAGGAAGCTGGAGCAGAACGTACGGGCGTTCAAGGAGATCGAGCGGGACCTGGCCGACAGCATCGGCCTGGCCGGCGCCGACCGCGACCGGGCGGGCGCCATGATCGTCGGCCGGTTCAAGGACGGCACCCCCCTGACCGGCAAGGCGAAGGCGGCCGGCGGGCCGGTGAGCAACGACTTCACGTTCGACGGCGACGACGAGGGCACCAAGTGCCCGTTCAGCGGGCACATCAGGAAGACGAACCCCCGCTCGTTCGGGCGCGAGGTGCTCATGGCCCGGCGCGGGCAGACGTACGGGGAGCGCACCGACGAGCCGTGGGACGACTCTCCTCCGGAGAGCCGGCCGAGCGGCGAGGTGGGGCTGCTGTTCATGGCGTTCAACGGGAGCCTGCTGAGCCAGTTCGAGTTCACGCAGCAGACGTGGGCGAACAACCCCGACTTCCTCAACCCGGCCACCGGCCACGACCCGGTCATCGGGCAGGGCGAGCGGGACGTCAAGGTGACGTTCCCCAAGGTCTGGGGTAAGCCGGAGATGTCCGCCCCGCAGACTCAGGTGGCTCAGACGGTGACGATGAAGGGCGGCGAGTACTTCTTCGCGCCGTCCCTGGCGTACCTGCGTCACCTGTGAGTCCGAACATGTAAAAGGCCGGGCCTGTTCGTGGCCCGGCCTTTTCGGTGAGTGCCGATCAGTGCGGGATGACGCGGCGGTGTGCCGCCCGGCTGGCGGGCACCGCGATCAGGCTGAGCACCACCGTGATGACGCCCACGACCCAGGACGTCCAGGAAGCGCCGCGCTCCTGGGTGTAGGTCATGACCCACGGGGCGACGAACAGCAGCACACCCCACAGCGTGTTCAGCCATTCGGTCGCGACCAGGCCCGGCCTGGCTAGCGACGCGAGTGAGGTGAGCACGATCAGGATGCCCAGCACGATCAGGGACGGTGCGGCGCCCGAGGCGCTGGAGACCCAGATCGGGGAGAGTGCTGCATAGAGGCCGGCGATCAGGGTTACCCAGTCCTGCCAGCGTGACCATACCTTCATGAGAACCTCCGCCAACGGCGTTTGCGAGGCTGGCCTATTCGGGTCAGTCGATTTCTATAACCACGAATGACCTGCAAAGATTCCCGTTGTGGCGACCTGGCGAGAGCCTGACCATCGCCGGGTTGCTGCTTGCCCGGGATGCGGCGTTCTGTCTGTTCTTTCGGACACCATAGGATCGGATGCCTCCGCTGGATCTTCGGGGGGAGATCTGTGATGTTGCGGGCGTTCCTGCGGACAGAGGCAGGCAGCACGAGCGTGCTGCTTGTCGCCACGGCACTGGCCCTGCTCTGGGTCAACTCGCCGTGGGGCGACACGTACGACGCGTTCTGGCACACGCCGATGGGGATCTCCTTCGGGGACGCCGCGTTCTCGCTGGACCTGCGGCACTGGGTCAACGACGGCCTCATGACCGTCTTCTTCTTCCTCATCGGGCTCGAGGTCTCGTACGAGGTGCGGCTCGGGCAGCTCCGGGACCGGCGCCTCATCGCCGTGCCCGCGGTCGCGGCGTTCGGCGGGATGCTGGTCCCGGCCGGCGTCTACCTCCTGCTCAACGCCGGCGGTCCGGGCGCGGGCGGGTGGGGCGTGCCGATCGCCACCGACACCGCGTTCGTGCTGGGCGTGCTGGCCGTCGTCGGCGCCCGGTGCCCAGATCCGCTCCGGGCGTTCCTGCTGACGCTGGCCATCGTGGACGACGTGCTGGCCATCATGATCATCGCGATCTTCTACACGGCCAGCATCGCCGTCCCCGCGCTCATCGCCGCCGCCCTGCTGCTCGCGGCCATCGTGACCCTGCGGTGGCTGAAGATCTGGCGGGCGCCGGCCTATATCGTGCTGGGGTTCGCGCTCTGGGTGGCCACGCTCGAGAGCGGGATCCATCCGACGCTGGTCGGCATCGCCCTGGGCATCTTGGTGTTCGTCTACGCGCCCACCGACCACAAGCTGCTGCTCGCCGGCGAGGCCGTGCAGGAGTTCACCAGCGATCCGAGCGCGCAGGCCGCCAGGGAGGCCGCGCGGCGGGTCCAGCGCGCCGTCTCCGTGAACGAGCGGCTGCAGCTGCGGCTGCATCCGTGGAGCAGCTACGTGATCGTGCCGATCTTCGCCCTGGCCAATGCCGGGGTGCTGCTCGACGGCGAGAGCCTGCGGGCCGCGCTGACCTCGCCCGTCTCCATCGGCGTCGCGCTCGGCCTGTTGCTGGGCAAGTTCGCCGGGATCTCCCTCGGCACCTGGATACCGCTGCGGTTCGGGTGGGGGATCCTGCCGGGCAACCTGGTGTGGGGGCAGCTGCTGGGTGGTGCGGCCGTCTCCGGGATCGGGTTCACGGTGGCGCTGTTCATCGTGGACCTGGCCTTCGCTGACAATCCAGCCATCCGCACCGAGGCGAAGATCGGCATCCTGGCGGGCTCGCTGCTGTCCGCCGCGCTGGGATGGGTGATCTTCCGGCTGGCGTGGGACCGGGGCGGGGTGTGTGCGCCACCCGAGGCCGAGCCCGCCGAGGAGCTGCCCGACAGGCTCACCGTACCGGTCGGGCCCAGAGATCATGTGCGAGGCCCCGAGGACGCCGCGGTGACCATCGTGGAGTACGGGGACTTCGAGTGCCCGTACTGCGGGCGGCTCCACCCGATTCTGGAGGAGCTTCGCCAGAAAAATCCTGATGTACGGCTGGTTTTCCGGCATTTCCCGCTGCCGACGCTGCACCCGCGGGCCACCGCCGCCGCGATCGTGTCCGAGGCGGCGGCCGACCAGGGGCGCTTCTGGGAGATGCACGACATCCTCTACGACAACCAGCGTTTCCTCACCGACTCCGACCTGGAGCACTACGGCGCCGAACTGGACGTCAACCCCTGGGCCGACGTGCCCGGCCACTCCGCGCGGATCACCCGCCACCAGGAGTCCGGCCGGGACAGCGGGGTGCGCGGCACCCCCACGCTCTTCCTGAACGGCATGCGCTACCAGGGGCCCCTGAACCTGAATGCGATCAGCAGGGCAGTGGCAGACCTGCGCCAATCCCCGTAACGTCATCGAGTCCGGTTTCTACCCCCGATCGGAGTTCTTTTGATGGCATCCACGATCACCAGCATCATCAGCGTTCTCGTGATGGGCATCCTGCTGCTCGTCGGCGTCGTCGTGACCGCGAGGGCCAGGCGCGACCACGGCTCCGCCGCCATGATCGGCATGACGGGCTGCATCCTGCTCCTGCTGGGAGTGGTGTTCAACATCCTCCGTTCCTGGGTCCTGATCCCGCTGATGGCCGACTCGCTCGGCATGGACATTGAGACGGTTTTCGCCGTCACGACCCCGATCTCCATGATCTTCGACGCGGTCGGCACAGGGCTGCTGATCTGGGCCGTGGTCGCCCGCCGGAAACCGCACCAGCCCGCCCAACCGTCTCAGGAGCCTGGATGGCAGCAGCCCCCGGCGAACTGGCAGCAGCAGCCCGGCTGGCAGACGCCGCAGCAGCCGCCCTACGGCGGGAATCAGGACTGAGAAGTCACGGGACGAGTCCGCCGGCCAAGTGTGACAATGACTGAGTACCTGAAACTCCGCAGCAGCTCCTGAGGGAATCATGAGTCGAGAGCAGCCTGACCCCGAGGGACAGGATCCCCTCGAAACGATCAGGCACCGCTACCCCCGCCCGGCCCAGCCTCCCCGCCCAGGCACTCCTCCGCGCCAAAGGCAGGAGCCGCCGTCCACGCGCCGGCTCCCGTACACGCCTGACATGCTCCCCGACGTACCGCTCTACGAGACCAAGCCGCCGAGGTCCGTCTGGTGGTGGGTGATCGTGGCCGGCTCGCTCGTGCTGCTGATCGCGGCCATCGCCGTGGCGGGGATCCTGTTGGGACGCGCCAGCGCCGACGCCGCCCCGCGCGCGTTCCAGATGGGCATCGGCCTCACGCGCGGCTGAATTCCATCGTCCAGTTCGTCTCCCACGTCTGCCCGCCGTCCGCCGAGAACGCCTGCTCCCAGCGGGCCGAGTCCGGGCCGTTCACCGTCCAGATGAAGCGGCACGGCACGGGCCTGCCCTCATGGCTCTCCTCGCCGTAGAACTCGCCCCTGTCCCCCTCGAAGGCGCCCACCATGGGCCGGGTGTCGAGCACGCCTGTCGCGCTGCTGGCCCAGTAGATGGACCACTGCCGCGTCCCGTGGTTGAACACGCGTACGGTCATCCCGGTGAACCCCTTGGTCGGGAACGTGATCTCGTCGAAGCTGGCCGCCCCGTCGAAGTGCCGGGTGGCCACCGAGTGACCGGGGAACTCGTCCCATTCGTCGCTGCCGGCGAGCACCTTCACGAGCTTGCGGTTGGCGACGTTCCAGTGGCCGGCGAGGAAGTCGAAATCGTTCATGCCGCCGAACCTACGGCGGGGTCACTGACAGGTAGTGTCAGTGAATATGCGCGCGTCCCGCCTCGTCTCGATCCTCCTGCTCCTGCAGACGCGCGGCCGGATGACCGCGCAGGAGCTGGCCGACCGGCTGGAGGTCTCCGTACGCACCATCTACCGCGACGCCGAGTCGCTCCACGCCGCCGGCATCCCCCTCTACGGCGACGCGGGTCCGAAGGGCGGCTACCAGCTGCTCGACGGCTACCGCACCAGGCTCACCGGGCTGACGGCCGACGAGGCCGAGTCCCTGTTCCTGGCCGGTCTGCCGGGTCCGGCGGCCGAGCTGGGGCTGGGCGCGGTGGTGACGGCCGCGCAGCTCAAGCTGATGGCCGCCCTGCCCGTCGAGCTCCGCGACCGCGCGGGCCGCATCCAGGAGCGCTTCCACCTGGACGCACCCACCTGGTACCGCGATCCGGAGCCGGTGACCTACCTGCCCGCCGTGGCCGACGCCGTCTGGAACGAGCGGCGCATCCAGGTCAGGTACCGCCGCTGGAGGGCGCCCCAGGAGGTGGAGCGGCGGCTCGACCCGTACGGGCTGGTCGTCAAGGCCGGGCGGTGGTACCTCGTCGCGCAGGCGGGCGGGGACGTGCGTACCTACCGCGTCTCGCAGATCCTCGACCTGCACCCGCTCCCCGAGGGCTTCACCCGGCCCGGCGGCTTCGACCTCGCGGCCTACTGGCAGGGTTACCTGGCCGAGTTCGAGGCCCGGCTGCGGTGGGGCGTGGCGGTGGTACGGCTGTCGCCGCGCGGCATGGAGCACCTGGCCGACCTCATGACCCCCGGCGTGGTGGCGGCGGCAGGCGAGAGCGCGGAGCCGCCCGACGAGGAGGGGTGGACGCGCGTCACGGTGCCGATCGAGTCGATCGAGCACGCGCTGGCCGAGTTCCTCAGGCTGGGCACGGACGTCGAGGTGCTGGCCCCCGCCGAGCTGCGCGACCGTGTGGCGGCCACCGCCGCCGAACTCGCGGCCCGCTACCACCCCGCCTGAGCGACGTCCGCGTCGGCCTGCCAGCAGTGGGCCCAGCGCCCGTCCCCCAGCTCGGTACGCTCGGGCGCCTCCTCCGAGCACACCGGCAGCGCCACCGGGCAGCGCGGATGGAAGCGGCACCCGCTCGGCGGGGCGATCAGGCTGGGCGGCTCGCCGTGCCGCGTGGCCTCAGGTGGGGTCACGCGATCGGGATCCGGCGCCGACTCCAGGAGCAGCCGCGTGTACGGGTGCCGGGCCGACTGCGTGAGCGCCTCGCTGGGCCCACTCTCGATCAGCCGCCCGGCGTACATCACCGTGATGTCCTGCGCGAAGTACCGGGCGCTGGCGATGTCGTGCGTGATGTACAGCAGCGCCAGCCCGCTCTCCTCGGCCAGCCCCTCCAGCAGCCGCAGCACGCCGAGCCTGATGGACACGTCCAGCATCGACACGGGCTCGTCGGCGATCAGCGCGACGGGCTGCACCGCCAGCGCCCGCGCGATGGCCACCCGCTGCCGCTGCCCGCCGGACAACTCGTGCGGCAGCTTGTCCATGAACTGCTCGACCGGCGTGAGGCTGACCCGTTCGAGCAGCTCGGCGACCTGCTCCTGTTCGTGCGCGCCCGAGCGGACGTGTCCGTGGATGCGCAGCGGCCTGGCCAGGTGGTAACGCACCCGGTGGAAGGGGTTCAGCGAGGCGAACGGGTCCTGGAAGATGAGCTGCACCTGCCGCCGGTAGTCTCTGAACGCCGCCCCGCGATGGGCGCGTACCGGCTCGCCGCGCAGCAGTACCTCGCCTGACGTGGCCGGGTACACCTGCGCGAGCAGCCGTGCCACCGTGCTCTTGCCGCAGCCGCTCTCCCCGACCAGCGCCGAGACCGTCCCGGCACGCAGCGCGATCGACACGTCCTCCACGGCCCGCACCGGCGGCCGCCGACCGAGGCGGCCACGCGGTCCGCGAGCGGCGGTGAAGTGCTTGGTGAGATTACGGCCCTCAAGAACGATCATGATGCATCCTCCAGACCACGGCCGCCGTTCAGCAGGCACGCGACATCGCCCTCGAGCGTGGGCAGCACCGAGGAGCACTCCGCCATGGCCCGCCCGCAACGCGGATGGAACGCGCATCCCGGCGGCAACGACCTCAGGTCGGGCGGGGTGCCGGGGATGCCCAGGAGGTGCTCGCGCGGCCCGTGCAGGCGCGGGAACGAGCGGAGCAGGCCCAGCGTGTACGGGTGTCGCGGCGACTTGTGTATGGCCTTGGCACTGCCGGTCTCGACGACCCGGCCCGCGTACATGATGGCGATCCTGTCGGAGATCTCCATGAGCAACGACAGGTCATGCGTGATGAACACCACCGCGAAGCCGTACTCCTCCCTGAGCGCCCTGATCTCGTGGAGGATGTCGCGCTGGACCACCACGTCGAGCGCGGTGGTCGGCTCGTCCATGATGATGATCTCGGGGTTGAGCGCGAGCGCGATGGCGATGGCCGCGCGCTGCCGCATGCCGCCGGACAGCTCGTGGGGGTACGAGCGCCGCCTGTCGGCGCTGATGCCGACGCGTTGCAGCAGCTCGACGGCCCGCTCCGCGCGGTCCTTGCGGGACTTCTCCGGGGTGTGGATGCGCAGGACGTCGTCGATCTGGGCACCGACGGTGCTGACCGGGTTGAGCGAGTTCATGGCGCTCTGGAAGACGACGGCCAGCTCCTTCCAGCGGAAGGCCCGCAGCTCCCTTTCGCGGAGCCCGAGCACGTCCACGGACGAGCCGTCCTGGCGGCGGTAGACGACCGAGCCCGCGGTGATGGCGGCGGGCGGCCGCAGCAGCCGGGCGACGGCATTGGCCAGCGTGGACTTGCCGCTGCCGCTCTCTCCGGCGAGGCCGAGAATCTCCCCGCGCCGCAGGTCGAGCGAGACGTCGGCGACGGCGTGCACGGCGCCACTGCCGGACAGGTAGTCGACACTCAGGTCGCGGATCTCCAGAACGTTCATGTGCGGGCCTTTACTTTGACCGTTCGCAGCCGGGGGTTGGCGATCTCGTCGATGCCGAAGTTCACCAGCGCGAGCCCGGTGCCGATGAGCGCGATGCACAGCCCGGGCGGGATGAACCACCACCACGCCCCGATGAGCAGCGCCTGCCCGTTCTGTGCGAAATAGAGCATGCTGCCCCAGCTCACGGTGGACAGGTCTGCCAGGCCGAGGAACGACAGCCCGGCCTCGGCCAGGATCGCCGCGACCACGGTGGCCAGGAAGCTGGTGGCGATGACGGGCAGCAGCACGGGCAGGATCTCGAAGAAGATCACTCGGAACGCCCCCTCACCGCTCGCCCGCGCGGCCTGGACGAAGTCGCGGCGCCGTACGGACAGGGTCTGTGCGCGCAGCACCCGCGCGCCCCAGGCCCAGCCGGTGACCGCGATCACCACGGCCACGGACGCGACGCCGCGCTGCGGCAGGTAGCCGGCCAGCACGATGATCAGCGGGAGGGCGGGCAGCACCAGGAAGATGTTGGTGAGCACCGACAGCACCTCGTCCACGGCGCCGCCGAGGTAGCCGCCGACCAGGCCGACGGCGACCGCGACCACGTTGGCGATGACCGCCGACAGCAGGCCGACGCCCATCGAGACGCGGGCGCCGTACACGATCTGGGTGAGGATGTCCTGCCCAGTCTGCGTGGTGCCGAGCCAGTGCGCCGCCGACGGGCCCTGGAGGCCGTCCTCGCTGGTCGCGGCGGGGTCGGTGCCGATGAGCAGCGGTCCGAAGACGGCCATCAGCGTGAAGAAGGCGAGGATCCCGATACCGATCTTGATCTTCATTCGGACTCCTGCCTGGTACGCGGGTCGAGCACCACGTACGCCAGGTCGGCCAGGAAGTTGGCGACGAGCACGGCCAGCGAGATGACAAGGAAGATGCCCTGCATGAGCGGGAAGTCCTCGTTCTCCACCCCTTTGAGGAGCATCGACCCGATCCCTGGGTACGAGAAGACGATCTCGGTCAGGACGGATCCACCGACGACGAAGCCGAGCGACAGGGCGAAGCTGGTGATGTTGGGCAGGATCGCGTTGCGGGCGGCGTACGCCCACATGACCCTCCTCGACGTCAGCCCCTTGGCCTCGGCCATCACCACGTAGTCCTCGCCGAGCGTGGTCACCATGACGTTGCGCATGCCGAGGATCCGGTCGGCCATGGAGGCGACCACGATCGTCACGGCCGGCAGTGCCGCGTGGTAGAGCACGCTCCCGGCGAACTCGCCGGTGAAGCCGGGCATCACGTCCAGCCCGTACGCCCTGGACACGGGGAACCACTGCAGCGTCACCCCGAAGACGAACACGAGCGCCAGGGCCACCCAGAAGTACGGCACCGCGTGCATGAACGTGGCGGCGGGCAGCACCCCGTCGAGCCAGGTGCCCCGCTTCCACGCCATCAGCACGCCCAGCGAGGTCCCCATCAGGTAGCTGATCAGCGTGGCGACGCCGACGAGCCCGACCGTCCACGGCAGGCTGTCGGCGATGACCGTGGAGACTTCGGTGGGAAAGAAGGTGATCGAGCGGCCCAGCTCCCCATGTGCGAGATTGCCCAAGTAGTCCAGGTACTGCTGCCACAGGTTCGCGTCGCTGATGCCGAACGCCCGCCGCATCGCGTCGATGGCGGCCGGGTCGACGTTGCCTTTCATCCGGGCCACCAGCAGCTCCACCGGATCCCCCGGCATGAGCCGGGGGACCAGGAAGTTGAGCGTGATGGCGGCCCAGGCGGTCAGCAGGTAGAAGCCGAGCCGCCGGGCCAGGAACCTCACTTGGTGGCCGGCTTCAGGTGCAGCAGCACCACAGCCGCGTCGGGCGAGTCGTACGGCGACGGCATCGCGTACGGATCCTGCTCCGACGGCCAGCCGACGTACTTGTCGGTCCGGAACTGCGCCCACCCCGGGCTGTAGAAGAGCGGCACCGTGGGCAGCTTCTCCACCATGATCTTGCCAAGGCCCTGCGTGGCCTTCTGCTGCTCGGCCAGGTCGTCGGTGGCGGCGTACTCGTCGATCAGCCGGTCGGTCTCGGCGTCCTTCCACCGCTCGTAGTTGCCGGTCGCGGCCTCACCGACGGGCTTGGCCAGGCCGCCGAAGAGCATCGTGCGCATCTGGAAGTACGGGGTCGGGCCGGAGTCGGTGCCCCTGATCGACAGGTCGTAGTCGCCCTTGCCGACCTTCGACACCCAGTCCTGGAAGGCCACGCCCCTGGTCTCGACCGTGATGCCGGCCTTGGCCAGGTCCTCCCTGATGAGCTGGGCCGCGTTCACCCAGTCGGTGAACGGCGACGGCACCAGCAGCGTGAACTTCAGCTTGGCCGGATCGACGCCCTTGAGCAGCTCCTTGGCCTTCTCGAGGTCCACCTTGAAGGCGGCGTCCTTGTATTCCGGCGGCACGTACGCCTCGCCGCCCGGCATGGGCACGGTGGTCGGGTGCGCGACCTTGGCGTAGCCGCGCTCGGCCACCTTGACGATCTTGTCCCGGTCGATGGCGAGGCTGATGGCCTGCCGCACCTCGGGCTTCGACAGGATCGGGTTGGTCAGGTTCGGCAGGAGGTTCACCACGCCCTCGGGCGGGAAGAAGTACTTGTTCTGCTCCGGCTTGCCCTGCACGAAGATCTTCTCGATGTCCGGCACGAACGCGCCCGCCCAGTCCACCTCGCCCTGCTGGAGCGCCGTCTGCAGGGCATTGGCCGTGTACGCCGGGAACCGCAGCAGCGGCACCTCCGGCTTGCCCGGCTGCCAGTAGGACGGGTTCTTCTCCATCTCGTAGAGCTGCGCCGAGAACCTCGACAGCTTGTACGGCCCGGTGCCGACCGGCTTGGTGTTGGTGAACGTCACCGGGTCCTGCTGCTTCTCCCACAGGTGCTTGGGCACGATGGGCGAGCTGCCGGCGATGTTGTAGAGCTTGGCGTACGAGGTGCTCTTGAAGTCGATGCGCACCTTGTCCGGAGCCAGCGCCTGCGCGTCCTTGATCTCCAGCGCGTTCTTGTTGAGCTGCGCGTGGTCCTTCATCATCTGGAAGGTGAAGGCCACGTCGTCGGCGGTGAACGGCTGCCCGTCGGTCCACTTCACCCCCTGGCGGAGCGTGAACGTGACCGACTTGCCCTTGTCAGACCATTCGTACTTCAGAGCCAGCCAGGGGGTGATCTCTCCGGGCTTGAGCTTGTTGAAGTACATGAGGGTCTCGTAGATCATCCCGCTCGTGCCGAAGTTCACGCCTTCGAGGTGGTACGGGTTGAAGTCCTCCTGGAACGTGCCCGCGTCGATGGCGTGGATCACCAGCGGCGGTGCGCTCGCGCTGCCGCTCTTGCCGGTGGACCCGCTGCTCGAGCAGCCGGCGACGGCCAGGGCCGCGAGTACCGCCAGAACGCGTTTCATTGGGGGGTGGCTCATCGGGGGGTCGCCTTTCCGAAATACTTCGTCCGGAGGTCGCGAGAGCCCTTCGGGGCGGCGAAGGCCTGGGCGCGGCCGAATCCGGCTGGTGCGCCGCGCACGATGGTCAGCGCGCGGTAGTAGTCGACGTACGGGAAGCCGTAGGTCTCGCCTCTGGCGTAGGCGTACCCGGTGATCGCCTGCGACCAGATCTCGTACGCCTCCTCCGTCAGCTCGACGAACACGTCGGGGACGAAGCCCTCGGCGTCCTCCCAGTTGTCGGCGTAGTAGAGCTCGCCTGCCCAGTAGGCCGGCAGCTCACGTTCGAGCGTCTTGAGCCCGCCATAGAAGCGGGCGTCCTCGACGATCCGGTGGGTACGAGCGTGATCCTTGTGGATCGACGCGCTCCAATGGGTCAGGATGACGTCCGGCCGCAGCTCCCTGATGAGGTCGCCGACCCGCATCTTGACCTCTTCGTCCTCGGGCAGCAGGCCGTCCTCGTAGTCGAGGAAGCGCACGCCCGCTCCGATCCTGCCGGCGAACGTCTCGGCTTCCTCACGCTTCTGCTTGGCGTAGTCGGAGACGGACATGCGGGGGTGGCCGCGTTCGCCGAGGGTGAGGTGGAGGAGCGTGGCCTTGTCGCCGCGCAGGACGTGCTGGGCGAGCACCGCGCCCGCCGTCAGGTCGAGGTCGCCCGCGTGGGCGCCGATGGCCAGTACATGTGTCATGCCGTTCGCCTCATCACGTGGAACCGCCGGGTGATCTCGTAGCCCGCCTTGGTGTAGAGGCGGCCGGCCGGGCTGGCCTCGCCGGTCCAGAGGAACCACGACGAGTGGAGCCCTTCGGCGCGCATCATGGTCATGGTGAGATGGAGGAGGATCTTGCCCAGGCCGGTGCCGCGCTGCTCGGGGTCGACGCCGAAGGGGCCGAAGCGCTCGGGGATGCCACGGTAGGCCGCGTACAGGGCGAACCCCACTATTTGATCTTTTTTCGCGATGACGATGCGTTTGGGGTCGCGGTGCTGACGGATCGCCTCGCCCCAGTCGGGGTTGAAGACGTCGGCCGCGAAGCGGATCAGCTCGGGCAGCTCGCCGTCGGCAGGGCTGCGGAAGTCGTACCCCTCCTGCTCCCGCTTGGCGCGCAGCTCGTGCACCTCGCCGGGCGTCACGTAGCCGACGAGCGTCCTGTCCATGGCGACCGGCGAGTAGAGGGTCTGGAAACCGAGCCCGGTCAGCAGCCGGTAGCCGTCGGGGTAGAGCTCGGCGTCCGCCCCCGGGAGCACATAGTTCGGCGTGTACGACGAAAAATCGATCTTCGTCCGCCCGGCGCCCTCCAGGAACTCCAGCGACTCGCCGACAAGTCGCCTTCCGAGCCCACCGCCGCGATGCTCGGGGACGACGAAGAAGAACGGGATCCACCCGGTGTCCGGCTCCAGGTCGGTCCCGGGGGCCAGGGGCGTCAGCCTGCGGACTCCGTACGCGCAGCCGACCACCCGCCCCCCGGAGACGGCCACGCGTAAGCCCTCGGGATCGAAGTTGGGATCGAGCAACACGCAGTCACGAAACCAGCCCGGGGTGGTGGGGTCGCCTGGCATGCTCCGGTTCCAGGCCTCGACCAGGGAGGCCTCATCACCGGACGCGAAGGCGCGGACTGTGACCATGAGGGTCCTTTCACCTTTGGCTCTCCTGCCACAGCTTTCCCATCGTCAACGGCCAAGGTCAAGACGAATCGGGAATTAATTTTCTCTCTTGCCGCATAGTTAGAAAATTTCTTTTGCGCCGCGCTGCGCCGAAACTTTCATGAAGGCCAGACCCATCACTGCGCTTTGCCGCAGGTCGTCCCCGCCGCGACAGAACCATCAACCAGGGGCGATTGCGCTGCTGAAACTTTCGCTTCACACTCGCAATGTTTCAGACGAACGAGAGGAACCCGATGAACATCAGAGCTCGGATAGCGGGTGCCCTGATCGCCGCCGTGACACTCGTCGTCGCGGGGCTGATCATGGCGCCACCGGCCGCGTCGGCTCAGCTGACGGAGGTGACCGGCTTCGGCACGAACCCGACCAACCTGCGCATGCACCTGTACGTCCCGGACGGCGTCGGGTCCCGCCCGCCCCTCCTGGTGGCCGTGCACTACTGCACGGGATCGGGCCCGGCCTTCTACTCAGGCACGGAGTTCGCCTCGCTGGCCGACCGGTACAAGTTCATCGTGATCTATCCGTCCGCGACCAGGAGCGGCTCCTGCTTCGACGTCTCCTCGCCGCAGGCGCTGCGGCACGACGGCGGCAGCGACCCGGTCGGCATCATCTCCATGGTCAGGTACGTCCAGCAGCGCTACAGCACCGACCCCGACCGCACCTTCGTCACGGGGGCCTCCTCGGGCGGCATGATGACGAACGTCCTGCTCGGTGACTATCCCGACGTCTTCAAGGCCGGAGCCGCGTTCATGGGCGTGCCGTTCGGCTGCTTCGCCACCACGGACGGATCGAGCTGGAACAGCGCCTGCGCCAACGGCCAGGTCATCAAGACGCCGCAGGAGTGGGGCGACCTGGTTCGCGGCGCGTACCCCGGCTACACCGGCGCCCGGCCGCGCATGCAGGTGTGGCACGGCACGGACGACTCCACGCTGCGCTACCCGAACTTCCAGGAGGAGATCAAGCAGTGGACGAATGTCCACGGCCTGAGCCAGACGCCGAGCAGCACCGACCAGCCGCAGTCCGGCTGGACCAGGACCAGGTACGGCAGCACCGGCACCATGCCACAGGTCGAGGCGATCAGCCTGCAGGGTGTCGGCCACAGCCTCCCCATGAGCGGCATGGCCGCCGCCGCGATCGCGTTCTTCGGCCTTGACCAGGGCGGCGGCGTGACGCAGACGCCGACCCCGCCGCAGACCCCCACGCCTCCCGCTGGGGCGTGCCAGGTCACGTACACGATGAACACCTGGAACACCGGCTTCACGGCCGCCGTCACGATCAAGAACACCAGCAGCACTCAGCTCTCCTCATGGGCGCTGGCCTTCACGCTCCCCGCGGGTCAGACGATCACCTCCGCGTGGAACGCCACGATCTCGCCCACGAGCGGCCAGGTCACGGCCAGGAACGTGAGCTACAACGGCACGATCGCGCCGGGCGCGTCCGCCTCGTTCGGCTTCCAGGCCACCCACACCGGCAACACCTCCAAGCCGGCGGCCTTCACCCTCAACGGCGCCGCCTGCACGTGACGACCCACTCGACCGGGCTCAGAACCCCCTGAGCCCGGTGAGCATCCCCCTTATCGGGTTGATCATTTGATGGATACTGGCCCTGCCGGAGATTTTGGGAGCGCTCCCGAAGGCGCTCCCGTAACGACCGAAAGGGCGCATCTTGTCCAAATTTCACACGCGGTTATCGGCGGCGTTATCGGGCTCGGCGCTCGTGCTCGCCGCCGTTGTCGTGCCACCCCACCAGGCGGCATCCGCGGCCACCGAGCCCGCTGAGACCCAGCCGGGACGTGTCACCCTCACCCTCATCACCGGCGACGTCGTCGAGTACGCGCCGTCGCAGGGCGGCGTCCCCTCCGTCGCCATCAAGCCGGCGCCCCGGCCGGACGGCGCCGGCGTCACGTTCGCCACGCTGCCCGGCAAGGACGGCGGCTATCTCGTCCTGCCCTCCGACGCGGCCTCCTTGGTCGCCGCCGGGACCCTTGACGAGGAACTGTTCGACGTCGAGACGCTGGCACAGGACCAGCGCGTCGAGGCGATCCCGCTGCTCGTCACCTACCAGGGCGACCCGGCCCCGTCCGCGCTCGCGAGCGCGGCCCGGGCCCTGCCGGCCAGCGAGAACGTGCGGGTGCTCGACAGCGTCAACGGCGCCGCGATCACGGTACGCGCCGAGCAGGCGGACGACTTCTGGGCCGGGCTCCGTACCGGCAACAAGCTGCGCGGCGGCGGGATCGCCAAGATCTGGCTGGACCGCAAGACGAAGGCGTCACTCGACAAGAGCGTGCCGCTCATCGGCGCCCCCACCGGATGGGAGCGCGGGTTCGACGGCAAGGGAGTCAAGGTCGCCGTTCTCGACACCGGGATCGATGCCGGCCATCCGGACTTCGCCGGACGCATCATCGCCACCGAGAACTTCTCCAACTCCGCCGGCATCGCCGACAAGGTGGGGCACGGCACACATGTCGCCTCGACGATCGCGGGCGCGGGCTCGACGTACAAGGGGGTGGCGCCCGCCGCGTCGCTGATGGTCGGGAAGGTGCTCGCGGACAACGGCCTGGGCGACTGGTCGTGGGCCATCGCCGGCATGGAGTGGGCCGCCGCGCAGGGCGCCGATGTGGTGAACATGAGCCTGGGCTCCTGCTGCGGCAACGGCACCGATCCGATGAGCCAGGCGCTGAACGAGCTCACGAAGAAGTACGGGACGCTGTTCGTGACGGCGGCGGGCAACGAGTCGGACCCGCTCACGGTGAGCGTGCCCGCGGCGGCCGACGAGGCGCTGGCCGTGGGCGCGGTGGACAAGGAGACGGGCACGACGCTGGCCGACTTCTCCAGCAAGGGGCCACGGCTGGACGACGCCGCGGTCAAGCCGAACATCGTCGCCCCCGGCGTGAACATCGTGGCCGCCCGCTCGGCCGACTCCTCGCTGCCCGGCATTCCCGGCGACGACAAGTACACGGCGTTCAGCGGCACCTCCATGGCGACCCCGCACGTGGCGGGAGCGGCGGCGATCCTGGCCCAGCAGCACCCAGGCTGGCGGGCCGGTGAGCTCCGTGACGCGCTGACCTCGACGGCGCAGCGCAACGACGGGCGCAACTGGTTCGAGCAGGGCAGCGGCCGGGTGGACGTGGCCCGCGCGGTCACCCAGAGCGTGTTCGCCAGCTCCGTGGTCGACTTCCGGCTCCTCGGCAAGTCCGCCACGAAGCAGGTCACGTACCGGAACATCGGCACGGAGGCGGTCACGCTGGCCGTCTCGCTCGTCACGCGTGGCTGGAGCGGCAAGCCCGCCCCGGACAATGCGATCAAGCTGGGCGCGCAGAGCGTCACCGTGCCCGCGAACGGCACGGCCACCGTCTCCCTCACCGTCGACCCCTCGGCCGGGCCGATCGGCGCCTATGGCGGCTGGGTGACGGCGAGCTCCGGTGACGTGCGGCTGGTGACGCCGTTCAGCTATTACACCGGCCCCGCCACGCACCGGCTCGGGGTGTCGCTGGTCAACTCGTACGGAACCAAGGAGTTCTTCCCCGGTTACCAGGCCGAGCCCATCGTGTACGCGGTTCCGCTGAAGCGGACGAACAGCCCCGAGGACCCGTTCAACCCGTACGGGTACTACTTCCTGCACACGGACTATTCGGGCAACGGCGAGTTCTACCTCCCTGACGGGGACTACGAGGTGATGGGCGTCGCCAACGAGATCCGGATCAGCAACCGGACGAGCTGGGTGATCGAGAACGTCCGGCTCGACGGGGACAAGACGGTCACGCTGGACGCGCGCAAGACGGCGCCGATCAGGCCGGACACGCCGAAGACGCTCGACGGGGGCGGGAGCGCGTACTACGTGCGCACTTTCACCGACCGTACCAAGCCGGTCTCGCTGTGGACCGGGGTCCTGGGCGGGCAGCAGCTGTTCGTCACGCCGGTGTCCTCGATGAAGACGGGCAAGGTGCGGCTGTCGCACCAGTGGAACCTGGAAGCTCCGGTGCTCACCTCGGCCACCGCGGGCTCTCTGGCCTTGCATCCCGCGTACGACATGGAGGGCATGCGCTGGCTGACGTCCACCACGACTTATCCCATTATTTCGGTCGGAAGAGGGAGACCTGAGGATTTTTCGGGCGTGGACGTCTCCGGGAAGATCGCCCTGGTCGGGATCCCGGTCGAGGGCGGCTACGTCAACGCGGGCGTCCAGATGGACGACGCCGGCCGCGAGGCCTCCCTGCGTGGCGCGGCGGGCGTCCTGGCCTTCCTCGACGTCGACGGCGGGCGGGCGCGGGTGCCCCTGGGCTCGTTCCTGCAGATGGGGTTGAGCGCCGCCGAGGGGCGCTCTGTGCGGTCCGCGCTGGCTGCGGGGCCGGTGTCGCTGCGACTGGAGCCGTACACGGGGGCGGGGGCGGTCTACCACCTCCGCTTCGACTCGCGCGGGCGGGTGCCTTCTCGGCCCGCCAAGGTCGACATGAGCGACCTGGTACGGATCAACGCCGCCTACCACGCCGACAAACCGGACACCAGCGGCTGGGAGTACGGCGAGTCGACGGCCGGCGAGGAGCCGGGGCGCCTGACGTACGGCGGCCCGTTGCGAATGCCGCTCACCCGTACCGAGTATTTCGGGCCCGTCTCCGATGACGTGGTGTGGTCGCGCACGATCACGAACTCGAGTCTGATCCTGCACTCCGACGACCGGTTCACGCGGGACGACCGGCGGGTTTCCGAGCAGTGGTTCAAGGCGCCGCTGGTGCCGGGGGCCGCCGACGTGCCCTCGGGGTATCCGGTGTCCGTGCCGTGCGCGCTGTGCCGCGACTCCGACCGTTTCGTGCCCTTCGAGCAGTGGCTGGACTCCGATCCCCGGCATTACTCCGAGCTGAGCCCTGTCACCTCGAAGCCGCGGCTGTTCGTGGGGGGTCAGGAGGTGGCCGCGCAAGGGTGGCGGCCTCGCTACTTCACGGTGCCCGGGGCATCCGGCGCGTACCGGGTGGAGGCCGTGGACACCCCCGGGCGTACCCTCTCCCGGACGGTGACGACGACCTCCCAGTTCGCCTCCTTCCCGCCGCCGCCCTCCGGTGCGCCTCGCGGGTATTCGTGCTCGTTCGGGGCCGGGTGCGCGTTCCAGCCCGCCGTCCAGATCAGGTACGACCTGCCGCTCGACCTGCTGAACCGGGCCCCTGCCGGGGAGGCGTTCACGTTCGACCTGCGGGCGGGGGCGCACTCGAGCGTGCGGCGGGCGCCTGTCGTGGATCGGGTACGGGTGGAGTACTCGGTCGATGACGGGGTGACCTGGCAGGACGCGACCCGGGTCAAGAAGCGGGGCGACGGCCACTTCCGGGCCGAGGTGGCGCATCCCGCGCTGGCGCAGACCAGCGGGTTCGTGTCGCTGCGGGTCACGGCGTCGGACACGGCGGGCGGCTCGACCACCCAGACCATCAACCGGGCCTACGCCCTGAGATAGCACCTGGCGGCGGCCAAGGAGTTCGCGCTCCTTGGCCGCCGTCGCCTTTGGCGGAGGGCAAAGGGGTACGAACCCCTTGGTGCCACCGCCCTGCCTCCCCGAGGCGCAGGGACGGCGCGGCACAGGTGCACAACCCAGGCCACGAAGCGGGTCGCCCGCCGCGGCGCAACCCACTCACGGCCCACATCCCACGCCGTCACCACGTCGCACGGATGGCGCCACATCCCACGCCGGCACCACACCGCACGGCTGGCACCACACCCACGCGCGCCACCACTTGCCACGCCAGCACCACATCCACGCGCGCCACCACTTGCCACGCCAGCACCACACCCACGCGCGCCACCACTTGCCACGCCAGCACCACGCCGGCACCAGACGCCACCCCAGGCACCACACCCACGCCGCGAACCCACAGCCAACGCTGGGCCCACAGCCCACGGCGGCACCACACCCACGCTTCGCGCCACAGCCCACGCTCCGCGCCACAGCCGACGTCCCGCACCACAGTTCAGCTGGTACCAGCGCTCACGCCGATACCACGGCGCACGCGCGCCCTGGTGGCCCTTGTAGCGGGGCACGAGCCGCCGCGGCTGAGGTAGACCACAGCGCAGGGAGCCGTGGCGCAGGGAGACCGCGGCGGAGGCGCTCAGTGCGATGTCGCGGAGGGACGTTGTCCACAGGCGGAACCAGACCGCACCCCTCCATCCCCAGAACCGGATTCCAACGCTCCACGCCCCCACCCCACCAGACATCCTCGTTCCCACATCGACCGATCCACCCACTCAGAAGGGAACCGCAGGATGCCCGGAGGCCCGCCCACACTCGGATTCAGCGTGATCATCTACGCCACGGTCGGCCTGGTGACCCTGGTCGCACTCAAGCTGGGGAGGCGCAGGTGACCCGGACGACCCTCACGGTCATCGTTCCCGCACACAACGAGGAAGCCGGGCTCCCGGCCACGCTCCGCTCCATCCAAGCCCAGTCGGTCCCACCCGAAAAGATCATCGTGGTGGACGACGGCTCCACCGACCGCACTGGCGAGGTGGCCGCGGCCTACGGCGTCACGATCCTGCGCCCACCCCGCAACCTCGGCAGCAAGGCCAAGGCGCAAAACCACGCGCTCCCCCACTGCGACACGGACCTGGTCCTGGCCGTCGACGCCGACACCGTTCTGGCCCCCGACTACATCGAGCGCATCAAGCCCGTCTTCGACGACCCGGCCGTGGGCGTGGCCGCCGGCAACGTGCAAACCCGCTTCGCCCGCACCCCATGGGAGCGTGGCAGATCGACCGAATACCTCTTCGGCTTCCACTGGCACCGCCCGATCCAGCAGCTCGCCAACAGCCCCATGGTCTGCTCGGGCTGCTGCTCCGTGTTCCGGCGCACGACCCTGACCGCGTTCGGCGGCTTCCCCGAACGCACGATCGTCGAAGACATGGACTTCACCTGGAGCCAGCAGATCGAAGGCCGCAAGGCGGTCTACGTACCCGACGCCATGGCCTGGGCCGCCGACCCCGAAACCCTCACCTACCTCCGAAGGCAGGTGTGGCGCTGGATGGCGGGCTTCATGCAGAACGTCCGCCTCCACCTCCCCCGCCTGCTCACCCGCAAGCCCATGCTGGCGACCTGGATCATCGTGGCCCTCCTGGAGATCCTCCTGGCCCCGCTGTGGTGGACCATCCCGCTGATCCTCACGCTGGCCATGCACCAGCCGGTGACCGGCACGCTGGCGTGGTGGGCGGGCGGCGAGCTCCTCCTGACCATCCCCGCCCTCCTGTACGCGGCCAAACGCCGCCGCCTCCCCGTCCGCCAGGTCCTCTTCAACCTGCCGTTCGTCTACCTGAACAAGGCCGTCAACCTGTACTACGCCTGGAAGGCCCTGGTGATCGAGCTCATCATGGTCCCGCTACACCTGTCCCGCGGCCTCCTCGTGTACGAAAAGGGCCGTTGACCAAGGACGCGCACCGTAATCGACCGCCCCGCGCTCCAGCACCGGCTCGGCCGATGCCGGAGGCACCACGCCGCCGCCCTCAGACGTGCGCGCAGCACACCCGCAAATCGATGCGGCAACACCCTGACGCCCTCGAGCGGCTCCCGATGGGCCCGCAGCCGCCAAAACCGGGGACTCCCGGGCTGGCACGTTCGCGGTCTCGCGTGGGCGCCCACCGAATAGGCCACGACCACTCGACCGGGCGGCTGGACCGGGAAACTCCCAGGCCAGCACACCCACGATCTCACATGAGCGCTCCGCCAAACAGCCCACAACCACTCGGCCGAGCGGCTGGCCTGGCTGGCGGACCAGTCAGCACGGCCATGCTGCGGCAGTCGCTGCAGCGCCTGGCGGAGCTGAACATGCGGCGGCCCGACCGGGTTTGCCGCGCCCGGATGGGTTCACGGGAGGACGAGGGGGGCGGGATAGCCGGCAACCCGCGTGGGCAGACGCCACGGCTCGCGAGCGGCAGACGCGGGCAGATCGGCCAGTTCGGGGACGTATCTGCGAATGTAGTCGGCGTGGGGGTCGAAGCGGGCGGCCTGGCGGATGGGGTTGAGCCGGCGGCCGGGGCGGGTGGCGTTGCCGGTGCCGGCGACCCACTGCCAGTTGCCGAAGTTGTCGGCCACGTCGCCGTCCAGCAGCAGTTCGAAGAAGTGCCGGGCGCCAATCCGCCAGTCCACACCCAGGTGGTGGACGAGGTAGTCGGCGACGATCATGCGTGCCCGGTTGTGCATCCACCCCTCTGCCAGGAGCTGGCGCATGCCCGCGTCCACGATGGGGACACCGGTCATGCCCGCCTTCCAGGCGTCCACCGCATGCGGGTCGTCCCGCCAGCGCCTGGAACGTGGCCGATAGTCGTCGCGGTTGATCCGCGGGAACGCCAGGGTCACCTGGTGGAAGAAGTCTCGCCAGCACAGCTGCCGGACGAACTCCTGCCAGCCGCAGGCCAGATGGGCCAGTTCCAGCGAGGACAGGCACCCCAGCCGCAGATACGGGCTCAACCGTGAGGTGTGGTCGCCCGCCAGGTCGTCGCGGCCGGCGGCGTAGCCGTCCAGCCCGTGGGGCAGCCACCGCCGCAGGCGGGCGCGGGCGGCTGACTCGCCGCCGGTGAGAGCGGGGTGCGGCGGGTGGGCGGGCAGGTCTCCCGGGGTCTGGCCTGATGGCAGCATGACACGGGCCGGCGCGGGGAGGACAGGACGGTGTGGCCGACTTGACCATGTCCGCCAGTAGGGGGTGAACACGCGGTAATGGTCGCCGCCGCCGGAAGGACGCAGTGCGCCAGGAGGCACGACCGTCAGGCCTGGGAAGGCGCGGAAGTCGATGCGTTCCGCAGCGAAGCGGGACTCCCGGCTGCGGCCGAGCAGGCTGACCTCGGCGCTGGCGTAGATGGAGTCGGCCTCCAACTGGTGGGCCAGCCGCATCGTCTCGGCCACCACATCGCCGTGCCGCACCAGCAGGTCGCCTTGCCGGGCGCGGAGGGAGGCGCGCAGGTCGGCCAGGCAGTCGAGCAGGAACCCGGTCCGGCAGCCCGCCGGCACCGCCGGATCCAGTACGAACAGCGGCACGACGTGGCCACCGCGCTCGCACGCGGCCGTCAGGGCCGGGTGGTCGTGCACGCGCAGGTCCCTGGTGAACAGCACGATGACGGTGTTCATCGACCCGGTATGTTCCACCCCGAGCCTGCGCCCACGCCCGGTTTGACCGGTTCTTGGGCGCCTCGTGCTCCAGGCAGGGTTGACCTTTTCCGCCGCCCACTGCCATGAAGGGAAGAGGCGCAGCGGACAGCGTGCCGCCGTCGTTCATAGAGGCATGCGGATCTGGCGCATGTGCCCGTGCCCTTTTGAGTGGCTTTGCCACCGAAGCCAGACGACCCCGGCGAACAGCACCAGATCCGGGTTAACAGGACCACACCATGATGACGACGTTCGTGAAGACGGCCCTGGCGGTCTGCACCGCCGGGCGCACCCGCGGCTGGGCTGCCTACCCCGGCGCGCCACGGCGCCAGAGGCTGGACGAGTCCTGGTGGCGGCCGCCATGGCAAGCGTTCGCCCTGGACTGGACGCCGCGATATATGCCGACCGCCTCCGGCGGACATGCGCCACGACCACGGCCGTCGCGCAGACGCGCCCCGCCGAGGCCCGCCCTGCCCCTCAACGCCTCCACCCTGCTGCTCACCCCGCGAGCGTCGCGTGCCGATCGCCGGGCGGGGCCGGCGCGGGTGCCGTACGCCGGATGGACGTTGTTCGCCACCGCGGTGAACGCCGCGCTGCGGCGGCGCAACCGGTGATGACCACACGGAACTCGGGGAATGCCGATGATGCGATGTCTGGTGACCGGGGCGACCGGCTACATCGGGAGCAGGCTGGTGCCGGAGTTGCTCGAGGCTGACTACGCGGTGCGCTGCATGGCGCGCACCCCCGGCCGGCTGCGCGACCATCCCTGGCGCAACCGCGTGGAGATCAGTGAGGCCGATGCGACGGATCCGATGCGGACAGAGGCGGCGCTGGAAGGAGTTGACGTCGCCTACTACCTGATCCACACGATGGGTTCGGGACGCGACTTCGCCGCAAAAGATCGTGCGGCGGCTTTGACGTTCGCCGCCGCGGCCCGCAAGGCGGGCGTGCGCCGCATCGTCTATCTCGGTGGCCTCGTCCCAGGCAGCGACGCCTCGCCGCATCTGCGTTCGAGGGGGGAGGTGGCGCGGATCCTGCTGGATTCCGGCGTCCCCACGGCGGTGCTGCGGGCGGCCGTGGTCATCGGCTCGGGGTCGGCGTCGTTCGAGATGCTCCGTTACCTGACCGAGCGACTGCCCGTCATGACCACACCCACCTGGGTACGCACCCGGACCCAGCCGATCGCGATCCGCGACGTGCTGCGCTACCTGTTGGGGAGCGCCGAACTGCCGCAGGAGGCGCATCGGGAGTTCGACATCGGGGGCCCGGACATCCTGACGTACGCGGACATGATGCGAGGGTATGCCGCGGTGGCGGACCTGGCACGCCGGTGGATCATCCCGGTGCCGGTGCTGACGCCGCGGTTGTCGAGCTACTGGGTGGGGCTGGTCACCCCTGTGCCGGCCCGCGTGGCGCGTCCCCTGGTGGAGTCGCTCCGCAATGAGACGGTCTGCCGCGAGCACGACATCGCCCGTTACATTCCGGACCCGCCCGGGGGGCTGGCCGGGTTCGAGCACGCCGTGGATCTGGCGCTACGCCGGATCAAGGACGCCGACGTCGCCACCCGGTGGACGTCGGCGTCGACCCCCGGCACTCCAAGCGACCCGCTGCCGACCGACCCCGGCTGGGCCGGCGGGGTGCTGTACGTGGACGAGCGGCGCCGGACCGTGGAGGCACCGCCCCGCGAGCTGTGGCGGGTGATCGAGGGCATCGGCGGGGACAACGGCTGGTACTCCCTGCCGGTCGCCTGGCGGTTCCGTGGCTTTCTCGACTCTCTGGCCGGGGGCGTCGGCCTGCGCAGGGGGCGACGCGATCCCCGCCGACTGCGGGTCGGCGACGCGCTGGACTTCTGGCGGGTGGAGGAGATCGTGCCGGGTCGTCTGCTGCGGCTGCGCGCCGAGATGCGGCTGCCGGGGCTGGCGTGGCTGGAGCTGACCTGTCATGAGCAGAACGGTACGACTGTGTACGGGCAGCGGGCGATCTTCCATCCCCGCGGCCTCCTGGGCCACCTGTACTGGTGGGCCAGCACGCCGATTCATGGGCTGATCTTCGGCCGGATGCCGGGGAACATCGCCAAAGCCGCAGCCGGCCAGGCGGTCGTACCCCTCGCTCTTCGCATGATCCGACCTAAACGGTCAGCCACGCGATCTTGATCTGATGCGGACGACTGCGTAGATCATACGCAGCCCGCTGAGGCAGATGCCATGTGATCGTGTGGAGCTATGGGGATTCGAACCCCAGACCTCCTCCATGCCATGGAGGCGCGCTACCAACTGCGCTATAGCCCCTGGTCACCGCTCCGAGTCCACCCGTTGCGGCGCTCCGAGAGCATATAGCCATCCGCGCCGATTCGCATAATCGCCGTACCCCGGCAACAGCGCACCCGGCGCCGGTCGTACGGCCCCCGAGCCGTACGAGCTCGCGCATGCCGCGGCATCCGGCCTGGCGTCCCCGCCCACGCCACAACGTCCGACCCGACGTCCCTCCTAGCCGCAACGTCGAGCCTGACGTCCTGTCCACGCCACAGCGTCCGACCAGACGTCCTCGTCCTCGCCCGAACGCCGCGACGTCTGGTCCGTCGTCCTCGCCTACGCCTCGGCGTCCGGCCTGTCGTCGCTGTGGACGGGCTCCGGCAGGGTCCCGGCGTTGTGCTCGAGCAGCCGCCACCCCTTTCGACCTTCCTGCAACACCGACCAGGAACAGTTGCCCAGACCGCCCAGCGCCGGCCACAACGGCTCGGGCAGCCCGAGCAGTTCGCAGATCCCGAGCCGAAGCGCCGCCCCGTGGGAGGCCACGACCAGCAGCCCGTCGTCGTCGAGCTTGGCCGCCCAGCGCCGCATGGCACCGGCCACCCTGGTGGCCACGTCGGCGACGGGCTCTCCGTCCGGCGCCTCCCAGGCCGCGTACTCCTCAGGCCAGCGCGCGGCGATCTCCTCGCGCGTCAGCCCCTCCCATTGACCACCGCCACGCTCGCGGAAGTCCTTGTCCACCGCCACGTCGAGCCCAACGACGCGTGCGAGCGCCAGCGCGGTGTCGTTGGCGCGCTGCAGGTCGGAGGAGACGATCAGGGTGGGCCGCAACGAGGCGAGCAGCGAGGCGGCCCTGGCGGCCTGCGCCACGCCGGTCTCGTCGAGGGGGATGTCGGAATGCCCCTGGAATCGCTGCTCGACATTCCACAGAGTCTGCCCGTGCCGCAGACAGACGATCCGCCTGCTCATGCGGATGCCTCACGGGAACGCCTGGGAACCGAGGTGAGAGATACCAGTTTGGTCACGCGCGCGCCCGCTGGAGGTTGGCCTGCATGACGCTCTCCGGCAGCGAGATGGCCGGGCAGTCCTTCCACAGGCGCTCGAGCGCGTAGAACGTACGGTCTTCCTCATGCTGGACGTGCACGACGATGTCGATGAAGTCGAGCAGCACCCAGCGGCCCTCGCGCTCGCCCTCCCGGCGCACGGGCTTGACGTCCGCCTCGGTACGCAGCCGCTCCTCGATCTCGTCGACGATGGCTCGGACCTGACGGTCGTTGGTGGCGGAGCAGAGCAGGAAGGCGTCGGTGATGACGAGCTGATCGCTCACGTCGTATGCGAGGATGTCATCGGCCAGCTTGTCGGCCGCGGCCTCCGCGGCGATGCGCACGAGCTGGACGGATCTGTCAGATGCGGTCACGATGCGGGTCTGTCCTCCTGTGTCGGCAGCATGCCCATATGTTGAGGGTACCCTTCCAGGCCGAAACCCCTCACCTATGGCGCGACATCCAATGCGCGCCCCCGGCGCGACGGCCCTTCATCCCTCGCCGTAGTACAGCCTCCGCTTGTTGATGTACTGGACGATGCCATCGGGCACCAAATACCAAATCGGCTCTCCCTTAGCCACGCGTTGCCGGCACTCGGACGACGAGATGGCCAGCGCGGGAATTTCCAGCAAAGTCACCCGGCCCGCCGGCAGCCCGGGATCGTGCAGCGTGTGCCCCGGGCGGGTGCAGCCGACGAAATGCGCCAGTTCGAACAGCTCGTCCGCGTTCTGCCAGTCCAGGATGGCGCCGAGGGCGTCGGCGCCGGTGATGAAGTACAGGTCAACCTCAGGACCATAAATTTCCGAAATATCGCGCAAAGTATCGATGGTAAAGGTCGGCCCAGGCCGATCCACGTCCACCCGGCTCACCGAAAAGCGCGGATTGGACGCGGTCGCGATGACCGTCATCAGGTAGCGGTCCTCCGCCGCCGACACCTCGCGCTCCGACTTCTGGTACGGCCGTCCAGTCGGCACGAAGACGACTTCGTCCAAGTCGAAGTGATGGGCCACCTCGCTGGCAGCCACCAGGTGCCCATGGTGGATGGGATCAAAGGTCCCACCCATCACTCCAACTCGCCTCATTCCCTGCACACCAGGCGCATTCATCATGAAACGGACCTTACGCGGACGTCGTACAACAACATGATGGCACCCCCCTTGGTGATGGCCGCGCATCGCTTCCGTTGCGGACGTAGCATGCCGGGCATGACGACCACCCCGGACCGCAACCGCGTCCAACTGCCCGGCATCTCGTCCCGAGCCTACGAACACCCCGCAGACCGGTCCGCCCTGGTCGCTCTGCGTAAGTTGAGTGGGTTCGACACGGTTCTCAAGCAGATGTCCGGCCTCATCAGCGAGCGTCGGTTGCGCCTGATGTACCTGGCGTCGGCCGTGCGCGTGAGCGAGACCCAGTTCCGCTCCATCTACGACATGGGCCGCGACGCCGCCTACACCCTCGATCTGCACCGGATCCCCGAGATCTACATCCAGCAGGATCCGCAGGTCCAGGCCAAGGCCATCGGCTTCGATGACCCGTTCATCGTCGTGACCACCGGTCTGCTCAACCTCATGAACGAGGAGGAGCAGCGCTTCGTCATCGGCCACGAGACCTCGCACATCCTGTCGGGGCACGCGGTCTACCGGACGATGCTCGACATCCTGACCCGCCTCGCCACCCGCGTCGCCTGGATCCCGCTCGGCTACATCGGCCTGCGCGCGATCGTCGCGGGCCTGGAGGAGTGGTACCGCAAGTCCGAGCTCTCGTCCGACCGCGGCGGCCTGCTCGTCGGGCAGAACCCCGAGGCGGCCAAGCGCGCGCTGATGAAGCTCGCCGGCGGCGACTACACCCACGAGATGAACATCGAGGCGTTCCTGGAGCAGTACCAGGAATACGACACCGCGGGCGACCTTCGCGACGGCTTCCTCAAGGTGCTCAACCTGCTCGGCACCACCCACCCGTTCGCCGTGGTACGCGTCGCCGAGCTGGACAAGTGGCAGCGCAGCGGCGACTACGACCGCATCCTGGGCGGGGACTACCCACGCAGGGAGGACGACTCCAACGCACGAGTGACCGACGAGATCAAGGCGGCGGCCGAGTCCTACCGCGCGTCCTGGTCACAGTCGCAGGACCCGTTCATCGGCGTTCTGCGCGACGTGGCCGAGGGCGCCGTGAACGCGGGCGAGCGCATCTTCAACCGCTTCTCGCGCCGCGACGGCGGCCAGGGCTGACCGGCCGCACCGCCGTTCGCGGCCGATCAACTTGATCGGCCGCGAAGACCCGCCGCGATCGGCAACCAGCGGCGGCGGGTCCGAACAGCAAGGCGACAGAGCAGCAGGGCGTCAGAGCAGGAGGGCGATGGCGCGCACGGCGGCCGCGCACAAGGCGACGAACCCGCCCAGCACGGCCAGTGCGCGCAGGCCTTCCCTGCGGAGGTCGGGCAGTCGATGCCCGATCCGCTCGATCTCACGCCCGGCGAAACCGCCGCACAACATCCCGAACACCACGCCCGCCACCGTCACGGGCGCAGGCTGCTGCCACCAGTCGGAGTCGATCACTCCCCCGCCGGTCACCCAGAGCGCGCCACCCGCGGCCAGCGCGACGGGCACGCCCGGCCACACGGCGGCGGTCGCGCCCGCTCCCACCAGGGTGAACGGGAAGAGCAGCACGCGCAGCGCCACCCGCGTGCGCCGCGAGCTACGTTTCCTGACCAGCCAGTGGCTCATCCAGAGCGTCCGGGTCAGCACCACGAACACCGTGGTGATGGCGATGGAGGCGATCGGCCAGATCACCGAGGTCACCACGCACGGCACGGCCAGCACGGCGAGCAGCAGCAGAGCGCCGTTGCCCGCGGGCAGCGTGGTGGCCGACTCGGCCTTGAGCCCGGTCTTTCCGCGCGTCTGCGGCCTGCTCCTGACGGCCGCCGCCGCCCGCTGGCGCGCCGCGGGCATCTTGGACCGCGCGAGAGGGGCCTTCCCGTCCGCGCTCGTGCGGCCGCGCGGCGGAGGCACCTCGGCCCGGCTCCGGACGGCCGCCCCCTTCCCATCGGTCCCGGTACGGCTCCGAGCCGCGGCCCCATCCGCCCCGGTACGGCTCCGCGCCCCGGCCGCCTTCCCGTCCCCGCCCGAAGTGCGAGGCGCTGAGCCCTTCCCGTCGATGTTCGGCCGAGCACGCGGCGCGGGAACCTTGCTGTCCGTGTTCGCCCGGCTCCGCGCGGACTTGCTCTCCTCGGTAGCGGCACGGCCCGCTTTGCCCTCATCGGGGGCGGGCTCCGGATCGGCCGTGCTGGTGGCCTTGGCCAGCCGCGACAGCCGGTCCGCCAGCAACGCAGCCGTGGGCCGCTTGCCCGGCTCCCTGTTGAGCGCGGCGCGCACCAGCGGCAGCAGCTCAACCGGCACGCCCTTGAGGTCGGCCTGGCCGTTCAGCACCGCGTACATCTGCGCCTCGGCCGTCCCCCGCCCGAACGTCGGCCGCCCCGTCGCCGCGAACGCCACCGTCGCGGCCCAGGCGTGCACGTCGGCGGGCGAGTCGACCTGCTCGTCGGCGAAGATCTCCGGCGCGGTGTAGCCGGGCGTGCCGAGGAACGTCCCCGTCATGGTGAGCCGGGTCGCGTCGAGCACCTGCGCGATGCCGAAGTCGATGAGGACCGGGCCCTCGGTGCCCATGATGATGTTGCCCGGCTTGAGGTCGCGGTGCACGACCCCGGCCGCATGGATGATCGCGAGTGCCGCGGCGATGCCCTGCGCCAGGTCCACGAGCTGGGAGACGTCGAGCGGCCCGCTCTGGCGTACGCCGTCGAGCAGCGTGACGCCCTCGATGTGCTCCATCACCAGGTAGGGGCGGGCGCAGTTCAGGTCGGCGTCGAGCACCTTGGCCACGTACGGGCTCTCGACCCTGCGCAGCGCGCGCACCTCCCGCTCGAGCCTGACGCGGGAGGTCTGGTCCTCGGCCAGGTCGTGCAGGACCTTGAGCGCGACGCGCTCGTTGCGACGGTTGTGAGCGAGGTAGACCTCGCCCATGCCGCCCCGGCCGAGCCGCTCGACCAGGGTGTACGGCCCGACCTTGCCGAGCTTAGTCACCGTCCCTCCCGCCCGGCGCGCCCATAAGGGACACAACCCTAGCGCTGGGACCCGAGTCGACGCTTGAGGCACGCCGAAGGATTATCGGCGAGTGTGGTCGGAGAGCATGCTGTCGAGCCGGACCGTGGGCTCTTCCGACAGCTGCCTGCGTCCCTTCCTGCGCCAGTTGACGTGACCCCGGCTCTCCAGCCAGAGCAGCAGCCGGTCGGCGCCGATCAGCACGGCGGCCGAGAAGACAAGGGCGACCACAATCTCCATGCCTCTCAGTCAACCCGCGCTCCACGGCGCCGGTCAGGCCGACACGCCGACTAACCGGCCACCACCGTGCCCTCTGACGTGCGCAAATGCCCCTCACCGGTATAGACCCACTTGGTGGAGGTGAGCTCGGGGAGCCCCATCGGGCCGCGCGCGTGCAGCTTCTGCGTGGAGATGCCGATCTCGGCCCCGAACCCGAACTCCCCGCCGTCGGTGAACCTCGTCGACGCGTTGACCGCCACGGCCGCCGAGTCGACCAGCGCGACGAACCTGCGCGCCGCCCGCTGCGACCTCGTGACGATCGCGTCGGTGTGAGCGGAGCCGTACTTCCTGATGTGGGCCACCGCCTCCTCCAGAGAACCGACGACGGCGGCGGCGATGTCGAGCGAGAGGTATTCGGCGTAGAAGTCGTCCTCGGTGACGGGAACGACGCCCGAGCCGTAGCCGGCGATGCGCTCGTCGCCGTGCACCGTCACGCCCGCCTCCGCGAGCGCCGACAGCGCCCGCGGCACGAACGCGTCGGCGACGTCCTGGTGCACGAGGAACGTCTCGGCCGAGTTGCACACCGACGGCCGCTGCGCCTTGGCGTTGACCAGGATCTGCACGGCCAGGTCGAGGTCGGCCTCGGCGTCGACGTAGACGTGGCAGTTTCCGACGCCCGTCTCGATGACCGGCACCGTCGACTCCTCGACCACCGAGTTGATCAGCGACGCGCCGCCGCGCGGGATCAGGACGTCCACCAGGCCACGGGCCCGCATGAGCTCCTTGACCGAGTCGCGGGTCTGCCCCGGCACGAGCTGGACGGCTCCCGCGGGCACCTCGGTGCCTTCCAGTGCGTCCTGCATGACCTTCACCAGGGCCGTGTTGGAGGAGTAGGCGCTGGAGGAGCCCCTGAGCAGCGCCGCGTTGCCGCTCTTGAGGCAGAGCGCGGCGGCGTCGACGGTCACGTTGGGCCGGCCCTCGTAGATGATGCCGATGACGCCGAGCGGCACCCTGAGCTGGCGCAGCTCGAGCCCGTTGGGCAGGGTGGTGCCGCGTACGACCTCACCGATCGGGTCGGGCAGGTCGGCCACCTCGCGCACGGCCTCGGCGATGGCCGCGACCCTGACCTCGTCGAGCCGCAGCCGGTCGATCATCGCCTCGGACGTGCCCTGCGCCCTGGCCTGCTCGACGTCCTTGGCGTTGGCCTCGACGATCTCCGCCGCGTGCGCGACCAGCGCGTCGGCGACGGCACGTAGCGCCCCGTCCTTAGGCGCCCGCGGCAGCGGGGCCAGCTCGGCGGCGGCCTCTCGTGCCGCGTGGGCGACCTTCAGGAACTCTGTACTCATGGCTACGCTCCGTTGTTACTCAACCAAAGCCGTTGGGCTAGTTGTGAGCTTCCAGTATGACGATGTCGTCACGGTGGATCAGTTCACGTTCATATTCCGGACCGAGCGCGCTCGCCAGCTCCCTGGTGGAACGGCCGAGCAGGCCGGGAATCTCGACGGCGTCGAAGTTGACCAGGCCCCGGGCCACCACGAGCCCTTGAGGCCCGCACAGGTCCACCGGGTCGCCCGCCGCGAACTCGCCCTCCACCGACGTCACCCCGGCGGGCAGCAGCGACTTGCGCCGCCCCACGATGGCCTCCACCGCGCCCTGGTCGAGGTGGAGGCGGCCACGCCCGGTGGTGGCGTGCGCGAGCCACAGCAGGCGCGTGCCGGGGTGGCGGCCGCCTGGGTGGAAGTAGGTGCCGACGTCGGCTCCGCTGAGCGCCTGGGCCGCGTGAGCGGCCGCGGTCAGCACCACGGGAACCCCCGCCCCCGTGGCGATCCTGGCGGCCTGCACCTTGGTCACCATGCCGCCGGTGCCGACCGCCGCGCCGTTCTTCCCCAGCTCGACGCCGACCAGGTCTTGGGGCCCGCGGATCTCCGCCAGGCGCTGGGTGCCGCTGCGGCTGGGCGGGCCGTCGTAGAGCGCGTCCACGTCTGACAGCAGCACGAGCGCGTCCGCGTGGATGAGGTGCGACACCAGCGCCGCCAGCCGGTCGTTGTCGCCGAAGCGGATCTCGTCGGTGGCCACGGTGTCGTTCTCGTTGACGATGGGCACGATGCCCAGCTCGAGCAGTCGCGTGAGCGTGCGCTGGGCGTTGGCGTGGTGGGCGCGCCGCATCATGTCGTCGGCGGTCAGCAGCACCTGCCCCACGCGCAGGGAGTAGCGGGCGAAGGAGGAGGTGTAGCGGGCGACGAGCACGCCCTGCCCGACGGACGCGGCCGCCTGCTGGGTGGCCAGGTCACGCGGTCGCGCGGTCAGCCCGAGCGGGCCGAGGCCCGCCGCGATCGCCCCGGAGGAGACCAGGACGATCTGCGTCCCGGTACGGCGCCGCGCCGCCAGCACGTCCACGAGGGCGTCGACACGATCGACGTCGATCATGCCCTGGGGGGTGGTGAGCGAGGAGGAGCCGACCTTGACAACGACCTTCGACGCTGAGCTGATCTGTTCCCGCACGTCTCGCAGCCTATCCGAGGCCCAAGAGCCCCTTGGCCGCCAGGGCCGCGCTCCCGCCTCAGGCGGGCTCTCCAACCCGTGACACGGGAGTCAGAGGCGGCTGTCGGACCCTCTCGGACCCTGCCGTACGGACTCGGCATTGAGCGTGGGCTGCCAGTCGAAGACGTAGCCGCCCTCCATCGGCCCGATGACCACCTCGGCGCCGGCGGTGGCCCCGGCCTTGGCCAGCTCCGCCTCCACACCGAGCCGTTCGAGCCGGTCCGCGAGGTAGCCCACGGCCTCGTCGTTGCTGAAGTCGGTCTGCCTGATCCACCGCTCCGGCTTCTCGCCGGTGATCTGGAACAGGTTCTCGTTGACCCGGCGCACCCGGAACCCGGCGTCGCCGAGCTGCTTGGGCCTGATGACCAGCCTGGTGGGCTCCTCGACCGGCTTGTTGGCCCGGGCCGCCGCGACCCACTCGCCCATGGCGTAGGTGAGGTCCCGCAGCCCCTCGTGCGTGGCGGCCGAGATCGTGAACACCCGCAGCCCCAGTGCCTCGAACTCGGGTGCGACCAGCTCGGCCAGCTCCCGGGCGTCGGGCACGTCCGCCTTGTTCAGCACGACCAGCCGCGGCCGGTCCTCGAGCTTCCCGTACGCCTGCAGCTCGGCCTCGATCACCTCGTAGTCCGTGATCGGATCCCGGCCCGGCTCCATGGTGGCGCAGTCGATGACGTGCACGAGCATGTCGCACCGCTCGACGTGCCGCAGGAACTCGTGCCCGAGACCCTTGCCCTGGGAGGCACCCGGAATCAACCCGGGCACGTCGGCGACGGTGAACACGGTCTCCTCCCCAGCGGTCACCACCCCCAGGTTGGGGATCAGGGTGGTGAACGGGTAGTCCGCGATCTTGGGCTTGGCCGCGCTCAACGCGGCGATCAGCGACGACTTGCCGGCGCTCGGGAACCCGACCAGCGCCACGTCCGCGACGCTCTTGAGCTCCAGCATGACGTCCAGCGAGGACCCGGGCTCCCCGAGCAGCGCGAATCCGGGCGCCTTGCGCTTGGTCGTGGCCAGCGCCGCGTTGCCCAGCCCGCCGTGCCCGCCCTCGGCGATCACGTACCGCGTGCCGGCACCGACGAGATCGACCAGCACCTCACCTGTGGAGGCGTCCTTCACCACGGTCCCGTTGGGCACGGGCAGGATCACATCCGCCCCGTTGGCCCCGTCCCTGTTTGAGCCCTGCCCCTGCTTGCCGTTGTCGGCCTTGCGATGCGGCCGGCGGTGGTATTCGAGCAGCGTCGCCGTATTGGGGTCGACCTCGAGAACCACGTCACCGCCCCGCCCGCCGTTCCCGCCGTCGGGGCCGCCGAGCGGCTTGAACTTCTCCCGGTGGATGGAGGCGCATCCGTTCCCTCCGTCACCGGCACTGATATGAAGGACCACCTGGTCCACAAAGTCCGGCATCCCGCACTCCTCCATCCCCTTCGCAGGGGCCTCTCATCCCAACACATGCGCCGCGTGGCGAGCCGTACACCGCACATCAGCGGCGCCCAGCCAAAAGCAAAGGGGTGGATCGACACCGCGATCCACCCCTAAAGCAACAAACCCAGGGTCAAACGGAGAGGAGAGAACCTACTCCGCGACGGGGACGATGCTCACGGCCCGCCGGCCACGCTTGACACCGAACTGCACGTGCCCGGCCGCCAGCGCGAACAGCGTGTCGTCGCCGCCACGCCCCACGTTGTCGCCGGGGTGGAAGTGGGTGCCGCGCTGCCGGACGATGATCTCGCCCGCGTTGACCAGCTGGCCGCCGAAGCGCTTGACGCCCAGGCGCTGGGCGTTGGAGTCACGGCCGTTCCGGGTGGACGACGCGCCCTTCTTGTGTGCCATCTCTCAAACTCCCGTTCAGGCCTGCTCGATACCGGTGATCTTCACCTGGGTGTACCGCTGGCGGTGACCCTGGCGCTTCTTGTAACCGGTCTTGTTCTTGTACTTGAGAATGCGGATCTTCGGGCCCTTGGTCTCGCCGAGGATCTCGGCGCTGACCGTGAACTTACCCGCCTCGGTGGTCACGTCGCCGTCGTTGACGACGAGCACCGTCGGCAGCGAAACCGAAGAGCCGACCTCGCCGGCGACCTTGTCCACCTCGAGGACGTCACCGACGGAGACCTTCTGCTGCCTGCCGCCGCAACGAACGATCGCGTACACCGCGGAACCCTTCTACTGACTCACTGTTGTCTCGTACATCGGCCACCTCATCGAGAGGTGGCCGCCGAATGCTGCGCCTGTCATTCGGCCTGTCCCAAACCGACGAACCGAGTAAGCGCGCCAACAGGGCACGTCACCTGACGCACCGATTGTCTAGGGTACCGGAACAGTGGTCCCTAGGCGAACCGGACGGAACGTCGGATGCCCGCCGAGAGTTACTCGGTGGACTTGGCTCGGCGTGAGCGTCGCCGCCCTCTGCCGGAAGTCTGGCTGGCCTGGTCGTCCTCGGCCGGGACGTCTTCAAGCGCACCGGTCACCGTATCACGGCCCGCGGTGTCCTTGGCCGCGGAAACCTTGTCGGAGACCGCCTTCTCGATGGCCATCTTCCCCTGCGTGCCGCGCGGCTCCGGCTTGGCCTCGACCGGCTCCGTGGAGAGGAGCAGGCCACGGCCGTTGCAGCACTCGCACGGCGTCGAGAACGCCTCCAGCAGCCCCTGTCCGACCCGCTTACGCGTCATCTGGACCAGGCCCAGCGAGGTCACCTCGGCCACCTGGTGCTTGGTCCTGTCACGGGCCAGGCACTCCAGCAGCCGCCGCAGCACCAGGTCGCGGTTGGACTCAAGCACCATGTCGATGAAGTCGATGACGATGATGCCGCCGATGTCACGCAGCCTGAGCTGGCGCACGATCTCCTCGGCCGCCTCGAGGTTGTTCCTGGTGACGGTCTCCTCGAGGTTGCCGCCCTGGCCGGTGAACTTGCCGGTGTTGACGTCGACGACGGTCATGGCCTCCGTACGGTCGATCACCAGCGAGCCGCCGCTGGGCAGCCACACCTTGCGATCGAGCGCCTTGCCGAGCTGCTCGTCGATCCGGTACGACTCGAACACGTCGCCCTGGTCGCCGTCCCACTTCGACAGGCGCTCGCCCAGGTGCGGCGCGACGTACTTGACGTAATCGTCCACCGTGTCCCAGGCATCGTCGCCCTGCACGACCAGCGAGGTGAAGTCCTCGTTGAAGACGTCGCGCACGACCCTGATCGTCAGGTCGGGCTCGGCGGACAGCAGCTCGGGCGGGCTCGCCGACTTGGCCTTCTTCTGGATGTTCTCCCACTGGGCGGACAGCCGGGCCACGTCACGGGCCAGCTCGTCCTCGGAGGCGCCCTCTGCGGCGGTACGCACGATCACGCCGGCGTTCTCCGGCATGACCTTCTTCAGGATGCTCTTGAGCCGCGTGCGCTCCTTGTCGGGCAGCTTGCGGCTGATGCCGGTCATCGACCCGTCTGGCACGTAGACGAGGTAACGCCCGGGCAGGCTGATCTGCGAGGTGAGCCGGGCGCCCTTGTGGCCGATCGGGTCCTTCGTGACCTGCACGAGCACCGACTGGCCCGACTTCAGCGCCGACTCGATGCGCTTGGGCTGGCCCTCCATCCCGGCGGTGTCGAAGTTCACCTCGCCGGCGTACAGGACGGCGTTCCTGCCCTTGCCGATGTCCACGAACGCCGCCTCCATCGAGGGCAGCACGTTCTGGACCTTGCCGAGGTAGACGTTGCCGACGTAGGACTGGCTGGCCTCGCGGTTGACGTAGTGCTCGACGAGGACACCGTCCTCGAGAACCGCGATCTGCGTGCGGTCGCCATGGCGGCGCACCACCATCATCCGGTCGACGGATTCGCGGCGGGCCAGGAACTCCGACTCCGTGATGATCGGCGGGCGCCGGCGCCCGAGCTCGCGCCCCTCGCGGCGGCGCTGCTTCTTGGCCTCCAGCCGGGTGGACCCACGCACGCTCTGCACGCCGTCCGTCGCGGTGTCGAGCGTGGCGGTACGGCCCGCGCGCGGTGCGCGGATGCGGACCACCGTGTTCGGCGGGTCGTCGCTGGACGGCTCCGCGTCCGCCTCCGAACCCCGGCGGCGACGCCGACGGCGGCGGCGCGAGCCGGAGCCCTCCTCGTCCTGGGCGGCCTCGTCGGCCTGCTCCTCCTCGGCCTCCTCGTCCGGCTCCTCGCCGTCCTCGGCCTCGTCACGCTCACGCGACTTGCCGCGGCCACGGCCACCCCGCCTGCGGCGACGGCGCCGGCCGCCGCCTTCCTCCTCCTCCTGCTCGTCGGAGGTGTCGACGTCGGACTCGTCCTCGGTCACGGACTCGTCGACCGTCTCCTCGATCTCCTCGGGCTCGGGAGCGGGCTGCGGCGGCTCGGCCCGCCGGGAGGCGGCGGGCTTGGCCTTGCTGGGATCGGGCGCCTGGAACAGCGGCGCGAAGATGGCCGCCGGCCGCTGGAACATGGTGCCGGGCTCGTCCTCCCTGCGCACCGTCAACCCGAACGGGTCGGCGAGCAGGCTCGGGCGCACGGACTCCTCGTCGAGGTCCTCGCCCGCGGGCTCGTCGTCGAGCGGCTCGTCCTCGGGCAGGACCTCCAGGATGTCCTCATCCTCGCCACCCGGCTCGGCGGCGGCCTCGCCCCCGGCGCGCGCCGCCTCAGGCGCGGTCACGACCTCACCGGCCGGGGCCTCGGCGCCTTCCTGGACGGCGGCCCTCTTGTCGGCCACCGCTCCAGCGGCATCCTCGCCGACGGCGGGCGCCACGACTTCTTCCGGCTCCACCTTCTTGCGGGTCCTGCGCCGCTTCACGGGCTCGGCGGGCTCAGCGGGCGTCTCGCCTTCCGCGAGCGCTCCCGTGGCCTCCGCCTCCGCCTCGGCCTTCTTCGTCGTACGGCGCCGCGTCGTCGTGGCGGTGGACCGGGTCCGCGTGGCTCTCTTGGGCTTCTCGGCAACGGCGTCGGCAGCCGCCTCGGTCACGGCCGCCTCGACCGGGCTCTCGGGGGCGGCAGGCACACCGGCTTCCGCCGCTCCGGAAACGGCGCCACCATCGGCCTCCGGCGCGGCGGCGGGAGCCGTGCCGGCAGCGGTCACGGCGGCGAAGAGCTCAGGCGCAGGCTCTCCGGCCGCACGCTGCGCGGCCTTGCTCTGCACCGCTTGCACATCCGCCACGGATGGCGCGGCCTGCGCGGCGGTAACGGTGACCGGAACGGAGGCCGGCTCCTCCGGCAGCTCCGGCGGGGGACCCGCGGGGCGGCTGGCGGAGCGGCGACGTGGGGTCACCTCGGGCTGTTCAGTTGTCTCCCCGTCAGGGCCAATGGCCCCGGCGTTGGGCTCGTTCTCGAGCATGCGGGCGCTCTCCCGTCAGCTCCCGGGCGCGTCGCCGCGCCGCGCAGGAGCCCTCGTGTCTCGTTGTCCGCCGATGCCCCCGATGTAGGGGCGCCGGCGCCAAGTCCTGTCAGCGGTCGTGCCCCGCTCGCGCAGGGCGCTTCCTTAACCGGCGACGTGCTCACCCACCGGTCCCGCCTCGCCGCCGCGCGTCGTGTCGCGGTCCAGGCCGAGCGGGTCGGCAAGTACACCGGTGCTGGCGTCGAGCGGCCCCTGCGCCAGCCTGGTCACCTCGGGGGGAACCGGCGGCGCGAAGTCAGCCACAAGGCGCAGCCCTGTGAGCACATCGTCGGGTCGAACGGCGGGCGTCATGTGCCGAACAACCATGCGCAGTATGACACACGGTCCTCCATGCACCTGAGCTGCAGTTCTGTCTGTTCCCTCGGACACCTTGAGCCCCAGGACGGCCTCCCGCGCGTCAAAGCGGCGCAGACCCTTCTTGGTGAGGCGCTCGACCTCCACAGTGCCCTCCGCGAGAAACTTCTCCGCCGCCACCTCGGCGAGCTCGCGATCGGCACCGGGCAACCGCACCTCCCACTCGGAGACCTCCAAGCGGTCGGCCAGCGCCCCAGGACCCGCCTCCACAACGTCGAGCACATCGAGTCCAGGCGGCAGCGACCCATCAAGGCCCTGTTTGACCTGCTCGGGGTCACACAGTGTGGTGACACCGATCTCGAGGTATTCGGCTTCGCTGGCGACGCCGGTCGGCGCCGCGCCCGCGTAGGAGATCTTCGGGTGGGGCGAGAAACCCGCGCTGTAGGCCACCGGAATGCCGGCACGGCGGACCGCTCTCTCAACGGCCCGCGAGATGTCGCGGTGGCTGGTGAAGCGCAGGCGACCGCGCTTGGCGTAGCGCACGCGAAGGCGCTGCACCGTGGGCGCGGGCGGAGGCCCTTCGGGAACAGGTTTCAGAGCTTGTCGTCCTTCCCTTGTAAGAGTTCTTCGTCTCAGGATAAGCCGCCCCGGCCTATGGACGTGTACGCCGAGACACGGGCTGCCCACTGAGCGCGCTAGACCACCGTAAGAGGAAGGAGTTTCCGCCCTGTGGGCCCGATTTGAATTTCCGTGCCCATCGTCGGGCAGACGCCGCAGTCGTAGCAAGGAGTCCAGCGGCAGTCTTCGACCTCACCGCCGGAAACGGCCTCCTGCCAGTCCTGCCAGAGCCATTCGCGGTCGAGCCCGGCGTCGAGGTGGTCCCACGGCAGGACTTCGTTCTCCTCCCGCTCACGCGTGGTGTACCAGTCGACGTCGACGCCGGCCTTCTCGGTCGCCGCCATCCAGCGCTCGTAGGAGAAGTGCTCGCTCCAGCCGTCGAACCTGCCGCCGTCCTCCCAGACGGCGCGGATCACGGCGCCGACCCGGCGGTCGCCGCGCGAGAGCAGGCCCTCCACGATCGAGGGCTTGCCGTCGTGGTAGCGGTAGCCGATGGCCCTGCCGTATTCCTTGTCGCCTCTGAGCGAGTCACGCAGCGCCTTGAGCCGCCGGTCGACGGTCTCGTGGTCGGCCTGACCCGCCCACTGGAACGGGGTGTGCGGCTTGGGCACGAAGCCGCCGATGGAGACCGTGCAGCGGATGTCGCGGCTGCCGGTCGCCTCCCGGCCCGCCTTGATGACCTTCTTGGCCAGGTCGGCGATGCCGAGCACGTCCTCGTCGGTCTCGGTGGGCAGCCCGCACATGAAGTAGAGCTTGACCTGGCGCCACCCCTGCGAATAGGCCGTGGTGACGGTGCGGATCAGGTCTTCCTCGGTGACCATCTTGTTGATCACCTTGCGCATGCGCTCCGAGCCGCCCTCGGGCGCGAACGTCAGGCCCGAACGCCTGCCGTTCCTGGAGAACTCGTTGGCCAGGTCGATGTTGAACGCGTCGACTCTGGTCGAGGGCAGCGACAGCGAGGTGTTGGTGCCCTCGTAGCGGTCGGCCAGGCCCTTGGCGATGTCGCCGATCTCGGAATGGTCGGCCGACGACAACGACAGCAGTCCGACCTCGTTGAAGCCGGACTCCTTGATGCCGTTTTCGACCATGGCCCCGACCGTGGTGATCGAGCGCTCCCGCACCGGACGCGTGATCATGCCGGCCTGGCAGAACCTGCAGCCGCGGGTGCAGCCGCGGAAGATCTCCACGCTGAACCGCTCGTGCACCGTCTCGGCCAGCGGGACCAGCGGCTTCTTCGGGTAGGGCCACTCGTCGAGGTCCATCACGGTGTGCTTGTGCACCCGCCACGGCACGTCGGCCCTGTTGGGTGCGACGCGCTTGATGCGACCGTCCGGGTGATAGTCGACATCATAGAATTTCGGGACATAAACCCCACCGGACTCGGCGAGCCGCATCAGCAGCTCGTCGCGGCCGCCCGGCTCGCCCTCGGCCTTCCACTCGCGGATGACCTCGGTGATCGCGATGGAGATCTGCTCGCCGTCGCCGAGCACGGCAGCGTCGAGGAAGTCGGCGATCGGCTCGGGATTGAAGGCCGCATGGCCGCCGGCGAGCACGATCGGGTCGTCCTCACCCCGCTCCACGGCCAGCAGCGGAATGCCCGCAAGATCGAGCGCCGTCAGCATGTTGGTGTAGCCGAGCTCGGTCGAGAACGACAGCCCGAGCACGTCGAAGGCGCGCACCGGCCGGTGCGCGTCGACGGTGAACTGCGGGACGCCCTCGGCCCGCATGAGCGCCTCGAGATCCGGCCAGACCGCGTAGGTGCGCTCGGCCAGCGTGCCGGGCAGCTCGTTGAGGATCTCGTAGAGGATCGCCACGCCCTGGTTGGGCAGCCCGACCTCGTAGGCGTCCGGGTACATCAGCGCCCACCGCACGTCGGCGGAGTCCCAGTCCTTGACGGTCGAGTTGAGCTCACCTCCGACGTACTGGATGGGCTTCTGCACCTTGGGCAGCAGCGCTTCCAGGCGGTGGAAAATCGACTCGACAGGCATACCGTCCAGGGTAGCGGCGCTCGGACGGTGGCAGGTCCTGATCCTGGGCCGATGAGAAAACTGCCAGGTGGACTGCCGCTACGGCATCCGCCGGTCGCGGCCGTAGGGCGGCAGGCCGACGAGCAGGTTTCTTGTCGGAGTCTCAAGGTCGTTTCCGCTGACCACCAGGATGTGGTGCCCTTCGTAGCAGGTCAGCTCAACGGCGATCACGCCGCTCGCAAGGTTGTGGACGCCGACGACGTGGTTCGCGGGCAGCAGAAAGCGCTCCTCGCACTCATCGCAATAGGCCAAGAACATATCTCTAATTAAACGACTGTCTTCGCACCCTGATGGCTTGAAGAAGCCCAATCGCAATCAGATTCGCGAACGTGGCGGTGCCGCCATACGAGACGAAAGGCAACGGCAGCCCCGTAATGGGCATGATCCCGATCGTCATCCCCACATTGACGAATGTCTGGAACGCGAACCAGCACACGATCGTCCCCGCGACCAGCGTCCCGAACCTGTCATCACAATCCCTGGCGATCTTCAGCCCGCGTAGCAGCACCACCCCGAGCAGCAGCACGACCGTCACCGACCCGAGGAACCCGAACTCCTCCCCCACCACCGTGAAGATGAAGTCGGTGTGCTGCTCGGGCACGAACCTGCCGGTCGTCTGCCCGCCCCCGAGCAGGCCCTTGCCCAGAAGTTGCCCCGAACCGATCGCGATGATCGACTGTGTGCTGTTGTAGCCGACGCCGCGCGGATCGACGCTCGGATCGACGAACGCCGTGAACCGCGCCACCTGGTACGGCTCGAGCAGCTTGAAGTAGAACACCGAGAACACCCCGGCCGCCGCCACCACCATCAGCGCCGCGATCCACCGTTTGCGCACTCCCGCGATGATCAGCCCGGCGGCCGTGATCACCGCCAGCACCAGCGCCGTCCCGAGGTCTGGCTGGAGCATGACCAGCCCCATCGTCACCATCGCGGCGATGAGCGCCAGCCATATGTCGAGCCCTCGCGGCCGATCGCTGCCCTCGGCGGGCTGCGCCAGCAGCATCGCGATGATCAGCAACAGCCCGACCTTGGCGAACTCGGACGGCTGCACCGCGAACCCCCCGCCGAGCAGGATCCACGAGTGCGACCCGTTGATCGTCGCGCCCAACGGCGTGATCACCAGGCCCAGCCCTATCAGCGACACCAGGTACACCAGGGGTGCGTACGCCCGCATCGCGCGATGGTCCACCATCGCCACGACCGCGCACAGCAGAATTCCGATGACCTCGTTGAACACGTGCTTCTTGACCAGGCCCGTGGATCCCGGCGCCCAGGTCCTGGTGGACGACCAGACGAGCAGCGTACCGATCACGCACAGCCCGGCCACCGCGACCAGCATCAGCCCGTCAAGCCTGCGTACCGTCGAGTTCTCGGCGGTCACCCGCCGCAGCAGCGAGGGCCGCCGGATGGCGGCCGAACGATCGATCACCTCCGGCCCCCCGTCTCACCAGCCGGGCTCCCGACCAGCCAGCCGACCGCGCACCCGATCACCCACCCGGCCACACAACCAACCACCCACCGCACAACCCCACGGCCCCCCAGCCGCCGGACAACCCGACGACCTCCCAGCCGCCGGACGATCCCAAGGCCCACTCTCCGCCGATCATCACCACGATCGCCAACCCCCGAGAGCCCTGTACGGCCCACGGCCCCCGAGCGACCCACAGTCGCGGCAACCCCCCGACCGCCGCCACCGGCAATCATCGGCGGGACGCTACCCTCAGCCATCCCAAGCTCCGCGGCAACCACCACCGGATCCCCGTCACACGGGCCCGCACCACCGACGATCGCCGCACCACCCTCGGCCCCGGCGACCTCCAGACCCCCGACACCGGCGTTCACAGCCGAGCCGCCCTCATCCGCGGCCATTCCGCGGCCGCCCGTCTCCGGGGTAGGGGCGCTCATTGTCCGGCCACCATTCCATCGGGCGAGAACCGGGGCAGTCTCGTCGTGAGCTTCCCGCCGGGCACAGCCGCGGACCGTTTGATCCCGTAGATCCCCTCGTAGATCTCCCGCGCGGCAGGCGCCGCCGTCTCCGCGCCCATCCCGCCCTGCGAGACCATGACCACGACCACGTACTGCGGGTTGTTCGTCGGCGCGAACGAGGCGAACCACGAAGTGTCCTTCTTTCCCCACACCTCCGCGGTACCGGTCTTGCCGCCGATGCGCACCTTGTTCATCGGGAACCCGGCAAAGGCCCCCGCGGCGGTGCCGTCGGAGGGGACGTCGCTCAGCGCGTCCTTGATGTAGTGGCGCTCCTTCTCGGAGATCGGCAACTTGCCCACCACCGGCACGGGGATGGTCTTGACCACCGTGCCGTCGGGCCGCACCTGCGCCCACCCGATGCGCGGGCTGCGCAGCTTCCCGTCGCTCACCAGCGCCATGTACGCCCGGGCGAGCTGCATCGGCGTCACGAGCACGTCGCCCTGGCCGATGGCGAAGTTGGCCGAGTCACCCGGCCGGAGCAGGAACCCCTCGGTGCAGTTCTCCAGCGCCAGCCGCTTGAGGAAATCGGCCCGCGCCCGGTCCTTGACCTCCGGATACCCCTTGCGCGACCGCTCGCAGGTCACGGCGTTGGTCCGGTTCCACAGGTCCTTCTTCCACGCACGGTCGGGGATGCGCCCCGAGGACTCACCGGGCAGGTCCACCCCTGTCGGGGCGCCGAATCCGAACGCCCTGGCTGTGTTGGCGAACACCTCCTTCGTCGCCTTCTTCGGGTTGCGCCCGCCGTCCTTGAGGTACTGCTCGTACGCGGCCCGGTAGAAGATCGTGTCGCACGACTTGACCAGCGCCGTGTGCAGATTCATCGTGCCCAGCCCGATGCCGTGGAAATTGTTGAAGGCCCGGTCGCCCACCATGTAGGAGCCGGGGCAGTCATAGGTGCCGTTTAGCGGATATCCGGACCGCAGCATCGCCGACACCGACGAGATCTTGAACGTCGAACCGGGCGCGAACTGGCCGTTGATCGCCCGCGACACGAGCGGAAAGCCGGACTTGGTCGACAACAGCCACTGGTATCCGCGCATCGAGATCCCGCCCGCCCAGATCGCCGGGTCGTATCCTGGCGCGCTGGCCAGCGCGATCACCCGTCCCGTACGCGCGTCGAGCACCACCGCCGCGCCGCCGTCGGCCGCCGGCGCGGACTTCATCGCCTTGCCCAGCGCCTTCTCCACCACGTCCTGCACCCGCGAGTCGATGCTGGTCACCAGATGATCGCCAGGAACCGGGGTGATCTGCTCCTCGACCCCGAGCGCCTTACCCATCCTGTCGACCTGGACCCTGCGCAGCCCCGACTTGCCACGCAGCGCGTCGTCGTAGATGTACTCGAGCCCGTCTCGCCCGGCCAGGTCCACCCCGGAGAAGCTGGCCTTGAGCCCTTCCCGCTTCTCCAGCTCGGCCTCGGTGACCGGCTGCAGGTAGCCGAGCATCTGCGCCCCGGCCCTTCCGCCGGGGTACTGCCTGACGGAGTGGATCTCCGCCGTCACGCCGGGGAACTCCTCCTGCCGCTCAAGGATCTGCAGTGCCTCCCGGGTGTCCACCTTCTCGTCCAGCGGGACAGGCTGGTACGGCGACCCCGTCCAGCACGGCTTGGACACCCCCGGCCCGCACGGCGTGATGCGCTGCTGCAGGTCCGAGACCGGCTTGCCGAGCACGGCCGACAGCTTGCGCAGCACCGTAAGACCGCCGTCGGGCATCCTGGTCAGCCTGGTCCTGTCCACGGACACGACCAGCGCGGTCTTGTTGCGCACCAGAGGCCGCCCGTGCGAGTCGAGGATCTGCCCACGCACCGCCGGCACGATCACGGCCCGCGTCCTGGTCTCCGTCGCCCGGGTCACGAACTCGCGCCCGCGTACCACCTGCACCTGCCACAGCCGCACGGCCAGCACGACGAGCATCATCACCACGAGCACGTGCAACGCCAAAAGCCTCGCTCGCATCCTGATCATGTCGAGAACCTCGCCTCCCTGCCGCGCGTGGTCAGCCAGATCACGATGGGGGAAAAGAGCAGCGTGTAGACGACGGTGATGGGCACCCGGTCGGTCAACGTCGACATCGTCACCCGGGGATCGGAGAGGAGCCCGACCACGAACGCCGCCAGCAGCGGCGCCAGCAGCACGCACAACACCACGGTCGTCACCGGCCCGCCCGCGCCGCGCCCGGCGACGTAGCCGACGACCGCCAGCACGAACGCGTACTGTCCCACGAGGTGAGCGGTCGGAGGCATGATGTCGACGAGCAGCCCGGTGCAGAATCCGAGCACCGCTCCATATTGCGCTCCCCGCCCCAACGCCGCGCCGATCACCGCCAGCAGCACCAGATCAGGAGCGCCCCCGCCTGGCAACGGCACCCGGTTGACCAGCATGACCTGCGCCAGCAATGCCAGCAACACGGACAGCCCGCCGATCATCGCGCCCCCTCCAGGGAACTCCTCACAATCCGACGCCCCGAGACACACCTCGAGCCCGGCGGCCTCATGTGCACCCGCACCAACGCCGGTCCGCCCCCACCCGCGGGCACCGAGGACCGCTCATCACCGCGCCAGGCCACCCGCACCGACGCCCGCTCATCCCCGAACTCGGCCGCCGTCACCCGCGACCGACCCCCATGACCAAGCAGCAGAGCCCGGGCCGACGACCGGCCACCACCGAACCGGACCACCTGGACCGGCGAGAGTCCATCGTGGAGCACAGCCGCCCAGCCACCGCCAGACGCCGCCACAGCCGCTCTCACGCACGTGACATATCCCGACCCAATGGAACGCTCCACCCGTCCCCTATGCGGGCTCATACGGCCGCCACAGCCCCAGCAGGCGTCACCGCGGCCCTCCTGAAGCGGGCGCCGCGAGCCAGGCAACCCCTCGATCATCGTGACCTCTCCTTGGTCGGCAGCACCGCGTCACGGGGGTCCCGCTTGGGCGCCTCCACCACCACACCGACCACGTCGAGCGAGGTCAGATCCGCGTACGGCCGGGCGTACGCGATGCGCGTCAGCTCCCCCGGCGTCGACTCCACCCGCTCGATCACCCCGATCGGCACTCCGGGCACGTACGGGCTGCCGTTCTGTGAGCCGAAGCTGACGATCCGCGCGCCCCTGGTCAACGGTGCCGTGGAGTCGAGGAGCCGGAACTGGACGAGCCGCCCGTTCTCCCCCACCCCATGCACCACACCGATCTCCTTGGCGCCCTCCAGCCGTGCCCCGGCGGCCGAGGCGGGGTCGCTGAGCAGCACCACCGTCGAGGTGTGCGGGGAAGCGCGGATGACGCGCCCGATCAGCCCGTCGCCGTTGAGCACGGTCATCTCAGACCGGATCCCGTCACTCGTGCCCGCGTCGATCTGAACGGTGTCCTCGAAGCCCGGCAGCCCACGTCTGGCGATCACGTTGGCCGGGACCACCTTGAATCCACCTGTGCCCGCCAGGCCCAGCAGTTGCTTGAGCTCTTTGGATCGGGTCGCGTCGAGCCTGCTGGCCACCAGTTCGGAGCGCAGCCGGGCGTTCTCCGCCTTGAGCGCGTTGACCCGCTCCTGGGCACTCGGCGCGCTCACGACAGCGCTCACGAACCCTCCGACGGGACGCACCAGCCCTCCACCGAACTGCTCCGCCGTGCCGAACACAGAGGCCGCGGCGGCCCGCAGCGGCGTCAGCGGCGAGCTGTCGCCGGCGCGGTGGTCGACGGTCAGGATGACCAGGGCCGCCATCAGCAGCCCTCCGAGGATCAGCCGGGCACGGCGCGAGTCCTTCATCAGTGCCGCGACTCCGGCACCAAGACCTGCTGGAGCGCCTCGAACTCCTCAGCGCACTTGCCGGAACCGATGGCGACCGAGTCGAGGGCGTTCTCGACGAGGTGCACGGGCATGCCCGTCTCGACCTTGACCCGCTCGTCCAGCCCCTTGAGCAGGGCGCCCCCGCCGGTGAGCGCGATGCCGCGGTCCATGATGTCGCCGGACAGCTCGGGCGGGCACTTGTCGAGCGTGGTCTTGACCGCGTCGACGATCGCGTTGACCGGCTCCTCGATGGCCTTCCTGATCTCCTCGCTCGACACGACGATGGTCTTGGGCAGCCCGCTGACCAGGTCACGCCCGCGGATCTCCGCGTGGGACTCCTCGCCGCCGGGGCAGGCCGAGCCGATGGCGATCTTGATCTCCTCGGCGGTGCGCTCGCCGAGCATCAGGGAGAACTCCTTCTTGGCGAACGAGATCACCGCCTGGTCGAGCTCGTCGCCGCCGATCCTGATCGACTGGCTGGTGACCACGCCGCCCATCGAGATGATCGCCACCTCGGTGGTGCCCCCGCCGACGTCGACCACCATGTTTCCGGTCGGCTCGTGCACCGGCAGACCGGCCCCGATGGCGGCCGCCATGGGCTCCTCGACGATGTAGACCTTCCTGGCGCCCGCCTGGTATCCGGCCTCCTTCACCGCGCGCTGCTCGACGCTGGTGATGCCGCTGGGCACGGCGATGATGATGCGCGGCTTGGCGAGGTGCCGGCGTCGGTGCACCCTCTGAATGAAATATCGCAGCATCCGCTCGGTGACGTCGAAATCGGCGATCACGCCGTCCTTGAGCGGCCGTACGGCGACGATATTGCCAGGCGTACGACCGATCATCCGCTTGGCCTCGATGCCAACGGCCACGATCTTGCCGGTGGCGGTGTTGATCGCTACGACTGACGGCTCGTTGAGGACGATGCCCCGGCCGCGCACGTAGACGAGCGTGTTGGCGGTGCCCAGGTCGACCGCCATGTCACGGCCGAGAAACGCGAGCTTGCTGCCCATGGGGAACGGAGCCCTCCGTAACGTCGTTCGCGAATGACTACGGATCGAATTCGAATCGTAACGTGACGTACCCACCGAGGGGCGCAATGAGCCTTCGCGCCCCACAAAAATCTCCAGCCGCTACCTCAACCGCAATTTTGCCCGGATTGCACCACAACATCCGATCGGCTGCTGGAACGATCCAAAACGCCCATGCCTACGACCATCTCTTCCCACTTCACGCGGCGGCTCCGCCAACCATAGGGAGAACGGCTGACAAAACCGTGTCCCCATCTCCCTCACGAACCGGCGTCGAGCGACAAGACCCCGCCAACATACGGCAGGCGGCCGACAAAAACCCGCGCCCGCGCAGAGCGAAGCTGCGCGGGCGCGAAAGCGTGAACCGGGATCGCCTAGAACCGGTCGGGGAAGAAGATCTTGATCTCCCTGGCGGCCGACTCGGGCGAGTCGGAGCCGTGGACGACGTTTTCGCCGATCTCGAGTGCGTGGTCGCCGCGGATCGTGCCGGGCGCCGACTTGACCGGGTCGGTGGCGCCGGCCAGCGCGCGGAACGCCTCGACGGCGCGCGGGCCCTCGAGCACCAGAGCGACGAGCGGCCCCGAGGTGATGAACTCGACGAGCTCGCCGAAGAACGGCCGCTCGGAGTGCTCGGCGTAGTGCGCCTTGGCGGTGTCGGCGTCGAGGGTGCGCAGGTCCATCGCCACGACCTTGAGGCCCTTGCGCTCCACGCGCGAGATCACGTCACCGATGAGGCCGCGCTTAACCCCGTCGGGCTTGATCAGGACAAGAGTGCGCTCGGACACTTGGAGTTCTCCTTCGAACAGAGTGAGGGTCGCGGTCACGGGCACCCCGGCCCGGCCGCGCGGATGCTTCGCGGGGGACGGGCCCACGCGTCGCCGTGGCTTGGGCCTCAGCTTACCGTCCCGCGCAGCCACCCTCGTTTCGCTCAGTCACGAGGGAGCGCGCGGTCACAAAGGGGCGCTCAATTACGAGGAGGCGGCGTCCTCGGGCGAACGGCCCTGCGGTGGCACGCCGGGCAGCGGATCGGCCTCGCCGTCCTCCTGCGCGTCCTCCTCGTCGAAGGCCCCTGCGGGTGGGACGGACGCCGGCCCACGCGGGCTCGTCCCAGCAGGCGGATCGTCATCGGTCTCGCCAACGGCCGCCACACCAGGACCCGCGCAAGGGACGTGGGGCGCGTTCTTCGCGCTCCGCCGAGCCGTCACTGCGGCCAGCACGATGACCACGACCACGAAGAACCCACCGACCAGGGCCCACGCATGCAGGGCGCCGACGAAGCTGTCAACCAGTTCCTGAGCCGAAGAGACCCCGGCCAGCATCGCCATCTGCACCCCCGTACCGAGCAGGAAACCCGCCAGCACGCCCGCGAGGCCCAGCGACAGCCCGAACACGGCCACCCCGACACCCACCTCCTGCAACGCCGACGTCAGCGCCACAGCCGCCCCCACGACGAGCAGCGAGAACGGCACGACGAGCACCAGCCCGACAGCGGACGGCACCATGAGCCGCACTGAGCACAGCCCCACGACCATGGCCAGCAGCCCCAAAGGCGCCAGCCACCGCACGGAAGCCGGTGCGAGCCGCCGCACCGCCACGGAGGCGCCCACGGCGAGCACTCCTGCCACGCCGTAGGGAATCCAGAGACCCTTCAGCCCGGGCCCGCCGAGCCCGCCCATCTCCACCAGCGTCACCTGGGCCGCGCTGGGCAGCAGCACGACGCCGACCGCCACCATGGAGTACGCCAGCGTGCGGCTCTCGCCCGTCCCGATGGAGGCCAGCGCCAGCAGCCCCGCGACCGCCAGCACCGCCAGCAGGATCACCGGCATGGCCCGCCACCCCGCGGTCGCGGTGCTGATCCCCACGACCGCGATGCCCGCCGCGGGCACGGCGGCCAGCAGCAGCCGGCGCCGCTCCCCGTCGTCGGGCCCTGGCGCGTCGGGCCGCCCGAGCAGAATCCAGACGATCACGTACGCGCCCGCGAGCGCCAGCGCGATCCCCGTCAGCATCGGATACGGCTGCAGCGTGACCTTCCAGCTGCTCGCCTTGTCGAGCGGCCAGAGCGCCAGCGCCTGGGCCGCGAGCAGGCTCAGGCTGAACACGCCTGCCCACAGCGCCCGCAGCATCGGACCGCGGCCCCAGACCGCGGCCAGCGTGGCGGGAACGACCAGTCCCGCACCGACGCCGCGCAGCACCCGCACCACCCCGACGATGAGCTCCGAGCCCGCGAAGCCACCTGCGACTTCGGACAGTGCCACCAGCACCAGCCCGCCGAGCAGCACATGAGCCACCTTTGCCCGTCGCAGCGCCACGGCTGCGAGCGGCACGGTCAGCATCAGGGCGGGCAGGGCGAGCCCGTGCGTGCGCATCAGGCCGACCTGGTCGATGTCGCCCGGCAGCAGCTTGGCGACGACGGAGAGCGTGTTGGGAATGGTGACGATGGCCAGCGGCAGCGCGGCCACGACGAGCAGCCCGAGTGTCACGTCGAGCAGCCATGGCGACCTGAGGCCGGCCGACCGCTGGATCGGGGGGACGGTCATGCGCCGACTTTAGCGAAAAGTAGCGCCCTCGACACGGCGAGCGACGATAATCGCCGTAATCCACAGCGCCGTGAAGATCGCGCCGAGGAAGAACATGGTCGGCACGAGGAAGCCCGTGCAGATCGCCAGCACCTGTACGACGCTGCCGAGAACGTAGCCGAAAGGCCTCTTGAGCAGGCCCGCCGCGACCACGCACAGCACGGCGAGACCGATGCCGGCGGTCACGGCCAGCCCCGGCGCGACCCCGCCCACGGTGATCGCCACCGGCGTGATCAACCCCGCCACGATGGCCTCCATGCCGAGCACGCTGGCACCCAATCTGCGCATGCCCGGAGTGACCTGGAAATTCATCGCGAACCATCCGCCTTGAGCATCTGCCGCGCATCGCCTGCCGTGACGACGGACCCGGTGATGAGCACGCCCGTGCCACTGAACTCGCCCTCGGCGTCGGCGATGCCGATGCCCCGGTCGATGGCGTCGTCGAGCCGGTCCACGACGTGTACGCGCTCCTCGCCGAACAGCGGCTCCGCCAGGGACGCCAGCTCCTCCGGCGACATCGACCTGGGCGAGGAGTTACGGGTGACGACGATCTCGTCCAGAATGGGCTCGAGCAGCTCGAGCAGTCCGTCGACGTCCTTGTCACGCATGACCGCGACAACCCCGATGACCTTGGCGAAATCGAATGCCTCGTGCAGCCCTTCCAGGGTCGCCTGCATGCCGCCCGGGTTGTGCGCCGCGTCGATCACGACCGTCGGCGTGCGCCGCACGACCTCCATACGCCCGGGCGAGGAAGCCTGGGCGAACGCCTGACGTACGAGATCGACGTCGAGCGGGTCGTCGCCGCCGGTCAGCGCCTCGACGGCGGCCAGCGCGCAGGCGGCGTTGCTCGCCTGATGCGCGCCGTAGAGCGGCAGGTAGACCTCGTCGTAGACGCCCTTGAGCCCGCGCAGCGTGAGCAGCTGCCCGCCGATCGCCACCTCACGGCCGAGCACGCCGAACTCGAGCCCCTCGCGGGCCACGACGGCCCCGACGTCCGCGGCCCGCCGCATCAGCACCTCTGCCGCGGCCAGCTCCTGCTGAGCGAGTATGGCGGTCGCGCCGGGCTTGATGATGCCCGCCTTCTCGGAGGCGATGCTGGGGATGTCTGGTCCGAGCCGGTCCATGTGGTCCAGCGAGATGGGCGTGATCACGGACACGGTGCCGTCGGCCACGTTCGTCGCGTCCCAGGACCCGCCCATGCCGGCCTCGATCACTCCGACGTCGACCGGCGTGTCGGCGAACGCGGCGAACGCCATGGCGGTCAGCAACTCGAAGAACTGGATGCGCCGTCCCTGGCTGTCGGTCAGGTCGACGTAGGGGATGATCTCTTCGTAGACCTCGGCGAACCGCTCCTCGCTCAGCGGCTCCCCGTCCACGGTGATCCGCTCGCGCATCGACACGAGATGAGGGCTGGTGAACCGCCCCACTCTCAGATTGCGCTCCTTGAGCAGCGCCTCGGTGAGCCGCGCCGTGCTCGTCTTACCGTTGGTGCCGGCGATGTGTATGACCGGGTACGCCTGCTGCGGCGACCCGAGCAGGTCAAGGAGAGCCGCGATCCTGTCGAGCGTCGGCTCGAAATCCCACTCGACGCCGCGCTCCATGATTGCGCGTTCGACCGCACGATAATCCACCCCTCAACCCTACTGACTGCCCGAAGCGCTTCTGCCCCGGGCATCCTCGAACATCGGCAGCCTCTATCTCATCCAACCTTGTGGGGAGGATGACATGGAGAAATCGATTGCGATCGTGGCGGCGGGGGTCCTCGCGATCCTGCTGAACGCTCTGATTCCACGACAGCCGGCCAGAACAGCACAGCTCGCCCACCACGATCCGCCCTCTCAAGGGCCGGCCGCGTACGCGTACCTATGCGAGAGCGCGGCCATCGAAGGCCCGGAGGAGGAGTGCGCCAACTGGCGGGTCGTGACCCGCGAGCGAAAGACCTGGGAGCTCACGGACGCCGATGGCGGCAACCCCGTCGACGTGAGCGCCGACGGCCGCCTCATCGCGTACGAGCGGGCGACCGACCACCGCATCGTCGTCCGCGACCTCGTCAACGGCACCGTGCGCCCCGTCCTAGAGAGCTTGCCCGCGCAGGCCATGGCGGATTTCACCGTTTCGCCGACGCTGCTGGACAACGGGCGGTGGCTGTACGTCGAGTTCGAGGCCGACGATGGAGACGACGACGAGGGCTCCATTCCGGCGCCCTTCGTCGCGGAAGTGGCCGACGGGCGGACGATCTGGCGGTTGCCGCGAGATGCGACCCTGCTCGGCCTCGACATGGCGGGTAAGCGGTTGATGGCCAAGGACGAGAATTCGTTTTCCGTGACGGACGCGTCAGGCACCACCAATATCCCCTTGCCCGGCCGGCTCCGCGTCACCCAGGCCACGGGTGTCCTGACCCCCGATGGAAAGCGGCAAGCCGCGGAGGTCGTGCCCAGGAACTTCCCCGCGGGCGGCGCCGACATCCGCCCGGCCCGGCTGGTCACCATCGACACCGCGGACGGGAGGGTCCTCCACGACGTACGCCTCTCCCTGCCACTGCAGGACAGAGCCAGCATCTGCCGCACGAGTCGATGGCTGAGTGCCTCGGATGTGCTCTTGAGATGCGGTACGGGCGATCTGCATCGTGAGCTCACATTCCGGGTGAACACGCGGACCGGCGATCACACGAAGCTTCGGGAGATAAGGCCGCCGAGGCCAGGGCTCTTCGAACTCGTATGGGCGGAAGACTGACCGCAAAACACAAAAAGGGCCCGACGCGCCTGGCGTCGAGCCCTCTTGCACATATTTGTGCGGCGGTGACCTACTCTCCCACACCCTCCCGAGTGCAGTACCATCGGCGCTGGGAAGCTTAACTTCCGGGTTCGGAATGTAACCGGGTGTTTCCTTCCCGCCATAACCGCCGCAACCCTGCGAAACAGCTGTTTGCTGTCTCAGAATTGCCTAGTGGACGCGAGCAAGAATGCTTTGTGGTCAAGTCCTCGGCCTATTAGTACCGGTCAGCTCCACACGTTACCGCGCTTCCACTTCCGGCCTATCAACCCGGTCGTCTACCGGGAGCCTTACCCCTCACAGGTGGGAGACCTCATCTCAAGGCAAGCTTCCCGCTTAGATGCTTTCAGCGGTTATCCCTCCCGAACGTAGCCAACCAGCCGTGCACCTGGCGGTACAACTGGCACACCAGAGGTTCGTCCGTCCCGGTCCTCTCGTACTAGGGACAGCCCCTTTCAAGTCTCCTGCGCGCGCAGCGGATAGGGACCGAACTGTCTCGCGACGTTCTAAACCCAGCTCGCGTACCGCTTTAATGGGCGAACAGCCCAACCCTTGGGACCTACTCCAGCCCCAGGATGCGACGAGCCGACATCGAGGTGCCAAACCATCCCGTCGATATGGACTCTTGGGGAAGATCAGCCTGTTATCCCCGGGGTACCTTTTAGCCGTTGAGCGACACCGCTTCCACACGCCGATGCCGGATCACTAGTCCCAGCTTTCGCTCCTGCTCGACCCGTCAGTCTCACAGTCAAGCTCCCTTGTGCACTTACACTCAACACCTGATTGCCAACCAGGCTGAGGGAACCTTTGGGCGCCTCCGTTACCCTTTAGGAGGCAACCGCCCCAGTTAAACTACCCACCAGACACTGTCCCCGATCCGGATCACGGACCAGAGTTAGACATCCAAAACGACCAGAGTGGTATTTCACCAATGACTCCACCCGAACTAGCGTCCGAGCTTCCCAGTCTCCCACCTATCCTACACAAGCCGTTCCAAACACCAATGTCAAGCTGTAGTGAAGGTCCCGGGGTCTTTCCGTCCTGCTGCGCGAAACGAGCATCTTTACTCGTACTGCAATTTCACCGGGTCTGCGGTTGAGACAGCGGGGAAGTCGTTACGCCATTCGTGCAGGTCGGAACTTACCCGACAAGGAATTTCGCTACCTTAGGATGGTTATAGTTACCACCGCCGTTTACCGGCGCTTAAGTTCTCACCTTCGCATGATTACTCACACTAAGCGGTCCCCTTAACGTTCCGGCACCGGGCAGGCGTCAGTCCGTATACATCGTCTTACGACTTCGCACGGACCTGTGTTTTTAGTAAACAGTCGCTTCCCCCTGGCCACTGCGACCCCCACCAGCTCCGAGTGCAAAACTCATCACCAGCAGAGGTCCCCCTTCTCCCGAAGTTACGGGGGCAATTTGCCGAGTTCCTTAACCACAGTTCACCCGATCGCCTCGGTATTCTCTACCTGACCACCTGAGTCGGTTTAGGGTACGGGCCGCCACAACACTCACTAGAGGCTTTTCTCGGCAGCATAGGATCATCCACTTCACCACAATCGGCTCGGCATCACATCTCAGGCACAAGGAACGCGGATTTACCTACGTCCCGCCCTACATGCTTACCCCAGGACAACCATCGCCTGGGCTGGACTACCTTCCTGCGTCACCCCATCGCTTACCTACTACCCGATCGGTCCGAGCGTTCACCCTGACGGCCGTCCCGAAGGACAACCCGAGCTAAGGACTCTTAGCATCACGAGGTTCGATATGGGCGCATTGAAGCGGGTACGGGAATATCAACCCGTTGTCCATCGACTACGCCTGTCGGCCTCGCCTTAGGTCCCGACTTACCCTGGGCGGATTAACCTGCCCCAGGAACCCTTGGTCATCCGGCGCGAGGGTTTCTCACCCTCGATTCGCTACTCATGCCTGCATTCTCACTCGCACAGCCTCCACAACTAGATCACTCTGCTGCTTCACCGGCTGCACGACGCTCCCCTACCCATCAACTCCACATAGAAGTCAATGCCACGACTTCGGCGGTGTACTTGAGCCCCGCTACATTGTCGGCGCAGAATCACTTGACCAGTGAGCTATTACGCACTCTTTCAAGGGTGGCTGCTTCTAAGCCAACCTCCTGGTTGTCTCTGCGACTCCACATCCTTTCCCACTTAGCACACGCTTAGGGGCCTTAGTCGGTGATCTGGGCTGTTTCCCTCTCGACTACGAACCTTATCGCCCGCAGTCTCACTGCCACGCTCTCACTTACCGGCATTCGGAGTTTGGCTGACGTCAGTAACCTTGTCGGGCCCATTAGCCATCCAGTGCTCTACCTCCGGCAAGAAACACGCAACGCTGCACCTAAATGCATTTCGGGGAGAACCAGCTATCACGGAGTTTGATTGGCCTTTCACCCCTACACACAGATCATCCCCCAGGTTTTCAACCCTGGTGGGTTCGGTCCTCCACCCAGTCTTACCTGAGCTTCAACCTGCCCATGCGTAGATCACTCCGCTTCGGGTCTACAGCATGCGACTCAAACGCCCTATTCAGACTCGCTTTCGCTACGGCTCCCCCACACAGGTTAACCTCGCCACACACCATAACTCGCAGGCTCATTCTTCAAAAGGCACGCAGTCACATCACAGCCGCTCCGAAGAACGACTAAGCTCCTACGGCTTGTAGGCACACGGTTTCAGGTACTATTTCACGACCCCTCACCGGGGCACTTTTCACCTTTCCCTCACGGTACTCGTGCACTATCGGTCACCAGGGAGTATTTAGGCTTACCAGGTGGTCCTGGCAGATTCACACAGGATTTCTCGAGCCCCGTGCTACTTGGGATCCCCTCCGGGAGTCCATCCGATTTCGCCTACCCGGCTCTCACGGTCTACGGCGCCCCTTCCCAGAGGCTTCAACTATCAGATGGATTTATCACTCCCCGAGACAGCGGCAGCTACCTCAAGAAGGTCCCACGACCCCGGACATGCAACGCCTGCCGGCTATCACACACGCCCGGTTTAGCCTCATCCGCTTTCGCTCACCACTACTCACGGAATCACATATTGTTTTCTCTTCCTACGGGTACTGAGATGTTTCACTTCCCCGCGTTACCACCAACCGCCCTATACATTCAGGCGGAGGCAACACCACATGACTGGTGCTAGGTTTCCCCATTCGGACATCCCCGGATCAACGTCTGGTTGGCGACTCCCCGAGGCTTAACGCAGCCTCCCACGTCCTTCATCGGCTCCTGATGCCAAGGCATCCACCGTGTGCCCTAAAAAACTTGGCCACAAAGATGCTCGCGTCCACTATGCAAATCTCAAACAACAAACAGCAAACCAGCTCGCGCCCCACCAAAGCGAAGCGTCCGCTGGCCCTGTCTCCGAAGAACCAGACACGCATGCCCGTTCCTTCAGGACCCAACAGTGTGTCCAACCAAACCCCAGCCCCCTGACGGCCGTTCCCACTCCCCTCCGAAGAAGGGCGGTACTAACCGACAGGCAACCAGACCTGGTTGAGTAGCCAGTGCTCCACTAGTGAGCTGTCACCCCACCGAACACGCGCCGGTGAAAGGTGAAAGTAGCTCCTTAGAAAGGAGGTGATCCAGCCGCACCTTCCGGTACGGCTACCTTGTTACGACTTCGTCCCAATCGCCAGCCCCACCTTCGACCGCTCCCCCCACAAGTGGTTGGGCCACGGGCTTCGGGTGTTGCCGACTTTCGTGACGTGACGGGCGGTGTGTACAAGGCCCGGGAACGTATTCACCGCAGCATTGCTGATCTGCGATTACTAGCGACTCCGACTTCATGGGGTCGAGTTGCAGACCCCAATCCGAACTGAGACCGGCTTTTAGGGATTCGCTCCACCTCACGGCATCGCAACCCTCTGTACCGGCCATTGTAGCATGTTTGCAGCCCAAGACATAAGGGGCATGATGACTTGACGTCATCCCCACCTTCCTCCGAGTTGACCCCGGCAGTCCCCCATGAGTCCCCACCACCCCGAAAGGCGTGCTGGCAACATGGAGCAAGGGTTGCGCTCGTTGCGGGACTTAACCCAACATCTCACGACACGAGCTGACGACAGCCATGCACCACCTGTCACCCAGTCCGAAGAAGCCCACATCTCTGCAGGTGTCCGGGTGATGTCAAACCTTGGTAAGGTTCTTCGCGTTGCGTCGAATTAAGCAACATGCTCCGCCGCTTGTGCGGGCCCCCGTCAATTCCTTTGAGTTTTAGCCTTGCGGCCGTACTCCCCAGGCGGGGCGCTTAATGCGTTAGCTCCGGCACGGAGATCGTGGAAGACCCCCACACCTAGCGCCCAACGTTTACAGCGTGGACTACCAGGGTATCTAATCCTGTTCGCTCCCCACGCTTTCGCTCCTCAGCGTCAGGTAAGGCCCAGCAAGCCGCCTTCGCCACCGGTGTTCCTCCTGATATCTGCGCATTTCACCGCTACACCAGGAATTCCACTTGCCCCTACCTACCTCTAGCCGGCCCGTATCCACCGCAGACCCGCAGTTAAGCTGCGGGCTTTCACGGCAGACGCGACCAGCCACCTACGAGCTCTTTACGCCCAATAATTCCGGACAACGCTTGCGCCCTACGTATTACCGCGGCTGCTGGCACGTAGTTAGCCGGCGCTTCTTCTGCAGGTACACGTCAACTTCGTCCCTGCTGAAAGAGGTTTACAACCCGAAGGCCGTCATCCCCCACGCGGCGTCGCTGCGTCAGGCTTCCGCCCATTGCGCAATATTCCCCACTGCTGCCTCCCGTAGGAGTCTGGGCCGTGTCTCAGTCCCAGTGTGGCCGGTCGCCCTCTCAGGCCGGCTACCCGTCGTCGCCTTGGTAGGCCACTACCCCACCAACAAGCTGATAGGCCGCGAGCCCATCCCCAACCGAAAAATCTTTCCACACGCATCCCATGCGAAAGCGCGTCATATCCGGTATTAGACCCAGTTTCCCGGGCTTATCCCAGAGTCAGGGGCAGGTTGCTCACGTGTTACTCACCCGTTCGCCGCTCGAGTACCCCGAAGGGCCTTTCCGCTCGACTTGCATGTGTTAAGCACGCCGCCAGCGTTCGTCCTGAGCCAGGATCAAACTCTCCAAACAATGTCTTGTCCGGAAATCAATCCGAGCTATCCGTCAAAAAGACGGGGTCATGCATGTAAATCTCATGCACTGGCTTTTAACACACTGTTGAGTTCTCAAGAAACGGACGCACATCATCTGCCGGAATCCTTAAGGACCCCAGCCTCCGAGGCTCACATTTCACTTCCAGTAGTCTACCCGATCCGGACGATCCTTGTCAAACCGCCCGATCCGGGAGCTTCCGGACTCGCCTCTCTTCGAGGCAACCCTGCTAACTTACTCCAACTTTCGCGTCTTGTCCAACCGCGCGGCTGGACCGCCCGAAGGTCGGGGATCATCAGGAGGGATGTGTCAGGGCTACCGCCCTACGTTGAAAACGATAGCAGCCCCGACGGCGTCGAAGGTCCATCTTAGGTAACGAATGGACCTTCCCCGCGTCCGTATGGTTCAAACACTCAGCCCGGCAAGCTGCGCCTCGAGCCGCGCGATGTCCGCGGAGGCCTGCTCAGCCCGGTCTCTGACCTTGGCAACCACCGCTTCCGGCGCCTTGGCCATGAACTGCTCGTTGCCCAGCTTGGCGGCCACCTGTGCGGCCTCCTTGCGTGCGGCCGCCAGGTCCTTCTCCAGCCGCTTGCGCTCGGCCTCGACGTCGATGGCACCCGCGGTGTCGATCTCCACGGTCACCCCGCCCACCGAGAAGCTCGCCGTGGCGCTGAACGACTCCGCCGGCTCGGTGAGGCGCAGCAGCGCGCGGACCGCACTCTCCTGGCCGGCCAGCAGAGTGCCCGCCAGCCCGAGCCGGGCGGCCACCTTCTGGCCGGGCTTGAGCCCCTGGTCCGAACGGAACCTGCGGACCTCCGTCACCAGCTCCTGTAGCGCACCGATCTCCGCCTCGGCCGGGGCGTCCGTGTAGCGGGCGTCCACCGTCGGCCACGGCGACACGACGATCGACTCACCGCCCGTCACGGCCCGCCACAGCTCCTCGGTCACGAACGGCACCAGCGGATGCAGCAGCCGCAGCAGCGCGTCGAACACGTGGCCGAGCACCAGCCGGGTGTGCTCGAGTCCGTCCGCGAGCTGGATCTTGGCCAGCTCCAGATACCAGTCACAGACCTCGTCCCACGCGAAGTGGTAGAGCAGGTCGGACGCCTTGGCGAACTCGAACTCCTCGAAGGCCGCGTCCGCGGCCCCCACCACGGCCTGCAGCCGCGACAGGATCCAGCGGTCGGCCGCCGTCAGCTCGGCCCCCTCCAGCGACCCCACGGCCGCGCCGTTCATCAGGGCGAACCGGGTGGCGTTCCAGATCTTGTTGCAGAAGTTGCGGGAGCCGGCCGCCCACTCCTCGCTCACCGCGACGTCGGCGCCGGGGTTGGCGCCGCGGAGCAGGGTGAAGCGGGTGGCGTCGGCGCCGAAGCGTTCGACCCAGTCGAGCGGGTCGACCACGTTGCCGAACGACTTGGACATCTTCTTGCCGTACTGGTCGCGGACCATGCCGTGCAGCGCGACGGTGCGGAACGGCGGCTCGCCGTCCATCGCGTACAGCCCGAACATCATCATCCTGGCGACCCAGAAGAACAGGATGTCGTAGCCGGTGACCAGCACGGAGGTCGGATAGAAGCGCTCCAGCTCGCGCGTGGCGTCCGGCCAGCCGAGCGTCGAGAACGGCCACAGCGCCGAGGAGAACCAGGTGTCGAGCACGTCCTGGTCCTGCGTGTAGCCGGCGGGCGGATCCTCGTCGGGGCCCACGCACACGACCTCGCCCTCCGGCCCGTACCAGACCGGAATGCGGTGCCCCCACCAGAGCTGGCGGGAAATGCACCAGTCGTGCATGTCGTCGACCCAGTCGAAGTAGCGCTTGGCCAGCTCGGGTGGGTGGATGCGGGTGCGTCCGTCACGAACGGCGTCGCCCGCCGCCTTGGCCAGCGGCCCGACGTTCACGAACCACTGCAGCGACAGCCTCGGCTCGACGACGGTCTTGCAGCGCGAGCAGTGGCCGACGGAGTGGAGGTAGGGGCGCTTCTCCGCGACGATCCGCCCCTCGGCGCGCAGTGCCGCCACGACGGCGGGCCTGGCCTCGAAGCGGTCGAGCCCCTGGAACGGGCCGTGCGCGGTAATGACACCGCGCTCGTCCATGACGGTCAGCGACGGCAGGGAGTGGCGCCGGCCGATCTCGAAGTCGTTGGGGTCGTGGGCGGGCGTCACCTTGACCGCGCCGGTGCCGAAGGCGGGATCGACGTGCTCGTCGGCGACCACGGGGATCATGCGACCGGTCAGCGGCAGCTCCACCATCGTGCCGACCAGGTGCGCGTACCGCTCGTCCGAGGGGTGGACGGCCACGGCCGTGTCGCCGAGCATGGTCTCGGCGCGCGTGGTGGCCACCACGATCTCGTCGGAGTAGCGGATCGAAACCAGCTCGCCCTCGTCGTCGCTGTGCTCCACCTCGATGTCGGAGAGCGCGGTCAGGCAGCGCGGGCACCAGTTGATGATCCGCTCGGCGCGGTAGATCAGCCCGTCGTCGAACAGCTTCTTGAAGATCGTCTGCACGGCCCGCGAGAGCCCCGTGTCCATCGTGAACCGCTCGCGCGACCAGTCGACGCCATCGCCGAGCTTGCGCATCTGGCCGAGGATCCGGCCACCGGACTCCTCCTTCCACTCCCAGACCCGCTCGACGAATGCCTCGCGCCCGAGGTCGTGCCGCGACTTGCCCTGCTTGGCCAGCTCGCGCTCGACGACGTTCTGGGTGGCGATGCCGGCGTGGTCCATGCCGGGCAGCCAGAGGGTCTCGCGCCCCTGCATGCGGGAGCGCCGCGTCAGCGCGTCCTGGATGGAGTGGTCGAGCGCGTGCCCGATGTGCAGGACACCCGTCACGTTGGGCGGAGGCAGGACGATGCTGTACGGCACGCGCGAGCTGCCTGGATCGGCGGTGAAATAGCCTTCGGATACCCAGCGCTCGTAGCTACGGGTCTCGACGTCGGCCGGCGTGTATTGGGTAGGCAGCTCTGGCGTTGTCACAGTGACCAATTCTAGGGAGGCCGACAAGCGGAAAGGCCCCGTACCCCGAAGGCGGCCTCATAGCGTCGAGCGTCGGCCCGTCTGCGCGGCCGAAGTCCCCGTCGCGTCCGAGCATCCTGATACGCCGAAGGCGCACGCAGCCTCGGGAGACGCAGCTGCGGATGGGCGCGGGACGGCTCGGGCGCGGGAGGATGTGAGGGGCTCAGAACGCCGAAAGCGCCCGCGTGGCGCATTGCCACGGGGCGCTCGGTAGGCCTTTGCGCCGGCTCAGGCCGACTTCTCGCGCGGGGTGCGCTGCTGCTTGGCGGCGAGCTGGTCGCGCGGGACGAGCGTCGGGATCGCGTGCTCGAGCACCGACTCGCGGGTGATGACCACCCGGGCGACATCCTGCCTCGACGGCACCTCGTACATGACGGACTGCAGCACCTCCTCCAGGATGGCGCGCAGCCCGCGGGCGCCGGTGCCGCGCAGGATGGCCTGGTCGGCGATGGCCTCGAGGGCGCCGTCGGTGAACTCCAGCTCGACCCCGTCGAGCTCGAGCAGCTTGCGGTACTGCTTGACCAGCGCGTTGCGGGGCTCGGTGAGGATCTGGATGAGCGCCTCGCGGTCGAGGTTGTGCACCGAGGTGATGACCGGCAGGCGCCCGACGAACTCGGGGATCATGCCGAACTTCAGCAGGTCTTCCGGCATCACGTCGCCGAAGATGTCGGCCGTGTCGACCTCTTCCTTCGACCGGATGATGGCGTTGAAGCCGATGCCCTTACGCCCGATGCGCGACTCGATGATCTTTTCCAGACCGGCGAAGGCACCGCCGCAGATGAACAGCACGTTGGTCGTGTCGATCTGGATGAACTCCTGGTGCGGGTGCTTGCGGCCGCCCTGCGGCGGCACGCTGGCGGTGGTGCCTTCCAGGATCTTCAGCAGCGCCTGCTGCACGCCCTCACCCGAGACGTCACGCGTGATCGACGGGTTTTCGCTCTTGCGGGCGATCTTGTCGACCTCGTCGATGTAGATGATGCCGGTCTCGGCCTTCTTGACGTCGTAGTCGGCGGCCTGAATGAGCTTGAGGAGGATGTTCTCCACGTCCTCGCCGACGTATCCCGCCTCGGTCAGCGCGGTGGCGTCGGCGATGGCGAAGGGCACGTTGAGCATCTTCGCCAGGGTCTGCGCCAGCAGAGTCTTGCCCGAGCCCGTCGGGCCGAGCAGCAGGATGTTGCTCTTGGCCAGCTCCAGGCCGTCGTCTCTGCCCCGGTCGCCGGACTGCACCCGCTTGTAGTGGTTGTAGACCGCCACTGAGAGGGCTTTCTTCGCCTTGTCCTGACCGATGACGTAGGCGTCGAGGAACTCGTAGATCTCCCTCGGCTTGGGCAGGTTGTCCCACTTGAGCTCGGAGGACTCGGAGAGCTCCTCCTCGATGATCTCGTTGCAGAGATCAATGCACTCATCGCAGATGTAGACGCCTGGCCCGGCAATGAGCTTCTTGACTTGCTTCTGACTCTTCCCGCAGAAAGAGCACTTCAGCAGGTCTCCCCCGTCGCCGATGCGTGCCACCCCAGATACTCCTTTGCGTGGGACCGCCCTGCTGCCGCGAGCAGTGTCTCCGGACATCCTCCGGACTAGGCCGAACCGCTCAGGTTTCGACGTTACCGTCTTCTGGGCCCTCAGTGAGCCCCCTAGCGGCGAGTCGCACCGGAACGTGCCCTATTGGGCAGCGCTCCGGTGCGTCACGTCTCGTCAGGAAGCCACGGCCTGAGCGCGCTTCTTCCTGGACGGGATGATGTCATCGATCAGACCATACGCCTTTGCCTCGTCCGCGTTGAGAATTTTGTCGCGTTCGATGTCCTTGCGGACTTGGGCGGGGGTCTTGCCGGCGTGCCTCGCCACGATCTCCTCAAGGAGATTGCGCATGCGAAGGATCTCGCGGGCCTGGATCTCGATGTCGCTGCCCTGGCCGCCGCCCTCGGTGGATGGCTGGTGGATCAGCACCCGGGCGTTGGGCAGCGCGAACCGCTTGCCCGGGGTGCCGCCGGCCAGCAGCACGGCCGCAGCCGAGGCCGCCTGGCCCAGGCAGACCGTCTGGATCTCCGGCCGGACGAACTGCATCGTGTCGTAGATCGCCGTCATGGCGGTGAAGGAGCCACCCGGCGAGTTGATGTAGATGCTGATGTCACGGTCGGGATCGAGCGACTCCAGCGTCAGCAGCTGGGCCATCACGTCGTTGGCCGACGCGTCGTCGATCTGCACTCCGAGGAAGATGATGCGGTCCTCGAAGAGCTTGGTGTACGGGTTGTGGGTCTTCACACCGACAGAGGTGCGCTCCGTGAACTCCGGAATGATGTAGCGGCTGTTGATATCCACTTCAGCTCCCCCTAAGAGACGGGGCCCTGCGAGGGCACCTGCCGCGCGCTGCGCACCACGTGATCGATGAAGCCGTAGTCCTGGGCTTCCTCGGCCGTGAACCAGCGGTCGCGGTCGGAATCGGCCTCGATCTGCTCCAGCGGCTGGCCGGTGTGGAAAGCGATCCGCTCGGCGAGCGTCTTTTTCACGTAGAGCATCTGTTCGGCCTGGATGGCGATGTCGGCGGCGGTGCCGCCGATGCCGCCCGACGGCTGGTGCATCATGACCCTGGCGTGGGGCAGGGCGTAACGCTTACCCTTTGCGCCCGCGGTGAGCAGGAACTGCCCCATCGAGGCGGCCATGCCCATCACGACCGTGGACACGTCGTTCGGCACATATTCCATCATGTCGTAGATGGCCATGCCTGCACTCACCGAGCCGCCCGGCGAGTTGATGTAAAGCGTGATGTCGCGGTCGGGGTCGTCGGCCGCGAGCAGCAGTAGCTCGGCGCAGATGCGGTTGGCGATCTCGTCGTTGACTTCCTGGCCGAGCACGATGATGCGCTCCCGGAGCAGGCGCTGGTAAAGCTGATCCTCAAGCCGGAAGGACGAGCCGTTCTCACGGCCTCGCGACTCAGGCTGATAGAAGGTCGGCGGGCTGGTCACAGCGTCACCTTCCGATGCGTCGTTATCGATTGGCTTTGCTTGTGACCTTAACGCGCGCTGCGCACAGGTCATGCCCGGTCCCCCGTACTGTTCGCTGACGGCGCAGGTTCGGACAAGCCTATGCCTGCCATCCCCGGACCGACCTCACCCGTTCCGTCCCGATGTCTGCGCCACCCTAGGACGCTCTGGAACGTCCGGCTGACCGGATTACCGGTCACCGGCGCCGCACGGACCGCCGTCGGAGCTCCCGGATCCCCACGAGCCCTCTGAGGGCCCTGTACGGCGTTCCCGCCCGTACCCGGAGGACTTCCGCCCCATCGCGGAGGCGGGCGAGTGTGTGGAGGCGACCCTGGGTGCGGCCATGGGCGCCCGGAGCCCGCCCGTACTGGACCTCAGGCAGACCGAGCGCACCACAGACGGCCCGAACGGTGTGACCCCGGCTGTGCCATGCCATGCACGCGCCGGGCGTGGAACGGGTGCGACCCGCGCCGTGCCAGAGCAGGTGCGTGCGGCTGGCCTGGGCGAGCGTACCGCTGGAGTCCGCGCCCCTGGAGCGCGGCGCGGCTCGGGGGGCTGGCGGCCCCTGAAGCAGGCGAGCCTCGGGCCTGGACGCGACTCTCGAGACTGGCGTGCCCCGAACTGGACGCAGCCCCCGGGTACGGCCAAGCCTCCGCGCGAACGCGGCCTTGGAACGGATGCGTCCCGATGCGCCGCACCCCGGGAAACGCCGAAGCCCCCGAACCGGCCGGTTCGGGGGCTCAGGACCGTGACCGCCCTGGCGCGGACCTCAGGGCCCGCGCCGCCGGCGGAAGAGGTTACGCCTCCGGCTTGTCCTCGTCGGCCGCGGGCTCCTCCTCCACGACCTCCTCACCGTTGATCTCGGTGTAGATGGCCTTGAGGTCCACCTCGTTGCCCTCGGTGTCCACGACCTTGGCGGCGTCACCCAGGACGGCCTTGGCCTTGTCGCGAACGATCTCGACCATGGCCAGCGTGAGCTGGTCGTTGTCGGCCAGGTGCTTGGCCAGCTCGTTCGGCTGCACGCCCATCTCCATGGCGCGGCGCACCACGAAGTTGGTCAGCTCCTGCTCCGAGACGCCCAGCTCCTCAGCCTTGACGATCTTGTCGAGCACGAAGCCGACCTTGAGCGCCCTGGCGGAGTTCGTGTCGAACTCGGCGAAGCGCTCTTCCTCCGTCGTCTGGTAGAGGCGGAAGAAGGCGTCGCGGCTCAGACCGCTCTCGGCCACCTGGTGGTCGAGGTTGTGCTTGCGGGCGTCGACCTCGGCCTTGAGCGCGCTTTCCGGCAGCGGGATGTCGATCTGCTCCAGCAGCGTGTCGAGGGCCTTCTCGCGGGCCTGCACGACCTGGTCGATCAGCTTGTTGCGGCGGGACTGCTCGCGGATCTGGGCCTTGAGCTCGTCGAGGGTGTCGAACTCGCTGGCGAGCTGGGCGAACTCGTCGTCCAACTCGGGCAGGACCTTCTCCTTGACCGACTTGACGCTGATGATGACGTCGGCGTTCTCGCCGGCGTTCTCGCCACCGACCAGTTCGGTCTTGAAGCTCTTCTCCTCGCCCGCGGACATGCCCTCGAGCGCGGCGTCGAGGCCCTGGAGCACGGAGCCGGCGCCGACCTCGTACGAGACCTCGCTGGCCTGCTGCTCCTCGATGTTCTCGCCGTCGATCTCGGCGCGGAGGTCCATCACGACGAAGTCGCCGTTGGCGGCCGCGCGCTCGACGCCGGTCAGCGTCGCGAAGCGCTGGCGCAGCGAGTCGAGCTGCTTGTCGACGTCCTCGTCGGAGACCTCGGCGGAGTCGACCGTGATCTCGAGGCCCTGGTAGTCGGGCACGTCGAAGTTGGGCCGGATGTCGACCTCGGCGGTGAACTCGATCTGCTCACCGTCGTCGATCTTCGTGACCTCGATGTCAGGCTGAGCGACCGGGAACACGTCGGCTTCGTCGACGGCCTGTCCGTACAGCTTGGGCACCGCGTCGTTGAGGGTCTCCTCCAGCACCACCGCCCGGCCGAAGCGCTGCTCGATGATGCGGGCCGGAACCTTGCCAGGCCGGAACCCGGGGACGCGCACCTGCTGCGCGACCTTCTTGTACGCCGCATCCATGCTGGGGCGCAGCTCGTCGAACGGCACCTCGACAGTGAGCTTGACCCGGGTCGGGCTTAGCTCCTCGACAGCGGTCTTCACGGAATGGTCTCCTTGATCAAGCTACGAGTGATCGCGGGCGCGTCCATCGGTACGGCCCACGCGCCGCGCCCACATGAGCGGTGTTGGGCATGCTCCGCCACGGCGGGATCCAACGCCGAAGGCCAGTCTAGGGCAGATGCATACCCAACAACGACGCCGTCACCGCCACAAGTCGTCCGCGATCATCCGCAACTCGCCGTCAGAACTCGTCCGCGATCGTCCGCAGCAGCCCGACCGTCTCGTCCGGGGTTGTGCTCACGGCGCAGAGCCGCTCCATCACCTCGGTGTACCGGTCCACGTCTTCGCGCTTGTCGAGGTAGAGCGCGCTGGCCAGTTGCTCGACGTACACCACGTCGGGCAGGTCGGAGTCGGGAAAACGCAGGATGCTGAACGCCCCGCCCTCCGCGCTGTGCCCGCCGAAGCTGAACGGCATGATCTGGATGGTGATTTTGGGCTGTCGCATCAGCTCGATGAGGTGTTCGATCTGGGCCCGCATCACCTCGAAGCCGCCGATGGGGCGTCGTAGCGCGGCCTCGTCGATGACGGCCCAGAAGACGGGCCCGTCCGGCCTCTCGAACATCCGCTGGCGCTCCAGCCGGAGATCCACCCTCCTGGAGATCTCCTCGGCCCCGATTCCCGCCGACCCGGCGGTCACGACGGCCCTTGCGTACTCCTTGGTCTGCAAGAGTCCCGGCACGAACTGGACTTCGTAGGTCCTGATCCTGGCGGCGGCCTCTTCAAGGCCGACGTACGCCTGGAACCACGTGGGCAGGACATCGTTGAACCGGTGCCACCAACCCGGCTCGTTGGCGGTGGCGACCAGGTCGAGTACGGCGGAGCGGGCCTGCTTGTCCACGACCCCGTACAGGGTCAGCAAGTCCGCCACGTCGCGTTCCTTGAACCCCACTCGGCCCAGCTCCATGCGGCTGATCTTGGATTCCGAGCCCCTGATGAGGTGGCCGGCCTCCTCGCGAGTGACGTTCTTTGCTTCCCTGAGCTTGCGCAGCTGGGAGCCCAGGAGGATGCGCAGCGCCGTCGGTCCGGAACCCGGCTGGTTCTGCGTCACTTTGCCTCCTATCAAGGTCCGCACACACAGTGACACCACATTGCCGGGTATGACAAGGTCTCAACCTCGTGTCCGATTAGGAGACTAATGCCCCAAAACGCCGCTTGCTGCTGCACAATGCAACTGCACGTGCATTTGGGTCTTGCAGCTGCCGCGATCGTGACCCATGATGGCTTAGTGCATATTGGGCCAAACATGCACTAACTTGGGCTGAACGGGGAGGTATCGGCGGCATGGTGGAGGATCCTCTGGCCACTGCCGATGCTTTGCAGATCACCCGCGAGGTGGGTTTCGACCGCCTTCTCATGGGCGGCAAACCATACACGACCTCGTGCCCGTTGCCCTTTCAGGCCGACTCCGTGAAGACCGCCAGGGACGTGACCCGCTCAACCCTACAGGGGTGGGGGCTGCACGAGCTCAGCGACGACGCCGCGCTGGTGGTCTCGGAACTGGTGACGAACGCGGTCCGCTACGCGATGTACGCGGCAGGGCGGCGTGAGATCGAGCTCTTGCTGATGCGCGTACAGCCGCACGTGCTGCTGGCCGTGGCGGACCCCAGTGACGAGGTGCCGCGCCCCAAGGAGCCGGACTTCATCTCCGAGAACGGGCGCGGTCTCTACATCGTCGAGACGTACAGCCAGTGCTGGGGCTGGGACCCCCTCGCCCGCGGCGGCAAGGCCGTGTGGGCGCTCTTCCGCACCGAGGCTTAATTCACACCAGGCTTGATTCTTCCGTTACGGCGGAGCCAACGTACGCGCCACCCGCCGCACATGGCTGAGGGCCTCCAGGAAAACGGCCGCTGACCGGATGCCGGTCAGCGGCCGTTACGTGCGCCCCGTGGGCCCACTCCGTGGTCAAAGCATTGACCACGCCACGCGCCCCCACCGGGACCGCTCACCACGCCACGTGCCCGCCCTGTATCGGGATTACGGCGAGTCCAGCGGGCCGTAGGCACGCAGTGCGGCGCCCAGCCCGAGGGGGTTCCCCAAAAAGATCTTCAAAAGCCTGCACCGTAGCTGAACGCGCGGGCCGTCAATCGCCGGTCGCCCCGTCGATCCGCTCGCGCAGGAGGTCGGCGTGGCCGTTGTGCCTGGCGTACTCCTCGATCACGTGGACGAGGATCCAGCGATGCGCGCAGTCCTGCCCGTTGCGGTCGCCGACGGCGTCCAGCGGCTTGGCGGCCGAGATGGCGCGGGCGAGCTCGACCTCCTCCTCCCAGGTCGCGAAGGCCTCCTTCACACTGGCGGTGTCCACCTCGTTGAAGTCGGCGTCGTTGTCGCGATCCTTGTCCCAGAGTTTGGGGATGTCCTCCCCGTTCAGGACACGGCGGAACCAGACCCGCTCGACGTGCGCCAGGTGCCTGACCAGGCCGAGCAGGGACAGCGTCGAGGGCGAGGCGGAGCGCAGGCGGAGCTGGTCGTCCGACAGGCCCGCGCACTTGACGGCCAGGGTGCCACGGTGCCATTCGAGCCAGTTGTTCAGAACGGTCCGCTCGTCCCCGGTGAGGGGTGGAGGGATTCGGGGGTCGGTCATGGGGCCTGACCTTATATGGCTTGGAAGACGCGGTAGACACCCTCGCGTACGGTTTCGTCCCTGACGTTGCGGACGAAGTCGTCGGGCGTGTCACCGCAGAGTGCTCGTAAGTCAGCGGACTCGTTCAGCAGCGACTGGATCAGGGTTCGCTGGGACGTCAGCCGCCGGGGCCTGCCGTCGCCGTCGGCCAAGTGGCCGTGCGCGCCGTGGTAGACGAACGGCGGCGGGAGCCGTCGGCCGGACTCCAGGGTGACGGGGTGGGCGAGCGGGCGGCGGTGGTAGTTGGGCTCGGTGAGGTCCAGCGCGGCGAGCTGCTGCTCGTCCAGCCAGAGCACGAAGAGCCTGGAGGTCTCGCCAGGGGTCTCGATGGGGGCGGCGGGCACGTAACCCCACTTGCTCACGTGGGCGGAGACGCCCGGGGCGATGCCGCGGACGTCCGCGAGCGTCATGGGGACGATGGGGCGCACGCCGTGGTCGAGGAACTTCCTGCGCAGCTGGCCGGGCGCCGCGTTGGAGCCGACGGCGACGACGCGGTGGCGCGCTCGTGAGCAGCCGTGGCGCGCCAGCAGGGCGCCCAGCGTCTCACCGCCGGCGTGCCAGTGCTTGGGGCGCCTGCCGGTGACCGGGCGCAGCGGCACGTATGCATCGTCGACCAGCACACCCGAGGTCGCCGGGATCCGGCCGGGGTAGGTGAGCGGCCGGGAGATCGGATCGTCGGTGAGGAGGTCCGTCATGCGCGAGTGATCCGTTCGTCGGGGAAGAGGTCAGTCATGCGTCAGTTGATCCGTTCGTCGGGGAAGAGGCCAGTCAGGCGGGGGTGATCCGTGCCCACAGCCGGGCCGTGCTCGCCCTGCGCCCCCAGGCGATCACGGCGGAGAGCGCGAGGAGGGCCAGCGGCAGCACCACGCCGCCGCCCGACACGAACTGCTCGGTCAGCGTCGCGCACACCATCAGGACGACGAACGCCAGCCCTGCGGCTCCGGCCAGCGGCGGCACGAACAGCGCCACCACCCCCGCCGTCTCCAGCACGCCCACCAGGTTACGGAACCAGTCGCCCCAGCCGATCGCCGCGAATGTGGAGGCGGCCGGCTCCGCGTTCGAGAACTTGGTCATGGCCGACATGAGAAAGAAGCCTGCCACAACCGCCTGGAGAACCCAAAGAGTGATGTTGCCGACGCGGTGGGTGACGCCGGTCTTTTGTGGGATGGTCACGGTTGCCTGCCTCTCTTGGTCTGATGCCTCCGACGCTAGGACCGGGCGCCGGTCGGGAGAATCGATCCAGGTGCCCGGCAGGGGTGCATCTAGGTGCACCGCATTACCATTTCAGGGCGTGCGAATGACAGCGAGCCGGTCGATTTCCCCGGACCAGAGGACGGACGGGCGCGCGCTCTTCAGTCCCCCATGAAGGTGACCGCGCCGGGAAGGGTCGCGAAGACCGACCGCAGCTCGGCGGCGAGACCCGGGTGGGTAAGGGCGCCGGGCTCGGCGGTCCAGGCTCGCAGGGCGATGTGGAACGACGCGATCACCAGGTCCAGCGCCAGCCTCGGCCGCGGGTCACCGGGGTCCAGGCCCAGCCTCCGCCGCAGCGTCGCCTCGATGGCCGCGCTGGTGCGGTCGCAGTACTGAAGCCCGTACGCCGCGATCGACGGCGTACGCTCGGCCAGCTCCTGGCTCAGCCGTACGCGGGTCACCCAGACCGCACCATCGTCGTCCATGCGCGCGAGCGCGGCGAGTAACGCGTCCTGCAGGACTTCCAGCACTGGCCGGCGGCCGAACGACAGGTGCTCGACGTCGTCCCGCAGGCCGTTCCACAGGGCCTCCAGCGGGGCGAAGGCCACCTGCTCCTTGCTGGCGAAATTCCGGAAGAAGGTGCGCTTGGAGACCTCGACGGCCTCGCACAACTCGTCGAGGGTCACCCCGTCGAAGCCGCGCTCGGCGAAAAGGGCGAGGGCGGTGTCGACCAGCGCGGCCCTGGTCTTGAGCTTCTTGCGCTCTCGCAGCGAGAGCTCCCTCGGCACGGGGGCGGGGGAAATATCAGTCATCGGCTCTAGTGTACCCGGAACGCATATGCCTCCATTAGGCTTTTGCCCCTGAGTGGCAATTTGATGAGAGGATCGACATGCGCGCCCTGATCGTTGACCGTTCGGCCCCTGGTGGACTGCGGGTGGGCGAGGTTCCAGAGCCCGTGCCCGCCCCGAACCAGGCGCTGGTACGGGTCACGGCCACCTCGCTCAACTACGGCGAGGTCAAGCACGGCATCGAGACGTCCGAGGAGGGGACGGTGCTCGGCTGGGACGCCGCCGGCGTCGTCATCCAGTCGGCGGCCGACGGATCAGGGCCCGCCGTGGGCACTCCCGTCGTAACCCTCGACGAGCGCGGAGGCTGGGCCGAGATCCGCGCCGTCCGCACCGACTGGGTCGGCGTGGCACCCGAGCAGGCGGAACCGGGCGCGATCAGCACCATCCCGGTCGCGGCCGGCACCGCGCTGCGCACGCTCCATCGGATCGGGCCCATCCTCGGGCGAAGGATCCTCGTGACCGGCGCCACCGGAGGCGTCGGCCGCTACGCCGTCCAGCTCGCCAGGCTCGGCGGGGCACACGTCATCGCCTCCACCGGCGATCCCGGCAGGCACGGCGAGGCGTTGCGCGCTCTGGGCGCCCACGAGGTGGTGTCCGGCCCCGCGCAGGCCGGCAACGGGCTCGACGGCGTGCTCGACATGGTGGGCGGTACGCAACTCGTGGAGGCATTCGACCAGCTCGGCCAGAACGGCACGCTGGTGGCCGTGGGCCACTCCATGGGCGAGGGCGAGAGCTTCCCGTACGGCGCCCTGTTCAGCGGGCCGGGCCGCGACAATCGTTCCATCGTCACGTTCATGCTGCTGTTCTGCGACGGACTGGACCGGGACCTGGCCTGGCTGGCCCGGCAGGTCGCGGACGGCGTGCTGAGCCCCGAGATCACCTGGCGCGGCGGCTGGGACGACGTGTCCAAGGCCGTGAGCGCCCTCGTCGAGCGCCGCCTGCACGGCAAGGCGGTACTCGACCTGCTTTGACGACCCTCGCCGTCTCAAAAGCGGCCCCGAGCGGGTGAACGGCGGCGGGTCACCCAGCCAGCGTCCGGTCACCAGCGGTGGCGGCGCCCAGGGGTCGGTGTTCCAGGGGTCGGTGTTCCAGGGTGACGGTCATCTCGAGCCCGCCGTCCCGGAACGGCCGGGCTTCCCGTCCTGTGGACCTCGAGCTCCGAGAGCGGCCGTCGTTGCTCGGGCACGACCACGGCCCTACGAGGGCATCGGCGACCGCGAATCCTCCTCCAGCTTGGCCGTCCCTGTGATGCCGGCCATCTCAGTCGACGTGCGGACAGATCCAGGCACTATGGCCCTCAGGCTATCTTGCCTGAGATTAATATCTCCGTAGCGCTATGCATCGGGAGGCGTGATGGAGTTGAACTCGCTCAGGCAGTTCCTGGTGGTGGCGCGGCTGGAGCACCTCAGCCGCGCGGCCGAGGAGCTCCGCGTCGCCCAACCGTCGCTGAGCCGTACCATTGCCCGGCTGGAGAGCGAGCTGCGCACACCGCTGTTCGACCGGAGCGGCCGGCTGCGGCTTAATGACGCGGGCAAGCTCTTCCGCGATTACGTCGAACGCTCCCTGGGTGAGCTGGATGCGGGGCGGCGAGCCGTCGCCGAGGCCGTCAGCGAGGGCGTGGGCACCGTACGGCTCGCGTCGGAGACCTTCCTCACGCTCACCGGGCCGCTGGCGGCCTTCAAACGAGCTCACCCGACCATTGAGGTCGAACTCCGCTGGATGGCGGCCGAGGACATGGGCCGTCACCTGCGGGCCCAGGATGTCGACCTGTGCGTCGCCTCCCAGCCGATCTCCGCTGACGGCCTGGAGGCGGTCCAACTGCTCGATGAGGCGGTCGGTGTGGCCATGCCGCTCGACCATCCGCTGTCGAGCCGTACGTCGGTGAGCATCGACGAGCTCACCGACCAGCCCTTCGTCAGCGCCCGCAAAGGGCACTGGCAACGCCGCCTCCTGGACCGGCTCTTCGCCGCACGAGACCATACCCCGAAGATCGTCTGCGAGGTCGACGAGCTCAGCTCCATCGCGGCCCTGATAAGCGCGGGGCTCGGCATCGGTCTCGTCCCCGCCTTCGCCCGGACCAGCCCCACGAGGGTCCCCGCCGCCTGGGTCCCCGTCGACAGCCCTGACTGCCGGCGCGCGGTCACCCTGCACTGGGGCGCCGGCAGCCACCTATCCACCGCCGCCCGCCTGATGCGCACCACGATCGCCAACTGGAACTGGATCACCGGCGAGCCACAGGAGAACCGCTGAGGACGCGCTTCATGATCGTCACGTTGTCGGGTGTCGTGTCGACGATGCAGGGCGTGATCCGCTCGCCGCTTCGATCAGGCGGTGCGCGATGGCGCCCAGTCCGCCGCCGTCGGTAGCCGCGCACGGGCTCGCAGCCGAGAGATCGGCCTCCGGCTCCAGCCTGTCATTCAGGTTCACAGCGGACACCGGCATGTGGCGGCCGCGGGGCTTCTCGCGGACATCGCAGCCGTGCTGGGCGAGGTCATGGCATCGGTGCATACCGGCCGCGGACAGGCCGTCACCAGGGCGATGCGCCCATGGCGGTCGGCCTGGGTGCGCGGGCGGAGGAGTTCAAGGCCGGCCAGGCCATGCACCAGCGGGGGCCTGGCGAGCCTTCGCGCCGGCCAGGCTCGCCCCGATGATGACGATGCCGGGATCGGCGCTCACGGCAATCCTCCTGAGCTCGACGAGGCGCTGGACCAGAGTGGCGGTGTCCCGATCCGCTCGGTCGAACCGCGGAATCGGGACACCGCACGATCGGTGGATGGGGCTTTGCGAGCCGCCCGTCCGGGTCGGGTCACTTCTGGAGAGCGGCCTGGATCTCGAGGCTGATCGACACCTTGTCGCCGACTACGACGCCACCGGCCTCCATCGGGGTGCTGATGTCGATGCCGAAGTCGCGCCGGTTGATCTCCGCGGTCGCGGAGAAGCCGGCCCGCTGTCCACCCCACGGGTCGGGGCCGAACCCGTTCACCTCGACGGCCAGCGGTACCTGCCGTGTGACGCCGTGCAACGTCAGCTCACCGTCGACGGCCCAACCGTCGCCGGTCTGGCGGATGCCGGTCGAGCGGTAGCTCATCGTCGGGTACTTCTCGATCTCGAGGTAGTCGGCGGTGCGAAGGTGGTTGTCACGTATTTCGTTGCCGGTGTCGATGGACGCGAGGTCGATCGTCGCGGCCACCGACGTGCCCAGCAGGTCCTCGCTCGTGACGAGCGTGACGTCGTAGATGGTGAACCGGCCACGCGTCTTGCTGATCATGAGATGACGGACGGTGAAGGCGATCTCGGAGTGCACCGGGTCGGCTTTCCAGGTGCCGGCCAGATAGCCCGGGATCTCGACGGTCGCGGGGACGGGGGTCATGGCTTTCCTCCATGAATGTGGTGCCGCGGCGACGCGGCGCAGGCGGGAGTGGGGTGGCGGGATCAGGGCTCGAGGTCGACAACTCCTTTGCCGCTGGAGATGTCGAGCGGCACCGAGACCTGGTCGTGCACGATCAACCACGTGCCGTCGATCTTCTGGAGGCAGTACGTGACCCTGACCCACATACCGCTCGTTGCCGTCCCGTTCTTCAGCGTGCCGCCGAGACGAGCGAACGCGTGCCCGAACGCCACATCATCGCCCACGGTGAGCGTCAGGTCTCGAACCTCATAGGTCACGCTCTCGAAGAACGTGAACACGGGCGCCCAGTTCTTGAGCTTCGCCTCGATCCCCACATGCTGGAGCGGCTGCTCGATGTCGAAGGACACAATGTCCGTTGCGTAAAGCCGCTTCAGACCCTCGAGATCCTTGCCTTGGAGCCCTTCGACGATCTTGTCGACCAGCTGGCGGATCTTGGCTTCATCTACCTCGCGTTGCGTAGGCATCGCTACCCCAACCTTCCCTTGAGGTGGAATCTGGCTTCTCACACCTCCCGAAGCTATGGCTCAAGGGTTATCTTGTCTAAGATTAATATTGCTATGGCGTTATGTCCTGAGCGGCATGATGGAGCTGCAGCCGGGCCGCGAGGCGCTTCGCATCGCCTGGTCGAACGCTCCTTGGGTGAGCTCAATGCGGGGCGGCGAGCCGGATGCGGACCCTCAGCGAGGGACTATGCCTTACGGGTCATCCGTTCATGGCGAAACCGGTCTTGGAAGGCATAAGCGTCTGTCCTCTACGGTCGCAAAGGCCCGCACAGGCACCACCGCACCAGGAAGGACGCACCATGAGCGCTGCGGATCTGGCCTGACTCCAGTTCGCGCCCACCACCGGCATCCACTGGCTGTTCGTGATCCTCACGATGGGCCCCTTCGTGGCGATCATGTACACCAGGGCCGAGTTCTCCCGAGATCCCGCCGAAGCAGCGATACAAACGAAATGCCATCCGTGGCCTTCTTCTGGATGCCGCTGCTGCCGACGGCACTGGCGTTCGCCGAAGGCGACATCGACTCGGCGGGCGCCTGCGCGACCGTCGCCCTGGCCGTGCTGATCACGTGGCTTCCACGCAGGCGTCGCAGCAGGTAGGTGCGCGCGAACGGCGCTCCACAGCCGCCCTTCTCACCGTCAACACCCCCTCGCATCTGATGCGAGAAGGTGTCCGGAGAACGAGAAGAAATGCGGCTCAGAGCACCACAGGCGACACGGCGGAGCTGGCACTCCGAACGCTCAACCGCATGGCTGCCAGCACGAACGCCATCTCAACCAGTGGATATACAGCACCAGATGCAAAATCCCCATTTCTAGTACATCGAGATGTGCACGTGGTCGTAGTGGTTCTCGGTGATGCTGCCGCGGTCCGACATGGCCCGCCAGCCCGAGCCCATGTTGATGCGCTGCTTCCAGATCACGTACTTGACGCCGAGCTTGTCCTTGTTCTTGAGCGCCCAGTCCGCGATGCGGTCACCCAGGGCGTTGTTGATGGCCGCCGGCATCGTGCCGCCGGTGCTCATCATGAAGTCGCAGGCCCGCCCCAGCGGGTGCTCGCCGCTGGAGCCTGAGCGGAAGCAGCCCACCTCGTACGGCAGCTTGAAGTTCTTCGCCACCTCCGCCTTCATCAGCCGCGTACGGGCCGTGATGTTGTCCGAGCCCGTGGGCAGCTCCGGGGCCCAGCTGCCGTTCGAATTGCGGCCGGGGCCGAACGGCACCAGGTCCTGGAGCTTCTTCTGGATGTCCTTGATGACGTCCTGGGCCTCTTGGCGCTGCTTGGCCACGTCCTTCGCGTCCGCGCTGATCTGGGTGGCGAGCGCGGCGGCCTGGTCGGAGGCCTGCTTCTTCTCGTCGCGTGCCTTGGCCACACCCTGCACGACGGCCTGCTGCTCGGCTGTGAGCTGTTCGAGCAGGGCGATACCGGGAGCGTTCTGGGACAGCAGGATGGCGGGCACCGATGGGTCGTGGTTCTGGTAGCGCATCCTGGCGACGTCGGCGACCCGCTGTTCGGCCGTGGCCAGCGTCTGCTCCGCGGTGGCCAGGCGGTCCTTGGCGGCCTTGGCGGCCTGCTGCGCCTTGGCCAGCTCGACGCGCTTGAGGTTGTACTTCTCGATGAGCTTGTCAACCTTGCTGTTGAGCTGCTTCAGCTGGGCGCGGAGCTCGGTCTCCGACGGCTTGGGGGCCGCCGACGCCACGGTTGCCGGCAGGACGGCGATGGCCGCGGCAGTGATGAGACCGATGGCAAGCGCCACGGGGGACGGAGCCGCCACGTGGATGTTCCTCTCCCTCTGCCGGCCGGGTTAGCTGACGGGTTCGGGCGTGGAGGTGCCCTACCGACACGTGGTCGGATTCACCCCAGAACGAGGTGGGTCCCCGGCTCCCGGGCGACACGCCCGGGATTAGGCATGCAACGGCAGTTACAGCCGGTGCAAAAGGGATGTTAGTGGTAGATCACAAGTAATGCGACCCTAACTAGAAACCTAATAGTGATCTACTTGTGATCGAAGCATACGCGCGGCCTCCTCCGGCAGCACGTCGTTCACGAAAGCACCCATGGCCGACTCCGACCCGGCCAGGTACTTGAGCTTCCCCGGCGCCCGCCTGATGCTGAACAGCTCCAGGTGCAGGTACGCGAGCTCGCGATCCCGCCGTACGGGCGCCTGGTGCCAGGCCGAGATGTACGGCATCACGACGCCGAACAGGTCGTCGAAGGCCCGCAGCACCGAGGTGTAGAGCGGCGCGAACGCCGAGCGCTCCTCCTCCGACAACGCGGCCAGATCGGGCACCTGCCGGTGCGGGTAGATGTGCACCTCGTACGGCCAGCGCGCGGCGGCGGGCACGAACGCCGTCCACAGCTCGTTGGAGGCCACCACCCGCGTCGCCTCGGCCCGCTCGGCGGCCAGCACGTCCGCGAACAGGTTGCCCTTGGTGTAACGCCTGGCGGCGGCGAGCTGGAGCTTGGTCCTGGGCGTGACGTACGGGTAGGCGTAGATCTGGCCGTGCGGGTGGGCGAGCGTGATACCGATTTCCTCGCCCCGGTTCTCGAAACAGAACACCTGCTCCACACCCTCGATCCCGGACAGCTCGGCCGTGCGGTCGGCCCACGCCTCCATGACCAGCTCCACCTGGTCGCTGGAGAGCCGGGAGAAGGAGGACGAGTGCTCAGAGGTGAAGCAGACGACCTCACACCTCCCCGCTCCCGGGCGAACATCGCTCAACCCGCCCACATCCTGGTAAGTCCCGAAATTGCCGGAGAAGGACGGGAACCGGTTCTCGAACACCACGACGTCGTAGTCGTACGCCGGGATCTCCGACGAGCGCGTGTCCGACGACGGGCACAGCGGGCACTCGCTCGCCGAGCCGGTCGGCTGGAACGTGCGCGTCTGCCGGTGCCCCGCCATCGCGATCCACTCTTCGGTCAGCGGGTCGTAACGCAGCTCGGAGGCCACCGGCCGGGGGTCGAGTGTCCGCCGGTCGATCGCGCTCCTGTCGGCGTCGTCACGCCGATCGAAATAGATCAGCTCTCGGCCGTCGGCCAGGTGGGTGATGGTGCGCTTCAAGGAGAGCCCTCCGCGATGATCAGTTCTCCGGCCCGTTCGGCCAGCTCCGTGCGTGCGTCCTCGGGTAGCCCCGCGTCGCTGATGACCACGTCGGCCTCGCTCAGCTCGGCGATCGTACTGATGCCGACCGTGTTCCACTTCGTGTGGTCGGCGGGGATGACCAGTCTGGTGGCTGCCGCCACCAGCTCCCTGTCGGTCTCCGACTCCAGCAGGTTGGGCGTGGTGAACCCGGCCCGCACGCTCATCCCGTGCACGCCGAGGAACAGCGTGTCCACGTGCAGGCGGCGGATCGCGGCCACGGCCACCGGGCCCACCAGGGCGTCGGACGGCGTGCGCACGCCGCCGGTCAGCACGACCGTGCGGTCTGAGCGCGGGTTGCGGTGGAAGACCTCGGCGACCGGGATCGAGTTGGTGATCACCGTCAGCTCGGGGACGCCGATGAGGTGGCGGGCCAGCGCCCACGTGGTCGTCCCCGCCGAGAGGGCCACGGCCGTGCCCGGTCTGACGAGACCGGCCGCGCGCCGCGCGATGGCCTCCTTCTCCTGCTGCTGGCGGGCCGACTTGGCGGTGAACCCCGGCTCCTCGGTCGAGCCGGGGCCGAGTGCGGTGGCGCCGCCGTGCACCTTCTCCAGCAGCCCGCGCTCGGCCAGCACCTCGAGGTCGCGGCGGATCGTCATGTCGGAGACGCCGAGCTCGCGGACGAGGTCCGCCACCCGGACGCCGCCGTTGCTGCGCACGCGTTCGAGGATCGTCTGCTGACGCTGTTGTGCGAGCACACCCGCTCCTTCCAACAGATTCCACCAAATTATGACACGGAATTGTTGGGGAATGTTAGTTAGCGTGGTGCCCTTGCGCTGGTCACCTGGGGAGAGAGAGGCTCGGGTTCCGGTCGATCATCGGAGGCGAGCTATGGCCAGGCGCTCACGCAAGGGCAAGGCACGCAAGAAGAAGAAGGCTAACCACGGCAAGCGCCCCACGGCGCGCTGACGGGGGTGGCCGCCTTTCCCGGCGGCCACCCGGGTTTCACACATGACCCGCGCCCCGTTCCAGCGTCACGCGTCGTTGGCCAGGCGGGCCAGCCTGTCCGGGTGATCGGCCCTGACCACGATGTCGGCGGCCTGCTGGGGCCGTACCTCTCGCTCGTACCGCTCGTACGCGGGCATCCGCCATAGCTCGTCCTCGGGTGTCCCGCGCTCCAGCGCCCCCGCCGACAGCCACACGTGCACGCTCAGGTCGACCGCCAGCCCCCGCCCCAGCAGCAGCGTCCCGTCGACGATCACCACCCCTCCCGGGGGCAGCTCCTGGTACGGCGCCCGGTACGCCCGATCGACGCGGCTGTCCCAGAGCCGTGGCAACACCTGCCCGGTGCCGCCCGGGTCCAGGGGTTCGAGGACCTCCCTCGTGAGCGCCTTGGCGTCGAGCCAGTCCTCGTAGAAGGCGTCCGGGTCGGTCCTGCCGTGCTCCAGCCGCAGCGACGCGGGCCGTAGGAAGTCGCCCGCCGACACCCGCAGCACGGGCCGCCCGCGCAGCCGCAGCGGCGCGACGAGCTCGTCTGCCAGCGTCTCAGGACGCGCGGCCGGGGCGCCGTCCACGGCCACCCGTACCCACCCCTGCCGCGCGGCGACCCTTTCGGCCAGCTCCTCGACGAGGGCGTCGCGGGAGATCGGTCGCCACCGCATGCCTACGCGCGCAGCCCCGCCACGAACCGGTCCATGGCCTCCGTCACGTCCTTGAGCACCCGGGCCGAGGCGACCGGGTCTCCGAAGATCTCCATGCCGTGGTCGGCGTCCGGAACCTCGAGATACGGGTGCCCCAGACCCCGCGCGACCTCACCGTCCCACAGTTTGTCGGCCGCCCCGCCGACGAGCAGCGTGGGAGCCTTGCTCCGCCGCAGCGCCCCGACGACGGACTCCACGGTGAGCAACGGGGTGAGCCAGATGGCGGGCAGTCCTCGTTCGGCGGCGAGGGGTGCGGCGAGCGTGCCGAGCGACTTGCCCACCACGAGCACTTGACCGGCGCTCTCCGCCTCCACGGCCTCCCGCGCCCGCTCGACGACCCACGCCTCGCGTCCGGCCATCGTGTCTGCCGTAGGCGGCTCCCACCAGACCTCCTGCACGGTCCACCCGTGATGCGCGAGCACGACGCGGGCGAAGTGGAGGAGAGGGCGGGCCGGCACGTATGACGCGCCCGGAAGGAGGATGGCCACCCGATCCGGATCACCTTCGTGCCGGGTGGGGACTCCGAGGACCGTCTCTGGCGCCATTCTCCGGAGTATAGGCCGAACCACCTGCCGAGATCACGAAGGCCGGCTCTCCCGACCGGTTCCCGACGGACCCGGCTGAGCCTCCGTAACGGATTCAGCCCTTCCTCAGCCGCCTCCGCCCAGAAAAACCGACCGGGCGCGCAACGAGCAGGAAAGATCGAAAAACCATGCGAAGATCGCAAAGGCCGGGCTCCCTGGCGGGGATGACCTGGCCTTTTGCCGTGCAGAGCGGACGACGGGAATCGAACCCGCGTAGCTAGTTTGGAAGACTAGGGCTCTACCATTGAGCTACGTCCGCGCGAACCGGTCGAACTCTGGTCTAGACTTCATCCGGTCGTCAGGGCGTAAGCGTACCGGAGTCCCGGAGCGCATGCGCACTCGGCGAGGCGGGGCGTGGCGCAGCTTGGTAGCGCGCTTGCTTTGGGAGCAAGAAGTCGCAGGTTCAAATCCTGTCGCCCCGACCAGCAGGACCAGCACGAAGGCCGCTCACCGGACTCGGGAGCGGCCTTCTGCAGTGTGGATCTCTGTCCCCATCAGCCGTTGATCCACTCCTCCAGCGCCGAGCGTCCCGGGGGCGGACATGGATCCACGAATCATCCCAACGACGTTGCAGTAGGACAGGAAGCATACGACCGAGATCTCCAACAGACCTCTGTTCTCGGCGTTATCGAACTGCTCAATTGGGATCTCGACCCCGAACGCGAGCAACACACGCCCCGAGCGGCTGGCCCGCGGCAAACCCTACGAGTACGAGCTGTGGGACGACGAAACCTGAACCGTTCGTGTGCGGAGCCGGGGGACGCCCCGAGCTGATCATGCTCTCCCCGGGCACCTACACGCAGCGGTCATCTTCTTTTTCAGCGTGCAGGTTTGAGCTCGTCCACCAGGAAGTTCGTGAAGGCCACGCTAAGCCGCTCGCCGGTTAGCCCCTCGAGGAAGAGGAACTGGCCCTGCGGGTTGACCTCCAGCCAAGCGTACTCCTCTGTGCCCACCCGCTTCAGATCAAAGATGCCCATGCGTAGCCCGAGAATGCGCAGCACCTCCTGTAGCCCGGCGACGGTTCTGTCGTCGAGCGCCACGGGCTTGATCGGCACGTTGAGGTTGCCGCGCCAGTCGAGGCTGGCGGACTCGATCTCGAACGCGTGAGTGGCGTCGCCGAAGCAATGTGCCCGGATATGTGCCGTCCCAGGAACGAGTTCCTGGTAGATCGCCGGCGCGAACCGGATGCTGTCCTCGGCGGCGACGAGTTCCTCGGTCGCCTTTATCGCGTAGAGAGGGCGGCGCGCGCTGCCCTTTACGGTTTTGACCACCACCTCGTAGTCGAGGGCTTCACAGAACTTACGCACCCGTGCTGGATCGTGCGTGACCAGCGTCCTCGGGATGCGCAGACCGGCCCGTTTTGCCGCCATGAGCTGAATCAGCTTGTTCTCTGCCCCGACGCTGGCGAACGGGTCGTTGATCCACTTTCCGGTGAAGCCAGTCGCGAGCAAGCCGAACAACGTCGCCTTGTACTCGTTGTCAACGATTTCCGTCTGGATTGGTTCTCGTCCGGTGTCGGGGATCTCCTGTGGGTAGTTGATCCTGCGATACCAGACAAGGTTGATCTCTTGCACGTCGAGGAGCTCGCCGGTGCTCGTGGGGATGGTGTGACCCGCTTCTCCATGGCTGGTCCAACACAGGCCGCCCTTATAGAGACGGCTGGTCTCCACGATATGGCAGTCGATGTCCTTGCTCAGCAGCTGATCCTGGATCATGAGCGCGTGCAGATCGTCCGGAAGGGACAGGATGGCAACGCGCTGCTGGTGTGCCACGCCTGCTAGTCCGCGTCGCAGTCATCCGGCCCGGAGTCCGACGGACCGCTGAACGAGTAAGTCGCCGTTCCAGTCGTGATGATGATCGTGATGTCGATTTCGATGCCACGCCGCGCCAAGACCTGGCTCCTCATATCCCGTTCCCACTGTTTGAGCCGGTCGCCGGTCACGACCTCGTAGGAGGTCGGCTGGAACATCCAGACAATTGGGTCGCCTTGGAAAGCGCGTCTCTCCTGCATCTGCTGCTCTGACACGACAGCCTCCTCACGGGCGCGTGGATGTGAGCGTATGGTCTGCCCGACGGTCGGACTTGTCCAGGGAATGTCCGCTATCGGCCAACCCCGAGAATGAACCGGTGTCGATGATGGATCGACACCTCCGTCGCCGGCCCGCTGCCGCTGCGCGCCGACCATACGCAGAAAATGCCACGCGTCGCCTGCCGGGCGAGAGAAGAGCTACCGGGTGGACGGGGCGCAGCTTGCTCGCGCGGTCGCCCAGTTGTCCTCGGTGGGGGCGGTGTGGGACGCCAGGCTCCGGCGCATCAAGCAGATCGCCGAGGCGGTTCAGCGCAGCCAAGACCGGCACGGCGCACAGCGGTGAATTCCCGGAGTTCAGACGAGAACCAACGCTGGAAAGAGGGATCGACAAACAGAGTGGGAATCAAGTCGTCGGTTGCCGAGGTCTACGCGGCCTTGACCACCGCCGAGGGTGTCCGCGCCGACGTCGCCCCGGTTGCGTCAGGACATGCGGGCGGTCAGGGACTTCGGGGCGATCTGGCGGTAGGCGTCCGCGACGATCTCCGCGATCTCCGCCCAGTCCGCCTCCACGTCCAGGTAGACCCCCAGCCACCCCCGGTGCCCCACGTACGGTGGCCGGAAGAAGCGTTCCGGGTCCTCCCCCACCAACTCCTCCTGTGCCCCGTGCGGGGCCGCGCACCAGAACGCCAGGCGGTCGTCGTGATGGTGATCGGCGAACATCACGAACGTCTTCTTGCCCCTGACGAACCACGTGGGCTCCCCGTGGCTGAGCCGTTCGGTGACCTCGGGCAGCGCCAGGCAGAGGGCGCGCAGCCGCTCCAGGGCGTCCACGGGGCCGTCAGCCGGTCAGCGTGAGGGGGTTGACCAGGTCGGCGTAGACCAGCAGGCCAGCCATGATCATCATGACGAGCGCGATCGCGTACGTCAGCGGCAGCACCTTCGCGATGTCCACGTAACCAGGCTCGGGCCGTCGCATGATCTTGGCGTACGCCCGCTTAATGCCCTCCCACAGCCCGCCGGCGATGTGGCCGCCGTCGAGCGGCAGCAGCGGGATGAGGTTGAACATGCCGATCGCGAGGTTGAACCCGGCCAGCAGGTTGACGAAGATGGCGATCTTCTTCTCGTTGGACAGGTCGGAGGAGAGGATCTCGCCGCCCATGCGTCCCGCGCCGACGACGCCGACCGGGCCCTCGGGGTCGCGCTTCTCGCCCGAGAATGCCGCGTGCCAGACGCCGACCATCTTCTGCGGCAGGTTGAAGATCGAGCCCGCCACCCGGCCCGTCAGCTCGCCCATGTAGCCGAGCACCTGGCCGACGCTCTGCCGCTCCATGACCTCGGTGGGCAGGACGCCCAGGAAGCCGACGTTCTTGTCGATCTTCTTCGGGTCCTGGAGGTTGGGCCGGTCCTGGGCGATGAGCGTGACGTTGAGCGTCATCGGCTTGCCGTCACGGACGATGCCGAGCGCGACGGGGCCGGGGCCGTGGGAGCGGATCAGGCGGGTGGCGTCGTCCCAGGAGTTGATCTTCTGTCCGCCGAAGGAGACCATGCGGTCGCCGGCCTTCAGGCCCGCCTGGGCGGCCGGGGTGGGCTTGTCGGTGGACTTGCACGTGGCGCGCTGCTCGGACATCGGGATCACGCACGTGTTGGTCTCGGGCGAGACGACCGGGGCCCAGGTGGGCAGGCCGATGCCGACCAGCAGGATGGTGAAGAAGATGAACGAGAGCACGAAGTTCATCGCCGGGCCGCCGGACATGATGATGACCTTCTGCCACCACTTCTTCCGGTAGAAGACCCGGTCCTCGTCGCCCGGGCGGACCTCCTCCTGCGCGGCGTCGCGGGCCGACTCGATGAGGCCCTGGAACGGCCCCGTGGAGGTGCTCCTGAGCTTGTTCGGGTCGTCGCCGGGGCGGGGCGGCAGCATGCCGATCATGCGGATGTAGCCGCCGAGCGGGATCCACTTGATGCCGTACTCGGTCTCGCCCTTCCGCCGCGACCACGCCGTGGTGCCGAACCCGACCATGTACTGGGTCACCTTGACGCCGAAGAGCTTGGCGGGGATCAGGTGGCCGATCTCGTGCAAGGCGATGGAGAACATCAGCCCGAGCAGGAAGACGATGATCCCCACGAGATAGAGCCAGTTCATCTATGCGCGCTCCGTAACCGACGACAGGGGCGGACTGAGGGTCCGACAGCCCCAGGGTAGTCGAACGGGCCGCCCTCCAGGGCTTCGCGCCGTTTGAAGGCATTGACAGTACACAATCAAACAATCACCGCGGGTGACGACGCGCCTAGGGTCGCCAGATCAGCACCAGCGCGCAGTCGTCGTTGTGTCCCGAGGCCATGGCGTTCACCAGCGCCCTCGCGCCGTCGCGGAACCCGGAGGGCAGCAGCCGCTCCGCCTCCCCCAGCAGCCGGTCGAGCCCGGCGTCGATGTCGCGGCCCGGCTGCTCGATCAGCCCGTCGGTGAACAGCAGCAGCGCGTCGCCCTTGCGCAGGGTGCCGCTGTCGGGCTCACAGTGCAGGTCGGGCACCACGCCGAGCACCACGCCCTTGGCCGTGGCGACCTGCCAGCTTCCCGTGCCCGCGTCGAACTTCACCACCGGCGGATGCCCGGCCGAGGTGATCGTGTAGTCGCCGGTGTCCAGGTCGAGGCGTAGGTGCACCGCGGTCACGAACCCCTCGTCACCCCGCTGCCGGTGCAGGTACGTGTTGCACGCGGGCAGGAAGTCGTCGACCGAGCCCAGCAGCCCGCCGAACGTGCCCGACAGCAGCAGCGCCCTGGTGCCCGCGTCGACACCCTTGCCGGACACGTCGACCAGTGCGATCTCGACGGAGTTGCCGTCGCGCATGGAGACCAGGAAGTCGCCGCCGAACGAGGACCCGCCCGCCTGCTTGAGCACCACCTTGGCGCCCCAGTCTTTGGGCATCGGGGGCAGCTCGCCCTGCCTCTTGAGCCGGTCGCGCAGCTCCAGCAGCATCGCGTCGCCACGCAGCCCCTGAACGCCGAGCTTGCCCCTGGTGCGGGCCAACAGCAGGGCGAGCACGGTGGTGAACACGATCGTCACCGTGAGCCCCAGCCCGATGCGGTTCACGCCCAGGGTGATCGCGATGTAGCCGAGCGCGACCCCGATGACCACCAGCAGCTTGACCAGGCTGCGCAGCCGGAGCTGGAGCCCGCCGATCAGCGTCACCGGGATCAGCAGAGACGGCGAGAACCACTCGGTCGAGACCTCCGCGGCCAGGAACCCGATGACGAGCGCCAGCGTGGTCAGCGTGATGAGCAGGTTGCGGTCGCGAGCCAGCGGCCCGCGCCGGAAAAACCGCACAGCGGCCACCAGAAAGGGCACCCGCACCAGGACCGCACGGACCCGTGGCGGGATCAGCGGCGCCGGACGGGAACTCATGATGGGCCTGACTGTATCGGTCTGACCCGTGTTTGGGCAGCCCACTTGACCAACGCCTTGATCATTAAGCACGGATAATGGGTGGCTCTCCCCCTTTGCCCGCTCCTACCGTGGACGAATGACGTACCCGATCCGTCCGATTGACGAATCCGAGTGGCCGGCCTTCGCCCGGGTTCTCGACGAAGGGTTCAACTGGACGCCACACCCACAGCAAGCGGCGCGGTTCAAGGCCGAGACGGAGTTCGACCGCACCCTCGCGGCCTTCGACGGCGACCTCGTCGCGGGGGTCACCTCCATCAACAGCTTCACCATGACGGTGCCCGGCGGCCGGCTCCCCGTCGCGGGCGTCACGAGCGTCAGCGTGCTGCCCTCGCACCGCCGCCGCGGCATCCTGTCCGCGCTGATGCGCAGGCAACTCTCCGACGTCCGCGAGCGCGGCGAGAGCGTCGCCGCCCTGTACGCCTCCGAGGCGGCCATCTACGGCCGGTACGGCTACGGCCGCGCCTCGCACAACCTGTACTTCACCATCGACAAGTCCCGCTCGGCATTCGTCAAGAACGCTCCGGCGGACCCGTCGCTCCGGATCAGGGTGGCCAAGCCCGCCGACGTACGCGCTGATCTGGAGGGGTTGTTCGCCTCCGTAGTGGCCCGGCGGCCTGGACGCTACGACCGCAAGCCGCAGATCTGGGACGGCGTGCTGGCCGACGACGAGGGCGACCAGCGCGGGAACGGGTCGCTGCGCTCGATCCTCGCCGAGGACGACGGCGGCCTGCGCGGTTATGCGCTGTTCCGCGTCAAGGCGAACTGGGACGCCGACGTCGTCCCCGCCGGGGAGCTGAAGTTGCAGGAACTGGAGGCGGCCGACCCGGCGGCCTACGCCCTGCTCTGGCGTAGCATCCTGGACCGCGACCTGGTCTCCAAGATCCAGACGAGCGGCAGGCCGGTGGACGATCCCCTGATCGCGCTGCTCGCCGACCAGCGCCAGCTCCGCGCGAGCTGGACCGACGAGCTGTGGGTACGCGTCGTGGAGGTCGACAAGGCGCTGGCCTCGCGCGCCTACTCGGCGGCCGTGGACGTGGTGATCGAGGTAGAGGACGACGTGTGCCCGTGGAACGCCGGGCGCTGGCGGCTCACCGCCGACCCGACGGGCGCCGAGTGCAAGCCGGTCGAGGACGAGCCGGACGTCACGCTGCCGGTGGCCGCGCTCGGCTCGGCGTACCTGGGCGACGGGCTGCTCATGGAGTCGCTGGAGGCGGGCGTGCTGCGCGAGCACTCCCCCGGCTCGGTGCGCGCCCTGGCCACCGCGATGTCGTGGAGTCCGAAACCGTGGGCGGGCCTGACGTTCTGATGTCGCTGACGTAGAGTCGGACACATGGCGCTGCAAAGCCTGCAGATCACCGCGACCATCGCCATGCGTGCTCGCGACGTGTCCAACCCGTCGAAGGAGCAGCAGGAGGCCGCCGACCGGCGGCCCCTGCGCGACGAGATCCCCAAGCGCGACGCCAAGCGCAAGGGTTAGGGCAGCGAGGGCAGCTGGCCGATCGTCTCGTACGTGGTCAGCTGCGCGATGCGCCTGCTGTGCCGCTCGCTGCCGGAGAAGGCCGTGGCCAGGAAGGCCTCGACGAAGCCGGTGGCCTCCTCGGTGGAGTGCATGCGCGCGCCCACGCTGACCACGTTGGCGTTGTTGTGCTCGCGGGCCAGCCGGGCCGTCTCCTCGCTCCAGGCCAGGGCCGCGCGAATGCCGCGCACCTTGTTGGCGGCGATCTGCTCGCCGTTGCCCGAGCCTCCGATGACCACCCCCAGGCTGGCGGGGTCGCCGGCGACGCCTTCGGCCGCGCGCAGCACGAACGCCGGATAGTCGTCCTCGGGGTCGTAGACGAAGGGACCGCAGTCGGTCACCTCGTGACCGTGGTCCTTGAGCCAGGACACGAGGTGGTTCTTGAGCTCATAGCCGGCATGGTCGGCACCGATGTAGACACGCACCCGACCAGTCTTCCACAGCCCCGCCGATGGGACTCGCTGACTAGAGTAAGGACCCCTAGCGTCGTCCACTCCTTACGAAAGTTGAGACCCATGCGTGAGATCCGCGTCATCGGCGATCCGGTCCTGCGCACGCCCGCGGACCCCGTGACGGACTTCGACCGCGAGCTGCGCCGGCTGATCGACGAGATGTTCCAGGCGATGTACGCGGTCAACGGCGTGGGCCTGGCCGGCCCGCAGATCGGCGTGTCGCGGCGGCTGTTCGTGTACGACATCGCCGGGCGCAAGGGCCACGTGATCAATCCCGTGCTGACCGTCGACGACGACGAAGAGGTGGTGGACGAGGAGGGCTGCCTGTCCGTGCCCGATCGCCAGACGCGCCGGCCGATCTACGCGCCGGTCGGACGCGCCGCGGGCGTGACCGTCGAGGGCATCGACAGGCTCCAGCGTCCGGTACGGATCAAGGCCCGCGGGTCGCTGGCACGCTGCTTCCAGCATGAGACCGAGCATCTGGACGGCAAGCTGTACGTCGATCGCCTACCGCGAAACGAAGCCCGCAAGATCATGCTCAGAGCATAGGTTGGGCGAATGAGCATACTTTCCGGCAAAGGCGCATTGGTCACAGGAGGATCCAGGGGCATCGGGAAGGCCATCGTGGAGCGGCTGACCGCCGACGGCGCGGAGGTGGTCTTCTGCTACGAGCGCTCGGAGGAGGCCGCCGAGCAGGTCGCCAAGGAGACGGGCGCGCACGCCGTACGGGCGGATCTGGGCAGCAAGGAGGATCTGGCGCGGCTGTTCGGTGAGGCCGAGTCGCGGCTGCCCGGACTCGACATCCTGGTCAACAACGCCGCCGCCATGGTCGGGCAGAAGCCCATGGTGGAGATCACGGACGAGGAGTACGAGCGGGTGTTCGCGGTCAACACCCGATCGGTCTACCTGGCCATGCAGTGGGCCGCGCGGGTGATGCGCGACGGCGGGCGCATCGTCAACATCTCCACGCTCAACACCGAGGTGCCCGCTCCCGCTCTGACGCTCTACTGCGGCAGCAAGGGGGCCGTCGAGCAGTTCGCCAAGGTGGCGGCGCGGGAGCTGGGCGTGCGCGGGATCACCGTCAACGTGGTCTCGTCCGGCGCCACCGACACCGACCTGCTGCGGGGCACCAATCCGCCGGAGGCGCTGCAGCGGACCGCGGCGATGACGGCGCTGCAACGGATCGGGCAGCCCGACGACATCGCCTCCGTGGTCGCCTTCCTGGTCGGCCCCGACTCGCGCTGGATCACCGGCCAGAATCTGATCGCCAGCGGTGGGCTGCTCGTCTGACCGACGCTTCTCCTCGGGCGCGCCCTCCCCGTCCCGGCGCGCCCTTCCACGCCGCTGACGCAACCTGGCCACGTCCGGCGACGTCTCGGGGGCCGTAGTGCGAGTGGCGGCCCGCCTTCCACCGCACGGCCGAGCCCTGTGGGGGCGAACGGACGGCGGCGCGGCGGACAGCGGTGGTAAGCGGCAGGGCGGCCGTGGTGGGGAGGCGGTGGTTACAGCTGCATGGCCTTGGTTTCGAGGTACTCTTCCAGCCCCTGCTCGCCCAGCTCCCGCCCCACGCCCGACTGTTTGTACCCGCCGAACGGCGCCAGCGGGTTGAACCGGCCGCCGTTGATGGCCACCTGGCCGGTGCGCAGCCGCCGCGCGACCGCGACCGCGTGCTCCTCGGTGCCCGACCAGACCGCCCCGGCCAGGCCGTACTTCGTGCCGTTGGCGATCTGGACGGCGACGTCCTCGGTCGTGTACGGGATCAGCGACAGCACGGGCCCGAAGATCTCCTCCTGCTCGATCGCCATCCCGGGCTCCACCCCCGCGAACACCGTCGGCTCGACGTAGTAGCCCCGGTCGTGCGGCCGGTCGGTGCCGCCCGCCACCAGCCTGGCGCCCTCCTCCTGGCCCCGGTTGATGTAGCGGACCACGCGGTCGCGCTGGATCGCGGACACCAGCGGGCCGATCCTGGTCGACTCGTCGAACGGGTCGCCGACGGTGTAACCGCGCGCCGCCTCGACGGCGAGCCGGACGGCGGCGTCGTACTGGTCGCGATGGACGATCATGCGGGTCCACGCCGAGCAGGTCTGGCCGGCGTTGACGAAGCAGTTGGCCACGCCGACCTTGACGGCCAGCGCCAGATCGGCGTCGGGGAGGATGATGTTCGCCGACTTGCCCCCGAGCTCGAGCGCGACCCGCTTGACGGACTCCGCGGCCAGCGAGGCCACCCTGCGCCCCGCCGTGGTCGAACCGGTGAAGGAGACCATGTCCACCTCGGGGTGGGCGGCCATGGCCTCGCCGACGACCGGGCCACGCCCGCTGACCAGGTTGAACACGCCCGGAGGCAGGCCCACCTCGGAGAAGATCTCCGCCAGCGCGTACGCCGCCAGCGGCGCCACCTCGCTGGGCTTGAGCACCACGGTGCAGCCCGCGGCCAGCGCCGGGCCCACTTTGCACACGATCTGGTGCAACGGGTAGTTCCACGGCGTGATCGCCGCCACCACCCCGATCGGCTCCTTGACCACCATCGAGTTGCCGACACGCGACTCGAGAGGATGGCTCTCGGCCATCTGCGCATAGAACGACAGAACGGTGGCCGGCATGAGCGTCTGCACCTTGAGCGCGAACCCCAGCGGCGCCCCCATGTCGGACGCGATGGTCTTCGCGACCTCCTCAGAGCGCTGCTTCAGCAGCTCGGCGGCGTCGCCGAGGAGCTTGCCGCGCTCCGAGGCGGCCATGTCGGCCCAGCCGGGGAAGGCTCTTCGGGCCGCCGCCACGGCCGCCTCGACATCGTCGGGAGATCCCGCGGGCACGCGGTCGATGATCTCTTCCGTGGCCGGGTTGACAACGTCGATGGACTCGTCCGACGCAGAAGCGGTCCAGGAGCCGCCGATGTACAGCTGACGCATAGCCACCATCCTGTCAGCACCTCAGGACGGTGTGAGGGCCCATCCCGATCAAGGGATAAGTCTTCTACACCGCAAGCAGCGTTCTTCCGTCAGCGTACGATGATTGACCGCGCGAAAAACCAGCTGTTAGTCGAATTGTGGCCGTTTGGTCCTGCTGCGCTTCAACTCGAAGAAGTCATCGAAGGAAGTGACGGTCAGCACGCCGTCCCAGAGCCTGCCCGCGTCCTCCCCTCGGATGATCTTGGTGATCACGGGCCCGAAGAAGGCGTTGGCGCCGACACGGATGACCGGGGTGCCGACCTCCTGGCCGACGAGGTCGATGCCCTCGTTGTGCGAGGCGCGGATGGTGTCGTCCCACTCCTCCGAGTCGGCCGCGTCGGCGAGCTCCTTCTCGAGCCCCGCGGCCTCGAGGGCGCGCTCCCTGATCTCGCGCAGGCGCTCCGGCTCCTTGCCCAGGCCCTGGTTGTGCAGGAGGGTGCCGAGCTCGGTGTAGAGCCGGCCGACGACCTCTTCGCCGTGCTTGGCCGCGGCCGCGGCCACCACGCGAACGGTGCCCATGGCACGCTTGGTCGATTCGCGGTACTCATCCGGGACATCCTTGTCCTCGTTGAGGACGGCGAGGGACATGATGCGCCAGCGCGGCTGGATGGGGCGTACTTTCTCGACTTCGAGAAGCCACCGTGACGTCACCCATGCGAAGGGACAGGCAGGATCGAACCACAGGTCCACGGGAATCTTTTCAGTCACGTGTGGCCATAACCTGAGGTGGTCCGAGCCATATTCCCATCGTGGCTTGATACCGGCAAACTTCGATGAAGTGGTGAAAAGGAGCGCAACTTGGCAGGCAACCTGACCCGGGACGAGGCTCGTGAGCGCGCCCGGCTGTTGAAGGTCGAGTCGTACGAGGTCGCACTCGACCTGACGGAGGGAGACGAGCGCTTCGAGAGCGTCACAACGGTCCGCTTCACCAGCAGCCGCCCGGGCGCTTCCACCTTCATCGATCTGCACGGCGCCGACGTTCGCAAGGTCACGCTCAACGGCGAGGACCTCGACGTGTCCGCGTACGACGCCGAGAAGGGGCGCTTCCCCCTCCCCTCGCTGGCCGAGACCAACGAGCTCCGCGTGGACGCCGACTGCAGTTACATGCGCACGGGCGAGGGTCTGCACCGCTTCGTCGACCCCGTGGACAAGCAGGTCTATCTGCACAGCCAGTTCGAGACGGCCGACGCGCACCGCATGTACGCCTGTTTCGACCAGCCCGACCTGAAGGCCACGTTCCAGCTCACGGTGCTGGCCCCGGCCGGCTGGGAGGTCGTCTCCAACGCCGCCGCCTCCGATGTCGCGGAGCTGCCGGAGCAGAGCGGCAAGCACGGGACGGTGCCGGCGGCCAGGCGGTGGGAGTTCCCGCCCACGCCGGCCATCTCGACTTACATCACCGCGCTGGTAGCCGGGCCTTACCACAAGGTGACCTCGGAGCACGACGGCATCCCGCTGGGGATCTACTGCCGGGCCTCGCTGGCCGAGCACCTCGACCCCGAGAACATCCTCGAGGTCACCAGGCAGGGCTTCGACTTCTTCCACCGGGTGTTCGGGGTGCGCTACCCGTTCGGGAAGTACGACCAGTGCTTCGTACCCGAGTTCAACGCCGGCGCCATGGAGAACGCGGGCTGCGTGACCTTCCTGGAGGACTACGTCTTCCGCTCCCGGGTCACCGACGCGGTGGTCGAGCGGCGCGCTGAGACGATCCTGCACGAGATGGCGCACATGTGGTTCGGCGACCTCGTCACCATGCGCTGGTGGGACGATCTGTGGCTGAACGAGTCGTTCGCCACCTACATGTCCGTCCTCTGCCAGTCCGAGGCGACGAGGTGGGGCAAGGGCGTGTGGACCACGTTCGCGAACGTGGAGAAGTCCTGGGCCTACCGCCAGGACCAGCTCCCCTCGACCCACCCCATCTCCGCGGACATCCCGGACATGCAGGCCGTCGAGGTCAACTTCGACGGCATCACGTACGCCAAGGGCGCCTCGGTGCTCAAGCAGCTCGTCGCGTACGTCGGCCTGGACAACTTCCTGGCCGGGGTCCGCGACTACTTCGCCGAGCACGCCTGGGGCAACACCGAGCTGAAGGACCTGCTCAACGCCCTCGAGCGCACTTCCGGCCGCGACCTGTCGTCCTGGTCGAAGGAGTGGCTGGAGACGTCCTGGGTGAACACGCTGCGGCCCTCGTTCGAGGTTTCCGGCGGCCGGTTCACCAGCTTCGAGGTGGTGCAGGAGGCGCCGGCCGAGCACCCGACGCTGCGCTCGCACCGGGTCGCGGTCGGCCTGTACTCGCTGGTGGACGGCGTGCTGACGCGTACCAAGCGGGTCGAGCTGGACGTGGTCGGCGCCCGTACGAGCGTGACCCAGCTCGTCGGCGAGGAGCAGCCCGACCTGGTGCTGCTCAACGACGACGACCTGACCTACGCGAAGATCCGTCTCGACGAGCGGTCGATGCGGACGCTGGTCGACGGCGGCATCAGGGCGTTCACCGAGTCGCTGCCGCGGGCCCTGTGCTGGTCGGCGGCCTGGGACATGACCCGCGACGGCGAGATGTCCACCCGCGACTACGTCAAGCTGGTCATCTCCGGCGCCGGCACGCTCAAGGACATCACGGTCCTGCAGGCGGTGCTGCGGCAGGCACGCATGGCCGTGCAGCAGTACGCCGACCCGGCCTGGCGGCCCGAGGGCCTGGCGATGCTGGCCGCCGAGCTGCGCTCGCTGCTCGGCACGGCCGCTCCCGGCTCCGACCACCAGCTCGCGTTCGTGCAGGCGTTCGGGCCGGTGGCCACCTCCGACGCGGACCTCGACCTGCTGCAGCGCATCCTGGACGGCTCCGAGGTCCCCGAGGGGCTGAGCGTGGACGCCGACCTGCGCTGGTCGCTCACGCACGCGCTGGTCGCCGGCGGGCGGCTGGGCGAGGCCGACATCGACGCCGAGCTGGAGCGCGACCCTACGGCGACGGGTGAGCGGTCGGCGGCGCTGTGCCGGGCCGCGATCCCGACGGCCGAGGCCAAGGCCGCCGCCTGGGAGCGCGTCGTGGGCGGCAAGCTGGCCAACCACATCGCTCGTACGACGATCTCGGGGTTCCAGGACCCGAACCACCCCGAGCTGCTGGAGCCGTACCGGGAGAAGTACTTCGCCGAGGTGGGGCGGATCTACCGGGAGTGGACGTTCGACCAGGCGTCGACGTTCGCGGTGGGGTGCTTCCCCGCGCTGCTGATCGAGCCGGAGACCGTGAAGGCGGCGGAGAACTACCTGGAGGTCGAGCAGCCGCCGCAGGCCCTGCGGCGGCTCATCCTGGAGGGCGCCGACGGCGTCAGCCGGGCGCTGCGTAACCGGGAGAAGGACGCCGAGTCCGCCTGACGCGCCGCTTTCGAGGGCCCCCGCCACCGGCGGGGGCTCTTTGCGCTCGATGGAGTGTTCACTGACTTGACCGTGGCACCTGAGGTGCGATGTTAGCCTCGGTTACGTGCTAGGCGCGGGGACCACCCTCAATGATCGCTACGTGCTCGCCGGCCGCCTGGGCGGCGGTGGCATGGGCGAGGTGTGGCATGCCGACGACACGGTCCTCGGGCGCGCGGTGGCGGTCAAGGTGCTCATGCCCGCACTGAGCGAGAGCCCGACGTTCACCCAGCGGTTCCAGAACGAAGCCCGTGCCATGGCCACCCTCCGGCATCCGGGCGTGGTCGACGTCTACGACTACGGCATCTGCGAGGTCGAGGGCCGCCAGGTCAGCTTCCTGGTCATGGAATACATCCAGGGCGAGTCGCTCGACCGCGTCCTGCGGCGTGGCCCGCTCGGCCCCGCGGCCACCATGCGGCTGGTCGCGGAGGTCGGCGACGCGCTGGCCGCGGCGCACGCCCAGGGCATCGTCCACCGCGACGTCAAGCCGGCCAACCTCATGGTCAGGCCCGACGGCAGCGTGGTGCTCACCGACTTCGGCATCGCCCACTCGGTCTCGGCCGGGCACCTGACGGCCACGGGCACGATGCTCTGCTCGGCCGGCTACTGCGCTCCGGAGATGGCCACGGCCAGCGACGTGACGCCCGCGGTCGACGTCTACGCCCTCGGGGTGGTGGCCTACGAGTGCCTGACGGGGCAGCTCCCCTTCCAGGGCGACACACCCGTACAGATCATCTTCAAGCACCTCAACTCCCCTGTCCCGCGCCTGCCCGACGACGTGCCGGCCGGGCCGCGTCAGGTGGTGTCGCGGGCGCTGGAGAAGACGCCCGACCGGCGCTGGCCGACGGCCACGGTGATGACGGAGGCCGCGCGCAAGGCGCTGGCCGCTCCGAACTCGCGCCCCACGCCGCGCCGCAACCGCACCGCGAGGGCGGTGCTCACCATGGCCGCCGCCGTGGTCGTGTCGGCGGCCGTCGCGGGCTCGGTCTGGCTGCGGCCCGCCCAGCCGACGACCACTGAGGAGGTGCCGCCGACCGTGGACGCCACCGTGGCCATCGTCTCCTCGCCGCCGCCGTCGAGCGTCGCGCGGCCTTCCACACCTCCGCCAAGGCGCGCCCCCACCCCCAAGCCGGCCCACAGCACGCCCGTGCCGAGCCCCAGCGCCACGGTCAGCACCACCCCGCCGACCAGGACGCCCACCCCCACGCCGACCACCTCGGAGCCCGAGCCGACCGAGGAGCCGACCACGGCCGGCCCCGAGGAGCCTCCGTCCTCCGACCCCACGGTCAGCGCCCCGCCGGGGGAGATCCAGTGCATCCGTTCCCCGTGCCCGTGACCATCCTCGACCGCTCGCCGGTCATGAGAGAGTCATCGCGTGGACTCGACTCGTGACCTGCTCATCGCCCTTGCCCGCCGCTACGCCTTCGCCGATCTCGGCGCGCTCGCGCCGGCCGCGGAGATCGCCGAGGTGTGCGAGTTCGGCCACAGGTTGCTCTCACTCGACGCCGAGGACTTCGCGGCCGAGGCCAAGGGCGTCCCGGCCGACCTGCGGCGGCGCGCGCGGGCGTGCCACATGCCGCAGACGCCGCGCGAGCAGCCCCGCGGGGCGCTCGACTCCCTGCGGCCCGCGTACGGCCTGCTGCTCGAAGTGATCGCCGTGCGGTGGCACCGGCGTGAGCTGAGCCCGATGATCGCCGCGGTCCACATCGCCAGCGAATACCTGCCGCTGCTGGCCTTCGAGCCCCATCTGGGCCACGCCGGCGACCCCGCCCGCTGGCCCGAGGGGCTGAGCGCGCCGGGGAGCCGCTTCGGGGTGATCGGCGACCGGGAGTGCGACCACACCAAGTCTGAGCAGTCCGCCACCAACCGGACGCTGCGGGTGTCGACGGAGCCGGGTGAGGGCTGGCGCGCGTACTTCGACCGGCAGCACAGCCAGGTGGCCGGCGCGCTCGCCGTCTGCGTCGCCACCTGCCGCAACCCGTGCACGGCCATGGACTGGATCGCGCCCGAGCCGCGCGCCGACCTCCAGCTCCGCGCCCGCACGGCGCTCGCCTTCGCCGACACCCCGCTCGTCCGGTTGCGGCACGCGGCTCCCGTCGGGCACGGGTTCGGGGTGCCATCGCCGGAGGAGGTGCTGGACGCCTGGGAACGCAGCCGCGGCGTGCTCGACAAGAACGCCGTCGGGGCCTCGGCGCTCGAGGACGACGGGTTCCCGCTGCCCGGGCTGCCCGCGCTGTTCTCCGCCATCGCCAGCGCGCCGATCGAGCCGGCGACGCTGCTGGGCGGGGTCAGCGAGCACATCGTGAGGCTGCTCGAACGGCTCTGATCAGCGGCGAGCGGTGGCCTGTTCGCCGAGGGCGGCGATGCCGTAGAGCAGGCCTCCCACTAGGTCGCCCACGCTGAAAGCCGTGGCCATCGACATCGCCGTCAACCGGCAGGCCCCGTCGGACAGCCGCCTCCTGGCGCGCTCCCCCGTCACGATCTCCAGGGCACGGCCGCGCAGGTCCACGAAGATCACGACCGCGTCGCCGGCCTCCTCTCCAAGGGAGGCGTGCAGGCGCTCGGCGAAGTGGCGGCGCGAACCCACCGGCTCCCCGAGGAACACTCCGAACCGGAGCCCGCTGCGCCGTTCGGCGGCGTGCAGGGCCCGTCTGACGTCGTCGGCCTGGGCGACGGTCAATCCTCGCATCGTCACCTCACCATCCGGCGGAGGCCCCGCCGACATGCCTGCTGGGCTCGGCCGTCTCGGCGGCGGCCACCCAGTCGTGCTCGGGAACGTCCGCCCAGTGCGCCACCCGGTCGGCGAGCACCAGCTCCGAGGTGCTCACGCCGCGCTCGCTCCTGGAGGGGCCGCCCAGCCACACCGGGCCGGACTCGATCCGGCGCTGGACCCCGCGCCCAGGCAGCATGACCAGCAGGCTGATCACCACGAACAGCCCCAACGACACCCCGATGAGGAAGAGCAGAATCTCGCCCGCGCTGTGCACACCAAAAACGTAATCCCGATGCGCGCCCTCGGCCAGACCCCGTTCTGGGAGTGTCCACAAGGTAAGATCAAATGTGAGACGACATCTCTAGAGAAGAACGTAGAACATACCCGCATAACGCGCGTGGAACACGATGAGCTGGGCCATAAAACTATGGACAGGGCAACACTAGGAATCGTTCCGATCTCCGAGCTACGGTGAGTTACGTGGACTCCGACAATCAGCGAGAAGACGGTCACAACGCGTCACCAATCTGGGTGAGCGACCGGCCAGAGAGCGAGCAGACCGCCGCCAAGCCTTCGGCGCCCACCTCCACGTACGCGCCCGTCGAGCGCGCGTCCGTGCGTAGCCTGCTGCAACAACCACGCTTTCGCCGCCTGCGCAACCGCGCGCTGCTGGCGATCGCCGTCGCCGTGGTGGTGGGCTTCCTTGTGAGCGACTGGCGGGTGGGCGTGACCGCGGGCGTGCTCGCGGGCATCCTGGAGGCGGTCTATCGTGCGCGTTCGCACTCGTCCGTGCCCGCCTGGCGGCGCACGTCCGTGGCGGAGCGCCGCACAGAGGCGCAGCTGCGCAAGCTCGAGCGCAGCGGCTATCGCACGCTCCACGCCAGGGCGATCCCCAACAGCGAGGCCCAGATCGACCATCTCGTGGTCGGCCCGACCGGCGTGTACGCGGTCGACTCCGAGAAATGGGACAAACGGCTGCCGGTACGCGTCCAGATGGGCAAGAAGCTCTTCCACGGCCCCTTCGACAAGAAGGCCCGCCTCACCGAGGCCAAGTGGGAGGCGTCGCAGGCCAGCGAGCTGATCACCAAGTCGTTCGGCCGCGAGGTGGCGGTCGTGCCCTCGCTCGCCATCTACGGCCCCCCGGTGCCATGGAAGATCATGACCATCCGTGGCGTGGACGTCTACCAGGGCGACCGCGCCCGCAAGTGGATCACCAAACGCGAGCGGGCGCTGACCGACGGCGAGATCGACCGGATCTACGACATCGCCGCCCAGGTCCTCCCCGCCCGGTACGGCGACGACTAAACCCCCGGCTCCCCGGCGTCCGGCAGCAGCCGGGCGCCGAAGTCGTCCAGGGCGGCGGCCAGCTCCGCGCTGGGCGGCAGCTTCTGAGGCAGGCGCGAGTACAACGCGGTGCCGAACCCGGCGATGCGCACGATGTGGTCGATCAGCGCCTCCCTGTCACGCGGCCACGGGAACGAGGGCTGCGCGATCAGCAAGGAGACGCAGCCGTGCACGGCCGACCAGAGGCCCAGCGCGAGCTCCTCGGGATCGCCCTCGAGCACGCGCGTCTCCACGCAGGCCGCGACCGCGTTCACCATGTGACGGAAGCACTCCGCGGCGGCCGGCGGCACGCCCGGTCCGGTTGAGGCCCGCATCATCAGCACCCTGTACTGCACCGGGTGGTCCAGGGCGAAGCGGGCGTACGCGCGCCCGCACTTTCCCAGGGCGATGAACGGGTCGCCGCCCAGGTTCTCGCTGAACATCCGGCCGAACTCGCCCCAGACCCGCAGGCACACCGCCTCGACGAGCTCCTCCTTGTCGGCGAAGTGCATGTAGACCGACGGCGTGGACACCCCTGCCCGCATGGCGACGGCGCGAAGCGTGAGCGCGTCCTCGCTGCCCGACTCGGCCAGCAGGTCCTCCGCCGCCCGCAGGATCTCCTCCCGCAGCAGCACTCCCTCTCCGCGTCTTGCGCGTACGCGTCTGGTGGTCATGATCTCAGGTTGACGCCGTCAGGTTAACGATGTCAATCTGATCTCCTGCGGAAGGGATTGCGAAAATGGGGACATTTCGAGAAGCGACCGCATTGACCGCTCGTGGCGACGGCGAGTTCGAGGCCGTGCTGGACGCCCAGTGGAGCGTCGGGAACCGGCTGCACGGCGGCTACCTGCTGGCCGTGCTCGCCAGGGCCGCGACCGAGAGCGAGGCGGGCGCGGGCCATCCGCACGTGACGGCGGTCAGTGGCTCCTTCATCGAGCCGCCCGAGCCCGGCGAGGCCCTGGCGCGGGTGGAGACGCTGCGGGTCGGCCGGAGCGTGGCCCAGGTCAGGGCCTCGCTGGTGCAGGACGGCCGCACACGCGTCGAGTCGCACATCACGCTCGGCCTGCTGGACGACTCGGGGCCCTGGTGGTCCGCGCACGAGCCGGTCGAGCTGCCTCCCGAGGACGAATGCTTCCTGGCCCCGACCGATCCCCCGGGCACGGATCTCCTGGTGCCGCTGATGTCCGTGATCGAGGAGCGCATCGTTCCCGAGCACCTGTCCTTCGCGTTCGGCGCCCCCACCAAGCGCGGCGTCATCGCGAGCTGGCAACGGCTGGCCGACGGCTCGGACTGGGACCCGCTGAGCCTGCTGGTGGCGCTCGACCCGGTGCCGCCCGTGTCGTTCGACCTGGGGCTGTCCGGATGGGTGCCGACCATCCAGCTGTCGGCGTACATCCGCAGGCTGCCCGCTCCCGGGCCGATCAGGGTGCGGCTGTCGGCCACGGACGTCGGCGGCGACCGGATGGACGAGGCGGCCCACATCTGGGACGACAAGGGCCGTCTGGTGGGCCAGTCCACCCAGCTCGCCGCCGTGCGGCTCCCGGCCGGCGAGTCCGGCTGACCTGCGTTCCTCCACCCCCGCCGCACTTCGGCAGGGGTGGCGGCGATCACCGTACTCCGGCCTAGATCGCTGATGTGAAATTTTGGTGATCGGCCGCGGGCGTGACGAAGGGCGTCCATTGTCGGTGTGTGAAGACTGACTTAGACGCCCTTCTGACCGCACTCTATGTGCATCTGGACGATCACGTGATGCCTTCGCGGGGACGGCCTCGCGGACGGGGCCGGCCGCCGGTGCTGACCCCGGCCGAGGCGGTGGTCGTGGCAGTGGCGCAGGTGCTGCTGCGGTGTGATGACGAACGCCGCTGGATGCGGATGGCGGCCAGCCGGATCGGGCACCTGTTCCCCAGGCTGCCGTCCCAGTCGCAGTACAACCGGCAACTGCGTGATCTGGGGCCGGCCATGTCGGCGGCGGCGTTGTGGCTGGCCCGCCAGGTCCCGACCTGGCACGAGCCTTTGCGGCTGATGGACGGCACCCCGATCCGCTGCGGCGCCTCGCGAGTGACGGTCAACAGATCACACCTGGGTGAGATCGCCGGATACGGCATGGACAAGTCCCACCACGCCTTCTACTGGGGCGCCAAGCTGATGCTGATCACTACCGCTGATGGCGCGGTGACCGGCTTCAGCCTGGCCCACCCCAAAGAGCTCGATGAACGCAAGCAGGCCCTGCACCTGCTGCACGTCCAGCAGATAGCCGACGGGCCATGCCCGATCGTGTGCGACAAGGGATTCGCCGGAGCCGGCATCGAGAAGGCCGCCGCCGATCTGGGTCATCTCCTGATCCGGCCGACCCGCGAAGACGAGCCTGCACGCGCCCTGCCCTTTCCCGGCTGGCTGCGCCAGCGCATCGAGGCGATCATCTGGACACTGAAGAACCAGCTCGGCCTCGAACGCCACAACGCCCGCCACCCCGACGGCCTCTGGGCCCGTATCAGCCAGCGCATCCTCGCCCTCAACGCCGCAATCTGGCACAACTGGAACACCGACGCACCCGTGAAACGGTCCCTGACCGCCTACGACCACTAACCCAAATTCACATCAGCGATCTAGCGGTAGATCTCCGGGATCGAGTCGCACCACGGGAAGAACTCGCTGCGGCCGGCCCGGGTGATGTCGCCGCATATGCCCACCTGGGTAGGTCGATCGGCTCCCTTGACGTGCAGGATCAGGACGGCCTTGTCCAGCGGGTACTGCCGGGCCGAGTCCGCGCCGAGGTCGAGCGCGCCCGTGGCGCCCTCGATGGCGTGCCCGCTCTGGTCCGGTGTGTGCAGGGTGCCGAGCTGCCGCCAGACGGTGTACGAGTTCACCGGCACGCGGTGCCGCTCCTTGCCGAGCCGCCGGATCGCGGTGATCATCGTCTCCGTGGCGTCGTAGGCCAGGGCGGCGTGCCCGTCCAGCGTCCGCCCCGGTCCCGGTTCCTCGCACTCGAAGGGGAACGTGGCGAACAGGTCCGCGTAGAAGTCGTGGCGCTGCGGCTCGCCGCACTTGTTCGGCGCCGCGGCGAACGACTCGTAGTAGTAGCCCACGCTGCTGACGTCCGACCTGACCCGCACGTCGGCGACGTACCGGGTGACGTCGTCGCCGCCGAGGATGGCCGGCGGCGCGCCGGCGCACTTGTCGGCCACCCCCTTCACGAACTCGGCGAAGTCGGGGATGCCGCGCCCGGCGAAGTACACCAGCCCGTCGAACCCGCACGCCGACACCCCCGCGTCCCTGGGCTCCCCCGCGTAGGCGTCGTCGCTCCTGTCCTCGGGCCCCGGCTTGGCGCCCCCGACCGGCGTGAACCTGAGCCCCTCGACCGCGAAGCCGCGCTCCTGGAGGCGGGCGATGACCCGGCTCTTGAGGTTGGAGGCGTAGTAGTCGGTCACGTCGTGCGAGTAGTACACCCGGGCCTTCCTGGCCACCTCGCCCTTCTTGACCAGCGAGTCGGCGAAGGCCGCCGCCATCCACGCCTGCCTGGAGTTCTGCGGGGCGACCTGGAAGTAGAACGGCGACTCGTTCACGAGGCGGTCGGCCGACAGCGTGGACGCCACCATCGGCAGCCCGGCCTTGCCCAGCTCCTGGATGGCCGCGACGGTCTCCTGGCGGCTCTGGTCCAGCCCGACCACGCCCACGATGGGCGCCTCGTCGTCGCGGTAGCGCAGCAGCAGCCTGGCGATGCTCGAGCCGTGCTGCATCCTGCCGCCCGCGTTCGCGAGCAGGATGCGGACGAGGGGCTCGCTGGGCCCCGTGGAGCCGTTCTGCCGCTTCTGCGCGACGGCCACGCCCGCCAGGCCCTCGCGGGCGGCGGCCAGCGTGTCGCGGTCCGTCGAGGTCAGCGCCGCGAGGTAGACGATCGTCACGTACGGCCGGTCGCTGCCCTCGTGGAGTTGCGCGGCCCGCTCGTTCTCCCGCTGGAGCACGGCCTGGACCTGCCGGATCTCGGCGTTGCCCGGCGAGAACAGGTAGCCGGGCTCGGCCACGCCCACGCACTCGGTGCCGGCCAGCTGCCTGCCGCTCTCCGTCCATGGCGTCCACAGGCCGGTGGCGCAGGCGTTCCTGTGCCAGGCGGCGGTCTGGCCCGCGTACGCGCCGACAGCGCCGGCCAGGGCCATCCAGAACAGCGCGATGGCCGTCCACGACGACCACCAGGGCGCCACGCGGGCGGGCGGCACCCAGGCGGCGTCCATGACGTCGTACTTGGACAGGTCGGAAGGGACGGGAGGCGCCGAGATGGTGAGCGGCGTGTCCAGAACGCGCCGCCAGGTGGCGGGGTCCTCGGCCGTGACAAGCTCGCGCCGCCAGCGGATGAGCCGCCACAGCGGCTCCTCGTCGTCCTCCAGGAGGACCGCGCCTGGCCTGTACGAGACCACCACGACCGGGTCGAACCTGCCGAGGTCCGCGCGCCGCTCCTCGATGAGCTCGACGAGCCCCGCGCCGTTCTCGTTGAGCAGCAGGAGCGGGTAGAGGACGTGGGCCGCGCCGCGTACGTGCAGCGGGGAGCGCCGGTACTGCCTGATCAGGTCATCCATGAACGCGCGCAGCAGCAGCCGCGAGACGCGCCGCTCGTCGGCCGGGTCCAGGCCGGACAGCAGGGCCGCGACGCCGGGCGCCTTGGGATCGTCCTGCGACAACGCGCGCCGCAGCCAGCGGAAGCGCCCGCCGAGGCCGGGCACGCGCCCGCTGAGGCGCAGGTCGTGCAGGAAGCCGGGTAACAGCTTGAGCAGCAGGTTGACCGGGAAAGGGACGTGCTCGGCGCCCCTGCCGGCCGTGTCGACGCCCCATCCCCAGTTGCGGTCGGATTCACGCAGGACGCGGCGTGCCTGCTCCTCCTTGCCGTGGGACTCGGCCAGCCGCTCCACGAGCTGGGCGGTCAGCTGGTAGCGGGGGAAGCGGAGCCTGGCGCCCCGCAGCGCGGCGACGATCCGGGAGAGGACCTTCGGCACCGGCTCCCCCGGCTGGATGTCCGGGCGCGCACGCGGGATCCCCGGCGAGACGACGTGGACGGCCTGCCGGCCCTGCGGCGTCAGGATCTCCGGCCAGTCGCCTGCCTCGCTCAGCTCGACCAGGGGGATCCCCATGCGGTCGATGTGCTGCCTCTTGTCCTTGCCCTCCCGCCATTTGGCCAGCAGCGGCTGCCTGGCGGCGTGCGGCGAGTCCTGAACGCCCTCTCCCCTGGCGGGCCTGCGGCACAGGCGGTCTATGGTGTGGATGAAGTTGCCGACCCTGGCGGGATCGTCGAGCATGACTGCCCCGTTGCTCATTTGATCTCTGTAACACGAGTTCGGCCGCGGCCGGCTTCTTTTCGGGCTCGATCCGGTAACCAACCGTCCGATGCGTGGACACGTGTCTCAGTTGCCGGGCAAGTGGCCGTAACATGTGAAGACTCGCTAGCGATGGGAGATGCGCAATGCCCGCCCTCAGGTCACGTACAGTCACCCACGGCAGGAACATGGCCGGTGCCCGGGCCCTGCTCCGGGCGACCGGCGTAGCCGGGAGCGACTTCGGCAAGCCGATCATCGCGGTGGCCAACAGCTTCACCCAGTTCGTGCCGGGTCATGTGCATCTCAGGGATGTCGGTGACGTGGTGTCCGCGGCCATCAGGGAGGCCGGGGCGATCCCGCGGGAGTTCAACACGATCGCCGTGGACGACGGCATCGCGATGGGCCACGGCGGCATGCTCTACTCGCTGCCGTCGCGCGAGCTGATCGCCGACGCCGTGGAGTACATGGTCAACGCGCACTGTGCCGACGCGCTGATCTGCGTGTCCAACTGCGACAAGATCACGCCGGGCATGCTGCTGGCCGCGTTCAGGCTGAACATCCCGACGATCTTCGTCTCCGGTGGCCCCATGGAGGCCGGCAAGACGCCGGGCAAGAAGCTCGACCTGATCGACCCCATGATCGCCTCCGCCGACGACTCCGTCTCGGACGCCGAGCTGCTGGAGATGGAGGAGAACGCCTGCCCGACCTGCGGCTCCTGCTCCGGCATGTTCACCGCCAACTCCATGAACTGCCTGGCCGAGGCCATCGGGCTGGCCCTGCCGGGCAACGGCACGATCCTGGCCACGCACAAGGCGCGCAAGAAGCTGTTCGAGGACGCAGGGCGGCAGCTCGTGGAGATCACCCGCCGCTACTACGAGGACGACGACGAGTCGGTGCTGCCGCGCTCGATCGCCACCCACGACGCGTTCGAGAACGCCATGGCGCTCGACGTCGCGATGGGCGGTTCGACCAACACGATCCTGCACATCCTGGCCGCGGCCCGCGAGGCCAGCGTCGACTTCGGGCTCAAGGAGATCAACGAGATCTCGCTGCGTGTCCCGTGCGTCTGCAAGGTCGCCCCGGCCACGGACAAATACCACGTCGAGGACGTCCACCGCGCCGGCGGCATCCCCGCCATCCTGGGCGAGCTCGACCGGGCCGGGCTGCTGCACCGCGACGTGCCCACCGTGAACGGCGGCACGCTGGCCGACATGCTGGCCTCCTGGGACGTGAAGTCGCCGACGGCGCTGCCCGAGGCCGTCGAGCTCTGGCACGCGGCCCCCGGCAACGTCCGCACCGTCAAGGCGTACTCGCAGGACAACCGCTGGGACGACCTCGACCTCGACCGCGCGGCCGGATGCATCCGCGACCTGGAGCACGCCTACACCGCGGACGGCGGCCTGGCCGTCCTCTACGGCAACATCTCGCGTGACGGCGCGGTGGTGAAGACGGCCGGGGTGGACGAGTCGATCTGGAAGTTCAGCGGCCCCGCGGTGGTGTTCGAGTCGCAGGAGCAGGCGGTCGAGGGCATCCTCGGCGGGCGCGTCAAGGAGGGCGACGTGGTGGTCATCCGCTACGAAGGCCCCAAGGGCGGCCCCGGCATGCAGGAGATGCTCTACCCGACGTCCTTCCTCAAGGGCAGGGGACTCGGCAAGGTCTGCGCGCTGGTCACCGACGGCCGCTTCTCCGGCGGCACCTCCGGCCTGTCGATCGGCCACGCCTCGCCCGAGGCGGCCGAGGGCGGCGCGATCGCGCTGGTCGAGGACGGCGACATCATCGACATCGACATCCCCAACCGGTCGATGGAGCTGCGGGTGCCCGAGGCCGAGCTGGCCGCTCGGCGCGAGCGGCTGCTGGCGGACCTGGGCGGATACCGGCCGCGCGACCGCGACCGGCAGGTGAGCGTGGCGCTGCAGGCGTACGCGGCGATGACGACGTCCGCGTCCACGGGCGCCTCGCGCGATCTTTCCCAGCTGTCGCGGTAGGGACGACCTGTGCGGCAGGCGACAGGGTTCTTACCTGCCGCACAGGTTTTCGAAAAATGTCGGTCCTCATCCCTATTCTTGGGGTATGACGACAGTCGTGAAGCACGATACTCGCCCGCTGACGACCGCCGAGATCGCCGCCCTCGCTCTCTCCCTCGCCCACCTCGGAGCGGGCCCCCAGGCCGTCACCGCACGGCGTGGCCTGCAGCACGCGTTCGAGCACCTGGAGCTCGACGACGACGTCATCGCCACCACGCTCACGACCCTCACCGAGCCGCTGCCTGTGGAGGTCGCCTCCAGGGCCAGGCTCATGGCCGACGCCATCACCAGCCGCCTCATGATCCGCCTGCACTACCGCGACGCCTCGGGCATCATCACCACGCGCGACGTCGAGCCGGTGACGTGCCTGGTCCACCGCGAATACTGGTATCTGGTCGGCGTGTGCAGGATGCGCCGGGCGATCAGGGCGTTCAGGTTCGACCGGATCATCGCGGTCGAGCCCACGCTCACGCCGTCCCGCCCGCATCTGGCTGACCGGTTCCTGCCCTTCCAGCGGCGCAAGCGCACCAGAGCCGCGTAAAAAACTGGCCCGCGCTTGACCGGACGCGCCCCCGGCCTTTGGGGTCGCGACTGACAGGCTCCCGCACATGCGTGTTCGGAGATTCTCCCTCGTCTCTGTCCTGCTGGCCGTGGCCGGATGCGCCGGCCCCTCGATCGCCGCCCCGCCGCCGGACACTCCCGTCCGGCAGCCGGGCGGGGTCGTCGTCGAGAGCGTGCTGCCCGTTGCCGCGCGGCACGCTCTCGACCAGACGTTGGACCGCTACCTGCGCCATCGTCCCGGCCGCGCGGCACTGGCCGTCTACGACCGGACGACCGGCACCAGGTACGCCTTCCGCGAGCGCACGCCGTTCATGCTGGCCAGCGTGGCCAAGGTGGACATCCTGCTGGCGTTCCTGCTCAGCAAGCGCGGCCAGTTGAGCGACTACGAGCGCAACCTGACCTCCCGGATGATCCGTGACAGCGACAACGACTGCGCGGGCGAGCTCTACATGACGATCGGCGGCCGGGACGGGTTCGCCGAGGTCCTGCGCCGGCTGGGCGTCGAGCACACGTCGCCAGGACCGGAGCTCTACTGGGGAACGACCCTCAGCCGCCCCTCTGACCAGGTGAAGGTGCTGGAGCGGCTCACCGACCCCGAGGGGCCGCTGCCGGCCCACGACCGGCGCTACGCGCTGAAGCTCATGTCGTCCGTGCAGCCGTCGCAGGCGTGGGGGGTCAGCGCCGCCGGGGGCGAGGTGGCGCTCAAGAACGGGTGGCTGCCCGCCGACGCGCACGGCGGGCTCTGGACGGTCAACAGCGTGGGGCGGCTCGACGTACGCGGGCACGAGCTGCTGATCGCGGTGCTGTCGGAGCGCAGCCCGACCATGAAGACGGGAATCGCCACGGTCGAGCGGCTCGCCCAGCTGGCTGTGGACTCGCTGACGAGATCCGAGGAGATCGCCAGCGCCACCGAGGTCTTCTAGGAGGAGCAGCACCCTCCGCCGCAGCAGCCCCCGCTCGCCCTGGGCGCTGCCGCGCCGCCCGTCATCGACACCGTGGACAGCAGCTTCACCGTGTCGTCGTGCCCCTCAGGGCAGGTCGCCGGGTCGGCGGAGGCCGACATGGGACGGGAGACCTCGAACGTGGAGCCGCAGGCGCGGCAGCGAAAGTCGTAACGCGGCATGTGCTTAAGAATAGGTCAGGTGCGCGTAGTCGGACACGGGCTCGTAGCCGATCGACTGGTAGATGGCGTTGCTCGTGGGGTTGTTGAGGTCGGTGAAGAGCACCACCTCGTCGCAGCGCTCCGTCAGGCCTATGTGGCTGGCGTACGCCGTGACCGCGGCGCCGTACCCGTGCCTGCGGCACGAGGGAGGCGTGTAGACCGGGCCGATGCGGCAGACCCCGCCGGCCGCCGGGGAGAGCGCGGCCAGCGAGACCGGAGCCTCGCCCACCTCCCAGACGAACAGCTCTCGGGCCGCCAGCCGCCGTGCGACCCGGTCAGCCACGTCGGCGTCCCCGCCCGTCGACACCTCCTCGCCGAACGCCTGGTACCAGCTCGCCAGCAGCGGGAAGTCCGCGGGCACGGCCGGCCTGCCGTGACCGGGCACATCGGGGACGGTCAGCGTACCGAGGCGGTAGAGGCGCTCCGGCACCACCTGCTCGGGCGCTCCCAGCAGCCGCTCGACCTCTGAAGTCAGCTCGACCTGGCCCGTCACCGCGGCGAGCCCGCCGCCGAGCGCCTCGACGAGCGGTGCGACTGCCTCGACGGGCATGATGGCGAGTCCGACGGGATGCGGCGGCGTATGGATGAAAGCGCCCCGCACGTCGCCGCCGACCGTCCACCAGCCGAAACGTGGGTCCTTGGCCGGCATGCCGACCCGCAGGTTGGCCAGCACGGTCAGCGCGACCGTGTTGTGCACCGGGTCGCCGAGCAGGAACGGCTCGGCGACCGCGGCGTACTCCTCAACGTCTGAGGTTAAGGTCCACATGCCTACTCATGGTGTCAGGCAGTGGCCTTGGGGGACAAAGCGGTTTTCAGGCCGCGGCCTCGAGGTAGGGCGCCCATTGCGGGTCTCCGGCGAGCGAAGCGCCGATGAGCCGCCAGTGAGCGCCTCGTGGCACCGACGGGTCGAAGCGGAGCGTCCACCCAAGTTCCTCCAGGTACTTGTCGGCCTTTCTGTGATTGCAGGTGGTGCAGGAAGCGACGCAGTTTTCCCAGGTGTGGGTGCCGCCTCTGGACCTCGGGATGACATGGTCGATGGTCTCGGCCCGCTGCCCGCAGTAGGCGCAGCGGTAGTCGTCGCGCCGCATGAGGGCGGCCCGGGTCAGGGGGATGCGGGACCGGTAGGGGATGCGGACATATCTCCGGAGCCTGATCACCGAGGGGACGTCGAGCGTGCGGCTCGCGGAGCGCAGCACCGCGCCCCTGCCGTCGCGGTGGACGACATCGGCCTTCTCCCGCAGCACCAGCACGACGGCCCGGTGCAGCGAAAGGGTGGTCAGTGGCTCGTAGGTGGCGTTGAGCAGCAGGACCTGGCGCATCATCGGGCCTCTCCCTGCTGCGCGCGTATCAAAGGGGACATGCCGCGGCATGTCCCGACTGTCGGCCCCTCCTGGGGCACTCGTGCTTCCGTCACGTGGACCTCCGCCGGACGGTCCAGCGGATGGTCACCACGGCACCGTCCTGTCACCAAGTCTGGCGTTTGCACCGTGGTCCCCGCCACCCCAAAAATCCTCTAGCCGGAATGGACCACTGGGACACACGATACGTTTTATGCCCGCTTCACCAGCGCTTTACGCATGTCCTTTGGCAGTAGGGTTCCCAGCATGAAGCTGGAGCCGTATCCGACCGCACGCCGCGAAGACACCGTCGACATCCTGCACGGCACGCCCGTGCCCGACCCTTATCGGTGGCTCGAGGATCCAGACAGTCCAGAAACCAAGGGATGGCTGCTCGCGCAGGCCGAGCTGTACAGCGGGCAGCGCGGGGAGCAGCGGTTCAAGAGCCGCATCGCCGAGCTGCTCAGATCCGGCTCGGTGGGCGCGCCGGCCTGGCGCGGCGGGCGCCACTTCTTCACCCGCCGTACGCCCGACCAGGAGCACGCCGTCTACTACGTCGTCGAGCCTGACGGCACGGAGCGCGCGCTGATCGACCCGATGGCGATCGACGCGTCGGGGCTGACCACGCTGGACGCCGTGCAGCCCGACAAAGAGGGGCGGCTGCTGGCCTACCAGATCTCCGTGGGCGGCGACGAGGAGTCGATCCTCTACGTGATGGACGTCACCACGGGCGCGCGGGTCGAGGGGCCGATCGACCGCTGCCGCTACTCCCCCATCGCCTGGCTGCCCGGCGGGGAGGCCTTCTACTACGTACGCAGGCTGCCCAGCACCGAGGTGCCGGAGAACGAGACGCAGTTCCACCGCCGGGTCTACCTCCACCGCGTCGGCACCTCCACCGAGGACGACGTGATGATCTTCGGCGAGGGCCTGAAGATGACCAACTACTACGGCGTCTCGGTCTCGCGTGACGGGCGCTGGCTGCAGGTGTCGGCGCACGAGGGCACCGCGCCGCGCAACGACCTCTGGGTGGCCGACCTGACCGCGTCCCCGATCGACCGGCCTGAGCTGACGGTCGTGCAGGAGGGCGTGGACGCGCAGGCGGGGCTGGTGTTCGGCCGCGACGGCAAGCTCTATGTCCACACCGACCGCGACGCTCCCAGGGCTCGCGTGTGCGTCACCGACCCGGCCGCGCCCGGCTTCGAGACCTGGCGCGACCTGATCCCCGAGGATCCCGAGGCGGTGCTGAGCGACTTCGCGATCCTCGATGACCTGGAGCGCCCGGTCATGCTGGTGGGCTGGACCCGCCACGCGATCAGCGAGATCACCGTCCATGACCTGGAGACCGGCGAGCGCGTCGGCGAGGTGCCCACACCGGGGCTCGGCTCCATCGGCGGCATCACCGAGCGTCCCGAGGGCGGCTACGAGGCGTGGTTCGGCTACACCGACAACACCACGCCGCCCACCATCCAGCGCTACGACGCCAGGACCGGCGAGACCACGCTCTGGGCGGCCTCCCCCGGCGCGGTCGAGGTGCCCCCCGTGCGCACCTCGCAGGTCGTCTACCGGTCCAAGGACGGCACCGACGTCCGCATGCTGATCATCTCCCCCGCCGACGACACCCCGGGTCCGCGCCCCACCATCCTGTACGGCTACGGCGGCTTCGGCCTGTCGATGACCCCCGGCTACTCCGCGTCCATCCTGGCCTGGGTCGAGGCCGGCGGCGTCTATGCCATCGCCAACCTGCGCGGCGGCGGCGAGGAGGGCGAGGAGTGGCACCGCGCGGGCATGCTCGGCAACAAGCAGAACGTGTTCGACGACTTCCACGCCGCCGCCGAGCACCTCATCGCGACCGGAGTGACCACGCCCGAGCAGCTCGGCATCTCCGGCGGCTCCAACGGCGGCCTCCTGGTGGGCGCCGCGCTGACGCAACGCCCCGAGCTGTACGCGGCCGTCGTCTGCTCGGCGCCGCTGCTGGACATGGTCAGATATGAGAACTTCGGGCTCGGCGCCACCTGGAACGTCGAGTACGGAACGGCCGAGGACCCCGAGCAGTTCGGCTGGCTGCTGGGCTACTCGCCCTACCACCACGTCAAGGAGGCGGTGACGTACCCCGCGACGCTCTTCACCGTCTTCCAGTCCGACACGCGTGTGCACCCGCTTCACGCGTGGAAGATGTGTGCGGCGCTGCAGCACTCCTCCACCGGCGACCGTCCGGTGCTGCTGCGCAACGAGGCCGAAGTGGGGCACGGCGCGCGGTCGGTGAGCAGGACGGTCGATCTGTCGGCCGACACGCTCACCTTCCTCGCCCGGCACACGGGGCTATAGTCTCGACGGCATGAGCGAGCTGGGGCTGGCCATGGTCGATGCCACCCCCAGCGCTGCTCTGCGGCCCTACGTGACGCGGCTGTGCGCGTATCGCGAGCATTACGCTGCGCCCGTGGTCCGGTCGGAGATGGCGATGCCCGGGGCCGTGCTCATCCTCGCGCTCGGCGCGCCGATGGAGGCCGGCGGGCGACGGGTCACGGCGTTCTCCGGCGGGCTGGGCGACCGCTTCACGGTCACGCGCACAGTGGGGCCCTGCGAGGGCGTGGAGGTGGTGCTGACGCCGTTCGGGGCCAGGAGGCTGTACGGCGTGCCGATGCGGCACCTGACCAACCTCGTGGTGCCTCTCGACGACCTGCTGGGGCCTTGGGCCGGCACGGTGCTGGACCGGCTGGCCTCGATGCCGTCGCGGGGAGAGCGGCTGGCGCTGGTCGACTCCGTGCTCCGCGCGCGGATCTCTTCCGGGCCCTCCGTACGCCCCGAGGTGCCATGGGCGTGGGCCCGGCTGCTGGAGTCGGGGGGCCGCCTGGGCGTGGCGTCGCTGGCCGAGTCGCTGGGCTGGAGCCACCGGCATCTCGTCGCCCGCTTCCAGGACGAGATCGGGCTGCCGCCCAAGACGGCCGCACGGGTGATCAGGTTCGGGCGGGCTCTGCGGATGCTGCGGTCGGGCCGGGCCATCACGGCCGTCGCGGCGGAATGCGGCTTCTACGACCAGGCGCACATGAACCGCGAGTTCCGGGTGCTGGGCGACACGACGCCAGGTCAGATTCGTCCAAGACCCTCGCCTGCCTGCCCGGCATCCTGAGATTCATGAGAACCGTTTACGCACTAGCCCGCTACCAGGACTGCCAGGCCGCGATCGACTTCCTGACCAGCGCGTTCGGGTTCCGGGCGCATGAGACATCCAAGGACGAGGAAGGCGTGGTCAACCACGCCGAGCTGATGGTCGGAGACGATCTGATCATGATCGGGCGGGGGAAGCCCGGCGGGCCGGGGATCTACATCGCGGTCGAGAACGTCGACGCCCATCACGATCGCGCCAGGGCCGCGGGGGCCGAGATCACCATGGATCTCACCGACCAGCCCTACGGATCACGCGAGTACGCCTGCAAGGACCCGGAGGGCAATCCGTGGTTCTTCGGAACGTACCGGCCCTGAGCAAACGGGTTGCTCAGCCCGGGGCCAGGGACCGCGGGGCGGGGACCGGGAGTGGGTGGGCGGCCTCGGGGCGCAGGCCGTCGAAGACCAGGCTCAGATAACGTCGCCAGAGCTCGGGGACCGCCTCGCCCAGCGGGGCCGTCGCCTGGACGACGGCGTTGATCAGCAGCAGGACGTCCTGCCCCGTGACGTCGCCCCGCACGACCCCGTCGCCCCTGGCCCGCGCCGTGAGCGACTCCGCGACCGCGACCAGCCGCTCGCTCGCCGCCCTGACCTGCGGCTCCTCGCGCATTTCCGCCGTGAACGCCACGCAGAACGACCGCAGCTCGACCCCCGTGGCCATGAAGTCCAGCACCGCCTCACCGGGGTCCGCGCACTCGAGCAGCGCCTCACCTCTGGCCACCAGCGCGTCGAGCTGGTCGCTGAGTATCGCGGCCATGAGCTGCTCCTTGGTCGCGAAGTGCCGGAACACCGTGCCCTTGCCGATGCCCGCCCGCGCCGCGATGCGCGCGATCGAGACGTCCATGCCGTGCTCCGCGAACTCGGCCGCCGCCGCGTCCAGCAGCAGCCGCCTGTTACGCACCGCGTCCGCCCGCATGTTCGCCACACCAGGACCCTACCGTAACCGGACCGCCCGGTCATATTATGCTTAACCTGACCAAGCGGTCCGTTTATCGGAGGTTCCCATGAAGGCACTGGTGGCGAGGGGTTATGGCGGGGCGGAGGTCCTGGAGGTGGCGGACGTGCCGGTCCCGCTGCCGGGCGCCGGCCAGATCCAGGTCAGGATCGCGGCGGCCGGGCTCAACCCGGCCGACCTCAGGATCGTGAGCGGGGCGTTCAAGGACTCGGTCCCGCTGGAGTTCCCGCACGTCCTCGGAAGCGACTTCGCCGGTACGGTCACGGCCGTCGGACCGGAGGTCGGACGATTTTCCCCGGGTGATGAAATATTCGGACTCGGCCAGGCGCGGGCGGCCGGGAGCATGGCAAGCCTGGTGTCCTCGCCGCCGTCGTTCACGACGGGCACGATGGCCGAGTACGCGGTCTTCGACGCCGACACGCCCGCCCTCGCGCTCAGGCCCGCCGAGCTCCCCGCCGAGCACGCCGCGAGCCTGCCCGTCGCGGCGCTGACCGCCCTCCCACTGCTCCGCGCCGGGGATTTCGCACGTGGGACGAAGACACTGGTCATCGGGGCGGCCGGCGGGGTGGGCGGCGCCGTGGTGCCGCTGCTTGCGGCGCAGGGCGTACACGTGATCGCCACCGCGATCCCATCGGACGAGGGCTACGTCCGCGGACTTGGCGCCTCTGAGACGATCGACTACCGCTCGGCCGACGTCGCCGCCGAGACTCGGAGCCGCCATCCAGACGGCATCGACGCCCTGGTCAACCTGGCCCTCCCGGGGACCGCCCTGCCCGCCTTGGCAGGGGTCGTACGCCCGGGAGGCCGGCTGCTGAACATCGCCTTCCCCAGCCCCGGCCCGTCAACCGGCTTCGAGACCGTCTACACCAACGCCCGTCCCGGCGACCTGGAGGAGGTGGCCGCCCTCGCCCTGAAAGGCGTCCTGCCCTCCACCGTCACCCGCCGCTACCCGCCGGCCGAGGCGGCGAAGGCGTACTGGGACCTGGAGCACGAGCACGTGAGAGGGAAGCTGCTGGTCACGGCGGTGGATGCCTAGCGCGGGAAGATGATCGTCTTGTGCCCGTCGAGCAGCACCCGCTGCTCGGCGTGCCACTTGACCGCCCTGGCCAGGGTCACGCACTCCACGTCGCGCCCGATCGCCACCAGGTCCTCAGGAGAGTGGCTGTGGTTGACCCTGGCCACCTCCTGCTCGATGATCGGCCCCTCGTCGAGGTCGGAGGTCACGTAGTGGGCCGTGGCACCGATCAGCTTGACGCCGCGGCTGTAGGCCTGGTGGTACGGCTTGGCACCCTTGAACGACGGCAGGAACGAGTGGTGGATGTTGATCGCCCGCCCGCTCAGCTTCTCGCACAGCTCCTGCGACAGCACCTGCATGTAGCGGGCCAGCACCACCAGGTCCACCTGGTAGTGCTCCACCAGGGCCAGCACCTCGGCCTCCTGCTTGGCCTTGGTGTCCGGCGTGATCGGCAGGTGGTGGTAGTCGATCCCGTACGACTGCGTGAGCGGGCGCAGGTCGGGATGGTTGGAGACGACCGCGACGATCTCGATGTCCAGGGCCTTGGACCTGACGCGATAGAGCAGGTCGTTCAGGCAGTGGTCGAACTTGCTGACCATGATCAGCACCCGCGGCTTCCTGGCCACGTCGCGCAGCTTGAACTCCATGGCGAAGTCGGGTGCGAGCGCCGCGAAGGCCCCGCTGAGCTCGTCTTCGCTCAACGGCCCCGCGAACTGCACGCGCATGAAGAAGCGCTGCCCGACCCGGTCTCCGAACTGCTGACTCTCGATGATGTTGCACCCTTTTCCGGCCAGCAGGCCAGAAACAGCGGCCACCACACCGGGCCGGTCGGGGCAGGACAGGGTCAGGATGTACTCGGCGGAGCTGGGCATGCTTCACTCTCGCAGGCGTCGGGTCGTCGGTCGCCGCTGGGCCGATCTTGGCAGCGTACCGGGCGGGCGGCAAGCACAGAGAGTACCCGACTGAGGCTCCGCGGCCGATCGTCCATCATCCGCTCGATCCCGGGTAGTGATCTTCTCGCCACCGGCGTCTTCGTGCTCGTGCAGCTCGTTCTGACGGCGGATGCGATGAAGGAGCGGGAGCTGGTGCGCCGCCTCGAGGTCGTCGGGTGGCCATCGGCAACGCGGCGGACGCCATCGCCGACGGCGCCTGCCGCGTAAGGGCGTTAAAGGCCGAGGGGACCCGCCAGGTCGGTCAGCTGGGTCAGGGCGTGGGCGAGGTCGGGAGCCTCCGGGGAGAGGGGCTGGATGGCCACATGGTTGGCGCCCGCGTCGAGGTGGGCTTGGATGCGCTTGACGATGGCGCCCGCGTCGCCCCAGGCCACGATGGCGTCCGCGAGCCGGTTGCTGCCCCCGTCGGCGAAGTCGTCGTCCGTGAAGCCCAGCGTGCGCAGGTTGTTGATGTAATTGGGCAGCTTCAGGTAGTACGCCAGGTGGGCGCGGGCGATCTCGCGGGCGCGGGTGGGGTCGGACTCCAGGACGACCGCCTGCTCGGGGATCAGGAGGCGGTCCGGGCCCAGGATCTGGCGGGCCTGGGAGGTGTGCTCCGGCGGGACGAAGTACGTGTGGGCGCCGTCGGCCTTGTCTCTGGAGAGCTCCAGCATCTTGGGCCTCAGGGCGGCCAGGATCGTGGGGGCCGGGGACGAGGGTTTGGGGAGGGCCTGGACAGCCTGGTCCATGCCCTCCAAGTAGGAGCGCATGGCGGTCAGAGGCTTGGTGTAGTCGTGGCCGCGGCTCTTGACCAGGGGGCCGTGGCTGACTCCGATGCCGAGCAGGAAGCGGCCGGGAAAGGCGTCGGCCAGCGCGACCGCGCCGGCCTGCATGGCCATGGCGTCGCGGGCCCAGATGTTGGCGATGCCCGTGCCGACCGCGATGCGCTCGGTGGCCGCCAGAAGGATGGCGGACATGGTGAGCGGCCCCTTGCTGCCGCCGCCCTCGTTGATCCAGAGCGAGCCGTAGCCCAGCTCCTCGATCCGGGCCGCCGCGCGCCGCGCCTCCTCGGCGGGAGCCTTGCTGATCATGGGATGCCACACTCCGACGCGCCCGATTTCCACGGCCGCTCCCCTCGCGTAAGATGTTCGATCGAGATGGAACACTACACCGGTGTTCGACCACAGTCGAACAGGACACGCGGCCTGACGCACACGTCCCCGCTCGAGGTCTCGCTGCAGGCCGCCCTCGACGCGCTGGGCGATCCGATCCGCCGCCGTATCGTGCGGGAGCTGGCGGGCGTCCCCGACTGGGCGCGCGCCTGTGGCACGTTCTCCCATCTGCCCGTGGCCAAGTCCACGCTCAGCCACCACTTCTCGGTGTTACGCAACGTGGGGCTGCTCGAGCAGCGCGACGAAGGCGCCCGGCGGCTCAACCGCCTCCGCCGCGACGAGTTCGACGACCGTTTCCCCGGGCTGCTCGCGCTCGTCCTGGACGAGGAGCAACCCGACGACCGCACCGCTGTGTAACGTCTGTCCGGTGAGCACGACAGAGGGAGAAGAGGCCCGGACGGGCAGCAGTGACCGTCCCGCCGCTCGTGTCGTCTGCCTGGACCGCGATGGCAGGGTGCTGCTGATGCACTGGTACGACCCCGTCAGCCGCATGGAGGTCTGGGAGCCGCCCGGCGGCGGCATCGACCCTGGCGAGACGGCGCTTGAGGCGGCCAAGCGGGAGCTGGCCGAGGAGACCGGACTGCCGGGATCGGCCGTGCGGGAGCGGTTCGTCGAAGTGGCACGCGACTTCGCGTGGCTCGGGATCCGATACGTGAAGACCGAGCCGTTCTTCCTGGCCACGTTCGACGAGGCCCGGCCGGCGGTGGAGCCGGGAGAGCTCACCGAGGAGGAGCGCGAGGTCTATCTCGGTTACGCGTGGGCCGAGGAGTTGCCCGACGGAGTCGAGCCGCCCGAGCTGGCCGAGGTGATCGAGAAACTCACGCGTCAGGCCAGGCGCACTGTGGTGCCCGCCGAGGCGACGGACAGGTCGCCGCCGTAGGACTTCGCCGCCGCCGCGAGCGCGGGCTCGGGCGGCGTGTCAGGCCACAGGTGGGTGAGCAGGAGGCGGGCCACGCCCGCCGACGCCGCGGTACGGCCCGCGTCCAGCGCGCTGGACAGATAACGAGCATCCTCTTCCGGGACCCGTTCCGGATATGTCGCCTCGGCCACCAGCAAGTCCGCATCCGCCGCCAGTTCCGCCAGTTCGGCGGACGGCCCTGTGTCACCGGTGTAGGCGATCACGCGACCGCCCGCGCTCAGCCGCAGACCGGCGTTCGGCACGTGGTGCGGCAGGTCGAACGCGTCCAGCCGGAAAGGGCCGATCTCGTACGGCACGCCGGGGTTCAAGTCGTGCGCCACGAAGCTGCCCGCCAGCATGCGCCGCTTGTCCAGCGCCAGCACGGCATCGAGCGCGCCCGGCGGGGCGTACACCGGCAACGCCTGAGCCGGGACGTCCGCGAGAGCTCGGGCGCGCAGCAGCGGGTTCAGATCGGCACAGTGGTCGGGGTGGCCGTGGGTGACCAGCACCGCGTCCACCTCGTCCGCCCGCATGCGCTCGAGGAGCCGCGGCAGGGTGGCATAGCCCGGATCGATGAGGGCGCGGAAGCCCTCCGCCTCCACCACGTATCCGCTGCACGCCTGCCCGGCCGCAGGCCAAGCGCCACATCCCCCTAAAACAACAAAAATCACAATAACCCCTTAATGAAGTAGGAAAAATCGGCGAGCATCCCCAACTCGCTCCCGCTGTGGGACTGACTCAGCTCGACGCCCTGTGCGGATGGCCCGGCCCGTCGCGGAAGTGACCGAGCTCCTCCAGCGTGGTCACCAGGAGCTCGCGCAGCAGCGTGCCCGCCACCTTCTCGTGCTCGGCCTCCACGGGCACCCCCTTGCCCACCCTCTCCTGGTAGACCTCGCGCTCGCGCACGTCGGTGTACGGCAGGGCGGTCATCCCGACGGCCACCGTGACCCGGGTGCCGCCGCGGGGCAGGACTGCCACGGTATGCGTGCGCAGGCACGTCTCGTCCGGCGCGCCGTACCAGCCGCTCTTGACCCCCGCCCCGGGCGATCGGATGACCTCCCGGACACCGAACGCCTGCGACGCGCTGACCTTCCGCATCCACCCCAGGATGGTCTCCGCGACCGGGTCGCCCGCGACGGCGGACTGGGCGAGCACCGCGTACGCGGTCGCGACCTCGTCGGCGGCCACCTCGACCGAGCCGAACCGGGAGGGGTCGCCGTTGGGCGGTGACCATGCGATGCCAGTGCGCTGACGGAGGTCGTCGAGGATGACGCGCGGGCCTACGGCGAGCCACAGGTTGAGCGTGTCGGCGTTGGAGGACACGACCACCGCGGGCTCGGCGTGCCGCCGCCAGCGGTCGGCGTCGGGGATGCGGGCCGCGCTCACCCACGCGTACAAGGGCTTGAGCAAGGACGCGCAGCGCAGCCGCGCCAGCCCCGAGGTGACGCTCACCGTGCGGGCGGGCGGCCCACCATAGCCGCGCCTGATGCCCGCGGCCTGGACGCTGGCGCTGTGATCGAGGTCCTTGAGCAGCTCGTTGAAGCCCACGTTTCTAACCGTAGACCTAAGGAGCACTCCCCCAACGGCCTTCGTACCACTCTGTAGTCGGCGGTTCGCCGGGCAGCTCGGTCGCCCCTGGCGCCCGCAGGCCGTCGAGCGCGATGGTCAGCAGGCGCTCCTTGACATGCGGATGCTCGCCCCCAGGAGACGGGCGGCTGAACTGCTCCATCAGCAGCGAGATGTCGAGGGTGGTCACGTCGCTCCTGAGCACGCCGGCCTCACGGGCCCTGGTGACCAGCCGGCCGGACAGCTCCGTGGACTTCCTGGCCGTGCGCCACATCTCGTCCGTGACTTCGATGGTGCCCGCCACCGGCGCGAGGGCGCCCGCCCGGAAACCGACGCACGTGCGTACGTACAGGCACAGACCCTCCCATGGATCCGGCTCGGCCAGCCCGGCCTCGGCCGCCTCCACCCCACGCTCCATGGCGATCATGCACAGGCGCTGGAGCAGCTCCTCCTTGGTGCGGTAGCGGCGATAGAGGCTTCCCATGCCCACACCCGCCGCCTTGGCGATGGCCGACACGGGCGCGTCGAACCCCTGCGTCGTGAACACCTCGTGCGCCGCCCGCAACAGCCGCAGATCGTTCCGCGCGGCCTCGGCCTGCCTCCCGCGTGTGCTCATGCCGTACAGGCTATTAGAATTTCGGAGCGAAACGCTCCGATAGAAGGGAAGGCTGGTCATGCGTGCGGTGGTCCTGAGGCGGTACGGCGGGCCGGAGGCGCTGGTCGTGGAGGAGGTGCCGGACCCGACTGCCGGCCCTGGACAGGTGCTCGTTGCGGTGTCGGTGGCGGGCATCACGTTCGTCGAGACGCAGGTACGCGCGGACCGGGGGCCACGGCGGGCCGAGCTGCCTGCGATCCTGGGCAACGGCGTAGCGGGCACGGTCGTCAAGACGGGCGAGGGCGTGGACGAGGCGCTGCTCGGCGCGCGGGTGGTCAGCACGCTGGGCGGATCTGGCGGCTACGCGGAGCTGGCGGTGGCCGACGCCGCGGACCTGATCCCGATCCCCGACGGGCTGTCGTCCGAGGTCGCGGTGGCGCTGCTCGCCGACGGGCGCACCGCCGTGGGCCTCGCGCGGGCCGCCGCTCCGAAGCCCGGTGAGTGGGTGCTGGTGGAGGCGGCGGGCGGTGGCGTGGGGAGCCTGCTGGTGCAGCTCGCCGTCGCCGCGGGCGCCCGCGTCGTCGGCGCGGCGAGCAGCGCCGCCAAGCGTGAGCTGGCGGCCGGCCTGGGCGCGGAGCTGACGGTCGACTACACCGACCCTGCCTGGACGCGCCAGGTACGTGAGGCGACCGGCGGCCTGGACGTGGTCTTCGACGGGGTGGGCGGCGAGATCGGCGCGGCGGCGCAGGGGCTGCTCAAGGACGGGGGCCGGTTGAGCGTGTACGGGATGGCGGGCGGTCCGATGACCACGCCGGACCCGCGCGTGACGGCGGTCGCCTGGCCCCAGGTGGACCTGCGCGAGCTCGCCAGGGAGGCCCTGGCGCAGGCAGCCGCCGGACGCCTGCGCCCGGCCATCGGCGCTACCTATCCCCTGGCGTCCGCCGCCGAGGCGCACGCCGCCATCGAGGCCCGCGCGGTCACCGGCAAAAGCCTGCTGACGGTTCAGATCTGAAGGCGGACGGCCGCGCTCTCCTCCCCTGCGCACTTCGGTGCGCTCGTGCTCGAGGTGGACGGGCAGGACAACCCCGGATGTCAAACGCCGAACCGCGCCCAGGACACAATGAGCGCCGCGGGGATCAGCGCGATCATGCCCAGCGCGGTCACCACCTTCCACCGCCGCGCCACACCCGGCCCGGTACTGAAAGCCGCCACGGCCCCCGCCCCCGCGAAGACCGCGCCGGCCGTGACCGCGTGCGCGAACGACGAGGTCCACGACGGCAGCGCCTCTCCGACGAGCCTGAACACCACCAGCACACCGGTCGCCACCAGCGCCACCCGGCGCCCCGGCCGCACGTCGACCCGTTCCAGCACGTACGCGGACCCGATGACCAGCGCCAGCGAGATCACCACCACGACCCCGACGGCCGGGGCCAGGCATCCCCAGTCCTCGCAGCCGATGCCTGCCCAGGCCAGGCGCACGGTGGCCCACCACAACACCCCTAATGCCGCGTACACCGCAGCCGCCCGCCCCATTCGCCCCCGCATAGCCCCATGGTGACATTGGGGGAACCCTCCAGCTCAAGAGAGGCGGCTGGCCCGGCGCTCGTCCGCCTCGGCCTCGGCGTCGCGCCCCAGGGCGCGCAGGGCGACGGCGCGGTTGGTGTAGAGGTCGGGCTCGGGCTGCAGCTCGATGGCCTGGGAAAGGTCGTCCACCGCTCCCTCCAGGTCTCCGGCCGCGTACCGCAGCACCCCCCGGTTTCCCCAGGCGGCCGCGAGCCCGGGCGCGCGCTCGACGGCCAGCTCCAGCGCCTCCCGCGCCTCCCCGAGCCGCCCCGCCGCCGTCTCCAGCTGTCCCAGCACCGTGAGCAGGTGCGGGTTGCCCGGCGCCAGGACGAGCCCGGCGGCGACGTCGGCCCGGGCCTCCTCGTCCCGGTCCGCGGCGGCCAGCAGCCCGGCCCGGTTGATGTACGCGTCCAGGTAGGTGGGATCGAGCTCGATCACCCGGGCCAGGTCGGCCAGCGCCTCCTCGATGTCGCCCCGCACGGTACGCAGCTCCGCCCGGTTGTAGTAGGCCTCGGGCAGCGGCGGCCCGGCCCGTATGGCCCGCTCGAAGTCGGCCAGGGCCTCCTCGTGCCGGCCGAGCTTGAACAGCAGGTTCCCCCGCTCCAGGTAGTAGTCGGGGAAGGCGGGATCCAGCGCGATCGCGGCCGTGTAATCCTCCAGCGCCTCCTTGACGTGCCCGAGAGCGGCCAGGAGCTGCGCCCGGTTGGCCAGCAGCACCATCTTGTGCAGCGGATGCCGCTCCCCCAGCTCGCCCGCCAGCTCGAGGGCCGACTCGACCAGCGACAGGGCGGCGCCCAACCGGCCGTGCCGCAGCTCGATCAGCGCCAGGCCGTTGCGGTCGAAGCCCAGCTTGAACGCCCGGTCCAAGGGCTCTGGCAGCAGGCTGGAGATGGCGATGGCCTCGTTGATCCAGCGCCTTGCCCTGCTCAGGTCGCGACGCGCGGGGTCGGGGTCGCGGGCGTCGAGCATGGCGGTGCCGTAGGCGCTGGCGGCGTGCATGGCCGGATCCTGGCTGGCCGAGCGCACCCGGTCCCACACCGCCCTGGCGTCGTCGGTGCGGCCGAGGCCGCCGAGCGCGGTCGCGGTGCGCTGGGCGAAACGCCACCAGCGCTCGCCCCCCGGCTCGGTCCGCGACATGCCGCGCTCCCCCAGCTCCGCGGCGGCGTGCAGGAAGCCGTCGCGCATGCACCGGTCCACCAGGGCCCACAGCTCGTCCGCGCCACGGGTGTCGGGCGGGGGCTCGGGGCCGCCCGAGTACAACGTGATCGCGAGCGTTTCGGGCGGGATGCGCCGCATCATGACGTCGAGCAGCTCGGTGTCCGTCGGGTCCGCCTCGGTGCCGTTGCACACCGCGATCGCCTCCCCGGGGCGTACGGCGTCACGGAAGAACTCCGCGAGCCCGTTGGCCAGCCGCAGCGTACGGCGGGGCGCGGGCACGAGGATGCGCTCGTCGTCGGACAGGCCGGCGTCGATCGTGACCCGCCTGGCCGGCACGAGATCGGCCAGCTCGGGCGCCGCTGCCCGGATCTCGATGTCGTGGGCCGCAACCAGGTCACCGTCCCGTTCCAGAGCCTGCGGCACCAGGTGACGCAGCAGGGCGGCGGCGACAGTGTAAGGGCCACGCGGCCGGCGATGTCCGTCGATCAACGGCGTCATCAGCCGCGCGGCCCTCACTTGGGCGGGTGGTTCGCCCTGCACTCTGAGATGGGACCTCGCCTCAGTCACCCCTTGTGAATGACGCTGGAGGTCCCTGCGAGCCGCGCGGTGCCTGGCTTGCGGACGACGATGCGCTTCATGACGTACCTCTCCATTGGGGTTAATTCACCATTATTAGGGCACCCCGCCGAATATCAAGCTTTATGGTGAATAAGTGGGAGGTCAAAGGATAAAAAGCGCTGGCCTTTTGATTGTCACTTCTAACCTATTGGGAACGAAACCAGCGGGGCAATGCCTTCGTCCGGGCCTGCTCGGCTTCTTCCATCAAGTCACATAGGCACCGCCCGAGCAACGTGACCGACTGGCAGCACCCCACCCCCGGCAGGCCCCGAGCCCGCACGATGACCGTGGCCCGCTCGATCAGCCGCTCGAGACTGGGCTCCGCCCCGCCCTTGAGCGAGCGGGTGTGCCAGGGGCACGACCCGGTGTTCATGCAGGCACTTTTGTCGATGTACGGGGCGGGACCGCGGGAGAACCGCAGTTGATCTTCACGCTTGATCCTCAGGTCGGCCAGCGCCTTGGTCGCCCGCGCCGTCACGGCGAGGAGGTCCCGCTTGCCTTGGGAGCGCTTCTGCCCCAGGGAGGCGGTCCTCGAGGGGAGGGCCAGCAGCATCGCGCCGGCCATCAAGCCGCCCCCGACGATCATGCTCCAGCCCACCTGCTCGTGGAACCAGATCACCGAGATCGCCGCCACCCAGAGGGGCTGCGACGACATCAGGATCGCACTCGGCACCGCCGGCACGTGCGCCTGCCCGTACGAGCGGGCCAGGAACCCCAGCGCGCACGACACCACGGCCAGATGCCCGAGTACCAGCCAGTCGGGGCCGCTCGACGGCACGGCGAACCCGTCACGCACGGCGACGACCCCGGTGAGCAGTCCGATGGTGAAGAGCTGGATCACGGTCAGCGCGTACGCGTGGAAGCCCGACCCGCGCTTGGACAGCTGCGCGAGCAGCAGCGTGTGGCCGGAGTAGAGGGCGGCGGCGGTGAGCGTGACCCCGAGCGCGAGCACGGAGACCTCGCCATCCTCCACCCCGCGCAGCAGCGTGAACACGGTCATGCCGGCCAGCGCGAGCACGACCCCGGCCCAGATCCGCCAATGCACCTTCGCCTTGAACACGACGAGCGCCAGGATGGGCGTGATCACCACGCTGCAGCCGACGGCGAAGCCGGACAGGGAGGACGGCAGGCTGTGCAGCGCGATGGCCTGACCGGCCTGGCCGACCCCGAACATGACCCCGAGAACGATCCCGTTGATCCACGTCTTACGTGGCAGCCCCCGAAGGCAGCCCGGCCGGATGAGGAGGAGCGTGACCGCGGCGAGCAGGTAGCGCTCGGCGAGCAGATCCTCGACCGCTAACCGGTGGATGAGATCTTTCATCAGCGGAAATGCCGACCCCCAAGCGGCGCTGACGAACAACAGAAGCACAGCTCCCGTAAGGGGGCGGGGAGCGGGCACGACTGCCATGGCAGAAGCATCTCACTACTATTCGCAGCCGCAGATGTACAGGGCGCAGCCGGTGAGGTTCCTCTACAACTCGGTGTTAAGAGCCTCACCCGCGGGTTCGTACATCCATATCCGGGGCCGTTTCAGAAACGGCGGTCACCGCCCGATGCGGCAGGTGACGGAAGAAGCTCCGGCGGGAGAACACGCCGTGAGAGCCGGGAATGGTCACCGGGGAAGACCGGTGCAAGGCCCCGGAGGGGTGAGGTTGGGGCCCGTGCGAGGAGGGATTCTAGAGTTCGATGACCGCGGGAGGGATCAGCCGTTTCTCACCGTAGATGACGGTCAGATCACCGACCCGCTGTCTGGAGAGCTCGCGCCATCCCCGGCGCTCGTACAGCGCCAGCGCGGCCCCCTGGTTGAGCGTGGTGTCACCTCTGAGGCGCTCGAAGCCGAGCTCCGCCGCGCGCTGTTCAAGCGCGTGCAGCATGGCCTCGCCGAAGCCGCGCCGCTGGTGCTCCGGATGGACTCGCAGCCGGCAGATCTCGGCCGTGCACGTGTCGACGGGTTTCAGGCCGCCCATGGCGACCACCCGAGCGTCGACCTCGCCGACCAGGAAGTCGCCGCCACAGGCGACGTAGATCTCCTGGATGCGTGGGAAGTCGTCGTCGTAGTAGACGCCGTCGCCCGGCATCAGCCCCACCTCGGCGAGGCATATCCGGTGGAGCGCGAGAATGGTGTCGAGATCGGACCAGCGATAGCGCCGGATCTCCAACGTCATGCACCGCCCGCCTTCAGCTGGGCCCTGGGCCGACGCAACTCGGCCCTGAACTCCTCGAGTTTGGAATGGTTGGCGTCACGCGCCATGATCGCCTGTTCGAGCGCCAGGGCGGGACGCATGATGAAGTCGGTCAGATATTCGTCACTGACCATCCGCAACGCCCGGGTGCCGATGTCGAGTGCGGAGTCGAGCTCGCCGTCGATCATGCGGCACTGGGCCTGGTCGAGCCGGATCAGCGTCTGGTCGAGGATGTGGTCCTCGTACTTCTCCAGCGCCTGGTCGAGCACCACCTCGGCCTCCAGCGTCTGGCCGAGCTTGGTGAGCACGTCGCCCTGGTAGAAGTAGAGCTGCTTCTCCGTGTAGCCGAAGGCCATGTCTTCCTGGTCTTCCGTCCGCATGTGGGAGAAGGCGTTCCGGGCTCGGGCCAGCGCGCGTTTGGCCTGGTCGACGACCTCTTTCTTGCTCTCCTGGCCGGAGAGCATGGCCAGCGCCCTGGCCTCGACGACCGGCGCCATGGCCTGCGCGGGGCAGGGCGTGTTGCCGGCGAGGTCGCGGCTCTTCTTCGCCAGGTTGAGCGCCTCGCGGGCGTCCCCGAAGTAGAGGGGGACGAGCGACTCGCGGGCGGTGATCCACGCGCGTAGCGCGCGGTCGCCCGTCTCGTCGGCCGCGGTGCGCCCGGTCCTGAAGAAGGAGCGGGCCAGCCGGTGGTCACCGAGATTGATCATGATCATGCCACTCAGCCCTGACAGCTGGGCCGCCATCCTCAGTAGGCGGTCCTGCAGGTCGATGGGCTGGCGGCGGGACATCGCCGTACGTACGGCGCTCATCTCGAGCAGCACGTCGCACAGCAGGCGCAGCGGAGCCGTCGTCGTGTATTGACGGCCGAAGCTGAGCGTGGCCTCCTCCCACTGGTCGAGCATCGCGGCCGACACGGTGGCCGACACGAGCGTCTCGTCCATCCGGCGCCTGATGCCCTCACAGGCGCCGAGGATGGGCCCGTCGAGCGTGGTGACCAAGCGGGACTCGGCGTTGAGCAGGTTGAGCAGCGTGCGGCGGAGGATGTTCTCGTCCTCCTCGGCCTCCGGCTCTGTGACCATCGGCTTGAGCAGCAGCTCACGCTCCGTCGGCAATAACGGCCGCTCCTTGACATCGACAGCGGACACCACCTGCAGGCGGTGCCCGCGGCCGCAGATGCACGGCCCGTCGTAGCCGAGCTCATGCGGCTCGACCCGGTAGACGGTGCACAGGTAGTGCATGTATTCGGGCCCTGGGCGCTTGAGACCGCTTTCGTAGGCGGACAGCAACGTCTCGCCGATGCCGGGCATCGACTTGTCGTCACGCTCGAACAGGGCTCTGATCTGCTCGACGACGTCTGCCAACGCGATGCCGTGGGAAAGGCGGTGTGCCTTGATGCGGCTGGTGCCGAACTGTGACGTGCACTGCTCATGGATCTCGTCAGCTATCTGGGCAGAAGTCCGCCCGGCGGCCAGGCCCTTGGCTCTGATCCTCCGGGCTATCTCCGTTTCCCTGTGCTGTCTGCCGGCCATCCCGGCCCCTCTCGCGCGTGTCTCGACCGGTCCACAACTGGTGACTCAGCGTAGCGTCCATGTCGCTGTGCGCCTACCCATGAGTGTGAACCAATGTCGACAGGATGGAAACGCCCGTGCCCAAGCCTACGGTTAAGGATCGTCCTCCGAGGGACTGTTTCTTACAACCCATGAGGTAGAAGCAACTCCCTGTGAGCGGGGACCACCGTTGCGCGCGCCGTTGACATGAGCCATGTTTGGCGCACCAGCCAGATTCCCAAAGAGGGAGGGGACTAACGGTGGGGGACGACAACTTCGAGCATCTGAAGCGTCTCGTGTCAGAGCTCGGCGCTCACGGACTGCTCGCGCGAGTGGTCCAGACACAGGGAGGACGCACGTTCGCCCGGGTCATCAACCCGAACGCGACGAGCCTGTCGGAGAACGTCACCTGTCGGTCCACGAGCGCATCCGACATGCAGGACTGGTGGTACTGCTGGTCCTGGGGCGAGCGGATGCACAAGGCCGACGACCCGGCTGGGGCGGCCACGAAGGTCGCACGCGTGCTGGCCGCCGTGGGGGAGTGACGACGCGGTGACCCGGGTGGAGCGCAGCCACCACGGCTCACCGCACCCACGACGGCGTCAACGGAGCCGGCGGGGCGGCCGGTGCGGAGGGTTCCCGTATGCCGGAGCCCTGGTCGCCTCGCCGGTTCCGGCCCAGGCGCGGCCCAGCGTGCCGCGCCCGCACAAGAGCCACCCGTCCGGTCCGCCGGGCGGGTGTTCGGGGGATCCCTCCCGGAACCGGCACGGGACATGCTTCCGGGTGCGTGTCCCGTCTCGAGCCGTCCGTCATCGGAGCGTTCGCTCTCTCCCTCCGCGGCCCAGAGAGCGGGCAACCCCGTCTTCCCCGGCGTGATGTGACGGCGGGCGGTCCGGCCGGCTGTATTTTTGGAGCGAAACGGTCCAAGCAGCCGACCGAACCGCTTCCGGAGGGGGATCCACCCAGTGCTACCGCTGGTGACACAGTTGCCACCACTCGCTTTCCCGACGGTCCTGTCGGACGTGGACAAGATGACCCAGGCAATGGGCGCGACGTGCCAGAACGACCCGATCTGCTCTACGTTCGTCGGGCTGTTTGACAACGCGGCCTGGGCGCCTCTGGTGGCCAGCGCGATCACCATCGTCGTGATCATCGTGCTCGCGTTCGTGCTCCGCAATCTCGTGCACCGGGTCATCACGAGAGTGGTCAACCGCGCGGCCACGGGCGGGTCGATCACCAACAGGTTCCGTAAGAACGCGGCCCCCGACGGCATCGACGCGCTGCTGCACGAGCGGCGCAAGCAGCGGGCCGAGACGATGGGCTCGGTGCTCAAGCACGTCGCCTCGATCGTCATCCTCGGCACCGCGGTGCTGACCGTGCTCGACCGGCTGACGATACCGATCGCGCCCCTGCTGACCAGCGTCGGCATTCTCGGCGTGGCCATCGGCTTCGGCGCGCAGGAGCTGGTCAAGGACTTCATCGCGGGCATGTTCATGCTGCTCGAAGACCAGTACGGCGTGGGCGACGTCATCGACGCGGGCGCCGCGGTCGGCACGGTCGAGGCGGTCACCCTGCGGGTCACCAGGCTGCGCGACGTCGACGGCCGCGTCTGGTACGTCCGCAACGGCACCATCACCAGGGTCGGCAACGAGTCGCAGGGATGGTCGCGCGCCTACGTCGACGTACCGGTGCCCTACGACACCGACGTCACGAAAGTGCGGGTGCTGCTCGAGCACGTGGCGGAGGAGGTCTGGGCCGACTCCGAGTTCCGCGAGAGCAAGATCGTGGAGCAGCCGCAGGTGTTCGGCGTGGAGCAGCTGTCCGACAGCTCGCTGGTCTTCCGCATCTCCGCCAAGACGCTCCCCTCGGCGCAGGCGGAGGTGTCGAGAGAGCTCAGGATCAGGGTAAAGGCGGCGATCGACTCCGCCGGCATCGCCTTGGTCGCCACCGCATAGGGTATGTACGTGAGCGAGACCTCCTTCTATGACGCCGTTGGGGGCGAGGACACCTTCCGGCGCCTCGTGCACCGCTTCTACGAGGGGGTCGCGGAAGACCCGCTGCTGCGGCCGCTCTACCCGGAGCCCGATCTGACGGGCGCCGAGGAGCGGCTGCGGGGCTTCCTGATCCAGTACTGGGGCGGGCCCAACACCTACAGCCAGGAGCGCGGCCACCCGAGGCTGCGCATGCGGCACATGCCGTTCGTGATCGGCGAGCCCGAGCGGGACGCGTGGCTGCGGCACATGCGTGACGCGGTCGACTCGCTCGATCTGCCGGAGGAGCAGGAGACCAGGCTCTGGGACTATCTGGTCTACGCGGCCCACAGTCTGGTGAACTCACCTACATAACGGGCATGACACGCCACATGGATATCCCCTGGTGGCGTGATGCCGTCGTCTACGAGATCTACGTTCGAAGCTTCGCCGACGCCTCGGGAGACGGCGTCGGCGACCTGGCCGGGGTGCGCGAGCGCCTGCCGTACCTCCAGCGGCTGGGGATCGACGCCATCTGGCTGACGCCGTTCTACCCCTCCCCCATGGCCGACGGCGGTTACGACGTGGCGGACTATCGCGACGTCGATCCGCTGTTCGGCTCACTGGCCGACTTCGAGTCCCTGGTCGCGGACGCCCACGACCACGGGCTGCGGGTGCTCGTCGACGTCGTGCCCAACCACAGCTCCTCCCAGCATCCCTGGTTCCAGGCGGCCCTGCGGGGCGAGCGGCGCGACCGGTACATCTTCCGCGACACCACCAACAACTGGCAGTCCACGTTCGGCGGACCGGCCTGGACGAAGGTGGCGGACGGGCAGTACTACCTGCATCTCTTCGCTCCCGGGCAGCCCGACTTCAACTGGCGCAATCCCGAGGTGCACGCCGAGTTCCTGGACATCCTGCGGTTCTGGCTGGACCGGGGCGTCGACGGATTCCGCATCGACGTGGCGATGGGGCTCTACAAGGCCGAGGGGCTGCCCGACGTGGGCGACCAGTCGTTCAAGTCGGTCTCGCCGGTGTGGGGGCAGCCCGAGGTGCACGACGTCTACCGCGACTGGCGCAGGCTCCTGAACGGCTATCCGGGCGAGCGGATGGCCGTGGGCGAGGTGTGGACGGACAGCTCCGAGGACCTCGCCCTCTACGTGCGCCCCGATGAGCTGCACCAGAGCTTCAACTTCGCCTGGCTGCAGGCGCCGTGGTCGCCGACGGCGTTCAAGAAGGTCATCGACGACACACTGGCCGCCGTGCCGTTCGCGACGTGGGTGCTGTCCAACCACGACGTCGTACGCCACCGCACCCGCTACGAGGCGGACGATCCGGGGGCCGGCCTCGCGCGGGCCAAGGCGGCGCTGCTGACGATGCTGGCGCTGCCCGGCTCCGCCTACCTCTACCAGGGCGAGGAGCTGGGGCTGCCCGAGGTGATCGACCTGCCCGACGAGGCCAGGCAGGACCCGGTCTTCTTCCAGTCCAAGGGCGAGCTGCCCGGGCGCGACGGGTGCCGGGTGCCGATCCCATGGACGGTGGACACCCCCTCGTACGGGTTCTCGCCCGGCGGGGTCGAGCCGTGGCTGCCGCAGCCCGCCACGTTCGCGGAGCTGAGCGTCGAGAAGCAGGAGGGGGACGCCGGCTCGACGCTGGAGTTCTACCGCCAGGCCCTGGCCTGCCGCCGTGACCTGGGCAGATCAATTCCTTATACCTTGGAGTGGCTGGATTCTCCCGAAGGTGCGCTTTTCTTTACCCGTGGCTCGCTGACCTGCGCCGTCAACTGCGGTCTGGGGCCGGTGCACCTGCCTGAGCACGATGCCGTGCTGCTGTCGAGCGGACCGCTCAAGCGGGGCCTGCTGCCACCCGACACCGCGGTGTGGCTGCGGAGCGACTCATAACCCTCGCGGGCGCTCGCCACGGAAGGGGATGACGGGCAACGACAGCAGCGCGCACGCCAGACCCGCCGCGAAGCCCGCCCCGAACCCCGCGTGCTCGATCACCACGCCGGCCAGCGGTGTGGCGACCAGAGAGACGGTGTTCTGAATGGTGTTGTGGGTGCCGAGCACCCTGCCCGCCCAGGCGGGCCCGGCCAGCTCGCCGGCAGCGAGGTAGGCGAGCCCGTTGCCGGCCACGGTCATCACCGCGGCCAGCGCGAGCATGGCAGGGCCGAGCCAGGTACCGGCGAGCGTGCCGGCGACCAGCAGTACGAGCACGCCCAGATTGGCGACGGTGATCAGCAGCAGGGGCCGCATGCGCAGGCCGGTCCTGTCCGACCAGCGCCCGACCGCGATGCGTACCGCGGCCCCGCCGATGGCCGCCACCCCGAACAGCTGCCCGGCCCCCACGCTGTCCCAGCCGTACAGGCGGACCAGGCAGGTCACGCCGTACGTGCTGACCACGATCTGCGGCACCACGTGCAGGGCGCTGGTGGCGTGCACCCGCCATAATGCGGGCTGCCGGTACGGCGTGCCCACCGGCGCCGACCCGGACCCGGCGAGCTCGTGCGGCGGCTCGGACAGGAAGAGCGCGGCCAGCACGGCGGCCACCAGGCTGACGGCGGCGCAGACGGTGAGCACGCCGGGCAGGCCGTGCGCCCGCGCGACCGGCGGCAGTACGAACGCACCGATGGCCATGCCCAACGTGAAGGAGACCTGGCGCAGGCCCATGGCGACGCCGCGCTCCGGCGGCTCGAACCAGCGCAGCACGATCCGGCCGCCGCCGACCATCGCGGCCGAGCCCGCCGCGCCGGCCAGGGCCAGCAGCGCGATCACCGCCCACGTCTGGCCGACGATCGCGACCCCGGCGAACAGCACGGCCGCCAGCCCCACCCCCGTACCCAGGACCAGCCGTTCGCCGTGCCGGTCGGCCAGCGCTCCCCAGGCGACGAGCGCCACCAGGATGCCGATGGCCGGGGCGTTGGCGATGATGCCCGCCACCGGCAACGGAACACCGAAATGTCGCTGTATTTCAGGCATGACGAGGGGCAGGCCGAAGAGTCCTAAGGTGACGCTGGCATGTGCGTTGACACCCAGCGCCAGCATCAGCCAGCGCCTCACGAGAAGCGTTTGAGGTAGGACAGTTCGCTCTCGGTGAGCCTGCGCGGGCCGGCCCGCTCGACGTCGTAGGCCGCGAGGACCGACCTCGCGGTGACGAACACCTCGTGGTCGTCGCGGATCTCGTACTGGAGCGAGAACCGCACCGCCCTGACCTCGGTCACCCACGTCTCGACCCGCACCGGGTCGGCGCGGAAGCCGAGCGGGCGGCGGTAATCGATTTCGTGGCGGGTCACCACCAGGCCCTTGAACGGCTCCTCGCCCGCGTTGTACGGATCGATGTGGAACATCCCGAAGCGCGCGTCCTCGAGGTAGTCAAGGAAACGCACGTTGTTCACGTGGCCCTGGGAGTCGATGTCGGCGAATCGCACCGTCCGGGGGTAGACGTGTCGCTGGGGCTGGAAACGTTCAACCACGTCCGCCACCGTACCCGCCCCGGACATGTGGGGATGCGTCACGATTACCCTATCATTTCTAGATTTTAATACTAGAATTGAGTTCGTTACCCAAGGATCGAGGTGTCAGATGAGCGGGATCGTCGAAGGTCGCGTGGTGATCGTCACGGGGGCGGGCAGGGGAATCGGGCGTGGGCACGCGCTCGAGTTCGCCAGACAGGGCGCGAAGGTGGTGGTCAACGACCTGGGGGCGGAGGTCGACGGCACCGGCACGTCCGCGGCGGCGGCCGAGGTGGTGGCGGAGATCGAGGCCATGGGCGGCCAGGCCGTCGTCAACGGCGAGGACGTCTCCGACTTCGACGGCGCGGAGCGGCTGGTGCGCTCGGCCGTCGACCACTTCGGCGGCCTGGACGTGCTGGTCAACAACGCCGGCATCCTGCGCGACCGGATGCTGGTCAACATGACCGCGGACGAGTGGGACGCCGTGATCAGGGTGCACCTGCGCGGCACGTTCGCGCCGCTGCGCCATGCCGCGGCCTACTGGCGGGCCAGGGCCAAGGCGGGCGAGCCGGTGGATGCCCGGATCATCAACACGACGTCGTCCTCCGGCATCTACGGCAACCCCGGGCAGGGGAACTACGGCGCCGCCAAGGCCGGCATCGCGGGGCTGACCGTGATCGCGGCGAAGGAGCTGGAGCGGTACGGCGTGACCGTGAACGCGGTCGCCCCCGCCGCGCTCACCCGGATGACCTCCGGCTTGATGCCTGCCGGCGCGACCGGCGCCGACCCCGACGACATCGCACCACTCGTGGTCTGGCTGGCCAGTGCGGAGGCCCGGGGGATCACCGGGCGGGTGTTCAACGTGCGCGCGGGCGTGATCAGCGTGGCCGAGGGCTGGCACGCGGGTCCCGGCGTCGACAAGGGCTCGCGGTGGGATCCGGCCGAGCTGGGCTCGGTCATCCCCGCGCTCGTCGAGAAGGCCGCGCCGAACGCGCTGACCAACGGCCGCATCCCAGGGCGGGAGGACTGACATGGCGCTCGACCACGGCCTGATCGGTGTCGAGGGTCCCGCCCACGAGCGCACATGGACCGCCAAGGACACCATGCTGTACGCGCTCGGAGTCGGGGCGGGGACGTCCGAGCTGGAGTTCGCGACGGAGAAGGGGCAGCGGGTGCTGCCGACGTTCGCGGTGCTGGCGGCGCAGGCTCCGAGGCGACCGCTGGGCGACTTCGACCCGGCCATGCTGGTCCACGCGGAGCAGTCCTTCGAGCTGCATCGGGAGCTGCCCCCGGCCGGGGGCGTACGGACGACCTCCAAGGTGACGGGGATCTACGACAAAGGCTCGGGGGCGCTGGTCACCTCGTCGGCCACCGCCGTGGACCTGCGTACCGGTGAGCCGCTGATCACCTCGCGGAGCGCGGTGTTCATCAGGGGCGAGGGCGGTTTCGGCGGGGATCGCGGGCCCCGCGACCCGTGGACGCTTCCCGATCGGGCGCCCGACCACAAGGTGACGTACCCTACGCGGCCGGAGCAGGCGCTGATCTACCGGCTGTCAGGCGATTACAACCCCTTGCACAGCGATCCCGAGTTCGCGGCCAGGGCCGGGTTCGACCGGCCGATCCTGCACGGGCTGTGCACGTACGGGGTGACGGGGCGGGCGCTGCTGCACGTGGTGGCGGGGTCGGATCCCGCCCGGTTCCGGGCCATGTCGGGGCGGTTCACCAGCCCGGTCTTCCCTGGGGAGTCGCTTACCGTGTCGATCTGGGTGGACGGGGCGGAGGTGCTGTTCAGGACGGCCAAGGACGACGGCACAGTCGTGCTCGACCGGGGGCGCGCGACAGTCGGTGAGGTCAGTCCTCTTCCAGGACCTTGAGGGGGTCGAGGCGGCGGATCAGCGTCATGGCCGCCTCGATGACCTCCTGCGCGTCCTCCTCCGTATCGGAGGTGGCGACCTCACGCGCCGCCTCCCCGATGATGCTCGTCAGCACCGCCACAGTGAACCGGTCAAGCGGGTCCCCACCGGCCCCCAGCAGCACGGCGTTCTGGCGTACCCACTCCCGGCCACGGGTGCGGCGGATCAGCTCGAACCCCGGCGGGCCGTCCCCCTCGATGAACAGCCTGACCAGGTCGCGCCGCTGCCAGGCCCCGGCGAGGTACGCGCGCGCCCCGGCGATCAGCAGCTCGACGGGATCGCTCACGCCCTCCTTCTTGGCCTTGGCCACGCTGGAGGCCGACGCCTCCTCGTGCGCCGCCTGGTGGTCCTCGTACAGGGCCAGGAACAGCTCGGTCTTGCCGCCGAAGTGGTGGTAGAGGCTCCCGACGCTGGACCCGGCGCGGGCGACCACCTCGGAGACGTTGGCCTCGGCGAAGCCGTGCTCGCCGAAGACCTCGCGAGCCGCCTGCAGCATGCTTCTGCGGGTCTGGGCCGTACGGCTCCACTCCCACGAGGACTTACGTGCCACGCGCCGATTATAGCCCGGCAAATTCTAGAATCAGATTCTTGACAGTTCGGCACTGGAGCTAGGAATCTCTTCCTAGAGACTCATTCTAGAAAGGCGAGTCGATGGACTTCTCGCTCAGCTCCGAGGAACGCCAGATCCGCGACACCGTACGGTCCTTCGTCGAGAAGGAGGTCATGCCGCTGGAGCCCGAGGTCCTGCGCAACGAGCGCGAGGGCCGTCCCGCGCTGGACCCCGAGGCCCTGCGCGACCTGCGGGCCAAGGCCAGGAAGTCGGGCTTCTGGGGCATCAACACGCCCGAGGAGTACGGCGGCGCGGCCCTCGGCCCGGTCATGTCCGCGATCATCATCATGGAGCTGGGCAGGACCTTCGTACCGTTCTCGTTCGGCGGCAGCGCCGACAACATCCTGTACGCGGGCACGGAGGAGCAGAAGCGGCGCTACCTGATCCCGACCATCGAGGGCGAGCGCCGTTCCTGCTTCGCGATCACCGAGCCCGGCGCGGGGTCCGACGCCCGCAACATCCGCACCAAGGCCACCCGCGACGGCAGCGAGTGGGTCATCAACGGCGAGAAGACGTTCATCACGAACGGGAGCGAGGCGGACTTCGTCATGGTGTTCGCCGTGGCCGAGGAGCACGGCGTCACCTGCTTCCTGGTGGACAGGGACATGGGCTGGAGGTCCGAACCGATCCCGACCATGGGCGAGTGGGGCCCGGCGTCGCTGGTGTTCGAGGACGTACGGGTGCCGGAAGAGAACATCCTGGGCGAGCTGGGCAAGGGCTTCGAGCTGGCCATGCAGTGGATCGGGCAGGGCCGCTACATGATCCCCGCCCGGGCCATCGGCTCCGCCGAGCGCATGCTCCAGATGGCCGTCGACTACGCCAAGATCCGCAAGTCCATGGGGCAGACGATCTCGGAGTACCAGGCCATCCAGTGGATGATCGCCGACTCCCAGGTGGAGATCGAGGCGGCGAAGTGGCTGACGCTGTACGCCGCCTGGCGCGTGCAGGAGGGCATGGACGCCCGCCACGCCTCCTCGATCGCCAAGCTCAACGGTGCCGTGATGGCGAACCAGGTGGTGGACCGGGTGCTGCAGATCCACGGCGGCATGGGGTACACCAAGGAGTTGCCGATCGAGCGGTGGTACCGCGAGCTGCGGCTACTGCGGATCTTCGAGGGCACCGACGAGATCCAGCGGCGCACGATCGCACGCAATCTCATCAAGGGACACGCCAAGCTCGGCCTCATCGGGGAGTGATCGCATGTCGGTCGGGGCACTGTTCAATCCGCGCTCGATCGCCCTGGTCGGGGCCACGGACAAGTCGGGATGGTCGATCAGCACGCTGGCCAACCTGCGCACGCACGGCTTCTCCGGGCCCGTCCACCTGGTCAACCCGCGCGGCGGCGTCGTCCACGGCTCGCCTGCCTTCCGGAGCCTGACGGAGATTCCCACGCCGGTCGATCTGGCGTACGTCATGGTGCCGACGGCCGCCGTGCTGGGGGTGCTGCGTGAAGGGGCGAAGCTGGGGATCCGATGTTACGTGATCCTCACGGCCGGGTTCGGGGAAGCCGGGGAGGAGGGGGCACGGCTGGAGTCCGAAATTTCGGCTTTTGCTGCGGAAAATGAGCTTACAATCCTCGGGCCGAACGGCAACGGGTACATCAACGCCGCCTCCTCCGTGACCCCGTACGGGCTGCCCATCCCCTCGCCACTGCTGCGCGGGGCCGTCGGCGTGGTGCTGCAGAGCGGCGCGCTGGCCAGCTCGGTCCTGGCGTTCGCGCAGGCGCGCAACGTCGGCATCAGCCTGCTCACCTCGATGGGCAACGAGACCGTGGTCACCGTCACCGACGTGGTCGACCACCTGGTGGACGACCCGGCCACCAAGGTCATCGCGCTCTTCCTCGAGACCATCAGGAATCCGGCCGAGTTCTCCCGGGTGGCCCGCCGGGCGCTGATGGCGGGGAAGCCGATCGTGGCACTCAAGATCGGCCGCAGCAAGCTGGCCTCGCACACCGCGCAGGCGCACACGGGAGCGCTCGTGGGCGACGACGACGTCATCGACGCCGCGCTACGCGGGCTCGGCGTGATCAGGGTGCGTTCGCTGGAAGACCTCATCATCACGTCCGGACTGCTCGCCTCCTGCGGACCGCTGCCCGGGCGGCGCGTCGGGGTCGTCACCCCTTCGGGCGGGGCCTCGGAAATCATCGCGGACCGGGCCGAGGACGAGGGGCTGGAACTGCCGGCGTTCGCGCCCGAGACGGTGGCGCGGCTGGCGGAGATCGTGCCGTCCTTCGGCACCGTACAGAACCCGCTCGACGTCACCGGGTACGTCCTCATCGACCGCACCCTGCTCGGCCGCGCGCTGGAGGTGGTGACCGCCGACCCGGGAATCGACCTGATCATGCTGCTGTCGGAGCTCCCTCGTGTCGCACCGCCCGATCCCGCGCCCGTCTTCGCCCTCTACTCGGCCAACGCCCGGCGGATCGCCACCTCCCCTGTGCCCGTCGTGGTGGTGAGCAACGTGCTGACGGACGTGACGGAGTTCGGACGGCAGGTGCAGGAGGAAACGGGCTTCCCGTACGTGGTGGGCGGGATAGAGCACGGGCTGCACGCCATCGGGGCGGCCGTCCGCTGGTCGGAGGCCCACGCCCGCGCCCTGGCCACCCGTCCCGCTCCCCCGTCGCCTTCCGGGAGCGCCATTGCGAGAGGCACGGGTCAACGTGAGCGCGTGTGGGCCGAGCACCGTGCCGCCGCCCTCCTCGCCTCGGCCGGGCTGCCGATGGTGCCCTCCGACCTGGCGCAGGCGGAGTCCGAGGCGGTGGCGGCGGCCGATCGGTTCGGGTATCCGGTGGTGCTCAAGCTCGCCGCCGAAGGACTCGGGCACAAGAGCGACATCGGCGGCGTCCGGCTCGGGGTGGCGGGGCCCGAGGCGGTGCGGGACGCGTACCGGGAGCTGACCGCCGCGGCGGCGTCCCTGGACCCTGATCTGGTGGCAGGGGTCCTGGTCCAGCCGCAGCGCAGCGGTGGGGTCGAGTTGCTCGTGGGCATCGTGCGCGACCCCGCCTGGGGGCTCACGCTGGCCGTCGGGCTGGGCGGGGTCTGGGTGGAGGTGCTGCGTGACGCGGCGCTGAGGGTGCTCCCGGTGGACGCCGGGGAGGTGCGTACGGCGCTCTCCGAACTGCGCGGCGCGGCGCTGCTGAACGGCGCCAGGGGCGGCGAGCCCGTGGACCTGGACGCGGTGGCCGAGGTCGTGGCGCGGATCGCCGCCTTCGCGGAGACGCTGGGCGACGACCTGGAGTCCCTGGAGATCAACCCGCTCCTGGCCAGGGGTTCCCGCGTCGAGGCCCTGGACGCCCTGGTGACCTGGCGAGCGTAGCCTGCCAGTGGAATCCGTACCGACACGTGGGTGCCCTCCCCCGGCGCCGCCTCGACGCCGGCCTACCCACCGACGGAGGCCGCCCGTTCGATGATCGACCGCGAGATCCCCAGGCCCGGCGGCCGCTCCGCCATGTCGAACCCCCGCCCGTGATCGAGCACGCTCAACGTCACCACGCCCCCGGCTCTCGGCCCACACCACGGCGTGCCCGATGCCCGCGTGCTTGGTGGGCGACCGATGGCCGCCCATTCGATCCGTGCCCGGCTACCCCACCTCGACCGGCAGTTCGTAGATCTCCGTCGTGGGATGCCCGGCCTGCTCGTGCACGCGCAGCACCGCCTCCTTGGACGGGCCGGACGACAGGCAGAACACCTTGCCGGACTCGGGGTCCATCCAGGCGTGCTCGAAATGCACGCCCTCGGCGTCCTCCACCGCCAGGTCACGCTCATGCGCCTGACGCAGCTGCTCCTCCGTGACGCCCACGAACCCGGTGTGCACGTCCATGAACCTCGCCATCGCGACCCCCTCCTCTTGCCTGCGCCTTTCCAGGAAAGGCGCTCCATCGCCTGCCATCCCCGCCACACGGTCAACCAATCAAGCAGCGACCGCCGAGGATGCCCGTGCTAGCGCCGGGGCTCGGCGGCAGCGAAGCATAGGGAGGCACCCAGCCCGCATACCAACGCCTCACGCGCAGAGCCTCACCGCGCCGAAGGGCTCGAGCAACGAACCGCACGGCACAGGATGCCCAGCCACGCCCATCCACACGGCACGGCGCTGGAGGCCCCAGCCACGCACACCCAGACGGCATCGCCCCGCCCGGGCAAGTGCCGCGTCCGAGGCCTGGCACGAGGCAATGAGCTAGGTGCTCTCGAGCCCAGCGCGCGGCGGGAAGGGGTTCAAGGGCTCGGTATGCCGTTGCCGTTTCTCCCCAGGCCGGCCAGCACCTCCTCCAGGGTCGGGCGGGTCTCGTCGGGCCCGCGAGGCCCCGGCTGGGCGAGCTGGATCAGGACGCCGTGGGCCTCCTTCGGGTGCAGGAACACCTCCCGCCAGCGGGGATCCTCCTGGTTGAGGCCGTGGAGGCGGTAGCCGCGGGCGGTCAGCATGGTCACGGCCGCCGACAGGTCGGCAACGTGGAAGTTGAGGTGGTGGACGCCGCCCCGGCCCCTGGTGAGCTCGAAGAAGCTGTCGAAGAACGTCGATCCGGCCAGTGGCTCCATGAGCTCGACCTTGCCGCCGTTGGGATATGTGAGCTGCAACGTGCGATAACCGGCGACCCGGTTGTCGCCACCGCCGCCCAGGTGCCGGCCGCCGAGCAGGTTGCTGTAGATCGGCAGCAGGTCCCTGATCCGGGGAGCGGCCACGGCCGTGTGGTCGAAGGAGACTTCGAGGCCGTCGAGTTCGAGGTCCAACACGCCACTCCTTTACTCAAGGGTGATCCTAGAATTTCATTCTAGCCATTGGCCGCGGGCTCACTCTTGACGCGGGGCTCAGTGAGGGGCAGCATCACAGAAATGAATTCTAGAGCTTACTTCTAGAACCATTGACGGGGGATCCAGCCCACAGAAAGGCTAGCCATGAGGCTGTCCTACGTCCGCGAGCTCGACGAATACCCCACCGGCGCCCGACGCATGAAGATCCTCACGATGGCCGTGCTGGCCATTCTCATCGGCTCCTACGAAGGCCAGATCGCACCGGTGGTGCCCCTCCTGCTCAAAGATCTCAACATGTCGCTGGCCACGTACGGCGCCGTGTCGGGCACCGCGGCAGTGGCCGGGGCGATCGCCTCCATCCTGGGCGGCAGGCTCACCGACCAGATCGGCCGGGTGCGGCTGCTCATCCCGCTCATGGCTCTGACGGCCGTGTGCTGCTTCGCCATGACGCTCGTCCAGAGCCCGCGCGACCTGCTGATCGCGAGGATCGTGCTCGCCTTCGTGGACGGCGTGGCCATGGCCAGCACCGCGCCGCTGATCCGCGACTTCTCACCGCGCCTCGGGCGGGCTCAGGCCTTCGGCTTCTGGACCTGGGGCCCCGTCGGCGCGAACTTCCTGGCAGCGGCCATCGCGGGCTTGACCCTGCCGATCTTCGACGACTCGTGGCGCTCGCAGTTCGTCATCATGGGCTGCTTCTCGCTCGTCATTTCGGCGGTCATCGCGTTCAACATCGCGGACCTGTCTCCCGAGCTGCGGGCCAGGATCCAGCACACCGAGCGGGACGGCGCTCAGGTCGTGGACCTCACCGAGCCCGCGCGCATGCGCTCGCTCTTCGCCAGGCGGAACATCTGGGCGCACGTCATCGGCATCTCGCTGTGGCTGGTGCTCTACATCACGCTGTCGCTCTTCGGGCAGACGATGCTGGTCGGCGCGCTTGGCATCAGCAGTGCTCAGGCATCCACGATCATGGCGGCGTTCTGGAGTCTCAATCTGATCACGCTGATCGTAACAGGCCGCCTGTCCGACCGGACCCAGCTACGCAAGCCGTTCTCCCTCGGCGGAACGATCGCCGCCGTCCTCGTCACGGCCTACCTCGCCGTCTCCCTCGGTCAGGAAGACGTCTCCACCGGCACGCTCATGGTGGTCGGCGCGCTGCTCGGCGGCTCGCTCGGGGTGGCGTACGCGCCCTGGATGGCCAACTACTCCGAGGACGCGGAGGACGCCGACCCGCGGCTGCAGGGCACCGCGTGGGGGCTGTTCGGGTTCCTCTCCAAGGCCATTGCGGTGGTCGGGCTCCTGGTGATCCCGCACGTGGTGGAGGCGACGAACTGGCAGACGTGGCTGTTCGTGGCGCTGGGCTGTCTCGTGCTGTTCATCCCCGCGATCGTGCTGTTCAACGGGCCCTGGCGGCGCCCCGCCCGCACGCCCGTCCCAGTCACCCTCGGCGAGGCCGAAGGATGACCGAGCCGTCCGACCTCGCCGACGCCGGCCTGCTTGGAATCCGGTGACCTCGGCTGGGTGCCGGGCACGCGCAGGGCAGGAAGGGGCGCCGACGCGGCGGCACACCGGCGGAGAGAGGGGCGCGTACCTGGTGCCGACCCGGAAGAACGGCAGCACGGAGATCATCCCCGACTCGGGCGCGGCCGGTGACGTGCCGGCCGCCTCGGAGGCCACCTGGCGGGCGCTGCCCGGATGCCTTAACAGGCGGGTCATGTGGCTCCTCTAGCATCTCCCCGGAGCCGGGCAGGGAGCGAGGAGTCATCGTGCTCGAGGTGCTGGGAGTCGATCACTGGGGCGAGGAAGCGTACCTGGCGCTGGTGGGAGGTGGCCCGCTCACGGAGAACGAGCTGGCCGGGATGACCACCGTCGAGCCGGACGTCCTCGGCAAGGTGTTACAGCGGCTGGAGGACCGCGGGCTGATCAGCCGCGTGCCCGGCCAGCCCGTACGCTACGCCGCCCTGCCGCCGGAGCCCGCCATCGAGGTGCTGCTGCTGGCCCGCGAACGCGACATCGAACGCGTCCGCGCACTGGCCCAGCACCTGGGCGAGCGGCACCGCAGGGAACGCTCCGGCCGGGACGCCACCGAGCTGGTCGAGGTGATCTCGGGGCCCGACGCAGTGGCCCGGTGTGGCCAGCAGCTCCTGCGGCGGGCCAAGGACGTCATCCGGGGCATCGACGCCCCGCCGTACGCGCAGGCGGCCGAGGGCGCCGAGATCTCCTCCACCGCGAATGTCACCGACCGCGGCGTCCGGCGGCGCTTCATCCACGAACGCGGCATGCTGCGGGTGGACGGACAGGCGGAGAAGATCGAGCGCGGCGTGGCCACCGGTGAAGAGGTGCGGATCTTCCCGAACGTGCCGATGAAGATGATCCTCTCCGACGACGACCTCGCGCTGATCCCGCTGCGTGCCACGCCCAGGGTGCTCGACTCCTGCATCCTGGTGCATCCCTCCTCCCTGCTGGACGCTCTGTCCACGCTGTTCGAGATGTTGTGGGCGCAGGCGCAGCCGTTCGCGGCGGTGGCCGAGGAGGTGCGCGGCGGCGACCCGCCACTCAGCGAGGTCGAGCGGCGGATCGTATCCCTGCTCGCGCACGGGCTGTCGGACGAGGCGATCGCCCGGCAGCTCGGCATCGGCTACCGGACCGTGCAGCGCCGGATCCAGGCACTGATGGCCCGGCTGTCCGCGACGAGCCGGTTCCAGGCAGGTGTGCTGGCGGCTCGCCGCGGGTGGTGGGACCCGTCCTAGGGGTTCTTACGGACTCAGGGTGAAGTCCTTGACCACGGTGTCGCCGCCGCTGACCCCGAGCGTCCCGGTGGCCGTGCCGTAGCCCGCCATGGTCACCGTGATCCGCACCGGCCCGGCGCCGCGCTCCAGCCAGACGTCGTACCGGCCGTCCGCCCCGGTCACCACGGTCTGCTTGCCGCGCGCGTACTCCAGCCGTACCGACGCCCCGGCAAGCGGCCCGTCAGGACCGCTCACAGTCCCGGTGAGGCGGCCCCATGACTTGGGCGGCCGCACCTTCATCGTCACCGGCACGGGCGCGATCTGGTGAGGGGAGTCGGTCAGCAGCGTCACCGCCGCCGTGTACTCGCTGAGCATGCTCGTCGTACGCCGGTCCGCGTCGAGCGTCACGGTCACCGTGGTGCTCTGCCCCGGCCGCAGCTCCGTCCTGGCCGCCCGAGCCGACAGCCAGGGCACGTCGGCGTGCGGCTGGTCGTAGCCGGGCAGCCGCCGTACCGTGCCGACCGGCAGCCCCGTCGCCGCGTCCGTGCCACCCACCAGGTAGAAGCCGGTGGCCCCGGCCGCGCCGGCCATCGCGGCGTCGGCGTTGGGCAGCGGGCTCCAGGAGTTCGCCGCCGGGTCGTAGGCGAAGCCCTCGTTGGTGACGGCCCCGATCCCGTAGCTGAAGCCGGTCGAGATCAGCAACTTGCCGTTGGCCACCGCGTACGCCGATCCCGCCAGGTCCAGCGGCAGGTCCGCGACCGGCGACCAGGCGTTGGCCTTGGGGTCGTAGGCGTAAGCGTCGGCCGAGGTGCCGCCCCCGTTCATTCCGCCCGCGCAGTACAGCCTGCCGTCGATCCCGCCGCAGGCCAGCCGGGAGATGCCCACCGGGTACGACGCCGCCTTGGACCACTTGTCGGCCGCCGGGTCGTACACCATCACCTCCTTGTTCGCGCAGTTCTCCGCGCCCATGCCCACCATGTAGCAGCCGCCGACCACGTACAGCCTGCCGTCGAGCGTGGCGTACCCGGACGAGCCGAATGGGGACGGGTTGGGCGCGAGCTCCTTCCACGTGCCGGTCCCTGGGTCGTAGGCCTCGGTGGCCGCCACGGTGGCGCCGGTGGAGTCGCGGCCGGAGGTGACGTAGAGCCGATCGCCGATGAAGCCGGCGGCCGGGCTCCAGCGCCGGTACCACGGGCTGGTCAGCTTCGTCCAGGCGCCGGTCTCCGGGTCGTAGGAGGAGAACGTGTTGGAGAACAGCGTCCCCTGCCCGGTGGAGCCGAGCCCGGCGTAGAGCTTGCCGTCGTGCGTGGCGGCGATCATGCCGGTGCTCACCTCGGGCAGTTCGGCCAACGGCTGCCAGGCGGTGCCCGGCTGCGGCGGCGTGCCGCCTCTGCCCTTGTAGGTGCCGCCGGTCCTGCCCAGGTCCGCGGGCGGCACCTGGACCCTGCTGACGGCGGCGCCGTCCCCGGTCTTGACCGGGGACGGGCGCTCGCCCAGCTTGAAGGCGGTCGTGGTGGTGCCGGTGTTGCGCACCGTGAAGGTGAGCCGGTCCTGCTCGCCCCAGGTCACGTCGGCCGAGAGCGCGGCGGGGGCGGCGGTGAGCCGGCCGGTGCCGAGCTTGAAGTCGGCCCGCGTGACGGCGCCCGAGACGACGTTCAGCTTCCTGGTCTGGGCCGGGTAGCCGAACGCCGCCTTCTCCGCGGTGACCACCTGCTGGCCCGTCTCCGGGGAGAACAGCCAGTACACCCCGTCGCCGATGGCCTGGTCCTCCGGCGTGGCCACGCTGATGGCACGGTTCCCGCCGGTCGTCACGGTCGCGCCGACCACGCCGTCGTCGGTGCTGGCGTCGGTCACCCGGCCCGCCAGCAGCCCGCCCGGCTCCGCCTTGAACACGCGGGTGCCGACGGCCACCTTGTCGACCTGCCAGATGTTGCCCAGGTGGCCCACATAGTGAAAGCGCACCCGCACGTCGCTCTTGCCTGCGGCCAGCGCCCCGATCGGGACTGACACGTGGGCGGGCCCTGGCTGTTCCCGGGGCGAACGCCACAGCGTGGTCCAGGTCTCGCCGCCGTCCACGCTGACGTCCAGGTCGGCCTGCGGCATGTACAGCTGCTGGATGCGCGGGAAATGGGTGTCGAACTCGACGACCGGCTCCTTCTCCTGCGACAGGTCGAAGGAAGGGCTGCGCAGCTCGGTGTCCACCTCCGCCCAGCCCAGGGCGAAGTCGTCCACGATGGCGAATCCGCCGCCACCGCCGGTCTGGTTGCCGTGCCCGAGCGGGTCGTCGAACTGCCAGCCGCCCTTGTCGGTGTTGTTCTTGACCGTCCAGCCCTCGGGGGCCTCGCGGGAGTCGAACTCCTGGACGCCGCCGCCGTGATAGGTCAGCGAGTAGCCGGGCGCGTCGGCCTTGTCCGCGTCCGGGGGCAGAGCCACATCCCGCCTTACCGCCTGCGAACCCAGCTCGACCGTCTCCGTCTTGGGGAGGTAACCCTGGTAGGCGGCGGTGACGGTGAGCTCGTACGTCTTGCCCAGCGGCAGCTTGACGCTGTACTCGCCGGTCGCCGGGTCGGTGAAGACCGGGCCGCCGGGCACTCCCTCGATCTCGATCTTGGCGTACAGCGGCCAGCCGTGGCCGCCGCCGTCCGTGACCGTGCCGGAGACGGTCTGCGCGGGCAGCGCGGTGAGGGCCACGTCGCGCGTGAGGCTCTCGCCGTCGCTCAGGGTGATCTGGCCGATCGTGCCCTGGGCATAGGCGTACGCGGCCACCGTGCCCTCGTACGTGCCGGCCGGGACGGTCATCTTGTAGACGCCGCCCGCGTCGGTCGTGGCCGTGTACTGGCCCAGCGTCACCAGCGCCCCGGGGATCGCGGCCTTGGTGGTGGCGTCGGTGACCTTGCCGGTGACCGTGCCGTGCGGGCCCGCGCGGAAGGCGGCGGTGCCTTTCGGCGTGCCGATGCCGGTCGGGCCGTCGTAGCCGGTCTGGGCCACGCACAGGTACGCCGGGTCGCACTGCGGCACGGTGCCGAACTGGCACAGGCCCGCCGGGCAGCTCGCGTCGTCGCCCTTCGTGACGTCATACAGGGCGGCGGTGTTGGCGTACGGGTAGGAGTTGGCGTCGGTGTCCTGCACCGGCGTACCGGCTACCGCGTAGATGGCGGTGACGATGGGGGAGGCCGCGCTCGTGCCGCCGTAGACCGACCAGCCCTCGTCGGAGTAGCTGTTGTAGACCGCCACGCCGGTGACCGGGTCGGCAACCGCCGAGACGTCGGCGACCGTACGGCCCTGGCAGCCGGCGTCGGTCTGGAAGGCGGGCTTGAGCGCGTACTTCGAGCAGCCCGAGCCCGTCGCGCCCCAGACCGTCGTCCCGGTTCCCTGGCTCACCCACGAGGAGTTCCACACGGTCTCCGACCAGCCGCGCTCGCTGGAGTCGCGCGTCAGCGTCGTGCCGCCCACGGAGGTCACATACGTCGAGGCGGCCGGGTACGACACGCCGTACCCCCAGTCGCCGGAGGCGGCCACGATGGCCACGCCCGGGTGGTTGTAGTGCACGTCCAGGGTGCCCTGGTCCGGGTACTCCCGGCCGGTGCCGTAGGAGTTGTTGACGAACTTGGCGCCCATGGCGACCGCCTGGTCCACCGCGGCGCCGAGGTCGTCCGGGTAGTTGGAGTCGGCCTCGACCAGCAGGAGGTTCGCGCGGGGGGCGATCGCGGAGACCATGTCGAGGTCGAGCGCGATCTCACCGGCCCAGCCCGCGTCGGCCACCGGGTAGTCGGTGCCGCCGCGCTGGTCCACCTTGCGGAAGCAGCCGTTCGCGGTGGTGCACGGGGGCAGGCCGTACTTCTCGCGGTAAGTGGCGAGATCCTTTTCGGCCGTGGGGGCGTCGAACGCGGCGACGACCGCGACGGTCTGGCCGGCGCCGCCGCCGGCGGGGATCTCGTAGGCGTCGATGAGGTCGGCCGGGCCAAAGCCGTCCGGCGTGTCGCCCGCCGCCATGGGGGTGTCGGCCTGCTTGTCGTCGGCCGGGCGGGCGTGACGCAGGGCGAAGCAGCTGTACCTACCCTCGGCAGGCGCCTCGCACAGAGGTTGCACCCGCTCCTCTGCGGCTGTCGAGGTAGGCGTCGGGGTCGGGGTCGCCGTGGTGGCGAGTGCTGCGTGAGGGTTGAGGGTGAGTCCGGTGAGTAAGGTGCCGAGCAGGGTGAAGAGGAGGATCACGCGACCGCCGCGAGCCCGTCCGGGCCGTGGTCGTGCCGGATCGCCTAACCAGGTGCGCAAGGGTGTGCTCCCACGTACGAGGGGGTGCCGCCGGGCGGGCGCCCGCAGCGGGAATCAAAGATCCCGAAGTAAGAAAATCCGGCACTTTACACACCTGGGTCAAGATCGTCGAGTGGGCGCGATGTTGCCATGACGCGTTCACGCCACACCGGAACCTACGGCATCAGCCTTGGCATAAGAGGCATCCACCTTGGCATCAGGCTGTATCTGGCGACACCCGGTGACATCCGTCAACACCCGGCACCATCCCACGACACCCGGCACCATCCGACGACATCCGGCGAGCCTGGCAGCCATCGCGGCTTGCGCAGCCCGGCCGGCGTAGCCTGCTTGTCACGGGCTTGCTAACCGGGCAGCACTTCCGGAAGCGCTTCGGCAATGTCGGGATGGCCCTCCCAACCGGCGTCTTGGTGGCCCGGCTCCCGTTCCTTCTCCGAGTCCACGCTCGACGACCAGACACGGAGATGGCCGACACTACGGATCGCTGACACCGCAACCCGCCGACACCAGGTCACCCACGTCACGAGGCACCCAGATCACGCGCTCCACACCACGGTCACCGACACACGAACCACAGACGCCACAAAAATCACATCATGGGCTTCCGCGTCATCGTGATCATCGGTCCCGCGTGATCCACGCGGGACCGGAGATACCGCGATCCGGATCAGTCGCGGTGGAGCTTCCGGTACGTGACGCGGTGGGGACGGGCGGCGTCGGCGCCGAGACGCTCGATCTTGTTCTTCTCGTAGTCGGCGAAGTTGCCCTCGAACCAGAACCAGTTCGACCCTTCCTCCCACGCCAGGATGTGCGTGGCGATGCGGTCGAGGAACCACCGGTCGTGCGAGGTGATCACCGCGCACCCCGGGAAGTCGAGCAGGGCGTTCTCCAGCGACGACAGCGTCTCCGTGTCGAGGTCGTTGGTGGGCTCGTCGAGCAGCAGCACGTTGCCGCCCTGCTTGAGGGTGAGCGCCAGGTTGAGCCGGTTGCGCTCGCCGCCCGAGAGGACCCCTGCCTTCTTCTGCTGGTCAGGCCCCTTGAACCCGAACGCCGCGATGTACGCCCTCGACGGCATCTCCACGTTGCCGACCTTGATGTGGTCGAGCCCGTCGGAGACGACCTCCCAGACGTTCTTGTTCGGGTCGATGCCGCCGCGACTCTGGTCGGCGTAGGAGATCTTGACCGTGTCGCCGACCGTGACCGAGCCGGTGTCGGGCGTCTCGCTGCCGGTGATCATGCGGAACAGCGTGGTCTTGCCGACGCCGTTGGGGCCGATGATGCCGACGATGCCGTTACGCGGCAGGTCGAACGTCAGGTCCTCCATCAGCAACCGGTCGCCGAACCCCTTGGTCAGGCTGTCGGACTTGATCACCGTGGTGCCCAGGCGCGGGCCCGGCGGGATCTGAATCTCGTCGAAGTCCAGCTTGCGGAACTTGTCCGCCTCCGCGGCCATCTCCTCGTACCGCTGGAGCCGGGCCTTGCTCTTGGTCTGGCGGGCCTTCGGGTTGGACCGGACCCACTCGAGCTCGTCTTCCAGGCGCTTCTTCCGCTTGACGTCCTTCTGGCCCTCGACCTTGAGACGCTGCGCCTTGGCCTCCAGGTAAGTGGAGTAATTGCCCTCGTACGCGTACGCGCGCCCGCGGTCGAGCTCAAGGATCCAGCCCGCGACGTTGTCGAGGAAGTAGCGGTCGTGGGTGACGGCCAGCACCGTGCCGGCGTACTTCTCCAGGTGCTGCTCCAGCCACTGCACGCTCTCGGCGTCGAGGTGGTTGGTGGGCTCGTCGAGCAGCAGCAGGTCGGGGGCCTCGAGGAGGAGCTTGCACAGCGCGACCCGGCGACGCTCACCACCGGACAACTTCGTCACCTCGGCGTCGGGCGGCGGACAGCGCAGCGCGTCCATGGCCTGCTCGAGCTGGCTGTCGAGGTCCCAAGCGTTGCGGTGCTCGAGCTGGTCCTGCAGCTTGCCCATCTCTTCCAGCAGCTCGTCGCTGTAGTCAGTGGCCATCTGCTCGGCGATCTCGTTGTAGCGCTGGAGCATCGCCATCGTCTCGGCGACGCCCTCCTGCACGTTGCCGAGGACGGTCTTCTCCTCGTTGAGCGGCGGCTCCTGCTGGAGCATGCCCACCGTGAAGCCCGGCATGAGCTTGGCATCCCCGTTGGACGGCTGCTCCAGGCCGGCCATCATCCGGAGCAGCGTCGACTTCCCGGTGCCGTTCGGCCCGAGGACACCGATCTTGGCTCCGGGCAGGAACGACAGCGTGACGTCGTCAAGGACAACCTTGTCGCCGTGCGCCTTGCGCACGCGCTGCAGCGTGTAGATGTACTCCGGCATGCCCTCTAGCTTAGGGGCTCCGAACCTGGGCTTCCGCCGCTCCTCCCGCTACAACCTCAAAGATGAGGCACCACCTATCGCGACGGTCCCACATGCCACGGCCCTACGAGCGACGGCCCCATGACCGGGCACGAGCTCCGCCGACGGCGGGTGGAGAGTACTTGCCCGGCACGGAACCACCTTCGAGAGTGCCCCTCGCTCAGCACGACGTCCCGAGCAGGGAACATCGGTGCGGAATCGGCATCCCGTCGTCGGACATCAGCGCAGGACAACACCCCGATCCGAGGCAGCGGTTCCCTCTGAAGCCAGGAGTCGCAGCCAGGAGTCAGCGCCCTTGGGGATGGAGTCGGGAGTCGGCGTCTCTAGGGCCGAGTCAGGAGTCAGTGCGCTTGGCGGGCGAAGTCGAGGGCCAGCGTCCTTGTGGGCTGAGCCGGGAGGGCGGCGCCCCTGGGGAGGGAGACGGTGGTCGGTGTCCTGGCCGCCGGAGTCAGGAGCCAACGGCCCTCGAGGCGGAGCCGAGAGCCGGCACCCCTGGGGCAGGAGTCGGCGTCGGCACCTCTAGAGGCGGAAACGGTAGTCCGCGTCCTGACCGCCGGAGACGGGAGCCAACGGCCCTCGGGGCGGAGTTACGAGGCTCCACCCATTGGGACCGAGTCGGCAGTCAGCGCCCCTGGGAACGGAGCCGAGAGCCGGCACCCCTGGGGACGGAGGCGGGAAGCGGCCGTCCTTGGGGAAAGGGTCAGGAGATGGGGTCGTTGGGGAGGGCACTCGGAGGCGGTGGTTGGACGGCGGGGATGCAGACTCGGTCTCGTCCGAGCTCCTTCGCCCGGTAAAGCGCCAGGTCGGCGGCGGCCAGCAGGTCGATCAGGTCGTCTCCGTGGACGCTCATCAAAGCCACTCCGACCGAGATGGTCACCCCGATGAGGGTGTCGTCGACGGGGATCGCCATGTGGCCGACGCGGGTGCGGAGGCGTTCGGCGACCTGGCGGGCCTCGAGGCTGTCGGCGCCGGGCAGCAGGACCACGAACTCCTCGCCCCCGAACCGCCCCACCACGTCATAGTCGCGTAGCTGGCCGCGCATCGTGGATGCCACGGCCACCAGCACCTGGTCGCCGACCAGGTGGCCATAGGCGTCGTTGACCCGTTTGAAGTGGTCGATGTCGATGATCAGGACCGCCAGGCTGTCGCCCGTCCTGCGGGCCCGGACGATCTCGGTGTCGGCCTCGCGTTGCCAGGCGGCGGCGTTCAACAGCCCCGTCTTGGCATCGGTACGGGCGGCGGCCTGAAGCTGAGCGTGGAGAAGGCTGCGCTGCAGCAGCACCACCGGCGGCAGCGCCAGGATCAGCAGGGCCAGGTTGAGGCCGCAGCAAATCGCGACCGTGACGCCCAGGCAGAGCTCGACGATGTCCAGCGTCAGGCTCTCCCGGTCCCACAGGACCTCCCGCCACGCGATGTCGGGGTCGGCGGTGTGGGCGGCGATCGCGATGAGGGCGATGTTGAGCAGGGAGAACAGCACGGCCGCCGCCACCGCGTAAAGGATCGGCGGGCCGCTCCCCTGCGGCAGCACCCACGGGTCATCGACGAACCAGTGGAACGCGACGGAGGCCGTACATCCGGCCAGCCCAATGGCGGCCGAGGTGAACACCCGGCGGTAGAGAACGGTCGCCCGCACCCGTACCTGCAGCAGGACCTGCAGCACGATCGGCGCGAAAATGGCGTAGAGCGGCGGCAGAAGCAGCGCCACCGGTAGCCACCAGGCCGACAACAGGTCCCGCGAGACCCCGGCGGGCATGCCCAGCCTCCGAGTGGCCTCGATGCAGACCGCGCCACACGCCATGAGAGCGCCGAATGTGAGCAAATCATGCCACTGGAAGACGGTGGTCACGGCGCACACCATGATTGCGGCCAAGTCCAGGGCGACGATCGCGCACAGGTAGACCACGAGCGGGCGGCGTTGACCCAGCAACGGCCAGCGACCGGCCAGAGTTGACACACCGTCGCCAGACCTGATCGAGGCGTGACTGGTCGCCGCCATTCTCGTCTCCTCCCTGACTAACGATGTGTAACACAATAATTGCGGAGTGTGCGATGTGCGATGGGAACGGATACGTTGGCAATGACTACACACACCTGCTCCCGCCAAGAGCAGGCCGTGTTGGACCGCCGTGCCGGAAAGGAGCAACCATGCTGCGGGGCGTGATCTGGACCTGACAGATGCTCGAGCCATCTGCCGTGGACAACACCATCGGCCGCCCCTCGGGGGTGTCAGCCAACGGGTACCACGGCCGGTGCCCCCTCCTCCCCCCTCCATCTCAACCTCTCCACGTTTCCGCGCCCCTGCGCTGCATCCGCCAGCGTGCCTCCGCCTGGTCCGGCCTCCCTCCTTGTCACCACTTGCCCGCGCTCACGGCCAACGGTGCTGGCCTCGGCATTGGCCTGCCGGACCACCGGATTGCGGAGCCGCCGGGCCATCAGACCACCAGACCGCCGGACTGTGGAGCCGCCGGGCGACCGGGCCATCGAGCCCTCACCAGACCCGCCGAACCACCGGACCGTCAAGCCGCCGGACCATTGGGCTGTGGAGCTGCCGGGCCACCGGGGCACCAAGGCACCAACCGCCGGACCGCCGAGCCTCAGGACCGCCGGGCTCTGGAGCCGCCGGGCGACCGGATCGCCAGACCGTCGCGCCGCCGGGCCACTGGGCTGTTGGGCCGCTGGGCCACCGAGGCACCAGACCGCCAGGCCGTTGGCGTGTGGAGCCGGTAGGACGCCAGGGCCGGATGTGTGGGGGCACCGGTCGGACGGTCGGTGCCCCCTGCACGTGCGCCTACGCCGCCACTCGCTCCTCCAGCGTCAGTCGCTCGGCGTCGTCATCTCCGTCGCCGTCCTCCATGAGTGTCGTGTCGTCAGCCTCGGCGCCCAGGATGCGCACTACGCCGTCGTCCGCTCCCAGGCTTCGCAGGTCCTCCCCCACGGGGCGCGTGGTGCCGTCCTCTTCCTCCGAGGAACCTGCCGAGCTGCCCTCCTCACTCCGGGAGCCCACGGCTCCCTCGTCGCTCAGGGAGCCCATGGTGCCGCCCTCGCTCGGGGAGCCCACGGTGGTGTCCGCCCCGCTCAGGGAGCGCACGGTGGCGCCCTCTGCTCTCAGCGAGGACGGGGTGTCGCCTGCCGCTGCCAGAGTGCGTACGGCGTCGTAGTCCGTCCCCGGGGAGCGGTCGGTGTCCAGGGCGTGGAACGGGTTGGCCTCCGTGGTGGGTCCTGAGCGGGTGAGGCTCCGGAAGCTGCGGGTGCTGCCCATGGCCCAGTCTCGGGTCTCCTCGTCCAGGCGGTCGCGCATCTCCTTGCTCATCGATGTGACGCCGGAACGGTCGGGCTTGGTGAAGACACCAGTGCCCCAGCGCAGGTCGTGGCCCACGGCGCTGGCCTCTATCTCGGGCACGAAACGGCGATCACCTTCCGGGCCGAACTCGCGGATGCGCAGCTTGCCCGAGATCACCACAGGGTGTCCTGCCCGGATGGAGCCGGCGACGTTGTCTCCCAACGCGCGCCAGCAGCGGACCGTGAAGCACACCCGGTCGCCGTCCACCCACTGGCCCGTCTTCTTGTCGAAGTAGCGGTGTGAGGAGAACACCTTCAGTGAGGTGACCTTGCTGCCGTCCTCGAAGCTGTACTGCCTCGGCTCTGCCGCGACGTTACCGGTGAGCGTGATGTAAATGTCGTTCATCCCGTGCCTCCCATGCGGCGGGCCGGCTGCCCGCGATCTGGGAAAAGGGTGCCGGGGAAGGGGCTGCTCACGGGCTCTGGAACGCGGTTCTGTGGATGGAGGCGTCTGTGGTGTCCGGGGCTGGGGATAGTCGCCACCTGCCGTGGCCGAGACCGGAGGTGCAGCCCCCGCCGTAGCGAAGCCCGGGAAGGGGCCATCCAGTCCACCGGAGCGAAGATCCGAAGGTGGAGCCTCCCGCCGTGGCGAAGGTCGCGTGGCGGAGGCTGTGGAAGGTGCGTCGAGCGAGGGCCCGAAAGTGGGGACGGACCCTACGACATCACCGGCCGCCGCACCCGCGGCAGCCGGTGATGTCGTCAGGGGGACAGGTCTCTCAGGGCCGTGTAGAAGGTGTGGTGGCGGGCCAGTTCCCGCTCCACCGGCTCCACCACCATCGTCGCCGACACAGCGGCCACCCGGCGCCTCATCTCGCGCTCCAGCCGCTCCCGTTCCCGAGAGGCTCCCAGCTCGACGAAGTTGCGAGACGCGATGCCCGACAGCGCTCCCAGTCCCAGCACCGACGCCATCATGAGCCCCACCCACGGCAACGTCGCGGTGTCGCCCAGCACCTCCAGCGCCGGAGGCAACTGCCCGGGCATCAGCAGGCCGGCCGCCAGCCATGCCAGTCCCGCCACGAACGCCACCACCAGGACGTACTGCCACACCTTGAGCGCCCGCCACCACGCGGGCACCCGGTCGAGCTGCGGCGCCACTTCTGTGAGGTCCTCTGTCAGCGCCTTCGGGAGCTGTCCCGAGCGGGACCTGGCCGCCTGGTGCACCGTGGTCCGCCACACGGGGTGCATCCCCACGGACAGCCCGTCGGCGAGCGCCTGCACGGCGTTGGCGACTTCGGCCGACTGTGCGCTCACCGAGCCGGTCGTGATGCCGCGGATCTCCTCCCCCACGTCCTGCAGGCGCAGGCTCTTCAGGGGGTTCGAGCGGAACTTGGAGATCCACCGCGGGTACGGCCAGCCGACCCACTGGTTCGACCGCTCCGCGTAGACGTTCTCCATGGCCTCGCCCACGGCCGGCACGCCCACCGCGTCGCACAGCGCGTCCGTCAGCCCCATCCGGCGGGCCTCGTCCACCGCGGACGGCGCCGACAGGGCCTCGCCCAGCGGCATCGCCTTGCTGAGACGCTGCTCCAACCGGTGTAGGTCGGCCTCCAGCTTCTGGATGGCGGCACGCCGGCGGGCGACCGCCGTCGCGATGACGCTCCTGAGGCTCTCGATGCCCCGGCCCGTGACGGCCGAGGTGGGGACGACGCTGGGATGCTCGACGCCCTCGCGGCGCAGCAGGTCGTTGAGGTCGATGACCAGTTCGGCCAGCTCCTCCTTGGTGAGCCGGTCGGCCTGGTTGAGCGCGAACACGGTCACCGCCTCGTGCCCCGCGAGCTCCGTCACGTAGCGGCGGTGCGTGGACGCGTCGGCGTACTTCTGCGGGTCCAGCACCCACACCACCAGGTCCGCCAGGCCGATGAGGCGGTCGGCCTCGGTGTCGGTGAGCGCCCTGATCGAGTCGTGGTCGGGCAGGTCGAGCAGGATCAGCCCGTGGAGCTGGCTGTCGCCCTTGTCGAGCGCGCTGGCCCGGGAGAAACGGTGCCGCCACTGGATCTGCAGCCAGTCGAGCAGCGGCCCCGCGCCCTCCAGCCCCCACACGCAGGCGTGCGTGCGGGCGGTGGTCGGCCGGCGTACGCCGGTGGGCGACAGCTCGAGCCCCGAGAGGGCGTTGAACAGCGACGACTTGCCACTGCCCGTGCCGCCCGCCAGAGCGACGACCGTGTGCTCGGACGAAAGCTTGAGCCGGTCTCCCGCCTGCTGCAGCAGCGCGCTGGCCTCGTTGAGCAGCTTCCTGTCCAGCCGTCCGGGACCGTGCTCCACCACCTTGGTGAGCGCGGACAGCCGCGAAGCCAGCCCTGGCCTGGTGGTCATGGTCGTCATCGGACGACCTCCAGGTTGTACGTCGCCTGGTAGAGGCGGGTCGCCACGGACTCGTCCGGGATGCCCGCGGAGTCGAGCGCTTGCACGTAACGCATGGATTCCTCGTCGAACAGCATGCCGATCCTGGCCCGCAAATCGCTGAGCGCCTTGGCGCCGATGCCACGTAGCGATTCGGCGCCGAGCAGGGCGTTGACCAGCCGGTGCGGCACCCCTTCGCCGTTGCTCCCGCTGAACATCGCGACAGTGAAGATCAACGCGAGTGAGTCGGGGTCGAACGACACCAGCTTCGACACCGACCGCTTCGCCACGCCGTCGGTGCGGACCAGCTCGCTCAGGTGCTCCTGCCAGGAGGCGATGGCGCGGCCGGTGTGACGTACGAGATTGTCGGATGGCCTGTCGAGGCCCTCGCCGAGCTTGGCGCCCAGCTCCGAACGGTGCCGCCAGCGCGCGACCACCTCCTCGGTGGCGCGGTTGGCGGCGGCGACGATCACCGACTCGAGTCCGGCACGGATCGCCGCCTTGAACGCCAGCACCCGCTCCGGCGCGTGCTTGGCAGACCTGCCGCGCTTGCGCAGCTGCAGCGAGCGCATGAGGTCGCCGGAGCCGGCGAAGTCCTGCCAACGGGCCAGCACCTCGCCGTGCAGCAGCGAGCCGTTCTTCGACGCCTTGTCGATCTCGCTGAGCGCGCCGAGGAAGGCCGCCTCCACGTCGCTGCGCAGCTCCGCCCTGAACGCGACCTGCCCCTCAAGATGCCTGGCCAGTGCGGGTACGCGGGTGCGGAAGCTGTTGAGCACGCCGTTGAGCGTCTCGCGCACCGCTTGGGCTCTGCGCTCCTCGTCCACCGACAGCTCGGCCAGCCAGAGCCGCAGCTCGGTGACCTCGCTGTCGGGCAGCCTGCCGTCGGTGACCTTCGACTCGCTGATGACGAACCTGTCGATCTCGCCCAGGCCGTATTCGGTGAGCATCCGTACGAAATGCTTCAGCACGACCTCGGCGGCCCTCGGCTGCACGCGCGACAGCACGATCGCGAGCCGGGCGCCACGCTCCTTGGCCAGCTTCAGCAGGCTCCAGGCGGGGGCGTCGGCGTAGCGGGCCGCCGTGGTCACGAAGATCCACAGGTCGGCGGCGTCCAGCATGCGGTGGGCGATCTCGTGGTGCTCCTCGACGACCGAGTCGATGTCCGGGGTGTCGAGCAGCGCGACGCCCTGCGGAAGCTTCTCGGTCGCGACGACGACCACGCTTCGCATCCCGGCCTCGGGGGACGGCTTGTCGATGCGTTCGAGACCGCCGAGCAACTCCCCCTCCGCGAACCACTCCCGGTCGTCCGGGTGGCAGACCAGGACGGGGACGCCGGTGGTCGGGCGGCGTACGCCGGTGCGGGAGATGTTCTTCTCGGCCAGTGTGTTGACCAGGGTGGACTTGCCCGCGCCGGTGGAGCCCGCGATCACGATGAGGGCGGGGGCGGCGCTGGTCCTGACCCTGGGCAGTACGTAGTCCTCGAGCTGGGCCAGCAGGTCGGCCTGCGTCTGCTTGGCCTCTTCCACGCCGGGCAGGTCCAGGCCGAAACGCAGGTCCGCGACGGTTTGCCTGAGGGTGTCGAGCGCCGCCATCAGCGCCTCGGCGGCCTCGGCGGGCAGCTCCTCCGCGCGCGGCGGCCCTCCCTTGGACTCGTCTTCCACAGACGCGTCGCCGTTACCCGGCTGCCGTTCGCCCTGAGCCTCCGCGCCCGGCGGCGGGTCACCCTGCGCCTGCTCGCTCTGTGGTTGCTCTGGCTGGGGCTGCTCGTCAGTCGCGTCCGCGTCTCGCGGCTGCTCGTCGTCCGCTGCCGTGGCTTGTGGCTGCTCGCCGCTTGACGACTCCTCGGCGCCCTGCTGCTCGGCGCCAGGGTCCGCCACCTCATCCCGTGCACCAGGCTCGTCCTGTACGGCCGGGGGCGCGGCGGGAGACGCCTTACGGGCTCCTGGGCCGCCGAGTATGGCGGGCTTCACGAAGAGGGAGGGGCGCTCGGAATCGGCCGCGTCCACGGGATCGGCGGGCCCGGCGGAGGCGGCCTCAGCCACGTCAGCGGCGGGCTCCTCGGACACGGCGTCATCGGCCGCCCCAGCCGGCTCCGGCGTGGGCTGATCCACCGTGTCGACGGGCTCGCCGGACACGTCCGGATCCGCCGCAGCGGACTCGCCGGACGCAACGGAACCCGCAGCAGAGGACTCGCCGGACGCGGCGGGCGACTCATCGGACGCATCCGGACCCGCCACAGCGGCAGGCTCCCCGGAAGCATCCGGGCCCGCCGCGGCAGTGGATTCGGCGTGTGTCGCCTGATCCGGCTCGACGGCGGTCGGCTCGGCGGCCTCCGCGGAAGCCGGGGGTTGCTCCGAGGAGGGTTGCTCCTCCGAAGCCGAAGCCGAAGTCTCTGGCCCTTCGGAAGTCGTCAGCTCCTGGGAAGGCGCGGTGTCTTGGGCGGCCCCGGCCTCCTCCGTAGCAGCGGCAGCTTCCTCCGACGCCCCGGCGTCCTCGGGAGCCGGAGGCTCCTCGGGAGCGCTCTGGTCGTCCGCGGTAGCGCCGGAGTTCGGCTTTCGCGCGCCCTTCGTGCCGAACGCGTCGAAGCCGTCGTCGTCCCGCACCCCGGCCAGGTCGTCGTCACTCACCGGGCGGAAGCTCAACGTCTGCTCCCCCGGTGCCTCCTGCCACCCATCACCCATGGCCGTGTTCACGGCAAGCGCTCCGCTCGAACCATCTCGACCTCCTGGCCGACCTTCACGACGTCGCCGACGATGACGATCGCCGGCGGCCGGATCCCAGCCGCGGACACGCGGTCGGCCACGGTGGAAAGCGAAGCGATGACCGCCCGCTGCGTCGGAAGGGTACCGTCCTGTACCACCATTGCGGGAGTGTCCGGGGAACGTCCGTCTCGAAGGAGGGCCTCGGCCACCTTCGCCAGCCGTTCGACAGCCATCAGCAGCACCAGAGTGCCCTGGGAACGGGCCAGCGCGGGCCAGTCGACAGTGGACTTGGGGTCGTCGGGCGCCACGTGCACGGAGATCACGTGGAACTCCTGGCTGACCCCCCGGTGCGTCACCGGGACCCCGGCGGCCGCGGGCACCGCCACGGCGCTCGTGATGCCGGGCACCACCAGCACGGGGATGCCGGAGCGGGCGCAGGCGATCATCTCCTCGCCGCCGCGGCCGAACACGAACGGGTCGCCGCCCTTGAGCCTGACCACGAACTTGCCCTGCCTGGCGCGGTCGATGAGCAGCTCGTTGATGGTCTCCTGGGACAGCGACCGGCCGTAGGGGACCTTGGCGGCGTCGATCAGCTCGACGTCGGGGGCCAGCTCGTCCAGCAGCGCACGGGGCGCGAGCCGGTCGGCGACCACCACGTCGGCCTGGGCGAGGAGCTGCCGCCCCCGCACCGTGATCAGGCCCGGGTCGCCGGGACCGCCGCCGACGAGGGCCACACCGACCGGCTTGGTGCGGTTTCGCCGGGCGTCGACCGTGCCGTCGCGCAGCGCGCCCACGACCGCGTCCCTGATGCCGGCGGCCCTGCGCGGGTCGCCGCCCGCGGTGACCGCCACGCTTATCTCGTCGACCCGCCCCGTGGCGGGCGTCCAGGCGGCGGAGGCGTCCTTGTCATCGGCCCGCACGCACCACACGCGCTTGGCCTCCGCCTCCGCGGCGACCGCGGTGTTGACGGATCTGTCGTCGGTGCAGGCCTGCACGAGCCAGGCTCCGTCGCAGTCGCCGACCTCGTAGGGCCGGGCGTGCCAGGTGACCCTGCCGGCGGCGATCAGGTCGTCGAGCGCCGGCGTCACACCCGGCGACACGACCGTGACCTCCGCACCGGCCTCTAGCAGCGCGGGAACCCGCCGCTGTGCGACGCGCCCGCCGCCCACGACGAGAACCCGGCGGCCGGAAAGCCGCAGGCCGAGGAGGTAGGGACCCATGGGGGGAATCTCCCGTTCGCGAAGCTTTGTGTTAGGACGTAAACCTACCGGCTCTGACTGCGTCATTTGCTGCGCACGGGTTAACGACCGTCGAGAAGGGGCTGCCGCGGATCCCAGCGAGGCCCGCCCTGCTCATCCTTACGGCGTCTGGCCATCGCTGACAGTGCCTCAAGGATAACCCGGTTCCCGAGGTACGCGGTGATGTCCGCGTGGTCGTACGGCGGCGCCACCTCGACCACCTCCATGCCGGCCACGGGCAGTTCGTAGCAGATCCGGCGAACGGCGTCGAGCAGCTCCCTGGCTGTCAGTCCTCCAGGCTCGGGCGTCCCGGTGCCGGGTGCGTGCCCGGGGTCGCAGACGTCGATGTCCACGGACAGGAAGACCTGGTCGCACTCATCGAGCGCGATCGTGAACGACTCCGCCAGGCACTCCTCCAGCCCACGAGCCACAATCTCCGTCATTTCGTACGAACGCATGTTTTGCTGGGCCATCCAACTCAGCGTCTCCGGCTCCGGCCAGTAGCCCCGCAGCCCGATCTGCAGGAACCTGTCGCCGCGGATGGCGCCGGACTCGATGAGCCGCCGCATCGGCTGCCCGTGACCGTAGAGGTGGCCGAACTCGATGTTCCCGGTGTCGGCGTGCGCGTCGAAGTGGATCATCGAGGTACGGCCTGCCGCATGGGCCCTGGCGGTGCCGCGCGCGTCGGGCAGCGCGACCGTGTGGTCGCCCCCGAGCACCAGCGGAATCGCCCCGGAGGCGGCCACGCGGTGCACGACCTCCTCGATCGCGGCCAACGAGCCCTCGACGTCGCCCGAATAGCACTCGACGTCACCCGCGTCGAGCACCCGCAGGTCGCGCAGGGCGTCCACGCGCAGCGCCAGGCTGGGCCTGGAGCCGTCGTGCGGCAGATAGCAGGCCTGGCGCAGCGCCATCGGGCCGAACCTGGCGCCGGGACGGTTGCTGGTGCCGCCGTCGAAGGGGGCGCCCACGATCACCACGTCCGCGTCCTCGTACGAGGCCGGATCGTTGACGTCACAACGGTCCACGCCGAGGAACGTGATGTTGGGGCCGTACATGGGGCCGTAACGGGTCACTGATCAACTCCTCATACGGGCTTTTCGGTCACTCCCGCCGAGTCGAACGTGGCCACGTCGTGCATGACCCGTACGGCCGAGCAGACCAGCGGATGCGCGAGCAGGCCGCCCGAGCCCTCGCCCAGCCGCAGCTCGAGGTCCACCAGCGGGCGCAACCCGAGGTGCTCGAGCGCGGCGGTGTGGCCGGGCTCGGCCGAGCGGTGGCCCGCCACGCAGTGGTCGATCGCGGCGGGGTCGAGCGCGGCGGCCACAAGGGCGGCGGCGCCGGCGATGACGCCGTCGAGGATCACCGGCACGCGGGCCGCGGCGCCGCCCAGGATGAAGCCCGCGATGGCCGCGTGCTCGAACCCGCCGACCGCCGCCAGCGCCCGCAGCGCCTCGCTGGGCGAGATCAGGGCTCCCGACAGGCCGTTCGTGCGCAGGGCCTCACGGACGATGTCCACCTTGTGCTTGTACGTCTCGTCGTCGATCCCCGTGCCCCTGCCGGTCACCTCGGCCGGGTCCCGGCCGGCGAACACGGCGATCAGGGCGGCGGAGGCCGTGGTGTTCGCGATGCCCATGTCGCCGGTGATCAGGCAGCGGGCCCCGCCGGCCACCAGGTCGCGGGCCACGCCGATCCCCGCCTCCAGCGCCCTGACCGCCTGGTCCACGCTCATCGCGGGGCCCTTCGACAGGTCGTCGGTGCCGTACCCGATCTTCTGCCTGACCAGGCTGGGCGCGTCGGGCAGGTCGGCGGCGACGCCGACGTCCACCACCGTGACCGACACGCCGGCCTGGGCGGCCAAGGCGTTGGCGACCGCGCCGCCGGCCAGGAAGTTCGCCACCATCTGCACCGTGACTTCCTGCGGCCACGGGGTGACACCGCGGGCGTGCACGCCGTGGTCGGCGGCGAAGATGGCCAGCGCGGCCGGTTCGGGCATGGGCGGCGGAGTGACGCCGGCCGCCCCGGAGAGGCGTACCGCGATCTCCTCCAGCACGCCCAGTGAACCGCGGGGCTTGGTCAGGCGGTCCTGGTAGGCCCGGGCCTCGGCAAGGGCGCGAGGGTCGGCGGGGCGGATCGCGGCGAGCGTCTCAGCGAGCACAGCAAACCTCCACTTACGGGACGAGTTGGAGCGCTTCCTCGTATCGGTCGATCACGACATCGGCCAGGGTCTCGCAGTCGCCGATCACCTCGGCGCAGCGGATGTCGAGATCGGGGTGTCCGGCGCCGTACGCCAGGGCCTGGGCCCACACGCGCTCGAGCATGCCGCCCGCGAACAGCAGGTACGGCACCACGATCACGCGCTTGGCCCCCAGCCGGCGGCAGCGCTCGAGCCCGCCGGGCACCCCCGGCGGCGTCACCGACACGAAGGCGGTCTCGACGGTCATGAAGTCGTAGGCGTGCGTCTCCCAGAACAGCCGGGAGACCCGGTGGATCTCGGCGTTGGCCGCCGCGTCCGTCGAGCCCTCGCCGACCAGCACGATCGCTGTCTCTCCCGGCTCGACCTGCGCGAGGAGGTCGTCGGCCGGCGGCGTGTCGACCGCGCGGAGCCGGGGCCTGGCGCCCACGAGCTCCAGCGAGCGCGGCTTGTGGATCTCGGTGGCCGCCTCGTTCAGCCGCTCGGCCAGCAGCGACAGCACGCGGGGGTCGGGGCCCAGGGGACGGCCGTAGTCGTACATCAGCGTCGGATGCCGCTTCTGCTCCAGCTCCATCGCGGCGGGGAACTCTTCGCCCACCCTGCTGAGGCTCAGTGGCAGCGCCACGAGCCGGTGATGCCCTCTGGCGACCAAGGAGGCCACGGAGTCGCTGAGCCTGGGGGAGGCACGTTCCAGGTATCCGCCGGAGACGTCGGCGCCCGTCTGGTCGAGCCGGCAGCGGAGCCGGTGTACGAACCGGCCGAACTCCGCGGCGTAGGCGTCATCCTGGGAGCCCTGCCCGATCAGCAGGAGCGGCGGCTTCATCGTGAGGGAATCTCCGGTCCGGTAGACAAAAGACACGCGAGGATATCCGATGCGTCCCGGTAGGGAACAGGTCACGCTGTGTGCGCGGGTGTCGCGTGCACCACGAACACGGGGTCGGAGGCGGTCAGGCGGTGCGAGCCGTCGGGCTCGAGCGTCAGCTTAGAGGCCAGGATCTGGGTGCCCTCGCCACGGTAGCCGTGCTCGCGCAGGAGTTGGAGCACGGCCGAGACCTGCTCGACCTTCCTGAGCGCGCACACCAGCGTACGCGGGCCGCGCGCTGCGCAGGCAACCACGACGTCGGTGCCGCCGCCGCCCACGTAGACGGCGTCGGGGTCGGGCAGCGGCTCCAGCGCGGGCGGCGCCTGGCCCCTGGTCAGAGCGACTTTGACACCGTGCTTCAGCACGTTGGCGCGCAGCCTGGCGCACGACTCCTCGTCGCGCTCGACTGCCATGACGGCCGCGCCCATCCTGGCGCACTCGACGGCGATCTCGCCCGCGCCCGCACCCACGTCCCAGACCAGGTCACCGAGCCGGGGACCCAGCTTGGCCAGGATGAACGCCCGCACCTCCGCCGGAAGTGCGCTCTCGAACGGCAGCGCCCACTCGGCGGGACCCGGCTGGGCACCGGCCACCCAGCTCGGCTCCTTGGGCTGGTGCAGCGGGTCGATGACGAGGACCACGTCGGGGTCCTTCCACGGCCTGGTCGTCGCCTCCCCCATGCGGCTGTGCGTGACCCGTTCGTCGGGGCCGCCGAGGTCCTCGCAGACGATCAGCGCGCGCGGCGTGGTCGGCGCCAGCTCCCTGGCGATCTCCCCGGGCCCGACACCCGGCGCGACCAGCAGCGCGACCTTGGGGTGGGCTCGGCAGGCGTTCACGACCCGCTCCAGCCGGCCCGGGCCGGACGGGGCCACGACGAGCGCGTCCTCCCAGCTGAGGCCGGCACACGCGAAGGCACGGGTGACGAGCGAGATCGCCGGCAGAACCTCCGGTTTGAGGCCGTGCGCCCGTAGCGTGCGGACTACTCCGAAGAATCCGGGATCGCCCTCGGCGATCACGACCGCCGGGCCCTCGCCGTGCTCGAGATGGTCGTCGAGGACTTCCAGCAGCGAGTCGTCCGCCACGGTCGGGGCAGTGAGCTTGAGCTGCCCGAGAACGGCGTCGGGGCCCACGACAAGCCTCGCCTCGTGCAGCTTGTCCACCGCCCTGGCCGAGAACTCGTGCCCGTCCCAGCCGACCACCGTGATCATTCGCCTCACCGCCCTCACCACAAGGGTGACGGGTGCGGAGGGGTTTCACAAAGGGTACGAGGGACAGTCCGGTGTGCCCTCACGCCAGGTCGGACGGGATGAGACTGTAAACGATCAGGTCCTCGCCGCCCAGCGAGGAGCGGGCGATCCCCTCGCGGACGAAGCCCGCCTTCTCCGCCACCCGTTGTGAGGCCGCGTTGGTCACGGCCGCGCGGAGCTGGAGCCGGCAGAAGCCGTGCCGCTCGAACAGCCAGCGCGCGATCGCCACCACGGCCTCGCCCGCGTACCCCTTGCCGCGGGCCCACGGCGCCGTCATGTAGCCGACCTCGGCCGTCCGATTGGTCCAGTCGAGGTCCCTGAGGTCCACGTTGGCGGCGAAACGGCCCGTCTCCAGTTCCTGGACCGTCCAGCCGATGCCCGCGCCCCTCATGCGCATCCGTTCGGAGACGTCGATGAACGCCCGCGCGTGCTCCTGCGTGTAGTCACGTGGCACGCCGGTCCTGGCCTGGGTGAGGGGGTCGGCGGCGGTGGCGGCCAGGTCCGGCGCGTCCGCGAGGGACGGCGCCCGCAACAGCAGCCTCTGGGTACGCAGTTCCGTCCTGGGCAGGGCCACGGACGGCCTGCGGCTGTCCTCGCGCAGCAGGCCGAAGACGACCAGGTCGTGCGTCCCCTCCTCGTCCAGCACCGCGTCGCGCAGCATGCCCTCCCAGGTGAAGCCGGCTTTCAGCGCCACGCGGAGCGAGGCGAGGTTGTCCAGGTTGGCGGTCAGGTCGATCCTGCGCAGCCGGGTGAACTCGAACACCCAGCTCACCAGCCCGCGCACGGCCTCCGTGGCGAAGCCTCGCCCCCGGTAGAGGGGGTGCACGCCGTACCCGACCTCGGTCGTACCCGCGCTCCACGAGGTCTTGAACAGGCTGATCGCGCCCACGATGAGCCCTTCCGCGTCGGTCATGGCCAGGTGCAGGCCCTGGCCGGAGCGGCGCAGCTCGTGCACGCCGCTCGACAGCCACTGGTCGGCACCGGACGGCTTGGCGGGAGCGCCGGGCGGGAGGAAACGGGCGCCGGACCGCACGATGGACCGGATCCTGGCGGTGTCCTGCGGGCCGAACGGCCGGAGCGTAAGCCGTTCGGTGGCGATGCTCACGTCAGCGTCGAACACGCTCGGCAGGGTACACAGTCGCGATGTTTGCCCACGAAAGCGGGGGTAGGGGCGCAATTGAGAGGAGTGAGGGAACTATGCAGCAACGTCGGAGCGACAAGCACGGTCCACGCCTGGATGAGCAGCAGAAGCACGAGACCGAGGGTCTGGTCCGCGGCGGCGGCACCACGCACGCCGAGGAGTGGAAGGAGCCCGAGGCCATGCCTGCGCCCGGCGAGGAGCCGAAGCAGTCGTACCCGCCGGGGCACGAGCCCGGCACCCCGCCCGGCATCACCCAGCAGGGCGTCGACGTCCGCAGCGACCTCGCGAAATGGTTGAGCGACGCTCATTGGCCCGCGTCCAAGGACGATCTGGTGGGGCACGCGGAGAACGCGGGAGCACCGGACCAGGTGGCGGACATGGTGCGATCCCTCCCCGACCGCCGGTACTCGAACGTGGCCGACGTGGCCAAGGCTCTCGGTCTCGGCGTGGAGAAGCGGAGGTGGTGAACGGTGCGGCTCGACTTCATCCGACCGCTGTACGAGCGGCACGGCCCGTACGCGTCCGTCTACTTCGGCGCGTACACGGGGACTGAGCGGGAGGCCCACTGGCGCGGCGTGCGCGACACGCTCGAGGACGAGGCCGACAAGGCCACCCTGGAGGCGCTGGAGGAGGAGGCCGGGCGGCCCGCCCCCGGGCGGGCGATGTTCGGCACGCACGGCGACGTGGTGCTGTCCGAGGCGCTTCCCCGGGCACCGTACGATCTGGCCAGGTGGTCGCCGTTGCCGCACGTCACGCCCATGCTCATGATGCGGGGCGAGAACGTCCCGCACATCCGGGTCATCGTGGACCACGCCGGGGCGGAGCTGACGGTGTTCGGCGGCGGGTCGCCGCGCAAGGCCATCGTGGAGGCGGCCGACTGGCCGCTGCAGAAGACCGCGCAGGGCGGCTGGTCGCAGAAACGATACGAGCGGGCGGTGGACGAGACCTGGGAGAAGAACGCCGTGGCCGTCGCCCACGAGATCGACGAGCAGGTGCGCCGCATCGGCGCGGAGCTCATCCTGGTCGCGGGCGAGCCGAAGTCCCGCTCGTACCTGCTGCACCACCTCAACACCAAGTCCGCCGACCGCGTCATGATGGTCGAGCACGGCAGCCGCTCCAACCACGGGCAGTTCGAGGAGGACGTGGAGCGGGCACTCGACGAGTGGCTCGACCGCAAGCGGGCCGAGCTGCTCGAGCGGCACCAGGAGATGTCCGGGCCCGTCGGGATGGCCCGCGTCGCGCAGGCGCTGCGCGAGGGCAGGGTGCACGCGGTGCTCACGCCCGGCGAGCTGCCGAACCCCATCTGGATCGGCGAGGGCGGCACCCAGCTCGCCACCGACCCGGCCGAGCTGCAGCGCTGGGGCGTGGGTGAGCCGGTCAAGGAGCGCTCGGACGCCGCCCTGGCCAGGGCCGCCGCGATGACGGACGCGGAGTTGTGGTTCTCCGACGCCGTCAAGGACGTGGCGGCCGTGCTCAGGTACTGATGATCACCTCGAGGGTACGGGGGCCGTGCACGCCCTCGACCCGGTTCAGCTCGATGTCGCTGGTGGCCGAGGGGCCGCTGATCCAGGTGAGCGGGCGCGCCGGGTCGAGCCGGGCGACGGCCTCCGGCACCCCGGCCACGATCTGGTCGGCCCGCACCACGCACAGGTGGTAGTCGGGGACCAGCGTCTGCGCCCGCGTGCCCTGGCCGGGACCGTGGTCGAGCACGATCGTGCCCGTCTCCGCGATGGCCACGGCGCAGTACGTGATCACTCCGTCGGCCGTGTTCAGGTCGGTCCAGCCGCCTTCGCGGTCGAAGCCGTCGGGGACGAACATGCGGCGGCCCGTGACGCTTTCGTCGATCTTGGCGGGCACCTCGGCTGCGGGGAGCACGTGCACGATGGCCCGGTAGTCGTCCACCCGCTCGGCGAACAGGCCCACGAGGTCCTTTACCTGCTGCGCCGTCCGGTAGTGCCGGGGGATCTCGACGTCCGCCGTGCCGGCGACGGCCTTGCCGATCCGGGCGAGGATCTCCTCACGGGCGCTCATTCCGCTCCCACCAGTCTCTGAATGATTCTTCCGGAATTTCCGGCACGTCTCTGGTGTCCGTCCATGCCGACAGCGGCCCGGGCAGACGTTTCGGTACGAGCCCGCGCAGATGGGTCGCCGCGCGCTGGGCCTTGGCCAGCCGGTTGTGGTCGTTGAGAATCCAGCCCGCCACTTTCATGCCGGCCCGCTCGGCCGCCGCGTGCGGGGCCTTGGCCCGCAGGTCCACCAGGACCTCGGGGATGTCGATGGCGACCGGGCAAACCTCGTAGCAGGCGCCGCACAGGCTGGAGGCGAACGGCAGCGAGGCGTCCAGGTCCGACGACATGCCTCTGAGCTGCGGGGTGAGGATCGCGCCGATCGGGCCCGGGTAGACCGAGCCGTACGCGTGGCCGCCCGCCCGCTCGTACACCGGGCACACGTTCAGGCAGGCCGAGCAGCGGATGCAGCGCAGCGCCTGGCGGCCCACCTCGTCGGCGAGCACGTCCGTGCGGCCGTTGTCCAGGAGCACCAGGTGGAAGTCCTGGCCCTCGACGGCGCCCGTCCACATGCTCGTATAGGGATTCATCCGCTCGCCCGTGGAGCTTCTCGGCAGGAGCTGGAGGAACACCTCCAGATCCCGCCAGGAGGGCAGCAGCTTCTCGATCCCGACGACGCTGATGAGCGTCTCCGGGAGCGTCAGGCACATGCGGCCGTTGCCCTCCGACTCCAGCACGACGAGCGTGCCGGTCTCGGCGATCATGAAGTTGGCGCCGGAGATCGCGACCTTGCTCTTGAGGAAGCGTTCGCGCAGGTGGAGCCGGGCTGCCTCGGCCAGGGCGGGCGGATCGTCGGTCAGGTTCGGCGGGACCTTGGGCATCTTGTCCAGGAAGATCTCGCGGATCTCCGACCGGTTACGGTGGATCGCCGGCACCAGGATGTGGCTGGGAAAGTCGTCGCCGAGCTGGACGATCAGCTCGGCCAGGTCCGTCTCGTACGCGGTGATGCCCTGCTCGGCCAGGGCCTGATTGAGCTCGATCTCCTGGGTGGCCATCGACTTGACCTTGACCACCTCGGTCTCGCCGGTGGCCTTGACCAGGCCCGCGACGATGGCGTTCGCCTCGGCGGCGTCCCTGGCCCAGTGGACCGTGCCGCCTGCCCTGGTCACCGCCTCCTCGAGCTGGACCAGGTAGCGGTCGAGGTTGCGGAGGGTGTGGTCCTTGATCGCTTTGCCGGCCGCGCGGAGCTCCTGCCAGTCCGGCAGCTCGCCGACGACGTTCGCCCGCTTGCCCCGGATGGTGTGGGTGGCCTTGCGGAGGTTGTAGCGAAGCTGAGAGTTTTGTACGGCTTTTTCGGCATTTTTCGGGAAACTGCCGGGCATGCCGAGGAAGGTCGCGCTCATTGGGCCTCCTCCGTGGATGCGAGGATCTCGGCCAGGTGCATCGTCCTGACGCCTGTCTTCTGGCGGCTCAGCGTGCCGCCGATGTGCATCAGGCACGAGTTGTCCGCCGCGCAGAGCACCTCGGCACCGGTGTCCAGGATGTTGCGGGTCTTGTCGGCGCCCATGGCCGCGGAGACGGCCGGGTTCTTGACCGCGAACGTGCCGCCGAAGCCGCAGCACTCCTCGGACCCCGGCAGCGGGACCAGCTCCAGGCCGCGCACGTTCTTCAGCAGCCTGGTGGGCCGGTCGCCGAGGTGGAGGCCGCGGAGCGAGTGGCACGTCGGGTGATATGTCACCCGGTGCGGGAAATATGCGCCAACGTCGTCGGTTTTCAGGACGTCGATCAGGAACTCGGACAGCTCGTACACCTTCGGCACGACCTCCGCGATTGCCGCCGCTCCCCTGCTGCCCGGCTTGGCCAGCTTCGGGTACTGCTCGCGCACCATGGCCGCGCACGACCCCGACGGCGCCACGACGGCGTCGTACCCGGCGAACACCTCGGTGAAGTGGCGGGCCAGCCGCACGCCCTCCTCCCGGTAACCGGTGTTGACGTGCATCTGGCCACAGCACGTCTGGGCGGCGGGGAAGTCCACGTCGCAGCCGAGCCTGCGCAGGAGCGACACGACGGCCTTGCCGGTGCCGGGGAAGAGCGTGTCGTTCACGCACGTGATGAACAAAGCGACTCGCACGACTCTCCTTCCGAGGTATGGTCCGACCACAGTATGGTCAGACCATACCGAACCACATCCTTCCCGGCCACCACGAGGGGGTCCGTTGGACGACAGCGGCTGGCGTCCCGTCAAGCGAACGCGGACGTTCGAGGACGTCCTCGCACAGATCGAGCGGCGCATCACCGAGGACGGCCTCACGGTGGGCGACCGGCTGCCCGCCGAACGCCAGCTCGCCGAGCAGCTCGGCGTCAGCCGCTCGTCGGTACGCGAGGCCATGCGCGTGCTGGAGACCCTCGGCGTCGTGTCCTCGCAGGCAGGGAGGGGACCTGACGCGGGGGCCGTGCTCACCTCGCGCCCCGACACGGCGCTGTCCGACCTGCTCCGGCTGCACCTCGGCCTGGCCAACCTGGAGATGCGCGAGGTCATCGACGCCCGCCACATGATCGAGCAGTGGGCCGCCGCCCACGCCGCCTCCGCACGAGCCGACACCTCCGCGCTCGCCGCCGCTCTTTCCGGAATGGACGCGGCGAAGTCCGCGGAGGAGTTCGTGGAGCACGACACGGCCTTTCACTGCGCGATAGCGGACGCGTCGGGCAACCGGCTCATCGCCGCCATCATGCGCTCGCTCCGGGACTCGATGCGGAGGTACTCGGTCGAAGCGGTGCAGCGCCTGGGCGACACGTCGATCCTGCGCGCCGACCACGTACGCATCCTCGAGGCCATCGACAGCGGCGAAGCGGGCGAGGCCGCCGAGGCGGTCTCCGAGCACCTGGCCCACGCCTACCCCTCGCTGTTCGATCACTGACGCATGTCGGCCTGCCGGCAGGTGGCACCCGAGCAGGTCGCCATCGCCCTCAGCCGCTCCTCGAGGTCGGCCAGGAGCGCGGGATCGGCACCCGCGGCCAGGTTCTGCAGCTCGTACGGATCGTCGTGCAGGTCGTAGAGCTGCGTCTCCCCCGTCTCGTACCGAACATAGGCATATTGATCCGTACGCAAGGCCCGATAGCCGGGCACCGGGGTCTGGGCGGCCGACGCCTCGTTGGCCGGCCTGTTGAACTCGACCAGCACGTTCCTGCGCCACTCCGCCGGCGGTGTGCCCTTCAGCAGGGGCACCAGCGACCGCCCCTCCGCGAACGACGGCGCCGTGGCCCCGCCCAGCTCGGCGAAGGTCGTGGACAGGTCCACCGTCGAGCCCAGCTCGCTGATCGTGGAGTTCGCCTTGATGCCGGGACCGCGGACGACCAGCGGGACCCTGATCGCCTCGTCAAATGGGGTGGTCTTGCCCTGCCTGAGCCGATGCGTACCGAGGTGGAAGCCGTTGTCCGAGGTGAAGAAGATGTAGGTGTTGTCCAGCTGGCCGGTCTGCTGGAGCGCCGTCACCACGGAGCCGACGAGGTCGTCCACGCCGAGCATGGCCCGCATCCTGGCGCGGTAGCGCTCATCGATCTCGTCGATGCCCGCCTGCGAGATCGTGGGCCTCTCGCGCAGCCAGAGCGGCTCGGCGCTCACGTCCTCCTGGTTGAACGAGGGCGTCCGCGGCGCCATGGCCCCGGGGAAGGCGTCCGCGTGCCGGACGGCGGGGTTGTCCGGGTTGTGCGGGCCGATCGGCGCCAGGTACAGGAAGAACGGCTTCTCCTTCGAGCCCGCGATGAAGTCGGCGGCCTTGCGAGCCAGCACGTCCGACAGGTAGTCCTGCTCGGTCCAGCCGTAGTCGAGCAACGCGCCGTTCTCGTTGAGCCGGTAGCCGTACTCCTCGTAGAGGGCGCGGACCGGGACGTCCCATTCGTCCCACCCGGGCGGCACGAACGCCTCGTCGGCCGTCCCTCCCGGGTAGTGATTGAGGTATTTGCCCATCAGCCCCGTGCGGTATCCGGCCTGCTGCATCCAGGTCCCGATAGTGGAACGTTCCAGATCTAGGGTGTGAAAGCGGTCAAAGCCCCCTTCGGGCGCGGTGTTGGTCAGCACGCCATGGCTGTGGACGTACTGGGAGCGCAGGATCGACGACCTGGACGGGCAGCACCAGGAGTTCGTCACGAAGAACCGGTCGAACGAGGCGCCCTGGCGCACGAGGTGCTGGGTGATGTTCGGAAAGTTCGGCAGCGTCCCCGTTTCGAGGTCGTCGGCCAGCACGAGCACGATGTTCGGCCGGGACTTGCCCTCGGCCGTCGTGATCCCGGCCGCCGTCTGGAGAAGAAGCAGAAGGCAGGCGAGACGACACAGACCTTTGATCACAGAGTGTCACTTCCCCGGAAGATCCACCATTGACACGTTGAGCCGCCGCAGCCGTAATAGAACTTAATTCCGGAGGTGTTCTCATGAAACTCGGCCTGAACCTTGGCTACTGGCAGCGCCACGCAGACGACGCGACCGAGTCGGTGCTGGCGGCGGAGCGGCTCGGCTACGACTCGGTGTGGACGGCCGAGGCGTACGGCAGCGACGTGTTCACGCCGCTGGCCTGGTACGGAGCACGTACGAGCCGGATCAAGCTGGGCACCTCGATCGCCCAGATGTCGGCCAGACCGCCCGTGACGACGGCGATGACCGCGATGACCCTCGACCACCTCACCGGCGGCCGGCTGCTGCTCGGCGTGGGCGCCTCGGGCCCGCAGGTCGTGGAGGGCTGGTACGGCCAGCCGTTCGCCAAACCCCTGGCCAGGACCCGCGAGTACGTCGAGATCATGCGCAAGGTCTGGCGCCGCGAGGAGCCGGTCACCAGCGACGGCCCGCACTATCCGCTCCCGCTCGCGGACAGCCTGGGCAAACCGCTCAAGCTCATTACGCATCCGCTCCGCTCCGACATCCCCATCTATCTCGGTGCGGAGGGACCCAAGAACGTCGCCCTGGCCGCGGAGCTGGCCCAGGGCTGGCTGCCGCTGTTCGCGTTCCCCTCCAAGATCGAGGAGATGTACGGCGAGGCGCTCGCGGGCGCTCCCGAGGACTTCGACGTGGCGGCCATGGTGATGGTGGTGATCTCGGACGACGTGCGGGCCGCGCTGGACGGCGTGAAGATGATGCTCACGCTGTACATCGGCGGCATGGGGGCCAAGCACCGCAACTTCCATGCCGACATCATCGGCCGGATGGGCTATGCCGAGGCGGCAGAACACATCCAATCGCTGTACCTCTCCGGCCGGAAGGATGAGGCTTTCCGGGCGATCCCGGACGAACTGGCCGATGGCATCTCGCTCGTCGGCCCGCCCGGGCGGATCAAGGAGCGCCTCGAGCTCTGGCACAAGAGCCCCGTCACGAGCCTCCTGGTCATGGGCCCGCGCGACGAGCCCTCGCTGAGGCGCATCCGCGACCTGGTCCTCGGCTGACGCACGACAGCGCTCCCTGGGGAGCACGCGACGTCGCGGCCGGGAGCGGGCGGTCTAACCCGTGCGGCCGATCGGGGTTGAGCCCGGTGCCGGGTGGGGCGGCTGCGGCGAGAACGTGTGCACGGTGCCGGGCTCGGCGGCCCGGGGAGCGTGGGCGGCGCACTGCAGGCGCGTCAGCTCGCGTACCGTCGCCGCGCACAGCAGGGCGGCCACCGACAAGCAGGCCAGCTCCAGAACCCCCACCCCCGTCAGGCCGCCGCTGGACGAGTCGAGCGGGACCCTGATGGTGACCAGCGCGAGCGTGGCGAGCCAGCTCAGCCACCATGCGGCCAGCAGCGCCACCCACCGCCCCCGGCGCTCCGCGGGCGGCCTGATGCCGTGCCACACCTCGTCCACCAGCACCACGGGCGCCACCAGGTTGACACCGGGGATCAGCCAGGCGGCGGCCACGGGACCGGAGGTGGCCGAGCGGTCGTTGGCCTGCCTGGCCCGCACGAGCCAGGTCACGTAGGCAGCGGCCGCCGCTATCGAGGTGCCCGCCACCAGCATCAGGAGCACCGCGAACACCGTCACCGCCCCCACCACGGCCTCCGCGGCGGGCCCCTGCGGGCGGCCACCGAAGGCGGCGAGCTGGGCGGCGAGGTGATGGCCGCGGGTCCGTTCGAAGATCACCAGGGCGCCAAGGGAGAGGGCCTGGGCGGCGAGCGTCACATATACGGCAAAGGCGGCTCTCGTCGGTGGTACATGGGCGTAGCGCACGTTGTTCTCCCCCCGGGCCATGCGCTGAGGTTCTGATTCACTTGTATCCCGGGAGCCCCGTTGTTAATCAGCTCACGACACCGGATTCCCACGCCCAAGCTGCGATTTCAACTCGATTCCTGACACCGAGCTTGGCCTGGATGCTGCCCAGGTGCGTCTTTACCGTGGAAAGTGACACGAAAAGCTCCCCTGCCACCTCCTGGTTGGTGCGTCCCCTCGCCACCAGGCGCACGACGTCCAGCTCACGGTCGGTCAGCGGGTCGCCGGCGGGAAGCGCCGCCCGCCGCGGCTTGGCCAGGTGCTGCAGCAGCCGTACGGTCACCGACGGCGACACCAGCGCGTCGCCCGCCGCGGCGGCCCTGACCGCCTCGATCAGCAGCGTGGGCCCGCTGTCCTTGAGCAGGAAGCCGGTCGCGCCGGAGCGCAGGGCTCCGTACACGTACTCGTCCAGGTCGAACGTGGTGACGATGACCACCCGCAGCGGGTTCTCCACGCCGGGACCCGCCAGCGCCCGGGTCACCTCCAGCCCGTCGAGCTTGGGCATCCTGATGTCGAGCAGGCACACGTCCGGCCTGAGCCGCCTGGCCTCGGACACCGCCTCCGCGCCGTCGGCCACCGCGGCCACGACCTCCATGTCCGATTGAGCGTCCAAAATCATCTGGAAGCCGGTTCGTACCAGTTGCTGGTCGTCGGCGATGAGAACCCGAATAGTCACGGCCCTAACTCTAAGGATCAGCCGTTCGGCCGAGGCGGAAATGGTCGCACGGCCGATCCGCCGCCCCCTGCCCGGCCGGGAGTCTGTACGGCATGAACGATGTGCTTGTTGGAAGAGCCCTGACCAAGAGGTTCGGGCAGACGGTCGCCCTGGGCGGCGTGGACATCACGGTACGGGCCGGCGAAGCCGTGGCGATCATGGGGCCGAGCGGTTCCGGCAAGTCGACGCTGCTGCACTGCCTGGCCGGGATCATGAAGCCGGACGCGGGCGAGGTTCACCTGCTCGGCCAGCGCATCGACGCGATGGGCGAGCGCGGGCGCAGCGCGCTGCGCCGCACCCGCTTCGGCTTCGTCTTCCAGTTCGGCCAGCTCCTGCCCGAACTGCCCGCGGAGGAGAACGTGGCGCTCCCGCTCATGCTGGGCGGGGTGCCGAGGGGCCAGGCCGTACGCCAGGCACGCGAGTGGTTCGCGCCCCTCGGCCTGCACTCCATGGAGGGCAGGCGGCCGGGTGAGCTGTCCGGCGGGCAGGCCCAGCGGGTGGCGATCGCGAGGGCGCTGGTCAGCAAGCCGGCCGTGGTGTTCGCCGACGAGCCAACGGGGGCGCTCGACCAGCAGACCGGGCAGGACACGATGCGGCTGCTCGTGGAGGCGACCAAGCACAACGGCGCGTCCCTGATCGTCGTCACCCACGACCCGAACGTGGCCGCCTGGTGCGACCGCACCGTCGAGGTCCGCGACGGCCACCTCCTGGCGGGCACGCCCCAGATGGGCCGGGCGCGCGCGTGAACCTCGACCTGACCTGGCGGCTGCTCAAGGGCGGCGGACGCAAGGGAATGCTGGGCACCTGGCTCACGCTGGGCGCCGTCGCCGTGTCCACGGCGCTGCTGCTGTTCGCCGTGGCCGCGAACTACGCCTTCGAGGCCAGGGCCGACCGCGGCGCCTGGCGCAACCCCGTACCTGCCAAGGCCGGCGCGGTCGCGATCGAGGCGTCCCGCTTCGACTTCGTCGGCGAGCAGGCGATCACGGTCGTCGACCTGGCCGCACTCAAGGCCGATGCTCCCGCGCCGCCCGGGCTGCCCCGCTTCCCCGCTCCCGGCGAGGTGTGGCTGTCCCCGGCGCTGGCCGAGCTGGCCAAGCAACTCCCGGCCGGCCGGCTCGCCAAGCGCTACCCCGACGTCAAGGGCGTGCTGGGCGACGAGGCGCTGGTCCACCCGGGTGAGCTGGTCGCGGTGGCCGGTCACAAGCCGGACGCGCCCGAGATGACGGCGGCGCGCAGCGACGACTGGATCGTCGGCAAGGGCCCGACCCGGGTGGCGAGTCTCGCGGGCACCCCGTCGGAGGACTCCGAGGCGTACCGCGCGCTCACGCTCGTCGCGAGCGTGCTCATGGTGGTGCCGCTGCTGGTGTTCGGCGGCGCCGCGGCCAGGCTCACGGTCGCGCGGCGCGACCAGCGGCTGGCGACTCTCAGACTGGTGGGTGCGACGCCAGGGCAGGTCATCCGCATGACCGTGACCGAGGCGGTGATCGTGGCGCTGGCGGGCGCGCTGCTCGGCACCGTCGGCTACGCGGTCGCCGCGCCGCTGCTGGCCCGCATCCCGATCGCGGGCGGCGCGTGGTTCGTCTCCGACCTGTTCCCCTCCCCGCTGATCCTGGCGGCGGTGCTGGTGGCGGTGCCGCTGCTGGTGGGCCTGTCCGCCGTGGCGGGGCTGAGGCGGGTCGTGGTGAGCCCGCTCGGGGTGGCCAAGCGTGAGACGCCGCCCGCCATGCGGTTCGTACGGGTCCTCGCGCTGCTGGCCGCGCTGGCGGTGTTCCCGCTGCTGACCAGGGGGACCAGTGTCGCGATCGTGGCGGTGGCGCTCGGGCTGGCGTTCCTGTGCATCAACCTGGCCGGCCCGTGGGTGGTCGGCATGATCGGCCGGATCACCGCTCGCGGCGCCCGGGGGCCCGCTCGGCTGCTGGCGGGCCGCAGGCTGGTCGACGATCCGCGATCCGCCTGGCGCACGGTGAGCGGCGTCGCTCTGACCGGCTTCGTCGCGGGCTTCCTCGGCCTGCTCAGCCCGGCCGCGTTCGCCGGCGACCAGGCGCCTCCCCAGCTCCGGCTCTCCGCGCCCGCCGCGCAGGCGACGGCCGTCGTCGACCAGGCCCGCGACCGGCTGCGGGCGGCGGGGGTCACCGCGACGGTGAAGGTCACCGGACGGTCCTCCGCGCCCGTCGTGGTCGCCGCCCTGGGCAGCCAGGCCGACACGGCCACGGTCGACCGGGCACGCACCGCGCTGGCCGGGCTCGTTCCCGGGCGGACCCCCACGACGGAGGAGGACGACCAGCGGTTCGGCATCCAGATCCTTTCCGACGTCCGGGTGGGCACGATCGTGGTGCTGTCGGTGTCGTTCCTGGTGGCCATCGCCAGCTCGGGGATCACGGCCGCGTCGTCCGTGCTGGACCGGCGGCAGACGTACGGGCTGCTGCGGCTGGCGGGCACGCCGCTGGAGGTGCTCGACCGGGCCCGGCGGGCGGAGACGCTCATCCCGCTGACGGTGATGGGGGGCGGGGCGATCCTGGTGGGGGTGTTCTGCGCGGTGCCGTTCATGATCGGCGGTATGAACGCGGTGGGCGTGCTCACGCTGGCGGGATGCGTCGTCGCGGGCTTCGCCGGGGTGATCGCCGCGGGGGCTCTGAGCCGGCCCCTGCTCCGCTCGGTAACCGCCGACCCGGCCCCGCGCCCGGACTGACCCGCCGGTGTCCGTGGCGCGGGAGGACGTCAGGCCGCTGTGTGGCCGGAGCTGCCGGGGCTGGCGTGCCAGAGTTGCCTGGGTGGGGTGGTGACGGCGGGGCCGAGGTCGGAGTAGGGCGAGAGGCGGAAGCCGTTGGCGTACTCGATCTTGCGGCCCTTCACCCCCGCGACCTTGGCCGGCGCCTCGGCGAGGAGGGCGCGGACCGCCTCGATGCCCTCCGAGCGCCAGAGCGCCTCCAGGTCCGCCAGGTCCCAGCAGTCCACCGCCCGCAGCGACACCGCCCGCGTCCCCGTGCGCCTGACCACCCCCCTGGCCAGCATGAGCCACGAGCCGAACACCGTCGCCGCGCACCGCCCCTGCACCGACTCGAAGAACGTCAGGTCGATCGGCCCCGTCGAGTCGTCGAGCGTGGTGAAGATGACCCGCTGCCCCGAGCGCACGGCGGGCGTCTGCGTGGCCACCTTGACCCCCGCGACCAGCACCTCGGCCCCGTTGCGCTGCTTCAGGAGATCTCTGGAACGTACCACTCCGAGCCCGTCGAGCAGCTCGTCGTAGAAGGTGATGACGTGACGGCTGATGTCGATGCCCAGGATCTCCAGCTCGGCCTCGACCATCTCCGTCTCCGTCATCTCGGGCAGCTCCCCCGGCGGCAGGTGCTCGGTGAAGCTCAGCGGGAGCTGCACGGACGGCTCCGCCGCGGACGGAGCAGGCCGGGTGGTGTAGCGCTTGGAGGTACGCGGCCCCGACCGCACGCCGATCGACGAGGCCCGCTCGAGCGTCCCCACCTGGGCGATCAGGTCGCGGCGGGTCAGCTCGCCCGGACGCCAGCGAGGCCCGCCCGGGTGCAGGTCGTGGAGCGCGTCCAGCCCGCCGACCTGGACGATCCGCTCGATGGTCGGCCGGGAGGGCCGGGCACGGTCCCAGAAGTCGGCCAGCGACGTGTACGGCTGCCCGGCGACCATGCGTTCGACCTCGGCCTCGCTCACTCCCTTGACCGCCGAGAACGGCACCCGCAACGCGTACCCCTTGCCGATCTCCCCGATCTTGAACTCCCTGCGCACCGGGGAGGAGGCGCCCTCCAGCGAGGCGGGACGCACGCGCAGCCCGAGCCGCTCCACCCGCCAGTCCTTGCCCGACTTGTTGATGTCGAGCGGCAGGATCTTGATCCCGCACTGCCTGGCCTCGTCGATGATGACGCGCGGCGGGTACATGCCCGGCTCGTGCGTGAGCACCCCGGCGAAGAACGCCGCCGCGTGGTGTCGCTTCAGCCAGGCCGACTGGTACGTGGGCAGCGCGAACGCCGCCGCGTGCGCCTTGCAGAAGCCGAAGGCCCCGAACGCGTCCAGCACCTGCCAGGCGCGGTCGACGGCCGTGTCGTCGAAGCCGTTGGCCTTGGCCATGGGCACGAACGTCTTGCGCACCAGCTCCCGCCCCTCCGGCGTGGCCAGCGTGCGCCGCAAGATCTCGGCGAACGACAGGTCCCGCCCCGTCATCACCTCGATGATCCTGAGCACCTGCTCGTGGAACACCACGACGCCGTGCGTCTCCTTCAGCGCCTCCCGCAGCCTCTCGTGCGGGTAGTACGGCTTCCGCCACCCATGCCTGGCCTCCAGGTAGGGGGTGACCATGTCGGAGTTGACCGGGCCCGGCCTGAACAGCGAGATGTCCACGATCAGGTCGTGCATCCTGCGCGGCTCCAGCTTGGCGACCAGCTCGCGCTGTCCCGGCGACTCGATCTGGAAGCAGCCGAGGGTGCGGCTGGCGCAGATCATGTCGTAGGTGTCCTGGTCGTCGTGCGGCACGTACTGGACGCCGGGCTCCTCGCCGGTCTGGGTGTCCAGCTCGACCACCACGTCGTCCACCCGCTTGATCTCGCTCAGCGCGTACGCCATCGCGGACTGCATCCGCACGCCCAGCACGTCGAGCTTGAGCAGCCCGGCCTCCTCCACGTCCTCCTTGTCGAACTGCGACATCGGGAACTCCAGCAGACTGCGCTCCACCGGCGTCCTGTCCCGCAGGCCCCCGTTGCCGATCAGCACGCCGCACGGATGCAGCGCGATGTGCCTGGGCAGCCCGTCGAGCTTCTCCGCCAGCCGGAACACCCGGTCGAGCCCTGCCTCGCCGAGCCGGCTCTCGCGCAGCTCGGGCAGGTCGTGGAGGGACGCGGTGATCTGCTTGGCCCTGATGTGCGGGAACGCCTTCGCGATGGCGTCGATCTCGTGCGGAGGCAGGCCCATGGCCCCGGCGACGTCGCGGATGGCGCTGCGCGCCCGGTAGGTCTCCATCATGGACACGCAGGCCACGCGCGCCTCGCCGTACTGCTCGAAGATCGCCTTGTAGCAGTCGAGGCGGCGGGCCGACTCCACGTCCATGTCGATGTCGGGCAGCCCGATGCGGCCCTCCGACAGGAAGCGCTCCATGAGCAGGCCGTGGTCGAGGGGGTTAACCTCGCCGATGCCGATGAGGTAGTTGACCAGGCTGCCCGCGCCGGAGCCGCGGATGGCGCAGCGGATGCCCATGCCGCGGATCATGTCCGTGATGCCGGCCACGGCGATGAAATATCCGGACAGGCGCTTGCGCTCGATGATGGCCATCTCGTCCCGGAGGCGCCGCCTGGCGTCGCCGGAGCGGCCGAGGCCACGCCTGATCAGCCCGTCCTCCACCCGGTGGCGCAGCAGCGGCACCGGATCGCGGCCGATCTCGGGCAGGTGCAGGTTGGGCGGGTCGCTCCGCAGCGCGAGCAGTCCGTCCGGATCCACCGAGCACGCCTCGGCCAGCCGCCTGGTCGTGAACAGCAGCCGCGCCACCCGCTCCTGGTCCGCGCCGCAGACCTTGGTCGCCACCTGCCGCATCTCCTTGGTGCTCTTGAGGTAGGCGTGGGAGGTGGTGCGCTCCAGGTGGCGGGGGTGCAGCGGGACGAGCTGGCGGGCCGCGTCGAGCACGTCGCCGACCTGGTGGTCGGCCGGGTCGAGGTAGCGCACCGCGTTGGTCAGCACGGCCGGGACGCCCATGGACTCGGCCAGGCCGAGCATGCGCACGGCCGTGGTGGCGTCGCGGTAGCCGTACTGGTCGACCAGCTCGATCACCACGCCGGGCACCGCGGCGCGCCACAGGCCGAGCAGCGTCCTGGCGTGCTCGTCGCGCCGCTCGGCCACCGCGCGGCCCACGTCGGACCTGGGGCCGAGCAGCACCACGAGCCCGTCCTCGGCGCCGAACCCGTGGTCACCGCCGCGTCCGTCGTCGCGCCCGCCCGCCCACTCGCCGATCAGCTCGCGGGTCACCGTGGGCGTGCCGCGCTCGCCCGCGTAATGCGCGGACGTGACCAGGCGGCACAGGCGTGACCAGCCCTTGGAGCGGGCCAGCACCGTGACGCGGTCCTCGGCGTTCGGCCCGGTCTTGGGACGAGGCGTGTGGCGCCCGGGCATGTCCAGCCCGGGCACTCCGAGCCCCGGCAGCGGGGGAAGGGCGTCGAGCGCCAGGTTCACACCGAAGACCGCGGAGATCCCGGCCTCCGCGCACGCCTGGGCGTGCTTGATCGCGCCGTAGAGCCCGTCGCGGTCGGTCAGCGCGAGGATGTCCATCCCATGCTCGACCGCCCGGCTCACCAGCGCCTGCGGGAAGGCCGTGCCGTAGCGCATGGAGTACGCGGAGCACACGCTGAGGTGCGGGAACGGCGGCGCCATCAGTCCCACGCCCTCAGGAGCAGCCAGCCGTTGCCGGCGGTGTCGTAACGCAGCTCGTACGAGCCCACCTCGCGCCCGGGGCTGGCCTCCACCCGCCAGAACTGGCGCTCACCCGGGTCGCCCTCGCCGGTCTTCCACCACTCGCGCGCAACGACCCAGTGGTCGAGGACCCGGCGGACGAGGTAGAGCCGGTCACGCCAGACGAACTGGGTCGGCTCCCCGTCCCTGGTCCACACCTCTATCGGATCGCCATAGAGTCTGCTCAAGACGCTTTCTCCCCGCGGCTCTAATCGTATGCTGAGCCACCCGGGGGAAGACGGGTGCGCTTATAAGTCGAACATATGTTCTCAGGGCTCCCAGCGCAAGTCGCCTGCACGCCGCACGAGCGGATTGGCGCCGATCGAGTTGCGGATGCTGAAGGTGACGCTGCCCGCCCGGTAACGGTCGTCCGACGACTCCACGGGGCGGCCGTCGTGCGTGGTCGTGGTCCTGCGCTGGCGCAGGAGCGGGCTGCCGCGGCGCACCCCTAACAGGCGGGCGTCCTGGGCGCCCGCGGCCACCGCGTCGATGAGGTGCTCGCCGTAGGCGAACACGAGGCCGATCGAGTCGTACAGCGCCTCGGTGACGGACTCGCAGTCGGCCGGGAGCGCCTCGACGGCGGCGGCCACCCACCCGGCGTACACGGTCCGCTCCACCAGGACGGGCTCGGCCTCCAGCGAGCGCAGACGCAGCACCTCAAGGACCTCCCTGGAGGCCAGCCTGGCGAATTCGGCGGCGCTCGCGCGCCTGCGGTGCTGGGCGATCACCTGGCCGCCGAAGCGGTAGCCGTTCGCGCGCGCCCACTGCGCGAAGCTGTGCAGCTCGGCGAAGCTCTGGCTGCGTGCCCTGCCGAGCACGATGCGCCTGGCGCCCTGCCGGGAGCCGATCAGGCCCTCGGCGGCGAGCACGGCCACCGCCTGGCGCACGGTGCCCCGGGACGCGCGGTGGCGCTCGGCCAGCTCGGCCTCGCTCGGGAGCTGCGAACCGACCGCGAGCGCGCCGGAGACGATCTCGTTCCGCAGCTCATCGGCAATCAGTTCATAGCGCGCAACCATCCGCGCCCCTTCCCATTCATGAAAGAGCAACATTCATGCGACTTACTGGTGCTCGCTTGTTTGTACAAGTTCGCTTACGTTCCTTCCACACCCCCTGGAAAGTGGAGGCGTCGTGTTCACACTTCGCGCCCGTGCGGCCGGCCTTGCCGCAGCCCTTACCGTAGTCACCGCGGCGTGCGGCGCCGCTCCCGGCACCCAGCAGTCCGGCCAGCAGTCCGGTACGGCGGCGAACGCCGCCACCGCGACCTCGGCCGCGGACTTCGGCGGCTTCGACAAGCTGGTCGAGGCGGCCAAGAAGGAGGGGAACCTCCACGTCATCGCCCTTCCTCCGGACTGGGCCAACTATGGGGAGATCATCCAGAAGTTCCAGGCCAAGTACGGCATCAAGATCGAGAGCGAGACGCCGGACGCGGCCAGCGCCGACGAGATCAACGCGGTGAAGACCCGCAAGGGTCAGGACCGTGCCCCCGACGTGCTCGACCTGGGCCAGTCGTTCGCGATCAGCGGGGCCACGGAGGGCCTGTTCGCGCCGTACAAGGTGCAGTCCTTCGACAAGATCCCCGAGGGGCAGAAGGAGCCCACCGGGCTCTGGACCAACGACTACGGCGGCTACGTGTCCATCGGCTGCGACGCCAAGAAGATCGCCACGTGCCCGACGAGCTTCGCCGACCTGCTCAAGCCCGAGTACAAGGGCAAGGTCGCGATGAACGGCAACCCCATCAAGTCGGGCTCGGCCTTCGCCGGCGTGTTCGCCGCCGCCCTCGCCAACGGCGGCTCGTTCGACGACATCCAGCCCGGCATCGAGTTCTTCAAGAAGCTGAAGGCGGCGGGCAACTACAACCCGGTCGAGACCACGCCCGCGACCATCGAGAAGGGCGAGACCCAGATCAGCATCGACTGGGATTACAACAACGCCGCCTACGCGCCCCAGATGACGCCCAAGGGCCTCGACTGGAAGGTGAACGTGCCGACCGACGGCAAGTACTTCCAGATGTACGCCCAGGCCGTCAACAAGGACGCCCCGCACCCGGCCGCCGCCAGGCTGTGGCAGGAGTACCTCTACAGCGCCGAGGGCCAGAACCTCTTCCTCAAGGGCTTCGCCCGTCCCGTGCTGCTGCCCTCGATGACCGCCGACGGCACCGTGGACAAGGCGCTGGCCGAGAAGCTGCCCTCGGTGGAGGGCACGCCCACGTTCCCGACGTCCGCGCAGGTGGACGCGGCCAAGGCCAAGCTGGCCAGCGGCTGGGACGCCGCGATCTCGGGATGAGCCGCTCGCGCTCGAGGGGCTGGCTGGGGGCGCTGCCGCTGCTGGCCTTCTTCGCGCTCGTCTTCGGCGTCCCCGCCGTCGCGCTGGTGGCGGGGGCGTTCACGGCGCAGGGGCGGCCGAGCCTGGCGAACCTGTCGCAGAGCCTGCAGGGTGGCTACCTCACCGCGATGCTCGGCAGCGTGAAGCTGTCCGCCGTGGTGGCGCTGCTGGGGGCCGTGCTGGGGACGTTCCTCGCCTACGCCGTCGTGACCTCCCGCTTCGCCTTGCTCCGCGAGGCCGTGCTGACGGCCTCGGGCGTGCTGGCCAACTTCGGCGGGGTGCCGCTGGCGTTCTTCTGGATCGCCACGCTGGGCAACTCCGGCGTGGTCAGCGGCCTCGTCGGGCTGCCGTCAGGCTCGCTCTACACGTTCTGGGGCCTGGCGGTGGTCTACCTGTACTTCTCGATCCCGCTGATGGTGCTGGTCATGGCGCCGGCGCTGGACGGGCTGCGGCCGCAGTGGCGCGAGGCGGCGGCCAACAACGGAGCCACCGCCTGGCACTACTGGCGCTTCGTGGCGCTGCCGGTGCTCACGCCGGCGATGCTGGGCGGAGTGGTGCTGCTGTTCGGGTCGGCCTTCTCCGCGTACGCGACCGCCAACGCCATGGTCGGGACCGTCGTTCCCCTGGTCACGTTGAAGATCGCCAGCGCGCTCACCGGCGACGTGCTGATCGGCTACGAGAACATCGCGCTGGCCCTCAGCCTCGACATGGTCGTGGTGGCCGGGCTGGTGATGGCGATCTACCTGCCACTGCAGAAGAGGAGCTCCCGATGGCTGCGCTGACCGGCCTGGAGCGGGTCTCCGGGAGCGTCTCGCGGCCCCGCGTGTGGCGCGGGGTGGCGTTCCTGATGGCCGCCGCCTACTTCCTGGTCCCGCTCGGGGCCTCGCTCTGGTACACGATCTACACGCCGGCCACCGGGGTGTCGTTCTCGGCCTATGGCGAGCTGCTGACGGCCGAGGGGTTCGTGCACTCGCTGCTGCTGTCGCTGTCGCTGGCCGCCGCCACGATCGTGCTGGTGCTGCTGCTCGCGCTGCCCGCGATGCTGGCCGTGCGGCTCTTCGCGCCGCGGCTGCGCCCGCTGATGGAGGTGCTGTGCACGCTCCCCCTGGTGGTGCCGCCGATCACCTTCGTGGCCGGGATCGGGACGTCGCTGCGCACCGGGACCGACGTGCTGGCTCCGACGCCGTTCTGGGGCACGTTGATCGCGGTGCAGGACCCGGCCTTCCCCACGGTGCTGGTGCTCGCGTACGTGGTGCTGGTGCTGCCGTTCGTGTACCGGTCGCTGGACGCGGGGCTGCGCACCATGGACGTGCGGACGCTGGTGGAGGCGGCCCGCAGCCTGGGCGCTTCGTGGCCGTACGTGCTGGCCAGGGTGGTCGTGCCGAATCTGCGCTCGGCCCTGGCCAGCGCGTCGTTCCTGACGCTGGCCCTGGTTCTGGGCGAGTACACCGTGGCCAGCCTGCTGGGGTACCAGCCGTTCGCGGTGTGGATCGTGACCGTGGCCGGTTCCAAGGGGCAGCTCTCCGTCGCGGTGTCGATACTCAGCCTGCTGCTCATCTGGCTGCTGCTTCTCGCCGTGTCCTCGGCATTCGGTAAGGAGAAAGGGAAATGACCGCATCGGTGGAGTTCCGCGCGCTGCGGCGGGTGTACGGCAAGACGGTCGCGCTGGACGGCTTCGACCTCATCGTCGCCCCCGGCGAGTTCGTGGCGCTGCTGGGCCCCTCGGGCTGCGGGAAGACGACGGCGCTGCGCTGCGTGGCCGGGTTCGAGCGGCCGGACTCGGGAGCGGTGCTGGTGGGAGGCAGGGACATCACGGACGTCCCGGCCAACAAGCGGGACGCCGGCATGGTCTTCCAGTCCTACTCCCTCTTCCCCAACCTGAACGCCCGCGACAACGTGGCCTTCGGCCTGCGCGTACGCAAGGTGCCCGCGGCCGCCAGGCGGAAGAAGGCGGACGAACTGCTCGAGCTGGTCGGTCTCCCCTCTCACGCCGACCGCTACCCGCACCAGCTCTCCGGCGGCCAGCAGCAGCGCGTCGCCCTGGCCCGGGCGCTCGCCTTGGAGCCGAGCGTCCTGCTGCTGGACGAACCGCTGTCCGCGCTGGATGCCAAGGTCCGCGTGTCGCTGCGCGAGGAGATCCGCCGCCTCCAGCTCGACCTGGGCATCACGACCATCTTCGTGACCCATGACCAGGAGGAGGCCCTGTCGATCGCGGACCGGGTGGCGGTGCTGCGCGACGGGCGGGTCGAACAGGCCGGCTCGCCCGCCGAGATCTACGACCGCCCGGCCACGCCGTTCGTGGCGGAGTTCGTCGGCACCATGAACCACCTGGCCGGGCAGGTCTCCGGAGACCAGGTCACGGTGCTCGGCCGGCTCCTGCCCGTGGACGGCCCGGTGCCCGCCGATCCGTCCGTGGACGTCCTCATCCGTCCCGAGGCCGTCCAGGTCTCCCCTGCCCCCGACGGGGCCGCCCAGGTGATCGCCGCGTCCTTCCGCGGCGCCTCCGTCCGGCTCCGGGTGGCGGTGGAAGGCGGCGAGGTCCTGGCCGACGTGCCAGGCCACGAGGCGGTACGTCTCACGCCGGGTACACGGGTCACGGTCCGCCTGGTGGACCGCCCCGTCCTGGTCGCGCCGCGCACGGTCACGGTCCCCGCCCCCGTCGTCGCGGCCGATGCCGTCTGAGCGGGGTGGCCCGGATGCCGTCCTGTTCGACATGGACGGCACCCTGGTCGACACCGAGGGACTGTGGTGGCAGGCCGCCGCCTCCGTCGCCGCGTCCCTCGGCCGCTCCTTGGGGGGCGACGACGAGCCGTACGTCGTCGGGCGCACGATCGAGGACGTGGCCGCATACCTGCTCGCGCCGGACCCCCTGCCCCAGGACGCGCCGCGCCTGCCGGAGGTGGTCAGGCGGCTCACGGACGCCTTCGCCGACCGCGTCGAACAGGGATTGACGGTCATGCCGGGGGCGCCGGAGCTCCTGGCCGGGCTGGCCGCCACCGCCATCCCGACGGCCCTGGTCAGCGCCTCTCCCCGGAGCATCGTGGAGCTGGTGCTGCCGCGGATCGGGCACGCGTTCGACCTGGTGATCGCGAACGAGGACACGGCGCGCGGCAAGCCGTACCCGGACCCGTACCTGGAGGCGGCCCGGCGGCTGGGCGCGGCGCCCTCGCGCTGCGTCGCCGTCGAGGACAGCCCCGCCGGCATCGCGGCCGCCACGGCCGCGGGCTGTCACGTGCTGGTGGCCTCACCCGAGGGCCTGCCCTCGTTGCCTCATATACGTGCTCACAGAAACCGCTGATCCGGCCTCCCTCGTACGGGGGATGAGAACGGCTCTTGGAGGGGAGGGCCGGGCCGGGCTAACGGCACATGATGACGGGCATGTCGAATGTCTCGACCGTGCGGAGCCGGGCGGGTGTCGCGCTGGCCTCGGTCACCCTCTACGGCGCGTTGCGGGTCTACTGGCAGCTCGGCCACATGCCGGAGCGCCTGTCCCCCGTCGGTCCCGACCTGCTGGTGTTCGACGGGTGGGCGGCCGTGGGGCTGTGCGGGGCGGCGGTGGCGGTGCTGGGAGCCATGATGGCCCTGCCGCGGGCGGGGCGCGGCCAGTGGGCGCTGGCAGGGCCGGCGTGGGTCGTGGGCGGCGCGCTCGTCGTGGCGGGGGCCCTGTTGCTGCTCGACGTCGTCGGGTTCATCGTTCCCGGGATGGGCATCCCCGTCCATCCGCTGGGGGCGGCCAGCAAGGCGGCCTGCGTGGGGTCGGGGGTGCTGGTGTGGTGGACCGCACGGGCGTACCGGCCCGCGCGGCCCAGGGCTCTGGCGCACACCCCGCGCTGGGCTTTCGCGGGCGCCTACGTCGCCGTCGGCGGGTGCCTCGCGCGGATCCTGGCGCAGGCGGCCGTCGGGTTCGGGGGCGGGGCCTGGCTCTTCGAGGCCGGGTTCCTGCTGGCCGGGACGGTGCTGCCGCTGGCGCTCGTCCATCGGTGGGGACGGGTGTGGCCGCGCTGGGTGCCGGTGCTGGCCGGGCGGGCTGTGCCGCGGCGGCTGGTGTTGTGGCCGGGGGCGGCGGTGTCGGGTGCGCTGATCGCGTACTTCGGGGTGGGGCTCGGGCAGATGGTGGCCGAGCGGCTCTCCGGGCAGGTCCCGTTCGCCCAGAGCGGCCTTCCTGAGGGCTTCTACTGGGTCGCCGTTCCCGGCTACGTGCTGTGGGGTGCCGGCATGGCGGTGGCGGCGCTGGCGTACGCATGGCGTACACGTCCCCCTGCGGGGTTCGCGGCGTATCGGTAAGCTAGCGCGGCGTGAGCGGTGAAACCTCCCACATCGGGCGCTACAGGTTACTTAGCGTGCTGGGGCGTGGCGGCATGGGCACGGTCCATCTCGCCGAGGATCCGGCTGGGCAGCGGGTCGCCGTCAAAGTGATCAACCCGGAGCTGACCCAGCACGAGCAGTTCCGCATGCGCTTTCGCAGGGAGGCGGACGCCGCCCGGAGGGTGCGCAGGTTCTGCACGGCCGCGGTGATCGAGGCCGCCCTCGACGGCGACCAGCTCTACGTCGTCACCGAGTACGTGCCGGGGCCGAACCTGGAAGAGGCCGTGCGCCAGTCCGGCCCCCTGCGCGGCTCCAGCCTCGACGCCCTGGCCGTCAGCGTGGCCACCGCTCTGACCGCCATCCACGGGGCCGGGGTGGTGCACAGGGACCTCAAGCCGTCGAACGTGCTGCTGTCCCCCGTCGGACCGCGCGTGATCGACTTCGGCATCGCGCGGGCGCTCGACACGCTCGGCGGCGTCACGGGCACCGGCGAGCTGGTCGGCACGCCCCGCTACATGGCTCCCGAGGTGCTGCGGGGCGAGCCGGTGTCCCCGGCCTGCGACGTGTTCTCGTGGGGGTGCCTGGTCGCTTTCGCCGCCAGCGGGAGGGCGCCGTTCGGCGGCGACACGCTGCCCGCGATCGTCTACCAGGTGCTCAACACCGAGCCGGACCTCGGCGACGTCGAGCCCGGCCTGCGCGAGCTGGTCATGGCTGCGCTGCGGAAGGACCCGGCCACGCGGCCCACCGCCCAGCAACTGCTCGACCACCTCGTCGGGCGGTCGGCCGCGCCCGAGCAGGCGGCGCAGACCGTGCAGGTGGCCTGGCAGCAGGGCACGGCGGCGTACACGTCCGTTCAGCAGCCTCCCAAGAGCAACCGCGCCAAGCTGATCGCGGGGATCGCGGCGGCGGCCGCTGCGGTGCTCGTCGCCGGGTCCGTGGTCGCATGGACGGTGTTCGCCCCCAGCGGGCCGCCTGACCTGGGCGTTCTCTACCGCGAGGACTTCACGCAGACTTCCGGCGGCTGGAACGGCACCTACGATCCCAATGCCTCGTCCAGCTACGGATACCGGACGGACGGGACGTACGGGCTGGATGTGGAGAAGGGATCAGAAGAGCGGTCGGAGAAGGCCCCCATACCCTTCCTCATCGCCAAGCCGACCGACACGCCCGAGCCCTCGGCCACGCCCACGCCGATATTGCCCTCCTCCGTCGTCGTCGCCGTCACCGCCGAGGTCAAGAAGCACACCGGCACCGGCGAGTACGGCGTGTACTGCCACAACGTGGACGATGACGACACGTACTACGAGTTCGCGCTCGACACGACGGGGAAGGCCAGGATCCGGCGCATCGTGGACGGGGCGGGCGGCACGCTGGCCCAGCCGGTGCAGGTGGACGGGCTGCCCGGCAAGGCCCGGCTGGTGGCGTCGTGCGAACAGACCGGGTCGGCCGTGCGGCTGACGATGTGGGTGAACGACCAGAAGATCCACCAGGTGGAGGACCCGAACGGGCTCGGGAACGGTTATGTGGGGTTGTTCGCCCGCACGCCGAAGGACGGCACGTCGATGCTGAAGACGACGTTCGACGACTTCGAGCTACGCGGTCAGAAGGATCCCTAGAGCACGCCCGCGCGGGCGGCGGCCAGAGCCGCGTCGGCGGCGCGGTCGGCGTCCCGCTCGGTCACCGGCTCGTGCGCCACGAACAACCGGTAATAGACGGGCGCGACCGCGACCCTGATCACCTCGCTGACATCCACGATGTCAGGGAGCTCGCCGCGCCTGATCGCCCGCCGGACGACCTCCGCCGACTGGTCGTGCCTGGCCACGAAGAAGTCGTGCAGCGCCCGTGCCGCGTCGGGATCCTGCACGGCGGCCGCCACGAACGCCGACGACACCGGCCCCAGCTCCGGATCAGCGAACCCGCTCCGCACGAGCTGGACGATGCCCCGCAGATCGCCCTCGATCGAACCGGTGTCGGGAACGGGCCAGGGCTCGTCTCTGGCCAGCTCGAGCGCGTCGGAGATCAGTCCCGCGACGCTGCCCCAGCGCCGGTAGACGGTCGTCTTGTGCACGCCTGACCGCTCGGCCACGTTCTCCACGGTCAATCCCCGGTATCCGTGCTCGGCCAGCTCGGCGAGCGTGGCCTGGCGTACGGCGTCGCGAACCCGCGCGCTTCGCCCTCCCGGCCGCTTGTTCGGTTCCAAAAACTACTCCAGTTGCGTTAGCGCCCACCCTATGGCATACTAACGCTACAACAGTTGCGATTGGAGTTCCATCCTGATCAGCCTTCGAAAGGTTTCCAAGTCGTACGGCGAGCGGGCCGTGCTCGTCGACGTGACCGTGTCCGTGCGGCCCGGCGAGCGCGCCGGCATCGTCGGGGAGAACGGCTCGGGCAAGTCCACGCTGCTCCGGCTGCTGGCCGGGGTCGAGCTGCCCGACGACGGCGAGGTCGCGGTGGCCGACGACATCGGCTACCTCGGCCAGACGCTAGACCTGCCGCTGGAGCACACGGTCCAGCAGGCCGTCGACGCCGCGCTGGCCGGCCTGCGCGCCATGGAGCGCCGGATGCGCGAGCTGGAGTCGGCGCTCACCGACGACGTCATGGACGAGTACGGGGAGTTGCTGACCGCGTACGAGCTGCGGGGTGGCTACGAGGCGGACGCGCGGGTGGACAAGGCGTTCCGCGGGCTGGGGCTGTCCCACGTGGGCCGCGAGCGGCCGCTGTCGACCCTGTCGGGCGGGGAGCGGGCGCGCCTGGGCCTGGCCTGCGTCCTGGCCGCCTCGCCCAGGGTGTTGCTGCTCGACGAGCCGACCAACCACCTCGACGAGTCGGCCCTGACCTGGCTGGAGGCCCGGCTGCGCGAGCACAGGGGCACGGTCGTCGTGGTGTCCCACGACCGCGTCTTCCTCGACCGGGTGGCCACCGTGGTGATCGAGGTGGAGCACGGCGCGGTCACCCGCTTCGGCGGCGGCTACACCGGCTTCCTGGCGGCCAAGGCCGCGGCCAGGGCCCGCTGGGCGCAGGCCCACGCGGCGTGGTGCGAGGAGGTGCGGCAGGTGCGCGAGCACGCGGCCACGACCGCCCACCGGGTGGCCGCGGGGCGGTTGATGCGCGACAACAACAAGATGGCTTACGACCGCAATGCCGGGCGGGTGCAGAGCTCGGTGGCCAGCCGGGTCCGCAACGCGCACGAGCGCCTGCGGAGGCTGGAGGCCGACCCCGTTCCCCGGCCACCTGAGCCGCTACGGTTCCGCGGCACGTTCATCGACGAGACGGCGTGCCCCGACCACCGGAACGGCGCCTCGGGCTGCTCGGAGGCGGACGTGGAGCTGCATGACGTCCGGGTCGGCGACCGGCTGCACGTGCCGTCGCTGACGATCAAGTCAGGCGACCGGCTCCTGGTCCGCGGCGCCAATGGCGCGGGCAAGTCCACGCTGCTCCGGACCCTCGCCGAGCATGCCCGTGCCAGGGTCGGCTACCTGCCGCAGGAGGTCGCGTTCGACCCGGGCCTGACCGTCCTGGAGGCCTACGGCCACGGCTACCCGGACGAGCGGCGAGCGGCCCTGCTGAGCACCGGCCTCTTCCAGCCGCAGGCCCTCGACCAGAAGGTGGGCGCGCTGTCAGTCGGGCAGCGGCGCAGGCTGGCCCTGGCCAGGCTGCTGGCGGAAGAGCATGACCTCCTCCTGCTCGACGAGCCGACCAACCACCTGTCGCTGGTCCTGGCCGAGGAGCTGGAGCAGGCGCTCGACGGCTATCGCGGCGCGCTCGTCGTGGTGTCGCACGACCGCGCACTCATCCGGCACTTCCGGGGGACCGAGATCACGATGGCAGGGGGACGCATACTTTGAGCCGCACCAGACCGACCAGCGAAGGACCGCAGATGTTGACCACGATCGACGGGGGATCTCCGTACGGCATCGCCACCGGACCGGACGGGGCGCTCTGGTTCACGCTCGTTCACGAGGGGCGCGTCGGCAGAGTGTCGCCCGGGCAGGAGCCCGTGATCCATCAGCTCGACCCGGCGGACGGGCAGCCCACCGTGATCACCCCGGGAGTCGACGGGGCGATGTGGTTCACGGAGGGGAAGGGCGGCCGGGTCTGCCGGATCACCGCCGACGGGAAGGTGACCTCCTACGAGGCGGACTCGCCGTACGGGATCTCCGCGGGGCCGGACGGGGGCATGTGGTTCACCCAGATGCAGTCCGGCAGGATCGGGCGCATCGGGCCCGGTGGAGAGCGGGCCGAGTTCGAGGTGCCGGTGGAGGGTGGCATGCCTGCCTTCATCACCGCCGGGCCGGACGACGCCCTCTGGTTCACGATCAACCAGGGCAACGCCATCGGGCGCGTGTCGCCGGCGGGAGAGGTGACCGTTCACCCGCTCCCGACGGAGGGCGCCGCTCCGGTGGGGATCACGCTGGGGCCGGACGGGGCGCTGTGGTTCGTGGAGATCGGCGCGGGTCAGGTCGGTCGGATCGACGTTTCCGGAAAAATCACCGAATATCCCCTTCCCGATCGGGCCGCACGACCGCACGCGATCATCGCCGGTCCCGACGGCGCCCTGTGGTTCACCGAATGGGCCGCCGACCGCCTCGGGCGCATCACCACCGACGGCTCCATCGAAGAGCACCCGCTGCCACCTTTGCCGGCGGAGCTCGGAGAAGGGAGTGACGGTGCTGCGCGGAAGGCCGAGCCCCATGGGCTCACGATCGGACCTGACGGGGCGATCTGGGTGGCGCTGGAGGCGGGCGCCCTGGCCCGGATCGGCTGACGGACGGCGGCCGGTTGAGCGACCCCACTCGGCCATGCCCCCACTCACTGGCCGCCGGTCGCCCGCCGCTGGCACACCGAGTCGATGGCACACCGGTCACTGGTCGCCGGTCGCTGGGCACCGGGCGGCGGGGGGGCGTTGGTGGGCGGTCTGGTCGCGGGCTGGTCTCCGGTCGTTGGTCGGGCGCTGGCCGCCAGGCCGACGGGCGCCCGTGGTGCCCGAGCGGGCGGTGATCGTGTTCATCGCGTTCGCCGTCGTCCTGGCCACCCGCCACCGTCGCCACGCCGCGCATGCCCGCCCATGGGCGCTGGTCGCTGGTCGCCGGGCGGCGTTGGTGGGTGGCCCGGTCGCTCGCCGGTCGCCGGTCGCCGATCTCTGGCCGACCCAGTGGGAATGATCCGGGGGCCGCGGAGTTGACTATGGGTATGCATGCCATCATCGTCTCCGCCCAGGGCGGTCCAGAGGTTCTCGAATACGTCGAGCGGCCCGACCCGGTCCCCGGCGAAGGGGAAATCGTGGTCGACGTCGCGGCCAGCGGTGTCAACTTCATCGACATCTACCACCGCTCCGGCGCGTACCCGCTCGAAGTGCCCACTCCCATCGGCTCCGAGGGCGCGGGCACGGTGTCCGCGGTCGGGCCTGGGGTGCAGGGGGTGGCCGTGGGCGACACCGTGGCCTGGGCCAACGTTCTGGGGAGCTACGCCGAGAAGGCCGTGGTCCCGGCCGTTCGGGCGGTGCCCGTTCCCGACGGCGTTCCGGCCGATGTGGCGGCGGCGGCGATGCTCCAGGGGATGACGGCCCACTACCTCACCCACTCCACCCACGAGGTGCGCGAAGGGGACGAGGTGCTGGTCCACGCCGGTGCCGGCGGCATGGGGCAGTTGCTCATCCAACTCGCCAAGCTCAAGGGCGCCAAGGTCCACACCACCGTCTCCACCGCCGAGAAGGAGAAGCTCGCCCGGGAGGCGGGCGCCGACGAGGTGCTGCGGTACGACGACTTCGTGGAGGCGCTGCGGGGCAAGATCGACGTGGTGTACGACGGCGTCGGGAAGGCCACGTTCGACGGCGGGCTGGAGGTGCTGCGGCCGCGCGGCCTCATGGCCCTGTACGGCGCCGCCAGCGGCCCCGTCCCCCCGATCGACCCCCAGATCCTCAACAAGAAGGGCTCGCTCTTCCTCACCAGGCCCACGCTCGTCCACTACGTAGCCGAGCGTGCCGAGCTGCTCCAGCGCGCCTCCGACCTGTTCGAGTGGATCGCGTCGGGACGGCTCACCATCAACATCTCGCATCGCTACCCGCTGGCCGAGGCGCGGCAGGCGCACGAGGACCTGGCGGCCCGTCGCACGACAGGGAAACTTCTCCTCATACCCTGACGGCATGGACATCGCAGGATCAGTCTGGTCGTTCGCCGCGGTAGTGGCTCTGCTCACGCTCACCCCCGGCCTCGACACGGCCCTCATCCTGCGTACGTCGGTGCTGGCGGGCAGACGGCCGGCCTGGGGCGTGACGCTCGGCATCCAGCTCGGCACGCTCACCTGGGGCGTGGTCACCGCGGCGGGGCTGTCGGCGCTGCTGGCCGCCTCGCGGCTCGGCTACGAGGTCCTGCGCTGGGCCGGGGTGGCCTACCTGGTGTGGATGGGCCTGCGCATGCTCCTGGCCAGGCAGGCGGCACACGATGAGCCGGAGCAGGCGGTGGGCTTCAGGAGCGGGTTCACGCGTGGGCTGGTCACGAACCTGCTGAACCCCAAGGTCGGGGCGTTCTACGTGGCCATGCTGCCGCAGTTCATCCCGGACGGGGCGCCGCACGCGGTCATGGGGCTGCTGCTGGCCGGCGTGCACGTGGCCGAGGCGGTGGTGTGGAGCGCGGTGCTGATCGGGTTCGCGTCGTTGATGAGCGGATTCCTGCGCTCACCCACCGTACGGCGCGCCCTCGACCGCGTGACCGGCGTGGTGATCATCGGCTTCGGCATCCGCCTCGCCGTCACGGACTGAAGCCCGCCGAAACCATCGCCGAAGCCCGCCGAAGCCGTCACTGGAGTCCGTGAACACCGGCCCGCCGCGTCGTCACCGGCCGAACTCGGCGGGCCAGCCAAGGAGACGAGCGCCGAGTACGGCGGTCTCCAGGGTGAAGCGCTGCGTCGGGTCGTCCGGTGAGAACCCGGTCAGGCGGCGGATGCGCTCCAGCCGGTACGTGACCGCCCGCGTGCTGAGCCCCAGCCGCCGGGCCGCGGCCGCCTGGTTGCCGTGCGAGGCGAAGATGGCCTCCAGCGTCTCCAGCAGCGGCTCGTGCCCGCCCCGCGCCCCCAGCAACGGGCTCAGCACGCTGGCCACCAGATCTTCGATGGCGCTCCTGTCGCGCAGCAGCACGGGGAACACCAGCAGGTCGGCAGCCCTGACCACGTCGGCCTTGAGCCGCAGCCCGTCGGCCAGTTCCAGGGCCTGCGCCGCCTCCCGGTAGGAGGCCACCACGCCGCCGGGGCCACGTTGCGGGCGTCCCACGCCGACGCGCCAGCCGGCCGGGAAGCGGGCGCGTACATGATGGGTGAACTCCCCCACCGCGGCCGGCAGCGTCGCGGGGGCCACGCACACCAGCAGCCCGTCGCGCACGGCCACGAGCACGTTGTGCGAGCCGAACCTGGCGATCAGGTCCCGCTCGATGCGGTCCTGGTCGCCGTCGCGCATGCCGCGCGCCACGGCCACGACGTACGACTCGGCCAGCCGCAGCCCGAAGTGCTCGGCCCGCTCGGCCAGCCGCTCCGCCCGTCCCAGGAGGAGGTCGTCCACGAACTCCCTGCGTGCCTGCTCCTCCTCGCGGATGGCGGCCAATTGCGCCTGCTCGTACCCCTCCATCAGCGCGGAGACCGCCTTGCGCAGCGCGGGCAGCACCCCGGGCAGGCCCTCGCCTGCGCCGAGCGCGCCGTCCACCAGCGCCCGCAGCGGGATCCCCAGCTCGGCAGCCCGGTAGCCCGCGGCGCGGTAGGCGTCGAGCGCCTCCCGGGAGGGTAACCGGCCGGTCGCGGCGTGCTCGGCCAGCACCTGCCGATGCCCGCCGAGCAGGTCGGCGGGCACCTCGGAGATCGCCATCACACTCCTACATCACGCCTGTCGAAGGCGAGCACGGCGGTGAGCGCCAGCACGGCCGTCGCCCCCGCCAGCACAAGGTAGTCCCCGACCGGCAGACCCTCATAGAGCGGCCTGCCCTCGGCGTAGTAGTGGAACGGCGAGAGCCACTTCAGCCACGCGATGGCGTCGACGTTCTTGCCGATCGTGATCACGACGTAGCCGGCCACCACCCACACGCCGACCACGGCCGAGGCGATCGCCCTGCGCCCGGTGGCGGCGCCGACGGCCAGCCCCATCGTCCCGAACAGCAGCCCGACCAGGAGAACCCCGAGGTGCGCGGCCAGGATCCGGTCGAACGGCACCCCCATCTCCACGGCCTCGCTCGTCGCCCACGTGACGACCAGCGTCACGACGGCCACCACGAGCATCGACGCCGCCAGCGCCGCGAACCTCTCCAGCACCAGCCGCCGCCGGTCCACCGGCAGCGTGACGATCAGCTCCAGCGTGCCCGACTCCTCCGGCTGCGCGATGGCCCGGTTGGCCAGGAGCATCGCGCACACGATGAACAGCATGGGGACGAAGAGCTGGTAGACGACCGTCTGCAGGTAGCCGGTGCCGGAGGCGAAGTCCCCGAGCCCGCCCATCAGGTCCTTGAGCGGCCCAGGGAACTTGGCCGTGGCCATGGAGCCGTAGGTCTCGGGGTTCTGCTTGACGTTGGCGTAGGTGCCCAGATAGACGGCCATGAAGGCGCTGATGCCCAGGCACCACCAGATGAGCGACCGCCGGTTGTCACGCAAGCTCTTGGCGATCACGGTGCCGCTCCTCGTCGCTGTAGTAGGTCAGGAAGATCTCCTCCAGGTCCGGCTCCGCGCTCACCATGTGCACCACGGTGAACCTGGCCGCCGCCTTGATCAGCGCGTCCGGCCGGCCGTCGATCGTGCAGCGCACGCTGGCGCCCTCCACCCGCAGGTCACGCACGCCGGGCAGGTTCTCGAACGCCTCGCGCGGCACGGGCGCGTCGAAGTGCAGCTCGACCCGGCGCACCGCCTTCTCTCGCAGCGCCGCCACGTCCTCCACCGCCACCAGGCGCCCGTTCCGTACGATGCCGACCCGGTCCGACACGTTCTCGACCTCGGCGAGCACGTGTGAGGACATCAGCACGGTACGCCCGGACTGCCGGACCTCCCTGACCATGGCCAGGAACTCCTGCTGCACCAGCGGATCCAGCCCGCCCGTCGGCTCGTCCAGGATGAGGAACTCCGGTTCGTGCATGAACGCCTGGATCAGCCCGACCTTCTGCTTGTTGCCCTTGGAGAGCTTGCGCATCTGCACCGACAGGTCGGCCTCGAGCCGGTCGGCGAGGGCGTCGATGCGGGTGTCCGGCACGCCGCCGCGCACCCCACCGAGGAAGCGCAGGTAGTCCCTGGCCCGCTCGCGGCCCTCCAGCGCCAGCTCACCCGGCAGATAGCCGATGCTGGAGCGGATCGCGGCCTGGCGCGGGTCGGCCCCGAGCACCCGCACGGTCCCCCGGGTCGGCCTGATCACGTCGAGCAGCAACCGGAGGGTGGTGGTCTTGCCCGCGCCGTTCGGCCCCAGGTAGCCGAAGATCTCGCCCGGCTGGATCTCCAGCGTGAGATCCTCCAGGCCACGGCGCCTGCCGTAATACTTGGTCAGCCCTTCGGCCTGCACCACTGCTGTCATGGCCGCATCGTCCCGCCGGCCGCCCCGTCCGTCACCGGACAGTTCCGGCAGCGTGCGGATGGCTTTGCTTCCGGGACGCGGCAACGAGAGGGTGGGTTGTGTGGAGACGGCGTTCGTGCTCGGTGGCGGTGGCGTGCTCGGCGCGCACGAGGTGGGCATGCTGCAGGCGCTCGACGAGGCAGGCATCAGCCCTGACCTCGTGGTGGGCACGTCGGTCGGCGCGCTGAACGGGGCGGTCATCGCCGCCGCCCCTTCCGAAGCGGTCGGCCGGTTGGTGTCCTTGTGGCGCTCCGATGTCGTACGTACGGCGTTCGCCGGCTCATGGGTGGCCCGATTGTCCACCCTGGCCAAGACCGGCACCCATCTGCACTCGCTCGGCCCGTTGCGTGCGCTTCTGAGCGAGACCGTGCCGGTTTCCCGGTTCGAGGAGCTGGAGCTGCCCTTCCAGTGCGTGGCGGCCTCGGTCGAGCGGGCCGCGGCGCACTGGTTCACCGGCGGGCCGCTGGTGGACGCGGTGCTGGCGTCGTGCGCGGTGCCCGGGCTGCTGCCGCCCGTCGTGATCGGCGGCGAGCACTTCTACGACGGGGGCCTGGTGCACAGCATCCCCGTCGGGCGGGCCGTACGGCTCGGGGCCAAGCGCGTCTTCGTCCTGCACGTCGGGCGGATCGAACGGCCGCTGGCGCCGCCCAGGCGCTTCTGGGAGGTGGGCATGGTGGCGTTCGAGATCGCCCGCAGGCACCGGTTCGCCGAGGACATGGCGAGCCTGCCGCCAGGAGTGGAGGTGCACGTGATGCCCGCCGGCGTGACGGAGCCGCTCTCCACGCTGCGCTACCGCAACGTCTCGCAGATCTCCGCCTGCATCGAGAGGGCCTACACCGCCTCTTCGCACTATTTGCGGAACAGAGGAGGATGAAGGGTAGACCGTTCCAGGGAGGCCGATGTGCTCCCACCGCGTATCCTGCGTCGGCTCGTGCTGGCGCCTCTGGTCATCGTCATGACCGTGTTCATGCTGGTGACGCTGCCGTTCTGGCTCGTCGTCACGGCGGCGGCCTCCCTGCGCCTGCCGCCGCCGCAGCGCAGGGGGCTGAGGTTCGTCTGGTTCGGTACGGCGTGGCTGGCCCTGGAGTCGGCCGTGCTGGTCGCCTGCCTGTGGCTGTGGGTGGCGGGCGGGGCCCGGCGCCAGGAGCGGCACTACGCCCTGATCAGGTGGTTCCTGTCCAAGGTGTACGCGGTGGCGGTGCGGACCTTCCGGCTGACCCTGGACATCCAGGAGCCCGAGCCGACGGCCGAGGAGCGGGCCGCCCGGCTGACCCGGCCGGTCATCGTGCTGGCGCGGCATGCGGGGCCCGGCGACTCCTTCTTGCTGATTTATCACCTTCTAGCGATATATGGACGGCGGCCGCGCATCGTCATGAAGGCCGCGCTCCAGTACGATCCCTCGCTGGACGTGGTGATCAACCGGCTGCCGAACGCGTTCGTCCCCCGCGAGTCCGGGCAGAAGCGGGTCATCGAGGAGATCCACCGCCTGGCCGCGACGATGGGCGATCAGGACGCCCTGGTGATCTTCCCCGAGGGGGGCAACTTCACCCCGCGCCGCCGCCGGCTGGCCATCAGGCGCCTGGAGGAGAAGGGGCTGGCCGAGGAGGAGAAGCGGGCGCGCGGCATGGACCACCTGCTGCCGCCCCGGCCGAAGGGCGCCATCACGGCCATCGAGGCGTGCCCGACAGCGGACGTCATCTTCGTCGCGCACACCGGGCTCGACGACCTCATCACGTTGGGGGACGTCTGGCGCAAGCTGCCCGTCAGCGCTCACATCACCGCGAAGTGGTGGCGGGTGCCGGCCGCCGAGGTGCCGCGCGAGCGGGCGGAGCGGATCCAGTGGCTGTACGACCACTGGGAGCAGATCGACGGCTGGATCGACACCCAGCGCCAGGCCCGCGCCCCTGCCGGACATCCTGCGCCCGGTCCGGGCTGAGCCTCGTTTTCGCACGTCACCGCACGTCTCCCTCAACGCCGCACTTCGGTTGAGGTCCCTTGGGAAGGAAGGGCGAAAGAGGGAGCCCACCCAGCCGGGCAGAGGTCCCTCGGGGAGGAAAGCCGAAGGCGGGAGCCCAGCCAGCCGGACGGAGAGCCCTCGGGGAAGGGCGAAGGCGAGAGCCCAGCCAGCCGGGCAGAGGCCCCTCGGGGAAGGGCGAAGGAGCGAGCCCAGCCGGCCGGGCGGAGAGCCCTTGGGGAGGGAGGCCGAAGGCACGCTCGGCAAGCCGAGCGGCGCGCCCGAGGGCGTCCCCTAGCCAGGGCGAGTGGCTAGGCGGGTGGCGCCCCCGGCGGCAGGAACGGCATGTCCTGGGGGCCGTGCTCGATGAGGCGGAGCAGCGCGTCCGTGTCGAGGTGCCGTTCCACCAGGTCGCCGAGCGCGTCGAGCCGTTCTTCCCTGAGCCCCGCGAAGTCCGTGTCAGGAGCCGGTAGGAAGTCGCGCCCGGCCCGCTCGGCCACGTCGGCCAGGAAGGCCCGGCGGAAGCCGTCGTTCTCGAGGGCGCCGTGCCAGGCGGTGCCCCAGACGTTCCCGGCCCGGCAGCCGTCGAGGAACGGCTCGCCGCCCTCCACCGTGGCCACCCCGTGGTGGATCTCGTACGCGCGCACCGGCTGCCCGTAAGCCGTGCCTTCCGGCCGCCCGAGCCGCTTCTCCGTCGCGAACTCGACCCGTACCGGCAGCATGCCCAGCCCCTCGACCTTCCCCTCCCCCGACTCGACCTCGTCCACGATCTCCCGCCCGAGCATCTGGAACCCGCCGCAGATCCCCAGCACGGGCCCGGCCCGGCCGGTGATCGCCGCCGCGAGCCCCCGCTCGCGCAGCCACGCCAGATCGCTGACCGTGGCCCTCGACCCCGGCAGCACCACCAGGTCGGCGTCGTCCAGCTCGACCGGATCGGTGACGAAGCGCACCACGACCCCCGGCTCGGCGGCCAGGGCGTCCAGGTCGGTGAAGTTCGAGATCCTCGGCAGCCGCACGACCGCCACCCGGAGGGTCTGCCTGCCGTACGGCGCGCGCACCGCGACCCTGCGGCCGTCCAGGGCCAGCGAGTCCTCGACGTCCAGCCAGAGCCCGTCGAGCCAGGGCAGGACGCCGTACACCTCGCGGCCGGTCAGCCGCCTGAGCATGTCGAGCCCGGGCTCCAGCAGCTCCCGTGCGCCGCGGAACTTGTTGACGACAAATCCGGAAATATGGGATTGGTCGCCGGCGTCCAGCAGGCCCACCGTGCCGTAGAACGCGGCGAACACCCCTCCCCTGTCGATGTCGCCGACCACGATCACGGGCAGGTTCGCGGCCCTGGCCAGGCCCATGTTGGCGATGTCGCCGCGGCGCAGGTTGATCTCGGCGGGGCTGCCCGCGCCCTCGCACACCACCACGTCGTACCGCTTCCTGAGCCTTTCCAGCGCCTCCAGCGCCGTGGTGCGGAGGAGGTCCTTGAGCGCGCCGTACTCCATCGCGTCCACGTCCGCCACCGGGGTGCCCATGAGGACGACCTGGCTGCGGCGGTCGCTGCCCGGCTTGAGGAGGACGGGGTTCATGTCCGCCACCGGCTCCAGGTGGGCGGCCTGCGCCTGCATCGCCTGCGCCCGGCCGATCTCGGCGCCCTCCGCGGTGACGTACGAGTTGAGTGACATGTTCTGGGCCTTGAAGGGCGCGACGCGCACGCCCCTGCGGGCCAGCCACCGGCAGATGCCGGCGGTCACCACGCTCTTGCCCGCGTCGGACGTGGTCCCCGCCACCAGCAACCCGCCTCTGACCATGCGATCACCGTATCGGAGCACGCACGGTCTTATGCTGGCCGCATGCCACCGTCGGATCTGCCCATCTGCCGCACGTGCGGCGTCCAATACAGCGAGCCCCGCCCCGACTGCCCGATCTGCGAGGACGAGCGCCAGTACGTCGGCTGGGACGGCCAGCAGTGGACCACGATGGCGGGCCTGGCGGCCGAGGGCCATCGGGGCCGCGTGGAGGAGGAGGGCCCGGGCGTGATCGGCATCGGCACCGCCCCGCCCACGGCGATCGGCCAGCGCGCCCTGCTCATCCGCACGCCCGAGGGCAACGTGCTCTGGGACATGGTCTCGTACGTGGATGACGACCTGGTCGCGCAGGTCAAGGAGCTGGGCGGGGTGTCGGCCATCGCCATCAGCCACCCCCACTTCTACGGCTCCATGATCGAGTGGGCCCGGGCCTTCGACGCCCCCGTGTACATCCACGCCTCCGACAGGCAGTGGGTGGCCAGGCCGGACGAGGCGGTGGTCTTCTGGGAGGGCGACACGCACCGGCTGTCCGAGGACCTCACCTTGATCAACGCGGGCGTGCACTTCGAGGGCGGCCAGGTGCTCCACTGGTCGTCCCAGAACGCCCTTTTCTCTGGAGACATCCTCACGGTCGTCCAGGACCGTCGCTGGGTGAGCTTCATGTATAGCTACCCGAACTTCATCCCCGAACGTCCGCACGTAGTGCGCCGTGCCCTGGACCTGCTGGAGCCGTACGCGTTCGAGAGGGTTTACGGGGGTTGGTGGAAGCGCGTCGTGTACGCGGACGGCGCGGAGGCCGTCCGCCGCTCAGCCGACCGCTACCTGACCTTCGTCGAGGACAGGTGAGCGCGGCTCAGCTCTCCCCTTCGCGCTTCCTCTCTTCCTGCTCGCCGCCGCCACCGCCGTAGCGGCGCTGCACCGCGTCGGCCCCCTTCGAGATCTGTTCGTCGTACTTGTGGCCGGTCCGCTCCTTCGCGATCTGCTCGGCGCGCTCCACCACCTGGTCCGCCTGCTTGGAGTGCCCTCTGGCCAGGTTCTCCGCTTTCTTCAGCCACTCCCCGATTCGGCTCATGACCTTCCCCCTTCCTTTGGACTGTCATCGCCCCCTACCCCCGCATCCAGCACATTCACCGCCCCGGAGCCAAGCGGCGGCGGAGCGGGTCTGTCGGCGGCACCCCCTACGATGCGGCGCATGACCACGCACGGATTCACGCTCACCGCCGAGGGCCCGTTCGACTTCGGCGCCTCGCTGCGTTTCGTCGAGGACTGGCCGGCCACCAGCGCGCTGCCTTCCGACGGGCGGGCGTTGCGCTTCGCCTACTGCGCCGAGTCCGACTGGCTGCCGATCGGCGTGAGGGTGACCGCCGCGCCGGGCGGCGTGGCCGTCGCCACGACCCGCCCGGCCGGGCCGGGCATCCGGGGCGAGGTGGCGCGCATCCTCTCCCTCGACGTCGACGGCACCGGCTTCGCCGCGCTCGGTCAGGCCGACCCCGTGCTCGGCGACCTGCAGCGGCATGCCCCCGGCCTGCGCCCGGTCTGCTTCTGGAGCCCGTGGGAGGCCGCGTGCTGGGCGGTCATCGTGCAGCGCTCCTCGATGCTCATCGCGTCCCGGATCAAACAACGCATCGCCGCGCGCTACGGCGCGCAGGTCACCGTGGACGGGCGGACGCACGCGGCCTTTCCCCCGCCCGTGACGCTGCTGGAGGCCGGCGGTCTCGGCCTGCCCGCGCAGAAGGAGGAGTGGCTGCGCGGTCTCGCCCAGGCCGCGCTCGACGGCCTGCTCACCACCGAGCACCTGCGCTCGCTCGATCCGCAAGAGGCCCTCGCCGATCTGCGCGCCCTGCCCGGCGTCGGGCCGTTCTCCGCGGGCCTGATCCTGATCCGCGGCGCGGGCGCCCCCGACGCGTTCCCCGGCGACGAGCCGCGCCTGTTCGCCATCCTGCGCGAAGCGTACGGCCTGCCCGAGGACGCGCCGCCGGCCGCGTACCGGAAGCTGGCCGATGCCTGGCGGCCCTACCGCTCCTGGGCCTCCTTCCTGTTCCGGGCGGCCTCCTACGGCGTCACGGACGATCAGGAACGAGCGCAGGCCCGGTGAGGCAGGCTCAGACCCGATCCCCCGCCTCCGGCAGGGAACGGGGGCGCGGCATAGTAGTGGGGGCCGCTGGGAGCCGTACCTCGACGTGCGGAGCCGGGTGGCCGGCACAGGTCCCATCGACAGAGAAGGGCAGATGGACAACCACATCTACGTCACCCGCACGCTGACCGACGCCGCCATGGCGAAGGTCCGCGAGCTGAGCCATCCCGTGATCGTCGGTGGGGAGGAGCCGCCCGATCGCGCCACCCTGCTGCGCGACGTGGCGGGCGCGGCGGCGGTGGTGTGCACGCTGACCGAGCGGATCGACGCGGAGGTGCTCGACGCCGCGGGGCCCGGCCTGCGGGTCGTCGCCAACACGGCCGTCGGCTACGACAACATCGACGTGGCCGCGGCCACCGAGCGCGGCGTGCGGGTGACCAACACCCCCGGCGTCCTCGACGGCGCGACGGCCGACCTGACCTTCGCGCTGATCCTCGCCACCTCCCGCCGCGTGCTCGACGGCGACCGGCTGATCCGCGAAGGGACTCCCTGGATATGGGGGCCGCGGATGATGCTCGGCATCGACCTCAGCGCCGGCGCGACCCTCGGCGTGGTCGGGTACGGCAGGATCGGGCGAGCGGTGGCGCGTCGCGCGCGGGCGTTCGACATGTCCGTTCTCGCCACGCCCACGTCCTCGCCGCTCACCGACGAGGACCGGCTCGGCGTCGAGTTCGTCCAGCTGCCCGAGCTCCTGGAGCGCAGCGACGTGGTGACCCTGCACTGCCCGCTGACGCCCAAGACCCGGCACCTCATCGACGCCGCCGCGCTGCGCCGCATGAGGCCCACGGCGATCCTGGTCAACACCGCGCGGGGCGGCATCGTCGACGAGCGGGCCCTGATCGAGGCGCTGCGGTCAGGGGCGATCGCCGCGGCCGGGCTGGACGTCTTCGAGGACGAGCCGCGGGTCGACCCCGAGCTGGCCAAGCTCCCGAACACCGTGCTCACACCGCACATCGGCAGCGCGGGAACGACGACGCGCGAGCGGATGTGCGGCCTGTCGGTGGCGAACGCGGCCGCCGTGCTCGCCGGACGCGCCCCGCTCACGCCCGTGAACTGAGGCAGGCGCTGGGGTTGCCGCAGTCCTACGGCGCCCGGAGATGACGGCGCCATCGGTCTCCTTCACGGACAGTGTTTCTGTCCCTTCTGTCCGGAAAGTGGAAGTACGTCCGGGGATACGAAGCTTCCGGGGGATAGAAAGGCATGGACATGGGCGCCAAGGACAAGCTGCGTCACAAGGCCGAGGAGCTCAAGGGCCGAGCGAAGAAGAGCGTCGGGCACGCCACCGACGACGAGCGGCTTCGGGACAAGGGACGTACGGACCAGGCCCGGGGGAGCATGAAGCAGGCCGGAGAGAAGATCAAGGACGCCGGCAAGAAGGTCAAGGGCGCCTTCAAGAAGTGACGGTCGCCCAAGGTGTGGGCCCGCCCTCGCAGCTTGCGACGCGAGGGCGGGCCGTTTGTGGTCCCGGCCTCCGCCCGTGCCGTAGGAAGGGTTCGGCCGGATCATGGGCGAGCAGTTCGAGCGCGCCGACGGCATGTTCCTGGGCCGCAGGTCGTACGACATCCTCTCGTCGCACTGGCCGAACGTGCCCGACGAGGATTGCGGCGCCAAGATCAACAACATGCCCGAGTACGTCACGACGAGGACGCCGAGTGGGCCGGCAAGCCCTCCCCGACCGTCACCCGTCCCGCCGGGTGACGGTGAGCATGTGGCCGCTGACTCCGAGCAGCGACGGCACGGACTCCAGCGAGCGCTGGGCGTCGAGCATGAGCGCCCGGCGTTCCGGATCGTCAAGCCAGTCGTTGACGTCGCCGTAGAGCCAGAAGGCGCCCTGCAGCCCGTACCGCTCGACCTCGGGAAACCCGGCGTCGGCGAACTCCCCGGGAACCTCGTCCGGATCGTGAAGGTAGCCGGTGAAACCCCGCCCGGGAGAAAGCATGATCCCGTCGGCCATGGCCGCGTTTGCGGCCTGCCGCTGCCGCTCGTCCAGGTAAAGACCCAAGTAGACCGTGTCGTGCACGGCCGCGTAGCGGCTGATGGTCGCGGCGGCCACCAGACCGCCGGGCCGTACGGCACGTCGCGCCTCTGTCAGAGCCCGCACCCGATCAGCCCGCTCGTGCAGATGGTAGAGCGGGCCCAGCAGCAGAACCGCGTCCACGCTCGCGTCCGGCACCGGCAGCTGCCGCGCATCGCCAAGTCGCGCGGTCACTCCGGTCAGCTCCGCGGCCCGCTCCACATGAAGCGAGATCGGGTCCAGCAACTCGACCTCGTAGCCGTCGGCGCTCAGCCACTCGGCGTGCGCACCGGGGCCGCCGCCCACGTCCAGCACCCGAGCGGGTGGCGGCGGCAGCGTGCGGCGCAGCACGTCCTGCGTGCGCCAGAACTCCAACCGGCCGCGCCCTTCGCGAAGCCGGCTGTGCTCCCTGTCCTGTTCGTAGTAGGCGAGCAGCTCACGTGTCACTGTCATGCCTGATCTTGGCGGAATGCCCATATCGCCCACAAACGGTTTAATGCGCAGGTCAAGTTCTCACAGCCGGTATCCGCGCCTTGCGGCCTTGTCTGATGGATCAACCTAGTGTGACGGAATGAGCACAATCGATAAGCAACCGCCGGATGGGACTGATATCGCCGAAGTGACCACGTACGTCATCGGTGAGTGTGCGCGGTTCGGCACGCGGCTGCGTACGCTGACCCGCCAGCTCGGTCACGCTGCCACGGTCACAGCCGAACGCGAGGAGCTGACGCAGGCCATCGCCTATGCCCATGCCGCCCTGGCCGACCTCCTCATCACCGTTCACCCCATCCAGCACGACGACCCGTCCCAGGAGCACGACCCGCGGGAGCGCGCCGCATCCGGCCCGGCCACCCGCCAGCATCCGTCGGTCCGCGATTTGCCATGGGTTGCCACGGCTTGACGGCAGCCACGGTCGCCCTTCCCGTCGAGGAAGCGGAGCCGCCCCTCGTCATGCATGTTTCCGCCGCCGTCACCGGGCACGGGACAAGGGACGCCCGCCGGCGTTCGCGGGCGCGAGCCAGACGACACGGGGGGGAGGCCGTCATGGACACGCAGCAGGATGTGATCGCGGTCCTGGTCAACGACCATCGCGAGGTCGAGCAGATGTTCGGCGAGCTGGAGCACATGACCGGCGGCATCGGGGAGCCGGCCAAGACTCTGGCGGAGAAAGTGGTCATCGAACTGGTGCGGCACTCCATCGCCGAGGAGGAGTACCTGTATCCGGCCGTCCGCGAGCACGTGCCCGGCGGCGACAAGCTGGCCGATCAGGAGATCGCCGAGCACGACGAGGCGGAGCGGACGATGAAGCGGCTGGAAGGGCTCGAGCCGAACGAAAACGATTTCTGGCCCACCGTGGAGCTCCTGGTGAGCCAGGTCCGCCAGCACGTCCGGGAAGAGGAGAACGACCTGTTCCCGCGGCTGCGCGAGACCTGCCCGCCCGAGCAGCTGACGGAGCTTGGTGACAAGGTGCAGAAGGCCAAGAAGCTGGCCCCGACCCGCCCGCACCCCGCCGCGCCCGCCAACAAGCTGCTGGCACGGGGAGCCGGGCTCGTGGACCGCATCAGGGACGCCATCACCGGCCGGGGACGCTCCTGACCCATGGCAGGAGTGGCGAGCCGGCCGTGAACGCGGGACCGTACCGGCAGGAAGGCATGAGCGAATCCAGCGGAATCGAACGCATGCTGGTCGCCATGCTCGAGGCCAGCCACATGAGCACGCTGGAGCATCTGCCGGCGCTGGCCGCCGAGAGCGCTTCGCTGGCCGGCCTCGGCGAGGTGGCGATCTACCTGGCGGACCTGCAGCAGGTGGCGTTGCGCCGGCTGCGGTCCCACGACGAGGTCGAGCAGCCGGGCGACGAGCTGCGGGTGGACGGCACCCTGGGGGGACGGGCCTTCCAGGAGGTGCGCCCGCTGTCGCAGAGCGGGGACCGCGGCGAGCGCTACTGGTGGGTTCCACTGCTGGACGGCACCGAGCGGCTCGGACTGCTGCGGGTCTGCAGCGACACGGCCGATGTCCCGCAGGCCGCCGTCCACCTGGCCGGGCTGGTCGCGCTCCTGGTCGTCAGCCAGCGCACGCAGAGCGACGACTATCCGCGCCTGGTACGTTCGCGGCCGATGCACGTGGCCGCGGAGATGCAGTGGCAACTGCTCCCGCCGCTCGCCTTCGCCACCCCCGAGGTGACCGTGGCCGCCGTCATCGAACCCGCCTACGAGGTGGGCGGCGACGTGTTCGACTACGCCATTTACGGCGACACCCTGCATCTGGCCGTCTTCGACGCGATGGGCCACGACGTCTCGGCGGGGCTGACCGCCAACCTGGCCATGGCCGCCAGCCGCAACCATCGCCGCCAGGACATGGACCTCACCGCCAACAGCCAGGCCATCGAGCGCGTGCTGATCAGCGAGTTCGGCCGCGGCACCCGCTACGTGACCGCCGTCATGGCCGATCTGAACCTGCGCACCGGCCTGCTCACCTGGATCAACCGCGGCCACCCGCTGCCGGTGCTGATCCGCGGCGGCCGCTGGATCACCACGTTGACGTGCCCGCCTGCTCACCCTCTTGGCCTGGACCTCGACATGCCCGTCACCGTCTGCCGGGAGCAGCTGGAGCCCGGCGATCGGCTGCTGCTGTACACCGACGGCATCGTCGAAGCCGGGGCCGCCCAAGGCCGCGAGTTCGGGCTGGCGCGATTCGTGGACTTCATCGTCCGGCACAGCAGCTCCAGCCTTCCGGTCCCGGAGACCCTACGCCGGCTGATCAGGAACATCCTCGACTACCACGACGGCGTGCTGCACGACGACGCCACCGTCGTGGTGACCGAATGGCGCGGTTTCGCCGGGTCGGCTTTCGGCACTTGAGCACGTCCGAAGGAGGATCATGAGCGACGCGTACGACCAGGTGGCGATCGTCACGGGGGCGGACTCCGGCATCGGCAAGGCCACCGCCGTGGCCCTGGCCGAGCAGGGATTCGATGTCGGCGTCACGTACCACATGGACCGCGAAGGCGCGGAGCGGACAGCGGCCCTGGTACGCGAGCTGGGCAAGGTGCCGGCGGTGCGTGGGCACGACCTGACCGATCCCGAGAGGGCGGCGGTGGTCGTCGACGAGCTGGCGGAGGAGCTGGGCGGGATCGGCGTGCTGGTCAACAACGCGGGCACCGGCACGAGCGAGCCACTGCTCGAGATGGGCTACGAGCGCTGGCGGTCCGTCCTGGCGGTGGACCTCGACGGGGCGTTCCTGTGCGCCCAGCGGGCCGCCAGGCGCATGGTCGCGGCGGGCAGAGGCGGCCGCATCGTCAACGTCACCAGCGTGCACGAGGAGTATCCCAGGGTCGGCGCGGGCCCGTACTGCGCGGCCAAGGGTGGGCTGCGCATGCTCAGCCGCGTCCTGGCGCTGGAGCTGGCGGAGTACGGCATCACCGTGAACGCCGTGGCGCCCGGCGAGATCGCCACCCCGATGACCGGACAGGAGGACCTGCCGCCGCAGCCCGGCACCAGGCCGGGCTACCCCGTCCCGCGGCCGGGGGACGCCCGCGAGGTCGCCGCGGTCGTGGCCTTCCTCGCGAGCCCTTCCTCCTCTTATGTCACGGGAACGACCGTGTTCGTCGACGGCGGACTGGGACTGATGGGCCCGCAGGCGGCCGGCGCCCTCGGGTCGGGCGACTGGCGTACCGGATGAAGAGCCCCCGCGCGGGTTGTTGACACGACGGCGATCATCTGATTACGGTCGGGACCGTTATCGCAATTTCCGCGAGATCGCTTCGAAGAACCGACGTTCCAGGTATGACCGTAATCTCGAGATCCAGTCGGGAGCCGTATGTCCTTCTTACGCCGGTTGATCCCCCTCACCGCCGCCGCCTGCCTGGTCCTGCCGGGCTTGCCGCACCTGGCCCAGGCCGAGGCCCCGCCGTCCCGTTGCGGCGCCGCCGAGGGCACGGTGACCACGCTCGGCCCCGCGAGCGTCACGAACGCGCTCGGTAACGCCGAGTTCGTCGGCGACACCCTGTACGTGGTCACCCGCGGCCTCTCACCCAACGTGGTGGGCGCGTACGACGTCGCGGCCGACAAGGTGACCGCCCACTACGACATCCCCACAGGCATCGGGGCCTGGGCGATGGCCAAGATCGGCACCGACGTCTACATCGGCACCCACATTTCCTCCGACCTGTACAAGCTGGACACGCTCACCGGCCGCGTCACCAAGGTCGCCGCCTTCGACGACCACTTCATCTGGAACATCGCCGCCTCGCCGGACGGCAAGGTGTACCTCGGCATGTCGGAGACGGGCAGGGTGGTCGAGTACGACCCGGCCACCGGCGCCACCCGGGATCTCGGCGTCGCCAGCCCGGGTGAGCAGTATGTCCGCAGCATCGCCGCCGATGCCGGCACGGTCTACGCGGGCGTCGGCGCCCATGCCCACCTGGTGGCCATCGACCGGGCCACCGGCGCCAAGAAGGAGATCCTGCCGGCCGAGCTGGCGAACCGTGACTTCGTGGCCAGCATGGCCATGAACGACACCCATCTGGCGATGGGCATCTCGTCGCAGGGCGAGCTGCTGGTGCTGAACAAGGCCGATCCCAGCGACTACCGGATCGCCCAGGCGCCCGGCGAGAAGTACGTCACCTCGGTGGCCTTCCTCGGCGAGTACGTCTACTTCACCGGCCGCCCGACAGGCACGCTGTACCGCTACAGTCTCGGCACCGGCGAGGTGGAGACGCTCGGCGTGCCGTATCCGGAGGCGGGGACACCGAGCCTGCTCGCGCACGGGGGCAAGATCTGGGGCATCCAGGACGGCGCGGTGTTCGTCTACGATCCGGACACCGCCCGCCTGGAGTACCGCAACCTCATCTCCCGCGGCCTGCGCGCCGGTCCCGAGCAGCCGATGAACGTCTTCTCCGACGGGAAATACGTCTACGCCGGCGGCAAGGGCGGCATGCAGGTGCACGACGCGTCCGGCGGATCGCGCCGCATCGGCATCCCCGGCGAGCCGAAGTCCATGGTCGAGGTCGGCGGCCGCGTGTACCTGGGCGTCTACACCCAGGCTCTCCTGTACGGCCACGAGCCGGGCACGGACACGGCCGGCCTCCTGGCCAAGATCGGCAATCGGCAGGACCGGCCGCGCGACATGGCGTACGACTCGCGTACCGGGATGATCGTGATCGCCACGCAGCCGGAGCCCGGCCAGGAAGGCGGCGCCCTGTCGCTCTACGACCCGGACACCAGCGGGCTCGACGTGCGCCGGCCGGCCGTACCCGACCAGAGCGTCTACTCCGTCGCCGCCGGGGACGGCACCGCCTACCTCGGCACCTACATCCAGGAGGGCTTCGGCCTGCCGCCGAAGACCAGCACCGCCAGGCTCGCCGCGTACGACCTGCGCCGGCACAGGCTGCTCTGGCAGATGGAGCCGGTGCCGGGTGCCACCTACATCGCCGACGTCGTACGTCTGCGCGGGCGGATCTACGGGGTGTCCGACACGGGCGTGTTCTTCGAGGTCGACCCGGAACGCAGGCAGGTGACCAGAACCGCGAAGGTCGGCGGCTTCGGCGGCGACCTGGCGGTTCAAGGAGGACGCGTGTACGGCGTCTCCGGCGAGGCCGTCAGCCGTGGCGACCGGGTCTACCGGATGGACCTGACCACCTTCACCGCCCACACGCTCGCCGACGGGCTCGCCGGCGACTGGTTCGACGGCGCCAAGCTCGCGGCCGATCCCGGGGGCTGCGGCCTCTACACGCTGCGCAACCGCGATCTGGTCCGGATCGCCACAGAGAGGAACTGAACATGCGATTCACCACGATCCTCTTATCAGCCTTGTTACTCGTCACCACCGCCTCTCCCGCCTCGGCGCAGGACGAGCCGCAGCCGCCGGTCGGCTCGGTCACCGACTTCGGCGTCCAGTCGACGGCGCTCACGGTGTTCGAAGGGTTCTTCGGCACCGACGCGACCGGGCGCCCGGTCGTCTACAGCGTCCAGATGGGCACGCCCGGCGTGGTGGCCGTGGTCGACCCCGTGACCCGCGAGCACCTCCGTACGGCGGAGATGACCGGCTCCTCGGGCGGCTGGGGCATCACCCAGGCCGACGACGGCCTCGTCTACGCGGGCAGCTATCCCAACGCGCACGTGTACCGTTACGACCCCGCGAGCGGAGAGACGACCGACCTGGGCGCGCCGGTGGCCGGGCAGACCGTGCTCTACGGGTTCCAGCCGGGCAAGGACGGCAAGATCTACGGCGGCACCTACCCGGACGCGCACGCCTTCTCGTACTCGCCCGCCGAGGGCTTCCGTGATCTGGGCGCCATGTACGAGGGCCAGCAGTACGCCATGGACATCGCCGTGGACCCCGAGCGTGAGGTGCTGTGGGCCGCCATCGGCTCCGCCGGCCACCTGATCAGGATGGACCTGCGGACCGGGGAGAAGCGCGACATCTGGCCGGAGGCGCTGCGGGGCGACCCCAGCTACCCGTACGACATCAACCTGGTCGGCGGCAAGCTGTTCGTCAAACGCAGCAAGCTCCAGGCGATGGTGCTCGACCCCGACACCGGCGCGGTGCTCGCGGAGAACTTCGTCATCAGCTCGCGCGGCACCACCCGGGTGGCCGACGGCAAGTACGTCTACTTCACCTCGGGCACGGCTCTGTGGCGCTACGACCTCACGACCGACACGCCGGAAGCGGTCCCCGGCTCCGTCGTCGCGGGCGGCCCCGCCGTGGGATGGGGCTTCGTGAACGGCCGGCTCTACGCCCTGATCGGCAACTACTCCGGTGACGCGCTGTCCTATGACCCGGCCACCGGCGCCTCCGAGCGTTTCAAGCTGCCCTTCCCCGCCCAGCCGATCGACATCAACAACGTCAGCGCCGGCCAGGACGGGAAGATCTACACGAACCTCTACATCAACGGCAACGTCGCCACGCTCGACCCGGCCAGCGGGAAGGTGACCGAGCTGGGCCGCGTCGCCCAGACCGACGGGTGGTTCTGGCACGAGGGGAAGATGTACCTGGGCACGTACCCGAACGGCGGGGTCATGGTCTACGACCCGTCCCGGCCGTTCAAGTCCGGCACCAACCCGCTCGAGCTGTTCCGCCTCATCGGCGACGGCCAGAACCGTCCCCAAGCCTTCGCCACCACCGCCTCCAAGCTCTACATCGGCAGCACCCCCGACTACGGCCTGTGGGGCGGCGCCCTGACGGTCTACGACTACGCCACCGGTGAGCACACCGTGATCCGCGCCCCCGTCGCCGACCAGGGCGTGATCTCCCTCCTGGTCCGGGGCGACACCCTGTGGGGCGGCACCACCATCAACGGCGGAGGCGGCACCACCCCCAAGGCGAAAGAGGCGAAGCTCTTCACCTACGACCTCGCCACCGGCACGAAGACGTCCGAGCTCACCCCCGTGCCCGGGGCCGGCTCGATCACCTCGATCGTCCAGGGCCCTGATGGCATGCTCTGGGGCCTGGCGGACGGCGTCCTGTTCATCCTCGACCCCGCCTCCGCCAAGGTGACGCGCCGGATCGAGCTCCCCGCCGGCTACAGCGGCGTCCAGGACGAGCTCCACGTCAACCCCGACGAGCACGTCTACGCCTCGCTCGACGGCTACCTGCTCCGCGTCGACCCCCTGTCGAAGGCCGTCACGGTCCTGCGTGACTCCGGCACCTACCGCTCCGCTCAGGACAGCGCGGGCAACCTGTGGTTCCGCAGCGGCACCAAGGCCGCCAACAACGCCGTCCAGGGAGGCGCCCGCCTCCTCCGCTACACCCCGCCGGCCGACGCCTGCCCCGGCTCCGACCTGACGCCCCACGTGGTCATCAAGGAGACCGACAGCGGCGTCCGCAACCGCTACCGTCCCGACGGCTGCACGCTCGAGGACCTGATCGAGGACGAGAAGTACTCCGGCAAGGACCTCACCCGCCACGTGGCCGGGGTCGTCGCCCGGCTCGTCGCCTCGAAGACCATCACGGGCGCCGAGGCGGAGAAGATCCTCCGCGCCACCCACGACGCCCGAGGCTGAACCACTGACGAGCTCGCATATGGAGGGCGCCTGCACCATGCACGGTCAGGCGCCCTTCACCGCGTACGTGACCAGCGTCGTGAGCACCTCCTTGACCGACTGGCGCTCGCGCACGTCGCACAGCACGATCGGGATGTTCTCCTTCAGCGCGAGCGCCCGCCGCACCTTGGCCGGGTCGTGGCGGCGGGCGCCGTCGAAGCAGTTCACGGCCACCACGAACGGGACGCCGCGCTGCTCGAAGTAGTCCACCGCGGGGAAGCAGTCCTCCAGGCGGCGGGTGTCGGCGAGCACGACGGCGCCGAGCGCGCCCAGGGCCAGCTCGTCCCACATGAACCAGAAGCGGTCCTGCCCGGGCGTGCCGAACAGGTACAGCCACAGCCCCTCGCGGATGGTGATGCGGCCGAAGTCCAGTGCCACAGTGGTCGTGACCTTGGACTCCACGCCCGAGGTGTCGTCCACCCCGACGCCCCGCTCGCTCAGTAACTCCTCGGTGTGCAGCGGCCTGATCTCGCTGATCGTGCCGACCATGGTCGTCTTGCCGACGCCGAACCCACCCGCGATGAGGATCTTGATGGCCAAGGCCGAGGCGACCGCCGTCGCCCCCGGCTCAGAGGCTGCGTAGTCCATGGAGAACTTCCCTGTAGATCCGTTCGTCGATCGTCTGCGCCGCGGGGCGCGGGCTCTCGATGGTGACAAAGCCCTCCCGCCGCAGGTCGCCCAGGATGACCCGGGTGATGTTGAGCGGCAGCTTGAGGTGCGCCGCGACATCCGCCACGGGCGTGGGCTTCTGGCACACCGCCAGCACGGCGCGGTGCTCCGGGATCAGTTCGGTGAGCTCGTAGGAGCCGCCGACCGTCGTGACGATGGCCACCAGGTCGAACGTCTCTCCCTGCGGCTTCGCCCTGCCCCCGGTCAGCCCGAAGAGCCGGAGCAGCGGGCCGGGATCCTCCCCGGTCACGGTTTCGCGCCGTTCCAGGCGGGTGCCGGCGCCGCTCCCCTCGGCAGCGCGGAGAGGTGCTCACCGACCCGCTTGACCATGAGCGCCATCTCGTACGTGACCATGCCCAGTTCGGCGTCGCCCGAGGCGAGCACGGCCAGCCGGGCGCCCTGTCCGGCCGCGGTGACGAACAGGAAGCCCTCCTCCATCTCGATGATCGTCTGCCGTACGCCGCCCATGCCGAAGTGCCGTCCCGCGCCCATGGCGAGGCTGTGGCTGCCGGCGGAGATGGCGGACAGGTGCTCGGCGTCCTCCCGGGTCAGGTTCCGGGAGCCGCCCATGGCCAGCCCGTCGGCGGACAGCACGATGGCGTGCCTGATGCCGGGAACACGCTGGGTGAGGTCGTCGAGCAGCCAGCTCAGTTCACTTCTGGGGTCAGGCATGGGGATGGTCGTCCTTTCGGTTCCACAAATCTCGTTCCTGCTCCGCCTGGCGGCGACCCTGCTGCCAGCCGCGTTGCATGGACGACATGAGCTGGGCGAGCTCCTCCGGCGAGCGCCCCTGGACGGTGCGCCGATCCGCGCGCCCGGCGGCGTCACGGAGCTGGGGAGCCAAGTTGGTCTGCGGCACCCGCATCGGGAGCCCGTCGAGGTCCTCGTCCGCCGCCTGGGCCGGGATCGTGACGCTCCACTCCACGGACGGTCCTGGAGGCGTGGCGGAGCGCGGGACCGGCGTCGGAGTCGGCTCAGCGACGGGCTCGCTCTCGGTCATAGGGTCCGTTCTCGGCGTGGAGGTCTCGAACCAGGTCCCGCGCTCGGACTCCGCGGCGATGGCCATCCCGTTGGGCCTGGCGTCGGCGGGTGCCGTGCCGAGCGCGCGCATGGGCCTGCTCGCGCGGGTTACGGCATGATCCGCTGGGTGTCCCGCCGCGACGGCGGCCGAGGGCTGGGCGTTGGCGAGCAGAGCGGAGGGCAGCAGCACGATCGCGGTGGTCCCGTCGTACGGCGAGCGGCGCAGCGACACCTTGATCCCGTGCCGGGTCGCGAGCCTGGACACCACGAACAGGCCGAGCCGGTCACTGTCGGCCAGGTCGAACTCCGGCGGGTCGGCCAGCCTGGCGTTGAGGTCGTGGAGGATGGACTGGCTCAGCCCCAGGCCCCGGTCCTCCACCTCGAGCGCGAAGCCGTTGGCCGCCGTCATGCTGCGGACGTGCACGGTGGTGTCGGGCGGGGAGAAGGCGGTGGCGTTCTCCACCAGCTCGGCGATCAGGTGGATCACGTCGGTGACGGCGCCGCCGACCAGGAGCGGGGCGCCCGGCATCGGCATGACGGTGACGCGGGTGTAGTCCTCGACCTCCAGCACCGCCGCGCGTACGACGTCGAACAGCGGCACCGGGTCGCGCCAGCGGCGCGCGGGGACGGAGCCGGACAGGATGATCAGGTTCTCGGCGTGCCGCCGCATGCGGGTGGTCAGGTGGTCCAGCTTGAACAGGTCCTCCAGGACGTCCGGCTCCTCGACCCGGCGCTCCATGGTGTCGAGGAGCGCGAGCTGGCGGTGGAGCAGCGCCTGGTTGCGCCGGGCCAGGTTGAGGAAGACCTGGCCGACGCCCTTGCGCAGGGTCGCCTGGCCCACCGCGGCCTCGACCGCCGTGCGCTGCACGGCGGAGAACGCGTGCACCACCCGATCGACCTCGGCGGTGTCGGCGGCGTCGAGGTCGGGCGCCTCGGTGGCCGGGTCCACGTCATCGCCGCGGCGCAGCCGCTCGACCAGCCAGGGCAGCCGCTGCTCGGCCAGTTCCACCGCCGACGCCTGCAGACGGCTGAGCTCGGAGATCAGCGAGCGGCCGAACCTGTACGACAGCGCCACAGACGCCAGCACCGCCGCCAGACCGAGGGCCAGGACCAGCCCGATCCGCAAGTACGCCCCGGTCTTCTGCGCCTCGGCCTCGGCCGTGGTGCGAGCCAGCTCCGTCTGGGTGTCGCGGTCGATCGCGCCGATGAGGGAGTCGATGTCGCCCTTCCACTCGGCGGGGTCCACCGGCGGCGCGCCACCGCTGGTGTCCCACGTGAACAGCTCGTCCTCCGTCTCCAGCAGCCGCCGGTACGCGCCGCCGTCGACCAGCTTGTCGTAGCTCACCCGCAGCTCGGGGCCGATGTCGCGCTCGGCGTTGGCGAAGACGATCCTGCGGCTGGTGAACGCGGCGACGAACGCGGCCCGGTCGGTCGGTGACATCCTCCGGCGCACCATCGTGCTGGTCAGCACGGCGTGCTCGCGGCCCAGGTATTCGGCCGTGGCGCTGTAGGCGGCCATGCCGCGCACCGATCGGAAGGACGAGACGTCACTCAGCGCGTCGCGGTCGTTGAACTGCTTGTTGGCGACGCTGATCAGGTTGTTGTACGCGTCGATGATCGCCAACGGCGGAGCGAGCACGCCGCCGTCGGCGGACTCGCGCAGTGCCTGTAGTCCGTCAAGCGCCTGCAGCAGCGCGTGCACCTGGGCCGGGGTCCCGCCCGGCGACTGCCCGTCAACGGATCCGACGACCTGGCGCAGGTGTTCGGCCTTGGCGTCGGTGACCCGCCGCTGCGCGGACAGCGGCGCGTACGCCGCCGTGCCGCGTGGCGCCTCGGCCGAGAGCTGCCGCTCCCTCTGTAACTCCACGATCAACTGGTGCACCGGCGACCCGATGGCCTCCCAGCGGTCCTGAGCCTGGGAGACCGTGACGATCTCCTCCACGCTGGAGTAGGCGATGAACCCCCACAGGGCGACCATGGAGACCAGCGGAAGCAGGAGGATCCTGAGCAGCTTGGTACGGATCGGTGGGGGCGAGCTCATCCTTCATGTCCAATTCCGCGCATGGCGATGCGCCGCTGGGCAGTCGTGAACCGGCACCGCCCCCGAGAACCTCCGCCACGACTGGCATTGTGGTCCGTCCACTATGCCGATGGGGCAGATGCACTTCAAGGTACGGATGCGAAGAATCAACACGAATGGCGGGTTGACTCTTTGTCAGCACACGGTTCGTGACCGTAACGGTTGGCATCTCACGCAGAGTCACAGAATCGGACTCGGGACGACGGCGCTCAGGGCTTGCGGCCGACGCCTCCGTACAGCCACCTCGTGGCCGCGGGGGCCGGGTCGTCCGGGTCCGGGTGCCACGTGTCGATGGTGACCAGACCGGGGTCGACCAGATCGAATCCGTCGAAGAAGCGGGCGACCTCCGCGTGCTCACGGAAGTAGATGGGCGTCGGCGTGGCCGCGTACACGGCCTCGATCTGGGCCACCGCGTCCGCCGAGTGACCGTCGCGGGTGACGTGAGTGGCCGTGAAGTGACTCCCGGACGACAGGGCGTCACGTAGTTCGCTCATGATCTGGCTCTGTTCGTCCATGGTGAGGAAGTGCACCATGGCGATCATCAGGACACCGACCGGCTCGCTGAAATCGATGAGCTTGGCGGTTTCCGGATGACCCAGAACCTCGGCCGGGCGCCGCATGTCGGCGGCGGCCACCGCGGTGTGCTGGTCGGTCGCCAGCAGCGCGCGACCGTGCTGCAGCACCACCGGGTCGTTGTCGACGTAGACCACGCGAGCGTCCGGGACGATCTGCTGGGCGATCTCGTGCGTGTTGCCCACGGTGGGCAGGCCGGAGCCGATGTCGATGAACTGCCGGATCCCCTGCCGTGCCATGTGCCGCACCGCGCGACGCAGGAAGGCCCGGTTTTCCTGAGCCAGCTCACGGATTTCGGGCATCGCCTTCTCGACCCGCCCTACGGCCTCGCGGTCGATCTCGAAGTTGTCCTTTCCTCCGAGGTAGTAGTCGTACATACGGGCGACGCTCGGCCTGGTGACGTCGATCCCGAACGACGCGCCACCGCCCTGCTCCGTCATGACAGGCCTCCAATCGTGATCATTACTACTCAAGTTAGCGCAACGAACGGGCCGTGCGACTGGCACCGATCCCGGCGACCGTCACCAGCACGATCCCGGCCACCTGGACCCCGGCCGGCACCTGCCCGAGCAGCACAAGGCCGACCAGCACCGCCAACGCGGGCTCCAAGCACATCAACACGCCGAACACCGCACTGGGCAGCCTGCGCAGGGCCAGCAGTTCCAGGGTGTAGGGCAGGACAGGCAGCAGCAGCGTCAGCGCCGCCACCTGCCACAACACCTGCGCCGACAGCCCGGGCAGCGCCTGCGGCACGCCGACGAGCGCCGTGGCCGCCGCGGCGGCGGGCATCGAGATGGCCAGTCCCTGCACGCCCGGCAGGCGCTCGCCCACCCGCTGGGTGAGCAGGATGTACGCGGCCCAGCAGAAGGCCGCGCCGAGCGCCAGCGCCACCCCGGCCAGGTCCGCGTCGCCCTGCCACGGCCGGGTCACCGCCAGCACACCGGCCAGCGCCAGCGCGGGCCAGGCCAGGCCCCACCGCCCTGAACGGTGCAGGACGGCCACCGCCAGCGGCCCGAGGAACTCCAGCGCCGTGGCCATGGCCAGCGGGATGCGTGCGATGGCCTCCACGTACAGGACGGTCACCCCTCCGGTGACCACGCCGAGCACCACCGACCAGCCCAGGTCCGCACGGGGAATGGCCCAGACCCGCGGCCTGGCGACGGCCACGAACAGCACGGCGGCGAAGCTGAGCCTGAGCCAGGAACTCCCGGCCGGCCCCACGCTCGCGAACAGCCCGGTGGAGGCCGCCGCCCCTATCTGTACGCAGACCATCGAACCGACCGCCATCGCCACCGCCGCCGGCCGATGGCGGGACGTGCTTGCCGGAGCACTGATGAGGGAGGTATCTGTCACGCCGTACATGTCACTCGATCGGCACCATCCGCGTCCACCACGTAATTGCGGACAAACAGTCCACGATCAGCGGATAATTGCCACGTGGACACTCGATTGCTGCGCGTACTGGTCGAGCTGGAACGGCGCGGCACGCTGCGCGCCGTGGCCGCGGCCACCGGCTACGGCACCTCGGCCGTCTCCCAGCAACTCGCGGCGCTGGAGCGCGAGATGGGCACGGCCCTGGTCGAGCCCGCGGGCCGCGGGGTACGGCTCACCCCCGCCGGGCGCAGGCTGGCCGAGCACGGCAGGGGAATCCTCGACGCGGTGGCGGAGGCGCGCTCCGCGCTGGACCCGCAGGCCGAGCCGAGCGGGGTGGTACGCATAGCGGCCTACGCCGGGGCCATATCCGGCGACCTGCTGCCGGTCGCGCGCCGCCTGGCCCGCTCGCACCCGGCGCTGCGGCCGCAGCTGCACGAGCACGAGCCCGACGAGGTGCGGGGCCTGCTCGACGACGGGCTGATCGACCTGGGTTTCGTCTACGACTACAACCTGGTGCCCTGGACCTGCGACAGCCCCTCGCTGCTGCTCTGCGAGACGCCCCTGGTGCTGGCCGTGCCGGCGAACGGCCGCGCGCCGGGGGACGTGGACTCCCCCGCGGCGCTCGCCGCGTACGCCGGCTCGACATGGGTGCTCAACTCGCGCGGCAAGGCCGACGACGAGCTCGTGGCGAGAGTCTGCGCGCTGGCCGGCTTCACGCCCATCGTGGCCCATCGGGCCGACAGCCTGGAGCTGGTGCTGGACATCGTCGCCGCCGAGCTGGGCATCGCGCTCGTGCCGGATTTCCTGCCCGCGCGCGAAGACGTCGCCTTCGTCCCGCTGCCCGGCATCGACGTGCGACGTCGCCTGTACGCGGTCACCCGGCCGGGTGGATGGGACTGGCCCGGCGTACGGCTCTTCGTCGGCCTCATGACAGGCCAAGTGGCACGGCACCGTGACTAATCCCACATTAGCCAGCTAAAACTGTACAGTTTAGACTGAAGGTTTTAGCGTGGAGATATGGGAGATTCCGACCTGGCGGCCCGCGCGGCCGGCGACGTCTGGGTGGTGTTCAGCCGCCTGCGCCGCAGGCTCAAGGACCTGGCCGTCGAAGGTGACCTCACCCCGGCGCAGGCCTCGGTGCTGGCCCGGCTGGACAAGGAGGGGCCCGCGTCGGCCAGCGACCTGGCAGTGGCCGAGCGGGTGCGCCCGCAGTCCATGGCGAAGATCGTCACGACGCTCGAGCTCGCCGGGCTGGTCGAGCGGCACCCCGATCCCCAGGACGGCCGCCGTCAGCTGGTCACCCTGACCGAGCTGGGGCGCGAGCGGCGGCTCGGTGACCGGCGCGCCCGCGAGGAGTGGCTGGCCCGGACCCTGCGGGAGCGGTATACCGACGAGCAGTTGCGTACCGTCATTGAGGCGATGACCCTGCTGGACGACGTGGCGCACGCATGACCGGGCCCTCGGCCCGATTTCACGCTCTGCGGCAGCCGGTCGGCGGCGGGTTCGACCGCAGGCTGATCGCGCCGATGATCCTGGGCTCCATTCTCAACCCGATCAACTCCTCGATGCTCGCCGTGGCCCTCATCCCGATCGGCCGGTCCTTCGGCGCGGCGCCGTCGGAGACCGCGTGGCTGATCACGGGCCTGTACCTGGCCACCGCCGTCGGGCAGCCCGTCATCGGGCGGCTGGTGGACTCCTTCGGCCCGCGCCGGCTGTACCTGACCGGGACGGCCCTGGTGGGCGTCGCCGGGCTGATCGGCGTGCTCGCACCCCAGTTGTGGGTGCTGATCGTCTCGCGGGTGCTCCTGGGGTTCGGTACGTCGGCGGCCTATCCGGCCTCGATGTTCCTGCTGCGTACCGAGTCCGAGCGGACCGGCATGCGCAGCCCGAGCGGGGTTCTGGCGGCCCTGTCGATCTCCAACCAGGTCGTCGCCGTCCTCGGCCCACCCCTGGGCGGGCTGCTGATCGGCGCGGGCGGCTGGCACCTGATCTTCGCGGTCAACGTGCCGCTGTCGGCCGCCTGCCTCGTCCTGGGCGCCTGGCGCCTGCCTCGGCTGTCCGGGCGCGGGAAAGCCGATGGGGTGGACATCCCGGGCATGGTGTTGTTCGCCGGGATGCTCACCGCGTTCATGCTGTTCCTGATGGACCCCGAACCGGCCCGCTGGCCCGTGCTGGTGATCAGCGTCGGGGCGGGCACGGCCTTCGTGGTGCGCGAGTTGCGCACCGCCGCCCCCTTCCTCGATCTGCGGGTGCTGGGTGGCAACGTCCCGCTGCTGGCCACCTACGGCCGCCAGTTCCTGGCCTTCGTCACCTCGTACGCGTTCCTGTACGGCTTCACACAGTGGCTGGAGGAGGGCCACTCGCTCAGCCCGTCCACGGCCGGGTTGATCCTGCTGCCCATGTCCGTGGCGGCGATCGCGGTCACGGCTGTCACCGGGCGCCGCCCCGAAGTGCGCGGCAAGCTGGTGGTCGGCAGCCTCGTACAGGTCGCCGGCTGCGCCACTCTGCTGTTGATCGACTCCGCCACGCCGATCTGGATCCTGGTGGTCCTCGGCGCGGTCATCGGCATCCCGCAAGGGCTCAACGGCCTGGCCAACCAGAACGCCCTTTACGCGCAGGCCGACCCCGCCCGCATGGGCTCCTCTGCCGGTCTGCTCCGAACGTTCATGTACCTCGGCGCGCTGGTCGCCTCAGCCGCCAACGCCGCCTTCTACCAGGACGGCGCCACCACCGGCGGGCTGCACCACCTCGGCTGGCTCCTGGTGGTCGTCGCCGGGCTGTTCCTGATCGTGACCGTGGCCGACCGCTCGCTGCGCCGCGTCGGGCGCGACGACCGGTCATGACACTCCGCACCGCATGAGAAAGGGCACCACCATGTCCGTCACCACCCTCGACCCCAAGACCGCGCTGGTCGTCATCGACCTCCAGAACGGCGTCCTCGCCACTCCCGGCGCCCCGCACAGCTCCTCGGACGTCCTGGCCCGTACCGTCGAGCTGGCCGACGCGTTCCGCACCCGCGACCTGCCCGTCGTCCTCGTCCGCGTCTCCTTCGCCTCCGACGGGTCCGACAGCGCCCCGGGGCGCAGCCAGGCGTCGCGGACATTCCGCACCCCGCCGGAGGGGTGGGACCTCATCGCGGACGACCTGGCGGGACACCCGCGGGACATCGTCGTCACCAAGCGCAACTGGGGCGCCTTCTACGGCACCGACCTGGACCTCCACCTGCGCCGCCGCGGCGTCACCCAGATCGTCCTGACCGGCATCGCCACCAGCATCGGCGTGGAGTCCACCGCCCGCGCCGCACACGAGCACGGCTACCACCTGACACTGGCCTCCGACGCCATGACCGACCTGGACGCCGAAGCCCACCGCCACAGCACCGAGAAGATCTTCCCCCGGCTCGGCGAGACCGGCACCACCGCCGAGATCCTCGACCTGCTCGCCAAAACGCACCCCTGACATGGGCGAGCGGCCGGCGCCCTTCGCCTGTATCGTTCAGATGATGGGAACATCTGAGCGTTCAGGGAGTGGGGCGAAGGGGTCGCGATGGTCAGGCTGACCCGGGCGCAGCAGCAGGAACGCACCCGGGCGGCCGTCCTCGCCGCGGCGAGGGAGGAGTTCGCCGAGCGCGGATACGCCGACGCCAAGGTCGACCGGATCGCGGAGCGGGCCGAGCTGACCCGTGGCGCCGTGTACTCGAACTTCCCGAGCAAGCGCGCGCTCTACCTCGCGGTCCTGGTCGACTCGATCGAGCACACGGCCGCGGCGGAGCCGCCGTCGCCGCCCGGCCTGGCCGCGGCGTTGAGCGCGTTCGCTCGCGTCTGGCTCGAACGGCTGCCGTTGACCGGCGACACGCCCGCCGGCGGGAAGCTGCAGTTGCGCTCGCTGGCCGGGGTGTTCGACGACGAACCCGGCCGCACCGCGCTGGCACAGCTCACCAGGCTGGAGGCGCTGCTGCTCGCTCTGGCGCTGGAGCCACGCGCACCGCACCACACGCGGCGGGTGCGGCTGGCCGAGCTGGTCCTCACGCTGCTGAACGGAGCCGGCCACCTGGCCGACGCGGCGCCCGGATTCGGCGACCCCTTCGACGTGACGCTCGCCTGCGAGCACCTGGCCGGCCTCGACCTCGCCGACACGTGGAACCCGCCGCACCTGCCCTACGTCTCCCCCGCGCGACCCGTCCAGGACGCCTGGGAGCCGCCCGCGCGGTTGCCGGACCAGATCACCGCTCACCCGGCCGGATTCGACGCCGACGGCGTGATCGCGGTCCTCGGCAGCGGCCGGCTGGAGGCGGCCGAGGAAGCCGTCCGTGCCGCCCGCCCGGGCGACCGCATCACCGTGGCCGTCGTGACCAGTGATCCCGCCGAGCTCGGCCGTCTCGTACGGCTCAGGATCGGCGACCTCACCGGATGCCTGCGGCGTGTGTTCGCCCCGGACGCCTGGCCGGGCCTCCGCCTCGTCCTCGACGACCACGCCGACATCGCCTCGGCCATCGGAATCCCGGACATCGACGACACCACCGAGGCCGCGGTCCGGATCCGGGCAGGCAAGATCGTGGCCCGAGCGGCCGGGCGGGGCGCGGCCCATGCGGCAGCGACCGCGGGTTGACGTGCGAGCTCACACCCCAGCTAGCTAGCACGCCGAGGTGCCGCTTCCCGGGGTTGAAGATGGGTGCTGGTGGTGAAGACAGCGGCCGTCCGCAGCGGGGATCGTGGAGGAGTAGAGCAAGCGTCTCAGCCAGGGAGGTGGGCGATGACCGCCGACATCTACGGTCTGCCGATCGGGTCCGTGTTGTCCTGTTCCGGCCCACGCCCGCTGAGCAAAGCCGCTCCGGACCGCCGTAGCAGTCAGTCACCCACGAGCCCAGACGGGGATCGCATGCGCATACAACCCTCCCTGGAGGCGGCAACCCGCCGGCTTCGGGAGTTGGCGCGTAGGACGAAATCAGCGTTCCAGGACCACCGGGCATCGTGGGAGCTGCCACAAGATCCGGCGTCGATACCGGCGGGACGCCACCTCGTCAGCAACAAGCTGACCGAGTGGGGGATCAATCGGCGTAGCGACATCATGGACGTCATGCAGCTGCTCGCCAGCGAGCTGCTCACCAACGCCGTGGAACATGCCCGAGGGGATCCGGTCCTCACCCTTTCGGCTCGGGGCGGCACCCTTCGCTGCGAGGTCTGGGACGAAGACCCTCGACTGCCGTGCACCCGGCCATCCGGCCCCAGCGACGAAGGCGGGCGCGGGCTCTTCATGGTCCATCTGTTGTCCAAGCGCTGGGGGGTCGATCTCACCCACGCAGGCAAGGCCGTGTGGTTCGAAGCGGCCTGACCGGCGCGATGTGACACCGTCTGGATAAAACTGCCTTCTCGGGTAAGGGGATCTCCCATCGACGAGGAGGCGGGATGGGCCGGGACGGATCACAGCAGGCGACACTCGCGGCGCTCGCCGCCAACGTCGGGGTGGCGGCCACCAAATTTGTGGCGTTCCTCTTCACCGGCTCGTCGGCCATGCTCGCCGAGGGCATCCACTCCATCGCCGACACCGGCAACCAGGTGCTGCTCATGCTCGGCCGCCGGCGGGCCGCACGCGAGCCGAGTCCGGCCCATCCGTTCGGCTACGGGCGCGAACGTTACTTCTACGGCTTCCTGGTATCGGTGGTGCTGTTCTTCGGGGGCGGGCTGTTCGCCCTGTACGAGGGGTACGAGAAGATCGCCGACCCGCACCCGCTGGAAAGCTGGCCGTGGGCCATCGGGGTGCTGGTGGCGGCCACCGTCATGGAGGCGTTCTCGCTGCGCACGGCCGTACGGAGCTCCAACCGGGTGCGTGGCGGCCGGTCATGGGCGCGCTTCATCCGCGAGGCCAAGGCGCCAGAGCTGCCGGTGGTGCTGCTGGAGGATGCCGCGGCGCTGACGGGGCTGGCGTTCGCGCTGGCCGGCGTCACGCTGGCGGTCATCACCGGGAACTCCGCGTTCGACGGGCTGGGCTCCATCGCCATCGGCCTGCTGCTGGTGGCGGTCGCCGTGACGCTGGCCAGGGAGACCAAGAGCATGATCATCGGCGAGGGCGCCGCGCCCTCCGTCCAGGACGCCATCGTGTCCGTCCTGGACGGCGACCCGTCGATTCAGGCGTACGAACAGGTGCGCACGCTGCATCTGGGCCCGGAGGACCTCCTGGTCGCCGCCCGGGTGACGATGCCCTCGTCCGGGGACGTGGAGGGAGCGGCCCGGGCGCTGGCCGAGACGGAACGCCGAATCAGGGCACGCGTACCGATCGCCTCGGTTGTCTACCTGCAGCCGGCTCCGTCGGAACTGGCGTCCGGGAGCCGAACCTCCGGAGACCGGCCTGGAGGCCCTCTGGGCCGTCGATCATCTCGTTGAGCAGCGGACTAGCTCGTGACGCTCCCTTCCGCGAGGTTGCCTCCGAGCGCGGCGGCCGGCGTGCCCCAGGACTCCAGCCGCATCCGGATCTCCTCGGGTACGGGATGGGACAGCGCGTCCCGGTAGGCCTCATCCAGCAGCGCGTCGATCTCGACGCGCTCGCCTGACTCGGCGGAGCGGACCGCCGCCGCGACCATCGCGAGGCTGCGGATGTTGCGGGCGATCGTTCCGGACGGCTCCACGCCGGTGCGCAGCGCCGCGACGAATTCCACGAGTGCCCCGGCGATCTGCTCGTGGTCGCCCGGCGGCACGGCGGCCCCACCGCTGATGCTGGAGGTGACGCGATCTTCGCCGTCCCAGGTGGCCGTGCCCTCGGAGCCGGAGGCCCGCCATTCGCCGTTCCAGGACGTCTCCAGACCGTCCGCGCACCAACTCCCGGTGAACACGTAGCGGCTGCCGTCGTCGAAGAGGAAGTTCGCCGTGGCCGCCGCGTCGCCCCGGTACCAGCTCCAGGCCGGGTTCCAGCTCTCGCAGACGACCGAGACCGGCTCGGCGCCGAGCAGGTGGCGGGCGGCGTCGAAGGCGTGGATGGCCATGTCGACCAGCAGCGGCTGCTCCATCTCGTCGCGGAAGCCGCCGAAGCGCGGGCCTCGGAAGAAGCCGGTGGTGAGCAGCCCGACCGTGCCGAGCTCGGCGATCCGGTGCCGGTACTCCGCCAGGGCGGCGAAGTACCGGCGCGACTGGCTGATCATCAGCAGTTGCCCGGAGGCCTCGGCGGCCGCGGCTTGGACGAGCGCCTCCGCCAGTGTCGGCGCCGCCGGCTTCTCGCACAGGACCGGCAGCCCGGCGAAGAGCGCCTCGGTGTTGACCGCGCTGTGTGCTGCCGGAATCGTGACGTTCACGACGGCGTCCGGCGCGGTGGGCGCGAGGATCTCGCTGAGCGAGGCGCCCACCTTGGCGTCGCCGCCGACGGCTCGTACGGCCGCCGCCGCGAGCTCCGTGTCGAGGTCGACCACCCCGACGAGTTCGACGTCGTCGGAGGCGGTCAGGGTCCGGATCCAGGCCTGGCCCATCGAGCCTGCCCCGACCTGCACGACACGGAGCGGACGCGCCGGATCGGCGGCACGGGCGAAGGTGCTCACTCGGCGTGCTCCTGGTCGTGCTCCTTGTTGTTCATGGCGCCGCGGTAACCGCGCCCCTTGAAGAACTCGCCCATGTCGTAGCGGAGCAGGGTCGGCAGCTCTCGGCGTGACCGGTCGCCGGCCGCCCACTCGACACCGTTGGCGATGACGTGCAGGACGTCCGGATGATGGTAGACGGGATAGTCCTGATCGCCCGGGCTGAAGTAGAAGATCTTGCCGTTGCCGCGCCGGAAGGTGCAGCCGCTGCGGAAGACCTCGCCGCCGGTGAAGGAGCTGATGAAGATCAGCTCGTCGGGCGTGGGGATGTCGAACTGCTCGCCGTACATCTCCTGGGCGGGGATCTCGATGGGGTGCGGGATGCCGCGGGCGATGGGATGGGCCGGGTTCACCGTCCAGACCAGCTCACGGTCGTTCTCGCTACGCCAGCGCAGCGTGCACGTGGTGCCCATGAGCTTGGTGAAGATCTTCGACCAGTGGCCGGAGTGCAGCACCACCAGCCCCATCCCCGACAGGACATGCCGGTGCACCCGCTCGACCACCTCGTCCGCCACCTCCGCGTGAGCGGCGTGACCCCACCAGGTGAGCACGTCGGTGTTAGCGAGCACCTCCTCGGTCAGGCCGTGTTCGGGTTCGTCCAGCGTGGCCGTGGCGACGGTCGCCTTCTCCCCCAGCCAGCCCTCGATGCCCCGGCGGATGGCGTTGTGCATGCCGTCCGGGTAGATCTCTGCCACACGGGGTTCGACCTGCTCGTGGCGGTTCTCACCCCATACCGTGACGTTCATCTTCACGCATGTTCCTTTCTCACTTGATCGCGCCGCTGACGGCGCCTGCCGCGATGTAGCGCTGGGCGAATATCAGCAGCAGGGCTGCCGGGACGGAGGCGAGTACCGCGGTCGCCATGACGGCGCTCCAGTCCTGTGTGTTCGCATTGATGTAGTCGTAGATGCCGAGAGTGATGGGCCGTACTTCTGGCGTGCTGGTCAGGGTGAGGGCGAAGAGGAAGTCGCTCCACGCCGACAGGAAGGTGAACAGGGCGGCGGTCACGATCGCGTTCTTGCTGATCGGTACGACGATCGAGACGAACGCCCGCAGGGTGCCCGCCCCGTCCACCATCGCGGCCTCCACGAGCGCCCAGGGAATGGCGCCCATGAACGCGCGGATGAGCAGCACCGCGAACGGGATGCCCGCGGCGGTGTTGGCGAGGATCAGGCCGAGGACATTGTTGATCAGGAAGAGCGAGTTGAAGATGGGGTAGAGCGCGTTCGCGATGACCATGATCGGGATCATCTGGGTGATCAGCAGCACCAGCAGGAACACGCTGCCGCCCCGGGTACGGAAGCGTGCCAGGCCGTAGGCGGCGGGCGTGGCGATGACCAGGGTCAGCACGACCGTCCCGAGGGCGACGATCAGGCTGGTGACGAAGTTCTGGCCCTGTTCGTCCAGGGCCTGCGCGTATCCCGAGAACGTCGGGTGGAAGGGGAGGAATTCGGTGGAGGCGGCGCCGGAATTCCCCTGCAGGCTGCTGTTGAGCATCCAGTAGACCGGAAAGATCATCACGGCCAGGAAGACGATCCCCAGCACTGTCATGGGCAGCCGGCGCCGGGTCGATGAGTTGTTCATGTTCGGCTCGCAATCAGCGCATCGGAGAGCGGTCGGCGGGAGTCACTCGACCGGCTCACGGCGCGAGATGTAGAGGTAGACCATGGCGAAGACGAGCGAGACCACGATGAGAACGTTGCTGATCGCGGCGCCTTCCCCGAAGTTGAACTCGACGAACGACTTGTTGTAGGCGTTCGTGGCCAGCGTCTGGCTGGAGTTGGCCGGGCCGCCGCCGGTCAGGCCGAGGATGATGTCGACGACCTTGAGCGTGTAGACGACGCCGAGCACCAGGACGACGCTCACCACGGATCTGATGTTCGGCCAGGTGATGTGCCTGAACGCCTTCCAGCCGACCGCTCCGTCCAGCGATCCGGCCTCGTACAGCTCGCGCGGGACCGCCTGCAGACCGCTGTAGAGGATCGCGACGTTGAAGGGTATCCCCAGCCAGATGTTCACCCCGATGACCCCGATGAGTGCGAGGGTCGGGTTGACCAGCCACGGGACCGGCTCGACGCCGAACAGGCCGAGAAACTGGTTCAGGACGCCGCTCTCCTGGTCGAGCATCCACTTCCACACCGCGCTGGAGGCGATCAAGGGCAGCAGCCACGGAAGCAGCAGCAATGACCGCAGGAAACCGCTCAATGGGAAGTTGCGCCTGAAGAACAGCGCCAAGGCGAGCCCGATCACGAACTGGAAGGAGATCGACCCGATCGTGAACAGGGCGGTGTTCACCAAGGTCGTGGTGAACAGGTGGCTGGAGAAGGTCGTCACGTAGTTGGCCAGGCCGACCCAGGGCGCCTCGCCGCTGTAGAAGGTGGAGGTCGTGTACTCCTGGAAGCCCATGACGATGTTCTGGACGATGGGATATCCGAAGAACATCGCCACGAAGACGATGGCGGGCAGGCAGAACAGCCACTGCGCGTGGCGCCGGAACAGGCGCATCCATTCCGCCTTGCGGCCTCGCGTGCCGAGCGATTCTCCCGCGGCTGTGAGACTGAGGTTGGCTGACGTCATGAGCCACTCCTTTCGCACGTTTCGAGTGGCTACTCGCCCTGCGTCTGCCGCAGCGCTTCGGCGGGAGTGGCCAAACCCGTCAAGGCGATCTGCACGGCGTTGTAGATCTTCGTCGCCGCCTTCGGCCAGTTCGGCCCGAGAATCCCGGTGCGAGCCCGCGCGTTCCGCACAGCGGTGACGAACGGCATGATCGTCTGGTCGGACTCCCCGAACTTCTCCGCGTCGTCCGGGTTCGCCGGGATGTTCTGCCTGATCTGGGCCGACTGGAGCTGGCTCGCCGAAGAGGCGAGGCATTTCACGAACTGCCCGGCCTTGGCCATCCTGGCCTTGTCGCCGGTCCGCGGCACCGTGAAGATCTCACCGCCGAGCGGGGCCACCGGAGTCTGCGACGCCAGCCGGGTGGGGATCGTGAACGTCGCCCAGTTCAGATCCTTGTGCTCTTTGAGGCTGGGGATCTGCCACGGGCCGTTGACCACCATCGCGGCCTTGCCCGCGATGAACTGGTCGATCACGTCGGACTGGCTCCAGATGACGGAGCTCTTGGACATCGACCCGTCGTTCTGCAGGTCGACGACGAACTGCAGCGCCTGGGCGGTCTCCGGAGTCGTGATGTCCTCCTCCGAGCCGCCGTTGCTCCACATGAACGGCAGGAACTGCCACGTGCCCTCGTAGGTGTTGATGTTGCTCATGGCGAATCCGTAACGGCCTTGCTGAGTCAACTTCTTCGCGGTCGAGCGCAGTTCGTCCCACGTCTTGGGAGGTGCGGTGATGCCGGCGGCCTCGAAGATGTCCTTGTTGTAGAAGATGGCGAGGGTGTTGACGGCGGGAGCGAGGCCGTACAGCTTGCCCTCGTACGTGCCGGCCTTCACGACTGACGGCACCAGGCCCTCACCGCTCACGCCGTAGTCGGTCAGCGGTGAGAGCGCACCGGAGGCGGCGATCTGCTGTCCGTCGGGATTGTCGAGCATCAGCACGTCCGGGAGGGTTCGCGAGGCGCTCTGCTGAAGCACTTTGGGGATCAGTCCGGGCCCCGGGACGTGGTTGATCTCGATGTCGACGCCGAGGCTCTTCGCGCATGCCTGGTAGATCGGATCGTGTGCTTCGTCGTAGTAGTCCTGGATGGTCAACGTGTTCTTCGCTTCCGCGTCGGCGGGATCCGCTCCGCCGCACGCGGTCAGGGACAAGGGGAGGAGGGCCGCTGCTGCGACAGCCACGTTGGGCGCTTTCCCAAGACGCTTCTGTGCTGTCTTCATGTGAGCTACTCCTTCTGCAGAGTGCGTCCGGCGTATCGGGTGCACGGCATAGGGATTGTTCATCGAGACGGGGGCCAGGGACCGAGTCACGGAGAGCCGAGGGCTGCGTCGCTCTCAGGCATGGACATTGATAGGGTAAAGCGCTTAACCGCTCTTGCTTGTGAAGTATGTTGCGCCTATCGCCCTGTGATGTCAATAACACGTTAAGCGTTTTACCGACGGCGCCGCGAAGAGGTTACGCTGCTCTTCGCGCGTCCTCACGAGCCGGGAGGCAGCATCCATGGTCACGATGCGCGACGTCGCGGAGCGAGCCAACGTCTCCATCGCCACTGTCTCGTTCGTCATCAACGGCACCAAGCGGGTCGCGCCAGAGACCCGGGCCCGTATCGAGGCGGCCATCGAGGAGCTGGACTATCAGCGGAACGTCGTCGCCCGCGCCCTTGCCAGCTCGCGCACGCGCATCCTCGCGCTGTTGCACCCCGTCCTCGAGGTCCGGCCGAACGCCACGGTGAACCATTTCCTCCTGAGCGCCGCCCACGGCGCCCGCGAGCGCGGCTACGACCTCGTGCTGTGGCCCGTGAACGACGACGAGCAGATGTCCCACCTGCTCGCGGGCGGCCTCGTCGACGGCGCGCTGCTCATGGAGGTCCAGTTCCACGACCTCCGCGTCGACCGGCTCATCGCGTCCCGGCTCCCCTTCGCGCTGATCGGACGGACCGAGAACGAAGACCTGCCGTTCGTCGACATCGACTTCGCCACCACGATCGACCAGGCGGTCGAGCATCTCCGCTCGTTCGGCCACCGGCGCATCGCGCTCGTCACCCAGCGCACGATGGCCCCTTCCGGAAACGAGCCCGGCCGGATCATGCGGGTGGAGTCCGCGTACCTCGACGCGATGGCGGCTCTCGGCGAGCCGCCCGCCGTCGTCACCGTGGAGAGCACGTCGGCCGGAGGGCGGGAGGCGGCCCGCGAGCTCTACGAAGACTTCCCGGAGGCGACGGCCGTCATCTTGGTGAACGAGGGCGCCTCGGCGGGGCTGGTCAAGGGATCACGAGCGCTCGGCCGCGCCGTGCCGCACGACCTGTCGGTCATCTCCGCGGCGACCACCGCCGAGCTCGGCGAGATGATCGAGCCGTCCCTGACCGTCATGGAGGCACCGGCTTCCCAGCTGGGACGCCTCGGCGTGAACGCCCTGATCGACCAGCTCGAAGGAGTCCAGGACGCCCCTCCTCACATCGTCATCCCCTGCACCCTGGTGCCAGGCCAATCAGTCGGCCCCGCCCCGGTCCGCTAGGAGCCGCCGATCGCGCATTGGCGAACACCCCGAGCTCCTGTCCAAGCGACATGTCCGGATCCGGCCGGACGTGCCACGGTGCGACGGAAGATTCTTTGTTCTCGTTGACGCGCGGCGACGCCGCGCCCGATTGAGGTCAGCCTCTGGCACCCCAGGCACCGTGCATCTAAAGGAGACCGGCATGACGCCAACCACAATCACGCAGGCGGCCCGCTTCAGGGAGCTGCACCGGGGCGCGGTGCTCGTGCTCCCCAACGCCTGGGACGCCGCCTCCGCCGCCTTGATCCAGGCCGCGGGCGCGCCGGCGATCGCGACGACGAGCGCCGGCGTCTCCTGGGCGAACGGAGCACCCGACGCCCACGGGCTCAGCAGACAGCAGATGGTAGCGGCCGTCGCGCGCATCGTGGCGGCCGTGACCGTGCCGGTCACCGCCGACATCGAGGGCGGGTACGGCCCCGGCCCCGACGACGTCAGGGCCACCGTTCGTGCGGTGATCGAGGCCGGCGCGGTGGGCGTCAACCTCGAGGACTCCCCCGGCCCCGCGGGCGCGCCCCTGATGCCGGCCGAGGATCAGGCCCGGCGCATCGCCGCGGCGCGGGCCGCAGCGGACGCCGCCGGGGTCGACCTGTTCGTCAACGCCCGTACCGACGTCTACCTGGCCGGGGTCGGGGAGCCCGGGGACCGGCTCGCCGACGTCGAGGCGCGGGCGCGGGTCTACGCCGACGCAGGTGCCGACGGGCTGTTCGTGCCGGGCCTGCTGGACCTGGACGCCATCGCCCGGCTGGCCGGCGGGCCGCTGCCGCTGAACGTGATGGCCGGGCCCGGCGCGCCGCCGGTGGGCGAGCTGGCGGCGGCAGGCGTCGCCCGGGTCAGCGTGGGCTCCGCGATCGCCCAGTCCGCCTACGGGTGCGCCGCGCGAGCGGCCGCCGAACTGCTCACGGGCGGCACGTACACGACGCTCGCCGACGGCCTCGACTACGGCGGCCTCAACGCCGTCTTCCCTTGACGTGCTCCTCCCCATGGATGGGGAGGATTCTCATGGCTGCTACGCGGCCGCCCCTTGCGGGGCGGTGTGGGTAGTTTCGCCATGAGTTGCTTGACGCTTCACCGGCCCCAGTGATGCAGGGCCTCCACGTCCAGTGACCGCCTGTCCGGCGGCGTTGTTGTACCGGTGCATCTGGGTGCGGGCGGCGTTGACGTCGGCGTTGCCGATCCACCCGCATGCTGTGTTCTTGCACACGAACCGGGACTGGCTCTCGCGGGAGCCGTCGGTGATCGTGTGGCAGGCGTGGCATTCCTGGCTGGTGCCCGGTGCCGGGATGACGACGACCTTCCCGCCCTTGTCGACGGCCTTGTAGGTGAGGAATTCGGCGGTTCGTCCCCATGCCTCGGTGGCGATGGCGCGGTTGAGGCCGCGTTTTTGGGCGACGTTCTTGCCCGGCGCTTGGATGGTGCCGGAGGCGGAGGCCATCATGTTCTTGACTTTGAGGTCTTCGAGCACGATGACGCTGAACCGGTCGGTGAGCTTGGCGGTGGTCCGGTGTTGCCAGTCGATGACCCGGCGCTTGGCTTTCGCGCGCAGGCGGGCGATCTGGTCATAGGTTCTTTTCAGCCGGTTGCTGGTGGGCCGGCCGGGTTTGGCCGCTCGTTTCTGGCGGGCGGCTTTGCGTTCCAGGCGGAGCAGGCGCCTCAGTTCTCCGCCTGTCAGCCAGTCCTTACGGTGGCGGATCTTCTCTCCAGTGGCCAGGGCCAACGGCACGGCGATGCCCCGGTCGATCGCGGTTTGCGGCCCCGTGTGCGGGGCGGGCAACCGTTCGGTGGTCTGGATACGGAACACGATGTGCCACCCATTGGCCTGCTTCACCAACCGCGCCCCGGTGATCTTCCCGTCCGGGCCGCCCCGTGTGACGCCGGGCAGGTCTTTCGTCCACCGGAAGTGGACCCGGCCGAGTTTGGGGATGTTGACCGCGCCCCACCGCCGGTTGATCCGGGTGATGTTCAGGTCACGCCCCTGAGGGATGTCCACGGCCATCCGGGAGGAGAAGCGGCTCTTGAACGTGGGGCGCCTGGCCGGGTGGTCGGGGTTGAAGAAGTTCTTCCACGCCTGCCGGTAGGTCTTGAGTACCGCCTGCGCGGCCTGGGCGGGCAGGTCTTTCAACCAGTCGATCTCTTTGCGGGCGGCCCTGATCGCTTCGTCGCACGCCTCGAGCGAGGCGAACCTTCCCTGGCGGAAGGTGAAGTACTCGTGCAGCAGGTTCCACAACGCGCGCGTGTTGTGCGCCTGCCCGTCCAAGACGGCGCTCTGCCGTGCGTCCAGGTCCAGGCGCGCCATATGAGCCCGGTTGCGTTTCTCCAGCTCCACGCGGCTCACCCTATCGTTTGGTGTATGTCACCGCGATGGGAATTCAACCCGGAGATCAGGACGGGACGGTCACTGCGTTCACGAGCTCACCGCGCATTTGGTGTTCGTCACGAAATATCGGCGGAACGTCCTCACCGATCCCATGCTGGAACGCTGCGAACAGATCATGAAAGAGGTGTGTGAGAAGTTCGAATGCGAACTGGCCGAGTTCAACGGCCAGGACGACCACGTTCATCTCCTCGTGCACTACCCGCCCAAGGTCGCCCTGTCCACCCTGGTCAACAGCCTCAAGGGGGTCTCCGCCCGCTATCTACGCAAGGAGTACAGCGCCCACGTCCGCACATACCTGTGGGGAGGGCCACTTCTGGTCCCGCTCCTACTACGCCGGCTCCACCGGCGGCGCGAACCTGGCCACCGTCCGCACCTACATCCAGTCCCAGGACCGGCCCCAAAAATAAGAAAAAGACCAACGCGTGGTCACGCTGATCTCATGAGTGCGGGTCAGGGCACGCTCAGGCCCCAGGGGGCCTTCCCGCGCGGGCCTTCACCTCCCGCCTAAAGACGGGAGCACTGGCCCGCATCTCGGTAGATCCCTCCGTCCACGCTCTCCTTGAACTTGCGGATGGCGTCGGCGTCGTAGCCGCCGAGCACGGTCGAGGTTCCAGTCAGCGTGGGTCAGGGTGGACGAGACGACGTACTTGGGGGTTTCGTTAAAGAAAGGGGCCCCGGGGTCGTTCTCGACGGTACGGGTCGACCAGGCCGGAGCGAACCCCTCGTAGGTGGTACGCCCGAGCAGGATCGCCGAGCACGAGCCCGTGACGGCGCCGATGGCGTCGCTCAGCCCGGGCGTGAACTCGTAGTCGAAAGCCCAGGTGGGCGCATCGATCACGCGTCGATGGTGGTGAACTCGTGCACCTTGATCGTTCCCATCACGCCCTCCTCAGCAGCCGAGCCGGCATCTGCGGCTGTCGCCGTCACACCATCACGCACTCCCGGCGCAGCTTAACGGCGAGCCGAGGCGGCCATCTACGACGGCGGGATCTCCGCCTCCGGCTCAGCGGGCAGTCGCGGTCTGCCGGTGTGCGGGACGTGCAGGTCGAAGGCCGGGCGTTCGGAGCGGATGCGGGGCAGGAAAGTGAAGTTGTGCCGGGGCGGCGGGCAGGAAGTGGCCCACTCCAGCGAGTTCCCGAAGCCCCATGGGTCGTCCACGGTCACCTTGGGCGAGCGCCGGTACGTCCAGTAGACGTTGTAGATGAACACCAGGGTCGAGCCCCCGAGCAGGAACGCGCCGACCGAGGAGATCTCGTTGAGTGTGGTGAATCCGTCGGCGGGGCTGTAGTCGGCGTACCGGCGCGGGAAACCGAGCACGCCGAGCCAGTGCTGGATGAGGAACGTCGTGTGGAAGCCGACGAACAGCAGCCAGAAGTGCAACCTGCCCAGCCTGTCGTTGAGCATCCTGCCGGTGAACTTGGGCCACCAGAAATAGAAGCCGGAGAACATCGCGAAGACCACGGTGCCGAAGACCACGTAGTGGAAGTGGGCGACCACGAAGTAGGTGTCGCTGATGTGGAAATCCAGGGGCGGCGAGGCGAGGATGACGCCGGTGAGCCCGCCGAGCAGGAACGTCACCAGGAAGCCGACCGCGAAGAGCATCGGCGATTCGAACGACAGGTGGCCGCGCCACATGGTGCCGGTCCAGTTGAAGAACTTCACCCCGGTCGGGACGGCGATGAGGAAGGTCATGAACGAGAAGAACGGCAGGAGCACCTGCCCGGTGACGAACATGTGGTGGGCCCACACGGTCATCGACAGCCCGGCGATGGCGATGGTGGCGCCGACCATGCCGATGTAGCCGAAGAGCGGCTTGCGGCTGAACACCGGGAACACCTCGGTGACGATGCCGAAGAACGGCAGCGCGATGATGTAGACCTCGGGGTGGCCGAAGAACCAGAACAGGTGCTGCCACAACATCGCGCCGCCGCTGGCCGCGTCGAAGACGTGGGTGCCGAGCTTGCGGTCCGACGCCAGCACGAGCAGCGCCCCCGCCAGCACGGGGAACGCCATCAGCACCATCATGCTGGTCAGCAGGGTGTTCCAGGTGAAGATCGGCATACGGAACATGGTCATGCCGGGCGCCCGCATGCAGATGATGGTGGTGACGAAGTTGACGGAGGTGAGAATGGTGCCGAGGCCGCTGAGCGCCAGCCCCATCACCCACAGGTCGCCGCCGACGTTGGGGCTGAAGTCCGCCGTGGACAGCGGGGTGTAGGCGAACCAGCCGAAAGGGGCGGCTCCGCCGGGCGTGCAGAAGCCGCTCACCACCATGAGTCCGCCGAACAGGAACAGCCAGTAACCCACCATGTTGAGCCGGGGAAAAGCGACGTCGGGAGCCCCGATCTGCAAGGGCATGATGAAGTTGGCGAACCCGGCGAAGAGCGGGGTCGCGAACAGGAGCAGCATCACCGTGCCGTGAATGGTGAAGAGCTGGTTGAACTGCTCCGCCGTGACGAACTGCAGCCCCGGAGCGACCAACTCGGCGCGGATCATCATCGCCATGATCCCGGCCAGGAGGAAGAACGTGAAGCTGGTCGAGAGATAGAGATACCCGATCACCTTGTGGTCGGTGGTGGACATCCATGAAGCGATCAACCGCCCCGTCCTGGCCCGGCGGCTGACCTGGTCGGAGGTCATGGGCTCCGGCTGCGGCTCGATCCTGGTCACGACGCGTTCCCTCCCGACGGTGCCGGGGGGACACGAAATCGGACTTCCCGCTCCACCGTATGGCTAACCGATCCGTAGCCCTAGAAGTCGGTCATGTAGTGGTGGGTCGGATCGTTCGGGCTTGGGACTCCGGAGATTCCAGCTAGCTTCAATGCGCACGAAGACCCCCGGTGCGATCCTGAACGTGTGGGTCTGTGTTGCCTGATCGTCGATGACAACGATCACTTTCTCCAGGCGGCGAGCGAGCTGCTGAAGCGGGAGGGGATCGACGTCGTCGGCGTGGCGTCGACGGGTGCCGAAGCTCTGACGCGGTTCGAAGAGCTCCGCCCGGATATCGCGCTGGTCGACATCGACCTCGGTGGAGAGAGCGGTTTCGACGTGGCGCAGCGCCTGATGGAAGCGCGGAACGGCAAGCCGGCGAGCGTCATCCTCATCTCCGCGTACGAGGAGAGCGACTTCGCCGACCTGATCCCCGAAAGCCCCGCGATCGCGTTCCTGCCGAAATCCGATCTCTCGGCACGGACCATCCACGAGCTCCTCGGCGGAGCCGGCGTCACCTAGCGGGATTCGAGGAAGGTGAGTACGGCGAGCACCCGCCTGTGATCGTCTTCGGTCTCCGGAAGCCGCATCCTGGCCATGATGCTGCGCACGTGCTTCTCGACGGTGCCCTCGGTGATCCACAGCCGGTGGGCGATCCCGGCGTTCGAACGGCCCTCCGCCATCAAGGACAGCACTTCGCGCTCCCGATCGGTGAGGGTTTTCAACGGGTCGTCCCTGCGACGTGCCGCTATGAGCTCCTGGACCAGGCTCGGATCGACGACCGAGCCGCCCTGGGCGATGCGCCGTAGCGTCTCGATGAAGTCGCCCACATCGATCACCCTGCTCTTGAGCAGGTAGCCCACCCGGTGCCCCGCGGCCAGCAGTTCCATCGCCTGCTCGACCTCGACATGCGCCGACAGCAGCAGAATGCCCGTCTCGGGCGACTCCTCCCGTATGACCCGGGCGGCCTCCAGACCCTCCGTCGCATGTCCAGGAGGCATCCGGATGTCCACGATGACGAGGCCCGGCCGTTGCTCACGTACCAGAGCGAGAAGCCCGGGCGCGTCCCCCGCCTGGCCGACGACCTCGAACCCCGAGCTCGTGAGCAGGCTCGCGAGCCCCTCACGCAGCAGGACGTCGTCGTCCGCCAACGCCACCCGTGTCGGGCTTCCGTTCATGTCTGCGCCGTCGTGCGTGGCCTTCATGGGTTTACGCTCACCAACCTCCCCTGCCCGCCTGAGGTGCGAAGATTCAACTATTGACCCCCGACGGGGAGATCGACGACGAGCGTGGTGCCCTGAGCGGGCGGGCTGGTGATGGTCATGGTTCCGCCCAGCGCCTCGACCCGATCGGTGACGCCGACCAACCCCGACCCTCCGCCGGCTGTCGCGCCTCCCGCGCCGTCGTCGCGTACCTCGAGGTGCAGGACGCCGTCCCGCGCCTCTGCCTGCACGGTCGCGAGCGTCGCGCGGGCGTGTTTGGCCGTGTTCGCCAGCGCCTCGGAAACCACGTAGTACGCGGCCACTTCGACTGGTTCCGGCAGCCGGGTGGGCACGTTCAGGTCCAGCTCGACCGGGACCGGGCTGCGGCGGGCGAGCGCCTTCAGCGCCGGGCCCAGGCCTGCCCGGCTCAGGATCGCCGGGTGGATGCCGCGGGAGATCTCGCGCAGGTCGTCCACCGCCTCCCCCAGCCCGTCGGCCAGCCGGTTCAGTTGCTCGCCGAGGTCTGGCCTGTCCTGCGGCACCGCGGTCTGGGCGGTGCGGACCTCGAGCGCGAGAGAGACCAGCCGCTGCTGGATGCCGTCGTGCAGATTGCGTTCGATGCGCCGGCGGGCCTGGTCGGCGGCGGTCACGATGCGCGAACGCGAAGCGGCCAGTTCCTCCCGGTTATGGGCGAGGGTGGCCGCCATCGTGTTGAAGCTGCTCTGCAGAAGGCCGATCTCACCGACGCCACGGCCGGGCACGCGCGCCGCGAGGTCACCGCCCGCGAGCCGTCCGGCGGTCGCGGCCACGCGGCGTACCGGTGCGACCACCGCGCGCGTGAGGTAGCCCGTGTACGCGGCGATGAGCGCGATGGACGCGATCAGGCCCGCGGCGCCGACGACGCCGGCGCGGCGCGCGGCCGCGTCGGAGCGCTTCTGCTGGGACTCGAGCAGCGACTGTTCGGCCGTGACCAGCGCGCTGAAGTCTGCGCGTATGACGTCCACGCGCCGCTCCCCCTCGGCGATCGCCATGGCCGTGACCGCGGCGCGGTCGCGGCGGGCGGCCTGCACCAGCGGTCTCGCGTAGCCGTCGATGTAGGAGGCGCCCGCGGTCACGATCCGATGTACGCGAGCGCGCTGCGCGGGATTGTCGGCGACCAGCTGCTCCAGCTCGCCGATCTCCCTGGGGTACGCGGCGAGGGCCTCCTGCCACGGCTGGAGGAACCGCTCCTGACCAGTGATGGCGAACCCGCGCAGCCCGGTCTCCATGTCCATGATCCGGCGTTCCAGCCGGTTGGTCACCACCAGGACCTGAGTGGAATGTCCCGCCTGGAGCTGCGAGCGGCGCATGCCGGCCATCGAGTACAGCAACATCACGAAGGTGGCCCCGACGACCAGCGCGAGCACGATCCCCGCGGCCACCGCGCGCTGGGTCAGGCCGCTACCCACGCCAGCTCCCGGTCCGCGTATCCGGCCTGGGCCTCCTCCCCCTGCCCGGCCCAAGCCACTGCTCAAATTCTATCGCCCACCTCAACGCGGACGATAAGGCCGGTCACTGTCGGTATGCGGGCGTGTCGCCGCCGCTGCGCGATCAGCTCTGTGCCAGCGCGTCGCGCACCAGAGGGATGACTTCCAGCGCGAAGCGCCGGCGCGGTTCCGGCGCGGAGAACATCACGTTGAGGAACGTGAAACCCGCGCGGATGATCTCGGCGAGCTGCCCGGCGATCGCCTCGTCGCCGCCCGCCACGACCTGCGGCGTCGGCGATCGTTTCGCGTCGAAGACGACGGCGACGTTGGCCGCGCAGGTGATCTGGTCCGGGTCGCGCCCGGCGGCCACCGCGGCCGCCCGTACGGCGTCACGCATCGCCACCGCCTGACTCAGCTCCAGCCGCGTCAGCGAGGGAATCCAGCCGTCGGCGAACGCGCCGGTCAGCCGGAGCGACCGCGGGCCGTAGCTGCCGAGCCAGATCGGGATCGGACGTGCCGGCCTGGGCTCGATGCGGGCCTCGCGGGCCTGATAGTGCTCGCCGTCGAACGAGACCCCCGGCTCGGCCCACAGGCGCCGAATGATCTCCAGCGCCTCCGCGAGCGCGCCGACCTTCTGTCCGGGTGTGCGCACGGGCAGCCCGAACGCGGCGAACTCCCGGTCGTACCCACCGGAGCCCAGCCCCAGCACCAGCCTGCCCCCAGAGAGCCGGTCCAGGGTCTCGGCCATCTTCGCGGTCACCGCCGGCGCGCGGTACGGCAGCCCGAGCACGTTCGGCATGACCTCGATGCGCTCGGTCGCCGCCGCCGCCCAGGTCAGCGCGGTCCACGTCTCCAGGGTGGCGTGCTCGCCGTGGAGGTGGTCGCTGATGCCGAACATGTCGAAGCCCAGCGCCTCGGCCTCCACGACGTCGTCGACCAGCCGTTCGGGGGCGAACTCCCCGAAGCCGTAGGTCGTCCCGAAGCCGACCCGCTGTCCCACGATCGCACTCACGACGCCCCCATAGAACTAGTTGGTAGTACGTACTGTTCGTAGTACGCACTAAGCTAGTTCGCGGCGCGAACCACTGTCAACTTGGGCGGCCGGGCGCGGGGGCCTCAAGCGGTCACCGGCAGCCGCTACTGGTGCAGGTCGTGCCGGTGAGGTACGTCCAGGCCCGGCGGCCGTTCTGCTGCAGGAGGTCCACGGTGACCTCGGTGATGCCGCCGCGCTGGTCGTACTGGCGCCTGAAGCCATGGCCCTTGGTCCTGGAGCAGACCACGCGCTCGGCCTGCCCGACGAGTTTGCGCCCGTGCCAGAACTTGTAGCGCGCCTTCGCGCAGTTGTCCTCGTTCGCCTTCAGCGAGGCGCCGATCTGCACGGTGCGGTTGTACCAGATGATGTTGCCCTTGAGCGTGTACTCGCCAGTGCCGTAGGACAGGCTGTAGTGCGTCCTGGGGTTGGTGGCGGCGCCGGCCGGTGATGCGACGAGGAACGGCGTGGCCACCACGGCGGCTATCGTCACTGCTGCTGCGAGCGTTTTCACGACTACCCCTTTGCTGTTTGTCGCTGTTGACCTTGCACCCTTTGGATGCGAGCAACGCCGGGGAATGTTCGTGAACGAACCGGTGCAATTCGGTGAACCCTTACTGAGAGCCGCTCCTACCTCATGGGAGGCGCGAAACCTGGTAGTGGCTGATGAGCCAGTCGTCGCCGACCTGCCGCGCCATCACGCAGAGGTAGACGGTCAGGGTCGGCCGGCTGGTGAAGGAGAAGTCGACGCTCATGTAGCCGAGGACAAGGTCGTCGGCCGGCCGCCGGGTCTCCAAGATGGTGTACGCGGCGGTCATGCCGATCGGCTGCGCGTCGTAGTACTCGGCGACGCCGCCGGGACCGACGCTGTAAGGGCGCAGGCCTTGGAAGATTGCGTCGTCGGTGAAGTACGACGCGACGCGCTTGGGGTCGTGTGCGTCGACCGCGGCCTTCCACCGGTCCAGGACGGTGTGAAGGATCTGACCCTCGGTGTCGGTCATGGTGTTCCTCCTGTTGACGATCAGTCCCCGACCGCGACGCGGCGGGCGGCGTGGACACGGTGGGGCAGAGGCCCGAGATGGTGCGGAAAGCGGTGGCGCAGCACGCCGGCCGCGAGTGCGGCCAGTGCGACGAGGGCGGCGCCGACCAGCAGCGCCGGACGGTAGCCGTCGTGCAGGAGCGGGGTCGCGACCACGGGGCCGAGGATCTGCCCGACGCTGTAGCCCGTGGTGAGGATCGCGACCGCGCGCGGTATCCGCAGGTGAGCGCCGGTGGCCAGGGAGAGGCTGGCGACGCCGAGGAATGTGGCGCCGAAGAGCACCGCCGAGATCAGGGCGGGCACGATCCCACCGGCCGGCACCGGCAGCGCGATGCCGATGGCCTGCACGACGAGCGCGGCGACGAGCAGCGTCGGCCGGGACCACGTACGGCTCAGCCGTGCCCACAGAGCTGATGACGGGAGCGCGGCGAGCCCGGCGAGGACCCAGGCGCCGCTGCCGGCCCAGCCGGGCGCGCTCTGGTCGATCGCGGCGACCAGAAACGTGCCGGCGATGATGTAACCGGTCCCTTCGAGGGTGTAGCTGACCAGCAGCACGCCGAACCACCGCAGCCCGGGCGCGCCGCGACGCGCGGAAGGGGCCGGCGACGTCTGCGCCGGTGCCGGCTCGCCGTGCAGTCTCCAGGCCAGGACCGTGAACACGGCGGTCAGTGCGCCCGCGATCCACCAGGCCTGCTGCCAGGTGCCGATGTCACGCAGGATCAGCACAAGGACGCCTGACAGCGCGATCCCGCCGCCGATGCCGCCGAAGGCCCACCCGGTGAGGTGGTGCGCGTGGCCGCGCAGCCCGGTGAGCATGGCGTCGGCGGCGATGACGAAGATCAGCGCGCTCACGATCCCGGCGATCAGCCGGAGCAGTAACCAGAGAGTGCCGAGGTGCGTGGCCGGCATCAGGACCAGCGTGACGATCAGGATCACCAGCGACGGGCGCAGCGCCCGCCGGGAGGCGAAGACCCCGGGGGCGAAGATCGCGGCGACCGCGCCGAGGAGGTATCCGATGTAGTTCGCGGTGGCCAGTTCGGCACCCAGTTGCGGGGACAGCCCGGCCTGCGCGTGCATCAGGGGCAGGATCGGGGTGTAGGCGAAGCGGCCGACGCCCATGCCCGCGGCGAGCGCCGCCGCCCCCTGCCCGACGACCCGCCAGGGCCGAGTCCCCTCGCTGCCACCCGTGGTGCGCTCTGCTGCGGAGGTCAACATGCGCCTTTCTTCTTGAGCGGGCTCAGTGACCGGCGCTCTGGCCGCCGTCGACGTGCAGGATCTCGCCCGTGACGAACGTGGCCGTCTCGAGGTAGACGATCGCGTCGACGATGTCGTGGACCTCACCCATCCGGCCGACCGGGTGCAGGCCGGCGAGGAACTCGTGGGTCTCGGCCGGATGCATCGGGGTGCGGATGACGCCGGGTGAGACCGCGTTGACCCGGATGCCTCGGGAGGCGTACTCGATGGCCAGCGATTTGGTGACCGCGTTGAGGCCGCCCTTGGTCAGCGCTGCCAGCGCGGACGGCACGCTGCTGTCGGCGTACTCGGCCAAGGTGGTCGTGATGTTGACCACATGGCCGCCGCCCTGGGCGAGCATCACGTCGATGGCCCGCTGGGAGGTCTCGAAGAACCCCCGCAGGTTGACCCCCGTCACCAGCTCGTAGTCCTCGTCGGTGTACTCGGTGAACGGCTTGGACACGAACACGCCGGCGTTGTTGATCAATGTGTCGACGCGGCCGAACGCGTCGAGCGCCTCCCCGACGACGCTCGCACCGACGCTCGAGGCGGCGATGTCGCCGGCGACGGTCCGCACCATGGGGTCATCAGAGGGTCCGATCGATCGAGAGGTCGCGACTATCGCATAGCCGAGCTTGCGGTACGCGGTCACCAGCGCCGCGCCGATGCCCTGGGACGCGCCGGTGATCACGGCGACTTTGGGTGTGGTCATGGGTTTCTCTCTTCGGCTGCTCCGACCTGGTCTGCCTCCGGCTGCGGGCGAGGGCGGCTCCCAGGTCCCTTACCCTCGAAATACTGCGTCCACCAGCGGCGATCCCGCCACGACCGGCTTGCTCCCTGCTGGTAGGCACAACCTCCTACCGCACTACGATGGGCGGATGGAGCTACGCCAGCTGCGCTATTTCGTCGCAGTGGCCGAGGAGCTGAACTTCGGCCGGGCAGCGGCCCGGCTGCGCATCGCCGGCCCGTCGCTCTCCCAGCAGATCAAGGCGCTGGAGCGGGACCTGGGCGTACGCCTGTTCGACCGGGACCGCCGCTCGGTCACACTGACCGTCTCAGGACAGGCGCTGCTGGCCCCGGCCCGGGCGCTGCTCGACCAGGCCGACGAGCTGCGTCGTTCCGCGGCCGGCATGGCCGCCAGCGAACCGGTCCGGCTCGGCTACGTCAACTGGCGGCCGTCCGACCTGGCCGCCCGTGTGTCCGGCGTGGCGCAACTGCACATCGACGCGTGGGTCATGCCGTCCCACACCCAGGCCGCCCGGGTCGCCGACGGCAGCATCGACCTGGCCATCTGCTGGGTGCAGACCGACGACCTGGCCGCCCACGACCTCCAGGCCCAGCTGATCGGCGCGGATCGGCTCTATGCGATCTCCACCGGCGCCGACGCCTCCGCGGTCCAGGCCAGGGACACGTTGGTGCTGCTGGACGCCGACACCGCCACCTGGGACTCCTGGAACCGCTATGCCGAGGAGTTCGCCCGCGGCACCGGTGCCCGCACCGTGCACATCGCCGACGGCGGCGTCACCGGCCCGGCCTTCTTCGACCACGTACGCCGGCTCCGCCGCCCCGTCATCAACTGCCCCAAGGGCCAGACCACCCCGGTCCCGCCCGACCTCCTCAAGCGCCCGGTCGTCGACCCGGCACCGTACTGGACCTGGGCCCTTGTCTCCCGGCGCGACGAGAACCGCAAGGCCGTACAGGCCACCGTCGAGGCGCTGACCCGCGACGTCGGCACGCTCGGCCTGAACGCCGACACGGCCTGGCTGCCGGCCGGCGACCCGTTCCGCGTCACCGGCCCGGCCGGCCCTGATCGCTGACGGCGTCATGCCGCCGACCCGCCGAGCCTGCGAGCCGCGCTGACCCCTCTCCTCGGCGGACCTCCCGTCCTGGACCAGCTGATGAAGTACGCGCTGGACCTCCTTGCCGAGACCGTGAGCCTGAAGGACCTGTCCGGCCCCAGGGCCACCGACTCCGGCCAGAGCTGAGCCAGAGCGCGGGCACCCCACCTTGGGACGGGGGTTCCGCTGTTGTAAGGAGTACAGGTGTTGCGCTACGGTCGTAGCACAACATCTGTTAACTCATGGAGAGCTCCCGCATGGAAACCACGCTCGACAAGCTCGAAGCCAACAAGCAGACCGTCCTGGCCTTCTACGAAGCCGGCCTGAACGGGAAGGACTTCGACGCCGCGTCAAAGCTCATCGGCCCGCGCTACGTGCAGCACAACCCCCAGATCGCCGACGGCATCGAAGGCTTCAAGGGGTTCGTGGAGTACCTGAGCGAGACGTTCCCGAACCTGCACGCGAAGATCCACAAGATCTTCGCCGAGGGTGACTACGTCGTCGCGCACGTACACGGAGTGCGCGTGCCGGGGCAGCGCGGAACGGCCATCGTCGACATCTTCAAGCTCGAGGACGGCAAGATCGTCGAGCACTGGGACGTCATGCAGCCCATCCCGAAAGACGCCCTCAACGAGAACGGCATGTTCTAGCCCGATCCCACATCAATTCCCAGAGGCATGACATGACCACATCAGTCGGGTCCCACCGGCTCCCTTCCGACTCCGTCATCCCCGATCCCCGGCGCTGGTGGGCGCTGTCCGCCGTCGCCACCGCCCAATTGTTGATCGGCCTCGACGGGACGATCATGAACATCGCGCTGCCCTCCGTGCAGAAATCGCTGGACATGTCGGATCCCGCCCGCCAGTGGGTGATCACGATCTTCGCTCTGGGGTACGGCGGCCTGCTGCTCCTGGGCGGCCGGTTGTCGGACCTCTTCGGCCGCAGGCGCACGTTGTTGGTCGGGCTGACCGGGTTCGCGCTGGCCTCCGCGCTCGGCGGCGCGGCGGGCGGCCCGGCGATGCTTCTGACCGCGCGGGCGCTGCAGGGCGTCTTCGGGGCACTGGTGACTCCGGCCGTGCTCGGGACGCTCGCCGTCACCTTCCCGCTGCCCGCCGAGCGCGGCAAGGCGTTCGGGATCTACGGCACCGTGATGGGCAGCTCTTCCGGCCTGGGCGTGGCGCTCGGTGGAGTTCTCACCGACTACCTGGACTGGCGCTGGTGCATGTACGTGAACCTGCCGCTCGCGGTGGTCGCGGGAGCCGGAGTGCTGTACGCGGTCCGTCCCGCGCCCCCGGCGACCCGGGTACGTGTCGACGTCTCCGGGGCGCTGCTCGCCACCGCCGGCCTGATGGCCCTGGTCTTCGGCTTCGCCCGCGCGGAACCCGACGGCTGGAACGCTCCCACCACCGTCGGGGCGCTGACCGGCGGCGTCCTGTTGCTGGGAGCGTTCGTCTGGGTCCAGCACCGGAGCGCCGGACCGCTGCTGCCGCTGCGGGTGGTCCTCGACCGGCGTCGGGGCGGGTCCTACCTGGCGGTGCTCAGCCTGGCGATCGGCATGTTCGCCGCGCAGTTCTTCCTCACCTTCCACCTGCAGAACGTGCTCGGTTACTCGCCTGTCATGGCCGGTCTCGCCTTCCTGCCGATGACCGCCGGGCTCATGCTGGGCGTGCGCCTGGTGAGCCCTCTCATGGCGCGCGCCCCGGTGCGGCTGCTGCTCGTGCCCGGGCTCCTGACCATCGCGGCCGGGCTCGCGCTCCTCGGTCTCGTACGGGTGGACAGCGGCTACTGGCTGCACGCCCTTCCCGTGTTCGCACTGGTGGGCCTCGGCACCGGGTGGGTGCTGGTCACCGCCAACAGCACCGCCACCCTCGGCGCGGGGCCGTACACGGCCGTGGCCGGTGCCATGGTTCAGACCTCCCAGCAGATCGGAGGGTCGCTCGGCACCGCTCTGCTCAGCACGATCGCCGGTACGTCCGCCGCCGCCTACCTCCGGGCGCATCACTTATCAGCCGCCGGCGCGACCGTCCACGGCTTCAACGTGGCCGGCCTCGGAGCGGCCGGGTTCCTCTGCCTGGCCGCGGTCGCGGTCTTCCTGATCACCGGCCCGAGCGGCTCCCGGCGCCAGGAGCGGTGATGATCGAACCCTTCCGTATCGACGTCCCCCAAGCCGAGCTGGACGACCTGGCCGACCGGCTGGCCCGGACCCGCTGGCCCGACGAGCTGCCCGGCGTCGGCTGGGACCACGGCATCCCGCTCGGCCGGGTACGCGAACTGGCCGACTACTGGCGCACGGCTTATGACTGGCGCGAGCACGAGGCCGAGCTCAACGCGTATCCTCAGTTCACCACCGAGATCGACGGGCAGAACATCCACTTCCTGCACGTCCGCTCAGCCCGGCCGGACGCGCTGCCGCTCATCGTGACCCATGGCTGGCCCGGCTCCGTCGTGGAGTTCCTCGACGTGATCGGGCCGCTGTCCGAGGAGTTCCACCTGGTGATCCCGTCGATCCCCGGCTTCGGATTCTCCGGCCCCACTCGCGACCGCGGCTGGGACATCCGGCGTATCGCCCCTGCCTGGGCCGAGCTGATGCGCCGGCTCGGCTACGACCGGTACGGTGCGCAAGGCGGCGACTGGGGATCGGGGATCTCTCTCGCGCTGGGCGCCTCCGCTCCCGGCCACGTCGTGGGCGTACACGTCAACTTCCTGTCCTCGCTGCCAGCCGGTCACACCGAGACCGGCCTGTCGGACGACGATCTGGCCCGGCTGGAACAGAGCAAGCGGTTCCTCGCCCAGCCGTCCCCACATCGCGTCCTGCAGAGCACACGGCCGCAGACCCTGGCGTATGCGCTGACGGACTCGCCGGTAGGCCAGCTGGCCTGGATCGCCGAGAAGTTCGCCGAGTGGGCCGACCCGGACTCCGAGATCGGCGTCGATCGCGTACTCACCGACGTCGCGATCTACTGGCTCACCGGCACCGCGGGCTCCTCGGCGCGCCTTCACCGGGAGAACACGAGCCCCCCGCCGCCCTGTGTCCCGCCCCTGGGCGTGGCCGTCTTTCCCCATGAGGTCGTTCTCCCGGTGCGCTCCGTCGTCGAACAGGCGTACACCGTCGCGCATTGGACGGAGTTCGAACGCGGCGGCCACTTCGCCGCGCTCGAGGCACCGGACCTGTTCGCCGCCGACGTACGGGCGTTCTTCGGCAACCTGCTCCGACCATGACAAGGACGCAAGACATGACAAGTTCGTTCACCAAGGACAACATGGCCCTGCTGCTGGTCGATCACCAGACCGCCGTCATGGATCGGCTGGTCAAGGTGCCTCCGCCGGAGGCCGTCAAGGCCAACGCGGTGGCACTGGCGCGTGCCGCACGGCGGTTCGGCGTACCGATCGTGCTCAGTTGCAGCGCCGAACAGCACAACGGCAGGCTGATCCCCGAGTTGGAGAAGGCGGCTCCCGACGAGTACCGCGAGCGGATCGAGCGACAGACCACAGTCGACGCCTTCGCTGATCCCCGAGTGTCCGCGGCGGTCCGGGCCACTGGCCGCACCCAGCTGGTGGTGGCCGGAGTCGGCTCCGAGGTCTGTGGGTTCAACACCGCGCTCGGCGCCCGGCGGGAAGGGTACGACGTGCAGTTCGCCGTCGACGCCTGCGGCACGCTGACCGAGTTCTACCACGACATCGTGCTGCGTCGCCTGGAGAGCGAGGGCGTCAGGCTCGCCACCACGCCGATGATCCTCTCCGGGCTGGTCACCAGTTTCGGCGGGGCCGATGGTCTGGAGATCGTGCGGATCCTCGCCGAGGCGGGCAGAACGGGACGCTGAGCCGCTGACGCGACCGGCCGCCGCACGACTCACGGCACGTCCGGCGCCCTGCCGGGATGGTGGAAGCTTTCGATATGAACACTTCCACCGACGACTGCCCACCAGGACGGGCAGGCTACCGGCGCTCGGCCGGGTCGCCGCGCGGCGAGGCCAGGCGCCGGGACCTGCTCGATCGTGTCACCGACGACCTCGCGGCCAACGGGCTTGTGGACTTCTCGCTCCGGCGGGCCGCGCGGGCGGCCGGCACCACGCACAAGGTGCTGCTCTACCACTTCGAAGGAGTCGACGACCTGCTCAAGCAGGCCGTACTCGAGCTGCGCGACAGGCGTACCGTCAACGCGATGGCCGCCGCCACCGCAGGACCAGCCGGTCGGGCGCTGGCCGATCGCGTACGCGCCATGTGGCCCATGCTCAGCGGGGACGATCCGGGCCTGCGACTGCTCGACCAGGCCATCGGCCTGGCGATGTACGACTCCGACCGCTATGGCTGGCTCGGCCGGGAGGCGTCGCAGCTCTATCTGCCCTCGTTGGTGTCGCTCTGCCCGGCGGACTGGTCCGACCAGCGCAAGTTCGAGGTCGCCGAGATGGTCCTCGGGGTGCTCCGAGGTTTCCTCGTGGAGTGGCGGACCAGCAGGGATGCCGCGGGAATCGCCGCGGGGTTCGAGGCCCTGATCCGTGCGCTGGAGCGAGAAGAGGCCGCCGGCGAGTAGCGCGCATGGACAACTTGCGAACCGGGTGGTTCACTTCAACTATGACATCAACACACTCGGAGGCCGGCGTGCGGGAGTCCGTGGAGCGCGAGCAGGTTCGCTTCGTCAGCGGCGACACCGAATGCGCCGCCTGGCACTATCCGGGAACCAACGGCGCCTGTGTGATCATGGCCGGCGGCTTCGCGGTGACCAAGGAGCCGGCCACCGACCTGTTCGCCAAGCGCTTTCACGATGCCGGTTTCAGCGTTCTGGCCTTTGACTATCGCGGCGTCGGGAAGAGCGGTGGACAACCGCGCCTGGTCCTCCCGGTCAAGAACCAGCTGGCCGACTGGGAGGCCGCGATCGCGTTCGCCGCGACCCTGCCTGGTGTCGACCCCGCCAGGCTCGGGCTCTGGGCCTTCTCGCTGTCCGGCGGTCACGTCATCCGCGTCGCGGCGCGCAACCCGCAACTCGCGGCGGTGATCGCCCAGACACCGAACGTCGGTGGCCCGACCGCCATGCGCAGCACGGCGGCCCACCAGAAGCCGCTCGCGATGCTGCGCTTCACCGGCAGGGGCATCGCCGACGCCATCGGCTCCCTCGTCGGCCGCCGGCCCCTGCTGGTGCCGCTCGCCGACAAGCCGGGTGCTGTCGCGATGCTCGCCACGCCGGACGCCCTGGACGGCCCACGCGCGCTCGATCCTGACAACAGGCACTCGGACTGGCAGCAGAAGGTCGCGGCCCGCTCCGCGCTCCGCCTCGTGTTCTACCAGCCCGGCCGCGACACGTCCCGCGTACGGAGCCCGCTGCTCGTCCTCACCTGCGATCAGGATCAGACCGCTCCGCCCGGACCCGCGATCCGCGCGGCGCGGCGAGCGCCCCGCGCGGAGCTGGTCAGCCTGCCCGGCCGGCACTACGCACCGTTCATGGAGATGCACGAGCGGGCCGTCGATGTCCAGCTGTCCTTCCTACGCCGGCACCTGCTTGATCACGCGCGAGCGGAATCAGGCACTGCCGCCGCGGATTCCACGCGACGCTGAGACGACCGAGCGTGAAAGAGATCGAGCTGTCCGCAGGGACGATCGCGTACGAGGACACCGGCGACGGGCCCGTGCTCGTGCTGTTGCACGGGCTGGTGATGGAGGACGGCGCATGACGCGCACCAACGGGCCCGGATCGCCGGCCGCGGGACCGGCGATCCAGCGGGACCTCAGCATGCCGCCGCCGTGCGGAGCAGAGGTTCGGCGGCGGTGCGCAGTTCGTCGCTGAACGGCGCCGGCCGCAACGTGGCCGGGTCCAGATTGACGTTGACGCGGTAGCCCTCGGCGTGCACCACCGCGTGATCGGCCGACAGCACGCGGAAGCCGTAGACGCCGCTGGTGCGGCCCATGCGCTCCATCCAGAAGTGCACCAGCGGCTCGCCCGCCCCGGCGATGGGTGCGTGGTAGGTCACCTTGAACTCGCGTACGGCCAGGAACACATCCTTGAACGCCGACCGGACCGGATCGGGCGACCAGCCGAGGCGCTGCCAGTACGCGCTGATCGCCCGCTCGACCAGCAGGGCGTACCGGGAGTTGTGCAGCAGGCCCATGGCGTCGAGGTCGTCGAAATGCACCTGGACCGGCTCGTAGACACCGTCTTCAGTCATGATCAATTCTCCGGGAGAAGCGCTGGGTCAGGGCAGAGTGCGCGCAGGCGTTGCAGGACGGCGCGGCGGGCGTGGACGAGGGAGGCGGGCCCGTCGTGCAGGCGGGAGTGGATGATGACCATCTCGCCGAGCGCGTCGATCTCGTACGCGAGCTGGGCCGGGTCCACGCTCTCGACCAGTTCGCCCAGTGCCACGGCCTGCTCAACCTGCCGCCGGATGAACTCCTGCCACTCTCCCATGGCACGCGCGACGCGGTCGCGCACAGCCCCCGGGCGGTCGTCGAACTCGGCCTGCACGGTGAAGAAGAAGCACCCGCCGGGCAGCACGCCGTCGTCGTAGAACCTCAGCCGCGCTTCGTGCAGCGCGAACAGCCGCCGCACCCCGGCGGGGGCCTGCAGGGCGGGTGCCACCACCTGCTCGGTCCACTGGCGGGCGGCCCATTCCACAGCGTCGAGCTGCAGTTGTTCCTTGTCGCGCCAGTGGGCGAAGAAGCCGGACTTGCTGGTGCCGGTGGCTGTCGCCAGCCGTCCCAGGGAGAGCCCGTCCAGCCCCTCGACGGAAGCCAGGCCCACCGCCTGCTCCAGGATCGCCTCACGGCTGCGCAATCCGCGCAGCCGCCGACCGTCTTGTGTCATGGCCGCTAAACTATATTAACGACCGATCGTTTGTATATATGCACCCACTGGTTCCGGGCCCGCTCCTCCCCCGCGCCGCCCTCGATGTTCAGGCGGCGAAGTACCGGCCGTTCCCGAGTGCCCTTCCGTCCGGTCCCGAAGGGTCGAACTCAGGAATAGGCGCGGTTACGATCCCTGCGGAATCCAGCGGTATCTACGGTGCGGAAGGGCCCGACGCCCCGGCGTCCGGTTGTACGAGCCCGGTCTCGTATGCGAGGACGACCGCTTGGACCCGGTCGCGCAGCTCGAGCTTGGTCAGGAGTCGCGCCACATGCGTTTTCACCGTCGCCTCGCTGAGCGTCAACGAGGCGGCGATCTCGGCGTTGCTCAGGCCACGCGCGACCAGCCCGAGCACCTCGAGCTCTCGCGGCGTGAGAACGGACAGGTCCCGTCCTCCCGCCGGGGCCCCACGCGCGGCGGTTGGGACCGTACCGGGACGCGCCGCATAGCGATGGACCAGGCGCCGGGTGATCGACGGCGCCAGCAGCGCGTCGCCGGCGCGGACGAGCTGGACCGAGGCGACCAGCTGCTCGGGTGAGATGTCCTTGAGCAGGAACCCGCTGGCCCCGGCGGCCAGGGCCTCGTAGACGTACTCGTCCAGGTCGAACGTGGTCAAGATGATGATCCGCACTCCGTCGCCGGGCTCGCCCGGGCCGTCCGCCAGGATGCGGCGAGTGGCCTCGATCCCGTCCACTTCGGGCATGCGGATGTCCATCAGCGCCACGTCCGGCCGGTGCTCGGCGACGGCCGCGACCGCCTCCGCTCCGTCGGCCGCCTCCGCCACGACGTCGATTCCCGCCTCCCGCAGGATCAACCGGAACCCGCCGCGGACCAGCGCCTGATCATCGGCGATGACGACCCTCATGCCGGCAGAACCGCCCGCACCCGCCAGCCGCCTTCCGCGCGCGGCCCCGCATCGAAGTTCCCGCCGTACAGCGCCAGCCGCTCCCGCAGCCCGAGCAGCCCCCGACCCCAGTTGCCATCCGTACCCGGGCCGTTGTCGCTGACCGTGATCACGAGTTCGTCTCCCCAGTGGATCGTCACGGCGGTGGCCGCGTTCGCAGTATGTTGCAGAACGTTCGTCAAGGCTTCCTGAACCACCCGGTAGACGGCGAGGTTCGCGCCCGGTGGCAGCGGCCGCGGCTGGCCGCTGACATCCAGCTTGACCGGAAGCCCCGCGGCGGAAACCCGCTCGATCAGGGCAGGCAGCTCGTGCAGGCCCGGTTGCGGGTGCAGAGCGGCGCTCTCGCCGTCCCGCTGCGCCGGGCTGAGCAGCCCGAGCAGGTTCCGCAGCTCGGCCATGGCGACCCGGCCGCTGGCCTCCGCGGCCAGCAGCGCCTCCTCGGCCTCGCCTGGGGAGGTGTTCAGCATCTTCCGTGCCGCGCCGGTCTGGATCACCATCACGCTGACGTTGTGTGTCACCACGTCGTGCAGCTCGGCCGAGATCCGGGCCCGCTCGCTCTCGATCGCCTGAAGTGTGGCGGTCTCCTGCTCGTCCGCGGCGCGCCGTAGCCGTGCGGCGGAGTCGTTGAGCCGCCGCCGCAGTTCGCGAATACCGAGCCCGGCGATCACCGTGGGGGCGATGGTCAGCACCGCGGTGAGCCGGCCGGGGAACCTGGGCAGGGGGGAGTACGCGGTGGCGGCCAGCGTGACGACCACCACGCCGGCAATGGCCAGGTTCCGGTACTTGCTGTAGGCGATGGCGCTGTAGGCCGCGAACACCGCCGCACCGAGGGCCACTGGCGGCACCGTCGCCTGCTGTACGACCATGATGGCGGCGATGATGACCAGCCAGGCAGCGATGGGGAACACCCGCCGCAGCGCGAGCGGCAGCGCGGTCAGCGCCACCAGGCCCAGAACCGGCCCATGGCTGGTGGTCTGCGCTGCTTCGAACACAACGGCTACGGCCGCACCCACCGCGATCGCTCCGTCCAGCGCGAGCCCCCAGCCGGACGGGGCAGTGCGAGGCTCGGCCTGCCGAAAGAACGCGAGCATCGCCCTCATAAGTGCCGCCATGGGAATCATTGTCGCCACCTCCCCACTGCTGGGCATCATCCAGCAGGGGTAACTTGCTTACATCCAGGGGATGACAGCGGCCCATGGTCAGCCCATTACGGTAGGCGATTTCGCCATAGCGAGCGACGCGCCAGGCGGCCCCGGCGACCTACCGTGCCGGGCATGGAGACACTCGTTCATCTGCAGAACGTATCGAAGCAGTACAACGGGGCCGCAACGCCTGCGGTGACAGGAGTAAACCTGACGATCGCGCAAGGCGAGGCGGTCGCGATCATGGGCCCGTCCGGGAGCGGCAAGTCGACGCTGCTCAACCTGATTGCGGCGATGGACCGGCCGACGACCGGCACGGTGCAGGTCGGCCGGGATCGCGTGGACAAGATGAACGAGACCGCCGCCGCCAAGTACCGGCGGCGTCAGGTCGGCATGATCTTCCAGTTCTTCAACCTGCTCGACGACATGACCGTCACGGACAACATCCTGCTGCCCGCCCAGCTCGCCGGGGGCCGGTCGGACGCCGCGCGGCAGCGGGCCGACGAGCTGCTGGACAGGCTCCGGCTGAACCACCGCCGCGACGCCTACCCGGCGCGGCTGTCCGGCGGTGAGCGGCAGCGTGTGGCGATCGCCCGGGCCCTGATCAACCGGCCCGCGCTGCTGCTCGCCGACGAGCCGACCGGCGCGGTGGACACCAGGGCCGGGGAGGAGATCGGCGCACTGCTGCTGGATCTGAACTCGACCGGGCAGACGCTGACCCTGGTCACCCACAACCCGGAGCTGGCCGCCATGTACGCGAGCCGGGTGATCTCTGTCGCCGACGGCCGGATCAGATCGGACTCGGCCACCCCGGCAGGTTCCGCGGGCGCACCGGGCATGGGGGTCCAGCGATGACCGCGGTCCTCCGTGCGGCCCTCAGCGGCCTGCGCGGACGCCGCCTGCAGGCGCTGATCATCGGCGTGGTCATGCTGTCGGCCACCGCGACCTCGACGGTCGCGCTGGGTCTGCTCGCCAACGCCCACGGCGCGTTCGACCGCGCGTTCGTCAAGCAGAACGGCGCCCACGTCACCGTCACCCTGAACACCTCGGTCGCCGACGCACACCAACTTGCCGCGACGTCCCGGCTTTCGGGCGTGACGTCTGCGTCCGGCCCGTTCGGCCAGGTCGAGGTGAACGCGCGGGTCACGGTTCCCGGAGTACCCGGCTCGTCGACGAGGCCGCTCCGGATCGTCGGCCGGTCCACACCGGATGGTCCGATGGACGACATCACGCTGGTCGACGGCCACTGGCCGAACGGCGGCGGGCAGATCGTGGTCGACCGAGGCAATGGGGTGTTCACCGGGTCGACTCTCACCATCGGCTCGCAGACGCTGACCGTGGTCGGTACCGCGAACTCGATCACTCACACCGCAGCCGGCTGGGTGACGCCGTCCCAGATCGCCTCGCTCCGGAGCGTGGGGGGAACCGGGGAGGCTCAGATGCTCTACCGGTTCACCCACGCCGAGTCGCAGTCCGCGGTCGCCGCCGACATCGCCTCGGTACGGTCGGCGCTGCCGAGCGGGGCGGTGCTCAGCAGCGCGTCCTATCTGGACGTTCGGCAGGCGGAACAGGGTGGGATCCAGCCGTGGGTGCCGTTCATCATCGCGTTCGGCGTGATCGCGCTGGTGATCTCGGTGCTGATCGTGGTGAACGTGGTGGCCGGTGCGGTGATCGCCGGAACCACCCGGATCGGTGTGCTCAAGGCGATCGGTTTCAGCCCGGTGCAGGTCGTCGCCTCGTACGCACTGCTGGTGCTGTTTCCCGCGCTGGTCGGCTGCGCCATCGGGGTCGTGGTCGGGAACCTGCTGGCGATTCCCATGCTCGAGGTGAACGCGCACGTCTTCCAGGTGGGGACGCTGAGCGTCCCGCTGTGGGTCGACGTCCTGGTTCCGCTGGCGGCACTCACGCTGACAGCGGTCGGCGGGGTCCTTCCCGCGCTGCGGGCGGGCCGGATGAGCGCCATCCAGGCGATCGCCACCGGCCGTGCCCCCCGGCCGGTCCACGGATTCTTCGCGCACCGGGCCGCAGCGCGGCTGCGGTCACTCCCCCGGTCGATCACGCTCGGCCTGGCCGCGCCGGCCGCCCGGCCTGCCCGGACGGTGACGACCTGGGTGGTCATCGTGTTCGGCGCCGCGGCTGTGACGTTCGGCATCGGGCTGGGGTCGACGCTGAACCGGGTCGGCGACGACTCGCCCTACTCGCGTATGCCCGTGCAGGTGTCGGGCGGCGCAGGCGGCCAGGCCCCCTCCCTGAGCGACGCGCAGCAGCGCGCGGTCGAGTCGGTGCTGAAAGCACAGGCCGGAACGCGGTACTACATGACCGAGACCGACGCCCAGATCAGCCTGCCCGGCGCGGCGCAGAAGGTGTCCGCCGTCGCTTACGGCGACGCCCCGTCCTTGAGCGGGATTCCGCTGATCTCCGGCCGCTGGTACTCCGCCTCCTCGGGAGCCGCGGAGGTGGACGTGAACAGTCTGTTCCTCACCAACACCGGCACCTCGGTCGGGTCGACGTACACACTGATCTCCGGCCGGCACCGGCTGACGGTCCACATCGTGGGCGAGGTGTTCAAAACCGGCAGTCAGGCCAGCCTGTACCTGAGCCCGGCCACGCTCTCCCGCTTGGACCCGGACGCGCAGCCGCAGTACTTCGACGTGGCCCTCCAGCCCGGCACCAGCGCGCAGGCGTACACCAACAAAGTGTCCGCGGCGCTCGGCCACTCCTACCGGGCCACCTCGTCCCAGGCTTCGACCACGCAGTTCCTCGCCGTACTCACCTTGATCACGATGCTCACGGTCCTGATCACCGTGGTCGCCGGCCTCGGTGTGTTGAACACCGTGGCGCTGCAGATCCGCGAGCGAGCTCACGACATCGGCGTGTACAAGGCGATCGGCATGACGCCGCGCCAGACCCTCCTCATGGTGGTGTGCTCGGTCGCCAGCGTCGGCCTGGTCGCCGGAATCGTCGGAGTCCCCGCCGGAGTCTTCCTGCACCATGCCGTGGTGCCGGTGATGGCGCACGCCGCGAGCTCCGGGTACCCGCAGTCCCTGCTGTCGGTGTACTCCACGTGGGAGCTGATCCTGCTGGGGCTCGCCGGGTTGGTCATCGCGATCGTCGGCACGCTCGGCCCGGCCGGCTGGGCGGCGAAGGCCGGAACGGCAAACGCCCTGCGCGCCGAATAGACAGCCGGGGGCGGGCGCGTGCGGAGGCGAGGCCCTGGTCGCGCACATGGGTCGCGTACTCGCCCGGAATCGGCTCGCCGCTCGCGAAGGCCGTGGACTGCGCATGGCGGCTGACAAGCGAATAACGACATCTCATCGCCCACGGCGACGCGGAGTTGCCCCTGTTGGATGTGCTCGAACAGGTGCGACTCAGCCGGGTTCCCGCGTCGGGAGGTCCGAACATCCTGCTCGAGCCGGTTCCTGCCGACTGGGAACAGGACAAATGGAGGGCGCTCGGGAGCTGGGCAACATGTCGGTGCTGTCCCGGCCGGCCACGTCGAAGTCGGCCGGGAAGGGCACGCGCCGCTGCGAGCCGCTGGAACGATCGTCCCGCGCAGCCGGCCACGTCTGTCTCACGCCGGGGCCGTACGGGGCGGCTGGCAACTTATGCCGTCGTGCCCGCCTGTCCTCCGGCGGCTGGTTTCCGTTCGACGGCCTCCCGAGTCGCGGACGGCAGCAGGGGCAGCAGCCGGTCGCGGTCGGGAGGCGGGCAATGCGCGAGCAGCCCGGCGATCGTGGCGAGCGGAAGGCGGCTCAGCGCCTGACCGGCGGGACCCTCCGGCATCGCGGCGACCGCAAGGCCGGCCTGCCGGAGGTCGTTGGCGGCCATCGCTTCGATGGCCGCCGCGGAATGCCGATCGTGCATGTGACCGAGCACGCTTCCGCGGTGGCGGGTGTCCATCGCCAGTACGACCCCGGCCACGAGGTCCGGGTCCCGTACCTGGTCCAGCAGCCAGCCCACGCGGAGTGGAAGCAACATGCCCAGGATCGTCGCGCTCTTCGCCGCCTGGCGGCACATCTCCTCGACTGCGTCGGTCGTGAACAACTGCCAGTGCTGGGAGAGGAGGATCGCCGCCTCGTCGGCGGGCAGTTCGAGGACCTTCGAGCCTCTTTCCGCGGCGGCGGCACCGGCGAGCGCCCGACGCACTCGTTGCGCCGCCACGCCACCATCCGGGCCCGCGCCGTTCCCGCCTCGGCCGCGGCTCCCTCCGGAGATGCCGCCGCCCATCCCTGCAACCCCATTCGCCCGCGGAGGCGGGGGCGGAGGAGGTCCCGTGGTGGAGCCCTGCGATGCACCACGGGGCCCCGCCCCGGGGTTGCCCCTGGCGACCCGTTCCAGTTCCCGCGCCAGTTCACCGGCCTTCATCCGGTTGTCCGGGCTCCTGACCAGCAGCCGGTTGATCGTCGATTTGAGACTGCTCGTGCGGGTCATGGGGTGGGCGGGTAAAGCGAGGATGGCGTTTCTGGTGGCCTGGTCGGAGCTCCCGTGGAAGGGCGGACGTCCCTCCAGGGCCGTGTAGAGGGTGGCGCCGAGCGACCAGAGATCGGACGCCTCGCTTGCCGGGTCGCCTTGTAGCCGCTCAGGGGCTGTGAAGTCCGGGGTGCCGACCACCTGACCGAGCATGGTGATGCGCTCGTGGCCCTCGATGGCGGCGATCCCGAAGTCCACCAGGACGACCTGCTCGGCAGCGGTGATCAGGATGTTGTCCGGTTTCACATCGCGGTGGAACACCCCTACCGCATGGGCGGCGACGAGCGCGTCGAGCGCCTGGGCGCCGATCCGCGCCACGGCGGGCTCGGACAGAGGTTCGCTCTTGCTGCGCATGCTGAGCGTGTCGCCCCGCACGTAGTCCATCACGATCCACGGGCCGTCCGGGACATCGAGCACGTCGAGGACCCGGACGATGCCCGGGTGGTCGATCCGGGCCAGCGCCCGCGCCTCCACTTTCGCCCGTTTCTTCAGTTCTGCCAGGCGCCCGACGTCCGCGCGTACCTGCTTGAGCGCCACCACGCGGTCGAGCTTGCAGTCCCGGCCGCGCCAGACCCGTCCCATGCCGCCGGCGCCCAGTTGCGCCTCGATGACGAACCGGCCGGCGATGCGGTCACCAATCATCGTTCAGTCCGGCGTGCTCAGCGCGCCGTCCCTCGCCGGTCCCGCCCGGCCGGGAAGCACGGTTGTCACGGAGATCGCGAAGTGCCTGGTCCTCGAAGCTCCTGCGCTCGGGGCGCTCCGTGCGCGGGGGCGAGGACGGCGTGCCGGATTGGTGGAAAACTTCGGTACGAGGTTCGTCCGCGATGTACGGCCGGGTCGTGCCGTCTCGCCAATCGTTTCGCCGCGGCCGTCTGTCCTTGTAGATATCGCCGATGGCCGCGTCGATCTCCACCCTGTCCAGAGCTGCCACGATCGTGTCGTAACCGCCAGGCCGCTGCATCAGCTTGACGAGGACCGGCAGACACTCGATGAGCAGGATGAACAGGAACAGCAAGAGCCTGGCCATGTTGAGGGTCGCGTTGTCCTGCGACACCCTGCCGAGCGCCTCCAGCCGCAGCATCAGGCCGTCGGACCCCTGGATCTCCGAGGCGAAGCCGTCCCGGAGCCCCGCCTGCTGCTTGGTCAGCTTGTCCAGCTCCGCCTCTACGCCGCGCAGGTCCTGCTCCGCCTGAGCCAGCCTGCTCGCCTTTCCGGCCTCTTGGGTGACGCTGAGTTGTTTCTTGCGCTGTTCGATCTGCTGGTTGATCTCATTCACCCGCCCGCTTGCGGCCCTGTACGCCTCCTCCGCCGCCTTCGCAAGAGGCCCGGACCCCTTCTTCGCGCATTTGGGCGGCCCGACGTACAGCTGGCACTGCCATTCCTGGTAGAACTTGTCCCGCTGCTTCACCGCCTGATCGCGCGACTTGTTCAGTTCCTGGATCCGGGGGTCGGCCGCCGGATCGAGAGCGGTCTCCCCGCGAGAGGCGACCACAGCTTGCAGAGCCTCCGCGGACTTCTGCAGCGCGGCTATGCGCCGGCCGGTCTCGCCACCCTGCTGCGTGCGGGTGAAGGCGTCGGCCTTCTCCTGCTGGATGTCGACGATCTCGGCATCGATCTCGGGCTTGAAGATCTGCAGGACCAGCGGCGTGGAGATGACGGCGCCCAGCAGCAACGCGAGGAGCACCCGAGGCAGGGCGAGCCAGAAGCGCCGTCCGCCTTGTACCGGCAGGGACGTGACGAGCCACCGGTCCAGGCTCAGGATCGCCACGCCCCAGACGAGGCCGATCAGGACGGCGACCGGCAGGAACACCTTGAGCGCCGAGGCGAGCGCGAATGTCATGGAGATGGCCGCGATGCAGGCCGTGGTCAGGAGGGCGCCACCCAGGCCGTGAAACCTGGCGCGCTCCCCCTTGTGCTTCTCGAGCACATCCGAACGGGCACCCGACAGGACGATCAACCATCTACCGACCACGCGCGGCTCCGGGGAGAAGG